>JAXMCK010000020.1:0-2302 GCA_046349395.1 Geminicoccaceae bacterium | reverse complement strand
TCGAGTACGTCGGCCAACTCGGCTACGACCCCAAGCTGTTGGAGATCTACGGCCAGCGCGTCCATGCCCTCAACGAGCAGATCAGCAACGACAGCGCGCTGGGGCGCCAGTACTGCGTCGGCCACTCTTACTTCACACCTACTGTCGAGCTCGACACCACCGGCCTGGACACCAAGCAGTGGTGGGAACGCGTCGTCGACACCGACGTCCGACCCTTGCTCGAGGAATATTGGTTCGACCGTCCCGACCTCGCCGACGAGGCCTGCAAAAAGCTCCTCGGCGCCTGAATATGCAGATCCCGGTCCGCAACCTGTGGCTTCTGCAGTTCTTCGCCTCCGACTTTTTCCGGACCGAGGGCTACGGACCGGTCACCGCTGAGGACGCACCCGAAGAGCTGCCGAACCTGATGGCGCGGATGCTGGCCGACGAGGTCGCACAACGGCTCCATCGTGGTCTGTCCGTCGGGTTCCGCTCCGTGGCCCGTAACGAGCGGCGGGTGCGTGGGCGGATCAACCAGCTCGCGACCGAACGTCACCAGCTGCTCAGCCGCGGCCAGGTCAACTGCACTTTCGACGAGATCGTCACCGACATCCCCTCCAACCGGCTCGTCCGAGCGGCGCTCGAACGAGCCGCCGTCCTCCTACCCCGGGAGCCGCGGTACCGCTCTCTCGCCCGCCAGATGGAGACCGCTGGTGTGCGGGGTCCGTGTCCCCGCCTGGCGGAGGTGCCCCACCTGCGACAGCAGCGCCTGCTCCAACGCGACCGGACAATGCTGGCCACCGCTGAGCTGATGCTTACTTTCGCCATCCCGACCACGGACGAGGGCGATCGTCGCCTGCCGCTGCCGGCGGACGACGTCCACTACCTGCGCACGCTGTTCGAGCATGCCTCCCACGGGATCTACCGGCACCACCTGACACGCAAGGGATGGAAGGTGAAACACGGCCCCACTCAGCAGTGGGACATCTCCGACGCGTCAGCCGGGATGGACGCTGTGCTCCCGCAGATGAAGCTCGACATCGTCCTCGAACATCCGAACCCTGACGGCCAAGGATCGCGCCGGATCGTCATCGACACCAAGTTCGCCTCCGTCACGGAGGCCGGTTATTACCGCGCAACGACGCTGAAAAGCGACTACGTCTACCAGATCTACGCCTACCTGATGTCCCAGGCGGCGACGGAGGGCGAGAACCCTTCAGAGGGGCTGATGTTGCACCCCGTGGTCGACGGCCGCTTCGATGAGGAGGTCGTCATCCAGGGACGGCGCATCCGGTTCGCCACCGTCGACCTCACCGCGGCGGGGTCGAAGATCGCAGACGACTTTCTGGCCGCGGTGTCGCCAAGAACTGCGGCCAGCGCAGAGCCGAGGGCGTCTATGTGCGGGTGACGACCACGGACTCGTCGATCCAGGAGCTGCTGTAGATGTTGTAGGGGGTCGTGACCACTAACGGCGCCCCTCCGGTGTGGACCGTTCCGTGCTCAGCGGAGTCGAAAGCGGCCAGCGCGGATTGCCGTACGAGCGATTTTTTCGTATCGCCGACGCGCTCGGGGTGCCTGCGAGCGATTTGATGGTAGGTCAGTAGCGCTACGCCCTCGCAGCCCGCTCGCACATCCGCCGCTGCGCGGCGCGACGCGCGTATGGAAATCGCACGGCGCGATCCGGTGCCCGTGACGCCGCTGGATCGACCGGATGAGCCACTCTGACGCTCTCAGGTCTTTCTGGATTTCATCCGGCACTCTCACGTTGTCGTGGATTTCTTGGCCTGATGCCGTCCACAACCAGTTGAGAGTGCGCCGGTCAGCACTCCCCCGCACTCTCAGAAAGTTCCGGATCGGACAGTCACTTCACCGAGTGCGTCTGCACCGACGGCCCCGATCGGTTCACCGAGCGCCGAACTCGGCAGCCACTGCACCAGCTCGGGCAGGAGCGTGCCTTCAGGCCGGCGGATGGTGACCACCATGGCCATCGCGTCATCGGGGATCTTGCCGGGGATGAAAGGGCAGGTGATCACTCGGCCGGTGTTGGCGGCCAGGTGAATCGAATTGGACAACACTACGACGTAGAGTTCACGGCTGCTGTCCTGGCGCGGTGCGATGTCACCGGGCGCGATCACAGATCCGCGGCCCGGTTGGCTTCATAGACCTGGTCGGCGTAGGCGTCGATATCGAGCGCCGGCGCCGTACGCGTTGTGTATGTGTGCAGCGCGCGACGGAGATGCTCGTTGCGCAGCGCCCGCTCGATGAGCTCCGACCGATTCAGCCCAGCCGCTCTGGCGTCGGCGTCAGCCTCGGCAAGCACGGC
>JAXMCK010000019.1:0-3273 GCA_046349395.1 Geminicoccaceae bacterium | reverse complement strand
TTCACGCAGGTTCCTGACGCTCCTGTCCACATTGACGGCTCTTTCAATTACGATGCCGAAACGCATATACAAAGTAACGTTAGACTACGAGTTACCGGCCGTCTCGGGGGCGGCGATTATGCCGCGGTGTTCCCCCGCGAGAGATTTAAGCAGAGTGCTTGTGAAGACTGCGTCATATTCACTGGGCGTCCAGCAGAAACAGGCGGCGTGGTCCAACGATTCACGGAGACAATTACCATTCACTTCTCATTCCCTCTTAACGGCAAGGTTGGCAACAACTCCATCGAGAAGGTCATAATCGACGGCGGTTCGGCGTGCTCTCGCTTTCCTGGGTGCCAGACCACCGAGGTGATCGGCAGCGCCCAGGCCGTGCGGGGAAGACAGCTTCCACCGCTTGAATTCGAGATGGTCCGGTCAGCCGCCGCGGTTGCAGCCAATTGCCTTCGGGGCGCGGAGGCGCACGCCACGGTGACGCCACTTGGACCGGTCGAGCAGATGGCAATCGAGGCGAAGAACCTGCCGCCCAATACCGAGTTCAATCTGTTCGTAATCCAGGCTCCCAACAGCCCGTTCGGTCTTTCCTGGTATCAGGGTGATCTCGAGAGCAACGCGCAAGGTGTGGCGCAGGGCACTTTCACCGGCCGGTTCAACGTCGAGACGTTCGTCGTAGCGCCAGGAGTCGCTCAAGCGCCCGGTGTGCACAGCAAGCGAGCGTTCCCTGATGCCTCGAGCAACCCGGCGACCGCACCTGTGCATACTTTTCATCTCGGGCTCTGGTTCGACGACCCTGCCGATGCGGCGAGAGCGGGCTGCCCGAGCTCGGTGACACCGTTCAACGGGCGCCACCACGCTGGGATCCAGGCCCTGAGCACGCGCAATTCCGGAAAGCTCCAGGGGCCACTTCGCCAGTTGAAGTCGGCGGTCCCGCGCGCCAGCCGGTGAGCGTGTGCCCGGGTCGGACAAGTGAACAATGTTGGGATGATGGAATGAAGTCGACGCGATCATTGGGCTTGCTGCTTGGTGCGGTAGCGCTGCTCACCTTCGGCGCTCCGGCGGCGGTGCTGGCGACCGACCACAAGCCGGCTGCGTGCGAGGACCACACGCCGCACAAGGTCCGCTTCGTCAAAGTGGCGCCCGGCGTCGAGCTCGAGGTGGTGGACTGGGGCGGCAAGGGCAGGGCGATGGTGCTGCTCGCCGGCGGCGGCGACAATGCGCACGTCTACGACAACTTCGCCTTTCAGTTCACCGATTACTTCCACGTCGTCGGCATCACCCGCCGCGGCTACCTGCCTTCGAGCCAGCCGCGCAACGGCTACGACGTGCCAACCCGCGCCGCCGACGACATCGCGGTGCTCGACGCGCTCGGGATCAAGAAGGCCGTGTTCGCCGGCCATTCGGCCGCCGGTGCCGAGCTGAGCGAGCTGGGCGCGAGGCATGCGGCGCGGCTCGAGAAGCTGGTCTATCTGGACGCCGCCGACTTGGCGGAGCGCTTCCTGCCCTCGCGACGCGAGCCGCCGCTGCCCGACTATACCGACGCCGACTTGAAGTCCCTGCAGGCCTATCAGGCTGCAACGGCTCGCCTCCAGGCGCTCCGTTCCCCGGCTCCGGCCGTCTGCCACGGGTTGCGGTTCGCGGCAGACGGAAGGATCCTGGAATCCACGACGCCGGAATGGGTCGGGGCCAAGACCTCCGCCAGCGTCTCGTCGAGGCCGCCGACCGACTGGGCGAAGATCAAGGTGCCGCGGCTCGGCATCTTCGCCATCTTCACCCGCGAGGCGCGGCAGGCCTGGTACTGGTATCTGAGCCCGGCCAAGCAGGCCGAGTTCGACGAGGCGTGGGGGCCGATCGTCGACTGGCATCGCGATACCATCAATAGGTTCAAGGCGGGAAACGCGGCCAACACGTTCCTCCTGCCCGGTGCTCCCCACTATGTCTACATCAACAACGAGGCCGAGGTCGTGCGCTGGATGCGGGATTTCTTGGGCATACCGCCAAGATCCTGACCTGAGAGAACAAGTATATGATCAAGTGCCATAAGCAAAGGATGCGCCTCCTGCTCGTGGCGATGGCGCTGCTGGCGCTCGGAGCACCGAGTGCGGCGTGGGCGACGGACGACAAGCCGGCGGTCTGCGAGGATCACACGCCGCACAAGGCTCGCTTCGTCAAGGTGGCCCCGGGCGTGCAGCTCGAGGTGCTGGACTTCGGCGGCTCGGGCGAGCCCATGGTGCTGCTCACCGGGATCGGCGACAACGCGCACGTGTGGGACGAGTTCGCCTACCAGTTCACCGACTATTTCCGGGTCATCGGCATTACCCGCCGGGGGTTTGGCGCTTCGGACAAGCCCTCTGGCGGCTACGACGTTCCTACCAGGGCGCACGACGACATCGCGGTGCTCGACGCGTTCGGGATCGGCAAGGCCGTCTTCGTCGGCCACTCGATCGCCGGCTCGGAGCTGAGCCGGCTCGGCCTCGCCCATCCGCGTCGCGTCGAGAAGCTGGTCTATCTGGATGCGCTCGATCGCGCGGAGGTGCCGAGAGAAGAGCAGGAGCTGCCGCCGCCGCCGTTCACCGACGCCGATTCCAGCTCCTTGCGAGCCCTGCAAGCGGCTGTGGCGCGCCTGCAAGGAAATCGCGAGCCCGACGCAGCATTCTGCAACACCTTCATATTCGACCGTTCCGGCAGGCTTGTGGACAATGTCACGCCCGAGGCGATCCGCGCCAAGGTCTTCGCTGGAGCAGGCAAGTCGACGCCGACAGACTGGCGGAAGATCGGAGCACCCAGGCTCGGCATCTTCGCTCTGCTCGGCCGCGAGGCGCGGCAGGCCTACTACTGGTACCTGAGCCCAGCCGAGCAGGCCGAGTTCGATGCGGGATGGGGGCGGATCGTCGACTGGGATCGGAGGACCATCGGCAGGTTCGCGGAAGGGAACAGGGCGAACACGTTCCTGCTGCCCAATGCTCCCCACTATATCTACATCAGCAACGAGGCAGAGGTTGTGCGCTGGATGCGGGATTTCTTGGGCATACCGCCAAGATCCTGAGCGGGGAACGAAGTAAATGACCAGGTACCCCAAGCAAAGGATGCGTCTCCTGCTCGTGGCGCTGGCGCTGTTGGCGCTCGGGGCACCGGCCGCGGCATGGGCGACGGACCACGAGCCGGCCGCATGCGCGGACCACACGCCGCACGAGGTGCGTTTCGTCGAGGTGGCGCCGGGCGTGCGGCTCGAGGTGCTGGACTTCGGCGGCTCGGGCGAGCCCATGGTGCTGCTCACCG
>JAXMCK010000018.1:0-2324 GCA_046349395.1 Geminicoccaceae bacterium | reverse complement strand
CGGCTCCTCCTCGGTGGCGGGCTTCGCGCGGCTGAGGAAGTCGATCGTCTCGGCGATGATCTCGCAGCCGTAGCGCTCGACGCCGGCGGTGTCGGTCCACCTGGTGTAGTGGATGCGGCCGCGGACGAGGATCTTCATGCCCTTCTGGCAGTGCTCCTCGACGGTCTTGCCGAGGCCGTTGAAGCAGGTGATCCGGTGCCACTCGGTGTCCTGGACGCGGTAGCCGTTCTCGTCCCGGACGACCTTGCCGTCGGCGTAGCGGGGACGCGAGGTCGCGAGGGTGAAGCGGGTGATCCGGGTGCCGCCCTGGTTGGTGCGGCCTTCGGGGGCCTGGCCGATGTTGCCGGCGAGGATGACGATGTTCTGCATGATCGGTCTCCGTTGCTTCCGCCGGAGGGACCGTCCCTCCGACGAGACCCGGGGCGGAGACCGTCGGGAGCTGCCTGCACTGTCCGCGCGCGGACAGCTTGACCCCCAAGGCCCGGACCGGCGCGGGCAGGCGCGCATGCGCCAACACGGGTCCGGCGCCGCGCGGGGTTGCCGGCGGAAACCGAACGGGCTCAGGGGCTCGATGAGGAGGAGGGATGGTTCGTCCGCGGATGCCAACCGGGAGACACGAGTGGGACAGCCGTCCTCTCCGCGCGAACGGAGGGAGTCAGCCCGATCGCAACCGATGTCGCCCCGGTGCCTCCCGCCCACCCTCGCCGTACTCACGCCGCTCACAGCCACAAGGGTCCGGGACATGGACGCTCGCCCGGACGGACGACCGGATCCGAAACACCCTGCCATGAGGCCATCTGCGACCGGAGGAGCCGGCCAATCCAGCACGAGCCCATCGTCGGGCCCCACACATCGCCGGGCATGACGAGACCCGCGAGGACCTCGGCACTTCGCAGATCGAGCCGGGCGGCACGACGAGGCTCCAGCCGCGCTGCGACATTGAGGTCAACGTCCGACCGCGCTTGAGGCGAGGGCACCTGCCGGGGCAAGCTGCAGCCGGGGTTCTCGGGGGTGCGGCACGATGCCTGACGGCAATGTCATTCCGTTTCGGTCGAAGCAGCAGCAGCGGCTCGAGCGCACCGCCGACGAGGTGATCGCTCTGCTCGGCGCCGAGGCGAGCCTGCGTGTCCGCCATCTCGCCCGCTCCACCGACCCGGAAAGCCGCGCCCGGCTGCTGGCGCTGGCGGAGCTCATCGAGGAGAAGCAGGGCTTCGGCTGGCTGCTCGCCGAAGACCTTGCCGACGAGGCCTCCTGACGATACGCGGCTGGCGTCGGCCGTACTTCCTGCAGATCGACAGAACTGCGGATCAGTTGCTGCACTCTCCTGTTGAACTCTTCCTGAACCCGACCTAACCCACGGTCGTGGGGCGAGACAGCAGACGAACAGGACCGTGATGGACAGCGAACCTTCGATCGACCGCAGCGAACTTCTCGCCCTGACGGCCGAGATCGTCTCGGCCTATGTAGGCAACAACGCCCTCGACACCAACGCGGTGCCCGAGGTGATCGCCGCGGTCTTCGCCAAGCTCGGCGAGCTCGCCACCGACGAGAAGCCGCTCCCGGCAACCCTGACGCCGGCGGTTCCGATCAAGCGCTCGGTGACCGACGACTATATCGTCTGCCTGGAGGACGGTAAGAAGCTGAAGATGCTGAAGCGGCACCTGATGACCGCTTACGGCATGACGCCCGAGGAATACCGGGCGAAGTGGGGCCTCAAGCCCGACTATCCGATGGTGGCGCCGGCCTACGCCGCCAAGCGCCAGGAACTCGCCAAGAAGATCGGCCTCGGCCGCAAGCCCCGCACACCGGCGCCGGCCCCGGAGCCGACCAAGGCCCGCGGCCGCAAGAAGGCAGCCGCCTGATCCGCCCGACGCGGTCTCACCGCTCGGGGGCGGCGAGCGCCATCAGGTTCGCGAGCGCCGCGGCGCCGATCGCGAGACCGCCGACGATGCTGATCGCCACGACGGCGACGGGCGCCGCGACCGCGTGCTTCACCAGTCCATGCACGAGGGCGTAGCCCGCGATCACCGCCGGTCCGGCGAAGAGCGCCGCGCTGCCCAGCCTGACCAGCGGGTTCCGAGCGAGCGCGAGCAGCGCCAGGATCGCCGCGACGGCGGCGATGGCGGCGACCGCCGCTGCGACCGCCGACAGCAGGACGCCGGCGCCGCCGGCGTGCACGACGTTGAACGCGGCTGCGCCGACCATCACCGGCATGGCGTAGAGCGCGAGGTTGTAGGCGATGACGACGACCGCGGCCACGAGGGCGACGGCGAGCAGGACGAGCGAGATCATGGCATCCTCCAGAGGCCAGGGATCGGGACGAT
>JAXMCK010000017.1:0-2325 GCA_046349395.1 Geminicoccaceae bacterium | reverse complement strand
ACCTGCCGGCCGATGAGCGGCGTCTCGATGAAGACGAACTCGCCCCGGTGCCGCGCGAAGATCTCCTCCCGGCAGCTCTCGGCGGCGCGGTGGGCGGCCAGCGGCCGTCCGCCCAGCACCACGGCGACGTCGCAGGGCTGGTAGCCCGGCTGATCGACCAACCCGGCGTTCTCTCCCGTGGCGATCAGGCCGTCGTAGAAGCAGCGCAGCACGTGGCGCTTGCGGTCGGCCTGGCCGCCTTCGCCGGCGCTGCTGAGAAAGACGTTGATCCGCATCATGCGCTGAACTCGGCGTGAGGGGAGTCGACGGGCCGCTCGACATCGCGCGCTTCGGACGACGATCGGGCCTCGCCGCGAAGCTCGTCGAACAAGGCGAGATAGGCGTCCGTCGACGCGTCGACGCCGAACTCGCGGCCACGCTCGCGGAGCAGGTCGGGCGGCAAAGGATCGTCGAGGGTCGCCGCGATCGCGTCCGCCATGGCCCGGTGGTCCCCGACCGGCACCAGGGGTCCGTAACGCCCGCCTTCCAGGATCTCGCGTGGCCCCGTCGGGCAGTCCGTGCTCACCACCGGGCAACCGCAGGCCAGCGCCTGGATCAGCACGCCCGGCAGGCCCTCATACTCCGAGGGCAGCACGAAGACGGCGGCACGGGCCATGTAGGCGAAAGGGTTGAGCCTGAACCCGGGCAGCGACAGGTCCGCCTCGATCCCGAACTGGCGCGCAAGGTCGAGAAGCGCCTGCTCGTGCCCGCCGGCCTCGTTCTTCATGCCGCCCAGGATGACGAGCCGTACAGGCCGCCGCTCCCGCACCTGGGCGAATGCGCGCAGGAGGGTCGTAAAGCCCTTCCTCGGCTCGATGCGGCCTACGGCCAGGATCACCGGCGGCTCGCCTTCAGCCAGCCACGGATGGTCGGGTGTTTCCCGTGCCGCCTCCTCCAGCCGCGAATCCACGACCGGGTTGTAGATCGGCTGGATGCTCGCACGCGGCAGGTCCGCGAAGCGCGCCAGATCGTCAGCCAGATCGCGGGAGACGGTCACGATCGCATCGGCCTGCGGATAGGTGCGGTGCATCAGGTGCCGCACGTCCTGATTGCGTCCCTTGTTCCGGCCCATCGGAAAATGCTCGCTGGGCGACGTCCTCTCCGTGAGGACGACGCGCGTCGGCACACGGGCGAGGCGGCGGGCCCAGACCGCCGCCAGGTTCGGGCGCAGCTTCGCCGCCAGCAGCACGTCGGGGCGCTCCCTCCGGAGATAGGCGACGAGACTCGGGAGCCGCGCCGGCATCCGGCCGAGCCGCTTGCGCCGGGCCAGGAGGAGAGGCCGCGCCAGCACCCCGATGCCGCCCGGATCGGCGCGCGCGATGGCCAGCCGGACGCCGAGGTCGGCGTTCTCCGGCAGGACGAGCACGCGCATATTGGCCGGCACCTCGCTCTCGAGCGGGCCCGCGCGTCGGGCGAGGATCAAATCGACGGTGTGCCCGCGGCGCCGGAAACCGCCGGCGAGCGTGAGCATCGAACGTTCGACCCCGCCACCGCTGAGATCATCCAGGAGGATGGCGATGCGCACTGTATTGTCGTCCCGAGCGGGCATGCCCCACATGTGCCGTGCTATCGCGACGTAACCTGTTCCCACGGGTGCCAAGGGTCAACTGCGACGCTGTCCGGTGGACACAAGGCCGCTGGAATCGAGCGCCGCGTGCTGACCCTCTCGCGTTGAACCCGATAGCCGCACCCGACCCTCGGGACGACGACCGCAAAGGCTAGGCAGCATCGCACCAGCGGCGGGCTGGATGTCGGCATGAAGTCGTCCCTCGCGACCGGCGGTCTCGCCGGTGCGCCGGGTCGGCCTAGTGTCATGTTGGGCCCGGCAATTCAACTGACGAGATCGTAGCGTTGAGTCCCGCCGGCGTCGCGCCCCCAGTCGATGCTCCGGCGGGAAGCTCTGCGATTCCGACCGATGATGTAGATCAGCTCTTTCGGGCGACCAGCGCCTCCGAGCGGCAGATGTACATTCTGGACGGCTCCCCACTGAGGACGGGTCGGTTGGCGGGCAGCGACTTCATCTACTACCGGCGAAAAGGATCTTGCTCCTATATCGCATCAGGATTATGATCCTTCTCCATGGACGACACCCCCTATCGCCTCGACCCCGAGTTCCGCGCCGGCCGCAACAAGCGCCGCTTCGTGCGCCTGCTGGCGTTGGGTGCCTCGGCGGCGAAAGCGGCGGCGAAGCTCAAGATCTCGGATGCCGAGCTCGACGCCTTCACCAAGGATCCGGACCTGCCGGACATGGTGGAAGCCTATCGCGAGATGTACGGCAGGCCCGAA
>JAXMCK010000016.1:0-2632 GCA_046349395.1 Geminicoccaceae bacterium | reverse complement strand
AGTCCCGTCAGCTTTGTCACGTCCACCAGCTTGCGCGGCGTGCCGTCGGGCTTCGTGGCGTCGAAGCTCAGCTCGCCCGCGTAGCCGACAGTGACGGCCACTAGTTCCGCCACCTCACGAATGGTGACATCCTCGCCGCAGCCGACGTTCACATGCTCCTCGCCGCTATAGTGCTTCAGCAAATGGACGCAGGCGTCGGCCAGATCGTCCACGTGGAGGAACTCGCGGCGGGGGTTGCCGGTGCCCCAGATCTCGACGGTGTCGCGGTGCCCCAGCTTCGCCTCGTGCATTTTGCGGATCAGGGCCGGGACGACGTGGCTGGCGGCGAGGTCGAAGTTGTCGCCGGGCCCGTAGAGGTTGGTCGGCATGGCGCTGATGAAGTCGGCACCGTGCTGGCGACGGTAGGCCTGGGCCAGCATGATGCCGGCGATCTTGGCGATCGCGTACCACTGGTTGGTCGGCTCCAGCGGGCCGGTCAGGAGGGCACTCTCGGGCATCGGCTGCGGGGCATGCTTGGGGTAGATGCAGGAAGAGCCCAGGAAGAGGAGCTTCTCCACCCCCACCGCATGCGACGCACGGATCAGGTTCGTCTCGATCAGGAGATTGTCTTCGAGGAAGTCGACCGGCCTCGTGTCGTTGGCGAGGATGCCGCCGACGCGGGCGGCCGCGACGATGACGACCTGCGGCCGCGTCGCTGTCATCCAGGCCTCGACTTCGGCCTGCCGTGTTAGGTCCAACTCGACCCGATCAGCGGTCAGGATCTCCAGCGACTCCATTTGCAGGCGTCGGACAAGCGCACTACCGACCATGCCACGATGACCGGATACGAAGACCCTGCGGCCCAGCAATGCAGATGCTGCGGTCATGCTTTGCCGCCGCGCTTACGCGCAAACACGTACAGATTCGTTCGAAACGTCGGCGGTGCCAAGATATCGACCAGAAGTGCAATGCGCCACAGAATCGCCGAGTCTGGCACGTAAGCCGGCGGAGGGGAGTATTCATAGGTGAAATTGTCGAACAACTTGCCGAACACGCGAGCGATAGCCCGCCTGTCATTCAAGCGATAATACTTAGGAAACACGTCAACAGACTTTCGGTTCTTCTGCACGTGCCGCAGCACGGAAGCATGAAAGCGCTCAGGAATAAGCTGCGCAGCCAAATACTGATAATGCCAACGATTCGGCGTACGCGCGCAGACCCATCCGTCGGGTTTCAGAACTCTGGCGAACTCGCCGACAGTAACGTCAGGGTGCTCCAGATGCTCGAGCACCCAATCGGCCAGCACGACGTCGACACTTTCATCAGGCAGCGGAATCTGCCCAGATGATGTGAGAATGTGGGCGCTATCGAGACGCGGATTGGTCAAGACGACCGGATCGACATCCACCCCATGCACATGGGCGATTCGGCCTTTGAACGCCTGCAATTGTCTTCTGTAGGCGCACTTGTCATCAAAATGCGACTCGCCGCGCCCGGCACCAAAGTCGAGCAACACGGAGGACGGATCGAGCAACGCATTTATTCTATTGTAGAACTCGATGGTGCCATCGTGGCGCGGGAAGCCACCCGCTTCCATCTCAGGAAAGAAGCGCCGGAGCATTGTCGGATCTGTGCCGCCGAAATCAGATGCCATGGGCACCGCATCGGCCCGGGCGGAGGCCATGAAAGCTATTCCGCCGCCTGGGGCTGGAAGCCGGCGGCGCGCTCGCGGCGCAGGGTGACGAGGTCGGAGGCCACCATCTCCTTCACGAGATCGGCGAAGGCCACCTTGTGGGTCCAGCCCAGATCGCGGCGGGCACGGGTGGGATCGCCCAGGAGATAGTCGACCTCGAGCGGGCGGAAGTAGCGGGGGTCGATCTCGACCAGCAGCTTGCCGGTGCGGCGGTCGCGGCCGGTCTCGTCGACACCGCTGCCGGACCAGACGATCTCGCGGCCGGTTTGGGCGAAAGCCAGCTCGATGAACTCGCGGACGGAGTGCGCCTCGCCGGTGGCCAGGACCCAGTCGGCCGGAACCCCGTGCTGGAGGATGCGCCACATGCCCTCGACATAATCGCGGGCGTGGCCCCAGTCGCGCTTTGAATCGAGGTTGCCCATGAAGAGCCGGTCCTCGAAGCCCAGCTCGATGGCGGCGACACCGCGGCTGATCTTGCGCGTGACGAAGGTCTCGCCGCGCAGCGGGCTCTCATGGTTGAAGAGGATGCCGTTGGTGGCGAAGAGGCCGTAGCCCTCGCGGTAGTTACGGGTGATCCAGTAGGCGTAGAGCTTCGCCGCGGCGTAGGGGCTCTGCGGCCGGAAGGTCGTGTCCTCGTCCTGGGGCGGCGGTGAGCTGCCGTAGAGCTCGGAGGTGGAGGCCTGGTAGAAGCGGGTGCGGCCCTCGAGGCGGAGGATCCGGATGGCTTCCAGGAGGCGCAGCGTGCCGATGCCGTCGGCGTTGGCGGTGTATTCCGGGGTCTCGAAGCTGACCTTGACGTGGCTCTGGGCGGCCAGGTTGTAGATCTCGTCGGGCTGCACCTCCTGCACGATGCGGATCAGGTTAGTGGCATCCGTCAGGTCGCCATAGTGCAGGAAAAAGCGGCCGCCCTCCTGGTGCGGGTCGGCGTAGAGATGGTCGATGCGGCCGGTGTTGAAGGAG
>JAXMCK010000015.1:0-4239 GCA_046349395.1 Geminicoccaceae bacterium | reverse complement strand
TCGACGATCTGGCCGTCGGTGAAGTGCACCTCCTGCATGTAGCCGGCGACGCGCGCCCGGACCTCGACCCGCTCGACCGCCTCGAAGCGGCCGGTGAACTCGTCCTGCTCGATCAGCTTCTGCTGCAGCGGCTGCGCCACCGTAACCGCAGGCGGTGGCGGCGGCGTCGCCCCTTGCGCCGACCCGTTCGGCTCGTTGTCGCAGGCGGCGAGGAACAGCAGACCCAGAAGCGGTAACGACCCGAAGAAACGCCGGTCCATGCGCAGGCTCCACCACCACCAGCAGACGATATGGAGCGCCGCGGACCACCGCCCAGCCGGGCGGCAGGCATCACTCCCCTAGGCAGGAACGGGCGGGAAACCTAAGGGTTGCCCTTCGCATTCACAAAGCGTCGGTCGTTACGGCTGCGGCAAGAGGGGCCGCCAGAACGGCGGCCCCTCTTGCTCGCTGCTTCAGCTACACCGATTCGACTGACGCATTGAGTCACTGTCTCGCTGCGAGATTTCGGTCACGATTCATCGCGTAATAGAACAGATTTCTCATGAAGACGGAGTAGCCATACCCATAGGGGTTCTGGGCGATAAATTCCTTCGTGAGGGTATCAAGTATCACGAGGCCACGCCCGTAGCGATATTCCGCCAAGACAGGCCGTTGAGACCCGCCAAACCGCGCCTCCACCAGCGGCACCGTGTTTCCCGGCAAACTGATGCCGTCCTTCAAATTGCCATGAACCACGAAGCAGCCCGAACGCATATCAATGTTCGAGTCCGTCCAATCATCGCGAGTTCCCGCTATGCCGTCAGGCCCAATCACGACCGGGTGGTCGTCCCTGGTCCCGAGGCGGTGGTCAGGACCTTTTGCTTTCGTCGTTATCGACACGTTTAACAGGCTGCGGAAAAAGGGACTGGTCTGAGCGGCGAGGTGGTGATTCGATCTGGGGCGAGCGGGTGATGGCGAGGTAGGCGATGCGCGGGCCGGATCGGCGGACGGAAGGTCTGTTCAGCTATGTGAGCTGCGAGCGCCGGGTGCCGGCTGATCATCCCCTGCGATCGATCCTGCCGATCACCGATGCCGCGCTCCAGGCGCTGAACGGCGAGTTCCACCAGCTCTACGCAAGCAACGGCCGCCCCTCGATCGCGCCGGAGAAGCTGCTGCGGGCGCTGCTGCTGCAGGCGTTCTACTCGATCCGCTCCGAGCGCCAGCTCATGGAGCAGCTGGACTACAACCTGCTGTTCCGCTGGTTCGTCGGGTTGGGCGTCGACGATCCGGTATGGGACGTGACGGTGTTCACCAAGAACCGCGACCGACTGCTCGAGGGCGCGATCGCGGCCAAGTTCCTGCGCGCCGTGCTGGCGCAGCCCGAGGTCGAGGCGCTGCTCTCGGACGAGCATTTCTCGATCGACGGCACGTTGATCCAGGCCTGGGCGAGCATGAAGAGCTTTCGGCCGAAGGACGGCTCGGGTGGACCACCGGCTCCCGGGCGCAACGGCGAGCGCGACTTTCACGGCGAACGGCGGACCAACGACACCCACGCTTCGACGACCGACCCCGAAGCCAGGCTGTTCCGCAAGGGCCGGGGTAAGGAGGCGAGGCTCTCCTTCATGGGTCATGCGCTGATGGAGAACCGTCACGGCCTGATCGTCGACGGCCGTCTCGGCGAGGCCAACGGCACGGCCGAGCGCAATGAGGCGCAGGCGATGGTCGCGGCGGTCCCCGGACGGCACCGGATCACGGTCGCCGGCGACAAGAACTTCGACACCCAGGGCTTCGTCACCGCCCTGCGGGACCTGAACGCGACGCCGCACGTGGCGCAGAACACCAGCAACCGCCGCTCGGCGATCGATGGCCGAACCACGCGCCACCTGGGCTATGCGGCGAGCCAGCGCGCCCGCAAGCGGATCGAGGAGGGGTTCGGCTGGATCAAGGAGATCGCCCTGCAACGGCGCGCCCGGCATCGTGGCAAGGAGCGTGTCGCTTGGCAGTTCACGCTCGCCGCGGCGGCCTACAATCTGATCCGCTTGCCGAAGCTACTGGGAGCCGCATGACCAGCACCAGCAACCGATCCCGTGTCGGCTCGATCAGCAGCGTCAAGCAAGCGCAACGGTCGGCCCAAACCCCGCCGAAGCAGCCAGCGTCAAGTTCTCTCGCTTTTTCCGCAGCCTGTTAAACACTCGTCGGGAAATACAAGCGTTGGTGTGCCGACGGCACCGGGCGCGACGAATCCGTCATATTCGAGGTTGTCGGCCATGTCGACGATCAGTGTCCCGCCGTTCAGCGTGAAAGACCTGAGATTCCGCTGGGCAGCGGCGTTGCGCTCCCGCGAGGCTGCGGACTGTAGACCTTGACCATTGGAGCTTATCAGTACAACGGCGGTATTGGCTGGTATGCCGGACTGCAAGGCAAGCAAGGAATGGACGAACAGGTCGCGCCCGACGACCTTGCCCAGCGACTGGAGAGTGGCGATGTCGCGATTCTCCCCGAACCAGGGCACCGAGTCGCGGTACACCCGCACGACAACACGGGGAACTCCGGCTTGCTCGGCCACGCGTGGCAAAGGCTGTACGAGACTATCGCGAGGCACGAACTTCGGGATTTGCGTCGTGTATCGCGTCTCGCCAGCGACAGATTGCGACGCGCAGACGCCTAGGGCGAGCGCCGCGCAACAAAGGCATTTGAGTGTCTTCATCGCTATTCTCCTCGTGCCCATAGGGGCAGACGAGCTAACTCACGTCCGCTTGTTCATGCCTTACGGCGACGTACGCCGCAGCAGGCCATAGGACGCCTTCAGTCCTGGATCATATTGCAGCGTTGCCTGACAGCGTAGACTGCCAGCGAAAACTGCTTCGACGTTCGTGCCATTCATGTCGTTGACCGTGGCACTGTAATTCGCATCGTTGTACTTATCGGGATCGATATTGAAGCCTATCGTGTCGGTGTTATCGAAGCTCGACATTTTTAGTACCGCGGGGCCTCCAGAGTTGAGGGCTGGATACAGCACCTGCACAGAGCCGCCTGATGGTCCTGTGGGATAGAAAATGCTGTCCAAGAGGAGCGACGCGCCACGCAAGGCCTTGAACGAGTTGAGGATGACAAAGCTCAGTTTTTGCGAACCGAAGTTCGTGACCGCGAGCCTTATGTCATAGCTCTGAGATGGCCCCGGCAAGAACGCGACGGCGCACACACCCTTTTCGCCTTCCGCTGCAGCTCGGTAGCGGTCGGCGAGCAGACGGCCAAGTTCGACGACTTGGGCGTTGTGCCCGCCGGCTGCGACGCGATTTCGATCAGCAGCAGTTGCGTCAGCAGTTGAAGCGAGAACCAGTAGGCAACTGCAAAAAACGATTCGGTGTCCAAAGGAGCCCATTTCCCTCTCCATTCAACAGAATCTGGAGCAGTGATAACATAGTTTCATCAATCCTGTAAATAGGAACAAATCACGGACTATAGGATCTGCCTCTATCTGACTGCATATCTATTGAGTTGTAGTTGTGGGTTTTTGTTCGCTCCTTCGGGCAAATCGATTAAGCCAAGCCAAAACAGATAATGCTCGATCTCTTGCAAGAATATATCTCGTCATTTGCAATTTGATTCAAGAATTGATGAAAAGGGCTTCCTAGTCGCTGAGCATACTTACTCTGCAACTTGAGAAGCTGAATCAGCGAAGAGGCGGAATAACTGCTGTAGGCAGGGAGCTCTCGTTGCGAGAGAGACGGAGAATGCCCGCGAGCTAGCGAGGTCGAGGTCGTCTTTAGACCAACCCGCCCTTCTTCTTGCTCAACTGCACCGCACTGCCGCGCTTCGACGACAGCATGCCTCGGTTCACGCCCAGCCAGCCGATCTCGCCGAAGAGGCGGCCGTATTCTATCTTGGGGCAGCGGTTCATGACGACCTCGGCGCCGGCGGCGGTGGCGCGCTCGGCGGCTTCGTCGTCGCGGACGCCGAGCTGCATCCAGACGACGGGGATGCCGAGGCGGACGGCCTCGTCGGCGACGGCACCGGCCTCCGAGGACCGGCGGAAGATCGAGACCATGTCGGGGACGAGCGGCAGGCTGGCGAGGTCGGGGTAGACCTTTTCGCCGAGCAGGGTCTCGCCGGCGGCCCTGGGGTTCACCGGGATGACGCGGAAGCCTTTGCCTTGCAGATAGAGCATGGCGAAGTAGGAGGGGCGCATCTCGCTGGTGGAGGCGCCGACCATGGCGATGGTCTTCACCTTCTCCAGGATCGAGCGCAGGTAGGAATCGG
>JAXMCK010000014.1:0-10767 GCA_046349395.1 Geminicoccaceae bacterium | reverse complement strand
TGTGGATGGATCATTTGAGGCGGCACATCATGCTTATTAGAGAAACGGAGAAGTTCACGCTTTTAAATCTATAGGTTCAGAGATCAGAATTGCTGAGTAGGATCTAAACGAAATCGCGACACAGGCGTTGTCTAGTGCGCTGACTCCAACGCTTGTTTAGCTCTGCTGACCTTGTCGAGGATCGTGTCGACGGGCTTGGTCCAGATGAAGGGTTTGGGGTCGGTGTTGTGGTGACCGAGGTAGTCGTCGACGGCGCGGTGCAGCTCGAGGATCGAGCGGAAGGCGCCACGTTTCAGCCGCCTGGTGGTGAGCCGGCTGAAGAAACCCTCGACGGCGTTGGCCCATCGATCGCGGCGCGATCGATCCGGTGCCGCAGGCACGCAGGCCGAGGGCCTGCGAGGGGAGGCCGAGGTGGGGGTGAAGTGGAGGTGGAAACGCGGGTGGCGCGCCAGCCAGCGCTTCACGGCCGGTGCCTTGTGGGCGGCATAGTTGTCGAGGATCAGGTGGAGATCGAGCTCCGCCGGCGTGGCCTTGTCGATCCGGCGCAGGAAGCGGACGAACTCGATGGCGCGGTGCTTGAGCATGCACTGGCCGATCACCCTGCCGCTCAGGACATCGAGCGCAGCGAACAGCGTGGTGGTACCGTAGCGCTTGTAGTCGTGCGTCATCGTTCCGGCCCTGCCACGCTTGATCGGCAGCCCCGGCTGCGTGCGGTCGAGCGCCTGCATCTGCGATTTCTCGTCCACCGAGAGGACCAGGGCGCGCTCGGGCGGATCGATGTAGAGACCGACCACGTCGCGCAGCTTCTCGGCGAAGTGTCGGTCGGTCGAGAGCTTGAAGCGGCGCACGAGGTGCGGCTTCAGCCCGTGCGCCGCCCAGATCTTCTGCACCGCACCGTGGCCGATGCCGACCGCCCTGGCGAGCCGCCGCGCACTCCACTGCGTGGCATCCGGCGGTGGCTCGTGCAGGGTCAGCTGCACCACCCGCTCGACCACGGCCTTGGCCAAGGGCGGCCGGCCAGGCGGTCGGGTCGCATCGCGCAGCAGCCCGTCGACGCCTTGCGCCGCGAACCGCGCCAGCCAGCGCCGCACCGTCGGCTCCGACTTGCCGACGGCATGAGCGACCCGTGTCGAGCCCAGACCGTCACCGGCGAGCAGCACGATCTGCGCCCGATAGACATGCTTCGCCCGACTGTTGCGGTCGCCGACGATCCCCTGCAGCCGCGCCCGATCAACCTCCAAAAGCTCCATCTCCGCCTCCCGGCCAACGCCAGGAGCCTATCACACCAAGAACCCATCACGAAGCTTCCGTTGGAGTCAACGCACTAGCAACTGGAGACCTGGTCTGCTGAGCCAGAACTGGCCCAACTTCAGCGACACAATTGAGACGGCGATTGCACGCGATCGCCAACAGGTCCTTTCCCAATTAAGTGCACTTACCTTAGCAGCCCGAGGACGAAGTCATTCGCGGCTGATTCGCTGACGGCTTGATGCGGCGGGGTGAGCATGGCGCTGGGGCGACAGAATCAGCGGCAGGCGGAGCTGATGATTGGCTGGGGCGAGTTGCCCCACTCGCCGGGTCATGCTTTCTACGATCGCCTGCAGACGGTGCTGACCAAGGGCGCGTTCGACAGTTTTGTCGAGCTGCAGTGCGCGCCGTTCTACGCCACCCGACAGGGCCGTCCGTCCTTGCCGCCCGGGCGCTACTTTCGCATGCATCTGGTCGGGTACATCGAGGGGATCGACAGCGAGCGGGGGCTCGAGTGGCGCTGCTCGGATAGCCTATCGCTGCGCGAGTTCCTGCGTCTGGGTACCACCGAGCCCGTGCCCGACCACTCCTGGCTCAGCCGGACCCGCTCCCGGCTGCCACTGGAGCTGCACGAGGCGGTCTTCACTTGGGTGCTGCAGCGGCTGGATGAGCACGGCCTGATCACGGGCGGCCGCATCGGCGTCGATGCCTCCACCATCGAGGCCAATGCGGCGCTGCGCACGATCGTGCGGCGCGACACCGGCGAGAGCTACCGGTCCATGCTCGAGCGGCTGGCTGCCGCGAGCGGCGTCGCGACGCCGACGGCAGAGGACCTGGTCCAGCTCGACCGCAAGCGAGCAGGCAAGCGGCTGTCGAACGCCTACTGGATCTCGCCTTCCGATCCCGAGGCCAAGAGCACCAGGCTGAAGGATGGCCGCACGCGTCTCGCCTACAAGCCGGAGCATGCCGTCGATCTCGACACCGCGGCGATCGTCGCGGCAGAGATCCATGGCGCCGATCGCGGCGATACCGCGACCCTGCCGGACACGCTGCAGGCGGCCGAATCCCATCTGGCAATGGACGGCGCCGCGCCGCAGCCCGATGACCCGGCCGAGCTCGTGGCGGACAAAGGTTACCATTCACGCGATCGGCTGAAGGAGCTCGAGGACAGCGCCTGGAAGAGCCGGATCGCCGAGAAGAAGGTTGCCTGTGTGAGCCGGTGGTACGGCGATGAGGCGGCCAAGCGTGCCGTCTACAACAACCGGGCACGGCTGCGCTCGGGCGTTGCCCGAGACGCCTTCAAGCTGCGGGTCGAGCTGGTCGGGCGCAGCTTCGCTCTGGTCCTCGATCGGGGCGGCCTGCGCCGGGTCTGGCTGCGTGGCCGCGACGATGTGCACAAGCGCTACCTGATCCACGTCGCCGGCTACAATTTCGGGCTCATCATGCGGCTTCTGATCGGCGCCGGCACGCCGAGGGAATTCGCGGCGGGCGGATGCGCCTGCTGGCTACTCGTCGCCCACCCGACCGATGTCGTCACCGCCGTCCTGATCGTCGCCGACAACCAGCCGCGATGCTCGTCGTCAGCCTCGCGCCAGAACAACTCGACGACGGCACGACTTCATCAACGGGCTGTTAGGCTACCAGCACCTCCAGCACGGTCGGCAGCGGGCAGTGCCGGCTCGTAAGCAGACCGCTCCTCGCCGTGCTTGACAGGTCCGGCCGCTCCCTGTCGCATCGCGGGGGACCGGGAGGACGCCATGGCCGAGCCGTTGTTGCGCATCGATCGCGTCGCTAAGCATTTCGGCGCGGTAACGGCCCTCGAAGAGGTGAGCTTCGACATTCCGGCGGGTGCCGTCACGGCCCTGCTCGGCGACAACGGGGCCGGCAAGTCGACGCTGATCAAGATCATTGCCGGTGCCCAGCCGCCGAGTTCGGGCCGGCTCCTGCTCGACGGCAAGGAGATCCACCTGCACGGGCCGGCCGATGCCAAGGCGCTGGGCATCGAGACCGTATACCAGGACCTCTCGCTCTGCCCGAACGTCGACGTCGTCGCCAACTTCTTCATGGGCCGCGAGCTGACCCGCTCCTTCATGGGCGTGCGCTGGCTCCGCGAGGCCGAGATGGAGCGCGTCACCGACGAGGCCATCCGCGGCATCGGCACGCGACTGCCCTCGGTCCGGGCCCGCGTCGACAATCTCTCGGGCGGCCAGCGGCAGGCGATCGAGCTCTGCCGCTTCGTCCATTTCGGCGGTCGCCTCGTGCTGCTCGACGAGCCCTTCGCGGCGCTGGGCGTCACCCAGACGCACAAGGGCCTGGAGTTGATCGAGCGGGTGAAGGCGCAGGGTGTGGCCGTCGTCGTCATCACCCACAACATCCTGCACGCGCTGCACGTGGCCGACCGCATCGTCGTCCTGCGCCAGGGCCGTGTGGCCGGCGTGCGCGACCGGGCCTCGACCAACCACGACGAGATCGTGGCGCTGATCACCGGTGACACGCAGGTCATGGCGGACGCTGCATGAGGGTCCTCGCCGCCGCCGCTTCGGCGCTGCTCCTTCTGGCTCCGGCCGCCCGTGCTGCTGACGTGGAGGCCGGGCACAAGATCGCGTCGGACCAGTGCTCGCGCTGCCATGCGGTCGAGAAGGAAGGCATCAGCCTCCTCGAAGGGGCACCGCCCTTCCGCACGCTGGGCGAGCACTACCCGATCGACGACCTCGCCGAGGCGCTGGCCGAGGGCATCGTCACCGGCCACCCGCAGATGCCCGAGTTCGAGTTCACGCCCGAGCAGATCGACGACCTCCTGGCCTATCTGAGCTCGATCCAGCAGTAGTGCTGCTCCTTTTCCGTTTCGCGCGTCCGTTGAGTTCGCGTAGCCTAGCCCGGCGGTGTGAACGAAGCGTTGACGGGCGGAGGAGGGTGGCATGGCGATCTCGCGACGGGCGGTCGTGGCGGCGTGGGTGGCCCTGGCGCTGGCCGGCCCCGCCCGCGCCGACTCCCTCACCCTCGCCGACCCCTTCGTCGCCCTGAACGACGCCACGATCGCGATCTACCGGGACGCGAAGACCCGCTTCCACGCCATTGCCGATCCCGTCGTCATCGTCGGCTTCGACGACGTCATGGTCCGCCACGCCGGCGTCACCCGTCGCCTGGGCCACATTCCCCTCGCCTACGAGCAGCTGAAGGCCGCCGGCCACGCCGTGCGCAGCACCTGGGCCGCGCTGCGCCCGGCCATCGAGGGCCTCGACCCCGAGGCCACCTGGCGCAGCAAGACCCTGGACCTCCGCCCGAAGATCACGGCCGTCCTCGCCGCCCTGCCGCGCTCGGCCCTCACCCCCGAGGCGATCGCCCGCGACACCGCGATGCTGACGGCCACCCAGGCCGCCATCGACGCCTGGCTGAAGGACGGTCCGCCCGACGAAGCCGGGCTCGACGCCTTCATGCGCGCCCAGGCCCCGACCCTGCTCGCCGACTTCAACGCCGCCGCCGACCTGCAGCTGGATGCCATCGACGCCGACCTCCGCCCCTGGTGGAACGGCCTCACCGACGCCGAGCGCGCCTCGACCTACGTCATCGTCCTCGGCCCCAAGACCCCGCGCGCCGGCAACCTCGCCTTCACCTACTTCACCAACCTGCTCGGCCCCGGCAGTGCCGACGAGCGCGTCATCTACGCCGAGGGCATCTACGACGAGCGCGGCGGCGAAGCACTGCTCGCCCAGCTCCTCACCGACCGCCGCCTCTCGGTCGACCTCTTCGCCGACGAGCACCGCATGGAGCGCGACATCCTGGCCGACGGTGCCGAAGCCTGGGTGCTGCAGCATTTCGGCCGCCTCGGCCGCCCCTGACACAGCCTCGCCCCCTCGACGGCACGAGGCGCACCCGCCACTCTGCCCCCACGGCTACCAGCGAGGAGGACGGGACGATGGGCGACGTGCAGAGCCTGCGCGGCATGGCGGGGCTGCCGGCGGTCCCGGCCCCGCTCGCCAAGAGTGCGCTCGTCATGATCGACTGCCAGAACACCTATCTCGGCGGCGCCATGCGCCTCGAGGGCGTCGACGAGGCCATCCGGGTCGCCGCGGCCCTCCTCGACCGCGCCCGCCGCGAGGGTGCCCACATCATCCACATCCGCCACGACGACGGCCCGGGCTCGCTCTACGACCTCACGGCCAAGATCGGCCAGATCGCCGACCCCGTCGTCCCGCAGCCGGGCGAGACCGTCATCGACAAGGCCTGGCCCTCCGCCTTCGAGGGCACCCCGCTCGACGAGGAGCTGAAGCGGCGCGGCGTCACCGACCTCGTCTATGCCGGCTTCATGACCCACATGTGCATCAACTCGACGGCACGGGCCGGCTTCAACCGCGGCTATGCCGGCACCGTCGTCGCCGCCGCCACCGCGACCCGCGCCCTTCCCAACCCGCTGGGCGGCGTCATCCCCGCCGCTGCCGTCCACACCGCCGCCCTCGCCGCCCTGAACGATCTCTTCGCCATCGTCGTCCCCGGCCCCGACGGCGTCCCCTAGCCCCAGCACCGCTGGACAAGCCGGCGACCGCCCCCTCTACTCGCCCGACCGTCAGGGAGGGCGCCGTATGAAGCGGTCCGAGATCAATGCGATCATGCGCCGGGCGGACGCCTTCTTCCGCCGCCAGGGCTTCCAGCTCCCGCCCTTCGCCTACTGGTCGCCCGACGACTGGAAGAAGAAGGGCCCCGAAGTCCGCGAGATCGTCGACTGCCGCCTGGGCTGGGACGTCACCGACTTCGCCACCGGCAAGTTCTGCAAGTGCGGCCTCGCCATCTTCACGCTCCGCAACGGCCTCTCCGCCGACGCGCTTTCCGGCAAGGGCAAGATGTACGCCGAGAAGATCATGATGCTGCTGCACGACCAGGTCTGCCCGCTGCACTTCCACTGGTACAAGATGGAGGACATCATCAACCGCGGCGGCGGCGAGCTGGTCGTCCAGGTCTACAACTCCACGCCCGAGGAGGCCGTCGCCGACACCCCCGTCACCCTCGGCGTCGACGGCACGGCGACGGTGCTGGATGCCGGCACCACCCTCCGCCTCCAGCCCGGCCAGAGTGTCAGCATGCCGCCCAGGACCTACCACAAGTTCTGGGGCTGGCGGCACGACGTGCTCGTCGGCGAGGTCTCGCTCGTCAACGACGACGACACCGACAACCGCTTCTTCGAGCCCCTCGCCCGCTTCTCCACGCTGGAGGAGGACGAGCCGCCGATGTTCCTGCTGCGCAACGACTACGAACGCTACTGGGGCGTTTCCGCGGCCGGCGGAAACGCCAGCCTCAAGTAGGCCGAGGGCCGGTAGGCAGCGCCGGCCTCAAGCAGGCCGAAGGCCGATAGGCCACTGGAGCTCTATGACGCTTGCTCCACTGGCACCGGGATGACGACGGCCACCGCATCGGCGAAGGCCCCGCTCGACCCGAAGCCCACGAACCGGCCCTGATCGTCGAAGAAGGCCGCACTGCGCGTCGCCGGCGGCAGCGTCAGATTCGTCTCCAGGAACGGATCGCCGCTGTCGCCCTTGGCCGTCACGGCACCTCGCAGCAGCCTGAAGCTGCGGCTGTCGCTGCTCACCACCGCCATGATCGGATCGCCCGCCTCCAGCGTCGCGAACGACCGGTACCCCGCCACCGGGTCCAGCCGCACGTCGGTCACCCGCAGCTCGCAGATCCGCCCCCTTGGGCCCCGCGACACGATCCCGACCGTGCGCCGCGCACTGCGCCGCTCGATCCCGACCCGGTCCTGCCCGATCGCCGCGTCGCAGCTCACCAGCAGCCTGTCCGGCGCCACGGCGATCGCCGAGCCCAGCACCGGCGCCGCCCCGCCCCCCGTCGCATCGCTCGGTTCCGTCACCGCCCACACCGACTGCCCGACGACCCGCTCCGTCTTCGCCTGCGCGTCGCCCATCTCGGGCAGGAACGAGAGGGCCGGCAGGCTGACGACCGCCGTGTCGGACGGCGCCGTGGTGCACCCGCCCACGCCCGCCGCCAGCAGGAGCAGCGTCACCACCCCCGCGCAAAGCTGCGCGCCACGTCTCTCCATCACTCGCCACCACTTGCAGACGGTCCTACGACCACCCCCTTTCGGGTGACGATCTAAGCCCGCAGCCGCAGCAGGGTTCCACAACGCGGACGATGGGATCTCGGCGGAAGTGGACGGCAAGGTGTCGCGGGCCAACGACGACTACTCCGACAACCGCTTCTTCGAGCCCATGGCGCGATTCTCGACGCTTTGGAGGACGAGCCGCCCATGCTCTTGCTGCGGCAAGACTATGAGCTGTATTGGCGTGAGAGTACGATAGCCACTCGTCCGTAGCCGCCCCTTGACCGCAAGAGGCGCTCACCGTTATTAATTCCACCGGTGATGGAGCTAACGCCAGTCCACGGTGATTCTAAAGAAGGCTTCCCATGACTTTCGTTGTTGGAAATATCTATAGCACAGACCATATATGCAACGAGGTCGGCAGTCGCAATCACATCAGCTATCTACCAACAAAAGACAATAGAGTCGTAGCAGCAAGACTTAGATCAGACATGAATCCACACTTACCAGATATTATATTAGTTGGAAACGGTTCTAATGTTATGAAAAATGCCCGACTGCTTGCTGCCGGTGGCTATTCAGTACCCGTTTTTGAAAAAGTAGCTGACAAGAAATGGGTGTATCGAGGTGAATACCGCTGCAAACGTCAAAGCTTTGCTAAATCCGATATCGACAAGTACCAATCCCTACGCAAAGATCCTTTGACTAGCATTTTGTTTATGGTACCGGCGTAATATTACGTCATTATAACTATTCGTTCGAGAACCATTTGTACCGCCAAGACCAACATTCAAGCAATAAATCATTTGAGACCTTTACCAATCTATTCCAAGCTTTGATTTAATCGTTGCGACAGCAATTTGCCTAAGAATCTCAAATGTAAAGCTTCCGCCTTCATCTACAATACGCTGCTTCGCCGTGTTCCATATTCCTTCACTCCGAACGGCGTCCAAAAACTCATGGCCGTTCCAAGTCAAGTTTTGTATAGCATATAGTTTGTTCATTCCACTGCCAATATAATTGGCATCAACCCCGTCCAACAGGCCGGCTTCTACACACAGGCTCACATGATATTGTAGTTCCCTCTTGTCAATGTTATCAATATCGATGTCCACAAAACCTCCAGCAGACGAATTTTCTTCAACATACATCAGGATTTTTCGAATGATATCCATGCTGCGTTTCAAGATTGGCACCTCCGTGGTAATTCGCGTCACATTCGCCATGTGTTGGCGAGGGGTTCTGGTCGAAGAGCGACGATGCGGCACAAACTTGCTGGTCAACAGCCGCTGTATAGTAATACATTATATATCAAAGTCCTTGGTCTCAGCAAGCATGAGTAATCTGCCGCGTTTTACAGAACGAAGTCGTGATATGAACGCAATTTGCTCCGTCGCGTACTCCGGGGTCGGTGGTTCAGGCATAGGGATGCTGGTTTCGGGGAGCTCGGTACCAGCGACTGTCTTGCTGCTGGCTCATGCTGCTGTCTAAACGGCGTGCCATGGGGCGCCGCTGCACAAGATCGACATTTGAGCCTCGGGCGCTCAGCGCTCGCCTGGACTGCAGCGCGGAAATCTCTCAGTAGCCTCAGTACGAAGTACCTCTAACGCCGACGTCAAACCTCCCGAAGGCTTCGGTGCACCACCTGCATAGCCGCGAAAAGTCCAGCGTGATCTGGACAAAGCCGTTGCCAGTGCATAGGGTTATCTCGTCGATGCCTCAGCGGCAAAGATCACCTTACATCCATAGCCGCCTAATCTCTACTGCCGTTAAGAGCCCATAAGTATATGGCTGACCTTACCCCGACTGAAAAGTATCATCTGGAAGATGCACTGCAGATGAGCAGCGGCTACGTTCTGGGATTCTCTAACAAGTCGTTTGCCCGCTTCATTTATGACAGCGTCGGCTTAGATATCTATAGTGACAAGTATTTCATCAGAGGCGATTCGAAAGCGAATCGTTTCCGCAGTTTCTGGGATGAGGAGCCAAACTATATTATTGGAAAAGTGCTGTCCGATCTGCTTTTACAAGCCAAGGCAGGAATAACGAGTTCGAATTCTCGCGGACGTGAACTGTGGGATCGATGCAAGTCAATCGCCGAGCGGTTGCAAGAGGGCTCCGTCGTTGAGAATGCGAACGCGCTGAAGCCAAACGCCGATGGCAAGGACTTCGCTGTTCTGGCAAAGTCGATCCGAGATAGCCTGGATCGGAATGAACCGGAGGTTGCGATTGACCGGCTGCACACCTTTTGTGTGAAATATACCCGGAGCCTCTGCGCTAAGCACGGTCTTCAATACGTGCAGGACGAGCCGCTTAACGCAATTTTCGGAAAGTATGCAAAGTACTTGGAAACAAAAAACATTGTGGAATCAGAAGCAGCAATCTTTATTCTAAAGTCAACCATAGGCGTGCTCAGCAGATTTAATGATGTACGCAATAACAGAAGCTTTGCACATGACAATCCGATCCTCAAGCATCAAGAGGCACTTTTGATATTTAACAATATTGCGAACACTATCAAATTTGTGGAGCATATAGAAGGTATTAAAGTTACGAAACCGGCAACTGTTGCAAATGATCCGTTTGATTACACGGATTTCGAATGACGTGTTAGTAAACTCGGGGAGCCTCGGTACCAGGTACCATTAACGCCCGAGCCTCGGGGGAGCCTCGGTACTAGGTACCATTAACGCCCGCTGAAGAGAGTTCGGCCGCGCCCAACGGTCGCACACGAACTCATGCAAAGCTATACTGATCAATAATTTATGTAGTATTTTGACTGGACAAAATATTTGGCCACCTTATGCTGAGGGAAGCTGCTGACTTGGTAAGTTCGCCTGAGGAAGGGCTACGATGATACCGACGATTGGCGTGATGATTGGTGTCTACATCATCACTCGGATGTTCGATCTTCTGCTTCCGGAGAAGGGACGATGGATTGTAAAGGGTTTTGCTGTTCTGACTCTACTGGTTACGATTTTGACAATAATTGGTCTGCTGGTGCAGGGTTCAAGCATACAGATTCCGAAATAACGAGCGATGAGCGAGCGGTGCGCTTGCAGACGGACGATATAAACTATCCTATACAAGGGGTTTGTTCGGTCGTCTTTCTACGCTGTCCTTGAGAAGGCCATGGGCCTGTGTGCCAGCGACGCTCGCCAGCGGTACCAAATACCACGAGCGCCCGTAAGCGACTGCTTGGCGTGTGCATTCTTGACCAGGGCACCTTTGGTGTCGACCTCAATGTCCACCGAACGGGCAGCCCGCAAGAAGTGTTGACTCGTCCATGCGATGGGATTATTGTCCTCATCCATGGACGATCAACCCTACCGCCTCGATTCCGAGTTCCGCGCCCGGCGCAAGAAGCGCCGCTTCGTGCGCCTCATGGCGCTCGGGGCCACGGCCGCCAAGGCCGCAGCGAAGCTCAAGATCAGCGACGCCGAGCTCGACGCTTTCACCACCGATCCGGA
>JAXMCK010000013.1:0-17375 GCA_046349395.1 Geminicoccaceae bacterium | reverse complement strand
TCGGGATCGGTGATCCAGAGGTCGTTGTCGGGGTCCACCTGCCGCCGCATTGCCCCGTCCGGCCTCACCTGCCAGATGTTCGAAAGGCCCAGATGCTCGGCCAGCTGCTCGGCATACGCCAACGTCTCGGGAAACAGCATGCCCGTCTGCAGGAACAGCACCGGCGTGCAGGGGTCCACCTCGGCCACGATCGACAGCAGCACGGCCGACTCGGTGCCGAAGCTCGAGCTCACCGCCACCCGCCCCGGAAATTCCAGGCGCACCGCCCGCTCGACCAGCTCGTGTGCGCTTAGCTCGCCATAGGCGGCCCGTAGCCGCCTCAGCCTCTCGACACCGGTGAGGCCGTGGACACCGGCAACGACCGGAGCTGCGTCGACGTGGGAGTGATCGCTCAGGTCCGGGTCCTCGCGGCTCAGTGTCAGCTGGTGCGCAAGAACGAACGCATGTGCGCACCTATCCGCTCCGCCCCGATGCGATCAAGCCGTAATGCTGCGATCGCAGCAATTCGTTCGCATGTGCGGCATGGGCGTGCCGCTGAGAGCTTGAATTCCGACATTGACCGCGTTGTGAAATAGGCGTACAGTCCTATATCGAAATGTCTCCTGCTCCTGCCCAACCCTCGCGCCTTCGCCTCGACTACGCCGCGCGTCGGCTCGCCGCCGGCGATACGCCGGCCGAGGCCGCGCGCACGGCCGGCCTCTCCGAGGAGGAGCTGGCGGAGCTCGCCGACGATCCCTTCTTTCGCACGGCACTGGCTGCTGCCCGCACCAATGCGGCACGCTCCGAGGACGAGCGCTACGATCGCACCCACTCCCTGTTGCAGGACCGGCTCGAGATGCTGGTCGAGCTGGGCGACGTGCGCATCACCTTCTGGGCGCTGCGCCAGATCGATCTGCTTCGCCTGCAGGCGAAAAGCCGGGCCACCGCCCGGCCATCCGATCCGATGCGCCAGTTCATGTCCGTCCGCACGCCGGACGAGCTCGCCGTGCTGGCCGGGTGCGATCGCCCCACCTTGAGCCTTGAGGACGTCCTGCCGTCGCCGTCGCCCGAAGAGATCGACGCCATCTGTGAGGTGCTCGACCGCACGCCCGTGGCAAAGGCCGACCTGTACGGGATCGAGGATCTTCTCTCCGACGAGGAGCGTCGGCGCCAGAACCTCGACTATGTCGAGCATGTGCGCAAGGTACGCCTCAACCTCGAGCAGTACGAGCGCGAGCGCATCGCCTGGGCCACGCGCGTCGCCGCCGCAGAGGCCGCCGGCTTCGTCGCCCCCGGCCTGGTGCCCGTCCAGCCCAAGCTCGATGAGATCGACCTGGCCGCCATCCGCGCGAATCGGCCCGCCGCGGACGATGCGGGCGAGCGGGCAGCACTGGCGTCGGACGGTTCGCCCGAGGGTCGCGTTCCGGAAGCGACGATCATCGGGCAGGGCACGGCCTCTCAGGCTCCCGCCGGCTCTGAGCCCCCCGTTCACGACATCGCCAACTTCGCCCCGTACCCCGTGGGAGCGATGATCTGCTATCCCCCGCGTGAGCCCGCGTCGCCCGCCAACGCTTGCGAGGCCGAGACGGCTCCGACAGAAGCGACTCCCGCCACCGCAGGAAGGGAGCGAGTCGAACGACTGCGATCTAGCGAGGCGGTATCAACGGCGAAAGGCAAGCGGACCTCCGGCTCTGCTTCGCCAGCCGCTTCGAAGAAGTCTCGGTCTGCATCGTTGCCCGCTACGTCGGCAGAGCAGGCGTCGCGAGAGATTAGGTGGGGCAAGGAGCCCATTCCGAAGCAGACCCTGGCCCCCTTTCGTCGCTGGCCCGGCGCCCCATGACCTTGTTCCTCCGCCACGCGTCGACATCCAGCCTCGATGGTGCACCGCCCGCGCATCACGCAGAAGACGTTGCGTTATTCCTAAGAGAGTGTCGCTATTCGGATCTGCGTATCCCGGTATGCGTGCAGTGTAACCCGCACGGCCATGTTTTGTGATGCGGGAACACACCCCGAGTGTGGACTTCGAGCCTCGGCAAGGATCGAATCCCGCTGATGTGCGGCCTATTGTGCATTCCGTCTTCCGACTTTGGCGAATGGGTAACGAATTGCGGTTGAATGCTGCAATCGCAGGCGTGTACTCCATGGTTAGGTGTGGTGTCCTGGTCTGCGGAGACGGTGAATGATGGGTGCGGGCTTGGCGTCGCGGATGCGATGGTCGATTCTGTGCGGCGTTGCCCTTATGGCCATTGCTTTGGGGTGGGTTGCCACGGCCTCCGCTGCCACCTCCGACCGCATCTTGATGCACCGCAACGGCCTGCGCGGCGTGTCCTATCAGCAGCTCAGCGTGGCTGGCGCCCCGGCCAGTTCGGCCCAGCTGTCCGCCACCAAGATTCGCCAGTTCAGTCTCGATGGCGACGGGCAGACCAACGTCCGCGCCAACATGTATCCTATCCAGGTGAATGGCGGCTGGGGCTTCGTCCATTTCAACGGCTATCGCATCATGCGGGTCTTCGACTCCAGCGGTCGCAAGCTCTGGCAGATCACCAACCCCTCCGGTCGTGTCCACCGCTCCTGGAGCCATCGCGACACACTGGCGATCATGGGCAGCAGCATCGTCCACTGTTGGCTTAGCAATGGCCAGCGCATCCTTGTGAAGCGCGATGGCCGGACAGGCGCGGTGATCAAGACGGCGGTGATCCCGGGCGGCACGTCCAGTTCGGAATGCCAGATCGCTGCTTTCAATTTGGCCGATATCGGACAGCCGCTGATCTTTGTAGCCACCAAGTCAGCAACAGCAAAATGCAAGCAAAACTACGAAGATACGTGGTCCGGCACGATTGCCTACGACCAAAATCTAAATCTAAAATGGCGAAGGGACACTTGTGACGCAGGTCACTATGTTTGGGCTCCAGAACCAACTGGAACGGCCGTGTATAATGTAATGGTAGGAAAGTATTATGTGAATAGCCAGGGACAAATACTTTGTACCTTAGGGGGGTGGGGTGTCGATCATGTTGACTCTATGTCAATCGGCGATGCAGATCCGTCAATCAGTGGATTCGAATCGATTGCAGTTGGTGCTAGTGGTACCAGAATGTATAACTTGTGGCAGCCTTCCGGAAAACGATGCACCCCACTATGGTCGAAAGGCAACGACACATTTTATCATGCGCAATATGTTTTCTTTGCCAAGCTTCAGGCTGGCAAGTCTGGATTAAATATAGCAATTCGAGAGGAGCCATCTCAAGATGCGGGCACTCACTATTTGTATTTTACAGACTACAAGGGGAACAAGATTAACACTATTCGTGGCACTCACTACTCTATTATTCCAATGCAGAATACGAACTTGGACGGGGCTCGTGGAACAGACGAGCTGTCGGGTGCCTATGGGGAGGTGATTGATATCAGCGGGAAGCTTCGACTGTCGCGGAGCTGGTATTGGGGGCTGCAGTCGCTGACCGCTTCTGAGCGCACATTGATCCCGCCCGACCAGTGGACGGCACGCCCGATCTGGTTCGATATGGATAGCGATGGTCGAGAAGAACTGATCACCTGGGGCCGCAACATGGTGGTAATCGGCAAGATACATTGATCGGTATTGATATGCAGATCGGACATCCGCCTCTCGCCTAGGTTCGGCGTGGCCGCCCGGTGACGGTGGCCGCCAGAAGCCGCTGTAGCGAGTGCCAGCAAGGCGCATTCGCGTTGGAGTTGTGTCCTGCTGGGCATGGGCAGGGGAGTGTGGGTTGTCGACAATGGGTCGACCTGGTCGGCCCGTCACGTGGCCAGCCCAACAGTCTGTGGAGATGAAGCATGGTCAAGCTGAAGGGGACCGCCGGTAACGATGTTCTGGGCGGCCTAGCAAGTGACGACCGGATTGCAGGTCTCGCCGGCAATGACACGCTGATCGGCGCAGGCGGGTTCGACACGCTGGACTACAGTGCGTCACCGGCGGCTGTGACCGTCAACTTCCTCACGGGGAAGGCACTGGATGGCTATGGCAATGTCGACACGATCAGCGGTTTCGAGGAGGTCAACGGGTCACGTTACGCTGATGTGATAGTTCTTGGGAATGGCATCTTTGAGTCGGCCTTTGGTCACGCGGGAAGTGACAAGTTATACGGCAATGCAGGTGAAGATTGGCTGCGACCTGGTAGCGGCTATGATTACGTAGACGGCGGATCCGGTAACGACACAGTGTCATACTTTGCTTATGCGGGTGTTCCTGATCTTCCTCAAAGCAGAGGTATAGCGGTTAATCTTGAACTAGGCACGGCTATTGATGCATGGGGAAACGCTGACCAGTTGATGAGTATTGAAAACGTTGAGAGTTCGATCCTTGACGACAGAATTGTTGGCAGTTCTGCGTCCAACCAATTCATAATGCGGGGAGGGAGTAATTATGTCGACGGCGGCGGCGGAGTTGACGAGATTGTATACAGGAAGGTATCTAACCCGGTTGTTGTCAACCTTAATAATGGAATTGCCCTTACGGGCGGGGGCGAGCGCGATACCTTGGGGGATATAGAAAATGTTCGAGGAAGTTCATACAATGATACGATAATCGGTAATAGATATAACAACAGAATCGACGGTGGATTGGGTAATGACTCGATATACGGTGAAGATGGGAAGAATGTGCTTATAGGTGGCGAGGGCAATGATCGAATATTTAGTGGGGCCAATGCTGATTATATCGATGGTGGGCCAGGTACTGATACAGTATATTACATTCGAGCATTGCATGGAATAGCAGCCAATTTGACTTTGCATCAAGCTAAATCAGGACTTGATAGTGATAGTTTGTTTAACATCGAGAACGTTTTTGGGTCAAATTACAAGGACGTCCTTACTGGTGATGCGCGAAACAACATGATCTGGGCTGCTAAGGGAGATGACTTCATCAATGGCGGAGGAGGCAATGACTACATAGACGGAGGTCCAGGAATTGACACGGTCTTTTACGCTGGATCAAGGTCAGACTACGTTGTATCGCGTGCTGGAGCAGATGTAGTGGTAAGAGATGGTGTATCGTCAAACGGCGACTACGGGGTCGATACCCTTCATGACGTCGAGCAGGTCTTGATCGGCGGTCAAATCTATGGTGTTTCTGACCTAATCTTCTAGGCGCGGGGGCGGAGGGATTGGGGATCGTAGGGGGGTGAGAGGAAGAGGTCGGCGGGAACGAGGGAGCCGGCCACTTCGAGCTGGTAGCGGCCCTGGGTGAGGAAGTCCGGGGTGACGCCCTTGGGGTGGCGGAGGTAGCCGTAGCCCAGGCTCTTCTGGAGCGTGTGGCCGAAGCCGCCGCTGGCGAGCCAGCCGACCCGTTCGCCGTCCCGGTAGATGGTCTCGCGGCCCAGGAGCACCACGTCCGGATCGGCCGAGAACCCGGCCAGGAGGCGGGGCAGGGGCCTTTGGGCCTGCTCCAGGAGGGTTTCGCGCCCCAGGAAGGGGAGGCCCGACTGCAGCTTCACGGCCCAGCCGAGGCCCGCCACGAGCGGGCTGTGGTCCGGACCGATCTCGGCCCCCCAGGCGCGGTAGCCCTTCTCCAGCCGCAGCGTCTCGATCGCCCGGTAGCCGGCATCGACCAAGCCCAACGGCCGGCCCGCCGCCTGCAGCGCGTCGTAGACCGTGGCCGCGAACTCGACGGGCACGTGCAGTTCCCAGCCCAGCTCGCCGACATAGGTCACCCGCAGGGCCAGCACCGGGGCGCCCGCCACCCGGATCTGCCGGCAATGGGCGAAGGGGAAGCCCGCGTTGGACAGGTCGTCCCCGCAGACCGCCCCCAGCACCTCCCGCGCCTTCGGCCCGAACAGGGAAAGCACGGCGTTGCTGCCGGTCACGTCGACGGCATGGGCGTCGAGCCCGTCCGGGATGTGCCGGGTGATCCAGTCGAGGTCGTGGGTCGCGAAGCCGGTCCCGGTCACGAGGTAGAAGCGGTCCTCCGCGAGCCGCGCCACGGTCAGGTCGCACGCGATGCCGCCCTTGGCGTTCAGCATCTGGGTGTAGGTCAGCCGGCCCGGCGGCTTCGCGACGTCATTGGCGCAGAGCCAGGAGAGGGCCCGCTCCGCGTCCCGGCCGACCACGAGATACTTGGCGAACGAGGTCTGGTCGAAGAGGGCCACGGCCTCGCGGCAGGCCCGGTGCTCGCGTCCCACCGCCGCGTGCCAGTTGGGCCGCCCCATGCTGTAGCGGTCCTGCGGCTCCTCGCCCGTGCCGGCGAACCAGTTCGGCCGCTCCCATCCCAGCTTCTCGCCGAACACCGCCCCTTTCGCCAGCAGCCGGTCGTAGAGTGGCGAGCGCCGTAGCGGCCGCCCGGACTCGAACTCCTCCTGCGGCCAGGCCAGCGTGTAGTGCCTTCCATAAGCTTCGAGCGTGCGCTTGCGGACCCAGTCCGTGTCCATGTGCCCGCGGCCGAAGCGGCGGATGTCGACCGGCCACACGTCGAAGGGCGGCTCGCCCTTGGCCACCCACTCGGCCAGCGCCATCCCGGCCCCGCCCGCACTGGCGATCCCGAAGGCGTTGAACCCGGCGCCCACGAAGAGGCCGCGGACCTCGGGTGCGGCCCCGATGATCCAGTTGCCGTCGGGCGTGAAGCTCTCGGGCCCGTTGATCAGCTGCTTGATCCCGGCCGTCTCCAGCGCCGGCACCCGGCCCAGCGCCAGCTTCATCATCGGCTCGAAATGGTCCCAGTCTTCGTCCAGGAGCTGGAACTCGAACCCATCCGGAATGCCCCGCTCCGCCCAGGGCCTGGGGTTCGGCTCGTAGCCGCCCATCACGAGGCCGCCCACCTCCTCCTTGTAGTAGGTCAGCCGGTCGGGATCCCGCAGGGTGGGGAGGTTCGAGGGCGTGCCCGGGATCCGCTCCGTCACCAGATACTGGTGCTGCACCGAGACGAGCGGGACGTTCACCCCCACCATCGCCGCCAGGGTGCGCGTCCACTGCCCGGCACAGAGCACCACCGCCTCGCAGGCGATCCGCCCCTGGTCGGTCAGCACCGCCCGCACCCCGCCGTGCTCCAGCTCGAAGCCCGTGACCGCGACACCCTCGCGCAGCAGGACCCCGCCTTGCCGCGCCCCTTTCGCCAGCGCCTGGGTGATGTCCGACGGGCTCGCCTGGCCGTCGGTCGGCAGGAAGGCGGCACCCAGCACGTCGTCGACCTGCATCAGCGGCCAGAGTCCTTGTGCCTCCTGCGCCGTGAGGAGCTGCATCTCGAGCCCGAAGCTCTTGGCCGTCGTCGCCTGGCGGCGGACCTCGATCCAGCGGTCCACGTTGCAGGCGAGGCGCAGGCCGCCCACCTGCTTCCAGCCCGTCCCGTGCCCGGTCTCGGCCTCGAGCTTGCCGTAGAGCTCGACCGAGTAGCCCAGCAGCTGGGTGATGTTGGCGCTGGTGCGCAGCTGGCCGACGAGCCCCGCCGCGTGCCAGGTCGAGCCGCAGGAGAGCCGCCCACGCTCGATCAGCAGGGTCTCCACCCCGAGCTTGCCCAGATGGTACGCGACCGAGCAGCCGACGATGCCCCCACCCACCACGACGACCTTGGCCGAGTTCGGTAGCGCGCTCATCGAGAGGACTCCTCGAATGCGGCGAGGCTTTGCTCGAAGCGCGCCAGGTTCATCTCGGTGTAGGCCCGGTAGTCGAAGTCGAGGGTGGAGTGCAGCTCGGAGACCATACTCCACATCGCCTCGCGCAGGAGGGAGGCGGTCAGCATTGCCCGGGCGCGCCGCCGCAGGTCGTCGTCGAGCGGGCGGTCGACATAGGCTTCGAGCAGCCAGTCGCGGTCCGCATCCGTGAGCTCGTTGTTGGAGGCGAGGCCGCCGAGGTCGAAGAGCGGGCTGTTCCACCCGGCATAGTCCCAGTCGACCAGCCAGAGCCGGTGCCCGTCGTCCAGGATGTTGGCGGCGAGCAGGTCGTTGTGCCCGAAGACGAGGTCGATCGGGCCGACCGCCCGCTCCAGCTCCTGAGCGGCGGTCAGCAGCCGGGGCAGCTCGGGGATCATGCGGCTGCCGCCTTCGCGCAGGGTCGCGGCGTAGTCGCGGACGACCTGGAACACCCAGAAGATCAGCGACGGTCCGCGCAGATGCTGGGGGATCTCGCGGTGCGCCCGCTGCAGCAGGGCCAGGATCCGCTCCTGGTTGCGGCGCTCCCGGATGTCTTCCGGCTGGAAGGTCCGCCCCTCGACGAAGTCGAGCACCAGGGCACCCGGCTCAGCATGGACGACCGCCGGCGAGATCCCGGCCCGGTGCGCCGCGTGGCTGGCCGCCCGCTCGTGCCAGCGGGCGATGCCGTGGACGGGAATGTCGTCGCCGATCCGCACAACAAAGGTCCGCCCGCCGTCGCGGACCGTGAAGTTGCGGTTGGTGATCCCGCCCGAGAGCGGCACCGGCTCGACGGGGCTTTTCCAGCAGGCAAGCGAAGCGGCGCGGGCGGCGGGGTCCATGGGCCGATCTTCACCGCCCCGCGTCCGGGGTCAATCGCGGCGATGGTGCGCCCCCGAGGGATCTGGCATCCAGGCCCGCGCGTTCCGGCCACCGGCACGCCCGCTGGGAGTTCGCCATGCCGTCCCGTCGCCCCAACATCCTCCTCGTCATGGCCGACCAGCTCTCGGCCGGCTACCTGCCGAGCTACGGGCACGCGGTAGTGAAGGCGTCGGCGATGACCCGCCTCGCCACCGAGGGGGTGCAGTTCGACCACGCCTATTGCCCGAGCCCCCTCTGCGCGCCGTCGCGCTTCGCCACGATGACCGGCCGGCTGCCCTCGGCGACAGGTGCCTACGACAACGCTGCGGAGCAACGCTCCTCGGTGCCGACCATGGCCCATGCGCTCCGCCGGCTGGGCTACCGCACCTGCCTCGCCGGCAAGATGCACTTCGTGGGCCCGGACCAGCTGCACGGGTTCGAGGAGCGGCTGACCACCGACATCTACCCGGCCGATTTCGGCTGGACTCCGAACTGGGACGCTCCGGACGAGCGAATCGACTGGTGGTACCACAATATGGGCAGCGTGAAGCAGGCGGGCACGGCCCTCGCCACCAACCAGCTCGATTATGACGACGAGGTCGCCTTCCGCGCGCAGCGCTGGTTGCAGGATACGGCTCGCGACCCCGACGAGCGGCCGTTCCTCTTCGTCGTCTCCTTCACCCATCCGCACGATCCCTATGTCGTCCGGCCGGAGCACTGGGACCGCTACCGCGAGGAGGAGATCGACCCGCCGCAGGTGGCGGCATTGCCCGAGGAACATCTGGACGCCCACAGCCGACGGCTACGCCGGGTCTCGGCCATGTCGGAGACGGTCATCGACGAGGCCGATATCCGCCGCGCGCGCCGCGCCTATTACGGGGCGATCAGCTATGTGGACGACAAGCTGGCGGACCTGGTGACAGCACTGGACCGGCTCGGCCTCGCAGAGGACACGATCACCGTCGTCACCGCCGACCATGGCGACATGCTCGGCGAGCGGGGTCTCTGGTACAAGATGCACTTTTTCGAGGCGTCGCTCCGGGTGCCGCTGATCGTCCATGCCCCGGACCGCTTCCGCCCGCACAGGGTGCGCACCCCCGTTTCCCTCGTGGACCTGCTGCCCACCTTTGTGGCCCTGGGCGGTGGGCTCGAACCGGGGGAGCGAGAGGCCGTGCAGGGCGACGGCGGCGATCTGACGCCGCTGCTGGAGGGCGGGAGCGAGGATCCCGTGCGGACGGTACGGGCCGAGTATCTGGCCGAGGGGACGCCGGCACCGATGCTGATGCTGCGCCGGGGCGACCTCAAGTTCGTCTGGTGCGAGACCGATCCGCCGCTGCTCTACGACCTCGCCGCCGATCCTCTGGAACTGCGCAACCTCGCGGCCGAGCCCGACCAGGCGGGGCTCGTCGCGACGCTGACGGCCGAGGTCCACGAGCGCTGGGACACGGCCGCACTCAAGGAGGCCGTGATCTTGAGCCAGCGCCAGCGGCGTCTCGCCTGGCAGGCCTTGATGATGGGCCGGCACACCTCCTGGGACTACCAGCCCCACACCGACGCCAGCCGGCAGTACATGCGCAACCATCTCGACCTGAACGAGCTGGAGGCGAGCCGCCGCTTCCCCCCGCCGAAACCCTGAGTTCCGTTCAGATCTGCTGGTCGACGACCTGCTTCCGGACCAACGGGACCTGCACGCCGGGCCGAAGATGGGCCTCGCTCCAGGCCTCGCGGGCGAAGACCTCGCGCACCAGCGGTTCGAAGGTCTCCAGCGGGAGGGTCGGGTAGTCGGGATCGAAGGCGGCCTGGTCCCAGCGCTCGCAGAAGGTGACGGCGGCGTCGTAGCAGGGGTGGCCGCGGTGCTTGTCGCGGGCATTCGGGTCGAGCCCGACATGGTGGCCGTAGTAGACGAGCTGGAACAGCCCGTGGTGGCGCAGCACCCAGGCGCACTCCTCGCGCACATAGGGCTGCAGGATGGTGGCCGCCATGCTGTCGTGATTGTAGGGGGCGAGGTCGTCGCCGATGTCGTGCAGCAGGGCGGTGACGATCCAGTCGGTGTCCGCACCGTCGCGCAGCGCCCGGCTCGCGGTCTGCAGCGAGTGCTCGAGCCGGGTCACCTTGTAGCCCGGAAAGCTCTGCGCCAGCGGGGCCAGGGCCGCCAGGATTCGGTCGCCCAACCCGGCCAAATGCTCCTTCTCGTAGGCGGCGAGCAGGGCATAGTCCTCCCGCGTCCCGTCCTTCATCGCCTTGAACTCGACGGTCCGCATCGGGCTTTTCTCCGGAAGTTGGTGGGCCGGGAACTCCCGGCTCACCGAACTTCAATGCGTCGCCTACCGGTCTTCGACCTACTTGAGGCTCTGGGTTCGGTCGCCTACCGGCCTTCGGCCTACGTGAGGCGTCAGACGAAATAGAGCTGCTCGGCGCAGCGCAGGCCGGTCAGCACGGGCGAGGTGACCATGCCCGCGACCTTGTCGCTGGTGCCGAAGAGGAAGTTGTTGAACATCGGGATGATGGCCCCGCCGTCCTCGTTGATCATGGTCTGCGCCTCGGCATAGAGCTGCGTGCGCTTGCCCTGATCCAGCTCGCCGCGGGCGGCGACCAGCAGCTTGTCGAAGTCGGGCCGCTTCCAGAAGGACTCGTTCCAGGCGGCATCCGACGCGTAGGCCACCGACAGCATGAGGTCGGCGGTCGGCCGCCCGCCCCAGTAGGAGCCGCAGAACGGCGCCTTCATCCAGACATTGTCCCAATAGCCGTCGTTCGGCACGCGCTGGACGTCGAGATTGATCCCGGCCTTCGCCAGATGCTGCTGGTAGAGCGTGGCGGTGTCGACCGCCCCGGTGAAGGCGGCGTCCGCGATCTGCATCGGGACGGCACCCTCGAAGCCCGACTTCTTGAAGTGGAACTTCGCCTTGTCGAGGTCGTAGGTCCGCTGCGGGATGTCGGCGTGGAAGGGATCGAAGCCCGGGATCGGGTTGTCGTTGCCCAGTGCCCCGTGCCCCAGCAGGATCTTCTTGATGATGTCCTCGCGGTCGATGCCGTACTTCATGGCGAGGCGCAGATCGAGATTGTCGAAGGGGGCCATGTCGCAGCGCATGACGAAGAGGTAGTGCCCGGCACTCGGCACATCGATGATCTTGATCGTCGGCAGGCGCTGCAGGAGCGAGACGGTCTTCGGATCGACGCGGTTGATCCAGTGCGCGGCACCCGTCTGCAGGGCGTTGGTGCGGGCCGTCTGGTCGTTGATGGCGAGGGTCTCGACCGAATCGGCGTGGGCGCGACCGTCCTTGAAGTAGTTGGGGTTGCGCTTGGCCAGCGTGCGCACGCCGGGCTCGAAGGCCTCGATGCTGAACGGGCCGGTGCCCATGCCGCTGTCGGGTGGCGAGCCCGCGGGCATGATCAGCAGGTGGTAGTCGGCCAGGATGTAGGGCACGTCGGCGATGCCCTGGGCCAGCTCGAAGACGACCTGGTCCTTGCCGTCGGCTTTGATGTCGGTGAACGGGTCGAGATAGACCTTGGCCGCCGACTTCGAGTCCTTGCCGCGGTGGTGGTTGTAGGAGGCGACGACGTCGTCGGCCGTCATCTCCTTGCCGTTGTGGAAGGTGACGCCTTTCCTGAGCTTCACCACCCAGCGGGTGGCGTCCTTGTTGGGCTCCCAGCTCTCGGCGAGTTCGGGAATCGGCTTGTTGTTCACGTCGAGCTCGATCAATGGGTTGCCCCACTGGTAGCCGACCGTCTGCATGTAGGTGGCGGTATAGCTCGCCGGATCGAGGCTGTCGGTCGATTCCGCCCCGTCGATCCCGAGCTTCAGGTCGCCGCCCTTCTTCGGGGTCTGTGCCGCCGCACGGCGCCAGGGAGCCGCGGCCGCAAGGGCAACGCCAGCAGCTCCCGCCATCACCTCGCGGCGCGAGACTCCCACCAACTTCCGCTCGTCCGTCATGTCGCTCGCCTCCTCGTGTCGGCTTTGCGCCGTCCCGCTGCCGACCGTGGCAGAGCGGGCGACGTGTTGCAAATCCGGCGAGGGAGGCAGCGGTCGACGGCTCAGGGTGCGCAGGGCCAGCCCGCCATCGGCCGCGGCGCCGTTTCGACGGCGGCGCGTGGGGGCCGGTTCTCGGCAGGGGCTTCGCGTCGGGTAGGCGACCGTGCCACCGTGGCGAATATCGGCACCTGCGGGCGGACGGATGACGGGGGCCGTGCCGGGACCGGCCCGGCCGCACCTTCGCGCAGCTTGCGGAGATGGGCCAGCACCGCCGGCGAATAGCATGGCGCGCGTGGTCGTGCCGGAGGTGCCGTCGCCGCAGCGACCTCGGCGGCGGCGAGGCGGCGGACGAGGTCGGCCTCCACCAGGGCGCACTGGCGGTCGAGGCCGTTCTTCGTCGGCCAGCGGCCGGGCTCAGAGCGTGGTGGCGGATGGGCGAGGGTGGGTGGTGCCATCTCCCGATCGACCGCGCGGGCGAGGGCTTTGGTCAAAGCGAGATCGGCCTCGATCACCTTCTCGGCCAGGGTCCGTCCGGCGTTGCGCTTGGCCTTGCGCTCGCAGAGCACGAATAGGCAGGCGCGGAGATCGCCCATGCTCATGGCCGCCTGCAGGACGTCGCAGGCGAGATCGACGAGCCGGCTCATCCGCTCATCGTGGCTAAGCTGTCGCAGCTTCGCGGCCCCTTCGACGAGTCCCGGAAAGTCCGGGTTCTCGACGGCCGCCTTCACCTCCTCGCTGTCGCAGCCCTCGAGCCCGACCAGCATGCCCGGCGGAACCCCACGCGCGGCGAGCCGGGCGAGGAAGGTCCGGGTCGGCATCTCGCGCGAGAGGAACGGGCGGGGCGGGCGGAAATACATGACGACGAGTGTATCAGGACCATGAGCCTAGGTCAACGGTCACATGAACATTCGGAGATGGCGGTCGGAATGGTCCGCTGCCGCTGAATGGGGTAGCTGTCTTTAGGAGCAACAGTTGCTCGAGCTATAGCATTCCCTTGTCACTTGGCATGGCAGTTCGCACGTCGGTCCTGGCGCAATCCACGCCCTTGAAGAGCAATGGAAGACCGCTCGCCATCGAAAGCGCATAGGAGAAGCAGTCCCCGATATTCAGACCGGCAGGATGTCGTCCTTCGCCATAGCGCCCGAACGCCTCGATCGCGAGATCGGCATGATGCGGCGTGACGGAAACGATCTCGAAGCTGCCGCTGGCCAATAGCCGATCGAGGTCCTGCCGTCCCAGCTCGCCCTTGCGACCCTCGATGACGAAGGACAGCTCGACGCGCGTCACGGCCGAGATCAGGCGTGCCGGAGCTTCGCTGATGTCTTCGGCGATCGTCTCCGCATCCGGTTCGCCGACGAGGATGGCGACAACGGCCGAGGTATCGACCACCATCACCACATACCGTTCTCGTCGTAGCCGATGATCTCGTCGGAGCTGCGCGTGTCGAGGTCGGGCAGGGCAGCGCAATGCCGGCCGATGTCCATCAGCTGGTCCGCCATTCGCCCGCTTTCTCCCCTTCTCAGCCGCTTCCTTTCGAGCCGCTCCGCCAACGCAATGCGGACGGCATCGGTCAACGTCTCTCCTGTGAGCGCAGCGACGGCCCGGGCAAGGCGATCGGTTTCCTTGTCCTTCAGGCTGAGCGCCATCGATGCCTCTGATGTCTAGATCTCGGCTCCAGATATAGAAAGGATCGGGGTTTTTATCGAGGCCGGTGACCAGCTGGATTGCGGTAACCTCCCGAGAAAGAGGAATGCTTCGTCTCGATGCGGTGCGGTCTCGGACCCTGAGCAGACTATGGTATCCACCTTGCCGCTAGGTACGCTTCGCGTTATCATGTGAGACGTGATCAAGAGCTTCGCGGATCGGGCTACGGAGCAGTTGTACGGTCGGCGGCGTGTTGCAGCCTTGTCGAGCGACGTGCAACGGGTCGCCCTGCGCAAACTCCGGCTGCTGGACGCGGCATCGCGCCTCGACAGCCTTCGTGTCCCGCCGGGCAATCGGCTGGAAGCGCTCAAGGGTGATCGAGCCGGCCGGTTCAGCATCCGAATCAATGATCAGTGGCGAATCTGCTTCCGCTGGGAGGATGGGGATGCCTACGAGGTCGAGATCGTCGACTACCACAAGTGAGGCTGTGCCGATGGCCCAGGACCGACTTGCGCCGGTGCATCCCGGCGAGGTGCTGCTGCTCGACTTCCTGGAGCCCCTCGGGATCAGCCAATATGCGCTCGCCAAGGCGATCGGCGTGCCGCCGCAGCGGATCCTGGAGATCGTCCATGGTCGCCGCGCGGTGACCGCCGACACGGCCCTGCGGCTCGCCCGCTACTTCAGTGTCGAGCCGCAGCTCTGGCTGAACCTGCAGACCCGCTACGACCTCGACCGGACCGAGGACGAGCTGGGCGACCGTCTGGAGCGCGAAGTGAAGCCGCGGGCGGCTTGAGCGGCGGCATCCGAAGCCTTCGGTGCCGCGATCGCTGACGAAGGGAGAGCGGTGATGCGACAGACCGTGAGCGTCGACACGGCGCTGCTGGAGCAGGCTAGGGCGCTCACCGGCATCCCGGACGGTCAGGCGGTGGTTGGACTGGCGGTGCGGAGATTGATCGCGGCCTACGCCGCGCGGCGGTTGGCCCGGCTCGGCGGCACTTGGCCCAAGCTCCGGCACGTGGCGCGACGGCGTAGCAAGCCAATCGGCAGCGGTCCACGGACGTAAAGTGCACGGCGAGCCCAGCGTCCGGGGGAAGCGACGGCACGTGTGCCACGGGTCGTCACACTCGATGACGGCCTGACGACCCACAACGCGTTCTTCGACCGCGGGTACCGGGAGAGCGAACCTTGAAGCTGCATTACTATCCCGAGACCGACAGTCTCTACATCGAGCTGAAGCCCGGACCCGGCACCGAGACGCGGGAGGTCGCGGAAGGGCTGGTCGTGGATCTCAATGCCGCCAGCGAGGTCGTCGGCTTCGATATCGACCACGCTTCGGAACAGCTCGATCTCACGACGTTGGAAACCGTGGCCTTGCCCGTCCGCTCGACCAGGGCGGCGTGATTGGAGGAAGCCCCAAGATCGTTCCAAATGAGTCACCGCGTTCCAGAGCGAGCCTACGGTGGCCCTGACCATCGAGGATCCGGAGGCCGACCAGCTGGCGCGGGACGTCGCGGCGCTGACCGGCGAATCACTGACCGACGCGGTCAAGAACGCTCTGGCCGAGCGCCTGGAGCGTGAACGTCGCAAGCGCGGCGTGGCGCGCAACCTGGCGGAGCGGCTTGACGCCATCGCCATCGCGTGCGCGGCGTTGCCCGTCTACGACGACAGAACCATGGACCATATCATCGGCTACGACGAGCGCGGCATGTGGTGATGGTGATCGACTGCTCCGCCGTCGTCGCGCCTCCAACGAACCGAAGCAAGACGGGACCTGGTGACACCGACCCACCGACGATGTAGTCTTACCATCATCTTACCGAGGTTGGGCCATGGCCAGGACGCGGCTGTCGAGCAAGGGGCAGCTCATCATTCCCAAGGACATCCGCGACAGGCGAGGCTGGACGGCGGGAACCGAGCTGGAGTTACTGGACCAGGGAGACGTGCTCGTCCTGCGTCGCGCCGATCCTCCATTCGCGCGAACGACGTTCGAGGAGGTGCATGGCTGCCTCCGCTACGATGGGCCGCCGATCGCCCTCGAAGAGCTCGACAAAGGGATCGCGCGACATGTCCGCGAACGTTGGACCGGCCGGCGACCCGACGACGCATGATCGCCGTCGACACGAACGCCGTCGTCCGGTTCCTCGTCAGGGATGACAACCCGGCGCAAAGCCTCCGGGCGGCGGAAGCCTTTCATGCGGACCGCGTCTTCATCGCCAGGACGGTCATCCTGGAGACGGCTTGGGTGCTCGCCTTCACGTTCGGCTTCTCGCGGGCCGAGGTGGTTGCGGCTCTTCGTCTGCTCGGTGGGCTGCCCAATGTCGAGATCGAGGATGCGTCGGGTGTCGCCCGTGCCCTCGACTGGGCATTGGCCGGGCTCGACCTCGCCGACGCCCTGCATCTCGTGGCGACCCCAGCCGGCGCCGCGTTCGTGACCTTCGATCGTGCGTTGGCCAGCCGAGCCGCTGCTCTCGGCGCGGCACCGGACGTTCAAGCGCCCTGAGATCCGCACGGGAGAGACGCGATCCATGTGTAGGTGGATTGCGGCGAGACGACCCACGACGCGTTCTTGGACCGCGGGTACCGGGAGAGCGAACCTCGAGCTGCCCGCTTGGACCGAGGCTGTGCGTCGGCCCAAGCGAGCAACCGCCGCCTACCGGCCTTCGGCCTACTCGAGGCCCATCCAGAGACCCACAGTCTCTACATCGAGCTGAAGCCCGGACCCGGCACCGAGACGCGGGAGGTCGCGGAAGGGCTGGTCGTGGATCTCAATGCCGCCGGCGAGGTCGTCGGCTTCGATATCGACCACGCTTCGGAACAGCTCGATCTCACGACGTTGGAAACCGTGGCCTTGCCCTTCCGCTCGACCAGGGCGGCGTGAGCTTCGGCGCTTCCCGGGTCGGGGCCGAGCTGCACGATCAATCGACCAGCAGACGAGCGTGTCAACGATCCTCGGGCTCGTTCTTCAGCAGCTTGGTCAGGAGAGGCAGAAGGGGAACCAAGTCCTCGTGGATCGTCTGCCAGACCGTGCTGACGCTGACGCGGTCGTAGTCGTGCACGATCTTGTGACGCATTCGTTCCATTTCCCGCCAAGGTATGTCCTCGTAGCGGACTTGAACGTCTTTCGGGACCTTGCGCACGGCCTCGCCGATCACCTGAAAGTTGCGAAGCACCGCATCGAGTGTCTTGCGATCAGCAGCAAGTGCGCGTTCGTCGAGACCGGCGACGTAGTCTCTGATGGCATCAATCGAGTCCACGATGTGCTCGATCCGGAATCGCCAGCGCTCAGTGGAAGACATCGACGGCTTGGGCGAGGACAGGCTCGC
>JAXMCK010000012.1:0-20726 GCA_046349395.1 Geminicoccaceae bacterium | reverse complement strand
GACGCAGGTCACGGAGCTGATCCTCTCCCGCCTACCGGCGACGCTGCTGCTGCTCGTGGGCGCCATCCTGGTCGAACTGGCACTGGGGCTCGCGGCCGGGATCTGGGCTGCCAACCGCCGCGGCGAAGCCAGCGACCGGGCCGTGATGGTACTGGCCTTCACGGCGGTCTCGGCACCGCAGTTCGTGGTCGGCATCCTGCTGCTCTACGTCTTCGCCGTGCAGCTCCACTGGTTCCCGATCGGCGGCTACGGCACGTTCTCGCACCTCGTGCTGCCGGCGCTGACGCTGGGCGTGCTGGGGGCCGGCTGGTACGCGCGGATGAGCCGGGCCTCGATGCTGGAGGCCCTGGCTCAGGACTATGTGACGACGGCACGGGCCAAGGGGGCCGGGCGCACCCGGATCGTCCTGGTCCACGCGCTGCGCAACGCCATTCTCGCCATCGTGCCGATGATCGGGCTCGACATCGGCATCTTCATGAGCGGTGCGGTGGTGGTCGAATCGATCTATGGCTGGCCCGGAATCGGCCAGCTCGCGTGGCAGGCCATCCAGCGCGTCGACATTCCCGTAATCGTGGGCGTGACCATGGTCTCGGCGGTCGGCATCGTGCTGGGCAACCTGCTGGCCGATCTCGTGGCACCCCTGATCGACCCCCGAATCAGGCTGCGTTGAACAAGGAACAAGGAGACGAGGGCATGAGGCGACTGCTCGGCACCACGGCCGTGATCCTGCTGCTGGCCGGAACGGCGGCGTATGCGGAAGATGCGCCGCAGGGCGGGACGATGACCGTCACCTACAAGGACGACATCAGCACGCTCGACCCGGCGATCGGCTACGATTGGCAGAACTGGTCGATCATCAAGAGCCTGTTCGACGGGCTGATGGACTATGCACCGGGCACCACCGACCTCGTCCCCGATCTCGCCGAGAACTACACGATCAGCGAGGACGGCAAGACCTACACCTTCACGCTCCACGACGGCGTGACGTTCCACAACGGCCGCGCCCTGACCTCAGAAGACATCAAGTACTCGATCGAGCGCGTGCTCGACCCGAAGACGCAGAGCCCGGGGGCCGGCTTCTTCGGCTCGATCGCCAGCATCGAGACGCCCGATCCGAAGACGATCGTGTTCAAGCTGAACCGGCCCGACGCCACCTTCCTCCACGTCATGGCGATCAACTTCTCCTTCGCGGTGCCGAAGGAGGAGGTCGAGAAGTACGGGGCCGACTTCGGCAAGCACCCCGTCGGCACCGGTGCCTTCAAGATGAAGGAGTGGACGCCCGGCCAGCGCCTCGTCCTGGAGCGCGACCCGGCGTCGTGGAAGCCCGGCGTGCCGAAGCTCGACGAGGTCGTGTTCGAGGTCGGCCAGGAGCCGCTCGTGGCACTGCTTCGCCTGCAGCAGGGCGAGGTCGACGTGCTGGGCGATCCGATCCCGCCGGCGAAGTTCCTCGAGGTAATGAACGACCCGGCCTGGAAGGATCACGTCGTCGTCGGCGGCCAGCTGCACACCGGCTATGTGACGATGAATGTCAACGTCCCGCCCTTCGACAACAAGCTGGTCCGCCAAGCGGTCAACCACGCAATCAACAAGGACCGCGTCGTCCGCATCATCAACGGCCGCGCCAAGCCGGCGAATCAGCCGCTGCCGCCGGCGATGCCGGGCTACGATTCCGACTATCAGGGCTATGCCTACGATCCGGACAAGGCGAAGGCTCTCCTCGCCGAGGCCGGCCTGGCGGACGGGTTCGAGACCGAACTCTTCGCCAACAACACCGACCCGAACCCCCGCATCGCCCAGGCGATCCAGCAGGATCTGGCGGCCATCGGCATCAAGGCCGAGCTCAAGACGCTGGCCCAGGCCAACGTCATCGCCGCCGGTGGTGAGGAGAAGGGTGCGCCCATGATCTGGTCGGGCGGCATGGCCTGGATCGCCGACTTCCCCGATCCCTCCAACTTCTACGGTCCGATCCTCGGCTGTGCCGGTGCCGTGCCCGGGGGTTGGAATTGGAGCTGGTACTGCAACAGGGATCTCGACGCGAAAGCAGCCGCGGCGGACGCCATGGTCGATCCGGCGAAGCAGGAGGAGCGCCTCGCCCTCTGGCGCGAGGTCTATCGCGGCGTGATGGCGGATGCACCCTGGGCGCCCGTCTTCAACGAGCAGCGCTTCACGATGAAGTCCGACCGCATGGGCGGTGCCGACGCGCTCTTCGTCGATCCCGTGCACATCCCCGTCAACTACGACGAGGTGTTCATCAAGCAGGGTCAGTGACGGAACCGACGGCGGCCCCTCTCCTCACCGTCGAGGGATTGCGGGTCGCCGCGGTCACGCGTGGCGGCGCCATCGAGCTCGTCGCCGGGATCGATCTCGACCTCGCCCGCGGCGAGGTCGTCGGCCTCGTCGGCGAATCGGGCTGCGGGAAAAGTGTGACCGCACGGGCGGTGATGCGCCTTCTCGGCGAGCCCGTGCAGGTGACCGGCGGGCGGGTGCTGCTCGACGGCCGGGATCTGCTGACGCTCGACGAGCCCGAGATGCGTCGTATCCGCGGCAACCGTATCGGAATGATCTTCCAGGAGCCGATGACCTCGCTGAACCCGGCCTACACCGTGGGCTGGCAGATCGGCGAAGCGATCCGGCTGCACCGTCGGCAGTCCGCGGCGGAGATCGAGGCCCGCACGCTGGAGCTGCTGCGCAAGGTCGGCATCGGGGCGCCGGAGCGTCGGCTGCGGCAGTATCCGCACGAGCTGTCGGGCGGCCTGCGGCAGCGGGTGATGATCGCTATGGCGCTGGCCTGCAACCCGGCGCTGCTCATCGCCGACGAGCCGACGACGGCCCTCGACGTCACCGTGCAGGCGCAGATCCTGGACGTTATCGGATCGCTGCGGCGCGAGCTCGGCATGGCGGTGCTGCTCATCACCCACGATCTCGGCGTGGTGGCCGAGTTCTGCGACCGCGTGCTCGTCATGTATGCCGGCCGGATCGTCGAGCGGGCACCGGTGCGGGAGCTGTTCGCGTACCCGCGCCACCCCTACACCGCGGGACTTTTGGCGGCGACGCCACGGCTCGAGCGACAGCGCGGACGGCTCTCCACCATCGCCGGGACGGTGCCACCACCCGGCCTGCGGCCGCCGGGCTGCGCCTTCGCCGACCGCTGCCCGAGCGTGCTGCCGCACTGCCGCGAGCAACAGCCGCCCCTGCCGCCGGAGCCCATGGCGGTCGCCTGCTGGAACCCGGTGCCGTGAGCGCCGAACTCCTGCGCGTCGAGGGTCTCGAGGTCCGCTTCAAGACCCGGGACGGTGGTGCGATCCGGGCCGTCGACGGGGTCGACCTCGTCCAGGCGGAGCGGCAGACGATCGGCGTCGTCGGCGAATCCGGCTGCGGCAAGTCCACCCTCGCCCGTGCCATCCTGCGACTCTTGGCGCCCAGCGCCGGACGCGTCCTCTTCCGCGGCCGGGACCTCTCGACCCTGTCGCCCGCGCGCCTGCGGGCCGTGCGGCGCGACATCCAGCTCGTCTTCCAGGACCCGCTGGCCTCGCTGGACCCGCGCTGGACCGTCGGCCGCACGCTGGAGGAGCCCTTCGTCATCCACGGCGTGGGCACGCCGGCCGAACGGCAGCAGCGCGTGGCGGAGCTGCTGCGGATCGTCGGGCTCGGCCCCGAGGCGGCAGAACGGTTCCCTCACGAGTTTTCGGGTGGTCAGCGGCAGCGGATCGGCATCGCGCGTGCGATCGCCCTGCGACCGGCACTCGTGATCCTGGACGAGCCCGTCTCCGCCCTCGACGTCTCGATCCAGGCCCAGATCCTCAACCTGCTGGAGGACCTGAAAGCCGAGCTGGGGCTCGCCTATCTGTTCATCTCGCACGATCTGGCGGTCGTGCGGTCGGTGAGCGACCGAGTGGCCGTCATGTATCTTGGCCGGATCGTCGAGAGCGGGCCCGCGGACGCCGTCTTCGAGCGTCCGATGCACCCCTATACGGAGGCGCTGCTGGCGGCGATCCCGCGCCCCGATCCGGAGCGGAAGCGGCCACCGCACGTGCCGGGCGAGCCGGCCAGCCCCGAGCATCCGCCGCCGGGCTGCCCCTTCCATCCCCGCTGCCCGCACGCCTTCGACCGCTGCCGCAGCGAGGCGCCTGCACCGCGGGGGGTCGGCGCCGGGCACGAGGTCCGCTGCCACCTCCATCCGGAAGCCTGAGCCTGCACGCCATCGTGGAAACAGTACGGACACCGACCTGAAACAACGCTCCCGTTGCTTGCAGGGCTCCGGGCCGCGCGATCTCCGCGCCGCCGCGACTGGAAGACCGGACCATGGCGATCATCAAAGGCACCTCGGGCAACGACAATCTCGGCAAGACGCTCAACGGCACCGCCGCCGCGGACGAGATTTACGGCTTCGCCGGCCAGGACACGCTGATCGGGTTCGATGGCAACGACGTGCTCGACGGCGGTACCGGCGCCGACGAGCTTTTCGGAAGTGGCGGCTTCGATATGGCGAGCTATCGCAGCTCGAAGCAGGGCGTCGCGATCGACCTCGGTATGTTCTCCTTCAGTGGTGGTGAGGCACAGGGCGATACCCTCTACAGCATCGAGGGTGTGATCGGCTCGGCGCGCACGGACCATCTACGAGGGAACGATGATCGAAACGTCTTGCGGGGCGAGGCCGGCGAAGATTTCCTCCAAGGGCGTGCGGGCAACGACGTGCTGTCCGGCGGCGATGGGCGCGACATCCTCGTCGGCGACGAAGGTGCAGACGAGTTGCGCGGCGACGGCGGTACCGATTTCGTTGAATACTACGGGTCGCCGGCGGGGGTGACGGTCAACCTCGCGACCGGTCGTGGTACGGGTGGAGACGCCGAGGGAGATCGTTACGTCTCGATCGAAGCGGTCGAAGGCTCGTTCTTCGCCGACCGGATTACGGGTAACGGGGCCGCCAACCTGCTCAGGGGCGACGGTGGAGCGGACATCGTCACCGGCGGCGGGGGAGCCGATCGCTTCTATATCGACTACGAATCGAGCTCGGCCGACGCGCCCGATCATATCCTCGACTTCAGCCGGTCCCAGGGCGACAGGATCATCCCGGGCGATGGCAACGAAGATCTGGACGGCTTCCAGCCCTTCAAGTTCATCGGCCAGCGCGCCTTCACCGATGTTGGGCAGCTCCGCTGGTACCAGCAGAACGGCGACACGATCATCGAGGGCAATACGAGCGACGTGACGCCGGGCGCGGAGCTGAAGCTCGTGCTCGACCCTCTGGTCAGGCTCCAGTCCGCGGACTTCATCTTCGCGGAGGTCGGCTTCGCGCCCGACATCGTAGCGTGAGGGGCTGCCCCATGCCGGCGCCACCCCGTTAGGGACCATTAACCACAGCAGGGACCTGTTGACCCGGCGGCCGCCAGCAGGCACCTTGTGCACGGATGGTGGCGGAATCGACCTGTAAGGCGCCGAGATGACATCACCCATATCCATGATTCGGCGTGTTCCGACCGAGATGCGTCGGATGATGCAGCATTTGGGCTGCCGCCCGATCAGCCAGGACTTCGCCGCCCACCCCTACGCCGCCGATCTCGAGATGGCCGTGACACGCTGCCGGGTCTGCGTCTCGCTGGTCCGCTGCCGCGCCGTGCTGGCCGGACAGCACGACGCCAATCCCGACCGCTTCTGCCCCAACGCCCATCTGTTCCGGCATCTCGCCCGGCAGTTCGGCGACAGCGATCCGGTGCCGCAACCGGGCTGACCCCGACGCGCGGGGCGCGGGGCACGTCAGGGTTGCGCTAGGCCTTGTAGGGCGCAATGGTGAGGGAAAGGACCGGTACAGGTCCGGCAGGGAGCCTTCATCATGTGCCGCATCTACGCCGCCACGCCGCCCTCCGACTATGAGTGCGTCACTCGCTCGGTCCGCCTCCATGGTGCCGTGACCAGCATCAGGCTGGAAGCTCGCTTCTGGGCCATCATCGACGCCATGGCCGCCGCCGAGAGCCGCAGCACGCCGCGTTTCCTAGCGGCTCTCCACGACGAGGTGCTGGAGCTGCAGGGTGAGGTCAGGAACTTCGCCTCGCTGCTACGGGTGATCTGCACCTCGCAGGCGGCACCCGCCCCGGAGATGGAACGAACGTTCCGGCCGCATGTAGTAGCGGCCTAATACCCGTTCCGGATTTCCATCCGCCATAGTCCTCGCCATCACGCGAGGTAGAGGCGGCTCATGGCAAAAGCCATTCATATGATGATTCGAGTGCTCGATCTCGATCGCTCGATCGCATTCTACAATACCGCACTGGGTCTCGACGTCGCCGACACGTTCGACTTCGACAGCTTCACGCTCGTCTATCTGCGCAATGCCGAGGCGGACTTCGAGGTCGAGCTGACCCTGAACAAGGGCCGGACGGAGCCCTACGCGCTTGGCGAGGGCTACGGCCACGTCGCCTTCTGCGTCGACGACCTCGATGCCGAGCACGCCCGGCTCACGGCAGCCGGTATCGCGCCGGCTCCCATCAAGGAGTTCTTCCGCGACGGCGGGCTGATGGCCCGCTTCTTCTTCATCCAGGACCCCGACGGCTACAAGATCGAGGTCCTGCAGCGGCACGGCCGCTATCGCTGACGCGCTCATGCAGGGAGGGCTAGGGTGAGCAAGCGCATCCTCGACCGGCGGCAGTTCCTCAAATCCGCCGCCACCACCGCCGCGGTCGTCGCCGCAGCGGGCGGGACCACGACGATCCTCGCCAGCAACAAGAGCTGGGCCATGGACCTCAACGTCCTCGGCCAGCACGAGGCCGAGGTGCTCTTGAAGATGACCCGTGCGCTCTACCCGCACGACCGCTTCGGCGATGTCTACTATGCCGAGGTGGTCGAGGCCCTCGACGAGAAGGCGAAGGCCGACGGCAGCATCGCCGGGCTGGTCAAGGACGGCGTCGCCCAGCTCGACGGGGCGCTCGGCGTGCCCTTCCTCGAGCTCTCGCTCGGCACCCAGACCGAAGTGCTGAAGACCATGGAGACGACACCGTTCTTCCAGACGGTGCGCGGCCATACGGTCGTGGCCCTCTACAACAACCAGAACGTCTGGGCCGACCTCGGCTACCAGGGCAGCTCCTATCAGGACGGCGGCTACCTCTTCCGCGGCTTCCAGGACGCGGGCTGGACGATGCAACCGGACGAGGAAGCTAGCCCGGCACCGTTCCTGGGCTGAGGCGGGGAGGCACAGATCATGGTCGCGAAGTACGATCTCAACAATGACGGTGTCGTCGTCATCGTCGGCTCGGGTGCGGGCGGCGGCACGCTCGGCAACGAGCTGGCCCAGAAGGGCATCGACGTGGTCATCCTCGAGGCCGGCGGCCGCGAGAGCATCGACACGTTCGTGAACAATGAGTGGGAGAGCTTCGTCAAGATCTCCTGGCTCGACAAGCGCACGACCTCGGGCAACTGGCGCGTCGCCAAGAACTTCCCGAACCTGCCGGCCTGGATCTGCAAGACCGTCGGCGGCTCGACCGTGCACTGGGCCGGCGCCTCGCTCCGCCTGCACGACTACGAGTTCAAGGCGCGCACCACCTACGGCGAGATCGCCGGCGCCAACCTTCTCGACTGGCCGATCACGCTGGCCGACCTCGAGCCCTACTATGTGGCGGCCGAGAACAAGATGGGCGTCACGCGCACCAACGGCATCCCGGGCCTGCCCGGCAACAACAACTTCAAGGTCCTCTACACGGGTGCCAAGCGCGTCGGCTACCAGGAGGTCCACACCGGCCGCATGGCCATCAACAGCCGCCTGCGCAACGACCGCCCCTCCTGCCAGCAGATCGGCTTCTGTTTCCAGGGCTGCAAGTCGAGTGCGAAGTGGAGCACGCTCTACACCGAGATCCCGGCCGGCGAGGAGACCGGCAAGATGGAGGTGCGGCCCAACAGCCAGGTACTGCAGATCCAGCACGACGCCTCGGGCAAGGTGACGGGCGTGCTCTACGCCGACAAGGACGGCGTGCAGCACGTCCAGAAGGCCCGCATCGTCTGCGTCGCCGGCAACTCGATCGAGAGCCCGCGCCTGCTTCTGAACTCCGCCAGCTCCAAGTTCCCGGACGGCATGGCCAACAGCTCGGGCCAGGTGGGTCGCAACTACATGCGGCACATGACGGGCTCGGTCTATGCCGAGTTCCCGGATCCGGTGCACATGTACCGCGGCACCACCATGGCCGGCATCGTGCTGGACGAGGTCAAGCACAACCCGGCCCGCGGCTTCGCCGGCGGCTACGAGATGGAGACCCTCTCTCTGGGTGTGCCCTTCCTCGCCGCCTTCCTCGACCCCGGCGCCTGGGGCCGCGAGTTCAGCCGCAAGATGGACGGCTACTCGAACATCGCCGGCATGTGGCTGGTCGGCGAGGACATGCCGCAGGAAAAGAACGGCGTCACCCTGCACCCGACCGAGAAGGACAAGTTCGGCCTGCCCATCCCGAACGTGCACTTCGACGACCACCCGAACGACATCGCCATGCGCAGCCACGCCTTCCGGCAGGGCTCCGCCGTCTACGCCGCCGCCGGGGCGACCTCGATCTACGAGACCCCGCCCTACCCCTCGACCCACAATCTCGGCACCAACCGCATGAGCGGCAAGGCGCGCGACGGTGTCGTCAACGCCCACGGCCAGACCTGGGACATCCCCAACCTGTTCGTCTCCGACGGCAGCCAGTTCACCACCGGTGCTGCCGAGAACCCCACCCTCACCATCGTCGCCCTGGCCATCCGCCAGGCCGACTACATCGCCACCGAGATGGCGAAGAAGAGCATCTAGGCCTGATGTAGGCCGAAGGCCGATAGGCCACGAGAAAGCTACCGGGGGAGCGCACCGCGCTCCCCCGCGCCCCCTCGGGTCACCGAGGAAGGGATCAGAAGCGGTAGAGCGTGTATTTCTGGATACCCGAGCGGCCGGTCGTGCCGACGCGCGCGGGGATCGTGCAAATCAGGCGTGCCGAGTTGGTGTAGGGCTGCAGAGTCGTCGCGGAGGACCCGGCCACGGTCGAGATCAGCAAGTTGCTGCCCGTCCCCGACGTCGAGCGTTGCGGCCCGCTCGAACAAACCCCGGTGTCGTTGCAGACATCGATGCGACAGGTGATGTTGTCGGCACCGCTGACGTCGTCGACGACCGCCCACCAATAAGCGGAATTGAAGTAATTGCCGCTGTTGGCGAGGCCGAGATAGTCGTTGTTGAGCGGACAAGCCCAGGTCACCTGGCTGGTCGCGTTGTTGTAGGCACCCTTGATGGCGGAGCGGATCGCCGGCGTGGTGGTGCCGAGCTGCACGCATTCCTGCCCGATATGCGTGGTGACCCAGACGACGGCCGCCGCGGGGCGGGCCGCCGCGACGGCGGCGAGGCCGATACCGGCGGCCAGGACGGTCGAATAGAGCTTCCTCATGATCGATGTCTCCTCCGGCAGGTACGACGGCGCCGGTCCGTTGCTCGTGTTCGACCTCTTGGGTGCCCGGGGTTCGTTTCGCCGCCGTGTCGGACGGCTGAAACAGGGTGTCATGAGGCGGGGACGCGCACCGCGCTCTCTCGTGCCCGACCGGCGAGTTGAGGAGGGTGGAATCGGGATCGGCCCCGGCAGCCATCGATCGGCTGGAGGCTGGTGCAGGGAAGGCAGGAGGAGGTCCGAGGGTGGCGTCGGGCGGGCAGCGCCTAAGGGCCGGCGCGTGGCTCCGGCACGGGCGTCACGAGGGGAGCGACCGGCATCGGCGGGAGCTCGAGGCCGGGCAGCCAATCGAGGGCGGCGGGCACCGGCTCTGTGGGGTCGTGGCCCAATTCTTCCAGCAGGTCGGCGCGGCGGGACGCTATCTGCTCGATCACGCGCATGCGCAACATCGCCACGACCCGCAGGCGGGCGCGGGCGGCGTAGGCGTCCGACATGGGATCGCACTCGCCGCGCGGGGCCGGCGGCAGCGGCCTTGTGGGTGGAGCGGCCGGGCGGCGCGTCAGCATGCGCACCACCGAACGAGCCAGGACCTCGAACGGGTCGCGGCCGCGCTGGCTCTCGGAAAAGAACCATGCGGCTACCCGGGGCTCGCGCTCCTCGACGGCTTCGAGCACCACGAACATGCTGAGGAAGCGCACGAGGTGGAGGCGTACCGTGTCGGCCAGCGAGAGCAGGTCGCGCCACGTGGCGAGCACCCGGCCGACATTGCCGTCGGCCAGCATCGAGCGGACCTCGTCCTCGGAGAGCCCGACTGCCCTGGCGGCAGCCACCGGATCCTGTCCCGTCGCGACCCGGCGCATCGCCGCGGCCCTGCGGCCGGCGACCACGGGCCGGGTCGGAAAGGGGGCGGGACGGGAGCGAGGCATGACGAGGATCATAATCCTAGATCAATCTAGGATCAAGATCCTTCCTTGCCGGCTCCACAGTGCCTGCCGACGAGATTCTGTCAGGGGAAGTCGAGTCCCAGAAAGAAGGCATAGCCGCCCGGTGCGGCATGCAGGACGACCGCGAACTCGTAGAACATGCCGCCGGACATGATGTCGTGGACACAAGGGACGATCGTCGACGTCGTGCTCGTGGTCGCCGGCGCCAATTCCTTTCGACAGACCTCCGTCGTGCCGAGAGGCACCGAGGTGTGACGCAGGAGGAAGACCTTCACGATGCTTCCGGTCCCGACACCGTCCGAGTCGGTGAAGTGGATCCGAAACTTGGACATGTCGTTGTCGTTGGTCGTGCCACCGAGCTCGATATGGTTGATCGGTACGGGGCAGAGGACCTTGGCCGTCACACCGTTGCGGACGATCCAGCCCACGGTGGCGTTCAAGGTGGCGGTGCTGTCGTCGGCCAACTGGCAGGCGGAAGCGGGGATCGCCACCCCTTGCACGGAGCGGTCGTTCGCCTCGGATGGCACCGTGCCGGTCGCCCATAAGACCATCGCGGCCGCGCCGGCCGGCAAGAACTTGCGCATGCTCTTTCTCCCGCCCGGGAAGGGCATCACGTCATGGCCATCATCCACGACCCGCACACGCGCCCTGGCATCGCCGGCCGCCGGCGCGCGTCATGGGTTGCCTGGGACCTGCTTCACGTCCTCGTCGATGACGACCCAGGGCTGCTTCTCGGCGGTCCAGATGTGCATGGTCGGCTGGACCCAGGAGGCGTCGTCGAGCGTGCCGGCCTTGAGGAAGGTCATGCCCGCATAGGCCTCGCCGCGGCCGAAGATCGGCGAGCCGCAACGCCCGCAATAGCCGCGGGTGAACGGCTTGCCGCTGGCGCCGCTGCGGTCCTCGTAGATGGCGAGCGCCTCGCCGGTGACCGTCACGGCCTCGCTGGGCAGGCCCAGATTGAGCGAGAAGGCCGAGCCCGTGTACTTCTGGCAGGTCTTGCAGTGGCACGCGACCACCGCCGCCGGCTCCCCCACCGCCTCGTACCTGACCGCCCCGCAGAGACAACCGCCGATTACTTTCGCCATTGCCACCTCCCTTACGTCGGATCGCCTGCCGAGGCGCCGCACCGGTCAGGAGAGTGCAGGGTTCGAGAGCGGGCGGCAAGCGCCCGCGGCGATGGGCGTGCGTGAACTGGCGGCGGCCGATCAGGGAAAGTCGATGCCGATGAAAGAGGCCGAGTTGCCCGAGTTCGGCGACACGAGCATAGATATCCTGAACGTGTAGAAGGCACCTCCCGACGCCACGTCGTGGACACACGGCACCGTCGTCGTCGTGAACGACGTCGTGGTCGGGGCGAGATTCGCCTGGCAGACGAGCGAATTGCTCCTCGGCACGGCCGTTATCTTGTAGAGACTTACATTCATCAGAACCGAACTCGCAGCGGCGTCGGAGTCCTGATAGTGGATACGGAACTTGCTGATGTCGTTGTCCGTGCCCGTGGTGCCCATCTCGATGTTGTTGAGCGGCAAGGGGCACTCGATCACTACCTCGCCGGCGGACGCGGTCCACACGCCGAACAACAGCTGTGCCGATGAGCCGGGCGCGAGTGTACAGGCCGAGGCGGGGATCATGGTCGCCTTCAACGAGCGGTCGTTCGCCTGCGTGGTCGTGGCGGTGCCGGCGGCGAGGATCGCCGCGAGCGCACTCGTCGCCAAGAGCTTCTTCACTTGCTGTCTCCTGCCCTCAAAGTCGAAAATCGCTACTAGAAACGGGACAGCGCGTCGAGAGTATTCTGGCGTATACGATAAGTGGTTGCGCAGTCGAACGACGTTCAACTATTCGGCTAACGCGGGTTTCACCTGTGATCGTGATGTTCGAGCTTGGAGACGAGCCTACGCAGGATAGTCAGCCGCTGCCGGCGCTCTCCGTTTTCGCGGTCGGCGCCTTAGGCCTAGGGGAAGTCGATGCCCCGGAAGGTCACGATCCCGTTCGGTGGCGAGGTCAACTGCACCAGGAAGGCATAGAACGTGCCGGCGGTCGCCACGTCCTCGACGCAGGGGACGGTCGTCGCCGTGAGCGCGGTCGTTGCCGGTGCCAGATTCCTGGAGCAGAGGAAGCGCACGCTGAAGGAGCTGTTGTTGAAGCGATAGAAGCTGACCGACACCTTGGCTGCAGTCCCAGTCCCGTCCGAGTCGCTGTAGTGGATGCGGAAGCTGGTCAGGTCGTTGTCGGCCGACGGGGTGCCGAGCTCGATATTGTTGAACGGTACGGGACAGACGAGGTCGGCGGAGGCGCCGGCCCGGGCGATCCAGGAGGTGAGGACCAGCTCCGCACCGGCGTTGCGGATCGGCTGGCACGCCATCGGCGGGATCATGACGGCCTGCACGGAGCGGTCGCTCGCTTCGGCGGCGGCTGATGTGGCCAGAACGAGTGCGGCCGCACCGATCCACGAGAACCTGCCCATACGAGATCTCCTGCCAGAGATGACGAATGATCGTAGGGCATGCTGTAGAAGGTTGTCGATCGGATCATGAAGCGATGAGTATACGCGAAGAGAAAGGTGAAAAGCTCAACCGCTTGGCTCGGCCTCGACGCACAAATGATGTGATGGCAGGGGACCGCCGCTCGTGACCGACGGCCCTGCTCCGGGAGCCCGACCACCTTCGCGGGTGGAGCGAAAGGCGTACCGAGTCGCCGCCCGCTCAGGGGAAGTCGATGCCGAGGAAACTGGCCGACCCGGCCGGGCCGGACTTCAGCCGCACGAAGAACTGATAGAATCTGCCGCCTGACGCCACGTCGTGGACGCAGGGGACCGTCGACGAGGTGAAATCGGTGGTCGAGGGTGCCAGGGTCGCCCCGCAGATACCGGTCTGCACGAACGGGCCCACACGGTGCTGGATGAGGATCACCTCGACCGAGTTGACGGTGCCGAGGCCGTCCGAGTCGCGATAGTGGGCGCGGAATTTCGAGATGTCGGCGTCGTCCGTCGTGCCGCCGAGTTCGATATTGTTGATCGGCAACGGGCAGATGAAGGCGGCACTGTCGCCGTTCTGCACGGTCCAGCCCGCGGCGCTCAGCTTGGCGGTCGTCGTTGCCGGCGCTTCGCAGGCCGAGGGCGGGATCATCACCGCCCGCACCGACCGGTCGTTGGCGTCGGCGGTAGCAATGGCTGTCACGACAAAGACCAGTGCGGCCGCGCCGGTCGACGAGATCTTGCCCATCCGAACTCTCCTGCCTGAGATGTCGGATCAGCTCTACGCCCTACTTCACGAAGCTGTCGAGGATGTGCCGAACAAGCCAATAGATGTTTAGAATGCTAGAGCATATTCCTATTGCGTGGAATCGGCGCCTGTGATTCGACAATATTGGTTGAGGATCAAAGGAGTTCGTTGATGCCGGCACCGCTGTCGATGGATCTGCGGGCGCGTATCGTCGAGGCGGTCACGGGCGGCAGCTCGATCCGGGCGGCGGCGCGGCGGTTCGCGGTCAGCCCGTCGGCGGCGATCAAGCTGATGCAGCGGATGCAGTCGACCGGCAGCCCGGCGCCCGAGCGCTTCGGCGGCTATCGCCGGCCGGTTCTGGAGCCGCATCGGGCCGAGCTCGAGCGGCTGGTCGCCGCCGAGCCGGATCAGACCCTGGCCGAGCTGCAGGCCCGACTCGAGCGGCACTGCGGGATCAGGGTCGGGCTTTCGACCCTGCACAACACGCTGCACCGGCTGGGCCTCAGGCACAAAAAAAGAGCCTGAGGGCGGCCGAGCAGGACCGGCCGGACGTGGCGGCCAAGCGCCGACGGTGGCGTGGTTGGCAGGGCTTCATGGACCCGGCACGATTCGTGTTCCTCGACGAGACCAGCACAGCCACCAACATGGCCCGACGCTATGGCCGCTGTCCGGCCTCCGAGCGCCTGGTGGCCGCCGTGCCGCACGGCCATTGGCACAGCACGACCTTCATTGCCGGGCTCCGGCAGAGCGGAATCACCGCACCACTGGTGCTCGACGGACCGATGACCGGCGCCGCCTTTCGGGCCTATGTCGAGCAGTTCCTCGCACCGACGCTGACCCCGGGCGATGTCGTCGTGCTGGACAACCTCGCTGCCCACAAGGTCGACGGCATCGCCGAAGCCGTCGCCGCTGTCGGCGCCTCGATCCTCTATCTGCCCGCCTACTCGCCCGACCTCAATCCCATCGAGCAGCTCTTCTCCAAGCTGAAGGCGCTCCTACGCAAGGCCGCGGCACGGACCAAAGAGGCGCTCTGGTCAACCATCGGGACACTCATCGGCACCATCCAAGCCAACGAATGCGCAAACTACCTCCGCCACTGCGGATATGGATCTACCTAAAGTGAAAAGAGTCTAATGGAACTTCAACTATTCGGCGGGAATATGTGACGCAGGGTGACGAACGTACTGGCGCCGATTTGCGGTGGTGTGCCGGAGTGTTCGGGTGATGACTACCTTCGGCCGATCAGGCCGTGCATGCCGTCACGCCGGCTGCAAAGTCCGCGACGTCGGCTTCGGCTTCTTCGGCGGAGGCGGGGCGGAGGATCTCGATGCGGGCGACATGGGCGAGCGGGATGCGGGTCGGCAGGCCGGTCGCGTCCTCGCAGGCGAGGTCGGGGCCGTCGAGGTCGTGGAAGACGATGTCGAGGGTTTCGGGCTCGGCGTCGGCGGGGCTGGCCAGCAGCGTCAGCGTGGCGTGCTGGCCCGGGGTCAGGTTTTGCGCGATCCAGTCCGGGGTCGGCTCGGCGGTCTCGTGGCGCTCGTGGGTGACGCAGGCGGAGAGCAGGGAGTCGAGGCTCGCGGACTCGGGTGCGCGGAGCCAGGGACGGTGCAGGAAGCGGGTCATCGCCGACGGTATCCCGAATATTGCCCTGCGGTAGCCATAGCCGGCCGGCGGCGGATTTCCACGCGGAAAGTGGGGTTCAGCAGGCAGGGGTGCGGCGGCGGTCCCGGGGTATGGCGGGCCGGAGGTGGGGGGCGGATCGAAGGGCGAAGGTAGCGGGCACTGCCGGCTCAGCCTCGGCTGGCGGGGGCGACGGGCTTGCGCAGGAGGTGCTTGCCGGCCTGGCGGTCGCGGCGCTCGATCTTGAAGTCGTGACGCGCCATGTAGGCGACCACCATCAGGTCGTCGACCCAGACCTTGACCTCGGGCCGGCCCAGCGCGTGGGCGACGGCGTCGGCGCGGGCGACGAGGTACTGGCCGAGGTCGCGGTACCAGCGCGAGGCTCTGAAGACATAGCCTTCGACCTGGATGTGCGCCGGATAGGGCTTCAGCCAGATGAAGCCGCGCAGGGCGCCGTGGAGAACCAGCAGGTCGACGATGTCGTCCATGATCGCCTGCTCGTAGTCCTCCACCGTCGCCAGCGGGCCACGACCGGCGGCGGCTCTGAACGGCTCGAACATCTGCAGCGCCAAATCGCGGATGGCCCCGGCATCCATGACCAACGCCGGCCGGATCCTGGGCCGCAGCGGCCGCCTCGGGGTCCACGGTTCTGGGTGGAGGACGCGGACCGGACGCTCCAGGACCTCGTCGAGCTCGGCCCGCAGGGGCGGGGTCATGCGCGCCCGCAGGGTCCTCCGCGCCAGCGCGTGCGCCGCCCGGATCCTCGCTTCGTTCACCTCCACGGAACGATCTCCGGCCTGCGGTCGAGCATTGGCCCGATCCGGTCGAGGCTCCATTCAAGCTGGCCTTTTTCGTTGGCCTGCATGGTACCTCCGCGCGCAACTTTAGCACGGCGCGGAGATGGTGTCGCCGCGGGGCACCAGAGGCCGGTGGCGTTTAGCGCGGACAGCGAGGTGAACAACTCGCTGCGCCCCCACTGCTACGCCAACGCGCCAGGACGGGCCCCATCAAAGTGCTGCTTGATAAAGCCAAGACGAAGCGCGAATGGCTGATTGCAAGCCAAAACGGTCGCTGGGCGCGAAAAGAGTCCTGACCCCTTTTGCCTACTCTCATGCCCAGCGGGCGAGGCTGCGGTTTCAGTAAGCGATTGTTGAACGGAATGCAGTCGAGACTCCTCTCCTTTCCGATTAAGCACGTTGCCCACTGACTATGGAGTCCGAAACAGCCACGGAAGGTTCAAGCTCCGAACCCCTCAACATTAGCTTCGGCGAGCTGAAGCATGGCATCTTGTCGCATTCACAGGATGCTCCCTTCCGAGCAGGCTACCATCCTTACCCGGCTCTGTAGAGAGACCAGTTTCTTTGCAGCTCGATAGAGATGACGAATGCATTGGTACACCAAAGCCGTTCTTCCAATTATTGCGACTCACTTTGCGCCTTGGCGCTGGAGAATAGCTTGATTTCACTAATGACACAAGACGGCGTTCAGCGATCTGCTACATGTGCCAGTAGCGACATTCAACGGGTAGGTTTATCTCCCGAAGACCACAACTCTCTTGAATACAACGATAAGTATCTACAATTATATCTCCCCAATCATGGGCATCAAACCTAGCAAAATCAAATAATATCCTTTACCTAGACAACGCTAAGCGATGCCCTTGACAGTCCGACATTAACCTACTGGAAGGATCGTTAAAATGCCCCATCCAGATGAAAAGTCGACCAAACTAGAGGAAAAACTAAATCACTCGGAGATTGCCCTAGAAGCACTCATTGAGAAGATTGCAAACTCAACCTTTGATAGTCGCTTAAATACTTTAACAAAGAAAACGACCCCACTGTGGAGGCAACCTACTCTACTAAGTATTTTTAGTATTCTTGGAGTAACTTTTGCTTGGCTCGGCATCGATTACTGGAAGAATTCTCACACTTTTCAGGACGCCTTACACAGATATGCGCTCAACACGCCCAGAATTATCAAGGAGTTGATCGATAACGATGATTCCGAGATATCGAAATCGCTTGAGAAGAACACTCTCGAAACACTCTCTGATTCAGCGAGTGACAATGTCATTAAGACAAAGTTTATACACATCTTCTCTGAGCAGCAAGATGCGAAGAACGCCTTTAAGACTGCAATAGAGGATCAAATCAGAGATGACAACAGTAATTTTCCGCAAATTGTCCTAAGTACCTTTCGTAAGAAACCATACCTAGCATTTCCGACAATCAATTACGTTGGCAGCCTCGATTTCAATCTTCAGTCGAATACTGACAACATCGATAATCCAAAGTGCGAAGATAAATTTAAGGATACATCGGAATATCGAAAACTATGTCTCGTATATACCCCAATGGCTCCTCAGAAGGCCTTTGAGGTGTCGTTTTTTAGTAGTGAGCAGGACAATGTCTCAATCTTAATTGGAATGCAAGAGCATAACTACAACATAGCATCAAATCAACTTGAATGGAAAAAAGTAGATCTTAACAACCTACACCTTTCACTAAACGAAGAGAGCGTCGAAGTAGAGAAGACAAAATTATCAATCGGGGATTGGCGTATATTTGCTGTGAAAAATCCAGCCGAAGCGCTATCCAAGGCAAATAAAATAGAAGGTCTCCCAAGAATGCTCAATTTTCTTAAGGTCGAGTGTAGTGACGATCTTATTTCCCAAGGGTACATTTCTTTAGCTGTTCTCGTTCTGCTGAACGAAGGAAAAGACAAATGAGACTAGCCTTCATCGCGATTTTGTTAGTTGTTCCACTATCGGTTTGTCGAGCGCAAGATCTATATAGATTTGATATCGACGACCGTACGTTTACTGTTGAGGCTTCAGGCAATATAGCTAAAGTGCAATTTGAGTTGGATTCAGACTTAGATACAATGGCAACGCAATTGGGAACCAAATTGGACGGACTGCATCAGAAATGCAAGGGCAGGATTTCGTCGGTTAACTATCAAGTTAATGTAGACGATAATCAGCTTCTGGCATTTAAGATGAGATTAAGCCTAATTGATAGCATATGTGTTGATTTCCCGTCGGCTGTTATCGAGGGTTTAACAGTAAATACTCGTGTTCTACAAAAGGAAGTTGATCGCTCTAAGCGGATCCTATCATTTAATGTCCCAGCACAAGCCATCTGTGAAGAGAAAAAATTGATACTGAAACTTGATCCAAAGAGATTGAGCTCACGTGAGTTACCCGACTGGATTGTGAATCGAATAGTCGGTCGCAAAGTTTTGGAGAGTGAGATAGGTCTTATTGGCCTTGCTGAGAAAATCGCGGAGATCGGATTGGAACCGCAGAGCGCGAAATATCTTTCATGCGAGATTAAGGACGTAAAGCATTCTATTGTGGCGATTTACACCTATGGGCATGAATGATCGCCGCGTTCATTCTTTTCTACACCTGCCTGACATAAGGTGTCACTCGTATGGTGGCCGTGGACGGCTCGCACAGCGGCCACGGCACTCTCATATGGGATGCTTTCCGCCAAATACCCTGGCGGAGCGCGTCAAGCTAACCTGAATCATTCATCGGGTTATTGCGCCGGCGGGTGTTTGTCCGTCTTGGGTCGTGCTGGTCCGTGGCGCTGAAGGCGCGATCTGTCTGGGGTTGGAGGTTGTGAGGACGGGCTCGGGCGGGGCACGCGGCCCCGCGGCTCAGGGCGGCAGCTTGATGGCGCGGGCAGCGAGCAGCGCCAGGCTGTCCTGGTAGGGATAGGTCGATGGCAGCGCGACCTTGATCCGGGTGGCCAGCTCTGTGACCCGCGCCGCGACCTTGATCAGCGCGAGGCGGATGGTGTCGAATTGGGCGTCGCGCCAGAAGGATCGCGCCGGTGCAAGGCCGCGCAGGGTATGCAGCAGCCAATAGGCTGCGGTGTGGACGAGCAGGCGGAACTGGTTGGCGGCGGCCCTGCTGCACGAGGTGCGATCAGAGGCGAGGTGCAGCTTGTGGGCCTTGATCAGGTTTTCCGCCTGGCCCCGGGCACAGTAGACCTCCTCGTACAGCCAGCGGGGCGCACCCTTGAGGTTGGTGACCACGAAGCGGCTGTCGGCGCCCTGGGCTGAGGCCTCGACGCGGGCGATCACCTGGCGCTCGACCGCCCAGCTCCTGGCGGTATAGCGGAACGCGCCGTAGCGCCGGACCTTGCCCGCCTCGCCGCCGACCCGACTGACCGCCGCGTCCTCGGCCAGAGGTGCGATCTTGCCGAGCAAGACCTTGTTTCCAGCGAAGCCGAAGACGTAGCCGACGCGGTTGCGCTCCAGGCAGGTCATCGCCTCGGGCCGGCCATAGTGGCTGTCGCCGCGGATCAGGATGTCGACAGCAGGCCAACGGGCGCGGATGGCGCGCACCACGTGGCGTAGGATCAGAGCGACCTCGGCACCGTCGGGCGTCTTGCCCGGGCGCAGGATCACGGCAACCGGCTTGCCGCTCGCAGCCTCGTAGATATGGATCGGCAAGAAGCAGCGGCTGTCGTGGTGAGCATGGAACAGCGACAGCTGCTGCCGGCCGTGCACCCGGTCCTCGGTGTCGTCGATATCGAGCACGATCCGGCGCGGCACCTGGTCGAAGCTGTCGCAGAACAGATCCACCATGGCCGCCATCATGCGCTTGAGCGCCGTGGCGCCAGGCAGGTTCTCCAGGCGGCACATCGTCGGCTGCGAGCACAGATCCGCGCCGCTCTCGGGCAGCCGGCCGACCGCGAGCTTGAACGCCGGGTCGGCGCGCAACGCATCGCAGTCGTTGGCGTCCGCGTAGCCGGCGGCGATCATGAGTGCCCGGAACCGGATCATCTCGGCCACGCCGTGGCGGACCCGCTCCGGCGCTCGCGGATCCGCGATGCAGCGCGCCAAGCGTTCCGCAAGGCCGAGCTTGCGCTCGATCTCCGCCAGCACCAGCACGCCGGCGTCCGAGGTCAATCGGCCACCGTCGAAAGCGACCTGTACAAGCTTGCCGCCGACCGGTGACAGGCCGGGTAGAACCGGGGCGTTCTCCGCCATGGCGGGTGCGAACTCCGTTGACGCCGTTGATCCTGCGTCGCAACAGAATCATAGGCCATCTCAACAGCTTGTGTCGCGCCCGCCGCCTACTGATGAATTTTTCGGGCTAAATGCGCCTCAGAGATCGATCGCGTTCTGCCGTTCCCACTCGCTGAAGAACTGGCAGAACCTCGTCCACTCGTCGTTCTTGAGCTTGACGTAGGACGTCGAGAACTCGTCGCCGAGGAGGCTCTTGATGGTCTTGTTGGCGTCGAAGGCGCGGATGGCGTCGAGCATGTTGAGGGGGAGCTTCGGGGCGTTCTTCACCTTGTGGCCTTCGGCGTACATGTCGATGTCGAGGCGCTTCGGGGGGTTCGCCTGGTTTTTGATGCCGTCCAGGCCGGCGGCGATGAAGGCGGCTTGCAGGAGGTAGGGGTTGGCCGCACCGTCGGCGAGGCGGAACTCGAAGCGGCCCTTGTCGGGGACGCGGACCATGTGGGTGCGGTTGTTGCCGGACCAGGTGACGGTGTTGGGCGACCAGGTGGCACCCGAGAGGGTGCGGGGCGCGTTGA
>JAXMCK010000011.1:0-146443 GCA_046349395.1 Geminicoccaceae bacterium | reverse complement strand
ACATCAGGGACGACCGTCCCTGTCCGCGAAACCACCGTTCCGCGGTGACAGGGGTGATATAGCCACCGACTTCGGACCGCGCAACCCCCATTTTTGCGTTTTTTCGACGGGCCGATGACCGCCTCGTGACGACGATACAAGGCGGCTCGGAGCCACTTTCGCGGTCCCGAACTCGCCGTGCTTTCCGCAGGAGACCGTAGATGGAACGGCAAGCCGGGGGAGTGAAAGAGGCCCCGGCGATGAGACTTCGTATGAGAAAGGCGGGTCCGAAACCCCCTCTTCGCCGGCGCGTGCCGCGGCCTCTTGGAGGCCTGCGGCCGGGGACCGCCCGACGGCGGTCCCCGGTGGGAGATCAGGCCGCCAGCCTCACCACCGCTCCGTCGATGGTGAGTTGGCCGTCGCGGACATCGACGGTCACGGTGTCGCCGTCCTTCACCCGGCCCTCCAGGATGCTGAGTGCGAGCGGATCCTGCAGCTCCTTCTGGATGACCCGCTTCAGCGGCCGTGCCCCGTAGACGGGGTCGTAGCCCGTGTTGGCGAGCCAGGTCTTCGCACCATCGGTTAGGTCGAGGCCGATGTTCCGGTCGCGGAGCAGAGCCTCCAGCCGCTTCAGCTGGATCTCGACGATGCCCTTCATGTCCTTCCGGTTCAGCCGGTTGAACAGGATCACCTCGTCGAGCCGGTTGAGGAACTCCGGCCGGAAGGATGCCCGCACCACGGCCATCACCTGCTCCCGCGCCTCGCTCGCCGACGCACCGTCGGGCAGTGCCGCCAGATACTCCGAGCCCAGATTCGAGGTCAGGACGATGATCGTGTTGCGGAAGTCGACCGTCCGCCCCTGCCCGTCCGTCAGCCGCCCGTCGTCGAGCACCTGGAGCAGGACGTTGAAGACGTCGGGGTGCGCCTTTTCGACCTCGTCGAACAGCAGCACCTGGTAGGGCCGACGCCGGACCGCCTCGGTCAGCACGCCACCCTCCTCGTAGCCGACATAGCCCGGAGGTGCCCCGATCAGCCGCGAGACGGCGTGCTTCTCCATGAACTCCGACATGTCGATCCGGACCATCGCCTGATCGTCGTCGAACAGGAACCCGGCCAGGGCCTTGCAGAGCTCGGTCTTGCCGACACCCGTCGGCCCCAGGAACAGGAAGCTGCCGATCGGCCGGTGCGGATCCTGCAACCCGGCCCGGGCCCGACGCACCGCATTGGCAACGGATTTCAGCGCATCGTCCTGGCCGACGACCCGCGAGCGCAGGCTGTTCTCCATCTGCAGCAGCTTCTCGCGCTCGCCTTCAAGCATCCGGTCGACCGGAATGCCCGTCCAGCGCGACACGACCTGGGCGATGTCCTGGTCGGTCACCTCCTCGCGCACCATGGGCTGCTGCGAGGATTCCTCGGCGGCCTCGAGAGCCTTCTGGACCTGGGGCATCTCGCCATAGGCGATCTTGCCGGCCTTCTCGAAATCGCCGCCGCGCTGCGCCCGCGCCAGCTCGTTCTTGAGATTGTCCAGCTGTTCGCGCAGCTTCGCGACGCTCGCGACCTTGTTCTTCTCGGCCTGCCAGGCGGCCGTCTTCGCCGCCGAGCGCTCCTCGAGCTCGCTCAGCTCCTTCTTCAGCTTGACGAGCCGGTCCTTCGAGGCCGTGTCCGTCTCCTTGGCGAGTGCGGATTCCTCGATCTTCAGCTGCACGATGCGTCGGTCCAGCTCGTCCAGATCCTCGGGCTTGCTGTCGATCGTCATGCGCTTGCGGGCCGAGGCCTCGTCGACGAGGTCGATCGCCTTGTCCGGCAGGAAGCGGTCCGTGATGTAGCGGTTGGACAGGACGGCGGCCGACACGACGGCACCGTCGGCGATGCGCACACCGTGGTGCAGCTCGTACTTCTCCTTGAGGCCGCGCAGGATCGAGATCGTGTCCTCGACGGTCGGCTGCGAGACGAAGACGGGCTGGAAGCGCCGGGCCAGGGCGGCGTCCTTCTCGATGTACTTGCGGTACTCGTCGAGCGTCGTCGCACCGACGCAGTGCAGCTCGCCCCGCGCCAAAGCGGGCTTCAGCATGTTGGACGCGTCCATCGCCCCGTCGGCCTTGCCCGCACCCACGAGCGTATGCAGCTCGTCGATGAACAGGATGATGTCGCCTTCGCTGTGAGCCATCTCCTGCAGCAGGGCCTTGAGGCGCTCCTCGAACTCGCCGCGATACTTCGCACCGGCGACGAGCCCACCCAGATCCAGCGACAGCAAACGGCGGTCGCGCAGGGACTCCGGCACGTCGCCGTTCACGATGCGCTGCGCCAGGCCTTCGGCGATCGCCGTCTTGCCGACGCCAGGCTCGCCGATGAGAACCGGATTGTTCTTCGTCCGCCGCGAGAGGACCTGAATGACGCGACGGACTTCCTCGTCGCGGCCGATGACCGGGTCGAGCTTGCCCTCGCGCGCCAGCGCCGTCAGGTCGCGCGTGTACTTCTTGAGAGCGTCATAGCCCTCCTCGGCCGAGGCCGACTGTGCGGTGCGGCCTTTGCGCATCGCCTCGATGGCGGCGTTGAGCGTCTGCGGGGTGACGCCGGCCTCCTTCAGAACCTTGGAGGCGTCGCTCTCGGCAATCGCGATCGCCAGCAGCAGCTGTTCGACCGTGACGAAACTGTCGCCGGCCTTCTTGGCGGCCTGCTGCGCCTGCTCGAAGAGCCGGGCGGTCTCCGGTGCGATGTAGATCTGGCCCGCACCCGAGCCTTCGACCTTCGGCTGCTTCTTCAGGAGCCGCTCGACCGCGGCATGCGCACCCTTGGCGTTGCCGCCGGCCGCCTGAATCAGGTTGGCCGCCATGCCTTCAGGATCGTCCAGCAGCACCTTCAGGAGATGCTCCGGAAGGAAGCGCTGATGCCCCTCCCGCAAGGCCAGTTGTTGCGCCGAGCTGACGAAGCCCTTGGCGCGATCCGAGTACTTCTCGAAGTCCATCTTTGTCTCTCCCTCGCCCCCCGTGCGGGCGGGCGACCACTATCCGGGACCCGATGCTCGGCATCCCGTCTCGCGAGTTGATGTGGCCACGCCCTCGCCGGCCCGCAAGGACGTCGTCGATCCGATGCGACGCAGTCAGCCTCGTCGCGAGAGGGGCCATGTTCGGTGTCGGAGCGGTGTGTTACCTGGAACCGAGCATGCACGGCCTGACCAGCGCCCCCTACAGCATCGTCGCCACGGGCCGTGGTCCGACCCCGGTTGTCCTCTCGTCACCGCACAGCGGCCGTCATTATCCCGCAGGCCTCCTGGACCAGCTTCGCGTGGGGGCTCACGTACTCCGGGCGTTCGAGGACGGCCCCCTCGACGAACTTCTGCTGCCGGCGTGCCGGGTCGGCGCCGTGCTGGTGGCGGCACGCTATGCACGGGCCGTCGTCGACCTGAACCGGGACGCGACCGAGCTGGATCCCGAAGCCCTGCCGGTCGTCGAGCGGGGGAACGGGTTGCGTGCGACGCTGCGGGCGCGGGCAGGTCTCGGCGTGGTGCCCACCCGACTGGGGGGCCAGCCGATCTATCGCGGCGCCCTGCGCGGGGACGATCTGGAGCTGCGGCTGCGCCACGTTCACCTCCCCTATCACGCCGAGCTCGATCGGCTGCTCGACGAGCGGCGTGGCACCTTCGGCGTCGCCGTGCTGCTCGACGTCCACTCGATGCCGACAGCCGGTCTTGCAGGCCCGGAGACCGGAATCGACGTCTCGCTGGGTGACCGCTACGGGCGGGCCTGCGATGCCTCCCTGGTCGACGCGGTCGAGCTGGTGCTAGTCGACGCGGGCCTGAAGGTCGCCCGCAACCGTCCCTATGCCGGCGGCTACATCACCGAGCGGCACGGCCGCTCGGATCAGAACCGGCATGCCCTCCAGATCGAGCTGCGCCGCGGCCTCTTCATGGACGAGACCTCGCACCGCGTGACCGCCGGGGCGACGGCCATCGCCGATCTTCTTGCGAGGGTGGTCGCGATCGTATTGGACCGGGCGGCCGGGCTCGGCTTCGACGCCGCTGACGGCGGAGAACTGAGGAGTTCCCTCGCCGGACGTTAACCTTGATGCAAGCCGCCGGCGGCACTATCGGCGGCATGACGACGCCCGGCCCGCTTCCCCTTCGCCTGTCGCTGTTGGCCCTCTTTGCTCTGGCGCTGACCCTGCAGCCGTCGATCGCCGAGGCCAGCCAGCCTGCGCGGAGCTGTCTCGACGCCGTACGCGCGGCCGAGCGCCGTGCCGCCATCCCGTCGGGCCTTCTCCTCGCCGTCGCCGTGAACGAATCCGGACGCTGGGACCGGGACGAGAAGCAGACTTTGCCCTGGCCCTGGACCGTCAACAATGGCGGCGACGGGCGCCACTTCGACACCAAGGAGGAGGCGATCCGCTGGGTCGAGGAACTGCGCAGCATGGGCCGGACCAACATCGATGTCGGCTGCATGCAGATCAATCTCCACCACCATCCGGAGGCCTTTCCCGATCTGGATGCGGCTTTCGACCCGGTCCGCAACGTGGCCTACGGCGCCAAGTTTCTGGGCGATCTCCGCGACGCTACGGGCTCCTGGCCCGAAGCCGTCGGCCGCTACCATTCCGCCGACCTCGATCGCGGGCGCAACTACCGGGAGCGCGTGTACGCACGTCTCGACGGGCTGGAGCAATCGGGCTCCGACGAATCCGTCAAATCCGATCGGCGTCTCTGGTCATGGACCAGGGTAGGCAAAGCCGAGGAAGGTGCCAGCCGGCCTCCTGCTTCGATCGGCGTGTTCGAAGGCACGGGCGGACCAAAGCGCGCCTCCGTCCAGCCGTCCCGTGCCACGCCCGGCCTGCTGCCCGGTGTTCACGAGATGGTGCCGACGCGTGCTGCGCCGTCGCCGCAGGTACCCGGCGACCGCGCGCCGGTCCGGTTCTTCCCGCTGCGGACAGCGGCAAACGGAGGCGGCGTTCCGGGCTACTTCCGCATCCAGCGCGGATCCTGACGCCCGGCATGCCCTGTCGGCGGAGCGACGTCGCTCTGGCCTCCGTCCGAGGTCGAAGTTAAGCGCGCTGCATGAGCGAGAGAGCACCTTGGACCTGGCGGAGCGAGCGCGAGATGCTTCGGCTCCTGATCGGCTCGCGCTTCGGTCCGGAGCCAGAGACGAGGATCGACGAGATCCGCGCCGAGCGGCACCGGCACGCCGAGCACGTCGCACGCCGGCTGGCCCTGGAACCCGCGGACATCGTCGCCGACCTGGGCAGCGGCTGCGGGTTCATGGCGGCACCGATCGCAGGGAAGGTCAGACACCTCTACTGCCTCGATATCAGCGAAGATTTCGCCGCGTATTGCGGGCGAGAAACTGCCGCGCTGGCGAACGTGTCGGTTCACGTGATGCCGTTCGCCGATCTGTCGCTACTCGACGGTGCCGGCGTGACGAAGGTGCTTTCCCACGCCGTGTTCCTTCATCTCTCGCTGTTCGACGCGGCGCTCTACCTGCGCGAGCTGGCCCGTATCCTACAGGGTCCCGGGCTGTTGCTGCTCGACATCAACGACATCGAGCGCATCGATACCGCCAAGGATCCGGCGTTCAACAAGCACCTCGACTACTATCGGAAGGATCGGACTCGGATCTTCGACCTCATGCAGTGGCACTCGGTTGCCGCTTTTGCACATGTCGCCGCGTGTGAAGGCTTCGAGCTGGTGGACCAAAAGCCCGCCAAGACCGGCGCCTTCACAGAGCTCATGCTCCGCCGCAGGCGGGATTAAGGGTGACCGCCCGCCACGGGGGTCAGGCGATTACTTCGTAGCGGGCTTGCCGAGGTCGGCCGGATCGATGCCGAGCACGTCGCAGAGCTTGCCGACCGCAGCCATCTCGGGCTGCGACAGGTCGCCGTCGGACGAAGCGACGGCCAGGGCTGCGCGGACGATGAGGCGGGCCCGATGCGGGGTGCCGGCGAACTCGGCCACCGCCGCCAAGGTCTCCTTCTCGGCCGCCTGCCTGTCCTCGACGAACCGCTCCGTATAATCGTCGAACGCCTCGAACAGCTCGTCGAGATCGACGTCGGTCAACGCGTTCTCCTGCTCGAACACCTCAAGGAGATGCGCCCGCTCCTCGTCGTCCAGCTCGTGATCGGCATAGGCGACCATGGCCGTCGCGGCGGCCACCGCCTCGACGAGATCCTCTGGCAGATCGTCGCCGAACTCGTGTCCGAGCTCGGTCAGCGCCTGGGTCCGGAAATCCTCGAACTTCGACTTCAGCCAACGGAACGCCATTAGCGCCTCCCCATCACACCATTCTGTTCGGCGCTAGCAGCACTCGGCGCCACGCCATTAGATGACCCCGCCGCCGCCCCGTCCAAGGGGCCGCTACGACGAACCCACGAGGCGGGTCGTGTGCCGGGCGATCATAAGCTCCTCGTTGGTCGGAATCACCAGTACCGGCAACCGGCTGTCAGGCCGGCTGATCGTCTGGTCCGAGCACTCGTTCGCCGCCTCGTCGAGAACGGCACCCAGCCATCCCAGCCGGTCGACGACGGCCCGCCTGACGGGTGCCGCATTCTCACCGATGCCGGCCGTGAACACGAAACCATCGATCCCGCCCATGGCCGCCGCGAGCGCTCCGGTCGACACCACGACGCGGTAGACCAGATAGTCGAGCGCCCGCCTAGCCGCGGTCGCTTCGCTTTCGAGGAGCACCCGCACGTCGTTGCTGAGCGCGGACAAGCCTTTCAGGCCCGATCCGTGGTAGAGCAGCTTGGCGACCTCGGCTGTCGTCATTCCCTTCTGGTCCATCAGATAGAGAAGGACGCCCGGGTCGAGCTGGCCGCAGCGGGTACCCATGGGCAGTCCGTCGAGTGTGCTGAAGCCCAGCGTGCTGTCGACGCTTCGTCCGTTCACGATAGCGCACATGGATGCGCCCGATCCGAGGTGCGCGACGACCACCCGCCCCTCGGCCAGCCTGGGATCCACCTCCTGCAGCCGGGACGCGATGAACTCATAGGAAAGACCGTGGAAGCCGTAGCGCCGTACGCCCTCGCGATAGAGCTCGTCGGGCAGGGCGTAGCGGTCGGCGACCTCGGGGTGGGTCCGGTGAAAGGCCGTATCGAAGCACGCGACCTGAATCATGTCCGGAAAGCTGGCCCGGATCGCTCGGATAGGACCCAGATTGCTCGGCATGTGCAATGGTGCCAGATGGACGAAGGTCTCGAGTTCCTCCAGCACCGCCTCGTCGACGACGACAGGAGCCGCATACTTAGGACCGCCGTGTACGACCCGGTGACCGATGGCCATCGGCGGAGCGGTGAGGTTCTGCGACAGCCAAGCGGTCAGCACGTGCTGGGCGCTGACGGGGTCTGGCACATCGCTCGCTGAGAATTCGCGCTCCACGAGAACGGCACCACCGGCATCCTTGGCCCTGAAGCGCGGCTTCACGCCGATACCGTCGATCTGACCGTTGAGACGTCGGCCCGGCTCGCCGGCGCCGTTCACGTCGAACAGCTCGAACTTGATGCTCGATGAGCCGGCGTTCACAACGAGGATCGTGGCAGTCACCGGCTCAGCTCCGCACCGGTTGCTTCTGGGCCAGATAGTGTGCGTAGAGGGCGGCGACGGCCGCCGAGGCGATGCGGGTCCGGGCGCCGTCCGACCGGCTGGTGAGGATCATGGGCACCTTGGCGCCGAGCACGATCCCGGCGGCGTCGGCGCTGGCCATGAAGGTCAGGTTCTTCGCGAGCATGTTGCCGGCCTCGAGGTCCGGAACCAGCAGGATCTGCGCTCGGCCGGCGACGGGCGACTTGATCCCTTTGATCGAGGCCGCTTCGGAACTGATCGCGTTGTCGAGTGCTAAGGGTCCATCGACTACGGCACCCTTGATCTGGCCCCTGTCCGTCATCTTGCACAAGGCGGCGGCGTCGAGTGTGCCCGGCATCTTGGGGTTGATCGTCTCGACGGCCGAGAGGATGGCAACCCGCGGTTCGCCGAGACCGAGGCCGATATGGAGATCGATGGCGTTCTGCAGGATGTCGGCCTTCGTCTCCAGATCCGGTGCGATGTTGATCGCCCCATCGGTGATCAGCAACGGCTCGGGATAGGTCGGCACGTCCATCAGGTAGACTTGGCTGATGCGACGCGCTGTCCGGAGGCCGGTGTCCTTGGCCACGACCTCGCGCATGATCTCGTCGGTGTGGAGGCTCCCCTTCATGAGGAGTTGGGCTCGGCCGGTGCGGACGATCTCGACGGCCTTCGCCGCCGAGGCGTGGCTGTGCGGCGTGTCGATGATCTCGTAGGGCGACAGGTCCAGACCCAGTTCCTCGGCCAATGTCTCGATGCGGACCCGGGGCCCGATCAGGATCGGATCGATGATGCCCTCCATCGCCGCCTCAACGGCACCTTGCAGGGCGGTCTCCTCGCAGGGATGGCAGACGGAACAGATGATCGGCGGGATGGCTTTGTTCGCCTGGATCAGCTGATCGTACTTCGCGTGCCGGCGGAAGGAGATCTCCGGCAGGGACTTCGCCTCGAGTTGCAGCTTCTCGCGCGGAGCCGCGATCTCCGCCGTCCCGGTCACGACATCCTTGTCGTCCTGGTTCTTCACCAGACATTTGAACAGGACGATGTTGTCCTCGGTCCGTTTCTCGATCGCCGATACCGAAACCGTCAACGTGTCGCCGACGGCGACCGGCGCATGGAAGCGGAGGTCCTGCCCGAGATAGACCGTCCCCGGCCCCGGCAGCTTCGTCCCGAGCAGGGTCGAGATCAGCCCACCGCACCACATGCCGTGCGCAATGACGCTCTTGAATCGAGTGCCCGAAGCGTACTCGGCATCCAGATGCGTCGGGTTCAGGTCGCCCGACGCTGCCGCGAACAGTTCGATGTCGTGGGTCGACAGCGTCTTTGTCAGCTCGGCATGGTCACCAAGGACGATCTCGTCGAACGTCCGGTTTTCGAGCATTTCGCCGTTGCGTGTCATCTAACCCCTCGCGCCGATGCGCTTCCTTGTTGCAGCGCAGCATATCTCAACGGCGTGACAGCATCGTGGCGGCCGCTACCAGGAAATGTACATGCCGACCTCACCGAGGTTGCCATCTGGGTAATTCAGGATCCGGGCAGTCAACTTGAATCCATTTGGCTTTAAGTATTCATCGTACGCGTCACTGATCTTCTTGGCGTACCCGGTCAGCGTCGACTGCCAGCCCTCTTCGAAATTGTTGATGGCCCGACCGTGGTCGCCGCAATACTCGGCAGGAAACGTCAGGATCTGGATCTCGCTCTGGCCGGCTGCGGCCGCTCGTTCCACCGCGGCATTGAACCGATCGGCGCCATCGTTGCGGAGATCACGGTTCATGAAATCCTCGCGGAGCTTCTCGCGCTCCTCGTCCTCCTTCCGCTTCGCCGCAAGTGCGGTCGCCGCCTTCTCCATGTCGATCTTGTCGGACACCGCCTTGAGGTGATCGGCGGTGACGATTTTGGTCGAGAACTCGGTCATGGCTCGCATCCCTCTTTCTGCCGCCGGCATTGTCGCTACAGCTACCACTCCAGGTACATTCCCACGTCGCCGAGGCTGCCTTCCGGAAAAGTGATGATCTCTGCGCGAAGCTTGTACCCTTTCGGCGCAAGCTCCTGCAGAAAAAATTCGTAAGTACTAGCAGCGAATCCCGTCAGCGACTTCGGCCAGTCCGGCTCGCCACTGTTGATGGCCCGGCCATGATCGGAGCAGTAGGTCGAGGAAAAGGTCAACACGCGAAATTGTTTTTGTCCCTGCTCCGCCGCCTTGCGCACATCGTTGGCGAGCCGATGGCCGTCGTCGGGCCCGAACCTGCGTTCCATGAACTGCCAGCGTAGGGCGGCCTGGTGCTCCTCATCGATGCGAACACGCGCCAGCGCTTCGCGCGCCTTCTCGAGTTCGCGCTGGTCGGCGATCCGATGCAGCTCTGATGTCTGTAGCCACTCCTCGTCGCTCAATGCTCTTCATCCTCGCCAAGGCGGCGTTCAGCCCTGGTCCGGCCCGCCGCACGCCACCGATACTAGCGTCGGCTAAGCGTGCGGAGAACGCGGGTGTGCGCTCTAGGCGCCCGCGGCGCCCGTTCTCGCCTCGACGGGGCGGGGCCGCGGCCGGGCGACAACGGGCGCCGGCTCTGCGCTCTTCGCGGGCTCGGAACCCGCTTCTCCGGCACTCGTGCCGAGCACGCGTTGCACACGGTCGAGGCGGCGCTGTCCCTCGGGACTGAGCGCACCGCTCGCCGTGACGACCTGCCGCACCGCTTCGATGATGTCCGGAGCACTGTCCTCGAACCCGCGCATCAGATGCGGAAGCGCATCGACGGCCGCTTCGGCGTCGACGACGAGGCGCGCGAACTGCCCCCGCAGCATCTGCTTGAACGGCATCAGCCCGATGTCGGGAGCATGCTCCCGCCTAATCTGCTGCAGCATGTTGAAATCGCGCTCGTCGACGAAGCCGTCGCCCATGCGGACATAGAGCATCGCCCGCAGGGCGGCGGCACGGGGTCCGCCTTCGGCCATGCTGGCCTTTAATTCGGCGATCTTGTGCTGCACGAACTCGACATGATCCGGGTCGGTACCGAACCGCGGCCGCACGCCGTCGGTCGAGCCCTTCAGGCCGACCATCGCCTGCAGGGCAGGCGTGGCATAGAGTTGGAGAAAATTCGCCTCGTCGGCCTCGTCGCGCCGGTCGCGGTAGTCGTCGAGCGCTTTGACGACACGCTCGGAGAACCGCTCCTGCGCCGCCACCAGAGGATTCTCCTTGTCGACCGGCATACGATTGGCACGAACCCAGCCCGCCAGTTCGCCGACGTACTTCATGAACGGGTTCGCGTCCGAGAAGACCTCATGTTCGAACCGTGCCCAGCGCAGCCTCCGCAGTGTCTCGGCCGTCTGCGACGTTACCATCGCCCTGAGCCAGGGCTGCACGAAGGTTCGGTAAAGACCTAGATTGATGTCGGACAGGCGTGCGGCCGTCGCGAAGCGGCGCTCATCGGCGATGTCGTTGCCGCCCAGCGCTCGGATATGGTCGAGGTCGCGGGCCTCGATCCGCATGACGAAGTCGCCGGGCGCGAGGTCCAAATTGTTCTTATGCTCGGACTTCGGCGTAATCACCGCCTCGTACAGACCGGGCGGCAGGCAGTCGATGAGGTCGATGTTGCTCGTGAACTCGGCATGTTCCTTCTTTGCCACCGCGGTCGAGACAAAGATGCCGAGATGGCCGATGTTCTCGTGGATCGAGTAGACGATCGTCTGGCCATGTGCCCTGATGTCGTCCACGTCGTCGTAGCAGTCGAGGATCCAGCCCAATGCCTGCTGTGGCGGAGTGATGTTGTCGCCTTGTGAGCAGAAGCAGATGACGGGGCCGCGCACGTTCCGCAGATCGAGGCGCACGCCATCGCTCGTCATGATCTCGCCAGCGCTCAGCCTGTTGCCGACGAACAGGTTGTCGACGATCCACTGCATCTCGGCGGCGGTGAGCTCGACGTGAGCATTCCACCATTTTTCGAAGGCGAGGTAGCGCTCACCCTCGGAGTCGATGTTGGCCCAGAGATTGTACTGCTTGCTCCACAGCGTGTTGGAGGGATTGAGCTTCTCGAAGTTCGAGACCAGCCACGAGCCGTCGAAGATCCCGTCGCCGAGATCGCTGGTGAGGGCGGTCAGCCAGCTGCCGCCGAGCAGGCCTCCGGTGTACCGCATCGGGTTCTTGCCGTGCACGCCCGCCCAGTAGGACAGGGGCGCGCCGGCCACGATGACGGGTCCGATCAGCTCGGGTTTGGCGGCCGCCAGCATCATCACCACCCAGCCGGCCTGGCAGTTGCCGATCACGATCGGCTTGCCCTCGGCATCGGGATGCAGCGCCACGACCCTCTCGATGAAGGCGGCCTCCGCCTGCATCACGTCCTCGATGGTCTGGCCAGGACATGGCTCCGGAAGGAAACCGACGAAATAGACGGGGTGGCCGGCCTTCAGCGACATCCCGATCTCGCTGTCCGGCTTGAAGCCCCCGATGCCCGGGCCGTGACCCGCGCGCGGATCGACGACGATGACGGGACGCTTGGTGGGGGTCGTACCGGTGCTGGGATCCTTGATCCGCGCCAGCCAATAGTTTGCCGGCCGAGGCAGTTTCCGACCGTCCATTACGATCTCGAAGCTGAACTCCAGCACGTTCGGGCGGATCTCGGCCGTGTATTCCCGGTACTGATTGCCGCGCCGGCGGAGGACGTCCAGGAACAGGATGTTGCGCTGGACGGCGTCGACCATGTAGGCCGAGAGCGGATCGAGCATCATCGGAACAGACCTTCCTGCTGCGACGGGCACGTTCATATCGCACCTGCAGCATGCGCGCACGGCTTCGTGCTGCAGTGCCGCACTCTGGGGTAGGACAGCCGCGTGACAGATCGATGGTAGGATGCCGCGACGGTTTCGCTGGTCCTGGAATTGAGAGCGGACGATGTCTGGGAGGCCCGGTGGGAACAGAAGAATGAACGATCCCGAAGCCCTCCTGCGCGCTCTGTTCGCCGCCGCCGTCGAGTCGGCCGATCCGGCCCATCTCATCGGACGCAACCTGCCACCCCGCCCTCGCGGCCGAACGATCGTGGTCGGCGCCGGCAAGGGTTCTGCCGCCATGGCGCAGGCCTTCGAGTGCGCCTGGCCCGGTCCCGTCGAAGGCCTCGTCGTCACCCGCTACGGTCACGCCGTTCCCTGCGAGCGCATCGAGATCGTCGAGGCCGCCCATCCGGTGCCCGACGCGGCAGGGCGACGCGCGGCCGAGCGCATCCTGGAGCGCGTCCGCGGCCTCGGACCCGACGATCTCGTCGTCGCCTTGATCTCGGGCGGCGGCTCGGCGCTCCTCGTCCTCCCGGGACCGGGCCTCACGCTGGAGGACAAGCAGGCCGTCAATCGTGCCCTGCTGCGGTCTGGTGCGGGCATCGAGGAGATGAACTGTGTCCGTAAGCACCTCTCCGGCATCAAGGGCGGACGGCTGGCTGCAGCGGCGGCCCCTGCACGCGTCGTAAGTCTTCTCATCTCCGACATTCCAGGAGACGATCCGGCCGCCATCGCCTCGGGCCCGACGCTTGCCGACTCGACCACGGCCGCCGATGCCCTGGCCATCGTCGAGTGCTACCGTCTGGAGGTACCCGACCGGGTACGTCGGCACTTGACGACCGAGGCCGCCGAAACGCCGAAGCCGGGCGATCCGAGGTTCGCTCGCAACGAGCTGACCCTCATCGCCACCCCGCAACTCTCCCTCGAGGCGGCGGCGAGCCGGGTGCGCGAGGCCGGCATCACGCCGTTGATCCTGGGCGACGCGATCGAGGGGGAAGCGCGCGAGGTGGCCCGGGTGATGGCCGGCATCGCGATGCAGGTTCGACGCCATGGTCAGCCTGCGGAACCTCCCTGCGTTTTGCTCTCCGGCGGCGAGACCACCGTCACCGTCCGCGGCAACGGCCGCGGCGGCCGCAACGTCGAGTTCCTCCTGGGGCTTGCCGTGGCGCTGCAGGGTGCCCAGGGCATCTGGGCCGTGGCCGGCGACACCGACGGCATCGACGGAGCGGAGGAGGTCGCCGGGGCGATTGTCCGTCCTGACACGCTGGCCCGAGGCGCCACTTTGGGAATGAGCGCCCGTCGGATGCTCGACGACAACGATGCCCACACCTATTTCGAGCGGTTGGGCGATCAGGTCGTCACCGGACCGACGCTCACCAATGTGAATGACTTCCGCGCCATCCTGGTCGACCGGGTACCCTGAAGGACATCGATGCAGACGAGCTTCAGCGAGAAGCAGCTCGCAGACCCCGACATCGCCGCCTCCGAGGCGATCCTGCGCAAGTGTGTCCACTGCGGCTTCTGCACCGCGACCTGTCCGACCTACGTTTTGCTCGGCGACGAGCTCGATTCGCCGCGCGGACGGATCTACCTCATCAAGCAGATGCTGGAGGGCGGCAAGCCGGCGACGCCGCAGATCGTGAAGCACGTCGACAGGTGCCTCTCCTGCCTGTCCTGCATGACGACGTGTCCCTCGGGCGTGAACTACATGCACCTCGTCGATCATGCCCGGCGGCATATCGAGGCCACCTACGAGCGGCCGCTGCCGGATCGGCTTGTGCGCTCCCTGCTGGCCGCCGTCCTGCCCTACCCCGGACGCTTTCGTCTTGCCTTGTGGGCAGCGTGGCTCGGACGACCCTTCGCGGGGTTTCTGCCCGACCGGCTACGCTCGATGCTGGCGCTCGCGCCGGCCAGGGTGCCACCGGCTTCGGACAGTGGACGCGCCCGGACATTCCCCGCGGTCGGCGAGCGCCGCGCGCGCGTGGCGCTGCTCGCCGGCTGCGCCCAACAGGTCATCGCCCCCTCGATCAACGATGCCACGGTCCGCCTGCTGAACCGTCACGGAGTCGAGCTGGTCGTCGCCAAGGGTGCCGGCTGCTGCGGTGCCCTGACCCATCACATGGGCAAGGACGACCATGCATTGGCCTCGGCCCGCGCCAACATCGATGCCTGGACCGCCGAGCTCGACCGCGGCGGCCTCGATGCGATCGTGATCAACACCTCGGGTTGCGGCACGACGGTCAAGGACTACGGCTTCATGCTCCGCGAGGATCCGGCCTACGCCGAGAAGGCCACCCGGGTCGCCTCGCTGGCGAAGGACGTGACCGAGGTTATGGATGGGCTGGGCCTCGCACCTGCCGTCACCGATACGGACTTGGTCGTCGCCTACCATTCCGCCTGCTCTATGCAGCACGGGCAGCGCATCACCACGTTGCCGAAGCGGCTGCTGGCCCAGGCCGGGTTCACGGTGAAGGACGTGCCGGAAGGGCACCTCTGCTGCGGCTCGGCTGGCACCTACAACATGCTCCAGCCGGAGATCGCTTCTCGTCTGCGCGACCGGAAAGTGGCCAACATCGAGTCGGTTCGCCCCGACGCCATCGCCGCGGGTAATGTCGGCTGCATCACACAGATCGCATCAGGCACGTCGATTCCGATCGTCCACACGGTAGAGTTGCTGGATTGGGCGACGGGCGGACCCAAGCCAACAGCCCTCACCTGATCGGACGTCCTGCAGCCAGCAGTAAAGCCGCATACGATGAGCAGAGAACGTCGTCGGGTCGTGATCGTCGGTGGCGGGGCGATGGGCAGTTCCATCGCGTACTGGCTGACGGCCGAGCCGGCATTCGACGGCGAGGTCGTCGTCATCGAGCGCGACCCGACCTATTCCCGCGCCTCCTCGGCGCTTTCCGGCTCGTCGATCCGGCAGCAGTTCTCGAGCGACGTCAATATTCGCATCGGGCTTTTCGGGATCGAGTTCATGCGGAACGTCGGCCAGCATCTCCAGGTCGACGGCCACGCACCCGACATCCACCTTCGCGAACCGGGCTACCTGTTCCTCGCGACCGCTGCCGGCAAGGGGGTGCTGGAGGCCAATCACGAGCGCCAGATCCGGCTCGGCGTCGACGTGGCCCTGCTGGGCCTGGACGACTTGGCGGGACGCTATCCTTGGCTAGCGCTCGACGACCTGGCCCTGGCCTCGATCGGTGTCTCCGGCGAGGGCTGGTTCGACGGCTACGCTCTACTGCGGGCCTTCCGCGCCAGGGCGGCGGCACAGGGAGCCCGTTACGTGAACGCCGAAGCCATCAGCGCATCGATGGCCGACGGCAGGGTGCGCTCGGTCCGCCTCGACGACGGAAGCGAACTCACCTGCGACGTGGTCGTGAACGCCGGCGGCCCCTGGGCCGCGAAGGTGGCAGCCTTCTTCGACGTCGACCTGCCCGTCCGCGCGCGCCGGCGTACGGTGTTCGTCCTGTCGAGCGACGCCGGTCTCGAGGACGCACCCCTGGTCATCGACCCCTCGGGGTTCTGGATGCGTCCCGACGGCCGCGGCTATCTCTCCGGCGCGCCGCCGCTCGGGCCGGACGAGGATGACCTGCCGCTGGAGCCCGAGCACGATCTGTTCGGGGAGTTCATCTGGCCAAGGCTCGCCGCACGCATTCCCGCATTCGAGCGTCTGCGGGTCCAGGGCTCGTGGGCCGGCTACTACGAGTACAACACGCTCGACCAGAACGGGATCGTGGGGCCGCATCCCGAGATCGGCGGGCTCTACTTCGCCAACGGCTTTTCCGGCCACGGCATCCAACAGTCACCGGCCGTGGGCCGCGGCATCGCCGAACTGATCGTCGACGGTGCCTACCGGACGCTCGACCTGTCGGATCTCGCCTTCGACCGCTTCCGGACCGGCCGGCTCGTGGTCGAGCGGAACATCATCTGACCCGGCTCGTCAGGCCGGATCCTTGAGCCGCTCCATCGGCCGCGGCGGATCGCCCGCACCCTGCACCGACTGGTCGAAATCGACACACGCCCCGCTCATCGGGTGGCTCTCCTCCGCGAGGAGGTATGCCACGGCTCGCGCCACTTCCTGGGGCTGCAGCAGCCGCCCGGTCGGCAGATTGCCGCCCGCGCGCTCCACCCAGTCGGGCGGAGCGTCGTGCGCGCGCTTCTGGATTGCGTGCTCGCCCGGCGTCTCCATCCAGCCGATGTTCAGGCCGTTGACACGGATCCGGTCGCGCATGAGCGCGTAAGCGACGTTGCGGGTCAGAATGCCGAGAGCACCCTTGCTCGCCGAATAGGCCGTCAGAAAGGGTTGCCCGCCATAGCTCGACGTCGAGAGGATGTTGACGACGGTACCGGCGATCCCCTCGCGGCGCATCATCCGGGCGGCGTCCTGCATCAGGAAGAAGGGGGCCCGCACGTTGATTGCGAACATTCGGTCGAACAGGTCGGGGCAGGTATCCAGAATCGTGCCACGGTCCGTCAGTGCGGCCGCATTGACGAGGCAGTCGACACGGCCGAACGCCTCGTCGCACTCGGCCATGATGCTGCGGACCTGATCGAGGTCGTTCAACTCGGCCGGAACGAACACGGTTTCGGCGCCGTGCCGGCGCAGGTCGGCGGCGACGGCTTCACCACGCGACGTGTCGCGGCCGGTGATGACGAGGCCGTCGAGCCCGCGGGCGACCAGAAGACGCGCTACGGCTTCGCCAAGACCTTGCGTCGAGCCTGTGACGACGGCGATCTTGCCGTTGAACTGCTGCGCCTCTTCCACTGTCGGCCTCCCCGCCCCGTTGCTGGCAGGGAGGCTAACAGCAAAGAGGACCTCAGTTAAAGGTATGGTAGATCAGCTTGTAACTGCCGTCCGCCTGCTTCTCGAACACGTGCGTGGCGATGCCACCGAAGGCAGCGTCCGCACCGCTGGCGTCCTTACCCTTCGCCGACCATTTGGCGACCGCGACGATGAGATCGCCGCTGGCGTCGGATTCGATCAGTTCGAGCCCGTGCGAGTTGACACCGTTGCCGAGCAGGCCCGTGAAGAACTTCTGTACCCCGGCCGGCCCGTCATAGACCACGTGATCGGGCGGCAGGAACTTGGCGTCATCGGCGTAGAACGCGGCAATCGCCGCCGGATCGCCCTTGTTGAACGCCTCGTTCCAGGCCGCATAGGCCGCGGTGACCTGGTCGTCGACCGCGTCTGCACGCGCAATGCCCACCACCGCGAGAAAGGCCACCGCAGAAAAAGTTAGAATTCGCTTAAGCACCGTTCAGTCTCCCTGGTTTCTGCTGAGGGAGAGACAATTGTACTTATTCGTCCCACCATGCCGCTTGATGCCAAAGCGCGTCAACGACCGATCGTCTCAGCAGACGTCGATGCTGTCTTCGTTGCGCGCCCGGAGGTAGCGCCGGATGTCGTCGCGTAGTCCTTCGCTCCTCGGCGTGAGCTCGAGGAGACCGTGCTGGGACCAGTCCCGGACCAGGTCGAGGTCCGGGTCAAAGCCCCACTTTGCCAGGATGCTCCAGCGTTCGACGTAGCGCCGATCCCGTTTCTTGCCGTGCCAGTTATGTGTGATCAGACCGGGAACGTAGTTGACGTTGCGGCGGATATGCGCCCGCGCCCTTTCCTGCCACGCCAGGACCTTCCTCTTGTAGGCCGGTGAGACCTGACGGTTGACCGAGAGGGCGGCCTTGCCGACCAGCGCCATCGCCATGTGCCGGTCAGCCGAGCCCAGCACGCAGAAGTCCATGAGCCCCCCCAGGGCGACATAGGCGTCGCGGCGGATCGCCCACGCGTAGCCAGGGTGCCAATTGCCGTCGTCGTAGGACTTAGATGCCGGCAGGCCGTGCCACCACGCATGCATGAAGCCTGTCTTGGGCGGCCGCCCGTCAAGAACCTGATGCTCGGGGTCGAGATCGTGCGCGTGGCTGAAGAGCTGCACGACGGAAAAGAGCTGCAGCCGCTCGACCGCCTCGGCCGCCCAGTCCGGGTTCTGGAAACAAATGTCCGCGTCGACCCACGCCACGTACTTCCAGTCCGAGGGCAGATGCGCGATGCCGATGTTGAGCAGGTTCTCCTTCGACCAGATCTCCGAGCGTGTCCTCAGCTGGACATGGGCCGGATCGCCCGCTCGGGTCACCTCGAACGGCCGCTCGCCATAGGCCAGCTCCACGGTCAGGAGGCGAACCCCAGCCCGCTCCATGTCGTCGGCGAAGCGCCGGTACAGGCTCCAGCGGCTGCGATAGCGGACCGGATTCGAGATGCAGGTGACGACGTGCAGCAGGTCGGGTCGCAACGGGCTGTTCCGATGCTAGAGGGGAGCATCGTATAACCCAAGGGTTGTAGGAATTCAACCCTATAACACTGAGACTTTTGAGTAACTCGTAGGAATGTCGGCTGTGGGGTGATTGGGTCTGGTTGGATGTGTGGCGGGAGCGGCGGATGGCGACGTTGCTCAGGGACGTCGCCGGGGTCGGCCCCGGGTCGAGGCTCGGCTGCGCTCAGGCGGCGAGTGCGAGGGCACGGCGGAGGTTGATGGCGAGGCAGAGCAGGTTGAGCTGGAGGCGGTTGCGGGCGAGGGATCGGTAGCGGACGCGGGCATAGCCGTAGAGCCGCTTCATCACGGCGAAGGTGCGCTCGACCTCGGCACGGAGCGGCTGCAGGCGGCGGTTGCGCTGACGTTGGGCATCGGTGAGCGGCAGGTGGTGGCGCGCGGCATGGACGATGCCGTCGCCGACCCCGGTCCGCCGCAGCTGCCGGCGCAGGGCCCGGCTGTCGTAGCCCGCGTCGCCGTAGAAGACGCCCTCGTCACCCTGGACCAGATCGGGGGCGGTGGTGTGTTCGGAGACGTTGGCACCGGTCAGCAGCGCCTGCCGGACCAGACCGAGCCGGCCACGTGAGCGGCCCTGGTCGACGGCCAGATGCGCCTTGTAGCCGAAGGTTGCCTTGTTGCGCTGGACCACCCAGCGGGCATCCGGATCGCTGCCGCTGGCGACCGGTGCGCCCTTGCCCGGCCGCTTCGCGTCGGCCGCCACCAGCGTCGCGTCGACCAGCGTCCCCTCCTTCAGCATCAGGCCCCTGGCGTCGAGCTGCCGGTTCAGCTCGGCCAGCAGCCGCTCGGCGAGGCCGTGTTTCACCAGCTCGGCCCGGAAACGCGACAGGGTCGAGTGGTCCGGCACCGGATCGGCCAGTGCCAGCCCGACGAAGCGACGGAAGCTCAGCCGGTCGGCCAGCGCCTCCTCCAGCCCGGGATCGGACAGCCGGTACCATTGCTGCAGCAGCAGGCATTTCAGCAGCGGCAGCGGGCCGTCGGACGGCCGTCCCATCGGTGCGGCATAGATCCCGCCCAGCAGCCCGGCGAACGCGGTCCAGTCCACCAGCTCCCGGATCCGCTCCAGCGTCCCGTTCCGCCCCACCTGCGCCACCAGACCATCCGCCAGGCTCAGCTGCCCCAGCTCCCGCCGCATCCCCACCTCCACCAGTCCGACACCGGAACAGAATCACAGACACCAGGACAAGGACAGGGTTTCGCAAAGGTTTCACACTCAATGTGAAGTTCGCCACAGTCCGTAAACGAGTCTTCGGCCAAGGTGCGCGCAGAAGGGAGCCTGCGCATGCGCATCACGACGATCGCCGGCCTCGCCCTGGCGTTGGCACTGGCGGGTCAGGTGGGACCGGCACACGCCAAGGGCCCCTACCCTATCGACGTCATCGCGTTCCACGCCGTCGCCGCGGCACCGGGCGCCTGGTGCTCGGCTCTGAGGCCCGACGGCAGCGGACGCTTCGGCGCCTGCAGCGAGGTGTGCCCGACGGGCAGGGTCGCGGCACGGCCCTATGCCCCCGGACGAGGTCTCTGGTGCCCGGCCGGCGCCCTGCCGGGCTCAGACGACGAAGTAGCGAGCCTGCGGATGATGGAGCACGAAGGCTGAGGTGCTCTGCTCGGGCCAGAGCTGATCCTCCTCGCCCAGCTCGATCCCGATAGAGGATGCGCCGAGGAGATCGAGCAGGGCTCCCTGGTCGGCGAGGTTCGGACAGGCCGGGTAGCCGAAGCTGTACCGGCTGCCGCGATAGCCCTGCTTCAGCAGATCGCGCATGTTGCGGCTGTCCTGATGGCCGAAGCCGAGATCGGCGCGGATCTTCGCGTGCACATATTCCGCCAGCGCCTCGGCCAGCTCGACGCCGAGGCCGTGCAGGCGGACATAATCCTGATAGCGGTTCGCCGCGAACCACTCGCGCGCGACCTCCGAGGCACGCTGGCCGACGGTGACCACCTGCAGCCCCAGAACGTCGCGCTCGCCCGAGCCGATGTCGCGGAGGAAGTCGGCGATGCAGAGACCACCCTCCTTTTGCTGCCGCGGCAGCCTGAAGCGGGCGACCTCCTTCGTGTCGGTCTCGTCGAACAGCACGATGTCGTTGCCTTCGCTGGCAGCCTTCCAGTAACCGAAGGCGGCCTGCGGCAGGAAGATGTTCTCGGCATCGGCGGCCGCCACGAGATCGGCCAGCACCGGTCGCAGTTCCTTCTGTGCCCAGCTCAAAAACTCTTCGAGACGGCGACCCTGCTTCTCGTAGCCCCAGTGAAACTGGAACAGCATCTGTTCATTGAGATAGGGCAGCAGCGCCTTGACCGGGACGCGCTCCAGGATGCGGGGGCCCCAGAACGGAGGTGCCGGGATCTCGACGGCCTGGGCGAGTTCCTGCCGGCGGAGCTTGATCTCCTCGAGGTCGACTGGCCGCAGCACCGCCGTTGCCGGTGCTTCCATGGCCTCCAGCGTGCGCGGCTTCTTGCTGCTGCGTGAGGAAGCCTTGACGGTACGCTCGGCGACGTAGGCCCCGTAGGCACCGGTGGCGGCCTTCTCCATCAGCATCAGGCCGTCGAAGGCGTCGCGCGCATAGGCGACCGGCCCCTCGCCGTAGGCCCGCCAGCAATCCTCCTCGACATAGGCGCGGGTGAGGGCGGCACCGCCGAGGAGCACCGGCGTGCGGATGCCGAGCCGGGCCATCTCCTTGAGGTTCTCGCGCATGATGACGGTGGACTTCACCAGGAGTCCCGACATGCCGATCGCGTCGGCCTTGTTCGACTCGGCCGCCTCCAGGATGGAATTCAGCGGCTGCTTGATGCCGAGATTGACGACCCGGTAACCGTTGTTCGTCAGGATGATGTCGACGAGGTTCTTGCCGATGTCGTGGACGTCCCCCTTCACCGTGGCGAGGACGATGGTCCCCTTCTGGGCACCCTCCTCACGTTCCATGAGGGGTTCGAGGTAGGCGACAGCGGCCTTCATCGTCTCCGCCGACTGCAGCACGAAGGGCAGCTGCATCTTGCCGGCGCCGAACAGATCGCCGACGACCTTCATGCCGTCGAGCAGGATGTCGTTGATGATGGAGAGCGGCGGATAGCTCGCGAGGGCGGTGTCGAGATCGGCCTCGAGCCCCTGCTTGTCGCCGTCGACGATGCGCAGCTTGAGGCGCTCCTCGACGGTCTCCGGCCGCACGCGGCCGGCGCCGGCCTCGGCCTTGCGGTCGGCGAAGAGGGCGATGAACGCCTGCAGCGGGTCGTAGCCATCACGGCGCCGGTCGAAGATCAGGTCCTCGGCGACCCTGACCTCCTCCTCCGGGATCTTGTGCAGCGGCATGATCTTCGAGGGATGGGCGATGGCGCTGGTCAGCCCGCGCCGCATGGCGTGATCGAGCATCACCGAGTTCAGCACGTGGCGTGCCGCGGGATTGAGCCCGAAGGAGACGTTCGACAGGCCCAGCAGCAGCTGGATGTCGGGGAACTCGGCGCGGATCGCCTCGATGGCGTCCAGCGTCCACAGTGCGAGCTTCCGGTCGTCCTCGTTGCCGGTGCAGATGGTGAAGGTCAGCGGATCGATCAGGAGATCGGACGGCGGCAGCCCGAAGCGGCCGCAGGCGAACTCGACCAGCCGGCGGACGATGCGGACCTTGTCCTCCGCGGTCTTCGCCATCCCGACCTCGTCGATCGTCAGGGCGATGACGCCGGCGCCGAACTTCCGCGCCAGCTCCATCCGGGCGACCGCGGGTGCCTCGCCGTCCTCGAAATTGATCGAGTTGATCAGTGCCTTGCCGCCGTATAGGGCCAGCGCGTCGCGCAGGACGCCGAGTTCGGTCGAGTCGATGACGAGCGGGCTGTCGATCTGCCCGCGCATGCGCGAGACGACCTCGCGCATCTCGGCGGTCTCGTCGCGGCCGACGAAGGCGGTGCAGATGTCGAGGGCATGGGCGCCCTCGCGCACCTGCTCCTTGCCCATGGCGACGCAGCCGTCCCAGTCGCCGGCCTCCTGCAGCTCGCGGAATTTCTTGGACCCGTTGGCGTTGCAGCGCTCGCCGATCGCCAGATAGGCGTTCTCCTGGCGCAGCGGCTGGGCCGAGAACAGCGACGCGATGGAGGGGGTCGGCGCCGCAGTCCGGGCGAACGGGCGTGGCCGGTCACCGCTCTCGGCGACCCGACGGAGCATGGCGTCGAGGGCCGCGATGTGCTCGCCCGTCGTGCCGCAGCAGCCGCCGACGAAGTTGATGCCGTCCTCGCGCACGAAGCGCTCGACCCACTTCGCGAGCTCTTCCGCCGTCAGCGGATAGTGCGTGTGGCCGCAGCGCAGCTCGGGCAGGCCGGCATTCGGCTGCACCGAGATGAGGCCCCGCCAGGTCTGGCCGATATGGCGGACATGCTCCGCCATCTCCTTCGGCCCCGTGGCGCAGTTGAGGCCCAGCACCGGCACGTCCATGGCATCCACGATGACGCCGGCAGCCCCGATGTCGGTGCCGACGAGCATGGTACCCGTGGTCTCGATCGTGACCTGCACGAAGAGGGGGACCGTGCGACCACCCGAGGCGAAGATCCGGCGGGCACCGTTGATGGCGGCTTTGATCTGCAGGGGGTCCTGGCAGGTCTCGATCAGCAGCGCGTCGGCGGTGCCGGCGAGGAGGCCCTCGACCTGAACGGCGTAGGCATCCTCGAGTTCGGCGTAGCCGACATGTCCCAGCGACGGCAGGCGGGTGCCGGGGCCGATCGAGCCGACCACGAACCGGGGCCGCTCGCGCTTGGGCAGCGCCTCGATCGCCTCGCGCGCGAGCTCACCGGCCCGCTTGTTGATCTCGAAGGCGCGATCGGAGAGCCCGAACTCGCCGAGCGTGATGGGCGAGCCACCGAAGCTGTTGGTCTCGACGAGGTCCGCCCCGGCGTTCAGATAGCCCGCGTGGATGCCGCGGATGAGATCGGGCCGCGAGAGATTGAGGATTTCCGAGCAGTTCTCCTGACCGGCAAAGTCCTCGAGTGTCAGATTGGCCGCCTGGATCTGCGATCCCATGGCGCCGTCGAACAGCAGCACGCGGTCGCGTGCCAACTCCAGAAGATCGGTCATCCTAGGCAGCGGCCATCACCGGGTGCGCGACGCCCAGCAGCCTTACGAGAGCGAGCGGCAACTCGGCGCGGTTCAGCGCGTAGAGGTGGAAGTGCTCGATGCCCTCGGCCGCCAGCCGGCGGCACTGCTCCACCGCGACGCTGGTGGCGAGCATGGCGTGCAGCTGCGAGGTCTCGTCGACGCAATCGAAGAGCTGTGCCAGCCAATCGGGGATGGAGGCACCGCAACCGGCGGAGAAGCGCTTGATCTGGCTGAAGGCGTGGATCGGCATGACGCCGGGAACGAATTCGGTGTCGATCCCGGCGACATCCAGGGCATCGCGAAAACGCAGGATGCGATCCGTGTCAAAGCAGTATTGGGTGACGACCCGATTGGCGCCTGCGTCCACCTTGCGCTTCAGGTTGTCGAGGTCGGCCAGAGCGCTCGCCGCCTCGGGGTGCACCTCTGGGTAGCAGGCGACGCTGATGTCGAAGTCGCCAACACGCTTCAGACCGGCAACGAGGTCGGCGGCGTAGGCATAGCTGCCGTCGCCGGGCCGATAACCGTCGCTGCCCTTGGGGGCGTCGCCGCGCAGGGCCACGATCCGGCGCACGCCTGCTTCCCAATACCGGTGGGCCAGCGCATCGATCGTCTGGCGCGGCGCGTAGGCGCAGGTCAGATGCGCTGCGACGGGGATCTTGAAGCGATCCTGGACCGCCGTGACCAAGGGGAATGTCTCGGCCGCACCTGTGCCGCCGGCACCGCAGGTGACCGAGATGAAGCGCGGCTGCGCGGCCGCGAACAGCTCGATGTTGCGCCACAGGCGGGCCTCGGCCTCCGGCGTGCGCGCCGGGAAGATCTCGATCGACATGTCGAGCGCCGGCATCGCCGCCCCGAACCAGGCGGCGGTGTGGGCAGCGCGATGGTCGTGGCCGTTGCTGCTCATGCAGCGTTCCTCCGCAGATAACTCGGGTGGTCCGACAGCAGGTCGCGTGGCTTGCGCGCCGTCCAGACGACGATGGTCGTTTCGTTGCTCTCGAAACGCCGGGCCGGCTCCTGGCCGAGGCCGAGGCCGGCAAACCAGGCGGACATCTCGGCTTCCGTGAAGCCCAGGCGACGATGCTGCCGTTCACTCCGCAGCCATTCCGCGTCGTGATGGGCGAGGTCGACCACGACGAGGCGACCGCCCGGCACCAGCGCCCTCGCCGCTTCCGCCAATGCTGCCGCGGGATCGTCGGCGAAGTGCAGGACCTGATGCAGGGTCACGGCGTCGAAGGACTGGTCGTCGACCGGCAGCTGGTACATGTCGCCGTGTCGGACCTGGCAGTTCCGCGCCTCGCGCCGATCCAGGTTGGCGCGAGCCACGGCCAGCATCTCGTGGCTCAGATCGATGCCGAGGCCAAAGCCGATCTGGCCGGCCAGCACCGCCAGCACACGCCCCGTCCCCGTGCCGACGTCGAGCAGGCTGCTCGGCCGCTCGCGCAAGAACAGCTCACGCAAAGCCGTCTCGACGTCGCTGCGATCGACCTGCGGGTCGGTGTCGGCATCCCAGCCTTCGGCGCGTGCCGCGAAGTAGCGCTCGGCCTGACGTCGCCGCGTCTCGCGGACAGCATCGAGGCGTCGGCGGTCGCGCTCCAGCACAGGATCGTCGGGCGGCAGGAGCCGGCAGAGGCTACGCGCCAGACGTGACCCGTCTCCGCCCTGAGCACGGCGGTAAAAGACCCAGCTGCCCTCCGGAAAGCGGTCGAGCAGACCGGCCTCGGCGAGGATCTTTAGATGGCGGGAGATGCGCGGCTGGCTTTGACCCAGCACTTGGACGAGCTCGCTCACGGTCCATTCGCCCTGGGAGCACACCGCCAGCAACCGCAGCCGCGAATGATCGGCTGCTGCACGCAGGGCACCCAACAGAGCATCGAGATCCTGAGTGTCGGCCATCCGTCCCTCGGCAACTCAGGATATCTAAATGTCTTTATATCCGCATGTCAAACACCGATCGCCATTGCCCGCCTTGCACGGCCCGCCGCCTGCCACTAGAACGAAGTTGCGCAAGTTGCCTTACGGCGGCGCAGTTGGACGGGAGCCAAGCACCAGTGAGAGACCGGCAGGGCTTGGCCTGGATGCCTAGCCTCTCGACATGCGTAGTCGCTGGGATGGTCGCGCTCGAAGCGCTGGCTGGGCCAACACGCGCGCAGGAGGTGAATGATCCTCTCGAGCCCGTGAACCGGGCGATCTTCAAGGTCAACGACACACTGGACCGGTATGCGCTGGAGCCCGTGGCTCGCGGGTATCGGTACGCCGCGCCGGACCAGTTCAAGATCTCGCTGACGAACGTCCTGAACAATCTGAGCACGCCGGTCGTGCTGGCAAACGACGTGCTGCAGGGGGAGCCCGGGCGGGCGCTGGATACCCTGGGACGCTTTCTGATCAACAGCACGCTCGGCATCGGCGGACTGTTCGACGTGGCCTCCAAGCTCGACCTGCCACGCCACGAAGAGGATCTGGGCCAGACCTTCGGCGTCTGGGGTGCGGGACCCGGTCCGTTCCTGATGCTGCCCCTTCTCGGTCCGTCGACCGTACGTGATGCCGGCGGACGGGTCGGCGATTTCTTCTTCGATCCGCTGAACACCTGCTGCATCGACACCGCCGTGCGCTACGGACGCGACGGTGCGGGCATCATCTCCACCCGCGAGTCGCTGATCGACCAGATCGACGACCTGCGGAAGAACAGCATCGATCCCTACGCTACCGTGCGGACGGTGTACCTGCAGAGTCGGGCCGCCGAGATTGCCAACGGGCGCGGCATCACCACATCGCAGGACTACGAGGATATCTTCAACGAGCCGGATGACAGTTATGAACCGCTACAGTGAGGGCAGGCCGCTGTGGCATCGGCGGAAGTTCGTCGCCGCAGGGGCGGCCGCCGGACTTATGCTGCTGGCCCCATCCGCATTCGCCGTGGCCGCACAATCGGCTGATCAGTTCATCCAGGAGATCGGCGACCAGACGGTCGGCATCCTGCGCGACGGCGGGATGTCCCAGCAGCAGAAGCTCCTGGCGCTGAAGAAGCTGCTGGACCAGTCGACGGATCTGAACCTGATCAGCCGCCTCGTCATGGGCCAGCACTGGCGCCGAGCCACGCCCGAGCAACAGCACGAGTTCATCGATCTGTTCGACAAGCTGGTGATGCGCACCATGGCGGAGCGCATGAGCCGTTACCGCGGCCAGACCTTCCAGATCGTCGGCAGCACGCCGATCGACGAGCGCGACACCAAGGTGTCGACGAAGCTTCTGCTCCCGGGCGAGGAGCCGTTCCAGGTCGACTGGCGGGTCCGCAAGGGCGAGCGCGGCTACCTGCTGATCGACATCGTTGCGGAGGGCATCAGCCTCGTCGTCACGCAACGCTCCGAGGTGAACGAAGTCGTCGGCAAGCAGGGCATCGACGGTCTGCTGACCGAGATGCAGGGCCGCGTTGCCGGCAAGGGGCCGGGCGCCTGGCCCACGTCACCGCCGGCCTGAGGCGGATCAGGCGGCGATTCGCTCCGCTGCCACGGCCGGGATGGCAAAGCACAGGGCTGCACCACCGATCGCCGCATCCTCGACCCAGATCCTGCCCCCGAAACGCTCGACGATCTGACGACATATGGTGAGGCCGAGGCCTGTGCCCTGCGGCTTGTCCTTGAGCCCGTTCCCGGACACCTGCCGAAACTTCTCGAACACGGCCTCGCGGAACGGCTCGGGCACGCCGGGGCCGTTGTCCTCGATCCGCACGAGGTAGAACGAGTCGCGCAGCCGCAACTCGATATGCACCTCGCCCTGCTCGGCGGGTGCGAACTTGCATGCGTTCGAGATGAGGTTGATCAGGACCTGCATCAGCCGGTCCCGGTCGCTTTCGAGGGGGGCAGTGACCACGCCCAGCGTCGTCGTCAGCTTGATCCTACGCTCGGCGAGGATGCCCTCCGTCGCCAGGATGGCCTCTTCCAGGATCTGGCGGAGATCACAGTCCGAGATGTGCCACTCCATCTTGCCCGACTCGATCTTGGCGACGTCGAGGACGTCGTTGATCAGACGCGTCAGCCGCTCCGACTCCTTGACGATGATCTGCAGGAACTTCTCGCGCTCGCCGGCGGACAGGTCCGGCACGTCCAGGAGGATCTCCGAGAACGAGCGGATCGAGGTCAATGGGGTGCGCAACTCGTGGCTGACGGTCGAGATGAAGTCGTCCTTCATCTGATCGAGCTGCCGCAGTCGCTCGTTGGCCTCGCGGAGTTCCGACGTGGCATTCTCGAGCGCCCTCGATTTGGTCTCGAGTTCGTGGCTGTAGCGGATGACCGCCGAGGTCTCGTCGATGATCTGCATCAGATCGTCGGGACCGATCACCTCCCCACGCACCACCGACCCCACCATGACGCGCGCCGAAGCGGCACCGATCGCCCGAGCCAGCTGACGCTCGGTCAACTCGACGAGCTGGGCGTCGGCCGTCGCATCCATGGACAGGGCCGCGGCCCGCCGCCGGGCGTCCATGGCGAACACCGCGTCGGCGCGATGCGGACCCAAGAACCGACCGAGCAGCTCGCGCAGTGCTGCGACCTTCGCCTCGCCGCGCCAGAGTCGGGTCATTCCCTGCTGATGGGACACCTCGACCCAGAGCAGCGCCTGGATCCGTTCCACATTGCTCTGCCCGGCCAGCAGGCTCGCCAGGACAAGGAGGACAATGTTGGTGCCGAGGCTCCACAGGACTGAGTGCGGGACGACATTGAGGCCGCCCAGGCCGAACAGTGCAGTCGGACGCAGCAGTTCGATTCCCCACGGCCCGGACGAGGCGATGCTGGAGTCGAACACGCCCGCGTCCGCCATCGTCGGTAGAACCAGGGTGTAGGCCCAGACAGCGATACCGCCCGTGAGGCCCAGGATGGCGCCGACGAGATTGGCCTGTCGCCAGTACATCCCCGCGATGATGAGGGGTGCGAACTGCGCCACCGCGGTAAAGGCGATGAAGCCGATGCTGACCAGACCGTAGTGCCCGCCGATGATGCGGAAATAGGCATATCCCAGAATCAACGCGAACAGGATTGTCGCCCGCCGGATGAAGAGGATGACGCCCGACAGATCCCGGCCCTCGCCATGCCGCAGCAGGGGCGTACGTAGGAGGGTCGGCATCACGAGCTCGTTCGAGATCATCGTGCTCAGCGCCACCGTCGCCACGATGATCATGGCCGTAGCCGCGGAGAGCCCGCCGAGGAAGGCGATCATGGCCAGCCACTCGTGGCCGGCCGACAAAGGCAACTGGAGCACGATAAGGTCGCGGTCGACCACACCCGCAAGACGGCCCGCCAGTGCAAGCGGCAGGACGAAGAGGTTGATGGCGAACAGATAGAGCGGCAGCAGCCAGGACGCCGTCCTCAAATGCCGCTCGTCCACGTTCTCGATCACGCCGACCTGGAACTGCCGCGGCAGCATCAGGAAGGCGATTCCTGACAGCACGGTGAGCAAGAACCAATCGGCGTAGGACATGCCGCCATGAGCGGCAGTCAGTGGAGGCGCCACGCCGGCTTCGATCGCACGCTGGATGATCGCATCCGGGCCGCCATAAGAGCCAAACACGAGGACAGCTCCGACGAGCAGGAATGAGACGAGCTTCACGACGCTCTCGAACGCCACCGCGAAGACCATGCCCTCGTGATGCTCGGTCGCATCGATGTGGCGGGTGCCGAACAGGATGCTGAACACCGCCAGCAGCAGGGCGACGATCAGCGCGATGTCGGCTCCGCCCGCTTCGGGAAGGGTGGTACCGTCGGAGGCGAGGATGGCGGCCACGGCACTCGCCACGGCCTTCAGCTGCAGAGCGATGTAGGGGATGGCCGCGACGAAGGCGACGAGGGTGACGAGACCGCCCAAAAGCCCACTCTTGCCGTAGCGAGCGGCGATGAAATCGGCGATCGACGTGATGCCGTAGGCCTTGGTGATCCTCAGCATCTTGGTGAGAAGAAAGCCGAACAGCAGTGCTGCCAGTGTGGGCCCGAGATACACCGGCAGGAAGGCCAAGCCCTGGCTCGCCGCGAGTCCAACGCTGCCGTAGAACGTCCAGGCGCTGCAGTAGACGCCGAGGCTCAGCGTGTAGACGTACGGGCTGCGCAGCAGGCTGCGGCCGCGTTCGGCACGGCGGTCGGCATAGGACGCCAACGCGAACAGAAGGCCGAGATAGCCCGCCGCGAGCAGAACGAGGCCCGAAGCCGACACCTCAGGCCTTCGTCCGCAGGTTCACGAGGGCACCGATGCCGATCACGACGAACCATGCGGCGAAGAGATAGGTGAGCGTCGAGGGCCGCCCGCCGACCTCGATGGAGTCGACGATCGCCAGTACAGGAAAGTTGAGGGCCAACACCGCTAGCAGGAAGGCGGCGAGGCGGATGTCGTAACGGCGCGGCGTCACGTCCTAGGCCACTCCCAGCATCTGCTTCACCTGCTCGACGAGGTCACGCGTCGAGAAGGGCTTGGTGACGTATGCGTCCGCGCCGAGTGCCAAGCCGCGTTCCTTCTCCACCTCGCGGCCACGGGCGGTCAGCATGATGATCTTGGTGCCGTTCCAGTCAGGGCGTGCGCGGATCCGCTCGCAGACCTCGTAGCCGTCGAACTCCGGCATCATGACGTCGAGCAGGATGAGGTCGGGGGGCGCGCCTTCGAGTGCAGCCAGCGCCTCGCGCCCGTTGCGGGCGACGTCGACCTCGAAGCCTGCCCGCTTCATCAGGAACTCGACCGACATCACGATGTTCGGTTCGTCGTCGACGACGAGTACCCGCTTGTTCATGACCGCTCCCAGCCGCGGGACCTCCCGCCAGCATTGTTGTCCTGCGCCTCGAGAGCACCTTAGCAACCCGGAACAGAGCTTCCAGGTCCGTTCGTCTCCGTCGCAGCGCAGCGAGGTGGTGAACATGGCCGGGTTCTGCTAGCTCCGGCTCGCCCGTCGCCGACGCGGCTGCCGACCCGACCAAGATCATTCCGCCCAGCAGGACGACCAGCGATGGCCGCTTACCAATACATCTACGTGATGCGCAACCTCACCAAGATCTTCCCCGGCGGTAAGGAGATCTTGAAGAACATCACGCTGGCCTTCCTTCCGGGGGCGAAGATCGGCGTGCTCGGCGTCAATGGGGCCGGCAAGTCGACCCTGTTGAGGATCATGGCGGGTATCGATCACGACATCGGCGGCGAGGCCTGGGCGGCCGACGGCGTCAAGGTCGGCTTCCTCCAGCAGGAGCCGCAGCTCGATCCGGGCAAGGACGTGCTGGGCAACGTGCTGGAAGGTGTGGCCGCGACCAAGGACCTGCTCGATAGGTTCGACGTCATCAGCGCCCGCTTCGCCGAGGTCGTCGACGACGACGAAATGAATGCGCTCATGGCCGAACAGGGCGAGTTGCAGGAGAAGATCGACGCCTGCAACGGGTGGGAGTTGCATCGCACGGTCGACATCGCCATGGACGCGCTCCGCTGCCCACCGGGCGACGCCGCCGTCGACACTCTATCGGGCGGCGAGCGGCGCCGCGTCGCGCTTTGCAGGCTGCTTCTGTCCCAGCCGGACATGCTGCTGCTCGACGAGCCTACCAACCATCTGGACGCGGAGTCGGTCGCCTGGCTGGAGCGGTTCCTCAAGGAGTACAAGGGCACCGTCGTCGCCATCACCCACGATCGCTATTTCCTGGACAATGTGGCCGGCTGGATCCTCGAGCTCGATCGGGGGCGCGGCATCCCCTACGAGGGCAATTACTCGGGCTGGCTCGAGCAGAAGCGCAAGCGACTGGAGCAGGAGGAGCGCGAGGAGCAGGCGCGTCAGCGGACCCTGGCCCGCGAGGCGGAATGGATTGGCGCCTCGCCCAAGGCCCGTCAGGCCAAGGCCAAAGCCCGTGTCTCGGCGTACGAGGACCTTCTTGCGCAGGCTCAGGAGCGCGCACCCGACAGCGCCCAGATCATCATCCCGGCCGGTCCGCGCCTCGGCTCGCTCGTCATCGAGGCCGACAATGTGCGCAAGGCGTTCGGCGACCGCCTATTGATGGAGTCCCTGAGCTTCAACCTGCCGCCCGGCGGCATCGTCGGCGTGATCGGCCCCAACGGTGCCGGCAAGACGACGCTGTTCCGCATGATCACCGGCCAGGACCAGCCTGATGCGGGCTCCATTCGCGTCGGTGACACCGTGAAGCTCGGCTACGTCGACCAGTCCCGCGACTCGCTGGAGGCGAGCAAGACCGTGTTCGAGGAGATCACCGGCGGTGCCGACCAGATCCAGCTCGGCAAGCGCTCGATGATGAGCCGGGCCTACGTCGCCGCCTTCAACTTCAAGGGTGGCGACCAGCAGAAGAAGGTCGGCCAGCTGTCGGGCGGCGAGCGCAATCGCGTCCACATGGCGAAGCTGTTGAAGTCCGGTGCCAACGTCATCCTGCTCGACGAGCCGACCAACGATCTCGACGTCGACACCCTGCGCGCACTGGAGGATGCACTTTTGGACTTTGCCGGCTGCGCGGTGGTCATCTCGCACGACCGTTGGTTTCTTGACCGCATATGTACCCATATCCTGGCGTTTGAAGGCGACAGCCAGGTGACGTGGTTCGAGGGCAATTATCAGGACTACGAGGCCGACCGGCATCGGCGTCTGGGAACCGACGCCGATCAGCCTCACCGGATTCGATACAAGCCGCTGAAGGCCGCCTGACGCCGCGGACAGCGTTAAGCGACCCTTAACGTCCCTCGGCGAAAGTTACCGACAGTGGTGATGCGACGAGGGCGTGATGCGTTCGCTGGTAAATTCCGTCTTCTGTGCTGCGATGCTGCTCGCCTCCGGGTCAGTGCAGAGCGGAGAGCGGGTCGTCACGCTTCGTGCAGACGAGTGGTGCCCGTTCAATTGCACGCCCGGCGACGCGTCACCGGGCTACATGATCGAGATCGCCGTCGAGGCCCTGGGTGCCGCGGGTTACCGCGTCGACTACGCGACCCTGAACTGGGTTCGCAGCATCGAGGAGGCACGCAGCGGGCACATCGATGCCATCGTCGGAGCGACGCGCGAGGAGGCGCCCGACTTCGTCTTCCCGCACCCGTTGGGAACCACGGTCGACGCCCTCGCCGTCCGGAACGACACCAAGCTCGATCTATCCGCACCCGACCCGTTCGACGATTTCGTGGTCGGTGCCATTCGCGGCTACGACTACACCGGCAAGATCGGTCGATATCTCGCTTCGAACGAGCGCGACGGCAGCCGTGTCCAGCTCACCTCGGGTGACGACGCCTTAGCGACCAATCTCCACAAACTCGTGGCCGGCCGCGTCGACATCGTCGTCGACAACGAGAATCGCATGCGCCACGTCCTGCGGGAACTCGGCTTGGATCAACGCGTCACCGTCATCACCGACGGGGATCCGGTACCGCTCTACATCGCCTTTTCGCCGGCCAACGCAGATTCGGCGAAGATCGCCGCCACACTGGACGATGGCGTGGCCGAACTTCGCCGATCCGGCAGACTGGCGACCATTCTCGACCATTACGGTCTCGTGGATTGGGAAGGAAGCCGGTGAGGCCTGCCGCCCTTTGCCAGGTGCTGGTCGGACTGGCGACGATGACACTGCTCGGTGGCACGGCAATCCCGACGGCCGGCGCTGTCGAGACGGTGAGGCTTCGCGCCGACGCCTATTGTCCGGTAAACTGCGAGCCCTCGTCCGATCGTCCGGGGTATGCCGTGGAGATCGCCCGCACGGTCTTCGGCGCGGCCGGGCTCGAGGTCGACTATGCTCTGCTTTCCTGGGCGCGAAGCATCGCGGAGACACGCGCCGGGCGCTATTCGGGGGTGATCGGTGCGGCTGCTACGGAAGTGCCGGACTTCGTGCTCTCCCAGCCGATCGGCAGCGGCGAACTCGGCATGGCCGTGCGTCGAGGCGAGCATTTCGACTTCAACGATCCGGAGCGCTTCGACCGACGCCTGATGGCCGTCATTGACGGCTACGCCTATGACGAGGGTGCGCTGGACGCGTACATCCTGTCGAACACCGGGCGCCCGGAGGTCATCACGAGTGTTTCCAGTCCGACAGCACTCGCCGACAATCTGAGAAAGCTTGCCGCCAGTCGGGTAGATCTGGTTCCGGACGACGCCAACGTCCTGCGTCACAACATTCACCAACTCGGCCTCGACGATGTCCTGGAGGTGATCACCGACGGGCACTACTCCCCAATCTATATCGCCTTTTCGCCGGCCGATCCGATGGCGCGAACACTTGCGCAGATCCTGGATCGGGGCCTCGACGAGCTTCGCCAGTCCGGCCAGCTCGCCACGCTTCTGGAGCGGTACGGCCTTGCCGACTGGAACTGAGGGCAAGGCCTCGGCCCCAAGATGAGAGCGGTGGCCGATCTGCTTCCGCGAAGGATCGGCGTCGCGACCCGGGCGCAGCCGCAGCGCAGCCACAGTCTCGCCACCCGGGTTCTCGTCATCGTCAGCGTTCTCGTGGGCCTCCTGCTGACCGTCGACGGTCTGATGCAGGCGCAGCGTGCTTGGCAGGAGGGACGAGCGACGCTGATCGAGCGCGGCCAATTGCTGGGCCGCGTGCAGGCGGAAGCGCTCGCGGCGGCGATGTGGGATTTCAACGAGATCCAGACCACGGCCCTTGTGGATGCCCTTACTCGGGACCCGGATCTCAAGTCGGCGGCCATCGTCGATCCGGACGGCAACACGATGGTCGAACGTCGGCGCGGCATCCCGGATCAGGGTGACATCCACGTCGAGCAGCCGATCACCTACGACTATCGCGGCGAGCTCCGTACGCTTGGCACATTGTCGCTCGCCTTCGGTACGGAACGGATCGAAGCGGCCCTTTGGAGTACCCTCGCCGCCCGAGGTGCTGTGCTGATGACTCTGGTAGTCCTGGTCATCGGGGTCATCTGGCTGATGTTCAGGCGTGTGACCGAGCCGCTCAACGAGATCGCGGGCGTCGTGTCGCGCCTCGCCCGTGGTGAGCAGGATGTCGAGGTGTCGGGGCGTGAGCGAGCCGATGAGATCGGGGGCATCGCCCGTGCCCTCCAGATCTTCAAGGAGCAGTCGATCGAGGTCGGCAAGCTGCGGAAGTTGCAGGAGCGGACGACAGCCGAGGAGCGTCTTCGTATCCGGGCCGCTCTCGACAGCAGTGCTGACGCTGTCGTCATCGCCGACGGCTCCGGAGAGCCCATCTACGTGAACGCGGCCTGCAGAGCGCTTGCCGGGCTGGGCAACCTGGAAGCGGTCAGGATGCGGAGCCTGCTGGCGCGCATCGACGATCGCCGACAAGCGGCCCGCATGCGAAGGCATCTTCTGGCCGACGGGTTCTGGCGCGGCGAGATCACCGTCAGTGCCGCCGACGGCCGGCGTCTCCACCTGTGGACGCGCGTCGACGAGATCCACGCATCCGACAAAGCGAAGGTCGGATTCGTGATCCTCGCCACCGACATCAGCGAAAAGCGCGCCGCGGAGGCCCGCGTCCGCTTTCTGGCCCACCACGATGCTATGACCGGCCTGCCCAACCGCGTGCTGCTACAGGAGCGATTGACCGCGGCTGTCGAATCGAGCTGCGCGCTTCGCCGGCAAGGTGCCTTGTTTCTGCTCGATCTCGACCGGTTCAAGGATGTTAACGACACGCTGGGCCATCCCATCGGCGACGCGCTCCTGCGTCAGGTGGCTGCCCGGCTCCGTGATCTCATTCGCGAACAGGACACGGTTGCCCGCCTCGGTGGCGACGAGTTCGCGGTTCTGGTTCCCGTCGTCAGCGGGGTTCGCGCGGCCGAGGAGCTTGCTGCCCGGGTGATCGAGACCATGGCCCTGCCGTTCCTGGTCGAGGGTCACGAGATCTTCAGCGGTACGAGCATCGGGATCACACTCTTCCCGGCCGACGGGTCGAGTTCGGAGGACCTGCTGCGGAACGCCGACATGGCGCTCTACCATGCCAAGACGGCGAGCCGGGGTGCTTTCGCCAGCTTCGCGGCCCCTATGGAGGAGCGCGCGCAGCGCCGGAAGGATCTGGGAGCCGCCATGCGCGCCGGTCTTGCGGCCGGTGAGTTCGTTCTCCACTACCAGCCCCAGATCGATGTGCGGCTCGGGACACTGGTGGGGTTTGAAGCCCTCATGCGCTGGCCGCGGCCGGGCGGCCCGCTCGTCAGCCCCAGCGAGTTCATCCCGATAGCCGAAGAGATCGGCCTCATCGTCGAACTGGGCGACTGGGCGCTGCGAGAGGCCTGTCGGCAACTCCGCGAGTGGCTCGACGCGGGACACGACCCCTGCAGTGTGGCCGTCAATCTGTCACCGGCCCAGTTTCGTGACGATCTGGCCCGCAGGGTGAGTATCATTCTTGCCGAAACAGGGGTGCCGCCGGAGCGACTGGAGCTCGAGATCACCGAGACGGCCCTCTTGCGCGACACGACGACCCATCTGCGCCTGCTGGCCGACATGAGACGGCTCGGCATCCGCCTCGCCCTGGACGATTTCGGGACCGGCTACTCCTCGCTGAGCCATCTGCGCCGATTCCCGTTCGACAAGATCAAGATCGACCAGTCCTTCGTCGGCGAGCTCGGTCTGACCGCGGAAGCATCGGCACTGGTCGACGGCCTGGTCACCCTCGGTCATGGACTCGGCATGCGGGTCACGGCCGAAGGCGTGGAGACAAGCCGGCAGTTCGAGACGCTGAGCGCCCTCGGGTGTGACGAGGCCCAGGGCTACGCGATCGGGCCACCGCGTCCGGCAGCCGACGTACCGTCGATGATCTGGCTCCTGAACACGCCCGGGCGCGCACAGCACTCCATGAAGGACGCCAAATCGCCGATCGCCGGAAGGGCTCGAACCCGCCGCGCCAGCCCCAGACCCGTGCCACCCGCCGTGACGGGGACGGCTTGATCCGGCGACCATGAGCGGTCGCTGGCCGTCTGGTCGGGGCTGGAAGTGGCGGAGGGAGCGGGATTTGAACCCGCGAGGAGTTGCCCCCAACACGCTTTCCAGGCGTGCGCCTTAAACCGCTCGGCCATCCCTCCGGACGGCGCGGACCATAATGGCGGCGAGCCGGCTAGACAATGGCGGTAGACCGCCGCCGACACCCCTGAAAGACTGCCTCCACACGGCAGGGGAGGCACGATCGTGAGCAAGCCGGCACGGCGCAAGCGTGGCGCACCCGCGGAAGGAGGCGATCTGTCCGACGACGCGCTGCTCGACCTCGTGCAGCAGCGCACACTCCGCTACTTCTGGGACTTCGCGCATCCGGTGAGCGGCCTCGCCCGTGACCGCAGCGACCCGCACGACGACCAGACGCCGGACACCTGTGCGATCGGCGGCACGGGCTTCGGGGTCATGACCATCATCGTCGGCGTCGAGCGGGGCTGGATCCCGCGCGAGGCGGCGGTGGACCACCTGCTGAAGCTGGTACCCTTCCTCTATCGCGGCAGCGGCTATCACGGCGCCTGGCCGCATTTCATGAACGGGTCGACGGGCCGCACCATTCCCTTCGGCCGCCGGGACGACGGCGGCGACATCGTCGAGACCTCGTTCATGCTGATGGGGCTGCTCTGCGCCCGGCAATACTTCGACCGGCCCGAGGGCAAGGAGGCGGGCCTGCGCGGCTGGATCCGCACGCTGTGGCACGAGGCGGAGTGGAACTGGTTCACGCAGGGCGGGCGGCGGGTGCTCTACTGGCACTGGAGCCCGAACTATGGCTGGGCGATGGACCACGAGATCCGCGGCTGGAACGAGTGCCTCGTCACCTATGTCCTGGCCGCGGGCTCGCCGACCTACCCCATCGATCCCGTCGTCTACCACAAGGGCTGGGCCGCCGGCCGCGACTTCCTCAGCGGCCGCGAGCATCTGGGCATCAAGCTGCAGCTCGGCCCGCCGCTGGGTGGCCCGCTCTTCTTCACCCACTACAGCTTCATGGGCATCGACCCGCACGGGCTGAAGGACCGCTACGCGGACTATTGGGCGCAGAACGTCGCGCACGTGGCGTTGAACCGGGCGCACTGCATCGCCAACCCGCACGGGTGGAAGGGTTATGGTGAGGCGTGCTGGGGACTAACGGCCAGCGACAACGACCGCGGCTACGACGCGCATGCGCCGGACAACGACCTCGGCGTCATCTCGCCGACGGCGGCCCTCTCCTCGTTTCCCTATGCGCCCGAGGAGTGCATGCGGGTGCTGCGGCACTTCTATACGAACCTCGGCGACCGGATCTGGAGCGACATGGGCTTCGTCGACGCGTTCAGCGAGAGCCGTGACTGGTACGCGAAGAACTACATCGCGATCGACCAGGGCCCGATCGTCGTGATGATCGAGAACTGGCGCACGGGGCTCCTTTGGCGGCTCTTCATGAGCTGTCCCGAGGTGCAGGAGGGCCTGCGGCGCCTGGGCTTCACGAGCCCCTGGCTGCAAGCGCCCGCCGCCTAGCCGCGGCGGCCGTGACGAAGGCGGCGTAGCTCCAGGTGAGGTGCCGGGCCGAGCGCTGATCGCCCGTAACGGGGTCGATCTGCTCGGACATCTCGCCCTCGGCTCCGACGAAGCGGCGGACGGCGGCGAGGAACGAGTCGCCCAGGTCCATCTCTCCACGCCGGTAGGCCAGCTCGGCGACGGCCAAGGTCGCCACGAACCAGGCGCCGCCGTCGAAGTATTGATCGCCCGGATAGCGCCCGATCACGGGTCCGACGCCCTCTGGGCGGCAGCGATTGATCGGCAGTGCCTCGGCGAAGTGCGCCGCGAGCTTCCGAGCCACGTCGACCGCCACCGGATCGTTCGAGCTATCCGTGTGCAAGGCGGCGAGCACGCGGGCGATGTCCGGCCGCTCCGGCTCGTCTATCGCGATTACGGGCACCTCGCGGCCCGCGACCGAAACGGCAGCTCGCTGGACGAGAATGGTGAACGGATGCATGCCGAGCCGCTCCTCCCAGAGATCGTAGCTCTGGGTCGCAAAATGCTTCTCGGTATAGTCGAGGTCGCCTGCCAGCAGCTCGCCCCATCCTGGCGCCAGCGGCAGATCGAGCTCCCTCACAGCGGCGGCATAGCGTTGGAGCGTGATCGCCCGCAGGGCGGCACCGTCATGCTGCGGTCGCGACCAACGGAGGATGTCGAGCGTCCCGTCCGGATTGTAGCGCACGTCGCCCCGCACCGTGTCGCCGTCGATGTGCGCCAGTTCGCCGGGTGGACGCACGAACTGGCGGAACTGAGGCGTCGCCTTGGCGGCCGGGTCACCTGCGGCGAGCAGATCGCTGCCCCGCAACCCGGTCACCTTCAGGCCGAACGCGACATAGCCGTGGAAACGGCGGTTCCAGACTTCCCTAACGTCGTCGGTCTCGGCCCGCCGCAGGCAGACCAGGGCGGCGTCCATGACGATCGCCCCGTCACGCAGCCAGTCGAAGAAGTAGTCGGGCTCGGGGTCCCAGTCGCCCGGCACCGGCGATGCGAGCACCGAGCCGGGGCTCGGTGTGATCGACTGGCCGAGGCCGGGACGCAGGCGGACGAGGTCCGTCGCCCCGATCGCGCGTGTCATGAACGCCTCGGCGCGCCGATCCTGAAGTTCGATCCACAGGTCCAGGGAGGCAGATGTGTTTCCCGACATGAAAAATAACCTCTTCACTGGCCACGCCCTACCTGCATAGTGTGACGCAACGCGGCGCCATAGCCGCTGGCCTCAGCAGCAGGAAAAACAATGCAGCCCAAGACGATCGGTCTTGTCGCGGCGTCGTTGCTGGTTGCCGCCGCGACCGCCAAGGCGGAAGTGGCGGTCGATGACGTGAGCGTCGTCACCCTGCCGCCGGCCAGCGGCCCCCGTCTCTACGTGACCGACATGGCGGGTCTGCGCCCCGACGGAAGGATCTACGTCCTGGACGGGACGTCACTCGAGCTGCTGGGCCAGATCCCCGCCGGCTTCACGAGCTTCGCAGAGCCCTCGGCCGACGGCAGCAAGATCTACAACGCCACCACCTTCCACGATCGCGGCGTGCGCGGGAACAAGATCGACGTTCTCGAAGAGTGGAACACGAGCGACCTGACGCTGGCCCAGGAGGTCGTGCTGCCGCCGAAGCGGGCGATGGTGGTGACCTACAAGGATCTGCTCGGCCTCATGAACGGCGGCAAGCGGGCGCTCGTGCAGAACGCCACGCCAGCCTCCAGTGTCACCGTCGTGGATCTGGCGAACGGCGCCGTGGTCGGCGAGGTCGACACGGCCGGCTGCTGGGCCGTGATGCCGTCGGTGTCCGACCCGAACCGGTTCGCCACGATCTGCGGCGACGGCACGTTCGAGAACATCACGCTGGACGATGCCGGCAAGGCCGTGAAGCGGGCACGCTCGGCCAAGATCTTCGACGCGCAGACCGATCCCATCTTCATCCAGTCGGCGTCCAAGGGCGACACGCACTATTTCGTCACCTTTGACGGCCGGCTCATCGGGATCGACATCTCGGCCGACACGCCGACGGTCACGGTCGACTGGAAGTTCACGGACGGAATCGACGGCGGCTGGCGGCCAGGCGGCTACAACCCGATCGCGATCCACCGCGACAGCGACACGATCTTCGTCGGCATGCACGCGAACGGCGGCGAAGGCAGCCACAAGCTGCCGGCCCAGGAGATCTGGGCGCTCGATCTGGGGAGCAAGACGGTCACGACACGGGCTCCCGGGCACGACGCGCTGGCGATCGACGTCACGCAGACCGGTACGCCGCGCGTCTACGCCCTGAAGGGTGGCGTAGCGATCGTCGCCCTCGACCCCGCCAACAAGCTCGAGCCCGTGGGTGAGAGCGAGGCGCTGTTCGAGCTGGCCTCCGACTTCGCCGTTCGCTGAGCGGCATGTTCCTGGTCGACGCCCTGGCCCTCGGCTTGGCCCTCGTGTTCCTCGTGGGCGCCTGGATGAAGCTCGCCGATCGCGCTGATTTCGCGCTGGCGGTAGAGGCTTACGACCTGCTGCCCGAGCGGCTCGTGCCGACCGCGGTCTTGGCACTTCCCGTCGTGGAGCTGCTCGCGGCGCTGCTGTTGCCTTGGCAGGCGACGCGAGCTGTTGGGCTCTTGCTCGGAGCGTTGGTGCTCGTCGGCGTGACGGCGGGTGTGGCGATCAATCTGCTGCGCGGACGGACGATCATCGATTGCGGCTGCGGCGGTCTGTCCGGGCGGCAGCCGATCTCGTGGCTGCTCGTGATGCGCAACCTGGGCCTGATGGCGGTGCTCGCGATCGTGGCGATGGCTCCCAGCACACCCCTCGATGCGATGGGCGTGGTCGGCGGCGGGGTCGCCTTCTTGCTCCTCTATTCGGCATTGGACCGCATCCTGGCGAACCGGTTGATGTTCCGTGCGGCAGGGTGGATCGCCTGATGGATCCGCTCGTCGTCTCGAACCTGGTGCTTTGGGTGGTGGTCCTCGCCCTCGCCCTCACCGTGCTGGCCTTGGCGCGCCAGGTCGGCCTGCTGCACGAGCGCGTCGCACCCGTAGGTGCCCTCATGCTGGACAGCGGCCCGAAGATCGGTGAGGCCGTGCCCCCGATCGAGCTGCCGCTGCTGGACGGGCCGAAGATGGTCCTAGGCGGCAGCGCCTCGGGCAAGAGCCGGCTCTTCTTTTTCCTCTCGCCGAGCTGCCCCGTCTGCAAGAAGCTCCTGCCGGTGCTCCGGTCCCTCCAGGGATCGGAAGGACGCCGCCTCGAGATCCTGCTGGCGAGCGACGGCGTGCCGGAGCAGCACCGCAGCTTCCGGGCCGCCAACGATCTCGGCGGCTTTCCCTACATCCTTTCGACCGAGCTCGGCGTCACCTTCAAGATCGGCAAGCTACCCTATGGCGTCGTGGTCGACGGCCAGGGCGTGCTGCGCGCGAAAGGCCTCGTGAACAGCCGCGAGCAGATCGAGAGCCTGCTCACCGCCGACGAGCTCGGCGTCGCATCGATCCAGGATTATGTCCGGCAGAACGCGTGAACGGGAGGATGGCACCATGAGCCTGCTCGACGATCTCGTCCAAAAGGGCGTGCGCCAGCTCGCCTCCCGCACCTCGCGCCGAGGGGTCCTCGGCCGGTTGGGGCGCGTGATGGCCGGAGCCGCGGTGGTCTACCCGGTGCTCCCGGTCGATCGCGTCGCCAAGTTCATGTCGGCGGCGGAGGCGGCGACCGGCGACGATCCGCTGAGCTGCGAGTACTGGCGCTACTGCGGCTTCGACGGTTTCCTCTGCTCCTGCTGCGGCGGCAACACGCACCAGTGCCCAGCGGGAACGTCGGTCTCTACGACATCCTGGGTCGGCACCTGCATGAACCCGACCGACAACAAGGCCTATCTGATCCAGTACACCGACTGCTGCGGCCACACAGCTTGCGGCCGCTGCATGTGCAATACCAATGTCGGCGAGCGGCCCGCCTACCTCATGGGCGTGCACAACGACATCAACTGGTGCATGGCGAATACGGGTGCGCAGTCCTACCACTGCACGCTGGCTGCCGTAGTCGGGGTGAAGGGCGCCGGCTGACATCGTGGCCTCGCCCTTCGTCCAGGCACTGGTGTTGGGCGGCTCGATCGCGGCCGCCCATCCGCCACAGCCCACCACGCTCGGCGATCCCAAGTTGGACTACCTGCTGCATTGCGGCGGCTGCCACGGCGCCGCCGGGCAGGGCGCGCCGAAGCAAGGGATTCCTCGGCTAGCCGGCGAGGTGGCGAAGCTGCTCCACGTGCCGAGCGGTCGCCTCTACATCATGCAAGTGCCGGGCGTGTCGAACAACTCGTTGGACAATGCCAAGACTGCAGAGCTGCTCAACTGGCTGGTGGCGCACTTCGATGCCGCCGACATGCCGCCCGACTTCGTGCCCTTCACCAAAGCCGAGCTCGCCACCTACCGCCAACGGGGCGGCGGAGCGGTGCTCGAGCGCCGGGCGAGCGTCGCCGCCGCCCTGAAGGATCAAGGGATCGTGCTGGGGAGCTACGATCCTTAGCGCGCCAGCTCGCTGATCCGCGCTCGGGTCATGGCGACGCGGCAGGCCTCGACGCCGTCGGCGGTGCCGCCCTCGACCTCCTGACGGCGCCGGCATTCGGCATCGCGGTAGACGCGCCAAGCGCCGATGCTGGCGGCCGCCGGCTCGTCGATCTCCGCCCGCGCCTTGCCGCCTGCCCTGCTGCGTCCCGCACTGATGGCGGCGGCTTCGGCCGCGGCCAAATCGCGCTCGGTCCGGGTTAGGAGATCCGAGAGACAGGAGACACGGCCGGGACCAGCGGGGCATTGCGCTGCCAGCAGCCCCGCACCGTCGTCGACGACGTCGATGAAGAGGACATCGCCGGCGGGGCCGATGAGGCAGGTATAGCGAAGCTGCCGGCCGGCCTTCGCCCCCGTGGAGCGCCCGTTGGCGGCGACGACGGCGGCGAGCGGTTGGCGACCGACATCCTGCGGCGAGCGGTTCACCTGGGCCGCTCCCGGCGGGTCGAAGACGGCGCCGCTCGCCTGGCCCGAGGCGGCACTGGAGCAGGCCGCGACGGCCTCGTCCTCGGTGAGCTCGACCGGCGGCTTGGCGCAGGCGGCGAGAAGACCCAGAGCAGCGATCGCGAACCAGAGGCGGAGTGTCATGCGCCGTCCTGCCCGGAGCCCGGCCGCCGTGCGCGACGGCCGCCCGTCAGATCCTTGATGATGCCGCGGAGCAGATGGACCTCGGGGGTGGTCAAGGCACGCCGCTCGAACAGGAGGGAGATCGTGTCGACGAGGCTGCCACGACGGGCGGTGCCGCGAAAGAAGTCGACCGCGTCCAGCTCGCGGACGAGATGGTCGATCAGGCCCTGCACCTCGACCTTCGTGGCGGGGGTGACGGTCTCGCCCGGCGCGTCCTCACGTGGGGGTGCCGCCGCCTGCCACCAGGAATTGCCGAACAGCAGGACGGCCTGACCAAGATTGAGCGAGGGAAAGGCCGGATTGGCCGAGAAGGTCACGTAGGCATCGGCCAAGAGCAGTTCGTCGTTTTCGAGGCCGGTGCGCTCGGCGCCGAAGAGAACGCCGACCCGCCTGCCCGAGGCGATCAGGCGCTTCGCCTCGGCGGCGGCTTCGGCCGGGTCGAGCACGGGCTTCGAGAGGTCGCGTGCCCGTGCGGTCGTGGCGAAGACGTGGTGCAGGTCGCCGACAGCCTCGCGCGCATCCGTGAAGGTTTGCAGCTCGTTCAGCACCGCGACGGCACCGGAGGCCGCGGCGACCGCCTTGGCGTTCGGCCAACCGCAGGCCGGTGCGGCCAGGCGAAGCTCGTGCAGCCCGAAGTTCAGCATGGCACGAGCAGCGGCACCGATGTTCTCGCCCATCTGCGAGCGGCAGAGGACGACGACCGGTGCCGGCGGCAGCGACTCGATTCCGCCCCTCGCCTCCTTGGCCGGCCTCATGCCGGGGCTTGGGCGCCGTCGAGGAACAGCTTGTAGGTGATGCTGTCGAGCAGCGCGTTGTAGCTGGCGTCGATAATGTTGCCGGACACGCCGACCGTCTGCCAGACGCGGCCGGCATCGTCGCCGCTCTCGATGATGACGCGAGTCACCGCGGCGGTGCCGGCCTCGGGGGTCAGGATACGAACCTTGTAGTCGAGCAGCTTCAGGTAGCGAAGCGAGGGGAAGGTCGGCGCCAGCGCCTGACGCAGGGCCTGGTCCAGCGCGTTCACCGGGCCGTTGCCGTCGGCGACGGTGAAGGCGCGGCGCCCTTCCACCAGGAGCTTGCAGGTGGCCTCGGACATGGTGACGAGGTCGCCTCGGGCGTTGTGGCGCCGCTCGTCGATGACGCGGAAGCTCAGGAGCTGGAAGTAGTCCGGCACCTGGCCAAGCGAGCGCCGGACCAGCATCTCGAAGCTCGCGGCGGCACCGTCATAGGCGAAGCCGTGCGCCTCGCGCTCCTTAATGAGGCTCAGAAGGTCGGCCGTGGCCTGGGCGTCGGGCTCGATCTCGAGACCCATCTCGTGGAAGCGCTGCAGCAGGTTGGCCCGGCCGGCCTGGTCCGAGACCAGCACTTCGCGCGAGTTGCCGACGACCGCCGGGTCGACATGCTCGTAGAAGGAGGGATCGCGCGCCACGGCCGAGGCGTGGAGGCCCGCCTTATGGGCGAAAGCCGACGCGCCGACATAGGGCGCGTGGCGGTCGGGGCTGCGGTTCAGTTGCTCGTCGAAGGTGCGCGAGAGCTGGGTCAGCTGCCGCAGGCCGCCCTCGTCGATGCCGACGTCGTAGCCGAGCTTCAGGACGAGGGTCGGGATCAGCGAGACGAGGTTGGCGTTGCCGCAGCGCTCACCCAGGCCGTTCAGGGTACCCTGGATCTGGCGGGCACCCTCGCGCACGGCGGCGAGGCTGTTGGCGACGGCGTTCTCGGTGTCGTTGTGGGTGTGGATGCCGAGGCGCTCGGGGGGAACGCGCGTCGCCACCTTGCGCACGATGGAGGCCACCTCGTGCGGGAGCGTGCCGCCATTGGTATCGCACAGGACGACCCAGCGGGCGTTCGCGGCGAGGGCCGTGTCGAGGCAGGCCAGCGCGTAGTCGGGATCTTCCTTGAAGCCGTCGAAGAAGTGCTCGGCGTCGAAGATCGCCTCGTCGGCGTGGCGGCCGGCCTCCTCCAGCGAGTCGCCGAGCATCCGGAGGTTCTCGTCGAGGTCGACGCCCAAGGCACCGTGCACCTGCCGAGCAGAGGTCTTGCCAACCAGCGTGATGACCGGGGCGCCGGCCTTGATCACCGGCTGCAGCCCCGGGTCGTTGGCGGCGCTGCGGCCGGCACGGCGGGTCATGCCGAAGGCGCAGAGCTTGCTGCGGCGAAAGGCCGGCGGCTCGACGAAGAAGGCCTCGTCGGTCGGGTTCGCACCCGGCCAGCCGCCTTCGATGTAGTCGATGCCGAGACGGTCGAGGGCCGCTGCGATGCGGCGCTTGTCGTCGGTCGAGAAGGTCACACCCTGGGTCTGGGCACCGTCGCGCAGGGTGGTGTCGTAGAGATGGATGCGGGTCGTCATGCGTCTCAGGCCCTGCGCCACGTCGTGCCGCGGGGGCCGTCCTCCAGAACGATGCCTTCGTTCAGCAACTCCGCACGGATGGCGTCGGCGCGCGCGAAGTCCTTGGTCCGCCGCGCGTCGAGCCGCTCGGCGATCAACCGCTCGATCCGGGCCGCATCGGCGTCGCCGCCGCGGAGCCATGCGGCAGGATCGGCACCGAGCAGGCCCAGGAGTGCCGCCGAGGCCCGCAGCCGCCGTGCCGCAGCCGGTCGGGCCGAGTCCTTCGCCGTGTTCACCTCGCGCAGGAGATCGTGCAGGACGGCCAGCGCCTTCGGCGTGTTCAGATCGTCCTCGAGGGCGGCCACGAGATCGTCGTGCGGGGCGGCGGCGCCGCCGTCGTCGGCACGGCCGAGCGCACCGTAAAACCGGTCGAGGGCCGCCTTTGCCTGGGCCAGGGAGTCCTCGCCGAAATCGACCGGCTGACGGTAGTGGGTGCCGAGCAGCCACAGGCGGACGGCCTCGCCCGGGACCTGGGCCAGCGCCTCGTCGACGCGCAGGATGTTGCCGAGAGACTTCGACATCTTCTCGGCGGACATGGTGACGAAGCCGTTGTGCAGCCAGACGCGGGCCATGTCCGAGAGCCCGTGGGCGCAGCAGGTCTGCGCGATCTCGTTCTCGTGGTGCGGGAAGATCAGGTCGAGCCCGCCGCCGTGCAGGTCGAAGGGGACCCCCAGGAAATGCTCGGCCATGGCGGAGCACTCGATGTGCCAGCCCGGACGGCCGCGGCCCCAGGGACTGTCCCAGCCCGGCATGTCGGGCGAGGAGGGCTTCCACAGCACGAAGTCGGCCGCATCGCGCTTGTAGGGGGCGACGTCGACGCGGGCCCCGGCGATCTGCTCGTCGCGGTTGCGGCCGGAGAGGCGGCCATAGGCCGGGTCCGACGGGACCGAGAACATCACATGGCCCTCGGCCGCGTAGGCGTGGCCGTTCTTCACCAGCCGGTCGATCAGCGCCAGCATGCCGCCGATGTGCTGGGTGGCGCGGGGCTGATGCGTCGGGTCGAGGCACCCCAGAGCCGAGGCGTCGGCGAGAAACGCGTCGGTCGTCCGCTTGGTCAGGACGTCGATCGGGTGGCCGTCTTTCGCCGCCTGGTCGATGATCTTGTCGTCGATGTCCGTGATGTTGCGGACATAGACGACGGCACCCTCGCCATAGGTGTGGCGGAGCAGGCGGAACAGCACGTCGAAGACGACGAGCGGGCGCGCATTGCCGACATGGATCCGCTGATAGACCGTCGGCCCGCAGACATAGAGCCGGACCCGGGAGGCATCGAGAGGCTCGAACGGCTCCTTGCGGCGGGTGAGCGTGTTGTGAAGATGCAGGACCGCCACGGGCCTCGTCTCATTCCTGGATGGCTGATTCGGAAAACGGCTGTGCCGCGCGAGGCTCGGCCGCGCGCGGGCCGCGACGGGTAGCAGAGGAACGCCGCCCGGTCCATCGGGCGCGAGCGCCTCTCACTCGGTATAGTACTGCGCCAGATGGGCGTAGGCGTAGCCCTTGTCGCGGGCGGCGGTGCGGCTGTGGACCCGCAGGTCGACCTGCGACACCACGGCATCGAGCCGCGGCGCGCCTGCATCGACGAGACCGCGCACCGCGACGGCGGCTAGGTCGCGCCGCGTTGTGGCATAGCGGATGAGGAAAAGAACGCGGTCGGCGAGACCTGCCAGGAGCTTGGCGTCGGCGACGGCGAGGACGGGGGCGCTGTCGACGACGATCAGATCAAAGGTCGTGCGCGCCGCCTCCAGCAGGTTGGCGAAGCCCGGGCCACCGAATAGGCGCGTGGGTGCTGCGAGCCGCTTGCTGCCAAGGACGAGCCGCAGGCCCTCGGTCTTGGGGTCGCGTTGCAGGATCTCGTCCAGGCGGAACTCACCCCGGAGCAGCTCGACGAGGCCTGGCCCGGGCGGCAGGCCGGTCAGGTCGCCGATCGTGGGTCGGCGGAGGTCGGCATCGATAAGCAAGACGTTGAGGCCGTCGCTCGCGGCCACCCGCGCCAGGCTCAGGCTGAAGGTGCTCTTGCCCTCGCCGGGCAGGGTCGAGGTGACGAGGATCACAGGCGCCCGCGCGGTGACACGGCCCACGATCACCCCGGCCAGCGCGTCGCGGAGCGCTTCGGCGTAGCGCGACCGGGGCCGCTCGGCCGGGTAGTCCTGCGGCTCGACGGCATCCCGGGTTGCCGATTCGACGAGCGGCATCAGGGTCGCGACCTGCAGGCCGAGTTCGCTCTCGACCGCGCGCGCCGACCGGTAGCCGCCCTCGGCCGTCTCGGCGAAGTACATGCCGGCGAGGCCCAGCAGCAGGCCGCCGGTCAGCGCCATGGCGAGGATCAGCTTCGGCTGCGGAAAGCTGGGAGAGGTCGGCGGCACGGCCTCGGAGATCACGCGGGCGTCGGGCTCCTGGATCTGCTCGCGATCGGCGATGCCTTCGAGGCGGGTGACATAGGTCTCGTAGAGGCGGCGGTTGAGCTCGATGTTGCGTTCCAACTCGGCGGTGCGCTGGCTCGCCTGGTCCTGAACGGCGGCACGACCCCGCATCTGCTCGAGGGCCGAGGCGAGAACGTCCTCCTCGGAGCGGGCGGCCGCCACCTCGGCCTCGAGCTGGCCCAGCATGGCGCGGCGCTCCTGGCGCAACCGCGTGTCGAGCTGGGCCGCCTCGGCGCGCACCTCCTGGATCCGCGGATGCCGCTCGCCGAGTTGGCGCGACAGCTCCGCCTCGCGGCGAATCACGTCGGCCCGCTGGGCACTCAGGCTTTGCAACAGCGCAGACGATCCCCACTCGCCGGACCCGTCGCCGCCGCCGCCGGCATCGATGAGCTGCCGCAGGCGAGCCAGACGCGTTTCCTTGCCGCGCCGCTCCGATGTCGAAACGACGAGCCGCCGGTTCAACTCGGCCAACTCCTTCTCGTCCACGCCGAGCGATGCGCCGCGAGCCGCCTGGGCCGTCTCGCGGAAGCGTGTGAGTTCGTCCTCGCCGGCCGCAAGGCGGGACTTCGTCGTCTCTACCTGCTCGCGCAGCCATGCCGCCGCCCGGCGGGTCGCCTCGTACTTCCGATCGAGCTGGCCTTTCAGGTACAGATCGACGAGGCAGTTGGCGACGGCGGCTGCTGTGCCGGGGTCGGTCGAGGTAAAGGCCACCGTGATGACGTGGCTCTTGCCGTCGCGCTTGATCGAGAGCCTGGACAGCAAGGCCGTGACGATGTCCGACTCGTCACCCTTGGCATCGGGATCGGCTTCCGGCGCGCTGCCGGTCCAACGGCCAAGGAAGCGGGCGGCGGCCATCGCCGCCGCGGAGCCGCGCAGCAGGTCCTGATCGCTCTCCAGATGCAGCTTGGCGATGACCTCGCGCGCCAGCGAGCGCGAGGCGAGGACGCGTGTCTGGCTGTCGACGACCGCGGTGTCCGGGACCGCCGTGGCGGCGTCGCCTTCGGCCTCCGCCATCGGTCGAGGCTCGAGGATGAGGACGGTCTCGGCCGTATAGAGCGGCGGTACCAGGATGGTCAGCGCCACCCCGATGAGACCACCCAGCAGGATCCCGCCCAGGAGGATCCACTTGCGGCGCCAGAGGACGTCGACGAGCTCGACGAGCGAGAGCTCGTCCGCGATCCGCCGCGGACGGGGCCTCGATGTCGGTGCGGGCGTCGGCTGCCCGGCCACATCAACCTCGCGTCAATTGCTCTCTCGGTTTTCTACTTTTGATTGAGAAATTGGACAACCCATTTGAATTCGGGTCGACCCAAGGCCAGGCGCCGCGGCGTTCGCGGACGGTTTCGATCCGAACACCTTCGGCCTCTTCGGTGAGCGCAATGCCGCCTGAGCGGCGTAGGGCCGCGGGGTCCACATAGACGCGAGGGCAGTTTGCCGGACCGGACCGGGCGATCATGACGGCGACACGGCCGCACTCCTCGAACGCCGCGGCAGGGGACCGGGCAAGGACGAGCGCGGTAGAACCGCTCTGCACGATGCAACCGCCGCGATCGCAGGCGACGTCCCCTGCCCGTCCGCCGCCGCGGCCGATGACGGCAGTAGGTTCCTTGACGCCGAGGGAGCGCAACCAGGCGTCGCGGATAAGGCCGTCGCGCTGCCACTCGACCAGCACGACATCACCGTCGGGCCCACGCACGGCCGCCTGCGCAAGGTCGGACGAGACGAGGAGATCGGGTTCTCGCTCGAAGGCGATCAGCAGCCCTGCTGCTAGCCATGCGGCAACGCCAAGGCTGCGCCACGGGCCGGACCAGAGGGCCATCCAGCAACCGCCCAGGGCCACAAGCGGTAGTACCGCACTCGGCCATTGGGCGACCGGAATGGAGGCACCCGGCAGCGCGGAGGTGAACTCGGCCGTACGGACCACCGCGTCGACCGCGTAGCCCATGAGGATCACGAGCGGCTTGTCCAAGCCGAACGGCATCAGCGTCATGGCGGCGAGGCCCAGCGGCATGACGAGGAAACTCGTCAACGGCACGGCGACCAGGTTGGCCAGGACCCCGTAGGTGGCGATCGTCTGAAAGTGGAAGGCGGCGAACGGGAGTGTCGCGAAGCTGGCGATGAGGGTGGTGGTCGCCACGCCCAGGACGTAGGTGATCGCCTGCAGCGCCCGGCTGGGCTCCCCGGGTCCGATCAGCCAGCGGATCTTCTCGCCCCAGCGGTCGTAGACCGCGATCAGCGCCAAAACGGCGGCGAAAGACAGTTGGAAGGAGGCGCCGATGACCGACTCCGGTGCAAGCAGCAGCACCGCGGTCGCGGCAAAGGACAGGAGACGCAGTGAGAACGGGTTCCGGTCGAGCACGACCGCGAGGAGACCTATGCCGAGGGTGAGGAAGGAGCGCTGGGCCGGTACTGGCGCTCCGGCCAGCGCTAGGTAGAAGCCCGCTGCCAGGAGCGCCACGCCGGCGGCGATGCGCTTGACGGCGATCCGCAGGGCCAGGGCCGGAACGAGCGAAAGGGCGGTCCGGCAGACGAAGAACACCGAACCGGCGACGAGCGCCATGTGTAGGCCGGAGATCGAGATGAGATGCGCCAACCCGGAGATCTGCATGGCGCGCCATGTGGCGTCGTCGATGCCGGCCCGAACACCGGCGATAAGGGCCGCGGCGACCTGGCCGGCGGGTCCGGGCACGAGCGAGGTGATCCGCTCTGCGATCGCCGTGCGCAGCCGGGAGATGCCGAGCCACGGATCGGACGCGGGCCGCGAAACGAGCTTCGGCAGGCCGATCGAGTAGCCCAGGGCCCCCAACTGGTCGAACCAGGCTTGGCGGGCGAAGTCGAAGCCGCCCGGGAAGACGGGTGCCAGCGGCGGCTGCAGCCTCGCCTTCACCTGGATCCGATCACCAGGGACGAGATCGTGGCCGGCGCGCCGCATGTTCAAGCGAAGCCGTACCGGCGTGGAGGCTTCGGGAACCCGGCTCAGGGTCAACAGGTCGAGGACGACGCGGACACCGTCGTTGCGCGGCTCGACCTCAGTCACCCGGCCCTCGATGTCGAACACGGCGGCCCGCGTCAGGACCGGGGCGCGCGCCCATTCGGTCCGGAGGTGGGTCAGCGGCAGACCGAACAAGAAGAAAGAGACGGCGAGCAGCAGCGCGTCACGGCTGCTGGGTCGGCCGCCGGAAAGGCGCCAAACCAGGGCGAAGAGGGCCAACGCCAGGCCACCGACGCCAGCGATGCTCAGGTTCGACGGCATACCCGGCAGCGTGAAGTAGGTTGCCGCACCGCAGCCCAGGGCGACGGGCACCCACAGCAGCCAGCGCCCGCGTTCCGCCTCGAACTGCTGGACGACGCCCAAGCGCAGCCGGCGCAGCGCAGCCAGCGCATCCGACCGCAGCGGCAGGGAGGACGGCCACCGCGCGTGGGTTTGCTGCACTGCGGGATGGCTTGTGTTAGAGGAGCGTCACCATCTGCTTCTTGTCTCCCGTTTTCGGACCGTTTTCAACCATGAGTGTAGTTCTTCGATTCGCCCCGTCACCGACGGGCTATCTGCACATCGGTGGCGCGCGTACGGCGCTCTTCAATTGGCTGTACGCCCGGCATCACAAGGGCAAGATGCTGCTGCGGATCGAGGACACGGACCGTGAGCGCTCCACCGAAGCTGCGGTGGGTGCCATCTTTGACGGTCTGACCTGGCTCGGTATCGACTGGGACGCGGAGCCCGTGTTCCAGTTCCGACGCGCCCCAGAGCACGCCGCGATCGCAAAGAAGCTGCTCGACGAGGGACGCGCCTACTACTGCTTCTGCACACCGCAGGAGCTGGCCGCCATGCGCGAGGAGCAGAAGGCCAAGGGCCTGCCGATGCGCTATGACGGGCGCTGGCGCGATCGCGACCCGGCGACGGGTCCTGCCGACGTGAAGCCCGTGATCCGCCTGAAGGCACCGCAGACGGGCGAGACCGTGGTCGACGATCTGGTCCAGGGCGAGGTGAAGGTCGCCAATGCCCAGCTCGACGACATGGTCCTGCTGCGCGGCGACGGCACGCCGACCTACATGCTGTCGGTCGTGGTGGACGACATTGACATGGGCATCAGCCACGTCATCCGCGGCGACGACCATCTGACGAACACGTTCCGGCAGGTGCAGCTCTATCGGGCGATCGGGGCCGAGCCGCCGCGCTTCGGGCACATCCCGCTGATCCACGGGCCCGACGGGGCGAAGCTCAGCAAGCGGCACGGGGCGCTGTCGGTCACCGAGTATCGCGACATGGGCTTCCTGCCCGAGGCCATGCGCAACTATCTGCTGCGTCTCGGCTGGAGCCACGGCGATTCCGAGATCGTCTCGACCGAGGAGGCCATCGCCTGGTTCGACATCGACGCCGTGGGCCGTTCGCCGTCGCGGTTCGATCTGGCGAGGCTCACGAGCCTGAATGCGCATTATTTGCGCGAGCGGCCTGACGCCGACCTCGTCGACATGATCTTGCCCCGGTTGGAAGCGAAAGGGCTACCGGTCGGCGACATCGGCGCAACCCGGCTCCTGCAGGGCATGCCCGGCTTGAAGCATCGGGCGCGCACGCTGGTCGAGTTGGCGGGCATGGCGGCGTTCTACGTCCACGTGCGGCCGATCGCACTGGACGCGAAGGCGATGGCCGTCCTCGACGCGCCGGCGCGCGAGCTCGTCGGCGCGGTGCGCCCCGCCTTCGAGGCAGCACCCGACTGGGACGAAGCGCCACTGGAGGCCTTGGCACGGTCGGAGGCCGAGCGCCTCGGCGTCGGCTTCGGCAAGCTGGCGCAGCCGTTACGTGCTGCGTTGACGGGAACGAGCGTGTCGCCAGGGATCTTCGAGATCATGCGCGTGCTCGGCCGCGAAGAAGTGCTCGGTCGCATCGACGACGCGGCGAGTGGACGCAATCCGAGCGCTCCCGGCGTGAGCTAAGGCTCAGCGCGGGATCGCAAGGTCGAGCAGTTGAAGGCAGAGGACGTCCGCGAGCCGCGGTGCGCCTGGACAGTGAACCGGAGGAAGGCATGAGTGGCAGCGCCAGCATCACCACGACCGAGGGCAAGACGGTCGATCTTCCCATTCTGCGGGGCACGATAGGTCCGGAGGTCATCGACATCCGCAAGCTCTACGGGGCCAGCGGCAACTTCACCTACGATCCCGGCTTCACGTCGACCGCATCCTGTTCGTCGAAGATCACCTACATCGACGGCGACGAAGGGATCCTCCTGCATCGCGGCTACACGATCCAGGATCTGGCCAAGCACAGCACCTTCCTCGAAGTCGCCTACCTGATCTGGAATGGCGAGCTACCGAGCCAGGAAGAGTACGAAAAATTCGTCCATGGCGTGACCTATCACACCATGGTCCACGAGCAGATCCACTTCCTTTTCCGCGGCTTCCGCCGTGACGCCCACCCGATGGCCGTCATGATCGGCATCGTGGGCGCGTTCTCCGCCTTCTACTACGAGGATCTCGACACCGCCGACCCGCACCACCGGATGATCGCCAGCTACCGACTGATTGCGAAGATCCCGACCATTGCGGCGATGGCCTACAAGTACAATGCGGGCCAGCCTTTCGTTTACCCGCGCAACGACCTCGATTATGCGGGCAACTTCCTGCACATGATGTTCGCAGTACCGTGCGAGCCCTACAAGCTCAATCCGGTGCTGGCCCGGGCGCTGGACCGCATCTTCATTCTGCACGCCGACCACGAGCAGAACGCATCGACCTCGACCGTTCGTCTGGTGGGCTCGACCGGCGCTTCGCCCTATGCGGCCGTCGCCGCCGGCATCGCAGCGCTATGGGGTCCAGCCCACGGCGGCGCCAACGAGGCGGTCGTCAAGATGCTGGAGGAGATCGGCACGCCGAGCCGGATCCCGGACTTCATCGAGAAGGTGAAATCGAAGGACTCACAAAATCGCCTGATGGGCTTCGGCCATCGCGTCTACAAGAATTACGACCCGCGAGCCGCCGTTCTCAAGGAGAGTGCCGACGAGGTGCTCGAGGTGCTCGGCCAGCGGAACAACCCGAAGCTGGCGATTGCCCTCGAACTCGAAAAGATTGCGCTGAACGACGATTACTTCGTCTCGCGCAAGCTGTTCCCGAACGTCGATTTCTACTCGGGCATCATCCTGGAAGCGATGGGCATCCCGACCCAGATGTTCACCGCCATCTTCGCCCTGGCGCGGACGGTAGGCTGGATCGCGCAGTGGAACGAGATGATCGAGGATCCCGAGCAGAAGATCGGGCGGCCCCGTCAGCTCTATCTCGGCTACCCGCAGCGTCCCTTCGTTCCCCGGTACCAGCGCGGCTGACAGACAAACTCGGATGGCGGGCGTCAGCCCGCCATCAGCTTCGCGCTGAACTCAGCTTCGGCCGACGTCCTGCCGTCGACCATGGCGCGGCCCTTGAACTTCCAGACCCCGAGCTTGTGCTTCAGGGCCTCGACCTCCAGGCGCACGGTGTCACCGGGACGGACGGGCCGGCGGAACCGCGCCTCGTCGATGCCCATGAAGTAGACGCTGGCACCGTGCGCGCCGGCGCCGAGACTGGCGATCACGAGGACGGCGGCAGCCTGCGCCATCGCCTCGACGATCATGACACCGGGCATGATCGGGTCTTTCGGGAAATGGCCGGGGAAGAACGGCTCGTTGATGGTGACGTTCTTGATGCCCGTCGCACTCAGTGCGGCCCGAAGCTCGACGACACGGTCGAGAAGGAGCATCGGGTAGCGATGCGGAATGAGATTCATGATGGCCAAGGTATCGAGATCGGCCAAAGCCGTCCCGGCCTCGATGTTCTGTTGCATTGATTAGCTCCCCCTGCCCTGACCCGTTATGTGCGGTCAGTCGACCTTTTCGGGCACCTTCACGTTCGGTAGCCGATCGTTGAGCTGCGCCAGCACCGGCTCCGTCAGATCCAGTGCGGGGGCGAACATCAGCACCTCGGACGACGGCAGCACGAGGTTGAAGCCTCTACTCTCCGCCAGTTTGCCGATGATGTCGATGAGGGCCTTGCGCACTTCGACCAAGGCTGCCGCCTGAACATCGTCGAGCAGTCTACGCCGCTGCTGTACCTGACGCTGCGCGGCCGCCACTTGTTGCTCGAGGTCCCGGCGCCGGTCCGCCAGCACCTGCGGCGTCAGTTCCTTCTTGTCCCGCTGCTCGGCCAGGCTCCTGTCGAGCTCGTGCAGCCGCTGCTCTTCCTGTGCGATCTCGTCCTGATAGACCCGTCGGCGCGCCTCGATCTGATCGCGGATGCTCTGGGCGGCCTTCGAGTCGCGCAGAATGCGCTGATAGTCGACCACGACCGCCATCGTGGTTTGCGTGGCCGGATCTGCCGCGTTCGCGAGGCGCGCGCCCGAACCGACGAGCGCTGCGGCGAATGCGAGCGCCGCACTTCGCCGTCGCCACATCAGAACTGGGTGCCGAAGTTCACGGTGAAGAACTCGGTCTGATCGAGCTGGTTCTTGATCAGGGCCTGGGTGAAGTCCAACGACAAGGGGCCGAGCGGCGACAACCAGGAGACCCCGAGGCCGGAGCTCAACCGTAGCTTCGAGCTGTCCTCCAGGGTCGGCCCGCTCACGTCGATGTCGTAGAGGGTGCCGGCATAGGTGAAGGCGCGACCGTAGATGCGGAGTTCCTCGGGCAGGCCCAGCGGGAAGCGAAGCTCGGCAGAGCCGACATAGTAGGTATTGCCGCCGAGCGAATCGCCGGTGTCCCTGTCGGACGGACCGACGCCACCATACTGGAAGCCCGGGAAGGTGGTGCCGCCCAGGAAGAAGCGGTTGGCCAGCTTCACCTTCTCGCCACCTATGCCGAAGATATGGCCGGCGGAGATGCCAAGGTTGAACACGAATTCCGGAACAATCGTGTAGTACCAGTCCGCATGCAGCTCATGCCGCAGAAACTTGTTGTCGCCGCCCAATCCTGCCACATCCTGGTCGAGTTTGATGAAGTAGCCTTCCGTCGGCAGGAACTTCACGTCGCGGCGATCGTAGGTGAAGGTCTGCCCGACCAGCGATGTCCAGGTCGCCCCTTCCTCTTCCTTGATGAAGATGGAAGCGTCGTTGCTGACGTTCTGGATCTCGTCATAGCGCAGCGTGTAGCGGACCTGGTGGGAGAGGTATTCGCTGAGGGGGTAGCCGGCACGCAGCGTTCCACCCGTGCTCTGTTCGTCGTAACCGCTTTCCGACTTGAAGTCGGTACGGCTGCGGAACAGGTCGAAGCCCGCCGCGAGATCTCGATCGAGGAAGTAGGGCTCGGTGAAGCTGATGAGCGCTTCCTGGCGCCGCTGTGAAGCCATGATGCTCGCCTGCAGGTCCTGCCCGCGACCGAGCAGGTTCCGCTCCCGGATCCGAACGTCGCCGAGCAGGCCGTCCGTCGTCGAGAAGCCGGCACCGAAGCTCAACTCGCCGGTCGACTTCTCCGTCACGGCGACATCGATGATCACACGGTCCGGCGCACTGCCCTGTAGGGTCTTCACCTCGACCGTCTCGAAGAACCCGAGATTCCGGAGACGTGACTCGGAACGCCGAAGCAGTGCCGTGTTGAAGGCATCCCCCTCGGCGAGGCGGAACTCGCGCCGAATGACCGAATCGAGAGTCCGTACGTTGCCGCGGATGTCGATCCGCTCGACATAGACACGCGGCCCCTCGTTGACCTGATAGGTCAAGTCGATGGTGAGCTGCTCCGTGTTCTTCTTGATATCGGGCTGAATGTCGACGAATGCATAGCCCAATCGGCCGACCTCGTCCGTCAGCGCCTGGACCGTCTTTTCGACCAGATCGGCGTCGTAGGTGTCGCCCGACTCGGTCAGGACGAACTGCTGTAACTCGCCCGGCTGGACATCTCGCAGTTTGCTTTGCACGTCGATCGTGCCGAACTTGTACTGCTTGCCCTCCTCGATGGTAAATGTGATGTAGAATTCCTTGCCGTCCGGCGTCAGCTCGGCGATCGCCGACACGACCTGGAAGTCGGCATAGCCACGTGCCAGGTAGAAGCGACGCAGCAGTTCCTGATCGAAGGTCAGGCGATCGGGATCGTACGTGTCGTCACTGCTGAAGAACCGGTACCAGCGACTTTCCTTGGTCTGGAGCACGCCACGAAGCGTGTCGTCGCTGTAGATCTTGTTGCCGATGAAGGTGATACCGCCGACCCCGGTGAGCGGTCCCTCGCTGATCTCGAACACCAGATCGACGCGGTTCTGGTCGAGCTCGACAACCTTGGGCTCGACCTTGGCCGCGAAACGGCCGTTCCGTCGGTACAGTTCGAGGATTCGCTGGACGGCGTTCTGGACCCGCGCCCGCGTGTAGACTACACGTGGGCGTAGCTGAATCTCCGCCTCCAACGTCTTGTCGTCGAGCTTGTCGTTACCCTCGAACGCGATGCGGTTGATGATGGGGTTCTCTTTGACCTTTACCACCAGCGCATCGCCCTGCTGATCGATGGACACGTCCTCGAACAGCCCCGTGGCGAACAACCGCTTCAATGATTCGTCGAGAGCGGCGGGCGTCGCGGCCTCGCCGGGCTTGATCGTCAGATAGCTCTCGACCGTCGCCGGCTCGATCCGCTGATTGCCCTCGACGACGATCCGACTGACGATTCCGCCTTGTGCCCACGCCGATATGGCCACGAGGACAAAGGGGATCGCCAAGCACAGTACGCGCGGCAGCGACCACATCTTGTGCATGTACTTCCCCGTGCGACCATGCCCGACGAGATGCGTTCTAGCCGCTACCGCAACACGTTACGAGGTCAACTTCGCGCAACGCTCAATGAAAGATGTCATTCCACGTCGCGAACACCATGAGGCTAAGCACCATCGCTAACCCGAAGCGGAACGCAATCTCCTGACTCCGCTCCGTCAGCGGGCGTCCGCGGGCCGCCTCGATGCCGTACATCGCGAGATGGCCGCCATCCAGCATCGGGATGGGGAAGAGATTGATCAGCCCGAGATTGATGGAGAGCACGGCCGTGAACCAGATGACGGCGATGATGCCTTCCTTCGCGATCTCACCGGACATCTGGGCGATCCGTATGGGACCGCCCAATTCCTCCGTTCCCCGGGCGCCGACGATCATCTCTCCAAGCGCCGAGAGCGTGCCCGTGATCATGCGCCACGTCTCGCGTGTCGCCTCGAACGGCGCCATGAACGGATTGCTGCGCTTGAACTCCACCCCCGACCGGGACACTCCGATCTGGCCCACATGGTGGGTGCCGCCGAAACGCTCCTTCACCTCCTTGAGCGCCGGGATCACAGGAATGTCTAGCGTCTCGCCGTCGCGCACGATGGTGAACGTCAACTGCGTTCCGGCACTGTCGCGGACCACGCCTTGCAATTCTTCGAAGCTCGCGATCGGCCTGCCGTCGATGGCGGTGACACGATCGCCGGCCTGTAGGCCGGCCGCTGCTGCGGCACCGTCCTTTACGATCTCGCCGATCTCGGCCGGCGTGACCGGGCGCCCGACGGTAGCGAAGAGGATCGCCAGGACGACGATGGCGTAGACGAAATTGGCCAGCGGACCGGCGGCCACGATCGCCATGCGCTGCCAGACCTTCTTCGCCGGGAAGCTGTCCGGATCCTTCGCATGCTGAAGATCGACCTGGGTGCTCGTCGCGTCGGCGTCACCCAGCATCTTCACGTAGCCGCCGAGGGGCACGACGCTGAACTTCCACCGTGTTCCATGCGCGTCGTTGCGCCCGAACAGTTCTGGTCCGAATCCGATCGAAAAGGTTTCGACCCGCACGCCGTTGCGCCGCGCGACCCAATAATGTCCGAACTCGTGAACGAACACGACGACGGACAGGATCAGCAGGAACGGTATGATGTATTGCGGGGCGGCAATCAGCGTATCGAGCATGGGTCAGATCCGTCCCGTATTTTTCTGTTGATCGTTATCGCGACAGCGAGGCGATGATGTCGCTGGTCTTTTGCCTGGCCGCCCGATCGCAGTCGTAGACGGCGTCCAGTTCCGACAAGGTCGTCGACGGCATGCTCTCGAGCGTCGTTGCAACGATGCGGGCGATGTCGAGAAAGCCGATCCGACAGGCCAGGAACGCCGAGACCGCAACCTCGTTCGCAGCATTCAGTATAGTAGGGGCCGATCCCCCCTGCTGCAAGGCGAGCCGGGCCAGGCGCAGCGCCGGGAACCGGTCCATGTCGGGCACGAAGAACTCCAGTTTCGCCACCGTGCCGAGATCGAGTGCGGGTGCTGTGGTCCGGAGGCGCGCCGGCCATCCCAGCGTATAGGCGATCGGAATCCGCATGTCGGGGGCGCCCAATTGTGCCAACTGGGACCCGTCGGAGAACGCGACGAGGCTGTGCACGACGGACTGGGGATGCACGAGGACGTCGATCCGGCTCTCCGGCATCGCGAACAGATGATGGGCCTCGATCACCTCGAGGCCCTTGTTCATCATCGTGGCGCTGTCGATCGATATCTTCGCACCCATCGACCAGTTCGGGTGCGCAACGGCCTGTTCGGGCGTGGCCGCCGCCATCGTCTCGCGCGTCGCCGTGCGGAACGGACCGCCGGAAGCCGTCAGGATCAACCGCGCCACGGCACCACGGTCGGATCCCGCCATGGCCTGGAAGATGGCATTGTGCTCCGAATCCACGGGAAGCAGCACGCTGTCCGACCGCGCCACCTCGCGCATGAACAGTTCACCCGCGCAGACGAGGCATTCCTTGTTCGCCAGGGCCACCGTGGCACCACGGCGAACGGCGGCCAGCGTCGGCGCCAGACCAGCCGCCCCCACGATGGCCGCCATCACCCAATCGGCCGGACGCGTCGCCGCTTCGGTGAGGGCCTGCTCACCTGCGGCTGCTTCGATCCCGCTTCCGGACAAAGCAACCTTCAGCGATGCGTAGGCTTCGGGGTCGGCGACGACGGCCAGCCGAGCGCCGACCCGTCGCGCGATCGCCGCCAGCTTTTCGCTGTTGGTCGCGGCCGTGACCGCTTCGACCACGTAGTGGCTCGGGTTCTCCTCGATGAGCGCCAGCGTGCTCGAACCGATGGATCCCGTTGCCCCCAGCACGGTGACGGAGCGCGGCGCGTCCCGGCTCGGCGGCGCGATCACGGTATCGACCCCTTGCCCGTGAGAAGGACGAAGATGGCGTAGACGGGGGCGGCGAACATCAGGCCGTCGACACGGTCGAGAATGCCGCCATGCCCGGGGATGATGCTGCCGCTGTCCTTGACCCCGGCGCGCCGCTTCATGAACGACTCGAACAGGTCGCCGGCCTGGGCGACGACGGCCAGCACCATGGCGGCGAGTGCCGCGTCGACCAGGCGCCCCTGCAGAAACCAGGCGAACACTGTCCCGACAGCGACGGCACCCGCCATGCCCCCGATGAGTCCCGACCAGGTCTTGGAGGGACTTATCTGCGGTGCGAGCTTGGGCCCGCCCAGCCATCGGCCGAAGACGTAAGCGAACGTGTCGGTCGCCCAGACCACCATGAAGAGCCACAACACCGCGGGCAGGCCCACGTCCGGCTGATTCCGCAGCCAGATGAGCGCCAGCGCGGGTATCGCCACGTAGAGAAGACCGCCCGCGACATGATCCGGCGAGCCGTGACCGACCGCGGCGGCGGCCCCGGCACTCAGCACCACGGCAACCGCCAGCCAGAGCACCGCGACATCCGGGTGACCGGAGGCCGTCGCAAGGATCACACCCGCCGCCTTGGCGACGAACAGAAACATGACGAGCATGCGCATGTCGCGGCGCAGGTTGGGGCCGAGCCCCATCCACTCGTCCGCCATCACGATACAGGCGGCGATAACGAGGGCGGCAAAGAACCAGCCGCCCAACAGGACATCGCAGATGACCAGGGCGGCCAGAAGCGCCGCCGAGATCACACGCTTGCGAAGCGCGGGATCGAGGCCCTCAGCCAGCGCTTGCGCCATAGCGCCGCTCGCGCCGCTGATACTCCACGATAGCCTGCTTCAGATGCGCCTCGCCGAACTCGGGCCAGGCCTGGGGCACGAAGACGAGCTCGGTGTAGGCCAGCTGCCAGAGCAGAAAATTGCTGATCCTCTGTTCGCCACTCGTGCGGATGAGAAGATCGGGGTCGGGAATGCCGGCCGTTGCCAGCCACGTGTCGAACATCGTCTCGTCAATGATCGTCGGGTCGAGCTGTCCTGCGACCGCGGCCTCGGCCATCCGTCGAGCCGCTTCCGCTATCTCGCGGCGACTGCCGTAGTTGAGCGCCATCAGCAGGGTGACACGCTGATTGCCCCGGGTCCGCTCCTCCCCTTCGTCGATGAGGCTTCTGATGTCGGGCGCGAGCGACGCCCTGTCGCCGATGACGCGGAGCTCGACTCCGTTCTTCGCGAGTTCCTCGATCTCACTGCGCAGATAGTACCGCAGGAGGTTCATCAGCTCGCCGACCTCGCCCGCGGGGCGACGCCAATTCTCCGAGCTGAACGCGAAGAGCGTCAGATACCGGATACCTTCGTTGGCGCAGAACTTGACCGTCCGACGCACGGCCTCGGCACCCTGCCTGTGGCCGTAGATGGGGGGCATTCCCCTGGAACGCGCCCAGCGCCGGTTGCCGTCCATGATGATGGCAATGTGCAAGGGCGGTGCCGCCGGCTCCGCGCTCTTCAAGAGAGGTTGGCTCACCGCTGCCCCCGGACGGCGTCAGACGTGCTGGATGTCCTTTTCCTTGTGCTCCAGGAGCTGGTTGACCTGCTCGATGTGCTGGTCCGTGAGCTTCTGAATTTCGTCCTGCCAGCGCTGCACCTGATCCGCAGCGACATGGCCTTCCTTCTCGAACCTCTTGGTCTGATCGTTACCGTCACGGCGGACATTGCGGATCGCGACGCGTGCCTGCTCGGCATATTTGTGCGCCACCTTGACGAGTTCGTTGCGACGCTCCTGCGTCAACTCGGGCAACGGAACCCGAATGAGCTGCCCGTCCACCGCGGGATTGAGGCCGAGATTGGCATTGCGGATCGCCTTCTCGACGGCTTTCACCAGCCCCCGATCCCAGACCTGCACGGTCAGCATCCGCGATTCCGGCACGTTCACGGTTCCGACCTGCGAGAGCGGCATTTCGGACCCGTAGGCCTCGACCACCACGGGCTCCAGCAGGCTCGGCGACGCGCGGCCTGTCCGCAGACCCTGCAGATCCTTGCGCAAGACGTCGACGGCGGCATTCATGCGCTTTTTGATGTCGTCGATGTCAGGGGCCTGGGGCTTCATGCCGCCGCCTCCTCGGTGATCACGGTGTGCGGACCCTCCCCGCGCACGACCCGCGCGAAAGCGCCTGGAGCATGCACGGAAAAGACGATGATGGGAATGTTGCTCTCGCGCGCGAGGGAAATGGCCGAGGCGTCCATCACCTTGAGATCCTTCGCCAACACCTCGAGGTAGGTGAGCCTGTCGAAACGCCGCGCGGTCGGATCCTGCTTGGGATCCGCCGAATAGACGCCGTCCACCTGCGTGCCCTTCATGATGGCATCGCAACCCATCTCCGCGGCGCGTAGGGCCGCCGCGGTATCGGTCGTGAAGAACGGATTACCGGTGCCGGCGGCGAAGATGACGATCCGGCCTTTCTCGAGGTGACGGACAGCGCGGCGCCGGATGTAGGGTTCACAGACGGCCGACATCGGAATGGCCGACATCACCCGCGTCGGCACGCCCGTGTGCTGCTCGATCACGCTCTGCACGGCCATCGCGTTGATGACCGTGCCGAGCATGCCCATGTAGTCGGCCGTCGCGCGCTCGACGCCGGCGGACGCCAGCGAGCTGCCGCGGATGATGTTACCGCCACCGATCACCATGCAGAGCTGGACGCCCATCTTCTGCACGGCGGCGCATTCGTCGGCGAGCTGGCGCAGGACCTTGCGGTCCTGCCCGAATTCCTTGTCGCCGAGCAGCGCTTCGCCCGACATCTTGAGCAGAACGCGCTTGTAGCGCGACTGTGGAGCGTCGCTGTCGCTCATGGCCGACCTTCCCGACGGCTGGTCGTGACGGTTGTCGCCGCGCCCTGCGCCGGCTCAGGCACCGGCGAGCTGCGCCACCTCGGCCGCGAAATCGCCTTCCTTGCGCTCCACGCCCTCGCCCAACGCCATCCGCACGAAGCCCGTAACCTCGATCGGGGCACCGGCGGCCTTGCCGGCGGCGTCGACGACCTCCTTCACGCGCTTGTCGGTGTCGACGACGAACACCTGCTCGAGCAGAACGGCCTCCTCGTAGAACTTGCGCAGACGGCCATCGACCATCTTCTCGACGATGTTCTCGGGCTTGCCCGTCGCCCGCGCCTGCTCGGCGTAGATGAGGCGCTCGCGCTCGACGACACCCCGGTCCAGCGCCTTGATGTCGACCGACTGCGGGTTGGCCGCGGCGACGTGCATCGCGATCTGCTTGCCGACCTCGGCCAGCTTCGCCGGCTCGGCCTTGCTCTTTAGGGCGACGAGCACGCCGATCTTGCCGAGCCCGGCCGTGACCTGGCCGTGCAGGTAGCCGGCGACGAGTCCTTCTGGCACCTCGAGACAGGCCGTGCGTCGCAGCGTCATGTTCTCGCCGATGACGCCGATCGCCTGGGCGACCTCGTCCTCGACCGTACGGCCACTGCTGCTGACGACGAGCTTCTTCAAATGCTCGAGATCACCGCGCGCGCCGGGTGCTAGGCCCGCCACGTGGTGCACCAGCGATTGGAAGGTCTCGTTGCGGGCCACGAAGTCGGTCTCGGAGTTGATCTCGACGAGCGCACCCACGGGCCCGTCCAGGCGCATCCCGATCAGGCCCTCGGAGGTGACACGCCCGGCCTTCTTGGCGGCTGCGGCGAGACCCTTCTTCCGCAGCCAGTCGGTGGCGGCCTCGATGTCGCCGTCCACCTCGCCCAGCGCCTTCTTGCAGTCCATCATGCCTGCGCCGGTACGCTCGCGCAGTTCCTTGACGAGCGCCGTCGTGATCTCGGCCATCGCTCGATGTCTCCGGTTTACGTCTGCGCGATCAGGCGGGAGCGCCGGTACCCTCGGGGGCAGCAGCGGCCGCGACCTCCTCGGGGGCCGGCAGCGGCTCGATCTCGTCGCCGAGATCCTCGGCCGCACCGACGTCGATGCCGCTGGCCGTCATCTCGGCCTGGATGCCGTCGAGGACGGCGGCGACCACCAGATCGCAATAGAGGTTGATCGCCCGGCTCGCATCGTCGTTGCCCGGGAACGGGAAACGGATGCGGCGCGGGTCACAGTTGCTGTCGACCACGGCGGCGACGGGGATACCCAGCTTGTTGGCCTCGCCGACCGCGATCTCCTCCTTGTTCGTGTCGATCACGAACAGGATGTCGGGCAGGCCGCCCATGTCCTTGATGCCGCCGAGGGCGCGCTCGAGCTTCTCCCGCTCTCGCTCCAGCATCAGCAGCTCCTTCTTGGTGAAGCCGTGCTGCGTCGCGGGGTCGGCCAGCTGCGTCTCCAGCTCACGCAGCCGCTTGATCGACTGCGAGATCGTCTTCCAGTTCGTCAGCATGCCGCCGAGCCAGCGGTGGTTGACGTAGTACTGGCCGCAGCGCTTGGCGGCCTGGGCCACCGGGTCCTGCGCCTGCCGCTTGGTGCCGACGAAGAGCACGCGGCCGCCGCTGGCGACCACGTCGCGCAAGGCCGACAGCGAGCGGTGCAGCATCGGCACCGTCTGCGTCAGGTCAAGGATGTGCACGCCGTTGCGCGTGCCGAAGATGAAGGGCTCCATCAGCGGGTTCCAGCGCCGCGTCTGATGGCCGAAGTGCACGCCAGCCTCGAGCAGCTGACGCATGGTGTAGGTCGGGAAAGCCATTGCCGTTCCAGATTCCGGTTGGTCCGCCGTGGGCCAGTGGACCAGCCATTTGGCTGGACACCGGACGTGCCGCATCGTCGCGACGTGGGCCCACGTGTGAGATGGCGGGGCTCTTAGCCGCCGCGTCGCTGATTTGCAAGCCTGCGCCGGCGGTCCCAGCCGTAGAGCATCGGTGCCAACACGCCCTCGTACAGCACTTCCGCCACCGGCCGCACCAGCCTGCTGCCGACGATGTCCGCGAGACGATGGTAGCGGGGCATGGCGCGCCACAGCACGAGAAAGGCGCCCACGCCCCGGTGAAGGCGTCCGTCCTCGTCGACGACGTGGAGGCGCCGCCTCGCCTCCTCGGCGCCGACGCCCTCCTGCTGCAGCGGGGAGACTCCGCCCGAAACGTCGCACCAGTCGATGCGCCCTGTCTTATCGAGGGTGCGGTAGTGACCGATCTCGGCGCTGCACACGGGACAGCTGCCGTTGAAGTAGACCTTCGGACGGCCGCTCACGCCGTGATCGCCTTCGCCAGAGCGCGACCCGAGATCCAAGCGGATTCGATGCGCGGCCCGATGCACCAGTCGCCGCAGACGCCGATGCCGAGGTCACGGTCCCACAGAGACTTCTGGCCGAGCGGCGTGGTGACCAGCGCATAGCGCCAGCGCTGGGCGGTCATGAACACGGGCACAGCCTGGATGCCGGTGAGGGAGGCGAAGGCCGAAAGCAGGTCGGCAGCGACCTCGTCTGCCGGCCGCTCCAGCGCCTCGATCGACCAATGCGGCCCAGCGTGCATGGTGACCGTCTCGGCCGCCGGTCGGCCGGGCTTGGTGCGGTTACGGGCGACCCAAACGAGCGGGCCCTTGGCCGGCCGAACCGCGGACCAATCGGCATCGAGCGGACCATCGAAGGCGGCCAGAGCCGACCAGCAGGGCTCGATCCGCACACCGTTCAGCGCATCCCGGAGCGGCGTCCCGGCCAGAAGCTCCGCCGCCTGGGGTGCGGGCATGGCCAGGACGATGGTGGCGAACGGCCCGTATCGGTCGCCCTGATCGTCGTGCAGGATCCACTCGCCGGAACGACCCGCCAGGGCGGCGATGCGCCGGTCCGAGGTGACCGACAGTCCGTCGAGCAGCTTTTCGACGGGTGCGCGCATGGTGGGCGTGCCGACCCAGACCGGGGCGCCGTCCTGGGCGTGGACACCCGGCCAGACGGCGGCGGCACCCGCAGCACTCCAGGCACCCATCGCGGCGACGAAGTCGGGCTCGCGCGTGGTGATGTACTGCGCACCATGATCGAAGGCGTACCCGCCTTCGTGGCGCTGGGCCATGCGGCCGCCGACGGCGCGGCCCTTGTCCATCAGGACGACGTCGTGCCCGTCGTCCGCCAGGGCTCTGGCACAGGCTGCACCCGCCATGCCCGCACCTACGATCGCGATGGGCTCGTCGACCATGTCGTCCTCCTGCTGGAAGACTCACATAGGTCGCACTGGCCATTAGTGGAGGGTCGCGACCTCCCGGACCGCCACGACGCCGGGCAGGCGCTCGATATCCAGGCGCTGGCCGCTGGTCAGGGCGTAGCCCTCCGGCAGGACGAGTACCACGTCCTCGCCCTGCGGGCTGGCGAAGACGAGGCGGACCCGGGCACCGTTGCGCTTTTCGAGCAAAGGCCGGAGACGCGGTGCCGCCTGGCTGCTGGCGAGGCGGATCTCCACCGCCCTGCCGCCGACGTCGGCGACCTCGTCGAGGCGGGCGACCCGCTGGGCCGTCAGCCGCAGATTGTCCTCGTCGATGCGGGCGTCGGCCTCGATGTAGAGGGGCCCGTGACCTTCCAGAACTTCGCGGGTCTGGGACAGCAACTCGGCGAAGACCGTCACCTCGATCTGGGCCGTCGGGTCCGAGATGATGACGCGGGCGAACCGCGTCTTCTCCGTGACCCGCTCCTGCTTGGCGACGACCACGCCGGCGAGCTTGAGCCGGCCACCCTCGCCCGAGGCTGCCCGGCCGCGCGCCTCGTCTGCCATGGTGACGCCGAGGCGCTGCAGGGCCGGCAGATAGCCGTCGAGTGGATGCGCCGAGAGATAGAGCCCCAGGACGTCGAACTCCATCTGCAGACGCTCCAGTGCGGGCCAGTCCTCCTGGGCGGGCAGCACGGGAACGGGCACAGCGACGGGTGCGGCACCGCCGAACAGGCTCTCCTGCGCACTCTCGGCCTCGGCTGCGGCGGCGGCACCGTGGCGTAGGATCAGGTCGGCCGCATCGTGCAGCCGGCGGCGGTTCGTCTCCAGGCTGTCCAGCGCACCGGCCTTGATCAGGCTTTCGAGCAGCCGGCGGTTCAGCACCCGGCCGCTGAGGCGGGCCGAGAGGTCGAAGGCGTCGCGGAACGGCCCCTGCCCCTCCCGCTCGGCTACCAGCTGGTCCATCGCGGCACGGCCCACACCCTTGATGGCGCCCAGCGCATAGCGGACGCCGGGGTCGGGCCGGTCGCGCTCGACGCAGAAGGTGGCTCCCGAGTGGTTTACGTCGGGCGGGAACAAGGGCACGCCGCGAACGCGCATCTCCTGGCGAAAGGCCGCCAGCTTCTCCTGGTTCTCGATCTCGGTCGTCATCGCGGCGGCGTAGAACTGCACCGCGTGGTTCGCCTTGAGGTAGGCCGTCTGGTAGGCGAGCAGCGCGTAGGCGGCGGCGTGGCTCTTGTTGAAGCCGTAGGAGGCGAACTTCGCCACGGCGTCGAAGATGGTGGTCGCGAGGTCGGCACCGATTCCGTTTGCTTGCGCCCCATCGATGAACGTCTCCCGCTGGGCGTCCATCTCGGCCTTGATCTTCTTGCCCATCGCACGGCGGAGGAGATCGGCGCCGCCCAGCGAATAGCCGGCCAGCTGCTTGGCGATCTCCATCACCTGTTCCTGGTAGATGATGACCCCGTTCGTTTCGGCGAGGATCGGCTCCAAGAGCGGGTGCAGGTATTCCGGCTTCTCGATCCCGTGCTTCACGTTCGTGTAGCGCGGGATGTTGTCCATCGGCCCCGGCCGGTAGAGGGACACCATGGCGATGATGTCCTCGAAGCAGTCCGGCTTCAGCCTGCGCAGGGCATCGCGCATGCCCGCACTTTCGAGCTGGAAGACGCCCTGCGTCTCGGCACGGGAGAGGAGGTCATAGGTCCGCTTGTCGTCGAGCGGCAGGGTGTCGAGCTCGAAATCGACCCCGCTCTCGCGGACCAGGCGCTCGGCCAACCGCAGCATGGTGAGCGTGCTGAGGCCCAGGAAGTCGAACTTGACGAGCCCTGCTTTCTCCACGTCCTTCATGTTGAACTGCGTGGCGGGCATCAGAGCGCGCGGATCGCGGTAGAGCGGGACCAGCGCGTCGAGCCGCCGGTCACCGATGACCACACCCGCGGCATGCGTGCTGGCGTGTCGCGGCAGGCCTTCGAGCTTCATCGCGATGTCGACCATGCGCGCGACGCTCTCGTCCTGTGCCATCGTCTCCTTGATCCGCGGCTCCAGTTCCAGCGCCTGGGGGAGCGTCACGGGATTGGCCGGGTTGTGCGGGACGAGCTTGCACACACGGTCGACGAGGCCGAATGGCAGGCCCATGACCCGGCCGACGTCGCGAAGGGCGGCACGCGCCTGCAGGGTACCAAAGGTGATGATCTGTGCGACGCGGTCCGCACCGTAGCGCGTGGCGACGTAGCGGATGACCTCGTCGCGGCGCTCCTCGCAGAAGTCGATGTCGAAGTCCGGCATCGACACGCGCTCGGGATTGAGGAAGCGCTCGAAAAGCAGCCCGAAGCGGAGCGGGTCGAGGTCCGTGATCTCGAGGCTCCAGGCGACAACCGAGCCGGCACCGGAGCCGCGCCCTGGACCTACTGCGATGCCCTGGCCCTTCGCCCAGCGGATGAAGTCGGAGACAATCAGGAAATAGCCGGGGAAGCGCATCTGCGCGATGACGTCGAGCTCGTAGGCGAGCCGGTCGCGGTAGGGCTTCGCGGCGGCCTCGCGGGCCGCGTCGTCCATGGACTCGGTCCAGACCACCTGGCGGAGGCGGCGCTCCAGACCTTCCTCGGCCTGGCGACGCATCTCCGCTTCCTCGTCGGCGGCGAAGGTCGGCAGGATCGGGTCCCGGCCAGGGGTCATGAAGGCGCAGCGGCGGGCGATGACGAGGGTGTTGGCGATCGCTTCCGGCAGATCGGCAAAGAGCTCCACCATCTCCTCGGGCGACTTCAGGCGATGCTCGACAGTCAGGCGGCGGCGGTTCTCCTCGGCCATCTGCGCACCCTGGGCGATGCAGAGGAGGGCATCGTGGGCGCCGTGGTTCTCGGCATCCATGAAGTGGGCGTCGTTGGTGGCGACGAGCGGCACGTCCTGGGCGTAGGCCAGATCGACGAGCCCCTCCTCGACCGTCTCTTCGTCCTCCAGCCCGTGTCGCTGCAGCTCGACATAGAGCCTGTCGCCGAAGGCCTCACGCAGCTCGGCCAGCAGGCTCATGGCGTACTTGGCATCGCCGCGGCGGAGGGCGGCACCCAGGGGACCGCAGGCGCCACCGGTGAGGCAGATGAGGCCTTCGGCGTGGCGGGCCAGATCCGCCGTCGTGACCTGCACGGCCGAGCCCGGCTCGGCGCCGAGATAGGCCTGGGTCAGCAGCTGCAGGAGGTTCGCGTAGCCGCCGGCATCCTTCGCCAGAAGCACGATCTGCTCCGGCGGCAGGGGCCGGTGGGTCTGCCGCGTCAAGCTCTCGGGCGGGGCCAGGGCCAAGAGGACGCCGACGATTGGCTGCACCCCGGCCTTCTTGGCCGCGGCGCAGAACTGCATGGCGCCGAACAGGTTGGCGCTGTCGGTGACGGCGACCGCGGGCATGCCGTCACGGCGGCACCGCTTGGCGAGCTCGTCGTAGCGGATCGTGCTTTCGAGCAGGGAGAAGGCCGAGCGGACACGGAGGTGGACGAACGGCGCTGACGGCATCTGCTATCCGGGGCTGCTGGCGGCCAACAGATGTCACGCGCGGGACCGACCACGGCAAGCGCCGCCGACGGCTTCTCCACAGAAATCGAGATCAGCCGATGCGGACGAGGTGGCCGTCGCTCAGGCGGTAGGTGACGTCCATCCGGGACGCGAGCTCGGGATTGTGCGTGGCGACGAGGGCAGCGGTACCGGTCGAGCGCACGGTCGCCAGCAGAAGATCGAACACCTCGTCCGCGGTCTTGGGATCGAGATTGCCGGTGGGCTCGTCGGCAAGAAGAAGTGCCGGACCGTTCGCCAAGGCGCGGGCCAACGCGACGCGCTGCTGCTCGCCGCCGGAGAGGCGCGCGGGGCGATGGTCGAGGCGATCGGCCAGGCCCAGCGTGTCGAGCAGGTCGATGGCACGCTCGCGGGCGGCACGCCGACTGCGATCCGCCACGAGGAGCGGCATGGCGACGTTCTCGACCGCGGTGAAGTCGGGCAGCAGGTGGTGGAACTGGTAGACGAAGCCGATCGTCTCGCGGCGCAGCCGAGTCCTTTCCGTATCGCCGAGGCCCGAGGTCGGCCGGCCGCCGATGCTCACCTCGCCCGAGGTCGCGTGCTCCAGCAAACCGGCGATGTGGAGCAGGGTCGACTTGCCGGCACCCGAGGGGCCGACGAGGGCGGCCAGCGTGCCCGCCTGGAGGGAGAGGTCGATCCCGCGCAGGATCTCCAGCGTCGCCGTGCCCTGGAGGAAGCGGCGCCGGATGCCGGAAAGGCCCAGCACCTCACTCATAGCGCAGAGCTTCGACCGGATCGAGCCGGGCCGCCCGCCACGCCGGGTAGAGCGTCGCGAGGAACGACAGGATGAGGCCCATGGCGACGACCGAGAGGACGTCGCCGGTCTCGACCTTGGCCGGCAGCTGTGAAAGGAACCTGATCTCGGGCGACCAGAGCTCCGTCCCCGTCAGGCGCTCCAGCGTACGCCGGATCGAGTCGATGTTGAGGGCGAAGGCGAGGCCCAGGAAGAAGCCCAGGAGCGTACCGCCCGCACCGATCGAGGCACCGCTCAGGAAGAAGATGCGCATGATCGAGGATTTCGTGGCGCCCATCGTCCGCAGGATCGCGATATCGCGGCCCTTGCTCTTCACCAGCATCGTGATGCCGGTGATGATGTTGAACGCCGCCACGATGATGATGAGCGTCAAGATCAGGAACATCACGTTCCGCTCGACCTGCAGGGCGGCGAAGAAGTGCGAGTTCAGCTGCATCCAGTCGACGAGACGGCCGTCCGTGTCGCCCAAGGCGGCTTCGAGGGCCGGACGGTAGCTGCGGATACGGTCGGGATCGTCGACCATCACCTCGATGGCGTTCACCTTGTCCGGCAGCTGGAAGTAGGCCTGGGCGTCCGCCAGCGGCACGTAGACGAAGCCGTTGTCGTATTCGTACATGCCGACCTCGAAGAGGCCGCCGACATTGAAGCCCTTGATGCGCGGCACGCTGCCGAAGGCGGTGGCGGCCCCCTTGGGCGAGATCAGGGTGACCTGGCTGCCGAGGGTGAGGCCCATGCGGCCGGCCATGCGGGTGCCGATCAGGGCGGAGGACGGCTCGTTCAAAGACGCGACGTCGCCGGCCTTGATCGTGTCCTTGAACAGCCCCCGATCGGCGAGGCCTTCCTCGTCCACGCCGCGGACGACGGCACCGCTGGCGACACCATTGGCACTCGCCATCACCTGCCCTTCGAGATAGGGCATGACGCTGACGACGTGCGGCACGGCCTTCAGCCGGTCGACCAGGCTCTGATAGTTCTCGATGCCGGCGGGACCGCTGACGACCGTGGCATGGCCGTTGAAGCCCAGCACGCGGCCCAGCAACTCGGCGCGAAAGCCGTTCATCACGGCCAGCACGACGATGAGCGTGCCGACACCGAGCGAAATGCCGATCAGGGCGAAGCCGGCGATGACGGAGATGAAGCCCTCGCCCTTGGTCGGCCGAAGGTAGCGCCACGCGACGAGGCGCTCGGCAGCACCGAACATGCCGGGCTCAGCTCGCGAAGCGTTCGATGAGTTCGATGGGCGAGATCTCTTCCCGCTCGCCGGTGCGGCGGTTCTTGAGTTCGACCCTGTTCTCCTTCACCCCGCGTGGGCCGACCGTGACCTGCCAGGGCAGACCGATCAGATCCATCGTTGCGAACTTCACGCCCGCCCGCTCGTCGCGGTCGTCCATCAGGACGGGCACGTGCAGGGCATGCAGCCGGCCGTAGATGTCGTCGGCCAGATGGTTCGTGGCGGCATCGTCCGGGCGGAGGTTCACGAGCCCGATGCGGAAGGGTGCCACGCTCTCGGGCCAGATGATGCCGTTCTCGTCGTGGTTCGCCTCGATCAGGGCACCGACCAGCCGTGAGACGCCGATGCCGTAGGAGCCCATTTCGACCGGAACCTCGGTGCCGTCGGGCGCCATGACGGTGCCGCCCATGGCGGCCGAATACTTTGTGCCGAAATAGAAGATGTGGCCGACCTCGATGCCACGCCCGCTGCGCAGCCGCTCACCGGGAACGGGGCAATTGGCGGCGTTGTGCTTGTCGTCCGTGGCGGCGTACAGGCTCTTGAGTGCCACGATATCGAGGTTCGGATCGCCGAGATCGGTCTCTTCGAAGGCGGCGTCGTAGTAGACGGCACTCTCGCCGGTCTGGGCCAGGATCTGGAACTCGTGGCTCATATTGCCGCCGATGGGGCCGGTCTCGGCCTCCATCGGGATAGCGGTGAGGCCCATCCGCTTGAACGCCCGCAGATAGGCCACGAACATGTTGTCGTAGGCCTTGCGCGCCGCCTCGTAGTCGATGTCGAACGAGTAGGCGTCCTTCATCAGGAACTCGCGGCCGCGCATGACGCCGAAGCGGGGCCGGATCTCGTCCCGGAACTTCCACTGGATATGGTAGAGATTGAGCGGCAACTGCCGGTAGCTCTTCACGTGCCGACGGAAGATGTCGGTAACGTTCTCCTCGTTGGTCGGCCCATAGAGCATGTCGCGCTCGTGGCGGTCGCGGATGCGCAGCATCTCCTTGCCATAGGCGTCGTAACGCCCGCTCTCGCGCCAGAGATCGGCCGGCTGGATGGTCGGCATCATGATCTCGATCGCACCCGCGGCGTTCATCTCCTCGCGGACGATCTGCTCCACGCGCGACAGCACGGCCAGCCCCAGCGGCAGCCAGTTGTAGATGCCGGCCGAAAGCTGCTGGATCATGCCGGCCCGAAGCATCAGGCGATGCGAGACGATCTCTGCTTCCGTCGGCGCGTCCTTGAGCACCGGCAGGAAGTAGCGTGTGAGGCGCATGGGTCCGGACTGGGCTGGTTTCGAGGTCGGCGCACTCTAGGGAGGGGTCGGGACTTCGGCAACGCGAAAGGACCTAGCACGGCCGCTGCACCGTTGACGCCTCGGCCCGGCATCGCGACCGTGTGGCAAAACACAACCGGAGCACGGGCGATGTCGATTCGAGGCCTTGCGATCGTGTGCGTCATCCTGCCGCTCGCCGATCCGGCCCGCGCGGCGGACCCGAACGCCGGCGAGGCCATCGCCGTCGAGCATTGCGCGCAGTGCCACTACATCCCCGGCGACGACGACAATCAGAGCGGCGAGGTGCTGCGCGCTCCCGCCCTCGACCTGATGGCGAACGAGCCGGCTACCTACACCGAAGAGAGGATCCGGTCGTCGCTGCAGAAGCCGCACTGGCCGATGGGCGGAATCATCCTCTCGCCCACCGACATCGACAACATCCTGGCGTACTTCGGCACTCTGCGGCACTCGTGATCGCTTCGTTCAAAAAAAATGGCCGCAGCGTCGAGCTGCGGCCAGATAGGGGAGGAAACGCTACAAATGAGGCCTTGCGGGATCTCTCCCTCTAGCCTGCTGGTCATATGTGTTGGACGCGCGGCTTTTGCAAGCGGGTGGCATACACCGTGGTGCACAGTCGCTTGATTGAAGATGACGCTTGCGTAATCTTTAACTGATTTGTCAGCTTGCCGCAGGCTGGAGAGCGATCAACCCGCTCTGCAGGAACCAGGCGATCCCCCAAGTGGCAAGCGCGGCGAGCACCGTGGCCGCCAGCGCCTTCCACCAGAGATACGGCTTCGCCGGCGCGCTCTCGACGTGACCGGCCTCGGGCTGTTCCTCCGGATGCACCCCGACGGGCAGCGCCATGAAGAAGAACAGCCACCAGACGATGACGAAGGTGACGAACGCGCCGAAATTGCTCACGCCTGTTCGAGCTCGACCAGCGTGCCGTTGAAGTCCTTGGGATGCAGGAACAGTACGGGCTTGCCGTGGGCACCGATCTTGGGCTCGCCGCTGCCCAGCACCCGAGCGCCGGCCGCCTTCAGCCGATCGCGCGCGGCCAGGATGTCGTCGACCTCATAGCAGACATGGTGGATGCCGCCCGATGGGTTCTTCTCGAGGAAGGCGGCGATCGGCGAGGCGTCGCCGAGCACACCCAGGAGTTCGATCTTGGTGTTCGGCAGGGCGATGAACACCGTCTGCACGCCATGCGCGGGCTGGTCCTCGATCGCCGACACCTCGGCACCCAGGGTCGTCGCGTACTGGTTGCGCGCTGCCCCGATGTCGGGGACGGCGATCGCCACATGGTTCAGTCTGCCGATCATCAGGTCACCTCCACAGCATCGTCCTCGAGCGCGGCCAGGGAATCCGCACTCAGCCGCGTGATCTGTATCTCGACGATCGGCCGACGGTGACGCGGCAAATCGAGCACCTGGCGGATCGAGCCGCGGACGGCGTCCCGCACCCTCTCGTCGTCCATGATCTGCTTGTCGTCGAGGCCCTCGACCGCGTCACCGATCCCGTCCTGCAGCGGCTCACGCAGATCCTCGAACCGCTTCTGGTCGAGCAGGCCTACGGCCGCCAGCTGCGGGGGTGCCAACAGGCTGCCCTGATCGTCGACCACGAGGCTCACCAGTAGCGTGCCGTGATTGCCGAGCCGCCGGCGGGTGCGGAAGAGATCGTCCCCGGCGCCGACGAGACCGTCCGTCTCCAGCACCATGCGTCCCACGGCCACCTGATCCACGACGACCGGATCGCCCGGGGCCAGCCGCAGCACGCTGCCGTTCTCAATCAGCGGCACTTGCGGCACGCCCTGGGCCTTGGCCAGCCGCTGATGCGCCTGAAGATGCCGCGCCTCGCCGTGCATCGGCACCGCGATCTTGGGTCGGATCCAGCGGTACATCTGGTCCAGTTCGTCCCGGCAGGGATGGCCGGACACGTGGACGAAGTGATCGACCTCGGTGATCACCTCGACACCGCTCTGCACCAGCTGGTTGTGCAGATTGTAGAGAATGCGCTCGTTGCCCGGGATGATCTTGCTGGAGAAGATCGCCGTGTCGCCGGCATCGAGGCGGACGCGCGGATGCTGCTTGGTCGCGATCCGCACCAGTGCGGACCGCGGCTCGCCCTGACTGCCCGTGCAGAGATACAGCACACGCTCGCGGGGCAGGCTCTCCGCCTCCTTCTCGTCGCGCAGCGGCGGAATGTCCTTGAGGTAACCCACCTCGCGGGCGGACTCGATCATCCGCCGCATCGAGCGGCCGACGACGACGATCTCCCGGCCCGCCGCGGCACCGGCGAACATCGCCGTCTCCAGCCGGGCAATGTTCGAGGCGAAGGTCGTCACCACCACGCGCTTCGGCTGGTGCGAGATCAGGTCGATCAGGCTCTCACGCACCTCGGCCTCGGAGCCCGAGGTACCGGGCGAGAGGGCGTTGGTGCTGTCGCAGACCAGCGCCAGCACGCCCTCCTTGCCGAGATCCTCCAGCGCGTCCGTCTCGCTGGGCGTGCCGACCAGCGGCTCGGGGTCCAGCTTCCAGTCGGCGGTGTGGAAGATCCGGCCGAACGGCGTGTCGAGAACGAGCCCGCTCGTCTCCGGGATCGAATGCGTCATGTGGACGAGGCGGCAGCCGAACGGGCCGACATGGAACGTCTCGCCCGGCCGCACGGTCCGGATCGTCGCCTCGCGGTCCAGTTGGACCTCGCTGAACTTGCGACGCAGCACCGAATGCGTGAACGGCGTGCACCAGATCGGACAGCGCAGGCGCGACCACAGATAGGGGACCGCACCGATATGATCCTCGTGCGCGTGGGTGATGATGAGGCCGTCGAGATCGGCGACGCGCTCCTCGATGAAGCGCAGGTCCGGCAGGACGAGCTCGGCGCCTGGCAGGCGGTCATCGGCGAAGGTGAGGCCGAGATCGACCATCAGCCAGCGGCCGTCGAGGCCGTAGAGATAGGTATTGAGGCCGATCTCGCCGATGCCGCCGAGCGCGAGGAACAGCAGATCGCGAGCCTTCATGCGGCGTTGGCCGCAGGCCGACGGACCCGATCGCGGTTCAGCTCGTAGAATTCCAGCAGCCCCGCCATCGTCAGGTCGGAATCGACATGGGTGATGGCAGGGCAGCCGTTCGCGAAGAGCGGTGCCAGACCGCCGGTACCGACCACCGTCATCTCCTTGCCGTACTCACGCGCGATCCTCGACAGCAGCCCTTCGATCAAGCCGACATAACCCCAATAGACACCGGACTGCATGGCCTCGATCGTGTTGCGGCCGATCGCGCGCGCCGGCTTCTCGACGGCGATCCGCGGCAGCTTGGCGGCCGCCCGTGCCAACGCCTCGAGCGAGAGATTGATCCCGGCACAGATCGCACCGCCGCAATAGGCCCCCGACTCGTCGACCACGTCGAAGGTGGTGGCGGTGCCGAAATCGACGATCACCAGCGGCAGCCTATAGCGCCTCTTGGCGGCGATTGCGTTGACCACACGGTCGGCACCGACCTCGCGCGGATTGTCGAGCTTGATCTCGATTGGATAGGCCAGATCGTCGCCGACGACGTGCGCCTTGCAGTTCAGGAAGTCCCTGGCCATCCAGCGCAGCGGCGTGTTCGCCTGCGGCACCACCGACGAGATCAGGACGGAGTCGACGTCCTGGTGGCGGTAGCCCTTGAGACCCATCAGCTGGGACAGGGCCGCCGCATACTCGTCCGCGGTCCGCTCGCGAATGGTCGACAGTCGCCACTGCCCCAGCTGTGCACGCTCCTCAAAGAGCGCGAACACCGTGTTGGTGTTGCCGACGTCGATGGCGAGCAGCATGCGTGTCGTTCCGATCCCGTCCGGGGGCCGGCTGATAGCCGTCAACGCTCCGGCTTACCAGCCTCTAGGGGGAATGGCGTCAGGAGTCGCCGAAGAATAGCTCGCCGGCCGTGAACCGTTCCATGCATCCCATGGCGTTCGCCAGCAGGATGGAGCCGTCCTCGCCCACGTCGGCCAGCGTGCCGCGCCGCTCCTCCGTGCCCAGCCGTAGGACCGCCGGCTCGCCGATGCCGGCGGCACGAGCCAGCCATTCCGTCCGTTGGCCGGAGAAGCCGCTTTCGCGCCATCGATCGTAGCGCGGCCGCAGCCGCTCCAGGAACGCCGCGAGCAGGAAGTCGGGTGTCACTCCCTCCTCGCCCGCCGCCGCGAGCGATCCGACCGGATAGGGCGCTCCCTCCGGGCTCAGCATCAGGTTTACCCCGATTCCGGCGACCAGGAAGCGCGGATCGCCTTCCAGCAGGATGCCGGCGATCTTGGCCCGGCCGAGGAGGAGATCGTTCGGCCACTTCACCCGCGGCTGCAGCCGCCCCTCCGTCGCGTCCTCGATCGCTTCCGCCATGGCGAGAGCCAGGATCAGCGACACGCTTCCCGTTTCCGCCAGCGGTACGTTTGGGCGCAGCAGCAGGGAAAGGTAGAGATTGCCTGCAGGCGAGGTCCAGTTGCGTCCATAGCGACCACGACCGGCGGTCTGCTCGACGGCGGTGACGACGAGACCTTCGAGTTCGCCGGCCTCGCCTCTCGACCGCGCCACATCGTTGGTGCTCGCGACCGTCCAGAGCCGCTCCAGGCGGAACCCGCCCGGCAGCGGGCGGCCTGTCATGGTGCCAGGGCCTGAGCCGCGGCCTGAGCGCTGTTCAGGAGCGGCGAGGAGAAGTAGGGCACCAGGAAGAACATCACGAGGATGGCACAGACGGCAGCCACACTGCCGAGTGCAGGATCGCGCGACGCGTCGAACGCCGGTGCCGGCGTGTCGAAGTACATGATCTTGACGATGCGCAGGTAGTAGTAGGCACCCACCACCGACAGGACAACGCCGATGACCGCCAGACTGACGAGGCCGGCGTCGATGGCGGCTTTGAACACGTAGAGCTTGGAGACGAAGCCGGCCAAGGGCGGAATGCCGGCCAGCGAGAACATGAAGATCGCCAGCATCAGGGCCATGCCGGGACGCGTCTGCGACAGCCCCGCCAGATCGTCGATCCGCTCCACATACACCCCGTCACGGCGCATCTGGAGGATGCAGGCGAAGGTACCGACGGTCGTGATCAGATAGATGGCCATGTAGACCATCGCCCCGTTCACGCCGGCGACGGAACCCGCGGCGGCGCCGACCAGCGCGAAGCCGATATTGGCGATGCCGGAATAGGCCATCAGCCGCTTGATGTTGCTCTGGCCGATGGCGGCGAAGGCACCGAGGCCCATGGACGCGATCGAGATCACGACCACGACCTGCCCCCACTGGTCCGCCCAGTGGCCGAAGGGCTCCATCAGGACGCGCAGGGTCAGGCCCATGGCGGCGAGCTTAGGAGCACCCGCGATGAACGCGGTCACCGGGGTCGGCGCGCCCTCGTACACGTCGGGCGTCCACATGTGGAACGGCACAGCCGCGAGCTTGAACGCCAGACCCGCCACGATGAACACGAGCCCCACGATGGCCCCCGACGCCAGAGCCTGACCCTCGCTGCCGAAGGTGGTGGCGAGCACGTCGAAGCTCAGCGTGCCGGTGAAGCCATAGACGAGCGAGCAGCCATAGAGCAGCAGGCCTGAGGCCAGGGCGCCCAGCACGAAGTATTTGAGGCCGGCTTCGGTCGAGCGCTGATTGTCGCGGTTCAGGGCCGCCAGCACGTAGAGCGGCAGACTCTGCAGCTCCAGCGCCATGTAAAGGGCGATGAAGCTGTTGGCCGAGACCATCATGCACATGCCGAGGGCACTGAAGAGTGCCAGCAGCGGGAACTCGAACCGCTCGATGTGCTGATCGCGGTTGTAGCCGCCGGCGAGCAGCAGACTGCCGGCCGCACCCACGAGGATCAGAGCCTTCATCAAGGCCGCGAACCCGTCGAAGACGAAATGTCCCTCGAAGCCCAGCGTCCGCGATTTCTCGTGGGCCAGGGCGATCACCGCACCGACCAGCAGGACCAGCACCGTCAGAGGCGTCAGCAGGTGGTCCCGGTCGTCGTTGCGCAGCGCGCCGATCAGCAGGAGCACCATCGCGGCGAGGAACAGGAAGACCTCGACGACGGCCGGCGCAAGATCGAGGGGCATGACTACCTACCGTCTCAGCGCAAGGCGAGATTGGAAGCCCCGTCGACCCCGATCTGGGCCAGGAGCTGGTTGATGGAGGCGTGCATCGGATCGAGGAACAGGGATGGATACACGCCCATGACGATTGCCAGGGCGAGAAGCGGCGCGAACGCAACCACCTCGTTGGGCCGCAGGTCGAGCAGCACCTTGAGGTTGTCCTTGACCAGCGCGCCGAAGATGACCCGGCGATAGAGCCAGAGCATGTAGGCGGCACCCAGGATCATGCCCGTCGCGGCGAAGAGCGCCACCCACGAGGAGACCTGGTACACGCCGACGATGACCAGCACCTCGCCGACGAAGCCCGAGGTGCCGGGCAGGCCGACCGAGGCCAGCATGAACAGCATGAAGACGAGCGCGTAGGCCGGCATCCGCTCGGCAAGGCCGCCATAGCTCGCGATCTCACGGCTGTGGACACGGTCGTAGACAACGCCGACGACCATGAAGAGGGCGGCCGAGACGACGCCGTGGCTCAGCATCTGCACCACGCTGCCGGCGATCCCGAGCGCGTTCGGCGTGAAGATGCCAATCGTCACGATGCCCATATGGGCCACCGACGAGTAGGCGATCAGCTTCTTCATGTCGTTCTGCATCAGGGCCACGAGCGAGGTGTAGACGATGGCCACGATGCTGAGCGTGAAGACGAAAGGCGCGAAGAAGGCCGACGCGTCGGGCAGCATCGGCAGGGCGAAGCGGAGGAAGCCGTAGCCGCCGAGCTTCAAGAGCACGCCCGCCAGCAGCACCGAGCCGGCCGTGGGCGCTTCGACGTGGGCGTCGGGCAGCCAGGTGTGGAAGGGCCACATCGGCACCTTCACGGCGAAGGAAGCGAACATCGCGACCCAGAGCAGCTTCTGGACGCCGGGATCGATCGGTGCCTCGGCCAGCTTCGTGAAGATGTCCGGAATGCTCGTGGTTCCGGTGTTGTAGTAGATCACCAAGATGGCGACCAGGAACAGCACCGAGCCCAGCAGCGTATACAGGAAGAACTTGAAGGAGGCGTAGATCCGCCGCGGGCCGCCCCAGATTCCGATGATCAGATACATCGGGATGAGGATGCCCTCGAAGAAGACGTAGAAGAGAATGGAGTCCAAGGCACAGAACACGCCGACCATCAGCGTGTCCATGACGAGGAACGCCATCATGTACTCCTTCACCCGGCTGTGCACCGAGTGCCAGGAACCAATGACGACGACGAGTGTCAGCAGCGTCGAAAGCAGGATGAACCAGATCGAGATGCCGTCGACACCCATGTGATAGGAGATGCCGAGGCTCGGCAGCCATTCGCTGCGCTCGACGAGCTGGAAGCCGCCCTGGCTAGGGTCGAAATTCGCCCAGATCAGCAGCGAGAGCACGAAGGTGACGAGCGACGTCCACAGCGCCACAGCGCGGGCGTTGCGCTCGACGACGTCGGGCTCGCCCTTGATGAAGGCGATGAAGGCGGCACCGACCAGAGGCAGGAAGGTGACGAGGGAGAGGAGAGGCCAATCGCCCATCGGATCTACCCTGCCGTCACGAAGAGATACCAGGTCACCAGGGCGGCCACCCCGATGATCATGGCGAAGGCGTAGTGGTAGACGTAGCCGGTCTGCATGCGGACCGCGCGACGGGCCGTCGACAGGGCAGAGGCCGCGATGCCGTCGGGACCGAGCCGGTCGATGATGCCGACGTCGCCACCCTGCCAGAGTGCGAGCCCGATGGCCTTGGCACTACGGACGAAGAGCAGGTCGTACAGTTCGTCGAAGTACCACTTGTTGTAGAAGAAGGTGTTGATCGGTCCCGCCATCTCCGCGATCCGCACCGACAGGCCCGGATTGCCGATATAGCAGTACCAGGAGAAGCCGAGGCCGACGGCCATGGCGACGATGGGGGCCATCTTCACGAGGAAAGGCACCTCGTGCATGGCATGCAGAACGTGGTTCTCTTCGCTGGTGAAGATGGCGCCGGCCCAGAAATTGTCCTCGGCGTTGATCATGCCGAGCATCCAGAAGCCCGAGACCACCGCACCTACCGCCAGCACGATGAGCGGCACCAGCATGACCGGCGGGCTCTCGTGGACGTGGTGCATGACCTCGTGCGACGCCCGGGGCTTGCCGTGGAAGGTCAGCCATATCAGCCGGCCCGAGTAGAAGGCGGTCAGCACCGCCGCCAGCTCGCCCATCCAGAAGGCGTAGAGGTGGAAGTCATTGTGCGAGGCCCAGGCGGCTTCCAGCACTGCGTCCTTCGAGAAGAAGCCGGCGAACCCGGGGAAGCCGATCAGCGCCAGCGTGCCGACCCACATCACGGCATAGGTGATCTTGATATGGCTCCAGATGCCGCCCATGCGCCGCATGTCCTGCTCGTCGGACATGGCGTGAATGACCGAGCCCGCACCCAGGAACAGCAGCGCCTTGAAGAAGGCGTGGGTGAAGAGGTGGAATATGCCGGCCGAGTAGGCGCCGACACCGCAGGCGAAGAACATGTAGCCCAGCTGCGAGCAGGTCGAATACGCGATGACCCGCTTGATGTCGAACTGGGTCAGGCCGACCGTGGCGGCGAAGATCGCCGTCGAGGCGCCGATGAAGGTCACCATCGCCAATGCGGCGGGGGCGAACTCGTAGAGCGGCGAGAAGCGCGCCACGAGGAAGACGCCGGCCGTCACCATCGTCGCGGCATGGATCAGGGCCGAGACCGGGGTCGGGCCCTCCATGGCGTCCGGCAGCCAGGTGTGCAGGAACAGCTGCGCCGACTTGCCCATGGCACCGATGAACAGCAGCACCCCGATCAGGTTCAGCGTGCCGAACTCGCGACCGAAGGCCAGGATGTTCGTGCCGACCATGTCGGGCACGTTCCTGAAGATGACGTCGTACTGGACCGTGTCGAAGACGAGGTAGATGGCACCGATGCCCAGCACCAGCGACAGGTCGCCGACCCGGTTGACGATGAAGGCCTTGATGGCGGCCGCACAGGCGGACGGCTTCGTGTACCAGAAGCCGATCAGCAGATAGGAGGCGACGCCCACCCCTTCCCAGCCGAAGAACAGCTGGAGAAGATTGTCGGAGGTCACCAGCATCAGCATCGCGAAGGTGAAGAGCGAGAGATAGCTCATGAACCGCGGGATGCTGTGGTCGTGGGACATGTAGCCCACGGAGTAGACGTGGATCAGGAAGCTGATGAAGCTGACGACCAGCATCATCACGGTCGACAGCGTGTCGATGCGTAGCGTCCAGTCGACCTCGAAGCTGCCGACATGGATCCAGGTCATCACCGGCACGGTGAAGACGGGCTCACCCGCATTGGCGAAGAAGTTCACCCACGCCATCAGGGCGGAGAGGCCCATCAACCCGCAGGTAACCAGCTGCGAGCCGCGATCGCCGAGCTGGCGACCGAACAGCCCGGCCAGGATCGAGCCCAGAAGCGGGGAGAAGACCAGCAGGACCTGCAGCATCGACCCGCCTCAGCCCTTCATCAGATTGATGTCCTCGACCTCGATCGAGCCGCGGTTGCGGAAGTAGACGACGACGATGGCGAGCCCGATCGCCGCCTCGCCGGCGGCGACCGTCAAGATGAACATGGCGAAGATTTGCCCGGCGAGGTCGCCGAGGAACGCCGAGAAGGCGACGAAATTGATGTTCACCGCGAGCAGGATCAGCTCGATCGACATCAGGATGATGATGACGTTCTTCCGGTTCAGGAAGATGCCGAACACGCCGGTGGTGAAGAGGATCGCCGCCAGCGTCAGGTAGTGCGAGAGTGCCACCGCCATCAGAGGCCGCTCCCCGGGCGGATCTTGCGCAGCTCGACCGAGTCGACCCGCTTGCGGGCCACCTGCCGGCCGATCACCTGCCGCTTGCCGCCGGGTCGCACCCGAAGCGTCAGCGTGATGGCGCCGATGATGGCGACCAGCAGGATGAGGCCCGCCGTCTGGAACAGGTAGAAGTAGTTGGTGAAGAGCAGGTCGCCGATCGCCTCGGTATTGGTGATGCCGGGCGGGGTCGCGGTGGCGACGGGTGCGGCCGGCGTGGCCAGGACCCAAGTGCCACCGACGAAGACGAGCTCGGCCAGGAGCACGATGCCGATCAGCAGGCCGACCGTGAGGTAGCGCATGAACCCTTCGCGCAGCTCGTCGAAATTGATGTCGAGCATCATGACGACGAACAGGAAGAGCACCGCCACCGCGCCGACATAGACGACGACCAGCACCATCGCCAGGAACTCGGCCCCGATCAGGACGAAGAGGCCGGCGGCGTTGAAGAAGGCCAGGATCAGCCAGAGCACCGAGTGGACCGGGTTGCGTGCGGTCACCACCATGACGCCCGAGGCCACCGTGACGGCGGCGAGGATGTAGAAGACGAGCAGCTGTAGCGTCATGATCGGTCTCGCCGCGAGGCGCCGTTTCCTCGTATCTGGCCGGGTGCCGTCCGGTTACCGGTAGGGCGCATCCGCGGCAAGGTTCGCCGCGATCTCACGCTCCCAGCGGTCGCCGTTCGCAAGCAGCTTCTCCTTGTCGTAGAAAAGCTCCTCGCGGGTCTCTGCGGCGAATTCGTAGTTCGGACCCTCGACGATGGCATCGACCGGGCAGGCCTGCTCGCAGAAGCCGCAATAGATGCACTTCGTCATGTCGATGTCGTAGCGGGTCGTCCGCCTCTGGCCGTCGGCACGGGGCTCGCTCTCGATCGTGATCGCCTGGGCCGGGCAGATCGCCTCGCAGAGCTTGCAGGCGATGCAGCGCTCCTCGCCGTTGGGATAGCGGCGGAGCGCGTGCTCGCCGCGGAAGCGCGGGCTGAGCGGCCCCTTCTCGTAGGGGTAGTTGAGCGTGACCTTCCGCTTGAACATGTAGCGGAAGGTCATCGTGAACCCGCTGACCAGCTCCTGCCAGAGCAGCGTGCGCGCGACATTGTCGAAGGACACCATGCCTGCCTTACCCTTCCGCTACACCCGTCAGCGCGCCGGAAGCAGATCGAATGTGACGAGGAAACCCGCGGTCAGCACGAGCCAGAGGAGCGACAGGGGCAGGAACACCTTCCAGCCCAGCCGCATCAGCTGGTCGTAGCGGTAGCGGGGCAGCGTCGCCCGGGCCCAGAAGAACACGAACAGCACGCAGCAGATCTTGAGGATGAACCAGATCGCCCCCGGGATCAGGGTCAGCGGCCACAGGTTGAAAGGGGCCAGCCAGCCGCCGAGGAACAGCACCGAGGCGATCGCACTCATCAGGATCATGTTGGCGTATTCGCCCAGGAAGAAGAGGGCGAAGGCCATCGAGCTGTATTCGACATTGTAGCCGGTGACGAGCGAGGCCTCGTCTTCCGGCAGGTCGAACGGGTGGCGGTTCGTCTCGGCCAGGATCGAGGCGATGAAGATCATGAACATCGGAAAGTGCGGCAGCACGTACCAGACGTTCGTCTGCGCGCGGACGATGTCCGACAGGTTCAGCGAGCCCGCCGTGACCAGCACCGAGAGGATGATGAGGCCGATCGCGATCTCGTAGGAGACCATCTGGGCGCTGGAACGGAGCGCTCCCAAAAAGGCGTAGCGCGAGTTCGACGCCCAACCCGCCATGATGATGCCGTACACACCCAGCGAACTGATCGCGAAGAGGTAGAGCACGCCGACATTGATGTCGGCCAGGACACCGCCGTCCCAGAAGGGAATCACCGCCCAGCCGATCAGCGCCAGGACGAAGGTGATCATCGGCGCCATGATGAAGACGACCTTGTTGGCGCCGGACGGCACCACGGTCTCCTTCAAGAACAGCTTCACGCCGTCGGCGATGGGCTGCAGCAGGCCGAAGGGACCCACCGTCATCGGCCCCTGGCGGAGCTGGATGGCGCCGATCACCTTCCGCTCGGCATAGGTCGTGTAGGCCACGCCCAGCAGCAGCGGCACGACGATCAGCAGGATCTTGCCGACCGTCAGCAGGACGAGAGCGGTCTCAGCCATGCGTGCCCGTCGCCCCCTCTTCGCGACCCTCGACGAAGAGGGCACTGCACTCCTTCATCACCTCCGACGCTCGGCTGATCGGATCGGTGCGGTAGAAGTCCGCGATCGGCGAGGTGAAGGGCGCCTTGTCCACGTTGCCGGCCTTGCCGAAGGCGTCCCACTTGGCCGGCGTTACGATGTCGACGGCACCGAGTGCGGGTGCGATCGCCGCCATGCGGGCGCGCACCTGGCCCAGCGTGTCGAGCGGCACCTTGCAGCCGATCGCTTCCGAGAGGGCGCGGAGGATCTTCCAGTCCTCCTTGGCGTCACCGGGCGGGAAGACCGCGAGCTTGCTGCGCTGCGGCCGGCCCTCGGCGTTGACCCAGGTGGCGTTCTTCTCCGTGTAGGCGGCACCCGGCAGGATGACGTCGGCGGCAGCGGCCCCCTTGTCGCCGTGGCTGCCCTGGTAGACGACGAAGGCCTTCTCCAGCCGCTTCGTGTCGATCTCGTCGGCCCCGATCAGGAAGACGACCTCGATGTCGCCCTTCTCGACGGCACTCACGATGCCGGCGACGTCTTTGCCGCCGCGACCCGGCACGAGCTTCAGGTCGAGCCCGCCGACCCGAGAGGCGACGCGCTGGAGCACGTTGAACCCGTTCCAGCCCTCGCGGACCATGCCGAAGCCGTCGGCGATCTGCCGCGCCAGATCCAGCACCGCCGCCCCATCACCCCGCGCCACGGCACCGGGGCCTAGGATCAGCATCGGAGCCTTCGCCTCGCGCAGCACCGAGCAGAACTCGTGGCTGCCGCCGGCGATCTCGGCCAGCGTCTGCGGACCGGCTCCTAGGTCCTGCACCGGATAGGTGAGGTTGAAGGGTGCGCCGACCCGGCCGACTCTGAAGCCGCCCTGCCGCCAGCGCTTGCGCAGGCGGGCATTGATCAGCGGCGCTTCCCAGCGCGGGTTGGTGCCGACGAGCAGGCACACGTCCGCCTGCTCGATGCCGGCGATGGTGGTGTTGAAGAGGTACTCGGCGCGCACCTTGCCGATAAGCTTGGACCCGTCCTGCCGGCAGTCGACGTGCGGGCTGCCGAGAGCGGCCGCCAGATCCTTCACCAGCACCATGGTCTCGCAGTCGACCATGTCGCCGAGGATGAAGGCGATCTTCTTGCCGTCGAGATCCTGCAGCTTCGAGCCGATGGCGGCGAACGCCTCGCTCCACTCGGCGTGCTGGAACTTGCCGCCGCGACGGACCATCGGCTTGTCGAGGCGGCGCTTGCGCAAGCCGTCATAGGCGTTGCGCGTCTTGTCCGAGATCCATTCCTCGTTGATCGCCTCGTTGAGGCGGGGGAGGATGCGCATCACCTCGTTGCCGCGCGCGTCGACCCGGATATTCGAGCCCACGGCGTCCAGCACGTCGACCGACTCGGTCTTGCGCAGCTCCCAGGTGCGGGCACGGTACTCGTAGGGCTTCGAGTTCAGCGCCCCCACCGGGCAGACGTCGACAACGTTGCCGGACAGCTCCGAATCGAGACCGCGCTCGATCCAGGTCGTGATCTCCATGTGCTCGCCACGGCCGACGGCACCCAGTTCCTCAACGCCCGCGATCTCGGTCATGAACCGGATGCAGCGCGTGCAGTGGATGCAGCGCGTCATGTGCGTGCTGATGAGCGGACCCAAATCCTTGTCCGTCACGGCACGCTTGTTCTCGGCGAAGCGGGAGTGATCCGGGCCGTAGAAGAGGGTCAGGTCCTGCAGGTCGCACTCGCCGCCCTGGTCGCAGATCGGGCAATCCAGCGGGTGGTTGATCAGCAGCAGCTCGAGGGTGCCCTTGCGCGCCTTGTGCACCTGCGGCGTGTCGGTCTTCACGACCATGTTGTCGGCCGCCGGCAGCGCGCAGGAGGCCTGCGGCTTCGGCATCTTCTCGATGTCGACGAGGCACATCCGGCAGTTGCCGGCGATGTTCAGCCGCGGATGGAAACAGAAGACGGGGATCTCGACGCCTGCGGCCTCACAGGCCTGCAGGACGGTCGAGCCCGGCGGCACCTCGACTTCGCGACCGTCTATGGTGAGCTTCGGCATGCGGCTCCGTTCCGCTCAGGCGGCCTTGCGCTCGTCGCGCGTGTACTCGTTGATCCGACGCTCGATCTCGGGCCGGAAATGCCGGATGAGACCCTGCACCGGCCATGCGGCGGCATCGCCCAAAGCACAGATAGTGTGGCCCTCGATCTCCTTCGTCACATCGAGCAGGAGGTCGATCTCCTCGATCTTGGCCCGGCCCTCGGCCATGCGGGTCATCATACGCCAGAGCCAGCCGGTACCCTCGCGGCACGGCGTGCACTGGCCGCAGGACTCGTGCATGTAGAACTTCGACAATCTCGCGATCGCGCGAACCACGTCGGTCGACTTGTCCATGACGATGACGCCGGCGGTGCCGAGGCCGCTCTGGACCTCGCGCAGGCTGTCGAAGTCCATCTTCACCGTGTCGCAGATCGACTTCGGCAGCAGCGGCACCGAGGCGCCGCCGGGGATGACCGCCAGCAGATTGTCCCAGCCGCCGCGCACGCCGCCGCAATGGCGGTCGATGAGCTCCCGCAGCGGGATGCCCATCTCCTCTTCCACGGTGCAGGGCTGGTTCACATGGCCCGAGATGCAGAAGAGCTTGGTGCCGAAATTGTTCTTCGGCCCGATGCCGGCGAACCAAGCAGCCCCACGGCGCAGGATCGTCGGGGCGACGGCGATGGTCTCGACATTGTTGACGGTCGTCGGCCGGCCGTAGAGGCCGACATTGGCCGGAAAGGGCGGCTTCAGCCGTGGCTGGCCCTTCTGCCCTTCGAGGCTGTTGAGAAGGGCCGTCTCCTCGCCGCAGATATAGGCACCGGCACCGCGGTGCACGATGACGTCGAAGTCGAAGCCCGAGTCGCAGGCGTTCTTGCCGAGCAGGCCAGCCTCGTAGGCCTCGGCCACGGCAGCGGCCAGCCGCTCGTGCTCCAGGATGAATTCGCCCCGGACGTAGATGTAAGCGGCCGTGGCACCCATACCGGCACCGGCCAGGAGGCAGCCCTCGACCAGTTTGTGCGGGTCCGAGCGCAGGATCTCGCGGTCCTTGCAGGTGCCGGGCTCGGATTCGTCGGCGTTGACGACGAGGTAGCTGGGACCGCTGGCGTTCTTCGGCATGAACGACCATTTGAGGCCGCTCGGGAAGCCGGCCCCGCCGCGGCCCCTGAGGCCGCTGTCCTTCATCTCCTGGACGATCCAGTCACGGCCCTTGAGGATCAGGTCCTTGGTGCCGTCCCAATCGCCACGCTTGCGCGCAGGCTCCAGGTTCCAGGACTGCTCGCCGTAGAGATTGGTGAAGATACGGTCGCGGTCGCTGAGCATCCGCCTACTCGCCCGTCTCCAGTAAGGTCGTCTTGCCGCCCAGCGGCTCGCAGGTCCGCCGGCCGATCTTCGAGCCCGGGGTCGGCCGCTTGCCGGCGACCAGATCCTCGAGCACCGCCTTCGCCTTCTCGTAGTCGAGGTCCTCGTAGAAGTCGTCGTCGACCCAAAGGATCGGCGCGTTGACGCAGGCACCGAGGCACTCGAACTCGCGCAGGAAGAAGCGGCCGTCGGGGCTCGATTCGCCGATGCCGCACTTCAGGACGTCCTTCGCCGCTCGAACGATGTCGTCCGACCCGCGCAACCAGCAGGGCGTCGTCGTGCAGACCCGGACCTGGCACGGGCCGACCGGCACCGTGTTGTACATGTCGTAGAAAGTGGCGACCTCGTAGACCCGGATCTTTGGCATCCCCAGGACCTCGGCCACATGGTCGAGGGCCGCCAGCGGCAGCCAGCCGCCATGCTGCTTCTGTGCGAGATGCAGGAGCGGCAGCACGGCACTCTGCTCGCGGCCGGCCGGGTAGCGGGCGATGATCTCCTTCACGAGCCCCTGGTTCTCGGCCGAGAAGGCGAAGGTCGCCACGTCCGGAGCCATGGCCCCGCGCGGCTTCGCATGCTCCTCGCCGGCCCTCATCGGTCGATCTCCCCGAACACCGGATCGAGCGAGCCGACCACCGCCGGCACGTCGGCCAGGGTGTGGCCCTTGATCATGAAGTCGAACGCCTGCAGGTGCACATAGCCCGGCGAGCGGATCTTGCAGCGGTACGGCTTGTTGGTGCCGTCGGCTACCAGATAGACGCCGAACTCGCCCTTGCTGCTCTCGACCGCGGCGTAGGTCTCGCCCGGCGGCACGTGCACGCCCTCGGTGAACAGCTTGAAGTGGTGGATCAGCGACTCCATCGACCGCTTCATGTCCACGCGGCGCGGGGGCGTCACCTTCGTGTCGGCCGAGCGTACCGGCCCTTCCGGCATCTGCTCCAGGCACTGCTTCATGATCTTTAGGGACTCGTGCACTTCGAGCATCCGCACGAGATAGCGGTCCCAGCAGTCGCCGTTCATGCCGACCGGGATGTCGAAATCCATCCGGTCGTAGACCTCGTAGGGCTGCGCCTTACGCAGGTCCCAGGGCACGCCCGAGGCACGCAGCATCGGCCCTGTGAAGCCCCAGGCGATGGCGTCCTCGGCGGAGACCTTGCTGATGTCGACCGTCCGCTGCTTGAAGATGCGGTTCTCGGTCAGGAGATCGTCCATATCCTGGAAGCGCGGGACGAACTGGTCGATCCAGGCAGCGATGCGCTCGTCGAGGCCCTTCGGGAGGTCGCGGTCGACACCGCCGAACCGGTAATAGTTGGCGTGCATGCGAGCGCCGCTGACGTTCTCGTAGAACTCCATCAGCTTCTCGCGTTCCTCGAACATCCAGAGGAACGGGGTCATCGCGCCGATGTCGAGCGCCATCGCTGTGATGTTGAGGAGATGGTTCAGGATCCGGGTCAGCTCGTCGAACAGCACCCGGATGTACTGGGCACGGATCGGGACATCCACGCCCGTCAGCTTCTCGACCGCCAGCACGTAGGCGTGCTCCTGGCAGAGCATCGAGCAGTAGTCGAGGCGGTCGAAGTACGGGATGTTCTGCAGGTAGGGTCGGTACTCGATCAGCTTCTCGGTGCCGCGGTGCAGCAGGCCGATATGCGGATCGGCGCGGTCGACGACCTCCCCCTCCATCTCGAGGACGAGGCGCAGCACGCCGTGCGCTGCCGGATGCTGCGGCCCGAAATTGATCGAATAGGAGCGGTTCTGGATCTCAGGCATAGGCTGTCCGGTGCATCTCGCGATGAGGTCGCTGGCTCACGTCGACGCCTTCTCGTCGCCCGGCAGCAGACCGCCCGCACCCTCCCAGGGGCTGAGGAAATCGAACGTGCGGAAGTCCTGCCGGAGCTTCACCGGCTCGTAGATCACCCGCTTGCGCTCGTCGTCGTAGCGCATCTCGACATAGCCGGTCAGCGGGAAGTCCTTGCGCAGCGGATGCCCGTCGAAGCCGTAGTCGGTCAGCAGCCGGCGCAGGTCGGGATGCTCGGCGAACAGGATGCCGTACATGTCCCAGGCCTCGCGCTCGAACCAGCCGGCAGTCGGGAACAGGCCTACCGCAGACGGGACAGGCGTCGCCTCGTCGGTCGATAGCTTCACCCGGACGCGACGGTTCTGCCGCATCGAGAGCAGGTGGTAGACGACCTCGAAGCGCTGCTCGCGGTCGGGATAGTCGCAGCCGCACACGTCCAGAAGCTGGGTGAACTCCAGACCCGGCGTGTCGCGAAGTCCTTGCAGCACCTTGAGAATGGCGTCCGCAGGCACCGTCAGCGTCAGCTCGCTCCCCGCCAGCATCTTGCTGCCGACGCCGGCCAGCACGGGGTCGACGGCAGCGCTCAGCTGCTCCAGCGCAGCGTCGTCGGGCGCCCAGATATGGCTCGTCATCTTCCCTCCCAGGTCCGGCCGACCGCGCTCAGCGCACGATCGATCCGGTCCGGCGGATCTTCTTCTGCAACTGCAGGATACCGTAGATCAGCGCCTCGGCCGTCGGCGGACAGCCCGGAACATAGATGTCGACCGGAATGATACGGTCGCAGCCACGGACCACCGAATAGCTGTAGTGGTAGTAGCCGCCGCCATTCGCACAGGAGCCCATGGAGATGACGTAGCGCGGCTCGGCCATCTGGTCGTAGACCTTGCGCAGGGCCGGCGCCATCTTGTTGCACAGGGTCCCGGCGACGATCATCACGTCCGACTGGCGCGGGCTCGGACGGAACACCACACCGTAGCGGTCGAGGTCGTAGCGCGAGGCTCCCGCGTGCATCATCTCGACCGCACAGCAGGCGAGGCCGAAGGTCATCGGCCAAAGCGAGCCGGACCGGGCCCAGTTCACGAGATCGTTCAGGCTGGTGACGAGAAAGCCGTCCTTCTTCAGGCCTTCGTCGACCCGCTCGTAGAGGTTGGAGCCGGCCGCCGGAGCCACCGCCGCAGCACTTACTCCCATTCCAGCGCTCCCTTGCGCCATTCGTACACGAACCCGATCGTCAGCACCGCGAGGAACACCATCATCGACCAGAAGCCGAAGACGCCGATCTTCCCCAGGCTCACCGCCCACGGGAACAGGAAGGCGACCTCGAGGTCGAAGATGATGAAGAGGATCGCCACGAGGTAGAAGCGGACGTCGAACCGGCCGCGGGTGTTCTCGAACGGTTCGAAGCCGCACTCGTAGGCGGAGAGCTTCTCCCGATCGGGGGCCTGCCGCGCCACCAGCATCGAGGCGACCAGGATCACGAGCGCCAGTCCGACAGCGATCGCCAGAAAGACGAGTATCGGGAAGTACTCGGCCAGATAGGCTTCCATCGGTGCTCCCCATCCGTGACGCCCTGCCGGCGTTCCGGTGCCGCCTGCAAGATAAGTGCCCGCCGACGGCAAGCCAAGCAGCGGCTCCGCGCAATTCGGGCCATGCACGCAGCATCCGCAACCCCTACGGCGCGCGACAAAAAATCCGCCGCTCGCTGCGGTGCAGCAGAGTGTCTGCTGCTTACCGCGCCAAGCTCTGGTGCGCCAGGGGCGAAGCTTGGGTCAAAACCGGGATGTCGGGGGTGGAGGTCACTCGAGGTGGCGAGGACGACGGGACTTGAACCCGCGACCTCCGGCGTGACAGGCCGGCGCTCTAACCAACTGAGCTACGTCCCCACGAGAGTGAGCCGCGCGTGTAGTCGCGGCCCGACGAGGTGTCAAGCGAGGCCCCTGCCCCGGATCAGTCGAGTGGCACCGCCAGCACCGGGAGGCCCACTTCGGCCAGCAGCCGTGCCGTGGACGAGCCGCGCAACCGGTCGAGCAGCCCCGTCTCGTCCCGCGTCGGCAGGGCGACGAGGTCGGCCTCCAGCTCCTGCACGGCCGCCTGGACGCCCGCCACGAGATCGCCCTCGACCGCCTTGCGCCGCACCCGCGACTGCAGCTCGTCCGACAGGCCGATCAGGCCCTCCTCGTCGCCGCCCTGGAAATCAAGGAGGTGCAGCTCGGCGTCCGTACAACCCAGAAGGTCGGCCATGCGCAAGGCGAGGTCGGCCGTCGTGCCGGGCGGCAGCTCGGGCTCGACCGGCAGCACGATGCGCTGCAGGCGTACGGCGCCGGTCTCCCAGTCGACGAAGCCCTTGGCGTCCTTCGGGATGAAGAGTGCCGGCAGGTTGGTGGCATGCGCGATGCGCTCGGAGATCGAAGGCTCGATCAGGCGTGACAGGCCTTCGCGCCCGTCGGTGGCCAGCACCAGGAAGTCGCCCGAATGCTGCGCCACGTAGCCCGCCACGCCGTGCACGACATCGGTGGTCGACACGTCGGTCTTCGAGACCTTGACGCCCAGCCGCTGACCCACCGTGGTCGGCGTGCTGTCGGCGTCGAGCAGGCCCCAGCGATCGAGGGTGGCCCGGACGCCTGGATAGGCCGACCAGTCGGGCTTCTCGTCCGGCTGCAGCGGCTCGGCGTGGACCAGTGCCAGGTGCCCTTTCGAGCCCAGCGCCAGGGCCAGCGCATGGCCGAACGCGACCTCGCCGCCGGGCGACAGGTCGGTCGGCAGGACGATGTAGCTGAGCCCCGTGCTGTCCTTCATGCCGCAGCCGTCTCGCGCCAGTTGGTGCCATCGCTGCACCTAGCTCGCGATGCGCCGCTTGTCAGCCCGCCCGATCGCCCGCAGAGAGAGAAAGGCAGGGCTCGGGGGATGGAATGCAGATCGGAGCGCACAGGGTAGCGCGGCGCTGAGGGGCGGTGGCGTGCGTCGGAACATGAGCCGCCGTCGGCTCTGGGCATGGCTGCAGTTCGCCCTCCTCGTGGCGGCGATCGCGTGGCTGCTCGCCCGCGGTGCGGCGGCGATGGGCTACAACTGGCAGTGGTACCGGGTGCCGGCGCTGATCCTGCACCAGGGCTCGGACGGGCTGGTCCTGGGCCCGCTCGGCCGCGGCCTCGTCGCCACCGTCCAGATCTCGGTCCTGGCCTTCCTGCTCACCCTCGTCTTCGGCCTTACGGCGGCCCTGCTGCGGCGCGCCGACGGCATCCTCGGACCGGCCCTGGCGACCTTCTATGTCGAGGCGATCCGCAATACGCCGCTCCTGGTCCAACTCTACCTCGTCTATTTCGTGCTGGCCCCGGTGATCGGCCTCGACCGCTGGTGGGCCGGCATCCTCTGCCTCGCCGCCTTCGAGGGCGCCTTCGCCGCCGAGGTCTTCCGCGCCGGCCTGCTGGCGGTGCCACGCGGACAGTGGGAGGCCTCGACGAGCCTCGGGCTCGGGACGCTCGACACCTATCGCTACGTCATTCTGCCGCAGGCCGTGCGCATGATGCTGCCGCCGCTCACCGGCATCGCGATCGCCCTGGTCAAGCATTCGGCGATCGTCAGCGTGATCGCCGTCGCCGACCTCACCACCGAGGCGCGCGACGTCATCTCCGACACCTTCATGAGCTTCGAGGTCTGGCTGACCGTGGCGGCCCTCTACCTCGTACTCACCACGAGCCTGTCCGCCACCGCGCGAGCACTCGAGGCCCGGCTGCGGCCGGTGACCTGACCAACCAGGAGGATGGAATGCGCAACTTCATGAAGCGGCTGAAGGCCGCCGCCCTCGCCATCTGCATCGGTGCTTTGTTCAACGCCGCCCAGGCGCAGGACGTCACCCAGCAGCTGACCTCGGCCTCGGTGATCGAGAAGATCAAGCAGCGGGGCTCGCTCGTCGTCGGCCTCGCCACCTTCGTGCCCTGGGCCATGCTGGACAAGAACGGCCAGCTCATCGGCTTCGAGATCGACGTCGCCAGGCAGCTGGCGAAGGACATGGGTGTGGAGGTCGAGTTCCAGCCCACCGCCTGGGACGGCATCATCCCCGCCCTGATCGCCGGCAAGTTCGACGTCATCATCAGCGGCATGAGCGTCACCACCCAGCGCAACCTGACCGTCAACTTCACCGACCCCTACGCCTATTCCGGTCTCCGCGTGATCCTGGCCGCCGGTGCCGCCGCCGGCGTCTCCAGCCTCGACGACCTCAACAGGCCCGAGGTCACCCTGGCCCTTCGCCGCGGTGCCACGCCCGTCACCTGGGCACAGGCGCACCTCCCCAATGCCAAGATCCTCCAGTTCGACGAGGAGCCGGCGACCCTCCAGGAGGTCCTGAACGGCAACGCCACCGGCACCATCGCCTCGGAGCCCAGCCCCTCCTGGTGGATGACGCAGTACCCCGACAAGCTCGCCATGCCGGTCGACGATCTCCTCGACGCCAGTGCCGAGGCCTTCGCCCTGCGCAAGGGCGATCCCGACGCGTTGAACTTCTTCAACAACTGGATCGCCGCCCGCTGGCGCGACGGCTTCCTGCAGGACCGCCACGACTACTGGTTCCGCAGCCGCGCCTGGGCCGACCAGGTCGCCGCCCAGTAGGCGGAGACGGGGGACCGCCCCGGTCCCCCTTCACGCTCTTGGCCCCGCGCCGGGTCGGCCGCACCGACCTCGTCCTGCTCGTCGTCCTGTCGGCCGCCCTCTGGTGGCTGGCCGGACGCGTGCGCGCCGACTTCGTCTACGCCTGGGACTGGACCGTCGTCCCCCGCCTCCTCGTCCGCTGGGACCCGGACAAGGGCCGCTGGGTCGCGAACCTGCTGCTCGAAGGCTTCCTCGTCACCCTGCGCCTCGCCTTCTGGTCGAGCCTCATGGCGGCCCTGGTCGGCCTCCTCATTGCCCTGTCCCGCCTCGCGCACCAGCCCCTCCCGCAACTCCTGGGCTGGGCCTATGTCGAGCTGCTCCGCAACATCCCCCCGCTCGTCTTCGTCTTCGTCTTCTACTTCTTCCTCTCGAGCCAGCTCCTCCCCGCCACCGGCATCGGCCAATGGGCCCGCGACGCCGACGCCACCACCCGAACCTGGATCTTCTGGCTCACCGGCAACCCCCGCCAGCTCGAGGCCTTCGTCTCGGGCGTGCTCATCCTGGGTCTCCTCGAAGGGGCCTACGTCGCCGAGATCCTCCGCGCCGGCATCGAGGCCGTGCCCAAGGGCCAGTGGGAGGCCGCCCGCAGCCTGGGCCTCCCCGCCCTCGACGTCTGGCGCTTCATCGTCCTGCCCCAGGCCATCCAGCGCATCGTCCCGCCCCTGGCCTCCCAGTTCATCTCGCTCGTCAAGGACAGCTCCATCGTCTCCCTCATCTCCATCCCCGAGCTGACCTTCATGGGCAGCCAGACCGTCGTCTCCACCGGCCGCGCCTTCGAGATCTGGATCACCGTCGCCACCCTCTACTTCGGCTTATGCTTCGGTCTCGCCCTCCTCTTCGGCCGCCTCGAACGGCGGTTGCGAAGAGGGGCGCACTAGCCGGGGAAGCGCACCGCGCTCCCCCGGACCCCCACGGGCGGGTTCAGGAAGGTGGAATCGGGAATGGCCCCGGTCAGCCTTGGGTCGGCTGGGGGCTGAGATGGGAGAAACGAAGAGGTTGGAGGTGGACGGGTCGGGCTGAGGTCTCGGCGCGTCGGACGCCTACGACGTGTCGAAATCGAGATCCCGCACGCGTCTGCCCAGCAGCTTGGCGGTGACACGGCGGATGTCGCGCTCGGCTTGGGTCTCCATCCCACGCGTCAGGGCGGGCTGCGGTGATGGCGCCGGTGGGACTGCACGCGGTGCCGGGGGCTCGCTTGCTGCGGCTTTGGCCTCTGCTTCCTCGCGCTGCTTGGCCTGTGCCTCGACGATGAGCTGGTCGCGCAGGCGGACGGTGATCCGGTGGCGCAGTGCTTCAATGTCGTCGTACGGACGGGGCGGATAGAGCACCCGCTTCACCTTGGGCGGTGGCTTGGGCGCTTCGGCTTCCGCCGCCTCGCGTGCGGCGCGCTGCTGGGCGCGCATGACGGACTTGGCGAGCGTCACGCAGGGATTGCGGGCGTGTTGCAGCTCGCGGAAGAACCAGGCGCAGACCTTAGGATCGCGTTCCTCGACCGACTCGACCAGGATCTTGATCGCGAGGTCGCGCAGCCGGCGGAGGATCTCCTCCTCGGGCTGGTCATACATCTCGCGATAGGCCTCCACCATGTCCGGCAGGTCCGGATCGGCGGTGAAGGCGTCGAGCTCGGCGTCGCTGATCTTGAGCTTCGCCGCCGCTGCCTTCGCCGTTGCCCCCAGCGCCATCAGCCGGACGAGGCGGCGCTTGTTGCGGCCGGCGCGGAACTCGGGGTCGAGGCGGTAGGGCGTGTCGTCCATAGATGAGGAGTATGGTCCTATTTTAGGCTGAGATCAAGGTGAGATTTCTCATGCAGGACCGGGCCTGCCGCACCGGCTGGGTTCGTTCTGCACCGTATGCTCAGGCGCCGGAGCGGTGCGTATTTCCTTAGATGCCCTCGACCCCACTTCTGTGGAGCATTAGGTGGGACGATGGAAACATCGGGCCGTGTCTCCGACACGGCGGCGAAACCGGTGCAAGGGAGTGTGGAACGGCTTTGGTGGCTCGGATGCCGAAGCGAGTCCCAAAACATGCCCTGGAGTGGAGATGTTCCATGACCCGACTATTGCTGGCGACGGCTTCCTCCGCCCTGGCACTGGCGCTCATGGCGACCCCGGCCGCCGCGACAGGAGGCCCGTTCCTCGTGGCGCCGTCGCTCGAAGCCTGGACCGAGATCGACCTCTATCTCGGTCGCAACATCGGCACGACGGGCGAGGTCACCGAGGCGCAGTTCCGCACCTTTCTCCGCGAGATCGTGACCCCACGCTTCCCCGACGGTCTCACCATCAACGACGCCCTGGGCCAGTTCCACGACGGCAAGCGCATCATCCGCGGGAAGACGAAGTTGCTAGTGCTGCTGGTCCCCGACTCAAGCCAGGTCAAGAAAAAGGTGCGGGCCATCGTGGAGGAGTATAAGAAGCGCTTCCGCCAGCAGAACGTGCTCCGAACCGAGACGAGCCTCTGTCTGCTGTTCGACTGAACACTAAAGCACCAGATCGCAATACCTTAGGACAAGCAATGTACTAGATAGCGTTATGGCCCGTTTCCGCCGAAGACAAAGCAGCAGAGCTTGCTGTCTCGATCGTTACGTTGGTGTGGCGGATGAACTTTAGGCGGGTTGCCGTTTGAATGACTCAAGTGAAAGATCAATTCTTTAAACCCGGGAGCGACAAAGCTCGGCAGTAATTCGCCGCCTGCTACTTCACATCCTGTGGCGCAAGGTCGTCATACTCCGTTCCGCCACCATGCCCTTCGCCTAGTCAGGCATGGTGGCGGTCGTGCCGCGAACAATAAGCTATGAGTGAAGTCTCTAAAACTTCGGTAGTCCCTGCCGAATACGGTTGACTGCGGAGATGATCCTAAGCAACAGTAGCCCCTCTTAGGCGCCGACGACGGGCCGTCGCGCCCAAGCCGAGAAGTGCCGAACCGAACAGCCAAGCTGCGGCGGGAAGCGGCACCTCAGCGCCTGTATAGGTGAACACGCCGGCCGAAGCCTTCGTCTTCAGTGTGGTGCCGGCAGTGTAACCCGCATAGATGATGCCATTCTGATCCGTAATGTTCTCCGCGAGAACGAGCAGCGTTGTACAGGCACCGCTGCACAGGCCCGCATTGAAGCCGAAATACGTCTGCCCATTGGCCTGAGCGGTGAATGTCGAGAGGATGGAGCCCCCAAAAATCTGCAGCTGGACCTGAATGCCCGTGGCGTTGGCGTTGTCGACGCGCCACAACCGTTGGCCGTTGAAGCCGGCCAGAGCAGGGTCGGCGCTGCTACCGATCGACACTAGATTTGGAGATGCCACCCCGGGAGGGTTGTTCACGACCGCGGCCTGCGTTCGGGGGGCGAAGAGAACAAGAGATACTGCCATGGCAGAAACGACAGCGACAGAGCGGACAATTGAAAGCATGGATTTGGCCTCCTAAACAAAGACGGATGCTTCAATTAAACATTCGGTAATAGGGAGTCATGCCGCAAATTGCGTGAATGTAGCTAGACCATTTCGCCCGCAGCGCGCATTCCGAGAACGCCGACGATAGCGTCCCTCGTTGAGATTTCGCGTTACCGGATACCATCAACGCTGGACGCAAAAACGCCATGCGCACGCCGCCGGCGCTCACGGGATGAGGCGGTCGGCGCGGAGTTGGGCGAAGAGGTCGAAGAAGGACTCGTCGGCCCGCTGGTAGACCGTGAAGCCGAGTTTGCGGCTCTTCGACAGGTCGGTCATGACTTCGATCGGGCGGCCGAGGTCGAGGTCGGTTGATGATACCGGATACCAATCGAACCACTCAGCGACTTCCGCTTGCCTTTACCGGTCTTCTGCTCTCCATCGGCCACCAAGGACCCCACCCATCATCGGCCTTCCCATGGGGCGGCGGAGATGTGGTCGCGGCCGGTCGCCGGTACTCGATACCGAGGCCGAGCAGGTACTTCAAACATTCACGGACTTCGATACGATTCGCCCTGGCGCCCATGGTGCCCGGTGCCGACGGCCCTCATGGTTCGCGCGGGCGTCAATGGCACCTCAGCACCAAGGCCCGGGTTCACTATTGATGTGACTGAGACAAGTGGGTTGTCGCTAGAAGATATCGGATCAAGCTCAGGCCCGACGATCCCTAGGCTCGATCGTTCAAGGGGTCAGCTTCCGCTGCCGGCCAATTGCAAAGGCAATGCTCGCCACAATCACACCGCTGCGTGTCTTTGCAGCGATAGCTGGAACCCGGCACCAGTGCGACGATCTCTTGACTGCAACCCGGGACGATAGAACCGGCGAAGAGCAAAAAATCGTCGGCGCGACTGTCAACAGAGGGCTTATCGATGATCTTCGAGTACAGAAGACTTCTCGGCGTGGCCTGTCTGCTGGCGGCCTGCGTTGGCGACGCGTCGGCACGAGACGCTGCGGACACCGTCTATTTCGGCGGCGATATCCTCACGATGACCGGCGACGCGCCGGGCTATGTCGAGGCGCTCGCGGTCAAGAACGGCAAGATCGTCTTCGCCGGACCGCGCGACGCGGCGACGGCGATGACCGACGGCACCAGCCGCCTCGTCGATCTGGGCGGAAAGACCCTGATGCCCGCGTTCATCGACGGGCACAGCCACTACATCAACTCCCTTCTCGTCGCCAATCAGGCCAAGGTCTACGCGCCACCTTCCGGCCCCGGGAAGGACGTGCCGAGCATCATCGCCGAGATCAAGCGGTTCGCGGCCGAACGTGCAATTCCGAAAGGGGCGATGATCATGGCCTACGGCTACGACGACTCGGTCATGCCCGACGGGCGCCTGCTGAACCGCGACGACCTCGACGCCGCCTTCCCCGACAACCCCGTCCGCGTCGACCACGTCTCGATGCACGGTGCCGTCATGAACAGCCTGGCACTCAAGAAGTACGGGATCTCCGCCGCGACCGAGACGCCGCCGGGGGGCGTCATCGTCCGCAAGCCCGGAACCGAGGAGCCCTGGGGGCTGATCATGGAGACCGCTTTCCTGCCGGTGATGGAGCAGGCGGAGCCGATGACGGCGGCACAGGAGATCGAATGGAGCCGCGCCGGCCAGATGCTCTACGCCGAGGCCGGCATCACCACGGCACAGGAGGGTGCCACCCATCTGGCACAGCTTCAGACCATCGCCCGTGCAAGTGCGGCAGGTGCGAACATCATCGACGTCGTCGCCTATCCCTTCATCACCGACCTCGACAAGGCACTCGCCGAGTTTCCGGTCGGCAAATGGGGCGTCTACCGCGAGCGGTTCAAGATCGGCGGTGTCAAGATCACGCTCGACGGCTCGCCGCAGGGCCGGACCGCCTTCTTCACCACACCGTACCTGCAGGGGGGACCGGCCGGCGAGCAGGACTGGCGCGGCGAACCGACCTTCCCGCAGGACCTCGCGAACATGATGGTCAAGAAGGTCCACGATCTCGGCGTGCCGCTGCTCGTCCACACCAACGGCGACGCCGCGATCGACGCGTTCCTCGAAGCCTATGCGTTCGCGCGCAAAGGCGACGACGGCAGACCCTGGAACGTGACGACGATCCACACGCAATTCCTGCGCAAGGACCAGATCCCGGCGTTCGTGCAAAACGGGATCCGTCCGTCCTTCTATACCCTGCACACCTTCTATTTCGCCGACACGCACATCGCCAACCGCGGGGCGGCGCAGGGTAGCTACATCAGCCCCATGCGCGATGCGATCGACGCCGGGCTCAGGCCGACGAACCACACCGACTTCGTGGTGGCACCACTCGACCAGATGATGATGCTCTGGTCCGCGGTGAACAGAGTTTCGCGGGCAGGACGCGAGGTCGGGCCGGACCAACGGGTCACGCCGTTCGAGGGACTGAAGGCGATGACCGTATGGGCCGCGGAGCAGTACGGGGAACAGGCCAACAAGGGCACGCTGGAGGCCGGCAAGCTCGCCGACCTCGTCATCCTCGACGCCAATCCCCTGAAGGTGGACCCGACGGCGATCCGCGACATCCACGTCGTCGAGACGATCAAGGAGGGGGGCAGGATCTACCCGGCACCCGAGGGCGGATTTCCGGCGCCGAAGCCACCGTCGAACCCGGCGGCGACCTACGCCTGGTCGATCGAGGCCTGCGATATCGCGGCCGTCAACACCGCTGCGAACAAGACCTGGACGCTGACCGCGCTGAACGGCGGCCCCGTAGAGGCGCCGACGCCGCCGACGATGCTGTTCAGCGGCGGTCGCCTGTCGGTGTTCGGCGGTGTCAACCAGATCAGTGGGTCCTATGCGCTGGTGAACGACGCCGTCGTGATGGGCCAGCTGGTCAGCACCCGGATGGCCGGGCCGCCCGACCTGATGGCGCTCGAGGACCGCTTCATCAAGGCCTTGCGCGAGGTGAACGGCTTCACGGTCGCCGATGACAAGCTGACGCTCCTGACCGACGGCAAGGAGGTCGCCGTGTTCCGGTAGACGGAGTCATCTTCTTGCGGCGCTCAACGAGACCCGTCACCGAGCGTGCGCCTCCAGTGCCAAGTGGCCATCAATGTTCCGCGCCCGAACGACACGCACGTGCCGCCGCTGCTCACGGGATGAGGCGGTCGGCGCGAAGTTGGGCGAAGAGGTCGAAGAAGGAGTCGTCGGTGCGCTGGTAGACCGTGAAGCCGAGTTTGCGGCTCTTCGACATGTCGGTCATGACCTCGATCGGGCGGCCGAGGTCGAGGTCGGTGTGCCAGGCCGAGGCGAGGCGGTCGATCTCGGGCTCCCGGAGGTCGTGGCGCTGGGCGATCTCGCGCCAGAGAGGCCCATCGTTGGCCAGCACCGGCTCCAGCGGGCGGTGGGTGCCGTCGAAGCCGACGGGGGCCACGCCGAACCAACCGGCGAGGCGGCTCCACATCCAACTCCAGCGCCAGACGTCGCCGTTGACCACGTTGAAGGCCTCGTTGTGCGCGGCCCCGGTGGTCGAGGCCCAGAGGAGATGCTTCGCCAGGACGCGGGCGTCGGTCATGTCCGAGAGGCCCTCCCACTGCGCCTTCGAGCCCGGCCAGCGGAACGGCCGGCCCGTCTCCTTGCAGATCGAGGCGTAGACGGCGAGCGTGGTGCCGAGGTTCATGGCATTGCCGACCGCCTTGCCGATCACCGTGTGCGGGCGATGCACGGTCCAGGAGAAGCCGTCGCGCGCGGCCGCCGCGTACACCTCGTCCTCCTGGGCATAGTAGAAGTTCTCGAGCGGCAGGCGTGGCTGTTCCTCGCGCAGTGGTGTCGGCGGCGGTGCCCCACCGCTGACATAGGCGTCGAACGGGCCGAGATAGTGCTTCAGCCCGGTGACCAGCGCCACGTGCCGCACGGACTTCCCGGGTGCCAGGGCACCCAGAAGGTTGCGGACCATGCCGGCATTGACCCGGATGTTCTCGGCCTCGGTCGCGTTGCGCATCCAGGAGGTCAGGAAGACGTGCGTGGGTGCGATGCCCGCCAGGGCGGCTCGGAGGGCCGACGGATCGAGCAGGTCGGCGGCGACGGGCCGTAGTCCCTCAACCTCGTCACGCGGCGAGCGGGCGAGGCCGTAGGTCGTCCACCCGTTGCCGATCAGTTCGCGGGAAAGAGCGCTGCCGATGATCCCGCTGGCACCTACGACGAGGGCTGTTCCATGCATGGGAGCGTCTCCGGTGTTGGGGCGGGGATAGCGATGGTGGCGCCGGTCGAGAGGCGCAGCAGCCGAGGTGGAGGAGGATGGAACGTGGCGCAAGCCTCCCGGAGGACAAAGGGCGCGCTGGCATGGCGTGCTCGTCGGCACAGGAGGGCGGTGCCGCCAAGGTAAAAGCCTTTGTCGTGATTGGCTTAGGCAAATACTACTCACGGCATGCCGGATCGAGGTAAATATATTTGCATTAAAACTAAACTGGGCGCATAAAGTCATATCGCCTCTGCAACCGGCACCGGGGCGACCGAGAGATGCCTGTGCTCCCGCCATTGGGAGCGTCTCGTGAAAATCCGTCCGTCGAGTTCGGCAGCGCTGTCGAGTAGGTTGTAGGATCTCAAGGTCTTATTGCTCGATGACAGCCCAGTCATAATGATGGATCTGGAGGACGAGCTCAAGGAAATGGGCTTTTCAGCGCTGCTGTGCGCGTCGACTATTCAGCACGCGCTCGAAATTCTCGAGGACGACCGGCCTGATCTGGCCCTCATCGAGGGGGCCATCGGTGCCGAGTTGACGACGCCCGTGGCCTTGAGGTTGGCGGGATCATCCATCCCCTACGCGATCGTCACCGCGTCCGCACGCGAGCGGTTCTGCGCCGAGCCCTTGCTCCACGGGGTGCCTTTTCTCGCCAAGCCCTTCACCCCGGCCGAGCTGACGGCTCTGGTGGTCGGACTCGTGAACGACACCCGGACGGGGGAACATCCGGCCGGCAGCCAGCAGCTCGGCGTCGATATGGGCGACATCCAGCTGCCGGGCGTCGATCCGTTGCCGGTACCGGATCAGCCGAACGGTTGAGGGGCATCATCGACCCGTCGTGCCCCCGCCGTTGCGGATGCTGGACGGCCTTACGGCTTCAGATAGGCGATCGGGGCGGCGGGCTGGAAGGCGCCGTTGATCTTGCCCATGAGGGCGAAGCCGGACGGCCCCTCCAGGGCGACGGCACGGATGCCCGACTCGGGCCTGAAGTCGATCTCGCCGAGATTCACCCAGACGATGTCGGGGCTGAGGGCCGATTCGAAGTAGTAGACGCCGCGCGTGTGGTCGATCACCGTCCGCCAGTAGGTGGGCGCGATGTTGGGATGCTGCGGATCGGGCTCGCCCCAGGGGACGGAGACGTTGCGCATCACGCTCTGCACGCCGGCGACCTGCCGGCGCTCGTCGGTCGTGTTCGGTAGGTGCCCCAGATAGTAGGTGGCGCGCACGAAGCGGTCCTCGGACTGGTGCGAGCCCGGCAGGACCTTCGACCCGTCCAGCCGCCGCCAGTAATTGTTCAGCGTCAACTGCTCCGCATAGGGCGGGCTGTTGGTCATCACCTGGAACTCGCGGCCATGGTGGATGACCGGCTTGCCGTCCAGATACTCGACGACCGCGGAATCGCCGGACGGATCGCTGAGCGAGAGATGGACGCTCGGATGGGCTATCCCGCCCGGACCGAAATTGGCCGGCACGAGATAGACGGGCTGCCGGGCGATGGCGTCGACCGCCTCGGTCACGGTGGCGTAGCTCGAGAGCACGTATTGCAGCCACGCCGCCCAGGAGACGTGCGGCTTGTCGGTGCCGGGTGCCGGCCATTCGGTCTCGGCGAGGTAGAGGAGGTTCGCACCCAGGCCCTTCTCGTTGATGCCGTCGAAGACGCCGTCGATCGGGCCGCCCGGCGTGGTGCTGCCGCCGGCGACCACCGTGCCGTAGGTGCTGGTCCAGGTGAGCCCGTCCGGCGTGTCGATTCCGACGTTCTTCGTCCCGCGCGGGAAGATGTAGAAGTGGGTGTCGAAGGCGTAGGGCCAGTCCATCGACCGGCCGGTGATCACCTCGTTCTGCGGGCCCAGCCAGGTGACGCGCGAGCAGGCTTCCGCAGCGGCTGGCAGGAGCCCGAGTGCGAGTGCCACCACCGAAATCCTGGCCAAGGCGATCATGTCGGTCCCCCTTCCGATCGGTGGCCGCCGGATAGCGCCGCCGGGCGGGTTTCGGTACCGCGTCGACGCCACACGCCATCGCCCGGTACGGCTGCGCGCCGGTGCCCGTAGCGCTACCCTTGGTGGAGCAGCCTGCCAGGTCTTTCTAAAAGTCGATCAGTTACACCTCTCTAATGCTCGGGCATGAAGTCGTCAGCGGAGCATGGGGGGAGCGTCGCCGGCAGATGAAGTGCGGGATCGGGGTCGTCGCCGCCGTCGCGGCACTGGTTGCGCTGGTCTGGCCGCTCGGCGCCCCGGCGGAGGCGTCCGTCGTCGTGAACGCGACGGAAGTGGGCCGCGCCGTGGTCTTCGAGGCGACGGGCTCGCTCGATCTCACAGGGGTAGCCCCGACCTGCAGGGGCTCGTCCTCGCCCACGCTCGTGCGCTGCACGGCAGGTGCCGGCCCCTCCATCGTGGCCTCGCAGGGGATCGTCCGCTTCCAGGCCTTCGGCGCGACGACGACGGCGACCTATGCGCTGGACGAGCCCGGCCCGGTGTTCGGCACCTCGGACCTGATCAACGGCACGGCCGCCGCCGGCAACCCGGCCTGGGGCTTCGCCAGTGGCTCGCTCCACCTGCCCAGCACCTATGCCGGCACCAGCCTCGCCGGCCGGCTCACCTTCGACGTCGGCGGGTTCACCACCCTCGCCAGCCTGCAGCTGACGCCCGGCACCTACGTCTACCACATTACCGGCTCGACCGAGACGATCACCCTCAATATCGGCCAGGTGCCCGTCCCGGCCGCACTGCCGCTGCTGGCGACGGGTATTGCCGGTCTGGGATGGGTGCGGCGGCGGCACGGAAGAGGCGACAGCGCGATGCGGTCGTCGTCGCGCCGGTCGAACGCATTCCCCATGCTTGTCCAAAAACGCCTGCTGACCTGATCCTTGGTCTGCTCGACCCTCGCCGCTTCGGCTGGCGCGTGCCTTGGGCGAGATGGACTATCTTCGCCGGTCGACGCCCGTCAGTGCGTAGGTTCGGGGCGCAGGGCTCCGGCCCGAACGTCACCCTTGCGGCCGTCCCGTAGTGGCGTTCCCCACCAGCGATTGTGTGCCCGGGCCAGGGTGCGAGGCCGAGCGTAACCCAGAGCCCGCGCGGCGCGGGTCAGGGTCATGTGGGGCATCGCCAGCATCTGCCGGCCGAGATCGGCGCGGATCGCGTCGACCAGCCGGGGCAGCCGGACGCCCAGCCGACCCAGCCGCTCCTGCAGGGTTCCCAGCGTGATCCCGAGGGCGTCCGCGACCCGGGCCGCCGTCGGTGTTCCACTTGGCAGGAGAGCCAGAACAGCGGACCGAAGCTCGTGCAACTCGGCGCGGCGCTCGGCGACCTCGGCGGCGGTCTGCGTGCCCAGGCCGTGCAGCACGTCCGCGAGATCCCCGTCCGCCCCGGTGATGGGCCGATCCAAGAGGTGCGACGGGAAGCTGATGAAGGTCAACGGTGCGGGGAAGCCTTCGACCGGCCTGCCGATGCGGTCCGACAGCAGCCGCAGACGGTTCGGGTCGGTCTGGTGCGTCGCGGCGCGGAGCGGCTGGAAGTCCGGGCCGGCCAGCTGGCGCAGGACCGACAGCATCAGATGGAGGAGGAACTCGCTCGTGATGGGCAGCGGCGTGATGGTGTCGACCAGCGTCGCCTCGCCGTTCGCCTCCACGAGGTCGAGGTCCAGCCCCTCGGTGTGGCTGCGGCCGAACCACAGCAGATAGCGCAGCGCGCCGCGCAGGTCCGGCTGGTTCAGCATGGTGTAGCCGTGCAGGCCGAAATCGCGGAGGTCCCAGGCACCGAGCGACCAGCACAGGTCCGGGTCGCCGGCCAGATGCATGGCCTCGCGGACGAAGGCGGTCTCGCTGCGGACGAGGACGCGAGGGTGGGGTGCCTGCAGGCGGGCGGTATCGAGCCCGTGCCGCCGCGCCAGCGAGCGCCACTCCAGGCCGCGGGACTCCAGCTTCGTCATGCAGAGCCGCGACAGGATACCCTGGGACGTGGCCGCCGGACTGGGCTGACCGAGCCTGAAGAGCGATGTCGCCATGGCCTTGTCCCTGGCGGTCTGCCCGGCCCGCCTTCGCGCACCGGTTGGAATGACTATAGTATCCACGAAGTCCACACCTGTCGACCGGCGCGACGTTGTCGCACCTACCGGCGAGGTCTCATTTCAAGATTTCTTGAGCATGGACGCAGAACAGCTGGACGGTTCTAACAACCTCGCGGTTTCCGGCTCGATCTGATTCAATCCACCTTGCGGGTTGAGGAGCGAGCCGATGGGTAGCGAGCCGGGGTTCTTCGATGTGGACGATCGCCTTCGGCGGCTGAGCGATCTCGGCGACCAGCTCGTGGCGTTCGGGCGTGTCGTTGATTTCGAGATGTTCGGGTCGGAGCTGGATGCGGCGCTCGGCTACCGGTCGGGTCTGCAGGGTGGGCGGCCGCCCTTCGACCCCGTCATGATGTTCAAGGTGCTGGTGATCCAGGCGGCGAACAATCTCTCGGACGAGCGCACCGAGTTCCTGATCAACGACCGGCTGTCCTTCATGCGGTTCCTCGGCCTGGGGCTGTCCGACCGGGTGCCCGACGCCCGCACGATCTGGCTGTTCCGCGAGAAGCTCACCAGGGCGGGGGCGATCCGTGGCCTGTTCGAGCGCTTCGACGCCGCGCTGCGGGCGGCGGGCTTCATCGCCATGTCGGGCCAGATCGTCGACGCCAGCCTCGTGGCCGCCCCCAAGCAGCGCAACACCGAGGATGAGAAGCAGGCGATCAAGGAAGGGCGCGTCCCCGAGGATTGGAAGGCGCGTCCCGGCAAGCTCCGGCAGAAGGATCGGGATGCCCGTTGGACCGTGAAGTTCTCCAAAGCCAAGGAGCGGTCGGGCGGGACTAGGCCGCCCGTCGACATCGCCATCCCTACCTTCGGTTACCAGAACCATATCGGCATCGACCGGGGCTTCGGTCTGATCCGGACATGGATGGTGACGGACGCCGCCGCCTACGAGGGTGCTCGTCTGCGCGAGGGGTTGCTGGACAAGACCAACACCGCGGCCGGCGTGTGGGCCGACAGCGCCTATCGCTCGGCCGCGAACGAGGAGCACCTGGTCAGGAACGGCTTCGTCAGTCGCATTCACCGCAAGAAGCCGCCGCGCAAGCCGATGCCGAAGCGGACCCGCCGCGCCAATGCCGAGAAGTCGAAGGTGCGCTCCCGTGTCGAGCACGTCTTCGCCGAGCAGAAGTCCCGGATGGGGCTCTTCGTCCGCACCATCGGGCTCGCCAGAGCGACGACCAAGATCGGGATGGCCAACCTCGTCTACAACCTCGAGCGGCTCGTCTTTCTGGAGAAGTGCGCCTTCACCTGAGGCAGCCCGGGGGACTGGGTTCGGGACGCCCCGACGCTCACAGCTTATGCCGGACACATCACTGCCTGAGGCGGTCTTCCCCACCCGAGACCTGCGAGAGAGCGCGTTGATAGAACCGTCCAGCTGGGAGCCCCAAGTCCGCACCAAGCGTCGAGGCGTCCCCGTCTGCAAGATTATTGTAGCGTCAGATCACCCCGGTGACCCACGTGACTGTCGACGCCCTGTCGGCACCTATCGACGCGGCTGGCCGGCGAGTAGCCGGCGTCGAGCTGTCCGAGGGCGGGACTGCGCCCGAGCTACGCGGCCGGCGGCCCTCGATCGGGCAGGCGGGGTCGCTGCAGCCGGGAATAGAGGGGTGGCCGGTACCGCTGCTTTCTTCGCGACGCGGAAGCGATGACGGCTACCATTGCGAAAGAAGCACCAGATCCGGCGTTCGGCAGCTCGGATCTTGTGAATGATACATCCGCCGACGGTAGACCGGCATGGGGCTTCGGCAATGAGGCGCTCTGCCTGGCCATGACCCATGCCTGCAGCAGGCTCGCCGGCACCATCACCGTCGACTTCGGCGGCCTCACGACCCTGGCCAGCCTGCAACAGACATCGGGCACCGACGTCGCCCACGTCACCGGCTCGACAGAGACGATCGCTCTCGACGTCGGTCACGTACCGGTTCCGGCCGCTGCTGGCGACGGGCCTGGCAGACCCCGGCTGGTCCAGTCGGCATAGCCGTGCCCGAAGATTTCAGGGGACGTTGATCCTCGTCTCGCACGAGGTCGCCGTGTCGGTTCCGCCGCCGCCGTCGCACCAGTCGACGCCACCACCGCCGTCGATGCGATCGTTGCCGGTGCCGGCGCAGATCACGTCGTTGCCGGCACCGGCCTTGATTTTATCGGCACCACCAGAGGTGAAGATGACGTCGTCGTCGCTGGTGCCGACCAGTGCTTCCGCATTGCGTGTTCCCGCCAGGGTCACTGCATAGCCTCCGCAGGTGAGCGCATGGTAGCGAGCCAAGAAGAACGAGGCGCTCACGCTGGACTGGTCTCGTACACCCGCGACGATCAGGCGCCCATCGTTCGGTTGAACCTGTATAGCATTGGCGGCCCCGTTTCCCTTGACCCGGGTCAGGACTACACCTCCCGTACCGAAGGTGGGATCGAGCCGGCCATTCACATCTAATCTTGCCATCACCAATTGCCCGCGGTTGGAACTGTATAGTCCGCCAGCCAGCACGTATTTGCCATCGACCTGTTCAGACATGGCCTGAAGAAAAAAGCTCAGATTTCCTATAGTCAATCGCGCCAAACCCTTTGCGAATTCGTAATCTGGCACGCCGCTTCCGAGATATCGAGCAACAAAGCCGTGGTATCTGAATTCTTCATCACTCGGATCTGAGTAATATCCGCCAATAACAATCCTGTCGTCGCTTTGAATCAAGATCGATGTCGGAATAGTGAAAAAATTGGGACCAAATGACCTAACAACAACACCCCCGGTTCCGAATGAATCATCGAGGCGGCCGCGCCTGTTCAGTCGAAAGAGTACGGCACGCGTGCCGGTATTCGTCTCACGAAATCCGGTTCCGACTATTTTCCTATCCCGCTGGATCGCTAGCGCAAGGACATCGGCGTTCCAGGGAAACACGTTGTCTCCGAACACCAGCCTACCATTGTCGCCGAAACTCGGGTCGAGCGCACCGTCCGCCGTGTAGCGTGCGAGCGCCATCCGCGTGCCGACATCCAGAGATGTGGCTCCGCCCGCGACTACCTTGCCATCCTCCTGAACAACCAAGGCATCCAACTCGTCCAGACTTGGCTTTCCATCACGGGTGCCGAAATTGGTCTGCACCGTGCCGGCTCCATTACCGAATGATCGATCTACCGAGCCGTTTTCGTTCAGGCGAACGAGGGTGAAGTCGAAATTGCCATTGCCAGGGCGGGTCTCGCAGCCGGCGCCTATCAAGATCCTTTCCCGTGTACCGTCACGCTGTATTTTTACCGAGCGAGGCCAACCGACGCTGCCGGCGCATGGGAGTTCGACCCGTCCATCGCGCCCAAACCCCGGATCGCGCCTACCGTCCTGGAAGTAACGGGCGACGACGGTGTGGACGATCCAGACATGACCGACGAACCGAGCGGCAAAGCCGGCGGCGACGATCTTGCCGTCGGATTGGAGAACCAGCGCTGTTGCCTGACCACCGTCTGTAAACTCTGTTTGGACCTTTCCGTCGCGCGAGAAGCTCGTGTCGAGGTCGCCAGCCGAGACGCGTAACTTCACGCTTGGGCGAAGGTCTACTGTCGATGCATCGACGTCGGCAATGAATTGTAGTTCACTTGGCTGTGTTGCCCCTGCTTTTGCGGCTACCGCGCAGCACGGGGTCGCAATTGCAAATGCAGCGGTCGCGAGCGCCACAAACACGGCAAAGCGTACATCGTTTGCGAGAATATTCCCAGACATGTCACCACCTCCCCTTAGAAGGTCATTAGGATTATTGTATTCGATCTGCGTGTAATTTGATAGAGATGATGAACCACCTGCATGCAGTCGCGATGCGGCAAGTGAGATGGCGCCGTCCCGCTCCCGCGGCGTGCTTCCATACGGAGCGAAAAGGATTATCGCCGAATCATGCGGAGCGACCGTTCCTGGGTGCTCGAACGCTCTCGCCCACAGCACTAAGGGCCGACCGAAGGCGGTAGCTACTAATTCGTCCTGAGTTCAACATGATAGCGCAAAGACAGATGCTGTTCGACACCTTCGTCGCTCCCCTCCTCGGCCTGCCGGTGTCGCACGTGTGGGAGGGTTACGGGACTGCGCTGTTCCTGGAGTTCGGCGTTCTCACACCGAGGCCGCCGCGCAGCGACGGATCGCCGTCGAACCCGGATGGCGAGATGGGCCTGATGCTCGAAGGGGGCTGGCGACTCGAGGGGCGGCGGTCGATCCTGTGCGGATCGGCGACCGACGCCGCGCGGTGGCAGCGCGCCCTCGGTCGCCTCAGAGGCGCCACCGTCATCGGCGCCACCCTCGTGGGGCGGCTGCCCGAGATCGACCTGGAGCTCTCGACCGGGTGGCACGTGGTGTCGCAAACGACCACAGGCGGCGGCCCGCGGTGGACTCTGTTCGACCATCGTGGCGCCGGATGCCGGTGGCTCACCGTCGAGCACGGCCGCCTGCAGGTTGGGGAAAGTCGGGAGAGCTGAGGGTAACGCCCTGCCAGGCGGCTGACCTGGTCGCTAGACCGACGACCGCGGGCGGCGGCCCTCGATCGGGTAGGCGGGGTCGTTGTAGCCGGGGCTCGACGGGTGGCCGGTGGTGACGAGGCTGTCGACGAGCGCCTCGTCCTCGGGCGTGAAGGTATAGTCGAGGGCGCCGAGGTAATCCTCGAACTGCTCCTGCGTGCGCGGGCCGGCGATGGGGGCGGTGATCAGGCGGTTGTTGAGCAGCCAGGCGAGGGCGAACTGGCCGGGAGTGATGCCGCGGGCGGCGGCGTGGTCCCTCAGCTGGCGCGCGATGCGCAGGCTTTCGGGGCGCCACTCGGTCTCCATCATGCGCTTGTCCGCACGCCCGGCGCGCGTCGTCTCGGGCGGGGGTGCGTCGGGGTCGTACTTGCCGGTGAGCACGCCGCGGGCGAGCGGGCTGTAGGGGCACACGCCGAGGCCGTAATGGCCGCAGGCCGGCAGCAGCTCGACCTCGGGCTGGCGGTTCATGATGTTGTAGTAGGGCTGGAGCACGACCGGCCGGGCGACCCCCTGGGCGTCGCACAGGCGGACGATCTCGGCGATTCGCCAGGCGCGAAAGTTGGAGAGGCCGAAATAGCGGATCTTGCCGGAGCGGAGGAGATCGCCCACGGCGGCGACGGTCTCCTCCAAGGGCGTGTGCGGATCCTCGCGGTGGAGATAGTAGAGGTCGATCCAGTCGGTGCGCAGCCGCTTCAGGCTGGCCTCGCAGGCGAGGTGCAGCCAGCGCCGCGACAGGCCCCTGGCGTTCGGCCCCTCGCCCATCGCGTTGCCGGCCTTGGTGGCCAGCACCCAGCCCGGCCGGTCGATTTCGATCGCCTCGCCGACAATCTCCTCGGACAGGCCCTGATTGTAGACGTCCGCGGTGTCGACGAAGGTCATGCCGACCTCGCGCGCCCGCTCAAGGATCCGGGCGGAGACGGTGCGGTCGGCAGCCCCGCCGAACATCATCGTGCCGAGGCACAAGCGGCTGACGAAGAGGCCGGACCGGCCGAGGGTCACCTGCTCCATGCCGGCCATGCGGGAGGTCTCCTAGAGGATGTCGTCGGGGTGGACGAAGCCGCCGACCCTGGGCGGCGGGGGCTCCGAGCGGTGCTCGTCGAGGGCCACACCCAGCTCCAGCATGACCGCCTGCGCCAGGAGGGGGATGGCGGCCTCCAGGCGGACGGCATCGTCGAGCAGCCAGGGGGCGCGGGTGCCCGCGGGCTCGGTGGGTCCGGCCAAGGCCGCCACCACCTCGGGCACCTCGAGCGGCGAGGGGTAGGCTTCGAGCAGCTGGTGCGCCTCGCTCAGCGCATGCGCCACGGTGGTACGGACAGCATCCGCCACCATCAGCGCGTAGTGCGCCGAGCCGGCCGCCCCGGAGCGGACGAGGCCCGAAGGACCGGCGAGCTTGTCGAGCACCGGCCCGGCGACCTGGAAGGCGCGCTCGTCGCCGCCGGCCAGGAGGCGGCGGTCGGAGGTGGGACCGACCATGGCGAGGTCGATGTAGAAGAGCGAGCGGTGGCGCATGCGCCGATAGCGGCGGAGCGTGTCGCCCCAGTAGCTGCCGGTCATGTCGAGGACGACGTCACCCGGCTCCATGGTGACGTAGGCCTCGTCGATGGTGGCGTCGACCGTCTCACCGGGCTCAACGTCGAGCAGGTAGACGCGCGGGCCTTCCATCGCTTCGAGATACTCGGGATAGGCCTCGACCACGGTGACACCCGAAGCCGCCAGCACCTTGCGGCGCGCCGCGTCGGGAGCATGGACGACGGGGGAGAGCCCCGCCTCGCGGGTCCACCCCAGCAGGCTGCCGCGCTGGCCGATCAGTCCGATGTGCACGTTGAACGCCCCCGCCTGTTCTCTCGGGCGACCATACCGGCGCCGTCAGAACGCAAAAAGGCCGGCACCCCTATGGGATGCCGGCCTGCGACAATCGGCGGTGATCAGCCGTTGGTCTTCTGGGCGGGCGGGATCGGCGTCTGCGGGTTCTGCTGCTTCGCCACAACCAGCGGCTTCTGGTTGCTGGCGGTCACGCCGTACTGGCAGGCATTGGCGGTGCCGGCCATCAGCAGTCCGGCGACGGCGGCAAGGGCAAGAAAGCGCATGTCGAGTCCTCCAGGCTGGTCAACGGATAACGAGAATTACATCGACATGGGCCGCCGCCAAGGGGCGTTGCATCGGCCGCCGGCCCTGGACTAAGCCCACAGCCGCCGACCGAAGGACCTGCAGCCGCGATGCGTGATCCCTACGACATACTGGGTGTGGCCAAGACCGCCTCGGCCGAGGACATCCGCAAGGCCTACCGCAAGCTGGCGAAGTCGAGCCATCCCGACCTGCACCCGGGCGACAAGGCGGCCGAGGAGCGCTTCAAGGAAATCTCCGGCGCCTACGACATCCTGGGCGACGAGGAGAAGAAGAAGCGTTTCGACAAGGGCGAGATCGACGCCAGCGGGGCGGAGCGGCCACCGCGCGGGTTCTACCGGCAGTACGGCGAAGGGCCGGAGGGCAACGTCTACGGGACGAGCGAGATCTTCGGCGAGGAGGCGGATCTCGGCTCGGTGTTCAGCGACCTGTTCGGCGGGCGGGCCGGCCGCGGCGGTGCGGGCGGCGGTGCGCGCGGCTTCAAGATGAAGGGGCCGGACCTCTCGCTCACCTACGAGATCGACCTCAAGGACGCGGTGCTGGGCGGCAAGCGCACGGTGACGCTGCCCGGCGGGCGGACGATCGACCTCAACCTACCGGCCGGTGTGGAGGACCAGCAGACGCTGCGCCTCAAGGGCATGGGCGGGGAAGGCTTCGGCGATGGCGAGCCGGGCGATGCCTTCGTCGAGATCCGGATCCGCGAGCATCCGGTGTTCAAGCGCAAGGACGGCAACATCCACATCGAGCTGCCGATCAGCCTCGGCGAGGCGGTGTTGGGCGGCAAGGTGACGGTACCCACGCTGACCGGCAACGTGGCGATGACGATCCCCAAGGGCTCCAACACCGGGGGCACCCTTCGCCTCAAGGGCAAGGGCATGCCGGGCAAGCGGGGCGAGCCGGCGGGCGACCAGTACGTGACCTTGAAGGTGGTGCTGCCGCCGCGGCCGGATCCGGAGCTGGAGGCGGCCATCGCCAAATGGGCGCCGGACCACGCCTATGATCCACGTCTCGACCTGATGCGGGAGGTCGGCTGATGAAGACCATCGAGGAGGTCTGCCGCGAGCTCGGCTGCGTCGAGGTCACCGAAATCCGGGCCTGGATAGCGGCCGAGTGGGTGCGCCCGCCGCAGACGGCCGGCGAGCCCGCCTTCCGCGACGTCGACGTGGCCCGCGTGCATCTCCTGGCCGACCTGCGCCACGACCTGGCGCTGGACGAGGAGGCGGTGCCGGTGGTGCTTTCGCTCATGGACCAGCTCTACGACACGCGGCGGCGGATGCGCGCTCTGGTCGATGCGGTGCTGGCGCGCTCGGAGGCCGAGCACAAGGCGGTGCTGGAGCACTATCGCCGGCTGGTCTCGGCGGCGGCCCCCGACGAGACGTAGCGGCGCTCGGCCCGGTCGAGGCGGCGGATGTAGAGGCCGCAGGCGACGATCACGGCGGCCCCGGCGAGCGTCAGGGCGTTCGGCACATCGCCGAAGACGAGAAGGCCGGACAGCGTCGCCCAGAGCAGCTGGGCGTAGGTGTAGGGGCTGATCCGCGAGGCCTCGCCGCGCTGCAGGGCCATGATCATGCAGAGATGGCCGACGGCACCGAGCAGGCCGATCAGGACCAGGATCGCCCACCCGGAGGGCGTCGGCCAGCGCCAGAACAGCGGTGCGGCGAGGCTGATCACCACCATGCCGACGAGGCCGCCGAAGAGCAGGGTGACGATCGGCTCGGCCTCGCGGACCATCCGCGTGCTGACCTGATAGAGGGCGTAGACGAAGGCGCAGGCGAGGGCCGCCAGGGCGCCGAGGTTGAAGTCGCCGGAGCCCGGGTGCACGACGAGCAGCGTGCCGAGGAAGCCCACCAGGATGACGGCCCAGCGGCGCCACGAGACGTGCTCTTTCAACATCGCGACGGCGAGGGCGGCGACGATGAGGGGGGTCGAGAAGGTGATCGCGGCGACCTGGCCGATTGGCATGAGGGAGAGGGCGAGGAAGCTCGTGCAGGTCGAGAGCAGCAGCAGGACGGAGCGGGCGATCTGCACCTTCAGCTGGGGCTGGCGCAGCAACTGCGTCACGCGGTTCGGGAAGATGAGGACGACGATGGCGACGTGGAAGAAATACCGCGCCCAGAGCAGCATGCCCGTGCCGTACACGGGCGTCGCCAGCTTGACGCAGGTGTTCATCGAGACGAACAGCAGGCCGGCCAGGAGGACGAGGCCGATCGCCGTCAGGTCGTGGCCGCCGCCGTGCTGCTCCGCCTTGTTCGCCATGCCGGTTGCCGTCTGCCATCGGCGGTGACGGGCGGCAATCGGCATCGAAGCGCGGCACGCCGTGCAATCCTGCAGATCGGACAGGCGTTCTAGCGGAAGCTACCCCATGAAGCTGACCAGCCGCCGTACTCTCCTGCCCGACGCGGGCGTCGTGCCGGCCACGGTGACGATCGCCGACGGCCTCATCGCGGAGATCGGACCGCCGGGGGACGGCGAGGATCTGGGCGACCTGCTGCTCGCACCGGGGCTCGTCGATATCCACGGCGACGCGTTCGAGCGGCAGATCATGCCGCGGCCGGGCGTGCTGTTCGATCTCGCCATGGGGCTCGTCGACAGCGACCGGCAGCTGCTGGCGAACGGGATCACCACGGCCTTCCACGGGCTCACCTGGTCCTGGGAGCCGGGGCTGCGCAGCCCGAACACCGGGCGGTCGCTGATCGAAGCACTGGACCGGCTGCGGCCGAAGCTGGGCGGCGACCATCGCTGGCACCTGCGCTTCGAGACCTTCAACCTCGACGGGCTGGAGCCAGCGATCGACCTGATCCGCGAGGGGAAGGTCGATCTCCTGGCGCTGAACGACCATACGCCGGGGATGGCCGCGGCGGCGGCGAAGCCGACGGGCAATCTCGGGGCGGCGATCCGGGCCGGAGTGCCGCTGGCGCAGTTCAACGATCTGGTCAGAACCGTCCACGCCCGGGCACCGGAGGTCGACGCCGCCATGCGCCGGCTGGCGGCGGCTGCGCGCGAGGTGGGTCTGCCGATCCTGTCACACGACGACGAGGATCCGGAGGAACGGGCGAGCTATCGCGACCTCGGCAGCCATGTCGCCGAGTTCCCGAAGACGCTGGCGACGGCGCAGGCGGCGCGGGCGGCGGGTGACGCCGTCGTCATGGGCGCGCCGAATGCCCTGCGTGGGCGCAGTCATTTAGGGGCCTTGTCGGCGACCGAAGCGATCGAGGCCGGGGTCTGCACGGTCTTGGCGTCCGACTATTTCTACCCTGCTCTGCTGCAGGCGCCGTTCAGCCTCGCAAGGCGTGGCTTGCTCGACCTGCACGAGGCCTGGGCGCTCGTCTCGGGCAATCCCGCCGCGGCGTCCGGGCGCGATGATCGGGGTGCCATCGCGATCGGGCGACGGGCCGATCTCGTGGTGATCGATGCGTCGGATCCGGACGTGGCTCTGGTGCACAGAACATATGTCGCAGGCCACGAAGTGTACCGCTGCGGTCCCTGAGTACGCGAACTTCGGACAGCCCAATACAAGCAAGGATTGATGGTTAAAGTTCGCCTGCTCGCCGAGCGTCGATAGCGCTTGCAAACCTAGGAAGCCTGCAGCTAACGCTACCCACGCGAGGACCGGGGTCCTGACCTGCCACCTCGGACCATCGCACCGGCAATGCACCGGAGCAGAAAACATGCCCAAAGCGATCGGCGTTGGCCTGTTGGCCGGCGTGCTCTTCCTTGCGTGCGCGGCCCATGCCCAGACGGTGACGCAGCCGATGCCTTCCCTGTCCGGCGGCGGAGACGGCACCCAGGGACTGATGAACTATCTGGGTGCGGGCAGCGGCGGCACGCTGGCCCTCAGCGGCAAGACGCCGACCCCGCTGGGCCAGCCCGACGGGTCCGCCTCGACCGTGGCCGCCCCGTCCCAGGACCTGGGCACGGCCAGTGCGCTGGCCGGCGTCGGGCAGGCGCAGGACGACCAGACGCCGGGGCTGTTCCCGACCCAGTAGAAGTTCCCGTACCCGCTCAGCTGGGGGTCGGGGCGTCCTCGCGCAGCAGGCCTTCGCGCTTCAGCTCGGCCCAGAGGTCGGCCGGGATAGCGACCTCGAAGGTCGCCTTGTTCTGCGAGATCTCCTGCGGGTTGCGGGCACCCGGGATGAGCGTCGCCACGTTCCGGTGGCCCAGCGGGAACTGCAGGGCCGCCGAGGGCAGCTTCACGTCGTGGCGCTTGCAGACCGCCTCGATCCTGCGGACGCGCTCCAGCACGTCCTCCTTGGCGGGAGCGTAGTTGTAGTAGGCGCCGGGGACCGCACCCGTCGCCAGGATGCCCGTGTTGTAGGGCCCGCCGATCAGCAGCGAGATGTTCTTCTCGGAGCAGTAGGGCAGCAGCGTGTCGAGGGCGTTCTGCTCGAGCAGCGTGTAGCGGCCGGCCAGCAGGAAGCAGTCGAAATCGCCGGCACGGGCGAAGTCCTCGCAGGCCTGGATCTCGTTGATCCCGGCGCCGATCGCCTTGACCACACCCTGCTCGCGCAGCTCGACCATGGCGCGGTAGCCGCCGTTCATGACCTCCTTGAAGCGCTGGAGGCGGGCCTCCTCGCTGCCGTGGGTCCAGACGTCGACGTCGTGGATGAGGAGCACGTCGACCCGGTAGGTGCCGAGCCGCTGCAGGCTCGCCTCCAGCGAGCGCATGACGGCGTCGTAGCCGTAATCGTAGACCCCGCGGAACGGCAGGATCTTCTTGAACAGGCCGGCCTCGGCGTGGGCCTCCTCGGAGGTCGCCGGCACGAGCAGGCGGCCGATCTTGGTCGAGAGCACGTAGCTGTCGCGATCCTGCCAGCGCAGCGCCTCGCCGATACGGTGCTCCGAGAGACCGAAGCCGTAGAGCGGGGCGGTGTCGAACAGGCGCATGCCGGCGTCGTAGGCGGCGCGGACGGCGGCACGCGCGTCCTCGTCGGAGAACTCGGTGTAGAGATTGCCCAGCGGCGCCCCGCCGAAGCCGATGACGGGAACCTCGACTCCCGACTTGCCGAGCTTGCGCTTGTCCGTGACACGCATCATGGCCGCTCTCCCTGGTTGCCGGGCAAGGACGACGATCCGGCAGGGCTCGTCAAGCCATCGGCGAGTGCGGCGTGCAAAGGTGGCGTGCCGGCGCTGCGCTGCGTCCTCCGCCAGAGGACGAAGACAGCCAGGGAAGCGCTGATCCCGGCGAGGAACAGGAAGAGGCCCGACGGCCCGACATGGTCGAGCAGCGGAGCCGCCAGCAGCGGGCCCAGCATGCTGCCGGCCGACCAGACCAGCAGGCAGCCGCTGGCCACGCCCACCATCTGCTCCGGCTGCACGAGGTCGCCGGCATGGGCGACGGAGACGGCGTAGAAGGACATGGCGCAGCCGCCCCAGAGCAGGAAGGCGATGCCGAGAAGCCAGTGCGGGCCGCCCTCGGCCAGGATCACGACGGTGGAGACCAGCGCCAGCGCACCGGCTGTGCCGGCGAGGACGAGGCGCCGGTCGATGCCGTCGGAGAGCCGGCCGATGGGCCATTGCAGGCACATGCCGCCGACATGAGTGAGGCTGAGGAAGGTGACGATCGTGGCGGTCGAGAGGCCGAGGCGGGTGCCCCAGACCGGCAGGAGGCCGGCGAGGGCACTGTTGACGAGGCCCGTCGCGATGCAGCCGGCGACGGCGGCGGGCGCGATGCGGGCAAGAGCGAGGAGACGGATGCGGTTGCCGGTCGGCGGGGGCGGGGCGTGCGTCCGGTTCAAGGCGACGGGGACCACGGCGGCGGCGTAGGCGGCTCCGCCGAGGACGAACCAGGTGTTCATCGCCGCCGTGACGTGGCCCAGCAACTGCTGGCCGAGGATGCTCGCGACGCGATTGCCGACCAGATAGAAGGCGAGGACGCCACCGCGCACCGCCGAGGGCGTGGCGGCCGCCAGCCAGCCTTCGATCGCGGTGGAGAGGCCCGCATAGCAGAAGCCGGTGACGAGCCGGAGCAGGATCCAGACCGCCGCCAGGTTCGTCATCGAGAAGAGCAGGCCCAGGATCGACGCGATGGACGCCAGCGCGGCGAAGGCCCGGATGTGGCCGACGGCCCGGATCAGGCGCTCGGTGTAGAAGCAGCCGACGAAGAAACCGCCGCCGAACGCCGACGCGACGAGCCCGGCGAGGAAGCCCGAGGCCCCGCGCTCGGCCAGGGCCAAGGGCAGCAGCACGCTGTAGAAGCTGTTGGCGAGCTGGATCAGCGTGGCACCGGCCACGACGGCCACGACCGCCCCGTAGTACTTCAGCAAGGCCGGGCCCTTCGCCTCCCCGGAACAGGCCGTTGCTAGGCTTCCGGCGGTCCCGGCGCCAATCGTAGGGGCGCGCCGGCGGCAGGTCTCATGCGTTTGTCGCTTGCCTGCCACAGCTCATCGGCTACATGACCACCCTCAATCGGGGACGGTGCGGCCTATCCGCCCGCCCCTTGGGAGGGGATTCCTTTGGGCGAAACCAGCGTGCGTAGTGCCGCCGGCGTTCTGATCCTCGTGGCCGTGTTCGGCATCCTCACCCTGAAGGCCGTGGGCGGGGCGATGTGGACGATGGTGGCGGGCTGAGAGGTGGCCTCGAACCGCCCTTCGCAGCCCGTTTCGCGCCGTATCGGCACCAATGCCGGCGGGACCGGTGGCATGCGCCCGCGTGCCTCGACCACCGCCTGGACGCTGCGGGTCGTCGGCATCTTCCTCATCTGGCCGCTCTTCCTCCGCCTCTTCTCGGGCTACTTCACCGAGGTCGCCGGCCTGATTGCGGGCATCGTGCTGCTGTTCGTCGCCAGCTCGGTCATGAGCAAGGGCATGGAGCAGGAGGCCGACCTGTTCGGGCGGACGATCGCCGCCAACCCGACTCCCTACAAGCTGATCGCCACGCTGCTCACGGCAGTGGCCGCATTGGTGGTCAGCCTGCTCTCGACCTTCGGCGGCATCGGCCTCTCGGTCGTGTTCGCGGCCCTGGCCGCACTCGGCACCTGGATGGCCTACGGCACCGATCCGAAGATCGATCGGGCGGCCGTGGCGGCAGCGGCCGAGAAGGCCGGCATGCGCAGCCGCGACGTCGTCGAGGCGATCGAGGAGGCCAACCGCAAGATCGCGGGGATCGAGGCCGCCTCCGGTGGACTGCGCTCACGCGAGTTGCGCGAGCGGGTCGGGCGGATCACGGCCCAGGCGCGGGTCATCATGGGCATGCTGGAGAAGCAGCCTCGCGACCTGTCGCGCGCACGGCGGTTCCTCGTGACCTATCTCGACGGCACGCGGGACGTGGTCGCGAAATACAGCGAGCAGCAGCACGACATCAGCGACACCGAACTCGCCGGGAACTTCCAGCGCGTGCTCGACACGGTCGAACAGGTGTTCAAGGAACAGGAAGAAGTCCTGAAAAGGGACGACAAGCTCGACCTCGAGGTGAAGATCGAGGTGCTCGAGACCCAGCTCAAGCGCGAAGGCGTGCACTGACAGAGCCGGCCGTCGTCGGACCGGGCCGAAGAAGGGAGATTTGACGATGACGACCACTCCGCCCCCCGTGCCCACGAGCACCAGCGTGCCGGCCTCCGTGGCGACCTCCGCCGGCGAACTCGAAGTCGCGGTGAAGACGCTGGGGCAGGAGATCGTCCAGGATCTCCAGATCAAGCTGGAAGGTCCCGTCTCGCAGCAGATCGATCAGGCGCTGGCGGAACTCGACATCGCCGACAGCAACTCGATCATCTTCTTCGGCTCGAAGGCGCAGCAGCAGCTGACGACGATCTCGGACACGATGCTCGAGAACGTCCGCACGCAGGAGATGGGCCCGGCGGGCAACGCGCTGAACAGCATGGTGGCGAAGCTGCGCGAGATCGACGTCACCGACGTCGATCCCGGCGAGCGCCCCGGCTTCTTCGCCCGCCTGTTCGGCATCAAGAGCGAGGTCGAGAAGTACATCGACAAGTACAAGGACGTACGCGCCCAGATCGACAACATCACCGGCGAGCTGGAGCAGCACAAGACGAAGATGCTGACCGACATCGTCAAGCTGGACAAGCTGTACGATGCCAATCTCGACTACTTCCGCACGCTGGAGGTCTACATCGCGGCAGGCCGGGCGAAGCTGAAGGAGCTGGACGAGAAGGTCATCCCGAACCTCGCGGCGAAGCTCGAGGGTGGGGAGAACGTGATCGACGCGCAGAAGCTGCGCGATCTCCGCTCCCGCCGTGACGACCTGGAGCGCCGGGTGCACGACCTGCTGCTGACCCGGCAGGTGACGATGCAGGCCCTGCCCGCCGTGCGGCTGATCCAGGAGAACGACAAGGCGCTGGTGACCAAGATCAACTCGACCATCGCCAACACCGTGCCGCTGTGGCGCCAGCAGCTGGCGCAGGCGATCACGATCCACCGCATGAGCGAGGCGTCGGAGTCGGTGAAGGCCGCCAACGATCTCACGAACGAACTGCTCGAGGCCAACGCCACCAACCTGCAGAAGGCCAATGCCGAAGTCAGGAAGCAGGTCGAGCGCGGCGTGTTCGACATCGAGACGGTCAAGACCGCCAACGCCAAGCTGATCCAGACGATCAACGAGAGTCTGCAGATCGCCGACGAGGGCAAGCGCCAGCGCAAGGCCGCCGAGAGCGAGCTGTTGGCGTGCGAGGCGGAGCTGCGGAAGATCCTGGCCTCGGCTTCCGCCCGGCCCGTGCAGCAGCAGCCGCGCGCCCCAGGCGTCTGAGCGCCGCGGGCCGAGGAGAGAAGGCATGGTATTCGGCAGGCTGATGGGCCAGTTCGTCGACGTCATCACGTGGCTCGACGACACCCCGGACACGATGGTCTGGCGCTTCGAGCGCCAGGGCAACGAGATCAAGTACGGTGCGAAGCTCACCGTGCGCGAAGGGCAGATGGCGGTCTTCGTCAACGAGGGCGAGATCGCCGACGTCTTCGGGCCCGGCATGTACGAGCTGTTCACCCAGAACCTGCCGATCCTCTCGACCCTGCAGTCCTGGCCGCACGGCTTCGAGAGCCCGTTCAAGGCCGAGGTCTATTTCTGCTCGGCCCGGATCTTCACCGACCTGAAATGGGGCACGCGCAATCCGATCATCTGCCGCGATCCCGAGTTCGGGCCGATCCGCCTGCGCGCCTTCGGCACCTATGCGATCCGGATCAAGGATCCGGCGGTGTTCCTCAAGGAGGTGGTCGGCACCGACGGCCACTTCACCGTGGACGAAATCAGCGAGCAGCTGCGCAACCTCATCATCGCCCGCTTCTCGACCATCGTGGCGAGCTCGGGCATCCCGATCCTCGACCTCGCCGCCAGCTACGAGAAGCTCGGCCAGTTCGTGCAGGGACGCATCGCACCCGAGTTCGCGAACTACGGCCTGGAGCTGACGACGCTGCTGGTCGAGAACGTTTCGCTGCCGCCCGAGGTGGAGCAGGCACTCGACCGGCGGACCTCGATGGGCATGGTGGGTGATCTCAACAAGTACGCCCAGTTCCAGGCCGCCGAGGCGATGCGGACGGCCGCCGCCAATCCGGGTGCGGCGGGTGCCGGTCTCGGCACCATGATCGGCGTCGGCCTCGGGCAGCAGGTGAACGCCGGGCCCTGGGCCGCGGCACCTGCCGCACCGCCGGCACCGCCACCGGTTCCGTCCGAGAAGTCGTTCCACGTCGCGGTCGGCACCCAGGCGACGGGCCCGTTCACGACGAGCCAGCTCCGGCAGAAGGTGGCGACCGGCGAGCTGACCCGCGCCACGCTCGTCTGGAGCGAGGGCATGAGCGGCTGGACGGGAGCCGGCGAGGTCGCCGACCTCGCCCCGCTCTTCGGCTCGGTGCCACCGCCGCTGCCGGGTGCCGCCTGAGATCATGGCGGGCCCCTGGGGCTTCCGCACCGAAGAGGACGCGCGCGCAACGGGTAACTGGAAGGTCTCCTCCGCGGAGACCCGCCAGTTCTCGTGCGAGCAGTGCGGTGCGATTCTCACCTACGAGCCGGGTACCACCCAGCTCAAATGCTCCTATTGCGGGCATCAGAACACGATCCGCGAGCGCACGGTCGAGGTCGTCGAGAAGGCGCTCGGACCGGCGCTGAAGGAGGCCTCGGGCGAGGCGCCGCCGTCCGCACCCGTCAAGACCAAGTGCGGCTCCTGCGGGGCGGACGTCGACCTGCCCGTCGGCACCTTCGCCGGCCCCTGCCCCTTCTGCGGCAAGCCGATCGTCACCGAGCCCGGTGCCTTCCGGAAGATCCCACCGATCGGGCTGCTGCCGTTCCTGGTCGGTGACCAGGAGGCGCGCCGGCTCGTCGGCGAGTGGCTGAAGCGCCTCTGGTTCGCGCCGTCCGGCATCTCGCAGCAGGCGCGCGGGCCCGGTCGCCTGCACGGCGCCTACGTGCCCTACTGGACCTACGACAGCGCCAGCCGGACGCGCTACACGGGCCAGCGCGGCGACGTCTACTACGTCACCGAATACATCGACACGGTCGTCGACGGGCGGCAGGTCCGGCAGGCCGTGCAGGTGCCGAAGATCCGCTGGACGGGGGTCCGCGGCGAGGTGGCGAGGCGCTTCGACGACGTCCTGATCCTCGCCGGCGAGCAGCTGCCGCCGCATCTGGTCGAGGAGCTGGAGCCCTGGGATCTGGACGGCATGCGCCCGTACACGCCCGACTACCTGTCGGGCTTCGAGGGCCAGCTCTACCAGCTGCCGGTCGATGCGGGCTTCGAGCGCGCCCAGCTCGTCATGCGCGACGTCATCACGATGGACATCCGCCACGACATCGGCGGCGACCAGCAGATGATCGAGCGGATGGAGATCGAGCACCGGGACACGACCTACAAGCACGTCCTGCTGCCGGTCTGGGTCGCGGCCTTCCAATTCGTCGGCAAGTCCTACCGCTTCGTCGTGAACGGCCGGACCGGCGAGGTGCACGGCGAGCGGCCCTGGAGCTTCTGGAAGATCTTCTTCGCGGTGCTCCTGGGCCTCGTCCTCCTGGCCCTGCTCATGTTCCTCTTCTACACGGCCCAGGACGATCTGGGTCTGGGTGGCCATATCGGGACCTACACGGTCGACCCGTTCGGCCGCGGCGTGCACGTGCCGGTGCAGACGCGACCTTCCTGGATGCAGTGACCGCGGACTGGCCTGCACTCCGGGCGCGCGCGGCCGACGCGACCAAGGTCGGCCTCGCCATGGTGCTGGCCTACGGCATCGCCATGTGGATGGACTGGGACCGGCCGCAATGGGCCGGCTTCGCGGTGGCGGTGCTGGCCGTGCCGATGGCGGGGGCCGCCCTGAACCGGGGCCTGACGCGCGTGCTCGGCACGCTCGCAGGTTGCGGCATCGGCCTTCTGATCCTCGGCACCGTGGCCGACGATCGCTGGCTCGTGCTGGCGGCACTCAGCGTGCACATCTTCGTCTGCGCCTACAACATGACGAGCGAGCGGTACCCGTACTTCTGGCAGGTGACGGGTTTCACCGCGATCCTCGTCGCCGTCTCCGGCCCCACCCCGCTCGAGCCGACGGCCGCCTTCGCCTTCGCCGTGGCGCGGGCCGAGGAGACGGTGACGGGTGTCCTCGTCTACTCGCTGATCCTCGTCTTCTGGCCGCGCCACAGCGGCCCTGCCCTGCGCGAGGCCTGCCGCCGGCTGGTCGCGGTGCAGGGCCAGCTCTTCCGGGGCTATCTGCGGCTGACCGGGCGGCCCGACGTCGACACGGACCTGAGGCCGCAGCGGCTGGAGGAGCTCGACTTCTTCAACCGCGTCGACGGCCTGATCGAGGCGGCGCGTGCCGACACTTACGACGTCTGGCGCCGCCGGCACGCCTGGGCCGGGGTGCGCGCCGAGATGGACATGCTGGGCGGCCTCCTGGAGCGCTGGCGGGCGGCCCTGCGCGAGGCACGGCAGCTCGATCTGACGGCGGCACTGCCGCAGCTGGACGACTTCGCGCAAGCGGTGGAGAGCCGGCTGACCATTGTCGATCGCGTACTGGCCGGCGAGGTCGTCGACCCGCCGCCGCTCGCCGTCGTCGACACAACCGTGCCTGCGCATCTGTCGGAAACGCTCGTCCCGGCCGACCGGGCGGCTCTCTCCGTCGTGCGGCACCTGATGGAGCAGATCGACGCCACGACCTCCAGGATGGTGGGGGCGGCTCGGGCGACCGACGCCCGCCTCGCCACCTCGTGGCGGCCGCCGCCCGAACCCGCGAGGATCTGGCGGCTGGGGCTCGACGGCGGCCGGGTGATCCGGACGATGTGCGTCGTCCGGACACTGTGGATCGCCTATTTCGCCTACATCTTCGTGCTGCCGCCGAGCTATTCGGGCATCGTGACGTTCGCCCCATCGCTCGGGATGGGGGCGCTGCGCACGCCCCAGAACCCGCCGGAGCGCCTGCTGCTGCCCTACGCGCTGGGGTCCCTCTTCGCGCTCTCGATCAACGCCCTCGTGCTGCCGCAACTCGTCGGCTTCACGGAACTGGCGGCACTGCTGTTCGCCGGCACCTTCGTTATCTGCTTCCTCTTCGCGGACGCGGCCTCGGCCTCGCTTCGCACGGCCGGGCTCATCGCCTTCGTCATCCTGCTCGGGATCGAGAACGAGCAGACCTACGATTTCGCGGGCTCGCTCGGCACGGCGACGATGCTGCTCCTCGCGATCTGCTGCATCGTCGCCGGCTTCTATTTCCGCCTGCTGGCCCGGCCGGAGCAGATCGTCCTCTACAGCATCGGCCTCTTCTTCAAGACCGCGGCTCGGGTCGCCGCGGCCGAGGACGCCGCGATGCTGCGGGTCGGGGCACTTCGCCGGATTCTCGCGCGCATCCGGATCTGGATCCCGGCGATCGACTTCCGCGCGGTGCCGCGCAACGGTCCGTCGCTCTGCCGCGACTTCGTCGACAGCCTGGCGATCCTGCGCTTCCGACTCAACGAACTGGCCGACGCCCGATCGGAAACGCTGGCGGCACCCTTGCTGCAGGAGTTCGGCGCCGACCTCGCCAAGTGGCAGACCGAGGCGAGTGCCGTGCTGGCGGACTGGTCGAAGGACCCCGAGGTGGCACCGGACTCGGCCCTGGTGACCCACCTCGACACGGCACCGGCCGCAATCGGGGAACGGCTGGAGCAGGGCCTCGCCACGTTTGCCGACAACGTGGTGGATGAAGAGGCGTACGAGGCACTCTACCGCCGGATCGGGGCCTTGCACGGGCTCTACGTCTCGCTGGCGGCGCATGCCCGGCTTGCCGCGGCCTTCGACTTCACGCACTGGAGGGAAGCCCGGTTCTGAGGCGGGAGCGGCATGCGCATTCCGAGTGAGTTTTCGGTCGGCGGCATCTATCTCGACCCGTTGCTGGTGGCCGCGGTCCTGGGGGTGGGCGCCGCCGCCCTCACGGCGATGGTGCTGAACCGGCTGCGCCTCTCCCGCTTCATCTGGCTGCCGCAGCTCGCTTTTCTGGCACTGGCGGTGCTCTGGACCGTCGCCATCGGCACCTGGGTCGTCCCGACGTGAAGCTGCCGCCACTCCCGCTGCGGATCCTCGTCACCCTCCTCCTCGTGGCGGCGGCCATCGGGGCTGCGGGCTGGAAGTACTGGGCCTACCTGACCAACCCCTGGACGCGCGACGGGCAGGTGCAGGCCAACGTCATCCAGATCACGCCGCGCGTGTCGGGGCCCATCGTCGACCTGCCCATCGTCCCCAACCAGACGGTGAGGAAGGGCGACCTGCTGTTCGCGATCGATCCCCGCACCTTCGCCGCCGATCTGGCCGGTGCCGAGGCCGACCTGCAGAACGCCAGGGACACCATCGCCGCCCTGGAGCAGGAGGTGACGGCCTCCCGGGCCGTCATCGCGCAGTTCGAGGCGCAGATCGCGCAGGTGCAGACACAGATCCAGGCACAGCAGGCGACGGTGCAGGACGCCAAGTCGACCTACGACCGCTCCGCCGGGCTGATCGGCCAGGGCGGCGTGTCGCGGCAGCGGCTGGACGACGACAAGCGCAATCTCGACGTGGCCCAGGCGGGCCTGCTCCGCATCCAGGCGCAGCTGACCGAGACCCAGGCGTCGAAGTCACGTGCCGACGCGGAACTGCAGAAGGCGCTGGCGACGCTGGGTGCCCCGGGCAGCGAGAACCCGCAGATCCGTGCCGCCCAGGCGCGGGTCGACACCGCACGGCTGAACCTCGAATTCACCAAGGTGCTGGCACCGACCGACGGCTACATCGCCAACCTGCAGCTTCGGGTCGGCAGCCAGGCGGTGGCGAACCAGCCCATCCTGGCCCTGGTGGATGCCGGCAGCTACTGGATCCACGGCTTCTTCCGCGAGACCCTGGTGTCCGGGATCGAGCCCGGGAACCGTGCCGTGGTGACGCTGATGAGCTATCCCGACCGGCCGCTCGAAGGCGTCGTCGAGAGCCTGGGCTGGGGCATCGCGCGGGACAATGGCAGCACCGGGTTCGAGCTGTTGCCCGTCGTCGCCGCCACCTTCGAGTGGATCAGGCTCGCCCAGCGCGTGCCGGTGCGCGTGCACCTGACCTCGTTGCCGAGCGACATCGCCCTTCGGGTGGGGACGACCGCCTCGGTGCTGATCCTCGGCAAGGGCACCGGTGCCGGCGGTGTCCCCCCGGCACCGGTGCCGCTGCAGTAGGCCCTATTTCGGCCGGATGACGCCCATCTTCAGCAGCAGGCAGCCATAGAGGCGGGTCTCGCCGGTCTGGACGACGGCGAACGCCTCTTTGGCACGGCGGTAGAACTCGAAGCGCTCGATCTTGCCCAGCGCCACGCCGCCATAGTCGGGGCGGGCCAGGATCTTCGCATAGTCGGCGCAGACCTCGGGCACCGAGTTGGGGTCGTCCACGACCTCGATCCGCAGGGCCGGGTCGGGCACGAAATCATCCAGCGGCATGACGGACAGGATCGCCTGCAGCATCCGCGGCCCGGTGATGCCGTCGGCCCGGATAAGGCGCTTCGTGGCCATGGTGGTCGCCGGAAAGTTCGTGTCGGCGATGCAGATGTCGTCGCCGTGGCCCATCGCGCGCAGCGCGTAGAGCAGATCCGCGTTCAGGATCGGATCGATGTTCTTGAGCATGATGCCTCCCTCTGCTCGGCCGGCATTCTAGCGGGACGGGTGCCGCCCGCCACCTCCCTCAGGACGCGGCAGGCGTGAAGACGAGGTGGCGGGAGAGCGTGAAGTTGAAGACGAGCCCGGCGATCGAGCCGCAGGCGAGGCCTAGGAGCGGGACCATCCCCTGCCCGCCGAGCATGGCGACGATCGCCGCATAGGTGCCATAGTTCACGGCTCCGCCGACGGCGTTCGTGGCGAGGTAGCGCCGCCACTGCCGCCAGGGGTCGCTCTGGTCGGCGTCGCCGAAGGTGAAGACGCGGTTGCACACCCAGGTGGCACTGGCGGCGACCAGGAAGGAGATCAGGCGGGCGCTGTAGGGGCCGAGGCCCAAGAGCCACATGCCGAGATAGAGCAGGGCCGTGTCGAGCCCGAAGCCCGCGGTGCCGACGATGGCGAACCGCAGCAACTGGGCCAGCATGTCGCCACCTCTCATGGCCGGTCCGCTCCGGGTACGGGTTGGGCGAGATAATGGAGCCGCTTCAGCTCGCGGCGGCCGAGCGTCACCGTGTCCAGGATGAGGCCGCAGGCGAGCGAGAGGAAGGCCAGCAGCATGGTCCCCGTCGCCAGCACGGCGGTCGGGATGCGCGGCACCTGGCCGGTCCGCATGAACTCCAGCACGACGGGCACGATCTCGGCGATCGACAGGAGAGCCAGGACCACGAAGATCGTGCCGAAGAATTCCACCGGGCGCTCCTCCTTGAGGAGATGGGTGATCACCCGGAGTATCTTGAAGCCGTCGCCGAAGGTCCGCAGCTTGCTGACCGAGCCCTCGCCCCGGTCCCGGTAGGGTGTCTCGACCTCGGCCGTCTTCATCCGCAGCTCGAGGGCATGGATCGTCAGCTCGGGCTCGATGTCGAAGCCGGTCGCCATGAGCGGGAACGACTTCACGAAGCGCCGGGAAAGCACCCGGTAACCGGAGAGCATGTCGCCGATCTCGCGGCGGAACAGGGTGGCCACAAGTCCGGTCAGCACGCGGTTGCCAAAGACATGTCCCCGCCGGTAGCTGCCGGGGAAGATCCGAGCACCCGTGACCATATCGAGCTGCTGGTCGACGAGCCTCGCGACGAGTTTCGGCGCGCTGGCGGCGTCGTAGGTGTCGTCCCCGTCGACCATGACGTAGATGTCGGCGTCGACGTCGGCGAACATCCGGCGCACGACATTGCCCTTGCCCTGGAAAGGCTCGTGCCGGACCACGGCACCCGCCGCCCTCGCCACGTCGGCCGTGCCATCCGTCGAGTTGTTGTCGAAGACCCAGATCCGGGCACCGGGCAGTGAGGTCCTGAAATCCTCGATCACGCGGCCGATCGCGGCCGCTTCGTTGAAGCACGGAATGATGACGGCGATGTTCTCGGGCACGTCGATCCGCTCGCGCTACGGGCGCTGTACGTCCACCTGTCCTGCGCGCTGCTTAGCCGGGCCCGGCGGGGAATCAAGCGGTCGCCGCCCCGAGGGCCTACCGCGCGCGCGGCATAGGAAGTAGGGGAAAGCCAACGAACAGGGAGCCTGCCATGCAGCGATCGGTCGTCGCCGTCGACGTCGGCACCACCTCGGCCCGGGCAGCGGTGGTGGATCCGAGCGGCCGATTGCTGGCCCGGGCCGAACGGGCCTTCACCGTCGCCCGGCCGCAGCCGGACTGGGCGGAGCACCGCTCGACCGAGGTCTGGGCCGCCGTCGGCGAGGCGGTGCGCAACGCGGTGGCCGCCAGCGGCGTAGCGCCGGACGAGGTCGCCGGCATCAGCTTCGATGCCACCTGCTCGCTCGTGGTGCGCGCGACGGACGGCTCGCCCGTGAGCGTTTCCGGTGCGGACGACGCGTTCGACACCATCGTCTGGCTCGACCACCGGGCGCTGGCCGAGGCGGAGGCGTGCACGGCCACGGGCCACCGCGTGCTCGACTATATCGGCGGGGTGATGTCGCCCGAGATGGAGACGCCGAAGCTGATGTGGCTGAAGCGTCACCGACCCGAGACCTGGGCGCGGGCGGGCCTGTTCCTCGACCTCGCCGACTTCCTGACCTGGAAGGCGTCGGGCTCGACGGCACGCTCGGAATGCACGCTGACCTGCAAGTGGACCTATCTCGGCCACGAGGCGCCGGGCTGGCAGCACGATTTCTTCGCCGAGGTCGGGCTCGGCGACATGCTGGAGCGCGGCGACCTGCCGGCACTCGCCAGCCCGATCGGCAAAGATGTCGGGCCGCTCACCGCAGCCGCAGCGGCCGAACTCGGCCTGACCGAGCGCTGCCGGGTCGGCATCGGGCTCATCGATGCCCATGCCGGGGCGCTGGGCGTGCTGGGCAGCGTCGCCGCCGAGGGTCCCGCGTCGCTGGACCGGCGGCTGGCCCTGATCGCCGGCACGTCGAGCTGCCACATGGCGCTCTCCCAGCAGCCGCGCGCCGTGCGCGGCGTGTGGGGGCCCTATCGCGGGGCCGTGCTGCCGGGCTTGTGGCTGAACGAGGGCGGCCAGTCGGCAACGGGTGCGCTGCTCGATCACGTGTTGCAGCTGCATGGTGCCGGCGGCAAGCCGGAGTCGGCGCTGCATGGTCGGGTGGTGGCGCGCATCGCCGAGTTGCGGCGGACGGAGGGTGCAAGCTTCGCCGAGCGGCTGCACGTGCTGCCCGACTTCCACGGCAACCGCTCGCCCCTGGCGGACCCGCACGCAGTCGGGGTGATCAGCGGTCTGACGCTGGATTCGAGCTTCGACTCGCTGTGCCGGCTCTACTATCGGACCGCGGTGGCGATCGCCCTCGGTACCCGGCACATCATCGAGGCCCTGAACGCCAGGGGCTACGCCATCGACACGCTCCACATCACCGGCGGGCATGTGAAGAACCCGCTTCTCATGGAGCTATACGCCGACGCGACGGGCTGCACGGTCGTCGAGCCCGCGAGCGAGGACGCCGTGCTGCTCGGTACTGCCATGGCGGCGGCGACGGCGGCGGGGCTTTATCCGGACCTGCCGACGGCCGCGGCGGCCATGTCGCGGGTGGGACGGGAGCGGCAGCCGGATCCCGCGGCGCGCGCGGGGTTCGACCGCGACTGGCGCGTGTTCATGGCGATGCACGAGCAGCGGCGCGCACTCGACGCGCTCACCTGATCAGGCGGAGCCGGCGATCGAGAACGGGTCGGTCGGCGGCACCACGAGGTCGAGGGCGAGCTTGCCGCAGACGGCCAGCACCAGCAGGGCCAGCAGCAGGCGCAGATGCTCGCCGCGCAGGTGGACGGCCGCACGCGTGCCGAACTGGGCACCCACCACGCCGCCGGCGATGAGCAGCAGGGCCAGCATGATGTCGACGGTGTGGTTGGCCCAGGCCTGCAGCAGGGTCGTGGCAGCAGCGACGAAGCAGATCTGGAACAGCGAGGTGCCGACGACGACGGCGGTCGGCATGCCGATCAGGTAGATCATGGCCGGCACCATGACGAAGCCGCCGCCGATGCCGAGTACCGCCGCCAGGACGCCGCCGCCGGCCCCGATCAGGAGAGGCAGGAGCGCGCTGATGTAGAGGCGCGAGGTCGGGAAGCGCATGCGGAACGGCCAGCCATGCGCCCAGTGATGCTCGCGGCGGCGTGGGGTCGTGCCGCGCCGGCTGCGCAGGAGGGTGCCGAGGCTCTCGACCAGCATGATGCCGGCGATCGTGCCGAGAAAGAGCACGTAGGTGACGTTGATCACGAGGTCGATGTGGCCCAGCCGGCGGAGCCAGGCGAACAGCCATACCCCTAGAACCGAGCCGACGAGGCCGCCTGCCGTCAGCACCCAGCCCATGCGGAAGTCGACCGTGCGCCGGCGCAGATGGGCCAGCACGCCCGAGACTGAGGAGGCCAGGATCTGCGCCGCCTGCGAGCCGACGGCGACCGGTGGCGGAATGCCCATCAGGATCAGGAGCGGCGTCATCAGGAAACCCCCGCCGACGCCAAACAGTCCCGACATGAAGCCGACGGCGGCACCGAGCCCGAGGAGCAGATAGAGATCGACCGACAGCTCGGCGATCGGCAGATAGATGTCCATTCGGGCTCCGGCCCCGCGCTCGCAGCACCAACGCGCCGGAGCACCGTCAAGTCAAGCGGCGGCTGTACGCGACCCCGGGACTCAGCCGTGTTGCAGCTGCAGGTTCGTCATCGCACATCCGGACGGGTCGTCGAGGATGATGGTCGCCGGCACGCTGCCGCCGCGGTCGAGGTTCGTGACCCAGGCTTCGATCAGCCAAGCCGAGCGGCCCTCGGCCATGCGGCGCATGGAGACCGTCTGCACGCCATGGCGGTCGAACAGGGGTCGGCCGTTCTGCAGGCAGGTCATGACACAGGCGGCGGCTTTGTCGTGCGTGCAGAGGAAGTTCAGCACCTGGGGCTGCTGCGCCGCATGGCGTTGGGCGGCCGGCTTGGCGACCGGCGCTTTGGGCGTCGCGGCGTGGGCACCTGCGGCAGAAGCGAGGACAACGAGGGCGACGAGCAAGGATCGCGGCATGGTCTCCTCCAGACCTCTTTTGATTGCCGCCATCGGACCATGCCGCCGCAGGCCGGACAATCGTGGCGATCCGTTTCCAGGCCACAATTCCTCAGCAAAATCATCGCAACTCAACCGACCCGGGCTCCGCGTAGCACTGCGGCCGAACTCAGGACTAACGACTCAGTTCTAGCGATGGGCGAGCAGCGAGGACAATAATCGCAGCTGATAATTCTTCCTTAGGGTGAATACACCTACGACGAACGCGCAATCCTGGTGAAAGGCATTCCGTCCGGGCGTACTCAGGTGTGGATTCTCCAGGGTGACAGCAAATTCATTGCACATATGGGAACAAAATATCTTAACTGACCTTTCGTATCGGAGGGAAGGCGACAACGCCGGTCGAGAAGAACAACTAAAGGTCCATTGCTGTGCCGAGCTACGAAACCTTGAGTTTAGCGCGCTTCACCAACCCGCAGACAGCGCAATCAACTGAGCCGCCTATCAACTGGCAGTTGAGAGCTTTGGAGGCCGAAGCGGCACTTGAGCAACTGGCTCCCTGGACCGCCTCGCCGGACGACAGGCTGCCGATCGACGGCGGCCTGGGTGGCAAGCTGCCCTGGCTGATCTACGGCCTCGCCGTCGGCGGCATCATCGGCGTGCTGATCTGAGCTCTCGCCAGCCCGCATCACACCGCGGGTGCATGGTTCGCATGCCAGTGGCGGGCAATGTCGAGCCGCCGGCAGATCCAGACCTTTTCCTTCGCCTGCACATAGTCGAGAAATCTCGCCAGCGAAGCGAGCCGTCCCGGCCGGCCGACGAGGCGGCAGTGGAGGCCGATCGAGAGCATCTTGGGCGCGCCCGCTTTGCCCTCCTCGTAGAGCACGTCGAAGCTGTCCTTGAGGTAGGCGAAGAACTGGTCGCCGCTGTTGAAGCCCTGCGCCGAGGCGAAGCGCATGTCGTTCGAGTCGAGCGTGTAGGGCACCACGAGCTGGCGCTTGCCCTCGACCGTGACCCAGTAGGGCAGGTCGTCGGCATAGCTGTCGGCGGTGTAGAGGAAGCCGCCCTCCTCGACGACGAGGCGCAGCGTGTTGGGGCTCGTCCTGCCCGTGTACCAGCCCAGCGGCCGCTCGCCGGTGATCTCGGTGTGCAGGCGGATCGACTCCCGCATCTGCGCGCGTTCCTGCTCGATCGGCATGTTTTGGTAGTCGATCCAGCGCAGGCCGTGGCTGGCGATCTCCCAGCCCGCCTCCTGCATCGCGGCCGCCGCCTCGCGGTTGCGGTCGAGCGCCATGGTGACGGCGTAGACGGTGAGCGGCAGCTTCCGGCCGGCGAACAGCCGGTGCAGTCGCCAGAAGCCGGCACGGGAGCCGTATTCGTAGATCGACTCCATGTTCATGTGCCGCTGCCCGACCAGCGGCTGGGCACCCACGATCTCGGACAGGAACGCCTCCGACGCGGCGTCGCCGTGCAGGATGCTGTTCTCGCCACCCTCCTCGTAGTTGATGACGAACTGCAGCGCGATATTCGCCCCGCCCGGCCACTTCGGGTCGGGCGTGTGGCGACCATAGCCGATCATGTCGCGCGGATAGGCGTCGCTCACGTGAAGGCCCTCCATGGCCAAGGCCCGCCCGTGGCGACGCGGCTCAGCGCGTGAGGTCGTCGACCAGGCGGTTGTTGTAGCTGCGGGTCATGCCCGGGATCAGCAGCGCGTCGATCAGCCACCACAGGCCGAGCAGGCCGAAGCCGATCCAGCCGATGAGGATGACGTAGGTGAGCCAGGACAGCCCGTGCAGCACCAGCATCGCGAGCCCGCTCATCCAGCGGCCGAGATAGAACCGGTGCACCCCGAACAGGCCGAGGAAGAACCACAGGACGTAGGCCAGCAACGCCGACTTCTTGTTGGCGTCGTAGCGGAGCGTCAGCTCCGTATCGAGATTGTTCGACATGCCCGCGCATATGGGTGCGGCCGGCCCCCTTGTCAGGTGGTGCCGGCCCCCGGCGCGAAACGGGCGAACTCGCCCTTGTAGGGCTTCGCCAGCGGCGTGGCGTAGGGTCCGGCCCGGCTCGTCTTGAGCTCCAGGCCGACCAGTGCTTCCACCATCTTCACCGCCGCCGCCACGCCGTCGATGACGGGCAGCCCGAACTTGGCGCTGAGTTGCGCCGGCAGGTCCGCCATGCCGGCGCAGCCCAGCAGGATCGCATCGCACCTGTCTTCGGTGACCGCACGCGCGATCTCGGCCTCCAGCAGGCCGCGGGCACCCGAACTCGGGTCCTCGAGTGCGAGCACCGGGAACTCGGCCGCCCGCACCTTGGCACAGCGCCGCTCGAAGCCGTAACGCAGTGCTAGCCCCTCCATGGTCGGGATGGCGCGGGCCAGCGTCGTCACGATCGTGAACTTGTGCGCCACCAGCGTCGCCGCATGCATGGCGGCCTCGGCGATCCCCACCACCGGCCCCGACGCCACCGAGCGCGCCGCCTCCAGCCCCGGATCGTCGAAGCAGGCGATCACATAGCCGTCGACACCCCGGGCCTCGCCCTTGCCGATCTCCTCCAAGAGCCCCGGCACGCAGAAGGCCTCGTCATAGTAGCCCTCGATGCTGACCGGCCCCATCGACGGCGACACCGCCTCGACCACCGTCCCCGGCGACGCCACCGCCCGGGCCGCCGCCCCGATCTTCTCGGTCATCGACAGGGTCGTGTTCGGATTGACGACGAGTAGGCGCATCCACCCTCACCTTCGCAAGCGGCCGCGGCGATGGTTCGGGCGGATAGGGGGGAAGGTCAAGGAGATCGGGGGAGCGCACCGCGCTCCCCCGGGCCCCCACGGGCGAGTTGAGGTAGCGGGAATCGAGAGCGGCCCCGGGCAGCCGTTTGGGCTGGGGGCTGGATCAGGTCAGGTGGGCATGACGGCTAGGGTCCGGCGCGTGCTTTCGGCACGGGCGCCGTGACGGGATCGGCCGGCATCGGCGGGAGGCCGAGGCCGGGGAGCCAGTCGAGCGACGCCGGCACCGGCTTCGCGGGGTCGTGACCGAGCTCTTCCAGGAGGTCGGCGCGGCGCCAGGCGATCTCCTCGATGACGCGCATGCGCAACATGGCCACGACGCGCAGCCGCGCCCGGGCGGCGTAGGCGTCGGACATCGGATCGCATTCGGCGGGCGGGGCCGGCGGTGGCCGGACGGCCGGCTCGCGCGGCGTGCGCGTCAGCATCCGCATCACGGATTGCGCCAGCACCTCGAACGGGTCGCGGCCGCGCTGGCTCTCGGAGAAGAACCAGGCGGCGACCCGGGGCTCGCGCTCCTCCATCGCCTCGTGCACGACGACGAGGCTGAGGAAGCGCAGCAAGTGCAGGCGCACGGTGGCCAGCAGGCCGACGACGTCGCGCCAGGCGGCGAGCAGGCCGCCGACCTTGCCGTCGGCCAACATCGCGCGGACCTCCTCGGCCGATAGCCGTGCCGCCTTCGCCGCGGCCACCGGGTCCTGCCCCGCCGCGACCCGGCGGAGCGCCATGGCCTTGCGGCCGGCGACGATGGGCCGGGGCGGAAAGGGGGCGGGGCGCAAGCGAGCCATGAAAAGGTCTTTAATCCTATATCGAGATAGGAGCAAGATCCTTCTTCGACATCGTTGCCGAGTCTGCCGTCGAAACTCGGAGCTGTTTTCAGCCAGGACGCGAGAAATCGGCAGCGTTTTGCCTCCGGGCGCGTGTAGGATCGCGCACGCCAAAGGTGGTGGGGAAATCGGGGATGACGGCGCATCGGCTGCAGGAATCGGGCGCTTTGTGCGGCTGCCATGGGCGGCTGCTGGGGCGGCGCGAGTTGGGGCGGCTCGGGCTGGCGACCCTCCTGGCGGCACCGTTCGTGTCGCGGCGGGCGTTCGCGCAGGAGCGGCCGGCGACTCCGGAAGCGGCCCTCAAAGCACTCATGGACGGCAACAAGCGGTTCGTGGCGGAGCAGAGCCAGCCGACGGCCTGCGCCGTCGACCTCGCCGAGCTGAAGCAGGGCACGGCGAGCGGCCAGGCACCCTTCGCGGCGGTGCTGGGCTGTGCGGACTCGCGGGTCCCCACGGAGCTGATCTTCGACCAGACGATCGGCGACGTGTTCGTGGCGCGCGTGGCCGGCAACATCGCCAGTGCCGACATCATCGCCAGCCTGGAATACGGGGCGGCGGTGCTGGGGACGAAGACGATCCTGGTGCTGGCGCACTCCTCCTGCGGGGCGGTGGAAGCGACCATCAAGGGCAAGGCGGTGCCGGGCCAGATCAGCACGCTCTACCGTTCGATCCGCCCGGCGGTCGACCGGGCCGGCACCGATCTGGCGGCAGCCGCCAAGGCCAACGCCCAGATCCAGGCGGGCCTCCTGCGCGACGCCTCCCCGCTCCTCGGGGGTATGGTCAAGGACGGCACGCTCGGCATCGCGGCCGGCTACTACGAGCTGGCGACCGGCGTCGTCACGCTGCTCGACTCGGACGCGCATCTTTGAGGGCGTTAATGGTACCAGGTACCACTAACGCCACTTAACTATTGGGGCAGTTGAGCGAAGTCGGCGTGCGGGGCCAATGGTCGGCGTTCTTCAGGCAAACAGTGCTGCCACGTCGATCGACAGTCCCGGCACCAGCACCGGGACGGCCGTGCCCTCGGTGAGCCGGAGACGCTCGGCGTAGCCGGCGGGGCGGGGGGAGCGGAAGATCTCGACCGCACGGCCGGCGAGATCGACGATCCAGACCTCGGGCACGGCGTGGCGGGCGTAGAGGGCGAGCTTGGGGCCGCGGTCGAAGGCCAGCGAGCTCTCGGCGACCTCGACCAGCAGCAGGACGTCGGCGGCGGTCGGATGCGCGTCGCGGTAATCGTCGGGGCGGGGGCGCAGCAGCATCAGGTCGGGCTGCGGCTCGTTGTGGGCGTCGAGGCGGAGCGGGTTCTGGGTGCTGGCCAGGACACGGCCCTCGGCGACGGCCCAGGCGGCCAGCCGGCCAAGTCGGTTGAGCGTGCCGCCGTGACCGCTGCCGATGGGGGCCATGTCGACGATCTCCCCCTCGATCAGCTCGACGCGGTCGCCGGGCGCGAAGACTCCGGCCTCGCCCATCCGGTGATAGGCCTCCACGTCGAACCGGTGCCGCAAGCCCGGCCCGGGGCGCTCCAGCGTGTCCTGCACGGCAGGCGGTCTCCGATCGGTTGGGGCGAGCCTAACCGATCCGGGGGCGGTCGGTCAGCAGGCTTGCGGGCCGGCTCAATCGTCAAGCCAGATTACGCTGTCGGCGGCCACACCCTGCTGGCGGGCCATGTCCGTGATCCAGGCGCGTGCCTCGTCCACGCGGTGGAAGCGGCGGACATAGTCGGCGTCGGCCTTGGCGGCCTCGGGCGGCTCGATCGTGTAGTCGGCCTCGACGTCGCCCGGCACGATCTCGCGCACCCGTGCCGTCATCCGAAGCTCGTCCTCGTCGCGCTGTCTCGCCATGGGTGCCGCTCCTGCCCTGCGCCGTGGTGTCCGGGAGAATAACCCGTAGCGGGCGGGCGCGTCCCGCTCTCCTTCGAACGGCAGCCGCAGCTCAAGAAATCGTCATGGTTCGGCCCATGTTGGCGGGCGGAATCGGGAGATAGGAAGGCGGACCGCACGCGATCGACGGCAGGAGAAAGCGATGACGGTCGTCCTCATCTGCATGGTGCTGGGGCTGGTGACGGTGCTGCTGCACCAGAGCGGTCTGCTGGGGATCGCCCAGGCGGCGGCGCGCATCCCCGAGCGGCGGGTCGGGATCGTGGTGCCGGCGATCCTGATGGGGATTTTCGGCCTGCATGTGTGCGAGATCGGCCTCTACGCGATCGCGATGTGGCTGGCGACGGACGTGCTGCATCTGGGGCAGATCGTCGGCGACGTCGCCGGGACGAGCCTCGATCTCGTCTACTTCTCGGCCGAGACCTACACCTCGCTGGGCTTCGGCGACATCCTGCCCAGCGGGCCGATGCGCCTCATCGTCAGCTTCGAGCCGCTGAACGGGCTGCTGCTGCTCGGGTGGTCGGCGTCGTTCATCCATCTGGAGGTGGAGCGGTACTGGCGCCGGCCGGATCTGCTGGGGCCGGCGCCTACCAATAGCGGCGGCCTTCTCCGCAGTCCGCGGGCGGGATAGGATCGATGCTATGCGTGACGAGCGGGCGGATCTCTACGAGCGCGACTTCTACGCCTGGACCAAGCGTCAGGCGTCGGAGCTGCGGCGCTGGGCGGCGATGCGGCCGAACGACGAGCTCGACCTGGCCCATATCGCCCAGGAGATCGCGGATCTGGGCCAGGAGCAGCGCAATGCGCTCCGCAGCTGGACCGTGCGCATCATCGAGCATCTTCTGCTGCTGGAGTATTCGGCGGCGGAGGAGCCCCGGCGGCACTGGACGCGCGAGGTGATCCAGTTCCGCGCGGAGATCGCGGCGCGGATGACGCGGACCTTAAGTGCGAACCTAGCGCGGCAACTTCCCGCACTCTGCGCACAGGCCCGCCGCCAACTCGTTACCGAGTCGGGCCGGTTCGACGAAAGGGCCATCGCTGCCCGGTTGCTGCCGACTTGGGCGCACAGACTGCAGCAGGTGACAAGCGACTGGTGGCCACACCAAGGTACCAGCTCTCTAACAGCTGGCTAATTCATGCAAGAATAACATCCTCCCAGTTCGGCAATTTCTGATTACGAACAACTCTCTTTATCAGATTGTTACAATAAATCTGCATAAGACTGAGACTTTCGGCCTCTTTAGCTTCCCGCCTTCCCGTAGGGTCTGCATCCATGACACGCCCATGAACATACTTGCTTCTTGTTTCGTAAAATTGCTTCACGCGTTTGTAAATTCCTCGACGCTCTGTCAGGTCACTCCCAAGATATCGAGCAAGCCTTGTAGCAAGTTTCGAGGTGATGTTGTCCCTATCACCTGATTCCAGTACCAGAGCTTCAAGGGCAATTGCAAGATCGATAAAAGCTGCGCTCACTTCTCCACTCATCTTTGATGAGTTGAGTCTTCTTAATGCGAGATCCACTACTTGACGCAGAGGCTGGTCGGAGCTTAGCCAATTCATAACAAGAAAGTCAAGAGACGACAAGTCCGCATCAGCAGCCTCGATATCAAAAACGCAACTTCCGTCGTAGAAAAATGTCGAAGACTGCTGAATCCCACCAAAAAGTGGAACCCCTATAGGCAACTCGATCCAATCAGCTAGGATAGTAACATTCCTGTCGGAAAATAGTGTTAAAAACTGCGCTAGGTAATATGGCGATACGTAATGCTCCGGTTCAGCATTTATATGGCCATTTATGACTATGGGGATTTCTATGTCGCACGATATGACTGCCGTACAGATTGGCGGAAAATGTGGTGCCGATTGAACTTGCTTCCATGGTGAGATATGCAGTATTTCATCTCGCTTTTCGGAGATGGGCAATAATTTAGGATCGGTCAAGACTGTATGGTCGTTTAGGGAAATAGGCGCCTTTGGTCTAACTCCCCATATAGAGACCATCCTCTTGGCTCTAACATTATCTAATGCAAAAAATCTTTCCAAAGCGACAAGAGATTTTCTGATTCCATTTGCTTTCGCATGGCCCAATAGCCAAGGCACTATCATCTCTAAACTAATTGAACCATCTTTAACTCCAAACAGACCAAGGCTTTTACAAGCGGATATGTCAATAATATTTGCTCTTGAAATTACATCGATGGCAGATATTACTGCTGGCTGACCAAATTCGACCCCTCTAGCCATAAGTGCCAAGCTCAACCCACTTCCACCCTTTAATTGCTCCAAGAGCGCGGGATAATGCGCAATTGACGCCAACCGCTCTAGTTCTGCCAAAGCTACTTGATTAAGATTGTTATGTAACACAGCGGGCTTTGTCATTTGGCTTACTTGCTACTCGCTCTGTCGCATAGTGATGACATGATATAGCCTTCACCTCATTTTACTACCATCCACCATCACCCGCTTTGCCCCACGGGTGCCGCAAGGGTCGCGTCAATGGTGGTCCCTATCCGTCCCGAGTGGGGTTACCCCGTTGTAGCGCTGCGCGGAATCGACGCCAACGGCGGGGTCGCGGTTGACCGACCGGCCCCTCGCCTGCGTAGCAACGGCCATGAGCATGGATCGCGGACGGCGGCGGACTCTGGTCGACATCGCTTTTGCGGCGGTGGCGCTGGTGATGATCGGGGTGGGGCTGTGGCTGGTGTTGGCGCCGGCGGCCGATCTCGTGGTCGAGCGAACCGTGGTGGGGACCACGCCGGTGACGGTGTTCCGGGAGGCGGGTGTCGAGCGCGCTCCTGTGGTGGTGATCGGGCACGGGTTCGCGGGCTCGCAGCAGTTGATGCAGCCGATCGCGGTGACGCTGGCGAAGAACGGCTATGCGGCGGTGACCTTCGACTTCGAGGGGCACGGGCGCAATCCGGTGCCGATGCGGGGCGACGTCATGGACGTCGAGACGGGGCCGACCGGGGCGCTGATGGCGGAGACGGGGCGGGTCGCGGACTGGGCGAAGGCGCAGCCCTGGTCGGACGGGCGGCTGGCGCTGCTCGGGCACTCGATGGCGTGCGACATCCTGGTGCGGGTGGCGGAAGCGCGGCCTGACGTGCAGGCACTCGTCGCCTTCTCGATGTTCTCGCCGGCGGTGACGGCGAGCGAGCCCACGAACCTCCTTGTGGTCGTGGGCGGGCTGGAGGCGGGACTCAAGGGCGAGGCACTGCGCGTGCTGCGGCTGGCGGCGGGCGAGCAGGCCGACGCGGGGACGACCTATGGCGATCCCGCGGACGGAACGGGGCGGCGGGTCGCGTTCTCGGCCGGCGTCGAGCATATCGGCGTGCTCTACGCTCAGGCGACGATGGCGGAGGCGCTGGGTTGGCTCGACGGCGTCTTCGGGCACTCTGGCTCGGGCTATCTCGACGCGCGGGGGCCGTGGCTGGGGCTGCTGTTCCTGGGGATCGTGCTGCTGGCGCGGCCGCTCTCGGACCGGCTGCCGGTGGTGGCGAGCCCGCGGACGGGGGCCGGTGTGCCGTGGCGGCTGCTTTGGCCGCTGGCGGTGCTGCCGGCGGTGTTCACGCCGCTGCTGCTCTGGCGGGTGCCGCTGGGCTTTTTGCCGGCGGTGGTGAGCGACTATCTGGCCGCCCACTTCTTCGTCTACGGCGCGCTGACGGTGATCGGGCTGTTCGTGCTGCGGCGCAGGCTGCGGCCGGCGGATGCGCATACGGACAAAGCCGCCCTGGCGGTGGGGGCGCTGGCGGTGACGGTGTACGGGATCGTGGGGCTGGGGCTGCCGCTGGACCGGTTCGTCGTCTCGTTCGTGCCGGTGGGGGTCCGCTGGCTGCTGCTGCCGGCGATGCTGGCGGGGACGCTGCTCTGGGCGCTGGCGGACGAGTGGCTGACGCGGGGGATCGGCGACGGGCGCTTCGCCTATCCGGCGACGAAGTTGCTGTTCGTGCTGTCGCTGGCGGGGGCGGTAGCTCTCGACCTGGAGCGGCTCTTCTTCCTCATCATCATCTCGCCCGTGATCCTCGTCTTCTTCCTCGTGCAGGGCCTCTTCAGCCGCTGGGTCTATGCGCGGACGGGGCACCCCTGGGTGGCGGCGATCGGCAATGCGGCGGTGCTGGCCTGGGCGATCGCGGTGACGTTTCCGCTGCTGGCGAAGTAGCCCCCTGCCCGCAGAGGCGTTACAGGCGGCGGGAGATCGCGGTCGGGAGAGGACCATGGGGCGGGTGATCGCGGCCTACGCCTACAGCGAGGGCCAGCGGGCGGCCGAGATCCAGCTCGGCGAGAGTGCGGCCTGGGCGAAGGACAAGAGCGACTTCGTCTGGATCGGCGCGCACGAGCCGACGGAGCATGATCTGCGCGTGCTGCAGGCGCAGTTCGGGCTGCACGAGCTGGCGGTCGAGGACGCGCTCAACGCGCACCAGGTGCCGAAGGTCGAGGTTTACGGCGAGTCGCTGTTCGTCGTGCTGCGGACGGCCGAGCTGATGGACGGGCGGATCGGCTTCGGCGAGACGCACGTGTTCGTCGGCTGCGACTACATCATCACGGTGCGGCACGGCGCGTCGCGGACCTATGGCGACGTGCGGGCACGGTGCGAGTCGCGGCCCCAGCTCCTGAAGCACGGGGTCGACTACGTGCTGCACGCGATCCTCGACTTCGTCGTCGACAACTACATCCCGGCGATCAAGGAGCTGGAAGAGGAGGTCGACGGGATCGAGGAGCGCATCATCAACGACTGCCAGCTCCCCGACGACACGCGGCGGATCTTCGAGCTCCGGCGCGAACTCGTGCGGCTGGGTCGGGTCGTCGGGCCGATGGCGGAGGTGTGCTCGCGCCTGCGGCACATCGAGGTGAGCTTCATCGACAAGGAGGTGCGGCCCTACTTCAAGGACGTGCTGGACCATGTGCGGCGCGTCAGCGAGACGATCGACGCCCTTCGCGAGGTGCTGAGCTTCGCCTTCGAATCGGCGATGCTGAAGGAATCGGCGAAGCAGAGCGACGTGAACCGCCAGTTCGCCGCCTGGGCCGCGATCCTGGCCGTGCCGACGGCGATCGCCGGGATCTACGGCATGAACTTCCAGAACATGCCGGAGCTGAACACGCAGTACGGCTACTTCGTGGTGCTGGGCATCATCGTGACCGCCTGCGCGTGGCTCTACATCTCGTTCAAGCGCTCGGGCTGGCTGTAGCGGCGGCCAGCGACTCGTCGAGGATGGCGATGGCGGCGTCGAGGTCGGACTCGGCGATCGTGAGCGGCGGGCAGAGCGTGAGGACGCAGCCGCCGCCGACCTTGAAGCTGAGGCCCCGCTCCAGGGCGGCGTAAAGGACGCGGTCGGCCAGCGCCGTGGCCGGCCTGCCGTCGGGCAGGCGCAGTTCGACGCCCAGCATCAGGCCCTGGCCACGGATCTCGTGGATGCAGGGGTGGCGGGGGCGGAGCGCTTCGAGCGCCGCGGTGGCGCGGGCGCCGAGATCGCGGGCGCGGGCGCACAAACTCTCCTCTTCGATGACGTCGAGGGCGGCCAGCGCCGCGGCGCACCCCAGAGAGCTCTTCTCGTGGGTGTAATGGCCGAGGGCACGGTCGCCGAGGCGGTCGAGGTCGGCGCGCGCGATCATGGCGGCCATGGGGAAGACGCCGCCGCCCAGGCCCTTGCCGACGACCAGGATGTCGGGGACGCAGCCGGTCTGCTCGGTGGCGAAGAGGGTGCCGGTGCGACCCATGCAGGAGGGGATCTCGTCGAAGACCAGCAGCGCCCCGTGGCGGTCGCAGCTGGCGCGCACGCGCTGCCAGTAGCCCTCGGGTGCCGGCTCGACGGTGGTCCAGCGCATCGGCTCGGCGATGACGGCGGCGACGTCGCCCTGCACGGCCAGGACATAGTCCAGATAGTCGGTGCAGTTGGTATGGGCGGCATCGGTGCAGCCGAAGCGGCAGCGGCCGCGGGTGGGTGGCGGGACGTGCTCGGTGCCTGGGAGCAGCGGGCCGACGCCCTGGCGGAAGAGGGCCTCGCCGCCGACCGAGATCGCGTCCAGCGAGGCGCCGTGGAAGCTGTCCCACATCGACACGGTCTTGTGCCGGCCGGTGGCGTAGCGGACGAGCTTCAGCGCCATGCCGATGGCGGCCGTGCCCGATGGGGCGAAGAGGACCTTGGCGAGATCGCCGGGTGCGGCCTCGGCGAGGCGGCGGGCGAGGTCGATGGCCAGGCGGTTGGTGTAGCGGCGGGGCGAGAAAGGCAGGACGTCGAGCGTGTCCTTGATCGCCTGGACGACGCGCGGGTGGCCGTGGCCCAACTGGTGGACGCTGTTGCCGTGGAAGTCGAGGAAGCGGCGGCCCTCGGTGTCGATCAGCCAGGGGCCCTCGGTGCGCTCCAGCACGTCGAGGCAGGGGGTCGAGAGCGACTGGTGGAGGAACCAGCGGGCGTCCTCGTCGAGCAGGGCGCGGATCTCTGGGCCGAGCCGCTCGGTCCAGGCCGCGCGCGCCGGCGAGAGGTTGACGTCGCCTTCAGTCGTCTCGGGCTGCATCGGGCTTTCCAGGCAGGAGCATGTCAGAGCCGCCGACGAGGCGGGAGCGGCCGCGGAGCCAAAGGGCCGCGGCCACGATGTGCCCCGCGGCGCGCAGGGCTTCGGCTCGGGCCACGCCCCGGTCCAGGGCCGTCTCGATCTCGGTATCTGATAGCGGGCCGACCTCGACGGTGACGAGGCGGTCGCCGAGGTCGCTGTCGGGATCGAGGTCGCGGGCGGGCACGCGGCGGATCGAGGTGCTGGCGAGGTCGACGGCGTTGGCGATCAGCGTGGCGGCAGCGTCGGCCGTCGCGGCGTCCCTGGCCAGCACAGTGACGGCGTCGGCGATGCCGAGCGAGAAGCTGCGGCCGCCCTGCCCGCTCGTGGCGATGCCGCGGACGGGGTCGTCGGCGCTGAGGCGGAGGGTGCCGTCGAGGGACGGCAGGGCGATGTCGGCGACCATGCCGATGGTGATGGAGGTGCCGGGTGACAGGTGGATGGCGATGTCGCCGCCATCGTTGACGTAGGCCCGCTTCAGTCGGCGGCCTTTGAGCATCGCGTCGAGCATGTGGTCGGCGACGGCACCGGCGACGGCGGACATCGGCGTGATGAAGGTCGTGCGGTGCGGCCAGACGGCGGCCGCCATGCGGCGGGCGACGGGGCCAACGAGATTCGGCCGGTCATCGGCGACCGGGCGGCGAAGCTCGTGCAGTTCGGTGACGAGCGTGGGGAGAACGGTGGCGAAGGCGGCCTCGGCCTGGGCGTAGGCCGCCTCGATCTCGGCGGGCTCGCCCCAGGCGCGGATCAGAAGGTCGATCGGACCGTGCTGCAGGTGCAGGCGGCCGCCAGGAAGCCGGGCCGCCTGCGGGCCCGGCATGGCAGCGTCAGTTGCCCAGGCGGGCGAGGCGCACGGGATCCTTGGACGCGTAGGTCTTCACGAGCAGGGAGGAGCCGTCGAAGCGGGCGGTCTCGGACTTGGTGAGTGCGGTCGTGACGAGACGGGCGGCGTCGTCCATGCCGGGCTCGCAGTCGCCCACGACCGAGAACTCGAATGGGCCGAACACGATGTGCTCCTGGCGCGAGGCGAAGGGGCCCTTGAAGTGCGAGCAGCCGGACTGGCCGACCAGCGTGTTGCCCTTCTCGAAGGCGAGGGTCACGGGCAGCTCCGGCGGGATGGTCTCGCCGTCCACGGCCTGGACCTGCCATTTCGTGCCCAGAAGCTGATCGCCGATCTGGTACAGCTTGGGCTGCTCCTGGGCCGTCGCCGCCAGCGGCAGCAGCAGGACGAGGGCGGCGAGCACGGGTTTCATGGGTCATCCTTCCTGGCGGCGTCGGGGGCGCGCAGCGGCCAGGGCTCGGCCGCCGGCCACTCCAGCACGCGGACGTCGCCGCGCTCGCGGGCGATGTCGCCGAGCGAGCGCACCCGGTCAAGATGGCCGCCCATGGTGGCGTAGTCGGCGCGGCGCATGGTGAACTCGATCGGGCCGACGATGGCGGGGGTCGGCACGTAGCCGAAGGCGTGCTCCGGCATGGCCATGACGTCGACCATGTAGGTGATGCCGCCGCCAGGCCAGACATAGACCGGAGCCCCGCCCGAGGTGACGCGGACGAGGAGGTCGCGGACCGAGCGGGTGAGGCGGACGGGATTCTCGCTGACCCCCGCACGGAGCGAGCCGCCGGCACCGGCCATGAAGAGGACGGTACAGAGCGCAGGCTCGCAGTTCTCGGCGATGCGCTCGGTGACGAGGCAGATGGGTGCCGGCGGCTCGGCCGGCACGGGGC
>JAXMCK010000010.1:0-148743 GCA_046349395.1 Geminicoccaceae bacterium | reverse complement strand
CTGGCGTCGCTGCTGCGCGACTGCGGCCTGGACACCGTCACCGTCGATCTCGGCACCCTCAGTGAGACGAAGGACGTCGACGTCACCGCCGCCGAGGTCGCCGGTCACCATCCCGAGGGTGCATCCGCTGTTCTGGGCCGCGACGACCGCGGCGCCGCCGTGACGGCCATGGGGTTGGCGTTCGAGCGCTTCGTGGCCAGCCGCAACGATATCGGCGGGATGATCGGTGCGGGCGGCTCGGGCAATTCCGGCCTGGTCGCTCGCGGCATGCGCGCGCTGCCGGTCGGCACGCCCAAGGTGCTCGTCTCGACGCTCGCCTCGGGCGACGTCGCGCCCTATGTCGGGCCGGTCGACATCACCATGGTCCACGCCGTCACCGACGTGCAGGGCCTGAACCGCATCTCGCGCCAGGTCCTGGGCAACGCCGCCCACGCGCTGGCCGGCATGATGCGTTTTCGGGTACCGGCGGCCGCCAGCGACAAGCCGGCCCTCGGGCTCACCATGTTCGGCGTCACCACGCCCTGCGTGCAGGCCATCACCGCCGCGCTCGAGGCCGAGTATGACTGCCTCGTCTTCCACGCCACCGGTACCGGGGGCCGGTCGATGGAGAAGCTGGTCGACAGCGGCCTGATCACGGGCGTGATCGACGTCACCACGACCGAGATCGCCGATCATCTCGTCGGCGGCATCCTCGCCTGCGACGAGGACCGGATCGGCGCCATCGCTCGTACCCGCGTCCCCTACGTGGTCTCGGTCGGCGCCTGCGACATGGTCAATTTCGGCCCGCGCGAAACCGTCCCGCAGCGCTTCGAGGGCCGCAACCTCTACGTCCACAACCCGACCGTCACGCTGATGCGGACCACGCCTGCGGAGAACGCCTCCATCGGACGCTGGCTGGGCGAGCGCCTGAACCGCTGCGAGGGCGAGGTCCGCCTGCTCCTGCCCGAGGGCGGCGTGTCGGTGATCGACGCTCCCGGCAAGCCGTTCCACGACCCCGCCGCGGATGCCGCCTTGTTCGAGGCCCTGGAGAGCACGGTACGGCAGACCGACCGCCGTCGGATCGAGCGGCTGCCCTACGCCGTCAACGACCCGGCCTTCGCGGCCGCTCTGGTCGACGCCTTTCGCGCCATCGTCTGACTGCAGCCTAGAGGGAGGTAACCATGCCCAAAGCCTATGCCAGCACCGTCGTCAACGCCCCGGCCGACAAGGTCTGGGCCGCCATTCGCGACTTCAACGGTCTGCCGTCCTGGCATCCCGCCATCGCCGAGAGCCGGCTGGATGCCGGTGCGGCGGGCCATGCCGTCGGTTGCGTCCGCACGCTGACGCTGAAGGATGGTGGCGGCAGCGTGGTCGAGACCCTCCTGGCCCTCTCCGACACCGACCGCTTCTACACCTACACCATCGTCAGCTCGCCGTTCGAAGGCGTGCATAACTACCACGCCACGCTCCGCGTCACCCCCGTCACCGACGGCGGCCGCAGCTTCGTCGAGTGGTGGACGCTGTTCGACTGCGAGCCCTCCCAGATCCCGACCTGGGTCGACACCTTCGCCGGTGCTGTCTTCAAGTCCGGTCTGGATGCCCTGAAGTCGCGCTTTGGCGGCTGAGGCCGCCGCCGCTAAGGAACAGCTTACGGCCACGCGTGTTCTGTCCGGTGAGGTAGCCCTGGACCTCGCCGGAAGGACCGCGCATGGCCGCCATCGACCAGACTCTCGACACTGACGCGAAGCCCGCGACCGACCGGCCCGCACCTGTCGCCCGCCGCTTCCGTGTCCTCATCAATCGCGGCGGCGGCACCATGCTGGCGCAGGGCGTCGATACCGTCCGCGACAAGCTGCAGTCCGTGTTCGACGCCGCCGGCATCGACGCCGACCTCCACTTTGTCGCCGGCGCCGAACTGCGACCCATGGCCGAAGCCGCCCGCGAGGACGCCCGCGCCGGAAGGCTCGATGCCGTGGTCGTCGGCGGTGGCGACGGCTCGGTCAGCACGGTCGCCGGTGTCATGGCCGACAGCGGCGTCACCATGGGCGTGCTCCCCGTCGGCACGCTCAACCACTTCGCCGGCGACGTCGGTATGCCGGCCGACATCGAGGCCGCCGCCCGGGCGCTGACCACGGCCGAGATCCGCAGCGTCGACGTCGGCGAGGTCAACGGCCGGATCTTCATCAACAACTCGGTGATCGGCGCCTACCCCTACATGGTCATCGACCGTGAGCGCCGGCGCGAGATGCACGGGCTGGGCAAGTGGCCCGCCATGGCGCTGGCCTTCGGTCGCCTGCTCTGGCGCTTCCCCCGCCGCCGGCTGACCCTCTGCCTCGAAGGCCAGGCCAAGCCCTACCGCACGCCGCTGCTCTTCATCGGTGTGAACGAGTACAGCTTCGATTATCTGAAGCCGCACCGCGCCGGCACCATGGACGCCGGCGAGCTGTGGTTGCTGGTCGCCCGCGTCCAGGGCCCCATCGGCCTCGTCCGCCTCGTTACCCGTGCCGCCTTCATCGGCCTCGACGGCGCCCGCGACTTCAACGTCATGAAGGTGCGCGGACTCGAGATCCGCCTGCGGGCGAGCCGCGTGCCCGTAGCCTTCGACGGCGAGGTCGAGATCATGCAGGGTCCGCTGAAGGTCCGCATCCGGCCCGGCGCACTCCGGGTTCTGGCACCGCCCGCTACCCCAGGCTGAGCGCCTCCCGTACCCAACGGGCGTTCGCCAGCAGCCGCGCATCGTCGCCGGGTGCACCGACGAGTTGGACGCCCATCGGCATCCCGCTCGGTGCCGTCAACAGCGGCAGGCTGATCGCCGGTACGCCCGTCAGCGACCAGAGCGTGCAGAAGGCCGGGCTCCCCGTTGCCCCTATACCCTTGGGCGCCTCGCCCGGAGCCGCCGGCGTCAGGATGGCGTCGTAGTCGGCGAAGAGCCGGTCCAGCGAGGCGATCAGATCCTTCCGAGTCGCCAGCGCCCGTAAGTAGGTCTGCGCATCCGTCGCCTGTCCTGCGTCGATCAGTGCCAGCAGTTCCGGGCTCATTTGGGCCCGCCCCTCGGGCAGGAAGCGGCGCAGGTGAAAGGCCAGCTCCGTGGTCCACAAGGTCCGGTGCACCGCCACCGCATCGTCGAACTCGGCCGGCAGCGCCACCTCGCGGGCGCTTAGCTTTGCTGCCAGGCGCTCGAACGCCGTCACCGTCGCCGGTTCGGCCATGTCCCAGGTCGGACCGCGCACGAAGGCGAGGCGAGGGGGTGCCGCCGGTCCCTCCGCGACGAACTTCCGAAAGGCCCGCCTCGCCTTGGGCGAGGTCGTGGGGTCATCGGGATCGTACCCGGCCAGCACCTCCATCAGGAGGGCTATGCCTTCCAATGAGTCAGCGAACATGCCCGGATGGTCGAGGCTGTGTGCCGTCGTCAGGAAGCCCGTGCGCGGGATCAGGCCCATCGTCGGCTTGAAGCCGTGAACACCGCAGAACGAGGCCGGCCGGATCACCGAGCCGTTCGTCTGGCTGCCGATGGCCAACGGCACCATGCCGGCCGCCACCGCCGCCGCCGAGCCCGACGAGCTGCCGCCCGGCGTCCGCTCGGGATCGTGAGGATTGCGCGTCCCGCCCAGCGGCGCGAAGCAAGCGAACTCGGTCGTGACGGTCTTGCCGAGGATGACGGCCCCGGCCTCGCGCAGACGGCTCACCACCCAGGCGTCCCGCTGCGGCCGCCGACCGGCGCAGAGCGGGCTGCCGTTCTCGGTCGGCATGTCCGCCGTATCGACGATGTCCTTGACGCCTACAGGGACGCCGAACAGCGGGGCGTCCCTGTTCCCCGACGCGTCCAGCGCATCCGCTTGCGCCCGGGCGTGCTCGGGGTCGAGGAACTTCCAGCAGTTCAGCTCGTCCGCACCGATCCGTTCGAGGCTCGCCTCGACGACGTCGCGCACCCGCATTCCGCGATCCTCCCCCGTCTCACTCCGGGGCGACGTAGGTGATCCGGTAGAGCGCGCCAAGCAGATCGTCGGAGACGAGGATCGAGCCGTCCGGCAGCGGCGCTACGTCGACCGGCCGCCCGAGATACTCGCCCGACCGCGCCAGCCAGCCTTCTGCCAACGGCACGGAATCCCGCGCCGTGCCGTCCTTACCCACCGCCGTGAACATCACCCGTGCCCCGACTGGCTGGCTCCTGTTCCATGAGCCGTGCTGGGCGGAGAAGATCCCGCCGCGATAGGTCTCGGGGAACATCGTCCCCGTGTAGAAGGTGAGCCCGAGGTCGGCCGCGTGCGCCACCTCCTCGACCACGGGCGGCACGGCGTCGGCCGGCGGTCGCTCGTCGCGGTACTCGGCCGTGCGCACGGTGCCGCCGCCGTACCAGGGAAAGCCGAAGTTCTGACCCGCTTGCGTCGCCCGGTTGATCTCGCCGGGCGGGATGTCGTCGCCCATGCGGTCGACCTGGTTGTCGCTGAACCACAGCTCGCTCGTCCCCGGCCGGAAGTCGATCCCGACCGAGTTGCGGATACCGTCGGCGAACACCTCGCGGTTAGCGCCATCGCGGTCCATCCGCACGATCCCGCCGACACCCCACTGCTTGAAGACGTCGCGCAGCTTCTTCGGCGGCACGTTGAAGGGCTGCCCGATCGCCACATAGAGCCGGTCGTCCGGCCCGATCCGGCAGACCCGCGCCCCGTGGTTCTGCGAGTTCACCTCGGGCGGGATCAGCTTGCCCGCAGGCACCACGTCGACCGCAGCAGGCACGTCGCCGCCCTGCAGCTTCTCCGCGTCCTCGAACATCCGGATCCGGTCGAATTCCGGCACGAACAGCGACCCGTCCGGCGCGAAGCACGGCCCGTTCGGCGCATCGAAGGTGAGGCCCGGCGCGAACTGCTCGACCGCCTCGACCTTCCCGTCCCTGTCCCGGTCGACGACGGCATAAAGCTCGGCCGAGCGCGTCCCGACGAAGGTGACCTCGCCACTCGGGCCCACCGCCATGTGCCGCGCCCCGGGTACGATCGCGTAGAGGTCGATGGCGAACCCCGGCGGCAGCCTGACCTGCTGCAGCACCTGCCGGATCTGCGCCGCCTCGCGCTCCGACTGCGGAACGCTGCGGGCCTCTGCGATCGCCGTCATTCCCGTCACGACCACGGCCATCCCGAGACCCATTCGAACCAGCATGCCTGCTCCTGCCCGTTGCGCTGTCGCCCAGCAACGAGGCGACGATGCCGCGGGTTGCCTCATGCGCCCTGCCGCTGCGCCTCGATCAGGCCGACCCCGCCCTTGACGAACAGGGTGCGTGTCGGCTCCAGTTCCGCAGCACCGAGCAGGCGCCGATAATCCTCCTCCCGCCGCACCCGGCTGCCGCCCATGACCAGCCCCTCCAGGTCGGCCAATAAGGCGTCGCCAGCCTCGTTCCGCGGCGGCAGCACGCGGTCGACTACCAGGAGACGCGCGGACGGCGTCATCGCCCGCCGGCACCGCTGCAGAAGGGCGAGGCAGGCCTCGTCGCATCGGTCCTGCAGGATCCTGTTCAGGATGTAGTGCGTGCCGCCTTCTGGAATGGCGTCCTCATCGAGATCCCCGATGACGAGCCTGTAGCGGCCCGTCTCGGTCAGGTGCCTCATGCCCGGAAACGACAGGTTGCCCTCGACGTCGGGCTTCAGCGGGAGCGAGAGAACGGCGACCCTCGGTCTGTCAGGATCGAGCTTCTCGGGCGCGCGGAACGCGACGCCTTGGATCGAATCGTGGCTCAGCACGAGATGCAGGAGGAGGTCGTCGTCGCTGCTCCCGACATCCACGACGAGAGCGTGGCGTGGAATGGGATAGGCTTCAGCGATCGCAGCCGCGGAGCAGATCCGATCCTCCGCAGCCACTGCCTCGAAACCTTTGGCGACCTCGGGACGTCCGCCCAGATAGCTGGCGAAATCGGTGCCGTGCGCGCTCGTGAACGCCGGCTTGCCCGTGCGCACCGCGTTGGTTAGCCGGCCCCAGGCCGTCCAGCTGGTTGCATCCGTGTCCTGTGCCGCAAGTTGTCGGAGGTGCCCGGCTTGTAGCTCCTCCGCCAGGGGCGTCAGAGCGAAACGATCCGGTGCTACCTCCTCGAACACGCCTTCCCCCGTCAGCAGGCGCAGCACCCGCGCCAGCGGGTCGGGCTTCACGCCGGCGAGCCGCGCCAGCTCGTCGACCCCGAGCGGGCCGTCGCGGAGGAAATCGGCGATGGCGAGCCGTGCTGCCACGCCCAATGCCTGTGAGACGCGGTAGCCGAGCACGAGCCGGCGCAGCCGCTGCCTTGCACTTCCGTCATCAGAGCCGGACAGGAGCGCTCTCCGAGTTGTCCCGCCGCTTCGCCTCGACGAGGCTGAAATCGCCCTCGGTAGCGACGACGCGGGTCAGCTCCAGGTCGGCGGCGGTGATCAGCCTCGCATACTCTTCGATACGTCGCTCCCGGCCGCGCAGGAGCACGAGCATCTGCACGTCGAGCTCCAGGGCGTAGCTCGCCATGTTGGGTGGCGGGAGGAGGACCTCGACGATCACGAGCCTTGCCGTCGGCGACATGGCAGCACGGCACTGCTTCAGGATCGCGATGCAGTCCTCGTCGGTCCAGTCGTGCAGGACGTGCTTCAGGAAATAGTGCGTGCCGCCCTCGGGGATCGGCCCGGTGAAGAAGTCGCCCGCGACGAAGCGGCAGCGTGCTTCGAGACCGAGCTCCGCGAACCGGGCGCGTGCCGCATCGACGACCTGGGGCTGATCGTACAGGATTCCCTGTGCCGTCCGGTTCGCCGCGAGAAACGCGAGGAGCAGGGCACCGGCTCCGCCGCCGACATCGACCACGACCGCACCCTCATCGAGCCCATAGGCCCGGGTCACCGCCTCGCCCGCATAGGTTGTTCCCTCCGCCATCACGGCGTCGAACAAGGCCCCCTCGTCGGGGTGCGAGCGGAGATAGGCGAAGACCTCGGTACCGTGCGCTCGCTCGAAAGCGGGCTCGCCGGTCTGCACGGCCTCGAACAGTTTGCCCCATGCCGCCCAGTGGGCGGCGCTGATGTTGAACATGGCGCGTGCCCTGAGGCTGGGCACGGTATCGCTGCGCAAAGGCTGGGCTGCGGGCGTCAGGGCGAACCGGCTGGGGTCCACCTCCCTGAACACGCCCACGCCGGTCAGCAGGCGGAGAACCCGTGCCAGCGGGTCGGCCTGCACACCCGTCATGCTCGCCAACTGCTCCACCGCGAGGGGTCCATCCTTGAGCAGATCGGCGATGCCGAGCCGTGCAGCCACGCCCAGAGCCTGGGAGAGCCGATAGCCCAGAATGAGGCGCCGCAGGGGCTGCACTTCCTGTGCCGCCGCGTTCGACAAGGTCCACCCCTCCTGCCAGGGCGTCGTGTCGCCGCACCCTACGGCTTTGCGATAAGCTGTTACAGTCCCGATATAAAATGACCGAGATGGCGGTCTAATGACCTGCACGTCGTCTCGGGAGAAGATTGATGCCTACCCGGTATTCGCCCGTGCAGATCATGCTGCACTGGACCATGGCGGTGGTGATGATCGCCGCATATCTGATCGGCTCGCAGTTCGAGGACATGCCACGCGGGCCCGACAAGATCTCGCTGATCGGCTGGCACGCCCTGCTCGGGCTCTCCGTGCTGATCCTCCTCGTCCCCCGCGTCTTCCTGCGTCGCCAGGGCGTCCCGCCGCTGCCGCCCGACATGCCGGTATGGCAGCAGCGATTGGCCCATGCCGTCCATGTCGGCCTCTATGCCGTCATGGTGCTGCTGCCGATCGCTGGCCTGATGGCGCTGCTGGCCGGTCGCCAGCCGATGCCGGTGCCCTTCATCGGCGAGATCCCGGTGCTGTTCGCCTCGCCCATGCTGCACGAGGGTGCCGAGGAGGTTCACGCCTTCCTCGGCAATGTCTGGCTGGGCCTCGTGATCCTGCACGTCGCGGCAACGGTCTGGCACGCCTTCAAGAAGGACGGCCTCGCCACCCGGATGGTGCCGTTCGGCGGTACCGCCATCGCGAAGGGCTGAGCCGACCACACGTCTCGCGCGAATTCCGCGGACAGGCTTCACGGCGTGTCCGCGGGATCACGCGCATGAGATCATCCCGCCGCCGATGCCGCTGCACGGAACCGTGCGGCGGCCCGCGCGTTCGGGCTCCATGCTGTGGTTTCTGCGATCCCAGCCTGTCAACGCGGCAGCTTCTATAGTGCCGGTCGAGAATCGCCGTCGGCCATCCGACAGCGAGGCCATTGAAGTGCGGCCGCCCCAGGACATACCTTCCTGGCACATCGGGCGGATGAATGATCATGGCAATGGCACACAATGGGTCGTCGGTACTGACGGCACGTCGGCAGACTGGCACGATTTCGCCGATGCGGGGCCGCTGATCTCGGCCATGGCCGGCCCGAGGAAGAACAAGGACCGGGAAGCCGTCCGGAGGGCGGCGAAGGAGCCGTCGCCGCTCGACAAGGGCTTCGACCGCTGGCTGAACCGGCAATTGCACGGCTTCTACGATCCGGTCCTGAACGAAGCCGTTCCCGACGACATCGCCAAGCTGCTCGACCAGTTCGAGAGCAAAGACAAGAAGCCCGGTCCGGACGAGCAGGGACAGGGCTGAGCCCGCCGCCTCGGTGGCGGTGACGACAAAATGGCGAAAAAAATCGTGAGGAGTGCGGGGCGCACGGAACCGCCACGCGATTGGTGCGTTCGTCCATTAAGTTCCGCGCCAACAACGGCAGGGCCACGAATGACGGTATTTCGGGAGGATGTCGCGGCGCTGGTTCCGCATCTGCGCGCGTTTGCGCGGACGCTGACGGGCGGCGACGTGCATCTGGCGGACGATCTGGTGCAGGACACGGTAGTGAACGCGTTGCAGGCGCAACAGCAGTTCACGCCGGGCACGAACCTCAAGGCGTGGCTGTTCACGATCCTGCGCAACCGGTTCAGGAGCGTGATCACGAGGAAGCACGTGACCGCCGAGGTCTCCGACGACGATCTGGAGACGAAGTGGGTGACGCCGGCGACGCAGGAGAGTGCGGTCGAGGTGACCGAGTTCCGGCGCGCGTTCCGCCATCTGAGCCCGGCGCATCGGGAGGCGCTGGTGCTGGTGGTGGTGCAGGGCCTCCCCTACGAGGAGGTGGCGAAGATCTGCGGCTGCGAGGTCGGCACGGCGAAGAGCCGGGTCAATCGTGCCCGCAACATGCTGAAGCGGATGCTGCTGGAAGGCGAGATGCCGCCGCGGCGTCCCGAAGACGAAGCGCCCCTGCGGCGCTCCGTGGCGCGTCCAGCGCCGGACCGGTCGCCTCGCCCCGCGAGGTCCGTGGAACCCCTCCACCCCGTTCCGTCCTGACGCGTCTCGTTTCTAGGGCCGACGCGACATTTCGGGCGCCGCAAGGCGCCCGTTTCTTTTCGGCGCGTAGAGCACGCCGCGGTCGCGAAAAGGGACCGCGGCGCGGCTGAGGGACGAGGTCTGGGGCAGGCTTAGTTGGTGACGGTCAACTCGCCGTACATGCCGCCCTTGAAGTGGTTCTTGATGTTGCAGAACAGGACATAGTGCCCGGGCTTCAGCGTCATCTCCAGCTCGCCCTTGGCACCCGGCTTCAGCTCGCTGACCTCCTCAGCACCCTTGAATTTGTTCTCGAGCACTCGCGAGCCGTCCTTGTTCATCGGGAACTCGGAAGGCTTCAGCTTGGTCTTGACCACGATCATCTCGTGCTCGGAATCCATCGAGTCGTTGGTGACCTCGAACTTCACCTTGCCTGCCGGAACGCTGGTCGGGCTGAACTTCAGGGTCTGATCCTTGCCCATATTGTCGAGGTTGACCTGGATCACGGTGGGTGCAGCCGCAAGTGCGGGCAGGGCGAGGAAGCCCATCACGGGCAGGGCAAAGAGAGCGGTACGAAGGCTGATGCGAGCAGTCATGATCTTATCCGCAGGACAGGCGGGTCCGACACCACTCCCCTCGAGGGTGCCCCCCTTATCGGCACAACCGTCCGATCGCCGCCTGCCCTAGGGTCGCGAAACTGAACGCAAGCTGAACGACGAAGGCGGCAAATCGCATTTCGCCGAATGGGCGTCTCCAGGGGTACCCGTAGTACCTGTGGTGGAGCGGCCCGGCAGCGACATACCGTCACGCTTTTGGACTGCGCCGCCGCTCTGGAACGAGCTACGTTACTGCTTCGGACCCCGAGCCGGAGCCGCCGATGGATCTCGACCCCCTCATCCTGTCTCGTCTGCAGTTCGCGTGGGTGGTCGCCTTTCACATCCTTCTACCGGCCTTCACGATCGGCCTCGCCTCCTTCATCGCCATGCTGGAAGGCGTGCATCTCGTCACCAAGCGGCAGGAGTTCCTGCGCCTCTCGAACTTCTGGGTACGGATCTTCGCCATCTCCTTCGGCATGGGGGTGGTGTCGGGCATCGTCATGCCGTTCCAGCTCGGCACCAACTGGAGCCGGTACTCCGACCATGTCGGCGACGTGGTCTCGCCGCTGCTCGGCTACGAGAGCCTGATGGCTTTCTTCCTGGAGGCCACCTTCCTCGGCATCCTCCTCTTCGGCCGCAAGCTCGTCCCGGTCTGGGCGCATTTCGGGGCCGCCGTGATGGTGGCGGTCGGCACCTTGATGTCGGCTTTCTGGATCCTCGCCGTGAACAGCTGGATGCAGACGCCGCAGGGCTTCGTCGTCGGTCCCGACGGCCGCTTCCAGCCCGCCGACTGGCTGGAGATCATCTTCACCCCATCGCTGCCCTACCGCCTCGCGCACAATGTGACGGGCTTCTACGTCACGACCGCCTTCGTCGTGTTGGGGGTCGGCGCCTGGCTCCTCCATCGCGGACGCGGCGAGCGCGAGGCCAAGGTCATGATGGGCCTCGCCGTCGCCTTCCTGACGATCACCGTGCCGCTGCAGATGGTCCTGGGCGACATGCACGGGCTCAACACGCGCGAGCACCAGCCGGCGAAGCTCGCGGCCATGGAGGGCCTGTGGGAGACGGGGCGGGGCGTTCCGGCCTCGCTCTTCGCCATCCCGGACCAGGAGGCCGAGACCAACCTCTACGAGATCGCGATTCCGAAGCTGGGCAGCCTCTACCTCACGCACTCCTGGGATGGCGAGGTGCAGGGTCTGAAGGCTTTCCCACCCGAGGACCGGCCGCCTGTGGCGATCGTCTACTTCGCCTTCCGCATCATGGTCGGCATGGGCATCCTCATGCTGGTCGTGATCGGCACCTGCTGGGTGCTGGCCGCGCGTGGCCGCCTGTTCGAGCCCGGCTGGCACACGCGCCTGCTGCCCTGGTGCATGCCGATGGGCTTCATCGCCGTCATCGCGGGCTGGACCACGACCGAGGTCGGCCGCCAGCCCTGGACCGTCTACGGCCACTTCCGCACCGCCGACTCGGTGACACCTTCGCTGACCGGTAGCGACGTCCTGCTGTCGCTGCTCAGCTACATGGTCGTCTACCTGATCGTCTTCCCGGCGGGCGTGTACTTCATGGCCCAGATCGTCCGCCGCGGGCCGGTGGTCGACACGCCGCAGAGCGGGCTACTGGAGACGGTCGAAGAAACGCCCTCCGGCGACTTCGACCCGGCGGCCGTCGCCTTGGGCCGCGCACCTCGGGCGGGGAACTGAGCCATGATCGTCGATCTCGTTCCCGTGTGGACCGTCATCCTGGCCGTAGGCGTGCTGCTCTACGTCGTGCTGGACGGGGCCGATCTCGGTGTGGGCATCCTGCACGGCTTCGCGCCGGACGAGCCCTCTCGCGGGCTCGTGATGAACTCGATCGCTCCGATCTGGGACGGTAACGAGACCTGGCTGGTGCTGGGTGGGGCGGGGCTGCTGGCGGCCTTTCCGCTGGCCTTCGCCATCATCATCCCGGCCGTCTACATCCCGATCCTGGTGATGCTGCTGGCGCTGATCTTCCGCGGCGTCGCCTTCGAGTTCCGCTACCGTAGGGACGCCGGCCGCACCTTCTGGGAGCACGGCTTCACCATCGGCTCGACGGTGGCGACCCTCGCCCAGGGCATGGTGCTGGGGGCCTTCATCCAGGGATTCAAGGTCGAGGGCCGCACCTTCGCGGGCACCTCCTGGGACTGGCTCACACCCTTCTCGGTGTTCGTCGGGATCGCTCTCGTCTTCGGCTACTCGCTCCTGGGTGCGGGCTGGCTGATCCTGAAGACAGAGGGCGACCTGCAGCGCTGGGCCCGCCGCTGGGCGAGGCCGGCGTTGATCGGCGTCACCGTCGCCATCCTCGTCGTCAGCGTCTGGACGGCTCTGGCCTTCCCGCACGTCGCGGCCCGCTGGTTCGCCTGGCCCGGCATGCTCGCCTTCGCGCCGGTGCCGGTCCTCTCGGCTCTCGCCTTCTGGTACGTCTGGCGCTCGATCGAGGACGGGCCCGAGCCCGCCGTCTATCTGGGCGGCCTCGTCCTCTTCTTCCTCGCCTACACCGGAATCGCGATCAGCCTCTGGCCGATGATCGTGCCCTACCACTACACGCTGTGGGAGGCGGCCTCCTCACCGGCGACCCAGGTCTTCCTCGCCGTCGGCACCCTCTTCCTGCTGCCGATCATCCTCGTCTACACGGCCTGGTCGTACTGGGTGTTCAGAGGAAAGGTGCGGGGCGACTTCGGCTACCACTGAGAACCGCCCGTCAGCGCGGGCCGATCTCGGCGACGATGCTCTCCGAGATCGCCGCCACCTGTTTCGGCGTCATCGCCGAGAACACGCCCTCCCAGGCGCTCGACGACGTGTTGTAGTGGCGCGAGCCGAACTCCTTGCCCGTCTTCAGGTCGCGCAGGCTCACTTCGGCGTCGACATAGGCGTTACCGGTCATGATGCCGAGGCCGATGCGCGCTCCCGGCGTCAGGTACCGATAGTCGGCGACGTCGACAACGACGAGCGTGCCGGCCTCGCCGGTCGGACGAGGCGGGCCGTCCTGGTAGGAGAACTTCGCCCCGTGTGCTGCCACCACCTCGGCCATCTCGGACCGCCATGCCTCCTTGAAGTCCGCCCAGTCCTTGGCGCCTGTCGACACGCTGCTGCCCGTGATGTTGAGCACGATGTTCTGCGACGAGGCGGCAGGGATGGCACTCGCCGGGGTCTGTGGGCCGGATTGCTCGACCGTCGCGGCACAGCCCGAGAGCGCCAAGACGAGCATGGCAACGGCGACGCAAGTCTTCATTTGAGACCCCACTGCTGCGGGATGAGAGCTTCTGGGCTATCACGGTTCCGGCGCATACGGAGCCGCCGAGATCCATGATCTCCCGCCGATGGCTTTGGAGGCTGGGGATGTGTGGCCATGGCGCCCACCCTGCCGCAGGTGACACGAAGGACGGCGTTTGCTGATCGATTGGACCCACGCCGCCGGCACGGTGACGGCCTCGTTCCTGGCCTCGCTCGTCGAGTTCGTCGAGGCGCTCACCATCGTACTGGCCGTCGGCACGGTCCGCGGCTGGAAACCAGCCTTCATCGGCACCGGCGCCGCCGTCCTTCTGCTCCTGGTGCTGGTCCTGGCCTTCGGCCCGCTCCTCTCGCAGGTCCCGATCCACATCCTGCAACTCGTCGTCGGCGTGCTGCTCCTCCTCTTCGGCCTGCGCTGGCTGAAGAAGGCGATCCTGCGCACGGCCGGAATCATCCGGCTGCACGACGAGGATGCCGCCTACGCCGCCGAGACGGCCGAGCTTCGCGCCGCCGGGCGCAGCTGTGGGGCCTGGGACACGATCGCCGTCGCCGCCACCTTCAAGGCCGTGACGCTCGAAGGGATCGAAGTCGTCTTCATCGTCGTCGCCATGGGGGCCACCGCCGGGCTGCTCGTTCCCGCTGCCGCGGGTGCCGGTCTGGCACTCGCCGTCGTCGTCGCCCTGGGCCTGCTACTGCACCGTCCCCTTTCCAGGGTGCCCGAGAACGCGCTCAAGTTCGGCGTCGGCGTGCTGCTCGCGGCCTTCGGCGTGTTCTGGATCGGCGAGGGTGCGGGCTTCGTCTGGCCTGGCGAGGACCTGGCCATCCCGGTCATGGCGGTGGGCTTCCTCCTGGCCGGACTCGCCCAGGCGACACTTCTGCGCCGAACGCGCGTCGTGCGGCCATGAAGGCGCTCCGGATCGTTCTGGATGAGTTGGTCGGGCTCTTCGTCGACGACTGGCTGTTCACCGCCGCCGTCCTCGCCTGGGTCGCCGTCGCGGTGTGGCTGCTCCCCGTCGGTTCCTGGTCGGGGCCGCTTCTGTTCGCCGGCTGCCTCGCTGTCCTGATGCTCTTCGTCTGGCGCCGCGCACGGCAGCCTGCCGGAAGGCGCTGAGTGGACACCCTGGTCAGCGTTCTCTGGGTCGGACTCGGAAGTGCGCTCGGCGGCATCGGTCGCTTCCTCATGGCCGGCGCCATCGACCAGCGGATCGGCGAGACGTTCCCGGTCGGCACCTTCACCGTAAACGTGGTCGGCTGCTTCCTGATCGGCCTTATCGCCACCGTCACCGGCCCCGACGGCCGCCTGCTGGTCGGCACCACGACCCGCCAGTTCGTGATGATCGGCTTCCTCGGCGGCTACACCACCTTTTCCTCATTCAGCCTGCAGACCCTGAACCTCGCCCAGGACGGCGACTGGCTGCGCGCCGGGCTCAACGTCGTCGGCTCGGTGGTGCTCTGCCTTTTCGGTGTCTGGCTCGGCTATGCTGCCGGCCTGCTGATCAACCGCTAGGACAAAGGCGATGCTCGTCCCCAGCGACGCGGCCCTCGTTAGGATCTTCCTCGGCGAGGACGACCGCAGCGGCGGTCGCCCGCTCTACGAGGCCATCGTGCTGGCCGCCCGCGAGAAGGGGCTCGCCGGTGCCACGGTCCTGCGCGGACCGATGTCCTTCGGCCATTCGAGCCACATCCACACCGCGAAGGTGCTGCAGCTCTCGAAGGACCTGCCGATGATCGTCGAGATGGTCGACGCCGAGGACAAGCTCCGCACGTTCCTCGACGGCATCGAGACCATGCTCGGCAGCTGCCTCGTCACGATCGAGAAGGTCCAGGTGCTCCGCTACGGCACCACGAAGCCCGCCTGATCAGCCGCTCTCGTCGCGCCAGGAGAGGGCATCCCGCGGCAGCCTGCCGTGGTCGTCGACCACCCGCACCCGATGCGGCGGCTCCGGCCCCCAACGCCAGAACACGGCATTGCCGGGCTGTGTCTCCGCACCTTTGGCGAAGCTCGGCACCAGGATGCCGGCCTTGCCCGCCGCGATCAGCCGGTCCGCCAAAGTCCAGCTCGGCGGCGTCTCACCCCGCAACGCCATGGCCTCCCAGGCGCAGGCGAGATCGGACTGCAGCTCCGGGACACCCCGCAGATCCAGGATGTCCTCGCAGTCGACCTCGTAGGCGCACAAGGTCATCGGCTGCGCCTTGAACGGGAACGCCTGCTGCGCCTCGGACCATGCCCCCTGCAGGCTCATGGAAGTGTAGAGTGCGGCGACACCTTTGCAATTGAAGCGCCCGCCGAACAACTCGGCCCCGCGGCCCGATTCCGGCGCCCAGGCCCAGCCCGGATGGTGGGCCCGGTAGACGAGCCCCTGCAGCCTCAAGCGTAGCCGCCGGCCGCGATCCTCGAGAGATAGGCCTTCACCGCCTTGGCCTCGCCCTGCTTGACGAGATCCTCGGCCGTCTGGTCGCCGAAGGAGGGCAGCGGCTGGGCCCGGTACCAGGCAAAGGCCTGGGGCAGCGACCCTGCCCAGGGCAGCACGCGACTCATGATCTCGACCATGTCGCGCAACCGCGCCTGGGTCCCCCGGCCGCCGCGCCGGGCCGTTTTCGAGACCGCGTCGCGCGAGAGGCCGGCCGCCTGCGCCAACTCGGTCCGGCTCACGCCGAGAGCGGAACTCAGCCGGTCGCTGCCGATCGTGCCATCGGTGCCGATCAGATCGAGGAGTCTCGCGGCCATCGCTGCCTCAGAAACATATTCACTCTCGGGTACAATTGTGCGGCAGGAGCAGTGCCGTCAAGTGCCGCGCCAGGCCATGCATTGCCGTGGCTTTCGATCCGGATATTCGTCACCGGCAAACCGGTCTACGTAGGACGGCACGACACCGGCCGTCGGCGGTTGAAGGCGTCGGATCGTGTCGGCAGGGAGGATGAAGGTGCGGCAGCTGCAGACGGACAGGGCCGGGACGGACTTTCGCGCCGACCCGGCGGCGGTGGCGGCCCTCGTCGACGGCCGGCACGGCGATCCCTTCGCGGTGCTGGGCCCACACGCTGCCCCCGATGGGACCGTGCATGTGCGCACCGTCCAGCCCGGCGCCCGCGAGGTTCACGTCCTCGTCGGCGGCAAGGCCGTGGCACTCTCGCGCACCAACCCCGTCGGCTTCTTCGAGGGCCCCGTGGCAGGCCTGAAGATGCACGAGGCCTACGGCCTGCGAATCGCCTGGCCGTCGGGCGACCAGGAGACCGACGACCCCTACCGGTTTCCGGCGATCCTCGGCGACATGGACGTCTACCTCTTCGCCGAGGGCAACCATCTGGAGCTGTACGAGAAGCTTGGCGCCCACCCGCGAGAGTTCAACGGCGTGCAGGGCACCACCTTCGCCGTGTGGGCGCCCAACGCCAGCCGCGTCAGCGTCGTCGGCGAGTTCAACAGCTGGGACGGCCGGCGCCACCCGATGAGGAAGCGCGTCGAGTGCGGAATCTGGGAGCTCTTCATTCCGGACGTCGGCGAGCACACCCAGTACAAGTACGAACTGCTCGGCTCCGGCGGTCAGTTGCTGCCGCAGAAGGCCGATCCGGTCGCCTTCGCCACGGAGCGTCCGCCCTCCACCGCGTCCGTCGTCCGCGGCCTTGTCCAGTTCCCGTTCACCGACCAGGACTGGATGGCCACCCGCAACAGCGGCGATGCGCGGCGCAAGCCGATGAGCGTCTACGAGGTCCACGTTGCCTCCTGGCGCCGCGTGCCGGAGGAGGGCAACCGCCCGCTGCGCTGGGACGAGCTGGTCGACCAGCTCATCCCCTACGTCCTCGACATGGGCTTCACCCATATCGAGTTGCTGCCGATCAGCGAGTTCCCGTTCGAGGGCTCCTGGGGCTACCAGCCGATCGGCCTCTTCGCACCGTCCTCGCGCTTCGGCGATCCCTGGTCCTTCGCCTGGTTCGTGGACCGCTGCCACGCCGCCGGCATCGGTGTCATCCTGGACTGGGTGCCGGGCCACTTCCCGACCGACCCGCACGGCCTGATGCGCTTCGACGGCACGGCACTCTACGAGCACGACGACCCGCGGCTGGGATTCCACCAGGACTGGAACACCGCGATCTACAATTTTGGCCGCCGCGAGGTCGCCAATTTCCTGTGGTCGAACGCGCTCTACTGGCTCGACCGCTACCATGTCGACGGCCTGCGCGTGGATGCCGTCGCCTCGATGCTCTACCTCGACTACTCGCGCAAACAGGGGGAGTGGATTCCGAACGTCCATGGCGGCCGCGAGAATTTGGACGCCATCTTCTTCCTCCAGCACCTGAACGATCTCGTCTATGGCCGCCAGCCGGGCGTCACGACGATCGCGGAAGAGTCGACATCCTGGCCCGCCGTCTCACGCCCGGTCTATCTCGGCGGCCTCGGCTTCGGCTTCAAATGGAACATGGGCTGGATGCACGACACGCTGCACTACATGCAGTCCGATCCGGTCCACCGCAAATATCATATGAACGATCTCACCTTCGGCATGCTCTATGCCTTCAGTGAGAACTTCGTCCTGCCGCTCAGCCACGATGAGGTCGTGCACGGCAAGCGCTCGCTGATCGACAAGATGCCGGGCGACCTGTGGCAGAAGTTCGCCAACCTGCGCGCCTATTACGGCCTGATGTGGACCTATCCCGGCAAGAAGCTGCTCTTCATGGGCGGCGAGTTCGGCCAGTGGCGGGAGTGGAACCACGATGTCAGCCTCGACTGGCACCTGCTGGATCACGGCCCCTACCACCAGGGCCTGCACCGCCTGATCCGCGACCTCAACCGCCTGTACCGCTCGCGTGTGGCCCTGCACGAGCAGGACAATGAGGGCGGCGGCTTCGAGTGGATCGACTGCACCGACATCGAGAAGAGTGTGATCGCCTTCGTCCGCTGGGGCCGCACGCCGGGGGCGCACACGATCACGGTCTGCAACTTCACCCCCGTCCCGCGCTACGCCTACCGAGTCGGCGTCCCCGGCCAGGGCTGGTACCGCGAGTGCCTCAACAGCGACGCCGGCGAGTATGGCGGCAGCGGTACTGGCAACGCCGGCGGCCTGATGGCCGACGAGATCCCTGCCCACGGCCGGCCATACTCGCTGAACCTGACGCTGCCGCCGCTGTCGACGATCGTGCTGGAGCCCGGTGGCCCATGACAAAGGGGCCGCTAACGCGGCCCCTCGCGACAAGGACGATGGTTGGTAGGGTCAGGCGGACTTCTTCGCCCGACGACGGACGATACCCAGCCCGACGAGGGCCGAAGCTAGGAGCGGCAACGCTGCGGGAACGGGCACCGCCGTCGTTAACGTGAAATTCGTCGCGGCATAGTTGGGCCCGGTCTTGAACACGGCCTTGTCCACGGTCGGCACCGTGCCGACCTGCTCGAAGCTCGCGACCTTGACCTCGGTCGGAGCCAAAGCCGCCGAAGCGGGTATCGCAACTGCAACGACGACAGCGCCGACGACAGCACTCATCAACAGGTTCTTCATGGCGTCTCTCCCCAGAGGCTCCTTACGGCCACGTAACATTCTCCCGGCACCTTGTGCTGGCGCAAGACGTAGTTCCGCGAAGGGGACGATGTACACTTCAATCGCGACGCGAGGTCCGGAAGGCTTCGCTGTGGATCCGCGAAGAGAAAGGGCCGCGCGCGCGGCCCTTAGTGGCGATCGTCCAGGCTCTGTTAGGCCTTGGGCGTCTTCGCTCGCCGCCGGATCAGTCCCATGCCGGCCAAAGCCGTTGCCAGTAGCGGAAGTGCTGCGGGGACCGGAACGGCAGAGACGTCCGTGAACGTGTAGCGCGTGGCATCGCTCAGGTGCGTGGTCGCCTTGAACGCGACAACCGAGGTTTTGCCCACCTGCTCGAAGCTCTCGACCTTGGTCGGCGCAGGTGCAATGGCGGCCATCGCCGGAACGGCACCTACTGCCACCAGGGCGCCGAGGGCGACACTCGTCAACAAGGTCCTCATGGCGTTTCAACCCCTTCAGATTTTCTGATGTCGAGCATCCTGCCGGGATGTTTGCCGCGCGCAAGGCGTAGTTTCGCGAAATTGTGTAGCCTTGTTCACCCGTCAAGCGAGGCGCGTCGACGCTTGGATCACCTTCTGGGATTCCGGCCCGATCGCGAATAGCGAACGGGGCGACGTCGAATTCCATCCGTCGGCGAGAGCGCGTGCCTGTTCGAATTTGCCTCTCGCACTCGCCCAGTGCGCGTACGGTGGTGTGCCAAAATGCATTGTCTTGGACGTCCCGAGTGATCGAGGAGGCCGACCATTCGCCAGGAGAAGAGCAAAATTTTAGGCAATTTCAGCACATTACGGCAGCGTAATCCGCTACTAACGTTGTGCGTTAGTACGCGCTATGGGGCATTCGCCGAATGGTAGCCTAGGGTCGTCGTCGACAGTCGATTAGTTGAGAGCGCACGGGCCACTCGCGGCCGATTCAGGAGTATCTTCATGCGCTTCAAGCTCGTCGCCTGCGCCGTCGGCGCGCTCGTCGCCGTGGCTGGCCTGTCGTCCAAGGCAGATGCTTCGGTCAGTGCAAGTTTCACCGCCTTCTGCAGCGTCTTCAACAACTACAACGGCTACACCCAGGGTTCGGCCGGGGCCAACAACTGCGGCAACCAGGTCAAGACCGGTTCGGCCGACAATGGCGACCGTGCGGGCCAGGCGTTCAACTACCCGACCGGACGGGGCGACGCCGAGGGTATGTACAGTGGCAACGACGATGTCGGCGACATCCGCACCATTACCGGCAATTCGTCGCTGGTCGAGCTGTCGAAGGTGAACAACCCCACGAGCGGCAGCGACGTGACGACCTACGGCACGCTCTCCGTGAACGTCTCGCAGAGTTCGAGCAACAGCTCGCCGTTCGCTGGCCAGGGCGGCACCTGGACCTTCACCAGCAACGGTACCCCGGTCACCCCCGCCTATATCGTGGTGAAGGCCGGCACGACGTTCACCGTCTGGGCGATCTCCGCCATCACCAACGGTTCCTGGAGCACCGAGGGCATCGTCGTCGGCTACAACAAGAATTTCGCCAACTGGAGTCACGTGTCGCTCTACGGCACGCTCAGCGAGGTGCCGCTGCCCGCAGCCCTGCCGCTTCTTGCCAGTGGTCTTGCAGGCCTCGGTGTCGCAGCACGCCGCCGTCGCGCAGCCCACACGAGCTGACTGCGCCGAGCGACCTCGTCGGTCGCGACATTCTGATCGGACTGATCGGAGCTACCCTCGCGGGCGGCTCCGATTTCCATATGTGGTCATGGATCGACACTTGGCCCTGCGGGAGCGGACTTCCGCGAGCTCAGCAGGCTACGTCAGATCCATCATCCTCGGCTCAAGCGGCGTTGGTCAGCCGCCCGACGGCGCACTGCTGCCGCATGCTCCTCACCGAACCGGGTCTCGCCGCATTCGTCTTGGCTCTGCGCTGCGCGCGTCCACAGCCCGTCGGGTCTCGTCGATGTCCTACCGAAGGAGCTCGCTATCTTCGGTCTTCCGCGGCAGAGACGGGAATCTCGTATCCGACAGCTCCTGAGAGTGCGTGACGGCCACTCGCGGTGTCTGCGTTCAGCGCTCCGCCTGCCCCCGAGTGCACGCAGCAGCTAATAAAACGTCTCACAAGTGTTATTTGTTGAAAACATCACTGAAATATCAGAGAACCTCTTGTTGGTGCGTTGCGTCGCAGTAATATGAGCCGCGCTGCGGGTGAATGCGGTAGCTGGGGTCTCTTGACAATCCTGATAGGGTTATATCGAAGACGCCGGGGGCCGCTTCGCAGCCCGACATGAGGCAGGAGACCAGCATGAAGTTCGCCCGTCGGCCGTTCATGGCCGTCCTCGGTGCCACGTTCCTCGCAGCGGCCACGGCGTCGGCGGCCGACAAGCCCGAGACCGTCACGTTGGATTGGGCCTACTACAACCCGGTCAGCCTCGTGCTGAAGGACAAGGGCTGGGTCGAGGAGGCGCTGGCTCAGGACGGCATCAAGGTGCAGTGGGTGCAAAGCCTGGGCTCCAACAAGGCGCTGGAGTTCCTCAATGCCGAGAGCATCGATTTCGGGTCCACGGCCGGTGCCGCGGCGCTGCTGGGCCGCATCAACGGTAACCCGATCAAGGCCGTCTACGTCTACTCGAAGCCCGAGTGGACCGCACTCGTCACCCGCCCCGACACGGGCATCAACGCGGTCGCCGACCTCAAGGGGAAGAAGGTCGCCGCCACCAAGGGGACCGATCCTTTCATCTTCCTGCTCCGTGCCCTCGATGGGGCCGGCCTCTCGCAGTCCGACATCGAGCTCGTCCTCCTGCAGCACGCCGACGGCAAGGCGGCCCTGGAGCGCGGCGACGTCGACGCCTGGGCCGGCCTCGACCCGATGATGGCCGCCACCGAGCTCGAATCCGGCAGCAAGCTCTTCTTCCGTAACCCCGACGCCAACACCTACGGCGTGCTGAACGTCCGCGAGCAGTTCCTGGCCGACCATCCGGACATCGTCGAGAAGGTGTTGGGGGCCTACGAGAAGGGTCGCCGCTGGGCGATCGAAAACCCGAAGGAGCTGCAGGCCATCCTGGCCACGGCCGCGAAGCTGAAGCCCGAGGTCGCCGCCCGCCAGCTCGAGCGCACCGACCTCTCCGACCCCAAGATCGGCGACAAGCAGCGCGAGACCATCACGGCTGCCGGCCAGGCGTTGCAGAAGGCCGGCGTCATCGCCGTCGACGTCGATGTCGCGGCGCAGGTCAACGCGCTGATCGACGCCCAGTTCGCGCCGAAGCTGGCGGCCAACTGATGCTGGCGAGGCTTCCAGCCACGATCGCCGCCGAGGTACCCGAGCGCGGGCCCGATCCGTCGGGCCTGCGCCGTCTCGCCCGTGGCGTGGCCTTGGGCCTCGTCCTGCCTCTCGCCCTGGCCGTGCTGTGGGAGATCGCCGCGGCACAGGGGTGGATCCGCGTCCGTATCCTGCCGCCGCCCTCGGTCATCCTGCGCACCCTGGGCGATCTCTGGGCCAGCGATGCGCTCGCGCAGCACATCCTGGCCACCGTCGGCCGCGTGGTGAAGGGCTTCGCGCTGGGGGTCGTCGCCGCGACCGTGCTGGGGGCTCTCACCGGCTACTCCGACACGGCGCGCCGCCTGCTCGATCCCACGCTCCAGGCGCTGCGCAACATCCCGTCCATCGCCTGGGTGCCGCTGTTCATCCTCTGGTTCGGCATCTTCGAGACCTCGAAGATCGTGTTGATCGCCGTCGGCACTTTCTTCCCGGTCTATCTGGGCCTGCTCACCGGCATCCAGGGTGTCGACCGCAAGCTTGTCGAGGTCGGCCGCATCTATCATCTGAGCCCGTTCTCGATGGTTCGACGCATTCTCCTGCCGGCCGCCATGCCGTCCTATCTCACCGGTCTGCGTAGCGGTCTCGGCCTGGGGTGGATGTTCGTCATCGCCGCCGAGCTGATGGGGGCCAGCGAGGGCCTGGGCTACCTCCTCCTCGACGGGCAGATGACCGGCAACGCCGCCCAGATTCTGGGCGCCCTGGTTCTCTTCGCCATCCTGGGGAAGGGGACCGACGCCGCGCTCGAATGGGTCATCCGCCGCCGCCTCGCGTGGCAGGACGGCTTCAAGGCCGGAGCTTAGGCGATGCTGGAGATCAGCCGCGTCGGGAAGCGTTTCCCCAACGGTTACGCCGCGATCGAGGAGGTCTCGCTGACCCTCGGCGCCGGCGAGATCCTGGCCATCGTCGGTGCGTCCGGCTGCGGCAAAAGCACGTTGCTCCGCCTCGTCGCCGGCCTCGAAGCGCCCACCTCCGGCGAGATCCTGATCAACGGCCGCCGCCTGACCGGGCCTGTGCCCGAGATCGGCGTCGTCTTCCAGGAGCCGCGGCTGATGCCCTGGCTCTCGGTGCGCGACAACACCGTCTTCGGCCTCGCCGACCTGCCGCGTGCCGAGCGCCAGGCCCGTGCCGATGCCGTCCTCGCCAAGGTCGGCCTCACCCGCTTCGCCGACGCTCTGCCGAAGTCGCTCTCGGGCGGCATGGCGCAGCGCACGGCCCTGGCCCGGGCGCTTGCCGGCGAGCCCGAGGTGCTCCTTCTCGACGAGCCCTTCAGTGCCCTCGACGCCATGACCCGCCAGGCCCTGCAGGAGCACCTGCTCCAGATCTGGGCCCAGGATCTGCGCACCATGCTGCTGGTCACCCACGACCTCGACGAGGCCGTCGCCATGGCCGACCGGGTCGTCGTCCTGGGCGGTTATCCCGGCCGCGTCCAGCTCGAGCTCGACGTCCGCCTGCCCCGCCCGCGCGTCCGCACGGCCGCTGCCTTCCAGGCGTTGAAGGAGCGCCTCCTGGCCGAGTTGCCGCCCGTTTTCCCGGCCGCTGCCTGACCTACTCCTCCGCCCCGCGAAGGACGGCATCGACCACCCAGAAGACGAACAAGGCCAAGACCACGCCGGCCAGCCGGTCGATGACGGGCGTGAGCGAGGTCGCCGGGGCGTTGCCGGTGATCAGCGCGACGAGGAAGGCGATCCCGCCCTGCAGGCCGGCATAGGCGCTGGCGGCGGGGCCGCTGGAAAAGTAGCCGAAGACCGCACTGCCGAGGGCGACCCAGAACAGCATCTCGATCGTCGTCGACGGACTGAGCCATAGAACGAACAGGCCGGCCGCCATGCCAAAGCCGCAGCCGACGAGCCGCAGGAATCCGCGGTGCCGCCCGAGCTTCGGATCGGGATCGGCGACCCGCGTGATCGAGATCGCGGCGGCACTGAAGCCCGGCAGGTCGAGGGCGCCGTAGAGGAAGATCACCCCCAGCACGCCGAGAGCCGCCTCGATTCCGGCCATGGCGGCACTGCGCCGCGAGTGCAGGACCGGCTTGACCAGCGCCAAGTCCTTTTCGGGCGTGGTCGTGGCGGGCAGTAGGAGCCAGCCCATCACACCCGAGGCGATGACGCCGACGATGATCTCCGCCGTGCGGTAGCCCGCGGCGTGCAGCCCTGTCGCCGGTTCGGCGAGGGTGGTGAGGTAGACGATGGCGGAGGTCATCGCCGCCAGCACCCAGGCGTACATGAAGGCGCTGAGATAGGCCCGGTAGAGCGCGTAGCCGACCGAGAGCACGAGGGCCACGCAGAGCATCCAGTCATTGTCGGCGATGAAGCCGATGAGAAAAGCGCTGAGCGCCGCCCCGCCGAGCGTGCCGATGATCCGAAGCTCGGCCTTGAGGGTGATCGCGGTGAAGCTGACCGAGGTGCAGACAACGGCCGAGATCGCCGCCCAGAGCGGCATGTCGAGGTTCATGAGAAGGGCGAGGTAGGTTGCCACCGCCGCCGACAGCCCGCACGCCGCCGCCAAGCGAACCCGAGGATGGTCGAGGGTGAAGGCGGCGCTGTCGGCCGCGACCGCGGCGGTGAACTCGTCCCAGTGCCGCGCAACCTCGGCGGCGAAGCCGCTCACCATCCGTAGATCGCCAGCACCCGGGCATTGGCGCCGACATGCAGGCGCACGTCCGGCGGCAGGTCGTCGATCAGGATGCGAACGGGAAAGCGCTGCTGGAAGCGGATCCAGCCCGTCGTCGCCTCGATCTCGGGCAGGATCGCCGTCTGCCGGTCGCCCCGCGCGATGCCCCGCGCTACGCCCTGGATCGTCCCGCGGAACAGCTGGTAGGGGTAGAGGTCGAGATAGATCCACACCTTCAGGCCGTCCTGCAGGTGCCGGATCGCCTCCTCGCGGTAGAGGGCGATCACCGACCAGCTGTCGTCCGCCACGAGCCCCACCCGTGGCACGCCCGGGTTCGCGTAGTCGCCGATCCGCAGCCACATATTGTTCACGTGGCCGGCGATCGGAGCCAACAGGTGCGTCTGCTCCAGATTGTAGGCGGCGAGGTCCACCGCCCGCTTCGCCACCTCGATGGCGGCCAGCTTCGCCTCCACGGTCTGCTTCGCCTGGTCGAGCTCCGCCTGGGCCGCCACCACCTTTGTCTGCGCCTCGGCGGAGCGCGTCTGCGCCTCGTCGAAGGCGAGCTTCGAGGTGCCGCCCTGCTTCACCACGTCGGCGAGGCGCTGCTGCGTCCTGCCCGCAAGGCCCAGCGAATCCCGGGCGGCGTTCAGCACCGCCTCGGCCGAAGCCACGGCCCCACGCGCCGCCTCGGCGTCGGCCTGGGCCTTGGCGTATTCCGACCTTCGCAGCTCCAGCTGCAAGGCGTAGGGGCGGGGGTCGAGGTCGAGCAGCGGGTCGCCCGCGGCGACGTGCTGGTTGTCGACGATGTGCACGGCCGTGATCCGTCCGCCCACCTCCGGGGCGACCTGCACCACGTCAGTGGCGACGAACGCGTCGCTGGTGTAGGCGAAGTACTCGAGCGAGAGCAGATAGAGACCGTACAGACCGACGATCCCCAGCAACAGCAAGAGGAGCTTCGCCGCCAGACCGAGTGGCCTGGGTTTCCGGTCTTCCGGTGTAGTACCGGGTGCCGGTGCAGCAGCCACGACGGGTTCGGCCGCGGGCGAACTGGGCGGTGGGGCTACTTCCAGTTTCGGGGCCGCGCGTTGGCTCATACCGTCACTGTCGTTTTGGCGTGGCCGTACGTCAATCGCGGCGGGTTCCGCCTGCGAAATCGGTGTGCTACCGCGCCCGTCTTCCCACGCCGGCAGGAGACGAGGATGACGCCCGACGAGCTGAAAGCCATGCAGGCGCCGCTGAAGCAGCTTTACCGCGACACCCCCGACTCCGCCCTGATCACGCTGAAGGCCGAGGGCGATCTCGGCGGCGAGGGGATCGCCTGCAAGGTCGATACCGGCCGCGCTCTGGTCGAAGCCGGCCTCCACCCCGCCACTGGCGGCAGCGGTCTCCAGGCCTGCTCTGGCGACATGCTGCTCGAAGCTCTCGTCGCCTGCGCCGGCGTCACGCTGAAGGCCGTCGCCACGGCACTCGGTATCGAGGTCCGCAGCGGCAAGGTTCGTGCCGAGGGCGACCTCGACTTCCGCGGTACACTGGGTGTGGCCAAGGACGCGCCGGTCGGCTTCCGCACGATCCGCCTGACATTCGACGTTGACACCGACGCGTCCCAGGACCAGCTCGACAGCCTGCTCAAGCTCACCGAGCGCTACTGCGTCGTGTTCCAGTCCCTCCAGCGCCCGCCCGAGGCGGAGGTCGCCCTGCGTCGGGCTTAAGGATTGTCACTGCTGCTTGTGAGAAAACTCACGCTACGGCCCTTCCCGACGCGCCACATTCGTGGCGGCAACGCTGGGAGTGGGCATGGTCGAGGATCTGCGTCGTGTCGATCCGGACAGCGTTCAGAGGGCTCTCGATAACGCATCGGCGGGTCAGGTCATCCAGCTTTCGCCCAGGCGCTACACGAAGCCCTTGCGGCTTGTCGGACGCCGTGGCGACCGGGCCCGGCCGATCACCATCCGCGGCGGCCCAGGTGTGGTGCTGGACGGCGGCATCCCCTTCGCCGTCTTCAACAACCGGGCGAACCTCGTTGCGCGTGCAGACTGCCTGCGCGGCCGTGGGTATCCGGGGATCCAGGCAATCGCGACTGAGGCGTTCCTCACGATCGACAGCAGCGACCACGTCGTCGTCGAGGACCTCAGCATTCGTGGCGCCTGGCCCACGGCCGTCTTCGTCGACACGTCTGCTTCTGTGCGTCTGTCCAGGATCCATGTCAGGGAGAGTAGCTTCGCCTTCTTTCTTCACGGCGAGCGAACGTCGGACATCACGATCTGCCATTGCCGATGGCTGCAGGACGTCAACCGCGGCGACATCTGGCGGCGCATACCCTGGAAGTACATCCACAGCGAGACGTTCAGCGACGGCGATGCCCGCGCCTTCGATGGCGACTTCATTCGCTCCTATCGGATCCGTGGTCGCCTGCACGTGCACCACAATTGGATCGAGCACTGCTTCAACGGGATCCAGTGCTTCAATCGGCGCGACTACCGCGACGCGACACTGAACTCCGATGTCGTCATTCACGACAACGTGTTCCGCTATGTTAGAGACAACGTCATCGAGCCGGAGGTGGAGGCGCACAACTGGTGGGTGTTCCGCAATCGCATCTTCAACTGCCACGCCCCGTTCTCGCTTGAGATGGAGCGCTCCTCTAACTTCTACATCTTCGAGAACACCTACTGGTTCGACGAGCAGCAGGGCGTGCCAGATACGGACAAGAACCGGGGTGGCTGCTTCTTCAAACTCGGCAGCGAAGGTCCTCCGCCGTCCGAGGTCACCCACTACTTTTTCAACAACAGCCTGTTCCTTCGCTCGCCACTGATCAAAAACGGCACATTCGGCGGGTTGCTGGTGAAGAACAATGTGATCGGCTACGCGTCCGCGATGGGAATCGAAGTCCCGGACTGTGAGACCAAATCGAAGTTTCTCGGGGATTTGGCCGGCCAGCCGGTCGACGATCGCTTCGTGACAGATTGGCCGACCAACCGAATTGTCTTCGACAACAACTGCATCTGCAACGAACAGGTGCCGGACGAGGTGCGGGCATCGGACTACCCGCTTGAGCGCACGTCCACGGATCTCGCGTTTGCCGATCCTCTGCGGGGTGATCTGACGGCGACGACCACGGCGGTCCCGATGTCGGTCGATCTGGTCCTGCCCTCGGGCCGGTCCGTCACCGTGACCCCCGCGCGGATGGGTGCCTCGCACCCCAGGGAGGCTCTCGAACTGCCCGTCACCTTGGCAGACATGCTTCCTCCGTTGGCAGACGAGTTGAGAGACGCCTGCGAATCGGCCCATTCCGTCTAACAGCGCCCTGCTGGGCAAGCCCTTTCGCTTGTGGCACGTCTCCTGCGTCCGGCCTCACGCGCCGTAGTCCTCGGGAGGGAACCATGAAGCTCGATCGTCGGAGCCTGTTGCGCACCACGGGTGCTGCCGCCGCGGCGGTGACCGCCGGCGGTCTGGGGAGCCGGGCCTTCGCCGCCGACCCGATCAAGGTCGCCGGCATCCACGACGTCTCGGGCGGCCTCGACATCTACGGCGCCCCGATGGTCAACTGCCTGACCATGGCCGTCGAGGAGATCAACGCCGGCGGCGGCCTGCTGGGCCGCGAGCTGCAGCTGATCAATTACGACCCGCAGTCGAACATCCAGCTCTACACCCAGTTCGCCACCGAGGCCGCCACCAAGGAGCGCGTGGCCGTCGTCCACGGCGGCATCACCTCGGCGAGCCGCGAGGCCATCCGGCCGATCCTGCGCCGCTTCAAGACGCTCTACTTCTACAACACGCAGTACGAAGGCGGCGTCTGCGACCGCAACATCTTCTGCACCGGCTCCGGCCCGGCGCAGAACGTGGCGCACCTCGTCCCCTACGTGATGAAGAAGTGGGGCAAGAAGATCTACATCCTGGCCGCCGACTACAATTACGGTCAGATCACGGCGAAGTGGGTCACCAAGTTCGGCCGTGACGGCGGCGGCGAGATCGTGGCGGCCGAGTTCTTCCCGCTGGACGTCACCGACTTCGGCGCCACGATCAAGAAGATCCAGGCGGCGAAGCCCGACATGGTCGTCTCGGCGCTCGTCGGCGGTGCGCACATCTCCTTCTACCGGCAGTGGGCCGCGGCCGGCATGAACAAGGAGATTCCGCTGGCCTCTACCACCTTCGGCGTCGGCAACGAGCATCTCGTGCTGAGCCCGGAGGAGGGCAACGGCATTACCGTCGCGTTCGCCTATTTCCAGGACCTCGACACGCCGGCCAACAAAGCCTTCGTCGAGGCCTACAAGAAGCGCTTCGGGGCGGATGCCGCCAACGTCACCGAGCTCGCCATGCAGACCTACATGGGCACCAAGCTCTGGGCCTACGGCGTCGGCAAGGCCGGCGACATCGACCGGATGAAGGTGATCGAAGCGCTCGAAGGCGGGGTCAGCATGGACGGCCCCGGCGGCAAGCTGACGATCGACCCGAAGACACACCACTGCATCCTCGATGTCCACGTCGCCGAGCTGCAGAACCAGAAGTTCGACATCGTCGAGACCGTACCCCAGGTGCCGCCCTCGGACACGCAGTCGGTCTGCGATCTCTCGACCAATCCCGACGCTAACGAGCAGTTCGTCATCGACGTGAAGATCTGACGGAGAGGGCGTGGACCTCGTCCTCGTCCTGCTCCTGCAGGCGCTCTCGGGCATCGCGAGCCTGGTGCTGGTCAGCCTCGGGCTTGCGGTGATCTTCGGCATGATGCGGGTGGTGAACCTCGCGCACGGCGAGTTCCTGATGCTGGGCGGCTACGCGGCGATCGTCTCGCACAATCACGGCGTGCCGCTGTGGCTGGGCATGGCGGTCGTCGCCCCGCTCGTCGTCGGACTCGTCGGGCTCGTGGTGGAGCGGCTCATCATCCGCCCGCTCTACGGCCGCATCGTCGACACGATGCTGGCGACCTGGGGCCTCTCGCTCCTGCTGGTCGGCATCGTAACCACCGTGTTCGGTAACACCGTCAGCGGCATCTCGGCCCCGTTCGGCAGCGTGGCCATCGGCGACTTCCGGACCAGCGGCTACGAGCTGTTCCTCATCCTGGTGGCCGTCCTCCTGGTCGCCGCCACCTGGGCCGTGCTGCGCTTCACCGATGTCGGCCTGATCGCCCGTGGCACCATGCAGAACCCCGACATGGCGGCGGCCCTCGGCGTGAACCCGGACCGGGTCTACGCCGTCACCTTCGCCGTCGGCGCAGCGCTCTCGGGCCTCGCCGGTGCGCTCATCGCCCCGCTAACCGGCGTGGTGCCCACCATGGGGGCCGCCTACATCGCCAAGGCCTTCATCACGGTCATCACCGGCGGGGCCGAGATCGTGGCCGGCACGGTCTCGGCCTCGACCGTGCTGGGCTCGGTCGCCACCGTCGGCAGCTTCCTGACGACACCGGTGCTGGGCGAGGTGGCGCTGCTGCTTGCCGCCATCGTCCTGCTGCGCCTCCTGCCGCGCGGCATCACCGGCCGCTTCTTCCGGGGCCGCGTATGACGCCTCGCAGCTGGATCGAGGTCACGGCCGCGGTCGTGCTGGGAGCGCTCGCGATCTGGTTCCTGCCGCAATGGCTGGAGCTGTTCGCGCTGATCAACGCCACCGTCTATGTCAGCCTCGCCGTGCTGGCCCTCTCGCTGGCGCTGATCTGGGGCTTCGGCGGCATCCTCTGCTTCGGGCAGGCGGCCTTCTTCGGCCTCGGTGGTTACGCCTATGCCGTGGCTGCGATCAACTTCGGCGACACCACGCCGGCCATCGTCCTGGCCCTGCTGATCCCGGCACTCTTCGCCGCCTTCCTCGGCTGGTTCATGTTCTACGGTCGGCTCGCCGACGTCTATATGGGCGTCATCACGCTCACGGTTACGCTGATCCTCTTCAAGTTCTTCAACAGCACCGCCGGCGACCAGTGGACCATCGGCAAGGCACCGCTCGGTGGCTTCAACGGCATTCCCTCGACACCGCCGCTGAACTGGCCGGGCCGCCCCGACGACCCGCTCTATCCCGAGCAGGTCTTCGTGGTGGCGATCGTGGCCCTCGTCCTCTGCTATGTCGGCTCGAAGCTGTTCCTGGCCTCGCGTCTCGGCCGGGTGGCCGTCGCCGTCCGCGAGAACGAGCTTCGCGCCGAACTCCTGGGCTACGACGTCCGCCTCGTGAAGCTCGCCGTCTTCACCCTCGGCGGCCTCATCGCAGGCCTCGCCGGCATGCTGTTCGCCAACTGCGTCTTCGTCAGCCCGACCATGTTCTCGCTGACCTACTCCGCCCAGGTCATCGTCTGGGTCATCGTCGGCGGCCTCGGCACGCTGGTCGGTCCCGTCATCGGCTGCATCCTGCTGCAGATGCTGACCACCTGGGTCGGCACCCTGCAGGAGGTGAACGCCAACCTCGTGCTGGGGGCCATCCTCGTCGTCGCCGTCCTGGCGCTGCCGCGCGGCCTGCTGCCGACGGCGGGCGATCTTCTCGGCAAGCTGCGCCGATGACCGCCCTCCTCGAGACCCGCGGCCTCACCATGCGCTTCGGTGGCGTCGTCGCCGTGGACGGTGTGGACTTCAGCCTGCGCGAGGCCGAGCTGCGCTGCCTGATCGGTCCCAACGGGGCCGGCAAGAGCACCTTCTTCAAGTGCCTGACGGGCCAGCTGAAGCCGAGCTCGGGCACCATCCTCTTCCGCGGCGAGGACGTCACCGGCAGCGACGGCTATGCGATGGCTAGGCGCGGCCTCGGCATCAAGACGCAGGTGCCGAGCGTGTTCGACGGCCTCAGCGTGCAGGAGAACGTGTGGCTGGCCGCGAGCCGCAAGCGCGCTGCCAAAGTGGCCGAAGCGCAGGCGACGCTGCGGCGGATCGGGATCGAGGACATCAAAGCGGCCCAGGTCGGCCGCCTCGCCCACGGGCAGCGGCAGCTGGTCGAGCTGGCGATGGTCGTCGCCGGCGATCCGGAGCTGATCATTCTGGACGAGCCGACGGCGGGCATGACCAGCGAGGAAACGCGGCGCACGGCCGATCTGATCAAGGAACTGAACCGCGAGCACGCCGTCGTCGTGGTCGAGCACGACATGCAGTTCATCCGCTCCATCGCCAAGCGGGTCACCGTCTTCCACCAGGGCCGCGTGCTGATCGACGACGAGGTCGGTGCCGTGATGGCCGATCCCACCGTGCGCGACGTCTATCTGGGCAAGGCCGCGTGATCGCCGCAGAGGACCTCGTCGCCGGCTACGGCCGCATCACCGTGCTGCACGGCGCCACTTTCTCCGTCGCGGAGGGCGAGCTGGTCGGCATCCTCGGCCACAACGGCATGGGCAAGTCGACGCTGATCCGGACCCTGGTCGGCCTGATCCGGGCGACGAAGGGCACCGTCCGCCTCGCTGGTGCCGACGTCACCCGCCTGCCGACCCATGCGCGGGCGAGGGCGGGGCTCGGTTATGTCCCGCAGGGCCGCTGGATCTTCCCGGCGCTGTCCGTTGCCGAGAATCTGCGCCTCGCCGCCGTGGCGTCGGGGCTGCCGCCTTCGACCGTTGACGAGGTGCTGGCGGACTTTCCGGAGCTGCCGCGTCTTCTGACCCGGCCCGGCGGCGCGCTCTCGGGCGGCGAGCAGCAGATCCTGGCCCTGGCGCGAGCCCTCTGCGGCCGGCCCAAGGTGCTGCTGCTCGACGAGCCGACCGAGGGTATCCAGCCCTCCATCGTTCAGGCCATCACCGAGCGACTACGCGCGCTGCGCACGTCGCGCGGCCTGACCGTGCTGCTGGTCGAGCAGAACCTCGACTTCATCCGCAGCCTTGCCGATCGCGTCCTGCTGATCCAAAGGGGCCGGATCGTGCGCGAGCTGACACCCGACGAGGTGGAGGATGAGGCGCGCATCGCGGAGTTCACGGGCCTCGCATGATCGTCATCGCGGTCGAAGACCCGGCGGCGCCCGACATCAGGGCGCTGCTGGCGGCAGGCGACGCGTGGTACGCCGCCCTCTATCCCGCCGAGAGCAACCACCTCCTCGACGTCGAGACCCTGCGGGGGCCTGAGGTAACCTTCCTCGCGGCGCGTGAGGACGGCATGCTGCTCGGCATCGGGGCGGTCGTCGCTTTCGAAGGCTATGCCGAGCTGAAGCGGATGTGGGTGGTACCCGAGGCCCGAGGACGAGCGTTGGGACGGCGCATCCTGCAGGAGTTGGAGAAAGCGGCGGCCGCTCGCGGCATCACATGTCTGCGGCTGGAGACAGGAGTCGACCAGACCGAGGCGCGAAGCCTCTACGGCTCAATCGGGTTTCGCGAGATCGAGCCGTTCGGCGACTACCGTCCGGACCCGCTCAGCGTGTTCATGGAAAAGTGCCTGCCGTGAGCTTAACCATCCGCCGTGCCCGGACGGGCGAGGGGCCGGCACTCTCGGCGCTGTGCGTCCGCTCCAAGGCGGTCTGGGGATACGACGAGGCCTTCCTGGCCTACACGGTCGACCCGCTCATGGTGCACGAGCCGGCCATCGCCACCGGGCACGTGCTCGTCGCCGCCGAGGGCCAGCGGCTCATCGGAGTCGCCGAGCTGGGCATGCGCCGATTCAGCTCGGTCGGCGGCCTCGACAAGCTGTTCGTGGCACCGGACCGGCTGCGTCGCGGCGTGGGCACGGCATTGTTCCAGGCGGTTGCCGCCCTCGCAGTGCGCCGGGGGCTGCAGCGGCTGCGCCTGCTCTCGGACCCTCATGCGGCCGGCTTCTACGAGGGTCTGGGCGCCGTACGCCTGGGCGAGGCGCCGTCGGGGCCAATTCCCGGCCGCCTGCTGCCGGTCTATGAGCTTCGCGTCAGAGGCCGTAGGTGGCCACAACGAACAGGAACCGGGGGACGGCTCGCATGACCATCAGGCTCGGCATCAACCCGATCGGCTGGACCAACGACGACGTGCCCTGGCTCGGCGACGAGCTGCCGCTGGATCAGGTCCTGGCCGAGGGCCGTGCGGCCGGCTTCACCGGCTTCGAGCTGGGCCGCAAGTTTCCGCGCACGGCTGCCGAGCTCGGTCCCATCCTGGACCGCCACGAGCTGAAGCTGGCCTCGGGCTGGTACAGCTCGCGTTTGCTGGAGCGCTCGGTCGCCGACGAGATGGAATCCGTCGCCGATCACCTCACACTCCTGAAGGAGCTGGGTGCGAAGGTCATGGTCTTCTGCGAGTCGAGCGGGGACGTGGTGCCGCTGGTCGGTGCGCCGATGTCGACCCGCCCGCAGCTCGACGGTGCTGCTGCCTGGAAGGATCTGGGCCGCAAGCTGACCGAGGTCGCCGACCGCTTGGCCGAGGCCGGGGTCGCCATGACCTATCACCACCACATGGGCACGGTGGTGCAGAGCGAGCAGGACATCGACCGCCTGATGAGCGCCACGGGCCCCAGCGTCGGCCTGCTGCTGGATACGGGCCACCTGACCTATGCAGGGGGCGATCCGGTCAATGTCGCCATGCGCTGGGGCAGCCGGATCAACCATGTCCACGCCAAGGACATCCGGCCCGCCGCCCTCTTCGCCGCGACCGAGCGCGACGCCAGCTTCACGCACGCGATCCTGATGGGCGTCTTCACCGTGCCGGGCGACGGCATGGTCGATTATCCGGGCGTTCTGGCGGCGCTGAAGGCCGCCGACTATTCGGGCTGGATCATCCAGGAGGCGGAGCAGGACCACAGGGTCGCTCCACCGGCTGCATATGCGCGGTTCGGCCATGCCGAGCTGCTGCGGCTGTGCCGGTCGGCCGGATTCACCGTCACCTGAAGAAGGCGCGGCCGGCCGCTCTTGCGAACGACCGGCCAGGCAGGCAGCCGCACTTGGCTGACGGATGGTTAGAGCATCGTACTAGTATCGGAGCGCGCTATCGAGGGCCGAGCTTCGGATCCGCGCTGCACCTCCACGGGCGCTTGGCGCAGCAGCGCTGCATCGCACCGTCCGGGATCGGCTTTCGCCTTCGCCGCGACGGCCGCGACGGGTGTGATATAGGGACGACCGGAACGGGCGGCCTTGCGGTCTACGGCCAAAGGCTTGTTCCGGCGTGCCACCCGGTCGGAGTCACCCCATGGCGGTACGCGAGGCCGATGCGGCGCTGACCCGGCGGGCGCTCGATCTGCTGCGCCGCCGCGGGATCGACTGCGCGCCCATCCTTGAGGAGGTCGGGCTGGACGAGGCCGACCTCGCTGCCCGCGAGAGCCGTGTTCCCTGCGCGACCGGTGCTGCGCTGCTGCAAGCCATCGCCCGCGTCCTGGACGATCCGTGCTTCGGCCTGCACCTCGGTCACGAGTTGCGGCCGCGGGATCTGGGGCTCCTGGGCTACATCAGCGTCAATGCGCCGACGCTGGAGGTGGCGCTGCGCAAGCTTTCCGACCTGCTGCCGCTCTTCTACGAGGGCAGTCGCTCCTCGCTGGAGCCTGCACAAGATGGTGCCTGGCTGGTCTGGTCGCCGATCGAGCCCGCGGTCGCCGCCTGCCATCACTGCGACGATCTCGCGATGAGCGTCGCCCTGCGTCTCTGCCGGCACGCGACCCGGCGTGCCTTTGCACCGCTGCAGGTCGACCTGCGCCACGAGCGGATCGGCTCGGCGGGCCTCTACAGGCGCATCTTCCACGCCCCGGTGCTCTTCGGCTGCGAGACCACGCGGCTTCTGATCCCCAGGGAGATCCTGGCCTGCCGCCTGCCCGATGCCGACCCGGGGCTGCTCGACCTGCTGGAGGGCTATGCCGAGGAGATCCGCCGCCGCCGTCGACCCGAAGGCGATCTCGTCGCCGAGGTGCAGGAGGAGGTTCTCGATCTCCTGCCCTCGGGTGCGGTGAGCGTCGACACGGTCGCCCGCCGGCTGCGGACGAGCCCCCGCACCCTGCACCGGCGCCTGCGGGCCGCCGGAACCTCGTTCGGCGAGATCGTCGACGGACTGCGGCGCGAGCTGGCGCTGGGATATGTCCGCGAAGGCGGGCCGCGGCTGAAGACCGTCGCCGGCTTGCTCGGTTACCAGGAGGTCTCGGCCTTCAGCCACGCCTTCCGGCGCTGGACCGGGACGACACCCTCCTCCTATCGGCAGTTGGCGGCCTGATTCAGGCGTTCGCCTTGTGCCAGCCGGCGGCGAGCGCCCCTGCACCGATCAGGAGAGTGCCGCCGGTCCGGTTCACCACGCGCTGCACGAACGGATCGCGCATCCGTTGCCGGGCGGTGGCGGCCAGCACCGCGTATAGGGCGGCGTTGATTGCCGCGAGCGTCACGAAGGTCGCTTCGAGCACCACCACCTGCGGCCAGAAGGACTGCGAGGCGACGATGAACTGGGGCACGAAGGCGACGAAGAAGATGATGCTCTTCGGGTTGAGAGCCGTCACCGCATAGGCGTGGGCGAACATGCGCCTCGGGTCGGCGGTCTCGACCTCGCCTCCCTGGGCGCCCTGGACCGGGGCGCGCCAGAGCTTGATGCCGAGGTAGATGAGGTAGGCGCCGCCGATCCAGCGTAGCACCGTGAAGATCTCGGCCGAGGTGGCGAGGACCGCACCCAGCCCCAACATCGAGGCGGTCATGGCGGTCAGGTCGCCCAGTGCCACGCCCGCGACGATGGCCGCCGCCGCCTTGCGGCCGTGCGCGATGGCATAGGAGATCACGAGGACGATGGTCGGGCCCGGGATGGCCAGCAGGACGGCCGATGCGGCCGCGAAGGCCAGCCAGTGCTCGAAGGACAAGCGCGTCTCCCCTGTCTTGGAGACGCCGAGCCAGCCACGAGCCCGACCATGAGCGCAAGTGCCTCGGCGCCGCGGGCCTCAGCTGTACCGGTACTTCGCCTGCCAGCCGTTCGAGCCCTCGGGCAGCAGATCGAAGAAATGCCAGACCGCGCAGAAATCATCGCCCGGTCCGAAGCCCGCATCGGCCACGCGCATCACCCGGTCACCCTCCTTACGGAAGGCCGAGACGCCCGGCATGAGGCCGCCGTTCTCGCGCTTGTAGCCCATGTCGGCGGCGAAGCTCGTGCCGGCGTGGCTCACCATCGGGAAGCGCCAGCCGCGCGAGTCCGCGAACTCGGCCTGGACGTCCGGTGTGTCCGGGGTCGCCACGACGAAGGCCGCCCTGTCCGCCAGATGCTGGTAGACACCGTTGAAGCCGTCGGCCCACAGCGTGCAGTAGGGGCAGGACCGGCCCATATTGTGGACGACGAAGAGCTCATTCTTCGGTCCGAACAGGTCCGAGAGCTTCACCTCGGCATCGGTCGTCTTGAAGCTGTAGTCCTCGACGGGCTGCGGCTCGATCTCGCTGCGAAGGGTGCGCATCCGTTCGCGCAGCTGCTCGATCTGGCGCCGGTCGGCGGCCAGCTTCTGCATGCCTTCCTGATAGTTCATGGCTTCGTCTCCTCGGGTTCGTCGGCGCGCTTCTCGCGGTCCACCGCCGCGAGCAGGGCGGCCAGAGTGTCGAACTGGGCCTGCCAGTACTCGGCGTAGCCGTTGATCCAGAACGCCGCCTCGAGCAGGCCCTCGGCCTCGAGGCTGCAGCGGCTGATGCGGCCCGTGCGCTCCTGCACGACGAGGCCGGCTCGCACCAGCACCTGGATGTGGCGGGACACGGCCTGCAGCGAGATGTCGAACGGTGCCGCAAGCTCGGACACGAGCAGCGGTGCCTCCTTCAGCCGCTGCAGGATCGACCGCCGGACGGGATCGGCGAGGGCCAGGAACACGCGATCCAGGACCTCCTCACGATCCGCGGCCGCTGCGTCGTCCATGACCTCTCCATTATCAACATGAAAGTTGATTGTCAACAAATCTGTTGAATGTCGATGCACGAAAAAGCCCACGCACCGCCGGTGAGGCGGACGCGTGGGCTCGTGGCTTAACGAACGCCCTGCTTCGAGAGGTCGACGACGCTGGCGGCTTCGGCCTTAGTCACGAAGCCGGGACCGGTCGGGTAGTCGGCAATGGGTGCCAGTTTGTAGCGGTGCAGCAGTTCCAGCATCACGACGGGCACGTAGCCCATCAGGTACTGCTGGGCATCGATCGCCCACTCCATCTTGCCGGCGTCGACCGCCTGCAGGATGCCGGGCGAGAGATCGAAGGTGCCGGTGCGCACCTTGCCGGTGAGGCCGGCCTCGTCGAGGGCGGCCAGCGCCGGCTCGGCCGAGTTCACGCCGGTACCTAGAAGGAAGTCGGTCTCGGGATGCGCGTTCATCCAGGCGAGGACGCGGCCCTTCATCTCGATCGGGTCGGCCACGCCGGCAACGACGGGAACGTCGAGGCCCAGGCCCTTGGCGAAGCCGGCGCAGCGGTCGTCGAGGCTGACATTGCCGACCTCGTGGTTGAGGCACGAGGCGTGCTGGACGCCCAGCGCCTTCGCCCGCTGGCCCGCGGCCACGCCGGCGTCGAACTCGGACTGGCCGAAATAGACGAGGCCCCCCAGCTTGTGGGTCAGCTCGACGCCGCCCGAGTCGACGACAATGAGCGGGATCCCGGCGGCGACGGCCGCCTGCACGCTAGGGCTCAGCGCATCCGCATCGGGAATCGAGACGACGAGGCCGTCGGGCTTGCTCGCCACGGCGGCGTCGATGAGCTGCGCCATCTGACCCATGTCGAAGGTCTCGGGTGCTCTGTACTCGACGGTCACGCCGAGCTTGGCGCCGGCATCGTCGGCACCCCGCTTGACGACCGACCAGTAGGCATCGCTCTGGCCGTGGGTCACGAAGACGACCCTGGTGGGCTCCTGCGCCATGGCGGCGCCGCCCAGAAAAGCGGCCAGTGCCGCCCCGAGCAGACCTGTGCCAATCCCCCGCATCGTTGCTCTCCCTGTTGGCTGAAGCGCTGAAAGCAACGCACGATAGGCCCGCGCCTTCGCCGACAGAAGCCACTCCCGCAGGGTCCGATGGACCGCTATCGTCGGGCCTCTACCAGAGGATGAAGGGGCAGGGGTGCAGCGGCTACGTACGGGTGTGATCGGGGCAGGACTGATTGCGCAGGTGGAGCATATTCCCAACCTGCTCCACCTGCGCGACCGCTTCGACCTGATCGCCGTGTCGGATCCTTCGCCGGGTGCCCGGGCGTTCGTGACCGAACGCTACCGCGTGCCGACGGTCGCCACGGCCGACGAGCTTCTGGCGCTGCCGATGGATGCCGTCGTCATCGCAGCTCCCGATCCCTGGCACGCGGAACTCGTGCAGAAGTCGCTGGCTGCGGGCCTAAACGTCTTCTGCGAGAAGCCACTCTGCTACGGGGTCGCCGAGGCCGAGGCGATCGCCGCCGCCCGGGACGAAGCCGGCAAGGTCGTCCAGGTCGGCTACATGAAGCGGTTCGATCCGTCCTATCGCGCCGCGGCCCGGCTGATGCCCGGCACGAAGGAGACGCTGCGCTACGTGTCGGTGGAGGTGCACGACCCCGATGCGTGGCCGTTCGTGCGCCACCACCCGTTCCGCCCTGCGGCGGACGTGCCGGAGAATCTGATCGCCGAGACGAAGGCGAGGCAGGTGGTGCAGATCGAGGCCGCCCTCGGCTTCGTACCCGACGAGACGCTGCGCAAGGGCTTCACCGGGGCCTACTGCTCGAGCCTCGTGCACGACGTCAATGCGGTCCACGGCCTGCTCGACGCTCTCGAGGCGGCACCCGGCGAGCCGGCCGGTGCCGCCATTTTCGCCGAGGGCACCGGAGGGCAGGGCTCCGTCTGGCTGGAGGGGCGGCAAGGCCTGTGGAACATGGTGCACTTGCAGGTGCCGGGCCTCGCCGACTACCGCGAGCGGATCAGCTTCTACTTCGACGCCGCCGTGCTGGAGCTGGAGTTTCCGGCCCCCTACCTGAACCACCAGCCGACGCGGCTCTGCGTCCGGCGCTCGGACGGGCACACCCTGACAGTCGCGGACGTCCGCGACGGCTTCGAGGAGCCGTTCGTCCTGGAGCTGCAGTCGTTCTGGTCCGCCGTCGTCGAGGGGACGCCGGTCGTCAACACGGTCGAGGCGGCAGCGCGCGACGTGGCGCTGCTTGCCGCCCTGCTCCGCCGCGCCGCAGGGCGCTGAACAACAACCGTCGCTCAGGAGGGACGCCATGACGCTCGGAACGGTGAAGCTGCCGACACTCGATCAGTTCGAGGACATCGCCGAGGAGCTCGGCCTCGACATGACGCCGTCCGAGCTGGAGGCGCATCTGGCGGCCCTGCAGCCGAACATCGACGCCTACAACCTCGTCGACAAGATGCCCAACGAGCTGCCCGAGGTGCGCTGGCCCCGCGCCCCAGGCCGGCGCCCCGACCATCACGAGAATCGCCTCGGTGCCTGGTACGTGAAGACGGAGATCCAGGGGGCGGCGCGCGGCAAGCTCAAGGGCAAGCGGGTCGCGATCAAGGACAATGTCTGCGTCGCCGGCGTGCCGATGATGAACGGCTCCTCCACGCTCGAAGGCTACGTGCCGGACGTGGACGCCACCATCGTGACCCGCATCCTCGATGCCGGCGGCACCATCATCGGCAAGACGGTGTGCGAGTGCTTCTGCTTCTCGGGCGGCAGCCACACCAGCGCCACCGGCCCCGTCCACAACCCGCACAAGCCCGGCTACTCGGCCGGCGGCTCGTCGTCGGGCAGTGCCGCGGTCGTCGCCAACGGCGAGTGCGAGATGGCGATCGGCGGCGACCAGGGCGGGTCGATCCGCATGCCGTCCGCCTTCTGCGGCACCTACGGCATGAAGCCGACCCACGGACTCGTCCCCTACACAGGCATCATGCCGATCGAGCTGACGCTCGACCATACCGGGCCAATCACGGGCACGGTCGAGGACAATGCGCTGCTGCTGGAGGTTCTGGCGGGGCCGGACGGGCTCGACCCGCGCCAGTATGCGGGCGCCGGCGAGCGCTACACGAAGGCGCTGGGCAAGGGCATCGAGGGCCTGCGGATCGGCGTCGTCGAGGAGGGCTTCGGCTGGCCGCAGTCGCTGGAGGCCTCGGACAAGGTCGTGCGCAAGGCGGCCCAGGCCTTCACCAAGCTGGGGGCCAAGGTCGAGAACGTCTCGATCATCCAGCACCGCACGGGAATCGCCATCTGGCTGCCGGTCGCGGCCGAGGGTGCCACCATCCAGATGATGCTGGGCAACGGCTTCGGCTTCAACTGGCAGGGGCTCTACGTCAACAGTCTGCTCAATGCCCACAGTGCCTGGCGCGAGCGGGCCAATGAGCTGTCCGACACGCTGAAGAACACGATGCTGCTCGGCCACTACATGGTGAAGCATTACCGTGGCCATTACTATGCGAAGGCGCAGAACCTCGTGCGCCGGCTGCGTGCGGCCTATGACGAGGCACTCGGCAAGTACGACCTGCTGCTGATGCCGACGGTGCCGATGGTGGCGACGAAGCTGCCGGAGGCGGATGCGCCGCTGCCCGAGATCCTGGCGCGGGCGTTCGAGATGATCCCGAACACGGCACCCTTCGACGCCACGCACCACCCGGCGATGAGCCTGCCCTGCGGCACCGTCGACGGCCTGCCGGTCGGTCTCATGCTGATCGGCCGGATGTACGACGAGAGCACCATCTACCGTGCCGCCCACGCCTTCGAGCAGGGCGTGAACTGGAAGAAGCACTAGGTGGGGACGGTCCTCCTCACCGGCTTCGCACCCTATGGCGGACGGGGGCGAAACCCCTCCGCCGAGGTGGTGGCGGCGTTGGACGGCAGCGACATTGCGGGCCACGCGGTCCGCGGTGTGGTGCTGCCGGTAGCGCTGGCCGGCCTGCGGGACCGGCTGGCGGCAGCGGTACGGGACACGTCACCCCGGGCCGTCGTCTCGCTCGGCCTCTACCCGGGCGAGCCCGCGATCCGGCTGGAGCGGGTCGCGGTCAACCATCTGTCGTTCGAGATCCCGGACAATGAGGGTGCCGTTTTCCGTGGGCCCGCACGGCCCGACGGACCGGCCGCGTATCTGTCCCGGCTGCCACTGGAGGTGATCCAGGAGCGCCTGCTGGCGGCCGGCATCCCGTCGCATCTGTCGGGCACGGCCGGCGCCTTTCTCTGCAACGCCCTCATGTACCACACGCTGGACCTGCTCGATCCGGGCATCCCGGCGGGCTTCGTGCACCTGCCCTATCTGCCCGCACAGGTGGCGACGATGATTCAGGCGCTGGCCGCGGAAGGGCGGCTGGAGCTTGGCCAGCGGGCCGATCTCGCCTCGATGGCGCTGGAGACGATCGTCGAGGCGGTCCAGATCGTGATCGCGACGACGGTGGAGACGGTCGCCTAGGCGGCGAGGCGAAGGTCCAGGGCACCTCGGACGGCGCGGAAGGCGTCGCGGTGGAGACCGGCCATGCGTCCGCCGCGGCAGAGGGCACCCCGGAAGCCAAGATAGTCGGGCCGCAGCGCTGAGAGCAGTCCGATGTCCAGCAGACCCAGCGAACCCGCCAAGCCGGTGAGCAGTCCGTTGGCGCGCGCCAACGCGAGGAAGGCGGTCAACTGCTGCTCGTTCTGGTGTTGACGCAGGCCGCCGGCCGACTTGTCGGCGGTGTCAAGCATGACGCCGTAGAAGCCGGCTGCGGCCAGGAGCGGGACGACACTTAGATCGGGCGCCTGGTCGGCCATCATGACGGCGACGAGCCTCACGCCGCGGGCGGCGAGAGGTTCCAGCGCCGCAGCGCAACCGGCCGTATCGCCGCTACCGAAGAAGCCAACCTTCACGATATCGACGCCGGTGTCGGCCATGGCCGCGGAGTGCTCAGCGACGAGGTCGGGGCGCATCGGCAGGTCGCCGATGGTGGCCGATACGGGTCGGTGGCCGCCGATCGACGCCACGGCGGCTCTGGCGTCGTCGAGCTTCCAGGCGCCGAGTGCCCCCATCGACGGGTTCTTGAGATCGACGAAGTCGGCACCCCAGGCGACGGCCAGCTTCGCCTCGGCGAGGTCGGCCACGCTCGCCAGCATCCGGGTCACGGGCAAAGCTCCGGGTAGAGCGGGAAGTCGCGGCAGAGATCAGCGACCTCGCCGCGGATCCGGGCGGCGGTATCGGCGGCGTCCGGAAGAGCCGCGACGATGGCGGCGATCCACTGCCCGACGCGGCGGAACTCGTGCCGACCGAAGCCGCGGGTGGTGCCGGCGTTGCTGGACAGGCGGATGCCGGACGCCGTCTCCGGCGGCAGGGGATCGAACGGAATCATGTTCTTGTTGCAGGCGAGGCCGGCCGCCTCCAGCGCCTTCGTCACCGCCTCGCCCGTGACACCTTTCGGGCGCAGGTCGACGAGCAGCATGCCGGTATCGGTGCCACCCGTGACGAGGCGGAAGCCGGACTGCTGCAGGGTGGTGGCAAGTGCCTGCGCGTTCGCCAGCACGCCTTCCTGATAGTGCCGGAAGGAGGGTTGCAGCGCCTCGCCGAGGCAGGCGGCCTTGCCGGCCACACCGTGCATCAGCACCGAGCCTTGCACGCCGGGAAAAACGCCGAGATCGAGCGCACGGCTCAGCTCGGGATCGTCCCACAGCACGATGCCGCCGCGGGCCCCGCGCAGCGACTTGTAGGTCGTCGTGGTGACGACATGGGCGTGCGGGAAGGGATGGGGGTGCAGGCCGGCGGCGACGAGGCCGGCGAAGTGCGCCATGTCGACCAGCAGCTTCGCCTCGACCTCGTCGGCGATGGCGCGCAGGCCCGCGAAGTCGATGGCGCGGGGATAGGCTGAGCCGCCGGCGACCAGCAGCTTCGGCCGGTGGCGACGGGCGAGATCGCGGACCTCGTCGAGGTCGATCCGCTCGCTCTCGCGCGACACGCCGTAGCGGTGGATCGTGTAGTCCCGCCCGGTCAGCGTGGCGGGGTGGCCGTGGCTGATGTGGCCGCCGGCGGCGGTGTCCATGGCGAGGATCGGGTCGCCGAGCTTCAGCAACGCCAAGAAGACAGCGGCATTCGCGTTGCTGCCGGAATGCGGCTGCACGTTGGCGAAGCGGCAGCCGAAAAGCCGGCAGGCGCGCTCGATCGCGAGGCGCTCGATCACGTCGGCGTACTCGGCCCCGCCATAGTAGCGGGCACCGGGCAGGCCCTCGACCGTCTTGTTGGTCAGCACCGAGCCCTGCGCCGCCAGCACCAGCGGGCTCACATGGTTCTCGGACGCGATCAGCTCGATCTGCAGGCGCTGGCGGCCGAGTTCGCTGCGGATGGCGGCGGCGAGATCGGGATCGGAGTCGAGGTCGCTCGTCATGGACGTGCGACTAGCACGCCCGAAGAACCCATGCACCCGTGGCTCAGGCCCGGGGCTCGCCGCAGTTCCAGCGCTTGACGACGTAGCCGGGGTGATCCTTCGCCCAGAGGGCCGCCTGTTTGGCACCGTTGAACATGCACTGCATGATGCTCACCGGCTGGCCCGGCGTGAGGTAGATCTCCTCGCATTTGTCGGGCTGCGACTGCAGGCAGACGATCAGCAACAGCTCGATCACGTTCGGGCACCCCCCTCGCTACTTCCGGCGTTGCCGTAGAGGCTAGTGCGGCTTACCTCGGCGGCAAGGCGGTTGCGCCGGGTAAGGCAACGGGAGGGAAGGCATGGATCTCGGTCTGAAGGGCCTGCGGGCCATCGTCACCGGCGGCAGCAAGGGCATCGGGCGGCGCTGTGCCGACATTCTGGCCGACGAGGGTGCGCATGTCGCGATCTGCGCCCGCACCAAGGCCGAGGTCGACGAGGCGGTGGCGAAGCTGAAGGCGAAAGGTGTGACCGCCTACGGCGAGGCGATCGATGTCGGCGACAAGGCGGCGCTCGAAGGCTGGGTAGCTAATTCGGCGAAGGCGCTGGGCGGGATCGACATCGTGATCCCGAACGTCTCGGCACTGGCCGTCCAGGACGAGGAGGAGTCCTGGCGGAAGCAGTTCGACATCGACATGATGCACACCGTACGGACGGTGAATGCCGCCCTGCCGCATCTCCAAAGCTCCAAGCACGCGGCGATCACGATCGTCTCCTCGGTCTCCGGCCGCGAGATCGACTTCACCGGCCCTGCTTATGGAGCCATCAAGGCGGCCTTGATCCACTATGCGCAGCGCATGGCGTACGAGCATGCGGGCAAGATGATCCGGGTGAACAGCGTCTCGCCCGGCAATACCTACTTCGCTGGCGGCATCTGGCCCTGGGTCGAGGAGAACCTGCCGGACTTGTTCAAGAAAGCGATGGACCTGAACCCCACCGGCCGCATGGCGACGGCCGAAGAGGTGGCGCGCGGTGTCGTCTTCCTCTCGAGCCCGGCCTCGAGCTTCACCACCGGCACCAACCTCGTCATCGACGGTGCCCTGACCCGCGGCGTGCAGTTCTAACCCTGGGACGACCTCAGGTGGCGGCGCGATGGGCCGCCACCGCTTCCTCGATCCACCGCCAGGCCTCCTGCTCGGCCGGTCCCGCGGTCTTCGAGATGGCGATCGTCAGATAGGCCATCTCGCTGTCGATCTTCTCCGCCGGCAGCATGTGCAGGCGGGAGACGAGGATCGCCCCCTCGACGACGGCGGCCTGGGCGCGGTTGAAGCCGCGCCAGGGGTGATGGCTCGCCTCGTGGACCTGGCGGCAGAGGAAACGGGGCCGCTGCGGGTCGGTGATGACGTCGTCGACCTTGACCTCGGTATGCGCGACCGCACCGGCCAGACGCGGGCAGGGGATGCGCTCGGCCGCAACCGTCGGCCAGTCGCGCTGGCGGCGGGTGACGCAGCCGGCGAACACACGGACGTCGGTCGTGTAGTTTACGCAGGCGTAGGGGTGGCGCTCCAGGTTCTCCAGCGTCGTCGAGGGGCGGAACGGGGCGATGACGAGCCAGTCGTCCTCCTCGATGACGCCGAGCGGGGCGACGTGCGCCGTGCCGTCCGCGTTGCGCGTGGTGACGATGCTCTCGCGGATGAAGGCCATCAGGCTTTCCGGCGTCGGGCCGGCAGGGTGGCGCCTGCCGCCTTGAGGTGGGTGGAGTCCTCCACGGGCGGATCGACCGCGACCCCCCAGTGCAGCTCGTTGTCCTGGTTGTAGCGCTTGCCCAGCTGGTGCGCGATCTGCGCCCGGGCCAGTTCGACACCGAGATAGAAGGCGTGGCCGCCGTCGGCCTCGACGCCGAGATGAGGGAAGAGGTCGAACGGGTCGGCTGCGGTGTGGTGGCCATCGCGGTTGAAGACGTGGATGCCGTCCTCGGCGACGGCGATCCGGTAGTTGGGATCGCTCACCAGGGCCGCCATCTCGGCGATCTCGACCGGGCTGTCGGGGAAGGGTCGGCGGTCGCGCAGGCAGAGGAGGCCCGGGTCGTAGCCCTGTGGCAGGCTCGCATCCTCGCGCGCGGCATACATGATCCGCCGGGCCAGCTCGGACTCGCGAACCGCGCGGCGGCAGTGCGGGCTGACCTGGACGACGAGCACGGCACCGATGCGAAGCTCGGAGACGATGCCCATCAGCGTCATCGTGATGCCGGTCGTGTCGGCGTCAGTCAGCTCGGTGAGGTTGCCCACACCCATGAGCATGGCGGCCTCGGGCCGGGCGGCGCGGAAGTCGCGGTAACGGCAGATCGAGTCGGTGAAGCCGAAATGGATCGGGTCGAGGATCGGGTCGGCGAAGTAGGGCAGGCCCGCTTGGTCGAGCCGGTCGGCAGCGCGGAAGAGGCTCTGCAGGTCGCCGTGCTTGGCGGGAATGAGGATGGGGACTGCCGCTGTCTCGAACGCGAGGTCGAGCGTCTCTTCGGTCAGGCTCAGGAGATAGTCGGCACCGGCGCCGGCCCCCCGGCGAAGCTCCTCGGCGTTGCCCGAGTCGACGCTGACGCGGAAGCCGTCGGCCTTAAGTTCGACGACGGCGTCCTCGAGGTGCGGAAAGGGCGATCCCGGAAGGCAGCCGAGGTCGATGACGTCGGCACCTTCCGCGCGCAGCTGGCGGGCGCGATCCAGAATGCCGGCCACGTCGAGGGTGGGTGCCTCTACGATCTCGGCGAAGACGAGGCAGTCGTGACGAGTGAGGTCGCGCCGCTTGGCCTTACGGCCGAAATGAAGCGGGAGATCCTTCAGCTCGTCGGGTCCGAGCTCGACTGGTACGCCGAGGTCGGCACCGAGCGCCGCGAGATCGCCCTTGGCGCGGCCGGGCAGCACGATACGGTCGATGCCGTCGAGCGGGCCGATGCGGCGGCGGATGATCTCAGGGGTCATCAGGGCGGCGACCTTGACCCCCAGATTGCGCACCTCCCAGGCGAAGGGCGTCTCGCCCATGCCTTCCAACACCTGGCGCAGGCGGGGCTCGGCGAGATGGCCGGTCAGGAAGAGGATGCGCTCGCTCACCGGTCGGTCGCCAGGAGCCGGACGCGCGGCCAGGACGGAGCGGCACGACGGGCGAGGACTGCATCGGCCGTGACGAGATCGGCCGAGCGCTGGATGGCGAGCGCCACGTAGAGGCAGTCGACGAGCGGATGCCGCAGCTCGACGGAAAGATCGGCGGCCGACTGGATCAGGGCTCCTGAGGGCACGAGCTCCAGAACACCGCGCCCGACCAGTTCCAGCCAGCTCTCGATCCGCTCGCGCGCTTCCTCCGGGTCGAGCCGGCCCGTGCGCAGGCGGCGGCTGATGGCACCCGCCCCTTCGATCCGCAGCAAGTCCGGGGCACAAAGCGGATCGCTGCTGTCGAGCAGGGCCGTCGCCGCCTCGCTGCCGGGCTCGTCGAGAACCCACTTCGCGGCGACGCTGGCGTCGACGACGATCAACTCCAGCTCTCGCGCTCGGCCCGTATCTCGGGCGTGCTGTCTGGGAAGGTGCCGTAGCGCTCGCGCTGCTGCTCTCGGATCCGACGCAGGCGCTCCACCACGGCCCGGCGCTCGGCGAGGACGGCCTCGGTCAGCACGCGGCGCAGCTCCTCCTCGACGCTGCGACCGGCGGCCTGGGCGCGGGCGCGGTGCGCCTCCAGCACCCAGTCGTCGAGCTTGCGGATCTTCACGTCGGCCATGTCCACCCCCGCTGGCGAGGGTGGCCCCACGACCCCGTGGGGTCAATGCTCAGCGCCGGTCGGGATCGGGTGGTGTGAGCTGCGGCTGGAAGGCGCCGCGCGTGGCGAGCTCAAGTGTGGTCTCGACTCGGATCAGGCGGCGGTCGAGCGAGCGCGTCTCTTCGGCCAGCGTACGGACGGTCCCGGCCAGGGCCTCAACTTTGTCCTCGAGTTCCAGCAGCCGTTTCAGCGTGCCGAGGATGCGTTCAGCGAGCTTGATCGCCAACGGTCTGCTCCAGACGCTCGCGCTTCAGGGCCGCGACCTCGGCCAGAGCCTCTTCAACCGAGGTCATGGCGGCGGTGTGGCGGCGATCCAGCTCGTCCAGGAGGTTTTCGATCTCCGGCCGGTGTCGCTGCAACTCCGCTTCGAGCGCCTCGTCCGACATGCGGTCGAGCAGCAGGCCGCGGACGAACTCGCCGACGGAGACGCCGGCCTGCTTCGCCCAGGCGACGAGCTTCGCCTTCTCGTCGGGCGGCATCAGCACGGTGACACGGGCAGTTGCTACGGCCATCGGAGTCGATCCCTGCACATGCACATCACATGATAATATCGGCGGGATCAGGCGGAGATCAAGGCGAGGCGGGCGGTCAGGGCCGCTTCCAGATCGTCCATGCCCTCGACGACGGTCGTGTCCTCGAACGCCTTCAGCCGCTCGGTATTGTCGAGGTCGACCCGGCGGGGCCACAGGCGCACCATCCCGCCCGGTGCCATGGTGTCGTGCACCGGCTTCGTGTCGCAGGCATAGACGATGATCGGCACGCGGCACTTGCCGGCTTGCGCGAAGACGTTGGTGACCAGCGTGTCGGAGATACCGGCGACGCACTTCGCCACCGTGTTCGAGGTGGCAGGCGCCACGACCAGCGTGTGGTACCAGCCGTGATAGAAGCGGCCGACCGGGGCCGCCGAGGCGGACGTGTCCTTGATCAGCCGGATCTCGGGCGGAAAGGGGTCGCGGTCCTTGGTATACATGAAGATGACCTCGGCCGCCGCCTTGGACAGGAAGACGTCCATGGCCCCGATCCGGCGCATCAGGTCGAGACATTCGACGAAGTCGTGACCCGACCCCGTCAGTCCCCAGGCGAGGCGCCGGCGTTCGGGCTTCGGCTCGTCGTCGATCCAGTCGCTCACGAAGGCATCGTCCTCGCCATGGACCCGGAGAGGTCGGCGGCGGCGTCCTGACTGTCAAGCGAGGCATCGTCGAACGGCAGCCGGCGCGAGTGCGTCCTTTCCCACAGTAGGGTCGGCCCCAGCCTCGGGCGGCGTACGCTTTCCGCCGCGAGCCGCTTCTGAGTAGCTGCTCCACCGTGTAGGCCGTTGTTCGGGCGGACCAGAAGGACCTGCCGTGTCCGGTGACGAACCACAGCGCCGTCTGCCGCGGCCGCCGACGCCCGAGCGGCTGCACGCGCGTGCTCTACGTTACCTCGAACGGTATGCCACGACGGCCGCCCACCTGCGCCGCGTGCTCTTGCGACGCGCTCTTCGCGATGCGCAGGCCCTCGGAATCGACGCGGAGCGGGTGCGCGCCGACGTCGACACGATCGTTGGTCGTGTGTCGGCGGCCGGCCTCATCGACGATGGCCTCTTCGCCCTCACCCTCGCCCGTCGCCTCGCCGCGTGGGGCCGCTCGCCCGCTCGGATCCGTGCCGCCCTTGCGGCGAAGGGGCTGACAGAATCCGCTGTCGCGGAAGCGTTGTGTCGTCTGCAGGAGGAAGAGGGCGATCCCGAACTCGCAGCAGCCATCGCCTTCGCACGCCGTCGGAGGCTCGGGCCATGGCGGCCGGCCGGGTCGCGAGCGGAACAAAGGGGGCAGGACCTTGCAGCCCTCGGCCGGGCCGGCTTCGGCTATCGCGCAGCCCGGCTCGTGGTGGAGGCGGACGATCCGGAGTCGCTGGAGGACGAAGCGAGAACGCGCAGATAGGGTCCACCCGGGAACGCCGTGTCGCGGTGGACGACGCGAATCGTCCCGCCGAAAGCTGCGGCGTAGGCCGGAAAGGCAGCATCGACCAAGCCACTCTCGGCAAGTTCCGTAGCACTAGCCTCGCCGGCTGCAACGGCCGCCGACTTTACCAGGACCAGGGTTTCGGCACCGAGGCGCGCCGCGAGCCAGGCCGCGAGGCTGTCCGAGGTTACGTCCCAGCTCGCCCGAATGGCGGGTTCCAGGCCAGCCAGAAGCCACGGCAGCCAGACCACCGCATGCGCTCGGCGCAGCTCGGCCTCGGTCTGAGCCAGGTCGAGGCGCGGCTCCAGCGAGTGCAGGGCGATGCCGTATTGCTGCATCGCCAGGATCGCCATGCGATGGGCGGCGAGGTCGTCGACGCCGAGCCGTGGTTGCAAGGCCCGAACCGTGTCCGCGAACGGTCCGCCACCTGGCACCACGATGCGGGCCGGACCGGGAACGGTGGCGATCTCGGTGAGGCGTGCGCGCAGCGACGGCGCTTCGTGCAGGCTGCCGCCGAGCTTGACGATCCACATCCCGGCTCTCCAGAACGGCGCCTCGGTCGGCCAAGGCAGCTTCATGCAGCACCGTCTCGTCAAGCTACTCGGGCCCATGCGCCCCTGGCTCATGGGGGTGCTCAACGTCACGCCCGATTCCTTTACGGACGGCGGCCGCTATCTTGCGGCCGACGTGGCCATCGAGCACGGTCGCCGGCTCCTGTCGGAAGGGGCGCATCTGCTTGACATCGGCGGCGAGTCGACCGCACCCGGCAGCCGCCCCCTGACCTGCGACGAGGAACTGGCGCGCATCGAGCCGGTGGTCCGCCTCCTGGCGCACGAAGCGGTGCTCTCGATCGACACCTACCACTCGGTCACCGCCATGCGCTGCCTGGAGCTGGGTGCCCGGGTGATCAACGACGTGTCGGCGCTGCGTGCCGACCCGGCCATGGTCGACGTCGTCCGTGACCTCGGCGCCGTGCTCGTGATGATGTACGCCAAGGACGGTCCGCTGCCGCACGCGACAGACCGGCCCGTCGCCTACCAGGACGTGGTCCGCGAGGTCGGTGACTGGCTGAGCCGGCGGGTCGACGTCGCCCTCGGCCAGGGCCTCGCCTGGGACCAGATCGTCCTCGACCCGGGCATGGGCCGGTTCGTCAGCCTGGATCCGGCGGATTCATGGGAGCTGCTCGCCCGCTTCGACGAGCTGGTGGCGCGGTTTCGGCCGATTCCGCTGCTGATCGGCAGCTCGCGCAAGGGCTTCTTCGGCATCCCGCTCGCCGAGCGCGATCCGCTCTCGCAGTACACGAGTGTCATGGCCACGCACAAAGGGGCGACCATGATCCGAACCCACGACATCCGGATGGCCGCCCAGTTCGTCGACGCGGCTGCAAAGATGCGCCTGCCGCTCGCCGACTAGTTTTCGAGGGCCGCGACCAGCTCTCGAGTGGTCCGACCCAGGCGGGGATGGCGCCAGTCCGGCCAGACCTCGCACATCGGCGACAGCACGAAGCTGCGATTGTGCATCTCAGGATGCGGCAGGACGAGGTCGGGTGTGTCGAGGACCGTATCGTCGAGTGCAACGAGATCGAGATCGATCAGACGAGGCCGCCAGCGGGCCGTCTCTTTGCTGCGGTCGCGGCCGAGAGCGGTCTCGATCGCGTGCAGCCTCACCAGAATCTGCAGGGGCGGCAGGTCGGTGTCCGTCAGGACGACACCGTTGAGATAGGCCGGATAGGACTGCGCCGGGTCGTCCGGATGGATGAGGGCCGCCGTCTCGAGCCATGCCGAGCGGGCCACGACGGCGCCGATCTCACGCGCGATCATCGCCACGGCGGAGTCGAGCGTCGCCCGACGGTCGCCCAGATTGGCGCCCAGCGCCACCGCCGCCCGTGCCATCGTTCCCGCTCCAAAAAAGCCGCCGCCCGCATACAGGCCCGCACCGACAGGGACAAGCTAGGCGAGTGTCAGCTGCCGGGCGTCGATCCAGCGCGGCGAAGGCCTTCTTCAACCAAGGCACGGTCCGCGGCGCTCTTGAAGCGATCAAGATACTGCTCGACGATCATTGGCCCGAGCAAACGTTGGCGCATCTGGCCCAAAGCCTCACGGGCATCACCGTCCCGCCCGAGCAGGGAGAGGGACACCGTCCGGATCAGGTGTGCACAATAGATGTCGGGCCGCAGCACAGCGGCTTCCGTGGCCTTTTCAAGAGCTTGGTCGAGGTCGCCGAGAAGGAGTCGGGCCAAGCTGACAAAGTGGACCCACTGAAACGACTGGGTATCGCTGGGATTCAGGCGCAACCCCCGCTGCAATGGCTCGATGGCGGCGGCCGCTCTGCCGGCCCAGATGCGTGACACACCGAGGATGACGTGGCCCAGGGCGAAGCTCGGGCAAAGATCTATCGTGCGTTGGGCGGCGTCGATCGCACGTCCAGAGTTGCCGACGGCATTGGCCTGAATGGTGATCGCGTAGAGAGCATAGGGATCCGCCTCGCCGAACTGCTGGATCCGCTCCGCAGCTGCGGTCTCCTCGCGCAGGTCAGCAACGAGATCGACGCTCCAGCCGTAATATCTCATGCCGTCGAGACCGCGGCAGAGCCAGATGTGGCCGGCGGGCAGGAGTGGGTCGGCGGCGATGGCACGGCGGAAAAGCTCGCATGCCGTATGATGGTGCTCCCTCCGCCAGTGATGGAAGTACCACATGCCTTGGAAGACGAGGTCCCAAGCACTCATGGCACCGCTCGTTCCTCGACCCCGCCGTTGTGCCTCGGACCGCAGCATACCGGGCTCGATCACGGCGGCGACCCGATCAACGATCTCGTCTTGCAAGGCGAACAGTTCGGTCAGGTCGCGGTCGTAACGGTCGGCCCAGAGGTGATGATCGGTTCGGGCCTCGATCAGCTGGGCGGTCACCCGAACTCGGTCACCCGAGCGGCGCACGCTGCCTTCGATCACATAGGCGACGCCGAGGTCGCGCCCCACCTGTGGTGCCGTCACTGCGCGGCCTTTGTAGGTAAAGCTCGAATTGCGGCCGATGACGAAGAACCAACGATACTTGGCGAGGGTGGAGATCAGATCCTCGGTGAGCCCGTCGGCGAAGTAGTCCTGGTTCGGGTCCTGGCCGACATTGGCGAAGGGCAGTACCGCGATCGATGGCCGATCCGGAAGGGGCAGCGCACCCGTGTCGCCATCGCGCTCGACCCGAGGCGTCTCCAGGGTCCAGTCCACGAGATACGTCTGGACCGCGCGTGGTAGATTCTTCAGCCGCTGCTCGCCGAGGCTCGTCAGGGGAAAGCCGACCTTGCCTTCGATCTGATCGTGGACGGAGGCCGCAATGCAGATCTGCTGCGGTTCGGCCAATCCTTGCAGGCGGGCGGCGATGTTGACGCCGTCGCCCAGGAGATCGTCGCCCTGGACGACCACATCGCCCAGATTGATCCCGATCCTAAGCTTCAGGCGCCGTTGTTCCGGGAGATCGCTGTTGCGGCGTGCCAGCGCCCGCTGGATGGCGACGGCGGCCCGTACCGCCTGAACGGGGCTCCCGAACTCCGCGAGCGTGCCGTCGCCGGCGAGGTTGAAGATGCGGCCGTCATGCTCGTCGACGAGGGTCGCGAGCAGGCGACGCGACTGTTCGAGGGCTGCAAGGGTGGCGGCTTCGTCCTCCGCCATCAGTCGGCTGTAGCCGACGATGTCAGCGGCGAGGATGACGGCGAGACGGCGACTGACGGCGGCTTCCGACATCGGCTCTGGCCACGGGGCATGCGCACCTCGAGCACGCCATGTTCCACCTTAGCGCATGTGGGGCAACCCCGCGAATGACGATCCGTCGGATGCGAGATCGTCGATGCCCAGTGGGTCGGCTGGATCGAGCTCCATCGATATCATCGATGGACATTATCAGTACAATCTGTTGGACTAATAGACCTGTCGATCCGATTCTCCTGATCAAGGTTGGCCGCAGACCTCATGCGCGGCGGGGAATGTAGGAGCAGACCCATGAAGATCCGCGGTGCAGTCGTCGCTTCCGCTCTGGCACTCGTCCTGACCGCTTCAGCCTATGCCGGGTCCGGCAGCGGCATGCGCCCGATTCAGGGTCGCCCCATCGAGCTCGGCACGATGAGCGGCGTCGCCTACTACACGGTCGAGGACAGCGGCTACCGCGTCGTTGCCGTCCTCTCACAGGGCGAGGACAACAGCCCGGTGCGCGTCGAGGCGGTTCTGGCTGATGGCCAGAGCGTGACGCTGTCGACCCCGAACGAGGTCAATACCGCACCCACGACCATTCAGATCAGCCGTCAGGACGACAAGGTCTTCGTGCAGCAGGCCGTCTACTGGAACTGATCGACACCGAGCCACTCGATCGTCTTGCGGCTCCGACCTGTGGCGGCGGAGCCGGAAAGAGTTGCTCCTGCTCCCGGCATCGATAGATCGGATGCCGGGAGCCCCCCTTCGTAGCTCGACCGATGCACAAACTGCTGGGTGAGTCGGTGTCGCTGCTCAACGGCGTCCATTCCACCGGCTCACACTTATTCTCCATAATCTTACTTCTCGCCAAATCTGGTCTGTAGGCGCAAAGTTAGACTGTCCTGCCTGAGCAAAGTAGGAATGTCAGTTTCCCTGCCCGGTCGGACGGGCTGGGAGAGCTGGCTTGGGCTGGACGGCGATGAGCGTGCGGGAGCTGCAGCGGGTCCGGGTTCTGGCCGAGGTGGTGAGCCTGGTGCGGACGGTGGCCTCGGCATCGGTGGTGCTGGCGCTGAGCACCCGGCAGGTGCACCGCCTGCTGCAGGCCTACCGCCTGGGTGGCGCCGGTGCGATCGCGCACAAGGCCCGTGGCCGACCGTCGAACAACAGGATCGCGGGGGCGACGCGTGAGCGTGCGGTGCAGCTGGTGCGCGAGCACTATCCGGACTTCGGCCCGACACTGGCGGCCGAGATGCTGGCCGGGCGACATGATCTGAAGGTCTCGCGCGAGACGCTGCGCGGCTGGATGAGCGAGGCCGGGCTGTGGCTGTCGCGCCGGCAGCGCCGCAGCTTCCACCAGCCGCGGCTGCGCCGCGAGGCCCTGGGCGAGCTCGTGCAGATCGACGGCAGCGAGCATCGCTGGTTCGAGGACCGGGCCGATCCCTGCACGCTGCTGGTCTTCATCGACGATGCGACGGGCCGCCTGATGCGGCTGCTGTTCGTGCCTTCCGAAAGTGCCTTCGCCTATTTCGAGGCGCTGCGAGGCTATCTCGAGGCGCATGGCTGCCCGGTCGCCTTCTACAGCGACAAGCATTCGGTCTTCCGCGTCGCCCGCAAGGAGCCCAAGGGTGGCCAGGGCATGACCCAGTTCGGCCGGGCCTTGGCGGAGCTGAACATCGAGATCCTCTGCGCCAACTCCAGCCAGGCGAAGGGTCGGGTCGAGCGGGTCAACCGGACCCTGTAGGACCGCCTGGTGAAAGAGCTGCGCCTGGCCGGGATCTGCGACATCGCGGCCGGCAACGCGTTCCTGCCGGGCTTCATCGAGCGCTTCAACGCCCGCTTCGCCATTGTCCCGGCCCGTCCCGACGACCGGCATCGGCCGCTGAACGTCACGCCCGAGCGGCTGCGTGTCATCCTCTGCCACCGCGAGCAGCGCTATGTCGGCCAGCAGCTCACCCTGTCCTACGAGCGCAAGCGAATCATGCTGACACCGAACGAGACGACGGCGGGGCTCGCCGGGCAGTATGTCGACACCTACGCCTTCGCCGACGGCGGGCTCGAGGTGCGCTGGAAGGGGCTGTCCCTGCCCTACACGGTGTTCGACAAGGACCAACGCGTGACCCACGCCGCGATCGTCGAGAACAAGCGCCTCGGCGAGGCCCTGGCCTTCATCAAGAGCCAGCAGGACCAACGCCCGCCACCGCGGCCGAAGACCAACAGCGAGAAGAGCGGCTACCGCAAGAGAGGCCAACCGCCGAGGAGGCGGAAGACCCTCGTCGACCGGATGATGGAGCGGCGTCGTGCCGAGCAGCCCGTGCCGCCACAGGGCCAACTCGACCCGACCCTCCTTTGACGCTGCCGCCCCCTACCCGACGGTTCGCGCCGCGCCTCCGGGGCTGCTCCGCCTCCGGCTCCACAGCCCCGGACACACCAGCCACCGACACTTCTGCTTTGCACACCACCACGACACTTCAACTCGGTTGCAACACTGGTCCCCATTCAGCTGGGTGAGAAGACATAGCCTTCACCGCGCACCGTGCGGATGATCTGGGGGTTGGCGGGGTCGCTCTCCAGCTTCTGGCGCAGGCGCGTGATCCGGATGTCGATGCTGCGGTCGCCGGGCTCGAGCGGCTTGTTGTGGGCGAGCTCGGAGAGACGGTCGCGGGAGAGCGTCTGTCCGGGATGGCGGACGAAGGTGACGACGAGGTCGTACTCCATTGCCGTGAGCGCCACGTCGCCCGCGGGCCCGATCAGACGCCGGGCAGCCATGTCGAGGACGAAGGGACCAAAAGGGGCGCTCTTGCCCGCGGGTGCAGCCTTGGCCTGCCCTGCGACGGGGGTCGGCGCCTCGATGCGGCGCAGGATGCTGCGCACACGCGCCAGCAACTCGCGAAGCTGGAAGGGCTTGCCGAGGTAGTCGTCGGCCCCGCCGGTCAACCCCTCGACGCGGTTCTCGACCGTCCCGGCCGCGGTGAGCATCAGGATGCCGGCATTGTTTCCGGCGGCTCTCAGGCGCCGCGCGACGGAGAAGCCATCCTCGCCCGGCATGTTGACGTCGAGGACAACAAGATCGGCCGGCCGCTCCGCCAGAAGCGCATCGAGCGCCGCCCCGTCGGCCGCGGTTCTTACTTCAAAGCCCTGACTACCCAGATAGTCGACGAGCAGATCGCGGAGATCGGGCTCGTCGTCGACAACGATGATCTCCTGCCGAGCGGTCATGGCCTCATGCCGCTTCCAGGAGATGGCGGACCTGCTGCCGCAGGAGATCGAGGTCGAGCGGTTTCTCCAGGACCGGCACGGTAGCCTCGCGGATGGTCGTGTTCAGTTGCGCCCCCAGGGCATCGCCCGTGATGACGATGGTCTTTCTTGCCACCTCCGGATGCTCTTTCGCCAGCGTCTCCCACAAGGCGGCCCCGTCCATGTCCGGCATGCGGAGATCGCTGACGACGAGATCGTAGTGCGTTTCGCGCAGTCGCTCGACGGCCGCTCGCCCGCTCCGGACGATGTCCACGGTGAGTCCGTCCCGGCGCAGGACATCGGCGACCAGGAGACCGATATCGGGCTCGTCGTCCACGACGAGCACCCGGCCGCGGCCAGCCTCGGCCACAGTCTCGACAGGGACGGCGGCATCGGGCTTCGCCTGGCCGGCACCGAACGGCAGCAGGATGCGAAAGCGGGTGCCCTGCCCTGGACGGCTGCGGACGTCGATCCGGCCGCCGTGGGCTGCGACGATGCCGTGACAGACCGACAGGCCGACGCCGGTACCCACGCCCTGCGGCTTGGTCGTGAAGAACGGCTCGAAGATCCGCTTGCGGACCTCCTCCGGCATGCCGACGCCGTTGTCCTCGATCTCCACCCGGATGCCCGGCCGGATACGGCGCGTGCGCAGGATCAACCGGCGCGGCGCGGCGCACTGTACCATTGCTTGTTGCGCATTGACGATGAGGTTGGTCACAACCTGATGGAGTTGGTCCCCGTCGCCCCAGATCTCCGGCAGCGACGCATCCAACTCGCGCACGACCTCGACATCGCTCGTGCGCAGGCCGTAGGCGGCGAGATCTAGCGCACCCTCGATCACCTTGTTGAGGTCCACCGGGCCGAACTCGGGCGGCTTCTGGCGGGCCATGGCGAGGAAGGTCTTCACGATGCGGGCGCAGCGCTCGGCCGCGGCGTGAACCTTCTCGGCCCGTGTGCGGGTCGCCTGATCGGGTGCCAAGTCCTGTAGCATGCTGGAGTAGCCGACGACGACCGAGAGCGGATTGTTCAGCTCATGGGCGACGCCGGCCAACAGTCCGCCCAGCGCCGTCAGCTTCTCGCTCTGGTGCAGGGCCTCGCGCTGACGCTCGATCTCGGCCTCGGCCGCCTTCTGCGCGGAGAGGTCGAGCACGCTGATGAGGGCGGCCGGCTGGCCGTCATAGATGAAGCGTCGTGTCGTCAGCGAGCCCGGGAAGAAGCTGCCATCGGTGCGGCGGAACATGAATTCCGTCGGCGGCACGACCCCCTCGGTGCGAACGCGATCGAAGAGCCGAACCCGCTCTTCGGGGTTCTGCCACAACGCACCCCGGTGCATGGTCGCGTTCCGGACCGAGTCGACCATGAACGTCTGATTGTAGGCGTCGTTGGCGAAGACGAGACTGTCGTCCTCGAGGCTGACGACGCTGATCGGCACCGGCACGCCCTGCGCGATCGCCTTGAACCGCTGCTCGCTCGCCTTGAGCTCCTGCTCGGCCCGCTTCTGGGCCGTGATGTCGACGTCGAAGCCGCCGATCTGGACGATGTTGCCGTCCTCGTCGCGGATCGGGAAACGGATGACCATGGTCCAGGTGTAGTTGGGCCGTCCTTCCAGATATTCCTCGACCACCGTCGGCACCCCGCCCTCGACGACGGTCCGGTCGTAGTCGCGGATCAGCGTCGCCACCTCGAGCTCGAAGATTTCTTCGGGCGAGCGCCCGATCATGGACCCGACGGAGTCCACGTCGAAGACACGCCCCATCTCGGGGTTGGCCATCAGGTAGCGACCGCCGAGATCCTTCACGTACATGCCGACCGGGGCGTTCTGCATGAAGGCCGCCAGCCGCGCCTCGCTCTCTTTCAGCGCCATCTCCGCCCGCTTCTGGGCAGTGACGTCGAGGGCGAAGGTGCCGACATTGATGACCTCCCCGTCGCGGCCGCGGATCGGGAAGCTGATCACCATGCTCCAGGTGTAGGGATCGATGCTCGGCTGGTGCTCCTCGGCGACGACCACCTGGCCGGTTTCGACGACTTTTCGATGGCGCCGCTCGATCATCGCCGCCTCGACGGCGTCGAACATTTCCCAGTGGGTGTGCCCGATGACCTCGGGAATGGGCCGGCCGAAGATCCGCTCCATCTCGGGGTTGGCCAGGAGGTAGCGGCCCGTGGGATCCTTGATGTGCACGCCGACCGGTGCGTGTTCCATGAAGGCCGCAAGGCGCGCCTCGCTGTGCCGCAGAGCCTCTTCGGTCCGCCGCCGCTCGGTGATGTCGATCGAGGTCGTGACGACCGCCGTCTCGCCGCCGTAGTTCATGCGCCTTGCCGACACGAGGCCCCAGAACAGTGTGCCGTCGCGGCGACGCAATTGGACCTCGCGGGCATCGACGAAGCCCGCGCGCATGACCTCCTCGGTGAGCGCCAGCCGATCGGCCGGATCGACCCAGACGCTGAGGATACCGTTGCGCTCCGAGCCGGAAGGTATGCCGAAGGTCGCGAAGGCCCGCTCGTTCACATAGAGCATGCGAGAGAGATCGCCGCTCGCGATGGAGAGAGTCACGGGTACGGATTCGGCGATGGCGCGGAACCGTTCCTCGCTCTCCTTCAGCGCATCCTCGGCCCGCTTCTGTTCGGTGATGTCGCGCCCCACCGCCTGATAGCCGGTGAGACGACCCTCGCTGTCGAACAGCGCTCGGTCGATCCACTGGAACCAGCGCAGCTCGCCGTTCGGCAGGACACGCTCGTTCTCACCGTGGAAGGCCGGGTCGTCCGGCGTGAGCTGAAGGAGTCGCTCGCGCAGCTCGTCTCTGACATGGGCCGGGACCTCATCGAAGAGATCTTGCCCAACCAGTTCCCAGGGTGCCTTGCCCGACAGACGTGCCTGGGCGGGGTTGGCGAAGGTGAGGCGGAAATCGGTGTCGTAGCGCGTGATGCAGTCGACCTGGTCCTCGACCACGGCCCGGAACCGCTCCTCGCTCTCCTTCAGCGCCAGCTCGACCTGCTTGCGCGCCGTGATGTCCCGGCCGACCGCCTGGTATTCGACCACACAGCCATTGGCGTCGAAGATGCCGGTGTCGGTCCACTCCTCGTAGCGCAGCCCGCCGTCGGGCCCTTCGTGAGTCAGCTCGTAGGTGGCGGTGGGCGTGAACAGGGAGATCGAGGCCCAGGCCGACCGAATCCGGGCCTGCTCTGAGGGCCGGTAGTGCTCGACGTCGTTGTAGCCGGCGAGCATCGCATCGCGCGACACGCCGCGGTACCGGCAATAAGCATCGTTCACGAACGACAGCGTCCCGTCCGCCCGAACCCGCAGGATGAACTCGCTCTGGCCCTCCACGACCGCACGGTAGCGGGCTTCGCTCGCCCGAAGCTCGTCGACTGCCCGGTGCAGGTCGGTCACATCGCGTCCGACCGAGGTGATCTCGACGAGCTTGCCCGACTCGTCGAAGATTCCGCGGTCCGTCCACTGCTCCCAGCGCTCTTCGCCCGAGGGGAGGCGCGAGCGGATCTCGATCGACGCCACGGACGATCCGGGCGTCAAAGCGTCGAGATGAGCCTCATAGCGGGCGAGCTCGTCGGCCGGCAGCAGGTCGAAGTCGTTCCAGTCGGCGGCCAGCACCTGATCTCGCGACAGGCCGAGATACCGACAGTACGCATCGTTGACGAGCAGAATTCGGCCCGAGACGCTCTGTTGAAGCACGAACTCGCTCTGCGCCTCCACGACGGCGCGGTAGCGTTCTTCGCTGTCGCGCAAGGCGATCTCGGCCCGCTTGCGTTCGGTGATGTCCGTGCCGACAGCCTGACGCTCGAGCAGTCGCCCGTCGGCGTCGAACACCCCCTGGATCGTCCAGCTCTCCCAGCGCAGCCCGAGATGGGGAAGGTGAACCCTGATCTCGCTCGTGATCGTGGGCTCTTCCGGCGAGATCGAGTTCAGCAGCGCCTGATGAAGGTCGTTGTCCTCGGGCAGGATCGCGGCGAAGTCGTCATAGTCAAGACCCAGCAACTGCTCGCGGGACCGGCCCATGTGCCGGCAATAGGCCTCATTGGCGAAGGTCAGCCGCCCGTCCGGTGTGGCCCGCGCCACGAACTCGGTCTGGGTCTCGACCAGCGCACGGTAGCGACCCTCGCTTTCCCGCAGCTCCGCCTCGGCACGCTCGCGCTCGGTGACGTCGTGCTTCACCGCGACGAAGTGGGTGATGAGCCCATCCTCATCCTTCAGCGGCGAGATGGTCGTCTCCTGCGTCAGGAGGCGGCCGTCCTTGGTCCGGTTGATGATCCGCCCCTGCCAGGTCTGGCCCCGGGCGATGTGGGCGGCGATCGCCAGGAAGAACGACGGATCGTGCTCCCCGCTGCTCAGCAGGTCCTGGGGCTGCCGGCCGAGGGCCTCCTCCGCCTCGTAGCCGGTGAGCCGGGTGAAGGCCGCATTCACATAGGTGAACCGCCCGAGCGCGTCGGTGATCTCGACCGGATCGCCGACCTGCTCGACAGCCATGGCGAGCAGCGCGTTCTCCTGCTGGCGCTGCTTCAGCTCGGTGATGTCCATGTAGGTCGATACGATCGACCCGTCGTCCATGCGCTGGCGTTGGACGAGGATCGTGCGGCCGTCGGAGAGCTGTTCCTCGAAGCGCATCGACTGCTGGGCGAGGAACGCCTCGACCCGGCGGACCACCATGTCGTCGATGTCGTCCGTCTCGTCCTCGTCGGGGCGAAGCTCGCCGCGGGTGATCCGGTCGCGGACGAAGTCGGCAAGTGCCCGGCCCTCGGTGCGCATCTCCGCCGGGAAGTCGTACAGCCGGAGGAAGCCCTCGTTGACGAGCACAACCGTACCGTCGGGTGCCACGATGTTGACACCCTCGGCGATGCTGCTGAGCACCGCCTCTAGCTGCGCTTTCTGATCGGCCAGCGCTTGCTGCTGCTGACGATGGGCAGTGATGTCTGTGGTCAGGAGCACACGACCGCCGTCCGGCATCCGGCTCTCGCGGAGACGCAGCCAGCGGCCGTCGATGATGCGCTGCTCGTGCTCGCTCCGTTCGGTCCCGCGCACCGCGAAGCGGCGCTTGGGGAAATCCTCGCCCATGTCGGGATGGTAGACCGGGCCGATCTCGATCCCGGCCCTGATCCAGTCCTCGAAGCGGATGCCGGGGCGCAGCACGGCCCGCACGCTCTCGGAGAGATGCGCCGGATAGCGGCTGTTCCAGTAGACGAAGCGATCCTCGGCATCGAAGATCGCCAACCCGTCCGGGATGCTCTCGGCGGCGGCATGGAAGCGGGCCTCGCTGGCGCGCAGGGCCGCCTCGGCCTGGATCTGGGCGGAGACGTCGCGCTTCACCGCAATGTAGTGGGAAATCTGCCCCGCCTCGTCGCGGAGCGGCGAGATGGTGGCGTCCTGGTGCAGCAGGTGGCCGTCCTTGTGCCGGCTGACGATGCGTCCGCTCCACCCCCGGCCGGTCGTGATCGTCTGGCGGATGCCGGCGAAGAACGCATCGTCGTGATAGCTGCTGCGCAGCAGTTCCGAAGGCTGCTTTCCCAGCGCCTCCTCGGGCGCGTAGCCGGTGAGGTTGGTGAAGGCGGCGTTCACGAAGGTCAGGCGGAAATCGGCGCCGGCGATCTCCACCGAGTCGCCGGACTGCTCCAGCGCCGTCGCCAGGAGGCGCCGCTCGTCGTCCTGCAGGCGCCGGTCGGTGATGTCGGTGACGAGCTGCACCCGTCCGCCGCCCGCCATGGCGGCCTCGCGCGTCCGCATCCAGCGCCCGTCGGCGAGGCGGTACTCGACATCCGATGCCGATTCGTTTTCGGCGAGCGCGACGCCTATGCCGGTGCCTGGATGGAGCACCGGCCCCAACTCCGAAGCCTCTTTCTGCCACTCGCGCCAGTGCTTGCCGATCTGGAGCGAGTCCCGCAGCGGCGGGCTCAGATGCTCGGGATAGGCGCGGTTGTGAAAGACAAGACGGTCGCCGGCATCGAAGATGGCGAGCCCGGCCGGAATGGCATCGGCCGCCGCCCGAAGCCGTGCCTCGTAGGTCCGTAAGCCCGCGAACGCATCGGTGACCGCATCGAGCCAGGGTCGCCAGATCGACGGCATCGCCGGCGGATTCCAGCTGACACCGCTGCTGGACTCGCGGATATGCCGAACCAAGAAGAGGGCCGGTCGAACGAAATTCCGCTGCAGTAGCAGTTGGGCCAGGACGAAGGCTATGGCGAGCACGGCCAGGATGGCCGCGTAGGTCCGGATCTGCGGTAGCACTAGCCCCCGCAACTCGGTCTCGGCGACGGTGAACCGCAAGGTCCTGTCGGATCCCGGCACGGGCACGACGAACTCTCGCCCGTCCTTGGCGGCTTCGAACCCGTCCGTCGGTCGCGCCGCCGACGCCAGCTGGAGAGCGCCCACAGGCACCGGCAGCGCCATGATCTCGCCGGCACGCTCGGGGACCAGGGCCAGGACGGCTGCACGGTCGGCGGCCAGCCGGGCGAACGAGCGGAGTTCGGCGTCGCGCAGCGAGGCGTAGTGGAACACCGCCAGCGCCAGCACGAGGAGCAAAAGCGGCAGCCCGGTGCAGGCGGTCAGCAGCGCGTAGCGGCGCCCGAGGCTGCGCCCTTCCTTGACGATCATCGCCTGCGTCTCCGCGGCCGGCAGCCCGTCGGCGATCGCCGCAGGACTCGCTCTGGCCAGACCCGCGATGCTCATCGTCAGGTAACCGTCGTCAAGGGTCAGCGCGGCGACGTTCCTGGCGAGGACGCCGTCGCCTCGCGACGAGACTGGGCACACGCCTGTAACAGCCGCATGTCGTTCGAGGCTGAGCATTGTTTCAATCGTGTCATGGAGCCCGAGGGCTCGGTTCGTGGCCGCCGGATCGCTCCGACCGGCAAGGCGCGCATCCTGTGTCCCGGGTGTTTCGCCTCGACGCCGTTCAAGCTACAGGACTGTTTCAACAGTGGCGCGGCAGTGGTGCTGAGGGCGTGGCTGATCTCATCGTGGTCGACGACGAGCCGGACATCCGGCAGCTCGTGGGGGACTATCTCTCCCTGGCCGGCCACGAGGTTCGCATGGCGTCGGACGGTCAGGATCTGCGACGGCAGATCGGCGAAGCCGTGCCCGACCTCGTCCTGCTCGACGTCGGCCTTCCGGGCGAGAGCGGTTTCCAGGTCGCCCGCCATCTCCGCGAGCGCTATGGCTGCGGCATCGTCATGCTGACCGGTGCGGACACGGTCATCGACCGGGTCGTTGGGCTGGAGGTCGGGGCCGACGACTATGTCACCAAGCCGTTCGACCTGAAGGAGCTGAAGGCGCGCATCGAAGCGGTGCTGCGTCGGCGCCGCCCCCGGGGCGAGCCGCTGGCACCGGGGATCGTCCCGTTCGGTCCCTTCCGCTTCGACACGAAGCGCTTCCGCCTGCTCGGGGCCGACGGTGCGGAGGTGGCGCTGGCGCCGATGGAACTCGATCTCGTCGCCGCCTTCGCTTCGCGGCCCGGGCGGGCACTCGGCCGCGAGGAGCTTCTGAAGCTCGCCCCGCCCCGCGGCGACGATGCCTTCGACCGCAGCATCGACAACCGGATCACGCGCCTGCGTCGCAAGCTCGAGCGCGACCCGGAGAAGCCGGAGCTGATCAAGACCCTGCGCGGGGCCGGCTACATCTACCCCGGTTGACCTCAGACCGTGTCGAGGTAGCAGGCATACTCCTCGGCCGTGATCCGCTGCGCAAAGCGCGCATACTCGTCGCGCTTCACGGCGAGGAACACCTCCCACAGGCGCCGGCCGAGAGCGTCGCGCAGGAAGTCCGATCCCGCCGCCGCCATGATGGCACTGCGCCAGTCAGGGGACAGCTCGTCTGTCGGCTCCGGGTAGGCCGTCACCTCGGCCGGGGGCTCGTGGCCGGCGGCGAGGCCGGCGCGCATGCCGGCCAAGACCACGGCGGCGCAGAGATAGGGGTTCGCATCCACGCCCGCGACCCGGTGCTCCAGCCGACGCGAGGCGCTGTCGCCCGCCGGTACACGGACGGCCACGCTGCGGTTGTTGAGCCCCCAGTTGGGCGTCACTGGCGCGTATGAATGGGCCGCGAAACGTCGCCACGAGTTCAGATGCGGGGCGAAGACGAGCATCGACTCGCTCATCCTCTCCAAGAGTCCGGCGATGGCGTGGCGCAGCCGTGGATCGAGCGTGCCCGGCCGCGTGTCGGCGAACAGGTTGCGCCCCTCGCGGTCGGCGAGGCTCGTGTGCAGGTGCATGCCCGAGCCGGCGAGATCGGCGAACGGCTTCGCCATGAAGCAGGCGCGCAGACCATGACGTGACGCCACGCCCCGCAGCAGCCGCTTCAGCATCACGAGATCGTCGGCAGCGCGCAGCGGATCGGCCCGATGGTGCAGGGTCAGCTCGTACTGACCCGGCGCGTACTCCGAGATCATTGTCTCGAGCGGCAGGCCCTGCGCTTCGGCGGCGCCATAGACCGCGCGCGCCAGCGGCTCCAGCCCATCCAACTCGTCCAGGCGGTAGACCTGATGCGTCGCAGGTCGCAGGCCCGTCAGCGGCAGCCGCCCGGGCTGTGGCCGGCCCTCGGGATCTAAATCGCGGTCGAGCAGGTAGAACTCGAGTTCGAACGCCATGACTGGAGTTAGGCCGGACCTGGCGAATTCTTCGACCTGGCGGGCCAGAGCGCGCCGCGGGTCGACCGGCATCGGCGAGCCGTCCAGCTCGTGCAGGCTCAGAAGGACCTGTGCCCGCGGCGGATCGGTCCAGGGCATCGGGACGAGCGTGCCGGGCACCGGCCACGCTTTGCGATCGGCATCGCCGTCCGCCCAGACGAGCCCCGTCGCATCGATGTCCTTGCCCGTGATGTCGAGGCCCAGGATCGAGCCCGGCAGATGCCGGCCATCTCGGTAGACCCCCAGCAGCTCGCGCCGCCTGATGATCTTGCCGCGACCGATCCCATTGAGGTCGGTCAGGACGATGTCGACGGCCTGGATTTCGGGGTGCGCCGAAAGGAACGCCTCGGCCTCCTCGACGGGAGCCGCCGACGCGGGACGGGGACCGATCATCGCACGGCTGGTCCGAGCAGGGAATCGAGCAGGTCGGCGAACGCGTCGAGGAAGCCCTCGACATCCGCCGCGGTCGTCGCCGGGCTGACCAGGATCATGTCGTGGAAGGGTGTCAGCAGATAGCCACGGTTCAGCATGCCGAGATGGATCGCCCGCTCCAGGTCCGGCACCGAGGCCGCCCGCGCATCCGCAGCGTTGCGCAGCGGCTCCGGTCGGAAGACGAGCTCCAGCCGGGCGCCCACGCGGGCCACGTGCCAGGGCAGGCGCCGCTGCGCGATCTGGCGCGCCAAGCCGGCTTCGATCGCTCTGGCATGCCGCTCCATGACGGCATAGGTATCGGCCGTCATCACCTGTTCCAGACAGGCGCGCAGGGCCGCCAGCTGAAGGGCGTTGCCGGCCAGCGTCGTGCCGATGCCGGAGTGCCCGGTGCCCCTGCCCTCCGTCACCTCGCGCAGGCGCCGCGTCACGTCGGCGGAGAGCCCCCACACGGCGGCAGGCAATCCGCCGGCGACGGGCTTGCCCAGCACCATGATGTCGGGTTCGAGTCCATGCCCGCCCGTGTAGCCGGCGGGGCCGGTCGAGATCGTGTGCGTCTCGTCGATCAGGAGCAGGGTCCCGGCGGCCCTGGTCAGCTCGCGAAGTGCGGCGTGGAAGCCCGGGTCCGGCAGGATCATGCTGCAGTTGGTCATCACCGGCTCGGCGATGACACAGGCGACGTCCTTTCCCTGTAGGGCCTCGGCCAGGGCCGGGAGGTCGTTGAAGGGCACGGCCGTCGTCGTCGCACCGGTATCGACCACTTGGCCCATGAGGCTACGGCGGGCCAGGGTCGCACCGTCCTCGACATCGACGAGTGTGTCGTCGACGGCACCGTGATAGCAGCCGTCGAAGACTACGATTCGTCGCCGCCCCGTCACGGCACGCGCGACGCGCAGGGCGAATCGGTTGGCGTCGCTGGCCGAGGTCGTCACCTGCCAGGACGGCAGGCCGAACCGTGCTGCGAGCAGCTCGCCGACGACCGCCGCATCCTCGGTCGGCAGCATGAAGCTGAGCCCACGAGACGCCTGCCGTGCGATCGCTTCGGCCACCGGCTTCGGCGAATGGCCGAACATCGCCGCCGTGTCCCCAAGGCAGAAATCGATCAGCTCGTGGCCGTCGATGTCGGTCAGGCGCACACCCTCCGCCGCCTGCACGACGAGCGGGAACGGGGTAGGCCAGTCGAGCATCCAGTGCAGCGGGACGCCGTCGAGAAAGCCGTCCCTCGCTTCCTCGTTGCGTCGACGACTTAGCGGATGGCGCTCGATGAAGCGGCCCGTCTCCAGATCGAGCACGCGCTTTGCCGCGGTGGCAAGCAACCCCGGGTCGACGGACGTCATGACGAGGTCGTGACCTTGGCCACGAACTCGCGCGGATCCAGGGCCAGACGGTCGTCCAGAAGCTCCGCGTCGATCGAGAACGGTACTTGCCGCGCCGGCACGAACCGGCGCTGCCGCGCGTCGTACGCCAGCAACTCGCCGGCCTCGAGGTCGAAGTACCAGCCGTGGAGCGTGAGTTGGCCGCGGGCGACGCGGGCGGTGATCCAGGGAAAGGTCAGCAGGTTGTTGAGCGAGGTCAGCACGCCCGCCTGCTCCAAGATCCGGCCCGCGATCTCGGGGTGCAGGTCGCCGCCGGCGACCGCCCTGCCCGCCTCGTCGATGGTTCCCATCCAGTCGTGCAGGAACTCGAAGCGCCGTCCGCTGGCCTCGCCGACCCCACCGAGGCCCATGTCGAGGGCGAGGAGGCGGATGCCGCCGCAGCGGCCGTGCCCCAGGACGACGATGTGCTTCACCTCAAGGCCGCGCACGCCGAACTCTAATGCCGACGTGCTGCCCTTCGGCCGGTGGCCCTTCTCGTAGGGCGGCACGATCGCCGCCACGTTGCGCAGGATGAAGAGATCGCCCGGGTCGGCCTTGGTCATGATCGCCGGATCGACCCGGCTGTCGGAGCAAGCGACGACCAGCGCCTCCGGCCGCTGCCCGCGCTCCACCAACGACCGGTACTCGTCGGGCCGGCCGTGGATGAAGTCGGTCTTGAAGCTTTCGAAGCCGCCGATGAGGCGGCTGAGAGGATCGGACATCGTGGTTCCGGGCTAAGGGCGGCCAACCTGACAGAGGTCGCCGCCCGCCGTCATCCCTCTTGTCAGCATGACGGCACCGCGCCTCGATCGGCCAGATCCTGGTGGCGATAGCATAACGCATGGTCGAGGGCACGAAGCGGCCGTTCGTCTTGACCTATGTCCGCTCGCATTGGCGCGGCGAGCAGCCGCTTTGGCGGAGCTTCTGGGTCAATACCGTCCTGCTTTCGCTGGCCGTCGATGGTCTCATAGGATGGCAGTTGGCTCTGCCTGACGAGCAGCGATACGCTTGGTTCGTGCTCTTTTGTCTTGCGCTCGGTGGCGTCCTCGTCGTTTGGCAGCTTGTCGGTCTCTGGCGTTCGGCGCGGAGAGTTAGGCGTCAGAGACTCCGCCGCTTCTGGAGCATCGCCGCGCAACTCTTCATCATCGTTAACCTCATGGTGGTGGCATTTATCGTAAGTATCACGGGGGTTGTCGTGTACGCAGTCATTAAAGAAGTGGACAATCCGACAAGTCGAGCGCCCTTCGAAATCGTCCGAGAGGGAGAGGTTGTCCGGTTCACGGGACCGATCCACGCCGCATCGGCAGAACGGCTCCTTGCCATCCTCGACGACCCCGGTGTCCACGAACTGGCCATCGAGAGCGAGGGTGGCTTCACGAGCGCCGCTGCCGCTATCGCCGAGAAGATTCATGCGCGGCGATTCGCTGTCACGGTTGAGGACTACTGCAACTCGGCCTGTGTCTTGCTGCTCGCCGCTTCACCTGCGGCGGCCGTGATGCCGTACTCCACTAGTGTTCTTCACCGTGCGCATTCGGTTTTCCCCGAGTGGATGCAAGATCTGCTCCGCCCTGACACGGAGTCGGGCGATGTCGAGTATACAAAAGAATTATCCAAATATCATGTCACTCCCGACGCCATCCTGAAAATATTGGCGTTGTCACCGGAGGCAATCTGGTCACCGACGTTGCGAGAGCTGGGAGCGATGAACCTCGTCATGTTCGTTTACAGTGAAGAGAATGATGACTACATGAGATTTAGGGAGTTTTGTGCCAACTTCCCCGAACGCTGTGACTGACCACCGTGCCTGGGCAGCGGCAGCACATCGCTCGCCAATAGCGAGCGACCCTACGCAGTTTTCACTCTCTTGAAAGTATATCTACAGATTGCGCGTGCATCATCCCGTTGGAACACAAGCATGATGCGGCACATTGCGATCCATCCACATCTACTACAGTCGACGGGGTCACCGTTTGCAGTCCAACTGGCGGCAATGCTGGTTCGACCGCGTGGCGATCATCCTCGCCGTCGGCGTCGCGCTAGCACTGCTGCGGCGCAAGGGCACAGGATTTAGAGCCATTCTGCTGTCGCGAGAAGCCGCCTTCGGGATGCGGTACGGCGCCTTGGTCGCTACGAGTTCTTTCCCCATTGTCTGGCGCCGTTACAAGCCGCCGCTGCAGTTGGCTGGCCTCCACGTGGCCCGCGGCGCGGCCGTAGCCTACCTCCTCTTCCTCCTCGCCTTCTTGCCGCTGAACCTGCTCCTGACAATGCGGGACTTTGAAGGTTCTCCCGGGCCTGATCCCCTGCCGCCATTCCTGACCCTACAAGACGGCAAGACCTTGCGCTTCGAAGGCGACCTCGACGGGACGGCGGCTGCGGCGATCCTGAAGGCTTTGGCGACGCCCAACATTTCCGCCCTGAAGATCGACAGCGGCGGCGGCGATCTCGCGTCTGCGTCCGGCCTCGCGGAAGTGGTGCATGCGAGAGGTCTGCAGGTGGAGGTCGACGACGAGTGCGCGTTCGCCTGCACGGTCGTCCTGGCGGCGTCACCGACCGGCACCGTACAGCCCGACAGTGTCCTCGCCCTTTATCGGGCCAAGATGCCGGAGCCGGTCCCAGGACGTGGTCACAGGGATGTTGCGGTCGCCGATCCGGCGATCGACCCCGAACTCCAGCAGGCGCTGGACCGATTCGGCGTCAGCACGCCGGGGCCCGCTCGGCTCCGAGCCATAATGGAGGAACACCATGCCTATCCCGACCTCAGCGATCTCGATGACATGAGCCTCGTCATGTTCGTTCGCGACCCGGACACCGGTCGCCTGCTGCGGCCCTGGGAGTATTGCTGGCAGAACCACGACCCGCGGTGCTGACCGTCGGGTTGCGATCAGACGGCCTCGTAGGTCACCCGGCCATCGCAGATCGTCGCCCGCACCTTGCGGTCCTTGATCGCCTCTGGCGGCGTCATCTCGATGTCGCCGTCGAGCAGGACGAGATCGGCGAGGTAGCCCTCCCGTAGCCGACCCTTACGGTTTTCCGCGAACTCCACCCTGGCATTGTTCCGGGTATAGGCGGCGAGCGCCCGTTCCAGGTTCACCGCCTGCTCGGGCAAGCCCGGACGGAACGGCTGACGCGTCACGGCCGCCTGGATCGAGAGCAGCGGGTCGACCGGCGACACCGGCCAGTCGCTGGCGAAAGCGAGCAGCGCGCCCGCGTCCTGCAGCGTCCGCCAGGCGAAAGTGTAGGGAGCGCGCCTCGGGCCGATCAGCTCCATCAGCGTATCGCCGGGATAGCTCAGCGGTCCTGGCGCGTGCAGCGGCTGCATGGAGGCGACCACGCCGAGATCGGCGAAGCGCGGAATGTCCGCCGGATCGATTACCTCGATGTGCTCGATACGATGCCGGCTGTCGCGCCTGCCGTTGGCGGCACGCGCCGCGGCGAACGCATCGAGCGTGCGACGGACCCCGCTGTCGCCGATCGCGTGCACCGCAACCTGGAAGCCCAGCGCGTCCGCGGCGATCACGGCTTCGTTCATCGCCCCGGCCGTGAACAGCGGTTGCCCGCGATTGCCGGGCCGACCGCAATAGTCGTCGAGCATGAAGGCGGTCGTCGAATCGAGCACGCCGTCGACGAAGATCTTCACGAAGTCGGTCGTGAGTCTGTCCGGCCGGCTGCGTGCCCGCATCGCAGGCGCGTCGCGCCGGAGCTCGTCGACCGTCTTGTCGTTCTTCTGATGGTACGGCAGCCGCACGCGGCAGCAGAGGCGCCCATCGTCGCCCAGCTCGGACAGCAGCTCCTGCTGGTAGAAATTGCCGTCCATGTTGTGGATCGAGGTGATGCCGAGCGAGGCGCAGTAGGTGAGCCCTTGTGCCAGCAACTCGCGATCCCCTGCCCGCTGCTGCGGGGTGACGGGCGGATCCGGATCGCGCCCGGTCGTGTAGCCCAGCGATTCGCGCCCGCCGGACGGCAGCAGGGCCAGGATCGATGTAAAGGCCTCGGGCTCACGCAACTCGCCCGTCGCGAGGCCGTCCGAGCCCATGACGATCTCACTGCCCCGCCGTAGCGAACGGCCGTGGAGCAAGCCGGCGGCACTCAAGGCCGGCGTGTTGGCCCAAACCGTGTGGCCATCATAGGCCTTCAGCGCCAGAGGCCGGTCGGGGATGATCCGGTCGAGGACGTGGCGATCGAGCGGACCACCCACGATGTCGTAGGGCGCCGAGATTCCGAAGACCACGGCCTCGCTCGGCCGTGCGGTGGCCCTTCCTCGTAGCAGCCTCGCCAGCGTGTCGAGGTCGCGGACCTCGGCCAGCGACAGGCGGTCGAGCGAGGCCGCACCGTTGAAGATGTGCATGTGGGCTTCGATGAAGCCCGGCAGCACCGTGCCGCCGCCGGCGTCGATCACCCGGGTGCTCGGCCCGCGAAGCTCTCGAACGGAGGCCAGTTCGCCGACGGCTTGGATGCGGTTTCCCCGCACCGCCACGGCGGCGGCGCGGGGCCGATCCTCGTCCATCGTGAGAACGGCTCCGTTCTCGACGATGATGTCGGCGTGCGAGGTCACTTCTTGAGGCGCGTGTAGACCTTGTTGCGCAGCTCGCGCGACTTGGCGCTACAGTCCTTGTTCGGGATCAGACGGCTCTGGTACTCGGCCGGCATCAGGACGGCCGGATCGTCGCGCAGCGCCTGGTCGAGGAACGGCTCGGTGCCCTTCAAGGCGTTCATGTAGCCCGTGAAGTTGCTCACGAGCGCGATGTTCTCGGGCTTCATCATCCAGTCGAGGAAGACCTTGGCGTTGTCGAGGTGCGGCGCACCCTTCGGGATCGCCAGATTGTCCTGCCAGAAGCCGATGCCTTCCTTCGGGTAGACATAGACGACCGTCGGCTTGTTCAGCTTGGTCCGGTGGGCCGCACCGTTCCACTGCTGGTGCATGATGACCTCGCCGGCCGACATGCGCTCGATGGTGCCGTCCGACTGATACATGGCGAGGAAGGGCTTCTGCGCTTCGAGCACGGCCAGGATCTTCTGCGCGTCCTCGGTGCTCTCGGTACAGGTGTCGATGCCCAGATAGTGCGCGGCGGCCCCCCACAGCTCGACCTCGTCGTTGAGGGCGGCGACCTGGCCCGTCAGTTCCTGCGGCGGCTCGAAGAAGCTCTTCCAGCTCTCGTCGAGCTTGCCTCCCGGAACGCGGGCCGTGTCGTAGCTGAAACCGGTGGTGCCCCACATGTAGGGGACCGTGTAGTCGCGCGCGGGATCGAACCACTGTTCGTTGAAGGGCGCGGCCACGTTCGAGAAATTGGCCATGGTCTTGGGCTCGACCTTTTCCAGGAGGTCGTCCCGGATCATGGTCGCCACCATGTAGTCGGACGGTACGATGACGTCGTATCCACCACCGCCCGCCTGCAGCTTCGCGAGTAGCGTCTCGTTGCTGTCGTAGGTATCGAGGGTGACCTTGATCCCGGTCTCCTTCTCGAACTTCTCGAACAGTGCCGGGGGAATGTAGTTCGTCCAGTTGTAGACGAAGAGCTCGCCCGCAGCGTTCGCCTGCGGGGACAAGAGGGCGGCAACGGCGACGCTCGCCAGGCCGAGAGCGAGAGTTCTCATGGCGTTCCTGATCGTTGGTGGCGGTGCAGCGATCCAAGCCCCCTTAGCTCGGGGGTGCAAGAAGCTCTACTTCCGGGTGCGACCAACCGACCACGACAACGCCACGAACAGGATCGATATCAGCAGCATCAGGGCCGAGACGGCGTTCACCTCGGGGCTGATGCCGATCCGGATCATGCCGAAGATGTAGATCGGCAGCGTCGTCGCCCCGGGCCCGCTGACGAAGTAGGTGATGACGAAATCGTCGAGGCTGATGATGAAGGCCAGCATCGCGCCGGAGATCACGCCCGGCCAGAGCAGCGGCAAGGTCACCCGGCGGAAGGTCTGCACACGGTCGGCGTAGAGATCCATCGCCGCGTCCTCCAACGTCGGATCCATGTCCTGCAGCCGGGCGCGGATCGGCAGATAGGCGAACGGGATGCAGAACACGATGTGCGCCAGCATCACCGTGAAGAGGCCGAGCTTCAGCCCGATCAGCACGAAGAAGAGAAGGCTCGCCACAGCCGTGACGATCTCGGGCACGATGAGCGGCAGGCCGATGAGCGCGCTCAGCACCCCCTGGCCACGGAAGCGCGAACGCGCGGTGCCAAGAGCCGCGAGCGTGGCGATGATGGTCGACACGATCGTGGCCGTGAACGCGATCGTCAGCGAGTTCTTGAACGCCCGCATGAGATCGGAGTTGGCGATGACGGTGCCGTACCAACTGGTCGTGAACCCGGTCCAGATCGTCGCCTGCTGGTTCGCGTTGAACGACAGGAACACGAGCACGACGATGGGCGCGTACAGATAGATGAAGAAAACGAAGGTCGAGACGCCGAGACCCGGGAAGCGGAAGAGGCGGTTCTCGTTCATCGCCCCCCTCCGGGCGGTTCCTTGAAGCGCCACGCATAGAGCAGCATCGCCGCCAGCACGATGGCGAGGAGTGCGAAGGCGAGGGCCGCACCGAAGGGCCAGTTGCGGGCGGCACCGAACTGGCTCTGGATCAGGTTGCCGATCATGAGCGCCTTGCCGCCGCCCAGTAGCTCCGGCGTGACGAAGGCGCCGAGACCCGGCACGAAGACGAGGATGCAGCCCGCCACGATGCCCGGCATAGCGAGCGGGATGATGACCCGGGTCAGGGCCCGACGCCGGTCGGCGCCGAGGTCGAACGCCGCCTCGACGAGGCGCAGGTCGAGCTTTTCCAGGCTCGAATAGATCGGCAGCACCATGAACGGCAGATAGGAGTAGACGAGGCCGATCAGGATCGCCGTCGGCGTGTAGAGCACGTTCAGCGGCCCCGTCGTCAGGCCCAGCCCGTGCAGCGACTCGTCGACGAGACCATTGTTCCGCAGCAGCAGGATCCAGGCATAGGTGCGCACGAGCAGGTTCGCCCAGAACGGCACCGTGACGAGGAACACGAGCAGGTTGCGCCGCTTCGGTGGCTGCAGGGCGATATAGAGGGCCGTGGGAAAGCCGACGGCCAGAGTGACGGCGGTCGTCAGGGTGGCCAGCCAGAACGAACGGATGAAGATCTGCAGGTAGTCGGTGTTGAGGATCAGGCTGTCGTCGAGATCGCGCTCGAACAGGAAGGAGACGTAGGGCTCGACGGTGTGAACGCCCCACTGCACGCCGCCCGAGGCCCCTTTCTCCAGGACGCTGACATAGGCCATCAGCAGCAGCGGCATCAGCATGAAGAGGCCGATGACGAGGACGGCCGGGCTCACCAGCATCAGCCGGCGCGTCCCCTCCCCGTGCCCGATCTCGCTCACGCCGCGAGCACCCGGACGGCCGATGGTGCGACGCTGATCTCGACCTTCTCGCCTGGCCGCAAAAGGTGCGCTGCACCCTCGCGGTTTTGCAGGCGAGCACGGACGGGTACGCCACCGGCCAAGGTGAGGTGCGCCATCGTGTCGGTGCCGGTATAAACCGTCGCTGTCACATCGGCCGGGATGCCCCCCCGGCCCGGCGGCAGAACGTCGACGCGCTCGGGACGGAAGGCCAACGTCGCCTTGCTGCCCGGCGCCATGGCAGGAGATTCGGCCGCCGTCAGGCTTCCGCCGCCCGGCAGGCTGAAGCGCATGCCGCCTTCTGCCGGTCCTTCGACAACGGCGTCCAGCAAGTCCGTCTCGCCGATGAAGTCGGCGACGAACTTCGTCGCAGGCCGGTCGTAGATCTCTGTCGGCGGACCGATCTGCAGCACCTTGCCATGGTCCATGACCGCGATGCGGTCGGACATGGTGAGCGCTTCCTCCTGGTCGTGCGTGACGAAGACGAAGGTGATGCCAGTCTCCAGCTGCAGGCGCTTCAGCTCGAGCTGCATCTCCTTGCGCAGCTTGAGGTCGAGGGCCGAGAGCGGCTCGTCGAGCAGCAGCACGCGTGGCCGGTTCGCAAGGGCCCTGGCGAGCGCAACGCGCTGTTGCTGACCACCGGAGAGTTGTCGCGGCCAGCGATCCTCGAAGCCGCCGAGGCGCACCATGGCGAGTGCCCGGTCGACTTCGGGACCGATCTCGGCGGCCGCCTTGCGCTGCATCTCGAGCCCGAAGGCCACGTTCTGGCGCACGTTCAGATGCGGGAAGAGGGCGTAGGACTGAAAGACGGTGTTCACCGGCCGGCGGAAGGGCGGCAGGCCGCTCAGCGGCTTGTCGTCGAGCCTGATCTCGCCCGTGGTCGGCTCGTCGAAGCCGGCGATCATCCGCAGCAACGTTGTCTTGCCGCAGCCGGATGGGCCGAGGAGCGTGAAGAACTCGTTGCCGCGGATCTCGAGGCTGACAGCGTCGAGCGCCAGAACCGCGTCCGGGCCCTGACCGTATCGCTTCGTGACCTCGACCACCTGGATCGAGGCGGCCTGTGCTGTCGCCATGCGCTCTTCGTCCGCCCGGGGTCGCCACGGCCACTAAAGCGGCAGCGACGGCACCTCACAAGCCGGGACGGACCTCAGCCCGCGAGACGGGCATAGACCTGCTCAAGACGCGTGCTGACCGCAGCCCAGGTGAACATCTCCACGGTTCGGGCTCGGGCGGAAGCACCCAGGGTCAGGCGTCGCCTAGGGTCGCGGAGCAGCGACGCCAGGGCCGTCGAAAGCCCGTCGACATCGCCCCGCTCGACCATCACGCCTGCGGGCGGTGAGCCGAGGATCCACGGAATGCCGCCGCTCTCGGTCGTGACGACCGGCAGGCCGCAGGCCATGGCCTCGACCAATGGCATACCGAACGGCTCCAGGATCACCGACGGCATCGCGAAGACGGTCGCCGCCCGATACAGGTCCGGCAGCCGGTCGTGCTCGATCTTCCCGCGCAGAGTCACGCGATCCCGCAACTTCGCCGGGATCGGAGCCATGATGTCCTCGGCATAGCCCTTGCCGGCCCGGACGATCTGGCGGCGGACCTGGTCGACGAGACCGCGGCCGTAGAACGGCTCCAGCGCCTGCAGCGCCGGATGCGGCTCCATGATGGCGAGCGTTCCCGCCGGCAGCAGGCCCACAGGCCCCGAGATCTCGAGGCGCAGATCGGGGAACTCGGGTGCCAGCCGGGCGAAGGCTTCGGTCAGGACATGCACGCCCTTGTCGGGCGAGATCCGGCCGATATTGGCGAGGACCGGAGGGCCGGCCGGCGCCTCTGCCGCCGGTGTGAAGCGCTCGGTGTCGACGCCGTTGCCGATGGTGGCGATCTTGGCGGCTTCGCTTGGAAACCGTGCCGCAAGCCTGTCGCTTAGCCACGCGCTGCAGGTGACGATCCCGGCGGCGGCCCCGAGCCCCTCGGCCACGTCCTTCTCGGGCAGGCGCAGCGGTCCCTCGCCGTGGAAGTGCAGCACGAGCGGGATCGCGCCCAGGCGCTCGGCCAATGCAGGCGCCTGCTGGAAGTCGTTGTGCAGGTGCACGACCGCGGGTTTCACCTCCTGCAGCCGCCGTCCCACGGCCTCGAAGTAGCCCGCGAAGTAGGCCTTGGTAGCCTGGAACGGGACGCTGCCGCCGAGGAAGGTGCCGAGGATTTCCCGCGCCTTGTTGAGTTGACGGCTCCCCGCCGGCAGGCGCTCGATCCGCGATCCGCCGGGCCCCCGCTCTGTCGGAGGCTGTCCCGGTGCGGCAGGGGCGAGGATCGTCACCTGATGCCGCTGGCCCAACTGCTCGGCCAGAGCTGCCGTGACGATCGCAACCGAGCCGTGCTGCCCGCCTTCGGCATTGATGGGATCGCGCGGCTGGCTGATCAGGACGACGTGCATCGGCGCCTAACCAAGCCCACTACGCAGGCGCTGCAGCAGCCGCTTCACCGAGCGGAACTCTCGCTTCCCGTCGACGAGCGTCCTCTGCCCGACACCGACGAGGGTATGCAGGCCGTCGGGGTAGGGTCCGTTCGGATCCGGCTCCAGGCACTTGACGATGCGTTCCTCGAACCGGTCGGGTGTCAGGACGTCGATCCGGTTGATCGCGATCGCCCCGCCATAGGTGCGGCTGCAGTCCTGGGCCGGGCGATACAGCTTCCCCTCGTGCTGGAACGGCGGCCCAGCCGGTCGTGCCGAACGAAGGTCGGAACGGACCGGGTTCATAGCGTGGGGCGACCACGGCCCGAACAGATCGGGTGCATGAAAGACGTAGAGCCGGGTCTCGTCCTGGTCGTCGTGGTTGGCGGTCAGCATCCACCAGCGGCCGTCGTGTTCGAAGACCGTGGCATCGACGGCGGGGAAGTTCTCCAGCAACAGGCGATCGGGCTGCCAGCGGGTCGGGAACGGATCGGCGCAATACAGCCTCAACTCCCGTGAGGTACTCGCTTCCGGTAAGCACCAGATCTGCCCCGCATGCGTGATGATCTGCGGGTAGGAGAGATGGCAGCTGCCGTCGATGAGCGTCTCGGTCCGGCCGTCCTCGTATAGCCGGCCGATGCGCCCGCGCGGCTCGGCGAAAGGGAAAAGCTCGGCCAGAATCGTCAGCTCGCCTCCGCGCTCGACCCCGAACGGATCCGCCGCATAGCCGCCCGTCATCTCCGGCAGCCAGCGGATCTCCTTCGGATCGAATCGATCGAGCACGCTCGCCACCGGCCGGTCCAGAATGCCCACGGTCCACTGCTCCTCCGTGGCCTCCCGCACGATCCGGCGCAGCAGGTTGCGGCCGTCTCGAAGATGAGCCCCCATCCCTGTCGTGCGGCCAAAGTCGATCGGGGCATCCAGGCGGCCATGAACAAGCCTGCTATCGAGCGCCCGCTGCGGCCACTCGGCCGTGCCGGCAGCGATTCGCCTCAGACTGGCGGCCGGCGAGTGCAGGACGAGCTTGAAGGCGCCCTCCTGAAGGATGTCGACCTGCCCGTCCGAATGCTGGGCAACGAGGCGCACCAGCACGCTGCGGCTGCCTTGAGCAACCTCCGTCGAAGACCCGAGATCGGCACGAGGCGGGTCGCCGAAGACCAGACGCCATACGCCGCGCCTCGCTGCGCGCAGGTGAGTCGGGTCCGGCGGCTGCATCGTGAGATCGAGCACGGCGTCGGGTGCCCTCAAGTCCGCAGCAGGCTGCCACGAAGGGAGCCCGGCGAGCATCGCGTCGAACGGTGACGGACGGCCCTGCGGCATCCGCACCCCTACCGCAGGAGCCGACATGGCCTAGCGGCTGCCGCCCGAATGCCGCGCCCGCCAGAGCGACCTCAACAGATCGCCCGAGTCGTGACGGATCTCGATCCCGCTGTCGGCGGCGAGGAAGGACTTCTCCTCGCGCTTGAACCGCAGCCACGCCAGACACTCCTGAACGGCCTGAAGCGGCAGCTTTGCCAAGGTCCCAAGAGAGGATCCGTCGCGCTCATAGCGGTAATGAGCGAAGTGTCCTCCCGTGATCCACTCGATCAGCCGTACCTGGGAAGCGTTCAGCTCCCTGCGCCAGGAGGTGAGCGAGTTCGCGTTGACGGCCTTCGTCACCCCTTCCTTGTAGGCTTGGCCGCGGAAAGCGAGTTCGGCAGAATCCCGGCCTGCGATCATCTGCGGCTCGAAAGGCTCGTCCAGGAACTCACACACGCGCTGCACCGTCTCGGCAGGCGTGGTGACGAGGTCCTCGTAGCGGATTTCGAGAAACTGTTCCGGCGTCGCCTGAAGTCTACGGGCGCAGTCGATGTCGAGCTTCCATTTGATCGCATTGCTGAGCACGTCCTGCGAGGTGCGCGGCAGCTTGCGACGGGACGCGATTTGGGCCCGCGGATCACGAACTATGTGGACGATCTGTGCGCGGGGGAACCACCGCAGCAGGGTTTCCATGTGCCGGATGTTCCACGGCGTCTTGTCCCCGCAGCGTGCGGCACCTTTGCGGTCGGCCCAGGCGCGCATCAGATAGAGGAAGACTCGGGGCCAGCTCGGCTGCGGATCGGCACGGAGTCGCCGGCCGAGTTCGGCCACGACCGCTTCCGGATCGCTCCAGTAGCGGACATGGTCCATTTTCGGCATCAGCGACTGGAGCCGGTCGATGGCGCCGGGAGCGGTCAGATCGGGCAGCTGGGGCTGCGCCTTCAGGATCGTGTCGAAGAAGGTCAGCTCGTCCGCGATTCCGATATTCGGGCTCGCGTCGAGAATCGCTTGCAGCAGCGTCGTGCCGGACCGGGGTGCCCCGACGACGAAGACCGGCCGCTCGTCGGGAAAGACTTCGTCCACTACAGCTGCTTCGCCCACCGGAGCCATCATCCCCCAGCTCTTGAACGCGCGGCATAAAGCGCGCCGGCGCCGGCCAGTGCAAGCACACCGGCATTACAAGGCCGCATGGCGTTCCGCCATCAGCGCAACGGCAGCAGCGGGTAGCGCATCGGCCGCACCTGGCGGCACGAGCGCCGCCGCGTCGACAAAGGGCATGCCGAGGGCGGCAGCGACGTCGGCGGCCAGGAATCGGCCGACGCCCACACCCAGGATAGGCACATCGCCGGAGGAGAGTCCGCGCCAACGCTGCCTCCGGACCACCCTCGCGACAAGGTCGCGGCAGCGCAGTGCGTAGAAGCCCGCCAGCTCCGTCCAAGCCTCGATTGGGAAGTCCGCGAGATCGGCCCCGAGCATCCGTGCCAACCGTCTGCAGCTTCCTTCGACCGTCTTCGGCCCGTTGTCGGCCGCTGGATGCAGGTCCGCGTCGGGCGGGAGGCGTTCCAGGATCCGCCAGACATCGGCCGTGGTGGCGAAGTATTCGCGCATGATGCCTGTCGACTTGCCGTCGAACGGCACCTCGTCGGCCAGCGCCATCAGCGGTGTCCGCACGACGCCCAGATAGACGAGTTCGCCGGTGCCGAGCCGCTCCCGGTCCGTATAGCCGCTCCATTGCGGCCGTCCGTCGGCGAGTACGAGCACGTCGGTGGTGGTGCTGCCGACGTCGAGCAGAACGGCGTCACGGACCTGTTCGGCCAGCAAAGCGCCCGACGCCAGCCAGTTCGCCGAGGCGACGTCTTGCGCGGCGCCTCTTGCGATGCCGGGCTGAAGAAAGCCGGAGCGACCTGCCCAGATCGCCTGCCTGGCGGGCGGCACAATGCGGGCGACACGCTCCAAGATGGCTTCGACACCGCTGCGCCGATCGGGGAAGAAATCGACGAGTTCGCCGGTCATCGTGACTGCGACATTCGCCGAAGCGTGATCGTCGACGGCCTGCAGGGCATCATCCAGGCGGTCCAGCCCTTGCCAGAGCGGGCAGGCGATCTGCTTGACCTCGATGATGACGCCATCGACCACCGTCGCGGCCTTCAGGTGTGCCCCGCCCACGTCGAGTCCGATCCATCGTCGGTTCGGCGCCGTCATGGCCTTGGTCACGGGTCCGGCAGCCTGCTAAGGCGCGAAGGTCGGTTACGGGGGAGCGCCATGTTCGAGGTCATCCCGGTGCTCGATCTGCTGGGCGGTCAAGTCGTGCACGCCCGCGCCGGCCAGCGCGACTCCTATCGGCCGCTGCAGTCGCCGCTGGCAGCGGACAGCACGCCGGAAGCCGTTCTCGACGGCCTTCTGGGTCTTCATCCGTTCCGCAGCGTCTATGTCGCCGATCTGGACGCGATCCGCGGTCAGGGCGACCACCGCGCTCTCCTGCGGCGTCTGAGCCAGACCTACCGGAACGTCCGCATCTGGGTCGACGCCGCGTTCCGCGGTCGCTGCGAGTGCCGCGGCTTCCTCGGTGCGGATATCGGGGAGCTGGTCCTGGGCTCGGAAAGCCAGGTGGACACGCGGATGGTCGAGGAACTTGCCGACGCGGATGTGATCCTGTCGCTCGACTATCAGGGCGATCGGCCTCTGGGACCTCCGGCCCTGTTCGAGACGCCGAGCTTATGGCCGGCGCGGATCATCGTCATGACGCTGGCCGCCGTCGGCATGGGTGGCGGGCCGGATCTGGACCGCTTGCGCGCCGTGCTGGCGAAGGCCGGCGAGCGGAAGGTCTACGCCGCAGGCGGCGTCCGGAACGGCGCTGATCTCGACGCGCTCAAGGAAATCGGCTGTGCCGGGGTGCTGGTCGCCACCGCCCTGCACGATGGTCGGCTCACGGCTGCCGACCTCATCTGACGGATCGGGCCCGTCTCCATCGAGACGGGCCCGTCGTGGCTTCAGGTCACTTCGCACTTAGACCCAAGGCCCGGAGCAGGGACTTCCACCAGCCTGTGCTCTGAGGAGCCGGGGGCGGTGCCGAGACGGTAGCTGCCCGAGGAGGTGCCGCCGGCTTGGGCGGGCTCGGGGGAGCTTTGGTCTCAGCCTTTGGTGGAGCCGCTGGTTCCTTTCAACCGGCCTGGAAGGGATGGTGCGAGGTATTCTTCTTCTCGACGACCTCGCTCACCTTCGGCAGGCCGGAGACGGCGCGCTCGATGGAGAGCTTGGTGGCGGCGTAGTTGTAGTCCTGGATCTTCTGGTCGTCGGCCGCATCCCAGTGGATGAACACACCCACGGAGATGAAGAGCTCGTCGGCCTCGGCCGCCGGGATCGTGCCCTCGGCCACGCAGTCGGCAACCGCCAGCGCCACCGCGCGCTGCGCCGGGCCGAACATCTGGACGGCCTGCTTGGCGTCCTTGATGGTGACCTTATTGAACATCACCGTAGCCGGCTTCACCATCAGGTTCGGCTCGAGCACGGCGAGAAGGCCGTTCACGCCTTCCTTCTGGTTCGTCAGCGTCATTGCGAACGCGGCCTCGGCAGCGCTGCCGCGCGGGCCGATGATGAGATCGATGTGCGCGATCTCGTTGCCGTCGCCGACAAGAGCCTCGCCCACAAGCATGCGATCAATCTTCGCCATCAAGTGCCTCCCCCACTGGGATCGTGTGCAGCGCGTGGATACACACCCGGACGTACCCCCGGCAAGGCCCGACTGCGGCCTGGGACCAGGACTTAGCCGTACAGGAAGGCGGCTAGATGACTGGCTACGGTAAGATCGGCACCGGTCCCGGGATTGATCCCGGCCGTCTTCAGCTCTCGATCGAAAGAAATCAGATCATTCGATAGGGAGGGCAAATCGTGAATTTCCGGACAGCTCGCGATCAGTCCTGCCGCCTGCTGCCTCACCTGTTCCGCGACGTCCGGGCCTTGCTTGCGGAGGACATGCGAGTCGGCAAATCGCGACAGGAAGGCGAGGTAGCACCACGTCACCGCCCAGGGCTCGCTGAGGCCTGCCGTTCGCCCTGCGCGAAGGGCCGGCACGCCGACATTCAGGACGTCGACAAAGTTTTCGGAGTACTGGCGTGCGATTCGATCCCGACCGGCGGCTTGCCGCATCGCTTCCAGCAGCGTGACCTCGGGTTCTTCTGCGACATCGTGCCTCGCGCTGCGTCCGAGCCCCCCCGGCGATGCGATCCGGATGGCCCGAAAGGCGGCACTGGCATCGGCGCGCGACAGTCCTGCCAACACGTCCGCCAGATGTCTCCCAGTCTCGGCCGCCGTCGCAAGCGGCGCACAGAGAAGGATGATGCCGAGATTGGTATTCTGACCGACCGCAGCACGGGTCGCTTCGACGGCCGCCAGAATACGCTCGCCGACGCTCCTGCCCGCTGCCGCGATCGCGGGCGCCGACACTTTCGCACTGGTCAGGAAATCGGCGACCGACATGCCGTGCCCACCGGCATGGACGTGCACATTGCCGGGCTTCAGCGCCTCGATCTCGGCCCGGCAGGCGGCCTCGAAAGCGGCGGCAATGGCGGCCGGTGTCATCCCCGGCACAGTGCGGCCAGAACGCCTCGTGCCAGTTCCTGCGCCACATCGACGGGCGCCACGCTCTGCAGGCCCTGCCAGGCCGGCATGCTGTTCACCTCCAGGACCTCGATGCTGCCGGGCGTGGTCTCGATGAGGTCGACGCCGGCGTAGAACGCACCGACCGCCGCCGCGGCGGCAACGGCGAGATCGCCCAACTCGCCGCTCGTCTCGACCGGCTCGGGCGAGGCACCCTGTTTGATGTTGGTGATCCAGGACACGCCGACGCGCGCCATTGCCGCGATAGGCCGACCCGCCACGACTAGCACTCGATAGTCCTGCCAGCGCTCGCTCCGACCGACATAGCGCTGCAGGTACCACACCCCGGCCACCGCGTCCGCCTCGGGCAGATCCTCGACCTGTCGGATCCGCTTCAGCCCCTTCCCCTGCGCGCCGAAGAGCGGCTTCAGGACCAAGTCCTTCTCGGTCGCGAGCAGGCGCGCCGCCGCTTCGCGGCACTCCATCGCCCAGGCAGGGGGGGTCGGCACACCGGACTTCGCCAGGAGAAAGCTGGTCGCCGCCTTGTCGACGCATCGCTCGATCGCGCGCGCGTCGTTGACCACCAGCACGCCGGCCTCGCGGAGCGCATGCAGCAGCCCCAGCCGTAGCGTCACCTGCTCGAAGGTGCCGCCGGGGATCGAACGGACGACGACGGCGTCGGGCAGCGTCTCGCGCAGGCCGAGGCGGACCGCACCGGCTTCCAGGCGGCACTGATCGAACCGCAACCGCTCGACCTTTGCACCCCGGTCGCGCAGCGCCTGCGCAAGCTGGCCCGCATGCCAGCCGCCGCCCTCGCCGAGAACGACGACCTCAGGCACCGCCGAAGGAACGGTCGAGCAGGTCGGGGGCGAAGGCGCCGGCCTTGAAGGTGCGCCCGCTCTCCAAGGCGGTCACCAGGACACGCGCCGGGCTGAAGAGCATCGGGTCGATCCGGTAGAAGTCGTACTCGGCCGCCTGGAAGATCTCCGCGAATGGGCGCCCGTAGTCACGCGAGCCGGCACTCGGCAGCTTCTCCGCCAGATCCTTCGCCTCCGCCTCTGGCCCAGTGACAAACAGGTGAATCTCGCCACCGAATAGGATGGCGTCGTTGGTCCGTCCCATTGCCGCCAGAAAGTCCGGTGCGGGCGGGGACAGGGGCGCCCGGGCGATGCCGTCGCGCACGCGATCCAGGGGGAAGTGCAGCGCGTGCACCTTGTGCAACGCCACTTCGAGCACCCGCCCTACGATCTGCACTGTGCCGGCGAGGCTCACCGTAGGCGTCAGCACGAAGGTCAGCGCCGACTCGGGCAGGCCGCAATCCTCGGCGACTCGCGAGAGCAGCCCATCCGGCGGCACCTTGTCCGTCTCCAGAACGAAGCAGGCGCGCTCGGCGTCGTCCCGATAGTCCAGCTCGCCGAACAGATCCTCCTTCGCCGCCCGCGCCCGGCCTGGACCCGAGGCCATCGCGAAGTAACTGCTCACCCCTTCCCCGAAGCTCAGGCTCCAGCCGGCATACTGGCTGGCGAGACAGGCCAGCACCGGGCTCGCCGACGACACGGCGACACCGAACGGCCAGTCCGCCACCGGCGAGAAGGGGCCCAGCGCCACCGTGCCGAGGCCGCCCATGCAGATCTCGGCGATGCGCCGCCCGGCCTCCAGCCCGCCCTCGACCTCGATGCCGGCATCGACCAGCAAGGCGCCGCCCGCACCTTGCCGCACGGCGAGGCGCAGGCTTTCCGCGTCGGCCACCAGAGCGTCGACGAGCGGCTGCACCGCGCGCCCGACGCTGGGTCTCTTCGTCATGCGACCACCTCGAGGGATTGCAGGGACGCCAGCACGGCGGCCGCGCGGGAACGGACGAGCGTCAAGGCCGCCGTGGCGTCGACCGCCTCGGCGGTGACGGTACAGACGGGATGGCCGACCGGGATCACCACGCCCGCACCCCTGTCCGCCGCCCACTCGGGCCAGCGGTAATGCGGGGGTACGACGATCCGGGCCGGCGCATAGACGATCAGGCTGGCGGCGACGCATTTCGCAGCGGGCAGCGGCTCGATGGTCCGACCGCGGCATGCTGCGACATGGCGGCCGAACAGCTCGACCCCGAATGCGCGCTCGTAGGCGTCCAGGGCAGCCCCCGGCCGCGGGTTGATCTCCAGCACCGTCACCTCGGCGCCGTCCACAAGTGCATCGACGCTGACGAAGCCTTTCAGGCCGAAGTGCGCCACGAGCCGTTCCGCCATGGCCGGCAGCGCGGGCACCACTACAGGTGCGACCGCACCGGCATAGCGGAAGGGTGCGTACTCAACCGGGTCGGCCCACTGCGCGCTGCACGCGAGCGTCGTCGCCCGCTCCCCGTCACCCAGCACGAGTGCGGACACCGGCGTTCCGGAGGCGAGACGCTGAAAGTACCGTCGTGGCGCTGCGCCGTCCCGCACCCGCATCGGTCGGACATGCATGCCGCCCGATCCGCCGCGTCGCTTGACGAGCCATCCATCGGGAGCAGCCGGAGCCCTCCGGGTCGTCTCGGGATGCGGCATGCGGAGCGATCGGCAGGCATCTGCAAAGACCATCGGGTCCTTTACACGCCGGACAGATGGGCCTGCATTCCCCAGGATCTCGCGGCCGTCCGCCAGCCGGTCGAGCAGACCCGGCGCGCCGTCCAGCCCCGAGGACCACACCAGCGGCACCGACCGATCCGCGACAGAGCGGACAGCGGTCAGCAGCGCCTTCCGCCGGAAGCACCAGTGCCGGTCCAGCGGCACCCTCACGACCGCGCGGGCCGCCGCCCGCGTATCGAGGTCGCCGAACGCGTCCAGCACGATGGGTGCATAGCCGGCCCGTGCCGCCGATTGGGCCAGCTGCCGGCCGGAGAGCCCGACGATCAGGACGGGATCAGCCGGCGGCATGCCCGCGCGCGGCGGCAAACGCCTCGTCGAAGCCGGCATAGCGGCGGGGATCGGCGTCGCGCATCTCGGTCAGCAGCTGATGCTCGGTCCTGAACTTCACGTTGCCGACGGCGAGCGCACCGACTCCTACGCCCGAGGTGCCCTCGATCGGCGTGCCGTCGTCGAACGCACCCACACCTTCGAGCCCCGAGGGCGGGACGGCGTTGACGTCCAGCGCCACCATCAGGCCCTTCACCTTGGCGAGCTGCGCCTTCGAAAGGATTTGGGTCCCGGCGCGTCCTGCGGCGAGCACGACCTCCGCTCCGTCGAGGGCACCCTCTTTCCCGGCATCGTCGCTGCCGTCGGCCGGCCTCAGCGCCACGCCGAAGCGCTCGCCGAACTGGTCGCAGGTGGCGGTCACGCGCTGCAGGCCGTCATAACCGACGAGCGTCACATGGGCCCCGGCATGGGCCGCGATCAGCCCCGCCACCTTGCCCACAGGCCCGGTGGCGCCGAACACCACGACCTTGCGGCCCGCGAGCTCGGAGCCCTTCGCCTTCAGGTGCTTCTCGACCACGGCGACCATGCCGGCGGCGGTCGTGAAAGCGCCCGAGGGGTCGGCCATCACCGAGATCTCGAAATAGGGCGGCACCATCGCCTTCTTGGCTGCCTCGAGCATGTCCAGGGCCAGCATCGGCTCGCGGCCGCCGATCAGCATTGCCGTCTTCTTTCCGTCCTCCGGTGCCCGGCTGAAGATCGCGTCCTGGACGAGGCCCGCCACCTCCTTCAGGTCGACGTCGGTGTACGGCACGATGACGTCGTAGCCTGCGTCCGTCGCCATGTTGACGTCGAACGGGCTCACATTCTTGAGCGGCGTCACGAAGTGAAGAATGTACCGCTTGGCCGTCACCGGCGCCTCTCCCTAACTGGCTGCGGCGCTTCATGCCGCGCGCGGGATGCGATGCCAAGCTCGCTCGGGAGATGACAGCCCTGTCGGACCGCCCAGAACCTGGCTGGTACGCGATGCCCGCCCCCGAGACTTTGGCGGCCCTCGGCAGCTCGCCGGATGGCCTGACCGACGCCGAGGCCCAGCGGCGGCTGAGCGAGACGGGACCCAACCGGCTGCCGGCACCGGCGCGCGTGGGACCGCTCCGACGCTTCCTGCTGCAGTTCCACAATCTCCTGATCTACGTCCTGCTGGGTGCGGCGGGCGTCACCGCCGCTCTGGGTGATCTCGTCGACACCCTTGTCATCCTGGCGGTCGTCCTGATCAACGCGGTGATCGGCTTCGTTCAGGAGGGCCGCGCCGAGAGTGCGCTCGACGCGATCCGCCGGATGCTCTCGGCCGAGGCGACCGTCCTGCGCGACGGCCGAGCGCAGACCGTGCCGGCCGAGTCGCTGGTCCCGGGCGACATCGTCCGGCTGCAGTCCGGCGACCGCGTGCCGGCCGATCTGCGCCTCGTCGCGGTCAAGAGACTCCTCGTCGACGAGGCGTCGCTGACCGGGGAATCCTTGACGGTCGAGAAAGCGGTCGAGCCCGTCGCGGCCGCAGCCGCGCTTGCCGATCGAACGTCGGTGGCCTTCTCCGGCACCGTCGTCGCGCAGGGCACGGCCACGGGTCTCGTCGTGGCGACGGGTGTCTCGACCGAGATCGGCCGGATCGGCGCCCTGCTCGACACCGTAGGACCGATGACGACGCCGCTGCTGGCACAGGTCGAGCGCTTCAGCCGCCAGCTCGCAGCCCTCATCCTCGTCATCGCCGTCCTGGTCTTCGCGATCGGCTTCTTCGGCTGGGGCCTCGATCTCGAGGAGATGTTCTCGGCCGCCGTCGGCCTGGCGGTGGCAGCCATCCCCGAGGGCCTTCCGGCCGTCATGACGATCGTCCTGGCGATCGGGGTCCGCCGCATGGCGCAGCGGCGCGCGATCGTGCGGCGACTGCCGGCCGTCGAGACATTGGGGGCGGTCAGCGTCATTTGCACCGACAAGACGGGCACCCTCACGCGCAACGAGATGGCCGTCGCCGCCGTAGCGACCGCAGGCGGCATCGAGGAGATGAGCGCGGACGGGCCCGTCCACGCGTCCGTCCCGCACGAGGCCGCCATCGGTGCCGCGCTCTGCAACGACGCCCGTCTCGGCCCGGAAGGGGCGATCGAGGGCGATCCCATGGAGGGTGCCTTGCTGCTCTACGCGGCGCGCGCGGGAGTCGATCCGGACACGATCCGCCGCGAGCACCCTCGTGCCGACGAGATCCCGTTCGAGTCGGACCACAAGTTCATGGCCACCCTCAATTGCGACGGCGCGGGTCGGGCCACCATCTGGGTCAAGGGGGCGCCGGAGAAGATCCTGGGCTTCTGCGCACCCGGTCCCGGTCGGGGTACGCTTGACCATTGGCACGGCGCCGTGACCGCTCTGGCGCGGCGCGGGCAGCGGGTGCTGGCGCTTGCCCGCCGCGAGGCGACTGAGGACATGCGTTGTCTCGGCTTCCCGGACATCGAGGCCGGCGGCTTCACGCTCGTCGCGCTGTTCGGCCTCATGGACCCGCCCCGGCCGGAAGCCCTGGCGGCCGTCGCGGAATGTCGGGAAGCCGGCCTTCGGGTGAAGATGATCACCGGCGATCATGGCCTGACGGCACGCTCGATCGCCGACATGTTCGGCCTGGGCGGCGGGAACCGCGTGCTGACCGGACCCGACCTGGATGGTCTGGACCGGTCCGCGTTCGCGACCGCCGCGAACGATGTCGACGTCTTCGCCCGCACCACGCCCGAGCACAAGCTCCGGCTGGTCGAGGCCCTGCAGCAGAACGGTGCCACGGTCGCCATGACCGGCGACGGCGTGAACGATGCCCCCGCCCTCAAGCGGGCCGACATCGGCGTGGCGATGGGCAAGCGCGGCACCGAGGCCGCCAAGGACGCTGCCCAGATCGTCCTCGCCGACGACAATTTCGCCTCCATCGCGCATGCCGTTGAGGAGGGCCGCGTCGTCTACGACAATCTCCGCAAGGCCCTGCTCTTCCTTCTCGGGACCAACGCGGCCCAGGCCCTGACCATCACGGTAGCGGTTGTTCTCGGTCAGCACCTCCCGATCACGGCCGTCCAGATCCTCTGGATCAACATGGTCTCGGCCGTCACGCTGGGCCTCGCCCTGGCGTTCGAGGGGGCCGAGCCCGGCCTCATGCGGCGCCCGCCACGGCCGAAGGATCAGCCGCTGGTCGGTGGGCCCATGTGGCTCCGGATCGCGGTGTTCGGTGCCGTGGCCGTGGCGGCGACCTTCGCCATCTTCGAGGCCGAGCTGGCCCAGAGCGGCGACCTCGCCCGTGCGAGGACCGCCGCCGTCAACGCGCTCGTCGGCTGCGAGATCGTCTACCTTTTCGCGGTCCGCCGGGGGCTGGCACCACTCCTCGCCGGAGGCACGTTCGAAGGTCCGCAACCGGGCCTGATCGCGGCCGGGCTGATCAGCCTGCTGCAGCTCCTGCTTACCTACTGGCCGCCCCTGCAGGCCGTCTTCGGCACTGCGGCCCTGGGCCCGACGGAGTGGGTCCGCGTCGTTCTGACGGCTGCGATCGTCCTCGTGCTGGTCGAGATCGAGAAGGCCCTGCTGCGACGGCTCAACCGCCCGGCGTGATCTCGGCGCCGCGATTGCGCGCCGCGACGATCTCGAAGTGCAGCGAGGCGAACTGCCGTGCCAAACTTCCTGCCAACTCCCGGGCGGTCGCCTCGTCGGGCAGCAGCGCGAAGCCCGTTGGGCCCCAGGAACTCTGACCCACACCGGCGATGCCGTCGCCGGCGAGCATCTCCAGTACCCGGGCGACCGGTGCGCTCGTGAACCTGCCGCCCTGCGCCGGGGCGAAGTGATCCCCTACCCGGCGCTGGATCTCGCCGATGGCACTGCCCACCGGCCCCAGGTCGGCCGTCGCCAGCCCCGGCAGAAGGCGCATGACGACGAGCCGGCACAACTCGGCCGCCGTTTCGGCTGAGAAGCGATCCAGCGTGCGGAATGCATCCAGCTCGGCGGCACCGTGAAGACCGCGGTGCGCCGGATCGAGAATGACGAGGACACGCCACGCCTTCGGCACGGGAAGCCGCGCCGTGACGGGCGGCGGGTCGCCGCTGTCGTCCTTGCCGCCGTCGAGGATGAACCCGCCCTCCGAGAACGCACCGATACCGATACCTGACCGGGCACCCCTCTCCAGCAGCCGCGCGATCTCCGCCGGCCCGACCTGGACGTCGAACAGCGTCGCCAGGGCCGTACCCACCGCCAGGCCGAGCTGCGTGCCCGACCCCATGCCGACATGGGCCGGGATCGTGCGCTCGATCGTGAGCCGGACGTGCGGCACGTCCCACTGCCGGCGCAGCACGTCGAGTACACGTGCGGCCCGCTCGATCTCGGCCTCGCCGACCGTCATGGTCTCGCTCGCGGGCTCGATGCGCACCCGTGTCGCGAAGCCCTCGATCGTCAGCCCGAGGCTGCCGAACCGACGGCCGAGCCCGCCATGCATGTCGAGGAAACCCAGATGCAGGCGCGCCGGGGCGGTCACCACGACGCTCGACGGCATCAGGATCCTCCTCTCGTTCCCATCCTTCGCGGCGAAAGCACGGCGGCCAACGCGCTGGCAAGAATGCCGTTCGAAGCGGAACGTCGAACTGTGACGTTTGTCACAGTGCTGTCCGTACTTTCCAGCCATCTCCATTAACCAACGGCCGGCGGACTGCCCGATCGGCCGAGACAGCTTCTCGGCGGGAAACCAGGCACCTAGCCCTCAACAGGGAGCTGGACGATGTCGCGAAGCGGGTCGGTGGGCGCGGGAAGATCGTGGTTCGAAGCCCCACTTAAGGGCTCGGCCGTCCCAGCACTGGCGCTGCTCGCCTACTCCCACGACGGCATCTTCAGCCGGCTGGCCGATGCCGATCCTCTGGTGGTCGCTGCCGGCCGCTTCTTCTTCGCCGCCTGCGCGCTCCTGCCTTTCGTGCTCGCCCGGCAGACGGCGCCACTGCGCCACCTGCCGCGTGGCACGATGCTCCTCACGGCACTCGCCGGACTGCTGCTCGCCCTGGACTTCACGAGCTGGATCGCCGCGACGCAGCTGACCTCGATCGCCAACAGCCTGCTACTGACCCACGTCGCCCCGGTCTGGGCAGTGCTGCTGACCTACCTGATGTTCCGCAAGGGACCGAGCCAGAGCGAGATCGTAGCGATCGGCCTCAGCGTGCTCGGGGCCTCGATCATCACCCAGGGCAGCCGTGTCGGGGAATCGGCGGCGGCGATGACGGGCGATATTTTGGCCATGGCGAGCAGCCTTCCGTCCGCCGCATTCCTGGTCCTTTCCGCGACGATGCTGAGCCGCCTGCCGATGCTGCTCTATGGCATGCTGTCGATGGGCTGGGCCGCCCTGTTCTGCTTCGCCGGGGCCTTGCTCGCCGGCAACGAATTCCCGACCGACGGCACCTTCGTCGTCGTCATCCTGGGCATGGGACTCGTCGCGCAGTTGCTGGGCCATGGGGGGCTCACCTGGTCGCTGCATTGGCACACGCCCTGCTTCATCGCCGTCGTCTGCTTGGCCGAGCCGGTTCTCGGCACGCTCTGGGCCTGGCTCTACTTCGGCGAGCCGGTCAGCTCCTGGACCGCGGCCGGCGGTGCCATCGTGCTGGCGGCCATCGCCGTCGGATGCCGCTCCAGCGAGACGGCACCATCAACCGAGGCGCCTGTCGCCCTCACGGTGACACCGGCGGGCCATTAGGCACGACGGAAGTCCGCAGGCGGGTGCGTCCGTCGTTTGGATCACCATCTGATGGCCTGGTGTTGCCCGGCAGACGAGCGGGCATGGTCCGCTATCGGAACAGAGAGATGGTCGATCCAGAGGGCCTGCCGAAGGTCCTGTCCGATACCGACACGGGTGGCGCCGGCTTCGCCCTCTACGTCCATTGGCCCTTCTGCCGCGCCAAGTGCCCCTATTGCGACTTCAATTCCCATGTCCGAACGGGCGTGGACCAGAGCCGCTGGGCGAAGGCGCTGACCGCCGAGCTCGACCATATGGCCGGCCTGACCCTCGGGCGGACGCTGCGCTCGATCTTCTTCGGCGGCGGCACGCCCTCCCTAATGGAGCCATCGACGGCGGCGGCCGTCCTCGATCGGGCCGCTGCTCGATGGACCTTCGCGAACGACATCGAGATCACGCTCGAAGCCAACCCGACCTCGGTCGAGGCCGGACGTTTCCGGGGCTATGCGGCAGCGGGCGTCAACCGCGTCTCCCTCGGCGTCCAGGCGCTGAACGACGCCGATCTCCGCTTCCTGGGTCGCGAGCATTCGGCTGCAGAAGCGATGGAGGCCGTCGCACTCGCCGCCAGGCTGTTCCCCCGCTACTCCTTCGATCTTATCTACGCCCGTCCGGGCCAGACCGTCGCCTCCTGGGAAGCCGAGCTGAAGGCCGCCCTCTCCCGCATCGGCGACCATCTCTCGGTCTACCAGCTCACCATCGAAGCCGGCACGCGCTTCCACGCGCTCTACAGTGCCGGCGAGCTTCTCATGCCCGACGAGGACCTGCAGGGCGAGCTCTACGAGCTGACCCAGTCGCTCCTCGGCGATGCCGGCATGCCGACCTATGAGATCAGCAACCATGCTCGCCCCGGGGGCGAGAGCCGGCACAATCTCGTCTACTGGCGCTACGGCGACTATGCCGGCATCGGGCCCGGCGCCCATGGCCGGCTGACCCTCGCCGACGGCCGGGTCGGCACGCGGACGCTGCGCGCCCCCGAGCGCTGGCTGGACCAGGTCGAGCGCCTGGGTCACGGCGAGGAGCCGCGCGAGCCCATTCCGCCCGACGCCCAGCTCACCGAGCTGCTGATGATGGGCCTCCGCCTCGCCGAGGGCGTGCCCCTCGCCCGCATCGAGGCGATCGCCGGCAAGCCATGGATGCAGGTCCTGGATCGGCGCGAGGCTGTACGGCTGCAGGAAGCCGGTCTGCTCGACCTGGACGGCGAGAGGATGCGCGCGACGGTATCGGGTCGGCAGCGATTGGACGCCGTCCTGCGCCGACTCCTGCCGTAGCAGTGGCGCCCCGCCGGCCGCCTCGGTAGAGAGCCCGCTCAATCATCGAAGCGGTCCGACGTGCGCACCTGCATCGCCCTCCTGCTGCTTCTCGTGTCGTCGGGCCCGCTACACGCACAGGGCACCGACGCATCCGCCCCGCCGGCCCAGGTCCAGCAGCTCCTGGAGCTTCTCCGCGATCCAGCCGTGAAGGCATGGTTGGATCAGCGCGCTGAAGCATCCGCCCCGTCACCGGTGCCGACGGGCATGGGCATGATGATGTCGCCGGAACGGGTCGACGCCCGGTTGCAGCAGCTCGGCGCCCATCTGCACGAGCTGGTGACGGCGATTCCGCAGGTGCCGGGCGAGCTCGAAGCGGCGGGCCGGAACTTCGTCGCGGGCCTGGGTGACGCCGGCCCCTGGGGCATGCTGCTCCTCGTCCTCGGCTTCGTCGGCCTTGGTTTCTTGTGCGAGGCGATCTTCTGGCGGGTGACCAGCTCGGCGCGGTCCTACATCGTCAATGTCCGCCTCGAGACGGCCGCCGACCGGCTGCGCGCGATCGGCATCCGCCTCGCCTTCTCGATCGCCTGGGTCGGCGTCTTCGCGCTGGGCAGCGTCGGCGCGTTCCTGATGCTCGACTGGCCGCCGCTGCTGCGCGCTCCTGTGCTCGGCTATCTCATGGCGTTCGTGGTCGCCCGCCTCGCCTATGTGCTCGGCCGCTTCTTCCTGGCACCCGGGGCCGAGCGCTTCCGCATCGTACCGATGCCCACGCCGGCGGCCTGGTTCTGGTTCATCGGCCTGACCACCGGGGTCACCCTGCTGGCTTTCGGCTGGATCTCGGTCGAGATCCTCTTCCACCTCGGCGTCTCCACGCCGGTCCTGACCCTCATCGCCGACGCGCTGAGCCTCTCCATCCTGATCGTGGCACTGGTCATGATCTGGCGCTGGCCGCACGTCGAGCCGCGCCCGGCCCCGCTGTCGATCGCCACCCGCTTCCGCCCGGTCGGCCTCACCGTGCACGTCGTCGCCATCTGGCTCGCATGGGCCTTGCAGACGCCGGCGATCTTCTGGACGCTTCTGGTGTTGCTGGTCCTGCCCGCCCTGATGCTGGCGACCCGTGGCGCCATCTCGCGGATCTTCAGCCCGGCGCAGGACGCGGCGGCGGCACCCGCCACACCCTGGGCCGTGGTCGCCGACCGCGCCGCCCGTGCCCTGCTGCTGATCGGTGCCGTCTGGCTCCTGGCCTCGGCCTGGGGCATCGACCTGCACATGCTGACGGCCGGCGAGACGGTATGGACCCGGCTACTCCGCGGCGCGCTGAACGCCGTCGTCATCGTGCTCGTGGCCGATCTCCTCTGGCAGCTGGCGCGGACGGCGATCGACCAGAAGCTCGGTGAGACCGCGCCAACCGAAAGCGGGCATGTCGCGATTGCCGACACCGACGAGGCCCGGCGTCAGGCGCGGATCAGGACGCTGCTGCCGATCCTGCGCAACGTGCTCTTCATCGTCCTCATCGTCATGGCGATGCTGATGGCGCTCTCCTCGCTCGGTGTGGAGATCGGCCCACTCGTCGCCGGTGCCGGCGTCGTCGGTGTCGCCATCGGCTTCGGCGCCCAGACGCTGGTGAAGGACGTCATCTCGGGCATGTTCTTCCTGCTCGACGACGCCTTCCGGGTCGGCGAATACATCGTCAGCGGCAGCATCCGCGGCACGGTGGAGTCGTTCTCGCTCCGCTCCGTCAAGCTGCGGCACCATCGCGGTCCGCTGCACACGGTCCCGTTCGGCAGCCTGAACGAGATCACCAACTATTCGCGCGACTGGGTGATCGACAAGATCTCGTTCGGCGTCACCTACGACACCGATCTCGACAAGGTGAAACGGGTGATCAAGCAGGTCAGCAAGGACCTGATGGCCGATCCCGAGATCTCCCGCGTCGTCATCGAGCCCTTGAAGTTCCAGGGCGTGCAGAACATGGGCGACTTCGCCATCCAGATCCGGGTCAAGATCAAGACCAGGCCAGGCGAGCAGTTCGTGGTGCGCCGCACGATCTACGACCAGATCAAGAAAGCGTTCGAGGCCAACGGCATCCACTTCGCCTTCCTGACCGTCACCGTCGCCGGCGACGGCGATCCCAAGGCAGCCGTCGCCCGCAGCGCCCTCCAGCAGGTCCAGCCGCCGGTAGAGGCTTGACGCTGGACAGATCCACAGGAAGTGCGGTTGTCGATGAAGACATTTGTGTGTACATAGTCTGAGGCACGACGGAGCAGCAGATGCGGGTCGCCGGCTTCGATTGGAATGCCGGCAATCTGGGCAAATGCCAGAAGCACGGTGTCTCGATCGCCGAGATCGAGAGGGTGTTCGAAGACGGACCGGCGGTTTACGCCGACCCCGATCATTCGCTGACGGAACAGCGACTTCGGGCTATCGGGCTTACGGCAACGGGACGTGCTGTGATCGTCGCGTTCACCCTGCGTCAACGCGACGGCGCCGCGTATGTCCGACCGATCAGTGCCCGCTACATGCACGCAAAGGAGATCAGGCGCTATGAGCGAGACCAAGCGTAAGAAGCTGCCGGTCCTCCTGACCGATGAGGAAGCCGAACACTTCATCGAAACAGCCGACCTGTCGACCTACGACCTGTCGGGGTTCAAGCCGATGCAGTTCGAGTTCGCGCCGAAGGACGAGCGGGTGAACATGCGCCTGCCGCGGGATCTCCTAGCCGCGGTCAAGGCGCAGGCGAAGCAGCGCGGGCTGCCGTATCAGCGTTTCATCCGCGAAGCCTTGGAGCGAGCCGTGCGGGTCGAGCCCGAAAGGTCCCCGTAGAAGACCGCCTCAAGGGTTCGCCACCTCGTCGACCTCGCCCGGGTAGGGCGCGTTCCAGGCGTCCTGGGTGGCGGTGACGAAGACGCGCTTCTCGTCCGGGCTCAGGGCCACGTTCGTCACGTACTTGCCGCCGACGGGAAGCTGGTGGAGCAGCTTCTTGCCGGTGGGGTCGACGATCAGGATCGAGGCCCCGCCGTTCTGGGCGATGTAGACCCGCCCGTCCTTGCCGACCTTCAGCCCGTCCGGCCCGTAATAGGCGTCGGCACCCTCTGGGTCCGGCACGATGTCCTGCAGCCGCAGGAAGACCTTGCGCTGCCCCAGCGTCCCGTCCGGCTTCACCTCGAAGGCCAGCACGCGCTGGGCCAGCATCTCCGAGACGAGCAGCGTCTTGCCGCCGTCGGTCAGGCCCATGCCGTTCGAATAGTGGATGGTGTCGGCCACGGGCTTCAGCGCACCCGATGCGTCGAGATGGTAGACCATGCCCTGGATCGGGGCCGCGGTATCGTAGACTCCCGACATCGAGAGGTAGAGCCCGCCCTTGCCGTCCTCGGCGAGGTCGTTGGGACCGAGGAACGCGTTGCCGGCGGCATCCTTGGCGATCGTTTCCTTCGTCGAGCCGTCGGTGCCGATCACGACCAGCGTGTTGGCGTCGTAGCAGGTGACCAGGAGGCCGTCGCCGTACACGCCGAGGGCCGCCGGCCCGCAGCCATCCTGCTTCCAGACCTGCCGGTTCTCCTTGCCGTCCCAGGTCATCACGGTGTGGCCCGAATACTCGACGTACCACAGCTTCCCGTCGTGCCAGAGCGGCCCTTCGGGATAGAAGCTCTTGGGGTTCACCACCGTCCACGAATCCGCGGCGGCAGCGGCACCCGCCACGGCAACTGTCAGCAGAAGACCGAGCAGCACCTTGCGCATGACGCCCTCCCTGTTTTGACCCGAGCCTAGGGTGTCGGGAAGGGCGCGGCTAGAAGATGATGTCCTCGACACCGGTGAACACGACGATCTCGCCCGGAGCGACGACGAGCTTGCCGGCGCTCGCTTCGGCAAGATGCAGGCCGGCGGCGTCGGCAGACGCGATGCCACCCGTCTGGAAGGTGATCGACGTGTAGCCGTGCCCGGCAAGATCGATCGAGTCGCGACCCTCCGCACCGTCCACGGTCGCCCGCAGACGACCGCCTGCCGGCAGGATCGAGAGGCTGATCACATCGTCGCCGCCTCCCGCAGCAGCGGTCACCCTGCCTGCTCCCAACAGGAGCAGGTCCGCACCTTCGTCGGCCCACAGTTGGTCGTCGCCACCGTCGGCGACGAGCACGTCGTTGCCCGCACCGCCGTTCAGGGCGTCGGCGCCCGGACCGCCCTCCAGTCGATCATCGCCCGCGTCGCCTCGGAGGATGTCGGCCCCCGGGCCGCCGAGAAGAAGATCGTCGCCTTCCTGGCCGTAGAGGCTGTCCGCACCGGTCTCGCCGTTCAGGAGGTCGTTGCTCTCGCCACCCGTCTCCACGTCGTTACCCGGCCCGCCAACGATGATGTCGTCGCCGGCACCGCCGCCGAGTTGGTCCTGGCCCCCTGAACCGGACAGCTGGTCCTGGCCGTCGCCGCCCAGCAGCACGTCGTTTCCCGGTCCACCCTCTAGAAGGTCGTCGCCGGTGCCGCCGGTGAGCCAGTCGGCCCCCTGCTCGCCATCGAGCCGATCGTTGCCGTCCAGTCCGGCCAGATAATCGTCGCCCTGCCCGCCGAAGAGGACGTCGTTGCCCTCGTCGCCGTGCAGGCGATCGGCCCCACCGTCGCCGAAGAGGATGTCGTCCCCCTCCCGCCCGTTCAGGAAGTCGTTGCCGCCGCCGCCTTCAAGGCGATCGTCACCGGCATCGCCGATGATCGTGTCATCCTCGCGGGTGCCGATGATGAGCAGGCCGCCTGTGATCTCGGTCAGGCTTGCAAGGAATGTGTTCCGGGCCACGACGCGCCACCTGGGGTTGTCCAGCTGGCGTTATAGCATCCTGACTTCGCGTTATGGTTGAAAAAGATTGAGGCTCATTCCTCCGCGACCCGAAGCTACGCTCGGACCCGGCGCGCCGCGCCGAAGCTGGACCTCTTGCCGATCAGGGCTCCAGGCTGTTCAGCAGTGCCGCGACTAGGGCCGGTGTTGGCTCGCGGTTCGGAATGACCAGCCCGACATCGTGATGCACTTCCGGCTCGACCAAAGGTACCGAGACGACGTTGCCGACCCCGATCTGGTCGCAATAGCCGTCGGGCAGGATGGCGTGGCAGCCGACGTTCCGGACGTGGCTCAAGAGTGCCACGACCGAGTTGCTCTCGATCTGCGGCAGCACCTCGCGCGCCACCGTCTTCAGCGCCTGGTCGATGATGCGCCGGTTCTGCATGTCGGTCGTCAGAAGGCCCAGCGGCAGTTCCGCCGCTTCGGCCCAGCTGATCGAGCGCCGTGTCGCCAGCGGGCTGTCCGGCGGCGCCACGAGCACGAGACCCTCGCGGTAGAGGCTGCGCGCCGTCACCCGCTGCAGCGGCTCGTTGTCGAGATAGGTGATGCCCCCATCCAGCTCGAAGGCGTCCACCCCACGCTGGATCTCGATCGAGCTCATCGAGCGGATGCGGAGCACCACGCCCGGATGCGTCCGGTGCAACTTGGCCGTGAGGGTGGCGGTCATCGGCAGGGCGGTCGGGATCACGCCCAGCACCAGCTGGCCGCCCGGTGCGGACTTCAGGGAGCTGAGCTCCTGGTCGAGCGCCTCGCAATCGGCGAGGATGCGCTGCGCCCAGCTCAGGACCCTCTCGCCTTCTCGGGTCAGCCCCTTGAACCTGTTGCCGCGCTCGACGATCGGGACCCCCAGCTCCTCCTCCAGCTGACGGACGGCCGCGGACAAGGTCGGCTGCGCCACCCCGCAGGTCTCGGCAGCGCGCGCGAAATGGCGCTCGCGGGCGAGTGCCGCGAGGTAGCGAAGCTGCCTGATGTCCATTTTCGCTCCGATTGCGCCCTGATCGTCGGCGACTAGCTTAGACGCTCTGCAACGGTGGTGGGAGAACGACGATGGCCCGTAGCAAGCCCGCTACGTACGACGAGGCCGACATCAAGGAACGGCTGCAGCGCGAGCTGTCGCACTGGTATCTGGAAGACGGGTGGATCAGGCGGAAGTACCGGACCAACAGCTGGAAGGGTACGCTGATGGTCATCAACACCGTCGGCCATCTGGCCGAGGCCGCCTGGCACCATCCCGACATCACGGCGAGCTACGCCTGGGTCGAGGTCCGGCTGATGTCGCACGACGCCAAGGGGATCACCGACCGCGACTTCGAGCTGGCGAAGAAGATCGAGGAGGTCGTCGCCTGGCAGCCCGCCCTCGAAGGCGGTGCGCTGGAAGGCACGCCCCAGGACGACCAGCGCTTCGCCTATATCAAGTACGACAAGCCGACCTGAGCCTTCGCATCTCGATCGATAGTCGCAGCCTTTCGGGCCATAGGCGGTACTTGCCCCCTACTCATTGAAATGGCGGCATGTTGCTGCGGGGTCTTCCGGTCCGGCGGTTTGCTGGGCAGTGTGCGCCCCGCGGTCGACACCCCGGCTTCGTGGCCGGGTCCGTGTCGTCCCGGGAGGCATCGATGACGCAAGCCGTCCAGCTGGACGACGTGGTCTGCCCGTTCTGCTCGATGTGCTGCGACGATCTGAAGGTCGCGCAGCAGGGGCCCGTGCTGCGCGTCCTGACGAACGGCTGCCGCATCGCGCGTGACGAGTTCGTCCGCACCACGGCCGACACCTCGCCCCGCGTCGACGGCGTACCCGCTTCCCTGGACGCCGCTCTCGACCGGGCCGCGACGATCCTCTGCGCCTCGAAGCTGCCCGTCTTTGCCGGGCTCGGCACCGACACCGCCGGCCTCCGTGCCGCCACGGCACTGGCCGAGCGCGTCGGCGGAATCCTCGATCACGCGGGCGGCGCCGGCATCGCGGCCAATATGGGCGCGATGCGCACCGTGGGTTGGGTGACGGCCACCCTCGCGGAGGTGCGCAACCGCTCCGATCTCGTCTTCTTCGTCGGCACGGACACGACGAAGGTGGCACCCCGCTTCGTCGAACGGTGCCTGACCCCCACCGAGACCCTGTTCGGCCCGCTCGCTCGCAAGCTGATCTATCTCGGCAGCGGCATCGAGCCCGCGGCGGGCTTCGACACCACCCACCTGCCCTGCCCGCCGCAGCATCTGGCTGAGGTCGCGGCGATGCTGCGCGCCCTCGTCCACGAGCGCCGGCCGAAGGTGGAGAGCGTGCACGGCATCCCGGTCGAGGAGTTGGCCGGAACGGCGAAGCGCCTGCGCGAGGCCCAGTACGCCACCATCGTCTGGTCCGCGGGCGAGTTACCCGGCCCCCATGCCGATCTCGTCGTCCAGCAACTCGCCAAGCTGCTGCAGGAGCTGAACGTCGCCGGCCGTGCCGTCGGCGTGCCGCTCGTCGGTGCCCGCAACCCCATCGGCGCCAATCAGGTCGCCGCCTGGCAGACAGGCCTGCCGCTGCCGGTCTCGCTGAGCGCCGGCGTGCCGGACCACGATCCCTGGCTCTATGCGGTGCGACCGGCGCTGACCGACGGCGGCGACTGCCTCGTCTGGATCGGCAGCTTCACGGGCTCGGCCGCCCCGCCCGAGGACGTGCCCACCATCGCGCTCGTCCGCGGCGGTACCGTCAGCCCCCATGAGCCCACCGTCGTCATCCCTGTCGGCACGCCCGGAATCGATCATGCCGGCTCGGTCTACCGCACCGACAGCGTCGTCGCCCTGCCGCTGCGCAAGCTGCGCGACAGCGCACTCCCCAGCGTCGCCGACGTCCTCGCCGCTCTAGCCGCCCGCCTGGAAGGTGCCGCATGCTGACCCGCCTCTCCGGCGGCCGCGTCGTCGATCCCCTGAGCGGGCGCGACGGCGTGCAGGAAGACGTCTGGATCGAGGACGGCCGGATCGTCGCCGCCCCGGCCGGCGGGAAGGCCGACACGGTGATCGATGTCGCCGGCAAGGTCGTCATGCCGGGCGGCATCGACCTGCACAGCCATGTCGGCGGCGGCAAGGTGAACATAGGCCGGATCATGATGGCCGAGGAGCACCGTTCCGACCTGCAGCCGCGCGAAGGCCATTGCCGCTGTGGCAGCGGGCATGCCACGCCCTCGACCTTCACCACCGGCTACGCCTACGCCCGCATGGGCTACACGGCCGCTTTCGAGCCGGCGATGCTGCCCGCCAACGCCCGGCACGCGCACCAGGAGATGGCGGACATCCCGCTGCTCGACAAAGGCGCCTACGCGCTCTTGGGCAACGACGATTTCTTCCTCCGCCTTCTGGCCGAGAAGGCCGGCCCCGACGCCATCCGCGACTATGTCGCCTGGACGCTGCAGGCCACGCAGTCGATCGCGATCAAGATCGTGAACGCCGGCGGCATCTCGGCCTTCAAATGGGGCCAGCGCACGCTCGACCTCGACGAGCACGGCCCCTTCTACGACGCCACGCCACGGACCATCCTGACCACGCTGGCGACCGCCCTCGAGGAACTGGGCGTCCCGCACCCGATCCACGTCCATGGCTGCAACCTCGGCGTGCCCGGCAACGGCAAGACCACGCTGGATACCATCGCCGGCATGGAAGGCCGCCGGATCCACCTCACCCACCTCCAGTTCCACAGCTACGGCACCGAGGGCCCGCGCCACTTCTCCAGTGCGGCCGCCTCCATCGCCGAACTGATCAACAAGAGCCCCAACGTCTCGGTCGATGTCGGCCAGATCATGTTCGGCCAGACGCTGACGGCGTCGGGCGACACGATGAGCCAGGTGCGCAACGCGAAGTTCGCCAGCCCCAAGAAGTGGATGGCGATGGACATCGAGTGCGATGCCGGCTGCGGCGTCGTCCCCTTCCGCTACAAGGACAAGAACTTCGTCAACGCGCTGCAATGGTGCATCGGCCTCGAGCTGTTCCTGCTGGTCGAGGACCCCTGGCGCATCGCGCTGACGACCGATCATCCCAATGGTGCCCCCTTCACTACCTACCCGCATCTGATCCGGCTCCTGATGGACCGCAGCTTCCGCAACGACATGCTGGCGACCCTGCCCAAGGCCGCCCGCGAGCTGACGGCCCTGGGCTCGATCGGGCGCGAATACACGATGCGCGAGATCGCGATCCTGACCCGCGCCGGGCCGGCGAAGCTGCTGGGCATGCAGACCCACTACGGCCATCTCGCACCGGGTGCCATGGCGGACGTCACCGTCTACGAGGATAATGCCGACCGCGAGCGGATGTTCGCCGATCCGCATCTGGTCCTGAAGCGCGGCCAGCCGATCGTGCGCGACGGGCAGATCCTGGCAGCCGACGTCTTCGGCTCGACCCACGTCGTGCGTCCCGGTTTCGATGCCGCGATCCAGAAGCGGATCGGAGCCTTCTTCGAGCGCTACCGCGACATGCGCCTGTCCAACTTCGTCCTCGCCGACGGCGAGATCGAGGATGGCGGACGCGGCAGCATCACCGTCCATCCCTGCCGGGTGCAGCCCTCGTGAACCTGAACGGCGTCGAGATCGAGGACACCTTCGCCGAGGCGTTCCCGATGCAGGGAACGCGCATCGTCATCACGGCCGACGAGATGCAGTGGGCGCGCACGGCGGCCGCCGCCATGACCGGCTTCGCCACCTCGGTCATCGGCTGCGGCTGCGAGGGCGGGATCGAGCGCGAGCTGGACGAGAGCCTCACACCGGACGGTCGCCCCGGCGTCGCCGTCCTGCTGTTCGGCATGTCGGTCGAGGATCTCGGCAAGCAGCTTCTGAACCGCGTCGGCCAGTGCGTGCTGACCTGCGTCGGTACTGCCTGCTTCGCCGGCATCGACGAGGGCAAGAAGCTGCCGCTGGGCAAGGGCCTCCGCTATTTCGGCGACGGCTTCCAGATCTCGAAGCGCCTAGGCGATCGGCGCATCTGGCGCGTGCCGGTCATGGACGGCGAGTTCGTCTGCGACGAGGTCACCGCCGCGGTGCCCAGCGTCGGCGGCGGCAACTTCCTGATCCTCGCCACCAGCCCCGCCACCGCACGCCGCGGGGCCGAGGCGGCCATCGCCGCGATGCGCGGCCTGCCCAACGTGATCATGCCCTTTCCCGGCGGCGTGGTCCGCTCGGGCTCGAAGGTCGGCTCGAAGTACAAGGCGCTGATGGCCTCGACCAACGACTCCTACTGCCCAACGCTAAAGGGCCAGTCGCCGCGCAGCGCGCTTCCGCCCGAGGTCGAGTCGGTGCTGGAGATCGTCATCGACGGCCTGTCCGAGGCCGACGTGGCGAACGCCACCGCGGTCGGCGTGCGCGCCGTCTGCGAGATCGGCCGCCGCGGCGGGATCGTGAGGATCACCGCCGGCAACTATGGCGGCCAGCTCGGCCCCTACCACTTCCATCTGCACAAGGTGCTGGCGTGAGTGCCCTCGTCCTTCGCCTCGAGGCCGCACCGGCGCAGCCGGTCGACGTCTCGCCGCTCCGCCCCGACCTCTTGGCCGGGCTCGACGAGAAGGCGGTTGCGTCGATCCAGCTCCAGTCCGGCAACCGCAAGATCGCCCTCGGCGAGCTGTTCCGGATCACCATGGGCGACCCGGACCATCTCGTCGTCGAGGGCTGCACCGCGAAGCTGCAGCGCCTGGGTGCGGGCCTCGCATTCGGCCGGATCGAGGCTTACGGCGACGCCGGCCCCTATCTCGGCCTCGGCATGAGCGGCGGGCGCATCGACCTCTTCGGCTCGGCCGGCATCTTCGCCGCCTCGGGCCTCGCCGGCGGCTTCGTGAACATCGAGGGCGATGCCGGCCACATGCTGGCCGCGGCCCGCAGCGGCGAGACCGCGGGCACCCGCGGCGGTGCCGTCTTCGTCCACGGCCGAGCGGGCGACCGCGTCGGCGAGCGGATGCGCCGCGGCATCGTGCTGGTCCGCGGCGAGATCGGCGTCTATGCCGCCACCTCGATGATCGGCGGCACCGTCATCGCCCGCACCGCCGGGGCCGCCGCCGGCTACGGCATGCGCCGCGGCACCCTGCTGTTCCAGCGTCCGCCGCGCGAGCTGCTCGCCACCTTCGCCGATTCCGGCGCGCACGATCTGGGCTGGATCCGGATGCTGAACGCTCATCTGCAGGGCCTGGGTTGGACCGGCACCCTGCCCGCCGTGCGCCAGCGCCGGCTCACGGGCTGCCTCTCCGAGGGCGGGGCCGGCGAGATCCTGATCGACGCCGGCTGATGCCCCGGCTGCGGCCGCTCGCCCTGCACCATGGGGCCGATGCCGCGAGCCTCCTCGATGCCGGACGGGCCACCCCGCTCCTCGGCGGGCGCATCGCCTGCTCGCTGTTCGAGCTGATCGAAGTCGATACCGACGGCCTGCGACGCTCCCGCTACCTGGCCCCCGACAACCCGGAGCTGGCACCCTGGCTGGCGCCGTTTCAGTGGCCCCGCCCGCCATTCTTCGACCGCCCGCGCCTGATGGGCATCCTCAACGTCACTCCCGACAGCTTCTCTGACGGCGGCCGGTTCGTCGACCTCGACGCCGCCACGGCTCATGCGCTCGCCATGGTCGAAGCCGGTGCGGACATCGTCGACGTCGGTGGCGAGTCGACGCGTCCCGGAGCCCGCGAGATCCCGGCCGAGGAGGAGTTGCGCCGCGTCGTCCCCGTCGTCGAGCGCCTGGTCACCGCCGGCGTCACCGTCTCGATCGACACCCGCAAGGCCGACGTCATGCGCGCCGCCACCCAAGCCGGCGCCTCGATCGTCAACGACGTCAGCGGCCTGACCTTCGACCCTGAGGCTCCCTCGGCCGCCGCCGCGAGTGGGGCCATGGTCGTCCTCATGCACATGCGCGACACGCCCGCCGGCATGAACAAGGCCCCGGCCTACCGCCACGCCGCGCTCGAGATCTTCGACGAGTTGGCAGCAAGGATCGCCACCGCCGAAGCCGCCGGCATCGCCCGCCACCGCATCATCGTCGACCCCGGCCTCTGCTTCGCCAAGCACGAGCCGCACAATCTCGACCTGCTCCGCCACCTCGCCATGTATCACGGCCTCGGCGTGCCCGTGGCGCTCGGTGCCTCCCGCAAGGGCTGGACCGCCCGCCTCCACGAAAGCTGGCGCCCCGCCCAGCGCCTGCCGGCTTCCCTGGCCGCGGCCCAGTGGGGACTCGCCCAAGGAATTCAGCTTTTCCGTGTCCACGACGTGGCCGAGCATCGCCAGATGCTCGATGCGTGGGAGGATCTCTGCGGCTAGGGCCTGTCAGGCCTTGGGCTCCGGCGGTGAAAGCATGCCGAATCGGCATCGGCCCCGGGCGGCCTTCGATTGGCCGGGGGCTGGTGAAGAGGGACGGCATGGTTGGAGGTCGGGGGTAGGAAGAGGCCTTGCAGTCGGCCTCTACGGCCCGGCGCGCGGCTCGGGAACCGGCGCCGTGGCCGGATCGACCTGCATCGGCGGAAGGTCGAGACCGGGAACCCAGTCGAGAGAAGCCGGCACCGGCTTCGCGGGATCGTGGCCGAGGTCTTCGAGCAGGTCGGCGCGGCGCGAGGCGATCTCCTCGACCACGCGCATGCGCAACATCGCCACGACCCGCAGGCGGGCGCGCGCGGCGTAGGCGTCCGACATGGGATCGCATTCGCCGCGCGGGGCCGGCGGCAGCGTCCTCGCGGGTGGGGCGGCCGGACGGCGCGTCAGCATGCGCACCACCGAACGAGCCAGGACCTCGAACGGGTCGCGGCCGCGCTGGCTCTCGGAAAAGAACCATGCGGCAACCCGGGGCTCGCGTTCCTCGACGGCTTCGAGCACCACGAACATGCTGAGGAAGCGCACGAGGTGCAGCCGCACCGTGTCGGCGAGCGCCAGCAGATCGCGCCAGGTCGCCAGCACCCGGCCGACCCTGCCGTCGGCCAGCATGGTCCGCACGTCCTCGACGGACAGCCGCGTGGCCCGAGCGGCGGTCGCGGCGTCCTCTCCTGCCGCGACGCGGCGCATCGCCATGGCCTTGCGGCCTGAGACCACGGGCCGGGTCGGGTAGGGTGCAGCGGGCGAGCGGCGCGACATGGGAAGATGGTAGCAGATCCTAGAGATAGGATCAATGTCCTTTCACTGGCTGCTACCTGAATGGCGGTGGGCGTCCTGGAGGCCGCGCCGACTCGTGGGCGATGGTCTCGGCGGCGGCTTCTCAGCCGATTCACTAGTCGTGAATTTATCCGGCCTATATTCTGGCACTCTATTCGGTGGAGCGGTGCATGCTGGGCAATGGCGACGAGCGGCAGCAGGCGGCCTGGGAGCGGGTCGAGGCGAAGCTGGACCGTCTGGCCGAGATCGTGGGCGACGTGGCCGGCGTCCAGACCGAGCACGGCCGCACCCTCACCCTGCTCGACCGGCGTCTCAGCCGGGTCGAGGGCGATCTCGACATGGTCAAGCTGATGATCGACTCCGTCCGCCACGACATCGAGCGCCGCGCCGAGCGCCTGAAAGACGAGCTTCTCACCTCTTTCTCTTTCGGCCGCGAGACAACCCTCGGGGCGCGCACCGTGCCTCGGACAGGGCCGAATGATTTTTCAAGAGAGTTCAACCAACCATAGCATTTTTTGAAAACAATTACGTACTATGCCCAAAAGAAAACCGTGAGAGGATCCAGGCAATGGCCTAAAGCCCGAACTCACATAGACTAACTCTCAAGCAGCTTCATGCGCCACCGTGCCATAGATAGCCCTTGGCTGAATCCCTCGATCTGAGACTGAAGCGCTGTCTTTTCATGCTTCATCGTCATGTAAGTGGCGATACATTTCTCGGACTTGAATCGATCCGGATTCTTCATTATGAAAACTAACATTAGTTCTACATATCGTTTTATTTGAAAAAGCACTGTCTGACTGCCAGGAGGGTCCACCGCCTGATGAACCAAACGGTTACGAACACGCCTGAGGTGTTCGAGCTCGAGTTTTTGAATTGGATCAACTGGGAGGGTGAGCATACATCGCTCGATCACATCCCCCCCGTTTACGTTACTACAAAGGGTCAGGTGCTCCAACGCCCTCCAACACTCCAGAAACGCATTATCCCAATCGGGGCTGTCTAGCGCCCTTACATACAAGAGGAGCCCCCGTCGTAAGTATTGAAAGCAGCCATGATGGTACAATCTTCTTAGCATTCCGATGATTACGTTTCCCTGAGGGTCGATAGGCGGATCAATGCGTTGAATAGGGCTTCCCTGTAACCGACGATCTGTCCAATACTGTATAGTCTTCCCCTCTCGATTATAAAGAATAAAAAGTGGACCTAATCGGCAATCGTTTACTGGAGTGTGACTCCCGAGCGGTATACGCATGGCTTTCTTTCGGTTAATACACAAGTTTAGAATTGCTCGAACAACATCTATTGTATCGATTGCGTTAATAAACGAGTCGTTTTGATCATCTCCTTCGACCTTGACGACAACGTTATCAATTTCCTTCTGTTGTTGGTACAGTAAATGAGCCTGAGGAGGTAAGTCTTCAGGAGATAATTTAGAGATCAGTGAATGGCCTTTTGTGAAAACAATTGCGTCACCTACCCTAAAACGCTTCGGTAGATAGTCCTTTATTGCAATAGAAAGGGCGATCCGCAATAGATAGCACTCCGGAGGCATTCTATTCCGGGCCGCTAACTCAAGGTAGAAATGTTTCGACACATTTTCAACATTTAAATCAGTGTTATTTGGTACAGCTACTATGGCTCTGCTAAGTATTTCTCTGCCGGAAAGATCGGATAGGTTGTCAGGAAAAGAAGCAAAACTAGACAGAGTAGAGAGTATATTTGTGAATGCAAAAGCCTCGAAAACCTCCTTGCCTTCTTCATTCGTCACCCTGCATTGGGCCAATACGCCCAATAACTGATTGGCGATAGATTGATCGCCAAATAACTTGGGCATACTGCTATCTTCGGGGTAGAGCTTGGGTGTTTTGCCGTTAGATGATCGACCGCACCACCCCGCCGTCGACGCGGAGGGAAGCACCTGTCGTCGCCGAGGCCTGGGGGGAGCAGACATAAACGACCATGTTGGCCACCTCCTCGACGGTGGCGAAGCGGCGGATGAGGGAGCTCGGCCGCATGGTCTTGAAGAAGTCGGTCTCGACCTCCTCGGCACTCTTGCCCTGGCTCTTCGCGAGGTCGTCGACGAAGGTGCCGACACCTTCCGAGCGCGTCGGGCCGGGCAGCACCGAGTTGACGGTGACGCCGGTGCCGGAAAGCGACTCGGCGAGGCCGCGGGCGACGGCCAGCTGCGCCGTCTTCGACATGCCGTAGTGGACCATCTCGGCCGGGATCTGCACGCCCGACTCCGACGAGATGAAGACGATGCGGCCCCAGCCGCGCTCGACCATACCCTTGCCGTAGAGCCGCGCCAGCCGCACGCCGCTCAGCACGTTCACCTCGAAGAAGCGGACCCAGTCGGCATCGGGGATCTCGAAGAAGGGCTTCGGCTCGAAGATGCCGAGATTGTTCACGAGCACGTCGCAGGTGGGGACGGCCGCCAGCAGCTTGTCCGCACCTTCCGCCGTGCCGAGATCGGCCGCCACACCCCGGACATGGGCGCCGTGCACCTCGCCCTTGATCTGCGCCACGGCCGAGTCGACCCGGCCCTGGGTGCGGCCGTTGACGATCACGGTGGCACCCGTCTCGGCGAGGCCCTTCGCGATGGCGAAGCCGATGCCGGCGGTGGAGCCCGAGACGATGGCCGTGCGGCCGGTCAGTTCGATGCGCATGCTGCTGCCCTTCCTCGTTACGGACTCAAGCTACCTTCTTCTCGAATGCCGTGAAGGCACGAAGCGTCGTGTCGGCGATGTCGCGCAGCGCATGGTCGGTGAGGTAGGCCATGTGCGAGGTGACGATGACGTTGGGGAACGACATCAGGCGCGCCAGCACGTCGTCCTGCAGCGGCTGCTCCGACCGGTCGGTGTAGAAGACGCCGGCCTCGTCCTCGTAGACGTCCAAAGCTGCACCCGCGATGTGCCCGGCTTTCAGACCTTCGATGAGAGCGGTCGAGTCGATCAGGGCACCGCGACCCGTGTTCACGAGCATCACACCGCGCTTCAGGAACGGCACCGTCTGCGCGTTGACGAGGTGGTGCGTGTCCGGTGTCAGCGGCACGTGGAAGCTGATGATGTCGGACTCGCGCGCCAAAGTTCCGATATCTACTCGCTTAGCGATCCCCTCCAGTTCCGGCCGGTCCATCTGGTCGAAATAGACGAGACGGCAGCCGAAGCCGCTCAGCGCTTTCAACACCAGACCGCCGATCTGCCCGGCGCCGACCACGCCCACGGTGCGGTCCGACAGCTGCACGCCGACGAGGCCGGTGAGGCCGAAATCCTGGTCGCGGCAGCGGACATAGGCGCGGTGGATCTTGCGGGTCAGCGTCAGGATCAGGCCGACGGTGAACTCCGAGACCGAGTTCGGCGAGTAGGCCGGCACATTATGCACCTCGATGCCGAGCAGTGTGGCCGCCGCCTTGTCGATGTGGTTCACGCCCATGCTGCGGGTGACGAGGATGCGCGTCCCCCGCTCGGCCAGCATCTCCAACATGCGCGCGTCGACCGCGTCGTTGACGAAGACGCTGACCCCGGCTCCGCCCTCGACGATCCGCACCGTGTCGGGGGTGAGCTGGTCCTCGACGAAGACGAGCTCGTGCCCGAGGCCCGCATTGGCCTCCCGCATTACGTCGCGATCGTACGCACGCGCGCTGTAGACGATGATCCGCATCCGGCCTCTCCCTCGCCGCCTCCCCTTGCAGGGTGCTATCTGCCGGCCAGGAGGTCGAGATTTCCATGTCCGTCACCGTTCTGGCCCGCGAGATTCCGTGGGTCGACCCGCTCGCGGCGTTCGCCGCCATTGCCGACCTCCCCTGGCCGATGCTGCTCGACAGTGCCCGCGCCGACCCCGTGCTGGGGCGCTGGAGCTACGTCGCGGCCGATCCCTTCGCGACGCTGACCAGCAAGGACGGGCGCATCGAGAGCCTGGGGCGCAGCTTCACGGGCGATCCCTTCGCCGTGCTGCAGCGGGCGATGCGCCACTACCGGGCGGCACACGAGCCGGGCCTGCCGCCCTTCCAGACCGGCGCCATGGGCTGGCTCGGCTACGACCTCTGCCATCATCTGGAGCGGCTGCCCTACCCCGCCGGCGACGACATGGCCTTCGCCGACCTGGCACTCGGCTTCTACGACGCGGTCGCCGCCTTCGACGTGCTGGAGAAACGCGCCTGGATCCTCTCCAGCGGTTTTCCCGAGACGGCACCGCTGCCCAACATGCACCGCCGCCGGGCTCGGGCGGATTCGCTGCAGAAGCGCCTGGCCGAGGCCCCGCCTTTGGCGCCGCCCGCGGCGATTACCGGCGACACCGCGATCGCCTCGAACTTCGCCCGGCCGGCCTACGAGGCGGCGGTCGCGCAGGTCATCGAGTACATCCTGGCCGGCGACATCTTCCAGGCGAACCTTTCGCAGCGCTTCGTCGCCGACCTGCCGCCGGGCCTGGCGCCGTTCGATCTCTACCGGCACCTCAGAGCGAGGAACCCAGCCCCCTTCGCCGCCTATCTCGACTGCGGCGGCACCGTCGTCGCCTCGGCCTCGCCCGAGCGGTTCCTCGCCTTGGCGGACGGCAAGGTCGAGACGCGCCCGATCAAGGGGACGAGGCCGCGCGGACGCACGCCCGAGGAGGACCGCCGCCTCGCCGAGGAGTTGCAGGCGAGCGTGAAGGACCGGGCCGAGAACGTCATGATCGTCGACCTGCTGCGCAACGATCTCTCCCGGGTCTGCCGCGACCACAGCGTGCTGACACCCGAGGTCTGCGCGCTGCACAGCTTCGCCACCGTCCACCATCTGGTCTCGATGGTGACCGGCGAGCTGAAGTCCGGTGTCGACGCGGTCGACCTGCTGCGCGCCACCTTCCCCGGCGGCTCGATCACGGGTGCCCCCAAGATCCGGGCGATGGAGATCATCGCCGAGCTGGAGCCGACGCGCCGCGGTCCCTATTGCGGCTCGGTCGGCTGGCTCGGCTTCGACGGGTGGATGGACACGAGCATCACCATCCGCACCTACGCCATCAAGGACGGCCGGGTGACATTCCAGGCCGGCGGCGGCATCGTCGCCGACAGCGAACCGGCCGCCGAGTACGAGGAGACGCTGACCAAGGCCCGGGCGCTGATGGAGGCGCTGCGGCCGTGATCCTCCTGATCGACAACTATGACAGCTTCGTCTGGAACCTCGCCCGCTATGTCAGCGAGCTGGGCTTCCCGCGCATGGTCGTGCGCAACGACGCGATCGGGCTCGACGACATCGCGGCTCTCGCCCCCAGCCACATCATCGTCTCGCCGGGTCCCTGCACGCCGCTGGAGGCCGGGATCAGCAACGCCGTCATCGAGCGGTTCGCGCCCAGCGTCCCCATCCTCGGCGTCTGCCTCGGCCACCAGTGCATCGGGCAGGTCTTCGGCGGCACCGTCGACCGGGCACGGCGGCCGATGCACGGCAAGACCTCGGACGTGACCCACGCGGGCAGCGACGTTTTCGAGCGACTGCCCTCCCCTCTCACCGTCACCCGGTACCACTCGCTCATCGTGCGCGACGAGGGCCTGCCCGCCTGCCTGCGGGTCACAGCACGGAGCGAGGAGGGCGAGATCATGGCCCTCGCCCATCGCGAGCACCGGGTCTACGGCGTGCAGTTCCACCCCGAGGCCGTCCTGACCCAGCACGGCCACGACCTCCTTCGGAACTTTGTCGCGCCCTCGGCCTGAGCGCGCCGCCGGCGAAGGTTGCCGCCACGCCTCCCAGGGTCTAGCTAGCCGGAAAACGACCGACTTGCCTTTGGGAGGCCCCGCCATGCGGCGCCGTCAGCTCCTCGTCGCTTCCGCCCTCACCGCACTCGTGCCCGCGCTGGCGCGGCCGGCCCGCGCCGATCTCGGCACGATGAAGGTCGGCGTGCTGAAGTTCGGCACGGTGAACTGGGAGCTGGACGTCATCAAGTTCCACAAGCTCGACGAGAAGGAGGGCTACACGCTCGACGTGCAGGCCTTCGGCGGCAACGACGCCGCCGACGTGGCGCTGATGGGCGACGGCGTGAACGCCATCGTCGAGGACTGGCTCTGGGTCTCGCGCCAGCGCTCGTCCGGCACCGAGCTGACCTTCATCCCCTATTCGAGCAGCGTCGGTGCCTTGATGGTGAAGGCCGACGGTCCTGCCGACCTCGCGGGCCTCAAGGGCAAGAAGATCGGTGTTTCCGGCGGCAAGATCGACAAGGGCTGGATCCTGCTCCAGGCCTACGCCAAGGACAAAGGCGGCGTCGACATCGCGAACGAGGCCGAGATCGTCTACGGCGCACCGCCGCTGCTGACCGAGAAAATCAAGTCCGGCGAGCTGGATGCGGTGCTCAACTACTGGCACTTCTGCGCGCGGCTGGAGGCCGAGGGGTATCGCCGGCTGATCGGGGTCACCGACGTGCAGGAAGCGTTCGGGGTGCCGCCCTCGGTTCCGCAGCTGGGATACGTCTTCAAGCAGGCCTTTGCCGATTCGAGCACGCCTCTCGTCGAGGCCTTCGCCCGCTCCTCGCGCGCGGCGAAGCAGATCCTGCTCACCGACGATGCCGAGTGGCAGCGCCTGCGGGAGGTCACCCGGGCCGAGAACGATGCCGTGCTGGCGGCCTTCATGCGCCGCTACCGCGAGGGCATCGTCCAGCATTGGGGCCCCGAGCAGCAGGGTCAGGCGGCCCAGCTCTACACGGTGCTGGAAAAGCTGGGCGGCGAGGAGCTGGTCGGTCCGGGGAAGGAGATCGCTCCCGGAACCTTCTGGCCCAAGCTGACCTTCTGACGAGACCTTGGCCAATTCAGCCGTCGCTTGTGCCCCGCCGCTGGGCGGACTGAGGCTCGCCGCCAGCCGTGCCCTGGTGCCGCTGGCCTCGCTGGCGGCACTCGTCCTGTGCTGGGAAGCGGCGGCAATCCTCGCCGGCAACGAGCGCTTGCTGCCGGGTCCGGGCCTGGTACTCGCGACCGCCATCGCCGAGACGAGGTCCGGCGAGCTGCCCTACAATCTGGGTGTGACCCTGCTCCGGGTGCTGGGGAGCTTCGTGCTCGCCATGAGCATCGGCACGGCGCTCGGCATCCTGCTCGGCCGCATGCGCCGGGTCGACGCCCTGGCCCATCCCTGGCTCGTCTTCTTCCTCAACCTGCCAGCCCTCGTGACGATCGTTCTCTGCTACATCTGGATCGGCCTGACCGAGGCCGCCGCCGTCACGGCCGTTGCGCTCAACAAGATCCCGAACGTCGTCGTCACCATCCGGGAAGGCTCGCGGGCCATCGACGGCGGCCTTCTGGAGATGGCGCGCGTCTTCAACGCGCCCCGCTGGTACGTACTGCGCGACGTCGTCCTGCCCCAGCTCCATCCCTACCTGCTGGCCTCGGCCCGTTCCGGCCTGGCGCTGATTTGGAAGATCGTCCTCGTCGTCGAACTGCTCGGCCGCTCGAACGGCGTCGGCTTCATGATCGGGACCTATTTCCAGCTCTTCGACGTCGCCGGCATCCTCGCCTATGCGCTGGCCTTCATCGTCATCGTGCAGACGATCGAGTGGGGCGTTCTCCTCCCTGTCGAGCGCCGGCTGAGCCGATGGCGACGCTGAGTCTCGACGTGCTGGCCAAGTGGTTTCCGGCGGTGGCAGGGGCCCCGGCCAAGCGGGCGCTGGGCGAGGTCTCCCTTGCCGTCGACCCCGGTCGCACGCTGGCCATCATCGGCCCTTCGGGCTGCGGCAAGACCAGCCTCCTCAACATCGCAGCCGGTCTCGACCCCGAGTTCGAGGGACGGCGTGCCGTGTCTCCCGACACGCGCCTCGCCTACGTCTTTCAGGAGCCTCGCCTGCTGCCGTGGCGCAGCGTCGAGCAGAACCTGGAGTTCGTCCTCCACGGCGTTTCCGACGCCGGTGCCCGCATCGACAAGGCGCTGCACGAGGTCGAGCTCGACGGTGCGCGGAAGGTCTACGCCTCGCGCCTCTCGCTCGGCATGGCGAGGCGTGCCGCCCTGGCCCGCGCCTTCGTGCTGCGACCGACGCTGCTCTTTCTGGACGAGCCGTTCGTCTCGCTCGACGAGCCGACGGCCCAGCGCCTGCGGCTGCTGCTGCTGGACCTGCTCGCCGCCTACCGCGCGGCGGCCCTCTTCGTCACCCATGCCCTCGACGAGGCGATCATGCTGGCCGACCATCTCCTCTTCCTCTCGGCCTCGCCCGGTCGTCTCTTGGCCCTGCGCCCGGTCGAGCTGTCGCCCGCCGAACGGCGGGACCCGGGCACCATCGCCGCGTTTCGCGCCCGTCTCCTGGCCGAGGACTGGGCGGCATCGACGATCTTCGCCAAGCCCGAGCCTTTCGCATGAACGCCAATCCCTGGATCTTGTGCTTCCGCGGCATCCTCGGCCGCGAACTTCTGCGCTTCTGGCAGCAGCGGGAGCGGTTCTTTGCCGCACTCGTCCGGCCGCTGGTCTGGCTCTTCATCTTCGCCGCCGGCTTCCGCTCGGTGCTGGGCGTCTCGATCCAGCCGCCCTACCAGACCTACATCCTCTACGAGGTCTACATCACGCCCGGCCTGTGCGGGATGATCCTGCTGTTCAGCGGGATGCAGTCGAGCCTCAGCATGGTCTACGATCGCGAGATGGGCTCGATGCGCGTGCTGCTCGTCAGCCCGCTGCCGCGCTCCTTCCTGCTCGCCAGCAAGCTCGTGGCGAGCACGCTCGTCGCCTGCCTGCAGGTCTACGTCTTCCTGGCCATCGCGTGGTTCTGGGACGTGCGCCCACCGCTGATGGGTTACCTCACCGTGTTCCCGGCCCTCCTGCTGAGCGGGCTGATGTTCGGCGCCCTCGGCCTGCTGTTGTCATCGCTCATACGTCAGCTCGAGAACTTCGCCGGCGTGATGAACTTTGTGATCTTCCCGATGTTCTTCGCAAGTTCAGCACTCTATCCGCTCTGGCGCATGCGCGAGAGCTCGCTGCTGCTCTACAAGATCAGCTCGGCAAATCCCTTCAGTCACGGTGTGGAGCTGATCCGTTTTGCGCTTTATGGCCAGTTGGACATGCAGTCGTTCTTGTGGACCGTCATGTGGACTGTGCTGTTCCTGGGTACCGCACTGTTCGGGTACAACCCTGCCCGAGGCTTCGTCGCGAGCACCGGTAAAGGTGAGTGAAGGATTCGAAAGCGTTGCGCTTGCGGACGTGGTTCGGCAGAAGCCTACCGCACGCGTCGGCGACTGACTTGGTGGCCAAGAAACCATAGGAGGCTAGAATGGCTCGATCGTCTACCGTGATTGCTTGTCTGGCAGGTTTGCTGGGCGCTGCGATCGCGGCTCCACTTCCGGTTCATGCGGACGACGAGAAGCCCTACTCCGTTGTCGACGGAAAGGTCGATCAGGGAACGTATAACGGCTATCGCCGCTACGCCTCGGCCTGCCACGTGTGCCATGGCCCTGACGGTCTCGGCAGCTCCTACGCCCCGGCCCTCGTCGATTCGCTGAAGAGGCTCAGCTACGAGCAGTTCACCGAGGTCGTCATCAACGGCCGCCAGAACCTGACGAACGGCAACGACAAGGTCATGCCGTCGTTCGGCAACACGATGGACGTCGCGATGTACATCGACGACATCTACGCCTACCTGAAGGCTCGCTCGGACGGCGCCATCGGCCGGGGTCGGCCTCAGAAGCAGTGACGCACGCTCGTCGGGGCCTCGCTCTTTCACTCGCCATCGGTCTGACAGCGGGCCTGGCTGGTTCCGCCTTCGCCGCGCAGAACGATCTGGGCGAGCTCGTCGACCGAACGGCGCTGCGCGTCTGCGCCGATCCGGCCAACATGCCGTTCTCGAACGAGGCGGGTGAAGGGTTCGAGAACGCCATCGCCAAGCTGATGGCGGACGAGTTGGCGGTACCGGTCGAGTATGTCTGGTACCCGAACACCATCGGGATGGTCCGCAACACCCTTCGCGCCGACAAGTGCGACCTCATCATGGGCGTGGTCGCCGCCGACGAGCTCGTGCAGAACACGAATCCGTACTACCGGTCGAGCTACGTGATGATCACGCGCGATGCGGACGGTGACCGCTTCGCTGATCTCGACAGTCCCGACTTCATGCTGGCCCGGATCGGCCTCGTCGCCGGGACGCCACCCGCCGACATCCTGGCCCGTCGGGGTTTGGCCGGGAACATCCAGCCCTACCATCTCCTGGTGGACACGCGGGTCGAGCAGCCGGCGAAGGACATGCTCAACGATCTGGTCGCCGGCCGGATCGACGTGGCGCTCGTGTGGGGCCCCATCGGCGGCTACTACGCCAAGAACGCGTCGGTACCGCTCAAGATCACGCCTTTGCCCTCCGACCCGCGCGCCGGGTTGCGGATGGATTTCCGCATCTCCATGGGCATCCGTCCGAACGAGCCCAACTGGAAGCGCGAGATCAACACGCTGATCCGCAAGCTGCAGCCGAAGATCACGACCATCCTGAAGGACTACGGCGTTCCGCTTCTGGACGAGCAGGGCCGGCTCATCACCGGCGCCGCCGATACCGGCGGTCCTTCCGGTGCCGTGCCCGAGCCTGCCAGCTACCGTATGGACAAGTACCGGGCTCCCGTACCCGCCACGCTGCAAGGTGCCACGGTCCTGGACGCGCCCGGCCTGCAGAAGCTGCTGGCGAGCGACAAACCGGTGCTGGTCGACGTCCTCCCCGAGCCCCGCAAGCCGGCGAACCGCGACCCCAACCAGCTCTGGATGCCGCCGAAGCGCCAGGAGATCCCGGGCTCGGTGTGGCTGCCCAATGTCGGCTACGGCGAGCTGTCGCCCGAGTTCGCGACCTGGTTCCGCGAGGAGCTGGAGAAGCTGACCGGCGGCGACAAGTCGAAGCCGCTCGTCTTCTACTGCGACGCCAACTGCTGGATGTCGTGGAACGCGGCGAAGCGGGCGCTGAGCGAGCTCGGGTACACCAGGGTGTACTGGTTTCCCGAGGGGGTGACCGGCTGGGCGAAGACCGGCCTCGAGGTCGTCGACGCCACGCCTCCCGACATGCCGGATTTCATCCAGTAGCGATTCGATGATCACGCTGCACCAGCTGCGGATCTTCTGGGCGGTCACGCACAGTCCCTCGCTGACCCGGGCCGCCAAGCAGCTGGGCCTGACCCAGCCCTCGCTGAGCCAGCAGATCGCGAAGCTCGAATCGTCCCTCGGCGGCCGCCTGTTCGACCGGGTGAACAACCAGCTCCTGCTGACCGATGCCGGCCGTTTCCTGCTGCAGAAGGCGGAGGCCATCCTGGCCAGCGTCGACGAGGCAGAGGCCGGCCTCGCCGAGTTCCGCCTCGGCCGGCGCGGCCGCATCAGCGTGGGTGCATTGGCCTCGATGGCACGCTCGCTGATTCCCGCCGCCTGGGCGCGGGCGATGGTCCACATCCCCGAGCTCGAGATCGACGTGCACGAGATCGCCCCAGGCGAGGCGATCGAGCAGCTCTACGGCCGTAACCTCCAGATGGCGGTGCTCTCGGCCCACTCCGTCGCCTCGGACCGCGTCTCGTTCAAGCGCGTCGAGGTGATGTCCGACGGCTATGCGCTGGCGGTGCCCCGGAGCCTAAATCTCGCCGGCGTCCGCGAGGTGGAGTCCGATCTCGATGGAGCGGATCGCCGGCTCCTGAACCGCGTCATCCAGTTCAACTTCGGGAACACGCACACCCAGCGGATGGAGGCCTGGTTCCGCCGCGTGCTGCCGCGGCACGAGGTCGTCGCCCAGGTGCGGACCTACGAGGTGGCGCTGGCCATGGTCGAGGCGGGCCTCGGCGTGGCGCTGGTCCCGCTGCTCTCGACCCAGCTCGGCGGCCGGCTGCTGTTCGACGTCGGCCTGTATCAGGCCCCGGGGCTGAAGCGACCCATCGTGGCGATGGTCCCGCCGCAATATCTGCGCGTGCAGCCCTGCGCCACCTTCCTCGATGCGCTGTGCGAGGCCGGTGCCGCCATCCAGCTGCCGCAGGTCGCCGCCGCCCCGCCCTTCCTGCATGCCGAGGCGGAAGCGCCCGACCTCGTCGACGCCTGAATCATCCGACGACACGTTCGTTACGCCGCAGGGTGAGGAACTGAAACCTTCCTCGCCTATCACGGGCCCGTCACCAGTCCACCAACCCCGATGGAACGGCGAAGGGCAAGGAACCCGTGTGTCATGTCCGCCTTGGATCTGCAGGCTCTGATCCTGCCCCCCACTGACACGAGCAGCTTCGGCCTGGAGGCCGCCGACGACCCGCATCTGCTGGATACCGGCAGCGTGCTGTTCGTCGACATCACCGGATTCACCGGCATCGCCGAGGGCATGGCCCCGGCGCGTCTCATGACCTGGGTGGGCGAGTTCCTGCGCGACATGGCGGCCGTGGTCGGCCGGCACGGCGGCTTCGTCGACAAGCTGATGGGCGATGGCCTAATGGCCGTGTTCCTGGCCGGTGCCGCCCGCGACCATGCCGATGCCGCGATGGACGCGGCCGAGGCCATGCACACGGCGCTTACCGAGCTGAACGACCGCTTCCGCATGCGCGGCCTGCCGCAGATCCGGATGCGCATCGGCGTCCACAGCGGTGCGCTCGTCACGGGCTTCGTCGTCGTCGGCTCCGACCTCGCCATGACCACCGTGGGCGACACGGTCAACACGGCCTCGCGGCTGCAGAGCCTGGAACTGGCGGACGAGAGCGAGGGTGCCACCCGCATCCTGTGCTCGGCCGCCACCGCCGAGCGGCTGCGCCCGGCGCGCCCGATGGAGCTGGTCGGCACCTTGAGCCTGCGCGGCAAGCACCGGCCCGTCACCGTCTACCGACTGCGGGTCGGCCGCGACGGTCAGTAGGATTTCCGCTTTTCAGTGGACCAGCAAATGTGGGTCACCGGTCCGGCGGGGCTTTGCTGCACTGCAGGATAGGCAGGGCTTATGGCAGCCAAACCTCGCCGGACCGCACAGCGGATGCCAGATCCTTCCGGTCGGCGCGTCGCCGGCTTGGTCCACATGCAAGGGAAACCAACGATGCAGAAGAAGGTGTGGCAGGCTCCGAAGGTCGAGACGACCCCGGTGAGCATGGAAGTGACCATGTACCTGCCGGCTCAGGCCTGAGCCGGAACTGGATGACGCGCCGCCGGCAGATCGATCTCTCAGCCCATGCAGGTTCGTGTGCTGGGTGCCGCTGCCGGCGGCGGTTTTCCGCAATGGAACGCCGCCAGCGAAGCCTGTAGGCGCGCCCGCGTCGGCGATCCCACAGCACGATCCGCCACCCAGGCGTCGATCGCTCTGAGTGCTGACGGCGAGCGCTGGCTGGTCGTGAATGCGAGCCCGGACCTCCGGGCGCAGATCGAGGCCACCCCGGCCCTCCACCCCCGGACAGGCCTCCGCTCCAGCCCGATCGCGGCCATCGTCCTGACCAATGCGGACATCGACGCCATTGCCGGGCTCCTGCACCTGCGCGAGGGCACGCCCTTCGTCGTCTACGCCCATCCGCGGGTGCTGAAGATCCTGGACGCCAATCCCGTGTTCGACGTCGTCGCCCGCAACCTGGTCGACCGCCGCCCGATCGAGACCGGGGCGAGCTTCCACCCGACCGATGTGAAGGGGCACCCGCTCGGCATGGCGATCGAGCCGTTCCTGGCGCCGGGTAAGCTGCCGCTCTATCTGGAGGGCGGTGCGACCTCCCTCGATACCGCGGCCCTCGACGGCGACACGCTGGGCCTGGAGGTCACGTCCGGTGAACGGCGTCTGGTGTATCTCGCCAACTGTGCCCGGATCACCGACGAGGTGCGCCGCCGCGTGCGCGGGGCCGACCTTCTCTTCATGGACGGCACGCTCTGGCGCGACGACGAGATGCTGGTCCAGGGGGTGGGCACCAAGACCGGCGCCCGGATGGGCCATATCAGCATGAGCGGTCCCGAGGGTGCCATCGCGCAACTGGCCGACCTCCCCGTCGGCCGCCGCGTCTTCATCCACGTCAACAACACCAACCCCGCCCTGCTGGCCGACAGCCCCGAACGCGCGGAGCTGACCCGGGCCGGCTGGGACGTCGCCCATGATGGCATGGAGCTGAACCTGTGAGCGCTTCAACCTACGCCGACCTTCAGGATGCCGACGCCCTCGAGGCAGCACTGCGCCGCATCGGTGCCGAGCACTACCACATCCTGCACCCGTTTCATCGCATGCTGCACGGCGGCAAGGCGAACCGCGGGCAGGTCCAGGCCTGGGCGCTGAACCGCTACTACTACCAGAGCCGGATCCCGATGAAGGACGCGGCACTCATGTCGCGCTGTGCCGACCGCGAGCTGCGCCGCGAGTGGCTCGTCCGCATGCTCGACCATGACGGCCTCGGCGAGCAGGAGGGCGGCATCGAGCGCTGGCTCCGCCTCTGCGAGGGGCTGGGTCTGGACCGCACCTATGTCCTGAGCGAGGTGGGCATCCTCCCGGCGACGAAGTTCGCGGTCGACGCCTACGTCCGCTACGTCCGCGACCAGACCCTGCTCGAAGCCGTCGCCAGCTCGCTGACCGAGCTGTTCGCGCCCAAGATCCACGAGGAGCGCATCCCGGGCCTCCTGCAGAACTACAGCTTCGTCAGCGAAGAGATGGTGGCCTATTTCCGCCGCCGGCTCGACCAGGCGCCGCGCGATGCCGGCTTCGCCCTCGACTATGTCCGCCGCCACGCCGACACGGCCGAGAAGCGCCAGCAGGTCTGCCGCGCCCTCATCTTCAAGTGCGACGTGCTCTGGGCCCAGCTCGACGCCCTGCAGCACGCCTATGTCCTGGGCGGCGGCATCCCGATGGACGCCTTCGTGCCGCAGGCCGAGACGAGGGCCGCCGCGTGAGCGAAGCCCCCTCCCCTGCCCTCACGGAAGAGATGCAGGTGGCCCTGCCCCGCTGGGTGCGCCTGCGCTTCGACCGAGTGCGCGACCGCTGGGTGCTCCTCGCCCCCGAGCGCGTCCTCTTCCCCTGCCCCACCTCGGTCGAAATCATCCAGAAGCTGGGCGACCGGCCGACGCTGCACGACCTGATCGACGGCCTCGCGGCGGAATACGACGCGCCGCGCGAGGCGATCGCCGGCGACGTCACGCGGCTCCTGGGCGATCTCGCCGCCCAAGGCTTCATCGAGGCCCGTGTCCATGGCTGATCAGCAGGGTGCCCGCCGCGATCCCTGGACCGAGCCGCCGCTGGGCCTTCTGGCCGAGCTGACCCACCGCTGCCCGCTGCAGTGCCCCTACTGTTCGAACCCGCTGCAGATGGAGCGCGCCTCGGCCGAGCTTGCGACCGAGGAATGGCGCCGCGTCTTCACCGAGGCCGAGGCGCTGGGCGTCCTCCAGCTGCATCTCTCGGGCGGCGAGCCGACGATCCGCAAGGATCTGGAGGACCTCGTCGCCCACGCCGCGGGGCTCGGCCTCTACACCAACCTCATCACCGCGGGCGTGCTGCTCGACGAGGCCCGCATCGAGTCGCTGAGCCGCGCCGGCCTCGATCACGTCCAGCTCTCGCTCCAGGGTGCGACGGCCGCCACCGCCAACCGCGTGGCCGGCTACGAGGGCCACGAGAAGAAGCTGGCCGTCGGCCGCCTGATCCGTGCCGCCGGGCTCCCGGTGACGATCAACGCTGTCGTCCACCGGCAGAACCTCGACGAGCTGGAGCGCATGATCGAGCTGGCGCTGGAGCTCGACGCGCACCGGATCGAGGTGGCGCATGTCCAGTACTATGGCTGGGCGCTGCGCAACCGTGCCGCCCTGATGCCGACCCGCCTGCAGCTCGATAGTGCTACGGCCATTGTCGACCGCTACCGCGCGCTGACCAAGGGCCGGCTCACCATCGACTATGTCATCCCGGACTATTGGGCCAAGCGGCCAAAGCCCTGCATGGGCGGCTGGGGCCGCTCGGTGCTGAACGTGTCGCCGGCCGGCCGGGTCCTCCCCTGCCACGCCGCCGAGACCATCTCGCACCTCACCTTCCCCAGCGTGCGCGAGCGCGACCTCGCCTGGATCTGGAGCGAGAGCGAGCCCTTCCAGCGCTTCCGCGGCACCGAGTGGATGCGTGAGCCCTGCCGCACCTGCCCGAATAAGGAGGAGGATTTCGGCGGCTGCCGCTGCCAGGCGATGGCGCTGACCGGCGACGCCGCCAACGCCGACCCCGCCTGCGAGCTGTCCCCGTTCCACAAGAGCCTGTTCGAGCTCGCCCGCGCGGAGACGGCCGGCCCCGCCCCCGACTTCATCTACCGCCGCATCGGCCGCGAGGCCCCTGCCCTCTCGGGCGACCTCCTCACCGAGGCGTAGGGGCCGCAGCGATCGGGACGGAGCGGCGGCGCAGCGGGCCGAATTGAAGGACCGTCTCGCCGACGGCTCGACGCGATCCCAGGCTTCGGCAACTGCGCGCCGGAGACCTCCCCCGCACCGTCCCCCGAACCTTTTCGTCCGGTGGGCGATCGCGCTGACCATGTACCGTGAGTTTCAGGCTACCGCCTCAACCGGTCCTGACCCTCATTTCTGTGCTTCCTTGATAGCTGCTTTCAGCCGTTCAGTGTTTTTGCTGGCCCCCTTTTCTGTAAATACGGTCGATTCCTCCAGGGAATCTCCTGAGGGCTTCCGGCACGGCCTCGTGGGTGCGTCCACTCCTGGGAGAACGCCGACGACGCAGATACCCGCCGGACTGTACAGGGTACCCACCACGGCGCTTAGGCACGGCCTTCTGCACATCCCACGGATGCCGTCACGCGCCAACCATCCCTCCCGCAAGTTGCCACCAACTTGCGGTCGCTCCCCAGGCCTTCGATACCGCGAGCAAGTCTCGACCGTGCTGTCCGGCACGAAGCAATCCCTCGGCGGTCCGAAGCGCACCTACTGCCTCGACGCCATTCGTCACTCGTTCACAGCTCGAAACCGAGCTACCGCCCGGTTGGACGTGATGACCCTGTCGGCACCGCAGCCTACGAGCAGCGGCTTAGAAAGTTGCGCAGACGCCAAGGCCCGAGGGGCCCCTCAAGATTTGCAGAAAAGCAGTAATCTTGTCTTGGAAGCGGCGCGCGTCCCATATGCTCGATCGAGCAGCCTTCAGCGTCCGTTCGCCCCTCGGCGAGGCTTCGGGTTCGCCTCTCCGCATGCCGACCCCCAGAGTATCCCTAACGTCGCGGGCTGAGCAATCCGCGCCGAGAGCGTCACTATCCTCGATGTAAGATTCATCAGATCCGTCTTTCTCTAAGTGCGCTTTTCTGTGTTAACGACCTTCCGGGTGACCTAAGTCTCATGCTGACCCTGAACGGCACATCCCACCATCGTGCGTCTCAGCGGCTCAGCACTGTTGTGGTCTTTGCTCAAGCTCTCAGGCCCGATCTTCGCGACGCACTTCCGCGTCGATCCGGCGTGCTCGCAGTTTACACCCGTGTTCCCTCGTGGAGTTAGCGCGTCAGATGCACGTCCTTCCCGGCTTCTGCTCCATCTTCGATCCCAATGAGGCCCCAGCAGTTTGCGGTTCTTTAGGCCAATTGGCCGACATGCGCGTCCCGCCGTATAGGCTGGTATCTGTGCTCCAGCTTTTCCTTTTTTCTGTGTCGCTGCCACATAGAAACGCTTGCGGGTTTCCTAATGCGTCCACCCGAACCTCAAATTCCGTCCGGAAATCAGCGGACGCACATTCCCGCTTTTCTGTGTTTACACTTCGATCGAGCCGCAGCAGATGCCTCTACATCCTCTCGAACAATCGGCCGCTATCCGTGACAATCCAAGGCATAACTCCGTAAGCACGGGTTTCTTTATTTCATCAACAAGGTTCTGGTACTGCTGTGCTTTGCGACATTTTAGTTCTGACGACCGTATCCGTGGAACCCGCATGGCTTCCGCAAACACAGAGCTACGTGTTTCCGTTTTCCCTCAAGTCGGCCATCTCCGGCTGCAGCCACACGTCAAGGCAGCTCGGCAACGGCAGCACCGAACCCCAGAATAACGATTCACCGGCTTTCCGTGTTCACGGAAACACTAGCTTTCTGGATAGGCTTCTTCGAGCAGCATGCGGATCTCCTCGACCATCTTGGTGCCACGGAGGGCGCACTGGCTCTTGATGCGGGCGTGGAGGCCCTTCGGAATGTCGATCGTGAGCCGCTTCAGAGGCTCGCTCTCGACCCGGCGCTCGACCCAGGCGTCGGGATCCGGAGTCTGCTGCGTCTTCGGCACGACGCCGAACGACACCTTCTTCCTCATGCCGCTTCTCCTGCCATGAGTTCCACCAATTCCTGGGCGACAGCCCGAACTTCGCGCGCTGCCGGGCCCTCGGGATCGTGTTCCAGCACGGTGGCACCGCGTGCTGCCGACTCCGCAAAGGCCACGCGCTGCGAGATCACGTTGCGCAGCACCGGAATCTCGAACTCGGCGAGTGCATCGAACACGTCGCGCCCGATCGCCGTGTTGGTGATTTTCCGGTTCACCGCAAATCTTGCGATCTGTGTTTCTTTGAAAACGGCGGCCTCCTTGACCAACGAGACGATCTCGCGCGCGGCCCAGACGTCGTAGGGGGAAGGCTGTACCGGTACGACGACGAGATCGGCCGCCAGGAGTGCGGAGCGGGCCAACTCGTTGACCCGCGGCGGGCCGTCGATGATCACCCAGTCGTAGCCAGTTGCATGCCGGGGAACCTCCTTGTGCAGGTTCGGGCGCGGCAGGCCGATCACAGGGAAAAGTGGCTCGCCTGGCCGGGCCGCGGCCCAGTCCAGGGCCGAACCTTGTGGATCGGCGTCGATGACGAGCACCTTGCCGCCGCGCTCGACGAGGGCGGCCGCCAAGTGCAGGGCCAGGGTCGTCTTGCCGACGCCGCCCTTCTGATTCAGCACAGCTACGATCATGCTATTTCTGTATTTCCGTTTTCACCGGAACACGCGTTCACGCTCCTTCGTTCTTTCTGGAGGCCTCGACCGCACAGGTCTACGCACACGGCAATACGCTTAGGCAGTTTTCTGCAAACGTGGCCGCACGACCATAGCCCGAGCCGAGCGGGCGCGGACGCTAGCTGTCCGACCCAGCTCGATTGTTAAACCGGGAGAGGGGAGGGGCCCCTATCTCCTGAACCAAGTGCCAGCAGCGATCGCTCGCTCACTGGCACCGCGCTATCCATTCATCGACGTCCTGAGGATCACGACACCGGCGGTCGCGAGCACGAGGAGGCACGCTTCGAGGGTGACATCGATCACAAACACAGCCTCATGGGAGAAGCCGCGTGTTGCCGGTCCCTGACGCCCCACAAACTCCTGCCAACAGTCGCCCCAGGCTTCCGTTGAGAACGGTTTGCCGTTCTGGCCGCCGGACCTGGAAGACGGAGTGGATCGGGACCGGCTGCAGGCAGCCTGGCGGTAGCCGTGGCTGGGACGATCAGGCCGGTCCGCGGGGCAGGGGGGGACGGTGGAGGAACTGATCCGGCATCAGCGTAACGGCCCGGCGACGTTCGCCTCCAGTCGCATGGGAAGCTGCTCGGTCACGTCCGCCCTGCAACGGATGGCCGGTGCCGCCGCTCAAGGTAGACTGCAGCCCAGTTGCACATCCCGCGGGCGCGGACGTGAGTCTGGACATGCGCTTTCGCCTCCCCGCACCGGGCCTCAGAGTCCAAGTTCGGCGAAATCTTCCTCTACGGGCCGGGGTCGTGTGCCGAGAGTTGGTCTAGGAGCGGACTGCCGCTGAGATGGTCACCGCCGGTCTTCGACTAGGGTTCAATTGCGGAGCCGAGCCTGAAGCGGGAGACGACCATGACCGACGACAGGATTCCTCTGATCGACCTGACCGAGAAGGGTGGGGACAGTGATCTCGTTCGTGAGCTTCCGGACTTTGCGGCGGCGCGCATGAGGGAGCTGGAGGTCGAGGGCAGGACGGGAGCACCGGCGGGGGACCCGCAGTCCGGACCGGCTGACGCAGTGGGACGGCTATCGCTAGAGGTCGAGATCGGCGCTCTCGACGGGAGACGCAGGCCGGGCGAATCGACTTTGCCATCACAAATCTGCCGAAGGCCTCCGATCTGCCCTCATTCCTTCAGCCACGCCGCCTGTCAGCTTTGCTGACATCCCTTATGTGGACGGCCGGGAGGTGCAAGGGTCTTTGTGTCGGGATGGCGTAGCGGCTCATTCGCAGCTGGATGGATCGTTCGACGATGGAAGGGAATCCGGTCGGGCGCGCCCTTATGTCCGGCCTGTATGGGTGCGGTCGCGGCCGCAAGGCCATGATGGGTGTGCGCTTGCGTGTCAGGCGCCAATCTCCGGGACGCGCTCACGGCGCGAGGGAAGACGCGGCCTTGCCTGAACTGCCCTGATCGGCAGCCTTCCATCACGCGGAACGATGCCTCCCGCCGGTTCAGCCGAGCTCGCGCTCGGATGGGTCACGGGCTATGGCGAACATGCCGTTCATGCCACCGCAGCCGGAAGATGCCTGAACGAACGATAGTCCTCCTCGTGAGCCATCAAGGCCCAGACGATGCGCGCCATCTTGTTGGCCAGAGCCACGGTGGCCAGCCGTGCCGGCCGACGGGCGAGGACGCCTCTGACCCAGGCGCCGGCTGCGCTGTTCCATTGCCCGGCGCGGCGCACCATCGAGGTGGCACCGAGCACCAGGAGCGTACGGATCTGCTCGTTGCCTGCCTTGGTGATGCGGCCCAGGCGTGGCTTGCCGCCCGTGGAGTGCTGGCGTGGTACGAGGCCGAGCCAGGCGGCGAAGCAGCGGGCGCTCTTGAACAGGCTTGCATCCACGACCGTCGCTGCGATCAGCGAGGCCGTGATCGGGCCGACACCCGGGATCGTCGCCAGCCTTCGTGCCGTCCCGTCCTGCCGGGCGTGCGCCACGACCGAAGCCTCCAGCTCTGCGGCGGCGCTGCCGGCCGCATGGAACTGCCTTTGCAGCACGCTTAGAGCTTGCCGCGCCGCTCCCGGCAGGCTCGCCTCCACCTGGGCCACCAGGTCGCCCAACTTGCCCAAGCCCAGAGGTGCCACCACGCCGAACTCGGCCACGAGGCTCCGCAGCGCGTTGGCCAGCATAGTCTGCTGCTTGACCAGCAGCGCGCGGGCCGCGTGCAGCGCCAGCATGGCCTGCTGTTCCAGGCCCTTCACCGGCACGAACTTCACCTCCGGGCGGCGGGCAGCCTCGCACAGCGCTGCTGCGTCGACCGCGTCGTTCTTGCGACCGCGCTTCACGAACGGTCGGACCGCCTCGGGTGCGATCAACTTCACCGTGTGGCCCAGACCGGTCAGAACACGCCCCCAGTGGTGCGCAGCCCCACACGTCTCCAGCACCACCGTGCACGTGGGCTGCGCCTCGAAGAACCCGATCACCTCCTGGCGGCGGAGCTTGCGCCTGACCAGGGCCTTACCGGCCTCGTCTATGCCGTGCACGTGAAACACGGCCTTGGCAGTGTCGAGGCCGATCATGGTGACGCTCATCGCCGACGATCCCTTCCGCATGGGTCTCAACGGCCCGCACTCTGGCACAGCGACGCCGTCAAGGGCCGTCCACCCCATCTCCGGGGGATTGGGCAAAGCCCGAGGGCGGGGAAGGCGCTCACCTCGGTCGATTCAGGAAGCCTGCGTGCACCGGTGAACAGCGCCGCTGTTCACCAACGCAGGCCCTCAACCACCTTCTCAGGTCAGCCGGCTGTGCGGGGAAATCGACGAGCGGGTCAATGCCCTCCTGTCTCGAACGATCGAAGGGTTGACCCGGGCAGTCCCGCGGGGGCTGACAGGCCGCGGCCGTAACTGTGGATCGATGCGACCCACCTGAAGGTTCGCTCGGCCGGCCGGATCGTGTCTCTGGGCGCGATAGTTGCCGTTGGCGTGAACACGGACGGACGCCGCGAGGCGCTCGGCGTCGCCATTGGCGCATCGCAAGCCGAGCCGTTCTGGAAGTCGTTCCTGCGATATCTGGCCGACTGAGGGGGCTGCGTGGCGTGAAGCTCGTCGTCACCGACGACCACAAGGCGCTGCGGGCGGCCGCGGCGAAGCTGTTCAGCGCCAACCATCAGAGGTGCCGTGTGCACTGGCTCAGGAATGCGCTGGCCCACGTGCCGCCCAGGCCGCGTCCGGCTGGCATCGCCATGGTGAAGACGATCTTCGCCCTGGACGCCGCCGAGGCCGCCCACGCGCAATGGCGGCAGGTGGCCGATGCCCTGCGCGGGCGCTTTTCCAATCTCGCCTAGTTGATGGACGGTGCTCGCGATGACGTGCTCGCCTACATGACGTTCCTGAGCGAGGACTGGCCGCAGATCACATCGACCAACCCGCTCGAACGTCGCAACGGCGAGATCAAACCGCGGGCCGACGTATCGGCATTCTTTCGCACGACCGCTCGGTGGTGCGCCTGGTCGGCGCGCTCATGCTGGAGCAGTGCAACGAGTGGGCCGTCAGCCGTCGCTGCATGAGCCCGGAGTCGCCCGCCGCCCTGAGCGATAACCCCGTCTGCAGGCTGTCCGCCGTGACCGCCTCATCAACCCTGGGGCCCTGCCGAGAACCGGCGCTCCTACACCAACTCCGGGGACACGGCCCGGGACGGCTATCAAGGACAGCACAGCGCCCGGGGACCGAAAAGGGATGCGCTCGTGGCGGCCGGGACGGCAAGTCCGGCACGACCTACAGTCATCGTGACCGGGGCCTGGCCGTCGTCCTGATCCAGGGACTGGCAACCGAACTCGGTGCCGCACCGAGACCGCTGGCGGCCATTCGGGCGCTGGGTCAGCATCGTCGCGTCGTCAGCGAACACAGATACTCAGGCTCATGGCGGGTGCGAACCCAACCAAGCAGCCGCCGGGCACCGCGTCAGATAGAGCCGCCTATCGGTCTCTGCCGCCGTATGGAGCCTTGGCAGCAGTCCGGATGTTCGCTTCTAAGCCGAGCGGTCCAAGCGCCGCCGGCGTCGGGAGGGCTGCCTCGACATCCACGAATCGACAGCGATCACCGACCAGCCACGTTGCAAACCAGAACCGCGCTATTACGGAATTACAGAAACACGCCCAACGCCGTTCGGCTGCTTCCCCAATCGACAAAGCCCAAAAGACCGGAACGGCGGCGCGTCGCCGGGACGCTAGCGGCTCCCGCCGAAGCACGTGGTCTCCGCTTCCGCCTGGGCGTTGCGGACCTTGTCGACCATGGCCGACGCCCAGGGCGAGTTGCGGAACATCGTGGCGCGACCGTCGCCGCCCGGGACCTGCTGCATGCGGAGGACCGTCTCGGCCTTGACGTAGTCGTCGTAGGTCACCTTGTCGGCGATGTGGTCGATCGAGCAGGAGCAGCGGCGGAGCGCTTCCGGCGTATCGCCGTTCGAGGCCATGCAGCCCATGACGTACTCGGCGAGCGCCTCGGTCGGGTAGCCCGCCGGTGCGGCGTGCGCGGGTGCCGCCAACGCCAGCAGTGCCGCAGCGAGCAGGGAAGGGGAGGGGTGCATGCGGCTCACTTCTGTCCTCCGACATGCGAAAAGGTCACCGTCTCGGCCAGGATCACTTTCCCGGTGGCCGGATCGGGCGTGCTCGAGGCCAGCCGGTACACGCCGCCCGGCACCTCCGGCGAGACGATGAACTCGTAGGCCTTCTCCTTGTATTTCGGGAAGCGCATGATGCTCGGATCGTCGCGGAAGGGGTGCATCACCAGCTTCGTGGCCGGCACCTTCTTCCCGTCCACCTCGATCTCGATCTGCTCCGACTCGGCCGCCTCCGAGAACTTCCGCCTGATCTGCTGCTGGAAGTACCCTTGTGCCCCGCCCGTCAGGTTGCTCATCGCAGCCACGTCACGCTGCAGGAAGACAAGGACGAGCGGGTTCTGCTCCCGGGCGCTGATGGGGCCGAAATGGCGTTGATCGGAGCCCGAGAACAGCTCGAAATAGACCTGCTTCCCGCCGTCCGGATCGATCTTGCGGACCTCCATCAGCCAGTCGCTGGTGACCGGCTGCTGCAACGTGTCGCCCGTCATCTCATAGGCGTAGTGGAACTGCTCGGGCTCCTTGACGGCACCGATCAGGTTGGCGCCGAACACGGCGTCCGCCACCGTCGTCGCGAACGCTCCGGACGGGAGCAGGGCGAGGCCGGCACCGGCCAGCAACAGAGCGCGACGCTTCACGACTGCTTCTCCTGCAAGAGCCGCGCGATCGCGAAGGCCCGTTGTTCCAGCTGCACGGGCTGGTCGCACAGATTGCGGCCCGTCTTCTGCCGGTCGGTGAACAGCCGCGTGTCCCAGTCCTTGGCCGCCTGCAACTCGGCGATCTTGTCGGCTGCTGCCCCGGTACCCTGCAGCTGCTGCAGGGCCCGGTTCTCCGCGGAGACCTGTTTCGCCAGCGCCCGCTGGTTGCGGCCGTAGCGCTTCAGCCCTTCGATCATCTTGCCGCGCGCATGGTTGATCTCGTCGAGGCTGGCGACGAACAGCATGCCCACCATCTGCTGCCTCTCGCCAGGTGCCGTGGCCAGAAACGTGTCGACCTCACCGCCGACGGTCTCGAGAGGCACGTCCTTGTCGATCAGCTTGCGCACGACGGCCCAGAACTTCTCCTCGTTCGGGGCCGGCGGCAGGCCGTCGAGCGATGGCCCCGACCACATCTGCCCGCCGGAGAGCTCGGGTACCAGGATCTGCTGGCAGGGCCAGTCGGGGTCGGCCTGCTGCGCTACCGCCCGGCCTCCGGCCAGGGCGAGGGCAATACCCACCGTCAGGGCCAGGGCCGGCCCCCGGATCAAATCGACGAAGGCCATTGGAGGCCGCTCCCTGCGATCGCGTTCTGCGCTTGCTTCGTGTCGACGATGCCGCGGTCGTTTGGCACCCCTTCCGTCGCCGTGCAACCGGCCCGTGCTCCGGCGGTTGCCGACTGCCGGACAGAAAAATGGCGCGGCTTGCGCCGCGCCAAGGTGTCGGAGTTCGAAGCGAACGAAAAACGCAAAGGAAACCAAGCTATTCGGCGGCAGGCCGCCCTCTCTCCCAGTATTCGAAACTGACCGTGCCCACCCTGCCCGTCGCAGGGTCGACATAGATGTGGTACCCGCCATTGCCGTCGGCGATCTCGGCGTCGACTTCCTAGACCGCGGCACCCGTCGACTGGAGGAGGCACTTCACCTCCTCGACCTCACCTTTGTAGCGCCCGGTGGCAGCCTTGCTGGCAGCAGCCTCTTCTATCTCCGCGATGCGCCCTGTCGTCGCATCGCAACCGACAGACAGCCCCCGGTCACCGCTCTTCACGATGAACCCGTAGACCGGCAGGCCGCCACGCGACTCGAACACGACGCGCAGAGCGTCACCGCCGGCATTGTCCAACCCATCGGCCAGACGTTCCTCCAAGCTCGCATTGCCGGCGCGCGCCGTATCGACCGTCGCCGCCAGCACCATGGCGACGCAGCCCCACGGATTCCAATCGATGATGGGTCCATCCTTCGCGAGAGCGCGTCACTTCACATTGAAGACGGCCTGCTGCGTCTCCCCGGATGTGCCCGGGATCCGGAGGATGAAGGTGCCGGGGCGAATCGGCACGAAGGAGATGGTCGCCTTACCTTCGTCGTCGAACTCGATGCTGTCGACGCCGAGCGGGCGAACCTCGATCTTGTTGATGACGACCTCGTTCACCCAGACGTTGCGGAAGAACTCGGCACCGGACACGCCGAGTTCGGCCGAGCCGTCCGCCTCGATGGCGATCCGATAGTACTTCCCGGCCGTGAGCTCGTAGGGACCCTTGGCGAGCGGCTTGCCGGAGGCAAGAGTGAGAGGGTCGAGGTCGGTTCGCCCTGTCAGCAGGCCGGACTGACCGGCCGCATCTGCGGCGGAAGCAAGGGCCAGGCCCAGAGCCGTGACGACGGCGCCCATGATCTTCGCGTTCATCTGCAACGTGCTCCCCAACGGATTACCGGGATAAAACGAGATCAATCGCGAACCGCGACGCCCCACGGATAGGAGCCGACGCCGACCGACTTGATCACTTCGAGATTGGCGACGTCGATGACGGAGATGTCGTTCGACACGCCGTTCGTGGTGTAGAGGAACTTCTCGTCCGGGCTGAAGGCGAGCTGCCAGACGCGCTGCCCGACGAGGAGATACTTCAGCACTTCTTTCGTCTGGGCGTCGATCACCGCCACCCGGTTGGACGGACCCAGGGCCACGAAGGCGAGCTTGCGGTCCTTGGTGATGCGGATGCCGACCGCCTGGACGGACTCCTTGGGCACACCCTGCACCGAGAAGCCGATCTTGTTCTTCACCTGCCGCGTGGCGTTGTCGATCACCGACACCGTGCCGCCGATTTCCGAGGAGACCCAGATCTCGGCATCGTCGCTCGTCCATTGCGCATAACGCGGTCGCTGGTCGACCAGGACATTGTCCACGATCTCGTGGCTGTCCGTGTCGATGAAGTGCGCCATGTTGGTCGTCTCGGACGTGTTGACGACCCACTTCCCGTCGTGGCTGACGGCCATGCCCTCGGGCTCCACGCCGACCGGGATCTCGGTCACGACGTTGCCGGCCTGGATGTCGACGACGGTCACCATGTTGTCGTCTTCGTTGGCGACGTACATCAGGCTGCCGTCCGGCGAGATGTCCATCAGCTCGGGATCGGGACCCGAGGGCAGGGTGCCCGTGATCTCGTGCGTGGCCGTATCCATCACCTGGATCGTGTCGTCGTCCGACGCGCAGACATAGAGCGACTTGCCGTCGGGGCTGAGGATGATGCCGCGCGGCCGGTTGCCGACCGGAATGGTCGCGGTGACGGCCAGCGAGTCGCCATCGAGGATGGTGACCGTGTTGCCCTTCTCGTTCGAGACGTAGATCTCCCGGGCGGTGACCGCCGAGGGCAGGGCGGCGGCGAGCAGCAGAGCGGAGAGAGCGGTCGGACGCATGGCGTGCTTTTCTTTGGTTCAGGGATTAAGGCGACAACGGCTCTCTGGCTCGTCGTAGCCCAGCGTGTCCAGGCGCGAGCGCTGGTGCAGGAACTGCTCCTGGGGCGACACCGAGACGAGCATCCGTGGCGTCACGAGCAGGATCGGCTCGCGCAACTGCTGGTCCCAGCGCCGGTAGGTGACGGGATCGCCCTTGAAGGCGCCGAGCTGGAACGCATCGCTGATGAGATAATCGTGCAGCACCTTGGGGTCGGTGCTCTTGGTCCGCGTCGCGGCCTCGCCCAGCGAGCGCACGGCCACCCAGGCATTGTAGTCGCGCTCGGTCATCGGGCGGCCGGCGAACTTCTCGAACCGCCGCTGCATCTGCGTGCCGCCCCACTGCTCGTGGACCCGGCTCCAGGCTGTCGGCGAGAGCCCGCTGGTCCCGGCCACCGGCCGTGCGTCCCAGGTGCGGAACTCCATATAGTCGCCGAACACCTCGCTCTCGTCGGCGACGATCATGACGTCGTAGTCGGGCAGGCCCTGCGTGAAGACGGGCATCTGGCTCTGCACCTGGACGTGGCCGGAGTCCGTCCGGCGCGCCCCGCCCGTGTCCTGATAAAGCCGCTCCTCGACGATCTTGCCGCCGAACTTGATCGCCGCATGGCGATAGGCTTCCGCCATCGCCTGGTCCTCGGGGTGCGAGCCGTAGATCAGCACCCAGTTCGGCCAGCGCTTCCACACCAGATACTGGGCGAGCGCGTCTGCCTTCATCGCCCGTGAGGGGGCGGTGTGGAACACGCTTAGGAAGCACTTGTCGGTGCGGAGATCGTCGTCCGTGGCCCGGGAGTTGAAGACGATCGCGCCGGCCTCATCCGCCAGCGGCGCGATCGCCAGAAGATCGGGTGCGCGGAGATCGACGACGAAGAGGCGCTGCCCCTTGGCGAGCGCGTCCTTGAACGCCGCCACGGCGTCGCCGTCCTTCGGCAGCACGATCTCCTCCAGGCGGAAATCCTGGCCGAGGAACTTGCCGGTCGTCTGGTTTTCGCGGATCGCTTGCCGGGCACCCATGATGCCCTCGTCGGTGAGGGACGGCTCGGCCAATGAGAGGTGCAGCACGGGCGGCTCGTTCCGCCCGAGATAGGTCAGCACGAACTCCTGCTTGTCCTGAGCCTCGGCCGCACACCAGCCACCCGTGACGAGTGCTGCCAGCAGCAGCGCGATGACGGCGATCCGTCGAATGCGCATCTCGGTTCTCTGCCTCCCGTTCGGGAGGGCACTTACCGTCCGCCACACCCCCTGGCAATCCCTATGGAGGGTATAGAAACATCCTATGGCTCTACATGGATTGAAAGTCATGGCGCCGACGCTAACGTCAGCTCGCGTCGCGACGTAACTCCGGTGGCCCCATGATGGTCGAGCTCGTCCTCCTCGCCTGCCTGCTCAAGGAGCCGCAGCACTGCGAGACGTTTCACGTCCCGTTCGAGCAGGAGATGCAGATGCCACAATGCGTGTGGCAGTCGCAGATGGAGGCGGCGCGCTGGTCGGGCGACCACCCGGACTGGGCGATCAGGAAGATCAGCTGCGAGATGCCGGCGGCCTGAGCCGCCGGAAGCAGCTCAGCTCGTCGGGCCGACGGCTAGGCTCTGGTTGAACTTGCGGCCCTTGCTGTCCTCGACGGCGACGTCGAGCGAGCCCGGGGCGTCCGGAACGAAGCTGAACGTGATCGAGGGGTCTTCCGAGAACGAGATGTCGGTCTCGACCTCGAGCACCGGCTTGCCCGCGTAGGCCACCTTGATGAAGCGGATATAGTCCGGCGGGATCCAGAAATGGGTCATCTGATCCATCTGCATGCCCGAATAGTTCGGGTGGCTGATCAGCAGCTGGACCTGGTTGGGCACCCCGGCGGCATACGACATCTGCGGCTTCAGCTTCATCTGGCCGAGCCGGGCCATCGCCGCATCCTTGTCCTTCAGCGACGGTGCCGAACAGCCGCCCGACGCCTTCACAAACTTCTCGACGGCGTAGAGGCTGCCGTCGGCCGTCTCGGCGACGGCGTGCACATTGGTGTAGTCGTTGACCCGCACGCGCGCACCGAGCGTCGCGTCGCCCGTCTCGCCGAGCAGCTTGAAGATGCCGGCAACCGGTGCCGGGTTCTCGTCGATGATGAGCCACACCGTCTTGATGTGATCCTCGGCCGTCTGCGGACGCAGCGCCTTGATGGTCATCGGCACCGTCGCGGCATCCTGCGCCCGCTTCGGGGCGTCGAGGTCGATCAGCCCGGTGCCGTCCTTGATCTCGCGGCCGGCGAACAGTTCCTCACGAATGGCGTCCCAGCTGCCTTCGGCATGGAGCGCCGACCACGGCGCACCCGCCGCGACGACCGCCACTGCCAAACCCAGTACTGCCCGCTTCATTCCGGCCCCCATGATCTGCGCCACTTTTCTTTCGGGCGTGACTGCCCCGCGGTCAAGCGGGGCGGCCGAAACTCACGCCTCGCGTCGCAGCATCCGGTACGCGATCAGGAGAATGATCGAGCCCAGCACGGCGACGATGATGCTGGTGAAGTTGACGCCCGTCACCGGTCCGACGCCGATCGACTGGCCGATGAACCCGCCGATGATGGCACCGACGATGCCGATGATGATCGTGATGATGAACCCGCCCGGATCACGTCCGGGCATGAGGAGCTTGGCGATCGCACCGGCGATCAGCCCCAGTACGATCCATGCGATGATGCCCATGGGCCTGCCTTCATCCTGGGCCCGGCGCCACTACTCCCACTCCAGCTCGGTGTAGCTTGCGGTGACGTTGCGGGCGTGGTTGTCCGCCGCCAGCGACCACGGATCGCCCAGCGGCATCGGGACCTCGTCAACCGCCTGCTCGAGCGTTCGGTTCCGCTTCAGCTCGTCCCGCACCCTGTCGCGAAGATATTCGAGATAGCGCCGCTGCGCGGCCCCTCCTGCGGGCCAGGGCGCACTCGTCGGCCCGTGCCCCGGGACGACCCGCTGGACCGGCATCTTCTCCAGCTCGTCCATGACCCGCAGCCAGCCGAGAAGGCTGCCGTCGACGACGGGGATCCGGCCGATGAAGAGCAGATCCCCCGTCAGCAGCGTGCCCGTCTGCTCGTCGAGCACGGTGAGATCGGTGTTGGTGTGCGCCGTCGGCCAGGCCCGGAGCTGAAGCCGGCGGCCCCCGAGGTCCAGCACCTGCGTGTCGGCCACGGTCATCGTCGCCTGGACGAGTTCGGTCCCGGTGAAGGCGGGTCCGAGGAGGCGGCGCATATTGTCGAGATAATAGGGGCCGGCCTCCGCCAGACGCTCCGGCAGCTTGGCGTGACCGACGACGACCGCACCCGATCGCGCGAAGGCGTCGTTGCCCAGGAGATGGTCGGGATGGACGTGGGTGTTGACGACGTAGGCGATCGGCAGGTCCGTGACCGCCCGGATCGCGCGCAGGAAGGCCTCGCCCTCCTGGAGACTGCCCCCGCTGTCCACGACGGCCACGGCCTTCTTGCCGACGATCACGCCGAGATTGGCGATGCCCCCGGCATTCTCCGGCGTGAAGTCCTCGTCCAGCCCGCGATGGACGAGCACCCCTGGTGCCACCTCGTCGAGCTTGAAGTCACGATTCTGCGCGGCACCGCCGACGCGTGGCCCACAACAGCAAAGTGCCGCCGCGAGGAGGGCCCGGCGACGGCACTGCACGACTGCGACGACGCGCCGACTACTGCGACGGCGTGATCGTCGAGACGAGCTGGCGCAGCTCGGTCAGCTTGTCGTTCGCCTGCGTGTAGCGGGACTGCGCCTCGTCCAGCTCGCGCAGCTTCTTGGCCGTGGCGAGGTCGATCTCGTTCAGCTTCGACTTCCATGCCTGGAGCTGGGTTTCGACCTGCTTCGCCTGGTCGTTCAGCTTCTCCAGGTCGTACTGCTTGCCCATCTCCTCGCTGGTGACGGCGGCCAGGAGTTGCTCGCGTTCGCCGAGCGCGGCCAGACGCTGGTTCAGCTTGGCGTGCACCTCTTCCAGCTTCGCCTCGGCCGACTTCGCCGCCTCCTGCAGGTCCTCGAGCTTGTCGTCGAGCATGAAGCTGTCGCGCTCACGGTCGCCCAGCGTGGTCAGGCGCCGATTGAGCTTCTGGCCCACGTCCGTGAACTGCTCCTGCAGCTCCTTCAGCGTGTTCTTCTCGGCCGCCACCTTCGTCTCGATGGCCGCCACCTCCTGCTCGCTCTGGCCCAGCACCTCGAGCCGCTTGTTCAAGGCACTGGTGGCCTCGTCGAGCTTGGCCTCGACCTGGTCCAGCTCACCGACCTTGCTCTTGTAGGTGGTCAGCTCCGTCTGGGCGGCCGTGAGCTGGTCGCCGAGCGTCGCCTTCTCCTGCGTCAGGGCCGCCACCGCGGCCTTGGTCGACTCGACCTCCGCACTCAGGCTGGAGGCGCGCGTCCACCAGAACGCACCCAGCAGCAGGAAGACCGCCGCGACCGCCCAGGGCAGCCAGGCGTTGCCGGACCGCGCTGGCGGTGCCGGTGGAGGTGTCGGAACCTTCTCATGCTCAGCCATCTCGGCGCACTCCCATTATGACCCCCGGTGGCGCCCCTGCGGCGGCAGGCGAGGCCACGTCTTTCGCCCATCCTTAGTCTACTTTATGCGGCGCGGGAATTCCCCGCCGCAGGCTCGGAACGGACGGCCGCACGGGCCATTGGGGCAGGGGGCGTACAGGGAGATGCGTGTGTGGGACACCGGGCAGAGCTGGCAATGCGTGGCGCTGCGTGACGTCGGGATCGACGTCCGCCTCGGCGTTTACGCCAAGGAGCACGATGCTCCCCAACGTATCGCCGTCGACGTCGAGCTCTACCGTCACGCCGGTCCCGGCAGGCCCGCTTCGCTCGACGAATGCCTGAACTACGACCGCATCTACGGGCACCTCGTCGAGACCTGGCCAGCACGGCCGCACACGCCGCTGCTCGAGCATCTGGCGGAGGATCTGGTCGAGTTCGTGATGGAGGATCTGCGCGTCGAGGCCTGCCGTGTCGTCCTGCGCAAGCTCGACATCTACGGCGGCCGCGCGGTGCCCTCGATCGAGATCTATCGGCTGCGCACACCGCTCTGACGGCATGACTGCTGCGACACTTCGTCCGGCGTATTGATGCGATCAGCGGCGGAACCGATCCCCTTCAGCACAGCGGTGTGACAACTGCTGGTTTGGGCGCCGTCTCTTTTGCAATTGCGAGATAGTTCTTTCGCAACTGCGAGATATCCAGCAGAGAAGCGCATTTTTAATGGGCTTGCCTTGCAAATGCGCCGCTGTAACCTGCCGCGGAAGGATGACTCGGGCGGTATAACCGGTCGGCCTCGTCCACCCGCAGAGGTGGCCTGGCCGGTTTGGACCGCAGCAGGGCAGGCAACGAATTTCGAGCGGCCCCGCAGTGCGCCAAGAGTAGTCCCAATGGCAACGGAGGCCGAATGCGAATGAAAAAGCCGCTCCACACCGCCGTAGCGCTCGCTGCGCTGGGACTGGGACTGCCGTCGCTCGCCCACGCGAACGACGAGCTTCTTTTCAGACAGAACAACCCCGCCGAATGGGTCATGCCCAACGGCAACTACTCGAGCCAGCGCTACAGCGCACTGACGCAGATCAACCGCGAGAACGTCTCCGGCCTCCAGCCGCAATGGACTTTCTCGACCGGCGTGCTCCGCGGCCATGAGGGCGGCCCGCTCGTCATCGGCAACGTGATGTACATCCACACGCCGTTCCCGAACATCGTCTACGCCCTCGACCTGGACGACGAGGGCCGGGTGCTCTGGAAGTACCAGCCGGTCCAGGATCCCAACGTCATCCCGATCATGTGCTGCGACACGGTCAACCGTGGCGTCGCTTACGGTGACGGCAAGATCTTCCTGAGCCAGGCCGACACGACCCTCGTGGCGCTCGACGCCAAGACCGGTCAGGTCGTCTGGCAGGTCAAGAACGGCGATCCGTCGATCGGCGAGACCGCGACGGCCGCGCCGCTCGTCTACAAGGACAAGGTCTATATCGGCGTCTCGGGCGGCGAGTTCGGCGTCCGTGGCCGTCTGACCGCGTACAAGACCTCCGACGGCTCGGTCGCCTGGAAGGGCTGGTCGATGGGCCCCGACAGCGACACGCTGATGGACCCTGACAACACCACCCATCTCGGCAAGCCGGTCGGCAAGGACAGCGGCACCAACACCTGGGAAGGGGATCAGTGGAAGATCGGTGGCGGCACCACCTGGGGCTGGTACTCGGTCGATCCCGAGCTGAACCTCGTCTACTACGGCACCGGCAATCCCTCGACCTGGAACCCGGTGCAGCGCCCCGGCGACAACCGCTGGTCGATGACGATCTTCGCGCGTGATGCCGACACCGGCATGGCGAAGTGGGTCTATCAGATGACGCCCCACGACGAGTGGGACTATGACGGCATCAACGAGATGATCCTCGCCGACATTCCGGTGAAGGGTCAGGACACCAAGGCTCTCGTCCACTTCGACCGCAACGGCTTCGCCTACACCATGGACCGCACGAACGGCGCCCTCCTGGTCGCCGAGAAGTACGATCCGGCCGTGAACTGGGCGACGCACGTCGACATGGAGACGGGCCGTCCGCAGGTCGTTCCGCGGTACTCGACCGATCACAACGGCGAGGACGTGAACACGACCAACATCTGCCCGGCCGCTCTGGGCAGCAAGGACCAGCAGCCGGCGAGCTTCTCGCACGTCACCGGCCTGTTCTACGTGCCGACGAACCACGTCTGCATGGACTACGAGCCGTACCAGGTCAGCTACACCGCCGGTCAGCCCTATGTCGGCTCGACCGTGTCGATGTACCCGGGCCCGGGTGGCAACGATCTCGGTGCGTTCACCGCCTGGGATGCGGGTACGGGCAAGATCGTCTGGCGTAACCCCGAGCCGTTCTCGGTGTGGTCGGGCGCTCTGTCGACGGCCGGCAACGTGGTCTTCTACGGCACCCTCGAGGGCTACCTGAAGGCGGTCGACGCCGAGACGGGCCGCGAGCTGTTCCGCTTCAAGACCCCGTCGGGCATCATCGGCAACGTCAACACCTGGATGCACAAGGGCAAGCAGTATGTCGGCGTGCTCTCGGGCATCGGCGGCTGGGCCGGCATCGGCCTCGCGGCTGGCCTGATCCAGGAAGAGAACGCCGCCGCCTGGCACGGCGCTGTCGACCAGGGCAAGAAGGGCGACGCGGACAAGGTCGTCGACACCGCCGGTCTGGGCGCTGTCGGTGCCTACAAGACGCTCTCCAGCTACACGAACCTGGGCGGTCAGCTGACCGTCTTCGCTCTGCCGAACTGACGCTTCACCTCGTCTGATCGGAGGGGGGCCCGGCGCCGCAAGGCGCCGGGCCTTTCCTTTTGCATCGTGGAGGACATCCGCTGGCGAACCGCAGGCCCGTCGTCGCGATCGGTTTCGATGCCGTCGAGGGTGCGGTCGTCGCCCGCCTCATGGCCGCCGGACGGCTACCGCATCTCGCGGCATTGCTGCGCCGGGGCGCCAAAGGGCCCGTCGCCCCGTGGCCGGCCGGCCTGCAGACCATGGTCTGGCCGACCTTCTTCACCGGGCAGCGACCGGGCGTCCACGGCTGGTACTACGGCAAGATGTGGCGACCCGACCGGATGCGCCTCGACTACGCGGACCCCGGCTGGCTGCCGCAACGGCCCTTCTGGGATCTCCTGCCCAAGGAGCTCGAGCTCTGCCTCGTCGACATCCCGTTCGCGCCGGCCCCTCGGGCGTCCTTCAACGGCCTCTTCCTCAATGGTTGGCAGACTCACGACGACACCGACCACGACGAATGGCCGAAGGGGCTGCGCGCCGGTCTGAGCGCTCGCTACGGTCGCCGCATTCTCGGCCGAGAGGACTTCGGTCCCCAGGATGCGGCCCGGCTGCGGAAGACCCGCGACGGATCGCTGGCAGCGACAAGGCAGATCGGCTCCATCGTCGCCGACCTCGTTCGCGAGCGCCGTTTCGACCTCTGCGTTCTCGTCCTCGGGGCAGCGCACCGCGCCGGTCACTATCTCTGGGACCTGTCCCAGCTCGGCCCCGACCGCGGTACCCATCCCGAACTCGAGTCGGCGGTCGACGAGGTCTATGTCGAGAGCGACCGGGCCTTGGGCCGGATCATCGAGGCGCTGCCGCCCGACGCCATTGTCCTCGCCTTCGCCCTGCACGGCATGGGTCCCGAGACGGGCTGGTGGGAGCAGTTCCCACGCATCCTGGCCGCCATCGAAGGGGCCGGTGCGCCGTCACCCGGCGGCTCGGGCCTCCTCTATCGCGCGAAGTCCGCGATTTCGCAGCGAATCGTCCGCAACGTCACCCACCTGATGCCGAATGCGCTGAACCAGGCGATCGTGCCGCTATGGTCGCGCCACATGCACGACTGGAGCCGAGTGCGCGCCTTCGCCCTGCCGGGCGACATCGGCGGTTTCGTGCGCATCAATCTCGCCGGTCGCGAAGCGGAAGGAGTCGTCCAGCCCGGTGCGGAATACGACGATCTCTGTACCGCGATCTCCGAAGGCCTTCTCTCCTTCCGCACGGACGACGATCGCCCGGTTGTCCAGGGCGTGGACCGGATCGACGGCCTCGACGGCGCCGAGGGGCCGCGCCGCCACCTCCTGCCCGACCTGATCGTCCACTGGGCGCCAATCCGCGCCTTCGACCTGTCGGGTGTGCGCTCGCCCCGCCACGGCGAGGTGCGGTGGGAGAAGGGCCGACCACCGCCGTCGGGGCGTTCCGGCAATCATCTGGAAAGCGGCTGGTTCATCGCCGCCGGACCGGGCATCGAGCCCGGCAGTGACGCGGGCACACGCGAGACGGTAGACCTGACGGCGACGCTGTTCTCCTGGCTCGGCCTCGACGTGCCGGCCGCGTTGCAGGGCCGGCCGATCGCTGCCCTCGTCAGCGGAGCCCGTCCAGCCCCTTGATCTCGTCCGCGCGCAGGCCGCCTATGCGCTCGTGGACCCGCGGGCCCGTGGTCATGACGAGGATGAACACGATCTCGTCGGGTCGCGGTGCGTCCGGGACGCCCACTTCCATGGCACTGAAGTGGCTCCGCACATAGGCCGCTTCCCGATGGTGGATCGGCACGTCCAATCGTGCGCCGAGGCCGCCCATCTTCTTCGCCGAGGGCACGATCGCCTTGGCGCCGCCGAGCAGCTCGCGCATGCCGTAGCCGCCCGGTACGTGCCACAAGGCACCATGCTCCAGCTCGCCGGCCGCACCCACGATCGAGCCCTTGCCGTAGGCCTGGATCCTCACCGGGTCGCCGCCCAAAGCCGCGATCAGCCGGCGCGACAGGTCGAGGCCCAGCGGCTTCAGCTCCTCCATCATCCAGGCGATCTCGGGCTCGTAGTGCCCGGCGAACGGATTGCGCACGACGGCACAGGCGGCGCCCCGCAGCAGCGGCACCGGGGCCGGCGGGCCACCATCGTGGAAGACTTCTTCGACGATGGTCGTGATCGAGCGTATGTCGACGCTGGCCATGGTTCCTCCGGCGGCCCGGGGTTGCGGCCCGGAGAAGGCCACGGCCCCGGCGGATTGTCACGCCTGAGGAATGACGATCAGGCCCGCTTCACAGCGCCGTGCAGCGCCACGAGCGCCCAGCCGAAGAACAGCAGGTCGATGCCGAGCAGCAGGCCCAACGCCCAGGTGGCGGATCCCGGGAGGCCGCTGAAGATGATGATGCCCAGCAGGATCGAGACGAGGCCGCTGACGACACCCCAGATCCAGCCGTGCACGCCGCGCATCTCGAACGCGTGCCACGCCTTCAGCACGCCGGTCGCGATGAACCAGGCGGCCATGATGATGGTCAGCAGGGCTGCTCCTTCGAGTGTCCAGATCAGCAGGTACAGTCCGGCGAAGATCGAGAGCACCGCCAGCAGCAGGTCGAGGACGATGTTCCAGGCACCCCGCATGTGGAAGGCGAGCCAGAGATAGGTGAGCCCGCTCATCAGCACCATCGCACCGATGAAGGTCGTGGCGAAGATCGTCGCGATCTCCGGCACGATGATCGCGATCGAGCCCAGCACGATGAAGATGATACCGAGGGTGCGCAGCGTGCCGGCCTTCGCCTTCAACGCCTCCTGCAGGCGCGCCATTCCCGGTAGCGACTGATCGAGGTTGCTCGCCATGGATCCGATCCTTAGCTAGGGGTCGACCGACAGGCCCACCTTTCCGTGGCGCGGTTACGCCATGGAGGTCCGACATCTGCAAGAGAGCGGCTGCCCAGATGGGGGCCTCCCGGGAGCATCGACTTGTCCGCACGCGTCATTCTGTGCGCGCTTCTTCTGGTGGCGGCCGCGCCGGCCGTCGCCGCGGAGAAGATCGCGCTGTTCGGCTTCGAGTTCGTCAACACGAGCCTGGAAGCGACCCGTCCCGACGAAACGGCGAGGCTGGCCGCCAGCGGCACGCAGGCCGGCGAGATGTTCGAGAAGGCCGGCTTCGAGGTTGTCGATACCGCGCCGGTCGCCGCCGAGATGGCGAAGATCGCCTCGATCCGTGACTGCAATGGTTGCGAGCTGAAGCTCGCGCAGGAGCTGGGTGCGGCCTATGCCGGCTTCGGCTGGATCCAGAAGGTCAGCAACCTCATTCTAAACGTGAACTTCCAGGTGCGCGATGCCACCAGCGGCGTGCTCGTGGCGGCCGGCACCGTCGACATTCGCGGCAACACGGACGAGTCCTGGCGCCGCGGCGTGCGCTACCTCCTCGACCATCGCATCCTGCCCCGCTAAGCCGTTCACCTCGCACAACGAACGGGGAAGGCCCTAACACATGCGTTCTGTCATTCTTGGCGCCGTGCTCGGCGTAGCACTCGCCGCACCCGCCATGGCGATCGAGGTCCGCGAGCGGGAAGAGTACCCGACGACCCCCGACAAAGTCTGGGCCGCGGTCGGGGATTTCTGCTCCATCAGCAAGTGGCATCCGGTTGTGGCTAAGTGCGAGATCGTCGAGATCGACGGTGTAAAGCATCGCAGGCTGACCACCGGCGACGGCGGTGTGCTGCTCGAGAAGCTGACCGCCAGCGACGACGCCGGCATGACCTACTCCTATGAGATCGTCGAAAGCCCGTTGCCCGTCGCCAACTACAAGTCGACCTTTACGGTGAAGGAAGACGACGATGGTGCTGCCATCGTCTGGCAAGGTACGTTCGACGCCAAAGACGCATCGGACGAGAAGGCAGCCGAGGTGATCAAGGGCATCTACGACGCGGGTCTTCAGAATCTGTCGAAGCAGCTCGGCGGCGGCTGATCCAACCGCACACCCCGCCCGAATCCTCCAGAGGAACGGGCGGGGGTCGGCGTGCGCAATCTCATCGGTCTGGCGACAGCGGTCGGTCTCTGCGTCGGGGCCATTCCGGCGCAAGCCATCATGAGCGGGCAGGAGAGCAAGCTCGCCCCTTCCAGCGACCCCGACTACGCGGCCGGCAAGGCCGCATTCATCGCCGGAGATTGGGAAGCGGCGATCGCCAACCTGACGCTCGTCCTGATCAACCGTCCCTGGCACGACAATGCCGAGACCATGATCGGCCACGCCTGGCGCCGGCTCGGCAACTACGACGAGTCATTGAAGCATTACGAGGCAGCGCTGGCCCTGAATCCGCGCAATCGTGGGGCCCTCGAATATATGGGCGAGGCCTATCTCGATCTCGGCCGCGTCGACGACGCCGTCCAGGTCGCGGTCAGGCTGGCCGACCTCTGCCACGATGTGGTGATGGGGTTCACCAACAACGGCTGGATCTCGGGGTGCGAGGAACTGGCGGCCCTCGAAAAGGCCTTCAAGAGCCGCAACATCCCCATACCCACGCAGTAGCCCCGATCAGTCCCGGAAACTCCGGTCGAGATGGACCGCGAGATCGAGGTTACGCGCCGCGTCCTTGCCCTTGAGCTTCAGCAGCATGGCCGAGGCGAGGTTCGTCATCTCGAAATTGGCGCCGGCGATATCGGCACCCGTGAGGTCGGCGCCGGCGAGCCGCGCCCGCTCGAAATTGACGTTCTGCAGATCCGCACCCCGCAGCTTCACGAAATCGAGCTCGGCGCGGTAGGCGTCGACCCCGGCGAGGTTCGACCCGTCGAGCTTCGCCGAGCGCATCGAGCAGTGCATCAGGCCCATCGACTGGTTCTTCATGTCGGCGGCCATGTTGGCGCCGGCCAGATTGGCACCGGTGATGCTGGCATTGTCGAAGGTCCCGACGAGATTGGCCCCGGCGAGATTGGCGCCGTCCAGCTTCGCCCGGATGAGCTGCGCCTGGAACATGCTGGCCTTCTGCAGGGAAGCGCCGGTGAGATCCACCTCGATGGCCCAGGCGAGATCGAGGCGTGCCCCGTCCAGATTGGCGCCCGCCAGCTTCGTCTTGTTCAGCCGCGCCCAGCGCAGGTCCGCGCCGGCGAGGTTCAGGCCCGACAGGTCGAGCCCGTTGAGGCTCTTGTTGGTGAGGTCCAGCGGCGCCCCGGCCGCACGCTCCGCGATCAGCTTCTCGATGTCGGCACGGGACATCTCGGCTTGGCTCATCTTCGGCGAGCGCAGATCGACATGGTCCATCATGCCGTCCGCTGCCGCGATGCCCGGCAGGAGTAGAAGCGCCATGACGGCAAAGCGACGCCGCCAGCCCGTAGTCATCGTTCCTGCCTCCCTTGATCGACCAGTTGGTGCTGGCGTGCGCAGGCGCCGGGGTCAAGACGTCGGCGCATAGCCATACGCTTCCCCGCCGTGCACACTGCCGTGAGGCTCGGGCGTGAGGCAGAGGTCGGCGATGGGCATATGTGGACAGTGCAGGGCAGGGGTCTGGCCGGCATGAGCGAGGGCGTTCTCATCGCACCGTCGATCCTGGCCGCCGACTTCGCCCGGCTCGGGGAAGAGGTCCGTGCCATCGACGCCGCCGGAGCCGACTGGATCCATCTCGACGTTATGGACGGGCACTACGTGCCCAACATCAGCTTCGGCCCCGAGGTCATCCGCGCCCTGCGCCCGCACACGAAGAAGCCGTTCGACACGCATCTGATGATCGAGCCGGTCGACCCCTATCTCGAAGCCTTCGCCAAGGCCGGCGCCGACCGTATCACCGTCCATGTCGAAGCCACGACGCATCTCGACCGCACGCTCCAGGCGATCCGGGCGCTGGGCAAGCAGGCCGGCGTCTCGCTCAACCCGGCCACACCCGAATCCGCGCTCGACTACGTGCTCGACAAGATCGACCTCGTGCTGGTCATGAGCGTCAATCCTGGCTTCGGCGGCCAGCGCTTCATCCCGGCCATGCTGGAGAAGATCCGCCGCCTGCAGGCCATGACCGCCGGCCGCGGCATCCACATCGAGGTCGACGGCGGGATCACTCCTGCGACCGCCCAAGACGTGATCGCGGCCGGTGCCGACGTCCTCGTCGCCGGCTCGGCTGTCTTCGGGCAACCGGACTACGCTGCGGCGATCCGGGCGCTGCGGCCGGGCTATGCCGTGTAGCTAAGTCGACTTCGCGCTATATCTCTTGCCATGACCGTCCCCGCCCCGAAACCTATGACGGCCGATCAGTTCCTGGTGTGGGCCGAGCAGCAGAGCGAGCGCTACGAGCTCGTCGGCGGCGAGGTCGTGGCTATGTCGCCCGAGCGTGCCGTGCACTCGGAGACGAAGTCGCTCGTCTGGCTGGCGCTGCGCACGGCGTCGAACGAGCGCGGTCTTCCCTGCCAGGCCTTCGCCGACGGCATGGCGGTTCGTGTGGACGCACGTACGGTGTATGAGCCCGACGCGATGCTGCGCTGCGGCCCCCGTCTCCCGCCCGACGCCGTCGAGGTGACCGACCCGCTTATCGTGGTCGAGGTCGTCTCGCCGTCCAGCCGGTCGCGCGACGGTGCGAAGCTCGAGGATTACTTCCGCGTCTCGTCAGTGCGGCACTACCTGATCGTGAAGACGGACACGCGCTCCGTCATCCACCACCGCCGCGACGACACTGGCAGCATCCGCACCGCCATCCTGCGCCACGGAGCTGTGCAGCTTGATCCGCCTGGGATCGAGCTGCAGATCGCATCACTGTTCGAGTCCGGCCCTTAGCCCAGGACGTTCGACGGCGTGCCCTTCTCGAAGTTCTCGATGTGGGTGATGACCTGATCCCACACGGTCTGCATGGCCTCGACGCTCGACCAGGCGACGTGCGGGGTCACGATGACGTTGGGCCGGCCCAGGATCGGCAGGAGCGGGTTGTCCGGAGCAGGGGGCTCGGTCGTCAGCACGTCGAAGCCGATGCCGGAGATGAGACCCTCGTCCAGCGCCTGCACCATGTCCTTCTCGTTGACGAGGCCGCCGCGCGAGGTGTTCACGATGATCGGCTTCTTCTTCATCCGCCGGAACTCCGGCATCGCGATCATGTCGCGCGTCGCCGGCATCAGCGGTGCGTGCAGCGTGATGACGTCCGCCGTCTCGATCACCTCGTCGAAGGGGGTGTAGAGCGGGCCCAGGCCCTGCACGCCCTTGTGCGCGGCGAACATCGGTTTCATCCCGAAGGCCTTGGCGATCTCGGCGACACCGCCGCCGATCACACCCTCCCCGAAGATGCCGAGCTTGGAGCCGTTGAGATCGCGGATCTCGTGATTGAAGAAGCAGAACTGGTTCGCCTTCTGCCACTCGCCGTCCATCACGTCCTGGCGGTAGCCCATCAGCTGGCGGCGTAGCGCCAGGATCAACGCGAAGGCGTGCTCCGGCACCGTGTGGGCCGCATAGCCGCGCACGTTGGAGACGATGACCCCCTTCTCCTTGCAGGCCGGCACGTCGATGACGTCGTAGCCCGTGGCCGCCACCGAGATCATCTTGAGGTCGGGCAGCTGCTCCAGCGACGCGCGCCGGATCGGAGCCTTGTTGGTGATCGCGATCCGGGCTCCCTTCAGCCGCTCGGTGACCTCGTCCGGTGCCGTCTTCCCGTACTCGACCCACTCGTGCGGGAACGAGGGATGGTGGATCTTGACCGTCGGGCCGATCGTGTCGCGGTCGAGGAAGACGATCTTAGTCACGCTGCGAAGCTCCCTGCTGAGGTGCGGTCCCGATGCGCCTGTCGTGGGGGCCGCGGCGCAGGGCTGCCCTTCGACCGACGTAGCGGCGCCGGGTGTCCGCGGTCAATCAGCGGCAGCACTGCAGCCTCCGCATTCACGGAAACCTGCCCTTCCGCATTTCAGGGATCGATCGGAACTTTGTCGCGCTCTGCCCGGCATCCGCTTCGGAACTTTGTCGCGTTCCACTCCCGGATTCCCGCCGACTCGACGCTTCCAGAGCCTTGCTGCGCTGGATCCCTTCTGGCCGGTCGAGCCACTCGGAACTTTGTCGCGCTCGCTCTGGCGCAACGGAGTTTCCCACTTCCTTGCAAGCCCTTAGGCTACCATCCGCACCTGATCTGCCAGCGTTCCTGTGCCGGTTCTCCACGGCTTCGGAACTTCGTCGCACTGTTCTAGGCAGAGTTAGTTGGATGATTACTAGTATGTGCGACAACACTCCGAGGGATGGGCGACAAGGCTCCGTGCCAGGCGCGACCAGCTTCCGTGCCGCCCCGCGACCAAGTTCCGTGGGGCGCGACAAGGTTCCGAGTGCCTTTGGAGCCCGGATCTGCGGATAAGCGACAAAGTTCCGATAGCGCCCGCACACCCCACATCTTGTGGTGGGGCGCGACAAAGCTCCGATATTGTGATCCGGTCACAGTCGTGTCATGGCTGCGGCAACCGAAGTGCTGGGGTTGAAGCGGCATGCGCAGCGCCCTCGATCTGATCCGTGTCTACGGCGTGGACGGGGCGCGGGCCAGGGTCGCCAACCCCGTCGAGCGCGAACTCGTCGACACCGCCGCCCGCTTCTACGACACCGAGCCCTCGGTCGGGGTCACCTATTCGGGCTTCTGCGTCATCTCCCTGCCGCACCGGCGGCTGCCGTCGGACAGCGAGGTGTGGGAGCGCAAGGTGCCCTCGCACCCCTGCTCGCTGACGATCGAGCCGGGCTCGCTCACCTACAACGGCCAGAAGCACGATTTCGGCGTGCCCTACGGGGCTGCCGGCCGCCTTATCCTGCTCTGGCTGCAGACCGAGGCGCTGAAGACCGACAGCCGTGTCGTCCGCCTCGGCAGCTCGATGTATTCCTGGATGCGCCTCATGGGCACCCATGCCGGCGGCCAGAACTACAAGGCGATCCGCGAGCAGGCGATGCGCATCGCCGCCTGCCGCCTGCAGTTCGTCTGGACCGGCCAGGCCGGCGGCCGCAGTGCGGTGCGCTTCAAGAAGGACACCATCGTCGAGGAGGGCATGCTGTTCGGCGACCTCCTCAACGGCGAGGAGGATCCCCGCCAGGCGCGCCTGTGGGAGGACACGGTCGTCCTCTCCCGCACCTTCTACGACGAGTTGAAGAAGCACCCCGTGCCGATCAAGCTCAACGCGGTGCAGGCGATCTTCCGCTCCTCGCTCGCGATCGACGTCTACATCTGGCTGGCCTACCGGCTGCGCGCCCTCGAAGGCCGCACGCATGTCGGCTGGGCGGCGCTGCGCGACCAGTTCGGCCCGCAGTATTCCCGCATCCGCGATTTCAAGGATCCGTTCGTGAAGGCGCTGCAGATGGCGGTCTGCGTCTACGAGGAGGCGAAGGTCGACCTCGACGACAAGGGCGTCATCCTCTTCCCCTCTCCGCCGGCCGTCGCCGAGCGCCGCTTCCGCCAGGTCGTCCTCCCGGCCGAGATGACCGGCCGCCCCCGCCTCGTCGGCTCCTGAGCCTTTCCGTTCTGCTCCGCCGCGGCCCGTGCTAGACGCGTCGTCCTGAGCCTGGGGAGGCGCGGCCGTTGCGGGCCTATGTCTGCGGAACCTTCGACACGAAGGCCGTCGAGCTGAGCTAT
>JAXMCK010000009.1:0-162780 GCA_046349395.1 Geminicoccaceae bacterium | reverse complement strand
ACAAGAACATCCTCATGAACCCGCTCACCAGAGCGGGTTTTTGCGTTTGTACCCAGCGCAAGAATACCGGCGAGATCACCTCGCACCTCGACGGCGAGATGATCACCCTCGGGCACAAGAACGATCGCTTCCACGAGATCGCGTAGAGCTTCACGCACCTCCGCCCCGTCTTCGGCCGCCAGAGCCTCCTGCAGCGACGCCACCTTCTGCCGGTACATCTCCGCCAGACCAGGGTGCAGGCGCGGCTTGGACTCGACGCTGGCCGCGATCTCGGCTTCCAGCACTTCGCGCCGCCGCTCCAGCGCCCGCATGCGCTCCTTCATCGACGGCTCGTACAGACCCTCCTCGATCGCCCGGATCATGCCCTCGATCCGGCGCTTGACCTCGGTCAGTTCCGATCGCTTTGCCTGTAGGTCGTTGGTGGTGCTGGTCTGCAGGCGGTTCCACTCTGCCGTGAACTCGGCCACGAACACGGCGTACAGCTCCGGGTCCATCAGCCGATGCCGCAGGGCATCAAGCACGGTCCCCTCCAGCCGGTCACGACGGATGGTCAGCAGGTTCGTGCATGTGCCCTTGTTGCGGGCGGTCGAGCAACCGAGGTGAAGCTCGGAGATGGCCGAGAAGCCCCCGCCGCAGGTGCCGCAGCGCATCAGACCCGAGAACAAGTAGCGCGGCCGACGCCGGTCCCAGAACGCCGCCCGTGTCGTACCTCCCGTCATCGTCGTCAGCTTCGTCTGCCGAGCCTTCACCGCCTGCCACAGCTCGTCCTCGACGATCCGCAACTCCGGCACCTCGACTGCGATGCGCTCCGCGTCGCCGTTGAGGCGCGACACCCGCTTACCCGTCGCCGGATCCTTGACGTAGCGCAGCCGGTTCCAGACGAGGCGGCCGATGTAGAGCTCATTGTTCAGGATGCCGGTGCCGCGCGCGGCATTGCCGGCGATGGTGCTCGGACCCCAAGCACCCCCATGGGGACCAGCGATGCCTTCCCGATTCAGCTTCTGCGCGATCGCCTTGGCCGAGGCACCGGCCGCATACTCCTTGAAGATCCGTCGCACCACCGCCGCCTCGACCGGCTCGATCCGCCGCAGCCCGCGCTCAGGAACACCGCTGTTGTCCACCGGGCCTGGCACCACAACATAGCCGAAGCACCGCCCGCCACCCGAGCGACCCTGCTCGACCCGCCCACGGAGACCGCGGTGCGTCTTCTGCGCCAGATCCTTCAGGAAGAGGGCGTTCATCGTGCCCTTGAGACCGACGTGCAGCTCGCCGATGTGGCCCTCGGCGACCGTCACCAGCTGCACCCCGGCAAAGCTCAGCTGCTTGAACAGTGCCGCCGTATGCTCCTGGTCCCGGGAGAGGCGATCCAGCCCCTCGGCGACCACGACATCGAACCGGCCGCCGCGTGCGTCCTCGAGGAGCCGCTGGTACCCCGGACGCAATGCCGAAGCACCGCTCAGGGCGTGGTCGGCATAGACCTTCGCAACGAACCAGCCCTGCCGACCAGCCAGTTCCGTGCACAGACGAACCTGATCCTCGATGCTGGAGTCACGCTGCGCATCCGAACTGTACCTCGCGTAGATCGCCGTCCGCATCACCGCCTCCGTGCGTCTCCGAAGAGATCCGCGATCGCCACCTGGTAGCGCCGTCCGGCATCCACTGTCCGAGCCAGATTGTAGTGCTTCTCGGTCGTTGCAAAGGCGGCATGCCCGAGAACGGCAGCACCGGCGCGCACGGCCTCCGGGCTCTCCAGGGCGAGAGTGGTGGCGGCACAGTGGTGTTGATCGGCATGGAATAGGGACCCCGCTGGCTGGGTGATCGGCGTCCAATCGGGACCCCCTGCCGGCTGGGGTCCACGGTGGTTTCCGGGAACGACCGGGAGCCACGTCGGGGATGCTGGTGGTGGAGACGATCGGGAAGATTCGTCGGGCGTATTTCGTTCAGGGCAAGTCGATCAAGGCGATCTGCCGCGAGCTGAAGGTCTCCCGGAAGGTGGTCCGCAAGGTTCTGCGGTCCGGGGCGACCTCGTTCGAGTATGAGCGCGAGGTCCAGCCGCTGCCGAAGATCGGTCCCTGGAAGGAGGACCTCGAGCGGCTGTTGGCGGTGAATGCCGCCAGACCGGTTCGCGAGCGGCTGACCCTGATGCGGGTCTTCGAGGAATTGCGCGGGCTCGGCTATCAGGGCGGCTATGATGCTGTCCGGCGCTATGCGCGGAGCTGGCACCGAGAGCATATGGCTACGTCGGCGTCCGCCTTCGTGCCGCTGAGCTTCGCGCCGGGCGAGGCCTACCAGTTCGACTGGAGCCACGAGATCGTGCTGATCAACGGCACGACGGTGATGGTGAAGGTCGCCCATGTCCGGCTCTGCCACAGCCGGATGCTGTTCGTGCGGGCGTATCCCCGTGAGACGCAGGAGATGGTCTTCGACGCCCACGACCGGGCGTTCGCCTTCTTCAAGGGTGCCTGCACGCGCGGGATCTACGACAACATGAAGACGGCGGTGGAGACGATCTTCGCCGGCAAGGACCGTCTCTACAACCGCCGCTTCCTGCAGATGTGCGGCCACTATCTGGTCGAGCCGGTGGCCTGCAGCCCTGCTTCGGGCTGGGAGAAGGGCCAGGTCGAGAACCAGGTCGGGCTGGTGCGCGAGCGGTTCTTCAGCCCGCGGCTGCGGGTCAAGAGCTACGAGGAGCTGAACGCCTGGCTGCTCGACCAGTGCATCGCCTACGCCAAGGCGCATCGTCATCCCGAGCAGCGCGAGCGCACCGTCTGGGAGGTCTTCGACGCGGAGCGGTCGAGTCTGGTCCCCTATGCCGGCCGGTTCGATGGCTTCCATGCGGTGCCGGCCTCGGTCTCCAGGACCTGCCTGGTTCGCTTCGACAACAACAAGTACTCGGTCGCCGCGTGCGCGATCGGACGTCCGGTCGAGATCCGCGCCTATGCCGAGCGGATCGAGCTGCGCCAGGAGGGCAGGCTCGTCGGTGAGCATCACCGGTCATTCGGCCGCGATCAGACGGTCTTCGATCCCTGGCACTACGTGCCGGTGCTGGCCCGCAAACCGGGTGCGCTGCGTAACGGTGCGCCGTTCAAGGACTGGATCCTGCCGGCCAGCCTGGATCGGGTGCGCCGCAAGCTGGCGGGCATCGATGATGGCGACCGGCAGATGGTCGCCATCCTGACCGCCGTCTTGAGCGACGGCCTGTCCGCGGTCGAAGCCGCCTGCGCCGAGGCGCTGCGCGAGAACGTCCATTCGGCCGACGTCATCCTCAACATCCTCGCCCGGCGTCGCGAGCCGGCCATGGCCCCGATCACGGTCGTCACGCCGGAGGCCTTGCGGCTGCGGGTCGACCCGGCTGCCGACTGCAGCCGCTACGATCGCCTCAGGAGAGCCGTCTGATGCAACGCTCCGAGATCCTGACCGCCATGGGCGAGCTGAAGCTCTACGGCATGAAGGCCGCCTTCGACGAGATCATCGCCACCGCCGTGAAGCGGCAGCACGAGCCGCAGCGGGTGGTCGGCGACCTGCTCACTGCCGAGATCTCGGAAAAGCAGGCCCGCTCGATCAAGTATCAGATCACCATCGCCAAGCTGCCCCTGGCCAAGGATGTCGCCGACTTCGTCTTCGACGGCACCCCGATCAACGAGGCCCTGGTACGCGAGCTCTCCGGCGGCAACTTCCTCGCCCACCAGCGCAACGTCGTGCTGGTGGGCGGCACCGGCACGGGCAAGAGCCATCTGGCCATTGCCATCGCCCGGGCCTGCATTCGCGATGGAGCCCGCGGCCGCTTCTTCAACGTCGTCGATCTGGTCAACAAGCTCGAGGCCGAGGGTCGTGCCGGCCGTCAAGGGCGGATGGCCGATTATCTCTGCCGGATGGACTTCATCGTCCTCGACGAGCTCGGCTATCTGCCGTTCGCCCAGTCCGGCGGCCAGCTCCTGTTCCACCTGATCAGCCGGCTCTACGAGCAGACCTCGATCATCGTCACCACCAACCTCGCCTTCGGCGAATGGCCTACCGTCTTCGGCGACGCCAAGATGACGACGGCACTGCTCGATCGCCTCACCCATCACTGCGACATCGTCGAGACCGGCAACGAGAGCTGGCGCTTCAAGAACCGCGCCTGATCCCCCTCGACGTTCGCCGCACCACCCTGGCCGCCGCTCCGCCTACGGCTCCGCGACGACCAGGGTGGTGGTGCCCTGAATCCACCCACCAGAGGGGTCCTTATTGCAAGCCGATCCGGGGTCCCGTTCCGGCGCCGATTGACACACAGTGGCGGAACAGATGCGGGTGCAGCGGTGTGCCGAAGGCCTGACCGGTGCGCAACACGATCTGCTGGTAGATGGTGGCCGGGACCATCGACGAGCCATGGGTCGATATCCATAACGCCATGCCGGCCGGCCGCGTCCAGCGGCTGCGGCTGTCGAGCAGGATAGGGCGCACCTGATCCAGGTAGTAGGAGAGCGGTGCCAGGAGGCGCTCTGGGAAGGGCCGCTCATAGGGCCGACCGGTCTTGGTCTCGCCGCCCGGGATGGTGATCCACCAGAGCGAGCCGCGCCGGATGAGAGTCCTGCCCAGCTCCAGGGCGGTGAAGTTCTTCAGCCGCAGCGGAGCCATGGCCAGAAGGGCTATCATCAGGCCATCGCGATACAGGGTAAGGGCGCGGCCGCGGATCGGCTGGCGGAGCTTGGCGTCGGCCATCAGGCGCTCGCCCAATTGCACCAGCTCGCCGGCCGGCTGCAGCCGCATCCGTCGTTCGCTATCGGGCGTGACGCGCTGCCGGGCGGCCGCCTCCATCCGCCGCAGCCAGTCCCATCGGCCGGTAGGCAGGACCGCGGTGGCGAAGAGGCGCAGATCCGCGACCCGACAGAGCCGGGTCATGGTCGACGCGGCAAGCGCCGGATCGCGGAGATAGGCCGCGACCACCGGTTCCGTCAGGCCCGCGCAGACGGCACCCGCCGCGTCGAGCTGACCGGACCGCTGCAGCCAACCGAGATAGCGCCCATAGCTGCCTGCCACCTTGCGGCGCGTGGCCGGAGCCCAGTGCGACGCGGCACCGACTTCGTCCAAGGGACCGCCCGCGATTTGCGCGGCGGCCCAGGCGGTGCGGTCGGCGGCCGGCCACTGCGCAGGAGGTAGGCCCGCACGCTGCGGGTCGAGGCGCGGACAGGTGCTCACAAGCTCGGTCCCGACCTTGGCCATCACGAAAGCCCGCTGAGCACGGCGGCGTCATAGGCGCGGGCCGCAGCCGCCGTCTCCTTACCGGCGTAGAACCGGGTCGTCGTCTCGATGCTCTTGTGGCCGAGCAGGGCACGCAGCGTCTCGTGATTGCCCGGGGCCTGCTACAGGTAGAGAAAGCCGGCCAGATGCCGGAACTGATGGACCGTGATCCGTATCCCGGTCTCGCGGGCGACGAAGTCGCGCAAGGTGGCGCCGAAGCCGTTCAGGCTGCGCGGCCCGCCGGCACGGCCGGGGAAAAGAAACATCGACTGGCCCTGCGCCAGCATCGGATGCGCCTTGGCCAGATAGACGTCGAGGATCTGCACGGCGGCAGCCGGCAACGGATATTCCAGAGCCACCGAGTTCTTCACCTCCTCGGCCGGCAGGTGCAGATACCAGCCCGCATTGCGACCGCTGCCGACCCGGATCAGGTGCTTCTGGAGCTGGAGGCCGGCGAGGTTCTGCAACCGGATGGGGGCGACCTGCAGGAGGCGGATGGCCAGCGCCCGCAGCAGCCGCTGCGCCTGGGCCGGGGTCAGCTCGCTTCCGTGCCGCAATTCGGCCAGCACCTCGTCCGGCAGGCGCAGAAGCTTGCGGACGACGACCGGATCGTCGAACTGTCGCAAGGTGGTCCGGTTCTTCTCGTTCATCCCCTGCTTCGGCGGCCGGCAACGCTTGGTGATGGCCTTGAGCGCCGCCTCCGTCGCCTCGTCCACCTTCACCCAATGCCTGGCGACCGCGAGCAGCAGACCGGCCAGACCGCCGGTCTGCGTGGTGACCTTGTTGCCGCTCCGAGCGAGAATGAAGCGCAGCGCCAGCTTGGCGGCCTCGGGATTCACGAGGTCGGCGAGGCTGCGGATCGTCGCCGGGGCGCGGCCCTGGCGCACAAGTGCGGAGGCGATCTGGCCGAGTTCGTAGCGGCGGGTCTCGATCGTGCGCGGCCGCTGCGGGCGGAACGCTAGCTCGACGAGCGGGTCCTTGCCGGCAAGGTGATCGAGATAGGCCTCCACATCCGCCTGGAAGCTGGGCGGGAAGTCGGTGAGCGGCAGGGTGTACCGGTCGCGCAGCTCGAGGACCGTCAGCTTGCGCTGCGGCCAGCCGGGCACCTCGTCGACGGCCTCGTTCCAGCAGACCACGGCACGCTGGGCGCCGATCTTGGGCTGCCGCACGAGGCTGGCATTCAACATGACCTCCCGGAAGGCGTCGATGACCACATCGTCGACCGCCTCGGGGGCAATCCCGTTGGCCGAACAGTAGTGGATCAGGCGCGAGAGTCGGTCGCGGTGCGTCTTGGTGACGAGCCGAGAGCGCAGCGCCGCCCAGGCGGGATCCAGCTTGGCCAGGAAGCGACCCGGCAGGACCTCGATCCCGGCCCGGCGCAGCGCCTTGCCGAACAGCGAGCGGACGGTGTTCCACCGCGGCCGGGTCATGTCGTGGGCGGCCGGGAGAACACGGGCCAGCTGGCGGCGGAGCAGGTCGAGGCGGGCAGGGGTGCTGGCCGGCGGCAGGCCGAGGATGCGGGCGACGCTGATGACGGCCGAGCGCAGATCCGCGCGCCGCCGGGGTGTCAGGTCGGGATGGCGGTCGAGGGCCTTGAGCACATCGGCCAGGGTGGGCACCGGCGGCAGGCCGAACGCCTGGTCGGGGGTGGCAAGGGACGAACGGACAGTTGCGGACATGCGTTGACTCGTCAGGGCAGGACGTGACTGGAGGTGAAATACGCCATTACATGCACGTTGTAAAGAAGGTGATCGAGATGTGTATGTAATGGTGAGAACAAGCGAAGTATATGACATGCAATGACTTATGATGACAGGGAAAGACCCGCTCAACTACCGACCGGAGTGGCGGGCAGCGGCGAGAAACGCCGCAAGGTCGGGCTTGGAGATACGAACCGAGCGGCCGAGGCGATGCACCGGCAACAGGCCGGCGGCGATCCAGCGCCGGACCTGGCGCTCGCAATAGCCGAGCTCCTCGGCCACCTGGCGGACGGTGAGGAAAGGACGAGAGCTAGCGATCGGACCGATGCTGCGGCTGGTCACCGGACGACACCTCTGCAGGCTGGGGGTGGGCCAACGCCGAGGCCTTCGCCGTCTCGCGCGCGGCATGGCGCGCCAGTGCCCGCACCAGTGCGAGCAGGGCAGTCTCCCGCCGCTCGGCAGAGGAACGATCAGGACGGGGCAGGGGCGGCGTCATGCTCCGCCAGATCGGCACAAGGGCGCCGGTCAAAAGGGGGCAAAACGTCGAGAGTTGGGGGTTTGGATTATTGGGGCAGCGCGAGCCGCAGCAGCCCTACGTGTTTGGACGTCGCCCGGCCTTCCGCCACTCGGGCGGAGCAACCTTGGACCAGATGTTATCGAACGCGCCTTGGGTCAGTCCTGGAAAGCGCTCCAGGGCGTCGGCGCACCAGTCCTTCTTGGCCCGCAGGGCCGCGCCGCTTCTGACGTTCTGTTGCAGCCAGTTCCTGTAGTCCTGCGCGGCCGTTCGGGACCTCCGGGCACCTTTGCTGGGCCATGGGCTCCGGAACCAGAAACCAGGCCGCGGCCAGCCATGCCGGTCACACAGTGCAGCGAAGTCGTCGCGGTCCACCAGCATCGACAACATGGCCCGCAAGAGGTGGTGGGGGTATTGGTCGACCTTCCATTCGGCGAAGGCCGCATAGGCGGCTTCAAGATCAGCTTCTGTCCAACGCTCGGGGTCGGGCGCCAACCTCAGCCGCGGTGGGAACTCGAACACCATCGACCCCGACGGGTCGGGGAGTGGCTCCGGCCACTCAAAAACCGCCTCGACCTCATTGGCCGGGATCGTCGAGCGGATCACACTGAGTAGCTCACCACGTTGCCAGGGACGGGCACCTAGAGGGGCTCGCAACGCAAGCTCACCCTTCCAGAAACGCTGCACCAGTTCGCTCATAAGGTCGCCAGCGGTGGCCTTGTCCTCGCGGTGCCGGAGCCAGTGCTCGACAAGAGCGCTGATACTGAGTTCGCGATTTGAAATGGGATACAACGACTTCCTCTTCGCTCGATGAGCGCATTGCTGCTAAGTCATCCTGTCACCAGCACCATGGACGCGCTAGCTTGCTTTTCGCTACGGTCACCAATCCGAGAAAGGATGACAGGTGATGACGGGGAAGCAACTCGTCACATCATCCGTAAGCTATGCACTCGCAGAAAACGAGTATGACCTTGTTCTGCTTGGCCATTCACCTGCGCGAGCCGGCATTGGAAATGAGCTTGCCAACCGGATCTTCGGGAACGAACTCGGAAACGGCCTTCTCGGCCATGGGTCGGACGATGTCATCCGGGGTAGGGCGGGGAACGATCTCGTCAGCGGCGGTCGCGGCAACGACACGGCATTTGGAGGTACGGGGGCTGATCGCCTCGTGGGAGATGACGGCAATGACTGCCTTCTCGGCGGAACCGGCGATGATGTGCTGTTCGGCGGCGTCCCCACGAACTTCAGTGCCATCGTCACGGCACTGACGACAGCAGGCGGCGTCGGGGCCTGGTTGGAGGATCCGCAATTCGGGTTGATGTCGGCCATGGTCAGGTTCGCGTCTGACCTACCGGCCGACGTGGTATTCGGCATCGACCAGGAGTTCCTCGAGAGTGGCCCGGATCCGATCCGCTATATGGGTGCGGACTGGATGGCGATGGCCGGGATCAATCGGGCCGGCGAACTCTCTGTTCGCATCGGCAGCGAGGACGAGCTGAATGGCAAGCCTGCCACCGAGTCGCACTGGGAGAGCTTCGACCTCGGCCTCGAGCTGCAGCCCGACACTTGGTACCGGCTAAGCTCGGTTGTCGACTTCGCCTCGCTGCACTGGATCAGCTTCACGATAAGCGGGCCCGGGATCGAGAAGACCGTCGATCTCGCCGACCTGCCGGTTTCGTTCACCGAGGTGCTGCCGTCGGACGTTAGGGCACTGACCTACTTCCCATGGGCGGCGCGCTCGCCCCAGGCGGCCGACCACGCTCCGGGCCTGCCGGTCGTCCAGTTCGACGATGTCAAGGGCGGCTTTCGGCTCGATAGTGCCGACCGCTTGCCCATCGAGGCCGGATTCGAGGACCAGACGGAGATTGGTGACCAGCCACCAAGCGATCTCATCCTCGAGATCTCGCGCTACACGGAAGGACGCTGGTATCTGGAGCGCGGGGGAGCGTCGGCCTGGATCGAGGCTAGCGGAGCGGCTCACGGTGACCGGTCGCTGGCGAGCGTGCTCGCTATCGGCGACATCGACGAGATCACCGGCGAGGACCGTGACGTCCTCGACGGCGGCGACGGCAAGGACACGCTGTTCGGCGGCGGCTCGGACGACCGGCTGATCGGCGGCAGGGGCAACGACTCGCTCAACGGCGAGGATGGACGTGATAGGCTGATCGGCGGCCCGGGCGACGACGTGCTGGACGGCGGTCTCGATGCGGATCGGCTTGTCGGGGGCGACGGCGACGATCTCTACATCATCGGCGAGTTCGACGCCGAGGACCGCATCGTCGAGCGCCCTGGTGGAGGCGACGACCGGATCGTCGCCTTCCGTACCATGACCCTGCCCGCCGAGGTCGAGAAGCTGCTGATCCAGCCGCTGCAGGGCAGGATCGACGCCACGGGCAACAACCTCGACAACGCGATCTTCGGCAACGAGGCGGCGAACCGCCTCTGGGGCCGCGGTGGCGACGACCAGCTCGATGGAGCCGAGGGCGACGATACGCTGCGCGGTGGGACCGGCGACGACACGCTGACCGGCGGAGCCGGGCGCGATCGGCTGCTCGGGGCGGCCGGCAACGACTGGCTCGAAGGGGGCCCGGGTGTCGATCGGCTGCTCGGAGGGGACGGAGACGACTTCTATATCGTCGACGAAACCGGGGACCGAGTCGTGGAGCGGGCGGGGGCAGGGACCGACACGGTCGTAGCCCTGGTCGGCCTGGACCTCGCCGACAATGTCGAGGTTCTCGTCCTCAAGGACGGGGCGGCGCCCCTCCATGGTCGCGGCAACGCCATGAGCAACTACTTGCTCGGCAACGATGGTGCGAACCGGCTCAACGGGCGCGGCGGCAACGACGAGATCTCAGGCGGTTCGGGCGACGACCTGCTCATCGGCGGCAGGGGCGACGACCTACTGCGTGGCGAGGCCGGCAGCGACGTTCTGCGCGGCGGACACGGCCACGATCTCTACAGTTTCGACGTTGAGGACGAGGTCGACGAGGTCATCGATTTCGAGGGTGTCGGGGACAGGACGGGTGATCTGATCGACCTGACCCAGCTGGGCACGGAAGGATTGCGCTTCATCGGCGCCGAGGCGTTCACGGGCGCTCGCCAGGTGCGCGTCCAGGCCGATGGCGACGACACGCGCATTCAGGTCAACCTGTGGGGCACCAGGTCCCCCGAACTCGACATCATCGTGAAGGACGGCGCCGCCCTGCCGTCACAGTGGGACTCGATCGACTTTTTGCTCTGACCAGAAAGAGCTGCTCGTTCATGCCATAACTCCGTACGATATCAACTCGACATAAACTCTATCCCGTCGCTTGGCGGTCACGCCGAGATGCGTTGAAGACACACTTATTTCGGTGTGGGAACGGGCCTTCTGGAACAGCGGCGGGCTGGCTAACCGGAGCCCTGCAATTGATGGTGCTTTCATGAACTCCGTGATAGACAAGTGACATCTGCGGAGGGAGTTGAGCTGAAGGCAGTGCGGCTTGCTTCCGGGCGCGTCCATGGTCGAGTTGCCTCGACGCGGACTGCCGGACGCACACTCTACCGTTGCGCTGAAGTCGTCGTCGCGGGCTTGGCTCTGGTCGTGGCGCTTCCGATCATGGCCGTCATTGCCGTTGTTATTCGCCTGGACAGCCCGGGACCTGCACTGTTCTCTCAATCAAGGGTTGGCCTCAACGGTCGTCCATTCCGTTTCTACAAATTCCGCACGATGCACACCGATTCGCGGGATCGGCACCCCGAGTTCTACGATTTCGCCAGCGCCGGTCCGGCCGACCTGCATCTCCAGCATGAGGTCGACCCGCGGGTCACCCCTGCCGGCCGCTGGCTCAGGCGCAGCAGCCTCGATGAGTTGCCGAATTTCTGGCACGTTCTGACCGGTGACATGGTCCTGGTGGGTCCGCGTCCCGAAATGGTCGAGATGCTTCCGCACTACGACGAGGCGGGCTGGGCGAAGTTCTCCGTGCCGCCCGGCATCACCGGCTACGCCCAGATCTACGGTCGCGGGAAGCTCTCCTTCGCCGAGACCTTGGCCTACGACCTGCAATATGTTCGGGATAGGTCGACCTGCGTCGATCTCTACGTAATATGGCAGACGTTCCGCTGCGTGGTCACCCAGGATGGAGCCTTCTGAATGGGCCGGGCTGCATCGGCGGTGTCCTTGGCCCAGGGTTATCTCGCCCGCGTTCCGCAGTACACGCGGATGCAGCGGCACGCCCGCGCCGTGCTGCAGCACGGCAGTCTGCGCAAGTGGGGCAATCTCGCCCGGGTCGAAGCCGAGCGGAAGCTGCGGCGGGTGACCGTCACCGGCCATCCTTACATTCTGTTCATCGACCCCTGCAATTTCTGCAATCTTCGCTGCCCCCTCTGCCCGACGGGCATGAACCAGCTGGGGCGGCCGCAGGCGATGCTCTCGCTCGACTGCTTCAAGCGCTACCTGGAGCCGCATATTCCGTATGCGTTCGAGGTGAACCTGCACAATTGGGGCGAGTCGCTGCTCAACAAGAGCGTCTACGCGATGATCGAGCACGCCCAGTCGGTCAATATCGGCACCAATCTGAGCTCGAACCTCGTCATCGCTCAGGACGAGGACCTCGACCGGCTGCTCGACTCCGGTCTCGAGCACCTGACCGTGTCGCTCGATGGCGTCGATCAGGCGAGCTACTCGACCTATCGCGTGCGGGGCGACTTCGAGCGCGTGATCGAGAACATGGGCGAGCTGCTGCGGCGGCGACGGCAGCGGCGCGCCACGTCGCCCTTCGTCGAGTGGCAGTACATCGTGATGAAGCACAATGAATCGCGGGTCGACGAGGCCGCCGCGCTCGCGAGAAAACTGGGCGTCGACCGGCTGCGCTTCATCCCGGTCGGTCTTCCCTACGAAGCACGGGACCGCCAGCGCCTCGCGGCCGAGTGGTTCCCCACGGCCTTCAGCGGTCGCGACGCGGGTGTCGAGACCCCGCAGACCTTCGGCCAAGCGAACCGTCCCTCGCCCTGCTACTATTTGTACCGGTCGATGGTCATCAACGCCGACGGCGGCGTCTCACCCTGCTGCATCGTCTACAAGGAGAAGCGCGACTTCGCGCATCTGGAGAAGGACGGGCCGAGCGACGTCATGAAGATCTGGAACAATGACCGGTTCCGGTCGGCGCGCTCGCTCTACTCCGCCGAAGCGATGGACGTGCGGCCGAAGACGGTGTGCGACGGATGCGATATCTTCGCCCGCCATCCGAGCAAGGTCCGCAAGTCGGCAGCGACGGTGGCGTCGGCGGGAGCCCGGACGTGACGCCGGCGCCTCGACTGTCGATCGTCATCGTCAGCTACAATGGCGGGCGCCTCGTCCTCGATTGTCTGCAGTCGATCCGCGACAACCCGCCGGACCAGCCGTTCGAGGCGATCGTTGTCGACAATGCCTCGCGGGACCGGAGCGCCGACGACATCGCGGCGCGGTTCCCGGAGGTGAGGCTGCTCCGTCTGCCCAAGAATCTCGGTCTGACGGGGGGCTTCAATGCCGGCCTGCGGGAAGCCCGGGGCGATCTCGTCCTCTCGCTCGACAGCGACACGGAGGTCCGACCGGGAGCGATCGACCTCATACTCGCCACGATGGAGAGCGATCCGACGATCGGTGCCTGCGGTGCCACGCTGATCTATCCCGACGGCACGCCGCAGCGGACCGCACGGCGCTTCCCGCATCCGATGAACGGGCTGTTCGGCCGGCGGTCGGTGCTGACCCGAGTGTTCCCCGACAACCGCTTCTCGCGTCGCTATTTGATGAGCGAGCACGAGAGCGACACCGACCCCTACGATGTGGACACGCTCTCGACCGCCTGCATGATGATCGGCCGACCCGTCGTCGAGCAGGTAGGCGGCTACGACGAAGGCTTCTTCGTCTACTGGTCCGACACCGACTGGTGTCGCCGGATCAAGCTCGCGGGGTGGCGTATCCTCTCCGTCCCGCAGAGTGTGGTCGTGCACAACGAGAACCTGAAGGCGCGGCACCGCGCGGGCCGTCGCGTCCGGATGATCATGGACTTCCACCAGGGCGCCTACCGGTACTTCAGGAAGCACCATGTGCGCTCGGCGTTGAGCCCATTGAATCTGATCGCGATCGCCGGACTCGGTGGACGCGCGGCCCTGCTGCTCGCCGCCGACGAGATCCGCATCCTTCGACAACGCGTGCGTGAACGCCTTCTTCCGGGGAGTGCCGTATGAGCGGTTCTGGCCTCAAGGGTGCGATCATCGCCGCCGGCCGCGGCACCCGCATGGGCCCGTTCGGCGATGCTGCTCCGAAAGCCGTGCTGCCGATCGCCAACCGGCCGCTCATCGAGCACCAGATCCATGCGATGCGCGACCTCGGGGTCGACGAGGTCGTCGTCCTCATCGGCCACAAGGGTTACGAGATCGCCAAGGTGCTCGGCGACGGCGAGCGGCTGGGCGTGCGCGTCACATATGTCGAGCAGACGCAGGCTATGGGCATCGCGCACGCCGTCGGGCGGTTGGAGCAGCATCTCGACCGGCCCTTCGTGCTGATGCTGGGCGACATCTATTTCGTCTCCGATGGCCTGCGCGAGATGGTCGACCTGTTCTTGGACACGCAGGCCGCGGCCGTGCTCGCCGTGAAGAACGAACCCGACCCGGAAGCGGTGAGGCGCAACTTCGCGGTGCAATTGCGCGACGACGGCATCGTCACCCGCGTCATTGAGAAGCCGCGCCACCTCTCCAACCGCCTCAAGGGCGTGGGCATCTATCTCTTCAGCCCCGCCGTGTTCGACGCCATCCGGCGCACGCCCAAGACGGCGATGCGCGACGAGTACGAGCTGACCGAATCGATCCAGGTGATGATCGAGGACGGCATGCACGTCCGCGTGGCGGACGTCATCCGCGAGGACATCAACCTGACCTTCCCGGCCGACGTGCTGCGCTGCAACCTTCTCGCCACCGCGGGCTCCTCGCTCGTCCACGACACGGCGCGCCTGCACACGGGCGTGCAACTTGAGCAGACCGTCGTCGGGGCGAACGCCACGATCGACATCCCGATCCGGCTCACCCGGTCGGTCGTTCTCTCCAACGCCGTGCTGCGGGACGGGGCCGACCTCGAGCAGGTGATCGTCACGCCCACAGGGATAATCGACTGCCGGGTGCCGGCCTACCGCTGAGCGCCGAGATGCGCATCCTGGCCGTTATGCCGGACTTTCCCTACCCGCCGGTCAATGGCGGGCAGCATCGGTTCGCCCATCTGCTGCGCCACCTCGCGGCATCCCACGAGGTCTGGCTCGTCACGCCGGCTTCTCCAGGCCGCTCGGCGGCAACCACTCTCGGACTGCCGCCCTTCCGACGTGTTTGGGAGGTCCCGGCCTCGACCAGGGCCCGCGGAGGGTGGCCGTCCTGGCTGCGGAGCGAACCGTCGGAGTCCCTGGCGCTCGCGACGCCAGAGATGGCCCGGGCCGTCGCGGAGGCGGTCGGAGCCGGCGATCCGGACCTCGTGCTCGCCGGCGATCCGGCCCTGGCGCGGCGCCTCGAACCGCATCGCGACCGACCGATTGTCCTCGACTATCTCTGTGAGGTGGTCCTGCAGAGCGAGCGCATGGCGGCCCTTGCCGACGTGCCGCAGTCGTGGCTGTGGAAGCTGCGCGGCGCCAAGTTCGCGCGCTTCCTGCGTCGGAACGAGGACCTGTTCGACTACTGCGTCCTCAATTCCAGGGAGGACCGCGCGTCGCTGGCGCGCTTCTGGCCCCAGGACAAGCTCACCGTCGTGCCGAACGGCCTTCCGCTCGACGACTATCCCGCAGGTCTGGCGGCGCCGGTGCCCGGTCGGCTGATCTACCCGGGGTCGATCACCTATCCTCCGAACCGGGATGCGGTCGAGCACTTCGCCCGGGCCGTCCTGCCGCTGGTCCAGCAGCAGGTGCCGGCGGTGGAGCTGTGGGTGACCGGTGCGGTGCCGCCCACGCCGCCGCCGTTGCCGCCGTCGGTCCGACTCGTTGGTCACGTTCCGGACGTCCGCAGCACGATCGCGTCGGCCTGGGCCGCCGTCGTTCCGCTGCGGCTCGGCGCCGGCGGGGCGCGTTTCAAGATGCTGGAATGTCTCGCTCTGGGCACGCCGGTGGTCGCCACTGCGATCGGCTACGAGGGCCTTGAGGTCCTCGACGGCGTGGATCTGCTGACGGCGGAGAAGCCGGAGGAGTTCGCGGCGCAGACCGTCCGGTTGCTTCGCTCGACAGAACTGCGGCAAAGGCTAGCAACGCGGGGGCGGGCTCTCATGGAGCAACGCTACGACTGGGCGCGCCTTGGCCGCAGCTATGAAACGATGTTGGCCGCGGTCGTCGAGAGTGCTCGCCTCGCAGGACGTGCGACTAGCGACGTAGCCGGACGAGCGATGCGTCGGGCGGTAATTGCTGCTGCCGGCAAGTAGCCGCTTTCACGCAGCATCCGCGTCAGCGCAGCCTTCGACATCAGCTTCTGGTGCGACGCGAACTCGCGTGTGAGGGCGGGCGGACCAGAGGGAATGCTGTCGGCGTGCAGGTCGGGCAGGGCCGGCCGTACGACATAGTAGCCTCCGCGCTCGACCGTGCGGCTGGCCTCGTCCCGGGCGACCAGAACCTCGTGGATCTTCTCACCCGGGCGGATGCCGGTCTCGACGATGTCGAGCGGACGGTCGCCGATCAGCACTTCGGCCAAGGTACTGATGCGTGCGGCCGGCACTTTGGGGACGAAGATCTCTCCGGCCTGCCCCAGGGCATAGGTCGCAATGATCGTGTCGACGGCCGTCTCCAGGCTCAGCAGGAAGCGCGTCATTGTGCGCGTCGTGATCGTTACCGGACCGCCGTGGCGGATCTGGTCGAGGAAGACGGGCAGAACGGAGCCGCGGGAGGCCAGCACATTGCCGTAGCGGCAGCACATGAACCGCGTGCCCGGGGCTGCGATGTTGGCGCTGATAAGGACGCGCTCTTGCAACGCCTTGCTCATGCCCATGACGTTGACCGGCCAGCACGCCTTATCCGTGGAGATCCCGATCAGCGCCTTAACTCCTGGGGCCGCCGCCGCGATGGTCCGGGTCAAGTTGATGGCACCTTGGATGTTGGTGGAGATCGCTTCGGTCGGGAAGTACTCGCAGGTCGGCACCTGTTTCAGGGCCGCGGCGTGGAAGACGACGTCCTTGCAGGCCAGCGACTCGGCGACGGACGCCGGATCGCGGACATCGCCGACGCGAAAGCGCAAGAGCCGCTCGCTGTCGCGCCAGATCGGGTCCTCGGACGTCGTGCCGAGGCGGTTGAAGGTGAGCCGCATGTCGTGCTGTTTGGCCTCGTCGCGACTGAGCACAGTGACGCTGGCCGGACGGCCGTGCGCGCCCGAGAGCAGCCGCCGGACCAGAACTTGGCCGAGAGACCCAGTGCCCCCGGTGACGAGAACGTTCTTGCCGCTAAACAGCGGCGCGGCGAAGGTCGACCCTGGATCCGTCCTGTAGTCGCTCATAGTCACCCAACCTCGCAGCCAACTGGCGCAGCATTGCGTCCCAGCTTGGTGGTGCGATACCGGTCACCGAATAGAACGCTCGAGCATCGAGGCTCCGGTCAACGCTGACGCTGTCGTCACGATCGATCACTGTGTCGAGGTCGAGAATATCGCGGAGCTTGCACAGCAGGTCGTACTTGCTGATCGGCTCGGCAGCGAGATGATAGAGGCCGGTCAGGGGTTCGGGGCGCTCCAGGAGGCCCGCTACAATCTCGGCAAACGCCTCGGTCGTCACGCCCGAGAAAACAGCGTTGGCATAGCCGCGAATGCGGCGCCCACGCTGTGACAGAAACCACGAAACGAGACTCTCGTGGCCGGCTAGCTGCAGACCAATCAGCGAGGTGCGCAAGGTCAGATGCGGGACATCGGTGATCTCGCCGAGGAGCTTGCTCCGCCCGTAGATGTCGGTCGCATCCGGGATGTCATCCTCCCGGTAGGCGCCGCGTGTGCCGCTAAAGACGCAGTCGGTGCTGACGTGAACGAGCCTGCACCCCACCTCGTCGCAGATGCCCGCCGCCAGTTGCGGCAGCAGTGAGTTCAGACGCACAAAGGAGGCCGCGTTCACGTTGCTCCTCTGCTTGATTAGACCCGCGGCGTTGACGCAGACATCCGGTCGAACCTCCCGCAGTAACCGATCAACGGCACCATCCGCCGCCAAATCGACGCCGCTGATCAGGTGGTGGCAAGCTGAAAGCGCGTAGAAAGCCGGGTACTGTTCGCGCCTAGCGCGCACGGCCGCATAGACGTCGTGCTGGCGAGCGAGGACACGACACATGACATGGCCCAGCATACCGCTGGCGCCGAGGACCAGAACCCGCACCTTCGCCTGCCCTCTTCAAAGATGCTGACCAATCCGTAATCCTGATCTCTGGCGATTGCACGTCAAATATCACAAACGTGCAAGAACGTGACATTGCGCACATGACAGCCTGGGGAAACGCCGTTACCGTTCGCTCGGGATCGCGGCATGTCCTCACGAGGTGCGGCAACACCGGGCAGTCGATTGCGCAATCTCACTCGCACAGCCAGCGGCGCTGCTACCGTTCGGGCAGTCGATCAGGAGTCGGCGGCCGACGTCCTGCTCGGGTTCCTGCTGCGCCTGCGTCGCCGCTGGTGGTTGATCCTGCTCGTCACGCTGGCGACCGTTACTGGCGCCTATCTCGTCCTCCAGGCCCTCACCGACATCTACGAGGCGAAGGCCCAGCTGCTGGTGAAGCTCGGCCGCGAGAACCTCGAGGTGCCCGTCACGGTCGATAAGGGCAATCTTCTATCGTCGGGCGTACGGCGGGAGGAGATCAACTCCGAGGTCCAGCTGCTGACATCGCCCGACCTCCTGATGCGCACGGTAGATGGCCTCGGCGCCGACGTTTTCGCCCCGCCGGCGCTGCCGGAAGCCACAACCGCGCTGCAGCGTGTGCGCAATGCAATCAAGGGATTCGTGCGCGAGATTAGGGCGGCGGTCGACGATCTCCTGGTACGGATGAACCTGAAGCCGGATCTGAGCGAGCGCGAGAAGACGATCGTCGGCCTGAAGGATCGCCTCAACGTGTACCGGGAGGGCGAGTCCGACGTAATCGCGGTCAGCCTGCGCCATGCCGACCCCCAACTCGCCGTCGCCGTCCTACGTAAGCTGATCGATCTCTATTTGGAGCAAAGGGTCCTGATCAGGGAGCAGAAGGGGCTACAGGACCTCTTCCGTGAGCAGGTGGAGACCTATCAGGCCGAGATCGACCGTCTGGATCTGCAGCAGCAGAAACTCCGGCACGACTTGGCGCTGAGCTCGATCGAGGATGAGCGGCGCCTGCTTCTCACCCGGCAGACGGAACTGGCTCGCCTGCTCGAGATCGCCAAGCGCGAGCGGGCGATGCTGCCGTCGACGGCCGGCCAGCCACGACTGCCAAGGGACACACCCAAGCCCGCTGTCGATGCCCTCGGTAAGCGAATAGCGGAGCTCGAGATCGAGCGGAACCGGACGCTTCAGGCCTACAAGCTTACGAGCGAGCAGGTCGTCAGAATCGATCAGGAGTTGCGGCAGCTGCGCCGAATGGCGGCGGCGCGACTTGACGGCGAGATCTCGGCACTCGAGGCCGAGATCGGCGTCATCGCGGATCGCCTCACCACCATCAACCGTGGGGAGGACGAGCTGATCAAGCTCGAGCGCGACTCGGAGTTGGCGAAGCAGCACCTGATCTCTTACGATAGCCGACTTGAGAACGCCCGCATCACGGACGAGCTCGACCAGCGGCGCAACAACAACATCGCCATCTTGAGCCCGCCGACCGAGCCACTGGAGCCCGTGGCGCCGCGACGGATGTTCATTCTCCTCATTGCCCTTCCGGCCGGGCTGGCGGTGGGTGTCCTGCTGGCGCTGCTGCTCGACTTCCTGGCTGAGCGTGAACCCCGGGCTGCGGCTTTTTCGTCCGAAGGCGAAACCGGAGAGCGGGGAAGGGACCATTCCGGGGAGTTCCGGGCCGGCCTGACACAATCCCGCAAGCCGACATTGGCTCCCGTGGACGAGGCCGACGGCGACATGGAGCAACCATGGCGTCCGCAGGCAGCCGAATAGCGTCGATCAAGGGGCCCGCGGTCGCGATCGTCAGCGGCCTTGGTGCCGGTGCTGCGATCGCCGTCGGTGGTGTCGCTGCCTCGCCGTTGCTCACGGCTGCGGCGGTCGCTAGTGCCGTGGTAACGGTGATCGTGCTGCTTTACCCGACGCTTGGTCTCATCCTGACGGCACTCGTCATTCCGATCGAACGCCTCGGCCGCTTCTCAGACGATCTGAGCCTGCCCGTCTTCTCGTTGATGCGCATCGTGGGACTGCTCGCGCTGGCCGCAGTCGTTCTCCACGTCGCCGCCCGCCGGCTGCCCGTGCGGGTGACGCCGCCAGTGCTCGCCTACACTGTCGTTGTGCTCGTTGGGGCCTTGTCCTACGTGAACGCTGCCGATCCGACGGCGACGTTCGCCGAGACCATGACGATGCTCGGCAATTTGCTCTTCATCGTGCTGATTGTGAACGGCGTCCGCTCATGGTGGCTGCTGCAGGCCATGCTGGTCACCTGGCTGGGCGCTTCTCTGCTCATCGGTCTCTATCAGGTCTATGACTGGCACTTCGGCAGCACAATCATCGGCGAGTTCGATCTCGGCCATGTCGACTCGCGGTTCGTCACGACCTGGGATTCGAACTCGGAAATCGATTCGGTCGGCATGGTGCGCCGCGCCATGGGCACTACGTCGAATGCAGCGGTCTACGGCATCAATCTAATCATGACGCTGCCATTTCTCCTCTACTATGATCGGGTGGCACGACGCCCGTGGCTGAACTGGTTCCTACTCGGCTGCATCGGGCTCGTCTGCTACAACATTCTGCTGACCAACACGCGGGCGGTGCTGATCGTGGCGCTCCTTGCGATAGCCCTTTGCTGGGCGGCTCGACTCATCCTCATCACCCCGGCCCGCCTGTGGCTGGGCGTGGCGGGCCTGGTGGCGATATTGGCTGTGACGCCGGACAGCGTCTGGAAGCGGACGCTCGACTGGAGCCAGTACACGATCGAGAAGGCCAACAATCTCCGGGCGCGCTTCTTCTTGTGGGAGGGTGCCTGGAAGCTAGGCAGCGAGAATTTGTGGACCGGCATCGGCGTCGGCAACCGCACCGAGATCATGACCCGGGTCGACACCACCTACATTGAGGCGGAGTGGATCACGCCGCACAACGAGTATCTGCAGAACTTCGTCGAGATGGGCCTGCCCGGGGTGGTCGCGGTCTTCGTCTTCCTGCTGACCAGCCTGTCGACCCAGGTAGCGGCCGCCCATTACTTCAGGAGCCAGGGCATGAGGGAGGAGAACCTGGTGCTCCGCGCCTCCATCATCGTCCTCATCTGCGTCGTCGTCTTCGGCGTGCAAGTCGACGTGTTCCACTTCCCGCTCAAAGGATTCTGGCTGGCGCTGGGGCTGAGCTGCGTCCTCTACGCCGAGGCGCGACGAAGCTCCCGGTTCAGCGCGCCGGCCGTGGCGTAGCGACCGTGGCGTAGGCGGTCGCCACCTTGCCGACCATCGACGGCACCGTGAGGCGTGCCACGTACGCCCGTCCAGAAGCGCCCATCCGGGTCATGAGGTCGGGATCAGAGACCAGCCGTGCCAGCGCCGCGCGCAGGGCCTCGACGGACCGGGGCTCGACCAGCACGCCGGTGGTGCCCGGCAGCAGGGTCTCGCCCGTTCCCCCGATGTCGGTCGCGACGACCGGTAGGCTCATGGCCTGGGCTTCGATCACCACCGTCGGAAACCCTTCCGGCAGGATCGACGGCAGGGCGAACAGGTCCATCGCGGCGTAGGCGTCGCGAGTCTCCGGGACGAACCCGGCGAGACGCACCTGCCGGTCGAGACCCAGGGCCGCGACGCGTGCCTCGATCTCCGGTCGGCTCGGGCCGGAGCCCGCGACCAGGAGGAACAGATCCGGGCGGTTCGCCACCAATCCGGATAGCGCCTGGAGCAGGACGCCATGGCCCTTCTCGGGGGCCAGACGCCCGACGACACCGATCACCAGGGCGCTCGGAGGAATGCCGAACAGCGCCCGCAACGCGGCTCTCTCGTCCGGGTCCGGCAGCCGCGGGAGGTCGATGCCGGTGCGGACCACCTCGACGCGCTCCGGCGCGGTTCCCGCGGCGACGATCCGCCGGCGGAGCGAGTCGGCGACAGTCAGCACGCGATCGAAGCGCGGCAACGCGAGCCGCCGCTCGATGGCGAAGAAGGCCTTCAGCTTGAGGTCCCGCTCCCACCAGCCATAGGCCGTGGCGATGCGCGGACGCAGCTTCGGCCCGAGGCCCACGATCGTCGTCGACAGGTTCTCGTGGCTGTGCACGACATCGATCCGGTGCTCGTTGCAAACACGCTTGAGGCAGGCCCGGGCTGCCGGCCAGGACGTCCAACCCTGCCAGGGCATGGCCGTGTCGAGGATCGTGGCGCCGGCGGCGCTCGCCATGCCGGTGAACTCGCGATCGGCTTCCGTGCCGGATTCGTAAGGCGCGAACAGCACCCGGACGCCGTGCTCGGGCAGATGACGGATGAGGCTCAGGATGATCGTGGACGAGCCGCCGAACTGCCAGGTGCGGGCCAGATAGAGGACGTTCACGGGCTGGCTGTTAGTCGAGGGCGGAGTCGGCGAGCCAGATTGTGCGCGAGCCGATCGCCCCCTCGGCACCGGCCCCCTCGCCGATCAGGAACGAGACGAGGCTATCCGGCGCCAGCACGCCGTCCCCCGGCGTCGCCGGATCGGGACCGAACTGGCGCCAGACGAGGCGCAGCGCGGTCCATGCCGTCGTCACGGGCACGAGCGCGAAGAAGGCTTCGCCGCTGTCCTCGCTCACGCGCACGAGGAGCATGTCCGCCTTGTCGCTGCGCACCATGAACGACAGGCCGGAGGCGGCGGCAGCCTCGGGCAGCGGCCCCTCGCACAGCGCCCAGTTGCCGTCATAGGTCACGCGCCATTCGATGCCGCGGCTGCCCGGGGTCGGTCCCGCCGCTTCTGCGACGCTGCCGGCGGCACTGCAGGTTAGGTTCTGCAGGTCGATCGCCGTCGTCCCGCCTGCGGTCGCGACCGTCGGGGCTAGAAAAGCGGTGATGGAACCCGCGATGGCACGGATGCGCATGGTCTTCGGTGTCCCCGTTCGCTCATTGGCGACGTTACCGAATGGTCATATAGCTCCGGAGTCGTCGTGGCGATGAGATCGACATGCCCGAAGCTGCAATTCTCGTGACAGGCGGTGCCGGTATGATCGGCTCTCGTCTCGTCCGTCGTCTCGTCGCTCTGGGTCGTCGCGTGCTGGTGGTCGACAATCTCTGGCGGGGCCGCCTCGACTATCTCACCGACGACAGTGGGCGGCCGGTGATCAACCTCGATCGCGACTTCCACCGCCGCGACCTCGCCGTGCCGGGCATGCTCGACGACCTGCTGCCGGCGGTCGGGACGGTGATCCACCTCGCCGACATCGTGGCAGGCATCGGCTTCGTCTTCGCCAACCAGGGCTTCCTCTTCCGGCAGAACATCCTGATCAACAGCAACACGGTGGCGAGTGTCGCACGGGCGAAGCATCTGACGGGCTATGTCTATGTCGGCACCGCGTGCAGCTTTCCGGCCTCGAAGCAGACGGGGGTCGACGCGCCGCCGCTCGTGGAGGCGGACCTCTACCCGGCGCAGCCGGAGTCGGCCTATGGCTGGAGCAAGCTCATGGGCATCTATGAGGCCGAGCTCATGGCCAGCGAGATGGGCATTCCGGTGGCGCTGCCCGTGCTGCACAACGTGTACGGCAGCCCCTGCGACATCGACCCGAAGCGGAGCCAAGTGATCCCGGCCCTGGTGCGTCGCGCCGTGGCGTGGCCGGCCGAGCCCTTCGTCGTCTGGGGCAGCGGCGCCCAGGGCCGCGCCTTCGTCCATGTCGAGGACGTGGTCGACGGGATCGTGGCGGCGATGGAGGGGGGCCTCGGCGCCGGCCCGATCCAGATCGGCCCCGACCGGTGCACATCGATCCGCGAGGTCGCCGAGACGGTGGTGGCGATCTCGGGCAAGCCGATCCCGATCGTCTACGACACCAGCCGGCCGGAGGGGGATCGCGGACGCTGCGCCGACTACGGCAAGGCGCGCGAGGTTCTGGGGTGGCAGCCGCGCATCGGCCTCCGCGCCGGGCTGGAAGACGTGTATCACTGGGTCGAGGGGACCCTGCACAGCGGTTCGGACTGAACCGGGGTGACGCCGCGGTCCCGGAGGTGGCGGAGCGCGACGGTCCCCGCTCGCCTGACCTCCTCATGCGCGAGGTCGACCTCGTGGGTGAAGAGCACCACCAGTCCCCGGCGGTCGAGGATGCCGTCCAGGCGCCGGCGAATGCCGCTCTCCGTCTCGCCCTCGGCGACCAGCGTCTCCAACCGCAGATGCGACCGCTGCAGGGTGAGCCCGCAATGGTGCACCCGGTCCTCGGCGCCGAGTTGCAGACGCCGGACCTCCGGCAGGTGGTAGGCGACGGCGGGCTTGTCGGTCAGCAGGAGCGTGTCGACGCCGTTCGCGCGCAGCAGATCGGCCTGACCGTAGCACTCGGAGAAGTAGTGGAGCCGCAGCCAAGCGCTCCGCTGCGCCGCCGGCACGAGGCGTGAGATCTGGGCGAACAGCGCCTCAAGGGTTGCAGCGACCGCATCGGGGTCTTGGCCGTAGGGTGCAGTCTCGTAGTCGGCGGCATGCGGGCCGAAGCACAGCCAGGTCCGCTGGCGGGCCCATTCGACGGCGGGGCCGCCGAGGTCGGCGAGACCACGGCCGTCAGGGGAGCGCCGCAGGAAAAGGTACAGGTCGGCGGCCAGACCGCAGGCTTGGTGCTGCTCGTCCAGAAACGCTGCCAGAGGGACCTGCGGCACGGGGCGTCCCGCCTCGATCTCCAGCAGACCGTCGAGCACGTCGTCGACCGAGAAGTGATAGAGCTCGCTCATGCCGTCGTGCCCAGCGCCTGCTCGTACACCGCGAGCGTCTCGACCGCGGTGCGCTGCCACGAAAATCGGGCCGCCTGCCGACGTCCGCGCTCGTGCAGGGTCGCTGCGAGTGCCGGGTCCGAGAGAACCCGGTCCAGGGCCTGCGCGATCGCTTCGGTATCGGTCGGATCGACGAGGAGGGCCGCGTCGCCGGCGACCTCAGGCAGAGAGGAGCCGTCGGACGTGATCACCGGCGTTCCACACGCCATGGCTTCGAGCACTGGAATCCCGAACCCCTCCCACAGCGAGGGGAAGAGGAACACCGCGGCCCCACCGTACAGCAGCGGCATCTCACGGTTCGGCACGTAGCCGACCCACTTGCCGTGGCTGCCGCCCTCCGCGGCGAGGGCGGCCTGCAGCCCGCGCTCGGCCCATGATGGTGCCCCGGCGAGCACCAAGCTGAGATCGGGCATCCGGCGCCGGACCCGTGCCGCGGCGGCGATCACGCGCTCCAGGTTCTTGCGCGGCTCCGCCCGCCCGACGGCCAGGACGTAGGGGCGGCGGATCCCGTACCGCGCCAGGGCCGGGGCCAGCATGTCCTCCGGAGTCGGCGTGAAGTGATCGCCGACGCCGTTATGGACGACGACGAGGCGCTGCTCGGGAACGTCGTAATGCTTGAGCGCGTGCCGCCGCACATCCTCGGAGACGCAGACAACCCGGCGCGCCTGCCGCATGCCGAGGCCGATCAGGGCCAGCAGACGGGCGCGGATGGCCGGTGGAAACAGCTCGGGACGCACGAACGGGCTCGAACAGTGCAGCGTGAAGACGAGCGGCACCCTGGTCCAGGGTGGGGGGATGTAGGCGGCATGCAGGAGGTCGATACGGTCGCGGTGCAGGCGCCAGGGCAGTGTGAGGCTCATCGCGGCGGGCCGGAAGGCCGGGCGCAGGACGTGGTGCTCGACGCCTTCGGACCGCCCGGTCGGCAGGGCCTTCGCTGCCGCGGCGCTGAGACAGTAGAGGTGGAGGTCGCTCTGCCGGTCGAGATCGCCGATGCGGCGGACGATCTCGGTCTCATAGGTCTCGGGGCCGCCGGCACCGCGACCCGCCATGACGCAGAAGATGCCGAGTCGCCGTCTGCCGCTCACCGCTGCACGGCGACCATCAGCCATGGGTTGAGGGGGCTGGCGCGCAGGCCGGGAGCGCCGACGACGCTGAAGACGAGATCGGCCGCCGCTACGAGGAGCCGCCCGCCGGGCAGCGACCGCTTCGTATGCATGCCCCAGTAGCCGGCGATCGGCAGGGCCCGGACGGCGCTCGCACCGCCCTCGGCTCGGAACAGCTCCCTATAGTCGCCGAGCGAGAGGAGGAACCGCTCACCAGGCCAATGCCACCTCGCGAGGGCGCCCTCGCGCATCTGTCCCTTGTGGAACAGATCTGCCGGGCAGAGCCGGTTCGGGTTGGCCAGAACGATGGTGCCCCCGGGCCGGGTGACGCGCAGCAGCTCCCGGGCGACGGCACGTCGGGCGTCCTGCCAGTCCGGTCCGAGGCGGGTCGAGTCGCCGACCACGCCCACATGCGGTAGGAGGCAGTCCGTCTTGACGTAGTCGAAGGTGCGATCCGCGAAGGGCAGGTTCTTGACGTTGGCGACGAGCAGATTGTCCGGACAGGTGCGCTGTGGCCAGTGCCGCACGCGTGAGCCGCAGTCCACACCCCAGGTGTCGTAGCCGGCTTCGCGCAGCAGGTCGACGTCGACGCCGACGCCGCAGCCGGCGCAGAGGACGCGGGCCCCGGGCGGTAGCGTATCCCGCAGCTTCGGCAGGTAGTAGCTCAGGGCGGTGGTGGCGTTGGAGCGCTCCTCGTTGGCGTGATCGCCGCAGCCGTCCTCGTCGTCGAACCGGTCGCTCGGATCCGCTAGGAGGCAGAGCCCCTCGGGCTCGCGCGGGTAGATCCTGGAGCAGGACCGGCAGGCCGCGTCGCTACCGACCGCTTCCAGCGCGCCATGGCACCGCGGGCAGACGACGAAGCCCGGCAGCTCAGGCCCCATCCGGCCCGGCTCGATCGGTATCGAGGAAGCGCTCGTCGGACCCGTCCCAGACTGCCAGCCGCCATGCCGCCGCGATGACGATACCGGATCGGAGCAGGGTCGTGCCACAGGCAACCGCGGCGGCACCGGGTACTCCGAATCGGGGAACGACGAGCAAGTAGGCGGCCAGGATGACGGGCAGGAGGAGGAGATCGATGCCGAAGAGCAGGCGACGCCGCAGGAACAGCACGAGGGGCAGGGCGATCGGCACGGCGGCGAAGGCGCCGGCGGCCCCGGGCAGGAGGATCAGGGTCACGGGGATGGCGCGGGCGTAGTCGGAGGGGAGCAGGACGTCGCCGACGAGCCGCAGGAGCAGGAGCCCGACGAGGCAGCCGGCCACCGCACCGGCCAGAAGGACGAGCTGCAGCGATCGGAAGCTCGAGCCGAGTCGGCGGGCGCGCGCCCAACGGTCCAGCATCGGGGTGGTCACCACGGCGACATAGGCACCCAGGAGCTCGGGCACGCTGGCGATGAGCTGGCCCGCCGCATAGATGCCGAGCTGGTCGAGGGAGGCCGAGGTCGCGAGGCTCAGCACGTCGAGCTTGGCGATGAGCAGGCCGAGGCACGTCGTGAGCAGCAGCCAGCCGGCCATGTGGCCGAGGTCGATGAGATCCTGACCTCGGGGAAGCGCCCGATCCGTTGACCCGAGCCCCAGGCGGGGTGCCGTGCCGGCGACCAGGACGAGCGGTGCCGCGGCGAAGCAGGCCAGCAGCGCCGAGGGTGTCGCGTGTGCCAGCAGGACGACCGTCGCTCCGGCACCGTAGCGCAGGGTCGTATGGGCGAGATCGACGGCGCCATAGGCGCGAAAGCGGCCGGACAGCTGCAGGCGGAGGAGCAGGCTGCGCAGCGTGAGGAGCCCGAGGAGGGCCACCGCCGTCGCGGCGAGAGCACCGGGTCGGGAGGCGAACTCGGCCAACGGTCCGACGCCGGCGCCCGCCATCGCGAAGGCGAGCCCCGCTGCGATCGTCGCCACGGCGAGCTTCGTGAGGAGCGCTGCGACTTGAGCGGCGACGGTTCCGGACCCCCGCCGGAGCTGGGCCAGACGCAGGGCCGCCAGATCGAGCGGGCCGCCGATGACCGCGTCGCAGAAGGTGAGAAGTGTGACGGCGAGGCTGAAGAGACCGAACGCGCCGGGCTCCAGCACCTGGATCAGCCACAGGCTGAAGAGGACGGTGCAGAGGCCGTTGGCGAGCTTCGGGCCGCCCACCCACGCGATGTCGACGAGCGCGCGGCGCGCCGGTAGGCTCACCGGCAGCCATCGCGGCTAGTCGAACGTATTGCCGTTCCCTCGCAGGTCGTAGATGAAGCTGAGCCCGATATTGGAGTAGAAGGGAATGATGTTGTTGAAATAGCGCTCGAAGAACTGCGCCACGGTGGCGATCTCGCTCTGCGGCACGACCAGGACGTCCATGGGCTGGAGGAAGACGTCGCCCTCGTAGCGACGGGCGTTGAGGAGATCGCAGCCGCCCGTGGTGGCGGCACAGGGGCGGGCCATCACCGGCGGCTTGGAGCCGTCGAAGCTGGCGATGCCCAGGTCCAGCTTCACCACCCGGTACTCGGTATCCCCCATCTGGCGCAGGAGGATAACGCTCGTCGGTTTGGCGTCGGGCTTGAACCCGCCGGCCCGGGTAATGGCCTGGAGTGCGGTGGTACCGGCGGCGAGCTCCAGCTCCTGCGGCTGCTCGACCTGGCCCGTGACGTAGACGTGCGCCGGCTGGAACTCCCGCACGATGACCGTGATGTCGGGCTTGGTCAGCAGCGGTCCGTATCGCGCAACCAGCTCCTGCCGCAGCGCGTCCGGACTGAGGCCGACGACGTCGATCTCGCCGATCATCTCCAGCGCTATGCGTCCGTCGGGTCGGACGACGACCGTCTCGTCCAGCTCGGGATTGTAGGAGAACTTGACGTCGAAGACGTCCTTGACCTGAAGGAGGTAGGGCATGGTGCCGGTGCGCAGGGCCGGCCCGCCCGGCGGCGGCGGCGCGATCTGCGTCGTGGCGCTGCGCTGCTCGCAGGCGGCACCGAGGAGAAGCAGCCCGATGCCTGCCAGCATCGCCCGTGATCGCTCGATGAGACGCCCGTTCCGCACCGGCGGATTTCCTTGCCTGCCGTGCCGATCTTCACGCAGTTGTACTTGATTTTGAAGGGATACCCCTGAGGGTGCCGCAGGAACGGACATCATGTGTTGCCATCCGATCCATCACCCGAGGAGCGCCGACGTGCCGGCCCGCCGAGTTACTGCTGCCCGAGCGGCTCTGCTGCGGACCCTCGCCGTGATGCTCGCTGGTGTCGTTCTTGCGCTCCGGCCGGCGTCCGCCGAGCCGCTGTTCGGCTTCACCGCCTTTCCCTACGACCTCTCGACCGAGGCCGAGGACCGGGTGCACGCCATCATCGACGAGCGGGCGGACATCTTCGCCATCCACATGGACCAGTGCCTGCCCTGGGCCGAGATGCTGGCGGATGCGCCGTTTCCGGCCTGGCTCGAGGCGAGCTGGCAGGAGGTGAAACGCCGTCTGCCGCAGGGGCGCATCGTCTATCTCGCGACCACGCCGACGGGCATGGACCGGGAGACCTTGGCAATCGCGTGCGGTGCCAGCGAGGACGCGCCGGTGCCGCTGCCGGACGCCATCGCGGACAGGCCGCTCGACGACCCGCTCGTGATGGAGGCCTATGGCCGCTACGTGCAGCGGAACATCGACCTGTTCCGGCCGCGCTACGTCAATATCGGCATCGAGATGAGCGAGATGGCGCTGCGCCGTCCGGAGCGCTGGCCGGCCTTCGAGCGGCTGTACCTCGCCACGCTGCAGCGCCTGCGGCAACGCAATCCCGGGGTCGGCATCGGTATCGAGATGGTGCTGCAGTCGCTGCTGGAGCCCCGCGTGGCGGCCCTCGTCCGGCCGGCCGTGGAGGCCGGCGATTTCTTGTGCCTCAGCTTCTATCCTTATGGCGGCGATGCCGGAGTCTTCTGGGGGGCGCCGCCTCTCGCTCCACCGCCGGAGCAGTGGCGCGGGCCGCTGCAGTGGGTCAGAGGCTACTCGTCGAAGCCGCTCGCCGTCTGCGAGACCGGGTACACGACCCGCGAGGTCACCCTCGCCGACAGCGGGCTGCGTTTTCCGGGCGACGAGGCGCTGCAGGCGGCATTCCTCGGGGATCTCGTGCGCACGGCGCGCGAGGACGGCTATCTCTTCGTGATCTGGTTCATCACTGTCGACTACGAGCGCCTGCTCGACAAGCTGCCCGGGGCCGCCGAGTGGATGCGGATCTGGGCATACACAGGTCTCTACGCGTCCGATCTGACGCCGAAACCTGCTCTCGGCGCTTGGCCACGGCCGCACGCCGACTAGGTCGAGGAACTGAGCATACTCTTGGCCCAGCGCACGGTCTCGGCCAATCCGGACGCGAGCTCGACCTCGGCACCGCCCCACACCCTACCGATGGAGGGAACGCCGACGATGGCTGGGGGATCGCCTGGCCGCACCTCGCCGGTAAAGCGCAGCCGGGCCCGGCTTCCCCAAGCCTCTAGGACGGTCTCGGCGATATCGCGCACGCTCGTGCCGCGGCCGGTACATCCCTGCAGCACGGCGCACTCAGAAGAGGCCGCGGCACCGGCGCACCCGAGAAGGCGGACCGCATCGTCGATGTGCAGCCAGTCACGCACCTCTTCACCGCTCCCGGCGAGCGCCAACTCCTCCGGCTCGGTCGCGAGCCGCCGACAGAGATCCCAGACCAGTTGCTTTCGCAGGCCGGGTCCATAGACGGAGAAGAGCCGGACAATGATGATCGGCACGTGGAAGCTCTGCGCGAAGGAGCGGCAGGCCTGTTCCATCATCAGCTTGTGGTGGCCGTAGGGCGACATCGGGCCCAAGGGCGCGTCCACGGGCAACGGACCGGGTGACGCAATCCCGTATACGGCCGCACTCGAGACGCAGACGATCCGCGGTCGTGACGGCGCCTGTCTCGCCCACTCCAGCAACTGGACGGCACTCGCGACGGTCCGATGGAAATCCTCGGCGGGCGCCGCGTGAGAGGCGCCGACCGTCGATCCTCCCGCCAGATGAACCACCTCTGTCGGATATCCGACCCGTCGGGCCAGCGCTTCCAGGTTCTGAACGGTCACATCACCTTGGAGGTGCAGGCCGAGCGGGTCGGACCGCAACGCACCCGATGGGGCACCATGACCGACGCCATATGCGATGACACCCGCGGCCGCATAACTGCGCGATAGTGCCGAGCCGATGAAGCCCCTGGCGCCAGTTATCCAGACGGATCTCGGGACGGAACAAGAGGTCATCTGGGGGTGTCCGTCGAGTTCGTCGACCCTGCCGTTAACGACCAAATCGGAGCGTTGCGGGTTCTGAACTCATATCGACTTGTAGATCGGCGAGACTCTCATGCTGATTGGAGAGCACGGGCACTGGTACGGTCGAGTGCATCGGAGGCAGTCTACCTACCTGCTTGACACAGCTTGAGCACGCACCAATGTGCCCAATTTTGCTTATGAACCGCCAGACTTTAGCCAGCTCACCGAGAGATCCTACTCATCTCGCGCAGGTGAGCAAGTTAAGGGTGTTGCGTGCCCCCGCAACCAGCTTTAGTTGACTCACCGAACAGACCTAGAACCCCCGCCTCGGAGGAGACGGGGGTTCTTGCTGTCGGGACCTGAACAGATCGTAAGCTTCCGGTGAGCGCCGCCTTCTGCTGATCTCGTGTGTGCTGGATGCTCAGTGCCATGATGGCCGGGTGTCGGTAAGTGTCCACCTACGGCGAAGTGGACACCAAGGAAGCGGGCGCGAAGCGTCGACGGTGGTCGGATGCGCTGAAGCGTCAGCTCGTGGCGGAGACGCTGGAGCCGGGCGCCTCGGTGTCGGTCGTCGCTCGGCGGCACGACGTGAACGCCAATCAGCTGTTCAGATGGCGGCGGGCGCTGGCCGAGATGCCGTGCCCCGACACGAGGCTCGTACCGGTGGCAGTGGTCGAGGAGGGGGCCGCGAATCCTGCGCTCCCCACGACGTCGCCGGTGCGGGTGGTGCCCATACCGGCCAGGATCGAGATCTCTGTCGCGGGCGGCATCAGGGTCAGGATCGAGGGTGCCGCTGATCCGGCGGCGGTGACCGCGGCCGTCATGGCAGTGATGAAGGCACGTCGCCGGCGGTGATCCCGTTCCCTTCGGGCACCCGCGTCTGGCTGGCGACCGGCTACACCGACATGCGCCGGGGGATGAACAGCTTGGCGCTGCAGGTCCAGGAGGTGCTCGAGCGCGATCCGTACGACGGCCAGGTGTTCGTCTTCCGTGGCCGACGTGGTGATCTGATCAAGATTCTCTGGAGTGATGGCCAGGGTGTCTGCCTGTTCGCCAAACGCCTGGAACGCGGACGCTTCATCTGGCCATCGCCAGCCGACGGCGTGGTGACGATCTCGGCCGGTCAGCTCGGTTATCTTCTCGAAGGAATCGACTGGAGAATGCCGCAGAGAACCTGGAGGCCCGAGCTGGCGGGCTGATCAATCGACTATTCTGTTCTTCGGACATCTTCAGTCTTCAAGAATAACTCTGAATATGCTTGCATCCTGCCGTGAGCAACGAGCCTGCATCCCTGCCGGACGATCTCGCCGCGGCGCACGCGATGATCCTGGCCGAGCGCTCGGCCCGGCGCCAGGCCGAAGCCCTGGTCTCGGTCGCCACGCTGGAGATCGAGCGGCTGAAGCTGCTGCTGGCCAAAGCCCGGCGCGAGCAGTTCGGCCAGGGCAGCGAGCGGGGCAAGCGGCTCATCGAGCAGCTCGAGCTTCAGCTGGCCGAGCTCGAGGAAGCCGCCGCCGAGGACGAGGCGACCCTGGAAGTCGCTGCCGGCACGGTCGTCGCACTCCATGTCCGGCAGAAGCCGGCGCGTCGGCCGCTGCCTGCGCATCTGCCGCGGGAGCTAGTCGTCGTGCCGCCGCCCACCGTCTGCCGCTGTTGCGGCGGCCATCGGCTGGTCAAGGGGGGCGAGGTCGTCACCGAGACCCTCGACGTCGTCCCGCGGCGCGCGGCCTCGCCGGTCTTCTGACCGGCGTCCCTTCGGGAAACGGATCGATGGGCCTCCTGGCCATCGATCGTTCGCCAGACCGTGCGCGAGAAGTTCACCTGCCGCGACTGCGAGACGATCTCCGATCGCTCGCGCTGCGAGCGATCCGGCCCCTTTCCACGTCATTCCCCGCAGCCGCATCGGCGCCAGCCTGTTGGCGATGATCCTGTTCGAGAAGTATGGGACGCACCAGCCGCTGAACCGACAGAGCGAGCGCTACGCACGCGAGGGAGTCGACCTCGACGTCTCGACACTGGCGGATCAAGTGGGTGCCGGGGTCGCCGCTCTCGCCCCGCTCCATGGGGACTGTCAGGAATTCCGTGTGCGGGCCATGGGTTGATCATCTGGGGTTCAGGCGAGCTGGAAGCGATCGTCGAACAGGATCGCGAACTGCGCCCTGGCCATACCCCATTCCCTTGGTGGCATTCTCCACTCCCGCTCGGCCAGGTTCAAGGCGAGGTATAGGAGCTTGATCGCCGCCTTGTCGCTGGGAAAGTGGCCGCGGGTGCGGACCGCCCGGCGCAGCTTGGCGTTCAGAGCCTCGATCGCGTTGGTGGTGTAGACGATCCGGCGGACGTCGGCCGGGAAGGCGAAGAACGGGATCACCGCCGGCCAGTGGCGCCGCCACGACATGACGATCGCCGGGTATTTGCGGCCCCATTCGCCCGTGGCGAAGGCCTCCAGGGCCGCGGCGCCGGCATCGGCGTCCAGGGCCTTGTAGACCGCCTTCAGGGCAGCCGCGACCACCTGGCGGTCCTTGTAGGGTGCGTAGGGACCGTGGCCCCGGGGGGGCGCGTAAGCCCGAAGCACAAGTCGAGCGAGTTGCGGATCAGGTGGACGATGCAGGTCTGGACCTGAGCCTGCGGGAAGACGGCGGTGATGGCGTCAGGAAACCCTTTCAGGCCGTCGACCACGGCGATCAGGATGTCTTCGACGCCACGGTTCTTCAGCTCGGTCATGACCCGCAGCCAGAATTTGGCACCCTCCGTCTGCTCGATCCACAAGCCCAGGATCTCCTTGTGGCCGTCGGCACGGACGCCGAGCGCGAGGTAGACCGTCTTGTTGCGGACGGTGTCCTCGTCCCGGATCTTCACGCGCAGGGCGTCGAAGAACACCAGTGGATAGACCGGCTCGAGCGGCCGGTCCTGCCATTCGGCGATCTCGTCCAGGACGGCGTCGGTGACGGCACTGATCAGGTCGGGCGAGACCTCGATCCCGTACAGCTCGGCTAGGTGGCCCTGGATCTCGCGGACGGTCAGGCCGCGCGCGTACATCGACACGACCTTGTCGTCGGTCGGACAGCAGAGCTGTCCGACCGACAGACGGCGGCGATGCTTGGCGATCAGCTGTGGCTCGAAAGTCGCCAGCCGGTCGCGCGGCACCGAGATCGGTAGCTTGCCCGTCTCGGTGAGCATGGTCTTGCGCCCATAGCCGTTGCGGCTGTTGGACCGACCCTCCGCCGCCTCGTCGTCCAAGTGGTGGTCCATCTCGGCGTTCAGCGCCCGTACCGCCAGGGCTCGCTTCAGCTCGTCGACCAAGCCGTCCCGGCCCAGAGCGGACTGCGGATCGCGCCCCGCAAGCAGCTGGTCCAGCAGCACGTCGGAGATGACCGGGGCTTTGCGTCGGGCCATGGCCACGTCGGCGGAGCTCGATCTCCACCTGATCCTCGACAACTATGCCGCCCACAAGGCACCGGCCGTGAAGCGATGGTTGGCGCGGCACCCGCGCTTCCACCTCCACTTCACCCCCACCTCAGCCTCACCTCGCAGGCCTTCGGCCTGCGTGCCTGCGGCACCGGATCGATCGCGCCGCGATCGATGGGCCAACGCCGTCGAGGGTTTCTTCAGCCAGCTCACCACCAAGCGGCTGAAACGTGGCGCCTTCCGCTCGATCCTCGAGCTGCACCGCGCCGTCGACGACTACCTCGGTCACCACAACACCGACCCCAAACCCTTCGTCTGGACCAAGCCCGTCGACACCATCCTCCACAAAGTCGGCAGAGCTAAACAAGCGTTGGAGTCAATGCACTAGATGTTTGGTCCCGTGGGTTCGATGGGTCGGATCTCGGCTGAATCTGGAGGGCTCCTCGATCCAGGCCTTGCAGATGGCTTCAAAAGGCGTGAGACCCCGTAACGTCTTGAGGCGCTTGGCGAAGTTGTAGGCGGCGACGAAGTCGGCGAGGTGCTGGTGCAGCTCGTCGTGGTCGGCGACGCGGAAGCGCCTCGAGACTTCATCGCGACGCGATGAAGTCCTGATGGTCCGGTTCATCCGCTCGACCTGACCGTTCGTCCATCGAGGGCAGCGCCCTCGATCCGTCTCCGCAGGAGCGGCCGGCAACACCGGGCGAGGGGGTGCCGGGGTTTGGTGAGGCGATGCTCGATGCCGAGATCGGCGCAGGCGGCCTCGAAGGCGTGGCAGCGGAACGGTGTGTTCTGCGCCCGCATCGCGGCGATGTCCTCGGGCGTCCAGCCGTCGCCGGTCGGCTCGGTGAAGTGGGTGCCTTTGTCGGTGAGCACGGTGTGGATCCGGTAGGGACCGCTGCCGCCGGGGCGCGGAGGAAGTCGGCGGCGATGCGGCGGGTAGCCTTCTCGTGCAGCTCGATGAAGGCGAACTTGGACGTTCGGTCGATGGCCACGAGAAGGTACAGCTTGCCCTCCTCGGTCCGCACCTCGGCGATGTCGAGGTGGAAGAAGCCGAGCAGGTAGCGCTCGAGCCGCAAGCGTTGCGGCTTGTCACCGTCGGTCTCGGGCAGGCGGCCGATGCCGTGGCGCTGCAGGCAGGGGTGCAGCGAGGATCGCGTCAGGTGCGGAATGGTCGCCTGGAGCGCGTAGAGGCAGTCGTCGAGCGGCAGCAGCGTATGCCGGCGGAAGGCGACGACGACGGCCTCCTCTTCCAAGGACAGCACGGTCGACCTCGGCTCCCGCGGCCCGGTCCGCCGATCCGCCGTCGACGAGCGCTTGCGCCACTTCGCCACCGTCTTCGGGTCGATCCCGTAGCGCGTCGCCAGGCTCCTCAGGCTCTCTTGACTATGCTGTATCGCTCGACGCACCGCCGCTGTCGTCGTGGCGCTCCCGTGGTGAACCTGGCCCATAGTGCCTCCTTCCACGCCGGCGAGAAGGCTACACCATCAAACCTGGACCAAACATCTAGCCGGTGGTGCAGGTGGACGTGCGATAGATGGTCCGGCATTGATGCAGCGACCTGTTGGAGGTTGATTGTCCATGTGCCTCGCGGTGCCGATGCAGGTGAGGACGATCGACGGCTTCGAGGCCCGGTGCGTGGCCAGGGGCGTCGAGCGCACCGTCAGCCTCTACTTGCTCCAGAACGAGCCCGTGCACGTCGGCGACTGGGTTCTGGTGCATGTGGGCTACGCGCTCCAGCGCATGAGCGCCGACGAAGCGCGCCGGACATGGGATCTTTTCGACCAGATGCTCGATCGGGACGACCTCGTTGCATGAGCTCTCGGTCTGCATGGCGCTGATCGATCAGGTAACCACCCTGGCCGGACGTCACGCCGGCATGATGGCAGGCCGGGTGGAGGTCGAGATCGGCGTGCTGTCGGGGATCGAGCCGCGCCTTCTCGTCGATGCGTTCGGCTTCGCGAAGGTCGGCACGCTCGCGGAACGGGCCGAGCTGATCACCGAGGTCATCGAGCCGCGTGTGCGATGCAGTAGCTGCGACGCCGAGATGACGGCATCGATCAATCGGCTGGGCTGCCCTGCCTGCGGCAGCCTCGACACGGTGCTCGTCCACGGAGACGAGCTGACGCTCCTGCGCATCGTGCTGGTCGCCAAAGACGCGGCGGTCGAGGAAAGCATCGGGACGACACAGAATGTGTAGCTCGTGCGGGTGCGCGACTGGTACTGGCAGCCATCGTCACGATGCAGTCTCGTCGGCCCACCATGACCACGCACATCCTGAAAGCGTGCTCGACAATCTTCTCGCGCACAACGATGCCCACGCACGCGAGAACCGCAGCCGGCTCGATCGGCACGGCGTGCTCACCATCAACCTGATGTCGTCCCCGGGATCGGGGAAGACGTCACTGCTCGAGGCCACGATCCGTGCCCTGCAGGGCCGAGTGCGCATCGGCGTGATCGAGGGCGACCTCGAGACCGAGAACGACGCGAAGAGAATCCGCGCCCTCGGCGTGCCGGCGCACCAGATCACCACTGGGACCGCCTGCCATCTCGACGCCCATCTCGTGGACGCGGCCCTGGACCACATGGATCTGGCGGCCGTGGACCTGCTGTTCGTCGAGAATGTGGGCAACCTCGTCTGCCCGGCCAGCTTCGATCTCGGCCAGCATCGCAATGTGGTCCTGCTGTCCGTCACCGAAGGTGACGACAAGCCGGCCAAGTATCCCGTCATGTTCCGGGCCGCCGATCTCCTGTTGCTGACCAAGTGCGACCTGCTCGACTACCTCGACGACTTCTCGCCTGAGCGGGCCATATCCAGCCTGCGCCAGCTCGCGTCGAGAGCCCCGGCCCTCGCCGTATCGGCCAAGGGCGGCGCCGGCATCGAGAACTGGTTGGACTGGGTGATGGCGCAGTGCGCCGATCACCGGCGGCTGCTCGCGGAGGGCCGGACGATGAAGCCGCATGCCAGCGTGGAGGTGCAGCGGGCCCGGTCCTTGCCGCCGACGATCATCTTCGACAGCGTCACGGCGGACCGCTGATCGTGCCGACGAATCGATCCGAACGACCGGCACTCGCAAGGGCGCGGGCATGGCTGGAGAAGATCCGCTCCCTGCCGCTCGATCGCACCCTCCGCATCATGAACGTCTGCGGCGGGCACGAGCGGTTGATCTCTCATGCCGGCCTGCGCAGCCTGCTGCCGCCTCAGGTCCAACTCGTCCCGGGTCCGGGTTGTCCGGTCTGCATCTGTCCCGAAGAGGATATCCACCAGGCGATCCGCTGGGCGCTGGACGAAGACGTCATCCTGGTCAGCTTCGGCGACATGCTGCGCGTGCCGGTGAACGTGCCCCGCGGCGAGCCGGCCTCGCTGGAGGCGGCCAAGGCCGCAGGTGGTGACGTGCGGGCGATCGCCTCGCCGCTTGACGCGCTGCGGGTAGCGTTGGACCAGCCGACCCGGACGGTCGTGTTCCACGTCGTCGGGTTCGAGACCACGTTGGCCCCCATAGCCGCGACGATCGCGCAGGGATTACCAGAGAATCTGCTCCTGCTGACGAGCGGGCGGCTGACCTGGCCGGCCGTCGCGATGCTCCTCCGATCCGGCGGCTCGACGCTCGACGCCCTGATCGCGCCCGGGCACGTCGCCACCGTCATGGGGCCGGAAGAATGGGAGTTCGTCGCCCGCCACAACGGCGTGCCGACGGCGGTGGCCGGCTTCACGCCCGACGGCCTGCTGGAGGCGATCCATAGCGTGTTGGAGCAGGCCTTGGCCGGACGACCGGCCCTGGCGAACTGCTACGGCGCGGCGGTACGACCGGGCGGCAATCCGCTCGCACGGCGCCTGCTGGACGAAGCCTTCAACGTGGTCGATGCGCCCTGGCGCGGCATCGGCTCGATCCCGAGGTCGGGTTTGGCGCTGCGGGTCGGTCACGCCGAGCACGACGCCCGTGTGCGACTTCCCCTGGTCGACGACACCGGCCGGCGGCGGGTGGGTGCCATGCCGCCCGGATGCGATTGCGCTCGCGTCGTGCTGGGCGCCATCAGCCCGCCCGAATGCCGCCTTTACGGCGGCGCCTGCCAGCCCTCTTCGCCCGTCGGCCCGTGCATGGTGTCGGACGAGGGTGCATGCCGGATCTGGTGGTCCACCGGGGTACGCGAAAGAATCCCCGCACCTGTCGAGCCGGTCTGATCCGGTCCCACCGGTGGCCGACCGCCCCGAGCCCATCACCGCGCGTCGCGTTCTGGTCCGTGGCCGCGTGCAGGGTGTGGGTTATCGCCCCTTCGTCCTTCGTCTCGCACATCGGCACGGTCTCCGCGGGTGGGTCCGCAACCGCACGACGGGAGTCGAGATCCAGGTGGAGGGGGCGGGCGCAGCCGTCGAGCGCTTCGTCGCAGATCTGACTATGGCGGCGCCGCCGCTGGCGCGGCCGGAGGCACCGACCTCACGGCCGTCCGAGCCGGAAAGGGCCGGTACCTTCGAGATCCTCGACAGCGAGGCAGGAGACGACAGTAGAATTGTCGTCCCGCCCGATCACTTCGTCTGTGCCGACTGTCTTGCCGAAATGCACGACGAGTCCGCGCGGCGTCATCGCTATCCCTTCACCAACTGCACCCAGTGCGGCCCCCGCTACACCATCATCGACTGCATGCCGTACGACCGGCCGAACACGGCGATGGCCGGGTTCAATCTGTGTGCCGACTGCCGGGCGGAGTACGAGGACCTGCTCGACCGGCGCTACCACGCGCAGCCGCTGGCCTGTCCCCGCTGCGGTCCGACCCTGATGTACCGCACCCCGGACGGCAGCCAGGTGGTGGGCAACGAGGAGGCTCTGGCCGCCTGCCTCGCAGATCTGCGCCACGGGCTGATCGTGGCGATCAAGGGTGTGGGCGGCTACCATCTGATGTGCGACGCCCGCTCCCGTACCGCCGTCGAGCGTCTGCGGGCGCGGAAGCACCGGCCCTCGAAGCCGCTCGCCGTCATGATTCTGCCACGCGTGCTGGCGGATCCGATCATGACACCAGGCCGGCCGCGTGCCGCCGAGCTTGCACTGCTGCAGGGGCCGGAGCGACCGATCGTGCTCGTGGCGAAGTCACCGGCGTCGGCTCTCGCCCCGGGTATCGCTCCGGGCCTGGGCGAGGTCGGCCTGATGCTGCCCTATGCGCCCTTGCACCACCTACTGCTCGAGGCTTTTGACGGTCCTCTGGTGGCGACCTCGGCCAATATAAGCGGTGAGCCGGTACTGATCGATCCGGACGAGGTCGAGCGGGCGCTCGGCAAGGTGGCCGACGCCTTCCTGCATCACGATCGTCCCATTCGCCGCCCTGCCGACGACTCAGTCTTCTGCACCCTGTCCGGCGTAGCTCGGCCCCTGCGGCTGGGTCGAGGTCTCGCGCCCGTGGAGTTCCGGCTGCCGGAGGCTGTGAAGCTACCGATGCTGGCCGTCGGAGCCGACCTCAAGAACACCGTGGCCCTGGCGGCAGGCGACCGGGTGATCGTGTCGCCCCACCTCGGGGACCTGAGTTCGCCTCGCAGCATGCGGGTGTTCGGACAGGTGATCGACGATCTCGGCCGGCTCTACGGGATCGAGCCGGCATGCATCGCCTGCGATGCGCATCCGGGCTATTTTTCGACCCGCTGGGTGGCCGCGCTTGGGCTGCCTGTGCGACGGATCTGGCACCACCGGGCCCACGCCGCCGCCGTCGTCGGCGAATTCCCCGGCACCGAGCCGGTGCTCGTGTTCACGTGGGATGGTCTCGGCTGGGGGGAGGACGGTACGCTGTGGGGCGGCGAGGCGCTCCTTGGCCTCCCCGGACGTTGGCGGCGCGTCGCTAGCTTGCGGCCCTTCAAGTTGATCGGCGGCGACAGGGCCGCTCGGGAGCCGTGGCGCTGTGCGCTCTCTCTCTGCCTCGATACAGGCGTCGACTGGAGCGCGAAGCCGCCGGAAGCCGGGCTCGCAACGGCCGCGTGGCAGCGCGATCTGAACTGCCCGCCCACCTCGTCCATCGGTCGCCTGTTCGACGCGGCCGCGGCACTGCTCGGGATCGTCCAGAGGCAGAGCCACGAGGGTGAGGCGCCCATGCGTCTGGAGGCCCTGGCAACCATACCGATGGCGGGCTTGGCCCTGCCGCAACGGCGCGAGGACGGCATCTGGCGTGCCGACTGGTCGCCCCTTCTGCCGCTCCTGCTCGACGAGGCTGCTTCCATCGAGGAGCGGGCCTCCATGTTCCACGCCAGCCTCGTCGCCAGCTTGTGCGAGCAGGCCAGGCTCATCCGCCGCGAGCACGGGACGAACCGTGTCGGTCTGGCGGGGGGAGTCTTCCAGAACCGCCGCCTGACCGACCCTGCGGTGGAGGCCCTGACGGCGGAGGGCTTCGAGGTGCTCCTGCCGCATCGCCTGCCCGTCAACGATGCCGCCATCGCCTTCGGCCAGATCGTGGAGGCCGACGCCATGACAATGGACGAGGGCACATCGCGGTGATCCCATCGGCGTCCGCCGCGACGCGACAGCCCCGAACTTCGCAGCTGGAGTCCCTGATCCGCCATGCCCACCACCGTCTCGGACCCGGGCCAGATCGTAACGCTCGCGCACGGCAATGGCGGTCGCCTCACGCGCGGGCTGATCGACGGCATCTTTGCACCCCTGTTCGACCGGCATCTCGATACGCGCGTCGACGCTGCCGCCGTACCGGCGGGGGAAGACGAGGGCGACTGGCTGATCACGACGGACGGCTTCACCGTGGAGCCTCTGGAGTTCCCGGGCGGGAACATCGGCAGCCTCGCCGTCCACGGCACGATCAACGACCTCGCCGTCTCCGGCGCCGTACCCCGCTGGCTGAGCCTCAACCTGTTCATCGAGGAGGGGCTCGAGATCGCGGTCCTGGAGCGGATCGCCCGCTCGATCGCGGATGCTTGCGCGGAGAGCGGCGTCGGCATCCTCGCCGGAGACACCAAGGTCGTCCGGCGCGGCCAGGGCGGCGGGCTCTATCTGGCCACCACGGGCCTTGGGCGCCGCCCGGCAGGCATCAAGCTCGGCCCCGACCTCGTGCGCCCCGGCGATGTCATCGTCGTCAGCGGTACCTTGGGCGACCACGGTGCCGCCGTCATGTTGGCCCGCGAGCAGTTCGGCCTCGCCGGCGATCTGCGCTCGGACTGTGCCAGCGTGCTCCCCGCGACGACGATCCTGCTGCGGCACGTTGGCCTGCGCTTCATGCGCGACCCCACCCGCGGCGGCCTCGCCACCGTGGCGCACGATGTGGCTTCCGCGACGGGTTGGAGCGTCCGGCTCTTCGAGGAGAAGTTGCCCCTGCGCCGCGAGGTCGCGGGTGTGTGCGAGATCCTGGGTTACGATCCCCTCTACCTTGCCTCCGAGGGAAGGGTTGCCGCCATCCTGGCACCGGACGCCGCCGACGAAGTGGTAGCCTCACTACGCGCAGGCGGCTTCACGGAAGCGTCCACAGTCGGCCTAGTGGAGCTGGGCAATCCGCAAGTGATCCTGCAGACCACCCTCGGCGGTGAGCGCCTAATTCCCGAACTCGAGGCCGAGCCACTGCCGAGGATCTGTTGAATACGTCTAAGTCGCCAGCTGTACTCAAGGTGATAACGCAACATAATGCTCATGGCCTGCAAAGCTCAAATGGCGTAGTCGAGCGATTCCAGCGACAGGGTGTTCAGGATGTGCTCGATGCTGTTCTCCGCCGGCCCGTTGATGCCCTGAGCAACCGGGCGGGCCGGCACGCCGGCGACCGTCGTATGCGCCGGCACCGGGCGGAGCACCACCGATCCGGCGGCGACCCGAGCGCCCTCGCCGATCTCGATATTGCCCAGGATCTTGGCCCCGGCACCGATCATCGCACCCCGCCGCACCTTGGGATGACGATCGCCGGCATCCTTGCCGGTGCCGCCCAGCGTCACGTTCTGCAGCAGCGAGACGTCGTCCTCGACGACCGCGGTGGCCCCTACGACGAGGCCGGTCGCGTGGTCGAGGAAGATCCCGCTGCCGAACTTGGTGGCGGGGTGGATGTCGGTCTGGAACACGTCGGACGAGCGGCTCTGCAGATAGAGCGCGAAGTCACGCCCATTGTTGTTCCACAGCCAGTGCGCCAGCCGCTGCGTCTGGATGGCGTGGAAGCCCTTGTAGTAGAGGAAGGGCTCGATGAAGCGGTCGCAGGCCGGGTCGCGCTCCACCGCAGCGCGGATGTCGGCCCGGATCGCCTCGCCGGTCGAGCTGTCGGCCGCCATCGCCGTCCGGAAGACGTAGGTGATGGCACTCGACGGCAGGACGTCGTTGTGCAGCCTGGAGCCGATGCGGTGCGCCACCGCCTCCTCCAGGTTCGGCTGGTTGATGATCGAATCGAAGAACAGCCGCGCCAGCATCGGCTCGCGGACGACGGCCTCCTCCGCTTCCTTCTTCAGCCGGACCCAGATCCTGCCCTTGCGGGCGTGCATCTTGGCGGGCGTATCCGGCTGGTCGTTGCTGACGATCGTCAGGTGGCTCAGGGTCGACCGCAGCATGCCGGGCTCCGTCCGTGACGAGGGTTCTAGGCGGCCCGGAGGTGACGCAGCGCCTCGACCAGGGCGTCGACGTCGCCGAGCGTATTGTAGAGGGCGAACGACGCCCGCACGGTGCTCTCGACACCGAATCGCCGCAGGATCGGCTGGGCACAGTGGTGCCCGGCGCGCACCGCGATGCCCTCGCGGTTGAGCGCGACACCGATGTCCTCGCTGCGCCAGCCTTCGAGCGTGAAGGAGAGCACGGCCGCTTTTTCCGACGCCGAGCCGTAAATCTTCAGGCCGGGAATCGTGTGAAGCCGCTCGGTCGCGTAGACGAGCAGGTCATGCTCGTGCCGGGTGACGTTCTCGATACCGAGGCCCATCAGGTAGTCGAGGGCGGCGCCCAGGCCGACCGCATCGGCGATGCTGCCCGTGCCGGCCTCGAACCTGCCGGGCGGCGGCTGGTACTCGGTGTGCTCGAACCTGACGTCCTTGATCATGTTGCCCCCGCCCTGCCAGGGCGGCATCTCGGACAGCACGGAGGATTTGCCGTAGAGCGCTCCGATGCCCGTGGGTGCGAACACCTTGTGTCCGGAGAAGACGTAGAAGTCGCAGTCCAGCGACTGCACGTCGACCCGCAGGTGCGGCACGGACTGCGCGCCGTCGACTAGCACGTGCGCACCGTAGCGACGCGCCACCTGCACCATCTCCGCCACCGGCGTGATGGTGCCGAGTGCATTCGACACGTGCGTGAAGGCGACGAGCTTCGTGCGCGGGCCGAGCAGGCTCTGATAGGCGTCGAGCAGGATCTGGCCGCGATCGTCGACCGGAATGACCCGCAGGCGAGCGCCGGTCTGCTCGATCAGCTGCTGCCAAGGAACGATGTTGGCGTGGTGCTCCAGCCAGCTGACGACGATCTCGTCGCCCTCGACGATGAAGCGGCGGCCCCAGCTCTTCGCCACGAGGTTGATGGCCTCGGTGGCGCCGCGGACGAAGACGATCTCCTCGACCGAGGGCGCGTTGAGGAAGCGGCGCACCGACTCGCGCGCACCCTCGTAGGCATCGGTCGACCGGGCGGCGAGTTCGTGTGCCGCGCGGTGGATGTTCGAGTTCTCGTGCTCGTAGAAGTGGGTGAGCCGGTCGATCACCACCCGCGGCTTCTGCGTGGTGGCCCCGTTGTCGAGCCACACCAGCGGCTTGCCGTTCACCTGCTCGGAGAGGATCGGAAAGTCCCGGCGCACCAAGTCGGCCGCGAACGGCGGATGCGACGGCGCGGCCGGGATCGCGGGTGCGGAGGTCGTGCGCGGCTGCGCCCAGTAAAGGCCGTTATCGCCTCCTTGCCGCAGCGGTTTGTGCGGCACCGACGGCGTGACGATGGGTGCGAGAAGCCGACGCAGATCCGCTTCCCTCGGCAGCGGGAACGTCGATCGCCCAGGTACCGGCCCGATCGCGGTCCCCGGCAGGCTGGCCCCGACATTCTGGGGGAAGGCGCGGCCCGCAAGGGGGGCAGAGTCGGCGCCCGCTCCCGCGCGTGCGAACTGCAGAAAGTAAGGTGCAAAGGCCGGTGCCACATGCTCCGTGAACGTCGCCGGCTGCGGCGGTGTCTGGATGCGCAAGGGATCTAGCGAATGCGCGTCGAAGCTCGTCGAGGGTGCCCCGACGCCGACCGGTATTGCCGGACCGGGGATGGCCGTCGAGACGTCGCCCGATCCCGGCACCGCGGCGAAGAGGTCGTTGGCCAGACGCGTCAGGACCGCTGCATCGGGCAGTGCCGCCAAGCTCGTGGCGGCACTCTCGATGGCACGTGCGACGTCCTCGGACGCCGGGCCGGCACCCAGGAGGTCACTTGTAGACATGGTAGTGATCGACCTGGACGTTCTCGAGCACGGCCAGGGCGTCCTCGGTCAGCACGGCGAGCGAGCAGTAGAGCGAGATCAGGTAGGACGCGATCGCCTTCTCGTTGATGCCCATGAAGCGGACCGACAGGCCCATCCCCTGCTCGCCCGGCAGGTTCGGCTGGAAAAGGCCGACGACACCCTGCTTGGCCGAGCCAGTTCGCAACAGCAGGATGTTCGTCTTGTTGTCGGTGATCTGCACCTTGTTCGAGGGCACCAGCGGAATGCCCCGCCAGGTCAGGAACGGCGAGCCGAACATCGTCACGGTCGGCGGCGGGACGCCGCGGCGCGTGCATTCGCGCCCGAAGGCGGCGATCGCCGCCGGATGGGCGAGGAAGAAGGCGGGCTCCTTCCAGACCCTGGTGATTAGCTCGTCGAGATCGTCCGGCGTCGGCGGTCCGCCCCGCGTCTTGACGCGCTGGCCGGCCGCAACATTGTTGAGCAGGCCGTACTCGCGGTTGTTGATGAGTTCGCTCTCCTGCCGCTCCTTGATGATCTCGATCGTCAGGCGGAGCTGCTCGCCGATCTGGCTGAACGGAGAGCTGTAAAGGTCGGAGACGCGGGTGTGCACCTCGAGCACCGTCTGGACCGCGCTCAGCATGTATTCGCGAGGGTTGGCATCGTAGTCGACGAAGGTCTCGGGCAGGCTGCGCTCGTTTCGGTCCGAGCACTCGACCGCGACGCTCGCCTCGTCCTTCACCTTGTTCAGCCGATAAATGCCGGCCTCGACCGGGACCCACTGCAAGCAGTGGACGAGCCAACGCGGCGTGATGCTGCAAAGTTGCGGCGGCGTCTTGGTCGCATTGGCGAGTTGTCTCGCTGCGACGTCACCGAGTGCCGTTGGCACTGCAGACGAAGTGGCCATGTCTCGTTTCTCTCAGAGCCGATGCAGGGTTTTCGTTGCTTGAGCTCGCAAGGCTTGTTGCCTTTTGCTCTTCAGATTCCCTCGAAGAGAGCTGTGGTGATGTAGCGTTCGGCGAAGCTCGGGATGATGGTGACGATGGTCTTGCCGTGCATGTCGGGGCGCCTGGCGACCTCGATGGCGGCGGTGAGTGCGGCCCCGGCCGAGATGCCGCCCGGGATGCCCTCGGTGCGGGCGAGGCGGCGGCTGGCGGCGAAGGCGGCCTCGTTCGGGACCTTCACGATCTCGTCGATCAGCCCGGTGTCGAGGATCGAGGGCACGAAGCCCGCACCAATGCCCTGGATCGGGTGCGGGGAGGGCGAGCCGCCCGAGAGGACCGGGCTCGCCTCCGGCTCGACCGCGACCATGCGGACCGACGGCTTGCGGCTCTTCAGCACCTGGCCGACGCCGGTCAACGTGCCGCCGGTGCCGACACCGGAGATCACGACGTCGACCTTGCCCTCGGTGTCGACCCAGATCTCCTCGGCCGTGGTCCGGCGGTGGATCGCGGGGTTGGCCGGGTTGTCGAACTGGCCGGCCATGACCGCACCCGGCGTCTTCGCCAGGATCGCCTCGGCTTCGGCGATGGCCCCCTTCATCCCCTTCTCGCGCGGGGTGAGGACGACCTCGGCTCCCAGGAAGGCCAGCATCTTGCGCCGCTCGATCGAGACCGATTCCGGCATGGTGAGGATCAGCTTGTAGCCGCGCGCCGCGCTGACGAAGGCGAGGCCGATGCCGGTATTGCCCGAGGTCGGCTCGACGATGGTGCCGCCCGGCTGCAGCTTGCCCTCGGCCTCCAGCGCCTCGACCATCGCCACGCCGATACGGTCCTTCACGCTGGCGATGGGGTTGAAGAACTCGAGCTTCAGGAGGAGGTCGGCCGCGATCCCCTCCTCGGCACAGATCCGCTTCACCCGCACCAGCGGCGTGTTGCCGATCGTCTCCATGATGCTGTCGTAGATCCGCCGCCGGAGCGGCGGGTCGAACCAGAGCGGCTCAGCGCCACCGGCCATTCTGCTTCCTCCCCCGTAAGGTCCGACACGCCCTGCCGGGGAAATGTCCCTTTTAAATCTATCGAGTCAATCGGCAATATATGCAATGCGTGCCGGATGATGACGGCCGACAGGCCTTTGTTCGTCACCGCGGCCGGACGCCAGAACGCTGCAGGAAGATGGTTTGGAAATTGCCTTTGCGAGTTGGAGCGTGACCCAGGAATCGGCGCTCACGCAATGGTTGCTTCAAGAGCTGATGCCCGGGTACGAGGCCCGGGCATCATCGTGTCATAAAGATGGAACTGTCAGATCAGCGGGGCGCCGACCAGCCCTTGTACTCGCCCACATTGTCGCGCGTGATGAGGTTTGACGGCATCAGGATCATCGGATCGGCCGGCTTCTCGCCGTTCATGATCTTGTAGCCGATGTCGACCGCCAGCTGCGCCATGGCGTAGGGATCCTGGCTGGCGGACGCCTGGACGAGCGTGTTGCCTTTCAGGGCAGCCTCGATGTCCGGAGCACCGTCGACCGAGGTGATGAAGAACTCGCTGCGGCCCAGCTGCTTGGCGGCGAGGTCGCTGCCGATCGCCTGCGGGTCGTTGATCGTGAAGACGGCATCGAGTTGCGGGAAGCGGGTCAGGTGGCCCTGCATGATGTTGAGGCCGCCCTCGCGGCTGCCCTTTGCGTCCTGGTCGGACGAGAGGATCTCGATCTTCGGGTTCTTGCCCAGGACCTCCTTGCAGCCGTTCACCCGGTCGATCACGGCCGAGACCTGGGGGCCGTTCTGGATGATGACCTTGCCGCCATTCGCACCGAGCTTGTCGGCGATGTACTGGCAGGCGATCTCGCCGGCCTGGACATTGTTGGTCTGCACCGTGGCGTCCACACCGGCAGCGGCGACGTCAACGGCCACCACGACCACGCCGGCGGCCTGGGCGCGCTTGACGGCAGGCGCGATCGCCTTCGCGTCGGCGGCGTTGAGCAGGATCATGTCCACGCCCGACGCGATGAAGTTGTCGATCTGCGTAAACTGCTTGTTGAGGTCGTAGTCGGCCGAGGCCGTGTTGACCTTGACGTTCGGGTTGATCTCCTTGGCCTTCGCCTCGGCACCCTTGGAGAGGGCGACGAAGAAGGGATTGCCCAGCGAGCCCAGGGTGATCCCGATCGAGTTCAGGTCCTTGGCCGAGGCGGCCCCGGTGGCGACGGCCAAGGCCGCCCCTGCCAGCAACAGCTGCTTCAACATTCCTGCGTTCCTTTGCTTTGGTGGCCCGTTCGCGCGGCGTCCTGGCGGCGGACCCCCCGGCCGCCAGTGCCTCCCTCGCCGACCCGGTCGGGTCGGTGGTTCTCGTCCCGGACTAGGTCCGGGCACTGCCCTGCAGCCGGTACCGGTCGAGTGCGACGGCACCGATGATGACAAGGCCCTTGATGATGAACTGCCAGATGTCCGACACGCCGGTCAGGATCAGCCCGTTCGTCAGGACGGCGATGATGAGGGCACCGACCAGGGTACCCCAGATCGAGCCGATGCCGCCGACGAAGCTGGTGCCGCCGAGGATGACGGCCGCGATCGCGTCGAGCTCGTAGCCCTGGCCGATCTGCAGGCCGTTGGCGGCGTAGAGGCGTGCCGCCGACATCACCCCGCCGAGGCCGGAGAGAAGGCCCGACAGGCAGTAGACGAAGAGGAGGATGGCCCAGACCTTGATGCCGGAGAGACGGGCCGCCGCCGCATTGCCGCCGACCGCGTAGATGCGCACGCCGAGGACGGTGCGGCGCAGCACGATCCAGGAGGCGATGATGACGACGATGGCGATTACGGCGAGCCAGGGCACGCCGAACAGGCTGGCATTGCCGATGAAGGCGAACGGCAGGTCGGGGTTGAACACCGTCGTGTCGCTGCCCATGAGCCGCGCGATGCCGCGGACGGCAGTCAGCGAGCCCAATGTGACGATGAAGGGCGGCAAGCCGACGAAGGCGATCAGCGCGCCGTTGAGGAAGCCGAAGAACAGGCCGACCGCCAGGCCGGCGAGGATGCCCAACATGCCCCAGCCGGGGATCAGCGAAGCGATCACCGCGGCCATCGCCGAGGCCGCCAGGATCGAGCCGACGGACAGATCGATGCCGCCGGTGAGGATGACGAAGGTCATGCCGGCCGCGAGCACCGTGTTGATCGCCGCCTGCTGCGACACGATCGAGATGTTCTGGGGCGTGAAGAACCGCCCGTCGGAGAGATAGTGGAAGCCGACGCAGAGGATCACCAGAACCGGCAACATGCCGATCGCCTGGATCATGCTCCGCATGCGGACCTGCTTCGCGGAGAGGCCGGCACCCCCGGAGACGGTGGCTGCGGCAGCCGAGCTGTTGGACGTCGCCATGTTCGCCTTCCCTGTTCGTTGTCGTCCGTCAGGCCGCCACACCGGCCGCCAGCGCCATGATGTTCTCCTGCGTGACCGGCTTCCCGGTGGGGCCGCCGACCTCGCCCTCAATCTGTCCCTCGCGCATCACGAGCACGCGGTCGCAGATGCCGATGACCTCGGGCAACTCGCTCGAGATCACGATCACGCCGATGCCTTTCTGGGCCAGCTCGTCGATGATCCGGTAAATCTCTGACTTGGCGCCGATGTCGACGCCCCGGGTTGGCTCGTCGAGGATCAGGACCTTGGGGCCGATCTCCAGCCAGCGGGACAGGAGCACTTTCTGCTGATTGCCGCCCGAGAGGCTGCCGACGGTGACGAGCGGGCTTGCGGCCCTTACCCGAAGTGCCTTGAAGGCATCTGTCGACCTTTTCTCGGCGGCGGCGAGGTTGAGGAAACCGTAGCCGTAGGCATCACGCTCGATGACCCCGACATTGATGTTCTCGCCGCAGGACATGTCGAGGAACAAGCCCAGCCTTTTCCTGTCTTCGGTCAGGTAGGCGAGGCTGCTGTCGAGCGCGTCTTTAGGAGTCTTGATGTCGACCGGTTGCCCGCCCAGCAGAACTTCGCCGCCGACTTTCTGATCGGCACCATAGATCAGACGGGCGAGCTCGGTGCGACCGGAGCCGACGAGGCCGGCGATGCCCAGGACCTCGCCCTGATGCAGTTTGAAGCTGCAGGGCTTCACCCGGCGCCCGCCGTCCGTCACACCCTTCACTTCGAGAATGACGGGGCCGTGGCTCCCGTGCGGATCATGTTCCTTCTTGTAGAAGGTCGAGAGGTCGCGCCCGACCATCATCTTGACCAGCGTCTCGGCCGTCAGCGCCGAACGGTCGATGGTGCCCACATAGGTGCCGTCGCGGAGCACGGAGACGCGGTCCGACAGCTCGTACACCTCGGCCATGCGATGGCTGATGTAGACGATGGCAATTCCCTCGCTGCGCAGCTGGCGGATGAGCGCGAAGAGCCGCTCGGTCTCACGCGAGGACAGCGCCGTCGTCGGCTCGTCGAGCACCAGGATCTTCGACTTCGCATGCAGGGCACGCGCGATCTCCACCAGCTGCTGCTCGGCGATCGAGAGCGTGCCGACGGTCGTTTCCGGGCCGAACGGCGCACCCAGGCGCTGCAGGACGGGTGCACAGCCGTCTGCCATCCCACGGCGGTCGATCATTCCGCGCCGGTGCAGCTCGTCGCCCAGGTAGATGTTCTCGGCCACCGTCAGGTTCGGCGCCAGGCTGAGCTCCTGATAGATGATGGCGATGCCGTGCCGCTTGGCGGCGATCGGATCGGTGATCTGGATCGCCTGCCCGTCGATCAGGATCTCGGCCCCCGGATCGGCATGGTAGGCGCCGGACAGGATCTTCATCAGCGTCGATTTGCCGGCGCCGTTCTCGCCCATGAGAGCGTGCACTTCGCCGCCCCAAGCCTTGAGCTGCACCGAGTCCAGCGCCTTCACACCGGGAAACGTCTTGCTCACACCCCGCATTTCCAGCGTGGGCACGCGCATCTCGTTCATGGCGTTCCTGCTCCCTGAATTCGCTTGTGCGAACCTTGTAGCATTCTGGCTCACTGCCCCAAGAGGATGTCGCGAGTCGGGCTATAGTTCAGGTGCAAGGGAAGAATGGCGGCACCAATGGCGGCGGCCTGGCGCCCGACCTGTCCGAGGATGATCGCAGGCGGCTGCCGCGCTTCCGGCGTCGCCGCGGCGACCTCCCGCTGCAGGTTCTCCGCGGTCGATTTCAGAACGGTCAGGGGCAGGTCGCCGTCGAGCACGACGACCTGAACGTCGAGAATACATTTCGCGGACAGCACCGGATCGACCAGGGCGTCGACGCAGTCCTCGATCCAGGTATCCACCGCGGGATGCCCGCTGTCGAGAATGACATCGAGGTCGGCACGACTCTCGATGCGCAGTCCATTGCCACGCAAATGGCGGATGAGCGAGTTGATGGAAGCCCGCGTCAGGACGATGTCGGCCCGGCGCAGGGGCTTGGGTGCCGTGGCGAGTCGGGAGGGGGACGTCGGCATGAGGCCGACATCACCTGCATTGCCATGCGCCCCCCGCAGATAGTCTCCGCCGAGCACTACGCCGCCGCCCGCCGCGGAGCCGATGAAGATGTAGAGGAAGTCCGAGATCTCGCGGCCGCGACCGAGGAACAGCTCGGCTACGACAGCGGCCGTCCCGTCGTTCTCGACCTGCGCCTCAAGGCCCGTGGCGCGCTGCATGTGGGCGGCGATGTCGAACCCGTTCCAGGCGTCCAATGTATCGCTCGTGATGTCCAGCTCACGCCGCCAGCTGTTCATGTTGTAGGGCATGGCGATGCCCAGCCCGGCGAGCCGTGCAGGCCGTTCCGTCGAAAGTCCCGTGCGCAGCGCTCGAACGTCCTCCGCCAGAAGCTCAACCGCTTCATCGGGCAGGGGAAACGGGCGCTCCCGTCGGCGCTGGGCGACGATGTTGCCGGAAAAGTCGACAAGGATGGCGTCGAGGGATCGCCGGCCGATCTTCACGCCGATCGCGTGCGCGCCCTTGGGATCGAGGCGCAGGATCGTGGCGGGCTGTCCCCTCTCGCCCTGGCGCTTCCCATCGCTGCGGACAAGGCCCGCGGACTCCAGTTCCTGAACGATCACGCCGGCCGTGTTGGCCGTCAGATTGGCCCGCCGTGCGAGATCCGCCTTCGACGCCGTGCCCATCCGCCGTAGCAGGGACAGGATGACCCGCTCGTTGAACTGCCGTACGGCGGCCGAATTGCTGCCTTGCCCGGAAAGACCGGCACGCACCTCTGGAGCGCTCCCTGATGTTTGGCGTGCGTCGCTCCACACTGACGCCGCTGCCGAACCCATATCGCCGGAAGCTGAGCAGCGCAATAATTAAATCATAGTGAATTATAAAATCATTCGATGCTTTGATCGCAATCGCCCGACGGCGTCGCGACCGCCGTCGGGCCCGTCATGCGGTTAGGATGTCAGTGCGAGAAGGCGCCTCGGAGTTAGGCTCGTGATCCGCGAGAACGCCTCGGGGTTAAAGTCGAAGCGCTGCAGGTCGTCGACACTCTGACGCAGCGGGCGGAAGGGGTACGAGCTCCCGAAAAGGTACTGACTATTCATGAAGCCCTTGGCAGCCTCGATGTAGAGGCCACCTCCAGGGCAGAACATGTACATATCGGGCGAGACGAAGACGTTCTCGTGGCGGAAGGCGACCGCCACCATGTCGGCCACCCGGGGATAGAAGCCATGGCAGCAGATAATGGGCAGGTCAGGGAAGGTGCGGGCGACGTTGTTCACGGCCAACGGGTCGTTGAAGACGAGGTCCGGAGTCGTCGGACCCGACATCACGAACGCGGGTACGCCCAATTTGCGACACTCTTCATAGAGTGGAAGCAGCAGGTCGGCGTCGGCTCGGAGTGGCGTGGCATAAAAGCCCGCATCGAAATTGACGGCCCGCAGACCGAGTTCGAGGACGGCACGGCGGACCTCGGCGATGGCATCCGCCGCCGGCAGGTCGACAGGATCGACCGACGCCGCAGCGACGAGGCGGCGGCCCGAGAGGCGCGCCAGTGCCGCGAGGTCGTCGTTTCTGATCCGGACCGTAGGGGTGCTCCGGCCGACCATCAGACCTACCGCGATGCCGGCCTCGTCCATCTCGGCCACGAGCGTCGGCAGATCGGGGGCGCGCGTGAAATGACCCGGGTCGTGGCTACCGACCCGCCGGTTCAGCCACAGCACGGTCTCGAACTTCGCACCGGCGGCGAGAGCGCCGAAGAAGGGGTGAAGCCAATGCGGCCGCAGGCGCATATCCACGATGCCACCCGCGGGGTCATGGTCGGGGGGAACTGTCAAGCGCATCGTCACACACCCTTTGAGCTGCCTAGGGCTGAGTCGCAGGATATAAAACTACTGAGTCAATAAGATTTTAAAACATTGGGGCGCCGAGGGGATCCGAACCATCCCAAGTATCGGACATGGTGCTCTGCTAGCATCGTGCGCCGCTGCTGCGAATGCAGCAACGTAGCATGCTCAGCGCACCATGTAAGTGCAAAGTTCCGCACGCTCCATCCCGCTCGCGACAGCATAATCAGTATATAAAAATGATAGACAATAAGATTGATTCGTGAGAAGGGAGCGCCGGCAAAAGGGGGTGGCGGGGCATTCCGCGCATCCCGGTTGGTGGAGTGATCGGATGTCCGCTCGGACGATCGTCGGAGTCGCCGGCAACGTGACCCAGCCGTCGCGAACATCGGTGCTGGTGGAAGCGGTGGTCGCCACGGCGCGAGCGCAGATCGGCGGTACCACGGAGCTGATCGAACTCGCCGCGGCGGCACCCTCGCTGTTCGGCGCCATGACCTCCGAGCAGCTTTCGGACGAAGGCAAGGAGATCATCGCCGCCGTCGAAGGAGCCGATCTGCTGGTGGTGGGCACGCCCGTCTACCGCGCCTCCTACACGGGAGCGCTGAAGCACCTGTTCGACCTCGTCGGCTACGATGCGCTGGTCGGCAAGCCCGTGATCCTCGCCGCCACGGGCGGCAGCCAGCTCCACGCCCTGATCACCGAGCATCAGCTCCGGCCGCTGTTCGGCTTCTTCCGCGCCCTCACCATGCCGACGGCGATCTACGCCACATCGGCGGAGTTCGACGACTATCGTCTGTCCAGCACCGCCGTGCGCCAGAGGATCGATCGCGCCGTCTCGGAGGCCGCCAGTCTGTTCGACGCGGCCACGGCCTTCGCGGCTGATTTCAGGCGCGGCCAGAGCCGCCTGACGCTCGTGCAGTGATCGCCGGCGTCCTTTCCAACCATCGCACACGGAGCCTCACGTGACCGTTCCCGCAAGCCACGACGACCTCATCAAGTTCGCCTATTGGGTCCCCAACGTCAGCGGCGGGCTCGTGGTCAGCAAGATCGAGCAGCGCACGCATCACGGGATCGAGTACAACCGGAAGCTGGCGCAGATCGCCGAGCGCTCGGGCTTCGACTATGCCCTGAGCCAGGTGCGCTACATGGCGAGCTACGGCGCCTACGAGCAGCACGAGTCGACGAGCTTTAGCCTCGCCCTGCTGCTGGCGACCGATCGCCTGAAGGTCATCGCCGCGATCCATCCCGGCCTGTGGCATCCGGGCGTGCTCGCGAAGTGGCTGGCCACCGCGGACTACCTCTCGGGCGGCCGCGTCTGCGCGAACGTCGTCAGCGGCTGGTTCAAGGGCGAGTTCACGGCCATGGGCGAGCCCTGGCTGGAGCACGACGAGCGCTATCGGCGGTCCGAGGAGTTCATCCACTGCCTGCGGGGCATCTGGACCGAGGACAAGTTCAACTTCAGCGGCGACTTCTATCGCTTCCACGACTTCAACCTGTCGCCGAAGCCGGTGAGCAAGCCGCACCCCGAGATCTTCCAGGGCGGCAACTCGACGGTGGCGCGAGCCATGGCCGGCCGGGTCTCGGACTGGTACTTCATGAACGGCAACAGCGTCGAAGGGCACAAGGCCCAGATCGACGAGATCCGCCCGGCGGCCGCCGCCAACGGCCGCACGATCCGCTTCGGCGCCAACGCGTTCATCATCGCCCGTGAGACCGAGCGCGAGGCGCACGACGTCCTGCGCGAGATCATCGCCAAGGCGGATGTCGAGGCAGTCCACGGTTTCGGCGAGGCGGTGAAGCAGGCCGGGAAGTCGACCTTCGACAAGCAAGGCATGTGGTCGAACTCGAACTTCGAGGACCTCGTCCAGTACAATGACGGTTTCCGGACCGGCCTGATCGGCACGCCCGAGCAGATAGCCGACAAGATCGTGGCGCTGAAGTCGATCGGCGTGAACCTGATCCTGGGCGGCTTCCTGCATTTCCAGGAGGACATCGAGTATTTCGGGCAGCGTGTCCTGCCCCTGGTGCGTCAGCTCGAGGGCGCCAAGCCGCGTATCGATCGCGCGGCGTGATCCGCTGAAGGCCAGGCCGAGGGGGATGTTTCTGGATGAGTAGCATGAACTCGGGTGCCGCGGTTCTGGACCCTCTCGGCCTGCGCTTCGACACCGGTGCCGGCCGCTCGCGCCCCCTGCCGGAAGACGTGGCCGGCTCGACCTCCGCCCATGTTGCCGGGGGTGCCGTGCTCTCGGTTAGGGACGTGTCACTGTCTTTCGGCGGTGTGCATGCCCTTGCCGATGTCGATCTGGTGGTCTCGCAAGGCGAGATCCGGGCGGTGATCGGTCCGAACGGGGCGGGCAAGAGTTCTCTGCTCAACGTCGTCAGCGGAATCTACCGGCCCGATACCGGGCAGGTGGGCCTCGTGGGTCAGAGCTTCGCCCATGTCCCGACCGACCGTCTGGCGAGCCTGGGTGTCGCCCGGACCTTCCAGAACCTCGCTCTCTTCAAGGGGCTGTCGGTCGTCGAGAACGTCATGATGGGGCTCACCTGGACCGTGAGGTCCGGGTTCGTCGGTCAGATCCTGGGAACGCCTCGGGCGCGCCGCGAGGAACGCCTGAACCGCGACCGGGCCCACGAGGTCATCGACTTCTTCCATCTGTGGGAGCTCGCCGACCGACCGGCATGCTCGCTTCCTTACGGCCTGCAGAAGAGGGTCGAGCTGGCACGGGCGGTCGTCGCGAGGCCACGGCTCCTGCTCCTCGACGAGCCGATGGCCGGCATGACCCTGACCGACAAGCGTGAGATGTCGGCCTTCATCCGCATGACGCGGGACACCTACGGCACCAGCATCGTCCTCATCGAGCACGATATCGGCGTCGTGATGGGTCTGTCCGACCGCATCGCGGTGCTCGACTATGGTCGCAAGATCGCCGACGGCACGCCGGCCGAGATCCGCGAGGACCAGCGGGTGATCGACGCCTATCTCGGCGTCGCCCACGACGACGACCCGCCGGGAGGCGAGTGATGCTCGGCGACGAGGGTCTCTTCTTCATCGAAGTTCTGGTCGGCGGTCTGCTGTCGGGGGTGATGTACTCGCTGGTCGCGATCGGCTTCGTGCTGATCTACAAGACCTCGGGCGTCCTCAACTTCGCTCAGGGCGCCATGCTGCTGTTTGCGGCACTGACCTTCGTCAGCCTCGTCGAGCACGGCGTGCCGTTCTGGCTCGCCATCGCGGCGACCCTGGCGGCGATGGCCGTGCTCGGCATCGGCATCGAGCGGGCCGTCCTGAGGCCGCTGGTCAACCAGCCGCCCATCACACTCTTCATGGCGACGCTCGGCCTGTCCTACGTCATCGAGGGCGTGGCGCAGCTGGCCTGGGGCACGCAGGTGCACGGGCTGGAGCTGGGAATCGACGACACGCCACTCGAGATCTCCGGCGTGTTCGTCAGCCAGTTCGATCTGTTCGCGGCCGCCGTGGCCGCGACCATGGTCCTCGGGCTCAGCGCCTTCTTCCGCTACACCCGCGTGGGTCTGGCCTTCCGCGCCGTCGCCGACGACCAGCTGGCGGCGCTCGCGGTGGGTCTCAGGCTGCCCCGGATCTGGGCGATCGTCTGGACGGCGGCAGGGGTGGTGGCACTCGTGGCCGGTCTGCTCTGGGGTGCGCGGCTGGGCGTGCAGTTCTCGCTCTCGCTGGTGGTGCTGAAAGCGCTGCCGGTGCTCGTCCTCGGCGGGTTCGACTCGATTGCCGGCGCCATCATCGGCGGCCTGCTCATCGGGGCCAGCGAGAAGCTCGCCGAAGTGTACATCGGCCCCTTCTTCGGCGGCGGGATCGAGGGCTGGTTCGCCTATGTGGTGGCGTTGGCCTTCCTTCTGGTGCGTCCCGCGGGCCTGTTCGGCCAGAAGCTCGTCGAAAGGGTCTGACCATGGCGACGGCCGTCACACTACCCGGCAAGCTGCCCTATTTGTCGACTAAGACGATTGCCTTATGGCTTGGGCTGGCGGCTGCGTTCATCGTCGTACCGCTGGTCGGGTCCACCTATCAGTTCGACGCCTTGTTGACGCCGTTCCTGGCCCTTGCGCTGGCCGCGGTCGGGTTGAACCTGCTGACCGGCTATGCCGGCCAGGTGTCTCTGGGTTCGGCCGCGTTCATGGCCGTGGGCGCCTTCGCCGCCTACAATTTCAACTTGCGCATTCCGGAACTGCCGTTCCTCGTCAGCGTCGTCCTCGCGGGACTATGCGCTGCCGGGATCGGTCTGATCTTCGGCCTCCCGAGCCTGCGGTTGCGGGGCTTCTATCTCGCCGTGTCGACGCTCGCCGCACAGTTCTTCGTGCAGTGGGCGCTGACGAAGTTCAGCTGGTTCTCGAACGACAGCCCGTCCGGGGTGATCAGCGCGCCGCCATTGGTATTGGCCGGCGTGTCGTTCTCCAGCCCGGTCGGCCGGTATGTCTTCGCGCTCGTCATCGTCGTTGCGCTGACGCTGTTGGCTTGGCGCATCGTGCGCTCCCAGATCGGGCGCAACTTCATCGCCGTGCGCGATCACGAGACGGCGGCACGCGTGCTGGGCGTTCCGGTCCTGCGCACCAAGCTTCTGGCCTTCGCGGTGTCGTCCTTCATCATCGGCGTCGCCGGTGTGATCTGGGCGTTCGCCTATCTGCGCACCGTCGAGCCCGCGGGCTTCAATCTCGACCGGTCGTTCGAGCTTCTCTTCATCATCATCATCGGGGGGCTGGCGTCGCTGCGCGGAAGCTATTTCGGCGCCGCCTTCATGGTTCTCTTTCCGATCGGCCTCTCGCGACTGGGCGAGACGCTGCTGGGCGGGATGTTCGACTCCGGCGTGCTCGAGATGAGCCAGCGGATCGTCATCGGTGCCCTCATCATCGTCTTTCTGATCGCCGAGCCTGCGGGCCTGGTGGCTCTTTTCGACCGCACGCTCGGCCGGCTGGGTCGGCGGCTTCACGCCGCCTGACCCCGTCCTCGAACAACGCAACAACGGAGTTCAACGATGTCCATCGCGTCGATCGTCCGCAGCACCGCCATGGCAGCGCTGGTGACCATGCCGCTGTTCTGTTCCGTGGCGCAGGCCGACGAGCAGTATTTTCCGCTGCAGAGTTATCGGGTGGGCCCGTACGCCGCCGGCGGTACGGGATATTTCGGCGGCTTCATCGACTACATGAACCTGATCAATCTGCGTGACGGGGGTGTCAACGGCGTCAAGCTCACCTGGGACGAGTGCGAGACCCAGTACGAGGTCGAGCGCGGTGTCGAGTGCTACGAGCGGCAGAAGAGCCGCCCCGGTGTGGCTGCCTGGAACCCGCTCTCAGTCGGCATCGCCTATGCGATGATCGATCGGATCACGGCGGACAAGGTGCCGCTCATCACGATCAACCATGGCCGCACCGACTCCACCGATGGCCGTGTCTTCCCGTACGTGTTCCCCCTGCTGCTCAATCCCTATAGCGAGACGTCGGGGATCATCGAGTACATCGCCGGTCGCGAGGGCGGTCTCGACAAGCTGAAGGGCAAGAAGATCGTGGTGCTCTACCATGGTTCGCCCTACGGCAAGGAGACGATCCCGATCTACGACCTGCTCGCCGAGAAGTACGGTTTCACGGTGCAGCAGATCGAGGTGCCGCATCCGGGTAACGAGCAGCAGTCGCAGTGGCTGACGATCCGTCGCGCCAAGCCCGACTACATCGTGCTGCGCGGCTGGGGCGTGATGAACCCGGTGGCGCTGAAGACAGCTCAGAAGGTCGGCTTCCCCGCCGATCACATCATCGGCAACGTCTGGTCAAACTCCGAAGAGGACGTGATCCCGGCCGGTGATGCCGCCAAGGACTACATCGCCATCACGACCCAGGCGTCGGGTGCGGAGTATCCGATCGTCAAGGAGATCGTCGACAAGGTCTACGCTGCGGGACAGGGCAATCTCGAAGACAAGAAGCGCATCGGCAGCGTCTACCACAATCTCGGCATCGTGAACGGCATCCTTAACGTCGAGGCCGTCCGGATCGCGCAGGAGAAGTTCGGCCATCGCACGCTCACCGGCGACGAGGTCCGCTGGGGCTTCGAGAACCTGCGCCTCGACGAGCAGCGTGTGGCCGAACTCGGCGCCAAGGGCCTGTTCCACTCGATCAACGTCACCTGCGCCAACCACGAGGGCGAAGGTCGCGTGACGTTCCAGCAGTGGGACGGCCAGCGCTGGAACGTCGTCTCCGACTGGATCGCGCCGGATTGGGCGCTGCTCCGCCCCATCATCGAGAAGTCGTCGACGGCCTATGCCGCCGAGCACGGCATCACGCCGCGTGACTGCAGTGCTGTAGCCAGCACGAATTGAAGGCTGGTCGGCGGTTGCCCATCGGGCAGCCGCCGATGCGGGAGGATCGAATGAGCGAAGGCGAGCCTCTTCTCGTCATCGACACGGTCGAGGCGTTCTACAACCAGGTCATCCGTGCCCTGACCGACGTCAGTCTGACCGTCCGCGCGGGCGAGATCCTGGCTCTGCTCGGGGCCAACGGTGCCGGCAAGACCTCGACGCTCAAGGCGGTGTCCAATCTGCTGCCGGCCGAGCGGGGGCGGGTGACCGGCGGTTCGATCCGCTACGACGGGCTCGATGTGACGCGGACCTCGACGTCGGATCTCGTCCGGCGCGGCCTCGTCCAGGTTCTGGAAGGTCGCCATTGTTTCCGGGCGCTGACGGTCGAGGAGAACCTCGTGACCGGCGCGCTCGGTCGTCGCTCGAGCCGGGCCGAGACCCGCATCGACCTGGAGCGGGTGTACACGATCTTCCCGCGCCTGCGTGACAAGCGGTCCGCATCGACCGGCCTCACCTCCGGCGGCGAGCAGCAGATGACGGCGATCGGCCGTGCGCTCATGGGGCGACCGCGGCTTCTCGTTCTGGACGAGCCCTCGATGGGTTTGGCCCCCCGGGTGGTCGAAGAGATCTTCCGCACGCTTGCCGGCCTCAACCGGAGCGAGGGTCTGGCCATCCTCGTGGCCGAGCAGAATTCGACCGTTGCCCTGCGCTACGCGCACCGCGCCACGGTGATCGAGAACGGCCACGTCATGCTCGAAGGTTCTGCCGCCGAGCTGCGCGAGCGCGACGACGTCAAGCACTTCTACCTGGGCTTCAGCGCCGCCGAACGCGGCGAGGAGCCCTTGTCCGCAGCCGCCTGACTGGCGGCCAGAGCCAACAAGCCGAGGACACCAGCATGACCGTTCATCAGCCGATCGGCGCCATTCAGGGCGGTGCGCCCGCACTGCCGAGACCCTCCGAGCCAGCCCATGTGATCAAGGACGACGCCGAGGCGATCGCCGTTGCGAAGCGGCTGGCAGCCGATTTCGTCAAGGGAGCGGCGGACCGCGACCGCGAGCGGAGTGTCCCCGTTGCCGAGATCGAGGCGTTCTCGCAGAGCGGCCTCTGGGCGATCAACATCCCGAGAAGGTTCGGCGGGCCCGAGGTGTCGTATGTCACGCTCGGTCGCGTCATCTCCATCATCTCGGCAGCCGACCCGTCGATCGGCCAGATTCCGCAAAATCACCTGGGCGTCGTCGCGGCCATCCGGACGGTATCCGACGACGAGCAGCAGGCGCTTATCTTTGGCGAGGTGCTGAAGGGCGTTCGGCTCGGCAATGCCTTTTCCGAGTTCGGGAGCAAGCGGGCCTCCGAGTTCGAAACCAAGATTACGGATGCAGGTGACCACGTCGTCGTCAACGGCCGGAAGTTCTATTCGACCGGGGCCCTGCTGGCACATCTGGTCCCGATCGTGGCCGTCGATGACGAGGCACGGCCCTGGTACGCCATCGCCGATCGCGCAGCACCCGGTCTGACGGTGATCGACGACTGGTCGAGCTTCGGCCAGCGGACGACGGGGAGCGGTACGGTCATCATCAACGACGTCCGCGTACCGAAGTCCCACCTGGTTCCGGCCTACAAGGGCTACGACAGGCCGACCGCGGACGGCGCCGTCTTTCAGGTGATCCAGGCGGCGGTGGATGCCGGTATCGCCCGTGCGGCGATCGACGACACGGTCGCCTTCGTGCGCACCAAGTCGAGGCCCTGGGTCGACAGCGGGTTGGACCATGCCTGGCAGGATCCCTACACGATCCAGGCCGTGGGCGACCTGACGCTTCGCCTCCATGCGGCCGAGGCCCTCCTCGATCGGGCCGGCGAGGCGCTCGACACCGCGGTGGCGAGCCCCAGCGAATCGACGGTTGCGGCAGCACAGATCGCGGTCGCCGAAGCCAAGATACTCACGACCGAGGTGGCGATCGCCGCTACGAACAAGCTGTTCGAGCTCGCTGGTACGCGATCGACCTTGGCGGAGCACAATCTCGACCGGCACTGGCGGAACGCCCGTACCCACACGCTGCACGATCCGGTGCGTTGGAAGTATGCGATCCTGGGCAATTACTTCCTGAACAACGTGAACCCACCGCTCCACGCCTGGAGCTGAACGACCCAGGACGAGCGCCTCGTGCGAGGCGTTCGTCATCGTTCCCGTTCCTCGAGGTGAAAGACCATGCAAGCCGGCTCGATCGTCCACCGTACTCCGGCAAGAGGGTTTCCGCTCACGCGGTCCGAGCGGCCCGAGGACGGAGTGGCCGTCCAGACGGATACCTTCTTGATCGCGGAGGACCCCGTTTCGCAGGCGACCGTCGCTCGTGTGAAGCAGCTGGCCGCCAGCGATGTTCCCATCCTGATCACCGGGGAGACGGGAACCGGCAAGGAGCTGTTGGCGCGTTACGCCCACTCGATCAGTGCGCGCCGACATCGCCCCTTCTTGCCGCTGGATGCTTCGGCCTTGTCCGAGCCGGCCGGCGAAGGCGAGCAGAACGTAGCCGATACTTCTCTCTTTGCGCCGCGGTTTCCGCCTGCCTGGCTCAGGTGGGCCGATGGCGGAACGCTCTTTGTCGATGAGATCGGCGACCTCTCCATCGCCATGCAGGGGAGACTTCTGCGCCTGCTGGAGCGCCGGAGCGTCTCCGCCGGCGGTGTCGAGCGCGGCGACGCTGCCGACGTGAGATTGATCGCAGCGAGCCGTACGGATCTGCCCTCCGCTGTCAGGGCGGGCCGCTTTCGGGGCGATCTCCTCTACCGCGTCGGTCTGGCCGTCGTCGAGCTACCGCCACTACGTGCGCGATCCGGTGATATACTTCCTTTGGCCCGTCACTTCTTGCGCCACCACGGCGAACAACTCGGCCGACCTGGGGTGGCACTGTCCCCGGCAGCCGAGATGACGCTCCGCGCCCGCCCGTGGCCCGGCAATGTCCGCGAGGTGGAGAATGCCATCCAGCACGCTCTTCTCGCGAGTGGCCGGTCCGTGCTGGAAGCAGAGGATGTCTGGCCGACGCTGCTGACCGAGGATCCTCGCGAGGTCTCGGCGTCGCTCCTCCGCCAGACCTTTCTCGACTTGCTGCACCGCCGCTCGCCGGAGCTCCACCAGTCCGCCAACGAGATCCTGCTCCGAACGGCGTTCGAGTTCTGCGACCGCAACCAGGTGCAGACGGCACGGGCGCTGGGGATCAGCCGCAACGTCCTGAGAGCGGCCTTGGCCGGCATCGGATTGGCGCCGAAGCGCCGACGTCCAACGAAGATTGTCGCCGACGCGGAACAAGGCTGATGCCGTCCTCGAAGCCGCGGCAGACCTACGTTCCCCAGATCGTCGTCGTCGGCGGCGGGTGCAGTGGGGCGGCGTTTGCCGTTCACCTCGCTCGACAAGCTCGACGAATGGTCGATGTCGCCATCGTCGAGCCGCGCGAGATCGTCGGCGCAGGCGTCGCCTACTCCACGATGGATCCCGCACACCGGATCAACGTTCCCGCCTCGCGGATGAGCCTCATTCCGCAGGACGAGGGCCATTTCGATCGTTGGCTCCGGAACTCGGGCGAGCTTCTGGACGATCCTTCGGCCCTTGCATGGGACGACGAGCTGTTCCCACGGCGCGCCGCGTTCGGCCGCTACGTCAACGACACGCTGGCCCAGGCGGCCGCTTCGGGCTCGGCACGGATCGGCCATGTGCGGGCGCGCGCCACCGCGATCGTGCCGGCTTCCGACGGCTATCTGGTGCGGCGGGAGACCGGACCCGATCTCGCTGCGGATCTCGTGGTCCTGGCGGCAAGCCATCCCCCGCCGAGCACGCCCGCAGCACTGACGGCGGCGCTCGGCAGCGATCCCCGCCTCGTCCGCGACCCTTGGGCGCCGAATGCGCTCGATGTCGTCGGCGTCACCGACGACATCGTCGTGGTCGGCACCGGCCTGACGATGGCCGATGTCGTCGCTTCGCTGGACGCGCGAGGGCATCGGGGCCGGATCACCGCCGTCTCGCGTCGCGGTCAGCTTTCGCGCGGTCACGCGCCGTCCTCGGGGCAGATCCGCCTCGAGCGCGGCTTCTCTCTCCCGACCTCGACCCGGGCGCTCGTCGCCGAGGTACGCGCTTGCGTCGCCTTGCGAGAAGCGGCCGGCGGCACGTGGCACGCCGTCTTCGACATGCTGCGGCGCTGCGGTCCGGAGCTCTGGAGAGCGCTCCCGGATGTGGAACGCCGCCGCTTCCTCCGCCATGTCCGACCCTATTGGGACACACATCGTTTCCGCGTGGCGCCGCAGGTCGAAGCGGTGCTCCGTCGCCGCATCCAGGATGGCACCCTCGAGATCGTGACCGGTTCGCTGCGGGATGTCGCCGCCAGCGGCGACCGCATCGATGTGGCGCTCAACCGCCGGGGCCGAACCGACGCCGAACCTCTCGTTCGCCGTGCGGCGGCCGTTGTCGTCACCACCGGTCCGGCCCATGGCGATGCCGTCCACCGCACCCCACCCCTGGCGTCGCTTCTCGCGGTGGGCCGATTGCGGCCGGATCCGCTGCGTCTCGGCATCCATGTCGACCCATTGTCGCGGGCGATCGGCGAGGCGGGTGCGGTCGATCCGCGGCTCCTCGTCGTGGGTCCGCTGGCGCGCGGTGCCTTCGGCGAACTTATGGGCTTGCCCGAGATCACCGTGCAGGCAGAGCGGACCGCCCTCCGGGCGGCCGAGTGGATCGAGCAGCGTCTGCCGGTCTGAGACCAATCATGGAGCACCGATGTCGCTGGACAGCAGAGGATCGTGGTCGTCGTCCCGGGAGGTCGATCAAACTCCCCACCTCGCCTCGATCGAGGAGATCATCGAGGATGCGCGTGCAGGACGGATGTTCATTCTGGTCGACGACGAGGACCGGGAGAACGAAGGCGACCTCGTCATTCCTGCCCAGCATTGCGACGCCGCTGCGATCAACTTCATGGCGACGCACGGGCGGGGACTCGTCTGCCTCGCCCTGACGGAGGCGCGCGCGTCCCACCTCGGGCTCCAGATGATGGTGCAGGGCAACCGTTCGCGCCGGTCGACGGCGTTCACCGTCAGCATCGAGGCCGTGCAGGGCGTCACGACCGGAATCTCCGCTGCGGACCGCGCGCGGACGATCGCCACGGCCATCGACCGGGACGCATCCCAACGAGACGTGACCTCGCCCGGTCACGTCTTTCCCCTCGTGGCGCGCGAGGGCGGGGTGCTGGTCCGCAGTGGCCATACCGAGGCCGCGGTCGACATCTCGCGGCTCGCCGGTCTCGATCCGTCCGGCGTGATCTGCGAGATCATGAACGACGACGGCACGATGGCGCGCATGTCGGACCTCGAGCCCTTTGCGGCGGGCCACGGACTGCGAATTGCGCGCATCGCGGACCTGATCGCCTACAGGCTGCGGCGGGAGCGGCTGGTTCGCCATGTCGTCGGCGCCAGCCACATCAGCCGATACGGCAGCGACGTCCGGGTCGAGGTCTACGCGGACGTCATCTCGGGCGTCGAGCACCTGGCCATTGTCAAAGGCGATATCCGGAGTAACGGTCCGGTCACGGTGCGCGTCCAAACGCTCAGTCTCCTCGACGACATCCTGGGTCGCGACGATGGCGACCCAGGCGGGGTCGAGGCGGCCATGCGTCAGCTCGAGCGCGAGGGCAGGGGCGTGCTGGTCGTGCTGCGGCGGCCCATGGCAGGCGGACTCGGTTCCTCGCTTCGGGGCGAGCGGGCCGAGACCCTGACGGAGCAGCGCGTGCTCGGGATCGGCGCGCAGATCCTGGCCGATCTCGGTGTACGGGACATGCGGCTGCTGTCGGACCATCCGCGACCCCTCATCGGGATCGAAGGCTTCGGGTTGCGGGTGGTCGAAGTGCGACCCCTCAGGCTCGCCGCCTGAGGGAGCGATCCCCGGCGGCCTCAGACGGCCGCCAGGATCTCCCGTTCGAGGGCAGCCACGTGGTGATCGTCCGGCTCACGAGGGCGAGGCGCGCGCACGTTCACGTCGAGAACGATGCGCCCGCCATTGAGCACGAGGACACGGTCCGCCAGCGTGACGGCCTCCGTCACGTCGTGGGTGATCAGCAGCGTCGTGAAGTGATCACGGTGCCAGAGGCGCAGCAGCAATGCATGCATCTCGCGGCGGGTCAGGGCATCGAGTGCGCCGAACGGCTCGTCGAGCAGCAGAAGATGCGGGGAGCTCACCAGAGCCCGCGCCAGCGCCACGCGCTGCCGCTGCCCGCCGGAGAGCACGGCCGGCCAGTCGTTCCCCCGGTCGCCGAGGCCCACATCCTGCAGTGCCGCCTGTGCGCGCTCCCGCCAGCCCGGAGCCCGCCCGATGCCGACGTTCTGGAGCACCCGCTGCCAGGGCAGGAGCCGCGCGTCCTGGAACAGCATCCGGACGGATGGCGGTGGGCCGGCATGGGTCTGGCCATCGAGCAGGATGCGGCCGGAGGTCGGTGTCTCCAGCCCGGCCAGGAGGCGAAGCAGCGTGCTCTTGCCACCGCCGGATCGGCCCACCACCGCAACGAACTCGCCCGGAGCGAAGGAGAGGTCCATCGGCGCCAGCACGCGCCGGTCGCCGAAGCTCTTCTCGACCCTGTCGAGGCGGACGGTAAGCCCTTTCTTCCGCGCCTCGACGACCTCGTCGACGATCCCGGCGCGCCCGGTGTCCAGAAGGCGCAACGCGGCGCTCATGGCGATACCGCCGCTGTCTGGTGGGCCGGGTGCCAGGCGAGGAGACGGCGCTCCAGAAGCCGCGTCAGCACGTCGGCGAGCTTGCCGAGCAGCGCATAGACGAGGATGCCCAGGACCACGACGTCGGTCTGCAGGAACTCGCGGGCGTTCATCGTCATGTAGCCGATGCCCGAGGACGCCGAGATCGTCTCGGCCACGATGAGGGTGAGCCACATGATCCCGAGGGCGTAGCGCAGGCCCACCAGGATCGAGGGCAGGGCACCCGGCACGATCACCTGGAGGAAGAGCTGCCGCGAGTTGAGCCCATAGGAACGGGCCATCTCGACCAGACCCGGATCGACCTGCCGGATGCCGTGGAAGGTGTTGAGGTAGATCGGGAACATCACCCCGACCGCGACCAGGAAGAGCTTCGCCTCCTCCCCGATCCCGAACCACAGGATGACGAGCGGGATGATGGCGAGGTGCGGAACGTTCCGTAGCATCTGCACGCTCGAGTCCAGGACCTTCTCGCCGATGCGGGACGTGCCGGTCAGGATGCCGAGCACGAAACCGATCCCGCCGCCGATCAGGAGGCCCAGCACCGCCCGCTGGGTGCTGATGCCGACATGGTGCAGAAGCGTGCCGGAGGCCAACGCCTCCCAGAACGCCACCGCGACCGCACTCGGCGCCGGCAGCAGCCGGGCGGAGAACAGCCCCGCCCGCGATGCAGCTTCCCACAGGATCAGGAGCAGGATCGGCACCAGCCAGGGGATGAGCCGATCGAGCGTCGCGGCGGCCGACCGCATCAGGACTGGGACGCCCGGGTCTGGGGCACGAACTCGTTGGCGACCAGTTCGCCGAAGGGTCCGGCATTGCGCACCTGGCGCCGCCCGCGGCCCGTGGTCTCCTTCAGGGGCAGCAGCGGGAAGACGTACTCGGCGAAGCGGTAGCACTCCTCGAGGTGAGGGTATCCGGACAGGATGAAGGTCTCGATCCCCAGATCCATGTATTCAAGCATCCGCGCCGCCACCGTCTGCGGGTCGCCCACCAGAGCCGTGCCCGCACCACCACGGACGAGACCGACGCCGGCCCAGAGATTGGGGCTGATCTCCAGATTGTCCCGACGGCCGCCGTGCAGGCGGCTCATCCGCTGCTGGCCGACGGAGTCCATGCGCGCGAAGGCCTTCTGCGCCTTGGCGATCGTCTCGTCGTCGACGTGGCGGATCAGGCGCTCGGCCTCGGCCCAGGCCTCGGCATTGGTGTCGCGAACGATGACGTGGAGCCGGATGCCGAACTTCAGCCGGCGACCCGTGGCCAGGGCCGCCGCCTTCGCCGCCGCGATCTTCTGGGCCACGTCGGCGGGGGGCTCGCCCCAGGTCAGATAGAGGTCGACATGGTCCGCCGCGACACGCATGCCCGCGTCGGAGGAGCCGCCGAAGTAGAGCGGCGGATAGGGCTTCTGCACGGGCGGGAAGAAGATCTGGCCGCTCTCGATCTGCAGGTACTTGCCGTGGAAGTCGACGGTCTCGCCGGCCATCAGCCGGCGCCAGACCTGCAGGAACTCGTCGGTGAGCTCGTAGCGCGCGGCATGGTCCAGGAAGAGGCCGTCGCTCTTCAGCTCGACGGGATCGCCGCCCGTCACGACGTTGATGAGGAGCCGACCGTTCGACAGCCGGTCGAGCGTGGCCGCCATCCGTGCGGCAACGGTCGGCGTCTGCAGACCCGGACGGACGGCCACGAGGTAGCGGAGGCGGCGCGTTTGGGGCGCCAGTGCCGAGGCGACCATCCAGCTGTCCTCGCACGACCGTCCGGTCGGGATGAGGACGCCGAAGTAACCCTGTTCGTCGGCTGCCTGGGCGATCTGGCGCAGATAGTCGATCGTGACCTCGCGGGCGCCCTCGGCGGTGCCGAGATAGCGCCCGTCGCCGTGCGTCGGCAGGAACCAGAGAACGTCGGTGGTGCGCTCGGTGCTCATGCGGCGGCCTTCCAGACGACGTCGCGGACGTTGGTCGCCTTCGGCAGGAGCCCGATGCGGTGGAAGGTGTCGGCGATGCTCTGCTGTTCCTTCACGACGTCGTCGGTCAGCGGCTTCACGCCGTAGCCCATCCGCCCCAGGGCCACCTCGAGGACCTGTGGCGGGATGCCGAGCCGCGGCCCGAACAGAGCCGCCACGTCCTTCGTATTGCTTTTCGCCCAGGTGTCGACCTCGTCGATGTCCGCCAGAATGGAGTGCACGACGGCAGGCTGGGCGGCCGCGAAGGATTGCGAGGCGAGGTAGAACTGGTGGTTGTCGACGAGGCCCGTGCCGTCGGTAAGCGTCCGGGCACCCGTGGCGGCCTGCGCGGCGGCAAGGAACGGGTCCCAGATCGCCCAGGCGTCGACCGTGCCGCTCTCGAAGGCCGCACGGGCGTCGGCCGGCGGCAGGTAGACGGGCTGAACGTCGGCAAAGGTCAGTCCGTTGGCCTCGAGCGCACGCACGAGCAGATAGTGCACGTTCGAGCCCTTGTTCAGCGCCACCTTGCGACCGCGCAGGTCGGCGACGCTCGCCACGGCCGAGTCCTTCGGGACCAGGATGGCTTCGCCGGCCGGCGCCGGCGGCTCGAAGCCTACATAGAGCAGCGCGGCACCAGCGGCCTGGGCGAAGATCGGCGGCGCCTCGCCGGTGGTGCCGAAGTCGATGGCGCCGACATTGAGCGCCTCCAGCAGCTGCGGCCCGGCGGGGAACTCGGTCCAGCTGATGCTCCAGCCTTGCGGTGCCAAGCGCTGCTCCAGCGAGCCCTTCTCCTTCACGAGGACGAGCGAGCCGTATTTCTGAATGCCGATGCGAAGCTCTTTGGATTTGGCGCGCGCCATCAACGGCAGAGCTGCTAGCACGGTAGCGGTGGCGATGAGGTCGCGACGGCGCATCGCTCGGTCTCCGATCGAGTTTGATGGCGCCCAAAATGACTAATAACTCGATCGAGTCAATGGCCTTATAGGATGCAGGAGGTTGTTTGATTTGCGCTGCCTCGAACTCGAATTCTCGATGCGATTGGTATGCGCTCACACCGAGCCATTTTCGAACATGCCCGCGAGCTGGAAGAGAAGGAATGGAAATCGGCGTCCTCCTCAAGACTGCCTGGATCCGGCCGGGTTCGGAATGGCTTATCTACGGCATGAGCTGACTAGGGATAGCGACGCACTGGGCGGCGATCACCCTATCCAATTTAGGAGGAGCGCTTCGCCTTCGGCATGCGACCTGCCGATCAGGAGTGCGTTCAGGGCAAGTTCGGCCGCCTGGCCATCGCGTTCGACATCGACCGGCTAGTCGTCTTCCGCATAGCGTGGAAGTTAGATCAGGGCGAGTGCGCGCCTGTACGGAGGTCACGATCGCCAAGGTGCGCGTCGCCGACGCGCTGGACTCCGCGACAGATTCGGCGATCAAGCTGCAGAGGGCGCGCAGCTACAAGGTGGACTTGGTCGCGGAGAGGATCGATCGCTGCGCATGCTCGGCGCTGCTGGTGGAAGGTGCCAGCGAGGTCCACGAGATGGACGTCGCCCAGGCCTGCCGCGAGCAGGGGATGGTATCTGGGCATGAACTTCGCTTCCGACCCCGCCCGTCTATAGGCGTTGGCCGGCAGGATCGGCAGCCGGCTCACCGTTTCGCCAGTCCGCATTGCGAACGTCGAACACCTTCAGATGCGTGCATCGAGGAGAACTGGTGCCTCTGCTGTGAGCGGGGCAACGACGCCGCTCGGTATCTCGTCCTCCGGCGCAACGCGTCGGCGACGATCACGTCGAGCCGGCCACGGGCGCAGCAGTTCGCCCTGCATCGCGTCGCGCATCAGGCCGGCGTCGTATTTCCAGTGGAGGCATCAGACCTCGGCGGGCTGCTCGACGGCACGGCCGTGGTGCTGGCGCAGCTACCGGATCAACTACACACCATGGAGGCGGCCGGTCGTTCTCGGGGAAAATGCCGGTGGAGCAGCAGATTAGGGTCGTTTTCGACGAGCTGGAAACGTCGTTCGGCAAGCCGCCGACCGCACGGTTCCTGGTCGGCGCGGAAGAAGCCAGCTATCGCATAGCGCTCGTGGTTCCGACGGCTCCACCCGGTTCCCGTTAGCCGGGCGAGCCCAGGGAGGCTCCCGATGCAAGAACTGCTGACGTTCGGGCAGATGCTGTCCGTGCACGGCCGTCTGCTCGGCGACGTGGTCGGCGCCCGCGATCTCGAGCGCAGGATGACGTTCCGGCAATGGAACGAGCGCTCGTGCCGGCTCGCCAACGCCCTCCTCGGCCTGGGGCTTGTGAAGGGCGATCGGGTCGCGGTGCTGGCCTACAACTGCGTCGAGTGGCTGGAGATCTATGCGGCGATCGCGAAGGCGGGGTTGATCGCCGTGCCGATCAACTTCCGTCTCACCGGCGGCGACGTGCACTACATCGTCGAAAACGCCGAGGCGGCGGCCTTGATCGCCCAGGACGAACTCGTGGACATCGTCGAAGGCGTCCGAGACGGGCTGCCGATCACCGCCGACAAGCTGATCCATTTCGGCCGGAGCGCCTGTCCAACCGGCTATCGCTCTTATGAGGACCTGATCGCAGCCGCCAGCGACCGTGAGCCGGACGTGCGGGTCGCCCCGGCCGATCCGTGGACGCTGATGTACACCTCGGGCACGACCGGCAAGCCCAAGGGCGTCCTGCGCAGCCACAAGGCGGCGGTGCTCTTGTCGCTCTTTACCGAGATCGAGCTCGGCCTGCACCGGCAGGACGGCGCCTTGCTCGTCATGCCGATGTGCCACGCTAACTCGCTGAACTTCTTCGGCGCCTTCGCCTATTGCGGCGGCGAGACGGCGGTCTACTCGCGCAGGAGCTTCGATCCCGAGCACTGCGCCCGCACGCTCGCCGAGGGCGGCTCGTCCTTCACCTCGCTGGTCCCGACCCACTACATTATGATGCTCGACCTGCCGGCCGCGGTCCGGACCAAGCTCGACTTCAGCCGTGTCACCAAGCTGATGATCTCCTCCGCCCCGGCTCGCCAGGACACCAAGCGCGCTGTGATGGAGATGTTCCAGAATTCCGGCCTGTTCGAGCTCTACGGCTCCAGCGAGGCCGGATGGGTGACGATGCTGCACCCGCACGAGCAGTTCACGAAGCTGGGCTCCGTCGGCCGCGAATGCGTCGGTTCGGCACCTATCCGGATCCTCGATCCGGACGGCGAGGAAGTCCCGGACGGCGAGGCCGGCGAGCTCTACTCCTCCAACCCCTACACCTTCGACCGCTACTGGAAGCTGCCGGAGAAGACCGCCGAAGCCTTCCGCGGCGACTACTGTACGGTCGGCGACATGGCCCGCCGCGATCCGGACGGCTACATCCATCTCGTCGACCGCAAGAGCAACATGATCATATCAGGGGGCGAGAACATCTATCCCTCCGAGGTCGAATCGGTGCTGGGCGCGCACCCGGCGGTCAAGGACATCGCGGTCGTCGGCTTGCCCGATGCGAAGTGGGGCGAGCGCGTGCACGCTGTCGTCGTGCTGAAGGACGGTGTGACCGTCACTGAGGCCGAGCTGATCGCGTGGTCTAAGGTTCGGCTCGCCGGCTACAAGCGGCCGCGGGGTTGCACGTTCCGTTGTGAGGAGGACATGCCGCGCACCGCCACGGGCAAGATCCTGCACCGCGTGCTCAAGACGCAGCTGAGCGAAGAGCTGGGAGCCTGAGCGTGAGCAAGGAAGCGCCAGCCATGACCGACCTCAATGCCGATCCCAACGCCTGTGCCGCCTGGATCGCGCGCTTCCTCCTGGCTCGCGGCGTCGACCGGATCTTCGGCCTCCAGGGCGGCCATATCCAGCCGATCTGGGACCATGTGGCGAGGCTCGGCATCCGCATCGTCGACGTGCGTGACGAGGGTGCCGCCGTGCACATGGCGCACGCCCATGCCGAGCTGACGGGCCGGATCGGCGTCGCGATGGTCACCGCCGGCCCCGGCGTCACCAACACGGTGACGGCCGTCGCCAACGCGATGCTGGCCCGCGTCCCGGTGCTGGTCATCGGCGGCTGCACCTCGCGCCCGCAGGCGAATATGGGCCCACTGCAGGACATCCCCCACGTCGATATTCTGCGCCCGGTCACCTGCCTCGCCCGCACGCTCCGGGTCGCCGAGCAGGTGATCCGCGAGTTCGACGAAGGCGTCTCGCGCGCCATGGGCGATCTCGGCGAGCCGGGCCCGGTCTATCTGGAAATCCCGACCGACGTGCTGCGCACGACCGTCCCGCCGCAACTCGTCCTCGACGACTGGATGCGGCCCAAGCCGGCGCGCATCCTGCAGCCGGATCCCACAGCCGTCGCCGCCGCGGTCGACGCGATCTGGTCGGCGCAGCGCCCGCTCGTCATGACCGGCCGCGGTGCACGCCACTCCGGTGCGGAGCTGGTCCGTCTGCTCGACCGCACGGGCGCCGTCTATCTCGACACCCAGGAGAGCCGCGGCCTCGTCCCGCCCGAGCATCCAGCCGTCGTCGGCGCCATGCGCGCCGCCGCGATGACCGAGGCCGACCTCGTCCTCGTGATCGGCCGCAAGCTCGACTACCAGATGGGGTACGGCTCCCCGGCAGTCTTCCCGAACGCCCGCTTCGTCCGCATCGCCGACACGGCGGGTGAGCTGATCGACAATCGCCGCGGCGAGCCCGAGCTTCTGGCGACACCCGCCCTGGCCCTCTCCGCCATCGTCGACGCCACCGGCAACCGCGAGCCCGCCGTCGACCGGGGATGGACGGAAGGCCTGCGCAAGCGCCACCAGGACCGCTCGGCCTCGGCCGCAGAGGCGGCGGCGCGCCAGTCCGTCGGCGAGGACGGCAAGGTCCATCCCGGGGCGATCTTCGCCGCGATCAAGGAGGTGGCCGATCCCGACTACATCGCGATCGCCGACGGCGGCGACCTGCTGAGCTTCGCCCGCGTCGGCCTCGAAGCCCGCACCTACATGGACGCCGGCGCCTTCGGCTGCCTCGGCGTCGGGACCCCCTTCGCGGTGGCGGCCTCGCTGGCCTTCCCGGGGCGGCAGGTGATCTGCGTCACCGGCGACGGTGCGTTCGGCATCAACGCCATGGAGATCGACACCGCGGTCCGCCATGGGGCCAAGGCCGTGTTCATCGTTTCCAACAACGCCGCCTGGAACATCGAGCGCTACGACCAGGAGGCCAACTATGGGGGCCGGGTCGTCGGCACCCTGCTGGCGCACTCAGACTATGCCGCCATGGCGCGTGCCTTCGGCCTCCATGGCGAGCGGGTGGAGAAGCCTGAAGAGCTTCGCCCCGCCCTCGAACGCGCCCTCGCCAGTGCGCCCGCACTCATCGACGTCGTCACCTCGCAGACCGTAGTGTCCTCCGACTCCCGAAAAGGCCTCGGCTTCGTTCCCGACTACCAGGCGCTTACGGCCTGGGACGATGCCGAACGGAAGAGACGGGAAAGCTGACGTCAGCAACCCAGCCATTCGTTCGCAGGCGGTTGCGCCAACTTCCGGAGCACGGCGACATGACGGGCAAGTTCGACCTCGGCGGCAAGTTGGCCCTGGTCACGGGTGCCTCCGGTGGCCTCGGGCTGCACTTCGCCCGCACGCTGGCGGATGCCGGCGCCAAGGTCGTGCTGGCCGCACGCCGGCTGGAGCTGCTGGAGGCGAACGTCGCTTCAATCGGCGGGGACAGGTCGATCGCCATAGCGATGGACGTCACCGACCCGGCGAGCGTCGATCGGGGCCTGGCCGAGATCGCGGAGCGGCTGGGTCCTGTCACCATCGTCGTCAACAATTCGGGTGTGACCGCCACCCGATCCGCCCTCGACCTCGACCCGGCCGAGTGGGACCGGATCATGGACACGAACCGCAAGGGTGCGTGGCTCGTCGCCCGCGCCGCCGCACGTCACCTCATCGATGCCAAGCTCGGCGGCAGCATCGTCAACATCGCCTCGATCCTGGGCTTCCGCGTCGCCGGCCATGTCGCCCCCTATGCCGCGTCCAAGGCTGCCCTCCTCCAGTTGACGCGCGCCCTGGCGCTCGAATGGGCCCGCTACGGGATCCGCGTGAACGCGATGGCACCCGGCTATGTCGAGACCGACCTCAACCGCGACTTCTTCGCGTCGGATGCCGGCAAGGCGCTCATCACCCGCATCCCGCAGCGGCGCCTCGGCCGCGTGGAAGATCTCGACGGTCCATTGCTGCTGCTCGCGTCGGACGCCTCCGCCTACATGACCGGCAGTGCCATCACCCTCGATGGCGGCCATCTGCAGTCGAGCCTATGAGGATGCGATGACCAACGATTGCCAGTCGGCGGCTTACTCAAGATATCATCGGCAGTGCCATCCGCGATAACCATGACCCCCAAGCCTCGACCTTTCCGCCTCCAGGTTCCCGACTCGGACATCGACGACCTGCGGCAGCGCCTTGAGCGCACGCGCTTTCCCGACCAGGCGCCGGGCGAGCCCTGGGCCTTCGGGACCGACGTCGCCTATCTCCGCAGCCTCGTCGACTATTGGGCCCGCGACTTCGATTGGCGGGCCGAGGAAGCGCGGCTCAACGCGTTGCCGAACTACAAGGTGCCGCTGCACGGGATCGACCTGCACTACCTTGAGGTTGAAGGGCAGGGCCCGGCACCGCTGCCGCTGCTGCTGCTCCACGGCTGGCCGGGCTCCGTCTTCGAGTTCCTGGAGATCATCCCCCGGCTGACCGATCCCGCCCGCTTCGGCGGCGACCCGGCCGATGCCTTCGCCGTGATCGCCCCCTCGCTGCCGGGCTTCGGCCTCTCCTTCGCGCCGGGCCAGCCCCGATTCTCGGCCGAGCAGATGGCGGAGTGCGTCGGCGACCTGATGACCGGCGTGCTGGGCTACCGGCACTTCGCCGTGCAGGGCGGCGACTGGGGCTCCTTCGTCGCCAGCCGCCTCGGCTACACGCATCCGGGCAACGTCGTCGGCCTCCACCTCAACCTGCTGCCGCTGCGCCGCGACCCGGCCATGGTCGCGAACCCGACCCCCGACGAGCGCCGCTTCCTCGACGAGCTGGCGGTCTTCCTCAAGGAGGAGACCGGCTACCAGTGGATCCAGGGCACGCGGCCGCAGACCCTGGCCTTCGGCCTCACCGACTCGCCGGCCGGCCTCGCCGCCTGGATCGTCGAGAAGTTCCGCGCCTGGTCGGACTGCGGCGGCGACGTCGAGACGGTGTTCGGCAAGGAGCAGATCCTGCGCAACATCGCCCTCTACTGGTTCACGCGCGCGATCAACTCGTCTTTTTGGCCCTACTACGCCCGCATGCACGCAGCCTGGCCGATCCCCGAGGGTGCTACGATCGACGTGCCGACCGGTTATGCGGCGTTCCCGCGCGAGATCCTGCGCCCCCCACGCTCGCTGGCGGAGAAGACTTTCACCGACCTCCGGCGCTGGACCGTGATGCCCCGCGGCGGCCACTTCGCCGCCATGGAGCAGCCCGACGCGCTGGCGCACGAGATCCGGGAGTTCTTCCGCCCCTTGCGCGCCACCAGGGCGTAGCCGTCGCCGCGGAACCTGCCTGCGGGCGGTGGGTTTGTACCTCAAATTTCTCTTGAGGTCGGAGGCGGCATGCTGTCTGCGTTGCGCACCCTGGTCGGTGGCAGGAACGGTCCCCTCCCGCGCCATGCGCCGGCCCCCGACCCTGCGCTGGAGCGCGCCGCCCGGCGCTCGACGGCCGAGTACATCACCGCCCGGATGACCTCGGCACGCTTGTGCTCCTGCCGCGAGGAGGTGCTCGACATCGCCCTGGAGCGCATGCCGGGCGAGGGACTCATCTGCGAGTTCGGCGTCTTCGAGGGCCAAACGATCACCTATCTGGCCCAGCATTCACCCGATCGCCGGCTCTTCGGGTTCGATTCCTTCGAGGGCCTCCCGGAGGACTGGCGCGGCCCCTTCGAACGCGGCGTCTTCGACCTCAAGGGCCGGCTGCCCCGCGTGCCCTCGAATGTCGAGCTGATCAAGGGCTGGTTCTCCGCCACGCTGCCGGGGTTCGTCGGCGCCCATCCGGGCCCCTTGGCCCTGCTGCACGTCGACTGCGACCTCTACAGCTCGACCCGCTGCATCCTCGACCATCTGGGTGAACGCATCGTCCCTGGGACGATCATCGTGTTCGATGAATACTTCGACTATCCGGGTTGGGAAGACCACGAGTTCCGGGCCTTCCGCGAGTTCGTCGTCGATCACGGCGTGTCCTACCGCTACCTCGCCTACAACCGCCTGCACGAGCAGGTCGCCGTGGAGATCCTTAATCGGCAGGACGAGGCTACCGGCTGAGCGAAGCCGTTCAGCGGACGACGGTGAGAGGCGGCCGTCGGGTCGACCGCTTCGACGAGGGCACGTTCCCGCCCTGCCCTATTGGGGCCCTGGGCCGCGGTCCTCCTAACCGCATAGGTAGCGCAGGGCCCAAGCTCCTGCCTTGCGCGGCTGCCTCCGCGTCATTCCCGGCAGCCATCGCTGGCAGAAACTCCCGCACTCTGAGACCAAACATCTAAGCCGACCACAGCCTCTTCCACCACCGTCCTCCAGACCTATGAACCCGGACCCGTCACTTCGGTGAGAAATCAGGGCTAAGGTCGAATAGCAGATTCGGGCCTGGTCGAAGTCCGTGAGACCGCGCCGGCTTGGTCTCCAGGTGGAGGCAGCCACAGACGCGCCCGGTCAAGTCCCTGAACAGGCGACGCTATGTGGTGGACAGCGGAAAGCCAAAAATCGTTATAGAACAAAGCCGTAGGCGTGGCGGACGGGGTGGGATTCGAACCCACGGTGGACGTTGCCGCCCACGGCGGTTTTCAAGACCGCTGCCTTCAACCACTCGGCCACCCGTCCAGCGCCGCAGGGGCTTAAGCAGAGCGCGGAGACGTCGGCAAGGGTGGGTTCAGACCTTGAAATCCGTGCCTGCGCGAAAGCCGGTCGCCAGAGGCCGCCAGATCGGCGTGCGGGAAGTCCCGTCGGCCGTCTGGGCGTGGAGGCGCACCGGTAGGCTCAGGATGCAGCCGCTGACGGCGTCCAGGCCGTCATCCCGTCCCCGCCCGCCGGGCAGCCACTCCTGCATCTCGCGAATGAACGGCGTGTTCCAAAGCCCGGCATGTGCGTGAAGTGCGCCGGCGGCGAGCAACGGATCAAAGGCATCGAGAATCCGCTGGTCTTTCCCCGTGGTACTCACATGTTCCCGCACCGCGACGGGAAGGCCCCTGTTCCTCAAGGTTCTCCGCAGCAGCGCCGGAAGAAATCTACCGAGGCCGTTCGTCTCGACCACGATGGCTGCCTGTGCCGTTGCCTGCAGGAAGTCGGTGACCTGCCGGCAGAGTTGAGCCGCTTCGTCCTCACCGCACGCTTCGGGCGCTTCGACGCGGAGATAGCTCACCCCATGGACATGGTAGTGACCTTCGCCATCCGCGAGCACCAGCGCCACGACGCTGGAATCGCCCCGTTCGGCCCGACCGACGGCCGGATCCCACCAGCAGACCGAGGATCGCATCCGCCGTCCGGCGATGCTGACGACCCGCTCGCCGTTGCCTTCCCGCAGTTCGAGTGGATCAGAATAGCGGACGAGACGCCGTGGATCGAGACGCATCTCCCGCGTATGGCTCGGACGAAGCATCATCTGGGAGCGGAAGCGGAGCGGGCCGGAGTCTCTGCGGATCCTGGAGACGACCTTCGGTGCGAATCTGTCGGGCCATGCGCAAACCCGCCGACTGACCAGCGGCAGCACCTTGCGTGTGAAGTCGTGCAGAAAAGCCTCGGTTTCCCCTAGTTCGGGTCGTGGCTCTTCGGCATAAATGGAATGATAGCTGTGCGGTGTGCCGATGAAGAGCTGGAGCCCACCAGGCACTAGGACGAAGCCGACCTCGCGAAGCCGCTCGCGGAGTTTGCCCCGCTTCTCGTCCGTATCGGACGTGTTCGGCACCTCGACGTCATCGCAGATCACGATATCGGCGCGGCTGCCAGTGACGTTTGCACCGATGCCGCGTGCCAGAAGAGATGGATCACGATGATCGATGTCGCGCTGCACCGTCAGTTGGGATGCCGCCCACTCTTCACGACTGTCAGGTAGGAGGTGACCTGCGGCCGGATGTCGGACGAGGACGCGCCGCACGTTGCGGGTAAGTTTGGTCGCGAGGCTTTCCTCGGCCGATAAGACAAGGATCCGCAGATTCGGATCGTGCACCAGAAGCCATGCGCAGAAAAGACCGACGATGGTAGACTTTCCGGCATCCCTAAAGACTAGAAGGAGAAGTCGGCGATCGCCGGCCAGCCAGCGCTCCTCCAGCCATGTCGCCATATGGGCATGCAGCGGGGGCGTCGCGCGCCCCTGCAACATGTTCCAGACGGACACGAACCGCACGAAGGTGAGGGATGTCTGCCCGAGTTCGACCTTCAACCCTGCTGTCAATCGAGCAGACTCCGAAGACCTTTTGCGCTGAGGCTGCGGCCCACATTTAGCCAGCGCGCGTTATAGTCGAGCAGGTTCTGCTTGCGGCGATTTTCAAAAGCCCGATTGATGGCCTCGAGGTCGTTCGCCGTGGCGGTCGCGCTTGCGGCGGATTCGGCGCGGCTCTCCTCGACGAGTCCCTTGAGCACCGCGTCCGCAGAGCCGCCGGTGCCGCCCACACCGGATGCACCAGCGCGGGCCCGCTCTTCGGCGAGCCGACGGCGCAAGGTCTGTTCCTGCTGTCGACGGGCTTCCGCGTCGCGGGCGAGGATATCACGGACCTTCAGATCGCGCTCGTCTTTGAGATTGCTGTCGTCAGACCGCTGAGCCTTTCGGGCCAGCGCCATGTTGAGGCCGATCGTGGCCAAGCTGCCGATGGCACCCATCAGTCGTTCATCCTAAGTTCGGTTGTAACGGCAAGAACGGTGCAAGGCACAGGGTCGTCCTGCACGATCCGCCAGGGAAAGCTGTTGGTGCCGGCGCGCCAGCCGATGACGGACACGGCCGCATCGACCACCTCGCCGGCTCCGCCACGCAGGGCGACGGCCCTGGCGCCGGCGCCTGTGTCGAGTCGCAGAGCGGTCGTATCGAAGAGCCGCGCTACGACGCGAATGGGACGGTAACGCTGATCAAAGCCTACGGAGCGTCCTGCGGAGAGGGCGGGTGGCAGGGGCAGGACCTCATGCTCGAAAGGCAGACCCGCCATGGCGTCACGCGCGGGAACCTGGAGCGTGATCCGACCTCCGGAGACAGTGGCGCGATAGACAGTAGTATCTTCAAGAATCACCAATATTTCCCGGCTTTCGAGATGGTCGAGACCAGTCCAGCTTGTAGTAGGTGTGGCGCTCGACAGTCGGATCGCATGATCGATATGAATCTCAGCCTGGAGCTTCACCAGTCGAGTCGTGTCATCGAGCTTCACAGCGAACCAAGCCTCGTTGCCGTGGATCGCACTGGCGACAATGTCGCCCGTCGTCTCGAACAGGGTCCAAGCAATCATGTTATTGTTGCGGTCGATCGTCGCCGTCGCCAATCGGCCGTCGCCGCGGACCATGTGGATCCGACGGGAATGCGACTCGAAAACGAGCGCAATCGGATTGACGACGAGATGTCGCGACAACAGTGCGATATCAGCTGCCTGGTAGGCCTGCTCGGTGTCGGTGAATAGGAATTCTCGTACCTCCCGGCCCGACGCCGCCACGAAGAGCGTCGCCCCATCGACGACGATAGGGGGGATGGGCGGATTGACCCAACTGCCCACCCCGGTCTGCAGCTGGACCCGAACACTTGTGGGTGTCAGCGGATCGCCTCTGACTACCCATTCTCCTTGGTCGGTGAAGATCTGCAGATGATCCGCCGAGACGATTCCCAGAATGCGATGTTGTTCATCACCTGTCAGTCGAAAGGAAACAGCCTCGTCGTCGAGCCCATCGCCAAAATCGAAATTGCTCGGCCTCCCGGTTTTGGATAGCCAGATGCGGTCGGGAAGATCGCGCGAACCGCCGACGACGAGCCTATCCTGGAAGACGGCCAGCGTTGCCGGCCACCCTCTGGCGGTGCTGAAGGCCTGCTCCGACCAGTCGCGCGTGGCCTTGCCGTCCGAGAGCGGCTCAAGGGCAAAGCCGAATGCCCTTGTCCCGGTAAGGGCATCGACACTTGTAATTCGAACGTCGCGGCCCTTGAAGCGAAAAATGGAATCGACGTGGTCTGCCGTGAAGGTGGGAAGGCTTGTCGTCAACGTGATGATACGGCCCGGATCGGCAGGAATGGCCGAGGACGTGCCGTTGTCGATCTCCATCGCGACGGACGGATCGACGAACTTGGCGAACGGCTCGGAGCTTCGCGAATAGCCAGCGCCGCCAACCGGGCGCTCGAACTCCCAGGGATCGAGGGTCCAGGCGCCGAGCAAGGTGCGTCGCAACTGCCGCGGCCGCACGTCGGCGTGGCAAATGAACAGCCGGTCGTTCCAGCGGACCCAACTCAGCACTCTAGCCTGTTCGGCCGACCAGTCCGTGTCCAAGGTCTGGAGCACGTGTCCGTCGAGCAAGACATGCACTAGCCTGTCAGCGAAGGCCAAGAGGAAGGGTCCGCCAGGTGCATCGAAGCTGGCGAGTCGCACCACGCCGCCCAGGGTGCAGACATGCGCGAGGCCCGGCCGTCTCGACACGCCGCCCGTCGGGTGGACGACGACATTGCGCAGGCGCGCCGCCCCATCTTCTTGCGCACGCAGGTCGAGCCGGCCGTAGAGTAGTGGATCGAGCTCACCAGAGGCGAAGCTCGTCTTGGTGACGACGGTCCTCGTCATGCGCCGCGGGCCGAGATGAGGGTGTAGTCCTCGACGGCCTGAGGTGTCGACTGCTGGCTGTCGATGAGCCTCGCCAGTCGGAGTTCGGCGTCCGCAAGGCGATACAGATCGGCGGCTCGCGTCGAACTCTCTGTCACAGGCAGACAGAACTCGGCCGCTAGTCGCGTGACCAGCAGCTGGCCGAAGAAGGCAGGGAACATGTCTTCCCCGACCCGTCGCTGGTACTGGATCACCACGCTATTGGCGTCGGCCAGCAGTCGGGTACCCATGATCCGATAGGTGAGGCCACGTCCCCGACTTCCGACACCAGCAGACACGGTGCGGAGGTGGTCGGAAGGCAGGACGAAGGCATAGGCGAACTCCGCCACCGGCTGACCCGCCTCGGCTGTCATCTCGGCCTGAGCAATGGTGAAGGACCACGGGTGGGCTACCAGCATGGCGTCGCGAACGATCGGGTAGAGGGTACGGGCCACTGTGGACTCGACGCTGTCGGCATCGAGGCTCTGAATAGGTGAAGCACCGAGTTTCACGAGCGCCATGGTACAGAGATCGAGTGCAGTGAGCGGCATTGTGGTTCCTCAGATCACTGGACCGATGAGGCGCGGCCTGACTGCGGCCGTCGCAGTTCCTCCGCAGGCTGGTTCCGCGAGGTGACGAGCAAATGCCTGCGCCCCCTGCGGATCCAGGATGCGTGTCGGACCGATGTGCCCCAGGTTGAAACGGCGGGCCGAACCGGCCCGCCGTCGCAGCGATCAGTCGGTGTCTGCGGTGCCGAGCGCCGTGGCGTTGCTCAAGTCCACGATGGTGCCGTCATTGGACACCACGATCATGATGCCGTGAGCCGGCGCAGCGGTCCCTACACCGCTGTTGACCATCACGAAGTCGCCGACACGCATCATCTTCACCGCGGCATTGAAGTATCCCGTCGTGTCGACATCGGTCGCAAGGTCGGCGGTACGGTAGTGCCATAGGGTGAAGCCGTTCGCGTAGGCGAGCGCGCTCAGGCTCTTGGATTGGTACGCCATGTTCAGGCCTCCAGGCAGGGCAGCTTGACGACACCGTCGCTGTCGATCAGCACGGCACCCTGCGACATCGAGTTGGAGATGAAGTGCGCGGCGCGGTCGCCATGCCACGTGATGTCGGTCACGACGTCCTGGCCCACCGCATGGCCGATGGCACTCTTGTGGTACCAGAAGCAGGTGCGGACGCCGGCCACGATGGGCAGGCCCGAGTGGGGGATCCACAAGGTGCCGAGCCAGAACTTGGCCTGCGTGTTCCGCCACGGAAGCTCGCGGTCGCCGATGAAATCGGAGTTCGCGAACTCCGGCAGACCGAGCAGGTCGGCCCATTGCTTCCAGCCGATGACCGCATAGCGGTGGCCGTCGTCGGGCACGTCTCGGGCACCCAGCAGCTCGAACGCCTCCAGGACCTTCGCCTTCGTGAGGCTCTGCGTACCGTCCCCGGCCTGGTTAGGCGACAGTGCCATGGCCGAGATGACGAGCTCGTCGGTCTTCCGGCCCAGCGCGAATGCGCCGGCATGTGCAAGAACCTGGCGCTCGTCGATATTGCTCTTGAGCTCGTCGAGGCGATCGACCCACTCGCCAGCATAGTAGTCGACCAGCGTAGCCTCGACCGTGCTGAAATCGACATTCATGATCGGCACCATTCCGTGCCGGGCTTTCGTGGTGGCAGCACCCTTGCCGACCTTCTGGAAAACGGTCGAGCTGCCGATGACGCCGTTCTTCACGCGGATGGTGGGTCGGAGCTTGGAGCCCTGGCGCTGGTACGCCTCGTGGACCTCGCGCTCGAACTGCTTGGTGAATGCCTGATCAATCGAGGTGGACATTTCCGTCTCGCTCATCGTGGAAGGGATGCGACGAGACCGGTTATCCAGACGGGCCGGTCAGAGGGTCGCGCTCTGGTGAAAGAGGGCCGCTCCGCGGGGAGCGGTTGTCCGATCGCCGGTCGGCCGGAGCCTAGTCCGGATAGAGCTGCTTGAATCCGGCCGTCACACGGCTCACGAACTCGGGGTCGCGGTCGCGCCAGTAGCGCGGATCGCGCATCATTTCATGCAGCAGGTCTAGCGAGGGGCGGCCATGCGCGCCGTCCGTTCCGCCGATCAGAGGAGGCTCGTTGGCCTGCATCAACTGATGCAGCGCCAGAACCCCTTCGTAGGACGCGGCCAGCGTCGTGTAGACCTCGGGCTCGAGGTGAGCGCTCGCCCAGCTCTTGATCTGCTGGGCGGTCGCTCGCCAGCATTCCGTTCCGCCGAACTGACGCTCAAGCCGGTCGATCTGCTTCGCAGCCTCGACCTCGCCAACCGCTTCGCCGAGAGCCGGCAGGAGATACTCTCCTGCGAGATCGTAAACGAGCTGCGCCTGCTGCTGTGTGAAGCCCGCCTCGTGCAGACGGGCATTCAGCGCCGGGTCGGCAGGAAGCAACTCGCTGGGGGCCGAGATTGCATAAGAAGCCGGATCTGTCGGGCGACCCAACAGCTCCAGCCAGCGTGTCCGCGTGGCCTCCGAGGGTTCCACCTCACCGGTCTGCGTGACACTGGTCAGCTTGCGCTCGAGCTCTTGATAGGACTTCAGAAGACTTTCGACCCGAAGGGAGCCGGCTTCTGCGTCCCAGAACTTCTCCGGCACGTCATCGGGCCGCTGCGCAGGTTCCGATGATGGCGGCGATGTTGATGCCGGCGGCTGCTCGGTGGTTCCCGGCATAGCGTCGGTGCAGGTCATATCCGGTCAGCTTCCTTGTTCGTGCGAGCGCGGGTGCCGGTGCCGTTTCGGCCGCGCTCGGCGAGCTTCAGGAGGTAGGCCACGACGAACCGCTGACCTTCGACGTGGCGCAACTCGGCATCGGATGCGCTGGGCGGCAAGCGGCGATCGAGAAAGGTGCGACGTAGATGGGCCAACACCGTCTCTCCTTGAGCCGTGGCGAAGCAGGTCGCGAAGCTCCGACAGAGTTCCGGCTCGATCTCACTCGATGGCGGTTGCGGATCGAGCCATGCCCACCCTTCGCCCGGGTCACTGGCCTGCATGAGGGATGCTCCCTGCATTGAGCACATTCGCAATGGTTTGCATCGGGTCTTCGCCGCGAACGAGCTCGTCGGGAACGCCTAGCATCTGGGCGAGCCAGCGGGCGGCTTGGGCGAGATCGAGCACCTGGGATGCCGCCGGCCCGAGCCGGGTCACCGTGTCGAGCCAGAGCAGCACGTTGCGGATGTCGTCCCGTGCCTGAACGCGCGCCAAGGGCGAGCGCGACTGCATCTCGACGGTTCGCCCGTCGACCCTGAGCTCACCGATGTCGCCGCGGCGCGAAAGGATCGCCAATGCGCGCTGGAGGAGTGGACTCAAGAGTTCGGCGTGGAGTCGGCCGAACATGGCACCGAGCAGACGCGTCATCTCTGTGCTGCGCTCGAGCACTTCGGTGGCGCTCATGCGCCGATTGACGACAGGGCCCAGTCGGTCCGTCAGCAAGGTGTGACGGATGCGGGACCTCAGATCGTCCAGCACGAGCTGCGAGACGTCGAACCGTCCGGGAGCCTGGAGTGGGGTCAGGCCGGCGGATCCCACCGCCTTCGGAATGATGCTTCCGGGAACGAGCTTGATGTTGGCCGGATTGAGAACTCCATCGTCATCAGCCAGCCAGATCCCTGTCACGGCAATCGAGGCGTTCTTAAGGATCAGCTCGACGACTTTGTTGGCCGTCTTTATATCGGGTAGTGCTGTCATCACGGGCGAGCGGCCGTAGAGTTCTCCGGCACCTTTGATCCAGCGGAACGTTATGAACGGTGATTGATCGAAGGTTCCTTCGGCAAGGGGTTCGTCCACACCGCTCTCACGATCACTGTCGGCGAGAAAGGCTGTGTACCCAAACCCCGAACCCTGTTGATAAACGGTCTCTATGACACCGTGGCGCCGGTCCGGTCGGCTCTCGGCGTCCTCAATCATCCAGCCGGGCAGCCGGGCCTCACCGAATCGGGACATTATGCTCGCCGTAGTCAGCCCGACCGTCCGGAAGTACTGTCGGATCTGGCCATTCGGATCGCCGTCGATGTACATCTCGGCAGCAGGTACTGCCGCAAATCGAAAGGCCGACGCCTCGCCAATAGGCGCCTCCTGAAATAGCAGAGTAGCAGTGCCGACGGTGACAAGGTCGAGAAAGCATTGGTGCATCTCGACGGCAAAGTTAGATCTATTGAAGTGACCCTGCACCCGCTCCGCCACGTCTTCAAGATATCCGGCCAGAGCAGGCTGATCCTCGGCGCGAACGTCATGGCCAGGGCGAAAGCCGAACCACTGCGACCAGGGTGGTGTGAGTTCCGAGAGCAGGCTGGCGGCGAGTTGCTCCACTGCGTCCGGTGCCGTGCCATCGAAGAGTTGATCGGCGAACCGTCGGGCTGGGCCGAACTCGGCGCCTAGTCCGAATCCGCGTTGTGGCAGGGCACAGGCATAGCACTCGCGCCATAGCGGTTCCCATGCCTGGCGACGTTCCCGTGCCCGGGCAAAGCTCTTGCGCAGAGTATCGATGGCCGGGCGGTGCATGGATCCCATCTCCGCTTCGCTGGACGCCGTCATACATTGCATGAAAGGGTTTATATTCCTATTTACGGACAAAGTCAACCCTCTCGTTCCTGGCAGGTGATGTCCGCCGAAAAGCCTCGCCTCAGCAGCACCGCATGAAGCTGCGACGGCGTGATCGTGCCAGGCGAATCAAGTCCAAGGACCAATTTGACGATCTCGACACACGTCAGCGGTCGAATTCGTCGCATGCGTGCTGGCCGATCCCATAATCGGCCAGCAATAGCAATGCATCCACTAGCTTGGTAAGCCGTAACAATGTCTGACAGGCTGACGCCAAACGCTGTCTGAATTGAGAACAGAGACTTCAGGGGATCGCATATAGTCCAGTAGTCTTCTGTGCCGAGGAGGCAGTAGCAGTGGCGGAAGCCGGGTCGCAAGAGACGGATCAGGCCTCTCTCGGTGCGATTCTCGAAAACGACGATCGCCCACTGGGGTCGGGATATGCCCACTTTGACACGGTTCCGTAGCAGGGAATGGACCGGCGTCCCCGTCGTGTGACCGGAAGGCATCATCACCTCGTCAAGCTGCAAGATCTAGGAGCACATACCTAATGACAATCGTCTTTGCAGTCAAGATACTGTTCCTAATGAACGAACTGACATCTGGGCACCGCCGACATGTTGAGTCACAAAGCCATCTGGCGAGGGATAGATCTTCTCGCTGAGAAAAATCATCTATCCGCGTCAGGCTTGGCGAAGAGGGCGGGTCTCGATCCGACGACCTTCAACAAGAGCAAGCGGACCACGAAACAGGGGAAGCCCCGCTGGCCGAGCACAGAGAGCATCTCGAAGATTCTTGAAGCCACCAGCACGCCGATGACGGACTTTGTGGGTCTGGTCGATGATTTCGCTCACGGCGGCACCGCCAGCACCGGTCGCAGGATGAAGTGCCTGCGCCTCACCCAGGTGGAGCGTGAACAAGCGTTCGATGCATCGGGTTTTCCTCAGGGCAGCGCTTGGGAGGACATCGACTTTCCGGCCGTGACGGACGACGCCGCCTATGCCATCGAACTCGATCGGGACATCGCCGCACCGACCATACGTGCCGGTGACGTCGTGGTCGTCTCGCCCAAAAGCAGTGCGAGGCGTAATGATCGTGTCGCCGTCAAACTGCGGAACGGCGGTGTCGAGTTCGGTCTGCTATGGCGGCGCACGGCGCAGAGGGTGACTCTGGGCGGTCTGACGATCGACGCCGAGGAGCGAAGCTTCGAGATCCAGAACGTCGCCTGGGTCGCCCGCGTAGTATGGCTCAGCCAGTAGTGCGTCGCTCGACGCGCTCCTACAACTCACCGATGTCTATGTTCAGGTGCGTCCGAATGAGCGGACGGAGCCTGTCGTGTGCGACCGGGACGAAGCTGTTCTGACTGGGACGCAGGAGATACATCCAATGACCGTCCCGATGGCGGGCCCATAGCTCCGCCGTATAGATGTCCGATACCTTGGGGTTGGTGCGGCTGAAGTAACGGATCCAGTGGTACTCGATCCGTACCGGCTGGTCATCGGCGTCGTAACCGACTTCCAGGTGACCACTCGCCCGGCCGAGCTTCTGCCAGTGCTGCACCTCACGACGAATGACTTCGCGCGTGCCGAGGGGCTCCGGCATGCAGAGCTTTTCAGGAAGAAGATCGCTCGACATCAGGCGTCGACCTTAGAGGAAGAGTTGGTGAACGCGCTGCGTCGCCCGCTCCAGATCGGTGAAGGGAACGGCAAGATCGCCGTGTTCACGTTCTTGCCCGAGCCACGTTGCGCGTCCCTGATCAACCTGGAGCTCCGACACTTTACGCAGATCCCTAAGCATCCGGTGTGGTCCCACCGCTGCCGCAATGCCATTCACGATCTGCGGCCACCGAGCGTCCTCAAGGCGTTCGAGAATACCTGCAGGGCGGATCGATCCGTTTGCTGGAAATAGTGGCCTTTCCGAGGTTTTGCCTTTGGACAGATCGAAAATGTACACCGGCTTTCCCGTAGCTATGGCTTCGGTCACCATCGAGACGCTGTCGACGGTGACCACAATCCGATCGGCGAGCCCCAACAGGCCGAGATATGGGCTTGGATTTTCCGACGACCACTCGAAGATGCGAGCGGACACCAGCAACCCAGCGCGGAAAGCTTCGAGCGACTGCGTCGGTGTCCGCCGGCTCGTGGACACGAGAAGACTTCCGTTCATCTGGACCGCCAAGGCCGTCAGGTGATGGGCAAGAAGCCGGGCATTCTCGCGGTCCAGGCGATATGTGCCGGCATCACCTCCGAGAAGCGCTACGAGATACGGTGGCTGCAACTCGCCCAACTCATGTCGGAGCTCATCTGCAGCCGCGTGGAGGCGCTCCACGGGAAGTCGGTGCAATGGAGCCTCGATGTGCAGGATGTTGGGTCGATCCGGCAGGTGGTACTGCGGCGTCGTGATGATCAGATCGAACTCGGCAAGCGCAGCCCAGGGTCGGCCGAGATGAACGAGCTTGACCTGAGTTCGACCGGCTGCCGTCCGTCGGATCCAGCGCGCGATGGGCTCGTTGCGCCGTCCTGCCGTGAGGATGAGCTGGGGCCAGGGCGGCCCCAGCGGAGTGCTGCGATCCGGCACGATTCCTGCCAGGGTGGGACCGAGAAGACGGTTGGTGAGAAGCTCGGTCCGACGATAAGTGAAATGTCTCGTCTCGAACGGCCAACCCAGGGCCTCGGCCAACGCCAAGAGCTGTGCATTGTCGCCGGCCTTGTGCCCCATCAGCAGCCAGGTGGCTGGGGCACCCACACCCTCTGTGCTCAAGACCAATCCAGCCATGTTTGCGTTGCTGCGCGGTGAGCACTGACGGGTCCGGCCTGTCAAGCGAGCCGCTGCAGCGTCTCCGCGGGAGCGTCAGGCTCGGCATCCGTCGGCGCGGCAACGGCTCGGTTGTCATGCACCGCCATGAAGCCGGCAGCGGTCGCGTACGTTTCCCCAACAGGTCGCCGGATGATCCGCCCGAGGCGGTGATCATCAATCTGGGTGGCGGGATGACCGACGGCGACCGCTTCACCGTGGAACTCGACCTTGAGCCGGCTGCCGAACTCGTTGCAACGACCCAGGCGGCCGAGAAGGCGTATCGTTCCCGGGGAGGACTGGCCACCGTCGTGGCGTCGGCGAGGCTCGGCCCTGCGTCCTCGCTACACTGGCTGCCGCAGGAGACGATCGTTTATGACGGCAGCCGGCTGCGGCGCGAGCTGAGCGTCGACCTCAGTGCAGATGCCTGCTTTTTGGGCACCGAAGCGATCATTCTTGGGCGCAAGGCCTCGGGTGAGACTCTCCACGATGCAGTCGTCCTGGATCGATGCAGCATTCGCAGGAACGGCCTGCTCGTGTGGCACGACTCGCTCCGTCTAGCCGGCGATCTCTCGAATCTCGCAGACGGTGCTGCACTGCTTGGAGGTGCCGGCGCGCTTGCCACGGTCCTTGTGGCGGTCCCCGGCGCAGAGTCGATGGTGGAGACCATGCGCGAGCTTTCGCCTGCTGGCGTCCGAACGGGCGTCAGCAGTCGCTCCGGGGTCGTCGCCGCCCGCTTCCTGGCCCCTGACGGTGCCGCACTGCGAACAGCGCTGGCGGCCTTCTTGCTAGCCTTACGCTCCACGCTTAAGGGCAGAGAAGTCGCCTTACCGCGGGTTTGGGCCACTTGAAGAAGAATGTGCGGGGGAGCTGTCGATGCTGCTGACGCCTCGGGAGAAGGACAAACTTCTCGTCGCGATGGCGGCGATGGTGGCGCGGCGTCGCTTGGAGCGAAACGTGAAGCTCAACTACCCGGAAGCCGTGGCACTCATCACTGACTTCGTTGTCGAAGGCGCCCGCGATGGCCGGTCGGTGGCCGATCTTATGTCGCTCGGAGCCGAGGTCTTGAGCCGCGATCAGGTGATGGATGGGGTGCCCGAGATGATCGACGAAGTACAGGTTGAGGCGACATTTCCGGACGGCACGAAGCTGGTCACCATCCACGATCCTATTCGTTGAGAGCACCGACATGAAGCCAGGTGAGGTCATCACGGCTCCCGGCGACGTCGAGCTCAATGCCGGCCGCCCGACCCTCACGCTGACCGTCGCGAATACGGGCGATCGCCCGATCCAGGTCGGCTCTCACTATCACTTCGCCGAGACGAACCCGGCGCTCTCCTTCGATCGCACGGCCGCGCGAGGGTTCCGCTTGGACATTCCGGCCGGCACCGCCGTTCGCTTTGAACCCGGGCAGAGCCGTGACGTGCATCTCGTGGCCTTGACGGGGGGAAGGGTAGTGTACGGCTTCAACCAAAAAGTCATGGGTCCGCTCGACCAAGGTCGCACGTGAGATGAGCTACCGCCTCCCGCGTGCGGCCTATGCCGCCATGTTCGGGCCGACCGTCGGCGATCGCGTTCGCTTGGCCGACACCGATCTCTTCATCGAGGTCGAGGCCGACCACACGGTTCTGGGCGAGGAGGTGAAGTTCGGGGGCGGCAAGGTCATCCGCGACGGCATGGGCCAGTCCCAGCGCACGCGCGAGGAAGGTGCCGTCGACACCGTCATCACCAACGCGCTCATCCTGGACCACTGGGGTGTGGTGAAGGCGGATATTGGTCTGCGGGATGGCCGTATCGTCGGTATCGGTAAGGCCGGAAATCCGGATATCCAGCCCGCCGTCGACATCGTGATCGGGCCCGGCACGGAAGCGATCGCCGGCGAGGGTCGGATCGTGACCGCGGGTGCCATCGACTCGCACGTCCACTTTATCTGTCCTCAGCTGGCTGAAGAGGCGCTGTCCAGCGGTATCACCACGCTCATGGGTGGAGGGACCGGCCCCGCATCGGGCACGACGGCGACGACGTGCACGCCGGGCCCTTGGCACCTCGGTCGGATGTTCCAGGCGCTCGAAGCCTTCCCGCTCAACTTCGGCCTGTTCGGCAAGGGCAATGCGAGCCGGCCGGAAGCACTTCGCGAGCAAGTGCTAGGCGGTGCTTGCGGCCTGAAGCTGCACGAAGACTGGGGTACGACCCCCGGCGCCATCGACTGTTGCTTGGCGGTCGCCGACGAGCTCGACGTCCAGGTCGCGATCCATACCGACACGCTGAACGAGTCTGGCTTCGTCGAGCACAGTATCGCCGCCTTCAAGGGGAGGACGATCCACACCTTCCACACCGAAGGTGCCGGCGGCGGTCACGCTCCCGACATCATCAAGGTCGTCAGCCTGCCCAACGTGCTGCCCTCGTCCACCAATCCGACACGGCCCTACACCGTCAATACGATCGACGAACATCTCGATATGCTGATGGTGTGTCATCACCTCAGCCCGACGATTCCAGAGGATATCGCCTTCGCCGAGAGCCGAATCCGTAAGGAGACGATCGCGGCCGAGGACATCCTCCACGACATCGGCGCCATCTCCATGATGTCGTCCGACAGCCAGGCCATGGGTCGAATTGGGGAGGTGATCTGCCGGACTTGGCAGACGGCGCACAAGATGCGGACGCAGCGCGGACGGTTGCCCGAGGAGCGCGGCGACAACGACAATCTGCGGTGCCGCCGTTACGTGGCGAAGTACACCATCAACCCCGCCATCGCGCAGGGCATTGCGCGACATGTGGGCTCAATCGAGATCGGCAAGTTGGCGGACCTCGTGCTCTGGAAGCCGGCTTTCTTCGGCGTGAAGCCGGAGCTGGTGATCAAGTCCGGAACCATTGCAGCAGCACCCATGGGCGATCCCAACGCCTCGATACCGACCCCCCAACCAGTTCACTACCGGCCCATGTTCGGTGGCTTCGCTCGTGCTGCCGTGGCTTCGGGCGTCCATTTCGTCAGTGGCGCATCGGTGGCCGGTAGCCTCGGCGAGAAATGGGGTCTCGCCCGAGATCTCGTCGCGGTCGAGAACACACGCGGGGGTATCGGCAAGCGTTCGATGGTCCTGAACGATGCCACGCCCGAGATCGATGTCGATCCGGAGACCTACGAGGTGCGTTGCAACGGTGAGCTACTCACCTGTGAGCCGGCCGAGGTGCTGCCGATGGCCCAGCGCTACTTTCTGTTCTGATGATGCTTCGTGCCGAGCGCGTGGCGGCGACCGCCGAAAAGGTGGACGTCATCGATAAGGTCACGCTGGATCACGACGCTCGGCAGCGCCGCCGGCTCCGGACGGTGACCAACGGCGGGCGGGACCTGTTCATCGATCTCGCCGCGCCGGCTTCATTAACGCCGGGCGACAAGCTCGTGCTCGGAAGCGGTAGTGCGGTCGAGGTTCAGGGCGCCGAGGAGTTGCTCCTCGAGATTGTTCCCGGTGCTGGGGTGTCACTGTCCCGGATAGCGTGGCATCTCGGCAATCGTCACACCCCGACACAGGTGCTGGGGGACCGGCTTCGCATTCGAGCGGATCATGTGTTGGCACATATGCTGGTCGGGCTGGGAGCAACAGTTCGCGAGCTGTCGGCAGTCTTTGAACCGGAGACGGGTGCTTACGCCCACGGCAACTCGGGTCACCATTGAGCTCCTTCGACAGCCGCGATCTCTTCGTGCTGTTGGCCTGGATGTCGCCGAGCTTTCCGATCGGGGCCTTCAGCTACAGCCACGGACTCGAATACGCCGTCGAGGCAGGACTTGTCGCTTCAGGCCGCGATCTCACTGAGTGGACCGGTGCCGTTCTCAAGTACGGCGCGGGGCGGAACGATGGCATCTTGCTCTCTGAGGCATGGCGCGCCGCTCGGGCGGACGAGGCCGACAGGCTCGACCACGTGACCGAGCTGGCAGCCGCAGCGGCCCCGACCCGGGAACTGGCCCTCGAGACCTTGGCGCAGGGTAGGGCGTTCGCGGACACGGTCATTGCGGCGTGGGGCGATTGCCCGCTTCTTCGGGGGCTTCGCCAGTCGGTGCACGAAGGTCCGGCCTACCCTGTGGCAGTTGGAGCAGCGGCTGCGGAGTGCCGGATTGATCTGTCCTTGGCGCTGCATGGTTATCTCCACGCCTTCGCTGCAAACATCATCTCGGCGGGCCTCAGGGCGATACCTCTAGGCCAGACCGACGGGCAGCGGGCACTCTCGTCGCTGCAGCCGGTCGTGGATGCCGTGGCCGGAGAGGTGTTGGAAGCCGAGTTGGACGATCTCGGCGGAGCTACCTGGATGGTAGAATGGTGCTCGATGCGACACGAGTCACAGTACACGCGGCTGTTCCGGTCATGACGGGCCGCCCGAACGCACCCTTTCGCGTCGGCGTCGGCGGGCCGGTAGGTTCCGGCAAGACCGCCCTCATGGACGCGCTGTGTAAGGCCCTTCGCGACCGCTACCAGATCGCCGCTATCACCAACGACATCTATACACGGGAAGATGCCGAGTTCCTGATCCGCTCCGGTGCCTTGGCGGAAGACCGCATTGTGGGGGTGGAGACGGGCGGTTGTCCGCACACGGCCATCCGCGAGGACGCCTCGATCAATCTTGCGGCGGTGGCCGACCTCGAGCGTCGTTTTCCCGACCTGGACCTCATCCTGATCGAATCCGGCGGCGACAATCTCGCGGCGACCTTCTCCCCTGAGCTTGCCGACGCCACGATCTACGTCATCGACGTGGCTGCCGGAGAGAAGATCCCACGCAAGGGCGGGCCAGGCATTACCCGGTCCGACCTTCTCGTGATCAACAAGACCGATTTAGCCCCGCTCGTCGGTGCATCGCTGGAGGTCATGGATCGGGATGCCCGCCGCATGCGTGGAGCCCGACCCTTCCAGTTTACAAATCTGAAGGCAGGCTCCGGCTTGCCGGAGGTGGTCGAGTTCGTGCTGAGATCCGCCGGGCTCGCCTGAGCTTCTGACCGTGCGGCGCGGAAGGCCGGCATGTCGCTGTGTGGAGAAGGTGGTGCAGCAGGGGAGGCTTGAACCCCCGACTGACACATCATGAAGAATTGAACCTTGCGGGGTCTGCTGGAGTCTCCGATCCTTGGGAATATGGAGCGATCGCCGCGACGTCTATGAGGTCGAGCCGCTGAGCCGGCTGCTGCCACCTTATCGCAAACCTCTCACATTCCGCCGCTGCGACGACCAGTTGCGCTAAGCCGAGACGTCTCGATCACCCGCAGCGACCGCCTGAAAGAAGCCGGCATTGCCCATCGGTCTGCAGCGTCGGCGACAGCCTCGACAACGCGCTGGCCGAGATTGTTATCGGCCGCATAAAGACCGAGGCCATCTGCCGCCAAGTGACATGGTGGACGCTCAAGGCCGTCGAGCAAGCCGCCCTCGGCTGGGTCGGCTGGTGCACCCACTGCGGCCTGCTCGAAATCGCCGGCTTCGTCACACCGCCTTGGCCGAAACCGCCTTCTACCACCGGCTGGAGAGCCAACGCCCATCTGCGTAGGACTCAAGCCAATCGGCCTTCGACAAACTAAGCTCGTTTCAGCGTGCCAGCTGGCGAATACGGTCACCCGTGCGGCAGGCGATGGCCTGGATGGTCAGCGAGGGGTTCACCCCGCCGACCGTCGGGAATACCGAGCCGTCGCAGATCCACAGGTTGGGGATGTCCCAGCTCCGGCAGTCGGCATCGACCACGCTGCTGCGCGGATCGTCCCCCATGCGGGCGCCGCCGTTCATGTGGCAGGTGTCGTCCGTCTGCTCCCAGATCTCCTTGGCGCCGATCACGTCGAGGGCCCGGCCCATGAAGTCGAGGGCGTGGTCGATCAGCCGTCTGTCGTTGTCGCACCAGGAATAGGTCACCCGCGGAACGGGGAGGCCGTACTGGTCCTTCTCGTCGGTCAGCGAGACTCCATTGCGCTCCTGCGGGAGCATCTCGCCCACCATCTTGAGACCGACCTGGTGGTTGTACCGCTCCATTTCGGCCATCAGGCGCTCGCCCCAGAGCCCCCGCGCGCCGAGCTGCGTGTTGGCCCAGAGCTGCGGCAACGGCCCCTGGCTCATGTAGCAATAGCCGCCGTGGAAGTCCTTGCCACGATCCTCGTAGTTCCAGTGCTCCGTGACGGCGAGCGAGGGTGGTGCCTTGTAGGAACGCACCTCGTCGTCCTTGATTCCCCAGACGGCCTGATTGGACTGGACCATCAGATACTTGCCGACCAGCCCGGAGCTGTTGGCCAGACCATGCGGAAAGCGCGGTGTGGCCGAGTTCAGCAGCAGCCGCGGCGTCTCGATCGAGTAACCCGCCACGACGACGTTCTTCGCCCGCTGGAAGCGCCACCGGCCCTCCCGGTGATAGTGCACGCCGGTGACCCGGTCGCCGCCGTCGGTCTCGATGCGACCGACCATGGCGAGGTCGCGGAACTCCGCACCTGCGGCGATCGCCCGCGGGATCCAGGTCACCAGCACGCTTTGCTTAGCGTTGGTCGAGCAGCCCAGCACGCAGAAGCCGCGATAGACGCAGGGCGGTGACTTGCCACGCGGTGCCGAGAGGGTCGCGATCGGCGTCTCGGTCCAGGCGACACCCAGCTTCTCGCAGCCCTCCGCCAGCGCCATCGCGGCGGCATTCAGCGGGTGGGCGCGGTAGGGATAGCGCGGGCGAGGCGGGCCCCAAGGATAGGTCAATGGGCCGGCGATCTTCAGCGCCTCCTCCACCTCCGGGTAGTAGGTCCACATCTCCCGCCAGTCGAGCGGCCAGTCGAACCCGTAGCCGAGCCGCGTGCGCGACTTGAACCAGTCGGGCCGAAATCGCAGCGACACCATGGCGAAGTGCACGGTGCTGCCGCCGATCCCCTTGCCGCTGTTGTTGCTGCCGAGGTGTATCGGATTCTCACCTGCGGTGATCCGATCATCGGTCCAGTACAGCTTGGACTGCTCCGACTCGTCGGAGGCGAAGTCCTCCAGCGGCCGCCAATATGGCCCGGCATCGAAACCGACGACGCTGAACCCGTGCTCCGCCAGCTTGCAGGCCAGGGTACCTCCGCCCGCACCCGTGCCCACAATGGCAAAGTCGACCGCCTCGTCGTCGCGATATTCCCGCATGGGAACCCAGCCGCCGGGGACGAAGACGTCGGGTGCGCGCCCGTCCTTGGCCCGCGGGGTGCGCTGCGGGTCCTCATCCCACACGGCGGTTCTTCCTGCGGGCCGCTTCGCCGTTCCTTGGCGTGGCCTCGACCGCCTCCCAGGGATCGCGCTCGTCGTAGCCGAGGCGCACATAGCCGCGCGGGCTGGCGGGACCGCCGAAGCCGATCTCGTTCCAGGCGGTGGGGTGGGCGTAGTAGGCGAAGACGACGTCCTTCGCCATGCGCTCCTTGAAGAAGGTGCCGGACGGCATGCCTCCCCACGACGGGCCGGCCAGCTCGCCACGTTCCATGCGATGCAGTAGCGCGTCCTGCTGGGCGGCCGGGAGCTCGACGAACGGCGCGCCGTGCGCGTGTCTGGCCTCTTCGTCCAGCGCGCGGAGGCCCCGCTGCCACGCCTCGCGTTCCGGCGGCATCCCGTCCTGTCGATAGCCGTCCCGCCGGTCGTGGTGCAGCTTCTCGTCGACCAACGCCGCCACGGGTATGGGCGGACGGTTCCGCGGCTGCGGCACGATCCGGTCCGCGACCGCGGTCAGGGTGGCGAACTCGTGGGCCGTCAGGAAGCGCGGCTCGCGGGGCAGGGCGAGGCGCCGGTCCACGACCCGGCGCGTCTGCTCGTTCCACGAGACCGTGTCGCGCTTGTCGAGAACGTCGTACCCCGGATATCGACCGCGGCCAGCGTCAGGCATGACCCCGCTCCTCCTCCAAGAGACGCAGCGCCGACAGGCCGGCGAGGGCCAGCCCGGTGAATGCCGGGGGTGCTGGAAGCGGCGGCCCGGCCAGCAGGTTCTGCCTCCAATTCCGCCACCCACCCATGTTCCGGGCGACGCCGCAGCAGTGGAAGCCGACGCCGGCGAAGCCCAGGATGGCGGTCAGCTGCAGCCACCTGGTGGTGAAGGTACACTGGCGGCCGGTCGGACCGAGGGCCGCATGCGCCAGCAGACCCGCTGCGACCGGGGGCACGGTCACCGGCAGGAACATGGCCGGATTGTGAAAGGCACCGCGGAAGTGCAGCAGACCCGCCTCACCGACGGTGCCGAGAATGCCGATGCTGCCGACCGCGGCGACGGTGCGTCCAGCCGGCAGGCCCAGGAGCTTCGGGGCCGAGCCCGGGTGGCAGTCACGGACACGCTCGGCGGCCCTGCCGAGCAGCCCCGCAAGCAGGATCGCCATCGGCGCCCCGAGCGGCGCACCGTAGAACAGGTTCTGCCAGGCGAGGCCACCGGGTCGCTTCAGCACGTTGTAGACGTGGAACCCGGTGCCGACGACGCCGGTCAGCGCCGCCACGACATAGACGGGGTCGCGAGCTGCCCTTCCTCCGCTGCGCCGGCTCGCCACCGCATGCAGGCTGGTCACGAGCGTGGCGGATGCGACCGCGAGCGGCACGTACATGACCGGGTTGCGGAAGCCGCCGCGGTAGTGCTCCAGGGCACTGTCGAGCAGGACCGAAAGGGCCAGAGTACCGGCGGCGAGGTTGAGGTTGCGCCCCGGTCCGATCGACGAGGGCTCGGCATCGGTGCCGCGGGGCATGTGGCGACGACCGCCGTACAGCGGCTCACCTCGTGTCTGCGAGGAGTCTGAAAGGGCCAGCAGCCCGAAGCCGACGATGCCCAGAGACAGGGCGCCGAGCGTTGCCGCAGCCGCCCGCGACGGGGCCAGTCCGCCCGCCCGCTCAGGTCGCATAGCGCTCCGCATCCGCACGCTTGAAGTCCAGACCGAGCCCCGGGCGGGTCAGGTCCGGGCGGATCACGCCGTCGCGCGGCTCGGGCGCACCGTCGAACAGCATGCGCTCGATCCGGACATGGTCGTGAAACCATTCCAGGTGCCGGAGACGCGGTGCGGCACAGGCAACATGCAGATGCAGTGCTGGCGCGCAGTGGCCCAAAAGATCGACGTGATGCGCCTCGCAGAGTGCCGCCGCACGAAGGAAGCCCGTGATGCCACCGCACCGCGAGGCGTCGGCCTGCTGGACGTCCACCGCACCCGCCGCCAGCATCCGGCGGAAGTAATCCACCTCGTAGCCGTACTCGCCGGCGGCGATGTCCACCGTGGCCGGGCCCCGGTCCCTGATCAGACGCAGGCCGGCGAGGTCGTCGGACGAGACCGGTTCCTCGTGCCAGAGAATGCCGTAGTCGCCCGCCAACCGCTCGGTGATCGCAAGGGCGCGCTTGGGACCATAGGCACCATTGCTGTCGACGAAGAGACCCAGATCGCCGATCGCTTCCCGCGCGACACCGACGCGGTGCGGATCGCGCTCGGGGTCGGAGCCGATCTTCATCTTGATCCACCGGCACCCCTCCTGGTCGACCCAGCCCGCGAGCTGCTCACGCAATCGGTCGTCCTCGTAGGTGGTGAAGCCGCCGCTGCCGTAGATGGGCACGGCATCGCGAGCCCGGCCGAGAAGGAGTGCGAGCGGCATTCCGAGCAGGCGGCCCTTCAGATCCCAAAGTGCAGCGTCCACCGCGGAGATGGCGGTCGCTGCCAGCCCTTGCCGGCCGATGTTGCGGACTTCGCGCTGCAGGGCGTTCCAGATCTGCGGAACGTCCATGGCGTCGTGACCCACCGCCACCTTGGCCAACTTGCCATTGACCAGCTGTGCGGTGGCGGCCTCGTTGTAGGTGTAGCCGAGGCCGGTCCTGCCACCGGCGTCGACTTCCACAACCATGAGGGTAGTGGCGTCCCACTGTATTGTCCCGTCCGCTTCGGGCGCGTCGGTCGGGATGGTGTAGGCGCGCGAGCGAACAGCTTCGACCGCTACGCCCGAAGCGGCGGCCGTCACGACTAGTCCCTCCGGCTCGGCAGTACGCCTGCGATGACCTCCTTTGCCGTGTTCAGCAGCACGCTGCCCTCCTCGGGATCCGGGCTCAGCAGGGTCGAGGTGAACTTCCGCATCTGCTGGAGCGTGATGTGCGGCGGCAGCGGCGGCACGTTGGGATCGGTCTTGACCTCGATCACCGTGGGTCGATCGGCGGACAGAGCCTCCTCCCAGGCCGCACCCAGCTTGTCGGGATCGTCGACATAGATGCCGCGCAGGCCGATCAGCTCGGCGAACCGATGATAGGGCACATTCGGAATGCGCTGGGTCGCTTCGAACTTCGGGTCGCCCTCCTGCACGCGCTGCTCCCACGTGACCTGGTTCAGGTCCTCGTTGTTGAACACGCAGCAGACCCAGCGCTTGTCGGGCCACTTCTCCCAGTACTTCGCGACGGTGATCAGCTCGGCCATGTTGTTCATCTGCATGGCACCGTCACCGACGAGCGCCACGACCGGCCGGTCGGGATGGGCGATCTTGGCGGCGATGGCATAGGGCACCGCGGCACCCATCGAAGCGAGCCCGCCCGAGAGGGAACACATCATGCCCCGCCGGATCTTGAGATCGCGCGCGAACCAATTGGCGCAGGACCCGCTATCGCTCGTGACGATCGCCCGCTCCGGAACCCGCGGCGACAGCTCCCACACCACGCGCTGTGGGTTCACCGGATCGGCCGAGTGCATGGCGCGGCTCTCGAGCGTCGACCACCAGTCGTGCACGCCGTTTTCGATGTCCTCGCGCCAGGAGCGGTCGCTCTTCTGTTCCAGCAGGGGCAGGAGGGCGCGCAGCGTCTCGACGCTGTCGCCGTTCAGATTGACGTCCATCGGGTAGCGCAGGCTCAGCATCTCGGGCTCGATATCGATCTGCACGCCGCGCGCTTGACCTTCCTTCGGCAGGAACTCCGAGTAAGGAAAGCCTGACCCGATCATCAGCAGCGTGTCGCAGTTCATCATCAGGTCCCAACTCGGCTTGGTGCCGAGAAGCCCGATCGATCCGGTGACCCAGGGGAGGTCGTCCGGCAACGCGGCCTTGCCGAGCAGCGCCTTGGCGGCACCCGCCTGCAGGCGGTCGGCCACGGCGATGACCTCGTCCGTCGCGTGCAACGCACCGGCGCCAACCAGAATGGCGACCCTCTTCCCGGCGTTCAGCGCCTCGGCCGCGCGCCGCAGGTCGGCCTCGCGGGGCACGACGTGAGGGGGTGCGTAGCCGATGCCGGAATGGATCGTGCCGTGCTTGCGCGGCGGTTCCTCGTAAGTCTCGTCCTGCAGATCGTTGGGGAATATCAGCGCCGTCACCCGGGACCGAGCGACGGCGATGCGGACGGCGCGGTCGACCAGATGCCGTACCTGGGGCGGTGTGGCGGCCTGCTGCACGAAGGCGCCGGCCACATCCTTGAACATCGATTGCAGGTCGAGTTCCTGCTGATAGTGGCCGCCCACCGCGGCACGCGCCTGCTGGCCAACGATTGCAAGTACCGGCTGGTGGTCCATGCGGGCATCGTAGAGGCCGGTGATCATGTGCGAGGCACCGGGTCCGGAGGTCGCAAGGCAGACGCCGAGCCGGCCCGTGAACTTGGCGTAGGCGGAGGCCATGAAGGCGGCCATTTCCTCGTGCCGCACCTGCACGAAGTCGATCTTGTCGGTGCCGAAACGGTTCAAGGCACCGAGCAGACCGTTGATGCCGTCGCCCGGGTAGCCGAAGACGCGCCGTACGCCCCAGTCGTGTAGCCGCTGCCAGAAGAAATCGCCGACCGTCATGCTCATCAGAATGATCCGCGGGCTGAAGGGAGTCTCCGGCAATCGCGGCGGCAGCGCCGTGTCGTCCGGCCCTGTCGATCAAACTGAAGCACGGGCGAACCGTTGCACGGTCAATTTGCGATCAGCGTTGTCTCGCATGGGTACGCCACTATCATGACGGGTTCGTCACGTACGCTTCGCCCCGTGGAAAGTTTTGGCTATTTTGGGAAACGGCGAGCGACAACTCGCGTGACAATTGTAGGCTGGCCTCTTTTTGGAAGCGTCTATCGGCTTCATCTGGGCGGCGTCGACGACTCCGGAACGACTTCTTCGCCGGTGGGTTTGCCGCTCAGGGCGAAGGAGGTATCCATGCGGACCAAGCTTCTTCACGAGCAGGCCGGGCAGCGCACCTTCGTGGTCGTGCTCGACCAGGGGGACGAGGTCACGGCCTCGCTGACGCAGTACGCCGGCCGGGAAGGATTGAACGAGGCCAGCCTGTCGGCGATCGGTGCCTTCGAACGCGCGGTTCTCGCCTACTTCGATTGGGAAGCGAAGGACTATCTTCACATCGGTGTCGACGAGCAGGTGGAGGTCGCGACCTTGCTGGGCGACATCGGAATCGACGACGCCGGCAAGCCGGCGCTGCACATGCACGTCGTGCTCGGCCGACGGGACGGATCCGCGTTGGCGGGGCACCTCAAGGAGGGGCACGTGCGGCCGACGCTCGAGGTCATCGTCACCGAGAGCCCGGCGCATCTTCGCCGCCGCCTGGACGAGGCGACCGGGCTCACCCTCATCCGCCCGGAGAGCTGACCATGACCGAGATCGGTCGGACATCTGGGCCGTCGCCGAAGGCTACATCCCTGCCTCCAGCACGAGCTCCGATCCCAAGTTCGTCTCGCACGAGACGATCTGCCTGCTGAATGCCGGCGATCGTCCGGCGCAGGTGGAAGTCACCCTATACTTCGCCCACCGCGAACCCGTCGGTCCCTACAAGGTCACCGTCGACGCGCGCCGGACCCTGCACTTGCGTTTCAACGATCTCGCCGATCCTGAGCCGGTACCGCGCGACACCGACTATGCTTCGGTCATCCGTTCCGACGTTCCGATCGTCGTGCAGCATACCCGTCTCGACTCGCGGCGGGCGGAGCTGGCCCTGCTGTCGACGGTCGCATACCCGGCCTAACGGGTGGCGCGGCGCCCCGCCGCATAGGCGAGGGCCGTGACGCCGACAGCCGTTGCCACGCCGGCAAGTCCGATCGCCCAGCGTGCGGCATCGCCGGAAACCGCGCTGACCGAGTGGCGCTCCCGGGCGGCGAACCTGCCGTGCGCCCCGGGATCTCCCGCCGGCGCATCGAACAGATTGTCGGCGCGCGGCTCGGCCGCGGCCCGGGTCATCTGCCCGTCCCAGGCCCGGTCCGCCATCATGCGGTCGAGCATGCCGGGCGCGGCAAAGGTGCCGAGAATAGCCTTCATCGCCGAGGTGCCGATCCACAGCTCGCGGGGTGCCGTCGCCGCCGCTTTGACGATGCGCTCGGCCACGGCCTCGGGGTCGTAGATCGGCGGGACGGGCTGCAGCTGCCGCGGCAACCGGCTTCGCGCCCAGTCGAACTGGGGCGTGTCGATGCCGGGCAACTGGATCATCGTGACCCGCACGCCGCTCCGCTCGTGGATCAGCTCGCTGCGCAGCGAATCGGTGAAGCCGCGGACCGCCGCCTTCGCCGCGCAATAGGCCGACTGCAAGGGAATGGAGCAGTAGGCGAGGGCCGAGCCCACCTGAACGATGGTACCGCTATCGCGTGGGCGCATGTGGCGCAGGGCTGCGAGCGTTCCGTGCACCTGGCCCAGATAGGTGACCTCCGTGACCCGCCTGACCTCGTCCGGCCGAAGGTCACGCACGGGTGCGAACACCGTCACCATCGCACAGTTGATCCACACGTCGATCCGCCCGCAGACCGACGCGATCCTGGCGGCGGCGGCCTCGACCGCAGCCGCGTCGCTCACGTCGACCGACTCAACCATCGCCAGTCCGCCTGCCGCTTCGACTTCCCGCGCTGCGCTATCCAGGCGCTCGCGGCGCCTCGACATCAAAGCCACCGTCGCACCGCGGCGGGCAAAGGCCAGCGCCACAGCGCGCCCGACACCCGCCGACGCGCCGGTGACGGCCACCACGGGGCGGTCCTGATCGTACTCTGCCATGATGTGTTTCAACCCCATCCGTGCCAGCCGGTTCCGCGCCGTGTCGCCACGTGGAACGAGCCCCTGAGCCATCCTTTGCTGTGCTGGACGGGTCCGCAGGGCGAAGTAGGGACAGGCGGCGGGGGCGATGCTGATCGAGGACCATGCCTTCATCGGCGACGGCCGCAGTGCCGCACTGGTCGCGCGCGACGGCACGATCGACTGGCTATGCTGGCCTCGATTCGACTCCCCGGCCCTCTTCGCAGCCCTTCTGGGTGACGCGGGCGACGGTTGCTGGTGCCTTGCCCCGGTCGGTCCGGTGAACGCGATCCACCGGGGCTATCGCGAGGACAGCATGGTGCTGGAGACCCGCTTCGAGACCCCGAGCGGTGCGGTCACGCTGATCGATTTCATGGCGACTGAACGCGAAAATCCTTCGCTCGTCCGTATCGTGCGCGGCGAGGCGGGACGGTGCACGATGCGCACGGACCTGATCCTGCGCTTCGGCTATGGCGCCGAGGTACCCTGGGTTACGGCGGACACGGCGGGCGGGATACGTGCAGTCGCAGGCCCCGACATGGCCGTCCTACAGACGGACGTACCCTGTCGCGGCGAAGGCATGAGGACCGTCGCGGAGTTCACGGTCGAGGTTGGCCAGTCGGTCAGTTTCGGACTGCACTACATCCCGTCCCATCTGGAACTCAGGCCGATGCCCGATGCCGAGGATGCACTCGCCGAGGCGGAGCGGTTCTGGCGAGACTGGGCCGCCCGTTCCCGATACCGGGGACCCTGGTCGAGTCAGGTGATGCGCTCCCTACTGACGCTGAAGGCGTTCATCTACGAGCCGACCGGTGGGATCGTCGCAGCACCGACGACGTCGCTGCCCGAGCGCTGGGGCGGTGCCCGCAACTGGGACTACCGTTACTGCTGGCTGCGCGATGCGACCCTGACCCTGATGACGCTCATGAACGCCGGCTACGAGCAGGAGGCCGGCGATTGCCGGAACTGGCTGCTGCGCGCCGTGGCGGGAGCACCCGATCAGCTCCGCACGGTCTACGGGGTCGCCGGAGAACGACGTCTGGACGAGTGGCAGGCGGACTGGCTTTCGGGCTTTGCCGGTTCACGGCCGGTGCGCATCGGGAATGCGGCGCACCGGCAGCTTCAGCTCGATGTCTATGGCGAGATCATGGATGCCCTGCACCAGGCGAGACGGGCCGGGCTGCCCGAGAGCGAGATCGGCTGGCAACTCCAGCGGGCCCTGCTCCGGCATCTGGAACAGATCTGGCGCCAGCCCGATTCCGGCATCTGGGAAGTACGCGGCGAGCGGCGACAGTTCACCTATTCGAAGGTGATGGCTTGGGTGGCCTTCGACCGGGCGATCAAGAGCGCCGAGCAGTTCGGTCTGGACACTCCTTTGGAGAAGTGGCGGCAGGTGCGCGCCGCGATCCATGCCGACGTCTGCGAGCACGGGTATGACACGGAGCTCGGCAGTTTCGTGCAGGTCTACGGGGGCAAGGCGATGGATGCGAGCCTGCTGCAACTGGCGGCACTCGGCTTCGTCGAGCCGCACGATCCGAGGTTCGCAGGTACCGTGGCCGCGATCGACGGGCGTCTCGCCGAAGAGGGGCTCGTGAGGCGCTACAATCAGGAGTCGACCCACGATGGCATCGGCGGCGGCGAGGAGGGCATCTTCGTCGCCTGCAGCTTCTGGCTCGTCGATGCCTACCTTCTCCTCGGCCGGCACGACGACGCACGCCGTCTCTTCGAGCGCCTACTCCGCCTGTGCAACGATGTCGGCCTGCTCGCCGAGGAATATGACCCTAGAGCGCGCCGTCAGCTCGGCAACTTTCCGCAGGCCTTCTCCCACATTGCGCTGATCAACTCCGCCAACAACCTCGCCGCCAGTTCGAAGCCCGCTCGCGAAAGAGGGCTCTGACGCACTCCACCTGCGCCACGAACTCTCCCGACACAGATGCGCCGCAGCACTACCTAGAGGCGTGACGGCTCGAGCGGTGTCTTCTCCGTGCTCTCCGCAGCACCGCGGTCATAGCCACGCGACAGCGTGTGATAGAGCGAGTGCGGGCAAATGAGGCGCGATGCCCCGGTAGCGAGCAACGCGGTGGCCATGAGCGGCACCACCATGCGGCTGTCGTCGATCATCTCCAGCACGATGACGAAGGCAGTGAGCGGTGCCTGCACCACGCCGGCGAAGTAGCCGACCATAGCCAGCAGGCTGAGCGCCCGCAGGTCCATGTCCGGGAGCAGGTGGCCGAGAGCAGGACCCAGGCCGGCGCCGACCGACAGCGACGGGGCGAACAGGCCTCCCGGTATGCCGCTGACGGACGAGGCCAGGGTCGCTAGGAGCTTCAGCGGCGCCGCCCAGAGGGCAGGGCCGGTGCCGCCGTCGATCAGTCCGCGGGTCACGTCGTACGAGGTGCCGTGCGCGTAGCCGTCGGTCAGCCATCCGAGCCCAGCCACCAGGATGCCGCAGGCGAAGGCGAACAGGACCGTATGGGTGCGTCGGGCAGCAAGGAGTCCTTGGCGCGCGGTCGCCACGCGGAGGACCCCGAGGCTGAACAGCCCTCCCAGCGTTCCGCAGACGATCCCGCAGACGGGCACCGCAAGCCAGTCCTGAGGGACTGCCAGGTGCGTGGAAGCGTGTCCGAAGTAGCGATAGTCGCCGATCAGTGCGATGCCGGTGAGACCCGCGAGCACGACGGCACCCAGGATCGGACCGCTGAAGCGGTGCTCGAAGGCCTTCGCCATCTCCTCTATGGCAAACACCACGCCGGCCAGGGGCGTGTTGAACGCGGCGGCCACGCCGGCTGCTCCTCCGGCGAGAACGAGTCCTCGCGTCGCCCCGATGCCGGCCACACCGGCGACCATGAGCATGACCGAGGCTCCGACCTGCACCGTCGGGCCCTCGCGGCCGATCGAAGCGCCGATGGCGAGACCGGCGACGGTCAGGATGATCTTGCCCAACGTGACCCGCACGCCGAGCAGCCGTCGGCGATAGGACGCGTCGCGCGTTCTCCTTGCGGCGATCGCCTGCGGGATGCCACTGCCTTCGGCACCGGGGAACCAGCGCTTCGTGATCCAGGCCAAGGTGGCGAAGCCGACGGGCGTCATGAACAGCGGGAGCAAGGGCCAACGCTCCCGCAACAGCTCGAAACCTCCGCCGGCAAGGTCGGCCGACCAGGCGAAGATCACAGCCGCAATGCCGATTGCGACAGCACCCGTGGCAAAGACCATGCGCCCGCGCCAGACCTTGCCGGAAAGCCACGCCACACGGTGACGCCGAACCTGCTGGGAGATGTCCATCCGAACGCGATAGCCTACAGTGATCAGGCTGGCGAGGGCTGTTACGGCGCGCTTGCGCCGGACCTCCACGAGGTTACGGGACGGACCGGCCGGATGCAGTGCTGTCGCGATGCAGCGGCTTGGCCTCAGCGGCGTAGGCTCGTGACGGCCGAACAAGCCTTCGATCGGTGCGGTTCCGGGCCGAATTGCAAGACCGTCGCTATCGCTGGAACGCAGGCGCGCGGGTGCCGTTGCGATCGCATGCTCGCGATCGAAGGCATCCACGATGGTCCCGAACTGGCTTCATCTCCTCTCCATCGGCTCGCTCGTCCTGGCCGGAGCCTGTTCGGTTGTCGTGGCCGTCGACGTGATCCGCCATCCGCAGCAGATGTGGATCATGAACCTGGTCTGGCCGATCACCGCGCTGTTTGGCAGCGTGCTCTGGGTGTGGAGCTACTTCCGCTACGGCCGGCTCGCGACGCGCGAGCGTGCGCAAGCCGCCATGGACCGGCACGAGGAGATGCCGAGCAAGAAGGAAACGCCGTTCTGGGCCAAGGTGGGCAAGGGTGCCTCGCACTGCGGCAGCGGCTGCACGCTGGGTGACATCATCGCGGAATGGCTGATGGTGCTAGCACCTGTGGTCGCCACCTGGTTCGGCTGGCACTGGCTGTTCGGCGAGAAGATGTTCGCCGTCTGGGTGCTGGACTACCTCTTCGCCTTCGTGATCGGCATCGCCTTCCAGTACTTCACGATCAAGCCGATGCGCGACCTGTCGGTGGGTCAGGGTCTCTGGCAGGCGGTGAAGGCGGACACGCTCTCGCTGACCGCCTGGCAGCTCGGCATGTACGGCTTCATGGCCATCGCGGCCTTCTGGATCTTTCGCGATCTGCTCGGCACGCGGCTGGAGACGGCCTCGCCCGAGTTCTGGTTCATGATGCAGATTGCCATGCTGGCCGGCTTCATGACCGCCTACCCCGTCAACTGGTGGCTCATCCGGTCGGGCATCAAGGAAGCCATGTGAACGGCGGAGCATGCTTTCAGGCCTGCTCGCCCTTCACCTTCATCGAGCGCACGAGCGGCGCCAGGGTCGGCGCCTGCAGCAACAGCGTGGTGAGGACGACCAAATAGGTGGCCGCCAGGATGAGGGGACGCGCCTCCGATTGCGGCAGCGACAACGCAAGCGCGATGGAGATGCCGCCGCGCACGCCACCCCAGGTCAGGATGCGGACTGTGCCGTAGGGAAAGGTCGTGATGAACGACATGATCCCAACGGCACTGCTGACGGCGACGAGGCGGGCCAACAATGCCAGGGGAACGGCGGATGCCGCGGGCCATCCCAGCGCTGGATCGAAGGCGAGGGCCAGTGTCTCAAGCCCGATGAGGAAGAAGAGGAGGGCATTGAGCACCTCGTCGGTGAGGTCCCAGAATGGCCGCAGATAGGCTAACGTAGCCTCGCTCATCGCATAGCGCGTGCCAAGATTGCCGATAATAAGCCCACAGATCACCACCGCAATGGGTCCGCTCATCTCGAATCGCTCGGCAACAGCATAGGTGCCGGCAACGAGCGCCAGAGTGATGAGCACCTCGAGGCCGCGTTCGTCGATCACCTTCAAGGCACGAAAAGCGATCCAGCCTGCAACCGCCCCGAGGATGATTGCTCCCAGAGCTTCGAGGGCGAAGAAGCCGACGACCTCGAGCGCGCTTATGTCCTGGCCCCCCTCCGTGGCGAAGCGCAACAGCAGGGTGAACAAAGCGATGCCCACGCCGTCGTTGAACAGAGATTCGCCGGTCATGGTGATGCCCAGTCCGTCGGGCATTCCAACCCGCTTGATTGTGCCAAGCACGGCGACCGGATCCGTCGGACTGATGAGCGCCCCGAATACCAATGCCCAGGGAAGTGTGATGGGGTAGCCCAGCAGCGGCGCCACAAGCCAGAGGCCGATGCCAACGATGGCGGTGGAGATCACGACCCCTACAGTCGCCATTGCGAAAATGGTCCATCGCCGCGTCCGCAACTCGTCGAATTCAACGTGCAGGGCGCCTGCAAACAGCAGAAATCCAAGCATTCCTTGAAGCACGGTCGCACTGAAGTCGATCTCGCCGATCCAACTCGAAAGATCAAAATCGAGCCCAACGCGATGCCCCAGCTTGTCCGCACCGAACAGGGCGGCTGAGAACGCGGCGCCCAGGACCAGCAGAGCCGTGGTGCGCGGCAAGCCGACGAATCGTTGATTCAGCCACCCGCTTGCGGCGACCAAGGTGAGCAGGAAGGCAGCGAACTCGAACATCGTAGGCATGGCGCAGAAGGGGCCGTGCGGATCGGCGGTTCCGTCAGCTGCTCCCGCGAACTCGTCGTAACTGCCCGCCTGACGTGGAACGTACCGATCGCTGCGGCCGTTCGCTCCAATGCGACGCAGCGGTTCGGCCGGACGTCACGCGCCACCACCCTCAAGCCGGCACGCTGGATTGCGCCACGGGGTTGCCACGACAGACTCGGGTGGAGGTGGGCTCCGAGGTCCGCGAGCGAAGCGTGACGCCGACAGCTCAGCGCGCCGTCGCGGTCTGCGGGAGCGTTTGCAAGAGCTCGACGACAATCTTCGCGATCTCCTGGTACATCTGGCGTCGCACTGGCGATTGATCGTCGGGCTGAGTGCCGCCACCCTCGCGGGTGCCGTGCTGTTTGCCTGGTCGGGCGTGTACAGTGTGGCGGCGACCTCGGGGCACTATCCGTTCTTTCGCCTCTTCCTCAGCTTCGCCCTCGACAAGTCCGTCGCAGCGCACACGGTCGGGATCCGGATCCCTGCCGAAGTTCTGGAGGATCCCGGCGCGGTACGACGCGGGGCCGGGCACTACCAGGGCGGGTGTGCACCTTGCCATGGCGCACCCGGGGAGGCGCGAAATCCCATCGCCCGGCGGATGTTGCCGGAGCCACCGTACCTCGGCGACCGCATCCGGGACTGGTCTCCCGAGGAGTTGTTCTGGATCGTCCGGCACGGGATCAAGTACGCCGGCATGCCGTCCTGGGTAGCGCCGGAGCGCGATGACGAGGTCTGGGCGGTTGTGGCGTTCCTGCGGCATCTGCCGCAGATGGAGCCGGCCGCCTACCGCCGACTAGCCTTTGGCGAGATCGGCTCAGCGACCGAAGGGGTTGCGGAAGGCGTGTCGCTGCTGCTGATGAACGGTCCCGCGGGCAACGGCATCGCCGCCTGCGGCCGTTGTCACGGCGCCGATGGCCTCGGTGGTGAAAGCGGCGCCTTTCCCCGTCTGGTCGGACAGAGCGAAGCCTATCTTCGTGCGGCCCTCCAGGCCTACGCCCTCGGCACGCGCCCGAGCGGCATCATGCAGCCGGTGGCGGCGGAGCTGGCCGCCGAGGAGATCAATGCTCTGGCAGCGCATTATGCGGTGCAACCAGTCCCGTCCGATTCTGGCGATGGCCCCGAGACGGCGACGCTGTCACTCGGCCGGCGAATCGCGGAGGAAGGACGGCCCGATCGCGGCGTCGCTGCCTGCACCGCCTGCCACGGCGGGACGTCGCGGCATCCGCTGATCCCGCGGCTTGAGGGGCAACACGCCGGCTTTGTCTCGTCCCAGCTCGAGCTGTGGATGCGAGGGGTACGCGGCGGCGGGTCCGGCGATGTCTTCGCCCGCATCATGGCGTACGGCGTCGGCATCGACCCGAGGAGGCCGCCGGCGAAGGAGTCCCACTGGCCACTCTCGCCCGCGGAGATCCGGGCCGTGGCGGCATGGTACGCCACGCAGCCGCTACCTGCCGATGCGGTGGCGCGCCGATGAGGGGACTGCCGCAGCGGCACCTTGCCATGCTGGTCACGGCACTCCTCACGCTCGCGGCTTGCGACCAGGGGGGCGACGTCGGCGAGGAGTTGCTCCTGGTGGAGGGCGACCTCGCCAGCGGACGCCGCATCCTTTCCCGCGATGGGTGCGGCGCCTGCCACGTGATTCCGGGTGTACCCGGGGCGCGCGGCCGCGTCGGACCGCCGCTGCGCGACCTCGCGCAACGCGCCTACGTGGCGGGCTTCCTGCCGAACCGGCCGCCGAGCCTGATCCGCTGGATCCGCGACGCACCGTCCCTCGATCCGAAGACTGCGATGCCGGCCTTCCACCTGACCGAGCGCGAGGCGCGTGACGTCGCGGCCTACCTGTACCGGACGGATTGAGGCCGGCAAGGCAACCCGTAGCCGATGGGTCGGTTGTCCGATCGCGAGGAGGTCGACGATGCCCGACATCCCCTACTGCGGGGCACCGCCACTGCCGGGCGCCGTCGCCTGGAATCTCGATCCCTTGCTCATCGCGGTGCTGGGCATCGGCGGTTACATGCTGCTGCGGCGCGCGCGAGGCGCCCCGGCCGGACTCGCGTGGCTGGGCTGGGCGGTGCTGCTGACGGCCCTGATCTCGCCGCTCTGCAATCTATCGGTGGCGCTATTCTCGGCGCGAGTCGGGCAGCACATGATGCTGACCCTCGTCGCCGCGCCGCTGATCGCCTGGGGTGCCACCGCATCGCGGTCCGGGGTCGGTGAGGGTCCGGGGCTCGTCGCACCGGCGGCGGCCTTCGCGCTGGCACTCTGGGTCTGGCACATGCCGGGGCCCTACGCGGCGACGTTCCGGAGCGATGTCACCTACTGGGCGATGCACGCGACACTGTTCGGCACGGCGCTCTGGTTCTGGGCGGCGCTACGGCTACGGGCTGTGAGCCGCCCGGATGCAGCCGCACTGGCGGCATTGGCGTCGGCGGTACAGATGGGCCTGCTCGGCGCGCTGATTACGCTGGCGCCGCGACCCCTCTTCCTCGCGGCGCACGAGCCCGGCGTCACGGCACCCTGGGGGCTCTCGCCACTTGAGGACCAGCAGCTGGGCGGACTCCTGATGTGGGTGCCGGGCGGACTGATCTTCGCCGCCGTATGCGTGGCAGGGCTGGCGCTGGTTCTGCGGGGCAGAGCGGACCCCGCCCTGCCGCTGCCGCCGGCCGCATGAGGCTGCGCTGGGCGCCATGCATCGGGACGCTCCTTCTCCTCGCCGGCTGCGAGGGCCGGCAGGCGGTGCTGGCGCCGATGGGACCCGAGAGCCGGCGCATCGTGGAGCTCACCGATCATTTGTTCATCGGGGGTGCGGCGATCTTTCTGCTCGTCATGGCGCTCCTCATCGTAGCGCTGGCCGGCGGCGAATCGGTGCGACGGAGCCTGAGCTCGCGCGCGGCGGTTCTCGTGGGCGGAGTGGCCTTCCCGGTCGTCGTGCTCGCGGTCATGCTCGTGCACACTTTGGGCATCGCCGCTTCACTCGGCTCGAACGAGGCGCAGCTGCGTATCACGGTGACGGGTCGCCAGTTCTGGTGGGAGGTGCGTTACCCCGACCACGGCATCGTCACTGCAAACGAGATCCATATTCCCGTCGGTCGGCCTATTGAGCTGCTGTTGGAAAGCGGCGACGTGATCCACAGCTTCTGGGTCCCGGCGCTGCACGGCAAGCGGGACATGATCCCCGGGCGGGTGAACCGGCTGGTCGTCACGGCCGATCGGCCCGGGGTGATGCGCGGCCAGTGCGCCGAGTTCTGCGGCACCCAGCACGCCCTGATGGCTCTCTTCGTCGTGGCCGAAAGTGAGCCGGACTTCCAGCACTGGGTCGAGCGGCTTGGCCGGCCCGTCGCGCCGCCAGAGGACGAGTTCCTGGCCCTCGGCTGGGAGGCCTTCGGCAGGGCCGGCTGCGGCGCCTGCCACGCGGTGCGCGGCACGCCCTGGCAGGGTCGGACCGGCCCCGACCTGACGCTGGTAGGGTCGCGGCTGAGCCTCGCCGCCGGCACGCTCGACAACAGTCATGCGACGCTGGCGGGATGGATCGGGGCGCCGCAGGCCCTCAAGGAGGGTGCCCGGATGCCGGGCTTCGGCGCCGTGCTCGACGGTCGCGAGCTGCGTGCCGTCGCCGCCTGGCTGGGCAGCCTGCAATGACGCCGCCCGGGCCGGACGGGACTATGCTCGTGTCGGTGCTCGACCCGCTCTCGCCCGAAGCGCCGCTGCCCAACACGCTGCCACGCCCCGAGGGTGAGTTGGAGGCGCTGGAGAGCGTCTGGCGCCGCCCGCGCGGCTGGCGCTTCCCAACCGTGGTGAACAACAACTGGATCGGCGTGCTCTATCTCGGCACGGCGCTCCTGTTCTTCGTCCTCGCCGGATGCCTGGCGCTGGTGATGCGCGCGCAGCTCTGGCGGGCGGAAAACGACCTGATCGGGCCGGAGCTCTACAACCAGCTCTTCACGACACACGGCACTACGATGATGTTCCTGTTCGCCGTGCCGGCGGTGGAGGCGGCGGGCGTCTACCTGCTACCGGCGATGCTGGCGGCGCGCGACCTACCCTTTCCGCGCCTCTCGGCCTATGCCTTTTGGGCCTACGCTATCGGCGGGCTCGTGTTCTTCTCCTCGATCTTCTACGACATGGCGCCCGACGGCGGGTGGTTCATGTATCCGCCGCTCACGAGCAAGGAATACTCGCCGGGGATCAACGCCGACTTCTGGCTGCTCGGCATCGGCTTCATCGAGATCTCAGCGATCGCCGGTGCCATCGAGATCATCGTCGGCATCCTGAAGAATCGGGCGCCGGGCATGACGCTCGGGCGCATGCCGATCTTCGCCTGGGCCATGCTGGTTTTCGCCGCGATGATTGTCTTCGCCTTTCCCGCTGTAATCTGGGGCACCATCCTGCTCGAGCTGGAGCGCGCTTTCGACTGGCCGTTCTTCATCGCGGAACGGGGTGGTGATCCGGTACTGTGGCAACACCTGTTCTGGTTCTTCGGTCACCCGGAAGTCTACATCATCTTCCTGCCCGCGGCCGGCATGGTCTCCATGATCCTACCCGCGATGGTGCAGGCGCGGCTCGTCGGCTACGGGCTCGTGGCCCTGGCACTGGTCGGCACGGGCTTCCTCAGCTTCGGGCTGTGGGTGCACCACATGTACGCCACCGGCATCCCACAACTCTCGCTGTCTTTCTTCTCGGCTGCCTCCTTCGCGGTCTCGGTGCCGACGGGCATTCAGGTGTTCGCGTGGATCGGGACGATCGCGCTCGGCAAGCCACGGCTCCAGGTCCCCTTTCTCTTCATCCTGGGCTTTCTCTTCATCTTCGTGCTGGGTGGCCTAACGGGCGTGATGGTCGCAATCGTCCCGTTCGACTGGCAGGTGCACGACACCTATTTCATCGTGGCCCACCTGCATTACGTCCTGATCGGCGGTATGGTCTTCCCGCTCTTCGCCGCGATCTACTACTGGGCACCGTCAGCGAGCGGGCGGACGATGTCGAAGCGGCTCGGCAGCATCGCCTTCTGGCTGCTGTTCGTCGGCGTCAACCTCGCCTTCTTTCCCATGCACATCAGCGGGCTCGCGGGCATGCCGCGGCGGGTATGGACTTATCCCGACGGCATGGGGCTGGAGCTGTGGAATCAGCTGTCGACCGTCGGTGCTGGGATGGCGGCGCTCGGTGTCGCGTTCGTCATCGTCGATCTCTTCCGCAATTTCCGCATCTCGAACGACGCGGAGGGTAATCCGTACAATGGCGGAACGCTGGAGTGGCTGCCCCAAGGTAACTACGCGGCGCGCAGCATCCCACGGATCCATTCGCGCGAGCCGCTGTGGGACCAGCCGGGACTCGCCGAGCAGGTGAAGAGCGGCCGGCACTTCCTGCCGAACACGGCGACCGGGCCTCGCGAGACCATCGTCACGAGCCCGGTCGAGGCACGACCGCAGTATGTCGCCATCATCCCGGGCCCGGGCTGGGCGCACGTGATCGCCGCCATTGGCACCGCAGGCTTCTTCCTTTCGCTGACCGTGCAGTGGGTGTGGATCGCCTTGACCTTCGGTGCCGTCGGCCTCGTCGCCGTGATCTGGTGGCTCTGGACGGGCACGGACCTGGGCCCGATTCGAGATCGCGTGGAGATCGGCGGCGGAATCAGCCTGCCGGTCTACGTCACCGGCCCCGTCTCGGTGGGCTGGTGGGCCATGGTCGTGCTGCTGCTGGTTGACGTCAGCGTCTTCGCCTGCCTCGGCTTCACCCACAGCTATCTGTGGCTGGTGAACGGCGATGCCGCCTGGCCGCCGCCGGGGATCGTACTGCCCGGATTGGATGCGTCCGCCGTGTCGGCTGTGTTCGTCGCCGCGAGCGCAGCAGCACTCTGGGGTGCGGACCACCTCCTGCGCCGTGGCTGGTGTGGGGTGATGCCCCTGGCGGTGCTTCTGGCCCTCGGCCTGCTGCTGGCGGGGCTTGGCCTCGATGCCGCAGCGCTCTGGAACGCAGGCCTCCGACCCACGGTGCATGCATTCACGGCTGCCGTCTTCGCCAACCAGTTCTGGCAAGGATTTCACGCCGGCGTGACATCGGTGATGGCGCTCTATCTCGTGGCACGCATCTGGGCCGGACTGGTCGACCCGGTGCGACGCGTGACCTTCGACACCGTCAGACTGTTCTGGCTCTACACCGTCGCCCAGGCACTGGCCGGCTTGGCGCTGACGCACTTTTTCCCCCGCGGGCTCGGAGCAGCGCCATGACGCGAGCTGTGCCGCTACCGGGTGTGCCGGCGATCATCGGAGCCGTGGCCGGCCTATTGGTCTGGGCCCTGCATTTCGGCCTCGTCTACGTCGCGAACGCCGTCGCCTGCGAGCGCGGCCTCGCGGGCTTACGGCTCGCCGGATTGCCGGCGCTCATGATGGTGGTCCTGGGCCTGACGGCATTGGCGCTTGCCGCCGTCGCCGTGATCGTCTGGTGGGCGCGGGGCAGGCTGGAGGGCGGACTCGTCGGGGAAAGGGACGACGACGCCCGGGACTTCACCCCGTGGCTCGCCGCCGTTACCGCCCTTTTCGCCGCGCTGGCGATCTTCTGGCAGGGGGTCTTTCCCGTCCTCATCCTTTCCGATCCCTGCGGCTGAGCGACCCGTGTTGGGCATGGCAGATTGGCCGCTCTGGCAACTCGGGCTGGCGTTCGCAGGCGCCGCCGCGATGGTGTGGATCGCCGGTTCCCGCCTCGCCGGCTATGTCGATGCGATCAGCGACCGGACCGGGATGGGCAAGGGCTTCGCCGGACTGGTGCTGCTGGGCGGCATCACCTCGCTGCCGGAGGTGGCCGTCTCCGTGACCGCCTCCCTCACAGGGAGTGAGGTGCTGGCGGTCAACAATGTGCTCGGCAGCGTCGCCTCGCAGGTAGCGCTGCTGGCACTCGCAGATGCCGTGATCGGACGCGAGGCACTGACCTCGGTCGTGGTGGAGCCGGTAATCCTGCTACAGGGCGCCTTGAACGTGATCCTGCTCGCCCTAGTGGCCGCCGCCGTCACGGCCGGTGATGCCGCGCCGCTGGGGGTTCGTGGGGATCTGGAGCACGGTGCTGCTCGCCGGCTACCTGGTTTCCATCTGGGCACTCGCAGCCTACGAGCGGCGGATGCCCTGGATGATCCGACCTGACCCGGCGGCAGAGGACGAGGCGGGCCACCGGCGCGAGTCCGGCGACACGGAGAGCGAAGGGAATGCGGACCAGGAAACGCCCTCCTTCCGCAGTCTTGTGGTTTGCACGGCATTCGCCGCGCTGGTGATCCTCGTTGCCGGTTACGTTCTCAGCGAAACGGGCTCCGCGGTCGCCGAGCGCAGCGGCCTAGGTCAAGCCTTCTTCGGTGCCACCGCCGTCGCGCTCGCGACGTCGCTGCCGGAGATCAGCACAATGGTCGGCGCGGTGCGCCTCAAGCGCTACGAGATGGCGATCGGCGACATCTTCGGCACCAACCTGTTCAACGCGGCGCTCGTCTTCTTGATCGACCTGCTCTCGCCGGGGCCGCCGCTGCTCTCCCGCGTGGGCGCGTTCTCGGCCTTTGGAGCGCTGCTCGGCCTGGCGCTGACGGCGGTGTTCCTCGCCGGCGCCATCGAGCGCCGGAACCGCACCGTTCTGCGCATGGGCTGGGATTCGCTGGCAGCCATCGTGATCTACGCCACGGGTGTCGGCGTCCTCTGGACGTTGCGCGGCGAGGCGGGCGGTGGGTAGGCGCGGCGGTACATCCGCCCAGGGTCCGGTGGTCGCCTCCATCCAAGAAGTCACCGGAAGACGTGCTTGGCGAGGCAGCGCCGGTCGTGCCGGTCCATCGGCGCGGCAGGCCGCGCCGGTGCGTGCCGCCACACGCGTTCTGATCCTCACCGTTCTGACGACGGATCGCCCGGCGGTGCGGCGGCACGGAAGCTCGGGCCGGAGGCGCCGACGCGTTCTCGGGTGAGATAGTCGCTGAAGGTGAGGCCGAAGAGGGTGACGAGCCAGAACAGACCAGCGGTGGCTGCCAGACGCAGGAGAGCGTCCGGCTTGTTCAGCTGCATGAAGGTCCAGAGCACGATCAGCGCCTTGACCGCACCTATACCGAAGCTCAGCAGCGGCGAGACGGAGCCGAGCGGGAGGAAAGCGCCCCTCACCGTCAGGTAGAGGAGGGCGAAGAGGCAGAAAAGAGCCGTAGCGGCCGGCCACAGGATCGCGCCGAGACTTTCGCGTTTACCGCTCATGAATTCCGCCCGACGAGGTAGATGGCGGGAAAGAGAAAGATCCAGACCACGTCGACGAGATGCCAGTATAGGGCTGTGGCTTCGCTGGCCGGACTCTCCTGCAGCGGCAGCTCTCGCCACCAAGACAGCAGCCAGAGCCGGCTGACGGCACCGATGCCAATCGTCAGATGTAGGGCATGGACGCCTGTCGCAATCCAATAGAACGCCCAGAACAGCTGGGCAGCGGCGTCCCGCAACTTGAAGTCGGCGCCCGGTATCAGCGACTTCTGAATGTCCTCTGAGTATTCGAAACCCTTGACGATCAAGAAGGCGAAGCCCAGCGTGATCGTGAGCGCCAGCGACCACATGGCGAGGCGCCGGTATCCGGCCTTCGCGGTGCGTGCCGCCAGCGCCATGGTGAAGCTGCTGGTCATGAGGATGGCGGTGTTGACGGTGCCGTAGACGAGATTGGCTTCCCGTGCCGCTTCGGTGAACGCGTCTGGGTGCAGGACCCGATAGACGGCGTAGACGGTGAACAGGCCACCGAAGAAGAGCAGTTCGCTGCCCAAAAAGACCCACATGCCGAATGAAGCGGCCTCGCGCTGCCGTCCGAGTTCGTCCCAGGGTTCGCGTAAGGCGGAAGCGGCGCTCATCGCTCGCCCTGCTGCTGCTCGACCCGGCGGTCATGGGCGTCCGGCCCGGTACCCTCCGGGTGGTAAAGATACGGTCCGGCCTCGACCCGGGGCTGCCGCAGGAAGTTGTGCTCAGGAGGGGGCGAGCTCGTCTGCCACTCGAGGCCGGTTGCCTCCCACGGATTGTCCGGAGCCCGCCGGCCCTTGAACAGGGAAATGGTGAGATAGATCGCCGGCAGCACGTAGGCCGCCGCAAGCACCGCGGCTCCGGCCGAGGAGAGGACGTGGAGCGGCTGGAACTCCGGCGGGTAGGTCTGATACCGCCGCGGCATTCCCAAATAGCCGAGGACGAACTGCGGCAGGAACGTAAAGTTGAAGCCGAAATACATGAGCACGGCGGCGTAGCGCGCCCAGGCTTCGGAATAGAGCCGGCCGGTGATCTTCGGCCACCAGAAGTGCAAACCAGCGAAATAGGCGGAGACCGCACCGCCCACCATGATGAAGTGAAAGTGGGCCACGACGAAGTAGGTGTCGTGGACATGGATGTCGATGGGTAGCGAGGCGACGAAAAGGCCGGTGAGGCCGCCCACGGTGAAGAGACCGATGAATCCCAGCGCGTAGAGCATCGGGGCTTCGAAGGTAATCTGACCGCGATAGAGCGTGCCGGTCCAGTTGAACACCTTGATGGCCGAGGGGACGGCGATGATGAAGGACAGGAAGGAGAAGACGAGCGCGGCAAAAGGCGACATGCCGGCCACGAACATATGGTGACCCCAGACGAAGAACCCGATCCCGGCGATCGACACCAGGGCATAGACCATGAACTGGTAGCCGAAGATCCGCCGGCGCGCGAAGCAGGTGACGATCTCGCTGATCACGCCGAACGACGGCAGGATCATGATGTAGACGGCGGGATGGCTGTAGAACCAGAAGAGGTGCTGGAAGAGGATCGGATCGCCGCCGCGCGACGGGTCGAACACCGGCAGGCCGAACAGCCGCTCGAGTGTGATCAGCAGAAGACTGATCGCGAGCACCGGCGTCGCCAGCACCATGACGATCGACGTCGTGTAGATGGCCCAGACGAACAGCGGCAGGCGGAACCAGGTCATGCCCGGTGCCCGCAGCAGATGGATCGTGGCGATGAAGTTGACGCCGCTGGCGATCGAGGAGAAGCCGACGACGAATACGCCCATGGCCGCGGCGGCAACGTAACCGTTGGAGAAGATGGTCGAGTAGGGCGTGTAGAAGGTCCAGCCGGTGTCGACGCCGCCGGCGAGCAGGGCGAACAGGGTGAGTCCACCGCCGGCCACGACCAGATACCAGCTGAAGAGATTGAGTCGCGGGAATGCCACGTCGGGTGCGCCGATGGCCAGCGGCACGATGAAGTTGCCGAGCGTGTTCGGGATCGACGGCACCAGGAAGAACCAGACCATGATGATGCCGTGGAGCGTGAACAGCTTGTTGTAGCCGTCCGCCGTGGTCACGTCGGCATTGGGCGTAAGGAGCTCCAGACGGATCAGGGTAGCCGCACTGCCCCCCACGAAGAAGAAGAAGGTGATGGTCGCAAAGTAGAGGATCGCGATCCGCTTGTGGTCGGTGGTGGTCAGCCACGAGAGGATCGTGTGCCCGGTCCCCAGATAGCTGGGTTCCCGGCGCAGCGGAGCGCTGACGGCGAGGCCGGTCACGGCGCTGCTCCGGCCGCTGGGGTTAGCGACTTAATGTAGGCTTCGAGCCGCAGCAGCTCGTCGTTCGTCACGATCCCGGCAAAGCTCGGCATGATCGGCGCGTAGCCGGCGGCCACCGCGCACTTCGGCTGCAGGATCGAGTCCCGGATGTAGGCGCTGTCCGCGACGGTCACCGTGCCGTTGGCCAGCGGTACCGGACGGCCGTAGATGCCGGCCAGGTTCGGCGCACGCACCGGTCCGCTCCCGCCATGACAGCCCGAGCAGCCGAGCGATCTGAAGAGTGCCGCTCCCTCGGCCGCGAGCCCGTCCTCGCGCGGCTGCACGGCCGCCCAGGCGGCATAGGCCTCCCGGGTCATGACCACGACACGCCCGCCCATGTGCGAATGGTCGGTGCCGCAATACTCGGCGCAAAACAGGTGATATTCCCCGACCCGGTTCGGGGTGATCGCAATCTCGACGAAGCTGCCCGGCAGGACGTCCTTCTTGGTGCGGAAGGCCGGCACGTAGAAGTCGTGAATGACGTCCTGCGAGGTCATTACGAGCCTGACCGTCTCATCGACGGGCAGATGTAGCTCGTCGATCTCGCGCGCACCGTTCGGGTGCTCGACCTTCCACATCCACTGCTTGGCGACGACGTGGATCTCGAGCGCGTCCTTCGGCACCACGAGTGCTCGAAGTTCACTCATGCTCGCCCACCAGAAGAAGAAGACGAAGGCGAACAGCGTGGCCACCGTCCAGCCGATCTCGAACTCCTTGGTGAGGAGATCGGGGAGCTTGCCGCGCCGGACATTGGTCCCGCGCCGGTAGCGGAAAGAAAAGCCGACGACGAGAACCAGGACGAGCAGGACGATGGCGGCGGAGACCCAGAACAGCAGCCAGAAGTCCATGTCGGTCCTGGCACCTTCGACGGACGCCACCACGGGAAAGAGGTGGAAACCGTTCATCCCTGTCTCCCTGCGCGCCGCCGAAGCGTGACGACGAAGGCCGCGAGACCGACGAGGGTGAGGGCGGCCAGCGCCTGGAGCGTCTGCGTGATGGTCGACGTGTACAGCCCCTGCACCGGGTCATAGGCGTAGCAGAGAAGACGGATCCGGTCGGCCAGCGTGCCGACATGACCCTTCCCGGCCTCGACCAGGGCCAGTCGCAGATCACTCGGCACCAGCGTCAATACGGCGAGGACTCGTGCGACGCTGCCGTCGGCGGCGAGGATGAAGAGTGCCGCCGGATGGGCGAACTGATCGTGCTCCTCGTCGTAGGCGTAGCGATAGCCGAGGGTGGCCGTCACCCGATCGACCGTCGCCTGGTCGGCGGTGAAAAATCGGATGTCGTCTCGGATGCCCGGAAAATCGCGCAATTCGGACGCCTTCGCCGCGGCTGCCGCTGCGGGTCCGTCCTTCGGGTCGATGCCGAGCACGACGGCACGGTAGTCGCGGGCTGCCGTCAGGCCCGTCGCCTCGAGAGCGGCAGCGGCGGTCGAGGCTGCTGCACCGCAGAGGGTCGTGCAGGTGTAGTCGGCCAGGACGAGGACGGTGGGAAGTCGTTCTACGTCATCGCCGAAGTTGAAATCCACGCCACTCTCGTCGCGGAAGCTAAGATCCGGTTCGATCCGGGCATCTGCCGGCACGGCGACACCGACGGACGCGGTCTCCGCCTGCGTCAGACCGGCTACCGACGTCGCGACCGAGAGCATCACGAGGAGAACAGCCACGGCGAGCGTCATGGCGGAGCACTGCCTTGCGCCACGTCGCCCGGCCGGAACGGCGCCTCCGCGCTGAGCACGGGGTCATAGGCCGCAGCGCCTCGGGCGACGACGAGTTCCATGGCCCGCTCGATGGGGACCTGGACGAGACCCTTGGATCGGTCGACCCAGGCGTAACCCGTGAGCCGCGCCGCCTGCTCCGCCTGCACCCTCCGTCGCTCGGCGACCGGATCGCGCTGGAGCTGCGGCTCGGGCAGAACCTGTGGAGGCCAGACGAACGTCTTCTCGAGCCGATTGCCGAACACGGTCTGCAGCACGAAGAGCATCACCGCGACGAACGCCAGATAGCCCACCGCGGACGCGACGATGGGCAGCGTGGCCACGCCGGGACCCTCACGACGGTCCTTCGCCGGATGTTCAGAAGCCATGCAGGGGCTTCCACGCAAGAAGCGGCCCGGAGCTCAACGCGATCAGGATACCGCCGATGGCGATCGTCGCCAGGGCACCGGCCGGAAGGGACGCAACGCCGAATTGCGGTCCCACGAGCCATACGACATGCAGAAAGATACCAGGCAGAACAGCGAGGGCGACCCACCGCAGCGCCCGCGCCGAGCTGCGGACGGAAGCGAACATAAGCGCCAGAGCCGGGATGAGTCCGCCGCCCACGAGTGCGGCAAGAGTGAGCCACCGCCAGATCCCGCTCACTCGGGAATCGTACCAGGCCACGTCCTTGGGCAGGTCGCCGTACCAGTCGACGACGTACTGCATGAAGACGAGGTAGATCACGCCCAGCAGCGTCGCGAGCATGAGCCCCGCGATGTCGGTTGTTTGCCGGCCGCCCGAAGAAGCGGGTGCGAGCAGCGCACCCCAGGCGAGTGCCGCCACAAGCTGGGCGATGGCGATACCGGCGGCGAAGTCGGTGGAGGTAAATCCCGGGTCGAGCGACAGGACCCAATCGACCGAGACGAGGCTGACGGCCAGCACGTGGAAGACAAGCCCGACGGCGGCGGCTACCAGCCGCTGCCTTCCGCGCAGAGCCGGCACCACCAGCGCCAACAGCGACCAGCCGACCAATGCCACGGCGGAACGGAGAAGAAAGGAGAAGTTGTTGAGGTAGTAGCGGGCGACGTCCGGACTGACGTCGGCACCAGGATGGTTCCAGGGATAGAGGAATTTCAGATAGAGTCCGATCGGGACGAAGACGATCAGCAATCCCGGCACGCTCGCGACGGCCCGACCGAGGGGCGCGCGCAACCCGTCGAGCCAACGGCCTCCGGTCAGGGCGTGAATGAGCACCAGCACCAGGGAGCCGATCGCGATCGCGGCCGTGAACACGAAACCGATGAGCCAGCCCGCCAGCGCGAGTTCCGGCGATTCGCGACCGAGCAGAAGCAGAAGGGCCGATGCCAGCACGGCGGCGAGGGCCGATCCTAGGAAGGTCACGGCAGGCGCTCCGCCGCGTCGGGTACGTCGGCCAGCGCCACCTGCCGGGACAGCTGCAGGGCCCGGATGTAGGCGACGATGGCCCAGCGGTCGGCCGGCGGCACGCGGGCGGCGTAGGAGTACATGACGCCGTAGCCGTTGCTGATCACGTCGAAGAAGTGCTGGGCTGGGGCCGCCCGAAGGCGCGCCTCGTGATAGGAGGGCGGGGCCGGGAAGCCTCGTTGCACGACCAGTCCGTTCCCGTCGCCGGCGAGGCCGTGGCAGGGGGAGCAGAAGACGTCGAACTGTTCGCGGCCGTGGCACAGGAAGGCCGGCGATGCCGCTGGCCTGGTGGTGACGGCCGCCACGTAGGCGGGTTCGCTCTGGGCTACCACTCCGGCGGGCAAGGGGCGCGCCGAGGTACCGTCGGGCCAGAGCGACGATGCCTCATAGGTCGTGTAGCGCTTCTGCTGGGCCATGTTCTGATCACATGCCGCCAGCAGCAGGGCGAGCATCAGGACCGCGCGCCGCCTCATCGGCCGACCTCGTGCACGGCGACAGCACCGCATTGCTCGAGGTGGAAACGGATGGTGTCCCGCTCCCGCTGGGAGAAGACCTCGCGAACGGTCAGCAGGAAGCGATCGCCCGAGGCGGTGGCGAAGCCTGGAAGGTCGAAATGCGGGTGATGAAGCCGCATCAGCCCGGCCGCCCGCAGGAGTGCCAGGAAGCCCGCCATTCCGGCCGCGAGCACGCCGACCTCGAACGGCACGAAGACGAAGACCGGCCAGCTGTGCAGCGGACGACCGCCGACCAGGAACGGATAGGCGTGCACGGCACTGTACCATTGCAACAGGTACAGGACGCCGGCCAAGCCGAAGCCGGCGATACCCATCCAGAGCCGCACGGGATGGGTCCGCTGGTCCAACGCTTCGAAGAGCCCCTCGACCGGGAACGGCGTGAAGGCGTCGAGCGGATATTGCGCGGGTTGCAGCCGCCGCGCCGCGGCCAGGAGGCGGTGAGGGTCGGCGAAGCTCGCGACCAGCATACCTGAGCTCATCTGCCGGCCCTGGAGCTCTGCAATGCCTTCACCTCGTGCATCGAAACTGTCGGCACGAGGCGGACGAAGCATGCGAAGAGAAAGGCAAAGAAGCCCAGCGGCATGAGCACGAAGAACATGTCCCACAAGTTTACATGGAATATGCGCCACATGCTGGGCAAGTAACCGCGCGACAACGTCTCGAAGATGATCATGATCCGTTCGAGATACATGCCGATGTTGACCAGCACGGCGATGATGCCGATCGCCCAGAGATTGCGGCGTACCGCGCCGGACCAAAGTGCCTGCGGGACCAGGCAGTTGCAGAGCAGCATGGCCCAGTAGAGCGGCGCATAATGCCCGGTCAGCGCGAAGAGCACGACAGAGCGCTCGGGCGGCTCGCCGCTGTACCAGGCCATGAACCACTCGGTGAGATAGGAGAAGGCCATGACGATGCTGCCGGTGAGCAGGATCTTGCCCATGGCGTCGATGTGACGGCGGGTGATGAGGCTCTGTAACCCAAGGCCCCAACGCAGAAGCAGCGTGAGGTCGACCACCATGGCGAAGCCCGAGAACATCGCGCCGACGACGAAGTAGGGCGGGAAGAGGCTCTCCTGCCAGCCCGGCATCAGGCTGGCTGCGAAGTCCAGGCCGACGATGCTGTGCACGGAGATGACCAGCGGCACCGCAAGTGCCGCCATGGCCCGGTAGACGAGACCGTGGTGATGCCAAGCCGACGCCGAGCCCTGCCACCCCAGCGCCAGGGCGCCGTAGGTGAGCTTCCGCCACCCCCGCTCGGCGCGGTCGCGCAAAGTCGCGAGGTCGGGAACTAGGCCGATGTACCAGAACATTATGGAGAACAGGAGGTAGCTGGCGATGGCCCAGAAGTCCCAGACCAGCGCGCTTCGCCACTGCGGCCACAGCGCCATCGTGTTCGGGTAGGGGGCGAGCCAATAGGCGAACCAGGGCCGGCCGAGATGCAGGATCGGAAAGAGGCCCGCAATCGTCACGGCGAACAGCGTCATAGCTTCCGCCGAGCGGTTGATCGATGCCCGCCAGTGCTGGTGGGTAAGCAGCAGCATCGACGAGATCAGCGTGCCGGCATTGCCGATGCCGATCCACCAGACATAGCTGGCGATCGGCACGCCCCAGACCACGGCCGTGTTGTTGCCGAGGATGCCGATACCTTCGACGAACAACCAGATGACGCCGACGAAGAAACCGACCGTCAAGGCACCCGAGGCTACGAAGAAGATCCAGTAGGCGCGGCCATACTTCCACTCCAGCAGCGGGGCGGCGATCCTGTTATCGATGTCCCGGTAGCTCAGCGCCGAGTCGACGATCGGCGTGGCGTGGCGTAATGCGGCGAGCGTCGCGACCGCCATCTCAGGTCTCGTCCTCGCCCTCGTGCAGGGCGGGATTCGGATTGCGCAGGCGTGCGAGATAGGTGGTGCGCGGCTGCGTCCCGAGATGCCCCAGCAGGGCGTAATGCTGGGGCTCACGGCGGAGGGTGGCGACCTCGCCGTCTGCCGACGCGAGGTCACCGAAGCGGATCGCCCGGGTGGGGCAGGCGGCGGCGCACGCGGTCACGACCTCCCCTTCCGCAATGGCACGGCCTTCGCGGTCTGCGGCGATCTTCGCCCGGCTGATGCGCTGCACGCAGTAGGTGCACTTCTCCATCACGCCGCGACTGCGCACCGTCACTTCGGGATTGCGTTGCGCCTGCACCGACTCGGCGCCGAGATCGGCATATTCCTGGCCGTTGGCGTAGGCGAAGAAGTTGAAGCGACGGACCTTGTAGGGACAGTTGGCTTGGCAGAACCGCGTGCCGATGCAGCGATTGTAGACCTGGACGTTGAGGCCCTGATGGTCGTGCACCGAGGCCTCGACCGGGCAGACCGGCTCGCATGGGGCCTGCTCGCAGTGCATGCAGGGAACCGGCTGGAAGAACCGGAGTGAGGGAGCCTCCTGCGGCAGGTAGGTATCGATGCGCAGCCAGTGCATGTCGCGGCCGCGGGCAACTTCCGTGGGGCCTACGACCGGCACGTTGTTCTCGGCCTGGCAGGCCACGACGCAGGCGTTGCAGCCGATGCAGAGCGTGGCGTCGATCACCATCGCCCAGGCGTTCTCGGGATAGGGCCGCTCGTCGTAGGACATCTGCGGGTAGAAGCTCCGCGGCGGCGGCTCGATCGAGGTGGGCTCGGCAGCGAGCGCCGCCAGGTCGACGAGCCGCACGATCTCCTCGCGCCCGTGCACCTCGAATTCGTGCTGCAGCCGGATCACTTGGGTCGCCGCTTCGATCGGCCGGCACTCCAGATCCGTTTCCACCCAGGGCGACGTGCCGCGCCGGATCGCGTAGGCGTCGATGCCTAGGCCGTTGCCGATTTGCCCGGCCTCGCGGCGGCCATAGCCCAGCGACAGCGCGACGACGCCGCGTGCCATGCCGGGTAGCGGGAGGACCGGCCCGGCCACCTCGCGGCCGCCGACGTTCAGCGTGAGACCGCCGCCGGCGTGCACACCGCGGGCCGCCGCCTCCTCGGGTGCCATCAACAAGGCGTTGCCCCAGACCTGCTTCGTCAGCGGCTTGGGGCATTCCTGCAGCCACGCATTGGGCGTGTAGCTGCCGTCCCACACCGTGGGATCGGCCTGAAAGACGAGGGAGAGATCGGCCGGACGCGGCGGTTCCGGCAGTGGCGGCAGTAGCGGCGTTCCGATATCCGCAGCCGGTGCCGCCGTATCGGGAATGACGCCCTGCACCAGGACGTCCCGCCACCAATCCTCGAACTGGTCTGCGGCCCTCTCGCTCCGCCAGGTCGAGCGCACGAGGTCGTAGCTCGAAGGGACGGGGAGGCCCGTGAAGAGGCCAACGACCTCATGCGCCGTGCGTGTCGCGTAAAGGGGGAGGATCAGCGGCTGGACGATGCTGGCCGTGCCGTCGACCGAGCGCAGGTCGGACCAGCTCTCGAGTGCGTGCGACAGTGGCAGGAACCACTCGCAACGGCTGGCCGTCTCGTCGTACCGTAGCCCTGCACCGATGCGGAACGGCACGCGGGCTAGCGCGGCCGCGAAGTCGAGATCGGCGGGCGTCGTGTAGGCGGGATTGCAACCCAAGGTCAGCAGGGTCTCGACGCGGCCTGCCGTCATGTCGGCGACGAGAGCGGCCAGCGAGTCCGCATGGTCCTCGGCAACCGGATCGACGGGCTCGATGAAACGCGCGGGTGCTTTCAGCTGCGCATTGTTCCAGTGACCCAGGGCATGGATCTCCAACGGTTGGGTCGATCCGATCAGCACGAGCGCACGCCCAGGATTGGCCGCGAGGTCGCGAGCCACGGCGTCGGCAAAGGCGTCGGCATCGGCCGGGAGTTCCGGACGCGCGACCGGAGCGCCGAGGGCAGCTGCCACCCGTAGGACGAGGCGGGTCAATATGGCCGGTGAAAGCGCGATCCTGTGATCGCCGCTGGCTCCCGTGAGCCGCGGTACCGACTCGGCCGCATACATGCGCGCCATGCCGGCACCCGCTAGGCCACTGCGGCGCACCGTGCGCCGCCGGGAGAAGGCGCGCCCGTTGGCGATCTGATGCGGCCCGACCCCGAGCGGGTCGGCATCGATCGAGAGGACGACGTCCGCGGCCGCAAGGTCCGGAAGCATCTCCAGAGTGCGGCCATACGCCAGCCGCGCCCCGGCCCGTTCGGCATCGTCGGACACCGCTTCGTAGCGGTGCCACCGTGCGGCCGGGAAGCGGCGCTTCAGGGCGTCGATCTGCGCCAGCAGCGTCGGCGACGTGATCCGATCGGTGAGGAGCCGGAGCCCGGTGCCGCCGTTTTTGTCGAGTTCCGCCAGTCGCGGCACAAGGGCGGTCTCGAAGGCCTCCCACGAACTGATCTGGCTTTTCTGCCTGACCACCTGGGCCCGCTGCGGATCGTAGAGATCGAGCACAGAGGCTTCAGCGAAAACGTCGGTGGCGCCGAGGCTCGCCGGATGGCGCGGATTGCCCTCCACCTTGATGGGCCGGCCCTCGCGCGAGATCGCGATCACGCCGCGGCCATAGCCGGCGAGCGGCAGCGTGGTCGCGAAGCGCATCTCCACACCCGGGACCAGCCGCTCGGGCATCTTCACATAGGGCACGATCTCCTCGTCGGGCGGGCTGCAGCCACCGAGCGTTCCCGCCATGCCGGCGGCGAGGAGCCCCAGGGCACGGCGGCGATCGACATCGAGAGCCCCGAGGCGAGGTGACCGCGGTCCATCGAGGATGGCGATCCGACCCTCTAGCGATGGCATGTCGAGCAATCGGTCAGCAGGGACGCGGGCTTGATTCGATAGGCCGCCATGAGTTCGCGGCCCCATCGTTCCTGGTCCGAGGGGGCCGACCAGTACGGATCGTAGATCGACTGCAGCGGCCGTAGGTTCGGCGCCGGATTGCGGTGACAATCCAGGCACCAGCCCATGGTCAGGGATTCAGCCTGCCAGGTGAGCGGCATGCTGGCGATCGGGCCGTGGCACGTGGTGCAGCCGACACCTTTGGCCACGTGGATGCTGTGATCGAAGTAGACGTAGCCCGGAAGCCTGTTGACCCTCTGCCAGCGGATCGGCCGTTCGGTCGCCAGGCTTTCTCGCACGGGTGCCAGCACGGACGCCTGCGTCCAGAGCTGCGAGTGGCACGTCATGCAGGTTTCGGTGGGCGGCAGCCCGGCGAAGCGCGAGACCGCGACCGAGATATGGCAGTATCGGCAGTCGATGCCGTCGTCGCCCACATGGTGCTTGTGACTGAATGGGACAGGCTGGCGCGGCACCACGTCCTGCCCGGTGACGTAGGACGTGTGCATAATGCCGTAGGTGCCCAGCACCAGGAGAATCGGCACCGTAGGTATCGCGACCAGCACGAGTCGCGAGACCGTGTTGGCCGCAGGACCGAAGAGCTGCGCCATCCGCGGCGCTCATTCGGCGCAAGGGTAATTGCTTCGCATCCGCGAAGGTCCTCGTTGGAGAACAAGCCCGGCCCACCCTCGTGAGCTGGATGGATCGCTAACGGCGGCAGAGCCGAATCGTTCGTTCCTTTCTTGCCGGTAACCCTTGAAGGCGTCGGCCCTCGATTGTGCATGATCTGTGCGGGCAGCACCTGACGCCGCAGCAACCTCCGCCCCGTTTCGAACTGGCGGACCCGGGCAAACCTCATCCCGAAGGGGCGGCGAGCTTCGGCCTGCCGACGAGCCCGACATCAACGAACACGCCAGGAGCCGCTGCAGCTAAATGTCGAACGGCGTGTTGATAATCGATAGATCACATGGCGGGAGCTGCAGCCGGTGCCGGGCGCGACGAAGCTGGGTCTGGTCCTTGGTGGGGGTGCCGCGCGAGGACTGGCGCATGTCGGCGTGCTCGCCGAACTCGACCGATTGGGGCTCCGGCCCGATATCGTCACCGGCTGCTCCGCCGGCGCGCTGACGGCGGCCATGTACCTGACCCGGGGTCTCGAGGGAGCAGCCGAGATGGCGTGTTCCTTCCCCTGGCTGCGCAGCGCGTTCTCGATCGGGTCCGCGGGTTCGAGAGGCGGGCCGCTGGACCCCAACCGGCTGGTGGCGCGCCTGCAGCTGCCGGATGTGTGCTTCGAGGATCTCGACCGGCGGCTCGGCGTGGCGGCCACCGATCTCGGCACCGGCCGCGAGCGCTGGCTCATGAAAGGATCGCTGCGGCGCGCCGTGGCCGCCTCCATCGCTCTGCCTGGACTGTTCCGACCGGTCTGGCACGACGGGGCGTGGCTCGCCGATGGTGGCCTCGTCGACCCGTTGCCCGTGTCGCTGTGCCGGGCGCTGGGGGCCACGAACGTCATCGCCGCGTCGCTGGGCGGAGAGCCCTGGCAGCGGGGCGGGCCGACCAACCCGGCGCTAGCGCCCGAAGGAGCGGCGGTGCCCGAACAGGCCGTCCGCCGCGCCTGCCCCACCTATGTGGCGACGGTGGTCAACGCGGCCACCATCATGAGCGAGTTCATCACGCGCGTCCGGATCGCGAGTGATCCGCCCGACGTCCTCGTTCTGCCGGAGCCTGGGCGGGTCGGCCTCCTGGATTTCCATCGCGGGCAGGAGGCCATCGAGGCGGGGCGCGCCGCCGTCCGGCGTGCGGAGCCGGCCCTCGAAAGCTTGAGACGCCGACCTGCGCCGGCGGCATTCGCGCTGGCGTCCTGAATGGGCCGCGACAACCGACGTCGCCTGCCGGATGGCGTCGGCTCTGGACCGAAGACGAACAGACCGGGAGACGATCCATGACGGAGAAGGCCGGCGTCAGGCAGAGGCTCGTCGAGTACCTGGTGGAGCGGGCGTTTCAGCCGGTGCTGCAGGTCGATCCGGAGCGCTATCCCGAGAATCAACGGGCGAAACTGGCCAATCTGCAGCGTGCGACCGAGAACGAGATCGACCGCTTCCAGACCTACGATACGCCCGAGAAAGTGGTCGCCATGTTCCACGACGACATCACCTCCGGTCGGGCGAAGGAGGTGCATCGGCAGCTTCACGACCTGGGCCTGCCGACGCTCGACGACGTCCGCGGCGATTTCGAGCGGCTGGCGGAACGCCTCGGCGTGACCGGTCGGCGGGGCCACTGACCGGGCGTCACGCGATGCCGATGGCGGACCTCTCGTGGCTCTTCGGGCAGGCTGCCGCCACGATCACCTGGTGGCAGATGACGGCACGGGCCCTCGTCGTCTTCGTCTACGGCATCGCCATCATCCGGATGGCCGGACGTCGGGCTTTCGGCCGCTACAGCACCCTGGACATCGTCGTGGGCGTCGTCATCGGCTCGAACCTGAGCCGGGCCCTGACCGCCAACGCCGCGTTCCTTCCCACCCTCGCGGCGACCACGGCGCTGGTCCTCACCTACTGGCTCAGCGTGCACGCCGTAGCGCGATCCCGCTTTCTGGGCTGGCTCGTGAAGGGCGATCCGGAGCGTCTCGTGACGGATGGACGTCCTGATCGTGCCACCCTGCGCCGCGCGGCTCTCGCCGACAGCGACCTGGAGCAGGCCTGCGCGAAGCCGGGGTGTCGTCGATCGACCATGTCGACGCGGCGACCCTCGAGCGGAATGGCAAGATCAGCGTCCTTCGCCGCCGGTGAGCCGAGCTGGACGCCGGACGGGGAGTAGTAGGCCGGCCCATCGTGGACGTGCTGCGGCCTGACGGCGTCACGGCCGAGATCTCGTCGCACCATGCACAAGCGTCGAGCTGGCGTGCCAGAGAGGCCCGGACATAATGGCTCACCCACAGGGCGTCAGGGCCGGTTGACAATGGAATGCTCCGGTAAAGACGAGGAGCCTGCCGAAACGACACGCCACCGAGCAGCTTCCGGGACCGCGTCTGGTGACTTTGGCCCTTACCGAAGTCTACTGCGTAAATGCCCGACCTTGCGGCACGTTTGATTTGGTTGGGGCAGCAGCTCTCCGCACAGTCGGCTTGGTGCAGTGCACACGAACAGAAGATCGCCCCGCGAAAAGCTCAATGTCCTTCGTGCCTGAGTTCGACATTGGCGTCGACCCGCTACCTCGGGCACTCTCGGAAGTTGGGCAGACGAATGTTGGCGCAAGCAGGACCTGACCGGAGCAGACGTATGGATGGCGATATCGACTGGCGGGCATGGAGGCAGTTCTCATCGCGCGTGGTGGTGGTGATCGTCCTGGTCGCGTTGACGCTTCTGCTGTGGCGGGTGGCGAACGTGCTCCTGCTTGCCTTCGGCTCGGTGGTTCTGGCCGTTCTGCTGCGTGCCGGCTCCGTCCCGCTCGCAAAGCGGACGTCACTCGCCGAAGCGTGGGCGCTCGCCATCGTGGTCATCGGTGCGGCCTTGATCCTTTCCCTCCTCGTCTGGCTCATGGGCGAACAGATCCGCGCCCAGATCGCGGAGTTCGTGGCTCGAGTGCCCGTCGCCTGGAACCAGGTTCAGGATCGCCTCGGGATCGGCGGTCTGCGGGACTGGGTCAGTCAGGCCGGCACCTCGCTGGACCCTATCGGGGGCGTGCTGTCGCCGGTTGCGGCAGCGACGACGGCGGTGGCCGGAGCGCTCGGCAATTTCGTGCTGGTTCTGATCGGCGGCTTGTATCTGGCCGCCGACCCCGAGACCTACCGGCGAGGCCTGCTGAAGATCGTGCCTGGCGACACGACGCGGGATCGGATCGACGGCACCCTGCAGGCGAGCGGAACTGCCTTGCGGCTATGGGTGCTGGGGCAACTCGTGTCGATGACCATCGTTGGCGTCCTGACGGGCCTCGGCCTGTGGCTCGTCGGCGTGCCGGCACCCTTGGCGCTGGGTCTGCTCGCCTTCTTCGCCACGTTCATCCCCTACATCGGGCCCGTGATCGCCGGCGTCGCCGCTACCCTGGTCGCCGCCGGCCAGGACTGGCAGACCGCATTCCTGGCATTTCTGGTCTATCTGGGCGTCCAGATCGTCGAAAGCTATGTCGTCACGCCGATGGTGCAGCAGCGCATGGTCGATCTGCCGCCGGTGCTGACCCTCTTCGCGGTCATCGCCCTTGGCGTTGTTCTGGGACCTTTGGGTCTCGTCCTGGGTGCACCGCTTCTCGTCGTGCTGTTCGTGGCCGTGAAGAAGCTCTGGGTGCGCGAGACACTGGGCGAGGCGACGACGCTACCGGCATGAATGGTTCAGGTGGCACGAACGTCGGCGCCGACTCACGATGCTGTCCACTGCTTCGAGCTACCTTGGCCTCCCGTCACTGTTGTCCTTGGCCTCACCTGTGACAGGCGTCGAGACCGCCCTACCTTCCCGCTGGCGCGCGGGAGCGCGGCCCGTTTCCCTGGCCTGGTCGTGTAGCAGGATCTGCGTCGTCGGAAAGGGGAGGTCGATACCCCCTTCCGTCAGGGCGCGCTTGACCATCTCGATCGCCCCGTCGAGGGCGTCCACGGCGTCGCGGCGGCGGGGTGGATTGATCCAGAACCGTGCCACCATGTCGGTCCCGGACGCGCCGAGACCGGTGACGAGCGCTTCCGGTAGCGGGTCGGCGAGCACACCTTCGGTCCGCCGCAGGGCGTCGGTGACGAGCCGCCGCGCGAGGTCGATGTCGTCACCGCCACCGATCGTCAGGGGAAACGACAGGCGGCGCTTCTCGTAGGCCGTGATGACCTCGATCTCGCTCGTGAACAGCGACGCGTTCGGAATGAGGATGCGGCGATTGTCGTAGGTGCGCAGCACCGTGGCCCGGACCCAGATGTCCTCGACCGTACCCTCCTGGCCGCCGAGGCGGATCTGGTCGCCGATGTGGAAAGGCCGGGTGAGCAGCAGGAGAATGCCGGCCAGCAGGTTCTGCAGCACGTCGCGGAAGGCGAAGCCGATCGCCACCCCGCCGATGCCCAGAAGATTGAACAGGTCGGCGGCCGAGATCGAGGGAAAGGCGACCGAGGCGGCGACGAGGAAGGCGACGAGCACCGCCACACCGCCGATGATCCGGCCGACGACGGCGGCGACCTCCATCGAGGTCTCGCGCACGGCGAGTGCCCGGCGCACCCCGGCACGGACGCCGCGCGCCACCAGCAGACCGACGAGGAACAGGACGAGCCCGACGAGCAGCCCCGGCAGCAGCGTCGCGAAGCCTGCCGACAGACCGTTCAGCCGTTCGAGTGCCTGATCGAACATCCGCCCTGCCTTCCCGTCCTGGTCACGGCCGCGCGAGCGTGTCGTTCGGGGCCTGCCATCGAGCAACGGGGCGGCGCATCGGCGGTTGCCGCCACGACAACCGATCGAGGTACCGATGTTCTGGACGTCCTGGACTGCCATCTGGCACGTGCTCGTGGTGGCACCGCTGGCCTATCTGGCGCTGGTCTTCTTCCTTCGTGCGTCCGGCAAGCGCACCCTAACCAAGCTCAACGCCTTCGATCTCGTCGTCACGGTGGCGCTGGGCTCGACCCTGGCGACGATCATCCTCGACCGCTCGACCGCACTCGCCGAAGGCCTGCTCGCCCTGTTCCTCCTCGTGGCCCTGCAGTACGTGATCACCTGGGCATCCGTGCGCTCGCCGCAGGTCCAGGACCTGGTCAAGTCGGAGCCGACGCTCCTGCTGCGCCGCGGCCGCTTCCTCGAGGGGGCCATGCGGGAGCAGCGGGTGACGCGGGAAGAGCTGCAGGCCGTGCTGCGCGCCAACGGGAAGGCCGACGCCGAGGACGTCGACGCCATCGTCATGGAAACCGACGGCTCCTTCAGTGTCCTGTCGAGCGTGCGGGAAGAGATTCCCGGCGATGCTGAGGTTCCTCGCACGACGGCCGCGCCCGCGATCTGAGTTCCTGTCCTGGACCAGCGGCACCCGCCGGGTCCCCCTACGACCAAGGCTACGCGCCGGCAACAATGACCGCCGCGCGTGGCCGCGCTAATGCGCCAATGGTAGATGCGGATTCGCATTGAGGGTACAGCTTCCGACATTATCCAATAGTTCCAGATACAATAACTCCAGGACGAGCATGCCAGAAATACCATGCTACACCCGTAGACGAAGTCGCAGCTTGATATGAAGCTGCCCAATATCTGGTCTAAAGCTCGTATGTTTCGATGTTGCCATCGACAATCGATTGCCAGTGGGGCTCACACATTGTCTCCTCATTGAATTGGCATTAAGCTGATCCGGGCGAGACCTGATGGCATGCTGATCGCCAGCGGGCGGCCGCAGAGGGCGGACCGTAGAGGGAGGCACGTGATGACCGGCACCAAGTTCCGCTATGCCGTCGCAGCGGCGTTCGCGGGCTTCATCATCGTCGCGGCACTCGTACCGAGCATCACGGCCATCATCGAACAGTGGGCCACGCGCGACGTCGAAGCCCGATCGGAGCTCGTGGCCAACACGGTCCGTGATCAGGTCGGCCTGCTTCATGGCGAGGGCGAGAGCGAGCAGTTGGCGCGCCTGTTCGAGCATCTCACGCTCGACGAGAAGCTGCTGGCAGTGGGCTTCTGTGACGCCGAAGGAAAGCTGCTCTACCCCACGCGGTTGATGCCGAGCAGCTTCTCCTGCGGCATGGTGGGCCGCTCCGACGAGTCGAGCTTCTCGACGTTCTCCGCCGATGGGCGCCCCCTCATGGTGGGTTCGTTCCCCGTCAATGTGCGCGACGCCCACGGCCATCTCGTCATCCTGCACGATCTGAGCTTCGCGGAGCAGCGAGGTGCCGAGGCGAGACGCTTCATCCTGCTGGTCCTCGGCGGCGTGGGCCTGACCGGCGCCGCTCTGGCGGCGGGCGTCTCGTTGCTCATCACGCGCTCATGGCTGCGCTCCGTCCGCAAGGCGATCGAGAATGTGCGCGTCGGCGAGATCGGTGCCCATGACCTCGTGAGCCAGTCGCCGCTCGGTAGGGAACTCGAGGAGCTTCTCCGAGAGTTGAAGGCGCCCAGCGACTCGCTCGAGGTTGAACAGCTGCACTGGACGCCGGACAGTCTGCGGCTCGTCCAGACACGCGAGCTTCCGGGCGTTCAGGTGATCGTAGCCTCGAACCGCGAGCCCTACATTCACAACCGCACCTTGGACGGCGACATCACCATGCAGACGCCGGCCAGCGGACTGGTCGCTGCCGTCGAGCCGATCATGCGCGCCTGCGGTGGCACCTGGGTCGCCCACGGATCGGGAACGGCCGATCGCGCGGTCGTCGACATCCACGACTGCATCGCCGTGCCGCCGGCGGAGCCGAGCTACAAGCTGCGGCGGATCTGGATCTCCGAGGAGGAGCAGGACGGCTACTATTACGGCTTTGCCAACGAAGGCCTCTGGCCGCTCTGTCACCTGGCGTTCGTCCGTCCGGTCTTCAGGCAGCAGAACTGGGACGACTATCGCGCCGTCAACCGGCGCTTCGCGGATGCGGTGGTGGGGGAGGCCCGCTCAGAAGATCCCGTCGTCCTCGTTCACGACTATCACCTGGCGTTGGTGCCCCGAATGGTGCGGGAGCGCCTGCCCAGGGCGACGATCATCACGTTCTGGCACGTGCCCTGGCCGAATGCGGAGAGCTTCGGCATCTGTCCCTGGCGCGAGGAGATACTGGACGGACTGTTGGGCTCGTCCATCCTCGGCCTGCACACGCAGTTCCACTGCAACAACTTCTTCGACACGGTCGACCGCTTCCTGCAGAGCAGGATCGACCGCGAGTACGGCTCGATCGCCCTCGGTGCCCACGAGACTGCCGTGAGGCCCTATCCGATCTCCATTGCATGGCCACCCCCGGCGGCGATCAACCAACCGCCGGTGCCGGCATGCAGGAAGGCGGTGCTCGAGCGGCTGCAATTGGGCCCGGAGGTGCGCCTCGGCGTGGGCATCGAACGGTTCGACTACACCAAGGGCATCCTCGACCGTCTCTATGCCGTCGACGAGTTCCTGAACGCCAATCCGCAATGGCGTGGTCGGTTCGTCTTCGTCCAGGCGGCGGCACCCACGCGCAGCAAGCTCGCCGCCTATCGCACGCTGCAGGAGGCCGCTGTGGACCTGGCTGCCGACATCAACCGACGGCACAGGGTGGGAGAGATAGAGCCGATCCGCCTGCTCATCCGTCATTTCGAGCCGGAGGAGGTCTTCGAGCTCTTTCGGGCGGCGGACTTCTGCATCGTCTCCAGCCTGCACGACGGGATGAACCTCGTCGCCAAGGAATTCGTGGCGGCCCGCGACGACGAGCGCGGGGTGCTCATCCTGTCCACCTTCACCGGGGCCGCGCGCGAGTTGACCGAGGCGTTGATCGTCAATCCCTACGATGCCGGCGAGACCGCGCGGGCGATCGCGCGCGCCCTGACGATGGAGGCCGGCGAGCAGCAGGAGCGCATGCGTCAGCTCCGCCGGACGGTCCGCTCCAGGAACGTCTACCGCTGGGCCGGCCAGATGATGTTGGATGCAGCGCGGCTGCGCCGTCGTGACAGGATACTGCAGGCAGCCTCGCGCTACCGCTCCGCTCACCGCACGACGGCGCGGCAGGCCGATCCAGGAGACGGTCGAACGGCTCGGCGCAGTCCTTGAGCCGAGGACCGCAAGCCCTGCCGTCCAAGACACTCCGCAGCATCGAGCCGGTGCTGCATAGGCAGGCGCGCCCACCCCTCCCGCAGAGTAACTGCATCTTCTGTTCATGGAGAGACCAAGTGGTGAGGTGGGGCCGAGCCGGCGCGCAACTCGGCTAGCGCCGCTTCGTTGGGAACTCATCCAGCGGCTCGTCGCTTCCCGGGATGGATCCCGAGGAGGACGTTGCCTATTCTCCGACAGCTCGCTTTGCCTCTAGGGCTGCTCCTGCTGGTGCCGGTGGCGCCGACTCTGCACTACTTCACCGCCATGGCGCCGGTGTGGATCTTCGTGGCGGGCGCCGTGGCCATCGCCGTCCTGGCAGACTGGATCCGCCGGGCGACGGAACAAGTCGCCGAGCGCACCGGCCCCTCTATCGGCGGCCTCCTCAATGTCAGCTTCGGCAGCCTCGCCGAACTGATCCTCGCCGTGTTCGTCCTGATGCGGGGCCGCAGCGACGTTGTGCAAGCCCAGATCACCGGCTCGATCATGGGCACGGGTCTGTTCGGGCTCGGCCTCGCGGTTGTGATCGGCAGCATCGGCCGCGAGCGCGTGTGCTTCAACCGGGCCCGGGCCGGACAGCTCTCGACCATGCTCGTCCTCGTTCTGATTGCCCTGCTGCTGCCGGCGGTCTTCGACCTGACGGGCCGGCTGTCCGGGAACGAGGACAGTCTGGCCGTCACCGACGAGGAGGTGAGCATCGGGGTCGCTGTCGTCCTCGTCCTGCTCTATGCGGCCAACCTCCTGTTCACCCTCGTCACGCATCGCGACGTGTTCGCGGCTGACGAGCCGCGGAGCCATGGTGGCGGCTGGCCGATCTGGGCCTCGCTCCTGGTGCTGGCGGTGGCGACCGCCCTCGTGGGACTGGAATCCGAGCTCGTTTCCGGGGCCCTCGAAGCCGCCGCCGACACGCTGGGCCTCACCCCGGTCTTTCTGGGCGTGGTCGTGCTGGCGCTCGTCGGCACCGCCTCGGACCTTGTCGCCGCTGCCTGGTTCGCCAGGGACGGCAGGATGGGCCTCGTGCTCGGCATCTGTGTCGGCTCCTCGGTGCAGGTAGCCCTTACCGTGGCCCCGCTGCTGGTCATCACGTCGTGGCTGATGGGCCACCCGATGACCCTCGTCTTCGCCAACCCGCTGCACCTCTTCGCCATCGCGGCGACGGCGATCGTCGTCCGGGCCGTCGCCTCGGATGGGGAAGCCTCCTGGTTCGAGGGCGTGCTGCTGCTCGGTGTCTACCTGCTGCTGGCGCTGGCGTTCTACTTCAGCGCACCCGGTGCCGGCGGTCTGGCCGCACCGACGAGCCAGCTCAGTGAGTGATCAACGCGCATGCCGGACGGTCGTTCGCGGCACCGCACGGCCGGTTCCGATACATGTCTGCGCCGAGGTCGAGGAAACCAACAAGCCGTTAGGGCCAGCCTCAATCGTCGTGCTGCGCTGGGCGGTCGTCGCGCTTGCGCCTTTCGGCTTCCACGCCGCTTCCGCCTCTCGGCTTGCCCTCGGGTCGAGAACTGCCTCGCGTCGCGGACAGCGGCGGCATGGCGGCCTCGATCGCGGACCTCTGTGCCGGATCTTCGGTGAGATCGCCCAGAGCCTCGAGCGTCGAGGTGAGCTCCCGCAGCACCATTGCGTGATCGGCCGCCGCATGGCGGATCTGGGCGAACGCCGTTTCGAACAGGTCGTCCCAGGTGGGTGGCGAAGCGCAGACGCGCGGCACGCCATCATCGTCGCAGTAGACCTTGGGCGGCAGCTCGCGATGCAGCGCCTCGGCGAGTTCGCCCCCGATGCGATGGATGACGGTGATGGCCGTAAATGGATCGTTCACGCTCGGGGAAAGAGCACGGAGCGCGATCTCCACCAGCTGCCGGATCGCGAACTCGACGTCCTGGGCCGGCGTCCGCTCGGAGCCGACGACGAAAGCACCTTCGATGCGGCTCCGCAGCTCGTTGTCGAGATCGCCCCGGACGCCGACATGCCTGCCGCCGGCGAACACGAAAGAACCCGCGCGCACCTCGAGGCTGATCCTGACGTCGCGCTCACGGGCGACGTCGACGAGGCGACCATAGTCGACCACCTGGACATAGCCGGTATCGCCGATCGTCGCCCAATTCGACGGCCGCATGCCGATGGAGGTCACATCCGATCTGGGCTCGAGATCCCGCTCGGGCAGATTCGCGCGTACGGTGCTGCGAAGCCCGTGGCCGACGCTTCGGACGACCGTGTCGGCGATGATCGAGCGCGCGATCTTGTGCACGTAGTAGAGGAGGGCAAACAGACAGAGCACCGAGAGCGCGGTACCCACGGTTACCGCCAGGTGCGGCACTCGAACGACGTCGTCCGTACCGGCGATGCTGCGCAGGACGGTGAGAAGATAAAGGATTGTGCCGATGAACAGCCCGAGGACGAGCTTGATCTGACGATCACCCATATAGGTCGAGACGATCCGAGGTCCGAGCTGGTTGGCCGCCAGCGTCAGCACCACGACCGTAATCGAGACGACGAGCGACGTCATCGTGATCATGCCAGAGGTCAAGGTGGCCAACAGATTGCGGGCCGTGTCGGCATCGCCGCTGAACAGCCACCAATTGTTGCCGATGGTGTTTGCGGCGATCGCCGGCGTGAGCCGGAGCAGGACGAAGGCCAGGAAGAAGGCCAACACGCTGATCACCGCCGGCAACAACCAGAGCGTGGCGCGAAGACGCAGCAGCAGGTTGCGCAGACGCTCAAGTCCGTCCGTGGACTGGCCCTGCGCCAATCCGGCCCGCCACGCCTCCAGGCGGTCGTGCAACGACTGCACGACCGCCTGGAACCTGTCGCTGAGACCCATGCTCAGCGGTTCATCGCTTCGTTGAACGGCCGGTTCTGGTCCCAAGTGTCCCAACCGTTGGCATCATAGGCGCGCATGCCGCCGATCTGGTCACGGGTGAGCGAGGTCGTCACACGGTCACCCTGGAGCTGCAGGCGGTCCAGCGGGATCGCCACATCGCGCTCACCGATACCGAGGAAGCCGCCGACCCCGATGATGGCCGCGGGACCCTGGTTGGAGTTCCGACCGACGACGACATTGTCGATCTCACCGACGTTCTCGCCATTGGCGCCGTATACGGTCTGCCCGACGAGTTCCTGGCCGGTCATGCCGTAGATCGGATTCGCAACGACGTTCTGATCCGCAGACGTGCCCGCATCGGCGTTCTGCGACCCCGGCTGCTGCGCCTGATCGGCGGTAGCCTGACCGGGCTCCGTCACGTTGACGTCGGCTTGCCCCTGCTGCTGGACTGTAACTTCCGGCTGGCCCTCCTGCTGCACGGTCACTTCAGGCTTCGGCTGCTCGACCGTCACATCCGGCTGCGCCTGCTCCACCGTGACCTGCGGCTTGGGCTGCTGGACGGTCACCTCGGGCTGTGGCTGCTCCACCGTCACCTGGGGTTGTGGCTGCTGGACCTGGATGTCCGGGGCCGGCTGCTCGACGGTGACCTCAGGCGCCGGTTGTTGGACCTGGATATCGGCGCCCTGCGGCTGACCCTGCTCGGCCTGGTTCTGGGCGTTCTGCGCCAGCGCAGGCGTGCCGAGCAGGGCTGCGAGCGCAATGGCGGAGAGATTGATCGGCTTCATCTGGTGTTCTCCTCGACGAAGTCTGGTGGCGGAGGTGAAACCCTTCCCGGGAATACCCGGGAAGGGTTTGGGTTCAGCCGCCGGACGTGCTGGTGCCGCTGCTGCCCGAGCCGGAGGTCGAGCTGCCCGACGACGAGGAGCCGCTCGACCCAGCGCCGGCATTGCCCATCGACGGCGGGTTGATGAACATCATGACCCGGTTACCGTCCGAGGTCTGGGCCTGCACGAGGTAGGCCGCGTCCAACACGTTGACGTTGCTGAAGCCGGCTTTCTCGAGATCGCTGCGCAGTTTCTGCTGCGTCATCGCCCGCATCTGCTGGCTGCTCTGCTAATCCGATTGATTCGCAGCCTGCTGTTGCATGCCCTGGCTGTTCGTCTGCGACTTGCTGTTGCTGTCGGACTGCGCCAGTGCGGGCCCGCAGGCCAGTGCCAAAGCCGCCGCTCCCAGAAGAGCTGAAGTACGCATACTGGTTCCCTTCATCATGATGGTGAAGATGAAACGCGCTGTCGCGTTCCACACCAGAAAAACAACGATCGACCAAATGTTCCGAAAAAAACAGAGTAGGATAATCTTAATTCACGTTAACAGAACGAAAGCAGGACGAGCGAAAACGAGGGCGAAACCCTGGAAGCAATGTATGTTCTTCTCGAAGAAGCGTCGCGCGGCGTCTAACGCGGCTGTACCCCAGGCGTGACGGTCAGGGCTCTAGCCGGCCCGCGCCAAGCCTGTCTGTCGGCTTGCCGACAGTCCGGTAGAAATATGTGATGGGGGGAGCAGCAGATCGGCGAGCTTGTCCCGCGTGGTCCGGTAGCACTCACATGCCGCCGCCTCGAGGCCGGCACGATGACGGATCGCGAGGACACCGCGCCGCTGGTCGATGAGCCCCTGCTCCTGAAGCAGGCGCGCCGTCTGCGTGATCGTCGAGCGGTTGTTGCCCAGCATGTGGGCCAGGAAGTCGTGCGTGACCGGCAGATCGTCCCGGCTGGCGCGGTCCTGCAGCGCCAGCAGGCAGCGGGCGAGTCGTGCCTCGACGGGATGGTGCGCGTTGCAGGCGACTGACTGGAGAACCTGCGCCAGGAAGGCGCCGGCATAGCGCAGGCAGAGCGAGCGCAGGCTCGAGCGGGTGTCGATCAGCTCGAGAAACCGCTGGCGATCGAGCCGTGATGCCTTTCCGCCGATCCTCGCCACACAGCAGCCGAGGCCCTGGCCGTTCCCCAAGGCCGACATGAACCCGACCATCCCTTCACGCCCCATGATGGCCGCGTCGGCGGCTGTGCCGTCGGACAGCACCGTCGCCAACGAGACGACGCAGTCATGAGGAAACCAGACATGGTCGAGCGGTACTCCAGGCTCGACCAGCATTGCCCCCCGTGAGAGGTCCACCGTGCGCAGCGAAGGAGCAACCGCCTGGAAATCGCACCTCGTCATGGCAGCCAGAATCCCGTTTTCGGGCCGAGATTGGCCGAGGCCAGCCGGCCGCGACCCGTGCTTCGGTGATCCTGTGGCGGGCCTCTTGTCGATGAGCATGGCGCCGATCCTCCGGGAAAGGCGGAGTGGGCCATGGAGCCCGCTCCCCGCACGACCGTCGGGTAGTCGCCGACCTGTCCGAGTGGGAACGGCCGCGCAGGCGAACCATGTGCATCACGTTGCCGTCAGGCGCATCGCGGGCCCGGAGTTTCCTGGCCGCGACAGACCATGACGAGTATCGGATTGCGAGCGCCGTTCGGCCTTCAACCGCCTTCGACGGACTCGAGAGCAACCGCAGCCGCGAGCGTCGAGCCAAGATGTCGTCCGCCCCAGCTTCGGCAGCAGCGAGACGTGCAAGGATCGGACACGGTTTTGCGCCACACCGGCCTGGACCGGCGAGGTACCAAGCACGTTATTCGGCTTCGGGCCCTGCTTCTTGCCGTCGGGCTCCTGGCGGCAGCGCCTGGACTTGGCGCCACCGCTTGCCGCGCTAATGCGTGAGCTTCCGCAGGAAGAACACCGCGACGACGGCGGCGATGCCGACGATCGCGATGGTGAGTGCCGCCTGGTCGAGGAACGCCAGCACGCCCGCACCCAGCATCAGCACGACGCCGACGATGCTGAGCCGCCAGTCGACATAGAGCCCGTCGAGCAACGTGGCGAGGGCCAACAACTGGAGAAGGACGATCCCGGCGACGTCGTCGCTGACGAGACGCTCGACCATGCGCCCGTTCATGATGAACATGGCCCAGATCACGGCACCCCAATGGATGGCCTGGATGCCGGCGCGCTTCATCTTTTCCTCGCCGTCGTACCAGAACACATGCGCGACGGCGATGAGCGCGTAGAGGACGGCGAGGAGTCGCCACGTGCTGCGCGCCGACTGCGGTGCCAGATCGGTGTAGGCGACGCCGAACACGGCAGCCGCGATCATCACGATGTAGGGCAGCATCTTGAGGAGCAGCGAACCGCTCGACGATGCGGAAGTCGGTTCCTCGACGCTGACTGTTGGCTGGACAGTGTCCGTTGGCTGGAATGTGGCGTTGGTCATCGGTAGTGCTCCGCTGCACGTGACCACTGCCTAACGCCTCGGGCGGTCAAAGCGCTCCAATGCGACTCTGCAACCAAGGTCAATCCACCTTCAACAAGGTGGTGCCTTCCCGCACGGACACTCTGCGCCCGGTATGCCGCAGGGGATACACGTCCCCGCCGCAGTCAAAGGAGACCGTAGCTTGTAGAACGGTCCTTATCTAAGTAGGTTGGTATGCTCAATTGGCAGTTATCGAACAGGGTAGGCAAGCGAGATATACGGATTGGGCACAAGATCGACTAACATCTGATTGAGTTGCGGTGTCTGAAGTACTTGTTTCATTCGCGCGAGGGTGGTGTCCCGGTGGCAGTCCTGGATGCGGATCGGCTCGCGGCGGGAGTCGTGGGCATCCCAGACCCACTCGACGAGCGGCGTCTTGGCAGCAGTTCGCAGATGCGGTCGATCGAGGTCTTGCCGCCGGGCGCAGAATGCGGTCGCAACGAGTCGTAGAAGGACTGCCACTCGGCCGGCTGACTGCCGAGATCAAGAGCGTCCAAGTCGACGGTTGCCCAGAACTCCTCGGGAGCGGTGCGCTGACCGCGCTCGACTATCGACCAAGGAGCGGCCGATCCGGTCCGGCGTCGACGCCGTGTATCGATAGACGCCCGAGGCGGCTCCAGCGCCTAATGCCCTCATGCCTAAGCTGCCGAACTTTCAGCTAGAGCGGATTCGGTCTAACCGGAATCTTTTCCCGATTCCCACAGTTCGTAGTATGTGATTCACGCTTCTCGGTTGGCGTGAGCTGGGATGGTGTGATGGCGTGGCGTTCGGGGCAGAGCTACTCGACGGATCTACGGAGCCGGGTGCTGGCGGCGATGGACGGCGGGATGCCGGCCCGGGACGCGGCGCGGCTGTTCCAGGTCAGCGTGTCGTACATCTACAAGGCCGAGGCGCGCCGGGCGGCGACGGGCGAGACGGAGGCGCGGGCGCAGCGCAATCATCAGGCGCTGAAGCTGTCGGTCCATCACGACGCGATTGCGGCCGAGGTGGTGCTGCGCCCCGACGTCACCCTGAACGAGCTGCGGGCCTGGCTGCTGGCGACACACGGGGTGAGCGCCAGCCTCGGGCTGATGCACCGGACCATCGCCCGGCTCGGCCTGACGCTGAAAAAAAGTCGCTCCGGGCGCAGGGTACCCGTCCGGTGACGGCCGCCTTCTTGTGCTGAGCGCGGTCGTTCAGACTGTGGGGCATGGACCATGGCGACCGGGAAGCGTCCGCTTCGCTTTTAGCGGACACCAAGCAAGCGGGTGGCAAGCGTCGTCGCTGGCCGGAGGAGCTGAAGCGGGAGGTCGTTGCGGCTCTGGCCGAGCCCGGGGCGTCGGTGTCGAGCGTGGCGCGTCGCTACGACCTGAACACGAACCAGCTGTTCAAATGGCGGCGGCGGTTCGCGGCAGCGGGGACACCGTCCGTCGAGCCGGCGCGGCTGCTGCCGGTCGAGATCGCCCCCGCGAGGGCCTCGACGGTGGAGGAGCGGAGCGGATCACCGCCCCTGTCGTCCGCATCGCCGACAGGCTCGATCGAGATCGCGCTGCGCGGCGGGACCAAGGTCAGGATCAAGGGCATGGTCGATCCGGCGGCCGTGGCGGCGGCGATTGGTGCGGTGCTGGCGCCCCGCCGGCGGCGGTGATCACGCTCCCACCGGGTACGCGGGTCTGGCTGGCGGCCGGACACACCGACATGCGCAAGGGCTTCGACGGCTTGGCTCTCCAGGTGCAGGAGGTCCTGCGGTTCGATCCGCACGGCGGGCATCTGTTCGTCTTTCGCGGCAAGCGTGGCGGGCTGATCAAGGTGCTCTGGCACGATGGGCAGGGCATGTGCCTGTTCAGCAAGCGGTTGGAGCGCGGGCGCTTCATCTGGCCCTCGCCAGCGGACGGTGCGGTGACCATCAGTCCGGCACAGCTCGGCTACCTGCTGGAAGGGATCGACTGGCGGATGCCACAGCGGACCTGGCGGCCGGAACTGGCCGGGTGAGAGCGAGATCTGCGGCCTTTTGACTCGGCTGTTCTGCTGGTTACTGACAGGATCGGCCGATCTGCTTGACTTGTGGCGTGCAGAACTTCGACGCCTTACCCGATGAGCTCGCCGCGGCGCACGCGATGATCCTCGCGGAGCGTGCCTCGCGCCTGGCGGCCGAGGCCCAGGTCTCCGGCGCCAGGCTGGAGATCGAGCGCCTGAAGCTGCTCCTCGCCAAGGCCCGGCGCGAGCAGTTCGGCCAGTCCTCCGAGCGCGGGGCGAGGATCGTCGCCCAGCTCGAGCTGCAGCTGAGCGAGCTCGAGGAGACCGAGGCCGAGACAGAAGTCGCGGCCGAGATCACTGCCTCGGCCGCCGATCGGCCATTCCGGGGGGAGGGCACGCGCAGGCCGGCACGTCGCCCCTTGCCCGAGCACTTGCCACGCGAACGGATCCTCTACGCCGCACCCTGTGCCTGCCCCAGATGCGGTGGTCCGGTCCGCAAGCTCGGGGAGGACGTCACCGAGACCCTGGAATGCGTGCCACGGCGCTGGAAAGTCGTCGTGCATGTGCGGGAGAAGGTCTCCTGCCGCCGTTGTGAGACGGTCAACCAGCCACCGGCTCCCTCCCACCCGATCGCCCGCGGCCGTGCCGGACCGCATCTGCTCGCCCTGGTCCTGGCGGCCAAGTACGGCCAGCACCTGCCGCTCACCCGACAAAGCGCGATCTATGCCGGTGAAGGCGTGGGGATCGACGTCAGCACCCTTGCCGATTGGGTCGGTGCCGCTGCCGCCAGCCTGATGCCGCTGGTCGAGGCGATCCGCACCCACGTGTTCGCGGCCGAACGGATCCACGCCGACGACACCACCGTGCCCGTGCTGGCGAAGGAGAGAACCAGGACCGGGCGATTATGGGCATATGTCCGCGACGACCGGCCGTTCGCGGGTCCGGCACCTCCGGCGGCGGCGTTCTTCTACTCGCCCGACCGCCAGGGCCAGCATCCCGAGCGGCACCTCGCCGGCTTCGCCGGGATCATGCAGGCCGACGCCTATGCCGGGTTCAACCGCCTCTACGAGCCCGGTCGGCAGCCCGGGCCAATCCTCGAAGCCGCCTGCTGGGCCCATGCCCGCCGCAAGCTCTTCGAACTCGCCGCGGTCGCCAAAGCCCCGATCGCGAGCGAGGCGGTGCAACGCATCGACCGACTGTTCGCCATCGAGCGCGACATCACCGGCCTGCCGGCCGAGGCTCGCCTGGCAGCACGTGCAGAGTTCTCGGCGCCGATCCTGGCCGAACTGGAGCCCTGGCTTCGACAGCAGCAGGAGCGGCTCTCGCGACGGTCGGAGGTCGGCAAGGCCATCGCCTACACGACCAAGCGTTGGGCCACGCTCACCCGCTTCATGAACGACGGCCGGATCTGCCTGACCAACAACGCGGCCGAGCGCGCCCTGCGCGGTGTCGCCGTCGGCCGGCACAACTGGACGTTCGCCGGCTCCGACCGTGGTGGCGAGCGCGCCGCTGCGATCTACACCCTGATCGAAACCGCCAAGCTCAACTGCGTCGATCCACAGGCATGGCTCGCCGACGTCCTCGCCCGGCTTCCCGACCATCCCGCCAGGAGCATCGACCAGCTTCTGCCTTGGCGGTGGAACGGCGCTACCACGATCAGAACAGCAGACTGAGCCACGACCTCAGCGCTGCTTCACCGCGGTCCTCGCCGGACGCGTACGGCGCAGGAGCAGGACCGGCCCGACATCGCCGCGGGGCGAGCCGACTGGCGCGCCGGGCAGCGTAGGCTGAACCCGGAACGCCTCGTCTTTGTCGACGAGACCGGAGCCGCCACCAACATGGCCCGGCGCTATGGCCGCGGCCCGCGCGGGCAACGCGTGGACGGGCCCGTACCTCACGGACACTGGAAGTCCACCACCTTCGTCGGCGGCCTCACCGCCCGCGGCTTCGTCGCCCCCTACGTCACCGACGGGGCGATGAACGGTGTCATCTTCCGGGCCTGGATCGAGCAGATGTTGGCCCCTGAGCTGCGGCCCGGCGACATCGTGGTCATGGACAACCTGCCCGCGCACAAAGTCGCCGGCATTCGGGAGGCCATCGAGGCCCGCGGGGCCGAACTCCGTTATCTGCCGCCCTACTCGCCCGACCTCAATCCGATCGAGCAGGCCTTCGCCAAGCTCAAGGCCCTCCTGCGCAAGGCCGCCGAACGCACCGTCGACGGGCTGTGGAACGCCATCGGCCGGCTCCTCGATCTCTTCCCGCCTACCGAATGCGCCAACTTCATCGCCAACTCAGGCTATCCACGCCCAGCGTGAAAATGCTCTAGCGTTCGCCATTCCGGATGAGGACCTTGAGGACAGTGTCGAGTGCGGGTTTGACGTTGTCCTCGCCGATGAGCCCGATCACCCTGAGCAGACGCTTCCGGTGCAGCTCAAGGATCTTCTCTGTCTCTGCCTTGAACACCTTGCGATTGCGGGAGCAATCCAAGCGTCGGTTACGGTCGGGGGGGCCAAACTCCCCCTCGTCGCAATAGCGGCATCACTCTTCGCGTCAACCCGGCTGCGAGATATCGCAGGACCGGCAGACCACGCTGGCGTTCCCGACCATCGACCGCCAGGCGATCGATTCGTGAGCCCAGGAGCGACAGCCGGCGGCCGTCAAGACCGAGCCTGCTAAGACCTGAGCGTTAAGACCGTCGCTCGCGGCGCAAGCCAAGAACGTTCCTGCTGCTGAGGCCAGCACGACGGCGCAGCTCCGTTGTCAGCCAAACCAAGGAGGCCGCCGTCGTGGAGTTCCGGCCGCGGGCGCTGCTTCCCCAGACTACGATATGGCGGAACCTGCCTCGCGGTGGCGGCCGAATGTTTGAACTTGGTGCCGCAGGAGGGACTTGAACCCCCGACCCACGCATTACGAATGCGTTGCTCTACCAACTGAGCTACTGCGGCGACGCGGGCTGACTACACCGGCCCGCGCTTCGATGGCAAGCTTTCGAACGCCCGACCTAGGCGGGTGCCGGAGCACCTTGTGTGCCCTGCGCTGGCTTCGGCGACACGTCGACCGTCTCGGCCTCGCCCGCCAGAAACGAGTCCGCGTCGGCGTTCATGTAGGTCGCGACCCGCATTGGCTGCGCCCACTGCACCGAGTCGAATCGACCGCCGGAGCCGAACGGCGCCCACTCCGACAGCACCTCGTTCGTATCCTCGCAGATCCACGCACGATCCGGCGGTGCATCGAGCGCTCGCGACAGCCAATCCTGCGCCTTGGCCGCATTGCCCTGGGCCCGCTCGAGATCGGCCATCATCCGGTAGACGCGGGCCGTCGGCTCCAGCGACATGGCCTTCTCCAGTTCCGCCCTCGCCAGATCGAAGTCACGGGCCTGTAGGGCAAGGTCCGCCAGGGCGACATGCGTCTCCAGATTGTTGGCCTGCAGGCCCGACAGCCGGAACTGGAACCGCTGGACACGCTGCGCCGGCGTCTCCTTGTCCTCGAGGCGGGCAAAGGCCTTGGCGAGATCCGGGTGCGGGGCGACCCGCCATGCATCCTCGATCATCTTCGCCGCATTGCGACGGCGACCCTGACGCACGGAGAGATCGGCAGCGGTCACCACCGCCGGAACGAAGGCCGGGCCGTTGGCCACCGCCTTGCGCTCCTGCGAGAGTGCCTCGTCGATACGATCCTCGGCCAGCGCCTTCTTGGCCGCCATGTGGTACAGGATGGCGCGGCGCCGCTTCATCTCCGCGTCGCTGATGACGCCGCGATTGCCCATCTCGCTGACGATACCCAGCGCCTCGTTCCATTGCTCGTCCCGCGCCAGCAGCTCGAACAGGGTCGTGAGCACCCAGGGAACCGAGGGGTTGCGCCGGTAGGCCCGGCGCGCCAGCTCAAGCGCCTCCTTCTGATCGCCGGTCTTCATGCTCTGTGCGAGCAGACCGCGCAGGCCCAGAAGCTCGGTGTCCTGGGTCCGGAGCATCTGATGGAATTTCAGATGCGCCACATCCTCCTTGCCCTCGAGCTGTGCCGTCTGGGCCGAGAGGAACGTCACCGCACCCGTGTTCGGCAGGAGCTTCTCGGCCGTCCGGTGGTGCGCCTTGGCCGAGCCGAGATCGCCTGCAGCGACGGCCACGAGGCCGTCGGCCAGCTCCTGCAGCCCGCGTATCTTCTGCGAGGACTGGCGGCTGGAGCGGATGCGCTCGGGCAGCCAGCGCAGCACGCGGAACAGCTCGTAGAGCACGACGGCACCGATCGCTATCGCCGCGACGATGGCCACGGTGTGGTGGATCTTCAGTGGTTGGCCCTGGACCTCCAGGTGGATGACGTCCGGGTGCTCGACGATCCAATGGGCGCCAAGGGCCAGGAGAGCCGCGACGACCAGGAAGATGATGAGACGAAACATCGTAGGTCAGCTCCCTGGGGTCAGCTCTTGGCCGTAAGCATGGCCTTGACACGTTCGTTGAGCGCATCGACGCCGGCCTTGGCGTCGAGCCGGGCCTGGGCCTCGGCGATCCATGCCTGGGCTGCGGGATAGCCCGCATCGGCGACGGGCTTCAGGGCCGTCACGGCACCCTGCAGATCGTTGCCGGCCACGGCACGCTTGGCTGTCGCGACGGCGGACACTTCGGACGGGTTGCCGGCCGGGAGTGCCGTCAGCGTGCCGAGATTGCGTAGGGTGTTCGACATCCAGTCGTCGCCCGCAGGCTCCTCGGCTGGTGCAGAACCCTGCTGCGCCGGCTTGGCGGAGACCTCGGCCATTACGGTGTCGAGATGCTCGGCAAGGACTGCCAGCGACGGTGCGCCCGTCGTCGCCATGGGCTCTAGCTTGGCGACCAGCGGTTCGATCTCGGCATCGCCGCCGCTCAGCTGCTTCACGAGGTCGAGGCTGGTCGCGAAAGGCTTGCCGGTGTCGAGCGCGTCCCGCAGCTCCTGCACGGCGAGTGCCAGCCCGGCCGTGTTCTGCTTGCCGACCGTCGCCGCGGTGATCTGGCCACTGAGGTCGGTCGCCTTCTGTTCGATCGCTCCCTGGAGATCGCCGACCTTCTGGTTCAGCGTTCCCTGGAGGTCGCCGACCTTCTGGTCGAGCAGGCTCTTCAGACTGCCGGCACTCTCGTCGACGGCGGACTGTACCTGGGCTGCCTGCTTTTGGGCCGCTGCCGCGGCCTCCTCGACGGCGGCCAGCTTCTTGTCGTGGGCCGCGATGGCAGTCTCGACGTCCGCTACCCGCTTCTCTGCAGACGCGAGCGCCTCCTGCTGCGCCGCCAAACCATCGATGCGCTTGGTGAGGTCGCCGAGCGACACCCGCAGCGCACCGGTATCGTTGCCGAGTTGCGCGACGATCGTGCTGAGCTCCTTCTGCGCGGCACCGAGGTCGTCGGTCAGCTTGTCTTCGCGTTGCTCCAGCAACTTCTGTCGCGACACCACGTCCTTCATGGACTCGGCGTCCATACCGATCAGCGGCTGAACCTTGCTCGTCAGTCCACCGAGCTCGGACATCAGCGAGCTGAGACTGGTCTGGATCCCGGTGACGGCCTGAGACGAAGCCTGGGCTGTCTTGTCGGTATCGGTGACCGACCTCTGGAGTGCGGCCACGTCGGCCGCGAACGACTCGATCCGCTTCTGCGTCGTATCGAGCGCTCCGCGCAGGCCGCTGATCGCCTCGTCCTGGGCCGTCAGCCGCCCCGTCAGCGCCGCGAGGTCACCCAGCGTCTTTTCGGTACCGGCCACGCGCTGCTCGACGGCGACCACGCGGGAGGTCGGATCGGCGGCCTTCTGCGCCTCGGTCGTATAATAGGTGCCGAGTGCGGCGATGGCGCCGCCGCCGATGAGTCCGGCGAGGGCACCTGGCGCCCAACCCCCTCCGCTCCGCGCCGGAGGCTGTGGCGCAGGCGCCGGATCGTTCCTGACCGGCTGCTGGCGGCCGGCCTCGGATGACGTCGTTTCGCTCATCGGTGCGTGCCCGGTTGCTGGAGTACTGGTGCTGGTCTCGCCGTCCGCGTCGGTCGGAGAGGATAGCTTGCCGGATCTGGCTCTGGCGCTGGACCTGTGAGTCCCGCACGCGACATCTCGACCCCCTCCCATGACCGGCCCCGTTTCCCGGGCTCCGACGGATCGAAGGATCGAACGCCCCGAGGCTCAGGCTCCTCCATCCCGTGGCGGCGGTACCATGGCTGCCAGCGCAGGTGCAAGGCAGCGTATGAGTGCCGTTTGGTCGCGTGTGGGTGCTACGCGAACGCTGCGCCAGCGTAGGTCTCGGACCGCGGCGGCGACATTGTCGCTGAGACAGAGGGCGTCGACCCCGTCGAGTGCTCCGCCGAGATCGGCGGCAATGACGAGGTCGGCAAAAGTCCGCGCCGTGCGCGGCGAAAACAGCAGCACCGCTCCAAGCTGTCGTCCGCGCATGGCGTTGACGGTGGATGGCGCGAGGGCGTCGGCCGTGACGGCCTCGTAGACCACGACAGACCGATATCTCAGGCCGGCAGCCGTCAACCTCGTTTCGAGATCAGCAGCGACCGCAGCACCGCGGAGGTGCAGCACGGAATGCGGGCCGCCCGTCGCTTGCCGTGCTTCGATGATGGTCTCCGCCAGGCCCGACCCATCCCCCGGGCCGACTCGAACGGCGTTACCCACCTTCGAACGGACTGCGGCTGCCGTCGACTCGCCCACTGCATAGATCGGTAGGGAAGGGGGCACGGCCCTCAGCGCCTGCACGGCATTGGCGCTGGTGACGATCACCGCATCGGCTGGGTCGAAGTCGATCGGACCCGGATCCAAGGGTCGGATGGCGAGCAGGGGGTCGACGAGAGCCTCGTGCCCGAGCGCTTCCAGCGCCTCGACCGTGTCCGCACTCTGCTCGCGCGGTCGGGTGACCAGGACGAGCACGGCCGACGCTACGCCGTGAAGAAGTCCGGTCCGAGCCGGGCCCGCAACTCCTCGCCAGCGTCGCGCCCCATCTGGACGGCCGATGACTTCGATCCGCGCCGCTCGGTACGCTGGATCTCGGTCCCGTCCGGTCGTGCGGCCAAACCGTCGAGAAGAAGGTCATCGCCTTTGAGCACGGCCAAGGCAGCGATGGGGGTCCGGCACGAGCCGTCGAGTGCCGTCAGCAGGGCGCGCTCGGCCAGCACACGGCAGTGGGTTTCGGCGTGGTCGATCCGCTGCAGGAGGCTCATGACGGCCGCGTTGTCCTGGCGGCACTCGATCCCGACGGCACCCTGCGCAACGGCTGGAAGCATCTCTTTCGGGTCGATAGGCGTCGCCGGAACGTCGACCAGCCCGAGCCGGTCGAGCCCGGCCTTGGCGAGGAACGTGGCCGAAACCTCGCCTGCGTTGACTTTGCGCAGCCTCGTCTGCACGTTTCCGCGCAAGGATGTCACCTTCAGGTCCGGTCGCACGGCGAGCAGTTGCGCCGCCCGCCGCAACGAAGCCGTGCCGACGGTCGCTCCCATAGGGATCTCGGCGAGGCTGCCGAGGCCGGGTGCTATCAGGGCGTCGCGCGGATCGGCGCGCGGGAGCATCGCAGCGATGACCAGCCCGTCCGGCAGGAAGGTCGGCACATCCTTCATCGAGTGCACTGCAAGGTCGATCGAGTGGTCCAGCAGACCATCCTCGATCTCCTTGGTGAACAGGCCCTTGCCGCCGATTTCGGCCAGGGGGCGATCAAGAACATGGTCGCCGGTCGTCTTGATCACGACGATCTCGACGGCATCGGCGATCGTCAGGGACGGTTCGACGGCGCCCAGAGCCTCGGCGACCATGCGAGCCTGGGCCAAGGCCAGCGGTGAGCCCCGCGTGCCGATCCGGAGTGGGTGATGCAGGGACAAGGTATCGTCCTCGGGATCGAGACAAGTTGCGACGAGACCGCGGCGGCATTGGTCCGCGGCGACCGCACCGTGCTGGCGGCTCCGCTGTTCTCACAGCTGGTCGAGCACGCGCCCTATGGCGGTGTGGTGCCCGAGATAGCAGCCCGGGCCCATGTCGAGAAGCTGGACCGTCTGATCGCCGAGGCGCTGAACAGCGCAGGTGTCGGCCTTGGGGACCTTTCCGGCGTCGCTGCGACCGCAGGTCCCGGGTTGATCGGCGGCCTCATGGTCGGCCTGCTCACCGGCAAGACGCTGGCTCTCGTTCACGGCCTTCCCTTCGTCGCCGTGAATCACCTCGAAGCCCACGCGCTGACGGCCCGTCTGTTGAGAGACATCGACTTTCCCTACCTGCTTCTTCTCGTCTCCGGCGGGCACAGCCAGTTCGTCGCCGTCGAAGGCGTCGGCCGCTACACCCTGCTCGGCACGACAATCGACGATGCGCTGGGCGAGGCGTTCGACAAGGTCGCCAAGATGCTGGGCCTCGGCTATCCGGGCGGACCTCGTGTCGAGCAAGCGGCCGCCGGCGGCGATCCGCGCCGCTTCGACCTGCCGCGCCCGCTGCTCCGTCAGCCCGGCTGCGACTTTTCGTTCTCCGGCCTCAAGACCGCGGTGAGGCAACAGATCCTCGGTCTCGGATCGGCTGCCGTCGCCGAGCAGACGATGGCCGACATGTGCGCGTCGTTTCAGGCAGCCGTTGCGGATTGTCTCACCGACCGGACGCGACACGCTTTCGCGATGTTCAGCCCGCAAACGAAGATGCCCCGGCGTCTCGTGGTCGCTGGTGGCGTGGCCGCCAACGAGACCCTCCGTCAACGGTTGCAAACCGTGGCAGCCGACGACGGCTTCGACCTTGTCGTCCCTCCAGCCGCACTGTGCTCCGACAACGCGGTGATGGTCGCCTGGGCGGGTATCGAACGGCTGCGCGGCGGAGGAGGAGACGATCAGCGCGTCCCGGCTCGGGCCCGCTGGCCGCTGGCCGAGCTCACGCCGCCTTAGTTCGCTCCGCCCGGGGCGTCTTGCCGAACATCTGGCGGTAGCAGGTCGAGAAGTGCGAGGCCGAGACGAACCCGCACGCGCAGGCCACGCTCATGACCGGCAGATCGGTCTGGTAGAGCAGGTTCCGGGCCCGCTCCAACCGGGTCTCCAGATAGTACTGTGCCGGTGTACGGCTCAGATGACGGCGGAAGAGCCGTTCGAGCTGCCGCCGAGAGAGGCCGATGCGCTGCGCGAGCCGCTCCTGGCTCATCGGCTCTTCGATGTTGGATTCGATCAGTTCGACCGCACTGATGAGCTTCGGATGGTGCACGCCCAGCCGCACGCGAAGGGGCATGCGTTGCCGATCTTCCGGACCCCGCATCCGTTCGGCGAGACAGAGGTCGGACACCTTGGCCGCGAGATCGCTGCCATGGGACAGAGCGATCTTGTGCAGCATCAGGTCGAGCGATGCGGTGCCGCCCGAGCAGGTGAAGCGCTTCCGGTCGATCTCGTAGAGGTCGGAGGTGACCGGGACGTCCGGAAAATCCTCGACGAACCCCGGCAGGTTCTCCCAGTGGATGGTGCAGCGATGGTCCGTCAGAAGGCCGGCCCGGGCGAGGATGTGGGCACCCGTGCACAGGGCACCGATCTCGGCCCCGCGGCGATCGCAGCGCCGGAGCCACGCCAGCATCTCGCGGTCCTGGTAACGCTCCCCTTTCAGACCGCTACAGAGGACGACTGCCGGCATGGGCGACAGCCGCTCGGGCTGGAAATCGCCGAGGCCGCCGTCGGCTGCCACCGCCACGCCGTTGCTGGCGGCGACCGGCCCGCCGTCCTTGGAGACGATCTTCCAGCTGTAGATCGACCGCCCAACGGTCCGGTTAGCGAGGCGAAGCGGTTCCAGGGCCGTGGCGAATGCGATCATCGAGAAATTCGGAACGAGCACGAACAGATAGCACTCGGTGCCGACTGCTTGTCCGTTTGCGTCGCTCATCCCGGCGATCCCTGATCGTGGACAGCGAACCGTCAGTCCGATGTCGCGATCAGAATAGCGGGTCCGCGGCTGTCGGGAGAAGGGGCTTGTTGCGACACCGACGCCTGCGGCGACATCTGTCGCTTGCGGGCAAGTCACCGCGCCCCCATAGGCTAGGACGCTACCGCGACGGCGGTGCAGCCACGTGTCCGCCTGGAGCCAGACCGAGCCCCGATGCAGCGCTTCTCGATCTTCTCCCTCGCCCGCAACGCACTGAGCGGTCATGCGGGATGGCAGCGGCAATGGCGCAGCCCCGAGCCGAAGCCGGCCTACGACGTCGTCGTGGTCGGCGCAGGAGGGCACGGACTCGCGACCGCCTACTATCTCGCCAAGGAGCACGGCATCACGAACGTCGCCGTGATCGAGCGCGGCTGGCTCGGCGGCGGCAACACCGGCCGCAATACCACGATCTGCCGCTCCAACTATCTCTACGACGAGAGTGCGGCCCTCTACGACCACGCGCTGAAGCTGTGGGAAGGCCTCGCCCAAGATCTGAACTACAACGTCATGTTCAGCCCGCGCGGCGTGATGATGCTGGCCCACACGGTCCACGACGTGCAGGTCGCGCAGCGGCACATCTATGCCAACCGGCTGAACGGCGTGGACAACGAGTGGCTAACACCCGAGCAGGCCAAGGAGTTCTGTCCGCCGCTCCGGCTAGACGGCCTTCGCTATCCGGTGCTGGGGGCCGCATTGCAGCGACGCGGCGGCACCGCCCGGCACGATGCGGTCGCCTGGGGCTTCGCCCGTGCCGCCGATGCGCTGGGTGTGGACATCGTCCAGAACTGCGAAGTGACGTCGATCCGGCGCGACGGTGACCGCGTCGTTGGTGTCGAGACCGCGAAGGGTTTCATCAAGGCGGCAAAGGTGGCCGTCGTCGCCGCCGGCCATACCAGCGTGGTGATGGAGACGGCAGGGATCCGGATGCCGCTCGAGAGCACGGTGCTGCAGGCACTCGTCTCCGAGCCCGTGAAGCCGTGCTTTCCCTGCGTGGTGATGTCGAACACCATCCACGCCTACATCAGCCAGTCCGACAAGGGCGAGTTGGTGATCGGCGCCGGCTCGGACCAGTACAACTCCTACAGCCAGCGCGGCAGCTTCCAGATTCTGGAGCACACGCTCGAAGCCATCTGCGAGCTTTTCCCGCAGTTCTCGCGGATGCGCATGCTGCGCCAGTGGGGCGGCATCGTCGACATCACGGCCGACCGCTCGCCGATCCTCTCCAAGACATCCGTGCAGGGTCTCTATGTGAACTGCGGCTGGGGTACCGGCGGCTTCAAGGCGACGCCGGGCTCGGGCAACGTCTTCGCCCATACAGTTGCTCGCGACGAGCCGCACCCGATCGCGGCACCCTTCACGATCGACCGCTTCCACTCCGGCCGTCTGATCGACGAGGCCGCCGCCGCCGCCGTGGCTCACTGAGGTTCGGCCGATGCTTTTGATCGAGTGTCCCTTCTGCGGCCCCCGCGCCGAGATCGAGTTCCGCTGTGGCGGCGAGGCGCACATCAAGCGGCCCGACGGGGCCACAGCGACCGACGCCGAGTGGGGCGACTATCTGTTCGCCCGCGCCAATCCCAAGGGTCGCCACCGCGAGCGCTGGGTGCACTCGCATGGCTGTGGCCGCTGGTTCAACGCCGTCCGCGATACCGTGAGCGACCAGTTCGTTGCCGTGTACCCGATGGGCGCCGAACCGCCGAAGGACTTGCTCTGATGCAGCAGCCCTTCCGTCTGGCATCCGGCGGCCGGATCGACCGCTCCCGCCCCCTCCGCTTCAGCTTCGATGGCCGCACGCTCGAAGGCTGTGCGGGGGACACGCTCGCCTCCGCACTTCTGGCCAACGGCGTCCATTTCGTCGGCCGCAGCTTCAAATATCACCGGCCCCGCGGGATATCGACGGCGGGTGCCGAGGAGCCGAACGCTCTCGTCCAGCTGCAGCGTCCGGGCGGCCGAAGCGACCCCAACCTCCGAGCGACGGATGTCGAGCTGTACGCCGGCCTGACCGCGCAGAGCCAGAACCGTTGGCCGTCGCTCGCTTTCGACGTCGGCGCGGTGAACGACCTCTTCTCGCTGCTGCTCACGGCGGGGTTCTACTACAAGACCTTCATGTGGCCGGCTTCCTGGTGGAAATCGGTCTACGAGCCGAAGATCCGTGCCGCCGCCGGCCTCGGGAAGGCGCCGGTCGCCCCAGACCCGGACCGCTACCTGCACCGCCACACCCATTGCGACGTCCTCGTGGTCGGCGCTGGACCGTCCGGTCTCATGGCCGCACTGGCAGCAGGCCGCGCCGGTGCGCGCGTCATCCTGTGCGAGCGTGACGTCGAGTTGGGCGGCTCACTGATCGCGGAGAGCGGGCGTCTCGGCACAGTCGGCGGCGACACGGGGCAGTGGCTGGCCGCCATCACCGCAGAACTGGCAGATCTCCCCGATGTCCAGGTCCTGACGCGGACGACGTGCTTCGCCTACGGCGATCACAACTATCTGGGCCTCGTCGAGCGCGTGGCCGACAACCTTCCAGCACCTTCGGGCAATCGGCCGCGCGAGCGCATGTGGCGAGTTCGAGCCCGGGAGGTCGTGCTGGCGACCGGCGCCATCGAGCGGCCGCTCGTCTTCGCCGACAACGACCGGCCCGGCGTCATGCTGGCGAGTGCGGGGCGCGCCTACGTCAATCGCTACGGCGTGCTGCCAGGGTCGAAAGTGGTGGTCGTCACCAACAACGACAGCGCCTATGCGACGGCCCTCGATCTGCACGCCGCGGGTGCTGCCATCGAGGCTGTCGTGGACCTGCGCCCCGACCCACAAGGAACCTTGCCGACCGAGGCACGCGCGGCAGGCCTTCCGGTTCTGGCCGGCTCCGCCGTGGTCGGGACCGACGGTCGCTCACGGGTGAACCGTATTCACGTCGGGCGGCTGGAGAGCGACAGACGGCTCGACGGCCGCCTGCCTCGCGCGATCCGCTGCGATACGCTGCTCGTTTCGGGTGGCTGGAACCCGACGGTCCACCTCTATTCGCAGTCGCGGGGAAAGGTGCGCTACGACGCCGATCTGGCCGCGTTTGTTCCCGGACCCGCTGTCCAGAACCAAACATCGGTCGGGGCCTGTTCGGGCGATCTGACCTTGGCGGGTGCACTGAACTCCGGCGCCGAGGCCGGACGTCGGGCGGCTGTAGATGCAGGGTTCGCTGCACCTTCGATCGATGTGCCCTCCACGCAGGAACCCGCGTTGGAGCCGCTCCGTGCTGTCTGGCGGGTACCGGGCGTCGGCTCGCCTTCCAGGCAGAAGGCGTTCGTCGATCAGCAGAACGACGTCACGGCCAAGGATCTCGGGCTCGCCGTCCGCGAAGGCTTCACCAGTGTCGAGCATGTGAAGCGCTACACGACCACCGGCATGGCCACCGACCAGGGCAAGACGTCGAACGTCAACGCCCTCGGCATCGTCGCCGCCCAACTCGGCACGAACATTCCTTCGCTGGGCGTCACAACCTTCCGTCCGCCCTATACGCCGACGACTTTCGGCGCCTTTGCCGGCGCCAATCGCGGCGACCTCTTCGATCCCGTCCGCGTCACGCCGATGCACGACTGGCACGTGGCGGAAGGGGCCGTGTTCGAGGATGTCGGGCAGTGGAAGCGTGCCCGGTACTACCCGCATGCCGGCGAAGACATGCACGCCGCCGTCAGCCGCGAGTGCCGGCAGACGCGGGCCGCCGTCGGCATGTTCGACGCCTCGACGCTGGGCAAGATCGACCTCCAGGGGCCGGACGCGGCCGAGCTTCTCAATCGCGTTTACAGCAACGCCTGGACGAAGCTGGAGGTCGGCCGCTGCCGTTACGGCCTCATGCTGCGCGACGACGGGATGATCTTCGATGACGGGGTCACCACGCGCTTGGCCCCCGACCGGTTCCACATGACGACGACGACGGGCGGCGCCGCCCGTGTGCTCGCCTGGCTCGAAGAGTGGCTGCAGACCGAGTGGCCGGACCTGCAGGTCTATTGCACGTCGGTGACCGAGCAGTGGGCTGTCATCGCGCTGCAGGGTCCTGTGTCGCGCGCCCTTCTCGCCGACGTCACCACCGGTGTCGATCTCGGTCCCGACCCCTTTCCGCATCTCGCCATGCGAGAGGCCGTCGTCGCGGGCGTGCCCGCCCGGATCTTCCGCATCAGCTTCACGGGCGAGATGGGCTACGAGGTCAACGTGCCGGCGAGCTACGGTCCGCCGGTGTGGAAGGCCTTGTGGGACGCCGGACAAAAGCACGGCGTGGTCGCCTACGGGACCGAAGCGATGCACGTCATGCGCGCCGAGAAGGGCTACATCATCGTCGGTCAGGAGACGGACGGCACGGTGACGCCGTTCGATCTCGGCATGCAGTGGATCGTGTCGAAGCAGAAGCCCGATTTCATCGGCAAGCGCGGTCTGGCGCGGGCCGACATGCAGCGATCCGACCGCAAGCAACTCGTCGGGTTGCTGACGGAGTCGCCGAAGACTGTGCTCGATGAGGGAGCACAGATCGTGGAACGGCCCGGAGGCACCCCGCCGATCCCCATGCTGGGCCATGTGACGTCGAGCTATTTCAGTCCGGCGCTCGACAGGTCGATTGCCCTCGCCCTCGTGAAAGGGGGCCAGGCCCGAACGGGCGAGACGGTCTACGTCCCGACACCGCAAGGCCGCATCGCCGCGCGTGTCGTTGCGCCGGTGTTCATCGACCCCGAGGGAGCGCGCCTCAATGGTTGAGCGCGCACCGGTGCCTAATGGCCTCGGATTGGGCGTTCCCGGCCCGGACCCCGTTGCTCTCGACGCACTCCCGCGTCGAGGCAAGCTCCTGCTGCGTGGCGGCAACGATGTTGTGGCTGCCGCCGGTGGCGTGATCGGCCATCCCCTTCCGACCGTGCCGCTGACGAGCGTCGCCAGCGAAGGTCGCACGGCTCTTTGGCTCGGCCCGGACGAGGGGCTGCTGCTGTGCTCGCCCGATGAGACCGACGCATTGGGCGATGCGCTGCGCCACGCGCTGGCCGGCACATTCCATGCGATCGTCGACGTCACCGAGCGCTTCGCCGGATTCGTCGTGTCGGGTCCTCGCGTGCGCGATGTTCTCGCCGCGGGATGTCCGATCGATCTTCATCCGCGCGCGTTCAAGCCCGGCACTGTGGTACGGACCCTTCTCGGCAAGGTCGACGTGATCCTCTGGTCGACGGGCGATGACACCTTCACCCTCCTGGTCGGTCGCTCTTTCGCCCCCTATACCGGCCGCTTCCTGACCAATGCGGCCCTCGAATTCGGTGTCGTGACCAGAAACGACGGGTAGAGCCTCCCGCATCGTGGCTCGCCCGATCCCGCTGGAGCAGCAGTGAGCGATCAGGAGGAGGTTCAGGCGGCATTTCGGGCCGAACTGTCGAAGCGTCTGCGCGGCTCCCTGGGGCCCAACGAGCGCGTGGTCCTGAGCCTCACACGGCTACCCGGCCTCAGCACCGTCGAGGGAGCACGGGACAGCGCGCGCATCTTGCGAGCCATCGCCAGCCTGCTGGACGCCGCAGGAGCGCCCGAGTCCATGGGCCAGCAGTTCGTCGACAATCTGGTGGCGGCAGCCATCGGCTCCCGTCTGCGACGCCCGGTCGAGCCCTGGGGCGGCGCAGAGACTCTTGACCTTCTCGTCGAGATGCAGGCGCGGCAGGCGGGTGTCGACGACCCGGAAAAAATTCGCCGCGCGCTCGAGAAGTACATCGACCGGCAGGTCGCCGCGGACGAACCAGCGACTCCGAGAAAGGGTGTGTCGGCCCTGTTCGGCCGCCGCCCTCGGAGCTGATCAGAACTTCGACAGGGCTTGCCGCAAGGCCATTGCACCGGGCGTGTCGATGACCACGCGCTGCTGGAGGATCTGGGCCGGCGTCAGGTCCTGACCGTAGAAGGCCTTGTTCCAGTCCGGCAGGGGCAGCACGGCCGAACCGTCCAGGGCCAACCCGCCATAGAGGCCGACGTTCTGGGCGAAAACGTAGACGTCCTCGCCGAACTGGGCCGTCGTGCCGCCGCCGACACCGGCACCTAGCGTGCCCACCGCCGCGCTGGCGTCCGCTCCCAGCTTGAACTTCGCCGAGAGCAGCTTGTCGATCGCACCCTGGTTCATGAAAGTGAGAATCACGTCGGACGATTGGCCGCCCAATTGCAGGCCGAAGCTGCCGCCCCACAGGTCGAAAAACGCGGGATCGCTCCACGCACCGCTCTGCGGGTCGCGGGCCACCATGACGCCCGTGCCGTGCTCCACGCCGATGAGGAAGCCGCCGCGAAGCAGCCCCGGCACGATGAGTGCCCCGTAGGCGTTCTGCATGTAGACGCGGATGTTGCTGAGAATGGGCGAGGACAGGAACTCGTCCACCACGATCCGGGCCTTGTCGACGAGGAGCTGCTCGCGCGTCTCGGCAAGAGCAGCGCCCGAAAGAAGCGTCACAACGGCCGCCGAGCCCCAGGCCCCGAGCTGCCGCCTGCCGATCATCGTCATCCGTCACCCATTTTCGAACATCGCGTGGGCGGCGTTCGACAGGCTCCGCCCCGGAAGCGCCGCCACCGTAGTTCGTGCCCAGAGCCGGTCAAGCGCGACCCATGGACCTCTACGTTCATGTCCTGTGTTGCGTTGCAGCAGCGCATGCGCTTTTGATGCCAACGAACCGTGGAGGGCGAAGAAGTGCGGGCAATCCGTCGCGACAATCGGCCAATAGAGCCGGCCGCTGACAATGAAACGAAGAGCCCGCAGGGACGTCTTCTGGGTAGTCTCGAAGCCGCACGGGGCCGTGGCGACAACGACCCCTATGTGAATCCGATCCGCCTGCTCGCGTTGGACATTCTCCGCGGGCTCGACGGCTCGGATCTCGACCAGTCCGCACTGGAGCAACTTCTCCGGCGCCGCATCCTCGAGGCCTTCCGGCATCGGGCCGATATGGTGCGCGCCTATCTCGGCGAGACGGATCCTGCGGCCAACAAGCGGCGCATCGAGGAGCTGATCCGCAAGCTCGCCATGGACGGTGACGCCCCGGTTCCGTTCGCGACGTTCCAGGAACGTGTTCAGCGGGTGGCCTACGGTTTCGTCATCACGGCGCACCCGACCTTCTCGCTCGCGACGGACCTGCAGGCCGACCTCATGGCATTGGCCATGGGCCACAAGCCGGGTGACGGGGAGCTGGACGAGCAGGCACGCAACGAGCTCCTTACCCGCGTCGAGGGCGCCCTGCATCGGCCGCCGCTCGTCCTCGACCTCTCGGCCGAGCACGACCAGTCGATGGTCGTTCTGCGCAATCTGCGTCTCGCCGTCCGCGACATGTTCGGCACAGCCCTCGATATCGCCCGCGAGCTCTATCCGGCCGACTGGCGCCGCCTGACGCCGCGCCTGCTGTCTCTGGCGAGCTGGGTCGGCTACGACACGGACGGCCGGGCCGACATCCTCTGGACGACGACCTATTCGAAGCGCCTGCGTGTGCAGCTCGACCAGCTTCGGCACTATCGCTCCGAGGTCGACAGGCTGCTCGGCAAGGCCAAGTCGGAAGAGGCGTTGGCACCGCTCTTGGAGCTGCTGGAGGCCCGGCTCGATCTCGCCATCAAGTCGGGCGAGGACGACCTCGAGCTGTTCGCCAGTCCCCCGCCGCACGATCGAGAGTGGACGCGTCGCCTCGCGAAGACCTCGCGCGACATGGCCACACGGCGCGGGATACGACTGACCGACGCCCATCAGCTCCAGGAACTGGTCGACCGGGCATTGGCCGTCACGCAGGACGATACCATCGCCCGCGAGCTGTGCATCCTCCGGGCCGAGTTGGCCAGCCAGGGACTGGCGGCCGCGGCGAGCCATCTGCGCATCAACGCCGTCCAGCTCCACAATGCGGTCCGCAAGACGATCGACATGGACCATGCGCCGGACGACCCGACGCATCGTCTGACCTATCTCAACGCGATCTCGCGCCTGATCGACGAGGCGCATCCCGAGACCATCAATTTCGGCTCGATCCTGGGCGAGAAGGCGACGGCCAAGCGCGTCTTCATGACCATGGTCCAGATGCTGAAGCATCTCGACCGCTCCGAGCCGATCCGGTTCCTGATCGCCGAATGCGAGAACGCGTTCACGATTCTGACCGCCCTCTATTTCGCCAAGTTGTTCGGCATTGAGGATCGGATCGACATTTCGCCTCTCTTCGAGACGCGGAAAGCCCTGATGCGGGGTGCTTCGATCATCGAGGATGCCCTGAAGGTCGAGGGCTACCGCAACTATGTCCGCCGCCGCGGGCGGATCTGCATCCAAACGGGCTTCTCGGATGCCGGCCGCTACATGGGCCAGACCGCGGCCTGCGTGCTGATCGAGAAGATCCGCCTCGGCCTCGCCGAGGTGCTGCATCGCCACGGTCTCGTCGACGTCGAGCTCACCATTTTTGACACGCACGGCGAGAGCATCGGCCGAGGTGCCCACCCCGGCGGCTTCGCCGACCGCTTCCGCTACTACGACACGCCCGAGAGCCGGCGCCGGTTCGCGGCCGCCGGCATCCGCCTGCGGCAGGAGACGAGCTTCCAGGGCGGCGACGGCTATCTCTACTTCTTGTCGCCGGAAGGTGCCCTGGCCGTCGTCACACGCGTCCTCGAGCACTGCATCGAGCCGATCGGCGAGGCCGACGATCCGTTCTACCAGCGGCGCGACTATGTGGACGAATTCTTCGCCGCCGTCGAAGCCTTCAACGCCGAGCTGATCGACGACCCGGACTACGCCGACTTCCTGGGTGCCTTCGGCACGAACCTGCTCTACCCGACCGGCTCCCGGGCTCTCTTGCGCCAGACCGACAGCGCGGTGGCCCAGCCTCGGCTGGAGCATCCCTCGCAGCTCCGCGCCATCCCGCACAACAGCATTCTGCAACAGCTGGGCATTCTCGCGAACACGATCGGCGGCGTAGGCCGGGCCGTGGCCAAGGACCCCGACAGCTTCCACGAGCTCTACCGTTCCAGCCCGCGCTTCCGGCGCCTGATGGGTATGGTCGAGCACGCGTTCAAGTTCACCGACCTCGACGTCGTGCGCGCCTATGTCGATCTCTTCGATCCCGGCGTCTGGCTACGCCGTGCCCAGGCGGCGAAGGACGGCACCGAGCAGGAGGAGTTGACCCAGGTCGCGGAGTATCTGGAGCGTCTGGAACTTCACAACCGCCTCTCGCGCGTGCACCGCATCTTCGTGCGCGACCACATGGATCTGGCGCGCTGGCTCCGCGACCATCGCCGGATGGCGCGTGACGCGGGCGGGCGGCCGATTACGGTGGACACCGCCACACGCGACAATCTCCACATGCTCCACGGCATGCGCCTGGCGCTCATTCAGCGCCTCATGCGGATGGCCGTCCGGGTTCCCGACTTCGCCGAGCGAACCGGCGTGACCCACGACGGGCTGATCACACGCCTCCTGCACTTCGAGATCGAGCCAGCCCTGGCGATGCTGGACAAGATTTTCCCGGTCACGGACGACGAGACGGCATCGACGGATTTCGGCGAGACGGCGTCCTACAAGGGCGAGGCCAGCCAGTCCTACGTCACCGAGCACGAGAAGATTTTCCGCCCCATCCGGCGCGATTTCGAGCTCGTCCGCCGGATCTCGACGGGCATCATCTATCACGTGGGAGCACTGGGCTGAGCGGCGGGTTCAGCCCTGCGGGACGTTGAGCTTGGTCTCGCCGAACAGGCATTGATAGTCGACGAGGCAGTAGGCGTATTCGACCGTGGCGGGGATAGGCGCTCCATCATCTGCCTTGAACGGCACCCGCACCGTCTGCGCGCCATCGAAGTAGCCGCCCTTGGGATCGACGACTGTGACGGGCTCGGCCACTTTCCAGTCGAGTCC
>JAXMCK010000008.1:0-193539 GCA_046349395.1 Geminicoccaceae bacterium | reverse complement strand
GCACGATCTGGGCCTGCAGCCCACGGCCCGCAGCGGCCGCTACTTCGCCGACCGGGCGCAGCAGTTGGGCATGGTCGAGGTGATCCTCCCCGAGGGCTCCGGCCTTATCGGCAAGTCGATCCTGGGTGCCGAGTTCCGCACCCGCTACGGCGTCACGGTGGTCGGCTTCCGCCGGGGCCGAACGGCTACGACCACGGGTTTCATGGACCAGACCCTCAAGGTCGGCGACACGCTGCTGCTGGTCGGATTCTGGACCGACATCCGCAAACTCCAGGCACAGCGGGCCGACATGGTCGTCCTCAATCTCCCCGCCGAGCTCGACGAGGTGCTGCCGGCGGCCGACAAGGCGCCCCAGGCCTTGCTGTGCCTCGCCATCGTGATCGTCCTCATGGTGACCGGCTGGGTGCCGAACGTGCAGGCCGCCTTCATCGGCTGCCTGCTCATGGGGGCGCTGGGCTGCGTCGACTTCCAGAGTGCTTACCGCTCGATCCACTGGCCGAGCCTCGTGCTGATCGTCGGCATGCTGCCCTTCTCGACCGCCCTGCAGCGCACGGGCGGCGTCGACCTTGCCGCCAATGCGCTCGTCGGCGTCATCGGCGAAGCCGAGCCGCGCCTCGTCCTGGCGGCCCTCTTCACGATCACGGCGGCCCTCGGCCTCTTCATCTCGAACACGGCGACCGCCGTGCTGATGGGCCCGGTCGCCTTCGCCATCGCGGCCGAGCTTGGTGACTCGCCCTATCCCTTCGCGATGACGGTCGCGCTGGCGGCCTCCGCCGCATTCATGACGCCCGTGTCCTCGCCGGTGAACACGCTCGTCGTCGGCCCCGGCAACTACCGCTTCGGCGACTTCGTCCGCATCGGCGTGCCGTTCACGGTGGTCGTCCTGCTGATCACCGTGCTGCTGGTGCCGATCCTGCTGCCCTTCAAATAGGCGCCGCGCGGGTCTTTCGGCCCGCGCGGCGCCTGGTCGTCAAGGGCCGAAGGGCAGGGCCAGCAGGTACCAGCCGATGAAGATCAGCGTCCAGATCCAGAACAGGTTGATGACATAGGGCAGCATCATCGCGACGACGGTGCCCACACCCGACTCCGGATCGTACTTCTGACAGAAGCCGACCACCATGCCGAAATAGACGTTGAGCGGCGTGATCGCGTTGATCGGCGAGTCGCCGACGCGATAGGCGGCGAGCACCGCTTCCGGTCCGACGTTCAGCTTCAGCAGCAACGGCACGAAGATGGGCGCGAAGATCGCCCACTTCGCCAGGGCACCCGTGATCAGGAAGTCGAGGATCGCCACGACGAAGATGAAGCCGACGAGCAGCACAAGCGAGTCGAGGTTGGCGTCTTTCAGGATGTTCGCCAGCTTAACCGCGGTGACGGTCGCAAGGTTGCTGTAATTGAAGTAGGCGATGAACTGGGCGATGATGAGAAGCAGGAAGATCATGCCGGCGAGACCGGCGAAGGTCTTCACGATGGCGTTGATCGCGTCGGTGGAACTGCGGATCGTCTGGGCGGCGATGCCGTAGGCGAGGCCGACCGCCAGGAAGATCAGCATGATGACGACGATCAGGCTGCGCATCAGCGGCGAGTTGCCGCCGAGATCGCCGGTCACCGGATCGCGCAGGGGCGCCCACGAGGGGACCGTCAGCAGGCCGATGACGATGGCGCAGCCGATCAGCGCGTAGAGTGCGGCGCGCAGGCCCTTCGCCTGCTGGTAGGTGATCGCCTGATTGACGTCGTCGGGGACGTGCCCGCGATAGGGGCCGAGGCGCGGCTCGACCACGCGGTCGGTGATGAAGGTGCAGACGAAGGCCAGGATGATGCTGCACACGATCATGAAGTAGAGATTGGCGGCGAGGTCGATCGAGCGCGACGGGTCGATCAGGTGGATGGCGTCGTTCGTCAGTTCGGTCAGGATGCCGTCGGTCGGCGTCAGGAACACGTTGACGAGAAAGACCGCGGCCGTCCCGGAGAAGGCGGCGGCGATGCCCGCCAGCGGATGGCGTCCGACGCTGAGGAAGGCGGCTGCACCCAGCGGCACCAGCACGAGATAGCCCGCATCCGAGGCGATGCTGGAGATCACACCCAGGAAGACGATGATGAAGGTCAGCGTCTGCCGGGGTGCCACGGCCACGATCTTCTTGATGAGCGCGTCGACGAGACCCGCCTGCTCGGCGAGGCCGACACCGATCATGGCGACGAGGATGACGCCGACCGGGCCGAAGCTCATGAAGTTCGAGATCATCGACGTGAACAGGAAGCGGATGCCGTCCGTCGTCAGCAGGCTGTTCACGTTCGTCGTCTGATCGACGAGCTTGTCCGTCGCCATGTCGATCGTCTGGTAGCTGACGCCGACGCCCATCAGGTAGAAGACGTGCGAGAGGGCGATCACCAGGCCGACGAGAATGAGGAAGATGACGGCGGGATGTGGGACCCGGTTGCCGATCCGCTCGACCGTGTCGAGGATGCGCTCCATCATCGCCGACAGCCCGTCCGCTGGCCGTCTCGGATCGCCGTCCGCATCATTGCACTCCCCACTCTTGATGTCGTCGCAGTATATCGGCCGGGCACAATATTGAAAGAGTGGTAGGTTCAAACCGCCTCACAGGCCGCCCGCAACACGCGTTGCTCCGCAGAGACGTCGGCAGTATAGAGAAGCGGCAGTTGTACCGGACCCGGACGGCGCTGCGCTGCAGCATGTCATTGGTCGTGACAGCAGCGTCATTTATCGGGTCGATACAGAACCATTGGGGAAGGGCAGAATGTCCGAGCTCGACAAGGTATTGGCGAAGATCGACGCGGAGGTCGAGCCAGCCCTGCAGCGCCTGTTCGAGTTCCTGAAGATCAAGTCGATCTCGACCGATCCGGCCTATGCGAAGGACTGCCAGGCCTGCGCCGACTGGATGGTCGCGGACCTGCGCGAGATCGGGTTCGACGCCTCTTCCAGACCGACGCCGGGCCACCCGATGGTGGTGGCACATGACCGTTCGGCGAAGGGCCATTCCGCTCTCTTCTATGGCCACTACGACGTCCAGCCCGTCGATCCGCTGGAGCTGTGGGAGCACGATCCGTTCGAGCCCTTCATCCAGACGCGGCCCGATGGGACGAAGGCGATCCGCGGCCGCGGCTCCTCGGACGACAAGGGTCAGATCATGACCTTCGTCGAGGCCTGCCGCGCCTGGAAGGCGGTCACCGGCAAGCTGCCGATCCCGCTCACCATCCTGATCGAAGGCGAGGAGGAATCGGGCGGCGTGAACCTGCCGCCCTTCCTCAAGGCCAACGCCGACGAACTGAAGGCCGATATCGGCCTCATCTGCGACACCAACATGTGGAATCCGACCACGCCGGCGATCCAGACGATGCTCCGCGGCCTCTGCGGCGAGGAGATCGTCATCACCGCCGCCGACCGCGACCTGCATTCCGGCTTCTACGGCTCCGCTGCGGCCAACCCGAACCACGTTCTGGCGCGTATCATCGCCGACCTCCGCGATGCCGACGGCCGGGTCACGATCCCCGGCTTCTACGAGGGCGTGCCCGAGCTGCCCGACGCCTTGCGCAAGCAGTGGGACAGCCTCGACTTCAGCGAGCAGGCCTTCCTCGGTGCGGTCGGTCTCTCCGTCCCGGCCGGCGAGAAGGGTCGTTCGGTGCTGGAGATGACCTGGTCGCGGCCGACCTGCGAGGTGAACGGCATGGGCGGCGGTTACCAGGGGGCGGGCTTCAAGACAGTCATCCCGTCGGTCGCCTCGGCCAAGATCTCCTTCCGCCTCGTTTTCGACCAGGATCCGCACGCGATTCGGAAGGCCTTCCGCGAGTTCGTGAAGCAGCGGGTTCCGGCCGACTGCAAGGTCGAGTTCCACGAGCACGGTTCGGGCCGCGCCATCCGCTTCCCCATCGACGATCCGGCCTTCCAGAAGACGCAGCAGGCGCTGAGCGACGAGTGGGGCAAGGAGGCCGTCTTCATCGGCGGCGGCGGCTCGATTCCCGTCACCCACGAGCTGAAGACGGCACTCGGCATGGACGTGGTTCTGGCCGGATTCGCGCTCGAGGACGATCGCATCCACAGCCCCAACGAGAAGTACGACCTGGAGAGCTTTCGCAAGGGCATGCACTCCTGGGCACGCGTGCTCCACGCCTTGGCGTCCTGATCTCGGCCGGCTGAGAGGGGATCATGGGGGGAAGCGGTGGCACGCCCGCCTACGGCGTGCATTCCGAAGTCGGCCAGCTGCGCAAGGTACTCGTGTGTTCGCCCGGCCGGGCACACGAGCGGCTGACCCCGTCGAACTGCGACACGCTGCTGTTCGACGACGTCATGTGGGTGCAGAACGCCAAGCGCGACCACTTCGACTTCGTGACCAAGATGCGCGAGCGCGGCATCGAGGCGGTCGAGCTGCACGATCTCCTGGCCGAGACGCTGCGGAATCCGGAGGCGAGGTCCTGGCTGCTCGAGCGCCAGATCACCGCGAACGAGGTGGGCCTCGGCCTCGTCGAGGACACCCGCGCCTACCTGGAGAGCCTCGACCCGCGAACCCTCGCCGAGACGATGATCGGCGGTCTCGCCGCCAGCGAACTGCCCGACCGGTTCGCCAGCACCTATCTGACGATGGCGCGCGAGGCGACCGGGATCACCGAGTATCTCCTGCCGCCGCTGCCGAACACGCTCTACACGCGCGATACGACCTGCTGGATCTATGGCGGCGTCACCCTCAACCCACTTTACTACCCGGCACGGCACGAGGAGACTCTCCTCACCAGCGCCATCTACAAGTTCCACCCCGACTTCGCCGGTGCGGGGATCACCGTCTGGTGGGGCGACCCGGACAGTAACTACGGCTCGGCGACCCTGGAAGGCGGCGACGTCCTCCCGATCGGTAACGGTGCTGTGCTGATCGGCATGAGCGAGCGGACCTCCCGCCAGGCCATCACCCAGGTTGCGGCCGCATTGTTCGCCAAAGGCGGGGCCGAGCGCGTCATCGTCGCCGCCATGCCGAAGCTGCGGGCGGCGATGCACCTCGACACGGTGTTCACCTTCGCCGACCGCGATCTCGTCTGCCTGCACCCCGACATCGTCTACCGCATGGGCACGATCTCGCTCCGGCCTGGCACTGGTCCGGGCAGCGTCGAGGTGACGATCGAGAAAAAGCCCTTCGTCGAGGTGGTGGCCGAGGCGCTGAACCTGAAGAAGCTGCGCGTCGTCGAGACCGGCGGCGACCACTATGCCGCCCAGCGCCAGCAATGGGACAGCGGCAACAATCTCGTCGCCGCCGCGCCCGGCGTGGTCTTCGCTTACGACCGCAACACGCACACCAACACGCTCCTGCGGAAGGAGGGTGTCGAGGTGATCACCATCGTCGGTGCGGAGTTGGGTCGCGGGCGCGGTGGCGGTCACTGCATGACATGCCCCTTGCTACGTGACGCCGTAGACTACTAGGGCTCCGCACTCGACTGCAGGCGCGCCGGGTCCGGACGGGCCCTGTGGGTGCTGTACGACTTCGAACTGGAGCCCTGCTTGACGAGCGAGCCGCCACCGACCGCCGCGCCTGCGCCGCCGCCCGCGCGCAAGCCGCTGCTCGTCACGTGGCTGCTGGTCGGTGCCAGCCGTCTGGTGATGCTCATCGGGATCGGCTCGCTCCTCGCCGCAGCGACGACGCTGCTCGTCTTCGGCGGATTCGCAACCTACAACCAGATCGCCGAGCTGTGGCCGCCGGGATCGCGCGAGACGACGAGCCGCGAGGTCTTCCTCGCCAGCATCAAGCTGATCGACCTCGTGCTGCTGGCGACCGTACTCGAGGTCATCGCCATCAGCCTCTACAGCCTGTTCATCGACGACAACATTGCCGTCCCGCGCTGGCTGCGCAGCGAGGATGTCGATTCCTTGAAGAGCAAGCTCGCCGGCATCATCGCGGTGATGCTGGGAGTGCTGTTCCTCGAGCAGGTGATCACCGGGGCTCCGCCCGGTGAACTGCTCCTGATGGGTCTCGGCCTCGGTGCCGTGATCCTGGCGCTGAGCTACTTCATCCGCTCACACTGAGTTGAGTCAGGCGGCGCGCCGCTCGATGCCAGCCTGCTTCACCGCATTGTAGAGGCTGCGGAAGCTCGCCTTCTCCTCGTCGCTGAGCGGCAGAAGCGGACGGCGGACATTGCCGACCGGGACACCGGCAAGCTCGCAGCCATACTTGACGTACTGGATGTACTTGCCGCCGTTTTCCAGGAGATAGAACAGCGGCAGCATCGTCCGCATCAGCTTCTGCCCGGCGACATAGTCCTGCCGCACGACGCAGGTCTCGTAGAGCGCCACGTGTTCCGCCGGCAGGAAGTTGGAGGCACCTGCGATCCATGCGCGCGCACCCCACAAGAAATGATCGACGGCCTGGTCGTCCGCACCGCAGATCCGCTGATAGCGGCCGTCGAACTGGACCACCTGCTCCAGCAAACGGGCGAAGGAGCCGCTCGACTCCTTGATGGCACAGACCTCCTTCACGTCGTCGACCGCTTCGAGGAAGGCGCGGTCCATGTCGACGCCGGTGCGGGCCGGGAAGTTGTAGAGGATGATCGGCAGCCCGGTCTCGCGCGCGAGGTACCGGTAGTGGTCGGCCAGGGCGTGGGTGTCCGGCAGCGAGTAGTAGGGGGCTGCCAGCATCTGCGCCTCGTAGCCCAGCGACTTCGCATAGTTGGTGAGCTCGACCGTCTCGTCGGGCCGGGCGCTGTTCGCACCCACGGCGAGCCGCGCCCTCTTGCCCACATGGCGGGCCGTGAACTCGATGACGCGCCGGCGCTCGTCTGTCGTCTGCGCGTAGTATTCGCCGGTGGTGCCGCCGGGGATGATCCAGTGCACCCCGCGCTCGATGACGAAGTCGAGATGCTGGCCCAGCACCTTGAGGTCGATCGCACCGTTGGCGCCGAACGGCGTGGCGATGACGGTCATCACACCTTCGAAGCTCGGAATCGTCATCGAACCGCCTCCCGCGACATTGCCGTGGCGAGGCTGTAGGCGATTCCGCGCCGGCGCTCCAGCGCGGTCGCGATCAGGCCGGGAGGAAGGTCAGGGTAAAGTGCCCGGACACTGTACGACCGGGCTCCAGCACGGCCACACCGTGGCAGGGCACACCCTTGGCCATCCGGTTGAACCCGTCATTCGCGTTGCTGACGGGCTCGACGCAGACATAGGGATAGTCGCAGGGCGCGTAGAGCTGAAGCCGGGTCAGCGCACCGCCGGCCGACAGGCGCACGGCGGAACCGTCCGGCCACGCCAGCGTCGCGACACCGTCCCAGCCCTCGAAGCACCGGTCGAGCACGATGGCCGACACGTCGACGCCGTTCGGAAAGTCGAGGGCCGGGTTCATAGGCCCGCAGCCCAGCAGCACGTTCTCCGGCGCGTCCGGCGGCCACATGCCGGTCGCGTCGAACCGCAGCACCGTGCCTTCCGGCTTTGGAAAATAGGGATGGTAGCCGATCCCGCCCGGCATCGGTCGGTGATCGCGGTTGGTCAGCGTGATGTCGACCGTCAGCCCGTCGGCCGTGAGCAGGAAGACCAGCCGGCCGCGCCACGCGAAGGGAAAGGTCCCAGGTGTCGGGCGATGATCCAGCCGCAGTTCCAGCCGCTGCGGCTCCTGGGCTACGACCATCCAGGGACGGATCCAACCCTCGCCATGCGTCGCCGTCGGCTCCTCGCGCACGGTCCGTTTCAGCGGATGCCAGGTGCCGGCGAACTCGAACCCCTCACCGAAGATCGGCCCGGAATAGGGCAGGAGCGGGAAGCCGGCGAAGCCGTAGACAGAGGCGGTGCGCATGGCCTCCGGCGATGCCGCTCGCAGCACGTCCCGGCCGGCCACCCGGTACGAGACAAGCCGCCCACCGAACTCCGGGGCGACGACCGCTTCCTGGTCACCCGACCGCAGCGTGACGCAGGCACCCGTCGCCGGCAGTGGTGCCGCAAGGCTCACTTTACGGGCGCCAGCGGCCGATAGGCGACGACCTTGATCTCGACCTTGCAGTTGAACATGAAGCCGATCGGAAAGACCGACCGCACCGGCGGGTCGTGCTTGAAGTAAGTCTTGTAGATCTCGTTGAACTCGACAAAGTCGCGCGCCTCGGCCAGCCAGCATTGGCAATCGACGACGTCCTCGAGAGTGCAGCCTGCCACGGCCAGCGCCTCGCTCACCATCTTGAAGGTGAGGTGCACCTGCTCGGCGAAGGGTACGTCCTTGCGCCCGGTGCCGTCGTCGAGGATGCGCCCATCGGAGTCGAACACCACCTTCTTCGGATCGAAGGTCCAGGGCCCGTAGGCCGAGGTGTAGACGAAGTCGCCGGCTCGGATCGCCTTGCTGATCGGCACCTCGGGATGGGCCGGGAACGCCTGCTTCATCTCAGTACCCCCGTGCCCCGATGGGCCAGATGTCGACCACCTGATCCCCGCGCACGACATGGTACTGCCGGTGCAGATTCACAGTCGGATCGCAGTGCGAGGTCAGGAGTTCGATCACCGCACCGGGGCCGGGCAGGGACCCCGCCTCGTGCTCAACCGCACCGTGCTCGTCGCCCATGAACCGGTAGGTGGCACCCTGCGGCGCTCCACGCTTTGGCACCGGCTTGCCGGAGTCCGCCGCCAGCGCCTTCCAGCCCGCGTTCGTCACAGCCCGCCCGGGATGATTTGCGCTCACCACGCCCGCGGCGACGAAGAGCGACGGCTCGAACGGGTTCTTCCCGTCCGGCGTGATGGGCACGGTCCCATAGCAGGAGTCGAGAAAGAGGAACGAGCCGGGCTGCAGCTCGGTGAAGATCCCCGACGCGGAGTCGATCCAGCTCGTTCCCGTCCCGCTGCCGGTCACGATCCGCGGCGGCCGTCCGGCTTTCTTGAGCGCCTCGATCAGCTCGCGCGTCCGCTCCACCTGCTCCTGCACGCGCCGCACACGATCCTCGATCGGCACCACCTGCTGCAGATGTCCCCAATAGGCCTGGATGCCGGCGAACTCGAACCGCGGATCGCCGTCGATCCGCTCGGCGAGGTCGACCGCACCCGCGATGTCCCGGCAGCCCGTGCGCCCGACCCCCACGTCCAACTCGACGATGAGCTTCAGCGTCCGGCCGATTGCGTCCGCGAGCGCCCCCAACGCATCCAGATTGGCCGGATCGTCGACGACGAGCAGCAGATCGGCCCCGCGCAGCAGGAGCTTCTCCACCTTCTCCAGCGCGTCGGGCGTGACCATCGGCGACGTGATCAGGATGCCGTCCAACCCGCCCGCCGCCATCGTCTCGGCTTCCTGGATCGTGGCGCAGGCGGGACCCAGCGCCCCGGCCCGCCGCAGCAGGCGGGCGACATCGACGGACTTGTGCGACTTCGCGTGGCAGCGCAGACCGACGCCCGCCTCCTTCGCCCGTGCCACCATGGTAGCGACGTTGCGCTCCAACGCGTCGAGGTCGAGGACGAGGGAAGGGGTGGGTACCGCGTCACGTCGCATCGAGCAGCCTCGCATCTTCGTCCCGCCAGGTCAGGCCGACCCGCGCTCCCGGTTCCGGCAATGGCGCTTCCTGCGGCTCGGGCCGGTGCACCTGGATCTCCGAGCCGTCGTCCAGCCGGACCAGCAGGCGTGTGAAGGCACCGAGGAACACCCGGTCGACGACCTCGCCCGACATCCGCCCGTTCGCCGAGGTTTCGATCGCCTCCGGCCGCAGGACGAGGCTGACGGCCCCGTCCGGGCCCGGTGCCGCCAGGACCGCACCGGCGTTCAAGCGCACCTCGCCGCCGCGGCGCTGGCCGTCCAGCACGTTCGCATCGCCGAGGAAGGTCGAGACGAAGCGCGTCTTCGGGTGCTTGTAGATCTCTTCGGGATCGCCGTACTGCACGACCCGGCCCGCCTCCATCACGGCGATGTGGCTGGCGAGGCCCAGTGCTTCTTCCTGGTCGTGCGTCACGAACACGAAGGTGCCGCCGATGGTCCTATGCAGCCGGCGCAACTCGTCCTGCATCGCCTTGCGCAGCTTGAGGTCCAGCGCCCCCAAGGGCTCGTCGAGCAGCAGCACCGCCGGCTTCAGCACCAGTGCCCGGGCCAGGGCCACGCGCTGCTGCTGCCCGCCTGAAAGCTGCTGCACAGGCCGCTCGGCGAAGTTCTCAAGGTGCACGAGGCGGAGGATCTCGTCGACCTTGGACCGCAGCTCGTCCGCCGGCGTTTTCCGCAGCCGCAGCCCGTAGCCGACGTTCTGGCGCACGTTCATGTGCGGAAAGAGGCCGTAGCCCTGGAAGACGAGATTGGTGGGGCGGGACTCGGGCGGGACGTAGGTGACGTCCTTCCCGCCGATTTCGATCTTGCCGCCGCTGGGCCGCTCGAAGCCGCCGATCATCCGCAGCAGGGTGGTCTTGCCGCAGCCGGACGGGCCCAGGATGGCGAGGAAGTCGCCGTTCTGGATCTCGAGGTCGAGAGGATGCACGGCGACGAACTCGCCGAAGCGCTTGGTGACACCCTGCAGGCGGACATGGGCCACGGCCGCTCAGCCCATCCTCGCCTCGGGAAGGATCTGGCCGCCGTCCAGCACCAGTGTCGTCCCGGTGACGTAGGCGGCGGCATCCGAGCAGAGAAAGGCCATGCTCTCGCCGACATCGACCGGCTGGGCGAGGCGCCCGATCGGCACCGCCGCGGCCATCGTCCTGAGATGCCCTTCGCCGTGCGTGGCGCGCACCGTCTCGGTCTCGACATTGCCGGGTTCGACGACGTTGCAGGTGATCCCGAACGGGGCACCTTCCAGCGCCACCGAACGTGCGAGTCCGACGAGACCGGCTTTGCTGGACGCATAGTGGCCATGGTCGGGCCAGGTCACATGAGGGCCGGTGATCGAGCCCGTGAACACGATGCGTCCGTAGCTCTGCCGGCGCATGGTCGGAAAGCAGGCCTGCACCGCCAGGAACGCACCTTTCAGGTTCACCGCGAGCGTCCTGTCCCAGTCGGTCTCGTCCAGCGTCTCGATCGGACCTCGCGGGCAGATGCCGGCGATGTGCGCCAGCACGTCGATCCGCCCGAACCGGTCGACCGTTCGTGCGGCCAGCGCCTGCATGTCGGGCTTCCACGCGGTGTCGGCGTGCACGTAGGTGGCACCGTGGCGAGCGGCCATCGCGGCACCGGCCTTGTCGTCGATGTCGGCCAGCACGACGCGCGCACCTTCGCGGGCGAACACCTCGACGACCCTGGAGCCCACACCCTTGGCACCGCCGATGACGATCGCGACCTTGCCATCGAGGCGACCCGGCATGCGCTCCCTCCCGCGGCGGTACGGCGTCGATGATGCGGTTTCCGCTCAGCGTGGTCAATGCATCGAACCTATTGACAGTTTGTCTCCTCTCTCGGACTTCTAAGGTCGGGGAATCCGAAGCCGCACAACCACAGGCCGGCACCAACGGAAGGAAGCGCCATGCAGCCGAACCTCCTGCAGACCTCGAGTCTCGCCCTGCGCTCGCGTCGCGAGATGCTGAAGAGTGCCGCGGCACTGGCAGGAGGAGGGCTCCTGGCGGCGGGTCTGCCGAAGAACGCCTTCGCCGCGACGCAGGTGAACTGGCTGGGCTGGCAAGGCTACGACAACCCGCTGACCGCCGACGGCTTCCTCGAGAAGAACGGAATCGAACTCGCCGCCACCTATCTCGCCAACAACGACGAGATCGTCACCAAGCTTGCCGCCCAGGCCCCGATCGACATCGTCACCCCTTACATGGGCTACGTTCCAGGCCTGCGCGAAGCCGGGCTGATCCAGAAGATCGACACGGACAAGGTCCCGAACCTGCCGAAGGTCTTCCAGTTTGCCCGCGAGGATTCGAACCTCTACGTCGACGGCGTGCATTGGTCCGTCCCGCACACCTGGGGCGGCGGGCCGATGGTCTACGACCCGGCTGTGCTGACCCCCACCTCCTGGTTCGATCTCCTGAAGCCCGAGTACAAGGGCAAGATCGCGATCATGGATGATGCGGTCGGCATGATGCTGACGGCATCGATCATGGTGAACGGGGCCGAGAACGCGTCCTTGATCAGCCCAGCGAAGCTCGAAGAGGTGAAGAATTACATCATCACTCTCAAGAAGGACCATGCCCGCGCCATCTTCCCCTCCTATGGCGAGGCGGCGGACGCCATGGCACGCGGCGAGGTGGTGATGACGCTGGGCGGTGCCGAATGGCTGCCGGCCATCGTCGCCGAGAAGGCGAAGCTCGCTTACATGTACCCGAAGGAAGGCTGCTTCGGCTTCATCGACAGCTACGTCATTCCGGCCCAGGCACCGCACCCGGATCTGGCGCACGCGATGGCGAACCAGATGCTGACCGTCGGCGCCCAGATCGAGCTGACCAAGAACAACTACGCCGTCATCACCGACGAGGCCGTGGCCGCCCTGACCGGACCCGCCGCCACGATGTACCCCTACAAGGACATCGAAGGTTTCGCGAAGCTCTGCCGCTTCTACCCGATGGCGCCGTCGGAGAGTGACGGCAACATCGCCTCCTGGCCGGAGTGGCTCGCCGCCTGGCAGGAAGTGCTCAGCGCCTGACCTGGAGCGAGGCCGGACGACATGCCCGGACCGATCGCACGCTGGCTCCTGCTCCTGCCGGCCGGCCTCCTCTACGTCTTCCTATTCCTGGCGTCGGGTGCGTACTTCTTCCTGATCAGCTTCTGGTCGGTGAAGTCGTTCAAGCTGGCGCCGATCCTCACGCTGAAGAACTACGCGACGGCCTTCACCACGCACGCCATGTCGGGCCTGCGCACGCTGGGCCTCGCCTTCGCCATCGCCCTGGCGACCACCATCATCGGCTTTCTCTACGCTTGGATCATCCGCTTCCGCGCCGGCAAGCTCGGCGACGCGCTGCTCTTCATCGCGTTGGTGACGCTCTTCGGCGGTTACCTGATGAAGATCTACGCCTGGAAGACGATGCTGGGCTCTGATGGTGCCATCAACTCGGCACTACTTTGGGCCGGGATCGTCGACCAGCCCGTCGCTGCGATGCTCTACAGCCCCTTCGCCGTCGTCCTGACGCTGTCCCATTTCCTGCTGCCCTTCGCCATTCTGCCGATGGTCGCCGCTCTACGCGGCATCGGCGATGCCGAAGTGGAGTCGGCCCGTGACCTCGGCGCCAGCGGCTGGGTCGTGCTGCGCGACGTCATCATCCCCCGCGCGCAGAACGGCATCATGGCCGCCTTCGCCTTGTGCTTCATGATCTCGGTCGGCGATTACTTCACGCCCATGCTCGTCGGCGGCAAGATGTCGATGGTCGGCCAGCTCATCGCCCCCCAATTCGGCACCTTCTTCAACTGGCCATTGGGGGCCGCGATGAGCTTCTCGATCCTGGCCTGCGCGCTCGTGGTGCTGATCCTCGTCAACGCCCTCGTCGGCCGCATCGGTCGCCCGGCATGAGGCGCTACAACCTTCTCTGGGCCGGTCTGGGGACGCTTGTCGTCGCCTTCCTTATCGCCCCGATCATCCTCGTCGTCCTCTTCGCCTTCACCGACCGTGCCGTCTCGAACTTTCCGATCACGGGCCTGTCGCTCCGCTGGTGGCAGGCCATGCTGGAGTTCGGGCCGTTCCCCGCCGCCCTGCTTAACAGCCTCCTGATCGGCATCTCGGTCGGCCTCCTGGCCGCCCTCATCGGCACTGCCGCAGCACTCGGGCTCGCCGCCCTCCCGGCCAACCGGGCCCGCCTCGGCATCGCCATCCTCTCCGTCCCGCTGATGTTGCCACCCCTCGTCCTCGCGGTGGCCCTGCTCGTCTGGTACATCTTCCTGAATCTGAAGCTCGGCCTCTCGACGGTGGTGCTGAGCCACCTCCTGTTCGCGCTGCCCTTCGTCGTCATCGTCGTCTATGCGCGCCTTTCCAGCTTCGACTTCCGCATCGTCGACTCCGCCCGCGACCTCGGCGCCTCGCCCGGCCGCGCCTTCCGGGACGTCACCCTCCCGGTGATCCGCCCCGTGGTGATCGGTGCCGCCTTGATGGCGACAGCCCTCTCGATCGACGACTTCGTGCTCACCACCTTCACCATCGGCGGCGGCAACACGCTGCCGCTCGTCGTCATGAGCACGCTGCGCACGAGCGTCACGCCGATGACGAACGCCATCGGCACGATGCTGATCATGCTCAGCATCTGCTCGACGCTGGCGGCCCTCTACCTCACCCGCTACCGGGCCCAGGTCGCGTGACCACGGCACCGCGACGCGAGTTGCCCGCCGGCCGGCGCAAGCGCGCCCACGAGGTGGCCGACCGGTTGGAGTCGGCCATCACCGACGGCGAGTTCGCGGTCGGCGACCAGCTGCCGACCGAGAAGGAGCTGATGGAGCGCTTCGGCGTCGGGCGACCCGCGGTGCGCGAGGCGCTGTTCATGCTCCAGCAGCGCGGTCACGTAGAGACCCTGAGTGGCACGCGCGCCCGGGTCACGGCCCCCACCTCCAGCTTCCTCGTCGGCCAGCTGGCCGACATGGCGAAGGGCTTCGCCGGCGCGCCCCAGGGCCAGAAGAGCCTGGAGCAAGTGCGCCTGCTGTTCGAGTCGGGTCTCGCCTGGAACGCCGCCCAGGTCGCCACCGACGAGGATATCGTCCAGCTCAAGGCGGCCCTCGACGCCAATGTGGCGGCACTGGGCAATGCCGCGCAGTTCGTCCGCACCGACGTCGCCTTCCATCACGAGCTGACGCGGATCGCGCGCAACCCGATCTTCGACGGCATGCACGACGTCCTGACGGAGTGGCTGTTCGACCAGCGCACGACGACGATCCACATGACGGACGCCGACAGGCTCAGTGTGCGCGACCACACCGCCATCTACGAGGCGGTGGCGGCCCGCGATCCTGCCCGCGCCTTCCACGAGATGGCGAGCCACCTCCGGCTGATCAGCCGTCTCTACGACGAGGCGAAGCGGCTCGCCGATTCGATCATGCGCGAGGTCACGCAGGACGTCGCCCGCCAGATCGAGCTTGAGAACAAGGCCCTTTGGGAAGCCTCGTTCGGCATCGCTCGGACGGCCCAGGGCGGCAAGACATCGACATCGCGCCGCAAGCAGCGCGAGTTGCAGGGAGAGAGGGTATGAGCGATCGCCTGCTGGCGCTCTACGGCACCACCGAGCCGCTGCCGGACGAGGTCCGCCTGACGGCGGGCCCGCTGGAAGCGACCCTCTCCGGCGGTGCGCTCCGCAGCATCCGGCTACAGGGCGTGGAAGTCATCCGCGGCATCTACTTCCTGATCCGCGACCGCAACTGGGCGACCGTCGTGCCGGATCTTCGCGACATGAAGATCGACCAGCGCGCTGACGGCTTCACCGTCAGCTTCTCCGCGCACGGCGCGACGCCATCGGACGGCCAGACCCTGGTCTGGAACGCCCGCATCGAAGGCTCGGCGCAGAAGGGGGTCACCTTCACTGCCGACGCGACCCCCGATCAGGACTTCGTCACCTGCCGCACCGGCTTCATCATGCTGCACCCGCTGGAGGGTGTCGTGGGCTGCCCGGTCCGGATCGAGCACACCGACGGCAGTGTCGACGAGACGGCGTTCCCCGATCTCATCGACCCGATCCAGTCCTTCTTCGACATTCGCGCGATGACCCACGAGCCGGTCCCGGGCGTGAAGGCCACCTGCCGGATGAAGGGGGGGGCCTGGGAGACCGAGGACCACCGCAACTGGCTGGACGCCTCGTTCAAGACCTATTTCCGCCCGCTCGCACTGCCCTGGCCGTACACGGTGCCGAAGGGTGAGCGGATCCAGCAGACGATCAGTCTCACCTTCGAGCCCGCCGCCTCGACGCTGTCCGGTACCTCGTCTTCCGCCACGCCGGCCGTCACCGTCGGCGACCGGACCGGGGCCCGGATGCCGACCCTGGGCCTCGCCGTCATGCCGCACGAGCTCGACGCCTGCCTCGCCGCGGCTGGGAAGGCGAGGGAGGCCGGCGTCCAGTCCCTGGCGATCCGGATCGCCTCCAACGACAAGGATCTCCCTGGCGTCCTGCGCAAGGCCGCAAAGCTGGCCACGGCGCTGAACGCGGCGCCGGTCCTCGAGATCGTGCTCGCCGGCAAAGCACCCCCGGCCGTCGAGCTGGACCTTGTCGCGGTCGCCGCACACTCAGCAGGCCTCAGTCCGGCCGCCATCGTCGTCACGACCGAGACGGACCTGCACTCCTACCCACCCTCGGTCGACCGGCCGGCCTCGGCTCCGCTGAACGAGGTCTACGCCGCCGCCCGCGCCGCCTTCCCGGGCGTGCGTCTCGGCGGCGGCATGTTCAGCTACTTCACGGAGATGAACCGGCGCCGCCCGCCGGTCGAGCATCTCGACTTCGTGCAGCACGCCACCGCCGCCGTCGTCCACGCGGCGGACGACCTTTCCGTGATGGAGACCCTGGAGAGCCTCCCCCACGTCTTCCGCTCGACCCGCGCCTTCGCCGGCGGCAAGGCCTACCATGTCGGTCCGGCCAATATCGGCATGGCCTTCAACCCCTACGGTGCTTCGACCTCGCCCAATCCCGACCGCCTGAAGCGCACCATGGTCACTGACGACCCGCGCTGCGGTGCCCAGTTCGGTGCCGCCTGGGCGACGGGCTATCTGGCACGCGCGGTTCAGGGCGGCCTCGACTCCGTCACCCTACTGGCTCCGGCCGGCTTCTTCGGCATCGTCCAGGACGGCAGGCCCACCACCAGTTTCCACGTCATCAAGGGCTTCGCCGCACTGGCCGGTGCCGCAGTCGTGCAGACCGCCTCCTCCGACCCGCAGCGCGTGCTGGCCGCCGCCGCCAAGACCGGGGGCGTCACAAGCCTGTGGATCGCCAACCTGACCGGCGAGCCGCTCACGGTCGGCGTGGCCGGCCTGCGCAGCCCCCGCGTCGAGGTGCTGGCCGGCGGCGGCAGTGGCTTCCAGTCCTCGGCGCTGGGCTCGGACGGCAGCCTCGAGCTCGACGCCTACGCCGTCGCAAGGCTCGTCGGCTGATGGCCGCCGCCGAGACCACCGTCGTCCTCGGAGCCGGCGTCGTCGGCACGGCGACGGCCTGGTACCTGACCAAGGCCGGCCACCGCGTCGAGGTGATCGAGCGGCAGCCGGGGCCGGCGCTGGAGACCAGCTGGGGCAATGGCGGTGTCATCCACGCCAGCGAGGTCGAGCCCTGGTCGCAGCCCGGGATGCCGCGCAAGATCCTGGGCTGGCTCGGCAAGGAGGACGCACCGCTCCTCGTCCGCTATGGCGCCCTGCCGAGGATGTGGCGCTGGGGAATGGAGTTCGCCCGCAACTGCACGCCCGAGCATTTCCGCGCCAACACGCTGAACAATCTGGCGCTGGCGCTGCACTCCCTGCGCTCGCTGCAGGAGATCGGTGCCGAGACCGGCATCGAGTACGACCGCGCCACCCGTGGCGTGATCAAGATCTATCGCTCGCCCGACTCGCTCGACGGCGCCACGCGCGGCTGCGAGTTCCTGGCCCAACACGGCCTCACCTTCGAGCGCGTCGACCCGAACCGCCTCATCGAGATCGAGCCGGCGCTGACGTCCACCGCACCCACGCTCTCGGGCGGCCTTTACTTCCCCCGCGACGAAGTCGGCGACTGCAACAAGTTCACCGCCGGCCTCGCCGAGGCCTGCACCGCCGCCGGTGCGACCTTCCACTACGACACCAGCGTCGAGCGGATCGAAGTCAGCGGCAGCCGGGTGACGGGTGTCGTCACCGACAAGGGCCGCATCGCCGCCGACCGCGTCGTCGTCGCCATGGGCAGCTTCACCGCACCCTTGGTCCGCTCCCTCGGCGTGAAGGTGCCGATCTATCCCGTGAAGGGTGTGTCGATCACCTTCGACCGCGGCGGCTGGAACGCCGGCCCGCGCGTGCCGGTCATCGACGACAGCAAGCTGTTCGGCCTCGTCCCCATCGGCGACCGGCTGCGCATATCGGGCTCCGCCGAGGTCACCGGCTACGACGCCACCCCGGCCGCCTCGCGCGGTGCCGCCATCGTCGCCAATGCCAGCTTCACCTTCCCCGATCTGCCGCTCCACTACTCGCCGGAGAAGTCCCGGCTGTGGGGCGGGCTACGGCCGGTGACGCCGGCCGGAACGCCGATCATCGGCCCGACTGCGATCAAGGGCTTGTGGGTGAACGCCGGACACGGTCATCTGGGGTGGACCTTCGGCTGCGGCTCCGGCCGCGTCGTCGCCGACATGATCGACGGACGCGATCCGGGGATCGTCGTGCCGCCGCCGCAGGGAGACGTTCTGCGACGCGCCGCCTGAACGGGTGCGATGAGGCAAGGGTGAGGTGGGGCGATCATGCCCCATCGATCGGGGAGCGAAGAAACGATGAAGCTGAAAGGATTGTTGCTCGCGACGGCCTTGGGCTCGGCGGCCTTCGCCATGAGTGCCAGTGCCCAGGAAGACGCCGCCACGCGCGCCGTCGAGGCCGCCAAGCAGTTCTCCGGCATCACGCTGACCGTCACGGCCGAGGCCGGCCTGCAGGCCCTGCTGCAGACGCAGTACACCGGTCCGGAGTGGGAGAAGCTCACCGGCATCAAGATCAACACGGTCGAGCTTCCCTTCGAGGAGATCTATCCGAAGACGATGCTGGAGCATCAGGCCGGGACGGGTGCCTATGACGCGCTCCTGATCTCCCCGCCCTGGCTCGCCGACATGGTGCTGCAGAACGCCGTCATCCCGCTCGACGACTATGTGAAGAAGTACGGGGCGGATACGGAATTCGACGACATCAATCCGGCCTTCAAGGACTGGCAGACCTACAACGGCCACATCTACGGTCTGGTGCAGGACGGCGATGTTCTCGTCACCTACTACCGCAAGGACCTGTTCGCCGATCCCGAGAACCAGGCCGCCTTCAAGGAGAAGTACGGCTACGATCTTGGCCCGCCGAAGGACTATGGCCAGTTCGGCGACATCGCCTGCTTCTTGACCGAGAAGTACCAGCCGGACGTGTACGGTGCCGGCGTGATCAATACCGGTTACATGTTCTTCTTCTTCAGCGAGCGCTTCCGCAACAATGGCGGCCGCTTCTTCGACCCGGAGACGATGAAGGCGACCGTCAACAGCGAGGCGGGCGTGAAGGCGCTCACCCAGATGGTCGAGCAGAACACCTGCATGTCGCCGGGCATCGAGACCTGGGGCTTCGCCGAGACTCTCTCGGCGATGAACGCCGGTCAGATCGCGATGACGATCTCCTGGCCGCCGGTCGGCCGCTGGACCCAGGGTGTGAACATCAACGATGCGGCCCTGTCCTGGGTGCCGAAGACGACCGTCGCCGACAAGGTCGGCTATGCCGTCAATCCCGGCGGCCATCCCGAGTTGGCCTCCGGCTTCATCATGGGTGTCTCGGCCGAGAGCAAGCACCAGGAGGCTGCGTATCTCTACGCCCAGTGGATGTCGAGCAAGAAGCAGAGCCTCGTCAACGTCATGAAGCCGGTCGGCTTGCGCGATCCGTTCCGCATGTCGCACTACGAGTCGCCTGAGTACCAGGCGCTGTGGCCGACGGCCCCCGATTATTTGGCGGTGCTGAAAGAGGGTGCTGCCAACGGCTATGGCGACTTCTCGCTGCTGGAGACCTTCAAATACCAGGACGCGATGAGCCGGGCCGTGATCTCGGCCATCGGCGGTACCGACCCGAAGGAGGCACTCGACGCGCTGGCCGCCGAGTGGGATCAGCTGACCGAGTCGATCGGCGTCGACAAGCAGCGTGAGGTCTACAAGGCCTGGGCCGCGAAGCCCTCGGCCTATCGCGAGTAGTCGCAAACGTGAGTGCTGCCGCCGTGGCACTCCCGGCAGCCGGCGGGGTGACGTCCCCCCGCCGGCTCGGCCCGGGCTTCTGGTTCGTCGCCCCGGCGGTGGCGCTTCTCGTCCTCGTCGGACTGCTGCCGTTCCTGTGGTCCGTCGTCGTCAGCTTCCTGAACCTGACGGGGTCCAACCGGACCGGCTCCTTCATCGGCTTCGACAACTATGTGAAGCTGGTCCAGGACCCGCGCCTGCTGACCGCACTTGGCCGGACACTCCTCATCCTGATCGTAGCGCTGCCGCTGGAGCTGATCCTGGGCCTGCTCCTGGCCTTCCACTTCCAGGCCGACCGGCCGCTGAAGCGGATCTTCGTGGCGCTTCTGGTGCTACCGGCGGTCGTCTCGCCGATGGTGGCGGGTTCGATGTGGCGCCTGATGTTCGATCAGAAGTTCGGGCCGGTGAACCAGATCATCTCCTGGTTCACCGAGAAGCCGGTCGTCCTCCTGTGGACGATCAAGGGCACCCTGCCGTTCTGGTCGATCATCATCGCCGAGGTCTGGCAGTGGACGCCCTTCATGTTCGTCATCCTGCTGGCGGCCCTCGCCAACGTCGACCGTGACCAGATCGACGCCGCGTCGCTGGACGGTGCCGGTCGCTGGCAGACCTTCTGGAAGATCATCCTGCCGGCGATCAAGCCGGTGCTCGTGATCGCGCTCCTGATCCGCGGCCTCGACCTCTTCCGCATCTTCGACGCCGTCTGGCAGCTCACCCGCGGCGGCCCCGGCAGCAAGACCGAAACGATCTCGATCTACATGTACATCAAGGGCTTCCAGGGCTTCGAGACGTCCTACATCGCGGCCGTGGTCGTGCTACTGGCCATCGTGCTGACCTGGCTCGTTATGCAGGCCCTGCGCCGCGTGGAACTGGCCCGATGAAGGCGCTGCGCTCGCTCGGCTGGTACGCGACGAGCATCCTCGTCCTGCTCGTTTTCCTGCTGCCGATCTACTGGATGTTCTCGGTCTCGCTGAAACGGGCCGAGGAGATCTTCAAGTCGCCGCCGGCCTGGTATCCGTCCGATCCGCAGTTCGGCAACTTCGTCGTCCTCTTCACCGACGGCGACGCCTGGACCGTCTTCAACAGCTTCGTCATCGCCGGCACGTCCACGGTCATCGCGATGGTGCTCGGCACGCTCTGCGCCTACGGCATCGTCCGCTTCCGCACCGGCGGGGAGGGGCTGGCGGTCTGGATCCTCAGCCAGCGGCTGATCCCTCCCATCGCGATCGTCTTCCCCGTGTTCCTCGCCTACGCCTATCTCGGCCTGTCCGACACCTATACGGGCCTCATCCTGCTCTACACGGCATTTGCACTGCCTTACGTCATCTGGATGATGAACGGCTACCTGCAGGAGGTGCCGCGCGAACTGGAAGAGTCGGCGCTGGTCGACGGCTGCTCGCGTCTCGGCGTCTTCTGGCGGATCGTGGTCCCCGTCGCCCGCAACGGTCTGATCGCCACCGCGATCTTCGCCTTCATCTACTCCTGGAACGAGTTCCTCTTCGCGCTGGTGCTCACGCGGACGAACGTGATGACCTACACGGTCCAGATCAGCAACTATTTCGGCCCGCAGTCGACCTTCTGGGCCAAGATCTCGGCGATGTCGGTGCTCGGCACCTTGCCTGTCTTCATCGGAGTCGCCGCGGTCCAGAAATACCTCGTCCGCGGCATCTCCTTCGGCGCCGTAAAGGGCTGACTTAGGGCCTCGTCAGTGCCGCCGGTCCGACAGCCTCGCCCGCTCCGTCACGGCGAGGAGCGGATCGCCGGCTGGCCTAGCTGCCGGCAGGTCCGGATAAGCCCAGTTCGGCACGTTCCCGACGAAGTAATCGAGGAACGGGATCGCCAGCTTCGGGTCCTGCTCCACGTTCTCGCGGTAGGTCCACCAGCCCTTCAGCTGATGGGCCGCCGGCACCGTGTGCAGGTCCTCGCCGAACTCCTGCGCCAGCACCACGGCCAGCACGTCGAGGCAGAAGGTCGTGTAGAGGAAGCCTTCCGGCCAGAAGCGGACCAACTCCGCGTCGGTCGGCTCGATCGGCAGGTCCTTGGGCGGCCGGGAAGCCTTCTTCGCCGACGTCGGCCGTGACCTGATCAGCTCGACCAGCGCCAGCCCGGCCGCATAGACGGAGAAGTCCCGTCGGTCGCCCACCCCGCGCGCCGCCCGCCTGGAGAACGCCTCCATCCAGTCGAGAAAGGCCCGCGTCAGCCGCCGCTCGTCGGTGACGAACTCGACCTCGTACTGCCGCGACAGGCGTGCAGCCGTCGCGGCGTAGCAGTCGAGAAATGACCGCAGCTGGCGGATGCGCCCGGCGAGATCGGGGATTGCCGCGAGGCTGCGACGGGCCCGCTCCTCGGCAGCGGCTTCCATCGTTACACCAGCACGCCGACGAGCGAGCCGAATTCCCGGCTCAGCGCCGCTTCTGGTCGCTGCTCGCCGACCGCGCGCTCCAGCCGCTCGAACCGCGCGTCGACGACGAGATCAACGTGATGGAGCACGTCCTCCGCAGAGGTCCAGGAATCGGTCGGTGCCTCCGATCGCACCGCGGTCGCCAAGCCGATGACGAGGCCGAGATAAAGATTGGGATTGCGCAGCCGGTCGCTGGGCACCGCCTGATCGACGTCGAGTACCGGCCGCTCCGCCACGATGGCGAGCGCGAGCTCGCAGCAGGCGGCGAGAATGCGATCTTTGTCCTGCGTCGCAGTCCAGCCCTCGAAGACCTCGCGGTGGATCTCCGCGAACACCTGCTCCGAGACGAACACGTTCTGCGCCCCGGCCGCCGCCAGCCGCTGCCGGCAGATCCGGTACATCTCGACCGTGAACTGGCGAGCGCCAAGCCGTGCATAGTCGGCGATTCCGCGAAGGACGAGGGGGCGGCCGCCCAGCACCGTCCCGACGCTGTGCTCGACGCCCTCGATCCCTGCGACGACGCGATCGGCGAGCTTGGCGACGGGCTTCAGCACCTGCACGCCGGGGATCAGCCGCAGGACATCGCCCGGCCAGTCCCGCTCGTGGGCGCTGACCGAACCTGCCTCGTGCTGATGTTCTGCCGCGAGGTGACGGACCATGAACCGCGCCCCGCGCAGACCGTCGCGCACCACATGTTCGAGCCGTCGCATGCTGTCGGCCCCCGGCCGCCTCGACGTTGTGCTCCAGCATACGTGTAGCTGGGCCGCCTCTGGCAAGAGGCAAGTACGGCCCGCCGCCTGGAACCGCTAAGATCGGCGGATCCGTCGCTCGCTCGCCGGATCGAACAGGAAGAGCCGGTCGGTGTCGATCCGCACCGGCACCATCGTGTCGATCTCGGCGCGGAAGTCCCGCCCCGCCTTGATCACGACGAGGGCACCGGCCAGCGTCACCGCCACATAGGTGACATCACCCGTCGGCTCGACACCGTAGACCCGTGCCATCGTCTGGTCGCCTTCGGCCGTGATGGTCATGTCCTCGGGGCGTACTCCCAGTACCACCTCGCCGTCTGGCGCCGCCATCCTGGTGGCAAGGGCGAAGTCCCCCGACCGGAACGTGCCACCCTCGATGCGGCCCGCCATCAGGTTCATCGGCGGCGACCCGATGAACTGGGCCACGAACAGGGTCGCCGGATCGTTGTAGATCTCCTGCGGCGTGCCGATCTGCTGGATCTTCCCCTTGTTCATGACCGCCACGCGGTCGGCCAGCGTCATCGCCTCGATCTGGTCGTGGGTGACGTAGAGCGTCGTCACCTTCAGCTCGCGCTGCAGGTGCTTCAGCTGCACCCGCATGGTCTGCCGCAGCTTGGCGTCGAGGTTGGACAGCGGCTCGTCCATCAGGAACACCTGCGGCGACCGCACCACCGCCCGCGCCAGGGCCGCCCGCTGCCGCTGCCCGCCCGACAGCGCCCGCGGCTTCCTCTCCAGATAGTCGCCGAGTTCGACCAGCTCCGCCGCCCGCCGCACGAGCCTGTCCTGCTCGGCGCGCGGCACGTTTCGCATGCGGAGCGGAAAGCGGATGTTCTCGTAGATCGTCATGTTCGGGTAGAGCGCGTAGCTCTGGAACACCATCGCCACGTCGCGGTCGCGCGGCTCGACCTCGTTCATCATGTGCGGGCCGATCCAGACCTCGCCGTCCGACGGGTCCTCGAGGCCGGCCACCATCCGCATCGTCGTGGTCTTGCCGCAGCCCGACGGGCCCAGCAGCACCATCAGCTCCTGGTCCTGCACCTCGAGGTCGAGCGCTTCCAGTGCCACGACCGGCCCCCAGCGCTTGGCCACACCCTTCAGCGAGATCGAAGCCAATTCGTGCCCCCCGCCTCAGCCCTTCACCGCACCCAGCGTCAGGCCGCGCGACAGGTGCCCCTGAATGGCCACGACCACCAGCAGCACCGGCACGAAGGCGACGAAGGAAACGAGAGCGATGGCGTTGTAGATGGTCCCGTCCGTGCCGCCGCTGAAGTTCGCCAGCGCCACCGACAGAGTGTAGGCGCTCTTCGTCGACGCGATCAGCAGGGTGAACAGAAACTCGTTGATCGCGAAGATCATCGCGATGACTGCAGCCGTGATGATCCCCGGCAGGCAGATCGGGACCACCAGCGAGACGAGGATCGTGAGATCGCCGGCCCCGTCGGTCCTGGCCGCGTCCTCGATCTCGGGCGGGATGTCCAGCATGTAGGAGCGGATGACCCAGGTCACGAGCGAAAGGTTCATCGCCGCGTAGACGAGGATCAGCGCCCAGACCGAGTTCAGCAGGCCCACCCACCTGAAGAGGAAGAAGATTGGGATCGCGACCGCCGCCGGCGCCATCATCTTGGTCGAGAGGATGTAGAAGCCGATGTCCTCGCGCCCGCGGAACCGGTAGCGCGACAATGCGTAGGCCGCCGGGATGGCGAGCAGCAGGTCGAGCACCACGCTGCCGAAGATCGCCAGCACCGAGTTGCGTAAGTAGGACCCGAGCGGCCAGTCGTTCCAGATGATATGCCAGGCATCGGTCGACCAGGTCGGCCAGTAGATCGGCACCCGCGTGATGATCTCGGTCCGTGGCCTGAGCCCGATGGATAGGAACCACAGGATCGGCACCAGGCAGAGCAGCGCCCAGGCGACCAGGATCGCGATGCGCAGGACGCGTCCGGTACGGCGACGGCGGCGCGGCTGCATCGCCTCAGGCCCTGGCCGAGCGGAAGAACCGCTTCATGAACAGCTGTGCTGTAATGACCGTGATGGCCAGCAGCACCACCGAAGCCGCCGAAGCATAGCCGAAGTTGAACTGCTTGAAGCCGGTCCGATAGATGAAATAGCTGATGGTCTCCGTCGCCCCGCCCGGCGTTCCCTGCGTGATGATGAAGACTGACGCGAACATCGTGACGATGTCGATCCCGCGCAGGATCAGCGCCACGGCGATGATGGGGGCCAACTGCGGCAGCGACAGGTTCCAGAAGATCTTGGGCCAGGTGGCCCCGTCCAGCCGGGCCGCCTCCTCGATCTCGGTGTCCTGGCCCTGCAGTCCGGCGACAAAGATGATGAAGAGGAACGGCGTCCACTGCCAGACGTCGGTCACGATCAGCGTGAGGCGGGCCAGCGCCGCATTGCCCAGGAAGTCGAGCGGCAGGTCGATCAGCCCGACCGTCATGAGGAGATCGTTGATCACCCGCCCGTCGTTGAAGGCGAGCTTCCACAGGAACGACACGGCCGACGGCATGAAGAGCATCGGCAGCAGGAAGAGGATGCGCCAGCCTCTGACCCACGGGTCACGGTAGACCAGCGCCGCCAGTAGCAGGGCGATCGCACATTCGAGGGCCAGCGCGATGCTGCCGATCAGCAGCGTGTTCCACAGTGCCTTGAAGAAGTCGGCATCCGCGAAGAGCTTCTGATAGTTACCGAGCCCGTTCCACGTCCAGCCCATCAGGCTCGTCACGTGCAGGCTCTGGTAGATCGCGAACAGGCCCGGATAGAGCGTGATCAGCAGCAGGTAGATCACCGCCGGCAGTACCAGCAGATAGGGCAGCAGCCGCCGACGTCGGCGCGAGCGGCGAAGCTCGGCCGCCGAATAGCGGCGCTGGCCCGACAGGGCCGGCTGGACGACGAGTTGGGCCTGCATGGTGGGATCGCCGCCCGGCGCCTGTAACGACGCCGGGCGGCGCAGGACTCAGACCGGCGAGGTCTTGCCGCGGCCGACCCAGGTGGCGTCCGCCACCGCCGAGTAGGGGAACGGCTCCTTGTCGGAGAAGAAGCCGTTCTTCGTCATGATCTCCTTCCAGGCCTTCGCACCGGCATCGAGCGCTTCCTTCGGTGTCGTCTCGCCGACCACGGCCTTGTTGATCTCGAAGCCGAGTGCCTGCTCCATCTCGAACATCCCGGGGATGCGCGGCGCGCACCAGCAGAAGTCGAGCTCAGTCGCCCATACCTCGGCCGGCTGCGAGATCTTCTGCAGCAGCGGGTTGGTCAGCACCGACTTCATGCCGGGTGCTACACCGTTCGCATTCGCCTCGTTCATCGCCATGACCGAGGCCGTCGTCAGGAAGGCCAGCATGACGAAGGCACCCTCGGGGTTCTGCGAGGTCGCCGTCACCGACGAGGTGGAGCCCGCGATGTTGGGCGGGGCGAACCGGCCGCCCGGAACCCGTGGCTCGTAGATCGTGAGCACGTCGCCCACGATCTGGCTCTGGTCCGGCCGCGTCGCCTGGGTGCCCGAATCCTGCCAGGAGATGTTCGTCGCCAGCTGGCCGCCCAGCCACGCCGCCCGGTTCTCGGGCCAGCCCCAGCCCGCCACACCGGCCGGTGCGAACTCCTTCAGCTGGAGGATCATCTCCAGCGCCTTGACACCCGCCTCGTTGTTGAAGACGGGCTCCCAGCTGTCGTTGAAGAGGTCGACCCCGTACTGGGCCGCGATATGCTCCCAGGTGTAGGTCGACCAGAAGCCGCGGCCGGCCATGAAGCCGACGCCCGCGATGCCCTGCTTCGGGTTGTTCAGCTCTTTCGCCAGACGCACGAAGTCGTCATAGGTCTTGATCGTGTTCTTCGTGTCGGCGTCGCCGCCCGTCACCTCCTTGAAGTATTTCGGCCGGAGGTGGACCATTTGGATGTCGCAGTCGAAGGGGATGCCGTAGAGTCCCTTGTTCCCGAAATAGCCGTAGTTCAGGCGGTAGGTGTCGTAGAAGTCATCGAGCGGCAGCTTCCACTTCGTCGCGTACTCGTCGAGCGGCCGGAGGAAGCCAGGGCCGGCGAAGTCGCCGAGCCAGGGCGAGAAGTATTGCAGCGCGTCGAAGCTCGGCGTGCCGGCCACGAACTCGGCGATGACCTTGTCGTAAAGCGAATCATCCGGGATCGGGACGAGCTCGACCGTGATGCCCGACAGCTGCTGGAAGGGCTCCAGGCCGTCGCGGGCCGAATCGGCATCCGCCGCACCGATCGCGAACTTGACCGTGGTGCCGCCCAGTTCCTTGCGGATGCTCTCCCAGTCGGCCGTGCGGATCCAGTCCTTCTTCGGATCCCAGAGGAGATCGTCGTCCTTCAGGCCGTACTGCTCGCGATACTCTTTCTTCACGTAGTTCCCGACATTGATCTTGGCGAGCACCTGGTCGGGATCGGGCAGGGAGGCGGCGTAGGAGCGGCGGATGTTGAACAGCGGGAGCGCCCCGGCGCCCACCGTCGCGGCACCGGCGGCCGCCGTCTGCAGGAAGTCGCGACGGCTCCGCCGCGGGATCGAAGTCCACTTCGTCATCGTTTGCCTCCTGATCGTTCGTTGCGATCCTCGACCGACGGACGCTCGACGACGCCGTCGCTGTGCCGACAGTTCGTTGGTCGACACTTCCCCTGTCAACCACCAAGCAATGGCGTCTCGGTGATAGGGTGGAACGCCTTCCCGGTACAGATGTCTGGACAGGTGCACGGATGTTCACTAGCTCGGCTCCGTCCGTCCGGCCTCAGCTCCGGCGGCGAGGAGAGGCGATGAGCGCGATCCATCCGGTCGGTTTCGCGGCCGAGCTTGCTGCCCATGTCGAGCGGAAGGGGCCCGTCACCGTGGGCCTCGCCGGTGCCGGGCAGATGGGCACCGACATCGTCGTCCAGCTCTCGCTCATGCCGGCGGTCCGGCTCGGTGCCGTCAGCGAGGTCCGCCATGAGGCGGCAGTCGATGCCCTCCTGATGTCGGGCCGCGACCGCTCGCAGATAGTCGAGGCGGGCTCGGCCTCCACCGTCGACGCCGCGATCGAGGCCGGCAACGTGGCACTCACCGCCGACTACAAAGCACTCTGCGCCGCCGGCCGCATCGACGTCATCATCGACGCCACCGGCAACCCGAACATCGGCAGCCTCATCGCGCTGGAAGCGATGCGCAACGGCAAGCATGTCGTGATGCTGAACGTCGAGGCCGACATCACCATCGGCCGCTTTCTCGCGGCGGAGGCCAAGAAGGCCGGCGTCGCCTACACCGGTGCCGCCGGCGACGAGCCCGCCGCCACGCTGGAGCTTATCGCCTTCGCCCAGTCCACCGGCTTCGAGATCGTCGCTGCCGGCAAGGGCAAGAACAACCCGCTGAAGTTCGACGCCATGCCGGAGGAGTACGAGGAGGAGGCCCGGCGGCGGAACATGAACGCCCGCATGCTGGTCGAGTTCGTCGATGGCTCGAAGACGATGATCGAGATGGTGGCCGTCGCCAACGCGACAGGCCTCGTCCCCGACGTACCCGGCATGCACGGCCCCGCCGCCACCCGCGACGAGCTCGCCCAGGTCCTCTGCACGAAGGAGGACGGCGGTATCCTCGAGAAGTCGGGCGTCGTCGACTACAGCATCGGCAAGGGTGTGGCTCCCGGCGTCTTCTGCATCGTCAAGCCACGCCACCCCCGCGTCGCCGAACGCATGACCGACCTCAAGGTCGGCCCCGGCCCCTGCTACGCGTTGCTTCGCCCCTATCACCTGACCAGCCTCGAAGTACCCCTTTCGGCCGCCCGAACGGTGCTGGGCCGCCAGCCCGACATGGAGCCGCTGGAGCGACCCGTCGCCGAATGTGCCGCCGTCGCCAAGCGCGACCTCGCTCCGGGCGACATGCTGGGTAAAATCGGCGAGTCCGACTATCGCGGCTTCGCCATGACCTGGGCGGATGCCCGCGACAGCGCCTCCCTGCCGCTGGGCCTCGCCGAGCGGGCCACCGTGCTGCAGCCCATCAAGGCCGGCGAGCGGCTGACCTACCGCAACTGCGCCCCCGACGAGTCGCTGGTCGTGACCCAGATCCGCCGCCGCCTCGATCAGGCGGATGCGCGGTTCGTCTAGCCACCGGCTTCGGCCGCTCCGGCCTTGACCCGGTCTCGACGATCGGTGGAGTAGAGAGCAAGCCGAAGCACAGGGGAGCGTGCGAGCGGCGGCGGGAACAGGGCCCATGCGCTACGACTACGCGTCGATCGGCTTCATCACCTTCGATTGCCTGGGCTGGCCGGTGAACGACCTACCGCCTGGTGCCGACACCTTCTTCATCGACGAGATCACCCTGGCCGTCTCAGGTGCCGCCGGCACCGCCGTCATTGCCGCCGCCAAGATGGGCCTCCGCTGCCTCGCCGTCGGCGGCGTGGGCGAGGACTTGATGGGCGACTGGGTCCTGAAGCGTCTCGGCGACTTCGGCGTCGACACTTCGACGATGCAGCGCAAGCCGGGCTGGAAGACGTCGAGCTCGATCGTCACCACCCGCCCCGACGGTGCACGCCCCGCTTTGCACATGAAGGGTGCCACCGCCGACTTCCTCGTCGACGACGGCATGCTTGAGCAGGTCGTAGACTCGCGCGTCGTGCATCTGGGCGGCGTCGGCCTGATGCGCGAGATGGACAAGGGCCGCAACGCCGAGCTTGTCCGGATCGCCAAGGCCCGCGGTGCCACGACCACCGTCGACGTCTTCGCGGGCTCGCCCGAAGACCTGCCCGCCGTCGCTGCCGTGCTGCCCCACACCGACTACTTCATGCCCTCGATCGAGGAGGCGCAGGCGCTGACGGGCCTGAAGGACCCCGACGACAATGCCCGCTTCTTCATCGACCGCGGCGTTGCCTGCTGCGTCCTGACGCTGGGCGGGGACGGGGCCTACTACCACCACCGCGACGGCACCCGCTTCCGCCAGCCCGCCTTCGACATCAAGGTGAAGTGCACCTGCGGCTGCGGCGACGCCTTCAATGCCGGCTTCGCCGTCGGCATCTGCCGCGGCTGCGACCCCGAGACGACCGTCCGCTTCGCCCAGGCAACCTCGGCGCTGAACGCCACGGGTCTGGGCTCGCAGGCGGGTGTGACGTCGTTCGAGCATACCCTCGAGTTCATGCGGACCACGCCGACGCGCGCCTGAAGGAGGCCAGCGGTCATGAGGACGATCCGTGACTACAGCCTGACAGGCCCCGAGAATCTTCGCGCGCGGGAGCGCGGTCTCGCCGGTGCGACCTGGTACGCTTGTCCGATCCCGCGCAAGCAGATGAAGGAGCTGATGCAGCGTCGGGACGGTCCGGCCATCCGCGACACCCTCATCTGGCTGACGGCGCTCGTCGCCACCGGCATCCTCGGCTGCCTCACCTGGGGCACCTGGTGGGCCGTGCCGGTCTTCGCCGTCTACGGCGTGCTCTACGGGGCCGCCTCGGACTCGCGCTGGCACGAGGCCGGCCACGGCACCGCCTTCAAGACCCGCTGGATGAACGACGTCGTCTACCAGCTCGGCAGCTTCGGCGTGATGCGGCAGCCCACACTCTGGCGCTGGAGCCACGCGCGCCATCACACCGACACGATCATCGTCGGCCGCGACCGCGAGATCGCCCTGCCGAAGCCTCCGGACTTGTGGGGAATCTTCCTCAGCTTCTTCAACCTCCGACAGGGACCGGCCGAGCTGGCCAGCGTCTTCCGCCATGCCATGGGGACCATCTCGCCCGAGGACCGCGACTACATCCCCGAGTCCGAGTGGCCGAAGGTGATCTTCGAGGCGCGGGTCTGGGTCGCCATCTACGCCGCCACTATCATCGCGGCTTTGTGGATGTGGAGCTTCCTGCCGTTGATGCTGATCGGCCTGCCGTCCTTCTACGGTGCCTGGCTCCACTATTTCTTCGGGCTGACACAGCACGCAGGACTGGCCGAAGACGTGCTCGACCATCGCCTCAACTCGCGCACCGTGTACATGAACCCGATCTTCCGCTTCATCTATTCGAACATGAACTATCACGTGGAGCACCACATGTTCCCGATGGTGCCCTACCACGCGCTGCCGAAGCTGCACGAGGCGATGAAGGCCGACTGCCCGCCGCCCTATCCGAGCTGCTGGGCCGCCTACAAGGAGATCGTCCCGGCCATCCTGCGCCAGGTGCGCGAGCCCACCTGGTTCGTCCAGCGTCAGCTCCCGCCGGGTGCGCGGCCGTCGCCGGCCTTTGCCGTGGCCGCCGAATAGGGCTCAAGGGGTGCCGATGCCTGCCAGCACCTGATCCAGCAGCGCGTCGGTGAACGCCGCATCGAGCGGCGCATGGCCCATGAGGAGCCGGAAGTAGAGCGGCCCGTAGATCAGATCGAGCGTCGTCTCCGCATCGATGTCGCCGCGGACCTGCCCCAATTCTTGAGCCGCGAGCAGCAATCGTCGTCCCTCGTCGCGGCTCTGCGCGATGAACTGGTGGCGGAACGCCTTCTCCAGCTCGGTCTCGCCGATGCTGGCCGCGATCATCGCCTTGACCATCCGTCCCGTCCGCGCGGCGAAGGTGGCGGCGATCCCAGCGAGCTGATTCCTGAGAACGCCCAGCGGATCGCCGGTCGGGTCCGGTGCCCGTGTCGGCTTCGCGCCATCCAGGAAGGCGGCCATCGCAACGGCCGACGCGTTCGGCCAGTAGCGGTAGACGGTCGGCTTGCCGACGCCGGCCCGCTGCGCAACGGCCTCCATCGTCACCGCCGACAACCCACCCTCGTCGAGCAGCGCACGCGCCGCCGCCAGAATGGCCTCTCGCGTCCGCGGATCGCGTGGCCGCCCTCGTCGCTCGTTCACTTGACCCGCCCGCTTCCTGCACGTTATAGAACGAAACGTAACGTAATGTGGAACGGCCGGCAAGGAGGCTGGACATGTCGGATGCGCCCCGCACGGGACCGCTGACCCCCTACATCACCGTCAAGGACGCGGGGTCGGCCTTGGCCTTCTACCGCGACGCTTTCGGCGCCACCGAGCGCTTCAGGCTCACCGATCCCTCTGGCCGAATCGGTCACGCCGAGATGTCGCTCGGCGGGTCGAGCCTCTACCTCTCCGACGAGTTCCCGGATTTCGGTGCCTTGAGCCCGACCAGCATCGGCGGTTCGCCCGTCAAGCTTCACCTCTATGTCGACGACGTGGACAGTGTCGTCGCCAAGGCCGCCGCGGCCGGTGCCACGATCCTCCGGCCGGTCAGCGACCAGTTCTACGGCGACCGCTCCGGCATGATCGTGGACCCGTTCGGCCATGCCTGGTTCATCGCCACCCACCGCGAGGACGTGACGCCAGCCGAGATGCAGCGCCGCTGGAACGCCGCCCTGCAGGGAAGCGCCTGAGCTTGCGCAGGTGATGCGTTGCCAACGGCGCCGCGACCGTATCTGATCAGGACCTGTGCACAGGCGGCTGGGGCTGTCCGCGAAGAGGGCAGCCGACCGCCGCGGTGAGCCGATTACGGGCTCTCCCGTGGCGGCACAGCATGTGCATGTGAGTGACTCGGAAACGGAGGGCGGAAGTGGCGGTCATCACCACCGGTAACGGTCTGCGCGCGGCCTTGGACAGCGGCCTGTCGGCCCGGCAGGTGCCCTTCACCGAGATCCCGATCGTCGACTTCGCCCCTATGTTCGAGCCCGATCTCGCCGCCCGTCAGGCGGTGGGCGACGCCGTCCGCGACGCGTGCACCCGTGTCGGCTTCTTCTACGCCCGCAACCACCGCGTACCGCAGCAGGTGATCGACGCCACCTTTGAGGCCGCCCACCGCTTCTTCGACCTACCGCTAGACCAGAAGTTGGCCGTCGACATCGCCAACTCTCACAATCTCCGCGGCTATACGAAGCTGCTCGGCGAGAACACCGACCCCACCGCCCGCGGCGACCTGCACGAGGGCTTCGACCTCGCCCTCGACCTGCCGCCGACGGATCCCGACGTGCAGGCCGGCGTCTTCGGCTACGGCCCCAACCAGTGGCCCTCCGACCTGCCGGGCTTCCGCGAGGCGCTGCTCGCCTACCACGCCGCCATGATCGGCTTCGGCCGCAAGATCTTCGGCGCCTTCGCCATCGCCCTCGACCTCGACGAGGGCTATTTCGAGCCCTTCATCACCAAGCCCATGGCGCACATGCGCGTGCTCCACTACCCGAGCCAGGACGGCCCGATCGACGAGCGGCAGATCGGCATCGGCGCCCACTCCGACTACGAGTGCTTCACCATCCTCTGCACCGACGACGTGCCGGCGCTGCAGGTGCTTAACACCGCCGGGCACTGGATCGCCGCCCCGCCGATCTCGGGCTGCTTCATCGTCAATGTCGGCGATCTCATGGCCCGCTGGACCAACGACTATTTCGCCTCGACCGTGCACCGCGCGATCAACCGTTCCGGCCGCCGTCGCTATTCCATCCCGTTCTTCTTCGGCACCAACTCGCAGGCGACGATCGAGGTGCTGCCGACCTGCGTCGACAAGGACAGGCCTGCCAGATATCCGGCGACGACGACTGGCGACTATATCTGCAGCCGCTTCGACGACACCTATGCGCATCGGCAGCCCGAGGCGGCCGCACCCTGAACTTCCGCTAGAGCCAAGGTAGAACAATGCAGAAGAAACGCCTGGGGACTGTCCTCGCGGCAGCACTTGCGGCCGTCATCGGCCTCGCCGCCGGCCCACTCGCCGCCTTCACCCTCGACGGCCCGCCCAAGATCGCCTTCATCTACGGCGCCACCACCAAGGACGGCGGCTGGAACGAGGCCATCGACAAGGCGCGTGCTGCCGTCGAGGCGCAACTCGGCCTGCCGATCGCGATCACCGAGAGCATCCCCGAGGAGGCGACGGCGCTGAACAACGCCATCGACCTCTACGCCAAGCGCGGCTTCAACATCATCGTCGGCACGACCTACGGCTACAGCGACGGCATCCTGGAGGCGGCGAAGCGCTACCCCGACAAGGGCTTCCTCAACGCGTCGGGCACCACCAACGCCGCCAACCTCGAAGGCTTCTACGCCCGGACCTATCAGGGCTGGTATCTCGCCGGCATGGCCGCCGCCGGGGCCACGAAGTCGAAGAAGCTCGGCATCCTCGGCGGTTTCCCCGTCGGTGTCGTGAACTGGGACGTCAACGCCTTCACGCTGGGTGCCCGCGCCATCGACCCGGATGTCACCGTCACCGTCGTCTACACCAACTCCTGGTGGGATCCGGTGAAGGAGGGCCAAGTCGCCGAGGCGATGCTCGACCAGGGCATCGACGTGATCGCCAACAACCTGTCGTCCTCGGCCCCCTTCGTCGCTGCGGAAGCGCGGGGTGCGGCCTCGATCGGCTTCCAGCTCGACATGCGCCAGCATGCGCCGAAGGGGAGTCTGACCTCGGTCATGTTCGTCTGGGACAAGTATCTCGTCCCCACCATCAAGGCGATGACCGACGGCACCTGGAAGCCCAGCGAGTACGGCGCCTTCCCAGGCTTGGCCGAAGGCGTGATCGAGTTGGCCCCGCTGAGCGACAAGGTCCCCGCTGCGGTGCAGGAGAAGATCGCCGCCGCCAAGGTCGCCATGGCCGCCGGCACCTTCCAGCCTTTCACCGGCCCGATCCGCAAGCAGGACGGCTCGGTTGCCGTGGCCGAGGGTGCCACCATCGACGACGCCGCGCTCTGGAACATGGACTATCTTGTCGAGGGCACCATCGGCACCATGCCGAAGAGCTGACCGCCTAGACGGAGCCCGCCGCCTTGGAACCGCTCGTCGCCATGGCGGGCGTGAGAAAGTCGTTCGGCGACACCGTCGTGCTGGGCGGCGTCGACTTCGCTTTGCAGCGCGGCGAGGTCCACGCGCTGCTCGGCGAGAACGGCGCCGGCAAGTCGACGCTGATGAATATCCTGGCCGGCATCTATGCCGCGGACGACGGCACCATCCGCATCAACGGTGCCGCCGTCGACCTGCGCAGCCCGCGCGACGCGCAGGCCGCAGGCATCGGCATGGTCCACCAGCACTTCCGCCTCGTGGCCGCTTTCACCGCGTCCGAAAACCTTCTCCTCGCCGCCGCCGGCCGCCCGGACCTCCGCACCATCGTGCAGGCCGACGCCCGCCTGACGGACCTCGGTAAGAGCACCGGTCTCTCCGTCCGCACCGACGTCCGCGTCCGCGACATGTCGCTGGCCGAGCAGCAGCGGGTCGAGATCCTCCGCATCCTGGCGCTCGGTGCCCGCATCCTGATCCTCGATGAGCCCACCGCCACGCTGACCGACCAGGAGTCCGCCCGCCTCGGCGAGGTCGTCCGCCAGCTTGCCAAGCAAGGCCTCGGCATCGTCCTCATCACCCACAAGCTGCGCGAGGTCGCCGCCTTCTGCGACCGGGTCAGCGTCATGCGCGCCGGCCGCATGGTCGCCACCGGCCTGCCCGCCTCCGAGGCCGACCGCACCATGCTGGGTCGCCTGATGGTCGGTGAGGAGCGCGACCCGGACGCCCCGCCCGCCCGCCTGTCGCGCACTGGGGGAGCCGAGTGCCTCCGCGTCGAGGGCCTGACGACGGCACCCGCAGCCGGTGCGATGGCGCTGGCCGGCGTCGATCTCACCGTCGCCGCGGGTGAGATCGTCGGCGTCGCCGGTGTCGGCGGCAACGGCCAGGAGGAACTGGCCGAAGCGCTCCTGGGCCTCCTGCCCACCACGTCCGGTACCATCCGCCTGCACGGCGTCGACGTCACAGGCAGCTCGATCTGGCACCGCCGTGCCGAGGGCCTCCGCTTCGTTCCCGCCGACCGTAAGACCTGGGGTCTCGCCGGCGAGCTGTCCGTGGCCCGCAATCTCGGCCTCGAGGCCGTCCGCGAGGGCCGCTACGGCCGCACCTTCCTCTCGCTCGGCCGGCTGCAGGAGACCGCGCGCGACGCGATCTCCCGCTTCGGCATCGCAGGCGCCACGCCCCGCCGCCCGGCGCGCCTGCTCTCGGGCGGCAACGCGCAGAAGATCGTCCTCGCCCGGGAGCTCGACGGCGCTGTCCGCGTCCTCGTCGTCCACTCCCCCACCCGTGGCCTCGACGTCGCCGCCTGCCGCTTCGTCTACGACCGGCTCGAGGAGGCAGCCGCCGCCGGTGCCGGCATCCTCCTCATCAGCGAGGACCTCGAGGAGATCCAGGCCCTTTCCGACCGCATTCTCGTCATGAGCCGCGGCCGCATCGTCGGCACCTGCGCGCCGGGCACCCCGCGCGAGGCCATCGGCGAGCTGATGCTTGGCCATGCTTGACGCCCTCACCCTGGAGCGGCGCCAGACCGTCGGGCCGCTCCTCACCGGTGCCACTTTCGTCGGGGCGCTGGCCGTCGCGGCCCTGCTCGCCGCCGCCATCCTCGTCGTTGCCGGCGTGCCCGCCGCCTCCCTGATCGACGAGCTGATCGTCCAGGTCTTCCTGACGACCGACGGCCTCGCCCAGACCACGACGGCCGCCATCCCGCTCGTCTTCGTCGGCCTCTCGGCAGCTTTGGCCTTCCGCCTCGGCTTCTGGAACATCGGCATCGAGGGTCAGTTCTGGATCGGCGCCATCCTGGCGACGGCCGTGGCCACTGGCGATCTCGGCCCGGAGCCAGTGCGCCTTCTGCCGCTGCTCCTCGCCGCCACCCTCGGCGGTGCCGCCTGGATCGCCCTGCCGCTCTACCTGAAGCTCCGCTGGTCGGTGAGCGAGGTGGTGGCGACGCTGATGCTGTCGAACATTGCCTACCTGCTCCTGCAGCACGTTCTCTTCGGCGCGCTGCGCGACCCCGCCGCCAACTTCCCCGTCTCCGCGAACTTCGATCCCGCCGAGCGCCTGCCCGGCCTCGGCTGGGGCGAGGTCCATGCCGGCCTGATCCTCGCCGTCCTGGCGGTCCTCGCCTGCACCGTCCTCATCCGTGCCACGCGCCTCGGCTTCTACGCCGAGGTCGTTGGCAGCGCCCCCTCGGTCGCCGCTGCCGCCGGCCTGCCCGTCGCCCACACGACGGCCCTCTTCGTGCTCCTCTCCGGTGCCATGGCCGGCCTCGCCGGCGGGATTGTCGTCGCCGGAACCGAGCATCGCCTGACCCAGTTCGTCGGGCTCAACATGACTTTCGGCGGCATCGTCGTCGCCGTCCTTGCCCGCCTCGAGCCTCTGGCCGTCGTCCCCGCCGCCTTCTTCATGGCGGGCCTCGCCGTCGCCGGGGCCACGCTCAAGGTCTTCTACGGCGTGTCCGAAGGCATCGTGCTCCTGATCCAGGGCATCACGCTGCTCTGCATCCTGATCGCCCAGTTCTTCGCCACTTTCCGGATCTCGCTCCGCCACGCGGCCCCCGCGGCGTGAGCGCCTTCCTCCTCACCTGGCTCGCCAGCACGCCGGCCTACGCCACCCCGCTTCTGCTGGCGGCCCTGGGCCTCATCCTCTGCGAGCGGGCAGGGGTGATGAACCTCGCCGCCGAGGGCATCATGGCCGTCGCCGCCATGACCGGTGCGGTCACCGTCCTGAAGCTCGGCAGCCCGTCCCTCGGCTTGGCTGCCGGTGCCGTCGCCGGTGCCTTGATCTCTATTCCCTTCGCACTTGCGGTCGTCGTCTTCCGCGCCGAGCAGGTCCTGGCCGGCCTCGCCCTCGTCGCCCTGGGTGCCGGGGCCACGGCCGTTCTGGGCCGCCCCTACGTCCACCAGCCCTTCCCAGGCTTCGACATTGAGCCGTTCGCCGTCCTCGGCGACGTCCCACTTCTGGGTCCGCTCCTGTTCCGCCAGGACGCCATGGTCTTCCTGGCGATCCTGATCGCAGTCCTGCTCGTCTACCTCTTCAGAGGTACCGCCGTCGGCCGCCGCATCCGTGCGGTCGGCGAGGATCCCGCCACCGCCGACGTGGCCGGCGTCGATGTCCAAGCCACGCAGATCCTGGCCGTGCTCGCGGGCGGTCTCCTCGTCGGTCTCGGCGGCGCCTACCTTTCCGTCGTGTCGAGCCGCGTCTGGGTCGACGGCATGATTGCCGGCCGCGGCTGGATCGCCGTGGCACTCGTCGTCTTCGCCCGCTGGAACCCGCTCCGCGCCATCCTGGGTGCTTTCGTTTTCGGTGCCGCCGACGCGCTGCTGCCGCGCCTGCTGGCGATCGGTGCGGACGTCCCGATCTACATTCTCTCCACGCTACCCTACGCGCTGACGATCGTCGTCCTGATCATCGCTTCCGTCGTCGGTCGCGGCCGTCACGACCAGCCGGCGGCCCTGGGACAGGCCTATATCCGCCAGGACCGCCGACTCTAACCGGCGACGCCCGGCACGACGCGCTGGCTGATGTGCCAGGGGATGAGCAGCCGCTCGATCAGCACGACGAGGCCGAAGAGGGCCAAGCCCAGGCAGGCCAGCACGATGATGATCGCGAAGGCCAGATCCATCCGCAGGTCACCCGTGGCGATCTGGATGTAGTAGCCGAGGCCGGCGTCGCCCCCGATCCACTCGGCGATCGTCGCTCCCACCGTCGCGTTCACCGCCGCGCCTTTGATGCCCACGAACAGCTGCGGCAGCGCCGCCGGGAGGCGCACATGCCAGAAGGTCCGCAAGGTCGACGCCCCCGTCGACAGGCAGAGCCGCCCCAACTCCACCGGCAGCGAGCTGAAGGCGAGGATGCCGTTCAGCAGGATCGGGAAGAAGCAGACGAGAAAGACGATGATCAGCTTCGGCAGATAGCCGAAGCCGAACCAGGTCACGAACAAGGGCGCAAAGGCGATCTTCGGCACCATCTCCAGCGTCACCGCCGCCGGATACAGCGTCTGCCGCAGCACCGAGGAGAATGCGACGCATAAGGCCAGCGGGATGCCGACCGCGACCGCGAGGAGGAACCCGCCCAGCGTCTCGCCGCCCGTCACGACCGTGTACCAGGCGATCCGCGGCAGGTTCTTCCACAGCTGCTCCAGTACCGCCGAGGGCGGCGGGACGATGTAGAGCGGCACGTCGAAGCCGCGGACGATCGCCTCCCAGGCCACGAAGAAGCCGATGGCGAAGGCGAGGCCGAGACCGTGTCGACGCAGAAAGCCGGCCACGCCGGCGGGCTCAGATGACGCCATAGGAAGCGAAGATCCGCTTGATCTCGGCGACGTGGCCATAGAACTCGGGCGCCTCGCAGGTCTCGAGATCGCGCGGCCGCGGCAGGTCGATCCTGATGTCGCGCACGATCCGCCCCGGCCGCGGCGACACCACCACCACCCGGTCCGACAGCTGCACGGCCTCCTCGATGCTGTGCGTCACGAAGATCACCGTCTTGCCCGTCCGCATCCAGAGGCGCTCCAGATCGGTGCGCAGCTGCTCGCGGGTCATGGCATCCAGCGCCCCCAGGGGCTCGTCCATCAGCACCAGCGGCGGATCGTGCACCAGCGCCCGGCAGAATGCCGTCCGCTGCTGCATGCCGCCCGACAGCTCATAGGGGCGCCGCCCCGCGAAGGCGCCGAGGCCCACGGAGTCGAGCAGCTCGCGCGCATGGTCCTGATAGTCCGCCCGCCGCAGCCCGCGCAGGTCCACCTGCAGCAGCACGTTGCCCAGCACGTCCCGCCAGTCGACCAGCACGTGGCTCTGGAAGACGATGCCGATATCGGTCTGCGGCCCTGCCACCTTCTTCCCGCCGACCCGGATCTCGCCGGCGCTGCCATCCAGCAGGCCGGCGATCATCAGGAGGAGGGTGCTCTTCCCGCAGCCCGACGGGCCCAGGAGGGAGACGAAGGAGCCGGGCTCGATCCGCAGGTCGGCGGGGCCGAAGGCGTGGACCGCCTCGGCCCCGCTGCCGAACGTCTTGACGGCGCCGGCCAGCTCGACGGCGACCGTCATGCGCGCCTCAGCTCGCCGGCGGGATGAACTCGTTCGTGTAGAAGTCGGACGCCGGCTTGTCGGTCTTCAGGTCCTTGTAGGTCTTCAGGATCTCGAGAGCGCTGTCCCAGTCGGCCGGCACGTTGTAGCCGATCCGCCCGTCCTGGTTGTTGGGCGACTTCAGGATCGAAAGGGTGACGTCCAGCACCTCGCGCGCCTGGCCCTTCTGGTCCTCGACGCTGCCCGACCAGTTGATCAGCGACTGGATCGATTCGTCGGGATTGGCCTGGGCGGCCTTCACCGCCTGCAGCGTCGCGCGCACGAAGCGGCGCACGAGATCCGGGTTCTTCTCGACCATCTCCTTCCGGGCGACGATCGCATAGCCCGGCTGCGGGATGCCGTAATTGAGGATGACCGGCGGCTTGCCGCCGTTCGCCTTGATCTCGGCCGGCTTGTCGTCCATCCCGCCCAGCATCGCCGGGGCCAGCCCCTGCAGGTAGCTGGAGACGAGAGCACTCTCGGCGACGTTGGTCAGTTCGATCTTCTCGACGTCCGCCCCGGCATTCTTCGCCGCGGCCGGGAACAGCGTGTTCACGCCGGCACCGGCCGTCGTCAGCACCTTCTTCCCTTCGAGGTCCTTGAAGCTCTTGATGCCCGAGTCCGGATTGACCAACACGGCGTCGGTCCCCTGCGCGTCGATGGTGGCGACCGCGATCACGGGTGCACCTTGTGCCGCCAGGTTCAGCATCGTCACGGCCGAGCCGTAGGCGAAGTCGCTGTCGCCGTTGGCGACGAGGCGGACGGCGTTCGACGAGCCGTTGCCCTGCTTCACGACGAGGTCGATCCCCTCCTTCTCGTAGAAGCCCTTGTCAATGCCGAGGAGGAAGATCGAGTGCGAGCCGTAGAACAGCCAGTTCGTGCGCAGCGTCACCTTGTCGAGCGCACTGGCGGGTGCGGCGGCACCCAGCAGTGCCGCGGCCGTGGCCGCCAGCGCCACGCGGCGCGTCAAGGATGCGAGAGCGGTCTGCATCGGGCACGTCCCCCTTGTTGGCCCGGATGACTTGCGTTCCTACCCCGGGAAGCACGCCGGTCCGAGCGGTTCGAAATGCTTGTAGCCGAGCACGAATTCCTGATGGCCGAGCGCCTCGGAGCAGGTCGGCTCGCCCCGCGCCACGGCGGCGACGAGGCTCACGATCTCGTCCCCGACCTCCTCGAGACCGGCCCGCCCTTCGAGGATGCGTCCCGCATCGACGTCCATGTCGCCCGCCATTCGGCGGTAGGTCTCGGGATTGGCGCAGACCTTGATCACGGGCGAGACGGCCGAGCCGACGACCGACCCGCAGCCCGTCGAGAACAGGATGACGTGCGCCCCGCAGGCGATCATCTCGACCACCTCGGTCGTATCGTTGATGTTCGGATAGCCCCAGCGGACGGGCCCGTCCGGGATCATGTCCATGAGGTAGAGCCCGCCCTGCCTCGGCACGGTCCCGGGTTTCAGCAACCCGACGATTGGCCGCGTGCCGCTCTTCGTGTAGGCGCCGACCGACTTCTCCTCGACCGTGCTGAGCCCGCCTGTGATGTTGCCGCCGCCGAAGCTGCCATGCTCCATCGTGCCGTAATAGTGCCGGCTCTTCGCCATCGCGGTGAGGATCGCGTCCGCCACCTCCGGCGTGGCCGCGCGCTCCGCCATATGCTCCTCGCAGCCGAAGAGCTCGCCCAGTTCCTCGAACATGACGGCGGCCCCGGCATCGACGAGCCGGTCCGACGCCCGCCCGATCGCCGGGTTCGCCGTCAGCACGCTGGTCCCGTCCGAGCCGCCGCACTTCGTGCCGATGACGAGATCGGCCAGCGTCACCGGCACGCGCTCCACATCGCTCCGCGCCAGCACCGAGCGCACCCAACTCCGCCCGTGCTCCACGGTCGCCTTGGTGCCGCCCAGCTTCTGGATCACCGCCACCTCGACCGGCCGCCCCGAGCGCGCGATCGCGTCCATCAGGCGCGAGCGGTTGAACTCCTCGCACCCGAGCGACACGAGCAGCACGGCCCCGACGTTCGGGTGCGTGCAGACCGCATCCATCACGTCCTGCGCGTAGCCGTTCGGGTAGCAGCCCGAGAAGCCGATGAGCTGCACACCGTCGGCCTCGAACGGCGTCGCGATGGCGCGCGCCACGTGATGCGCGCACTCCACGAGGTAGGCGACGAGCACGTGGTTGCGGATGCCCTTGCGCCCGTCCCGGCGCAGATAGCCGAGCGCCGATGTCGCCTCAGGCTTCGGCATGATCGACATCGTTGATCAAGTAGTCGCTGGCCAGATTGTGCACGTGCACGAGCCGGCCGGGCTCGATCGCCTGCGTCGCCGTGCCGATGGCGACACCGAACTTCCGCACCTTCGTGCCGGCCGCGATGGGCCGGAGCGCCACCTTGTGCCCCATCGGCAGCTCGTCGCCGAGCGTCAGGTCGATCCCGTCGATCCGGCACGCCGTCCCCTTCGCCAGACGCCGCGTCGCCACCGCGACGTCGTCCTGGGGCGCGAGGCGCATCAGGGGGGGGCCGCCGTCCGTCATGCCGGCAGCACGCCCGGCACGCCGGTCGCCAGCATCATCTGCCGGCAGCGCTCCCGCCAGTCCTTGCGCACGTCGCGGGTCGGCGGGCGGCAGCGGCTGGAGTCGAGGCCGATCAGCTCCATGCACAGCTTGTCGAGGTAGCCGTCGCCCGAGGTGTAGGTCTTCTCCATCTCGACCCACAATTTGTAGAACGGCATCGCCTCGTCGACCAGCATCCGCTGCACCTGCTGCCACTTGCCGGCATCGACGCGGTCGACGAGATCGCGCCCCCATTGCGGCCAGTAGTTGGCGAGATGCACCTCGAAGGCACGCGTGCCGAGCATCGCACTCATGGCGAACATCAGATGATTGTCGATGATCGTCAGCTTGTCGGCGAAGCTGTGGACGACGTCCTCGAACTCCATGGCATCGGTGCGCGGACAGGCCCATTTCAGGCCGACGAGGTTCGGCACCTCGCGCACGAGGCGCTCGACGAGGCCGAACGACACGCCGGCCGACGTCCAGAAGGTGTTGTAGAGGATGATGCCGATATCGGCCGCGGCGGCCGCCTCGCACACCCACTCGTAGAAGTCTTCCTCGGTGTGCACGAAGTAGAACGGGCAGCTCACCTGGATGTATTCGGCACCCAGCCGCTTCGCCGCCTTGGCCAACCGGCGCAGTTCCAGCGTGCTGGTGCTCTGCGCACCCATGGCGACCGGTACCCGCCCGTCGGCGGCGGCGATCACCGTCTCCGCCACCTGCACCCGCTCGTCGAAGGTCATGGTCGAAAAGTCGCCGGCGGCCCCGCCCGCCAGGAACGTGCCGTACTTGGCGTCGATGCCGTGCTCCATCAGCCAGCGCACGTGCCGCGTCATCGCCGGCAGGTTCAGGCCGAGATCGGGATCCTCGAACATCGTCGGGATCGTGATGTAGCAGCCCTGCAGCCGCTCCCGTGCTCTCGCCCAGTCCATGTCGCGCGCCTGCCTCTCGAACTGCGGGATGGGGGGACCTGTGCCGCTCGCTTGTCCCACGCGGTGCCGGTCGTCACTTGACCTAGCGCGTCACGCTCGTGATGCTGAGCGACGGGAGGCGGTGCACCATGAGCTTTGCCGGCGAGCCCGAGGCGACCGAGGAGATCGGTTTTCTCCTCCTGCCCGAGTTCCCGATCTACGCCCTGATCCTGGCCCTCGAGACGCTGCGCGTCGCTAACCAGAACGCAGGCCGCCGCCTCTTCTCGCCCCGCCTCTTCAGCATCGACGGCCGCCCCGTGGCGGCCGGCAGCGGGGCCGAGATGCGCCCCGACAGCGGCATCGGCGAGGTGAAGTTCTTCCCGACCGTCATCGTCGTCGCCGGCAACCAGCCGACCCAGCATCTCACGCGCGGCCTCCTCGCCTGGCTCCGCCGCCTCGACCGCCACGGCACACTCCTTGGGGCCATCGACACCGGTGCCTTCGCCCTTGCCGCCGCCCGCCTCCTCGACGGTGCCCGGGTCACGCTGCACTGGGAGGCGATCCCGCTCTTCCAGGAGCAGTATCCGGAGATCGAGACCGTGGAGCAGCTGTTCTTGAGCGACCACAACCGGCTCACCTGTGCCGGCGGCATCGCCACCCTCGACATGATGCTGGAGTTGATCCGCGCCAAGCATGGCCACGACCTCGCCGAGATCGTCCGCACCGGCCTCGTCCACGAGCGCTCGCGCTCGGGCTTCGAGCCGCAGCGCATCACCATCGGCGGCGGGGCCGCCTCGACCGACCGCCGCCTCGCCGCCATCGTCGCCGACATGGAGGCTCATCTCGACCAGCCGCTCTCGCCGACCGAGATCGCCCGCCGCGCCGGCATCTCCGTCCGCCAACTCGAACGACTGATCAAGAGCCGCCTCAACGACACGCCCAGTGGCTACTTCCTGAAGCTCCGCCTCCAGGCCGCCCGCAACCACCTCTTCTACGGCGACATGCCGATCCAGGCGATTGCCGACGCCACCGGCTTCTCCTCGCCGTCTGTCCTCTCCCGTTCCTTCAAGGCCCGCTTCGGCATGAGCCCCCGCGAGTTCCGCGACCAGTTCGCAAGAGAGCGCCTGCAACGCTTCCGCCCGGAGGTGCGCCAGCAGCTGGGACTTTGACGAGTGTAGCTTTAGCTGGTCTGGTGGCGCCAATTGCCGGTGAAGAATGGAGTCGGAGTATAAATTCAGCTTAGCCGAATGGCCCGACTACATAACTTATGCATTGCAAAGGCGTACTTCAGGATTACTAGAGCCCACGATGTGCACGAACTGCCGGTACGCGGAGGGAACGCACGGTTAGACACCATGTTTAGGGGTCCTACGGCATCCATATGGGACCACACGGCCATGCGCACTGCAGCCTTCCTACTGTCGCTTACAGTGATGTTCGTGGCATTCGGTGCATCCGGTCCGCTGCACGCGCAGAGTTCGACGACCGGCTTACACAAAGCTGAGGATAAATCCGTAACTGTGCCGTCGCTTGACATCACTGTCGACGATCTTGAGGACATGGATATCTACAGTGCTGATAACGAGAAGATTGGCGAAGTCGATGATGTTCTGGTCGATTCCTCGGCGAAGCCGGTAGCAGTTTCCGCCGAAGTCGGCGGGTTCCTTGGTCTGGGTGAAAAAGACGTCGTGATCGACCTCAGTCAGTTCACCAAGGATGGCGATCATTTGAGGACCAGCATGACAAAGGAGCAGATCAAGGAGCTCCCGGAGATGGACGACTGACAGGTGCTGGCTCGACTGCCCTGACTTGCTAGCCGTCTCGCCCCAAACTTCAGACTGGGCCACATCCATGCCGGATCGCATCCTGACCGCGATGTATGACAACCAGCGTTCGGCCGAGACGGCACGAGAAGAGCTGATCGGGCTCAGCGTCAGTCCGACCGACATATCGGTCCGCCACTCGGAAGGTGAGGCGGACACGGCATCGGACAGCTCCGAAAGCGGCGGATTCTGGTCCAGCCTCAAGGATCTGTTCGTGCCCGACGAAGACCGGCGAGCCTATGCCGAGGGTCTCAGTCGCGGTGAATATCTGCTCACCGTGCGTGTAGACGAGAACCTCGTCGACGAAGCGGACGAGATCTTCGACGTGCTCGAGCGGTACGAGCCCATCGATCTCGACGAACGCGGCGAGCAATGGCAGCGCGAGGCCCCAATCGGTGCGGAATCGGACTCGGTCTCGTCGGACGCCGTCCCGGCACACGGCCCTGCGACGGCCAGCGCCACTCTTGCCGACGACGGTTCAACCTCCCGGCCGCTCGTCGCGACCGACGCCTCGGGAACGGATAACGCTGTCACGGGTACCGAGGATCAGCGCTCGGCCGATGCGCGCCAAGTGGGCTCCAGCAAGCGGCGCGTGCGCAGCTACGTTCCTGGACGCCCCCCAAGCTGACCTGACCCGTTAGGGAAACCAAACGACGTTGCTCCCACCAGCATGGCAACGTCGACCCTCGCTTCAGATCACTCATCACGAAGGAAACTCCCAATGTCCGTTCTCGCGTGGATCGTTCTCGGTCTGATCGCCGGGTTCATCGCCAGCAAGCTGGTGAACAAGACCGGAGAAGGTCTCATCCTCGACATCGTGCTGGGCATCGTCGGTGCTGTGGTGGGCGGCTTCGTGTTCAATCAATTCGGGGCGGCAGGGGTAACCGGGCTGAACATCTACAGCATGCTCGTGGCGATAGTCGGTGCTGTCCTTGTCCTGATCATCTATCACGCTGTCACCGGGCGCCGCACTGCCCTTTGAGGCAAGCGCACCAGTAGCGAGCTTACCCAGGCTGCTCTCGTCCGACGGTACAGAGTAGCCTGGGACGGCCCGCCCCAAGATGATGGCTCGGGTGCTTCGAGAGCCCCTGTGATACCGCTCGGAGCGGAGGCGCTCAGCACCCCGCTTCCTACAGCTACACGACCCATTGAAACACAACCGCTCTCTTTTCTGACATTAAATTGGCCTCGCCTCCATAGTGATTTCCCGCAACAGTGGATCATGACGAGCGGGAGGCGTTGGTCTGCCTGCCTACGACACTGTTCGCGGTCACTGGAAGCTTCGCCACAGTGGGTGACGATCTGTGCGGTTGGTTCTTTCTCCCGCCGCTCGAGTCTGGCGGCGGGTTGTGTCCTTGGGCGTGGTGTAGCTGGCGTTGATCGCCGTGGTGCCGGCAGGGCCGGATTGGTCAGGCGGCCATGACAGGCAGGCTGACGTCGGCACTGTCACCGAGTGGCGCCAGGGTTTCCAGCGTCATATAGCGGGTTCGTTTCACCGCCCACTCGTCGGACTGCTCGAGCAGGAGGGCACCAACGAGGCGGGTGATTGCCGCCTCTTTTGGAAAGATGCCGACGACCTCGGTGCGCCGTTTGATCTCGCCGTTCAGGCGTTCGAGCGGGTTCACCGAGTGCAGCTTGGTCCGATGCGCTGCCGGGAAGGCCATGTAGGCCAGCACATCGGTCTCACTCTCGTCCATCGACAGCAAAGCTGTCGATCCGGTCCCGCAGGGACGCCGGCGCTCGCGCCGGCGAGGCAGGGCGGCGAGTTTGGGCAGTGTCGGGCGCAACTGGTCGGCCATCTTGCGCCACTGGCTTCTGGCGGCTTCCGCGTCCTCCTGGGCGAAAGCGGTCGCGATGAAGGCGGCGACCACGCGACGACCGCTCCTGCCGGCGTGCGCCAAGGCGTTGCGGAGGAAGTGCACGCGGCAGCGCTGCCAAGTGGCGCACAGGACCTTGGCGGCGGCCGCCTTGATGCCCTCGTGGGCGTCGGAGATCACCAGCTTGACGCCGCGCAGGCCGCGTCGGGCGAGCTTGCGCAGGAAGGCCGTCCAGAAAGTCTCCGCCTCGGACGGGCCGATGTCCATGCCCAGCACTTCGCGGCGGCCGTCGCTGTTGACGCCGACCGCGACGATCACCGCCACCGAGACCACTCGGCCGTTCTGGCGAACCTTCACGTAGGTCGCGTCGAGCCAGAGATAGGGCCAGTCGCCATCGATCGGACGGTCGAGGAACGCCTGCACCCGACCGTCGATCTCCTCGCAGAGCCGGCTCACCTGGCTCTTGGAGATGCCGGTCATTCCCATCGCCTTGACCAAATCGTCGACCGAACGGGTCGAAACACCTTGGATGTAGGCCTCCTGAATGACCGCGGTGAGCGCCTTCTCCGCCATGCGTCGGGGCTCGAGGAAAGCGGGGAAATAGGTCCCTCGCCTGAGCTTAGGGATGCGGAGCTCGACGGTACCGGCGCGGGTCTCCCAAACCCGGTCTCGGTACCCGTTCCGCTGGGCCAGCCGCTCGGCGCTCTTCTCGCCATAGGCCGCACCGGCCAGCTCGCCGACCTCCAACTCCCTTGCCCGCAGGAGCGGGCAAGGCCGTCTCCAGAGGAGCCCGGGCCAGCAGGCCCGGGAGGCAGGCGCTGGGCGGCAAAGCCGATCATCTCGCGCAGCAGATCCGCGTCGGGTGTCTTCTCGATCAACGCCCGCAGGCTCATCATCTCGTCGGTCATCGGTGGTCACTCGGTCAGGTTGGTGTCGCAACCCGATCCTACCGGCACCATCGGTGACCACCGCGAAGCCGCTCGCTCGCCAGCGACTTCGATACCAATCAGCTACACCACGCCCAAGGACACAACCTCGCGGCGTTGCGGCATAGGCAATCTCGTAGCTAAGCTGAAGCGCCGAAGGAGCGGAAGAGCAGGTCTGCGAAGAGTTGTGGGCCAGCCGCTCGGCTGACTAAGATCCTGGCGGGTCAATAAAGGAAGTGGCTGGTCAGGCGAAGCACCATTGAGACTTGATCATCCTAATAATATGCAGGCGCGCCGTCCGAAGCGCCCCTGGGCGCGTCAGCTTTCTGGCGACGGCACCATCTCGATCTCGAAGATCGACGGCCATCGCTTGCCCGTGACCAGCAGGTGGTCCGTATCGCTCTTGTAGGCGATGCCGTTCAGGACGTCCGGATACTTCAGAACGGCAGGATCGGGATTGATGCCGGTGAGGTCGATCCAGCCCGTGATCTTGCCGTCGCTCGGATCGATGCGGACGATGAAGTGGGTCTGCCAGACATTGGCGTAGATCGAGCCGTCGACATATTCGAGCTCGTTCAGGAAGCCGACGGGACCGGTATTGTCCGACACGATGACGTAGCGCTTCGGCTCCAGGGTCGCCGGGTCGACGAACTGGATCGCCGCCGAGCCGTTGCTGCGGATCAGGTCGTGGCCGTCCGTGGTCAGGCCCCAGCCCTGGTCGGCATAGTGGAAGTCGCGGCGCTTGGCGAAGGTCGCTTTGTCGTAGACGAACCCGTCGTTCGACAGATAGGTGAGCTGAAAGACCTTGTCGCCCAGGACCGTGACACCCTCGCCGAAATACTTCGGCGCGAGGTCCAGTTCCTCGATCACACGGCCCGACTGCAGTTCCAGCTTGCGCAGCTTCGAGCGGCCGTAGAGACCCGTTCCTTCGTAGAGCAGCCCGTCGCTCATCACGAGGCCCTCCGTGTAGGAGGAGGCGTCGTGCGGGTAGGTCCGCACGACCCTGTAGCCATAGACGGGGATCGCGGTCTGGCCGCGCACCCGCTCCGGTGTCACCTGCGTATAGTACGCCTGATCGATCGCAGGCGCTGCCGGCGGCGGCGGCGTCGTGCACGAAAGCAATGCGAAGCTCGCCGCGACGATGCGACCGACGCTCCAGGCCGCCGACAAGCCCCGTCGCGCCTTGTGCTTCAGACCGGCTCGACGATCCACACCGTGGGCGCACCCTGCACGCCCGCATTCGCCATCGCCGAGCGCAACTCGCTCGAGCCGAGGAAGGCCTCCGCCTGGGCGCGGGCGGCGAAGTCGTGCGTGATCGTCACGTCGTTGCCGTTCTCCACGCTGCGATAGACCGCCTGCGCCGTGACGCCCATCGGCCGCCGCGTCGCGTCGAACGCATCGTAGACCTTCCGCCACGCCGCATAGTCGCCGACTGTGTGCCGAACGAACAGTCTCACCATCGCTTGTTCCGCCTTCTTCTCGTTCGATGGTCTGTCGCCATCGCCACCCTGAGTACGGGAAGAAGCTGTAGAAGGCGTTAAGCCCACCCGCAACCGCTTACAGCCGGATGCCCACATTCTTGATCTGCAGGTAATTGCGCACGCCGGGCAGGCCCCGCTCGCGGCCGATGCCGCTGTCCTTGATCCCGCCGGTCGGCGCCTGCTGGCCGCCGATGAACCAGCCGTTCACCCAGACCGTCCCGGCTTCCAGCGCCTTCGTCACCCGCAGGGCGCGCGAGATGTCCTGGGTGTAGACGCCGGCCGCAAGGCCGTACCCCGTGCCGTTCGCGATCGCCAGCGCCTGCTCCTCGTTGCGGAAGCTGGTCACCGTGAGCACCGGCCCGAACACCTCCTCGCGCGCGATCCGGCTCTCCGCCGGCACGCGGTCGAAGATCGTGGGTGCCACGAACCATCCCTTCTCCAGCCCGGCCGGCCGGCGCCCCCCGAGGACGAGGCGCGACGCGTCCTTCGCTCCTTCGATATAGCCCATGACCTTCGCATGCTGCTCGTCGGAGACGACGGGGCCGAGGTCGCGGTCCTCCTTGCCGGGCCCGACGGTGATCCGTGCCGCCCTGTCACGGATCAGCTCCACGGCCCGCTCGGCGATGCTCTCCTCCACCAGGATCTTCGACGCCGAGGAGCAGATCTGCCCGGAATTGCCGAAGGCGGCGTCGGCCAGGTCCTCGGCCAGGCGGCGGAGATCGGCATCGGCGAAGACGAGGACCGCGTTCTTGCCGCCCAGCTCCAGCACGACCGGGATGGTCCGTGCCGCCGCCATCGCCATGATCGCACGGCCCGTCGGCACCGAGCCCGTGAAGGTCACCCCGCGTACGAGCGGATGTTGGACGAGCGGCGCGCCGGCCTCCTCGCCATAGCCCGTGACCACGTTCAGCACGCCCGCCGGTATTCCAGCCTCGAGCGCCAGCTCGGCGAAGCGCAGGGCCGAGAGTGGCGATTGCTCGGCCGGCTTCAGCACCGCCGTGCAGCCGGCGGCAAGGGCAGGGGCCACGGACCGTGCCGCCATGCCCAGCGGGTAGTTCCAGGGCACGATGTGCGCGGTGACGCCCAAGGGCTCCAGCAGCGTGAAGTCGACGACGTCCGGGCCCAACGGGATCGTCGTCCCCTCCATCTTGTCCGCCGCCCCGGCATTGTAGATCAACGTCGACACCACCCCGTCGACGTCGCCGCGCGATTCCTTCAGCGGCTTGCCGACATCCGCCGTCTCGAGGGCCGCCAGTTCCTCCTTGTTGGCCAACACGAGGTCCGCCAGCCGGAGTAGGAGTCGCCCCCGCTGGGCCGGCGTAACCTTCGCCCAGGCTCCGTGGAGCGCCTCGTGCGCCGACCGCACCGCCGCATCCACGTCCGCAGCCCCGCCCCGCGCCACCTCGGCGATCGGCGTCTCGAAAGACGGGTCGAACGTCGTGAAGCGTCGGCCCGAGACGGCCGGCACCGCACGCCCGGCGATGATCAGATCGGTCTGCATGGGGTCCCCCGAGAACGATGCGTCAGGCCTTGAGCCCGCCGGCCCGAATGCCCTGGATGAAGTAGCGCTGCAGGATGAGGAAGAGGAGCACGCTCGGGATGCAGAGCAGCGTCACGGCCGCCATCGCCACCGAATAGCCTTCGAGTTGCGTATGCGAGCCCACCACGGGTGCGAAGGCCGCGATTCCGACCGGCATCGTCTTCATGTCCTCGTCGAAGGTGACGAGCAGCGGCCAGAGGAAGTTGTTCCAGTTGAGCGTGAAGATGATGACCGTCGCCGCCAACAGCGGTGCCCGCGCCAGCGGCAGCGCGATCCTGAAGAAGATGCCGAGCCGTGTGGCCCCATCGACGATCGCCGCTTCTTCCAACTCGCGCGGGAAGCCCAGATAGAACTGCCGGAAGAGATAGACCGACAGTACATTGCCGATCATCGGCAGGATCAGCGCCTGATAGCTGCTGGCCCAGCCGATCTTGATGAAGGCCAGCAGCAGCGGCACCACCGTGATGTCGGCCGGCACCATCAGGGCGGCGAGGAACAGCATGAACAGCGCGTCGCGCCCCGGAAAGCGCAGCCGCGCCAGCGCATAGCCCGCCATCGCCCCGAACAGCACGCAGCAGAAGGTCGAGACGGTGGCCTGGATCAGGCTGTTCATGGCCCAGGTCAAGATCGGGTAGTCGAACACCTTCTCGTAATTCGCGAGCGTCACCTCGCGCGGAATCCACTCGATATCCTTCGTCATCACCTGGTTCGACGGCTTGAACGAGGTGCTGACCATCCAGATGAAGGGGGCCGCCCAGAGCAGCGCTGCGATCATCCCCGCCGCCCAGAGCGGCACGTCGCGAACAGCGAGTCGTGTGCCGGGAATGCGCTTCGAGAGCCCCGCCTCAGCCACGGGCCTGCTCCCGCAGCAGCACCCGCTGCAGGATGGTGACGACCAGGATGACGCCGAAGAGCAGGATCGCCACGGCCGAGGCGTAGCCCAGACGGGTCTGCACGATCGCCGTCTGGTAGACATAGTGGATGACCGACTGCGAGGCCCCGGCCGGCGCCCCGTTGGTCATCACGTAGACCTGGCTGAAGATGCGCAAGGACGCGATCAGTTGCAGCGTGACGACCATGCTGATGGCGGGCCGCATTTGCGGCAGCGTGACGTGCCACAGCTGCCGCATCCGCCCGGCCCCGTCGATCGAGGCCGCCTCGTACAATTCCTCTGGCACGTCCTGCAGGGCCGCCAGGAAAATGACGAAGGCGAGCCCCAGGTCCCACCAGATCGACGCGATCGAGACTCCGACCAGCGCCCACTCGCGCGAGGTCAGCCAGGGGATAGGGCCGATCCCGACCATCCCGAGATAGCCGTTCACCACCCCGTATTGCGTGTCCAGCACCCAGACCCAGATGAGCCCGATCACCGTCGCCGAGACGACATTGGGCGTGAAGAACAGCGTTCGCGCCAGTGTGCAGAGCGGCCAGCGCTGATGGACGAAGATCGCGAAGACGAGGCCCAGGACGACCACACCCGGGACGATGATGAGCGCGTAGAGCAGCGTGTTCTTGAAGGCGTTGGCGACCCACTCGTCGGCCAGCGCTTCCTTGAAATTGTCGAGGCCGATCCAGGTGGGGTCGCCGGCGATGCCCCATTCGGTGAACGCGACGTAGAAGCCGAAGAAGATCGGCGCGACGTTGAACAGAAGGAACGGGATCGTGAAGAAGGCGACGAAGAGGTAGCCGGTCCAGTCGATCCGGCTACCTCCAGCGATGGTCCCGAAGTCGGCGACCGCCGCCACGTCGGGCCGATCAGCCGGCGTCGAGGCCCTTCTGCCACTGGGTGGCGATCTTCTCCATCGCCTCCTCGGGCTTGCTGGCACCGTTCCAGACACCTTCGAGCGTCTTCGCCAGGAAGTTGCCGCCCGAGTAGATCGTGAAGTCGGGGCCGGCCAGCACCGGTATCTCGCCCAGCTTCGCGAACGACATGCCCTCGATGAAGGCCCCGCGCACCGACCAGGGCAGGCCCGCCGTCTTGTAGTCCGGCCGCTCCAGGATCGACTTCCGGGGCGAGGCGCCGCGGCCGACGGTCGTCCAGAGGAAGCTGTTGTCCGACAGCCACTTCACGGCGTCCATCGTCGCCTGGTAGCGGCCCTCGTCCTTCTGCTTGTACAGCTCGAGGCCACCCTGCTCGAAGTAGGTCAGCAGCTTGCCGCCGATGTTCGGGAACAGATAGGTCGCGAAGTTCAGTTTCTGCTGGACGTAGCCGTTCAGCGTCCAGGGACCGGTCCAGAAGATCGAGCCTTCGCCGGTGCCGAACGCCTTGTAGCGGTCGGTCACGTCGCGCGTGCTGACCTTGTACTTGTCGAACAGGTCGAGCACCCAGTTCATCGCGGCGATGCCGGCCTCGGGATTGATCGCGGCCTTCGTGAGATCCGCATTCGCCCGCTCGAAGCCCATCTGTGCCGACACGATGCCCCAGGTCACCGTCGGCTGCACGCCCGAGCCCGTCATCATGATGCCCGAGCGCACGACCTTGTCGCCGTCGCGCTTGGTCATCGCCTCGGCCCAGTCGAGCAGGCTCTTGCCGTCGGTCGGGAACTTGTCCGGGTCGAGCCCCGCCTCCTTGACGTGGTCGAGGTTCACCTCGGGCTGCAGGCTCATCAGATCCATCGGGATCTGGAACAGGCCGTTGTCGTACTTCGGATAGCGGGCCGACTGGATCGAGAACTCGCTGAAGTCGGCGAGATCGAGACCGGACTTCTTGGCGAGGTCATCCAGCGGGACGATGATCCCGTCCTTCGCCATCTTGGCCCGGACGCCTGCGGTGCCCCAGCCGAAGTCCGGCGCCTTGCCGGTGACGGCGGCCGCCAGGACCTTGGTGACGTACTGCTCCTCGGGCACCAGCTCCATCTTGATCTGGACGCCCTTGCCGCTGTGCGCGGCGTTGAACTCGTCGATCATCTTGGCCCAGACCTCGCCGTCCGACGCGGCGAGCCAGGACCAGTGCAGGATCTCGGTCGGCTGCTGCGCGTGCGGCGCCCGGCCCGTGAGCCAGAACGGCGTGGCGGCGGCGGTGGCCGCACCGGCGGCGAAGGCGCGCCGCGTCATCTTCCAACGGGTCGTCATGCGATTGCCCTCCCCAAGGCGTCCGTCCTGGCGGACGGTTGCGAGCATGATCGTCGAGCTTGTCCCATGTGGATCATTCCATCGCCGGCCGCACCCGACTTGATGCTGGACGACACGGACTTGGCCTCAGACGGCGAAGCGCCCGAGCGGGCATCGCTGGTCCGCTGGCGCTCTGGGCTCAGTTATTGTCGTACAATGTCAACTCGCGGGCCCGACGACATGGCATCAGTTGCCGCGACAGTCATCAGGGCGGGGCAGGGCCGTGGTCGAGATCAAGGACGTCACCCACCACGACATCTTCAGGCATGGCGAGCATTGCGTGAACCAGATCGCCACCCGCGTGGTGGCGAGCGGCGAGGTGATCGCGGTGTTCAACGAGGAGCGCTTTCCCTACCACCACGACAGCGGCCAGACACTGCTGAGCCGCTCCGCCGACGGCGGCCTCACCTGGTCGGCCCCCGAGATCGTGCTCCCCTGGTCTGACAAGACCGGCAACTGGGACTGCGGCTTCTGCGAGCTTTCCGACGGCACCTGGCTCGTCAACATGACGATCACCGGCTTCTTCAAGCGCGGCGTGAAGCCCGAGGGTGTGTCCTGGGCGGCCAACCCGACCAGCAGTGCCTGGGGCGACTGGACCTGGGCCTACAAGCTGCAGGCCTGGCTCGGCACCTATGTCGTGAAGTCGACCGACCGCGGCCGCACCTGGTCCGAGCCGATCCCGGTCAATGTCCGTCCGCTGAAGCACGGCGGCTGCCGCCTCGGCTGCTGGCAGCTGCCCTCCGGCAGCATCCTCATGGGCCTCTACGGCCGCATCCACGGTTACGAGGAGGAAGGCGAGGGAGAGTCGACCCGCTCGGCCCTGATGCGCTCCGACGACGGCGGCGACAATTGGGAGTACTATTCCACGCTGGCCTACGATCCGGCCTCGATCATCGACTATGAAGAGCCGGCGATGGTCCGCCTCGCCGACGGCCGCCTCGTCTGCACGATGCGCACGCACGTGAACCCGTCGGGCGACGCCAAGAACATGGTCGTCACCGTGTCCGACGATGACGGCTTCTCCTGGTCGCCGCCCAAATGGACCAACATCTGGGGCTACCCGTCCGAGATGATCGCGCTGCAGGACGGCCGCTACCTGATGATCTACGGCTATCGGCGCCCGCCCTACGGTGTCCGCGGCTGCGTCTCCGACGACGGCATCACCTGGGACCGCAAGAACGAGTTCGTCATCCGCGAGGGCGGTGTGCCCGGCAAGAGCGCCGCCGAGCGCCCGGGCTCCTCGCGCATGAGCCCCTGGAGCGGCAAGTACGGCAGCGGCTCGATCGATTGGGCCAACCCCGGCGTCTACCAGCACATCGGCTATCCGAGCGTGGTGCAACTGCCGGACGGCACCATCCTCGCCTCCTACCACGAGTGGAGCGAGGACGAGTTTCCGCTGCAATACGTCCGCTGCACGCGGTTCCGCCTCTGAGCTCGTGCTGCCGACGCGCGCCATGCACGCCGTCCTCCTGAAGGACGAGCATGCCTATCTCGCCCACGCCCATCTGGCGCGCGTCGGCTCCGACTTGCTCACCGTCTTCAACTGTGCCCCGCGCCGGGCCTTCGTCCTTCACCCGCCGGAGGACCCGCTCTTCCGCAACTACCTGATCCGCTCCAGCGACGAGGGTGCCACCTGGTCGGCGCCTGTCGTCGTGCCGGACTTTGCCTGGAGTGGCGTCGAATGCGCCGGCCTCACCGACCTCGGCGGCGGCCGCGCGATGCTGAACCAGTGGCGCTTCGACTGGTACCCGCTGCCGGCGGCCAGGAAGCGCGATCCGCGCGGCCTCGTCTTCCCCGACCGGCTCGCCGCCGCCCACCTCGCCTCGAAGGAGCACGAGACGAGCGCTCTGGCGACCGTCCCGGCCGAGCGCCTGATGCCCTGGGCCCGCGGCGGCGGCTCGACCTGGATCCACCTCTCCGACGATGGCGGACAGACCTGGCCCGTCAGCATGGAGATCGACACCGGCTCCTTCTCAGGCGGCTACGGCATGCGCGGCGGCGTTGTCCTCCCGGACCGCACCATCCTGCTCCCGCTCAGCGACGTGCCCTATTACGAAAGCGTGTTCGTCGTCCGCTCCACCGACGGCGGCCTCACCTGGTCCGCGCCCATCACCGCCGCTGCCGTCCCTGGCCGCCTGTTCGAGGAGCCCGCACCCTTGCTCCTCCCGGACGGCCGCGTCCTCCTCCATCTGCGCGACAATATCAGTCGGACCCTCTGGCAGACCCATTCATCCGACGGCGGTCTGACCTGGTCGACGCCCGAGCCCACCGGCATCGACGGCTATCCCGGCCACCTCTGCCCGCTGCCCGACGGCACCATCCTCTGCACCTACGGCTTCCGCCGCGAGCCCTTCAGCATCCGCGCCGTCCTGAGCCACGACGGCGGCCGCCGCTGGACCGCCGCCGACCCCATCATCATCCGCGACGACCTGCCGAGCCTCGACCTCGGCTATCCTTGCACCGCCCGCCTCGCCGACGGCGACCTCCTCACCGCCTACTACGCCCGCGGCCGCGACGGCATCACCTGCCTGCAGACGACGCGCTGGTCGCTGTGAGGTCGCCGTGCTGCGTCGCAGCGGGATGATCCGGGCTCAGCACATCACATAGATCCCGAAGCTGCCTTCCGCTGAAATACCTCTGTAGTCGATCATATAGATGCGTACGGATTGGTTTGCCGGATCGCTGCCACTGCTGCCACGGTTGATGGTTGCGGAGGTGAATAGGGTTTCCGATTGGATCGAGATGAAGCACTTGTTGACCGGATACTTAAAGACGATCTCGTAGACGCCGGTGCTTCGACGATAGTTGGCGAGCACATTGCGATAGCGGACGAGGGAGCCATTTGCCCGGACGAGGGCGAAGCATTTGTCGCAGTCGGTGGGCGGTGCTGCACGCGTTGGCAAGGGCAGTGACGTCGCCAGGAGAGACAGGGCCGCCATCGCGGCCCGGTAAGCACTGGACGTCATGCCACCTCTCCCCCTGATCCGGACCTTCTGTCGGCCCGTCCCCATGCACGTGCCCCGAGGTACCATGCTCGAGCGAAATGGGGGCAAGTGCCGGCTCTTCCCGCCGAAGGAACGATCAATGATAGCTCGACGGACCTGAACTGCGCTCAGTTCGACTAGGATCTTCTGATCTGACGGAGACGGAGGTCGAGGGTGTGAACGCTGTTCATTGTTGGCCACGGAACGGGCTGAAGCTCTCGCCGGCTTGCCGAGAGCGGCGGAACGGAAGAATTTGCGTTCTGGAAGCCGGCTGCTCTGAACCTCGGAGGGACGCCCATGAAAAGGTCGGTGGCGAATGCGGCCTCGGTGCTGGCACTTGCGGCGCTTATGGTCGGCCTGCCGGTTCGAGCGGATATACTGGCGACCTCCACGCGTGCGACCAACATCACGACCTTGGGCCTGTTGCCGCTCAACGAGGCCGGCAACACGGCACTCGCCTTCACGACCAGCGCAGATCGGCAGAAGGTCGTCATCACCTACAACGCCGATTGCTATACGAAGGGGCCCCTGTTCATCGACATGACTGTGGACGGTGCCAGGACAAACCCCAACAGTGGCGGCATCGTCCTGTGCAGCTCGAACACTACGCCCAATCTGGAGTTCGTCTCGGCGATACGGCAGGTCGTCTATACGGCGCCGAAGAAGGGCAGGCATTTCGTCGAGATCAGGATCAGGACCATGGGCGCTCCCTTCGCCTTCGACATACGCAACACCTCCCCGGTGGTGATGGACTAGCGCCGCTCGACACCCCGTCCGGGCCCTCGGAAACCGAAGTCGCCGCCGCGCCCGACCCGCTGACGGTCGCCGCCCCCGTCTCATCTTCGAACGAAATCGGCCAACCGTCGGCCGTTTGCAGGCGTGATCTCCGGCCCGCGTGCGGCTACCACTGTCCGCTCCGCCGCCGCCTTTGCCGGGAGGAGCCGCCATGACGATCACCATCACCGCCTTCGAGCGCTCGCCTGACGGCGGGCGCGGCTTGGCCCGGGACACGCGTGTCCGCTGGGCGCTGGAGGAGGTGGGCCTGCCCTACGAGGTCCGCCTCGTCTCCTTCCGCTCGATGAAGGAGCCGGCCCACCTCGCCCTCAACCCCTTCGGTCAGATCCCGACCTATGAGGAAGGTGAATTCGCCCTCTTCGAGACCGGCTCGATCGTCCTCCACATCGCCCTCAATCATCCGGGCCTGCTGCCCGAGGACGCCGACGCCCGGGCGCGCGCCATCACCTGGATGTTCGCCGCCCTCAACACGGTCGAGCCGCCGATCCTGGAGCTCGCCAACGCCGTGCTCCTCGAAGGCGAGGAGGCCTGGCACGAGGAGCGCCTGCCTCTCGTCCAGGCACGCGTCCGGTCGCGTCTCGACCAGCTGGTCGCCCGCCTCGGCGACGCCGACTGGCTCGACCGCACCTTCAGTGCGGGCGACCTGATGATGGTCTCGGTCCTTCTCCGCCTGCGCTCCTCCGGCCTGCTCGACGCCTACCCGACGCTCGCCGCCTACCTCGCCCGCGGCGAGGCGCGCCCCGCCTACCGGCGCGCCTTCGCCGCCCAGCTCGCGGTCTTCAGGGCAAGCTCGCGAACGGACGCCTGACGTATTCTGCGAGCTGCATGCCGCCCGCGCCGGGCCGGAACCCCGGCCATCCTGCCTCGTTGGATCGGCCCCACCCGAGTCCTGCCGCAGGAGAACGACATGGCGCCACGCGCTGCACTGATCAGTCTGGGTCTCCTGACCGCCGGCGCCTGCTCCAGCCCGCCGGCCACCGGCCCCGTCGCCACCGCGTCGGCGCCCGTCGAGGCGTCCCGCACCGCCACGAGCTGCTACGCGCCGCTGCCGGGCCATCCGACCCCTGCCGAGCAACAGGCCTTCGTGGCCGACATCGGGCCCTTGGCCAGCCGTGCGGAGGAGCGCTACGGCGTGCCGGCGGCGGCGATCACGGCGATGGCCATCCAGGAGTCCGGCTATGGCTGGACCGAGCTCGCGCAAGAGACCAACAACGTGCTCGCCTGGAAGTATGTGAGTGCGTCGGCGGCCGGCGGTCGCGACGCCTGGACCCTCGACTGCGGCACGGTCAGCGATCGGTTCGTCGTCTTCAAGGACCGTGCGGACGCCATCGACTACGTGGCGCAGCAGCTCGCCAGCTCCGACAACTACGCCGCCGACACCGCCCGCTACCGGCAGGACCGCGCAGAGGGCATGGACCCGACCGCCGCCGTCGACCGCTGGGTTGACGGCATCGCCGACCCCTACAGCTCGAACCCCGATGCCTACCGCAGCGCCCTGCGTGACGTGTTGAACGGGTCGAACCCCCCTTCGGGCAGCGGCGACGCCGACGCCGGCCTCTACGCCCTCTCGGCCGCGGTGACGCCGGGCGAGCCGTCCTGAACGAAACGCCGACTCCCGCGTGGTCGAACGCCCCGTCTGGGCCTAGGACGTCTCGCTCGCCCTTCGCGTGAGACAACCGATGAAACCCCTCGACCCCGGTGCCCGCCGCGCGATCCTGCAGGCCGTCGACGACCTCCGCGACGACGCGGTCCGCACGCTGGAGCGACTCGTCCGCCACCCCTCCATGCTCGGCGACGAGGCCTCGGCCCTCGACGAGATGGCCCGCCTCTACACCGAGCTCGGCCTCACCCCACGCCGGGTCCCCGTCGACGCCGCCGCCCTCGCGTCCCACCCCGGCTTCTCGCCGCCGCTCATCCCCTACGAGGGCCGCGACAATGTCGTGGCCGTCCACAACCCCCGCGACCGCAAGGGCCGCAGCCTCGCCCTCCAGGGCCACCTCGACGTGGTACCCGTCGGTGCGGCAGACATGTGGACCACGCCCCCCTTCGAGCCCGCGATCCGCGACGGCCGCATGTACGGCCGCGGTGCCGGCGACATGAAGGCCGGCGTCGCCGCCTATCTCACCGCCTTCAAGGCCCTGCGCCAGGCCGGCCTCCAGCCCGCCGCCGAGGTGCAGATGCAGTCCGTCATCGAGGAGGAGTGCACCGGCAACGGGGCGCTGGCCACGATGCTGGCCCTGCCGCGCACGGACGCCGTCATCATCCCCGAGCCTGGCCCCGGCCTGCCCGCCATGTACTCGGCCGAGGTCGGCGTCGTCTGGGCCTGGGTCACCGTCTCCGGCCGCCCCGCCCATGTCCGCGACATGCAGGCCGGCGTGAACGCGATCGAGGCCGCCGCCGCCATCGCCGCCCGCTGCAAGGACTACGAGCTGGAGATGAACCGCGCCGAGCGCACCCATCCGGCCTTCCGCGGCGTCAACCACCCGATCAACGTCAATCTCGGCACCATCGAGGGTGGTGAGTGGAACTCCTCGGTCGCCACCCGCTGCCGCATCGGCCTGCGCGTCGGCGTCATGATGGGCTACACCGCCGCCGAAACGATGGCCGATATCGAGCACCTCGTCGCCGAGGCCGCCGCCGACGAGCGCCTCCGCGGTGCCACCGTGAAGCTCGAGTTCAAGGGCTTCACCGCCGACCCCTGCGTCTTCGACATGGACGCCCCCATCGTCCGCCTCGCCAAGCGCACTTGGGCCGACCTCACCGGCACGAGCTTGCGCGACTACCCCGCCACCGGCCTGACCGACGGCCGCCATTTCGTCCTCTACCGGGATACCTCCGTCGCCGTGTTCGGCCCCGATGCCGAGGACATCCACGGCATCGACGAGAGCGTCGGCCTCGCGAGCCTCCACGACATCACCCGCACCATCGCCCTCACCATGGCCGAATGGTGCGGCGTGGAGCCGGCGGCTTGACCCCCGATCCCGCCGCCCACCTCGCCTGCCGCTGCGGCCAGGTCCGCGGCCGCCTCGCCGGCCTCTCCCGGCACCTGGTCAACCGCGTCGTCTGCTACTGCGACGACTGCCAGGCCTTCGCCCATGCAATTGGCCGCCCCGACATCCTCGACGCCAAGGGCGGCACCGACGTGGTCCAGGTCCCCCCGTCCTCGCTGACGCTGAACGAGGGCAGGGATCGCATCGCCGCCCTGCGGCTGACGGAGAAGGGCCCCTACCGCTTCCACGCGCGCTGCTGCGGCACCCCGCTCGGCAACACGGTCGGCCCGGCGATCCCCTATATCGGACTGCACCGGCAGGCCCTGGAGGTCATGGGCCAGGACGTCACCGCGCTCATCGGGCCGGCGGTGGGTGCGGTCTACGGCCAGTTCGCGATCGGCGGCCCGCCGCCCGGTTCGAAGGGCCTGCCCGTCCGGATTCTCGTCCCCGCCGTCGCGCGGGTCGCACTCTGGCGCCTCACCGGCCGGACCTGGCCGCATCCCTTCTTCGACCGCACCACACGGCAGCCGACCTACCCGGTCGAGGTGCTCCCCAAGGATCGCCGCGAGGCCTTGCGTGTCCTGTGCGGACCCGACCCCGCGACCTGATCCAGAGATATCGGAGCCGCGGCCCGTCCGCGGCTCCGAGGCGCCCTCAATAATCCCAGAACGCCGGCACCCGGCGGAAGGCGTCGCCGCTCGCGGAGGCACGGCACAAGGATGGGAAGGGCAGGTGCGTCCCCACCATCGGCTCGCCGGTGGAGGCCAGCTCCTGCAGCAGCCGCAGCCGCACGCGTGCCGCCTCCTCCGGATCGTGCTCGAAGCCGTTGTGCCAGTCCGGCTGCTCGAACCCGGCCGGGAACACGGCGTCACCCACGAAGGTCAGCCGCTCGCCGCCCGACGCGAGCCGCACCACGCTGTGGCCCGGCGTATGCCCGCCCGTCCGGGTCACGAGCACGCCCGGTGCCACCTCGTGCTCCGTCTCGAAGGTCCGCAAGGAGCTGCGATACGCGTCGAGGAAATGCCGCGCACTGGCCCGGATCATCTCCGGCATCGATCCCGGCATGGCCGTCTTCGAGAAATCGGGTGCCGCCCAGAACTCGGCCTCGGCCGTCGCCGCATGCACCTTCAGGTCCGGCCGCAGCCGCTCCTTCACGCCGTCCATGAGCAGCCCGCCCACATGGTCGAAATGCAGGTGGGTCAGCACCACGTCGGTCACTTCGCCCAGATCGACCCCGGCCGCGGCCAGCCGCGGCGCCCAGTGCCCGGTCCGCGCATAGCCCGGAAACTCCTCGCCCAGCCCCGAATCGATGAGGATGGTCCGCCCGCTGCTCCGCACCATGACCTGGTTCAACGACCAGTCCACCAGATCCGGCAGGAACCTATCCCGCAGCCACGCCGCCCGCACGTCCGGATCGGCATTCGGCGCCATCGTCTCCGCCGGGATCTGGATCACCCCGTCACTGACCACCAGCACCTCGATGGCCCCCACGTTCAGCGCATAGCGCGAGGGGACCAGCTCGTCGCGCGCCACCTGCGGCCACGTGACGTCCGCCACCCCGACCGCTCCGGCCCCGCCACTCACCATGACGCTCATCGTCAATCCTCCACGCCGCGCCCCGCCCGGCCTGCCCGGGCGAGTTCATGCGCGCCGTCCAATGAGGACGAGGCGGGATAGCTCGATGTGACATCGTTGGCAAAAAGTCCGATCAACGTCATCAACACGCACTGTCGGCACGATTGGCGTCCGGGAACGCTCAGCGCAAATATGTGGCTCAATGGACTGGTTGGAGACAACAGGAAACGTATCTGCAAAACAACAAAACAAGGTGGCAGCTTATACAGTACCATCGCGACTGATACATACAGGACGTCACTAATATTGGACAGAACGTCCACTTTGATTCTTAATCACGGCACCCCAAATCCAAAGTAGTACTTAAAAAGTATAGGTTTTAGCGATCGACAGACAGTAGACGTGTTACAGTACCTGCGTTCGTTTATTAGGTATGGCTTTGCTAGCTGCAAAGGAGCCAGAATAGGTGTGGCATTGCGCCGCAATCGCCAATTTGCGATATGGCTCGCTGATCGAGTATCGTGGCCGTCTCAGACCCAAGTCATTGGTTAAGTGCATAATCTTGCTGCAGTTTTTTGCATAATATACCGCAGCGATGCTCTCAGCGGTTGTCGGTGACCGCCGGTCAGCTGACATGTACGGCGTGTTTGACGGACGAAGGAGGTTCTGCTCTAGTATGATCCTACTGATTTGGACGACGCAATATGGGTTCGAACACCAGCAAAGATACAGACACCAAGAGACATGATGCGCTCTTTGGCGCTGAACTCATGCTCATGCATGCTGCAGAGAAAGGAATTGCTATATCAGAGGAAGAAGCAACTGCAATTATGCAGTTCCGTGCTGCTCATATGAGCGATCCAAAAGATATACCAATAGAAATTGAAAGTAAATTTTGGGCTAAGCTTACTCAATTGGCTAGTAAAATTAGACCCTCAAATATGGAAGCTTTGCGATCCAAAGAAACTTATGAAAAAATGGGCGCCAAAAGTCCAATATCAAGATCCGCATTTTGGTTTTCTGTTTTGATGTGGAGTATACTTTCCGTTACGATTGTTTGTCAAGCATACTATGCCTCTCTCGACCGCAAGATACAAGCTGCTGATTTAGCATTAGGAAATGTAAAGGACGTTAAAACAAAGATCGCGTCGATCCCAGTTAACAATGAGACACTTCCACCTTATCGAGTTCCCGACGGTCTGCGGATATCAGATTTTCGTCCTTCATTCAATGATAATCAATTGGCACCGTTTGTGTCACTTCTTGTTGATTATTGCTCAATTGGGAGATCTTTTGCTGCATCAATCCAACAGCTCCACACAAGCTATGCCAATAAGGTTCTTATGTTATTTACTACAATAGACAAATACATTTCTCCAGGTGACGATTTTGCTGAGTTGCAGGGCGAAATCAATCGACCCTGTGCAAGTCAGGGTGATATGTTTTTTAGCGAAACGGACATTTCATCACTCAAGCGTAAAGTTTTGACTTGGTCATTTGGTAGCAATAAGGCGTTTATGGTTTTGAATGGTTCAAAAGAGATAAGAGCATTTTTGTCGCAATTTGTTTTGCCGTTTGCCTTCGGACTTCTTGGAGCCATAGCTAGTGTTGTAAGATCACTAAGTATCTCCGTGGATAGTGTAACGTATGTATCGTCGAATCGTGTTCTGTATCTGCTAAGAATTCCACTCGGTGCGCTTGCCGGCGCAACGGTCGGTTTGCTGTTTGAGGAACGATCTCTCGCAACAATAGCTGGATTAACAACCTTAGGTATTGCCTTCGCCGTTGGATATGCGGTAGAAGTATTTTTTGCGGCTCTTGACGGATTGATTGGACGCTTAGTGGGTAGAGATAAGGCCGCATAACCGTTAGCGTGGATGTTGTTCACGGTATCAGCGACTCTTTTCACGCAGGCTCATGCTGGTCCTCGGTCCCGATAACCATTAACTCCCCGCGAAACGCTTAATCCAGCTAGAGGTTACTTTGTAGACTCGGCACAATGTACGATGCACCCTTGATCGTCAGTTCCGCGCCCGACATCTACAGAGTGTGGCTATATAAGTGTTTCTGCATTTACGTGCCGCCGTTTTTCGGCTATACTGCATAGTCATCTATGAGAGAATGCGAACACCCTCTGGCCCAATTTATGGTTGCTTATTGTTTTGCTCTACTGCCCTGCTGAAAAGAGATTGCCAGAAGAAACCATTCTGAAAGGCAATAAGGCATAGAGTAAATGCTATATCTTTTCCTGGCCATAGTGTCCAAATCGTATAAAATACAATAGGCGCAACAAACAAGGGCAATAAGACTTCTTCTATTCGGAAGTCTGCCCACTGCTTCCCTGCCTTGAACAAATCCCAAAAATAGTTAGCAAACATTCCAAGCACCATCCATGCCACAAGATGAAATCCATAGGCCACTCGCAGGTCACCTTTGAGGAGATCTCCTGTAACTACGGACGGAGTGATTTGTGTATAGTAAAGAATGTATGCTCCTGTACCCAAGAACACGAGAAGGACAATGACAATGACAATAGTCCAAATCCAATCCTTCTTGTCCATGGCGAACCTTCCTGGCAAAGTGGGGTGATTAAAGCCATGTGTTAGCATCGGATAGCGAGATGGCCATTCTACCAAGAAACGAGAACAGAGCAAGCTATTTGTTGCGAGGTATGCTATAAGAATTCCAGATATTTTGCCCTCACGTCGTTAGGCTCGGTGGTCCGCCCCCGTGTGTCACTAAAGCCTTCCCTCGATAAGCTCAGATGCTTGCGAAGCTATCCACGACTCGTTTTGCCGGCAGGGAGCGTGCCCAGCTAACCCTGGGGGCCTCCTTACTCGGTTACAATTAACGCCTGCTAGCGAGTACCGTGGTAGTTTGTAAGTCGCTTCGATATGGCTTCTAGCGACACGAAACGAACTCAGCGACCAGAATAACCGGTACCGCGGCCGCGGTACAGCGACTGCCTTGCCGCTGGTGCCGTTAGGGCTCGGTCTTGACAGAAGTCCTAGGCTCGTGTAGCATACTCCGCCATGGACGACACGCCGTACCGCCTCGACCCCGAGTTCCGCGCCCGGCGCAAGAAGCGCCGCTTCGTGCGGCTCATGGCGCTGGGGGCCACCGCCGCCAAGGCCGCGGCGAAGCTCAAGATCAGCGACGCCGAGCTCGACGCCTTCACCGCCGATCCGGACCTGCCGGAGATGGTCGAAGCCTACCGCGAGATGTACGGCCGGCCGGAAGAGGAGATCCTGGCCGAGCTGCGCGAGCTGGCGATCCAGGTCCTGGTCGAGACGGTCGAGGAACGCGATCCCAAAGTCTGCGCCTGGTTCTTCCGCGAGCTGCAGCGCGGCCGCAATCCCTGCGTCACCCTGGCGACGTCCGTCGTCCGCGCCCAGCAACGCGCGCAACGCGAGGCCGACGAGGCCGAGAACCCACCGCCGCCGCCGAAGGTGAGGCGGGTGCTGTACCCGCCGCGCCCGTACGACGACCTCGAAGCGCTGCGCCACCGCATCACCGTCCGCCTCCGCGACCTGATCCTCGTCCAGGCCCACGCCAAGAAGCGCGAGGAAGCCGAAGCCAGAGCCGCCGCAGGCGAGCCGCCAGCACCGACGCGCCCCGTCCCGACGCCAGCGGACAGACCGGCCGTGAACCGCCGTCAGGAAACCGCGGAAGAACGCGACTGCCGCCGTCTTGTCGCCAAGATCACCGGCAAACGCATCCCGGTCCGCCTGCGGGATCCGGACTTCGATACGTCCTGAGGTTGCCTACCGGCCTTCGGCCCACTTGAGGCGGTTCTCAGACCGCGACCCGTCGACCTCCAGCCCCTCTACCACGCTTCCTTTTGCCCCCAGCCGATCCAAGGCTGCCCGGGGCCGTTACCGATTCCACCTTCCTGAACCGACCCGTGGGGGCCCGGGGGAGCGCGGTGCGCTTCCCCGCCCTTCAATCCGTATGGAATACTTCTTCCATGTCCGCCCACCATTCGCCGTCCTTGCGGGTGTCGAAGGGGTCCTGGCAGGGGGCGGTGACTTTCCACCAGTCCTGGGTGGTGGGGTCGGCGGCCATCCTGGCCATGTCGGCGGCGAAGTCGGTGCCGTGATATTCGAAGTAGGCGAAGAGGATCAGCTCCGGCTCCTTCAGGAAGATCGAGTAGTTCCTTATATTGCAGGCCTCGATCATGGCCAGCACGCCCGGCCAGGTAGCGGCGTGCAGGCGCTTGTACTCCTCGACCTTCTCAGGAACGAGGCGGATGCATTGGCCCATGCGGCGCATGGCGGCGGCTCCCGTCTGGTCAGTCTTCGGCACGGTGGATGGCGGCCATGATGGCGTCGCTGGCGGCCGTGTAGTCCTGGCCGCCCGCGACCTCGCCGACGATGCGGAACGAACCGAGGACGAGGATGCGGTCGGCTAGGGCCACCATCTCCGGCATGTCGGAGGAGATGAGGAGGATGGCCGTACCCTTGGCGGCGAGGTCGCGCAGGAGGGCGTGCAGGTCGGCCTTGGTCTTGATGTCGATGCCGACGGTGGGCTCGTCGACGATGAGCACGTCGACGCCGGCCGCCAGCCACTTCGCCACGCTCACCTTCTGCTGGTTGCCGCCGGAGAGGAGGCCCACGGGCTGTGAGAGGCTGGGGGTCTTCACCTCGAGCTGGCGGGCGAAGGGGGTGGCCGCCGCCCGCTCGCCGCTGCCGGTGAGGAAGCCCAGGGCCTTGGCGAGCCGGGTCCAGATGGTGACCGTGATGTTGCCGGCGACCGAGTGCTGGAGGATGACACCCTCCTGCTTGCGGTCCTCGCTGACATAGCCGATGCGGTACTTGGCCAGCGCCTCGGCCACGCTGCCGATCCGGACGGGCGTGCCGCGGACGAGGATCTCGCCGGCCGTTACCTTCTCCGCCCCGATGATCGCCTTCGCCAGTTCGCTGCGACCCGCGCCGACGAGGCCGTAGAGCCCGACGATCTCGCCGCTGCGGACGGTGAGGTCGATGCCCTCGTGTCCGAGGTCGGTGCTGACCTTGCGCAGCTCCAGGGCCGGCGGTCCGGAGGCCGGCACGCCGGCGCTGCAGGCGGCGCGGGTCTCCTCGCGGCCGATCATCCAGCGGACGAGGTCGGCGCGGGCGAGGTTCGCCATCGGCTCGTCGGCGCAGGCGTTGCGCCCGTCGCGCAGCACGGTGACCCGGTCGCAAAGGGCCAGCACCTCCTCCAGCTTGTGGCTGACGAAGACGATGGCGACCCCCTCGTCGCGGAAGCGGCGCAGCAGGCGGAAGAGCGTATCGGCCTCGTGCGGGGTCAGCGAGGCCGTCGGCTCGTCGAGCAGGAGGATGTGGGCGCGGAGCGCCAGGGCCTTGGCGATCTCGACCAGCTGCATGTGCGCCACGCCGAGCTCGCGGACGGGGGTGCGCGGGTCGAGGTCGAGCTCCAGCACCTCCATCCAGGTAGTCGCCTCGGCCTCCATCGCCCGGCGGTCCAGGATGCCGTGGGAGGCGGGCAGCCGCTCGAGCAGGATGTTCTCGGCGATCGAGAAGCGCGGGATCAGGTTGCGCTCCTGATGGACGACGGCGATGCCGGCCGCCATCGACAGGCGCGGGCTCGTGAAGGCGACCTCGCGACCGTCCACGGCGACATGGCCGCTGTCGGCCTGGTGCACGCCGGCGATGATCTTGATCAGCGTCGACTTGCCGGCCCCGTTCTCGCCCAGCAGCGCATGGATCGAGCCCGGTGCCGCCCGCAGCGTGACGCCGTCAAGGGCCCGCACGCCGGGGAAGGTCTTCACGATGTCGGTCAGCGCCAAGCCGGTCATTTGCCGAGCCCGTGCGCCTCGGCGCCCACCTCGCGCCAGCGGTTCAGCACGACCGCCGCCAGGATGAGCAGGCCCAGGAGGAGCTGGACGAGGAACGGATCGACCGCGAGGAGGACCAGCGCATTGGTGATGAGGGCCACGACCAGCACGCCCATGCAGGTGCCGGCGACCGAGACGTGCCCGCCGGTCAGAATCGCCCCGCCGAGGATGGGGGCGGCGAACGACATGATGAGCCAGTCGTCGCCGATGCTGGGCTGGCCCGACTGCAGCCGTGCCGTCGCCAGCATGCCGGCGATGCCAGCGAGCAGCCCGGAGATGACGTGCGCCAGGATGACGGTCCGTGGCACCGAGATGCCGGACAGCACGGCCGCGTTGGTGTTGCCGCCCACGGCCAGCATCTGCCGGCCGGCCACGGTGCGCGCGAGGAGGAAGGCGATCCCGGCGGCGGCGAGGAGCGGCACCACCAGCAGCCAGGGCAGGGGGCCCAGGGCGGCGTTGCCGAACGCCTTCACCGCCTCGGCGATGCCGTAGAAGGGCTGCGCCTCGGTCAACCCGAGATTGATGCCCTTGAAGATGTACAGGGTTGCGAGGGTCACGATGAAGGCGTTGATGCCGCTGCCGATAATGAGGAGCCCGTTGAGCAGGCCGCAGGCGCTGCTGACGACGAGTGCCAGCAGGGCGGCCAGCGGCCAGGGCAGGCCCCAGACCTGCATGGTGCCGGCGAAGACAATGGCGCAGAGCCCGCCGATCGCACCGAGTGCCAGGTTCATCTGGCCGATCGCCAGGATGATCATCTGGCCGAGCGCCACGACCGCGTTGAGCGAGAAGGCCAGCAGCAGCACGTAGAGATTGAACGAGGAGAGGAAGCCCGGCCGCAGGATCGCGAGAGCGATCGCACCGGCCAGGAAGACGACGAGGAGCCCGCTCCAGTCGTTGCGGAAGAGGGCGGCCACACCTTTCATGCGAGTGCTGGGCGCCTTGCGGAGAGGACCGCACGCGCCCGGTCAAGCAGCACGGCGGCCAGCAGGATCAGGCCGAGGAACAGCTGGACCCAGAACTCGCCGACCTTGAGCAGGAAGAGGCCGTTGCTGATGACCGAGACGAGCAGCGCCCCCAGCACCGTGCCGATCACCGAGACCGCACCGCCGGTGAGTGCCGTCCCGCCCAGCACGGGTGCGAGGAAGGCCGGCAGGAGCCAGTCGACGCCGATGTGCCCGGCCATCGAGGGCAGGGCAGCCCCGTTGCGCACCGTCAGCATGAGGGCGGCAAGGGCGGCGAGGGCACCCGAAAGGGCGTGACACGCGATGATGACTTTGCCCGTCGGCACGCCCGACAATTCCGCCGCCTTGAGGTTTGCGCCCACGGCCAGCATCTGCCGCCCGAGCGCGGTCAGTCTGTAGAGGACGCCCAGCAGCAGGGAGGCACCGAGCGCCACGAGCACGCCGATCCAGACGACACTCCAGAGCCGTAGCTTGCCCAGCGCCGTGAAAGCGGTCGGCAACTCGTTGAAGGAGTCCGCCCGGGTCAGGACGATCATCGCACCGAAGTAGATGCTCATGGTCGCAAGGGTGATGACGAAGCTGCTCGCACCCGTGCGGACAGTCAGCACGCCGTTCAGCCAGCCGAGGGCCGCCCCGAAGGCCAGGGCCGCAACGACCGAGAGCCAGATCGGCACGCCCAGGCTCTGCATCAGCCAGCCGCCCAGCATGGCCGAGCAGACGCCGATCGAGCCCACGGCGAGGTTGAGGCCGCCCGTCACGATGACGACCATCATCGAGAGGCCGATGACGAGGTCGATCGCCGTGTTGCGGCCCAGCGTATAGAGGTTGAAGGGCGAGACGAAGCCCGGCGCCAGCTCCGCGAAGACGGTGCATAGCAGGACCGTGATCGCGGCCAGACCGACGGCGTTGCTGGACGCCAGGCGCCCGAGGAGCCGCGCCGTCGATCCCTGCACGAGCTGAGCCGCCCTAGTTCGGGCAGCTCAGATACTTGTCCTTGAAGGTAGCCATGATGTCCTTGGTCACGGCCTTCATCGCGTCCTGGTAGCCGTCGACCTTGTCGGCCCCGACGAACGCCGTGCCGCTGTCGATGAAGTGGGCAGTCTGGGCCGTCTGCAGCCAGGGCGCATCGGCCTTCACGGTGCAGCCCGAGCGGATCAGGTCCATGGCGTAGGCGCCGATATAGCCCTGGCCGTAGGGGTTCTGCAGCATCGTGCCGTGAACGTAGCCGTCCTTGATCGCCTTCAGCACGACCTCGTCATGATCGATGCCGACCATCTGGATCCGCTTGTCGCCCAGATTGCGCAGGGCGGTCGCCGCCACGACGGCCGGCACCCAGGCGGTGGTGACGATGCCGTCCACATCCTTGCCCTGGGCGGCGAGGAAGGCGTTGATCTTCTGGTCGGCCGGCTCCGGCGCGTCGATGTCGGCGATGACCTGGATCAGCTTCACGCCACCCCCGGCCTCGGCCACGGCCTTCTCGACCGCTTCGATGCGGAGCTGCGTGTTGGGATCGACGAGGAAGCCCGTGAAGTGGGCGATGTTGCCCTTGCCGCCCAAGGCACTGATCAGCTCCTTGGTACCGAGATAGGCCGAGCGGGCGACGTCGGTACCGAGGCAGAAGCTGGCCTTGGTCGGATCCTTGGTGCAGCCGGCGAGTGCCGCCGACGGATTGCCGAAGTCGGCGAGTTCAGCCAGCGTCGCATTGGTGCCGACCGCATCGCCTGGGAAGACGAGAAACGCGTTGAAGCCCTGGCCGACGAGGCTCTCGATGAGCTCGTTCTGCAGGCTCAGCTCCCATTTCGCGGGCACCTTGTATTCGGCGGTGATGCCGAAGTCCTTGGCCGCATCGGCTGCCGCCAGCTCCCAGGCCGCGAAATAGGGATGCGGTCCGCCCGGAACGAGCGCCACCTTGGTGTCGCTGGCGGCATGCGCCATGCCGGCGACAGCCATCGATACGGTAAAGGCCGCAGCACCCAAAGTTGATGCGAGTCGTCGCTGCATCATCGTCCTCCCTGGTTCTATGGCGAGATTGGCTGCGCGGGCCCGCCAGCGCAAGAGCGTGCCTTGGTGTTTGTGGCACTCGTGCAATAGGAGAAAAGACCGGTGGTGCCATCGAAGCAACATAGGTCCGTGCGCGTCGATGCAGCAGCGGAAAAATCACCGCTCCCTAGCACCCGCTTCCTAACCAGAGGTTGATGTATCGCTTCTCGGCGCGCATCGCTGCCTGAACCCGTACGCGCGAGGTTGCTGCGATGGTCGAGATGACTGCCTTGCGTCCGTTCGTGCGGACGAGACTCTGGATCACGACCATCCTAGTCCTCGTCCTCCCTATGCTTCTCCTAGGCGCACCATCCTCGGCGCAGGAAGCGCAGGATCGGATCCTGCTGCACCGAAACGGCTTGCGCGGCGTGGCCTACATGCCCTTGGCCGTCGCCGGGGCGCCGTCGAGCACCGCACCGCTGCGGGGGACGGCAATTCGAAAGTTCGCGCTCGACGGCGACGGCCAGACGAATGTGCGCGGAAACGTCTATCCCATCGATGCGAACGGCGACGGCAGTTGGGAACTGCTGCACTTCAACGGCTACCGTCTCATGCGCGTGTATCGGCAGGACGGCGTCAAGCTATGGCAGATCTCCACTCGAGACGGCCGGGTCCACCGCACGTTCGTGCATCGCGACACTGTCGCGGTGCTCGACGTCAATGGTGACGGCCGTCAGGATATCGTCCATTGCTGGGCGACGGGAGCCACGGGCGCGAAGTATCTCGTCGAGCGGGACGGGGCGACCGGCCGCGTCATCCGCCAGATCACCCTGCCGGGGAAGGCCGGTGAGGAATGTCAGATCGCCGCCTTCAAGATCTATGGCGCTCCCGGCCCTCTCATCTTCGTCTCGTCGACCGCCCCGATCACCGAGAAATGCAAGGGCAACTTCGTCGATACCTGGTCGATGACGCTGGTCTACGACGTCAACCTGGTAAAGAAATGGCAACGTGTGACCTGCAGTGCAGGTCACTATGTGTGGCCCGTCGGTATTGCACCAGGCAATACGACGTGGGCCGTTGCCGTCGGCAAGTATGTTCTCGGCTGGTCAGGCAATCTCTACTGCACGCTTGCCGGCTTCCAGAACGATCATGTCGACTCAATCGCGATCGCTGATCTCGATCCCTATTCGTCGAATTACGAGATTGTCGCGGCCGGGATGTCGGGCCTGCGCGCCTACAGGTTCTGGGAGCCCACGCAATACTGTCGGCAGTTATGGTCCGTCAGCGGCAATGTCATTCCCAGTCCCCAGTATGCGATCATGGCCGAACTCGATCCCACGACGCCCGGCCTGAACGTCGCTGTGCGGAGCAAGGATTCCGGGCACGCCAAGGAAGGCACCTATATCCTCAACAATACCGGCAGGATCGTCGCCTACAATTCCAGTGGTGTCTTCTTTCCTATGCAGAATACGAACCTGGACGGGGCTCGTGGCACGGACGAGCTCGCCGGAGCCGAGGGCTTTGTCATGGACGGTAAGGGCCGCATCAGGCTCGACGATGCCTGGTACCGCGGGCTCGAGGTGCTGACGGCCGCGGAAAAGCAACTATCGCGCTACGACAAGTGGACGTTCCGGCCCGTCTGGTTCGATCTCGACCGCGACGGGCGCGACGAGATCGTCACCTGGGGCCGGCGGACGATGGTGATCGGCAAGATCGGCCCGTAAGCCAGGGAAAGCCGGCGCCGCTCAGGCCGCTAGTGGCACCGCTCCGAGTGCCAGCGTATGCGCCCTGAGGCGTGCCGGTAGGTCCTCGCTCCCGAGCGGCAGCTCCGAGGGCTGCAAAAGCCGACCGATCGTGATCCGCATCGGCTTGTCGAGTCTGTGCAGCGCCTCGCGCATCAGGAGACCGAGGCGCAGGGTCATCGAGATATGGCTGGCGGCATTGAACAACAGCCCGTTCTGCCCATGGAAGAACACCGGCAGCACGGGGGTTCGTCCGCCGCGCAACATGACGCTCAGCCCCTCGGCCCACGGGTACTCCTCGGCACGCCGCGCCAGCAGCTTGGGCGTCGTCGCGACACCGCCTGAGGGAAACATGACGAGACAGCCGCCGGAGCGGACATGCCTGACGGCGCGGAGCATGGGTGCGGTGCGCTTCTTCCAGGACTCGCCACCCTCCTCGACATCGATCGGCAGCCACTGACCGGCGACCTGGCTGACCGGCCGGAGGCGCGCATTGGTCAGGAGGAGGAAATCGCTACGTACGCGAGCGATGAGGCTCGCCAGCATGATGCCGTCGAAGACGCCGAACGGATGATTGGCGACGACGACGAGCGAGCCCTTGGCGGGAATTTCGGAGAGCGGCGTGCCGTCCATCTGCAGGTCGACACCGGCGGCAGCCGGGAGATCCGCCCAGAAGCTGGCGGGCTCGGGATGGCTCTCGACGAAGTCGCGGCAACGTTTGACGAGCCGGGTTCGACCCGACAGGCGCTCGACGAGCCGGATCAGGCGACGCCGCAGGGGCGGGTCGCTGGAGTCCACATAGGTGAAATGGGAGTGGTCGTCGAAGCGTGGGGAAGATGAGGGCAGTTCCCACAGCGGGGAGTCGGCGCCGTCACACAATTGCCGCGCGGCGGTCATCTCTTTTCTACATGGCCCACTTTGGTCGATCGTGGGGGTGCATGTAGTGGTTATGGGTGCAAACGGCCAGTGCCCTACTGCCGCAACCCTCAGTGGAGTGCGCACCGGAGCACGGTCCGCCACGAGTGACGGACCGCATCGAAGATGGCGTTCTCAGGCGGCGCGCTTGGCCAGCCGTTCCAGCTTCGCCTTCCACGCGGCGTCGTCGACGATGGTGCGGTTGACGATCCCGCGTGGAACCTCGCCCTTGGCCATGGCCAGGCACGCCGCCACGTCGGCCGCACCGATGCCGGCGAAGCACTGGTCGGTCCAGCACAGCGAGTGCGGCGTCACGATGACGTTGTCGAGTTGGAGGATTGGCTCGTCCGCGGGGGCGGGCTCGATCTCGAACACGTCGAGGGCCGCGCCGGCGATCCGGCGGTCGCGCAGCACGCGATAGAGGGCGACCTGGTCGACGATCGGGCCGCGTGCCGTGTTGATCAGGTAGGCGGTGGGCTTCATCAGGCCGAGCAGCCGATCGCTGACGAGATGCCGGGTCGCGTCGGACAGCGGCACGCTGATCGAGACGAAGTCGCTGCGGGCGAACAGCTCGTCCATGTCGACGAGTTCGATCCCTAGCTCCTTGGCGACGTTGCGGTCGGCATAGGGATCATGCGCCAGGAAGCGCATGTCGAACGGCTTGGCGAGCCGGAACACCTCCGCGCCGATGTTGCCGATGCCGAGCTGGCCCAGCGTCTTGCCGACGATGCCCTCACCCATGAAGGAGGAGCGCTGCGCCCAGCCCGACGGACCCTGCCGGCAGATGCGGTCCTTGATCGCCAGCTTCTGGGACAGGGCCAGGATGTAGGTGATGATGGTGACGGCGACGGGCCGACGCACGCCGTCCGGCGTGATCACGGCGGCGATGCCGTTGGCGTTGCAGGCGTCGAGATCGACATTGTCGTAGCCGACGCCGAACCGGGCGACCATGGCGAGCCGGCCGTCGGGGGGCACGCTGCTCCGCGCGAACCGGGGTGTCAGCAGGATCAGCGCGTCATAGCCGGCGAGGTCGGCCGCCGGCATGATCCCGTCCTTGGGCTGGACGTAGCCGACCTCGATGTCGGATCGGGAGGTCAACGGTCCGAGGTCGAAGTCGGGATAGGCCGGGCTGCCGTCGAGCTTGCGGAAATCGCCTGACAGGGCGACGCGGAACTTCTCCATCAGACCTACTCCGGCTGCTGCTGGCAGGCGGCGCGGATCCCGTCCACGCCCGCCTTGACGGCGGCCTGGAAGACCCAGACGTCGCCCGAATAGCACAGGAAATCGAACCCCTTGGACCAGTAGTCGGCGCCCGTCACCACGTCCGGCACGAGGCGGCCGGTGGCCTTGCCGTGCTTGCGGCAGGCCTTGGTCACCGAGTCGATGGCCGCGAGGAAGCGGGGATTCTGGAACTCGCCGGGTATGCCCAAGGAGCAGGACAGATCGAAGTGGCCGACCCACAGGCAGTCGACACCGTCGACGGCCGCGATGGCATCCGCGTTCTCGACACCCGCTGCCGTCTCGATCTGGGCGAAGAGCGTCGTCCGGGCGTTCGCCGCCGCCAGCTTCTCCATCACCGCTCCGCCCGTATAGGCGTCGTGGGCGATGCCCAGCGCAACGCCCCGCTGTCCGGCCGGCACGTATTTCAGGCAGTTCAGGATGTGCCGGGCCTCGTCGGCATCATTGACCATCGGCAGCATGATGCCCTCCGCCCCCATGTCGGCGGCGCGGGCGATGTGGTGGTACTCCTTGGACGGCACGCGCACGATCGTCGGCACCTGCCCGGCCTCGAAGTAGCGGATCGCACTCTTGATCGTCTCGTGATGGAAGCCCGAGTGCTCGGTATCGAAGAGGACGAAGTCGCAGCCGGCATTGCGCAGCATGTGGCCGATGCCGGGTGTCGCGAACTCGACGATGAAGTGCCCGACCTTGGGCGCCCGGGTCCGCGCCATCTCCTTGAGCGTGGTCATGCGCGGTCTCCTATGGGATCGTGGTTGGGCGTGTCGGCCCCGGATCGTCGCGTCGCATGAGGGTATGGCGCTGTCGACGCGGTGGTCGATAGGAGCATGGAGACGAGCACGGGCCGCGAAGGAGCGTGTCTGGACATGAGCCACCCTGATGGCCGGGCCGGTCTGCTGCGACCTCGGTACCTGTCCTACTTAGCGGCGCCTTCCCGGGCGTGCAAAGTGCGCGGATGCCGGGTGGGCCATGCTCGTGGCTGGAGCGTTGGCGCTGTTCTGCTAGGCTTATGGTACGGCGTCGCTCGCCGGATCGGAGTTCTCCCATGTTCCGCGCCACCTTCTGCTCGCTGACACTTGTGGCACTCCTCGGCTCTGCGCCCTGCCGTGCCGACGAGGTGTCGGATCCCCTGGAGTCGTGGAACCGGGCGATCTTCGGCTTCAACACGATCGCCTACGACAGTGCCGTTAAGCCCTTGGCCGACCTTTATCGCCGTGCACTGCCGGTCGAGGTGCGGCGCTCGGTCGGGAACTTCGTCTCCAATCTGAAGCTGCCGGTGGTGATGGCGAACGAGGTGCTTCAAGGCGAGTTCAAGCAGGCCGACGGTACCTTCCGGCGTTTCGCCATCAACAGCACGATCGGTTATCTGGGCCTCACCGATCCCGCGACGGCGTTCGGCCTTCCGCGTCACCAGGAGGATTTCGGCCAGACGTTGGCGCGCTACGGCGTGCCGGCCGGTCCATATCTCGTGCTGCCGCTGCTCGGCCCCAGCAATGTGCGCGACGCCGTCGGGCGCTTCGGCGACTATCTCATGCTCGACAGCTATCTCGATACCGAGGCGACGGTGGCCGTCCTCGGCGCCAGCGGCCTCGGCGAGAGCGAGCGGAATTTGGCCGCCATGGCTGATGTCGCGTCGAGCAGCCTCGATCCCTATGCGTCGCTGCGGAGTGCCTACGACCAGTGGCGCTCGGCCGACATCGCGAACGGCGAGAAGGTGGTCGGCGACCCCAGCTACGACGACCTGTTCCGCGAGCAGCCCTAGGCTGAGCGCTGTCGGCACCCAGCCTCAGTTCGCCGCCGTCTCCACCGGATCGTCCCAGCCATCGTCCGGCGGTGCCTCGTTCCAGACGATCTGGCCGCGATGGTCGTAGACGGCGCAGGTCGCACCATGCTGCTCGCAGAGCTGGATGGCCTTGGTCGTCTCCCGGCCCATGCAACTGCTCGACTGCGTGCAGTAGACGTAGCCCGCCGTGCTGCCGTCGAGCGCGATGGCGAACGCACCCTGACCGGGCCTTGCCCTGTATTCGGCATAGGCTTGGCGTAGCCCTTCACTCCACGGAACGGGGCCGTTGCCGGCCGACTGCGTCGCGGAGCAGGCGGCGACGGTCGCCGCCGTCACCAGACAGGCGATGAGCCGGAACATGGTGTGGCCTCTCGTATGAAGTTCCCCAGCCGCTCGGGTAGGCCATTTCCACGGTCACGACTGTGAGAATGTTCACTTTCGGGCGAGTTTATCCAGGCGTGCTCGCCTGTTCGGCCATGAAGAGCTTGTCCGTGGCGTAGGAGATCCAGGTCCGCTGGGCGGCGAGGAAGTCGGCGCCGACGATGATGTCCGCCGGTGCCCAGCGCGAGTCGATCACCGGAACGTCGGCGTTCCGGGCCTGGCGCGGACCGATCTGGACGAGGTCGAACTGGTGCACGCGGAACGGCACCGTCTCGCCGTTGGGGGTGTGCGCGACATAGGACGGTCCGCGACGCAGATCGGAGGCGCTGCGACCCAGCCGCTCGGCCGAACTCGTGAAGATCGAGGTGAAGCTGGTGCCCGTGTCGACGAGGCCCAGAAGGAGGTGGCCCTCGATCCGCACCGGCATCAGCAGGTGGCTGCCGACACCGCGCTGCAGGTTGACGGTGCCATAGGGTGCCGGCAGCGGATCGGGAATGGACGTACAGCCCTGCACCTCGTGCAGCCGCAGGCGCTTGGCCCCAGGATCGATCTCGACGTCGAACTCGTCGAGGAAGTCCGCCCCTAGGACACCATCGACCGTCCGGCCCGCGAGGTCCGGCACCGGCGGTGTGGCGACAGTGGCCACCACCTTCTCCTTCCGGATGTCGCCGACCTCCAGAGCCCCCACCCGCACCCGCTCCGACAGGCCTTCGCTCGCGGCCGTGCGGTAGGACCAGGTTGGCTTGCTGCGCGGCTTCAGCCCCAGCTTCTGGACGAGCGCCGGGCCGACGCCGAGATCGCCGTCCCAGCCGGTATCGACCAGGAGGCGGACAGGGCGATTGTCGATCACCGCGCCGACCAGCAGGCTGTAGTCGACGAGTTCCATCGGCAGATCGGCGCGCAGGCGAACCTCGCAGGACGTACCGGCGACCGGCGGATTCGGCTCGGCGGGCGACGGCGCGGGCGTACAGCCCATGACGAGGGCGCTCACGACGGCACACAAGAAGGAGAGGCGCAGCGTGCCCGGCAGGTTCACCCGGCCGGCAGCCGGTCGCCGTAGCGACGCAGAATGGCGAAGGTCCATGCCTGCGAGCATGCAGACCCGCAGCGACTTGTCACCCTTTCCTCGGCCCGCTCATCGAGATGTCCGAACGCTGAGGCTTCCCCACGGCTGAGCGGGCAACGGTCGGTGCTGCTGGACCGAGCCATGGGCCGACACCATCTAGGGGATCGGATGGTTGCGGAGGATGACGGATGTTGTGGAGCTCGCGCCACGCGCTGGTGATGCCGACGGCCGACGAGGCGCTGCCCGGGCGGCCGGACCCGATCTTGTCGGTGCCGGAGAAGCATGCGGTGAACGGCCATGCGCTGCAGGGCCCCTATCCCGCCGGCTTCGAGACGGCGGTCTTCGGTCTCGGCTGCTTCTGGGGCGCCGAGCGGAAGTTCTGGCAGGTGCCCGGCGTGTGGGTGACCGCGGTCGGCTATGCCGGCGGTCCGACGCCGAATCCGACCTACAAGGAGGTCTGCAGCGGACGGACCGGCCACACCGAAGCCGTTCTCGTCGTCTACGACCCGAAGGTCGTCACCTACGACGAGTTGCTGAAGGTGTTCTGGGAGTCGCACGACCCGACGCAGGGCATGCGCCAGGGCAACGACGTCGGCACGCAGTACCGCTCGGCCATCTACACGACCACACCCGCCCAGGCCGAGGCGGCCGCACGCTCCCGAGACGCCTTCCAGGGGAAGCTGCGGCAGGCCGGTTACGGTGCCATCACGACCGAGATCGCGCCGGCACCGCAGTTCTGGTTCGCCGAAGACTATCACCAGCAGTACCTGTTCAAGAACCCCGGCGGGTATTGCGGGCTCGGCGGGACCGGCGTGAGCTGCCCGATCGGGACGGCGGTCGCCGCCTGACGCCGCTCGGAGGTTGACGCCGCCCTGGTGGCGGCGGATCCTCCATTCAGGGCAGTTCGACCGGAAGCTTCATGGCGCAGGACGAGGACGAGATCCCCGCGGTGGCACGGCCCAGGGCGGAGGACGTCGACTACGACCTCGCCTCGGCCCTTTCCTCCGTCGTCGCGGTACGGGCCGAGGTTCCACCCGACTCTTTCACGGCCTCGATTCTCGGTACCGAGCGCGAAGGCAGCGGCGTGGTGATCGACGCCAGTGGCCTCGTGCTCACGATCGGCTACCTCATCACAGAGGCCGAGCGGGTCTGGATCACGAGTGCTGGCCACGGGGCCGCCGCCGGCCACGTGGTGGCGTATGATCAGGCGACCGGCTTCGGGCTCGTCCAGCCGATGACGCGGCTGCGGATTCCGCCGTTGCCGATGGGCTCGGCCACCGAGGTCGAGGTCGGGACGGAGGTGGTCGTCGCCGCCGGCCGTGGTCCCAAGGACGCGCTGAGCGCCCGCATCGCCGGCCGTCGGCCGTTCGCCGGCTATTGGGAGTACTATCTCGACGACGCCCTGTTCACCGCCCCGGCACACCCGCACTGGGGCGGTGCCGCTTGCATCTCGCCGAAGGGACGGCTCGTCGGCATCGGCTCGCTCCTGGTGCAGGAGGCATCGAGCGGCGGCGAGGGCTCGGTCGGCAACATGATCGTGCCGATCGACCATCTGGCACCCGTGCTGGAGGACCTGCTGCTCTACGGAAGGCAGAACCGGCCGCCACGGCCGTGGCTCGGCCTCTACGCCGCCGACGCCAATGAAGGAGTCGTCGTCACGGGTGTGGCACCCGGTGGCCCCGCCGCCGCCGCGGGACTGGCGGAAGGGGACATCCTCGCCAGCTTCGGTGGCAGCCGGATCGACGATCTGGCCGATCTCTGGCAGCGACTCTGGGCGGCCGGCGAGGCCGGCGTCAAGGTGAGCGTCACGCTGATCCGCAACGGGCGCCCCCACGAGTTCAACTTCAGCACCGCCGACCGGCAGAGCTTCCTGCGGCAACCGCGGCTGCACTGAGGCAAACGGTCACCAAATCGCTGCCCTTCGTCGATCCTGCTGGACCTTCGCCGTCGAAAGTGCTGTTGGCGCGCCATCCGTGATGTGAGGCAGGACATGGCGGGACTTGACGTCCTCTCGACGGCACCTTCTCGGGCGCCGGCGGCGGAGATCGACTCGGCGGTGGTCCGCTTCGCCGGCGACAGCGGCGACGGCATCCAGCTCATCGGCGCCCAGTTCACGCTGGCCACGGCGCTGGCCGGCAACGACCTGGCGACTTTTCCGGACTTTCCGGCCGAGATCCGCGCCCCCGTCGGCACGAGCTTCGGCGTCTCCGCCTTCCAGATCAATTTCGGCTCGACGGCGATCTCGACGGTGGGCGATGCCGCCGACGTGCTGGTGGCGCTGAACCCAGCCGCCCTGAAGGTGGCGTTGGGCGACCTCAAGCGCGGCGGCATCCTGATCATCGACGACGGCAGCTTCGACGAGCGCAGCTTGCGGAAGGCCGGCTACACCGCCGATCCGCGGCACGGGCACGGCCTCGACGGCTACCGCGTGATCGCCGTCGACATCACGGCCAACACCCGCGAAGCCACGCGCCACACCGGTCTCAGCTCACGCGAGCAGCTGCGCTGCAAGAACTTTTACGCGCTGGGCCTTATCTACTGGATGTTCGATCGCGACCGCAGCCCGACGGTCGCCTGGGCGAAGGCCCGCTTCAAGGACGAGCCCGCCACGGCGGAGGCCAACATCGCGGCCCTGAACGCCGGCCACGCGCTGGGCGAGACCGCTGAGTTGGCCCACGCGCCGACGTTCAAGATCGGCCGTGCGCATACCGGCGCCGGATTGTACCGGACGATCACGGGGCACGAGGCGCTGGCCTTCGGCCTGCTGGACGGGACGAGGAAAGCGGGCGTGAAGCTCGTCTTCTGCTCCTATCCGATCACGCCGGCCTCGGCCCTGCTGCACCACCTGGCCAAGCTGCGGAACTTCGGCGTCACCACCTTACAGGCCGAGGACGAGATCGCGGCCGCCTGCGCCGCGATCGGTGCCTCCTACGCGGGTGCCCTGGGTGTGACCGCCAGCTCCGGACCCGGCATCGCACTGAAGACCGAGGCGCTGGGCCTCGCCATCTCGACCGAACTACCGCTCGTCGTCGTAAACGCCCAGCGCGGCGGCCCCTCGACGGGCCTGCCGACCAAAACCGAGCAGGCGGACCTGTTCCAGGCCGTGCTCGGCCGCAACGGCGATGCCCCGCTGGTGGTCCTCGCCTGTGCGACACCGTCCGACTGCTTCGAAACCGCCCGGGAGGCCGTGCGGATCGCCGTCCGCCACATGACGCCCGTGATGCTGCTGACCGACGGGTTTCTGGCCAATGCCTCGGAGCCCTGGCTGATCCCGGACGTCGACGACACGCCGGCGTTTCCGGTGAAGTTCCGCACCGAGCCCGAGGGCTTCCATCCCTTCCTCCGCGACGCCGATGGCGTGCGGCCCTGGGTCCGCCCCGGCACGCCGGGCCTGACCCACCGGATCGGCGGCCTGGAGAAGGACGCCGCCACGGGCAACATCTCCTACGATCCGGACAACCACCAGACGATGACCGACGCCCGCTGGGACAAGGTCCAGCGCGTCGCCGACGACATCCCCCCGCAGTTCTGCGATCAGGGGCATCACGGGGCAGCCTTGGCGATCGTCGGCTGGGGCAGCACCTTCGGCCCTATCGAGCGGGCCGTCGCCAATGCGCGTGCCCGCGGTCGCGACGTCGCCCATGTCCACCTCCGCCATCTCTGGCCGATGCCGGCCAATCTGGGCGAGCTGTTGCGCAGCTTCGGGCGGATCCTCGTGCCGGAGATGAACAAGGGCCAGCTCGTGCGGCTGCTGCGGAGCGAGTTCCTGGTGCCCGCCCAGCCGCTGAGCAAGGTCACGGGAAAGCCCTTCACGGTCGCCGAACTCGACGAGGCGATCGAGTCGATCTTGGGGGACGCCGGCCGATGAACGCTCCGATCCTGCGCCTGCAGGCCAAGGACTACGCCTCGGACCAGGAGGTACGCTGGTGCCCGGGCTGCGGCGACTATGCGATCCTGAAAGCGGTGCAGAAGACGCTGGCCGATATCGAGGCCGATCCGTCGCGCACCGTGTTCGTTTCGGGCATAGGCTGCGCCGCGCGTTTTCCCTACTATCTCGAGACCTACGGCCTGCACGGCATCCACGGACGCGCACCGGCGATCGCCACCGGGATCAAGCTCGCCAATCCTGACCTCGACGTCTGGGTGGTCGGCGGCGACGGCGACCTCCTCTCGATCGGGGCGGCGCATCTCGTGCACACCCTGCGCCGCAACGTCGATCTGACCATCCTGCTGTTCAACAACGAGATCTACGGCCTGACGAAGGGGCAGGCCTCGCCCACGACGCGCCTGGGCACGCGTACCCCGAGCACGCCGCTCGGTGCCATCGACCGGCCGATGGACGCCGCCTCGCTGGCGCTGGGTGCGGGTGCCCGATTCGTCGCCCGCGGCATCGACACCCAGCAGAAGGTCCTGCCCGACATCCTGCGCCGGGCGCACGCGCATCGGGGTGCGGCCCTCCTCGAGATCCTGCAGAACTGCATCGTCTACAATGACGGTGCGTTCGCCGACGTCACGTCCAAGGACGTCGAGGCCGACCGCCAGATCCATCTCCGGCACGGCGAGCCGCTCGTCTTCGGCGCCGGCCGGGAGAAGGGGCTGGCGCTGCAGCCGGACGGCATGGGCCTGATGGTCGTGCCGAGTGGCGATGCATCCCCGGGCGTTCTGCGGCACGATGAGCGGAGCCGCTCGCTGGCGACCCTGCTGGCCGGCATGCAGGGTCCGGACATGCCGGTGGCGATCGGGATCCTCTACGACGACCCGGCACCGACCTTCGATGCGGCGCTGCTCGCCCAGGAATCCCCCGGTACCACCCAGACCGTGAACCAACTGTTACGGCGTGGCTCCACCTGGACGATGCCGGGGTGACCGGCTAGGGTCCGCGCCTCTGCGGACCCCGGTCGGTTGTTGCGGTTTTGTAACGATTGTGCGAGTGGCCGCTCATCGGGGAAGACGGAGCAACGAATGGGCCGCGGTTGGCGGCGGATTGCGGACCGGCTGCGGACGATCGTCGTAGCGGCGGCGGCGGGGGGTGCTGCGGCCCATCCCGCCAGCGCTGCGATCAGCTCGGTCAGCCAGGCGGAGCTCGATACCTGGACACAGGCGACGAAGGCGGGCTCCACCGATGGGTATCAGCGCTATCTCGAGCTCTATCCGACGGGCGAGTTCGCCGAGCAGGCGTTCCGCAAGATGATCGAGAGCTCGTTTGCCGGCGAGCCGCGGGCGACCACGCCTCCTGGCGGCCGAGACCCGGCTACGGGCCTGCCGCACGACAGGATCGTCGGCTTCGCCGTGTCCCTTTACTGAGACACGGTTCGGGCCAAGTCTGCGTCATGCACAGTTTGCGAAGGTCCGGCTTCCTCGCAGCCGCCGCCGTGCTGGCCGTTTCGGCGGCGACGGCCCAGGAGCTGCGATCGGACTACACGCCGCCCGACCGTGCGCCCGAGGGCTCGGTCATGCGCACGCTGCAGATGACGCCCGATGCGGCGATCCAGGCGATCTGGGCGGATCTCGAGGCGAAGAACTTTACGATCGAGACGATCGACCCCGAGCAGCGCCTGGTCGTCGCTCGTTATTCGGGCGATCCACGGCCTTTCGTCGACTGCGGGACCGTGCGTGTCATCGACAAGCTCAATCCGGCGGCACCCCCGAAGCAGAAGTACAGCGCCAACCGTCCCGAGACGCGCGTGCAGAAGATCACGCGCAACCGTCAGGTGGGACTGCTGCGGAAGATGCAGCTCGATGCCCGCCTCGTCGTCAGGGTCGAGCCGAAGGGCAAGGAGGATTCCAGGGTCACGAGCGAGGCCCAGTACGTGCTCTCGCTGGCCGCACACCGCCTCCGCAAGGGTGGCGGCTACGACGACGAGGTGCTGCGACGGGAGACGATCAGCTTCACCTCGGACAGGGCGGGTCAGTTCGACAGCGGCGGCACCTGCGTGGCCAACGGCAAGCTGGAGCGCATGCCGACGGCTACCCTGAAGAATGAGCCGGCAGACGGAGCAACCGCCGAGCCGGCTAGCGTGACGACCCCCTGACCGTCTTCAGGCGGCGTCGGCCCGGGTCGGCTCGATGCCGACGCCCGCTGGTTCCGTCGCCAGCGCTACCGGAGGCGCCAGGCGGCGCTGCGGACGCAGCATGGTCAGCAGCCGGTAGTAGAGCCCGCTCAGCAGTAGCCCCGACATCTGCCAGTCGTAGCGATCCGCCGTAGCACCGGCACCGCTCTGCAGTGCCGCGAGCCTCGCCTCGTCGAGGGCACCGAACCGATCGAGCGCCCGGCTCAGGTCGTCGACCGAACCGGGTGCGAACAGCAGCGAATCCCGCCCGTCCTCCAGCAACTCGCGCAAGGCCGGAAATCCCGGGGCGATCACCGGCCGCCGCAGCGACAGCGCCAGCATGGCGGCACCGGAGGTCAGGATCGAGCGGTAGGGCAGGGCCACGGCATCGGCGGCGTGGAAGAGTGCCGGGACCTCCTCCTCGCCGATGAAGCGCTCGATCACGACGACCCGGTCGCGGCGCTCGGCCGGCAGGGCGTCCACGGCACCGCGGAGCGAGTGGATCTGCTTGCCGGCGATGACGAGGCGGAGGTTCGATCGAGTCCCGGCGAACGCCGCCAGGAGATCCTCCCCGCCCTTGTAGCTGCCGAGCCGACCGAAGAGGAGCAGGACCCTGTCCTCTGGGCCGAGGCCGAACACGGCACGGCTGCCGACAACCGGCAGACCGATGCGCCGATAGAGCGGGCGGTAGTTGCCGTGCGGGATGACCGCGATCCGGGCCGGCTCGATCTCCAGTACCCGGCGGGCGTGGTCGGCGGCCGCCTGCGAGTGCACATGCACGAGATCGGCCATCTCGGGCAGCCACTGCAGCAGGAGCTGGTGGATGCGCAGATAGCGGCCGTCATGCGGTGCCGCGTTGTGCATCGTCCACACCAGGAATCCGCCCGCATCCAGGAAGCGCTCGAGCTGGTCGAGGAAGGTCTCGGCCGCGCGGAGGGCCGCGTCCTCGTCGGGCTCGTTCCGGTAGACGGCATCCTCCCAGTGCAGGTGGAAGATGACCCGCTCGCCCGGTGCCGACTGCGCCGTCCTCGCCAGGGCTTCGGTGATCGTGCCGGCCTGCGGGTGCAGTTCCGGGGCCGCATGGGCGTACATCAGGCGCTGGTACGGATTGGCGCCCCGGTAGTCCGGAAAGAAAAAGAGAGAATGCGCCATGAGCCGGTCTGCCCCGGGGACGACGTGCCTGCCACCGGCAGGACCATAGACCTGCCGCCACCCCCTGCAACCGCCTTGACGGTGTCGTGTTCGTGTGGCCGGTCGGCCCCGCCATGGAGTACTTCGACCTCGTCATCGCAGCCGAACCACGGGTCGGCGCCGCGGAGGGCCGCGCTCTGGCCGCCGCGCTACGGGCGGCTGCGGAGGCCGGCTACCGCACCGCACTCGCACCGTTGCGCATGGCCCTGGCGACGACCTCCGCACGGTATCGGCCCGAGATCCGGCAGCTCATCGAGTCGCGCACTGTGTCCTGGCTCGGTGCCGATACGCCGGCAGCGGCGAGGCTGGGGCTGATCTGGCACCCCGCACCCCTGCAGCCGGACTCGACGTTTCGGGGACGGGTGAGGGCGGAGCGCGCCATACTCCGGCTGGACCGGCCAACGGACCGTATTGATCCGGCCCTGATGCAGCGCGCCTCGCATCTGTTCGAGTGCCGGCCGCTCCTGGCGTTCGCCGATCCACTTTGCAGGGCGCAGCTGGCGCAGCCCACGGATATCGTTGCGGACTGGCCCGCGGCCTTTCCCCCAAATGGCATCCGCCCGCGCTCGTCGGCGGCAGTGCGTGTACTCGGTCGCCACGCGGGGGGCGGCAACGACGCCATGCCGCCTGCCGGTGGCGTCCGCCGGGCCGTGTACCCCATCGACGGCAGCGTCGAGGTGCGGTTCGCCGAACGGGCCTTATCCCTGGTCGGCGCCGATCCGGATTCCAGCCACTGGCGACTTGCCCGGCCGGAGCTGGACGATCCGCAAGCGTGGCTGGCCGAGATCCACGCCTATGTCATGGCGACCGGCGCCGGTTGGCGACCCTGGCTGCCGGCAGCGCTGATCGAGGCGCTGGCTTCCGGTGTGCTGCTGGTCGTGCCACCGGCGCTGAAGCCGCTGCTCGGCGATGCCGCCCTCTATTCGACGCCGGAGCTGGTCCCGGACTGCCTGGCCGAGATCGATCCTCCGCTCCGCCGGACGCTGGGTGCGGCCGCAGCCGAGCTCCATGCGAGCCGGTTCTCGCCCGAGGCTTTGGTGGCGCGTCTGCGGGAGGAGATCGGCGAGCCCCGAAGAGCCCTGTCTGCCCGTCCACGCCCGCGGCGGACGAAGCGACAGACGCGCATCCTCTTCCTCAGCCCCAACGGCATCGGCATGGGGCACCTGACCCGACTGCTGGCCGTGGCCCGTCGGCTGCCGGCGGATATCGAGCCCGTCTTCCTGTCGATGTCGCAGGCCGTGGGGGTCGTCGAGACCTTCGGCTTCATGGGGGAATACTTTCCCTATCACGAGCATACGGGCGAGCGTGCGGAGGACTGGAACCGGGCGCTGCGGGCACGGCTCGACGAGACCATCGCCTTCTACGACGCGCGCTGCGTGCTGTTCGACGGCAACGTCCCCTACCAGGGCCTGATCGACGCCCGCGGCGATCACCCGAGCCGGCCGTTCGTCTGGCTGCGTCGGGCGATGTGGCGGGGGGATGCCGGCCGGGCCACGATCGACCGTGCGCGCTATTTCGACCTCGTCGTCGAGCCCGGCGAGTATGCGGCCGAGCGCGATCCCGGTATCACCGTGGGCCGGCGCAACGAGGCAGTGAAGGTGCCGCCGATCATCCTGTTCGATCCCGAGGAACTGCCGTCGCGGGCGGAGGCCCGGACCGCACTGGGCCTCGATCCGGACACCACGGCCGTCCTCGTGCAGCTCGGTTCGCGCAACAATTTCGACTATGCCGAGGTCGACCGGATCATCTGCGAGGTGCTGGGCAGCCGCCCGGAGATCGAGCTGGTCTTCCTCGAATGGCTCATCGGCGAGCAGGAGCCCGACCTGCCGACGCATGCCCGCCGGCTGAAGGCCTATCCCACCGCCCGCTACCTCAGGGCCTTCGACCTGGTCGTCTCCGCCTGCGGCTACAACTCGTTCCATGAGCTTCTGGCGACCGGCACGCCGACGCTCTTCGTGCCGAACGAGAACCCGATGATGGACGCGCAGGAGGTCCGTGCCGGCTGGGCCGACGCCCAGAGGCTCGCCATCGGGATTCGGCGGCACGAGGTCTATCGCCTCGCGTGGGCGCTCGACGAGTTGCTGCGGCCGGAATCCCGACAGGCGGTCGAGGCTGCTTCGGCCACGCTGCCGCGCTGCGACGGTGCCCGCGTCGTGGCCGGCCTGATCGAGGAGCTCGTTCGGGGATGGCCGGCCTCGGACTCGACGGGGCGGAGCGGCCTCCGTCACCCGCTCGCAGGCGCCGCTATGCCGGCACCCCGAGCACCGCGAGGCATGCCGGTTCCGGTCGCCGACCGAAGCTGATCGTGGTGGCCGGCCGCCAGCGCGCCGCCAACAGCGCGTATTGACGGCGGCGGTAGACCGGCCAGGCGAGATCGGGGGCACCCAGCGCCTTCGCCTCGGCATCGACGACCTGCTCGACGATCAGCCGGCGGCGCCGGAAGGCGGTCAGCTCCTGCCGGTCGGTGACGAAGACGGGCCGCGTCCCGCGCTTGCGGCATTCCCGCTCGACGAGGTCCAGCACACCCTCCAGCGGATCGCCCCCAAGACCCAGCACGGTCACCAGCACCACCCCGCCGGAAGGCTTCGCCGCCGCCTTGCCGATCGACTGCGGTGCTGGCGGGATCTTCTTGGGCGGTATTGGCGGTGGCGTCGGCTCTACCGGGGGCGCCTCCCGCTTCAGCAGACGCCGGAGTCGCTCCTTGACGGACCTCACGGTGCGACTTTCGCCGCCTCGTTGACCGCTCGCGCGCAGCGGCGCGCGAGGTCGACGGCATCGGGACGCGGCAAGCCGGTGCCGATCACGCGTTGCGTCCCGTCGAGCAGATCGACGATCACCGCGAAGCGCTCGCCCGCTTCGTCCGCGAACGCCGCCGCCGGTTCGATCAGCACGCGCCGGACCTCGTCCGGCCGCATCGCCTCGCCGTTCGGCAGCAGGGCCAGAAGCTGATTGGAAACCGTCACAGGAAACTGATCCGTCGCCGCAACTGACGCGTAGTGTGAGCCGACCACACCGATGGAGACCCGACCTTGCCGCACCTCGTCGACATCGCTCGGCTCGCCTTCGTCATCGCCCTGTTCCTGCTGACGGTCCCGCGGACCAAGCGGGCCTATCTCAGCCGCTGACCCGCATCTCGTCGACGGGAAAGATGAGGCAGGTCGTGATGCCGTGGGCGTAGAGCCGCCCGTCGGCGCCTACCAAGCGTCCGTCCGCGGTCGCGGTGCGCCGCCCGCTGTGCAGGACCTTGCCCTCGGCCCGCACGGTTCCCGCACCCAGTAGGATCGGCCGGACATAGTTGATGGTGAGATCCACCGTCGTGTAGGCGCGGCCCTTGGGCACCGTCGTCTGCACCGCGCAGCCCATGGCCGAGTCGAGCAGCGTCGCCGCATAGCCGCCATGGGCGGCGCCGAACATGTTGTGCACGTGCCGGTCGGGCTCGCCCTCGAACACCGTGCGGCCGGCCTCCACCTCGACGAGGCGAAAATCGATCGTCTGGGCGATGGCGGCGATCGGCAGCCGCCCGTCGCGGATCGCCTCCATGATCTCGAGGCCGGACATCTCCAGCGCCACGGACGGCTCGATCAGCGCCGTCTCGTGGGCGTAGCTGCGATGCGCCGGCCGGCGCATCAGGCGAAGGCCTGGATGCCGGTGATGGCGCGGCCCAGGATCAACGCGTGGATGTCGTGCGTGCCCTCGTAGGTGTTCACCGCCTCGAGGTTCATCACGTGCCGGATGACATGGTACTCGTCGGAGATTCCATTGCCGCCGTGCATGTCGCGCGAGGCCCGCGCGATGTCGAGCGCCTTCCCGCAATTGTTGCGCTTCACGAGCGAGATCATCTCGGGCGCCACGCGGCCCTCGTCCATGAGGCGACCGACCCGCAGCGCCCCCTGAAGCCCCAAGGCGATCTCCGTCTGCATGTCGGCGAGCTTCTTCTGGATCAGCTGGTTGGCGGCCAATGGCCGGCCGAACTGCTTGCGATCCAATGTGTAGTCGCGCGCCTGGTGCCAGCAGAATTCGGCGGCGCCCATGGTGCCCCAGGCGATGCCGTAGCGCGCCCGGTTCAGGCAGCCGAACGGACCCTTCAGCCCCTTCACGTTGGGCAGCAGGTTCGCGTCCGGCACGAACGCCTCATCGAGCATGATCATGCCCGTGACGGAAGCACGGAGACTGAACTTGCCCTCGATCTTCGGCGTCTCGAAGCCCTTGGTCCCGCGCTCGACGAGGAAGCCGCGGATGTCGCCGGCGTCGTCCTTGGCCCACACCACCGCGAGGTCGGCGATCGGGCTGTTGGTGATCCAGTTCTTCGAGCCCGAGAGCAGATAGCCGCCGTCGACCTTGCGCGCCCTTGTCCGCATGCCGGCCGGGTCGGACCCGAAGTCCGGCTCCGTGAGGCCGAAGCAGCCGACGATCTCGCCCGTCGCCAGCTTCGGCAGCCAGCGCTTCTTCTGCGTCTCGTCGCCATAGGCGTAGATCGGGTGCATCACGAGCGAGGACTGCACGCTCATCGCCGAGCGGTAGCCCGAATCGACCCGCTCCACCTCGCGCGCCACGAGGCCGTAGGCGACGTAGGACGCACCCGCACCGCCGTAAGCCTCGGGTATCGTCGGGCCGAGGAAGCCGAGCTCGCCCAGCTCGGTCATGATCGCACGATCGAACGTCTCGTGCCGGTTCGCCTCCAGCACCCGCGGCATGAGCCGGCTCTGGCAATAGTCCTGGGCCGCCTGCTGGATCAGGCGCTCCTCCTCGCTCAGCTGCTCGGCGAGCAGGAACGGGTCCTGCCACTCGAACTTGCCGAGTGCTGCCGCACCCGTCTCAACCGCCTGCTTCGCCGTTGCCATCGCCGGCTCTCCCGTCAGTGCGTCACGACCTCTTCGAGCGAGCGCTCGAGGATGTCGAGGCCCTCGTCGATCAACGCGTCACTGGCCGTCAGGGGCATGAGGAAGCGGATCACATTGCCGTAGACGCCGCAGGACAGCAGCACGAGACCGTGCTCCTGGGCTCTGGCGATGATCCGGTTGGTCAGCTCGGGTGCCGGCTCCTTGCCGACCCGGTCCTCGACCAGTTCCATCGCCACCATCGCCCCGAGCCCGCGCACGTCGCCGATACAGGCGAACTCGTTGCGCTGCTGCATGGCCTTGAGCCGGCCCATCATCCGCTCGCCGATCGCAGCCGAGCGCTCGACGAGCTTCTCCTCCTCGATCACGTCAAGCACGGCGTGTGCTGCGGCACAGGCCATCGGACTTCCGGCATAGGTGCCACCCAGACCGCCCGGGTTCGCCGCGTCCATGATCTCGGCCTTGCCCGTCACGGCCGCCAGCGGGAAGCCGCCGGCCAGGCTCTTCGCCAGCGTCACGATGTCGGCGGCGACACCCGCATGCTCCATCGCGAACAGCTTGCCTGTCCGAGCGAAGCCGGTCTGCACCTCGTCGGCGATGAAGACGATGCCGTGCCTGTCGCAGACCTTGCGCAGTTCCTGCAGCAACTCCGCCGAGGCGACGTTGAAGCCGCCTTCGCCCTGCACGGGCTCCACGATGATCGCCGCCACCTGCTCGGGATCGATCGACGCCTTGAACAAATAGTTCAGCGCCTGCATCGACTTCTTGGCACTGTCGCCCCGGTAGGTGTCGGGGAAGGGCAGGTGGTAGACCTCGGCCGGGAACGGCCCGAAGCCCTTCTTGTAGGGCACGACCTTACCCGTCAGCGCCATGCCCATCATGGTCCGCCCATGGAAGCCGCCGGAGAAGGAGACGATGCCCGGGCGCTTCGTGTGGGCGCGGGCGATCTTGACCGCATTCTCGACCGCCTCGGCACCCGTGGTGACGAACAGTGTCTTCTTCGGGAAGTCGCCGGGGACCAGTGCGTTGAGGCGCTCGGCGAGGCGCACATAGGGCTCGTAGGGCATCACCTGGAAGCAGGTGTGGGTGAAGTTGTCGAGCTGGTCCTTCACCGCCGCCATCACCTTCGGATGCCGGTGACCGGTGTTCAGCACGGCGATGCCGCCGGCGAAATCGATGTAGCGACGGCCGTCCACGTCCCACACCTCGGCGTTCTCGGCGCGCGCCACGTACAGCGACTTGCCGGCGACGCCACGTGCCACGGCGGCCTCGCGCCGGGCCTGGAGGGTGGCGGTCTCGCTCATGATTCGGTCCTCCCAAGGAACTGCCGTCACCTTACCGGCGCTCAGGATCCTGAGCAAGAGGCTTCTCAGCGACCGTTGAGGTCGTTATGGTTGCGCATATCCTGAGCGGAGACGGGAATGGACTTCGACGTCGGCGCCCGGCTGCGCGAGATCCGCAGCCGATCGGGACTGAGCCAGCGCGACCTCGCGAGCCGGGCCGGGGTGCCGCACGGCCTCATCGCGACCGTCGAGCAGAACCGGCACAGTCCGTCCGTCGCCTCGCTGCGCAAGATTCTGACGGGCCTGCCGATGAGCATGGCCGAGTTCTTCGAGCCCGAGCGGCCGTCCGGGCCGCAGGTCTTCTTCGGCGCCGACGAGCTGACCGAGCTGACCGCCCACCTCCATGCCAACGGTCACGGCAGCATCTCTTTCCGCCAGGTCGGCGACGCCCGCGAGCACAACCTCCAGATTCTGCACGAGCTGTATGCGCCGGGTTCGGACACCGGCGAGAGCATGCTGGAGCACGAGGGCAGCGAAGGCGGGATCGTCCTGGCCGGCACGCTGGAGCTGACCGTCGGCGGCGAGACGCGCCGGCTCGTGAAGGGTGACGCCTACCTGTTCGACAGCCGCATCCCGCACCGCTTTCGCAATCCGGGCGACGTGGCGTGCGAGGTCGTGAGCGCCTGCACCCCGCCTTATTTATAATACGACAAGAAGGTGATAGATGGAAATTATTGCAAACGGTTTTGGCATCTGGCTAGCGCTTCTGGGTGGCTCACTTGCAATATATGGTGTGCTGAAGCAAAAAGATACGGAAAAGCACGACATATTGACATTTTTGTTGCATTCAGACCCGGCGCCGAGACTAAGTAAGTTCGTTGTTGCGGGAATAAAACTCAGCGATACCATTTTTGGTCAATCCATATTTTCGCTTCGCGCAATAACGATATCAATTGCTATCTCTTTAGTTGTGGGGGTCTTGTCTTTTGCTATCGCCTTAATTACAAGCCCGGTTGATGTGAGGTCTCAAATACTCAGTCCATTCATCGAAAATTTCAATCATTTTTTTGGAATACCACTTCTGATCTCCATCTTTGTCGGTATAGCAATTGATGTGCTTTCTGTTGTTCAGACAAGAAAATTGATTCAGTTTGTCTCCTTTGGTTCTTCAGGAAGAAGAATATTGACTATCCTAGTTGTAGACTTTTTGTTATCAAATCTCATCTTTATCGTTGGAAGCTCATTTGCGGGTGCTGTAGCTCATGTGTTTGAAGTTAGCCGATTGCTAAATGGCGGTTATTCCATTGACTTTATCGTCCATAACTTCGGAGCGTTGAACAGCCTAGTTAAATCGCAGTTTTGGTTCAACTTTAGCGTATATTCTCAAGAAGTCTTTGAACACTATAAGAATCATTTTGATCCGTTCATCACTACTGCATTCAAGTTCAATTTTTATAAAGATGTTAAATTAATAACGCTAAACTATCCTTTTACCACAATGTATATTACTAGTCTAGCGACTTCGATTTGGATCTATATTTGTGTGCTGACAATCTTGGCTGTACGTGTTTTTGCAGGTTCAATCCGTAGAAGTCGCGTAGCTATTCGTTGGGGAGTCTCTTGCCCGGAATGTGCGCTCCTGGTAATGCGGTGTATGAGTGGTTTAGTATTTGTCATTATTCTGATCGCTAGTGTGGGTCTGTAAGGAATCTTGTTATTTTAGACAGGCCATTTTTTGAACCAGAGGTTAAATTGGATCTGAAATTTGTCTGCCGTAGTTAGAGATCGAGTTCTTGGTTTTCGTTTTTGACGCGACGTCTTATACATCGCCTTCGTTGTGCCTATTGGTAAACGTTATTATACCAAGGCTGAATGTACTGGGAGGCAATGATATCCTGCACCTTGCCTTGTCCGGGATGCTGCTGCTTCACTCGGCGACCTGCCGGTTCATGCCGAGGGTCCTCCAGATGTCGTCTGAGGACAAGGAGACGAGCCTCTCCATGGCGAGGCGAGCGGCGCGCGGACGACCCGCCGCGATCGCGTTGAACACGTCCCAGTGCTCGGGAAACGGGTCCCGCTCGAGCCGCGCTTCCGGCCCGAGCTTCAACGTGTTCGACCAGCGGATCGTGGCGCCGATTCCTGCCGACAGGGACAGCAGCGCCTCGTTGCCGGTCGCCGTCAGGATCGCATGGTGGAAGTCGAGGTCGGCCTGATGGCCGGCGTCGCTGGCGAGCGTCTCGGTCTTCAGCAGCAGCGCGAAGGTGCGGAGCCGCTCGACGTCGTGGGCGGTCCGCCGCTGCGCCGCCAGGGCGGCGGCACTCGGTTCGACGATGCGGCGCAGCTCGAACAGCTGCGTGATGAAGCTGGGGCTGGGCTCGACCTCGAAATGCCAGGCCAGCACGTCCGGATCGATCATGTTCCAGCGGACGCGCTGGTTGATGCGGGTGCCCGTCTTGGGCCGGCTCTCGACGAGGCCCTTCGAGACGAGGATGCGGATCGCCTCGCGATAGGCGCTCCGCGACACGCCGAGATGGCGGCTGGCCGCGTCCTCGTTGGCGAGATGGTCGCCCGGCGCGTGTCGGCCAGCGATGATGGCGACGGCGATGTCGTGGGCGATGGACCCGTGCAGGCGCCGCGTGTCGTTCGGTGCCACCGGGGCAGCACCCCCGTTCTCGGGCACGTGTAACGTGTCCTGCCGCATCGTCCGCCTCCCTCGGCTTGACACTTAGCCGGTCGCGTGGCTCTATTCAATTGTCTGAGGAATAGGCGAGACAATCGCCAGTCGGACCGGCAGCACCGGTCGGCGCAGGGAGGTCGAATGACGGTCGATCCGGTTGCCGGATCAGTACCCGACTCCTTCACGCACATCGTGCGGTTGGAAGGCGTGCAGAAATACTTCGGCGCCGTGCAGGCCCTGCGCGACGTAAACCTCGCCGTCGGTCGCAACGAGATCGTAGGGCTGATCGGCGACAACGGTGCCGGCAAGTCGACCCTGATCAAGACGGTGACGGGCGTGCTGAAACCTTCGGCCGGGCGGATCTTCGTCCGCGACCGCGAGATCGACCTCGACGACTATTCGGTCCGAATGGCGCACGAGCTGTCGATCGAGACGGTCTACCAGGACAAGTCGCTGGGCGAGAAGCAGCCGCTCTGGCGCAACTTCTTCGTCGGCCGGCAGATCACCAACCGCTTCGGCTTCATCGACGTGAAGAAGGAGAAGGAGATCGCCGCCGGGATCCTGCTCAACACCATCGGCTTCCGCGGCGTGGGCATCACCGTCGACTCCGACGTGCGGCAGCTCTCGGGCGGCGAGCGGCAGGGCATCGCTATCGGCCGTGCGATGCACTTCAACTCGGACCTCATCATCCTCGACGAGCCGACCGTGGCGCTGGCGGTGAAGGAGGTGCGCAAGGTCATGGACTTCGTCCGCCGCATCAAGGAGTCGGGCCGCGCCTGCATCTACATCGAGCACAACCTCGCCCATGTGCACGAGGTGTCGGACCGGCTGGTCGTCCTCGACCGCGGCGAGATCGTGGCCGAGGTGCTGCCGCCCGAGATGACGGTGGCCGAGCTGACCGAGTTCCTGATCGAGCTGCAGCACAGGCGGTAGGCGCGCATGAGCGAGTCCCGCTACGCCAAACCGCTGTTCCTTCGCTTCGAGGCGCTGCCGATCATCGTCGTCTTCGCGCTGATCTTGGGCCTCTTCATGTTCACCGCCCCCTCGGTGTTCCTGCAGCCCAACATCTACACCACGCTGCTCTCGACCGCCCCGCCGCTCATCCTGCTGGCGATCGGCCTCACCTTCGTCATCGGCGCCGGCGAGATCGATCTCTCTTTCCCGTCGGTGATCGCCTTCTCCGGCTTCGTCTTCGCGGTGCTGTTCAAGGAGTATCAGCTTGGCTGGTTCGCCGTCTTGGCCGCCCTCGGCTCGGGCCTGCTCGTCGGCTACCTCAACGGCCTGCTGATCGCCCGCATCGGTATCCCCTCCTTCATTGCCACGCTGGGCACGCAGTTCTTCTGGGCCGGCATGGCGACGGTGCTCTCGGGCGGGAAGTCCTACGCGTTGCGGGGTGCCGAGGAGAGCTCCGTCTGGGCCTGGATCGTCGGGCGCTTCGGCGACCCGAACTCGTTCGAATGGTACAACCAGATCTCGATCCAGGCGGTGTGGACGGCGCTGGCCGTGATCGGCCTCTGGTTCGTCCTGAACCGCCACCGCTTCGGCGAGCACGTGCTGTTCATGGGCGACTCGAACGAAGTCTCGCGCGTCGTCGGCATCGACGTCGCCAAGGAGAAGATCCGGCTCTTCATGCTGATGGGCGGGCTGGCCTCGGTCGCCGCCATGATGCTGACGCTGGAGAACAAGAACTATTTCGGCAATCAGGGGCAGGGCTACCTGCTGACCGCCATCGCCGCCGTGCTGATCGGCGGCACCTCGATCTTCGGTGGCAGGGCCACGATCGTGGGCTCGGTCTTTGGCTGCTTCATCATCTGGATCCTGGAAGCGGGCCTCGTCGCCTCGGGCCTGACCGGGGCCTGGGTGCGCACCGTGCAGGGGCTCATCTTCCTGATCTCGATCGTCTGCTACCTCTTCATGGAGGAGCCGCACCGCCGCCGGGCGTTCCTGGCTCGGTTCCGCTCCTCGCACGACACCGGCGGGACGACCCGGCCGGGATCTCCCACGCCGGGACGCGTGGGCCAATGACGGGCGATCGGCCCGACTCCAAGGGAGCTGAACGATGATCTCGAAGGTCCTGCTCGCCGGTGCCGCGGCACTGGCCCTGCTCTCCACCGGTGCGGCCCGCGCCGAGGACGCGCCGGGTGCCGGTGTGACGATCTACATGCAGATGGGCGGCAACCCCGGCGACGGCGCCACGCTGGCCCGCCAGACCGGTGCGGCGGCGGCCGCGAAGGCGCTCGGCGTCGCGGCGCTGAACGAGCAGTTCTCGGCCTGGGCGCCCGAGAAGATGATCGAGCAGTTCAAGCAGGCGCTGGCCGCCAAGCCCAGCTGCATCGTCATCATGGGCCATCCGGGCTCGGACGCCTTCGCCGACCTCGTCAAGCAGGCGGTGGACCAGGGTGTCGTCGTCACCGACGGCAACTCGCCCCTGACGCCGCTGCAGCAGCAGTTCGGCCCGCAGGGCTTCGGCTATGCCGGCGTCGACCTCTATGCCGGCGGCTCGCTGACGGCCGAGAACATGATCAAGACCGGTGGCCTCAAGGCCGGCGACAAGGCCATGGTCTATGGCGTGTTCAGCCAGGCCGAGCGCGGTCTCAGCGAGAAGGGCTTGGCCGACACGCTGGAGAAGGCGGGCCTGAAGGTCGACCGGCTCGAGATCACCCAGGAGGCCAACTCGGACGCCACGCTCGCGGTGCCCGTGCTGACCGCCTACGTCCAGGCCAACCCGGACCTGAAGGCGATCGGCACCCAGCACGGCGGCATCACAGGCGTGCTGGCCGAGGTGCTGAAGAAGGCCGGCAAGAAGCCCGGCGAGATCACCGTCGGCGGCATCGACCTCGCTCCCGCCACCATCGACGGCCTGAAGTCGGGCTACGTCTCGGCAACGCTCGACCAGCTACTCTACCTGCAGGGCTTCATGCCGGTCCTGCAGTGCGTGCTGACGGCGAAGTACAAGATGCCCGGCATCTCCATCAACACAGGTGCCGGCGTGGTGACGCCGAAGACCATCGACGCCCTCGTCGACCTGATCGACGCCGGCATCCGCTGAGCCATCCGCCCGGGGCCGCCCGCGAGGCGGTCCCGGGTGACGCGGCGCACCGGATCTTCACCAGCCGGTGACGGTACCGGTGCAGACTGCGGCCCATGGAGATCATCCTCGGGCTGCTCGGTCTGCCGTTGCTGCTGGCGATCCCGGCGGCGTGGGCCTGGGCGCAGGTGAAGGTTCTGCGGCGCTGGCATGGGGCTTGGCGCGTCGCGGGCGCTCTGCCGCTCGGGGCGGCTGCGGCTTGGCTGGCGATCTTCCTGCGCGACGTTTCTGCCGACCCGACCTCGCACAATCTGTTTCCGTTCGAGATCGGGATCGGGGCCGTGGCCTCGCTGGCCTATCTCGGCGTGCTTGCCCTCCTGCGTTGGATGGTGGCGAGGTTTTGAGGTTTCGCGCGCTGGAGCCTGATCCAGCGGATGCCGAGATCGTTCACGCCGTCGCCGAGTTCGACGAAGCCGAGATGGGCGTAGAAGGCGCGGGCCGGTGCCGCCGGTTCTTCCACCTTGAGCGACAGCGGGTCGGGCGTGGTCGCCTGGACGGTGTCGAGCAGGGCCCGGCCGACGCCTCGGCCCTGGAAGGCTGGCTCGACATAGAGGGAGTGGACGAAGCTCTCGGGCCGGAACAGCGAGAGAATGCCGGCCAGCCGGCCGTCGATCTCGGCGAGCCAGATCTCCTCCCGCTCGGCGAAGCTCAGGAAGTAGTCCACGGCGTCGGGGTTCGGCGGATTCCAGGGATGGCTCGCCGCATCGACCCGTGCGTAGAGTTCGGCGCAGGCCGGAAGCTCGGCAGGCGTCGCGTGGCGCACGGTGATCATGGCTTCGCTGCGGTGCTGTCGAACCATGCGGCATCCGGACGGGACAGGGGGCGGAGACGATGACGGTCGAGAGCGATCTGGAGCTGATCCTGCTGCACGAGAAGGAACTCGTCTTCGAGCGCTTCGGGCCGGAGACGGCGTGGGATCTCGGCAACCGGCTGCGCGAGGCGGCGCTGGCGCGGCAGGCACCGGTCGGGATCGACATCCAGCTGGCGACACACCCTCTCTTCTTCACGGCCCTGCCGGGCAGCTCGGCCGACAATGTCGACTGGATGCGGCGCAAGCGGAACGTCGTGCTGCGCTTCGCCCACGCCTCCTACTGGCTCGGCCGCGAGCTGGCGCGGTTGCAGACGACGCTGGAGGCCAAGTTCGCGCTCGATCAGAAGGACTTCGCCCCGCATGGCGGCGGCTTTCCGATCACGCTCGCCGGTACGGGCGTTGTAGGGGCGATCTGCGTCTCCGGGCTGCCGCAGCGGCAGGATCACGGGCTCATCGTCGAGGTGCTGGCGCGCTTCCTCGGTCGCGACCCGGTGCCGCTGCGCCTGCCGGACTGAGGCCGAGCCGGAGCCGTGCGCCCTCGTGCTCCAGCAGCCAGAGCTTGCGGTCGATCCCGCCGCCATAGCCGGTAAGCGAGCCGTCGGCCCCGATCACGCGGTGACACGGCACGACGATGGAAACCGGGTTCGAGCCGTTGGCGAGGCCCACCGCGCGCACGGCCGTCGGCTGCCCGATCCGCACCGCGACGTCGCGATAGCTGAGTGTGGTGCCGGCCGGAATGGTGCGGAGCACAGCCCAGACCTGCGACTGGAAGGGCGTTCCGCCCAACTCGACGGGGAGGTCGTCGACGGCGTCCAGCTCGCCTGCGAAGTAGCGGCGAAGGCGACCCGCCACGCCCAGCGGATCGCCACGAACCGGCGTCTCGCCCCGGCAGCGGCGACGCAGCCGGTCGGCCAGGAACGCCTCGTCGCCGAACTCCAGGGCGACCACCTTTCCGTCCCGTGCCGCGAAGGCGATCGGCCCCAGCGCGCTCGGCTCGGTCTCCACATGCAGCATCGGCCACCTCGAAGCGGAAGCGCCCAGTTTGCGCCGCCCGGGATTGGGTAGCAACGCCGATAGGCCCCGGACAGCCTTGGATCGGCTGGGGGCGAGGAGGAAGATTGGCGGAGGGGCTGGCTGTTGGCGGAGCGGCCTGAAGTCTCGGTGCGCGGCACGCTTACGACGTGTCGACGTCCGGATCCCGCACGCGGACTCTGATCCGCTTGCCCATGATCTTCCCGAGGACGCGGCGGTAGTCGCGTTCCTCCGCTGTCTCCGGCCGACGCGTCAGGGCCGGCGGTGGCACGGGCACAGGTTGCGGCGGCCGAGACGGCTCGCCCGATGCGGATTTGGCCTCGGCTTCCTCCCGCGCCTTTTCCTGCGCCTCGACGATAAGCTGGTCGCGCAGGCGGACGGTGGTGCGATGCCGGAGCGATTCGAGGTCGTCGTACGGGCGCGGCGGATAGAGCACCCGCTTCACCTTCGGCGGCGGCTTGGGCGTCTCGGTTTCCGCAGCCTCACGCACGGCCCGCTCCTGGGCGCGCATGACGGACTTCGCCAGCGTCACGCAGGGATTGCGGGCGTGCTGCAGCTCGCGGAAGAACCAGGCGCAGACCTTGGGATCGCGTTCCTCGACCGACTCGACCAGGATCTTGATCGCGAGGTCGCGCAGCCGGCGGAGGATCTCCTCCTCGGGCTGGCCGTACATCTCGCGATAGGCTTCCACCATTTCCGGCAGGTCCGGATCGGCGGTGAAGGCGTCGAGCTCGGCGTCGGTGATGTTGAGTTTCGCTGCGGCCTTCGCGGCGGTGGCACCCAACGCCATGAGCCGCACGAGGCGCCGCTTCTTGCGGCCGGCGCGGAACTCGGGGTCGAGGCGGAAGGGCGTGTCGTCCATGGGGCGGCACTATAGACGTACCTAGGACTTTAGTCAAGAGCCTGGGTGAGCTACACGGTTCGTCGAGGCTCTGGTCCAGGGGTCTCCACGGAGGGAGGGAATGAGTCGGTCCTGTGTCGAGATAGAGCCGAAGTCGCCGTCCACTCGCACGAGCCATCGGACGTCTCTCGGGCCGATCACAGGTTCGTCTTTCCGACCGACGCTTGGCTCGTTTCCGACGTGGCCCCCAGGAGCCCAACTCGCTGCACGGTCCTCGACGGAAGTTCGGCTCCTTGACCGAGTTCACGGGCAGACGGTTGGTGTTTTTCTTTTTCTGGAAGTCAGACGTCGTCCTGTTATCGTGATGGTAGTATTTGCGGTGGCAGGCTGGCCGACGATGGCGATGACATCCCGCGCCTTCGACATGGAGCGCATTGTGGCGCACGTCCCATGTCGTCGCGTTTCAGCCAGACCCTTCCGGTCGTGCTGCAGCATGCCGACGCACCGAGGCGATGCTGCACGATGTTTGGGCTGAGCATCGGCGCCCGTCTCGGGATCGCCCGGCCCGCACGATGTGTCCTGGCGGTTCGACCGTTCCCTGCCGATCGGTCCCTCCGCTGCGGCGTAGCGGTCTGAAGGCATGCCGCGGGACATCCACTTTCCGGACGTCGGTCCCGCTTCCACCAGCAGCGACGTCCTCGCCCGTCGCTGCGCGGTTCTACTGGAGGACCGCGGTCTCAACGGTCAATTGCTTGCGGCCGCCTACGGTCTGAGCCTGGACGGCGAGCCCGAGGACGGGCTGCAGATCCCCACCTACGCCAAGCGTGCCTATATCGGCAGTGCCGTTCTTCTGGCGCACGATCCCCTGTTCACCTGGCAGCTCGGCGATGTTCGCCTCGGCGCGCTGGGGCTGGTCGGCTATGCCGCCCTCAATGCCCCGACGGTCGGTGAGGCGCTGCAACGCCTGGTCCAGGCGATGCCGACCGTCTCCACGGCCGTCTACATGAACGTTGCCGTCGACGGCGACACGGCGATGCTCGTCGCGTCCACCTCCGATCCGCGCATCGACAGTCTCTTCACGCTACGATTCATGCTGAGCTGCCTCGACTCACTGATCGGCGCGAGCTTCGCTCCTCTTCGTGTCGGGCTGGCGCTGACGGACCGGGACCGTCAGCCGATCGTTGCCCAACAGCTCAAGGCCCCGCTCGGGGCCGACGAGCTCTTCTCCTATGTCGCGTTCCCGGCGCGGCACCTCCGCACCCGCGTCGCCGGTGCTGATGCGAGGCTCGCCGAGGTGCTACGCCCGTACTGGGAGCGCCGGGTCGAGGACGGAAGCCGGCGGATGGACGTGGTCAGGACGCGCCTGGAGGGGGCCGTGATCCGGAACCTGCACGAGGGGACTCCATCGCTCGACCGGTTGGCGGAGACCCTCGACACGAGCCGCGCCAGCCTCGCCCGCGAGATAGCGGCGGTCGGTGGGATGCGGCTGCTGGTCGATACGGTGCGCCGGCGCCTGGCCGAGGAGTTGGTGGCGAAGCCCGGCATGACGTTGGCGCAGGTCGCCGGCGTGCTCGGCTTCTCCGAAGCTGCAGCCCTGAGCCACGCCTATCGGCGCTGGAGGGGCGGCGCGCCTGCGGTCGATCGCCGGATCATCGTGCCGGTGGGATTCACTCTCCGACCGTCCGATCGGCACACCGAGCCGGTGTCGGCCATCGCCTGAGTGCCGACCCCCCCATCAATGCCGCGAGCCAGAAGATCGGACCGACCGGCGGCTCACGGCTGCGGCGGCACCAGCCGCTCAGATGACGGCCACTTCCGGCGGCACGGTGATGTCGAGGTCGAGCTCGGCCTCGGGCAGCGCGCAGCCGAGGAGCGGCCCCTGAACGTCGCGGCAACCGAAGCTGCGGGCGATGTCGAGCTGCGCCTGGCAGGTGACGCCGCGCAGGGCCGTGGCATGACCGATTCCGCCGAGGCAGCCGAGGAAGGTGGCGAGCCGGCCAGCTCGGGCGCTGCTCCAGCCGCCGCAGAGCGTGTCGGCGACGCGGACGACGTTCACCGGCAGGTCGCAGAGGGCGGCGAGCGGCAAGTCCTGGCCATCGAAGGGATCCAACGCCACCCCGACGCCCAGCTCCGTGAGCGGCCGAAGGCGACGGACCAGATCGCCGTGGCTGTCGCGGAGGGCCACTTCCGGGATCTGCAGCTCGATCAGGTCGGGTGGCACGCCGGTGTCGGTCAGCGCCTCCTGCACGATGGCGGCGAAATCCTCGCGGGCGAGGTGAATCGGCGTGACCGCGAGGCCGACGGGCAGCCGGTTGCCGGCCCAGTGGGCAAGTGCCGACTGGCTGCCGATCAGCTCGAGGATCTCGACGAAGAGATCCATCGTGTCGCCGAGAGCATTGAGCGGCACGTGGCGTCGGTTCTCGCTGGGCGCAACCGAGGCTTCTAGACCCGTCATCCGTCCGGCGGCCGGATCGAAGCGCGGTGTGTAGCGCAGTTCCAGAGCGCCGCGGGCGATCTCGCGCGGACCCTGCGACCGTCGCCGCCGAGGCTTCGGTTCTGCCGGAGGGGCGACGAGCGGGAACCACGGTCCGCCGTCCGTCGCCGCCGCCTGTAGCGAGCGCTCGGCCGCCGCCAGCATGTCGGGGGCGCGAAGGCCGTGCTCGGGATGGACGGCTCCGCCGAAACGGGACCAGAGGACGATCGGCCGGTCGTCGATGAGGATCGGCGGCGTGAGTGCCGTGCGCAGGCGATGCATCAGGATGCCGGCGCCGATCGCACCGCCGAGGACATTGGCGCAGAGTGCCATGCGCATGGGACCGATGCGCTGGACCGCCCAGGCCTCGGGTACTGCCGCCGTGACGCGGGCCAGGGCCAGAGGCCCGAGCAGGGCCGCCGGGAGCCGCGCCAGATCGAGGTCGTCGAGCACGTCGGCCTCGACGACGACCATCACCGGCTGGCGGTAGCCGCCTCGTGCCGCCGCCAGCATGCGGCGGCCGGCGGCGAGCAGTGCCTCGCGCTCGGATTCGAAGGAGGAAGGTGCCGCAAGCGTGGTGCCGCCGGTCGGGATCTGGAAAATGACCGCGCCGGCGGTCGGCTCGTCGACGGGCTGCGAGGCCAGGAACAGACTCGGATAAGCGTCGGGATGACCGCCACAGTCGAACTCGAAGACCACGTTGGCGACATCCCCGGCGAGCAGCGACTCCAGTCCGTGGCGTGCCTTCCGGGCCGCAGCGACCGCCGATCCGCAGGCGGCGTCGCACACGGCGAAGTAGTTCCGGCCGAGGCTGTGATCGGGGTCCGTGTTGCCGCCGAGTTCGGCGATCCGTCGCCAGCTCGAGTTGATCCGTACGAGGGTGCCGGCGCGATCCAGCACTGCCGCCGCTACGTCCGCACCGCCGACCTCGATGGTTGCCGCAGGCTCGCCCGCAAGGGTGGGTAGGAAAAAGCCCAGAGCCATGTCCGATGGCAGGTGCGCCCAATCCAGGGGCTTCACGTGCGTCCGCTCCATCTCGATAGCCTCACTGCGGCCGCCTTCCGAAGGCTGCACTATGTACCCGCAGTTAGCTGCGAGTCCGGCCGACGTCATTGCTCCGGCTGGGCCACAACTTGATAGTTTGCTTTATTACCCTGTGATCACGCAACCAAAGCGGTGATCCTGGGCCGACGGAGCGGGCGGCTCGAGCGCGAGGGACATATCGTCCAGCGGGCCTACTCAACCCCCGATCTGCTGTACGTTGGGCCGGGGGCGGGCTATCTGACCTTCGGTGGTAGTGGAGGCGATAACCTCCACCGTACGGCTAGTTGGCGATGCCGAAAGACACAGCAACCCGGCGGCGGGGCGACGGGGCGGACAGATCCTTTCGCGCCGATCGCCTCGCACCGGTGTCGTTGGACCAGTGAAGGTGGGGCAGGCGGAGGTCGAGCTGTCGCCGAATCCGCTGGCCATGGTCAGCGATCTGTTGTGCCGAAGATGTGCCTCGCTGCTCGACCAGAAGGGCTTGACCTGGGACAAGCTGGCCCGCGACTTCGGCTTGTCGCTCGGGCACGGAGCACCGGGCGGCTCGATGATCATCTATCGACGCCACACCCGCTTTCTCGAAGCGGCGGCCCGACTGGCGAAGGACCCGCTGTTCGGTCTGCGTGTCGGCGACATCAAGCTGGCCGACTACGAGCTGGTGGGCCAGCTCATGCTCTGGTCGTCGACGATACGGGAGGCATTGGATTGCCTCTTGGAGTTCCACCCGCTCATCACCGACGGCCTGGCCTTCAGCCTCGACACGACGGAGAGCGGGGCGTCGTTGTGGGGCACCGTCGTCGCGACCGATACGGGGCCCTGCCAGCAGGTCCATCTGACGCTCGCCCGCCGCTTGCTCAACATGCTCCAGGAACTCGGAGGGACCCGGTTCAAGCCCAACGTCATCCTCGTCGGCGAGGTCGAGGCGGCATGGTGCTCCGAGATCGGGCGCCGGCTGCATGCACCGGTGGCGCCGGGCGGATCGAGAACGACGATCACCTTTCCGGATGACGTGCTCGACGTGCCGGTCGCCACCCGCGACGAGCGCCTGGCCAACCTTCTGCGCCGTCTCTGCAGGGCGGAACTCGCCGCGTGGAAGGAGCGGTCGTCGCCGCGCGCCCGCATCGCGGCCGCCACCATAGCATGCCTGGAGACGGGCTCACCGACCCTGGAGCGCGTCGCGGCGCAACTCGACATCACGCCCTCGGCCCTCCTCGCCCAGCTGAACGCGCTGGGCTTGGGTCATCGGGAGTTCGTCGACAATGTCCGCAAGGGCCTGGCCGAGGAGTATCTGGCCCGGAGCGAGCTCAGCCTGACCGACATCGCGCAGATGCTGGGCTATGCGGAGCTGGCGGCCTTCAACCACGCCTACCGGCGCTGGACGGGCATGTCGCCGCGCCAGCGACGGCGCTACCTGGAGCAACCGCCGAACTAGCCGCGCGCGGGCGCCGGCGGATCAGACCAGGGTCCGGATCAGGACGCCGAGAAGGGCCGACCCGGCGAGGACGGGGACGAGGCCCAGATGCAGGCGGAGGAGGGCCAGCATCGCTACCGCCGCCAGGGCCAGCGCCCAGGGATCGAGCGAGGCCGCGACCGGCAGGTCGAACGCCAGCGGCCCGAGGCGGATGGGCTCGAAGCGCTCGAACAGGACGTGGAGCCCGAACCAGACGGCGAGGTTCGCGATCACGCCGACGACGGCCGCGGTGATGGCGGAGAGGGCAGCGTTGAGGCCGGCGGCCGCCCGCAGGCGCTCGATGAAGGGGGCGCCCATGAAGATCCACAAGAAACAGGGGACGAAGGTCACCCAGACCGTCAGCGTGGCGCCGAGCGTGCCGGCGAGGAGCGGCGGCAGCGAGCCCGGCTGGTGGAACGCCGCCTGGAAGCCGACGAAGCTCGTCACCAGGATGAGCGGGCCGGGTGTCGTCTCGGCGAGGCCCAGGCCGTCCAGCATCTCGCCGGCACCCAGCCAGCCATAGGTCTGCACGGCGGCCTGCGTCATGTAGGCGAGCACCGCGTAGGCGCCGCCGAAGGTGACGACGGCGAGCTTGCTGAAGAACAGGCCGATCGCCGTCAGGGTCGTGGCGCCTGTGGCCCAGGCGGCGAGGACCGGCAGCCACCACAAAGCGAGGCAGATCGCGGCGATCTCGAGCGCCCAGCCCAGGCTCGGCGGTCGGGAGGGCTCGGTCACCGGGCCGGCGGCCTTGCCGCCCAGGCGGAAGGCGGTGGGTGCCACGCGGCCTCCCAGCCAGCCGAGCAGGCCCGCACCGATGACGATCAGCGGGAACGGCACGTGGAGAAAGAAGATGGCGACGAAGGCGGCGACGGCGATGCCGATCAGCGTGCGGCTGGCGAGGATGCGACGCCCGATGCGCAGCACGGCCTCGACCACGACGGCCAGCACGGCCGCCTTCACGCCGAAGAACACGGCCTGCAGCAGCGGCACCTCGTGGTAGAGGGCGTAGAGGGCCGAGAGCAGGAGGATGACGAGAAAGCCCGGTAGGACGAACAGGATACCGGCGACGAGTCCGCCGCGCGTGCCGTGCAGGAGCCAGCCGACATAGGTCGCCAGCTGCTGCGCCTCGGGGCCGGGCAGCAGCATGCAGAAATTGAGCGCGTGCAGGAACTGCGCGTCGCCGATCCAGCGGCGCTCGTCGACCAGAAGACGGTGCATCAGCGCGATCTGGGCGCTGGGACCGCCGAAATTGATCAGCCCGATGCGCGCCCAGAGACGCGTGGCTTCGCCGAAGGTGGGAAGCGACCCGGTATGCGGCGGCGGATCGTTCGGCAAAGATGGTGCCATGCAGGCGGACGCTCCGGGTCGGGGTGCACGTCGCCTTTCACGTTCAGCGCCCTGCGATCAAGGGGTGAATTGTGCTCCGGGGATTGCGACCCCAGGTACAAGGTAGGTTCAGGAGGTGCTGCACGTAGCCTCTGCAGGCGATACGATTGAGCCCAGGCGCCTTTCCCCTGGAGCCCCATTTTTCGGGTGCATCATGTGTAGTTCCCGCTCGAAGATTTCCAAGAGATGGCTGCCGCTGCTGGTGGCGGGAGCCGCTGCATTCGCCGTGCTGCCTTGGCAACCCGCGAGGGCCGCATCGGTCGATTGGGGCCGGGCCGTCGTGGACTCCACGATCGCCCGTATTCCGGACCCGGCGACGTTCGGTCTTTGGCGCTATCCGCAGGGTCTGGTGCTGCTGGGTTTCTGGAACGCCTACCAGCGGACCGGCGACACCCGCTACCGTGATTATGTGAAGACTTGGGTCGACACCTACGTCGACGGCGGCGGCAACATCAACGGCACGCTGACCTGGTTGGACAATTACCTGCCCGGCCGGCTGTTGCTGAGGCTCTACAAGGATACGGGCCTCGCGAAGTACAAGCTGGCGGCCGACCGGATCCGCGCCCGATTCAACCCCGGCGGTCAGATGCGGACGAGCGACGGGGGTCTGCTGCACGCGCAGAACACGAGCTCGCTCGGCCAACTCTGGGCCGACGGAACGTTCATGATGCTGCCGTTCCTCGTCGAGTACGGCCAGCAGTTCGGCGATGCCGGAGCGAACGACGAGGCGGCCGACCAACTGCTCATCTATGCCTCGCACCTGCGAAATCCTGCGACCGGACTGATCTACCATGCCTATGACGAGCAGGGGGACGTGCCCTGGGCCGATCCGGTCCTGCATCGATCGCCCGAGGTCTGGTGCCGCGCCACGGGGTGGTACGGCATGGCATTGGTGACCGTCCTGGACGCGCTGCCTGCCGATCACCCCAAACGGGCGGACCTGCTCGGCGTCCTCTCGGGTTTCGTGGCCGCACTGGCGCAGCACCAGGACCCGGCCACCGGCCTCTGGTACCAGGTCGTCGACAAGGAGACGGCAACGGGCAACTGGGTCGAGACCTCGTGCTCGGCGATGCATGCCTTCACCGTGTCGCGCTCGGTGCAACAGGGCTATGTCGACCGGGGCTACAGCGATGTGGCGAGCCGGGCGTTCCAGGGTGTTCTGGGCAAGATCTCGCTCGATACCTATGGGCTCACGGTTCTGAAGGGCACCAGTGTCGGCACCATGGTGGGCGACCTCGCCTACTACCTGGCCCGTGGCCGGCCGTTGAACGACCGCCATGGACTGGGCGCCTTCCTCATCATGTACGACCAGATGGGGCGGCCGCCGTCGGACAGCACGCAGATATGGCTGGAGGCGGAAGCGGCGGTGCGGACCGGGCCCCTCCGGCTGGGCAGCGACAGCAAAGCCTCGGGCGGGAAGTACGTAGACGTCACGCCGGGCAACAACAGCACCGAAACCGTGCCCACCGGCGGACACGCCAAGTGGAGCTTCAGCGTGACCGCTCCCGGCGACTATGTCGTCTGGGGCCGCGTGAAGGCGCCTACAACCGCCGACGATTCTTTCTGGGTCCGCATCGACAGCGGCGACTGGGTGGCGTGGGACGGAATCGTCCCTGGCTCGTCCTGGCACTGGGACGACGTGCACGCCGGCAGCTCGGCGGCCGGGACAATGCGGTTCAGCCTCGCACCAGGGAGCCACACGCTGGAGTTGGCCTATCGCGAGGACGGCACGCGCATCGACCGCCTCCTGATCACCAACGCGACGGCCTACGTACCCGGGGGCCTCGGAAACTGATCATCCTCCGCTCACCCCAGGCTGCGCGTTTTCGCTCCCTTGGCGCGGACAGCGGAAATGAAGAAGTTGGCGGGTGATCCGCGTGCCGGCATCGACACCGGCTCGAGGAGCCAATCGGGATCGCTTTGATCCTGCGTGTGAATTGCCGGTTGCAGTGATTGTGACGCTTGATTGCAATAATTCTAAATAACGTATGCGAAGTGTTTAAAGATCATTATAGCGCATAGGTGGAATAGAGCGACCCTTCGCCACGTCCTGCAAGGGAAGGGTCGGAGATGGACATGGGCGCTCGGGCGGTACTTGCGGTGGCGGGCCTGCTGGTTCTGGTGGCGACGCCACTTCACGCCGGGGGCGGCACCGGGCCGGCTATGGCGGTGGCGACCGAGCGTGCCGCCGCGCTCGACTGGGGACGCAAGCTGGTCGATTCGACCATGGCGCGCTTCCCGGTCCCGTCGACACTTGGACTCTGGCGCTACCCGCAAGGACTGGTGCTGCTCGGAGTCTGGCGGGCCTATGAGCGCTTCGGCGACGTCAGGTACCGCAACTATGTGAAGGGCTGGGTCGACAGCTATGTCGACGCCAATGGGAACATCGACGGCACGCTGAAGTGGGTCGACAACTTCCTGCCTGGGCGGCTGCTCCTCAAGCTCCACAAGGCGACCGGCCTCGCCAAGTACAAGCTGGCGGCCGACAAGATCCGGGCGCGCTACAATCCGGGCGGACAGCCGCGCACGAGCGACGGCGGCCTGATCCACGCCACCAACAAGACGACCCAGGGACAACTCTGGGCCGACGGCACCTTCATGATGGTGCCGTATCTCGTCGAGTACGGGCAGCAGTACAACGACGCCGCGGCCAAGGAGATCGCGGCCTCGCAGCTTCTGATCTACGCCTCGCATCTGCGCGATCCGACGACCGGTCTGATCTATCACGCCTATGACGAGCAGGGGGACGTAGCCTGGGCAGATCCCCGAACGCACCGCTCGCCCGAGGTCTGGTGCCGGGCGATGGGCTGGTACGGGATGGCGCTGGTGTCGTTGCTCGACGTTCTGCCGCCGACGCACCCGAAGCGGGCCAGCCTCCTCGCCGTGCTGTCGGGGATGGTCGCTGCGCTGGCGCGGCACCAGGATCCGAAGACCGGTCTCTGGTTCCAGGTCGTCAACAAGGAACAGGTCGCCAGCAACTGGACCGAGACCTCCTGCTCGGCGATGCACGCCTTCACGATCTCCCGTGCCGTGCAGAAAGGGTACGTCGCCGCCGGCAACGGTGCGGTGGCGACCCGCGCCTTCAACGGCGTGATGACCAGGATCTCGCTCGACTCCAAAGGCCTCGCCGTCCTCAAGGGAACGAGCGTGGGCACCAATGTGGGCAATCTCGCCTACTATCTGGCGCGCGGCCGTCCCTTGAACGATCGCCACGGCATCGGCGCCTTCCTCATCATGTACGACCAGATGGCCCGGTAGCGCTCAGGGCCCCGTACCGAGTTGGCTCGGCGGCTGAGCCGTGAGCCGCTGCCCCTACGGTAGCACTCACGTGCTGCCGGGGTTATCTCGACGAGCGGGTTCGATGGTACGGGCGGAAGAAGGCGACCCGTCGTGGTATCCTGGCAGGGATAGGGGTGGAGGCGGAGATGGGTGCTCGGGCAGCAGTCGCGGCAGCGGGACTCCTGGTCCTGGTGGCTGCCTCGGGACCGGCGGCGTCCGCCGAACGGGCCGCATCGATCGACTGGGGGCGCAAGCTCGTCGACTCGACCTTGGCGCGCTCCCCGGACCCGACGACGTTCGGCCTCTGGGGGTACCCGCAGGCTTTCGTGCTGCTCGGGGTCTGGCGCGCCTACGAGCGGTTCGGCGACAGGAAGTACCGGGACTACGTTCAGGGCTGGGTCGACAGTCACATCGACGGCAGCGGCAACATCGATCGAACCCTGGGCTGGCTCGACAACTACATGCCGGGAACGCTCCTGCTGCGGCTCCACAAGGCGACCGGGCTCGCACGCTACAAGCTCGCCGCCGACCGCATCCGCGCGCGATACAATCCGGGCGGCCAGCCGCGGACCAGCGACGGCGGCCTGATCCACGCCACCAACAAGAAAACCTGGGGCCAACTGCTGGCGGAAGACCCCTACGTCGCGCTGCCGTTCCTGGTCGAGTACGGGAAGCAGTACAACGACCCTGCGGCCTTCGACATCGCGGCCGAGCAACTGCTGATCTCGGCATCGCATCTGCGCGATCCGGTCAGCGGCCTGATCTACCACGGCTATGACGAGCAGGGCGACGTGCCCTGGGCCGACCCGGTGCGGCACCGCTCGCCGGAGGTGTGGTGCCGCGGGATGGGGTGGTACGGCATGGCGCTGGTGGCCGTCCTCGACGCGCTCCCGGCGAACCATCCGAAGCGCGCTGCCCTGCGGACCATTCTGACCGGCTTCGTCGCCGGTCTGGCCCGGCACCAGGATCCCAAGACCGGGCTCTGGTTTCAGGTGGTGGACAAGGAGACGGTGACGGGCAACTGGACGGAGACGTCGTGCTCCGCGATGCACGCCTACACGATCGCCCATGCGGTCCAGAAGGGCTATGTCGGCTCGACCTACGCCACGGTCGCGAGCCGGGCCTACCAGGGCGTGCTCGGCAGGATCTCCCTCGACTCCAAGGGATTGACCCGCCTCAAGGGGACCTGCGTCGGCGGACAGGTGGGTGACCTCGCCTACTATCTGGGGCGTGGCCGTCCCGAAAACGATCCACGTGGGGTGGGCGCGTTCCTCGTCATGTACGACCAGCTGGGCTGGGGTGCCGCGGCGGCGCCTTAACCCCGGACCTCGCTGGCGTCAGCCGACATGCGCCTCGCGCTGCATCTCGAGGTCGAGCCAGCGTTCTTCCAGACCGGCCAGAGTCGTCCTGGCCTGCTCCAGGGCCAAGGTCGCCTGCTCGAAGGCGGTGGGATCGCGTGCATACAGGGCCGGGTCGGACAGCCTGTGCTCGGCAGCCGCGATCTCCGCCTGGGCGGCTTCGATCCGCGCAGGAAGGCGGTCGAGTTCGCGCTGGAGCTTGGCGTCGAAGGCCCGGGGGCGGGTCGGAGCGGCGGGGCGGACCACGGCGGGCGCCGCAACTGCGACCGGGGCCGGCCGGGGTGCCGGGCGCTGGAGGAGGTAGTCGCTGTAGCCGCCGGCATATTCGCGCAGGCTTCCGCCCTCGAACACGATCGTGCTGGTGACGAGGCGGTCGAGGAAGTCGCGGTCGTGGCTGACGACCAGCAGCGTGCCGGCATAGTCGGCCAGCGCCTCCTCCAGGAGGTCGAGCGTGTCCATGTCGAGATCGTTGGTCGGCTCGTCCATGACCAGCAGGTTCGAGGGCTGGGCCATGATCCGCGCCAGCAGGAGGCGGTTGCGCTCGCCGCCGGAGAGGGCCTGGACGGGCTGGCGGGCCTGCTCCTCGCGAAAGAGGAAGTCGCGCAGACAGCCGACGACGTGACGCCAGCGGCCGTTCACCAGGACGTGGTCGCCGCCGTCCGGGCAGAGCGTCTCCCAGGGCGTCTTCAAGGGATCGAGCTGGGCCCGGTGCTGGTCGAAGCGGGCGAGCTCGAGCCCGGTGCCGTGGCGGACACGGCCGGAGTCGGGCTCGATCTCGCCCAGCAGCAGGCCTAGCAGCGTCGTCTTGCCGGCACCGTTGGGGCCGATGATGCCGACCCGGTCGCCCTTCATGATCCGGGTCGAGAACCGGTCGACGACGGCGCGGTCGGCGTAGCTCTTCGAGACGCCTTCGGCCTCGATGACGAGGCTGCCGCTGCCGGTGGCGGCCTGGGCGTCGAGCCGGACGGAGCCGGTCGGCGCCACCCGCGTGCGGCGCGCCTCGCGCAGCGCCACGAGGTTGCGCAGGCGGCCCATGTTCCGCTTGCGGCGCGCGGTGACGCCGCGGTGCAGCCAGTGCGTCTCCGCCTCCAGCTTCTTGTCGAGCCGCGCCAGCTCGGCCTCCTCGGCCGCCAGCAGCGCCTCCGACCAGGCGTCGAACCCGGCGAAGCCCTCGGGCCCGACATGCAGGCGGCCACGGTCGAGCCACCAGGTGCCGCTGGAGAGGCGGGTGAGGAAGGTGCGGTCGTGGCTGATGGTGACGAGGCCGCCGGGGAAGCCCGCGAGCTCGGTCTCCAGCCACTCGATGGCGGCGAGGTCGAGATGGTTGGTGGGCTCGTCGAGCAGCAGGATGTCGGGCCGGCCGACCAGGGCGCGGGCCAGCGAGACGCGGCGCATCTCGCCGCCCGAGAGGCCGGTGGTGACGGGGCGCTCGGGATCCATGCCCAGCGCTTCGAGCACCGTATCGGCGCGCCAGCCGCCATTGTCGCGCTCGGCGTCGGGCAGGCCTTCGAGCACGGCGGCGCGCAGCGAGCCGGCCGACGGGAGCACCGGCTCCTGCGGCAGATAGGCGATGACCGTCCGCGGCTGGACGAAGCGCTCGCCCGCATCAAGCGTCAGCTGGCCGGCCAGCACCTTGAGCAGCGTGGACTTGCCGGAGCCGTTGCGCCCGACGAGACAGATCCGGTCCCCCCGACCGACGGCGAGGTCGATGCCGGCGAACAGCGGCTGGCCGCCGGTGCCGAGGCGGGCGTCGGTCAGGGTGAGGAGCGGGGGCGCCATGACGGCCGCAGGTGCCCGAGCCCCGCCCGGAGATCAAGGGTCGTCCGGGTCAGAGGATGAAGTCGCCCTTGGCGAGCGTGGCGAGGTCGTGGAACTCGATCGCGAAGTCGGTGCCGCCCGAGCCGCGGGTGTTGCCCTGGACGACGAGGTCGCCGTCCTCGTGGTCGATCCTGAGCTGACCCGGACGGGTGAACTCGGCCGTGCCGATGAAGGTGAAGGCCTGGTTGCCGGCGACGTCGGTGCGGGCGTCCATCGCGGACAGGTCGATGACGTCCTTGCCGCGCGAGAAGTCGAAGATGGCGTCCCGCCCGTAGTGCCCGATGCCGGTATCGCCGTCCGCGTAGACGAAGCGGTCGTGGCCGCCGCCGCCCCACAGCCTGTCCCTTCCGGGTCCGCCGATGAGGACATCGTCGCCGCCGTCAAAGCGGGCGCCGGGATCGAGCGGTCCGGAATCGCCATAGAGAAAATCGCTGCCGGCACCGCCGCGCAGCACGTCGCCGCCGCCCTTGGCGACGACGCCGAAGCCGACGAGCCCCACATTCGCCGCGTCGCCGACCAGGAGGTCGTTGCCGCCGCCGCCGTCGAGACGGTCATCACCGCCGCTGCCGCGGTCCATCCACTCGGCATCGCCGATCAGCTTGTCGTCGCCGGTGCCGCCTCTGATGATATCGTTGCCGCCGCGCCCGTTCTCCATGTCCTCGGTGTCGCCGACGAGGACGTCGTTTCCTCGGCCGCCGTCGATGACGTCGCGGCCGCCTATACTCCGCGCGAAGGCGCTGAATTCCGCCCGTGCGTCGCCGTAGATGCGGTCGTTGCCGTCGCCGCCGAACAGCGTGTCGTCGCCGCCTCTCGCTGCGACGAGGGCGTAGGCGTCGCCGACCAGGAGATCGTCACCCTGGCCTCCCTCCATCCGGTCGTTGCCGCCCCTGGCGCCGAACAGGCCACCCACGCGACCGAGCGCGCTGAAGAAGCCGTCATAGCCGGCGTCGCCCCAGAGCGAGTCCCGTCCGCTTCCGCCATAGATGACGTCGTTGCCCCCGTCGTGGCGGTCGAGCGTGTCGACCGCGTCGCCGACCGCCTTGTCCTTGCCCTCGCCGCCCCACAGCGTGTCGCGACCGTCGCCCCCGTTCAGGAAGTCGGCGCCGCCCCGCCCGAACAGCCGATCGTCGCCCCCGCGCCCAGAGAGAACATCGTCCTGCGACGTGCCCACGAGCAGGTCCGCCTTGCTCGTGCCCGTCTTCGTGACCATGACCCGATCCTCGTGTGCCGCTGAAACTGCGGCGTTCATCGATCATCCTTAGAAGTTGATCGTAGCGGAGTTTTCTCGCTTCGCTAAGGGCACGTCTCGGGTGGCCGCGGCATCACCGTGCTCGTCGTTGCGGCGGCCGGCGAGGGGGATACTACGGCGGCGGACCGGTAGGAAAACGAGCCGCAGGCGGCGGACGTCGGCATCCGTGCTTCCGGTAGCCGCATGGCGCTGGTCCTGCGGGGGCGGCGCTGGTACGTCCTGCCCGCTCGATGGACCATAGCTGCAGGGACTTCGCCGGCTGATGTTCGAGAAAGTGCTGATCGCGAACCGGGGCGAGATCGCCTGCCGCATCATCAGGACCTGCAAGCGGCTCGGGATCGCCACCGTCGCGGTCTACTCGGAGGCGGATGCCGACGCGCAGCACGTCATCCTGGCGGACGAGAAGATCTATATCGGCCCGCCGGCGGCCGCCGAGAGCTACCTGCAGATCGAGAAGATCGTCACCGCCTGCCGGGCGACTGGGGCCGATGCCGTCCATCCGGGCTACGGCTTCCTCTCGGAGCGGGCGACCTTCGCCCAGGCGCTGCAGGGGGCCGGCATCGTTTTCGTCGGCCCGCCCGTGGGTGCCATCGAGGCGATGGGCGACAAGATCGAGAGCAAGCGGCTCGCCCGCGAGGCCGGCGTGTCGACGGTCCCCGGCACCCTCGATGCGATCGCCGACCCGGACGAGGCGAAGCGGATCGCGGCCGACATCGGCTATCCCGTCATGGTCAAGGCGTCCGCCGGCGGTGGCGGCAAGGGCATGCGCATTGCGCACGACGAGCGCGAGCTGGTCGAGGGCCTGGAGCGCGCCCGCTCCGAGGCGCGCTCGTCCTTCGGCGACGATCGCGTCTTCATCGAGAAGTTCGTCACCGAGCCGCGCCACATCGAGATCCAGGTCCTGGGCGACAAGCACGGCAACGTGCTGCACCTCGGCGAGCGCGAGTGCTCGATCCAGCGCCGGCACCAGAAGGTGCTGGAGGAAGCACCCTCGCCCTTCGTCGACGCCGCGACCCGGCGCGCCATGGGCGAGCAGGCGGTGAGCCTCGCCAAGGCCGTGGGCTACCACTCGGCCGGTACGGTCGAGTTCATCGTCGACCGCGACCGCAACTTCTACTTTCTCGAGATGAACACCCGGCTCCAGGTGGAGCATCCGGTGACCGAGCTCGTCACCGGCCTCGACCTCGTCGAGCTGATGCTGCGGGTGGCGGCGGGCGAGAAGCTGCCCTTCACGCAGAGCGAGGTGAAGCTCGACGGCTGGGCGATCGAGGCCCGCGTCTATGCCGAGGACCCGCGCCGCGGCTTCCTGCCGTCGACGGGACGTCTCGTCCGCTATGTCGAGCCGGCGGGCGAGGGCGTGCGCGTCGATTCCGGCGTGAAGGAAGGCGGCGAGGTCTCGCTCTTCTACGATCCGATGATCGCCAAGGTCTGCGGCTTCGGCCCCGACCGGGCGGCCGCCACGCGCCGGCTCGCGCGTGCGCTCGACGGCTACCTCATCCGCGGCCTCAGCCACAACATCACCTTCCTGTCCTCCGTCCTGGCGCATCCGCGCTTCCAGGAAGGCCGCCTGTCGACGGGCTTCATCGCCGAGGAGTATGGTGACCGGTTCGAGGACCGGGAACTCGCACCCCTGAAGCGGCAGGAGCTGGCGGCGCTGGCGGCCAGCATGCAGTCGATGGAGGAGGAGCGGGCCGCCCAGATCAGCGGGCGCACCGCGGGTTGGGTGTTCACGCCCAGCGACGAATGGTCGGTGCAACTCGGGCGCGAGATGCTGCCCGTGCGGGTGGTGAGCCGGGGGCCGAACGGCGGGATGACGGTCGAGGTCGCCGGGCATCGGCTGCACGTGACGCTGGACTGGCAGCCGGGCAAGCGCCTCGTGGAAGCCACGATCGACGGCCGCCACCTCGTGGTCCAGGCCGATCCCGTGAGCGAGGGCTATCGCCTCACCCATGGCGGGGCCGAGATCCCGGCGCTGGTCCGCACCAGCAAGGCCGCCGAGTATGCAGCCCGCATGCCGGTGAAGCCGAAGCCGGACCTGTCGAAGCTCGTGACCTCGCCGATGCCGGGGCTCATCGTCTCTGTCGCGGTGGAGCCCGGCCAGGATGTGAAGATGGGCCAGGAACTCTGCATCCTCGAAGCGATGAAGATGGAGAACGTGCTCCGCGCCGAGCGCGACGGGGTCGTGCAGGAGGTGCGCATCAAGGCGCGTGACACCGTCGCCGCCGATCAGGTACTCGTCACCCTCGCGTAAGCTGCTGCCATCGCAGCAGCATGGCCGGTTGTGCAGCAGCCGGCCCGTGCAGCGGGTGGCGGATGCTGGGGTATCTCCGGAACAACTACGATCGCATCCTCTTCGCCCTGGGCATTCTGATCCTCGTCTTCGGGGCCGGGATGTTCGTCGCGGTCAAGCGGATCTTCCCGTACCACTATGTCAACGAGGCCTTCGACGCCGCGGAGGACTGGCGCCGCCTGTGGCGCCACTATCTCGGGATCCGCTCGAAGTGGCTCTACGAGACGGCGCGCACGGATGGAGTGTCGGTGCACGACCCGGCGCGGACCTGGCCGGGTGTCACGTTCGTCTCGGGTTATCGCGATGGCGGCTGGCATGCCTGGCTGATGGACATGGACGGCAAGGAGCTGCACCGCTGGTCCCTGCCGTCGGACGAGATCTGGGCCTCGCTCGACGGCAAGACCGAGCCGGTGCCGGAGATCGATACCTCCATCCACGGTGCGCATCTCTACGACGACGGGGCGATCCTCGCCGTCGTCGGCGGTCGGACGATCGTGAAGCTCGACGCCTGCTCGAAGCTGCAATGGTCCTCGCCGATCCTGGCGCACCACTCCGTCGACGTGCAGCCCAACGGCGACATCCTGGTGCCGGGCATGGTGCGCGAGACGAAGCGCATGCCGAGCCGGCCCAACCTCGTGCCCGGGCGCGAGGGCTACTATGACGACCAGTTGATCGTGCGCCTCGCCCCGGACGGTCGAACCCTCGAGCAGCATTCCGTGCTCGATCTGCTCTACGGCAGCGGCTGGGAATCGCTCCTGTATGTCGGGCACGGCATCAACTTCACGATGGCCGACGTCGACCCGCTGCATCTCAACGACATCGAGGTGCTGCAGCCGGAGATGGCCGCCGCGTTTCCGATGTTCGAGGCCGGCGACCTGATGATCGACATCAGGAACCTGAACACGCTGGCCGTGGTCGACGGCGACGATTTCAAGATCAAGTGGGCGATGACGGGACCCTTCTACGGGCAGCACGATCCGGACTTCCTGCCGAACGGCCACATCCTGATGTACGACAACAGGATGTCGCCTGCCCTGCGCGAGCACGGGTCGAGCCGGGTGATCGAGATCGACCCGGCCACCAAGACGGTGGTGTGGAGCTTCGACGGCGGCGAGAAGGACAGGTTCTATTCCTCGATCGGTGGCAAGGTGCAGCAGCTGCCGAACGGCAACGTGCTCGCGGTGGCGGCGGTCGCCGGCCGGGTGATCGAGATCGCGCGGGACGACCCGGCGGCCATCGTGTGGTCCTATACCAACGTGCCGCAGGAGGGTTGGGCCGGTGCGGTCTACGACGCGATGCGTCTGCCGGAGGTGACGGGCGGCTGGGTCGGAAAGACCTGTTGAGCGTTGCGCATTTGCAGCCTTCGCACCCCATGCTGCATTGCGAAGGCGCGCAGCCTTGCATCTTCGACCGCGCGCTCTAAACCGTCTCCGCCTGAACTCGCCTTGGAAAAGGATGTGAACCGATGACGTCTCGACGCTTCGTCGCTGCGGTCCTGGCCGTCATCCTGGCCGTCGCGGTGGCGCCTGCTGCCGAGGCCTATATCGGGCCCGGCGCCGGCATCACCATGCTGGGTGCCCTCTGGGGTGTGATCGTGGCCGTGTTCCTCGCCATCGGTGCGGTGGTGTTCTGGCCCATCCGGGCGTTCATGCGTGCGCGCAAAGCCCGCATCGACAAGAAGCCGGGTACGGTCGCATCCGGCACCGACGCGCGTAGCTGATCCTCTAGACGCGGAGTCCCCACGCCGGTGAACGGTGTGCTGAACGCCGTCTTCCCGGCGTTGAATGCGCTCGACGACGCCATGGCGACGGTCATGCCCGCATGGCTACGCCTCGTCGTGTTCGGCATCCTGAGCGGTGCCGTGAGCATGGGCCTCTACAGCCTCCTCTCCAACCAGGAGGGGATCAAGGCGCAAAAGGCGAAGCTCCAGGACATCCAGCGGCAGCTCAAGGCCGCCGGTGACGATCTTGCGCTGACCATGAGCCTCAGCCGCCAGAACCTCTCGATCGCCTTCGGCCTCCTCGGGCGGTCGGCCGTGCCGGCGATCCTGTCCTCCCTACCCATCGTCTTCATCATAGCCTGGCTGGCGGTGCATTGGGGCTATCAGGCGCCACCCGAGGGCACGCCGGTTCCGGTCACGCTCGCACCCGCCGACGTGCCGGTCGCCGTGGAGCCCGCCGGCCTGCTGAGCGGCCAAGGTGCCGATCTCGCGCTGCAATGGCCGGCGCCGACCACGACGCTGCAGATCCTGTCGGGCGGGACGAGCCTCTGGACCGGCACGGCCGAGGCGCTGGCGAGCACCGGCGAGGTCGGGCGCCCGCGCTGGTACAGCTCGATCCTCGGCAACCCGGCCGGCTACCTGCCGGCGGACGGGCCGCTCGACACCTTTTCCGTGGCCCTGCCGGAACAGGAACTGCTGGGCTTCGGGCCTTGGTGGGTGCGGACCTGGTGGTTCGTCTACTTCCTGACCGTCGTCATCGTGTCCCTTGCCGTGAAGTTCATCTTCAAGATCGACTGACCGAACCATGGCCGCCGAACCTGCTGCGGTAAGCTCCGATGCCGGCATGGACATGCCGGGCTGGCTCGACAAGCTGGGCGGCTTGATCGACCGCACGGCCGGCTTCTGGCAGAAGCTCGGCAATCTCGAGAGCAAGGTCCTCGCCCACGAGCTCGAGGACATCAGGATCCAGCGGCCGATCTACGTGGCGGGCCTCGCCCGATCCGGCACCACGATCATGCTGGAGCTGCTGGCCGCCCAGCCTGGTATCGCCACCCACCGCTACCGGGACTTCCCGCCGCTCTACACGCCGGTGTTCTGGAACCGGGCCTTCGCGCACGTCTACTCGTCTTCGACGCCGCCGACGGAACGGGCGCACAAGGATCGCATCCTCGTCACCCCGGACAGCCCGGAGGCGATGGAGGAGGTGCTGTGGATGCGCTTCTTCCCGGACGCGCACACCACCGGCCGCTCCCAGATCCTCGACGCCGGCGCCAGCAACCCGGCGTTCGAGCAGTTCTACCGCGACCATCTCCGGAAGATTCTGCTGGTCCGCGGCGGCAAGCGCTATCTGTCCAAGGGCAACTACAACATCACGCGCCTCGGCTATCTGCAGAAGCTGTTCCCCGACGCGCGCTTCATCGTTCCCGTCCGCGACCCGGCGTGGCACGTCGCCTCGCTGATGAAGCAGCACAAGTTGTTCGCCGACGCCGAGAGCCGTGACCCCCGCATCCTGAAGCACATGCAGCGCGTCGGACATTTCGAGTTCGGGCTCGACCGGCGTGCCGTGGATCTCGGCGACGGTGTCGCCGCCTCGATCGAGAAGCTGTGGCGCGACGGGCAGGAGGTGCGCGGTTGGGCGCGGCTCTGGGCGTCTCTCTACTGTTTCGCGATGGAGCAGGGCCGGCGCTCCCTGGCACTGGCCGAGCCGACGCTGATCGTCCGCTACGAGGACCTCTGCGAGAAGCCGGAGCCGACGCTGGCCCGGATCTTCAATCATGTCGGGCTGGATCTCGATCCGGCGACGCGGGCTGCGGCGGCCTCGCGCCTGTCGCCGCCCGCCTATTACCGGCCGGATTTCACCCCGGACGAGACGCGAGCACTCCGCGAGGAGACGGAACGGGTGGCGACGGCGCTGGGCTACGCCTGAGCGCTCAGAAGCCCACGCCCACACCGACACCGCTGCCCCAGCCGCCTCCGCTGCCGGTGCCGAGTCCGCCGAAGATGTTGATGCCGGGCAGGCCGACGGAGCCTTGACCGGTGCCGTTCGGGCTCGGGAAGAGCCGCGACACCGTCACCGAGACGAGCCGGTTCAGCGCTGCCGAGTCGGTGCCGCCGAGGCGACCGATCTGGTCAGCGACGGGACCGTTGGGTGCGCAGGCGATGGCGTGGACGCGAAGCTCGCCGTTCACGATGGCGGGAGCGCTGCCCCGGCGCTCGGTACCGTTGCAGACCGCGACGGGATCGCTTGGGACCTGGTCGAAGCGCAAGGCGAGGGTCATCGGGCCGCCCAGGGGTGCCGTGGGATCGAAGCGTGGATTGGCCCACGACGCGCCGGAACTCGCGGCGGCGGCCACGGTGGTGATGGTGCCGAAGGCCGGTACCGTGTCGACCGACAGGGGTACCGGGCCCAGCATCGCTGCCTGGAGCAGCTGATTTGAGGCGGTGAGATAGTTGCCGCCGATGCCGGGGTTGGTGTCGACGGAGCTGCAGCCCGCAAGAACCAGCGAGCCGAAGGCGAGGGCCGCATAGGCGTTCGATCTCAAGGTCTCACTCCGGGCCGAGCATCCTGAACAGGTGGATCGAACTTAGCCGGAGCCGAGACGTTCCGGCAGGGTGTCGGCCGTAGACGCACCGATCCCCGAGGCTGGAGTGCGGTCCGCGAATCGACTAAGGCTCGTGGAGGGCAGGGCGGAGACGGGGGGCGTGCCGCTCCGCCGGTACGGAGTGCAGACTTGATCCGTTTCCTGCTTGCACGCCTCTGGGTGCTGGTGCCCACTTTCCTGGGCGTCACCTTCGTCGCTTTCGTGCTGCTGCGCCTCGTCCCCGGCGACCCGGTGATGATGATCGTCGGCGAGCGCGGCATGAGTGCGGAGCGGCATGCCGAACTGATGGCGCAGTTCGGCTTCGACCGGCCGCTGATCGTGCAGTACGGCACGTTCTTGTGGAACCTGCTGCACGGCAATCTCGGCCAATCGATCGTCACCCGCGAGCCCGTGACGAGCGAGTTCTTCCGCCTGTTCCCGGCGACAATGGAGCTGTCGCTGGCCGCCATGCTGGTGGCGGTCGTGGTCGGCCTGCCGGCGGGCATCCTGGCGGCCGTGAAGCGGGGCACGATCCTCGACCACACGGTGATGGGCGTGTCGCTCACCGGCTTCTCCATGCCGATCTTCTGGTGGGGGCTCCTGCTCATCATCCTGTTTTCCGGCATCCTGCAATGGACGCCGGTGTCGGGCCGGATCTCGCTCACCTACTTCGTCGAGCCGGTTACCGGCTTCATGCTGATCGACACGCTGCTGTCGGACGAGTCCGGCGCCTTCCGCTCCGCCCTGAGCCATCTGGTCCTGCCGGCGATCGTTCTCGGAACCATCCCGATGGCGGTGATCGCGCGGCAGACGCGCTCGGCGATGCTGGAGGTGCTGGGCGAGGACTATGTGCGGACGGCCCGCGCGAAGGGCCTGCGGCCGCTGCGGATCGTCGGCCTGCACGCGCTGCGCAATGCGCTGATCCCCGTCGTCACCGTCGTCGGCCTGCTGATCGGCACGCTCTTCGCAGGTGCCATCCTGACCGAGACGATCTTCGCCTGGCCCGGCGTCGGCAAATGGCTCGTCGATTCGATCAGCCGGCGGGACTACCCGTCGGTCCAGGGCGGGATCGTTCTGATCGCCAGCATCGTCATGCTGGTGAACCTGCTGGTCGACCTGCTCTACGGCCTCATCAATCCCCGCATCCGGCACGCGAGGTAGCATGCCCGCCGAGGTCGCTGAGTTCGAAGCCGAGCAGCAGGTAGAGGTCCGGGCGGTTCCCGGGCCCTGGCGCGAGTTCTGGCACTACTTCTCCGAGAACGCAGGTGCCGTCGCCGGCCTCGCCGTCATCGTCATCGTCGTCCTGGCGGCGATCTTCGCCCCCGTCATCGCGCCGCACGATCCCTCGCTGCAGCACCGCGACGCCTTCCTCGTGCCGCCGGCCTGGAGCGAGGGCGGGACCTGGACCTACCCGCTCGGCACCGACGCGGTCGGCCGGGACATCCTCTCCCGCATCATCTACGGCTCGCGCTTCTCGCTGCTGATCGGCTGCATCGTCATCACGCTCTCGCTCTCCTCCGGCATCGCCATGGGCCTCGTCGCGGGTTTTTGGGGTGGCTGGGCCGGCACGCTGATCATGCGCCTGATGGACGTGATCCTGGCCTTGCCCAGCCTGCTGCTCGCCATCGTCATCGTCGCGATTCTCGGTCCCGGCCTCACCAACGCCATGATCGCCGTCGCCATCACCTACGTCCCACAGTTCACGCGTCTGACGCGGGCCTCGGTGCTGAGCGAGATGTCGAAGGAGTATGTCACCGCGAGTCGCGTCGCCGGTGCGGGGCCCTTCCGCTTGATGTTGTCGACCGTGCTCCCCAACTGCTGGGCGCCGCTGATCGTCCAGGCCACCCTCGGCTTCTCCTCGGCCATCCTCGATGCCGCAGCCCTCGGCTTCCTCGGCCTGGGTGCCCAGCCGCCCACACCCGAATGGGGCACGATGCTGGCCGATGCCCGCGAGTTCGTGCTGCGCGCCTGGTGGGTCGTCACCTTCCCGGGCCTCGCCATCCTGATCACCGTGCTGGCCTTCAACCTGATGGGCGACGGCCTGCGCGACGCCCTCGACCCCAAGCTCAAGCGGAGCTGAGCGCCTTGTCGCTGCTCGAGATCGAGAACCTCACCGTCCAGTTCAGGACCTCGCTCGGGCCGCTGAAGGCGGTGGACGGCGTCACGCTGTCGGTGGGCGAGGGCGAGGTCGTCGGGATCGTCGGCGAGAGCGGGTCGGGGAAATCGGTCGCCATGCTGGCGGTGATGGGCCTCCTGCCCTGGACCGCCGAGGTGACGGCGGATCGGATGCACTTCCGCGGGCGGGATCTGCGGACGCTGTCGCGGCGCGAGCGGCGGGCGCTCACCGGCAAGGAGATCGCGATGATCTTCCAGGAGCCGATGAGCTCGCTCAATCCGTGCTTCACGGTCGGCTTCCAGCTGGTCGAGATGCTGCGCACGCACGAGAGCGTCACCCGCCACGAGGCGCGGGCACGGGCGGTGAAGCTCCTGGGTCAGGTCGGCATCCCTTCGCCCGAGGATCGGTTGGGCGCCTTCCCGCACCAGCTTTCGGGCGGCATGAGCCAGCGCGTAATGATCGCGATGGCGATCGCCTGCAACCCGCGCCTGCTCATCGCCGACGAGCCGACCACCGCCTTGGACGTCACGATCCAGGCGCAGATCCTGGACCTCCTGCTCGACCTGCAGCGCCAGCGCGGCATGGCGCTGATCCTCATCACGCACGACATGGGCGTGGTGGCGGAGACAGTCGAGCGGGTGTCGGTCCAGTATGCCGGCCAGCAGGTCGAGCTGCAGGACGTGCAGGGCCTGTTCGGCGACCCGATGCACCCCTACACGGCAGCATTGCTGGCTGCGTTGCCCGAGCGCGCCTCGACGAAGCTGCTGCCGACCATTCCGGGCGTGGTGCCCGGCGTCGCCGACCGGCCGCGGGGGTGTCTGTTCAACCCGCGCTGCACCTTCGCCACCGAGCGCTGCAAGCGGGAGCAGCCGGCGCTGGCCGACGGGCCGCGGGGTCTCGTGCGCTGCCACTACCCGCTAACGGACGGGCAGCCCCTGGCCGAACGGACGGCGGCATGACGACCGTCTTCGAGGCCAAGGGCCTCGTCCAGCGCTACGCCGTGGGCGGCGGGCTGTTCAAGCCGCCCGCCGAGGTGCAGGCGGTGCGTGGCGTCAGCTTCGAATTGGAGCGCGGGCGCACGCTGGCCGTCGTCGGCGAGTCGGGCTGCGGGAAGAGTACCCTCGCCCGGATGGTGACGCTGATCGAGCAGCCGGCGGAAGGCAGCCTGACGCTTGAGGGGGTGGACCCGCTGACCGCGGCACCGGGGGCGCAGAAGAAGCTGCGCCGGGCCGTGCAGATCGTGTTTCAGAATCCCTACGGCTCGCTCAACCCGCGGAAGAAGGTGAGCGAGATCCTGGCCGAACCGCTCGTCATCAACACCGACGACGCGGCCTCGACGCGCGAGGACAAGGTGGCGCAGATGATGCGCCGCGTCGGCCTGCGTCCGGAGCAGGCCGGCCGCTACCCGCACATGTTCTCGGGCGGCCAGCGGCAGCGCATCGCGATCGCCCGCGCCCTGATGCTGCGCCCGGCCGTCGTGGTGCTGGACGAGCCGGTCTCCGCGCTGGACCTCTCGATTCAGGCGCAAGTGCTGAACCTCCTGGTCGAACTGCAGCAGGAGTTCGACCTCGCCTATCTGTTCATCTCGCACAATCTTTCGGTGGTCCGGCACTTCGCCGATCAGGTGCTGGTCATGTATCTCGGCCGGGCGGTCGAGCAGGGCGGCCGCGAGCCGATCTTCGAGAGCCCGCAGCACCCCTACACCCGGGCCCTCCTGGCCGCCTCGCCGGTCGCCGATCCGTCGCGGCGCGGCGTGCGCAGCCGCCTGACGGGCGAGTTGCCCTCGCCACTGCATCCGCCGAGCGGCTGCGCCTTCCACCCCCGCTGCCCCTTGGCGAACGCGCGCTGTGCCGCGGAGCAGCCGGCCCTGCTCGAGCAGCACGGCCGCCTCGTAGCGTGCCATGCGGTCGAAGAGGGCCGGGCGTAGCCCTCATCTGTACCGCGACGGCAACAGCCGCGACGGACACTCTGCAGCGTCGGACGCAGGGTATCGCCACTCCGGGTGGGGTAGTCGCCAGCAGGCGGGCCGATAGCCATGATGCAGCATTTACACTCCAATCTATGTCAAAAACTATTAGTTGAGTTCGTAATTACTGCCCCAGCGCTGCGCGTTCACTTTGCATTTGATTCAAATAGAAGGTAAGAAGCATCTTTTTCTTCTTCTCAATTATTTGTTCTTGTGACCGAGTCCATAGATGCCTCTTCGGGGGCGGCCCGATCCGATCAAATCAACGCCTTACCGCCATTAGCTCTCTGATCGGTTCAGGGCAGTGGTGCTAATGACCTCCAGTGCTGAGGCATGGTTTCCGGAAGTAGGGAGCGCTCCGTCGCATCGAACACATTGAGCTGAAGAAAGAAATGGTTTCCTGTTCGACAACATAATGATCTATGGGTTGACGGCGTGGACGGCAGTTCATTTTCGGGGGTTGATATGACCGTCGATCCCAAGGAATCGACACGTCGACAGGGGTGCACGCGGCGGGTGGTTGCTGGTGGGCTGGTCGCGGCCGCAGCGGTGACCAGGCCCGCGCGCGCGATGACGCCGCTGATCCCGACCTTTCCCCGTGGCACCTGGACATGGAAGCGGCCCGACGAACTGGGCATGCTGGCCTCGAACCTGGTGGCTCTGCGGCAGGCGACCGGACCGGGCAGCGGCTTCGTCGCGCGGCATGGCTATGCGGTCTACCGCTGGGGTCAGGACATCTCGATCAAGGTGGACTGGGCCTCGGCCTCGAAGCCGGTCGTGTCCACGCTCCTGATGTTCGCGCTGCAGGAAGGCCTCATCGGCAGCGTCGACGACCTCATCGCCGACTGGGGCTGGCGGCTCAAGTGGAAGGACCGGAACATGACGTTCCGGCACCTCGCCTGCATGACGAGCGGCTATGCCCTGCCCGAGCGGCCGGGTGCCGTCTGGGGCTACAACGACTATGGCATCAGGCTCTACAAGAAGACCGTGTTCGATCGGGTCTTCGGGCAGCCGACGAACGATGTGGCGCTCGATCCTGTGCGCCTCGGGACTCTCCGCTTCCAGGACGGCGACCTGTTCGGGCCCGACCGGGGCGGGTACGGCCTCGTGACCTCGCCGCGGGACTTCGCCCGGATCGGCGTCTTCTGGCTGAACAAGGGCAACTGGCGCGGGACGCAGCTGCTGGCGGCCGAATACTTCGACGACTTCTGCCGGAACCAGGTGCCGCGGGACCTGCCGCGGACGGCGGGCGGACTCGACGACTACCTGAAGGTCGGTACGGACGGCGGCGGCACCAACCAGGCCTCGCAGGCGCAGGGCTTCTACGGGTTCAATTGGTGGTTCAACACCGATGGGGCGACCTGGCCCGACGCGCCGCCCGACACCTTCCAGGCGAGAGGGCATGCCAATGCCGAGACCCTGGTCGTGATGCCCTCGCTCGGCATCGTGGCCGCCTGGTATGGACGCACGTCCGCCTCGGGCCCACCGGCGCTCCGCGATGCGAACACCTACTTCAGGCTGCTCGCGCAGTCGGTAGTGGACGACCCGACGGCCTGACGGAGCCCCTCAGCCTTCGACCTTCGCACCAGGCTGGGCGGGGCCGGGATGGCATTGGCCGGTGGAGCCTTCGGCGCAGATCGTGCTGCCGTCGATCCACGTCGCCCCCGAGAGGTCGGCGCGCAGCAGGTCGGTGCCGTCGAGCAGGGCACCGGTCAGGTCGGCCCCGCGCAGGACGGCGTCGTAGAACCGGGCCCGGCGCAGGCTGGCCCCCATCAGGTTCGCCCCCGACAGGTTGGCGCCGGTGAAGTCGGCGGTGGTCAGGTTGGCGTCGGTCAGGTCGGCCTTGGTGAGGTCGGTCGAGACGAACTTGGCCCGCGTGGCGTTCACCCGGACGAGCTTGGCGCCGCTGAGGTCGGCCCGCTTGAAGGACGCGTCGCGCAGGTCGCCGCCGGTCAGGTCGGCACCGGCGAGGTTCGCGGCGTCGAGGAAGCAGCGGCGCCAGTCGACAGCGGGTCCGGCGACGTCGGTGCAGGTCGCCGCGGCCGGCGTGGCGGCCAACAGGACGGCGAGGAGCGGAGAGGCGGCGGCGAGCCAGCGCATACGGACGTCATCCGGCAAGGGTCGACAGGTGATGTGTGCCAACCCCGGCGCCAAGTCCACCTCCGCGAAGACGTCAGCCCGCCCGCGTGCCGAACACGCCAGGGAAAGTCTCCGCCAGCACGGCGTCGAGATCGGCCAGATTGGCGTCGATGCCGAGGGCAACCAGCGAGGTCACGCCGTGCTCGCCGATGCCGCAGGGGACGATGCCGGCAAAGTGGCCGAGGTCGGGGCGGACGTTGATCGCCACGCCGTGATAGCTGACCCAGCGGCGCACCCGCACGCCGATGGCGGCGATCTTCTCCTCGCGCCCGTCCGGGTGCGCCACCCAGATGCCGACCCGGCCCTCGCGACGCTCGGCCTGGACCCCGAAGGCGGCGAGGCTGCGGATCACCCACTCCTCGAGCTGCCACACATAGTGGCGCACGTCCGCACCGCGGCGCTTGAGGTCGAGGACCAGATAGCCCACCCGCTGCCCGGGGCCGTGATAGGTGTAGCGGCCGCCGCGGCCGGTGGCGAAGACGGGGAAGCGGTCGGGGACGAGGAGCTCGGCGGGGTCCGCACTGGTGCCGCCGGTGTAGAGGGGCGGGTGCTCGACCAGCCAGACGAGTTCGCGGGCGGTGCCGTCGCGCACGGCGGCAGCACGGGCCTCCATGACGGCGACCGCCTCGGGATAGGGGGTGAGGCCCGGGCTCACGCGCCATTCGGGCAGGGTGTCGGTGGCCACCGTGTTCATCTTGCGGCTGGTACCGGATCTTGCTAGGTGAGCGCGCCACGGAGACGCGAGGCCGTCTCCCTAATGCGGTCGTGGCGGAATTGGTAGACGCGCAGCGTTGAGGGCGCTGTGGCCGAAAGGCCGTGGAAGTTCGAGTCTTCTCGACCGCACCACTTCAGGTTCGATGACAGGCAGCCGCCGGCCCGCGAGCGCGTACCGGCGGCTTCGGCGCGTCAGTAGCCGAGGGTCAGGGCGACGCTGTCGGTCGACAGGAAGTCGCGCCAGTCGCGGATGAGCTTGCGGTAGAGCTCGCCCACGGGGCGGATCTTGCGGTCGAGGTCGTAGAGGCCGAAGGTGTTGACCCGGCCGGCGTCCTCACGGAGTGCGGTGTCCCAGTCGACCTGGTCGGTCAGGCTGTACCAGGTGAAGCCGACGATCGGGATGCCGTCCTGACGCAGCCGCACCATGTGCGCCCACTGCTTCTTCAGCCACGGGATGGCGCGCTCCTCGACCATGTTGGTCTCGGTGTGCATCAGCGGCAGCTTGTAGCGGTCGTAGTACTGCCGGCAGAGCGAATAGTAGCCGTAGACCTCGCCCGCCGGCCGCAACCGCCCGTCCCGGTCCGCGACGTGCTCGTTGCTCTCGTAGTAGTCGGTGCCGATGACGCAGTTGGCTTTGGCCCGATTCTGGCCGAACCAGCAATACTCCGCGGCTGTCATGCCGTGGTCCAGCAGGTACTGGTACATGCTGGCCGAGACGGGGTGGCCGTAAGTCAGGTCGAAGGAAAGGAAGCGACGGTCGTTGAGGAAGCGGCAGCGGGCGAGACTTTCAGGATCCTCGCAGTGCGCGTACTCGATGGCCTCGCTCTGGATGAAGACGGCATCGGGGCAGACGCTGGTGATCGCCTGCATCGCCAGGAGGTTGGCCTGGCAGGAGTGCTTCATCGCGGTGACGAACGCCTCGTCGCTCGACAGCCGCTCGTTCCACCAGCCGTACTTGGCCGAAAAGACGGCGTTCACGAAGATCTCGTTGATCGGCGTGAACATGAAGACCCAGGGGTAACGCTCCGCGAAAGCCTTCGCATACTCGGCGAAGTGGTGCGGAAAGTCCGGGTTCTGGTAGTTGCCGAGCCAGTCCGGTAGGCCGAAATGGCACAGGTCCGCGATCGGCGTGATCCCGCGGTCGCGCAGCGAGCGGAAGGTGAGGTCGGCGAACTCCCAGTCGTAGACGCCGGGACCCTTGTGAACCTCATAGTAGGGAGGACCGTAGCGCAGGAACTGGATGTCCTGCTCCTCCACCTTGTCGAAATCCTCCTGCCAACGCCGGTAATGATCGGACTTCGCCATGCTGTCGACGCGCTTGATGGTGCCGTCGGGCAGGGCGATGGTCGGGTAGCTGTTCTCGATTCCGGTGGCCAGCATGAAATGCGGCCGGCTGAAGTCACGGACGTTCATCGGTTTGCAGACCCCTGATTCTGGTGCGCTTCAAGGCGCATGGATGGGCGACGCGCGCCGGCACCCGGAGCGTCCACCGCCGGCGCGCATCGTCTCGCCGACTCTCGTCCCGCCCGGACCACCGCCGTGATCCATAACCTGAGGTTGCCGGGGCCGCGTGTAGAGCAACTAAAACGACGCTTCGGTCGGAAGGTAAGTTCGTGTGGCAGATCTGCCGGAACCATTTCCCGATTGGGCGCGCGAGAGCGGAATCGGGATCGGCCCCGAGCACCCGGTTTTCGGGTGGGGGCAGGCTGGGGATCGGCGGAGGGACTGGAGGGCAGGGGGCGGGCGAAGGCGGACGGCGGAACCATCTACGGACCGGCGCGGGGCTCCGGCACGCGGGTGGCGGCGGCCCGGTCCCGCAGCGGCGGCTTGCTGAGGCCGGCCCGCCAGTCGAGCGAGGCGGGTGCCGGCTGCAGCGGGTCGTGGCCCAACTCGTCGAGCAGCATGGTGCGACGGAAAGCCAGTTCCTCGATCAGCCGCAGGCGCAGCATCGCCAGCACGCGCAGCCTGGCGCGCTTGGCATAGGCATCGGACATCGGATCGCAGGCGAGGGGATCGGGAGGTGCCGACGGCGGTCGCCGCCGCGACGGCTCGGGCGGCGGCGTGCGCTCCAACATCCGCAGCGTGGCCTTCGCGACTTCCTCGAACGGATCGCGGTCACGCTGCGTCTCGTGGAAGAACCAGGCGCAGACCCGGGGCTCGCGCTCCTCGACCGCCTCCAGCACGACCTGGACGCTGACGACGCGCAGCAGGTGCAGCTTCAGCGCCTCGGGCAGGACGAGCAGGTCGCGGTAGGTGGCCAGCACCTCCAGCATCCCGCTGTCGGCCAGCATCGCGCGGATCTCGGCCTCCGGCACGCCGACTGCCCGGGCGACCGCCTCGGCCTGCTGCCCCACGGCCATCCGGCGCATCGCCATGGCCTTCCGGCCGGCCAGCACGGGCCGGGAAGAAGAGGGAGCGGGACGGGGACGACGGGGCATGACCGTTTCTTAGCAGATCCTAGAGATAGGATCAAGATCCTCGTCTGGTCATTTGCGGTGGGTGATATGCTCTTCAGATCTCCTGGCGGACCTGGGCGTGGGCGAGGAGGGCGAAGAGGCCGGTGCCGCCGATCACGTTGCCGGCCAGGGCGGGGAGGATGATGCCGAGGAAGGCGTGCTGGAGATCCGTTTCGTCGGCGAAAACGAGCAGGAAGGCTTCGGCCGAGCCGGCGACGACGTGGGTGAAGCCGCCCAGCGCAATGGCGTAGGTGAGGGTGGTGACGATCCAGAACTCGCCGTCGGCAGCACCGGCGCGCAGCCAGGCGACGGAGGCGATGAGGAAGCCGGCCGGGATGCCCTGCAGCATGAGGGTCAGCGGGTCCTTCTCCAGCAACTCGCGGGAGACGTCGAGCATGGCATGGAGGAGGGGCTCGGCGACGAGGTGCAGGTCGACGTTCATCGCCGCGGCGACGGCAGCACCGGCGGTGTTGGCGGTGAAGACGATGGCCCACAAGCGGGCGACGCGGCCGAGATTGCGCCAGCCGGGGGCCGCCATCACGGGCAGGACGGCGACGATGGTCTGCTCGGTGAAGAGCTGCATGCGACCCAGCACGACGAGGAGGAAGCCCAGGCTGTAGCCGAGGTCCGCCACCGCTTCCCAGGGCGGCCCGTGCGGCAGCTTCGTCCGCAATGCACCCTCGGCGATCACCGAGGCCATGATAGCGATGCCGCCCGCGATGCCGGACCAGAACAGCGAGCCCAACGGCCGGGCCAGCTCGTCCTCGCCCTGCTGGCGGACGACGGCATGGATCACCGGTGAACGGGGGGCGATGCGCTCCTCGACCTTCTCCTGCTCCTTCGCCGTGAGGCCAGGGGCCCCGTCCTGCTCGGACATGCGTCTCTCCCCGGCCCGTGGCGGCCGGGTGAACAGCGGTCGACGCGCACCGAGGTTCCGAAACGGCCCGAGCAGGGTGACGTACGCGGCGGCGACGTCGGGCGGCGCCCGGGCCAGATCTGCAGTTAAGGAAAATTGACGGATTGATCGCTGCCGCCGTCGAGTCATAGTCGCCGTAGAGTTGTCATTCATAGCGAGGATGGGGGTGAGCGGGCCGTCCGAAGTCGAGCAGGCGCTCCGTGAGTGTGGCGTCGAGCCGACGCACCGACTGTTTCCCGTCGTCATCGACATGCTCTTGCACCGGTGCATCGGGGTGCTGGAGAAGCGCGGCATTGCCTCGGTGTCGCTGGCCGAGGCCTTCGGGGTCAGGCCGCATGGGGCGGCCGTGGCTGGACGCACGCTGCCCTATGTGCGCCAGGTGCAGTTCCTGCAGGCGGCGGCGAAGCTCGCCGGCGATCCGCTGCTGGGCCTGCATGTCGGCGAGTTGACTCTAGCCGATCTGGAACTGGTCGGGCAGCTGGCGCTGAAGTCGGCGACAGTCGGCGAGGCATTGGGCGCCTTCGTCGAGTTCCAGGCCTTGCTGACGGAAGGCTCCGCCTACAGTCTGGGCACGGTCGGCCAGGACGCGACCTACAGCTTCAGGGTCAAAGCCGCCGATACGGGACTTTGCGAGCAGATCCACCTGATCGCGGCGCAGGCACTCCTCCGTTACATGCGCGAGCTGGCCGGGCCGGAGTTCCTGCCGACGGCGATGGTGGTCGGCGAGGTCGCGGAGCACCATGCGGCCGAAATCGGACGTCGGCTGCGTGCGCCCGTCCGCTGCGGCAGTGGGACCACGAGCTTCGTCTTTCCGGCCGGCGTGCTCGACCAGCGCACGCCCAAGGCCGATGCACGGCTGGCCAGTCTGTTGCGGTTACTGTGCGAGCGCGAGCTGGCGCTCTGGCGCGAGCGATCCGCGCCGCGGTCGCGGATCGGGGCGGCGGTCAAGGCGTGCATGGCGGACGGCGTGCCGTCGGCCGAGCGCGTCGCGCATCACCTCGGAGTCACGCCGGCGGCATTGCTCGCCCAGCTGAAGGTGCTGGGCACCACGCACCGCGACTTCGTCGACGGAATCCGGCGCCAACTGGCCGAGCAGTATCTGGCGCAGAGCGAACTCGCCCTGACCGAGATATCGCAGATGCTGGGCTATGCCGAGCCGGCGGCCTTCAACCACGCCTTCCAGCGCTGGACCGGCATGTCGCCGCGCAAGCGGCGGCAGAGCCTTCTGGAGCTGGAGACGAAGATCGCCGAGCCGCAGACGACGGGTTGACGGGGTAGGGGCAGCGCTCGGATCTCGTCCCCTTCAAGCGGGTCCCGTTCGCCGGCCGCCCCGTGAGCCGGGGCCGGTCGCGAGGGCACCCGCTAGAGGCCAGCCTTGTAGGTCCTGGGCGTCACCCCGGTCAGCGTCCGGAACACTCTCACGAGGTGGCTGTGGCTTGAGAACCCGACCTCCGCCGCCACCTAGCTGACCGGCAGGCTCGTCGCGGCGCAGAGCTCCTTCGCCGCCGTCACGCGCTCGCCCATGACGTACCGGTACGGCGTGAGTCCGGTCGTCGCCTTGAAGACGCGGGCGAAGTGCGAGGTGCTCATCTGCACCAGCTCCGCGAGGGTACTCACGGAGATGTCGCGGTCGAGATTCTCGCGGATATAGGTCACGACACGGCGCATCTGTGTGGCCGACAGGGTCCTCGGGCCGCTCGCGGCGATGGCGGGCGAGGCGTACCGGCCGGCCAGATAGGCGAGGAGCGCGATCGAGATCGACTCGCCGTAGAGCCTGCCGGACGCGCAGCCGCTCCGCACCTCGAGGAGCATCGCCGACAGCAGGGCGGCGAGATGGCGGTCCCGGGTCACGCAGGGGGAGGTGAGGGATCGGTCGATGTCGAGGAAGCGGTCCGGCGCCATGGTCTGCAGCCGGCCGCTGTCGAGCTGCAGCACCATCATGCGGAAGGAGCCGGTCGGAACCGCGGACTGGAGCTCGACGTCGCGCCGCATGATCGAGACCGTTCCGGGTGCCACCGCATCGTGGCTGGTGACGCCGCGGTGCTTCCACGACAGGGACCCGTGGCCGTCCCGGACCAGAAGAAGCGTCGTCTTCGACCAGGCATGTCGCGGCAGCGGTTCGCTCGGGCTGTCGGCCTCCTCGAAGCCAAACCCGGCCCAGCCATGGTCGAGGCTCGCCAGATCCGGCCGGCCGAAGAACGGGACCCGCCGACCTCGGGCGAGAAACTCGATCCGGGTGCCCATCCCGCACCTCCCTCGTTGCGGGGATCGGCCATGCTCTCCCCTACGGCGGGAGAACGCATGAGCGACCTGCAGGTTCGGACCTGACGGGCATCAACCGCAAATCGAAGCAGGGTTGTGCTCGAACGAGCAGGATCGTGGTAGTCCGCCTCTTTGTCCCCGCTACCGTCGGTTTCGACACGAGCCGGCCGTGCCAGAACGACGGCGCCCGTGTCCAACCAACGGGAGAGGACTCTTGAGCTACAGCCACAGCAGCAGAAAAGCAGGCGCGCTCCGAACCTTGACGGCGTGCTTGACGCTGACGGTGCTGGTCGGCGGCTTTGCCGACGATGCCGCGGCGGACAGGCCGGAACGCAAGGGGCCAATCATGCTCGACCGTTCGGGCGGGTTCGAGATCGGCGGCAAGGTGATCGTCAACCCGGCCAATCCGGGCCAGACGCTCTCCTGCGACCACGGCTATGTCGAATACTTCATCCCGTGGAAGCCGCGGGAGACGAGCCTCGTCATGTGGCACAGCTCCAGCACCCAGGTCTGGCAGAACCGCTGGGACGGCGGTGAAGGCTACAAGGACAAGTTCCTGCGCCGCGACTACCCCGTCTATCTGTGGGACGGACCAAGGGTCGGCCGTGCGAACTGGAGCTGCGAGGCGATGACCTACGAGCCCGGCTACCGGGACCAGGGCAACTTCACAGCCTGGAAGTTCGGGCCTGTGGCGCCGCAGGGCAATCCGAAGCCGACCGACTTCTATCCGGGCGTGCAGTTCCCGATCGACAGCCTGGAAGCCTGGAACTAGGCGACGCGTGCCCGCTATGTCGAGTTCGACACCGGCGAGAACATCCAGCTGCAGACCGCCGTGGCCGCGGTGGCGGCCGACTCCGGCAGGCTCGGCGACCAGATCGTCTACCTCACCAACTCCGCGGGCGGCCTGCGCGCCATGGTGACGACGACCAAGGCGACGAAGGGCAACATCGCCGGCATGGTGACCTACGAGAGCATCGGCTACGTGTTCCCGGCGGGCGATCCCGAATCGCCGCCCGCCTGCACGGATCCTGGCCCGCGCTGCGCTTTCGGGCCGATCGTCGTGCCGCTCGAGGACTTCAAGAAGCTGGCGAAGCTCCGCGCCATCCAGTTCGTCTGGGGCGACAACCGGCCCGAGACCGACCCGCAGATCGTCTATTCCCGCCTCGCCGCCAAGCTCATCAACAAGTATGGCGGGCGGGCCAGCGTGCTCGTGCTGGGCCGCGACGCCGGGCTCTGGGGCAGCACGCACATCGCCTTCGCGGATCTCGACAACGACAAGGTGGCGGCCCTGCTCGACCAGTTCCTGAAGAAGAACAGGCTCGACCACTACGGGCGCAAGCCGCACCGGAACTGACCGGCGGCGATCGGTCGGACCATGGATGGGCGGCCGCTCTTCGGGGCGGCCGCGCTTCCGTGCTGAAGCGATGTGCTGCCTGTTCTGTGCACGCGTTGCTCTGCTGCCCCGAAGGAAACCGGCTGGCTTTGCGGTCGGACAACGCCACAACCGTCCAGCCCCGTACCAGGGAGCACAACGCGCGGGCCTTCGGGGTGTCGGTCCGGGGGCCGGCGGCCATATCGGTGAGAGTCGGCCGTGCCGAGGGGCGCTCCGAGCACGGGCAAAGCCGGTATGGGCGCCGTCCGGAGGTTCGGAGGATGGGCGTAGCGCAGCGGGCGCCGCGCATGGCGCCGAAGGTCGACCCCGACCGGAAGGTGCGGGAGTTGCGGCGGCGCTTCGTGCGGGTGACGCGGCCGCTGGAACGGCGGGACCGGCTGCGGCGGATGGGGCGGTGGGTGATCGCGGCGGGGCTACCGCTTCTGGTCGTAGGGATGATAACTGTAGAGGTCCTGACATCTCCCTGGCCGCTCGGCCTGACGCTGCGCCACATCGCGGCCGGCGTCGGCTGCCCGATGGCCCGGGCCGTCAACTTGGCACCGGCGTGGCACGGCGACCCCGGCTGGTGGCCACGGCTTGATGCCGACGGAGACGGATGGTCGTGCGAGCCATTGCCTCGACGACTGACGCGCAGCGCCCACAAGCTGCGGTCGGGAGGCTGAAGAAGAGCAAGACCGGGGTCGGCACTCCCGTGAGAAGCAATTGACCGGCGGCCCTTCCTCTGCGCAATAGTTGAATTCGGCTGGCCCGATCGGGGCGGGAGATTCTCGCGGTGCAGGTGGCCAGGATGGGATGGTGGAGGCGATGCGCTTGACCTCGAAATCGACGATGGCGGCTCTCGTGGCGGCGTGGCTCGCCTTGTCCGGTCACGAGGCCCTGGCAGCCAATCAGACGCCGACGACAACGCCGGTCGTCTATGGCGACAAGAGCCTGCCGTTCGGGCTCAAGCTGCAGCGCGTCGACACCAAGGGCCGGCTGCCGACGCTGCAGGCGTTCGCGATGGGCCAGTATGGGAAGTACTGGGTGCTGCTGGGCGGCCGGACCAACGGTCTGCACAATTTCACCAACGATCCCTTGAAGAACTTCCCGCCCAGTGAACAGAACCGGAAGGTCTGGGTGGTCGACCCGACGAATTGGCGGGTCTGGTCGCGCTCGATCACCGGCTCCGGACTGTCGGCCGATCAGGTGGATCAGCTGTCCGCCACGAACTACGAGGACTACCAGTCGGGCAACACGCTGTATGTCGTCGGCGGCTACGGCTATCTGCGCTCGGCCAGGAAGTTCGTGACCTTCCCGGTCATGACCGCGGTCGATCTGCCGGACCTGATCACGTGGGTGCAGCAGCCGTCGAAATCGCCGTCGCTGGCGAAGCTCATCCGCCAGACGCGAAGCGAGACCCTGCGCGTCACCGGCGGCGAGATGACCATGTTCGGCAAGCGCGCCGTCCTGGCCTTCGGCCAGGATTTCGCCGGCGGCTACGGCGACCCGAAGGCCGTGCAGACCTATACCGGCCAGCTTCGCAGCTTCGACATCGTGGACGACGGGAAGCGTCTCGCCATCGCCGACATCGAGGCGTCGCCCGCCAAGCCCGATCTGACCAACTTCCGTCGCCGCGACTACAGCCTGATGTCGTATCTCGACGGCGGACAGGCGAAGGCGGCGGCCCTAGCTGGGGTGTTCACGGCCAGCGGCGGCGTGTTCACGGTTCCGGTCGAGTTCGGCCCCTCCGGCGTTCCCCGGCAGCAGAACCCGGCGGCACCCGGCACCTTCAAGCAGGGCATGAACAGCTACGACAGCGCCACGCTCGGCATCTACGACCGGTCGAGCGGTGCCACGCACACCGTGCTCTTCGGCGGCATCAGCTACGTCACCTACGACTACAAGACGCGCACCTTCGTGCCCGACAGCAACGTGCCGTTCACGAGCCAGGTCACCGATCTGGTCCGCGACCGGCAGGGCCGCTACCGCCAGTACCTGTTCTACAACGGCTTCCCGAAGGTGAGCGGGCCCGACGTCGCGCGCTACCTGTTCGGCGCCGAGGCGCGGACCTTCCTGAAGCCCGGCACGCCCACCACGGGGCCGGGCCTCGTCGACATGCAGGCGGTGCAGGCGAAGCCCGGGACCTCGCAGGTGGTGGGCTGGGTCTTCGGCGGCATCGCGGCCGAGCAACCGAACTTCGGCCAGACCGTGGCCTCGAACGAGGTGTTCCGGATCGTGCTGAGCGATCGGTAGGGGGAATGGCCGGGGAGGTCGGCACCGATGAGGCCGGTCAGGGGTGATCGGCTTTCTTTGGGGGCGGTATGGCGACTGAGTTGAAGCCGATCCGCAGCGAGGCGGACCACGCGGCGGCGATGGAGGCGGTCGCCCGGCTCTGGGGTGCCGAGAGCGGCACGCCCGAGGGCGACCCGCTCGACGTGCTGGTGACGCTCATCGACACCTACGAGGCCAAACACCATGCGCTGGACCCGCCCGATCCGGTGGAGGCCATCAAGTTCCGCATGGAACAGCAGGGTCTGACCCGGCGAGATCTCGAGGGCCTGATCGGCACGCGCACCCGTATCGCCGAAGTCCTGAACCGCAAGCGCGGGCTGTCGATCGACATGATCCGCCGCTTGCACGACCGACTCGGCATCCCGGCCGAGGTCCTCATCCGGCCGTCGAAAAAGGCGGCTTGATCGACGTGGCGCGCATGCGTGCGGCCCCGCGCAGATTAGCCGTGATCCTCCCGGGTGTTGCGGGTGGGGCCCCGAATTGCCACGAAATTGGAATTCGTATGATGTCCCCGGCGCAGGACGAGACCGTCAATTTCGTAGAATGTCCCCGAAACTCCCAGTTGCCGGCCTAATTCGGTCGCCCGAGCGTATCCAGCGATCTCGTAGCAAGGTGATCGAGAATACGTTTCAGTGCTGCGACATTGTGCTCGTCTTTGGCGCTTTCGAGCGCGTCCTCGAGCACGTCGCGGATGTCGTCGGCACCGACCCGCTCCATTTGCCAATTCGGATACAGACGCTCGCGATTTTCCTCGCCCTGGTCCAGCGAGACGATATCGTAATGGCGCGGATCGCCATGCAGGCTCGCGATCAGCGTCCGTACCTCGCCTGCCGGCCCCTCGATCCATTGGAAGAAGACGCCGCTGCCGAAAACAAGGACCCCGGTGATGCCGGCGGTGAGATTGTGGCGCTGCGCCGACTCGACGAGGCGGTCGACCTCGGCGTCGTCCACGCCATCGGCGGCACGACTGCAATAGACGAAATTGTACAGCGTGGGCGCTGTAGCGTCATAGTCGGGGTCGCTGGGAAAGCCGAATTCGTCGGACATGGGTCGGCTCGCTTTGTCTATGCCAGGCAGGCCCTGTCACACGGTTGGTGGGTCGGGTTAACGCATTTATCTTGTTTGTTTAAGAAGGGTCGGCACCTCGGACATTCAAGGTCCGGCAGCACGGACTTTGGTCTGACCGATGGCAGTGGCCGAAGCCTGGACACCGAAGACGTCCGGAGGTGTGAAAACCCTTCGCAAGCGGAAGGTCATTGCTACGATCCTCGCTGTGCTACGGGCGGGTTGATGCACTGACGTCCAGGACATCAACGGATAAGCTCAATCGCGGTATCAGCGCCCGCCTGGCGGCCAGTATTTCCGGACGCCCGGAGACAGTCCGCATACCTGCGTCAACGACCGTCCAAAAGAGTCCTGACCCCTTTTCCCTGACCCCTTTTCCCCTTCAAAAGAGTCCTGACCCCTTTTCCCCCGAGAAGAGGCCGGCAGCATTCTCGCGCAGATCGGTGGATGACGGAGGATGACGGCACGGACATAGTCGCCCTTGTCGGTGTGGTAGGACCAAAAGGGGAGGCGGCTTCGTGCGGATGGTGGTGGATCTTGTCCGGCAGCGGGCTTCGGGTGTGCTCGGCGCCGTGGCGGTGTGCATGGCGCTGGCCGCGGGGGTGGCGGCGCCCGCCCGCGCGGCGCTGGTGAGCACGTCACAAAGTGCCACCTACGGCATCGAACTGTCGGGTGTCACGCCGGCGGGGCCCTACAATCAAGCATCCCTCGCCTTTACGGCGACCTCATTCACCAACGGCGAGCAAGCTAGAGCTGAATTGTACGATGGATCGCTAAAGATCGGTACGGTAGCATTTGCTGATTGCACCAGTCCCTTTGGCAGCTGTTCCAGCGCAACCACGGTCGCTACACTGAACCCAACAATTTCCAACACAGGTTTCCTGCTGGTCGTCCTCAGCGCGGTCACGGGGAGCTTTGACGTGACGAACCTAACAGTGAAGCTGACGAACACGTTGTCGCCACCACAGACCACAGGGAACCTCACGCTGAGCCAAGTGGTCCCGCTTCCCGCGGCCCTGCCGCTGCTGGCGAGCGGGATCGTTGGGCTGGGGTGGGTCCGGCGGCGGCAGCGCAAGGTGGCGTGAGCGGGGCGAGTCTTGTTTGGCTCTCAACGTTGTGCGGCCGTCCTTCGGGGCGGCCGTTCGCTTTCTCGGGGCCGACTCAGCCGCGCTGCGATTGCCGCTCAGGCCGCCGCTTCTAGCGCGCCGCGACTCCGAATGCGCGCCCCGCTGGCGGCATCGAACAGGAAGATGGCGCGGTCGGGGAAGGTGATGCCGATGGGGGCGTCCATGGGGTAGGAGGCACCCTTGTCGGCCTTGACCGTCAGGGTGGTCTCGCCGAGCTGGCAGGTGATGAGGGTGTGGTCGCCGATCAGCTCGGTGGCGTAGACGCGGGCGGCGACGCGGCCCTCCGTCGACGGCGTGACGCGGCAGTCTTCGGGGCGAAGGCCGACGACGGTCTTCGGGGCGCTGGCGTTGGTGCCGGTGGCGAAGCGGCCGGCTTGGCAGGCGAAGGTGCCGTCGGTCAGCTCGCCTTCGAGGAAGTTCATGGGCGGCGAGCCGATGAAGCCGGCGACGAAGAGGTTGGCCGGGTCGTCGTAGATCACGCGCGGCTCGGCGATCTGCTGGACGATGCCCTGGTTCATGACGGCCACACGGTGCCCCAGCGTCATGGCCTCGATCTGATCGTGGGTGACGTAGATCGTGGTGACGCCGAGCTCGGCCTGGAGATGCTTCAGCTCGGAGCGCATGTGGCCGCGCAGCTTGGCGTCGAGGTTCGAGAGCGGCTCGTCCATGAGGAAGACGGCGGGGCGGCGGACCATGGCGCGGGCGAGCGCTACGCGCTGGCGCTGGCCGCCCGAGAGCTGGCGGGGGTAGCGGTCGAGATAGTCCGAGAGGTGCACCTTGCCGGCGGCGGCGCGGACGGCCGCCTCGCGCTCCGCGGGCGGCACCTTACGCAGCTTCAGCGGATAGCCGATGTTCTCGGCAATCGTCATGTGCGGGTAGAGGGCGTAGGACTGGAAGACCATCGCCACGTCCCGGTACTTGGGCAGGACGTGGGTGACGTCGCGGTCGCCGATCAGGATGCGGCCCGAGGTGACGGTCTCGAGGCCAGCGACCATGCGGAGTGCGGTGGTCTTGCCGCAGCCGGACGGGCCCAGCAGCACGAGGAACTCGCCGTCGGCGATCTCGAGGTCGAGGCCCTTCACCACTTCGAGGGCGCCGAAGGACTTGCGGATGGCGGAGAGGGTGACGGCCATGGACCTCTAGCCCTTCACGGCACCGACCAGCAGACCGCGCGCGATGTGCTTCTGCAGGAGGGCTGAGATGAGGACGACGGGTGCGATCATGACGGTGATCAGCACCGACATGTTCCACCATTGCGGGCCGCGCGTCGTGTTCTGGGCGGAGACGAGCACCGGCATGGTCTGGGCGTTGGCGTTGGAGAGGAAAAGCGCCAAGAGATACTCGTTCCAGGCGAGGATCAGGACCAGGAGGAAGGTGGCGACGAGGCCCGAGCGGACGAGCGGCAGGGCGATCGTGAAGAAGACGCGGAACTTGGAGGCACCGTCGAGTTCGGCACTCTCCTCGAGGTCGATCGGGATGCCGGCGAAGAAATCGCGCGTGAGCCAGACGACGATCGGCAGGTTGACCGCGGTGTAGGTGGCGATGAGGCCGATCTGCGTGTCGAGCAGCTTCAGCTGCTGGAACATGACGTAGATCGGCAGCACGGCCACGATCGGCGGCATGATGCGGTTGCTGATGATCCAGAACTCGATGTCGTTGTTGCCGACCGAGCGCTTCGTGCGGCCGACCAGCGTCACGAGGCCGATGACGTAGAGGGCGACGGCGACCGTCAGCGCGATCTGCCACTTCACGCCGAAGATGGTAACCGCGGCGATGACGGCGGCGACCAGCAGGATGAAGAGGCCGATGGCGGCGAGCTTCACCTGGAAGCGGATGCGCACGAGCGCGTAGGCGGCCAGCGAGCCGATCAGCAGGGCCAGGGTGGTGCTGAAGAAGGCGATGACGACCGAGTTGAGATAGGGGCCCAGCGTGTTGTTCTGCAGCAGCATGAAGTCCCAGGCGTCGACGTTCGGCGTGAAGTCGAGGAAGGGGACGTAGAAGGGACCGTTGTCGACCTCGCCCGGACCTTTGAACGAGGTGATCAGCACCCAGTAGAGGGGGATGAGCACGACGAGCGACCAGAGGAACAGGAGCGCGTAGGTGACGACGCGCGAGACCGGGGCCTGCTCTTCGATGGTCGCGGGCTCGAACAGGCGGCGCTGGAGCGGGCGGGTGTCGGCGGCGGCGGTCATGCGCCCTCCCGGCGGGCGGGCCGCACGACGAAGTTGAAGAAGGAGACGCAGACCACGGTCGACATGAAGAGGAGGATGTAGCCGACCGAGGCCGAGCCGCCGAGGTCCTGGGTGCGCCAGGCGATGAAGGCGTGGAGCGTCATCGACTCGGTGGCGAGGCCGGGGCCGCCGCCGGTGAGCACGTTGGGCAGGTCGATGATCTTGAACGCCTCGATGAGGCGGATCAGCACGACCGTGGCGGCGACGGGGGCGATGGCCGGCCAGGTGATGTCGCGGAAGATCTGGAAGCCGCTCGCACCATCGAGGCGGGCGGCCTCGACCTGGTCGCGCGGCTGGTTCTCGATCGCCGCCAGGAGCACGATGAACATGAAGGGCGTCCACTGCCAGGTGTCGCCGATCAGGACCATGAGGCGGGCGGACCAGGCCTCGGTGGCCCAGGACCATTCCGAGATGCCGAAGGTGCGCAGCAAGGGGGCGAAGGGCCCCTTCTGCATGTCGGCCAGCATGCGGAAGGTGTAGGCGATGCCGACCGGGGTCACCATGAGCGGGATGAAGAAGAGGACGCGGAAGAAGTTGCGGCCGCGGATGGGCTGGCCGCAGAGGAGAGCCAGGCCCAGGCCCAGCAGGAACTGCACCGTGACGCCGACGACGACGTAGAGCAGCGTGTTGACGACGGTGCCGGGCACGCCGCCGGGTGAGGTGCCGAGCACGGCGACGAGTGCGAAGCCGAAGAACGTCGCGACCGCGAGGAGGCGGCCGATGGTGCCCATGACGGTCGGTCGCCCCCCTCGGAAGTAGCGGGAGAGCAGATAGAGCAGGCCGGCGGCGACCAGGATCAGGACGGCCCAACGCACGGCGCCCAGTTCACCGAAGGTGCCCAGCAGATGGTACTGCTGCGAGCCCGAGAGCAGCTTCTTGAAGTTGGTGAGGCCGATGAACTTCAGCGTGAAGCCGCCCGGCGCCAGCGCGAAGCGCGAGAGGGCCAGATAGGCCGAGATGATGAGCGGGAAGATCGCGAAGCAGAGCAGCACGATGACCGCCGGCAGGACCATGAGCCGGCCGGAATAATGGTCGATCCGCTCGGCCCAGCCGGGGCGGTGGGCGGCGTCCAGCACGGCATCGGCTGTGGCGGTCGCGTTCATCCTGGGCCCGACTGGGGACGAGAGGCAGAGCCCGGCACCGCCCCGAGGGTCGGCGCCGGGTTGTCGATCACTGTACGCGGATCACTTCGCGCCGATGGTGTTGCGGTAGAAGGCCAGCTGGTCGTCCTTGCCGATCTCCTCGTTGAGCTCGCTCCAGCCGTCGGCGACCGCCTTCACGGTGGCGTCCTCGTCGATCTCGCCCGAGAGGAAGCGCGAGATCGCCTCGTCGAGCACCACCTGCTGGTACTTCTGGTTCTGCGGGATGCGCAGATCGAGGATCATGTTGGGGCTGTTCATGCTGGCATTGATGGCGCCGAGATAGACCTTGGCCTCCTCTTCGCTCATGCCGGCCTGCTTCCACAGATCACTGTAGGAGAGCTGCGAGGTCCGGTAGGGGTTGAAGCCGGTGCCGCCGATGGTGACGTCCGAGTTGGACTGCGCCGGCTGCGTCATGAACGAGAAGTAGGCGTAGGCCGCGTCCTTCACCTTCGGATCCGCCGCCGCGTTGATGCCGCCACCCCAGCCGCCGAAGGCCGCGAAGGGGGCGTGGTTCACGCCGTCGATCGCGTAGGGGCAGTTGGTGGCGGAGCAGGCCTCGAGCTTGCCCGTCTCCCAGTTCAGGACCTCCTTGGAGCCCGGCATGATCGCGGCACCCCACTTGCCCTGCACCTTGGACTGCTTGGGATCGATCGAGATGGTACCGACGTCGCCCCAGTCGAGGTTCAGGGCGCAGCGGCCGGACGCGAACAGCGGGCGGGTGTCGGAAACGTCGAGGTTCAGCTCGTCCGGCGGGCCGTACTTCGTCGACTCCTTGAGGAACTCCAGCGACTTGCGGAAGGCCTCGTTGTCGACGAGCGGGGTCATGTCGGCGGTGTTGAAGAAGGCACCCTGGCTCGTCCCCTTGGACTGCGTCATCGAGCCGACGACGTCGGTCACGAACCAGTAGCTCTGCGCGTTGCGCTTCTTGGCGATGCAGGAGCCGAAGTCCGGCGTGCCGTCGCCGTTCATGTCCTGGCCGTGCACGGCCTTGGCGACTTCGAGATACTCGTCCCAGGTGGTCGGCACCTTGAGCCCGGCGGCGTCGAGGACGTCCTTCCGATAGTACATCATGTGGAAGTCGCCATCGAGCGTAACCATGTAGGCCTTCCCGTTGTACTTCTCGGAGAAGTCACGGAAGAAGGCGCCGACGTCGTCCTGCTGGATGTCCTTGTCGGCGTCGATGCGCGGCGTCAGGTCTTCCAGGTAGTTGCCGGCGATGTAGTCGACCATCCACTGGGGGGCGAAGACGGCGGCGTCGACGGAATTGGTACCGGCGGCCCAGTCGGTCAGGATCTTCTGGTAGAGATCGGAGAAGGGGACGGCGATCACGTTGATCTTCGCCCCCGTCTTCGCCTCGAACTCGGGGGCGCGGCGCTGCAGCGGCTCCTGGATCGCACCCGTCTGCGTGATGACGTTGACCGTGACGCCCTCGAACGGCTTGTCCTGTGCCGCCGCCGCACCGGCGACGAACGCCGCCACCGCCATGCCCGTCAGCGCGGCCGGAATCCTACCCCGTCCTACGACCATCTTCAGCCTCCCTGGCCTTTGCTTCACGCGCGGCCGCATGCCGGGCCGCTGTCGCCGCGGAACCTAAGGCCCTGCGCCACGGGCGACAACGGGATTGTCGCATCCCGGACCGGGCCCGCTTGATCCAGATCAATGCCCGGAACGTCCGGTGGTGCTACAGAAATCCTGCATATTCACGGCCCGTCATTTGCGGGCCGCTGGAGACCCGGCATGGCGACGTTTACGGTCACCACATTCGACGATTCGATCGATCCGGGCGACGGTAAGCTCAGCCTGCGGGAAGCGCTGGCGGCGGCGAATGCGAACCCCGATGCGGACACGGTGACCTTCGCTGCCGCGCTGGAGGGCAAGACGCTCGTGCTGGCGCAAGGGCAGTTGGAAATCAGCAGCGACGTTACGGTTCGAGGCGACCCGGATAACGATGGTCTAGGCGTCACCATAGATGCTGGCCGGGCCAGCCGTGTGCTGGACATCGCCGGAGCGGCCGCGGTCGCGACGGTCGACGGGATGACGCTGACCGGCGGCGAGGTACATGGGGAGAATGGTGGCGGCGTTCGCATCGGAACGGATTGCACGGTCACCCTTACGGATTGCGTCGTTACGGACAACCGCAGTCGCAGCACGCCGGACTCGAACACGATCGCGGGCGGCAACATCTATGTTGGTGCAAGCAGCCATGTCGATATAGAAAGATCTACGATCACCAAGGGTGTCTTGTACTCGGGCGACGACACGGACTTTCCCGATAGCATCGGCGCTGGACTTGCTGCGCGTGGTGCTATTGTGGAAATCCACGATTCGATCATTGCAGGCAACGTCCACCAAAGTGGCTGGGACACGGGATGGGGCGGTGGCATCGCGCTCCAGAATTGCACGTCGGCCATTGCTGGAACGGCGATATCAGGGAATGCTGCATTGTACGGAGGAGGAATCGCGCAAAGCGGGGGCCAGCTCAGTATCAGCAACTCAACGATCAGCGCAAATACCTCAGCTGGCTATTACATTGGCGGGGACGGTGGGGCGATCTTCGCCACGGACGGCGCCCTGGATATGGTATCAACGACGGTGACGGCAAATGCAGCCTATTGCGCGCATCACTACTACAACGCTGGAACGGGTGGGATAGCAGGATACAAGGAGGAGATGAATATAAACAACAGCATCATTGTTGGAAACAAGGACGCCAGTCCACTCAATCAGGACATCTATTCAATCGATAGCGGATCTGTAGCTAAGGAATGGATCTCAAACGGCCACAATATACTAGGTTCCGTAAGTCCCGGTGCAGTGGCGGGAGATGTTGTGAACGTCGGCCCCGCCCTGATATTCGCGAACCTCGATCCCGAGACGGGTGGCGGCAAGCCGGTCCTGAGCAACGGCACCTGGGTGGTGCCGTTGCGCGATGCCTTGGACAATCCGGCTCTGTCCGGCGCGGATCCGGCGTCCTCGGGCGAGGTCGACCAGCGCGGCGTGGCGCGGCCGCAACCCGGCACAAGCAATCCGGACATCGGCGCCTACGAACTGAATCAGACACACGTTTCGAAGGTGGCGACCGACGGCAACGACGTGCTGAGCGGGACCGCGGCCGCGAACACCCTGGCCGGCAAGGCGGGCAACGATCTCCTGCTGGGTTTCGCCGGCAACGACACGCTGAGGGGCGAGGCCGGTGGCGACACGCTGCAGGGCGGGCTCGGCGACGACCGGCTCGATGGCGGGACGGGGAATGACACGGCGAGCTGGCGGGATGCCACCGCTGCCGTCCAGGTGTCGCTGAAGAACGGGACCGCGGGCGGGGCGCTGGGGCACGACACGCTGGTCTCGATCGAGAACGTGGTGGGCGGGGCCGGCAACGACAGCCTCGGGGGCGACGACCGGAGCAACGCGATTGCCGGCATGGGCGGCAACGACAAGCTCTACGGTGAGGCGGGCGACGACCGGCTGCAGGGCGGGGCCGGCGACGACCAGCTCTGGGGCAGTCTCGGCAACGACCGCCTCGACGGCGGCGCCGGCCGGGATACGGCGGTCTATGCCGATGCGACCGGTGCGGTGCAGGTGAGCCTGCCGAACGGCGGCTCGCAGGGGGCCCTGGGCCAGGACCGGCTGTTCGGGATCGAGAACCTCACCGGCGGGGCGTACAACGACAGCCTCGGCGGGGATGGCGGGAACAATGTCCTGCAGGGCGGGGCCGGAGCCGACAAGCTCTACGGGGCCGCAGGCAACGACGACCTGCAGGGCCAGGACGGCAACGACACACTCTGGGGCTTCACCGGCGACGACCGGCTGGACGGCGGCGCCGGGACCGACACCGCGAGCTATGCCGACGTCACCGGTGCGGGCGTACAGGTGAGCCTCGCCATCACCCACGCCCAGGACACCGGCGGTGCCGGCAAGGACACGCTGCTCGCCATCGAGAACCTGATCGGCACCCCACTCGCCGACAGCCTCGTCGGCAACAGCGGGGCGAACATGCTGACCGGCGGCCTCGGCCACGACATGCTGAAGGGCAATGCCGGCAACGACCTGTTCGACTTCAACACGGCGGCCGACAGCGCCGTGGGCGCCAACGCCGACTGGATCACCGACTTCACCGGCGTGGGGGCCACGGCCGGCGACCGGATCGATCTCGCCGACGTCTACTCGGGCACGCTGAGCTTCAAGGGTACCGGCGCCTTCACCGGTGTCGGGCAGGTCCGCGTCCTGGCCAGCGGGTCGGACACGATCGTGCAGGTGAACCTGTCGGGCAGCACCGCCCCCGAGATGGAGATCCACGTCCAGGACGGCAGCGCCACGCCGGGCCAGTGGGTGGCCGGCGACTTCATCCTCTAGGCGCCCTCAGTACGCCCGCACGGGCTCTTCGATGCCGGTCGGGGTCTCGGGCTCGACCTCGCGGTGGACGGTGGCGTCGAGCGGGTGGAGGACGGGCAGGCGGCCCTTGGTGAAGCTCTGGTCCTGGACGATGAGCCAGTAGGCCTTGTTCAGGGCCAAAGCGCGCTCGGGCGAGGGGTCGGTGAGGCGGGCGACGCTGGTGGCAAGGGTCGCCATCTTTGCGGGATCGAGGGCGCCGTCGCCGTCGAGGAAGCGGCCGAAGGCTTCGGTGTTGGCGCGGAACTCGTCGGCGGCGAGGTTGCGCCTGAGATACTCGGCATAAGAGCCGTCGTCGGCCAGCATGCCGACGGTCTCTGACGGGTTCCAGTGGTACCAGGTGCCGGCGATGGTGGTGGCCGGCAGCTTGCGGGGGAATGAGACGACGCTGTCGGTGTTGCGGCCGATGGCACCGTGGCAGCCGACGCAGGTGAGGCTCTCCTCATAGGTCTGCGGACGCAGGCTGCCGTCGGCCGCCTCGATGAAGCCCTGCAGCTTCCAGCCCTTGCCGTTCGAGATGCCGCGCTCGACGTCGCCGAAGAAGCGCTCGGGCTCGTCGGGGTTGCCGGCGGCCTCCTTGGTCTCCCGCTGCGCCTCCTGGAGCAGGGTCGTGTAGCTGCGCCAGCCCGTCTTCTTCATGTAGCGAAGCTCCTTCAGGCGCGGAGCGGCGTGGACCGTGCCATCAGTGGCGACGTCGAGGTAGCGGACGGAGTGGACGAATTCGGTACCCTCCGGGAAAAGCAGGGCCGCCAGATGGAGGCGGCCGGCGGCCTGCTCGTCCCGGGCGCGGCCGACCCAGCTCATGTTGATGCCGTTGCGCGGGTCGAAGGCGAAGACGACCTTGGTGGCGATGCCGAGCGTGCCGTCGCGGTCGAGATCGACGCCCAGGACGCGCTCGTCGGTCGGCGGGAGCGGGACGTCCTTCTCGGTGATCAGGCTTTCGAGGATGGCGAGGTTGATGCCGTAGATCGCGTCGTCGGGCGTGCCGTCGGCGCGCTCGCGGAAGGCGGCCGGCAGGCGGATGGCGACATCGTCGGCCGAGCCGTTGGTCGGCCAGAAGGCACCCGGCAGCGGGCGGTAGGCGAAGGCGCGCCAGCCGGTGCGGTTGCCCGCGGGATCGCGGTCGTAGCCATCGGCATCGAAGTCGAACCTGACGTCGGGCACATAGCCGGCCCATTTGCCGTCGCCGTCGACGTCCCACTCGCGTGGGAGGGCCTTCAGCCTGTCGACGAGCGGGGCGTTACCCGAGGCGTCGCGGTAGTTACCGGTGCGGACATAGTCGAGAACGGCCTCGTCCGTGATCGCTGCGATGTCGGCACGGCGGTCCTCGAAGAGGTTCGTCCACGGATTGACGGCGGCACTGTCGGCGAAGGAGTAGGCGAGCTGGAGATCCTCGTCGTGGACGTAGTTCGGCTCCTTCGCCGCGACGTGGCAGGTGTAGCAGGGATTGTGGACGCCGCCTTCGAGGTCGCGGGTCTTGGTCCAGCATTGCGGCGGGATGTAGGCGAAGGGATTGGCCGGGACGAGGGAGGTCAGGGAGCCGGCATAGCTCGCCGTCGCCAAGCCCGTTCCGACCAGCAGGGCAACGGCCGCACCACGTGCGCTCTTCATCCCGATCCACCTTCATTCGGAATCGAAACGGGGCGAGCTACTGCCCGCCCCGTCTGCGCGGATAGAGACGATCAGTCGAGCTTCGGCAGCGGGCCGACATACCCCAGATAGGCCTGGGCCTGGTCGGGGCTCTGCAGCTTGTCCTCGTCGGACTCGCCGTAGGGGTGCTGGACGACGGCCATCAGGTAACCGTGGCCGTTCACGTTCGGATAGGCATAGACCGAGGTGGTCTCCGCCCCGTAGGGCGTGGTCAGGATGCGGGTGAGATTGCCGCTCGTCAGGTTGAGCGCCCAGACGGCGTCGTTCTGGTGGCCGGTGCCCGTGTCCTCGCCGATGAACAGCGTGTCGCGGCCCGGCAGGTAGGAGATGTTGTCGGGGTTGGCCAAGCCGTCGATATCGCAGGTATTGCCGGCCCAGGCCTCGCCGTCGGCGTATTTGTGCGGCTTGCCGACGATGACCGCCTTCATGGTCGTGGCGACATGGTCCTCATCGAGGTCGAGCGAATAGACGCCGCCGCAGGGATTGTAGGCGAGCTTGATGTCGTTGGAGCCGCCGACATCGTACTTGGCACTCTCCTTGCCCTTGGAGGCCTTGTCTTCCATGCCGTTGGAGATCTCGGAGATGGCGACATAGAGGCGGTTGTGGTCGGGATCGTAGGTGATCCCTTCCTCCTTGCGCAGCTCGACGGTGGCACCCTTCAGCGCGGCGTAGCGGCGGGTCTCGAGCCGGGAGGCGGCGAGGTCCATGCCGTCCTTGACCTTCAGGCACTCGCGGACACCATTCGCGACCGAGCCGCCGAAGCCCTCGGGGCAGGTGCCGTCATCGGCCATGGCGGCCGTGTCGAAGATGTCGGCGAACCTGGTGCCTTCGGCAACGAGCTTCTTCACCGCCGCACTGTCGGCGTGGCCGAGGTCGATCCAGGAGATGTCGGCGGCACCGCCGTTCTCGGCACCGGTCTGCGTCCACTTCGCGGCATAGAGCGTGCCGGCATCGAGCTTGCCGGCCTCGTCGGCCACGAAGCGGTAGAGGCCGACATTGGTGCCGTCGTCGGTCAGGTAGACAGTCTTCCGGTCGGGCAGGACGATGCCGAGCTCGTGGGCGAAGCGGCCCATCGCGTAATGCTTGCCGCCCGTCGCCTTGCCGCCGTCGCCGAGGCCGATCTCGGTGATGTAGCCGTAGGCGTACGGATTGAAGACCTTGTGGAAGGCGGTGACGTCGTCCTTTCCCGGATCGAAGCCGAAATACATCGCCATCGCCGTCGGGTCCTCCTCGAGCTTCTGCAGCTCCTCGACGGACGCGGCGGCGGCCACCTTGGCGGCGTCGGGCTCGTACTCCTCCGAGCCCAGATGCGTGCCCCAGGGGGTGACGGAGCCGGCGCAGGGGACCCACAGGCCCCAGTCGGCGGAGAAGTCGACCGGCTGCGTGTCGAGTGCGATCAGCTTGCCGTCGTCGGCCTGCTCGACTTCGGTGACGTAGACGGCGGCGGGGCGGGTCTCGAAGTGGGAGACGATGTAGAGCTTGCCGTCTTTTTGCAGGAGCGAGGAGAAGTCGGTGGACGGCGAGACCATCGGCGCCCCGTCCTTGCCGAGGATCGGCTGGCCCTTGACGTCCAGGATCTGGCCGAACACGCCGGAGCCCACCTTCTGGCCCGTGCGCAGGATGGTCTGGTAGCCGATCGCCGCCTTGCTGCCGTCCACCGTGACGTCGGGGCTGGCGATCACCTCCCGCTTCGCCGCATCGTCGGCCGGCGCCGGCACGGCCGTGAAAACGGGGGCATCGGCGGCCCGGGCTGCTGCGGCGAAAACCGTGAGCAGGGCGGTGGTGGCAATCAGCGCTGACCGACTCATGTGGGACCTTCGGCGTTGTTGGGTGGCGGGCGAGCCATCTGCCCGGCGGTCTAGTCGCGGCGTATGACAGTTTGGTGGCGAGGCCGGCGCAGGGCACGGGAGACGAGGCATGACGGACAGGCAGGACGAGCATGATTGGCGCGAACACGGGGTGAAGGTGATCAAGGGCGACCGGCTCGATCCGAACACCGCGCAGACGCCCGGCATGTTCCGGCAGGCGGCGGTCAATGCGGCGCGGGTGGGTGCCCAGAAGATCTGGGCCGGGACGGTGGCGATCCAGCCCAACGCGAAGACGGGCGTGCACCATCACGGCGAGCTGGAGAGCGTGATCTACGTCGTGCGCGGGAAGGCGCGGATGCGTTGGGGCTCGCGGCTGGAGTTCGTGGCCGAGGCGGGGCCCGGCGATTTCATCTACGTGCCGCCCTTCGTGCCGCACCAGGAGATCAATGCGAGCCCGGACGAGCCCCTGGAGTGCGTGCTCGTCCGCTCGGACAACGAGGCGGTCGTCGTGAACATCACCGACGTCGAGCCGGTCGAGAAGCCGGAGGAGGTCTACTGGGTGGACCCGATCCACAAGGCGGGCTGAGGCGAGGGAACCCCGGGCCGCTTCGGAGATAGTAGCGTTCGATGGCGACAGTGACGACGGGTAGTTCGGCCGGCGGGTGGGCGGCGTTCCGGCATCCGGACTTCGTGCGCTACGTGTCGGGGCGGTTCTTCTCCGCGCTGGCGATCCAGGTGCAGAACATCGGCGTCGGGTGGCTGGTCTACGAGCTGACGCGCAACCCGCTGGCGCTGGGGCTGATCGGGCTGGCGGCGTTCATGCCGGCGGTGTGCCTGGCGCTGGTGACAGGGCACGTCGCCGACCGGTTCGACCGGCGGCTCGTGCTCATCGTCTGCTATCTGGTGACGACGGCCGCCTCGGCCGGGCTGGCGGTGCATTCCTGGATCGGCAGCACGACGGTGTGGCCGATCTATGCGCTGGTGATCCTGTTCGGCTCGGCGCGGGCCTTCGCCAATCCGGCGGGGCAGGCGCTGGTGCCGAACCTCGTCCCCGCCGCGGACTTCCCGAACGCGATCGCCTGGAACTCCTCGGCCTTCCAGACGGCAACGGTGGCGGGGCCGGCACTCGGCGGCATCCTCTACGCTTTCGGCAGCACGGCCGTGTTCGCGACCTCGACGGTCTGCCTGCTCGTCACGACGCTGCTGATGATGCTGATCCGCCACCGCGACCAGGCGGTACGGCGCGAGAAGGCGAGCTGGACCAACCTCGTCGCCGGCATCGTCTTCATCCGCTCGCGGCCGGCCATCCTGGGGGCGATCTCGCTCGATCTCTTCGCGGTGCTGCTGGGCGGGGCGACCGCACTGATGCCGATCTACGCCCGCGACATCCTGCAGGTCGGGCCCTGGGGGCTGGGTCTGCTGCGCAGCATGCCTGCGGCGGGTGCCGTGTGCATGGCGCTGCTGCTCGCACACCGGCCGCTGCAGCGGCACAGCGGCAGGCGGATGCTGCAGGCGGTGGCGATCTTCGGCATCGGCACCATCGGCTTCGGCCTGTCGGCCAGCCTGCCGCTCTCGATGGCGTTCCTCTACGTCATGGGGGCGTCGGACATGATCAGCGTCTATGTGCGCCAGACGCTGGTCCAGCTCGACACGCCGGATGCGATGCGCGGGCGGGTGGCGGCGGTGAACGCCGTCTTCATCGGCGCCTCGAACGAACTCGGCGAGTTCGAGTCGGGCGTGCTGGCCTCGCTGGTCGGGACGGTCGCCGCCGTGGTGCTGGGCGGCTTCGGGACGCTGGGAGTCGCCGCTTTGTGGAGCTGGGCCTTCCCGGCGCTACGCGACCGCGACCGGCTGGTCGAGCCGCAGATCTGAGTCGCACCCCGATCCTCGACAGAGCCCGGGATCCGCTACGGCCGGTAGTCACGGATGGTGATGAACCGACGCTGATCTGCGCCGTTGCCAATGGAAATTGGCAGTGCTCTATCAGGCTATTAAGATATGCCTAGGCCGCGCGCCGGTTGCCGCTGAATTGCGTTGCGTCGGGGGAGGAGACTCTTGAAAAACGAGAAGAACGACGACCTTCTCGTCGCCGGCATAGGGGCATCGGCGGGCGGGGTCGAGGCGTTGGAATCGATGTTCCGGACCATGCCCGCCGATCCCGGGCTGGCGTTGGTCATCGTGCCTCATCTGGCCGCCGGCCGCGAAAGCCTGATGGTCGAGATCCTGGGCCGCGTCACGAAGATGCCGGTCCTGCGTGCCGAAGACGGCATGGCTCTCGAGCGGGATCACACCTATGTAACGGTGCCCGACGCGCTGCTCACGCTGGAGGGGGGCAAGCTCCGCGTTCGACCTGCCGGGTCGAAGGACTCCGCGAGGCGCGCGATCGACACCTTCCTCGCCAGCCTCGCCGAAGATTGCGGTCACCGCTCGATCGCCATCATCCTTTCCGGAACCGGGACCGACGGCACGCTCGGCCTCAAGGCCGTGAAGGAGGCGGGCGGTCTCACCATCGCCCAGGGCTCGGACCACGGCATGCCGCGCTATGACGGCATGCCGACTTCGGCCATCTCCACCGGGCTCGTCGATCTCATCCTGCCGGCCGAGGGTATCGCCCAGAAGCTCGTCGCCTATGCCAGGGACTTCGGCCGGCTCGACCGCCTGCTCCTGCCGCCGGAGCCCAGCGCCGCACCGCCGCAAACGGCCGAGGAGGCGCGGCGCACCATCTGCGAGATCCTGAGTGACCAGATCGGTCACGACTTCTCCGGTTACAAGGACCGGACCTTCCTGCGGCGCGTGCAGCGCCGGATGCAGGTGCTGCAACTCACCTCAGTCGAAGCATTCATCGAGCGGCTGCGGGAGGACCCGTCCGAGGTTACCGCGCTGTTCCGCGACCTCCTGATCAACGTGACCTCGTTCTTCCGCGACGACGAATCGTTCGAGTCGCTGGAGCAGTCGGTCGTGCCGCAACTTTTCGAAGGCAAGACGGGGCACGATTCCGTCCGCGTCTGGGTGCCCGGCTGCTCCACGGGCGAGGAGGCCTACTCGATCGCCATCCTGCTGCGCGAGCGCATGGACAAGCTGCGCGCACCGCCGAAGGTGCAGATCTTCGCCTCGGACATCGACGCCCAGGCGCTGGAGGTCGCCCGGAGCGGCCGCTTTCCCGGTGGGCTGCTGGACGGGATCAGCGAATCCCGCCGGCGCCGCTTCTTCACCGACGACGGCACCGGCGCGTTCCTGGTGGCGAAGCCGGTGCGCGATATGTGCATCTTTTCGCAGCACAATCTGATCCGCGACCCGCCGTTCAGCCGGATCGACCTGATCTCGTGCCGCAACCTCTTGATCTATCTCGGCGCCGATCTGCAGTCGCGGGTCCTGCCGATGTTCCACTACGCCCTGCGCCCGGGCGGATTCCTGTTCCTGGGCTCGGCGGAGAACGTCAGCCAGCAGGCAGACCTGTTCACACCACTCGATCGCAAGCACCGCCTGTTCCGTCGCAACGACTCCACGGGCACGGCCCTGGAGTTCCCGCTACTGGCGCCGGGGGCGGGCCGCGGCGGGATCACGATCGCGGAGAGCGCGCAGGACTCGACGACGGCCACGCTCGCGCTGCGTCGGGCGGTCGAGGCCGAGGTGCTGGAGCGGTTCGCCCCGGCCCACGTGGTCGTCGACCACCAGGGAGACGTTGTCTTCCAGTCGCCCCGCACGGGCAAATATCTGGAACTGCCGGCGGGCCAGCCGAGCAACCAGCTGCTGTTGATGGCGCGCAAGGGCCTGCGGCTGGAGTTGCGCTCCGCCCTGCAAGAGGCGGGCGAGACCGGGCACGCCGCCATCCGCCGGCATATCACGGTCGAGATCGAGGACGGCTACGTCCAGGTGGTCACCCTCACCGTGGCACCGTTCGCCGGCCGCAAGGGCGAGCCCTTGTTCCTCGTCCTGTTCAACGATCTTGGACCGCTCTTGGGGCCGCAGGAGGCGGTGAAACAGAAGCTTCCCGGCGGCCAGGAGGTGAACGTCGAGCAGCTGGAGCGCGAGCTGCGGGACACGCGCGAGCACCTGCAGTCGACGATCGAGGAGTACGAGACCGCGATCGAGGAGGTGCGCTCGGCCAACGAGGAACTGGTCTCGCTGAACGAGGAGCTGCAGTCGACCAACGAGGAGCTGGAGACCAGCAAGGAGGAGACGCAGTCCGTCAACGAGGAGCTGCAGACGGTCAACAACGAGCTGGGACACAAGATCGAGGCGCTGGACCACGCCAACAACGATCTGCGCAACCTGTTCGAGGCGACGCAGATCGCGATCGTCTTTCTCGACAAGGATCTCATGATCCGCAGCTTCACGCCCGCGTGCACCGAGCTGTTCAGCCTGATCGCCACGGATCGGGGTCGGCCGCTGGCGGACATCAGGAGCCATCTCGACCATCCGTCGCTCCTCGACGATCTGGCGAGCGTGCTGGCTTCGGGAAAGCCGCTCGAGCGCCAGGTCAGCCTCCGCGACGACAGCAAGCACTATCTGCTCCGCATCCTGCCCTATCGCGTCGACAACACCCTGAACGACGGCGTCGTCGTCACCTGCATCGACACGACCACGCTCGTCGAGGCCGAACGCCACCAACGCACCCTCGTCCAGGAGCTGAACCACCGGGTGCGCAACCTGCTGGCCGTCGTGCTCGCGATCGCGCGCCAGACGCTGGTCCGCTCAGCCGACCTGGAGGCGTTCACGCAGGCGTTCGTGGGGCGGATCGAGACGATGAGCCGGGCCTATGGCCTCATCGCCCGCGAGGAGTGGGGCGACGTGCTGCTGCAGGAGCTCGCGGCCGAGGCGCTGGCCACCCACGGTGACGGCAAGGAGGGTCGTATCACCTGCGCCGGCCCGCGCGTGCTGCTGCGGCCGAAGGCGGCGGTCGCACTCGGCATGGTACTGCACGAGCTGGCGACCAACGCCATGAAGTATGGATCCCTGTCGGTGCCCGACGGCAGGGTGCGCTTCGACTGGCGGATCGAAGAGCGCGGCGACGGCAGGCATCTCGCGATCTGCTGGGAGGAGACTGGCGGACCCAAGGTGGAGGAACCAAAGACCGAGGGCTTCGGTTCGGCTCTTGTCGACCAGCAGTTGCGTCACGAGCTGAGCGGAAAGCCCGAGGTGGTGTTCCGACCAGAGGGGCTCCTGGTCCGGGCCTCGATACCGTGGACACCCACCCTGCTGGCCTGAGGCCGCAAGCCAGGGATCGTAGCGATGTCGCCGGCAGGCAGAGTCGCCCGGGTGCTCATGGTCGAGGACGACGCCTTTATCGCCTTTGACCTGCAACGCTGTCTCCTTTCAGGCGGCTATGCGGTGGTCGGGCCCTTTCCCTCCGTCGATGCCGGAATGCGTGCCATCGAGCGCGAGCAGGTCGACGTCGCGGTGCTCGACGTCAATCTCGCCGGCACGCTCGTCTACCCGCTGGCGGACATGCTAAGTGACCGGGGGGTCCCGTTTCTATTCGTGACCGGGTACGCCGCGTCCGATCTCCCGCCGCGGTTCCGCGACCGGCCCATCTGCCGCAAACCGTGCCTGCCGGAGCAGATGCTAGCGATGGTGACGGCGCTGCGTGCGACCCTGCCTGACCTCGCGGATGTGGGGGACTCTGCCGAGTGCGCGCCGGGCCGTCCCGGACGATGAACCCCCGCGGAGCCGGAATGGACAATCGCGACGTGATCGTCATCGGCGCGTCGGCCGGCGGGCTGGGCGCGCTACGCAAGCTCTTGGGCGGGCTGCCGGGCAACCTTCCGGCCGCGGTGTTCGTCGTCGTGCATCGCGGCGAGGAGGAGCCGAGCCTGCTGGCGGAGCTGCTCGACGCCGTCGGACCGCTCCCCGCGGAGACGGCCGAAGAAGGTCAGATCTTCCGGCATGGTCGCATCTATGTTTCGCCGGCGGACCGACACCTTCTCGTCGGCCGCGACCATATCCATGTCCGCCGCGGCCCGCGGGAGAACCGGTCGCGTCCCGCCATCGACCCGCTGTTCCGCTCGGCGGCAGCCAGCTGCTCGACGCGGGTCATCGGCATCGTGCTGAGCGGGATGCTCGACGACGGCGCCTCGGGTCTCCTCGCCATCCGGCGCTGCGGCGGCCTCGCGATCGTCCAGGCACCCGAGGACGCCGAGTTTCCCGAGATGCCGAGCAACGCGCTGCGGCGCGGTAACGTCGATCAGATCCTCCCGGTGCGCGAGATGCCGGCCTTGCTGGTCGAACTGGTCCGGCAGCCGCGACCGCCGGCCATGGACCCACCCGACGATGTGAGGCTCGAAGCCATGATCCCTGCGATGGACGTCGGTGATAGCGCCGGGAAGCTCGGCCGGCTCTCGCCGCTCACCTGCCCCGACTGCCACGGCGTGATCTACGAGATCGAGGAAAACGGTGCCCTGCGCTACCGCTGCCATACGGGCCACGCCTTCGGCACCGACTCGCTGCGCGCGGCCCAGGACGAGGTGCTGGAGCGAGCACTCTACGACGCCATGCGGACGCAGGTGGAGCAGGCCCTGCTGGCCCAACGCATCGCGCAAGAGAATCGCCACACGGGCAATGCCCGCGGCGCCGAATGGATGGAGCGGCGGGCGGCCAGCTATCGCGAGGGTGCCGAGACCCTGCGCCGGCTGATCGCGGCAAACGGCGCCGGAACCGAGGCCATCTGAGCGGGAGAACGCTGTCCGGCAGGTCGACGCTCGGTACACGCTTCGCCGAGCCGCTGCCGTGGCGAACCAGAGCGATAAGCAAGCGGCGCGCTGCGCGCCGATCAGGCGCCGACCCAGAGGGCCGTGGCGAGCACCGCCACACCGACGAGCCAGGGCATGGCGGCGAACCGGTCGTAGGACGTCGTCCGCAACACCGGGCGCATCGCAGATACCTCGTGCGGGCCGCCGAAAATCGCCTCGATCATGCTGCAGGGCACGCCGTCGTTGTCGCCGACGAGCCCTGTTGCCCGGACGAGAGCCATCGACGGGCTGGGGGGCGCAACGACCGGGATCGCTGGGAGCCGAGGGATGGTCATGCCGGCATCTCCTTCCATCGCGGTGCTCTTGGCGGTGTGAACAGAGTGTGGCCCTATAAGGCTACAAGATCAATAGGGTTAATATGAACGAAAGTACGGACAGAATCCATCCATGAGCGATCCGGGGCGGGGTCGGTGGTCGGCCAGGGACTCATGGATGTCACCTCGCGCTGCGGCGGCGCCGTGTCCGGCTGCACCGGGCGAGGCCCATAAAGACGTATCTTGGTTAAGGATCAGTGAACCGCGGATGCGGCTAGAGTCGGTAGAAGTGGACGGCGTTGTCGTGGAAGAGCGCTTCCCGCTCGGCCGGGGAGAAGCCCTCGGTCAGGGTGTCGAACGCGGTCCAGAGGGTCGTGTAGTCGCCGAAGAGCTTGTCGACCGGGAAGTTGCTGGCGAACATGCAGCGCTCGACGCCGAACAGGTCAAGGGTCCGCATGACGAAGGGCTTGATCGAGTCCACCGTCCAGTGGTGGTCGGTCATGCCGAGGCCCGAGATCTTGACCGCGACGTTGGGGCAGCCGGCCAGGATCTCCATGCCCTTGCGCCAGGTTTCGAGGCCGGCGGGGCTGCGGTCCTGCGGCATGCCGGTGTGGTTCAGGACGAACAGCATGTCCTTGTGCCGGCGGGCCATCTGCGCGGCGTCGACGAGTTGCGGCGGGTAGACCTGCAGGTCGAAGGAGAAGCCGCGCCGGCCGAGATCGGCGAGGCCGCGGTTCCAGGCCTCCTCCTTCATGAAGTCGCGCTCGGTGAAGGCGAGGGCCTTGTTCGGATGCCGGTTCAGGATCTGCCGGATGCCGCGGAAGTTGCGGTGGCTCGCATGGCGGTCGAGGGTGGCGGACACGTCGGGAGCCGAGAGATCGGCGAAGCCGACGATGCCGTGCGGAAAGCCGCCGGAGCCCGGCGCGTCGGCCACCGACTGCAGCCAGGCCGTCTCCTCGACGGAGAGGTCGTGCGCGATCTCGGCCTGGAGGTGGACGGACTTCACGAGGTCGACGCCCGACGCGTCGGCCCTGTAGTCGGGCAGGAGATAGTCGCGGCAGAGAGGCGTCGTGTCGCCGATGAGTGCCGAGACCGTGGGCTCGGCCAGCCAGGGATAGGGGCGGGCGGACCGCTCCCACAGATGATGGTGCGGATCGGCGATCTTCGGCATCGGCTCAGCCCCGCTTGAAGACGTGGTGCTGGGTACGGCGGCGCTCGATGAAGTCCCAGTCGTAGGTGACGCCGAGGCCCGGACCGTCGGGGACGGGCACGCAGCCGTCGGCACCTATGGCATCCGGCTGGTCGCTGTAGCCGCAGGTGTAGACCGGGGGCACGGCGTTGGGCATGCCGGGGCCGACGAGTGCCATCTCGTACATGTGCGTGTTGTGGGTCGCCGCCATGACCGCACGGTGCGCCGGGCCGCAGGCGTGGTACTGCACGTCGAGCCCCATCGCCTCGCAGAAATGGGCGATCTTCAGGGCACCGGTGATGCCCATGTCGTACTCGGGATCGGCGTGGATCATGTCGCAGCCGCCGGCGATCATGAAGGACGCCTTCTGCTCCAGGCCCCGGACATGCTCGCTGACGAGGATCGGTGTCGTGATCTTCTCGCGCAGGCGCTGGTGGCCGGTCGCCGAGACGCCGGCGTCGCGGTAGGGGTCCTCGTACCAGAAGTAGCGGGCCTCGTCGCAGGCGCGGCCGACATAGAGGGCGTCCATCCAGGTGCGGAGCTGGCAGGCGGGGTCGATCATGAGCCGCCAGCCGTCGCCGACGGCCTTGCGGACGCCGAGCAGGTTCGCGGCCTCGCGGCGGGCGTTGCCGTCGTGCCAGCCGTGGATCTTGAAGCCGGCGAAGCCGCGTTCCTTGCACTCCACGGCGTAGGCGGCGAAGGCCTCAGGCGTGTCGAGACCGCCGGGCTCGTCCTGGGCGTGGTAGGTGCTGGCGTAGGTCGGCAGGCGGGTGCGGAAGCCGCCCAGCAGGCGGGCGACCGAGGTGCCGAGGCGCTTGCCGGCGAGGTCCCACAGCGCGTTGTCGAGGGGGCCGTGGCCCATATGGTCGTAGGCCCGAAGCTCGCGCTTCAGGTCGTCGTAGATCTCCTGACGCGTGTCGGGATCGCGACCCGGCAGGTGCGGGGCCAGCATGAGCGTCTGGCCGAGCGAGGAGGGGGTGCCGACCCAGTGGGTGACGTACTCGCCGGTGGCACCGTCGTCGGTGACGATGCGCACGGCGTAGCGCGTGCAGGGCATGCGGCCGCCCTTCTTCGCCACGAGGTTCCCGACACCCGAAGCGCCGTGCGACGGCAGGGCAAGGTCGGGGACCTCGTAGGTGAAGACGTGGACCTCGACGCGCTGGATGACGGTCACGAGGACGCTCCCGGCACCGGCGCATCCTGGCGGATCAGGCCCTCACGCTTGAGGTCGGCCCAGAAGTCCGGCGGGATCGTCGCCTTCATGTGCTCGAAATTGGCGGCGACGTGGCCGGGCTCGGTGCCGCCCGGGATCACCGAGGTAATGCAGGGGTGGCCGAAGGGGAACTGCAGGGCGGCGGCGGGCAGGGCGACATTGTGCTTCCGGCAGACGGCCTCGATCCGCTTCACCCGCTCCATCACCTCGGGCGTGGCGTCGGCATAATTGTATTTGGCACCGGGGACGGCACCCGTCGCCGTGATGCCCGAGCTGAACACCCCGCCGATGATGATGCCGACATTGCGGCGCTGGCAGTAGGGCAGCTCCGTATCCAGCGTGTCGTGCTCCATCAGTGTGTAGCGCAGGGCGAGGAGGAAGAAGTCGAGGTCCACGAGGTCGAGGAAGCGGGGGATCATGCCGAGCTCGTTGATGCCGGCACCGACGCCGCGGATCAGTCCGGCGGTGCGCAGCTTGTCCAGGGCTCGCCAGCCGCTGGTGGTGAGCTGGGCGAGGTAGGCCGCGACCTTGGCCTCGACACCGAAGTGCCAGTAGTCGAGGTCGTGGATGACGAGGAGGTCGATCCGGTTCATGCCGAGGCGCTGCTGGCAGTCCTCGTAGGCCCGCATGATGCCGTCGTAGCTGTAGTCGTGGACGTGGTCGAAATGCAGGCCGCCGGCCCAGAAGCCGGTGTCGAAGCGCTCGGGATGGCGCGGCGCCTTCAGCACGCGGCCGACCTTGGTCGAGAGGATGAAGTCGCCGCGCGGCTTTTCGTAAAGGAAGCGGCCGAAGCGGTGCTCGCTCTGGCCGCGTCCGTACCAGGGGGCCGTGTCGTAGTAGCGGATGCCGAGATCCCAGGCCTTCTGCAGCGTGGCCTGCGCCTCGGCCTCGCTGAGCTTCAGGAAGAGATCGCCCAGAGGTGCGCCGCCGAAACCGAGCTGGGTCAGCTCGACGCCGGACTTGCCCAAAGTGCGCGTTGCCAAGGGATCCATTGTTTCTCCTCCCGTCAGCGTTGGCCCACGCGTTTCTGCAGCGCGTCGAGCAGTACGGCGGCAATGATGATCGCACCCGTGGCGAAGTCCTGCCAGAAGATGTCGATCCGCGACAGGTTCAGGAAGTTGCGGATGAGGGCGATGATGATGACGCCGATGATGGTGCGCAGGATGTTGCCCTGCCCGCCATAGAGGCTGGTGCCGCCGATGACGACGGCAGCGATCACCTCGAATTCGAGGCCGCGGGCGGTGTCGGCCTGGATGGCGCCGATGCGGGCGAGCAGCAGGTTGCCGGCGAAGGACGCGGTGAAGCCGACGATCATCATCGTCTGGATCTTCACCCGGTCGGCGCGAATGCCGGAAAGGGTGGCGACCATCCTGTTGGCACCGACGGCGTAGACGCGCTTGCCGAAGGCGGTGCGGGTGAGGACGAACCAGCCGACGGCGTAGGTCGCCATGGCGATGACGAAGGGGAGCGGGATGTTGAAGATCCGCTCCTTGCCGATCCACTTGAAGCTCTCGGGCAGGTCCGAGATCACTTGGCCGCCGGTGACGACGAAGGCGAGGCTGCGGGCCATCATCAGGGTGCCGAGCGTCACGATGAAGGAGGGTATTCGGCCCTTCGTCGTGACGATGCCGTTCACCCAGCCCAGCGCGGGGCCGATAAGGAGCGAGATCAGGACCGCCGGGATGACGCCGATCTGTAGCATCAGCGCGGCGGAGACGGCGGCGGAGAGGGCGACGACCGAGCCGACCGAGATGTCGAACTCGCCGGCGATCATGACGATCGTCATGCCGGCAGCGACGATCAGGTTGACGGCCATCTGGCCCATCAGGTTCGAGATGTTGATCCAGCTCAGGAAGCGCGGCGAGAGGGTCGACATCACGACGACGAGGATGGCCAGGACCAGCAATGCCTGGATCAGGCCGTAGGACTGCAGCAGAAGCTCGCGGCTGCGGGACTGGCTCAAGCTGCGGCTCCGCTGACGGATGCGTGGAGGATGGTCTCGCGCTGGATCGCGGCACCTTCGAGCGAGGCGACGAGGCGGCCGCGGAACATGACGAGCACCCGGTCGCAGAGTGTCGTCAGCTCGTCGATCTCGGCGGTGATCAGGATGACGCCCACACCCTCGGCGGCGATGCCGCGGATCATCTCGCGGATCTCGGCCTTGGAGCCGACGTCGATGCCGATGGTGGGCTCGTCCATGATGAAGACGCGGGGCTCCGTGCCGAGCCACTTCGCGAACAGCACCTTCTGCTGGTTGCCACCGCTGAGTGCCCTGGCCAGCGTGTGCGGACCGGGGGCGCGCACGCGCAGCTTGGCGATGGCGTCCTTCGCGGCCTTCGCCATGCCGGCGAGGTCGAGGCTGCCGAGCGGGCCGGCGTAGCGGTCTAGCACCGGGAGGACGAGGTTCTCCTGGATCGTGAAGTCCGGGAGAATGCCTTCACGCAGACGATCGTTGGTCAGGAGCACGATGCCAGCCGCCAGCGCCTCGCGCGGCTCGCGGAGGGCCAGCGGCTGCCCGTCGAGCCTGATCTCGCCGCTCGTGCGCGGCGTGTCGGGGCTGCCGAAGATGGCTTTCGCGAGCTCGGTCAAGCCGGAGCCGGTGAGGCCGGTGACACCCAGGATCTCGCCCTTGTGCAGGGTGAAGGAGACACCGGAGAGGCCGCCCTTCACGGCGAGGTCGCGGACTTCGAGGAGGGGCTGCTCGTGGGGCGTGTGGGGGCGCGCCTCGACGGCGGCGAGCTCGCGGCCGATCATCGCCGAGACGACGGCGGGGATGGAGGTGTCGGCGGTCGGGCCGGCTAGCACGACGGCCCCGTCGCGCAGAACCGTGATCTCGTCGCAGACCTCGAAGACCTCGGCCAGGTAATGCGAGATGAAGACGATCCCGCACCCCTGGGCGGCGAGGTCGCGGATCAGGCGCAGGACGAGGCGGACCTCGGTGTCGGTCAGCGAGGAGGTCGGCTCGTCGAGCAGCAGAAGACGCGCCTTGCGGCTGATCGCCTTCACGATCTGCAGCATCTTGCGTTGGTCGTTGGTCAGTTCCGAGACGAGCGCATCGGGCCGGACCTCGATGCCGTAGCGCTCCAGCAGCTCGGCCGTGCGGGCGCGCATCTCGCGGGTGCGGATGACACCCCACGCATTGGTCGGCTCGTTGCCGAGGAAGACGTTCTCCGCCACCGTGCGCGACGGGATGAGGTTGATGTCCTGGTGGACCGTGACGATGCCGCGCTCCAGGGCATCGTCGGTGCCGCGGAGCACAATGGGCTCGCCATCCAACGACACGGTGCCGCTGTCGGCAGGGTAGAGGCCGGCGACGATCTTGGTCAGCGTCGACTTGCCGGCGCCGTTCTCGCCGACGAGGCCGTGCACGCGGCCTTTGCCGACCGCGAAGTCGACACCCTTGAGGGCGCGGACGCCGGGGAAGGATTTCTCCACCCCCCGGCAGTCCAGCAGGAGATCGGCCATGGGCGGCCCCGAGCGGCCGCTGGCGATTACTGTCCGCCCGTCACCTGCGGGTCGTTGGCGAACTCGGCCGCGTTCTCCTTGGTCAGGAGCTTCGTCGGAATGTCCATCCGCTCGACGGGCGTGCCGCCCTGGAGCTTCGTGACCATCGAGTTCATGCCCTCATAGCCCATCTTGAACGGGTCCTGGACGACGAGGCCCAGGATCTTGCCGTCCTTCACCATCTGGTAGGAGACGGGATCCAGGTCGAAGGAGACGAGCTTCACGTCGGTCCGATTGGCGGCTTCGAGAGCTGCATAGGCACCCTGCGCGACCGCCTGGTTGAAGAAGAAGACACCCTTGATGTCCGGGATGGAGGTCAGCGTGTCCTCCATCAGCTTGCGGCCTTCTTCGAGCGACAGCTTCAGGAACTTCTCGGGCTGGACGGCGAGGCCGAGCTCCTTTGCCTTGTCCTCGAAGCCCTTCTGCCGCATCTGCGCATTGTCGTTGCCGGGGGCGTGGTCGAAGGTGATGACCTTGGCACCGGGGGGCACGTTCTTCGCCATCAACTCGGCCGCCGACTGCCCGCCGGCATAGTTGTCGGTGATGATGAAGGTGTCCCACTTGCCCGACTGCAGGCCAATGTCGGTGACGACGACGGGAATACCTTCCTTGTTGTAGATGTTCTTCACCGGCTCGGCGAGGACGATGCTGTCGCCGGGGAAGAGGATGAGGCCCTGGATGCCCTGGGCGTAGAGATCCTCGAGGTCGGCCACCTGCTTCGTCGTGTCGGTGTCGCCGCCATTGGTGAGGATCATGTCGACCGTCACACCCTTGGCGGCCTGTTCGGCGATCGCCTTCTTGGCCCCGTTCGCCATGGTGACGAGGAAGGGATTGGTGCCCCAGAACTGGGAGTAGCCGACGGTGAACTTGTCGTCGGCCCTGGCGGACCCGCCCAAGAGGGCCGCCGTCAGCACGGCACCGAGAATCACGTCGCGCCTTGCACGCATGTCCACGCCTCCCTGAAGCGGGCAGTAGCCCCGCCTGTTCTCACCCTGATGCTACAACCCTCGCGCAAGCGGGCAGGGGCGGTCAAGCGCTCGCCTGGGAATGGAAGCGTTGCGCTACGAACGGCGACGCGGCCGCGATCAGGCCGGTCCCGGAAGCGCGTTCATCCGGCGGACGATCTCGGCGTAGCGGAGGTAGGAGGGGTCCACTCGGAGGGAGCCGACGATGGGGCCGAGGTCGAGGCCGAGCGCCGTGCCGATGGTGTTGCGTGCGTCGTCGGGCAGGGCCACGAGTTCATATGCGGTCCGCACGCCGCGCTCGGAGAGGTCCCGGAATTTGTCGGGCTTGGCGTAGACGAGCAGCAGCGCCTGGCCTGTCCAGTCGAGGACGGACGAGAAGGTGAAGGGCGTCTGGATCGCGAGGCGCAGCGGGTTGGCCGAGGCCAGGCCCTGCGCATCGTCGACCCCGGCTTCGGACAGCCGTGCCCGCACCATCTCGTCGATGCCCTCGATCAGCTTCGGGCTGAGGTCCGTCTCCTTCTCGTCCGCTGACTGCAGCTTCTGCTGGATCCAACGCAGTAGCCAGATCATCACCCATTGCGGCGTCAGGCCCGCCGCCAGGGGCAGAAGCAGGACATAGCCTTCGATGCCGGTCCAGTTGCGGAAGATGTGGAAGAGGACGACCGCCAGGAGGCCCGCCACCAGCATCCGTACACTGATCGTGTTGTACGCGTGTCCGGTGACGTCGCGCTGGCCCATCCGCCAGAGCAGGTAACCGATCGACCAGATGTAGCCGCCGAGGAAGGCGGTCATCATCCAGTTCAGCGCGTTCAGCTGGTAGGGGACGAAGTTCTTGGCGGCCGGGCTGCCGTCGATGCGCGAGTGCATCTCGGGGCCGCCGAACAGCATCGTCGAGAGATCGGGTGCGATTTTCTCGACCGGACCGACCAAGACGAAGGACGAGAAGCCGACGACGAGGATGCAGAAGCAGAAGGCGAGGATCCAGGGCAGCCGGACGAACTCGGGCGTTTCCAGCGCATCGCGATAGGCGGCTGGTGGGGAGGATGCCGAAAGCTCCGCCGCGTCGGCGCGGAGGAAGGGACGCAAGGCTGCGGTGCCGCCAAGACCGGTGGCGTAGGCGAGGCGCCAAAGCTCGACGAAGTCGCCGTCTCCCGGCTGCCGCGCTCCCGTGCGCCAACCGGACATGATGCCGGTCCTTCGGTAGAGGGCCGAGACGAGCACGGCCAGCAGCATGATGACGACGAACGCCCAGCGCACGACCTCGACCATCGCACCCCCCTGCAAGGTGACGGTTGGCTCCGCGCCAGGGGTGTACGCTCAGCGGCTGTCGAACGCGACGCCGTTCACGTCCGCTGGCCGAGGTGACCCGCCATTTCGGTGAGATCGCCGATGGTCACCGTTGGCTCGATCTCCCAGGGATCCTGCAGCTTGTCGGCGCTGCGGCGGACCCAGGCGGCGTCCCAGCCCGCACCACGCGCACCCAGCGCGTCCCAGATATTGCCCGAAACGAGCCAGATAGGTCCGGAGCCCGCCCCGGTGGCGCGGCGGGCATGGGCGTAGAGGGCAGGGTCGGGCTTGAAGCGGCGGACCTCGTCGGCACTGACGATGCCGATGAAGAAGCGGTGCAGCTCGGCGTGGCCCAGCACGGCGTCGATGTCGGCCGTGGGACCGTTGGAGAAGGCATAGAGCCGGTGGCCGGCGTCGCGCAGGATTTCCAGGGCGGGCTTGGCATCCGTGAAGGCCGGCAGTTTCCGGTAGGCCGCCAAGAGGTGGGCGCGGCGGCTTTGATCGAGAGCGATGGAGTGGGTGCGGCAGGCGAACTCCAGGGCGTGCGCCGTGCAGAGGTCGAACGGGACGTAGGCGCCCATGAGCCCGCGGCGGAAGGCGTACTCCACCTGCTTCTCGCGCCAGAGGGCGGAGACGGCGATCGCCTTGCGACCGGCATCGTGCTCCAGCTCGCCGACGAGCCCCTGCGGGTCGACAAGTGTGCCGTAGACGTCGAAGGCGAGCGTGACGTGGGTCATGGCGGGTCCCGAAATGTCGACTGGACGATGCGGAAGATGACGAACTCGGCCGGGCGCACCGGGGCGACGCCGAACTCGCAGACGAGGCGGCCGCTCGCGATGTCGTCCTGGGTCATGGTCTCCGGTCCGCACGCGACGAAGAACGCCTGCTCGGGCTTGGTACCTTGGAGGGTACCTGCACGCCATTGCCGAATGAGGAAGTCGGAGACGACGGCGCGAATGGTGGCCCAGAGTGACGCTTCGTTGGGCTCGAAGACGACCCAGCGCAATCCGTCCGTGATCGAGGCTTCGAGATACAGGCACAGGCGGCGGACGGAGACGTAGCGCCACTCCCGGTCGGACGAGAGCGTGCGGGCACCCCAGACGAGGATGCCGCGTCCCTCGAAGCGGCGGATGGCGTTAATGCCATTCGTGGTCAGGATCTCGTTCCCCGCCGTCGAGATGTGTGTCGAAACGTCGACCACACCCTGGATGGCTTCGTTAGCCGGCGCCTTGTGGATGCCGCGGGCGGTGTCGACGCGCGTGTAGATCCCGCAGACATGGCCGCCGGGCGGGACTACCCTCGTGCCGCCGGTGCCGGGATCGGGGACGACCAGCCACGGCCAGTAGAGGGCGGCATTCGGGCTGTCGATGTCGGGGCGGTAGGCCCCGGCGGGGTTGGCCTCGGGCGGGCCGTCCAGCACGGCGAAGCGGAAGGGCATCCTGCTGCAGTGGTCGACGACAGCTTGTTCGATCGCGTCGTTGTCGGGACCGGCATAAGGTGCGTGGACGATGGTGGCACGCCGGAAGTCGTCGGTCTCCAGGACGGTCAGGGCGGCCTTGAAGTCGGCCACCGTGCCTGAATCAGCGACGCGGACCACGAAGCACTCATTGCCTCCGTTCTCGAAGAAGCCAGTGACCGCCGCGGCGAGATAGGCGTCAGGTGCCGGTGCCGCGCCGAAGAGGTGGGCGAAGTCGGCGAGGTTGGTCACGAGTTGGGGCGAGGTCGGGCCGCGCTCGGTAACGCCGAGAAAGGCCACTGCCCCGGTCGGGACGCCGGTGATCGGGGGAGGATCGGCCATCTCCACCTCCGCAGAGCGGACGGTCAGTCGCTGGACGTGACCGGCACGAGCCTGCGCCAAGTCTCGCCGAGGCAGACGAACAGCAGGCAGCCGGCAATGTCGAGGGCGTCGGGCTGCGATTGCGTCAGCTTCGCGTCCCAGGTCGAGCCCCTGGTCGGGTCGTAGACCTTGCCCCCGGTCCAGTTTCCCGGGGCAGAGGGGACGAAACCCCACAGGATCGGCAGGCCGACGATGGGTCGACCCCTCAGAGTCGGATCCGGGTTACGCCGGTCGTAGGCCTCTTCCGGCGAGATGGGTGGCTCGGCCCAGACGATGCGGCCACAGAGGGCGGCGGGGGCGTTTTCGCAGGCGTCGATGGCGATATGGGCCTGCCCGTCCCTGGTCACCCAGGTCCCGACAGGCGACGCGTCGGCGTTGCCCGCGGCGAGCGCCAGCAGGACGGGAGCGAGCCTCAGAGGCTGTCCAGCACGTTCACGATCCGCCGCAGGGCCACCTCCAGTCTTTCGGGGGCGATCGCGAAGCAGAGGCGGATATGGTGTTCGTTGCCCTTGCCGAAGGTGTAGCCGGCGGCGAGGCCGACGGCCTGCTCGTCGAGCACGCGCTTGGCGAAGTCGAGGCCGTCCGTGATGCCGTGGATCTTCGGGAAGGCGTAGAAGGCACCTTCGGGCTCAAGCATCTCGATGCGCGGATGCGGGGCCAGGATCGACATGACGAGGTCGCGGTTGGTGCGCGTGCGGGCGACGAAGCCCTTCACGAAGTCCTCGCCCTCGTCCAGTGCCGCCACGCCTCCATACTGGACGAAGGCGGTGGAGCCCGTGTTGGCGACCTCGGCCAGCACGGTCATGGGGATGGCAAGGCGCTTCGGGTGGACCATCCAGCCCAGCCGCCAGCCGGTCATCGCCCAGGCCTTGGAGAAGCCGTTGAGGACGAAGACGGGCTCCTCCTCGTCGGCGACGGTGAGGAAGGAGGGTGCCGGGTCCGCGCCGACCAGCACGTTCCGGTGGTAGACCTCGTCGGCGATGATCGCGAGGCCGTGCTTGCGGCAGAGATCGAGCATCGCCTTCTGCTCGTCCGTGCTCATCACCCAGCCGGTCGGGTTGGACGGCGAGTTGACGTAGACCGCACGCGTCCTCGGCGTGATCGCGGCCGCCACCTCGTCGAGATCGAGCCACCAGCGACCCGGTCCCTCGCGCAGGCGGACGTCGACCGTGCGCCCGTGCTGGATCTCGACGACGGTCCTGATGTTCGGCCAGTAGGGCGAGACCAGGATCACCTCGTCGCCGGGGCGGAGGATCTTCTGGCAGGCGATGGTGACCGTCAGCATCGTCGAGCCCGGCGAGCTGATCCGGTCGGGGTGGACATCGATGCCGTAGAGCCGGTCGAGATAGCGCTTCAGCGCCTCGCGCAGGGGAAGCTGGCCGCGGGTGTAGCCGTAGAAGGTGGTGCCGGCGTCGAGTGCCCGCTTGGCGGCGTCGCGGATGAAGTCGGGGGTGACGAGATCGCTCTCGCCGAACCAGAGGGGAATGACGTCCTCGCGGTTCAGCGCACCGTGCGAGATCTTGCCGATGCCGGACAGCTCCAGCGTCTCGATCTCCGGCCGGACGGCCATGCTCATCTGCCCTTCTGAATCACGAACCTGAACGCGTCGCCCGTTACCTCGTCCTCAACGAGGAGGTGGCCGGCCTCGTTGCACCAGAGGCGGAAGTCGGCCGGGGCCTTCGGATCGGTCGCCAGCACCTCCAGCCGGTCGCCCGGCGGCAGCGCCTGCAGCCGCTTGCGCGCCTTCAGCACCGGCAGGGGGCAGGCGAGCCCGCGCGTGTCCAACTGCTCCAAGGAGACCCCGATCCAGCGTCGACGCGGCTAGACTAGCCATCCGGGCGTGCCTAGACGAGGCCCATGCAGCAGCCCGTCTTCGGCATCGTCGGCTACAAGAACAGCGGCAAGACCACGCTCCTCGTCCGTCTGGTCGAGCATCTGGTGGGGAAGGGTGTCCGCGTCTCGACCGTGAAGCACGCGCATCACGACGTCGACATGGACCAGCCCGGCAAGGACACGTTCCGGCATCGCGAGGCGGGGGCCTCGGAGGTGATGCTGGCGACGGGCCGGCGCTGGATCATGGTGCACGAACTGCGCCAAGAGCCGGAGCCGACGCTGGACGACCTGCTCACTCACCTCTCACCCGTCGATCTCGTGCTGGTCGAGGGCTTCAAGCGGTTTCCGCATGCCAAGCTGGAGGTGCACCGCCAGGAGCGCGGCACGCCCCTGCTGGCGGCGGGAGACGACACCATCATGGCTGTCGCCTCGGACGAGCCCCTCGACACGCCCCTGCCGCAGTTCCATCTCGACGATGTGGCGACGATCGCGAGCTTCATCCTGACGCGCACAGGGATCGGATGAGCGATCCCGGGGCCGGCGACTGCTTCGCCTTCGCTCGGGGCATCTCGGTTCGGCAGGCGCTCGACCTCTTGCGGGAGCGGACGACCTGCGTCGTCGGCACCGAGACGGTCGGCCTCGATGCTGCGATCGGGCGGATCCTCGCCCGGTCCGTGACGAGCCCGCGCGACGTGCCGGCCTTCGACAATGCCGCGGTGGACGGCTGGGCCTTCGCCCATCGGCCAGCGCTTCAAGACGAGTCCGTGCGCCTCGACCTCGTGCCCGGCAGGGCCGCCGCGGGACATCCGTTCGCCGGTGTCGTGCCTGCCGGCAGTGCCGTGCGTGTGCTGACGGGCGCGGTGATCCCGGAAGGTGCGGACACCGTCGCCATGCAGGAGGCGACCATCGTCGAGGCTGGCTCCGTCCTCGTGCCCGCGGGGCTGCAGGCCGGTGCCAACCGCCGCCGGGCCGGCGAGCATGTCCGTCGGGGGCAGGAGGTCCTCGCTGCGGGCCATCGGCTGCGGGCGCAGGATCTGGGTCTGCTGGCGGAGCTGGGCCTGGCCGAGTTGCCCGTCCGCAAGAGGCTGCGCGTCGCCGTCTTCTCCAGCGGGGACGAGCTGGCCGATCCCCGCAATACCCTGCCGGAGGGCGGCGTCTTCGACGCCAACCGGCCGATCCTGAAGGCGCTGCTGACGACACTTCCGGTCACCGTCACCGACCTCGGCATCATGCGCGACGACGTGCGGACCGTGCGTGAGGCGATGCTCGGTGCCGCCGCGGCGCACGACCTGTTGATGACCTCTGGCGGGGCCTCGCGCGGCGACGAGGACCATGTCGTGAAGGCGGTCGGCGAGTCGGGCCGGCTCGACTTCTGGCAGATCGCGATGAAGCCCGGGCGGCCGCTGGCCTTCGGACGGCTGGGAGAGGCGGCCTTCGTCGGCCTGCCGGGCAACCCCGTGGCGACGATGGTGGGCTTCCTGCGCTTCGCCCGGCCCGTGATCCTGGCCTTGGCCGGTGGCGGCTGGCGCGAGCCGATCGGTTTTCCGGTGCGGGCGGGCTTCTCGATGAGCCGAGTGCCCGGCCGGACCGAACTTCTCCGCGCCACGCTGGAGCGCCGTGCCGACGGCTCGCTCTGGGGCCGGCGCGTGCCGCGCGAGGGCTCCAACATCCTGGCCTCGATGGTGGAAGCCGAGGGCCTGATCGAGATCGATGCCGCGTTCGAGGCGATCGAGGAGGGCCAGACGGTGCCGTTCCTGAGCTTCGCCGAGCTGGGGGTGCTGCCCTGATGCGGCGCCGGATCGCAGCCATGGCCCTGGTCGTGCGCGATTATGACGAGGCGAAGGCCTGGTTCACGGACGTGCTCGGCTTCCGCTGCGTGGAGGACACCGATCTCGGCGGCGGCAAGCGCTGGGTGGTCGTGGCTCCCGAGGAGGGGCCGGGCCTGCTCCTGGCACGGGCGGCAACGCCCGAGCAGATGGCGAGGATCGGAGACCAGACGGGCGGGCGCGTCTTCCTCTTCCTGCACACCGACGATTTCGACCGCGACCACGCGCTTTGGCGTAGCCGAGGTGTGCGCTTCGTGGAGGGGCCGCGGGTGGAGACTTACGGCAAGGTGGCGGTGTTCCTCGATCTGTACGGCAACCGCTGGGACCTGATCGAGCGGACGGCACCGGCGTCCTGAGGGGTGAGCGTCGTGGAGCGCTTCGACATCGTCATCGTCGGCGGCGGCATCGCCGGGGCCTCGGCCGGGGCAGCACTGGCACCGCATCGCCGCGTGCTGCTGCTGGAGCGCGAGAGCCAGCCCGGCTACCACACGACGGGCCGCTCGGCCGCCCTGCTGACGCCGTTCTACGGCACGCACACGGTCCGGCTGCTGAACCTCGCCGGTGCCGACTTCTACCGCGAGCCGCCGGCGGGCTTCGCCGACGCGCCGCTGCTCTCGCCGCGAGGGGCCCTCTACTTCGGGCGGCCCGAAGACGCCGAGAAGGTGCGCGAGGACTACGAGGCGGCCCTGGCACTCTGCGACGAGATCGTCCCGCTCGACGAGGCGGGTGCGCGGGCGCTGGTGCCGGCGCTGCGCCCTGGCGTGGTCGGCAGCGCCTATCTCGACCCGACGACGGCCGACATGGACGTCGGTGCGATTCTTCAGGGCTTTCTGCGCCAGTTCCGGCGTGCCGGCGGGACGGTGCGCACCGATGCCGAGGTCACGGCCATCGAGCGCGGCGGCGAGGGGTGGATCGTGGTCTGCGGCGACACCGCTGTGAGTGCTCCGATCGTGATCGACGCGGCTGGTGCCTGGGCGGATACCGTTGCGCAAATGGCCGGGCTGGAGCCGATCGGGATCGAGCCGAAGCGGCGGACGGCCATGCTGATCGATCCGCCGGCTGTTTACGATACGTCGCGCTGGCCGACGCTGACGGACGTCATCGAGACCTTCTACGTGAAGCCCGACGCCGGGCGGCTGATGTGCTCGCCGGCCGACGAGACGCCATCACCTCCCATGGACGCTTGGCCCGACGAGATGGACCTCGCCATCTGCGCCGAGCGGGTGATGGAGCATCTCGACCTGGACATCCGCCGCATCGAGCACAAGTGGGCGGGCCTGCGCTCCTTCGCCCCCGACCGCACGCCGGTCGCCGGGTTCGATCCGCGGGCCGAGGGCTTCTTCTGGCTGGCGGGCCAGGGCGGCTACGGCATCATGACCGCCCCCTCGCTCGCGGCCGTGACCGCCCACCTCATTCTCGGGACAGCTTTGCCCGAGCGGCTGGAGGCGGCGGGCTTCGATCTCAAGGCCCTGGCGCCCGGCCGCTTTCTCGGCTGAGGCTCAGCCCTTCTTCGCGTCGGGCTCCAGCAGGCGGTGCAGGTGGACGACGAAGTAGCGGGTCTGGGCGCTGTCGACCGTCTGCGACGCCTTGGACCGCCACGCCTTCTCGGCCTCGGCATAGCTCGGGTAGATGCCGACAATGTCGAGCTTCGAGAGGTCGGCGAACTCGATCCCTCGCGGGTCCTTCAGCTCGCCGCCGAACACGAGGTGCAGAAGCTGCTTGGTCATGGGTTCTCCAGCGCAGGTCTGCGGTTTCGATAACCGAACGCGCTCCGTCCGGACAGCGGCGGTGGTACTGGCGTGGCTGGCGCTCATGGTCGCGCCGTGGAGCGCCGGAGCGAGGGAGCCGCTCGACAGTGCGGCGTGGCCCTGGACCGCCATCGGCCGGGTGAACGTGGCGGGGCGGGCCTACTGCACGGGTGCGCTGGTCGGCCCCGCCACTGTGCTGACGGCAGCACACTGCCTCGTGCGCAAGGTCGACGGCAGCTTCGTGGCGCCGGACCAGGTCCACTTCGTCGCTGGCTACCGGCGCGGCGAGTGGCTGGCGCATGCGGTTGCAATGGATGTGGTGCACGGGGATCCGAAGACCGGCCCGGCTGGGGATTGGGCGCTGCTCGAGTTGCGTGACGCGCTAAAGATCGAACCGCTGAAGGTGGACGAGAACCCGCCGTCCGTCGGTTCAGCATTGCTGCGGGCCGCCTACGACCGGGACCGGCCGCATTTGTTGTCGGTGGACCGCGATTGCCGGCTCACCGGCGTGTCGGGTGCCGTCCTGCTGCACGACTGCGCCGGACTGCCGGGAAGCTCGGGAGCACCGCTCCTGCGGGAGACGCCGGACGGTCCCGTGGTCGTCGGCATCGTCGAGGGTACCGCCAAGGTAGACGGAGCCGTGACGGGTATCGCGGTGGGGGTGGCCGCCTTTGCCGAGGTGCTGGCTCAGCTCAGCGGCAAGGCCAGATAGCGGACCGACTTGCCGCGGTCGGGCAGTTCCGCCGTGCCGACCTCGGCAAACCCGAGCGAGGCGTGCATCGCATCCGAGCCGGGGTTCGGCGGGTCGCTGTTCACCTCGGCGCAGACGAGGTCGTGGCCGGCCGATCGGGCGTTGGCGATCAGGTCGAGGTAGAGTGTCCTCGCCAGACCCCTACCGCGCGCCTCGGCCCCGACGATGATCCGGTCGACATAGACGAAGCGTGGGTAGCGCTCTCGGAACCAGATGTAGTTGGGACTGAAGTACTCGGCGGTCTGGTCGAAGGCCAACAGGAACGCCGGAGCGCCCTCGACGCGCCTCGCGTAGATGGCGATGCCGACGAGGCGCTGCAGCTCGGACCGGGTGAGCGGGGAGGTCTCCGTTTCGTTCGCCGCGTTCAGCGCCAGGACCGGATCGAGGTCGTCCGGTCCCAGCGGCCGAATGAGCGTCACGGCGGGGCTAGAACAGGCCCTCGATCTGGCCCTTGGCGTCGAGCTTGATCGCGTGGGCGGCCGGGAGGCGGGGCAGGCCCGGCATGGTCATGATCTCGCCGCAGATGACGACGAGGAACTCCGCCCCTCCCGAGAGGCGCACCTCGCGGATCGGGATGACGTGGCCGGATGGGGCACCCTTGGCGTTCGGGTCGGTCGAGAAGCTGTACTGCGTCTTCGCCACGCAGATCGGGAACTTGCCGTAGCCCTGGGCCTGATAGCCGGCGATCTGGTCGCGGACCGACTTGTCGGCGCTGATGTCGGACGCGCGATAGATCTCCTGGGCGATGGTCCTGATCTTTTCCCAGAGCGGCAGATCGTCCTGATAGAGATGCCGGAAGCCGCGACCGTCCCGCGGATGACCCTCGTCGCAGAGGTGCGTCACGTGCTCGGCCAGGGCCTCGATGCCGGCCGAGCCTTTGCCCCAGTGCTCGCAGACGAAGGCCTCGACGCCCAGCTTCTCGCGGCAATGGGCGCGGACGAGCTCCAGCTCGCCGGGCGTGTCGCTGACGAAGCGGTTGATGCCGACGACCGACGGCACACCGAACTTGCGCACGTTCTCGACGTGGCGGGCGAGGTTGGCGAGGCCCTTTTCGAGGGCGGCGAGGTTCTCCTTGCCCAGATCCTCCTTCGCCACGCCGCCATGCATCTTGAGAGCGCGAACCGTGGCGACGATGACGGCGGCGTCCGGCGTGAGCCCCGCCTTGCGGCACTTGATGTCGAAGAACTTCTCGGCCCCGAGGTCTGCGCCGAAGCCCGCTTCCGTGACGACGAAATCGGCGAGCTTCAAGGCCGTCTTGGTGGCGATGACCGAGTTGCAGCCATGGGCGATGTTGGCGAACGGGCCGCCGTGGACGAAGGCCGGGTTGCCCTCCAGCGTCTGCACGAGGTTGGGCATCGCCGCGTCCTTCAGGAGCACGGTCATCGCCCCCGGTGCCTTGAGGTCGGCGGCGGTGACGGCCTTCCGGTCGCGGGTGTAGCCGACGATCATCCGGCCGAGGCGGGCCTCAAGGTCGGCGAGGTCGGTGGCGAGGCAGAAAACGGCCATCACCTCGGACGCGACGGTGATGTCGAACCCGTCCTCGCGCGGGAAGCCGTTGGCTACACCGCCCAGCGACCCGACGATCGAGCGCAGGGCGCGGTCGTTCATGTCGAGCACGCGGCGCCAGGTGATGCGGCGCTCGTCGAGGCCCAGCTCGTTGCCCCAGTAGATGTGGTTGTCCATAAGGGCCGACAGCAGATTGTGGGCACTGCCGATGGCGTGGAAGTCGCCCGTGAAGTGCAGGTTGATCTGCTCCATCGGCACGACCTGGGCGTAGCCGCCGCCGGCGGCACCGCCCTTCATGCCGAAGCAGGGGCCGAGCGAGGGCTCGCGCAGGCAGATGACGGCCTTCTTGCCAATCCGGTTCAGGCCGTCGCCGAGGCCCACCGTGGTCGTCGTCTTGCCCTCGCCGGCCGGCGTCGGGTTGATCGCGGTGACGAGGACGAGCTTGCCGTCGGGCCGGTCCTTGAGGCCGGCGATGAAGTCGCCGTCGACCTTGGCGATGTGCTTGCCGTAATTGTTGAGGCTCGCCTCCGGGATCCCGATCCGCGCCCCGACCTCGACGATGGGCTTCAGGGTCGCGGCGCGCGCGATCTCGATGTCCGACGGAACACTCATCGTTTCTTGTCTCCCAAGGGCCAGCGGCCGATGTCAGGACAGGGCCGCGAGACCTCCAGGCCTAGGCGCGAACTCCCCGATCGCATCCCTCGATGCTGGCGCAGGGGTATTCGGCCGCGCCGCGGTCCGCAAGACGCTCTGTGGAGCCGGCGGGCGTCAGGCGAGGGCGGACAGTCCCGCGGGGCGGCCGCCGAACTCGGCCATAGCGTCGACGAGGCAGTCCCAGGCGTAGTCGGCGGAGGCGCTGTCCGTCAGCAAATGGTAGCGGAGCGGGTCGCCGCGGTCGCGGACCAAGATGACGGAGATCCGCATCGCCTGCGTCTGGGCGATCTCCAGCTCTCCGAACTTCTGCGGCCGGAGGTCGACGCCGCAAATCTTGGCGAGGGTGGACGGAGCCTTCTCGCCGCTGAGCAGGAACCAGCAATGGCTGTCGGCGCGGGGGACCGGATAGCCGCGCGGCGGGGCGCCCTCGCGGTCGACGGGCCAGGCCGCGTCGAGGCGGGAGACGAGGCTGCCGCCCTGGAGCGGGCCGAGGATCAGCGCCTCGCGGGGGGCGAGACGCAGGACAAGGCTGCCGTCCTCCTGCGGGGCGGCGCGGTTCGGGTCGGGGAGGACGACACCCTGGCCGGTCAGCCATTCGGGCGTGCCCGGGCCCTTGAAGCCGGTGCGTGGGAGCGGGGTGAGGTCGACGAGGGCGAGGGTCGACAACGCCGCGCGCTCGGCCGGCAGGTCGCCGAAGTTCATGGCGGCGGCACAGCCGTTCACGGTTTCCAGGCGGGCGGCGAGCTTGCTCAGCGAGGCGTGGGCGAAGCTGCGGCGGAGGGGCATGGTGCTCACAGCTCCTGCCGCTTCGTCTCGGGGTCGTAGAAGGGCAGCTCGACGACGGTGGGCTCGATCGTGCTGCCGTCCTCCAGCTTCACGGTGAAGCGCGAGCCGGGGGCTGCGTCGTCGGGGTGGACATAGGCGAGGCCGACGATCGCACCGCAGGCCTCCGAGCGCGTCGCCGAGGTCACGCGGCCGACGATGTCGCCGTCTCGGATCACCAGCACGCATTCGGGCGGAACGGGGGCGTCGGGCGGTAGGCGGAAGCCCACCAGCTGGCGGGTGAGGCCGCGCTGGTTCATCACCTCGATCGCCCGCTGGCCGAGGAAGAACGGCTTGTTCTTGGCGATGGCCCAGCTCATCCCGGCCTCCTGCGGGAAGGTCAGGCCGTCAGTGTCCTGGCCGACGATGATGTGGCCCTTCTCCAGCCGCAGCACGCGCTGCGCCTCGACGCCGAAGGGGCGGATACCGTCGCGCTGGCCGGTCTGCAGCAGGAGGTCCCAGAGAGCGGCACCGTAGGAAGCGGGGCAGTGGATCTCGTAGCCGAGCTCGCCGACGAAGCCGACGCGCAGCAGGCGGACGGGGATGCCGGCGAGGGTGCCCGTGCGGACGGCGAGGTAGGGGAAGGCCTCGGGCGAGAGTTCGATGTCGGTGTCGAGGCGGCGCAGCACGTCGCGCGACTTGGGGCCGGCGATGTTCACGCCGGCATAGGCGGCGGTGACGTTGGCGACGTCGACGGTGAGCCGCCACTCGGCGTTCCAGCGCAGCATGGCGCGGTAGAGGACGTCGACGCCGGAGGTCGTGGCGGTGACGTAGAACCAGTCTTCGGCGAGGCGGCATGCGACGCCATCGTCGATGATGGCCCCCGACTGGTCGCAGGCCAGGACGTAGCGGGTGCGGCCGACCGGGAGCTTCGTGTAGCTCATCGTGTAGACGCGGTTCAGCAGCTCGGCGGCGTCGGGGCCGCGCACCTCCAGGCCGCCCAGCGTCGACACATCGATCAGGCCGACGCCGGTGCGGACGGCGCGCACCTCGGCGGCGATGGCGCGCTCCCGCGACTCTGGCGGGCCGTAGTAGGCGGGTCGCAGCCATAGCCCGGCGGGCGTCTGCTGCGCGCCGAGGGCCACGTGCTGGTGATGCATGGCGGTGAGCCGCGTCGGCTCGAAGCCGCGGCCGGCCAGGACGCCGAAGCTCTCGGGCAGGAAGGGTGGGCGCTGGGTGGTGACCGGGGCGCCGCCCGCCGGCCGGCCCGCCGCCTTCTGCACGATGCGGAGTGCGTTCAGGGAGGAGAGGCGGCCCTGCGAGGGGCCCATGCCGGTCGTCGTGTAGCGCTTGGCGAGCTCGGGGCTGTCGAAGCCGTCGGACACGGCGTCCAAGAGGTCGTGCACCGTCTGGTCCTCGTCGACGTCGACGAAGTCTTTCCCCTTCGGATGCGGAAAGATCGGCCAGGGATGGCTGTGGCACTCGGCAGCAAGGTGCGGCGGCGCCTCCTGCTTTCCGGAGAGCCCGAGCGCTGCTGCGGCGGCCAAGCCGGCCCTTGCGCCGTCGGCCCCGGCAGCGGTGGCGCGGTGATTGACGCCACCGGCCAGATGTACGTGGGGAGGCAGGTTCTCGACCCGAAAGCTCGCCAGCTCCTCGTCGTAGGCGAGATGGGCGCCGGCATGGCAGGCGAGTTGCCCCAGCGGCGAGTAGCCGACGCTCGTCACGATGAGGTCGCAGCTCAGCGAGACCGGCTCAGCGGACCCGTCGATTGGGGACAGGACCGCACCTTCGTGCCGCGGCCCGGCCCGGCCCGGCAGAGCCTCCGTCACGGTCCAGCTTTTGCGGACCTCGATGCCGCGGGCTGCCACGTCGTCCGCGAGGCCCCCAGGCGAGCCCTCCTGGCGCAAATCGCAGACGGCCGCCACGGCGACCCCGGCTTGGAGCAGATCCATGGCGGCGCAGTAGCCGGCCTCGTTGGCCGTCACCACGACCGCACGGCGGCCCGGCTTGATGCCCCATAGGCGCATGCAGCGTTGTGCGGCGCTCGCGAGGATGACGCCCGGAAGGTCGTTGTTGCGGAACACCATCGGCTGCTCGACCGTGCCGGTCGCCAGCACGACCTCGCGCGCCCGAAGCTTGAACAGCCGGTCGCCTTGCACGACGGCCAGCCAGTTGTCGGCAAAGAGGCCGGTACAGACGGCATTGCTCAGCACGCTGATGCCGTCGGTCGCCAATGTCGGCGTCCGGCCATCCGGGGCTCGCTCGTAGAGCAGCGAGCCGCCGACCCGGGGCTCGTCGTCGATCAGGATCGTGTCCGCACCCGCGTCGGCGGCCACCCGTGCCGCCTGCAGTCCCGCAGGTCCCCCACCAACGACGGCGACGTCGCAGAAGAGGTACTCCTTGTCGTGGTAGCCGTGGTGGGTGTTCCGGTCGATCACGCCGAGGCCGGCCTTGGCGCGGATGGTGGGCTCCCAGAAGGCCCAGGCACCCTTCGGCTTGAAGAAGGACTTGTAGTAGAAGCCGACCGGGAGGAAGCGGCCGACGCGCTCGATCCAGCGGTCGCGGTCGCGCTCCAGCGAGCCGACATAGTTCTGGCCGGTGGCGACGAGGCCCTCCGTCAGCGGCAGACGGTCAGCCGCCACGTTCGGTTCGTCGCCGACCTGGACGTAGCAGTTGGAGTCGAGCCCGCGCATCGTCAGCACGCCGCGGGGGCGGTGGTACTTGAACGAGCGCGAGATGACGTCGACGCCGTTGGCAAGGAGAGCACTCGCCAGCGTGTCGCCCTGGAAGCCCTGGTAGCGCCGCCCCTCGAAGGTGAAGGAGAGGGGGCGGCTGCGGTCGAGATAGTGACCCCAGGGTTCGGGCAGCCGGGAGGCGCTCATGCGAAGTCCCTGCGCTCCGGAAAGATCTCGCCGGCGTCGTAGGTACGGACGATCTCGTCCTTGCCCGTGTCGCGCTCGGCGATGAACCAGTAATTGGTCGGCGCGTGGCACCACCACTCGCGCACGACACCCTTTTTGTTCTCTTCGAGGAACACGTAGCCGGACCAGTCCTTGTCAGAGCCCGACTTCGGGTCCGGCATCGTCTTCACTTCCGGACCTTGCACGAACTCCTGCGCGTTGCGCGGGCCGTTGAGCGGGCAGGGGATGATCTTCATGCGCTCAGTGCCCGACCGAGGCCGCACCCTTCTCGCCGACCTGCTCGAAGCGGTCGAAGCGGGAGAGCGCGAAGGGGGCCAGGAGATCGGGCGTCTTGTTCGTCGCGACGCATTCGGCCATCCGCTTGCCGCAGACCGGGGTAGCCTTGAAGCCCCACGTCCCCCAGCCGGCGTCGATGAAGTAGTTCTCGACCGGGGTCGGTCCCATGACCGGGCTGAAGTCGGGCGTCATGTCGGCGACACCGGCCCACTGCCGGAGCACCTTCGCCTTCGCCAGGAAGGGGAACAGCTCCAGCATGTGGGCCATCAGCCCTTCCTTGAAGTCGAGCGTGCTGCGCGTGGAGTAGAGCGTATAGGGATCGGTCGAGCCGCCCATGACGAACTCGCCCCGCGCCGACTGCGAGATGTAGACGTGCAATGACCCTGACACGATGATCGGGTCGAGGATCGGCTTGTAGGGCTCGCTGACGCAGGCCTGCAGCGGGATCGAGCGGATCGGCAGGAGGAAGCCCGCCATCCGCGCCACCTCGGAACTGTAGCCGGCGACGGCCTGCAGCACCTTGCCGGCCCCGACGAAGCCGCGGCTCGTCTCCACGCCCGTGACGCGGCCGCCTTCGATGCGGAGGCCCGTCACCTCGGTGTGCTGATGGATCTCGACCCCGCGCTCCATCGCACCCCGCGCATAGCCCCAGGCGACGGCGTCGTGGCGGGCGATCGAGCCCGGCGGGTGGTAGAGCGCTCCCAGGATCGGGTAGCGCACCTCGCGGCTCATGTTCAGTTCGGGGCAGAGCCGGGCGATCTCGTCCGGGAAGACGAGGCGCGAGTCGACGCCCAGATGCTTGTTCACTTCCGCCCGCCAACGCGCGGTGCGCAGTGCCGCGTCGGTGTGGGCCAAAGTGAGATGGCCGCGCGTCGAGTACATCAGGTTGATGTCGAGGTCGCCCGAGAGGTCCTGCCAGAGGCGGACCGATTCGTCGTAGAAGCGGACACCTTCGGGTGTGAGGTAGTTCGAGCGGATGATCGCCGTGTTGCGGGCCGTGTTGCCGCCGGCCAGCCAGCCCCGCTCCAGCACGGCGACGTTCTTCACGCCATAGTCGCGGGCCAGGTAGTAGGCGGCCGCCAGACCGTGCCCGCCGCCGCCGATGATGACGACGTCGTAGCCGGATTTCAGGTCCTTCGGTTCGGGGAAGAAGCGGCGCGCCGGGTAGCGCTTGGCGAAACCGTAGCGAAGAAGCCCGAGCGGCATCGAAAATCCGACAGCAACGGTGGAGGGCGGAAACGCCGGGGCCCGTCTCGCACGGACCCCGGCGTCAGGTCAAAGCGTGAAGATCCGGTTGGCGACGATCACCACGAGGATGCCGGCCAGGATCGTGAGATAGGGCAGGAAGCCCGACTTCTTGTGCGACAAGTCGCGCTCGTCGACGTGCAGGTCGTCCAGCATCTCCGGCGGGAACTGGCCCTTGTCCTGGATCCAGTGCCGGAAGACGAAGACCGGGATGACGAGCAGCATCGCGACGAGGCCGGAGACCAGCGTCCCGGAGCCCCAGACGTTCGCACCCGCACCGAGGAAGACCATGTTGACGAACGACAGGACGACACCCAGCACCAGGAAGATGTTGGGCGCCCGCCACGGCCGCACGGCGTTGGCGTTGTCCTTCCGGTGGATCCAGCCGGCGTTCAGGTTGAGGAAGTTGAAGACGAGGTAGCAGCAGTTCGAGACCGCCAGCACGAACACATAGTCCGACATCAGCAGCAGGACGACGTTGAAGCAGAGGTCGGTCCACATGGCGCGCGTGGGGGCGCCATGCTCGTTCACGTGGCTGAGATAGCGCGGCAGCCAGCCGTCGACCGAGCCCTGGTAGAGCGTGCGCGACGAGCCGGCCATGGCGGTCATGATCGAGAGCATGAGCGCCAGCAGCAGCATGATGACGAGCAGCACGTGGACGAGCTGGCCGCCGCCGAGCATGTCGGCCATGGCCGCCGCCACGCCCGAGCCGTCGTAGATGCCGGGCTCCAGCATGCGGTTGAGGCCAAGGGTCCCCTGGAAGCTCAGCGGGACCAGGGTAAAGATGACGATGCAGAGCAGGCCGGCGTAGATGATGCCCTTGGCGCAGTCCCGGTGCGGATCGCGCAGCTCGCTCGTGTAGCAGACCGCCGTCTCGAAGCCGTAGGTCGACCAGGCGGCGATGAACATGCCGCCGAGGAACAGGGTCCAGCCGGCGGTGTCCCAGGTGCCGGGGATGACCGCACCGGAGGCGTCCTTCGCCAGCGGTGTCAGCGGGAAGAGGTTCGCCTGCAGCACGTCGCCCGTGAGGAGCGGCACGATGCCGACGATGAGCAGCGGGACGACGACGGCCACACCGATGATCGTCTGGATCTTCGCCGTCCGCAGGATCCCGTGATGCTGCATGGCGAAGACGAAGACGAGGAGGATGGTGCCGAGGATCGAGGTGGCGTTGATCCGCAGGCTGAGCCCCTCCTTCATGAAGGAGAGGTCGGCAAGAGGGATGTTCCACGCCAGCAGTGCGGAGTCGGCCGGCAGCAGGGCGTTGAAGATGTAGCCGGCGGCGATGCCGGTGCCGATAGCCAGCACGGGCGACCAGGCGATCCAGTTGCACCACACCGAGAGCGGCGCGATCACCTTCGCATAGCGCACCCAGGCCGCCGCCCCGTAGATCGAGGCACCCCCCGACTTGCTGGGGAACATGCCGGCGATCTCGGCATAGGTGTGGGCCTGGATGTAGCCCATGATGATCGAGAGGATCCACACCACCCAGGAGGGGGTGCCGATCGTGGCGGCGATGCCGCCGATCGAGAACAGGACGAGGGCCGGAACGCCACTCGCCACCCAGAAGACGTCGACCCAGGAAATGTCCCGCTTGAGACCGCCGGTTTCGGCCGATACCGCATATCCGGCTGCGGTCTGGGCTGTCGCCATGGCCCTGCTCCCCACGCTCGGTGTTACTGAGGGATCCCCCGGCAACCGGGAGGTTTTGGCCCGAGCTCTGTTCTGGGACGGGGACGCTATCCGTTTTCAGACCAAATGCAAACCTTTCCGAACCAAATTGAGCAAGTGGTCGGCCTGCTCAACGACTGCGTGCGCCGAGCAGATCGTTGCGCGCCTTCTCCATCTGCTCGCGCATCGCGGCCGCGGCCGCATTGGCGTCGCGCCGCCTCACCGCGTCGGTCACCGCCTCGTGCTGCTCGTTGTAGATCCGCATGTTCCGTACATCGAGGACCTTGGCCCGCATCTCCCCCCACTGCGCCTGGAGGCGGATCTCGTTGATCTGGCGGTAGAGCCAGATCAAGAGCGGGTTGGCCGTGCTCTGCGCCAGGGCCAAATGAAAGCGCTCGTCGGCCTCGGCATAACGCTGCGGATCCTTCTCGGCTGCGCGCAGGTCCTCCATGCAGCCGACGATGCGGTCGATGTCACGGCCCGTGGCGTGCAGCACGGCAAGGCGAGCGATGTGCGGCTCGATCGCCATGCGGACCTCGATGAGCTGCAAAGGGCTCGTCGTTTCGGCGATGTCGAACTGCTCGACGGCCTCCCGGTAGGTGACGAAGGTGCCGCTGCCGATGCGACGCTGAACGAGTTGCTGTTCGGTCAGCTGGCGGAGCGCCTCGCGCACCGTGCTGCGCGAGGCGTTGTAGTGCGTCGCGAGCGTGCGCTCCGGCGGCAGCCTCTGGCCCTTCGCGTAGACTCCGGCGACGATGGCCTCGCGCAGCTCGGTCGCGATAGCGGCGGCACTGCTCGCTGACAGGGCGGGAAGCGCGCCTGACACATCGAGTGAGCCCATTACTCTCCCCATGCCCCATCCTGACATAAACTATGAACCAATTCAGACCAATTTTTCCGTTTGGCGCTGAATTGGTTTTGCATTAGCTCTGAGATCGTTCGCTGGCGGTGCGGCCCATCCGTGCCCGCCTAACCGGTAGTGGAGGCATAGGTCATGGCGCTCCCCGACGGCGTCAAGTACCTGATTATTGGCGCCGGCATTCACGGCCTCAGTACCGCTTATCATCTGGCGAAAGAACTGCACAGCAAGGGCCTCGGCAGCGGCCAGGACATCCTCGTCGTCGACAAGACGGCGATCGGAGCCGGTGCCTCGGGGATCGCCTGCGGCGTCATCCGCAACAACTACTTCCAGCCGGCAATGCGCGAGTTGATGGCGCACTGCGTATCCGTGTGGGAGCAGCATCAGGAGGTGCTACATTACCACCCGGTCGGGTACATGCAGATCAGCCCCGAGAGCATGCACGCCCAGGTCGGCACGATCTACGAGCAGGAGAAGGCGATCGGGTATCCTTCGGTGTTCATCGAGGGGGCCGCCGACTGCGACCGCTACATGAAGGGCATGCTGGAGGACTGGCAGGCCCAGAACATCACCTCGGTGCTGCACGAGAAGAAGGGCGGCTACGCCAACAACACGGCTTCGCTCTATGGTCTGGCGGGCCTCGCCGAGAGCGAAGGCGTGCGCATCGTGACCGGCCTCAAGGTGACGGGCTTCACGCGCGCCAACGGGACATCGAGTGCCGTCACGGGCGTGGTCACCGACCGCGGCACGATCAAGGCCGACCAGGTGATCGTCGGCGTCGGCCCCTGGATCAACCAGATCTGGTCGATGCTGGGTCTGCCCAAGGCGATCTCGGTCAAGGGCCGCGACGGCAAGGTCTATGACGGCCGCCCGATGTGGACCTACTGGTCGCTGCAGGAGGGCACCCTCGGCGTCGATCCCGACCTGCAGAAGACGAACAAGGGCGACATGCCGCCCGTGATCCACGTCGACACCGACGCGCCTCTGATCTCGGACGTCGACGGCTCGGTGATCACCGACAAGCTCTGGGGCATCTACTACAAGCCCGACTTCCACTTCGGCGGCATCCAGGGCGGGGCGATGCCCTATCCGGTGCCGACCGACCCCGACCTGGTGGCGGTGGATCCCTATGGCACCGACAGCCCGGACTTCATCGTCGGCGATGACTTCGCGCACATGTGGTGCTCGGCGCTGGCGCACTGCCAGAAGCGGTTCGAGGGCCAGATCGGCAAGTACAAGAAGGAGCCATCGGGCGGCATCGGCTGCTTCACGCCCGACAATTTCCCGGTCTTCGACCGGTTCTGCGAGAACGTCTACGTCATCGCCGACAGCAATCACGGCTACAAGATGGTCGGCGTGGGCGACCTCGTCGCCAAGGAACTGACCGGGGCGCCGAGCCGACTGCTCGAGCCCTTCCGCTTCTCGCGCTACGCGGAGGGCAAGCTGCACCCGGTGTCGAACAGCCCCTTTCCGTGGAGCTGACGACCAACAAACAGCCTTCTACCAGCCAATAAAGACAGTAGGGGAACGGAGATGTCGAGCCAACCCGTCGAAGAGTACGTCAACGCCAAAGGACGTGCCGACCTGGTTAAGCAGGTCCGCAAGAAGATCGACGCGCTGGGCATCACCTACATCTACTACCAGTTCATCTCCGTGACGGGACGCATCGTCGGCAAGGGCATTCCGGCCGACCATTGGGAGCGGACGGCGGAGAAGGGCTTCCAGCTCGTCTACGGCTCGACCGCCAATCTCTTCACCGACCGGCACGGCCAGTATATCGGCTACGGACCCGAGGCTTCCGAGCTGATCGGCATTCCCGATCCCGAGACCTTCTGCCAGCTGCCCTGGGACAAGCGCGTCGCCCGCGTCTTCTGCGTCTGCTTTCGCAATCGCGAGGAGGATGAGAACCCCGGCGATTTCCTGAGCTCGGACTGCCGCGGCAATCTCAAGCGGCACCACGCCGAGTTCCAAGCCAAGCACAAGATGCAGCTGCGCATGGGCTGCGAGCCCGAGATGATGTGGCTGAAGAAGGACGAGAACGGCAAGCCGAATGGCGGCGCCTCGCGTCCCTACTGCTACCATATCGACCAGTTCGAGAGCCTGCGCCCGGTGTCGATGCGGGTCATCGAATACTGCCGGCAGATGGGCCTCGATATGATCCAGGGTGATCACGAGGACGCGCCGGGACAGCTGGAGCTCAACTTCACCTACGACGACGCGCTGCGCACCGCGGACCGGCTCTCGACCTACCGGCAGATCTGCGCCCAGGTGGCCCGCGAGTTCGGCCTCATCGCCTGCTTCATGTCGAAGCCGTTCATGGGTGTGTCGGCCAATGGCTGCCACACCAACATCTCGCTCTGGTCGGCCGGCAAGGATGGTGTCCTGACGCTCGGTAACGACACGCTGCCGGGTCTCGAGGGCTCGTTCACCTACGTCTCGGGCGGCACGAACTACTTCATGCCTGACAGCGAGAAGCACGCGAAGAAGCCGGGGCCGGTCGGGCTCAACTGCATCGGCGGCGTCATTGAGCATCTGCCGGCACTGACGGCCATCGGCTGCTCGACGGTGAACTCCTATCGCCGCCTGTGGGACCAGGGCTTCTGGGCGCCGGTCTATGCCGACTGGGGCTACCAGAACCGCACTTGCGGCCTGCGCGTCTCGGCCCCCGGCCGGTTCGAGTACCGGGCCGTCGACAGCATGGTGAACCCCTACATCCTGGCCTCGGGCCTGCTCATGGCCTTCGACGACGGCCTCACCCGCAAGCTCGATCCGGGCGAGCCCGAGAGCCGCAACATCTATCAGGCGATGAAGGAAGGCAAAGACGTCAAGAAGCTGCCGATGACCCTCGGCGAAGCTCTGGAACGTCTGGCCGACGACGAGGTCATCAAGAAGGCGATGCCCGGCGAGATGTACCGCGTCTTCACGCACTACAAGGGCGACGAGTGGGCCCGTTTCAACGCCACGGTCACGGAGTGGGACGTCGAGCGCTACCTCGACTGCCTGCCCTGAGCTTGCCGGAGGACATGGAAAGATGTGTGGCATTGCGGGCCTGATCCATCGCGGCGCCAGCGGCGACATCGGTCACGAGATGACGGCGATGCTCCAGTCGCTGAAGCATCGGGGACCGGACAGCACGGGCTACGCGCTCTACGGCAAGCCGGACGGCAACGGGCAGAGCTACGTGCTGCGCTTCAAGGTCGCCGAACAGGAGGACATGAAGCACGGCTTCAAGATCCACGACCAGGTGCGCGAGCGCCGGGCCGAGGTGAACCGGCGTCTCGCCGAGATGGGGGCGCATGTCAGCCGCGAGGACGACGCGACCGAGTACGCCTTCCGTTACCACTTCAAGTATTCGGGCGAGCTCAGGAAGCTCGTGAACTACATCGAGGACGTCGAGGGCTGCGAGATCCTCTCCGTCGGCCATGGCCTGGAGCTGATCAAGGATCTGGGCGACGCGGCGACGGTCGCCGGCCAGTACGGCATCGACCATTTCAACGGGACGCATGCGCTGGGCCACACGCGCATGGCGACGGAGTCGGACGTCGACATCCGCTCGGCGCATCCGTACTGGGCCTATCCGTTCTCCGACGTCGCGGTCGTGCACAACGGCCAGCTGACGAACTACTGGAACGGCCGCCGGGCGCTGGAGCGGCGCGGCCACCGCTTCATGTCGAACTGCGACTCGGAGCTGATCGCCGTCTACCTCGCCGACCGGATGGACCGGGGCGACGATCTCGAAGAGGCGATGCGCCGCTCGATCGACGAGCTGGACGGTGTCTTCACCTATCTCGTTGCCACGGCGGACCAGCTCGGCATGGCCAAGGACACGATGGCCGCCAAGCCGATGGTCCTCTACGAAGGCGAGAACTTCATCGCTCTCGCTTCTGAAGAAGTCGCGATCCGCAGCGTCTTCCCGCACGAGATCGACACCTTCGATCCTTACGAAGGGGAGGTCCGGGTATGGCGGAGCTGAGGTCGATGCACGCCTCCCACGAGATGGGGATGCACACCGAGCAGCTGCTCGGCCGCACCCAGCAGCGCTTCTTCGACGTGAATGTCGGCGAGGACCGCTTCACCTACCCGCTGGCCCCCGACGTCGACTTCAACAAGCGGGCCGAGTTCGACGCCGCCGACCTCGATACGCGCGGCATCAACCTCAAGATCCGCGAGCTGATGAACGCCGGCCACGGCACCATCGTGGTGCACAACCCGGGTGCGCGGCACTCGCTGGGTGTCGGCATCCTCAACCGGCTGAACCTCTACTTCGAGGGTAGCCTCGGTTATTTCGGCGTCGGCCTGATCGACGGGCCCAACGTGCGGATCAAGGGCCGCGTGGGCTGGTCCTGCGGCGAGAACATGCTGGCCGGCACGGTGCTGATCGAGAAGAACGCCGGCTCCTGCTTCGGGGCGGCGATCCGCGGCGGCGATCTCGTCTGCAAGGGCGACGTCGGTGCCCGCACCGGCATCGACCAGAAGGGCGGGTCGATCATCATCGGCGGCCGCACGGGTGCCTTCTCGGGCTTCATGATGCAGCGCGGCCGGATGGTCGTCCTGGGCGATGCGGGCGCCAATCTCGGCGACTCGATGTACGACGGCACGATCTATGTCGGCGGCAAGATCGCCAGCCTCGGTGTCGACGCCATCGAGGCCGAGATGACGGACCAGGACGTCGCCTGGCTCGAGCGCAAGTTGCGCATGTACGGGCTCAGCGCGCCAAAGCCGCTCAAGAACATGACCAAGATCGTCGCCGGCAAGCAGCTCTGGAACTACGACAATCTGGAGCCCGCCGAGAAGAAGCTGGTGCTCTGAGGAGATCGCATCGATGGCATCGAAGCCCCTGCCGCGCACCGAGGTCGAGCCCGAGGCGAAGAAGCCGACCCGCAACCGCAACATTCTCGGCCAGTCGCGGATCTTCACGCCCGAGGTCATCGACGACATCCATATCAAGGCCGAGCTCGGCCGGTATCGGATGCGCGGCTTCTCGCTGTTCAAGAAGATCCCGCACTGGGACGACCTGACCTTCCTGCCGGGCACCCTCACGCGCTTCGTCATCGAGGGCTACCGCGAAAAGTGCATCACCAAAACGGTGCTAGGCCCTCGGGCCAAGCGGCCGATGGTGCTCGACATCCCGGTCTACATCACCGGCATGAGCTTCGGGGCGCTGTCCTACGAGGCGAAAATCGCCCTTGCCCGCGGGGCCACGATGGCGGGCTCCGCCACCTGCTCGGGCGAGGGTGGCATGATCCCCGACGAGCGCCGCTACTCGGTGAAGTGGCTCTATCAGTGCATCCAGAGCCGCTACGGGTTCAACCCGCACCATCTGCGTCTTGCGGACGCCTGCGAGTTCTTCATCGGCCAGGGCTGCAAGGTCGGCCTCGGCGGCCATCTGATGGGCCAGAAGGTCACCGACATGGTGGCCGAGATGCGCTCGCTGCCGGCCGGCATCGACCAGCGCTCGCCGGCCCGCCACCCGGACTGGCTCGGCCCCGACGATCTGGCGCTGAAGATCCAGGAGATCCGCGAGGTCACCAACCACGAGATCCCGATCCAGCTGAAGCTGGGTGCGGCGCGGGTCTATGATGACGTCCGCATGGCGGCGAAGACCGATCCCGACGTCATCTACATCGACGGCATGGAAGGCGGCACCGGTGCCGGCCCGCACATCGCCACCGAGGATACGGGTGTCCCCGGCATCGCCGCCATCCGGCAGGCGCGGAAGGCGCTCGACGATGTGGGCAAGACCGGCGAGATCAGTCTCGTCTACGCCGGCGGCATCCGCAACGGTGCCGACGTCGCGAAGGCGCTGGCGCTTGGGGCGGACGCGATCGCCATCGGCCACTCGGCGATGATGGCGCTCAACTGCAACAAGGACATCCCGGAGGCCGACTACCCGAAGGAGGTCGGGGTCGAGGCCGGCTACTGCTACCATTGCCATTCGGGCCGCTGCCCGGTCGGCGTGGCCACGCAGGACCCGCTGCTGCGTGCCCGCCTGGATCCCGACGAGGCGGCCGAGCGCGTCTACAACTTCCTGCACACGCTGACGATGGAATGCCAGATGATGGCACGGGCCTGCGGGAAGACGAACATCCACAGCCTCGAGCCCGAGGATCTGGCCGCCCTCACCATGGAGGCTTCGGCCCTCGCCATGGTGCCGCTGGCCGGCACGCAATACACCGTCGGCCGCCCCGACATGACGCGCTACTGAGGACGACGAACATGGCCGAGATCAAAGCCGGGGCGCCAAGGAAGCAGGACAGCACCGTCTCGTCCGACGTCGATCATTTCCTCAAAAGCGACGGTGTCGAGACCGAGCGCGAGAAGCTGATCGGGCAGCACATCGGCTACCGCTACGACGTCAACCTGCTGCCCGACTACAGCCGCATCACGCCGTTCCTGAAGGACTATATGGAGGTGATGGGCTGGGACGACCTCAACTGGCTGGAGGACGTCCATCTCGGCTACGAGGAGGGCAAGCCCGCCGTCTTCGACCGCAACGTGAACGGCTGGGTCCAGGTGCCGGGCGAGATCAAGCTGCCCGACAACCAGCAGGACCGCGACATGCTGGCCCGTGAGCTGCTGATCCGCTTCCAGATGAGCTTCAACCACCCGCTGGTCGATCTGAAAAAGGCTTACGCGAAGTTCTGAGTGGGCAAGGCTGGCGACGCCGTCATGCCCGACATTAGCCAGGAGCAGGTCGACCAGTTCAACGAGGACGGTTTCCTCATCCTCGACCGCTTCCTCGACGAGGACACGGTCGAGGCGGCGCGTGCCCGCTTCGAGCCGTTGTTCAGAGGGGAGTTCGAGACCGGCCTCTACCCCGACGAGTGGAACTGGAAGGAGGGCAGGGACGCCCCCGACCTCACGCGCCAGATCTGCAACGGCTGGCGCGCCGATCGCACCATCGCCCGCATCGTGCTGGCCGAGGCCGTCGGGCGGGCCTGCGCCACGCTGATGGGCTGGCCGGGTGCCCGGATCGCCCAGGACAATGTCATCTGGAAGCCGCCCACGGCGAAGCCTCTGGGTTTCCACCAGGACGATTCCTACTGCCACTGGGTCGTGCCGTCGGGCTTCTGCACCTGTTGGATAGCACTCGATCCGACCTCGGCCGCGGGCGGGACGATCGAGTATGCACGGGGATCGCATCGCTGGGAGGTGGCGCCTCCGATCCGCCGCTTCCACGCGCCGGACGACTATCGCGAGGACTTTCGGGAGGCGGCCGCCAAGGCCGGCTACACGCCCGAGATCGTGCCCGTCGAGGTGGCGGCGGGCGGGGTCGCCTTCCACCATGGCCGCACCTGGCACGGCTCGGACCGGAACCGCGCCGACGTGCCGAGGCGCTCGCTCGTGACGCACTGCATCTCGTCAGAGGCGCGCTTCCACGAGAAGAACATAAGCTACATCTACAGCCGCTACCGCCGCGTCGGCGACACCGCGATGGACGAGAGCTTCTTCCCGATCCTGTGGACCCGCGAGGGCTACCGGACGCCCTGGCTCGAGGCCGCGTTGCAGCCTCCCGCATTGACCTGACGCCGCCGCAGGTACTTTCTCCCGCCGGTAGAAGCTGGGAGAAGAAAGCGGATGACCACGCCGGTAGGCACGGCCATGGCCGGAGGGGGCGTCTACAACGCCAACTCACGAATCCAGGCGACTGCCGCACGGCATGGGCTTGAGTTCCTCACGCGCGCGGCAGCACGGGTGGCTCCTGGCTCGCCGCTCGTCATCGCGGATTACGGCGCTGCCGAGGGACGGAATTCGCTGCTGCCCGTTGCTGCCGCGATCACCGAGATCCGTAAGCGTAGCCAAAGTCCGATCTCGGTCGTCCATGTGGACCGGCCGGAGAACGATTTCGGCACGCTGTTCGCGCTCCTTCGGAGCGATCCGGCCAGCTATCTCGTCGGTCAGAGGGACGTCTATCCGCTGGCTTGTGGCGGATCGTTCTACGAGCCGCTCCTGCCATCCGGCTCGGTGGCTCTCGGCTGGTGTGCCATCGCCGCGCACTGGCTCAGGGCATGGCCTACCGAGGCGCCGCCGACCCTCGTGCCCGATCTCGCGGCCGATTCGGCGAAGGTCCCGTTCGCGGCGGAGGCGAAGGCCGACTGGGAGGCCTTTCTCCGCAGCCGTGAGATCGAGATGCGGCCCGGTGCCAGCCTCGTCGTCGTCACGCCGGCGGCCGAGGAGGACGGGAGTATCGGTCGCCGCGCGCTGCTCTATGCCTGCCTCGACGAAGCGCTCGACGGTCTCTTGCGCGACGGCGCGATCGTCGACGACGAGCGCCGCCGGATGAGCCTTCCGTTCTACGACCGTACGAGTGCCGAGTTCATTGCAACGTTCAAGGCCCGCTCGACCGGGCTCGTGCTGGAGGAGATCGTCATGGACACGGCCGATGACGTCTACTGGGTCGACTTCCAGCGCACCGGCGACAAAGCTGCTCGCGCCAGGGGCTATGCCGGCTTCGTGCGCGCGGCGTTCGGCCCGACCCTGGCGACCGCGCTCGGACCGGAGAGCCCGCAAGCGCGTCGGAGTGCCTTTGTCGAGGCGTTGACCCGGCGGGTCCAGGCGGCCGTCGCCGGTACCGAGGGGCCCCTCTTCCCGGCGCGCTACGCCAGCATGCTGATCACGAAACCGTTGTAGCCCTTCCGCCCTTGCCGTGACCGCAGCAGCGGGTACACCGGCCGCGTAGCCTGCGGGAGATCGCCATGACCCAGCCCGGATCGCGCCTTTCGATCCTCCTCCTGACGATGGCCGTGCTGCTGGCCCCGGACCTGGCGCTGGCCCATACCGGCACCGGCGACCTGAACGGGTTCTTCAGCGGCTTCGAGCACCCGATTCTCGGTCCCGACCACCTCGTCGCGATGCTGGCGGTCGGCCTTTGGGGAGCCCAACTCGGCAACCCCGCATTGTGGGTGCTGCCCATCACCTTTCCGCTCGTCATGGCCTTCGGGGGCGTGATGGGCGTGAGCGGCGTCGAACTGCCGTTCCTCGAGACGGTGATCGCCATGTCGGGCCTGGTACTGGGCCTCGCCGTGGCCTTCTCCTGGCCGGCGCCGCTCTGGCTCGCCGGGTGCATCGTGGCCCTGTTCGCGATCTTCCACGGCAATGCCCACGGGCTGGAACTGCCCGAGGCCGCGAGCCCGCTCGCCTATGCCGTGGGCTTCGTCTTGGCGACAGGCATGATCCATCTCTGCGGCATCGGCATCGGCACCCTGGCCCGGTGGCCGATCGGGGAGCGCGTCGTGCGTGCCGGCGGGCTCGCCGTCGCGGCGCTGGGCCTCTGGTACCTGCTGCCCACGGGCGCTTGAGCCTCCGCACCAAGGCATCGGCGGGGTGGCTGCTGGCCGCCCTGCTGCTGTCGTCGCTGCCGGCCGAAGCGCACGCCCCGATCAAGGGCATCGGCGATTTCTACGCCGGAATGCTGCATCCCCTGACCGACCTCGTGCAGTTGCTGCCGCTGCTCGGCCTGGGGCTGCTGGCGGGTGAACAGCCCGGCGAGGGACGGCTGCTGGCGGCCGTCCTATGCGCCGCGGCCGCTCTCCTGGCACTTCTTAGCCTGCCGAAGCCGGGGCCGGCGCAGGTCACGGTGCTGCTCACGGCCTGCACCATCCTTGCGGGAGCGGCGACGGCCGCTGTCTGGCCACGGACACTGGTCGCCGTGCTGCTGCTGGCGGTGGCTACCGGTCTCGGCCTCGGCTGGACGCAGCAGGCCGACATCGAGGGCATCGGCCGGCCGAACCTCTTCCTGGGCGGAGCGGCGCTCGCGGCCCTGTTGCTGGTGCTCTACGTGACCCTGATCGTGCAGCGCCTGCCCGCCGGCTGGCCGCGCATCGGGGTGCGTGTGGCCGGCAGTTGGCTCGTCGCCATCGCCGCCATGGTGCTCGCTTTGTGGTTCCGCTCACTGCCGCCGGGTGGCTGATCGGCTACGCTCGATCCCCGTAGCGGGGATGTGCCATGACCTCGACGGCCGGTGCCGCGATGCTCGGCAAGGGGGCCTACAACGGCAACTCGCGGCCGCAGGCCCATGCGGCAGCACTGGGCGTCGAGCTCTTCGCCGCAGCGGCCGCCCGCATCGAGCCGGCCGGCGGGCCTGTCGTCATCGCGGACTACGGCTCCGCCGAGGGGCGCAACTCGCTTGCGCCGATATCGGCCGCGATCCGAGCGATCCGGCAGCGGCACGACGGAGCGATCACCGTCATCCATCTCGACCGGCCCGAAAACGACTTCTCGTCGCTGTTCACGCTGCTGCGCACCGATCCGGGCAGCTACCTCGCCGGGCAGCCGAACGTGTTCCCGCTCGCCTGCGGAGGCTCGTTCTACGAGCAGATGCTGCCGCCGGGGCAGGT
>JAXMCK010000007.1:0-527388 GCA_046349395.1 Geminicoccaceae bacterium | reverse complement strand
AAGGCGCAGGCCAAGGGGCGGGAGGAAGCCGAAGCCCACGCGGCCGCAGGCGAGCTCCACAGTCCGCCACGCCCGGTCCCGCCGGCACCGCCGCCGGCCCTGACGCGGCGGATGGAGACCCAGGCCGAGCGTGACATCCGCCGAGTGACGGCGAAGCTCCTGGGCAAACGTATCCGCGTCCGGGGCCTCGACTTCGATAGTTCCTGAGCGCTCGATCGACCGTCGAACCGCTCCTAACATCAACCCTCAGCCTGTCGCCGCACTCCGACCAGCCCCCAGCCGAGCCAAGGCTGCCCCGGGGCCGATGCCGTTTCGCCGCGGTGCCTGGAACCCTGCCGGTATAGCCCGGTATGGCAAAGATGAACTAAACGGCAGAATCCGCCCAAAGGTTGATCTGGCGTCGACGTAGACCACCCGTCCGGCCTGCCCCTTGCTGTGGGTTAACCATCCACGGTCCTGGAAAGGCAAAGCCTGATGCGCAAGCGTTTCTCCCTGCCCGCCGTCGCCGGAGCGATGGTCGCTGCCAATCTCTTGGCTGCACCGGCGTTCGCTGACACGGGCTCGAACTCCACCAGCTCGAAGTCGGGTGACTCGTCGAGCTATCAGCAAGACCTCTCGACGTACACGAGCGCCGAGTCGGGCAGTGGAAGCGGCTCGAACAAGGAAGGTTCGAGCGGGTCGTCGAGCTATCAGCAGGAGCTTTCCAGCTACACCAAGACCGACTCGGGTAGCGGCAGCGGCTCGTCCAGCAACGCCGACTCCGGTTCGAACAAGGAAGGTGCGAACAGCTCCTCCAAGTCGAGCGAGTCCGGCAATAGTGGCGAGTCCTCCTCCGCCTCCAATTCCGGCTCGAACAAGGAAGGTTCGGGCGGGTCGTCGACCTCGGGCGGGTCGTCCAGCTACCAGCAGGAACTCTCCAACTACACCAAGAACGACTCCGGCAGCGGGTCGTCCAGCAACTCGGGCTCCGGCTCCAACAACGAGAACTCGAACAGTTCGTCCAAGAACAGCGAGTCCGGCAGTGGCGGCGGGTCGTCCTACACGTCCAGTTCCGGCTCGAACAACGAAGGTTCGGGCGGTTCGTCCTACTCGGGCGGTTCGTCGGGCTATCAGCAAAGCTCCAACGGCAACTCGGGCGGCGACAAGGAGGTGAACTACAAGGCCAACGAGTCCGACACCGGCCACAATTCGGCCAACTGCAATGCGGCGTTCCTCCGCAACTGCAATGGCGGTGGGTCGACCTCCGGTGGCGCCGCCTTCGGTGCCAGTGCAGCACCTGCGCCGGAACTGGCAGCCACGCTCCCGGGTGCGGCGATGTTCCTGCTCGGCGTGGGCTGGGTGACCTTGCGGCAGCGTCGCTCCGTGGCTCCGCGAAGCGTTGGCTGAGCCGCGACGCGAAATGCGAACGCCGGGACGAGAGGGGACATGAGCGCGATGAACTGGCGGTCGTGGCTCCTTCCGGCGGCGCTGGCGATCCTGCTCGTCAACGGCAGGGTCGCCGAGTCGCTGGCCGGGGTTCCGCCTTCGGGCCTTCCATGGGTGGCGGTCGGGCCCTTCGAACTCGCCGCCGTCATCGTGGGCTTCGGCGCCCTTTGGCAGGGCAGGGCGCATCTCGGCGACACCCTGGTGCCGGGCTCGATCCTCGTCGCTGCCTCGATCGTGCCGAGCGCTCTCGTGGGCTGGACGGGCCTGACAGTCGGAAGTGTCATCGCGGCTTGGCGGATGCCCAGGGTCCGATCCGCCCTGCTCTTGTTCGCCGGGGTCGCGATCTGCCATCTCATGGCGTCGCCGACCTTCCGGCTCGTCACCGCACCGCTGCAAGCGGCGGAAGCAAAGCTCGTGGCCGCAGTCGCCAGTTCGATCGTCGGGCCGGCGACCAGCAGCAGCAATCTCGTGTTGCTGTCGGACGGTCGCTCGCTGGTCATCCTGCCGGGATGCAGTGTGCTGGCGACGGCAGGTCCTGCGCTGCTCGGCTGGCTCGCCCTTCGCGTCTGGCGCCGGCAACCGGTATCTGCCGCGTGGCCGAGCGCCTTGCTGCTCCTGGGTCTTCTTCTCCTGCTGAATACGGCGCGCATGGTCGGCATGTGCGTCGGTCAGGATTGGTACCACAGCCTTCACGAGGGCGTCGGCGCGACGGCCATCGATCTCCTTGCCGTCGCCCTCGTCTTCCTTACGGCCCAACCTTGGCGCACGGAGCCCTCGCCATGACTCGCCCGAGCTCGCATTGGGTCACGGTGCTTGTCCTCCTTGCCGTGCTCGCAGGCTCTCTTGCCCTGAAGGTCGCTCGCTACGGCATGGCATCCGGCACCGACCGCCAGCTCCTGGCGGAGACGCGGGTCTCTGAATTCCTAGCCGCCGAGGGCTTTCTGACGCTCGGCAGCCGCAATCTCACCACCGGCGGGTCCATCCGCGAAGTCGCCTACGCCCATCCCGGCTGTCCGGGACCGATCCGAGTGGTCGTGCTGGGTGCCGACGGGGCCTATGCCTCGCTCATGGGCCAGGGCGCGCCCGGGGAAGCGACGACCTATCTCTGGCACGGACGGAGCTATCCCTCGCTGCCACGGCTGCCCCTGATCCTGGGCAGGCTGAGCGAGGCGGTAACCCAGGTGCTCGCGGGATCGGGCGGTCCATCGCCGATGCCCGTCCTGGCGGTGACGGCACCGATCGGGGCCGAGCGCTGTCCCGTGCCTGAGCCGGTCGCCTGGCCGACCTGAACTTGTAGCTAGCCGCGGCCCTCGCGCCACCAGGCGATCGTGGCCGTGCCCATGAGCAGGAGGAGTGCCACCCAGGGCGGCAGCACGGGGAACCGCTGCTCGCCCAGGACGCGGTAGGAGTCGCGCCCCTCGATGCCGATCCAGCCCCGACCGCTCGCCGTGCGCCCCTCGCCGACTCGCCTGATGTCGGGAACACCGCCCTCGCTCAGCCAGCGCACGGCACCGCCCGTCGCCTCGGCCACGGGCGTCACGATGTCGGCGGTGGCCCGCATGCGGGCGATCTCGGCGGGGGCGATGGGCCGCGGGCTCGCATAGGCGGTGCGGGTACCGTCGGTAACGCGATAGAGCCCGTCCTCTTTCGCCTCCATCCGGCCGCGGAAGACGCCGTCCGACTCGGAGCCGAGCTGCAGCTTCGTCTCGGCGCCGGAGGGCGAGGTGACCGTGACCTCGAACGGCCCGGTCTCGAGTGAGCGCCGCTCGACGGCGATCTCGTCCTCGCCCGCACGGGCGGCCAGGGCCTCCTCGTCGAGCTCCGGCTCCTTCATCAGCCAGTGCACCAGCCGGCGCAGCAGGGTCGCCTGCGGCCCGCCGCCCTCGAAGCCGCGCGCCCAGAGCCAGGCATGGTCGGAGAGGAGCTGGGCGACACGGCCCTCGCCGGCATGGCTGAGCACCAGCAGCGGCCGGTCGGCGAAGCCCGTCATCAGCACCGGCGCATCGGCCGTCTCGACGTCCACCTGCCGGAACCACCGGCCCCAGGGCGGGGTCGTGTCGGCGGGTGCCGTCTCGGCCGGCATGGGCTCCAGCCCTGCCGTCACCGGATGCCGTTGACCGATCTCGGTCACCTTCGGCGCGAAGGGTTTCTCGATCACCTCGCCCGAGGGCCGACCCGGCAGCACGCGGCCGAGCGGCGTGTTGAAGAGTCCCAGCGGCTGGGCCGACTCGGGACCGGCGGCGTCGAGCAGAGCACCGCCCTCCTCGACGTAGCGGGCGATGTTCTCGAGATAGATCAGCGGCAGGAGACCCCGCCTGGAGTAGCGGTCGAAGATGATGAGGTCGAATTCCTTGAGCTTCACCTCGAACAGCTCGCGCGAGGGGAAGGCGATCAGCGCCAACTCGCGGATCGGGGTGCCGTCCTGCTTCTCCGGCGGGCGGAGGATGGTGAAGTGGACGAGGTCGACGGCGGGATCGGCCTTCAGCAGATTCCGCCAGACCCGCAGCCCCGGATAGGGCTCGCCCGACACGAGCAGCACGCGCAGCCGGTCGCGCACGCCGTTCACGAAGACGGCGGCCCGGTTGTTCACCGCCGTCAGCTCGCCCGGCCGTTCCTCGACTTCGACCTCGAGTGCGGTCGAGCCGCCCTTTTCGAGTGTGAAGGGCAGCTCGATCGGCTGGTCCGGTACGGCCGATGCCCTTGTCACGATCTGCCCGTCGCGGCGCAGCACAACCGGGACCGCCGTCTGGCCGGCGGTGTCGTGCACTTGCACGCGCAGGCTCTGCGGCTCGCCGACGACGGCGAAGGTGGGCGCCTGCTCGATCGTGACCTCGCGGTCGTTCTCGTCCTGCCGCCCGGTCAGCAGCACGTGCAGCGGAGCGCCGAGGCCCAGATTGGCAGGATCGGCCGGGGCATCGTGCACCTCGCCGTCGGTGAGGGCGATCACCCCGCCGAGCCTGGAACGGTCGATCCGCGCCAGCGCGTCGCCGAGGCCGGTGAAGAGCTGCGTGCCGCGGCGCGCGTCGGTGCCGAGATCGACCTCGCGTACGTCCACATTGGGCAGACTCGCCAGCGAGCGGCGAAGGGCGGCCAGCGCCTCCTCGGTCTGCTGCGGCCGGTCGGCCAGGCGCTGGCTCGGCGAGCGGTCGACGCCGATGACGACGATGTCGTCGAGCTTCTGCCGCTCCTCGCGTGTCAGCACGGGATTGAGCAGCGCCAGCAGCATCAAGGTCAGGAAGGCCGCCCGCCACGCCACCCCGCGGGCCCGGCGCCAGACACCGAAGGCGACGACCAGCGCCGCCACCGCGGCGAGGACGACGATCGCCCAGACCGGCAGATGCGGGTCGAAGGTGAGCGAGAAGGAACTCACTGGCCGAGCCGTTCCAGGAGTGCCGGCACGTGCACCTGGTCGGTCTTGTAGTTCCCGGTCAGCGCGTACATCACGACGTTCACGCCGAAGCGGCGGGCCATTTCGCGCTGCGCTTCACCGCCGGGCACGACCGGGTACATGAACTCGCCGTACTGGTCCTCGGCCCAGGCACCCGCCCACTCGTTGGCGCCGACGATGACGCCCGACACGCCATCGTTGATGCCGACCGAAGCTTGGTCGATCCAGACAGGCTGTCCCGCCCAGCGCCCAGGGAAATCCTGCAACAAATAGAAGGAGCGGCCGAGCACGTGGTCGGCCGGCACCGGCTCGAGAGGCGGCAGGTCGATCTTGCCCAGGAGCTCGCGCAGGCGCGCCTCGCCTGGACCTCCCGCGTCCTGTCCGGGTAGCAGCACGCGGCCGTCGCGGGTGTCGAAGAGGATCATCCCGCCCTGGCGGAGATAGTCCTCGACCCGCTGCACGGCCTTCGGCGACAGGTCGGGATGTTCCGGCGGGACGGGCCAGTAGAGCAGGGGAAAGAGCGCCAACTCGTCGTTCTCGATATCGACGCCATAGGGGTCGGCCGCCTCGACCGCCGTCCGCTCGGCCAGCACGCGGGTGAGACCGGTGAGACCGGCCTTGCTCTCGTCGTCGACGTCGGCGAGGCCGGTGAGCACGTAGGCCAGCCGCGTGTCTCGGGTCAGCTCGGTGATCTGGGCGTCGTCGGCCGCCTGGACGGGCATCGCCGTCAACGCGAGCAGGACCATGGCCGCCGTCGCCGCCGGCTGGCGGATCACGGCGAAGCCGCGCAGGATGTAGCCCAACGCAAGATCGGCGATGGCGAGTAGCAGTGCGATCAGAAGGAGCGGTGGGGCGAGGTCCCGCTCTGTCGTCGTGGCGATGGTCTGCGGCTCGGCGCCGAGCTGGGTTCGATCCAGAGGCGTGAGACCTGCAATGCCTTGTTGCACGTTCAGCGCGAGCCTCGCCGGCGCCTCGCTCTCGTCTTCGGCAGCCCGCTCCTGTACCGGCGCCCAAAGACCGGGCGGTGCGGCGGGACCGGGTGTCAGCTTGGTGAGGTCGGCCGCGGGCACGCCGACATAGGAACCCTTCGCGGCAGCGAGCACGCCGAAGCCGTCGAGCACGGCGTGCGGCGCCAGCTCGCCCTTGGGCAGGGCGCCGGCACCTGGGGCCAGCTCGAGTAGAGCCTTCAGCATGTCGACGAACAGACCCGACAGCGGGAGGGTCGTCCAGCCCGCATTGGCCGTGGTGTGGATCAGGACGAGGCGTCCCTTGCCGTGGGCCGCCGTCGTGACCAGCGGCGTCCCGTCGGTGAGGCTGGCGAGCGTCGCCTTCGCCAGATCGGGGCCGGGCTCGGCCAGTACCTGACGGCTGACCCTTGCATCGGCGGGTGGCGTCAGCCCGGCGAACGGACCCTGCGGATCGAAGGGGGCCAGCGCCAGCGGCTGCTCCCAGGAGAGCACGCCGCCCAGCATCCGGTCGCCGGAGCGGAGCCGCACCGGTACAAGCGTATCGCCGCTCGCCGCCAGACGCGATCCGGCGAAGCGGACGATCAGCCCGCCATCGTCCATGAACTTGTCGAGACGGGCCCTGATCTCGGGCTCGACGATGCCGGTGTCCGGCAGCACGATCATCGACAGCGCGCCGTCGAGCAGTTCGGGGACGGAGCCCAGGCGCACCTCGGCGAACGGCGCCATGGCGCGCTCGAGGAAATAGGCCTCGGACAGCAGCGGCTGCGCCTCGGTCTCGTGGCGTGCGCCGACGATCCCGACCGCCCGCCGCCGCCAGCGCTCGTCGAACAGGTAGACGCCACCCGCCCCGCCGGGGGGAACCACTTCCAGACGGGCGATCCGGTTGCGCAGCTCGAGCGGCAGGTCCAGCACGGCCGCGGCCTGGGCTGCACCGGGCTCCAACTTTACCGTCGCGTTGCCGAGCGTCTCGCCGTCGCCGCCCAAGGCCGCAACCGTGACGTCGCGCGGGGCGGCGGTGGTCGAGCGCATGACCTGGACGTCGAGGCCCGTGTCGCGGCTCTCGCCCGGATGCACGAGCACGGGCTCGCCGCTGCCGGTGAGCACGCTGAGCGGGCCTCGGCGCCGCAGCGCATCCGCAAGGCTCCGTGCAGCAACATCGGCGTCAGGGCGGTCGGCGACCACGTCGCTGATCCACACCGTCGTGACCGCCTCGATCGGGCTCGCTTCGAGCTGGTCGCGGGCGGCCGCACGATCGACCGACCAGGGATGCGGCTGCAGGGTCGCTAGCCTTTCCAGCGTTGCCGCGGCGGGCTGCGGGCGCAGCTCGGCGGGTGTACCGCCCGGGGCGGTCGTCAGGATCACGACCTCGCGCCCGTCGCGACCCGCCTGGTCGACGAGATTGCGCGCCACCGTCAGACGACGATCCCAGTCCGGTGCCGCCGCCCAGCCATCGTCGAGCACGATCAGCAGGGGCCCGCTGCCGCCGAGCCTCGGTGCCGGGTTCCAGAGCGGTCCCGCCAGCGCCAGGATGACGAGTGCCGCAATGAGAAGCCGCAGCAGCAGGAGCCACCAGGGCGTGCGGGCCGGCGTACGCTCGCTGGACACGAGCCCGAGCAGGAAAACGAGGGCCGGAAACGCGATACGCTTCGGCGCCGGCGGCGTCACGCGCAGCAGCAGCCAAAGGACCGGCAGGCCCAAGAGGCCGATCAGCAGCCAGGGTTGCGCGAAGCCGAGCAGGCCCAGATTGAGCATCTAGACGATCGCCCGCGGTGCCAGCATGGCCGCCAGCGCCATCAGGCCCGTCTCGGCCGGGCTGCCGGTGTGGTGCAGGGTCAGGCTCCATCCCCGTCGGCCGCACCAGCTACGCAACGTGTCCCGGTGGGCCTGCAGCAGGCGGATATAGGACGCACGCACGCTGCCGACATGGTCGATCAGCGCCATGCCCTCCTGCTCCAGCCCCTCGAACAGGACGCGCCCCTCGAAAGGCAGCGTCTCCTCGGCAGGGTCCAGCACCTGCATCAGGGAGACCCGGGCACCCCGTCCGGCCAGCATGTCGAGGCGGCTCCGCAGGCCGTCGAGCGGTTGCAGGAAGTCGGACAGGACGACGACCCGGGCGAAGCGCGGCAGCTCGGGTGCGGGCATCAGGGCCGAAGGACGCTCCGATGCGCTCGTCATGCAGCGTGTCAGAAGATCGAGCCCGTAGCGGCCGCCGGCCGGCCGTTCGCCGGCACCGAGGAATGCGACCCGTTCGCCGCCGCGCACCAGCATCGATGCCAGTGCGAAGACGAGGAGTGCCGAGCGCTCGAACTTGGAGCTGAGCCGCGGGCTGGACCGGTAGCGCATCGACTTCGAAAGGTCGCACCAGAGCCAGACGCTCTCGGCCGCCTCCCACTCCTGCTCGCGGACGAAGAGATGACGCGAGCGGGCCGATTGCCGCCAGTCGATGGACGTCGCCGCGTCGCCGCTCTGGTAGGTGCGAAACTGCCAGAACGTGTCGCCGGGTCCGGTCCGGCGCCGGCCGTGGGCACCCGGCGTCACGGTCGCGGACACCCGCTCCGCCTCCACCAGAAGCGGCGGCAGTCGCTGTGCCAGCGCCTCGGCAGAAGCCCGCAGGCGTGGAGCGTCGATTCGGCTCGCCGTGTCGGCCCGCTCAGGCGACATGATTGGCGAGGCGACCGACCACGTCGTCGACGGTGATCCCCTCGGCCCGGGCCGCGAACGTCACCGCCATCCGGTGCCGCAGGACCGGCTTGGCGAGTGCCAGAACGTCCTCGGCCGACGGGGCGAGGCGCCCGCCTAGAAGTGCCCGCACACGCACGGCCAACATCAGGGCCTGGCTGGCACGTGGGCCGGGGCCCCAGGCGACGTGGGAGGAAAGGCCTTCGATGGTGCTCGTCTCGGGCCGTCCTGCGCGCACGAGATTGAGGATGAGGTCCACGATGCGGTCGCCGACCGGCAGGCGCCGAACGAGCTTCTGCATCGCGATCAGCGACGGACCATCGAGGATCCGGTCCGGCTCCTCCTCGGCACCCGTCGTCGTCGCGATCATCATCTTCCTCTCGGCTTCCTGGGTCGGATAGTCGACGTCGACCTGCATCAGGAAGCGATCGAGCTGGGCCTCCGGCAGCGGGTAGGTGCCCTCCTGCTCGATGGGATTCTGCGTCGCCAGCACATGGAACGGTGTGGGCAGCTCGTGATCGTGGCCCGCCACCGTCACCTTGCGCTCCTGCATCGCCTGCAGAAGAGCCGCCTGGGTACGCGGGCTCGCCCGGTTGATCTCGTCGGCCATAAGGAGCTGGGCGAAGATCGGGCCCGGAATGAAGCGGAAATGCTGCCGCCCGCTGCCCGGGTCCTCCAGGACCTCGGAACCCAGAATGTCGGCCGGCATCAGGTCGGGCGTGAACTGGACCCGCTTCTCGCTGAGGCCCAGCACCCGGCCCAGCGTCGTGGCGAGGCGGGTTTTGGCGAGGCCGGGCACGCCGACCAGCAGCACGTGACCGCCGGCCAGAAGCGTGATCAGCGTCTCCTCGACCACCCGGTCCTGGCCATAGATGACCCGACCGATTTCCTGCTTGACGCGATCCAGCTGCTTGATGGTGTGCTCGACGTCGAGCGCGATGTCGTCGATGTTCTCGTGCAAGACAGATCCTCGGAGGATCGCTCGGCTGCCTGGATTCGCCGACCGTGCCTCCTTAGATAGACCGATGCAACCGAATTCCAGCCGTACGATGAGCCGCAAACCGTTCGATCCCGCAGCTGTTCTGGCCGGCCTCGCAGGCGGGCCGGGCTGTGGCGATTTCGAGATGCGCATCGACCGTGCCGGCAGCTGGCACTATCGCGGCTCGCCGATCGGCCGGCTGCCGCTGGTCAAGCTCTTCGCGACCGTCCTGCACCGCGCCCCCGATGGTGCGTACTGGCTGGTGACGCCAGCCGAGCAGGGCAGGGTCACGGTCGAGGACGTGCCCTTCGTCGTCGTCGAACTGCGCCGCGAGGGCGAGGGGTCCGACCAGGCGCTGGATCTGCGGACCAACATCGACGACTGGGTACAGCTGGGCCGCAATACGGGATGGCGACTCGGCGACGACGGCGAAGCGCAAGTGCCCTATGTCGAGGTCCGCAGCGGACTGGAGGCCAGGGTCGGCCGGAACACGTTCTACGAGCTTGCCGACCTCGCCACCGCCGACGGTCCGGGCGACACCCTGGGTGTCTGGAGCCGCGGCAGGTTCTTCACGTTAGGCGAGACGGCCGTCGATGCCGCTTGAAATGGACGTCGCCACGCTGCGCGAGCGGATCGGCCGCAAGATCGGCGAGCATGCGCTGCGCGGCGACGAGGGGCACGAGCTGGCGCCGGCCGAAAAGACGCGGACGCCGGCCGCCGTGCTGCTGGGGCTCGTTCCGCGACCGACGGGCGTCAACATTCTCCTGACCCAACGCACGGCGCATCTGCGCGACCATGCCGGCCAGATCAGCCTGCCGGGCGGGCGGATCGAGCCCGAGGACGAGGGCCCGGGAGGTGCCGCGCTGCGCGAGGCGTGGGAGGAGATCGGTCTCACGCCGGAGCGCGTGCAGCTCCTCGGCGAACTCGACACCTACGACACCGTCACGGGCTTCCGGATTCACCCCGTCGTGGGCTGGATCGAGCCGCCCTTCGACCTTCGGCCCGATCCGTTCGAGGTGGCCGAGATCTTCGAGCTGCCCCTGGCCTTCGCACTCGACCCGGCGAACCACCGCCGCGACAGCTACGAGCGGCAGGGGACGATCCGCCAGTTCTACGTGCTGCCGTTCGAGAACCGGTACATCTGGGGTGCGACCGCCGGCATCCTCGTGAACTTCGCACGCCTGCTCGCACAGGCCTGAAGCGCATGCTGCGCATTATCTTCGAGACGGTGCTACCCTTCCTGCTGCCGTTCCTGGCCTATGCGGCCTGGCGGCGCTGGGGCGGCTCGACGGCATCCGTCGCCGGCGTGCCCTGGTCCGCACTCTCGATCGCCGGTGGCGTTCTCGTGATCATCGCGTTCGTCGGCATGGCGCTTCTCGGCGGCGAGGATCCGCACGGCGAGTATGTGCCGCCGCACATGGAGCGGGGTCGTGTCGTACCGGGCAGGGTGATCGAAGCCCAATGACGGGGCCGGGCCCGCTCGCCGGAGCTCCCTGGCTCCGTGCCGAGGCGAGCCGCAGGCTGCTGGCCGCGCTGTCGGCGGACGGCAAGGAGGCCCGCTTCGTCGGCGGCTGCGTGCGCGACGGGCTGCTCGATCCACAATGGTACGGGCCTGATTTAGACGTCGCCACTCAGGAGCCGCCCTTCCGGGTGCAGGCGCTGCTGGCGCGGGCGGGTCTGCGGGGCATCCCAACGGGCATCGAGCACGGCACGGTGACGGCGCTTGTCGACGACCGTCGCTACGAGGTGACCACGCTCCGGCGCGACGTCGCCTGTGACGGGCGCCACGCCGAGGTCGCCTTCACGGAGGACTTCGAGGCCGACGCCGCCCGGCGCGATCTGACGATCAACGCCATGAGCTGCGACATCGACGGACGGGTGTTCGATCCGTTCGGCGGATGGGCCGATCTGAAGGCCGGCCGCATCCGCTTCGTCGGCGACCCGGCGCAGCGCATCCGTGAGGACTATCTGCGGATCCTGCGCTACTTCCGCTTCTACGCCCGCTTTGGCCGACCCCCGGCGGACGCGGCGGCCCTGGAGGCGTGCTCGGCGCTGGTCTGGGGTCTCAACCGGCTGTCCGGCGAGCGGGTACGCAAGGAATTCCTGGGCATTCTGGGCGCAGGCGGGGCCGTGCCGGCGGTGGCTCTGATCATTCAGACCGGAGCGCTGGGCCACGTCGTCCAGGGACCCGTCCATCCAGCGCGTCTCGATCGGTTGGTGGAGCGTTTCGGCGCTCCGGACCCGCTTCTGCGGCTCGCGGCCTTACTGGGGGAAGCGGACCGGGACCGTGTGCTGGCAATCGCGCGGCGATTGACCCTGTCGAACGTCGAGCGCGACCGGTTGCTCGACCTATTGCGCCCGCCACCGGCGGACCCTGACGCGACGTCGAACCAACAGCGGTTCGAGATCGACGCGTGGGGCGGAGCACTCCACGCCGATCGGCTGAAGCTCGCCAGCCTGGGTCCCGAGGTTTCGCCGGCCCTGGGCGAGGCGCTGGCGCTTGCGGTGTCATGGAAGCCACCGATCTTTCCGGTCGGCGGTGCGGATTTGCTGACGCGTGGCGTACCGCAGGGACCGGAACTCGGGCGGCTGCTCGCCGAGCTACGGCGCTGGTGGCAGCAGCAGGATTTCGCCCCCGATCGCGAGGCCTGTCTGGCCCGCCTGGATGCGCTCCTGTCGCGGGGGGACGGCGGTTGACGGGGCGGGTGGCCGTCGCTATCTCCCGCGGGCCGCCGTTGGGGGATCGTCTAACGGTAGGACAACGGACTCTGACTCCGTTTATCTAGGTTCGAATCCTAGTCCCCCAACCAAATCCTCTCCGCCTCATGCCGCCGCCTTGAGCGCCCCTTCCTCGGGCTCGCCGGCGACACTCTCGTAGATCTCGTCCTCCTGGTCGAAGTGCAGCCTCAGGATGGCTTCCAGCGTGTAGAGCACGCGCCGCAGCTCGCCGCGGTCGTCGGGCGGAATGTCCGGCCCGAGGTCGTCCACGAGCCGCGCGAAGCGGCGTCCCAGATGGGCGATCTCACGGTGCGTGCGCGAAATCGCGGCCATGGGGTCCTTGCCGCCCAGGAGCAGGGCGATGCCGGGATGCAGCTTCGACTCGTCCGCTTCCTCGTGGGCTAGGACCTGCTCGCGCAGTTCCTTTTCCAGCTCCGTCAGCTCGCGGCGCAGCACGGCGTCCGGCTCCGTGCCGGCGTTGCCCAGGCGGTCGGCCAACGTGCGCATCCGGTCCAGCACGGGCAGCAGGTGGCGGTGCTCGTCGACCAGCGTGCGCGCCTCCGCCTCGCGCAGCTTCGGACCAGCGGCGACCCCGCCGGACCGTGCGCGCAAGGCGTTGAGGATTACGGCGATGTCGATCGCCTCCTGGAACAGGGCACCGCCCAGGGGCGGCAGGAACCCGGCGGCGGCGATCAGCATGCCGGTGGTCGAGAGCGCGATGCCGGCCAGCACGCTCTGTAGGGCGATACTTCGCGCGTGGCGCGCGACCTCGATGGCGACGGCGAGGCGGTCGAGCTTGTCGACGAGCAGCACGACGTCCGCCGCCTCGCTGGCGGCACCGGCACCGCGGGCACCCATCGCGACACCGACATCGGCCGCGGCGAGGGCAGGCGCGTCGTTGATGCCGTCGCCGACCATGAGCGTGACGCCCCCCGCCCGCTCGGCCCGGACGGCGTCGACCTTGTCCTGCGGCGTGCGGTCGGCCAGCACGCTGTCGATGCCGAGGGCCGAGGCGACCATCTCGGCGACGTCGAGCCGGTCGCCCGAGACCATGACGATCTTCGAGACACCGGTCGCATGCAGGTGACGCAGCGCCCTGGGCGTCTCGGTACGAAGCTCGTCGGCCAGCAGGATGCCGCCGACGATGGCATCGCCGTCGCGGAGGAACACCGTGGAGGCACCCTCACGGCGTGCCCGTCGGGTCAGGGTCTCGGCCCAAGTGGGCGGCGGTGAGCCTTCGGCGACCCAGGCGAGCCGGCCGAGGCGCAGGCTGCAACCCTGAACGCTGCCCGAGATGCCCATGCCGGCCACTTCCTGCACGCCGCTCGGCACCTCGAGGTCGAGGCCGCGGGCACGCCCGGCTGCGACGATGGGAGCTGCGAGCACGTGCTGGGACATCTGATCGAGCGAGGCCGCGAGGCGGAGCACCCGCTCGGGCGACTGGCCGGACGCTGCCTCGACGGCGACCACGCGCGGGGTCCCGGTCGTCAGCGTGCCCGTCTTGTCGAGCATGACGATCTTTGCCCGCGCCAGCGTCTCCAGCGCGCCGCCGCCCTTGACGAGCACGCCGCGGCGGGCGGCGGCCGAGATGCCGGCCACGATCGCGACCGGGGCAGCCAGGATAAGCGGGCAGGGCGTGGCCACGACCAGGACCGCCAGCGCTCGTACCGCGTCGCCGGTGAAAAGCCAGGTGGCCCCGGCGATGGCGAGGGTAAGGGCCAGGAACGCCAGCGACCACCGGTCGGCGAGGCGGACGAATGGCGCCTTCTCACTCTGCGCCGCTTCGACAAGTCGCACGATGGCGGCATAGACGCTGGTCGCCGCCGTCGTGTCGGCACGGAAGCGGAAGGGCGGTCCGGCATTGACCGTGCCGCTGCGCAGGGCGGCACCGCGCTCGTGGCCGACGGGTAGCGACTCGCCCGTGAGGGCGGCCTCGTCCAGCACCGCGGCCGGATCGAGGAGCTTGCCGTCGACCGGCAGAACCTCGCCCTGCTTGACCAGGAGGGTGTCACCGACCGCCACTTGGTCGACGGGGATGTCGACCAGATTGCCGTCGTCCTCGCGATGCGCGACGCGGGGCGCACGGCCCAGAAGCGCGCTCAACTCGCGGGCGGCGCGGCCCTGGGCATACTCTTCGAGCACGTTGCCGCCGGCGAACATGACGGCGATCACGACACCGGCCAGGGTCTCGCCGAGCAGCAGCGCACCGCCCATCGACAGGGCGGCGATGATGTCCACACCCGGCTCGCCCTTGCGGATCTCGCGGGCGATCTCGACCACCAGGAGCAGAAGCGCTGGCCAGGTGCCGATGGCCCAGATCCGGTGCGCCTCCGGTCCGTGACCCGTGATCCAGACGACGATGCCCAGGAGCAGCGCGCCGACCGCGACCGCCAGGACGACGCCGTGCGGCGTCAGCCAAGTCTTCGGCATCCTCTCCAAGCCTTCACTCGACCGGGCCGTCGATGGGTCCGGCAGGAATCTATGTGCATCCTCAGAAGCTTGTCACAAGGCGCAGCTACGGTTCCCGCTGTCGCACGCATACCCCTCGGCGATTCATCGGATGTTGCGTCGCATTGACCCCTGTCCTAGCGTCTACGGGTGGTAGGGAGGTTCGGCACCATGGCGGACGGGGTGAAGCGTCGGATGAAGCGGTGCGCCCTCACGGGTGGCGTACGCTGACGTGAGCAGCATCGAGCCGGACCGGCAGCGCCTCTTCGACAGCCTCACGGGCCTCGTGGCCTGCAGGACGGAGAACCCGCCCGGCAACGAGAGCGAGGCGGCCGATCGGCTCGCGAAAGAGATGTCTGCGGCCGGGTTCGCCGTGTCGCGCCAGACGGTCTTCTCCGGTCGCGACAACGTCGTCGGCGTGCTGGAGAACGGCGCCGGAGCCGGTCTCGCCTTCTGTAGTCACACCGACACCGTGCCCGTCGGCGAAGGCTGGTCGGGCAGCCCGTTCAAGCTGCGGCAGATGAATGGCCATCTCGTGGGCCGCGGCGCCTGCGACGCCAAGGGGCAGGTGGCCTCGATGCTCGAGGCGGGGCTGCTGCTGGCGGCCGACCGGGAACGCTGGCGCGGTCGGCTGATGCTGGCCTTCGTCGTCGACGAGGAGATCGGCGGGGCGGGTGCGCGGGCCGTCGCCGCAACGGCCAAAGGCATCGACCGGGTCGTCATCGGTGAGCCGACCGGCCTGCAGCTCATGGCAGCGCACAAAGGTGTCGTGCGACCCAAAATCCGGGTGCACGGCAAGAGTGCGCATTCGGGCACGCCGCACCGCGGCGTCAACGCGATTACCTCCGCCATGCGGCTGATCGAACTACTGGCGGCGGAAGACGCGCGGCTCCGGCAGCAATTTCATCCGCTCGTCGGCCCGGCCAGCCTGTCCGTCACCCGCATCTTTGCGGGTGTGGCCGACAACATCATCCCGCCGGCCTGCGATCTCATCATCGACCGGCGGATGCTGCCCGGCGAGACCTTCGCCGAGGTCGACGCGCAGATCGATGCGATCCGGGCGAAGGCGGCCGAGCAGGGTGTCTGCAGCGACGTCCTCGGCCACACCTCGCGCGCAGGCCCGGCCGAGATCGCGCTCGACGACCCGCTGGCCCAGGCCGCACTGGCGGCCAGCCATCGCCATGCGCCGAAAGAGATGCCGCCGGGTGGCTTTCTCGGCGGCTGCGACCTCGTCCACTTCGATGCCGTGGGCATCAAGGGCCTCGTCATGGGACCCGGCGACCTCGCCCAGGCGCACACGCCGGACGAGTGGATCGACGCCGAGGAACTGGTGCAGGGCGTGAAGGTCTATCGTGACCTGGCGCTGGACTGGTTCCGCCGGATGGGAGCGACGGCATGAGCTATGACGGCCCGCTCATCGACGCGCACCACCATTTCTGGGCCGTCGGCATGGGCAAGCATGCCTGGCTGGAGCCCGTACCCGGCCGCGAGATGGTGTTCGGCGATCCGACGCCGCTCTATCGCGACTACCTGCCGGCCGACCTCCGCCGCGACGCGCAGAACTGGCGGCTCGCCGGCTCGGTGCACATCGAGGCGGGGTGGGATCGCGGCGATCCCGTCGGCGAGACGCGTTGGCTGGAAGGCCTCGCCACCACCGATGGCCTGCCGACGGCACTCGTCGTCTATGCACCGCTGGACGATCCCGCGGTCGACGAGGTTCTGGGATTGCAGGCCTCGTTCCCGACGGTTCGCGGGGTCCGCCATATCCTGAGTTGGCACGCCGACCCGAACAAGACGTTCGTCGACGATCCGGACCTCATGAACAGCCCCGCCTGGCGCGCCGGCTTCTCCCTGCTGGAGCGCCACGGCCTCTCGTTCGACCTCATGCTGTTCCCGACGCAGATGCCGGACGCCGCTCGTCTGGCGGCGGACTTTCCGGGCACGCTCATCATCGTCAACCACTGCGGCAGCCCGGTCGATCGGGACGAGGCCGGCATGCAGGTCTGGCGCGACGGGTTGAAGCTGTTGGCCGCCCAGCCGAACGTGCGGATCAAGATTTCCGACCTCGTCGCCTACGACCATCACTGGACGATCGGCAGTCTGCGGTCGGTCACCATGGCCTGCGTCGATGCCTTCGGCCCGGATCGCTGCATGCTGGGCAGCGACTTTCCAGTGGCCGGGCTGCATGCGAGCTACGACGAGATCTTCGGCAGCTTCGATCAGATCCTGTCGGGACTGACGCCGCACGAGGTGCGCGGCATGTTCCACGACAACGCCGTTCGCGACTATCGCCTGGCCGATCTCCTGCCGGCAGGCTGAGGGGACGACTTTCGACGCGGTTGTTCACCAAAGGGAGGATGTGATGCGCAGATTGATCCTGGGTCTTGGTGCGGCACTGCTGCTGGCCGGCACGTCGCTGGCGACCCCGGCCGGTGCCGCCGATCTCGCCAAGTGCATGAAGGGCGATCGCAAGCCGCCCTTCACGGTGGGCTGGGCCAACATCTACTCGATCCCGACCTGGATGAAGCAGACGGAAGGGACGATCACCGACGTCGTCGACCAGCTGAAGGCGAAGGGTCTCGTCGACAAGCTCGTCATCACCGACGCCGAGGGCAACGCCAACACGCAGATCACGCAGATCCAGTCGATGATCGATGCCGACGTCGACGCAATCGTCGTCATCGCCGGCAGCTCGACGGCACTCAATCGCGTGATCGACCAGGCCTGCGAGAAGGGCATCGCCGTCGCTAATGTCGACAGCCTCGTCACCACCGACAATCTGACGGTGAAGATCAACACCGACAGCAACAAGTGGGGCACGCAGGCGGCCGAGTTCCTGGTCGGGCAGCTCGGCGGCAAGGGCAAGATCATCATCATGAACGGCCCGGCGGGCATCTCGGTCAGCGAGGACCGGCGGGCGGGTGCGACACCTGTGCTGAAGGCCAATCCAGGCATCGAGGTGCTGACCGAGACGAACACGCCCTACAACGCCGCACCGGCCCAGGAGGCGATGACGAGCCTCCTGTTCCAGTACCCGGAGATCGACGGGATCCTCTCACTGGGTGGCGCGCTGTCGGCGGGTGCCATCCTCGCGATGGACCGCCAGGGCCGCGACCTTCCGCCGATGACCGGCGAGAACTACCGGCAGTTCCTGGAACTATGGAAGGAGAAGGACCTCAAGGCCTGGGCCACCATGCAGCCCAACTGGCTGGGTGGTCTCGGCGTCTACGCCGCCGTCCAGGCGCTGGAAGGCAAGCCGGTGCCGGCCTTCGTCGAGGTGCCGCTGCCGATCATCGACAACGGCAACATCGACGACTACCTCGCCCGGGCGAAGGACTTCCCGGCCGACGGCTACATCTACTCGCCCTACAGCCTGGAGATGTTCGACAAGCTCATCGCCGGCCAGTGAGCGACGCGGCCGTTCTCGCCGCCAGCGGGGTCACCAAGCGGTTCTTCGGCAACGCGGTCCTGAAGGACGTCTCGATCGAGATCCGTCCGGGCCGCGTGCACGCCCTGCTCGGCGAGAACGGTGCCGGCAAGTCGACGCTGATCAACCTCCTGTCCGGGGCGCTGACCCCGGACGGAGGCAGCGTGCTGATCGACGGACAGCCGCAGCCGGGCCTCACCCCGGCGACGGCGCGCCGGCGCGGCATCGCCGTCGTGCAGCAGGAGTTGAGCCTCGGGCCGCACCTCTCGATCGCCGAGAACATCGGCTTAGGTGCGATGCCGACGTCAGGCGGCCGGATCGACTATGGCCGGCTCGCCGCCGAGGCATCGGCGATTTTGCAGCGTTTGGGGCTCGACGAGCCGCTCGACCGGCCGGTGGCGGAGTTGCCGCTCGGCCGTCGGCAGCTGGTCGAGATCGGCAAGGCCCTGTTCCGCCGGCCGCGCGTGCTCATTCTCGACGAGCCGACCTCGTCCTTGAACGGCCACGAGGTGCGGACGCTGTTCGGGCTCCTCGCCTCTCTCAGGCGCGAGGGTGTGGCACTCCTCTACATCTCGCATCGGCTGAACGAGGTGTTGGAGTTGTGCGACTGGGTGACCGTGCTGAAGGACGGCGTGCGTACGGCCGACCAGCCGCTGACGGACAGCGATCCGCAAGCACTGGTCCGGCTGATGGTGGGACGTGAGCCGGGCGACCTCTTTCCGCCACGCCGGCCCCGGCCGCGTGCGCCCGCCGTCCTCGATGTGGCGGCCCTTCACGCCCCGGGCGTCGAGGACGTGTCGCTGAGCCTGGCGCCGGGCGAGATCCTGGGCTTTGGTGGGCTGCTCGGGCAGGGGCAGGAAGAGACGCTGTTGGCCCTTTATGGGGCCACGGCCGCGACGGCCAAGCGGTTCACCGTGCGCGGCGAGGAGCGGACGGTCCGCTCACCGATCGACGCCAATCGGCGCGGCGTCGCCTACGTCCCGGCCGATCGCAAACGCGAGTCGCTGCTGCTGCCCCAGCCGATCGGCTTCAACCTGACCCTGCCGGCATTGCGGAGGCTGGCGCGCAGGGGGCTTCGGCGGCCGCGCAAGGAGGCGCGGACGGCCGCCAGCCTGATCGCCGACATCGGCGTGCGGGGTGGCGGTGCCGACGCCCTCGTGCAGCAGCTTTCAGGCGGCAACCAGCAGAAGATCGCCGTGGCGAAGTGGCTGCCGCTGCGGCCGGGCGTACTGCTGCTAAACGATCCGACCCGTGGCGTCGACGTCGAGACCAAGCGCGAGCTGTATCTGCGGCTGCGGATCATGGCGACGGAGGGTGCCGCCATCATCCTCCTCAGCTCCGACACGCTGGAGCTGGTCCACTTGTGCGACCGCGTGCTCGTTTTCCGCGAGGGGGGGGTGGCAGCGGACCTGTCGGGGCCGGAGCTGACGGAGGAATCCATCGTGGCGGCGTCGCTCGGCGTGGGTGCCGAGACGCGGCGGTTGGCCTCGTGACGTCGGGGACGGCTCTCTACGGGCGGCTGCTCTGGCGCCGCAATGCCGAACTGGTGCCGCTCTACGTTCTGCTGCTGGTGCTGCTCGCGGTCTATGCGTGGCTGTATCCGGGCCTGCTCTCGATCTCCGGCATCGCCCGGTTCACGCAGAACTGGTTTCCGGTCGCCGTCGTCGCGATGGCGCAGACGCTGGTCATGCTGACGGGCGGCATCGACCTCGCCGTGGGGGCGATGGTGAGCCTGGGCTCGGTCCTGGCCGCGAGCTGGGTCGGCGAGACCGCCTTCGGCGCCACGCTCGGCATCGCAGGAACGGTCGCGGTCGGTGCCGCCTTCGGCGCCTGCGTCGGGGCCATCGTGGCGCTATTGCGACTGCCGGCGATCATCGTGACGCTGGCGTCCTCCTTCATCATCGGCGGCGTGGCGCTTCTCGTGATGCCGAAGCCCGGCGGCTCGATGCCGGCCTGGCTGTCGGATGCGCTGGCCGGAACGGAGCCGCTGGCGCTCCTGCTGCTGGCGGTTCTGCTCGTCGCCTGGCGCCTGCTGCTGGCGACACCGCTCGGCCTCGCCATCCAGGCCGCCGGCGACAATCCCGTGGCGGCCTTCCGCAGCGGCGTGCCCGTGGGCCTCGCCAGGATCGTCACCTACGGGCTCGCCGGCGGGCTTGCGGCCCTCGCCGGTGTCTACGTGGCCGCCCAGACGGGCGCCGGCGATCCCGTCATCGGCAATCCGCTGACGCTGCAGTCGATCACGGCGGCCGTACTGGGCGGCGTTGGCTTCCTCGGCGGGCAGGGGACATTGCGCGGTGCCGTCTGCGGCAGCCTGCTGCTGGCGGTGATGATCAACGTCATGTTCCACCTCGGTTTCCCGCCGGTGACCCAGTACGTCGCGCAAGGGCTCGTCATCGTGGCGGCCATGGCCGTCCGTCGGTTCCGGGAGGCCTGATCCCCTTGGGCCGGCTGTTCCGCAATCCCGTCGTCCTGACCTTCCTGATCGTGGCGCTGGTCTGGATCGTCGCGGGTATCGTGAAGCCCGGTTTCGCCAAGCCCGCCCATCTCCGCTACCTTCTGGAACTCGCGGCCGTCACCGGAATCGTCGCCGCCGGCCAGACACTCGTCGTCATCGGTGCGGGGATCGACCTCTCGGTCGCCGCCGTCATCACCTTCTCGGCCATCCTGCTGCCGCTGGTCAGCGCCGAGACGGACCCGACGGGCCTTGTAGGTGTGTCGATCACATTGCTGGTGACGGCCTTCATCGGCCTGCTGAACGGGCTCGGCGTCGTCCTGCTCCGAGTCCATCCGCTCATCCTGACGCTGGCGATGGCGACCATCCTGCAGGGGGTGCTGGGCCTGATCGCCGGCGGCAGTGCGATCTCGACCGTCAACCCGGCCGTGCTCTGGCTGGGCAACGGGCGCGTGCTGGACGTGCCGGTCACGATCCTGACCTGGATCGTCGTGGCCGCTGCGGTTCTGGTGCTGCTGCATCGGACCGTGCTCGGCTCCTGGCTCTTCGCCATCGGCACCAACGAGACCGCGAGCCGCCTTTCGGGTGTGGACATCGGCTGGACCAAGATCGCCGCCTACACGGTCTCGGGTCTGTGCGCCGGGCTGACCGGCCTGCTCCTGCTCGGCATGAACCGGCAGGGCTATGTCGGCATCGGCGAGCCCTATCTGCTGGGCTCGATCGCGGCCGTGGTTCTGGGCGGCACCTCGATCCTGGGCGGGCGGGGGACCTATGCCGGCACGATCGCCGGCAGCATCCTCCTGGTTACGATCACGGCACTGATCACGGTCGTCAATGCCAGCCCGGGCTGGCGGAGTATTCTCTTCGGTGCCCTCATCCTCGGTCTCCTCATGGTGTCCGGCCGAGAGCGCGCCAACACTTGAATCCTTTGTGAAATGGCGCTGAAGTCGTTTCCAGACTTTTCGTCAATCGAGATTTTCGAAACCCCATGATGACAAGGACCGGGCGTGCAGCCTTTCGCGGTTCTCGAGGTGCTGATCCTGCTGCTCGTCGCCAACGGGGCGCCGATCATCATCAAGCGCGTGCTGGGCCAGACCTGGAACTGGCCGATCGACTCGGGCCTGCGGCTGGGTGACGGCGAGCCGCTGTTCGGCAAGTCGAAGACCTATCGCGGAATACTGGGCTCCATCCTCGTCACCAGCCTCGCGGCACTCGTCCTGCACCTGCACTGGTATGTCGGAGCGCTCGTCGCGGTCGGTGCTATGGCCGGCGATCTCCTGTCGAGCTTCGTGAAACGTCGGCTGCGGCTGCCCTCGAGCAGCATGGCGCCTGGCATCGATCAGGTGCCGGAAGCTTTGCTGCCGCTGGCGCTTGTCGCCGAGTCCCTCGATCTCACCTGGGCCGACATCATCGTCGGGACCGCTCTGTTCTGGGGCGGCAGCCTCGTCCTGTCGCGAGCGCTCTACGCGGTGGGGATCCGCGACCGGCCCTATTAGGCGCGCTGCAGTGTGTGCAGCGTGATCTCGGGCGCGCAGTTGAGGCGGACGGCGACGACGCTGCTCCCGGCACCGACCGAGGTGTAGCCCTGCATGCCGCCGTGCCGCCATGCGCCGCGCCCGAGCGAGCGCGGTAGATCCGAGTCGAGCGTGATCGGGACGTCGCCGGGAAGGCAGATCTGGCCGCCATGGGTATGCCCGGACAGCATGAGGTCGACGCCGGCATGCGCCGCCTGCCGGTAGACCTCGGGCGTGTGGGAGAGGAGGATCAGATAGTCGCCGGGCGACACCCCGGCCGCCGCCTTCTCGATATTGTGCACGCGGTAGAAGTGGGCGTCGTCGATGCCGGCGAGGTGCAGAACGCTACCCTCCCGCTCGATCGTGACCGCCTCGTTCAGCAGCAGGCGAAGGCCCATGTCCTCGAGGGCCGGCACCATGCGGATCGTATCGTGGTTGCCGAGCACGCCGTAGACAGGACCCTTCAGCGCACGGCAGACCTTCTCCACGCCGGCGAGCGAGGCTTCCCAGGGCCCGAACGTCTTGCCGCGATAGTCGCCGGTCATGACGCAGAGGTCGTAGTCGATGTCGGGCAGCATCTCGACGAGCCGGTCCATCGCCGGACCGCTCATGTCGGCGTGCAGATCGCTTAGATGCAGGACGCGGTAGCCGTCGAAGGCTGCAGGCAGGCGGCGTGACTGGACCGTGTTGTGGCGCAGCATGACGCGGCCGGCATTGGCGACGGCACGGCCGTGCAGGCCGGCGAGGCGGAGTGCCGTGCGGATGGCGCCGTGGATCGAGTACCATCGCTCGACCTGGGTCAGGTTCAGACGACGGCCGAGGATGCGGGCCTCGTGGTCGGACTCGATGCCGAGACGCTGGCGCGCATGGGTCCGCCCGAGACGCCGCTCCAGCCGGGCGATCGTCTCTTGCTCGCTCGATACCGGGTTGCTGTCGCGGCGGCCGCGACGGGGTTCGTACAGGTCCATGAGGCTCATATGCGCAGTGGTACCGGCACTGTTACAAAGATTGTGCCGGTGACGGGCGAGTTTCAGGAAGTGAGGCTCGATTGCTTCACCTCGCAGTCCCCGGGTATGATCAGGGGAGCTGCGACCCGCTCGCCATAGTAGCGGCGGCGCCCCAGGCCAATGTCGAGGACCAGGCGAAGATAGAGGCCGGGCCCGCTCGAATAGACCCGCCAGCCGCCGTCGACCGGCATGGTTCCCGCCCGAACACGATCCCACTCGGCCTCCGCCACGTAGCGGTCGGGGAAGGCTGCATCGCTGCTGGTAAAATAACAGTTGCGCTGGCGTAGGGTCGCCTGCGGCAACAGGTCGGTCACGGCGATCGGGTTCACGGCCAACATCGCGTCCCAGAATGCATCGCTGTCTCGAAGTGTGGCCATCGCCTCCGCGTAACGCAGGTGGCTGTGCACGTACATCAGGCCGATCTCGCGGCCGAAGAAGGCCGCCGACTCGGCGCGGCGGAAGACCGTCTCGATCCCGCCCCGATAGTGGACCGGCCGGTCGAGGAGGCGGACCCCATCGGGATACTCGAGCTCGCGCCGGATGATGTCGAGGTGGGCGGCTGCCTGCTCCGGTGCGAACAGCCCGGCGATGAGCGAGCGGGTCATCGGCAGCAGCGAGTATTTCAGTCCGGTGCGCCGGTCGCTCGGGTGGACGACCAGTTCCGGGGGCGCTCCGTCCTCCTTGAACCAGGCATAGCCGGCGATGACGCCGTCGCGGATGAGGAGCCGGTCGATATCGGCCCGGATCGTGGCGGCCAGGGCCGTGACCTCGCCGGCGGTGGTACCCCGCCCGGCGCGGCGGAGCGCTTCCGCATACCGTCCGAGCTGCTGCCAGAGGAGGACGACGGTCCAGCTGCTGACCATCCGATCCCGCATCGTGGGATCGGCCGGCTGCAGGGAGTCGTTCCAGTCGCCTTCGCCGTAGCAGAGGAGGTTGGTGCCCGGGACCGACCGTTCCTTCACGGTCGCCAGCATCTTCTCGATATGGACGGCCACCGTGTCCGTGCGCTCGGTGCGCACGAGGTCGTCGTCGCCCCGCCACTGCACCTGCTCGTCGAGGAACGCGGAGTCACCGGTGGCTTCCAGATAGTCGCAGAGCGCCTTCAGGGGCCACACGATGACGTCGCCGTGCGCGTGCCGGTCCTGGATGAACGAATAGGGCTCCAGCATGAACCATTGCGGCCAGTCGCCCCGCTTCTCGTATTGTTGGGCGAAGACGACGCGCAGGATGTCCTTGACGGTCGCGTCGTGTCCGAAGGCCAGCAAGGCTTCGACCGAGCCTTGGCAGACGTCGCGCGTTCCCCAGGCCGCACCGCTGTACTGCTCCAGGCCGTGCGGCACACTCAGATGGATGACGGCGTCGTGGACGAACCAGGGCAGGATGGTGTCCACCGCCTGCACACCGGGTCGGGCGCCGCCCAGAGACACATCACGCGTCAGGTGGGACCAGAAGGCGGTAGCGGACCGGATCACCGTCTCGATGTCGACCGCACCGGCATATTTGCGCGCCAGCCGATCCGCTTCCTCCGCATCGGTCATCGAGCCGACGACGGCGAAGCGGAACTCGGCGGTGGGTGCCGTCCAGAACGCGATGTAGCCGCCGCCCCGGCTCCGGCCGTCGGGAAAGAGCAACTCGTCGCCGCCCATGTCCTCGACGATCCCGGGCGTGCCGGTGACGAGGTGGAAGCGGGCTTCGGGATAACGTTGGCCCCAGAGCCAGTCGGGATCGGGGCAGAAGGTCGCCTTCTCGCGGTCGGTGTCGATCGTCACCTTGGCGGCGTGGTCCAACTCACGCTCGCCCAGCACGAGATGGCCGTAGACGAGGAAGCGGCAGGCCGCACCGTCGACGGTCACCGACCACAGCAGGGCCGCGTCCTCGCCCATGGCGGCCCGCACCTCGATCGTCCGGTCGGCGGTGCGGTAGATCCAGCGGGCGTCGGACAGACCCATGTCGAAAGCCGAGGGTACCGTCAGCAGCTGCCAGCCGGTCCCGATATCGACCATCATCCGCAAGCCGCTGTTGCGGGTGATGTTGTAGGGGTCGCGGGAAACAGAGAAGAGCTTGTGGAACGAGGTGTTGCCCAGCGTCAGCTGGGCGCCGAAGACGCCGTGCATCCAGAAAGTGGCGCAGAGCGTGCCGTCGTCGGGCAGGAGGGCTCGGCCGCTGCGCACGAGCGAGCCGTGGCGGCGCCGGATCTGCAGCTCCTTATGCCGCAGAACGACGTGGCGGCTGCCGGCACCGCTCCCGGCGAAGAAGGAGAGGAGTCCATTGGCGTCGCGCTCCTCGTGGCGCCGTTCGGGGTAGAGCACTCCAAGCTCGTCGGCGGTGAGGTCCTGCACCTGCAGGGGCTGCGCCCGCTCGACGAGGCTCTGGCTGATCTCCGTCCAGATCGGCTCGTCCGTAGGCGCCTTCGCATTCTCTAGTCCGGCCAGCAGACCGAGGTCGGCGGTACCGGACGCAGCCGGGTGGTGCGGCTCGAAGCGGCCGAAGAAGGTCCATGCGGTGTCGGCCCCCGGCGCCAGCCGGACGGTTTCGGTGCCGAGCGCCACGCAGGCCACCTCGTGCTGCAGCCGCTCGCTGGGCAGGGTGCCGTCGAGGGCGGACTGTGGCGCTTCCCGGAAGGCGGGGCCGAAGAGTTGGAGCCCATCGGTGGCGAAGCTTCGGGCACCTTCCAGGCAGCCGTGAGCGACCCACGGATTGCGCCTGTCCTGCGGCAGCGCCTGCCGGCTCATGACGACATGGCCGAGGCGGCTGTCGGTCTCGATATGTTGATCGGTGTACTGCGAGGCGAAAGCCTCGTTGTTCATCAGGCCGCCGCGGACGGCGAGACCGAGGTCCTGCAGCAGGACGGCGTCGACGCCGACCGGCGTCGAGGAACGGTTGGTGACCTCGATCCGCCAGTACCAGGACTTCAGGGCCGGATCGGGCCAGAGGCGGACCTCGGCCTCGACGGGGCCGATCCGGTCGGCCCAGCGAACGCTTTTCTCGCCGGCGGCGAAGCGACCTCTCGCACCCTGGCCGACGAGCGTTGCCGTCTCGCCGTCCACCCACAGCAGGATGCGGCCGATCCCGGCGGCGAGCGTGCTGCCCAGGATCTGGTTGATCATCACGCTGCCGCAGTGGTCGGCGTGCGTGATCGCGAAGAGCTGGCCGCCCGGAAGCACCTCGACGGCGATGCCGCTCTCGCTCTTCAGGCGGTGCAGGCCGAGATCGGCGTCGCGCGGTGTCGTGAAGTGGATGGTACCCAGCGCCACTCGCGTCTCCTCGCTGTCGCGGCCGGGCCGGCCGTCGGGGTCGCAACGATAGGAGCGCCGGGCGCCGGGGCAAAGGCCCGTAGGTCAGTCGAGGCGGCGCCCGAGGCGGCCTGCCAGGTCCTGGATGAACTGCCACGCGACACGGCCCGAGCGGCTGCCGCGGGTCTTCGACCATTCGAGGGCGTCGTGCCGTAGCTGGGCCGGATCGGCGTCGAGGCCGAAATGCGCGACGTAGCGGTCGATCATCGCGAGGTAGGTGTCCTGGGTGCAGACATGGAAGCCGAGCCACAGGCCAAAGCGGTCGGACAGCGAGATCTTCTCCTCGACCGCCTCGCCCGGGATGACGGCCGTGCTGCGCTCGTTCTCGATCATCTGGCGCGGCATCAGGTGCCGGCGGTTGGAGGTGGCGTAGAACAGGACATTGGCCGGCCGCCCCTCGATCCCGCCCTCCAGCACCGCCTTCAGCGACTTGTAGCTCGTCTCCCCGGCGTCGAAGGAGAGGTCGTCGCAGAACAGCAGGCAGCGCCGTCCGCTTGCGGCCAGCAGATGGAGAAGGCGAGGGAGGCTCTCGATGTCCTCCCTGTGGATCTCGATCAGGGCCAGCGAATGCGGCTGCTGCTCGTTCAGCCGGGCGTGGACGGCCTTGACCAGCGAGCTCTTGCCCATGCCGCGCGAGCCCCAGAGCAGGGCGTTGTTGGCGGGCAGGCCGGCCATGAAGCGGCGCGTGTTCTCGTAGAGGATGTCCGAGACGCGCTCGATCCCGCAGAGCAGGTCGAACGGCACGGCGGCGACCTTGGGCACCGCTCGCAGCTGCTCGCCCCGGGCCTCCCACACGAAGGCGTCGGCAGCGGTCAGATCGACGGCCTGTGCGGGCGGTGGGGCCAACCGTTCCAGCGCCGCGGCGACTCGCTCCAGCAGCTGGGCAAGGGCTTGATCCTGCATCGAACGGCGGCTCCGGCGGGGTGGCGAGGGCGGGCAGCTAGCCGGCCTCGTCGGCCGGCGCAAGGCGGCCGAGGTTGCAACGACCGTACGCCTGCGTATAGTCCGCCGCCGTCGCGCACCCAACTCCCACCCCGGGGCACCCATGCTGATCTCTCCGGCCTATGCCCAGACGGCAGGCGCGGGCGGCGGTGACATGTTCGTGTCACTCATGCCGCTCCTTCTCATTTTCGTCGTCTTCTACTTCCTGCTGATCCGACCCCAGCAGACCAAGGCGAAGCAGCACCGGGACATGATCGAAGCCCTGAAGAAGGGCGATCAGGTCATCACCTCGGGCGGCATCATCGGCAAGGTGACCAAGGTCGAGGCCGACAACACCCTCGTCGTCGAGATCGCACCCAACGTGCAGGTGAAGGTGGCGAGGCACACCATCGCCGACCTGTTCGTGAAGCCGGTCCCGGCACCCGCCAACGACAGCAAGACCGCGGCGGCGCCCGCCGCCTCCGGTCCGGCAGCCTTCCTGCAGCGCTTTTTCAAGAAGTAAGCGATGAACCGCTATCCGACCTGGAAGACGGCCTCGATTCTCGGGGTCTGTCTGCTGGGCCTTCTGTTCATGATCCCAAGCTTCCTGCCGCGGACGACCGTGGACGCGTTGCCGGGCTGGCTGCAGCGGACCTTCACCCTTGGCCTCGACCTCCAGGGCGGCTCCCAGCTGCTGCTCGAGGTCGATCTCGGACCGCTCTACAAAGAGCGGTTGGAGGACATGGTGAACGAGGTCCGCGGGGCCTTGCGCACCGGGAAGATCGGGTACCGCGGTCTCGGCGTGCAGGGGGATGCCGTCGTCCTGAGCCTGACCGACCCGACGCAGCTCGATCAGGCGCTGGAGGTCCTCAAAGGGCTCAATGCACCACGGATCACCCCACTTCAGGGTGGGCTGGTTCGTGACTTCGAGATCGAGAACGACACCTCGGGCCGGATTACGCTCACATTGACGGAGCAGCGCAAGGAAGAGCTTGCGACATCGGCCCTGACCCAGTCGTTGGAGGTGGTGCGCCGTCGTATCGACGAGCTCGGCACGCGGGAGACCAGCATCCAGCGGCAGGGCTCCGACCGTATCCTGGTCCAGGTCCCCGGCGAGAGAAATCCCGAGAACCTGAAGCGGCTGCTGGGAAAGACGGCCCGGCTCACCTTCCAGATGGTCGACATGCAGGCCGACATGGCGGCCGCCGAGCGCGGGCAGCTGCCGGCGGGCTCGGTGCTCGTCGAGGCCGACGAGGGCGACCATGCCGGCATCCGCCACTATGTGCTGAAGAAGAAGGTCGAGCTGTCGGGCGAGAACCTCGTCGACGCGCAGACGAGCTTCCAGGACAACCAGCCGGTCGTGAGCTTCCGCATGGACAATGCGGGAGCGCGCAAGTTCGGCATGATCACCCAGGAGAATGTCGGGCAGCTCTTCGCGATCGTGCTCGACGACAAGGTGATCTCCGCCCCGCGCATCCGTGAGCCCATCCTCGGCGGGTCTGGCGTTATATCGGGCAACTTCACCGTCGAGAGTGCCAACGACCTCGCCGTGCTGCTTCGGTCGGGTGCTCTGCCTGCGCCGCTGAAGGTGGTGGAGGAACGTACTGTTGGCGCCGAACTCGGGGCAGATTCGGTTCGCGCCGGCATCATTGCGAGTTTCATCGCCGCCGGTCTCGTCGTCGTCTTCATGCTGGTCTACTACGGAATCTTCGGCGTGATCGCCGACATCGCGCTCGTGGCGAACCTCGTTCTCCTGCTCGGCATCATGTCGCTGCTGCAGGCGACGCTGACCCTCCCCGGCATTGCCGGCATCGTGCTGACCATCGGTGCCGCGGTGGACAGCAACGTGCTGATCTACGAGCGCATCCGCGAGGAGCAGCGATCCGGAAAGACGCCGTTCGCCTCCATAACCAGCGGCTTCGACGAGGCGCTACGCACCATTATCGACGCGAACCTCACCACCCTGATTGCGGCGTTGGTTCTGTTCCAGTTCGGCAGTGGGCCGGTGAAGGGCTTCGCCGTGACTCTCGGCATCGGCATCGCCACCACGATGTTCACGGCGGTGACCTTCTCGCGGCTCCTCGTCAACAGCTGGTACTGGCGAGCCCGTCCAGCCCATCTTCCGCTCTGAGGCTGCCCAGATGCGCCACCCACTACGTCTCGTACCTGACAATACAAAGATCCCGTTCTTCCGGTACCGGTGGTACGCGTTCGCCTGGTCGATCTTCGTCCTCGTCGCCACCATCATTCTGGTGGCGGTCCGGGGTCTCAACTTCGGCATCGACTTCCAGGGCGGTGTCCTGATCGAGGTACAGACGCCGGGCCCGGCCGATCTTGCCAAGATGCGGCAGACGTTGGGCGGTCTGGATCTGGGGGATGTGTCGCTGCAGAACGCCGGCAGCGACAGTGACGTGATGATCCGCGTCGAGCGGCAGGAGGGCGACGATCAGGCCCAGCGCGAGGCGGTGGAGAAGGTCAAGACGGCCCTCGATCAGACGCTGGGTCAGGGCCTAGTCTACCAGCGGGCCGAATTCGTCGGTCCACGGGTCAGCTCAGAGCTGCTCATGAACAGCGTCTGGGCCGTCGCCGTCTCGATGATCGGCGTGCTGATCTATCTCTGGTTTCGCTTCGAATGGCAGTACGGCGTCGGCGCCATCGCCTCCTTGATCCACGACGTGTCCGCGACGATCGGCATCTACGCGATCACCGGCATATCGTTCGACCTGACCTCGGTTGCAGCGGTTCTCACGATCGTCGGTTACTCCCTCAACGACACGGTCGTCATCTACGACCGGGTGCGCGAGAACCTGAGACGCTACAAGGCGATGCCGCTGGAGCAGCTGCTGGATCGGAGCATCAACGAGACGCTGGCCCGCACCTTGGCCACGTCCTTGACGACCGCCTTGGCGCTCATCGGTCTCTTCCTGTTCGGCGGCGAGGTGATCCGCGACTTCACCATCATCATGATCTGGGGTGTCGTCATCGGCACCTACTCGACGATCTACATCGCGACACCGGTGCTCTGGTACCTGAACCTGCGCTCCACCGAGAACAAGCCGGTCGGCGCACCTGGGGCCAAGGCCAAGGCGGGATAGGGTGGCGAAGGACGTCACCCTGCCGCTCCCGTCGCACCTGCAGGTCATCCAGCGCTACGACGTCGGCGGTTTCCGGATCTCGGGCGTGACGTTCAAGGGTGCGGTCCTCGTCTTCCCCGAGCGCACCTTGGCCTGGGCGGTGGCGGGCCTGGATGACGTTGCCGAGGCGAGCCTCGCCGAGGTGGTGGCGACGCCGCCCGACATCCTGCTGCTGGGTACCGGCGGCGCTTTCCAGCTCGTGCCGCCAACCCTGCGCACCGCTTTGCAGGGCAGGCGGATCGCCGTCGAATCGATGACGACGGCGGCGGCGTGTAGGACTTACAACCTGCTGCTGGGTGAGGAGAGGAAGGTCGCGGCAGCGTTGCTGCCGCTGACCTGACGACCGGATCTCAGAAGAGCCCTGCGATCGACTGGCTGAGGCCGGCGACGAGCTGCGGCTCGGCGTCGGGCCAATCCAGGTTCACCTGATTGGCGCTGGACACGATCCGCGTGCGGTAGCGGCGCATGTCGGTGGTGGTGCTCGACGACTGGCTGACGTTGCCCGAGCTGCCCTGCTGCAGGTTGGCCGTCTCGCTCTGGCTCACGACCACGCCCGGCGAGGCGCGCTGCGAGATCTGGATGTCGGTGATGATGCTGTAGTCGACATCCTGCACATAGGCGCCGCTCAGGCTCTCGATGGCGGCACCGGCGAGACCGCCGGCGACGGCACCCACCGTGTCGTTCACGCCGATGCCCGCCTTGCCGATGCCGTAGCCGGCGGCGGCGCCGACGGCACCGCCGACGAGGCTGCCGCCGAAGCCGCTGTTGTACGCGGCCTGGGTGGCGGTCTCCGCCGAGCGGCCGGCCTGCAGCACGTTGGCCTGGAGGATGAACTCGGCCTGCGAGGGATCGGAGACGATCTTGTAGCCCCGGGCGGCGATCGCACCCTCGACTTGGCTGCGGACGTCGAGACCGGGCTTGTCGGAGGTGTTCTTGATGTCGACGAAGACCGTCTTCTGGGAGGATGCGACCGGCTCGAGGAAGACCGTGTCGGTCATCTTCGTCTGCACGTCGAGATTGCGCTTCGCGACGGCGGTGGTCGTGGCGGCGCAACCGGAAAGGGCCAAAGCACCCACGAGCAGCACCGCGGCTGCCGGCAGCCCCCCGAACGACTTCATGTAACCCTCTCCAGAATGTCGGAGCCGGCGCACTGCCGGCTCCGTGCAGGATGGTTCAGGCCAGCGCCTTGTGCAACTCCTGCTCGACCTCTTCCCAGTTGACGAGGCTGTTCAGGAAGCCGGCGACATACTCCGGGCGCCGGTTCTCGTAATCGAGATAATAGGCGTGCTCCCAGACATCGAGGCCGAGGAGCGGCGTCTGGCCGTGGACCAGCGGGTTCTCGCCGTTCGGGGTCTTTGTCACCTTGAGGACATCGCCGTCGAGCGCCAGCCAGGCCCAGCCCGAGCCGAACTGGGTCACCGCGGCCGTCTTGAACTGCTCCTTGAAGGCCTCGAACGATCCGAAGGCGTCGTTGATGCGCTTGGCGAGCTCGCCGCCGGGATTGCCGCCGCCGCCCTTCTTCATCGTCCGCCAGAACAGGTTGTGGTTCCAGTGCTGGCCGGCATTGTTGAAGATTCCGGCCTTGGCCGGATCGCCGTAGGAGCCGCGGACGATGTCCTCGAGGCTCTTGCTGGCGAACTCGTTGCCCTCGATCAGGTTGTTCAGGTTGGTGACGTAGGCCTGATGATGCTTGTCGTGGTGGAGATGCAAGGTGCGCGACGACATATAGGGCTCGAGGGCCTCATAGTCGTAGGGCAGATCTGGCAGTGAAAAAGCCATGGGTTGCCTCGCCTTGCTGCTGCGGATGATGGTCAGAACGGTGGAAAGCGCTTGCGGTCGCTAGATAGGGCGGGAACGACGGCAAAGGAAGCCCGAACGGCGGGCATGGCCCTGGCGCAGGACGCCCGCCGGCAGGATCCCGATCGGTCCTTGTGCGCCCTGTTCATGCCGCCCGCACGGCGCGACGAGGTGTTCGGTCTCCTGCTGCTGAACCAGGAGCTGGCGCGCGTTCCCGACCTGGCGAGCGAACCTCTGGCGGCCCAGATCCGTTTCCGTTGGTGGCACGACGCGATCGCCGAGACGGCTGCACGAGGGACCTTTTCGCATCCGGCACTGCAGGCGCTGGCGCCCGCCCTGGCCGACGCTCGTCTCAAAGTCGATGATCTGGACCCGCTCTTCGAAGCCCGCACCCAGGACCTCGACGGCCTGCAGCCGACCGACCTCGGGGTGCTCGACCGCTATGTGGCCGATACTGCCGGCACCGTGCAAACGGCGACGCTGGCGATCCTCGGTCATCGCGAGCCGCATCTGGTCCATGCCGCGCAGGAGGCGGGCACGGCGTTCGGCCTCGTCGGGATCGTGCGCGCGGTCGCCTACGAGGCGCAGCGGCAGCGCGTCAGGCTGCCGAAGGACACGATCGGCCGTGAGGGCGTGTCGACGTCCGAAATCTTGGCGGTGCGGATGAGCGAAGGCCTCGGCCGGGCCGTTCGAGCCATGCTTGACCGTGCAGACAGCAAACTTGAAGAGGCAAGGCGGGTCGCCGTGACACCACCGCGAACGGCATTGCCGGCCCTCCTGCCGGGCCACCTCGCGGCCCTCTACGCCGCCATGATCCGTCGTGCCGGCTGCGATCCGTTCGTGGCCGCCCAGATCGGCCGGCCGGCGTCGACACCCCTGCGTCTCATGGCCGACATGGTTCTTCGTCGGTTCTGAGAGCGCAGGGGCCGGTCCGCGCTACTTCTGGATCTGGTCGTAGACGAAGCCACCGGCGGCACCGGCCGCAGCACCGGTCAGGGTGCTGCCGATGAAGTTGCCGTTCAGGAGGCCGACGGCGGCACCCGCCGCGGCACCCACACCGGCGCCGGTAGCGGTGCGCGAGCCGGTCTGGCTGTTGACGTTGCAGGCGGCGACGGCGCCGGCGACGAGCAGGGCCAGAGCCATCAATCCCAGTCTGTTGCGGGTCATTCCCCTATCTTCCCCCAAAGCGTGGTCCGGTCGCTTACTTCGGGCAGGGCCACTTGGCCGCCGCCGACCGCCAGAGGCCATCCAGCGCCTTCTCGCCGCCGTGCTGCGGATTGGCCGCCGCCCAGGATAGGAAGTTCTCGCGGATGGTCTCGATGTTCGGCGTCGGATTGGCACAGGCGATGGGCTTGATCACCTTCGCGGCGACCATCTCCGAATAGGTCTGCCCGGCGCCGATGATGTAGCCGTAGCAGAAGTTCAGGGCCTCGCTCGCCCCGGGAGCACCCTCGGCGACCTGGCAGGTGTCGGCCAGGTCCTTCGTGGTCTCGATGGCGATCGTCTCCGGCAGAGGCCTCGTCTGCGCCTGTGCAGCACCGGCCACAAAGAAAGCCGCCATCGCCACCGCGGCGATCAGGTTTCGTTGCATCGTCCCCCGCTCTCCCCCTCTTACGGATTCTTCCAGGTCACGTTCTGGCCCTGCAGCGAGATGCTGCTCATGTCCATCTTCGCCGATCCTTCGGTGATCTGCCGGCTGTAGACGACATAGAGCAGGCTCTGGTTCTGGCTGTCGAACAGCCGCCGCACGCCGATGCTCTTGAAGATCAGGCTCTTGCGCTCGGAGAAGACGTCCTCGCCGTCCTTCCCCTTTTCGATGTCGCCGATGACGATCGGCCCGCTCTGCGAACAGGTGATGGTCGCGTTCGACGGATCCTCGAACCAGTTGCCCTTCTGCAGCCGGTCGAGCATGCCGCGCGAGAAATGGCTGACCCAGCAGGTGACGCCGTCGACCTTGGGATCGGCGATCGATTCGACGACGATGCCGTTGCCCATCCAGTCGTTCGTGAACTCGCCGACTTCGTCGGCGTGCACGGCACACGGAAAGACGGCGAGAAACAGGGCAGCAATTTTGTATCTCATGACCACTCTTTTACCCTTACGCGAGATGCGGGCAAGTTGCGCCTTACGAGCGCAGCTGCTGCACCTCAGTAGGTCTGGTCCAGCTTCAGCCACCGCAGGCGGTCGATGGAGCCGCTCTCGATCTCGAGCACGCGATCCTGCCGCAGCACGCGCAGCGGCACGCGGACGCCCGGGGCCCCGAGAGACCAGATTCTCTCATAGAACTCCGCAAGCGTGCCGACGTCCCGCCCCCCTACGGCGAGAACGAGATCACCCTGCGCAAGGCCGGCCGCCGCTGCAGGACTTCCCTTCGCGACGTCGACGATGACGACATGCCCGTCCATCTCGTGGCTGATGACGCCGAGCCACGGCCGTCCGGCACTCTGCCGCCGTCCGAAGGCGATGAGGTCGCCCATGATCGGCTTCAACGCGTCGACGGGCACGAACATGTTGCCCGGCGACTCGATGCCGGGCCCGGCGGCATCGGGAACCCGCAACGAGCCGACGCCGACCAGACGGCCCTCTCGGTCGATGAGGGCGGCACCGCCGAACTCGGCATGCTGCGGCGAGGTGAAGAGCGCTCGCGGCAGCAGATACTCCCAGTAGCCGGTGTAGTCGCGCCGATCGACCAGCTTCGCCTCGCGGCCGCCGAGTTCCGGGGCCCTGGAGAGCACCAGCAGCGGATCCCCGATCGCAACCACGTCGCTGTCGCCGAGGGGTACCGGCGTGATGCCAGGGAGCGGCACCGTCGCCCGCACGAGACCGAGCCCGGTCTCGTGATCGTAGCCGACGACCTCGGCCGGGATTCGCTTGCCCGCCGCATCGAACAGGTCGACCGATGAGGCTTCGAGGATGAGATAGCCGATGGTGAGGACGAGCCCGCCGCCGTCGATGACGATGCCGGAGCCGGCCCGCTCCCGGCCCAGCGTGTCCGCGGTGCGGGCGTCGCCGGGCACTTCGCTCCGTAGCCCGAGGACGGCGGCGATCACGTCCTTGGGCGCTGCCTGCGCCTTCGTCGAGAGCAGCACGAGGAGCAGTGGCAGGAGAACGCGGCGCATGCGGCGACCATCCCGGAAGTCGAACTCCGCCTCAAACTAGCTCCGGCCCCTTCGATTGCGACAGAGGCGTGACGGCCGTGCGGCGCCGGCCTTATCCTCGCGCCACGTCGCCCATGACGAGGTATCCGCTTGTCCAGCGCCACTGCCGACCTGCTCGAGCGCCTGATCGCCTTTCCCAGCATCAGCGATCGGTCGAACCTGCCGATCGCCGACTTCGTCGAAGACTATCTCGCCGGCCTCGGCGTGACGGCACACCGGGTTCCAAGTCCCGACGGCCAGAAGGCGGCGGTTCTCGCGACGGTCGGTCCAGCGGACCGCCCGGGCATCGTGCTCTCGGGGCACATGGACGTGGTGCCGACCGAGGGGCAGGCTTGGACGAACGACCCCTTCACAACTTGGCGGAAGGACGGTCGCCTCTACGGCCGCGGCTCGGCGGACATGAAGGGCTTTCTGGCCTCGGCGATGACGCTCGTCCCGACGCTGCAGAAGATGGGCCTGACGGCACCGGTGACGCTGGCCTTCTCCTACGACGAGGAGATCGGCTGCCTCGGCGTGCCGCATCTTCTGGACGCGATGGCCGATCTGCTCCCCAAGCGGCCCTGGGGCTGCCTCGTGGGAGAGCCCACGCTCATGCAGCCGGTCGACGCCCACAAGGGCAAGGCGGCGGCGCGTTGCACGGTGACCGGACGCCCCGGCCATTCGGCGCTGACCGACCGGGCGGTGAACGCGGTCGCCATCGCCGCCGAGATCGTTTGCCACGTGCAGAGCTTGGGCGAGCGGATGCGCCGGGAGGGGCCGCACGCCCACGGTTTCGACCCGTGCTGGACGACGAGCAGCATCGGGCGGATCGAGGGCGGTGGTCAGCTCAACGTCATACCGGCCGCCTGCACCTTCGAGTTCGAGTTCCGCTCGATTCCCGGCGTCGAGGCGAAAGCGCTCGTCGCCGACGTCGAGGCCTGGGCGCTCAGCACGCTGCTGCCCGGCATGCGCGAGATCGCACCCGAGGCGGACATCAGGTTCGAGGCCATCCAGGCCTATCCGGGCTTGGCCGCCGATCCGGCCGACCGCTTCCTGCAGCTGTGCCGAGAGCTCGCCGGCGGGGCGGAAGCCGGGAAGGTCGCCTTCGGCACCGAGGCCGGCTGGTACCAGAGCCGACAGATTCCCTCGGTCGTGCTGGGCCCAGGCGACATCCGGGTCGCCCACAAGCCCGACGAGTATATCGAGCAGAGCCAACTCGATGCGTGCGACGCGTTCCTGGAACGCCTGGTCCGCGCCGCCTGCACCTGAGCGCTCAGTTCGTCGCCGGCAGCTTCCCCAGCCGCAGCAGCAGCGTCTCGCCCGAGGCACCGTCCACGCCGTCATTGTCGGTGACGGCGATCACCTCGCCGTCGGCCAGGACGGCGAGGCCCTCCGGCTTGTCGCTGATCCAACCGGCCGTCGCGCGCATCGCCGGCAGGAGATCGATGGCGACGGTCTTCGCCACTGTAGGGAGATCATCGCCGTAGGGCTTCGGCTCGACCCCGGCCAGCGACACCACCGTGACGCTCTTGAAGGCCGCATCGGCGCCGGGCTGGTTGTCACGCTCGATGAGGGCGAAGCGGTCACCGCCGAGGGCCACGATCTCGGACAGGCCGACCCAGCCGCCGGCCGGAGACGAGGGCGCTTCCAACTGGTAGCGCAGGAACGTCCAGCTCTTCGCCGCGGGATCGTAGACGGCGAGCTTGGTCGTGTTCTCGGGATCGTCCTTCCAGGGCCGCTGCACGGCGAGACTCACCTTCTGAGCGTCACCCTCGCCCCAGGTGGCGACACCCTCGAAACCGAACCGGCCCGCCTGCTCGGCGAGTGCTGCCGGCAGCGCGATCTCCTGCTCGACCGTCCCGTCGCCCGCCACCGCGAGGAGCAGATTGCTCTTCGTGAGTGGATTCTTGCTCTCGGGATTGCCTTCCGACGCGATCCAGAAACCGCCGCCCGCCTTGAGCGCAATGCCCTCGGCGTCGTAGGCAACGGGCTTACCGTCCTTGACGAGTTCGACATAGTCCGTGATCCGCGCCGGCGCGCTCGTCGTGTCGATGGTGTAGATGCGGGACGTGCCGTAGTAGCTATCGCTGACGGCGTAGAGACGGCCAGGCGTGGCGGGGTCCATGGCGAGGCCGGAAAGGGCACCCCAGCCGATGGGGGCACCCGTCGCCGGGTCGTCGTCGGAAACAAGGGTCGGGTAGGCGGGTGCTGCCGCACCGCGGCGGAAGATGCTGATCGTCGAGCGGAGATTGTCGTCGGGCTCGTCGGCTTCGTTGGCGACGACGTAGAGATCGCGGCTCGGAATGGCGATGGTGCCCTCGGGACCGACGCCAGTCGGCAGGAACTGCAGGAACTCCGGTGCCGCATATGCACCCTTGTCGACATAGACGGCGACGAAGTTGCCGCGCTCGGCATTGACGAAGAAGAGTCGCTGATCGCCGAAGGTCGCGACCTCGATGCCCTCGGGCTCCACACCCTTCGACTTGGCCCGCTTCACGGGGTAGTGCCCGTTGCGCATCGCCATGTGCTCGAGTTCGTTGCCGGAGTCGAACAAGACCTTGCCGCTCGTGTCGAAGATCGTGAAGCCGCGGCTACCACCTTTGTAGTCGCCCTCGTTGGCCGTCACGACCCGGTCGTCGCCGAGCCAGCCGATCGCGTCGGGCTCGCGCGGCACGTCCCTCAGCTGTCCGGTGCCGGCGATGATCTTGTCGTCGTCGGTGTCGATGTGATCGAGGTCGACCGTGCCCGCGGTGAAATTGCCCGTCACATTGCCGGTGGCGAGGTCGACGAGGACCACGTGGTTGTTCTCCTGCAGCGTGACCGCGGCCACGCCAGCCGCATTGACGTCAACGAACTCGGGCTCCGGATCCTCGGGCGTCACCTGCGCCAGGCCCGTGACGTCGACGATACGTACCGCGTCGCAGTTGGTCGGGTGCCCGTCAGCGCCGAGGTCGAAGATGGCGATGTGACCCGCCGGCAGCTGCGGCAGGGCGCCGTCGTTCAGGTCCTCGTCGCGCTCGTTCTCGACCGCCACGACGAGGAACTTGCCGTCTTTGCTGGCCGCTACCGAGTCCGGCTGGCCCTTCACGTCGCAGGTGGCAGCGATCGAACGTCCGGCGAGGTCGACGACGGCCACATGGCCGGTGGGTGCCGCCTTGCTCGGGGAAGTGTTGACGGCGACGAGGACGGTGCCGCCCACGACCGTCGCCGATGTCGGCTCGCCGCCCATCGCCAGCGAGCCGGCGGGCTTGGTTGCCGCCGGATCGACGATGTCGACGAAGCCGATGCGCTTGCCCGGGCTGTCGGTGAAGACGAGTAGATTCCCGTCGGGCGTCGCGGTGATGATCTCGGCCGAGGTCTGCGTCTTTGGGTCGGCGCCTTCCGGCAGCGTCGCGTAGACGGGCAGCGTCGCCACGCGCTCGAAATACGGGCCATCGGCCGCCATGAGCGGAGCGGCAGACATAGCCAGAAGTGCTGTCGTCGGCAGAATAACGGCATTGCGCGGCATTCGGATCTCCCGTGTTGGGGAGCTCGGTAGCTGCCGCTTGTGACGGAACGGTGAGAACTCGGCGATCTCGCCGGGGGCCGTCCGTCGGTAACGCCGGACCGCGCAAGGGCGCGGCCCGGTTCATCCTAGACGAGTTGCGGACGCGCCATCTGCGCCGGCAGCTCGATATTGACCTCGAGCAGCGAGATGTCGTCGCGCCGGTCGATGTCGACGGACACCTTGTTGGTGTCGATCGGCACGTATTTGCGCACGACCTCCAGCAGCTCCTTTTGCATCAGGGCAAGGAAGTCCGGCCGGGCGATCGCCTCGCGGTCGTAGCTCACCAGCACTTGGAGCCTGTTCTTCGCCGTCTCGGCGGAGGCGTTCCGCCGAGAACCCATGAAGAGGTCGAGGAGTCTCACGCGCTCCTCCTCAGCAGCCAACCGACGAGACCGCGCTTCTGGGGTGCGGTGAACCGCAGCTCGAGCTGCTCGCCGATGAGACGCTTCACGGCGTCCGTGTAGGCCTGCGCCGCCTTCGACTTCTCGTCGAGGGTCACCGGCATGCCGACGTTCGAGGCTTGGAGAACCGCATCGTCCTGTGGGATGACGCCGAGCACCGGGATCGCCAGGATCTCGAGTACGTCCTCGAGCTTCAGCATCTCGCCCTTCTGCACCCGGTCGAGATCGTAGCGGGTGAGGAGAAGGTGCTGCTTCACCGGATCCTCGCCGCGCTCGGCACGGCGCGAGCGGCTGTTGAGGATGCCGATGATCCGGTCGCTGTCGCGGACGGACGAGACCTCGGGGTTGGTGACGACGATCGCCTCGTCGGCGAAGTAGAGCGCCATCTGCGCGCCCTTCTCGATGCCGGCCGGGCTGTCGCAGACGATGTAGTCGAAGTCCTGGCGCAGCTCGTCGAGGACCTTCTCCACACCCTCGTGGCTGAGCGCATCCTTGTCGCGCGTCTGGGACGTCGGCAGGATCGAGAGGTTTTCGACCCGCTTGTCCTTGATCAGCGCCTGGTTCAGCCGGATCCCGTCGTTGATCACGTTGATGAAGTCGAACACCACGCGGCGTTCGCAGCCCATGATCAGGTCGAGGTTGCGCAGGCCGACGTCGAAGTCGATCACCACCGTCTTCTTGCCCTGCATGGCGAGACCGGTGGCGATAGCGGCGGCGGATGTGGTCTTCCCGACGCCCCCCTTGCCGGACGTGACGACGATGACCTTCGACAAGGGGTTCCTCCTGAAGCTCACGACATTGGACTCGGAGGAGGCGACGGCGGCTTCGCTCATGGGCCTCAGGCTCCGGCCTGGAGGATCAGGCGGTCGGCGTCCAGCCGGCAGCGCACGCGCTTGCCGAGATGGGCCTTCCCGATCTCCTCGTTCACCATATGGACCCCGGCGATGGACAGCAATTCGGCCTGGAGGTCGTCCGTGAAGATCATCGCGTTCTCATCCCCCTCGATCCCCGCGAAGGCCCGGCCCCGCAGGACGCCGTAGACATGGATGTGACCGGCGGCCGCAAGCTCGGCACCGTGGCCGACGGCCGCCAGCACGACGAGATCGCCGTCGGTGATGATCTGCTGTCCGCCCCGGACCGGTTCGCGCAGCACCATCGCCGGGCCACGCGACGGCGCCGGCGGGGGCGGGGCGGCCTCGGCCTTCGGGACCGGCGCCGGCTTGCGCTCGGGTGCGGCCGGCTTGGCCTCGGCCGGTGTGCCCCCCGCGGCGAACTTCGGCAGGCCGAGGGCGGCAGCCGCCTCCGTCCAGTGCGCCGACGCATTCTGCACGCCGACGGGTGCCAAGCGGTGGGCACGAAGCTCGGCGACGAAGCCCGACAGGTTCAGGTCGAGGTCGTCGGGCAAAGCGCCGAGGTCGAGCAGGAGGGGTGCCGAACGGAAGAAGTCCGGCGAGTGCGCGATCTTGTCGACCAGCAACGGGAAGAAGTTGGGGTCGTCCGGTGCGATCACCCGCAGCGAGAGCAGCGTCTGCATCGCGCCGCGGACCTGAAACGGGGTCGTGCGGGGCGGGTTGGCCGACGCCGATACCACAGTGCTCTGCACCCGGTTCCTCTGTCGTGCGACGGGATCGTTGGAAGGACCGCTACGGCCGGGCGGAGGGTATCATGACCCTACAGTTTGTGGGCGCCACGTGGCCGTACCACGAACTGTAGCGATTTGTTGCAGCTTGGCAAGGCACTATCGAGCTTCGCTCGCAAGTTGCTTCCACCGCTCGAGGGCGTCCAGAGCGCGCTGCGCCATGGCCGGTTTACGGGCCTCCTTGCGCACCTTCTCCGGTGGCGGGGGGAAGAGGCCGAAGTTGACGTTCATGGGCTGGAATGTCTCGGCGTCGGCCCCGCCGGTGATGTGGGCCAGTATGGCGCCGTGGGCCGTTTCGGGCGGGGGCGGTACGGCCGTCTCGCCCTTCGCCTCGGCGGCGGCGAAGCGGGCCGCCATGAGCCCGACGGCTGCACTTTCGACATAGCCTTCGCAGCCGGTGATCTGACCCGCGAAACGTAGGTGCGGCAGCGGCTTGAAGCGGAGTTCCTGATCCAGAAGCTTAGGTGAGTTGAGGAAGGTGTTGCGGTGCAGGCCGCCCAGACGCGCGAACTCGGCACGCTCCAGTCCCGGGATCATGCGGAACACCCGGACCTGCTCGGCATGTTTGAGCTTGGTCTGAAATCCGACGATGTTGTAGAGCGTTCCCAGAGCGTTATCCTGCCGAAGCTGAACCACTGCATGAGCACGCTTTCCCGTCCGCGGGTCGGTTAGTCCCACAGGCTTCATCGGCCCGAAGCGGAGTGTGTCCCGCCCGCGCGAGGCCATGACCTCGATCGGCAGGCATCCCTCGAAGTAAGGGGTGGTCTTCTCCCACTCCTTGAACGAGGTCGTCTCGCCGGCGAGCAGCGCGTCGATGAAGGCCTCGTACTGGCCCCGGTCGAGCGGGCAGTTGATGTAGTCCTTGCCGGTGCCGCCCGGCCCTTGCTTGTCCCAGCGCGACTGGAACCAGGCCACTTCGAAATCAACGCTGTCGCGATAGACGATCGGGGCGATGGCGTCGAAGAAGGCGAGGTCGGCCTCGCCGCCGGCTCGGCGGATGTCCTCGGCCAGGGCTGCCGAGGTGAGCGGGCCGGTGGCGACAATGGCGAGACCTTTGTCGGCTGGAGGAAGGCTGGTCACCTCCTCGCGGAGGAGCGTGACCAGGGGCTCCGACTCCAGGGCCTCCTGCACGGCTGCCGCGAAGGCGTCGCGGTCGACGGCCAGCGCCCCGCCGGCCGGGAGCTTGTGACGGTCACCCATGGCCATGATGAGCGAGCCCAGGCGGCGCATCTCCTCGTGCAGCAGGCCGACGGCGTTGGTCATGCAGTCGTCGGAGCGGAACGAATTGGAGCAGACGAGTTCGGCGAGGCTCGCCGTCTTGTGGGCGTCGGTCCCGCGCACGGGCCGCATCTCGTGCAGGACGACGGGCACGCCGGCACGGGCCAGCTGCCAGGCGGCCTCCGAGCCGGCGAGGCCGCCGCCGATGACGTGGACGGGACGCATGGCACCACCTCCAGAAAGGCGGGCTCACCTAGCCCATGCGGCAGCGGACGGAAAGGGAATGCGCCGAGATACGCCGCGACGACGGCCGGCGGTGATTTGCAGGTGAATAACTGCTACGGCAGGTCTACCCGGACGGATGGGGGACGATGGACGCCCAGTCGGTGATCGAGAAGTTCAAGATGCGCCCGCATCCCGAGGGCGGCTGGTACGTCGAGACCCATCGCGACTGCGGTGACGAGGGCGGGCGTGGTGCGGTGACGGCGATCTACTTCCTGCTGGAGGCGGGCCAGCGCTCCCACTGGCACCGGGTGGACGCCACCGAGATCTGGCTGTGGCACGCCGGCGCACCACTGCAGCTCGACATCGCCGCCGACGCCGGGACGACGGACCTCCACAACGTTACGTTGGGCCCCGACGTCGCCGCCGGCCAGGCGCCCCAGGGCGTGGTGCCGAAAGCCACCTGGCAGTCGGCGGAGAGCCTCGGCGACTGGACGCTGGTGTCCTGCGTGGTCGCACCGGCCTTCGACTTCGCCGGTTTCGAGCTGGCGCCCCCGGGATGGGCGCCCGGGGGAAGCTGAGCCATCCTAGCCGACGAAGGCCAGCACGAGGAAGAAGGTGGCCGTGCACATCCAGGACGCCATGACGGCACCCGGGATCAACGCCGCGACCTGATCGTCATCGTACCACATGGTACCCGAACCCCGACAAAGGCGCGGTCCAACCGCGCAACTCGACGCTGGGGTTCTAGGCGGCGGCACACCCGGGTGCTGTGGGGAATATCACAAAAAGCTGCATCACGTGCTGCTCAGCGCGGGACCGGCGTGATGATACCGAGTGCGGCACCCGTGCTGTCGGCGATGACGGCGATGCGGCCGACGTCCGGCACCTCGAAGGGCTCCTTGTAGATCGCACCGCCCAGCTCACGGACGCGCGTCACGGCTTCGTCGGCGTCGTCGACGGCCATGTAGGAGAACCAGTGGTTCGGCATGGGCGGCGCGTCGGGCGGCATGGCCATGATGCCGCCGAGCGGCACGCCGTCTTTCTTGAGGACATGGTAGGTGCCGAAGGCCATCGGCATCGGGTCGACGGTGGCGCCGGTCAGCGCGGCATAGAATTGCGCCGCCTTCTCCGGCTCCGTGGTCATCAGCTCGTTCCAGTAGAAGCTGCCATGTGTCGCCATCGGACCCCTCCTTCCGTTCGCCGCCCTTCTAGCATGACGGCACCTGGCGGGGGATGACGAACGCGCGAGAAGGCCGGCTCAGCCGACCACGACGACGACTGCCGCGACGATGGCGACGACGATCCACGAGGCGACCACATCGATGCGGCGGGCGAGAATAGGACGGTCGATGATCAACATGTTCGGCTCTCCGGTGATCGACCCTGGGGGATGATCACGAGAGGCACCATGCACCTAACCCATAGGTGTGACTGTGAGCGCCGTCACACCGACCGCAGATTGTGCAGCGCCTCGTCGGCCAATGTTTCGAGTATCGCGCCGTCGGCCCGCCACAGCTCCCAGCCGGGCACCTGACGCAGGCCCATACGGCGGTAGAAGCCGGTCGCCGGGTTGCTGCCTTTGACCACGAGGTCGAGCCGGTTACCGCCTCGGTCGAGCACCATGCTCGCCAGGGCCCGGAGCAGGGCGGCCCCGGCACCCGTGCCGCGGGCCCAGTCGTGGAGGTAGATGTCTTCGAGGAACAGGCCGCGGCGGCCTTCCCAGCTGGAGAAATTGTCGAAGAACATGGCGAAGCCGGCGGGCTTTCCCTCGACCTCGACGATCAGGCACTCGAAGGCCGGGCGCTCCCCGAAGCCGGCGGCGGCGATGTGCTCGGAGGTACTCTGGACGGCTTCGGACGCACCCTCATAGGCCGCGTGCTCGCGGATGAAGGTGGCGATCAGCTCGGCGTCGGCACGGGTCGCGGCTCGGACCTCAGGCATGGGCCTTACGGGCGGTGACCTCGACCTCGAACGACATGCGGGGGTCGACGAGGCCGGCGACGACCACACAGGTGGCGGCGGGGCGGACCGAGCCCAGCCAGCGGCCGAGCACCGGGGCGATGCGCTCCCAGTCGGCCCGGTCGGTGATGTAGTAGCGGGCACGGACGATATCGCCGAGACCGGCACCCGCCTCGGTCAGGGCCCGGGCGACGTTGCGGAAGGCCTGGTCGGCCTGCTCGACCACGTCGGGTTCGATGGTGCCCGCCGCATAGTCGAAGCCGGTCGTCCCGGCGACGTGCACCCACTCGCCGTCGACGACGGCGCGCGAATAGCCGGCAAGGGCCTCGAAGCTGGAGCCGGAACTGATCAGGCGGCGATTCATGCCCTGGCCTCGTGACGGGTGCGGACGTTGACGGCGGTGAAGATCGTCAGCGCCATGACGATGGCGACCGCGACGAACATCGCCTGCGGCAGGTCGTGGTCCAGCATCAGGCCGATGGCGGCAGGCGTCAGCGTGGCGCCGAGGTCGAGGCCCGAATAGACGAAGCCGAAGACCTTGCCGGACGAGCCCTTCGGTGCCGCCGCCCGCACCAGCATGTCGCGGGATGGCGTGGTCATCCCGGCGAGCGCACCGGCGATGGCCGTCATGCCGAGCAGGGCGGGGACCGGCATGGCGACGGTGCCGACGGCCAGCACGGCGAGGGCCGAGAAGGCGATGCCACCGGCGATGATGCGCTGATGCTGGCCGCTGCGGTCGGCGAGGATGCCGCCCACCAGTGTGCCGGCCGCACTCCCGATCATGTAGGTGGTGACGGTGGCGGTGGCCGCCACGAGCGGCAGGTGCCAGAGCTTGACGAGCGCCAGCGGCATGAAGCTCTGCAGCCCCACCATCGCACTGGCCTGCAGCGCGAAATAGGCGAAGCACATCAGGATCGGGGCCGAGAGCAGCACCGCCCGGATGCTGGCCGCCGCCTTGTCCGTCTCGGCCGCCCGCGTGGCGTGGCTCGGCGTCTCCAGCTCGGTCCGGTTGAGCAGGATGCTCAGCGCGATGCCGAGACCCAGCACCCCGACGACGGCCAGCGCCAGCCGCCAGGAATAGAGCGAGGCCAGACCCGCCATGACGACGGGGGCCAGCGCCCAGCCGATGGTGCCGCCGATCGTGTGCACGCTGAAGGCCCGCGCCATGCGCGTCGGGTCCACATGGTGGCTAAGAATGGAGTAGTCGGCCGGATGGAAGACGCTGTTGCCGAGGCCGAGCACGGCCGCCGCCGGCAGCAGGAAGATGTAGCTCGGTGCCGACGAAGCGATCAGGGCACCTGTACCCAGGCAGAAGAGACCGCCCGCCAGCACGCGCGCCGCACCCACCCGGTCCACCAGGAAACCCGCCGGGGTCTGGCACAGGCCCGAGGTGGCGAAGAACACGGTCATGACGAGACCGAGCTGAAGATAGTCGACTCCGAACGCCACCTTCAGCAGCGGGAACAAGGGCGGCAGGACGAGCTGGAAGAAATGGCTCCCGCCATGCGCCACGCCGACGAGGCCGACGACGCGCACGTCGCGGCTGAAGGTGGGAAGTGCCGTTGCCATGTCCGCCCGAGTCCCGTCCACCGAAAGCGGACTAATGTCCGAAATCGGCGGTCGACACCACCCCCGGCAGCGCAGGGGGTGGGAGGAAGAAGGCGGGGGAACGCACCGCGCTCCCCCGCACCCCCTCGGGCGTGATCAGGTACGGGTGGAATCGGCATCGGCCCCGGGCAGCCTTGAATCGGCTGGGGGCTGGTGGGGTGAACGGCAAAAGGGGTTGGAGGTTGACGGGTCAGGCTGAAGTCTCGGCGGGCGGCGCGCTTACGACGTGTCGAAGTCGAGATCCCGCACGCGTCTGCCCAAGAGCTTGGCCGTGACGCGTCGAATGTCGCGCTCGGCCTGGATCTCCATCCAACTCTTCAATACCGGTGGCGGTGCGGGCGGGACCGGCCGCGGCGGTGCCGGCGGCTCGCCTGCGGCGGCCTTGGCCTCCGCCTCCTCCCGCGCCTTGACCTGCGCTTCGACGATGAGCCGGTCGCGAAGGTGGACGGTGATGCGGTGCCGGAGCGCTTCGATGTCGTCGTACGGGCGGGGCGGATAAAGCACCCGCTTCACCTTCGGCGGCGGTGCCGGCGGTGCTTCGGCCTCGGCCGCCTCACGCGCGGCCCGCTCCTGGGCGCGCATGACGGACTTGGCCAACGTCACGGCCGGATCGCGCTGGCGTTGCAGCTCGCGGAGGAACCAGGCGCAGACCTTGGTATCGTGCTCGTGGACCGACTCGACCAGGATGTAGACGGCGAGGTCCTGCAGCTGGGCGAAGATCTCTTCGCGCGGCCGGCCGAACAGGTCGCGGTAGGTCTCGACCATCTCCGGCAGGTCGGGATCGGCGGTGAAGGCGTCGAGCTCGGCGTCGGTGATCTTGAGCTTCGCCGCCGCTGCCCTGGCCGTGGCCCCCAGCGCCATGAGCCGGACGAGGCGCCGCTTGTTGCGGCCGGCCCGGAACCCGGGGTCGAGGCGGTAGGGCGTGTCGTCCATAACATAGGAAGATAATCCGCTAACGTCAATCAGTCAAGTCTCCCGTTCGGTTCTGCGCCCTCTTCGATCAATGCTAAACCGAGTGGTTGACAGTTTGGTCGCGGCGCCATACGTTCAACCACATGGTTGAGCATTCGCAGCCCGGTCTCGACGCCGTGTTCCACGCCCTGGGCGATCCGACACGGCGGCAGATGTTGCTGGATCTCGCCCGCGGCGAGCGCACGGTCGGCCAGCTGGCCGAGCCCTTCGCCATGTCGCTGGCGGCGGCCTCCAAGCACATCAAGGTGCTGGAAGGGGCGGGGCTCGTCCGGCGCGAAGTGAGGGGCCGGACCCACTTGTGCCGGCTCGACCCGGGGCCGCTCGCGAGCGCGCACCAATGGCTGAGCTTCTACGAGCGCTTTTGGACCGACCGCCTGGATGCGCTGGAACGGCTCCTCCGCGAGGAGGACGCAAAGGTCACGAACAACGAGGCAGGAGACGAGAAATGAACGACACCGCCACCCTCGACCGCTACGGCGTGCTGACCGAGCCCACGACGCTGGAGATCCAGCGCCTGCTGCCGGGGCCGATCGAGCGCTGCTGGGCGTACCTCACGCAGAGCGACCTCCGCCGCCAGTGGTTGGCCGCCGGCGAGATGGAGCTGAAGGTGGGGGCACCCTTCACCTTCACCTGGCGCAACGACGAACTGAGCGACCCGCCGGGCCAGCGCCCGCCCGGATTCCCCGAAGAGCACAGCATGGACAGCCGGATCACGGAGATCGATCCGCCGCGCCGGCTGAGTTTCACCTGGAATGGCAGCGGCGACGTCACCTTCGAACTGTCGCCCGCGGGCTCGCGCGTGTTGCTGAAGGTGATCCACCGCCGCCTGCCCGACCGCTCGATGATGATCAAGGTCGCCGCCGGCTGGCACATGCATCTCGATTTGCTCGTTGCGAAGTCTAACGGCGAGAAGCCGGAGCCCTTCTGGGCGGGGTGGCAGAAGCTACAGAAGGAATATGAGAGGCGGATCCCCGACTGAGATTTCGGCGTGCATGCTCCGCCCGAAGAAAGCGGGCGGAGCGCGGTGCTGGTGTTCGGCAAGTCGCTACGGGCAGCAAATCAGTCGGTGATGCCGACTCGATTACCCGACGAGCGCTGTAACCAACATGCTCCCGAGCAATTGTCTTAGATGACGGCCGTCGCCAACTCGCCTGAAGAGCTCCGGCTGATCGGGCCTCACGCCGCCAGTAGCAGTGGAACAGCGCCATGACGGGGTCCGGTCTCGCTGGGAAATACCATGCCTACATCGAGTGCCTAAATCGTCAGGACTGGAGCCGTTTGGGCCACTTCGTCCATGACGAGGTGAGCCACAACGGACGGCCGTTCGGCCTCGCCGGTTATCGGGCGATGCTGGAGCGGGACTTCGCCGAGATTCCGGACCTGCGGTTCGAGATCGGGCTTCTGGTCTGCGAGCCGCCGCACGTCGCCTGCCGTCTGGAGTTCGACTGTCGGCCGACGGGGATGTTCCTGGGCCTGCCGGTGAACGGGCGCCGGGTCGTCTTCGCGGAGAATGTCTTCTACCGGTACGTGGACGGGAAGATCGCCGAGGTCTGGTCGGTGATCGACAAGCCGGCGATCGAGGCTCAGCTGGCGTCGGGCCAGTAGTCCTCGTCCATGGCCTCGGCCAGCGTGTAGGGGCAGGTCGCCGGGAAGGCCGACGGGGCCAGGTCGGTCTCGACGATGGCGTCCTGCAGGGCCTCGTCCCAGGCGTCGGCGAAAAGCTCCTGCCGGCGGGGCTTCAGGCCGGGATTGTCACGAAGGTGCTTCGTGATGGCGATGCGCTCGCGTCGGATCGTGCCGGCCCAACTGTGCGAGCGACGGTCGGGCTGGAACTGCCATGTCAGCAGGTGGGTGAGCAGGGTGCCGTAGCGGCTGCGCAGTTCCTTGGCGAAGCTCTTCCCCAAGCTCTCGATCTCTTCGGCGAGATTGGCGCGGTCGAGCAGGTCGAGCCGGCCGGCGTGGAGCAGGGTCGCCTGCTCCACGGCCCAGGCATAGCCGTCGTCCTCGTAGCGCGTACCGTGGCGGATCAGGTCGTGGGCTCGGGCCATGACTTTAATCTAGGCGATGCCGCCGGGAGCGGGAAGCGGTGTGCTCGGCTCCCGATCCCGGACGGTCGGGCTCACCCGAGCTTCACGGCGGTGCCGCAGGCGGTGACCATCAGCATCTTGCCCTCGCCGACGGTCTCGTAGTCGAGGTCGACGCCGAGGATGGCGTCCGCCCCCAGTTCCTTCGCCTCCTCCTCCATCTCCTTCAGCGCCTGCTTGCGGGCGCTGAGCAGCACCTTCTCGTAGGCCCCCGAGCGGCCGCCGACGACGTCGCGGACCGAGGCCAGCCAGTCGCGGATGAAGTTTGCGCCGAGGATCGCCTCGCCGGTGACGAGGCCCTTGTAGTCGGCGATGCGGCGGCCCTCGACCGAGGGCGTGGTGGTGACGATCATGGGTGCTCTCCTTGCTGGCCGGTACGTGAATGCTAGGTCCAGTCCATAACGTCCGAGATGGTGGAGGGAAGGCGATGCGGCGGTTCCTGCTCGTGGTGGCGATGCTGGCGGCCGTAGCGGCGGGGCCGGTGCGGGCAATGGATGCGGCCGACGGGGCTGCGATCCAGGCCGTGATCGGCGAGCAGATGGCGGCGTTCAAACGCGACGACGGGACGGGGGCCTTCGCCTTCGCCTCGCCCGGGATGCGGCAGATGTTCGGCGACGCCGACACCTTCATGAGGATGGTGCGGACGGGCTATCAGGCGGTCTACCGGCCGCGGCAGGTCGAGTTCCGCGACCTGTTCGAGGAGGGTGGGCGGACGGTGCAGCGGGTGCTGGTGGTGGGTCCGGACGGCGTGCCGGTGATCGCCCGCTATTTCATGCAGCGGCAGCCGGACGGTTCCTGGCGGATCGACGGCTGCGTGCTGGAGAAGGGGCCGGACGTCACGGCGTGATGATCTGCCGGGAAAGCCGTCGTGCGTTGCCGCCGGTGTAGAAATCTCCTAGGCAGGGTACGGGCAAGGCCCGGGAGGAAGCACCCATGGTCAAGAAGGTCGGCGACAACGACTCGAACACGCTGACGGGGACCGACAGCGACGACCAGCTGTTCGGACTTGGCGGCACGGATTTCCTGATCGGCAAGAAGGGCAACGATCTGCTCGACGGCGGGGACGGCAGCGACTTCGCCGTCTACACGAACTCCGCCACGGCGGTCACCGTGAACCTGCTGCTGGGCAAGGCGACCGGCGAGGGCACGGATACGCTGAAGTCGATCGAGAATATCGACGGGTCGTTCAAGAACGACACGATCAATCTCGACAACCGCGACAACTTCGCCAACGGCAATATCGGCAACGACGTCATCCGTGGCCTCGGTGGCAAGGACACGCTGTTCGGTGGCGCCGACAACGACAAGCTGTTCGGCGGCGACGGCGACGACATCATCAATGGGCAGGACGGCAACGACACCGTCGGTGGCGGGCTCGGCACCAACGATCTCAGTGACGATGCCGGCATCGACACGCTGAGCTATCGCGACTTCGCGAATACGAGCTTGGAGGTGTCCCTGGCCAGCGGGACGGCCAAGGGTGTCCAGGTCGGTGCGGCCAGGGTGCCGGTGACCACGGTGCTGAGCGACACCTTCACCGGCTTCGAGAACGTCGACGGCTGCGACAAGATCGACAGCATCGTCGGCGACAGCGGGAACAACGTCCTGAAAGGCTTCGCCGGCAACGACTTCATCAGCGGCAATGGCGGCAACGACACCGTCGACGGCGGCAAGGGCAACGACGAGCTCGAGACCTCGGGCGGCACCACGGTGTTGAAGGGCGGCCCCGGCAACGACGTGCTGACCGGATCGGGTGTGTTCGACACCTACATTCCGGGTACCGGACGGGACGTGATGAACGGCCTCGGCGGGCGCGATACGTTCGTGTTCCAGAGCAAGGCCGACAGCGTCGTCGGCGACCAGACCGACCACATCGTCGACTTCGTCCGCCGCGAGGGCGACAAGATCGACGTCTCCGGCATCGACGCCAACGAGGCCGTGTCGGGCAACCAGACCTTCACCTTCGTCACCACGATCACCGGCCGCGGGCAGCTCGCCGTGGTCGAGATCGAGCCCAACCACTACCGCGTCGACGGCAACACGACGGGTGACACGATGCCGGACTTCTCGGTCGAGCTGGACTACGCGGAGCTGAAGCCGGCGAAGGGCGACTTCATCCTGTAGGGCTCACCCCTTCACGGCACCCAGGGTCAGGCCCCGGACGATGTAGCGCTGGGCGAGGAGGGCCAGCAGCACGGGCGGGACCATGGCGATGAGGGCGCGGGTGGCCATGAACCAGAACTGGACGCCGCGGGTGTCGACGGCTCCGGCCATGTGGGCCGGCATCATCTTGGTCTGGGTGATGCCGAGCGAGGAGCTGAAGAGGAACTCGTTCCAGGTGAAGGCGAAGATGATCATGGCGGTGGCGGCGGCGGCCGGGGCTGCCAGGGGCAGGGCCACGCGCATGAAGGCGCCGAGATAGCCGGTGCCGTCGACGAGGGCGGCCTCTTCGAGTTCGACCGGGAGGTCGAGGAAGGTCTGGCGCATGATGACGACGACGAACGGCAGCACGAAGGTCGTGTTGACGAGGATCAGCGCCCAGGGCGTGTCGAGGAGGCCGATGGCCCGGAAGGTGAGATAGAAGGGGATCAGTGTCGCGACGGGGACGAGCACGCGCTGGGAGAGGAACCAGACGGTGATGTCGGAATTCGACCAGCGGCGGAACTGGAAGCGGGCCAGCGCGTAGGCCGCGGGCATGCCCAGGATGAGTGCGAGGATGGTGGCGCTGACGGAGACCAGGACGCTGGTGCGCATCGCCCGGAAGCCCTCGGGCGTGCTGAGCTCGGTGCGGAAATTGTCGAGTGTCGGCGTGAAGTCGACGAAGGGGATGCCGATCCCGGCGACGGTGAAGGTGTCGGCCGGATTGCGCAGGGCCGTCGACACCGCCCAGTAGAGCGGGAAGATGAAGATCAGCGTGGCGCAGATCGCCAGCACCCAGAACAGGCTGTCGACGAGCGGATTGCGCGGGCCGGTGCGTGTGGGCTCAGGCATAGATCGACTTCACCCGCTTGAAGAACAGGGTCACGACGACCATCACGAGCGCCAAGAGCGTGTAGGCGATCGCCGAGGCGTAGCCGACGTCGAAGAAGCGCAAGCCCGTGCGGAAGGCGAGGTAGGAGACGGACTGCGTGGCGTTGCCGGGGCCGCCGACAGTGAGCGAGGCCACGATGTCGAAGACCTTCATCGCCTCGGCGAGGCGCAGCAGGAGGACGATGATGATGGTCGGGGTCAGCAGCGGGAACAGCACTTCCTTGAACATCGTCCAGCCCGAGCCGGTGTCGAGCCGGGCCGCCTCGATCAGTTCGTCGGGGATGCCCTGCAGGGCCGCCAGGAAGACGAGGAAGCAGAAGGGCGTCCACTGCCAGATGTCGACGATCATCACCGAGACGAGCGCCCAGTGCGGGCTGGAGAGCCAGGGGATACCCGTCCAGCCCAGCGGGCCGCCCTCCTCGTAGAAGATCGTGAAGAAGAGATAGCCGCACGCCACCGGCGTGGCGAAGATCGGCAGGATCATCAGCGTTCGTAAGAGACTTCGCCCCGGCATGTCGCGGTTGAAGAGGAGGGCCAGGGCGAGGCCCAGCACCATCTGCACCGTGACGCCGACGACGACGAAGATCGCCGTCACCTTGAAGGCCTGGTGGACGACGTCGTCGCTCAGGATGCGGGCGAAGTTGTGGAGGCCCACGAACTCCCACTTCGTCACCGTCTCGCGCTGGACCTCGGTCTTCGTCCTGGGCGTGCCGTCCGGCTTCAGGATGACCTTGCCGTCCTTGTCGAGGCGGGGCACCTCGACCCGGTTCACGACCGTTTCGCTCGTGACGTTGTGGAACGCCGCGTAGAGCGAATAGACGAGCGGCACGATCGTGAAGATCAGCACCCAGACGACGGCCGGCATCAGGAACAAATAGCGGACGGAGCTCGTCCAGCGCATCGGGCGGCCTTTTGCGAAAGGTCGGAGCGGGAAGGGGCCCGGCGGCGCGGAGGCCGCCGGGTCGGGAGGCTAGAGGATCAGCCCTTCCAGCCGATGGCTTCCTGATAGGCCTTCAGCTGCTTGTCGCGGCCGAGACGGTCGGTGACCTGCTCCCAGCCGGCGGCCGTGTCGTCGAGTGCTTGCTGCGGGGTCTTGGCACCGCTCATCGCCGCCGACAGGTTCGAGTCCAGGATGTCGTAATATTCCTGGGTGCCGGTGATGCGCAGATAGGGCAGCATCGTCGGCGCGTTGTAGTTCTCGTAGTAGGCGTCGAGATACTCCTTCACGTCCTCGGCGTTCCAGCCGACCTTCGTGTAGTCCTCGAGCGTGGCCTCGCCGACGGGCTCCAGGAACTGGTAGCTGTAGCCGGGGTCGACGCCGTCCCAGCCCAGCGTCGCCAGCCACTTCGACACCGGCTTCACCGCCATCAGCGACCAGAAGGCGTAAGTGGTCTCGGGATGGTCGGAGAGGCTCGACACGACACCCTGCCAGGAGCCGCCGGTCACGTTGCCGACCTTGCGGCCGCCCTCGACCTGGACCCAGTCCTTCTTGTTCATGTCCCAGTAGGTGTCCGACGACGGCAGGATCGACGAGCCGAGCTTGCCCTTGATCTTCGAGCGGGTCTCGTCCTGCGCCAGGCCGCCGACGTCGCCGTAGGAGAAGTTGAAGACGGCCTTGCCGCGGAGGAAGAAGTCCCAGGCCTCGCCGAGGCTCCAGCTCACCTGTGCGGCCGGCCCGTACTGGGCGAGATCCTTCAGATACTCCAGCGCCTTGACGTGGCCGGGGCTGTTGATCAGCGGCTTCATGTTGACCGGATCGAACCAGTAGACGCCCTGCGTCTCGCTGAGCTCGCCCGGGGTGACGGCGAAGGAGGTCGCCAGGGTCATGAAGTGGTAGAGGCCCTGCTCGCGCACCTTGAGGTGCAGGACGACGCCGCTGTCCGGATCGGGATCGTTGCTGTCGAAGTTCTTGCCGTTGAAGTAGGCGGCGATGTCCTTCAACTGCTGCAGCGTCTTCGGCGGGCAGGGCAGATCGTAATTGTACTGGGCCTTGAAGGCCGCCTGGTGCTGGGGATCGGTCAGGAGATCACGGCGATAGTAGAGAATCTGGCCGTCGGCATCGTTGAGGATGCCGTAGCCGACGCCGTTCCAGGTATAGATGTTGCGCAGCGCCGGCGGCATCACGTCGTACGACCACTGAGGATAGTCGCCGCTCTTGCGCCAGTCGTCGACCGGCAGGATGTAATTGCCCGCGATCAGGTCGCCGTACATGAACGCGCCGACGATCGAGCCGTCATATTCCCCCGTACCGTTGCGCAGATCGAGGAAGAGCTTGGTGTAGAGCTCGCTGATGGGAACCAGCGCGATGTTCACCTTCGCACCGGTCAGTTCCTCGAAGACCGGGCGGAAAGCGTAGATCGGACCTGAGATGCCGCCCTTCGGACCGGAGTCCAGGGTCAGCACCGTGATCTCGTCACCCTCGAACGGCTTCTGGTCGGGCCCGAACAGGCTGCCGAGCTCGCCCTTGGGGACCGTGATCTCGGCATTGTCGTAGTTCGGCCCAAGCTTCAGCACCGCCGAGCCGTCGTCCTTCCAATCGACATACTGGCCGGCCGACGCATAGGCAGCACCGAACGCGACGAACGCAGCGCTGGCGAGCAGCACCTTCATCCTGGACATTCACAGACCTCCCTGACCGCTCCCCCGGCTGTTCCCGCCGGAAGAACACGATGCCGCATCTTTGCGACATTAGCGCGCGGTTGCAATCCGTTAAGAAGGCCGGAGAGGCCTGCGATTCAACTCAGGCGTCAGCGACGACCTTGAAGCGCTCCGCGCCTGCGAATCGGGCGACACCCTTGAGCCGTTGGTTCAGGATATCGTCGTCGGGTGCGAGGGCGGCTGAGCGCAGCCTGAGCGTGAGCTGGCCGTCCGAAAGGTCGAGGCGGTTGCCGGCGAGGAGGTCGGGGACGGCGGCCGCCAGCCGGTAACCGAGCTGGAGCGACGATCCGAGAATCTCCGCCCGGCGGCGGTCTGCCTCCGAGACCAGTGTCATGATCGTCTTGATGAACGGGTCTTCGGGCCGGCCTTCGTAGCGGATGAAGATGGCGTAGGCGAGGAACGCCCGCTCCGCGTGCGAGGCGCCGATCCAGGGATAGTTCGCGATACGAAAGAAGGCCTCGCGCGCGCGGCTGCCCGGATGTTCGCGCCAGGCGCTGTCGGAGATCTCGCACACGGCGTGGCGGAGGCGTCGCTCGGCCGGCGTCTCGTCCGGAAAGAGCTGGGCGGTCCAGCCCTGCATCGCCGTTGCGATACCCGGCATGCGGACGCGCGACCGACCGAAATCATGGGTCGCGGCGAGGAGCGGGTCGCGTTTCAGTTCGGCCGGCGAGAGCTTGTCGAACAACCGGCCCTCGCGAAGGCCGAAGGCCGAGAAGACGACCTCATCGGGCTCCAGCGCGCCGACGATCTGTGCGAACAGGAAGGATGCGGCGGTCAGCGTTTCGACCCGCCGACGCGGAGCGCCGGGAAGGGCCTCAAGGCTGGCCTGGTCCAGGGTAGCGATGCTGCGCCCCAGGCGCTCGGCTTCGGGGCCGGGGATCCGGTAGTCGTGGACGACGCGCAGCGGGGCGTCGGTCATCGCCTCGTGGACGCGGCCCAAGGCGCGCCATCCGCCGCCGACCACGTAGAAATGCTTGCCGCGTGCAGCACCCTTGAGCCAGGGCAAGCCGGCGAGCGCTTCCTTGACGATGCCCGGTGCCTCGGCGGCGCGGGAGCCGAGTGCCTTGCCCATCACGAGAGTGCCCAGCGGCAGGCTGCCGAACGGGCCGCTGGCACCCTTCGGCGTGACGAAGCCCAGATCGATGCTGCCGCCGCCCAGATCGCCCACGACACCGTCGGCCCGATGGAAGCTGTAGGCGACACCGGTGGCGGCCGTCCGGGCTTCCTCCTCGCCTTCGAGGACCTGGACGGGTGCGCCCGCAGCCGCTTCGGCGGCGACGAGGAAATCGCCGCCGTTGCGCGCCTTCCGCACGGCCTCGGTGGCGACGACGTCGATCCCGCCGACCTCGAAGGCCTGGGCCACATGGGCGAAGCGCTGCAGGGCCTTCAGCGTCGAGGTGACCGCCGAGGCCGACAGCTTGCCCGAGGCGGCGACTTCGGCGCCCAGGCGGCAGAGGCTCTTCTCGTTGAAGAGCGGCACAGGCGCACGGCACAAGCGCTCGTAGACGACGAGGCGGACCGAGTTCGAGCCGATGTCGACGACGGCGAAGGGCTTGTCCTTCGCCCGCCTCGGTTTGCCCGGCGATGGTCTGACGGTGACGCTCACTCGGCGGCTTCGGCCGCCTCCCGCGCCAGACGCAGCCGGGTGACGCCCTGTTTCTTCAGGGCGCTGCCGCGGCCCGACAGGCTGGGGTTCGTCATGAAGTAGGTATGGGTCGAGAACGCCTCCTCGTCGGCGCTCAGACGCCCGTAGTTGCCGTCCGGATTGAGGATCCAGGACTGGGCGACGTCCTTGAGGTTCGCCACCATGACCTGGGACATGATCTGCTGGTGGCAGGTCTCGTTCTCGATCGGCACCAGCGTCTCGACCCGGCGGGACAGGTTGCGCTGCATCCAGTCGGCCGAGGAGATGTAGACCTTGGCCTTCTTGTGCGGCAGGCCGAAGCCGTTGCCGAAACAGATGATGCGCGAGTGCTCGAGGAAGCGGCCGACGATGCTCTTCACACGGATGTTCTCGGACACACCTGGGATGCCCGGCCGCAGGCAGCAGATGCCGCGGACGATGAGGTCGATCTTCACACCGGCACAGGACGCCTCGTAGAGCTTGACGATGATCTGGTCGTCGACGAGGGCGTTGAGCTTGGCCCAGATCTGGCCTTTGCGCCCGGCCCGCGCGTGCTCCATTTCCGCCTCTATGGCCGCCATCAGCGTCTCGCGCAGATTGACGGGGGCCAGGGCCAGTTTCTCCAGGCCGCTGGGTCGCGCATAGCCGGTCATGAAGTTGAACGCCTTCGCGGCGTCACGACCCAGTTCCGGATCGCAGGTGAAGAAAGAGATGTCGGTGTAGATCTTCGCCGTGATCGGGTGATAATTGCCGGTGCCGAAATGGCAGTAGGTCTTGAACTCGGTCAGCTCGCGCCGCACCACCAGCGAGATCTTGGCGTGGGTCTTCAGCTGGATAAAGCCGTAGACGACCTGGACGCCGGCACGCTCCAGGTTGCGGGCCCAGCGGATGTTGCGCTCCTCGTCGAAGCGCGCCTTCAGCTCGACGAGTGCCGTCACCGACTTCCCGGCTTCGGCCGCCTCGATCAGGGCGGCGACGATCGGACTGTCCTCGCTGGTCCGGTAGAGCGTCTGCTTGATCGCAAGGACCGCGGGATCACGCGCGGCCTGGAGCAGGAACTGCACGACGACGTCGAAGGACTCGTAGGGGTGATGGACGACGAAGTCCTTCTGCCGGATGGCGGCGAAGCAGTCGCCGCCGAAGTCCTTGATCCGCTCGGGGAAGCGTGGGCTGAAGGGCGGGAAGAGAAGGTCCGTCCGTTCCTTGGTGATCACCTGCGAGATGTCGGCGAGGCCCATGAGGCCGTCCACCTCCAGCACGTCCTCCTGGAGGACGTGGAGATGGTCTATCAGGAACTCCTTCAGCGAGGGGACGAGGCCGTGGTCCATGGTGAGGCGGATCACGCTGCCGAGGCGCCGTCGCTTCAGCAGCGTCTCGAACAGGCGGACGAGGTCTTCGGCCTCCTCCTCGATCTCGATGTCGCTGTCGCGGAGCACTCGGAAGCAGCCGCCGTTCAGTAGTGCGAAGCCCGGAAAGAGAAGCTGGTGGAAGCGAAGAATCAGCTGCTCGAGCAGCACGAAACGCGGCTGATCGCCCGGCAGGCGGACGAAGCGGTCGAGCCGGTTCGGCAGGAGGACGAGGCCGACGATGATGTCGTTCTTGGCCCGCTCCAGCTCCATCACCACGCCGATGCCGCGGTTGGGGATGAACGGGAAGGGATGGGCGGGATCGACGGCGATGGGGGTCAGCACCGCCGAGGCCTCGGCCTGGAAGCGTTCTTCGAGGAAGCGCAGATCGCCCTGGTTCAGCTCGTCGACGCCGACGACGGTGACGCCGGACTCGCGCAGCTTGCTCGTGAGCTCGTGCCAGCAGCGTTGCTGATGCTCGTTGATCGCGGCGGCACGGGCGCGGATCGCCGCCAGCTGCTCGGCCGGCGTCATGCCGTCCGGCCCCATGGTCACGATGTTGCGCTGGACGAGCTCGGTCAGGCCGGCGACCCGGACCATGTAGAACTCGTCGAGATTGTTGTCCGAGATGGAGAGGAACCGCAGCCGCTCCAGCAGCGGGTGGGCCGGGTTGGACGCCTCCTCCAGCACGCGCTCGTTGAACGCCAGCCAGGACAGCTCGCGGTTGATGAAGTTCTCGGGCTTGGAGAAGACCGCGTGCGCGAGGCGCGGGGTGTCGAGGCCGCTGCCGGCCAACCCCTCGACGCTGTCGTCGTCGCGCATTAGTCCCCTCCCGGGCATGCGGTCCGCGTCTGCGCGGGCCAGGCGCCGCCCCTGCGACGGGCCCACGTCACGCTGCGGCCCGGCGCGGTGGATACGCCCCTTTCGGAGGTCGCACGTCAAGATGCCCGAGCTTCTGCTGCTCCGCCACGCGAAGTCGAGCTGGGACCAGCTGGGCGTCGACGATCACGACCGGGATTTGGCGCCGAGGGGCGAGCGGTCGGCGAAGGCGATGGGCCGGCTGCTGGCGAGCAAGCGGCTGATGCCCGACCTCGTGCTGTGCTCGACCGCGAAAAGGACGATGCGCACGCTGGACCTGCTGAGCGAAGAGCTCGGGCAGGAGCCGCCGGTCCGATATCTGAAGAGCCTTTATCTGGCCGCACCGAGCCGCTTGCTCGACGTCGTGCAGCGACAGTCCGACCGGGTGCAGCGGCTCATGCTGGTCGGGCACAATCCCGGCACTCAGGAGCTGGCCCTTCGCCTCGCGGGCAGCGGCGATCCCGAGCTGGTGCGGCTGATGACCGAGAAGTTTCCGACCGGGGCCCTGGCCCGGCTGCGCTTCCCGGGCGAGGCCTGGACCTCCGTTTTGCCGGCGGCCGGCGAGCTGGCGGGGTTCTGGCGCCCGCGCGACCTCGAATGAGCCCGCCGTAGCGGCTCGTCGGCTTTCGGCTTTCGCCTCCCGCAGGAAACGCTAGAAGGGCGGTACATCCACGGCGCTTGGGGGGCATATGGAGCGTAGTCGATTTACGGTGCAGGCGCTGATCGAGAAGAAGAAGACCGGGATTGTCGCGATCGGACCCGACGAGCCGGTGCTGGCCGCCCTCCAGGCCATGGCCGCCAGCAATGTCGGTGCCGTCGTCGTCATGGAAGGGACGAAGCTCGTCGGCATCCTCTCCGAGCGTGACTATGCGCGGAAGGTGGAGCTGGCGGGGCGGACGGCGCGCGACACCAAGGTGCGCGACATCATGAGCATCAGCATCGTGACGGTGCGGCCCGAGCAGACGATCGAGGACTGCCGCTCGCTGATGCACGAGAACAAGATCCGCCATCTGCCGGTGGTCAAGGACGGCCGGGTGACCGGTGTCCTCTCGAACCGCGACGTGCTGGAACAGGTGGTCGAGATCGACGCCAAGCAGATCCGCGGTCTCGAGACCGAAGTGATGATGATCGAGTCGGGTACCTACTGACCCGGCTTTCGGCACAACGTCGTCACCGACGACCATAACGATTTGGGGGTGGACCATGGCGATCATCATCTGCATCGCCGCGCTCGTTTTCCTGATGATCGTCGCCTATCGCGGCTTCAGCGTCATCCTGTTCGCACCGATCGCCGCGTTGCTGGCGGTGTTCCTGACCGATCCGACCCTCGTGGCACCCATGTTCACCGGCGTGTTCATGGAGAAGATGGTCGGCTTCGTGAAGAACTACTTCCCGGTGTTCCTACTGGGTGCCGTGTTCGGCAAGGTCATCGAGCTGTCGGGCTTCTCGAAGGCGATCGTGCGGGCGGTGATCGGGATCGTCGGCCACCAGCGGGCGATGCTCTCGATCGTGCTCGTGGGTGCCGTGCTGACCTATGGCGGCGTGTCGCTGTTCGTCGTCGTCTTCGCGGTCTACCCGTTCGCCGCCGAGATGTTCCGCCAGGGCAACATCCCGAAGCGGCTGATCCCGCCGACGATTGCCCTCGGTGCCTTCACCTTCACGATGGACTCCCTGCCGGGCAGCCCGCAGATCCAGAACATCATCCCGACGACCTTCTTCGGGACGACGACCTGGGCGGCACCGATCCTCGGTACCCTGGGCGGCATCTTCATCTTCACCCTCGGCATGCTGTTCCTGGAATTCCGCCGCAGCCGGGCGAAGGCCGCGGGCGAGGGCTACGGCGAAGGGCACACCAACGAGCCGGAGCCCGTCGCGGACGAACTGCTGCCCAATCCCTGGATCGCGATCCTGCCGCTCGTCGTGGTGGGCGTGTCGAACCTGATCTTCACCTACGCGATCCCCGCCCTCTACGGCCCGACGCACGAGTTCCAGCTGGCCGGCATGGCGAAGCCGATCGTCACCAGCATCGGCGGCGTCTCGGCGATCTGGGCGGTGATGGCGGCCCTCATCCTCGGCATCTTCACCGTGCTGGCCTTCGCCTGGAAGCCGGTGAGCGCCAAGTTCGCCGAAGGGACGAAGGCGGCGGTCGCGGGCTCCCTGCTGGCCTCGATGAACACGGCGGCCGAATACGGCTTCGGCGGCGTCATCGCGGCGCTACCGGGCTTCGTCGTCATCGCCGACCTCCTGAAGGCGATCCCGAACCCGCTCGTGAACACGGCGATCACCGTCAACGTGCTGGCCGGCATCACGGGCTCGGCGTCGGGCGGCATGAGCATCGCGCTCGCCGCCATGGCCGACCAGTTCAAGGCGGCGGCCGATGCGGCCGGGATCAGCTACGAGGTGCTGCACCGGGTGGCCTCGATGGCATCGGGCGGCATGGACACGCTGCCGCACAACGGTGCCGTGATCACGCTGCTCGCGGTGACGGGCCTGACGCACCGACAGTCCTACGGCGACATCTTCGCCATCACCTGCATCAAGACGCTGGCCGTGTTCTTCGTCATCATCGTGTACTACACGACCGGGTGGGTCTGACGTCGGGCTAGTGGGACGTCGCGGCGCATGAACCGTGTCGTTCATGCGCCGGCACGTCACCTGCTCCGCGCCGTTGAAGTCAGTTCGCCGTTGGCGGCTTGACCGTCTCGCTCAGTTCGTAGGCACGGCGAACCCCGCCGAGCCAGTGCTCGCCGATCTTGGGATCCTCGAAGGGTTGCCGTGCGGCTGCGTCGAGGCTGTAGTCGGGCATCGCGGCCCTCACGCGCCGCATGATCTCGCCGGCCCTGACGTCGTCGCCGGGCCTGCCGCGCATCGCAAAGCTCGCGGCCAACTCGACGAGGTAGATGTCGTCCGGCTCGGGGATGCTCTCGATCGCCGTGATCGCTTCATCGTACCGACCGAGCATGTAGTACACGTAACCGAGGTTCCAACTGTACCAGGATGGTGATTTCGGATTGATCTGCCGCGCCCCGTTGATCCGCGCCAGCGCCTCTTCGTACATCCCGCGGGCCACGAGTATGTCGATCATCGAGGCTTGGACGTCGGGATCGCCGGGGTTCAACTCGACCGCGAGTCGCCATTCCCGCAACGATCGGTCGAAGTCTCTCAGGTACAAGGCGACGGTGGCAACGGACCAGTGCGCGACGTAGTTCTTGGCGTCGAGCGAAAGAGCCTTCTCGGCGAACAGGCGCGACTTCTCGAGCGCCCCAGGCGGATCGTCCGACCAGCCATACTGCCAATCGCGGACGTAGGCGTAAGCGAGGTCGTTGTACGCCTCGACGAAATCGGGTTGCAGCTCCAGCGCTTGGCTGGCGAACGACTTCGCGTTCTCGTTCGCCTCTCGTGTCGACTCGTTGAGGTAGTCTTTGGCCCTCGCACGCAACTCATAGGCGTCCATGATCACTCCTCTTTTCTTTGCGATCCGATTCACTTCCTGCTCATTGACGTTCCCGGCAATGTGCAAAATCATCTGCTTCGCCATCTCTTCCTGGCCGACGTACCAGTTCGCGCCGGCCATTTCAAATCGGTTTGCCCAGACCTGCCGGTTGCTGGCGGAATCGATGACACTCACATTGACTTTTACGACTTCACTAAAATAGTTGACCGAGGCTGAAACCATGTAGTCTGGTTTGAGAGTTTCCACTACCGCGCGAACGCCACCTTCCTCATACATGGCCTTTACAGAGTCTTTACCGATCACCTCTATGCCAGGGAATCGCTGCAAATCAATAGTAACGTCATCTGCAAGTCCTCGAGCGAACAAAGCTTCGGTATCCGATTGCGAGATCGTTGCGAACGGCAGAACAGCCACCGCGGGTTTGGCATTGCCCGCCCCCGTATCGGGCCGGTGCCAACTCCCCATGCCCCACTCGCCACCTGCCAGGACCAGCAGCATAACTGCGGCGCCGCCGAGAAGGCCCGTCACGACAACTGCAGTACGCGTGGGCTTCTTCGTCGGTGCGGGCAAAACGCCGGCGGTAATGCTCGCCGGATCTATCACATAGATATCAAGCGGACGGCCGATGTTCTTCAGCAACGGGGATTTGACGTAGCGGTATCGCAGATGGATCTTTCGCCTGACATGCTCATGCGTGTTCGCGGAGAGGGCGATCCCTCCGGGCGGAGCGGCGGCCTGAATTCTGGAGGCGAGATTGACTCCGTCGCCGAAAAGGTCCTTCGCATCGGCGATGACGTCGTCGACGTGGATGCCGATGCGGAACCGCAACGGTTGTTCGGACGGGCTCGGCGGGTCCAGCGTCGCGATGGCGGCTTGTACATCCAGTGCCGTGCGCAGAGCCTCGACCGGGCTGTCGAACTCGGCCATGAACGAGTCGCCGTAAACGCCGAACTCTCGACCACCATGTTGGCCTATGTTGCTCCGGAGGATCTGCCGAGCCGTCTTCAGGACCCCCAGCGTCTCCTCCTCGGCGATACCCATTAAGGTCGAGAACCCCGCAACGTCCGCACTGAAGACAGTCGTCAGCCTGCGCCGATGCCGTGATTGCTGCTGATCGGCATGCCGGTCCGTGACAAGGCGAGGATACCCTCGCTCGGGCTCGTCGGCAGCGGCGCGATCGGTAACCGCGGGTGGCATAAGCCTTACTGCAGGCTCAAATAACTATGCAGCTCGTTACAAAAACGAGAGCAGAGCTGGCAACCGATATTCTGATGCATATCAGATTGACCCCGCTCGCGCTCGCTTGTTGCGACGCCTTTCTTAACATCATCGTTCGATTTCCTCCGCCCGCTGCCAACGACACCAATGAGGGTATAGTATTTTAGGTGTTGAAACCAGGGCAAGCTGCATAGGGGATGAATGCGGATAGAGCCGGAGGAGAGGGGTGGGCGCCATCCGCGCCGACGGTTCGGTGTTGCGACCTTGACGCAATTCGACGAGCGGGTTGTATCCCCGCAAACGCGACCGTTCGACATCATCCGCAAGTCGGTGGCCGGCCCGGTAGGTGACGGCATGTGCCTAGAACAGACAACAAGGGCGGCCCAATCCCCGTTCGCGGAGGTGGGCCATGATCAGGGATGCACTCGAAATGAGAACGGGACCTCAATACGACAAGCGAGGTCTGGGCAAGAGTGAGCCGCGCAACAAGATTGTCACGGTCGAGGAGGCCGTTGCCCTGGTGCAGAGCGGGGACACGATCTGCACCTCGGGCTTCGTCGGCATCGGCACGCCGGACGCGCTGCTGGAGGGTGTGGCCAAGCGGTTCACCGAGACGGGGAAGCCGCGCGACCTGACCCTGCTGTTCGCGGCGGGGCAGGGCGACGGCAAGGAGCAGGGTCTCAACCGCCTCGGCCACGAGGGCCTGCTGAAGCGGGTCATCGGCGGGCATTACGGCCTGATCCCGAAAATCGGGCGGCTCGCGATCGAGAACAAGATCGAGGCCTACAACCTACCCCAGGGCTGCATCAGCCATCTCTACCGCGACATCGCCGCCGGCAAGCCCGGCACCTTCTCGAAGGTGGGCCTGCGCACCTTCGTCGACCCCCGCCTGCAGGGGGGCAAGGTCAACGCGGCGACGACCGAGGACATCGTCAGGCTGCTGGAGATCGATGGCGAGGAGTGGCTCTACTACAAGGCCTTCCCGATCCACATAGCACTCATCCGGGCGACGACGGCCGATCCGCTCGGCAATCTCACCATGGAGCGGGAGGCGCTGACCCTCGACAATCTCGCCATGGCGATGGCGGCACAGAACTCGGGCGGGCTCGTCATCGCCCAGGTCGAGCGCATCGCCGCCGAGCACAGCCTGCACCCGCGGCAGGTGCGGGTACCGGGGATCATGGTGGACGCGGTGGTCGTCGCCGAGCCCACGCTGCACAAGCAGACCTACGCCACGCCCTACTCGCCGGCCTATGCGCAGGAATTGCGGGTACCGCTCGACAGCCTGCCGCCGATGGCGCTCGACGAGCGCAAGATCATCGCCCGGCGGGCGGCGATGGAACTGCCGGCGAACGGCGTCGTGAACCTCGGCATCGGTATGCCGGAAGGGGTGGCCTCGGTCGCCAACGAGGAGAAGATCCTGCCCTTCATCACGCTGACGGCCGAGCCCGGCGTGGTGGGCGGCGTGCCGGCCTCGGGCCTCAATTTCGGGGCGGCGGTCAACACCGACGCGATCATCGACCAGAACCAGCAGTTCGACTTCTACGACGGCGGCGGGCTCGACCTCACGGTGCTGGGCATGGCCGAGTGCGACGTCGAGGGGAACGTGAACGTCAGCCGCTTCGGCCCGAAGCTGGCGGGGGCCGGCGGCTTCATCAACATCAGCCAGAACGCGCGTGCGGTCGTCTTCACCGGCACCTTCACCGCCGGCGGCCTGGAAGTCGCGATCGAGGACGGGCAGCTGCGCATCCTGAAGGAAGGCAAGGCGCGCAAGTTCAGGGCAAGAATCGAGCAGGTGACGTTCAGCGGCGCCTATGCCGCCCTGCGCTCGCAGCCGGTGCTCTACGTCACCGAGCGCTGCGTGTTCCGGCGGGCGGCGGACGGGGTCGAACTGATCGAGGTGGCACCCGGGATCGACATCGAGCGCGATGTGCTGGCGCAGATGGACTTCGAGCCGATCGTCCGCACGCCGGATCTCATGGACGGGCGCATCTTCAAGGCGATGGCGATGGGGCTCGACAAGACGCTTTTCGCCCTCGATCTCACCGACCGCGTCACCTACGACATGATGCGCGACGCGCTGTTCTTGAACTTCGAGGGCATGCGCGTGCGGACGGCGAAGGACGTCGACCATATCCGCAGCACCGTCGAGCATCGGTGCAAGGAGATCGGCCACCGCGTGCCGGTGTTCGTGAACTACGACAATTTCCGGATCGACGAAGAACTGGTCGACGCCTACGCGGCGATGGTGCGCCACATGGAGGAGCACCACTACACCAAGGTGACGCGCTATACGTCGAGCGCCTTCCTGCGGTTGAAGCTTGGCTCGGCGCTGGAGCGGGCAGGACTGAAGCCGCATCTGTTCGAGACCCAGCGGACGGACGCCAGGGCGGCCGCCGCCAAGGTCTCGTAAGGGCAACCGGTCACCAGCCGAGGGTACCGAAGATCGCCTGCACGATCGGGCCGGGGCTGCGGATCGTTTCGGCCTGACCGAGGAACGGCGTCATCAGCGAGTTCACGTTGCCGCGGCCATAGGTGTTCTCGTCGAGGTGCGAATAGGAACTCCCCGGTTGGAAGGCTGCGGGAGCGTAGAGTCGTGCCCTGACATTGCCGTTGGCGGCACGAACCCTGGTGCTGTCGAAGAACACCGAGTTGCTCAGCAGCACCGACCGTAGCGCCACCGAAGGATCGGCGAAGGAGGTCAGTGCCTTGCCGGCGCTGTTCTCGGTGAAGCGGTCGAAGATGGATGGCAGGCCCGCCAGCCGGATCGAGCCCTGACTGCCACCGGCGTTGCCGAAGCCGAGGAAACCCAGGCCGTGGCCGATCTCGTGCAGGACCACGCTCGTGAAGTCGTAGGTGTTCGCGGGTGCTGCCCCGCTGCCGAAATGCCAGTTCGGAAAGGCGCTGCTGAAGTCCGCCACGATGTCCGGGCCGGAGTCGAGCTGGCTGCCGCGCAGCTTGTTGGCGAGCGCGTCGACGTACCAGGTGCCGGCTCGCGGCGCGCCCGGGAAATCGCGCCAGACGAAGCTCGGGCCGGCCGAGCCCAGGATGCCCGTGCCCAGAGCCCTGTAGGTCGCCCTGATCGTGATCGGCACGGGCGAGCGCACCTTCTGCGCCCAGATGTCGACGGCCCGCTGGAACGCCGTCCGCGCCTGCGACGAGAAGCCGACATAGGTGACGTTGAACGTCGCCGTCGCCGCCGCGCGTGGGCCGGCGGGATCAGGCTGGACGAAGCTACGGAAGCCCGACGGACCGGCCCGCAGCGTGATCGGCGTGCCTGCGATACGCTCGGCTGCAACAGCCGGTGCCGTCGCCTGCAGAGCAATGATGGTTAATGGAACGGCAAAGAGTCCACCCAACCACGCCCGAAATGTCGGCATGTCGCAGGTCCTTTCGCTACGGAAATCTCAATGGCGTGGTGCCATTACATAGCCTCGCGGGTCTTTCGTCTGTGACTGTTCCCACATTGGTGGAGGAGCGTTCGGTTTCGCTTTGCACCGACAGGCAGACGTATGGCGGATGCGGTTCATCCATCACGAGGCCGACATTGCGCAGTCCGGGATCCGGGTGCGAGCGAATTCACCCGACGAGCGTCGCCAGGGACGCATGGGGCGATTGTCGGTCTCAATGGGCACCTCTAGGGTCGGCCCGTCGGGTCCGCCGCTACGGGGATTCAGGACGCCCCAATCGGAGGCGTCCGGGGCGTGCAACCCGACCTCCCGTCGTCGAGAAGGTGCTGCACAGGCTGCCCACTCGACGCGCGGAGTTCGAGCAGACGACCAGCACCAAAGGCAGGGGACAGGAATGCGTCGGGATTGGGAGAATATCGAGGTCGGTCACGAGACCGACGACCAGCGCCTGCGCGACTTCGGCTACCGCCCGCAGTTCCAGCGGGTGCTCAGCCTCTTCGGCGACTTCTCGCTGGGCTATTCCTACATGAGCCCGATCGCCGGGTTCTACGCGCTGTTCGCCTTCGCGCTGGCGACGGGCGGGCCCAGCTTCTTCTGGACGATGCCGATCGTCCTTCTCGGCATGCTGTTCGTGACCCTCGTCTTCGCCGAGGCGTCCTCGCAGTACCCGATCGCCGGCGGCGTCTATCAGTGGGCGCGGCGCATCGGCGGCCCCCGCTGGGGCTTCATGACGGGCTGGATGTACCTCCTGGCCCTGCTCGGCACCAATGCCGGGCTGTGTGCCGGCGTGTCGGCGTTCATCGCCGCCCTGCTCGGGATCGAAGCCACGCCCGTCTTCAATGCCGTGGCGGCCATGGCGCTGCTCGTCGTGGCGATGATCGTCAACCTGTCGGGCACGAAGATCCTGGCGAAGGCGACCGAGCTCGGCGTGTGGACGGGCCTGATCGGGTTCGTCGTGTTCGGCCTCTACATGCTGCTGTTCGCGCGCGTGCAGCCCTTCTCGGCGTTGAACCAGGCCTTCGAGAGCGGCCTCGGCGCCAACTTCACCTCGCTTGCGGCGGCGAGCCTGATCGGGATCTGGATCTTCTTCGGCTTCGAGGCCTGCGGCGATCTCGCCGAGGAGGTGACCGACGCGTCGCGCAAGGTGCCGAAGGCCATGCTGCTGACGACGATCGCCGGCGGCATCAGCACGCTCGTGATCGCCCTCGGCATGATCCTGGCCGTCCACGATTTCGCGGCCGTGGCGAACGGGACCGACACGAACCCGGCGGCGACCACGCTGGCGGACCATCTGGGACCGGTCGGCGAGAAGATCATGCTGCTCATCGTGATCTCGGTCGTGTTCAGTGCGGCCGTCTCGATCATGGCGTCGACCAGCCGGCTGCTGTTCTCGCTCGGTCGTGACGGCCTGATCTTCGGCTCGGAGGCGATGGCCCGGATCGAGGGCAGCCGGGCGCTGCCGGTGCCGGCGGTCATCACCGCGACGGTGATCCCCTGCATCATCCTGGCGCTGGGCCTCTACTCGGCGGACGCGGTGACCTCGATCATCAGCTTCGCGACGGCGGGCATCTACCTGTCGTTCGGCATGGTCGTCGTCGCCTGCCTTTGGGCGCGGGGCCAGGGCTGGGTGCCTTCGGGTGCCTTCACGATGGGCGGTATCGGCACGATCGTGAACGTGCTCGCACTGCTCTGGCTCGTGGTGGCGCTGGTCAACATCATGTGGCCGCGGCCGGCGTCGCCGGATCAGGCGCTGTGGCAGGTCTACCTGATCCCGATCTCGCTCGTGATCATCCTGATCCTGGGCCTCCTCCAGCTGGGCAAGGTCGACCAGATGATCGCGCGGCAGCAGCCGGCGGAGTGAAACGGGAGGGGGCGGCCGTCGCGGTACGCCCCCCGACGTCACGAACGATCATCGATCCGTGATTGCACGCCCGAGGGCGGTGCAATCGTCGCGGCGCTTCGCTATCGCGCAGGCGAAGACCGACCTGCGAACTCGAGGAGAGATGCCCATGTCGACCCGTCTGGCGACGCCATCGCCGTCGCTGCTCCCGGAACTCACGACCAGGACCGTCGTCACGGCGCTGATGGCCGGCATCGCCGCCGACATCACCTGGGAGGTGTGGGCCCGGCTGATCACGCCGCTCTGGGTCGGCGGCCCGCTGGAGCCTGCTGCGCTCGTGCAGTCGGTTTTCGGGCTGCAGAGTCGGGCGCTGGGCGAGATCATCCACCTCACCGTCGGCTTCCTGTTCTACCCGCTGGGCTACCTCTTCATCGCGCGGCCGATCGCGCGGACCGTCGCACCATGGGCGCCCTGGTGGCTGGTCTGCCTCGCCTACGGTGTCGGCCTGTGGATCTTCGCGCTCTACATCATGGCCCACATCTTCGCCGGGCTGCCGCCGTTCCTCGGCTTCATTCCGCTGACCTGGGCCTCGTTGGTCGGCCATCTGCTGTTCGCCCTGGTGCTGGGCTTCGTCGTGAAGCAGCGCGAGACTGCAGCCGCCTGACCCGATCCGGTCAGGCCTGTTTCCTTTCGCGCCGGCATGCCCCAGATGATGGGGCATGCTCGGCGCGCTCCCCTGGTCGTCGCCCCAGCCCGCGGCGGAAACCCGCCTCGCCGAGTTGGCGGTCGACGATCTCCTGGCGGGATTGGGGCTCGCAAATGCGGCCTGGGCGAGGCGGCCGGCGCGGCTGCTGCTGAACGGTCCGGCGACACGATTCGCCCGGCAGTTGGCGACGTTCGACAGCCTCATCGGCGCGGTCGGGGTGCCGGCGGGCGGGCGCTATCTGACCGAGTGTCTGGCGCGGAGGCTCGTCGTCAGGGGAGCCGAGGAGCTTCCGGCCGAAGGTCCGCTCGTCGTCGTCGCCAACCATCCGGGGCTGCTGGACGGCGCGGCACTCTTCGCCGCGATCGGCCGGGACGATCTCCAGGTCGTGGCCGCGGAACGGCCGTTCCTCGACGCCTTGCCGCATCTGCGGCGGCATCTTTTCAGCCTCGGCGAGACCCCCTTCTGCCGGGCAGCGGCCGTCCGGGCGGCGGCCCAACACGTGAAGTCGGGCGGTGCCCTGCTCACGTTCCCGGCTGGTGCCATCGAGCCGGATCCGGCGGCCCAGCAAGGGGCGGAGCTGAGTCTGGCGGCGTGGGCGCCACGGGTCGAGCTGTTGGCGCGCGCCGTCGGCGATGCCGTCATCGTGCCGGCGGCGGTGAGCGGCGTCCTCTCGCCGCGTGCGCTGGCGCTCCCGATCACGCGTCTGCGCCGTGCGGAGAAAGACCGGCATTGGCTGGCGGCCGTGTTGCAGGTGATGCGACCTGCCCTGCAGGACGTGACCGTGCGCGTCCGGTTCGGGCCGGCCATCGAGATGGGCGAGCCTCGACGGCGATCGGCGCTCGTGGAGGCTGCAATGCGTGAACTTCTGCGCGCAAGTGCCGGACCGAACTGAGCGGCGGTCACGCAACCGTCACAGGCCCGGCCCAGCTTCCGGGCTCCCGGGCGGAGGGGGAGGTCGATGGAATTCGCGCAGCTCTTCAGGCTCCTGATCGTCGATCCCGCCTACGGCAAGCCCACGGCCGCCGGGCGGACGATGGAGACGATCGTGGCGGCGATCCGGGCCGAAGGGTTCATGATCGACAATGCCGAGACGGCCGACGAGGGCATCATCCACATCGCCAAGGACTCGAGCATCGGCTGCGTGCTGGTCGCCTGTCGCAACGCCGCCGACCTGCCGGACGTGCGCCGGATCGTGCGCGAGCTGGAGCGCCACGGTCTCGGCACGCCGATCTTCCTGATCGCCAGCCAGCTGCACATCTCGGAGGTCGATGCCGATCTCCTGGCGCGCACGCGCGGCCAAATCTTCGTCGACGAGGACATCCCCGAATTCATGGCGAAGACGGTCTGCCGGCATTTCCGCGAGCATGTGGAGAGCTACAAGACGCCGTTCTTCGGCCGGCTCGTCGACTACACCGAGGTCGGCCACGATCTGTGGACCTGCCCGGGCCACCAGGGTGGCGTGTTCTACCGCAAGAGCCCGATCGGCAACGTCTTCGTCGACTATCTGGGCGAGGCGGTGTTCCGGATGGACATCGACAACTCGGTCCTCGAGATGGGTGACCTCCTGATCCACGAGGGGCCGGCGCTCGAGGCGCAGGAACAGGCGGCGCAGATCTTCGGCGCCGACCGCACCTATTTCGTGCTGAACGGCACCTCGAGCTCGAACAAGGTGGTGGCGGGCGCCCTGCTCGCACCGGGCGATCTCGTCCTGTTCGACCGCAACAACCACAAGTCGCAGCATCACGGTGCCCTGGTCTTGAGCGGGGCGATCCCGATCCATCTGCCGAGCGACCGGAATGCCTACGGCCTGATCGGGCCGATCGACGAGGCGACGCTGAACGAGGCCGACCTGCGGGCGCGGATCCGGGACAACCCGCTCGTCAAGGATCCGGACGCCTGGAAGAAGCCGCGGCCCTTCCGGCTCGCGATCATCCAGAGCTGCTCCTATGACGGCACGATCTACAATGCCCGGACGATCGTCGACCGGATCGGGCATCTGTGCGAATACATACTGTTTGACGAGGCCTGGGCCGCGTTCATGAAGTTCCACCCGGTCTACCGCGACCGGTACGGGACGGGGCTCGACGATCTCGATGCGGAAGCACCCGGCATCTACGTCACGCAGTCGACGCACAAGCAGCTGGCCGGTTTCTCGCAGGCCTCGCAGATCCACGTGAAGGACGCCCATCTCGGCGACCAGAAGCGGCGGGTGCCGCACCGGCGCTTCAACGAGAGCTTCCTGCTGCACGCCTCGACCTCGCCCTTCTACCCGCTGTTCGCCTCGCTCGACGTCGGTGCTCAGATGATGCGCGGGAAGAACGGCGAGTTCCTGTGGGACGAGGCGATCCGGATGGGGGTCGACCTCAGGAAGCAGTTGCGCCGGCTGGCGAAGAGCTTCGCCGAGAAGGGCGGCGAGACGGCCTGGTTCTTCGATCCCTTCGTGCCGGACCGGGTCGATATCTTCGGCTCGCCGCACCACGACGACGTGCAGGGGGTGCCCTGGGAGAGCCTGCCCACCGACGTGCTGGCGGTCGAGCCGCAATGCTGGCTGATGCGCGAGGGGGCGGCCTGGCACGGCTATACGGGGATCCAGGGCGACTTCGCCATGACCGATCCCTGCAAGCTGACGCTGCTGATGCCGGGCTTCGACCGGAAGACGGGCGAGTTCCTGGACCACGGCATTCCCGCACCCGTGATCGCCGAGTGCCTGCGGGAGTGGGGCATCGTCTGCGAGAAGAACGATCTCTACAGCATCCTCTTCCTGATCACGCCGGGCCTGGAGCGCAGCAAGGGCGGGGCGCTCCTCTCGGGACTCATGGCGGTGAAGGACGCCTATGACCGCAACGAGCGGGTCGAGGTCTTGATGCCGGCCAAGGTGGCGGCGCAGCCGCGCTATCGCGGCATGCGGGTGAAGGAGCTGTGCCAGGACCTGCACGGCTTCTTCAGGAGCCGCGACCTGCCGCGGCTGCAGCGCGAGCAGTTCGAGCTGGACAAGCTGCCCGAGCCCGCGATCACCGCCCGCGAGGCGCAGGCGGCGATGGCGGCGAACCGGGTGGATTACGTGCCGATCGACGAGGTGATGGGGCGGATCTCGGCGACGCTCACGGTCGTGTACCCGCCCGGCATCGGGGTGATGGTGCCGGGCGAGCGCTACAGCGACCGGACGGCGGCCCAGATCGCCTATTTCAAGATGTTCGAGGCCCAGGACAATCTGTTCCCCGGCTTCCAGAACGAGGTGCAGGGTGTGTACCGCGAGACCGACCGCGAGGGCCGGGTGCGGTACTTCACCTACGTCGTCCAGGAGTAAGGCGGCAGCTCAGCGCCGGCCGTGGGCGAGGAAGAAGCGGAGCATCTCGGCCGAGGCGTCGGGGCCCTTGGGGTCGGTGTAGGTGCCGGCCGGATCGCCGCCGGACCAGGCGTGGCCTTCGCCGTGGACCTGCCAGGACTCGACGCGCTCCACGCCGTTGGGGTCGGTGTAGAGGGTGCGGGTGAAGGTATGGCCGCCCGTCGCCGCACCCTGCTCGACCTTGCCGGTCATGGCCGACGTACCGGCCTGGGCCAGGAGGCGGTCGACGTTGCGCGGGTTCACGGTCTTGTCGGCGTCACCCTGGAACACGATCAGCGGCACCTGCAGCTTCGTCGTGGCGTCGCCGGCATCGCCCTTCTTCATCGCGGCGAGGGCCGAAACGACGTCGCGCGCCGAGCCGTAGGCGAGGCCCGAATGGACGCCGACGGCGGCGAACAGGTCGGGGTAGGCGACGGCCATCACCGCGGCGGCGGCACCGCCGGCGGACAGGCCGGCGACGAAGACGCGGTGCGGGTCGACGGCGTGGTTCGCCATGACCTGGCGCACGATGCCGGCGAGGAGCGAGGGCTCGCCCAGGTCGCGGCGCTGGTGGTTCGGATCGAACCAGTTCCAGCAGCCCTGCGGGTTGGCTTGCCGATCCTGGGCCGGATAGGCGACGTAGCAGCCCTGGCGCTCGGCCAGGCGGTTCATGCGGGTGCCCGTGGCGAAGTCCTCCGGCGACTGCGTGCAGCCATGCAGCATGACGACGAGCGGCAGCGGCTGGCCGCGCGCGGTCGACGGGACGTAAAGCCGGTAGCTTCGCGTACCGGCCGGGCCGGTGAAGCTGGCGGAGAGGAACTGGCCGCCTTCGGTCTCGGGTTCGCGGGACGGTGTGGGGACGTGGCCGGGCTTCAGCCGGCTGACGACGCCCTTCAGCTTCTGCCAGAGGCCGCCGTCGTGCTGTGTCGTAGGGGCGGCGGGCGCACCACCCAGTGCGCGCTGGATGACGGCGGTGGCCTCGTTGAGGCGGCCGGCGCGCGTGAGGTCGAGCGCCTCGCGCATGGAGGCGCTGGTCTGGTCGTTCATCGATGTAGTCCTTTCGCGTCGGCGATGGTCGCCGGCACTCAACGGGTACGGTCGGCCAGCGCAGCCTTCACCGCTGCGCTGGCGTGGAGGGCGCCCAGAACGGTGACCGACGCGATCGCGGCGCGGGCCAGTTCGGGCGTGACGTCGGAGGCGATGCTGGCGAGGCCAAGCACCTGGATGTGCAGCGGCTGGCCGGCGTCGCGCGCGGCTTCGAGGTCGGCGCGGCTGTAGTGGCGGAGGCCCAACTCCAGACTCTTGCGGGTATGGGTGCGCTCCATCGCCTCTGCGTGGCGCTGCAACTGATTGCGGATGGCGGTGCGGATGAAATCGGTCCGGTTGGCGTAGAAGCCCTCACGCACCAGGAGGTCGACATGGCCGAGGTCGACATAGCCCAGATTGATCGTGATCTTCTCGCTGTCCCCCGGTCGGGGACGTAGCTCGGTTACGTTGTCGGCCATGGCGTCACCATCCGTTCACCATCCACGTGGATGGTAAGTCGGGTGGCTCGGCCGGAATGCAAGGGCGTCAGGCAGGAAATGCCGTCTGCCGCTTTCCGTCACGGACGGCATCGAGATCGAGCACGGAATCGCACAGGGCCAGTGTCTGCGGCCGGTGGGCGGCGATCAGGATGGCGAGCGACGGCGACGCGGTACGGATGGCGGCCAGGATCCGACGTTCGGCCGCGAGGTCGATCTGCGAGGTGCCCTCGTCGATGACGAGGAGGGCGGGCTCGGACAGGAGGGCGCGCGCGAGGCACAAGCGCTGGCGCTGGCCGCCCGAGAGGCGCAGCCCGCGCTCGCCCAGCATCGTGTCCAGGCCCTGCGGCAGGTCGGCCACTAGTCCCTCGATGCCGACCAGCGTCAGAGTCCGCCAGACGGCGTCGTCATCGGCACCCGCTAGCCCGAAGACGATGTTGGCACGGACGGTGTCGTTGGCGATGTACGGATCCTGCGGCAGGTAGCCGAGGCTGCGCTGCCAGGCGACGAGGCGGCTCTGCAGCGGGCGGCCGTCGACCAGGATCCGGCCCTCGACAGGCGGGAGCAGGCCCAGGATCGTGTCGATCAGCGTGGTCTTGCCGACGCCGGAGCGGCCGGCGATGCCGACGAACTCGCCACGGCGCAGGGTGAGGTCGATGCCGGTGACCATCGGCTGGTCGGGCGCGTAGCCGCAGGCGAGGTCCTGGGTCTCCAGCCGCTCGAAGGCGAGACGCCCGCCGCGGCCGCGAAGGCGGCGGCGCTCGTCGGTGCTGGGCAGGGCCGCCAGGTCCTCGACCACGGCCCGGATCGAGGGCAACTGGTGCTGGACGCTGACCGCCGCGGCCATGATGCTGTTGAACAGCGGCAGGAGGCGCATGCCGGCGGCGGCGAACATCGCCAGGGCCGTGGCGGTCGCCGGTGCCGACGACCCGCCGGGCTGGAGCCAGACGATGACCGCGAGGCTGCCGAAGAGGACGGTCTCGTTCCAGAACCGGGTCACCAGCAGCGACATCGCCATCACGACCCGGCTCTCCTCGTAGGCCTTGGCGACGCGCCGCAGCCTGCTGCGCAGACCGGGGCCGCGGCGCATCGCGGTGATCTCCTTGATCCCGCCCGTGGCCTGCGCGGTGACGGCGTACAGTTCCTCGAGGCCGCGCTGTGCGATCTTCCCCGCCTCCCGCGCCCGTCGGCGGAGCGGCATCAGCCCGAGCGTCCCGCCGAGGCCGAAGAGCAGGGAGAGCACAAGGGTGGTCGCGGGATAGAAGACGAGCATCACCGCCATGATCGCCACGACGACGATGCCGTCGCCGACGGCCTGCAGCAGCGGGCCCAGGACACCCTCGACGAGACGCACACCGTGGAACTGGGCGACCGAGTCGCGCTCGCCGCGGCGATGAAGTTGATCGAGATAGGGACGCTCCAGCCGCGCGTGGAGCAGCCGGCGCGAGGTGCGCGCGGCGAGCCTGCCGAGAAGGCGCTGCCTCGCCCGGGCCAAGGCCAGGCCGCAGAGATTGCGGGTCGCGACGGTGGCCAGGAGCAGGAGGGCCATCCATGGGGGCGTCAGCGAGGGCAGATAGCGGTGGATCGCACCGGCCGGCGCTCCGGTGCCGAGCGTGGCGAGCAGGGCCGCCACGAGCATCAGGGTAACGATCTCGAAGGCCGTGACGACGAGCGAGCCCGCGAGAAGGCCGAGGAGTGGCCACGCATTGCGCCGGCCGCCTAGGGCGTGGAAGGCACGGCGCAGGTCGGAACCGGTCGTCACGCCGAAGACAGGGATGGCTGCCGGTCCGCTGCTGGAAGGGGGATCGGCGGCGGGTCTAGGCCACGCCGCCCTCCCGGGCCAGCACGGAACGCACCTCAGCGCGGGGTGGTGGCCAGCAGCATGGCGATCTCGGGACCGTTGCGGCCATTGCGGGCGCCGATGGCCCGCAAGGTGTCGGTGGTAAAGGCCTCGACACCGGCGGCGCGTAGGCGCTCGGCGGCGGCGTCGGGCGTCATGCCGAAGACGGGTGCCACCGACTGCAGCGGCGCGTCGGCGAGCGCGTTCAGCACGCCGCCCGGACCGCCGCGCTCCGAGGTGCTGCCGGTGAGGCCGGTGAAGACGAGCGAGAGTGCGAGGCTCGTGGCGAGCGCCCACATCGCCGGACTGCGCCGGAAATACATCGTGAAGGTGCGCCAGTTCTTGACGAGGTGCCAGATCGCAATCGCCGAGAAGGCGACGCTCAGCCACTCGTGAGAAAAGTGAACGAGGCCGCCATACCAGTGGAACAGCAGCATGACGCCGGTGACGGTCGAGACGACGAACAGGACCATGGTGGTGGGCGTGACCACGTCGCGGGTCACGGTGGATTTCAGCGCGCTCATCGAACTCCCCTCTGTGGCGATCGAGCGTGCCGGTGCTAGGCCGAAGCTGTCGCGGCGCTATGGCGGGAGATGGGCAAACTGTAACGGATTGTCCGCGCGACCGGCGGGTTACGCCGCTGACTTCGCCCCGAGGCCCATGGATCGCGCGATCCAGGTCTCGGCAGCCCCCATGGCGTCGTAGAGCAGAACCGCCAGGAGGCCGACGACGAGCCCGCCCTGGAGGATGAAGGCGGTATTGTCGGAGAGGAGGCCCGCGATGATGACCTCGCCAAGGCCTTTCGCGGCGACGGTGGAGCCGATCGTGGCCGTGCCGAGATTGATGACGACCGAGAGGCGGATGCCTTCGAGGATGACGGGCAGGGCCAAGGGCAGCTCGACGCCGAGGAGGCGCTGGCGGTCGCTCATGCCCATGCCCTTGGCAGCATCCAGAACCTGGGGCGGCACACCGGCGAGACCGCTCAGCGTGTTCTCGAAGATCGGCAGCAGGCCGTAGAGGAAAAGGGCGACGAGCGTAGGGGCCGTGCCGAAGCCCATGATGGGGACGGCGAGAGCCAGCACGGCGACCGGCGGGAAGGTCTGGCCGATGTTCACGAGCGAGCGGGACAGCGGCAGGAACTCCGCACCGGCCGGGCGGGTGACGAAGATGCCGAGGCCCACGGCGACGAGCGTGCTGGCGAGTGCTGCCACCAGGACGATCAGGAGATGGGCGGCCGTCAGCGAGAGCAGGCTGCTCTGGGTGTAGATCGGCGGGGCGCCGTTCGTCGTCAGCGGGGCGAAGAGCGGGGCGAAGCTCGTCGGCGTGAGCAGGAAGGCGACCAGCAGCGCCAGGGCGGCCAGCCGAAGCAGGACGGGCCAGGAGAGCCTCAAGGACGGCGCCCGTAGTTTGCGATGTCTTCCAGCGTGACGCGGCCGAGCGGGGCGCCGTCGGCGGTCGCCACCGGTGCCGCGGCGGCACCGGTCCACAAGAGATGGGCCAGGACATCGCGCAAGGAGGTCGGGGCGGGAATCGGCTGGCCCTGCGCCGGGCCGGGGCGGGCGACGTCGCCGGCGGTGGTGAGCGAGAGGAGCTTGAAGGAGCGGTCGGCGGTGCCGAGGAGGCGGGCGACGAACTCGTCGGCGGGGTCGGTCACGAGTTCGGCCGGCGGCGCGTACTGGAGCAGGCGGCCCTGATCGAGCACGGCGATGCGGTCGCCGAGCTGGAACGCCTCGTCCATGTCGTGGGTGACCAGCACGATCGTCGTCTTCAGGCGGCGCTGGATGGCGAGCAGGTCCGTCTGGGCCTTGCCGCGGATGATGGCATCGAGCGCGCCGAACGGTTCGTCCATGAGGAGGATGTTGGGGCCGGCGGCGAGGGCGCGGGCGACACCGACGCGTTGCTGCTGACCCCCCGATAGCTGGTGCGGATATTTGCGGGCGAACTCGGCGGGGTCGAGCTCGAAGAGGGTGAGTAGCTCCTCGACTCGGTCGTCGACGCGGCGCTTGTCCCAGCCGAGGAGACGCGGGACGGTGGCGATGTTGTCGGCCACGGTGCGGTGCGGGAAGAGGCCGTGGCCCTGGATGGCGTAGCCGATCCGGCGGCGTAGCTCGTGCTCGGGGACGGTGGAGGTGTCCTCGCCGTCGATCAGGACGTGGCCGGCGCTGGGGGTGACGAGCCGGTTGATCATGCGCAGCACGGTCGACTTGCCGGACCCCGAGCTGCCGACCATGACGGCGATGCTGCCGGACGGGATCGTCATCGAGACGGAGTCGACGACGGTGCGCGTGGCGTAGCGCTTGGTGAGGCCTTCGAGCTCGATCATGGCGTTCCCCGCCGGCTGAAGTCGACCGCGGCGTCGAGCAGGACGGCGGCGGCGAAGGCCAGGGCCACGGTCGGGATGGCGCCCAGCAGCACGAGGTCCATCGCGGTCTGGCCGATGCCCTGGAAGACGAAGGTGCCGAAGCCGCCGCCGCCGATGAGGGCCGCCACGGTGACGAGGCCGATGCTCTGCACTAGCACGATCCGGATGCCGGTGAGGATGACCGGGAAGGCGAGCGGCAGCTCGATCCGGGTCAGGATCTGGCGGTCGGTGAGGCCCATGCCGCGGGCGGCGTCGACCACGGCGGGTGCCACTTGGCCGAGGCCGATGACGGTGTTCGCGACCACCGGCAGCAGCGCGTAGAGGAAGAGGGCCAGGAGTGCCGGGGCGACACCGATGCCGCGAATGCCGAGGGCGGCGGCGAGGGGCACGTTGGCGGCGAGGTAGCCCAGCGGTGCCATCAGGATGCCGAACAGCGCGATGCTGGGGATCGTCTGGATCAGGTTCAGCGTCTGCAGCATGGCGGCCCGCAGGCGCGGCCGGCGGTGGGCCAGGACGCCGAGCGGCAGGCCGACCAGGGCGGCGGCGGCCAGCGAGCCGACGGAGAGCAGGACGTGGCGCTCCGCCTCGCGCCAGAAGGTGGTCGAGCGCGAGGCGTATTCGCGCATCACGGAGAGATCGTTCCAGCTGCCCGAGGCGAAGAGGGCCGCCACCGCGGCCGCGGTGATGGCGAGGGCGGCGATCCGCGCCAGGGGGCCGAAGCGAAGGCGCGCCATGGCGTCGGTGACGAGCAGGGCCAGCGTGACGAGCAGGACCCAGAAAGCACCCCCCAGGGCCACGCGCGCGTAGCGTTCACCGTCGGCGACGAGCGTGGTGGCGCCGTGGCCGACGGCGAGGGTGAGGGCGACGAGGCCCGTGACGGCCGCGGCGAGCCGGACGACCGGGTTGCGGACGAAGAGGACGACGAGACCAGCGGCGGCGAGGACCAGAAGAAGAATCGTGGCGGTGACAGGTGGCAAGGCCGCGGTGACGCGCAGCGGGTCACCGGCGGCGATCCTGTTGGCCTTGAAGACGAGAAGGGGCAGGAGGGACGTGCCGAGGCCGCCCGCGAGGCAGGCGAGCAGGCCCAGGCGGTCCGGCAGCCGCACCGGACGCTCGTCAGCCGTGTCGATTCCGGCGAGGACGCCGACGGTCGCCATCGGTGGTCAGTTCGACAGGAGACCCTTGGAGGTGAGATAGTCCTGCGCCACGTCGCGGGCGGGCTCACCGCCGAGCTGGATGCGGCCGTTCAGCTCCTGCAGGGTCTCGCGATCGAGGCTCGCGAAGACGGGCCGGAGGGCGTCGGCGATCTTCGGGTTCGCCTGCAGCACGGCCTCGCGGACGATGGGGGCCGGCGCGTAGACGGGCTGCACGCTCTTGTCGTCGTCGAGCACGACGAGGCCCGAGGCGGCGATGCCGGCATCGGTGCCGTAGACCATGGCGGCGTTCGCACCGTTGGTCTGGTCGGCCGCGGCCTTGATGGTGGCCGCCGTGTCGCCGCCCGAGAGGACGATCAGCTGCTCGGGCTTCAGGGTGAAGCCGTAGGCCGTCTGGAAGGCGGGAAGTGCGCCCGCCGAGTTCACGAACTCCGACGATGCGGCCAGCACGACCTTGCCGCCGCCCGCGACGTAGCGGCCGAGGTCGGACAGCGTCTTCAGGTTCTGCGCATCCGCTACTTCCTTGCGGACGGCGATGGCCCAGGTGTTGTTCGCCGGTGCCGGGGAGAGCCAGACGATCTTGTTGGCGTCGTAATCGAGCTTCTTCGCCGTCTCGTAGCCCTGGTTCAGGTCCTTCCACACCGGATCGTCGGCCTTGTTGAAGAAGAAGGCCGCGTTGCCCGTGTACTCGGGATAGATGTCGATCTCGCCGGCGGTGATCGCCTTGCGCACGACCGGCGTGCCGCCGAGCGTCGTCCGGTCCTCGGTCGCGATGCCGTTCGCTTCGAGCGTCAGCAGGATCATGTTGCCGAGGAGCGTCGCCTCGGTGTCGAGCTTCGAGCCGACGACGACCTGCGCGCGGGCACCGGCGGTGAGCAGGAAGAGGGCGATGACGATCGGGAGCATGCGGCGGTAGGTTCGGAACATCGTGCAACCTCGGCTGTGCGGCTGGCCGTAAGGGCGTCGGACGCACAACGTCCGTACGGCAGGATCGGTGGCAGGAGACCGGGCGAATTGATTGTCGATAAAGTCGACAGAATCAATAGGTATATCGTAACGATGTCGGCGCCGTTACAATGCGAACAGGCGGCTTCGCCCCGGCTTGCGCCTCCGCTCGCCGCCGTGACAGGAGACGCCCGTAGGCGCCCGACAGCCTGATGGGGACGTGGGATGCGGCAGCGTCGGAGCCGCCCGGCGGTCGGGCTGGCCGTTGTGGCCGTGCTGGCGCTGGCGGGCTGCACGGGCATCGGTCCACGCAGCATCCGGGTCGACCAGATCGATTATGCGGATGCCATCGGCGACGCCGCCAAGCGGCAGGTGCTGCTGAACGTCGTCAAGCTGCGCTACGACGACTATCCGACCTTCGTCTCGGTGAGCCAGCTCGTCGCCGGCTACCAGATGCAGGGGCAGGCGACGCTCGCGGCGACGCTGCAGGATCTCGGCAGCAGTGCGATCACCGTCGACAACACGGCCAACATCAGCGTCCAGGGCACCTTCAGCGACAATCCGACGGTGACGTACACGCCGCTGGTCGGGGCGGACTTCGCGCAGACGCTGCTGGCACCCTTGGCACCGCAGGACCTGTTCGGCCTGATGCTGGCCGGCGTGCCGCTGCGGCTCGTCTTCGGCATCGGGCTGCACTCGATCGGCTCGTACCACAACGAGATCGGCGGCTCGCTCGACTCGGCGGGTGCCGATCCGGAGTTCGTCGAGCTCGTCACGGACCTCGACAGGCTGCGGCGCGCCGGTTGGCTGATCGCCACGCTCGATCCGCGCGACGGCAGGACGGCGAAGACGGCATCGGGCAAGGTGCCCGCGGACAAGAACGCCAAGAAGGACGAGGACGCGGGCAAGGCGAGCGGCGACGGCAAGCAGATCTACGTCGTCATCGACCGGCGCAACGGCGATCCGGACCTGCTGGCGGCCGAGCAGCGGGTGCGCAAGACGCTGCAGCTCGACGCGACGCAGACGGAGTTTCCGCTCGTCTTCGCGATGAGCCCGATGCTGCGGCCGGGCGAGATCCGCCTGCGGACACGATCGCTGATCGAGATCCTGGGCGATCTCGCCAGTGCGGTCGACCGGCCGGGGCAGGAAGGGGCGGCACCCGTGCGGAGCCCGATCCGGCTGTTCGCGCCCGACGTGCACGTCCGCAGCTCGGTGCTGCCGCCGGTCGATGCCTTCGTCTCGGCGCGCTACGAGGGACAGTGGTACTTCATCGGTCAGGAGGACGAGCGCTCGAAGCAGCTCTTCACGCTCGTCATGCTGCTGTTCAACCTCGCCGAGAGCGGCAAGCCGCTGTCGCTGCCGGTGCTGACGATCGCGACGGGGTAAGTGGCGGCCCGCTCAGTTCGCGGGCGGGTCCAGCTTCGGTGCGGGCTGCGGCTGCGGGGTGCCGTCGGCGGCGGCGGCCCTGCGGGCGTCCTTCAGCTCGGCCTCGACCTTCGGCACCTCCTTCGGCGTGTCGACGGCCTCCTCGACCTGCTCCTTCGTCGCCTCGATCTTCACCTCCGCCACGCCCTGCTGCGTGATCCCGAGCTTCCTGGCGGCACCCTTGGACAGGTCGATCTCGCGGTCGTCGGCATAGGGGCCGCGATCGTTGATCTCGACCTCGACCTTCTTCCCCGTCGCCTCGTTGGTGACCGTCACCTCGGTGCCCAGCGGCAGCTTGGGGTGGGCCGCCGTCATGGCGTTCTGGTCGAAGGGCTCGCCGCTGGCGGTCTTCTTGCCGTGGAAGTCCTCGCCGTAATAGGAGGCCACGCCTTTCTCCTCGAACACCACGGGGCCCTGCTCCTGCGCCCGTGCAGCCGAGGCCAGCACGAGGGCAGCGAGCATCAGCGCCAGGCTTCTGGCGTGCATCGCTCTATGCTCCGGTAAGTAGCTTCCGGAACGGACGGGGTGGGGGTGACGTTCCCGCTACGGTTTTCGGGCGATGGCGAGGGTCATAGGATGAAGTCGGCGGCGGTCAAGTGGCTGGGGGTGACGTCTTCACCTCGCACCTCGATAACGATTTCAGCCGACTTGTTTCCACTTAGATTTACTTCCACTGTAGTAGCAAAAGCATTGGTGATTCGTACCTGATTGATGTCAGTGAATTGAGCAGTGCCTTGGAAGAGGAGCTCGCCGGAGCTCAGGCCGGACAGGTCGATCAGGTCGCCTCCAGGGGATCCAGCGCCTTCGAAATCCTCGACAAAACCGGTCAGCATACCTGATGAAAGGCTGGGGAGATCGTAGACGAAATGGTCCCGTCCAGCGCCGCCGAATAAATAATCGCCTATTCCCTCGCCGTCACCTGCATCCCCGTAAAGAATGTCGTCGCCAGCCCCGCCTTTGATCATGTTATCAGATTCGTTCCCGCGTAAAATATCTGCAAAGGCGCTACCGGTTACGTTTACCATCGAGTATAGAGTGTCTGTGCCGGCGCCCTCTGTTTGTTGTGGGCCTTCTATGTCCAGGTCCACGACGACGCCAGACGTTGCCGTTGCATAGCTAGCCGTAGCGAAATGGGGGCCGCCGAAAAGCTGATCATCTCCCTTTCCGCCGATGAGCAGCGTGTCACCCCGAAGAATATCGTCACCGTCGCCCCCATCTAGCCTTGCCCCGTGATCGCTGCTGAGGATGTCGTCTCCGCCTCGGCCCTCGATAACGTCGTAGCCACTCAGGCCGTCGATGCGGTTCGCGCCACCATCGCCGCGAAGATGATCATCAAAGTTGCTGCCGACGAGGTTTTCGATGTGCAGCAGCGTATCGGCGCCGCTGCCGGTCACCTGGGCGTCCGTCCGAACGAGGTCGACCCGCACCCCGCGCTCGGCGTCGGCATAGGATGCGGTGTCGCTGCCGCTGCCGCCGTCGAGCCGGTCGTCGCCGCGTCCGCCTTGCAGCAGGTCGTTGCCGATCCCGCCATCCAAGCGATCGGGACCATTGCCGCCGAAGAGCGCGTCCTTGCCTTGCCCGCCGAACACAACATCATTGCCCCCGAGGGCAAAGATTACGTCGTCGCCGGCAAGCCCGTGCAGCAAGTCGGCCGTTGGCGTCCCCTTGAGGACATCGCTGCCGGCCGACGGCTCGTGGGACACCTTGACCGTCTGGTTAAGCTCGAAGGCGCCAATGTCGGGCAGGCTGCCTTGGGGGCTCGGTCGGGTCGCCCCACGCTGGTCCATGTCGCCTGCCGTCGCCGGATCAGCGGCGGCGAGCGTGGGATTGTGCGAGTCGTCCAGCAGAGGCGCCACCCAGGCACCGTTGACGAGAGCCAGCTTGCCGCCCCCGTTGCCATCCAGGTGTCGGAAGACACTCTGAGGATCGACGCCTACCAGATCGAGAGGCATGGAGCCTTGCACCCGGCCGACGATGTTGTGTCCGTTCGACAGGATGGATCTGGCTTGTATATCACTGCTGGAGTAATCGTCGCTATTGCCGAGCACGATGCTGTTGATGATCGTTAGAACATCGCAGTCAATGCCAGCGGAAGTGTCCGGTACGCTGCCGTAGTTCGCCGTTACGGTCGAGTTGATCAGCGTGACATCGCCGCCCCAGATGCCACCCACGGTGTTGTTCGCTACCGTAGAGTTCTGAACGACGACATGGCTGTTGCTGGCGTATCCAGCACCGATGCCGCCACAGTATTCTGAGAAGTTGTTGATGACTGAGGAGTTCCTCAGGAACAGCGCACCATCCGAAACGTATACGCCTCCGGCGAAGCCGCCATCGCCGCCTTCATACTGAATGCCGAGGGCCGCGTTGTTCTGGATGGAACAGTGATCGAGATGGAGTTCGGCACCATCGATCAGCTTGATTCCACCACCCGTGCCGGACCCCCATTTCGCGTCGGTGATCTCCAGTGTGGTCGCCCCGCCGGTGATCGTGACGCCAAGAATGGTGCTCTTCACACCGTGGCCGCCGACCGCGAGGACGCGAGCGTCGGCATATTCGCCCTGGGTAACGGTCCGCTGATCGATGATCACGCCGACACGGTCCCGGTCGGGATCGCCGTCGATGGTGACGCTCGCGGTGATCTCCAGCTGGCCGCGCGTCAGGACGAGGGTCTTGCCCTCCAGGTTCGACGCGAACTCGATCCGGTCGGCGGCGGCCGTTCGGTTCGCCGCGTTCAGCGCCTCTCGCAGGCTCAGCTTGCCGTCGTTCGGGTCGAGCGAATCCGCGGTGGTCGTCACCGTGAACGTTGTCATCGCGCCTCCCCATGCAGCAGCGAACGTGAAGATCGGATCTATTTGAAGCTGGAGTTACGCTAGGTTGCGTGTGAAATCAATCCGCGGTGAGGGTGCCGATAACGGGAGCGACGTGCGCCATGTCGACCCCGCGCAGGACAGGCGTCGCTCAGTGGGTCGGCGCTGGGGCCAAGGTCAGGTCGTCGCGGATGCAGGCGCTGAGGTGGGCTGGACCGACGTTGCGCAGCGGTGGGGGCGCTTCGGCGCAGCGGGGTTCGGTGTAGGGGCAGCGGGTGCGGAAGACGCAGCCGGAAGGCGGGGCGAGGGGGCTCGGCAGCTCGCCCTTCAGGGTCAGGCGGGGTCGCCGTAGCGTCGGGTCGGGGATCGGGGCGGCGCGGAACAGGGCTTCCGTGTAGGGGTGGCGGGGGTTGCTGAAGAGGGCGCGGGTCGGCGCCAGCTCGACGAGGCGGCCCAGATACATGACGGCGACCCGGTCGGCGATGTGGCCGACGACGGCCAGATCGTGGGTGATGAAGAGGATGGTCAGCGCCATCCGCGCCTGCACCGCCAGCAGGAGGTTGACGATCTGGGCCTGGATCGAGACGTCGAGGGCGGAGACGGGCTCGTCGGCGACGAGGAACTCGGGCTCGACGACGAGCGAACGGGCGATGCCGATCCGCTGGCGCTGGCCGCCCGAAAACTCGTGCGGGAAACGGCTGGCATAGCTCGCCGACAGGCCGACGAGATCGAGGATGCCTTCGACCCGTGCCCGGCGCTCGGCCCGACCGAGGCCCGGCTCGTGCACCTGCAGCGGCAGGGAGAGGATCTGGCCCACGGTCTGGCGCGGGTTCAGCGAGGCGAACGGGTCCTGAAAGACGAGCTGCATCCGGCGACGGAAGGGGCGCAGCGCCTTGCGCGGCAGATGGGTGATGTCCTGGCCCGCGAACTCGATGCGGCCCGAAGTCGGCTGCAAGAGGCGCAGGATCGTCTTGCCGATGGTGCTCTTGCCGGACCCGCTCTCACCGACGAGGCCCAGCACCTCGCCCTTGGCGATGCCGAAGCCGACGCCATCGACGGCACGGACGACGTGGCCGCCGGTGCCGAGGAAGGTGCCGCCGACGGCGAAATGGGTGTGGAGGTCGTCGACTTTCAGCAGCTCGCCGCTCATGCCGCGAGCTCCTGCCAGCGGCAGCAGCGCACACGCCGGTCGGCTCCGGCCGCTTCGAGCGGCGGTACGGCGGCCCCGCATCTGGCGGGAACGGCGTGGGCGCAGCGCGGCTCGAACGGGCAGCCGGGCGGCATCCCGTGCGGGTCGGGGACGGTGCCAGGGATGAAGGCGAGGTCGTCGCGGCCTTCGCGGCTCAGGTCGAGACGAGGCACCGACGCCAGCAGGCCCTGCGTGTAGGGCATCCGCGGCCGGGTCAGCACCGGCACGACGCCGCCCTCCTCGACGATGCGGCCTGCATACATCACCATCACGCGGTCGGCGATCTCGGCCACGACACCGAGATTGTGGGTGATGAAGACGATCGCCATGCCGGTGCGCCGCTGCAGGTCGTGCAGCAGGTCGAGGATCTGCGCCTGGACGGTGACGTCGAGGGCGGTGGTCGGCTCGTCGGCGATCAGGATCTGCGGATCGCAGGCGAGTGCCATCGCGATCATCACGCGCTGCCGCATGCCGCCGGAGAGATGGTGCGGGTAGGCGTTGAGGCGTCGTGCCGGCTCGGGGATGCCGACCAGCTCCAGCAGCTCGGTGGCGCGGCGGAGAGCGGCCCGGCGGTCGAGGTCGCGGTGGAAACGCAAGGATTCGGCGATCTGATCGCCCACCCGGTGGACCGGGTTGAGCGAGGTCATCGGCTCCTGGAAGATCATCGCCATGGCGTCGCCGCGCAGCGCTCGCATGTCGGGCTCGGACAGGGCGAACAGGTCGTGGGTCGTGCCGTCGTCCCGGGTCAGGACGGCGCGGCCGCCGATCCGAGCACGGGGCGGTGCCGGTGTCAGGCGCATGACGGCGAGGCTCGTGACGCTCTTACCCGAGCCGCTCTCGCCGACGAGTGCCAGGGTCTCGCCCTTGCGCACCTCCAGCGAGACGCCGCGGACCGCCGGGACCGGACCCGAATCGGTCGAGAAGGTCACCATGAGGTCGCTGACCTCCAGCACCGGCCGCTCGGCCATCAGTGCAGGTCCATGCGGGCGTCGAGCGCGTCGCGCAGGCCGTCGCCGACGAAGTTGAAGCTGGCGACCGCCAGCGTGATCATCAGGCCCGGGAAGATGGCGAGCCAGGGGGCCGAGGTCAGATATTGCTGGGCATTGTTCAGCATGTTGCCCCAGCTCGCCATCGGCGGCTGGATGCCGTAGCCGAGAAAGCTGATGTAGGACTCCATCAGGATGGCACGGGCGACGGTCAAAGTTGCGGCCACGACGATCGCACCGATCACGTTCGGGACCAGCTCACGGAACATGATCGTCAGGTCGGAGGCGCCGACCATCAGGGCCGCCACGGCGAAGTCGCGCTCGCGCAGGGAGCGGATCTGGTTCTGGACGATCCGCGCCACCTCCATCCAGGCGGTGGCCGCGATGATGAGGGTGATCATCGGCACGCTGGGCTTGATGAAGGCGGCCAGCGCCAGGAGCAGGAAGACCTGGGGGAAACAGAGGATCGCATCGACGATCCGCATCAGGACGGCCCCGAGCCAGCCGCCATAATAGCCGGCGACGGAGCCGACGACGGTGCCGAAAAGGACGCTGATCACCATCGCCGAGAAGCCGACGCTCAAGGAGATGCGCCCGGCCATCAGGAGCCGTGCCAGCAGATCGCGGCCCAACTGATCGGTGCCGAAGACATGGGCGCTCATGAAGGGTGCCTCGAAGCGATGGCGGACGTCGATCCGCAGATCGTCGAAGGGCAGCAGGGACGGTCCGATCGCAGACGCCAGGATCAGGAGGACGATGACCAGCACGCCGAAGACGGCGAGGCGATGGCGGCGGAAGCGCCGCAGGGAGCGGTTGCCGGCAGCCGTGACAGAAGCGGGGAGGGCCGCGACGTCCTGCATCGACTCAGTCCAGCCGGATGCGCGGATCGGCGACCGCGCAGAGCAGGTCGGCCAGGAGGTTCCCGGCGAGCACCAGAAGGGCCGAGAACGTCAGGATGCCCATGACGACCGGGTAGTCGCGGTAGCCAAGCGAATCGAGGAAGAGTCGGCCCATACCGGGCCAGGTGAAGATGGTCTCGGTGACGAGGGCACCACCCAGCAGGGTCGGTAGCTGCATGCCGGCCAGCGTGATCATCGGGATCAGCGCGTTGCGCAAGGCATGGTGCAGCAGGACGACACGCTCCGGCAGGCCCTTGGCACGGGCTGTGCGGATGAAGTCCTGGCTGATCACATCGAGCATGGAGGCCCGCATGTAGCGGCTCCAGATCGCGACCTCGACGAGCGCCAGGACCAAAGACGGGGCGATCAGGTGGTAGAGAAAGTCGAAGAAGGAGCCGTTGCCGATCGTGTACATGTTGCCGGGCGGCAGCCAGCCCAGCTTGACCGAGAAGACGTAGATGACGACGAGGCCGAACCAGAAGGTCGGGATCGAGAGGCCCACCATCGCACCAATGGTCGCCAGATAGTCGAAGATCGAGTAGCGGCGGATGGCACCCAGGATGCCGATCCAGACCCCGAGCAGGATGGCGATCAGGGTGGCCGTCACCATAAGTTCGAGCGTGGCGAACAGGTGCGAGCCGATTACGGTCAGCACCGGCTGGGTGTCGCGATAGGAGCGGCCCCAGTCGCCGCGCAGCAGATGGGTGAACCAGTCCCAGTACTGGACCGGCAGAGGCTTATCGAGACCCATCTGGGCGGCGATCCGCGCGATGTCGGCCTGCGACATCCCGGGGACGAGGGCGAACTGGGCCAGCGGGCCGCCCGGCGCCAGATGGAGGACCGCGAAGCCGATGATCGAGACGAGGAACAGGAGGATGACGTTCTGACCCAGCCGGCCGAGCAGATAGGTCAGCACGATTCACCGCTCCCGTGCCGCGGCAGGGCCGGATCCTCGATCCGGCCCTCCTCGTCGATCAGGACGCTCAGGTCGCCCAATACCACTCCGCGGCGTTCCAGCAGTTCTCCTGTACGGCGACGTTCGGCTTGAAGTTCTCGAGCCCGGTCTTGATGCCTTCGACCATCTTGTACTGGAAGATCGGCAGGTAGGGGAGGTCGTGGCGGGTGACCTCCTGCATCTTCTGATAGATCTCCTTCCGCTTGTCGGGATCCACCGTGGCGGCACCCTCGGCAAGGAGCTTGTCGACCTCGGGGCTCACATACTGGGTCGTGTTCTGCCCGGTGCCGCCCTTGGCGCCGATCGCCTTGCTGGAGAAGAAGTCGTTGGCGTCCGGATCAGGGCCGATGCCGAAGCCGATGCCGACCATGGCGGTCTCGAACTTCGACTGCATCCAGTAGTCGCCCCACATGACGGCCGGGGGCAGATTGTTGATCGACAGCTTGACGCCGATGTCGCCCCATGTCTGCTGCAGAAGCTGCTGCGCCTGCTCGCGGGTGTGATTGCCGGCCGTGGTCGAGTTGGTGAACTCGAGGCGCAGGCCGTTCTTCTCGCGCACGCCATCCGCGCCCGGCTTCCAGCCGGCATCCTCCAGGATCTGCTTCGCCTTCTCGGGATCGTAGGTGTGCGCCGGCAGGTTGGGATTGAAGGCCCAGCTTTCCTTCGGCAGGAACGACTCCGTGGGGGTGGGCAGGCCGTAATAGATGGCGTCGATCAGGCTCTGCTTGTCCATCGCCATGTAGAGCGCGTCGCGGACCGCCTGCTCCTGGAAGATCGGCATCCCGAGATTGAACGCGATGTTCTCGATGAAGGGCTGCGGCACCGCCATCACCGTGCGGTCCGCGAGGCCCTTCGCCTCCTCGTAGTGGTCCGGGCTGATGCCCTGGATGCCCGTGTAGTCGACATCGCCCGTCTGGTACTGCGTGTACAGCACCGTCATGTCGGGAATGTACTTGAAGATGATCCGCTCCAGGTACGGGCCGTCGCCGAACCAGTCCTCGAAGGCGCTGAGCGTGATGTGGTCGCCGGCGACGCGCTCGGTCCACTTGAACGCACCGGTGCCGATCGGGTTGGTGTTGAACGAGGAAGTATTGGGGTCGGCTTCCTTGCCCAGGATGTGCTGCGGGACGATGAACGTCCAGGACAGGATGGCGGGATAGGGCGCGTAGGGCTTCTCCAGCCGCCAGGTCAGCTCGGTCGGCGAGACGACCTGGATGTCCTTGACCAGCTCGTGGCCGGCACGGCGTCCGGCGCGGAAGTTGGGGTTGTTGATCAGCTCGATGGTGAACTTGACGTCCTCGGCACTGAACGGCGTGCCGTCGTGCCACTTGACGTTGTCCTTGAGCTTGAGGCGCCAGTTCAGGCCGTCGGCGGACACGCCGCCGTTCTCGACCGAGGGAACCTCGGTCACGAGGTCGGGGATGAGCTTGCCGTCGGGACCCGGACGCCAGAGCGCGCTAAACAGGTTGAAGTAGACACCCTCGTCGACCTCGATGTGCAGCATCAGGGGATTGAAGACGGTGGGCTCCTGCGAGAGGCCGATGACCGCCTGACCCGTGGGCTTGCTCGGCGGCGTAGCTGCGAGGGCCGCTGGCGCCCAGCCGAGCTGCGGGCCGATCCACGCCATCGCGGCGCCGGCGGCACCTGTCGCCATCAGCCGACGCCGGGTCGGCCGGATCATCCTGTTCTCGCTCATTTCTGCGGATCCTCCACTCGTTGCCCTGCAGCTTTGGTCGGAAGACCGCCGCACCTCGCGGGTGTCGGCGTCAGACATGGCCCATGGGCTTCGCCCTGGAGCCATCGAGGAAACGCGAGAGGCGGAAAGGAGTCGGGTCGACCATCGGCTCGCGACCCATGACGAGGTCCGCGACGAGCCGGCCGGCACCGGGTCCGATGCCGAACCCGTGACCCGAGAAGCCGGTGGCGACGAAGAACCCCGGCACGGTGTCGACCGGTGAGATCACGGGCACGATGTCCGGTGTGACGTCGATGCGCCCGCCCCATTCCTGCACGACCTGCGCCTTTCCGAACAGCGGGAAGTCGGCGGCCAAGTTCTTGAGCGCGTCGGTCAGGGAGCGCTTCACGGGGGCTGGATCGTTGACTCGGATGTCCTCGAACACGGTCCGCTCGTCGCCGGACCACCGCGTCGGGAAGCTCGCCTCCTGCATGAGGCGCCGGCCGATGCGGAGCTGGTGCGAGCGCCACTCGACCTGCAGGGCCGGCAGGAAGTCCTTGAGGAAGCGGAAGCTGTCCGGGGACAGTTCGTGCACGTTCTCGCTGCCGTTGGCGATGCTGTAGCCACCGTCGAGCCGGCGCCGGAAGGCGTAGTGCTGCATGAACAGCGCCGCCTGTGGACCGCCGTCGAGGGGTGCCGTGCGCATGACGGAGTTGATGACGGTGAGCTGCGGCAGGCGGATGCCGAGATTGCCCATGAACAGCCGCGACCAGGCCCCGCCGGCCAGCACGACGGCGTTGGTGCGGATGCGGCCCTTCTCGGTCACGACGGCCGCAACCTTGCCGCCTTCCTGCTCGATGGTGCGGACCGCGCACTGTGTCAGCACCTTGGCACCGAGGCGACGGGCGGCTAGGGCCACTGCGGGTGCCGCCTTCTGCGGCTCGGCCCGGCCGTCCGAGGCGGTGTAGAGGGCACCTTTGAGCTTGCCAACGGCACCCGGCATCAGCCGGTCGAACTCGTCGCGGCCGATGATGCGGGAATCGAGTTGGTACAGCCGGGCGTACTCAAGCCACGCCTCGTGCCGCGCCATGTCGGCGTCGGTCTCGATGCCGTACATGATGCCGGTGGTGCGAAACCCGGTCTCGGCACCGACGACTTCGTTGAGCCCCTTCCACTGGCGCAGCGCGTCGATGATCAGCGGCAGCTCGCGCGGGTCGCGACCCTGCTTGCGGACCCAGCCCCAGTTGCGGCTGGACTGCTCACCGCCGATCTCACCTTTCTCGCACAAGGCGACGGAGACCGCGCGCTGGGCGAGATGCAGGGCCGCACAGGTGCCGATGATGCCGCCGCCGATGATGACGACGTCCGCCTGCTGCGGCGGCGTTGGGTCGAGCGGTACCGGGTCGAGCTTGGGTCCCATGACTCAGCGGCCCCGCCGCACGAAGACATTCACCAGCTTTCCTCCAGCGCGGAATTGATCGGCAAGGTCGCGATGCTCGCCGTGTTGGGCAGGTCGAGGACGAAGGCCACGATGCGGGCCAGATCCTCGGCCTGGGTCATGGCCTCGGGTGCCTTGTCGGTCAGTGCCGCACTCATGTCCGAGGCGACGAAGCCGGGACACACCGAGATCGCCCGGATGCCGTCGTCCCAGCCGGTCTGGCGGACGGCATGCGTCAGGGCCTGGGCCGCGAACTTGCTGACCGAGTAGAGGCCGGCTCGGGGCGCCTTCACGCGAAGTCCGGAGAGCGAGACGATCGTCACCACCCGGCCCCGGCCGCAGGCGACGAGCTGTGGCCAAGCGGCGCGGATCAGGCGGAGCGGCGACTTGACGTTCACTTCGAGCAGCGCGTCGAGGTCCTCGTCGTCGGCCTCGATCACGGTCTTCGGGATCATGATCCCGGCATTGGCGACGATCGCGTCGATCCGTCCGAACCGCTCCACGGCGGCTGCGACCCAGGCCTTCTCGCTCGACCGGTCCTGCGCGTCGTAGGGATGCACATGGGCGGCCCCGTCCATCGGTCGTGGCCGCCGGACGCCTGCCGAGACGTCCCAACCGGCGGCCGTCAGCGCCTGGACGATGGCCGCACCGATGCCGCGATTGGCGCCCGAGACGAGGGCGACGCGCCGGCCGGTCACCGGCGGGCCCCCTGTGCGATGCTCAGGGGCGCTGCACCGTCGTGGGCAGGGGTGCCACATGCGCCTCGTAGAGCTTCATCAAGAGACGCAGAAGCTCCCGCTGCTCGGTGGACGTCAGCACGCCGAAGAACCGGTCCGAATGGCCGATCGCGATGGCGCGCACGCGCTGCAGCAGGCTCTCGCCCTTGGGCGTGAGGTAGAGTTCGTGCGCCCGGCGCTCCTCGGCGTCGATCTGGTGCTCGATCAGGCCGTGCTCCTTCATCTGCTCGACGAGGCGCGCCATCGCGGCACGGTCCTTGTGGATGAAGTGGGCGATGACCGAGGGTCGGATGCCGGGGTTGGCGGCGGTCAGGAGAAGGACCGACACCTTGCCCGTACCGTGCGCCAGCGACACCTCGCCGATGGCGTGATCGTAGGACTTGTTCAGCGCCAGACCGACCGTCCGGGCATGGAAGCTCAAAAGGTCGCCGAGGATGTCGAGGGAGACGTCGGAATAGTCGATCGTCCGCGGCTCGAGTCTGGGCGGTGGCTCCGCTCTGCCGCGCGCCGGTTCCTCGGCCGATGCCATCATCCACTCTCCCTTCGGCAATTCGCGGCATGGTGATGCGCATCACGGGCCTACTCAATAAGGAGGCGGATTGACGCCCTCGCGACGCGCCCTGCGCTGGTCGCTCCAGCGGGTGGCGGCGAGGAACAGCCGAGGGACGACCTTCATGTAGAGCGGGACCTTGGCGAGCGGCTCCAGCGGCAGCGTCAGGTCCTCGCGGGGGGTGCCCATCGCCCAGTCGCAGAGCACCGTGCCCATCATGGTGCCGGTGGGCACGCCGCGACCGGAATAGCCGAGCGAGGCGACGACCCCGGGTGCCAGCTCAAACAGCCGCGGGAACGTCTTCGGCTGCATGTCGAGCTGCCCGGTCCAGTAGTACTGGAAGTCGACCTCGTCCAGCTGCGGCAGCATCCATTTCAGCTTCTCAGCCGTCAGCCGCTTGGTGTACTCGACGTCGCCGCCGCGCCGGCCTTCGATGAAGACCGAGGTGACGAGACGGCCGTCCTTGTTGTATTTGTAGATCATGGGGTCGTTGCGCGTTTCGACCACGGTATGATTGTTCGGCGCGATCGACTTGCGGACATTGTCGGACAGAGGCTGGGTCGCAAGGATTGCGACACCCAGGCGCTCGAAGCTCTGTTCGAGCCCGGGCCAGAAGCTGTCGGTGTAGGCACCGGTGCCGCAGATCACCTTGTCGGCCAGGACAGCACCCTTGAGGGTCTCGACACGCCAGCGCGACCCGGACCGGGTCACCGACCTGACGGGCGAGTCCGTGTAGACGGCACAGCCGAGGCCGATGGCGGCCTTCGCCAAACCCCGAGAGTAGCCCAGCGGGTTGAGATGGCCACCCTCGGGATGGTGCCAGGCGCCGAAGTAGCGGGGCGAGCCGGTGAGCCGCTCGGTCTCGTCCTTGTCGAGCAGTTGCGTGGTCTTGCCGGCGGAGGCGTAGGTCTTCTGCTTCTCCTCCAGCAACTTCACCATCGAGGGGGCGTGCGCCACCATCAGATAGCCGTTCTGCACCCCTTCGCAGTCGATGCCGTAGCGCCGGATCAGGTCGAAGACGAGGTTGGCGGCGTTGGTCTGCCGCTGGACCAGGCGCTCGCCATAGACGGGGCCCAGCATGCGACGCACGGTCGGGATCGAGTAGAAGTGGAACGTCGGCGTGCAGTGGCCGGCATTGCGACCCGATCCGCCGAACCCGACGCAGCGCGCCTCGACGACGGCGACGCGCACGCCCTTCTCGGCGAGGTGCAGGGCGGAGGAGAGGCCCGTGTAGCCGGCACCGATGACGCAGACGTCGACGCTGATCTCGTCTTCGAGCGGACCGGTCGCCGGAGCCTCGGCCGCCGTCGCGTGCCAGAGCGATTCCTCGATCGGTGAGAACTCCATCCGATCCACTCTCCGCCGAGCCGGGGCGCGACGTGACGCCCGTGACATCGCCGCGGGTCACGCCAGCGCAGTGTCACCGCGCGGTACCGCCTCCGCATGATTGATTGCGACAACGATTGATGCTGTCAACTATCGATCATGCGCAGCCTCGCCCGCGAGACCGGCGTCTGGCGATGCGGAGCGACAATCGAGATCGTCTAAGGGCAAGGCAGGCGAAGTGCTTCGGTCGGGCCCAAGGGAGACCGGGCGCGGGCCGCGTTGGCGCGCCGAGAGGAGTGTAGTCGGCTGCTGGGACGTGCAGCCTCGAAATTGCAGGATTTTCGTGGTGCTGCCGACTGGAATCGAACCAGCGACCTCGTCCTTACCAAGGACGCGCTCTACCGACTGAGCTACGGCAGCCCGGGGATCTGGCGGGCGGACACCTACTGAAATCCGGGGCGGGATGCAATCACGAACGGTGCGGCGTCGCCGCCGGTTCCTGAACGCTTGTTCCGAACTCGTGCGACACGCAAGCTGGTTGCGGGTCTGCGGCGAGGGTGCATGACGGGTCGGACGGAGACAGCGGCGGAGCGACGGGAGCGGCTGGCGCAGGAGTTGCGGGCCAATCTGAAGCGGCGGAAGGCGCAGGCGCGCGCACGTTCGGATGGCGGCGAAGGCGCAGCGGGCGGCAAGGCCGACGAGGGTGGACCGCCCGTCATTGAGGAAGGCGGACCGATCCGCTAGAAGCGCGCACCCGCCTTCCGGGAGCGTCCATCCTTATGTCGATTCTGCCCGACCGCTGGATCCGTGAGCAGGCGCTGGCGCACGGCATGATCGAGCCCTTCGTCGATCGCCAGACGCGCCAGGGCGTGATCTCGTACGGCCTCTCCTCCTACGGCTACGACGCGCGCGTCGCACCCGAGTTCAAGATCTTCACCAATGTCGACAATGCCCTCGTCGACCCGAAGGAGTTCAGCGACAAGAGCTTCGTGGAGCGGACTGGCGAGGTCTGCATCGTGCCGCCGAACAGCTTCGCGCTGGCCCGCACGGTCGAGTATTTCCGCATCCCGCGCGACGTGCTCGTCATCTGCCTCGGCAAGAGCACCTATGCCCGCTGCGGCATGATCGTGAACGTGACCCCGCTGGAGCCCGAATGGGAGGGGCACGTGACGCTGGAGATCAGCAACACCACACCGTTGCCGGCCAAGGTCTACGCCAACGAGGGCATCTGCCAGTTCCTCTTCCTGCGGGGCAGCGAGGAGCCGGAAGTCTCCTATGCCGACCGCAAGGGCAAATACATGCGCCAGACCGGCGTGACGCTGCCGAAGCTCTGAGCGGCGCATGGACCGGATCCTGATCCAGGGCGGGGTGCCGCTCACCGGCACGATCGAGGTCAGCGGGGCGAAGAACGCGGCGCTGCCGATCATGGCGGCGAGCCTGCTGACGACCGAGCCGCTGCACCTTTCGAACGTGGCGGACCTCGCCGACATCGCCTCGATGCGGCGCCTGCTGCAGGTGCTGGGTGTCAACGCGACCGATCTCGCGGGCGCACCCGGCCGGCTGATGCTGCACGCGCCGGAACTGCTGAGCACGACCGCACCCTACGAGCTCGTGCGGAAGATGCGGGCCTCGGTACTCGTGCTGGGGCCGCTCCTGGCTCGTACGGGCGAGGCGCACGTCTCCCTGCCCGGTGGCTGCGCCATCGGTCCGCGGCCGATCGACCTGCATCTCTCCGGCATGGAGCGGATGGGGGCCCTGATCGACCTTGCCGACGGCTATGTGCACGCGACCGCCCCCAAGGGGCTGAAAGGGGCCGAGATCCGGCTCGGCCAGCCGTCGGTGGGTGCGACCGAGAACCTGATGATGGCGGCATCGCTGGCGAGCGGGACCAGCGTCATCGCCGGAGCCGCGCGCGAGCCCGAGATCGTGGACCTCGCCGACTGCCTCAATGCGATGGGGGCGAAGGTCGAGGGGGCGGGGACCAGCTTCATCACGATCGAGGGCGTGCCGACGCTGCACGGGGCGCACCATGCGGTGATCCCGGACCGGATCGAGGCCGGCACCTATGCCATGGCGGCGGCCATCACCGGCGGTCGGATCGAGCTGAAGAACGCGCGCGTCGGGCTGTTCGGGACGGCGCGCGAGACGCTGGAAGATGCCGGCGTGGCGCTGGAAGAGACCGAGGACGGCGTGGTGGCACGGCTCGCCAACGGCGAGTTGCACGGCAGCGACGCCATGACGAGACCGTTTCCCGGTTTCGCCACCGACTTGCAGGCGCAGTTCATGGCCCTCATGTGTGTAGCCGATGGGGCGGCCATGATCACGGAGACCATCTTCGAGAATCGGTTCATGCACGTGCCGGAGCTGGCCCGGATGGGTGCCAGGATCACCGTGCACGGCGGATCGGCCCTGGTGCGCGGGATCAAGGAGCTGAAGGCGGCACCGGTCATGGCGACCGATCTGCGCGCCTCGGTCTCCCTTGTGCTGGCGGGGCTGGCGGCGAAGGGTCAGACGGAGGTCAACCGCGTGTACCATCTCGATCGTGGCTACGAGCGGCTGGAACAGAAGCTGGCGGCCGTCGGGGCCAGGATCGAGCGCATCCCGTGAACAAGGTTCAACTCATGCCCGACAAGCTGCGCCTCCGGGCGGCCGATGCCGAGGACCTGGCCGTCATCGCCGCCTGCCTGCAGGATGCCCGCATTCCGCTGAAGGAGATGGTCTTCCTGCCCGACGAGAAACGGTTCGTCGCGGCCTTCACGCGCTACCGGCGCGAGAAGCAGAAGGATTGGAGCAACTGCGAGGGCCTCACCGAGTGTGCCTCCGCACTCGTCTTCGACGGCATCGACGAGGTGAAGTACCGGGGCGTCGACAAGTCCGCACCCGACAAGGAGATGGAGCTCCTGACCATCGCCACGGCACCGGGGCCGCAGCATCTGATCCATATCGAGCTGGTGTTCGCGGGCGGCAGCGAAATTCAGCTGCGGACGCACGCGATCAACTGCCGGCTCGACGATTTCGGGGCGCCTGTGCCGTGCCGCGTGGTGCCGTGCGATCACTTCACGACGCCGGTGCCGGGCTGGACGGAGCCCTATGCCGAGAAGACTTGACGCCAGCTCCCCGGCGTTCGCGCAGGAGTTCGCCGCCCTCGTGGCCGCACGCCGCGAGGAGCCGGTCGACGTGCGCGAGGCGGTCGCGACGATCCTGGCCGAGGTGCGCGAGCGGGGTGATGCAGCGCTCTGCAGGTACACGGGCCGCTTCGACCGATTGGAGCTGAGCGCGGAAAAGCTGCGGTTCTCCGCCGCCGAGATCGCCGAGGCACGGGCCGCCTGCGATCCGGCGGACATCGAGGCGCTGGAGACGGCTGCGAAGCGCATCCGGGCCTTCCACGAGCGGCAACTGCCGCGCGACCAGGCCTGGACGGATGCGGAAGGCGTGCGGCTGGGTTTGCGCTGGCGGCCGGTCGACGCGGTAGGGCTCTACGTACCGGGGGGGACGGCCGCCTATCCGAGCTCGGTGCTGATGAACGCGATCCCGGCACGGGTCGCCGGCTGCAGGCGGCTCGTGATGGTGGTGCCCACGCCTGATGGAGTCGTGAACAGGCTCGTCCTGGCGGCGGCATCGATCGCAGGCGTCGACGAGATCTACCGGATCGGCGGGGCACAGGCGGTGGCCGCATTGGCCTATGGGACGGCCACGATCGTGCCCGTCGACAAGATCGTGGGGCCGGGTAACGCCTACGTCGCCGAGGCGAAGCGGCAGGTGTTCGGGCAGGTCGGGATCGACATGATAGCCGGGCCGTCGGAGATCGTGGTCGTCACTGACAGCGGCGTCGATCCGCAATGGCTCGCCTCGGACCTGCTTTCGCAGGCCGAGCACGACGGTAAGGCGCAGGCCATCCTGATCACGGCCGATGCGGCCCTGGCGGATGCCGTTGTAGCGGCGGTGGAGGATCAGCTCACGAGGCTGGCGCGGTCGGAAATCGCCGGTGCCAGCTGGCGCGAGCAGGGGGCGGTGATCGTCGTGCCGGACCTGAAGGCCGCCGTTCCGCTCGTCGACGCGCTGGCTCCTGAGCATCTGGAGTTGGCCGGAGCGGCCGCCGAGGCGCTGGCACCCGAGATCCGGCATGCCGGGGCGATCTTCCTCGGTACATGGACGCCCGAGGTGATCGGCGATTATGTCGGCGGTCCTAACCATGTGCTGCCGACGAGCCGGACGGCGCGCTATGCCTCGGGGCTTGCGGTGTTCGACTTCCTGAAGCGGACGACGCTTCTGGGCTGCGACGAGGCGAGCTTCCGGCGGCTCGGTCCGGCGGCGGCACGCCTCGCCCGTGCCGAGGGCCTCGGGGCACACGCCGAGGCCGTCGAGCGACGCCTGGACAGGGCGGCATGAGCGAGAAGAAGGACCGCATCGTCGACATCAAGCTCGACGAGAAGAGCATCGTCCGCTGGACGCCCGAGATCGAGCACGAGCGCAACGTCGCCGTGTTCGACCTCCTGGAGAACAACAGCTTCCGGATCGTCGACGGGTTCGAGGGGCCCTACACCGTCCTTCTCAGCCTGCGCGAGAACAACCTCGTCCTCGACTGCGGCAATCCGCAGGGCGACGAGCGCGGTGAGGTCGTGATCTCCACGCGCTCGTTGCGGCGCGTGGTGAAGGACTATTTCCTGATCTGCGAAAGTTACTTCCAGGCCATCCGCGGCGCCACGCCGAACCGGATCGAGGCCATCGACATGGCGCGGCGCGGTCTGCACGACGAGGGTGCCGAACTGCTGCGCGATGCCGTCAGCGGCAAGCTGGAGCTTGATCGCGACACGGCACGCCGCCTCTTCACCCTGATCTGCGTGCTGCACATCCGGGGATAGGCGGCGGGTGCCGTGCACGACCTGCCCGCCAGCGTGCTGTTCGCCTGCACGCAGAACATGATCCGCTCGCCGATGGCCGAGGCCATCCTGAAGTTCCTGCACGGCAAGCGGATCTACGTACAGAGTGCCGGCGTGCGGCCGGGCGAGGCCGATCCGATGGCGGCCGAGGTGCTGGACGAGATCGGGATCGATCTCACCCGGCACCGGCCCAAGACCTTCGACCAGCTCGAGGACGAGTATTTCGATCTCGTGATCTCGCTCTCGCCCGAGGCGCAGCACCGGGCCGTCGAGCTGACACGGACCTCGCACTGCGAGCTGGAGTTCTGGCACATGCCGGACCCGAGCGTCGTCGAAGGCTCGCGCGAGCAGCGGCTCGATGCCTATCGGGCGCTGCGCGACCAGTTGTTCCGGCGGATCAGCCAGCGGTTCCCGAAGGAGCAGGCTCCTTCGGGTTAGGCGCTGCCGCCCTCAGATCTCCGCTGCGGTGGCACGCACCGCCTTCGTCAGCGCGGGAGGCAGCGGAATGTCGAACTGCACAATGCGCATCGCCGCCGGCGACAGCGCAAGCGCGAGCAGGTCGGCCCGCACGAATACCGTGGCGCCGTCGTCGGCACGGAACTGCAGCAGGTAGCCCGCACCGCTGGGCCTGACACGCAGCAGCGTGTTTCCGGGCGAGACCGGCGGGCGGAACGCCGTGCGCCGGGCGCTCACCGTTGCGCCGGAAAAGCCGTCGGGCAGCGCCAGCGGGGCGCCCAACCAATGCAGGGCGGTCGCGTCGGCGGTATCGGCGCCGGTTGCGGTGTAGAGCTTGGCCTGGAGTCCGATGCCGGCGAGGCTGCTGGCTGCCGCCTCGGCGAGGGGGCCGGCGCCGATTATCACCACTTCGGGGGTCGCGGCGGCCTTACCGAGTCCCGGCGAGAGATCCACGGCCCCGATGACCGGCAGGGCTGCGAAGGCCGCAACCAGCTTGCGGCGGCTGAACCCGTCCCCGCGCGAGGAACGCGGAGAGCGGACGGCAGAATCTATGCCGTCGGATCGCATCGTATGGACTCCAAAGTTTCTACCATTAGGCGATCATGTCGCATGCTATCGCGCATTACGCAAGCTGCGCGCGATTGTCGCTCAACTGTCGAAGCGGATGACGGACTTCACCAGGGCCGCGTCGTCCGGATCGATGTGCGAGACGAATCCCAGGCGGCGGGCGAGACCGAGCATGCCCTTGTTGTCATGCAGCACGCTGCCCCACACTTCTCGGACACCTCGCTCGCGCGCATAGTCCAGTACGCGACCCAATGCGCGGTGGCCGAGGCCCAATCCCTGCCTGTCGGTCCGGACCGTGACCGAGAACTCCGCACTCTGCCCGTCGGGCTCCATGGCGACGCGTGCCCCGGCCCAGATCTCGTCCGGTTTCGTGGGGTCGACGATCAGGACACACATCTCGCGGTCGTAGTCGATCTGCGAGAGGCGCGCCGCCAGCGCGTCCGACACCTCCTTCATCGGCGCCAGGAAGCGCCGGCGCAGGTCCTCCGGGTCGAGATGGGAAAAGAACCGCTGCAGCGGCTCGGCGTCCTCGGGCCGGATCGGCCGCATCAGGAGGCGGCGCCCGTCCTTGAGCACGACCTCCTCTTCCAGTTCCTTGGGGTAGGGATGGACGGCGAAGCGGCTCGACGGATGCCGGTCCGCCGGCCAGGGGGCGATCGACGCCTCGGCGTCGATGGCGATCGTGCCGTCCGGCAAGGCGAGCAGGGGCTCGATGATGAGGCGCTGCAGTGCCGGCTGGTCGAGGGTCAGCTGCGAGAGCCGGCGCAGCACGTCGACCAGTCCCGCCCGGTGCGGGCTCAAACTCTCTTCCCTGGCCAGGGCTGCCCTGCCAGCGCCCGAGTCCTCGAGGAGGGACCGGGCCAGATCGGCGTTGAGCGGCGGCAGGGCATAGCCGGCATCCACCAGAGCGTCGCCCTCGCCACTCTGCCCGACGAAGATGACGGGGCCGAAGCTCGGGTCGACGTCGAAGCCGACGACGAGTTCGGTCATGTTCACGCCGCGCACGACCTTCTGGACGAGGTAGCCCTCGATGGCGCTGCCAGGGACCATCGAATCGAGCCGCAGCCGCATCCGCTCCGCGCGGCGGCGGAGATCGGCCGGGTCCTTGACGTCGAGTGCGACCGCACCGATGCGGCGTTTCTGGGTCACGCCCGGAACGACGAGCTTCAGGGCCACCGGGAAGTCGATCTCGGCCGCACCCTCGACCGCCCCCTCGACGTCCCGGGCGAGGCGGGCCGGCGCCGACGCGATGCCGTAGGCGGCCAGGACGTCGAGCGCCTCGGGCTCGCTCAGCTGCCGCCGGCCGGCGGCGAGTGCCGCCTCGATGACGGTCGTCGCGCGCTCGCGGTCGAAGGCGAAATCGGTCGGTTGCGAAGACGGAATCTGAGACAGCAGCGCCTGCCGACGCTCGTAGGTCACGCGGTTCAGGAAGGCTTGGACGGCGGCTTCCGGTGTCTCGTAGGTCGGGACCAGCTTCGAGGTCAGCGCCCGCCTCGCGACGCGGGCCATGTGGGCGCCTGGCCATGCCGCCAGGATGGGGCGGCGCGGCATCGATCGCGGCTGCTTGCCGACGATGTCGATCAGCCGGTGCGCCACGTTCAGCCCGTCCACACCGGCGGCGGGGCTGTGGATGACGAGCAGACCGTCCGCGCAGGCGGCCTTGCTGAGCGCCTTGATCGAGTCCGCGTAGATGTCGGCCGTCGCCTCGAACCCGAGATCGAGGGGATTGGTGGCGGCGACGGTCAGGGGCAGGCAGGCGGCCAGCGCAGCACGCGCGGTCTCGTCGAGTTCGGCCAAATGGCCGCCGCCGCGACGCAGTGCATCGACCGCCATGGTCGCCGTACCGCGTCCGTTCGAGATGATGGCGAGCCGGCCCTCGCGGACGCTCGCACCTCCCTTCGCAAGGCCCGCGGCCAGCGATTCGGCACCGCGGAAAAGATCCTGGATGGTGCGATAGCGGAGCACGCCGGCCCGTTTCAGGGCCGCCTCGTAGACCGCGTCCTCGTCGACGAGGGCGTTCTCGCGGCCGGTGTCGCGGCCGGCCTTGACGACGATGATGGGCTTGGCCCGGGAGGTCGAGCGGGCGGCCGAGACGAACCGGCGCGGGTCGGCGATGCCTTCGAGGTAGAGCAGGACGGCGCGGGTGCCGAGGTCGATACCGAGATAATCCAGAACGTCGCCGACCTCGACGTCGCAGCTGTCGCCGAGGGAGACCAGCTTTGAAAAGCCGACGCGGTGGTCGATGGCCCAGTCGACCATGGCGGTCGCGATCGTGTCGGACTGGGTGACGAAGGCGATGTCGCCTGCCGCCGGCATCTGCACGAGAGCGCCGGCGTTGAGCCCCTTGCCGGGCACGACGACCCCGATCCTGTCGGGGCCGATGATTCGGATGTCCCGCTGCCGGCCGGCGGCCACGAGTGCCGCTGCGCGCTCCGGGCTGATGCTCGCCTGGCTCAGAGGGCCGCCGACGAGGACCATGGCGCGGCAGGAGGCTTCCGCCAGCTGTTCCAGGAGCGTGATCGGGTCCGGCTGCGGCAGACAGACGACAGCGAGGAACGGACCGCAGTCGAGCGCACCGGGGTCCGCCCGCCGCGCATGCTCCGGGGCCGGCCCGATGCTCCCGATCGCCAGTACCCGCCCGGCGAAGCCCGAGTTGAACAGGTTGGTCTCGACCTGCATCGCCCAGTCGGGGGCCGGGCCGTCGGGACCGATCCACACGATGGCCTTGGGGTCGACGAGGTGGCGCAGGCTGTGGACGCTCATGCCGATCGCTCCGGAGGACGCGGCGGCAGCACGATCAAGGTCACGACTTACCTCGCAGCGGACCTCATCTCGGTCCGATCGCGGTGACGTCGACGGCCACCGCTACCCTATGCTCACCACCACCGAACATGACACCGCTCACCGGGCTAACATCGGCGTAGTCGCGTCCCCAAGCGAGCGTAATGTGCTCATCCGACACGACGAGGTCGTTGGTCGGATCGAGGTCGACCCATCCCACTTCTGGCACATACACCGCGAGCCAGGCATGCGACGCGTCGGCACCGATCAGCTTCTCCTTGCCGTCGGCGGGGCGGGTCAGGAGGTAGCCGCTGACATAGCGTGCGGGCAGGCCCAGCGACCGCAGGCAGGAGAGCCCGACATGGGCGAAGTCCTGGCAGACGCCCCGGCGCATCGCCAAGGCCTCGGCGACCGTGGTCGCCACGTCGGTCGCCTTGGTGTCGTAGCGGAATTCGCGGTGGATGCGGGAGATCAGGTCGCGAGCACCGGCGAGGAACGGTCGCCCGGGCGGGAACGATGGAGCGGCGTAGTCTGCGGCCTCCGCCAGGAATGGGGCCGCCTCCGAGGCGAAGGTGAACTCCAGGGCCTCCAGATCGTCCGAGTCGGCGGCCAGCGCCACGCGATCGCGGACCGCCTCCCAGGTGGCGGTGGCGTGAAGCTCGGGTACCGGCCGGTGGTGGACGTCGACGATGCTCAGCGTGTGCAGCAGAAGCTCGCGATGGGGCTGCTGGACGGTGAGGAAGGTGACGGGGTTCCCGAAATAGTCACGGTCCTGGTCGCGCACGGTGGGCGCGGGTGTGACCTCGAGTGCCGCCTCGCCGCAGTTCTGGTGCAGGCAGTTGCGGGGGGTCAGGTGCAGCAGGTGGTGGGAGATCGAGACCGGCACGCTGTAGGTGTAGGTCGTCCGGTGGCTCACCTCGTAGATCACGGCGTCTCCCGCCGCAGCGCGGCCAGCGTCACGACGGGCGTCTCGGCATGGGCGAAGTGGCTCGTCGCGATCAGGTTGGAGACTTCGGGGAGCCCGGCCCGGAGATGGTCGAGCAGCGCCTGCAGACTGGGCAGATTGCCCTCCTCGTCGCGCTTGGAGAGATCGTCCAGATCGGCGAGGCGGATGTCGGTGAGGAGCCGCAGCACGACGCGTTGCTCCTGCGAGCGGTGCGGGCCTTCGCCCGGCAGATGCCGGAGATGTCCCTCCAGTTCCATGAGCTGGAAGGCGAGCGACCGCGGGTTCGTCTCGTCGAGCAACAGGAGGTCCAGGACCGGCGCCACCAGCGGGGTCATGACGTAGCGCGACCGGTACGTCATGAAGCTGTCGCCAAGCTCCAGGAGGAGGCGCAGGCTACCGTCCGCCTCGGGATCGGCGCTGTCGAGAACGAGGCCGTGGACGAGATCCACGAGATGGGCGGCGCGCTCCAGCCGGCGGCCCATGCCGAGGAAGCGCCACGCGAAGTTGCGTGTCATGTTCTCGGCTTCGGTGCCGCTGAACGCGTTGAGGACGCGGATGCCCTCGTCCAGCAGCTCGATGGCGGGTCCGGCGACCAGCGGGCGGCGGGGCTGGCGCCAGCGGCGATCGATGTGCAGGGCGTTCAGCATCCTCCAGGCGTCGTGATTGATCTGGTCGCGGACCAGCGTGGCGGTGCGGTGGACGTGGTCGAGGCTCTCGCGCAGGCCGTAGGCGCGGTCGGGCTCCAGCATGTGGATCCGGACCAGCTCGTCGAGCCGTGAGGAGTCGAGCTCCCGCTCGTCGCGATGCAGCTCGATGTCGAGCAGGCGGCGGAGCAGGACCGGCGTCGCCTCGGGCATCCGGTCCTCGAGCAGGCGGACCAGGATCGAGCGCAGCAGGCGCATCGAGCCTTCGGCACGCTCGGCATAGCGGCCGAGCCAGAAGAGATTATCGGCGGTACGGCTCAGGAGATCGCGGCCGGCGCGACGGAGGCGCACCTCCTGCATGGTGGTGCGCAGGATGCTCGTGATCGAGGCCTCGGGCGTCTCGTCCGTGACCCAGAGGTCCTTGCTGCCGAAACCGTTGGGCAGGGCGGCGGCGGAGCCGGCACCGGCCATACGGACGAGCCCGCCCGGCAGCACCGCCCAGTCGTCGCCGACGCGGGCGACGTAGGTGCGGACCGCCCAGGGCACGGGGCGGAGAAGACCGCTCTCGTAGGCGGGTGTGGTGGCGAGCTGGACCGGCATCTGCGCCACGAGGCGCGGCCCTTCGCGCTCCAGGCGTTCGAGGAAGCGCGCTCTGGCGGGTCCGGTGAGGGAGGCGCCGACGAGGCGGGGTGTCACCTCGCCAGGGTCGTTGCGGGCCATCACCGGTCCGATCTCGACCTCGCGAAGGCGCGCCACGGCGGCGTCGCGCTGGCGGGCATCACCCATCCACCAGGCCTCGGCGTCGGGCAGGGCCAGATCCTCGCCGAGCACGTGGCGGCAGAGCTCGCGGCTGAAGGGGGCCAGTGCCCGGTGCTGGGCGAGGCCGCTGCCGAGGCCGTTGGCGATCGCGACACGGCCGGCGCGGATCGCCTGGACCAGGCCCGCCACCCCCAGCGTCCCGCCGCCCGGAAGGTGGAGCGGATCGGTGCCGCGGCCGGCCAGCTTGCGCAGGATGAGATCGACCCGCTGCAGGCCGTCCAGGGTCTTGAGATAGACCTGATTGTCCCGGACCGTGAGATCGTCCGCCTCGCAGAGCGTGTAGCCGAGGTAGCGCGCGAGATAGGCGTGGCTGAAGTAAGACGGGTTGTCCGGCCCCGGGCTCATCATCACCGAGCGGCCGTCGGCCCGCGACGCCTGCTGGGCCAGCGCCTCCTGCACCTGGACGTAGTAGCCGGCGAGGCGGCGGGCGTGGCTGAGGTGGAAGAGGTCGGCGAGGCCATGGCTCAAGGCGACGCGGCCGGCGAGCACGTAGCCGTTGCCCACGCCCGTATCGCTTTGGTCCGCCAGAACCACCCAGCTTCCATTTGCCGTGCGGGCGATGTCGCAGGCGTAGAGTGTGAGGAGCGGGGCGGTGTGTCCGTCGCGGCGGGCGAGGGGACGGAGGAACTCGTTGCCGGAGAAGACGAGGGCCGGAGGCAGGAGGCCCTGCCGAAGCAGGCGCGCCTCGCCATAGACGTCCTGGAGCACCGCGGACACGAGCCGTGCCCGCTGCTTCAGGCCGGCTTCGACGGTCCGCCATTCGGCGAGGGTGACGAGGACGGGAAGCAGGTCCAGGCGCCAAGCGTGGGCGCGATCCTCGGGATCGGCATAGACGTTGAAGGCGATGCCGCTCTCGCGCAGGCTGCGCTTGGTGCTGTCGGCCGCCGCCTCGCGGCCTTCGGGACCGAGTGCGGCAAAGCCTTCGACGAAGCTACGCCAATGCGGACGCAGGCTGCCGTCCGGTGCGAGCATCTCGTCGTAGCGGCCGGCGTCCTGTCCGTAGCCGGAGAGCAGCGCCGCGAGCTGATCCTCGTCGGCGGCTGTCGTGCGGGGCCGGGCGATGGCGGGGGCGGGGTCCACAGGCAGGAATTGCCTTACGCTTGTCGCCCTGTCCACGCCTCAGCACGCAACTGCCCAATAGCTGGGCAGCGAGGTACGCGACGGGCAGAGTTCCGTCGCGAGCCCACCGCCACCCGCAGCGCTACGAGGTGAGGCCCGGCGAGGCCACACAGTCGGCGACGGCCGTCCGGCTGGCGCCGAGCGGGCCGATGTCGAACCCTACCGCGTTGATCTCGACGAACTTCGAGCCGAACAACTCGTCGGCGATCGCCCGGCCGACATCGTTGGCGCGCAGCTTCTTCGGCGAGTTCGGATCCATGGCGGCGCGCACATGCTCGAAGCGGTCACCGCCGGGGAAGACGATGGTCATCTCGTCGGCGGCGGGAACCTTCACGGAGAGGTCGAACTTGCCGTTCACCCGCTGCAGCAGCCGGAAGCTGTGGTCGGGGTTGGAGATGGCGCAACCACCGTGCGGCTGCTTGACGATCGGCCAACTCACCGTCTGGGCCGGGAAGGCCAGTGCCGTTGCCAGGATGGCGGCTGGAAGCAGAACCTTGAACATGATCTTCACTCCTGCCCCACGGCGGCACGGAACGTACCGCCGACCGGTCGGTCCACAGGGGCCAAGCGTTTAGTCTAGTCGTCATATGGGGTTTGCCCCGGTGTTCGGTCAGGGTGTGCGGCAAAGCAGACGGTCGCGGAGGGACGTCCGCGCAGCTCAGAGCAGCAGCAACAAGCCAGCGGCGACCAGGGCCGCCGTCCAGACGATGTCGAGATTGATCCAGCCCCAGCGCAGGACGGCGACGCCCAGCCACTCGTAGACGAGCAGTGCCACGAGGGCGGTGGTCGCCAGCATGGCGATGCTGTGGACCGCCACGGCTTCGAGGCCGGTGGCAAGACCGATCTGGGCTCCGCCGCCCGCCGGCCCGAGCAGCGGGATGAGCATCAGGCCGGCACCATGCGCGAGCGCCATGAGGAACGACCACGCGGCGAGGCCGGCCATGCCGACGCGCATGCCGAAGCGGACCCGGTGGCGGTGGCCGTACAATGTGTGAAAGACCGCCCAGCCGATGAGCAGGATGCCGGAGGCGCGCCGGACGATCCCCGGGTCGACGACCTCACCGAAGGCGGTGACGGCCACGACGACGATGAGCACGGCCGCGGCGTGGCCGGCGGCGATCGGCAGGAGCGACAGGAGCACCGTGCGCCGGCTGTTGCGGTGCAGGCCCAGCGCCACCGCGAACAGCCAGCCCATGGCGGGGTTGAGGCCGTGGAACGTGCCGAGGGCGGCCAGACCCACCCACGGCCAGATGCCGCTCACGCCACGGGCGGCCTCCCGCCCGTGGCGGTCACCAGCTTACGGATAGCAGTAGGAGTCGGACGAGCAGTCGCCGCCCTCGAGCCGCACCTGATGCGGAAGCAGGCCGTCCTTCCACTCGAGGAAGAACTTCGGATCGAACTCGATCCCGCCGTTCGGACCGACATCGAGCTTCACCATCCAGCCGTCCAGGCCGTTCGGGTAGAACTGCTTGTCGATGGCACCGTAGAGCGAGCTCGTGAAGTAGACGCGACGTCCGTCGCGGCTGATCTCGACCATCTGCGGGCCGCCGGTGAGACGCTTGTCGGGGGCGCCGGGGTGGGGTTGGCGCGAGACGATGCCGCCGATCCGCACCTTACCGACGAGCTTCGGGGCGAACGGGTCCGACACGTCGTACTGGTGCATGTCGCCCGTGCCCCAGCAGGAGACGTAGAGGAACCGGTCGTCCATCGAGAGGTCGATGTCGGTGACGAGCGGCGGGACGGCCTTGAAGCCCTTCAGCAGCGGCGGCAGGTCGTCGGGATCGGCCGGCTCGGCCGGGATCTCGATCACCTTCTTCACCGCCCACTCGTCGCCCTCGCGGTACCAGGTCCAGATCGAGGAGGAGAGGTCCTTGAGGCTGATGACGCAGCCGACGAAGCCGTAGGCCTTGGTCGGGTCGTGCGCCGGGCGCAGCTCGAAGACGAGCTGGTGCTCGGCACCGAGGTCGATCTCCTGGATGTGCTTGCGGGCGTGCAGGTCCCAGAAGTGCAGCTTGCGGCCGTATTTGCTGCCCAACAGGATCTCGGGGACGAGACCGTTCTCGAACGTGTCGGGGGTGCCCCACTCGCTCGTCACCATGGTGTCGTGGCCGAGATGCCACCAGAAATCGTAGGCCAGCTCCTGCGGGCCGCGATCCATCTCCCAGCGGCCCAGCACGTCGAAGCTCTCGTGGTCCATCAGGAACACACCGCCCGGTGCCTTGCCCTCGGCGTTGCCGAGGGCGCTGACATAGATGCCCTCGGGTCCGCAGTGGATGGTGTGGGGGCGGCTGTAGCCGGCCTTCTCGGCGATCTCCTCGGGCTCGATCACGCGGACGATCTGGGGGTTCCGCGGGTCGGGCTTGGTGTCGATGATGTGCATGCGCGAGGAGCGTAGGCCCGGCACGACGAGGTAGCGCCGCTCGACATGCGGGTGCGGCGCGTTCGGGCAGAGGCAGGAGCTGCAGGCGTTCCAGCCGAAATGGTGCAGCTCGTCGCCGACGTTCGGCATCGCGACCTTGCCGACGACCTTGGCGTAGCTCGCCGAGGACGGATCGACGTCGACCACGGCCAGCGCGTCGGGCTGCTGCCGCTCCGGATCGAAGGTCACGACGTAGGCCAGCGTCTCGCTGGGTGCCTTCGCCGCCATGCGGGGTGAGGGGTAGAACGTCGGATCGGGCCGCCACATCGCCATCGCTGGTTCCTCCCTGCTGCCATCGCAGCTGCGCCCCTGCCGGAGCGCCGTGCTGCGAAAATTCCTTTTACGTCACCCTGGGTCCTGAGCAAGCCAAGTCGGGAGATGGCAAGGTCTCAAGCGGCCCGCTGGCCGCCCGACGCCGCGGCGCGCCGATGTGCCCAGGGTTGGCGACCGAAGGGCATCGCGAGCAGCGGGCCCAGACCCAGCCGCTCGGCACGGCGGTAGTAGGGCAGGCCCAGTTCCACGCCCAACTGCCCGCGCGCCGGGGCCCAGCGCATGGTGCGGAAGAGGCGGTCCCAGACCGAGAGGAAGAAACCGTAATTGCTGTCCGTCTCCAGGCGCACCGTCGAGTGGTGCACGCGGTGCATGTCGGGCGTGCACACCACCCAGCGCAGGGCACGGTCGAGCGGCACAGGCACGGCGAGATTGGCGTGCGTCAGCATGGCCGCCGCGTTGAGCACGGATTCGAAGACGACCACCGCCCAGGGATCCGCCCCTATGAGGATGACGATGACGGCCTTGTAGACCGCCGAGAGCAGGATCTCGACCGGGTGGAAGCGGGTGCCGGTGGTGAGGTCGACGTCGAGATCGGCGTGGTGCACCTGATGCAACCGCCAGAGGAGCGGGATCTTGTGCGTGGCGACGTGCTGCGCCCAGACGGCGAGGTCGAGGACGAGGAAGGCGAACAGGCCCGCCAGCCAGCCGGGCAGGCCGACGAGGTTGAAGAGGCCGATGCCCTGGGACTGCGCCCAGATCGCGGCCGTGACGGCGATGGCACCCACGGTGAAGCGCTGCACTACGACATCGAGAAGCAGGATGCCGATATTGGCGAGCCAGCGCTCGCCGCGCGGCCGGGTGCGGGGACGGCGCGGCAGCACGACCTCGAGCAGTGCCGTCACCACGAACACGCCGGCGAACACACCCAGACGAAGAACGGCTTCCAACCAGCGCCCCTTTGTCAGTCACCCGACTGTAGCGGAAATCGGGCGGGATCGCCCGCCGACCAGTCCCACATCGAGCCGGCGAAGTTGCGCGCCCGATAGCCCAGATCGTTGAGCACGGTCGTCACCCAGCCGGCGCGGACCCCGGCCGAGCAGTAGGCGACGACCTCCGTGCCGGGAGCGATCCCGAGCGCCGCCAGCTTCGCCTTCAGCACGTCGGCGGGGAGCAACCGACCGTCCGGGCCCTGGAGATCGCGATACCACAGGTTCTTCGCCCCGGGGATGTGGCCGCCTCGGCCCTCGCCGTGCGGGGTGGCACCGGCGAACTCGGCGGGCTCGCGAGCGTCGAGCAGCACGAGGTCCGGCTGGTTCAGTTCGGAGCGCAGTGCCTCTCGGTCGATGTCCAGATCGGGCCGTCGATGGACCACGAAGTCTCCGGGCAGGGTGGCGGGGCGGATCGCCGGCAGGCCATAGTCGCGTAGGGCCGGCAGGCCACTGTCCACCGCCACCGCCCCGTCATGACCAAGGGTACGCAGCATCCAGGTGACGCGACCTTCCTCTCCCCAGCCGTCGATCGGGTCGCCGAGAACTAGGACGGGCACGTTCGGGCGCACGCCCAGCGCCTGCAGCCGGCGGCTCAGCTCGGCGTCGTCGGCGATCAGGCGCCCGATGTTCGGGAAGTCCGGCTCGGTGAAGTCCTGCCAGGCGACCGGCAGGGCACCGGCCGGGCGGTCGACGAACGCGAGCGGGCTGGCCCGCGCATCAAGGACGAGGGCGCCGGAGCGCACGAGGTCGGCGGCCTCGGCCGGGGAGACGATCCAACGCCCGGCATCGACGGCGCGAGCCGGCCCGCTGCCGAAGAGGGCGGCCAGCAGCGCGCCGCAGACGAAGACACGTCGTGACGTCATGACAAGGGCATGATCTCACGTCGGATTGCCGGCGGGAAACCACATGCGCTCACGTGGCAGTGAGTTGCTGGGCGAAACTCAGCGGGCCTCGTGCGTCGAGTGCGTTCGACTGCGGATGAGCCACAGCACGGCGACCGCTGTGACCACGGCGGCGGCGCAGAGGCAGACGACAGTGACGAGCGTGCCGGTGGGGCCCAGCCGGTCGAGCAGGACGGCCCCGATGGGGGGTGCCGCCGCCTGGGCGAGGAGACGCGGCAGGGCCAGGCGCCCCATGAGTGCCGCATAGCGGTCGGCACCGAACAGGGACAGAGGCAGCGTGCCGCGCGCGATCGATTCGAGGCCGGCGCCGGCGCCGTAGAGCAGGATCGCGATCGCCGCCGGCAGGGCACCCCAGGCGAGCAGGCCGGTGCCGGCGACGAGCAGGACCGTGGCGGCGACGAGGGTCCAGATCGGGTGGAGGAAGCGGCCGGCCAGGAGTTCCAACGCTCGCGCACCGACCTGTGCGGGGCCGATCAGGGCCCCCAGCGCCACGGCCGAAGCGAGGGACAGGCCGAGAGCCTGGAGCAGGATCAGCAGTTGGACCGACAGCAGGGCGGCCACGGCGGCCGTGACGGTGAAGGACGTCCCGACCAGGAGGAGGACCGCACGATCGGTGCGACGCGCGGGTGCTGTCGGATGCTCTAGCGACGGGACCGGGTCCGGGCGCGTTGGCGGACGCGGGATGACGGCGAGGAGCACCGGGAGGGCGGCGCCGAAATGCAGGCCGGCATAGGCGAGGCAGGTACCGCGCCAGCCGAGCGCCTCGACGAGCGACGCCGAGAGTGGCCAGCAGAGGGTGCTGGAGAAGCCGGCGATCAGCGTCAGACTGGTGATCGGCCGGCGGGCCGCTTGGCCGTAGAGTCGGCCGAGGGTGGCGAAGGCGGCATCGTAGAGGCCGGCACCCATACCGAGCCCCATGACCGCCCAGGCGACGAGATAGACGGCGAGATTGGGGGCGAGGGCGAGGCCCGCGAGACCGGCCGCGAACAGCACCGACGCCAGGGCCAGGACGAGCCGCCCGCGATGCGCCTGGATCGCCCGTCCGACCGCCGGCGAGACGAGGGCGGCGGCGGCGAGGCCCAGCGAGAGCCCGGCGGCGACCCAGGCTGGCGGCCAGCCGGTGTCGCGGTGGATGAACGGTGCCAGCACCGCCAGCAGGTAGTAGGAGGAACCCCAGCCCAGCAGCTGGGCGAGCCCCAGCGCCGTGACCACGATGCCCGGGCTGGCAGCACCCAACGCCGGCACCCGGCTGCCTGCCACGACGAGCCTCCCCGTGTCCTCTATCGGGGGGCTCTGCCACGCGGCGTCGGCGAAGGACAACCGGCACTCCGCACGGTGCAGCCATGCGCCGGCGTGCGCAGGTACCGGATCAGAGTACGAAATCGGAAGCCGCGACACTCGTCTCGTTGGAGAGCCGGATCTGGAACTCGGCAGTCGACGTGCCGCTCGTATTCACCGCCACGATCACGTCCGGGCCGGAGCGGAACCAGCGGACCTGACCCTCGGCGCTGAAGGCAGCGGTGCCGATGAAGGAGAAGTCGTCGAACGGGTTGGCGTTGCCGGAGCGGGCGTCGATGGCGTGGAGGTCGATCCGATCGCCCTTGCCGAAGTCGGCGATGCGGTCGACGGCGTCGCCGACGCCACTGTCGTAGCCTGCCTTGGCCGAGCCGAGATAGCGAAACGTGTCGGCACCCGGTCCGCCCAGCATCACGTCCGCACCGAGACCACCGATGAGGGTGTCCGCACCGTCGGCACCCTCCAGGCGGTCCGCACCGGAACCGCCGTCGATCCAGTCGTCGCCGGACTGGCCGAAGAGGAAGTCGGCGTCGTCCTCGCCGAAGATGAGGTCGCCGTCAGCGCCGCCGTAGATCTGGTCGGTGCCCGTGCCACCCTGGAGATTGTCGCGGCCAGCGCCGCCCAGGATCTGGTCGTCGCCCTCGCCGCCGAACAACGTATCGTCGCCGCCCCGGCCCTCGAGTCGGTCACCACCGGCCAGACCGTTGAGGAAGTTGGCAGCACCGTTGCCACGCAGGACGTCGGCACCGCGCGAGCCGACCACGTCTTCGAACCCGACCAGCTGGTCGGTGCCCGACGGCGTCAACGCCTGGCCATACTCGTCCGGCGTGCCGGGATTGTAGTAGGCGAGATCGACTGCCGCGCCGAACTGGTCGGTGTAGATCAGACCGTCGACGCCGCTGCCGCCGAAGAGCACGTCGTCGCCGTTGCCGCCGGTGACGACATCGTCGCCGTCGCCGGCCAGTACGATGTCGGCCCCATCGCCCGCATCGATCTGGTCCTTGCCACCCCGACCGTAGATCAGGTCGTTGCCTCCGACCCCGTAGATCTCGTCCGCCAGTTCCGTCCCGGTCAGGGTGTTGTTGCCGTTCGTCCCGACGATCCGCATGCGCCGTCTCCTCCCGACGACCTCAGTCTACGTCGCTCCTGTCGCAGAGCAGTGACTCTTCACACGTCAGACGAACCGGCGCAGGTCCAGCGTGTGCGGGAACTCGGGGTGGACGTCGGGCGGTGGGGCCGTCATGAACCCCGGCGTGTGGCCGGTGGGCTCGAAGCGGGCGAGGCGGCGGCCTTCGGCTTCGAAGTCGTTGACGGGCATGGTCTCGTAGTTGCGCCCTGCGGGGTGCATGACGTGGTAGCGGCAACCGCCCTGGCTGCGGCCGTTCCAGCGGTCGACGAGGTCGAAGACGAGCGGGGAGTGGACCTTCACCAGTGGGTGCAGGCAGTGCGGCGGCTGCCAGGCGCGGAAGCGCACGCCGGCGACGTGGGTGCCGGCCTCGCCGGTGGGGCGCAAGGGGAGCGTGCGGCCGTTGACGGTGACGGCGAAGCGCTCGCCGGTGAGGCCCGTCACCTTCACCTGCAGGCGCTCGATCGAGCTGTCGACGTAGCGGGCTGTGCCGCCGATCATCCCTTCCTCGCCCATGACGTGCCAGGGCTCGAGCGCGGAGCGCAGCTCGATGCCGACGTCGCGGTAGGCGACGTGACCGAAGAGCGGGAAGCGGAACTCGAAATGGGTGACGAACCACTCCGGGCGGAGATCGAAGCCGGCGGTGCGCAGCTCGGCCAGCACGTCCTCGAAGTCACGCCAGACGAAGTGGGGCAGCATGAAGCGGTCGTGCAGGTCGGTACCGAACCGGGTCAGCGGCTGCCGGTAGGGTTCGGCCCAGAAGCGGGCGATCAAGGCACGCAGCAGCAGGGCCTGTGCGAGTGCCATGCGCGGGTGTGGCGGCATCTCGAAGGCGCGAAACTCGACGAGGCCGAGGCGGCCCGTGGGACCGTCGGGCGAATAGAGCTTGTCGATGCAGATCTCGGCCCGGTGCGTGTTGCCGGTGACGTCGATCAGCAGGTTGCGGAAGATCCGGTCGACCAGCCAGGGAGGGCAGGGCTCGCCCTGTGGGGGTACCTGCTTCAGCGCGATCTCGAGCTCGTAGAGCTGGTCGTTGCGGGCCTCGTCGAGGCGCGGGGCCTGGCTCGTCGGGCCGATGAAGAGGCCGGAGAAGAGGTAGCTCAGGGAAGGGTGGTTCTGCCAATAGGCGACGAGCGAGGCCAGGAGGTCCGGCCGGCGCAGGAACGGGCTGTCGGGCGGCGTGGCACCGCCGACCACGACGTGGTTGCCTCCGCCCGTGCCAACCTGACGGCCGTCCAGGAGGAACTTGCAGGTGTCGAGGCGGGCCTGGCGGGCCTCCTCGTAGAGCGCCTCGGTGATGGCGACCTGCTCGTCCCAGCTCCGGGCCGGGTGGACGTTGACCTCGATCACGCCGGGGTCGGGGGTGACCTTGATCACGTTGAGGCGGGCATCCGACGGTGGCGGGTAGCCTTCGAGGCGAACCGGCGTCCCCAGATCCGACGCCGTCGCCTCGACGGCCTGGACCAGTTCGACGAAGGCGGCAGCCTCCTCGACGGGCGGCATGAACACGCAGAGCACGCCGTCGCGCGGCTCGACCGCGATCGCCGTGCGGACCGTCTGCTCGACCTGCTGCTGGCGCGCCGTTGCGGGTGTCGCGGCAGCGGCAACTCGGGGCTGTGAGACGGGTTCGCTGGCCGGCAGGGCGGCGTGGGCGGCGAAGGGATCGAGCGGGTACACGTGGGGGTAGTCGGCCGCGGGCACGTGCGGCAGCGATGCCAGCGGCAGGCGGTAGCCGATGGCGCTGTCGCCGGGGACGAGGAACAGCTTTTCCCGCCGCGTCTCCCAGCGGCCGCCGACCCAGCGGCCGCCGTCCTTCGCCTGCCAGCGCTGGACCGGTAGCGCGTAGCCGGCGGGTCGGTCGAGGCCGCGGTCGAACACGCGCGCCAGCCGGGCCCGCTCCATGGGATCGTCGAGCTTGTTGTCGGCGGGGTCGAGGTTCACCGGCAGCTGGCGTTCCTTGAGCAGGAACACGGCCGGGTCCTCGTAGACGGGCTCGGCAAGGGCCGGATCGAGGCCCAGGCGCTCCGTCAGGCGGGCGGCGAACCGGCCGGCATCGTCCATCGTGGCCGGCTTTTCGGGCCTGTCGGGAGCGACCAGATCGGCGTCGCGCCACAAGGGCTGTCCGTCGCCGCGCCAGTAGAGGGCGAAGGCCCAGCGCGGGAGTTGCTCGCCGGGATACCACTTGCCCTGGCCGTACTGCAGCAGGCCGTTCGGGGCGAAGCGCTTCTGCAGCCGCTTGATCAGGTCGTCGGCGCGGGCGCGCTTGTTCGGCCCCGTCGCCTCGGTGTTCCACTCGGCACCGTCGCGGTCGTCGATCGAGACGAAAGTGGGCTCGCCGCCCATGGTGAGGCGGACGTCGCCTGCGGCGAGCTTGGCATCGATGGCGTGGCCGGTGGCGAGGATCGCGGCCCAGGTCGCCTCGTCATAGGGCTTCGTCACCCGCGGCTGCTCGTAGATGCGCCGCACCGACATCTCGAAGTCGAACTCGACCTCGCACGGATCGACGGCCCCGGTGATGGGCGCCGCGTTCTGCGGGTCGGGCGTGCAGGCGAGCGGGATGTGGCCCTCGCCGGCGAGCAGGCCCGAGGTAGGGTCGAAGCCAATCCAGCCCGCACCCGGCAGGTAGACCTCGGCCCAGGCGTGGAGGTCGGTGAAGTCGACCTCGGTGCCCGAGGGACCGTCCAGCGCCTTCACGTCGGGCGTGAGCTGGATCAGGTAGCCCGAGGTGAACCGCGCGGCGATGCCGAGATTGCGCAGGATCTGAACGAGCAGCCAGGCCGAATCGCGGCAGGAACCGGAGCCGAGGCCCAGCGTCTCCTCGCAGGTCTGGATGCCGGGCTCAAGCCGGATCAGGTAGCGGACGGCGTGCTGCAGGCGGTGGTTCAGATCGACCAGGAAGTTGACGGTGCTGGGCGCTTCCGCCGGCACCGAGCGCAGGAACTCGGCGAGGTGCGGTCCGACCGGGGCGCATTCGAGATAGGGCTCGAGGTCCTTCCGCAGCAGGTCCGGGTAGGCGAACGGGAAGCGCTCGGCCATGGGCTCGACGAAGAAGTCGAACGGGTTGAGGACCGACATCTCGGCGACGAGGTCGACCTCGATCGAGAGCATCCGCGCGCGCTCGGGGAAGACGAAGCGGGCGAGGTAGTTGCTGTGCGGGTCCTGCTGCCAGTTGAGGAAATGCGGCTCGGGCTGCACCTTGAGGGCGTAGCTCAGGATCCGGGTCCGGCAATGCGGGGCGGGACGCAAGCGGACGATCTGCGGCGCCAGGTTCACGAGCCGGTCGTAGCGGTAGACCGTGCGATGATGCAGCGCCACGTGCATGACCATGACCAGATACCTCTCGATGAGCGATCGGCCCCAGCCTGCCGCCGGACGGGGCAGAAGCGGCGCTACGGCGGTCCGGATGCCCCGGCTGTCGCATCGAAGCAAGAACCGCACCGCGATTCCGTGAACCGTCCTGCTTTGACAGGGAACGCCGCGGCGGGCACTGTTGCGTGAGAAGCATGGCTCATGGCCGCTTTCGACGGCCATGCCGGGAGGGAAGAAAGAGGCATGAGCGACAATCCCAACGGTTCGACCCGCGAGCATCCCCTCGTCGAGACGGCGCGGCGCCAGTTGGCCGAGGGCAAGAGCGACCGGCGCGACTTCCTACGCAACGTGACGCTGCTCGGCGTGTCGGCCACGGCTGCCTACGCGATGGCCGGCAAGATCCTGGGCGAGGAGATCCTCCCGCCGGCGCGTGCGGCCGAAGGCGATCCGGTGAGCGGCGGCATCCTGCGCGTGTCGATGGGCGTGCAGGAGATGGCCGACCCCGCGCTCTTCGACTGGACCGAGAAGTCGAACCAGTCCCGCCACATCGTCGAATATCTGACCTACACCGGCCCCGACAACATCACGCGCCCCTATCTCGCCGAGAAGTGGGAGGCGTCCGACGATCTGAAGACCTGGACGTTCTTCATCCGCAAGGGGGTCAAGTGGAACAACGGTGACGATTTCACCGCCGAGGACGTCGTCTTCAACATCAAGCGCTGGCTGAACCCGGCGACCGGCTCCTCCAACATCGGCCTGCTGTCGGGCCTGGCGGAGGACTACGACACGGGCGAGAAGGCCGAGGACGGCACCGCCAAGATGGGCAAGCGCGAGCGCGCCGGGGCGGTCGAGAAGGTCGACGACTACACGGTGAAGCTGAACTTCGCCAAGCCGATCCTCTCGGTGCCCGAGAATTTCTACAACTACCCGATGGCGATCCTGCATCGCGACTTCGAGAAGAACGGCAAGGACCTCTCGAAGTCGCCGATCGGCACCGGGCCCTACACACTCGTCGACTTCGCCGTCGGGCAGAAGTGCATCCTGAAGCGGACCGACATGCCCTATTGGGGCAAGGACATCGACGATCCCTACATGTTCGGCCCGATCTACCTCGACGAGATCCACTACTACGACCACGGCTCGGCCTCGGCGGCCCAGCTCGCCGCCTTCGCCTCGGGTCAGGTCGACTCGATCTACGAGTTCGACATCGCATCCTACGAGATGGCGGCCTCGATCCCGAACTCGATGATCTACGAGGCGCAGACCGCCCAGACGGGCTGCCTGCGAATGAAGAACACCGAGGCTCCGTTCACCGACCAGCGGGTGCGCCGTGCGGTCCAGCTCTGCTGCGATGCTTCGGTCTACCCGACGCTCGTCTACCAGGGCCGAGGCACGGCCGGCGAGCACCACCACGTCTCGCCCGTGCACCCCGAATACTTCGCGCTGCCGCCGCTGAAGCGCGACGTCGAGCAGGCGAAGAAGCTCCTGGCGGACGCCGGCCATCCCGAGGGGATCGAGCTGACGATCGACTGCGGGAACACCAACGGCCCCTGGCAGCAGCAGGTGTGCGAAATCCTGCAGGGCCAGCTGGCCGATGCCGGGATCAAGCTCAACATCAACATCATGCCGACGGAGCAGTACTGGGCGATCTGGGACAAGACGCCGTTCGGCATCACCGCCTGGACCCACCGCCCGCTCGGCACGATGGTGCTCTCGGTCGGCTACCGCACCGGCGTGCCCTGGAACGAGAGCAGCTTCGCCAGCAAGGAGTTCGACGAGGCTCTCGATGCCGCCGAGGCGCTGGTCGATGTCGAGCAGCGCCGGGCGGCGATGGAGAAGGTCGAGAAGATCCTGCAGGACGCGGCGGTGATGGTGCAGCCCTTGTGGCAGCCCAAGTTCTTCATCGCGTCGGACAAAGTGCAGGCCATGAAGGCCCATCCGACGCAGTACCACCAGTTCCACCGCGTCTGGCTGAAGGCCTGAGCATTCCGTCCAGCCACACGACCGGCGCCGACATCGTGCGGCGCCGGCCCTGACGGGATGCGAGGATGCTGAATCTCTTCCTCCGCCGGCTCGCCTCCATGGTGCTCATCATGGCGGTGGTCTCGTTCGTGCTCTTCCTCGTCTTCGAGACCGACAAGCTGGGTGTCGCCGGCAAGGTGCTGGGGCCCTATTCGAGCCAGCAGCAGCGCGAGATCTGGCTCGAGCAGAACGGCTACAACCGGCCCTTTCTCGTCCGTTACGGCGAGTGGGTCGGCAAGGCCGTCACCGGGGACTTCGGCGACTCGATCCGGTTCAAGACGCCGGTCGGGCCGCTGCTCTGGGATCGTCTGGGGAACACCGGCATCCTCGCCTTGTGCGTGTTCGCGATCATGATCCCCCTGTCGCTGACGCTAGGGGTGCTCTCCGGCATGAGGGAGGGGTCCGGGCTCGACCGGTCCATCTCCTTCGTGTCGATCCTGACGACCTCGGTGCCGGAGTTCGCCTCGGCGACGTTCCTCGTGGCCCTCTTCGTCTTCAAGCTGGGCTGGCTGCCGGGTACGGCGGCGATGACCGGCGGCTTCAACTGGATCGAGCTGATCCTGCCGGTTGCCGTGCTGGTGCTCTACGACTTCGGCTACGTCGCACGCATGACCCGCGCCTCGATGGCCGAGGTGATGACCAGCCACTACATCCGCACGGCGATCCTGAAGGGGCTGCCCTACAAGCGGGTGATCATCAACCACGCGCTGCGCAACGCGCTGATCGCCCCTTTCACGATCATCATCCTGCAGCTCAACTGGCTGCTGTCCGGCGTCATCGTGGTCGAGGTGTTCTTCGCCTACAAAGGCTTCGGCAAGCTGCTCTACGACGCCGCAACCTTCGGCGACATCTACCTGATCGAGGCCTGCACGCTGGTGGCGGTGTTCGTCGCCGTGTTCTCGCAGTTCGTCTCCGATCTGGGCTACACCCTGCTCAACCCGCGCATCAGGTTCAGCTGAGCCATGGCCACCACGACCGCGGCTCACCCCTCCGCCTTCTCCCGCATCCTTGGTGCGATCGGCCTGCTGCGCGAGAGCAAGGTCGGCATGCTGGGCCTGTTCCTGGTGCTGTTCTGGGTCGTGATGGCGCTCCTGGCCCCGGTGCTGCCGCTGCTCGACCCGAACCAGGCGATCGCACCCTTCAAGGGCCTGATGGCGACCGGACCGCACGGCGAGACCTTCTGGCTCGGCACCGATCACAAGGGCCGGGACATCCTGGCCCGCCTGATCTGGGGCTCGCAGCGGGTGCTGATCTGGGCGACGCTCGCCACGGCGGTCGCCTATGTCGTCGGCATGCTGATGGGTGTCGCGGCCGGCTATCTCGGCGGCTGGTGGGACGAGATCATCTCCTTCGTCGCCAACGTGCTGCTCTCCTTCCCGGTGATGGTGCTCTACATCATCATCATCAGCCGCCTCGGCTCCTCGGGCCTCAACATCGTGCTGGCGGTGACCTTCGCCTCGGCACCCGGGATCATGCGCATCGTCCGCGGGCTCGTGCTCGACCTGAAGACGCGCGACTACATCTTCGCCGCCCAGACGCGGGGCGAATCGCCCTGGTACATCATGCTGCTGGAGCTGCTGCCGAACGCGCGCGGGCCGCTCATCGTCGATGCCTGCCTGCGGCTCGGCTACACGACGATCACCATCGCCACGCTGGGCTTCCTGGGCCTCGGCCTGCCGCCACCCGACCCGGACTGGGGGCAGATGATCGCCGAGGGCGTGCCGGTGGGAATCTTCGCCGCGCATGCCATCATCATCCCCGCACTCGCCGTGTCGTCCCTGGTGCTGGGATTCAACCTGCTGGCGGACGGCCTACGCGAGATCTCCTTGCGGGACTGATGACATGACCGAGACGGTGCCGATCCTAGAGTGCGAGAACGTCTCGATCTCCTACTTCACGCGGGCGGGCGAGATCCCGGCCGTGGTCGACTTCAACCTCAAGATCATGCCGGGCGAGGCGGTCGGCGTCGTCGGCGAGTCGGGTTGCGGCAAGTCGACGGTGGCGCTGGCCATCATGCGCTATCTGGGGCGCAACGGGCGGATCGTGAAAGGTGCGATCCGCTTCAAGGGCCGGGACATGATCACCATGAGCGAGGAGGAGTTGCGCCAGCTGCGCGGCTCGCAGATCGCCATGGTCTACCAGGAGCCGATGGCGTCCCTGAACCCGGCCATGACCATCGGCAAGCAGCTGATGGAGGTGCCGCTCTACCACGAGAAGGTGACCGAGGCGGCGGCCAGGGACCGTGCGCTGCAGATGCTGGGGGCGGTGCGGCTGCCCGACCCGGCCCGGATCCTGAACGCCTACCCGCACCAGATCTCAGGCGGTCAGCAGCAGCGCGTCGTGATCGCCATGGCGCTCCTGTCGAACCCCGCACTGCTCGTACTCGACGAGCCTACGACGGCGCTGGACGTCACCGTCGAGGCCGGCATCGTCGACCTGATCCGGGACATCAGTGCGAAGTTCGGCACCTCGATGGTGTACATCTCGCACAATCTGGGTCTGATCCTCGAGACGTGCCACCGGATCACGGTGATGTATTCCGGCGAGGCGGTCGAGACGGGGACGGTGAAGGAGGTCTTCGACCTCATGCGCCACCCCTACACGCGCGGCCTCTTCAACTCGATCCCGGTGCCGGGGGCGGACAAGAACGAACGGCCGCTCATTCCCATCCGGGGCCAGCTGCCTTTGCCGCACCAGCGGCCGAAGGGCTGCTGGTTCGGGCCGCGCTGCGACTGGTTCGACGAGAAGATCTGCGGCCACGGCTTCGTCGAGATGGAGGAAGTCGACGGCCAGCCGGGGCACACCGTCCGCTGCCGCCGTTTCCGCGAGATCGACTGGGCGGCGGCCGTCCCGAAGCGCATGCAGGCGCCCGTCTCGGAGAGCGGCCCCGTCGTCCTCGAAGTGGACCGGCTGAAGAAGTACTACACCGTCGGCGAGCGCTCGCTCGTCGCCATGCTCCGCAGCGTGCCGCCGAAGACCATCAAGGCGAACGAGCAGCTGGACTTCACCGCCCGCGAGGCGGAGACCGTAGCCATCGTCGGCGAGTCGGGCTGCGGCAAGTCGACCTTCGCCAAGGTCGTGATGGGCCTCGAAGGGGCGACGGAAGGCGAGATCCGCCTGAACGGCGTCGACATCTCGCGAACACCGGTTCAGCAGCGCGGCCCTCAGACCGTCGGCTACATGCAGATGGTCTTCCAGAACCCGTTCGACACGCTGAACCCGAGCCACACGGTCGGCAGCCAGATCGCCCGGGTCGTGCGCAGGTTCGGCGGCGAGACGGATCCGGCCAAGATCCGCGAGCGCGTACTGGGTCTGCTGGACACGGTGAAGCTGCCCCGGGACTTCTACTGGCGCCGCCCGCGGCAGCTCTCGGGCGGGCAGAAGCAGCGCGTGGGCATCGCCCGCGCCTTCGCCGGCAACCCGAAGGTCGTCGTCGCCGACGAGCCCGTGTCGGCGCTTGACGTCTCGGTCCAGGCGGCAGTGACCCAGCTTCTGATGGAGATCCAGCACAAGAACCGCACGACGCTGGTCTTCATCAGCCACGACCTGTCTCTGGTGCGCTACCTCGCCGACCGGGTCGTCGTCATGTATCTCGGGCGGATCGTGGAGCAGGGTACCACCGACGAGGTGTTCGGGCCGCCCTACCATCCCTACACCGAGGCTCTGCTCTCGGCGGTGCCGATCGCCGACACGCAGGTGGTGAAGAAGCACATCGTGCTGACGGGCGACATCCCCTCGGCCATGAACCCGCCCTCGGGTTGCCCCTTCAACACGCGCTGCCCGCGCAAGATCGGGCGGATCTGCGAGACCGAGGTGCCGCCGACCCGGGTGTTCGGCGGCGGGCACAAGATCGACTGCCATCTGCCCCCCGAGGAGCTGGCGGCGATGGAGCCCGTCGTGGTCCTCGCGTCGACGACCCCTGACGCAGCGTCGCAGGTGGCCCACGGTTGACCGTAATGGGCGTAGGACCTTAGCTGCCTGAGCGCGACGTGGTTGAGGGAGGTGTCATGAAGGCCGACCTGCAGGAGCGAGTACTGGACGCCGTCTGCCGGACCCTCGACGAACATGCGGCCCAGTTCGATGCCCTCGACGAGGCGATCGGTGACGGTGATCATGGCACCAACCTGAAGCGGGTCGGTGCGGCGATCGCGGCGAAGAAGAAGCAGCTGGTCGGCGGCCAGCCGGGCGAGATGCTGAAGGCCCTGGCTGCATTGGTCCGTAGCGAGGGCAGCGGTGCCGGCGGCACCTATTACGCGGCCCTGCTGCAGGGCATGGCCGAGACGGCGCCCGAGGGTGCCGTCGATCTGCCGGCGCTGGTGCGCATGCTCGATGCCGGTGTCGAGGCCGTGCAGGATGCCGGCGGTGCGCGCAAGGGCGACAAGACGATGCTGGACGTCCTCGTCCCGGTCGCCGACGCGCTGCGCACCGCCGTGGCGCACGGCCGGACCGACGAGTTGGGCGGCCGGCTGATCGCGGCGGCGGGCCATGGTCTGCACCACACGAGCCGGATCGAGGCCAAGAAGGGTCTGGCGGCGGATCTGGGTCCGGCGAGCGTGAACCACCTCGATCCCGGTGCCTGCTCATCGGCGCTTCTGATCGGGGCGGTCGTCGCGGTGTTCGAGCCCCGGGCCTAGCCCGGAACTTAATTCGCCGTCATCGCCGTCGACGCGACTTGCGCCCGGGATGGACGCGGGCTAACCGCCGCGCCTGTCCATAAAGTCCGAGTCGCCCTATGCAGCAGCCCGTCCTCACCCGCGTCGCCGAGACGCGGTCGTTCCTCGGCAAGGTGTGGAAGCTCGCCGCGCCCTACTGGTGGTCCGAGGAGCGCTGGAGTGCCCGGGGGCTGCTCGCGATCATCCTGGGCTTCACATTCTTCCAGGTCTACCTGCTGAAGCTCTACAACGACTGGAGTGCGCGCTTCTACAATGCCCTGCAGGAAAAGCAGGTCGACGTGTTCTGGAGCGAGCTGCGCTACTTCGTGATTTTGGTGGCGATCTTCATCGTCAGTGCCATGTACCGGACCTGGTTCCGGCAGCTGCTGACGATCCGCTGGCGACGCTGGCTGACCGAAGTCTACACGCGCTTCTGGCTGACCGAGCGCACCTATTACCATATGGAGTTGACCAACCACGGAACGGACAATCCCGAACAGCGCATCGAGCAGGACATCAACTCCTTCACTCAGCAGACCCTGACCATCGTGCTGGGGCTGATCGGCGAGTTGATCACGCTCGCGACGTTCACCGTCATTCTCTGGGGTCTGTCCGGCTCGTTCACGCTCTTCGGCATCAACATCCCTGGTTACATGTTCTGGGTGGCCCTGCTCTATGCGCTCGTGGGCTCGGTGATCACCTACAAGGTCGGCAAACCGCTGGCGCGCCTGAATTTCGATCTCGAGCGGTACAACGCCGATTTCCGCTACCGGATGACCCGCATCCGCGAGAATTCCGAGAGCATCGCGCTCTACGAGGGCGAGCAGGACGAGCAGCGCCGGCTGGGTGGGTCGTTCGACAACATCTACCGGGTCTGGCGCGAGTTCATGACCTATACGAAGCGGCTGATCGGCTTGCAGAGCTTCTACGGCTACGCCGCCAGCATCTTCCCGATCATCGTCGCCGCGCCGCGCTACTTCTCGGGTGCGATCCAGTTCGGCACCATCATGCAGGTGTCCAACGCCTTCGGGCAGGTGCAGGGCTCGCTGTCCTGGTTCGTCGACAGCTTCGCGACTCTGGCCGACTGGAAGGCGGTGGTGGACCGTCTGACGACGTTCAGCGAGTCGATGGAGCGGGCGAAGACGGCTCGTCAGCACCGGGCCTTCGCGACGGCCGCATCGACCGACGGCGCCCTCGCACTCGAGGACATCAAGGTCGCCCTGCCGGATGGACGGGTGCTGCTGCAGGACGTCGATCTCAAACTCGAGCCCGGCGACCGGGTGGTCATCCAGGGGCCGTCCGGCAGCGGCAAGACCACACTGTTCCGCGTGCTGGCGGGCTTGTGGCCGTTCGGGTCGGGCGAGGTGCGCGTACCGACTGGGGCCAAGGTCCTGTTCCTGCCGCAGAAGCCGTACATCCCGCTTGGGACCCTTCGCGAGGCGTTGGCCTATCCCGACAAGCCGGAGGCGCACGCGCCGGCCGAGATGGCCCAAGCGCTGGCGGCCTGTGAGCTCGGCGGTCTCGTTGATCGCCTGGACGAGAGCGGCAACTGGGCGATGGCGCTGTCGCCGGGCGAGCAGCAGCGCCTGTCGGTGGCGCGCGCGTTGCTCGTGAAGCCGGACTGGCTGTTCCTCGACGAAGCGACCTCGGCGCTGGACGAAAAGACCGAGGCGGTCCTCTACAGCCTGCTTCGGGAGCGGCTGCCGCACGTCACCATGGTGAGCATCGCGCACAAGCCGAGCGTGGTGAAGTACCATGAGCAGCGGCTACGGCTCGACCCGGAGAAGAAGCGTGTTCTGGTCGAGGATCTGGCGCCGCAGCCGGCCTAGCGGTCAGGTGTCGGCGAGACCTTCGTAGGCGCTGGAGAGGTCGCGGCGCGCCACCGCCAGAAGCTCGCGCATGCAGGCTTCGGCACCGGCGGGATCGCGCCGCCGGATCGCGTCCAGCACGCCTTTGTGCACGTCCAGCGTGTAGGCGAAGGTCTGCGTCGCACCGGTCGAGATGCGGAAGGTCATCTCCAACGCTGCGGCCAGTGTCGCCATGAGTTGGGCGAAGACGACATTGTGGCTGGCGCGCAGGACTTCGGCGTGAAAGGCCACGTCGGCACGGCAGCAGGCGTCGATGTCGTCCTGCGCGGCACTCGCCATGCCGTGCCAGGCGGCGTCGATCCGCTCGATGTCCTCAGGGGTGGCGCGGGTGGCGGCGAGGAAGGCGGCCGCCGGCTCGATGACGCCGCGCGCCTCGGTCAGCGAGCGGACGAGGTCGGCGTCGGGGTGACCGACCTCCCGCTGCCAGGTCAGCAGGTCGAGATCGAGCAGATTCCAGTCGGCCTTGGCGCGCACGGTCATGCCGATGCGGGGCCGGGCGGAGATCAGGCCCTTGGCCGCCAGCACGCGGAGGCCTTCGCGGAGTGCGGTGCGGCTGACGCCGAAGCGGGTGCACAGCTCGGCCTCGTTGGGCAGGCGGGCACCCGCCACCCACGTGCCGCCCATGATGTCACGACCGAGCCGGTCGACGACCTCGCCGTGGATCCCGCGACGCGATCTCACGCTTCGCCGGCCCGGCGCAACTGCCGCTCCTGGATGTAGACCGCGAGGATCAGGAGCGCCCCCTTGGCGATGAGCTGATAGAAGGTAGGCACACTCGTCAGGATCATCCCGTTGTTCAAGACGCCGATGATCAGCACGCCGAGCAAGGCCCCGACGACCGTACCCTTGCCGCCCTGGAGGGCGCAGCCGCCGAGGATGGCGGCCGTGATCGCTTCGAGCTCCAGGCCCTGGCTGCCCGAGGCGGGCTGGCCCGACATGGTCCGAGACGCCAGCAGGAGACCGGCGAGGCCTGCAGCCAGACCCGAGATGACGTAAATCGCGATCTGGTAGCGGCGGATCGGGATGCCGGCGAGGCGCGCCACGGTCGGGTTGCCGCCGATGGCGTAGATGTTGCGGCCGACCACGGTCGTGTTCAGCAGCACAGCGAAGACGACCAGAACCGCCAGGAGCAAGAGAATCGGTACCGGCATGCCGAGCAGGGTGCCGTTGCCGAGCACGCGGAACGTCTCGTTGACGATGCTGACGGAGTTGCCGCCCGAGATCAGGAAGGCGAGGCCGCGGAAGGCGGCCATTGTGCCCAGCGTCGTGATGACGGCGTTCACGTGGCCGTAGGTGATGACGAGGCCGTTGACGAGACCGGCGAGGGCGGCGGCGGTCAGGGCAGCCGTGATGCCGAGCCCCGCACTGCCCGTCGCCTGCATCGTGATAGCGACGACCATCGTCGCGAGTCCCACGATCGAGCCGACCGAGATGTCGAGCCCGCCCGAGACGATCACCATGGTCTGCGCCATGGCGAGGATGCCGAGGATCGTGATGGCGAGGCCGATATTGACGAGGTTGCGGGGCAGGAAGAACACGTCCGGCCGCAGCGAGCCGAAGATCGCGACGAGGATCAGCAGTGCCAGCAGGAGGCTGAGATTCTGCGTGCCCACGGCCGCCAGCATGCGCTGCAAGATGCCCTGCTCGGCCGGTGCGGGCTGCACGGCGATCAAGCGGCCTGCTCCAGCTCGGGTCCATGGCCCATGGCGAGTGTCAGGATCGATTCTTCCGTCGCTTCGACCGTCGGCAGGATGCCGACGATCCGGCCGCCGCGCATGACCGCGACGCGGTCGGTGAGGCCCAGCAGTTCCGGCAGCTCGGAAGAGATCAGCAGGACGGCGATCCCGGCCGCGGCCAAGTCCTCGATGAGGCGGTAGATCTCCAGCTTGGCGCCGACATCGATGCCGCGCGTCGGCTCGTCGAGGATCAGGATCCGCGGCTCGCGGGCGAGCCAGCGGGCGAAGACGACCTTCTGCTGGTTGCCGCCGGACAGTTTCCTGACCTCCTGCTCGATGGTGGGCGTCTTCACGCCGAGGCGGCGGGTGAGGGCGCCGACGAGCCCCGTCTCGGCGCCGCGGTCGAAGAAGCCGAGTTTCGAGACCTTCTCCGGCACGCAGAGTGAAACGTTGTCCCGGACGCTCCGAAGCAGCAGCAGCGCCTCCTGCTTGCGGTCCTCTGGCACGAGCCCGAGGCCCGCCAGGATCGCGTCGGCCGGGCTCCTGGCATTCAGCTTCCGGCCGCTCACCAGCGTCTCGCCGGCCAGCTGCGGGTCGACGCCGAAGATGGCCCGTGCCAACTCGGTCCTGCCTGCCCCGACGAGACCGCCGACGCCCAGGACCTCGCCGGCGTGCAGGGTGAGCGAGCAGTCCTGGACCTTGGCGGTGGTCACGCCGCGAAGCTCGAGGGCGACCTCGGGCCGGGCGTGAGACGTGTGGTCGAACAGTTCGCCGAGGTCGCGGCCCACCATCAGGCGCATCATCGTCGGCTCGTCGATGCCGGAAGCATCGCGAACCGCCACAAGCTCGCCGTCGCGCAGCACGGCGACCCGGTCGGCGAGGTCCATGACCTCGCGCAGGCGGTGGCTGATGTAGACGATGCCGACGCCGTCGCCTCGAAGCTGGCGGACGAGGGCGAAGAGACGCTGCGATTCCTCGTCCGTCAGGGAGGAGGTCGGCTCGTCGAGGCAGAGGAGGCGCACACCCGGCCGCAGGGCGCGCATGATCTCGATCAGCTGGCGCTGGGCGGGGCCCAGGGCACGGCAGGAGATCGAGGGATCGATCGCCCGCTCGATGCCGAAGCGGGCCAGCATGGCGCGCGTGCGTGCCGCAAGATCGGCCCGGTCGAGGAAGACACCGCCGCGAGCCTTGAGGTCGCCGATGAAGATGTTCTCGGCGACCGAAAGCTCCGGGATGATCTCCGGCTCCTGGTGGACCACCCGGATGCCGGCCTCGTGCGCCTCGCGGGCGGCGGCGAACTGCGCCGGCCTGCCGTCGACGGTGATGCGGCCCGCATCGGGCGTGTGCTCGCCCTCGAGGATCCGCATCAGCGTCGACTTGCCGGCACCGTTCTCGCCGACGAGTGCGGTCACCGTGGCGGCCGGAAAGTCCAGGCTCACCGATTTCAGCGCCTGGACGACCCCGAACCGCTTGGAGAGGCCTTCGACGGCGACGAGGGTCAAGACGACCTCACTTGCACCCGAGCTTCGCCTTGTAGTCGGCGAAGTTGCCTGAATTGATCAGGATCGCCGGCATGTAGGTGACCATCGGCAGTGGCGTGCCGCTGCTGATGTTCTCGTAGAGTGCCTTCACGGCCGTCGCGCCGTGCGTGGCCGAGTCGAACCACATGGTACCGCGGAAGCCCGTGGGCTTGCCGGCCCCGAAGGCCTCGCAGGAGCGCGAGCCGTCGATGCCGACCCCGATCACGGCATCCGGCGACATGCCGGCATTCTCGGTGGCGCGCACCGAGCCCAGGACACCGTCGTCGTTGCAGGACCAGAAGACCCAGTGCTCGACGCCGGGGTTCGCGGTGAGCGACGTGCCGACGACGTCGATCGCGTTCACCATCGTGTTGTCGTAGGGAATGCGGACGATGTTGTCCTTCGGGAAGTCCGGGAATGCCGCGAGGAAAGCCTCCTCGGCACCGCGGTTGCGGCGCATGCAGGTGTCGGCCTTCTGGTCCTCCACGCTGCCGACGCGCACGGTCGACCAGTCCTTGTCCCAGCCGCCCTCCTTGGCGAGGCGTGCGACCTCGGCACCCACCTGCTTGCCGATGGTGAGCGCATCGATGCCGACATAGGGAACGGGGCTGCCATCCTCGTAGGTGATGTCGTCGTCGACGGCGATGAGCGGGATGCCGGCATCCTTCGCCTTCTTTGCCACCACGGGCCCTAGCGCCTTGTCGGGCACCACGATGGCGATGCCCTTCACGCCGTCGGCGAGATAGGTGTCGAAGGTGGTGACGGTCAGGTTGGCATCGAACTGGACGTCCTGGACCATGATCTCGGCACCCAGGTCCTTCGCCTTCGCCTTGGCGCCGGCGACCTCCGAGACGAACCAGGGATGGTCGCCCATCTTGTTGATGTAGCCGAGCTTCACGGGATCGGCGGCAGAGGCGGCGCCGGCGCCGATCAGCGCCAGGGCCGTCGCGGCGAGACAGACGAGCTTGCTCATTATGCAGCCTCCCTTTGGCTGTTGCTCAGTCGTGGTAGAGGACGGAGCGGCCGCCATCGATCGTGATGCAGGCCGCGTTGATGAAGGGTGCCTCGTCGGAGGCGAGGAAGACGGCGGTCATCGCCACCTCCTCGGGCCGACCGATCCGCTTCGGCGGGTGGAGGTCGCAGGCCTTCTGCCGCTCGGCCGCCGGGTCGGGAAACTCGTTCCAGTAGTCGATGGCGATCTGGGTCTCGATGTAGCCCGGGGCGATGGCGTTCACGCGCACGCCGCGTGCCGCGTACTCGATGCCCAGCGCCCGGACGAGACCGAGCAGACCGTGCTTCGCGACGGGGTAGGGGAAGGTGTGCGGGATGATGGCGAAGCTGTGGCACGAAGCGATCGCCACGATCGCACCCGCACCCTGGCTCAGCATGGTCGGCAGGACGGCCCGGCAGGAATGCCAGACGCCGTCGAGGTCGACGGCAAAACAGCGACGCCATTCCTCGTCCGGCATGGCCAGCGGCTCGTGGAAGACGTTGATGCCGGCATTGGCGACGAGGACGTCGATCCGGCCGTGCGTGTCGAGCGCGGCGGCGGCGACCCGTTTCAACTGCTCGGGCTCGCGCACGTCGCAGGACACGAACAGGCCGCCGATCGAGGCGGCAACGGCTTCGCCCGTGCTCGGGTCCATCTCGGCCACGACTATCTTGGCACCTTCGCGGGCGAAGGCACGCGCCGTCGCCTCGCCGATGCCGCGGCCCGCACCGGTGACGATCGCAACCTTGTCCTGCAGGCGGCCGGCCATCGCTACCAGTCCACGACCGTACCGTCGGGGAGGACGGCGTTGGAGGTGTGGATCACCTCCTGGGCGAAGGGGTGCCGTGCCGCCACCTTCTCGTCCACCCCGATGCCGAGGCCGATCACGTCGGGCACCTCCCAGGCGCCGTCGACCATGCGGATCGGGCCCTTCACGACCTCATGGTACCAGGGCACGGCCCCGGTCATCTCCTCCTGGATGACGAAGTTCGGCGTGGCGATGTCGAAGTGAAGGGCGGCGACACCTGCGATCGGCCCCAGCGGGTTGTGCGGCGCGATTCCGGCATTGGCGTTCTCGGCCATGGCCGCGATCTTCCTGGCCTCGCCGAAGCCGCCGACATGGCAGAGGTCGGGCTGGGCGATGTCGACCGCACGGTGGCGGAACAGGTCGTCGAACTCGCGCCGGTCGACGAGGCGCTCGCCCGTGGCGATCGGCACGTCCGTCTTGGCCTTGATCGAGGCCAGGCCCAGCGTCTCGCCCGGCTGCAGCAGTTCCTCGACGAATAGGGGCCGGTGCGGACGCAGCGCCTCGACATATTGCAGCGCCACCGAGGCCGAGGCGCAGCGGCCATGGAAGTCGACCATGATCTCGACCTCGGGCCCGACCGCCTCGCGGATCGCCGCCATGCAGCGTGCCACCTTGTCGATCTGGCGCGGGCTCGCCGTGTAGTGCGTGTAGGGGATGAAGACCGCCTTCAGCGCCCGGTAGCCGGCGGCCACCACGGCCTGCGCCCGCTCGACGAGTGGGGCCTCATCCAGGCTCTCGTAGACGGCCGTCATCTCGCCCATGCCGAGATGGGTGTAGATCGGGATGCGGTCGTGCGTGCGCCCGCCCAGGAGGCGCCATACCGGCAGGCCGACCGATTTGCCGAAGATGTCCCAGCAGGCGGTCTCGATGCCCGAGATCGCCGTCGTGCCGATGACACCGAGGCGCCAGAAGCTGTGCTTGGTGAGGACCCGGACGAGTTGCTCGGTGTCGCGCGGATCGCGGCCGAGGACGAGCGGGGTCAGATCCTCGATGGCCCCGACGACGGCCCTCGTCTTCCACTCGAGCGTGGCCTCACCCCAGCCGGTGAGTCCCGGCACGTCGGTGAGGACCTCGACGAAGATCCAGTTCCGCATCGTCGCGTTGACGACGAGCGTGCGTAGCCCCGTGATCCGCATGGTCAGCTCCGTCTTGCCGAGGAGCGCGCGTTCCGATCAATTTGTCATACAATTGTTGGGGCGACAAGCCCCTCAATGCGGGCTGGCGAGGCAGGTCGGCTGGGCGGCTTCCAGATCCTGGCAGCAGGGCACGCTGCAATAGGCGAGGCGGCCGGATTGGGCGTCGATCCGCCAGACCCACAGCGTCTGCACGGGGCTGGAGTTCTCGGCATTGATCGCGAAGGGTCCGCCCTCGTCGGGAGTGGCCGCGGTCGACCATGCCGAGCAGGTGAGATCGGTGGCGCCCAGGCGAAGGCAGACCGAGACGCGGCCGTCCAGACGGTCCAGCCGCCACGCGACGAGCCTGTTGCCCTGATGGGCCGCACTCAGTGTGTAGCGGTCGTCGGGTCCGCCCGGCTGTTCGTCGCGCTCCTGCGCATACAGCGGCTGCGACAGCCAGCAGAAGCCGAGGAGCGCCAGCAGAAGTCGGGCGGGGCCGTGCTTCGTCATCGCCATGTCGATAGCAGGCCCCGCCCGGGCTTCACAGGTCGGAACTACGCCTCTTCGAGGGCGGCGAGGCTCTCCGGCAGGATCTGGCCGCCGTCGACGACGAGCGTCTGGCCGGTGATGTAGGCGGCCTCGTCGGACGCGAAGAAGAGGGCGGCGTTGCCGATGTCCTCGACCTCGCCCAGGCGCTTCAGCGGGATCGAGGCCGACATCTTGTCTCGGTAGTCCTGCCCCAGGTCGGCCAGACCCTCAGTGGCGATGTTGCCCGGCATGACCGCGTTCACCGTGATGCCGTGCTTGGCGAGTTCGATGGCAGCCGTGCGGATGAAACCGAGCTGGCCGGCCTTGGAGGCACCGTAGTGGGTCCAGCCGGGATAGCCCGTGATGGGGCCCGTGATCGAGCTGGTGACGACGATGCGGCCACGCCCGGATTTCTGCAAAGCCGGAAGGCAGGCCTTGATCGAGAGGAACATGCCCTTGAGGTTGGTGTCGAGGACATTGTCCCAGGCCTCAGGGGTCATGTCGAAGAGCTTGGACGCCGGGAAGATGCCGGCATTGGCGCAGAGGATGTCGATGCCGCCCTGGCGGTCGATCGCGGCCTTCGCCATCGCTTCCATGTCGGCGAGGCTCGTGACGTCGGCGGCGAAGCCGGTGGCACCCGCACCCAGTTCGGCGGCGGTGGCGTCGGCCTCCGCTGCATTGCGCGAGACGACGAGGACCTTGGCTCCCTGGCGGGCGAAGACGCGGGCGATGCCCTTGCCGATACCCTTCGAGGCTCCCGTTACGACGACCGAGCGGCCCTTGATGCTCGTCAGCATGTGGTTGTTCCTTGCTTAGCTGCGGGCTGAGAGACGGCGGACGGCACCGGCGACGAGGAGCAGCGTGGCGGCGGCGATGACGGTGAAGGTGCCGAGCGTGGGCACCATCGGCGTGTAGCCGGCCACCATCTTCGCATAGAGCCACTCCGGCACGGTCGAATCGGCACCGGTGGTGTACAGCGAAAGCGGGAAGTTGCCCCAGGAGAGCAGGAAGGCGAAGAGCGCGCCCGACCAGATGCCGGGCCAGAGGATCGGCAGGGTCACCTCGCGCAGGACCTGCAGGCGCGAGGCCCCGAGATCGTAGGCGGCCTCCTCGAGCGCCGGATCGAAGCCGTAGACCTGGATCGCCATGACGAGGGTGACGACCGGGACGATCCAGACGAGATGGGCGACGATCGCCGTGTGCCAGGAGAGGGGAACGCCCAGGGCGTTGAACCAGAGGAGGAGGGCCAGGCCCAGGACCGGCTGCGGGAAGAAGATCGGGAGCAGCACGATCTTCTGGAACAGGCGGCGGCCCTTCCAGTCGTAGCGGGCGAAGGCGAGGGCGCCGAAGAAGGCCAGCACCACGCCGATCACGGTCACCGAGGCGGCCAGCGCCAGCGAGGTGCGCACCAGCATCCCGATCTCGATCGAATCGAAGGTGCGCTGCCACCAGTCGAGCGACCATTGGCGAATCGGGAAGGTGAAGTAGCGGGACTTGCCGAGCGAGGCCAAGGCACCGCACAGGACCGGCAGGTAGATCAGGAAGACGACGATGCCGGTCCAGATCGCGATCAGGCGCGAGGCGCGGGTAGGGGCGACGGTCTCCATCAGCGTCGGCCCAGGATGCGGTCGAGGTCGAGATGGCGGAGGGCGAAGAGCGTCAGCCCGCCGATGATGAGGACGAGGAGGACGGCGAGGGCGGAGCCCAGTGGCCAGTTCTGCGAGTAGGTGAAGGCGATCTCGATGTCGTGGGTGATGACGATCACCGCCTGCCCGCCCAGGATCTTGGCCTCGGCGATCGCACCGACGGCCAGCACGAAGGTGAGCAAAAGGCCGATCAGGATGCCTGGCATGGCCAGCGGCAGTTCCACCTCGCGCCAGATCTGCCAGCGGGAGGCACCGAGGTCGCGGGCGGCATCGACGAGGTCGCGCGGGATCAGCGACAGGCCCAGCGACATCGGGAAGAGCATGAACGGCAGATAGACGTAGGTCATGCCGAACAGGATCGTGCCCGGCTTGAACAGCAGGTCGGGTGCGGCAAGGCCGATCGTCCTCAACGTGCCGTCGAGCACGCCGCCCTTGATGAAGAAGAGCACCCAGCCATAGAGCCGGATGTTCTCGGAGATGAAGAGCGGGAAGACGAAGAGCAGGCTGACGAGTCCGGCCCATTTCCCAAAGGTGCGGGCGAGGCCCCAGGCGATAGGGTAGGCGATCACGGCCAGGATCAGCACCGTGGCGCAGGCCAGCGCCAAGGACCAGACGAACGAGATCCAGACCGTGTTCGCCGGATCGAAGATCTCGGCGTAGTTCTCGAGCGTGAAGCTGCGGAAGACGTCGAAGCTGCGTGGCGTGGCGAAGGAGTAGGCCAGCACCGTCAGCAGGGGTGCGGCGAAGCCGACCGCCAGCAGGAGCAGAACGGGCAGCGAGCTTCGCGCACCGGGCGACAGGCGCGGTCCGATCGCCGCTGGAGCCTCCTCGGCGGCGGACAGATGGACGCCGGCGGCTTGGACGGCCACGGCGCTCAGTCCTTGATGAACACGGCGTCGGCGGCGTTCCAGCCCACCATCACCGGCTGGTCGAGCCCGCCCTTCCAGGCATACCGCCTGGAGCATTCGACGACGAAGACCTTGTCGTGGACGCGGACCTGATACTGCAGGCGCGAGCCCAGCGTGTACTCGTTGTAGACGACTCCCGGCAGGACGTTGTCGGCCTGACCCGCGTCGTCGAGGAAATGCAGGAACTCCGGCCGGATGACGATGTAGCCGGCGCCGTCCGCGGTGGGGGGCGCCTTGAAGCTGCCCTCCACGTCGACACCCTGGTAACCGGCGCCGTTCGGCTTCACCGCGATGACGTTCACGTCGCCCATGAACTCCGAGACGAACTTGTCCTGCGGGCGGGTGTAGATGTCCTCGGGCGTGCCGACCTGGACGAGCTTGCCCTTGCGCATCACGCCGATGCGGTCCGACATCACCATCGCCTCTTCGAGGCTGTGGGTGATGTACATGAAGGTCTTGCCGGTCTCCTTGTGGATGTCCTTCAGCTCCTTTTCGAGCGCCTTGCGGAGCTTGTAGTCGATGGCGGAGAGCGGCTCGTCGAAGAACAGGATTTCGGGGTCGTAGGCGAAGGCGCGCGCCAGGGCCACGCGCTGGCGCTCGCCGCCCGAGCACTTCGTGACACTCTTCCCGTAATAGTCCTCGGGCAGCCGGACCATGCGCATCAGCGAGAGAGCCCGCTCCTTGCGCACGGCCGGGGCCACACCCTTCACCTTCAGCGGGAACTCGATGTTCTGGCCGACGGTGCGGTGCGGGAAGAGTGCTAGCGACTGGAAGACGAGGCAGGTCGGGCGCTTGTTCGAGGGCACCTCGTTGATCCGCTCGCCGCGCAGCAGGATGGAGCCGTCGGACGGCGTCTCCATCCCGGCCAGCATGCGCAGGAGGGTCGTCTTGCCGGAGCCCGAGGGCCCGACGATCGTGAAGAACTCGCCCTCGCGCACGGCGAGGTCGATGCGGTCGACCGCAGCGAGACTGCCGAAGACCTTGGTGACCCCCTTCAGCTCGAGGATCGACCGCACCGAACCGTCGGACATGGGTCAGCCCTTGGCGCGCTTGGCGGCGGTCATGAGGTCGAGCGCCTTCTCGTAGTCGGGCACGATGTCGTACTCGACCGAGCGGGCCATCTCCTCCTCCAGGCTGTCCCACTGAATGGCGTCGAGTTCGTCCTTGGTGAAGAGGTCGAAGCAGGCGGGATTGCCCATCTGCGCCACCGGGTTGAACGTGCCCTCGGCGAAAGCGACGGTGTGCGCCGTCTCGGGCTGCTGGACATATTCCAGGAACTCGACCGCCAGCGGTGAGAGCTCTGGATTGTTCACCGTGGAGGTGACCTCGATCCAGGAGATGCCACCCTTGCCGCCGGCCATCGGGCCCTTCTTCGGCGTGATGCCGCGCAGGTTCGGGTTGCCGTCCGCACGGGCCGGCGAGACCGAGTAGGTGCCGCCCGTCAGGTGCAGGTCGATCTCGCCCGAGACCAGCGCCTGGTTCATCGTCGCGATGTCGCCGACGACCTTCGCCCCGCCGAAGACGCGCTTCGCCGTCTCCTCGAACTTCGTCATCTCGGCCTGATCGTGCTCCTTGAATGGATCGATGCCGGCGATGACGAAGATGTTGAAGACGTTCCAGTCGTCGGATTCGAGGATGCCGTAACGGCCCTTGAGGGCATCGTCGTTCCAGAGATCCCAGCCTTCGTCCTCCGCCATTTGGCGGCTGACCTTGTCGGTGTTGACGACGAAGCTGTAGGGCCCGAAGCGCTGGCACATGCCGAGCAGCTCCTTGCCGTCGTCGCTCATCGCCCAGCGATAAGGCGGCTTGAAGTCCGGCATCATCTTCGTGAAGTACGGCTCCATGCGAGCCTTATCCAAGGGCTTGATCAGGTTCTGGGGCCACATGATCTTACGCGCCCAGGGATTGTTGACGTTGATCAGGTCCCAGATGTTGGTCTCGCCGGCGCGGAGCCGGTTGATCATGGTCGGATCGTTGGTCAGCGACTCGGCCTTGACCGTCGCCCCCTTCGAGCTGCGGAAGGGGTCCAGCACCTGGGCCGAATTGTAGCCCTCCCAGCAGAGGATGTTCAGCTCGGTGTCGCGCGCGGCCATGGCGCGGCTGGACAGGCTCGCGGCGAATCCGGCCGCTGCTGTGCCGAGGACGGAGCGTCGGGTCAGCATCGTTGTCTTCCTCGCTGAGGGCGGAGTTTTCTCCGCTCCGGTTACGACCGTGCCGCAAGCCCCGTGCCAGTGGCAAAAGAGCCGCGAGCTTCAGCCGAATCTGCTAAGATAATGCTCTGCTAATGTGCAGCTGCCCTCGGTGTAGGCCGCACCCATCGACTGCGCCAACTCCGTCTCGGCGTGGCTGCCGATCCAGGCGACGAGCAGCAGGCGGCGCAGCAGGATGAAGGTCGGGATCTCGGCCTCGTCCTCGGCCGAGAGCGGTGCCGACCGCCGGTAGCCGCGCACCCAGGCGTCCACGAGATCCGGCACGTCCGGCCGGTCCTCGATGAAGGAAAGGGCCGTGCCCAGATCGTACATGTACCAGGAGAAGCCGCAGTCGTCGAAATCGATGACCCGGGTGGTCTCGTCGTCGATCAGCAGGTTGGCGAGGCGGAGGTCGGCGTGGACGAGGCCGAAGCGCTCCGGCCCCTTGCCGTAGCGAGAGAGGCGCGCCTCGATCCGGTCGGCCAGACGCTGCAGGACGGCCTGATGGGCGCCGTCCATGCCGATGCCCTCGCGCCAGTCGCCCCAGATGGGCTGGCCGCCGAGCATCGTGTCGAAGTCCCAGGTGTGCCGCGTGAAGCCGTGCGGCAGGGGCCAGTGCTGGACGTGCCGGTGCAGCTTCGCCGTCACCTGGCCCAGGCGCTCGAACGGTCCGAGCAGCGCATCCTCGGGCGGCTCGCGGCCGGGCAGGTGGGTGAAGAGCACGGCGTAGCGGGGCTCGGGGAGCTCGTCGCTTTCGAGGAGCTGGATGAGCTCGCCGTCGCGGCCCGGGATGGGAGGTGCTGTCGGCACGCCGGCCTCCTCGCGCAGCGCGTTCAGCCACTGCAGCTCGGAGCGGATCGCGGCCTCGCTGTGATAGCCCGGGCGGTGGACACGCAGGATCGTGGGCTTGCCGGTCGAGGGATCGTCGATCCGGTAGGTCACGTTCTCCGAGTGGTTGATCATGGTGGCCGTGGCCTCGGGTGCGATGCCCCAGCGGGGGAACGAGGCCGTGACCAGGCGATCGATCGGGCCGAGCATCCAGGCTCCCTAGTAGCGGCGGCGGAACAGGCCGCGGCGCTCGTACATCGCGGCCGCTTCCTCGACGAGATCGGCGCACGCATGGGCACCGTACTCGGCGCGCAGCCTGGCGGCGGCATCCAGCAGGACGGATTTGGTGGCCGCGCGGCCAGGGCGCAGCAGCTCGTAGACCTGCATCAGCACGGCCTCGGGCACGGCGACGAGTTCGGCGGCACGGTTCAGATTGGCGGCGAGGGTCGGCCGGCCGGCACCTTCGGCGACCTGCGCCTGCAGCCGGAGACCGTCGGGCGCGATGCCCAGATCGTCGATGCCGAGCCGGCCGGTCGCGACGGCGTCCAGCGTGATGTCGGCCAGCGGCGTGCTGGTGCGGCTCTTCACCCGTTCGGGTGCCTGCTCGGCGACGGGGTAGGGGATCTCAGGCGCGCTCAAGGAAACGCACCTCCAGCTCCTCGGGCAGGGCCGCGGGATCGCACAGCTCCGTCTCGATGGCGTAGAGCAGGGCCGTCTCGGCATGGTGCCGGGCACCCAGCGCCTGCCCGCGATAGGGCACGACGACGGGCTCGGGGCTCTGGCCCCGAGCATAGAGGGCTGCGTTGCGGCCCAGCGCCCGATACGCCTCGACCGTCATCAGCGGCGCCTGGCTGAACAGCTCCAGGTTCATGTGCGGGACGAGGTCGTGCTTGTGGATGACCGTGGTGCCCTTGGCCTGGATGCCGATACCGATCCCGGAGGCGGAGAGGCGGGCGGCCGTGAGGCCAAGGAACGAGGTGTCGGCGGTATGGCGCAGCCGGACGACACGCGCCTTCGCGCCGCCAGAACGCACGCCGTCGAGAAGCGCCCGTAGCACGTCGCTCAACGAAACTTCGCCGGTCGTCCGGAAGATCTTGGTCAGGAAGGCCGGGCTGAGGCCGATCACCACCTCGACGTCGCCCTCGCCCTTGGCCGCGGGACCGCGCGGCTGCAGGGCGATCTTGCGGCGCTCCTCGCCGCTGCGGCGGCTCTGGCCGACGAGCACCTCGTCCTGAGTCAGCGTCCGCCGCATGGCGATGATCTCGGCCCGCCGCTCCGGAGTCATCAGGTAGCCGGTGCCGGGGCCCGCATAGTCGTTGCGGTCGTTGACGGCACTGACAACCTTGCCGTCTCGGACGATCGCCGCGGTCTGCAGATAGTCGCCTGCGACGCGTAGGCGGGTCATGCGGGTGAGCGCTTCGGCCTCGGGCTCGAACCCGCGTGTCGCCAGGGCGCGGATGATATCGGGCATCGTGACGCCCTTGGCCTTCAGGGCGTCGTTCATCGCCCCGACCTCGCCTAGGGTGAAGGTCGCCGTATCGTCCGAGCCGTGGGCGTAGACGACCGAGCGGCGCTGCGCCTCGTCGACCTCGGCGACGCCGAGCTCTTCGAGCACGGCCGCCATGGCGTCGACGGCCCTGCGGCGAGCCTCGATCAGCTCCTCCTCGGGCACATAGCGGAGGCCACCCTCGACCAGATAGTCGCGCTGCAGGGCGAGATAGTCCTCGGTGTCCTCCGCGTTGAAGAGCGAGGCGTTGAACGAGTTGTCGTAGCGCGGGATCGCCCCCATGCCGGAGCAGATCAGATCTGTGCCGGCCATGAGGAACGGCATGATCTTGGCACCGCGGCGGATCTCGGAGTTCGACAGGATCGTGTCGTTGCCGGACGCGCATTCGAGGTCGAGCAGGGCCGCCAGCACGTTCTCGGCCAGGATCTCCCACATCCCACCCGGCACGGTGCAGGTGATGGGCGCCCCGTCGATCCCGCCGTTCTGCGTGCCCTGCACGCCCATGCCCCGCTGGAGGCACAGGCAGCGCGCCTCGAGGTAGAGCAGCGACTTCTTCTCGTGGATGCCCATGAGCAGCTCGGAGCCCGAGCCCGAGGTGCAGCGCGCCTTGAGGCCGCGGCTGGCATAGGCGGCGATGAGGAAGGCCTTCGACCAGGGCGTGTCGTCGCCGTCGATGAAGGTGCCCTCGGTGCCGTAGACCGAGACGGTCTCGGTGTAGGAGGTGAGGCCGGCCAGGCCCAGCGACAGCTCCTCGGCCTCCTCGACCGAGCACTGGACGAGCGTGTCGCCGCCGGCGACGGCGGCACCGACCTGGCAGCCGATGGCGTTCAGCCGGGCATTGCGGGCGACGCGGACGGTCGTCTCGATCTCGGCGAAGCCCAGGCGCACGGCGACGGCGGCATCGGCCGCCATCTGCAGCGGATCGTCCTTGGCGTTGGTGACGTGGGCCTGGTTGCAGGGCTGGCGGCGGGCGCGCAGCTTCGTCTGCGCGAAGGTCAGCTCGACCGTGTTGAGCGAGGCCATTACCTCGGCGAGTTTCGCAGGGGTCATGCCGGCCGCGAGGCGCACGCAGGCCGCCCGGGGCACGTTGATGTCGACCAGCATCCGGGCGAAGTCGGCGCTCGGGACCGCCATCGCCTCCTCGGCCACCGCGAGGTCGAGATGGTGGCGGGCGATGAAGGCGTCGATCAGGTCGAAGTCGGCCTCCGCCCGGCCGTCCATGACGCGCACGCGGCCGCCCTCGACCGTGAGCGAGGGGTTCGGATCGTAGGGGCTCTGCGCGGCGCGGAATCCGTTCTCCGGATCCTCGGCCGCGAGCTGGTCGAGACAGAGCGGCCGCTCGTCCCAGACGTCCAGCCGGCGCCATCGATTGGTCTGAGGGGCGTCGGTCAACGGGCTTTTCCCTTTGTCCCCACCTTTCCCCGGGCCAGCCGACGGGTCAAGCGCTTGCGGGAGATCGGCCGGCAAGGCAAACGTACACTGCAAGATTCGTTGAGCCCTGGCAGGTGGCGACGACGGTGTGGACACTCGCGACTGAAAGCATGCCAGCGTCGCGGCAGCTCGACTGTGCGGAGCCGGTGCAGGGGCTCGCCTGCTACCGGCTCTGCCATGCGCCCGTGCGCGAGCTGGCCCTGCCGGCCAGCGCTCCGCTCATGGTGAACGTGGCACTCTCCGGAGCGACCTGCCTGCAGACGAGGTTCGACCACGGCACCCGGGAGGTGCTGCACGCGCCGGGCACAGTGGTTTTCACCAAGCCGATGGCAGCCGGCGTCTGGCGCTGGGACGAGATCGAGGTAGCACACCTGGCCCTGGATGCCCGGGAGTTCGAGCGACGCTACTCGGAGCGATTCGGCTCGCGACCGGACTTCGATCAGCTCTCGCTGCTGGTGGCACCGTCACCGCTCCTGACGAAGGTGGCACGCCGGCTCCTCGGTCCGGTCAAGGAGCGGCAGCACGACCTGCTCGACGAGGTGACGGCCGAGATCGGCCGGATCGCCGGCGAGCGGTTCCGTGCGCCCGAGCGCTGCTTTCCGCTCCCGGCCTGGGCGCTGCGCCGCGTGATGGCGATGATGCTGGAGGATCTCTCGCGACCGCTGCGCATCTGCGATCTCGCCGACGCAGCCGGTCTGTCCGTGGTGCAGTTCGCCCGGGTGTTCCGCCAGTCCACCGGGGTGAGTCCGCATCAATGGCGTCTGCAGGCCAGACTCGCCGAGGTGAAACGCCTGCTCGCGACGACGGCTGACAATTTGATCGAGATCGCCTGCCACACCGGCTTTTCGAGCCACGCCCACCTGACGGGGGCCTTCTCGCAGGCGGTCGGAATGAGCCCCTCGGTGTGGCGCCGTGCCGAGGCCGCCCGCCGGTCGTGATCGTTTTTCGGAAGTCTACGCTGCGGTCATGGTCCAAGTTGTGCTCCGATCGGCGGTCCCGGCGGGGGAGTCGCCATAGAGACAGGTAGCACGATGCCGACAGCCGCACCGACTCCTGGCAGTACGCTGCTGAAGCCGGACGATCACATTCTGATCATGATCGACTTCCAGTCGCAGATGGCATTCGCGACGAAGTCGATCGACCCGGTCACACTGCGCAACAACGCGGCGCTGGTCGCCAAGGCGGCCAAGGGCTTCGGCGTCTCGACGATCCTGACGACGGTGGCCGAGAAGACCTTTTCCGGCCCGATGTTCGACGAGATCCGCGGGGCTTTCCCCGAACAGAAGATGCTCGATCGTACGAGCATGAACACCTGGGAGGACGCCCAGGTCATCGACGAGGTGAACCGGATCGGCAAGCCGAGGCTCGTCTTCGCGGGCTTGTGGACCAGCGTCTGCATCGTCGGTCCGACGCTGTCGGCGATCGACCAGGGCTTCGAGGTCTATGCGATCGCCGACGCCTGCGGCGACGTCTCGGAAGAGGCGCACGAGCGGGCGATGGAGCGGATGATCCAAGCCGGCGTTCGGCCGATGACCTCGCTCCAGTACCTGCTCGAGCTGCAGCGCGACTGGGCGCGGAGTGCGACCTACGACATGACCAACGGCATCGCCAAGCTGCATGGCGGCGCCTACGGCCTCGGCATCATCTACGCCAAGTCGATCCTGGGCGAACACGCCTCAGAAGCGGGCTGACCCGGTGTCCGCGACGAGGCGCGCCCTCGGGGCACTCGCCGCCGGCGCCTTCGTCGCGGCCGGCACTCCTGGCAGGGGAGAGACCTTGGAACCCGATCTCATCCTGAGCAACGGGCGCTTCACAACGCTCGATCCGGCCTCGCCCGATGCCACGGCGGTGGCCATCGCCGAGGGCCGTTTCACGGCGGTCGGCAGCGATGCCGACATCATGAAGCTCGCCGGCACGGCCACTCGGACGATCGATCTCGGCGGGCGCCGCGCCATCCCTGGCCTAGTGGACAGCCACCTGCACCTGATCCGCGGCGGGCTGAACTACAATCTCGAGCTGCGCTGGGACGGGGTCGCCTCGCTCGCGGACGCGATGGCCATGTTGAAGGCGCAGGTGGCGGTGACCCCGCCGCCGCAATGGGTCCGCGTCGTCGGCGGGTTCACCGAGCACCAGTTCGCCGAGAAGCGACTGCCGACCCTGGACGAGCTGAACGCGGTCGCCCCGGACACGCCGGTCTTCATCCTCCACCTCTACGACCGGGCACTCTTGAACGGGGCCGCGCTGCGCGCCTGCGGATACGGGCCCGACACGCCCGAGCCGCCGGGCGGGCAGATCGAGCGGGATGCATCGGGCCGGCCGACGGGTCTGCTGCTGGCGAAGCCCAACGCGCTCATCCTCTACGCCACGCTGGCCAAGGGCCCGAAACTGCCGCCGGACTACCAGAAGAACTCGACCCGGCACTTCATGCGCGAGCTGAACCGGCTCGGCGTCACGGGTGCCATCGATGCCGGAGGAGGGTTCCAGAACTATCCCGACGATTACGCGATCATCGAGGAACTGCACCGCGACGGCGAACTGACGGTGCGGATCGCCTACAACCTGTTCACCCAGAACAAGGGCGGCGAACTCGCCGACTTCCAGCGCTGGACGGGCATGGTGCGGCCGGGGCAGGGGGACGATCTCTACCGGGTCAACGGGGCCGGCGAGATGCTCGTCTTCTCCGCCGCCGACTTCGAGGATTTCCGCGAGCCGCGGCCGGATCTCGACCCGGCGATGGAGAGCCAGCTGGAGCCGGTGGTCCGCCACCTCGTCGAGAACCGCTGGCCATGGCGGCTGCACGCGACCTACGACGAATCGATCTCGCGGGCGCTCGACGTGTTCGAGAAGGTCAACCGCGACCAGCCGTTCGACGGGCTGCACTGGTTCTTCGACCATGCGGAGACGGTCAGCGAGCGCAACATCGACCGGATCGCGGCGCTGGGCGGCGGCATCGCCGTGCAGGATCGGATGGCGTTCCAGGGCGAGTATTTCGTCGAGCGCTACGGGGCCGCGGCCGCGGTCGCGACGCCGCCGATCAAGCGGATGCTGGCGGCGGGCCTGCCCGTCGGGGGAGGCACCGACGCCACGCGCGTGTCCTCCTACAATCCGTGGGTGTCGCTGGCCTGGCTCGTCGGCGGGCGCACCGTCGGCGGCATGGCGCTCTATCCGCGCGAGAACCTGCTGGACCGCGAGGCGGCCCTGCGCCTCTGGACGGAGAGCAACGCCTGGTTCTCGAACGAGGCCGGCAAAAGGGGTCGGATCGCGTTGGGCCAACTTGCCGATCTGGCCGTCCTCTCGGCGGATTACATGGCGGTGCCGGAGCCTGAGATCGCCCACATCACCTCGGTCCTGACGCTGGTCGGCGGGGAGGTCGTGCACGGCGAGGGCGACTATCGGCCGCTGGCGCCGGTGCTCCCGCCCGCCATGCCGGACTGGTCGCCGGTCCGGCGGTTCGGCGGGTACCAGCACGCATCTGCGGCACCGATCTCGCCCTGCGCCTGTGACCAGGGCTGCGGCGTCCATGGCCACGATCACGCCGCCGCACTGCATCTCCGCGAGGACGTCGCCGACCTGCGCGGTTTTTGGGGTGCCATGGGCTGCTCCTGCTGGGCATTCTGAGCCCACCACAAGGATGGGGAATGGAATGCTCGGCGACCGCTACGCGTTGCTCCTGGCCCGGCTGGCCGTGGCAGCGCTCTTCATCTTCGCTGCCGTGGGCAAGGTCTCGGCACCCGATGCCTTCATCGCCGGCCTGGCCCAGGGCGGCGTGCCCTACGCCCAGATCGCCGGCTGGGCCGGCATCGTCGTGGAGGGTCTGGCCGCGACGATCCTCGTCACCGGCTACGGCAGCCGGCTGGCGGCACTGGCTCTGATCGTCTTCACTATGCTGGCCACCCTGATCGCGCACCGCTTCTGGGAGGCACCGCCCGAGATGCTGGACCTGCAGCGCATCCAGTTTCTGAAGAACCTCGCCATCTGCGGGGGCCTCCTGGGTCTGATGGTGCTGGGCGAGCGCGGCACGCTGCGCTCCTTCGAGCGCGGCTGGGTCGAGCCGAAGCGATGAGCGAGGGCGGCGACCGGTTCACCGGCTCGGCCTGGTCGCCCCTGCGCCTGCCCGTCTACCGGGCGCTCTGGATCGCCACCCTCGTCTCCAACATCGGCACCTGGATCCACGACGTCTCGGCCGGCTGGCTGATGACCTCGCTAGCCACCTCGCCGATGCTCGTGGCCCTGGTCCAGGCGGCGACCACGCTGCCGGCCTTCCTCCTGGCCCTGCCGGCCGGTGCCCTGGCCGACCTCGTCGACCGGCGCCGGCTGCTGATCGGCCTGCAGCTGGCGATGGGGATCACGGCGACCCTGCTCGCCCTCTGCACCATCGCCGGCTTCACCACGCCCGGCATCCTGCTGGCGGCCACCTTCGTCATGGGTGTGGGTTCCGCCACCTCGGCACCGGCCTACCAGGCGATCGTGCCGGGTCTCGTACCCAAATCGGAGCTCTCGGCCGCGATCACGCTGAACGGGGTCGGGATCAACCTCGCCCGGGCGATCGGACCTGCCGTCGGCGGCGTGCTGGTGACGCTGCTGGGTGCCGGCTGGTCGTTCCTGCTGAATGCCGCCTCGTTCCTGGCGGTGATCGCCGCCCTTGTGTCCTGGCGACCCGCACCTGCGGCGGCCGGTGCCCTGCCGGCCGAGCGCTTCATGGGCGCCATGCGGGCCGGCCTTCGCTATGCTAAGGCGAGCCCGCCCTTCCGGCTGACCGTCGCCCGCTCCTGCCTCTTCTTCATCCCGGCGAGTGCGATCTGGGCGCTGCTGCCGCTGCTCGTTCGCCGCGACCTGGGCCTCGGCCCCGGGAGCTACGGGCTCGTGCTGACGGCCGTGGGTGCCGGCGCGCTGGCCGGCGCGTTCCTCCTGCCGAAGCTGAAGGACCGGCTCGACGGCGACGCCAAGCTGCTCTGGGGGCAGGTCCTGATCGGACTGGCACTCATCGTGTTCGCGCTCGTCCACGACCTGCCGAGCGTCATGGCGGCGGGCCTCGGTGCCGGGCTGGGGTGGATCGCCGTGCTGCCGACGCTCAGTCTGGCGGCGCAGTCGGCCTTGCCTGACTGGGTGCGCGCCCGCGGCCTCTCGCTCTTCCTCATGGCCATGATGGGCAGCCTCACCGCCGGCAGCCTGATCTGGGGCCAACTCGCCAGCCAGACCTCGGTGCGGACCACCCTTCTGGTCGCCGCGGTGCTGGCCGTGGCCGGAGCACTCGTCGGCCGACGCCTGCGGGTCGGCGGCACGGGCGATCTCGACCTCAGCCCGTCCCAGCACTGGGCCGATCCGGTGCTCGCCCATGCCGATGCCGACACGCGCGGTCCCGTGATCGTCACCGTAGAGTATCGCGTCGCGGAGGGTGCGACGCCGGGTTTCGTCGCCGCACTGGACGATCTCGGGCGCGAGCGCCGCCGCGACGGGGCCGTGAGCTGGGGCCTGTTCGAGGACGCGGCCGACCCGGGGCGCTGGTTGGAGCACTTCGTCGAGGAGAGCTGGCTCGACCATCGCCGCCACCATGCGCGGGTGACCCGCGGCGATGCCGAGATCCAGGCGCGCATCCGGGACTTGCTGCGGCCCGGGACCGAGCCGATCGTGACCCATTGGCTGGCACCATCGAGGAGAACGGCATGAGTTGGCAGCCTTGCGACGAGCCGGGAGCGATGGCGCCCGCACCGCACGCCGTCGAGACCGTCATCGTGCCGCGGGTGCGCGACCTCGGTGGCTTCGAGGTACGCCGCGCTTTGCCGTCGCCGGGACGGCAGATGGTGGGCCCATTCATCTTCCTCGACCAGATGGGGCCGTCGGAGTTCGTGCTGGGGGCCGGTCTCGACGTGCGGCCGCACCCGCATATCGGCCTCGCCACGGTGACCTACCTGTTCCAGGGCCGGATCATGCACCGGGACAGCCTGGGCACGGTGCAGCCGATCGAGCCCGGGGCGGTAAACTGGATGACCGCCGGCAGCGGCATCGCGCATTCGGAGCGGACGGCGCAGGAGGATCGCCAACGACCGGGTGCGCTCTACGGCATCCAGGCTTGGGTAGCTCTCCCGTCGTCGGCCGAGGAGACGGCCCCCGGTTTCGCGCACCATGAGAAGGCGAGCCTGCCGGTGATCGGCGGCGAGGGGAAGGACGTGCGTCTGATCGCCGGCTCCCTCTTCGGCCAGCGCTCGCCGGTGCCGGTCTTCTCCGAGACGGTCTATGCGGACGCCTCGCTCCAGGCCGGCGCCGTGCTGCCCTTCCCAGCCGAGCAGGAGGAGCGGGCGGTCTACACCGTGAGCGGCGAGATCGAGATCGGCGGTCAGACTTTCGGCCCGGCACAACTGCTGATCCTCCGGCCCGAAGACGAGATCACGATCAGGGCCATGACCGCGAGTCGCTTCCTGCTCCTCGGCGGGGCACCCATGGACGGCCCCCGCTACGTCTGGTGGAACTTCGTCTCCTCCCGGCGCGACCGGATCGAGGCTGCGAAGGCCGACTGGCAGGCCGGGCGGTTCGACGCCGTGCCGGGCGACATGGAGCGTATCCCGCTACCCGGCTTGTAGGCCCCTCGGATTTGGCGCTAGGCAGGCGGGGAGAAGCCCCGTCGAGAGGGTCACCCTTGGCACCCGAAGCGCGCGACGCCGCCTATCCGAGCCTCGTCGGCCGGACGGTGCTGATCACCGGCGGTGCCTCCGGCATCGGCGCCAGCCTCGTCGAGCATTTCTGTCGGCAGCGGGCGCGCGTCACCTTCCTCGACCTGCAGCGCGAGGCGGGCGAGGCGCTGGCGGAGCGCCTGGGCAACGGCACTCGCTTTGTCTCGTGCGACCTGCGCGACATCGCGGCCCTGCAAGCGGCCGTGGCGACCGTCGAAGCCGCGGATGGACCGGTCGCCGTGCTCGTCAACAACGCTGCCAACGACGACCGCCACAGGATCGAGGACGTGACGCCGGCTTACTGGGACGATCGGATCGCGACCAATCTCCGGCACCAGTTCTTCGCCGCGCAGGCCGTCATCCCCGGCATGAAGCGGCTGGGCGGCGGCTCGATCGTCAATTTCGGCTCGATGACCTGGCACGCCAGCGAGGGCGGCTATCCGGGCTACGCCACCTGCAAGGCGGCGGTCGAGGGCCTGACCCGCAGCCTCGCCCGCGACCTCGGGCCGTTCCGCATCCGGGTGAACACGCTGATTCCCGGCTGGGTGATGACCGAGCGGCAGATGCGCTTGTGGCTCGATGCCGAGGGCGAGGCCGAGATCGCGCGCCGCCAGTGCCTGAAGGACAAGGTGCAGCCGGCCGACATCGCCCGGATGGTGCTGTTCCTCGCCGCGGACGATTCGCGGATGTGCACGGCCCAGAACTTCATCGTCGACGCAGGCTGGATCTGAACCAGGGGGAAGGACGAATGCTGACGAGAACGACGCGGCGGCTGTTGCTCGCCGCCACCGGTGCCGTGGCACTGCTCATCGGATCAACGGGCGGCCCGGCGGCGGCCGAGGAACTGCGCATCCTGGCCTGGCAGGGCTATGCCGACGACGACTGGGTCGCCGAGTTCGAGAAGGAGACGGGTGCGGACGTGTCGGTCGTCTACGCCCAGACCGACGACGAGATCTGGTCCAAGATCAAGGGCTCCGAGGGCGAGGATTTCGACCTCTTCGCCGTCAACACCTCGGAACTGCAGCGCTACATCGACGCCGGCCTCGCCGTGCCGCACGACCTGAGCAAGCTGCCGAACCAGCAGAAGACGCTGCCGCAGTTCCGCGACCTGTCGCAGGTCCGCGGCGTCGAGCGCGACGGCAAGGTGTACGGCATCCCGTTCGCCTTCGACTCGATCGGCCTCATCTACGACACCAACAAGGTCAACCCGCCGCCCGATTCGATGAACGTGCTGTGGGATCCGAAGTACAAGGGCAAGACGCTCCTCTACGATGCCAGCGCCCACAACTTCTCGTTCGCCGCGCTGGCCGAGGGTATCGAGAACCCGTTCAACCTGACCGACGCCCAGTTGCAGGAGCTGAAGCAGAAGCTGATCGACCTGCAGAAGAACGCGCTCAGCTACTACCAGTCTTCGGACGAGGCCCTGCAGATCTACAACAACAATGACGTCGCCCTGATCTTCGCCAATTTCGGCCAGCAGCAGCTGAAGCTGATGAAGGACGCGGGTGCGCCGATCGCCTATGTCGTGCCGAAGGAGGGAGCACTCGCCTGGCTCGACACCTGGGCGCTGAGCAAGGGGGCGAAGAACCCCGATCTCGCCGAGAAGTGGGTGAACTTCGTCATCCAGGAGAAGATCTCCGACGAGCTGACGAAGCGGAACGGCTTCGGCAACACGGTGACACCGCTGGCGAGTGCGGGGGCGAACGACAAGTTCGTCTACCTGCTGCCGGTCGAGGACTTCCAGAAGCGCAGCGATCTGTGGAACGAAGTGAAGGCGGCAGCCCAATAAGCGGGTCCGCTCCGCCGGTCGTTCTGGAGCTCGTTCAGGTCGAGAAGAGCTACGGCGAGGTCCGGGTGCTGGCACCCACGGACCTCGCCGTGCGCGACGGCGAGTTTCTCATCGTCGTCGGGCCCTCAGGCTCCGGCAAGACGACGGTGCTGCGCCTGATCGGCGGCTTCACCGCACCGAGCAAGGGCGACATTCGTTTCGAGGGGCGCTCGATCCGGGACGTGCCGATCAACCGACGGCCGTTCAACACGGTGTTCCAGGACTACGCCCTGTTTCCGCACATGTCCGTGGCCGAGAATGTCGGCTACGGCCTGCTGATGCGGCGCACGCCGAAGGCCGAGGCGCGCGAGAAGGTCGCGCAGGCACTCCGGCTCGTGCGCCTCGAAAACTTGGGCGATCGCCTGCCCGCGCAACTGTCGGGCGGTCAGCGCCAGCGCGTCGCCCTGGCCCGGGCGATCGTGCTGGAACCCCGGGTCGTGCTCCTCGACGAGCCGCTGGGCGCGCTCGACGCCGCGCTCCGCCGCGAGATGCAGCTGTTCTTGAAGGAGATCCAGCGCAGCATCCGCACGACCTTCCTCTTCGTCACCCATGACCAGGAGGAGGCGATCTCGATGGGCGACCGGATCTGCGTCATGGACCACGGCCGCATCGTCCAGCTCGGGACGCCCGAGGAGATCTACTGGCAGCCCGACGATGTCTACGTCGCGCGCTTCTTCGGCGACGCCAACCTCATTCCCGGCAAGGTCGCGGGGCGCGAAGGGACGGTGAGGATCGTCTCGACGGCACTCGGACCCATCCGCTGCGCCGACCGCGCCGATCTCGCCGACGGTGATACCGTACAGGTGATGATCCGGCCCGAAGCGCTGCACATCGACGGCGCGGGCGAGAACCGCCTCGAGGCTCGGGTCAGGGAGGTGGAGTTCGCCGGGCCCATGTTCCAGCTGGACCTGACGGTCGGCGACGTGCCGCTGAAGGCGAAGCTGCCGAGCCGGGCCGCCGGCGCGGGCTTCGCGCCGGGCACTTCGGTCACGCTGGGTCTCGCGGCCGCCGACGCGCGGCCGGTGAGGGAATGAGAGGCGGCAACCCTGCCGCGCGCGCCGGTTGGCTGGCCGCCGCCTGGCTGCCGCCGGTCGTCTTCGTCGCCCTGCCGCTCTTCGCCTTTCTCGCCTACAGCTTCTTTCGCGTCGAAGGCTCCGACGTCGTCCGCGACCTGAGTCTCGCCAATTATGCGAGGTTCTTCGGCGAGGGCGTGTTCCTGCCGGTGTTCGCCCGCACCTGCCTGCTGGCGGCGGAGGTGGCGGCGATCACGCTGCTGGTGGGCTATCCCTGCGCCATCTGGCTGGCCTCGCTCGACGGCCGGCGCAAGCTCGCCTTCACGCTCGCCTTCGCCGTGCCGCTTCTCATGAGCTACATCATCAAGATCTACGCGATCCGAGCGATCTTGGGGCAGCAGGGCTGGCTGAACCGCGGGCTGATGGCGCTGGGCGTCATCGACACCCCGATCGATGCCCTCCTGTTCAACCTGACGGCCGTCCTGATCACCCTGTCGATGCTGCTGCTGCCGTTCACCATCCTGCCGATCTTCGTCGCCCTGGAGCGCATCCCGAAGAACCTCTACGAGGCGTCGGCCGATCTCGGCGGCACCGCCTGGGAGACCTTCCGCCGCGTGGTCTGGCCGCTGTCGCGCCAGGGTGCCGTCATCGGCGCCTCGTTCACCTTCGTGCTGGCCCTCGGCGACTTCGTCACGCCGCAGATGGTCGGCGGAACGAGCGGCATCACCTTCGGTCGGATCGTCTATTCGCAGTTCGGGCTCGCCTTCAACTGGCCGTTCGGTGCGGCACTCTCCGTCGTCATGACGGTCGCGGTTCTGGCCGTCCTCTGGCTCGCCACCGTGTTCGGCCGCGTGCGTGGGGCTTCGACGTGATCCTGCCCTGGTACGCGCGGCTCGCCCTCCGGGTCGTCGCCGCACTGGCCCTGATCGTCCTCTATGGCCCGCTGCTCCTCACCGTGGTCGTCTCCTTCTTCGACATGAAGGGCGGGCGGGTGCAGTGGGACACATTCGGCGTCCAGGCCTATCGAGCGCTGTTCCACAACCGCGGCATCATCGAGGCTCTGGGCAACACCATGCTCGTGGGTGCCGTCGCCGTCGTCGCCTCGCTGGTGCTCGGGACGCTCATCGCCTTCTGGTACAACGCGCATCCGGGCCGGCCGCGGGCGGTCCTGCAGGCGATCGTGTTCCTGCCCTTCGTCCTGCCGCCGATCGTCACCGGCTTGTCGCTCCTCATCTTCTTCCGCGAGGTGGGGATCCCCCGTTCGCTCTTCACCGTGATGATCGGGCACACGGTGTTCGTCCTCGCACTCGTCCACCAGATCGTGCTGGCGCGGCTCCAGAGTTTGAACCCCAGCCTCATCGAGGCGTCCTACGATCTGGGCGGCGACGCTCCGCGGACGTTCCGCTACGTCTTGCTGCCGCATCTGGCCTCGGCGATGGCGACGGCGGCCGTCCTCGCCTTCGCCCTGTCCTTCGACGAGACGCTGATCACGCTGCTGGTGACGGGCACGGAGAGCACCCTGCCGCTGCGCCTGTGGGGCATGATGCGGACGGGTTTCACGCCCGACATCAACGCGCTCGTGGCCCTGATCCTACTGGGAAGCGCTGCCGTCTGCGTCCTAGTCGCACGCCTGATCCGAATCTGAAGCGAAAACCGCGAAGGCGCGGAATCCTTTGATCTATGTCATGGACGACCGGACAGGGGTCCGATAGCGCTGGCTCGGGAACTGGGCCAGGAGAAGTTCATGAAGAGCGATCGGGGCTGCGGCGCCGGATGCGACCATGTCGGGCACGGCCATCTCGAGGTGGACGGTGACGGGCTGGAGCAGCGGATCCAGGCCCTGGGCTACGCGCCAGCCGAGGCCCACTCGGTGCGCGAGCGCGTGGAGGCGTATCTCGGCACCATGGTCCAGGGCTTCGGCCTGACCGCGGACCAGCTTCGCACGCAGGCGGCACTCGAGTTGCTGCAGGCCGAGACGCGCTGCGTGAACTGCGCCGACCTCGACATGTGCAAGGGCTATCTCGATGGCGTCGCCGCCGTCGATCCGGACGAGTTCTGCCCGAACGCCGCTTTGTTTGAGAAGCTGAAGCCCGTCTAGCTCAGTCGACCCAGCGCACACGATCGGAGGCCAGGATCGCCTCCACATCGGGCAGGGTGGTGGCACCCCCCGCCACCCTGATCTCGGCCCGCTGCTCCGCCGCGCGCACCTCGACGAGGCGCTTCGCCACCTCGTCGATGCGACCCGCCGGCACCACGACGACCCCGTCGGCATCTCCCACGACGAGATCCCCCGCCGCCACGGGCAAGCCGCCGGCGATCACCGGCAACCCTACCGTGCCCGGACCTGAGCGCACGCAGCTGTTGGGTGTCAGCGCCCGGCTGTAGACGGGCAGGCCCACGGCGAGGAGCCCGGCACGATCGCGCACGGCACCGTCGGTCACGATGGCGACCACACCCTTGGTCCGGCCCATGCCGGCGACGAGATCGCCCAGCATGCCCGAGCCCGTGAAACCGTCCGTCGCCGCGACGATGACGTCGCCCGGCTGCGCCAACTGCACGGCCGCAACCAGCGCCATGTTGTCGTCCGGGCCGCAGCGGCAGGGCAATGCCGAGCCCACGAAGCGCGACATGTCCGGACGCTCCGGGGCGACCGGCTTGATGCCGGCGTCCATGGCACCGCGACCGTTCATGCAGTCGGCGAGCCAGCCGGTGATCGCGTCCGCGAAATAGGCGATCCGCTCCGGCGACAGCCGGGCCGGATTACGGGCGACCGTGAGCAGCGGCGGTTCTTCGATCATCGCGTTTCCTCGGCTTCGGCTGCGGCTTCGAGTGCCACCCAGTCAGTATCGGGCGCATGGACGCGGCGGATGTTGGCGGCTTCCACGCCCTTGACCAGCATCGTCACGGCGCGGTGCGTCGGGGCCGGTACGCCGACCTCGTCGGCGATGCGGACGAGGGCACCGTTGAGGGCGTCGATCTCGGTCCGCTTCCCGGCTTCCACATGCTGCATCATCGAGGGTTTGCTGTACTTGAGCCGGCAGTGCCGCTTGATCTTGTGGACGAGGCCCGCCTCGTCGACACGAATGCCTTTGGCCCTGACGACGGCGAAGGCTTCCTCCAGCAGCAGGTCCTGCAACTGGTGTGTCGCTTCGAGCCGCGCCAGTTCGCCCATGCGCAGGCAGGTGATGGCCGTGATGGGATTGATCGTGACGTTCACGATCAGCTTTTCGAAGACCACCCGCGTGATGTCGGCGACGACTTCGGTCGGATAGCCGGCGGCACGGAACCGCTCCGCGAGTGCCTCAATCCGTGTGCTGAGGCTGCCGTCCAGCTCGCCGAGCGTGGTCTGGCCGATATAGGTCTGCTCGACATGGCCAGGGCCGACGGTACGGAAGCTGCACATGGTGGAGCCTCCGATGACGCGTCCCGGTCCGAGTGCCGCGACCAGAAGCTCGAAGTTGCCGATCCCGTTCTGGACGGTGAGCGCCAAACCGTCGGGCTCCAGGATCCGAGCGGCAGTGTCGGCGGCTGCCCTGGTATTGTTGGTGTCGACCGCGACGAGGCAGAGATCGGCGCGTGGCAAGGGTCCGTCGGGCGTCAGCGCCTTGGGTCTGGCGCGGACCGGTGCGGGCACGCCGTCGGCGACGAGGCCGTCGCTGTTGATGGCGGCCACGTGCTCGGCCCAGATGTCGATCAGGGTCAGCTCGTCGCCGGGGCGCGCCAGCCGAGCGCCCATGCTGGCACCTACCGCACCGGCACCGATAACGGCGATGCGCCGCGGTGCGTTTTCATCCTGCCGCATTTGGCCCACCCTGCAGCGACGGGCGGAACGGTGCGCCGGGCAGGTGCGGCCCGCAAGAGGCGAAACGGGGAGGGAGCATGTCGGAACGTGCCATTCGTGGCCTGACGAGCGTGGCGGCGTTCCGTGCCAAGGCGCGCTCCATCCTGCCGCGGGCCGTGTTCGACTTCGCCGACGGTGCCGCCGAGGACGAGCGCACGCTGCGCCGCAACGAGGCGGCGTTCGGCGACATCGAGCTGCTGCCGCGGCCGCTGGAGGGGGCGGGCCAGCGCGACCTGTCAGTCGAGTTGTTCGGTAAGCGTCTCTCGATGCCGCTGCTCGTGGGGCCGACCGGTCTCGCCGGGCTCTTCTGGCCCGAGGGCGAGCTGGCGACGGCCCGTGCGGCCGCCGCCGCCGGCACCGTCTACTGCCTCAGCCACGGCTCGACCTGCACCCTGGAGGCCCTGGCCGCGACGGGTGTCGGCCCGCGCTGGATGCAGGTCTTCGTCTACACCGACCGCGGCCTCACCCACAGCATGACCGAGCGGGCGGCAGCCGCCGGCTACGACGCTCTGGTGCTCACGATCGACAACCAGATGCTGGGCAACCGGGAGCGCGACGTCCGCAACGGGTTCAGCATCCCGCCGCGCATCACCGGTCGGACGGCACTGGGTATGGCGCTGCGTGTGCCGTGGCTGTGGCGGATGCGGGAGCACCGCAACGTCACCTTCGCCAACTATGCCGGTGCGGAAGGCGGCGACGACATCCGCACGCTCTCCTCGCGCATGGCGCAGCTGCTCGATCCCTCGGCGTCCTGGGCGGACGTCGCCGTGCTGCGCAAGCTCTGGAGCGGGCCGCTGCTGCTGAAGGGCATCCTGCATCCCGACGAGGCGAGGCGAGCCGTCGCCGAGGGTGTGGACGGGGTCATCGTCAGCAATCACGGCGGGCGGCAACTCGACGGTGCGGCACCCTCCATCGAGGCCGCACCTGCGGTCGTCGAAGCCGTCGAGGGCCGCATTCCCGTGCTGCTCGACGGCGGCGTCCGGCGGGGTGTCGACATCGCCAAGGCTCGGGCGCTGGGCGTCACGGCGTGCCTGATCGGCCGGCCGCATCTCTGGGGGCTGTCGGTCGGCGGCGAGGCCGGTGTCCGGGCGGTGCTGGAGCTGTACCGACGCGAGCTGGACCGGGTGATGGCGCTCTGCGGCTGGGCTTCGCTGGCCGACATCAGTCCGCGCGACCTGCATCGCGGCGTGGCGGCGCACCGGGCATGAGGCGCTTGCACGAGAGTTGGGCACTGCCGATCATTGCCGCATGAGCGCGCACGATCATCACCGCCACGAGCAGGACGTCCCCAGCGACATCGAGTTGCGGGTGAAGGCCTTGGAGTCCCTGCTGATCGAGAAGGGGTTGGTCGACGCCGCCGCCCTCGACGCCATCGTCGATGCCTACGAGCACCAGATCGGCCCCCGCAACGGTGCCCGCGTGGTCGCCAGGGCATGGGTCGATCCCGACTATCTGGAGCGGCTGCGGCAGGACGCGACGGCCGCCATCGCCGAGCTGGGCTATGGCGGCGTGCAGGGTGAGCACATGGTCGTCGTCGAGAACACGCCCGCGGTGCACAACCTCGTCACCTGCACGCTCTGCTCCTGCTACCCCTGGCCGGTGCTGGGCCTGCCGCCCGCCTGGTACAAGTCCGCCGCCTACCGGTCCGAGGCGGTGATCGACCCGCGCGGCGTGCTGAAGCGCTTCGGCCTGCATCTCCCGGACGAGGTCGAGGTGCGGGTGTGGGATTCGACGGCCGAGATCCGCTACCTCGTCCTGCCCGAGCGGCCGCCCGGCACCGAGGCGCTGAGCGAGGAGCAGCTGGCGGCCCTGGTGACGCGCGACTCGATGGTGGGCACGGCCGTCGTGAAGACACCGGGGGCGCTGGCATGAACGGCGTCCACGACATGGGCGGGCTGCACGGCCTGGGCTCGGTCGATCCGAGGGGCGGCGGCCATGCCTTCCACGCCGCCTGGGAGACCCGCGTCTTCGCCCTGACCATGGCGGCCGCCGCCTGGGGTGCCTGGTCGATCGACGAGGACCGGCACGAGATCGAGCGCATCCCCGGGCCGGCCTATCTGCGCTCCACCTACTACGAGCGGTGGTACCGCTCGCTGGTCCAGCTCCTCCTGCGCCACCACCTGATCACCCCCGCCGAACTCGCCGACGGCAGCCCGGCACGGGGCTCCAGGCGGAGGACGCCGCCGCTGCCCGGACACGCGGTGGCGCACGAGCTGCGGACGCGGCGGTCCTACCAGCGCGAGGTCAGCACCCCGCCTGCGTTCCAGCCGGGCGACGCGGTGCTGACCGGCAACCCCAACGGACGCGGGCACACCCGCCTGCCGCGCTACGCCCGCGGGCGCAGCGGCACCGTCGAGCGCTGGCACGGGGCGCACGTCTTTCCGGATACCAACGCCGAGGGCAAGGGCGAGCAGCCCCGCCACCTCTATACGGTCCGCTTCACCGCCCGCGAGCTTTGGGGTGACGAGGGGCACCCGAACGACACCGTCCGGCTCGACATCTGGGAGCCGCACCTCCGACGCGCGTGAGCCCGGCCATGCGCCTTCGCCGGGATGACGGACGGCCTTCGGGGCGCTAGCGTCGATCCACACAGAATCAGGGGGACAGCCCATGGCGGACTTGGCGGTGAACCGCGACACGATCGTCAAGACCCTTTACTCGGCCGTCCTCTCGGACGTCATGGACGGACTGGGCCTCTACGAGCAGGCGATGAAGCCCTTCGTCCGGCCGCTCGACGAGAGCCTCGTCCTCTTCGGCCGCGCCCGCACCGGCCTCTATATGCCGCGCTACGAGGTGGCCCCGGACGAGAACCCCTACGAGATCGAGATCGCCCTTATCGACGATCTCCAGCCGGGCGACGTCGCCGTCTTCGGTTGCGGCGGTCCCACCGACCGCATCGCCCCCTGGGGCGAGCTGCTCACGACCGCCTCCCAGGTCCGCGGGGCCGTCGGCTGCGTCACCGACGGCCTCGTCCGCGACGTCCGCCGCATCCGCGAGATGCGCTTCCCCTGCTTCCACGGCGGCATCGGCCCCCTCGACAGCAAGGGCCGCGGCAAGATGATGGAAAAGGACTGCCGCATCGTCTGCGCCGGAGTCGAGCTCGCCGCCGGCGACTACGTCTTCGGCGACGTCGACGGCGTGGTCGTCGTGCCGAAGGACGCCGCCGCCGAGGTCTTCGCCAAGGCCATGGAAAAAGTAACCGCCGAGAACGACACCCGCGACCAGCTCCTCGCCGGCCGCAGCCTGCGTGACGTGTTCGAGAGCTTCGGGGTCCTGTAGGCGAAGCCGGGGAAGCGCACCGCGCTCCCCCGGACCCCCACGGATCAGCTGAGGAAGAGCGGAATCGGTGTCGGCCCCGGGCAGCCTTGGATCGGCTGGGGGCTGGTCGGAGAACGGCGATCGGCTGAAGGTTGGCGTTTGTCGCGGATCGACGGTCGATCGACCGCTCAGGAACTGTCGAGGTCGCGGACGCGGATGCGTTTGCCGAGGAGCTTCGCCGTCACGCGTCGGATGTCGCGCTCGGCTTGTGTCTCCAGCCGGCGCGTCAGGGCCGGCGGCGGTGTCGGAGTAGGGCGCGGCGCCGGCGGCTCGCCTGCGGCCGCGTGGGCCTCGGCTTCCTCCCGCGCCTTGGCCTGCGCCTCGACGATGATCTGGTCGCGGAGGCGGACGGTGATGCGGTGGCGGAGCGCTTCGATGTCGTCGTAGGCGCGCGGCGGGTAGAGTACCCGCTTCACTTTCGGCGGCGGCTTCGGTGCTTCGGCTTCCGCAGCCTCGCGTTGGGCGCGTTCCTGGGCGCGCATGACGGACTTCGCCAGCGTGACGCAGGGATTGCGGCCGCGCTGCAGCTCGCGGAAGAACCAGGCACAGACCTTGGGATCGCGTTCCTCGACCGACTCGAGCAGAACCTGGATCGCCACCTCGCGCAGCCGCTGAAGGACCTCCTCCTCGGGCCGGCCGTACATCTCGCGATAGGCCTCGACCATGTCCGGCAGGTCCGGATCGGCGGTGAAGGCGTCGAGCTCGGCATCCGAGATCTTGAGCTTCGCCGCGGCTTTTGCCGCCGAGGCCCCCAACGCCAGCAGACGCACGAACCGGCGCTTGTTGCGGCCGGCGCGGAACTCGGGGTCGAGGCGATAGGGCAGGTCGTCCATGGAAAGGAGCATAATCCTACTCCGTCGTGCCGTCAAGTACTGCCAGGGTGACTTGTCTAGCGTCCGAGGGCGGGAGAGGCGTAGCCGCGAGCGAGTGTTGCCCTGATCGGGGGCGAGAGGAAAAGAGGGTGGCCGAGCGGGCGGCCAAGTGCCGTTGGGGGATCAACCGCACCGAATGCGGCTGGTCCAAGAACCAGGCTCGGCACATGCCGGGTCGGTGGAGTAGAGGGGCAACTGTCGGCAGATCACACCGTGCATGACCCTGTTGGTTGCCGGACTAGCTGCACCTCAAAGGCTGAAGGCAAGCACCGTGCACGAGGCGAGGCCGATCAGCACGAGTGCGAACAGGGCGCCGGCGCGTATCCACGCCCGGACATCCTTGGAGAGTTGCAGCCTCTGACCGCCAGGCTTCTTTGTGCCGAGGGAGCGTGGGGTAGCTTCCGATTCAGCGGCGGATCGGCTCGATGCCGTGCTCGGGTCCACGGTCGTCGCTCTCGCTGCAGGAATTGATGCGACTATCCGCGAGGGCGGCGAAGCCTCGTCGTGCCCCTCGTGGTGCGAAGCGCCTGCAAGTGGGCCAGCGCACGAATATCGCGTACGGTCGCCCTGCGGGTCAGCATCCGCCGCTGCAGGCGCGCGATCGCAACCTCGATCTCGCCATCGCCAGCGGCTGGACCGAGATGGACATGGGCCAATGCGTGGGTCAGTCCGTGCATGTCGTTTCGGCCTAGACCCTACCGACCGGCTGCGTTTCCCTGAAGCAGCGACATGCGACGCCCGCGAACTGCGGTCCAAGCCGCGCCATCTGCAGCGCTCCCTCAGGGTTTACCCTGTCGTACGAACGAGTCCGGATCGCAACGGTTCCGTAGACTGTCGACATAACTTACAGATGAAAGTTTCGGACAATCAAATCATGCTGGTTGGATGATAACAATAACTGCGATAGCGGAAATCAGTGTCTAGTTCACGACAACAAATGTTCGGCTTCTTTCTCACTAGCGGAACTCGCAAATGCTGAACGAGCGTAGAGGAAACTGTACGATCTCCACCATCGATGTCTTTAATTCTGCCTGACATTGGCGCACCAACGGTTGTCGCAGCCTGACAGACAAACCCTATGGGTTGCAGCGGTCGCAGTAGCTCGGGTCTGCGGTCTGCGGGGCATGACGCAGCGGCACCTGCCTGTCGAAGCTACAGACCGAGCAGCGGTGGATCTCGGCGATCAGTCGTGATGTGGGCTCTCCGCAGTCGGCGCAGGGCAGGCCGCGGGCGACGTCGACCAGGCCGAAGCCGGGCGTGGCGCAGGCCGGACAGAGGCAGGCGATGCGGCGGGCGAGGCGGGTGGCGGCGGTCCGGATCATCGCCATGCGGGTCGGATTGAGATGCGCGCGCATGTCGGTGACGAGACGTGCCTTGCCGTCGAATGAAAGGGTGGCGGCGGTCTCGATCGCCTGGAGGAGATGGCTCCGGTCGCGAACGCCCTTGAACAGGACCGGGTGCCGGGCCGTCGCCGGCGTGAGGAGCGTCTGCGGGGCGGCCGAGAGGGCCGCCTCGATCAGGTTCCTGCTTTCGATCGGGACGTGCGGCTGGACGACGAGCGCGTGAGTCGGGAAGCGGGCGCGCGTCAGGAAGCCCTCGATGTCGTCGCCGGGCGCGCAGACCTGGCTGTCGAAGTTCGTTCGCTTCACCACGAGGGCTTCGCGGATCTCCAGGCCTCGGATGTCGTCGATGAAGAGGACCAGTTCGGTGCCGCCGGCGACGAGTGGGAGGTAGGGATGGGGTCCGTAGCTGCCCTCGCTGGCGATGCCGAGCGGTAGGCCGGTGGCCGCCATGGCGAGCCGCGCCTTGGCGCGGGCCGCCTCCAGCATGGTGCCGTACCGCTCGACCTCGCCGGTGAAGGTCCCGTAGGCGTCGGTATCGATCCCGGACGGCACGATGAGGCTGGCGCCCAAGGCGCGCCGCAGCGGCGCCGCGATGGCGCGCTCTTTGCCGTGCATGCTGCCGAGAGCGACCGACGCACCTCGGTAGGGGGTTGATGGCGATGTCACCGCTGCGCTCGCGTCAAGGACGATCGCGGTACGCGGGTGGCCGGGCCCTGGATCGGTGCCCGGCGCGAACGGCGAGAGCGGAGGCACCTCGCGCGGGATCGGAAACAATGCGGGTTAATTCTCTGTTAGCCCGACGCCTCGATTATGGATGCCACTTGTGGCGCATGCGTGACAGTCTACAAGAAATCTATATCGCGTTACGTGCGTGTCGGGTGGCTTGTGATGGTTACCACAGTCTCGGCGCCGTCTGCCGCGCACGTTGAACGAGCCGTCAACGGCAGTCGCCCGCAGGGGGCGGTGGGGGAGGATGGTGCAATGAGATCGATCTGGCCGACCGCAGTCGTCGGCGTGGCGCTTTGGATGAGTGCCAGCTCGGGTGCCGAGGCGGCGTGGTCGTCCCTGACGACGCAAGGCACGACGACCATCATCGGCGATCAGTCCTGCGCCTCGCCGGCCACCAACACGGTCGTCTGCGCAGCGCGCGGCTTCGCCAACACACTGGTGGTGAACAGCAAGGGTACCGGGGCCTGGAGTGGCTGGACCGCCCTCGCCGGCGTGGTCGGCTCCAGTCCCAGCTGCACGGCGGATGGTTCGGGCGGGGTCGTCTGCGGGGTGAGGGACGCCAACAGCAAGCTCGCCTATACCCGCTACAACGGCACGGCGTGGAGTGCCCTCACGGTCGTCGGCGGCACGCTGGCCTCGGGACCGAGCTGTGCTTCCTTCGCTGCCGGGAAGGTGCTGTGCACCGCGCGGAGCTCGACCGGTGGGCTGACGGCGAGTGCCTTCAACGGGACGACATGGGGTGCCTTCAGCTCGGTTGCGGCCTCGACCAGCTTCTCGACCGTGACGGCACCGGGCTGTGCGGGCGACGGCAATGGCGGCGTGATCTGCACCGTCGTTCTCGCTAACGCCAGCAACGTGGCGGCCGTCAGGTACACCGGCACGGCGTGGACTTCCGTCCTGAACCTGTCCGGTACCGCCAACACGCCACCGACCTGCACGGGCCTCGGCCAGACCGGCAAGGTCGCCTGCTTCGCCCGCGGGACCGAGTCCGCCATCTATGTGAACAAGTTCGACGGCGGCTCCTGGCGGCTCCTGGGGTGGACCGGGTGGGTCAATATCGGCGGCATCAGCCAGTCTGAGGCCCGGTGCACCAACCCGGCGGCCGGCACACTCATCTGCGGTGCCATCGGCGCCAATCTCGACAACGCGCTCTACGTGAACGCCTACAACGGGTCGACCTGGAGCGGCTGGGCGAAGACGGGCGGCCCGGCGATCGGCAATCCGAGCTGCGTATCGCCCGCGGCGAACAAGGCGCTTTGCGCGATCGTGGCGCCCAGCAACAAGGGCTCGTCGACCTCGGGTCCGTGAGGTTGGCGGGGTGACGGCCGGACGACGGACCGCGCCGTCCGGCCCGGAGCTCAGATCTTGTTGTACCAGCGCTTGCTCATGGTGAGGCCGGCGCGCTTGGGCTGGACGTCGTTGCGCTCCATCAGCGTCTTCACGCGCTTCTGGCAGTCGGCGGCCGACAGCTCGTGGCTGGAGCCGTTCTCGTAGGCGGTGACCATCTCGTTGAACTGCTTGCGGCCGAGCTTCTTGTTCCGGCCAGCGGCGGTCTTGACCCACTGCTCGACACCCTTCTCGATCTCGCGGGCGAGGGCGGTGTCGTTGTTCTCGGCGACGTCGAGTATGATGCCGCGGGCCTGGGCCAGGGGCAGGCCATAGGTCTTCACCCCCTCTTCCAGGAGAGCCGTCTCGTCGTCGAGGCTGAGGAAATCGCGGTTGCGGACGCGGACCTCGACCAGATCGGCGAAGCGGGCGGCGGCGTCCGGACCGGCGCCGGGGGCGTCGGCCTCCTTGTTGCCTTTCTTGCTCATGGCACCTTCTCTGATGACCTCGATCGACGCTCAGGCGGGATGGATGCGGGCGAGACCGGCTTCGAGCACGGGCCCGACGAGATTTTCGGTGTAGAGCTGGTCGTAGTCGCGGGCGATCGCGTCGGCCCGCTCGCGCAGCGCTTGGGCACGGGCCGGATCGTCCGTGAGATCGGCCAGCACGCGGTAGCTTTCGGCGTAGGTGTGGTCGGCCCTGATCGCCTGCTCCAAGGTGGCGATCGCCTCCTCGCGCCGCCCGAGGGCGGCCAGGGCCTGCGCCCAGGCGACGTAGCCGGCAGCGTAGGTGCCGTCCGAGACGCCGTCGTTCAGGTCGGCGAAGATGCTCTCATAGGCGCGGACGGCGTCCTGATAGTTGCCGTTGAGGGCGAAGAGGACGCCGACATTGATCAGCGCCGGCGAGAAGTTGGGGCTCCACTTCAGGACGCGCTTGAACGCTTCCATCGCCCCGTCCTGGTCGCCCTGCACGAAGCGGACGACACCGGCGAGGTTGGTGAGCCAGATCCGGCTCGAGGCGTCGGCCTCGGGCATCGAGTCGTGGATGCAGGCCTCGACCTCGTCGAGCGCGGTCTTGGTGCGGATGGCGGCCTGGAACTTGGCGGCACAGACGACCTCGGGCTCCACCACCTTCAGCACCGCGTAGGCGGCGTCGTCCATCAGCGCGTCGAGCTTGTCCTTGGGGGCTGCCACCGTGACGTCGGTCTCGGTGCCGTCGCGGGCGGTGATCTGCAGCTTCAGCTGGTTCTGGTCGTCGGCCTTGGTGATGTAGCCCTCGACGACGTAGGCGATGAAGCCGCCGCTCTGCTGGAAGGCGCGCACCAGCGGCGTCAAATCGAAATACTCGGCGATCAGGTCGATCGAGCTGTCGCCGTCCTCGAGCTCAAGCTTGCGCGTCGATTTGCGGGCGAAGGCCTGCTGCTCGATGTCGATCATCTTGCTGCTGATCTTGTCCTCGATGACGTAGGGATCGTAGCCCGCATACTTCACCATCGGCGGCACATCCATGCTGCGGATGAAGACCGTCCGGGAGTCGAGGACGACGACCGTCCCGAAGACGGCGAGTGCGGTGAGGAGCGGCACCAGCAGGGTGTCCAGGCCCAGCATCTATGCGTTCTCCCGCAGCATGGTCACCAGCCCTCAGCCGTCGCTGCCGAGGTAGACGAAATCGATCGGGCGGGCGGAGTCGCGTCCCGCCGGGGTCCCGTACTTTCCCCAGGCCATCTCGTGAAGGTAGAAGGTAGCGGTGTCGATCCCGCCGCGAAGCAGCACGAGCGGCCATACCGTCGCAGCCTCGGCGAAGCCCAGCAGACCGAGGCCGTAGCCGGCCAGCGCCATGGCTGAACGGTAGGTGACGGCCTTCTGCAGGGCGACGGCACCGCCATCGACGGGCGGCGGCCCGGAGGTGGGGCCGTGATCGCGGATGCTCTGCAGCTGGCGCTGTAGCTGGTCGTCGCTCAGGACACCCGCCCGGCGCAGGCCGGCGAGGATCACAAGTCGCTCCCGCATCTGGCCGGCGACACCCTGGGGCTCCACCGTGCCGGGCATCGGCAGGTCGAGGCGGGCGGGGTCGATCACACCCTTGAGGCCCGCTTCGAGATAGCCCTGGTAGAGGGGGGCCCAGCGGCCGACGGCGGCGGCCGCCGCGAGACGGTTCGGATCCTGCGTCAGGCGGGAGGCGTGCCAGGCACTGTCGGCCCAGCGGGTCGCGGTCTCGGGCGGGACGCCACGCGTCTCGGGGGCGAAGTGGAAGCGGGCGTCGATCACGTCGCGGCGGTTGGCGACGCGGTGGCCCGAGGTCAGCCACATCACCGGCAGGACGAGATCGGCGTCGGCGGCGAAGGCGGCGGCATGGCGCCAAGCGGCCGGCAGGTCGGGGCCGGCGGCGACGGTGTGGGTGACGAAGAGGCAGGAGGCGTCGGAGCCGGTCTGGTAGCGGACGAGGGCCAGAGCGAGATCGGTGCGCAGGCAGTCGCCGGCGAGGCCCCAGCCGGCGGTGACGGGAAGCTCGTTGACGTTCAGCTCCAGGACGGTGTCGACGATGCCGTTGCCGATGCGGAACAGGACGAGGTTGCGGATGGCCCCGTAGGCGCCGACCGGATCGCCGTTCGGGAGGTCGGTGTCGGCGATCCCGGCGACGACCCATTGGCCGGCGGGGAGTGGGACCTGCTTGCCGGCGATCTCGACGACGGTCTCGACGGGCGTGCCGACCTTGGGCTCGGCGGCCTTCGCCGACCAGCAGCAGAGGGCGGCGCAGAGGGCCGCAAGGACGGGGAAGCCGCGCATCAGGCGGGCATCCCAAGATGGACGAAGTCGATCACGGGCGGCGGGCTCGTCGGCGGCGGGCTGGCGGCGCGGTCCCACAGGCGGTCGTTGAGGACGAAGATGCCGGAGGTGGCGACGGCACCGGCGGAGGCGAGGAAACCGGCTGCCGGGGCGGTGACGGTGGTGAAGAGGCTCGACGCGTAGTCGATCGCGGAGCCGACGAGACGGTAGGAGAGGCTCTTCTCGATCGAGCGCTGCAGCGGGTCCTCGACCGGGGCCGGTGGCGCGGTCTCGACGGTGGCGGCACGCTCCTGGGCGATGAGGTCGGCGCCGCTCAAACGGCCCTGTGCGTAGAGGTCTTCGAGCGAGGCCAGCTTGGCGTCGAGCTGCGGCGTGCCGGGGAACAAAGCCGCGCGAAGGGGCATGCGCAGCCGGGCCATGGGCAGGCCGCGCAGGCCGTTCTCGATCCTGTCGTCCATGCCGACGGCCCAGGCCATGAGCACCTGGGCCGCTTCCTTCCTGGCCGAGGACGGGCCGAGGGCCTCGGCGCGCCACGAGGTGCGCTCGATGCCGGATTTGGAGGCCGTGTAGCCGAGTGCTTCGGGGGCGAAGTGGTAGCGGACGTCGACAACGTCCTGGCGGTCGCTGACGCGAAAGCCCGCCGTGACCCACAACTCGGGCATGGACCAGCCCGAGAGAGCGGCGGCGCGCTGCGCCTCGCCCCAGGCCTTCGGACCCGTGTTGCCGGCTGGCGCGAAGGTCGGGGCGACGAAGACGCAGGAGTCGTCCCAGCGGGTGCGGTAGCGGTTGACGAGAAGGTACTGCTCGCCCGGCACGCAGGACGAGGCGATACCCCAGCCGTCGTCGACGGGGACGGCGTTGGTGTTGATCTCGGCGACGGCGGTGACGCGGTCGCCCTCGCGGTGGAACAGGATCGCATTCTCGATCGCGCCGAAGGCGCCGACACCTTCGAGATCGAGGTTCTGGCTGCTCAGGCCGGCGACGATCCAGTCGCCGTCGGGCAGCGGCACGGTCTTGCCGGCCAGGGTGACGTCGCGCGTGCGGACCTCGCCGGTCGCCAGCGCCGCGGCCGGCCCGAGCGGCAGGGCGGCCAGCAAGGCCGCCACGGCACCGAGCCGTAGCCCACCCAGCGCCTCCGCCGCGACCGTCGTCCCCATCCGATACCCTTTGCGGTCCGGCGCATTCGGGTGTTGCAACCCCGACGCGACCGGCAATCCCGACTTTACCGGGTCGCCCCGAGTGGCGCCACGCACTATTCCATGGTAACTCAACCGCACGTCTAGAACAGTTGCAGGATTCGGTCCCTGGATACGGTCGATGTCGTGCCGCGCCCCGCCGGCACGGGGTTGCGGCGGGGTCCGCTCGCCGGTCTCGGCTTGTTCGTCTCGCTAGCCGCGCTCGGCGCCCTGTCGCCGGTACAGCAGCATGGCCCTAACGTGGCTTCCCCACCCGCGGAGCCGACCCTGGTGCCGGCGGGATTGGGCGGCGAGCTACGGCTACCCGAGCCGCCTCTAGGCGATCCGGTCGCGAAGAAGGTCGAGTCGCTCAAGGGCGAGACGGACCGGACGGCCCTGCGCCTCGCACTGCTCGAAGAGCGGGTGGACAAGCTGACGCAGGGGACGCCGGCCGGCGACATCGCCGAGCTTCGTGCACTGGCCGCCAGCGTCGCGCTTCTCGGCCTGCAGGCGCGGGCACGGTCAAGCGATCCCTTCGCCACGGACCTCGCACTCGCGCGACGGTTCATTCCAACCGACGAGGCAACGGCGAACGATCTGGCGACGCTCAGCGCCCAAGCTGCAGCCGGGGTGCCCAGCGTCGCCGACCTGGAGCTGGAACTGGAGCGGTTGCTGCCGCTGCTGCAGACGCAGATCGAGGGGGTCCGGTCGGGAGCCCAGGGTCGTCAACTCGTGAACAGCGTGCTGGCGGCCGTGCATCTGGCCGAGCCGGCGCCGGCCGACCCGAGGCGCGAGATCCTTGCCGCCGCCCGGACGGATCTCGATCGCGGCCGCCTCGACGGAGCCGTTTCCGCGCTGGAGCAACTCGACCCGCCGACGCGGGCGATCGTGTCCGGGTGGCTCGCCGCCGCGAAGACGCGTCTCGCCGTGGACGCTAGCGTCGATCGTCTCCTCGGCAGCGCCCTTGCGCAGATGGCGGCGGGGTGATGCTGCGGCTCGCCGTCGCGTCGATGCTGGCGATCTCGCCGGCGATCGCGTCACCGGTCTACGTCGCCGACACCTCACTCGCCGCTCCGCCGGTCGCCGGCCCCTGGCAGTCTGCGGCCGCGGAGCATGTACTACCGACCCTCTGTCAGTCGGGCAGCGGCATTGCGCTGCTGCCGCGCACGCCAACGGGCGAGGAAATCGCCGCCTGCGCACCCTCCGCCGTGGGCATGAGGATCGGGCGGCAGGCTGTCTATCTGGCCGTCCGCGGCGAGAGCGGCCTTCGCTCCCTCACCAGCGACCAACTGTTCCGTGCGCTCGTGGTGCGGGGACCTGACGCGCCGACGACGTGGAAGGATGTGGACGCCGACCTGCCGGCGTTGCCTGTCCGTGTCCTGTTGCCCAGCGAAGGATCGGGTCTGGAGAAGCTGTTTTCGACGACGATTCTGGAGGCGGGGTGCCTGCGGGATCCCTGGTTCAGGACGATCTACGACCCGACCGTGCGACACCAGGCGTGCACGGCGGTGCGCGACGATGCAGCCGTGGCACGACGGACCGACATCCACGACGTCGCGGACTGGCTGAAGGGCGGTCCCGAGGCTGCGGTCGCGATCATGACGGCCGCCGAGATCGACCGCATGCCGGACGATGTCGTGGTCCTGGCGCTGGATGGGGTGGTGCCGACCTTCAGTGCGGTGGCGTCGGGAGCCTATGGCGCTGCTTTGCCTGTGACCATGGTGCTGGTGCCGGGGGCAGGCGAGGACCGTAGGATGGTTCTGGACGGGGCGCAAACCCTGACCGGCGAACGTAGCCTCGGACCGGAAGGTGCGCTGGCGGCGGACGGCATGGTGCCGCTTCCGGCGCCGGACCGGGTCGCACTCCGGGCCAAGCTGGCCTCACTTGGAGCCTATCGATGAGCCGCTCCGTCGGCGTGATCGCTCTCACCCTCCTGGCCTCCGTGCTCGTCGCCTCGGCGCGGGCGGAAGTGACGACCGCAACCGTGAGCGATACCGCGCGGGCGACGGCTGCCGAAGCGGGGCATGCCTGGTCAGGCCTGCTGGACGCGGCCGGTCGGGCGCTCGACAGTGCCACCGGCTGGTGGCAACCGCCCGAGCCCTCCGACAATCTCCCCGACCGCTTGCCGGAAGAGGATCAGGCATTCCTGTCGCTCATGGACCTCGCGGGATATCGGGTGGTCGGCATCGAGGTCGATGGGGGCTGGCTGCCGGGCGCCAGTACCTATCACTACCTGCAGGAGCGGATGCCTTCGGCCGCGGATCTGGAGCGCGTGCGGGCGGCCCTGGCAGCGCATAATGACCGCTTCTCGGGCCCCACGGCGATGCGGCATCGACGGATCATCGGCGCCATTCTCGACATGGCGCCGCACACGGACTTCAGGATCACCGCGATCGACATCGAGCGCGGCTGGTGGCCGGATATCCGCTTCCACGTGAGCGCCGCAGGCCGTCCCTTGACGGAAAGCGAGCGGCGGATCCTTGAGTCGGCGCGCGGTGGTGTCGGCGAGCCGGCGCAACCCTGACGTTCTGAGGTGGGCGAGACAGGTCCATGAGGATCAAGAGCAACGGCACCTTCGGCGTCTCGGGCGTGGTGTCGCGCGCCTTTCTCAGCCTGTTCGTCGTCTTTGCGACCTACAATCCGAGCGGCCGCTCCTACTACCACTGGGCGCTGACCTCGGGGCCCTGGCTGCCGCGCATCCTGCTGGGGCTTCTCCTGCTCGGCATCTATCTGGTCCTGCTGTGGGAGACCTGGGACGTCGTGGGCTTCGGCGGGTCCGCACTCGTGGTGGCGATCTGTGCCGCCACCGCCTGGATGCTGCACCAGTCCGACATCATCGACCTCGGGAACGCAACGACCTTCAAGCTCACCGTGATGCTGACGGTCGCCGTCACCATGACGGCCGGCATGTGCTACTCGCTACTGACGGCAAGGCTGACGGGGGTGCTGCACACCCGCACCACGCTGACCTGAGGTTCGAGGTCTACTGCGATACGAGGCCTGCCGTCTGCGGTCCTACGGGCGGGCAGTGCTCCAGCCGCGTGAAGGCGTCCTGCAGCCTGGCATCGACGCGCCCCTGGAGCGACGCTGTCTCGGCGGCCACCGCCAAAGCCATGGCGCCGATCAACTCCCGCTCGAACGTGGCCCGATGCAGGATCGCGTCGGCGACATTGAGCGCGTAGTCGATCGACCAGACCGCCGCCGTCGCCAGCCCGAAGGACAAAGCGGACGAGCCGGTGGCAGCACCCGCACCGATACCGCCGCCGGTCAGCCAGAGCCCGCCGAACGCCACCCGCATGGTGAGTGCCGTGGCACGCGTCGCGAAGGGGCGGGCGACCCGCCAGAAGTAGAGGTCGGTCGGGATCGCCATTTTGGCCGTGACAGCTGGACCGGGGTCGGTCGCGAGACCGGCTACGACGGGCGGTGGTGCGGCGCACAGCTCGGCCTGGACCGGATTCGCCATCCTCTCGACAGCCGCGCCGGCGGTCACCTGACGGGCGACGAACGCGTTCCAGCGCTCGCGATCGGCGGCGACAATGTCGGCCCACATGTCGGTCACCACCGACTGCATGCGCGTCACGGCGTCGGCCAGTTTCGCCCCGGGCTCGGTCGGCGTGACGACCATGGAGTCGAAGCGCTGCCGAGCGAGGTCCTGCATCGCGGTCCGGTAGGCGGCACGAGGACCCTGGGCGGCGTCGCCGATCCAGCTCCGCGTTCCGGCGACGACGATCTGGAACGCGGCGACGTAGCTCTCGACCCAGCTATAGACCCAGTCGGCGTAGAGATCGACGCGGGGGACCAGGGCCCCGAGGAGCGATCCCGACTGGGTGCCGAGCATGTCCGCGCCGATCCGGCTGAGGCGGTCGCGCTCTCTCGCGAGTGCTGCCGAGCGGTCTGCGGCGAAACCGACCAGCGCTCGTTCGGGAACAGCCACGAGGAACGCCGTCCCGTCGGCACCGGACCAGGGTATCGATGTGGAGGGTGCGGCCGGAGCCGGCTCCGCGGCCCATCCCGGAGGTGCCGATTGGGCGGCGAGACATGACAGCAGCGCGAGGGCGGGCAATCGCCATCTTGCGGACGGGTGCCGCCTCTCGGCATGCTTCGGCGCATGTACGTCCAGTCGATCGTCGCTGCGACCGGCTCCGCTTTGCTGTCGACGGCCCTCGTGCTGGCGCCGCTGGCGGTCGCCACGATCGTCGTGCGCGCGATCGACGAGCGCGTGGAGTCCGAGTCGCGGCGGCTCGCCTGGCCGATGTGGTTGGCGGTCGTGGCCGGCCTGCTGCTGGGTATCGCGACGATCGAGGACAGCCCGATCCTCGAGGTGATGAACGCGCGGGAGATCCTGGCTCCGGACGGCCCCTGGAGCCTGACGCGGGAAGCCCTGCTGTTCGAGCGCTTCCCGGCGGTGCTGGCCGGACTGGGGCCGGCGATCGGCATGCCGCTGGATCAGCTGTCGCGGCCCCTCGCCATGCTGATCGTGGTCGCCATCGTCTGTGCGTCGGCGTCCCTGATCCTGCCGTTCGTCATGGTGCCGGTGCGGCGCGCCATGGTGCTGGCGCTGGTCGATCTCTGCCTGATGGTGCTGGCGCTGGTGGCGCTGGTCTATGTCGCCTGCATCGGCCCGTGGCTGGTCAACCTGTTGAACTTCTGGGCCATCGGGCTGCTCGGGCTGATCTACCATTTCTGGCGGCACGGCCCGAGCTAGGGCGTCGCCTCGCGGCAGGCGACGCCCCGGGGCGAAGAGGAGGGGGAGGTTCAGGGCTTGTCGCGGACCTGGTCGTAGACGGCCTGACCGGCGAGGGCACCGACCACGGCACTGCCGACCGCGTAGATGCGGCTGGCGGCGATGTCGGTCTCGGCCAGCCACGTGCCGCCGAGGCCGCCGAAGCCCGGTACGACGTACTGCTGGAGCAGGTTGAAGCCGACCACGCCGGCGAGGGCACCGACGCCCATGGCCCAGGGGCTCACCGGCGCATCGACGTTGACGTCGGCGCCGACCACGTCCTCGAAGGTCCAGTTGGGGGCGGCGCCGGCGACCTTGGTCTGCGCCTCGCCGACAGCCTGACCGACCTTGTCGGCAGCTTCGCCCACCTTCGCGGCGGCGTCGTCGAGGTCCGCGGCGGCTTTGCTCGGGGCGGGTGCCGTCGGCGTGGCCGCGTGGGCCACCAGCGGTGCTGCGGCGAGCAGTGCCGCGAACGCGAAGGGCAGATACTTCATTCCCTCTCTCCTTGGCTCAACAGGCGCCGGTGTACCGGCTGAGTGGTCCTATCTGGGAAGCGCAGCCCCGCGTGAGGGCCAAAGGTGCCGCGATGCCCGGCGCCTGCGGGGCGGGGGCGTCGAGCTTGCCGTCGAAGGCGATCGTCAGTCGTTGCTCGGGCCCGCATTCCGGGCAGCTGCCGTCGGCACTGGCATCGCCCGGTGCCGCGGGCTGCGACGCCACGGCAGGCTGCTGCTCCGCGGGAGACGGCGGCGGCAGGTCGAAAACGTTGACGAAGACGGGTGTCAGCGCCTGGCCGATGGCGCAGAACGAGCCGAACACGACGCCGAACAGGGCCAGGCCCACAGCGGCGGGTGTCGTGGCGTTCACGATGCCGCCCGACATCAGGTTGGTGACGTTCTGCCAGCCGGCGACGACGGCGAGGCCGGTTGCGACACTGCCGGTCACCAGGCAGGCGATGCCTTCGCGGGTCTGTTCGGTGAAGGCCTCGCTCGCAGGCTCGTCACTGACGAGTTGGGAAGGAGGCAAGGGGCGGTAGCCGAGGCCCGCAGGCGTGACGGCGACATAGCGCCAGGGGCCAGGTGACGTCGGCTGGGCGATGGACAGGGCCGGCTGCAGGACCGCAACCGCCGCCAATGCCACCGCTGCGAACCGTCTCACCAAGGCTTCCCCAACCCCTGCGCCGCGACATGAATGTTCGGCGATTTTCGCGTTACAGTCGAGCCATATAAACTTCGAGCTGCACGCCGCTGCACCCGTGCCGGGTGCCCTAGAGCCGCCGCTGTTCCTGCCGTTGCAGCACATGGTAAGCAGGAACAAAAGTGGCGATCTGGTCGCGTTGCGCGATTTCCGAACCCGTGTTGACGCTCGCTTCGGGCACCTCGCATAATGCGCGGGTTGAAAAGCGAGAGGACGGAATGGATAGCCCGCAGCGCCGGAGTCGAGTGTCCCTCGCCGATCTTCCGAAAGTATTCGCGCTCTGGCTGCTGCTCGGTGTCGCACCGATCATTTCGCTCGCCAATCCTGCCGAAGAGCTCGTACCCGGGGATGTCGTCCAGGGGCAGATCCAACTGGCCGGCAAGCAGATCCCGCTGCCGGCAGGGCAGTGGACGGTGGCCGGGCACGGCTACGACAAGCTGCCGGGCAGTCCCGACCTCGCCTATGGGGCGATTGAGAACGTCGTCCTGTTCAAGCTCGATGGGCAGACCGTCGCCGCCTTCGTCATCGCGCAGCGCAACGTGGTGGGCGTCGAGAACGGCTGGGGCATCGCCACCGAGTGCCGCAGCGAGGCGCTGCTGGCGGCCATCACCTACGACTCGGCCGAGGGCCATGCGTCCTGCGGGTTCGTCACCCACACGCTGACGGCCGTCGACGACCGCTCCGCCGCTGCGTGGCGCGATGCGGTGGAGTATGCCGGCAAGAACGGGCTGCAGCTGCCGACCACGTGGCTGACGGCGGGCTTCCGGTTCTCGGACATGGCCGACGTCCTGGACCTCCGGTACAACTTCAATCCGGACCTGCAGGGCGTGGCACCCGGCCTGAGGACGAGCTGGGCGGACAGCCCGTGGTCGCGGGCCAGGGTGTTCGGCACCGTCCCGAGCAGTGGTGTCTGGTCGACGGTCGAGGGCCTCGCACACCATGCCGCCTTCTGGGCCGACGATGCGCCGAAGCGCGAGCCGCCGGCCAGCCCGGCCATGGCGCGGCGGGCGGATCTCGTGAACGATCTGAAGGAGTGGCTGGCGCGGCTGCGTTTCCCCGTGCGGCTCGGTTTCGAGAACCGGGCGGCCCTGGCCGGGACGCTGCCGATGCCGTGGGCGGACGGGCCCGCCGGCCTGATGCCGGAGGAGGCCTACAGGCTGGCCGTCCTCGACGAGCTGAAGGCCGAAGGTGCGATCTCGGAGCACGAGTTCGCGACGCAGAAGGCGGCGGCGGCACGCCTCAGTGCCACGCTCGCGGGCGTGGGCTGGACGGCGGAACAGCTGACCGCGGTGAAGGCGCTCACCGACCAGGTGAGCGGTGCGATCTCCTATTTCAGTGCCGACTTCCTCTACACGGGCAACGTCACCCGGGCGGCCCAGGTCTGGGCCTTCGACCAGGTGCTCGACGGGGTGCGCTACACCGCCCAGGAATATGCGTGGCAGCGGCTGGGGCCGCGGCGTCTGGCGGGCGACCTCGTCGTCGACCTGCCGCCGGCCGGCATCGATGGCTGAGCGGGGTCGGCAGATGAACCTTCGGTGTCTCGCTGCCGCGGCGTCGCTCGTCGCCACGATCGCTGTCGGCACGGCGGCCCGAGCGGCCGAGCCGGGCGATGTCGGCAAGACCTTCGAGGGCGTCATCTCCGTGGCCGGGCGGCAGATCCCGCTGCCGCAGGGCCCCTGGATGCTGGCCGGTAGGAGCCTCGAGCAGGCGGAGCAGGTCGGCAAGGAGCCCTACGGTGCGATCGAGAGCGTGGTGCTCCTGCGCACCGAGGGCTCGCGCGTCGTCGCCTTCGTCATCGCGAACGGCAACCTCGCGCCGCTCGAGGAGGGTTGGGGCACCGCGTCGGAGTGCATCAACGAGGACGGCGAGCTGGCGCTGGCGATCAATTTCGATGCCGCGGCGGCGCACACCTTCTGCGGCTTCGTCGGCATGATTCGCCCCGTGGTGACGCGGGAGACGGCGGGCTCGTGGCGGGCCGCCGCACTGTTCGCGCAGGAGCGCGGCTGGACGCCGCCGGCCGAGTTCGCCATGGCGGGCTACCGCCTCAGCGACCAGCAGGACATCACCGACGTCCGCTATCATTTCGATCCCGATCTGCAGGAAGCGGCGGCGCCGGCCGAGGCGCGGCCGCCGGTGGCCGAGCTGTCGCGCTGGCTGGCGGGCATGCGCGATTCCGTGCGCGCCGGCTTCGTCAACGGCTTGGACGGCGTCGCGGTGATGGCGATGCCGTGGACGGAGACCGGCCCGCAGATCCCGCCGGTGATGCAGCACCGTCTTGCGGAACTTGAGGGGCTGAAGGCCAAGGGTGTGCTGACCGAGGCCGAGTTCGACGCGCAGCGCGACATCCTGCTGACGACCAAGCCACGCGTCGTCGGTGCCCAGATGTCGAACGAGATGTTCACCGCGATCAAGGTGGCGGCCGACCAGGTGACCGCGGCCGTGCCGACCTTCATCGGCAACTACGCCACCCTCGGCAGCCTGCCCCAGGCGACGACGCTGCTCGGCCTGCAGACCGTGGTCGACATCGCCCACGACTTCAGCATCGAGTGGGCCTGGAACACCTGGGGCCCGCAGCGCCTGCGCGAAGAGCCGACGATCGATTTGCCCGAGGCCGGCGTGCTGGTGGGCGGGGACGCCGACTGAGCACGCTCAGCCGAGCTCGCTCAGCACCTCCGCCGTGGTGCGCTGGCGGCAATAGCCCTTGATCGCGCGGAGCGAGTTCTCGTGGCGCTCGGGCGTGTAGGTGGCGCAGGCATCGGTCACCAGGGTGACGAGGTAGCCGAGATCGCAGGCGTCGCGCACGGCGGACTCGACGCACTGGTCGGTGAGAAGGCCTGCCATGCAGAGCTGGCGGACGCCGAGATTGCGCAGGACATAGTCGATGTTGGTCGAGATGAAGACGCTGGAGCTCGACTTCGGAATGACGATCTCGTCCTCGCCTGGGGCGATCTCGTCGATGACCTTCGCCTCCCAGGAGCCCTTGGCGGCGTGGAGGTCGCTGATCTTGTAGTCGAGCGAGCGGTCGCGGCCGTCGCGGGTGAGGCTCTCGATGACGCAGTAGAGCACCTCCATCCCGCCGCGGCGGAACGCGGCCTGCAGGCGCTGCATGTTGGGGATGGCGGTGCCGTCGAGCTGCTCCAGGTACCAGCGGTCCTTCTCGGCGGGCGCCTGCCGGCGGGCCGTCACTTCCATGTTCTGCACGTCAATGAAAAGGAGTGCCGACTGCGCCGGCTGGAGGGGGATCTCGCGGGAGAGAGTCACGGGCGCTGGTCCACTCGGCTGATGCGGGTTGCGGCGAGGTCGCAAGAATCGGTGTGGGCCATGGCTCAGTAGGTCTCGCGGTAGCGGCGGAAGACGTCCTCGTCGGCGGCCGTCGCCTGGAAGCGGCACTCCCAGCGCTTGATCGCGACGAAGGTGGCCAGCAGCGTCGGGGAGAGCCAGCCTCTTACCACCTCGTCGGCCTCGAGCGCGTCCAGGGCGGCCCCTAGACTGGACGGCAACGGGGTGACACCGGCGGCAGCGGCCTCCTCGGCGCTCAGCTCGGAGGGATCCCTCTCGACGGGCGGCGGCAAGGGAAGCTGGCGCCGGATGCCTTCGAGGCCGGCGCGGACCAGCATGCCCAGCGCCAGATAGGGCGAACTGGTGGCGTCGATCGGGCGGAACTCGATGTTGAAGGACTTGCGTCGGCGCTCCGGGTCCGCCGCCACGCCGGGCACGACGCGGAGAGCGGCCTCGCGGTTCTGCAGGCCGATCGCGCGGAAGCCGCAGGACCAGTGGTGCGGGCCGAGACGATAGTAGGAGACCGGTGTCGGTGCGGTGAAGGCCACCAGGGCGTCGACATGGGCCAGGATGCCGGCGCAGAACCGCTGCGCCAGCTCGGAAAGGCCCAGCGGCCCCTTCGGATCGTGGGCAAGGTTGCGGCCCTTGGTGTCGGTGAAGCTGAAATGGGCGTGGCAGCCATTGCCGACGGACGTCGGCGTCGGCTTCGGCGTGAAGCTCGCCTGCAGGCCGTGGCGGCGCACGACCTCGCGGATCGTCTCGCGCGTCACCAGCGCCATGTCGGCCGCTGCCATGCCGACTCGCGGCGGCGAGCTGATCTCGTACTGGCCGACGCCGTATTCCGGCTCGATCGTCTCGGGCGGGGCGCCGGCGGTGGTCAGGGCCGCTTCGAGGGCCAGGAGGACCGGCTGCAGCTCGCGGACGGCGGCGAAGGAGAAGGGCGTGCGGGTCGTATAGTCGCCGGTGATCAGGAACTCGTGCTCGAAGGTGGCGACGAAATCGAGGCCGGTCTGCGCCTTCAGGTCGGCCAGTGCCTGCCTGTAGAAGGTACGCGTGCAGCAGTCCCAGTCGCGGCCGACATCGGTCCGGCTGTCGCAGATGACGGCGGTGATGGGTGGGTTGGCCGTGTCGCCCGGGATGGTGAAGAGGGTCGAGGGATCGGGGATCTGGCGGGCCTCATCCATCGGCCCCCAGACATTTTCGACGATGTCCTCGAAGGGGGTCAGCGCCTGCCCGGCGCAGGCCCAGCCGAGGCCCGCCTCCAGCCGGCGCTCATAGTCGCGGCGCGGGACGCCCCGGCAGCGGGTGATGCCGACGAGATCGCTCCACAGGAGGTAGACGAGACCCTCATCGGCTGCTCCGCCGCTCACCTGCATCTTCTCCCATGCGCCAGCGTTGCAGCTCACCTTCGTCACGACGCGGGGTCACTGCAAGCTCGGCACTGCCCCATTTCGTGGTCGGGACCAGCCGCGTAGCATCTGGGCCAGTCAGCCGGGGCGGTGCGATGATCGGTCGGAACGAACCTGAGGCCGTCGTCTCCGTCGCCGGTCGCTCGGCCGTTCCGCTCCTCATCGTGGCCGATCATGCGGGGCGGGCGATCCCCGAGAAGCTGAACGGTCTGGGCCTGGGGCCGGAGGATCTCGGCCGCCACATCGCCTGGGACATCGGTGCAGCCGATATCGCCCGCCATCTGGCGGCGCGCTTCTCGGCACCTGCCTTGCTCAGCGCCTATTCGCGTCTCGTCATCGACTGCAACCGCCACCTTCACGACCCGGCCTCGATCACCGCGACCAGCGACGGCACGCAGGTGCCGGGCAATGCGGGCCTCAGCGATGACGAGCGGCAGGCACGGCAGAAATTCTTCTTTCGTCCCTACCACGACGCGATCGACGCGGCACTCGACCGCCGGCCAAGCTTCTTCCTCTCGATCCACACCATGACGCGGGCGTTGCGTCACGGGCCGGAGCGGCCGCAGGCGATCACGGTGTGTAGGCTGCCGGAGGGTGATCCAGTCTCGGCGCAGGTGCTGGAGGCTCTACGGCAGGAGTCCGACCTCGTCGTCGGCGACAACGATCCCTATGCGCTGGACCTGTCCATCGACTACACGGTCCCGGCCCACGCGATCGCCCGCGGGCTGCCCTACCTGATGGTCGAGTTCCGGCAAGACCTGGTCGCCGACAGGGCAGCCGCGGAGATCTGGGCCGCGAGATTGGCGGATGTGCTGGAACGGCTGCGGCTGTTTTGAGCCGACATACGGGATCGGAGAGGACATGAGGATCAGGGCCGCGGTCTGCCGCGCATTCCAGGCGCCGCTCACCGTCGAGGAGATCGACCTTGCTGGCCCCGGTCCGGGCGAGGTGACGGTGAAGATCGCCGCCTGCGCCATCTGCCACAGCGACCTCACCTATATTTCGGGCGGCTGGGGCGGCGTGCTGCCGGCGGTCTACGGCCACGAGGCCTCGGGCGTGGTGAGCGAGGTCGGGGCCGGCGTGACGCACGTGGCGTCGGGCGACCATGTGGTGGTGACCCTGATCCGGTCCTGCGGCACCTGCCACTACTGTGCCCAGGGCCATCAGGTGCAGTGCGAGACGAAGTTCCCGCTGGACCGGTCCAGTGCGCTGAAGGATGCGTCGGGTGCGCCGCTGACCCAGGGCCTGCGGACGGGGGCCTTCGCGGAGGCCGTCACGGTGCACGGCTCGCAGATCGTGGCGATCCCGAAGGACGTGCCGCTCGACAGCGCCTCGCTGCTGGCATGCGGGGTGATCACGGGCCTGGGGGCGGTGACCAGCACGGCACGGGTGCCGGCGGGGGCGACGGTCGTCGTCATCGGCTGCGGCGGGGTGGGGCTCAACAGCGTGCAGGGGGCGGCCCTGTCCGGGGCGGCGGTGATCCTCGGCATCGACCTCGCCGACGACAAGCTGGAGGCGGCGAAGCGGTTCGGGGCGACGCACGTCGCCAACCCCAAGCAGGGCGACGTGGTGGCGGCGGTGAAGGCGGCGACGGGCGGGCGCGGGGCGGACTATGTGTTCGTGACGGTGGGAGCGAAGGCGGCGTTCGAGCAGGCGGCGGATCTCGTCGCCCCGGTCGGTACGGTCGTCATCGTCGGCATGCCGGCCTCGGACGTACGCACCGCCTTCGATCCCGGCAACTTCGCGCATTACGGGCAGCGGATGCTGGGATCGAAGATGGGCTCGGCGCGGATCGCGGTCGACATCCCGATGCTGGTGGACCTCTACCGGCAGGGGCGGCTCAAGCTCGACCAGCTGATCTCGGGCCGCTACCCGCTGGAGCGGATCAACGAGGCGCTGGATTCCGTCCGGCGCGGCGAGGCTCTGCGCCACGTGATCCAGCTCTGAGGAGGCGGGCATGAAGATCGCGGACTTCCGGACCTGGGTCGTCGGCAACCCGCCGCCGGGCTTCGGGGGCCGTTACTTCGTGTTCCTGAAGCTCGTCACCGACAACGGAATCGTCGGTTACGGCGAGGTCTACGCCGCCACCTTCGGGCCGCACACCATGGCATGGATGATCGCCGACGTGGTCGAGCGCGACGTGATCGGGGTGGATCCCTTCCACATCGAGGCCTTGTGGCGGCGCGTGCACAGCCGGGGCTACACGCAGCGGCCCGATGCCTCGCTCATGGGGGTGATGAGCGGGATCGAGATGGCCTTGTGGGACATCGTGGGCAAGGCGGTCGACAAGCCGGTCTACGAGCTGCTGGGCGGGAAGGTGCACGAGCGGCTGCGGACCTACACCTACATCTACCCGCAGGGCGAGGAGACGGACGCGATCTACGCCGATCCGGACCTGTCGGCGAAGCGGGCGGCGGAGTATGTGGCGGAGGGCTTCACCGCGGTGAAGTTCGATCCGGCCGGGCCCTACACGGCGTTCGATCCGCGGCAGCCGGCGCTGGAGCGGTTGGCGCTGTCCGAGACCTTCATGAAGCGGCTGCGCGAGGCCGTGGGCGACAGGGCCGACCTGCTATTCGGGACGCACGGACAGTTCACCGCCTCGGGGGCACTTCGGCTGGCGCGGAAGCTGGAGCCCTACGATCCGCTCTGGTTCGAGGAGCCCACACCGCCCGAGATGCCGGAGCGGATGGCGCAGGTGGCGCGGGGGACCTCGATCCCGATCGCGACCGGCGAGCGGCTGACGACGAAGTACGAGTTCGCCCGCGTGCTGGAGACGGGGGCGGCCTCGATCCTGCAGATGAATCTGGGGCGCGTCGGCGGCCTCCTGGAGGCAAAGAAGATCGCGGCGATGGCGGAGACGCACTACGCGCAGATTGCCCCACACCTCTATTGCGGGCCGATCGTAGGTGCCGCCAACGCGCAGATCGCGGCCTGCTCGCCGAACTTCCTGATCCTGGAAAGCATCCTGCAGTGGGGCGGCTTCCACAGCGAGATCCTGACCTCGCCGATCCGCTGGGAGGACGGCTACGTCATCCCGCCGACCGCACCGGGGCTGGGCGTGGAGCTGAACGAGGCGGTGGCCGAGGCGCACCCCTACACCGGCGACCGACTGCATCTCGAGATGACGGACCACCCCGTTTGACCCAGAACATGCGCTACGGATTCGTCGGCCTCGGCAATCTCGGCCGGCATCTCGCCATGAGCCTCGTGAAGGCGGGCTTTACGCTGACCGTCAGCGACCTCGACGAGGCGGCGGCGGGGCCGCTCCTGGCGGCGGGAGCGAAGTGGGCGGCATCCCCGAAGGCGGTCGCCGAGGCGTCGGATACCGTGGTCACCTGCCTGCCGTCGCCGAAGGCGTCGCGGGCGGTGCTGGGCGGGGAGGACGGGCTGCTGCACGGGCTCGCCCGGGGCGGCACCTGGATCGAGATGAGCACGAACGGACCCGGCGAGATCGAGGATCTGGCGGGGCTCGCGGCCGAGTGTGGCGTGCGGACGCTGGAGTGTCCCGTCACGGGCGGGGTGCACAAGGCGGCGAGCGGCGAGATCACCGTGCTCGTGGGCGGCGACGAGGCCCTCTTCGAGCAGCACCGGCCTGCGCTCGAGGCCATGGGCGGGCTCGTCATCCACATGGGGCCGTTGGGCTCGGCCGCGGTGATCAAGGTCGTCACCAATATGCTGGCCTTCATCCATCTGGTGGCGGCCGGCGAGGCGCTGATGCTGGCCAAGCGCGGCGGGCTCGATCTCAGAAAGAGCTTCGAGGCGATCCGCGCCAGCTCGGGCAACAGCTTCGTGCACGAGACCGAGAGCCAGGTGATCCTGAACGGCAGCTACGACATCGGATTCACGATGGACCTCGCCTGCAAGGACCTGGGCTTCGCGACCGACATCGGCCGCCGCCTCGGCGTCCCGCTGGAGGTGGCGGGCCTCGTCGAGCAGACCTTCATCCGCGCACGGCAACAGTTCGGCGGCGGCGCCTGGTCGTCGATGGTCGTGAAGCTGCTGGAGGACGCGCTCGTCGAGCCGTTGCGGGCACCGGGCTTTCCGTCGCGGCTGGAAGGTTAGACCGGCGACCCGAGGTCGCCTCAAAGAATCTTGGAACCTCCGCGCCGAACTTGGTTATAGGTCCTGGAGGACCATGATCGTGGCGTCGGAGGTCAACGCGTGGACTGGCTCACCCCGGTCTGGGGGAGGTGGCGCACAGTTCATGCGAGCGTGGCGCTCTTCCTGCTGTTCCTCGGGGCCCTGCTCCTCGTGGTCGTGCTGCGCGACCGGGCAGCAGCCATCGAGGCGGTCGAGGAACGCACTCTGGCGACGGCCCGCATGCTCGTCGCGCATGCCGAGGGCGCTCTCGAAGACGCGAGCAAGATCCTGGCCGCGATCGACGAGGACGTCCGTGCGTGGGACTTGCGGGAATCGGCGCAGGGACAACGCATCAACGCCCGTCTGCAGGCACTGATCGACGGCAGCCCGCAGATCTATGCCGTCTGGGTGCTGGACGCCGAGGGCAACAATAGGCTCGATAGCCGCGACTATCCGCCGCTCGAGATCAATGCAGCGGGGCGGGCCTATTTCCAGGCGCATCTGCAGCGGGCACCGGAGCCCGTCATCATGGGCGACAAGCGGCCGGGTGCCGTGAGCGGCAAGGCCCGGTTCACGTTCAGCCGAGCGCAACGGCAGGCTGACGGCAGCCTGCATGCGGTGCTCGTCGCCAGCTTTCTCGAAGAGTATTTCGACCGGCTCTACACCGAGACTGCGGTCTGGCCCGGTGCGCGAGCCGGTCTCTATCTCACGGACGGCGACATTCTCGGCCGTTCGCAGGGTGAGCCTCGGGCATCACCCGACTTCCTCGGAGCGGTCGAGCAGGCCGTGGCCGAACGCGATGCGGGCTCGGCGATGATTCCGGAGCAGGGGGGCACGCGGATCGCGTCCTGGACCCATTCCGCGAAGTACCCTTCCATCTACGCGTCCGCATCACAGCCGGTGGACGCGGCCCTGGCACGCTGGTGGCAGCGGACTCTCCTGCTCGTGACGGTCGCCGGCTTTGCCGGCCTGGGGCTCGTCGGCCTGCTGGTGTTCGCCGGGCGGGCCGCCGCGGCGCAACGGGAAGCGCGGCTGCGCCTCACGCTGGCGCGGGAGGTCGACCACCGGGTGAAGAACTCGCTGCAGATCGTCTCCTCGCTGCTCAACCTGCAGGACAGCCAGGGATTGGAGCCGAGCGCCAACGCGGCGATCGCCAAGGCGGCGAAGAGGGTGGCCGCCATCGCCGAGGTGCATCAGCTGATCCAGACCTCGGCCGATCCCGGTCAGGTCGATGCGTGCCGCCTCGTTCACGATGTCTGCCGGCAGGTCCGCCGCGGTACCGACAGCGAGATCGACTTCGCGAGCGAGGGAACGGTCGTCATCGATCCGGCGCGAGCCACCAACATCGCCGTGATCGTCAACGAGTTGGCGACCAATGCGCTGAAGCACGCCGCGCATCGGGTGGAAGTTCGCTGCTCGACCCTGGACGAGGCGCTGGTCGTTCGCGTCGGCGACGATGGTCCGGGCCTGCCGGCCGACTTCGATCTGCGGCGGCAGGGACGATTCGGCCTCTCCATGGCCGCGAATCTGGCTCGGCATCTCGGCGGCAGTCTGGCACCCGTCCCGAACGGTGCCGGGACGTTGTGGGAGCTCCGCCTGCCGCTGGCGAAGTTGAAGACCGCCGATCGAGACCTCGTGATCAGGCGCGCCGACGCGGCCGACGGACCGGGTGCCCGGAGCTGAGGGCTGGTTCTCCGCGGTCGGCGTGACCCGCATCAAATGTTCGGGCGGAGCAGGGTCTTCAGGTGGCGGGCCTTGCCGGCGATCAGGTCGGCGTAGGCGGCGGGGACGGCGTCTAGGGCGATCGGGGCGGACTGGAAGCGGCGGAGGTCGGGGGTCAGGTCGGGTAGAAGGGCGATGGCCTCTGGCAGCTCGTCGGCGAAGGCACTGCAGCCGGTGACGGTCAGTTCGCGCTCGACGATCAGGTTCGGGTCGAACGGCAGCGTGCCGTGGAAGATGCCGACGAGCACCAGGCGCGAGCCGGCGGGGAGGGTGCGGACCAGCGTGTCGAGCACGGCGGTGCTGCCGGTGGCCTCCAAGGCGAAGCTGACGTCGGCGGCGGCGGTGAGATCCGTTGGTGCAGCGCCGGTGACGGCGCAGACGAGATCTCGCCTCGCCTCGTTGCGCTCGCCGACGACGACGTCGGCGCCGCGGCGGCGCAGGAGCAGGGCGGCCAAGCCGCCGATCGGACCGCAGCCGGTGACGAGGACGGGTCCCGTGGGCGGGCCGAGGCGGGCGATGGCGTGCAAGGCGACCGCGAGGGGCTCCGCCAGGGAGGCGATGTCGGCGGTGACCGCGCCGGCCTTGTGCAGCAGGCGTCCGGGCAGGACGACGGACTCGGCGAAGCCGCCGTCGCAGACTTCGCCGACATAGCCGAGATGCTGGCAGAGGTGGCGGGCGCCGCGGGTGCAGGCGGGGCAGAGGCCGCACCAGTACCTGCTGTCGGCGACGACGAGGTCACCGACGGCGAGGCCTTGCGCGGCGGGGCCGGTGGCGAGCACGCGGCCGGCCAGTTCGTGGCCCGGTGTCGAGGGCGTGCGGGTGAGCCACTGGCCGGTGCGGTAGTTGTGGAGGTCGGAGCCGCAGATGCCGGCGGCCTCGACGTGGAGGAGGACGTCGTCGGGGGCGGAAAGCGCCGGGTCGGCGACCTCCTCGACGCGGAGATCGCCGACGCCGTGCAGGCGGACGGCTCGCATCTATTTGGGGCCGCTGAGAAGCTCGTCGCGCAGGGAGGACATGGCGTTGGCGTGGGCGGCGAAACCCTCGTAGTCGGCCAGGACCTTGGCGTGCTTCGCCAACTCGGGATAGGCCGGGGCGGTGACGTAGCCGACCGACGAACGCTTCAGGAAGTCGGTGACCGAGAGGGGACCGAAGGTGCGGGCCCAGCCGCCGGTCGGCAGCACGCAGTTGGGGCCCAGCACGAAGTTGCCCATGGCGATGGGGGTGTGCGGTCCCATCAGGACCTCGGCGGCGTTGGTGAAATGGCCCAAGTGACGGAAGGGATCGTTCGAGAGCACCTCCAGGTGCTCGGGGGCGTAGTCGTTGACGAAGTCGTAGCTGGCCTCGACCGAGGGGGTGAGGACGATGCCGCCGCGGGGGCCGGTCAGGACGCGGCGGGAGAAGTCGACCCGCTGCTCGGGCATCCGGGCCCACCAGCCGGGAAGCGCCGCCATCGCGGCCTCGGCGACGTCGCGGCGGTGGGTGACGAGGTAGGCCGAGGAGTCCGGACCGTGCTCGGCCTCGATCAGGAGGTCTAGGGCGGCGACGCGGCCGTCGGCGGTCTCGTCGGCGAAGACGATGGACTCCGAGGGGCCAGCCGGCGTGCCGGTGTCGATGATGCCGGCGAGCAGGCGTTTCGCGGCGACGACCCAGGGGCTGCCGGGCCCCAGGATCTTCACCGTGCGGGCGATGGTCTCCGTACCGTAGGCGACGGCGGCCACGGCCTGGGCGCCGCCGCATTTGTAGACCTTGCGCACGCCGGCGATGCGGGCGGCCACGAGTGTGGCGCCGTCGGCCGTGCCCTCGGGTGTGGGCGGGGTGACGATGGCGATCTCGGGCACGCCGGCGACGACGGCCGGGACCGAGGTCATCATGGTGACCGAGGGGAAGGCACCCTTGCCGCGGGGCACGTAGAGGGCGACCGAGGGGATCGGGTGCCAGCGGTCGCCGGCGAAGGCGCCGGGGCGGATCTCCTTCAGCCACATCGGCTCGGGTTTCTGCTCCTCGTGGAAGCGGCGGATGTTCTCGACGGCGTATTCGATGGCGGCGATGACCTGCGGGTCGACCGCTTTGAATGCGGCGTCGAACTCGGCCTCGGTCGCGGCGATGGCGTCGGCCGGCACGTCGGCACCGTCGAACTCCTTGGCGAAACGCGAGAGGGCGGCGTCGCCCTCGACCCGCACCGTCTCGATGATCGGCTTCACGCGCTCGATGATGGGGCCGAGGTCGGCCTCGGTGCGCTGCATGAGGGCCGTGCGCTGCTCGGCCGAGAGGTCGGCCAGGACGTGCAGGTTGCAGGGGCGGGACATGGGAGTGCTCACTTCGACTTGAGGAAGATGTCGAGGCCGACCAGCCGGTCGAGTAGGGCGATGGCGAGGCCGGCGGCGGCGATGAAGACGACGGACACGGCGGCAAGGTCGGGCGTGATGATCGAGCGGATCGAGTTGTAGATCTGGACCGGCAGGGTGACCGTGCGGGCGTCGACCAGCAGCAGGCTCACCAGAAACTCGTTCAGCGCCAGGATGAACATCAGGAGCGAGCCCGTGATGATGCCCGGCGTGACGGCCGGCAGGGTCACGAGGAGGAAGGTCTGGACGGGGCCGGCGCCGCAGTTGGCGGCGGCGTGCTCCAGGTCCGGGTCGAGGCCGTTCACCGAGGCGGTCACGGCCCAGATCATGAAGGGCAGGTTGATCAGGCAGCAGGCGAGGCCGACGGGCCAGAGGCTGCCCAGGACACCCCACTGGCCGAAGAGCAGCATGAGGCCGATGCCGGAGCCGATGAGCGGGATGGTGAAGGGCAGCAGCAGGTAGATCTGCAGCGTGCGCTCGAAGCGGACGCGGTACTTCGCCAGCGCCAGCCCGGCCAGCACGCCGACGGGGGCGGCGATGACGGTGCACAGGCTGGCGACGAAAAGGGATCGGTAGAAGGCGCGGCGCAGGTCGACGGCACCCATGACCGAGCCGTACCAGCGGAGCGAGAAGCCGTCGGGCGGGAAGACGACGAGCTTGCCGGAGGTGAACGAGGCTCCAAGCACGACGAGTGTCGGTGCGGAGAGGGTGACGACGGAGAAGAGGACGAGGGTCCAGAGCAGGGCGGATTTGCTCATGGGGCGCGGGCCCGGCCGATGCCGAGGGTACCGGTGCCGAAGACGGCGAAGACGATGCCGACCAGCGTCGAGCCGAAGAGCACCAGCAGCATGGTCAGCGTGGCGCCGAGACCAGAATCCGAGGTGCGGAAGAACTGGTCGTAGATCGCATTCGCGATGAAGTCGTTGCTGCCGCCGCCCAGGATCGCTGGGACCGCGAAGTCGGTCAGCGAGAGGGTGAGAACGACGATGCCGGCGCCGATGAGGCCCGGCTTCGCCAGCGGGATCACGACATGCGCGAACGTGCGGAGCCAGTCGGCACCCAGGGATTCGGCGGCCCGCTCCATCTCCTCGGGGATGCTGGTGAGGGCGGGGGCCAGCATCAGGACGGCGAAGGGCAGCATGTACTGGACGAGGCCGAAGATGACGGCCGGGTAGTTGTAGATGAGGCGGTAGGGACCGAGGCCGAGGAGGCCCAGCGCCTCGTTCACGAGGCCCTGGTTGCCCAGGATGATGAGCCAGCCATAGGACCGGACGACCTGACCGATGAAGAAGGGCAGGAAGAGGGCGATCAGGAGCGTCTTGCGGACCCCGGCGGAGCGGGTGCGGACGAGCAGGTAGGCGTAGGGGAAGGCCAGCAGCAGGGTGAGGACGGTGACGATCAGCGCACCCAGGATGCTGCGGAAGGCCACACCGGCGAAGAGCGGCTGGGAGAAGGCCTTGGCGTAGTTCGCGAGAGTCCAGCCCTCGGAGAGGCGGAAGGTGGTGCGGTCCAGCGTGCGCAGGCTGGTGTCGCCGATCTCGGCGAGGCCGAAAGCGAGGAGGCCGGTGAGCAGGACGGCCGGCACTAGGAAGAGATAGGGCAGAGCGGCGGACCAGTCGCGGGGCCACAGGGCCGCCGCCGCACCCTCGAGAGCATCGAGGACGCGCCACGTCCAGGGATAGGCGGAGCGGTAACGGCGCATCTAGTGAACCGCACCCCGGCCGTCGGCCGGGGTGCGGTAATGATCAGCTCTGCATGATCTCCTTGAACTTCGCGAACCAGTCCGCCTGGTTCTCCACCTGCACCTTGGGCGGAACGAGCAGGAGCTTCGCGAAATCGGCTTCCTTGGTCGGATAGGAGGGATCTCCGACGAGATCGGGCGGCGGGGTGAGGCCCGGAACGACACCGGGCAGGCCGAGGCCGTCGAGCCAGACCTGCTGGGCGTCCTTGGTCAGCGCGAAGTTCACGTACTGCTTCGCCCAATAGAGCTCGTTCGCGGGCAGGCCCTTCGGGATCCAAAGGCCGTCCGTGTCGACCTTCGCGCCCTCCTCGGGCACGGTCCAGGACACCTTGATGCCGTTCTTCTTCGCCTCGCGGGCATTCGACGAGATGGTGCAGGCGACGTCGATCTCGCCGTTCTGGAACCACGCGGTGAAGTCGGGGTCTTCCCCGAGCAGCGGCGACTGCGCCTTCAGCTTGGTGATGAAGTCCCAGCAGGCCGCCATGTTGCCGGGGATGTCCTCGAACTTGCCGCCGCCGGCGATCTGGGCCGGGGGCTGAAAGCCGATGCCGTCATTGTAGAGGGCGACCCGGCCCTTGAACTTTGGATCGAGCATGACCTTCCAGCTCGCGGGCGGGCCGTCGGGGAACGCCTCGTCGCGGTAGGCCAGGACGTAGACATAGGCGTAGGTGTTGACGATCGGGTAGCCGTCGAGACCGACCGGCTTCGCCAGGGGGAGCAGCCCCTTCAGGTTCGAGAGGTCGGAGAGATCCTCGGTGACGCCGCGCAGGGCCGAGGTCGTGGCGTTGGCGGTGGTGTCCCAGTTGACGTGGATCGGCGGCACCCGGCCCTGCTCGACGGCGGCCCAGAGCTTCGGCTTGATCTCGTTGTCCTCGGTCAGATCGTGCCGGATGGCGATGCCGGTCGCCGCGGTGAAGGGATCGGAGACACCGGCCTTCAGGCTGTCGACCCACACGCCACCCCAGGCGCGGACGATCAGCTCGGCCGGCTTTTCGGGCTCCTGTGCAAAGGCGCCGCGGGTGGCCGCCAGCGTGCCGAGGGCGGCGGCACCACCCAGGACGTCGCGGCGCCGCAGGATCGCGAACCGATTGTCTTTCGTCATTGCTTCCCTCCTCGCTCAGGGCTGGGCCGGTCGCTGCCGGCCGAAGATCGTCAGATCGCGCGCGTTCCAGCCGATCGCGACCTCGCTGCCGACTGCGTGCGTGGCGTGGCTGGCCGGGTCGTGGTCGATGATGCGCAGCATCTGCCCGGCCAGAGCCGGTACCACCACCTCGTAGACCGTCCGCTCGCCCTCGAAAATCCGGTCCGTGACCTTGGCCATGTGCACGGTCTCCAGCGCGTCGAGGGTGGAGGGCTTGCCGGCAATGCGGATCTGCTCGGCACGCAGCGCCGCGTCGCCGTCGCCCTGCGGCAGGAAGTTGGTGACGCCGATGAAGCCGGCGACGAAGCGATTGGCCGGCAGGCGGTAGGTGGTGGCGGGATCGGCCGTCTGCTGGATGCGGCCATGGTCCATGACGACGATCTCGTCCGACATGACGAGGGCTTCGCGCTGGTCGTGGGTGACGTTGATCGTGGTGACACCCAGCTCGCGCTGGATGCGGCGGAACTCGAGCTGCATCTCCTCGCGCAGCTTGCGGTCGAGAGCGGCCAAGGGCTCGTCGAGGAGCAGGAGGTCGGGCTCGAAGACGAGCGCACGGGCGATGGCGACGCGCTGCTGCTGGCCGCCCGACAGTTCGTGGATGCGGCGATCGCCCAGACCCGGCAGGCGGACGATCGCCAGCATGCGCTCGACCCGGTCCGGGATGGTGCGGGCGTCGAAGCGGCGCATGCGCAACGGGAAGGCGACGTTCTCGGCGGCGGTCAGATGCGGGAACAGGGCCAGGCGCTGGAAGACCATGCCGATCCGGCGGCGATGCGGCGGCACGGCCTGGACGGGGTGGCCGGAGAGGAGGATCTCGCCGCTGGTCGGCCGCTCGAAGCCGGCGATGAGGCGGAGCAGCGTGGTCTTGCCGGAGCCGGACGGACCCAGGATGGTGAGGAAGCGGCCGCGCGCCAGCTCGAAGGAGGCGTCGACGACCGCCCGGACGTCGCCGAAGGTCATGCCGACGGCGCGGACGGAGACGGCACTCGCCTCGGTGGTCATGGCTCGATCGGGGTCCGGCTCAGAGGGCGGCTAAGGTGCCGCCGTCGATGGCGAGGCACTGGCCGGTGACGTAGGCCGAAGCATCGGAGCAGAGGAAGACGCTCGCACCGACGACGTCCTCCAGCTTCCCGAACCGGCGCTGCGGGATCTTGGCCAGCATCGCTTTCTGCCACGCCTCGTCCTGGTAGAAGACCTCGGTCAGCGCGGTCCGGAAGTAGCCGGGGGCGATGCCGTTGACGCGGATGCCGTGCGGTGCCCACTCGGCCGCGAGGGCGCGCGTCACGCCGAGGAGGCCCGACTTCGAGGCACCGTAGGGTACGGCCGTCGGCACGCCGACCTCGGAGGTCAGCGAGCAGACGTTGAGGATGGCGCCGCCGGTTCCGCTGGCAACCATGGAGGCGGCGGCCGCCTGCGCGCAGAAGAAGGCGGATTTGAGGTTGAGGCCGAGGATGCGGTCCCAGAGCGCCTCGTCGACCTCGAGCGAGGGGCGGACCTCCTCCATGCCGGCCGCGTTGACCAGGATGTCGAGGCCGCCGAGTTCATCTACCGCACGGTCGATGCAGACGCCGCAGGCGACGGGGCCGGTCAGGTCGGCGGGGATCATCACCGCACGGCCGCCCTTCGTCGCGATGGCTGCCACGGCGTCCGCGAGGTCGGCCTCGGTGCGCGCGGCCAATGCCACGGCGGCACCGGCACCGGCCAGACCTTCGGCGATGGCCCGGCCGAGGCCTCGGCTGGCACCGGTCACCAGGGCCTTACGGCCGGTGAGATCGAACAGCGAAAGATCGGCCATCCCGCGTCCTAGATCTGCTTCACGGCAAGTTCGAGGGTGGCCATGCGTACCTCGACCTCCAGTCGGTGGCCCTGTGCCCAGGCCTCGGCCTGCCGGTCGAGGGCGGCTTCGAGCTCCACGAGCCCGCGCTGCAGGGTGCTGGCGAGCTGCGGGTTGGTGGCCTTCGGTACGCGCCGGATGCGGATATAGGCCTCGGCCGCCTCGCGGCCCAGCCGTAGCCACTCGCGCAGGCGGACCGCCTCGACCGGGGTGGGCACGGTTCCGGCCTCGATCAGGCCGGCGATGGAGCGCGCACGCGTGCCGCAGGCGATGCAGATCTCGCGGATGGGGTGGTCGACCATCTGGTCCGCCAGCACCTTCATGCGGTCGCCCGCCATGGCGATCTCGCGCGCCAGGGGTGCCTCGGGCAGTGGCTCCGGGACCGGCTCGAAGCGGGCGCGGACGATGTCGACGGCGGTCAGCGCCAGGGTCGCGAGTCCCGCACCCACGGCGACCCTGGGGCCAAGGAAGCGGAACGCGATGAGGGTGACGATCACGCCGGCCGCCACCTTGAGCCAGCCCATGCCGGACGGCAGCAACCCGCGCTGGCGCTTCCCGGTCCGCTTGGCTTTCAAGGCACTCCTGACGTCCACTGCCGCCACCGCCGCCAGACCACCGGCCAGCACATAGGAGATCGTGGCCGCGATCGGATACTGCTCGTGCGCCATCAGGCCCACGCCCAGCGCCGCGACGGCCATCACGGCCGCCGCGATCGAGCGCAGCAAGGTCAGCAGCGGAAACACGCCCCAGGCTAGGTGACCACCCGCCCGGCCATCAATCCCCCAAAGCCGGGACGCGTCGTCGCCGCGGCGGTCAGCCTTCCAACACCACGAGCAGATCCTTGGCGTCGATCGGGCTGGCGGGGTGGACCAGGATCTCTTTCACGATGCCGTCGCGGGGGCTGTGGAGGGCGGTTTCCATCTTCATCGCCTCGATTGTGAGGAGGACGTCGCCGGCCTTCACGGGCTGGCCGACGCGGACGGAGATGGCGGCGACGGAGCCCGGCATGGGGGCGGCGACGTGGGTGTCGTTGCCGTCTTCGGCCTTGCGGCGGGTGGGGAGCTTGGCGACGGCGGCACGGTTCGGGACCCAGGCGATGCGGGGCTGACCGTTCAGCTCGAAGAAGACGCGGACCTGGCCCTCCTCGTCGGTCTCGCCCACGGCCTGCAGGCGGAGCACCATGCTCTTGCCGTGCTCCAGCTCGATCGAGATCTCGTCCCCGGCGGTCATGCCGTAGAAGAAGACCGGTGTGGGGAGCACCGAGACGGGGCCGTATTTCCGGCTCGCACCCGCGAAGTCCGAGAAGACCTTCGGGTACATGAGGTAGGAGGCCAGCTCGTTCTCGTCGATCTCGCGGCCGCAGCGCTTGGTGGCGTCGACCGCGACCTGCTCCAGGTCGGCGTCGGGCAGCAGGGAGCCCGGGCGGACGGTGATCGGCGGGGTCCCCTTGAGAACCTTCTTCTGCAGGGCTTCCGGCCAACCGCCCGGAGGCTGGCCGAGATCGCCGCGCATCATCTCGACCACCGACGCCGGGAAGGCGATCTCGCGCGCCGGGTCGAGCACGTCGGCGGCGGTGAGGCCCTGGGCCACCATCATGAGCGCCATATCGCCCACGACCTTGGAGGAGGGTGTGACTTTGACGATGTCGCCGAACAGGTCGTTGGCGGCACGGTAGGCCTTGGCGACGTCGTGCCAGCGGCTGGCGAGCCCGAGGGCACGCGCCTGCTCCTTCAGGTTGGTGAACTGGCCGCCCGGCATCTCGTGGAGGTAGACCTCGGAGGCACCGGAGCGCAGATCGCTCTCGAAGGCGGCGTACTGGGCGCGAACGGCCTCCCAGTAGAGGCTGAGGTCGCGGATCACCTCGGGGTCGAGGCCGGTGTCGCGCTCGGTGTGGCGGAGCGCTTCGACGATCGAGCCGAGATTGGGCTGCGAGGTCAGGCCGGACATCGAGTCCATGGCGGCGTCGACGGCATCCGCACCGGCCTCGACGGCGGCCAGCACGCTGGCGGCGGAGACGCCGGAGGTATCGTGGGTGTGGAAGTGGATCGGCAGGCCGACTTCCTGTTTCAGCGCTTTGAACAGGACCGAAGCGGCCGACGGCTTGAGCAGGCCCGCCATGTCCTTCACACCCAGGATATGGCAGCCGGCGCGCTCCAGCTCCTTGGCGAGGTCGACATAGTAGGTGAGCGCGTACTTGGCCCGGTCGGGGTCGAGGATGTCGCCGGTGTAGCAGATGGCCCCTTCGGCGAGCTTGCCGGACTCGATCACGGCGTCGATCGAGACCCGCATGTTCTCGACCCAGTTCAGGCAGTCGAAGATGCGGAACAGGTCCATGCCCGAGGCGGCGGCGCGCTGGACGAAGTAGCGGACGACATTGTCCGGATAGTTCGTGTAGCCGACGCCGTTGGCGCCGCGGAGCAGCATCTGGAGGAGGAGGTTCGGCACCCGCTCGCGGATGACGGCGAGGCGCTCCCAGGGATCCTCGGTGAGGAAGCGCATGGCGACGTCGAAGGTGGCACCGCCCCAGCATTCCAGCGAGAGGAGCTGCGGCAGGCCCCGGGCATAGGCGTCCGCACAGGCGACGATGTCATAGGTCCGCATGCGCGTGGCGAGCAGCGACTGCGGGGCGTCGCGCATCGTCGTGTCGGTGACGAGCACGCGCTTCTGCTGGCGCATCCAGTCGGCGAAGCCTTTCGCACCCAGCTTGTCGAGCAGTTGCTTGGTGCCGGGGCCGGCAGCGTTCGCCTTGACCTGCGGCACCTCGGGAGCGCGCAGGTCGCCGCGCGGCCGCGGGCGGTCCTTGACCTCCGGATGGCCGTTGACGGTGACGTCGCCGATATAGGTCAGGAGCTTCGTGGCCCGGTCGCGCCGCTTGGCGAAGCGGAACAGCTCCGGCGTCGTGTCGATGAAGCGGGTCGTGTACTCGCCGGCACGGAACTTCGGGTGCTCCAGGAGGGCGTCGAGGAAAGCGAGGTTCGTGGCGACGCCGCGGATTCGGTACTCGCGGAGTGCCCGGCCCATGCGGGCGATGCCCTCCTCGGGCGAGGGCGCCCAGGCGGTGATCTTCTCGAGCAGCGGGTCGTAGTAGCGGGTGACGACCGCACCGGAATAGGCCGTACCGCCGTCGACGCGGATGCCGAAGCCGAAGGCGCCGCGATAGGCGGTGATCCGGCCATAGTCCGGGATGAAGTTGTTCTCGGGGTTCTCGGTCGTGATCCGGCACTGCAGCGCGTGGCCGTTGAGGCCCATCTGGTGCTGCGGCGGGATGCCGGTCTCGGTGAGCGACCCGATGCGGCCGCCCTGCGCGATCTGGATCTGCGCCTTCACGATGTCGAGGCCGGTGACGACCTCGGTCACCGTGTGCTCGACCTGGATCCGGGGATTGACCTCGATGAAGTAGAACTTGCCGGTGTCGGCATCCATCAGGAATTCGACCGTGCCGGCACCGACATAGTTCGTGGCGCGACCGATCTTGAGCGCGGCCTGGCAGAGGGCGTCGCGGCCTTCCTCGTCGAGATAGGGGGCGGGGGCGCGCTCCAGCACCTTCTGGTGGCGGCGCTGGATCGAGCAGTCGCGCTCGAACAGGTGCACGAGGTTGCCGTGGGTGTCGCCCAGCAGCTGGACCTCGACGTGGCGGGCGCGCTGGACCAGCTTCTCAAGATAGACCTCGTCTTTTCCGAACGCGGCCTTGGCCTCGCGCTTGGCGACCCGGACGGCGTCGAGCAGCTGGTCCTCGCGCTCGATGGGGCGCATGCCGCGGCCGCCGCCGCCCCAGGACGCCTTCAGCATCACGGGATAGCCCACCTCGGCCGCCAGCCGCTTGATCTCCTTCGGGTCGTCGGGGAGCGGGTCGGTCGCCGGCATCACGGGGACGCCGACCGAGACGGCGAGATCGCGGGCAGCGACCTTGTTGCCCAGCGTGCGCATGGTCTTCGGCGTCGGGCCGATGAACAGGATGCCGGCCTTGGCGCAGGCTTCCGCGAAATCGGGGTTCTCGGAGAGAAAGCCGTAGCCCGGATGGATGGCGTCTACCTTGGCCTCGACGGCGACCCGGATCACGTCGTCGATGTCGAGATAGGCCTCGATCGGCCCCTTGCCGCGGCCGACCTGATAGGCCTCGTCCGGCTTGAACCGGTGGAGGGAGAGCTTGTCCTCCTCGGCGTAGATGGCGACGGTCTGGATGCCGAGCTCGGTCGCCGCCCGGAACACCCGGATGGCGATCTCCGAGCGGTTGGCGGCCATCAGGCGACGGATACGGCGGTGCTTGCTGGCGGGCATCGGGCCTCGGTTCTGACAGGTGCGCCGCCGAGCCTGCGGTCCGACGAGCGGATCGCCGACGGCGCTAGGGTTTGCTGGCCCGGCGTCGGCGTGGTTGTCCCATCAGCGAACGAGGCTTGTCCAGCGCAACGCCTTGATCGAACCATCGACCCGGATCATGGATCGCGGGTCGATCCAGGCGCCGACTTGCGCCGTCGCTACGTCGTTTCGGGGAGCGACGGCGCGGTCCGCCAGCCCCATCCGTCGGCCAGGGCGAGGCAGGTCTGCCAGCTCTCGACGGTATCGGTGGTCGACATGCTGCGCAGCGATGCGGCTGCCGAGGCGTGGGCCAGGGTCAGGGAACGATCCAGCGACCAGCTCTCGTGGAGCCCATAGAGGAGCCCGGCAGCGAACGCGTCGCCCGCACCGTTGGCGGCCACGACGACCTCCTTCGGCACCGACACCGAGGGCTTGAAGGTCAGCTCGCCTTCGGCCGTGAGCGCGAATCCGGCGCGCGGGAAGTGGACGGCGACGAGGCGGCGGACGCCCATTGAGAGGACCGTCCGGGCCGCCTCGATGCAGGCCTCGATGTCGCTCTCGTCCTCGACAACGGTCGTCCGGCCGGCGATGGCGCCGATCTCGGTGTCGTTCACGATGAGATAGTCGAGCTCGGGCAGGCAGGGCACGGTCAGCGCGTGGATGCGCTCGGGCGGTATGCTCGCCAACTCGAGGTTGGTGATCAGGCCCGCCGCACGCGCCTTGCGCAGGACGGCAAGCCAGCCACTGGCGTCGCCCTGCCAGGGTGCGTCCATCAGGCGATGCACGCCCGGCAGGCCGAGGTGGAAGATTCGGCTCGTCGTCGAGGCGAGGTCGAAATGGTCGGGTGTAAGCTCAGCGCTCACACCCTGGTCGTAGATGTGGGTCCGCCGGCCCGAGCGCTTGGAGCCGTAGGCGTCGGTGAACATCGTGACGCCGCCCGGCACGGCGCGGAGCTGGCGGCGGTCGATGCCGTGGTCGTCGGCCTGCTGCAGCAGCAGGTGGCCGTCGTCATCGTCGCCGACGAGGCCGATGGTCTCGACCGGCATGGCGGGGTCGAGCCGGCGGATGTCGCAGGCGAGGTTGCAGCCCGAGCCGCCGCCCCGTCGCTCGGTCGCCAGGATCTCGGCGAGGCCGTCCTCGCCCGGCCAGAAATCGACAAGCTTGTTGCGGTCGACACACCAGGTGCCGCCGGTGACGAAACCCCGCCGCTCGCCCATCGTCAGGCCTGCTTCAGGACGGCCTCGGTAATCTCGACGTCCTGCTCCAAGGGCCGCAGCGGCTTCACGCCCGCCTTCTGCATCTCGCCGTGATAGGCCCGGACGGCCTCGGCGGGCTGGATGTCGCCGTCGGCGACGCGCCGCATCATGGCGACCATGGCGAGCGGGATCTCGGCCAAGTTGATCTTGCGGCCGAACAGGGCGACGCGGGCGCCGTAGCGCTCGGCCTGGGAGAGCAGCTCGAAGCAGTCTCGGGTGGTGCCGGCACCGCCGCCCAGGACGCCGACCACAAGGCTGGGGTCGAAGGAGGCCAACTCCTCCAGGGCCTTCGGGCCATTGTAGGCGATCTTCAGGAACTCCGGCCGCTCGGCCTTGGTGAGCCCGGCGAGGCAGCGGAGGATGCAGTCGTTGACGAAGGCCGGCACCGCGGCGGGCTCCAGACCGCAGTCCACGTTGGGATTGAAGACTTCCAGGAAGTAATGAAAGTGCGCCGCCGCGGCATCGGCCCGGAAATCGCCGAAGGCTTCGAGCGAGGCATAGTCGGCGTCGAGGTCGTTGTTGAAGGTGATCGAGTAGAGGCCGAGATCGGTGCGGGTCTTGGTCAGTGGCAGCGAGGCGCTGCGGAAGGGGCGCGACGGCTTCTGATTGTAGCGGCCGCCGCGGACGACCCAGACGTCAGTCGTGTCGTTGGCGCGGATGGCGGGCTTCACCGCACTGCCCTTGAACACGCCGTCGTCCGCCAGGACCTCCAGGTTCGAGGCGGACACCAGCATGATGTCGACGATGTCCTGGGCGACGATGCTACGGATCTGGTCCAGGAACTCGGGCCGCGTGCGGTAGCGGGTCCAGGTGCCGTCGGCAGCGCGATGCGGGCCCGTCGAGGTCAGGCTCGGCCCCATGTCGCCGTCCTTGGCGTCGGCGATGATGAAGTCCGCCCGCTTGTAGTGGCCGGCGCGGATGCGGGCGAGCTTCTGGTCGAGACGGGTCATGCTGGCTCCAAAGAGGGCGAAAGGCGAGGGCGGGCACCTGGCTTGCGCCCGCCGCGAGGACGACATCCGTGCAGGGACTTCGCCGTCCTGGGGTGGAACGGCGTCGTTCACGATAGCGATGCCCGCGGGACGGGGCAAATGGGATGGGAAACGGCCGACCCTAGACCAGCGTCTCGGCGCGCTCGACCTCGCGCCATTGATGGATGACACGCGTAACCGCTTCGTCGGGCATGCCGAGGCCGGCCAGCAGCGCCTCACCCAGTTGCAGGGTCGCCTCGATGGTCTCCGGGCCGGCGAAGGCCGCACCGGCGATGCGCAAGCGGCGCGACTGGGCGATGTCGCGGGCACGGGCATAGACCTTGACGTGCGGCCACGAGGACCGTGCCACCATGACCACGCGCTCCACGAGTTCGGGGTCGTTCATCGTGACGACGATCGCCGCCGCACGCGCGGTACCCATGGCGGCCAGCACGTCCTTGCGCACCGCGTTGCCGAAATGGACGGGCCAGCCCTTCTTGCGCAGCGCCACGACGAGATCGGCATCGTTGTCGAGGGCCGCGTGGGGGATTTCCTCGTCCTGCAAGATGCCGCCGATCAGCTGGCCGACGCGGCCGTAGCCGGCGACGATGACGTGCCCGCTGGCCTCGTTCAGGCCATCCGGCCGGTCGCCGCCGGTCTTCTCGAAGCGGGCCGCGATCTCCTCGCCGAGGCGGGCCACGAGGGGCGTGAGGAAGATCGAGGCCGCGATGACGAACATCATATAGCCCGAGGTGGCGCGCGAGTAGATCGCACCCTCGGTCGCCACGGCGACGACGACGAAGGCGAACTCACCGGCTTGGCCCAGGAGCAGGGACAGCTCGATCGCCCGCGGCCAGGGCATCCCGAACCAGTGTGCGAGGGGAAGTAGGATCGCCCCTTTCACGATGAAGAGGCCGACGATGCCGATGAAGAGCCGGAAGGGCTCGGCCAGCACGAGGGCCAGGTCGATCTGCATGCCGACGACGACGAAGAACAGGCCCAGCAGCAGCCCCTTGAAGGGCTCGACGTCGGTCTCGACCTCGTGGCGGAACTCGGTCTCGGCGAGCAGCAGTCCGGCCAGGAACGCACCCAGCGCCATGGACAGGCCGGCAGCCTCGGCGGCGACCGCGGCCCCGATGATGACGAGGAGTACGGTGGCGACGAAGACCTCGCGGCTGTCGACCGAGGCCGTCCAGCGGAACAGCGGGCGCAGCAGGTAGCGGCCGACCACGACGATGGCAGCGATCGCCAGGACGGCGGCGAGCAGCGACCAGAGGACGGTGGTCAGGTCGGCGGGCTCATCCACTGAGGCACGCGCACTGAGCCCGCCCACGAGGAACAGGATCGGGACGACGGCGAGGTCCTGCCAGAGCAGGACCGAGAAGGCGGCCCGGCCGACCGGCCCGGCGATGCTGCGTCGCTCGCGCAGAAGCTGGAGGACGATGGCCGTCGAGGAGAGGGCGAAGGCGAGGCCGGTGACGGCCGAGACGTTGAACGGGTTGCCGAAAGCGTAGGCAATGGCCGTGATGACGACGGCCGTGAGGACGAGCTGGCTGGTACCGAAGCCGAACACGAGGCGGCGCATCGCCCAAAGCCGGTCGAGCGAGACTTCGAGACCGATGACGAAGAGGAGGAAGACGACGCCAAGCTCCGCCAGCTTCTGGGCGGGGCCGAGATCCTGGAAGGTGAAGCTGGCGATCCAGGGGGCGTCCTCGGCGAAGCGGCCGAGGCCCGCCGGGCCGATCATGACGCCGACGACGAGGAAAGCCATGACCGCACTGAGGCCGATGCGGCGGAAGGCCGGCACCAGGAGACTGGTGGCCGCCAGAAACGTCACGACCTGCCCGATGACGGCGAGGCCCGACTCGTCGCCGTGCATGCGATCTCCAACTAGACGAGCGGAAGCACGCTCATCGACTCTAGAAGAGGATCGCCACCATAGTGTCGGACACTCGGTGCGTATGTCGGGGGGTCGGTTTTGTCGCGGAGGTTCGCGAGGACGAGGTAGCGGGAAATGTAGGGGATGGTGGGCGCGACAGGGATTGAACCTGTGACCCCTACGATGTCAACGTAGTGCTCTCCCGCTGAGCTACGCGCCCGTGAGGGGCGCATTTAGGTGATCGGGACGCTGGCGGCAAGCCGGTTTTCACCAGGGCCGCGCCATCGGATCGTAGCCGGCGGACGTGAACTCGATCAGGCAGAAGCCGTGGCCGAAGGGGTCGGCCAGCACGGCGATGCGGCCGTAGGGTGCCTCGCGGGCGGGGTGCTCGAGAAGCGCACCGGCGGCGGTGGCGCGGGCGACGGCGGCGTCGAGATCGTCGACGGCGAGGTCGAGGTGCAGCGGCGTCCAGTGCCGGGCAAAGCGGCGGGTATCGCCGCCCGATGTGGCCTTGCTGCCCTCCCTGTTTTCCAAAACGTAAACAGGGCAGCCAGCGCCCTCCATCTCGACGGCGCCGTCGCCGATGCGGCGGCGCGGCAGGAGACCCAGGCCGTCGCGGTAGAAGGCGACCGCCCGGTCGAGGTCGGGCACGTCAATGTTGATCAGGAGTCGGGTCATCTTTCGCTCCGCAGCAGGTCGACGAGGCGGCGTCGGTCGACATTGCCGCCGCAGAGGACGACGACGCTTGTCTTGCCCTGCATGTGCTCGGCCATCTGCATCCAGCCGGCGAGTGCGAGGGCGGCTGCACCTTCGACCAGTTGTCCCTCGTCGAAGGCGAGGGCGGCGAGTGCTGCCGCGATCTCGGTCTCGCTGCAGGAGACGACCTCGTCGATCACGGCGCGGGCAAGCGGCAGCGTGATCGCGTCCTCGTCCATACCGCCCGCCACACCATCGGCCAGCGTCGGCAGATGCGGGACGTCGATGACCCGTCCGACGGCCATGGCGGCGGCCAATGCCGCCGAGTTCGCGGCGGCGACGCCGATGATGCGGATGTGCGGGGCGAAGCACTTCAGGACGGCACCGATGCCGCCGATCAGCCCGCCGCCGCCCATCGCGACGAAGACGGCATCGATCGGCACGCGCTCGTCGAGCAGTTCCAGGCCGATGGTCCCCTGGCCGGCCACGACCTCCGGATCGTTGTAGGGCGAGACATAGACCAGACCGCGACGCTCGGCGTCGGCGCGGGCCCTTTGCTCGGCCACGCCGCTGTCGCCCGGGTGGAGCACGATCTCCACGCCGCGCGCCTGGATGGCCGCGAGCTTCGAGGGCTCGACCGACTCGGGCAGATGCACGGTGAGTCTCTTGCCGAGGACCGCCGCCGCATCACTCGTGGCGAGGCCGTGATTGCCGGAGGAGGCGGTCACGAGGCCGGTGTCGTCCACGGCAAGGGAGGTCAGCTTCGAGAAGGCACCGCGCGACTTGAACGAGCCGGTCCGCTGAAATTGCTCGGCCTTGAACAGGAGGCCGGATCCGGCACGCGGACCGAGTGCGAGCGACGGCAGGAGCGGCGTGCGGCGGATATGGTCGCGGATGCGCGCGTGGGCGCGGACGGAAGCGGCGGCGGTGGCGGCGAGATCGGCGTGCATTGGCCGATCCTAGCTTGCGGGTGCCGGCCTGTCAGGGCGCCTGCAGACCGGCGCGCTCCTCCTCCATCCGGGCGATGTTGCCGTCGGCCTGCTCCAGGCCGCGGGTCAGGCCGGCTTCGGCGTAGATGGCGGCCGCGTCGCGCATGGCCTGGAGCGCCTCGGCGAGAAGGGCGGGGTTCTTGCGGCGAAGAGCGATGACTTCGAGCGTCAGGCCTAGATTGTGCTGCGTCTGGGCCCAAGGGACGGGCGTGCGGTCGCGGCTGCGTTCGAGAAGGGCTTGACGGTAGGCGTCGGCAGCGGCTTCCAGTCCCGTCGTGCCGGTCTCGTGCAGGCCCAGGCCGCGGAGCGCGTTGCCGAGGTTGTTCTGCTGGTCGGCCCAGGCGAGCGGGGTGCGCTCGCGGGTCTGCTCCTGGAGCGCGGCGCGGTAGGCTTCCACGGCCGCGACGAAGTGGGTGGGGTCGCCCGTCCGGACGCCGAGGGTGACCTGGGCGTTGCCGAGATTACCCTGGGTCATGGCCCACTCCAGCGGGGCGGTGTCGCGCCGGCGGATCTCCAGGGCGGCGGTGAAGGCGGCGACGGCGGCGTCGAGATCGGCCGTGCCGGTGGAGCGCTCGCCGAGGACGCGGTGGGCGGTGCCGAGATTGTTCTGCACCGTCGCCCAGGCGAGCGGGAGGCGGTCGCGGGTCTGGACCGTGAGCGCGGCCTCGTAGGCGGCGACGGCGGCGCGGATCTCGTCCGTGCCGTCGGTCCGCGTGGCGAGGGCGGTCAGAGCGTTACCGAGATTGGCCTGGGTGATCGCCCAGTCGTCAGCCATGGTCGTGGGGTCGAGGACGGTAAGGGCTTGGCGGTAGGCGGCGACGGCGGCCTCGAGATCGGCATTGCCGGTCTGACGCTCGCCGAGGACCCAGAGGGCGTTGCCGAGATTGCTCTGGGCAGCGGCCCAAGCGCGCGGATCGTCCTCGACATCTGTCGCGTCGAGGATGGTGCGGAAGACCTTGACCGCCTGGTCCAGGGTGGCGCGGTCGCCGGTGCGCGTGCCGAGGGTGAAGAGCGCGTTGCCGAGATTGTTCAGGGTCGCCAACCGGTCGACGGCGGAGCGCTCGGGCGAGAAGGCCTGCAGGGCGTCGACATAGGCGCCGATCGAGGCCTCGAGCGGTCCGGTCTCGCTGCTCGCGGTGCCCTGGACGAAGAGCGCGTCGCCGAGCCAGACGAGCGTCGCCGCCCACTCGTCGGGGTCGCTGTCCTTCGGCCGCAAGGCCAGCGCGCGGCCGAGCATGTCACGGGCATGTTCAAGCGCGGTCGAGTCGCCTCGGGTACGGGCCTCGTCGGTCCAGGCGCGGCCGGCGGCGGCGAGGTCGAGCCAGCGCTGGGTGTCGTCGGCGACCGGAAGGAGGGAGGCGGCCTCCTCGTACAAACCGGCCGCTGTGGCGAAACGCAGGCGGGCGGACTCGATACCGGCCTGCTCGCGGACGAGTATCGCCTCCTCGCGCTGCTGGTCGGCGAGCAGCTTCTCGGCGACTTCGCGCTTTTCGCGAACGAGCTTGCGGGCCGCGTCGAGCTTCGCGCGGGCTTCGTCGTGGTCGCCCATGGCCAGGGCGGCGACTGCCTGATCGCGCAGGACCTGCACGCCGGGATCGGCGACGCGGAAGCGGCGTAGCTCGGCTTCGAGGGCCAGATGCTCGCGGGCGAGCGTAGCGAAGCGGTCGGCGAGTTGATCGGGCGGGACGTCGTTCTGGCCGAGGATGCGGAAGAAGGCGGCGACGGCTTCAGCGCGCAGGGCTGCCTGCTTCGGAACGAGGGCATCTACGCGTCGGAGCAGCTCCGTCTTGTCCGCTGGGGACGAGGAGAGGGCGAGCTGCAGGAGAGCTGCCAGCTGGGCGGGATCGATGCCGCAGACGACGTTGATCGTGCTGCCGGCGACGTCGCCCTCGACGACGCTGCCACAGCGGACGTCCGTCCGGTTGTCGACGAGCTGTGCTCGCGCGGGCGAGGCCGCCAGCAGAAGGGCGAGGAGGAGAAGCCGGATCACTGACCCGTGGCGGGCTGCACGTTGATGGTGCTGCCGGTGACGTCGCCCCCGACGAAGGCGCCGCCCTCAACGTTGACGGGGCCGCGCGAGGTCAGGACGGCGTAGACCAGAACGAGGAGGCCGAGACCCGCGAGCACGAGCCCGCCGCGCGACGGCTTCGCCTGCTCGATGCGGAGGTCGCCGCCGACATGGACGTTACCGGTGGCGGCGATGCCGCTGCCGGAGGTGGCTCCCCGCGCTGGCGGCGTCGCTGCCGGCTTGTCGGCGGGTTTGCGCTGCATGACCCAGGTGAAGGCGGTCCAGGCGGCACCCAAGGCGACGGCGATGCCGCCACCCAGCCAGGTGAGCGTGTCGCGGTTGGCCGGATCGTTCAGGAAGGTCCAGAGATCGCCCATCGCATCCACCCGCCGGTTGCAATCGGGCGAGCTTAGCGCCTGCCCGGAACCCGTCCAGCGGCGGCGGAGTCAGACGGTGAGGAAGCGCCTCACGGCGGCGTCGTCGAGCTCGGTCGGGGTGCCGTCGAGCACGACCTGGCCGCGGTCCATGACGAGGATGCGGTCGGCCAGCTCGCGGGCGAAGTCGAGATACTGCTCGACCAGGAGGATCGCCAGCGAGCCCGTGGAGCGGAGCTGGGAGAGGACGCGGCCGATGTCCTTGATGATCGAGGGCTGGATGCCTTCGGTCGGCTCGTCGAGGACGAGCAGGCGCGGCTGCATGACCAGCGCACGGGCGATGGCCAGCTGCTGCTGCTGGCCGCCGGAGAGGTCGCCGCCGCGCCGCTTCTGCATCGATCGGAGGATCGGGAACATGTCGAGGATGCTGTCGGGCACGCGGCGGGCGGCACGCGGCAGGACGGCATAGCCGGTGCGCAGGTTCTCCTCGACCGTGAGGAGCGGGAAGATCTCGCGTCCCTGAGGTACCAGCGAGATGCCCTGGCGGGCGCGCTCGGAGGCCGAGAGGGTCGTGACGTCGCGGCCTTCCCAGACGATCCGGCCGGCACTCGGGCGGACCTGACCGGTGACGGCACGCAGCGTGCTCGTCTTGCCCACGCCATTGCGCCCCAGGAGGCAGGTGATCTTGCCGGGCTCGGCAGTGAGCGAGACGCGGCGGAGCGCCTGGCTGGCGCCGTAGTGGAGATCGATCGCCTCGACCTGCAGCATGCTCAGCGCCCTAGATAGACTTCGATGACGCGCTGGTCGTTCTGCACCTGCTCCAGCGGACCCTCGGCAAGCACCGAGCCCTCGTGTAGCACGGTGACCTTGCCGCCGAGGGCACGGACGAACTCCATGTCGTGCTCGACGACGACGAGCGAGTGGCTCTGCGAGATCTCGCGCAGGAGCTCGGCCGTGGTCTCGGTCTCGGTGTCGGTCATGCCGGCGACCGGCTCGTCGACGAGGAGAAGCTCGGGGTCCTGGACCAGCAGCATGCCGATCTCGAGCCACTGCTTCTGGCCGTGGCTGAGGTCGCCAGCGCGGCGCGACGCGTGCGCCTGGAGGCGGATGATCGAGAGCACCTCGTCCACACGGCGCTTCTCGGCGGCACCGAGGCGGCCGAACAGGTTGGCCCAGACGCTGCGGTCGCCCTTCAGCGCCAGCTCCAGATTGGTACGGACGGTGTGGCTCTCGAAGACTGTGGGCTTCTGGAATTTGCGGCCGATGCCGAGATTGGCGATCTCGGCCTCGTCGTGCTGGGTGAGGTCGATGCCTTCCCGGAACAGAACCGTGCCGTTGTCGGGGCGGGTCTTGCCGGTGATGACGTCCATCATCGTCGTCTTGCCGGCACCGTTGGGACCGATGATCGCCCGCAGCTCGCCCTTCTGGACGACGAAGGAGAGGTGGTTAAGCGCCTTAAAGCCGTCGAAGGTGACGTTGACCCCGTCGAGATAGAGGATCGAGCCGATCGAGCGGCCGTCCTGCGGGATCTCGCCATGGGCGTGGCCGATGACGTCGGACAGGGTCTCGGTCATTCCGCGGGCTCCGCCGCCGGCACGGGCCGGGGCTCAGGCCGGCGGAAGCCGCCGAGCTTCATGAGCGCCCCAGCGATGCCCTGCGGCAGGAAGAGAGTGACGAGGATGAAGATGCCGCCGAGCGCGAACAGCCAGAGCTCGGGGAAGGCGCCGGTGAGCCAGGACTTCGCACCGTTGACGGCGAAGGCGCCGAGGATGGCCCCCCAGAGCGTGCCGCGGCCGCCGGTGGCGACCCATATGACGGCTTCGATGGAGTTGGCGGGCGAGAACTCGGACGGGTTGATGATGCCGACCTGGGGCACGTAGAGGGCGCCGCCGATGCCGGCGATGATCGCGGAGAGCGTCCAGGCGGTCAGCTTGTAGTGCTCGACGCGGTAGCCGCAGAAGCGGGTGCGGCTCTCGGCGTCGCGCACGGCGACGAGCACCGCACCGAAACGTGAGCGGACCAGGGCGGAGCAGAGGAGGAAGGCCAGAGCCAGGGCGATGGCGGTGGCGGCGAAGAGGACGGAGCGGGTGCCGTCGGCCTGGATGTCGAAACCCAGGATGTCCTTGAAGTCGGTCAGGCCGTTGTTGCCGCCGAAGCCCATGTCGTTGCGGAAAAAGGCCAGCAACAGGGCGTAGGTCATCGCCTGGGTGATGATCGAGAGATAGACGCCGGTCACCCGGCTGCGGAAGGCGAACCAGCCGAAGACGAAGGCGAGGGTGCCCGGCACCAGCAGGATCATCAGGGCCGCGAACCAGAAATGGTTGAAGCCCCACCAGTACCAGGGCAGCGACGGCCAGTTCAGGAACACCATGAAGTCGGGCAGCTCGGCATTGCCGTAGACGCCGCGGCTGCCGATCTGGCGCATCAGGTACATGCCCATGGCGTAACCGCCCAGCGCGAAGAAGGCGCCGTGGCCGAGGCTGAGGATGCCGGCGAAGCCCCAGACGAGGTCGATCGACAAGGCGAGCAGGGCGAAGGCCAGATACTTGCCGAAGAGGCTGACGAGCGTGGTCGTCATGTGGCCGTGCAGGTGCAGGTAGGGGACGAGGATCGCCAGCGCCAGCAGGATGGCGACGACGATCCAGGCCGAGACGGGGAGGCGGGCGGTGAGCAAGGCGTCAGGCCTCCACCGCCCGGCCGCGGACCGGGAAGAGGCCGCGCGGGCGCTTCTGGATGAAGAGGATCAGCGCGATCAGGACCAGGATCTTCGCCAGCACAGCACCGGCCAGCGGCTCCAGGAACTTGTTGACGATGCCGAGGGTGAGGGCCGCGGTGAGCGTGCCCCAGAGATTGCCCACACCGCCGAACACGACGACCATGAAGCTGTCGATGATGTAGCCCTGGCCGAGGTTCGGGCTGACATTGTCGATCTGGGACAGGGCGACACCCGCGATGCCGGCGATGCCCGAGCCGAGGCCGAAGGTCATCGCGTCGACCCAGGCGGTGCGGATGCCCATCGACGCCGCCATGCGCCGGTTCTGGGTGACGGCCCGCATCTCGAGGCCGAGGCGCGTCGTCCGGACGACGAGCATCAAGACCGCGAAGACCACCATGGCGAAAAGAATGATGGCGATCCGGTTCTCGGTCAGTTGCAGCCCGCCCCATAGCTCGACCGAGCCGCTCATCCAGGACGGCGTGCTGACCTCGCGGTTGCTGGGTCCGAAGATCGTGCGCACGGTCTGCTGCAGGATCAGTGACACACCCCAGGTCGCCAGCAGCGTCTCCAGCGGCCGGCCGTAGAGGCGGCAGATGACGGTCCGCTCGAGCACCACGCCGACGGCACCGGCGACGAGGAAGGCGAGCGGAATGGCGACGGGCAGCGACCAGGGCAGACCGGCCGGGAAGCTGGTGCGGCAGAACTCCTGCACGACATAGGTCGTGTAGGCGCCGAGCATCACCATCTCGCCGTGCGCCATGTTGATGACGCCCATCACGCCGAAGGTGATGGCGAGGCCGATGGCGGCCAGCAGCAGCACCGAGCCCAGGCTGATGCCCTGGAAGATGCTGCTGGCCACGCCGACGACGCGGAGATGGTTGTCGACACTGGCGATGGCCGAATCGAAGGCGGTGACGAGCACCGGGTCCGCGTCGGCGGGCAGGGCATTGCGGGCGACCTGCAGCTTGCCGCGGATCTCGTCGGTCGGCGTCTCCGCGAGCAGGGCCGCCGCGGCGGCGCGCTGCTCGGTGCTGGAGCCGGCCTCCAGCAGCAGGACCGCGCGGGCGCGCTCGAAGGCGGCCTTCACGGCGGGGTCCTGCTCGGTCGCGATCGCCTGCTCGATGGCGGGCATGGCCGCCGGATCGGGGTGGGCGAACAGATTGGTGGCGGCCACAAGGCGCTGCGCCGGATCGGCGCTGCCGAGGGTGAGGCCGCCGAGGGCCGCCTCGACGGCGCGGCGGATGCGGTTGTTGACCTTGACGGCCTTGAGGCCGGCAGCGTCGGCGTCCGTCGCGGGCTGCCCGGTGGCGGCATCGACGAGGGCGCCGCTGGCGTCCTCGTAGAACACGGCCTTGTCGGCCGCGCGCACCTTGACCTTGCCGTCGGCCAACGCCCGCAAAAGGGGCTCCGCGGTCGGAACGCCGCTGGCCCCCACGGCCTGCACTGCTTTTTCCAGATCGTCGAACTTGCCCGAGGCGAAGCCGTCGAGCGGCGACTGTGCCGCCGCGGGCAGGGCGGCGAGCAGGAAGGTCAGCAGGAGCAGGAAGGGGCGCATGCGGTCGATCCGGACGGAAATGGCGGGACGGCCGCTGCCGCCCCGCCGGTCGCGTGATCAGCGTCGGTCGGGACTCAGCTGCCCTGGCCGCCGCACTTGCCGGTCGCGGTGTTGAAGTTTCCGCACTTCAACGGCGCGCGCCAGTCGGAGATCAGGTCCTTCGAGCCCTCGAGATAGTCGGACCACTCGTCACCGACGACGAGGCCCGGGGTCTCCCACACGGTGCTGAACTGGCCGTCGGCCTGGATCTCGCCGATCAGCACGGGCTTGGTGATGTGGTGGTTCGGCATCATGGCCGAGAAGCCGCCGGACAGGTTCGGCACCGCCACGCCGATCATGGCGTCGATCACGGCGTCGGGATCGGTAGTACCGGCCTTCTCGACCGCCTTCACCCACATGTTGAAGCCGATGTAATGGGCTTCCATCGGGTCGTTGGTGACACGCTTGTCGTTCTTGATGAACTGGTGCCACGTGTCGATGAACGCCTTGTTCTCGGGCGTATCGACGCTCTCGAAGTAGTTCCAGGCGGCCAGGTGACCGACCAGCGGGGTGGTGTCGAGGCCGGCCAACTCTTCCTCGCCGACCGAGAAGGCGACGACCGGAATGTCCGTCGCCTTGATGCCCTGATTGCCCAGCTCCTTGTAGAACGGGACGTTGGCGTCACCGTTGATGGTCGAGACGACGGCCGTCTTCTTGCCGGCCGAGCCGAACTTCTTGATGTCGGCGACGATCGTCTGCCAGTCGGAGTGCCCGAATGGCGTGTAGTTGATCATGATGTCCTCGGCGGCGACACCCTTCTGCTTCAGGTACGCCTCGAGGATCTTGTTGGTCGTGCGCGGGTAGACGTAGTCGGTGCCGGCCAGCACCCAGCGCTCCACGCCTTCCTCGTTCATGAGGTAGTCGACGGCCGGGATCGCCTGCTGGTTCGGGGCGGCACCGGTGTAGAAGACGTTGCGGCTGCTCTCCTCGCCCTCGTACTGCACGGGGTAGAAGAGGAGGCCGTTCAGCTCCTCGAACACGGGCAGCACCGACTTGCGGCTGACCGAGGTCCAGCAGCCGAACACGGCCGCGACCTTGTCCTGCGCGATCAGCTCGCGCGCCTTCTCGGCGAACAGCGGCCAGTCCGAGGCCGGGTCGACGACGACCGCCTCGAGCTTCTTGCCGAGCAGACCGCCCTTCTTGTTCTGCTCGTCGATCAGCATCAGCATGACGTCTTTGAGGGTCGTCTCGCTGATCGCCATCGTGCCCGACAGCGAATGCAGGATGCCGACCTTGATCGTATCGTCGGCGGCAAAAGCCGTGCTTGCGCCCACCAAGAGCGAGCCAGCGAAGAGCGCGGCCTGAAGCCGGCGTAATGTCATGCGATCCCCTCCCACCATCTTGGGTTCGGGGACCTAAGAACAATTTGCGTGCCAGCCCCGAAAAGGGGCCGATCATCACGGCCGGCCGGTCGGTCTGCACATTATTCGTGCAGTATCCGAAGTCATGCGCAGCGCTTAACCAGTCAGTTCAGCAGTGACCGAACCAGCCGGTTGTAGGACGTCGCCACGCTTTCGCGGTGCCGATGCCGACCGTCGGTGACGTTGCGGACGCCGGCGGACCAGACGTCGCGAACGGCACCTGGGTGGGAAGCGAAGATCCAGCTGTCGAGCACGGCATCGCCGGTTCGGCCGGCGAGGCTCGGGTGATCGAGGTCGAGTGCCACGAGGTCGGCGAGGCGGCCCTCGGCGATGGCACCCGAAGCGCGGCCCAGGGCCTGGGAGCCGCCGGCGAGGCTCGCCTGGAACAGGGCCCGACCCGTCGAGATCGCAGGGTCGCCCAGGACGTTGCGCCGCTGGTGCGCCAGGCGCTGGCTGTATTCGAGCGTGCGAATCTCGTCGGCGTAGCCGATCAGGACGTTGCTGTCGGTGCCGACGCCGAAGCGGCCGCCAGCGTCGAGAAAGGCGCGTCCGGGGAAGATCCCGTCGCCCAGATTCGACTCGGTGACGGGACATAAGCCGGCGACCGCACCCGAGCGGGCGAGGCCCAGCGTCTCCTCGCGGCTCATGTGCGTGGCGTGGATCAGGCACCAGCGCTCGTCGAGGCCGATCCGGTCCAGCAGCAGGTCGACGGGGCGGGCGCCGAAGGCGGCCTCAACCTCCTCGACCTCGCGCGTCTGCTCCGCGGCGTGGATGTGGATCGGGCCGTCGGGTGCCATCCGTGCGGCCGCATCGATCAGGGCCGGCGAGGTGGCACGCAGGGAGTGCGGGGCCACGCCCAGGCGAGCGTGGGGCAGAGCCCGAAGATGCGTGCGCGATCCATCGACCATCCTCTGGAAGAGGTCGAGATCGGAGACGAAGCGGCTCTGGTGGCGCTCGGCGGGGCGGCCGTCGGCACCCGCCTGGACGTAGAGCACGGGCAGCAGGGTGAGGCCGATGCCGGTGGTCGCGGCGGCAGCCACGATCCTGGCGGCCGTCTCGGCCGGGTCGGCATAAGGCGTTCCGCCGGGCTGGTGGTGGACGTAGTGGAACTCGGCGACCGACGCGAAGCCGGCCTCCAGCATCTCGACGAAGGCCATGGCCGCGACGGTCTCGATGTCCTCGGGCGTCAGGCGCGCCAGGAACTCATACATCCGGGTGCGCCAGGTCCAGAAGCTGTCCTCGCCGGCACCGCGCCACTCGGTGAGGCCGGCCATGGCGCGCTGGAAGGTGTGGCTGTGGAGATTGGAAGGGGCGGGCAGGAGGGCGCGACCGATCAGGCGCTCATCGCCGGCCCGTGCTGCCGTATCGGTCTCGACGGCCGCGATACGGCCCCCAGGGTCGATGTCGATCCGCACGTCGCGTGCCCAGCCGCTCGGGAGCAGCGCCGTTTCGGCGTAGAGTGACGGCATGCGGATCGATCCGGAAGGGGTGAACTCGATCCTGAATAGGGTGTAGGGTCGGAGCACGGCAAGGACGGGGAGGCCATGGCGGCCGGCGGTGGACGCATCCTGCTGCGGGGCGGGCGCATCGCGACGATGCGGCCCGGCGGCGTGGCGTACGGGCTGATCGACGACGGCGACGTCCTGATCGAGGACGGCCGCATCCTGGCGGTCGGGCCGGACCACGCGATCGCTGCGGACGGTGCCGAGATCGTGCCGCTCGAGGGGCGGACGGTGACGCCGGGCCTCGTCGACTGCCACACGCATCTGGTCTTTGCGGGCGATCGGGCGGGCGAGTTCGAGCAGCGCCTGCAGGGTGTCAGCTACGCCGAGATCGCCAAGGCCGGCGGTGGCATCCTGTCGACCGTCGCGGCGACGCGGGCGGCGAGCGAGGACGATCTCGTCCGGCTTTCGCTGCCTCGGCTGAACGCGCTCACGGCCGGTGGCGCCACGACAGTCGAGATCAAGTCCGGCTACGGTCTGGAGACGGACGCCGAGTTGCGCATGCTGCGCGCGGCGCGCCGGCTCGGGCAGGAGCGGCCGGTCAACGTGGTGACGAGCTTCCTCGGTGCGCATGCGGTACCGCCGGAGTTCGCCGGGCGGGCTGACGACTATGTCGACCTGCTCTGCGAGATGACGCTGCCCGCGGCCGTCGAGGAGCGGCTTGCCAACGCGGTGGATGCCTTCTGCGAGGGGATCGCTTTCTCGCCGGCGCAGACGCGGCGGGTGTTCGAGGCGGCACGTCGGCTGGGCCTCCCGGTGAAGCTGCACGCCGAGCAGTTGTCGAACCTGGGCGGGGCGGCACTGGCGGCGAGCTTCGGGGCGCTGTCGGCCGATCATCTCGAATATCTGGACGAGGCCGGCGTGATCGCGATGGCGAAGGCCGGGACCGTCGCGGTGCTGCTGCCGGGTGCCTTCTACACCCTCCGCGAGACGCAGATGCCGCCGGTCGAGCCGTTGCGACGGCACGGCGTGCCGATCGCGGTCGCGACCGATCTCAATCCGGGCTCGTCACCGCTGTTCTCGCTGACGCTCGCCATGAACATGGCCTGCACCTTCTTCCGGCTGACGCCGGAGGAGGCGCTGGCGGGGTGCACGCGCGTGGGTGCGATGGCGCTGGGGCTGGGTGCGGAGATCGGCACCATCGAGCCCGGCAAGCGGGCCGACCTTGTGGCGTGGGACATCGGCCACCCGCGCGAGCTCGCCTACGCGATCGGGCATACGCCGCCGCATCGCCGGATGATGGAGGGACGATGGGTGCGGTGACCATCCGGCCGGGCAGCCTGAGCCTGGCGGACCTGCGCTCGATCTGGAGCGGGGCCGACGCGGCGCTCGATGCCGTGGCGTGGGCGCAGGTCGAGGCCGGGGCGGCGTCGGTGGCGCGGATCGTCGCCCGCGGCGAGACGGTCTACGGGATCAATACCGGCTTCGGGAAGCTGGCCCACACCCGGATCGAGACCCGAGATCTCGACCGGCTGCAGCTCAATCTCGTGCTTTCGCACAGCACCGGCGTCGGCGAGCCACTGCCCGACGACATCGTCCGGCTCGTGATGGCGCTGAAGATGGCGAGCCTCGGCCGCGGCTTCTCGGGCGTGCGGGTCGAAACGCTGCGTCTGCTCGAGGCGATGCTGGCAGCGGGCGTGCTGCCGGTGATACCGGCCAAGGGCTCCGTGGGTGCTTCGGGGGATCTGGCTCCCCTCTCGCACATGACGGCGGCCATGTTGGGCGTCGGCGACGTGCGGGTCGGCGGCCAAACGATGACGGCCGCCGAGGGCCTGTCGCGCGCGGGGCTCGAGCCGGTGAAACTGGCGGCCAAGGAAGGGCTGGCGCTGCTCAACGGCACGCAGGTGTCGACGGCACTCGCACTGGCCGGGCTGTTCAAGCTGGAGCGCGTGTTCAAGGCGGCACTCATTGCAGGAGCCTTGTCGGTCGACGCGGCGCGGGGATCGGACGTGCCATTCGACCCGCGCATCCAGGCGCTGCGCGGTCATCCGGGCCAGATCGAGGTGGCGGCGACGCTGCGATCGCTGATCGAGGGCAGCGTGATCCGCAGCTCGCATCTCGACTGCGGCAAGGTGCAGGACCCTTACTGCCTGCGCTGCCAGCCGCAGGTGATGGGGGCGCTGCTCGACCAGATGCGCTTCGCGGCCTCGGTGCTCCTGCGCGAGGCGAACGCGGTCTCCGACAACCCGCTCGTCTTTCCCGACGCCGACGAGGCGCTCTCCGGCGGCAACTTCCACGCCGAGCCGGTGGCGCTCGCCGCCGATCAGCTCGCACTCTGCGCCGCCGAGATCGGGTCGATGAGCGAACGGCGGATCGCCATGCTGACGGACGGCTCGATCAGCGGGCTGCCACCTTTCCTGACCGCCGATGCGGGCCTCAACTCCGGCTTCATGATCGCGCACGTCACCGCCGCCGCTCTCTGCTCGGAGAACAAGCAGAAGGCCTATCCCGCGAGCGTGGACAGCATTCCGACCTCCGCCAACCAGGAGGACCATGTCTCGATGGCGACGCACGGCGCCTATCGGCTGCTCGACATGGCGCAGAACACGGCGGCGATCGTCGGCATCGAAGCGCTCTGTGCCGCCCAGGGTATCGACGTGCACGCGCCGCTGGCGACGAGCCCGGCGCTGACACGGGCGCACCAGACGATCCGGTCGGTCGTGCCGCGGCTGATCGAGGATCGCTACATGGGCCCTGATCTGGCGGCGGCGACGCGGTTGGTGGCCGAAGGGAGGCTGGGCGCTTCCGTCGGGGCGTCACTGCCGGGCCTCGACGCTTGAGACACCCTGTGTCCAGCTTTGGATGGTCAGGTTGCGAGGTTACGGGCTGCGGCGTGGCGGTCGGGGTCATAGGGGGTGCGTTCGTGCCATGCGCGCCAGAGGACGCGGACCCAGGCGCGGGCGAGGATGCGGATGGCGTGTGGGTGCTTGCAGCCTCGGTCGCGAGCTTTGCGATAGATGGCGGCGGCCCAGGCGGAAGCGTGGCGGGAATTGTCGGCGAAGCAGGTTATCGCTCGTCGGAGGCGGTGGTTGCAGGCCCAGCGCCAGACGACGCCGCGGCTCTTTCCGGAAGCGTGTGTGACCGGACAGACGCCGGCTTCGGCGGCGAGCTGGTCCTCTGTGGGGAAGCGCTCGCGGACGTCGCCGAGCTCGGCCAGGACCTGGGCGGCACAGACGCGTCCGGCGCGCGGGAAGGACATGACGATTCTCCCATCCGGCAGGTCGGCCACGGCCTGCTCGATGCGCGAGGACAGCTTGGCGATCTCGGTAACGAGGCGCTCGAGGACGGCGACCAGGGTGCGCGCGAGCTCTCCCCCTCCGGTGGCTCCGCCACCGGCTGCTTTGCAGACGGATCGCCAAGCGGCGATGGCATCGGCTTCGGCCTCGCTGGCGAGGCCGGTCGGGGCGGCCCGCAGCCGGGCGAGCAGCTCGGCCGGGGAGCGGCGTCCGCAATAGGCGTGTTGGGCCATGAACCCCGCCAAGCGTTTCTCGCCCAGGCGGCTGGCGCTGTCGGGGGTCGGATAGCGGCCGATGAAGGCGAGTGCCACCGGGCTGTCGATGGCGGCGAAGACGGCGGCCGCACCGGGCCAGAAACTTTCCAAGAGGCTGCGGAGCTGATTGGCGAGCGCCACGCGGTGGGCGACCAGATCGTCGCGGCCGCGGACGAGCGCGCGCAGGGCTCTGATCTCGTCCGAGGCGGGTACGAGCCGCTGGAAGCGGTGCCCGTCGGTGCGCAGCAGATCCGCCAGCAGGTAGGCATCGCCCGGATCGCTCTTGCCGCCGGCGGCCCGGTAGCGGGGCCGGCAGGCTTTCACCACGTTGGGGTGGATCGGGATCACCGGATGCCCGGCCTCGATCAGGGCATCGACGATCAGGCCGGAAGGCCGCTCGAGAGCGACGGGCAACTCGGCCGGCGGGGCTGCCCGTCGCAGCCGGGCCAGCATCTCGGCCAGGCCCTGCGCATCGTGGCAGGCCTCGAAGCGGGCGACGACCTGCCCCATCCCGTCGACGACACAGAGGGCGTGACGGGTACCGCCCCAGTCCAGACCGGCATGCAACGGCATATGAGGATCTCCTCGGGTTGCGCTACAGTCACCCGAGCCGGGAGATCGTGCGGATCGCTCACTGACAGGCGCTCTGGCCGGCAAGCACTGGCGCTTCACCCTGTGGTCCGTCCCGCTCTCCCGGCACCTGCCGTCCGGCGGGTCTCAAGCGGGCCGTCGAGCGGCAAGCGACCTTGGCCGTCACGGCAGGTGCTCGGGCCGGCGCATGCTAGGCCTCTTCGCGGCTCTGCATCCGCCGACACCAAGGTGCACCAGTGAGCTTCGTCGAAGTCGAGGAGCGCTCAGGCCCACTGATCCTGGGGCTGCCGCATACGGGGACGTTCGTTCAGGACGATCTCGTGACGCGCATGACGAAGGCTGGACAGGGACTCGAGGACACCGACTGGCACGTCCACGAGCTGTACGCCTTTGCCCAGGATTTCGGCGCCTCGACCGTGCGGACGACGGTCAGCCGCTATGTCATCGACTGCAACCGAGACCCGTCGGGAGCCTCGCTCTATACCGGACAGGCGACGACAGAGCTGTGCCCGACGACCACGTTTGCGGGCGAGCGGCTGTGGGAGGTGCCGGGGTATCCCGACCCGGCAGAGATCGAGCGGCGGCGGGAAGTCTATTTCGTGCCCTATCACGAAGCACTGAGCAGGGCCGTCGAGCGGACGCGGGCGGCGCATGGGTACGCGCTGCTCTGGGACTGCCATTCGATCCGGAGCCGCATCCCGCGACTGTTCGATGGCCGGCTGCCCGATCTCAATCTCGGAACGGTGAAGGGTACCTCCTGCGCTGCCGGCCTGCGGGATACGCTGGCAGCCGCCCTCGCCGGGACGGACCATGTCGTGGACGGCCGGTTCATCGGCGGCTGGACGACGCGGCACTACGGGCGGCCGGACCGGCACGTCCACGCCGTGCAGATGGAGCTGGCGCAGTCGACCCATCTGGCGGCCGAGGCGCCGCCCTGGACGCTCGACCCCACAAAGACGGCCCGGCTCGTGCCGGTGCTGCGCCGCTGCCTCGACACCATGCTCGCCTTCGGGCGCACCACCTACGGGGGCTGAGACCATGCCGGATCGTCTCGACAACAGCCGGGTCATCCGCAGCCCGCACGGGAGCGAGCTGAGCTGCCGCAGCTGGCAGACCGAGGCCGCCTACCGGATGATGCGCAACAATCTCGATCCCGACGTCGCCGAGCGGCCCGAGGAACTGGTCGTCTATGGCGGCATCGGCCGCTGTGCCCGCGACTGGCCGTCCTTCGACCGGATCCAGGAGGTCCTGCAGCGCCTGGGCGACGAGGAGACGCTGCTCGTCCAGTCGGGCAAGCCGGTCGGCGTGTTCAGGACCCATGCCGATGCGCCGCGGGTGCTGATCGCCAACTCCAACATCGTGGCGCACTGGGCCGACTGGAGGCGGTTCCACGAATTGGATCGCCTGGGCCTCATGATGTACGGCCAGATGACGGCCGGATCCTGGATCTATATCGGCACGCAGGGCATCGTTCAGGGCACCTACGAGACCTTCGCCGAGGTCGGGCGGCAGCATTATGGCGGCGATCTCTCGGGCCGGTGGATCCTGACCGGCGGGCTTGGCGGGATGGGCGGCGCCCAGCCACTGGCGGCGACGATGGCCGGGGCGTCGATGCTGGCCGTCGAGTGCCAGCGCTCGCGGATCGAGTTCCGGATGCGCACGGGCTATCTCGACGCCGCCGCCGACACGCTGGACGAGGCGCTGGCCATGGTGAAGGGCGCCTGTGCCGAGAAGCGGGCGATGTCGGTCGGGCTGTTGGGGAATGCGGCGGAGATCTTCCCCGAGTTGGTCCGTCGCGGCGTGCGGCCGGATGCCGTCACCGACCAGACTTCGGCGCACGATCCGCTGAACGGCTATCTGCCGGCGGGGTGGACTGTCGCCGAGTGGGAGGACCGCCGCGCGCGCGAGCCAGACGTCGTGGAGAAGGCGGCGAAGGAGAGCATGGCCGTCCAGGTGCGGGCGATGCTCGACTTCCACAAGGCGGGCGTGCCGGTCCTCGATTACGGCAACAATATCCGCCAGATGGCGCAGGACATGGGCGTGGCCGACGCCTTCGCCTTTCCTGGCTTCGTGCCGGCCTATATCCGGCCGTTGTTCTGCCGTGGCATCGGGCCATTCCGCTGGGCAGCCCTCTCGGGCGATCCCGAGGACATCTGGCGTACCGACGCCAAGGTGAAGGAGATGATTCCGGACGATCCGCACCTGCACCGCTGGCTCGACATGGCGAAGGAGCGGATCAAGTTCCAGGGCCTGCCGGCGCGCATCTGCTGGGTCGGCCTCGGCCAGCGGCATCGGCTGGGCCTTGCCTTCAACGAGATGGTGGCGAAGGGCGAGTTGAAGGCGCCAGTCGTCATCGGCCGCGACCATCTCGATTCGGGCTCGGTCGCGAGCCCTAATCGTGAAACCGAGGCGATGAAGGACGGCTCCGACGCGATCGCCGACTGGCCGTTGCTGAACGCGCTCCTGAACTGCGCCAGCGGTGCGACCTGGGTCAGCATCCACCATGGCGGTGGTGTGGGTATCGGCTATTCGCAGCACGCCGGCATGGTGATCGTCGCCGACGGCACGGAAGCGGCAGCACGGCGGCTGGAGCGGGTGCTGTGGAACGACCCCGGCACCGGGGTGATGCGCCACGCAGATGCCGGTTACGACATCGCCGTTGCCTGCGCGAAGGAGCAGGGACTCGATCTGCCGTCTCTCGCTACCTGATCGCGACGGATCGTCAGGAGATCGTTCAAATTCAACTTGCAATATAGGCCACGCCTTTCACTAATCTGTCGGAAGCGATCCGACAGGGGACAGGACGATGCGTGGCTTTGCGGGCTTGGCGACGGCTTTCCTCGTCGCGGGTGTCTCGACCGTGGCCTTGGCCAAGGACCCGCAGGTCGAGCGCGGACGGTACCTTGCGCTGGCCGCGGACTGTGCCGCCTGCCACACCGCTCCTGACGGCAAGGCCTATGCCGGTGGGCTGGCACTCGATACGCCCTTCGGCAAGATCTACACGGCCAACATCACCTCCGACCCGAAGACGGGCATCGGGCACTGGAAAGAGGCCGACTTCATCAAGGCGCTGCGCGAAGGTCGTGGCCGGCACGGCGAGCGGCTCTATCCGGCCATGCCCTACACCAGCTACACGAAGATCACGGACGAGGACGCGGCGGCCCTTTGGGCCTACATCCGCACCATCCCGCCGGTGCACAACAAGGTCGTCGACGACCAGCTGAGCTTCCCGTTCGATATCCGTGCCGGCCTGATCGCCTGGCAGGACATGTTCTTCCGGCCCGGGCGCTTCACGCCCGACCCGCTGAAAGACGAGACCTACAATCGCGGCGCCTATCTGGTGCAGGCGCTGGGGCACTGTGGTGCGTGCCACACCCCGCGCAACATCCTGGGTGCGACCGAGAAGGATCGCCGGCTGACCGGGGCCACGATCGAGCACTGGTACGCGCCCGACATCAGCACGGACCCGCTCTCCGGCATCGCCGACTGGTCGGTCGACGATCTGCAGACCTTCCTCAAGACGGGGCGTAGCACGACGAACCAGACGGCGGTGGGCCCCATGGGCGAGGTCGTCCACGACAGCCTGAGCAAGTTGAAGGACAGCGACCTGCACGCGATGGCCGTCTACCTCAAGGAAGAGGCGGCGCCGAAGAAGCCCGGTACCGCCGGCACCGTGATGCCGCTGTCGAGCGCACAGTTGCAGGTGGGGGCGGACATCTACGGCGAGCGCTGCCAGAGCTGTCACGGGGCGGACGGCACGGGTGCGAAGGGTGTCGCCGCCAGCCTCGAGGGCAACACCGCGATCGCCGCACCCGTGCCCGACAACCTCATCATGGGCATCCTGAAGGGCTTCCCGGCGCGCGACGGCTGGCAGGCCATGCCGGCCTACGCCTCGGCCCTGGACGATCAGGAGATCGCCAACGTCGCCAACTTCGTCCGGGCGAAGCTCGGCAACCACGCCTCGGCCGACGTGACGCCCTGGATGGTGGGGGCGATGCGCTACGAGACGGATGCACCGGCGGCAGGCACGGCCGAGCCGCCGCAGTTCCAGTGCCCGAAGTTCGCCGACTACAAGCTGGACGACGCGACCACGAAGGCGCTGCAGGCACTTGGCACCGACTTCAGCGACCCGACGAAGCTCGAGGCGGTGATCGACGCCTACCGGAAGGGTCAGCCGGACTCGTCGAAGAGCACGATGGTCGAGGCGCTGCTCACCGGCTACTGCCCGACCATTGCGGGGATGGATCTGCCCTTCGGCGCCAAAGGTGCCCGCCTAGCGGACTTTGTCGGTCGCCTCTCCGCGATCGTGGCACCCCCCAAGAGCTGAGCAACGCCTCCTTGCTCGTCAGCGACTGCTGGCGAGCAGGATGGCGGAAGGACGGCGGGGAGATCGTGAGCGGTTGGCTCAGCCCTTGTGGGCCCCGTTGCCGTTACCGTTGGTGACGACGATGGGCCGGAACGGAGCGGGTGAACTGGCGCCATCGGCTGCCAGGGTTTCGGACAGATCCAGGCGACCGTAGTAGACGATATCGAAGATGCTCTCGGCGAGCTCGACGGTGGCCTCGTAGTGCTGCTGACCCGATTGCAAGTGGAGCAGCGGCATGAAGACGGTCGAATAGGGCGTACCGTCGCGCAGGAAGAAGGTGAACCGAACCTCGACGTCCTGCTGAATGGTTGCCTGGCACGAGAACCGCAATTTGAAGAAGGGTCGGACGACCCAGCGCTCGTGTCCGTCGTGCAGGTCCTTCGTCGCGTTCTCGGTCAGGAAAGCGGTCACCCGCTGGATTCCGACCACCATCTCCGACGGGCTGTCGACGTACCAGCGCCATGCCGCCGAATTGAAGTCGATATGCTTCTCGCGTGAGCGCGCGGAGACCTCGGGAACGGCGTCGCTGAACGCCCAAGGGCGCTCGATCCGGCCTTCCACCTTCAGATGCGGAACGCCGCGCTGCGTGCTCATCATGTCCACAGGGTCGGCAAAATCCTGGCTCTTCACCGAATCGAGCTGCATAGAAGCTTCCAATCCCAGTCCGCCCACCGATGAAATGCGGCTGCATTCAACCGCCGGTGGTCCAATACTATCTGCTAAAGTGGTGAGCAAATGCTCAACAAGCAATGGTGCGCTGCAATATGTCTGCCCTCCCTTGCACGCATGAACGCAGGCCGTGGGCGGATCTGGGCTCCGGCGAGTTCATGTTGCAATGCAGCAACATAGCGGCTGGCCACGCGCTCTCCGCCACCCCTTGCGTGATGCGCAAATGCATCGCGAGGTTCAGCCCAGAATGGCCAGGATGACCTCCACCTTGGCTGCACCGACGAGTTCGGTTTCGAGTGATGCCCGCTTTCCGTCGACGAAGATGTTGATGTTGCGCCTGAGGGCGGGTCGCGAATCGCACAAGCGGTCGCGCATACCGGGCCAGCGGACGTCGAGCGCGACGACGACGTCACGAACCGTGCCTGCGTCGACGATGAGCGCCGGCTCGGCACCCGGAAAGAGTGCCAGAAGCGTCGCCGGAAGCTTGACGGTCACCGTCGACATGGGACCGTTCGTGCCTCAGGCGTCGATCGTCAGGGTCTCGATCGAGCAGATCATCGGGAGATGCTCCGCGATGGGAGCGAACCTGTCGCCCTCGTCGGCGCTTGCGAAGACGGTGCCCGTGTTCGTGCCGAGATAGACTCCGGCCGGTTCCAGCATGTCGGTCGCCATCGCCTGCCTGAGCACGGCGAAGTAGGTATTGGCCTGCGGCAGGCCTTCGCGCAGCGGTTCCCAGGATGCACCGGCATCGCGTGTGCGCCAGACGGCCGCCCGGCCGTCGGGCACGTAGCGGCCGATCGAGTCGCCGTTCAGCGGGACCAGGAAGAGCGTGTCGGGGTCGGTCGGATGGGTGGCCGCCGCGAAGCCGAACGAGGTCGGCAGGCCGCTCTCGATGCTGTCCCACCGCCGGCCGCCGTCCTCGCTGCGGTACATGCCGCAATGGTTCTGCTGGAAGAGGCGGTCGGGCCGGCCGGGCGCCATGACGAGGCAGTGCACGCACTGACCGAATTCGGGGTAGCGCTGGTCCTCCGGATTATAGTCGCAGCGCGTCCCGTGGTTGCGCGGTTCCCAGGTCGTCCCGCCGTCCGCCGTGTGGAAGACGCCGGCCGCCGAAATGGCGACCCAGAGTGCGTCGGCGTCGGTTGGGTCGGTGAGGATACCGTGCAGGATCAGGCCGGCACCCCCGGGCTGCCATTCCTTCCTGCTCGGATGCTCCTGCAGACCGCCGACATGGCTCCAGGTCAGCCCCGCGTCGTCGCTCCGGAAGAGTCCCGCCGGTTGAACGCCCGCGTAGATGGGACCGGATCCGGTCCCGATGCTCCAGGCGGTCTTGATCGGGTCCTTGCCCTCGCCATAGGTCAGGCCCTCGCTGGAGTGCGACCAGGTCCTGCCGAGGTCGGTACTCTTCCAGATGGCGGGGCCGAACCACTCGCTGCCGCCGGCGGCGTAGATCGTGCCCGTCGCCGGATCGGCCTTCACATGGTTCAGCGGCCAGGTCTCGCAGAAGGGGCCGCGTACCTCCCAGCTGCGACGGTCGGCGTCGCTCTCCAGGATGAAGGCACCCTTCTTCGTGCCGACGAGCACGAGGATCCTCTTGGCCATTCCCTGACTCCCACGGCCTGCCACGGCGGGAGGGTCAAGCTACACCAGAACGCGACCGCGTTTCGACCCCGTTCCGTCCTCAACTCAGATGCTGCAGGTACTGACCGACGAAATCGCAGTCGACGTACGCCGCATAGGCATCGCACAGGCGCTGGGTGACCGGGCCGAAGGGCTGGCCGTTGCCGATCGGCGCCCCGTTGATCTTCACGACGGGGCAGATGCAGAGCGAGGTCGAGGTGAGGAAGGCCTCGTCGGCATTGTAGGCGTCGAAGAGGTCGAGGTCGGCCTCGCGGAAGGGGATGCCGAGGTCGGTGGCGAGATCGATGACGGTCTGCCGGCTCACCCCCGGCAGGACCATGCGCTCGCGCGGCGTCAGCAGGACACCGTCGCGCACCAGGAAGATGTTGGAGCCGATGCCCTCGCAGAGATTGCCGTCGATATCGAGCAGCACGGCCCAGGCCTCGGGATCGGCGCTGTGCACCTCCTGATCGCCCACGACCATGTTGAGGTAGTTGTGGGTCTTGGCGCGCGGCGAGAGCACTTGCGGCGGGGTGCGCCGGTTCGACGGTGTCACGACTCTGATCCCGTCGCGGTAGTGCGCCGCCCGATCGGCCAGCGGCAGCGGCGTGCACTCGACGATGAGGTTCGGGCCGTCGTGGTAGTTGAGGTCGCCGTCGGCCTTCTTCATGCCGCGGCTGACGCGCTGGCTGACCCAGTAATCGTCGTTCGGTCCCAGGAGGTGGCGGTTGCGGGCGAACACCTCCTCGGTGACGTTCGCCAGCTCCGCCGGCGCAATGCCAGGGTCGAGGCGCAGATAACGAAGTGAGCGGTAGAAGCGGTCGATGTGCTCGCCGACCTTGAAGAGGCGATGGCGGAAGGTCCGGGTCGTGTCGAAGGCGCCGTCGCCATAAAGGAAGCTGCGGTCGCGGAACGGCACCACGACCTCGCTCTCGGGCAGGTACTGGCCGTTGAAATAGGCGATCCGCTCGTTGGCGAGGGCCGTCATCGTTCCGTCTCCACTCCAGGCTGAACGGGAGTTTAGGCGGGCCGGGTCCCGGGCGGCAATCGACCGGAGCGCGTTTTCGGCTTGCAAAAACCGTGGCCGCCGCCATGTTCGCAAACGAAAATCCTAGGGAGGCTGCCCCGTTGGGCAACGAGGAGCGGCGCGAGCGGATCGTCGATCTCGTGCGCCGCCAGGGCTTCGTCAGCAGCGAGGCCCTGGCCCAGCTTTTCGGCGTGACGCCGCAGACGGTGCGGCGCGACATCAATGCGCTCTGCGAACGTGCCGTGCTCCAGCGCCACCATGGCGGGGCTGCACTCGCCTCCACAGTCGAGAACCTCGCCTATCCGGCCCGCCAGGTCCTCTGCCTGGATGAGAAGAAGCGCATTGCGGCCCTGGTCGCCGCGCACATTCCCGACCACGCCTCGCTCTTCATCAATATCGGCACGACCACCGAGGAAGTGGCCAAGGCACTGCTCGACAAGCAGGGGCTACGGATCATTACCAATAACTTGAACGTCGCGGGCATCCTGAGCGGCAATCCCGACTTCCAGGTGATCGTCGCCGGCGGGGTGGTGCGCTCGCGCGACCGCGGCATCGTCGGCGAGGCCACGATCGACCTGATCCGCCAATTCCGCGTCGATTACGGCGTGATCGGGATCTCCGGCATCGACCTCGACGGGACGCTGCTGGACTTCGACTATCAGGAGGTGCGGGTGGCGCAGGCGATCGTCGCCAACTCGCGCGAGGTCTATCTCTGCGCCGACCACACCAAGTTCGGCCGGAACGCGCTGGTCCGTCTCGGCGGGCTCGAGGACATGGATGCCCTCTTCACCGACGCCCCGCCGCCGGAACCCTTGGCCGAGCGGCTGCGGGAGGCCGACGTCAAGCTCCACGTGGCGGACGAGATCGTGATTCGGGATGTTCGAAATGGCTAACCGATCTTCGGTTGCGAACATGGACGGTCGCTGATACGAGGATGGTACAACGACGTGACCGTGCGAGCGACGCGGCCATCGATCAGGGAGAGAGTGTGAGCGAGGATCGCCCAGTCGATCTGCTCGTCGTCGGCGGCGGCATCAACGGTGTCGGCATCGCGCGCGACGCCGCAGGCCGCGGACTCTCCGTGATCCTCGTCGAGCGCGACGATCTCGCCAGCCACACATCGTCCTGGTCGTCCAAGCTGATCCATGGCGGCCTGCGCTATCTGGAGCATTACGAGTTCCGGCTGGTCCGCGAGGCGCTGATCGAGCGCGAGGTGCTGCTGCGCGCGGCACCGCATCTCGTCGGGCCGCTGACCTTCGTCCTGCCGCACGCGCCCGAGATGCGCCCGACCTGGCTCATCCGCCTGGGCCTGATCCTCTACGACAATCTGGGTGGCCGGGAGAGGCTGCCGCGGTCCCGCGGGGTCGACCTGTCGAGTGCGGGCGCTTACGGCGACCCACTGCAGGACTGGGTGACCCGCGGCTTCACCTATGCCGACTGCCGGGTCGACGACAGCAGGCTCGTCGTGGCCAACGCGATCGACGCCCGCGAGCGCGGGGCCGAGATCCTGACCCGCACGGAGTGCGTCCGCGCCCGGCGTGTCGGCGACCTCTGGGAGGGGGAGCTCGAAGGGGGCCGTCGTGTCCGCGCCAGGGCCTTGGTGAACGCCGCGGGGCCGTGGGTCGACCGGATGCTCGATCGGACAGCGGGTGCCGGCAGCGACAAGCGCGTGCGCCTCGTCAAGGGCTCGCACATCGTCGTGCCCGCCCTCTATCCGGCCGATCATGCCTACATCCTGCAGAACGACGATGGACGTATCGTCTTCGTCATCCCCTACCAGGGCCGCTTCTCGCTGATCGGCACGACCGACATCGCTTATGAGGGCGAGCCGGCCGATGTTGCGATCTCGGCCGAGGAGACCGAGTATCTCTGCCGGATCGTGAACCGCTACTTCCGCCGCAAGGTGGTGCCGACGGACGTGGTCTGGTCGTTCAGTGGTGTGCGGCCGCTCTATGACGATGCGAAGGCCAACGTCTCGGCCGTCACGCGGGACTATGTCTTCGACCTCGAAGCCGAGGCCGGCAAGGCGCCGCTGCTGTCGATCTTCGGCGGCAAGCTGACGACCTATCGCAAGCTCGCAGAGCACGCGATGGAGAAGCTGCAGCCGGTCATGGGCTTCACGCGCGGTCCCTGGACGGCCAAGGCCACGCTGCCGGGCGGCGACCTGCCGGATCTCGATCCCGAGGCCTATGCCGCCGGTCTGCGGCAGCGGATGCCCTGGCTGCCCAACGGCACCGCCCGCCGCTGGGCCCTGGCCTACGGTACCCGCACCGAGAAACTGATGCAGTCGGCGAAAGGTCAGCAGAGCCTGGGCGAGCGCATCGCCGAGGGCCTCTACGAGGCGGAACTCGACTATCTCGTCCGTGAGGAATGGGCGCGCTCGGGCGAGGATGTCCTTTGGCGGCGGACCAAGCTCGGGCTGCATGTCGGCAAGGACGTGGCCGGACGCATTGATGCCTGGATCGCGCGGCAGGGCAACGTTCACCCCGCTCTGGTGGCCTCGGCACGATGACCCTCCGGCTCGAACAGGTCACCAAGATCGTCCACGGCGAGACCCACCTCGCCGACGTGGACCTCGAACTGCGTCCCGGCCGCCTGCACGTGCTGCTCGGCCCGACGCTCGCCGGCAAGACGACGCTGATGCGCATCATGGCCGGGCTGGAGCAGCCGACGAAGGGCCGGGTGCTCGAGGATGGGGCCGACGTCGCTCGCGTTGCGGTGCAAAAGCGCAGCGTGGCGATGGTCTACCAGCAGTTCATCAACTACCCGACGCTGACCGTCTACGAGAACATCGCCTCGCCGCTGCGCCTGCGGAAGCTGCCGGCGGACGACATCGACGCCCGCGTGCGCGGTACGGCCAAGATGCTGCGCATTGAGCGCCTGCTGGACCGGCTTCCGGCCGAGTTGTCAGGCGGTCAGCAGCAGCGCTGTGCCATCGCGCGGGCGCTGGCGAAGGAGGCGAACCTCCTGCTGCTCGACGAGCCCTTGGCCAATCTCGACTACAAGCTCCGCGAGGAGTTGCGGGCGGAACTGCGCGACCTATTCGCCAAGCGGCCCACCATCGTCGTCTATGCGACGACCGAGCCGACCGAGGCGCTGATCATGGGCGGCGAGGTCGTGCTGATGGACGAGGGTCGCGTGCTGCAGTCGGGCCCGACGGTCGAGGTCTACCATCGTCCGGGCTCGTTGCGGGCCGCACGCACCTTCAGCGACCCGCCGATCAATACGCTGGCGGTCAGGATCGCGGACGGCAAGGCGAGGGTCGGGCAGGGCGTGGACATCCCGCTCCCGGCGCATCTGCAGACGCTGCCGGCGGGCGAGTACACGCTCGGCGTGCGCGCGGCGCATCTTTCGATGGGGCGCCACGCGTCCACGGACGTGCCCTTGGCGGCGACGGTCGACCTCGCGGAGATCTCGGGCTCGGAGACCTTCGTCCATGTCCGCGAGGGCGGTCATGGCCTCGTCGTGCAGGAAGAGGGCGTGCACGAGTACAGCATGGGCGATGCGGTCACGGTCTGGATCGACCCGTTGCGCCTCTATGCCTTCGACGCCGAAGGCAGGCTCCGCGCGGCCCCGACTCCACCGACAGCGAAGGCGGCCTGAGCCCATGGCGAAGATCACCTTCCAATCGCTCGCCCACAGCTATGGCGGCTCGATCTACGCCCTGAAGCGGCTCGACTTCTCCTTCGAGGACGGCGGCGCCTACGCCCTCTTGGGTCCGTCGGGTTGCGGCAAGACCACCCTGCTCAACATCATCTCAGGTCTCGTCCATCCGAGCGAGGGGCGGGTCCTGTTCGGCGACACCGACGTGACGGCCAAAGGTCCGGCCGAGCGCAATATCGCCCAGGTGTTCCAGTTCCCGGTCATCTACGACACCATGACGGTGCGGGAGAACCTCGCTTTCCCGCTCAAGAACCGCGGCGTCGACGAGTCGACCATCAAGCGGCGGGTGGGCGAAGTCGCCGAAATGCTGGAACTCGGCCCCATGCTCGGCAGGCGGGCTTCGGGGCTCACCGCCGACCAGAAGCAGAAGATCTCGGTCGGCCGCGGCCTGGTCCGCGAGGACGTGGCGGCCATCCTCTTCGACGAGCCGCTGACGGTGATCGACCCGCACCTCAAGTGGCAGCTGCGGCGCAAGCTCAAGGAAGTGCACGCGCGCTTCCGCAACACGCTCGTCTACGTCACGCACGACCAGAACGAGGCCCTTACCTTCGCCGATCAGGTCGTCGTCATGTACGAAGGCGAGATGGTGCAGGTCGGCACGCCGCAGGAACTGTTCGAGCGGCCGGCCCACCGCTTCGTCGGCTGGTTCATCGGCTCGCCCGGCATGAACTTCCTGCCCTGCACGCCGGCCGAGGGCGGTCTGGCGATCGAGGGTACCGACATCCGCATTGCCAAGCATGCGCCGTCGACCGCACCGGCCCCGCTGGCACTGGGCATCAGGCCGGAGTTCGTCGGCGTCCAGAGTGAGCCCGGAAACGATACGGTGCCGGTACCGATCGAGCGCGTGGACGATCTCGGCAACTTCAAGCTGGTGACGGGCCGCCTCGGCCCGCACGCGCTGGTCGCGAAGGTGCCGGAGGATCGACCCGTGCCGGACGGCCTTGGCCACTTCGCCCTGCCGCCGCAGTGGCTGCGGCTCTATGCCGACGAGCGGCTCGCGGCATGAACAAGACCGAAAACAACCGTGCCTGGCTGCTCGTCCTGCCGGTGTTCATCCTGGTCGCCTTCTCGGCGATCATCCCGCTGATGACGGTCGTCAATTTCGCCTTCCAGGACATCCTCGACCCCGAGACCCGGGTCTGGGTGGGGACGGAGTGGTTCGAGGCGGCGCTGGGCGACCAGGACCTGCAGAATGCCGTCGTCCGGCAACTCGTGTTCAGCATCGCCGTGCTGGTCATCGAGATACCGCTGGGCATCATGCTGGCGCTGGCGATGCCGGCGCGCGGCGCCTGGGCGTCGTTCAGCCTCGTGCTGATGGCGCTGCCGCTGCTGATCCCCTGGAACGTGGTCGGCACGATCTGGCAGATCTTCGCCCGCGGCGACATCGGTCTCGCCGGCTGGCTCGTAAACCAGGCGGGCATCAACTACAACTACACCGCCGATCCGCTGGCCGCCTGGATCACCGTCCTCGTCATGGACGTGTGGCACTGGACGCCGCTCGTCGCACTGCTGTGCTACGCCGGCCTGCGCGCCATACCGGACGCCTACTATCGGGCGGCCGCTATCGACGGTGCCTCCCGCTGGGCCGTGTTCCGCTTCATCGAACTGCCGAAGATGCGCGGCGTGCTGCTGATCGCCGTCCTGCTGCGCTTCATGGACAGCTTCATGATCTATACCGAGCCGTTCGTCGTCACCGGCGGCGGACCCGGCAATGCCACGACGTTCCTCTCGATCCACCTCGCCAAGATCGCGGTCGGCCAGTTCGACCTCGGCCCGGCAGCGGCGATCTCGATCGTCTACTTCCTCATCATCCTGACCTTGAGCTTCGTCTTCTACAACGTGATGACCCGGATCGGCACCGGAGACCGCGCATGAAGTGGCCGAAGCCGGGACTGATCATCTGGTTCGTTTTCCTCCTGCTGCCGATCTACTGGCTCATCAACATGTCACTGAAGACCAACGAGGAGATCCTCAGCGGTCTGACGTTCGTGCCGCACGAGCTGACGTTCGCGAACTACATCCGGATCTTCACCGACTCGGCCTGGTATTCCGGCTACATCAACTCGCTGATCTACGTCGCGATCAACGTCGTGCTCAGCCTGTCGGTGGCGCTGCCGGCGGCCTACGCCTTCTCGCGCTACCGGTTCATCGGCGACAAGCACATGTTCTTCTGGCTGCTGACGAACCGGATGGCGCCGCCGGCCGTGTTCCTGCTGCCGTTCTTCCAGCTCTACCAGACGATCGGACTGTTCGACACGCACCTCGCCGTCGCCCTGGCGCACTGCCTCTTCAATGTTCCGCTCGCGGTGTGGATCCTCGAAGGCTTCATGTCCGGCGTGCCGAAGGAGATCGACGAGACGGCCTATCTCGACGGCTACTCGTTCCCGCGTTTCTTCTTCCGCATCTTCACGCCGCTGATTGCTTCGGGGATCGGCGTCACCGCGTTCTTCTGCTTCATGTTCAGCTGGGTCGAACTGCTGCTGGCACGCACGCTGACGACCGTGAATGCCAAGCCGATCGCCGCCGTGATGACCCGGACCGTGTCGGCCGCAGGGATGGACTGGGGCACGCTGGCAGCCGCGGGTGTGCTGACCATCATTCCCGGTGCATTGGTGATCTGGTTCGTGCGGAACTACATCGCCAAGGGCTTCGCCCTCGGGCGGGTGTGAGGCGACGATGGAGTTCGGCACCCGCCTCACCAAGCTCTTCGCGTCCATGTACTGGACGACGCCGACCGGCATCTTCTTCGCCTCGGTGTTCGTCATGCTGGTGATCATGACCGGCCTGCAGTTGGTCTGGCCGACCGTCGAGCGTCGCGGCTTCCTACCGATGACGACGACACGCGGCGACCGGCTCTTCATCGGCCTGCTCGGTGCCGCCTGGATCCTTCTCGCCTGGCTGGGTCTCACCGGGATCGATCTCTGGTGGGGTACCCTCGTGGCGCTCGCGTGGTTCGTGCTCGTGCTCGGCTTCGGCTGACCAGAGCGGGGAGGGGCGTCCGGTGACTGGCCTTCCAGCCGGGCGACCAGCAGCAGCAGTGGAAGGCACGATCGTTGGCTCAGGGAGGTCTAGAGCGATGACGAAATGGCATTACGGCAGGCGCAGGTTCCTGCTCACCACCGCGGCCTCGGGTGCCGCCCTGGCGATGCCGGGCATCATCCGCGCCAATGCGGCGGACGCCACCATCAACAAGTGGATCGACGAGTTCCAGCCCTCGACGCTGACCAAGGATCAGCAGATCGAGGAGTTGACCTGGTTCCAGGAAGCGGCGAAGCCCTTCAAGGGCATGGACATCAAGGTCGTCTCGGAGACGATCGACACGCACGTCTACGAGTCGCAGGTCCTGGCCAAGGCCTTCAGCGAGATCACGGGCATCAACCTGACCCACGATCTCATCCAGGAAGGCGATGTGATCGAGAAGCTGCAGACCCAGATGCAGTCGAACGAGAACATCTACGACGCCTACATCAACGACAGCGATCTCGTCGGTACCCACTTCCGCTACGACAAGGTCGTCCCGCTCAGCGACTGGATGGTCGGCGACGGCAAGGCGGTGACGCTGCCGACGCTCGACGTCGACGACTTCATGGGCAAGTCGTTCACGACCGGCCCGAACAACGTGCTGTGGCAGCTGCCCGACCAGCAGTTCGCGAACCTCTACTGGTTCCGCTACGACTGGTTCACCGACCCGCAGATGAAGGAGGCCTTCAAGAAGTCGAAGGGCTACGATCTCGGCGTTCCGGTCAACTGGTCGGCCTATGAGGACATCGCCGACTTCTTCACCAACGAGGTGAAGGAGATCAACGGCGTGCGCATCTACGGCCACATGGACTACGGCAAGAAGGACCCGAGCCTCGGCTGGCGGTTCACCGACGCCTGGCTGTCCATGGCCGGCATGAGCGACAAGGGCATCCCGAACGGCCTGCCGGTCGACGAGTGGGGCATCCGCATGGAGGGCTGCCGCCCGGTCGGCTCCTCGATCACGCGCGGCGGCGGCACGAACGGCCCAGGTGCGGTGTTCGCGCTGCAGAAGTACATCGATTGGCTGAAGGCCTATGCGCCGCCGGAGGCTGCCGGCATGACCTTCTCCGAGGCCGGCCCGGTGCCGGGCCAGGGGACGATCGCGCAGCAGATCTTCTGGTACACGGCGTTCACCGCCTCCTCGACCAAGGACGGTCTCCCGGTGATGAACGCGGACGGCACGCCCAAGTGGCGCATGGCCCCATCCCCGCACGGGCCCTACTGGCGCGAGGGCGAGAAGCTCGGCTACCAGGACTGCGGCTCCTGGACCCTGATGAAGTCGACCCCGGTCGACCGCCGCTCGGCCGGCTGGCTGTACGGCCAGTTCTGCGTCGCCAAGACGACGTCGCTGAAGAAGGCGCATGTCGGCCTGACGCCGATCCGCGACTCCGACATCCGTCACCAGAGCTTCACCGAGCGGGCGCCGAAGCTCGCCGGCCTCGTGGAGTTCTACCGCAGCCCGGCCCGCGTCGCCTGGACGCCGACCGGCATCAACGTGCCGGACTATCCGAAGTTGGCGCAGCTCTGGTGGGCCAACGTCGCCGAGGCCGTCACCGGCGAGAAGACCGCCCAGGAGGCCATGGACAACCTCGCCAAGCAGCAGGACCAGATCATGGCCCGGCTCGAGCGTGCGGGTGTCGGTGGCGAGTGCGCACCGAAGCTCAATCCCGAGACCTCGGCCGAGGAGTGGTTCGCCAAGTCGAACAATGGCGAATTCGAGCCGAAGCCGAAGCTCGCCAACGAGAAGCCACAGGGTGTCACGGTCGACTACGACCTGCTGCTCGGCGCCTGGAAGGACAACAAGGTCATGCCGGAAGGCATCAAGGGCTGAGCCCACCACACTTGTTGTCGAACGGGGGCCTTCGGGCCCCCGTTTTTCTTTTCGTGCCGACTGAATTCTTTCGGAGCACGCTGAGGCGACGTGGCGCAGGATACGCCGGTTGTCGCCGCATCATCCGGGTGGACTGTCGCAGATGCTGGCGCCGGTCGTGCTCGCCTGGAAGCCGATGCGCGGGCCCCACTTCCTGGCATCGCTCCGCGACTATTTGCAGGAGCGCCTTCCCGATGCTCTCGTCGCCGCCGCCCCCAACAGCAATCTGGTCGCCGTGTGGGCGCGCCGACTTTCAGGCATGAACTGCCGCACGCTGAGCAGCGAGCGGTCGGCGCCATCCCAGATGCTGACCAAGCCGAAGAAGTGGCTCTCACGCTTCCTTCCCGGCCTGATGCGACACACCTACCCCCACGCCGACGTGATCGTATCCGTCTCCTCGGGCCTCGGGATGATCTGGCAGCCGTCATGGGGCTGCCTCGCGAACTGATCCGCACGATCGACAATCTGGTCGTCGGCGAGGATCTGCTGCAGGCCGCGGCACGATCGGTCGACCATCCCTGGTTCGCCCTGGGCGAGCCTCCGGTGATCATGGTCGCTGGACTGCTGTCGGCTCAGAAGGATTACCCGACACTGGTGAAGGCCTTTGCGGCGGTCCGCGAGAGGCGCCCGGCACGCCTCGTGATCTTCGGCTCCACGACCGATCCGCTGAAGGTGGAGAAGAGATAGGCGCAACTGATGGGGCTGGCGCGACGGCTCGGGGTCGAGGCCGACGTGGCGCTGCCCGGATTCACCGGCAATCCGTTCGCCCATATGGCGCGGGCCGGCGTTTTCGTTCTGTCGTCGCGTTACGAGCGCATGCCGGCCGTGCTGTTGCAGACCATGGCTCGCGGCTGTCCGGTCGTGAGCACCGACTGTCCGACAGGTCCGCGGGAGATCCTGGACGGGGACGCTACCGACCGCTGGTGCCGGCGGGCGACGCCACAGCGCCAGGTGAGGCGATCGGCTGCGTTCTGCAGGAGCCGCTGCCGAAGGAAGCGCTGCAGCGACGATCGCTGTATTTCTCGAGCAAAAGGGCCGTGAGTGGGTATCTCACGGCCCTTTTCCCGGGGCAGGAACCGTCGACCGCCGCGGCGGTCGAGGGCGATCGGATGACCGCCCTCGTATAGCGGCAGCTTTACGGAGCGGCCCGGCCGGCAGGCGTCAGGCTCTCGAGGCTCTGGGCACCGGTCCGGCCGCCGAAGAAGGCGGCGATGGCACCCAGCAGCAGGGCGATGAAGCCGTAGAACGCACCCGTGGACGCTGCGTCGGCTGCGGCATCGGCGGCCTGGCGGGCCTGGGCCGCGGCCTGGTCACGCGCCTGGGTAACCTGCTGCTCCCACTGCTGCACGCGCTGCTGGGCCTCCTGCTGCGGCACGCCCTGGCGCACCATCAGGTCGACCGCGGTCTGGCGGGCCTGGTCGACCGCACCCTGGTCGCCGCTGACGACACGGCGGACGGCGTTGACCAGTTCCTGGCGGGCAGCCTCGGGATCGTTCGGCTGGGCGGCTGCACGTACCTCGTCGGCGATGCGCGAGAAGGGATCGCTGACGTTCTCCGCGACCGTGCTCACGGCACCGCTGGCGGCGTTGCCGAGGCCGCCGAGCGTGCGGCTGGCCATGGCACCCGCACCGCTGACGGCAGATGCGACGCTGCTACCGGCGAGCCAGAGAATGACGAGTGTGGTGATGGCCCAGGTGGCGAGGCCGTGCAGGGCGCCCGACATCGGGGCGGGCGTGGCGGCGAGCCGTGCCGCGATCCAGCCGCCGACGAAGGCGGAGATGATGCCCGAGATGGCCCACCAGATGGCGGCCGAGATTCCGATGGTCGAAGCCTCCGGCGAGGCGCCGGGCACCGACGGCTCGACGACGCCGAGGCCGATGCCGGCGCCGAGCATGGTGAGAAGCGCCTGCGTCGCCAGCGCGACAGCGGCGCCGGCGAGGATCGAGCCCCAGGAGACGCGACGGAAGTCGATGAGTCGTCCCGTGGTGTCGGTGTCGTGAACGGCGCCCGCGGCGCCGAGGTTCGTTCGTGCAGTGGCCATGAATGCTCCTTTCCTACTGCCGGACGTGGCAGGGCGGTCGCGGGGTGAACAAGGCGTGACGCCCGTAGTTCCCCCATTCGGCTTGACAGGCCGCAGCAGCGCAGATTTACTAAACTAAACTAAACACCCGCGACGGGTCGCAACGGGCCGTTGCTGGTCGATCCGAGCCGCAGGGAGGCTGAAAGCATGCGGATCAAGGGGAGCATTCTCGCCGGCGCCATGGTGGCGGCGGGCATCATGTCCGGTTCGGCGCAGGCGCAGGACAAGTCGCTGACCCTGTGCTGGGCGGCTTGGGATCCAGCCAACGCGCTGGTCGAGCTGAGCAAGGACTTCACCGCTCAGACCGGCATCCAGATGAAGTACGAGTTCGTGCCCTGGCCGAACTTCGCCGACCGCATGCTCAACGAGCTGAACTCGAAAGGTCAGCTCTGCGACCTCATGATCGGCGACAGCCAGTGGATCGGCGGCTCGGCCGAGAACGGCCACTACGTCAAGCTCAATGATTTCTTCGACAAGGAAGGAATCAAGATGAGCGATTTCCTGGACGCCACGGTCTACGCCTACTCGACCTGGCCGAAGGGATCGCCGAACTACTGGGCGCTGCCGGCCATGGGCGACGCACTGGGCTGGGTCTACCGCAAGGACTGGTTCAGCAAGCCGGAGCTGCAGACCGAGTTCAAGCAGAAGTACAACCGCGATCTAGCGCCGCCGGCGACCTGGTCGGAGCTGAAGGAGATCGCCGAGTTCTTCCAGGGCCGGGAGATCGACGGAAAGAAGGTCTACGGTGCCGCGATCTTCACCGAGCGCGGCTCGGAAGGCATCACGATGGGTGTCACGGCCGCTCTTTATTCCTGGGGCTTCCAGTACGACAACCCGCAGAAGCCCTACGACATGGAAGGCTTCGTGAACTCGAAGGCCGCCGTCGAAGCGCTGGAGTTCTACAAGTCTCTCTACGACTGCTGCACGCCGCCCGGATACTCCAACAGCTACATGCAGGAGGGCCTGGACGCCTTCAAGTCCGGCCAGGTGGCGATGATGATGAACTGGTTCGCCTTCTTCCCGGGCCTCTATAAGGACCCGGACGTGGGCGGCGACAAAATCGGCTTCTTCGTCAATCCGAAGCAGAACGTCGAAGCGTCGACGCTCGGTGGCCAGGGCATCTCGGTCGTCTCCTACTCGCAGAAGCAGGAAGACGCGCTGAAGTACATCAAGTGGTTCGCGCAGCCCGACGTGCAGAAGAAGTGGTGGGCGCTGGGCGGCTACAGCTGCAGCAAGGCCGTGTTGCTCGATCCGAGCTTCCCGACCACCGCACCCTTCGCGGCCGACTTCCTGAAGGCGATGTCGGGCGTGAAGGATTTCTGGCAGGAGCCGGCCTACGCGCAGCTGCTGTTGGCGATGCAGAAGCGGGTGCACGACTATGTCGTCGCCGGCCAGGGCACGCCGCAGGAGGCCATGGACGCCCTGGTCAAGGACTGGACCGAGGTGTTCCAGGACGAAGGCAAGCTCTGACGTTGTGAACCGGCGCCGCCCCGGTCCGGGCGGCGCCGATCTTCCTCCAGCCAGTTCCGGATGACGATGTCCACGGCCACCGGCCTCGCCGAACGCGCCGCCGACGCCACGCCGCAGACCGTTGCGACGCGTCTGCGCGGCATCTCCGACCGCGGCATCGCCTGGTTGTTCATCACGCCGACGATAGCACTCCTGCTGGCGATCAACATCTTCCCGCTGATCTGGACGATCCGTCTCAGCTTCACGAACTACCGCGCCAACCGGCCGAACGAGCCGATCCAGTGGGTTGGCTTACGCAACTACGAGCGCGTGCTGACCGACCCCGACATCTGGCACAACATGCAGGTGACGGCCCATTTCGTGCTCTGGACCATCGCGATCCAGACCATCCTGGGCTTCACGCTCGCCTACCTGATCAACAAGCGCTTCAGGGGCCACGGCTTCTGGACGACGGCGATCCTCTTGCCGATGATGCTCTCGCCGGCCGTCGTCGGCAATTTCTGGACGTTCCTCTACCAGCCTCAGATCGGCCTGTTCAACTACATGGTGGCGTTCGTCACCGGTATCGAGCCGTCCTCCTTCCAGATGATCGGTGACGTCAACCTCGCACCCTGGTCGATCATCATCGTCGATACCTGGATGTGGACGCCCTACGTGATGCTGATCTGCCTCGCGGGCCTGCGCTCCATTCCCGACTACATCTACGAAGCGGCCGAGGTCGACCGCGCGTCGCCGCTCCGCCAGTTCTGGTCGATCACGCTGCCGATGGTGCTGCCCTTCATCATGCTGGCGGTGCTGTTCCGCGCGATCGAGAACTTCAAGATGTTCGATCTCGTGGTCCAGCTGACCTCGGGCGGGCCGGGCTCGATCACCGAGCTGTCCTCGATCAACCTGAAACGCGAGGCGTTCGAGAAGTGGCGGACGGGCTATGCCTCCGCCTTCGCGATCATCCTCTTCGTCACGGTGTTCGCGGCGGCGAATATCTACGTGAAGACGCTGAACGCGGTGCGCAGCCGATGAGTGTCGCCACCACCGCGCACTCCGTCGTCGAGCCCACGCCACGCGCGCGCTGGATCGCCGGCGTCATCGTCGTCGCCTACGCGCTGATCACGATGATCCCGCTGCTGTGGATCTTCATCACCGGGTTCAAGACACCCCAGGACTCGATCTCCTACCCGCCGAAGCTGATCTTCAGTCCGTCGCTCGAGGGCTATGTCAACGTCTTCACGACGCGGAGCCGCCAGACGCCCGAATACATGGCGTCGCTGCCGCCGCCCGAGACCTGGTACGACCGGCTCGTCCGCTCGCGGAACATGGTGATCGCAGGGCCGTCGAAGTTCGGCGCCCGCTTCGTCAACTCGGTCGTCGTCGGCTTCGGCTCGACCTTCCTGTCCGTCCTGCTCGGCACGTTGGCGGCTTACGCCTTCTCGCGCTTCCGCGTGCCGGCCAAGGACGATCTGCTCTTCTTCATCCTCTCGACGCGCTTCATGCCGCCGATCGCGGTCGCGATCCCGATCTACCTCATGTACCGCGAACTCGGCCTTTCCGACACTTGGCTGGGTCTGATCCTGCTGTACACGGCCGTGAACGTCAGTCTCGCCGTCTGGCTGCTCAAGGGCTTCATCGACGAGATCCCGCGCGAGTACGAGGAGGCCGCGATGATCGACGGCTACTCGCGCCTGCAGGCCTTCGTGAAGGTGGTGCTGCCGCAGGCGGTCACCGGCATCGCCGCCACCGCCATCTTCTGTCTGATCTTCGCCTGGAACGAGTACGCTTTCGCCGTACTCCTGACCTCCGGCAACGCGCAGACCGCACCGCCCTTCATCCCGACCATCATCGGCGAGGGAGGTCTGGACTGGCCCGCGGTCGGCGCCGGGACGACGATCTTCCTCCTGCCGATCCTCGTCTTCACCGTACTCTTACGGAACTACCTGCTGCGCGGCATCACCTTCGGGGCGGTGCGAAAATGACCCGCCTCCTGCGCCGCGGCCCCTGGGAGAACGTTGCCACGGTCGTGATCGCGGTCGGCATCGTGATGCTGATGCAGCCCTGGGCGATGCCGCTCTTCACCTGGAGTTTCCCGGTGATCCTCGCCGGTACCATCATGTTCATCATCGTCAGCCACTTCCCCGAGTAGCCGACGATGGCCCAGATCACGCTGCGCAACCTGCACAAATCCTTCGGCGACTTCGTCGCGGTGCGGGATTCGAACCTCACGATCGAGGACGGCTCGTTCTTCGTGCTGCTGGGCCCTTCCGGCTGCGGCAAGACCACGACGCTCCGGATGATCGCCGGCCTGGAGCTGCCGACCTCGGGCGAGATCCGTCTGGACGGCGAGGACGTCACGTTCCGCCGGGCGCGGGAGCGGGACATCGCGTTCGTCTTCCAGCTCTTCGCCCTCTACCCGCATATGAGCGTGCGCCGGAACATCGGCTTCCCGCTGATCGCCCAGGGCGTGCCCGGGGCCGAGATCCGGCAGCGCGTCGAGGAGACGGCGCGTCTTTTGCGCATCGACCATCTGCTCGACAAGGGTGTGGGCGGCCTCGCAGGGGGCGACCGGCAGCGCGTTGCGCTCGGCCGGGCAATCGTCCGCCGCCCAAAGGCGTTCCTGATGGACGAGCCGCTCGGCACGCTGGACGCTGCCTTCCGCGAGCTGATGTGCGAGGAGCTGCGCGGCCTGCACAACCGGATCGGGGCGACGACGGTCTACGTCACTCACGACCAGATCGAGGCCATGGCGATGGCCGACGTCATCGCCGTCATGAGCAAGGGCGAGGTCCTGCAGGCGGGATCGCCCTTCGAGATCTACCACCGACCGAAGAGCATGTTCGTCGCCCAGTTCATCGGCAGCCCGGCCATGAACTTCCTGGACTGCCACGGCCATGTCGCGTCCGGCACCGACGCGGTCCAGCTCTGCGGCACCCGGATCGAGGTACCGAAGCTGCTCGGCGACGCGCCGGCGGAACGCCTCGTCTTCGGCGTGCGGCCGGAGCATGTGCGCCTGGATGATGCCGCCGGCGTGCGCGGCGAGGTGTTCGGCGTCGAGTATATGGGGGCGCGGCAGATCGTGACGGTCGACACCGATGCCGGCCGCCTGCGCGTGCGCACGCCCAACACGCAGCGGGCCGCCATCGGCGACCGCGTCGGCCTCGCCTTCGATCCCGAGCAGATCGTGCTGTTCGACCCGGCGAGCGAGAAGGCGCTGCCCTCCACGCTCTTCGCGGAGGCGGGCCATGGCTGAGCTGCGCCTTTCGGGCCTGCGCAAGACGTTCAAGGACACCGTCGCCGTCGATGCGCTCGACCTCGACGTGAAGGACGGCGAGTTCGTGGTGCTGCTGGGTCCGACCGGGGCCGGCAAGACGACGACGCTGCGGCTCGCGGCCGGACTCGAGAAACCCGAAGCCGGGCAGGTGTACATCGCTGGCCAAGACGTGACAGCGGTGCCGCCGGCGGGGCGCGACGTCGCCTTCGTCTTCCAGCAGTTCTCGCTCTATCCGCACTACACCGTGTTCGACAACCTGGCCTTCCCCTTACGCTCGCCGCTTCGGCGCGAGTCGGAGGCCAGGATCGCTGCCCGCGTGCGCGAGATCGCGACACTGCTGCGGATCGACTCCAAGCTGCAGAACAAGGCGACGCGGCTCTCGGGCGGCGAGATGCAGCGCGTCGCCATCGGCCGGGCTCTGGTCCGCAAGCCGCGCCTGTTCCTGATGGACGAGCCGCTGTCCTCGCTGGACGCCAAGCTGCGCGAGGACCTGCGCGTCGAGCTGAAGCGCATCCAACGCGAGCTGGGGGCGACGATCCTCTACGTCACGCACGACCAGGTCGAGGCGATGACGATGGCCGACCGGATCGGCGTCATCGAGCACGGCCGGCTGCTCCAGCTGGCCGCCCCGCGCGAGATCTATACCCGGCCGGCGAACGTCGAGGTCGCCCGCCGCCTAGGCTCGCCGCCCATCAACCTGCTGCCCGCCACGGCCCTGCCGCTGCCGAAACCGGCTAATGCGGCGACAGTGGGCGTTAGGCCGGAGGACGTCGCTCTCGGTGCGGAGGGCATCGACGCCCGGATCGAGCAGGTCGAGCCGTTGGGCGCCGAGACGGTGGTCCTGGTCGACGCCGCCGGGACGAAGCTGCACGTGCTGCTCTCCGGGCTCGCTCGCCTGGAGGCCGGTGCGGCCACCCGCATCAGCGTGCCGCCGCAGGCTCTGCTCTATTTCGCCGCCGACGGGCAGCTTCTGGCCGCGTGAGGATCCGATGACACGAGAGGTGACCCTCGCCCTGATCGATGCCGCGACGGCCACGGTCGATGCCCATGCCGCCGAACTGACGAAGCTCGATCAGGCGATCGGCGACGGCGACCATGGCAGCAACATGCAGCGCGGCTTCCAGGCCATTGCCAGGGACCGCGAGGCTCTGGCCGCGATGGAGCCCGGCGAGGCGCTGATGAAGGCCGGCATGACGCTCGTCACGACCGTCGGCGGTGCGTCCGGCCCGCTCTATGGCAGCCTGCTCATGGGCATGGGCAAAGCGGCCGAGGCCGGCAAGAGCTGGACGGAGGCATTCGCCGAGGCAGTCGACAGCGTGAAGAAGCGCGGCAAGTCGGATGTCGGCGCCAAGACGATGCTGGACGTCCTCGTCCCCGTTTTGGAGACGCTGCGCGCCGAAGGCGAGGGTGCCTTCGCCTCGATTCGCAGCACCGCCGATGCGGCGCGGGAGGCGACCAAGCCGATGCTCGCCACACGGGGACGAGCCTCGTTCCTCGGCGAGCGCAGCCGCGACCACTACGATCCCGGTGCAACCTCGTCCCAACTGTTGGTGCACGCCGTCTGCGACGTCCTGGAGAAACGGACGTGAGTGCTACCGTCGGGATCGCCATCGTCTCGCACTCGCCGAAGGTGGCCGAGGGTGCTGCCGACATGGTGCGACAGATGGTGGGCGACGAGGTCCGCTGCGCCTGGACGGGCGGCAACCCGGAGGGTGGGCTCGGCACGGACGCGCTGAAGATCAAGGACGCGATCGAGGGCGTCTGGAGCGAGGCAGGGGTCGCAGTCCTGGTCGATCTCGGCGGTGCGGAGATGAACGCCGAGATGGCGATCGAGATGCTGGAGGACGGCCGCAGCACAAGAGTGCGGATCTGCAATGCGCCGGTCGTCGAGGGTGCCGTCGTGGCCGCCACGGAGGCGGCCGGCGGCAGCAGCCTGGACGATGTCTGTGCCGCGGCCGAGGAGTTGAGCCCTTGAGCACCGTCCGCGACAGCGTGGTCATCACCCATCCCACGGGCCTGCACGCCCGGCCGGCGGTGAAGTTCACGAAGCTCGCCAAGACTTTCCCGGCCGCGATCCGCCTGCGCAAGGCGCCGGACGGCGACTGGGTCGACGCCAAGAGCATCGTGAAGGTGATGGCGCTGAAGTTCCGCACCGGCACCACGGTCGAACTCGAGGCCGAAGGCGATGGCGCCGACGGTGCGCTCGCCGAACTGAAGGCGCTGGTCCTGCGCGACTTCGACGAAGGCCATGGCTGAGCGCATCCTGCGCGGTCGCTCGGCCTCGCCGGGGCTCGCGATCGGACCGCTCGTCCGTCAGATGTCCCCGGAGCTGTCGTTCCGGCTCGGCGAAACCGTCGATCCGCTCCAAGAACGTGCGCGCTTCGATGACGCTCTGCAGCGGGCGCGGGAGCAGCTGCAGGCGCTGGCGGCAACCTCGGACGAGATGAGTGCCGAGATCCTGGAGTTCCAGCTCGAGGTGCTGGCCGATTCGTCGCTGGCCGAGGAGACCAGTGCCGCGATCGGGCCCGAGTGCCCCGCCTTTCTGGCGTGGCATCAGGTCCTCCAACCGCAGATCATGTCGTATGAGGAAGCCGAGGACGAGTATTTCCGCGCCCGTGCCGGCGACATGAAGGATGTCGAGCAGCGGGTACTTCGGGCCCTAGGTGGCGTCGATGATCAGGCCGCAACCTTACCTCCAGGCGCGATCCTGGTCGACGACGACCTGACACCCTCGGCGTTCCTCGCGTTGAATTGGCGGACGCTCGGCGGGATCGCCCTCGAACGCGGCAGCCCGACCGCGCACGTCGCGATGCTGGCGCGGGCCCGGGGCGTACCGATGGCGACCAATCTCGGCGAGTTCCACGAGAGCGGTGAGGCCGTGCTGGACGCCGAGGCCGGCCGCCTCGTGGTCCGACCCGAGCCCGCCACTCGCGACCGCTATCTCGAGCGGTTGGGCAGAAGGCGTCTCGAGGACGCGCGCGCTGCCGCCCTGCTCACCCGCCTGGCGACGACGGCCGCGGGCGAGCGGGTCGAGGTAATGCTGAACGTCGACGACCCTGCGGCCGTCGGCGACGATGTGCTGGACGCGGCCGACGGCGTCGGGCTGTTCCGCACCGAGTTCCTCTTCATCGGTCGCGACCGACTGCCGGACGAGGGGGAACAGCTCTGCGCGTATCGGCGGCTGCTGGAGCGTCTCCGCGGCAAGCCCTGCATCGTGCGTACCTTGGACATCGGCGGTGACAAACCGCTGCCGGGCTTGCAGCTGCCGGCCGAGACGAACCCGTTCCTGGGTTTGCGCGGCCTGCGCCTGTGCCTCGACCGCAAGGACCTCTTCCGGCCGCAGGTCCGCGCTTTGCTACGGGCCGCCGCGTTCGGCCCACTCAAGGTCATGTTGCCGATGGTGGCGACAGCCGACGAATACCAGGAAGCACGCGCTTTCGTCGCCACCTGCCATGCGGAGTTGGAAGGCGAGGGGATCCAAGCGAAGCTGCCGCCGCTCGGCATCATGGTCGAGACGCCGGCCGCCGCCGTCGCGATCGACCTCATCCCGGCGGACTTCTACTCGATCGGCAGCAACGACCTGACGCAGTACGTCATGGCGGCGTCGCGCGATGCCGGCGGCCGTGTGGCCGGGTTGCTCGATCCGCTGCAGCCGGCGGTGCTGCGCCTGATCGAAGGGGTCGTCCGGCACGGGTCCGCCACCGGCATTCCCGTTTCGCTCTGCGGTGACATGGGCTCCGAGCCCGTGGCCGTCGCCAAGCTGCTCTCGCTGGGCCTGCGCCGATTCTCCGTGGCACCGGCTGCCCTTGGCCGGGTCAAGCTCGCGATCAGCGGCTACGGTCGGGCGGATGGCTGAGCCGGCCGACCGGGCCGAGGCCGTCGCCCGCTACAAGACGTTGCTCCGAGGCTTCATCGAGCGCCGCCCGTCGGGCCTGCGCGGTCGCCTCGCCTTGGCGCTGGGCAAGCACAAGAGCTTCGTCTCGCAGATCACCAACGCCGCCTATGCGGTGCCGATTCCGGCGGCGGACCTGCCCATCATCTGCGAGATCTGCCATCTCTTGCCGGCCGAGCGCGAGCAGTTCCTGAAGCTGTATCGGCAGGCGCATCCCGAGCGCGGGGCGCGGCTGCCGGCGCGCAGCCCGGGTCGCCACGAGTTGCGGATCGCGGTACCTGCGTTCCGCTCGGCGGCCGTGGCGCGCGAGGTGGAAAGTCTGATCCTGGACGCCGCCGGCCGCATCATCCGGCTGGCGCAGCATGCCGAGACGGCGAACGAGGGAGGCGAAGGCCATGAAGAAGCTGATCAACAGCGTCGAGGACGTGCTCGACGAGGCGCTGCGGGGCTTCGCGGCAGCACATGAGGATCTCGTCCGCGCCAGCTACGCGCCGACCTTCGTCACCCGGGCTAACCCGACCCGCGCCGGCAAGGTCGCCCTGATCTCGGGCGGCGGCTCGGGCCACGAGCCGATGCATGCGGGTCTGGTCGGCGTCGGCATGCTGGATGCCGCCTGTCCAGGCCAAGTGTTCACCTCGCCGACACCCGACCAGATGCTGGCCGCCGCCCAGGCTGTCGACTCCGGCGCCGGCGTGCTCTTCATCGTGAAGAACTACGAAGGCGACGTGATGAACTTCGAGATGGCCGCCGAGATGTACGAGGGTGGGCAGGCGATGGTGCTGACCAACGACGACGTCGCTGTCGAGGATTCCACCTGGACCACCGGCCGCCGGGGTGTTGCCGGCACGGTTATCGTCGAGAAGATTGTGGGTGCCGCCGCCGAGACCGGCCTGGGGCTCGACGTCCTGAAGGCGATCGGCGACCGGGTGAACGCGCAGACCCGCTCGATGGGCATAGCACTCACCAGCTGCACCGTGCCGGCGGCGGGCAACCCGACCTTCGACCTTCCGGGCGACGAGATGGAGATGGGCGTCGGCATTCACGGCGAGCCGGGCCGCCGCCGCGTGAAGCTGATGGCGGCCGACCAGATCGCGAAGGAGATGGTCGACGCGATCACGGCCGATCTGGGTGCCCGCGCCGGTCACGAGGTGCTGCTGCTCGTCAACGGCTTCGGCGGCACCCCGTCGATGGAGCTCTATCTGATGTACGGGGCGGCGAAGCGCCTGCTCGCCGACAAGGGGATCAAGGTGACCCGCAGCCTCGTCGGCAACTACTGCACCTCGCTCGACATGGCGGGCTGCTCGGTGACGGTTACAGCTCTTGATTCCGAGCTGACCGGCTTGTGGGACGCCCCGGTCCACACGGCTGCACTGCGCTGGTAGCGGGCGAGCCGCCGCACGCCGGGACGAGGATGGCTTTCTGCTTGCGGCACTAGCGCCGGTCGCGCTGCTCATCCTTCTGGGTGCAGCGCTGCGCCACTTCGGCGTGCTCAACGCCGAGCAGTGGTCCGGGATCGACCGCCTCGTCTACTATGTCCTCTTCCCGGCGCTGATCGTCGTCGAGCTCGCGACGGCCGATCTCGGGCTGCTGCCGGTCGCCGCCTTCGGCGGAACGCTGCTCGTCGCCCAGTTCGTGATGGCGGGACTCGCAGTCGTTCTCCGATATGTCCAGCCGATGTCGGGGCCCGCCTACACCAGCGTGCTGCAGACGCTGGTCCGCTGGAACACCTATGTGGCCCTGGGTCTGGCACCCGACGCCCTCGGGCCGGGCGGCCTGCAACTGGTCACGCTGGCCGTGGTGGTGATGGTTCCGACGGCGAACCTGCTGTCCATTTTCGCGCTCGCCCGTCACGGCGGAAGGGTGCCGGCAGGCTGGGCGCCTATCGTTCGAAGCGTCGTGACCAACCCGCTCATCCTGGCGTGCCTGCTCGGTATCGTGCTCGACCTGTCGGGCATCGGACTGCCTCGCCTGTTGCACGATCCCATGGCGATCCTCGGGCGCGCTACACTGGCCCTGGGCCTGCTCACCGTCGGCGCCGGACTCCATCTCGGCAGCCTGTGGCGAAGGCCGGCGCTCCTGGCGACGACGGTCGTTCTGGCCCTCCTGATCCGTCCAGCGCTTGCGCTTGGGCTCGGCAATCTCGCCGGGCTCGACGCCATGCCACTGGCTGCGGCCGTACTCTGCTGCGGCGTGCCGACATCCACTCAATCCTACATCCTGGCCCGCCTGCTCGGCGGTGACGCCCAGTTCATGGCCGCTTTGGTGACCGCAACGACCCTGGGTGCCCTGATCACGCTGCCGCTGTTCCTGTCGTTGACGTGAACAGATCATGAATTTTCACTCGACGATTAAATTCCGCTCACGATAGTCTACTGTTTGGAACCAACGCGGAGGCCAAAGATGGGTGGCGGCTCACGTTCACGGGCGCTGGCGATCGGCTGCGTCGGACTGGCGATCATGGTGTTCGCCGGCCAGGCACGATCCGAGGAGGACGGTGCCGTCGCGGAAGCGGCCGCTGCCCGCGCCAGCAATCCGCTGCCGAGCCCCATCGAATTGCGCAGCCGCAACGGCAAGCTCGAAGGGACGCTGACCTCGGCGCCGAGCGATGTGCGGGTGAACGGCCGCGAGGTGTACGCGAACGTCCTCAACGGCAGCTTCCTGGCACCGACGCTGGTCGTCCGTCCGGGTGACGCGATCCGCCTGCGCGCGGTCAACCGCATCGGCAAGTCCGAGATCACGATCGACGGACCGCAGCCGACCAACATCCACTATCACGGCATGGACGTCTCGCCGATCCCGCCCGGCGACAATGTCTTCATCAAGATCGAGCCGAAGGAATCGTACAAGTACGACGTCAAGATCCCGGACGACCATCCGCTGGGCCTGCACTGGTACCACGCCCACGTGCACGGCTACGTGGAAGACCAGATCGGGTCCGGCATCTCCGGCATGCTGATCGTCGACGGGTTCATGGAGCGCTACTACCCGCAACTGGCCGGGCTGCAGCGGCGCACCATGGTCTTCCACGACTTCACCTTCCCCGGCTTCGTCGACGGCCAGGCCCGCACCAAGACGCTGAACGGCACCCGTTACGCCACGATCAGCATGCGCCCCGGCGAATGGCAGATCTGGCAGATGGGCAATCTCGGGGCCGACGCCTTCTTCAAGGTGGCGCTGGAGGGGCACAAGTTCTGGATCCTGGAGTATGACGGCAACTTCCTGCTGAAGGCGCGCGAAGCGACCTCTATCTTCATGCCGGCAGGTTCGCGCAACATCGTGGCCGTGCAGGCCTCGACCAAGAAGGGCAGCTATCCGCTCTACTCCCTGAACGTCGAGACGGGACCCCAGGGCGACCCGAACCCGACCGTCCAGTTGAGCACGGTCGTCGTCGAGGGCTCGCCGGTCGGCGGCGGTGCCGCCATCCTGGCCCGGCTGCAACAGCCCCCGGCGAACATCGGCCTCATCCAGCCCAATCCGAAGGTGCTGGCCAAGGCGCCGATCACCCGGACCCGCTACATCGACTTCTCCGAGACCCCCAACGGCGACACGTTCTTCATCAACGGCAAGCAGTACAACGAGAACCGGATCGACACGACGTCCAATGTCGGGGCGACGGAGCGCTGGATCCTGCGCAACTATTCCGGCGAGTTCCACGTCTTCCACATCCACCAGACCGAGTTCCTGGTGAAGTCGGCGAGTGGCCCGGGTGCGGGCCAGATCGTCACCGGTGTCATGCGCGACGTGGTCAACATCCCCTACGCCGTGAAGGGCAAGCCCGGGCAGGTCGAGATCATCCTCCCCTTCACCGACCCGATCATCGTCGGCGAGTTCGTCTACCACTGCCACATCGTCGGCCACGAGGACGCCGGCATGATGGCCAACATCCAGATCAAGCCGCGGCGCAGCCTCGCCGGCGACCTCTGGGACGAGGTGCGGCAGTTCGCGTCCAGCTCGATGGACTGGGTGACGGGAGCGCCGCCGGTCGATCTGGAGAGCCCGACCATCTGCCGCCCCGATCGCAGGACGCCACGGCTCAGCACGCTGCAGGCGTCCCTGACACCTGTCGATCTGCGCTGACGGGCGGCCACCCCGGGGCCGGGAGACCGGCCCCGATCGAGGAACGTGCGCCTGGCAGGGCGATCGTGGTCGCGGCAAGCTCGTGACGGGCCGGTGGTGCTGCCAGGGGGATGCAGATGGACTATCGCAAGAAGCTCGTCGTCGAGCCCGGCTCCAGGGTGAAGCTGGCAAAGGTCGATCCGGCCTTCACCGGCAAGCATACCGACCAGAAGGAAGCGAGCGAGGCCATCCAGAAGCAGCTGGATAGGCTCACCAAGCTGCAATACCTGCTCTACGCCGATCGGGGCCAGTCGGTCCTCGTCGTGCTCCAGGGCATCGACGCGGCCGGTAAGGACGGGGTGTGCTGGCACGTCATGCGGGCGATGAACCCGCAAGGCTGCCGCGTCGTCGGTTTCAAGCAGCCGACCCCCGAGGAGCTGGCGCACGACTATCTCTGGCGCATCCACAAGCAGACTCCGGCCAAGGGTGAAGTCGCCGTCTTCAACCGCTCGCACTACGAGGACGTGCTCGTCGTCCGCGTGCACAAACTCGTGCCGAAATCGGTCTGGAAGGCACGCTACGACCAGATCAACGAGTTCGAGGCCCGCCTCGCCGATGCCGGCACGCGGATCGTGAAGTTCTTTCTCTACATCTCGAAGGAGGAACAGCTCAGGCGCTTCGCCGACCGCCTGCAGGACCCCGCCCGCCACTGGAAGATCAGCGACAGCGACTACAAGGAGCGCGATCTCTGGGATGACTACACCGCGGCCTACGAGGACATGCTGGAGAAGTGCTCGACGAAGCACGCCCCATGGTACCTGATCCCCTCGAACCACAAATGGTTCCGTAATCTGGCGACCTCGCAGATCCTGGTCTCGACGCTCGAAGACATGGGCCTGAAACTGCCGCCGACGACGGTCGACATCGCCGCCATCACCCAGGCCTACCAGAAGGCACTGGGTGCGGAGCGGCAGAAGGATCCAAAGGCAGGCGCCAAACCGCCGGCGACCTGACCCGTGGGGGAGGGTGCCGGGCCAGCCGATCCCGTCGCAGCGGCGGTCGATGGCGCGCCTTTTCGCCCCGTCCACCTCTGGCTCTTCCTCGCCTCGGTCGGCGGCACGCTGATCAACGGCTACACCGTGTTCGTCACCGGTGTCGTCGTTCCGTTGGTCACGCGGCAGTTCACCGCCGATCCCGACGATATCGGTCTCTTCAGCTCGGCCCTTGTGCTGGGTGCCGTCGGCGGCTCGCTGGTCGGTGGCCGGCTTTCCGACCGTGTCGGCCGCAAAGACGTCTATCTCGGCGACATGCTCCTGATCACGGTGGCCGCACTGGTGCTGGGCATGGCCCAGACCATGACGAGCCTCACCGCCGCCCAGCTTCTCCTCGGCTTCGGCATCGGCATGGATTTCCCGGTCGCCGCCGCCTACGTGACCGAAACCATGCCGGCCCGGCAGCGCCGCATGATGGTGGTGGCCACCATAGCCTTCCAGGCTGTGGGGCTCGTGTTGGGCGCCACCATCGCCGCGGCCATCGCGATCCGCTTTCCCGCCGAGCAGAACTGGCGCTGGATCCTCGGCTCCACGGCACTCCTGGCCATGATCTGGTTCATGTTCCGCCTGTCCGTGCCGGAAAGCCCGCACTGGTACGCCGCTCGGGGCCAATGGGAGGCTGCGAAGGAGGTTCTTGCCCGTCTGGCACCCACGGCGACGCTCGGGCCCGCACCGGCGAGCAGCCTCGGCGCATCGCCCGAAGTCGGCTTCGCCACGCTGTTCTCTGCCCCCTACCTGCGGATCACCATCCTGACCGCGGGCAGCTGGGCATTGATGGACATCGCGACCTACGGGGTCGGAATCTTCACTCCCGATATCCTGGCGGCGGTCGAGCCGCGGAGCCATCTGGGGCTGTTCGCCAAGGAGGTTCACGATGCCGAGATGAGCGGCTTCGTCGATGCCTTCCTCGTCGTCGGCTCGATGGCCAGCATCTGGATCGTGCACCGCTTCGGCGCGATACCGGTTCAGGTCGTGGGCTTCGTCGGGATGGCGATCGGCATGGCGGTCCTCGCCTGGGCGGCCTCTGTCGGACCTTCGGCCCCACCGCACACGACGGTACTTCTGCTGGGTTTCGCTCTCTTCAATCTCGCCCAGAACGCTGGCCCTAACGCGACGACGTTCACGCTGCCGCCGCTGCTCTATCCGACCGCACTGCGTGCCACGGGCGCAGGCTTCGCGTCCGCCTTCGCCAAGGTCGGGGCCACCCTGGGCGCTCTCTTCCTGCCCGGCATGGAATCCACCTACGGACCGCCCAGCGTGCTGATGGGTCTGGCGGTCGTCTCGCTGCTGGCGCTCTGCGTCACGCTGCTGTTCCGGCCGAGGCACGCGGCCGGCAATGGTGCCGGATGGAACGCCGGCAGCTGATGGGCGGTGCCATCACCCGGCCGTAGCCGGATCCCTCGCCAGGAACGACTTGAACGCCGGCCAGATGTCCTCGCGGTGCTCGATCAGCACCGACTGGAAGTTCGGCTCGTCGAGCCGGCGGAAACGCTCCAGCATCGAGCTTTCGTAGTAGTGCGATCCCATCGGCTTGATCTCGCCGTAGCCGAAGAGATTGCAGGCCTCGCACAACTCGCGGGCCGCCTTCAGCGCCTCCTCGTTGTCGCTCTCGAAATTGTCGCCGTCCGAGCAGTGGAAGGCGTACACGTTCCAGTGCGAGGGATGATAGCGCTCGCCGATGATCTCCAAGGCTTTCCGATAACCTGACGAGATCAGCGTGCCGCCCGACTCGCCCTTGTGGAAGAACTCGTCCTCGGTGACTTCCTTCGCCTGGGTGTGGTGGGCGACGAAGACGATCTCGACCGCTTGGTACTTGGTGCAGAGGAACTGGAACAGCAGGAAGAAGAACGAGCGTGCCAGGTACTTCTTGAGCCGGTCCATAGACCCCGAGGTGTCCATGATGCAGATCACGACCGCGTTGCTGTCCTCGCGCTCGTCCAGCACCAGCCGCTTGTAGGTGAGATCCTCCTTGCGGAAGGGGAAGCGCTCCTTCGGCTCCGGCTCGGCCGTGGGGTCCGGCACCTCGGCGTCGGGTCCCTTGAAGCCGAGGCTCGCGATCTGCCGGCGGATCTTCGCCTTCACCGTCCGCTTGCGGTCGAGATGCACGCGGATCCCGGCCTTGCGATAGCCGAGCCGCTTGGCGACGCGCTCGGCCATCGCCTGCTTCAGGATCTTCCGTTCGAGGTCCGGCAGCTCCAGATCCTCGAACATGATGTCGACGAGCTCGTCGAGACTGATCTCGGTCTCGTAGTAGTCGGCACCGGGATCGTTGCCGGCGGGGCCCTGGCCCGGCTTGTTGCCCTTGGCCGAGCCGACGATCTGCCCGGGCTCGGTACCGCCGTCGCCGGTCCCCACGCCGCCGGCATTGTCGCCGAAGACGAAGCGGTACTCCTTCACGCCGCGGATCGGGACCTTGATGATCCGGTCGCGGTCGCGGCCGATGATGCTCTCCTCCGCGATGATGTCGGCGATGTTCTCCTTGATGGACCGACGCAGCTTCTCCCGGTGCCGCTTGCGATCACCCGCACTGCGGTCCGAGCGGAGCGCGTCCTGCTCCGAATAGGGTCTGAAGACCGTCGTCATGGCGTCACCCCTGGCGCATCGCTCGATGCCGTTCGGGGCTCAATCCTTCCACAGATGGTTCGCCGCATACTTCAGGATGGTGTCGATGCTCTCCTCATTGTAGCCCTGACCGATGAGGTTCTCGACCATCGAGTCGTATTTCTGTCGCTGCTCGTCGTCCCGCGTGCGGGCCTTGGTGATGATCCGGCTGATGTCGCGAACCGAGTTCATCAGCTTCTTCTCGATGGCCTCCTTCAGCGGCTCGTAGGACTGGTAGTCGATCTTCTCGCCGCGGCGCGTACTGGCCCAGAGATAGGCAATGACCTCCTGCCGGAAGCCGTCGGCGGCGGGGCCGATGATGGCGATCTGCTCCTCGATCGACTTCAGAAAGCCCTCGTCCGGCTGCATCTCGTCCTTGGTCACCGGATCCTTGACCTTGGTCTTGGTGACATAGGCTTCGGCTTGGTCGAGATAATTGTGGAACAGCGTTTCCGCCTGTCCCTGGAAACTGAAGACGAAAGCCTTCGTGATGTCCTTCTCGAGCAGCTCCAGATAAACCTTGTGCAGAGTGTCCTGCAGGAACTCCAGATACTGCTTCTTCGTGTCCTCGGCGATGTCGGCTTCCTTGACCATCCCGATCAGGGCTTCGCGGATGTTGATCGGGTGGATGGAGCCGTCATTGCGGGTCAGTGCGGTGTCCAGCGCCTTCATGATGAAGCGGGTACTGATGCCGAAGAGACCCTCACGCTTGGCGTCCTCCTTCAGCTCGTGCACCGTGAGCTTCTTCGGTCGGCCCTTCTCCAGCACCTCCTCGCCATTGTAGATCTTCAGCTTGGTCATCAGATCGCACTTGGCGGTCGGCTCGAGCCGCGAGAGGACGGCGAACATCGAAGCGACCTGCAGGGTATGCGGTGCGATCTTCGCGTTGAACTTCGAGCGCTTGAGGAACTTCTCGTAGATCTTGACCTCTTCGGAGAGGCGGAGGTTGTAGGAGACCTTCACGACCACGATGCGATCGAGGATCGCTTCGTTGGTGTGGTCTGCCTTGAACTTCTGCCACTCGGCTTCGTTGCTGTGCGCGACGATGCAGGTGTCGACGTACATGGTGCCATGGCGGCCCGGGGCCGGGACCATCTTCTCCTGCGTCGCGGTGATCATCGTGTGGAGATATTCGGTCTCGTTCTTGAAGACCTCGATGAACTCCACCATCCCCCGGTTGCCCACGTTGAAGGCCCCGTTCAGTTCCAGGACCCGCGGGTCGCCCTCGGAGTAGCGGTCGAGCTTGCTGATGTCCTCCGAGCCGATCAGGACCGAGGTGTCCTGGTTGTTCGGGTCGACCGGCGGGACCACGCCGATGCCCCGCCGCGCCCGGACAGAGAAGGTCAGCGTGGCGACCGGCATCCGCTCATATTCGCCCTTGAACTCGTTGATCAGCCGGAAGCGCGTGACCGGATCGATGTCGCCCTCGATCTTGACCCCCAGCATCTCCTCGAACGCCGGCCGGAGATGGCGCGGGATCAGGCAGAGCGGGTTGCAGAAGACGGGGGAGCCCTCGATCACGTAGATCGGATCGAGATCCTCGAGGCCGCGTTTCAGCCGCTCGACGAGGCTGCTCTTGCCCGAGCCCACCGGGCCCATGAGGTAGAGGACCTGACGGCCTTCCTCGCCGCCCATCGCGGCAGAGTGAAAGTAGCGCACGATCTTCTCGAGCGTGCGCTCCATCCCGAAGAACTCGTCCTTGAAGAAGTTGTAGACGCGGACCGGTTCGTCACCGAACACGCGCTTCGCGCGCGGATCGGCCTCGGTGTCGATGTCGGTCACGCCCGGCCCGACCAGCATGTCGTACATGCGCTTGTGGGCGAGGTCGGCGACGTGCGGATTCGCCTTCACGAGGTCGAGATAATCGAGCAGGGTGCCGCGCCATTCCTTCTTCTGGCGTTCGGCCCGGTCCTGCACGATCAGCTGAGAAAAACCCTTACGATCACTGGACATGCGCATGAGCCTCGCTCGTGGGCGTTGGGTCAGTAGCGCTCCCTAGACGACGGCCGGCAGTTGAGCCCTGCCGATCCGAGTAAAGCACATATACCTAAGGTTGAAAAGCTTTCTCTTCTGTTGTTCGGAAAATCGACATCGTCGAATTCGGTCAATCTCAAGTAAAACTTTGGCAATATGCCAAGTCGCGCCGCATTCACGGGCTCTAAAGGTAAATCCCACGGAGGCTGAAGGGTTCCTCGGCACGGGCTGGCGCCCGGCGATACGGTCAGAGCGTGTGGTGACGCCGCTGATATCGTCTTTCCTCACGAGTGCCGCAGAGGACCCGGCGACGACGTGTCGTCACGTCGAGGCAACGAGCCGAAACCCCGCTTTTCCGTCGCTCATGTAGTCTAGGAGTGCGGTGCGGCGGGTCAATACGTGTTAGCCCCGATGCCGAAGTTAGCCGCATCACCTGCACCGACTGGTGCAGCGGTGCCGCGCGACGCTACTTCGACTGTTGGTTGAGCGCCGTGCAACCGCAGGCATTGACGGCGGTGCCCGAGGCCGTGCACCTGCGCGGCAACTAGGCTCGACGGGAGGAGACGTCTTGGAGACCGGAAATCCGTTGAAGCGGCGGCTGCGCGCCGGCGACAGCCTGTATGGGGCATGGCTGGGTCTGGCGAGCCCGTCCGTCACCGAACTGATGGCGTGCGTCGGCTACGATTTCCTGATCATCGACCAGGAGCACGGGGCGGGCTCGATCGGCGACGCGATCCACAATCTCCGCGCCTGCGCCGTCGGCGGCACGCCGGCGATCGTCCGGGTACCCTGGAACGATCAGGTCTACCTGAAGCGCATCCTCGATGCCGGGGCGACCTCGGTCATGATCCCGATGGTCGAGAACGCCATCGAGGCCGCAGCCGCCGTCGCCGCCTGCCGCTACCCGCCCCAGGGGCGGCGGGGCTGGGCGGCACCGTCCATGCGTTGCTCCGCCTACGGATTCGATGCCGCCTACACCCAGAGCTCGAACGCCGAGATCCTGATCATCGTGCAGATCGAGAGTGCGGCCGCTGCCGCCCGCGCCCAGGAGATCGCCGCCGTCGAGGGCGTCGACATGGTGCTGATCGGCATCAACGACATGGCGGGCTCGATCGGCCTCCTGCAGCAGTTGGACCGGCCGGAGGTCGACACGCTCGTCCGCCAGGCTGAAGAGGGCATTCGGACCGCCGGTAAGCCGCTGGGCTCGGTCCCGAGTGCCAGGCGCGACTCGGCGGGCCTGTTCGCCGACGGCTACCGGCTGGTGGCGGGCGCCGTGGACACGGGCCTGCTGCGCGAGGCGGCCCGGGCCGATCTGGCCACCGTGCGAGCGGCCATGGCGGCGAAGCCGTCGGCGCGGCGTGTCTCGCGGGCGGCGGGCACGCCGACCTCACGTCCGATGCACGGCAAGGGCTGAGCGTACGGGCCTTGCGGTCGGGTGGCCCGGGGCCTAAGCGGCTGGGCTCAACGACGGCTCTCGGGAGGTGCACGACATGGCCGACTTCACGATCTATCCGAGTCTCGACGGCCGCTCCGTGGTGGTCACGGGCGGCGGTTCCGGCATAGGGGCGCAGATCGTCCGCCGCTTCTGCCAGCAGCGCAGCCATGTCGCCTTCCTCGACGTCGACCGCGAGGCCAGCGAGGCGCTGATCGCCTCGATCGCCGCCGAGGGCCTGCGCCGGCCGGTCTTTCTGCCCTGCGACCTGCGCGACATCGAGGCGCTCCGCTCGGCCATCCGCACGGCGGGGACGACCAACGGCGACGTCAGCATCCTGATCAACAACGCCGCCCGCGACGACCGCCACGCCTTCGACACCGTCACGCCGGAATACTGGGACGAGCGGTTCGCCGTGAACCTGAAGCACCAGTTCTTCGCCGCCCAGGCCTGCTACCCGATGATGAAGAAGAACGGGTACGGCTCGATCGTGAACATGGGCTCGACGAGTTGGATGGTGGGGCAGGGCGGCATGGCCGCCTATACGGCGGCGAAGTCGGCCGTGCTGGGCCTGACCCGCAGCCTCGCCCGCGATTGGGGCCCCGACAATATCCGGGTCAACTCGATCGCCCCGGGCTGGATCATGACCGAGCGGCAGATCAGCAAGTGGCTCACACCCGAGGGCGAGAAGGAGCTGATGACCCGCCAGTGCCTGAAGCGGAAACTGGTGCCGGACGACATCGCCCGGGTCGTCCTCTTCCTCGCCAGCGACGACAGCTCGGCCATGACCAACCAGAGCTACATCGTCGACGGCGGGTGGGTCTGAGCGCGGGCGCTCCCACCCGGATCGCGTGAGCCTCAGGCCGTGGCGGGCCGCACCGCCACGGTCCGCTCGCCCTTCATGAAGCCGGCGGCCCAGCCGAGGAACCGGCTCTCCCGCAAGAGGCCCGGCAGCGAGCGCTTGGTCAGGCCGATGCCGTCGTAGATGCCGCGGCCGAGGATGGCATCCGCTGTCCGCAGGCCGCTCTCGATGGCCGGGCCGATGCCTTCGCCGAGATCCGTGGTCGCGAGACCCGCGGCGTCGCCGATCAGCCAGGCATTCTCCAGCAGGGCGGCCGGCTGCTTCGGCTGCAGGTAATAGGTGTAGCCGCCGGGATCGAAGGCGTGGCCCTTCACGAGGCCGCGGCTCTCGAGGTCGGCCGTGAGGCGGCGCCAGAAGTGGCGGATGTCCTTGCCCTTCTCCTGGATTTCGGACGCGATCCCGCCGACGCCGACGTTCAACCAGCCGCCACCCTTCGGCACGTACCAGGAATAGCCCGGCAGGCCGTCGTCGAAGAACCACAGATGGCAGCGGGGATCGCCCTGCCAGTCGTAGCGGAACTCCTCTTCCAGCACGACGATCTGCTTCGTCTCCTTGCGCGGCGTCACCGGGCGGAAGAGGGCGCGGTAGACCGGGCAGCGGGTGCCGCCGGCACCGACCAATGTGCGGCAGCGGAACTTGCCGTCGATGACGTAGCCGTCGCCGTCACGCGTGATGTCGCGGACATTGTGCGTCGCGACCCGGGCACCGCTGCGCTCCAGCAGCCAGGCGTCGAATTCGATGCGGCGGATCGAGTGCTGCCGGGTCGGCAGCGGGAAGGAGAGCCAGGGCAGGTGGATCTGCAGGGCGTCGAAGGTGAGGAGGCCGTGCGGGTAGCGGCCCTCCAGCTCCAGGTCCTGCACCACCTGCGGCGTGATCCACCCCGCACAGAGCTTCGGCCGGGGAAACACCGCCCGGTCCAGGATCAGCACGTCGGCACCTGCCTGCACCAGACGCCAGGCGCAGCTCGATCCCGCCGGCCCGCCGCCCACGATGATGGTGTCGACCTGCTCCATGCACCCGCCCCACACTGCGCCGGGCGCGACAAGAGCCAAAGCCGGCGCCGGCCGTCAACCTCGGAGGGCGGGGCGCCGCGGGCTCAGTCTGTGTTGACGATGTTGAAGTCGCGCAGCTCGTCGCGGCTGAGTGCCCGGGGCGTCTCGTTCGGGATGCTGGCGAAGGCCGTCAGGAAGCGCAGCGACAGCTCCATCTCGGTGAGGAAGCGGGCGATCTCGGCCGCGGTCTGGGCGGCGTCCTGCTGCACCTGCTTGATGTCCTCGTCCATCACCTTCTCGATCCTGGCGTCGACGTCGACCTTGTCGTCGGGATGGTCCGCATTGTGCTGCTGGGCATCCTCCAGCGCCGCGTCGACGTCCTCCTTGATCGCCTTGTGGATGTCGTTGGCGAACATGTGCACGGCGAACACCCCGCCGGGCTCGATGGTGCGGATCGTACCGCCCATGAACATGAAGTTGCAGGCACTGATGCACTGGAAGTCGCCTTTGATCCGGGTGGCGAACTTGTGCTTGCGGATGATGCGGCCGATCTCCAGCCCCTCTTCCAAGGCCCCGCCCGGCGAGAAGAACCAGATCTCCTCGATCGGCTTCGCCGCCTCCATCGCCTCCCGGAAGCGCTCCGAATCGCCCTGGTCGATCCCAGCCCAGACGAACAGCACGTTGCGCTTGCCGGCCTTCATCTTGCTGAAGTGGAGCTGCGGCTGGTTCAGGTCCTCGTCGTTCTCTGGCGGGGACGAGAACAGCGACGGCGCATCCTCCGCCAGCACCGACCCACCCCCTGCCAGCAGCAGGAGGAGCAGGCCCAGTGCTGCGGCGAACCTCATGCCTGCGCCACCCACTCGCCCTCGGTACCGCGGCAGTAGCGCTGGTCCTGCGTGACCTCCTGGCCCTTGATGTAGGCGACCTCGTGCACCACCCGGCATTCCCCGCCGTCGGCCTGCGGCTGCACCGCCGTCACCTTGGCCGAGCCGTGATTGCCGGTCCCGGAATCCGATTTCCACACGGCCGCTTTCTTCGGCGGCTTGGGCGCCTTCTTCGGTGCCGCGGCACTCGTCGTCGTGACCGCCGTCGAGCCCTTCGGATAGGCTACGGGTGCCGCCAGCGCCTGCTCGGTCGCCGACCAGGCCTGCTGCCTGTCGGCCTCGTCGAGCTGCTGACCGATCGCACTGCCGATGAAGTAGCCGGCCGCCCCGCAGGCCGCCGCCGGCAGCACCGTCCCCAGCGTGCTGTCGAACAGCGCATGGCCCAGGGCCCCGCAGGCCACCGTGGCGACGCTGGCCCCGATCGTCCCGCCCGCCTGCTCCTTGTTCTGGCACCCGCTGAGAAGAATGAGCACGGCCAGCCCCGCCACCGGACCTCGGCCTGCCGTCCACGAGTTGGCCATCTCCGCCTCCCGGCGGCCCCGACCTCCCCACCGGGCCGGGCAGCGTCCGTGACGATAATGCAACCGAGTTATGGGGTCGAGGGAGGCGGTGAGAGCAGCGATTGATAAGGCAGGGGGACGGCGCGGCCATCCCCCTGGAACCCCCAGCGGTCTTATTGGAATCGGGAATGGCCCCGATCAGCCTTTATCGGCAGGGGGCTGGTGGGATGGCGGCGGTGAGGTTGGAGCTTAACGGGTCGGGCTGAAGTCTCGGCGCGCGTCGCGCTTACGACGTGTCGAAGTCGAGATCCCGCACGCGTCTGCCCAGCAGCTTGGCCGTGAGGCGGCGGATGTCCCGCTCGGCCTGGATCTCCATCCGACTCTTCAACGCCGGTGGCGGTGCGGGCGGGACGGGTTTCGGCGCTGCAGGTGGCTCGCCTGCGGCGGCTTTGGCCTCCGCCTCCTCCCGCGCCTTGACCTGCGCTTCGACGATGAGCCGGTCGCGAAGGTGGACGGTGATGCGGTGCCGGAGCGCTTCGATGTCGTCGTACGGGCGGGGCGGGTAGAGCACCCGCTTCACCTTCGGCGGTGGCGATGGGTTCTCGGCTTCTGCCGCCTCGCGGGCCGCGCGCTCCTGGGCGCGCATCACGGACTTCGCCAGTGTGACGGCGGGATCGCGCTGGCGTTGCAGCTCGCGGAGGAACCAGGCGCAGACCTTGGGATCGTGTTCGTGGACGGACTCGACCAGGATGTAGACGGCCAGGTCCTGCAGCTGGGTGAAGATCTCCTCGCGCGGCCGGCCGAACAGGTCGCGGTAGGTCTCGACCATCTCCGGCAGGTCGGGATCGGCGGTGAAGGCGTCGAGCTCGGCATCCGTGATCTTGAGCTTCGCTGCCGCTGCCCTGGCCGTGGCACCCAGCGCCATGAGCCGCACGAGGCGCCGCTTCTTGCGGCCGGCGCGGAACTCGGGGTCGAGGCGGTAGGGCGTGTCGTCCATGGATGAGGACAATAAGCCTAAACCGAGCTAGGATCAAGATCCTTTAGACGGAGAACTGCGCCGGAAGAGATGGGTGCCACCGCCGCCGTGTTGTGAGTCCGCAGCGCTGACGAGATCTACCTGGCGCTGCCATCTTCCGGAGGAGCCGCCGCAGTGCGTTTTGCGCGCCGGGCGACCCAGTCGTCACTACCTCACGCCGATGGCACTTCGCGGCGAGTTGGCCCGCCTCAGCTGCAGCTGTTCCAGATCCCAGGCCGCAACCGCTCCTAGCCCTGGTTGCTGCACGAGGCTGCTTCCACCTCGCAACTCGCCTGGGGAATTCTGGCCTGACATTGCGCCGCGGCATCCCGCTGGGCGTCTGCGGCATTCTCCCGGGCACTGCCGAAGACGCTTGCGATTGCGCCCCCGACCATCGCCTTAACGGCCACACCGCACTTGTTCGTGTAAGTGATCAACTCGCGGCAGGGCTTACCATCGTTGTTCTGCTCGCAGGCCTGTTGGGCGAGGCCCTGGGCATCGCGCGAGTTGGCGGCCCGATAGCTCCAGCCGACTGCCCCCGACGGCGGCTGCCCGATGAAGATCGCGCCGTGCGTGTCGGCCGATCCGGCATGCGCGGCATTCGCCATGCATTGCTGTTGGCAGGCGATCTCGCAGCCCGCCGGCTTGGTGTAGCAGGCATTGCCGCATTGGTTGACGCACATCGCTGCAAGGTTTGATTGAGCTGCGGCAGGCGCAGAATCCCAACCTGCGGACAAAATCGAAAGGACGAAAAACGTTCGCATCGTTTGCCTGTTCACTTTGACAGCCCCCGCGGTCGTATGCCGTAACGTATTCTATAATAACTTCGTCAACATGTGAACAGATAAGCGCGTTCACTGATTGATGTTGCTTGGTAAGAACAATCTCGCAGTAACCTCTACAGCGTTTAGGAATAGAGTATAGAAGACAATGTCGGTACAAGTGCTGTTGAGACATCAGAGCGAACAACTTACGTCGGCATCAAGGTCTGGACTTGGCGCTTACGAGCCAGGGCGGCTCGAGGGCGTTCGGCTGCCGGGGACGATCAAGCGGGCGGACCGGCCGCGGCGGTCTCCAGCGCGGCCGCAAGCTCCAGCAGGTCGACGCTCAGCAGCGGCGCGCCTGCGGGAAGGGGGCGGACGGCCAGAGGCAGTTCGCGCTTCAGTCTGGGCAGGCCTGTGCGGATCCGGTCGGCGACCCGGCGGGCACCTTCGGGGGCAGCCAGGACGGCCAGCGCGAACCCGACCGGGTCGACGCGCCGGGCCGCTTCGAGATCGAACAGGTCGCGGGCGAGGACACGCGACCCGCGCCAGTGTAGCTTCTTGGCCAGCACCTCGGTCACGGTCTCGAGGGGAATGTCGCGGCCGCGCCAGGGCCAAGGGGAGGTGCCGGGCTCCGTAAGGAGGGCTGCAACGATGAAGTCGACCTCACCGCCGGGCAGTTCCAGCTTCAAGTAGTGGCCGGGCTCCTGCCAACGACCGGTGACCGCCCGGACGGTCGGATTGCGCCGCGGCGACAGCGCCCGGAGCGATGTCGCGTCCGGCAGGAAGATGTCGATGCCGACCGAGACGCGGTGGTCGAGGTGCTGGGCCAGGGCGGTGCCTCCACCCCACGACCAGGAGACGAGTGGGCCGAGCGTCGCCAGGGCGGCGAGTGCGGCGTCGAGCAAGGGCGCCCATGCGGGCTCAGTCGTTGGGTGAGCCATGGAGCCAATCGACCGTCGGTCCCTCCGCCCCGACATGCCGGGCGATGCGCCGCAGCGAGGGCAGGGTGGCGTCACCCGCCAGAACGAGGTCGTGCACCTGCTCCAGCGGCAGTTCCTCCAGCACGCCGACGAGGTGCGACAAGGCCCGCTCGGCCGCGCGGGACGGCCGGAAACGGGTCAGCAGCCGGCGAAGCTCGGCCGATGACAGTTGCTCCCGCCGCCCGGCATTCAGCTTCGCCGTCACCAGCGCCAGGGTTTCTCCCGGTGCGGCGGCTTCCGTCGCCGGACGAACCTCGATCGACGCTCCGCCCGCGGCGAGCAGCCGTTCGAGGGTGTCGGCGTTGAAGACGCCCGAGCGACGGATACGGCTGAGATTGGCCGGGGCGATGCCGGCGCGGGCTGCGACGTCGCTCGCCCGCTGCCCGCGCCGGCGAGCAACCGCGATGATGTCCTCGATGAGCCGAGCCGTCCGCCGCATGACCACCTCCTGACGAGAAGTAATCATATACGATAACTATTCAATCGGCTCGCCCAAGGTCGCGGCCAGCGGCGGCCGAGTCTGCAGCAGCTCACCCCGTCTTGCACGCCGCCGCCTCGATCCCGAAATCTGGTCCGTTGTCGAACTGGTCGAGACTCCAGAAGCGAGGAGGGACGGGCATGGCGACGATGGGACCGTTCGGGCTCGGGGCGGGGGATCCGTTCCGGGAGCTGCGCCGGCTGCAGGCCGAGATGGACCGGCTGGTCGGTGGGTACGGGCAACGGCAGGAGGCGGGGTATCCGCCGCTCAATCTCTATGCGGGGCGAGACGGGATCGCGGTGGTGGCGGAGCTTCCCGGCGTGGAGGCGGCCGATCTCGAGGTGCACGCGCACAAGGACACGCTGACGATCAAGGGGACGCGGAAGGCGGCCGCCGCAAGGCCGGAGGCCTATCACCGGCGCGAGCGGGTGGACGGGCCGTTCACGCGGACGATCCAGCTGCCGTTCCGGGTCGACCCGGACAAGGTCGAGGCACAGCTCGACAATGGTGTGCTGCGGCTGAGCCTGTCGCGGCCGGAGGAGGAGAAGCCGCGCCGCATTCAGATCCAGGGGTGAGGGAGGACGTCATGGCGAAGAAGGCGACGACGCCTGAGCGGGGCCAGATGGCGGAGCAGGGTGCGGCCGAGCGGACGCGGAGCCGGGCGGTGTACACGCCGCGGGTCGACATCATCGAGAGCGAGCAGGGGCTCGACATCCTGGCGGACATGCCGGGTGTGACGAAGGAGAGCGTGGAGGTGACGCTGGAGCAGCGGGTGCTGACCATCCGCGGGCGGGCGGAGATCTCGCTGCCCGAGGGGCTGGCGCCCTTGCACCTGGAGTACGAGCCGGGGGACTACGAGCGAAGCTTCACGCTGAGCGACGCGGTCGATCCGAACCGGATCACCGCACGGGTGAAGGGCGGGGTACTGGCCCTGCACCTGCCGAAGGCCGAGGCCGCCAAGCGGCAGCGGATCGAGGTGCAGGCGGACTGAACCTGGGGTGCGGGCGCCGGGCGGCCGGCGTCCGCCTCAGGGGTGGAAGGGCCAGACCAGCGGGATCAACAGGCTGCCGGTGAGCCAGGTGACGATGTCGAGCGGCAGGCCCAGGCGGACGAAGTCGGCGAACTTGTAGCCGCCCGCATTGTAGACGAACGTGTTGGTCTGGTAGCCGACCGGGGTGGCGAAGGCGTTGCTGGCGGCGAACATGACGGCCGCCACGAAGGGCCTCGCGTCGACACCCAGGCCATGGGCGAGGCCGATGGCGATCGGGGTGAGCAGGATCGCCGTGGCGTTGTTGCTGAGGAACTCCGTCAGCACAACGGTCAGCAGGTAGAAGATCGAGAGCACGACGGCGGGGCTGAGGTCCTTGATGACGAGCATGGTGGCGTCGACCACCATCTGGGCGGCACCGCTCGTCTCCATCGCCTTGCCGAGTGCCAGCGAGCCGAAGATCAGCATGAGCAGCGGCCAGCGCATGGCGGCGTAGGCCTCGTCGGCGTCGATCGCCCCGCCGACGATGACCGCCAGGACGGCCAGCATGGCGAGGCCGCTGATCGGCATGACCTCGAAGGTGGCGAGGATGATGACGAGCAGGATGGCGAGGCCGGCGAGCCAGGCCTTGTCGCGGCGGAGCGACTTCTCGGCGGGCTCGGAGAGGCTGACGAGGGCCCCCTGCTCGAACAGCTGGCGGAGGCCCTCGGGCGGGCCCTCCAGCAGCAGCGTGTCGCCGAAGGCGAGGCGGACCCGGTCGAAGTTGCTGCGCAGATTCTCGTTCTGGCGGTGCACGGCCAGGATGTAGACGCCGTAGAGTCGGCGCAGGTTGAGATCGGCCAGGCGATGGCCGACGAAGCGCGACTGCGGGCCGACGATCCCTTCCATGACGGTCGTGTTCTGCGAGCCGATCGGCTCGATCGCGTGCTGGCCCTTGGTCTCCAGGAGGCCGTCGGTCGCCTCGCGCAGGCCGATGATGTCGCCGACATTGGTGCGCAGGACGAGGCGGTCGCCGGCCTGGAGCACGATGTCGTCGCGGTCGTGCAGCGACATGCGGTTGCGGATCACGTCGATGATCCGAGCACCGAGCTTGCGGACGAAGACGGGGTCGTCGAGGCGCCGGTCGACCAGCGGCGAGCCCAGGGGGACGAGGACCTCGGTCAGGAACTGGCGGCGGTGCTGGGCCAGTGCGGAGGTCGAGAAGGTCTCGCGATCGGGCAGGAGGCGGAAGGCGAAGACCATCATGTAGAGGATGCCGACGCCGGTGATGGCCGCGCCGACTGGGGTGATCTCGAACAGGCTGAAGGGGGCGAGCCCGCCCTGCACGGCCGCACCGTTGGCGACGATGTTGGTCGAGGTGCCGATGAGCGAGCAGGTGCCGCCCATGACGGTGGCGTAGGAGAGCGGGATCAGGAACTTGGACGGGCTCATCTTGAGCGAGCCCGCGAGTGCGATCACGACCGGGGTCAGGATGACGACGACTGGCGTGTTGTTGATGAAGGCCGATACGGCGGCGGAGCCGACCGTGACCGCGAGCAGGGCGGTGAGCGGCGTTTTCGAGGCGTAGCGCTGCACGAGACGGCCGCACGTCTCGACGACGCCGGTGCGCTCCAGGGCCGCACTGAGGATGAACATGGCGGCGACGGTGATGGGCGCTTCGTTGCTGAAGACCTTCAGCACCTCGCCGGTCGGCAGCACGCCGGTGACGAGCAGGGCGCCGACGCCGAGCAGGGCGGTGACGTCGACCCGCAGCTTCTCGCTCGCCATGGTGGCGAACACGAAGGTCAGCAGCAGCAGGACGAAATAGGGCTCGAACGAGCCGAGATGGATCACGCCGGCGCCGATGCCGTGATGCCGATCGTGCTCTGGTCGCGGTTCATGCGCCCGGCTGTTCCACCCGTTGCGTTTCCCCCGTCGTGGGTGCGGCCTTAGTCGAGCTGTTGCGGTACGGCAAGCGGGCTGCTGCCACGGCAGCAGGAGATGCGACCGAGGCCCGGCAGCTTGATGGCGAGGTCGAGCGGATCGACGCCGACGACGAAGCCCAGGAGATTGACCTCGATTCCCTCTTCCAGCGCGACGAGGACGCCGGCGACGCCGAAGAGGGAGAGCTGGATGCCGGTGCCGCTCGGCGCCAACGCCAGCGGGCTCGGGCCGGGGAGCCAATCCTTGCCGATGGCGGTCGGCGGCATCTCGGCGCGGAGCTCGGGCACCTGCCGGGCGAGATAGGCGACGAAGCTGTTCGAGTTGGGCCCGGGCCATGTGCGGTAGGTCTGCGGGTAGGGATAGTCGCGGATCGCCTGCAGGAGGCGCGGGATGGCGGCCGCCGCGGCCTCGCCGCGCAGTTCGGCCACGAGTTCGGGCCGGTTGCCGGCCCAGTAGCCGTCGGGGGCGCGGATGTCGCGGCGCACGGCGGGACGGCCCGAGGCGACACCCCAACCGACCACGTCGTAGCGCTGCCAGGTGGGGGCGTTTTCGGGCTTCAGCACGATCCAGCTGTGGACGGCGACCGAGCCTTTCCAGCCCCAGGTGCGGGCTGCGTAGACCTGGACCATGGCCTCCTTGTGGGTCGCCGGGTCGGGGGCGATGCCGGCACTCTCCCAGCTGGCGGCACTCCAATGTTCCGCACCGCGGAAGCTCGCGGCGGCCAGCAGCAGCGGCAGGAGGAAGACGGCGAGGACGACGAGGAGAATGCGGATGGTCCCTGGCTCCGGTGAAGGCCGAGCACCCAAGGTCGTTTGCGGCGGCCGCTTCGGCAAGAGGGAGTGCTGCTTGCGGTCCCGTGCCACCTCGGCGAGAACGGGCGAAGCGGGACGAAAGGACGACACGGCGCGTGGCTCTGCTCTTCTATGGCCCTGGCGACGATCCGGTGGCGTGGCGCGCCGAGCTGACGAAGCGGCTTCCCGACCTCGATGTCAGAACCGTCGATGCGATGGGCGATCCGGCGGACATCGACATGGCGGTGGTGTGGAAGCCGCCGCCGGGGCTGCTGGCGAGCCTGCCCAATCTGAAGGTGATCTTCTCGCTCGGGGCCGGCGTGGACGGGTTCTTCGCCGACCCGACCTTTCCGGACCTGCCGTTCTGCCGCCTCGTCGACCCGCAGCTGACGGACGTGATGGCGGAGTTCGTGCTCCTCCATGTCCTGAAGTACCACCGGCTGATGGACCGGTTCGCGGCCGCCCAGCGGCGGGCCGAGTGGGATTTCGCCCTGGCACCGCTCGCAAGCTCGGTGCGGGTCGGGATCATGGGGCTGGGCGTGCTGGGCTCTGCGACGGCCAAGATACTCCTCCGTCACGGCTACACGGTGCGGGGGTGGAGCCGAACGAGGCACGAGGTGCCGGGTGCCACCTGTTTCGCCGGGACGGAGCGGATAGCGGAGTTCCTGGGCGGGACGGAAATCCTCGTCTGCCTGTTGCCGCTGACGGCCGAGACCGAGAACATCCTTGATGCGGCGCTGTTCGAGCAGCTTCCAGCGGGGGCGAGACTGATCAACGTCGCGCGCGGGCGCCATCTGGTCGAGGAGGACCTGCTGGCGGCCCTGGACAATGGGCGGCTCTCGCATGCGACGCTCGACGTCTTCCGCACCGAGCCGCTGGCGGGCAACCATCCGTTCTGGCGGCATCCGAAGATCGACATCACCCCGCACGTGGCGAGCAACCTGTTGCCCGAGTCGGGGGCGGACGGGATCGCGGAGAACATCCGCCGGTTCCGTGCCGGCGAGCCCTTGCTGAATCTGGTGGACCGCACGCGCGGCTATTGAGGGGAAGCTCATGGCGGCCATCGTCACCATCGCCCAGCAGAAGGGCGGGGCCGGCAAGACGACGCTGGTGATCCAGCTGGCGACCGCGTGCCTGGCGCTCGGCCGCCGGGTCGGCGTGGTCGACATCGATCCCCAGGCCAGCCTCACGGGCTGGATGCGGGCGCGCGAGCACGGCCAGCGCGACGTGCCGGAGCTGCGCTTCTCCATGGTCGCCGGCTGGCGGCTGGGCGTGGAGCTGGACCGGCTGAAGCGCGAGCTCGACCTCATCATCGTCGATACCCCGCCCCACGCCGAGACGGACGCCAAGAACGCGATCAAGGCGGCCGATCTCGTCCTGGTACCCTGCCAGCCGAGCCCGCTCGACATCTGGGCGTCGAACGCCACGGTGGAGACGGCGGTGAAGGAGCGACGCAAGGCGGCGATGGTGCTCAACCGCGTGCCACCGCGGGGCCGTACGGTCGACGAGGCGCGCCATGCCATCGGCGAGCTGCGGGCGCCGGCGCTGATGGCACAGCTCGGCAACCGGCAGGCCTACGTCGCCTGCACGGGATTGGGCCTCGGCGTGGTCGAGAGCGAGCCGCGCAGTGCGGCCGCCGAGGAGACCCGCGCGCTGGCAGAGGAGGTCCTCCTCAGGCTGGGCTAGGCAGCGACCCTTACCCGCTGTTAAGGGGGCGCCTCTGCAAACAGGCCCGGCAGGGAAGAGCCGGACCAGGGAGAGGCTCCGATGTCCGCACCGCCGACCGGCAAGGGCGAGCCCATCACCGACCCGCGTCAGCTCGTCGAGTATCTGGCTGCGGGTGCGAAGCCGCGTGCGGCCTGGCGGATCGGGACGGAGCACGAGAAGTTCGGCTTCACGCGCGACGATCTGCGGCCGTTGCCCTACGACGGCGAGCGCAGCATCCGGGCTCTCCTGGAAGGCTTGGCGGACCGGTTCGCCTGGGAGCCGGTGCTGGAGAACGGCAAGCCGATCGCGCTTTCCAAGAGCGGGTGCAGCATCACGCTGGAGCCCGGCGGCCAGTTCGAGCTCAGCGGCGCGCCGCTCGAGACCCTGCACCAGACCTGCTGCGAGGTGTCGACCCATCTCGACGAGGTGCGGAAGGTCGCGGAGCCGCTCGACATCGGGATGCTGGGCCTGGGCTTCCAGCCGAAGTGGAAGCGCGAGGACATCCCGTGGATGCCCAAGGGGCGCTACGCCATCATGGGCCGCTATATGCAGACCAAGGGTCAGCTCGGCCTCGACATGATGCTGCGCACCTGCACGGTGCAGGTGAACCTCGACTTCTCGTCCGAGGCCGACATGGTGCGGAAGTTCCGCGTCAGCCTGGCGCTGCAGCCGGTGGCGACGGCACTCTTCGCCAACTCGCCATTCAAGGACGGCAAGGTGAACGGCTTCCAGAGCTATCGCAGCCATGTCTGGACCGACACCGATCCCGACCGCTGCGGCATGCTCGACTTCGTCTTCGACGGCGACATGGGCTTCGAGCGCTATGCACGCTGGATGCTCGATGTGCCGATGTACTTCGTCTACCGCGACGGGGCCTATATCGACGCGTCGGGCCAGTCCTTCCGCGACTTCCTGGCCGGCAAGCTGCCGGCCCTACCGGGCGAACTGCCGACGATCTCGGACTGGATGGACCATCTGACCACCGCGTTTCCGGAAGTGCGCCTCAAGCGCTACCTGGAGATGCGCGGGGCGGATGCCGGCGCCTGGGGGGCACTCTGCGCCTTGCCGGCGTTCTGGACCGGTCTGCTGTACGACGAGGCTGCCCTGGCCAAGGCCGAAGCGCTCGTTTCGGACTGGACGAGTGCCGAGCGCCACCATCTGCGGGACGAGGTGCCGCGCACCGGACTGGCGACGTCGTTCCGGGGCCACCCGGTCCGTAAGCTCGCTGGCGAGGTCCTCGCCATCGCCCGGGAGGGCCTGGCCGCCCGTGCCCGCATCAACTGGGACGGCCAGGACGAGACGCGTTACCTGAAGCCGCTGGAGCGGATCCTCGACGGGATGTCGATGTCGGACGTCCTGCTCGACGAGTATGAGCGGCTGTGGGGCGGTAGCGTCGATCCGGTCTTCCGCGACCACGCTTTCTGACGCGAGGGCGATGACGGGAGCACATCCCCGTCGGTTCGGGATCCGCGCAGCCGCGGGCGCCTGCCTTGCCGGGCTCGTCATTCTGTTCGCTTCCTCGCTGCGGGGCTGGCGCCTGCCGCCGCTGGGTCCGGGGCTCTGGATCGGCGACGTCGTCGGCTATCTCGCCTTCTTCGTCCTCCTCCTGCTGTTCGCGGCACCGGTTCGGCACCGTGTCGGCCGCGGGCCGGCGCCGATGGTCCTGCGGACCCATCGCGTCCTGGGCTATGCGGCCCTCGTGCTGGTGGTCGCCCACGCCCTGATCACGCTGGTGCTGGAGCCGGTGAGCTTCGAATACTGGCTGCCGACCGGACCGATCTACATATTGGCGGGTCTGCTGGCCGTCGTTCTGATGCTGCTGGCGACCTTGCCGGCGGAGCACGGGATCCGGCATCGGCTCTATCTTCACTACGACCGCTTCCGCGGCGACCATCTCTGGGTGGCTTTCGTCGTCGTCGTGCTCACAGCGGCTCACGTTCTGGGCAGCGACGGCGTTCCGGCCGGACCGATCGGGGGCTGGGCATGGGCGATCCTGAGTGCCACCGCCGTCATCGCGGTGGGCCGGCGCTTCGTGCGGGTGCCACGAGCCTGACGGGATCGCTCCTCCGACCGGCCGCGATCGCGGCACTCCTCGTGCTCGCCATGCCGCTCGCCGCGACCTGGCTCGACCGGGCGCCGCTCCGCCGGGCCGACCGGCTGCCCCTCGACTTCCCGCACGACAAGCACCTGACGGTCCGCTGCGTGGAATGCCACCACAACTATCTGGACGGTACCGGCATGGAGCTCTGCGTGCTCTGTCATCGCAATCCGGCGCGGAAAGACCTCGTGCTCGGCATCGAGCCGCGATTCCACCGCTTCTGCCGCGACTGTCACGTCGAGAAGGCGGCCGAGGGCAAGGCGCACGGGCCGGTGCGCAGTTGCCGTGCCTGCCACTTCGAGGGCAATGCGCGCTAGACCGTGTTCGGAAGGACCGAACACGGTCCAGATTCCCGAATGCCTACCGGCCTTCGCCCTACTTGAGGCCAGCGTTTCCGCTCCGCGCGGAAACGCTCTAGTCCAGCCCGGCGCGGGCGAGACCGTCGACGAGCCGGGCACGATCCTCAGGGCGGCAAAAGCCGGAGGTCGACTCGATCCAGGCCCGCGAGATGCCGGGGACGAGCGACCGCAGTTCCTGGAGCAGTCCTGTTGCCGTCTCGGTTTCGCCGAGATGGCCGGCACAGGTGAGGGACATCACGATCGGGTAGGTGTGTCCGGGACGCCAGCGGTGCGCCTGCAGGGCGTGCTGCAGGCCCATCTCGTAGCGGGCAGCCTGGAAGTGCGCGAAGGCGTAGTAGAGGTCATAGTCGCCGAGGAAGACCTCGCGCGGGCTCAGCCGGACGGCGTAGTCGATCGAGGCCATGGCCTCGTCCGCGCGGCCGCCATTGGCGAGTGCTATGCCGAGCTGGCCGTGCGCGTAGGCGGAATTGGGGTTGAGCGCCACCGCCCGATCGAGGGCGCCGACCGCCAGCGTGGTGTCGCGGGTCGCGATGCCCACCAGGCCCTGCGCCAGGTAGACCCATGGCTCGTCCTTGTCGGCGGCCAGGGCGCGATCGATGTCGGCCTTCGCCCGCACGATCGCGGACGGCATCTCCTCCCAGCCCTGGAAGGCTCGCCAGACGACGATCCGGGCCCGCATTCCGATGGCCTGGGCGTAGCTGGGATCGCGGGCGACCGCCCGGTCGAGCAGGCTCAACGCCTCGCGGCTGCCCTCCTCGGACAGCTCCGCGCTGCGGAACAGGGCGCGGACGACGCATTCCCACGCGTCGAGGCTGTGCGGTGTCTTGCGGCCCGCGCGGGCGTGCTCGGCGGCCAGCAGCTCCGGCCCGATGCATCCGACCACGCTCGTCGTGATCTCGTCCTGGATGGCGAAGATGTCGTCGAGCGGCCGGTCGTAGCGGTCGGCCCAGAGGTGATTGCCGGTGGCGGCCTCGATGAGCTGGGCCGTCACCCGGACCTGCCGGCCGGCCGTGCGCACGCTGCCCTCCAGCACGTAGCGGACACCGAGCTCGCGGCCGACGGTGCGGACGTCGACCGTCCGCCCCTTGTAGGTGAACATCGTCGTCCGGGAGATGACGAGAAAGCCCTTGAACTTCGAGAGGGCGGTGGTGAGGTCCTCGGTGATCCCGTCGGCGAAGAAGGCCTGGCCCGGGTCGGCGCTCATGTTCTCGAACGGTAGCACGGCGATGGAGGGCGTGCCGGAGGGCGTCTGCCCCGGCGCGGGACCGGTCGCACCCGCGGCGACCCGGTAGACCCGGAGCAGGCGCGCGATCCCCTTCAGCTGCTGCTCGCCGAGATACTCGATCTCGTCGGTGAGCTTGCCGCTGAGATGGTCGTACGCGGTGCCGGAGACGAACACGGCACCAGGATCGCAGAGCTGTTCGAGACGGGCGGCGATGTTCACGCCGTCGCCGTAGAGGTCACCGTCGGGATCGAGGACCACGTCGCCGAGATTGACCCCGATCCGGAAGCGGATGCGCTCCGCGTCGGGCACCTCCGCCTCGCGCAGGGCCATGCCCTGCTGGACCAGCACCGCACAGCGGACGGCATCGACGACGCTGGCGAACTCGACCAGCGCCCCGTCGCCCATGAGCTTGACGATACGGCCCTGGTGCTGGTCGACCAGGGGCTCGATGAAGTCCTTACGGTGCGCCTTCAGCCGGGCGAGAGTACCATCCTCGTCGCGCTCCATCAGCGTCGAATAGTTGACCACGTCCGCCGCCAGGATCGCCGCCAAGCGCCGCTCTGCCCGCGCGGTCGCCATGCCCGTGCCCTCTGCAGGCGATTACCCGGTCCGCCACGACCGGCTCGCGCATGCTGTATAACATAATCCACATGGTATCGCGGCAGCCCATCGGGCGGGATTTTCCGGCGACGGGCTTGTCCGGAGCGGGTGCCGCCGATACGTCTCCGCACATCGGCCCTACGGAGGCGCTGTTTGTCAGGGTTCGCCCGTACCACCTGATTCTCGGCGCGTTCTCGACCGAGAGCGCAGGCTCTGCCGGAACCGGCGCTGTAGAGCGCCGGCAGAATCCTCTTTTGCGCCAAGCGAGACCTGACATTGCACGCGATCGACATCCGGCCGCTCACGGCCGCGCATCTTTCGTCCCTGATGTCCGTCATCGACGAACTGGGCCTGTTTCCGTCCGACATGCTGGACGACATGACGGCCCCGTTCCTGACGGGGACGGCGCCAGACGACCTCTGGTTCGTCGCCATGGACGGTGAGGTAGCCTGCGCCGTCGCCTATTGCGCGCCCGAGCGCATGACGGACGGTACCTGGAACCTGTTCCTGATCGCGGTCCGGGAGAACCGTCAGGGCCAGGGTGTCGGTGCCCGCCTTACCCGGCATGTGGAGCGCACGCTCGCAGAGCGGGGTGCCCGGATCCTCCTGGTGGAGACATCGGGCCTTCCCGCCTTCGAGCGGGCGCGTGCCGTGTACCGTCGTCTCGGCTTCGTCGAGGAAGCGCGGATCCGCGAGTTCTATGCGGAAGCGGAGGACAAGGTGGTGTTCTGGAAGAAGCTCACGGACGTGGCGCTGCCTTAGGCGTAGGCGCCTGACTGAGGCGGGCTCGCTCTGGGGAAGCGCCAACAAGAGCAGCGAGGCGGCCGCAGAACGGCAGGCAAGGCCCTGGGCCGAGCGGAGCGCCGGACCGCGGCTCGGGGCGTCGCCGGCCCCGTTCTGGCCGAAACAGCGCCAGACGAGATGGGTGTCGTCGGAGGTGGCGGGGAGGGCTCAAGCGGTGGGAATGGTGCCGCCGTCGATGACGTATTCGGTGCCGGTGATGGCGGCGGCACGCGGGGACGCGAGGAAGGTGATCAGGTCGGCGACCTCGGACGGCTTCGTCGGTCGGCCGAGCGGAATGCCGCCCAGCGCCTTCATGATGATCTTCTTGCCGCCCTCGTAGTCGGTGCCGGCCTCTCTTGCGAGGCGCTCGGCGAGGGCCACCGCGGCGTCGGTCTCGATCCATCCCGGCGAGACGCGGACCACCCTGATCCCCTTGGGCGTCACTTCCTTCGACAGGCTCTTGCTGTAGGTCGAGAGGGCCGCCTTCGCGGCGGCATAGGCCGTCGTCGATTCCGGCAGCGGCAGCTGGTGCTGGATCGAGGTCACGTGGACGATCACGCCCGATCCTTGTGCCAGCATCGACGGCAGCAGCGCGCGGTCGAGTCGGACCGCGGGCATGAGATTGCGGTCGATCTCCTTCTGCCATTCCTCGTCCGTCAGTGCCGCGAAGCCGCCCGGCGGTGCGCTGGATCCGCCCAGCACATCAACGACGAGGTCGATGCCGCCGAACGCCCGCAGCACCTCGTCGGCGACGCTGGCACAACCCTGCGCGGTCGTCAGGTCGGCGGCGATGTAGTGGATCGGCCCCGATCCGTTATCTGGCACGGTCCTAGCCGTCGCCGCGACCCGCACCCCGGCGGCCACGAACGCTTGGACGACCGCCGCACCGACCCCCTTCGTGCCGCTCGTCACCAGGGCCCGCTTGCCCTCCAGGCTGAGATCGAAGCTCATGGAGCGATCTCGAGGCGCGCGATCTCTTTTCCTTCGAGGGTGAAAGCGTAACGGAGGTCCACCGGACTGCCCGGAAAACTACCGGTGAGACGTGCGGTGACGATGATCCGGTCACCCTCATCGTCGATGGCCATGGGCTCGCTGACATAGTCGTAGGTCGTCGACGCCTCGGTCTTCCAGCGCGCGATGGCCAGGCGTCCGCGGTGCGTCCGTTTCTCGTCGATCACCAAGGCGTCGGGGGTGAAACAGGCGGCGATCGCAGCACCCTCGGTCCTGTCCAGGACGAAGTAGTCGGCGATGGGCTTCGGCAGGGAAACGGGCATGACCGATCTCCAGGTCGGACTGGCTGGCCTCACGAAAGTGGCTTAACCCTCCCAAGACGCAAGAACGCACCGAAAAGTAAGGTACTTACAGATAGGTATGCCCCACACCTACACGCGGGAAACCGCAGCAGAAGGCGTCGAGAATGCGCTGAAGCTCCTGGAGGGGCGGTGGAAGCTCGTGATCCTGTTCCACCTCTTCGGCGGGCAGGTGCGGCGCTTCTCGGATCTGGAGCGCGCGATTCCCGGGATCTCGCAGAAGATGCTGATCCAGCAGCTTCGCCAGATGGAGCAGGACGGGATTGTCCGTCGCATCGTCCACCATCAGGTACCGCCGAAGGTCGAGTACTGCCTGACCGACTGGGGCCAGGCGCTGTGTCCGGCGCTCGACGCGCTCCTCACCTGGGCCGCCCAGCGGGACGGCGTAGCACGGGGCGTTGAACCCGGGACGTCGTCGCCGACCGAAAAAGAACAGCTCTTGTAGGTTATTACTGTTCCGAATTCTGCAGGAAATCATTAGGATACGGTCGCTACGGTGCAGGGCCGCGGCAGAACATAACCAGAAGGGGAATGGGGCAATGCCCATCTATATCACTCGGGGCAGGTATTCGCTGGAGGCTCTCAAGAACCTGGCGGCGAACCCGCAGGACAGGGGGCCGGCGGTGGCCAAGCTGGCCGAGGCCGCCGGGGCCAAGCTCCTCAACTATTACGTGACGACGGGCGAGACGGACTGGATGACGATCGTCGAGGCGCCGAACGCCGGCGTGGCATCGGCGGTGATCATCGGGGCCGCGACCGGCGGCGGTGTGACCGACGTCGTCACGGTCGAGGCCTTCACCTCGGCGGATGCCAAAAACGTGTTCGCCTTGGCCGGCAAGGCGTCCGGCGCCTACAAAGCACCCGGCAAGTAGCCGACGGCTGGGGAGGGACCGCCCGTGGTCGGCGGTCCTTTCTCCAACTCGGCCCGCTAGCCCGGCATCCGGTCGAACTTCGGCAGGGCCGGATCGAGATGATCCCAGGCATGGCCGCTGATGGCGTAGGTCACGATCTGGGGCGCGTAGCGGGACGGATCGTCGAGGCTGGCGGCGCGCACGGTGATCAGGTCGGGCCTCGCGGCGAAGGTCATGTAGACCGGCGAGCCGCAGGTGGGGCAGAAGCCGCGGGTCTTCACGTTGCCGCTGTCGCCGACCATGTCCCAGTGTGCGGCCTCGCCCTCGATGCGGGTGCTGTCGCGGGCGAAGGCCAGGTGCGAGGCGTGGCCGGTGCCGCTCTCGTGCTGGCAGTCACGGCACTGGCAGTCGACGGCCACGAGCGGCTCGCCCGAGATGACGTAGCGGACGGCACCGCAGGCGCAGCCGCCGGTGTAAGGCTCGCTCATCTCAGTCCTCCTCGCCGGCGATGGTGCCAATGGTCTTCACGACCTTCTTCCAGCCCTCGCCCATGGTCTTCAGCGCCGAGTCGTTCTTCGGCGTCACGAACCCGGCATGCACGAGGCGGAGGCGGGTGCCCGTATCGACCCGGGTCAGGGTCCAGGTGACGGTGGTGTCGAGCTTCGCACCATAGCCGACATTGGCTTCGTGCCCGCCTCTCCAGGCGTAGACGAGGCGCTGGTTCGGCTTCACCTCCAGGACCTCGCAGTGGATGACACCGTCCCAGGCGCCGCCGGCTTTGGTCTGGAAGGTGAAACGCGTGCCCGGCACCGGCTCGAACCCGGTGGGCTGCATCAGCCAGCGGCCGATCAGATCGCCGGTGGTCAGCGTCTTCCAGATCGTCTCCGGCGCGTGCGGGAAGATCTCGTCGACGACGATCTCCCGCGTGTCGGCCATGAGGGCGGCCTCGGTCATGGATCGATATCCTTCAGGAGGGTTCGGAGCCGATCGAAGCGCTCGCGCCAGAAGACGCCGTAATGGCTCATCCAGTCGACGAGCGGGGCCAGGCCCTCGGGCTCGGCGCGGTAGTAGACGTTGCGCCCCTGCGCGCGCTCGGCGACGAGGCCGGCCTGCTTCAGGGACTTCAGGTGCTGCGAGATGGCACCCTGGGTGACGCCGCTGCCGCGGGTCAGTTCGACCACGGTGATCTCGTCGGTACCGACGATCCGCTCGAACACGGCGCGACGCGTCGGATCGGCGAGGGCGCGCATGACGGAGTCGATGGGAGCGGCGGAATTCATGAAATTCGATTAGCGGTGACTAATCGATGAGTCAATGCTCATCGATTGTCGGATCCTGGCCTGTGCAACCACGATCAAGCGGCGACCCTGGCCATCCGGTAGGAACAGGACGTGGTTTTCGTGGGGAGCGGGATGACGCCGGTCGAGAAGGCGGTCTGGTACATCGAGAGCCACTTCGCCGAGGACATCGGACTCGACGACGTCGCCTTGGTGAGCGGTGTCTCGCGTTTCCACCTCTCGCGGGCGTTCGGGCTCGCCACGGGGCGGCCGGTGATGCGCTATCTGCGCGGCCGGCGCCTCAGCGAGGCGGCGCGCCGTCTCGCTGACGGGGCGCCGGACATCCTGAGCGTGGCGCTGGACGCCGGCTACGGCTCTCACGAGGCCTTCACCCGGGCGTTCCGGGACCAGTTCGGGGCTACCCCGGATGCGGTCCGGACGGCCGGGGATCTCTCCAGCCTCTCACTCGTGGAGCCGCACAGGATGGACGACAGCACCTTCATCGACCTGACACCGCCCCGCTTCGTCGAGGGCGACGGCCTGCTGCTGGCCGGCCTGAACGAGCGCTACGATCCGGAGACCAGCCGATCGATCCCGGCCCTGTGGCAGCGCTTTCTCCCTTGGTTCGGGCAGGTGCCGGGGCAGGTCGGCCATGTCGGCTACGGCGTCATCCACAATGGCGACGGGGCCGGCAGCTTCGACTATCTGGCGGGGGTGGAGGTCAGGGAGTTCGCCGACCTGCCGGGCGAGTTGGCGCGGCTGCGGCTGGCGCCGCAGCGTTATGCCGTGTTCCACCAGCCGGCGCACATCTCCACGGTCAGAAGCACCTGCTACACGATCTGGAACAAATGGCTGCCCGAGTCGGGGCGGCAGGTGGCGGACGCGCCGGAGTTCGAGCGCTATCCAGAAAGCTTCGACGGGCGGACCGGCGAGGGCGGCTACGAGATCTGGGTGCCGCTGCGGCCCTGATCAGAGCACCTTGACCATCGCCGCCATGAGGAACGTCACCTCGGCGGTCTGCTGCACGGCACCCAGCGTGTCGCCGGTACAGCCGCCGAGCCGCTGACCGATCCAGGCGGCGAAGGCGGCGGTCACCAGGGCCGTGACGGCGGCGGTGACGAGGGTCTGCGGGGCCGGCATGACGGAAACGGCGATGGCCAGTGCCAGAAGGACGGCCATGGCGACCCGGATCGGCTCGGGGCGCCCGGCGGCGGCGGCGAGGCCCGTCGCCTTGGCGCTGGGCTGCCACCACATGACGACCGCGATGGCGGCGCGCGAGAGGGCGCCCGCGGCGATGAGGACGGTGGCCGCCAGGATCGGCTCCCAGAAGGCGCTGAGGCAGGTGACGCGAGCCGTGACGGTGAAGATCAGCGCCAACGTGCCGAAGCTGCCGATACGGCTGTCGCCCATGATCTCCAACGCCTTCTGCCGGTCGGTTCCGGCACCCAGGCCGTCGAAGGTGTCGGCGAGGCCGTCCTCGTGCAGGGCACCGGTCAGCATCGCGGTGGTGCCGATCGCGATCAGCGAGGCGGGCAGCGACGGCAGGCCCAGGAAGGTGGCGAGCGCGAAGGCGATCCCGCCGGCGAGACCGACGAGCACGCCGATGACGGGGAAGAGGTAGACCGTCTGGGCGAGGTCGCGCAGGCCGACCTTGCCCTCCAGCCGCACCGGCAGCCGGGTCAGGAACATGGTCGCCACCTTCCAGTCGCGCAGCATGCGGATGCATCCCCTCCACGTCCTGCGCACGCTCGACAGCGGGCCCGGCGACGGGCAGAACCCGGCCCGACTAACGGTTTCGGCCGCTGCCGGGAAGGGCATCGCGTGGCGTTTACTCCATCCAGTCTGGCCGAGGTGCGAGCGGTGCTGCGGGCCCTGCCGGAGCCCGACGCGGCGGCCGCCGAGGCGGCGCGTGCCCGCGAGGGGCAGCTGACGAAGCCGGCGGGGGCACTGGGGCGCCTGGAAGAGCTGGCGGCCTGGATGGCGGCGTGGCAGGGGCGGCACCCGCCGAAGCTGGAGCGGATCCGAGTCGCCGTGTTCGCGGGCTGGAACGGGATCACCGAGCAGGGCGTCTCGGCCTATCCCGCCGTCGTCACCGACCAGATGATCGCCAACTTCACGAGCGGCGGGGCGGCGGTGAACCAGCTCTCGCGGCTGCTGGACGCCGAACTGGTCATCGTGCCGGTGGCACCGGGCCAGCCGACGAAGGACTTCACCACCGCCCCGGCGATGAGCGAGCTGGAATGCGTCGACGCCTTCGTCGCCGGGCTCGACACGGTCCACGAGAACATCGACCTCTTGGCCGTCGGCGAGATGGGCATCGGCAACACGACGACGGCAGCCGCCATCGCAGCGGCGCTCTACGGCGGCGGGGCGCTCGCCTGGACGGGGCCGGGCACCGGGCTCGACCAGACGGGCGTGCGGCACAAGGCTGCCGTCATCGAGCGCGGGCTCGCCCTGCACGCGGCGTCGCTGGGCGATCCACTGGCCGTGCTGTGCCGGCTCGGCGGGCGCGAGATCGCGGCGATGGCGGGGGCGATCCTCGGCGCACGCCTTTGCCGGGTCCCAGTGATCCTCGACGGCTATGTAGCGACGACGGCCGCGGCCGTGCTGCACGCCCTGGAGCCGACCGCACTGGCACATTGCCAGGCCGGGCATCGCTCGGCCGAGCCGGCGCACGGGGCGGTGCTCGAGAAGCTCGGGCTGGTGCCGCTGCTCGACCTCGGCATGCGGCTCGGGGAGGCCTCGGGGGCGGCCCTGGCGGCGCAAATCGTGCGCGCCGCCGTCGCCTGCCACACCGGCATGGCCACCTTCGCCGATGCCGGCGTGAGCGGGAAGGCCTAGGTCCCCAGCACCATCTGGCGCATGGCGAGCAAGCGGGCGTCGAAGAGCTGGCCGTAGGCGTTGGCCTGGCGGAGGAAGTCGATCACGGAAGTGTGGATGCGGCGGGTGAGGTCGTCCTTGGCCGCCAGCTCCTCGTAGATCGCGAAGGACTGCTGGCCCATGGCGACCACCACGTCGTCCGGCCAGGTGCGGACCTCCACACCGTGCTCGTCGACGAGCGGCTTCAGCGAGACGATGTTGTGGTAGACGAAGTCGGCGTAGGTCTCGTTCGCCGTCGCCGAGGCTGCCGCCTCGACGATCGCCTGCAGGTCGGGCGGCAGAACGGCCCAGCGGTCCTTGTTGACGATGATCTCGAGGCCGGGGCCCGGCTCGTGGAAGGCCGGGATGTAGTAGTACTTGGCGACCTTGAAGAGGCCGAAGGCGAGGTCGTTCCAGGGGCCGATCCACTCGGCGGCATCGATCCGGCCCGACAGCAGGGCCGCCGAGATCTCGCCGGGCGGCAGCGTCTCGGGCACGGCACCGAGGCGGCGCATGACCTCGGCACCGAGCCCGGCGATGCGGAACTTCAGGCCCTTCAGATCGTCGAGATTGTTGATCTCCTTGCGGAACCAGCCGCCGGCCTGGACCCCGCTGGAGCCGGCGTAGAAGGGGACGACGCCCAGGCCGCCATAGACCTCGCGCCAGAGATCCATGCCGCCGCCATAGTAGAGCCAGGCGGCGAGCTCGGCCGAGGTGAAGCCGAACGGTACGCCGGTGAAGAAGTGGAGGGCGGCCGACTTGCCGACCCAGTAATAGGGCGTGCCGTGGGCGAGATCGGCCGTGCCGCGCTGGACGGCGTCGAGGCCTTCGAAGGGCGGGACCAACTCGCCGGCGGCGTAGAGGCGGATCTGGATCCGGCCGCCGGACATCGCTTCGACGCGCTTGGCGAAGCGCTCGGCATTGGTGCCCACACCCGGCGTGTTGCGCGGCCAGGGCATCACCATCGACCATTTGATCGTGTCCTGCGCCATCGCCGGGGCGGCGAGCACGCCGGCGGTGGCTCCGGTCGCGATGAGCTGGCGGCGGCGCATGCTGGCCTCTCCGTGCTGGTGGCGAGGTGTGTTCAGGATCTCTGACGTTCGGCGCGGTCGATCAGGTGGTGGAAGGAGCCGGCCACGCTGCCTTTGCGGCAGCCCTGCCGGCCCAGTTCCTCGCCCATGGCCGAGCGCGCCTGGACGAAGGCCGGGCCGTCGTTCTCGATCTCGGCGCAGACGTGGAACTCGTGGCCGCGGAACTGGGCGCCCTTCGTGCCGAGGAAGCTGCCCTCCAGCGTCGTCAGCAGACGGTAGCCGAGGCGGAGCTTCGGGGCGGCATAGCTGGTGGCCACCGGGAGCAGCCCCGCCATCTCGTGGGAAACGCCCTCGCGGTCGACGAGGCGGCGGCCCAGGACCATGTAGCCGCCGCATTCGCCGTAGATGGCGGCGCTGCGCTCGGCAGCTGCGCGAAGCCCGGCGAGGAAGTTGCCGGCGGCGGCAAGGGTGCTGGCGTGCAGCTCGGGGTAGCCGCCGGGGAGGAAGACGGCATCGGCGGACGGATCGGGCGGCGCGTCGGCCAGCGGCGAGAAGGGCAGGATTTCCGCGCCCTGGCGGCGCCAGCCCGACAGCGTGGCAGCATAGGCGAAGGCGAAGGCGGCGTCCTTGGCGACGGCGATCCGCTGGCCCAAAGGCGGCAGCGGGCGCGCCTGGGGCCCCAGCAGGGCGACGGACGGCATGCGGGCGAGGCGGACGATGCGGTCGAGGTCGAGCGACGACTCGACGATGTCGGCGGCGGTCTCCAGGACCCGCTCCAGGTCCGGATGCTCGATCGCCTGGACGAGACCGAGATGGCGGCTCGGCAGGCCGAGCTCTGTGTTGCCGTCGACGGCACCGATGACCGGGGTGGAGACCTGCTCGGTCAGGGCGCGGCGCAGCAGGTCGGCGTGGCGCGGACCGGAGGTGCGGTTGAGGATCACGCCGACGACGTCGACGTCCTCGCGATGGCGACGGAAGCCGTCGACCAGCGCCGAGACGGACTGGCCCATGCCGCGGGCATCGACGACGAGGAGGACCGGGATGCCGAAGAGGGCGGCGAGGTCGGCGGTCGAGCCGCTGCCGTCCGGGGCCCCGTCGAACAGGCCCATGACGCCCTCGCCGACGAGGAGGTCGACGCCGGCGGCGGAGTCTTCGAGCAGGCCTGCCACGGTCTCGAAGCGCATCGCCCAGCTGTCGAGGTTCGGGGCCGGCCGGCCGGCGGCGGCGGTGAGGAAGGCCGGGTCGATATAGTCCGGGCCGACCTTGAACGAGCCGACGGTCAGGCCGCGGCGGCGGAAGGCGCGCAGCAGGGCCATGGTCAGCACGGTCTTGCCGCTGCCCGAGGCGGGGGCGGCGAGGAGGATCGTCGGTGCGCTCATGGGCCTGCGCGGCGAAAGGCGGGGTGATAGGATCGGAGCATGGCTGGCCGGAACCTAACCGATCCGCAAGCTGCGGGCGACACCACCTCGGCACCATTGCGTCGCGGCTGGACCACAGGCGCCTGCGCCACGGCGGCGGCGAAGGCGGCGTTCGGCGCGCTGCTGGGGCGGGGCTTCGCCGATCCGGTGACGATCGCGCTGCCGCGGGGCGGGACGGCGAGCTTCGCGCTTGCCGAGACGGTGCTGGAGGCGGGTCGGGCGACCGCCGGCGTCGTGAAGGATGCGGGCGACGATCCGGACGTCACGCATGGCTGCCTCGTTCGCGTCACGGTCGAAACGGCAACGAAGGGCGAGGGCATCCGGTTCCGCGCCGGTCCCGGTGTGGGAACGGTGACGCGGCCGGGGCTGCAGCTGCCGCCGGGTGAGCCGGCGATCAATCCCGTGCCGCGGCAGATGATCAGGGCGGCGCTGGAGGAGGTAGCGCCCGATCCCGACGTTGTCGTGACGGTGTCGATCCCGGACGGGGAGGCATTGGCGAAGAAGACGCTGAACCCTCGGCTCGGCATCGTCGGCGGGCTGTCGATCCTCGGCACCACGGGGGTCGTGATCCCGTTCTCCTGCTCGGCCTGGATCCACTCGATACACCGCGGGATCGACGTGGCGCGGGCGGCGGGGCTGACCCACGTGGCGGCGGCGACGGGGTCGACCTCGGAGCGCGCGGTGCGGGAACTCTACGGGCTGCCGGACATGGCGCTGCTCGACATGGGCGACTTCGTCGGCGGCACGCTGAAATATCTGCGGAAGCATCCGATCCCGCGGCTGACGTTGGCCGGCGGGTTCGCGAAGCTGGCCAAGCTGGGGCAGGGGCATCACGACCTGCATTCGGGGCGGTCGCGGCTCGATCATGGGGCGATGGCCGAGCGGGCGGCGGCGGCCGGCGCGTCACCGGGTCTGGTGGCGGCGATGGCGGGGGCGAACACAGCCAACGAGATGCTGGGCCGGGCGCGGGAGGAGGGATTTCCGCTGGGCGATCTCGTGGCGGCGGATGCGCGGGAGGAAGCGCAGGTGATGCTCGGGAGCGAGGTGGCGGTGGAGGTGCTCGTCTACGACAGGGGTGCGGACCTGTGCGGGCGAGCGCCCGGCTGGTGACCGGGCGGGTGCTGATCCTCGGCGGGACGGCCGAGGCGTTGGAGCTGGCGAGGGAACTGAACGAGCGCGGCGTGATGACGATGACGAGCCTTGCCGGGCGCACGCGCGATCCGGTGATGCCGGTTGGCGAGGTCAGGCTTGGCGGTTTCGGCGGAGCAGACGGCCTCGACGCCTTTTTGCGCAGTGAAGGCGTCCCCGCCGTGGTCGATGCGACGCATCCGTTCGCGACCGCCATGACCGCTCAGGCAAGAGCGGCCGCCGCGAGTGCTAGCGTGCCGTATCTGCGGCTCGCCCGGCCGGACTGGTCGCCGGAACAGGGCGATCGTTGGCACCTCGTCGATGACATGGGCGCGGCTGTCACCAAGGCGCGGATCTTGGGGCGGCGCATCATTGCGGCCATCGGCCGGCAGGAACTCGGACGCCTGCGCGACGCGCCCGATCTCCAGGTCGTGGTTAGAAGCGTCGAGCCGCCCGGCGATCTGCCGGCGCACATGTCATGGCGGCAGGGTCGCGGGCCGTTCGCGGTCGAGGACGAGGTGGCGCTGCTCCGCGACGAGCGGATCGAGGTCGTGCTGGCGCGGGCGAGCGGGGGTAGCGGGTCGGCGGCGAAGCTGGAGGCGGCGCGGAGGCTGGGGCTGCCCGTCGTGCTGATCCGGCGGCCGGCGGAGCCGGACGGGGTTCAGGACGTCGCTGCGGCCGTCGACTGGGTGTTGTCGGTGCTGGCGGGGCGCAGCACGTGCGAGTGCCCGGCGGCGTAGAGGCGGCTCTCGCTGGCCCCTTCGCCGGCGAGGGCGCGGCCGACCAGGATGAGGGCGGTGCGGGTGATGCCGCTGCCCTTCACCGCCTCGCGGATGGTGCCGAGCGTTCCGCGCAAGATGCGCTCGTCGGGCCAGCTGACGCGGTAGACGACGGCGACGGGGCAGTCGGCACCGAGGATCGGGGTCAGCTCGCGGACGACGACGGCGAGGTTGTTGATCGAGAGGTGGATCGCCAGCGTGGCGCCGGTGCGGGCGAAAGCTTCGAGGGTCTCGCCGTTCGGCATCGCCGAGGCGCGGACGGCGGTGCGCGTCAGGACGACCGACTGGGCGACATCGGGGAGCGTGAACTCGGTGCCCAGCGCCGCGGCCGCGGCGGCGAAGGCCGGCACGCCCGGCGTGATGGTCCAGTCGATGCCGAGTGCGTCGAGGCGGCGGATCTGCTCGGCGATGGCGCCGTAGAGCGAGGGGTCGCCGGAGTGCACGCGGGCGACTTCCTGCCCCTGGGCGTGGGCGGCGGCCATCTCCTCGATGATCTGGTCCAGGTGGAGGGGGGCGGTGTCGATCACGCGCGCACCTTCCGGGGCCTCGGCGACGACGGCCTCGGGGACGAGCGAGCCGGCATAGAGGCAGACGGGGCAGCGGCGGATCAGTTCCAGGCCGCGGACGGTGATGAGGTCGGGGGCGCCGGGGCCGGCGCCGATGAAGTGGACGGTCATCGGACCTCGTAACCGCGGGGGGTGAAGAGACTCGTAGTGCCGTCGCCGCGGGGGAGTGCCCTGGTCCGGCTGCTGCCGACGATCACGATCGAGAGCATGTCGACCTGATCTACGGTGAGGTCTTGGAGGGTGGTCACCGTGACGGCCTCGTCGGCGCGGCCGAGGCTGCGGCAGACGGCGACCGGGGTGGCACCGCCGCGCTGGGCGAGGAGGGCCTCGCGCGCCTTCGCCAGACCCTCGCGCCGGCGCAGCGAGACCGGGTTGTAGAGCGCGACGACGAAGTCGCCCGCAGCGGCGGCCTCCAGGCGCGTCGCTATCATCGGCCAGGGGGTGAGCAGGTCGGAGAGCGAGATGGCGCAGAAATCGTGGCCGAGCGGGGCGCCGAGGCGGGCAGCGGCGGCCTGCATGGCGGAGACGCCGGGGGCGACGGTGATCTCCACGCGCGCCCAGGCGGGGTCCGGCGGGGCCTCGATCAGCTCGAAGACGAGGGTGGCCAGGGCGTAGATGCCCGGATCGCCCGAGCAGACGAGCGCCACGCGGCGGCCTTCGGCGGCGCGGGCAAGGGCGAAGCGGCAGCGCTCGGCTTCCTCGCCGAGAGGGAAGGCGCGACGCGGCTTGCCCTCGCCGGCCGGGCCGACGAGGTCGAGATAGAGGCCGTAGCCGACCAGTTCGTCGGCGTCGCGGAGCAGGCGGTCGGCCTCGGCGGTGCGCCAGTCGGCGCTGCCGGGGCCAAGACCGACGACGACGAGGTGGCCACGCGAGCGGCCGACCGAGGTCGGATCGATGACCGTAGACGCCTGGGCGACGGCGCAGGTGACGCGGTCGCCGACGCGCTTCGGGACCACGAGCGTGCCCTCGGGGCCGGTGGCGGCGAGGGCGGCACCTTCGGCCACACCCCAGCAGCCGGTCTCACGGAACACGATTTCGGAGCGGGTGCTGAGGCGGTCGGTCTCCTCGGCGAGACGCTCGCCGGCGAAGAAGCGGGCCGGGTAGCCCAGGGCGTGCAGGGCCGGCTCGTCGGCCTTCAAGTCGATCGATGCGACGCAGGCTAGGGCCGCAGGGGCGAGGCCCGCGTCGGCGAGCGTGGTCGAGACGAGATCGCCCAGGGCATCGGGCGATGCACCGCGCTCGGCGCCGGCGCCAAGGGCCAGGATCTTCGGGTGGTAGACAAGGCGGTCGGGACTGCCGGCCACAGCGCGTGGCGTTACGAGCAGCTCGATGGCCCCGTCGGGCGAGAGAGGGAGGTCGGAGCGGGTCAGCCACGAGGCGTCGCCGGCCTCGACGGTCAGGCGTGCCGATTGGCCTTCGAGGAGCCGGGCCATGACGGACTTGGCGTCGGCGGGGTTGGCGAGGGTCCAGCCCGTTGGGGGCTCGTCGAGGGCGAGGCCGAAGCGGGTGTCGCCGGCGGTGGTGACGGCGGCGGTGGCACCGACGGCGGTGGCGAGGCGGCGGGCGAGGTCGTTGGCGCCGTGGTGGCCGCCGAGCAACGGGACGACGACGGAGCGGTCCTCGCTCACGGCCAGCACGGGCGGCTCGTCGGCCTTGTTGGCGAGCACGGGGCCGAGGGCGCGGACGAGAATGCCGGCCGCACAGATGCCGACGATCGGGGTGCCGGCCGCGAAGAGAGCCTGGAGGTGCGGGACGGCCTTCTCGAAGCGCTCGTCGGCGGGGCAGTCGGCGCAGGCCGGGGCGTGGACGCGGCTGCCGGGCAGATGCTCGCGCAGGCGGGCGGCGAGGCCCGCGGTGCGTGGCCCGAGGCTCAGGATCGCGACGGGTTGTGCCATCAGCCCTGGCGCTTGCGGCCGGCGATGATGAGCGAGAAGTAGGGGACGCTCGGCTCGGCGACTTCTTTCAGCGGGCGCACGCGCTGGGCCGGAAGGGTGGCGTTCTCGACCAGCATCGCACCGTCGAGCATCCTGGCGGCGGCGAGAGCCTCCTTCGCCTTCTCGAGGTGGCGGCCGACCTTCAGCAGCACGGCCCGGTCGGCGTTCTGCAGCATGGTGGTCAGGCGCTTCGCCGGCATCGTCAGCGGGCAGATGGCGATCGCCTCCTCGCCCATGGCGAGCGGGGTGAGCGAGGCGGCGGCCGAGGCGCTGATCGAGGTGATGCCGGGGACGACCTCGACCTCGAAGCGGTTGGCGAGGCGGCTCAGCAGATTGACGAAGGAGCCGTAGAGCAGCGGGTCGCCCTCGCAGAGGAAGACGACGTCGTTGCCCTGGCCGAGCTCGCCGATGATGCCGGTGACGAGCTGCGAATAGGCACGGCCGGTCTGCTCGGGATCGGCCGTCATCGGCATGACAGCGATCAGCTCGCGGGTCGTCGGGCCGATATGTCCGGACGCGATCTCGCGCGCCCGGCTGGCGCGGCCGGCAGCCGCGATGAAGGCGATGGCCGGCGCCGCGGCGATCAGGCGGGCGGCGCGCAGGGTGAGGAGGTCGGGGTCGCCCGGGCCGACGCCCAGGCCGATCAGCTTGCCGCGACGCATGACTTTCTCAGGACGAGCTGGGTGACGGGAAGGGCGGGGCGCCAGGCGATCTCACCGCCGACGGGCTCCGCACGGCTGATGGCGAGGCGGGTCAGGCTGCCGCCGTGACGGCCGTGGAAGGCGAGCAACGCTGCCTCGCCGCCGAGGGTGACGGCGTTGGCGACGAGCCGGCCGCCTGCGGCCAGGGCCGACCAGCAGGCCTCGAGGAGGCCGGGCTCGCCGACGCCGCCGCCTAGGAAGATGGCATCGGGCCTGGGCAGGCTGGCGAGGCAGGCGGGGGCGGTGCCCTCGACGAGGGTCAGCTCGGGTGTGCCGAGGGCCGCGGCGTTGGCGCGGATGCGGGCGGCGCGGGTCGAGTCGCGCTCGATGGCGTAGGCCCGGCCGTCGGTCGTGGCGCGGAGCCACTCGATGGCGACGCTGCCGGCGCCCGCACCGACGTCCCAGAGCGTCTGGCCGGGCAGCGGCACAAGGCGGGCGACGGTGATGGCGCGGACCTCGGCCTTGGTCAGCTGGCCGTCATGGTCGAAGGCGTCGTCGGGCAGGCCCGGAACTTGGGGGAGCAGTGGCGTCGCCGCGTCGGCGACGGTCTCGATGGCGACGAGGTTGAGGTCGGCGGAGCGAGCGGCGGGGAAGTCCGCAGCAGGAGCGCTCATCGCGCGCTCGTCGGCTCCAGCGAGGTTCTCCAGCACGGTCATGGGCGAGCGGCCGAGGCCGACCTCTCGGAGCATGCCGGCGATGGCTGCGGGGCCGGTGCCGTCCGAGGTCAGGGCCAGCAGGCGGCGGCCGGGCTGCAGATGGCGGCGCAGCGTCTCGGGGGAGCGGCCGTGCAGGCTCAGCGGGGTGGTCCCTTCGAGCGGCCAGCCGAGGCGGGCGCACGCCTCCTGGAAGGCCGCGACATGCGGGACGATGTGGATCTCGCTCATGGGCAGATGTCGAAGAAGCAGGCGGGCGATGCCGTACCACAGGGGGTCGCCGGTTGCCAGAACGGCGACCGGCTTCGGCCGGTGGGCGAGGATCTCCGGCAGCGTGTCGGTCAGCGGCGAGCGCCAGGCGAGGGTGGGCTTGCCGAGGCCCTCCACCATGGCGAGGTGCCGCGCGCCACCGACGATCACCTCGGCCGCGTCGAGAGCGGACCGCGCGCGGGCGCCCAGGCTCGGCAAGCCATCGGCGCCGATGCCGACGACGGTGAGCCAGGATGCCGTCACAATTCCGGCAGCAGGCAGGCGTTGACGGCAGCGGCGGCCATGGCGCTGCCGCCGCAGCGGCCGAGCAGGGTGACGAAGGGCACGTCGAGGTCGGTTTCGGCGAGCGCTGCCTTGCTCTCGGCGGCACCGACGAAGCCGACGGGGAAGGCCAGGATCGCCGCCGGGCGTTCCGGCCAGACGGCGAGGCGTTCGAGGAGGTGGAACAGGGCCGTCGGCGCATTGCCGATGGCGACGACGGCACCTTGGAGATGCTCGCGCCAAAGCTCGACCGCGGCGGCGGAGCGGGTGGTTTCGAGCCTCGCGGCGAGCTCGGGGACGCGCGGGTCGGCGAGGGTGACGAGCGTACGACTGCCGGAGGGCAGGCGGTCCGCCATGATGCCGGCTTCGACCATGCGGGAGTCGCACAGGATCGGGGCGCCCTCGGCGAGTGCCGTGCGGCAGGCGGCGGCGACGTCGCCCTGCCAGACGAGGTCGGCCGCGATCTCGGGCATGCCGCAGGCGTGGACGAGACGGATCGCCAGCGGATGCAGGGACGGCGGCAGGTGGCCGAGCGGCGTCTCGGCCCGGATCAGCTCGAAGGAGCGGGCGTAGATCGCCGCCGGATCACGCAGATAGGCGAAGCTCTCCCCCAGCAAGCCTACTCCGCCGCGCGCACCAGCGCCGGGTCGTGGGCGTGCTCGTGGTCGTGATCGTGATCGTGCGGGTGGTCGTGGCCATGGCCGTGATGGTGATGGCCGTGCCCGTGGTGGTGATGATGGTGGCCGTCGGTGCCGATGCCCTCGACATGGTGGTGGTGGCTCTCCTGCGGGGCACCGAGGTCGCGCTCGAAGCCGATCACCTGGACCCGGTACTTGCACGCGCCGCAGTTCATGTCGGTGTCACCTGTCTCGATGCCGGCGATCCGGTCGAGGAAGGTCTCCACCACCAGCGGATGGTCGTTGAGGTAGGGTGCTTTCACGATCTCGATCTGCGGATGACGCGCGGCGACGGCATCGGCCGCCTCATAGATCCGACGCACCAGCACGCCCGTGAAGAGGAAGTAGGGGAAGACGACGATGCGGCGGTAGCCGAGCCGTGTCGCGCGCTCCAGGGCCACCTCGGTGCGGGGGTGGGCGACGCCGGAGAACCCGATCTCGGCATGGCCGAAACCCATGCCCTCCCACAGCATGCGGGCGACCTTGGCGACGTTGCCGTTGGCGTCGCTGTCCGAGGTGCCGCGGCCGATGACGAGCAGCAGGGTGTCGGACTTCGGCACCTCGTGCAGGCCGGCGAGCGCTTCCTCGATCCGGTCGCGCGAGGCCTGGAGCAGGCGCGGATCGATGCCGAGATCGCGGCCCATCTCGATGTCGATGCCGTTCTCGGCGGCGTAGGTGTTGAGCACCGAGGGCACGTCGTTCTTCACGTGGCCGGCGGCGAACAGCATGCCGGGTACCGCCAGCACGCGGTTGACACCCTTGGCCCGCAGCGAATCGAGGCCCTCGCGGATGATCGGCCGGGCGAACTCCAGATAGCCCATCTCGACCGGCGTCTCGGGCATGGCCGCGGCGATCCGATCGGTGAGGACGCGGAACTCCTCGCAGGCGTCGGTGTCCCGGCTGCCGTGCCCGCAGATCATCACGCCCGTGCGAATCATGGAGAGCCCCTTTCCGACTGCGGCGCCTGCTTACCAGCGGGCCGGCGGAACCGGCAACATGCTGCGCTGCGGCGTGCTCGTCAGCCGCTCGCCGATGCGGGAGTCGCTTTCGCGCGCTCGGCATCACATTCCGGCAGTCGTCTGATGGCGAGTCGCACCACGTCCTGCGGCGACGCGCAAAGGGCTAGGCTAGCCCTATGGTGGGCCTGCCGCCAAAGCGTGCGCCCGGCCTGCGCCGACGGAGCGAAGTCACCTGCCTGCGAAGCGGCCAACTCCCATGAATAGTCTGGCCAGCTCTCCGCAAGACGCTTGCGCCAGATGCTCGAAGCTTCGGCATCACCGAGCTGGGCTTCGGCCAGCGTCGCGAAGACATGTTCCCAGCGGCCTGTCGTCGTGAGGCCGTCAATCACGTCGACTGCGTCGCGGAACTGCTCATCGAAAAAGTCAACGATGTAGTATCGCCAGTTGAAGCGCAACTCGGGGTCGAGTTGTCCCGCGCGATCCAGGAGCTGGCGCGCGCGTTCGGTTTGACCCTGCCATGGCAACAGCTCCGCCACCTCGGACAGGAGACCGGGATTGTTCGGCGCCAGCTCAACCGCACGGTCGAGCTCGGCCAGCACCTCCGCATGGCTACGATTGGCATGGGCCCCCCAGGAAGCTAGGAAGAGCCGGCCCCAGGCGTAGTTGGGATCGAGGTCAGAAAGCGCACGTACCGTCTCGCCCCATAGCCGGAGGGCTTCGGGCGGAGAACCGTAACCCTCTTCGATCTGCTGCTGGAGCAGCCACGCCCGATAGACGAGTGCGGCACTCGAACGGGGATCGCGCTGTAGCGCCAGGTCGGTCAACTCCAGACCCTTCGCGTTTGCCTCCTTCGAGTAGTCTTCGAGCCGATCGCCGGCCAGCAGGGCCAATTCATAGGCCGCGAGGTCCTGGACGGGGCGCCGCATCGCGCGGTCGCGAATGGCCGGGCGGATGGCACTGGCATTCACGGCGTTGCCGATCCTGGCACCCAACTCGTCCCTCACCACATCCCAGTCGGCGGCCGGGCGGTCGAATCGCTCGGACCACAGCTGCTCGCCGGTCAAGGCATCAACCAGCTGCGCGGACGCCCGCAGAGATTGGCCGCTCTGCTGCAGGGCCCCCTCGACGACGAAAGTGGCGCCCTGCTCCTTGCCCAATGCCTGCGCCGGATTGGGAGTGTCGCGATAAGCGAAGCTCGCACTCCGACCCATGACGACGTAGATCCGTGAGATCGACAGCTCGTCCATGATCCCGATGGCGAGACTGTCCGCGAGCTCGATCAGTCGGGGATCCGAGCCCGCCGGAACTGCGAAGGGCATGACGGCGACCACGGGACGGCTCGACACCCCGGACGACGGTGGCCACAGCCGCCAAGCGACAAGACCGGTCACCACCAGGACCAACGCCACGAGAGCGGCCAGGGCACGGCGAGGCACGTGCACGACTGGTCGACGTGCCGCCTTTCCGTCCAGCCGCACGCGGTAGGACCGCACTGGCCGGCTGATGTTCTTGACCCGCTGCTCGCCCGTGTAGTCGAGCGGCAGGCCGAGCTTACCCTGAAGCTGGTCGAAAGCCGTGCCCGAGACCAGGACGCCACCCGGCTCGCACAGCTGTTCCAGCCGGGCGGCGACGTTGACGCCATCGCCGAGAAGGTCGTCGCCGTCGACCACCACGTCGCCGAGATTGACGCCTATGCGGAAAACGAGGCGCCGGTCGGACGGCAACCTCGTCTGGTCGGCGGCCACGGCCTTCTGCACCGCCACGGCATAGGCGACCGCGTCGACGACCGACCCGAACTCGACGATCGCACCGTCGCCCATAAGCTTGACGATGCGGCCCTGATGTTCCGCCAGCAGCGGGTCGAGGATCCGGGCCCGCAGGTCGCGAATCGCCGCCAACGTTCCGCCCTCGTCACGTTCGACCAGCCGCGAGTAGCCGACGATGTCGGCTGCCAGGATGGCGACGAGGCGGCGTTCCGGCCGAGGCGCGGTCATGGTTCGTCCAAGCGCGCCGCGTCCATGCGGCGTGCTATCGTACCGGTCCTACCATACCTTCGCCCTTACGGCACGTGTGCTCCGCCCGCCTCGGCTCTGGGCATGGACGCATAGCTAGCCGGCCGTGGCCGGGGCGGCGGTCGCCTTGGCGCGCTCCGCATCGCATTCCGGCAGGCGGGCGATGCCGCGGGTGCCGAGTTGCTGGGCGGTGGCGCAGAGCGGGAGGCCGGCCTTCTGCAAGCTGTCGAGCCAGAGGGCCTTCTCGGCCGTGGCCGCGGGGGCGAAGGCGCCGCCCTGGGAGAGGGCGAGCTCGAAGGAGTAGTCGGGCCAGCGCTGGAGGAATCTCGCCCGCCATTCGGTGGTGACCTCGGCATCGCCGAGCTGGGCCTGGCCCAGGGTGCCGATGAGCAGGCTCCAGCGGTCGGGGTTCTCCATGTCGTCGACGATCTGGACCGTGTCGGCGAAGCGATGGTCGAAGAAGCCGGTCTGCGCCCGGACGGCACCCAGGAAGAGGTCCGGGTCGAGCTGACCGGCCTGGGCGACGAGGGCGACGGCGCGCCGGGTCTGGCCGAGCCAGGGCAGCTGCCAGCCCACGTCGCGCAGGACGGTGGCACTGTCGGGGGCCAGCTGGAGGACGCGGTCGAACTCGGCGGAGGCGAGGTCCCAGCGCCCGGAATAGGCGGCCCAGGCACCCAGCATAAGATGCGCATAGGCGTAGCTCGGGTCGAGCGAGACGGCGGTCTCGGCCGCTTCGCGCCAGTGCTGCATCGCCTCCGTGACCGGGGCCATGCCCTCGTCGACCTGCTGGTTGTAGAGCTGGGCACGCCACATCCAGGCAGCACTGAAGCCCGGATCGATCTCGATCGCGCGCTGGATCAGCTCCAGCCCCTTGGCGTTGGCGGCCTTGGTCCGCTGGCTCAGCTGGTCCTGGCCGAGCAGGGCCAGCTCGTGCGCGTTCAGCGCGGTGACCGGTTTGCGCAGCGCCTGCTTGCGGATCTCGCGCTGGATGCCGCTCGCCATGAGGGAGCTCGCGATCCTGCCGGTGACGTTGTCATCGATCGTGAGCTCGCCCTGCGCCTGCTCGTAATGGTCGTTCCAGATCTGCTCGCCGCTACGGGCGTCGACCGCGTGCACGTCGAGGCGGGAGCGGCCGGCCCCGGTCGAGAGCGCACCCTCGACGACATAGTCCGCACCGAAGTCGCGGCTCAGCGCCTTCGCCGCGTCCGGACGGTCCCCATAGGGAAAGGTCGCACTGCCGGCGAGGGTGGAGGCGAAGCGGAAGATCGAGAGCTTGTCGATGAGATCGCTCGCGATCTCGTCGCCCATACGGCCCAGACGGCGGTCGGGCGACCGGTCGGCGAAGGGCAGCACGGCGACGGTGAGCGGGTCAGCACCTCCTGAACGCGGCGCCTTCCGCCACCACCAGACGGCACCGCCGGTCGTGGCGGCCACCAGGAGGAGAGCCAGGGCGACGGCGACCGCACGGCGGTCGAGATGCCATCTCCGGCGTGCGGGAGAGGTGCCGGCGAGGCGGATGCGATAAGTGCGCACCGGACGCGAGATGTTCTTGACCCGCTGCTCGCCCGTGAACTCCACGGGCAGGCCGAGCTTGCCCTGCAGCTGGTCGTAGGCGGTGCCGGAGATGAGCACCCCGCCGGGCTCGCAGCGCTGCTCCAGGCGGGCGGCGACGTTCACCCCGTCGCCGAGGAGATCATCGCCCTGGACGACGACGTCGCCGAGATTGACGCCGATGCGGAAGACGATGCCGCGCCCGGCCGGCTGGTCGGTCTCGTGCTCGGCCACGCCGACCTGGATCGCCACGGCACAGGCGACCGCGTCCACGACCGAGGCGAACTCGACCAGGATGCCGTCGCCGATGAGCTTGACGATGCGCCCGCGATGCTCGGCGATCGCCGGATCGATCACCTTCTCGCGGAGCCGATGCATCGACTCCAGCGTCCCCGCCTCGTCCTGCTCCATGAGGCGGGAGTAGCCGACGATGTCGGCGGCGAGGATCGCAGCAAGACGCCGCTCGACCCGGGCTATCGGTCTCTCCTTGCGCCCGCTGGGTGCGGGTCGGCGGACGATAGTGGGGCGGGCGGCCATAGACGAGGGGCGAGGTCAGGGCAGCAGTACCGCAGCACCCTGCAGGCGGCCTTCCCTGAGATCCGCCAGGGCGGCATTGGCCTCGGCCAACGGGTAGGTGACGATGTCGGTGCGGATCGGCACGCGGGCGGCGAGGGCCAGGAACTCGGTCGCGTCGCGCCGCGTCAGGTTGGCCACCGAGCGCACGACCCGCTCCTCCCAGAGGAGGCGGTAGGGGAAGCTCGGGATGTCGCTCATGTGGATGCCGCCGCAGACGACGGTCCCGCCCTTGCGGACGGCGGCGAGGGCGGCCGGGACGAGGGCGCCGACGGGGGCGAAGAGGATCGCGGCGTCAAGCTCGTCGGGCGGGCGCTCGTCGGAGCCGCCGGCCCAGACGACACCGAGGCTGGTGGCGAAGGCCTGGGCCGCCGTGTCGCCTTTGCGGGTGAAGGCGTAGACCGCGCGGCCCTCGTGGCGGGCGACCTGGGCCACCTAGTGGGCGGCGGCACCGAAGCCGTAGAGGCCGAGGCGGCGCGCGTCGCCGGCCATGCGCAGCGAGCGGTAGCCGATGAGTCCCGCGCAGAGCAGCGGGGCCGCCTCGGCGTCGCCGTAGCCGTCGGGCAGGGCGAAGCAGTAGGCGGCGTCGGCCAGGGCGTGGTCGGCGTAGCCACCATCGATCGTGTAGCCGGTGAAGCCCGGGACGTCGCACAGGTTCTCGGCACCGGAGAAGCAGTAGGGGCAGCGACCGCACGTGTGGCCGAGCCAGGGCACGCCGATCCGTTGGCCGGGCTCGAAGCCTGTGACACCCGAACCTTTGGCGACCACGCGGCCGACGATCTCGTGGCCGGGGACGATCGGCAGCTTCGGGTGGGGAAGCTCTCCGTCGACTAGGTGCAGGTCGGTCCGGCACACCCCGCAGGCGGCGACCCGGAGCAGGATCTGGCCCGCCCCGGGCGAGGGCAGCGGCAGGTCGGCTGGGCGAAGCGGGAGGCCCGGGCGGTCCAGCAGCATCGCGCGCATCGTCGCCATGTCGCGCACTCCGGAAGCGGAGAGGCATTGATCCGCCGGTCGCGGCACCGCATCAAGCCCCGCATGACGCCGGCCTTGATGATCCAGGGAACCTGCTCGAACGCCGGCAAGTCGCTGCTGGTGGCGGGCCTGTGCCGGGCGTTCCGCAACCGCGGGCTGCGCGTTCTGCCGTTCAAGCCGCAGAACATGAGCAACAACGCGGCGGCGACGGCGGACGGCGGCGAGATCGGCCGGGCACAGGCGCTGCAGGCGCGGGCCTGTGGGGTGGCGCCGACGACCGACATGAACCCGGTGCTGCTGAAGCCGCAGAGCGAGACGGGAGCCCAGGTCGTGGTGCAGGGGCGGGTGCTGACGACCTGTGCGGCGCGCGACTATCACGCGCTGAAGCCGACGCTGCTGCGGCGGGTGCTGGAGAGCTTCGAGCGGCTGGGCCGCGCGGCCGACATCGTCGTCGTCGAAGGGGCGGGCAGCCCGGCCGAGGTCAATCTGCGCGCCGGTGACATCGCCAACATGGGCTTCGCGACGGCGGCTGGCGTGCCGGTGGTCCTCGCGGGCGACATCGAACGGGGCGGGGTGATCGCGCAGCTCGTCGGGACCGTCGATCTGCTGGAGCCGGAGGAGCGGGCACTGCTGCGCGGCTACGTCGTCAACAAGTTCCGCGGCGATCCGGCGCTGTTCGACAGTGCGCACCCGTTGATCCGCGAGCGGACGGGACTGGCGTCGCTGGGTGTCGTGACCTGGTTCGAGGGGGCGCGGGCGCTGCCGAAGGAGGACGTGCTGGGGCTCGCCGAGATCGCCGGCGAGCGACGGGACGGTGCGATCAGGGTGATGGTGCCGCGGCTGCCGCGCATCGCCAACTTCGACGACCTGCAGCCGCTGGCGGCCGAGCCCGACGTGGCGCTGCACATCCTGGAGCCGGGCGAGGTGCTGCCGGGCGACACGGATCTGGTGCTGCTGCCGGGGAGCAAGGCGACGATCGCGGATCTGGCGGCGTTGCGCATGGCGGGATGGGACATCGACATCGCGGCCCATGTCCGCCGGGGCGGCTGGGTGCTGGGCCTCTGTGGCGGGTACCAGATGCTGGGGACGGAAATCGCCGATCCGCAGGGGCTCGAAGGTCCGCCGCAGACGGTATCGGGGCTGGGGTTGCTCGACGTCGCGACCGAGTTGGGCGGTGAGAAGCTGGTCGGACCCGCGACCGGAACCGATCTGAGGACCGGGCTGCCGGTGACGGGCTACGAGATCCATCTCGGGCGAACTACCGGGCCGGGACTCGACCGGCCGATGTTGCGGCTCGGCGACGGACGGCTCGACGGTGCCGTCGTGGCCACCGGGCGTGTGATGGGCTGCTACCTGCACGGGCTGCTGGCCGAGGACGCGTTCCGGAGCGCCTTTCTCGGCCGGATCCGGCGGCGGGAGGCGAGCGGGGTCGCCTACGAGGCGGGCGTGGAGGCGGCCCTCGATGGGCTGGCGGCCCACCTGGAGCAGTGCCTCGATCTCGACCGGATGCTGGCCATCAGCCGAGCGCGGTCAGGGCGGTGAGGACGAACAGGACGCCCCAGGCGACCCAGGCGAGGCGCAGGCCGGCGCGGATCGAGGCGACGTCGGCATCGGGGCTGCCGTCGCCCATCCAGCCGTCGTCGACCTGCACGCCGCCATAGCTGCGCGGTCCGGCGAGGCGCAGGTCGAGGGCGCCGGCCATGGCGGCCTCGGGCCAGCCGGCGTTGGGCGAGCGGTGGTGCTTCGCATCGCGCCATATCGCGCGCCATGCGCCGGCGACGTCGAGCCGTGAGACGAAGGCGGCGAGGAGCAGGACCAGGGCGGCGAGGCGGGCGGGGATCAGGTTGACGAGGTCGTCGAAACGCGCGCTGGCGCGGCCGAAGTCGAGGTAGCGCGGGCTCTTGTGGCCGACCATGCTGTCCAGCGTGTTCACGGCCTTGTAGGCCAGCATGCCCGGCAGGCCGCCGACGAGGCCCCAGAAGAGGGGGGCGACCACACCGTCGGAGAAGTTCTCGGCCAGGGATTCGAGGGCGGCGCGGGCGATGGCCGGCCGGTCCAGGGCTTCCGGGTCGCGGCCGACGATGCGCGAGACGGCGGCGCGTGCCTCGGCCAGCCCTTGGTCGAGGCCATCGGCCACGGCGCGGACATGGTCGACGAGGCTGCGCTGGGCGATGAGCGTGCTCATGAGGGCCGCCTCGATCGCCCAGCCAGCGGGCAGTCGGGCGAGGACGAGGTGGAGCGCGAGCCCGACGGCCACGGCGATCCCGGTGACGAGAACGAGCAGCAGGACCCCGGCGATCCGCTTGCGCGCCGGGGAAGCTTCCGGGCGGAGCAGACGCCGTTCCGCAGCCGAGATCAGGTGACCCAGCATCACGACGGGATGTGGGATGCGGCGATAGAGCCAGGCCGGCTCGCCGAACGCGGCGTCCAGCAGCAACGCGAGCAGAAGGGGCAGTCCGACCGGCAGATCAATCACTCCTTAACGAGATCGGCCTAAGCCGAAGGTCGGCCGCACGTTTGCGGGGAGCAGTCGGCGTGGAGCGCCTGCGGCATTTTTGGCACCATCTCGGGGCAGCACGGGCCTTCATCGGCGGCCGCGGCGGCAATGTCGCGATCACGTTCGGCCTGTCGATCCTTCCATTGCTGACGATGGTGGGCGTCGCCGTCGACGGGCTGCTCGCCTACTCGGTGCAGGCCCAGCTGCAGAAGTCGCTCGACGCTGCGGGCCTGGCCGCGGGGCGTGCCCTCGACGACGACGACGTCGAGCCCGACGCCGAAGCCTACTTTTACGGCAATTTCGACGCCGGCCCGGCCGTCGCCACCGTGACGAGCTTCGACACGGAGATCGAGGACGACGGGGCGCGGATCGTGCTCACCGCCACGGCCAGCATGCCGACGCACTTCATGCTGCTGTTCGGCTATGACGACCTCACCATCGACGCGCGCACCGTCATCAACCGCGACGTGCGGCGCATGGAACTGGCCCTGGTGCTCGACAATACGGGCTCCATGTGGGGCACGCCCTTCGACACGATGAAGGCGGCGGCCCTCGATCTCGTCGACATCGTGTACGGTGCCGCGGAGACCCACGACAATCTCTGGGTGTCGGTGGTGCCGTTCGCCGCCACGGTGAACATCGGCAGCACGCGGACGAGTTGGCTGGCGGCGACCGATCGGGTGCGCCTGCGCGGTGACGGCGACTATTCGCCGTCGACCTGGAAGGGCTGCGTGATGGCGAGCGCCAGTCCCGACGACGAGACCGACAAGACGCCCTCCACGGTGCCGCTCCGCAGCTTTCTCTACCCGGACGATACCGACAATGACTGGGGCGCGCCGCGCAAACCGCCCACCGACGAGCGGCTCGCCGCGCGCAACGACGGGTACGGCCCCAATCTCGGCTGCGGCGCCCCGATCCTGTCGCTCACGGCCGAAAAGACCAAGGTGAAGGCGGCGCTGAACGGCATGGGCGCCTGGCACCGCGGCGGCACCTTCGGGAACATGGGGCTGGTTTGGGGCTGGAACACGATCTCGCCCCGCTGGCGCGGCCTCTGGGGCGGCAACACGCCGAACGACCTCCCGCTCGACTACCGGGCGGAGCTCTCGGACAAGGTCGTCGTCCTGCTCACCGACGGCAACAACGAGGTCTACGACAATCCACCGACGGGACCGCGCGGCTCCGACTACACCTCCTACGGCCGCCTCTTCGATTTCATGCCCAACGGCTCCACCCTGGCCCAGGGCAAGACGCTCATGGACAACAAGATGTCCCGCATCTGCACCGCCATGAAGGGCAACGGCGTCATCATCTACACGATCACCTTCGGCGCCTCGCCCAGCACCTCGACGAAGACGCTCTACAAGAACTGCGCCACCAAGCCCGAGTACTATTCCCACGCACCCGACAACGCGACGCTGCGCACGATCTTCCGCCGGGTGGGACGGCAACTCTCGAACCTCCGGATCTCGGGCTAGGCCGATGCCGGGCCGGCAACGGTGCACACGCCTGGGCCGCGCCGGCAATGCCGCCGTCGAGTTCGCGCTGGTCCTGCCGCTCCTGCTGCTCTGCCTGCTCGGTGTGTTCGAACTGGGCATCGCCTTCGTCATCAACGGGACGCTGGAGTCGGCGGTCATCGAGGCGTCCCGCTTCGGCACGACGGGCCAGGAGAACGAGGAAGGGAAGAGCCGGACGGACGTCATCCGCGAGATCATCGCGGATCGGACCTTCGGCCTCATCGACATGGACGAGGTCGTCATCACGACGAACGTCTACCGGAGCTTCGGCGCCATGCGGCAGCCTGAGCCGTACACCGACACCAACAAGAACGGGAAATGGGACCCGGGCGAGCCTTTCACCGACATCAACGGCAATGGCGGCTGGGATCCCGACCAGGGCAAGTCCGGTGCGGGCGGTGCGGGCGACATCGTGCTCTACTCGGTCGAGTACGAGACCAACATCTTCAGCGCCCTCCTGAAGCCGCTCGTCGGCAAGATCCTGCACCGTGCCAGCGTGGCGGTGCGCAACGAGCCCTATAGCTGATGCGCCGGGAGACACCTGCGTGGCGGGACAGGCGCGGATTCGGGGCCGTCGAGTTCGCCCTGACCCTGCCGGTCCTGCTGATCCTGATCGGCGGGACCTTCGAGGTCTCACGTTACATCCTGCTGTCGATCAAGCTCCAGCACGCGGCCTCGACGATCGGGGACATCGCGACGCGCGAAGAGGTCCTCACGGCCGCCACCCTCGACGACCTCTTCAGTGCTGTGCGGCAGATCTGCCAGCCTTTCGACCTCGCGACCTCGGGGCGGGTGATCGTGACGAGCATCGCGCTCAGCGGCGGGGCGGCGAAAGTGCAATGGCGGCGAGGCGGTGCCGGCAGTCTCGCCGCGACGAGCGAGGTCACGACCGCGGCCGATCTCCCGGCCGACATCGTCGCCGGCGACGACGAGACGGTCGTCGTGACCGAGATCTTCTACGCTTACGAGCCCTGGCTGCTAGGCGACATCGCCGCCACCACGCTCCGCCGCGTCGCCTACTACCGCCCCCGCTTCGGCGCCCTCGACACGCTCGGATAGTTGCGACAGGGTATACTTGAGCGGACTACAAATTTCCAATTATATCTATATTTGACTACCTAATCTTTGAGCATAATCTAAGCAGCTGGTGCGCGGCTATTGGAACCGCCAAGGAAGATCATCCCGTCGAGATCAACCGAAGTGGGAGCGGGATCCCCTACGACAGGAGATCAACGAATACCATTAGGCGGTTGGGCCGACAAGGTTATCTGTACGACGCACAGCCGGAGCTGTGCCTCACTCCAGCGAGATCACTTTCCCCTGACAGGAAGCCTTATCTGCAATTCACACAGGCGATTCAGGCAATTCATGCTTCTCGTTGGAATGAGCCGAGGACAGTGTGATGGCGTGGCGTTCGGGGCAAGTGATTCGACGGACCTGCGGAGCCAGGTTCTGGCGGCGGCGGGCGGCGGTATGTCGGCCCGGGTAGCGGCGCGGCTGTTCCAGGTCAGCGCGCCGTACATCAGCTACGCCGCGTTGCGCCGGGCGAGACGGAGGCACGGGCGCAGCGGAATCAGCAGGACCTGAGTTGGCCGTTGATCCCCGACGCTATCGCGGCCGAGGTAGCCCGGCGGTCTGACGTCATGGTGAACGAGATGCGCGCCGGACTGAAGGCGGTGCACCAGTGAGCGCCAGCCTGGACCTAGTGTACCGTACCGCTGCCCGGCTCGGCGTGAAGCTGGAAGAAGCCGCTCTGGTCCGGCCAGACTTCGCCTCGGGGCGGGGATATTGGCAGGCCGGGCAAAGCGGGCTGAACCCGCAGCGCTTGGTGTTCGTCGACGGTCGAGCGCTGACGGCCGTCGACGGTGGCGCGACCAACATGGTTCGGCGGTATGGCCGTGGGCTCCGGGGCCGGCGGGTGGTCGATCGCGTGCCGAACGTGCACTGCACGTCCACCACATTCGTCGCCACTCTGACGCACCGCAGCTTCTTCATTCCCTATGTCACCGAGAGGGCGATGAAGGGTGCCATCGTCCGGGTCTGGACCGAACGGATGCCGGCTCCGGAGCTGCGATCCGGCGACGCCGTGATCATGGATAAACTTGGCCGCCCACCCGGTCAGCACCGCTGACATCCCTCCGTGGAATTCGACTAAGCCGCACGGTCGCCGGTACCCGCGTGGCTATCGAAGCCCGCGGTGCCGAACTCCGCTACCTGCCGCCCTCCTCGCCCGACCTCAATCCGACCCAGCAGGCCTTTCCCAAGTCCAAACCCCTTGGGCGTCAGGCTGCCGAACGCACCGTCGACGGTCTGTGGAACGCGATCGCCCGGCTCCTCGATCTCTTTCCACCCGCCGAGTGCGCCAACTACATCGCCAACTCAGGCTATCCACGCCCTGCGTGAAAATGCTTGGCTGCCGGAGCCCTGCTCCAGAAAGAGGCGCCCGGTCCGCACGGCGCGTGTTCCAGCTCACCACTCGATGCCGAGCTGGCCTTTCACGCCCTCGCGGAACGGGTGCTTCACGAGCTTCATCTCGGTGACGAGGTCGGCGGCCTCGATCAACTCGGGCTTGGCGTTGCGGCCGGTGACGACGACGTGGAGGCCCTGGCGGCGGGCGGCGAGGGTGGCGACGACCTCGTCCAGCGGCAGCTGGTCGTAGCGGAGCACGATGTTCAGCTCGTCAAGCACGACGAGGTGCAGTTCGGGATCCTGCAGCATCTTCTCGGCCTCGGCGAAGGCGGCGCGCGCGGCGGCAAGGTCGCGTTCCCGGTCCTGGCTCTCCCAGGTGAAGCCCTCGCCCATGACCTTGAAGGTGATGAGATCGGGGAAGCGCTCGAGGAAGGTGCGCTCGCCCGGTGCCCGCTTGCCCTTCACGAACTGGACGACGCCGACCTTCAGGCCGTGGCCGAGGCAGCGCATGACGAGGCCCCAGGCGGCGGTACTCTTGCCCTTGCCCGTCCCGGTATGGACCATGAGCAGGCCTTTCTCAATCGTCTTCCCGGCATAAAGCCGGTCCTTCGCGGCCTTGATCCGCGCCATCTTCTCGCGATGGGCGTCGGTGTCCTCGGTCATGGTCGGACCTCCCTCATCTCGATGGGCCGCCTCAGGCGGCGAGGCTTTCGAGCAGCGGCACCGCACTGTTCCGTGCCGGTCGCCACAGCCTACGGTCGACCGCCTCGGCGAAGCGCTCCGCGATCTCGCGCAGGGCGGCCGGGTTGTGCCGGGCGATGAAGTCGCGGACCTCCTCGTCGAGGAGGTAGGCCTCGAACAGCCGCTCGAAATGATGGTCCTCGACCACGGCGGCGGTGGCGGCGAAGGCGAAGAGATAGTCGACGGTGGCGGCGATCTCGAACGCACCCTTGTAGCCGTGGCGCATGACACCGGCGATCCATTTCGGGTTCGCCGCCCGGCCCCGGACGATGCGGCCGATCTCATCCTTCAGCGTCCGCACGCGGGGGTGCTCGGGCCGGCTGTGGTCGTTGTGCAGGATCGTCGGCTGGCGACCGCTGAGATGGCGCACCGCGGCGGCGATGCCGCCCTCGAACTGGTAGTAATCGTCGGAATCCAGGATGTCGTGCTCGCGATTGTCCTGGTTGTGCAGGACGAGCGAGACGCGGCCGAGGCGTTCGCGCAGCTCCGGCCCGGCCTCGGTGCCCTCGACGCCGCGGCCATAGGCCCAGCCGCTCCAGGCTAGGTATGTCTCGGCGAGCTCGCTTGTTTCCTTCCAGCCTCTGGTGTCGATGGGGGCCTGGAGGCCGGCACCGTAGGCACCGGGCTTGCTGCCGAAGACGCGCGCGGAAGCGGACCGTCGCGCGGCGGCTTCGCTGAGGCCCAAGGCGGTCAGCTCGACGGCGCGGCGGCGCACGGCGTCGGCCAGCGGGTTCATGTCCGCGGGCTCGTCGAGGGCGGCGACGGCACGGACGGCGTCGTCGAGCAGTTCGATCTGCGCCGGGAAGGCATCGCGGAAGAAGCCGGAGACGCGGAACGTGACGTCGACCCGCGGCCGGTCGAGGATCGAGAGGGGCAGCACCTCGACGCCGGTGACGCGGCCGCTCGTCGGCTCCCACACCGGCCGGCAGCCGAGGAGGGCCAGCGCCTGGGCGATGTCGTCGCCGCCGGTGCGCATGTTGGCGGTACCCCAGGCGGAGAGAGCGACGTGGCGAGGATACTCGCCCTCGGTCTGGAGATGGTGCTCGACGACGAGTTGGGCCGATTTCCAGCCCAGCGCCCAGGCCGTCGGTGTAGGCACGGCGCGGCAATCGACGGAGAAGAAGTTGCGGCCGGTCGGCAGCACCTCGGGCCGGCCGCGCGTCGGGGCTCCGCTCGGGCCCGGGGCAACGAAGCGACCGTCCAGGCCGGCGAGGCAGGCGGCGATCTCGGAGACGTCGGAGGCGTCGAGTGCCGGCCCGAGGCGGTCGCGGATCGCGTCCAGCACGATTTGGGTACGCGGCCACTCGGCGGGAGCCTCGCCCCGTTCGACGAGGTTCGCTGCAAGGGCCTCCAGCCGCTCGACGGTATCGCCGTTCGTGCGCCAAGGGTCCGCGCCGTCGAGGACGGCCGGGCGGGGGCCACTCCAGGGCTCCGCGAGATCGGCTCCAAGGGGGTCGAAGCCGTCGAGACCGAGGTCGGCCGCCAGGGCGCGCAGCAGGGAGGCGTCGCCGTCCTGGCCGCGGCCGCGCGGCAGGCGGGCGAGGGCGACGAGGAGGTCGGTCCGCTGCGTGCCGGCCGGGCTGGTGCCCAGGATGTGCAGACCGTCGCGGATCTGCAGCTCCTTCAGCTCGCACAGATGAGCGTCGATCCGCTGCAAGCTCTCGTTCTCGGCCGGGTCGTCGAGGTCGAGGTCGCGGGCGAGGCCCAGGCGCTCGGTCTCGGCGGCGATCTCGCGGCGGAGATGGGCGGCGCGCTTCGGGTCCAGCTCGGTCGCCTGGTGGAACTCGTCGAGCTGCAGCTCCAGGGCGCGGAGATCCCCATAGGTGCCGGCGCGGGTCAGCGGCGGGGTGAGGTGGTCGACGATGACGGCGGCGGCACGCCGCTTCGCCTGGCTGCCCTCGCCGGGGTCGTTGACGATGAAGGGGTAGAGGTGCGGCAATGGCCCAAGAGCAATCTCGGGCCAGCAGCCCTCGGTGAGTGCCAGCGCCTTGCCCGGCAGCCATTCGAGATTGCCGTGCTTGCCGAGGTGCACGATGGCGTGGGCGCCGAAGACGCGCCGCAGCCAGAAATAGGCGGCGAGGTAGTTGTGTGGCGGGACGAGGTCCGGGCTGTGGTAGGTCGCGGTCGGATCGACCTCGTAGCCGCGCGCGGGCTGGATGCCGACGACGGCGTTGCCGAGCACGAGGAAGGGTAGGGGGAAAACATCATGCTGCAGTGCCGGATCGCTCTCGGGCGGACCCCAGCGCTCTTCCATTGCGGAGCGGGCTGCTTCGGGCAGCTTGGCGTAGTGCTCGCGATAGGCGGCGAGCGGTAGGGCGACGCGGACAATGCGGTCCGCACGCGCTGCGAGATCGTTGGTCACGCCTAGGGACAGCTCGCAGATCAGCGCGTCGCCGTCCGGCGGGATGTCGGCGACAGCGTAGCCGGCCTCGTTCACCGCACGGAGCAGGGCGATGCAGCTGGCTGGGGTGTCGAGGCCGACGCCGTTGGCCAGGCGCCCGTCGCGGCTCGGGTAGTTGGCGAGCAGGATGGCGACGCGGCGGTCCGGGAGCGGCGTGTGGCGCAGCTTGGCCCAGGCGGAGGCGAGCTCCGCGGTGAAGGCGACGCGATCGGGTACCGGGCGGTGCGCCGCCAGATCGGCCTCGGTCAGGGCGTCGCGGCCGGTCGGGGCCTTGAAGGACACGGCACGGGCGAGGACGCGGCCGTCGACCTCGGGCAGGGCGACCTGCATGGCGAGGTCGCGCGGGGTCAGGCCGCGGGGCGACTCGCGCCAAGCCGCCTCGGTCCCGCTGCCGAGCACCACCTGGAGGATGGGACAGTCGGCGGCCTGCAGCGGGTCGGGACCGGGTGCGCCGTCGAAGCTGCCCAGCGCGAAGCCGGTCGCGGTCAGAATCACGTCGGGCCGCAGCTGTTGGACGACGGCTCCGGTCAGGGCCGCGGCCTCGGCGTCCTTCAGGCTGGCGACGTAGAGGCCGAGGGCGGCTAAGCCCTCCTGCTCGAGCTGTGTCAGCAGGGCGTCGACTGGAGCCACGTCGCCGGCCTGCACCAGCGCTCGGTAGAAGACGAGGAGTGCTCTGGGGCGCTCGGGCGGCAGATCGGCGAGGAAGCTCGCGAGGTCAGGGGCCGGCCCGCTGGCCAGATGAAGTCCGGCTTTCGGCAGCGGGCGGGGCTCGGGTGCCTCGTCGCTTCGCCCGAGCAGGACGGCCGCCTGGCGCAGGAACGTCTCGGCGTTGGCGACGCCGCCATGGGTCAGGCAGCGCCAGAGTAGGTCGCGGGCGGCGGCGTCGAGCGTCGAGAGGCCGTCGAGCTGCGGGTCGGGGCGGTCGTCGCCGGGTAGCAGCGCGAGCTTGATGTTCTTGGCTCGGGCGAGGGTCACCAGCTGGTCGACGCCGTAGGGCCAGTAGCTGCGGCCGCCCAGCAGGCGCACGGCGATCAGCTTCGCGTGGGCGGCGACCTTCTCGACGTGGAGGTCGACCGACATCGGGTGGCCGAGCCGCAGCAGGTTGGCGAGGCGCAGGCTCGGGAACTCGGCCGGCAGCCGAGCGCGGGCCGCGGCGAGGCAGGCGAGCTCGCTGTCGGCGGCCGAGAGGACGAGGATGTCGCCCGGCGTCTGGCCGAGATCGACGGCGGTCTCGGCGTCGGCCAGCGGCGCCAGCTCGGCGCTCAGGAGGTGCATGGCGCACCCTTGAGGTCGAGCGGCAGGCCGGCGACCACGAGGACGACGCGGTCGGCGAGGGCGGCGATCGCCTGGTGCAGGCGGCCGGCATGGTCGACGAAGGCACGCGCCATGGCGTTCGCCGGCACGACACCCTGGCCCACCTCGACGGAGACCAGGACAAGGCGGCCCGGCAGCTGGGGCAGAAGCTCGACAAGCGACGCCGTCTCGGCGGCGATGTCGCGCTCGGCCAGCATCAGGTTGGTCAGCCACAGGGTGAGACAGTCGACCAATACGGCAGTCTCGGGCCGGCAAACCTCCTGTAGCGTCACCGCGAGGTCCACCGACGCCTCAACGGTGGTCCAGTCAGAGGGGCGGCGGGCGCGATGCTGCTCGATCCGGTCGACCATCTCGCCGTCGAAGGCCTGGGCCGTGGCAACGTAGGTGACGGGGACGCGGGTATCGGCGACCAGGCGCTCGGCGAAGGCGCTCTTGCCGCTGCGCTGACCGCCGAGGACCAGGGTGAGATGGGAGGACGCGCCTTGGCTCATGGCGTGCGGCTTGTCGGGGACGGCCGGTTCGACGTCAACCTCGCGCCGGCCGTCCATTGAGTGCCTCCGCCCGGTCGCGTAAGAGCGGCGTCCGTCCTCGAGGGAAAGCTGCATGATCGAAGGCGAGATCGGCGCCTGGCTCACGGCGTTCGTCAGCGTGGTGCTGATCGACATCGTGCTGGCCGGCGACAATGCGGTGGTGGTGGGTGCCGCCGCCTCCGGCCTTCCGAGCGAGCAGAAGAGGAAGGTGATCTTCTACGGCCTGGCGATCGCCTTCGCCTGCCGGGTCCTTTTCGCCGTCGTCGCCGTGCAGCTGCTGGCGATCATCGGCCTGCTGCTGGCCGGCGGCATCCTGCTGCTGTGGGTATCGTGGAAGATGTACCGCGACCTCAGCGGCCAGGGCGGTATGCATGGCGAGGTCGACATCCATGGCCTGACCGGCAGCGGCAAGACCTTCCGCTCGGCGCTGATCCAGGTGGCGATCGCCGACATCTCGATGTCGCTGGACAATGTGCTGGCGGTGGCCGGTGCCGCCCGCGACCATATCTGGACGCTCGTCTTCGGCCTCGTGCTCTCGATCGCCCTGATGGGTGTCGCGGCCAGCTACATCGCCACCTACATGGAGCGGCACCGCTGGCTGGGCTATGTCGGGCTGCTGCTCGTCACCTGGATCGCCGTCCGCATGATCTGGGAAGGCGGCCACGAGGTGATGAACGCGATGTAGCGGGACTCGCTACTTCGCGGCGGCTTCGGCCCGCGACTTCTTGACGAGGCGGACCAACTCGGCCCGCGCCCCATCCGCGTCCGTCACGCGCCGCTCGAACGCGACGCGGCCCGTCTCGGCACCGCGCCGCAGGTCGGCACCTTCGGGATCGAGGCCCGTCATCACCCAGCCCTCGCCGCTGCGGCCGAGCAGGCGTTGCGCGTAGAGCTGGATCGCGTCGGCATGGTCCTGGTTCATGTGCCGCACGATCTGGGCCTCGGACGCGACCAGAGCCGAGGCCGCGTCATCGGAAAGCCGGACGACGTCGCCCGGCACCCAGTGGATGCGGCCGAAGCCCGCCACGAGATGCGCGCGCTCGATCCGCGCGGCGTAGAGGTTGAAGTCGCGGAAGCCGGCATAGTCGGTGGCGTCGGGGTGGCGGGCGATATAGCGGTCCAGCAGCCGCTGCTCGTTGGCCAGCACCATACGTCCCTGCAGCGTGGCGCGCTCGCCGGTGAGCGGCACCGCGCGCTCGACGGTGCCGTCGAACAGCAGGGACACCCGTGGATCGCGCTTCAGGTTCTGGGTGTGGTCCGCGAGGTCGGACAGCAGCAGGAGAGGGGTCGCGTCGTGATCCAGGGCCACCATCGCCAACGATGCGTAGGGTCCGCCGGAGTCGCGATCGATGGTGCCGAGCGAGACGCGGATCAGCCGCCGCATCAATCGGCGGATACCGGCACCGAGATCCTGGTCGTGGTCGCTCATCCTATCCGCCCTCGCCCCGGCGGATTGCGGACCGCCGAGCCCTGATCTTCGGAGCGCCTGTGCCAGCGCGCACGGCCGGAGGGCAAGGGAGCCTTGCCCCTATGTCACACCCTGGGCTGCCGCTGTGACTTGCCGGTCGCCGTTGCAGCCCCTAGGTGCAGCTGTCCCCGAGCCCGGAGCCCGTCATGTCGCGACTGCCACCGCCTCCCGGGCTGCGGGAACTCGCCGAAGCGCCGCCGGTCGGCACGTGGCGGGAATGGGCGCCGGGGCTGCTGTGGCTGCGCCTGCGGCTGCCCTTCGCCCTCGACCATGTGAACGTCTGGCTGCTGGATGACGGCGACAGCTGGACCGTGATCGACGGTGGCGTCCACGACGCGGCGACGAATGCCGTGTGGGACACGGTGCTGGCGGGGCCGCTCGCCGGGCGTCCGGTCGGCCGGGTGCTGGCGACGCATTTCCATCCCGACCACGTCGGCCAGTGCGGGCGGCTGGTGGCCCTGACCGGAGCGCCGCTGCTGATGTCGCGCCTCGAATGGCTCTACGCCCGTTGGCTGTCGCTGGACCTCACCGAGGAGTTCGTCACCGCGGGCGACGAGCACTACCGGCGCGGCGGCATGCCGGACGCCCTGATCGACCGTAGCCACGCCCGCGGCAACGCCTATGCGAAGGGCGTGGTGCCGCCACCCGCCAGCTACCAGCGCGTCGCCGCAGGCGACCGGCTCAGGCTCGCCGGCAGCGACTGGGAGGTCATCATCGGCGAGGGCCACGCGCCGGAGCAGGTCACCCTGTGGTCGCCCGAGCGCAACATCCTGATCGCCGCCGACCAGATCCTGCCGCGGATCTCGCCCGTCGTCGGGGTGTGGGCGACCGATCCCGAGTCCGATCCGCTCGGCGACTTCCTGACCAGCCTCGAGCGCTATCGCCACCTGCCCGAGGACTGCACCGTGCTGCCCTCGCACGGGCTGCCGTTCGTCGGGCTACACCAGCGCCGGGAGCAGCTGGCACGCCACCACGACGAGCGGCTGGATGCCGTGCTCGGGGCCTGCGTCGAGCCGCACACCGCCTACGAGGTGCTGCGCGTGCTGTTCCCGCGCGAGCTCGACGCGCACCAGACCGGCTTCGCCCTGGCCGAGACGCTGGCGCATCTGAACCGGCTGCGTCGGGCAGGAACGATCGAGCGCAGCATGCGTGAGGACGGCGTGTCTCTCTATCGCCGCACCTGACTTTCAGGACGCCGGGGCCATTACGCCGCCTGTGCGAAATCCCACATCATTTCTGTGCGCCACCGCACACCCCGCCGTACAATGATGGAATAGTAAAGAGAGCGTCGGCAACGAAGCGTTCACGCCCGATGCCGGCGTCTGGCTGCAAGTTGTTAGGCAGGAAACACCTCTCGACCATACGCTGGTGATGGGCGCCAACCTATTCGGCGACCGATATCACATCGATACTGAGGTGTAAGAAGATGAACCCGTCAATCAAGCATGCCCTGCTGTATGCAGGACTGTTCTGCGGCCTCACCCTGACCGCGTCGGCGGCCAACGCTCAGGTCGCTAGTAACGTCTCTCCGACGGCGATGCGCTCCGCAGGGGAACTGGACGCGATCTTCGCCAGCGCCAAGCCGATGGAGCGCAAGCTCGAACGTGCTCCAAGCGATCTGGACAAGCTGCCGAAGTCCGGCACGAGCGGCCCGCTGCCTTCCGTGCGCAACGCCGTCACCGGCCCGACCACCCGCGCCTCTTTCGCTCCTGGCTCGGCCAAGAGCGGCGCCAGGATATCCGCCCGGAACTACGGCGCCAGTAATCTCAACACGATCTATCACTTCTCCGACAGCCAGGTGGATACGGAGTTGATGGACGACTTCCCGTATCGCGCCGTCGGCTGGTATCTCTTTCGTGCCAGTGACAATTACTGGTACCGCTGCTCGGCCAGTCTGATCTCGAGCTCCATTCTCGTCACCGCCGGGCATTGCGTCCACCACGGTGGAACGAAAGCGGCCGGCTGGAACAAGGAAGGGTATTTCTATCCGGCGCGTACCGGCACGGCCAATCCTTACGGCTATGCTCCGGTCGTCCAACTCTGGACGACGTCGGGCTGGTACAACACGGGATCACTCGATGCCGGATACGACCTCGGTGTCGTCGTCCTCGGCAAGCGGGCCACGACGACGCGCGAGATCGGCAGCTACACGGGCACACTGGGCTTCTGCTACGCGAACTGCCTGCAGCCCTACTGGTCGATCGCGCAGCTGGGGTATCCGTGGAACTACAGCAACGGTGACTATCTGAGCGAGAGCGATCATCTCGACGTCTCCGACTCGCGCGATTTCCGGTACGGCACCGGAATGCAGGGCGGCTCAAGCGGGGGTCCTAGCGTGGCCAATCTCGGCGCTTTGAGCGATGCTGCGTCCTACAAAGGTGCTTATGCGAATCGGAACATCGTCTTTGCCGTCACGTCCTGGGGCTACGACAACCAGACGATCATGATCGGCGGCTCCACGACGTTGAGTGGCCCCGGCAATGCCAACAACTTCCGGGCAATGTTCAACGGCGCCTGCACGACCGCTCGAGGTCTGCACGGCACGGCTTCCTGTGTTCCGCTGAGCTGATACTCGCCATCTCTTGACATATTCCTTCGCTGGACGGCCGACGGACATCCGTCGGCCGTCGTTTCGGGTCCGACGAGCCGGTTGTCGATATCCACCGAGAATATGTGCGTTATTGCGCACCCTTCGCCTAAGTCGCCGGGGATCAGGATAGTCGTCGGGAAAGCGGTACGAGCGCCGCTTCCAGAGTCGGATCTGGACGTCGGGCAGGCAGCATTGCACTTCCGCACGCTGAAAGCCGAGGCGCAGGTCTCGTGGACAGGGGTTGTTCGGAGATGTGCTCGCCCATGCGTTGTCCCAGCTGCCGCAAGGCGCCAATCCCCCGCACGGCTTGCCAGGCCCGTTCGCCGCGGAGGGACCGAGCCACCGCAATCGTCTCCCGCAAATAGACGAGGGTGCGCGCCGCAACTCGCTTTCCATATGGTGCTCTCCAGCGCTGCCCTGCCAAGCTCGATTACCCCGATAGTCGCGGGCTTGACCGCCGACGTTCCTGCGTCGGCCGTCTTTTCGCCCCGACACTCCGCGGTCAGGCGGCTGGACTGACCGTACCGCTGGCGAGCCTCTGCCGTCATGCGCGGCACCTACACCAACACCTGCCTTCGGATCGGGCGGCGGGTCCAGGTCCGGTTTACAGCCTCGGCCGCGACGACTACGCAGCCATCAGGGCCAAAGAACGGATGGACCGAGCGGTGCGCCGGTCCAGGAACTGCCCGGTGTCGGGGATAGAGTGCCGATGACTTCGGGCGATGCCGCCTTCGTGCGCTTCATCGATGTCCAGAAGAGCTATGACGGCGAGACCCTCGTCGTCAAAAACCTGAACCTCGACATCCTGCGCGGCGAGTTCGTCACGCTGCTTGGGCCGTCGGGCTCGGGCAAGACGACGAGCCTGATGATGCTGGCGGGCTTCGAGGCTCCCACGCACGGCAAGGTGGTGCTGGATGGCCAGCCGCTCAACGACGTGCCGCCCTATCGCCGCGACATCGGCATGGTGTTCCAGAACTACGCCCTCTTCCCGCACATGACGGTGGCGGAGAACCTGGCCTTTCCGCTGGAGGTGCGGCGCCTGCCACGGACCGAGGTGACCGAGCGGGTGCGCAAGGCGCTGGACATGGTCCGGCTCGGCGGCTTCGAGGGCCGCAAGCCGGCGCAGCTCTCGGGCGGTCAGCAGCAGCGGGTGGCGTTGGCACGCGCACTCGTCTTCGAGCCGAAGCTCGTGCTGATGGACGAGCCGCTGGGGGCGCTCGACAAGCAGCTGCGAGAGAACATGCAGTACGAGATCAAGCACCTGCACGGGCGGCTGGGGGTGACCGTGGTCTACGTCACCCACGACCAGGACGAGGCGCTGACCATGTCGGACCGCGTCGCCGTGTTCAACGACGGGGTGATCCAGCAGCTGGCGACACCCGCCGCGCTCTACGAGACGCCGCAGAACGCTTTCGTCGCCAGCTTCATCGGCGAGAACAACAAGCTCGTCGGCAAGGTGATCGCGATCGAGGGCGGGACTTGTGAGGTCGAGGTGGGCGGCGCCACGGTGCGCGCCGTCCCGGTCAACGTCTCGGCCGCCGGTGAGCGGACCACCCTGTCGCTACGCCCCGAGCGGGTCGTGCTGGAGCCGCCGGAAGGGGCTTGTGCCAACCTTTACGAGGCGCATGTGGAAGAGCTGATCTACCATGGCGACCATATCCGGACGCGCGTGAGCCTGCTCGGACACGACGACTTCATCATCAAGGTGCCTAATGCCTCGGGCCACGTCCATCCGCAGCCCGGGGCTACCGCCAGGGTCGGCTGGCGGGTCGAGGACTGCCGCGCGCTCGACGCCGCCTGAGGCTGCTAGCTGCTCTCGCGTCGGCCTCAGTAAACGTCCTGGCCGCCGTTCACGGGGATCTCCGCCCCGGTGATGTAGGAGGCCTGGTCGCTGCAGAGATAGTAGATCGCGGCCGACACCTCGTCGGGCGAGCCCAGCCGCTTCAGCGGGATACGCTCGACCAGCGCCTCGGTCCCGGGCGAGAGGATGGCCGTGTTGATCTCGCCGGGGCAGACGGCGTTCACCCGAATGCCCAGATGCGCCAGATCGGCTGCGAGCTCGCGGGTGAGGCCCGTTAGCGCCGACTTCGAGGTGGCGTAGGCGCTGCCGGCGAACGGATGGACGCGACTGCCGGCAATCGACGTGATGTTGACGATGGCACCCCGGGTCTCGGCCAGCAGCGGCGCGCAGGCGCGGGAGAAGAAGACGGGTGCGAAGAAGTTGACGGCGAAGGTCCGCTGCCAGGTCAGCATGTCGCCGTCGAGGCAGCCCAGCCGCTTGCCGCCCTCCGCCTTCGGCGAGTAGCCGGCATTGTTGACCAGCGCATGCAGGCCCTGGCCTTCCAGGATGTTGTGCAGGCGGTTGATCGTGTTGGGCAGGTCGTCGAGGTCGGTGAGGTCGGCCGTGATATGGGCATGGCGCTCGCTGCGCATGCACTCCTCGGGCACCTCGTCGCGCGAGCAGGTGAGCGCCCGCCAGCCCTGGCGCACGAAATAGGCCGCCGTCGCGTGGCCGATGCCGCGGCTGGCACCGGTGATGAAGACCGTACGCCTCTGGTCGCTCATGGGCCCCTCCTTCAGGGTGCCAGTCGCTCGCGATGCCAGCCGTTCCCGGCACTGCGATAGACAAGTCGGTCGTGCAGGCGGCTGGGACGGCCCTGCCAGAACTCGAAGCTCGTGGGCCGGACCCGCCAGCCGCTCCAGTGCGGCGGTCGTGGCACCTCGCTGCCTTCCGGCCAGCGCGCCGCCAGCTCGTCGTAGCGCTTTTCGAGCACCGTGCGCGAGGCCAGCACGGTGCTCTGCTCCGACGCCCAGGCGCCGATGCGGCTGCCCCAGGGGCGCGACGCGAAGTAGGCGTCCGCCTCGGCATCCGACACGGGCAGTACATCGCCCTCGATGCGGACCTGGCGGTGCAGCTTGTCCCAGAAGAAGAGCAGGGCTGCCACCGGCCGCCGGCCGAGCTCGCGGCCCTTGCGGCTCAGTTGGTTGGAATAGAACACGAACCCTTCCGGCGAGGCGTCCTTCAAGAGCACCGTGCGCAGCGAGGGGCGTCCGTCGTCGCCCACGGTGGCCAGCCCCATGGCGTTCGGCTCGACGATCTCGCCCGAGGTCACGGCATCGTGAAACCAGCGCTCGAACAGTGTGAAAGGGTCGTCACCGGCCTGATCCTCGACCAGCATCGACCTGTCGTAGTGCTGTCGGAGATCGGCCGGCATCACCGCCATCGGGCATCCCTTCGCCTGCGTCACGCAGGAAATAGGCACTCCCGGACGGCGTGTCGAGGCGACCCGCTGGCAGCTCGCCGACCCCTTCAGCGCATTAACGAATTTCATACTTCAGATCTGCATCATGAAACTGCGTACATTATGGTGGAAAGAGATGCTCTCTCGTTTCCCCTTCACACGCGCATGGATGTCGTGTCATCCAACCCGGTGGAGAATTATCAGACCAAGGCAGGTCCCGATGCGCTCAGCTCTCCTGAAGGTCGTGACCCTCGTCGGGCTGCTCGCCGCATGCGGCACCGCCGCCCGAGCGCAGACGGATCCCCCATTGCCGACGGCCATGATGGGCACCGCCGGGGCCGATGCGGCGGTGGCCGCGATCGCCGGCAAGGCGCGTGTGACCGGCAGCCTTCGGGTGATCGTCGGCCTCGATGTCCCCGCCTCGACGCAGGCGCTGTCGGAAGCGGCCGAGACCGCGCGGCTGCGAGCCGTGCAGCGGGCGGTGCTGAGCCGGATGATGGGCAGCCAGCGGGGCGCCACGGCGGCGGGCGACGGCTCCGGGTCGGATGGCGTCGTGTTCTTCGATTATATCCCCTACATGACCGTGACGGCCGACGCCGCCACGATCCGGCGTCTGGCGGCCGATCCGGCCGTCCTGTCGCTGCAGGAAGACCTGCAGATGTCGCTCTCGCTCGCGCAGAGCGTGCCGAAGATCAACGCCGACGACGTCTGGGCCAAGGGCTTCTCCGGCAGCGGCCGCACGGTCGCGATCGTCGACACCGGCGTCGACAAGTTCCATCCGATGCTCAGCGGACGGGTGAAGGCGGAGGCCTGCTTTTCCACCAACGACGCGAGCTCCGGCGCGCTGTCCGTCTGCCCCAACGGCGTCACCAGCTCGACCGCACCCGGCTCGGGCATCGGTTGCCCGGCGCGCCGCTTCGACGGCTGCGACCACGGCACCCATGTGGCCGGCATCGCGGCGGGCAACGGAGCGCGTAAAGGGGTGGCGCCCGGCGCGAACATCATCGCCGTGCAGGTGTTCAGCGCCTTCTACAGCAACACCTGCCTGCAGATCGGCAAGACCATCCCCTGCGACACGGCCTTCACGACGGACCAGATCAGGGGCCTCGAGTTCGTCTACTCCAAGCGCAACGCGTTCAAGATCGACTCGATCAATGTCAGCATCGGCGGCGGCCAGTTCTCGTCGTTCTGCGATTCGCAGATCTCGGCCTACACGGCGGTCGTGAGCAAGCTGCGCGGGGCCGGAATCGCCACGATCATCGCCAGCGGCAACAGCGGGTTCAACGGTCAGGTCGGAGCACCGGCCTGCATCTCGCCAGCCGTCACCGTCGGCAGCACGACCAAGAGCGACCAGATCTCGAGTTTCTCCAACCATGCGAGTATGGTCGACGTTCTGGCGCCGGGCTCGGACATCACCTCCTCGGTCCCGGGCGGAGGCCTCGGCGTGAAGAGCGGCACGTCGATGGCGACGCCGCACGTGACCGGCACCTTCGCCCTTCTGCGGCAGGCGAAGCCGACGGCCACGGTGAGCGACATCGAGGCGGCGCTGAAGTCGACCGGCAAGCTGATCAGCCGGGCAGGAATCGCGAAACCGCGCATCGACGTGCTTGCCGCCCTCAACAAGCTGCTGGGCGGCGGCGGTGGGGGCGGCACCACCTGGAACTTCAGGACCTCGGCCGACCAGACCGGCTGGACCAAGTTCGGCACCTGGAACTGGGACGCGCAGGAGCTGATCGTCGGCAGTTCAGGGGGCAGCACGCAGTTCCGCAGCTTCACGCGCTCCACCAACTCGACCAGCATCGCCGTCGAGCTCCGCAGTCGCCGGATCCAGCCGTCGGGCCAGAGCTGGCTCAGCGGTGTTTTCCTCGGCACCAACGCCGGCGTCTCCGGCGGGAAGGCGTCGGGCTACTTCTTCGGTCTCGCCAACGGGGCCCTGCGCCTGCAGCGCTATGACAGTGTGAGCGTCTCGAACCTGTCCGGCACCTTCGCCACCATCTGCAGCGTGAATGCGGCCAACATCACGGTCAGCGGCTTCCATACGATCAAGGCCGAGAAGCGCGGCTCGACCCTGATCTTCTCCGTGAACGGCACGGAGCGCTGCCGGGTCAACGACACCAAGTACGGCACGATCAAGGTCTTCGGTCCGGCCTGGGCGTTCGCGGCCAACAGCACCGCCCACCGCTTCGACGTCGACAGCGTGACCCTGAGCACGGGGGGTGCGGCTGCGGTTGCGGCGGCGGACACCACGGCGGCGGCGATGGAGGTGGCGGCCACCGCCGAATAGTCGACCAGCCGGTCGCCTGCTTGCGAGCCCGGTGCGGCCCCGGCACAACGGGGCCGCAGGCTCGCATGGGGGCACGTCTTGGCCGACGGCATTCTCTCGATCCAATCGGCGGTGGCCTATGGCCATGTCGGCAACAGTGCGGCCGTGTTTCCGCTGCAGCGGCAGGGGTTCGAGGTCTGGCCCGTCAACACCGTCCTGTTCAGCAACCACACCGGCTACGGCGTCTGGCGCGGCCATGTGGTCGGCCTCGATCAGGTGGCGGAGATCCTCGAAGGTGTCCGCGAGCGGGGCGCCTTCGGGCGCTGCCGGGCGGTCGTCAGCGGCTATCTCGGCACGCCCGACCTCGGCGACCTCGTGCTCCGCACGGTGGCTTCGATCCGCGAGCTTCGCCCCGACCTGATTTGGGCCTGCGATCCGGTGATGGGCGACGAGGGCCGCGGCTTCTTCGTCAAGCCGGGCATCCCGGAGTTCTTCAAGGCGCGCGCTTTGCCGGCGGCCGACATCGTCACCCCGAACCAGTTCGAGCTGGCCTATCTGGCCGATATGGCAATCGTCGATGTCGAGAGTGCCGTCGCCGCAGCCCGTCGCGTGCGGGCACAGGGTCCCCGCATCGTGGTCTGCACCAGCCTCACGGCGGGGGTGGCGGAAGGGGAGCTGGCCGTCCTCGCCGACACGGCCGACGGGAGCTGGCTCGTGCGCACACCGCGCCTCGAGATCGAGCTGAACGGCACCGGCGACGCCTTCACGGCACTCTTCCTCGGCAATTGGCTGCGCACCGGTGACGTCGCAGTGTCGCTCAGCGACGCCGTCGCCTCGATGTACGCCCTGGTCGAGGCGACGAAGCGCTCCGGCGAGCGCGAGCTACAGCTCGTGGCCTGTCAGGACGCGCTCGTCGCGCCGCCGCGACGCTTCACCGTAGAGCGCATCGGCTGAGCGAGGGACGCTCTCGTGGCAAGTGCAGGCGTCTGCGTCGTCACGGACCCGTCATCCCGATTCCGCGGACGGTGCCGTTCCGCGCCCTACGGCGTTTGACACGGGAGGAGCCCGACGTGAGGATCGTGCGGGTGGCCCACATGCCGTTCCTGGCCGCAGACGGGCGCAATGAATGCAGGACGACATCATGAAGCCGCGGGTCTTCATCCACACCAACAACCGCCAGATGGTCGGCGCCCTGCTCTCGGCGCATTCGTTCCGCAGCCGGTCGCGGCATGCCGACAAGTTCGACGTCGAGATCATCAATCACGCCGACCAGCCCTTCTTCGCCCGGCACGACGGTCAGCTCTATCTGCGCGGGGGCAACAAGATCCCCTGGCGCAACGACGACCTGCAGTCGTTCACGCCGCTGCGGTTCATGCCGCCGGAGGTGATGGGCTACGAGGGCAAGGCGTTGGTGGTCGATCCGGACGTCTTCGCGGTCGGCGACGTCTGGGAACTGCTGTCGCGCGACATGGCCGGCAAGGCGATCGTCTGCCGCGTGCACACCGGCGTGAAGCGAACCGTGCGCGGCACCTATGCGAGCTCGGTGATGCTGCTCGACTGCGCCAAGCTCCGGCACTGGAAGGCGGCGGAGCAGTTCGACGCGCTGTTCGACTTCACGCGCGACTACACGACCTGGATGGGGCTCGGCTACGAGGACTCCGCCACGATCGGCGAGATGGAGACGTTCTGGAACGACTTCGACCATCTCGGGCCCGAGACACGGCTGCTGCACAATACGCGCCGCATGACCCAGCCCTGGAAGACGGGGCTGCACGTCGACTTCCTGCCCGTGGAGCGCTTCCCGCTCTTCCCGCCCTTCGGCTGGCTGATGCGCGCAAGGCGGCAGCTGTTCGGCGACTACGCCCTCCTCGGGAAATACAAGCGCCACCCGGACCAGCGGCAGGAAGCGCTGTTCTGGGCGCTGCTGCGCGACACGGTGGAGGCGGGCGAGATCGACGAGGCGTTCCTGCGCCAGGAGATGGCCCAGGGCCATCTGCGGGCCGACGCGCTGGAGCAGCTGCCTAGGGCCCGGACCGTCGACGCGGTGCTCGCCGATCTGGAACCCCGCCGCGCCGCCTGAGCGGACGCCATCCCCGAGAACGAGGACAGCCCGACGTGCCGAACGCCGGGCTGCTCGACGCCACCGACGGGAGGCCGTGCCCGAAGACACGGCTTCCCCCGGCCGTCAGGACGCCGGGTGCGAGGTCGTGCCGACCGACGGCGGCAGGACCGGGTAGACGACCCTCGGCTGGTCGCCGGTCAGGCTCTTCAGGAAGGCCACGATCTTGGCGGCCTCCTCGTCGGTGAGGTCGGCGCCGAGCTGCGCGCTGCCCATCACCTGCACGGCCTGCTTCAGGTCCCAGGCGGCCCCGCTGTGGAAGTAGGGCGAGGTCAGCTCGATGTTGCGCAGGGTCGGCACCTTGAAGACGTACTCGTCATCGGCCGTCTTCGTCACCGTGATCCGCCCCTTGTCGTTGGGCGGCAGGATCTCGGCACCGGGCTTCTGGATGACGCCGAAGGGCGCGTACATGCCGCCGCCGACATTGATGCCGTTGTGGCAGGCCGAGCAGCCTTCCGAGACGAAGAGCTTCAGTCCCTCCTGCGCCTCGGCGCTCAGCGCCGTGGCGTCACCCTTCAAGTAGTTGTCGAAGGGGGCGTTCGGGGTGATGAGCGTGGCCTCGAATACGGCGATGGCCTTCTCGATATTGTCGTAGTTGATCGGATCCTTGTCGTCGGGAAAGGCGGCCTTGAAGGCATCCACGTAACCCGGGATGCTCTTCAGCTGCTCGACCGCGTGCTCCTTGGTGATGCCCATCTCGATGGGGTTGGCGATCGGACCGCCCGCCTGCGCCTGCAGGTCGGCGGCACGGCCGTCCCAGAACTGGGCGGTGTTGAAGACGGCGTTCAGCACGGTGGGCGCGTTGCGGCCGCCATGCTGCCACTCGTGGCCGATCGAATTGGCCCGGCCGTCGACGCCGCCGAGGCCGATCTGGTGGCAGGTGTTGCAGCTGATGTTGTGCGCCTCGGAGAGCCGCGGCTCGAAGTAGAGCATGGTACCCAGTGCCAGCTTCTCCGGGGTCGCAGGATTGCCGGCCAGCTCGGGCGGCGAGGTCGGGATCGGCTGGAACAGCTCCTGGGCCTGTTTCTGCAGATCGTCGGCCAGGGCGGTGCCTGCCGTCAGCAGCAGGGCCGCGGCCAGGGCAGGGAGGACCTTACGCATGAATTCTCTCGCTGTTCTGCGTTCGGTCGCGTTCCTGCCAGCGCGACCCTCGGCGATTTAGTAGCGTTCTAAATCGATACCACCGGCCGCTTTGTCGCAACGGCATCCCGCCAAACGACGGGCGTCAATCGCCCTGGCCCTCGCGCAGGCGGTGGCCGCAGTCGCGCACGGTCGCCAGCAGCTCTTCGCGGTTCGAGACCCGCCCGGTAAGGGCCGAGAGGCGCGCGATGTCGAGCTCGAAAGCGTCGCGCTCGCGGGGGTCGTCGATCAACAGCGCGCCCGCACCGTAGCTTTCGATCAGGGTCAGCGCGAGGCGGCCGCACTCGATGGAGAAGCCGGCACCGAGGTTGAGGACGCCGCCGGGTGGTGCGTCGAGAAGAGTGGCGATCAGCCAGCCGACCACCTGCACCGGAACGAAGTCGCGCCGGGTGAACGGGCTCATGTCGAAGCGGACGATGCCTTCGCGGGCGAGACCGCCCAGCATCGCCCCCATGAAGCTGCGGCGGCCCGGCTCGAAGCCGATGACGTTGGCGATCCGCAATGTGGTCAGGCGCTGCCCCAGGATGGTTCGAAGGCGGTGCTCCAGCGCCAGCTTCTGCTCGCCGTAGCGATCGATGGGACCGAGCGGTGCCGCCTCGGCCAGAGGCTGCGTCGCGGGTGCGTAGACCTTGCGGGTGCCGAGGCTGACGAAGGCGACGTCGCGCTCGCCGAGGGCGGCGGCAAGACGCGGCTCGCCATCACCGTCGAGCCGCCACTCGGGCGTACCCAAGGACGGATGCCGGCCGCCCCACAGCACGGCCCGAACGCCGTCGAGAAGGGCCGGTGTCGGCTCGGTGTCGTGCGGCAGCAGCCGTGCGTCGGGCAGGGCGGCAGCCACCGCACGGGCGATGAAGCCGCGGCCGACGATCAGGATCGACAAGGCGCTCTCAGCCGAGGGGGACCAGGACGGGCTTCTGGTCCTTGATGCCGAGGGCCAGGCGCCCGGCCTTCAGCGCCAGCGCGTCGTTGCCGAACACCTCGCGCCGCCAGCCATGGAGTGCCGGCACGTCGGCGGCGTCGTCCTGGGCGATGGCTTCGAGATCGGCGGTGCCGGCGACCAGCCGCTGCGCCACCTCGGCCTCCTCGCAGCGATACTTCAGGAGTACCCGGAGCAGGTCCACCATGGGGCCGATGCCGCGCTGGATCTGCGGCGGCTCGGGAAGGCGCGGCAGGTCGGCGCGGGGGATCGCCATGGCGCGCTGTATCGCGTCGACGATCGCCTGGGCGCTGCCCTTGTCGACATTGACGCGGTCGAGCTGCCGCAGAGCATCGAGCGACTGCGGCTTGTTGGCTGCCACCTCCAGCAGCAGGTCGTCGCGCAGGACCCTGCTGCGGGGCAGGTCACGCCGCTGCGCCTCGCGCTCGCGCCAGGCGGCGAGCTCCTGGACGATGGCGACGAAGCGCGGATCGCGCGTGCGCAGCTTCAGGCGCTTCCAGGCCTCGTCGGGCGGGGTCTCGTAGAGGGAGGGCTCCAGCATGCCCGCCATCTCCTCCTCGACCCAGCCGTAGCGGCCCTCGCGCTCGATCCGCTCCGACAGGCGCTCGTAGATGACGCGGAGATGGGTGACGTCACCCAGCGCGTAGGTGATCTGCGCCTCGCTGAGCGGGCGGCGCGACCAGTCGGTGAAGCGCGAGCTCTTGTCGAGGTGGCTCTTCGCGACCTTCGCCACCAGCGTATCGTAGGCGACCTCCTCGCCGAAGCCGCAGACCATGGCCGCGATCTGCGTGTCGAAGACCGGCCGCGGCATGTCGCCCTGCATCAGGCGCCAGAAGATCTCGAGGTCCTGGCGGGCGGCGTGCATCACCTTCAGCACGTTCCGGTCCGCCATCAGCTCCAAGAGCGGTGCCAGGTCGATGCCCGGGGCCAAGGGATCGACGGCACGCGCCTCGGAGGTACCGGCGACCTGGACGAGGCAGAGCTTCGCCCAGAAGGTCCGGTCGCGCATGAACTCGGTGTCGACCGTGACGAAGCGCTCGCCCGCCATCCGGCCGCAGAAAGCCCGCAGCTCGGCAGTATCGGTGATCATCGGCATGGAGGGATGCCCTTTCGGGGGGGCGTTGCTTGACAGGGCAGGGACGCCTGTGACCTTTTCCGCGGCACGCGCGGCCTGGGTCATCGTACCGGGCATCTCAAGGGCATCCACCGACATGCATCCGTATCGTACGCACCGCTGCGGCGATCTGCGTTCATCCCATATCGGCGAAGGGGTTCGTCTGAGCGGCTGGGTACACCGAAAGCGGGACCACGGCCAGTTGATGTTCGTCGACCTGCGCGACCATGCGGGTCTGGTCCAGCTCGTCTTCCAGCCCGGCACCGAGGCCTTCACGGTTGCCGAGAGTGCCCGCAACGAGACGGTGCTGACGGTGACCGGCAAGGTGGTCGCCCGCACGCCCGAGACGATCAATCCCGACCTCGCCACCGGTGAGGTGGAGCTGGTCGTCGGCCACTGTGCCGTCGAATCACCGGCCGAGCCGCTGCCGCTGCAGGTGAATGCCGACCGCGAATATCCGGAAGAGACGCGGCTGCGCTATCGCTTCCTGGATCTCCGCCGCGAGCGGATGCAGCGCAACATCGTGCTGCGTTCGCAGATCATCGCCAGCATCCGGCGGCGGATGATCGAACAGGGCTTCATCGAGTTCCAGACGCCGATCCTCACCGCCAGCTCGCCCGAGGGGGCGCGCGACTTCCTCGTCCCCTCGCGCCTGCATCCGGGCAAGTTCTACGCGCTGCCGCAAGCACCGCAGCAGTACAAGCAGCTCTACATGATTTCGGGGTTCGACCGTTACTTCCAGATCGCCCCCTGTTTCCGCGACGAGGACGCGCGGGCGGATCGGAGCCCCGGCGAGTTCTACCAGCTCGACGTCGAGATGAGCTTCGTCACGCAGGAAGACGTGTTCGCGGCGATCGAGCCCGTGATGCACGGCCTGTTCACCGAGTTCGGCAACCGGCCCGTCACGCCGGCGCCGTTCCCGCGCATCGCCTTCCGCGACGCGCTGCTGAGCTACGGGACCGACAAGCCGGACCTGCGCAATCCGTTGAAGATCGCGGACGTCTCCGAGGTCTTCCGCGGCTCCGACTTCAAGGTGTTCGCAGGCGCCATCGAGCAGGGTGCCGTGGTGCGCGCGATCCCGGCGCCCGGTGCCGTCGGCCGGCCGCGGAGCTTCTTCGACGGCATGGTCGCTTATGCCCAGAGCCAGGGAGCACCGGGTCTGGGCTGGATCCAGCTCGCCGAGGGCGAGGCCAAGGGTCCCGTAGCGCGGTTTCTCGGGCCCGATCGGCTGCGGGCGCTGCGCGACAAGGTCGGGATCGGCACCGGCGATGCCGTCTTCTTCGCCTGCGACAAGCCCGACGTGGCCGCGAAGTTGGCGGGCCTCGTGCGTACCCGGGTCGGGGAAGAACTGGGCCTCATCGAGCAGAACTGCTTCCGCTTCTGCTGGATCGTCGACTTCCCCATGTACGAGTGGGACGAAGAGGCGAAGGCCGTCGCCTTCTCGCACAACCCGTTCTCGATGCCCCAAGGCGGGATGGAGGCCCTGCAGACCCAGGATCCGCTGCAGATCCTGGCCTACCAGTACGACATCGTCTGCAACGGTATCGAGCTCAGCAGCGGGGCGATCCGGAACCACCGGCCGGACATCATGGAGAAGGCGTTTGCCCTCGCCGGCTACGGCCGCGACGTGCTGGAGGCTCGCTTCGGCGGCATGTTCCGGGCGCTGCAGTACGGGGCGCCGCCGCACGGCGGCATCGCTCCCGGTGTCGACCGCATCGTCATGCTGCTTGCCGACACGCCGAACCTGCGCGAGGTGACGGCCTTCCCGCTGTCACAACGGGCCGAGGAACTGCTGCTGGGCGCACCCAGCACCGTCGGCGAGCGGCAGCTGAAGGAGCTGAACATCCAGCTCAGCCTCGCCGCCCGCGAGAAGCTGCGCGAAGAGCAGGAGGCGGCGTCCGCCGCCGGCTGATGGCCAAACGAAAAGGGCCCGCTCGCAGCGCTGCGAGCGGACCCCTGCTTCGGGCGTGAACCGGCCGGATCAGCTCGCCTGGCGGTGAGCATCCGTCAGTACCGCGCGGAGATCCTCGGCGGCGCGCTCGAGGAAGGTCAGCACGCGAGCGTCGCCATAGTCGTAGAAGACGTCGTTCGGATCATCGACCGTCTGCGCGCGAAAGCGGGTCACCGCGAGGTCGAGGACGGCCAGAATACTGTCGAGCGAGCGCGACGGTGTGGTCAACAGCAGGTTCTCGAGGTCCTCGGCCTGCTTGTCGAGCGTCTCGATCTCCTTCTCGATCTCGTCGAGCCCGGCCTCGGCCTCGGCTCGGCTCAGATCGCCGATGAAGGTGCGGATCTCGTCGGCGGACATCCCGACCAGCTGGAGCGGGGCTACCGCCCACTCCGGCAGGCTGCGGCGGAGCCGCTCCTGCTTGGCCAGCAACAGTTCGCGGCGACGCTGCAACTCGCCGATCCGCCGTACCAGAAGCATGCTGTTGGTGATGACTGACACTCTAGTACCCCATCGACTGGCCGGTGCCCGGTCGTCCCTGCCGATATCGCTCTTCTGGAGCTATGTTCTCGACGCCGTGCATCTGTACCGACCATCTGCGGCAAGACTTACGACGTGTCAATACTCATTAAGTCTCGTCTAAATGTTTTGCTTTAGAAAACATTGCGTAAAATTTTACCGAATTTGTTTTATTCAGCGGAAACTGCCAACAAGCCAATCTATTGGGTCCGGAGGAGAGAAATAGAGTAGCGTGAGTTCAACCTGCCGTTAGGTTCCGCATCGCCGTCTGACGATCGTACAGGTGGAGCAGAATTCGGATCTTCTCGCCTTCTGCGTTAGCCAATTGCGGATTGCGGCGAAGCAGAGCGGCCGCCTCGTCACGCGCGAGGGGCAAAAGATCGGCGTGAATGGCCAAATCGGCGAAGCGGAACGCCGGCAATCCGGACTGACGCGTACCCAGGGCCTCACCGGGGCCGCGCAGCTTCAGGTCCGCCTCGGCGATCTTGAACCCGTCGTCGGTCTCGCGCAGGCGGCGAAGTCGGGCTGCAGCGAAGGGAGAGAGCGGCGGGGCGTAGAGGAGAAGGCAGTGCGCCGCACCGCCGCCACGGCCCACGCGTCCGCGCAACTGGTGAAGCTGGGCCAAGCCGAAGCGTTCGGCATGCTCCACGACGATGACGCAGGCTTCCGGCACGTCCACGCCGACCTCGACCACGGTCGTCGCCACCAGCAGTCGAGTGCCACCGCTGGCGAAAGCGGCCAGCGCCTCGGCCTTGGTGCGACTGTCGAGGCGGCCGTGAACGAGGCCGACGGCGGCGCCGAAGCGCTCTCGAAGGAAGTCGTGCCGCTCGACGGCGGCCACCATCTCCGTACCCTCGCTGGGCTCGACGACGGGGCAGATCCAATAGATGCGACCGCCTTCCGCCAAGGTCCGCTCACAGGCGGCGACGACCTCCTCCAACCTGTCGGCCGGCAGGGCGCGGGTTACCACCGGCTGGCGGCCCGGCGGCTTCGCTCGGAGGTTGGACACGTCGAGGTCGCCGTGCAGTGCGAGGAGCAGGGTGCGCGGGATGGGCGTGGCGCTCATCAGGAGAAGGTCGACGGCGGCACCCTTGCCGGCGAGGCCCAGGCGCTGGCCGACGCCGAACCGGTGCTGCTCGTCGATGACGGCCAAGCCCAGATCGGCGAAGGCGACCCGTTCCTGGAGCAGGGCGTGCGTTCCGACGGCGAGGCGGATGGTGCCGTCGGCCAGCGCTGTGAGCAGGGGTGAGCGGCTGCGTACCGGCTCCTGGCCCGTGATCAGGGCCACCTCGATGCCGAGTGGACCGGCGAGTCGCGCCAGGGTGGCGTGATGCTGGCGCGCCAGCACTTCGGTCGGGGCCATAAGTGCCGCCTGCGCGCCGGACTCGATCGCCTGCAGCATGGCGAAGAGGGCGACCACCGTCTTGCCGCTGCCAACGTCGCCCTGCAGCAGACGCAGCATCGGCCGCGACGAGGCGAGGTCGGCCCGAATCTCGGCAATGGCGCGCGTCTGGCAGGAGGTGAGCGGGAAGGGTAGCGACGCGTGAAGAGCCTCGTTCAGGTGGCCGTCGCCCGGCAAAGCGCGCCCGGGCAGCCGGTCGCGTTGCGCCCGACCGATCGCCACCGCGATCTGGCTCGCCAGCAACTCGTCGAAGGCGAGCCGCCGTCGTCCGGGCGCATCGACGGCACAGGCCTCCGGTGTCTCCGGCGCATGCAGGCGGCGCAGTGCCGTCACCCAGTCGGGCCAGTTCTCCTCGGTGCAGCGTTCCGCAGGCAGCCATTCGGGCAGCGCCGGCAGCTTCATGCAGGCGGTCCGCAGAAGGCCCGCGAGGCGGCGTCGGCCCAGACCCTCGGTCAGCGGGTAGAGCGGGACGGCAGCAGCACCCCCGTCGAGGGGTTCTGGGTGTACGATCTGCCAGCGATCGCGGAAGCGGCCGAGCACGCCGTGCACGACCACCTCGCTTCCGGTCGGGAAGCGGCGCTCGACCGAGTCCTTGAACACTTTGAAGAAGAGGAGATCGCAGGGCTCCCCGCACGCCGAGCCCTCGATCCGGTAGGGCTGCCGGCCACTGCGCGGCGGGGCGACATGGCGTCCCAACTCGACGCGCACCGTCACCGGATTGCCCACCGCTTGACCGAGCGGCGGCTCGATCGGCCTCGGGTCGATCACCCCCGTCGGCAGGTGCGCCACGAGGTCGATGAGTCGTGGGCTCTGGCGGCCGAGCAGACGCACAAGCATGCGTTCGAATGCCGGACCGACGCCGGGCAGGCTCGACACGGGTGCGAACAGCGGATCGAGCAGGGCAGGGCGCAGATCGCCCGGGGCCGCCTTGGCCGGCAGGGTGGTTTGGTCTAAGTCCTGCGGCCCGACCGCCGTCTCCGCGGTCGTCACCCCGGAGGTCCAAGGCCGTGACCGAAACGCCTGCCGAACGGCGCAAGCGGCTTCTGTACCAGAGCCGCTATCGAGGCGTGCGGGAGAGCGATCTCCTGTTCCGCCAGTTCTCCGATACCTATCTTCATCTGCTGAACGACGGTCAGCTCGACCGGTTGGAACTGCTGATGCAGGAGTCCGACCAGGACATCCTGGCCTGGGTGACGGGCCTCCACCCTGTGCCCGACCGCCACGACAACGACGTGTTCAACATGCTGCGCGAGGTCGAGATCGTCTCGTGACCATCCTCGAAACGGTGGCGCCCACGGCGCCACCTCCCGTCTCCGGCCAGCCTTGGACCACACTCCTCGCCAACGCCTATGACGGCGTGGAGGCGCGCTGGCTCGCCGACCGGCTGACCCGAGGTCAGGCGTCGACCATCCTGCACGTGGCGCGCGACGGGCAGCATGTCTCGGCCCTCCTCCCATTGCTGCGATTCTTCGCCCCCGGCCTCGACATCGTCAACCTGCCGGCCTGGGACTGCCTGCCCTACGACCGCATCTCACCGACCGCCACCATCATGGCCGAGCGGCTGACGGCACTCGGCAAGCTCGCGGCGGGGCAGAAGCCCGACCGGGCGCGGCTCGTCCTGACGACGGCGAACGCCGTGCTGCAGAAGGTGCCGCCGCCGGAGACGATCGCGGGTGCGCATCTGAGCATTCGCAGCGGCAAGCCGATCGATCGCGAGGGACTCGTCGGCTATCTGGAGCGGAATGGCTACCGACGCAGCAGTGCCGTCGTCGACGCCGGCGAATACGCGGTGCGCGGCGGCCTGATCGACATCTTCCCGAGCGGCGCCGTGACGCCTATCCGCCTCGACCTGTTCGGCAACGTCGTCGAGTCGATCCGCAGCTTCGACCCGCCGACCCAGCGCTCGGCCGGCAAGCTCGACCGAGTCGACCTGATGCCGGTGAGCGAGGTGCTGCTGGACCAGGCGGCGATCGAGCGCTTCCGTGCGGGCTATCTGCGCCAGTTCGGGGCGGTCAGTGCGGATCCGCTGCTGGAGGCGGTGACGGAAGGCCGGACCTTCCCCGGCATGGAGCACTGGCTGCCGCTCTTCCACGACGACCTCGTACCGGTGACGGCTTTCCTGCCGGAGACCTGCGAGATCAGCCTCGATCATCTGGCTCTGGAGGCCGTGAAGGCGCGCGCCGCCCAGATCGGCGAGCACTACGAGGCGCGCCTCGCCCCGCCGCAGGCCGGCACCAGCTTCGGCTCCTCGCCCTACCGGCCGCTGCCGCCAGAACAGCTTTATCTGGACGAGGGCGGCTTGGAGCGGGCCCTGGGCAGCCGGCACCGTTTCCAGTTCTCCAATTTCGGGCCGCCGCCCGCGAAGCCGCGCGGCGTGACGGAGATCCGCGATTTCGGGGCCAAGCCCTCGCGCGATTTCGCCCGCGAGCGTGCCGACCGTTCGATCAACCTCTTCGACGCCATCGTCGCGCATTTGAAGGCCCTCGTGGCGGCCGGCGAGAAGCCGCTGCTCGCCGCCTACAGCGAGGGCACGCTGGACCGCCTGAAGCAGGTCCTGGCCGACCACGGCTTCGACACGCTGACCCGCATCGAGCGCTGGTCGCAGATGCGCGAGGTCGCGGTCGCGGCGATCACCGTTCTCCCGATCGAGCACGGCTTCGTCGCCAAGGGCATCCACGTGCTGGGCGAGCACGACCTGCTCGGCGACCGGATGACGAACGCCGCGCGTCGCACGCGGCGGGCCGACAAGTTCATTCAGGACCTGACGACGCTGTCGGAGGGCGACTTCGTCGTCCACGCGGAGCACGGCATCGCCCGCTTCGAGGGCCTGGAGACGCTGGAGATCGGCGGGGCGCCGCACGACTGCCTGAAGCTGCTCTATGCCGGCAACGACAAGCTCTACGTGCCGGTCGAGAACCTCGACGTGCTTTCGCGCTACGGCAACGCCGACAGCGAGGTGGTGCTGGACCGGCTGGGCGGGGCCGGCTGGCAATCGAGGAAGGCGAAGGTCAAGCAGCGCATCCGCGAGATGGCGGACGAGTTGATCCGCCTTGCCGCCGAGCGGGCCCTGCGCAAGGGCCTGGCGCTGGAGGCACCCACCGGCGTCTACGACGAGTTCGCCGCCCGCTTCCCGTACGAAGAGACCGACGACCAGTTGAAAGCGATCGAGGCCGTCATGGCCGATCTGGCTTCGGGCCATCCGATGGACCGTCTCGTCTGCGGCGATGTCGGCTTCGGCAAGACCGAGGTGGCACTGCGCGCCGCCTTCATCGTCGCCATGTGCGGCCGGCAGGTGGCGATCCTGGCCCCCACGACACTCCTGGTCCGGCAGCATTTCCGGGTGCTCTCGCAGCGCTTCGAGGGCCTGCCGGTTCGGGTGGCACAACTGTCCCGCTTCGTCACGGCGAAGGAGGTGACGGAGATCAAGAAGGGCCTCGCCGACGGCACGATCGACATCGTCGTCGGCACCCATGCGCTGCTCGGCAAGGGTGTGGGCTTCAAGGATCTGGGCCTCGTCGTGGTCGACGAGGAGCAGCACTTCGGCGTCGCCCACAAGGAGAAGCTGAAGCAGCTGCGTGCCGAGGTGCACGTCCTGACGATGACGGCGACCCCCATACCGCGCACGCTGCACATGGCACTCGGCGGGATGAAGGATCTCTCGATCATCGCCACCCCGCCGGTCGACCGTCTGGCCGTGCGCAGCTTCGTGATGCCGGCCGATCCCGTGGTCATCCGCGAAGCGATCATGCGCGAATACTATCGCGGCGGGCAGTGCTTCTATGTCTGTCCGAAGATCGCCGACCAGGCGAAGCTGCGGGAAGATCTCGGCAAGCTGGTGCCCGAGCTGAAGATCGGGGTCGCCAATGGCCAGCTGCCGGCGAAGGACCTCGAAGCGGTCATGGGCGATTTCTACGACCGCAAGCTCGACATGCTGATCGCGACCAACATCATCGAATCGGGCCTCGACATCCCGACCGCCAACACGCTGATCGTGCACCGCGCGGACCAGTTCGGCCTCGCCCAGCTCTACCAGCTCAGGGGTCGCGTAGGCCGCTCCAAGGTCCGCGGCTATGCCTACTTCACCGTCTCGGCCGACAAGAAGCTGGCCGACATGGCCGAGAAGCGGCTGCAGGTGATCCAGTCGCTGGAGGGCCTGGGGGCCGGTTTCCAGCTCGCCAGCCACGATCTCGACATCCGCGGCGCCGGCAATCTCCTGGGCGACGAGCAGTCGGGCCAGATCCGCGAGGTCGGCTTCGAACTCTACAACCAGATGCTGGAGGAGGCGGTCACGGCACTCCGCCAGGAGAAGGCGGGGCAGGCGGAGGACGCCGGCAGCGGCGAGTGGACGCCGCAGATCACGGTCGATGCCGCGGCGCTCATGCCCGAGAGCTATATCGGGGACCTCGATCTGCGCCTCTCGATGTACCGCCGCCTCGCCTCGCTCACCGAAGCGGAGGAGATCGACGCCTTCGCCGCCGAGTTGATCGATCGGTTCGGCAAGCTGCCGACCGAGACCGAACAGCTGCTGCAGATCGTCGGCATCAAGCAACTCTGCCGGCGGGCGAACGTGGCCAAGGTCGACGTCGGCCCCAAGGGTGTCGTGCTGGCGTTCCGCGAGAACCGCTTCTCGAAGCCCGAGCGGCTCGTGCGCTTCATCGCCGAAAGCCGCGGCCAGATGAAGGTTCGGCCCGACCATCGCCTGGTCATACTGCGCGAGACGAAGAGCCCGACCGAGCGCCTGAAGGTGGCGAAGAAGGTCGTGAGCGAGCTGGCCCAGCTCGCCGCCTGAACGAGCGGAGTCGTTATGACCTCGATCACCTTCCCGGAGGGCGGCTACCGCTTCGTGCCCGGGGTGATGCAGTACTCGGCCGGCGTGCGGGCCCTGGAAGGCTTCGCGATCGAGCGGGTGACGCTGCGTCGGCCTGTGCCCCTGGCGGCCGGGTTCGACCTGATCGAGCGGGTGCTGCAGGGTCTCGGCCGGCCTATGCAGGCCTTCTGCGCCTGCGAGCTGCGGTCGCCGGCACCCTTCACCGAGGCCGGCTTCCTCGCCTTCAACCGGCTCTATGTGGAGCGGCTGACCGCGTGGCAGGTGCTGCGCGACGGCGTGAACCCGGTGGCGCGCAGCAATGTCTGCCCCGATCTGTCACCGCCGCCGGAGCCCAGCTTCTACGCCTTCGCCTACACCGTGCCGGCGGCCGATCCTGCACCCTGCTTCGTGATCGCCGGCAGCGGCGAGGTGCCGGAAGGGAAGGGCGACTATCGCAGCCACATCGTGCGCCCGGGCGACCTCAGCCTCGACGGCCTGCGGGACAAGGTACGCTTCGTCATGGGCGAGATGGAGCGGCGCCTCGGTGCTCTGGACCTGACCTGGGACGAGACCACGGCTGTCCAGGCCTACACGGTCCATGACATCCACCCGGTGCTCGCCGATGAGATCGTGGGGAGAATCACTGGACCGCACGGGCTCACCTGGCAGTATTGCCGTCCGCCGGTGGTGGGCCTCGACTACGAGATGGACTGCCGTGGCATCGCCACCGAGACGGTGCTGACCCCCTGACACGGACTAGGAGAGGCCGATGCCGACCAGCGTGAAGGACCTGCTCGCCGCCGCCAATGAAGCCGTGCCGAAGGTGACCCGGGAGGAAGCGGCGGCCCTGATCGGCAAGGGCGACGTGCTCGTGGTCGACGTGCGCGACGCGCCGGAACTGCAGGCGGCCGGCAAGGTGAAGGGGGCCGTCAACGTCTCGCGCGGAATGCTGGAGTTCCGCGCCGACCCGCAGTCGCCCTACCACGACGCGGCGTTCAGCCCGGAGAAGACCGTCATCGTCTACTGCGCTTCGGGCGGCCGCTCCGCACTCGCCGGCAAGGCGCTGCAGGACCTCGGCTACAAGGACGTGCGAAATCTCGGCGCCTTCAAGGACTGGGCCGAGAACGGCGGCGAGGTGGAGAAGGTCTAGGCGCTCGCTTCCGCCTGTGGCAGGCCGTCGGCATGAGCGACGACGGCCTGCGCATCCGGAAGATCGAAACCTTCTCCACGCGCTTCATCGCGTTCACCCGCGTGACGACAGCCGACGGCTCGGTCGGCTGGGGCCAGCTCTCGACCTACAATTCCGACATCGCCGCCACCGTGCTGCATCGGCAGGTGGCACCCTGGGTGCTGGGCCTGCCGGCCTTCCCGCTCATGCCGCTGCTCGACCGCGTCCTGGAGCGCGAGCACAAGTTCCCGGGCTCCTACATGAAGCGGGCCCTGGGCGGCCTCGACACCGCCTTGTGGGATCTCCGCGGCAAGCGCGAGGGCAAGCCCGTCGTCGAGTTGCTGGGCGGCAAGCCTGGACCGTTGCGCGCCTACGCCTCCTCGATGCGCCGCGACATCACGCCGGATGCGGAGGCGGCACGCTTCCAGACCTTGCGTGACCGGTTCGGCTTCGACGCCTTCAAGTTCCGCGTCGGGGCGGAGTGCGGGCACGACATCGACGAGTGGCCGGGGCGGACCGAAGAGATCGTGCCGACCGTGCGCCGGGTGCTGGGCCCCGAGGTGTCGCTGCTCGTCGACGGCAACAGCGGCTTCTCACCGGCGCGCGCGATCGAGGTCGGCCGCATGCTGGAAGGTGAGGGGGTCGAGCACTTCGAAGAGCCCTGCCCCTATTTGGAGCTGGACCAGACGCGCGAGGTGACGGCAGCGCTCGACCTCGACGTCACGGGCGGCGAGCAGGACTGCGAGTTGCCGGTCTGGAAGCTGATCTGCAGCGACCGGATCGTCGACGTCGTACAGCCCGACATCCTCTATGTCGGCGGCGTGGAGCGGGCTTTGGCGGTGGCACGCCTCGCCGAAGCGGCTGGTCTGCCGGTCACCCCGCACGCCGCCAATCTCGGCCTCGTGACCCTGTTCACGATGCACTATCTGGCGGCATTGCCGAATGCCGGGAAGTATCTCGAGCTCTCGATCGAGGACGAGACCTACTATCCCTGGCAGTACGGCTTGTTCCGCAACGATCCCTACCGCGTCGATGACGGTCTCGTGACGTTGTCGAGCGAGCCCGGCTGGGGGATAGAGATCGAGCCCGAGTGGCTGGCGCGCTCGGTCTACGAGGTCAGCGAGCAGACCGACTGACGGGCCTTGCCAGCGATGATGCGGGGCGGCCATGCTGCGGACACATGGCTGGGCCGCGTCGCCCGCCCAAAACTGGGAAGCAAACGCCGATGTCCGAGACCACGGGGCCCATGAGCAGCGCCGAGGCGACCGTCGCCGCAGCCCGCGCCAGCCGTCGACGCATCCTGCAGAGTGCCGCCGCCCTCGGTGTGACGGGTGCGCTGGGTCCTGCTTTCGTGCGCAACGCCATGTCGTCGTCGGGTGAGGTCAGCTGGTTCACCTGGGAGGATTACGCGCCCCAGCCGCTGATCGACAAGTTCGAGGCGGACACCGGCATCAAGCTGAAGGTGACCACCTTCTCCTCCAACGAGGACTGCCTCAACAAGCTCAAGGCCGCCAGCGGCGAGGGCTGGGACCTGGTCTCGCCGTCGATCGCCTGGGTCGAGGCCCATGTCGACAGCGGCAGCCTCGGGGTGATCGACCCCAACAAGCTGCCGAGCCTCGGCAACGTCATCCCGAGCTTCCTCGATACCTCGATCAAGCAGGGTGCCCAGCGCGACGGCAAGTGGTACGCGCTGCCCTACGACTGGGGCACGGAGGCGCTGGCCTACAACACCGAGAAGGTGCAGCTGGAATATGGCAAGGCCTCGTTCGGCGACCTGTGGAAGCCGGAATACAAGGGACTGATGCTCTGCCGACAGCGCTCGGTGATGCTCACCACCGGCCTCTGGTTCGAAGGCGACGGCAGGCTGCCGCCCGGCACGATGATGAAGGCCTATGACGACGAGGCGGCCTTCGATCTCGGCTATGGCAAGTCGGCCGAGTACGTCATCGCCAACAAGGCGCAGATCGTGAACTGGTGGAAGGGCACGGCCGACACGCAATCGGGCTTCGAGGAAGATGGTGCGCTCATCGGCGAGACTTGGGACGGCCCGATCTTCCAGCTGAAGAACCAGGGCCGCCCCTACAACTATCTGGCCCCGGTCGAGGGTGCGATGGCCTGGATCGACTCGATCGCACTCACCAAGGGTGCCACCAATCTGGAACAGGCCTACGCCTTCATGAACTGGGCCTTCACCCCGGAGGTCGGCGGCTTCGCCTCCGATCTGACGACGTACAACTCGGTCGTTAAGGGGTTCGAGCAGCACGTCTCGGACAGCTTCAAGAAGAACTTCGAGGAAGCGTATCCGGGCGACGCGATCGAGAAGCTCTGGGTGCAGGGCACGGAGCGGCCCTGGTTCCTGGAGAAGCGCCAGGCGCTGGTCGACAAGATCTCCGCCGCCTGAGACGGGAGCGGGGCCGCTCGGCCGGCCCCGCCCGCCACCATGCTGCACGACCTCGAATTCCAAGGCGTGTGGCGGCGCTACGGCTCGTTCGTCGCCGTCCGCGACCTCAATCTGAAGATCGCCGCCGGCGAGTTCTTCTCCTTCCTCGGGCCCTCGGGCTGCGGGAAGACGACGATCCTGCGCATGGTCAGCGGGTTCATTCACCCGAGCGAGGGCGAGATCCGGCTCGGCGACAAGTCGCTGGCGGGCCTCGGTCCCAACAAGCGGCCGACCGCCCTCATCTTCCAGAACCTCGCCCTCTTCCCGCTGATGACGGTGGCGCAGAATATCGCCTTCGGCCTGGAGGTGAGGGGTCTCGATGCCGCGGCCTGTCGGCGCAAGGTGGGCGAGATGCTGGAGCTGATCGCGCTGCCCGGCTACGAGGAGCGGCGGATCGACGAGTTGTCGGGCGGCCAAAAGCAGCGCGTGGCCATCGCTAGGGCACTGGCCGTCGAGCCCGAGGTGCTGCTGCTCGACGAGCCGCTCTCGGCCCTCGACCTCAAGCTGCGCCAGCACATGCGTCTGGAATTGCGCAACATCCAGCGCCGCTCGGGCATCACCTTCATCTATATCACGCACGACCAGGGCGAGGCTCTCGCCATGTCGGACCGGGTCGCCGTGATGAGCCAGGGCCGGGTCGAGCAGGTCGGGCTCTCGGCCGAGATCTACAATCACCCGCAGACGGCCTTCGTCGCCTCCTTCGTCGGCGAGAACAACGCGCTGCCGAGCAGGATCGTGTCAGTCGCCGACGGCGTGGCCGAGGTCGACACGGGCTTCGGTCGCTTCCGCGGCGGCAATGTCCGCGGTCTCGGTGTCGGCGACGAGGCGATCCTCTTCGTCCGGCCCGAGCGCCTGCGCCTGGGTGCTGCCGCACGGGACGGTGACAACCGGCTGCGGGCCGAGGCGATCGGGCAGGTGTTCGAGGGTACGAACGTCAACGTGTCGCTCGCCAACCCGGGCGGCCGTCCGCTCGTCGCCACCCTGACCAATGACGGCGAGACCGCCGGCCCGCCGGTCGGCCACGAGGTCGAGGCCACCTTCGCCGCGCGCGACGCCCACGTCCTGCCGAAGGCGAGCCTCGCCGTTGACTGAGGGCAGCTCGCGGTTCGGCGTCGGCGGGCTGGCCTTCATCTTCGGCTCCGTCGCCGCCTGGGCGCTGCTCCTGATCCTCGTCCCGCACCTGATGCTGCTGGACTACGCCTTCCACGCCAATCCGGGGGCGGTGACCAAGGGCATCGCCAGTGAAGGCTGGACGATCCACTCCTTCAAGCCGCTGTTCGACCCCAACGACACGTTGGCCTTCCAGACCTTCCTGCGCACGCTGCTGACGAGTGCGGTCATCACCGGCCTGACGCTCATGGTCTGCTACCCGCTGGCCTACTACTTGGCGAAGGTGGCGAGCCGGCCGTGGCTGGGCTTCCTGATGCTGTGCCTGCTCGTGCCCTTCTGGGTGAACGAGGTCCTGCGCGCCTATGCTTGGCGCACGCTGCTGACCAAGCAGGGATTGATCAATCAGCTCGTGACATCGTTCGGCCTGCCGCCGATCGAGTTCTTCAACTACGAGCTGCCGATCGTCGACGCCAACATGGCACTCTTCATCGGCCTCACCTACTCCTACGTCCTCTTCATGATCTTCCCGCTGTTCAACGCGATGGAGAGCCTCGACACGAGCCAGGTCGAGGCGGCGCGCGACCTCGGCGCCTCCTGGTTCCGCGTCCACCGCAAGGTCGTCATCCCGCACGCCAAGCCCGGCATCGCGTCGGGGTGCATCGTCACCTTCATGCTGACGGCGGGCTCCTTCATCGTGCCCGTCCTCCTGGGTGGCCGCTCCAGCTTCTGGTTCACCCAGGCGATCGAATCCCAGTTCTCGGTGCTGAACTGGAACGGCGGCTCCGCCTATGCCGTCGTGCTGGAGCTGGTCTGCCTCCTCGTCGTCTTCGGCATGATGCGCGTCTGCCGCGTCACCTTGCGCGACATCATGCGATGAGCGGCTCCGAGACCGCCCTCCGCTGGCTGACGCGGCTCTATCTGCTCGTCTTCTTCACCTATCTGCTGTTCCCGCTCGCCTACATGAGCCTGCTGGCCTTCAACGACAGCCGGATCCCGACACACCGCAACTTCACCTTCACGCTGCGCTGGTTCGGCGAGGCGTGGCACGACGAGCGGCTGTGGGAGGGACTGCAGACGAGCTTCCTCATCGCCGTCGTCGTCGTGATCCTCTCGATCGTCCTGGGCCTCGGCGGCGCTCTCCTGCTCACGCGGCTGCAGGTGCGCGCGAAGGGGCTGATCTACGGCGTGCTCGTCTCGCCGATCCTGGCCCCCGGCATCGTGCTCGGCATCTCGACCTTCATCTTCTGGAACCAGCAGCTGGGCTTTCGCGCCTCCTGGTGGACGGCGGCCTTCGCCCAGACGAGCTTCATCGCCGCCTACTGCATGCTGATCTTCATGGCCCGGCTGCAGCGCTTCGACGACACGCTGGAGGAGGCGGCGCTCGATCTCGGCGCCACACCACGCCAGGTCTTCTGGCGGATCACCGTGCCGTACATGCGACCGGCACTTCTCTCGGCCGGCGCCCTGGCCTTCCTGCAGTCGTTCGAGAACTACACGACCACCTACTTCGCAATCGGGGCCGAGCAGACCTTCACCATCTTCATCGCCAACAAGGTCCGCCAGGGTGTGACACCGGCGGTGAACGCCGTCGCCTTCATCATCGTCGTGGCGACGGTGGCGGCGGCCGTGATCCTGGAGATCAACCACCGCCGGCAGCAGCGCCGCAAGGAACTCGCCCGCCGGGCCGACGAGCGCGAGACCGACGGCGGGTTGGACGACATGCTGATCGCCGCCGAATCGCCGGGCATCGTGCCGCTGCGCACCTGACGCCTAAAGCCGCGTTCCTCTTGCGTCGCCCCCTGCGACGTGGTTCCCCGGATCGTAATGGAGCGCCCGTTGCCGCAGGGAGGCGCGCGTATGACCTTGCTTTTCTACACTCATCCGTCGGGCATCGCGCACGAGCCCGGCGTGGGCCATCCGGAGGGGCCGATCCGGCTCCAGACCGTGCTGCGCCACGTGGAAGAGGCGAACATACCGGGCCTCGTCCGCCGCGAGGCGCCGGAGGCTACGCTCGACCAGATCCGCCGCGTCCACCCCGAGCCCTATCCGACCCGTGTGCTGGAGAGCATCCCGACGGAGGGCTTCCGCCGGCTCGACAGCGACACCGTCGTCTGCCCCGCCTCGGGCGAAGCTGCCCTGCGCGCCGCGGGTGCCGCCTGTGCGGCCGTCGATGCCGTCATGGCCGGCGAGGCCAAGGCCGCCTTCTGCGCCATGCGCCCGCCCGGCCACCATGCCGAGGCGATGGAGGCGATGGGCTTCTGCCTGTTCAACAATGTCGCCGTGGGGGCGATGCAGGCGCGGTGGCAGCACAAGCTCGGACGGCTCGTGATCTTCGACTTCGACGTCCACCACGGCAACGGCACCCAGGACACCTTCTTCGACGATCCGGACACCCTCTACATCTCGACCCACCAGTCGCCGCTCTATCCGGGCACCGGCCTCGTCAGCGAGCGCGGAATCAAGGGCAACATTCTGAACCGTCCGCTGCCGCCCGGGACCGCCGGCCCGGCCTGGCGCCGGATCGTCGCCCGCGACGTGCTCACGGCGATCGACAATTGGCGGCCGCAGATGATCTTCATCTCGGCCGGCTTCGACGCCCACGCCCACGATCCGCTGGCCAATCTGGCGCTGGACGAGTCCGACTTCGCCTGGGTCACGACCGAGCTCGTGGCGCTCGCCCGCAAGCACGCTGAGGGGCGCATCGTCTCCGTCATGGAAGGCGGCTACGATCCGGAGGCGCTGGGCCGCAGCGTGGTGGCCCATCTCCGGGTCCTGGCCGAGGATGCCCCCGAATGAGCGAGCCGTTCGCCGGCGAAGAGACGGGCCCGAAGCCCATCGACGACATGAGCTTCGAGGAGGCGATGGGCGAGCTGGAGCGGATCGTGCAGCAGCTGGAGCGCGGCCAGCTCGATCTCGAAGCCTCGATCACTGCCTACGAGCGCGGCACGCTGCTCCGCCGCCACTGTGCCGACAAGCTCAAGCAGGTGCAGCTCCGCGTCGAGAAGATCGGCACCGACCGCGATGGTGAGCCCACCGTAACGCCGTTCGAAGTGTCGTGAGCCTCTTCACCATCGGCTACGAGGAATGCACGGCGGATGCCGTGCTGGAGACGCTGAAGGTCGCCGGCGTCGAGCTGCTCGTCGATGTGCGTGCCGTGGCCGCGTCGCGCCGACCCGGCTTCAGCAAGCGGCAGCTTCAGGCCGGGCTCGCGGGCGTGGGAATCGACTACCTCCACCTCCGCGGTCTCGGCACGCCAGCCGAGGGCAGGCTGGCCGCCCGTTCCGGTCGCCATGGCGAAATGCGGGATATCTTTTCCCAGCATCTCGCAACCGCGGGTGCACAGGCCGAGTTCGCCGAACTCGTCCGCCTCATCGGCACCGGCCGTCAGGTGTGTCTCCTGTGTTACGAACGGCGCGCGGAGCATTGCCACCGGCGCGTGCTGACCGAGCGTCTTCGGGAACTACACGGGTACGATGCCGTTGATCTGGCAGCGTGATCGGCGCCCGTAGAGGTAGATGGCGCTAGCCTTGTCGGTACTAGGAATGTAGATCGTCCCGACGCTCAAGGGACCGAGGGAGACAAGAATGACCACTTCAACCCGCCGTTCGCTGCTCACCACGTCGAGCTCGTTGCTGGCGCTGGCAGCCTTGGCCGCCTGCTCGAACAGCGGCAGCACCGGCGGAACGAGCAGCACGCCTGCCGCCACCAGCACGTCGGCGGGCAGCCGTCGGGACATCCTCGTCCAGCAGTCGCGGGTTGCCCTGGAAGACCTCTACCGCCAGGTGCCGCCGGCGAAGGATCTGGCGGCCCGCTCCAAGGCGGTCCTCGTCTTCCCGAGCGTCGTCCAGGCCGGCTTCGGCATCGGCGGTGCGTTCGGCGACGGCGTGCTGTTCGAGGGCGGCAAGCCGACCGCGTTCTACAATCTCGTTCAGGGCTCGTTCGGCTTCCAGATCGGCGGCCAGGCCCTCTCGCAGGCCTACTTCTTCACCACCCAGGAAGCCCTCAACACCTTCAAGACGGTCCGCGGCTTCTCGGCCGCCGGCTCGGCGACTGCGGTTGCCGCCACCTATGGTGCGGATGGCCGGATCTCGACCGAGACGCTGCAGCGGCCGGTCGTCGTCTTCACCTGGGGTCAGTCGGGCCTGATGGCGGGTGCCACCGTCCAGGGCCAGAAGATCACCCAGATCAATCCTTGATCCAGCGGTCGAGCCCGAAGCTCAGGCTCGACCAGCTTCTCGTCGATCGCGGGCTCGCGGACACCCGGACCAAGGCTCAGGCAATCGTCCTGAGCGGTCGGGTGTTCGCGGGCGACCGCCGCCTCGACAAGCCCGGCACGCCGGTTCCGGCCGATCTCGATCTCACGGTCCGCGGCACCGAGGAATGGGTGAGCCGCGGCGCCGGCAAGCTCATCGCCGGACTCGACGCTTTCGCATTCGACCCCAGCGGCCTCGTCTGCCTCGACGTCGGAGCTTCCACCGGCGGCTTCACCGAGGTGCTGCTCCGACGCGGGGCCGCGCGTGTCCACGCCGTCGACGTCGGTTATGGCCAACTGCACGAATCACTCCGTGGCGATCCCCGGGTGGTCGTGCACGAGCGCACCAATGCCCGCCACCTGAGCGAGGCCGAAATTCCCGATCCCATCGACCTCGTCGTCTGCGACGCGAGCTTCATCTCCCTGCGCACCGTGCTGCCGGCACCCATGGCGCTCGTCCGTCCGGCGGGTGCACTCGTCGCTCTGATCAAGCCGCAGTTCGAGGTCGGCAAGGGCCGCGTCGGCAAGGGCGGTGTCGTGCGCGACCCGGCCCTGCACGAGGAGGTCTGCGCCGACATCGCAGCGTGGCTAGGGGCGCAGTCGGGCTGGACCGTGCTGGGCTTGGTGCCGAGCCCCGTCCTGGGCCCGGCAGGCAACCACGAGTTCCTGATCGGCGCGCGTCACACGGGCTGAGCGCCGTCCGTCAGGCTGCCTTGCGTAGCCGCTCGAACCCGGCGGCGAGGTCGGCCATCAGATCCTCGGGCTCCTCGAGGCCGACATGGATCCGTAGCGTCGGGTGCTCGCGCGACCAGGATGTCGCCGTGCGCTGGGCTACGATGTCGGTCGGGATCAGCAGGCTCTCATAGCCGCCCCAGCTGTAGCCCATGCCATGCAGTTCCATCCCGTCCAGCATGGCGGTCACCGCCGTCTTTGAGCAGGGCTTCAAGACGATCCCGAAAAGCCCTGAAGCGCCGCCGAAATCTCTCTTCCACAGATCGTGCCCCGGGGCGCCGGGCAGGGCAGGGTAGAGCACCTTCTCCACCTCGGGCCGACGGCTCAGCCACTCGGCGACCACGAGGCCGCTGCGCTGGTGACGCTCCAGGCGGGCTGCCAGGGTGCGCAGGCCGCGCAGCGCCAGGTAGCAGTCGTCGGGGGCCGCCGAGGTGGCGACCTCGTGCACGCCGACACGCAGCTTCTCGAAGACCGCCTCCGTGGCGGTGACGATTCCCATCATCAGGTCGGAGTGGCCGCCGATATACTTCGTGGCGGCTTGGATCGACACATCCACACCGTGCTGGAAGGGCTTGAAATACAAGGGCGATGCCCAGGTGTTGTCCATCACCACGAGGGCACCCCGGCCGTGCGCGACGGCGGCGATCGCGGGGATGTCCTGCACCTCGAACGACAGCGAGCCCGGACTCTCGGTGAACACGATCCGTGTCTCGGCGCGCATCAGGTCGGCGATGGCGGCGCCGAGCAGCGGATCGTAGTAGGTCGTCGCGATACCGAGTTTCTTCAGCGTGCCGTCGCAGAAGCGGCGCGTCGGGCCATACACGCTGTCGGGGACGAGCAGGTGGTCGCCCGAGCCGAGCAGCGCCAGGAGCGTGGACGTGATCGCCGTCTTGCCCGAGCCGACGGTCAGGCTCCGATAACCGCCCTCCAGCTTTGCGACCGCCTCCTCCAGCGCGAACGTCGTGGGCGTGCCGTAGCGACCGTAGTAGACGCCGCGGCCGGGCCGGGCCGCCTCGAGTGCTGCGACGCTCGGAAAAAGAATGGTCGAAGCATGGTAAACCGGCGGATTCACGACGCCGAAATTCGCCTCCGGGTCGCGACCGGCGACGGTCACGAGAGTCGAGTCTTTCATCTGATCCATTCACGCTGGTGGCAGGGTCGTCGATAGCACGCGGGTTACTGTCGGCCCAGCGGCGGCGGCGGATATCGGTGGTGCCAAAGCGACAGACCGTTGGCAGGTGACCCTTGGCGTGTCATCTGTTGACGCACGGTCGCGGTGCGGAAAATGCAAGGCTGTCCCGTCGCGGCAGCGATCAAGACAGAAACAATGGAGGACCACCGATGCGTTTGAGCCATCTAGCCCTCGCGGGTGCGATCGCAGGTGCTGCGATGTTCGCGACCGGGGCGCAGGCGGGCGAAACGTTCGACGCGGTGAAGGCCAAGGGCTTCGTCCAGTGCGGGACCAACAATAGCGGTCTGCCGGGCTTCGCCGAGGTCGACGATGCCGGCAACTGGAAGGGCATCGACATCGACGTCTGCCGGGCCGTCGCCGCCGCCGTCTTCGGCGACGCCACGAAGGTGAAGTACACGCCGCTGTCCGCCAAGGAGCGGTTCACCGCCCTGCAGTCGAAGGAAGTCGACGTCCTCTCGCGCAACTCCACCTGGACGATCTCGCGCGACACCTCGCTCGGCCTCGATTTCGTCGCCGTCAATTACTATGACGGCCAGGGCTTCATGGTGCCGAAGACGCTGGGCGTGAAGAGTGCCCTCGAGCTCGACGGCGCTTCGGTCTGCGTGCAGAGCGGCACCACGACCGAGCTGAACCTCGCCGACTATTTCCGCGCCAACAACATGAAGTACGAGTCGGTCGTCTTCGAGACGAACGACGAGATCATCTCGGCCTTCCAGGCCGGGCGCTGCGACGTGTTCACGACCGACCAGTCGGGCCTCTATTCCAGCCGCACGAAGTTCGAGAAGCCCGACGACTGGGTGATCCTGCCCGAGCTGATCTCGAAGGAGCCCTTGGGCCCGGCCGTGCGCCACGGCGACTCCGAGTGGGCCGATGTCGTCCGCTGGTCGTTCTACGCCATGGTCGAAGCCGAAGATCTGGGCATCAGCAGCCAGAACCTCGATCAGATGATGACGAGCGACAACCCCAACATCAAACGCTTCGTCGGCACCGAGGGCGACCTCGGCAAGGGCATGGGCCTCGACAATGCCTGGGCTGCCAACATCATCAAGCAGGTGGGCAACTACAGCGAGAGCTTCGAGCGCAATGTCGGCCTGAACACGCCGCTGAAGATCGCGCGCGGGTACAATGCGCTGTGGAAGAACGGCGGCATCATGTACTCGGCACCGTTCCGCTGAGCTGAGCGACCCGGGCCGCCCACGGACAGGCGTGGCGGCCCGGTTCTTGCTTTACCCGGGTACGTAGCGGAGGGCCCGGCATGGCGGCCGTGATCGACAGCTCGGGAGTGCAGGCGGCGAGGCCTGCGTTCTACAACGACCCCAAGGTCCGCGGCCTGTTCTATCAGGCGCTGGTCCTTTTCGTGACCGTCGGGTTCGGCTGGTACCTCGTCCACAATACGATGGTGAACCGGGCGCGTCTCGGCGTCGCCTCGGGCTTCGGCTTTCTCGATACCACGTCCGGTTTCGACATCTCGCAGTCGCTGATCACCTACAGTGCTGCCGCCTCGACCTACGGCGACGCCTTCGTCGTCGGCCTGCTCAACACCTTCTACGTCGCCGTCGTCGGCATCGTGCTGGCCACCATCATCGGCTTCACGATGGGCATCGCCCGGCTGTCGCGGAACTGGCTCGTGTCGCGGGTCGCACTCGTCTACATCGAGCTGATCCGGAACATCCCGCTGCTGCTGCAGCTGATCTTCTGGTACACGGTCGTGCTGGCGGCGCTGCCGCAACCCCGCGACAGCATCTCGATCTTCAACCTCGCCTACCTCAACGTGCGCGGCTTCTTCGTGCCGAAGCCGATCTTCGGCGAAGGGGCGACGATCGAGATCCTGGCCTTCGGCGCCGGCATCGTCGGCGCCTGGGCGCTGGCGCGATGGGCAAGGATACGTCGCGAGCGGACAGGGCAGGGCTTCCCGGTGCTCTGGGCTTGCTTGGCGCTCATCATCGGCCTGCCGATCCTGGCCAATCTGCTGCTGGGTGGACCGATCACCATCGAGTGGCCGGAACAGACCAAGTTCCGCATGCAGGGCGGCCTCGTCATGCTGCCCGAGTTCCTGGCGCTGGCGCTGGGCCTCTCGGTCTATACCGGCTCCTTCATCGCCGAGATCGTGCGCTCGGGTATCCTCTCGGTCAGCAAGGGCCAGATCGAAGCGGCGGGTGCGCTCGGCCTCAGCCCGAACCAGACGCTGCGCTTCGTCGTCATTCCGCAGGCACTGCGCGTGATCATCCCACCGCAGACCAGCCAGTACCTGAACCTGACCAAGAACAGCTCGCTCGGCGTGGCGATCGGCTATCCCGACTTCTTCAACATCGCCGGCACCATCAACAACCAGACGGGGCAGGCGGTCGAGGTCATCGCCATCACCATGGCGGTCTATCTCTTCCTGTCGCTCACGATCTCGCTGTTCATGAACTGGTACAACAGCCGTATGGCCCTGGTGGAGCGCTGAGCCATGGCCGTCTCGCAGATCCCCGTCGACACCACGCCCGTGCTGCCTCCAGCCAGCGAGCGGCTGGGTGCAATCTCGTGGCTGCGCCGCAACCTCTTCGCGACGCCGTTCGACACCGTCCTGACGCTGCTCATCCTCTACATCGCTTGGATCACCATCGTCCCGGCGATCCAGTGGGCCTTCCTCGACGCCACCTGGAGCGGGGCCAGCCGCGAGGATTGCGTCGGCGACGGTGCTTGCTGGGCCATGGTGCGGGTGCGCTTCCGCCAGTACATGTTCGGCCTCTATCCGCCGGACGAGCAATGGCGGGTCGTGCTGGGATTCTTGATTCTCGTCGCCGCCCTGGTGCCCCTGTTCCTGAAATCCTTCACGCCGAAGCTGCAATACGCGATCGGTCTCATCGTCGTGTATCCGATCATCGCCTACTTCCTGTTCTACGGCGGCGTGTTCGGCCTGCCCGTCGTCGACACGCCGATGTGGGGTGGCCTCTTCGTCACGCTGGTGCTGTCCGGCGTCGGCATCACCGCGTCCCTGCCACTGGGCGTGCTCCTGGCACTCGGCCGACGCTCGACCCTGCCGGTCGTGAAATCGATCTCGACCGCCTTCATCGAGATCGTGCGCGGCGTCCCGCTCGTCACCGTGCTGTTCATGGCCTCGGTGATGCTGCCGCTGTTCCTTCCCGAGGGTGTGACCTTCGACAAGCTACTGCGGGCACTCGTCGGCGTGTCGCTGTTCTCGGCCGCCTATATGGCAGAGGTCGTCCGCGGCGGCCTGCAGGCGATTCCGAAGGGCCAGTACGAGGCGGCCGCGGCACTCGGCCTCGGCTACTGGAAGATGATGGGCTTCGTGATCCTGCCGCAGGCGCTGAAGCTCGTGATCCCCGGCATCGTCAACAGCTTCATCAGCCTGTTCAAGGACACCTCGCTCGTCCTGATCATCGGCCTCTACGACCTGCTCGGCATGTCGCAGCTGATCATCAAGGACAGCAAGTGGCTGGGGCTGGACATCGAGACCTACGTCTTCTCGGCGCTCTTGTTCTGGATCTTCTGCTTCAGCATGTCCCGCTACAGCCAGCACCTCGAGCGCAAGTTCGACCGCGGTCACAAGAAGTGATGTTTTTCGCAAGTCCGGCAGAGACTTGAGATAGGGAGTTCGCCTTGGACGTCAGCAACGGTGAGACGAGCATCCTGCTGAAGGACGTGAACAAGTGGTACGGCGAGTTCCACGTCCTGAAGAACGTCAACCTGCAGGTCGAGAAGGGCCAGAAGGTCGTCGTCTGCGGCCCCTCGGGCTCCGGCAAGTCGACCATGATCCGCTGCATCAACCGGCTGGAAGAGCATCAGCGCGGGCAGATCGTCGTCGACGGGATCGAGCTCACCTCCGACGTGAAGAACGTGGACGCCATCCGCCGCGAGGTCGGGATGGTGTTCCAGCACTTCAACCTGTTCCCGCATCTGACGGTACTGCAGAACCTGACCCTGGCCCCGATCTGGGTCCGCGGCACGCCGAAGCACGAGGCCGAAGAGACGGCCATGTTCTACCTGGAGCGTGTGCGGATCCCCGAGCAGGCGCAGAAATACCCTGGCCAGCTCTCGGGCGGGCAGCAGCAGCGCGTCGCGATTGCCCGTGCCTTGTGCATGAAGCCCAAGATCATGCTGTTCGACGAGCCGACCTCGGCGCTGGACCCCGAGATGGTGAAGGAGGTGCTGGACACCATGATCTCTCTCGCCAACGAGGGCATGACGATGATGTGCGTCACCCACGAGATGGGCTTCGCCAAGTCGGTGGCCGACTTCGTCGTCTTCATGGACCGCGGCGAGGTGGTGGAGCAGGCACCACCCAACGAGTTCTTCAGCAACCCGCGCAGCGATCGTACCAAGCTCTTCCTGAGCCAGATCCTCTCGCATTGACCGTGACGGGACCGAGCCTCGCCACCGGCGAGTGGCTGAACCCGCCGCCGGCCCATCTTGTCATCGACTCGGACATCCTCCGCGCCAGGACAGAAGCCGGATCGGACTTCTGGTGCGAGACGCATTACGGATTCGTGCGCGACAGCGGCCACTTCCTGGGCTTCGCAGCACCCGGCCCATGCACGGCCGAGGTCCGGGTCACGGGTAGCTTCTCCGCACTGTACGACCAGGCGGGGCTCATGGTCCGCAGCGGCCCGCGGCAATGGATCAAAACCGGGATCGAGATGACGGACGGCCTGCCGCATCTGAGTGCCGTCGTGACCGACCAGCGCTCGGACTGGTCGGTGCTGCCGCTGCCATCGCTGCCCGACATGTTCTGGATCCGCATGACGCTGGAGCGTGACGCCGCGCGCATCCAGTACTCGCTGGACGGCGAGCGTTGGCCGATGCTGCGTTTGGCACCTTTCCGCACCACGCTCGATACGCGCATCGGCCCGATGCTGTGCTCGCCCGAGCGGGCCGGCCTGGAGGTCACCTTCGACCGTTTCCGTCTCGGCCCGCCGCTGGGCAAGGACCTGCACGACCTGAGCTGAGGATGACCCCGCCGTGACGCCATGCGCCGAGCTTAGGCGCCGGCAGGCGAGGGTGGTTCGCCAGCGTCCACGCTCCCGATGCCTGCTTCCCGGCCGACAAGGGCAAGGCGCGCCACCCTGATTGACCGACTCCTTGCAGAATTGGCAGAGCCGCGGTCGTTGCTCGCGATTGCGCACCGTACCCCATCAATGGCCCGGGCATGAAATCGGAAACGAAGATAGCGATCGTCGGAGGTGGCCTGGCCGGTCTCTATGCCGGACGACTGCTGCACGCGGCCGGCATCGAGTTTCAGCTGTTCGAGGCGCGGGACCGCCTGGGAGGGCGCATCCTGTCCGCGGACCTGTCCGGACGGCCGTCGTCCGATGGGTACGATCTCGGGGCATCCTGGTTCTGGCCGGCGATGCAGCCCGCGATGGCCGAACTGGTGGAGGGACTGGGACTCCCGACGCTGCCGCAGAACAGCGAGGGCGACGTGGTCGTCCATCGTATGGCCCGAGAAGTGCCGCAGCGATACCGCAGCGTGTCGGCGGGGCATGAACCTCAGTCCATGCGCATCGTCGGCGGCACGGCGGCGCTCGTGAGGCGCTTGGCCGACCAGCTTCCGGCGGATCGCCTCCATCTCGGCGCGCGAGTATCGGGCCTCAACCTGCGCGACGACCATGTGGCTCTGACACTCGTCGGAAGCGGCGGCTCAACTCGTACCTTGGCTGCCGAAATCGTGATCGCCGCTCTGCCTCCCAGGCTGCTCGAAGCGACGGTCGATTTCACGCCGAAGGTCGCCGCATCGACGGCCCGCCACTGGCGCGAAACGCCGACCTGGATGGCACCACACGCCAAGTTCTTCGCCTTCTACGATCGACCTTTCTGGCTCGCCGCGGGTCTGTCCGGAACGGCCCAGAGCCTCGTCGGGCCGCTCGTCGAGATCCATGACGCCACGACCGCGTCCGGTGCTGCGGCCTTGTTCGGCTTCCTCGGTGTCGGTGCCGACCAACGGGCCTCCTTAGGCGAGCAGGCTTTGAGCCAGGCCTGCGTCGAGCAACTCGGCCGCCTGTTCGGCGGCGTGGCCCGAATGCCCATAACGACCCTGATCAAGGACTGGGCGACGGACGAGTTCACGGCGACCGCCGACGACCGCATCGCCGGAGGACATCCCGCGGCGTCGAGCGGAGCCTGGGTGACGGGTCCATGGCAGGAGCGGCTGGTGTTGGCGGGCAGCGAGACGAGCGCCGTCGATCCCGGCTATCTCGCGGGCGCCATCGGAGCCGCCAAGTGTGCAGCTGCGACGACGCTGAAGCGCATTGCGCATGGCTGAAGCAGCCCAATGTTCGGTGACTTGATTTTCCATAAGATGCGTTATCATATTTATGGTACCCCAAAGGCTGGCTCTTGCCCGGACCGCCCGAACCGGCCACCTCTCTCCTTGCCGTTTCATCCTTCAGCTACGCAGGAAGCGACGCGATGAGCCAGCCCGCGATCACGACCCTGCCCGAGCGTGCCGTTCTGCGCCTGGACGGTCCCGACGCGCGCGGCTTCCTCCAGGGCCTGATCAGCAACGATGTCGAGCGGCTCACGGCGGAGAATGCCGTTTACGCCGCCCTGTTGACGCCGCAGGGCAAGTATCTGTTCGACTTCATCCTCGTGGCCGACGGCGACGCGATCCTGGTCGACGCAGAGGCTGCCCGCCTGCCAGCCCTGCTGCAGCGCCTGACCATGTACCGGCTGCGCTCCAAGGTGACCTTGAGCGCCGCCGCCGATCTCGCCGTCTGCGCCGCCTTCGGCCCAGGTCTCGACGCCGACCTGCCGCAACGTGGCCGCGTCGGCGACGCCCTGATCGTCGCTGATCCGCGACTGCCGGCGCTTGGCCTGCGCATCCTGCTGCCGCGCCAGAACGTCGAAGAATTCATTGCGGCGCATCCGCTGATGCAGGCTCAACCCGAGGCTTATGATCGCTACAGGCTGGATCTGGGCGTGCCGGACGGCAGCCGCGATCTGGTGATCGACAAGTCCATCCTGCTGGAGAGCGGGTTCGAGGAACTGCACGGGGTCGCCTTCGACAAGGGCTGCTTCGTCGGCCAGGAACTGACGGCCCGCACCAAGTACCGGGGGCTGGTCAAGAAGCGGCTCGTGCCGGTGGAGATCGACGGCCCCGCCCCGGAGAGCGGTACGCAGGTCCTGGCCGACGGCCGGGACGCGGGCGAGATGCGCTCCAGCCGCGACGGCCGGGGCCTGGCCCTGCTCCGGCTCGAGTTCCTGGAGACGGCTGTTCCGCTCGTCGCCGGAGAGTCCCGTCTGCGCCCCGTTCGGCCGGACTGGATCGTGCTGCCCAAGGCAGCCGGATGAAACGAAGTTCAGTTGACTGGCATCAGAGTCGGGCGAGGATGGTCACATTGAGCCCGGTGACGACCTCGGGGTCCATCACCACTTTCCTCTCCAGGTCCTATCACGATTAGCCGCCGCCCTCGGGGCGGCGGCCTTGTTTCAGGCGGGCTCGAACTCGGCTGCCGCTCGCGCCAGCCAGCGGAAAGGCGAGACGGCGGCATCGGCGGTCAGCGCCGCGATCCGGCCCTGCAGCCGCTTCGCACCGCGCCTGCCGAACTCCTCGACCAGCCAGCGCTGCAGCCACAGTCGCGCCTGCTCGTCGCGACGTGTCTTTCGCTCGATGGCCAGATAGGTGGCATGCTCCTGCAGCGCCGCCATCAGTTCCGGCATGCCCTGCCCGCTCGGTGCCGCCACGAGGCGCACCGGTACGGTCCAGGCCTGGCCATGGGCACCGACGAGACCCAGCGCCCCTTCGAGATCGCGCCCGGCCCGCTCGGCGATGGCACCCAGATCGGCCTTGGTGACCACCGCGATGTCCGGCACCTCGACGATCCCGGCCTTCAGGAACTGCAGGCTGTCGCCCGAGCCCGGCTGCACGGCCAGGACCACCGTGTCGACGAGATCGGCCACCTCGGTCTCGGACTGGCCCACGCCGACGGTCTCGATCAGCACGACGTCGAACAGCGCCCGCATCAGGACCATGGCGGCCGCACAGAGATCGGCCAGGCCGCCCAGGCGGTCGCGCGCCGCCATCGAGCGGACGAACACGCCCGTGTCCTCGGGGTCGACGTCGATGCGGGTGCGGTCGCCGAGCAGCGCTCCGCCCGTGCGGCGGCTCGACGGGTCGACGGCGATGACGCCGACGGTCCGCCCCTCCTGCCGCCAGGCGCGCACGAGCGCCGAGCAAAGGGTCGACTTGCCGACGCCTGGAGGTCCCGTCAGGCCGACGACCTCGGCCCGCGGCGACGCCCAGGCCTCGTCCAACAGATCGAGAGTCGACCCCGCATAGGGGTCGATCTCGATGGCTGCCAAAGCCCTGGCGAGGGCTCCCTTCCCGCCCCGACGAAGCTCCGAAAGGCCGCTCACGCCGCCTTGCGCTGGCGCAGCACGGCCTGGGCGGCCGCCAGACGGGCGATCGGCACGCGGTAGGGCGAGCAGGACACGTAGTCGAGATTCTGCCTCTCGCAGAAGCCGATCGAGGCCGGATCGCCGCCATGCTCGCCGCAGATGCCGAGCTTGATGTTGCTCCGCGCCTCGCGGCCGCGCGCCACGGCGAGCCCGATCAGCTCGCCAACACCCTCCTGGTCGAGCGTCTGGAATGGATCGCCCGGGAAGATGTCGGCCTTCAGGTAGGAGTCGAGGAACTTGCCCGAATCGTCGCGGGACAGGCCCATCGTCATCTGCGTGAGGTCGTTGGTGCCGAAGCTGAAGAAGGCCGCATGCGCCGCGATCTCCTTCGCCCGCACCGCCGCCCGCGGCAGCTCGATCATGGTGCCGACCAGATAGTCGAAATGCCGGCCCGAGCCCTTCATCACCTCGGCGGCGACGGCGTCGATCCGGCTCTTCAGGAGCTCCAGCTCGCGCGCCGAGCAGACCAGCGGCACCATCACCTCGGGCACCACCGTCTCGCCGGTCTCGTCGAAGACCTGCAGAGCGGCCTCGAAGATGGCGCGCGCCTGCATCTCGTAGATCTCGGGGAAGACGATGCCGAGCCGGCAGCCGCGCAGGCCCAGCATCGGGTTCGCCTCCTTCAGCTCCAGCATGCGCCGGCGCAGGACTTTGGCCTCAACGCCCGCGGCAGCGGCCACGGCGGCGACGTCCTTCTCCTCCTGCGGCAGGAACTCGTGCAGCGGCGGGTCGAGCAGGCGGATCGTGACGGGCAGGCCGCGCATGATCTCGAACAGCTCGACGAAGTCCTGGCGCTGCATCGGCAGCACCTTTTCCAGCGCCTTGCGCCGGCCCTCGCCGTCGTCCGCCAGGATCATCTCCTGCATGGCGACGATGCGCTCGGGCTGGAAGAACATGTGCTCGGTGCGGCAGAGCCCGATGCCCTCGCAACCGAACTTGACGGCCGTCTGCGCGTCGAGCGGCGTCTCGGCGTTGGTGCGGACCTTGAGGCGGCGCACCGCGTCGGCCCATTCCATGAGCGTGGCGAAATCGCCCGAGAGCTGCGGATCGACCGTCGGCACGGCCCCCAGCATCACCGAGCCCTCGCCGCCGTCGAGGGTGATGAGGTCGCCCTCCTTCACCTCGATGCCGCGGGTGGTGAACTTCTTCTCCTCGTAGTTGATCGAGAGCTCGCCGGCACCGCAGACGCAGGCCTTGCCCATGCCGCGGGCGACGACGGCCGCGTGACTCGTCATGCCGCCGCGCGAGGTCAGGATGCCCTTGGCGGCGTGCATGCCGTGGATGTCGTCGGGCGAGGTCTCGACGCGGACGAGGATCACCGCCTCGCCCTGCTGGGCCATGAACTCCGCATGGTCGGCGGAGAAGACGACCTTGCCGCAGACCGCACCCGGCGAGGCCGGCAGGCCCTTGGCGACGACCTTGCGCTCGGCCTTGGGGTCGAGGGTCGGGTGCAGCAGCTGGTCGAGCGAGGACGGGTCGACGCGCAGCACCGCCTCGTCGCGCGTGATCAGGTTCTCGGCCGCCATGTCGACGGCGATCTTCAGGGCGGCGGGTGCCGTCCGCTTCCCGGTCCGGGTCTGCAGCACGAAGAGCGTGCCGGCCTGGATCGTGAACTCGATGTCCTGCATCTCGCGATAATGGCCTTCGAGCCGGTCGAACACGCCGGACAGCTCGACGAAGGCCTTGGGCAGCGCCTCTTCCATCGAGGTGCCCTGCATGCCGCCCGATTCGGCCATGCGGCGCGTCAGCGGCTGCGGGGTGCGGATGCCGGCGACGACGTCCTCGCCCTGCGCGTTGACGAGATACTCGCCGTAATAGGCGCGCTCGCCGGTCGACGGATTGCGGGTGAAGGCCACACCGGTGGCGCAGTCGTCGCCCATGTTGCCGAACACCATGGCCTGCACGTTCACGGCAGTACCCATGTCGCCCGAGATGTCGTTCAGGCGGCGATAGGTGATGGCGCGCGGCGTCTGCCAGGAGCCGAACACGGCCCCGATGGCGCCCCAGAGCTGGTCACGGGGCTCCTGCGGGAAGTCCTCGCCGGTCTCCTTGCGCACGATCTTCTTGTAGGTGCCCGCTAGAAGCTCCAGGGCCGCGGCGTCGAGCTCGGTATCGTAGCGGGCCCCGCGCTCGCGCTTGGCGTCTTCCAGCGCCTCCTCGAACTGGTAGTGGTCCACCCCCAGGACGACGTCGCCGTACATCTGGATGAAGCGGCGATAGCTGTCGAAGGCGAAGCGGCGGTCGCCCGAGATCGATGCCAGCCCTTCCACGGTGCGGTCGTTGAGACCGAGGTTCAGCACCGTGTCCATCATGCCCGGCATCGAGACCGGAGCGCCCGAGCGCACGGAAACCAGCAGCGGATCTTCGGCATTGCCGAACAGCTTGCCCAGCTGCTTCTCCATGCCGGCCAGAGCGGCGGCGACCTCGTCGCGCAACTCGGGCGGGTACTGCTTGTCGTTCTTGTAGAAGTAGGAACAGACCTCGGTCGTGATCGTGAAGCCCGGGGGCACCGGCAGGCCCAACGTGCACATCTCGGCCAGATTGGCACCCTTGCCGCCCAGCAATGCCTTCATGTTGGCCTTGCCGTCCGCGCGCCCGCCGCCGAAGCTATAGACCCACTTCGCCATGACCTTCGACCCCTCGACCTGAACGCCTGCCCTAGGCTTCGCGTCCGCTGTCCTCGATCAAGCCGAAATCGGCCACCCGGGAGAGTGCGGCGCGTATCCGGCCTAATAGACGTAGGCGATTAGCGCGCGTATCCCGCTGCGGCACGTTCACCATGACGCTTTCAAAAAAGGCGTCGACGGGCCCGCGCATCGAGGCCAATGCGGCCATCGCGGCCGTGAAGTCCTCGGCATCGAGTGCAGCCGCAATTCGCCCTTCGGCCTCGTCGAGTCCTCCCGCCAAGGTGCGTTCGACCGGCTCCTGCAGCAGATCGGCCACGACCTGACCTTCCACGGGCTGGCCGTCCTTCTTCTCCTCGATCGCGACGATGTTCGAGGCACGCCGGTAACCGGTGAGCAGGTTCTGACCGTCGGCGGTAGCAAGGAAGGAGGCCAGGGCCAGCACGCGCCGGCGGATGCGCGAGAGATCGTCGTCGCCGGTACCCAGGACCGCCCGGACATAGGAATGCGACGCGGCCCCGGCACCCGTCTCGGCCACGAGTTGCTGGCCCAGCCGGTCGGTGACGTGCGGCAGCAGCACCTGCACGATCTGTGCATGTTCGGTCGCCGGGAAGCGGTCGCCATACCCCGCCAGCGCCTGTCCCAACACCTCGCGCAGCGGCAGCCGCAAGCCATTGGTGAGGACGAGCCGGATGACGCCGAGGGCTGCCCGGCGCAGCGCGAACGGGTCCTTCGCCCCGCTCGGTCGCAGACCGGCACCGAAGAAGCCCGCCAGCGTGTCGAGCTTGTCAGCAAGGGCGACGACGACACTCTCGGGTGCGGTCGGGCAGCAGTCGTCCGGCCCCTTCGGCGCGTAGTGCTCCGCGATCGCCCGGCATACCGCCTCGGGCTCGCCCTGCACGCGGGCATAATGCCCGCCCATGACGCCCTGCAGCTCCGGGAACTCGCCGACCATGCCGGTGACGAGGTCGCACTTGGCGAGCAATGCTGCGCGCTCCGCCAGCACGCGGTCGGCCCCCGGCACATACGGCACCAGCGCTCCCGCCAGCGCCACCAGCCGCTGCACCCGGTCCTCCAGGCTGCCGAGCTGGGCGTGGAACACCATCCGCCCCAGCGCCGGCAGTCGCGACTCCAGAGGCTGCTTCTGGTCCTGCTCCCAGAAATAGCGGGCGTCCCACAGCCGGGCGCGAAGCACCCGCTCGTTGCCGGCGATGATCGCCGCCCCGCCGTCTTCCGCCGCGATGTTGGCGACGGTGACGAAGCGTGGTGCCAGCCGCCCTTCCCCGTCCTCCAGCGCCAGGTAGCGCTGGTGCGTCTTCATCGAGGTCTGCAGCACCTCGGGCGGCAGGCTCATGAAACCGTCGTCGATCCGCCCCATCAGCGGCACCGACCACTCGACGAGGCCGACCAGCTCGTCGACGAGGCCCTGGTCGTCGCGGATGCGCAGCCCCTGCGCCGCCGCCAGACGCGAGGCACCGTCCTCGATCAGTCGCCGCCGGTCGACTGGAGCCAGCACGACCTTGGCTGTGGCCAGCTTCGCCGCATAGTCGGCGAAGTCGCGGACGGCAAACGGCTCCGGAGCCAGGAAGCGATGGCCGCGCGTGCGGTCGCCGCTCTCGATGCCGGCAAATGTGAACGGCACGACCTTGCCGTCGAACAGGCAGAGGATCGACTGCAGCGGACGCACCCAGCGGGCGTCGCCCGAGCCCCAGCGCATCGACTTCGGCCAGGGAAAGCGGGCCAGGATCTCGGGCAGCGCGCCCGCCAGCACCTCGGCGGTGGCCCGACCGGATTCGGCGAGCAGGGCATAGACCACCCTGCCCTTCTTTTCCTCGCGTTCTTCAAGGCGGTAGGAGGCGTTGCCGAGACTCTTGATGAACCCGTCGCGTGCCGCCTGCGGCGCGTCCGTACGTGGGCCCCGCTTCTCCGCCTCGCGGTCCGCCTGCCGTGCCGGCAGCCCTGGCACCACGAGCGTCAGCCGGCGCGGCGTGACATAGCTCGTGGTCGCTCCGTGCGACAGCCCGGCCTCGGCGAGCGCGGCTGTCACGGCAGCGGCGAGGTCCGCCGATGCCCGCGCCTGCATCCCGGCCGGAATCTCCTCCGAGAACAGCTCCAGCAGCAGCTCGCCCGCCATCTCAGGCCGCCTCGCCGCGCGCTTCGAGCCAGCCCTCGGCGCAGCGTTTCGCCAGCGCGCGGACGCGTCCGATGTAGGCCGCCCGCTCGGCGACGCTGATCACACCCCGCGCGTCCAAGAGGTTGAAGAGGTGCGAGGCCTTCAGGCACTGGTCGTAGGCCGGCAGCGGCAGTTTGCGCTCGATGATCGCCGCACACTCCTTCTCGGCGTCCTCGAAGTGCCGGAACAGCAGGTCGGTGTCCGCGACCTCGAAATTGAACGCCGAATACTCGCGCTCGGCCTGCAGGAACACGTCGCCGTAGCGCATGCCCTGGCCGTTGAAGTCGAGCTCGTAGACGTTCTCGATGCCCTGCACGTACATGGCGAGCCGCTCGAGCCCATAGGTCAGCTCGCCCGAGACCGGCCGACAGTCGATGCCGCCCACCTGCTGGAAATAGGTGAACTGCGACACCTCCATGCCGTCGCACCACACCTCCCACCCCAGACCCCAAGCGCCCAATGTCGGGCTCTCCCAGTCGTCCTCGACGAAGCGAAGGTCGTGCAGCAGGGGATCGATGCCCAGCGCGTAGAGCGACTTCAAATAGAGGTCCTGGAGGTCCGGCGGCGACGGCTTCAGGATGACCTGGAACTGGTAATAGTGCTGCAGCCGGTTCGGGTTCTCGCCGTAGCGCCCGTCCTTGGGCCGCCGTGACGGCTGCACATAGGCGGCCTTCCAGTGCGCGGGACCCAGCGCGCGCAGCGAGGTCGCCGGATGGAACGTGCCGGCACCGACCTCGATGTCGTAGGGCTGCAGGATGACGCAACCCTGCTCCGCCCAGTAACGCTGCAGGGTCAGGATCAAGTCCTGGAAGCTGGGTGCCGGACGTGCCGTCACGCAAAGATCCGATCGGCTGGCGGGAAAAGGTCCGGCTACCTACCGGCCGCCCGTCGGCAGGGTCAAGCAGCGCCCTTGGCGGCGTGCCGGTCGCGGTACGCGCAGTCGTCGAGGCTGCGGCAATAGGTTCCGTTCGGCACGTAGAGGCCGCAGCGTGGGCACTCCACCAGTTCCGTGGCGCGGTCGGGCGGCGGCGGCCGGTTCGCGGCTGCAGCCCGCTCGCGCGCCTGGGCCTTCCTGCCGGCCTCGATCTTCGCCGCCGCCTCGTTGAAGAGCTTGATGCCGCGGTAGGCGAGATAGATCATCGCGAAGGTGAGGAGGAGCTTCTGGATCGAAAGTCCGAGCATCGCCGTCGCCCTAGAGGCCGAAACGCTGCCAGTGCGCGCGCTCTTCCAGCAACGCCACCGCTTCGCCGACCATATGCCCAGCCTCGACCCCGCCGCGCAACCGGCGCAGCAGCGACGTCCGGGCCGGATTCACGGTCACGATCCTAGCCTTCGGACCGAAACGGGCGCGGATCACCGTCCGTGGGTCGCCGAGCCCGTCGACGAGGCCCAGTTCCTTGCCGCGGGCGCCGCTCCACACTCGGCCCTCGAACAGGTCCGGATCGTTGCCGAGGCGATCGCCGCGGCGCTGGCGGACCCAATCCTTGAACATGCCGTGGATCTCGCCCTGGATCTCCTTCAGCAGGACCAGATCCTCCTCCCGCTCGGGGCGGAACGGATCGAGCAGGGCCTTGCGCCGGCCGGCGGTGTGGACACGGCGCTCGATGCCGATCCGGGCGATCGCGTCCGTGAAGCCGAAGCCGGCGCTGACCACGCCGATCGAGCCGACGATCGAGGCAGGATCGGCGAAGATCTCGTCCGCCGCACAGGCGAGCCAGTAGCCGCCCGACGCGGCCACGTCCTCGCAGAAGGCCAGCACCGGCCGCTTCTTCTCCTCGGCCAGAGCACGGATCCGCTGCGCGATGAGGGCCGACTGTGCTGCCGACCCGCCGGGGCTGTTGATCAGCAGAACGGCCGCCGGCGCCTTCTTCGAGGCGAACAGCGCATCGATCTGCCGCTCCAGCCGCATCAGCGACAGTCCGCGGTCGCCCACACCGACCGTTCCGATGACGCCATTCAGCCGCAGGGCCGGCACGATCACGCGCCCGCGCAGCCCGGCGAACCATTCACGAAGACCCATCAGCACTCCAGGAGATCGAGGGCGGCCCCCTCGCGCAGCACCATGTCGGCCGCGCGGGTAAAGCTGCCATCCTCTTCGTGCAAGACCAGTCCCCGGGCGAGACGAAAGCAACCGCCGGCACCCTTGCGCGCGCGCACCAGCACGCGGCTCGCCTCCGGGGCCGATGCCTTGGGCCACAGCGGACAGACGACGATATCGCCGGCAGGGCCGTCGAGGGCGGACAGGATGGCCGCCAGACGGTCTGCCCGGTGGATCAGCGTCAGCGTGCCGCGCGAGCGCAGCCGCCGCAGGCAGGCCGTCAGCCAATCCCCGATTTCGACGCTCGCGACGTGCGACCGCGCCCGGTCGGCCGATGGCGGCCGCGTGCCCCTGCCCGCCTCGACGAAAGGCGGGTTCGTCATGACGTGGTCGAACAGCGTGGTACGCGTGGGAGCAGGCGGGGACAGCAGATCGCCCGTGACGATCTCCACCGCAGTCGACAGGTCGTTGCCGAGAGCGTTCCTTGCCCCGAGTTCCGCGGTCGGGACGTCGATCTCGATCCCCGTCACCCGGCACGCTTCAACGCGACGGACGAGGCACAGGGCAGCGGCCCCGGTCCCCGCGCCAGCATCGAGCACATGGTCGCCGGCCTTGGCCGGCACCGCGGCCGCCAGAAGAACGGGATCAATCGCGACGCGGTAACCCGCAGCCGGCTGCAGCAGGCGGAGGCGCCCGCCCAGCAGCCCGTCCTCGGTGAGACCGCTCAACGCTGCACGGAGTCGAGCAGCGTCTTGCTCCAGTAGGGGGTCGTGCACATCAGCACCTTACCGGTGCCCTCGTAGCTGCGCACGATGTCCTCGCCCGACAGCCAATAGCTCATGAGGTTCTTGGTCGGCCGGCGCACGGAGTAGCGCAGTCCCGCCGTGCGCGCGATGACGAGCTTGCCCTCGGCCGCGAGACGCTCGTCCTTCAGCTCCATCAGTGCGACCGGCCCCGGTGCGTTGAGCACGACGTGACCGTAGCCGCTGACGGTCGTCTGGTAGTCGATCAGGCCCTCGCCGGCCCAGTACGAGGTCCACATGCTCTCGCGGTGCAGGCCGAGTTCGACCTCGCCGTCCGACGCCCAATAGGCGCCGTTCTCCAGGATCCAGGTCTCGCCCACGAGGTCGAGGACGTAGTAGCCGCCCATCGTCGAAGTCAGGTAGACCTCGCCCTTGCCGCGATAGAGCGGCCGGATGACCGGCTCGTCCGCCATCATGCACTTCAGCGCCGTCCAGGGACTCGGCATGGGAGCCGTCATCTCGACCTTGCCGCGCATATAGGCCATGGCCCCGGCCTCGGCGCGCGCATCGTCGTTCTCGAGGTCGATGCGCACGAAGCGCGCACCCTCCAGTTCGACGATCTCGAAGCTCGCCACGCGCCCGGCCCTACTTCAGGAGACCGAGGTCGCGATAGGCGCGCTCGGCTCCAGGGTGGAGGGGGGCCGTGCTTCCGGCCGACACCAGGCTTTCCTTGTCGATCTCGCCGAGCGAGCGGTTCGTGTGGCGAAGTGCGTCCAGGTTGCCGACGATCACATGGACGAGGTTCGACACGTCCTCGTCGGCCACGCTCGCCCGCGTTACCAGGGTGGCACGGTCGCCGAAGCTCGGCACGTCGGCCTGGCCGCCATAGGACGAACGGCGGATCATGCCCTTGCCGTAATAGGGTGCCGAGGCCACGAGCTTGTCCACGGCCGGGCCTTCGACCGGCACCAGAACGCCCTGGCACTCGATGAGCGCCTTCTCGACCTGCGGCGAGGGGTGGCCGGCGGCGATCATAACCGCGTCGAGATCGCCCTCGCAGAAAGCCTGGTTGGCCGCGGCCGGCGGCAACTCGGTCGCCTCGATGGCATCGGCCTCCCAGCCGAGTGCCGCCCGCAGCCGCTCCCAGGTGGCGCGGGTACCCGACCCCGGATTGCCGATATTGACCCGCCTGCCCTGCAGATCGTCCAGCGTCTTCACGGGACCGTCACGGTGCACGACGATGGCCAGAAGCTCCGGATAGAGCGACATGACCGAGCGAAGCGCGGTGGTAGGCTGCCCGCGCCAGGGCCCTTCGCCCTTCACGGCATCGAACTGCACGTCCGACTGCACGATCGCGAACTCGAGCTCGCCGTCGGCCAGCTTCTCCACATTGTAGATGGAGCCCGGCGTCGCCACGGCGGCGCAATTGGTGCCGGTCTGCGCCCGTAGCTTGTTGGCGTAGGAGCAGATGGCGCGGCCCGCAGGGTAGTAGACGCCGCCCAGCGCACCGGTGGCAATCGAGATGTAGTCGTCGGCCGCGCGTGCAGGCAGGGGCGAGGCCAGGACGGCCAGCAACGGTGCCGCCAGCAGGGACCGGCGACTTTTCATGTCTCGTCCCATCGCATCACGAGGTCATAGGTGCGCTGGTAGGTGTCCGGCCCGATGCTGGCCTCGCCCCGCAGCGGACGATCCATCACGATGATCAGGAAGATCATCACACCGAGAAAGAACGAGACGAGACCGCCCAGGAACAGATGCGTCCAGAACCGCATCCGGAGCATCCAGATCAGGATCAGGTTGATGACCGCCCCGATACCGACGACGTACCACATGACACCCGGAATGCCGCTGTAGACGCCGTTGAGACGGTGTTGACGGGCATCGATCAGGTTGTTGAACTGGTCGAGGATCTGGCCGTGCAGGATTTCCTGGGTCTTGGTCGCCGGCTCGAACTCGATCAGCCGCGTCGCCAGGGTCTGCATCCGAAGCGAGCCGCCGTCCGGGGTCCTGCCCTCGCGGTGTGCGGGAAACTCCTCGCGGATGACGTATTGGGTGTAGTCCCGGACCAGATATTGCAGCTCGCTGCGCAGCGGCTCGGGATAGGCGCCGAGCCCGCGATACATGACGCCCAGAGTCGACGCCTCACTGGCGACGTACTGCATCACGTTCTGCGTGTTCTGATAGGCGGCGACCGACAGGAGACCGAGTAGAAGGCCGTAGAACAGGCTGAATCCGGAGCTGGCCTGCGCCACCAGCGTGTTCGAGTCGGGCTCGTTCCGCAGGCCGAACTGCAGGAACGGCTTGATGAAGACGATGCCGATCCAAGTGAGCGCGACGAAGAAAAGCGAACAGCTCGTCGCCAGCTGCCAGGCCGGCATGTTCTCGATGAAGTGGAAGAGCCCGGACGACGTCGTGGCCACGGCCGATTCACTTGGGCTGCGGTCCGGACACCTGCCCGAGCCGTGCCACCCCCCTCATTGTTGACAGCGGTCTGCCAGCCGTAGGGGTACGAGTCAATCGAGCGGATGCGTGCCCGTAGCGGCTTCCTCCAGAAGGCGCCGTGCGGCTTTCTCGTCCTCGGCCAGGACCAGGAGGCGACGCGGGAACGCCCCGATGCTGCCCTCGACCGCGGCGACGTAGGAGTCGGCGACGAGGCAGTCGATGCCGGCGGCCTTCAACATCGCCTCGGCCCAGGAGAGCTGGACGAGATCGTTGGTGCGCAGCAGCTCGATCATTGCGGCAACGTGGAGTGCCGCCTCGAGTTTGCCAAGCTCGGCGGCCACGTGATAGCAACCGCCGCCACGATGGCGGACAGGCTCGTGATCGCCAGGAGGAACCTTTGACAGCAGCGAGTGCTGCGCCCTTGCAGCGCCCCGACCCCAACCTGAAGCTCGAGAGTGTGCGTACACTCGTCGCTTCCGAGTTGGACGAGGTGAACCGGCTGATCGTCGAGCGCATGGCCAGCGACGTGGCACTGATCCCGGAGCTGGCCCGGCACATCGTGGCGGCCGGCGGCAAGCGCGTCCGCCCGATCCTCACCCTGCTGGCATCGCGCCTGTGCGGCTACGAGGGCCAGCGTCAATACGGCCTCGCCGCCTGCATCGAATTCATCCACACCGCCACCCTGCTGCACGACGACGTGGTCGACGACAGCGACCTCCGGCGCGGCGGGTCCACCGCCAACGCGGTGTGGGGCAACAAGGCGCCCGTGCTCGTCGGCGACTTCCTCTTCAGCCGCGCCTTCCAGCTCATGGTGGCGGACGGCAATCTTCGCATCCTGGAGATTCTCTCGACCGCGTCGGCCGTGATCGCCGAGGGCGAGGTGGCACAGCTCATCACCGCCAACGACATCTCGACGACCGAGGACGCCTATCTCAACGTGATCTGCGCCAAGACGGCGGCCCTGTTCAAGGCGGCGGCCCAGATCGGGGCGGTGGTCGCCGGCCGCGAGGGCTCGGCCGAGGACGCGATGGCGGCCTACGGGCTCAACATCGGCATCGCCTTCCAGCTCGTCGACGACGCGCTCGACTACAGCGCCGCCCAGGCCGAGCTCGGCAAGACGATCGGCGACGATTTCCGCGAGGGCAAGCTGACGCTGCCCGTCATCGTCGCCATCGCCAAGGCCGACGAGGAGGAGCTGAAGTTCTGGCGCCGCACGCTCGAGGACCTCGAGCAGGAGCCGGACGACCTGCTACGGGCGCAGGAACTGCTGTCCCGCCATCGCGGCATCGAGACGACGATCGAGCGTGCCGAGGCCTATGGCGACGCCGCCCGCAAGGCCCTTGCCGGCTTCCCGCACTCGCGCGCCCGCAGCGCCATGCTCGACCTCGTCGATTTCTGCATCGAGCGTGCGTACTGACGAGGCGTCGAGCACCCTTGCCGCCTTTGCGGCAACCCTCTATAGCCGCGCCTCGCGATCGGAGTGTAGCTCAGCCTGGTAGAGCACAGCGTTCGGGACGCTGGGGTCGCAAGTTCGAATCTTGCCACTCCGACCATCGCCTCCTTTCCCGACCCACGACATTCACGTACCGCCGCGGACCGTCCACCGCGGCATCGTCGCGTTCCCCGTTGCCAAGTTGCTGTGCGCCCGTAGGGTGGCCCGCAGGCAGCCGTGCAGCCACTCACGGCGCTACAACAACATTGGCGGAACGCACATGGCCCCTCCAGCCAAGTCCCACGCAGGTGGTGACGCGGAAATCCACGACGACATTCAACTGCTGCACAGCATGGGCTACGCCCAGGAGTTGTTGCGGCGGATGGGTGGATTCTCCAATTTCGCGATCTCCTTCTCGATCATCTGTATCCTTTCGGGCGGCATCAATTCGATGGCGCAGGGTGTCAGCGGCACCGGCGGCGGTGCCTTGGCCATCGGCTGGCTCGTCGGCTGCGGCCTCACCCTGTTCTTCGGCCTCGCCATGGCCCAGATCGGATCGTCCTACCCGACGGCCGGCGGCCTCTACCACTGGGCCTCGATCCTCGGCGGCCGGTTCCCCGGCTGGGTGACGGCCTGGCTGAACCTGGTGGGCCTCGTGACCGTGCTGGGTGCGATCAATGTCGGCACCTTCTTCTTCTTCATCGGTGCCTTCGGCCCGGCCCTGGGCATCGAGCCCACCTACACCAACCAGATCATCTTCATGATCCTGGTCACGGGCTCGCAGGCGCTCATCAACCATCTGGGCATCAGGCTGACGAGCCTGCTCACGGACCTGTCGGGCTACATCATCTTCTTCGGGGCGATCGCCCTGGCGCTGACGCTGTTCTTCTGCGCACCGACCTGGGACTTCTCGCGGCTGGTCACCTTCGCCAACTACAGCGGCGACGCCGGCGGCGGAGTCTGGCCGCAGACCGACAGCACCTTCTACCTGTTCCTGCTCGGCCTCTTGCTGCCGATCTACACCATCACCGGCTATGACGCGTCGGCGCACACCGCCGAGGAGACGATCGGTGCCGCGCACCACGTGCCGCGGGGGATCGTCGGCTCCATCGTCTGGTCGGGCCTGTTCGGCTGGTTCTTCCTCGCGGCCTTCGCGCTCGCGATGCCGGATGTAGGCGAGGCGGCGAAGCAGGGCTGGAACGTGTTCTTCTGGACGATGGACCAGATCGTTCCGGTCGGCCTGAAGTACTTCCTCTACGCGGTCATCCTGGTCGCCCAGTATCTCTGCGGCCTCGCCACCGTCACCAGCGCGTCGCGCATGATCTTCGCCTTCTCGCGCGATGGCGGCCTGCCCGGCTCCGACACGCTGAAGAAGGTCAGCGCGCGCTGGCGGACGCCGGTGGCGGCGATCTGGACCGGGGCGATCCTGGCCGTGCTGTTCACCGCCGAGACGAGCGTCTACTCGACCATCGTCTCCGTCACGGTGATCTTCCTCTACATCTCCTACGGCGTGCCGATCGCTCTCGGCCTCTTCGCCTACGGCAAGACCTGGAAGCGCATGGGGCCCTGGAGCATGGGCGCCTGGTTCAAGATCGTCGCCGTCATCTGCGTGCTGATCGACATCCTGATCTTCTACATCGGCGTGCAGCCGCCGAACGACAAAGCGCTCTGGATCACGGTGATCTTCCTCGTCATCACGGCGGTCGTCTGGTTCGCGCTGGAAAACCGGCGCTTCCAGGGTCCGCCCATGGGCGAGATGATCAAGATGCGGCAGGATCACATCCGTGCCGCCGAGGCGGCGGTCGGCGAAACCGGCGGCCTCTGATCGGTGTTCCGGCCGGGTCCATGCGGGCCCGGCCGTGCCGCCGGCGGAAGCTTTCGGAGGACCGATGCCGGTGGAGCTGCTCTACTTCACGAACCCGATGTGCTCCTGGTGCTGGGGCTTCGCCCCCGTCATCGAGCATCTGACGAAGCGGCGCGGCCTGCCTCTGCAGCTCGCCACCGGCCAGCTCGGCGATGCCGCCCGGCCGATGCGCCCGCAGGACAAGGCAACGGTGGCCGAGCACTGGCACCACGTCACGGCCCTCACCGGCCAGCCTTTCAACCACGCCTTCTTCGACCGAGAGCGGTTCGTCTACGACACCGGCCCGGCCTGCCGCGCCCTCATGACCGTACGCGACGCGTCCCCTTCTGCAGCCGTCGACTATCTGCACCGGCTGCAGAAGGCGTTCTATGCCGGCAACGAGGACATCCGCGACCCGGCCGTCCTCGAGCGCGAAGCCGTCGCCGTCGGCATGGACGGCCCGGCCTTCACCGCCGCCTTCGATGATCCCTCCGCCGCCGCACGGCTTGAAGCGGAGTGGCGCGACACCGCCGCCATCGGCGTCACCGGCTACCCGACGCTCCTGGCCCTGGCCGCCGGCAAGGTGACGGCCCTGGCCGTCGGTTGCCGTCCCCTGGCCGACGTCGAGGCCGCGCTTGACCCGCTCCTCGCCTGATCGGGTCGCGGCTGGGCCGAGCGGCCGGCCACCAGCTCAGCCGCTCCGGTGCAGCTTCTCCGCCGTCGCGGCCAGGCGGTCGAACGCCTCGCCGGTGACGGCATAGGAGCGGATCGGCTCCTCGACGGCCCCCAATGCCGCATAGAGCTTCTGCGCGCCGGAGTTCCACTCCTTGGCACACCACCAGACGAAGACCCTGCCCTCGGCCTTGGCGCGGCGGACCACCTCGGCGATCAGCGCCCTGCCCGCCCCGCGCCCGCGCGCGGCCTCGCGCACGTAAAGATCGTAGATGTAGATGCCGGGCCCGCCTTCCTCGGTGGACCAGGTGCCGTGGTACAGGATGTAGCCGATCGGCTCCTCTCCCAGCATGGCGATGACGGCGTGGAACGCCGGGTCGCGCCCGAAGCCGTCGCGGCGCACAGCCTCGGCCGTCGCCTTCCCGGTGGGCTCGCCCTGATCGGCATTCAACTCGTCGAACATCGCGACGAGCAACTCGGCGTCGACGGGCTCGGCCGAGCGGAGCCGAAGCGCTCCGCCAGCGACCGCGTTCATGAGCTTCGCCAGCGAGCCAAGGGGTGACGCGAGGGCGCGCCGCGATCCTCAGCGACCGCCAAGATCCCATAAGGAAAGTTGAACATGAGCCGTCTCCGCCACGGATTCCATCCGCGACGTCAGACAGCAGGTGAAGCTGTTGTGCAAGTCGGATCGGCGTCCTGTCGTCGACTTCGTAGCGATCATGAGCGGCGGAAGCACCGGTCCTGCCGGCCGGTGCGTCGTTCATGCCGCGATGGTGGCGTCAGGCGATGTAGTCGCTCCGCAGGGTACCTGCATCGAGATCGGCACGCAGCAGTTCGGTCAGGTAGCTCGCGACCTGCGTCGTCGTCGTGGTCGCATTGCCATCCTCGTTGCAGAACTTGGTGTTCGAGTTGTCGAGGTCGAAACCGATATTGTAGACGCTGTCAGCCACAGTGTTGACCGCATTGACACCGAGGAACTTCGTGCTGGCACCGTCCCCCTTCACCAGATGGAAACCGTACTCGTAATCGTCCTCGTCATTGCCATGCAGGTCCGCCCACACGTCGCCATGCTTGCTCTGAATGTAGGTGTTCAGCGTGACCATGTCGGCGGTTGAGAACGCCTTGTCATTGGCGACGCCTGTCTTGCGAATCGCCTCGATGATAAAGGCGTTCATCTGATCGGCGCACTCGGCACCATCCGTGATCTCGTGCGTGGCGACGTTGTTGTTGAGACCCGGATCCTTGACGATGAAGTTCACGAGTTGGTCGATGCCGGTCTTCGTATGCGCGTGCGCATAGGGATCGGTCGAGCCCTTCAGCGAACCCGTCAGATCGGTCTTGAGCAGTTGGTTCAGCCAACTCGTGACGGCCGTGACCGAGGCGTTCTGATTGCCGTCCTCGTTCATGAAGTAGCCGTCTTTGATGTCGAACCCGAGGTGGTAGATTCCGTCACCCACCGTGTCGACGCCGTTCTGGTTGAAGAGCTTCGTGGTGGCGCCGTCGTCCTGCACGAGATGGTAACCGCTCTCGTAGTCGCCGTCGTCGTCACCGTGCAGGTCGGTCCACTCGACCGACTTGTGATCCTGGATCCACGAGTTCAGCTCGCGGACGTCGGCCTTGTTCAAGCTGCCGTCGAACGCCACGCCGGTCGCCTTGATGGCATCGACGATGATGCCGTTCATCGCGTCGGCGGCCTTGGCACCGGCGGTGATGTGACTGGTAGCGATCTCGTTGTTGAGCCCAGGATCCTTGATGATGGTGTTGACGAGCTTGTCGAGGCCAGTGCCGCTCGTGGCGTGCGCGTAGGCGTCGAACGTCTTGAACTTGGTGGTATTGGCGAGGTCCGAGGCAAGAAGCTGGTTCATGTAGCTGGCGACGGACTTCAAGGAGGCGTTCCAGTCGCCGTCCTCGTTCATCAGCCAGCCCCACTTCACCTCGAACCCGAGATGGTAGATCTGGTCGGCGACCTCGTCGATCGCGTTGTGGCCGAACAGGCGGCTGGTGGCGCCGTCGCCCTGGACGAGGTGAAACCCTGTCTCGGTGGTGCCCTCGTCGTTGCCGTGTGCGTCGGCCCAGGCGAACTGGTAATTGTCTTCAAGATAACGATTGACGTCCTGCAGGTCGGCAGCGCTGATCGTCTTGTCCCAGGCGACGCCCGTCTCCTTGATCGCCTCGACGAGGTACCCGTTCATGGTGTTGGCGGCAGCGGCGGCCGTCTGGATGTTCGCCGCCGAAACGTTCGCCTTCAGGCCCGGATCGTTCAGGATCGTGTTGACCAGACGATCGAACCCTGTCCCGGTCATCGTGAGAGCCATTGCCGTGACGTCCCCCATGCGGCGGGGGGACGTTCGTCGGCGCCCCCTCACCAGGCTACTGATGCCAGGGACGCTATCATGGCGGGCAACTATGAGTTGATATGGCCCGTAGCGTTTTCTACGTCGGGCAATACCGGCCTATGCAGAAGGGGTGTCGCACCTCGCCGCACCCCATCCGATTTGGCGGCCGTTCACGCCGGGCGGGTCGCCACCACCGTGAAGCCGGGGCCCGTCCGGGTTTCGGGTCCGGCCGGTGCCGGCGTGACGTAGAAGCTGGTGCCGACGGTCAGCAGGGGATCGAGTTGTTGCGCGAATCCGGGCGGCACCTCGATCCTGCCGAGAAAACCCGCACCCGTCTCCTCGCCCTCCACCCGCATCCACCGTGGCGCGCCGCCCGGCCCCGGTTCCAGCGCATGGAAGAGGAGCGTGGGCACGGGTTGCTCCGGGGCGCGCAGGCCGATCTCGGCGGTGCCGATCTCGACCCCGTTCCGGTAGACATAGAGCCGGCGGTCGGCGCCGCTCAGCAGCAGGCTGACCGGTCCGCTCGGCGACAGCTCCGGCTGCAGCCGCCACTCGGTCGCTGTCCCGGACGTGCCGAGCGTCAGGTCCGCATCGTAGACCTCGGCCGGCGCCGCATTTCCGGCGAAGATGGCGACCGTCGTCCCGACCTCCGTCACTGCATAGAGGTCTTTCGCGAAGTCGAGCGGCAGATGCACGCAACCGTGTGAGCTCGGATAGCCCGGCACGATGCCGGCATGAAGGGCTACGCCGTCCCAGGTCAGCCGCTCGGCGTAGGGCATCGAAGCCTCGTCGTAGATCGACGAGTGGTGATCGATCGACTTGCTGAGGATCGTGAACACGCCGGTCGGGGTTGGATGACCGGGGATGCCCGTGCTGACCCGGGTCCGGCCGATCTCGATGCCGTTGCGGTAGACCCAGGCCTCCTCGCGGCCGAGGCTGACCAGCACCAGCACCGGACCGCTCGGCGAAATGTCCGGCTCCCAGGTGAACTCCTGGGCGGCGGCGGCACGCCGGGCGGCGAGCGAGCAGAGGGCGAGCTTCACCAGCAGCCGGCGTGCGAGCACGGGCATTCCCCTTGTCGTCGTTGCGGAAGGCTCAGACGGGCAGCGTGTAGGCCGTCTTCACCGTCGTGTAGAACTCGACCGCGTAGCGGCCCTGCTCGCGCGGGCCGAACGAGCTGCCTTTCCGCCCGCCGAACGGCACGTGATAGTCCACGCCCGCCGTCGGCAGGTTCACCATCACCATCCCGGCCTGGCTCGCCCGCTTGAAGTGCGCCGCATGCTTCAGCGAGCCGGTGCAGATGCCGGCACTGAGGCCGAACGCCGTGTCGTTCGCCGTCGCCAGCGCCTCTTCGTAGTCACCGACCCGGATCACGCTCGCGACCGGGCCGAAGATCTCCTCGCGGTTGATCCGCATCGTATTGTTCGTCTCGGTGAACAGCGCCGGCTGCAGGAAGAAGCCCTTCGTCTCCCGCTCGATCCGCTCGCCGCCCGAAAGCTTGGCTCCCTCCTCGCGGCCGATGCGCACGTAGGAGAGATCCTGCTCCAGCTGGCTCTCGTCGACGACCGGGCCGATCTGGGTCCCCTGCTTCAGCGCGTCGTCGACCACGAGGTGGCGAAGCTCCGCCTCGACCGCCGAGACGAACTTGTCGTGGATGCCCTTCGTCACGATCAGGCGCGAGGACGCCGTGCAGCGCTGCCCCGTCTGGTAGAAGGCCCCCTGAACGGCGCAGTTCACGGCCGTCTTGAGGTCGGCGTCGTCGAGCACCACGAGCGGGTTCTTGCCGCCCATCTCCAGCTGCACCCGCCGCATCTTCTCGGCACAGGCCGCCGCCACGCGCTTGCCGGTGCTGACACTGCCGGTGAAGCTGATCGCGGCGATGTCCTTGGACTGAAGGAAGGCCTCGCCGACGACCGAGCCCCGGCCCATGACGAGGTTGAACACGCCGGCCGGTACCCCCGCCTTCGCCAGGATGTCGGCGATGGCCCAGGACGAGCCCGGCACGAGATCGGCGGGCTTCATGACGACGCAATTGCCGTAGGCGAGGGCAGGCGCGATCTTCCAGGCCGGGATGGCGCTCGGGAAGTTCCAGGGCGTGATGATGCCGATCACGCCGACCGGCTCGCGGGTCATCTCGACCGTCACGCCGGGGCGGATCGAGGGCACCACCTCGCCCGGGATGCGCAGCGCCTCGCCGGCGAACCACTTGAAGATCTGCCCGGCACGGGTGACCTCGCCGATGCCCTCGGGAAGGGTCTTGCCCTCCTCGCGGGACAGCAGGCGGCCGAGTTCGTCCTTGCGCGCCAGCATCTCGCTGCCGACCTTGTCGAGCAGGTCGGCGCGCACCTGCGGCGTCACCGCGGCCCAGCCGGGGAAGGCCATGCGCGCGGCGGCGATGGCGTCCTCGGCCTGCTGCCGGTCGGCCTGGGCGAACTCGCCCACCGTGTCGTCGAGGTTCGACGGGTTCACGTTGCGCGTGACGCCGGCACCCTCCACCCACTCGCCGCCGATCAGGTTCTTGTGCAGCATCTTCCGTGTCTCCCGTCCGCAGAACGCGGCGGACCATAGCGCCGCAAGCCATTGCCGCAAGGACGCGTGCTGGCGTCCCGGTCGGTCAGGGTGCCTGCCGCACCGATGGTGGAGCCACACCCTCGGCCACCGAACGCGCGAGCGCCTCGCGCGTCGCCTCCAGATCGAAGCCGGAGGCGGCCAGCCATGCAGGATCGTAGTAGCTGTGGCGGTAGCGCTCGCCCCCATCGCAGAGCAGCGTCACGATCGAGCCGGCTTCGCCCTTCGCTTTCATCTCGTGGGCGACCTCCAGCACGCCGACGAAGTTGGTGCCCGTCGAACCGCCGCAACGCCGCCCGAGCAGCCTCTCCAGCACCTGGAGTGCGGCCAGGCTGTGGACGTCCGGGATCTGCAGCACCCGGTCGATGACCTCCGGCAGGAACGAAGGCTCCACCTGCGGCCGGCCGATGCCCTCGATGATCGAGCCCCGGCCCGGGGGCGGATCCCGGCGCCCTTGCGCGAAGCCGTCGAAGTAGGCGGAACCCTCCGGATCGGCGACGCAGATCCGGGTCGGCAGCGCGCGATAGCGGACATAGCGGCCGAGGGTCGCCGACGTCCCACCTGTGCCTGCTCCCACCACGACCCAGGCCGGGACCGGATGCGGCTCCCGTGCCATCTGGCCGAAGATCGATTCCGCGATGTTGTTGTTGCCCCGCCAGTCCGTCGCCCGCTCCGCATAGGTGAACTGGTCCATGAAGTGCCCGCCGCTAGACGCGGCGAGGTCGCGGCATACGGCACCTACCCGCGCAGGGTCCTCGACCAGCCGACAGGTCCCGCCCTCGTGCTCGATGGCGGCGATCTTCGTCGGGCTGGTCGAAGCCGGCATGACCGCCACGAACGGCAGCCCCAGCAGCTTGGCGAAATACGCTTCGGACACCGCCGTCGAGCCCGAGGAAGCCTCGATCACGGTGGTGCCTTCGCGGATCCACCCGTTGCAGATCGCGTAGAGGAACAGCGAGCGCGCGAGCCGGTGCTTCAGGCTGCCGCTCGGGTGGGTCGACTCGTCCTTCAGGTAGACCTGGATGCCCGGGAAACCCGGCAGCACGAGGCGCAGGAGGTGGGTGTCGGCCGAGCGCTGGAAATCGGCCTCGATCGCCGCCACCGCGGATGCCACCCAGGCCCGGTCGCCACTGCGTGCCATCGCTCAGCCTGCTCTCACGCGCGGGTTGCAGACGCCCGCCGCCCTTGTCGTTACACTGCAGCGTAGAGCCGGCCCGAAACGGAGTCGAACCTTGCGCGCCCTGCCTGCGATCGTCTGCGTCCTACCCTTGCTCGCCCCTGCCATGGCGTGGGCCGAAACAGCGGCCTCCGACGTCGCGGATCAGGTCCGTGCGGAAGGCCGCAAGTGCGAGGATCCCGTCTCGGCCAAGCCCGACAATGCCGACAGCCGCCCGGACGAGCGGGCCTGGGTGCTGACCTGCAAGAACGCCCGCTACCGGGTGATCTTCACCGGCGACACGGGTGCCCGCATCGAAGAGTTGCAGTAGACGATCAGAACAGATGCTCGGCGACGAGGGCCGCCCCCGCCGGCGCATCGAGCGTCACGTCGTCGAACTGCAGCTTCTCGATCCCGCGTAAGGTGTCGGTGCCGTCGTTGCCGTTCCCGAGATCGGTGTCGGTGACGATCACGTCGGTCCCTGAGAGGGTGATCGTGTAGCCGGTCGACTTGCCGAGGAACCGGGCGGTGTCGATGTCGCCATCGCCGCCGATCAGGACATCGTTGCCGCCATTGCCCTGCAGGAAATCACTGCGGTCGCCGCCCTCGAGGCGGTCGGCGAGCGCACTGCCGAGGAGCCGGTCGGCAAGTGCCGTGCCCTTCACCTGCTCGATGTTGGACACGATGTCGGTGGCACCCGTCGTGTCGATGATCGTGCCGGCGGCCAGATTGGCGACGATCCCGCGGCTGCCGCCCTCGAAGCCGTAGTCGAGGCGGTCGATGCCGCCGCGCCCGTCGATCGTGTCGGCCCCCGCGCCGCCGAAGAAGAACTCGGCCCCGCCCGAGCCCAGCAGCGTGTCGCCGAAGGCGCTGCCGATCACCTGGTTGATGTTGGTGAGCTTGTCGGTGCTGCCGTCGCCGTCCTGCGCCGTCCCGAGCTGCAGGTCGACCGTCACCGCACCGCCGGCACTGGCATAGTTGACCTCGTTGATCCCGGTCCCGCCGCCGCCGTCGATCGTATCGGCGCCCTTGCCGCCTTCGAAGCTCTCCGCCTGGGCGGTGGAGGTGCCCAGAATGTGGTCCGCGAACGCCGTGCCCTTCACCCGCTCGATGCTGACGAGCGTGTCGGTGGAGCCCCCGTGCTTCGCTGTGCCGGCGACGAGGTCGACGTCGACCGCCGTTCCGAGCTTGCTGTAGTCGACCCGGTCGTCGCCGCCGCCGCCATTGACCGAATCGTTGCCGCCACCGCGCATCTTGAACGTGTTCTTCAGCGCGTTGCCGATCATCACGTCGTTGCGCGTCGTGTCCTCGACGTTCTCGATCCCGATCAGCCGGTCGGTGTTGCCCCAGGCGTCGGTCGCCTTGCCGAGCGTGAGGTCGACCTTGATGCCGCGCGTCTGCGCGATCTCGGCCGGGCTCGCAAAGAAGAAGTAGGAGACGGTGTCGCTGCCGGCCCCGCCGTCCACCGTGTCGTTGCCGCTGCCCGGCCGCAGCGTGTCGTCACCACCCTGGCCCAGCAGGATGTCGTTGCCCTTGTGGCCGTAGGCGGACTCGCCGGACGCGTCGCTGAGGCTGATGACGTCGGCGAACTTGCTGCCGTTGATCTCCTCGATCCCCGTCAGCGTGTCGGTCCCGCCCTGCCCATCCTCGGCATAGCCGTTGGCGAGGTCGACATAGATCCCGGCCGTGGCGGCCGCATAGTCGGCCACGTCGAAGCCGACATTGCCGTTCAGCGTGTCGTTCCCGGGCCCGCCGATCAGCCGGTCGTCACCGGCCAGTCCGTCGACCGAATCGTTGCCGGCCAGCGCGTTGATCTTGTCGTTGCCGGTCGTGCCGACCAGGACGTCGTCGCCCGTGGTCGGGGTCGAGGCCCGAACGATCCTATGCAGTCTCGTGCTCATCTATGTCTGCCGAGCCGACGGCCATTTCTGGCCCCAGGCTACGGAGGATCGGCTGCGGCACCACATCGAGTCAAGCTGCGCGCCGGTCACGGCCGCGCCCCCGACGCTCTTGCCTACGCGCTGGCACTCTGGTTGATCGACCCCACAACGAACCAGGGGGCACGCGATGAGCGAGACCATCGGCGAGTATCTGATCCTCGAGCCGGAGTTCAAGAACCTCATCGGCCTCAACGCCCGCGTCGTGAAGCTGTGGACCGGATCGGCCTGGGCCGAGGGCCCCGTCTTCTTCCGCGACGGCAACTTCCTCCTGTTCTCGGACATTCCGAACGACCGGATGCTCCGCTTCGTGCCCCACCTCTCGGGCCATGGTGGCAACGTCTCCGTCTTCCGCCAGCCGGCCAACAACACCAACGGCAACACCCGCGACCGCGAGGGCCGGCTCGTCTCCTGCGAGCACGGTGCGCGCCGCGTCACCCGCACCGAGTATGACGGCCGGATCACGGTCCTGGTCGACCGCTTCGAGGGCAAGCGCCTCAACTCGCCGAACGACGTCGTCGTGAAGTCCGACGGTACCGTCTGGTTCACCGACCCGCCCTACGGCATCCTCACCGACCACGAGGGCTGGAAGGGCGAGCTCGAATATGGCGGCTGCAACGTCTTCCGCTTCGACCCCAAGGACGGCAGCCTGACGGTCGTCTGCGACGATTTCGCGAAGCCGAACGGCCTCGCCTTCAGCCCCGACGAGAAGATCCTCTACATCGCCGACACCGGCGCCTCGCATGACCCCTCGGTCCCGCGCCACATCCGCGCCTTCGACGTCACCGACAAGAACAAGCTGAAGAAGAGCCGCGAGTTCTGCACCTGCGACGCCGGACTGTTCGACGGCTTCCGCGTCGACACAGACGGCCGCATCTGGTCGAGTGCCGCCGACGGCGTGCACTGCTTCGCCCCCGACGGCCGCAAGCTCGGCAAGATCCTCGTCCCCGAAGTCGTCAGCAACGTCGCCTTCGGCGGCTTCAAGCGCAACCGCCTCTACATCTGCGGCACAACGAGCCTCTACGCCGTCCTCACCCACGTGAACGGCGCGCTCCTGCCCTGAGCTTGTGCGGCTGTGCTGTCATTGACAGCACAGCCCTGCAGCCCCACCTTTCGGTTGTCTCGAGTGGGGAACAGACCACGTGGCGACCTTGACGGTGCGCAAGGTGGACGACGCGACGGCGCGCAGGCTCCGGGTTCGCGCGGCCGAGCAGAATCTGTCGGCCGAGGAGCTGCATCGCCGAATCCTGCAGGACGCTCTCGCCGACAGGCGTTCGGTGGACGATCTTTTGGCTACCCTGCGCCGCATGGGTGAGCTCGGTCTCGATCTGTCGGTCCGTCCGAGCGAGGGTCCGGAGCGCGATCCGCCCAGTTTCTAGGGTGTATGTCCTCGACATCAGCGTCGCTTCGGCCCTGCTGAAGCCAGCCGAAGGCGAGGTAGTCAGCTGGCTGCGGCGGCAGCTACTGCCCCAGCTCTATCTCACCTCGACTGTCGTCTACGAGATTGCCCGAGGCATCGAGCGCATGCTCGCGGGCCGCAAGCGCCGAGCGCTCGTGGCGATGTTCGAGGCCGACTTCCTGCCGCTGTTCGCCGACCGCATACTACCGCTGGACACACGCGCGGCGCGCATCTGGGCCAGCCTTGCTGCGGCGGGCGAAAAGGCCGGGCGGGTTCCTCCCATCTTCGACTGCCAGATCGCAGCCGTCGCGATCCGCCACGACATGACCGTGGTCACACTCGACCGTCGCGGGTTCGAGCCGCTGGGCTGCAGGATCCTGGATCCGAGCGTGAGCTGAACGAGAACGCCATGGCCCGACCTTGCGGCCGCCCGCCCGTCGCCGCATCGTGCCCGCGCGCCACGGCCCGAGGTTCCTGACCATGACGACGTCGTCCGAAGACCAGCTCCGCGCCGCCGACGACCAGGAGCGTGCCGGTGACCTGCATCGGGTGGAGGGCGACCTCGACGCCGCGCTCGCCGCCTATACGGCCTCCGTGCGCCTGCGCGAGCGTCTCGCCCGGGCGACCCCGCTGGACGGCGACATCGCCCGCGCCGCGTCAGTGGCCCACGAGAAGATCGGCGAGATCCGGGCCCAGCGGGGCGAGCCCGGGGAAGCGCTCGCGGCCTTCGGCGAGGCGCGTGCCATCCGCGAGCGCCTCGTCGCCGCCAACCCCGACAACGCGCTCCTGAAGCGCGATCTGGCCGTCGCACTCGAGCGTCAGGGCCAGGTGAAGCGCGCCACCGGCGACCTCGCCGCCGCCGCGACGGATTTCGAGGCCTGCCGCCAGATCCGCGAGAAGTTCGCCGCCGCCGAGCCCGACAGTCCCGTCACCCAGCAAGACCTGTTCGTGTCCCTCACGCACCAGGGCGACATGCTGCGCAGCCAGGGCGACCCCGAGAGTGCCCTCCGCGCCTACGACCGCGCCCGCCGCACGGCTGAGCGCGTCGTCGCGCTGGTCCCCGACGAGCCCCGCCTCCGCCGCGACCTCGCCGTCGCCTGGGAGCGTCTGGCCGGCATGCAGGAGAAGACGCGCAATCTGCCGGCCGCCCTCGACTCCTGGCGCCATGCCCTTTCCGTCAGCGAGCCCCTGGCCGACGCCTTCCCCGACGACCCCGCTTTACGCACCACCCCCGTCGTCCACCTCGCCGGCCTCGCCCGCACGCTGGCCGCCACCACGCCCGAGAAGAAGGCCGAAGCGCTCGCCGCCACCGACCGCGCGCTTTCCCTCCTCCGCCCCCTCCAAGCTGCCGGCAAGCTCGACAAGAAGCGCAACGACTGGATCACTTGGCTGGAGGGGTTGCGGAGGGAGATCGGGGCGCACGGGTAACCGAGGGCGCTCCGCCCCGGCTGTCGAGTTCTCGCCGCCGTCAAGAAGCGGCCCGTTCGTTGCCCCTGGCCTCTTGCCGATCGTCAACTTCCGGGTGCATTCCTTCTCTTGCTCAGCCCCCCACGTACGCAAAGATGGAGGGATCGGCCTTGGAAGCATGGCAATGGTGGGTCGGCATCGCGATCGTCCTGGCGTTGGCCCTGCTTCTCCTGCGACATAGCGGCTTCAGGCTCGGCGCCGAGGCGTTCGGCGCCAAGGTGGAGCTCGAAGGCAAGGGCGGCGGCGAGGCGAAGCCCGAGGCCGCAGCGAAGAAGGCTCCGGGCGGAACGGGTTCGACCTCCGTAAGGGCTACAGGTGACCGAAGCATCGCGGTCGGCGGCGACGCCTACGGAAACTTCGTCACCGGCGACGGGAACCGCGTCGATCAACGCTCCCGCTGAGCCCGGACCCGGCGCGTCGCCGCCGAGCAACGTTGTCGGTCGCGATGCGCGTGGCACCTTCGTCACTGGCAGCCGCAACGTCGTGGTCGGCGGCGCCGGTCTCGCTATCGCCCTCCTCTTGATCGGTCTCGTCGGCTTCGGCATCTACGACCATTACCGAGAGAACCAGCGACAGGCCGAAGTCGCCGCTGCGGCCGCACAGAAGCAGCAGGAGCTCGAGACCGCCGTCGCCGCCGCCAAGGAGCAGGCGCGCGCCGAAGTCGAGCGGGCGAAGGCGGAGTCCGCCCTCAAGGACCAGATCATCACTTCGAAGGACCAGGCCATCGACGCCCTGGCGAAGCAGGCCCCCACGGCCGGTACCGCGACCGTCACCGCCGCCCTCGACTAACTGGCCCAGGGCAACAGCGACCAGGCGGCCGCCATTTTCCAGGAGGTACTCGACCGCAAGGCGAAGAAGGGTGCCGACGCCAACCGCGAGGCCGCCGAGGCGGCACGCCATCTCGGCACCCTCTACTGGGGCCGTGATCGCGCGAAGGCCCTCGACGCCCACCGGAAGGCGACGACTCTCGATCCGGCAGACGCCGACAGCTGGATCTCGGTGGCGGGGCTCGAAAGGGAGTCGGGAAACAGTCAGGCCGCGATCGACGCCTACCGCTCCGCCCTCGCCGCGGCCGAGAAGGCCGGCAACACGGTCCCGGCAGCTTGGGCGGATACCTACTCGGTCGATGTCCTGCGCGATCAGGGTCGCCTCCCCGAAGTCGCAGCGGCCGCGAACCCGCCATCGCAGCGCAGAAGCAGATCGCGGCCGCCGACCACGGCAATGCCGACTGGCAGCGCGACCTCTCGGTCAGCTGGGAGCGGCTCGGCGACGTGAAGGAGGCGCAGGGCGACCTCGCCGGAGCGCTCAAAGCCTACGAGGACGCCCGGGCCATCCGTGAGAAGCTGGCGGCCGCCGACCCGGCAATGCCGGCTGGCAGCGCGACCTCTCGGTCAGCTGGGAGCGTATCGCCTCAGTGCAGGAAGATCTGGGTGAGAACGCCGCCGCGCTGCAGTCCTGGCAGCGGGCTCTCGACGTGAGCCTTCCACTCGCCAACAAGTACCCCGACAATGTGCCCCTACGCACCACCCCAGTGATCCATTTGGCCGGCATTGCGCGTGGCCTCGTCGCCACCGACCCGACACGAAGAGCCCAAGCGATCGCCGCCCTGGACCAGGCGCTGGAATCGCTCCGACCGTTCCAGGCGACCGGCAGGCTGGACAACGAGCGGGAGGGCTGGATCGGCTGGCTGGGGGAAGAGCGCAGAAAGCTACTCGAAGCGGCACCGTAGCTCTCCGGCCAACTTGCTCGACGTCGCCGTGTTCGATCAGTCCCTCTCCGACCGCCCGATATGCTCGCGCAGCGCCTTGTTGATCTCCGTCTGCCAGCCGCGGCCCTGGCGGCGGAACCAGTCCAGGATGTCGGCGTCGAGCCGGATGCTCACTGGCTCCTTCACCGGTCGGAAGAACCGGCGCATCTCCTGCAGCTCCGCACCCGTGACCGGTCCCCGGCGGGCCAGGCGCCAGGCCTCGGGCGATGCCGGCGGAATGGCGTCGATGTCCACGTCGACCTCCCGCATTCCCCCGAGGTGACGGATCTCCTCGGCGTGCTCGGGATCGGACTCCAGCGGTGGCGTGTACGCGATCACTTCAGGCTTCTTCATAGTTTCGTCTTTCGTGAGCGGTGGCACGACGCGCCGAGATGATCCGGATCAGGTGGCCACTGTCATCGAGATAGGTATGCACGACGAGGAGCACCGCCGCCGCACCGACAAGCCCCACCGCGTGCCATCGCTCTTCACCGTCCTGCCAACGGTCCGGAAGGATCACGTGCAGCGGATCCAACCACACCCGGCTGGCAACCTCGAACGAAACGCCATGTGCCCGCCGGTTCGCGGCCGCCTTTTCCGGATCCCAGGTGAATTGCGGCATCATGGACCGTATGCTGAATTAGTATATACGAGACCGATCTTCAAGATTGCGTAGATGGACGATTCCGCCGCTTAACCCTCGATGATAGGATGGCGCCGGCGTCGCCCGCAAGACGCAGAACGAACCCAAGACCCCACCGCAAAGAGAACCTTGCTCCTATCCCATTCTAGGAGTATGATCCTCGTCCATGCACACCAAGGCCCTCCGCCGCCAGGCGTTCCCGCCCCGCCACCCCATCCGCCGGGTGCGCCTGCGGGCGTGGCACGTCCATATGGCCCTCTCGGCTCAGATGGCCTGCTGAGGCCAGGAACGGCTGCCCAATGACCGACCAGCCCTACCGCCTCGACCCCGAGTTCCGCGCCGGCCGCAAGAAGCGCCGCCTCGTGCGGCTAATGGCGTTGGGGGCCACCGCCGCGAAAGCGGCCGCAAAGCTCAACATCACCGACGCCGAGCTCGACGCCTTCACCGCCGATCCGGACCTGCCGGACATGGTCGAAGCCTATCGCGAGATGTATGGCCAGCCCGAGGAGGAGATCCTCCGCCGGCTGCGCGATCTCGCGATCAAGATCCTGGTCGAGTCGGTCGAGGAACGCGATCCCAAGGTTTGCGCCTGGTTCTTCCGCGAGCTGCAGCACGCCCGCAATCCCTGCGTGACCCTCGCCAAGTCCGTCATGCGTGCCCAGCAGCGCGCGGCCCGAGAGGCGGCCGAAGCCGAAGCACCCAAGCCGCCGCCGAAGGTGAAGCGGGTGCTCTATCCGCCGCGCGCTTACGACGACCTCGAAGCCCTTCGCCACCGCATCACCGTCCGCCTGCGGGACCAGCTCATCGTCGCGGCGCAAGAAAAGGCGCGGGACGAAGCGGAGGCCAGAGCCGCCGCAGGCGAGCCGCAGACACCGCCACGCCCCGCACCCGCACCACCGCCGGCACTGACGCGTCGGATAGAGACCCAGGCCGAGCGGGACATCCGACGCGTCACGGCCAAGCTGCTGGGCAGACGCGTGCGGGATCTCGACTTCGACACGTCGTAAGCGCGCCGAGCGCCGAAACTTCAGCCCGACCCGTCCACTTCCAACCCCTTCACCGCATGTCGATCAGCCCCCAGCCGATCCAAGGCTGACCGGGGCCATTCCCGATTCCACCTTCCCGAACTCGCCCGTGGGGGTCCGGGGGAGCGCGGTGCGCTCCCCCGCCTCCTCAATCGTGCAGCGGCGGCCCCACGAACTCGGTGCCGAATCGCGCGGCGATGGCGGCGAGCTCGGGTGGGCTGCTGCGGCCGGCGGCGATGGCTTCGGCCAAAGCGAGGAAGATCGCCTCGCCCTCGCCGGCGGGGGTGAGCAGGAAGCGTTGGCGGGCGGTCGTCTTACCGACATTGCGGAAGGCGTGGGGCGTACCGGGCGGGACGATGGTGGTGCTGCCGGGGGGTGCCCGGAATCGCCGGTCGCCGACGGCCAGTTCGTACTCGCCGTCGAGGAACTGGAAGATCTCGGTCTGGGTGCGGTGGATGTGGAGCGGCGGGCCCATGCCGGGGGCCGTGGCCTCCTCGATCAGGCAGAGCTGCCCGTCGGTGGCGGTAGCGGGGATCAGCACCGTCATCTCGATGCCGAGCGTCGGGAGGGCGATGCGGTCGCCGCCGCCCGGCGGAACGAGGAGAGGTTCGATCATCGGGCTCAGACCTCGCTGGCGATAGCAGCACCGAGCTCGGCCGTCGTGGCCGTGCCGCCCATGTCAGGGGTGAGGGATTTTCCGGAAGCGAGCACGCGCTCGATGGCGGCGACGATGGATGCTGCCGCCTCGGGGTGACCTAGATGGTCCAGCATCATCGCGCCCGACCAGATCTGGCCGATGGGGTTGGCGATGCCCTTGCCGGCGATGTCGGGGGCGGAGCCGTGGACCGGCTCGAACATGGAAGGGTGCTGCCGTTCCGGGTTGATGTTGGCCGAGGGGGCGATGCCGATGGTGCCGGTCACGGCGGGGCCGAGGTCGGAGAGGATGTCGCCGAAGAGGTTGGAGCCGACGACCACGTCGAAGCGCTCGGGTCGGCTCACGAAGTGGGCGGTCAGGATGTCGATGTGGAACTGGTCGGTGCGGACGTCGGGATAGTGCGCCGCCATGGCGCGGAAGCGCTCGTCCCAGTAGGGCATGGTGTGGATGATGCCGTTCGACTTCGTCGCCGAGGTGAGATGCTTCTTCGGCCGGCTCCGCGCCAGCTCGAAGGCGAAGCGCAGGATGCGGTCGGTGCCGTGGCGGGTGAAGACGGATTCCTGGACGACGAGCTCGCGCTCGGTGCCGGCGTGCAGGCGGCCGCCGATCTCGGAATACTCGCCCTCGCAGTTCTCCCGCACGATCCAGAAGTCGATGTCGCCCGGCTTCTTGTTGGCCAGCGGACAGGGCACGCCGTCGAACAGGCGGACGGGCCGCAGATTGACGTACTGCTCGAAGCGGCGCCGGATGGGGATGAGGAGACCCCAGAGCGAGACGTGGTCGGGGACCGTCGGCCAGCCGACGGCACCCAGATAGATCGCCTCGGACGTCGCCAGCCGGTCGAGCCCGTCCTCGGGCATCATGCGGCCGTGCCGCTCGAAATAGGCGCAGCTCCAGTCGACCTCGTGCCAAACGAACCCGAGACCGAAGCGGCTCGCGGCCTTCTCCAGCACGCGCAGGCCTTCCGGAACCACCTCGCGGCCGATGCCGTCGCCCGGGATCACCGCGATGTCGTGCCGTGTCATGCGTCCCTGCCCGTCGTTCTGTGGCGCCGGCGCGTCCTATAGAGGGGCCATGAGCGAGCGGCCAGTCGGGACAGGGAGCACGGCGGCCGTCGGCATCCGGGCCGTCCTGGTCCTGCCGGCGGCGCGCCGCCTGTGGCTGGCCGGGATCGGTGCCGGCGTCGTGCGCTGGCTGGGGCTGCTGGCTTTCGGCCTCTGGGCCCTGGCGGCGACGGGCTCGCCGCTGATCGTCTCGCTGATGGGCTTCATGCGCTTCCTGCCGCTGCTGCTGCTAGGGGCGACGGCCGCCAGCGTCGCCGACCGCGTCGGCCGCAAGCGCCTCCTCCTCTCGGTCCATGGCGGCCTCGCGGTGGTCGACACGGGTGTGGCCGTCCTCGCCTTCGCCAATCTGCTCAACCCCGTCATCGTCGGCGCCGCGGCTCTCGCCAGCGGCGTCTTCTGGGTCTTCGAGGCCACCGCGCGCCGCAGTGCCCTCGCCGATGCCGCCGGCCTGCACAATGCGTCCGCCAGCATGGGCCTCGACATGATGACCTCCCACGCCACCCGGATCTTCGGCCCAGCACTGGGCGGTGCGCTGCTCTCGGGTGTGGGCATCGGCGGCGTGTTCGTCCTGAACGCGCTCCTCTACCTCGCTGGCTTCGTCCTGATCCTGCGCACGCCCATCACCGACCCGCCGCCACCACCTCGCGCCCATCTGCTTCGCGAGGTCCGCGAGGGCGGCCGATATCTCTTCGCCGACGTCGCCCTGGTCGGCCTGCTCCTCACTACGCTGGTCGTGAACTTGCTGGGCCTGCCCTACATGGCGCTGGCCCCCGTCATCGGCCGCCAGTCGCTGGGCCTGAGCGACGCCGGCACGGGCCTTCTCATGACCGGCGAGGGCATCGGCTCGGTGCTGGGCACCCTCATCGCCATGCGCTTCGTCCGCCTGCCCTGGATCGTTCCCACGCTGACCTGGTCGGCCGGCCTCTTTCTTCTGGCGCTGATCGCCTTCACCGCGGCACCGGTGACCCTTCTCGCCTATCCTGCCCTCCTCTTCGTAGGCCTCGGGATGGGCGGGTTCAGTGCCATGCAGGCGACGATGCCCATGACCCTGGTGCCGTCCTCGCGCCGGATGATCGTCATGGGCGGGGTCATGGTCGCCGTCGGCACGGCACCGCTCGGCTTCATCCTCGCCGGCTACCTCGCCGACCGCACCGGAGCACCCCTCGCCATCGCTGTCTTCGCCGGCATGGGCCTCGTCCTGCTGGCCGCGATGGGCCTGCGCTGGCCGCAACTGTTCCGCCCCCGGCATCACCACGCACGGAACCCGACATGAGCCTGACCCTGCGCCCCGCCCGCTCGGAGGACACGCCCCGGATCCAGAACCTGATGCTGGTCTCGATGCGCCGCCTGGGCGAAGGCTACTACACGCCGGACGAGATCGAGTCGGCTCTCGCCACCATCTGCATCCCCGATCCGGACCTGATCGGTGACGGCGGCTTCTTCCTTGTCGAGGACGGTGAGCTCCTCGTCGGCTGTGGCGGCTGGAGCCGCCGCCGGCGCACTCATGCCGGACCCGCCATGGCACCCGGCGACGATGCCATCCTCGATCCCGCGAGGGAGCCGGCACGCGTCCGGGCGATGTTCACCCATCCCGACCACGCCAGGCGCGGCATCGGCCGCATGATCCTGGACGCTGCCGAAAAGGGTTCCGCCGCCGCCGGCTACCACCGCATGGTCCTGACAGCGACGATGAGCGGTCACCCCTTCTACCGCCGCAACGGCTACCGCGAGGTCGAGACGACCACGACTCTCCTCGCCGACGGTCGCGAGGTGGCCGTGGTTGCGATGGAGAAGGATCTCTGATAGGATCTTAGACCTATGCTATTCGGATCACGATCCTCGGCTCAGATCATCCCGCATCTGGCGCCGATCCTTGAGGGTCGCGAACTCCGTCAGTGCCTTCGCGGGCTCGTCGGCGTCGTGGATCGCGGAGGCGAGTGTCACCCCACTGTCCTGATACGCCCGCTCGATCACCTCACGCGCCGCGGGATCGGCCACGAGGGACGGCTTGGCTCCCCAGGTCGCGGCCGAGCTCGCGGTGATGTTGGCGAGGATGTCGGAGGGCGCACAGGCGCGCACATCGTCGGCCCAATGCAGCCAATCCTCGAACTCGGCGAAGCGCTCGCTGGAGGCGTTATCGAAAGGCGGGACGAAGATGCCCTTGAAGCGGTCGACGAAGCGCTCGCGTGCCTCCTCGAAATCCTCCTGATGCTCCTCGATCGGATCGCGGGCGGCGTCGAGGAACGCCAGGAGGTCCTTGCGGTCGCCGTCCGTCCGGATGGCGTCGACGGCGTCCTCGGCCTCGTCGAACTCATCGTTGACGGCCGTCTCGGCCCAGCGCTCGTCGAAGGCCGTCGTCACCGTGCGGACGGCGTCGCGCTTGGCCAGCACCATCTGGATGGTGGCCTTCTCGCGATCCTGCACGTCGGCCACCTGCGACAGGCCGGTGCCCACCCGCGCTGCGAACAGCTTCATGTCGCCCGCCAGCCGCTCGGACTGATTCTCCAGATCGTCGGCGACGTCGTCGGCGTCCTCGGCAGTCAGCGCCGCGATGACGCCGGTGGCGATCCGCGAGATGTCGCGCTCGGCCTCGGTCTTCACCCGGCGCAGGTCCGTACAGGCGGTGAGCATGGCCTCGCGCGCCGTCTTGCCGGCCCGGTCGATGTCGTTGTCGGCCGACTCCAGCGCACTCTGCTCGCCCTCCATGTTCTTGAAGGACTGCTCGTAGAGGTCGCGCTTGGCCGTGAGCAGATCGCGCAGGCTCGCCAGCGGCATGGACTTCACCGCGACTGCCACCTCGAACTGCTCCTGCCGGACGCGGGCGATCCACTGCAGAGCCGGGTGCGGCGGCGAGTCCGGCACGCCAGCCTTTTCGAGGAAGTCCTCGGCCCGGTCGTAGATGCCTTCGAAGGCCTTGGTCCGCTCCTCGGCCTGCTTCTGCTGGAAGGCGAGCCAGCCCTCCTGCAGCGGGCGCGGGTCGTCGGGCTCGAGATAGTCGTCGATCGAGTCCGCCAGGGCGTCGGACCGCTTCGCGAACTCGCCCGTCACGTCCTGCTTCAGCTGCTGGACGAGCGGCGGCAGCGTGAAGACATCGATCTCCGGCAGGAGCTGATCGAGGCGGGTCTTGTACTGCGCCTGTGCCGCCGCGGGTTGGATCGCCAGCAGCGCCAGGGTCAGCGTCGCGAGCCGGAACCGGTCAGAGATGCTGGACATCGGCGATCTTCCAGGGGCCGCCGTCCCGACGCTGCAGGCGCCAGACGCGGTTGACCTCGAGGTTGGTGAAGGTGCGGGGCGCCCCGTCGATGAGGCCGACATGATCGAGCACGACGCGTACGCCCTCCATGCGGGGCACCGGATCGCCGGGAGCGGGCTCGTGCAGGAGGCGGACTGGATCAACCCGCGCCACCCGGGCATCCAGCACAGGACCCATGATCTGCCTCCGCGAACTCTCCCAATCGGGCTCATAAGCGCCGGACGGCAGCCCGTAGTCCGGATCGTAGAGGGGCGTATCGCGCGAGCCGTAGCCGTAGAAGCGCCACTCGGCGAACAGGCTCTCCCAGGTCGTCCGGTCGCCGGCTTTGATCGAGGCGACCATGCACCGGATCGTCGCCTCCGGCGGATCGCCTGCCAGAACCGCACAGCTCGGCTCGACCTTCGTCTCGCGCTCGCCGGCGAAGACGACCTGTGCCGGCTCGGGCCGGGCGTCGATGAACACCTCGTCGTCGCCGGCGCCGAGTGCTGCGAGCCGCCCGAGCAGTCCCATCGCCGGGTCGCCGCGCCAGGTGACGATGCGCGGCTTGTCCTCCACCTCGATCCAGACGGTGAACCGCTCGGCGAGTCCCGGATCGACCAGGGTCCGGTAGCGCTGCAGGGCGGTGAACGCCGCGTCCATCTCCGGTGTGTCGGCATCCAGCAGCAGCACACCCCCGCGCGCGTCTCCGGCCACCATGAAGGTCTTGTCGAGGTCGTTGATCAGGTTGCGGTAGGCGAGCCCGTCGACGCGCACGACGCGGCCGACATGGGCCTTGCGAAGGCCGTCGATGCCGCCGCCGGAGAGACCCCGGTCGAGCCTTCCTCCGAGGGCGGTCTCGAAGGCGGCCACCGACTCTCGTGCATGCTGCTGCACCGTCCCGCGCAACTGCTCGGCCCGGGTGCGGTAGGCGAGAGCATCGTCCTGCAGGGTGACGGCCTCGCCGTCCAGATCGTCGACCACGCGCAGCCAGTCGGCGCGGACGGTCTCGGCGAAGGTGCCGGGATATGTGGCGGCGAGGTACTCGACCCGCTGCTTCTGTCCGAGCATCGCCTCCAACTCCTTGCGGTTGTTGAAGGAGGAGCGTTCCCAGCCGCCGTCGAGAATGAAGGGAAACGAACCCGACATCCCGTTCGTCAGACCCTCGTACCAGGCGGCCCAGGAGGACCCGAACCGGCTTCCCTCTGAGCCGAGGCGCTCCGGTCCGCTGACGTCCATCGCCCGCCGACCCGCATCGTCCCAATAGAAGCGCTCGGCGCGGACCTGTCCCGGCACCTGAATCTCTGCACCGTCGCGCTCGACGATCAGGGTGGCCTCGGTGCCCTCGCCGGCCCCGCGCGCGGCCCAGAACGCAGGCTCGGCATAGTCGCCGATCGCCTGGTGAAGGCTGTAGCCGTCCCGCGTGTAGCGCTGGCCGTCGACACCCAGGATACGGTCGCCGAGGCGCAGATCGCTCTGGCGGAAAGCCGAGTCCCAATCGATCCAGACGACACGGTAGCCGAAAGGGTCCGACTCCAGCTCGGCCTCGGTGTGGATGCCGCTGCGTACGGTATCGCCGAGCTTCACCTCACCCGCGACGGCGGCTCCGGCACCGAGCAGCATCAGGAGGAACCAGGGAATGACGGGTGCGAGGCCTGCCATCGGCGTTCTCCGCATCCAGGAGCACGCCGCGCAGTGTCGATCAGGCCTGTTTCAGTTCGATCCCGAAGGCGACCCTTCTCGTCACCCGCGGCTGGCGACCTCGCGCCAGTGGTGGCAGGCGACCTCGTGGCCGGGGTGCGAGGTCTCGGTGACCGGCACCTCGTCGGCGCAGATCCTGGTCGCATAGGGGCAGCGGGTGCGGAAGACGCAGCCGGAGGGGGGAGCCAGCGGCGACGGCAGGTCGCCCTTCAGCACGATGCGCTGCCGTTGGCGCTCCAGGGCCGGATCGGGGATCGGCACGGCCGAGATCAGGGCCTGCGTGTAGGGATGCAGCGGCCTGGCATAGAGGCTGTCGCGGTCCGCGAGCTCCATCAGTCGGCCGAGATAGAGCACCATGATCCGGTGGCTGATGTGCCGGACGACCGCCAGATTGTGGCTGATGAAGACCAGCGCCAGGTCGTGCTGGCGCTGCAGGTCCATCAGCAGGTTGACGATCTGGGCCTGGATCGAGACGTCGAGTGCCGAAACGGGCTCGTCGCAGACCACGAGCCGCGGCCGGAGGATCATCGCCCGCGCGATGCCGATGCGCTGGCACTGGCCGCCCGAGAACTCGTGCGGGTAGCGGTTGATCATCTGCGGCAGCAGGCCGACCTCGGCCATCGCCGCCTCGACCCGTTTGCGGACCTCGGCGCGAGGCAGCGACGGCTCGTGCGTGCGCAGCGGCTCGGCGATGATCTCCCCAACCGGCATGCGCGGATCGAGGCTCGCCAGCGGATCCTGGAAGATGATCTGCATGTCCTTGCGGAAGGGCCGCATCTCGTGCGGCGACTTGCCGGCGAGGTTGTCGCCCAGCCAGACCACCTGCCCCGATGTCGGCGGGATGAGCTGCAGCACCGCCCGCCCGAGGGTCGACTTCCCGCAGCCCGACTCGCCGACGATGCCCAGTGTCTCGCCGGCGCGGAGATCGAACGAGATCCCGTCCACCGCCTTCAGCGGCATCTCCCGCGGCCGCAGGAAGCTGCCGGCCGGGATCATGAAATGCACCCGGATGTCCCGCACGGAAAGCAAAGCGGCGCTCACGACAGATGCTCCAGATGACAGCTCTTGAAGCGGCCGGGGGCGATCTCGCGAAGGGCCGGACGCTCGGTGCGGCAGCGGTCGAAGACGTAGGCGCAGCGGTCGGCGAAGGGGCAGCCGGGTGGCAGGGCCTGCAGGTTGGGCGGCTGGCCGGCGATCGTGGTCAGGTCCTCGTCGGGGCGGTCGAGGCGCGGCATCGAATGCAGGAGGCCCTGGGTGTAGGGGTGCTGCGGATCGGCGAAGAGCCGGTCGACCGGCGCCACCTCGGCGATCCGGCCGGCATACATGACGAGCACGCGCTGGCAGACGCCGGCGACGACACCCAGATCGTGGGTGACGAGGGCCATCGCCATGCCGAGTTCGTCCTTGAGGCGGGCCAGCAGCTCCAGGATCTGGGCCTGCACGGTGACGTCGAGGGCGGTCGTCGGCTCGTCGGCGATGAGGAGGTCGGGCTCGCAGAGCAGCGCCATCGCGATCATCACGCGCTGGCGCATGCCGCCCGAGAACTCGTGCGGGTACATGTCGAGCCGCTTGCCGGCTTCGGGGATCCCGACCAGCTCCAGCATGCGGATCGCCCCGTCGCGGGCCGCCGCCCTGCCCGCCCCCTTGTGGGTCATCAGGACCTCGGTGAGCTGCCGCCCGACCGTGAGATACGGGTTCAGCGAGGTCATCGGGTCCTGGAAGATCATCGACAGCTTCGAGCCGCGGACGCGGTTCAGCTTGTCCGACGGGAGGTTCAGGATCTCCTCGCCACGGTAGCGCACGGAGCCGTCGGCACGGCCGTTCTTGGCCAAGAGGCCCATGACCGACATGAAGATCTGGGTCTTGCCCGAGCCGCTCTCGCCGACGACGCCGAGGCTCTCGCCGGGGCCGATCTCGAAGCTCACCTGATCGGCCGCGACGACCTCGCCTTCTGGCGTCTCGAAGCGGGTGGTCAGGCGGTCGACCTCGAGGACGGCACTCATCTAGCGGTCCTTCGGATCGAGCGCATCGCGGAGACCGTCGCCGATGAAGTTGAAGCAGAAGAGCGTCACGGCGAGGAAGGCTGCCGGATAGATCAGCAGCCAGGGGGCACTCTCCATCTGGCCCGCCCCCTCGGAGATGAGGACACCCCAGGAGGTGTAGGGCTCCTGCACGCCAAGGCCGAGAAAGGAGAGGAAGCTCTCGGTGATGATGACCTCCGGCACCGTCAGCGTGACGTAGACGATCACCGGCCCCAGCAGGTTCGGGATGATGTGGCGCAGCACGATGCGCGCGTTGCTCACCCCGGCCGCGTGCGCCGCCTCGATATACTCCTTGCGCTTGATGGAGAGCGTCTGGCCGCGGACGATCCGGGCCATGGTCAGCCATTCGACGGCACCGAGTGCCACGAACAGCAGAACGATGTTCCGACCGAAGACGACCATCAGGATGATGACGAAGAACATGAAGGGCAGCGAATACATAATGTCGACGAACCGCATCATCAGCTCGTCGGTGCGCCCGCCGAGAAAGCCCGCCGTCGCTCCGTAGATGACGCCGATGATCAGGCTGACGAGCGTGGCGGCGATGCCGACGGCGAGCGAGACGCGAGCGCCGTAGAGGATGCGGACGAAGAGATCGCGGCCGTTATTGTCGGTGCCGAACCAGAATCCTTCCGCATAATCCGGGGGCATCGAGATCCGGTCCCAGTACACCTCGTCGAACGGGTGCGGGCTGAGGAACGGGGCGAAGACGGCACCCAGCGCGATGATCGCCAGCAGCACCATCGAGACGACGGCCGCCTTGTTCCGCAGGAGGCGCCCCCAGGCGTCCTGCCAGAGCGAGCGGCCCTTGATCTTACCGGCGGCGACCAGCGCGTCGTTGTAGGGATTGGCCAGCATCAGCCGGCCTTAACCTTGGGGTCGAGATAGCCGTAGACGAGGTCGACCAGCATGTTGAGCACAATGATCAGCGCCGCGTAGACGATCACGACACCCATCACGAGCGTGTAGTCGCGGTTCAACGCCGCCTGCACGAAGTAGCGGCCGATGCCGGGGATGCTGAAGATCGTCTCGATGACGACCGAGCCCGTCACCAGGGCGGCAGTCATCGGACCCAGATAGGAGACGACCGGGAGCAAAGCTCCCTTGAGCGCGTGGCGGATGACGACGATGCGCTCACGCAGGCCCTTGGCCCGGGCGGTGCGGACATAGTTGCTGTTCAGTTGCTCGATCATCGAGCCGCGGGTGAGCCGGGCCACGCGGGCGACCTGCGGCAGGGCCAGGGACACGACCGGCAGGACGAGGAACGGCAGGGCGCCGTGCCCCCAGCCGCCGGCCGGCAGCCAGCCGAGATACACGCCGAAGATGAGCGCCAGCAGCGGCGCCATGACGAAGTTCGGGATGGCGATGCCGACCATGGCCAATGCCATGACGCCGTAGTCCATCCAGCTGTTGTGCTTGAGGGCGGCGATGATCCCGGCCGTGAGGCCGAGTGCCGTCGCCAGCAGCACGGCGAGCGAGCCGACCTTGAAGCTGGCGGGTGCGCCCTCGGCCAGCAGCTCCGTCACCGTGAAGTCCTTGGTGCGGTAGGACGGGCCGAAGTCGCCGCGCACGACGCCGCCCAGATAGCGGACGTATTGCTGCACCAGGGACTCGTCGAGGTGATAGGCCTGCTCGACGTTTTTCCTGATCTCGGGCGGCAGGGGCCGTTCCTGGTCGAACGGCCCGCCCGGGGCCAGACGCATCATGAAGAAGCTCATCGTGACGATGAGCAGCAGCGTCGGCAGGCCGATCGCCAGCCGACGCAGGACGTGCTGGCCCATCTGGGGTCAGCCCTTGAACGAGACCCAACGCGAGCGGTGGGTATGCTTCGGGTTGTCCTCGTAGCCCTCGAGCTTGGTCGAGACGAGGGCCTTGGAGACGTAGTAGTAGATCGGGATCCAGGCGTCCGCCGTCATGGCGATCCGCTCGGCCTGCTTCATCAGGTCGATGCGGGTCGCCTGATCGCGCTCCTTCGCCTGCGCCATCATCAGCGCGTCGAACTCGGGATTGCTGAAGCGGCCATAGTTCTGCACGCCCGTCCGCGTCTCGAGCAGATAGAGGAAGTTCTGCGGATCGTTGTAGTCGGCGACCCAGGCCGCACGGGCGACGTCGAACTGGTTCTCCTTCAGCACGTCGTAGTGGACCTTGACCTCGCGGTTGACGAGTTCCGCCTGCACGCCGATCGCCTTCCACATCGCCTGCACGGCGACGGCGATGCGCTTGTGGTTCTCGCTGGTGTTGTAGGACAGCTCGACCTTCAGCGGTTTGTCGGGGCCGAAGCCAGCCGCTGCGAGGAGCTTGCGCGCCTCGTCCTGGCGCGACTTGAAGTCCATCGACAGCCAGTCGGGCTTGTAGCCGTCGCCCCAGCCGCCGGTGCCGGGCGGCACCACGCCATAGGCCGGGATCTCGCCCGTGCGCAGGATCTTGCCCGTGATCGCGTCGCGATCCACCGCGAGGCTCAGAGCGCGGCGCACCTCGGGCTGGTCGAAAGGCGGCCGCTTGTTGTTGATGACGTAGTAATAGACGCCGATATAGGGTGCGATGTGCGTCTCTTCCGGCAGCTCCTTCTTGAAGAAGTCGATCTGCTCGGAGGCGAAGTCGTCGACCCAGTCGATCTCGCCGGCACGGAAGCGCTTGGCGACCGCGTTGCGATCCTCGTCGGGGTAGTAGATCACCCGGTCGACCGCGACATTGGCGGCATCGTAGAACTCGGGGTTCTTCTCGGCGACGACCTGGGCATTCGGCGTCCACTCGACGATGCGGAACGGGCCGTTGCTGACGATGTTGCCGGGCTTCACCCAGTCGTTGCCGAACTTCTCCACCACGTGCCGCGGCAGCGGGAACGAGGTGTAGTGCGTCATCAGTTCGGGGAAGTAGCCGGTCGGATTTTCCAGTGTGATCTCGAGCGTCTTGTCGTCGACCGCCTTGACCCCGAGCTTGGTGAGATCGGCTTCCTTGCCGCCGTTGATCGCCTCCGCGTTCTTGATCGGATAGAGGATCGACGCGTATTCGGCCGCCAGCTTCGGATCCATGATCCGGCGGAAGGCGAAGACGAAGTCCTCGGCACTGACCGGCGTGCCGTCCGACCATTTATGGTCGCGCAGCTTGAAGGTGTAGACCAGACCGTCGTCGCTGACGGTGAAGCTCTCGGCCGCACCCGGGATGGGCACCGCCTTCGAATCGTCGGTCATCAGGCCCATGAAGGCGTCGCCGACGATGATGTTCTCCCAGGTGCCCGACACGAAGTGCGGGTCGAGGCTCTTGGGCTCGCCCATCGTGGCGATCCGCAGCACTTCCTCCGCGAAGGCGGGCCTCGGTACCCAGCCGGCCGCAGCAGCGGCCGTGATCGCGGTGGTGCCCAGGAGGCGGCGGCGGGTCAGCATGAGTTCATCTCCGGATTGATCGGGCCCTGGGGCCCGGCACTTGTCGCACGGTTGTCATCGAGCGGTCTTAATCGGCAGATCCGCAGCGAAGACGCAGAGAGCAGCGAGCCGGGTAGCTCCTGGTGCGTACCGCAGTCCCAATGGCATTGCGGCAATGAACCATCCCTGCTCTCTCGGCTTGACGTGGTGCGTCTTCCAAGTCTGTGCTCTGCCGAGCATGCTATAGGCAAGGCTAAGCGCTGAACGACACGGCTGCAATCAGGTCCGCCACAGGCCATAGGAGGCCCCTTGCCGCGCACGAGCATCATCCTGGACTGCGATCCCGGACAGGACGACGCCATCGCCCTGCTGCTGGCGCTTGGCTCGCCCGACGAGATCGACCTCGTGGCGGTCACCACCGTCGCCGGCAATGTGCCGCTTGCGCTCACCACGACCAACGCGCGCAAGGTCGCGGAACTGGCCGGACGGTCCGATCTGCGAATCCACGCCGGATGCGCGCGCCCGATCCTGCGCCCGCTTGAGACCGCCGAGTACGTGCACGGTGAATCGGGCCTCAACGGCGCGCCGCTGCCCGACCCGACGATGCCGGTGGCCGACGGCCACGCCGTCGACGTCATCATCGACGAGATCATGAGCCGCCCACCGGGCAGCCTCACGCTCTGCCCGACCGGACCGCTCACCAACGTCGCGCTGGCGATCATCAAGGAGCCGGCGATCGTTTCGCGGCTGGCCGAGATCGTCCTGATGGGCGGTGCGATGGAACTCGGCAATGTGACGCCCGCCGCCGAGTTCAACATCTATGTCGATCCGCACGCGGCGAAGGTCGTGTTCGACAGCGGGGCGCCCATCACGATGCTGGGGCTCGACGTGACGCACAAGGCGCTGGTCACCGAGGCGCGTCTGGCGCGTATCGAAGCGCTCGGCACCCATGTCGCGAAGTCCGCCGCCGGCCTGCTCGAGTTCTACAATCGTTACGACAAGGAAAGGTACCACATCCCGGGCGCACCGCTGCACGATCCCTGCGTGATCGCGTTCCTGATGCGGCCCGACCTGTTCAACGGGAAGCGCTGCCGCGTCGACATCGAGACCGAGGGCACGCACAGCGTCGGCCGCACGCTCGTCGACTGGTGGGGCCGCAAGCCCGAGCCCTTCAATGCCACCGTGATCAACGAGGTTGACGCCGACGGCTTCTTCGAGCTACTGACCGAGCGGCTGGCGCGGCTGTGAAGACAGTTCTGCCCGCGTCGACCGTCCTTCTGCTGCTGGCCGCCTGCAGCGGCGACGGCCCCACTCCGACGGCACAGCCGGCCTTCACCGGCCTGCCCGACATCGAATTCTGCCGCTCGATGGGCAATGTCGGCGCCTTCCACTACGACGACGGCCTCGGCGCCTTCCTCATCCCGGGCGATTCCCCGCTCGTGGACTGCCTGCAGAAGCGCGGCTGGAAGCAGGCGGGACCGAACTTCCCGGCCTATGCCTACCGTCCGCCGGCCACCTGATCAGGGGCCGGCGCGACGCAGCCGAAGGTCGATCTCGAGATCGACGCGATCTTGCGAGAGGCCCTCGAACGCCGTGATGCCGAAGGCGCTGCGCGAGAACCCGCCGGTGGCCCGGACCCGAAGATCGTCGGCGACGTGCTCGACCTCGGTCACCGCGACCGTCAGCTTGCCCCGCGCGTCGCGCAAGGACAGATCGCCGGTGATCGAGCTTCCGACACGTGCGGCCGCCGCGACCGGCCCCGCCTGGAACACCATCGTCGGATAGGCCCCGGTGTCGAGCATGGCGGCCGAGCGGAGAACCCGATCCTCCAGCAGGCTACCCGTCGACAGCTCGTCCGCCGCAACCGAGATCCGAAGGCTGTTTAGCCGCGTCGCATCGGGATCGATGTCGAGCATGCCCGTCACGGAGCCGAGCGTGCCGTCGACCACCCCGTAGAAGGTCTCGTTGCGGAACCGCACGGCCGAGCCGGCGGAGTCGACGACCCATGGCTCGGCGGCCGCCGGGGCCGCCAGCAGCAGAAGTGCGAGTGCGGCTGCGCCCGTCCTGATCGGTCGACGCTCCGGCCTATTGGACCTTGCCGCGAGCCTCGACGCGGAAGGCCCGCTCCACCCGGTCGCCGCGCACGCCGTAGACGACGTCGTGCATGTTGGTGACGGCACAGGCGTGGTTCGGGATGACGGTCACGCGCTCGCCGACACGCGGCCGCGCGTTCGACCCCGAGCAGTCGACATGGCCGTGCTCCTCGCTGAACCGTTCGAGCACGAGTTGCGGGTACTCGACGACATAGCCGTAGCCCTCCTGGCCCTGCACCAGGTCCGAGGTCAGCGTCTTCGAGCCGGCATCGAAGATCGCCCGCGCATCGGTGGGCCGCGACACCACCGTCGTGAGGACACGGATCGCGCAGTCGTCGAAGCTGCCGAACCCCCATGAGGACTGCATGCGGTCGCTGTAGATGTAGGTGCCCGGCCGATGCTCCGTCGCGGCCTTCACCTCGTGCGCGCGGTAGAGGTCGGGCGTGCCGCCGTTGCTCACGGTCCGGCACTCCAGGCCGGCCCGGCCGATCTGGGCGATCGCCTCCGCCAGCCAGGCCTGGACGGCACCCGTCGAGGCCCGGGGCGGGTAGGTCATCAGGCCGGCGAAGCGGAGGCCGCCCAGACCGTCGACGACCTTGGCCAATGCGGCCGCCTCCTCCGGGGTCTGCACGCCGCAGCGCTTGGCGCCGGTGTCGCATTCCACCAGAACGTCGAGCCGCACACCGGCGTCGCGCATGGCGGCATCCACCTCGGCGGCGACCACGGCATTGTCGATCGTCACCGTCAGCCGCGCGCGGCGGGCGAGTGCCGCCAGCCGGGCCGTCTTGGTGCGGCCCAGCACGTTGAAGGTGAGCAGGATGTCGTCGAGGCCGGCGTCGACCATCACCTCCACCTCGCCCAGCTTCTGGCAGGTGATGCCGATCGCCCCGAGCTCGACCTGGCGCCGCGCCAGGTCCGGGATCTTGTGCGTCTTGATGTGCGGCCGCAGCCGCAGGCCGTGCGCGTCCGCGTAGGACTGCGCCCGGGCCAGATTGTTCTCGACCCGGTCCAGGTCGATCAGCACGGCCGGCGTGTCGAGGTCGTCGATCATCCAAGGCATACGGGAGGCTCCGCTGGGGCGAGCCGATCCTTTCATCGGCTCGGCCATCGGGCAAGGACCCGAGATTGTGGAAACTTGATTTGGATCATGGCGAGTTGCCCAGAATTGTGACAGCGGGATTCCCGTCTGTTTGCCAAGGAGGGCAGGATGGCCGACACGACGGATCTGGTCTCGGTGCAGGAGGCCGTGCTCGAGCGCGAGGGTGCCGCGGTCGACGCGTTGAGCCGGGTTCAGCCGGAACCTCACCTCAAGCCCGCGGGACGCGACGTCGAGGTCACCGGCAGGACCACGACCCGGCGTCCGCACGACGACCGCAAGGGCCCGCTCCGCAAGCTCGACCTCGGTGCCTATGTCGAGCTCATCAGCCCGCTGCACGTCGAGCTGCTGAAGCTGCAGAACCACGTCAAGGCGCAGGGACTGAAGATCGTCTCCATCTTCGAGGGTCGCGACGCCGCCGGCAAAGGCGGCACGATCAAGCGCTTCGTCGAGCACATGAACCCACGGGGCGCGCGGGTCGTCGCCCTCGACAAGCCGACCGACCGCGAGCGCTCGGAATGGTACTTCCAGCGCTACATCCACCATCTGCCGGCCGGCGGCGAGATCGTGTTCTTCGACCGGAGCTGGTACAACCGTTCGATGGTCGAGCGCGTGATGGGCTTCTGCACCGACAACGAGGTGCGCGAATTCCTGCGCAGTGTGCCCGAGATCGAGCGGATGCTCATCCGCTCCGGCATCCGGCTGTTCAAGTTCTACTTCTCGGTCAGCAAAGCGGAGCAACAGCGCCGGTTCGACAGCCGCATCAACGATCCCTTGAAGCAATGGAAGCTCTCGCCGGTCGACATGGAGAGCCAGATGCGCTGGGAAGACTACACCAGGGCGAAGGAGGACATGTTCTTCTACACGTCGACGGCCGACTCGCCCTGGGTCATCGTCAAGTCCGACGACAAGAAGCGGGCACGGCTGAATGCCATCCGCTACTTCCTGCACGCCTTCGACTATCCGGAAAAGCGAACCTCGCTGCTCGAATGGGATCCTCGAATTATCCGCACTGTCGACCAGGAGTTGAGTGTCGAGGACTGATCTTACGCATATGAGTTAATACCAATAGGGGACTTTGTGAGTTTTCTCACAAAATCAAACCGCAGATTGAGGCATATCCACGTGCGCTGAGGGCTGAGCATTAGAACCCGAGGGAAACGCCGCAAGGTAGGGCCCTCGGGCTTTTTCTTTTCCAGACCCCTGTCACGCGACTGTCGCCGGCCATCTGCCAATCGCCGCTGAGGCAGCGAAGCGGACCGGCAAGATGACCACCCTGCAAACGGCTCCCGACTATCTGAACCCGGGCGTCCCGGCCGGCTTGCGACAGGTGACGATCCCGATCGTCGAGGCCAATGACGCCAGCCTCGCCGGCTATGGCTACCTGATCGAGGATCGCGACCACACCATCGAGATCGTGCGCTGGCCGGCCCAGGGCTGGCGGCCGGTGGATCCGGACACGGGCGATGAGGGCGGCGTCACCGAGGGCCTGTTCGAGTTCGAATGGCGGGGCGACATCCTCTACGGCCGCAACAACGCCGTCGGAGGCCACTATCTCATGGGCTGGTCGAAGGACCCGGGCGAAGCTTCACCCGACAGCACCGACGCGCCGACCCAGGTCCTGCTCTGGCACGCCAACTACCACCCCGATGGCGGCCAGCTGTTTTTCCCGCTCGACGGCACTCCGTTCCTCGTACCCCTCGCCTTGCCGGGCGACGACGTGAGGCCGGAGCACTTCGTGGCCTTCTGGTGCGACGGGACCAGGGGCCTCTACATCCACCCGAACATCTGGCACGAGGGCGTCTTCCCCATCCGCGCCGGCCGCTTCTTCGACCGCCAAGGCAAGGTCCACGCCCGCGTCTCGGTCGATTTCGCCCGCGAGTTCCAGTGCCTGCTCCGGGTGCCGTTCGAGCGGCCGTAGGACCGCGCGCTCTCAGGTCTCGTCGAAGCCGTACTTGACGAGGTCGTCGAAGCTGCGGGGCTGCACGATGTCCGCGAACGTCGCCAGGATGTCGCCGACAATCAGTGTGAATTGCTTCATGCGGCGATGGGCGATGAGGTCGCGCTCGCCGAGATAGCGCTGGTCGGCCTCCAGCGCCTTGTATTCCTCGTCCCAGTATCTGGCGTATCCAGCGCGTCCGCGTAGCGACCAAATCTCAGCATCGCCAAGCGTGTAGATGCGCACACGCTCCAGCAGTGTTTCCGGATCATGGCGGCTGTTCCGCCAGATCTCGGACAGCTCGTAAATGCAGAACGAGGAACGCAGGTATTTGTCGCTGAGGATCACGAAGATCCGATCGCCGCCACCGATCCGTCCCATGAAGCGAGAGATCTTCTCGCCAAGAGAGAGAATGTTCTTGTCGCGTATGATCTCGAAGCCGCGCGCCGCCGCGGCACCGCAGAGATCGTCAACGACCTTCTCGCGCTCCTTGCCGGCGGGAGTTGCGTCGCCCCAGGCATAGGAGACATACCATTCGCGCCTGGCCGGCTTCTCTTGGCCCATCTGCAGTTCCGATGCGCGGCGGTGCACCAGTGACTCGGTTTCAGCGTGCAGTATAGGAGCCGTCGGTCTTGCAACTCGCTCGGGGACGAGACCGAGCTTCTGCTGCGCTTGCTCGACAATCCTGACCGCTTTTTCGAGCAGCAGCGCCATGTCGCCGCCCTGCGTGCGGATGCGTATCTGTCCGTGCCACTCGTCCGGCGACCGCTCCTCTTCGATCAGCAGCCGGCTTCGGGTGGCGAGCTCATAGCCGCAGAGGCCTCCGCGCCAGTAGACGGGTTCGGCGCCCGCGGTTTCTCCGATCGTCGACATGACCTGGCGGATCAGGCCTTCGTGGAGAAAACCGTACCTGAAATCCACTTCCTGCGTCGGACCTTCTTCGTTCCAGATCGATGCCAACGACCAGCCGATCTCGTCGCGTTCCGGAAGCAGCTCCGGCGCGATGTACTCGATCTCCTCGCCCTCGGGGCCTTCGAGGGTCCGATGTCGGAAGCAGATGCCGCAGGACTGCATCATGCTCAGCAGCAGGTCCTGATCATCGGGGCTGTGCTGCTGCCAGACGAGGTTGGCGAGGTCCGTCCGTGTGAACCGTCCTCGTAGGCGCCGGAGCGTGGCATACGCCCGGGTCCGCTCGAAGACGGCGTAGATGGCCTCGAATGCCCAGCTCTGGTCGAAGACGATGCGGTCGCCGAAAAGCCCCTGGCGGTAGAACACCGTCCCGTTCGCGTCGAGATACTTCAGCAGCTCCAGCGGTGAGCTGACGCCGCCCTCCTCCTCGCACATTCTTTCGAAGTCGCTTCGCTCGACGAGCCGGTGCTTGCGCTCGGCGGTCGGCAGCGCCTGGTCCGCTTCACGCAGCGCCTCGAGCCGGCGCTGCACCCGCAACCGACCGGCCCCGATCCGGATGTCGCCGGGTCGATCCCTTCGCAGCATGGTCACGGCGCGGCGCAGCTTCTCACGCAGCGTGCCGAGGCCGTATCCCACCTTCACGCTGATGCTGAACGGCGCAGCATAGCCTAAACCTTGGAGCGCCTCCTGCGGCACCGGTGGGTGCGCGACCTCCTGTTCGGGGCGGTCGCACTTGGTCTGCACGATGAGGAGGGGGCTGCGCGGGTCTGCCTGGTGCCTGACGAGGTCGATCCAAAAGCGGACCGGAAAGTTTCGGAACTTGTGGCCGTCGTGATCGTAAGCGGCGAGCTGCTCCTCCGCCTTGGCCCAGACGACGACGAGAATGGCCGGGGTTCGCAGGAACAGCGCGTGCGTGCTATGATAGATATCCTGCCCGCCGAAGTCCCAGATCAGGAGACGGGTCGGACCGTCGTCGCCCAGTGACGCGGTCCTGACGGAGATTCCGTGAGTCGAGTTCCACGCCGTCTCGAACGGCTCTCCGGCGAGCCAGCGTGCGATCTGAGTCTTTCCGACCCGACCATTGCCGATCAGGAGAACGCGCACCTCGTCGATAGTGACAGCCTCGCTCCCCAGGTCCGCGAGGTGGGCACGAACGGAATCAAGACAGTTTGCGCCCTCCGAGTCAGACAGTATTTCCGCCGGCAGTCCTGCCACTTCGCCTTCGAATAGCACCAGCTCTCGAAGCCTCGGCAGGTCGAGCACGGGTTGCAGGGACTGTAGGCAGCAGCCCGAGCAGTCGAGCTGCTGCAGGGCGGTGAGCCCGGCCAGCGGTCCCAGATCGGCAACCGGCGTCCCCGAGCAGTCGAGCTGCTGCAGGGCGGTGAGCCCGGCCAGCGGTCCCAGATCGGCAACCTGCGTGGACCAGCAGACGAGCTGCTGCAGGGCGGTGAGCCCGGCCAGCGGTCCCAGATCGGCAACCTGCGTGGACCTGCAGACGAGCTGCTGCAGGGCGGTGAGCCCGGCCAGCGGTCCCAGATCGACAACCGGCGTCCCCGAGCAGTCGAGCTGCTGCAGGGCGGTGAGCCCGGCCAGCGGTCCCAGATCGACAACCGGCGTGGACTCGCAGTTGAGCTGCTGCAGGGCGGTGAGCCCGGCCAGCGGTCCCAGATCGGCAACCGGCGTGAACCCGCAGACGAGCTGCTGCAGGGCGGTGAGCCCGGCCAGCGGTCCCAGATCGGCAACCGGCGTGGACCTGCAGTCGAGCTGCTGCAGGGCGGTGAGCCCGGCCAGCGGTCCCAGATCGGCAACCGGCGTCCCCCTGCAGTCGAGCTGCTGCAGGGCGGTGAGCCCGGCCAGCGGTCCCAGATCGGCAACCGGCGTGGACTCGCAGTTGAGCTGCTGCAGGGCGGTGAGCCCGGCCAGCGGTCCCAGATCGACAACCGGCGTCTCCCTGCAGTCGAGCTGCTGCAGGGCGGTGAGCCCGGCCAGCGGTCCCAGATCGGCAACCTGCGTGTACGAGCAGTCGAGCGCGCGCAAATGCTGCAGCTGAAGCAGCTCGTCGGGAAGTCTCAGCAAGTCGAGATCGGAGAGATCAAGTCTGCCGGTGCGCTGTTCCGACTCCTCGGCGATGCGGGCGCGAGCGATGGAGAGAGGATCGCCGAGGGACAACATGTTCGGATGATAGCGGCGCCACACCCATTGTCACCAGACGAGCGAAGCGACGGCAACCCGCGCGGCTATGTTGATCCGTCCTCCAGCGCCCCGAGCAGCGCCAGGTTGCCGCCGACCGCGGCCGTGTTCACCGTCAGCGTCCGCTCGGTGGTGAAGCGCAGCAGGTAGTTCGGGCCGCCGGCCTTGAAGCCGGTGCCTGAGAGGCCCTCGCCGCCGAAGGGTTGGGAGCCGACGACGGCACCGATGATGTTGCGGTTGACGTAGATGTTGCCGGCCCGGATCCGGGCGGTGACGTGGTCGATCGTGTCGTCGATGCGCGAATGGATGCCAAAGGTGAGGCCGAAGCCCGAGGCGTTCACGGCGTCGATCGTCTCGTCGAGGCGGTCGCCGTGCCAGCGGACGACGTGCAGGACGGGGCCGAAGGGCTCGCGGACAAGGCGATCGACGCGGTCGATCTCGATCAGCGTTGGGGCGACAAAGCTGCCGTTCACGTGGCGGTCGTCGAGCGGACATGCGTAGACGAGGCGGCCATGGGCCGCGATCTCGTCGATGTGGCGGACGAGGTTGCGCTTCGCTTCCTCGCCGATGACGGGGCCCACGTCGGTCTCCATCTGGCCCGGATCGCCGACGCGGAGCTGGGCCATCGCACCCTCCAGCATCTCGACCACTTTGGGCGCGATCTCCTCCTGCAGGGCCAGAATACGCAGGGCCGAGCAGCGCTGGCCGGTGGAGCGGAAGCCGCTCTCGACGGCATCCGCGACGACCTGCTCCGGCAGGGCGGTGTTGTCGACGATCAGCGCGTTGAGGCCGCCCGTCTCGGCGATCAGCGGGCGGATCGGGTGGTCGGTCGCCGCCATGGCGCGGTTGATGGCGCGCGCCGTCTGCGTCGAGCCGGTGAAGACCACACCCGCCGTGCGCGGGTCGGCGACGAGCAGCGGGCCCAGCACCCCGCCCTCGCCCGGCAGATGGACCAGGGCGTTTTCCGGCACACCGGCGCGGTGCAGGATGCCGACGATGGCCCCGCCCAGGAGCGAGGTCGCTTCGGCGGGCTTGGCGACGACGCTGTTGCCGGTCGCGAGTGCTGCCGCGACCTGGCCGGTGAAGATCGCGATCGGGAAGTTCCAGGGGCTGATCGCGACGAAGACGCCGCGCGGATGCAGCGTCATCCGGTTCGACTCGCCGGTGGGTCCGGGTAGCTCGATCGGCTGGCCCATGAGGCGGCGCGCCTCGGCCGCGTAGTAGCGCAGGAAGTCGATCGCCTCGCGCCAGTCGGCCAGCGCGTCGACTACCGTCTTGCCCGCCTCCTTGATGCAGAGGCCGATCAGCAGCCCGTGCTCGGCCTCGAACAGATCGGCGGCGCGCTCCAGGATCGTGGCTCGGGTGTCGACGGGCGTCGCCGCCCAGCCGGGAAAGCCCTTGTGCGCCAGAGCCAGCGCACGGTCGGCGGCGGCGGCATCGGCGAAGATCACCTCGCCGACGACCTCGCGGCGGTCGGCGGGGTTGAGCACCGAGCGCGGCTTGGCTTCGCCATGCCCGACCGATGGTGCGGCCCGGTGCGGCTCGGCGAGCGCCGACTTCAGCTCGGCGCGGAGCACGGCGGCCGCACTGCGCTGGCTGAGGTCGAAGCCGGCGGCGTTGCGCCTCGGCGCGAACAGCTGCGAGGGGCGCGGAATGGCCGGGTGCGGCTTCGGCTCCACCTTGGCGAGGCGCAGCACGGGATCGGCGATCAGCTCCTCGAGGCTGGTCTCGGGATCGACGACCTGGTGGACGAAGGAGCTGTTGGCTCCGTTCTCCAGCAGACGACGGACGAGGTAGGGCAGCAGCTCCTTGTGGCTGCCGACCGGCGCATAGACCCGGCAGGGCACGCCCACATCCTCGACCGCGGCCAGCTCGCGGTAGAGCGGGTCGCCCATGCCGTGCAGTTTCTGGAACTCGAAGCCGCGGCGGTTGCCGGCGATCTCGACGACGGCGGCGATGGTGTGCGCGTTGTGGGTGGCGAAGGCGGGATAAAACAGGTCGCCGCCATCCAGGAGGCGCTTGGCGCAGGCGAGGTAGGAGACGTCGGTCGCGATCTTGCGGGTGAAGACGGGATAGTCGTCGACCCCGGACTGCTGCGCCCGCTTGATCTCGCCGTCCCAGTAGGCCCCTTTCACGAGGCGGACGGGAATGCGCCGCTTCGTGCTGCGGGCGAGTGCTGCCAGCCAGTCGATCACGTACACGGCGCGCTTCTGGTAAGCCTGGACGGCGAGGCCCAGACCCGACCAGCCGCGCAGCGCCTCGTCGCGGGCCAGCGTCTCCAGGATGTCGAGGGAGGGCTCGAGCCGGTCGGTCTCCTCGGCGTCGATGGTGATGGCGACATCGAGCCGGCGGGCCTGGACCAGCAAGTCGCGCAGGCGCGGCACCAGCTCGGCCTGCAGGCGGTGGATGTGCTGGAACTCGTAGCGGGGATGCAGGGCCGACAGCTTGATCGACAGGCTGGGGCGGCGCAGCAGGTCGGCCTTGGGTGCCGTAGCGGCGATGCAGTTCAGGGCGTTGAGGTAGGAGTCGAGATAACGCTGCGCGTCGTTGGCGGTCTTCGCCCCCTCGCCCAGCATGTCGTAGGAGTAGAGGAAGCCCTGCTCGTGCAGCTTGCGGGCGCGCTCGATCGCCTGGTCGATCGTCTGCCCCAACACGAACTGCTGGCCCATGATGCGCATCGCTTGGCGCATCGCCTCGCGCACGACGGGTTCGCCGAGCCTGGAGACGAGCCGGCCGAGGCGTCCCGGCACCTCCAGCCCCTGCTCGCCCCACGACATGACGCGGCCGGACAGCATGAGGCCGAAGGCGCCGGCGTTGAGCAGGAAGCTCTCCGAGCGCGCCACGCGCTTCTGCCAGTCGACGTCCGCGATTTTGTCCCGGATCAGCCGGTCCTGGGTCTCGGCGTCGGGTACGCGCAGCAGCGCCTCGGCGAGGCACATGAGCATGACGCCTTCCTGCGTATCCAGGCTGTAGGCGTGCATGAAGGCCTCGACCCCGCCCGCACCCGCACTCTCGGAGCGGAGCCGATGGGCCAGCCGCCTCGCGCGCGACTGGATCCGCTCGCGGGTCGCAGTGTCGAAGCGCAGGTCGTGCAGCAGGGCCTCAACCGCTTCGGTCTCGTCGACATGGTAGGTGCCGTCGATCGCCGCCCGCAGCGGCTCGTCGGTCGGCGGCGGCAGGTCGGAGAGAATGGTCATGGCGCAGGTCCCGGGCAGCGGTCGCCGCCACGATAGGGCCGTGCCGCCGGTTCAGGAACGGGCGAGACGTACCCCGCCGTCGACGTCGACGATCGAGCCGGTCATGAAGCCGTTGGCGAGGACCGCCACGATCACGTCCGCGATGTCGGCCGGCGTGCCGATCCTGCCCACCGGCAGCTTCGAGGCCGCATCGGCATAGAAGGCCTGACGCTGGGCATCCGGCATCGCGGCGTAGGCATCCGTGTCGACGAGGCCCGGCGCGACGAGGTTGATCCGTCGCGGCGCCAACTCCGCCGCCAGGGTCCGCGTCAGGCTTTCCAGAGCCCCGTTGGCCGCCGCGAGGGCCGCGGTTCCGGGGAGCGCCGCGCGGGAGGCGGCACCGCCGACCATGAGGATCGAGCCGCTCGCCGCCAGGATCGGGAGGACGAGGCGGATGCTCGACCAATAGCCCCAGAACTTGCGGTCGAAGTAGCGGCGGACAGCGACGGTCTCGAGCGCTGTGAACGCACCCCACGCCGAGTCGCTGGAGGCGCACAGGACGAGATGGTCGAGCCGGCCGAGACGCGCATAGAGTGCCGTCAGCGAAGCCTCGTCGGTGAAGTCGACCTGCTCGCCGCGGATGCGTGCGGGCAACTCAGCTGATGCTCTTCGCAGCCGATCCGGATCGCGGCCGGCGACCGTCACCTGCGCACCACCCTCCGCGAGCCGACGGGCGGTGGCGAGACCGATGCCTGACGTGCCGCCGATGACGAGGATCGTGGTGCCGTCGAGGCTCATGCGGCACCTCCAGAACGGCGGATCGCACCGAAGGCCCAGTCGCGCCCCTGGCCGCGGAACAGCGCCTGGTTGATCCAGAGCATCGCCATCGGCTCCAGCAGGCGCGACTGCCGGAGGACGCCGGCGTCCTGCACCTCGAAGCCGAGATCGCCGACGAGAGCGGAGGCCGTCGCCTTGGCGTCGGCGTCGTCGCCGGCCACGAACATGATCGGGCATGCCGCGAGGGTCGCGGCCGTCGCCATGATCTCGGCACCGACCTGGTTCAGCGTCTTTACGACGCGAGCCTGCGGCAGCCACGAGGCGACCGTCTCGCCGCCGGAGGTCGTGAAGCCGCGATCGAGGGCCAGCCCGTCCGGTCCCATGGTCAGCGGGTTCATGCAGTCGAGCACGACCTTACCCGCGAGAGGTCCGAGCGCCTTGATGGCGCTTTCGGCCCCGGTCCAGGGAAGGGCCAGAACCACCACATGGGCCTCGGCCGCCGCTTCCGCCGAGGATGTCACACGACCGCCGGCAGCGCGAATCGGCGCGTTCTTGTCCGCTCCGGGGTCGCGAACGCCGTAGAGAACCTCGTGCCCGGCACGCGTCCAGTTCGATCCAACCGCCCGGCCCACATTGCCTGCCCCGATCACCGCGATGCGCATCGTTCGCCTGCTCCCGTTCCCGTCCGTCGCCGTGGTAGGGAGCGCACGACGACGATGCGACTGAAATCGGCTCATGCAGGATATCGACCGGACGAATATCAGGCGGCTCGACATGACCCTGCTGCTGGTCTTCGAGGCCCTGCTGCGGCGGCGGAAGCTGACCGCCGTGGCGCAGGAGCTCGGCCTCACGCAGTCGGCGGTGAGTCATGCCCTGGGCCGGCTGCGTCGGATCTTCGATGACGAACTGTTCCTGCGCCGGCCGCACGGCGTCGAACCAACGGCGCGCGCCTCGGCCCTAGCACCGGACGTGCAATCGATTCTCAGGCTCACGCAGTCCGCCCTGAATGGGCCGGCGGCCTTCGATCCGGCGACGTCCGCGCGAGGGATCGCCGTTGCGGCCCTCGATTACGAGACGGCCCTGCTGGCGCCGCGACTGGCGCAGAGGATGGCCATAGAAGCACCACGCATGCTGCTGACCTTTCGCGGCCTTGCCCGGGCGACGGCGTTGGCGGCACTGGAGGGAGGCGAGGTGGATCTCGCGATCGCTTACCTCCCGCGTCTTGCGGCGGGCTTCGTCGCCGCCACGCTCTACGAGGAGACGTTCGCCGTCGCGGCGCGGCCCGACCACCCCGCCGCCAGGGCCGGCATGACGCTGGACGCCTTCTGCGCGGCACCTCATGTCCTCACCTCGATCGGCGGCGATGCGCGGGGGGCCGTCGACGACAGCCTGGAGGCGGTCGGCCGCGGCCGGCGGGTCGCCCTCGTGGTGCCGACCTTCTTTCCGGCCCTGGCCGCAGCGGCGACTGGCTCCCTGATCGTCACCGGGCCGCGCCGCTTCATCGAAGCTTACGCGGCATCCCTGGGCCTGCTCGTGTTCGATCCGCCGGTGCCGGTTCGGGGCTTCACGGTCAGTGCCGTGACGCATCGCAGATCGGCGGGGGATCCGGCGCTGGAATGGGTGACCGCGATGCTGCGCGACCTCGCAGCGGGCACTTGACCCGAGACACGGCGGGCCTCACTGCCGTCGGCTCTGCGGCACCGGCTCGGGGGCTCCCATGGCGTGGACGATACTCTTCCTGGCGGGCCTGCTGGAGGTCGGCTGGGCCATCGGCCTGAAATACACCGACGGCTTCACCAAGCTCGTGCCGTCCGTCCTGACGGCCACCTCGATGATCGCCAGCATCTGGCTCCTGGCCCTGGCGCTGAAGACGCTGCCGATCGGTACCGCCTATGCCGTATGGACCGGCATCGGCACGATCGGGACGGCGATCCTCGGCATCTTTCTCTTCGGCGAGGCCGCCACCGTCGCCCGCCTCGTCAGCATCGGCCTCATCCTGGCCGGCATCGCCGGGCTCAAGATCGTCCACTGACCGCGTCGGTCACGGGTGCGCGCTACGGCGTATGGTGCAAATTCAAATCCGCCTTTAAAGTAGTAGAAATTCTGGCTCTGGGTGGATTGGGGGGTCCAGGCATGCACGTTCGCACCGCTATTCACCGCGCAGCCCGCCGACGGTTGTCATGCGTCGGTTTGGCTACAGCCCTGCTCCTCGGGGCGACGTTCTCGGTGGCCGCAGCGACCCCACCCCAGACACCGCGCCAGTCGGGTGTGCTCGACGGCCTATGGTACTGGGTACTGCCCAACACGCCGAACGGCCTTCACCCCAACCAGAGCTGGTCGGGTGCAAGCAGCCTGCCGGACGGTGGCATCATCGTCGGCGGCATGAACCATATCGACAACGCCGCCCTTTACCGGGTCGGATCCGGCACGGCGACAGTACCGGGCCCCCGGCTCACCTATGTCGGCGACGCGCGAACCGCCGCAGCTGCGGCCAACAATCTCGAGGTCGGCGAGCCGATCGAGAAGTTCCACACCAAGCCCGCCTGGGTCGGCAGCAAGGTCTACGTCGCCAATCTCGACTGGTCGCTGCTGGACGACACCTATCTGCAGCGTCGGGGCTTCCACTGGTTCCGCTACGACACCGTGGCGGGGACCTTCAAGGATTTGAGTGCGAACCAACCGGGAAAGCTCGGTGCGGTACATGGCGGGCTCATCAGCCTCGTCGCCGATCGGCCTCGCTCGAAGCTTTACGGGCTGATGGCGCCAACCGGCGACTTGTACCGCTACACCATCGGCACCGGCGTCACGACGAAGCTCGGACGACCCGCCTACGGGCGTCCTTTCGTGTACCCCGCCCGCACGCTTTGGACGAGTAGCAAGGGTCGGGTCTACTTCACCGCCGGCTCCAACACGGCGAGCGGTGGCGCCCCCTACGACCCAGCCATCTTCAACCACGTGCATTATTGGGATCCGACGACCGGCTTCGGCGAGATGACCGGCTGGAAGCTGCACGATCAGCGGGCGATCGACACCTCGCAATGCTTCGACGGCCCTCGCCAATGCTTCCTCATGGACAATGTCGGTCATGTCTATCGCTACGGCGAGAAAGCCAGCGGCACGCCGACCTTCGCCTATCTCGGCAGCATCGGCCAGCTGCAGGACGAGTTGTACGGCGCGACCTGGGTGTTCCACGTCACCAGTGACCGGCACACGGCCTACATCCTGTCCCGCCGCGGCTACTTCTTCAGCTTCAACCTCATCACGGGCGTGTCGACCAAGATCGGATTTATGGGCAATCTCGAGCCGAGCTTGGCCCAACTCGACTTCTACGGCTTCGATGCCTGGGACAAATACGGCCGGTTCTACTTCACGGCGTTCGAACAGAAGGACCCGCGGCTCAATAATGTGAAGCTGGTGGCGATCGATCCGGCACGCTTCATCGCGGCGGCGTCGAAGTGAGCGCACGAGCGACCCGGCTGGCCGGGGCACGACCCAGCGCGGTGCTGATCTCAGCACCCGCGCGCAGCACGGCATCCAGATCGACGCCGGTCCGCACACCCATGCCGTCCAGCATGTAGACGAGGTCCTCGGTGGCGAGATTGCCCGAGGCACCCTTGGCGTAGGGGCAGCCGCCGAGTCCGGCGACGCTGCTGTCCACGACGGAAATGCCGAGCTCCAGCGCCGTCAGCACGTTGGCGAGCGCCTGTCCGTAGGTGTCGTGGGCGTGGATGGCGAGCGCCGCCACGGGGATCTCCGCCATGACGGCGTTGAGCATGGCGGCAATGGTGCGGGGTGTGCCGGTCCCGATCGTGTCGCCGAGCGAGATCTCCTGGCAGCCCATCGCGAACATGGCCGAAGCGACGCCAGCGACCGCGGCGGGTGCTATCGGCCCCTCGTACGGGCAACCGGCGACGCAGGAGACATAGCCGCGCACGCGCATGCCCTCCCCTCGTGCCGCTTCGACGACCGGGCGGAACCGGTCCAGGCTCTCGGCGATCGAGCAGTTGATGTTCTTTCGCGAGAAGGTCTCCGACGCGGCACCGAAGACGGCGATCTCGCCCACACCGGCTGCGCGGGCGGCGTCCAGCCCCTGCAGGTTGGGCACCAGCACGGGGTAGCGCACGCCCGGCCTGCGGCGGATGCCACCCAGCACGGCCGCACTGTCCGCCATCTGCGGCACCCACTTCGGCGAGACGAAGGCGCCGGCCTCGATCACGGGCAGGCCCGCCTCGCCCAGTGCCTCGACGAGCGCCATCTTTGCCGCCAGCGGCACGATACCTTGCTCGTTCTGCAGGCCGTCGCGCGGACCGACCTCGACGATGGTGACGGTGGGCGGGACGCCGATCAGTGGGTCGATCACGCATCGGCGTCCGACGAAAGGTCGAGGAGCACTGTCCCCTCCTCCACCTGCTCGCCCTCGGCGACGTGAATGGCCGTCACGGTGCCGGCACGTGTCGCGTCGAAGCGGCTCTCCATCTTCATGGCCTCGAGGATCGCCAGCGTCTGGCCCTTCTCGACGCGATCGCCGACGGCGACCAGGAGGCGGGTGACCTTGCCCGGCATCGGGGCGGTGAAAAGGCCCTGGTCCTCTTCCTGGCCACGGGCGGCGAACCGGGCATCGTCGAGGCCGATGACGATCCGGCGGTCGTCGAGGGTGAGGACGAGGTCGCGGCCGACGATCCGCGCCGGAAAGCTCGACCGGTGCCCGTCGATCTCGAGCCAGACGCGCTCGCCTTCCACGCCGGCGCGGGCGGCGAGGACGTCTTCGCCGAGGCGCGCTTCGTATCGGGCGGGGGTACCCTCGACGATCACCGTGTGCCGCTCGCTACCGAGGACGAACCGGACGATGCCGCGGGGCGTCTGGTTCAGCCGCCACGCGTCGCGGCGGTGCCAGGGCGAGGTCCAGTCGGTGCCGGGCTGCGGCTCGGGCGACGGCCGCGCAACGCTGAGCGCCACGGTAGCGAGGGCCGCCCGCAGCAGGACGTCCGTGTCGACCGTCGGTGCGGCGGCCAGCGTCTCGGCACCCTCGCGGTCGAGCCAGCCGGTGTCGATCGTCAGGTCGCGGAACGCCGGTGCCGCGGCGACCCCGCGCAGGAAGCCGAGGTTGGTGGCGACACCATCGACCATCGTCGCGTCGAGGGCGCTCGCGAGGCTCTGTAGCGCCGCGGCACGGTCTGGGCCGTGGACGATGATCTTGGCGATCATCGGGTCGTAGAACGGCGTGACGGTGTCGCCCTCGCGCACACCCGTCTCGATCCTCGCATCGGTCGGGAAACGGAGAGTGTGCAGCCGGCCGGTCGCGGGCAGGAAGCCCTTGGTCGGATCCTCCGCATACAGTCGCGCCTCGAAGGCGTGCCCAACCCGGCGGATCTCGTCCTGGCGCAGCGGCAAGGGCTCGCCCGCGGCGATCCGCAACTGCCACTCCACGAGGTCGAGGCCCGTGATGGCCTCCGTGACCGGGTGCTCGACCTGGAGGCGCGTATTCATCTCGATGAAGTAGAACGACCCGTCGGGTGCCAGCAGGAACTCGACCGTGCCGGCGTTCTCGTAGCCGGCGGCGAGTGCCGCCTGCACGGCGGCTTGCCCGATGGCACTCCGTACCTCGTCCGGCAGGCTCGGCGCCGGTGCCTCCTCGACGACCTTCTGGTGCCGCCGCTGCAGCGTGCAGTCGCGCTCGAAGAGATGGACGGCACCGCCGTGCCTGTCGGCGAACACCTGCACCTCGACGTGCCGCGGCTGCTCGATCAGCCGCTCCAGCAGCACCCGGTCGTCCCCGAACGACGCCTTGGCCTCGCGCCGGCACGCACCCAGCGCATCGGCGAACTCGCCGGCCTCGCGGACCACGCGCATGCCCTTGCCGCCGCCGCCCGCGACGGCCTTGATGAGGAGCGGAAAGCCGGTGCGTGCGGCCGCCTCAGCGAGCACGCGGTCGTCCTGGTCGTGGCCGTGGTAGCCCGGCACCAGCGGTACGCCGGCCTGCTCCATCACCGCCTTGGCGCTGGCCTTGCCGCCCATCCGCTCCATCGCCTCGGGCGGCGGGCCGACGAAGACGAGACCCGCCTCGCCCACGGCACGTGCAAAGGCCGAACTTTCGGAGAGGAAGCCGTAGCCGGGATGGATCGCCTCCACGCCGGTACGGCGGGCGGCATCGAGCACGCGGTCGACGACGAGATAGCTCTCCGCAGCCGGTGCCGGTCCCAGCCGGACCGCCTCGTCGGCCAGGGCGACATGGCGGGCGTCGCGGTCGGCGTCGGAGTAGACGGCGACGGTACGGATGCCGAGCCGGCGACAGGTCGCCACGATACGGCAGGCGATTTCGCCACGGTTCGCGATCAGGAGCGAGCGGATCATACCCGGACGGTCAGCCTCCCTTGCCAAACACCGGGATAGCGTCTTTGGCTGCCGCCGTCAGCCGGCGTGGTGAAGGGGGGCCGTCGGGCGGAACGGAGATGGCGGACGATGCGGCCAGGAGCAGGGCCGATCTGCTGCAGCCCCTTCTCGAAGGCTGGCCCTACGCATTGATCGTGGGCATCGGCCTCGCCGCCGTCGTGCTCGGCACGCGGCCCGACCTCTCGCCGGGCGCTCTGTCGCTCGTGAACGGCGTGGTGCTCGCGATCCTCCCGGTCTTCGCGGCCGAGATCGTCCTCCGCCTGCGACGGGCGGGCCGTGGCTACCTGTCGACGATCGGCGGCGTGACCGATGTCGCGGGTGTCGTCACTATTCCCCTCCTGCTCCTGGCGGGCGTCGGCCTTCCAGATGCCCGTCTGGCCGGCATGCTGTGGCTGCTGAAGCTCGCCCGCCTGTCGCCGGCGCTGCAGGTGATCGGGCTCGTCATCCGCAACGAGCACCGCGCCCTGGTCGGCGTGCTCATCGGCTTCGTCATGGTGCTGCTGACGGCGGGTACCCTCGCTTACCTGCTGGAGCGGCACGACCAGCCCGACGCCTTCTCGAGCATCCCGTCGGCCCTCTGGTGGTCGATCGTCACCCTGACGACGACCGGCTATGGCGATCGCATTCCCGTGACGACCTCGGGCCAGATCCTGGCCGGCATCGTCATGATCTGCGGCATCGCCGGCTTTGCGCTCTGGGCCGGCATCCTGGCCACGGGCTTTGCCGAGGAGAGCCGGCGGCAGATCTTCCTGCGCAGCTGGGACCTCGTCTCGCGCGTACCGCTCCTGCAGAACCTCGAGGCCCGCACCATCGCCGACATCGTCCACCTGCTGCGGCCGCTCGACCTGCCGGCCGGCCGTGCGGTCGTGCGCAAGGGCGAGCAGGGTACGAGCATGTATTTCGTCGCTCAGGGCAATGTCAGCGTGCAGTTGCCCGACCGGGCGATCCGACTGCCGACCGGTAGCTTCTTCGGCGAGATGGCCCTGATCACCGGGGGACCGCGCACGGCGGACGTGGTCACCGAGACGCCCGTTTCCCTCCTCGTCTTGGACGTCGCCGATTTCCGCAGGCTCGCGGCGTCGAGCCCCGAGCTGACGGCGGCGATCAGGGACGAGGCGAAGCGGCGGTCGACGGGGTAGCCCCCCTCAGGCGAGCCAGCCCGGCTTCCGCTTGTCGAGAAAGGCGCCGATGCCCTGGCGTCCCTCGGCCGATGCCCGTCGTTCAGCGATGATGCCGACCGTGGCCTCGGCCAGCAGGCTGCCTCCCTGCGGCATCGACTCGACGAGCCGTACCAGCCGCTTCGCTTCGGCCAATGCCTCGGGACCACCCTTCAGGCACTCGGCCGCAAGCTCCTTACCACGCGCCGGCAGGCGGTCCGCCCCCACGACCTCGTGGACGAGCCCGATCCGTGCCGCCGTCGCCGCGTCGAACCTCTCCGCGGTCTGGAAGTACCGGCGCGCCTGCCGGCCGCCGATAGCGCGGACGACGAAGGGCGAGATCGTCGCCGGCACGATGCCGAAGCGGACCTCGGTGGTGGCGAACTGCGCCGTCTCGACGGCAAGCGCGATGTCGCAGCAGGCGACGAGGCCGACACCGCCGCCCAGCGCCAAGCCGTTGACCAGCGCGATCGTCGGCTTCGGGCACTCGTCGATGGTCCGCAGCATAGCTTCGAGCGCCCGCGCGTCGGCCCTGTTGCGCTCGGCGTCATAGCCTGCGGCACGCCGCATCCAGCCGAGGTCCGCACCCGCCGAGAAGCTCTTGCCGGCACCTGTCAGCGTGATCGCCCGTACCGCGGGATCGGCACCCAGAGCGCCGAAGGTGGTCGCCAGCGCCTCGATCAGAGCCTCGTCGAAGGCGTTGTGGACCTCCGGCCGATTCATCGTCACGCGGGCGATGCCGGCCTCGATCCGGGTCAGGACGACGGGTGCGTCGGTCATCGGCTCACATCCGGAACACGCCGAACCGGGTCTCCGGCATCGGCGCATTCAAGGCGGCGGAGAGGCCCAGGCCCAAGACCATGCGTGTCTGCGTCGGGTCGATGACGCCGTCGTCCCAGAGCCTCGCGGTGGCGTAGTAGGGATGACCCTGCGCTTCGTACTGGGCGCGGATCGGCTCCTTGAACTTGGCCTCCTCCTCGGCGGGCCAGGTGCCACCCTTGGCCTCGATGCCGTCGCGCCGCACGGTCGCAAGCACAGAGGCCGCCTGCTCGCCGCCCATGACCGAGATCCGGGCGTTCGGCCACATCCACAGGAAGCGCGGGTCGAAGGCGCGGCCGCACATGCCATAATTCCCGGCACCGAAGCTGCCGCCGACGATGAGGGTGAGCTTCGGCACGGCGGCACAGGCGACGGCGTGGACGAGCTTCGCCCCGTCCTTGGCGATGCCGCCGGCCTCATACTTCCGCCCCACCATGAAGCCCGTGATGTTCTGCAGGAAAAGCAAGGGCACACGGCGCTGGCAGCAGAGCTCGATGAAGTGCGCCCCCTTCAGCGCGGATTCGCTGAACAGGATGCCGTTGTTGGCGACGATCCCGACGGGATAGCCGAACAGGTGGGCGAAGCCGGTGATCAGCGTGGCCCCATAGCGCGGCTTGAACTCGTCGAGTTCGGAGCCGTCGACGAGCCGGGCGATGACCTCACGCATGTCGAAGGGCTGGCGGAGATCGTCGCTGACGATGCCGCAGAGCTCGTCCAGATCATAGAGCGGCTCGCGCGGGGCGCGCAGGTCCATCTCGACGCGCTTCTCGGCGTTCAGGCTGGCGACGATGCGGCGGGCGATGGCCAGCGCGTGCGAATCGTCGTCGGCCAGGTGGTCGGCCACGCCGGAGATACGGGTGTGGACATCGCCGCCGCCCAGTTCCTCGGCCGTCACCACCTCGCCGGTCGCCGCCTTCACCAATGGCGGGCCGCCGAGAAAGATGGTGCCCTGCTCGCGGACGATGACGGCCTCGTCGGACATGGCCGGGACGTAGGCGCCGCCGGCCGTGCAGGAGCCCATGACGACCGCGATCTGCGGCACGCCCATAGCCGAGAGATTCGCCTGATTGAAGAAGATGCGGCCGAAATGCTCGCGGTCGGGAAAGACCTCGTCCTGGTTCGGCAGGTTGGCGCCACCGGAATCGACGAGATAGATGCAGGGCAGCCGGTTGGCACCCGCCACCTCCTGCGCGCGCAGATGCTTCTTCACCGTGAGCGGGAAGTAGGTGCCGCCTTTCACGGTAGCATCGTTGACGACGACCACGCACTCACGGCCGACGACGCGACCGATGCCGGTGATGATGCCGGCCGCCGGCACCTCGCCGCCATACATGCCGTGCGCGGCGAGCTGGCTCAGTTCGAGAAACGGGGCTCCCGGATCGAGCAGGCGCTCCAGCCGGTCACGCGGCAGCAGTTTGCCGCGGCCGGTGTGCTTGGCGCGGGCCGCAGCGTCGCCGCCGGCCGACGCCTTCGCCACCTCGGCACGCAGGTCGGCGACGATCTCGCCCATGCGCGCGACGTTGCGGCGGAAGCCCTCGCTCCGCGTGTTGACCCGGGTCTCCAGAACGCTCATCGGCGGCGGCCTCCTGCCCGATCCTGCTTACCGGGTCGGATCGCGACCGTCCAATGCCGGCTCAGCGCTCGTAGACGACGAAGGAGGTGAGCCGGCCCAGCGTATCGTAGAGCGCCCTGCCCGGCGCGTTGAACTGCTGCGTCAGCCAGTAGACCTTGGCGGCTCCTGCGGCCTCGGCGGCATCGAACACCGCCTGCATCAGCCGGCGTGCGATCCCGCTGCCGCGCACGTCCTCGGCGACGAACAGGTCCTCGAAGTAGCAGCTCTCCTCCGCCTGCCAGGACGAGCGGTGGAACAGATAATGCGCGAAGCCGACGAGGCGGCCGTCCAATTCGGCCACGAGCCCGTGCGGCTGCTGCGTGGGGTCGACCAGCCGGGACCAGGTCGCATCCGTCACCGCCGGGTCGAGGCGGGCGCGATAGAAGCGCAGATAGGCCGACCAGAGGAGCTCCCAGCGCTCGCGATCGGTAGCCAACGGCGCACGGACGACAAGGTGCAAAAGCGATCTCCTGTACTGCTCGGCAATGAGCACATCGACAGCGTAGAGGAAACGGCCCGCATGACGTAGTGCCCGATGCTGGACCCGTTCCGAAGCCGAGCGGTTCCAGTCTCGACGCCGTGGCCTAACATTTTCCGACAATATCCGCAGCAGCTGCCTGAACCGGCGCTGCGACGGTTCGACGTACCCTACAAGCAAGAATCGGTTTTGATTTCAGCGCTCGCGGTGGTAACATTGATACAAAATATCTATAGGATAATTCTGATGTCGCGGAAGACGTTCAGCATAGCGGTGCTGCTCAACCTTTGCGTCTTTCTGACAGCGGTGGGCGTGTTGTTTGCACCGTCCACTGCCGCGGTGGCAGCAGAACGACCGAACATCGTGGTACTTCTTGCCGATGACATGAACACCGATGATCTGGCCGTGATGCCGCGCACCATCGAGCGCATGGCACAACAGGGTGTCCAGTTCACCTCCTACTACACCAACGTGTCGCTCTGTGGTCCGGCCCGCGCCACCTTCCTGACCGGTCGCTACACTCAGAACACCCGCGTCAACACGAACAGTCATCCGCAGTGGGTGGCTGCTCCCAACGAGTACCGGAACATCGCCTACTGGCTGAACGGTGCGGGCTATCGTACCGCCCTCATCGGCAAGTACATGAACGCCTATCCTCGCCCGATGCCCTCGGGTTACATACCACCTGGCTGGAATTACTGGTTCGCCTTGCAGAACGGTGACATCTACAAGCAGTACGGCTACGAGATCAACGACAATGGCGAGACGAAGGTCTTCGGCACTGCGGAGGAGGACTATGGCGTCGACGTGATGCGCGACCGCGCTATCGAGTTCATCAGAACGGCGGCAGCCGACGGTGTCCCCTACTTCTGCTATCTCGCTTTCAACGCACCCCACTCCCCCTCGACACCACCGCTTCGCTATGCAACGACATTCACGAGCACGGCCCTGCCGACACCGCCTTCCTTCAATGAAGCGGACGTGAGCGACAAGCCGGCCTACATCCAGGCGTTGCCGCAACTGACAACTCTCAAGCTCTCATCCTTGAAGACGCAGTATCGTAAGCGCTTGCGGTCACTGCAGGCGGTTGATGAGGCCGTAGCGGCCGTGATCGACGCCATCGGCGATATCGGACTGCAGAACACCTATGTGATCTTCGCCTCCGACAACGGGTATCTTCTGGGCCAGCACCGTGCGACCGGAAAGTCCGGGCCTTATGAGGAGATGGTGCGGCAAACGTTGCTGATCCGCGGACCGGCCATAGGCCAAGCCCTCAGCATCGGTGCCCTGACCGGCAATGCAGACATCGTTCCGACCATCCTGGAATGGACCGACGTGAGGCCGTCCATCGTCCTCGACGGCCGCTCGCTCGCCGGATGGCTCGGCCAGAACCCGCCCCCGGAATGGCGCATCGGCTATCCGCTTCGTCAGTGGGGCACGACCGGCCTCATCTATCCGAAATTCATGGGCTTCCGCACGAGCCACCACGCTTACTTCCTCTATGCCGACGGCCAGCAGGAGTTCTACGACATGGTGGCCGATCCCTACCAACTGTCCAATCTTGCCGGCGAACTCCCGCCGGAAACGCTGGCGAGTTACGCCGCGGTGGCCACCGATCTGGCGAAGTGCCGGGGCGATACCTGCCGCATGCTGGACAGGGATCCGCGGTTACCCGACTGAATTCCTACTGCCGGCCGAGACGTAGCGTGATCTCGGGTAAGTGGCTGGGGCACAAACCATCGGCTATTCCGGTGCACTGGCACTTGGCTTCCGCCTACCCCGGTACCCTAAGTCAACCGTCGCCAGAACGGACCAGCCGCCCGAGTTGCCTCATGTTATCTTAAGCTATTGACCAAGAATGGGTATCTAGAGGCTACTCCCTTTGTTTGCGAGTGACGTGACGAGTTCTAGCATTGATATTTCGACACTCATGACCATCTCAACGATATATCTTAAGTCGGAGCACGACCATGACTACCATGGTGCTCTGGGCAAGGTACCTGCGAGCAGCTTTTCTGGCATGTTCCCTAGTTGCGGCAGTGATAGTCGGAATCTGCGCTTGGGCGACGCCTGCCGAAGCGGCGGCACGACCCAACGTGGTCGTTCTGCTCGCCGACGACATGAACGCCGACGACCTCCCCTACATGCCGCACACGCTGGCACGCTTGGCCCAACAGGGCGTCACGTTCGACGCCTACTATGCGAACGTCTCGCTGTGTGATCCATCCCGCGCTACCTTCCTCACGGGCAAGTACACGCAGAACACGAAGGTACTGACGAACAACTACGCGCAGTTTCTCAAGGGCGGCAACGAGACCCGAAACATCGCGACCATACTGCAAGCCGCCGGCTACCGGACTGCGTTGATCGGCAAGTATCTGAACTCGGCCACCAACGCGACGCGCCCGGATCACGTCCCGCCGGGTTGGACCTACTGGTTTGCGCTCGACGGAGGCGATCTCTACGGACAGTACAACTATCAGGTGAACGAGAACGGCACCCATAAGCGATTCGGGTCTGCCGTCACCGACTTCGCCACCGACGTGTACCGGGACCGCGCGCTGACCTTCATCAAGGGTGCTGCGGCAGCGAAAGTGCCCTATTTCTGTTATCTGGCGTTCTCAGCGCCTCATTCCCCGTCGACACCGGCACTTCGCTATCAGGACTGGTTCCCGAACACCCAATTGCCGAACAAGCCCTCCCGCAACGAATCCGATGTGAGCGACAAGCCCGACTACATTCAGTCTCTCCTACCCCTTACCACGTCTAAGCTCTCATTCCTAGGTAAATCGTACAGGAAACGGTTGCGCTCGTTGCAGGCCGTCGACGAGGCTGTCGAGGCCGTCTTCAAGGCCATCGGGGCGACCGGACTTACGCGCACCTATGTGATCTTCGCATCCGACAACGGGTTCCTGCTCGGCGAGCACCGTGCCACCGGCAAGTCCGGACCCTATGAAGAAATGGTCAAGCAGGTCCTCCTGGTCCGTGGCCCAGGCGTCGTGCACGGGTTCAAGAGTTTGGCTCTGGTCGGCAATGTCGACATCGCCCCGACGATCCTCGACTGGGCGGGTCTGCCGATCCCGGAGGACATGGACGGTCGCTCGCTGAAGGGCCAACTCACCCTGCAACTGCCGGCACGCTGGCGGGTCGGCTATCCGCTCCGGCTGGCCGGCTCGACCGATTAGATCTTTCCGAAATACCTGGGCTTCCGGACCAGGCATTATGCCTATTTCCGCTACCTCGACGGCGAGCAGGAATTCTACGACATGCAGAAAGACCCCTGCCAGTTGAAGAACATCGCCGGTGGCATCCGCGCGGACGCGCTTGCGGGCTATGCCGCTGTAGCCGCGGAACTGGCGACCTGCAAAGGCATCACATGTCGGATCGTGGAGTGCGATCCGAGGCTACCCGACTAGCGCCATGCACCAAGGTCGCGTGCGGATCGAACCCTTTCCGGGTCGATCCGCGCGCCCGTGCCTTACCAACCCCCTGTGCGGAGCCAGCGTTCGACCTGGTCCAGGCGGTCGGCTCCCCAGAAAGGCTCGTTGCCCAGGAAGACGAAGGGGCTGCCGAAGACGCCCCGCTCCAGGCTGCGGTCGGTCTCGGCCTTGAGGCGTGCCTTGACGGTGGGATCCTGGACGGCGGCGACGAGGTCCGCGGCGCGGACGCCGAGCCTTTCGCCGACCTCGGCCACCTGCTCGGGCGTGCTCATGTCCCGCCCCTCGCCCCAGTGGGCGTGCAGCACCGCCTGGGCCAGACCCTTCGCCATGTCCTGGTCCTGGTCGAACATCCACCAGTAGGCGCGACTGGCGGCCAGTGAATTCATCGGCATGACGGGCGGCAGGTGCAGCGGCACGTCGAGGAGGCGGGCGAAGCGCTGCACGTCGTGGAGCAGATAGGGGCCCTTCATGGGCAGATTCATGTTCGGGCCGGTGCCGGTCGCCTTCATGGCGGCACCCAGCATGATGGGCCGCCACACGACCTCGCGGTCATAGGCGCCGACAATGGTGTCGATGCGGGTCGACGCGAGATAGCCGTAGGGCGACGCGAACTCGAAGTAGAACTCGACCGCCCCTTCCCGCCTGTCCGGTTGGTCGCTCATCCTGCGCCGCCTTCACTGTAGACTTATGCCGGTCGATTAAGGGTTCCTTAATCAGGTCGGCAGCGTGGGTCAGTGTGACGTTCGGCCTCGTGCAGCCCCATGCCGCACGGAACTTTCGGAGGCCCGGCTCCGATCGGGTCCGTGTGACATGCCGGGGAGCCGAACCGCCCGACAAATTCGGGCCGGCACTCCCACTGACTTGAGCGATCCGCCTACGAGGACGAAAAGAGGGTTCTCTGGATCGTGCCCGCCATACGGTCCGCCGGCAGGCCGTCGACCAGCAGCAGATCAGGGCCGATGATGTTGTTGGCGAGCACGACGATGGTGGCATGCGAGGTCGGCGAGTGACCGATGACGGACTGGAAGCCGCTGACGGCGCCGCTGTGCCCAAGAAATCCGGGCACCACTTCGGCGATGCCGAGGCCGTAATTGGCGCCAGGCAGCAGCTGCAGCCGTTGGCGCTGGAGCTGCTTCGACAGCAGGGTCCCGGTGACCAGTGCCTTGGCCCAGGCGGCCATGTCGCCGAGGGTCGAGGTCGCGGCACCCGAAGCCCAGGTGTAGGACAGGTTCCAGAACGTCGCGTCGTTGGGTGCGGTGCCCGGCGGCACCTTCACCATCGCATGGTCGAGATCACCACGCAGCAAGGCCAGATAGGCATCGTTGAGCTCGACATTGTTGCCGAACTGATAGCCGCGCGAGCGGGGGTAACTCAGCCGCTGCACCTGCCGGATCGGGGGAAGCTCCGTGTGAGCCAGCCCCAGCGGCGCGAAGATGCGCTCGCGGAAGACCGTCGACAGAGACTTCCCCGTAACCCGCTCCACGAGTTCGCCCAGGATGTCGTAATTGGTGTTGGCGTAGTGGAAGCCCTGTCCCGGCGCGAAGTAGGGCTTGTGCTTGAACGCGAACGCCAACGTCTCGGGCACGGTGAAGAAACGGGTCGGGTGCCGCGTCGTGATCTCGTTCAGGCGGTCATCCTCGGTGGTGTTGAACAGGCCCGAGGTCATGTTCAGCAACATGCGCACCGTGATGGCACGGCCGTTCGGCACCAGGCCCGGCAGGTAGCGCTCGATCGACCGATCGAGCTCGACCTGGCCCCGGTCCACGAGCTGCAGCACGGCGGTTGCCGTGAAGGTCTTGGTACAGCTGCCGATACGCAGATGGTTGTCCAGCCGGATCCGGTCGCCAGCGAGGTCGCGGCTGCCGAGCGCGGCGAGCCACCGCCCCCTCTTCGGGTCGTCGACATAGACGAGCGCCCCGGGCGTGCGGGTCGCTGCCAGATCGGCCAGCAGCAGCGGGCGCAGCCGGGATACGTAGAGCGGCGTCGCTGCCGCGGGCTTGGTCCGCAGCACGGCCGGCGCGCCGGCAAGTACTGCCATCCCGGACTGAAGCACTCGTCTCCGCAGCATCGCCGGCCCTTTCCTGCATTCCATCGGACCATTCCATTGCAGGGCCACGGTGTCCAGCACGGCACCGGCACCCGGTCTCTGACGGCGACGACCTGTTCAGCTCGTCAGCCTGAACAGCTCGCGGCCGATCAGCATGCGGCGGATCTCGCTGGTGCCCGCACCGATCTCGTAGAGCTTGGCGTCGCGAAGGAGGCGGCCGGTCGGGTAGTCGTTGATGTAGCCGTTGCCGCCGAGTGCCTGGATCGCCTCCAGCGCCATCCAGGTCGCCTTCTCTGCCGAGTAGAGAAGACAGCCGGCGGCGTCCTGGCGGGTGATCTCGCCGCGGTCGGCGGCCTTGCCGCACATGTACACGTAGGAGCGGCAGGCGTTCATCGTCGTGTACATGTCGGCGAGCTTGCCCTGCATGAGCTGGAACTCGCCGATCGGCTGGCCGAACTGCTTCCTCTCGTGGAGATAGGGAATGGTGACGTCCATGCAGGCCTGCATGATGCCGAGCGGGCCGCCCGCCAGCACGAGGCGCTCATAGTCGAGGCCCGACATGAGGACGCGCACGCCGCCGCCGACCTGGCCCAGCACGTTCTCGGCCGGGACCTCGCAGTCCTCGAAGACGAGTTCACAGGTGTCGGAGCCGCGCATGCCGAGCTTGTCGAGCTTCTGTGCGGTGGAGAAGCCCTGCATCCCCTTCTCGACGATGAACGCGGTGATGCCCTTCGGCCCCGCCTCGGGATCGGTCTTGGCGTAGACGACGAGCGTCTCGGCCTCCGGCCCGTTGGTGATCCACATCTTGCTGCCGTTGAGCACGTAGCGATCGCCCTTGCGCTCGGCCCGCGTGCGCATCGAGACGACGTCGGAGCCGGCACCGGGCTCGGACATGGCGAGCGAGCCCACATGCTCGCCGGACATCAGCTTCGGCAGATAGCGGGCCTTCTGGGCAGGAGTACCGTGCAGGCGGAGCTGGTTCACGCACAGGTTCGAGTGGGCGCCGTAGGAGAGCCCGACCGAGGCGGAGGCGCGGCTGATCTCCTCGACCGCCACCGTGTGCTCGAGATAGCCGAGGCCTGAACCGCCGTCGGCTTCGGGCACGGTCATGCCGAGCAGGCCCAACTCGCCGAGCTTCGGCCAGAGATGGCGCGGGAAGATGTTGGTGCGGTCGATCTCGGCCGCGATCGGCGCGATCTCGCGGTCCGCGAAGGCGGCGACGGTCTCGCGGATCATCTCCGCCGTATCGCCCAGATCGAAGCGGACCGACGGACAGGTGAACTGGGCCATGGCTACCCTCGCCTCTGCTGGAAGAGCCTGATCCTAGGTCTCTCCCGCTCGACGGGCGAGACCACAGCGCCGCCGCGTCGGAACTTAGGCTGCGAGCCGCCGTTGACAGAGCGGACCGGCGTGGCCGCCTCATATCGCGAAATGCGACGAGATGACACAGATCGGGCCTAGCTACGCTGCATTGCACAATATCGCATCACGATAGTCGTCCAAAGTTCAATCACTTGCTGGTTGTAGCCCACGCGGCGACCAACGATTGCCCGACCCAGAAGCAATCAGGCCGTGCGAAACATTTCAGTGGGTTACGGATCGTGAAGGCGTCGTCGAGAGGCTGAGGCGCACTGCTTGGAATTTGTGCATTGCACAGTTCCTTCGCAGCTTCATATCGTCCGACACGGGAGGCTTCGCGCTATCGGAGATGGCGGGCCTGCCATCGCGTGCCGCGGAGCCGCCCTGGTGGCAACAACGCACGAGGTGCAGGCGATGATCCAGTCTCTCGCGGCCATCACCCTCGGCAGCCGCGCCGGGCCCACGACAACCGAGGGCGAGCGCTACCGCTACCTCCTCATGCTGCGCTTCGCGCTCGTGAACATCGCCGGCTTCGCGGTGCTCTTCGTCGCCTGGGCGCAAGGGTGGATCGCCACCATCGTCGCCACCGACACGACCTGGATCTGTCGGTCGATCTTCGCTCTCTTCATCGTCGGTCTGGTGCTCGCCGCGGAGAAGGCCTGGACGATCTCTCGCGAATTGAACGCGCTCGACACCGGGCGATCGACCGAGCCGTCCAAAGTTCTCTCCTACCTCCACACCGTTGCCGGCCGCGGCCCGGAGACCCGCGCTCTGCTGGCCAGCACGCTCCGCCTCAAGCTCTCGCACCGCATCACGCCCGTCCGGCACATCGCCACCATGCTGGTGCTGATGGGCCTCATCGGTACCATCGTCGGCTTCATCATCGCCCTTTCCGGCGTGAACCAGGATGCGGTGACCGACGCCGGTGCGATCGGCCCGATGATCGCGACGCTGCTGCACGGCATGGCGATGGCGCTGTTCAAGACGCTGGTCGGCTCCGCTCTCAACCTCTGGCTGATGGTCGACTACCGCCTGCTCGAGGGTGGCGTGGTCCACCTCCTCACGCACACGATCGAGGAGGCGGAGAACCGTGCAGCTGTTTGACCACGACGAGTCGGACGACTCGGACATCGTCTTCCGCGATCTCATCCTCCTCATGCTCACGGGCTTCGTCACGGTCGCCGTGCTCATGCTGGCGCACATCAACCCCAAGGCGGCGAAAGCGGCCGCCGAGGGCTCGCCGGCACCCGGCAACGTGATCGTCGAGGCGACCTGGCCGCCCGGGATGGACACCGACGTCGATCTCTGGGTCCAGGCGCCGGGCGACGTGCCCGTCGGCTACTCGAACAAGGGCGGGCTCGTGTTCAACCTGCTGCGTGACGATCTGGGCCACCAGATGGACGTGTCGGGGATCAACTACGAGGTCGCCTATTCCCGCGGCGTCGTAGGCGGCGAGTACACCGTCAACCTGCACGAGTACCGCAACCGGGCGAAGACCAACCTGGTGCCCGTCACGGTCGTCGTCAGCGTGAAGCCGCAGCCGACAGATCCCAGCCGGCAGATCCTGATGAGCAAGGTCGAGCTCACCCGCGAGGGCGAGGAGCACACCGTCTTCCGCTTCCGGCTCGACACGGATGGGGCCCTCGTCCCGGGCAGCGTGAACTCGCTGCAGCGGCCCCTGCGCTCCGGAGTGAAGTCATGAACGATCTCCCCTTCCTCTTCATCGCCGCGGCCGTGCTCGTCGCCACCTTGACCTCGATCGCCGTCTGGTCGCAGCGCCAGGTACGGACGAAGGTGATCGCCCTCTTCGCCGCCGCCGCCTTCGTGCCGCTGGGCTATGGCGGCTTCGCCGATCTCCTCAGCCGGCCGAAGCCGGTCGGCTTCGAATGGTGGAACGCCCAGGCGGACGAGGCGACGGTGCTGGGCAGCCAGATGCGCGAGGGCGAAGGGCTCTATCTCTGGCTGCAGGTCGCCGGCATCGACGAGCCCCGCGCCTACCGCCTGCCCTGGGACAAGAAGCAGGCACAGGAGCTGCAGGACGCCATCGAGCAGGCGCAGAAGAACGGCACGGGCGTGAAGATGCGCCTGCCCTTCGAGACCACCCTCGATACCCGCGAGCCGAAGTTCTACGCCATGCCGCAACCGGCTCTGCCGCCCAAGGACTACGCTCAGCCGCCGGCCCAGGTGTACCAGCAGCCGGGCCAGGACGCCTGACCGGCCGGGTTCAGCTCCCGCCTCTTTCCTCGCCGCTCCACGCTTCCATGAAGTCCCCGAACTCCTCGTCCGTGGCCTGGAGCAGGCGCTGGAAAGTGGCCTCGTCGAGGCTGCGGACGAGGTCGATGCCGCGGGCGAGGGCGGCGTGCGCCTCGGGGCCGCCGGTGCGGAGCTGCTCGCGGAGGGCTTGCGCCGCTTCGGCGTCCGCGGCCCGCAGGCGGGCGATCCGCTCCGCGTCGGGTTCGTTCGGCGCGGGACGAGGCTGAGCCGGGCGGTCCTCGGCGGCCGGGTGCGGCGCCGGCTCGGGTTCCTTTTGCACCGGTGCCGGCTGCGGCGGCGGGGCCGCCGGCTCGGGCGGGCGCTCGGGTTCGTTCCGCAGCGGGGCCGCGTCGTCGTTGGCGGGGGCGTCGAGGATCTCCTCCTCGTCCTCCGGCCGGGTCTCGCGCAGCTGCTTCAGAAGCTGGAACAGCTGCCGGTCGAGGCGGACGTGGCAGCGCTGCAGGGCCTCGTAGGGGGCGATCTCGACGCCGAGCCGGACCTCGGCACCGAGGACCCAGGTGGACTGGTTGAACAGTGACGCCTCCAGCCGGTCGAGCCGGCGCTGGCGCCACATGACGGAGGCGAGCCGCTCGACGAGGTGGACGCGGTCGGGATCGTTCGGGCGGTGGTGGGCGACGAGGCGGTCGAGCAGCGCCCGGTAGGCGGCCGCGTCCTCGTGCTTCAGGACGGGGTGGGTCTCGGCGGAGAGGCCGTGCTTCAAGGCGTTCAGCGCGGCGCGGCGCTTGCCTTCCTCGGTGATCGGGCCGCGGGACTTCGCACCGTTGAGGCGCGAGGCCTCGGCGCGGGTGAGCTTCGGGGCGGTGGTCATGCGGGGGTGTCCAGCGATGGGAGAGCTGGACGGGAGGATAGCACGAAGAGGATCAAATACCTACAACAGTGCACTCGTTCGCACTGACGTCACCGCTCAATGTGAGGCCGTGGAAAACCTGGCATGGGGGGTCGAGCTTCGTATGTCCTTGGGATATCTATAAAGTCAGCGAACAGGTCGCATCGATGCAGGTCCGAGTCTCACGCTGGGGCAACAGTCTCGGGCTCCGTCTGCCCAAGGACCTCGCCGCAAAGCTCGGCATCGGCGAGGGCTCGCGCGTGGAGGTGACGGAGGATCGCGGGAGAATCGTGATCTCACCGGCGCGCCCCGTGTATGCGCTGGAGGATCTGCTCGTCGGCATGACGCCGGAGGCGATGCACGAGGCTTTCGATTGGGGCGAGGACGAGGGACGCGAGCGGGTCGAGTGAGGCCCTACGCGCCGGACGCCGGCGATCTCATCTGGACGGATGTCGACCCCCGGACCGGACGCAAGCAGGGAGGCCGGCGCCCTGCACTCGTCCTGTCGCCACGAGCCTTCCATGCCGCGAGCGGACTGGCGATCGTCTGCCCGATCACGAGCCGGGTCCGGCCGTTCGCCACGAGCGTCGTGCTGCCGACGGGCTCGCCCGTTTCCGGAGAAATCCTCACCAGTCACGTGCGCAGCATCGACACCCAGGCGCGCCCGATCCGCTTTACAGGGGCGACGGTGTCGCCCGGCGTGCTCGAAGAGGTACGCGCCAAGCTGGCGGCACTTGTCGGTCCATAGAAGCGATTGCCGCTGCGCGTCGCTGAACCGGCACGAGTGACCGCTCAGCGCTAACGCGGCCGCTCCTCGCGCATCGCCGTGAGGATGCGGCGGGCGTGCTCGCTGCCGAGGATTTCCTCGTAGCTCGCCGACTGGCGGCGGCGCCAGTTGGGGTGCTCGTCGATGGTGCCGGGGAGGTTCGGCTGGTCCAGCTCGTCGGCGAGATCGTCGAGCTGGACGGCGGCGAGGCAGGCGTGGGTGCGGGCGAGGTAGCGGTGGAGGGCGACCGCGAAGGCGGTGCGGTCGGTCGGCTCGACGGGGAGCCAGTCGGCCCTGAGGGCATCGACCAGGAGGTCGAGGTCGCGGCGGCGGGTGGCGCGCTCGGTTTCGGCGGCGGCCGCGGTTGCGAAGTGGCCGAGGCGCTCGCGCCAGAGGAGGTCCTGGCCGGCGAGGAAGCCGCGGACGGTCGGTAGGTCGTGGGTCGAGAGGGTGGCGAGTGCCTGGTAGGGGTAGTGGAAGGGACGGAGGAAGGCGGGATCGGGCCAGCGGCGCTCGAACCAGACGACGCGATAGCCGAGCAGGCCCGTTGCCTGCAGGCGCTCACGGAAACCGTCGGGGACGGTGCCGAGATCCTCGCCGATGACGACGCAACCGGCGGCACGGGACTCCTCGGCGACGGCCTTCAGCAGGTGGCCGAAGGGGTAGCGGACATAGGCGCCGTCGGCCGCGGTGCCACCGGGCGGGATGAGAAAGAGGCGGGCGAGGCCCAAAGCGTGGTCGATCCGGATGATACCGGCGTGGCGCATGACGGCGCGGAGCACGGCGCGCAAGGGCGCGGCGTCGGTGGCGGCGAGAACGGCAGGGGCCGGGGCGACGACGTTCCAGTTCTGCCCGAGCGGACCCAGGGGATCGGGCGGGGCGCCGACGCTGGCGCCGGCGACCAGCGCGTGCGGGTCGGCCCAGGCGTCGGCCCCGTCGGGCACCACGCCGACGGCGAGGTCGGCGTAAAGCCCGAGGCGCATGCCGGCGGCCCTGGCTCGCGCCTGGGCGGCGGCGAGCTGGCGGTCGAACAGCCATTGCAGGAAGGCGCGGAAGGCGACGCGGTCGGTGTGCTCCTCGGCGAAGCGCTGCACCACGGGGGAGTCGGGACTGCGCCAGGCGGCGGGCCACTCGGTGCTGAGGACGGCACGGCCAGCGGTGCGGGCGGCAGCTTCGGCAAGGGCCTGGAACAGGCAGAAGCGGTCGAGGTCGTCACCGGCGGCAGCCCGCCAGCGGCGAAACTCGTCGCCTACAGTGGTTTCGGAACCGGGAGCGAGGTGGCGGGCGCGAAAGCCTACCCACAAGGATTCGAGGGCGGCCGTTTTGCGGGCGGCGACATTGGGCCAGTCGATGAGCGGGGCGGCGCGCGGCGGATCGGTGCCGGTCGGGTCGGGCAGGCCGAGGTCGCGGGCGGCGGTGTCGACGGCGATGTACTGCTCGTTGTGCCAGCGGCGGCTGGAGGGGGCGTAGGGGCTGCAGCGCTCGGGGGTCTCGGGGAAGAGGGCGTGCAGCGGGCTGAGGCCGAGGAAGTCCGCACCCTCGGCACCCAGGCGCTCGGCGAGGCGGGCCACGTCCTCAAGGTCGCCGGCACCCTCGTTGCGGTCGCAGCGGAGGCCGTAGACCTGGCAGGTCACACCCCAGGCGCGGCCGCAGCCCGCCTCGGCGGGATCGAGGGCGCGGGGGACCGGGCCGGGGTCGGCGGGCAGCGCTTCGAGGCGGGCGATCTCGGCGTCGATGTCGTCGAGGTCGATGCCCATGGCGGCCAGCAGCGTGCGGCGGGTCGCGGCCGAGGTCTTGTGGCACACACCGGCGAGGTCGAAGTATTCGGGCTCGACGCCGGCGAGGCGGACGAGCCGGTCGAAGACCTCGTCGGTCGGCGCCGGGACGGCCGGCAGGGACGGCGCGGCGACGCTCAGGGTCAGGCCCAGCCGAGCTCGCGGATGGCCCAACCCGAGTTCCAGATCTTCGTCATATGGCCGATCTTATCGCCCTTGAACTGGATGGCGTAGACGTAGTCGGTCGACGTGGCCTTGCCGGTCGGCGGGCACGGGCCGCCCTGGCCCGTGTGGGTGCCGGTGAAGACGGCGTAGGCGACGACCGTGTCGCGCGCGGGATCGGTGGCGAAGGCCTTCAGCGTGTAGTGGCCGTCGGGGATGAAGCCGAGCAGGCCCTTCATCCACTCGGCATAGGCTTCGAGGGTCGTGATGTCGGCCAGCGGCTCGGCCTGCGAGGCGAAGCTCGCGTCGGGCGTGCACCACTGGCGGCAACCGTCCCAGCCCTTGCCGGTCTCGATGGCGTCGAAGAAGGCCCGTGCCGAGGCGGTGATATCGGCCATCGCTGTTCCTCCCGGTGCCCGGCCGAAATGGTCCGCCGGCGGGTGAAATCCAGGACGCAATCGGACCGGCCCTGCAAGCGAAATGTTCCATCAAGCTCGGAAGGACAAACGGGCCGCGATGGGCGATGAGGACGTCTGGAGCGAGGCAGGGAGAACGTTGTGAGCGAGGCAAAGCCGCTGATGATCCTGGTGGCCGGGCCCTACCGGTCGGGAACGGGCGACGATCCGCACCGGATCGAGGCGAACATGCGGGCGATGAACGAGGCGGCACTCGTGCTGTTCCGCGCCGGGCACCTGCCGATGACGGGGGAGGCGATGGCGCTGCCGCTGGTGGCGCTCGCCGGGTCGACGCGGATCGGGGATGCCGCGTTCGACGAGATCTTCCACCCCATGGGGGCGCGGATCGCCGCCCGCTGCGATGCCTGCCTGCGGATCGGCGGGGCGTCCGCCGGGGCGGACCAGATGGTGGCAATCTTCCTGGCCGACGGGAGGCCGGTCTACCGGTCGCTGGCCGAGGTGCCGGGCTGCGGCTGACGGAGCTTCGCGGCCGCACGGGCGACGGCGGCCCGGCGCTCCTCGATCATGGCGGCCCCGCCGGTGCGGAAGGCGTCGAGGGCGGCGGCTGGTGCGGTATCGGGGGAGCCGGCGGTGAAGGGCGGGTCGGGGTCGTACTCCATGTAGAGCTGGATGCGCTCGGCGGTCGCCTGGCCGCGGAGCTCGGCGGCGAGACGCAGGCCGAAATCGATGCCAGCGGTGACGCCGCCGCCGGTGATGCGGTTGCGGTCGGTGCAGACGCGGGTGCGGGTCGGGACGGCGCCGAAGGACTCGAGGAAGTCCATCGAGGCCCAGTGGGTGGCGGCGCGATAGCCTTCGAGCAGGCCGGCGGCACCCAGCACCAGCGCACCGGTGCAGACCGAGGTGACGTAGCGGGCATGTGCACCCTGGCGGCGGAGGAAGGCCAGCACCGCATCGTCGTCGAGGAGCGCGTTCACGCCGGGGCCGCCCGGGACGCAGAGCACGTCGAGGTCGGGGCAGGTCTCGAAGGTGACGGTCGGCAGCAGGCCCAGGCCCGTGTCGGCGATGACGGGATCGAGGCTCTTCCAGGCGAGGTGGACCTTCGCATCAGGAATGCGGGCGAAGACCTCGAAGGGGCCGGTCAGGTCGAGCTGGGTCAGGCGCGGGAAGAGGACGAAGCCGATCTGCAGCGTCGGGTCGGGCATGGCGGGCACTCCCTGGCGAAGCTTCCCACTATCGGTGACACCAGGATGCCGGGCAACACTCAGCCGACGCCGCGGGCCCGGTCCAGGGCGAGCTGGACGAGGGGGCGCAGCCGCGGATGCAGGGCGAAGTATTGCCGGCTCCCGGGCGTCTGGGGCTCGGGCGTTCGTCCCTGGAGCAACCCGGTGGTCGCCTCGACCAGAACCTTCGGCATCAGCGCCCAGTAGGCGGCCCGCAGGGTCCGTGGGTCGGGGAAGGCCCTGACATCCAGCCGCCGGACGACGAGGACCGGGCCGGTGTCGATGCCGGGGTCGATCAGGTGCCCCGTGACGCCGACGAGGTCGGCCCGGCCTTCCAGCAACGCCCAATGCGCGGCGTCGAGGCCGCGATAGCCGGGCAGCACCGAATTGTGGGCGTTGAGCGCCCCGCGGCCAGCGCGTGCGATGATCTCGCGCGGAAGGATGCCGCCTCCTGTATGCACGACGGCATCCGGGCGTAGCTCGTCGAGTAGAGCCAGGATCCGGGAGTCGTTCAGGTTGGCGGCGGTCAGAACGGGCGTGCCGGCAGATGCCGTACGAGTGTTGTAGGGGATCCTGGTCACGCCGGTCGCCCGTGCCACGGCCAGCAGACAAGGCGCGGGCGGCGGTGCCCAGAAATGCTTCGGCAGCAGCCGCAGGCGGCAGGCCCAAGGTGCCAGCGGCAACCATGAGCGCGTCCAGGCCACCACGCGCCGCCAGCCCCGGGCCTCCACCACGACCAGGGCCGCTGGTTCCACACCGCGGGCACGCAGCAGATGACGGACGACGGCGCCGTAGAGCGCACCCTGCCGGCAGATCAGGACGAGCCGGTACTTTTCGGCGATAGGGGGAAGGTCGTCGTAGGGTTCGTCGGTTGCCGCGGGCGCGGGCGTCCGGCTGGCGATGGCGGCGCGGGTGGCGGCGAGAAGGCGCTCGGCTCGGGCGCGGGCGGCCGCGGGCGCGTTCCGGCCGAGGGCATCGAGGGCGCGGAAGGCTGCGTTCAGGCAGGGGAGATCCGGAGATCCGTCGGGCGTCGACGCCGATGCCTTGGTCAGCACCGTCGCGATGCCGGCAAGAACGGTTCGGCTGTGGTCCGCGCCGAAGCGTGCGGCCGCTACCTTCGTTAACCGGCCCCCGTTGAGTTCGACGAAGCGGCGCAGCTTCTCCGCCCAGGGCTGCGCCTGCGGATCAGGCTCACCGCTGTCGAAAGCGGCCGAAAGCCCCGCAAGGAGGTCGTCCGGCAGGGACTCGAGGCGAGCCGGCGGCGACGGAAGTGGGTGGGTCATACTCCGCGGCAGCCCTCCTGCAGGCGCAAGCTGCGGTGCGTGCAACAAGTCTCCAGAGGCGCTACCACCCGGCCGACGGCGGTGAAAGCCGCCCTGCCGTAGGGGGAGCGGGTCATGGGCGTGCCGGCGAGACTTGTCCTTGGTGGTGTCGTGCTGCTGGCTGCGGGCGGTGTCGCCCTAGCGGACCAGGCGCCGAGTGCGCCGGCCCAGGTGACGGTCTCCGTGTTCGGGCCGACCGAGCCAACCAACGCGCCGGGCCAATCGCTCTATCTCGTGCGCTACGAGATCCCGGCCCATACGCCGCTGAAGCCGCACCATCACGAGGGCACTCAGATCGGCCTCGTGGAGTCGGGGACCCTCACCTACCACGTCTTGACGGGCGACGTGCCCGTTTACGGCCCGGGGCCGGACGGCAAGGCCACGCTGCTCAAGACGCTCAAGGCCGGCGACGTCGCCACCGTCGGGGCCGGGCAGTGGGTCGTCGAGACCCCGGACGACCACCATTTCGGGGTGAACGAGGGCACGGAGCCGCTGGTGATCTACACCTCCTCGCTGCTCGCGACGGGCGCCCCGCTGGCGACGGTCGATCCGCAATGAATGATGGGACCGGCACTGCGTAGGTCGTCATCTTTCATCACGGCCGGTTCGCAACTCGACGATTGCCCCAAGGAGATGCGGGACCTTGTTGACTTCAGCGTCCCAGACAATGTTCGGGTCTATCCCGAAATAGCCGTCGATCAGTACGTCACGGATTCCGGCGATCTTGCGCCATTCGATATCAGGCCGACGGTCGGCAGTGCTCTTAGGGAGGCGCTTAACCGCCTCGCCGATGACCTCCATGTTACGGATGACCGCGTCGAGTGTCTTGCGGTCATCAAGTAATTCTTTGGCCGATAGGCCCCCTATATACTCCAAAATTAACCGGCAACTTTCTTCGATGTCCGCCAAGTACAACGACGGATCACGCGACACGTAGCAGGTCCGGTTCTATCCGGGCGCGGAGCATCGGCTTCATTGCCGCCGTCGTCGTGAGATCGACAGGGCGCCCCAGGCTATCTTCCAGGAGCAGCTTCAGCTCCATGAAGGGGTCGAAGCGCGCAGGGCCCTCGAACTCCACGAGAACGTCGACGTCGCTGTCCGCTTCGAGGCGGTCGCGGGCAGCGGAGCCGAAGAGCGATAGCGAGCGCACACCTAGGCGAGAGAGTTCGGCAGCCAGCCCGTCGATCCGTCGACGAATATCCTCTCGCGATGTCGCCGGCTCCATCAACGTCATCCTCCACTCGGGTGACAACCTGCTTCGACGTCACCATCGTAAATGTCGCCGCTCGTTCAAGCGAGATCCTAAGCCGTCTTCTCCTCCGCTAGGTTCAGCTCCGCCGCGGTTTGGGCGCGGAGGATGTATTTCTGGACCTTGCCGGTGACGGTCGTGGGGAAGGCGTCGACGAAGCGGATGTAGCGGGGGACCTTGTAGTGGGCGATGCGGGAGCGGCAGTAGTCGGTGACCTCGGATTCGCTCAGTTCCTCGCCGTCCTTGACGATGACGGCGGCGCACAGCTCCTCGCCGAACTTGTGGTCGGGGACGCCGTAGCACTGCACGTCCTTGATCTTCGGATGGGTGTAGAGGAATTCCTCGATCTCGCGCGGATAGATGTTCTCGCCGCCGCGGATGACCAGGTCCTTGATGCGGCCGACGATGTTGCAATAGCCCTCGGCGTCGATGGTCGCGAGGTCGCCCGTGTGCATCCAGCGGCCGGCGTCGATCGCCTCGGCGGTGCGCTCGGGGTCGGCCCAGTAGCCCTGCATGACGGAATAGCCACGGGTGCAGAGCTCGCCCGGCGTGCCGCGCGGGACGATGCGGCCCTCGGGGTCGACGATCTTGACCTCGACATGCGGGTGGACACGGCCGACGGTGCTGACGCGGCGGTCCAGCGGCTCGTCGGTGCCGGACTGGAAACTGACCGGGCTCGTCTCGGTCATGCCGTAGCCGATCGTCACCTCGCGCATGTGCATCTCGGCGACGACCTTGCGCATCACCTCGATCGGACAGGGCGACCCTGCCATGACGCCGGTGCGCAAGGACGAGAGATCGAAGCTCTTGAACTCGGGGTGCGCCAGCTCGGCGATGAACATGGTCGGCACGCCGTAGAGTGCGGTGCAGCGCTCCTCGGCGACGGTCTGCAGCGTGGCCAAAGGATCGAAGCCGCCGCCGGGATAGACCATGGCACTGCCGTGGGTGATGCAGGCGAGATTGCCCAGCACCATGCCGAAGCAGTGATAGAGCGGGACGGGGATACAGATTTTGTCTTCCGGACTCAGCTTGAGCGTTTTGCCGACGAAGTAGCCGTTGTTCAGGAGGTTGTGGTGGGTGAGCGTCGCCCCCTTGGGCGAGCCCGTGGTGCCGCTCGTGAACTGGACGTTGATCGGCTGGTCGAACTGCAGCTCGGCGGCCAGCTCGTGGAGCTTCGAGCGCTGTACGGCACCGCCCAGGCGGCCGACCTCCTCGAAGGGGATGGTGCCGGGGTCGTTGCCACCGATCTGGATCACGGTGGTGAGCTGCGGGAGTCGCTGCGACTTGAGCTGGCCCGGATGGGCGGTCGCCAGCTCGGGTGCGAGCTCGCGGAGCATGGTCAGATAATCGGTGGACTTGAAGCGGCTGGCGGTGACCAGCGCCCGGCAACCCACCTTGTTGAGCGCGTATTCCAGCTCGAAGGTGCGGTAGGCGGGGTTGATGTTGACGAGGATGATGCCGGCTTTGGCGGTGGCGAACTGGGTGACCGTCCACTCGGCATTGTTGGGCGACCAGATTCCGACCCGGTCGCCGGGCCCGAGGCCCAGCGCCAGGAGGCCGGCGGCGAAGGCATCGACGCGGGCGTTCAGCTCGGCATAGGTCCAGCGTACCTGCTGCTCGCGGACGATGAGCGCCGGGTTGTGCCCGTAGCGGGCGACGATGCGCTCGAAATGGACGCCGATCGTCTCGCCGATGAGCGGCACGTCGCTCGCACCATGGACGTAGCTGAGATCGCCCGTCATGCCCGCCTCCCTGTTCTTGGGCGAATGATCGCACCGATTCCGCGCCGGCGCGAGGGGGCGGCCTCGTGCTGCCGGCCGCTTCATTGTAACCCTTGCTGCCGCTCGACCAGCATGGAGACCTACCATGGATCGGTTCGCCGGCGGCTGCCTCTGCGGTGCGGTCCGCTTCGTCGCCACAGGCCGTCCCTACCGGGTCGGGATCTGCCACTGCCTCGACTGCCGCAAGCATCACGGGGCGCTGTTCCACGCCTCGGCGATCTTTCCCCAGGCGGCCGTCACCATCGAGGGAGAGACGCGCGACTATCGCGGGCGGTTCTTCTGCCCCCGCTGCGGCTCGCCCGTTTTCGGGCGCAGCGGGGACGAGATCGAGGTGAACCTCGGCTCGCTGGATGCGCCCGACCAGTTGCAGCCGACCTACGAGTTGTGGACCATCCGCAGGGAGTCGTGGCTGCCGCCCTTCCCGCTGAAGCGACGCTACGAGCGCGATCGCGACGGCAGCGGTCGCTTCGAGGACGCCGGATGAGGATCGCGGTCACGGGCACGCATCGGGTCGGCAAGACGACGCTCGTCGAGGACTTCCTCGCGGCGCATCCGTCGTATGGCCACGAGCCGGAGCCCTACCATGCCCTGTGCGAGCTGGGGGTCGGGTTCGCGGACGAGCCGGAGATCGACGACTTCCTCCGGCAGTTGGAGCACAGCATCGACAGGCTCGATGCGCGCTCGGCCGAGGCGGATGTGATCTTCGACCGGTGCCCGCTCGACATCGTCGCCTACCTGCAGGTGCTGGGCGAACGGGACGGCGAAGTCGACATCGACGACCTCCTGGACGGCGTCGAGGAGGCGGTGCGGACGCTCGATCTCGTCGTGTTCCTGCCGCTGACCTCCGCCGATGCCGCGGGGATCGTCGATGTCGAGCAGCCCGTGCTGCGCCGTCTCGTCGATCGCAAACTGAAGACGATCCTGCGCGACGACACGCTGGGGCTGTTCGACGAGGACGGGCCGCGGCTGGTGGAGATCATGGGGCCACCGGCAGCACGGCTCGAGGCGCTGGCACGAGCAGTCGGCTCGTAGGAACACGAGCGTCAGGGTAGAGCGACGCTGAAGCTCGCGTTGACGACGCCACAGAACGTGCTCTTGTCCATACGCAGTGGCGTGAGCATCAGGCGCACGGCCTTGCTGCCGCCGGACGAGTAGGTAATGACCCGGCTCGACGCCATGTTGAACGTGAAGGTGGTCGTCAGCGTATTCCTGTCGCTGTTCTTCAGTGTCATCGAATAGCGCTGACTTCCTGCACCGTTCGCGTCGGCAGCGGCGCTGTCGGTCCGGATCTGTGTGATCGCGTCGACGACACCATCCGTTGCATTGTAGTTGGTGCAGAGCAGGCTGCCGTTGAACTGGACGAAGACCGACCCGGCAGCGGGCAGGTTGAACGTGAAGTTGCGAACCGTGACGGTGGGAGGCGGTGGCGAGCCGGCCCCGTAGAAGAATGTATAATAGCTCGACGAGACCGGCGTGCACGGCGCTTGGGCGAGGTACTTCGCGGCCTGTGCGACATGAGCCGACCCGAGGAGCAAGAAAGCGGTCGCCGCCAAAGTACGGGTGTGTCCGCGGCCCATACTCCACCTCCCCTGCTGGCGCAGTGGGACGTTGCCTGGGTGGCCCTGAGCCGTCAACGTACACCAGCAGTCATTCGCCAAACGAACACTGGCGACCAATACACAATTGGCAGTTGAGGCAGCGTGTCGACGAGTGAACTTGTCCGAGCGGGCGCACGCAGATGAGTGACGACAATACCTACGACAGCCGCGCCGACACCCTGGCCCATGTCCACAAGGTGCGGGACAATATCGAGACGTTCGTGGCGGCGATGCTGACGCGGGGGCGCCTGCACGACGCCAGCAAGCTGGGGCCGCCCGAGAAGTCGGCGTTCGACGCGGCGCTGCCGAAGCTGGCGGGGCTGGCCTACGGCTCGCCGAAGTACCGGGCGAGCGTCCGGGAGATGTGGCCGGCGCTGCAGCACCACTACAGGCACAACTCGCATCACCCGGAGCACTACGGGACCGCGGGTGTCGCCGGGATGGACCTGTTCGACCTCGTCGAGATGGTCTGCGACTGGATGGCGGCCGCTGAGCGCAACCCGGGCGACGGGGTGAAGCTCGACTACAATGTGCACATCTTCGGCATCGAGCCGCAATTGGCGAGCATCCCCGCCAACACGCTGGCAAGGTGGCCGAAGGGAGGCGCCGACCCTGGGTCGGCCACCTCCCCTTCCGCGGGTTAGAGCGCATTCGGCCTGACCGGAATCTTTTCCCGATTCCCACAGTTCGTAGTATGTGATTCACGCTTCTCGGTTGGCGTGAGCTGGGATGGTGTGATGGCGTGGCGTTCGGGGCAGAGCTACTCGACGGATCTACGGAGCCGGGTGCTGGCGGCGATGGACGGCGGGATGCCGGCCCGGGACGCGGCGCGGCTGTTCCAGGTCAGCGTGTCGTACATCTACAAGGCCGAGGCGCGCCGGGCGGCGACCGGCGAGACGGAGGCGCGGGCGCAGCGCAATCATCAGGCGCTCAAGCTGGCGGCCCATCACGACGCCATTGCGGCGGAGGTAGTGCTACGTCCCGACGTCACGCTGAACGAGCTGCGCGCTTGGCTGCTGGCGACACATGGGGTGAGCACCAGTCTCGGCCTGATGCACCGGACCATTTTCCGGCTCGGCCTGACGCTGAAAAAAAGTCGCTCCGGGCGCAGGAGCAGGACCGGCCCGATGTCGCCGCGCGGCGCGCCGACTGGCGCGCTGACCAAGCCGGGCTGAACCCGGCGCAGCTCGTCTTCGTGGACGAGACCGGTGCCGCTACCAACATGGCCCGCCGCTATGGCCGCAGCCCGCGCGGCCGGCGGGTGGACGGTCCCGTGCCGCACGGCCACTGGAAGTCGACCACTTTCGTCGGCGGCCTCACCGCCCGCGGCTTCGTCGCCCCCTACGTCACCGACGGCGCGATGAACGGTGTCATCTTCCGGGCCTGGATCGAGCAGATGTTGGCTCCGGAGCTGCGACCCGGCGACATCGTGGTCATGGACAACCTGCCCGCCCACAAAGTCGCCGGCATTCGGGAGGCCATCGAGGCCCGCGGGGCCGAACTCCGTTATCTGCCGCCCTACTCGCCCGACCTCAATCCGATCGAGCAGGCCTTCGCCAAGCTCAAGGCCCTCCTGCGCAAGGCCGCCGAACGCACCGTCGACGGCCTCTGGAACGCCATCGGCCGGCTCCTCGACCTCTTCCCACCCGCCGAGTGCGCCAACTACATCACCAACTCAGGCTATCCACGCCAAGCGTGAAAATGCTCTAGTTCGGCGGGCCGTCCGGGCGGACGGCGCCGACCAGTTGGACGACGTGGGTCAGCTTGTCGGGATTGCGGGTGACGAGGACCTCGCGGATCAGGCCGTTCTCGATGACGAAGGCGGTGGTCTGCAGCGTGCCGTCGCGCTCTTCCGAGATGTAGCCCGGCAGGCCGTCGATCCGGGTCATGCGGATGAAGCGGCCGGTTTCCCTGATCTTCCGGCCCAGACCCTGGTAGAGCCGCAGCAGGCGGTCGATGCCGGCGATGGGGTTGAGGAAGGCCCAGACCTTGCCGCCGCCGTCGGAGCGCAGGACGACGTCGTGGGCCAGGATGTTCTTCAGCGTCGCTACGTCGCCGTAGTTGGTGGCCTGGAAGAAGGCCTTGGCGAGGCGCTCACCCTCGTCGGGAGCGACGGGGTAGCGGGGCCGGTTCTCCTGCACGTGGCGGCGGGCGCGGACGGCCAGTTGGCGGACGGCGGGGCCGTCGCGCTTCAGTGTGGCCGCCACTTCGTCGAGCGGGACGCCGAAGACGTCGTGGAGGAGGAAGGCAGCGCGCTCCAAAGGCGAGAGGCGCTCCAGCGCCATCATGACCGTGAGCGTGAGATCGTCCTCGTCGATCTCGCCCGACTCCTCGATGAGCGGCTCGGGCAGCCAGGAGCCGACATAGGTCTCGCGCCGCATGCGGGCGGACTTCATGTGGTCGAGGCAGAGCCGCGTGACGGTACGGGAGAGGTAGGCGCGGGGTGTTTCGACCTTGTCGCGGTCGACCTCGCGCCAGCGCAGCCACGCGTTCTGGACGATGTCCTCGGCCTCCGCGAAGGAGCCCAGCATGCGGTAGGCGAGGCGGACCAGCCGGGGCCGCTCCGCCTCGAACTCGGCCGTGGCCCCGTCAGGCCGCATGTGCCGTCACCTCGCCCTGCGGCAGGGCGCGCAGGCTGACCTGAAGGCGGTTCCACATGTTGATGGTGCCGATCTGCAGGGTGAGGTGGACGATGTCGGCATCGGAGAACTGCGCCTTCACGAGATCCCACACTTCGTCGGGGGCACGGGTGTCGGCGATGAGGGTCAGGGCCTCGGTCCAGGCCAGGGCGGCGCGCTCGCGGTCGCTGTAGAGAGTGGATTCGCGCCAGGCCGGGAGGAGTGTCAGCCGCATCTCGGTCTCGCCGTGCTTCTTGGCATCGGTCGAGTGCATGGCGAGGCAGAAGGCGCAGCCGTTGATCTGCGAGGCGCGCATCTTCACCAGCTCGAGGAGCCGCTGCTCCAGGCCGCTGTTCCGGATCGCACCTTCGAGGGCGACGGCGGCCTTCACGGCGGCCGGGCCCAGGTCCCAGGTGTTCGTGATCCTCGGTGTCATGAGGGCGTCCCTTCAGTGTGCCTTGTACACCGACAAGACGAGGTGGCGACGCCCGATGTGACATGCGGCCGGAAGATTCTTCGCGAGGTCAGATGCGGAGGCTGCGCAGCTCGCGGCGGCAGGCGGCGCTGAACTCGAAGACGGGGTCGAGCTCACCGTTCGGCGTGATGTCGCTGAACAGCTTCAAGTCCTTGTTCGGCGCGAAGTAGGTCGCCCCGATCTTGCGCATGACGCCCTCGGCGGCCGTCAGCGTCTCCGGCTCGCCGAAGAGCCGGATGATGCTGACGGTGGCGTAGAGCTGGACGAGCTTCGAGGGATCGTCGAGCTCGTGCTCGAAGGCATCCGCGAAGAGACGCGAGGCCTCGCGGATGAAGTCACCGTAGACGGCCTCGCGCCGGGCGAGGTCCTGGGCGCGCAGCGACTGCTTCGCCTGGACGCGCTGGGTCAGCCAGCTCGTCGTCAGCGAGGCCAGGGCGCCGATGGCGGAGCCCGCGAGGGCCGCCAGGGCGGAGATGTAGGCAGGCTCCATCGGACACCGTCAGTAAGGAAGGACCAGATCCTTCTCGTTAGTGTCGACGACGAAGACGGCAAGGAGCTTCGCGGGTTCCGTAGCACTGGCGTTGCGGCTGACCCCGTGGCGGTCGCCGGGGTGCTCGGCGAAGCTCTGGCCGGCCTCAAAGGTGGTCTCGGGCCCGTCGTTGATCTGGCTGACGACGGCACCTTCCAGCACGGTGGCGTAGATGAAGGCGCTGCTGGGATGGCGGTGGGCGGCGGAACCGCCGCCTGGCGGGTAGTCGACGAGGACACCCTTCATGCTCTTGCCGGGCACGTTCGGCAGCGGCTGATCGAAGACGAGGGTGACGGTGGAGGCGGGGCCGGCCGAGGCGAGGAGCGGCAGGGCCACGAGGGCCAGGGCGGCGGCGATGGTCTTGCGCATGGTCAGGTCCTTTCGAGGGGGAGCGGTCAGGCCGCGAGGGCAGTGCCGGCGAGCCAGTCCCGGAGGCGGACGGCACCGACGGCGTAGATGCCGGCGGGGACGAGCGAGGCGTCGTCGACCGGGGCGCCGAAGTAGCGGGCTTCCGGATCGGTCACGACGCGGCGCGGGTCGCGCTTGTCGGCGAGGTAGCTGCGGACGGCCTCATCGAGCTTGAAAGCCTCGGGGCCGGCGATCTCGACCGTGTGATTGATGGGCGTGCCGAGGGCGGCCTCGGCGACGGCATCGGCGACGTCGTCGGACGAGGTGGGGCGGAAGGCGACGGGCGGCAGGTGGATGGTGCCGTCGGCACCGGCCGAGGAGGCGATGCCGCTGAGGAACTCGAAGAACTGGGTGGCGCGCACGATCGTGAAGGGCGTGCCGGAGCCGCGGATCATGTCTTCCTGCGCCTGCTTGGCGCGGAAGTAGCCGCTCGCCTGCAGGCGCTCGGTGCCGACGACCGAGAGGGCGACGTGGTGGCGGACACCGGCGGCCTTCCCGACGGCCAGCAGGTTGCGGCCGGACGCGGTGAAGAAGGCCATGACGTCCTCGTCCGCGAATGAGGGCGAATTGGCGACGTCGACGACGACGGACGCCCCACGCAGCGCGTCTTCCAGGCCTTCGCCCGTCACGGTATTCACGCCCGAGTTCGGCGAGGCGGCCAGCACCTCGTGACCCGCGCGCTGCAGGCGTGCCACCGTCTTCGAGCCGATCAGGCCCGTGCCACCGATCACCACGATCTTCATCCGACTTGTCCTTGCCGTCGGCCACGCGGGGGTGCGGGGCCGTTCGAGGACAAGACGAGGTCAGGATCGGGTGTGTGACATGCCTCGGCAGGTGCCGGTCCGATTTCGGAGTGCCACGAGGTCCTGCGCGCCATTCTGAAGCAACAGACGGGCGGCTACCGTAAGCGGGCCCGGGCCTCTAGCCCCCGGTGCTGGAACCCGGCACGGCGCTCATGCGCGAGGGGCACCGTCAGCAGCGGGACCTGGCGCAGACGTTCGTGCCCTGCGAAACCACCCCACTGACATTGTCGACCGGGTTGTCCGTGACGAGGTTGCCACCGATGGCCGCGTTGCCGTCGGCGACGACGCCGTTTTCGCCGTTCGCCACGACTGCGTTGCCCACCGCAAGCCCGCCGGGAGCACCAAGGAGAATGCCGACGGTGCGGTTCTGGGAGACATTGCTGTCGCGGACGACGCACGTGCGGCGGCAATAGACGCCGTTGTCGCCGTTCCCGAGGATCGAGCTGCCCCTCACCTCCCCATAGGCGGACGCCGCGCCGGCATCGTAGACGCCCGTGCCGGCGTTCTCCTGGACGCGCACGGAGTCGACGAGCAACGCGGCACCGTTGTTGTTGATCCCGTAGCGGGCGAACTTGCGCACCGTGCCGTTGCGCACCGTGAGGTTCCGCTGCTGGCCGACGATCCCGTCGCGGCCGACCCCGCCGCCGTCGACGCGGAAGCCGTTCAGGTCGATCGTCACCTCGGTGCCGGTGACGACGATCCCGTCCTTGCCCGACGGCACCTGCAGGTTCGAGGTCAGCCGGTAGCTGCCGGGCTGCGTCAGCGTGACCGGAAAGCCGGCCGCGTCGCCCGGCGTCACCGCACCGTTCACCGCCTTGGTCTGGCTGATCGTCACCTGCGCCCATGCTGCGTCGGCGGCGACGAGCAGCACGGCGAGCGGGAGAACCGCGGCCCAAAGCTTGAGGTGATGCGTCCGCACGGTGATCCTCCCCATCTTTGGATGAAGCATGCCCCTGGCCCGGGCGCGTGTCGAGGTCACGTCCAAGTTCGGCGAGGCGCCAGCACCTCGTGATCCGCGCGGCGCAGCTGCGTCATCGTCCGCCAGCCGATCAGTGGCCGGCGGATCGCGCCGCAGAAATCTGCTCAACCCCTGGTTTAGAGCGGAAACGGACACCGAGATGCGCTAGGCTGGTGCCCGAACCGGCAGGGGGTTGCGGCGATGAGAAGGCGGTGCGTCGGTCTGTTGATCTTCTGGGTCCTGCTGATGGCCGGACCGGTATGGGCAGAGGAGCCGGTCGCGGACAATCCGGCGGAGGCAGCGGCCGACAAGCTGGCGCTGCTGCGTCAGCGCGTGCGGCACGTGTTCATCATTTTTCAGGAGAACCGGTCGTTCGATCATCTCTTCGGGTCGTTCCCTGGCGCGCGCGGGCTCTACTCGCAGCCGCCCGCGGAGACTCCGGGCTACGAGCAGACGCTGACCGACCCGAAGGGCCGCGAGGTGACGGTGCGGCCCTTCCGCATCGGACCCGAGCAGTACGCCTGGGACACGGACGATGTGGACCATGCGTTCCAGGTCTACGCGCAGAAGCTGAACATCGTCGGCGGCCGGGCACGGATGAACCGCTACGCCGCGGCCGAGCAGGCGGCCAATGCCAAGCTCGGGCCACTGCAGTCCTACCAGCAGGGCATCCTGACGATGGCCCATGTCGATTGCGACACGGTGCCGATCTCCTGGCGCTATGCCGACCGCTTCACGTTGTTCGACCACTACTTCACCCGGCACATCGGCCCGTCGGCACCCTCGGCGATCTCGATCAACTCGGCGCAGATCGGCGAGACGCAGTGGGTGCGCTGGCCGGGACAGGCCTTCACCCCGGCCTCGGACGGTGTGGGCGTGCCGATCCTCAACGACAACGACCCGGCCTGGGGGCCCTGGTACCAGGGCGGCGACACGCCGAAGCAGATCAATCTCAAGTTCGCCACCTGGCCACTGCTGCTGACCGGAAACCGGGTCGAGGAACTGGTGACCCGGAACACGGACGGTATCCGCGCCGACATCGCCTACATCCAGCGGGTCAGCCGGCGCGCGATCCCCTGGGGCTGGTACCAGAACGGCTACAACGACGATCCGCACGACCCGAACCGCAATCGGGACCTCGCGAGCTACATCCCGCACCACAATGGGCCGCAGTTCTTCGGCTACGTCGCCAACAACCCGGCCCTGCGCCGTCGCCTGCACGGGCTGCGCGACCTCTTTCCACGGCTGGCCGCCGGCGGGCTGCCGAAGGAGGGCGGCGTGTTCATGGTCCGGGGCGGCTACACCAACCTGACCGGGCTGGTCCCGGTGAACCCGTCGGCGGCGGCACGGGCGAAGTTCGCCGGGGACGATTCCCATGCCGGCTATTCGGACCTGCAGATCAGCGATGCGTTGGTGGCCCGGACGGTGAACGCCATCGCGCGCAGCCGCTACTGGGCCAGCAGCGTCATCCTAATCACCTATGACGAGGGCGGCGGCTGGTACGATTCGGTGCCGCCGCCGATCCGGACCACGGGTCCCACGGGTGTGCCAATGACCGTGGGGCCGCGCATCCCGATGATCGTGATTTCGCCGTTCGCGAACACCCACACCGTATCGCACGAGGAGGCGAACCACGCCTCGGTGTCGAAGTTCATCGAGGATCTGTTCGACCTGCCGCGCCTCGCCGACCTGCCGAGCGAGCGGGCCGCCCTCTCCCGCGGCCGGAGGGAGCTCGGCCAGTGCTGCCTCGGCCCCTGGGACAAGGGCGTGCCGGGAGCCGGCAACCTGCTCTCGGCCTTCTCCTACGCGCGGCTCGCCGGCTCGAAGCCGATGCTCAAGGCGTCCTATGCGGAGATCCCGGACAAGGTCGTGAACGAGCTGCCGCATTATGGCGGGAGGGGCTGCAAGGCGATCGGCGTGACACCGCTCCGGCCACGCGGGGGCGGCAATCCGATCCCGCCCTTCTTCAACCCGCTCCCGGAGACCAACCCGACGAAGTAGGCGCTCAGCCCGCCCGGCTGCCGACGGCCTCCGCACAGGCGATGGCGGTCATGTTGAGGATGCCGCGGCTGGTGACGGACGGGTTCACGATGTGCGCCGGCAGGGCCGGGCCCATGAGGATGGGGCCGACGGGGGTGGCACCCGTGATCGACTTCACGAGGTTGTAGGCGATGCTGGCGGCATCGAGGCCCGGCATGATGAGGAGGTTGGCCTCGCCGGTGAGGGTCGAGTTGCGGATGTAGCGGGCGCGCTCGGCGGGGGAGAGGGCCACGTCCGCGTGCATCTCGCCGTCGACCTCGAGCTGGGGTTCAGCCTTGCGGATCAGCGCCAGTGCCTCCCGCATGCGGCGGGCCGAGGGCACGTCGCGGCTGCCGAAATTGCTCTGGCTGACGAGTGCCACCTTGGGGACGAGGCCGAAGCGGCGCAGGCAGGCGGCCGACTGCAGCGTCGTCTCGGCGATCTGGGCGGGGCTGGGCTCGTTGGACACCGAGGTGTCCGCGATGAAGAGGACACCCTGGTCGGTGACGAGCGCGTGCATCGTGGCCGCCTCGTGCAGGCCCGGGCGGAGGCCGATGACGCCCTCGATGTGGCGGAGGTGGCTGGGGAGCAGGCCGATGGGGCCGGCCAGCATGGCGTCCGCCTCGCCGCGGGCCAACATGACGGCAGCGATGACGGTGCGCCGCGTCCGCAGGATCTCGCGGGCGGCCTGCGGGGTGACGCCACGGCGGCCCATGCGGTCGAGGTAGAAGCCCACATAGTCATTGTAGCGCGGATCGCTGTCGGGATTGCAGAGCTCGACGTCGGTGCCGAGGCGAAGTGGCAGGCCCAGCCGCTGGACGCGGGTCTCGATGACCTCGGGGCGGCCGATCAGGATGGGCTTCGCCAGATGCTCGTCGACCACGACCTGGACCGCACGCAGCACCCTCTCCTCCTCGCCGTCGGTATAGACGAGGCGCTGCGGCCGGCTGCGGGCCAGCTCGAACATGGGCCGCATGACGAGGCCCGACTTGTAGACCTTGCGCGAGAGGCGCTCGCGATAGCCGTCGAGGTCGGGCAGCGGGCGGGTGGCGACGCCGCTGTCCATGGCGGCCTTGGCGACGGCGGCGGGCAACTCCATCGCGAGGCGCGGGTCGAAGGGCTTCGGGATCAGATAGTCGGGGCCGAAGGTGAGCTGCTCCAGGCCGTAGGTGGCGGCGACGGTCTCCGGTGTCGTGGTGCGGGCGAGGCCGGCCAGGGCCTCGACGCAGGCGACCTCCATGGCGGCGTTGATGGTGGTGGCACCGACATCCAGCGCCCCGCGGAAGATGAAGGGGAAGCAGAGGACGTTGTTGACCTGGTTCGGATAGTCGCTGCGGCCGGTGGCGATGATGGCGTCGGGGCGGGCGGCGCGGGCGAGATCGGGCATGATCTCGGGCGTGGGGTTGGCGAGGGCCAGCACCAGGGGGTTCGGCGCCATGCCCTTCAGCATCTCGGGCTTCAGCACGCCGCCGGCGGAGAGGCCGAGGAAGATGTCGGCTCCTTCGAGCGCCTCGGTCAGGGAGCGCAGCGGGGTGGCGCGGGCGTAGCGGCCCTTCCAGGGATCCATCAGCTCGGTGCGGCCCTCGAAGACCACGCCGGCGATGTCCGTGAGGGTCAGGTTCGCAGGCTTGAGGCCGAGCGAGACGAGAAGGTCGACGCAGGCGAGAGCCGCGGCCCCTGCCCCGCTGGTGACGAGGCGGACGTCCTCCAGGCGCTTGCCGGCGAGGTGCAGGCCGTTGCGGACGGCGGCGGCGACGATGATGGCCGTGCCGTGCTGGTCGTCGTGGAAGACCGGGATGTTCATCCGCGCCCGGAGAGCGGCCTCGATTGCGAAGCACTCCGGGGCCTTGATGTCCTCCAGGTTGATGGCGCCGAAGGTGGGCTCCAGCGCAGCGACGATGTCGCAGAACTTCTCGGGGTCGCGCTCGTCGATCTCGAGGTCGAAGGCGTCGATGCTGGCGAACTTCTTGAAGAGGACGGCCTTGCCTTCCATTACGGGCTTGGCGGCCAGCGGGCCGATGGGACCGAGGCCGAGCACGGCGGTGCCGTTGGTGACGACGGCCACGAGATTGCCGCGGCTGGTGACGGTGGCCGCCTCCATCGGGTCGGCGACGATGAGGTTGCAGGCGGCGGCGACACCCGGCGAATAGGCGAGGCTGAGGTCGCGCTGGGTCTCCAGCGGCTTCGTCGCCACCACCTGCAGCTTCCCGGGTCCCGGCAGGCGGTGATAGTCGAGCGCGTCCTCGCGCAGACGGTCTTCCAAGGCCCGGCTCCCGGAAAGTGGAGGAGCGGTCCTAGGTCAGGCCGAACGGGCGAACAAGGTCGACCGACGTCTCACTTCTCGGCGACGGTGATCGGGCAGCCACAGAGGGGGCAGCTCACGGTGAGCTGGGTGCCCGGGGCGGCACCCCGGGCGGCCAGCGACGCGCGGAGGTCGGCGGCGATCCGCTCGTGCTCGGCGTCGACCGCGCAGCGATCGGACAATGCGAAGGCGAGGCCGCTCTTCGGTGGCACCTCCTCGACCGAGAAGGCGTGGGCCGGTCGCGTCAGTGGGAGAGCACCGACGCCCACGGCAGATCCCAGGAGAACATTTCGGCGAGAGACCATCGTCGGCGCTCCGTTCGCGACACCTGCGATCTACAGGGAATCGTTCAGCAAGATCCATGAATTCCCGATCACGACCACTGCCGACTCACGGCGACAGTCAGTTGCTGGCGACGGTGATCGGGCAGCCGCAGAGCGGACAGGTGACCGTGATCTCGCTGCCCGGATCCATGCCGGTCGAGCCGAGCTTGGCGCGGAGGTCGGCGGCGAGGCGTTCGTGCTTGGCGTCGAACCGACAGGCGGTGGTCATCGGGGGCGACGCGGTCCCGGCGGACACGGGTGCTTCGTGCTGGACCGTGGTGGCCTGGACCACTCGCATCAGCGAGAGTCCGCCGGTCGCCAGCGCGGACCCGAGCATCAGCTTGCGCCGAGAGATCATCGTCATCCCCCCTTTGAACCCCTCAAGTCGATGTTAGGCAGAAGTGGAGCCGGAAGGGAGTCGAACTGTTCTAACGTTTCGATTCGAATACAGTGAAAGGCGGCCGGCTCTACCGAGACCAGGCGAATGGAGAGTTCGCCACGCGACCTGGGCTGTGCGATGACAGAATGGCAAAGCATAGTAAGGGGACGAACGTTACCATCTTGTCAGTCAGGGAATAAGCGTCGGCAGAAAACGTCTGACGCCAACTGCTATGCGGAAACAGCTTCGGCTGTCAGAACAGACTTCCTTGCGCCGGCGGCGGGGACTCCTGTTCGTCGACAGGCTCGACGAGTTCGGGGCCGTTGTTGCGGGGGGTGTTGACCGCACGGCTGACGGGCCACGCCGTGTGCTCCTCGTCGGGGCGCGGGGTCAGGAGGGCATGGACCATCTCGGGCGACTGGACGGCGGGGTCCAGCCAGAGTGCCTGCGTCGCGCGCGGCAGGATCACCGGCATGCGGTGGTGGATCGGGCGAATCGATGGATGCGCGTCCGTCGTCAGGATGGCGCAGGTGTCCAGCAGGCCACCATCGGAGAGGCGCACGCGGCGCCACAGGCCGGCGAAGGCGAAGGGCTCACCGCTCTTCAGCGTGACGTAGAAGGGCCGGCTCGGACCCGACGGCATCTTCTGCCACTCATAGAAGCCGGACGCCGGGATCAGGCAGCGGCCCTTCCGGAAGGAGTCGCGGAACATCGGCTTCTCGGCCGCCGTCTCCGAGCGGGCGTTGATCTGGCGGCCGGGGTCGTTCGCCTCCTTCATCCAGGGGGCCAGCATGCCCCAGCGCATGAGCACGGCTTCCGGAGCGCCATCGGCCCCGGCGCGGACCACGGCGATCCGCGAATCCGGGGCGATGTTGAAGAGCGACGGTTGCAGGTCCGGCGGCGGGCAGTCGAAGGCGCGCTGGAACTGCGCCGGCGTCAGCGAGAGGGCGAAGCGGCCGCACATGCAGCAGTCGGGCGACTCAGCGCCTGTCGTCGCGCTTCCTGACCGGGGCCGGCATCAGGCCCTGCATCGGCCAGGTCCAGAAGGCCACGGCCTGCTTCGTCATCTCGCTGATAATCCGGGTCTGTTGGCGCTGCATCTCGGCCGACCATAGGCCGCGGCCGACGCTCGTCCAGCGATTGGCCTCGGTCAGCCACATGCTGAGGAACGGGTTACGCATCGTGGGTACTCCTTGCCGCTAGGGCATGATGTTGAGATGGGTGCGCACGGCGCGCTCCACATCCGCCGCCGGGGCGGATGCGTCGAATGGCTTCCAGCGGAGGCCGGTCTCGTCGATGTGGCGGGCCTGCGCCCGCACGACCTCGCCATCGGCGTCGGAGGCGTCGCCGGTGCGGTCCTCAACGCGCTGCACCAGGACTTGTTCCGGGCCGCGTAGCCAGAGGCCCTCGAAAGCGACGCCGGTGCCTCGTGCGACGGCCTCGATCGCGGCGCGCTGCTCGGGGCGGCCATAGACACCGTCGCAGATCACCGAGCGGCCGGCGGCGAGGAAGGCCCCTGCCCGCTCCGCGATGCGGGCGAAAACGCGCTCGGACACCTCGGGGGTGTAGGCCTCGGGCGGCAGGCGCTCGTCAGGGCGTTTGCCGAACAGGCTTTTGCGGATCACGTCGCTGCGCAGGACCATGGCCCCCGGCATCGGCTCCAGGATGGGGGCGAGTGCGAAGGCCAACGTCGACTTGCCGGTGCCGGAGCGGCCGCCGATGGCGAGAAGGGCCGGCGGCGGGGGGCGGATCGCTTGCAAAGCGAGGTCGAGATAGGAGCGGGCCGACGCACGCGCGGCCTCGGCTGCCGCCGGGTCCGGCTCGACGCGGGCGTTGAGGCCCGAGACCTTGGCCCGGATGGCGGCGCGCATGGAGAGGAAGAGCGGCAGCAGCGCCAGCCCTTCCGCCCCGTCGGTGACGTCCTCGTAGGTCTGCAGCACGGTGAGCGCCTCGGGCCGGTGGCCCTCGTGCAGCAGGTCCATCAGCAGGAAAGCCAGATCGTACAGCACGTCGATGGTGGCGAGGCGCTCGTCGAACTCCAGGCAGTCGAAGAGGACCGGGCGACCGTCAAGGAGGACGATGTTGGAGAGGTGCAGGTCGCCGTGGCAGTGGCGCACGCAGCCGGCGGCGGCACGGCGGTCGAGCAGGGCCGCTTGGCGCGCCACGGCTTCGCGGCTGGCGGCATTCAGCGCGGCGACGGCAACGGGATCGAGCGCGTCGGCGGTGAGGCCTTCGAGGTCGTCGCAATTGCCCTCGACGACCTGCCGGACGGCGTCCGCACCGGCGACTTCTGTGTGCACCTCGGCCTTGGAATGGAAGGCTGCGATCTCGCGGGCGAGGTCCTCCAGCAGGCGTTGGTCGAGGGGGCCCTGCCCAGCGATGCGGTCGAGCTCGGCCTCGGCCGGGAAACGCCGCATCTCGAGGAGCCACTCAACCGGCTCGCCGGGGCCGTCGAGGAAGAGGCCGTCCTGGGTGCGTGTCACGGGGAAGGTGCGCAGGTAGAGCTCCGGTGCGGTGCGACGGTTGAGAAGGAGCTCGGCCTCGATCGCGGCGCGACGGCGGTCGAGGGTCGAGAAGTCCATGAAGCTGTAGCGGACGTCGCGCTTCAGCTTCCAGGCGCGCTCGCGGCCGAGCAGCACGACGGCCCCGTGCGTATCGACCCGCTCGACGGGCTCGCCGAGGCCGCCGGAGGCAAGGAAGTCGATCGTCGCGCTCTGCGCCGCTGCCCCGCTCACCCTTGTGCGCGTCCGGCTCGGGCACTACGTCCCTCGGGCGTCATTTGCAGGAAATTCCCATCATGGCCATGCAGTTCCGCCGCGGCTTCGTCGACCTCGTCGGCAACACGCCGCTCGTCCGGCTGAAGCGGGCGTCCGAGGCGACGGGCTGCGAGATCCTGGGCAAATGCGAGTTCCTCAATCCCGGCGGCAGCGTCAAGGACCGGGCGGCACTCGCCATCATCACCGATGCCGAGGCGAAGGGCACGCTGCGGCCGGGTGGGGTGATCGTCGAGGGCACCGCCGGCAATACGGGTATCGGACTGGCCCTGGTGGCGAACGTGCGGGGCTACCGCACCGTGATCGTCATGCCGGAGACGCAGAGCCAGGAGAAGAAGGACATGCTGCGCCAGTGCGGGGCCGACCTCCGCCTGGTGCCGGCGGTACCCTACAAGGATCCGAACAACTATGTGAAGTATTCGGGCCGCCTCGCCGAGGAGTTGGCCAGGACGGAGCCCAACGGGGCGATCTGGGCCAACCAGTTCGACAATGTCGCGAACCGGATGGGCCACTATCGGACGACCGGACCCGAGATCTGGACGCAGACCGAGGGCAAGGTCGACGCCTTCACCTGTGCGGTGGGTACGGGCGGCACGCTGGCCGGGACAGGTCTGTACCTCAAGGAGAGGAACCCCGACATCAGGATCGTGCTGGCCGACCCGATGGGGGCTGCCCTGTACAACTGGTACAAGCACGGGGAACTGAAGGCCGAGGGCAGCTCGATCACCGAGGGCATCGGCCAGGGTCGGATCACCGCCAATCTCGAGGGTGCGCCGGTCGACGATGCCGTGCAGATCAAGGACGAAGAAGCCCTGCCGATCATCTTCGACCTGATCCACGAGGAGGGTCTGGTCCTGGGCGGCTCGTCGGGCGTGAACATCGCCGGTGCTATCCGCGTCGCGAAGGACCTCGGGCCGGGGCACACGGTGGTGACGATCCTGTGCGACTACGGCTCGCGCTACGCGAGCAAGCTGTTCAACCCCGATTTCCTGCGCGAGAAGGGGCTTCCCGTCCCCGCCTGGCTCGCCTGAGGAGACCCATGTCCGACGCCCTCGTCTCGACCGACCAGCTGGCCCGTAGCCTGGGTGCGCCGGATCTGCGGATCGTGGACGCCACCTGGATCCTGCCGCCCACCGAGCGGAACGCGAAGGCCGAGTACGAGGCGGCGCACATCCCGGGTGCGGTGTTCTTCGACATCGACGAGGTCTCGGACGAGACCAGCCCCTACCCGCACACGCTGCCGAGTGCCGCGAAGTTCAGCTCGCGGGCGCGCAAGCTCGGGCTCGGCGACGGCCTTCGGATCGTCGTCTACGACAACAATGGCGGCATCGCCTCCGCCCGCGTCTGGTGGATGTTCCGCTACTACGGCCATCCGGAAGTGGCCGTGCTCGACGGCGGGCTCGGCAAGTGGGTGGCCGAGGAGCGCCCGGTCGACGACCTCGTGGTGCGGCCGACGGAGCGGCACTTCACGGCAAGGGTGAACTCGATGCTGGTGCGCGAGATCGATCAGATGCGCGCCAACCTGACCTCCAAACGCGAGCAGGTCGTCGATGCCCGTTCGCCGGGGCGCTTCAAGGGCGAGATGCCGGAGCCCCGCCCGGGCCTGCGTGCCGGCCACATCCCGGGGGCACGCAACGTCTTCTACCAGGATCTGGTCGCCCCGGACGGGACGCTGCGCCCGGTCGCCGAACTGCGGCAGCGCTTCGAGAGCGTCGATCTCTCCGGCCCGATCGTGACGAGCTGCGGCTCGGGCGTGTCGGCGGCGGTGCTCAACCTCGCCCTGCACGAGCTGGGCCGTCCCGACGTCGCGATCTACGACGGTTCCTGGTCGGAATGGGGTGCGCAGAGCGACACGCCGGTCGCGACCTGACACTTCCAGGCCCGGCATAAAGCAGGCCTCCTTTATAGCTTATCGGTGCCGGGAAGACACTGCAATCGGATCCCGCCGATTTGACTTCCCTTTTACTTCATTATACAGTCACTGGTAGTTGATTTTTCGCTGATATAGGGAGAGACCGCTGGTGGAAACTCGTGCAGTTGGGCGCGGTGCGCCGATTCGTCGTCGGGCAGCCGTCCGTGCCGTCCTCGCCTCCGCCGTGATGCCGATGGCGCTGACCGCCCCAGGCTTGGCGAAGGCCGCCGGTCGCGCAGGAGTCGTCAAGAGCGGCGTCAAGGTCGAGGTCAAGACCTTCTGCACACCGCCGGCCACGAGCGCGGTGCGGCCGCTCGCCATGCTCAACTACGTCTTCCATGCAGGCGACGGCAGCAACCGGCTCTTCGCGGCCGACAGCCGGGGGAAGATCTGGCAGATCGACACGGCGGGACGGGCCCGGCTCTTCCTCGACCTCAAGGCGATCCGGGGCAGCGCCCTATTCGAGGACGGCAACCCCAAGCATCTGGGCCTGCGGAGCTTCGCGTTCCACCCCGACTTTGCGCGATCCGGCCGCGCCGGCTATCGCAAGTTCTTCACCGTCAACACCGAGAGGGTCGCCAGCGCCTCGCCCGGCACGCCCGTCCTGGGCGATCCTACCCTCTCGAACTCGCATCACGACGTGATTGCCGAATGGACCGTCGCCGCCGACGGCACGGTGATCACGACCTCACGGCGCGAGATCGTGCGGATCCGACAGTTCTATAGGATCCACAACACCGACACGGTGATCTTCGACCCCAACCTCGCACCGGGGGCGAGCGGCTACGGGCTGATGTATTTCGGTGTCGGCGACGGCATGAACAGCCCCCGTCACCTCGACCCCCACGATCAGGCCCAGAACCTGGCGCGTCCGCTGGGGAAGATCCTACGCATCAATCCACTCGCCAAGTCGGGCAAGTCCTACACGATCCCGAGCAGCAATCCCTTCCCCGGCCAGAGCGGGGGCAAGTCGGAGGTCTACGCCTACGGCTTGCGGCATCCGGAGTTCCTGTGCTTCGACGAGACTGGCAGCGGCAAGTTCATCTGCGCGGACATCGGCCAGGACACCTGGGAGGAGATCAACCTCATCCAGTCGGGGAAGAACTACGGCTGGCCCGAGCGCGAGGGTCTGCAGGTCACGAACCGCTTCGACTCCAGTATTCTCTATCCCCTGCCCGCGGACGACGCCAAGTATCACTACACCTATCCGGTGGCGCAGTACGACCATAGTGTCGGCTTTGCCATTGCCGGCGGGTGGGTCTATCGCGGAAGCAAGATTCCTGCCCTTCGCGGCCACTATGTCTTCGGCGACATCGTGAACGGACGGGTGTTCCATGTGCCCGTCAGCTCGCTGCAGCCGGGTGCTCTGGCCGAGATCAAGGAGTTGACCCTCACGGTGGGTGGTGCAGCCACCACGATGCGCAAGCTCGTCGGCACGACCAAGCGCGTCGACCTGCGCCTCGGCCAGGACGAGGCCGGCGAGATCTATCTCAGCAGCAAGCAGGACGGCGTCATCCGCAAGCTCGCTCCAGCCTGAGCCTCGAGGACAAGAGTGGTGTCGCCCGGTCGCCACTGCCGGCGGCCGGGTTCCTCCTGACTTGAGGTTGGCAATACTTCCGGCCGGTACCTGCTGGCCGGACCCGAGATCCACCATTATGACGATCCCGCTCGTGCGACCCCGGAGGCGCCGCTCTCCGGCCGAACGCGACGCGGCCGGCGCTGTTCGAAGCAACGCAGCAACGGTCGTCGCGTTCGGCGGTGGTCACGCGTGTTTGGCGAGTTTGGGAGAGCATCGATGCCGATTCGTGCCGTCGTCTGGGGCGAGAACGTCCACGAGCGGACGAACGCTATCGTAGGCGGGATCTATCCCGACGGGATGCACACGGCGATCGCGACGGGCCTCGCCGAGGATCCGGAGATCCTGGCGACGACGTCGACGCTGCAGGAGCCGGAGCACGGGCTCAGCGAGGAGCGTCTCGCCGCTACCGACGTGCTGCTCTGGTGGGGGCACCGGGCGCATGGCGAGGTGCAGGACGCGATCGTCGAGCGGGTCCAGCGGCGCGTGTGGGAGGGCATGGGGCTCCTCGTCCTCCACTCCGGGCACTATTCGAAGATCTTCAAGCGGCTGATGGGGACACCCTGCAGCCTCAACTGGCGCGAGGCCGGCGAGCGGGAACGGCTCTGGGCGATCAACCCCGGCCACCCGATCGCCCAGGGCGTCGGCCCTTCCTTCGTCGTCGAGAACTCGGAGATGTACGGCGAGCCCTTCTCGGTGCCGGAGCCGTTGGAGACCGTCTTCATCTCCTGGTACCAGGGGGGCGAGGTGTTCCGCTCGGGCATGACCTGGCAGCGGGGTGCGGGGCGCATCTTCTACTTCGGGCCCGGGCACGAGACGTATCCGATCTACCACGACCCGAACGTGCGCCGGGTGCTGCGTAACGCCGTGCGCTGGGCCCACAACCCGGCGCCGGCCTGGAGCGGGATCACGACCGCCCCCAACACACCGGTCGAGCGGGCGCCCGAGCCGATCACCGCACGGGGGCCGAAGCTGCACGCGGCCGGGGAGCAGGGCTTCCGATGACGAGCGCTCCCGTCCGGCTCCTGATCCTGGGTACGGGTAGCTGGGCCGCCAGCCACGCCGAGGAGTTCTCGCGGCTGCCTACCTGCCGGGTCGTGGCGGGTGTCGATGCCAACGAGACGCGGGCACGGGATTTCTGCGCCCTGCACGCGATCCCGAACGCCTTCACCGATCTCGACGCGGCGATCGCCTGGGGCGAGTTCGATGCGGTCGCCAACGTGACGCCGGACGGCGCGCACCATCCGACGACGATGAAGCTCATCGCCGCGGGCAAGCACGTCTTCTGCGAGAAGCCGCTCGCGCAGAGCTACCCGCTGGCGGTGGAGATGACCGAGGCGATGGGGGCGGCACGGCTCGTCGGCATGGTGAACCTCACCTACCGCAACGTCCCGGCCCTGCAGCAGGCGCGCGCCATGATCGCCGCCGGCGACATCGGCGAGGTACGGCACCTCGAAGCGAGCTACCGGCAGAGCTGGCTCGTCGGCAAGCACTGGGGCGACTGGAAGAAGGAGGAGCGCTGGCTCTGGCGCCTCTCCAGCGCCCACGGCTCGCGCGGCGTGCTGGGCGATGTCGGCATCCACATCCTGGACTTCGCGACCTGGGCCATCGGCCTGGAGCCCGTCTCGGTCCAGGCCCGGCTGCACACCTTCAAGAAGGCGAAGGGCGACAAGATCGGCGCCTATGCGCTGGACGCCAACGACAGTGCCGTCATGAGCCTGACCTTCGCCAACGGTGCCTTGGGCGTGGTGCAGGCGAGCCGCTACTTCACCGGCTACGGCAACACGCTGCGCCTCCAGGTCTACGGCACCAAGGGGGCGCTGGAGCTGGAGCACGGCTCGGCGACGACGCTGCTCCGCGCCTGCGACGGTGCCAACGTCGACGACCTTGCCTGGCGCGAGGTGCACTGCCCGCCGGTGCCGGTCAACCAGGCCCGCTTCATCGCCGCGGTGCTGGCCGGCAAGACGGACGAGCCGAGCTTCCAGCGGGCGGCGGACCTGCAGCGGGTGCTGGATGCGTGCTTCACGGCGGAGGCGCAGCGGAGCGTGGCGCTGCTGTAGGGGCGTAGCGAGTGAGAGTTCTTCCGATCAGAGGATCAGGTCGGCCTTCGCGATCGTGCTCACATGGTTCAGTTCGATCGAGAAGTCGGCGGCCTTGTCGGCGTCGTTGTTGCCTTCGAGGAAGATGTCCTGGCCGTGCTGGACGTAGTGGAGCTGGCCCGTCTTCGTGAAAGCGGTGGTGCCGATCCAGGTGAAGGTCTGGTCGCCGGCGTGGGTCAGGTCGGCGTCGATCCGGGACAGGTCGATCCGGTCGCCCTGCGCGTGGCTGAAGTCGCCGATCTCGTCGTTGCGGTTCGTCCCGAGGCCGCTGTCGCCGTCGTCGAAGACGAAATGGTCGGCGCCGGTGCCGCCCTGTAGCAGATCGCGACCCTTGCCGCCGGTGAGCGTGTCGTTGCCGCCGTCGCCGAACAGCCGGTCCGAGCCGTCACCGCCCAGCAGCTTGTCGGCCCCGGCACCGCCGAACAGGCGGTCGTAGCCTTTGCCGCCGTCGAGCTGGTCGGCACCGTTCAACCCGTAGAGCCGGTCGTCGCCGCCGAGGCCCTTGATCACGTCGGGGCCGGAGGTGCCGTTGAGCAGGTTGGGACCATTGTCGCCCAATATCTCTCGGCCGTCCGGTCGACCAAAGACGACATATGAAGCGCCGCCTTCACCATGACGAAATGCACCAATCAAAACATCGTCGAACCCATCGTGATTGAGGTCTCCTGCTCTTGAAACATTAAACCCAGCTGCATCCTCGGCCGCCTCTCCCACTATCTTGATCCCACCAATTCCTTTCGCAACGATTGCAAGATCAATTACAGAAGAAAAGCCCGTCGCTTTACCGTACACGATGTAAGCTGCGCCGGCACCGTAAGCCGACGTACTGTCATCAAATGCGCCAATTAACAGGTCATCAAATCCGTCGCCATTAAAATCTCCAGCTCCCGATACTGAGCGGCCGGCAAGACCGTCTCCCTCGCCAGTTAACTTGAAACCAGCGACGCCATGACCAATGTCTCGGGTGTCGATAGTACCTTGGAGGGGCATAGACGTCCCGAAGATCACATACGCGGCACCGGCAACACCATTATCGAATGGTGCTCCAACCAATACGTCATCGAAACCATCGCCGTTAACATCGCCTGCTGACGAAACACTGATGCCCAGCCAATCCGACTCGTCTGAACTCTCAACTTTCAGCCCACCTTGACCTTTTGCAACATCATCCAATTCGACGGGAGAGTGAGGTAGATCCCGGACACCAAATACGACGTAAGCTCCAGCGTTATCGCCGCGACCGCCTATAAGGACATCCGCCAAACCATCGCCATTGAAATCACCTGCGCTCGATACACCATGACCGACATAATCGCCTCTTGCCTGACCCTCTATCTTGAAGCCGCCCTTGCCGTGGGCGATGTCGGCCAGATGCAGCGGTGATGCTGTCGACTTCGTAGTGCCAAAGACGACGTAACAGGCTCCTGCCGCATAGGCAGCAGAGTCGTTGTAGGGCGTTCCAATCAGAAAATCAGCAAGTCCATCGCCATTGACGTCGCCAGCAGCGGCAACGGTGGAGCCCACAGCCTCTACCGCCCTTTCGCCCTCAATTCTGAAGCCTCCCTTACCTTTCGACACGTCGTCGAGGTCAACTGTTGCCAATGCCGACGATGCCGGACCGTAGACAAGATAGACGTCGCGATGCTGTCCGGGAGCAGTAATCAAAAGATCACCAATATGGTCACCATTGACATCGCCTGCGGCAGCAACGTCATAACCCGCGTAGTCGCCAGGGCTGCGACCTTGAATCTTGAAGCCATCATGGCCCTTAGCGATCTCGGTCAGCGAAACATTCGATCTATCGGAGCCCGTCTTTCCAAAGACCACGTAGGCCGCACCTGCGCCATCGCCACCGCTATCGTTGCCGAAGGCACCTATGACGATGTCGTCGATCCCATCTCCGTTGATGTCTGTTCCGCCCGAATCTCTGTTGCCAACGAGGTCGATCGCCGCTTCCGCATCGATTCTGAATCCGCCTTTGCCAGCAGCAACATCGTGAAGCCTGATGACAGGTCCGACGCTTCCCGTGGCGAAATCCACGACGCGGGAATATTGAGTCTGGGACATCAACGCCTCCGGATCGGATCCAAGATTATCTGCACATTACGGATCCTAAGCATTGTAATGTAGCGGCTTCGTGTATTCAAGACGTGCTATGATCACCACTACCGTTCAGATCGCCGCCGCCTCCCCCAGCGTGATCACCCTTCGGATCTCGTCGGTCACCAACCCCAGCGCCATCGGACGCCTTGCACCCGGCAGCACCGCCACGTCGTAGAGCTCGCTCACCACACCCTCGATCCGCAGCCAGTGCACCGTGTCGCCGGTGCGCAGGTCGACGACGAGGAGGCCGCAGCGGGGGTCGGCGTGGTGGCGGGCGAGGGTGTCGTCGAGGGCGAGGCCGCCGAAGGTGGGGCCGGTGCGGGAGCGGGAGAGGCCGATCACGGCATAGCGGCCGTGGCAGGCGAGGCCGCGGGCGTAGCCGGGGCAGAAGGCGACCTCCTGGAAGCGGCCGGAAGCGCGGTCGAGGTGGCCGAAGCGGCCGGTGCCGCTGTCGAGGAGCCAGAGCTGCGGACCGCTGCCGGCATCGTGCCAGCGGGGCGAGTGGGGCATGGAGAGGCCGTCCAGCACCACCTCGCCCGTCTTCACGTCGAGGACGATGCCGCCGTCGCGACGGCGGTCGCGCCAGCCGTCGGCGACATCATTGCGGGCGACGGCGGTGACGTAGCCGGGAAAGCCGTCGACCAGCGCCAGGCCGTTCAGGTGGCAGCGGTCCTCGGCGGCGAGACGCGAGACGAAGGGCGGGCGCCACAAGGGGCGGAAGCTGTGGCCTTCGTCCGGCAGGGCCAGGCAGGAGAACAGCGTGTTGACGAAGGCGACCCGGCCGTCGGCCATGACGGCGACGTCGTGGATGTCGAGATCGCCCGTCGTCCAGGCGAGCTGCGGGACGTAGAGGCGATCGTAGCCCTCGTGGGTCTGACCCTGGTCCAGCGCGTCGTCGAAGCGCCAGAGCTGGAACAGGGTCGAGAGATAGAGCCGGCGGCCGTGGGCGCAAAGGCCCATCGCACGGTTGAAGGTGCGCTCGAAGACGCTGAGCCGGCCGTCGGGCTGCAGGCCGATGAGAAACAGCTTGCCCGACTGGTAGGTGGTGAAGGCGAGCGAGAGCCCCTGCTCCGCCAGCCAGTTCGGGAACTGGCGGGACGGCAGCAGGGCGAGCTGCGGTGTCGGGCCCTGGTCCTCGCTCACGTCACGAAGACGAAGTCGCCGGCGGTGAGCGTGCCGTTGAAGTCCTCGAGCAGGACGGTGACCGGCGCCCCTTCGACAGGCAGCGTCACCTGCACGCCGTTCGCTGTCGCCTTGATGTTGCCGACCCCACCCTGCAGCTCGGCGAAGGTGTCGAAGGCCGGGCCGAGCCCCTCGATGCGCAGCTTGTCCTGCCCCTGGGTAAAATCGGTGATCACGTCGGTGCCGAAGCCCACCGCGAAGCCGAAGGTGTCGTTGCCGGTGCCGCCGGACATGACGTCGTTGCCGCGACCGCCGGAGATGATGTCGTTGCCGGCATCGCCGAAAATGACGTCGTCGCCGAGCCCGGTCCAGAGCGTGTCGTTGCCCGCACCGCCATGCGCCTCGACATCGGTGCGGTAGAGGTAGGGCAGCTTGTTGGTGAGGTTCAGCACGTCGTTGCCGCCGCCGAGATCGAACAGTTCGACGCCGGTGATGTGATGGAGGGCGCTCTGCCCGCCGAAGGTCGGCTGGCCCGGCAGCCTGTCGACAACGACGTCCGCACCCGACGAGCCCAGGACCGTGTCGTTCCCGAGGCCGCCGTTGAGGGTGTCCAGCATCAGCAGGCGGCCGGCGACGGCCTGGGTGTCCGCGACCCCGGCGAATGTGTGCAGGTCGAAGTTGGTGACGGTCAGGCCGGCCGGGGCCGTCTTGTCGCCTGCGGCGAGCAGCACGAAGGTGTCGTCGTCGGCCCCGCCGCGCAGCCAGTCCGCCCCGAGATTGCCCGTGATGCGATCGTCACCGGCGAGGCCGGTGTAGGAGTCGTTGCCGGCGAGGAGATCGATCGTGTCGGCCGAAGAAGTACCTTGCAGCACGTCGGCGCCGGCGGTCGGCTTGGGCGGCGTGGCGAAGCCGTAGATAAGGTAGGCGGCCCCGGCATCGGTGGCGCCGGCATTGGCGAGCGGGGCGCCGACGAGGATGTCGTCGTAGCCGTCGCCGTTGACGTCGCCGGCGGCCGAGACGGCACGACCGGCGAGATCCGTGGCGGCCTCGCCCTGGATCTTGAAGCCGCCGATACCCCCGGCGACCTGATCGAGGTCGACGACGGCACCGAACCCGGAAGCCTTGCCGTAGACGAGATAGGCCGCTCCAGCGAGGTCGGCGCCGCTGTCGTTGCCGAAGGCGCCGACCAGGAGGTCGGTATAGCCGTCGCCGTTCACGTCCCCGGCCGAAGACACGGCACTGCCGGCGAAATCGGTGCCCGTCTGGCCCTGGATCTTGAACCCGCCGAGCCCGGTCGCGATCGTGTTCAGGTCGACGGTGGCGGCGAAGGCCCCGCCATGGCCGAAGACGACATAGGCGGCACCCGCACTGTCGCCGCCGGCGTCATTGTCCGGGGCGCCGATCAGGAGGTCCGCGTAGCCGTCGCCGTTGACGTCGCCTGCCGAGGAGACGGCACCGCCGGCACCGTCGCCGGCCGACTGCCCCGGCAGCTTGAAGCCGCCGTTACCTGCGGCCACCGCGTCGAGATCGACGAGCGCACCGGTGTCCTTGCCGAACACGAGGTAGGCAGCACCCGCTGCCACTCCGGCGGTGACGTTCCCCTGGGCACCGACGAGCAGGTCGTCGCGCCCGTCCCCGTTGACGTCGCCTGCACCCGCGACCGAGACGCCCGCGAGATCGCCGCCATTCTGACCCTGGATCTTGAAGCCACCCGCTCCCGCGGCGACGTTGGCCAGGTTCACCAACGCACCGAACGAGCCGGTCTTGCCGAAGACGATGTAGGCGGCGCCCGCATCCGCACCGCCGCCGTCATTGCTGTCCGCACCGACGATCAGGTCGTCGACGCCGTCACCGTTGACATCGCCGGCGGACGAGACCGACCTCGCCGTATCGTCCCCTGCTGCCTGCCCTCTGATCTTGAAGCCGCCGACACCGGTCGCAATCGTGTCGAGATCGACCACGGACGTGAATGCCGTGCCCTTCCCGAACACGACATAGGCGGAACCGGCGGCGACCCCGCCGGTGACGTTGCCATAGGCGCCCACGAGAACGTCGTCGAATCCATCGCCATTAACGTCACCGGCGGACGAGACGGAGGCTCCGGCTCCGTCGTTGGCGTTCTGTCCCTGGATCTTGAACCCGCCGGCGCCGGCCGCGACGGAGTCGAGATCGACCAGCGCGCCGAAGCCTGCGGCCTTGCCGAACACCACGTAGGCGGCACCGGCATCCGCACCACCGCCGGCATTGTTCCTCGCCCCTACGATCAGATCGGCGAACCCGTCACCGTTCACGTCGCCGGCCGCCGCAACCGACCTGCCGGCGCCGTCGAGGACGTTCTGGCCCTGGATCTTGAAGCCACCCTTGCCGGCGGCGACGTCGCGCAGATCGATCAAGCCCTGCATGCCCTTCTCCCCTGCGGCCTCGTCGACCCCCGCGCCGACGGCAGGATGGCCGGATGTGATCATGTGACGAAGATGAAGTCGCCGGCAGCCAAGGTGCCGTGGAAGCCCTGCAGCAAAACTGTAACGGTGCTGGCGTCGGTGAAGGTCAACTGGACGCCTGCCGTCGTGTCCTGAACGGCACCGGCATGGGCCTTCAATTCGGCAAAGGTGTCGAGTCCCGCTCCGAAGCCCTCGACGCGCAGTTTGTCCTGGCCTTGCGTGAAGTCAGTAATGGTGTCGGCGCCGAAGTTTTCCGAGAAGCCGAAGACGTCGTTGCCGGGGCCGCCCGTCATCTTGTCGTTGCCGCGACCGCCCGCCAGGGTGTCGTTGCCGGCGTCGCCGAACAGCGTGTCGTTGCCCCAGCCCGTCCAGAGCGTGTCGCGGCCATCGCCGCCATGGGCTTCCACCGACGTGCGATAGACGCTGCCCGGCTTGTTCGTGAGGTCGAGCAAATCGTTGCCGGCGCCGAGGTCGAAGCGCTCGACATTGGCGATGTGCTTCAGGGCACTCTGCCCGGTATAGGTCGGGAAGTTGGCCATGCGGCTCACCACGACGTCCGAGCCCGCCGAGCCCAGGATCGTGTCCGTTCCAGTGCCACCATCGACGGTGTCGAGCATCAGGCCGCGGCCGTTGACCGACTGCGAGTCGGCGACGCCGGCGGTCGAGACCAGGTCGAAATTGTCGAAGGCGAGAGTGCTGAAGGCCGTGCCGTCGCCGCCGATCTTGAGGACGAAGGTATCGTCGTCGCCGCCGCCGCGGAGCCAGTCGTTTCCCTTCCCGCCCGTGATGCGATCATTCCCGTCGAGGCCGGCATAGGCGTCATTGCCGCCCAGAAGATCGATCCGGTCGGCGAGTGGGGTGCCCTCCAGGATGTCGGGTCCAGGCGTCGGCTTCGGCTGGTCGGCGAAGCCGTAGACGAGGTAGGCGGACCCGGTGGTGATGCCTCCGACCTGGTTCGCCGACGCGCCGATCAGCACGTCGTCATAGCCGTCGCCGTTGACGTCGCCGGCCCCGGCGACCGAGATCCCAGCACCATCGTGGGCGGCCTCGCCTTTGACCTTGAAGCCACCCTCGCCCGCCGCCACTGCCGTCAGATCGATCAGCGAGCCGAATCCCGAAGCCTTGCCGTAGACGATGTAGACGGCACCGGCGAAATTGGCGTTGCCGTTGGCACCGACGGCTAGATCGACGAAGCCGTCGCCGTTGACGTCGCCCACGGCGGCGACGGAGCTTCCCGCGTAGTCGCCCGGGGCCTCGCCCTGGATCCGGCAGACACCTGCACCGCCGTCGGCCTTCGCCAGATCAACGAGCGACGGAAAGCCGGACGACCGTCCAAAAACGAGGTACGCGGCACCGTCGCCGCCGGGCGCACCGGCATGGCGGATGGCACCCACCAGTAAATCGGCGAAGCCATCGCCATTGACGTCGCCCGCGCTGGAAACGGAAAAGCCGGCTTCGTCGCCGGCAGTCGCCCCCTGGATCTTGAATCCGCCGATCCCGCTGGCGACGTCATTGAGACTGGTGATCGGCCCCTGCCCCGACGCCTTGCCGAAGACGACGTAGGCCGCACCGGCATTGCCGTTGCCGTAGGCGCCGACCAGAAGATCGCCGAAACCGTCGCCGTTCACGTCGCCCGCAGCCGAGACGCTGCGGCCGGCCCGATCCCCGTCGGCTTGGCCCTGGATCTTGAACCCGCCCACGCCGCCAGCGACGGCGGCGAGATTCACAGGTGACGCGAAGCCGGCAGGCTTGCCGTAGACGAGGTAGGCGGCGCCCAGGCTCTTGCCACCGACCGTGTTGCCCGCGGCCCCGATCAAGAGATCGGCGAAGCCGTCGCCATTGACGTCGCCGCCCGAGGCTACCGAGTAGCCGGCATTGTCCAGGGCGACACCCTGGATCTTGAACCCGCCGTTGCCTGCAGCGATCGTGCCGGCGTCGACGGTGCCCAGGAAGGACTCGCCCTTGCCGAAGACGAGATAGGCCGCACCGGCCCTGAAGCCGCCTGCAGTGTTGCCCGATGCGCCGACGAGCACGTCCGAGAAGCCGTCGCCGTTGACGTCGCCCGCACCCGCCACGGCGATGCCTGCCGCGTCCAGCGCGGTCGCACCGTTCAGCCTGAAACCCCCGACGCCGCTGCCGATGCTCGTGGCAGCGATCATGCCGTCGAACGGGGAGGCATGGCCGAACAGCACGACAGCGGTGTTCCGGGCGGATCCCACAACGATATCTGCAAACCCGTCACCATTGACGTCGCCCGCTCCAGCGACCGACCTCCCATAGTCGGCGGAGTTCCCACTTCCCTGGATCTTGAAGCCGCCGAGACCGGCGGCGACGTTGCGGAGGTCGATCATGCTCGTGGTCGCCCTACGTCACGAAGATGAAATCGCCGGCCGTCAGCGTGCCGTGGAAGCCCTGGAGCAGGACTGTGACGGTGCTGGCGTCGGTGAAGGTAAGCTGGACGCCGTTCGTCGTGTCCTGCACGGCACCGGCATGGCCCTTCAACTCGGCGAAGGTATCGAGGCCGGCGCCGAAGCCTTCGACACGCAGCTTGTCCTGGCCCTGGATGAAGTCGGTGATGGTGTCGGCACCGAAGCTCTCCGAGAAGCCGAAGACGTCGTTGCCGGGGCCGCCCGTCATGACGTCGTTGCCGCGCCCACCCGCCAAGATGTCGTTGCCGGCCTCGCCGAACAGCTTGTCGTTGCCCCAGCCGGTCCACAGCGTGTCGCGACCGTCGCCGCCATGCGCCTCGACGGACGTGCGGTAGACCTGCGCGGACTTGTTCGTCAGATCCAGCAGGTCGTTGCCGGCAGCGAGATCGAAGCGCTCGACATTGGCGATGTGCTTCAGGGCACTCTGACCGGTGTGAACAGGGAAGATGGGCATGCGGGCGACGATGGCGTCCGAGCCTGACGAGCCGAGGACGGTGTCGACGCCAGAACCACCGTCGATGCTGTCGTACATCAGGCCGCGGCCGTTGACCGACTGGGAGTCGGCGACGCCGGCGGTCGACACCATGTCGAAATTGTCGAAGGCGGTGGTGCTGAAGGCGATGCCGTCGCCCCCGACCTTCAGCACGAAGGTGTCATCGTCGGCGCTGCCTCGGAGCCAGTCCGCCCCTTTCCCGCCCGTGATGCGGTCGTTGCCGCCGAGACCGGTATAGGAGTCGTCGCCGGCCAGGAGGTCGATGTTGTCGGCCAGCGGCGTGCCCTGTAGCACGTCCGGACCGGGCGTCGGCTTCGGTTGGTCGGCGAAGCCGTAAACGAGATAGGCTGCGCCCGAATAGGTGTTGCCGCTGCTCGAATTGAAGGGTGCTCCGACCAGCAGGTCGTCGTACCCGTCACCGTTGATGTCGCCCACACCGGCGACGGCGGAACCGGCGTTTTCACTACCCGTGCCTTGGATCTTGAAGCCGCCCACACCAGCGGCGATGTCGGCCAGATCGATGAGCGAGCCGAATCCCGAGGCCTTGCCGTAGATCACATAGGCCGCCCCACTACCGTTGCGTGGGGCACCGATGACGATGTCCGCGAATCCGTCGCCGTTGACGTCGCCTGCGGCAGCAACCGAGGCGCCGGCTTCATCGAGTGCGGCCTCGCCCTGTATTCGGCAGACACCGGCACCGCCGTCGGCCGTGGCGAGATCGAGGGAGGTTGGGAAGCCGGCAGGCCTACCGAGCACCAGATAGGCCGCACCATCGTCCAGGGCGGCACCGTCATGCCCACGCGCGCCCACGAGGATGTCGGCGAAGCCATCGGCGTTGACGTCGCCGGCCGCGGAGACGGGCCATCCGGCTTCATCGACCGCCGCCGCACCCTTGATCTTGAATCCACCTGTCCCGGCGGCGACCGCGTCGAGATCGACAATGGCCCCGAACGACGTCGATTTGCCAAACACCACATAGGCGGCACCCGCATCGGTTCCGCCCGCATCGTTCCCGTAGGCGCCGATCAGCAGATCGGAGAACCCGTCACCGTTGATGTCGCCGGCGGATGAGACACTCGTACCAGCGACGTCACCAGCATTCTGACCCTGGATCTTGAATCCGCCGAGTCCGCTCGCGGCTTGGGCGAGGCTCAGGGTCGACGTGAAGGCGGCTGCCTTACCGAACAGGACATAGGCGGCACCGGATATCGTACCTTTGCTCGAATTGTTCGGGGCGCCGACGACGAGATCCGCATACCCGTCGCCGTTGATGTCCCCGCATGACGATACGGAGTATCCGGCAAGCTCGCCAGCCAGCCCCTGCAGCTTCACGCCGGGCGTGGTGGACCCGACGCTCGCCAGACCTAAGGTGGCCGGAAATGGCGCCGTGTGCCCGTAGACCAAGTAGGCTGCACCCGCATCCTGGCCGCCGCTGCGATTTGCCTGCGCATCGATGAGCAGGTCGGCCAGTCCGTCGCCGTTGACGTCGCCAGCACTCCTGGGCGACCGGCCAGCCTGATCGCTGCCCGCCTCACCTATGATCTTGAAGCCCCCTACACCGGCGGCCACGGCGTGGAGGTCGACGATCGCGCCGAACGATGCGCTCTTGCCGTAGATGACATAACAGGCGCTACGGCCGCTGCCGATCAACAGGTCGGCGAAGCCGTCGCCATCGATGTCGCCGGCACCGGCCACCGACCTGCCGGCACTGTCAGATGAGCCCTCACCCTGGATCTTGAAGCCGCCCACACCAGCGGCGACGTCCGTGAGATCGATCACGGTCGATCCTCCCCCCTGCCCGCGCCGCGCAACGCCGGCCTGCAGACCGCATGTAGATGACTGGCGGAGGAACTGTGAAATGTCGATGCCGTGATCGGGGCAGAAAGCGCTCACGGCGATGATTTAATGATCGCTGGTGCGACACCCTCGGCTTATGTCGATGTCTTGGAGAGGCGGTACCCGATCAAGTCACGAAGATGAAATCTCCCGCGGTTAGGTTTGAGTTGAAGTCTTCGAGCACGACCGTGACGGTAGTCTCGTCGGGTAAAGTGAGCAGGATGCCATTGTCGGTCCGATCGATCCCGCCCGCCGCGCGCAGATCGGCGACACTGTCGAGGTCGGGGCCGAAGCCCTCGACGCGCAGCTTGTCCTGGCCGTGCACGAAATCCGTAACGGCGTCGTTGGCGAAGTGCTCGGAGACGCCGAAGGTGTCGTTACCGGCGCCGCCGGTCATCACGCCGTCGCCGCGCCCCCCGGCCAGGATGTCCGCACCGCCCACCTTGCCGAACACCAGATAGTCGGCCCCAACCTACACGCCGCTGCGGTCGTTACCCCTGGCGCCGACCAGCATGTCGGCGAGGTCGTCGCCGTTGACGTCTCCTGCCCCAGCCACCGATCAACCGGCGAGATCCTTGCCATTCTCGCCCTGGATCTTGAGCCCGCCATAGCCGGCGGCAAGATCACCGAGATCCATCAACTTGGACGCGTGCAGCATTCGATCAATGAAACGGTGCCACCATCATATTCACGAAAATAGCACGAGGAACGAAAGTTGAAGTCAATACGGCACGGGACTGGACAACGTGGCTTCGCGTCTAGGTACACACCTCTACCAACGGCAGCCAAGGGGCGGCGTCAGCCGGAAGATCGCCGGTGAGGCGGGGGTCGTCGGCGATTTCGAGGGCGCGGGCGTAGGGGGTGAAGCCGCTGCGGACGTAGAAGGCGAGTGCCTTCGGGTGGTCGAGGCTGCAGGTGTGGACCCAGAAGCGGCAGGGGCCGGGGGCGAAGGCGCGCTGGATCGCGTGATTCATGAGAAAGCGACCGGCGGTGGTGCCGACGAGGTCGGGGGCGAGGCCGAAGAAGGCGAGCTCGACGTCGGGGTGGTGGCGGCGGTCGAGCTCGAGGAGGCCCAGATCATCGCAGCCGCGGCGGAGGTACCAGAGCTCGACGGCGGGGTCGGTGAGGATGGCGGCGAGGTCGTCGCGCGACAGGCGCAGGCGGCTGAACCAGAGCCAGTCCAGGCCGATGCGGCGGTAGAGGGCGAGGTAGCGGTCGAGGTCGATGGGCTCGGGGCGCTCCAGCGTGACGCCCGGCGGCGGGTCGACGGGCCGCTGTGGGGGCGGCTCGTGCATCTCCAGAAGAGTGACGAGGGCGGCGATCTTCTGCGGCGGCAGATCGTGATAGCCGTCGGTCAGCTCCGCCATGTCAGCGGCGGATGGCCATGAAGCGGCGGGTCTGCTCGGTCAGTGCCACCTCGGTCGGCAGGCGCTCCATCGACGAGGCACCGTAGAAGCCGTCGCAGCCCTTGCAGCGGGCCAGGACGTAGCTGGCGTCGTCGGGCATCGAGATCGGCCCGCCGTGGCAGAGCACGATGACGTCCTCACGCACCGCACGGGCGGCGGCGGTCCACTCGTTGATGGCGGCGACGCAGTCGTCGAGTGTCAGGGCCGTCTCCGCCCCGATCGAGCCGCCGGTGGTGAGACCCATGTGGCAGACGACGATGTCGGCCCCGGCCTCGGTCATGGCGACGGCGTCCTTCGTCGAGAAGACGTAGGGGGTGGTGAGCAGGTCCTTCGAGCGGGCGAGGCGGATCAGCTCGACCTCGGGGCCGTAGCCCATGCCGGTCTCTTCGAGGTTGGTGCGGAAGGTGCCGTCGATCAGGCCGACGGTCGGGAAGTTCTGGATGCCGGAGAAGCCGAGAGCCGCCAGCTCGTCGAGGAAATGGTCGAACAGGCAGAAGGGGTCGGTGCCGTTGACGCCGGCCAGCACAGGTGTGGACCTGACGACCGGCAGCACCTCGCGGGCCATCTGGACGACGATCTCGTTGGCGTTGCCGTAGGCGAGCAGGCCGGCCAGCGAGCCGCGGCCGGCCATGCGGTAGCGGCCCGAATTGTAGATGACGATGAGGTCGATGCCGCCCGCCTCCTCGCATTTGGCCGAGAGGCCCGTACCCGCCCCGCCGCCGACGATGGGCTCGCCCCGGGCGATCTTGCGGCGCAGACGGTCCAGGATCTCCTGGCGGGCAATTCGGGGCATGGGCCTCTCCTGATACGGCGGCCCCTCGATCCCAGGACAGGGCGGCGAGCGCAAGCCGGAAGAGCACATCGCCTGCGCCTGCACCTCCGGTCCGAGCGGGTCGCATTCCCGGAACGGCGTTTGCATGGGATCGTAGGGCAGCGTCGGAGGACATATGCGGGTTTGGATCAAGGAGCCGCTGGCGATCCTGGCCACGGGTGCGGGTGGCGGGATCGTCGTCGAGGGGAGCCGGATCGCGGAGCTGGTGCCGACGGGCCGGAAGCCGAGCACGCCCGTCGAAGAGACATTCAACGCCGGCCGGCACGTCGTCATCCCGGGGCTCGTCAACACGCACCATCACTTCTTCCAGACGCTGACCCGGGCGAACCCGGCGGCGATCAACAAGGAGCTGTTTCCCTGGCTGGAGGCGCTGTTTCCGATCTGGAGCGGCCTCAGGCCCGACATGTTCCGGCAGGCGGTGCGGCTGGCCCTGGTCGAGCTTCTGATGTCGGGCTGCACCACGGCAGCCGACCACCACTATCTGTTCCCGCGCGGGCTCGAAGAGGCGATCGACATCGAGGTCGAGGAAGCGCGGAGCCTCGGCGTGCGGATGACCGTAACGCGCGGCTCGATGAACCTGTCGAAGAAGGACGGCGGACTGCCGCCGGACACGGTGGTGCAGGACGAGGACACGATCCTCGCCGACTGCGAGCGCCTCCTGGGTCGCTACCACGATCCAGTAGCGGGGGCGTCGATCCGGGTGGCACTGGCGCCCTGCTCGCCCTTCACCGTCACGCCGCGGCTGATGCGCGAGACGGCAGCATTGGCCGAGCGGTTCGACTGTTACCTGCACACGCATCTGGCGGAAACACTCGACGAGGAGGCGTTCTGCCAGGAGCTCTACAAGTGCCGGCCGCTCGATCTCCTGGAGGAGGTCGGCTGGCTACAGTCGCGGGTGTGGCTGGCGCACGGCATCCACTTCACCGACGAGGAGTGCGTGCGGCTGGGGCGGCACAAGGTCGGGGTGTGCCACTGCCCCACGTCGAATGCGGTGCTGGCCTCGGGCTTCTGCAAGACGCGGCAGCTGGAGGCGGCGGGTGCCAAGGTGGGCCTGGGTGTGGACGGCTCGGCCTCGAACGATTCCTCGAACCTCATGGAAGGTGTCCGCCACGCGCTGATGGTGAACCGGCTGCACTATGCCTCGGCCTCGGCTGTGACGCATCAGGACGCGTTCCGCTGGGCGACGGAGGGCTCGGCCGGGTGCATCGGGCGCGAGGACATCGGCCGGATCGCCGTCGGGCTGGAGGCGGATCTCGCCTTCTACACGCTGGACGAGCTGCGCTTCTCGGGTGCGGGCGATCCGCTGGCTGCACTCGTGCTGTGCGGGGCGACACGGGCCGACCGCGTGATGGTCGGTGGGACGTGGCGGGTCGTGGACGGGCAGCCGCTCGGCATCGACCTTGCGAAGCTCCGCGCCGAGCACGGGGCGGCGGCACGCCGCCTGCAGGGATGAAGGAGGGGTAGCGGCGATGCTGAAGAGCATTCCGATCGTGGATGCGTCGCCCTTGTGGCACGGGCCGGCGGGGGCGGTGCAGGTGGCCGAGGCCATCGGCTGGGCCTGCCGGGAAGTCGGGTTCTTCTATCTGGTCGGGCACGGCGTACCGCCCGAGCTGAGGGCGGAGACGTTCGCCGCGGCGAGGCGGTTCTTCGCCCTGCCGGTGAAGGTGAAGAAGGCCGTCGGCATCGACCGGTCGCCGCACAATCGGGGCTATGTCGGGCTGAAGCAGGAAGCCCTCGACCCGAAGCGCGGTGCCGATCTCAAGGAGAGCTTCCAGATCGGCCTGGAGTTGGCGGCGGACGATCCCGAGGTGGTGGAGGGAAAGCCCTTCCGCGGCGTCAATCTGTGGCCGGATCTCGACGGCTTCCGCGACGTGCTGCTCCGCTACTACGACGCCATGCACCAGCTCGGCATTGGCCTGCACCGGGCGATCGCGGTCGATCTCGGCCAGGAGCCCGAATACTTCGATTCACGGCTCGACCGGCCGATGGCGACCCTGCGTCTGCTGCATTATCCGTCCAATCCCCGCGCCAACGAGTTGGGGGCGGGCGAGCATACCGATTACGGCAACCTGACGCTGCTTGCGACCGACGAGGTGGCCGGGTTGGAAGTGCGGACACGCGACGGCAAGTGGATCGCGGCGCCCTATGTCGAGAACTCCTTCGTCTGCAATGTCGGCGACTGCCTGATGCGGTGGACAAACGACATCTACGTCTCGACCCCACACCGCGTGGTCAGCCCGAAGGACCGCGAGCGCTACTCGATTCCGTTCTTCCTCGACCCCAATCCGGACGCCGTCGTGGACTGCCTGCCGGGCTGCGCCGGCTCGGGTCGCCCGGCCCGCTACGTGCCGATCACCGCGGCGGATTTCCTGAAGCAGCGCCTGTCGGCGACCTACGAGCATCTGAAAGCGGGCTAGGCACCCTCTGCCGTCGGATTGGGCAGATCGGAGGGCAGCCGTAAAGCTGCCGCGGATTTGGGCAGTTGGCACGGCAGTTGCGTTCTCCTGCCACCCACAACGGGTGCACAGGGGAACGCACGGATCATGGCAGGACTCATAGTTTCGCGTCGCTCGCTTCTCGGCTCGGCCGCCATCGGTGCTACGGGCCTGGTCCTGGGCGGCCTGCCCGTGCGCCGCGCCCTCGCTGGCGACGTGACGCTGGGCATCGTCTATGTCGGCCCGCGCGACGATTTCGGCTGGAACCAGGCCCACGCCGTGGCGATGGAGGTCCTGAAGAAGGTTCCCGGCGTCAAGGTCGTCGAGGAGGAGAACGTTCCCGAGACCGACGCCGTCGCCAAGTCGATGGCGTCGATGATCGAACTCGATGGTGCGCAGCTGATCTTCGCCACCTCCTTCGGTTACTTCGACCCGTTCGTGATCGAGACGGCGAAGAAGTATCCGGACGTGCAGTTCCGCCACGCCGCCAATCTGTGGAAGGAAGGCAAGGACCCGGCGAATGCCGGCGGCTACTTCTGCTACCTGAACCAGGCGCACCACGTGAACGGCGTCGCGGGTGGCCTGTCGACCAAGTCGAACAAGATCGGCTTCGTCGCGGCAAAGCCGATCCCGACCGTGCTGAGCAACATCAACTCCGCACTGCTCGGTGCCCGCAAGACGAACCCGGACGCCACCGTGCAGGTGATCTTCACCGGCGACTGGTCGCTGCCGGTGCGTGAAGCCGAGGCGACGAACGCTCTCGTCGACGCCGGCTGCGACGTCATCACCTGCCACGTCGACAGTCCGAAGGTGGTGATCGAGACGGCCGAGAAGCGCGGGGTGAAGACGCTGGGGCACAACGCCTCCCAGGCGCCGCTCGCACCCAACGGTTTCATCACCGGTGCGGAGTACAAGTGGGAGACGATCTACAAGGGCTTCGCCGACAACCTCGCCAACGGCGACCCGCTGCCGAACGTCGTCATCGGCGGCTACGACAACGACATGGTGCGCAACACGGCCTACGGTGCCGGTGCCTCGCCGGAGGCGATCAAGGCGGCCGATGCGGCCATCGCCGACCTCAAGGCCAAGAAGCCGATCTATGTCGGTCCCTTGAAGGACAACACGGGCAAGGTCGTCCTCGACAAGACCTATGACAATTACGACCCGTATCTCGACGGGATGAGCTTCCTCCTCGAAGGCGTCGTCGGCTCGATCACCTGATGCTGGCATCGGTGGCCCAGCCGGCGGCGGCCATTCCGCGCGCACCTTCGGACTTCGCGGTCCGGGTGCGCCGCGGGGCGGAATATGTCGTCATCCCGCTGCTGGCGCTGCTGGCGGCGGGGCTCGTCTTTTCCCTGTTCCTGGCCGCCATCGGCAAGTCGCCGGCCGACTTCTGGGCGCTGGTGTGGAAGGGCGGCTTCGGCACGTCCTTCTCCTGGCAGAACACACTGCAGCGCTCGGCCCCGCTGATCCTGACGGCTCTCTGCGTCGCCATCCCGGCCCGGATCGGCCTCGTCATCATCGGCGGTGAGGGTGCTCTGGTGCTGGGCGGCTTCGCGGCTGCGGCCATCGCCGTGCCGCTCGTCGGCTGGCTGCACCCCTTCATCGTCATGCCGGTGATGGCGGTCGCGGCCATGCTGGTGGGCGGCCTGTGGATCGGTCTCGCCGGCTATCTCAGGCACGCGCGCGGGGTCAACGAGACGATCTCCTCGCTGCTGCTGACCTACATCGCGATCGCGATCATGAACTTCTTCGTCGAGGGGGCGCTGCGCGACCCTGCCTCGGCGAACAAGCCCTCCACCATGCCCATCGGGGCCGACTACATGGTCGGCAAGATCCCCGGCACAGACGTGCACTGGGGCCTCGCCTTCGGCATCGTGCTGTGCATCGCCCTGCATATCCTGATGACGCGGACCACGTTCGGCTTCGCGGCGCGCGTCACGGGCGGCAACCCGCGGGCCGCCCTGGCGCAGGGCCTGCCGGTCGGCAAGCTGATCGTCGCCTGCACGATGATCGCCGGTGCGTGCGGCGGGCTAGCGGGCTACTTCGAGGTGGCGGCGATCCACGGCCAGGCGAACGCCTCGCTGGCGGCACGCTACGGCTATACCGGCATCCTCGTGGCCTTCCTCGCCCGGCACAACGCGCTGGCCATCGTTCCGGTCGCCATCATGTTCGGCGGGATCGCGGCGGCGGGCGGCCTGATCCAGCGGCGCATGGACCTGCCGGACGCCACGGTGCTCGTGCTGCAGGGGACGATCTTCGTCATCCTGCTGGCCAGCGAGACGCTCTACGGCCGGTTCAAGATCTTCCAGGTCAAGAACGAGGTGACGCGCACGTGAACGACGGCCTCGAAACGGTCCTGATCGCGATGCTCGGCGGTGCGATCCGCGTCTCCACGCCCTTCATGTTCGTGGCACTCGGCGAGTGCCTGACCGAGAAGTCGGGGCGCATCAATCTCGGCCTCGAAGGCACGCTCGTCCTGGGGGCGATGCTGGCCTACGCCGTCTCCTTCCACACGGGCTCGCCCTGGCTCGGCGTGCTGGCGGCGGGCGGGGCCGGCGTGCTGCTGGGCGGCATGCACGGCTATATCTGCAAGCTGCCGAAGGTGAACGACATCGCCGTCGGCATCGCCATGATGCTGTTCGGCGTCGGCTTGGCCTTCTTCTTCGGCAAGGCCTACATCCAGCCGACGGCCCCTCGCCTGCCCTCGATCCCGCTCGGTGGCTGGAGCGACAATCCGCAATTGGCCGTGGCGCTGGAGGTGAACCCGCTCTTCTTCGTCGGGCTCGCCGTTGCCATCGCCATGTGGTGGGCGTTCAAGAACACGCGCTGGGGTCTGATCGTGCGGATGACCGGCGACAGCGCGCCGTCGGCCAAGGCCATGGGAATTTCGGTCGACTTGGTGCGCTTCCTGGCGACTGCCGTCGGCGGCTTCTTCGCCGGGATCGGCGGGGCGTTCCTCTCACTCTACTATCCCGGCAGCTGGAACGAGGGGCTCTCCTCGGGTCAGGGTCTGATGGCGGTGGCACTCGTCATCTTCGCTCGCTGGCATCCGCTCCGCTGCTTCCTGGCTGCCCTCCTCTTCGGCGCGGCGGGGGCGATCGGGCCGGCGCTGCAGTCGGTGGGCATCACGCAGGGCTACTACTTCTTCAACGCCGCTCCCTACATCCTGACGCTGCTGATCATGATCGGCTCCAGCGGCAGCCAGTCGGCCCTGCGCGACGCGCCGGGCGAACTCGCCATCACACGCTGAACGGAGGTCCGACGTGAGCGGTCTTGGCGGTCTCAACAAATCGCCGAACGGTGTGGTGATCGGCCTTGTGCAGTTGCAGCTGCCGGTGGTGGCGACACCGGCCGATCTTGCCGCGCAGACGCGGAAGATCGTCGACATGGTCGGCAAGGCCCGACGCAACATGCCGACGATGGATCTGGTCGTGTTTCCCGAATACGCGCTGCACGGCCTGTCGATGGACACCAACCCGGCCATCATGTGCCGGATCGACGGGCCGGAGGTGGCGGCCTTCCGGGCGGCCTGCGTGGAGCACCGGATCTGGGGTTGCTTCTCGATCATGGAGCAGAAACCCGGGCGGCAATCCCTGGAACAGCGGGCTCGTGATCGACGACCAGGGCGAGATCCGGCTCTACTACCGCAAGCTCCATCCCTGGGTGCCGGTCGAGCCCTGGGAGCCGGGCGATCTCGGCATTCCGGTGATCGAGGGGCCGAAGGGCTGCAAGCTGGCGCTGATCATCTGCCACGACGGCATGTTCCCCGAGATGGCGCGCGAATGTGCCTACAAGGGGGCCGAGATCATGCTGCGCACGGCCGGCTACACGGCCCCGATCCGTGACTCCTGGCGCTTCACCAACCAGTCGAACGCGTTCTGCAACCTGATGGTGACGGCGAACGTCTGCATGTGCGGATCGGACGGCAGCTTCGACTCGATGGGCGAAGGCATGATCGTGAACTTCGACGGCACGATCCTGGCGCACGGGACGAGCGGACGGCCGGACGAGATCATCACGGCCGAGGTGCGGCCCGACCTCGTGCGCGAGGCGCGGCGGCACTGGGCGGTGGAGAACAACATCTACCAGCTGGGACATCGCGGCTACGTGGCCGTCGCGGGCGGGGCCGGCGACTGCCCCTACACCTACATGCAGGACCTCGTCGCCGGCCGGTACGAGCTGCCCTGGGAAGCGGAGGTGGTGCACACCGACGGCACCTCCTGCGGCTTCCCGAAGCCCACGCGCCGCTACGGCGAGCAACTGCCGCAGGCGGCAGAATGAGCGTCGCGGCCGATCCCTATCCCTGGCCGTACGACGGCGATCTGCGGCCGGAGAACACGGCCCTCATCGTCATCGACATGCAGACCGACTTCTGCGGCAAGGGCGGCTATGTCGACTCGATGGGCTACGACCTGTCGCTGACGCGGGCCCCGATCGAGCCGATCCGGCGCGTGCTGGAGGCGATGCGGAGCAAGGGCTACCACATCGTCCACACGCGCGAGGGGCATCGGCCGGACCTGACCGACCTGCCGGCCAACAAGCGGTGGCGCTCGCAGCGGATCGGGGCCGGGATCGGCGATCCCGGACCGTGCGGGCGCATCCTCGTCCGCGGCGAGCCGGGATGGGAGATCATCCCCGAGCTGTCGCCGCTGCACGGCGAGACGATCATCGACAAGCCGGGCAAGGGCTCGTTCTACGCCACCGACTTCGAGCTGATCCTGCGCACGGCCGGGATCCGGAACCTCGTGCTGACGGGCATCACGACCGATGTCTGCGTGCACACGACGATGCGGGAGGCCAACGACCGCGGCTTCGAGTGCTTGGTGCTGGCCGACTGCTGCGGGGCGACCGACCGCGGCAATCACGAGGCGGCGCTGAAGATGGTGACGATGCAGGGCGGGGTGTTCGGCGCGGTGTCGACCAGCCGCGCCTTCCTCGAAGGGCTGGCCTGAGCTCCGTGCCGACGGCCGCCGTGCATCGCATTCCGGCAGCAGCCCCCGACGACCTGTCGGGCGTGCTGGCGCTGATCGGAAGCGGCGCCCTGGCACCGGGCTCGATTCGCGCCGTGCTCGGCAAGACCGAGGGCAATGGCTGCGTGAACGACTTCACGCGCGCCTTCGCCGTCTCGGCGTGGCGGCAGGCGCTGGCCCCGCATCTGGCACCGGTCGATCTCGACGCGATCGCGATGGTCATGTCGGGCGGGACCGAGGGTGTCCTGGCCCCGCACTGGCTGGTGCTGGCGGAAGCCGCCGAGACGACGGGGCAACGCCCTGCCCTCGCCATCGGACGCGCGCGCACGTCGGACCTGCCGCCGCAGGAACTCGGTCGGGTGGGTCAGGTGGCGATGGTGGCCGAGGGTGTGCGGTCCGCGATGCGCGATGCCGGCATCGAGCATCCGGCCGACGTGCACTTCGTGCAGATCAAGGTGCCGCTGCTGACGGCGGCACGGATCGCTGCAGCCGAAAAGGCGGGCCACACGGTCGCGACGCGGGACACGCTGAAGTCGATGGGCCTGTCGCGCGGGGCCGCAGCGCTAGGTGTGGCCCTGGCGCTGGGTGAGGTTGCGGAAGCGCGGCTCAGTGATGGCGTCATCGGGACGGACACCTCGCTCTACTCATCCGTCGCCAGCACGTCGGCCGGCGTCGAGCTTCAGGATCACGAGATCGTCGTGCTGGGCATGAGCGAGCGCTGGTCGGGGTCGCTCGCCGTCGAGCATGCGGTGATGCGGGACGCGATCGACGTCGAGCCGGTGCGCGCGGCGCTGGTGCGGGCGGGGCTGCCCTGTACGGGTCAGCTGGCCGAGGCGCTGCGACCGCGGCTCGTGGCCCTGCTGGCGAAGGCCGAGGCCGGCAGCACGGGCACGCTGCGCGGGCGTCGTCACACGATGCTGGACGACAGCGACATCGCCTCGACCCGGCACGCACGTGCGGCGGTAGGGGGTGCCCTGGCGGCACTCGTCGGGCACGGCGAGATCTACGTTTCGGGCGGCGCCGAGCATCAGGGGCCGGACGGCGGCGGACCGGTGGCCGTGATCGTGGCGAGGGAGTGAGCGGGATGGCGGGCACCAACGGCACCCGGGCGATCGGGCTCAAGACGGTCGGGATGAGCAAGATCTTCGGCCCGCTCGTTGCCCTCGACAATGTATCGATCGACGTGCCCGCGGGCTCGTTCCACGCGTTACTGGGCGAGAACGGGGCCGGCAAGTCGACGCTCGTGAAGTGCATCATGGGCTTCTACCAGCCCGACAAAGGACAAGTGGTGCTCGACGGCATGCCGACCGAGATCCGCAACCCGCGCGACGCCCGGGCCCGCGGCATCGGCATGGTCTACCAGCATTTCACCCTGGTGCCGTCGCTGACCGCCGCCGAGAACCTCGTCATCAGCCGGGCGGATGCGCCTTCGATCATCGACTGGCGCAAGGAGAAGGCGCGGCTCGAGGAGTTCCTCTCGCGCATGCCGTTCCGCGTGCCGCTGGACGCACCGGTGCACACGCTGGCCGCCGGGCAGAAGCAGAAGCTCGAGATCCTGAAGCTGCTCTATCTCGACCAGCACTTCATGATCCTCGACGAGCCGACCTCGGTGCTGACGCCCGACGAGGCCGACGAGATCCTGACGCTCTTGAAGCAGATGGCGGGGCGCGGCGAGATTACGGTCCTGATGATCACGCACAAGTTCCGCGAGGTGACGGCGTTCGCCGATGCGGTGACGGTGCTCCGCCGCGGGCGGATGGTGGGTGCGGGCGAGGTCGGCACGCTCAGCACCGACGACATGGCGCGGATGATGATCGGCGACACGGAGGTGCGCGAGCGCGCCGCCCGGGCCGAGAAGCCGGCGACGAAGACCGTGTTGGAGCTGGCGGGCATCAGTGCCGCCGGGGCGGAGGGCAAGCCGTCCGTCGACCGGCTGAACCTCAAGGTGCATGCGGGCGAGATCGTCGGCATCGCCGGCGTCTCGGGCAACGGGCAGTCGGAGCTGGTCGAGCTGCTTTCCGGCCAGCGGCCGATCGCCGACGGCGAGATCTTCATCCGCGAGCAGCGCTTCGAGCCGAAGCGCAGCCACTTCGCCAAGATGAAGGTGTTCGGCCTGCCGGAGGAGCCCTTGAAGAACGCCACCGTGCCGCAGATGACCGTGGCCGAGAACATGGCCTTTCGCACCTTCGACCAGCCGCCCGTGACCTCGCTGGGGTGGTGGCTGTCGCCGGGGCCGATGCGCTCGATCGCGAAGGAGCTGATCGCGCGCTACAAGGTGAAGACGCCCTCGGCCGAGACACCCATCGAGAACCTGTCCGGCGGCAACGTGCAGCGCGCGGTGCTGGCGCGCGAGCTGTCGGGCGAGGTCGACGTGCTGATCGTCGCCAATCCCTGCTTCGGCCTCGACTTCGCCTCGGTCGCCGAGATCAGGAGCCAGATCATGGAGCAGCGCAATCGCGGTGCCGCGGTGCTGCTGGTGTCCGAAGACCTCGACGAGATCCTGGAGCTGGCCGACCGAGTGGCGGTGATGTCGGAGGGGCGGATCAGCTACGTGGCCCCCGTCGCCGAGACCGATCGGACGACGATCGGCCATCACATGGCGGGGCACTGAGATGATCGAGGTCCCTGCTACCCCCTACGCCTACCCGCTCGACCCGGAGCGGACGGCACTCGTCGTCATCGACATGCAGCGCGACTTCGTCGAGCCCGGCGGCTTCGGCGAGGCGCTGGGCAACGATGTGGGGCGGCTGCTGGCCATCGTGCCGACGGTGGCGGATCTGCTGGCGCTGTTCCGCCGCAAGGGCTGGCCGGTGATCCACACGCGGGAGAGCCATCTGCCGGATCTCTCCGACTGCCCACCCGCGAAACGGCAACGGGGCGACGCGCCGACGAAGATCGGCGATCCGGGCCCGATGGGGCGCCTCCTGGTGCGGGGCGAGCCCGGCAACGCGATCATCGACGCCTGCGCGCCGCTCGAGAACGAGATCGTCATCGACAAGCCGGGCAAGGGCATGTTCTGGCATACGGACGTGCACGAGCGACTGCGGGCGCTGGGCGTCACCCATCTCGTCTTCGCCGGTGTCACGACGGAGGTGTGCGTGCAGACCTCGATGCGGGAGGCGAACGATCGCGGTTTCGAGGGCCTGCTGATCGAGGACGCGACCGAGAGCTACTTTCCCGAGTTCAAGGCGGCGACGCTGGCGATGGTGACGGCCCAGGGTGGCATCGTCGGCTGGAGCACGCCCTTCGCGACGCTGGCGAAAGCTGTCGAATGAAGGAGTCGGCCTTCGATCCCGACGCTGTGATCGACGCCATGGCGCCGTTCCTCGATCTGCCGGTCGAACCGGCGTGGCGCGACGAGGTTCGTCAGCATTTGGAGATAGCGCGGCGGATGGCGAAGCTGGTGCAGGACGCCCCGCTCGACGACGAGGCCGAGCCCGCACCCGTGTTCACCCCATGAGGGCGTTCGAGATCGCGGCGGCCGTCCGGGCTGGGCGGCTCACCGCACGCGCTTCCGTCGAGGCGAGCCTCGCCCGCATCGCCGAGACCGATCCGAAGCTCGACGCGTTCACGGACATCACCGCCGAGCGGGCGCTGGCGCGGGCCGACGTGCTCGATGCGCGCCGGTTCAGAGGCGACACGCTGGGGCCGCTGGCCGGCGTACCCTTCGCGGTGAAGAACCTGTTCGACATCGCCACGCTGCCGACACGCGCGGGCTCGAAGATCAACCGCGACCGGGCGCCGGCGGCCGTCGACGCCCTCCTCGTCGAGCGGCTGGAGGCGGCGGACGCCATCCTCGTCGGCGGCCTCAACATGGGCGAGTACGCCTACGACTTCACCGGCGAGAACGTGCACGACGGGCCGTCGCGCAACCCGCACGACCCGGAGCACATGTCGGGCGGCTCCTCCGGGGGCTCGGCAACCGCTGTCGCCGCCGGTATGGTGCCCTTGAGCCTGGGCTCGGACACGAACGGCTCGATCCGCGTGCCCTCCTCCTTCTGCGGCCTCTTCGGCCTGAAGCCGACCTATGGGCGGCTGCCGCGGACCGGCACCTTTCCCTTCGTGCACAGCCTGGACCATCTGGGGCCTTTCGCCCGCTCGGTGACGGACTTGGCCGTCGCCTACGACGCGATGCAGGGGCACGATCCGGGAGATCCCGGCTGCGCGGACCGCGTCGTGGAGCCGGTCACCCAGCGCCTGGAGGAAGGCATCGGTGCGGTGCGGGTGCTGCTGCTCGACGGCTATTTCCGCGAGCGCGCGACGGCCGAGGCCCTGGAGGCGGTCGATCGCGTCGCTGCCGCCCTCGGCAGCCGGCGCAAGGTGAAGCCGTCCGGCGTGGCCGAGGCGCGGGCGGCGGCGTACCTGATCACGATGGCGGAAGGGGCGGCCCTGCACCTCGACCGGCTGTGCAGCCGGGCCGGCGACTTCGATCCCGCCGTGCGCAACCGGCTGCTCGCCGGGGCGATGCTGCCGGCCGCCTGGGTCGTGCAGGCGCAGAAAGTGCGCCGCGCCTTTCACGCGCAGATGCTGCAGGTGCTGGAGGGTGACACGGTGCTCCTGGCGCCGGCGACGCCGTGCCGGGCGCCGAAAATCGGACAGAAAACGATGGTGTTGGGCGGCGAGGAGATGCTGGTGCGACCCAATCTCGGCCTGTTCTCGCAGCCGATCTCCTGCATCGGCCTGCCGGTCTGCACCGTGCCGGTCTGGACGAAGGGCGAGCGGCTGCCGATCGGTGTGCAGGTCATCGGCCCGCCCTGGCGCGAGGACCTCGTGCTGCGCACTGCCCGCAAGCTGGAAGCGGACGGCGTGGTCAGCGCGCCGGTGGCGCGGATCTGAGCCATGGCCGAGGGACGCTGGCAGGGGCGGAACGCGACCAAGGACGGGCTGCGGGCCGAGATCTGGGGAACCCTGGAAGAGACGGGCATCGCCGTCGGCCCGCCCTGGAGTGCGATTCCGAATTTCGTCGGGGCCGACACCGCCGCCTGGCGGCTGGCGCAGCTGCCGGCCTGGCGCGACGCCAAGGTGGTGAAGTGCAATCCGGACCCGCCGCAGATCCCGGTACGGATGCGCGCCCTCTACGACGGCAAGCTGCTGTTCGCTCCGGTGCCGGAGCTGCGGGAGGGCTTTCCCTTCGTCCGGCTCGATCCGGAGACGCTGCGCAAACAGGGCGTGTCGTTCGAGCTCGCAGCGACCTCGCAGGGCTTCATGGAGCACGGCGAGCCGCTCGCGTTCGAAGCGATGCCGGTGCTCGACTTCTGCGTCGTCGGCTGCGTTGGCGTCACCCGCGCCGGTGGACGGACCGGCAAGGGTGCCGGCTTCGCCGATCTGGAGCTCGGCATCTTCCGCGAGCTCGGCAAGGTGTCGGACGCGACGCCGCTGGCGACGACCGTGCACTCCTCGCAGGTGGTGCCGGACGAGCGCGTCCTGATGCTGGGGCACGATTCGCCGCTGCACTACATCGCGACCGAACTGGAGCTGATCGAGACACGGACGGCCTACCCGCAGCCGAAGGGGGTCGACTGGGAGTCGGTGCAGCCCGACCAGTTCCGCGACATCCCCTTCCTCCGCGACCTGCGCGACCGGTTGGCGGGTTGATGCTGGAAATCGACCTGCCGGAGGTGAAGGCCGCGCTGGAGGCCGCCTTCGCGATCTACGAGACCGCACTCGTGAGCAACGACGTCGAGACGCTGGATCGGCTGTTCCTCCAGGCACCGACGACGATCCGCTATGGGATGGCTGAGAACCTCTACGGGTACGGCGAGATCGCGGCGTTTCGTGCGGCGCGCTCACCGGTCGGGCTGGCGCGGGACTTGGCGCGGACGGTGATCACGACCTACGGGCGGGACATGGGCGTGGCCTCGACCCTGTTCCGCCGCGGCTCCGGACCAGGCAAGGTCGGGCGGCAGATGCAGACGTGGATGCGCACGGACGAAGGGTGGCGGGTGGTGGCGGCGCATGTGAGCCTGATCGACGATCCGGAGGCCCGGTGACAAGGCGCTCTCCCGTCGAAGCCGTACGGGCCGCTTACGCCCGCATCGAAGAAGTCGACGATCCGGGCATCTTCATCCACCTCGTGCCGATTGCTGACGCTCTGGCCGCCGCCGAGCGGGTGCCTGCGGACGCGCCGCTGGCGGGGCACACCTTCGCGGTGAAGGACAATATCGACGTCGCCGGACTGCCGACGACGGCCGCCTGCCGCGAGTTCGCCTACACGGCCGAGGCGACGGCACCTGCGGTCCAGCGCCTGCTCGACGCCGGGGCGGTGCTGATCGGCAAGACCAATCTCGACCAGTTCGCGACCGGCCTCGTCGGTGTACGGACACCCTGGCCGGTGCCGCGCAACGCCTGCGATCCGACGCTGGTACCGGGCGGCTCCTCCTCGGGCTCGGCCGTGGCGGTGGCCCAGGGCATCGTCGACATCGCTCTCGGGACCGACACGGCAGGGTCCGGACGCGTGCCGGCAGGGCTGAACGGCATCGTCGGGCTGAAGCCGTCGCCGGGGGCCGTGCCGACGCGCGGCGTCGTGCCGGCCTGCCGCACGCTGGATTGCGTCTCCGTGTTCGCCCGCGACGTGCATACCGCATGGGCCGGCTATGCGGCGATGGCCGGGTACGACGCGGCCGATCCGTGGTCGCGGCCGGTGCGGGCCGACGCCTGGGGCCTGCCGCCGGGGCTGCGGATCGGCGTGCCGCGACAAGCGGACCGTCTGTTCTTCGGCGACGAGCAGGCCGCGGCCGCCTTCGAGACGCATCTGGCAGCACTCGGCATGCCGCTCGTCGAGATCGACATGACGCCGTTCTACGAGACTGCAGCACTGCTCTACGGCGGGGCCTGGGTGGCGGAGCGCTATGCGGCTATCCGCACGCTGATCGAGGCCAATCCCGAGGCGCTGCTGCCGGTGACGCGGACGATCATCGGCGGGGCGACGCGCCTGTCGGCCGCCGACGCCTTCGACGGGCTCTATCGGCTGGCCGAGCTTCGGCGCGTCGCGACCGGCGTGTGGAACGGCATCGACGTCCTCTGCGTCCCCACCCTGCCCCGCGCCTACACGCTGGACGAGGTCGCGGCCGACCCGATCGGGACGAACAGCAAGCTCGGCACCTACACGAACTTCGTGAACCTCCTGGACCTCTGCGCGCTGGCTGTTCCCGGTGCGTTGCGCGGGGACGGCCGGCCCGCCGGTGTCACCTTCATCGCCCCCTGGGGTCGCGACGGCCTCCTGGCCGCGCTGGGCGAGACCTTCACGACCGGACGGGTGCCGACAGCAACAACCCCTACTGACGGCATCGAGATCGCGGTCGTCGGCGCCCATCTCTCGGGCATGCCGCTGAACCACCAGCTCACCTCGCTGGGCGGCAGCTTCGTCCGGGCGGTGACGACGACGCCGGACTACCGGCTCTACGCCCTCCCTGGCGGCCCACCCGAACGGCCGGGCCTCGTCCGCGTCGAGCCCGGCGCGGGTGCATCCATCGCCACCGAGGTCTGGTCGCTCCCCGCTGAAGGCTTTGCCCGCTTCGTCGCCGGGATCCCGGCCCCGCTCGGCATCGGCACGCTGCGCCTCGCCGACGGCACGACGCCCAAGGGTTTCCTCTGCGAGGCGCTGGCCACGCGGGACGCCCAGGACATCACCGGCTTCGGCGGCTGGCGCGCCTACGTCGCGAGCCGAGCGGCTTAGTCCGGGCGCACGTCGAGCCTATAGCCGACCGCCATGCGCTCGCCGGGTTCCAGCAGAACGAGCCCCGGCTGGCCCGGCAGGTGGCAGGCGTCGATCGGGTGGGTGACCGGCTCGAAACAGAAGAAGTCCGCATCCGTCGTCGGCGAGTACAGGATGTAGGTCGAGAGCGCCGGGTCGGCCTCGATCTCGACCTGGAGGCCGCGGTCGGGCCAGCGCATTCTCGCCCGCCCGTTCCAGCCGCTGAATCCGTTGTCCACGAGACCCGCCGGCAGTGCTGCGGCACCGGCGAAGTTCCAGCTCGGCACCTCGCCGATCGGCGTGTGGACGGTCGGCATTCCGCCGCCCGTGTCGAGCCAGACGCCGCTGGCGGGCGCGCGGAGCGTCGTCGCCGGCGTGCGCGGGAAGTAGGGATGGAAGCCGAGCCCATACGGTGCCGACACCTCGCCCAGGTGGATCACCTCGAGCAGTTGCTCGACGCCGTTGTGCGCCAGGGCGTAGCTGACCCGCGCACGGTAGCGGTAGGGTCCGACCTCGCTGTGCAGGGCGAGAACGGCTGCGTCGGGCGCGAGCTCCACAGGCGTCCAGGGCTTCAGCCAGCCGTCGCCGTGGATGGGATAGGGCTCGCCGAGCTCGTTGGGCTCCAAGGGCCAGAAGCGGCCGCCGGCTTCGAGACCTCCGCCTGAGATCCTGTTGGACCATGGTACCAGGAGGAACGAGGCCAAGCTGCCGGGGTCCAAGCTGGTGCCGTCCCAGGCGCGCAGCACGGGCACACCGCGCCAGTCGAGGGAGGCCAGACCGGCACCCATCTCCGGCACGATGGTGGCCTGCATGGAGCCGTGTTCCAGCTCGATCATGAGCGTCGCCCGCTCTCGGGACGGAGGTGGCGCTGCAGGAAGGCCGCCCCGTCCCTGATGGCGGTCTCGGCCTTGGGCACCGTTCGGCTCAGATGCAGGAAGCCGTGCAGCACACCCTCATAGGTGGTGCTTTCGACCGAAACCTGCGCTGCGGCCAGAAGGCCGGCCAGTGTCGCACTGTCGTCGTGCAGGGGATCCAACGCGCAGGCGCCGACCCAGACCGGCGGCAGCCCGGCCAGATCGCGGGCGAGCAGATCGTAGCGAGGGTCGTTCCGATCCTCGGGGCCGCGCAGCCAGGCGTCGCGGTAGAAGGCCAGATCCTCGGGCCCGAGACCGTCGACCGGCCCGCCCCACAGCCGGCGCGACGCCCCGTCGGACAGACCGTAAGCGCCGTACCAGAGCAGAAGGCCGCGGACCGGCGATTGCGGGCCGACAAGGTCCAGCGCCGTCGCAAGGGACAGATGCGCGCCTGCCGAATCGCCGGCGAGCACCAGGGGCCGGCCCAGATGACGGACCACCGCCACCGCCTGATCGATCTGGGTCGGGAACTTCGCTTCGGGTGCCAGCGCGTAGTCGACCCCGATCACGGTGGTGCGGGCGTGCAGCGCCAGAAGACGCATGACGCGGTCGTGCGTGTCGAGATTGCCGACGACCCAGCCGCCGCCGTGCAAGAACAGGATGGCTGGCGGATCTTCCGTCGCTTCCGGTCGGTAGAAGCGGAGCTTCGTGGGCAGACCGGCCGCCTCGACGGTGCGCTCCTCGACGGACGCTATCGGCACCGGCTCGGCGTTCCAGTAGCGCCGCTCGTGTTCGTAGTCCTGCCGGCGGGCGGCGATGGGATCGGCGGGGAGGGCGTCGGCGACTTCGGCGTGGAGGGCCTCGCTCTTGGCCAGCGCTTCCAGCATCTCCGGATCGAGGCGGGAGAGGACGTCGGGGCGGCGGCTCATGCCGCGGCGCGGGAGGCGAGCACGCCGTCGAGCCAGCCCGGACGCAGCTCCGGCACGGAGGAAAGTAGCCGGCCGGTGTAGCCGTGATAGGGCGGGTGGAAGATCTCGGCGACGGTCCCCTGGTCGACGACGACACCCTTCTCCAGCACGACGACGCGGTCGGCGTAGTTGCGCACCACGCCGAGGTCGTGGGTGATGAGGAGGATGCCCACACCGGTCTCCTCCTGCAGGCGCATGAGGAGCTGCAGGATGCCTTCGGCGACGAGCGGGTCGAGGGCCGAGGTGACCTCGTCACAGACGAGGAGGTCGGGGTCGGCGGCGAGCCCGCGGGCGATGCACACGCGCTGCTTCTGCCCGCCGGAGAGCTGGCCCGGGAAGCGGCCGGCGAGATCGGGCGCGAGGTCGACCAGCCGTAGCAGTTCGCCGATGCGGTTCTGCAGATCCCGGCCAGCGACCTTGCGGAACATGGTGAGCGGCCGGCCCAGGATCTGGCCGACGGTGGCCTTCGGGTTGAGGGCGGTGTCCGGCATCTGGTGGACGAGCTGGATGCGGCGGCGCTCCTCGGGCGAGCGCTGGGCGAGTGCCGGGGTCAAGGGCTTGCCCATGAAGGTGAGCCGGCCCTTCGTCGCCGGCAGCAGGCCCGTGACCACGCGGGCGAAGGTGCTCTTGCCGCTGCCTGATTCGCCGACGATGGCGACCGTCTCGCCGCGGCTCACGTCGAGGTCGATGTTGCTCAGCACCTTCACGAGACCGCCCGCATAGGCGGCGTCGATGCCGCTGGCCTCCAGGATCAGGTTCTGGCGCGGGGGGGCGACCTTGGGATGCGCCTGCCGCGCGGCGACCAGTTCCCGCGTGTAGGGCTGCGTCGGGCGGGAGAGGATCTCCTCGGTCGGGCCCGTCTCCACCATCCTGCCGTGGCGCAGCACCAGGATCCGGTCGGCGATCTGCGCCACCACGGCGAGATCGTGGCTGATGTAGAGGGCGGCCGTGCCGTGCTTGCGGATGATGTTGCGGATCGAGGCCAGCACCTCGACCTGCGTTGTGACGTCCAGCGCCGTCGTCGGCTCGTCGAAGACGATGAGCCGGGGGCGCGAGCTCATCGCCATGGCGACCATGGCACGCTGCAGCTGGCCGCCCGAGACCTGGTGCGGGTAGCGCTGGCCGAAGCGGTCGGGGTCGGGCAGCGCCAGCTCGCGGTAGAGGCCGGCGGCCGACGCCTGCGCCTCCTTCCCCGACATCAGGCCGTGGAGAACCGGCGGCTCGCAGACCTGCGCGTCCAGCGTCTTCGCCGGGTTGAACGAGGCGGCGGCACTCTGGGCGACGTAGGCGACCTTGGCGCCGCGGACGGCGAGCCGCTCGGCGCGCGAGAGGCGCAAAAGCTCCTGGCCGTCGAACAGGATGCTGCCGCCGGCAAAGCGCGAGTGGGGTCGTGTGTAGCCTAGCGCCGCGAGGCCGAGCGTCGACTTGCCGGCACCGGATTCGCCGATAAGGCCGACGACCTCGCCGGGTGCAACCTCGACGCTGACCTCGTCGACGATGCGGCGGATCCCCTTGTCGTCGCGGGCCTCGACGACGAGATCGCTGATCTTGAGGAGGGTCATCGGACGTCCTCCAGGGCACGCAGGTTCTGCCGGCCCAGCATCCAGTCGACGACGAGGTTCACCCCGATCGTCATGATCGCGATGGCCGCCGCCGGGATGAGCGGGGCGGCGATGCCGAAGTTGATCGCCTGCGCGTTCTCTCGGACCATGCCGCCCCAGTCGGCGAGCGGCGGCTGCACGCCGAGGCCGAGGAAGCTCAGCGCACTGATGAAGAGGAACACGAAGCAGAAGCGGAGGCCGAACTCGGCGATCAGCGGGGCCGTGGTGTTGGGCAGGATCTCGTGGCGCATGATCCAGGGCAGCCCCTCGCCCCGGAGCTTCGCCACCTCGACGAAATCGAGCGCGCCGACATTGATCGCCAGGGCACGAGCTAGGCGGAAGACGCGGGTCGCATCCAGGATGGCGATGACGATGACCAGCACCGGGATCGAGGTGCCGAGCACCGAGAGGACAAGGAGTGCGAAGATCAACGTCGGGATCGCCATCAGCGCGTCGACGCCCCGGCTCAAGAGCTGATCCGTCCAGCCGCCGGCCAGGGCGGCGGTGAAGCCGAGCCCGATGCCGATGGAGAAGGAGAGCAGGGTCACCAGCAGCGCGATGCCGATGGTGAGCCGGGCGCCGAACAGCAGGCGGCTGAAAAGATCGCGGCCCAGCTGGTCGGTGCCCAGAAGGTGCTCGGCACTGAACGGCGCCCAGACCTCGCCGCCGACATCTGCCTCGCCGTAGGGCGCGAGCCAGGGGCCGAAGAGTGCGGCGAAGAGGTTGATGAGGACGATGATCGCCCCGATGCGCGCACTCCAGGGCATGTCGTCCCAATAGCGCTTCATCGGGGATGCCGCAGGCGCGGGTTGACCATGATGCCGAGAACGTCGGCCAGCAGGTTCAGCCCCACATAGGTGAGCGCGAAGATGAGGGTACAGGCCTGGACGACGGGCACGTCGCGCTTCGAGACGGCATCGACCATGTACTGGCCCATGCCCGGATAGACGAAGACGACCTCGACCACGACGACGCCGACGACGAGATAGGCGAGGTTCAGCGCCACGACGGTGATGATGGGCCCGAGCGCGTTGGGCAGGGCGTGCTCGAGGACCACGCGCCAGTCGGGCAGACCCTTGAGGCGGGCCATCTCGATATAGGGCTGGGAGAGCACGTCGATCACCGCGGCGCGCGTCATCCGCATCATGTGAGCCAGGACGACGAGGGTCAGCGTGAGCGCCGGCAGCGCCACGGCGTAGAGGCGGGTGGCGAGCGGCATGTCGGCGCTGACCGTGGCGAGGCTCGGAAAGATCGGGAACTGCACGGCCAGCAAAATGATCAGGATGTAGCCGACGAAGAACTCGGGCACCGAGATCGTCGAGAGCGTGGCGATCGAGATCGCCTTGTCGAGCGGCGTCTCGCGCTTCACGGCCGCCAGCAGACCGAGGCCCACGGCCAGCGGTACTGCGATGACAGCGGCGAAGCCGGCCAGGAACATCGTGTTGCCGAGGCGGCGGAGAAGCTGGGTGGCGACCGGCTGGCGCGAGGCCAGCGAGGTGCCGAGATCGCCGTGCAGGAAACCCGAAAGCCATTCGCCGTAGCGCAGGATCGCCGGCCGATCGAGGCCGAGATCGGCGCGGATGTTGGCGACCGCCTCGGGTGTCGCCGACTGACCGAGGATGGCGGTGGCGACGTCGCCCGGCAGGATCTCGGTGGTGGCGAAGATGATCGCCGAGACGACCAGCAGGGTGAGGAGCCCCAGACCCAGCCGGCGGACGATCATCGCTCCCATGCGATCAGGTCTCGAGCCAGCAGCGCTCGGCGGCACGCAAGCCCGAAAGCTCCCATACCGGGCTCGGCGTGAAGCCCTTCACCTGGGCGCTCAGCGCGTCGACGAAGTCGGCGAACATCGGGATCATGTTGCCGCCGTCCTCGTTCACCATCCGCTGCATCTCCCAGTAGAGCGGGCGTCGCTGGTCGGGATCGGTGATGGCGCGGGCCTGCAGCAGCAGCTTGTCGAACTCGGGCCGCTTCCAGAAGGTGTCGTTCCAGGCGGCGTCCGACTTGTAGGCGGTGGAGAACATCATATCGGCCGTCGGCCGTCCGCCCCAGTAGGACATCGAGAACGGCACCTTCATCCAGATGTCGTTCCAGTAGCCGTCGGCGGGCTTGCGCTGCACGTCGACCGTGATGCCGGCCTTCTGCGCCTGCTGCTGGAAGAGGATCGCCGTGTCGGGGGCCTCGGTGAAGGCGGCCTCGGACGTGTCGAGCTCGATCGAGAAGCCGTCGAGGCCGGCCTGCTTCAGGTAGAACTTCGCCTTGTCCGGATCGTAGGTCCGGACCGGCAGCTCCTTGTTGAAGAACGGGTCGTGCTCGGGGATCGGATGGTCGTTCCCGACCTTGCCGTAGCCGTGCAGGATCGTCTTCAGGATCGCCTCGCGGTCGATCGCGTATTTCAGGGCAAGGCGCAGATTGTTGTCGTCGAGCGGCTTGCGGTCGCACAGCATCAGGAAGGTGAAGTGCTGGCCGCCTGAGCTGCGCTGGATCTGCAGGTTCGGGTTGCGCTTCAACAGGTCGACCGTCTTGCGGTCGACGCGGTTCATGATGTGGACTTGGCCGGAGATCAGCGCGTTGAGCCGGGCCGTGCCGTCATTGATGACGGTGACCTCGAACCGGTCGACATGACCCCTGCCCTGCTTCCAGTAGTTCTTGTTCAGATTGCCGGAGACACCGACGCCGGGATCGAAACGGTCGAGGATGAAGGCACCCGTCCCGATCGGCTTGCTCCAGTCGGTGAAGCCCGCCGGCACGATGAAGAGGTGATAGTCGGAGAGGATGTAGGGCAGGTCGGCGTTCGGCTCCTTCAGCGTGATCGCGACCTGGTTCTTGCCCACCGCCTTGACGTCGGTGATCGCCTCGATGACGCCCTTGGCACCCGACTTCACGTCGGGCCCGCGGTGCAGGTTCAAGGAGTAGACGACGTCGTCGGCATCGAGCGTCTTGCCGTTGTGGAAGGTCACACCCTTGCGGATGTCGAAGATCCACTCCTGGGCGCCCGGCTTCGCCTCCCAGCTTTCGGCGAGCTCCGGCGTGGCGTTGCTGGAATCGTCGATCTCGACCAGCAGATTGAAGGTGGCGTAGCCGGTGAAGCCCGGGACCCAGTCGGTGTAGGTGCGGGGGTCCAGGCTATCGGTGCTGCTGCCGCCCGACATGCCGAGCTTCAGGAGCCCGCCCTTCTTCGGCTCTTCCGCGCGAAGGCTCGATGCCCAGCCCGTGGCGGTGGTGGCACCGATGCCGAGGGCTGCGGTGCGGCCGAGGAACTCACGGCGTCCGATGCGGCCGGTCGCCAGGGCCCCCTTCAGCCATTCGATCTCGTTCGACATGAGGCCCCCGCTGAACGCGCGTTTCGTGCAGCCTAGGTGGCGGTTCCGCAGCTTGGCAAGCGCCGGGGTGCGCCAGCTGGGCGCCGCCGGACCTCAGCGTGCTTTCAGTCCCATCGAGCGGAACTGATCGAGGACTCGCGCCATCAGCTTGCGCGACGGCGGCGGCGTATCTTCCAGCGCGTAGGGAATATCCAGCGCCTTCCACTTGAAGGCACCCAATTGATGGAAGGGCAGCACCTCGACCCACTCGACGTTGCGCATCGGGGCGATGAAGCGAGCGAGGCCGTCGACATTGTCGGGGTCGTCGGTGAGGCCGGGGACGAGGACGAAGCGCACCCAGACGGGCTTGCCCATCGCCTCCAGGCGGCGAGCGAACTTGAGGCTGGGCTCGACATCGACGCCGACGGCGTGCCGGTAGGTCGCCGGATCCCATGACTTGAGATCGAGCAGGACGAGATCGACGTCGGCGAGGAACGAGTCGTCCGCCCTGGCTCCCAGATAGCCCGAGGTGTCGAGGGCGGTGTGCAGGCCGAAGCGCTTGGCGGCGGCGAACATGCGGCCGCAGAAGGCCTTCTGCACCAAAGGCTCGCCGCCCGAGATGGTGAGCCCGCCCTCCATCATCCGCAAAGCGGGGGCGAAGGTCTCCAGGACGTCGATGGCCCGGCCGATCGGGACGTGGCGGCCGTCCTTCAGGTGGCGCGTGTCGGGATTGTGGCAGTAGAGGCAGCGCAGCATGCAGCCGCTCATGAAGAGGGTGCAGCGGATGCCGGGCCCGTCGACGAGCGAGCCCGTCTCGTAGGAGTGCACCCAGCCCCACTCGCCGTGCGCGTCGTCGAAGGCCTCGGTGTCGGGAGCGTCCGGAGAAAGCCCGGTCCACAGCTCGTGGCGGTGGGATCCGAGCTCGACCAAAGCCTCAGCTCTGCAGGTGGAACGTCCGGCTGATCACGTCGAGCTGCTGCTCGCGGGTCAGGCGGACGAAGTTCACAGCATAGCCCGACACGCGAATCGTGAGCTGTGGGTACTTCTCAGGGTGCTCCATGGCGTCCAGCAGGGTCTTCCGATGCAGGATGTTGAGGTTCATGTGGAAGCCGCCCTGGCCGAAATACATGTCGAGCGCCTTCACCCCCTGCTCGTTCCGCTCGTCATTGTCCTGCTTGCTGGTCCCGGGCGCGATCGACAGCGTGTAGGAGATGCCGTCCTGCGCGTCGACATAAGGCAGCTTCGCCACCGACAGGCAGGAGGCGAGCCAGCCCCGCGTGTCCCGGCCGTGCATCGGGTTGGCACCCGGCGCGAAGGGTGCCCCGGCCTTGCGGCCGTCCGGGGTGGCGCCGGTCTGCTTGCCGTAGACTACGTTGCTCGTGATCGTCAGCACGGACTGGGTGTGCTTCGCGCCGCGATAGGTCGGGTGCCGGCGCAGCTTCTCCATGAAGCGGGAGACGAGACCGACCGCGATCTGGTCCACGCGGTCGTCATTGTTGCCGTATTTCGGGAAGCCGCCCTCGATCTCGTAGTCGACGACGAGCCCGTCCTCGCGCCGGATCGGCCGCACCTTGGCGTATTTGATGGCGGCCAGGCTGTCGGTGACGACCGAGAGGCCGGCGATGCCGAAGGCCATGGTGCGCAGGATCTCGCGGTCGTGCAGGGCCATCTCCAGTCGCTCGTAGTAATACTTGTCGTGCATGTAATGGATGCAGTTCATGGCGTGCACATAGGTGCGCGCCAGCCAGTCCATCATCGCATCGAACTTCTTCGCGACATCCTCGTAGACCAGCACGTCGCCGGCGACGGGGGCGTTCGCGGGACCGACCTGCTCGCCGCTCACCTCGTCGCGGCCGCCATTGATCGCGTAGAGCAGGCACTTGGCGAGGTTCACCCGCGCCCCGAAGAACTGCATCTGCTTGCCGATCCGCATCGCCGACACGCAGCAGGCGATGGCGTAATCGTCGCCCCAGAAGGGCCGCATCAGATCGTCGTTCTCGTACTGGATCGACGAGGTCGCGGCCGAGACCTTGATGCAGTACTTTTTGAAGGGGTGCGGCAGCTGCTTCGACCACAGCACCGTAATGTTGGGCTCGGGGGCCGGACCCAAATTGCGGAGCGTGTGCAGGAAGCGGAACGAGGTGCGCGAGACGAGGGTGCGCCCGTCGAGGTCCATACCGCCGATGCACTCGGTCGCCCAGTAGGGGTCGCCCGAGAACAGCGCGTCGTATTCGGGCGTGCGCAGGAAGCGGACGATGCGCAGCTTCTGCACGAGCTGGTCGATCAGCTCCTGCGCCCCGCTCTCGTCGAGCTTGCCGGCGCCGATGTCGCGTTCGATGAAGATGTCGAGGAAGGTCGAGACGCGGCCGATCGACATGGCCGCCCCGTTCGCCTCCTTGATGGCGGCGAGATAGGCCAGGTAGGTCCATTGCACGGCTTCGCGGGCGTCGGCCGCTGGCTTGGTCACGTCGCAGCCATAGGACGCCGCCATGGTGGCGAGATCCTGGAGCGCCCGCATCTGCTCGGCCAACTCCTCACGTTCGCGGATGACCTCGTCCGACGGCCACATCGCGTCGAGCTGGGCGCGCTCCTCCTTTTTCGCCGCCAGGAGGAGATCGGTGCCGTAGAGCGCGAGACGCCGGTAGTCGCCGATGATCCGGCCGCGGCCGTAGGCGTCAGGCAGGCCCGTGATGATGCTGTTGCGCCGGCAGGCCAGGACCTCCGGCGTGTAGGCGTCGAACACGCCCTCGTTGTGGGTCTTGCGGTACTTGGTGAAGACCTCGTGCACGATGGGATCGGGCTCGATCCCGGCCGCCTTCAGGCCCGATTCGACCATGCGCAGCCCGCCCGCCGGCATGATGGCGCGGCGAAACGGCCGGTCGGTCTGCAGGCCGACGATCAGCTCGTTGTCGCGATCGATGAAGCCCGGGGCGTGGGCGAGGATCGATGAGGGTGTCGCCGGGTCAGCGTCGAGCACGCCCTTCTTCAGCTCGTCGCGGAAGCAGGGCTGCAGCTTCTCCCAGACCGTGAGCGTCCGGGCCGTGGGGCCGACGAGGAATTTCTCGTCGCCGTCATAGGGACGGACATTGCGCTGGATGAAGTCGCGCACGTCGATGCGCTCGGCCCAGCGCCCGCGCGCGAACCCCGCCCACGCGGCCTCGACCGCCGTCGCCTTCTGCGTGATGTCGGCCATGGTCCAGCCCCCATGCTCGCTTGCGCTTAACGCCCACGGCGTCCTGGTCCTGCCGGCACGAGGGCTCGCCGCGAGCAGATCGATCCCGTATCGGAGACTACCACGGCAGGGCACCGGGGGACACCAGCATGGCCGACGACCATTTGCCTGACCCGAAGGCGTGCGCTCGGGCGCTGGGGAAGCACTGCGCCTTGCGCGCCTCCCCATGCCGATCGCACGCCCGGCCATCGAATGCATCATCACCGACTGCTCGAACGCCGTTCCGGCCGCGAGCACGATCGACGCATCGACTCTCTGACGTGGCGACTCTTTGGCTCGCCAGGGCCCTGGATGCGGTGCCGGCCGACCATCGCTCGCTGGCGAGGTCCCTGCGCCGAGCAGAACCTCGCTTGTCGTGGCACTATGGCTATTCGCCTAAACTCGGACGGCTCGACCTCCGCACTCAGATCAGCTTCTGCGAGATTATCGGACCGCGCGGCCCCTTCCGCAGCCACACGGCGCGGCTGGGGCTGGGGCTGATCGCACGGCGAGGCGCCACTGCTCGCCATCTATGGCTGGACCGGCGACGTGCTCTCGCCCTCGGTCTACACCGACTGAGCGGTCAGGCCGGCTTGGCGCGGGCCTCCAGGGCCGCCAGCAACTCGCGCAACCGGTCCCGGGTGCGGGCGGCGGCGGTCTCGTCGATGACGTCGAGGTCGATGAAGAGGTCGAGCCCCTTGGCATGCTCGCTGATCACCTGGGAGCGCTGCGCCACCTCGCCGAGCAGGCCGTCGACGGCGTAGGGGACCACCTCGCGGCTGATGCCCTTCATCCGGATCGCCGGCAGCGGGTGGGCGCGGACGAGGTCGCGGACCAGCGCATAGGTCTCGTAGCTCAGCACGATGCCGTTGGGCTCGGCGACGGTCTGGAGCCTTGCGGCGAGGTTCGCCTCGGCCCCGATGATGGTGTAGTCCATCCGATCGTCGCTGCCGAAATTGCCGACATTGCAGTAGCCGGTGTTGATGCCGATGCGGCTGCGGAAGGGCTGTTCGATCCCCTGCTCGCGCCAGGTGGCGTTCAGCTGGGCGAGCCGCTGCTGCATGGCGACGGCCATCTCGACGCAGGCGCGCGCGTCCTCTGTCACCCCCTTCGTCTCCGGGTCGCCAAAGAAACCCAGGATGGCGTCGCCGATGAACTTGTCGACCGTCGCCCCGTGCGCCAGGGCGATCTTCGACATCTCCGTCAGGTATTCGTTGAGCAGATGGGTCAGCTCCTCCGGCTGCAGCCGCTCGGTCGTGCCGGTGAAGTTCTCGATGTCGGAGAAGAAGATGGTCAGCTTCTTCCGCTCCGTCGTGATCGCCACGTCCTTCTGGCCGCTGAAGATGCTCTTGTAGATCTGCGGCGAGAGATACTTGGCGAGCTTCATCGAGATGGCGGCGAGAAAGTCGTTGGCGTGGCTGAGCTCGTTGTTGATGCCGCGAATGAGGCGCGCCTGCCGGCGCTGCAGCAGGATGAAGGTGAGGCCGGCGGCGGCCGCCAGGACGAAGTAGGTCAGGAGGTATTTGAACGCGAGGAGATTGCTGCCCAGCGACTGGGTGACCGAGATCTCCTGGATGCCGCGCACGTCGCCGACCTTCCAATCCGTCTTCGGGCTGTCGGGATGGGTGTTGTGACAGTCGACGCAAACCTTGCCCATCAGCACCGGCGTGGCGATGCGCACCTGCCGGTCGAACAGCGAGCCGGTGACCTCGACGACCGGCGTCTTCGGATCGCCACGGAGCCGATCGAGCGCCGACTTCTCGAAGCCGTCGAGCAGGTGCGGCTCGCGGCTCTTGAACGGCAGGTCGGAGATGAAACGGTAGCGCACCGCCCCGTCATGGGCGCTGATCCGCTTGCCGAGCTCGATCGAGAGCGTGGCCGGGATCGGGATCGCCCCCTCCTTCGACTGGTAGTCGGCGGCCCCGGTGGTCACGGCCCCGTGCGCCCGCAGCACGCGGCCGACCACGTCGCTGGCATAGAAGGAGCGCATGTCGTCGATGATGCGGCTGGTCTCGCCGGCCTGCAGACGGAGCAGCCGCTCGGACAGGCTGCGCAGGTCCATCCAGACGGCGAGCGGCAGGGCGATCAGGCCGATCACGACGGCCAGGACCAGAAGCGGTCCCATCGCCCGCTGCTGCCGCACCGCCAGGTCCGTCAGTGCCGCCACGTCTGTCCCATCCCGACCGCCGCCCGGACCGGTTCTACCCTGACGCGGAACCTGCCGGCGGGAGACGGCAGGGTCAAGGAAGAGTGCCTTCCAGGTGACGCTCATCGGCCGCGCGGACCACTTTCTGCGAGCCGCAGCGATCCCCTGAAGTTGCGCAAGCTTTCGGTCTTTTCATCGAGATGAATCGCGTGTCATATCCGCCGCGACGGCGCCGGGGCAATGCCGGCAGTCCGGGATCAGGGAACAACAGGGGGCTAGACATGAGGAAACTTCTCATGTGCTCGGTGGCGGTCGTGGCGCTTCTTGGCGCAGCGGCGAGCGTCCGAGCCCAGGACAACCAGCAGAAGCTGGAGAAAATGCAGGCGACCGGCACCGGCGAAGCCGCATTCGGCTATGTGGCGCAGAACGGTCCGAACGCCGACCAGCTCAGGAAGAACCTGGAGCGGATCAAGCTACCGCCCGGCTTCAAGATCAACCTCTACGCCGTCGTGCCCGACGCCCGTCACATGGCCGTCGGGCCGCAGGGTGTCGTCACCTTCGTCGGCACCCGCAAGGACGCGGTCTGGGCCGTCACCGACCGCAACAAGGACGGCACGGCCGACGAGGTGAAGCGTTTCGCCCCATCGCTGAACTTCGCGATCCCGAACGGTGTGTGCTTCTCCAAGGACGGGTTCCTCTACGTCGCCGAGCGCAATCGCATTCGTACCTTCCCGGCCGCCGAGTTCTTCTACGAGAGCCCGGACGTGGCCGTGGGCGAGGTCGTCAAGGAAGGCGAGCTGATCCCGGGTGCGGACGAGTCCTTCAACCACACCGCCCGGGTGTGCGTCGTCGGGCCGGACAAGAAGCTCTATGTCCAGCTCGGCCAGCCCTACAACGTGCCGCCCAAAGACAAGGTGGAGCCGTTCAAGGAAGCCGGCATCGGCGGCATCATCCGAATGGATCAGAACGGGCAGAACCGCGAGGTCTACGCCACCGGCCTGCGCAATCCCGTCGGCTTCGACTTCAACCCGACCACAGGCGAGCTGTGGACCAACGACAACCAGGTCGACGGCATGGGCGACGATATTCCGCCCGGCGAGCTCAACCGGATCACCGCGGCGGGCCAGGAGTTCGGGTTCCCGTGGTTCGGTGGTGGCCATATCCGCACCAACGAGTTCAAGGACAGCGAGCCGCCGGCCGACGCCGTGTTCCCCGTCGTCGAGACGACGGCCCACGCCGCGGACCTCGGCATGGTGTTCTACACCGGCAACAAGTTCCCGGAGCGCTACAAGAAGGGCGTCTTCACCGCCCAGCACGGCTCATGGAACCGGACCGTTCCCGCCGGTGCGCGCGTCCTCTTCACGCCGCTGGGTGACGACGGCACGCCGGGCGCCCAGGAGGAATTCGCCGCCGGCTGGCTGACGGCCGACGGTGAGTATATCGGCCGTCCGGTGGCGCTGACCCAGCTGCACGACGGCTCGCTGCTGGTGTCCGACGACTTCGCGGGTGCCATCTATCGCATCTCGTACGGCGACTGAGTGGTCGCCGTCCGGAGCGCCAAGAGCCGCTCACGGGCCGACGGATCCAGGACGGGGCTTCACCTCGTCCTGGCCGCCTGCCTGCTCGCGGCTGTCGTTCCCATGCCCGCCAGTGCCGTCGATCAGGCGTCACTGGCGGCGGGACGGAAGAAGGCGCAGGCCTGCGCGCCCTGTCATGGGCTCAATGGCGTGAGCACCAATCCCGATGCGCCGAATCTCGCCGGCGACAATGCGACCTACATCATCCGCCAGCTCAAGGCCTTCAAGAGCCGCGCCCGCGAGAGTGAGCAAATGTCGATCATGGTCGATACGCTGACCGAGGAGGACATGGTCAACCTCGCGACGTGGTATTCGAGCCTGATCGTCTCGGTCCAGTTGCCACCATGAGCGGATGCCGGCGTCCTGGCGGGGCGGCGGCAGCTCGCACATCGACACGACGACGAGGTCGGAATCGAAATTCCGTTGCGGACGACCGCATCTTGTGAGTCGATGCAGGGCTCGCAGGTGTGCTCCAGCGCATGCCTCAAACGACACGGGAGAGAACGCATGAATGACATGGCCGAAGGCAGGAATCCGCGCCGCTCGTTTCTCCGGGGTGCAGCGGTCGCCGGCACCGCTGCAGCCCTGTCCGCACCCTGGGTGAGGCGCGCAGGCGCGGCGGAGACCACGGTGTGGAAAGTGCAGACGTCCTGGCCCGCGGGCGTCGGTCTCGAAACCTTCCAGACTTGGTGCGGCACCATCAAGGAGAAGACGGGAGGCGAGCTGGAGTTTCAGCCCTTCAAGGCCAAGGACATCGTCGGCGACTTCGAGTTGCTCGACGGCGTGAAGAACGGCGTGCTCGAGGCGATGAATTCCTTCACGCTCTACTGGGCCGGCAAGATGCCATCGGCCGCCTTTCTCAGCTCCTACACCCTGGGCCTGCGCTATCCCCACGAGTGGGACATCTTCTTCTACTCGAAGGGCGGACTGCAGGCGGCACGTGACGTGTTCGCCAAGCAGGGCATCTACTATGTCGGGCGGATCCACCACGGGGCCAACATCATCCATTCGAAGACGCCGATCCGCTCGTTCGACGATTTCAAGGACCTGAAACTGCGTGTTCCAGGCGGCATGATCGCGGAGACCTTCGCCAAGGCCGGTGCCAAGACGACGCTGCTACCGGGCGGCGAGGTGTTCTCGGCGCTGGAGAAAGGGACCATCGACGCGGCTGACTATACCGGCCCCGCCGTCAACTGGGCGCTCGGCTTCCAGCAGGTGACCAAGTACATCTCGATGGGCCCGCCCGGCCTGATGTCCGTGTACCAGCCGGTCGATCTCATGGATTTCTGCGTCAACATGGATGTCTGGAACAAGCTGCCGGACAAGCTGAAGCAGTTCGTCGAAGACGAGGTGCAGGTCTATTCCAACGTCCATTTCGGCGCGATCCAGAAGGCCGACATGGAGGCCTGGCCCAAGTTCATCGAGGCCGGCACCGAGCTCAACCGCCTCGGGCCCGAGGACGTCGAGCGGTTCCAGGAGATCGCCGTCCCGATCTGGTTCGAGTGGGCCAACAAGGACGCGGATGCGGCCCGCATCTTCAAGCTCCAGCTCGAGGTCATGGAAAGCCCGACCGTGGGCTACGTGACGCCGGACATGTACGAGGGTCTGTCGATCAAGCTCTGAACCAGGGTCGGCGCGCCCTCCCCCTGCGGGCGCGCCCCCTCCGTTGACGATCGGGTCTGCATGCCCTCATTGAACTTCGTGATGCCGCATTGGCTCTATTGGGCCATTCTCGCGGCCTTTCCGCTGATCGCCGCCTGGTTCGTGCAGCGGCAGCGGGGACGACCGGAGGCCGGTGAGGCCAACAACTTCCTGGCCTACCTCTTCCTCGTCACCGCCGGCTTCGTCGGCATGCACCGCTTCTACTTGCGCAACAGTTGGGGCCTCGTCTTCATCCCCTTCTTCCTGGCGCTGCTGTGGACGACGGCGGAGGTCCGCCACGCCCGCGAGGACGTCTCGCGCACCCGCCTCGCGGCGGAGCAGGCCGAGCGGCAGATCACGCGGGCGGAAACCAGCGCCAAGCGGAAGCCCGAAGGTGCAGAACAGCGCATCGCCGAGGCGAAGGCCGCCGCCGAGCCGGCAAGGCAGGCCCTGGAAGAGGCCAATCGCGGCAAGGACGCTGCGGACCGGAACGTCCGCATCGCCGCCATCATCCTCGGCCTGATGCTCCTCGGCGATGCGCTGTTGCTGCCCCGGCTGGTGCGCCGTGCGCAGGACACGGAGTTGCCGCCACCGCCCTTGGCCGAGCACGCGATGGCGACGGACGTGCCGGAGAACTTCACCCCGTCCCCTGGCACCGGGCCGGGCGTCGGCGCCATCGACTGGCTGGTGCGCTGGACGGGCGAACTGTCCGCCTACTGGGCCGTGCTCGCCGTCTTCGCGTTCTACTACGAGGTCGTGGCGCGCTACGTGTTCAACTCGCCGACCAATTGGGTCCACGAAAGCATGTTTTTGATGTTCGGTACCCAGTACATGCTGGCGGGGGCCTACGCCTATCGCGACGAGACGCATGTCCGCGTCGACATCCTCTATGCGAAGCTGTCGGAGCGCGGCCGGGCCATCTGCGACGTCATCACCTCGGTGTTCTTCTTCATCTTCGTCGGCACCATGCTCGTGACCGGCTGGCGGTTCGCCGCCGATGCCGTCGCGGTACGCGAAAGCTCGTTCACGGAGTGGGGCATCCAGTACTGGCCGGTGAAGCTCGCCATTCCGGTCGGAGCGGCTCTGCTGCTGCTGCAAGGGTTCGCCCGGCTCATGCGCGACATCGCCGTCGCCACCCGCAGGGCGGGCTGAGCCGATGGGCCTCGATCTCCCGATCCAGTGGCTGAGCGTGCTGATGTTCGGCGGCCTCGGCGCCCTGCTGATGCTGGGCCTGCCGATGGCGTTCTGCACGGGCAGCCTCGCCATCATCTTCCTCTACGTGTTCGGCTCGCCGCAGATGCTGAACATGCTGCCGTCCCGCGTCTTCCCCTTCATGACGGACTACCAGCTGTCGGCCGTGCCGCTGTTCATCTTCATGGCGGCGGTCCTGGAAAAAGCCGGGATCATCGAGGAGCTGTTCGACGTCGTCTACAAGTGGCTGGGCGGCATCAAGGGCGGTCTCGCGTCCGCCACGGTGATCTCGTGCACCCTGCTGGCCGCCATGGTCGGCGTGGTCGGGGCGACCGAGGTCACGATGGGCATGATCGCCCTGCCCGCCATGCTGCGGCGGAACTACGATCCGGAGCTCGCCTGCGGCTCTCTGCTGGCCGGCGGGACGCTCGGTATCCTCATCCCGCCGTCGGTCATGGCGATCGTGTATGCCGTCGTCGCCCAGCAGTCCTTGGGCGAACTGCTGGTGGGAGCTGTTTTTCCGGGCTTCCTCCTCTCCGGGATGTACGTCGCCTACGTCACGATCCGCTGCTACATCGATCCGAGCCTCGGTCCGGCACTGCCCCCTGACGAGCGGGTGAGTTTTCGGGAGAAGCTCCATCTACTGCGTCGCACGCTGATGCCCGTGCTGCTGATCCTGCTCGTCCTCGGCACCATCTTTCTCGGCATCGCCACGCCCGTGGAAGCGGCCGGCATCGGCACCTTCGGCGCCTTCATCGTCTGCGCCACGCACCGCCGGCTGACATGGCCGACGATCCAGGAGGCCTGCATCGCCACGCTGAAGGCGACGGCGATGGTGATGTGGATCTTCTTCGGCGCCACCATGTTCGTCGGCTTCTTCATCCTGAAGGGCGGGCAGACCTTCGTCGCCGAGTCGATTCTCGGGACCGGCCTGCCGCCCTACGGCATTCTCGCGCTTATGATGCTGGTGCTCTTCGTGCTCGGCATGTTCCTCGACTGGGTCGGCATCCTTCTCCTGACGGTGCCGATCTTCGTCCCGATCCTCGTCGGTCTCGAATGGACGGGTGTCGCCGGTATCCCCGGCGTCGAGGCAAGCGACGTCAAGCTCTGGTACGGCGTCATCTTCATGGTCAACATGCAGATGGCGTTCCTCAGTCCGCCGTTCGGCTACTCGCTGTTCTATCTGAAGAGCGTCGCCCCGCCGCAGATCTCGATGGGGATGATCTTCCGCTCCGCGGTGCCGTTCCTCTGCCTGCAAGCCATCGGCGTGACGCTCTGCATCGTGTTCCCGCAGATCGTCGTCTGGCTCCCCCGGATCGTGTACGGCTCCACGCCCGGGTAGGCATGGGCGGCGTGCACGATTTCGGCTTGCCTCGCGCCGCCGAAACCTGATCCCTTGGCCCACGACCCGGGTCCCACGGAGGAATGGCGGATGGCATTGCGGCAGGCGGAACCGTCAATCGAGACCCTACCGGGAGCGTCCCTGCACCCGCTCGATCCGCTCACCGCCGATGAAATGGCGCTCGCCACATCGCTGATCCGCAAGCATTTCGACTTCGGCGACGACCTCCGGGTCGAGACGATCGACCTCGACGAGCCGGAGAAGGATCTCGTCCGCAAGTTCCGGCCCAGCGATCCGGTGCCGCGGGCGGCGCGCTTTCATGTCTACCGCCGCGGGGTGATGGGCGTGCACCGCGGTCGCGTCGACCTCCTTGCCGGCAAGGTGACCGACGTCGCCTTCCTGCCCGAGGCGCGGGCGATGGTGGCGCTGGCCGAGATCCTGGAGATCGAGAAGACCGTGCGCGCGGACCCGCGCTTCCAGGCCGCCCTGGAGCGCCGCGGCATCCTCGACCTGCTCGACCTGATGGCGGTCGATCCCTGGACGGTCGGCCGGTTCGGCTACCCGATCGAGGAGGGACGCCGGGCGCTGAACTGCTTCATCTGGACCCGGCTGCATCCGCTCGACAACTACTATGCGCATCCCGTCGAGGGGCTGCACGTGCTGGTCGACCTCAGCGACCTTGAGATCCTGGAGGTCACCGACCATTTCGAGGCGGACGGCGACTATGTCCCGCTGCCGCGCATCCCGCTGAACTTCGACCGCGAACTGCTCGACTCGTTCCGCCAGCCTTCCGCACCGCTGGATGTCGTCCAGCCGAACGGGGCCGGCTTCAAGGTCGAGGGCAACCGGGTCGTCTGGGAGAACTGGGATTTCCGGGTCGGCTTCAACGGGCGCGAAGGCCTGACGCTGCATACCGTCGGCTACACCCATGTCGGCCGGCGCCGCCCCGTCCTCTACCGCGCCTCCATCGCCGAGATGGTGGTGCCCTACGGGACGCCGGAGCGCTCGCACTTCCGCAAGAACGTGTTCGACAGCGGCGAGCTGGGTTTCGGCCGCATGGCGAACTCGCTGGAACTCGGCTGCGACTGTCTCGGCACCATCCACTACTTCGACGCTGTCGTGGCAGATCTCTGGGGGCAGCCGCAGACGATCCGGAACTGCATCTGCCTGCACGAGGAGGACGCCGGTCTCTCCTGGAAGCACTATGACTGGCGGACCGAACGGACCGAGGTGCGCCGGGCCAGGAAGCTCGTGATCTCCTCGATCTCGACCATCGGCAATTACGAGTACGCCTCCTACTGGTACCTCCATCAGGACGGCCGCATCGAATACGAGATGAAGGCGACGGGCATCATCAACACGGCCGCCTGTCATCCGGGGAAGCCCGGCAAATGGGGCACGGAGGTGGCGCCGGGCATCGTCGGCCACATCCATCAGCACATCTTCTGTGCGCGCCTCGACGTCGAGATCGACGGACCGAAGAACTCGGTCGTCGAATGCGACACGCTGGTCGATCCGGTGGGCTCACCCGACAATCCCTACGGCAACGCCTTCTACGTCGAGCAGCGACTGCTGAAGACCGAGCAGGAAGCACAGCGCGACGTGAACTTCGACACGATGCGCTACTGGAAGATCGTCAATCCGGGCCAGCTGAACTGGGTCGGCACGCCGGTCGGCTACAAGCTCGAGGCGGGCTCGGCGGTGAAGCCCTTCACCCACCCGAACAGCCCGTCGGGCAAGCGCGGGCGGTTCATCCAGCATCAGGTCTGGGTCACACCCTACGACCGCAGCGAGCGGTTCCCGTCGGGCGAGTTCGTCAACCAGTCCGACGGCTCGGACGGCATCGAGACCTGGATGCGGGCGGACCGGCCGATCGTCGATACCGACATCGTCGTCTGGCACAGCTTCGGCCTGCACCATCTGCCGCGGCCGGAGGACCACCCGGTCCAGCCCTGCGTGGTCTGCGGCTTCAAGCTCCTGCCGCTGGGCTTCTTCGACCAGAACCCGGTGATCGATCTGCCGCCCGAGCGCAACGCGGCCAGCAAGAGGCATGGCGACAGCTGCTGTTGCTGAGCCTCGCCTGACGTCTGCGGCGGTTCCGAACCTTCTCGGGGTACCGCCGCGGCGGGGGCATTACGGTTGCGCGTGCTCGCCTGAAGGTTGATAGAAGGCCGCGGCCTGTGGTTTTGCAGGCGAGGTGGGACGTGCGGCGTGGCTCTCGCCCGACTGCTGAAGATCGCGGCTCTGCTCATTCTCCTCGTACCTGCATGGGTGGGTGAGGTCCGGGCCGACAATGGACCCCTGGCGCCGGTCGACACGTCGAGCCCGCGCGCGACGTTCGAGGCGTTCCGCACGGACGGCGAGGATGCGTTCCGGTCCTGGCAGCGTCGCGAGGCCAACCCGACCTTGCGCGCGGTGGCCCGCACCCTGCGGACCATGGACCTCTCCGATCTGGGCGACGTGCTGTCCGAGAATGTCGGCCTTAACGCAGCCTTCTATCTCCTGGAGACGCTGAACCGGATCGACCTGCCCCCGGTCGACCAGATCCCGGACGCCGAAGCCGTTCGGGCGCAGGGCCTGACGCACTGGACCGTGCCGGGCACCGACATCACGATCGCCCGGCTGGAAGAGGGCGACCGTAAGGGCGAGTTCCTCTTTAGTCGCGACACGGTCGACCGCGCGGACGAACTGTTCCTTCTGGTCCAGGACCTGCCGCTGAAGCGCGGCATCCCCGACATGATCAGGACCTGGCGCGACGCCCCGGGCCTCGGCATGCCGAACGCGCTGGCGGCCCGCGTCTGGGACCTGCCGCCCGTAGCCTTCGTCCACGTGCTGCACCAGCCGCTCTGGAAATGGGTGGGCGCTCTGGCCTCCCTCTGCCTTGTCGTCGGGTTCGTCTACTTCGCCTGGCGCGCAGCGCGGGCCTGGGACCGGCGGCGGCAGCGTCTCGGCGGCGGCTGGGAAATCGGGCAACCCATCGCCGCCCTCCTGGCCCTGGGCTCGCTCGGTGCTCTCCTCTTCGTCCTGAAGCGCGTGCTGCTCTTCCGCGGCGACATCGCCTCCACGCTCTATGCCGCGATCGCCATCGTGCAGTTCCTGGTGCTGGCCTGGTTCGTCGCGGTGCTGATCACCGCCCTCGGCCGGATCGCCGTCCGCGCCTGCTCGGCGGGCGCCGCCAGCCTCGATGCGGCGCTGCTGCGCCTCTGCTTCCGCCTGTTGAGCCTGGGTGCTGCGTTGGGCGTGCTCCTCTACGCGGCCAGCCTGTTCGGCCTCAGCATCACCCCCATCGTGGCCGGGCTCGGCGTCGGCGGCCTCGCGGTGGCACTGGCCATCCGGCCGACCCTCGAGAACATCTTCGGCGGCTTCATCCTGTTCGGCGACAAGCCGGTGCGGGTCGGCGAGTTCTGCGCCTTCGGCGACAAGATGGGCACCGTCGAGGCGATCGGCCTGCGCTCAACGCGCATCCGCGGCGTCGACCGCAACGTGATCACCGTGCCGAACGCCGACTTCGCCCAGCTGCAGATCGTGAACTTCAGCCGCCGCGACACCAATCCCTACGCCTGCAAGCTCTGCCTGCGCTACGAGACAACGCCGGACCAGCTGCGCCACCTGCTGGTGGAGATCAGGAAGCTCCTGATCCGGCACGAGAAGGTGGCCCCCGACGCCCGGGTGCGCCTGACCGAGTTGGGGCCCACGGGATACGTCGTCGACGTCTCGGCCTCGATCCGGGCCGAGGGCTCGAACGAGTTTCAGGCCGTGCGCGAGGACCTGCACCTGCGCATCGCCGAGCTCGCCCGCGACTCGGGCACCGCTCTCGCCTACCCCTCGCAGACCCTCTACCTCGCCCGCGATCCCGGCATCGACCGCGCCCAGGGTGAAGCCTCGGCCGAGGAAGTCCGCACCTGGAAGCGACAGGGCCGCTACCCCTTCCCGGAGTTCGACTTCGCCGAGGCGGCCGAGATGGCGGACACGATCCCCTTCCCGCCGGAGGGCTCGCCGGACCATCGGCCGGGAGCTTTGGGCAAGAAGGACTCTTACGTAGCGGGGCGGGCGTCGGTGCGCGGCTGAGCCTGCCCGCGACTATGTCTCGGTAGCCGCGAGGCCGACGGTCGGCGCGACCCTGCGCTCCGAGCGGAGCCTTCGGCGCTCCATCAGCTTCGCCCGCACGAGCCGGACAAGAGCGAAGCCGGTCTGGAAGACGAGGCCGAAGCAGGCAATGGCGATGGCGAAGACGATCAGCTTGTCGGGCAGCCGCGGCCAGCGGTCCGCCTCCCTTAGAGCGACCGCGACCCCTTCCGAGACGCCGATGGCGGCACCGGCACCGGACGACATTACCAAGACGAGGAAGGCGCGCACGAGGTTCGGCAGGAACAAGAGCGCGGACTCCGTGCGACCCCGGCTCAGCTGGTGCGCCGCCTCGCGGCCATTGTCGGCGACATAGGCGGCCGCATAGGGCACCAGCGACAGGGCCACGATCATCCGCGGCGAAGGGGCGATGCCGAGGCCGAACAGCGTCGCATCGGCCGGGATGACGCTCAGCAGGAAGAACATCACGACGAAGGTGGGGGCGGCACGCATGATGCCGACAAGCAGGCCCGCAAGCCACTGCCATATGCTACCGACGAGCTGCAGCAGGCCCAGCGGCAGGCCGACGGCGAAGCCCAACGCCAGGGCGATGGCGGCGATGGTAAAGTTGACCACGAGCCCCGTCACCAGCTCGGCCGGGTAGCCCGACGACCACAGGGCGGAGAGCGTGCTCATGCCGTGACGTCCATGCGGCGCAGGCGGCGGCCCGCATGCTCGCAGGCCCAGACCACGGCGGCGACCACGGCCGTGTAGAAGATCAGCACGATCGTATAGGTCTCGACCCGCCCGCTGGCGAAGGAGGTGATGTCGGTCAGCGCGCCCAGCAGCTCGGGGGCGCCGGTGAAGCTGGCGATCGGGGTGCCCTTAACCGCGTTGACCAGGAACGAGAGGAGCTGCGTCGTCGAGCGGCCGACGGCGGCACGGTAGAGGTCGGCCGAGAAGCCTTCGGAATAGCCGCCCTCGGCCCTGAGCGTGGCCGCCGCCTCTCCGATGGCCTGCCCCGCATTGCAGCCGTTCATCAGTCCCAGCGCCACGATCGCGGCGCAGAGTGCGACGGTGGCCGAGTAGGCGAAGAAGGCGTGCGCGATGGAGGCGGCGACGACGAGGGTGAGAACGACCGGCGAGGATTGCAGCACCGCGACGACGAGCCAGGCTGGCCAGCGCAGGAGCGGGCTCGCCGCCGTCGAGGCGGCCCCGACCAGCAGGGCGATGAGGAACGTCGCCACCACGGTGCCGATCACCAGCAGGAACGAGTTCAGGATGCCCATCTGGAAAAGCTGCCATGCCGGCTCGCTCGTCAGCATCGGCAGCGTCATGACGATGCCGAGGCGCGACTGGATCCAGGCGAGGCTCGCCTTCACCTGGGGAGCGAAGCTCGTCGGCGGTGGCTCGGCCACCAGCGCCGGCAGCACGCAGGCGGGGTCGCTCGCAGCCTGCGGGCCGGCGCAGGCGGGTTGGCCCCACAGCTTCTGCTGCTCCTCGAGGAAAGTCGTGGCGATCCGGTCGCGCCGCGCCAGGGCCAGGAACTCGCCGTCCTTGTGCATGATCTCGCTGATCAGGGTCAGCGCCTCGGCGAGCCGGTCCGCCCCTGCTTTGCGCACCGCCATGCCCCACGGCACGGGATCGAAGCCGAACTTCCGCTCGAACCGGTCGCCGAAGGCCGGATCGGTCAGGTAGGAGGCGAAGAAGCTGTCGTCCTGGGCGGCCAGCGAGCAGGTCTCGTCCTGCAGGCCCGCCGGCAGCCGGCTCGCATCGTCGAACAGCACGAGGCGCGAGCCCTGGGCCACGATCTGCGAGTTGGCGTAGTTCCCGACGGTGACGCAGATCGAGTGTCCCGGCAGGTCGTTCCAGTCCCTCACCTGCGTGTCGCGCGGACCGACGACAATGGTCTCGGAGCGGTAGTAATGCGGGCGGATGAAACGCACCTGCGCGTCGCGCTGCGTGTTGTGCCCCATCGTGGCGACGACGAGGTCGACTTCGCCCTCCACCAACGCGGCGATCCGTGTCGCCGCCTTCACCGGCACCCAGACCGGCTTCACGCCCAGCCGCGCCGCCACCGCACGGGCCACGTCGATGTCGTAGCCCTGGCGCTCCTCGCCGTCGCCGGTGGCGAACAGCGGGTAGTTGTTGCGCACGCCGATCCTGATCTGGCCGGTGCAGAGGATGCGGACGAGGGCGTCGGCCGCCGGATCGGCGCAGCTCGCCGGCACGCGGGAACGGGCCTCCGCCAGCAGCCGTGACAACGCCTCGTCCGGCGTCTCGGCGACGACTCGCCCGCCGGTCAGGCACACGAGGCAGAGCAGCAGGAGGAGGACGAGCTTCACGGCTGGCTGCCCCCCAGGGGATCGCGGCCGATCACCAGGACCAGCATCATGCCGAAGGCGAGCCCGCCATAGAGATGGATCGAGCGCCCGGCCTCCCGCTTGAGCACGGCCGGGCTGATATGCGCGAGCTTCGCCGGCGGCAGGTCCAGCAACGTCGCCGAGGCGATGGCCACCTCCAGGCCCTGGCGCTGGGCGGCGACCCGTGTCGCCTCGACGCCGACGAACGCATTGTGCGCGATCACGGCCCGGCCATCCGCCGTCAGGTGCTCCGCCAGATGCTCGACGAAGGGCCCCAGCAGGGCCCGCCCGTCCGGGCCGCCGGAACTCCATGTCGGCAGCCGGTCGCCGATCGCCGTCGGCTCCATCGGAAAATGCGGCAGGTTGGCCAGCACCAGATCGAAGCGGCGCCCCACGACCGGGGCATAGAGGTCGCCCTGAAGGATCTCGACGGCCGCCTCCTGGTCCTGACCGGCCAGCAGCCGACGCGCGGAATCGACCGCCACCGGCTCCAGGTCGACCCCGCAGAGCGAGGCCGCACCGAGCTTGCCCGCCGCCGCCAGCAGCACGCCGCTGCCGCAGCCGATCTCCAGCACGGCAGCACCCCGAACCCAGTCCGGATGCCGGTTCAGTACCTGGACGAGTGCCGCCGTGTAGGGGCTGGGCAGGAACGCCGGGACGACCGGTGCTAGGTCAGGAGCGCTCACGCACCACTCCGATGGCACCGGGTCCGGTCGGCCCGCTCAGCCGCTGCACATGGAACTGCGCCACGCCGTCACCCGGTGCCGCTTCCAGCACGTCGCGGTAGAGGGCGAGGGCCGTCGGATGGTCGCCGCGCACCAGGGCGTCGAAGGCCGACCGCGTCAGCCGTGCGAGCCGCAGCGCCTCCGGCGTCGGCTCCAGCTCGGGTCCGGCCTCGTAGGCGCCGAGCAGCTCGTAGATCGGGATGCGCGTCCGCCTGCCCTTCACCGCGACCTCGTCGATCGGCCGCACGCACAGGCGGTTGCCGGCCTCGCGGAACGTCTCCTGGCTGATGCAGGTGAGCGTGCCGTAGATCTTGTTGATGCCTTCGAGCCGGGCCGCGATGTTCACCCCGTCGCCGATGACGGTGTAGCTCATCCGCTCCTGCGAGCCGACATTGCCGACCAGCACGGCGTCCGAGTGGATGCCGATCCGCACCCGCATCGGCTGCGCGTCCGCCCGCTCCCACTGCCGGTTCAGCTCGTCCAGCGCCCGCTGGATCCGCAGGGCCGCCACGCAGGCGTGCCAGGGATGGTCGTCGAGCAGGCCGGGAGCGCCCCAGAACGCCATCACCCCGTCGCCGACGAACTTGTCGATCGTCCCGGACTCGGCCGTCACCGCCTTCGAGACGACCTCCAGCATCGTCGACAGCCTGGCCAGCAGGTCGCGGGACGGCATCGTCTCGGCCATCGTCGAGAAGCCCTCGACGTCCGAGAACATGATGGTGAGGAACCGGCTCTGGCCGCCCAGCTCCAGCTTCTGGTCCGACTGCAGCAGCTGGCGCACCAGCCCGACCGGCGCGAAGCGGGCGAAGCCCTTCACCGCCACGTCGAGTGTCTCGATGGCCCGCGACAACAGCGCTACCTCGCGGATGCGCGAGACGAGCGGCGGCGACCTAGTCGGCTCCAGGCTGTTGATGCGCCGTACTTTAAGGGCCAGCTTCTGCAGCGGGGCGGCGATCAGGCTCGCCAGCACGTAGATGACGATCAGCTCGACCGCCATCGCCCCCAGCCCGAGCAGCAGCATCCGCCGGTTGTTGGCGTCGAAGGCGCTGGTGAAGTCGTCGAGCGGTGTGACGACGAACAGCTGCCACTGCTTCCCGAAATGCTCGTCGAAGGGCGACAGGCCGGCGATGTAGTCCTGCCCGCCGAACGTGACCTCGTAGACCGACCCCGACCCGTCGCCCGGCCGCATCCCGTACGCCACCGCCGGCAGGCCGGTGGCGACGGCACTCACATGGTGCAGTTCGACCGTGTCGTCCCTGCTGCCCGCCGTGGCCGAGCCGTCGGAGGCCGCCAGCACCATGCCGTTGTGGTCGAGCAGGTAGCTCTGGCTGCCCTCGCTGATCCGGTGCCGGTCCAGATAGTGGGAGAAGCTGTCGAGCGTGATGTCGGCCGCCACCACGCCCACGACCCTTCCGTCGGCCAGGATCGGGGCCGCCACCGTGAAGCCGATGAGGCCGAAGGCCCAGAACACCTCGGGGTCGGTGATCACCGTGCCGCCGGCCGCCACCGCCTTCTCGTACCAGGGGCGGCTGCGCGGATCGTAGCCGCTGGCACCGGCGACCTCGCCGAGCCGGTTCTGCTTCGCGTCCAGCAGCACGTAGCGGTCCATCACCGGCGAGCCCTTCACCGGTTCGACGAGTCGGTAGGCGAACACGGCCTCGGGCGGGGGAAGCTGGCCCTGGATCGGTACCTTGCCGTCATGGATGCGCCGCGCCTGCCGGAACGAGCCGTCCTTGAGGCCGACATAGACGTTAAGGACAGTCTCGCTGTGCTGCAGGATGCGGAAGAAGTAGTCGAGCGAGCGGTCGCTCTCGAAGAAGGCCGGATCCTGCCGCCCCAGCACCGCCGCCGCCCCGATCAGCGACTGCAGTGCGGTGAACTCGCTCTCGATGTCCGAGATCGCGTCGCGCCGGAACCGCTCGACGAGATTCGCCGCATAGGAACGGGCGACATGGTCCGTCGACACGTAGTTGATCTGCACGATGCCGAGCAGCACCGGCACCGTCGTCAGCATGAAGACGACGAGCATGGTCGGCTTCAACGGCAACGAGAAACGCCGGCGCCCGGCTTCCCTTATGGATCCGTCGCCCGCAACGTCGCTGGATGCCTCGCTCCGCGCCATCGAGCCAGTCTAGGCGAGACGTTCTCGCTTGTCGGTAGATTTTCGCGCGGATCGCTCGCGCGTAACAGGGGAGTCCGCTGGTTTTCCCGAGATGCGGTCGCTAGGTCGCACACAGGTGCGGCCGGTCCGGACCGAACCCGGATACCCGATCGGCCGTGCCGATGCCCCTTGGACTCAGAGCCAGCGCTTGCGGCGGCGGTAGGACTTGCGGCTGCGGAAGCTCTCGCGGCCTTCGCCCGAAATGCCGAGATAGAACTCCTTCACGTCGGCGTTCTCGGCCAAAGCGCGTGCCGGACCGTCGAGCACGATGCGGCCGCTCTCCAGGATGTAGCCGTAGTCGGCATATTTCAGCGCAATGCTGGCGTTCTGCTCGGCGAGCAGGATGCTGACCCCCTCCTTCTGGTTCAGATCGCGCACGATGCCGAAGATCTCGGCCACGATCTGCGGGGCGAGGCCCATGGAGGGCTCATCCAGCAGCAGCATGGTGGGCTTGGCCATCATGGCGCGGCCGATCGCCGTCATTTGCTGTTCCCCGCCCGAGGTGTAACCGGCCTGACTGTTGCGGCGCACCTTGAGCCGCGGGAAATAGGCGTAGACGCGCTCCAGCGCGTCGCGCAGGTCGGCGCGACTGAGGCTGCGGCTGTAGGCGCCGGCGATCAGGTTCTCCTCGATCGTCAGGTGGCCGAAACATTTGCGGCCTTCAAGCACCTGCACCATGCCCATGCCGACGAGGTCTATCGGGGTCAGCCGGTCGATGCGGGTGCCCTTGAACTCGATCGAGCCCTTGGTGACCTTCCCGCGCTCGGCACCGAGCATGGTCGAGATCGACTTCAGCGTCGTGCTCTTGCCGGCGCCGTTGCCGCCGAGCAGGGCGACGACGCGGCCCTTCGGCACTTCGAGCGACACGCCGCGCAGGACGAGTATCACATTGTCGTAGATGACCTCGATGTTCCGCACCGCGAGGATCGTCTCGCCCCGTTCCTGGGCGGCCACAGGCCGAGCCGGGGCTGCGGCGGCAACGGCGGCTTCAGCACTCATGGCGCACTCGTCCGGATCGGGGTCGGCGGGCGGCACGGTGTGGCGCTGGTCCGCCACCCCGTGCCCAGGTCAAGTCACTGCAGACGAGCCCTGCTCACGGGCACTGCCGCGGCGTGATCCCGTTCTCGGCCGCGAACTTCGCCGCCGACTCCTCGATCAGACCACGGATGAAGGCCGGGTCGGGTGCCGCCACCCAATCCGTGCTCACGAGATCGAACTTGGTGCCGTTCCACTGCATGATCTTGAACTTGCCGGCACCCTCGTGGTTGGCGCAGGACAAGGCGAAGGGCGGCACGATACCCTCGATACCGAGTTCCTTCAGCCGCTCGGGCGTCATGTTCAGCGCCTCGTAGCCGTCACGGAACTCCGGGCCGGTCACCGTCTGCCCGACCTTGTTGTGGATCTTCTGCGCATTGCGCAGAGCTTCGATCCACATCACGGCCGCCGTGACGCCGCGGTTCCAATAGACGGTGCCGATGCGTTCCGGGCTCTGAAGGTTGCCCTTGCCCGCACCGTAGACGACCTCCTTGATCTTCTGCACCAGCGGGAAGTCCGCACCCGGCACGGCGTTGGCCATGACGTAGGTGCCGACGGCCGCGTTGCCGGCCGGGATCATGTCCTCCTCGGCCCCACCGAAGGTGACGTAGATCATCCGGTCACGCGGGAAGCCGACTCGGGCCGCACTGGTGATGCCCGTCGAGTTCATGCCCGAGCCGGCACCCCAGAAGGTCACCCAGTCAGGCCGCTCCTGACGGATCTGCAGCCACTGGGACTGCTGCTCCAGTCCAGGCGGGGCGATCGCGATCTCGACGAGCGTGAAGCCCCACATCTCGGCGAACTTGCGCATGGCCGGCAGCGGCTCGCGACCGAAGGCGGAGTCGATGTGCAGATGCACGATCTTCTTCCCCTTCATGTTGGCGATGCCGCCCTCCTGCTCGGCGATGAAGCCGAGAGTCACCGCGATCTGCGACCAGTAATTGCTGTGGGCGCCGAACACGAACGGCCAGACGCGGCCGTCGGCAGCGTCGGTACGGCCGTAGCCGTACTGCGCCAGCACGACCTGATCGTCGGCCATGCGGTTGATCACGGCGTACGCACCGGGCGTCCCCAACGTGTCGAACACGACCATGCGCTGGTCGCCGTTGGTCAGCAGGCGCTGATAGCACTCGACCGTGCGCTTGGCGTTGTACTCGGTCTCGCACTCTTCCCAAGTGAGGGTGACGCCGTTGACCCCGCCCTCGGCCATGTTGACGTAGTTCAGGTAGTCGATGATCCCGCCATAGTAGCCAGTGCCCATCGCCGAATAGGGTCCGACACGGCTGCTCGGGATGCCGAAATACTGCTCGGCCGCCCCTGCGGCGGACGGGTTGCCCGTCACCGTCGCCAGGGCGCAGGCCGCCACCACCCCTAGACCCCAAGTACGCAGTTTCGCGATACCCATGTAGACCTCCCCGGTTACCGAACTCTGGATACTATCGGCGGCAAGCTACGCCACACCGCTCAGTACTTGAACGGCCACAGACGCAAACGCTCCCGCATCACCTCCCACATCCGCGCGAAACCCAGGGGCTCGTAGATCATGAACAAGATGATCACGACGCCGAAGATCACCTGCTCGAACGCCGAGACGATGGTGGCGTCGACCGCCTGACCGAACAGCACGTGGAAGGAGATATTGAGGAATACCGGCAGCAGCAGGATGAAGCCGGCGCCGAAGAACGGGCCGATGATGGTGCCAAGCCCGCCGATGATCGCCATGAACAGGATGCGGAACGAAAGCGCGATGTCAAACGCCGCGGGCTCGACCGAGCGCAGATAGGCGTAGGCGAACAGCGCCCCGCCCACGCCGCAGTAAAATGAGCTGATGGCAAAGGCCTGCAGCTTGGTGCGCAGCAGCGACAGACCCATCACCTCGGCAGCGACATCCATGTCGCGCACCGCCATCCAGTTCCGCCCGACACTGCCACGCGCCATGTTGCTGGCGATCCAGGTCAGCACCGCGACGACACCCGCCACCATCAGGTACATCTGGGCCGGCGTCGTCAGCGTGTGGCCGAAGATCTCCATGTGCTGGGTCGTGATGATGCCCGAGGTATCGTAATTCTTGAACCAGCCGAACTTGTCGATCACCCAGACGATGAAGAACTGCGAGGCGAGCGTCGCCACCGCCAGATAAAGTCCGCGGACACGCAGACTCGGCAGACCGAAGACGATGCCGATCAAGGCGGCGATGAGCCCGGACAGGGCAAGCGCCACGAGGAACGGCATGTGCGGGACGCGCAGGATCAGATTGTAGCAGGCGAAGGCGCCAGCGGCCATGAAGCCGGCAGAGCCCAGCGACAACTGCCCGGCATAGCCCATCAGGATGTTCTGACCCTGCGCCACAAGAGCCAGCGCCAGCCAGGGTATCAGGATGGCGCTGAGCCAGTAGTCGCTGGCCTTCCAGGGCACGATCACGAAGGCGAACACCAGGAGCAGCGCCAGCGCGATACGGTCCTCGCGCAGCGGCAGGGCACGCGAATCCTCGGCGTAGGTAGTGCGGAACTGGCCTGCCTCGCGATAGAACATCGTGTCTCCGAACGCCCCTGCCCTAAACCCGCCGGATCAGTTTCTCGCCGAACAGCCCTTCCGGCCGGAACATCAGGAAGACGACCGCCAGCATGTAGGGGGCCCACCCCTCGATCCCGCCGCCGAAATACGGTCCGATGTAAACCTCGGCGAGCTTCTCGACCGCCCCCACGATGAGGCCGGCGACGATCACGCCGGGGATCGAGGTGAACCCGCCGATGATCAGCACCGGCAGAGCCTTCAACGCGATGCCAATCAGCGCGAACTGCACGCCGCTGCGGGCACCCCACAGCATGCCGGCCACCAGCGCCACCACGCCGGCCGTCGCCCAGACAAGCATCCAGATGTGGTTCAGCGGAATGCCGATCGACATCGCCGCGGCATGTCCGTCGGCGACCGCGCGCAGGCCGAGGCCCACTTTCGTTTTCGAGAACACCAGCGCCAGCACCGCCACCATGACGGCCGCCGCGATTCCGGCGGTGATGTCGAGGATACTGACGAAGATGCCGACATTGTCGGCGAGCCAGGGGATCGGCTCATCGGGGATGCCGAGGTCGAGGCGCCGCACCTCCACGCCCCACATCATCTGGGCCAGGCCCTCGAGCACGAAGGCCAGCCCGATCGTCGCCATGAGGAGCGTGTCCTCGTTCTGGTTGACGAGGGGTCGCAGCACGAAGCGTTCGGTCGCCATGCCGACCAGCACCATCAGCGCCACGGTGACCGGCAGCGCCGCCCAGAACGGCAGCCCCAATTCCATGAAGCCGACGAAGGACAGCACGGCGAAGAAGACCATCGCGCCCTGCGCGAAGTTGAAGACGGAGGAAGCCTTGTAGATCAGCACGAATCCGAGGGCGACGAGCGAGTACATCACGCCCGACAGCAGACCGCCGATCAGCACCTCGATGAAGAAGAGGAACTGGTACATCAGCGCGCCTTCAGTGTGCCACGCCGAGATAGGCGTCGATGACGTCCTGGTTCGAGCGGACCTCGGCCGGCGTGCCGTCCCCGATCTTCTTGCCGTAGTCGAGGACGACGACCCGGTCGGAAATGTCCATGACCACACCCATATCGTGCTCGATCAGCACGATCGTGGTGCCGAAATTGTCGTTCACGTCGAGGATGAAGCGGCACATGTCCTGCTTCTCCTCCACGTTCATCCCGGCCATCGGCTCGTCGAGCAGTAGAACCTTCGGCTCGGCCGCCAGCGCCCGGCCGAGCTCGACCCGCTTCTCGAGGCCGTAGGGCAGCCTGGAGACCGGCGTCTTGCGGATATGCTCGATCTCCAGGAACTCGATGATCTCGTCCGCCTTCTCGCGGTTCGCCACCTCTTCCCGGCGCGCCCGCGGCAGCTTCAGCCCGACCTCGAGGAAGTTGGCGTGCGTGTGCAGGATCCGCCCGGCCATGATGTTGTCGAGCACGGTCATGCGGCGGAACAGGGCGATGTTCTGGAAGGTGCGCGAGATGCCGAGCCGGGCGGCATTCTCGGGACTGGTCTCGCGCAACGGCGCGCCGCGGTAGCGGATGGTCCCCTCCTGCGGCGTGTAGATGCCGTTGATCACGTTCAGCATCGAACTCTTGCCGGCGCCGTTCGGCCCGATGATCGCCCGGATCTCGTGCTCCAGCACGTTAAAGGAGATGTTCGTCAGCGCCTTCACGCCCCCGAAGCTCAACGAGATGCCGTCGAGCTCCAGGATCGGCCCGCCGATGGGGAAGGCCCGCTGCAATCCCGCCTCGAGCGCCGGCGCGTTCATGCGGCCCTCCTGGCAGCGGCGGCGGCCGGGACGTCGCCGATCCTGATCTCGCTGCCTTCGATCTCCGCCCCGTGCGCCTCGCCGGCATGCGGGTTGGGCGCCACGGTGAGGCCGCCATACATCGCGTCCAGCAGCGGCGCGAACCATTCCGCCGCCACGTGCCGGCGCACCTTGCCGGTCCGCGTGAGGAGACCGTCGTCAGCGTCGAGCTCCTTCGGCAGCAGCAGGAATCGGCGCACCTGGCAGGGCCCTTGTGCGGGATCGCGGACCAGCTCCGCGTTCACCTCGGCCAGAACGCCGGCGATCAGCCCGTAGACCTCCTCCCGCGAGGCGAGGTCGGCATGGCCCGAATAGGGGATGCCGTGCCCGTCGGCCCAGCGGCCGACCGCTGCCGCGTCGAGGTCTACGAGCGCGCAGACGAAGGGCCGCCCGGCGCCGGCGCAGATCGCCTCACGGATATAGGGCGAGGCCTTGATCCGGTTCTCGATGTGCCGTGGGGCGAACGCTGTGCCGTCGGTGAGTGCGCCCAGATCGTGGATCCGATCGACTACCCGGAGCTGTCCGTCCGCACCCAGATGCCCGACATCGCCCGTATGGAACCAGCCGGCCTCGTCCAGCACGCGCCGCGTGCTCTCGGGGTCGCCCAGATATTCGCGGAACAGTCCGGGCGTGCGGACGAGAATCTCCTGCTGCGGTGAAATGGCCACCTCGACCCCTTCGAGCGGCGTTCCCACCGAGTCCGCCGCGACCGCCCTATCACGATGTGCCGCGACCAGGAACGCCGTCTCGGTCGAACCGTAGAGCTGCTTCAGATTCACGCCCAGGGCGCGGAAGAAGGTGAGCAGCGTCGGGTCGAGCAGGTCGCCTGCACTGTAGGCGACGCGCACTCGGGTCATGCCTAGGGCATCGCGCAACGGTCCGTAGATCAGCACGTCGTAGAGGCCCGAGGCCAGCCGGTCGCCGAGCGGCGTCGGCTGCCCGGCTAGGCTGCGCTTTCCGATCCGCTCCGCCAGCGCCGTCGCCCGGCGGTAGAGGGCGAGGTTGATCCCGCCCGAGGCCTCCATCCGCAGCGACACCTGCGAGACGATGGTCGCCAGCATCCGCGGGGTAGCCAGGAAGCAGGTCGGTGCGATCTCGCGCAGGTCGGCCAAGAGCGTGTCCGAGGACTCCGGGCAGCAGACGCAGGAGCCCGCCACCATCGGCAAGACGTAGCTGAACAGGATCTGGCAGACCCAACCCGGAGGCAGATAGGCGAGTGCCGTGTCGCTCTCGCCGAGCCGCTCGATGGCAGCCAGCGTTCGCATCCGCTCGATCAGCGCCCTGCCGTCGAACACCACTCCCTTGGTCGGCCCCGTCGCCCGGGCGGTGAAGAAGAGGAATGCCGGATCCGCACCGGTGCCCCGCGCGATCGCCTCCCGGACCCGAGCCGTGGCCTCGGCACCGGCCGCCCGACCCTCGTCCAGCAGCGTGTCGTAGGGCACGAGCACGGGTTGCCGGTACTGCCCCATGCTGCGCGGGTCGTCGTAGACGATGCAGCGGAGCGACGGGCATCCCGGCAGCACGGACAGGAGCTTGTCGACCTGCTCCTGGTTCTCGGCGAAGGCATGGGTGACCTCGGCCCGCTGCAGCGGCTCCAGGATCTCCTCGGCCGAGGCATCCTGGAACAGCGGTGTCGCTACGGCACCCAACGCCTGCACGGCGGCGATGCCGATGAACAGCCGCGGGCGATTGTCGCCGATGAAGGCGACCCTCGAGCCCGGCCCGACACCGCGCGCCGCGAGGGCCGCCGCCAGCACCAGCACCTCGTCGGCCATCGTCCGCCAGGTGACGGTCCGCCACAGGCCGCGCCGCTTTTCGCGGATCGCCGGCCGATCGGGGCGTTGCTCCGCGTGGTCAAGAAGTAGCTTCGGAAAACTGTCCGACAGTCCAGCCGGAGCCCTCATGCCAATGGTCGTCCCGACCCGACGACTAGTCCCGACATCCTCCGCCCCTCCCCGGCTTATTGTGTGTCAGGTTTCTTGCGGTCCATCCATGGTCGCCGCCTGCTCGGCAATCCTGCTATGTCCCGGGCCGATCTCTCCTGCTCCGACCCTGGAAGTAGCACTGTCATTCGTAGCGCCGCGCGCCATCCCTACGTCCGAACTATGGGTAGCGACGGCGGAGGACAAGTGCTTCCTTGGCGCGAACTATTAAAAATGCACGATACGCAGAATTCGGTCGGCGACGACCCCGCCGCGACATGCTCCTGGCCATCGGCCGATGGCGTACCCCCGGAGAGCGATCAGGCCAGCGCCAGCCGGATCAGCATCGTCACGATCGTGACGGCGCAGGCTGCCAGCGCCAGCATGAACCGCCGTCGTTTGGTGTCCCGGACGAGGCAAACCTTCTCGATCTCGAACGCCAGTTCCCGGGTCCAGTCGACGCTCGCGGCCTCCGCCGCGATCTCGGCGGCGGTTCGCCCCTCGAACCAGCTGCCCGTGAGCGTGCGCGGCGCTTCGCGGTGGGTCGGCAGCGCCGCCAGGCGATACCGTCGCTGCGGCACCAGGACGAACGTGAACAGCGCCACCGGCAGCGCCACGACCAGGAGCGCCGTCGCCGCGGCCAGCGGCCCCGGCCACGACCACCCGCCGGGCCGCCACTCGAAGCCGAGCCGCATGACGCCGAGCGTCAGCAGGTAGCCGACACTCGCGATCTGCGCCTTGGTGTCGAAGGCCCGCGTGGCGAGGTGCAGCTGGTCGAGCTGTTTCTCCAGCCGATGGCGGACCCGATCGTCCTCGTCCATGGCACCCACCCCGGCAGCTCCTCGCGCGTCGGTGGAAACGAACCTAGGAGTGCGGCACTCGCCTTGTCCAGGAACGGGCGGCACGACGCGCCGCGGCTCGTCGCCCGCTATGCCCTTGACGTTCGCGTCGCCTGCTCGCTGTGGTGCCCGCCAAGCCGGAAACCGGCGGCAGGCACGGGAGGCCAAAGAATGATTCCGCTGTCGAACAGGACGCTGCACCACTTGCCGGCGTCTGTCGCCGTCCCGGCCTACGACCGCAGCACCCTGCGCGGCGGCATCGTCCATTTCGGCGTCGGCAACTTCCACCGCGTGCACCTCGCTCTCTATGTCGACGATGCGCTCAACCGCAGCTTCGATCCCGCCTGGGGCATCGTCGGCGTCGGCCCGACCGACGGCCCCGCTGCCCGCGCGAAGGCCGAGGCCTACGCCGCCCAGGACGGCCTCTACACCGTCACCGAATGCGACCCGGACGGCACCGCCACCGTCCGCGTGATTGGCGCCATGATCGACTATCTCCACGCCCCGGCCGAGCCCGAGGCCGTGCTGGCCCGTCTCGCCCACCCGGACTGCCGCATCGTGTCCCTCACCATCACCGAGGGCGGCTACAATCTCGACGAGTCCGACGGCAGCTTCCGACTGGGCGACCCCGACGTCGCCCACGACCTCGAAGGCGGCCCACCGCGGACCGTCTTCGGCCTCGTCGTCGAGGCCCTGGCCCGCCGCCGTGCCGCGGGCCTACCCGCCTTCACCATCGCCTCCTGCGACAATCTCCGCGGCAATGGCGACACCAGCCGCAAGGCCTTCGTCGGCTTCGCGAAAGCTCGCGATCCCGGCCTCGCCGCCTGGATAGAGGCCGAAGTCGACTTCCCCAACAGCATGGTCGACCGCATCGCCCCCCAGGTCGACGAAGCCACCCGCCGGGCGCTGAACGAGGCCAGCGGCGTCGACGACCGCCTCCCCGCCAAGGCCGAGCGCTACAACGACTGGGTCTCGGAGGACCGTTTCCGTTACGGCCGCCCCGACCTCGCCGCCGTCGGCGTCCGCTTCACCGACGACGTGCCTTCCTACCTCGCCATGAAGGGGCGGATGATCAACGCCTCGCACATGCTGCTGGCCTATCCGGGCGTGCTGCTGGGCTACCGCCTCGTCCACGAGGCCATGCGCGACCCCCGCCTCGACCGCCTCGTCGCCACCTTCCTCGACCGCGACGTCATCCCCTATGTGAGCCCGCCGCCGGGCGTCGAAGTCGCCCCCTACAAGAAGATGATCGCCGAGCGCTTCGGCAACCCCGCCATCGGCGACCAGATCCTGAGGGTCGCCGGCGATGGTGCCGCGAAGCTCCCGATCTTCCACGGCAAGACGCTGGCCACCCTGCTGGCCGAAGGTGCCGACATGAAGCGCGAGGCCTTCCTCCTCGCCTGCTTCGCCCGCTACCTGAAGGCCCGCGACGACACGTCCGTCCGCGACGACCGCGGCAACGCCTTCACCGTGTTCGAGCCCGGCCTCGACGACGCCGACTGGGCGAAGGTGGCTTCCCCCGACCCGGTCGAGGTCCTCCGCACCCGCCCCTTCGCCCCGATCGGCCTCGCCTACGACCCGGCCTTCGTCGCGGCGTACCGGCGCTATGCGAGCGGCCTCGTCGAGCGGGGAGCGGCGGCGACGCTGGCGGAGGTGCTGAACTGAGCGGAGGGCTGTGCCCGCTGCTCGCCGATAGACCTGGCAAACCGCGCCTGACGGCAGGTACGCCTCGACGCGTGGGACCTGTCGATATAGAATGTCACCGATTCTCTATACAGCGGGTATGCATGGCGTTGAGTTTGAAGGATCCCGAGACGGACCGTCTGGCCCGCGAGGTCGCGAGCCTGACCGGCGAGTCGTTGACCATGGCGATTCGCACCGCCCTCGCGGAGCGGCTGCGGCGTGAGCGCCTGAAGCGCGGTGAGGGCCCGGCGTTGGCAAGGGACCTCGGGATGATCGCCCGGCGCTGTGCGGCCCTCCCTGTGCTGGATACCCGCACCGACGACGAGATCCTGGGCTACGACGAGAACGGGCTGCCGGGCTGATGGTGATCGACACGTCCGCCTTCCTCGCGATCCTGTTGCAGGAGCCGGAAGCGCCGGCGCTCATCGAGGCGATCGTCGCCGACCCCGTGCGGCTTGCCAGTGCCGCCACGGCGATGGACGCGAGCCTTGTCGTCCTGAGCCGCAGGGGCGAGATGGGGCTCGGCGAATTCCGAGCGTTCGCTGCCCGCGCCAACGTCGATATCGTCCCCTTTGGGCCAGAGCACGTCGAAGGTGCCGTGGACGCCTTCCGGCGCTTCGGGAAGGGACGGCACCCGGCCGCGCTCAACTTCGGTGACTGCTTCGCCTACGCCCTGGCCAAGACGAGCGGCGAACCGTTGCTGTTCAAGGGCGAAGATTTCGCTCGGACCGACATTGCGCGGGCAATCTAGCTGTCGCCGTTCCACAGCCGGAGTTGGAATCGGCTTGGGATCGGGCCCGGCGGCAGGAGCCGCTTGGCCGAATAGCTCCCTTGGAGTGAGCCGATGCTGAAGGACGTGGTCGCCGTCGAGGCGCTGGAGCCCTATCGGCTCCGGCTGGTGTTCGAGGACGGAGTGTCCGGCACGGTGGACGTGGCGAAGCTTGTGCGGTTCGAAGGCGTGTTCGCGCCTCTGGGCGATCCGGCGAGCTTCAGCGCGGTGCGCGTCGAGCCGGACGCCGGCACGGTGGTCTGGCCGGGCGGCGCCGATCTGGATCCGGATGTGCTCTACGCCGAGGTGACAGGAGTGCCGGTAGCGGAACTCCTCGGGCGACCCTTGGCCTCCTGAGTCCGCGACGCGGTGAGGAGCTTCGCCAGTCCCTTACCGTCTCCCCGGCTGAGGAAATCGTCTCCCGCCGGGCGGCCCTGACCTCGCGCGGCATGTCCATGCGTCGGGCCTGCAGGCTCGGCCTCATCCTCGACGTCCACAACCCCGATCAAGGAACAAGTCGCCCGGCGCTGTGCGGCCCTCCCCGTGCTGGATACCCGGGCCGACGATGAGATCCTGGAGTACGACGAGAACGGGTTACCGAACTGATGGTGATCGACACCAGGATCGCACTTGGCCGTCTTTTGGCGATCGGTAGCGCCATTGCTCACCGAGACGCAGTAATCACCGCCCGCAAGGCGGGAATCTCCTCGCAGGCCGTTCGCCACAAGACGTCCCGTTCGATGTCGAAATAGGCGTGGATGAGCCTGTTCCGCATCGCCACGATCCGGCTCCAGGGCACGCCGGGCATCGAGCCCCTTGCTTCCGGTGAGACCTTGGCTGCCGCTTCGCCGATGATCTCGATCGCCCGCACCAGGGCGAAGAGCAGCATCTCGTCGCTGTCGAGATCCGCACGGGTTCGGCCGGTGATGAATCGTGCGACGGCGTCTGCACCCTCGACGACATGCAGGACTCTGACCTCGTCCTCAGGTCGGCAAGCGCGGTTCCGCGTGCCTCGAGTAGGCCGCCGGCCGATAGGCTACCGGAAAGCTGGACCGGGCGCAGCCGTGCAGGACCCGGTCCAGAACGGTACTGCTGTTGCCAGGACATCGCTGCGGAAATGCCGGCTGAGATCGGCCGGTGTGCGCAGGTCGACGCGTCGGCCTTCGAGCAGACGGGACAACTCGCCTTCGATGCCCGCGAGGGCCAACAGACCAGGGGCCAGCCCGGGCTCGAACTCGACCAGAAGATCGACGTCGCTATCCGGGCGCGAGGTGCCCTTGCCCACGGATCCGAACAAGCTCAGCCGACGGATGTGGTGGCGCCGGCAGAGACGGGCCAGCGCGTCGCGGTCGGGAAAGAGGTCAGCCATGGCTGTCTCGCGCGAGATCGAGCATGTCGGGACACGATATAGCGGCCTATGCCACGTCGCGGAAATAGGACTTCGATCACCTGCGATCGGGCGCTTGTCGAGCTCGCCCCGAAGCTCATGGGCTCGGGCAAGCTCGGCCTCGCCCCCTACCGCCGCACCGGCAGCGACATCCCACCCCACCTGAACCGCTGGTTTCACGCCCGCGCCCCGATGAGGAGTAACCGGCACACGCCCGCGCCCGACCGGCAGGATCATCCGGGAATGCCTCCCATGATGCGGCGCGCGGCATCGCTGGCGACCCTGGCCTTCGCCCCGATGGCGGCCGGCGCCCGGACCTCGCCACCCTTCGGAGCCGGCGCGCTGCCGGACGGCCATACCCTGCAGCCCTCAACGCACGCCTCCAAGGCCCTGACGCGCCTATCCCGCCCACCCCTCCTTGCCCCTCCCGGCCGACCGGCGTAGCCCTGACAGGGTGGACGGTCGTCGCACCGTCCAGGGGAGGTGCGGGGTCGCCATGGCGTCGCTGCGGTTCATGGGCATTCTCGTCGCCGGCCTTCTGGCCACCGTCGGCTCGGCCCGGGCCGACCCGCTCGACAAGCCGGCGATCACGAGATCCGATCTCGTCTATCTCGGCGCCTTCGCGGTCCCCGGATCGGCCTGCGGGCGCGTCGACCCGGACCATGCCGACACCATGTTCACGAGCGCCGGCATCGCCCTGCGTCGTGTGAACGGTGCGCTCCGCTTCTTCGGCGCCGTCCACGTCTACAGCGGCAGCCTCGTCTACGAGATGGCCTATCCGGGCCTCGGCCCCGCCGATCGCCCGCCCGTCGCCACCGTCGTCGGCGAGCCCTGCGACGTCTACCGGGGCCGCAAGACCTCCAGCGACAATCCCGGCACGCTGGACGGCGGCCTCCCCACCCACGGCCTGATGTGGGACGCCGCCCGCGGCCGCCTCTACTGGTCCTACGGCCACTGGTACGACACCTTCGGCGACAATCCCGTCCTGGGCTGGGCCAGGCTCGGCCCCGGCGGCACCGTCACCGCCCACGGGCCCTGGCGCTTCCGCACCGTCGCCGGCATCGGCCCCAAGGCCGTGCGCGGCGGCACCACCCGCATCCCCAAATGGTTCGCCGACCGCTTCACCGGCGGTGCCACGCTGGGCCTGGGCTTCGGCGGCTACTACAGCATCATCGGCACCGGCGGCGGCCAGCTCGGCCCGGCCCTGGTCGCCACCACCGATCCGGGCGACGCCACCACCCGGATGCGCGCCGTGCCGCTCCTGGGCCACCCCGTCGACCACCCGGCCGCGCGTGACACGAGCTACCGCTCCCTCATCGACGGCTCGCCGACCGGCGGCCGCGGCCGCTGGCAATGGTCCGACTCCATCGAGGGTGCCGGCGTGTGGATCGACACGCCCACGAAGCAGGGCATGCTGTTCGTCGCCACCATGGGCACCGGCCGCATCGCCTACGAGGGCGGCACCATCACGACCGAAGGCTGGGAGACGGTCGTCTACGTCTACCACCCGCGCCAGCTCGCCGAGGTCGCGGCAGGAACGCGCAAGCCCTGGCAGGCCACCCCGTCGAGCCGCTTCACCCTGACCCTCCCGGCCGGCGTACGCGTGTCCGGTGCCGCCTTCGACCCCGTCCAGGGCCGCCTGTACCTTCACGTCCTGGCGGCGACCCGGGCGACGGGGGCGATCTATCCGACGCCGCTGGTGGTGGCGTATCGGGTCAGGGGGTGAGGTGACGATTCGCTCCGCGGCGTCCGGTGTCGGCACCGATCCTCCGCGATGGGGGTGCCATGATTTACCTTCTGACCCGCGACCAAAGCAGGTGATCCGTACCGTTCAAGCTAATCGGTTCTCCGACACTGAAATGCATTATGCGAGCAGGTGCGTTGAGCGATCGGCGGCGACACTTGAGGAGGTGCTGGGGTGAGCCGATGCTGAAGGACGTGGCCGCCGTCGAGCCGCTTGAGCCCTACCGGATGCGGCTGGTGTTCGAAGACGTCGTTTCGGGCATTGTCGACGTGGCGCGGCTGGTTCCGTTCGAGGGGGTGTTCGCGCCACTCGCCGACCTTGCGAGCTTCCGGAACGTGCGCGTCGAGCGGACGCCGGGACGGTGGCTTGGCCGAACGGGGCCGATATCGACCCGGATGTGCTCTACGCCGTGGTGACGGGGGTGCCGGTGGCGGATCGCCTCCGCCGGCCCCGAGCATCGTGAGTTGCCGAGGTGAAACCGGGATCGGCGAGTACCTTGCGCTCTCAACCCGTGCCCAAGTCGAGATCGTGGCCTTCGGGCCCGAGCAGATCAAGGACGCCGTCGGCGTCTGCCGCCGCTGCGGCAAGGGACGCCACCCCGCCGGACTCGAGTTCGGCGACTGTTCTTCAAACAGACACAAAAACCGCGGTTTAGTCAGGCCCTGATTGGCCCGAGGCTCGAGGAGTCACCTGTATGCGACGAGACCGACCGCCCGCGCGGTCGCGGTAGTAGCCGTCCCCACGTCCCCGTAAGCGGGTCAGATCCTCCGGGTCAACTCCCACGTTGGGCGCGTTCTTCTTGGCCTCGCGAATATCCATGGGCTTTAGGACGAGCCAAGTAGCTGCATTTGCGCGCACTTCCTCGCTGAAATGCTCGCTCATTTGTGACGCGATAATCATTCCCAATCCGAATTTCCGTGCCTCGGTGATCAATTCGTTCAGGATGTTGTCGGCGCGATCTCTGTCGCCGCTGCCCAAACTCAGAATCTTTGCCTCATCAATTACTATAAAGAGCCGGAAGCGCTGGCGGTCGTCGGCGGGCTGTACCGGTATCGGTCCGCGCAGGCGCAAAGTTCGGAATAGCCTTCTGAGCAGTGTCTCTGTCGCGATAAACCGAATCTGATCCGGCAACTTGCTCAGATCAAGACGAACCGACTCGGTGAGCATTTGATCTATCGAGATCTGCTGTTCTCGCGCAAAGATTGGGTGACCAAAGAGTTCTTGGACAGCGGCGAGGCATCCTTCAATCGCGGAGCGTTGCGCCTTCCGCTCGTCGGCGTCCGTCCACTCCTCAAGAATTTCCTGTATTGTTCCGAAAGTGGGTGCTCTCCTGTTCCAGGTGGAGGGGTCGCTGTCTACGATCCCAGCCCGCCGGTACGCCTCGTCGAAGGCGTCGCGCAGAATGCTTGCCTGCCGATGTCCGAGAGCCGGAACCGCCCGTTGGATCATGCCGCGAAGAGACGCGCGCTGGTCGTAAAGCCCGCTCTCCTCCGCGCTTTGCACGTCAAGTTCCATCGAGTTCAGCCCGAAGATGCTTGCTGACCCGCTGGAAAGGAGTACAGATTGCACGTTTGGAAGAACCACGTCACCGTGGAAATCAAAGACAAGCACGGGTATTCCTGATTCAGCGATTGCACTCCCGAGGACCTTCAATGTCTCCGTCTTCCCGGAACCGGATGCCCCAAGGATTAGAAAGAAGCCGTTACTCTGGCGGCCTGGCTGCCAAACTGCTGGCGTAGACGACCCTTGCTCCACGCCCAGGATCACCTCCAGACTGGACAGCTGGTTTGCCGGCTTTGCAACAGCTGCTGCGGAATCAGGCGGGCTCCCGCCGAGGTCGGAACCCACTGAAGTGACCTCTGCACGAGGAGCAATCGGCTCCGCAGTCGAGCCGAAACTACCTTGTTCGCCTCTGTTGGGATTTCCGTCGTCCTGAGCAGGAATGGGCGTTACGAGTTGCTGAAGCAGTTGCGAGGGCTCGGCTTCAACCACCTCGCCAATGCCGGGCGCCGCAGCGGTCAGGGTGCTCTCTTCGCGGATCGGCCGCGACGGCCTAAGTACCAAACCGACATCCTGGGCTGAAAGGGTGTCTACACGGATCGGGACGCCCTGTCTGGTCAGGTAGGTCCGGCTGTCCTGCGCAGCCACTGATGCGAGTTGCACGTGTACAATGCGGCCGCCAAGCCGGACTGCCAATCGTCCCGCAAATGCGTCCTCGATAAGCGAGTGCCAGCGCTCAACATAGCCTGGCTCTTGGTCACGAAGCAGCGCGGTGTAGAGGTGCTCCCGCAGGACCTCGCGCCTCGGCTTTGCGAGCGGGGAAGCTCCGTCGGGAGTGAACACCTCCGCCAAGGCCTGGAGCGTCGAGAGCACCTGGCCAACCGCGGTCCCGCTTATGATTCCGTCCTGAACCGAGTACGGTGCCGCCTCGTCATGGGCCTTCACCTCGATCGCATCGATTACGAGAGCGCCCGCCTCTTCCCGCAGACCGAGCAGGTCTGCCTTCTGGCGCGAGTGTAGCCCCGCAACGAGCCATCGCTGAGCCGTTGCGGTATCGAGGCTTACAGCGAGGCCGCTCGGCTCCTTGCTGCGGTACCAGCGCACAGCGATCAGTTTGCCCAGCGAACCCTTGACCTGCTTCTCGTGGCTCGAACCCGCGAGACTCAAGATGCCGTTTGGCTCCATCATGACAAGGTCGCGTACAAGACGTTCGAGCGTCTCCCTCTCGGCAAGAAAGTGAGTCTTCCGGAGTTGCTGGTCCAAACGGCGGACAAACGGACTGAGGTCATGGGCGAAGCAGGTGAGTTGGCGCCCGCGCTCGATCCGACGGTCGATAACCTCAGCATTGCCCAGGCGCGCCAGCGACACTCGGTGGGGATCAGCGACTACCGTCCAAACAGCAGCGGCGGCGAGGACGTCCAGGGTCTCCTTAATGTCGCGCACCTGCGGGAGGTGAGCTGGGGTCTTTCGTTGCAACGCAGTATGAACCAAAGCTGCGGCAGCGAGGTATGTCCCAAAGACATGCTCCTCAGCCACGGGAATGATCTGGATTTCCTTTCGGATTTTGTTGAAGCGGTACTCGCGTGAGGGCATCCATGGGCTCAAGGTGTGTGCCTGGGCGCGCGACACCGGCGTGCTTCTAACTTCAAAGGGATCAAAGATGGCGAGGAGATGCGCGGGATGCTCTTGGATCTCCCGCCGCAGCTTGTCCCAGGTGATCGCTTCCCCCTGAACGGACAGGGAGAGCAGGCCGCGTTCCTCGGCGGTGGTGAGGCGCTCCCGCACCGTTTCGTCGAGATCACGGACCTCGGCTGCCCATCCGCGCGTGTCGGCCTGGGTATAGCGAACGCGCACATGCAGACCCGAAAATCCCCCTTCTTCCAAACCGTCATCCGCACCCAGGCGCCCGACGAGTTCCTCGACAAAACGGGCCGGCCTTGGAAGATTGACCAACATCACACGCAGACCGGGCCGCGCGAAGGGGCGCAGTGTGGCGAGCCGATCGGCAAGTTCGGCCACCGTCCGGACGCCGTCCGCCTCCATCACGCCCCTTGGCGCCTCTCTGAACACCGGGAGGCGACCAAGCGATCCTGCTTGCCCTAGCATCAATGGTTGATCTTGGCCAGTTGCCAGACGAGGAAGAACCAAGACCTGTAGAAACTGGAGGTCGTCAGCACACGCTTCCTCCAATGTTGCAACCTCGTGGTCCGAGAGGACGCGGCCAAGTGCGCGCACCTCGCGTACGATCGTCATGCCTCTCCAAAGATAGAGCGGATGGAGCGGCGACATAACGGCTTCCGTTTGCCCGTCGCGCCTGTAGACGTACAGCTCAAGACAGAGTAGTCGACCAACTATAGATTCGGCCTCAAAGTCAGCCGCAGCGTGCATGTCAGAGTAAATCGACCGGAGTTGTCCAAGGAGTTGTTCATAGGCAGAGAGATATTGCTCCGTTGTCTCAAGCAGTCCAGAGTTTCCGGCGAGCGCAGCAACTGGGGATACCGCGAGTTCACAAACATGCGGCACGAGTTGGCGCCGCAACGTCGCGAAGCGAGACAGCCCAGACATCAGCGCTTCCGGCGCGATTCCTCCCTCGACAAAGTTGGCAAGGTCCTTCTCTAGGGGCTCTATCGTAAAGGGCGACCATGAACGAAAGGCTGTGACCTCGGTGAGCGCCGCAGGCCGTTCCGACGCCACTTCAATCACCCCACCCCAGTCCCTCTCAGTCGACCGGGAGCGGACCAATACAAGTATCTCCCTATCGACCTGGACGTATGCCGCGGTGTCCACCGAACTAGCCTGGCGAATATCCTCGGAAGCCGAGCGTACATCGTCATCCAGGGCAGCTTGCACAACCTGGCGGACTTCTTCGGCTATGTCACCCAGGCGGGAGTAATCCTCTGCCATAAGCATGCGTCCAACGGCACGTTCCACCTGAATTCGATCTGTTTTGCGGCCGGGGCCGCCTTCATTCAATTCGGTTGATACTGTCGAAACTTTACCGCGCCACAACGTCTGAACGGTATCGAGGTCGAGGCCTTCTAAGTGCCCGCCCTTAGCCGTATCGCGCAAGCGTCTGGCCATGCGACCGGCTATCGTCCTGGCGGTGCTTGTGAGAGTTTGCTGATAGGCGCGAACTCGCGCCCAGTCCTCCTCCGTCGCCCGCCGTACTTCCTGGACGAGACCGCGGTTTTGCATCAGCCGTCGGAGGAGGCGGTTCTCGGACCTTTCATCCGCTAGTCGAGCGTCCGGGAACAGCCCGAGAAGGTGGAGGTGGCCCGGGGCTTGTGCGGACCGATCGGAAATGGGTAGTTCTCCAAGGACGATTGCGAACCGCACCAAATCCGCCAGAGGGATACGGAGCGGCGGGCCGCCCACTCCAGCGTCCGTGTGGGCGCGCTCTAGGACACTCCAGAGCCCGCGCAGCCATGCAACCTCAGCTTTCTCTCTCTCTTCCCGACAGAGGCGACGCGCCAGATCGTGCTCGCCGATAGGCCTGAAGTCGCGCAGCGAGGCAGATTTCGCGAGCGGACGGTTCGTGACGACCGCAATGGTGCGCAGCCTTTCGTTTCGCCATCTGACGGCAGTTTCCTCTTCCGCAGCGAGAATTCCTCGCAGCGCGGCATGTCGGGCGAGAGCCTCGTCGACAACCGCTCCCTCGCCCACCAGCGCCACCCGCAGGCGGGGCGCCCGAGCCGCACGTGGTTTCGCGAGAGCATCGGTGAGGTCTTCAAGGTCGAGGGGCGCCACGTCACGCACGATCACACCAAACTCTCGACGCTGCGCCGCTTGGTCGAGTTCGGCGGCAAGCAGGCTTGTCACCCGCCGCGCATCAGCAGCGGCATGTAACTCATGCGTCAGCATGGGCGCTCTCCGTCATTCCTACTACGGCCACACTGTCGGCGAGCTTTCGTGCAAGTCCGAGGCCCTGGAGGCGCTGCAAGAAGCGTTCACTGTTCTCGGCCAGATCGCCCGCGCCCACCCCCATGCCGTCCCGTGCTAAGATCTCCGCATCCTCCAGCCTTCCCCCGACGACAATCCGCCAGCGGTCGTACAACTTGTCCAGAAAGTCGCGGTACTCGAGGGGTCGGCCCGAGAGCTCAAAAGTTCCTGCCACCAAAACCTCAAGAGTCCTGTCCATTGGAGCCAAACGCTTTAGTGGATTCTTCTGCTGCGGATAGAGTAAACCACAGCGGATGCCCAAAAGACGCAGATACCCGTCGAGCGTCCGGCCGCCGCTACCATCGAGCAATTCAACAAGGCGGCGAGGAAGTTCAGAACGTATGTCAGCACCCGCCTCCGTCAATTCTTCCAGCAGTTCAGTGAGCCTGCCACGCCTTTCTCCACTGTCGGATTTCTCGCGGCCTAAGACAGCCGCGACGGTTGCTTCGGCATCGACCTCCCAGTCCGACCGCTCGGCGTCGAGAGCCTCCGAAACAATCGCGGCCATGTACCCACGGGCGTCGTCGAACAACTGGGTAACTGACCGCTCACTCGCCTCGGCAATGGCAGTGTCGCGGGATGGCGAGTTGTCTACAAAGAGAACACGCCGCGGCAGGTTTGTCCGTTCGTGGTGCCGTGTCGCAGTGAAGAAGAAGACGCTCAGTGCGCCCAGCAAGACAATCCGCTGAAGGCTTGCAATGGGATTGGGCCTGAGTGCCATCTCGAAAGCATGCAGGTCCCGCGCGGCGTCCCTTAGCGCCTCACAGATAACAGACCGCAGATGTCCATCAGCCTCGGGAAAGTCGCGGCTGGGCGGATTGTACACACGCATGTCATCCGATAGGGGCGCCAAGACGGCTGTTAAATCGTCCACCGACCCAAGATCCTTTCGTGGATCGGTTAGGTCCCTCAGCAGGTTCAGTAGTGGCAATCGGCGTCCATCCTCACGCCCTCCCCACAACCGATGCACGAACTCGCCTACGTGATCATCTGAAGCGTCGCGAGTCGTGGTTAGAGCTGTTGGTGAGGAGAACGACGAGAACTCGGGCGATTTGCCAAAAGTGGCATTGTCCGTTGCCAAGATTGTGCGAAGAAGTGGCAGGACGCGCGTCGCGAGTACGGATCGCCTTAGGTCGTCTTCCTCTCCGAGGCGTCCCCAGCGTTCGCGATTGGCTTCCAGCATGCGTGCCACTGCCTGGAGACGTTCTTCGTGGCTCTCCCGCTGCGCCGTTGCGGTCATTAGGTACCCTATGTCGCGCATACGGCCCACTTGCTCGTGCTCAGTGCGCATTAGCGCATTTGCCACGTGGACGGGCTTAATCTTGCCCTCCATCATTCCGAAGCCGTGACGCCGGCGAAGTTCGTTGCTGAGGAGTTCCCGCAGGTTGGCTTCCATCTTATTGGACCCCCGTTACTGCGCGCTGTCATATCGCCGGTGGCCCAGGTCCACCCGGACCCGGACGCTCAATTCTGTGTCCAGATCAAGCAATTCTATTGTGCGCACATGTGATATCGTCTGAGCGTGCTGCGCGAGCGCATCGTTGAACTGCGTCAGACGCCGCTCGACCTTCTCATCCTGCTCGGTAATACCCGAAGCCAGAAGGGCGATAAGCAGCCTCCGGTCCACGACAAGACTCGCAAACCTAACATTGTCGGGCGGGGCAAGCACGAGGTGGTCAACCGCCTGTGGCCCAAAGGCGGCACGAAGAGCGGGGGCGAGCCTCGGCTTGAAAAGCTTTAGGCTGAGGTTGCTGACCTCACGCCCGGAGACCATTGCACGCCCCTTTGCGCGGGGTGAGAACGACAGACGCGTCCACAGTCGAAGGCCGTCTTGTCGGTCACGATCGGACCTATTCCAACGCCCATTAATCAGTCCAATAAGTCGGCCAACACGGAGTTGTGTGCTTGTCTCAGGATCTTGAAGGTCCTGGAAAAGTTTGTCAGCCTGAGATGTGTGGACCAACCGTCCCGTTGGATGTTCGAAGTACCAGCGGCGTTTCAAAGCAACAAATCCTTCTTCCGCCTGGGTCACCTCGTGTCGTTGAACCTCATCAAGATTGCGGGTGACAACCGGAAACAGCTCATGACCGACAAAATCATGCGCCGCGTATTCTCCTCGCCAAAGGTTCTCGTCTACCCGCGCATCCGTCTGGCGCACTGGATCGAGACCGACACCCAATTGCTCAAAGATCGAACCCTGTCCCTCAAAAGCGTTCCAATAGTAACGCGCAAAGTCGGAAGACCCAGCCGAACGTAGCTCGCTGCAGGACTTGCCTCCAAAGATCAAAAATGAGATAAAGGCAAGGACTTCACGAAAAGTCGCACGCACACCACGCTCGGCCACGCGGTCAAGCAAACTGCTGAGCCTCTGCTTCACTCGCTCGTGGCGTAGCATTTTTCGGTTGTAACTAACAGCGCACGCATGCTGCGCCAAGCAAGCTGTACACCCCGCGTACCAAGCATCGTCGGTGAGTTTGTCAACGATACGGGAGACGAGGTCGGGCGCAAGAATCCTGCGTAGACTCAAATCTAGAACAACCGCGGCCCCAGGTTCAGGCTGGAAGCGACCAGCCTCATCATCGTCTGGTTCGTCCACGGACACAAGATCGGAAGCGCCGAGGAGTTGTCGCTGGATCTCATCGAGCCAGGGGTACACCGATCGAAAGGTACGGATAAGATCGATCAATAGACCCTCGTTGATGGCAATACAAAACGGCTCGCCGTTCAACTTCGCCTCAGCCCAGCTCTGGGCTACTTGTTCTTGAGCTAACTCACTCGCGTCCACTATGACGCGCGCCTTCGCTGACTTTAGGTCACTTTCAAGCAGCCGAATGGTGTGCGTTTTACCGTCACTCGCATTGCCAGTGATAACAACCGACCCGCCCGCCCGTACGATCCGACGAACCACTTCATCGAGTCGCGTACGAACATTCAAGCTTCGGAGACGGCTAAGCTTGACATGATCGCTGTATGCACTCTCATCTCTGTAAAGTTGCCGAATAAACGTAAGGCGCTCGTCTTCTTCGGGGGAAGGAGACATATGCGTCAGTGCCTCCGGAGCTAATGGCTGCAATAGGGGTAAAAGGTCATTGCGGTGATCCTCGCCGATGAATCGTGAGACCCGCTCGCCAAGAGGGCTGGATTGGGCAAGTTCACTCAGCGCCGGGGCATGGTCGAGCCGGCTGGCGAGCCAACGTGAGATCCAAAACGAGGCAATTTGATCATCAGCGTTTTCTGTTGACAGGATGCAGTAATCCACTCCTGAGTCAACGCCCAGAAGAACGCGCTCGGTGTTTTCCGCTAGTTTAACCCCATACACGATGCGCGGCGTGCCATGATTTAGGACGTCGGCGTGGGCCAATCCAAGCGCGTCAAGACCTTCCCTGAGCTGCCGCAGTTTTGGGCTCTGTCCTTCACCGAAGACGAAGTTTACGTTGCGGTAGTCACGTGAGGCTTCTCCAAGTTTCTTGAGCGCAGCCTCGGTTTCGGCCCTTAGACTAGGCGAGCCAAACCCGACAGACACGCCCAGATCCTCGTAGCTTATGCCGCAGCGCTGGCCGACCACGGAGCCCATGGGGAGAACTACGCGATTGTATTGAGAAGACCTCTGAGTAAAGAGGCTGGTAGTACCAAGGAAAACAAGGTTTGTTGGCTTTGCAATTACGCGGCCAGCCATCTGGCTTGCGATGATGCTTGGAGCGGTGTTGTAGCGCTGTGCATAGTCCGCCCTGACACGCGGACTTGTCATCAGCAAGCAGGCGAGTTTTCCTGCAAGGAGGTGGTTGTAGGGTGGCACAGCCCCGCATACCGTTAGTTCCATCATGGAAGTAGCAGAGAACCGTTTTTTCAGTTGGCGCAACGCGAGGCCTACCGCCCATTCGCCTTCTGGTGTCGTAAGGGTCCTCGTGACTGACTTGGCTAGCTCTAGTTCTCGCTGAGCCCTTAGTAGATCGCGGATGGCGCGCGCTCTCTTGGCGCGGAACAGCGACGACCTTGCAAGGCTCTCAAGGTCGGCTGCCTTTACATCTTCAATTCGGCGCGCTGCCGCGGCGTCTTGATCGCCTGCCCGCAGAGCCTCCATCCTGTGGGAGGTAGCTTGCTCCTCTATCCGTTGGAGACGGTCAAGCGTTTCGTCAGATACGGGAAACGATAAACTCGACGCTAGGGGAAGATCATCAAGATATATTTGGCTAATATCCTCAACAAGTCTGGTGCGTAGGGCCACCAATATTTCTTCTTCAGTTGCTATTCCTTTGCGTATAATATCGGTGAGGCCCTTTGTACTCCAACCGAGAGAATCATCCCGAGGTGTCAGTTGCATCACCGCGTTGCCAAGTGCGGTGATTGCCATTATGGGATGTTTTGGCTGGGCGGCATCCCTAACGAGGTAAAAGAGGTTGCGACCTGGAGAACTTCGGTAACGAGTGAGCCAAGTATGGCGAAAATAACGCCACAGGTCCATCAGCCTGATCCCACTATGGACATCACGAGACGTGGGATCGACAAGTTGAAGGTATGGTTGACAGATTAGAGAAAGCGCCTGTGCGCGCTCGGCTCTTGGAAGGCTTGCAATCGGGGCAAGTTGTGCGGCGAGTCGCCGACCATCTGCGATGAGCTCGGTAACCGGCAGACAGCCTGATGAGCGAGCCGGGCGTTCCAATCCCATAAGGAAGCGTTTGGTGGCGGCCTCACGCAGTTGGTCGGCTCGGGCAAATTCAAGTTGGCGACGGATGGCTTCTTTCGAGGAATTCGTTCGGGGGGGTCGGACCTGAATCCAGTGTCCGTCGAGCCGATACTCCCATCCGAGTTGCACTAAGTCGTGCAGTAGGAGAGCCGAGGCCCGGATGCGCAGAGTTGCACCGTCACCGGGTGATGTCGCTGCAAGGCGCTCCAGCGCAGCTGCTGCCTGCTCCCACGGTAGGCCCAGGGCACTGCGCAACGCCACGTACGCCCGTCCGCCATCATCAAGACGCGGAGCGAAGAGTCTCCAATCTCCCGGAAGCGCTTCTGCTGCGACAAAGCAGTCGTCGTGCATTTCCCGTTTCACTTTAGTAGCTTTGGAGGCTAATGTAGGTCAAGATGCCGTCCGTATTGGAGGAATTATTTGCATTGAACGTGCCTATTGTGAGGTTTAGTACTGCGACGACAGACGCAGTGCACTGGCGCTGCATAGTCTGCTGATTGCTCCGCGGTATGGCTTCAGCGGGTTTGCTTAAGCACTGCCCATCGACCTATTGCGAGGTTTCCCTTCGTGAACTATGCCCGAGGTCGCTTAAGGTCGGCAAACAACGCCTCTCGTCCGCACCAGCCCTCTCCGGCTCTCTTTACGAGCGTGGCGCGCCATATTCGCCGCCTTGGTCCGCAGTGAAGCCGGCTCTGGGAGGGATGTCGACCTTGTTCTCAGTAGCCCCGACAGCCCGGAGTTGAACTCTTTGACGGTGTCAACCTCCGTGTTGAGCTAACGGGGATTCCGGTCGGTGGACATCGCCCTCCGCAGCCGGCTGCGGCTCTGGTTCGCCGCCCGGATGGCACCCGATCTCGTGCGTATGTTCTGATGTGGGAAAGCTGGGCGGGCCTGGCTCTGGAGCACATGCGCGAGACGCGCACCGGCATCAGTGCCTTCCCGGTTGCGGAGACCGGCGTCTTGTCCAGGTTCGGGATTGACGCTTACTTCCCGGTCTTCCCGCCGCGCCGGTGGAATGTCTCCCCCCGATGGTGGCACGTTGCTCATGTCACCCGGGCCACTCACACCGCCTTCGTCGAACGGACGGGCGGTGCCACGGTCTCCAGCGTGGTCAGGTCGAACTGCGTCGAGGCGTGGTCGATATCGAAGCCGACCACCTCGCCGGCGGCGTCGAGATCCACGACCAGCACTTCGGCCGCTTCCCGCGTCTCCGTGCCGAGTCTGGGCTTCCGCTCGATGTAGAAACTGTCGGTCTCTGGAACTTCAAGACACAACACACGTCCGGGCTCCAGCCGGGCTGGGGATGTGATGGTCGGCGGCCGTGGAAGGTGGCATGATGCGTCCATGAGTCACGATCGCAGCTGCAAGACAGATTCGGCCGACAGTTCAGCGCGGCCCGCCGTCGGCCGGGCGGACGCGTTCCAGGTTCTGCGGGCGCACGAGCGCGAGCTGCGCGCCAAAGGTGTCACCGGTCTCGCCATCTTCGGCTCGCTGGCCCGCGGGAACGCGGGTCCGGACAGCGATGTCGACCTCGTGCTGGAGCTTGGAGAAGACGCCACGCTCGGCCTCTTCGATCTCGTCGCTACGGGAAACGCTGGCAACCGAGCTCGGCAGATCGGTCGACCTCGCCTTCCGTAGCCGCTTACGGCCCTGGTTCGCCGCGCGGATCGCCCCCGATCTTGTGGGCGTGTTCTGATGTGGAGTAGTTGCACACGGAACTCGCCTTGCGACACCTCGGTCCTGGAGGGTACCGTCGTGGATGCTAGGCCGCTGTTCGCCTGCGAAAGCGACGTCGATCTCGCCTCCGCTCAACGGGGCCGAGTTCCGAATTTATGGCTGATCCGGCGGCGTAACCGCCTCGGTCGGTCCTGTGGCGTTGCCGCGGCCGGCAACAGCATCGACCTTCTCCGCGAGCCAGAGCTTGATCAGCGACTGATAGGGCACGTCGCGCTGGTTGGCGGCGAGCTTGATCCGCTCCAGGAGAGCCGACGGCAAGCGCAGCGAGATGGCCGTCGTGGACGGCTTCAGATTGGGCATCCGAACCAGCCGGGCCTTGCTCCAGTCGACGAACTCAGTCGTGTCGTGCGTTTCCCAGAACGCCCGCTCTTCCGCCTCGTCCGCGAAGGCCGGAATGGTCTCAAGTGGCTTCGGCATAGACTTTCCGCTCCTTGCGGCTCATGTCGCGGACCGAAATGATCCGAACGAGGCTCCCGTCGCCGCGTAGTGTGAACGTTGCCTGAAGCAACCGGCCGGCCGGGGTCATACCGAGCGCATGATATCGCCGCTCAATGAGACTGTGGCGCGGATCGTCGACGATCAACAGCGGCTCCTGGAAGAACATGGCCTCGGCCTCCGCCTGCACCACGCCGTGCCGCTCGACGCTCTTGCGAGCATTGCCATCATCCCAGTCGAAACCGACGATCTGGCTCAGGTCCAACACGCATGTATATTATCGCAATATACAGGTTCGGCAATCGCAACCGCACCTTGGCATCACGCCGCCCTGGTCGAGCGGACGGGCAAGGCCACGGTTTCCAACGTCGTGAGGTCCAGCTGCGTCGAGGCGTGGTCGATATCGAAGCCGACGACCTCGCCGGCAGCATTGAGATCCACGACCAGCCCTTCCGCGACCTCCCGCGTCTCGGTGCCGGGTCCGGGCTTCAGCTCGATGTAGAGACTGTCGGTCTCGGGATAGTAATGCAGCTTCAAGGTTCGCTCTCCCGGTACCCGCGGTCGAAGAACGCGTTGTGGAT
>JAXMCK010000006.1:0-891069 GCA_046349395.1 Geminicoccaceae bacterium | reverse complement strand
GCGGCGCATCTCAAGTCTCCAGAAGCTTCGGCAGGTCGGCCGGACGGAGGGCACGGATAGGGAACCGCTCGGCCTTGGTCTCACGCTCCGATCGCCTGCACATCTCCAAACATGCGCCGCCAAAGGTAGTCCAGTCTGACGGATCGACTTGGCGGCGCTTGACTCTGGCCAGATATAGGAATATAAGCCGCAACGATGGACGACCTACCCTACCGTCTCGACCCCGACTTCCGCGCCCGGCGCAAGAAGCGCCGCTTCGTGCGGCTGCTGGCGCTGGGGGCGACCGCTGCGAAGGCCGCGGCGAAGATCAAGATCAGCGATGCGGAGCTCGACGCCTTCACCGCCGATCCGGACCTGCCGGAGATGGTCGAGAGCTACCGCGCGATGTACGGCCGGCCCGAAGCGGAGATCCTGGCCGAGCTGCGCGAGCTGGCGCTCCAGGTCCTGGTCGAGTCGGTCCACGAACGCGACCCCAAGGTCTGCGCCTGGTTCTTCCGCGAGCTGCAGCGCGCCCGCAATCCCTGCGTGACGCTGGCGAAGTCGGTCATGCGCGCCCAGGAGCGCGCCGCACGCGAGGCCGCCGAGGCGGAGGCCCCACCTGCGCCGCCGCCGAAGGTCAAGCGCGTCCTCTATCCGCCGCGCCCCTACGACGACCTCGAAGCCCTCCGCCACCGCATCACCGTCCGCCTCCGCGACCAGATCATCGTCGAGGCCCACGCCAAGCAGCGCGAGGAAGCGGCGGCCAAAGCCGCAGCAGCCGAGCCGCCGGCCCCACCGCGTCCCGTGCCTGAGCCGCCGCCGGCCCTGACCCGCCGGCAGGAGACCACAGAGGAACGCGACTACCGCCGCCTCATCGCCAAGATCACGGGCAAGAGGATCAGGGTCCGCGTACGGGACCCGGATTTCGATAGTTCCTGAAGTTGCCTACCGGCCTTCGGCCTACTTGAGGCGGGGCCTGCGGCCCGACTCCGTCCACCTCCAGCCCCTTCGCCTACCTTCCACCAGCCCCCAGCCGATCAAAGGCTGCCCGGGGCCGATACCGATTCCGGTACCGCATGGTGAGGGGCCCGGGGAGAGGGCCTGCCCTTTCCCCGCCTCAGCTCATGCTCATGCCGGGGATGGATCCCAGGAAGTCGCGCTTGCCGACCTGGAGGCCGTTGTGGCGGAGGATGGCGTAGGCGGTGGTGGCGTGGAAGTAGAAGTTCGGCAGGCCGAAGTGGAGGAGGTAGGACTGGCCGGTGAAGGTCATGGTGTTGGGGCCGATGGAGAGGACGATGCTGCGGTCCTCCGAGCCGTCGATCTCCGAGGCGGGGATGCCGTCGACGATCTCGAGGGTGCGGGCGATGCGGGCCTTGAGGTCGTCGAGGGTCGTTTCCTTGTCCTCGATCTTCTGCGGCTCGCGGCCGGCGAGGCGGGAGACGGTGTTCTTGGCGAAGTCGCAGGTGAGCTGGACCTGGCGGGTGAAGGGGAACATGTCGGGGGCCAGGCGGTCGGCCAGGAGGACGGCCGGGTCGAACTTGCGCTCGGCGCATTCGGCGGCGGTCTTGTCGAGGATGGCGGAAAGTGCCGTGAGCCCCTGGCGGAAGGCCGGGACGGACGCCTGGTACATCGAGATCGTCATGGGTTCTGCCTCATTCGGGACGACGAGCCGGGGCCGGGCTTAGCGCAAGGCCGGGCGGGCCGCTATGCCGGTGCTGGTGCCGGGGCAGCAGACGGGGCCTCGGCGCGCAGAACGAACCCGACGAGGCCGATGAGCACGCAGGCCATGCCGAGCCAGCCGGCGAGGCCGGGGAGCGGGGCGCCCAGAAGGATCACCTCGGCCAGGAGGGTGCAGGGCACCTCGCCGCCTTGTGTCGCGTCGACGGCGGCGATCCGGTAGGGGTCGCTGCTGCCGTTGCGGGCGTGGAGGAAGAGGCCGGTCGCGAGGAAGCCCGAGAGCAGGGCGACGACGAAGGTACCGACGAACTGGCCGCCGGTGGGTGGGGGTGGTGTGAGGACGAGGAGCAGGACGGCCCAGAAGGGGAGCGAGCCCAGGGCCAGGAGGAAGAGGCCCGAGAAGGGGTCGGCGACGAGGCCCGTGGCGTGCGGGGCGTGGCGGGCCTGGTTCAGCATCTGGTTGCCGACGGGGTAGGCGAAGGCGCTGACGAGGACGGGAAGGGCGCCCAGGAGGACGGCCTCGAGCGGCAGGCCCTGGCGCAGGAGGTAGAAGTTCACGAGGCCGATGCCGGCGACGATGAGGAGGCCGAACAGGACGCCGTGGAGGGGGACCTTGAGGCCGAAGCAGCGCAGCACCAGCGGGGTCGCGACGATGGTCGCCTGCCAGGCGACGGCGGTCACCCAGCCCGGCGCGTGGGCCGCACTGAAGCAGATGCCGGCGTAGAAGACGCCCGCACCCATGGTCCCGGCGGCGAGCCACCAGAGCGGGCGGGCGAGGAAGAGGCGGAGCGTGCGGGCGAGATGGGCGGGGCCGCGCCAGACGAGGAGGACGCCGGCGGTCAGGACCAGGACGTAGTAGTAGCGGATGACGGCCGTCCACAGCCAGTGCCCGCCTTCCAGCGCCAGGAAGCGGTTGACGATCCAGGTGGCGCTGAAGAGGGCGGCGGCCGCCAGTCCCATGAGGACGAGGACGGCCAAGCTGTGCTCCGTGCTGCGGACCGTCCCCATGCTTCCGTTCGGCTGCGCTGCTGGAGGCGGAGCCTACGCCACGGCCGGGAGGCTCGGCTAGGACGCCGCTGCAAGGGAGCCTAGCCGGCGCCGATGGGCATCTGGCCGAGGCCGTAGTTGGGCAGGCGCAGATAGCGGCCGTTGGCCCACATCGCGATCTGGATGACCGGGGCGACGACGATGAGGAACGCCCAGGTGCCCACACCCAAGGGGCCGGCGAGGGCCAGGGCGGCCAGGACGAAGAGCAGCTCCAGCAGCAGCTTGCCCTGCATGAACGGCCAGCCCAGGCGCAGCACCGCACTGACGGCCAGGAGGTCCATGACGCGGATGCCGATGCCGCTCATGATGACCAGCGCACAGGCGTAGGCGTCGAACAGGAGCCCCAGCAGCAGCATCGGCACGGGCGAGAGGAAGGCCCGGGTGTAGCGCTCGAGCTCGACGACGTTCCACAGATCGACGAGGTAGGCGACCAGCGCCATCGTCACGAAGGTGGTGAGCGGCGGCCAGCGCCGGTTCCACAGCGACCACAGGCCCAGCAGCAGAAGCGTCACGACGCTGACGACGGTGCCGATGCCGACCAGCGGATGGTCGATGGTCTGCTCAATGCCGATCGCCATGGCGTGCAGCGGATCGACCCCGAAATCGGCGTCGATGAAGAGCTTCACACCCAGCGAGAACAGCACGCAGCCGGCGAGATAGAGCAGGATCTGCTGCACGCTCCAGCCGACATAGCGGTCGAGCAGGCGGGCCCAGCGGTCGCGCTGCATCAGGCGCGAGACGACATGGTTGCCGTCAACGGCACCGAGGAGATCGATCACCTTCACCTCGCGCACGGCACGCCGGATGTCGCCGCTGGCGACGATGTCGGCGGCACGGTCGGCCCGGGCGCGCAGCTCCTCGGACTCGGGCACCGCAGGGGCCAGGATCATCGACAGCAGGTTCGGCGGTATGGCGCCGACGGCCACCAGCAGGACGAGGTAGGCCAGACCCGCCCCGGCAGCCTGCAGCAGCCAGGGCAGAGCCAGATGGTCGACGGCCCTGACACCCGTCGCCACCGCTGCGGCGCAGACGATCGACAGGAGGAGGATGCGCAGGCGCGGCTGTACCTGGCCGTCGCGGGCCAGCACGTGCCAGGCGACGACGAAGACCGCACTCTCGCCGACCAGCAGGCCGATGGCGGCACCCGTCTGACCATACGACGGTACCAAGGCGAAGAAGGTGCCGATGCCCATGATCGCCGCAAGGACGTAGCCCTTGAGCAGGGCCATCTGGCGGTCGAGGGCCGTCACCGCGTAACGGCAGATCATGCAGAGGGGATAGAGCACGATGAGCGGTGCCATTGCCCGTAGCGCATGGGCCGCCTTGGCAAAATGCTCGCCGCCGATGAGCGTGATCAGCTGCTGGGCCCAGAGCAGGCCCAGGAGCGCGCAGCCGACGCTGCCGACCGCCAGGGTGTCGAAGGCGTTGCGAAGGTGGTCGCGGAACTGGGGATCGCCCGGCTTCGCGTGCCGGGACATGAGAGGCATGATCAGGCCCGTGTACATCACGGCGAAGCCAATAAACGTGTCCAGCACTTGCCGGGCAACGCCGTAGAAGCCGACGTCCTCGGCGGGCCGCAGCAGCGACAGCACGACGGCATCGGTCTTGAAGTAGCTGAGCTGCAGGATGCTGGCGCCGGCCACGGGCAAGGCCGGGACCATCAGCGCCCGCCAGGTGTCGACGTTCACGTGCAGCGAGAACGGCACCAGACGATAGGCGGCAATCCAGGAGACGGTGAGCGTGACGAGATTGCCGGCGACGAAGGCCAGCAGCACCGGGATGATTCCGAGATCCAGCCGGACCAAGAGCACGACGGCACCGAGCGACACCGCCGCACCCGCGACCTCGGCCACGACCGGACCCGTCTGCTTGAGCTTCTCCTGGAAGACGCCGGCCAGAAGTTGGTGGGCGGCCAATGCCACGGCCCCCGGCACGCTCAAGAGAATTCCCCAGCGTACGATCGGCTCGTAGGGCAGGATGATCGACAGGAGGGCGGCGGCACCGATGATCCCGACCGCCGAAAGGAGCCGCAGGCTCAGCCCTTCGCCGATCATCCGCGACTGATCGACATCGGGCTTCGAGAACTCCCGGACGAAGATGAGGTAGAGACCGAGATTCGAGACGATGACGGCGAGCCCGACATAGGCCGTCACGCTGCGGTAGAGACCGAAACCGTCCGGCCCTAACATTCTCGTAAGAATTGCTACTGTCGCGAGACTCGTGACGAGCGTCAGCACCTTGCCGATCGTCAGCAGGGCCATGTTGAACGTGAGAGCACGGGCGAGATTCATGCCGAATTCGTCTCGAATACGTTTTTCAATCGTCGCTCGAAGTGACACCTGGGAACTGATTAGATCGAAGGAATATAGCAGACTCCTTTACGGGGCGCCAATGTGGTGCGGCATCGGCAGCACCTTCAGCGGCCACGGCGGACCGCCTGGATCGCATTGTCGAGGGCCTGCAGGAAGCGCGAGCGGTCGTTCTTGGTGAAGGGGCGACCGCCTCCCCGTATCTCACCGGCCTCGCGCAGGTCCGCCATCAGATTGCGAACGGCAAGATCGGCGCCGATCGAATCCGGCGTGAACGGCCTGCCACTGGGTGCAACGACCTGCGCGCCGGCCTTCACGCAGCGCGCGGCAAGGGGCACGTCGGCCGTGACCACGACGTCGCCCCGTCCCGCCGCCTCCGCAATCCAGTCGTCGGCCTTGTCCAGGCCCTCGGTGACCGTGATGCGCTCGATCAGTGGCGAGTCGGGAATACGCAGCCAGCGATTGGTCACGACGCGTACCCGCCAGCCGTATCTCAGGGCAACCCGGTACGCTTCCTCCCGCACGGGGCATGCGTCTCCGTCTATGTAGACCGTGTCCATGTCCGATCCGTCCGGCGGAGGGTGGGCCAATCGCCCTTCGGTACGACCGGGGAGCAGAGAAGCGCCGGCGCACCCGATGCTATTCAGTGGCGCTTTACTTACTATGTTCGCAAGAAATTTTCTGTTGCAACGGCGCACTACTTTTGTGAGAAGTATGTTCGAATGACGACCAAAGAAACGAGTGGGGTGCCGTGGTGAGTGCTGCGAAATGACACAAACAATTTCGCCTAGCCCATGGGAAGATCGAACTTTTTCTCGATATCAACGTCGCCGCGAATGGCTCGCTGGTGTGGCCGCCGCGGGCTTGTGGCTGTCAGCACGCCCGGCTAGGGCCGCCGAGACAGGAATTCCATCAGCCCTGCAGGCTCCGGTGAAGCGATACCTCGCCGAGAATTCAGACGAAGCCGATCTTCGGCGACTGGCCCTGTTGCTCGACCTTCCTGCCGATGCCCCCGCCCGGCTGGCCCGAGGGGTTCCGCTTGCTCGGGCGGACAGGAAGCGGCTCGAAGCGAACTGCAGATCCGAAATCGCCCGTGGCGATTTCGTCTATGTCGGGGGCTGGGTGATGGCTCGCTCGGAAGCCCGGCTGATCGCACTCCAGCACCTTACCGGTGACATGGTCTAAAGGACCAAGCGATGATCGAAGACCTTCGGGATGCTGAAGACGGCAAGACTCTCGAAGCCGACATCGTCATCATCGGCGGGGGCGTTGCCGGGATCACGCTCGCCCTGGAGCTCGCCAACAGCAAGCTGTCGGTGATCGTCGCGGAGAGCGGTGGCCACGACCTGGAGTGGGAAACACAGGCGCTGTCGGAGGGCGCCGTAACGGGCACCGAGTACTTCGCACTCGAGGCTTGTCGGCTTCGTTATCTTGGCGGCTCCAGCAATCATTGGGACAATCGCAGCTATATCTTCGGTGAGGTCGACTTTGCCGAGCGGCCGTGGGTGCCGTGGAGCGGCTGGCCGATCGGCATCGACCACCTGCTACCCTTCTACGCCCGTGCCATGCCCTATGCGCAACTCGGGCCGAGGCCGACACCGCCCGACGAGATGGACGGCCTAGCACACCTTTCGCTCGCCCGCCGGACCGACCAGCTGAGTGACCTGCTCTTTTACGATCACCTCGGCGAAACGAGGTTCGGCACCCGCTACAGGTCCCGGCTCGAGGCCGCCCCCAACGTGCGCGTGCTGCTGCACGCCAACGTCACTGGCCTGCCGACCACGCCCGACATGCGTCAGATCGCGCCGCTCGAGGCGCGAACGCTCGAAGGCAAGCGCGTGACCTTGCGCGGCACGCGCTACGTGTTGGCGTGTGGCGGCCTCGAGAACCCCCGTCTGCTGCTCGCTTCCGACGACCGGGCGAGGGCAGGTGTCGGCAACGAGAACGATCTCGTGGGCCGCTTCTTCATGGAGCACATGAACGCCGAGATCGTCGAAGGCGTGGCGCTCGACAATGTGAGCTGGATGGAGGCCTACCGATACCGCTACTCGCCGGAAGGTACCTCGATGGTGCGCAATTTCCGGCTGAACCGAGCCGTGCAGGAACAGCACGGGCTGGTCGACATCACCATGCAGGTGCAGTTCCTGGAACCGACCGAGGATACTGGTGGTGCTGCGTTGAGCCGTCTGTGGCGGCGCACCCAGAAAGTCGTGAAGGGCTCGGTAGGACACGATCTGCTCGACGTCGTCACCGATCTGCGGGGCACGCTCGGCTGGCTGCACGACGCCGTTGAGTATCGGCGTCCGGCCATACCCGTCGGGCAGCCGTTCCAGCTCTACGCCCAGGGCGAGACCGCTCCCAACCCGGACAGTCGAGTGACATTGTCGAACGATCGTGACGCGCTCGGCATGCGCAAGATCGACTTGGACTGGCGTCCGTCCCCGATCGATGCACACAGCCTGCGGATGACAGCGCAGATCGCTGCCGCCGAGTTGACGAAAGCCGGCTTGGCTCGGGTGCGCATTCCGGACTGGCTGACGGACGAGGCCGGCTTCTTCGATCCGATCCGCCCGGGCTACCACCACATGGGCACCACGCGGATGTCGGACGACCCGCGCCGGGGCGTCGTCGACCGCGATTGCAAGATGCACACGATCGACAACCTCTATGTAGCGGGCTCGTCCGTCTATCCGACCAGCGGGCCCGGCACGCCGACGCTCACCCTCATCACCATGGCGGTCCGCTTGGCGGACCATCTGAAGGCCCTGGCCGACGCCGACGACGATCCGATCCAGATCGATCCTGTCGCGCGAGCCACGGTCACCGCCCGGGGCTGAGCCTTCCCGGCTCAGCCGATACCGAGCTTGCGGGCGACGATCTCATTGACGATCGTCGGGTTGGCCTTGCCGCCCGACGCCTTCATCACCTGCCCGGTGAACCAGCCGGCGACCTTCGGGTTCTTCTGCACCGTCGCGACCTGACCCGGATTGTCGGCGATCAGCTTGTCGACGATCGCCTCCAGCTCGGAGGTGTCGGTCACCTGCTTCAGGCCCCGCTCGGCGACGAGACGGTCGGGATCCTGGCCGGTCTCCAGCATCAGATCGAGCACATCCTTGGCGAGGCGACCCGACAGCGTACCTTCGCCCAAGAGGTCGAGCAGGCGACCTAGATCCTTCGCCGCGACCGGGCTCTCCTCGATGCCCTTGCCGGCCTTGGCGAGGCGGCCGAACAGCTCGTTGATGACCCAGTTGGCGGCCTGCTTCGAGTCGCGGCCAGCGGCGACCGCCTCGAAATAGTCGGCTGCGGCGCGCTCCGCTACGAGAACACCGGCGTCGTAGGCCGAGAGGCCGTGGTCGTTCATGAAGCGCAGCTTCTTGTCGTCGGGCAGTTCCGGCAGGGTCGCCTTGAGACGCTCGACGAAGTCGGCCGGCAGGACGACCGGGAGAAGGTCCGGGTCGGGGAAGTAGCGGTAGTCGTGCGCCTCTTCCTTGCTGCGCATCGACCGCGTCTCGCCCTTCATGGCGTCGAACAGGCGGGTCTCCTGCTCGATGGCGCCACCACCTTCCAGGATCTCGACCTGCCGCTTCGCCTCGTACTCGATCGCCCGGGCGACGTTGCGCATCGAGTTGACGTTCTTGATCTCGCAGCGCGTGCCGAAATTCGGATCGCCCACCCGGCGCACCGAGACGTTGGCGTCGCAGCGCATGGAGCCTTCCTCCATGTTGCCGTCGCATGTGCCGAGATAGCGCAGGATCGAGCGCAGCTTGCGCAGATAGAGGACGGCCTCCTCGGGGTGCCGGATGTCGGGCTCGGAGACGATCTCCATCAACGCCACGCCGGACCGGTTGAGGTCGATGAGCGTGCTGGCGTCCTTGGCATCGTGCAGCGACTTGCCGGCGTCCATCTCCAGATGGAGACGCGTGATGCCGACCTCGCGCGTGGCACCCTCGGGCAGGTCGAGCACGATGGTGCCCTTGCCGACGATCGGGTGCTGGTACTGGCTGATCTGATAACCGCAGGGCAGATCGGGGTAGAAATAGTTCTTCCGCTCGAACACCGAGACGTCGTTGATCGCGGCATTGAGGCCGAGGCCCGTACGGACCGCCTGCTCGACGCAGAAGCCGTTGAGGACCGGCAGCATGCCCGGCATGCCGGCATCGACCGGCGAGACCTGCTCGTTCGGCTCACCACCGTAGGCCGCTGAAGCACCGGAGAAGAGCTTGGCGTTCGAGGTCACCTGGGCGTGAACCTCGAGACCGCAGACGATCTCCCAGTCGCCGGTGTTGCCGTGGACGATGTAGCTCATCAGTGGCCTCGCGCAGACATGCCGGACCGGCGCCATTCGGCGATGCGCTCGCCGAGGGCCGCCAGGTCGGTGAAATGAAGCAACAGCACCTTGTTGGTCGCCGCGAGATCGCGAGCGCTCCGGGTGTAGTCGCGGTTCGCGACGACGGCCGCCAGATCGCACCCGACATGCTGGCGGGCGGCGACGATCTCCTGCACGGCCCCGTTGCCAATCGAGCGCGCCTGCTTCTTGCACTGCAGGGCGACGCGAAGGCCCGGCCGGGTCGCGATCAGGTCCACACCCTGATCCGCACCGCCGGCACCGGTGGCGACCTGCCAGCCGGAGCGCTCCAGGAGACGGGCGCAGAAATCCTCGAACGCCTTGCCGCTCATGCCCTCGTCGAAGGCGAGATCCTGGCTCAACGTCTTGGCACGAGGTGCCACGAGACGTTCGACGCGCTGCTGCCAATGCTCGGGATCGCCGGCGATGCGGGACGCTCCCCATGCTCCCACGGCTGGGGTGACGACCTGCTCCAGGAAGTAGTCGATCTCGCGCACCCACGCCCTGGCGTCCGGTCGGCCGTAATCGTCCGTCCGCAGCTTCTGCAGCCGCTTGCGGGCCAGCGTGTCGACATGCGTGCTCACGAGACGATCGACCCGCCGGCGCAGGCGGGCACCGCGGCCGAGCCACCAGATCGCGACCACGGCCAGGACGGCGACGACGCCGGCCCTGAGCAGCGGATCATCGAGCAGCCCCCCTGCACGGCCCAGAAGCTCAGGCAGCGAGGCCATAGGGAAGCGTGGCGAAGGACGCCGCGTCCTCCACCGCCTTCGCCACCTGGAAGACCGTCGCCTCGTCCCAGGCCCGGCCGATGATCTGCAGGCCGAGGGGCAGACCCTCGGCGGACAGGCCGGCAGGCACCGACATCCCGGGCAGTCCGGCGAGGCTCGTCGGTACGGTGAAGACGTCGTTCAGGTACATGGCGACCGGGTCGTCCATCTTCTCGCCGGCCCGGAAGGCGGCCGAGGGGGCCGTCGGGGTCAGGATCGCGTCGCAGCGCTGGAAGGCGGCCGAGAAGTCGTCGACGATCCGGCGCCGGACCTTCTGCGCCTTCAGGTAGTAGGCGTCGTAGTAGCCGGCCGAGAGCACGTAGGTGCCGATCAGGATGCGGCGGCGGACCTCGGCGCCGAAGCCCTCGCCGCGCGACCTGCTGTAGGTCTCGACGAGGTTCTTGCCCTCGACCCGCAGGCCGAAACGCATGCCGTCGTAGCGGGCGAGGTTCGAGGACGCCTCGGCCGGGGCGACGATGTAGTAGGTCGGCAGCGCGTACTTGGTGTGCGGCAGGCTGATCTCGACGATCTCGGCCCCCTGGCGGCGCAGCCAGTCGGCACCCTCCTGCCACAGCCGCTCGATCTCGGCCGGCATGCCGTCGACGCGGTACTCCTTCGGCAGGCCGATGCGGAGACCCTTCACCGAGCCGGTGAGCGTGCCGGCCCAGTCGGGCACCGGTTCGTCGGCGCTGGTGCTGTCGAGCGGATCGTGGCCCGCCATGCCCTGGAGGAAGAGAGCGCAGTCCTCGACGGTGCGGCCGAAGGCGCCGGCCTGGTCGAGCGAGGAGGCGAAGGCGACGATGCCCCAGCGCGAGCAGCGGCCATAGGTCGGCTTGATGCCGGCGATGCCGCAGAAGGCGGCGGGCTGGCGGATCGAGCCGCCGGTGTCGGTGCCGGTCGCGGCCAAGGCCACGCGTGCGGCCACTGCAGCGGCGGAGCCACCCGAGCTGCCGCCGGGTACCAGGGCGGCATTGTCCTCGCGGCGGGTCCAGGGATTGCGGACCGCGCCGTAGTAGGAGGTCATGTTCGACGAGCCCATGGCGAACTCGTCGAGATTCGTCTTGCCCAGGCAGACGGCACCGGCGGCCCAGAGCTTTCTCGTCACCGTCGATTCATAGGGCGGGTGGAAGCCGTCCAGGATGTGCGAGCCGGCCGTCGTCAGGATGCCCTTGGTGCAGAAGAGATCCTTGATCGCGACCGGAACGCCTTCGAGCAGGCCGGCCTCGCCCTTCGCCAGCCGCGCATCGGCTGCCGCCGCCTGCTGCAGTGCCAGTTCCGGCGTCTCGGTGATGAAGGCGTTGAGGTCGCGGCTCTTCTCGACCGCCGCGACGTGCGCTTCCGTCAGCTCGCGGGCGCTGAAGCTCTTCTTGCGCAGCCCGTCGCGCGCGGCGGCCAGCGTCAGATCGGTAAGCGCGCTCATTCGACCACCTTCGGCACGACGAAGTAGCCGTCCTGACGCGACGGCGCATTGGCCAGCACGTCGTCGCGCCGGGCACCGTCGCTCACGGCGTCCGCCCGCCAGGGTGTCGTGATCGGCATCACCGAGCGCAGCGGCTCGACGGCACTGGTGTCCACCTCGGCAAGCTGCTCGATCCAGCCAAGGATGCCGGAGAGTTCCTGCGCCAGGGGTTCGAGCTGGTCCTTGGGCACCTCGATGCGTGCGAGCATGGCGATGCGCGCCACCGTGGCCTTGTCGAGCGACATATGCGATGAGCCTCGCGTGCGGCACGGGCCGGAATCGGGGCCCGCAAAGATGGGAAAAGGCTACACGGCTTGTCCCGGAATGACAACCGAGCCCCGCCGCAGCACAGTTCGGCAGACCTGATCACCCAAGATCCATCCGCATTTGCCGCTGCGGTCCCCGCGGGAACGACCCTCCTGGCTCTGGACGTGAGCCGCAAACGGATCGGCGTGGCCGGCTGCGATGCCGAGCGGCGGCTCGTCACCCCTCTCCTGACCGTCGAGCGAAAGGGACGAGGGTCGGATCTGCGCCGGCTCGGCGAGATCGTCCGACAGCGTCGCGTGGGCGGGTTCGTGCTCGGCCATCCGGTCAACATGGACGGCACGCTGCACGACCAGGACGAGGCGATCCGCGGCTTCGCCCGCATCCTCGTCGAGCATTTCGGGCTACCGGTTCTCCTTCAGGACGAGCGGCTGACGAGCTTCGCCGTCGAGGCGGCGATCGAAGAAGGGCGTGTGGCAGCTAAACCTGGCGAACCGGTCGATCACCTCGCCGCCGCCGTGATCCTGGAAGACGCGCTGCGGGCGATGTCCTGACGCGTCTGTGATCTCCTTCCGGGTAGCCCTCCGGCTCGCGACCGGGGCATGACGGGTGCTGGTATCATGTGGGAGGTCATGCCGTGCACGCATTCACCGACGACATCCGAAGCCTGTTGGGCACTCCCGACGTGAGCCGGCGGGTCTTCGCCGTCACCACCCTCGCCGCGGGCTTCGCTCTGGCGGTCTCGCCGGTCACCGCCGCCACGATCACCACCGACACCACCGGGCTCGACACGGGCGAGGCGAAGGTGCCCGTCGGCGACGGCGAGATGCCGGCCTACTGGGCCTGTCCGGCCGGGGATGGTCAGCACCCGACGATCCTCGTCGTGCAGGAGATCTTCGGCGTCCACGAGCATATCCGCGACATCTGTCGCCGCTTCGCCAAGGCCGGCTACTTCGCCGTGGCGCCGGAACTCTACGCGCGGCAGGGCGACGTCTCGAGATGAAGGACATCCAGCAGATCATCAGCGATGTCGTGTCGAAGGTCCCCGATGCGCAGGTCATGAGCGACCTCGACGCGACGGTCGCCTGGGCGAAGACGACCGGGAAGGCCGACACGGCGGCGCTGGGCATCACCGGCTTCTGCTGGGGCGGCCGGATCGTCTGGCTCTACGCCGCCCACAACCCGAACCTGAAGGCGGGCGTCGCTTGGTACGGTCGTCTCGTCGGCCAGCCCAACCCGCTGATGCCGCAGAACCCGATCGACCTCGCGGCGCAGATGAACGCCCCCGTGCTGGGTCTTTACGGCGGGGCGGACCAGGGCATTCCGGTCGCCACGATCGAGCAGATGAAGGAAGCGCTCACCACGGCCGGGAAGAAGTTCGAGTTCGTCGTCTACCCCGACACGCCGCACGCCTTCCACGCCGACTACCGGGACAGCTACCGCGAGGGTCCGGCCAAGGACGGCTGGGCCAGGGCGCTCGCCTGGTTCAAGGCCAACGGCGTCGGCTGAGGGCGGAGCACCGCGCATCGCTGTAAATTTCGTGTTATCGTAACCGGCAGACCAACAGCGGGGGCCGTCTGCCGGTGCGGTGCGGCGGATGCGGTACGGAAAATGCGGCGGGTCGGCGCTTCTGCGCCGATTGCGGGAAGCCGTTGCCGCATTTGTGCGTCGCCTGCGGCTGGAGCAACGAGCCGAGTGCCAAATACTGCGGTGGCTGCGGGGCCCGGCTGGCGCCACCCTTCGCGCCGGCAGCGGAGCCCGAAGCCGAGCTGCGTGAGGTCGTCGTCCTGTTCGCCGATCTCGTCGGCTACACGCGCCGCCTGCAGATGCACGATGCCGAGGACGTCCACGGCGTCCTCGAGCAGTTCCTGACGGCCACCGACCGGCTCGTCGTCGAGCATCGGGGCCATGTCGACAAGCATATCGGCGACTGCGTCATGGCGATCTTCGGCGCTCCGGTCGGGCGCGCCGACGATCCCGTGCGCGCGGGCCGGGCCGCCGCCGCGATCGTGGCTGCGACCGCAGCGATCCGCTGGCCGGACGGAACGACCGCGGAGACCCATATCGGCCTCGCAGCCGGTCCGGTGGTCGCTGCGGCTACGGGCGGGACGGACCATCGCGCCTATACGGTCACCGGCGATGCCGTGAACCGGGCGGCGCGGCTGGCCGATGCGTCGGCGCCGGGAGAGGTGCTGCTCGACTCGGCCCTTGCCCTGGCCCTGGACGGCCACTTCGAGCTGATGGCCGGACCGGCGCTGACGCTCTCGGGCTATGCGACGCCCGTCGAGAACTGGCGGCTGGGCTCGCCGGTGCGCATCGCCAGGGCTCCCGTCTTCGTCGGTCGGGCCCGCGAGCTGGAGCTTCTCGGCCGGGAGATCGCCCGCTGCCGGTCGTCGGGGACAGGGTCTCTGGTCCATATCCGGGGCGAGCCGGGCATCGGGAAGACTCGAATCGTCGACGAGGCCATACGGCTCGCCGACGAGTTGGGTGTCCGTATCCACCGCGTCGCGATCACCGACTTCGGCGAAGGTGCCGGCCGGGATGCCATCCGGGCGTTGGCGAGGGACCTTCGCGCCGACACCGGCGACGGATCCGCTGCCATCGAACCGGCAGAGCGGTCGATCATCCTGGATCTCGCGGGCGAGCAACTCGATCCGGGCCAGCGGACACTGCTGGATGCGATGAGCGAAGCCGTCCGCAAGCAGCGCCGATCCGAGCTCATGCTGCGGCTGCTGCGGGATGCGGCCCTGACGGACCCGATGCTGATCGCGGTCGAGGACGTCCACTGGGCCCGCCCGGACGATCTGAGTCTACTGGCGGCCCTCGCCAGCGCCGTCGTCGAGATGCCGGCCGTGCTCGTCCTCACGAGCCGGATCGAGGGTGATCCGCTGGACACCGTGTGGCGAGCGAGCATCCGCGGCGCGCCCCTGCTCACGCTCGACCTGGCGCCGCTGACCCGGGCCGAGACGGAGGAAATGGCCTCGGTGATGGGGGCGACATCCGCGATCGCTGAAGCGGCGATGCGCCTCGGCGACGGCAATCCCCTCTTCGTCGAGCAGCTCGTTCGGCACCGCTACGAGAGCGACCTGCGCCTGCCGGGCACGCTGCAGTCGGTGGTGCAGGCCCGGGTGGATGCACTGCCGCCTCCCGATCGGCGGGCACTCCGAGCGGCGGCCGTGCTGGGTCAGCGCTTCCATCTCGATGCGGTGACCCATCTGACCGGCGAGGCCGCCTATGCGCCGACCGGGATCGTGGGTTGCGGGCTCGCCCGGCAGGCGGGAGACGAGCTGGTCTTCGCCCATGCGCTGGTCCGTGACGCGGTGCTCGCCTCCCTGCTGCGTCCGCAGCGCCGCGATCTGCACCGCCGCGCTGCCGATTGGTACCGAGCGCGCGACACCGTCCTGCACGCGGAACATCTGGAGCTGGCCGGCGAACCGGGTGCGGCAGCGGCATGGCTCGCGCTCGCCACCGAGGAGGCTCGACGCCACGAAGCGAGCGAGGCGCTGACCCATTGCAGGCGCGGTCTGGCACTTCAGGCCGCTGACGAGACGCGCCGCGGCCTTTCGCTGCTGGCTGCCGAACTCCTGGTCGAGCTCGGCCGGCCGCAGGAGGCCGAGCCGCTTTTCGCACAGGTGCTGGGCGAGGCAGCGTCGGATCCCGAGCTCAGCCGTGCGCATCGCGGTCGGGCCGCGGTCGCTCGACTGACCGACCGGCTGCCGGACGCGTTCGCCGAGCTGGATCGGGCTCAGGCTTTCGCGACCCGCACCGACGAGCGGCGCGAGCTGGCCCGCATCCACCATCTGCGCGGCAACCTGCTGTTCCCCACGGGCGACGTGGAGGGATGCCTTGCCGAGCACCAGCGCTCGCTCGATCTTGCCCAGGCGCTGGGCGACCCGCTGCTGGAGGCGGCCGCTTTCGGCGGCCTGGGCGACGGTGCCTATGCCGCCGGAAAGATGCGGACGGCGGCAGGTGCCTTCGCCGCCACGGTCGACTTGGCACGTCGCGTCGGCCTCGGCCGGGTGGAGATCGCCAATCTCCCCATGCTCGCCATCACGCGCCTCTTCGACGAGGAGTTCGCGGAGGTGTCCGGACTGGCCGAACAGGCGGTAACCGCGGCACGCCGGGTCGGGCAGCCCCGGGCCGAGATGGTGGCGCATCATGGCGCCTTCTTCGGTGCCATCGCGCAGCTGGACTGCGAGCGTGCGCGGGCAGCGATGGACCGCGCGCTGGAACTGGCACGGCAGGTCGGTGCCAGGCGGTTCGAGGCCGAAGCCCTGGTCTTCCACGGTGAGATCGATCTCGTCCAAGGCCATCGGGACCGCGCCCTCGAACGGGTCCGCGTGGCCATCGCGATCGCGCGCGAGACCGGCTTCTTCTACATGGGGCCGTGCTTTCTCGGCCTGCTGCTCCGGGTGAGCGACGATCGGAAGGAGCAGGAAGCGACACTGCAGGAAGCCGAGTCGCTGCTCGCCGCCGGCAGCATCAGCCACAACCATTTCTTCTTCAGGCGGGATGCGATCGACGCGGCGCTGATGCGGGGCGATGCCGACGGCGTCGAGCGGCAGGTACACGCACTCGAGGCCTATGCGACGCGCGAGCCCACCCCCTGGAGCCGATTCTTCGTCGCGCGCGGCCGGGCTCTGGCACGCCATGCCAGGGGCGAGAGGTCGACTGCCCAGGACGACGAGCTAAGGCGCTTGGCAGAGCACGCGCATGCGACGGGGAATCTGCACGCGGCGCGAAGGCTCGACGCCGCCCTCGAGGATCGCTGAGGCTACCCGCGCGGCCTCCGCAGGAGGACGTAGATCGCTCCCTCGCCGCCATGATGCAGCTGCGCCTGCGCGTAGGCGATGACGCGCGCACGGTTCGGCGGCACGTCGAGCCAGCGTGGTGTCATCTCACGCAGGGTGCCGCCGGTTCGGACGCCGCGGCCGGTGATGACCAGCACGCAGCGATTGCCGCGGCTCTGGGCGGCGGCGAGGAAGCTGTCGAGCCGATCATGGGCCTCGACCTGGGTCAGGCCGTGCAGGTCGAGCCGCGAGTCGATCGGGTAAAGTCCCCGGCGCAGGCGCTGCCAGGTACGTCGGTCGAGATCGATCGGATGGTGGGGATCCAGACGGACGCTGGCCGGCGGTCGCCGGATCGGCTGGATCGACGATGCAGGCCCGATGCGGATCGGTGCCGGCGGCGGTGTCGGGTTCGTTTCGCGCGGCGGCTCGGCCTCGGGGGGCGGCAGCTCGACGCCGTCATGCAGCGGGACCGCATCGCGCACCACGTGATGCCAGAGCCGCAACTCGTCGGCGGTCGGGTTTCTTGTCCGGCGCATGGCTCTGGGTAACGGTCAGGAGGTGCTGCCGTCGACGATGAGGATCAGCAGCCGCATCGGCCCGTGGGCGCCGAGTTCCAGCTTCTGCGCGATGTCGGCCGTGCGCGACGGGCCGGTGACGAAGTTGACCGAACGCGGCACGCCGCCCGGCAGGCCGCGGATGTGGCCCCAGGCATCCTCGTAGGTGCCCTCGATCCGAGCGGCCGGCAGGACGACGATACAGGTCGGCGGCAGATAGGCGAGCATTGTCGGCCGCTCGGGCGCCGACGCCAGAACCAGCGTGCCCGTCTCGGCCACCGCGGTGACGGCGACGGTGACACCCGTGGCGTCCTCGTCCACGGCGGTGCCGCGGCGCACCCGCAGCAGCGGCTGGCTGTCGAAGCCGGCCCTGTCGAGGAGCGGCTCCGGCGCCATCACGACCTTCTGGGGCAGGTTGTGGTCGCGCAGGTAACGCGAGATGGCGGCCGGGACCTCGCTGAGATCGTCGAGGCGGCGGACATCCGCCATCACGGCCGAGGCCATCTCGGTGAACAGGCTGACCTGTCCTTCGCGGTCGCGCCGCCCACGCTCAGGCACGAGGTTGGACGGGTGCTCGCCAAGGCGCCGGGAGACCGCATCCTCGGCCGCCACCTGCGCTTCCGGCGTACGCTGGAGGGCGGTGCGCACGCGCCCGAGCACGGCGTCGCGGGCGGTGCTCATGCGGTGCGGCCGCCCCGTGCCCGCCATTCGGCCATGAAGGTGCGGCCCTGCGGTGCGGGAAAGTCGCGGGTGTCGGTCCAGCCCTTCCCCATCGGCAGGGAGGCGAGCCTGCCCTTACCGCCGGCCAGCATGCGTAGTGCGCGGACGGCGAGGCCTGTCGCACGGCGATAGAGCCAGGGACGCCGCGCGAAGAAGCCCCAGACGTCCAGACCGTAGCGGGCGGTGGGGGGTGTCAGCTGCTTTTTGAACTGCTCCTCGCGCCAGAAGCGCATCAGCTTCGGCAGCGGAATGCGGACCGGACAGACCTCCTGGCACTTGCCGCAGAAGGTGGACGCGTTCGGCAGAGGATAGGCGTTCTCGATGCCGACGAACTGCGGGGTCAGCACCGAGCCCATCGGTCCGACATAGACCCAGCCATAGGCGTGGCCGCCGGCCGCCGTGTAGACGGGGCAGTGGTTCATGCACGCACCGCAGCGGATGCAGCGCAGCATCTCCTGGAAGGCCGTGCCCAGCATCTTGGTCCGGCCATTGTCGAGCAGGACGACGTGAAACTCGTCCGGACCGTCGAGGTCGCCCGGCCGCTTCGGGCCGGTCATCACCGTCGTGTACGCCGAGAACTCCTGGCCCGTCGCGGAGCGGGCGAGCAGACGCAGCAGGGTGAATGCGTCCTCCATCGTGGGGATGCACTTCTCGATGCTGGCGATGGCGATGTGGGCCCGGGGCAAGCCCTGGGTCAGCTCGGCATTGCCCTCGTTGGTGACGGTGATCGCCGATCCGGTCTCGGCGACCAGGAAGTTGGCCCCCGTGATGCCGATGTCGGCCGCGAGGTATTTCTGGCGGAGGATGGCGCGGGCCTGCGCCACCATCGCGGCCGGCTCCTCCAGCCGCGGGCCGCCGTGATGCTCCAGGAAGAGATCGGAGATCTCGTCCTTGGTCATGTGCACAACCGGCCCGACGAGATGGCTCGGCGGCTGATGGGCGATCTGCAGGATGTACTCGCCGAGGTCCGTCTCGACCGGCGTGACGCCGTTGGCCTCCAGCCAGTCGTTGAGCCCGATCTCCTCGGTGATCATGCTCTTCGACTTGGTGACCGTGCGGGCACCCCGCGCCTTGCAGATCTCCAGCACGATCTGGCGCGCCTCGGCGGCGTCGCGGGCCCAATGGACCTTGCCGCCCCGCTCCAGCACCTTGGCCTCGAATGCTTCGAGGTAGAGGTCGAGATTCTCGAGGGCGTGATTCTTGATGTCACGGCCCTGGTCGCGCAGCGCCTCGAACTCGGGCAGGCGCTCCGCCGCCCTGGCCCGGCCGGCCACCCAGCCGGGCTTGATCTTGGCCAGTGCGGACTGGAGGTTCGGGTTGTGGATCGCCTCGGCGGCGTGCTCGCGGAAGGCGAGCGAAGAAACGTTCATCTCACGCCCTCCCTCAGCCAGGCTCGCCGATCGGCGGTGCCGAGGTCTCGCCGGCAAGGATCTCCGCCACGTGCCGCACCTTCACGGGCGAACCCAGCCGCTTCAGCCGCCCTGCCATGTTCATCAGGCATCCCATGTCGCCGGCGAGCAGCGTGTCGGCACCCGTTGCCTCGATCGCGGCGCACTTCTTCGAGACCATGACGGTCGAGATCTCCGGATACTTGACGCAGAAGGTGCCGCCGAAGCCGCAGCACACCTCGGCCTCCTCCAGTTCGGTCAGTTCCAGGCCGTCGACCGTCGCGAGCAGCTTCCGGGGCTGGCGCTTCACACCCATCTCGCGCAGGCCGGCACAGCTGTCGTGGTAGGTCACCTTGGCGGCGTGGGTCACGGCGACGCGATCCATGCCGCAGACGTCGACGAGGAAGCTGACAAGCTCGTGGCACCGACCCGCCAGCGCCTTCGCCTCGGCGGCCAGCGGGTCCGCTTCGAGCAGTTCCGGCAGGTTGTGGCTCAGCATGCCCGCACAGGAGCCGGACGGGGCCACGACATAGTCGTAGCCCGCGAAGGCGCGGACCACCTGCCGGGCTAGATCGGTGGCGGTGGCGCGATCGCCCGAGTTGAATGCCGGCTGGCCGCAGCAGGTCTGGGCCGCCGGCACGAAGACGTCGCAACCGGCGTCCTCCAGCAGCTTGACGGCCGCGAAGCCGACCGACGGACGGAAAAGGTCGACGAGACAGGTCACGAAGAGCGCCACACGGGGCTTTGCGGACATCGTTGGGTGGACCGATCTCGCGAGTTCTGATGTTCGGGTAAGCACTTAACCGCGCCCTGCGGATACCGGCAATCGCCGCGGCTCAGCTGGCCGGGGAAAGCGTGGCCGGGAGCAGGATGTAGTACGCGCCTTCCGATTTCATATGCCCGGCGAGATGGCCCGCCTCGTCGCCCGAGCCCCAGAACACGTCGCCCCGAACGATCCCGCGGATCGCACCGCCCGTGTCCTGCGTCACGAACAGCCGGTGCAGGGGCTCGTCGCCGTCGGCCGACGGCATGGTGGCCTGGAGCCAGATCGGCATGCCCATCGGCAGGAAGCGGCGGTCGACGGCCAGCGAGCGTCCGGCTGTGAGCGGCAGGCCCTGGGCACCGATTGGGCCGTCATTGTCCGCCAATTCCGGGAGTTCGCGGAAGAAGACGTAGGACGGGTTCTTCGCCATCACCGCAGCCGCCTGATCGGGATTGGCGTGGAGCCAGTCGCGGATGGCCTGCATCGAGACCTCGTCCTTGGTGAGCGCACCCATCTCGACGAGGTCGCGGCCGATGGCCCGGTAGGGCCGGCCGTTCTGGTCCGCATAGCCGACCCGTGTGCGCGTGCCGTCGGCGAGGCGGATCTGGCCGGAGCCCTGGATCTCCAGGAAGAAGCGCTCGACGGCGTCGTCGACCCAGAGCAGTTCCAGGCCCTTGCCGTCGAGGGCACCCCCATCGATGGCCGCACGGTCCGGATAGGGGACGAGAGCCGTGCCCTCGACCCGTCCGGTGACCTTCTTGCCCTTCAGGTCGGGGTCGAAGTCGCCGAGATCGACGTCGATCAGGTCGCCCGGACGGCCGTAGAGAGGCCACCGATACGAAGTGTCGGGAGCCCGGGCACCACGCAGGACGGGCTCGTAGTAGCCGGTGAACAGCCCCTTCGGATTGCCGCGATCGGTCAGCCGGTAGGGGCGAAGCTCGCGCTCGAAGAAGCTCTTGGCGTCCCCGGGTGCGGTCGTCGCCGCGTCGGCACACACCGGCTGCCAGTCGGCGACGGTGCCGGCGAACCCGTCCTTCCCGAGCTTCGTGGTCGGATCGCGCGCCAGAAGCTTGGTGCAGGCTTTGGCGAACACCGCCAAAGCAGCGGCGTGATCGTCCCTGTCCCAGTCGTCGAGATGCGCGAACTTCGTCGGTTCGAGGACGAGCGTGGCCTCGGACGGCTTTTCAGGCTTCGGCTTGCAGCCCGCGACGGCGAGCAGGAGAACGAGAAAGACGAGGCCGCAGCCGCGGCCCGGCCGACGCCTCAGCTCGGCGCCCTCGTCTCGACCAGTTCCCAGTTCGGGTCGCGCGAGCGCGTGTCGCGCTCGAAGGTCCAGAGGTCGACGACCTCCTCGATCCGCTTCGGATCGCCATCGACGACCTGCCCGTCGCGGTCGCGGGTGACGTTGATCTGCTCGCTGGCGAAGCGGACGGTGACGCGGGCGAAGGGGCCGTTCATGGCGGCACCGGCGACATCGGCCGAGCGCGTGGCAACCAGCTCGGTCGTCAGGGTCTCCCCGGCCTGCACGCGCTGGTCGATAGCACCTGCGAACTGGCCGTAGACCGCATCGGAGAGCAGCGGGCGGAGCGCGTCCTTGTCGCCCTTCGCATAGGCCTCGACGATCATGGCGAACGCGGCTCTCGCACCCTGCAGGAAGCCGTTCAGGTCGAACGAGGCGTCGGCCCCGCGTATCTGGGTGAGCTCGTCTTTGACGTCGCCGTCGGCCAACTCCGCGATGGCGCGGTCCTCGGGTACGGGCGGCGGCGCGCCGACGCGCTCGGGAATCGGCACGACATTGTCGCCGCCGACCTTGGCCGGCCTCGGCGCAAGGGTCGAGGGACGACGCCGTTCCTGGCCCGTCTTGCGGCCCAGCACGGATCGCAGCCGAAACGCGATGAAGGCAGCCACCATCGCGAAGAACAGAATGTCGAGATAGAAGCCGTCGGACATCTCTATGCGGGCACCGCTAGCCGGCTCGATCCAAAGGGCGAGTCATCGAAGGTCGAGGCCGACGTGTGGGCCGGAGCGACCTGCTTGGTTCGTGATGATATAAGCAGCCACCGGCAAAAACAAACTACCCTGCCGTCCCCACCCTGTCGACGCGGCGTGGCGGCCTTGCCTCCGCCGAGCCCCGCCCATTAGAAGCCCACCACCCGACGGCGGCCGGACCGGTCGCAGGAAGCTCGATGACCCTTCTCGTCCGCCACGCCGAATCCGAATGGAACCTGCATTTCGGCCCGTCCCGCATCGACATGGGACTGCACGACCCGCCCCTGACGCCGGCGGGCCGCGATCAGGCCGAGGCTGCGGTCGACGGACTTCGCGGCGAAGAGCTGACGCGGATCGTGGCCAGCCCCTATCGGCGGGCGCTCCAGACGGCGACGATCTTCGCGGGCGCGCTGCAGCTTCCGATCTCGATCGATCCCGATGTGCGCGAGCGCTGCGCCTTCAGCTGCGATCAGGGAAGTGCACCCGAGATCCTGGCCCGCGAATGGCCCGAGCTCGATTTCGCCGGTCTCGACCCGCTGTGGTGGGGCGGAGCGATCGAGAGCAATGATAGCCTGCTTCAGCGTTGCGAGCGGTTCCGCAGCCGGATGCGCGAGCGGGCGGACGCAGAGCGCACGCTGGTCGTCACCCACTGGGGGTTCATCCGGGCACTGACCGGTGCGGAGCTCCACAACGCGCAGACCATCCGGCTCGACCTGACCAGCACCTGAACGAGATACCGCGAGGGAGTCGTCGACATGACCGATCAACAGGGCAACGCCGCGGGCGGGGATCTGCCGCCCGGTCCGCGCCTTTCCATCCTGACCCAGTACGTCAAGGACCTGTCCTTCGAGAACCCGCACGCACCGGGCGGGATGGCCCAGAACGCGCGGCCCGAGATCCAGATCGGCGTCGAGGCCAACGCCAACCAGACGGGCGACGGCCAGTACGAGGTGGTGATCGACATCCGCGTCGACGCCAAGTCGGGCGAGACGAGCCTCTTCATGCTGGAGCTGTCCTATGGCGGGCTGTTCGCGCTCGCCAACATTCCCGACGAGAGCCTGCAGCCCCTCGTCCTGATCGAGTGCCCGCGCCTCCTGTTCCCATTCGCGCGCCGGATCATCGCCGACTGCACGCGCGACGGCGGCTTCCCGCCGCTGATGCTGGACCCGATCGACTTCGTGGCCCTCTACCGGCGGCGGATGCAGATGCAGGATCAGCCGGTGGCGGGCACCGCCTGACACGGTCTCAGGCGGCGGCGAGGCCCAGCCGCTGGGCCTCGGCCTCCAGCGCGGAGGCGCCCGACGCGATGTCGGGCACCACCTGCGCCAGATCGAGTGCCGAGGGATCGGCGAAGCCCGCCTCGACGACGTGCCGGCCGAGGGCCAGCCAGCGGTCCCAGAAGCCGGCATGGTCGAGCAGCAACACCGGCTTCTGGTGATAGCCGAGCTGGCGCAGCGTGATGGCGTCCAGGATCTCGTCGAAGGTGCCGAAACCGCCCGGCAGGGCGACGAAAGCGTCTGAGGCCGCCATCATGGCGGCCTTCCGCTCGAACATCGTCTCGGTGACGACGAGTTCGGTCAGGTCCGACTTGCCGACCTCGCGGTCGAGCAGGCGCCGCGTGATGATTCCCAACACCTGGCCGCCGGCGGACAGGCTGCCGTCGGCCACCACGCCCATGAGGCCGACCGCCCCGCCGCCATAGACGAGACGCCAGCCCCGGCTGCCCAGCATGCGGCCGAAATCACGGGCGAGCTGCGCGAAGGCCGGATCGGCACCCATGCGGGAGCCGCAGAACACGCAGACGGACAGGGTCGGGACGGCGTCGCCGCCCGACCCGCTCGCGGCGAGGCTCAAGCTGCCTTGGGCAGCGCTCGGGTGGCCGCCTTGAAGTCGTCCACGAGCTGCCGGGTGATCGGACCGAGCTGGAAGTTCAGATCGTCCACCGCGCGTACCGGCGTCACCTCGGCGGCCGTGCCGGTGACGAAGAACTCCTGCGCCAGCGGCAGCTCGTCCGGCGTGATGTGCCGCTCGATCACCGGAATGTCGCGGGCCTTGGCGAGCCCGATCACGGTCCGGCGCGTGATGCCGTTCAGGAAGCAGTCGGCCAGCGGCGTATGGATCTCGCCGTTCATGACGAGGAAGATGTTCGCCCCCGTCGTCTCGGCGATATAACCGCGATAGTCGAGCATCAGCGCATCGCCGAAGCCGCGGGCCTCGGCGGCGTGCTTGCTGATCGTGCAGATCATGTAGAGGCCGGCGGCCTTGGCGTGCACCGGGGCCGTGTTCGGCGCCGGCCGGTCGTAGACCGCACGGGTGAGGCGCAGGTCGCTGTAATACGCACCCCACTCCCACACGGCGATCGCGACGTTGATGTGCGACTGCTGGGCGGACACGCCCATCTGCTCCGACCCGCGCCACGCAAGGGGGCGGACGTAGCAGTCCTTGAAGCCCATCTTGGCGATGATGGCGGCCTTGGCAGCGTCGAGCTGGTCGACGCTGTAGGGCACGTCGAAGCCCAGGATCTTGCCGCTGTCGATCAGGCGCTGGCTGTGCTCGCGGCTCTTGAAGACGCGGCCATCGTAGCAGCGCTCGCCCTCGAATACGCAGCTGCCGTAGTGCAGACCGTGGGTGAGTACGTGCACCTTGGCGTCCCGCCACGGCACGATCTCGCCATTGAACCAGATGTATCCGTCACGGTCGTCGTACGGTATCAGCTTCGTCATCGGGGTGGCCTACACGGAAGTGCTCGGGCTGCGAGGGCCCGGCAAAGGATTGTGATCGCTAGCATCGGGGTTCATATCCGTCAACGAACGGACCCGCGCGTTGCTGCGTAGAACCCATGCCGACACCGAACCCCCTTTTCCTGCGCGAGGAGGAGCTCGACCGTGGATTGGAACTCCTCTTCATGGCCGACCTGCGTAGGCTCGCTGACGCCGCCGACCTGCTCGACCGGGGCGGACTCGACGAGACCGACCACCGCACCCTCTTCGTCGTCGAGCGGCGGCCCGGAATGACGCTGGCCGAGCTCAGCGCCGTCCTTGGCCAGCGCAAGCAGACCCTCTCCCGACACGTGCGCGAGCTCGTGGCCGCCGGCCTGCTCGAACAGGGTGCGGGCTCGGCAGACCGCCGCACCCGCCCGTTACGCCTGACCTCGAAAGCGTCGGCGATGCTCGGCGCCATCCACGCCGCCCAGAAACGCCGACTGCGCATGGCGTTCAAGAACGCCGGAGCAGCCGCCGTCGAGGGCTTCGAGCGGGTGCTGGCCGAGCTGCTGAGCGAGACGCCGACCTTGCCGCAACGGACACCCGGCCGGTGAACGACGAGGCGCCGCACATCCTGGTCGTCGACGACGACCTCCGGCTACGGCAGCTGCTGGACCGGTACCTCGTCCAGAGCGGCTACATGGTCTCGTCGGCCGTCAACGCGGCCGATGCCAAGGCGCGTCTCGCCAACATGCAGTTCGACCTTGTCGTGCTCGACATCATGATGCCGGGACAGGACGGGCTGTCGCTCACGAGCGAGCTGCGCCGCGAGAGCGACGTGCCGATCCTGCTGCTGACCGCCCGCGGCGGCTCGGAGGACCGCATCGCCGGTCTGGAGGCCGGTGCCGACGACTATCTGCCGAAGCCGTTCGAGCCCCGCGAGCTGCTCCTGCGGATCGCCACGATCCTGCGCCGCGTGCAGCAGCAGCGGACCGACGACGTCGTCCGCTTCGGCCCGTTCTCGTTCAACCGCGCCACCAGCGAGCTGAAGAAGGACGACGAGATCGTCCATCTGACGACGGGCGAGCTGCAGCTGCTCACGGCACTGGCGACGAAGCCCGGGCGGGCCGTCAGCCGTGCCGAGCTCGGCGACCGTGCCCGCGTGGTGGGCTCGGATCGCGCTGTCGACGTGCAGATGGCGCGACTGCGGCGCAAGCTCGACGACGACCCTCGCCAGCCGCGCTACATCATCACCATGCGAGGGGCCGGTTACGCGTTGCGGCCGGGAAGCTGAGCCGTGCTGGCCAAGGTCCGGCGCTTCGTCAACCGCTCGTTCATTCCGCGGACGCTGTTCGCCCGTTCGCTGCTGATCGTCGTCGTCCCGCTCGTCATCCTGCAGCTCGTCCTCACCTACGTCTTCTATAACCGGCACTGGGATACGGTGACCCGATGGCTCGCCTTCGGCGTGGCCGGCGAGGTGTCGCTGCTGATCGAGATGCTGGACCAGGCGGACGCCACCGAGGCGAAGGACGCCGCGATGGAGGCGGTGCGCCGGAACACGGACCTCGGCATCTCGCTCGAGCCCGGTGCCCGGCTCGAGGACGCCGTGGCCCAGGCGGGCATCGACACCGATCTCGGGCACATAGACAACAAGATCTACGAGGCATTCGCCGAGCGGCTGCAGCAGCCCTTCGCCATCGACCTCCGTACCGACCAGCCCGGTCGCGTGGCCGTCTATGTCCAGCTCAAGGACGGGGTGCTTCGCGTCCTGGCCGCCCGCAAGCGGGTCACGAGCACGACAGCATGGCTGCTGGCAATGTGGATGGTGGGCGCCTCGCTCGTGCTCTCGCTCTTGGCCCTCTATTTCCTGCTGCTGCAGATCCGCCCGATCCGCGAACTGGCCGACGCCGCCGACAGCTTCGGCAAGGGCCGCGACGTCGGCGATTTCCAGCCGCGAGGTGCTCTCGAGATCCGGCAGGCGGCCCATGCCTTCAACCTGATGCGCCACCGCATCCTGCGCCATATCGGCCAGCGCACCGAGATGCTGGCCGCGGTCAGTCACGATCTGCGCACACCGCTGACCCGCATGCGGCTGGAGCTGGAGCTGCTCGATTCCGACAACGACACGGTGCTGACCGGCTTGCGCAACGACGTCGACGAGATGAGCCGGCTCGTCGAAGAGTATCTGGCCTTCGCCCGCGGCGAAGGGCGGGAAGCGGTCGAGCCGACTGCCTTGCGCCCGATCCTGGAGAGCATGCGCCAGCGTGCGGAGCGGGGCGGCGTGACGCTCGACATCGACATGGACCGCGCGATCATCCTTCCGCTGCGCCCCAACGCGTTCCGCCGCTGCCTCGCCAACCTGGTCGACAACGCGGCACGCTATGCCCAGTGGATCGGTATCAGCGCCCACAAGAAGGGCGATTCAGTCGAGATCGCCGTCGACGACGACGGGCCGGGCATACCCGAGGCCTATCGGGACCAGGTGTTCCAGCCCTTTTTCCGCCTCGAGCCGCGCTCGCCCGACGACGACGGCACGGGCCTCGGGCTCACCATCGCGCGCGACGTGGTGCTCGGCCACGGCGGCGACATCGAGCTCGGATCCTCCTCGCGCGGCGGCCTGCGCGCGCTGATGCGGCTGCCCGCGTGAGGCTCGTGGTGGAAGGTGCCCCGCCGCTCGTCCTCGCGTCGCGCAGCACGGCACGCGCTCGCATGCTCGAAGCGGCCGGTCTCGTGTTCACGACGGCGGACGCCACTATCGACGAGAGTTCGGTGCGCGAGGCGCTCCAGGCCGAAGGCGTCTCGAGTGCGGAGGCGGCGACGACGTTGGCCACTCTGAAGGCGCAGGCCGTCAGCGCGCGGGTGGCATCGAACTGCATCGTTCTGGGTGCCGATCAGATCCTAGACCTCGACGGCGACTGGCTGGAAAAGCCGACCGACCGCGAGCAGGCGCGCGCCCAGCTCGTTCGGTTGCGCGGCCGCCAGCACGGTCTCCTCAGCGCAGCCGTCGCGTTTCTGGGCGGCAGCAGGATCTGGCATCATGTCGAGGCCGCCGAGGTCCGGATGCGTCCGTTCAGCGATGCCTGCCTCGACGCCTACCTCGACAATGCCGGCGACGCCGTCCTGCAGTCGGTCGGCTCCTACCAGCTCGAAGGTCTGGGCGCCCAGCTCATGGCGAGTGTCCGAGGCGACTTCTTCACGGTGCTGGGCCTGCCTTTGCTGCCCGTGCTGGCGTTCCTGCGCGAGCACGACGTGGTGCCGCGCTGATGCTGATCCTGGGTCTCACGGGCTCGATCGCGATGGGCAAGAGCCGGGCGGCCGCCATGTTCAGGGCGTTCGGTGTGCCGGTCTTCGACGCGGACGCCACCGTCCACGCGCTTTTCGCACCGGGCGGAGCGGCCGTCGCACCGGTCGAGCAGGCGTTTCCAGGAACGCGCACACCGGAAGGTGCCATCGACCGGGTCCGGCTCGGCCAGCGCGTCATGGGCGATGCGCCGGCACTGGCCCGCCTCGAGAAGATCGTGCATCCGCTGGTCCGCGCCGCCGAGGGCAGGTTCCTGCGGCGCTGCAGTCGCGCCGGCGTGTCGGTCGCCGTGCTCGACATCCCGCTTCTCTTCGAGACCGACGGCGAGCACCGTGTGGACCGGGTGGCGGTCGTCAGCGCCAATCGTGAGGTCCAGACCATGCGGGCCCTTCGTCGGCCGGGCATGACACGGACACGGCTCGACCAGATCAGGGGCAAGCAGCTGCCGGATGCGGAGAAGCGTCGCCGCGCCGACTATGTCCTGGCTTCGGGCAGCGACCGCGGTTACCTCGCCGGCCAGATCGGACAGGTGCTGGCGGACCTGTCGCGGGTCCGGCCCGCCGCCTGGCCCACGGCTTGGTTACGCCATGGAGTGCACGCATGAGCCTGGTGCGCGAGATCGTCCTCGACACCGAAACGACCGGCCTCGATCCCGACCAGGGACATCGGGTCGTAGAGATCGCCGCGGTCGAGCTCGTCAACCACATCCCGACGGGCAAGCACTTCCACGTCTACGTCAATCCCGAGCGCGACATGCCGGAGGAGGCGTTCCGCATCCACGGGCTCAGCGCCGAGTTCCTGGCCGAGCACCCGGCCTTTGCGATCATGGCCGACGAGATGCTGGAGTTCGTCGGCGACAGCCGGCTCGTCATCCACAACGCCGCGTTCGACATGCGGTTCTTGAATGCGGAGCTGAAGCGGCTCGGCCGCGAGGCGTGGCACGCGTCGAAAGCACTCTGCACCCTGCAGCTGGCGCAGCGGAAGTTCCCGGGCGCTCCCGCCAGCCTCGACGCGCTCTGCAAGCGGTTCAGCGTCGACAACTCGGCGCGACAGCTGCACGGCGCGCTCCTCGACTGCCAGCTCCTGGCCGAGGTCTACCTGCACCTCCTGGGCGGCCGGCAGACAGATCTCGGACTGACGGCGCAGCGCGCCTCTGCCGTTATGGGCGCCATCGCGGCCCGGACACCGCGGGCACCGCGGCCGCATGCGCCGAGTGCGGAAGAGCTGGCCGCTCACGCCGCATTCGTGGCCAAGCTCGATGATCCGATCTGGCTGCAGTGACGGGCCGCGCGGGAACGATATGAACTTCCAGCGGCTTCTCGCCCTCGCCAGCGCACTGGCACTGGCGCTCCTCGTCAGGGCGGGGGATGCCGCCGAGCCGATCCCGGTCCGCGTCGTCGTCGTCACCATGTTCGAGCTCGGGCACGAAAGCGGCGACGACCCCGGCGAGCTGCAGGCCTGGGTCGAGCGCTTCCCGCTGCCCCGCACGCTGCCCTTCCCGCAGGGCTACCGGCCGCTGCGCTACAACGCCGACAAGCGCGTGCTCGGCATCGTGACGGGTGTCGGCACGGCCCATTCGGCGTCGTCCATCATGGCGCTCGGTATGGATCCGAGGTTCGATTTTCGCCGGACCTACTGGATCGTGGCCGGCATCGCAGGGGCCGACCCCAGGGTCATGTCGCTGGGCTCGGCCGCCTGGGCGGAATGGCTCGTGGATGGCGATCTGGCGCACGAGATCGACGCCCGCGAGATCCCCGATGACTGGTCGACGGGCTATACCCCGCTCGACCGCGACCGGCCCTACCAGAAGCCGCGCCCCGACACGTCGGGTGCGGTGTTCCATCTCGACCCCGGCTTGGTGAGCTGGGCTTACAGCCTGACCCGCGACGTCGAGTTGCTCGACACGCCGGGCCTGCGCCGGGTGCGCCGGCTCTACGCCGACTTTCCGGGTGCGAGGCGACCGCCCTTCGTCCTGCGCGGCGACAATGTGGCCTCGATGACGTTCTGGCACGGACGGCTGATGACGGAGTGGGCGCGCCGCTGGCTCGGCTACTGGACGGGCGGACGGGGAACCTTCGCCACGACGGCACAGGAGGATACGGGCACGGCCCTGGCGCTGCGGTCCCTGGCCGCCGCCGGCAAGGTGGACGCGCGACGCTTCCTCGTGCTGCGGACGGCGAGCAATCCGTCGATGCAGTTTCCCGGCATCTCGGCGGCGCAGAGCCTCGCCCTCGTCAACGACGGCGATTATGCCGGCTTCGAGCCCTCGCTCGACTCGGCCTACCGGGTCGGCAGCCCGGTCGTGAACGAGATCGTTCGCCACTGGAGCCGCTACCGTGACGAGCTGCCGGGAGCTGCGCCCTCCCGGCCCTGACTTGCTGCGACGCGGCACCGCTTTGCCGCGTCGGCGAAGGCTCACCTAGAAGGCGCGCGGACGAATGGCGGGGCGCCCGGACCGGGCACGGAGATCGTGAATGGCGAAGATCAAGGTCAAGAATCCGATCGTCGAGCTCGACGGCGACGAGATGACCCGGATCATCTGGGCGATGATCAAGGACAAGCTCGTCCTGCCCTATCTCGACGTCGATCTTCTCTACTACGATCTCGGGATCGAGCACCGCGATGCCACCAACGATCAGGTGACGATCGACGCCGCCGAGGCGATCAAGAAGCACAATGTCGGCGTGAAGTGCGCCACGATCACCCCCGACGAGCAACGCGTCGAGGAGTTCAAGCTCAAGAAGATGTGGAAGTCGCCGAACGGCACCATCCGCAACATCCTGGGCGGGACCATCTTCCGCGAGCCGATCATCTGCAGCAACGTGCCCCGGCTGGTGCCCGGCTGGACGCAGCCGATCGTCATCGGCCGTCACGCTTTCGGCGACCAGTACCGCGCCACAGACTTCAAGGTTCCGGGCAAGGGCAAGCTGACGATCAGCTTCGTGCCCGCCGATGGCTCCGCCCCGATCCAGCACGAGATCTACGACTTCCCGGGCTCGGGCGTCGCACTCGCCATGTACAATCTCGACGACTCGATCCGCGAGTTCGCCCGCGCCTCGATGAACTACGCGCTGCAGCGCGACTACCCGCTCTACCTCTCGACCAAGAACACGATCCTCAAGGCCTATGACGGCCGCTTCAAGGATCTGTTCCAGGAGGTGTTCGACCAGGAGTTCGCCGCCCAGTTCAAGTCGAAGGGGCTCACTTATGAGCATCGGCTGATCGACGACATGGTGGCCTGCGCCATGAAGTGGTCGGGCGGCTATGTCTGGGCCTGCAAGAACTATGACGGTGACGTGCAGTCCGACACGGTGGCCCAGGGCTACGGCTCGCTCGGCCTAATGACCTCGGTGCTGATGACCCCGGACGGCGGCACGATCGAGGCCGAGGCCGCCCACGGCACGGTGACCCGCCATTACCGCGAGCACCAGAAGGGCAAGGCCACCTCGACCAACCCCATCGCCTCGATCTTCGCCTGGACACGCGGCCTCACCTATCGCGGCCGGATCGACGGCACCCCGGACGTCGAAGCCTTCGCGAAAGCGCTGGAGGAGGTCTGCGTCGCTGCCGTCGAGAGCGGCCGGATGACGAAGGACCTCGCCATCCTGATCGGCCCCGACCAGCCCTGGATGACGACCGAGCAGTTCCTGGACACCCTCGACCAGGACATGAAGAAGCGGATGGCCGCCTAAGTCGCCGGGAACCGCCCTCGGAGCGAGTCGCGCAGCGCGTCCGCGGCCTCCGCGGCGCGGGCGTTCAGGATGTTGGTGGCGAGCAGGATCGCATGGTCCTTGCCCGGCACCAGCGTCGCCTGCGCCGACCACAGTCCGTCGCTGCCATTGTGGCTGAGCTCGGTGCCGTAGCTTCGGCTGCGGACATGCCAGCCCAGCGCATAGCGCTCGCCGCCGCCGGGCCAGGGCCGCTGCAGGCGGGTCAAGGTCGACGCCGAGAGGAATCCGGCGGGTCCGAGGCCCAGATGTACCCGGGCGAAACGAACCCAGTCCGCCATGTTGACGTGGTAGAGCCCAGCCGGACTGCCCGCACGCGGCGGGTACAATGACGACGAGGCGGCGACAGGCTGGCCGCTCGCGGTGTGCCCACGCGGCGCATTGCCGGTCGGAGCGAAGAATCCGGCGGACCCCATGCCGAGCGGCGCGAAGACCCGCTTCTGCGTGAGCGACTCGAACGCTTCGCCCGTGACCTTTTCCAGCATGGCACCAGCGACGGCGTAGCCGACGCTCGAATAGCGGTAGTCACGGAGCGGCGTCCCGACGGGCGGAAGTTGCAGCGCCAGCGGCAGCAGGCGACGGCGCTGCTCCGCTGGCGTGCCGCTGAGGCCTATCGAAAAGCCCGGTGGCCAGTCGGGCAGGCCGGAGCGATGCGCCAGCAGGGCTTCGAGCGTGACCGCCCGGTACTCCCGTCGCATGATCCCCCGGAGGTCGGGGAACACGCTTTCGAGTGTCGACCCGAACAGAATCTTCCCTGCCTCGACCAGACGGGCCGCCAGCGTCGCGGTGATCGCCTTCCCGCAGGAGCCGATGACGAACGGGTCGCCGAGCCGGACCGCGTCGCTGCCGCCGGCGGCCCGCACGCCGGCGACTCCCTGCGCAACTACCTGGCCGCGCCGCACCACGATCGCGGTCACACCCGGGAAGCCGTTGGTTCGCCGGAACCTGTCGAGATCCGGTCCGAGGTCGACGGGAGCGGCCGAGGCCGGTCGCCCGACGGCGCTGAGCAACCCGGCGACGACGAAGGCCCGACGGTTCATGCTGATCATGCTCGACCTGATGTGGCTGGCGGTGCTTGCAGGTGGCGGGTTGCAGGGCCAAGCTGGCGACTGGCCGGGTCTGTGGCACGGGGTGTCGTGGCGAGCAATTGGAACCCGGAGCAGTACGAGCGTTTCGCGCAGCCGCGGCTGCAGCCGGCGATCGATCTGTTGAGCCGTGTCACGGGCGGCGAGCGCGCCTTCATCGTCGATCTGGGGTGCGGCGGCGGGCAGGTCACGACCTTGCTCGCAGCGTTCTGGCCCGAAGCCCGCATCCTGGGCATCGACAGCTCGCGCGAAATGCTGGCCAAGGCCGAGGCCGCCGTCCCGACGGCCCAATTTCTCTGCACCGACATCGAGATCTTCGAGCCGGAGGAGGCGCCCGATCTCGTCGTCTCGAACGCCGCCCTGCACTGGGTCGAGAACCACGATTCGATCATGCTGCACTGGCTTCGGCTGCTGGCGCCGGGCGGCACGCTGGCCGTGCAGATGCCCCGCAACCACGCGGCACCTTCGCATCAGGCGATCCTGCAGGCGGAGCAGGCCGGGCCCTGGCGTGACGCGCTGGTTACCGTGCGCGGCATCGCGTCGGTCCACCCCGCCAGCCACTACGCGACGCTGCTCCTGCCCCATGCCGCCCATGTCGAGGCGTGGGAGACGGAGTACGTTCACGTCCTCAGCGGGCCCGACCCCGTCTTCGAGTGGACGAGCGGAGCCGCCCTCCGTCCCTTTCTCGCGGCGTTGGGCGACGATGCAGGCGGCTTCGTCGAGAGCTACAAGCGCCGCCTGCGCGAGGCCTATCCGCCTCTGCCCGACGGGCGGACCCTCTTCCCGTTCCGCCGCGTCTTCGCGGTGGCGGAGACAAAGGTCTGAGGATTGCCAATACGGGCAAAGCTAGCCATGTTGCGCCTGCTTTTCGCCCCGAGAAACCTACAGGGAGGTCAGGGATGAGCACTGGGGATAAGGTGTCTCCGGAGACCCGTCGCGATTTCGTCCGCAAGGTCACGGGCTCGAGCGTGGCGGCCGCCGCCATGCTGGGCGGCTTCGGCTTCGACCCGCTGATCGCGTCCGCGATGGCCGAGGAGATGGGCCGCTCCGAGAAGCCACTGAAGGCCGCGTTCTCGAACGCCGGTCTGCAGGCGACCTGGTGCGCCCAGGGCAAGCAGGCGGCCGAGTTCTGGGGCAAGCTGTTCAACGTCGAGGTGACGTGGTTCGACGGCGAGCTTTCCGCCACGAAGCAGCGTGCCGCCATCGACAACATGGCCTCCCAGAAGTGGGACTTCGTCGCCATCCAGGCCTTCGGCATCGGCACGCTGACCGATCCCGTGAAGAAGATGATCGACGCCGGCATCCCGGTGCTCGACATGGACACGCTGATCGCCCCGCTGGATCAGATCAACGTCCACAGCTTCCTCGCCCCCGACAACGAGTTCATGGGCGCCTCGGTGACCCAGGCGCTGGTCGACGCGATGGGCGGCAAGGGCAACATCGTGATGACCCAGGGTGCCTTGGGCCACACCGGTGCTCAGGGCCGTGCCAAGGGCTTCCACTCGGTCGTCGACAAGTATCCCGACATCAAGGTGCTCGACGAGCAGCCGGCCGACTGGGACGTCACCAAGGTCTCGCGGATCTGGGACAGCCTGCTGACCAAGTATCCGGACATCAACGCCGCTTTCTTCCACAATGACGACATGGCGCTCGCGGCCTACAACGTGATCAAGGCGCGTGGCCGCGAGGGCATCCTGCTGGGCGGCGTTGATGCCATGCCGCCAGCCATCGAGGCGGTCATCGACGGCCGCATGCTGGCGACCGTCCGCAACCCGTCCTGCCGCATCCATGGCGGCTCGATCGTGGCCGGCGTGGCGGCGGTGCTGACGGGCGAGAAGACCGGCCCGGGCGGCATCCCGAAGCACGTCATCACCGACGGCCCGGTCGTCACGAAGCCGAACGCCGAAGGCATGCTGTGGATGCAGAAGCACTTCCTGATCTGATCGTCGGGGAGTGAACGCGACAGCGGAGCCGGTGACGCCGATCCTGGAGCTTGCCGGGATCGGCAAGACCTTCGGCGGCGTCACGGCGCTGACGGGCGTCGACTTCGCCCTTCGCGCCGGCGAGGTTCATGGCCTCGTCGGCGAGAACGGCGCCGGCAAGTCGACGCTGATGAAGATCATCGCCGGCGTGCACACCGAGTATGACGGCGAGATGCGGATCGACGGGCGGCCGGTACATTTCCGGTCCGCCCGCGATGCGCTGGCCGCCGGCATCGGCATGGTCCACCAGGAACTCTCGATCGTGCCGTCGCTGACGGTGGCCGAGAACGTGTTCCTCGGCACCCAGCCGACCAACGGTGCGGGCGTCGTGCGCTGGCGGGCGATGGCGCGCGAGGCGAAGGACCATCTGCAGCGCCTCGGCATCGACATCGATCCGGGCCTCGAAGCCGGGCGCTTGCCTCTCGGCCTGCAGCAGCTGGTCGAGCTTGGCCGCGTCCTCTTCAGCGGGGCGCGGATCATCATCCTGGACGAGCCGACCTCGGCGCTGTCCCCGCCCGAGATCAAGCGCCTGTTCGACGTGCTGGGCCGGCTGAAGGGCCAGGGCACCAGCTTCGTCTTCATCTCGCACTTCCTGGAAGACGTGCTCGAGGTCTCCGACCGGGTGACCGTCTTCCGCAACAGCCGGCGGATCGCCACCGAGGACGCCTCCTCGATCGACAAGCACTGGGTCATCGAGCGGATGATCGGCCGCGGCCACGAGGAGCTGGAAGAGGTCCTCGAAGGCGACGGCGTCCAGCTCGCGAGCCCCGAGGGTGCGCCGGTGGTGCTCGAAGGCCGCGGCATGACCCGCAAGGGAGCCTTCACCGACGTCTCGCTGCAGGTCCGGGCCGGTGAGGTGCTGGGGCTCTACGGCTTCATGGGCTCGGGCCAGCTCGACCTCGCCCGCTCCCTGATGGGCAAGCTGGTGCCCGAGCAGGGCAGCGTCAGCCTGGACGGGCAACCGCTGAAGCTGACCAGCACGTCGCGGGCGAAGCAGGCCGGCATAGCACTGGTACCCGAGAGCCGGCGCTCGATGCTGTTCGCCTACGAGCCCGTCTACAAGAACATCTCGATCAGCATCCTCGAGCGGATCGGCCGCCTCCTCCTGCGACCCAAGAAGGAGCGCGAGATCGCGCAGGGCCATGTCGACCGGCTGCGCATCCGGCCCTATTCGGTCGAGCCCGAGCTTCGGAAGCTCTCCGGCGGCAACCAGCAGAAGGTGGCGCTGGCGCGCTGGCTGACGCACATGCCGCGCGTGCTGATCCTGGCCGAGCCGACCCGCGGCATGGACGTCGGTGCGAAGGACGACGTCGTGAAGATCGTGCGCGGGCTGAAGGCGCAGGGGGTCGGCATCGTCGTCGCCTCGGCCGAGCCCGAGACGGTGATGGCCTTGGCCGACCGCATCATCGTGCTGCGCAAGGGCACCATCACCCGCGAATTCAGGAACGAGACGGTGAGCAAGGACCGCTTGCTCGCCGCAGCATGAGGTAGCGCATGGCGTCCGAGGCACCGACCGTCGGGGGTACCCCGTCCGCCGGCTGGAGCGGCTGGTTCACCCACCAGCTGACCAATCTGGCCCCCTTGGTCACCCTGATCTTCCTCGTGGCCGTGTTCTGCGCGCTGAGCCCGTCCTTCGCGACGGTCGACAATCTGGGCAACGTGCTGCGCCAGGTCTCGATCACGGCGATCATCGCGACCGGCCTCACCTTCGTCATCCTGACCGCCGAGATCGACCTCTCCGTCGCCGCGATCGCCAACGTCGCCGGCATCACCGTCGCGTTCTTCACGCTCCAGGAATCCTACGTGAACATCGCGAACCTGCCGCTGCCCGGCTGGCTCGCCATCATCCTGGCCCTGCTCACGGCAGCGGCGCTGGGCGTCATCACCGCCGTCGGTGTGACGATCATCGGCATCCCGTCCTTCATCATGACGCTGGCGATGCTGCAGATCGGGGCCGGCATTTGCGCCCTGCTCGTCCGCGGGCAGATCGCCTACGCCGTGCCGCCGGCCATCAAGTGGCTGGGCTCCGGCACCTTCGGGCCGTTCTCGACCGTGGTCGTCGTGGCCGTGCTCTTCCTTCTCGTCGGCCATCTCGTGCTCACCTACACGCGCTTCGGCCGCTACGTGTACATGGTGGGCGGCAACCGCGAGGCGGCCGAGTATGCGGGCGTCAATGTCCGCCTCGTGATCGCCGCCGTCATGGTGATCTCGGCCGTCTGCTCGGGCATCGCCGGCATGCTGGGTGTCGCCTATTTCGGCAGTGCCCAGCAGAACCAGTTCGACGACTATCTGCTCGATTCGATCTCGGCCGTCGTCGTCGGCGGCACCAGCCTGTTCGGCGGCCGCGGCGGCATCCCGAACACGATCCTGGGCCTCCTGGTCCTGGGCGTGCTCAACAACGGCCTCGACCACATCGACATCGACAGCTTCCTGAAGATCCTGATCCGCGGCCTGATCCTGCTCCTGGCGCTCATCATCAACGTCTACGCCCAGAAACTGCGCGAGCGCGCATGACCGACGACGAGGTCGCGGCGTTCCGGCGGGACGGTGCGGTATGCCTGCGCGGCGTTTTCCGCGACTGGGTCGACGTGATCGCGGACGGCATCGAGCGCAACCTGCGCGAACCCGGCCCCTACGCCGCCCAGAGCGTGCGGCCGGGCGAGCCCGGCAGCTTCTTCGACGACTACTGCAACTGGGAGCGCATCCCGGAATTCGTCGACGTCGTCCGCAATTCGCCGGCGGCCGAGATCGCGGCAAGGGCCATGGGCTCGGCCACGGCCCAGTTCTTCCACGATCACGTCCTGATCAAGGAGCCAGGAACTCAGAAGGCGACACCCTGGCACCAGGACGGTCCCTACTACTTCGTCGACGGCACGCAGACGGTCAGCTTCTGGATCCCGATCGATCCGGTGACGGACGCCACCTTGCGCGTCATCGCCGGCTCGCATCGGTGGGACAAATGGGTGTTGCCGGTGCGGTGGCTCGACGACGGCAACTTCTACGCCGAGGCCGGCGACTATCTGACCGTGCCGGACCCCGATCGTGAGCCTGGACACCGGGTCCTGGAGTGGCCGCTCGAGCCGGGTGATGCGGTGCTGTTCGACTTCCGCACGGTTCACGGCGCCCGCGGGAATCCGACCTCCGCCCGCCGCCGCGCGCTCTCGCTGCGCTGGGTCGGCGACGACGCCCGCTACGTGGCTCGCCCCGGCCGCACCTCGCCGCCATTTCCGGGCCACGGCATGGAACCGGGGCAGCGCCTCCGCGACGACTGGTTCCCGGTAGTCTGGCCACGTCCCAGCGGCTCCTGATCTCGGCTCGGCCTATCGACATCGACCACCGTCCCGTGGTCTTCATGCTGGCCCTCGTCCGCTGCCGATAGCGGCGGCATCGGCAGTCAGGTGCATCGTGCAGACTTCGACCAAGGCGGCGCCCACCGCGGCCCCCATGCTGGCGGCCATGGCCGGCGTCTTCCTGCTGTCGATCATGGACGCGGCGGTGAAGGCCGTGTCCGGCTACGTCCCGACCTGGCAGATCGTCTTCCTGCGCTATGCCTTCGGCGTCGCCTACGCACTGCCCTTGTTCCTCGGTGCCCATGCGCACCTGCCCCGCGGCGAGGTGCTGCGCGCCCATCTTCTGCGCGCCGTCGCCATCGTCACCACGGCCTTCAGCTTCTTCTACGCCCTGTCGGCGTTGCCACTGGTCGTCACCCTGGCGCTCACATTCACCGCGCCGATCATGATCGCCCTCCTCGCCCGGATGACGCTGCACGAGCGCCCGAGCCTCGGCGTGTGGGCGGCGATCGGCCTTGGCTTCCTCGGCGTGCTCGTCGTGCTGGCGGGCGAGGTCGACCGGTCGGGTACCTCCACCGTGTGGGGCGTGCTGGCGGCGCTCGTCGCCGCCGGCTCCTATGCGATCTCGATGGTGAGCCTGAAGGCGCGTGCCGGCCGCGACAGCATCCCGACCATCGTCTTCCTGCAGAACGCCGCGGCGATGCTGCTCGTGACACCCTTCGGTGTCTGGTCCTGGACCCCGGTGAGCGGCAACCTGCTGCTCTGGTTCGCCCTGATCGGCCTGCTCGGCACGGCCGGCCACATCGTCCTCGCCTGGGCCTATGGCCGCGCCGATGCCAGCCGTCTGGGCTCCGTCGAGTACACCGCCTTCGTCTGGGCGACGCTATTGGGCCTCGTCTTCTTCGGTGAGGTGCCGTCGCTGGCGACGATCGCCGGTGCCGTCCTCATCCTGGGCGGAGCGGTCGTAGCGGTAAGGGCCGAACACAAGGCCTGACGAGTCGGCGCCGACAGGCTGGTTGAGCGAGGGCGGATCGCAGGATAAGGTCTTGTGGAGGGAAATCGCTTTTCACTCCACAAAGCCGCCCGTGCCCGAGCCCTTCGATCCAGCCTTCGTCACTCTGTTCGCCGAGCTTGCCGAGCGCGTCTCGGACGCCGGCCTGATCGAGGGCCTGCCGCCCGGCGGCACCTTCGAGCTGCGGACGACGAACGGTCGCGATTACTGGTACCATCGCGCCTACAACCGGGCGACCGGCAAGGACCGGGTCCGCTATGTCGGACCGGCGACGGCGGCACTGACCGCCCGGATCGAGCGCCATCGCAGCCTGCAGCCCGACATCCGTGGCCGCCGGCAGCTCGTCTCCACCCTCCGCCGCGCCGGCTTTCCGGCACCCGATACCTTCACCGGCGAGATCATCGCCGCCCTCGCCCGGGCCGGCGTCTTCCGCCTGCGCGCCTGCCTCGTCGGCACCGTGGCCTATCAGTGCTACCCGGCCATGCTGGGCGTGCATCTTCCGGCCGCCGCCATGCGTACCGAGGACGTCGACATCGCCCAGTTCCACGCCATCGCCGTCGGTGTGGAGGACGCGGCCGAGCCCTTGCTCGACACGCTGCAGGAGGTCGACCCGACCTTCACCCCCGTGCCATCGTTGAAGTCGCCCATGCTCAGCAGCACGCTGCGCAACGCCCGCGGCTACCGGGTCGAGCTCCTGACCCCGCACCAGGGCTCGGACGAGCGCGGCGACGACCTGCTGCCCCTACCCTCGATCCCGGGTCTGGGTGCCCAGCCGCTGCGCTTTCTCGACTATCTGCTCTACGGCGAGGTACCGACCGTCGTCCTGCACGGCCCCGGCATCGCCGTGAACGTGCCGGCCCCGGAACGCTACGCCGTGCACAAGCTGATCGTCGCCAGCCGCCGTTCGGGTGCCGGCCGCCTCAAGGCCGCGAAGGACGCAGCCCAGGCCGGCAGCCTGATCCAGGCCCTTGTCGCCACCCGGCAGGCCGACATGCTCCGCGACGCCTGGGACGATGCGATGGCGCGCGGCCCGCATTGGCGCAAAGCGCTGCAGCAGGGCGTTCGCCGTCTCGAAGCAGAAGCAGCGGCACAGCTCGAAGCGGTGACAGGACCGATTCGAGAGTAGGTCCGCTACAGGATGAACCGGCTGAGATCGGCCCCGGCGACGAGGTCGCCGACATGCTTGCGGACATAGGCGGCATCGACCGTCACGGTCTCGCCGCCCCGGTCCGACGCACCGTAGCTGACGTCCTCCAGCAGCTTCTCGAGCACGGTCTGCAGCCGGCGGGCGCCGATGTTCTCGACCTTGCCGTTGATGTCGTGCGCCAGCGTCGCGAGCTCCTGGATGCCTGCTTCCTCGAACTCCAGCCGCACGCCCTCGGTGCCGAGAAGCGCCACGTACTGCTTCACGAGGCTGGCTTCGGGCTCGACCAGGATGCGCGCGAGGTCGTCGCGACTGAGTGGATCGAGCTCGACCCGGATCGGCAGGCGTCCCTGCAGCTCGGGCAGCAGGTCGGACGGCTTGCTGAGGTGGAAGGCACCGCTCGCGATGAACAGGATATGATCGGTCTTCACCGCCCCATGCTTGGTCGTGACGGTGGTGCCCTCGATCAAGGGCAGCAGGTCGCGCTGCACGCCCTCGCGGCTGACATCGGCCCCCATCCGGCCCTCGCGGGCGCTGATCTTGTCGATCTCGTCGATGAAGACGATGCCGTTCTGCTCGGCCGCCTGCAGCGCCTCGCGCGTCACCCGCTCCTGGTCGAGAAGCTTGTCGCTCTCCTCGGCCATCAGGATCTCGTAGCTCTGGGCGACGGTCAGCTTCTTGCGCTTGGTCCGCTGGCCGAAGGCCTTGCCCAGCATGTCGCCGAGATTGACCATGCCCATCTGCGCACCGGGCATGCCGGGAATGTCGAAGGTGGGCACCTGCCCACCGCCGGTGTCCTGGACCTCGATCTCGATCACCTTCTCGGCGAGCTGCCCGTCGCGCAGCATCCGGCGGAACTTCTCGCGCGTCTCCTTGCTGGCCGTGCCGCCGACCAGCGCGTCGATCACGCGCTCCTCGGCATTCAGCTCGGCCTGGGCGGTGACCTCCTTGCGCAGGCGCTCGCGCGTCAGCTTGAGCGCGATCTCGACGAGGTCGCGGACGATGCTCTCGACGTCGCGGCCGACATAGCCGACCTCGGTGAACTTGGTGGCCTCGACCTTGAGGAACGGTGCCTGCGCCAGTCGCGCCAGGCGGCGGGCGATCTCGGTCTTGCCGCAGCCCGTCGGGCCGATCATCAGGATGTTCTTCGGCACCACCTCGTCGCGCAGGCCCTCGTCCAGCTGCTGGCGGCGCCAGCGGTTGCGCAAGGCGAGGGCGACGGCCTTCTTCGCGGCCCCTTGGCCGACGATGAACCGGTCGAGTTCGGAGACGATCTCGCGTGGCGTGAGGGCGGTCATCGGGCCTCGAGCGTCTCGATGATGACGTTGTCGTTGGTGTAGACGCAGATGTCGGCCGCGATCCGCATCGCCTTGCGTGCGATGTCCTCGGCACTGAGCCCGTCGATGTCGATCAGGGCGCGTGCCGCAGCCAACGCGAAGCTGCCGCCGGAGCCGATGCCGATCAGCCCGTCCTCGGGCTCCAGCACGTCGCCGTTGCCCGTCAGCACGAGCGAAACCTCGGCGTCGGCGACGGCCATCATCGCCTCCAGCCGCCGCAGATAGCGGTCGGTCCGCCAATCCTTCGCGAGCTCGACACAGGCCCGGGTCAGCTGGCCCGGAAAACGCTCCAGCTTCGCTTCGAGACGTTCCAGCAGGGTGAAGGCATCGGCCGTGCTGCCGGCGAACCCGGCCAGGATGTTGCCGCTGCCGATCCGGCGAACCTTGCGGGCATTATGCTTGATGACGGTCGACTGCAGGCTCACCTGGCCGTCGCCGGCCAGCACCACCTGCCGACCACGGCGCACCGACAGGATCGTCGTGCCGTGCCAGGACGGCGAGGTCTCCATTTGTCCTCACATGCGGGCGGGGTGTCCGGTTCGCCCGGACGCCACCGATCGGCCGCATGTGGGACCCTGGATGCCCGGGTTCAAGCCGACCCGGGCTACGCCTCAGTCCTGACGGTTGCGGGTCTCCCACGCCTCCACCGCGTCCGTCAGATGACGGAGGCTCGCCACCAGCCCGTCGTCGTCGCGCAGGCGGAAGGCCGTCGTGACCAGGACGGCAGCACCGATCATGGGCTCCAGCGCCTGCAGGTCCGCTTCCAGCACCACGCACCGCTGCTGGGCTTCGACATTGTCGTTGGCGACCGGTGACACGGGCCAATCGAGCTCAAGGAGCGGGGTGGAAGCGGTCATGCGGGAAGTCCTCGGATGCAGGCCGCGTTGCGCGGGGCCCTCGCTAAAAGAGAGCCCCCGAGCGGCGAACCGGTCGGGGGCAATGAGGGAGGGAGGCACCGTCTGACTTGACGAAGAGCACCTTAACCAAGTTGTCAGAACAATGCAACACCAAAATAATCTGTTTCGAGTATCCGCCTCGCGTCTCGGGCGAAAACTCCACAGACCGGTCAAGAAAACGAATACAATTTTAGCGAATTACTCGGGATACGGCGACAAAGAGATTGCCTCCGCGTTCATGACCGGAAACGCGCAAAAGAGGGGCAAGTTCTCTTCTTTGTTGTTCTAAAGTTTTTGTGAAAAGAGCTGAGCATCGTCAGAGAGAGCCGCGTCTCGACTTAACGGGGCAGCGAGACGGCGCAACTTCGGCCATTCTCCGACGGTTGCATGTATTCTTCCCGGAATAACCCTTTAGAGTCAATAGGATTCTATGAACCGCTAAGACTCTGATTTATCTTGAGTCCGCTTCCGACGCGCCTTCGTCGCCTCTTGGTGGAACCTCGACGCTGCCGAGGAGAAACAGCGCCAATCGGTGCTCGCTTTCGGTGTCCTGGGCGAAGGCAAGGTGCACCCGGTCGGTTCCCCGCCTCCGCACGACGACCGGCATCCCCTCGTCGAGGCCGAAGGCGGTCGATCGCAGCGTGACCTGCAGACCGGGCACGAGGGCGGCGGACGTCTCGACAGGCACGAGGACGCAGGCCCCGCCGATCGAGAGGTCGACGAGTTGCCCGACCCAGGTCTCATCGTCGCCGACGATCTCCGCATCGAGACCGCTGGCATAGCGGTTGAAAAGGCGACGGTCGGCGTCGCTCGGGGCGGGGTTCTCATCGGACCGCATGCGTCGCGTCCCTTGGGCCGTGCTGGCGCGAGGCTAGTGCCGACGGCTTAACGGATCGCAAACGGGGTCGGCCCGACTGGCAGGCGGTCGGAGGTATCTGCTATAGCGGCCGCCCCGAGCAATTCGAGCAGTCGCCAGAGACCATGGCCGGTCATTCCCAGTTCAAGAACATCATGCATCGCAAGGGCAAGCAGGATGCTGTCCGCGCGAAGCTGTTCACGCGCCTCCAGCGCGAGATCCAGGTCGCCTCGAAGGCGGGCCTGCCCGACCCCGCCGCCAATCCGCGCCTGCGCGCGGCAGTCCAGGCGGCGAAGGCCGCCAACATGCCGAAGGACAATATCGAGCGGGCCATCAAGCGCGGTCAGGGCGGCGACGGCGAGAGCTACGACGAGATCCGCTACGAAGGGTATGGCCCGGGTGGTGTCGCGATCATCGTCGAGGCGCTGACCGACAACCGCAACCGGACGGCCAGCGAGGTGCGCTCCACGTTCGGCAAGCACGGCGGGGCGCTGGGCGAGACGAACAGCGTCAGCTTCCAGTTCACCCGCGTCGGCAGCATCCACTACCCCGCTGCCGCTGCCACCGCCGACCAGATGCTGGAGGCCGCGATCGAGGCCGGCGCCTCCGACTGCGAGAGCGGCGAGGAGGGCCACGACATCACCTGCGAGCCCGACGACCTCGGTGTCGTGCGCGACGCGCTCGAAGAGCGGTTCGGCCCGCCGGAACAGGCGAGCCTCAGCTGGAAGCCGCAGACAATGGTGCCGGTCGACGACGAGCGCGCCGAGTCGCTGCTGAAGCTGCTAGAAGCGCTCGACGAGAGCGACGACGTGCAGCGCGTGGTCGCCAATTTCGAAGTCTCGGACGCGGTGCTGGCGCGGCTCGCCGGCTGATGCGGATCCTGGGGCTCGATCCGGGCCTCCGGCACACCGGCTGGGGCGTGATCGAGGCCCAGGGCAGCGGCCTGCGCTTCCTCGACGGTGGTGTCGTCCACAGCGACGCGGACGACCTCCTGGCCGACCGCCTCGCCGACCTCTACCGGGGCCTCTCGGGCGTGATCGCCGGCAGCGGTGCGGTCGTCGCCGCGGTCGAGGAGACGGTCGTCAACCGCAACCCCCTGAGCTCGCTGAAGCTCGGCCATGCCCGTGGCGTGGTGCTGCTGGCCGCCTCGCACGCCGGCCTGCCGGTCGCCGAATACGCCTCGAAGCAGGTGAAGCGCTCCGTGACGGGGACCGGTGCCGCCCGCAAGGAGCAGGTGGCGCTCATGGTGAAGGTACTGCTGCCGAGCTGCCGCGAGCTCGCCTTCGACGCCACGGACGCGCTGGCCGTCGCCATCTGCCACGCCCATGTCGCCGCCACCGGCAGCCTCGTGGCCGCCGCGGCCCGCAAGGCCGGAGTGGCCTCGTGATCGCCCTGCTCCGCGGCCGGGTCGCCGCCGTGAGCGAGGACGCGGCGGTCGTCGACGTCGGTGGCGTCGGCTATCTCGTCCACTGCGCCCCGGCGACACTCCAGCGCTTCCCGCGGATCGGCGAGGCGGTCGAGGTCCACACCGAGTTCCAGGTCCGCACCGACAGCATGCAGCTCTTCGGCTTTCTCGACCCCGCCGAACGGACCTGGTTCAGGCTGCTGCAGACCGTGCAGGGCGTGGGCGCCCGCGTCGCCCTCTCCGTCCTGGGTACCCTGCCGCCCGGACCGCTCTCGACCGCCATCGTGGCCGGCGACAAGGCCGCGATCAGCCGCGCCAACGGCGTCGGCGGCAAGCTGGCCGCCCGTATCGTGGCCGAGTTGAAGGATCGTGTCGGCACGGCCGCAACCGCGATCTCGCTGGGTGTGCCGCCTGTTGCAACAGCCGACGGGGCGGCAGCCGAGGCGCTCTCCGCGCTCGTCAATCTCGGCTATGCCCGAAGCGAGGCGTTCGCCGCCGTCGGCAGGGTGCAGGCACGACTCGGTGAAGGCGCCGCGGTTGACGCCGTCTTACGCGAATCCCTGCGTGAGCTGTCGCCGTGACCGATCGGCTGGTGGCTCCCGAAGCGGCGAAAGAGGACGGCGACGTCTCGCTGCGCCCGAAGCGCCTCGCCGAATTCATCGGCCAGGCCCAGCTGCGGGCCAATCTCGGCGTCTTCATCGCCGCCGCCCGCGGCCGCAGCGAGGCGCTGGATCACGTGCTCTTCGCCGGCCCGCCCGGGCTCGGCAAGACGACGCTGGCGCAGATCGTGGCGGCCGAGCTCGGCGTCGGCTTTCGGATGACGAGCGGGCCGATCATCGTCCGCGCCGGCGACCTCGCGGCCCTCTTGACCAACCTGCAGCCGCGCGACGTGCTCTTCATCGACGAGATCCACCGCCTCTCGCCGGCGGTCGAGGAGATCCTCTATCCGGCGATGGAGGATTTCCAGCTCGACCTGATGATCGGCGAGGGTCCGGCCGCCCGCTCGATCCGGCTCGACCTGCCCCCCTTCACCCTTGTCGGCGCCACCACCCGGACCGGCCTTCTCACCACGCCGCTGCGCGACCGGTTCGGCATCATCTCCAGGCTCGAGTTCTACGAGGTCGCCGAGTTGGAGGCGATCGTCTCGCGCGCGGCCCGCCTGCTCACCTTCGACCTGCTGCCCGACGGTGCGAACGAGATCGCGAGCCGGGCCCGGGGCACGCCCCGCGTCGCCACCCGTCTTCTCCGACGTGTGCGCGACTTCGCCACCGTCCGCGGCACCGGCAAGGTCGATGCCCGCCTCGCCGGCGAGGCGCTGACCGAGCTGCAGGTCGACAGCCTCGGCCTCGACACGCTCGACCGCCGTTACCTCGGCATCATGGCCAGCGGCTATGGCGGCGGCCCCGTCGGGATCGAGACGCTGGCGGCCGCCCTCTCCGAGCAGCGGGACACGCTCGAAGAGACGGTGGAGCCCTTCATGCTCCAGCAGGGCCTGCTCCAGCGCACGCCGCGCGGCCGTATGTTGACCCGCCTCGCCTGGCAGCATCTGGGACTCAACGCACCCGAGCCCAGCACCGCGCAGGTCGACCTGTTCCGCGATCTCGGACCGTGAGCGAGGTCCTCCACGAGCTTGCGGTGCGGGTCTACTACGAGGACACCGACGCCGCCGGGATCGTCTACCACGCAAACTATCTGCGCTTCGCCGAGCGGGCCCGGACCGAGTTGCTGCGTCGGCGGGGACTCGACCACCGCACCTTGGCCGAGCGCTACGGCCTGTTGTTCGCCGTTGCCAATTGCAGCATCGCGTTTAGGTCGCCGGCACGGCTCGACGACGCTCTGACCGTCCGCACGAGCCTGACACGCCTCGGCGGGGCCAGCGTGACGCTGCGACAGGACGTGGTGCGAGGTTCCGACGTGATCGCCACGCTCGAGGTCCGGCTGGCGATCGTCGACCTCGGTCTCCGGCCGGCACGTCTTCCTGCGGCGCTGGAAGACGTGTTTCGAAGTCACTGATCTCGCTTCAAGCTCTGGCGATGGTGACGGCCATGGCCTAAAGTGCGCACGCGAAACTCGACGCGTCACGGCGCCCGCCGGCCTCCCGGCCCCAGATTCCCCCATCCGCCTCGAGAGCTCACCAGGGCATGGAAGATACTGCGATCAACGCTGTCGGGCTGGCCAGCACCACGGCCGGTCCCAGCATCTGGCATCTCATCACGCACGCGGACATCGTTGTGAAGACCGTGATGCTGCTGCTGCTCATCGCCTCGATCTGGTGCTGGGCCGTGATCTTCGACAAGTCGGTGCGCATCTCGCGCCTGAAGAAGCGGGCCGATGCCTTCGAGAAGGCGTTCTGGTCCGGTGCACCGCTCGACGAACTCTACCAGCGGCTGGCGAAGAGCCCGGACCATCCGCTGGCCCTGATGTTCGCCTCCGCCATGGAGGAATGGCGCGACGCGCCGAAGACGGCCGACAGCCGGCTCACCCGCGATCTGGTCGGACGCATCACCCGCGTCATGGACCTCACCATGGACCGCGAGGTGGACAGCCTGGAGCGCAACGTGCCCTGGCTCGCCACCGTCGGCTCCGCTGCCCCGTTCGTCGGCCTGTTCGGGACAGTCTGGGGCATCATGAACAGCTTCCAGGCCATCGCGGCGACGAAGAACACCACGCTCGCCGTCGTCGCGCCCGGCATCGCGGAAGCGCTGTTCGCGACCGCACTTGGCTTGCTCGCCGCCATTCCGGCCGTGATCGCCTACAACAAGCTGCAGGGCGAGGTGGACCGCTACGCGAACCGGCTCGCCAGCTTTTCCGACGAGTTCAGCGTGGTGCTCTCGCGCGAGCTCGACGTATCGCAGGCGGCCTGAGCCATGGCGCTGGCAGTCCACGGCAAGAAGCCGACCGGTCGCCACCGCCGCCGCCGGCATCGGCCGATCAGCGAGATCAACGTGACGCCGCTCGTCGACGTCATGCTGGTGCTGCTGGTGGTGTTCATGATCACCGCACCGCTGCTGACGGCCGGGGTGCCTGTGGACCTGCCCCAGGCCAAGGCCGAGACGATCACCGGCCAGGACGAGCCGCTCTCGGTGACGGTCGACGGCAAGGGCCGGATCTTCCTGCAGGAGAGTGAGTTGCAGCTTGAGCAGCTCGCACCTCGGCTCGAGGCCATCACGCACGAGAAGAAGGACACGCGGATCTTTGTCCGTGGCGACAGTGCCATCGACTATGGGCGGGTCATCTCGGTCGTGAGTGCGATCACGCAGGCCGGCTTCACGAAGGTGGCCCTCCTCACCCAGCCACCGGTCGCCGGAACGGCAAAGGCCGGAGGGGCGTCTTGATCGACACGGATCGATACCCGCCCGGAGCAGCGACGGAGGCCTGAGCCTATGGGCCGCTCGTTCCTCGCCTCGACCCTCTTCCACGTCGTGCTGCTGGCCGTGTTCGCGGTCGGCCTGCAGCTCAGCGTCAGGGCGCCCGTGCAGGAGGCGATCCCGATCGAGGTGGTCGACGCCGCGAGCCTGGGTCCGGCAGCGCCGACCCCGCCGAAGCCGGCACCTGCCGCCACGGCCCCGCTGCCGGAGCGCGACGCGGCGAAGCCCGTTCCGCCGCCACCGACGCCCGCACCTCCGGCACCGCCGGAGCCTGCACCGCCTCCCGAGCCACCGCCTCCACCGAAGGTCGTCGAAGCGCCGCCACCACCGCCCGAGCCCAAGGTCACCCCGCCCGAGCCGAAACTGGCGGAGCCGTTGCCGCCGCCGAAGGTACCCGACAAGCCCAAGCCCGTCGCGGCGACGCCGCCGAAGCCGGAGCCGCCGAAGCCTGAGAAACCGAAGGAGCCGGACAAGCCCAAGCTCGCGGAGAAGCCGAAGGAAGCTCCGCCGAAGCCGGCTCCGCAATCGCCGAAGCCGCCGCAAACGAAGGTTGCCGAGAAGCCGAAGCCGGACACCAAGCCGGCAAAGACGAAGGCCGACTCGAAGGCGGAGCCGGACACGCTGGACACCCTGCTGGCGAGCGTGGAGAAGCTCGACAAGCGGGTGAAGGGCGAGCAGACGAAGGACGGCAAGGGCGACGCGAAGGCAACGGCCAGCGCCGACTCCACGAAGAGCAAAGGCCCCGCGAACCTGACCGCCGGAGAACTCGCCGGCATCAAGCGGCAGGTCGAGCAGTGCTGGAACGTGCCCGTCGGCGTCGAGGGCATCGAGGAAATGCAGGTGAAGCTGCGTATCCTCATGAATCCCGACGGCACGGCCGGCAAGGTGTCGGTCGAGGATCAGGCGCGGATGGCGGCCGAGCCCGGCTTCCGCACCGTTGCCGAAAGTGCGAGGCGGGCGGTGCTGGGCTGCAAGCTGACCCTGCCGGCCGAGAAGTACGACCTCTGGAAGGACATGGTCATGACCTTCTATCCAAAGGATGCGATCAGCGGATGACCTCCCCGTCTCTCTCGCGGCGTGCCGTTCTGGCCGGCGGCACCCTCATCGGCGCCGGTCTGGCCTCGCTCCGCCCGGCTGCAGCGCAGCTCCAGGTCGACATCACGCGCGGCCAGACGGAGCCGATGCCGATCGCGGTGAGCCCGTTCGCCGGCGATCCGCGGCGCGGTGACGACTTCGCGGACGTCATCGGCAACGATCTCTCGGGCTCGGGCCTGTTCCGCGTCATCGACCGCGGCGCCTACATCCAGAACCCCGAAGACCTGCGCTCCCCGCCGCGCTTCGCCGACTGGCGGCAGATCAATGCCCAGGCGCTGGTGTCGGGCGTCCTCTCCCGCGAGGGCAGCAATCTCGTCATCGAGTTTCGTCTGTGGGACATCCTCAGCGGCCAACAGCTGAAGGGCCTGCGCTACAGCGCTCCGGAGCAGGCGTGGCGGCGGATCGCGCACAAGATCGCCGATCAGGTCTACGAGCGCCTGACGGGCGAGCCCGGCTATTTCGACAGCTGGATCGCCTACACGGCCGAGACCGGCGCCGGCACGGGTGCGGTCAAGCGCATCGCCCTCATGGACCAGGACGGTGCGAACGTCCGCTACCTCACCGACGGCCGCTTCCTGGCGCTTAACCCGCGCATCGCCCCCGACACGCGCCAGCTCGCCTTCACGGCCTTCCGCTCGGGTCCGGCGCGCATCTACATGCAGCAACTGGCCACCGGCCGCGATGCGCTGCTCGGCAACTTCCCGGGCATGAGCTTCGCACCCCGCTTTTCGCCCGATGGGTCGAGCATGCTCGTCACCATCGCCAAGGACGGCAACTCGGACATCTTCCGCTACGGCATCGGCTCGCGTCAGCTGACGCGGCTCACCGACTCCGCGGCCATCGACACCTCGCCGAGCTACTCGCCCGACGGCAGCAGGATCTGCTTCACCTCCGACCGCGGCGGCACGCAGCAGCTCTACATCATGGGTGCCGACGGCGGCGGGGCGAAGCGCGTCAGCTACGGCAGCGGCCGCTACGGCGATCCCGCCTGGTCGCCGAAGGGCGACATGATCGCCTTCACCAACATCAAGGGTGGCGCTTTCCACATCGGCGTGATGCGCCCGGACGGCAGCGGCGAGCGCCTGATCACCCAGAGTGTGCTCGACGAAGCCCCCTCCTGGGCGCCCAATGGTCGGCGCCTCGTCTTCGCCCGCGGCAAGAGCGGGTCGCGTCTGTATACGATCGATGTCAGCGGCTATGACGAGAGGCAGTTGTCGACTTCTACTGCCGCCGCGAGTCCCGACTGGTCACGCTTGCTTCCGTGAGGGTTGCACGGCAAAGCAGTGGCGTTCCCGGGCGCCGAGCGGCGTCAATTGCCCACGGGGACTGCAAGGAAGCAACACCATGATCCGTGCTCGTATTGCACTCTTTGGGGGAGCGCTGCTCCTCGCCGCCTGCAGCTCGACACCCGACGAGAGCGTGACCGGCACGACCGGCGCATCCTCGACGCCCGACGGTGGGCTGGGGACGGAATCGTCGCTCGGGGCACCGACGGATCTCGGTGGCTCCGCGGCCGGCGGCGGCGTCATGGATGCCGGGGCAGCGCACGGTGCGGGCGCCCCGGGGTCGCAGCAGGATCTCGAGGTCAATGTCGGCGACCGGGTGTTCTTCGCCTATGACAGTTCGAGCCTCGACGGCAAGGCGCGGACGACGCTCGACCGGCAGGCGACCTGGTTCAAGCAGTTCCCCGGCGTCACCGCGACGGTCGAGGGCTACGCCGATCCGCAGGGTACCAACGAGTACAACCTCGCCCTCGGCGAACGTCGGGCCAGTGCGGCGAAGAGCTATCTGACGACCCAGGGCGTCGCCGCCGACCGGCTCGGCGTCGTGTCCTACGGCGAGGAGCGGCGCGCCAGCACGGGCGAATCGGAGCAGGATTATGCCCAGGACCGCCGTGCCGTCACCGTGGTCAACACCACGAACTGATCAAGGCCCGTGCGGAGGAAGCCGATGGGCAGGCTGCTTGCCCTCGCGTCCACCATCTCCCTTCTGTGCTGGACGGCATCGGCTGCCGAGCCCTCGGGACTCGCGGCCGATGCCGCGAGGCTGGGCCATGCCGTCACCGAGATGCGGGGACTCGTGCGGGTCCAGGCTTCCGACTCGGCGAGGCTCGGCGATCTCGAGGCTAGGCTCGGTCAACTCGAAGAGGAGATCCGTCGGCTGACGGGCCGCATCGAGGAGATGGAGTATCGCCTCGACCGGGCCGGAAGTGCGGCACAAGTCGAGCAGCCGGCGCCGCGGCAGACGTCCAAGCTGGTGGAGCCGCCACCTGCGCCTACCCAAGAGGCGGCGGCACCACCGCCTCGCAGCCTCGTTCCGTCGGCACCGGCAGCCGATCCCTCCGCGGAGCAAGGCTATGTGCTGGGCACGTTGCCGTCCGGCTCCGTCGGCGGCGGCACGTCGACCGCTCCGGCGCAGACGGCACGGGTCGACAGTTCGGGTGTGCGCTACGAGGACGGGCTCTCGCAACTTCAGGCCGGGCGCTGGGCCGAGGCCGAGCAGACCTTCACGCGCTTCATCGAGGCGAACCCGAAGGATCAGCGCGCACCGACCGCGGCGTTCTGGATCGGCGAGACCCAGTATCAGCGTAAGGACTATTCGACCGCTGCCGCCGTCTTCGCCAAGAACTACCGGACCTATGGCGACAAGGCCCCGCGTGCCGCCGACAATCTCCTGAAGCTCGGCATGTCCCTGGCGGCCCTGGGTGACGCCGCCCGTGCCTGCCAGACCTTCGCCGAACTGGCGAAGCGGCATCCGGACGCCTCACCCGCGATCAAGCAGACCCTGGTCCGCGAGCAGGCCGCCAACGGCTGCTCCTGACGAGACACCGCTCGGCGACGCCGAGTTCGCCGGTCTGCTGGACCGGCTGGGTCCCTTCGAACGTCACCCGCTGCTCGCCGTCGCCTGCTCGGGCGGTCCGGACAGTCTGGCGCTGACTTGGCTCGCCGTTCGCTGGGCACGTGCGCGCGGCGGCGACGTCGTAGCGTTGACCGTCGACCATGGACTGCGCGCGAGATCGGCGGAGGAGTCGGCCGAGACCGTCGCTTGGCTCCGCGCGTGGGACGTTCCCAGCGAGGTGCTTCCCTGGACCGGTCCGAAACCTGCCTCGCGAATCCAGGAGGCCGCTCGTCAATCACGCTACGGACTGCTGACCTCGGCGTGCGCGCGCCTGGGTATCCTTCATCTACTGCTGGCCCACCACGCTGACGATCAGGCGGAAACCGTGGCGATGCGGCTGGCCCGCCGGACCGGAACCGTCGGCCGTGCAGGCATGGCCTCGATCCGCGAGCTTGCAGGCTGCCGCCTGCTGCGTCCGCTTCTCTCCGTATCGAAACAACGCCTCGTGGCGACACTGCAGGCCCTGGCCCAGCCCTGGCACGATGACCCGAGCAATCTCTCGCTTCGTTTCGAGCGGGCCGCTCTGCGGCTAAAGGGTGGTCTACTCCCTGCGCCGCTGTGGACGCTGGCCCTGGACGCGGGCCGGGAGCGGTCCCGAGAGGAACTGCAGGTGTCAGGATTGCTGGCTCGGGCAGCGCATCCCAGCGCCTTCGGGCACGTCGCTCTCGACCGCGCGGCACTCGCGACGATCTCGGCCGACATGGCAACGGCTGTACTGGGCTATGTCATCCGCTCGGTGGCTGGAGCGCCCTACCCTGTCCCACGGGACCGGCTGCGGCATCTTGCAGCGGCCTTGGAAACCGAAGGGAACGGCACACGCCGGAGTCTGGCGGGCTGCCTCGTCCGCTGGACCGGTTGCGAGATCCTGATCACCCGGGAACCGGGACGTGTGCGGCACGCAATTCCGTTGCTCTCGGACCTTCGCACCGTTTGGGACGGGCGTTTCGACGTCACCTGCGGGGAGGTTCCTGAGGGGCTCACGCTACGAGCCCTGGGTCGCAATGGCCGCGAGGCACTACCCGTTGCGGTCAGAGCCGCACTCCGCGCGGCGCGCATACCGCTCAGCGCTGTCGAATCCCTCCCGGCGACGTTCGGCGAGGACCTGGTCGGCTGCCCAACCCTGGATTGGTGGCAGAGGGAGCCGCTACCCGTAAAGGTGGTGCCACGGCCCCTCCACCCCGTGGCGCCGCCACCGCACTTCGTCGTTGATGTTGTTTGAAATGTGACGCCGCTTATCTATCGTGAGCAGGAGGAGGGCCGGCGGGTCCGCGGCGCAGGTGTTCGAGCCGTGGTCGAGTTGGTCGCCCCGTTGACCAGTCGAGGCTTGGCGGTGAACAATTTCAGCAAGAATCTCGCTCTCTGGGTGATCATTGGGCTGCTGCTGATAGCCCTGTTCAATCTTTTCCAGAGCCCATCTTCGCGCGGCCCGCAGACCAATCTCGCCTTCTCCGATTTCCTGTCGGAGGTCCAGGGAGGCCGAGTCAGCGACGTGGTCATCCAGGGCGATTCGATCAGCGGCCACTTTTCCGACGGTCGCGCCTTCAGCACCTATGCGCCCTACGACCCGAACCTCGTAAGCCGTCTCAGTGACCACAATGTGAGGATCACGGCGCAGCCGCCCGACGACAGCATGCCCTCGCTGCTCGGCGTGCTGGTCTCCTGGTTCCCGATGCTGCTGCTGATCGGCGTCTGGATCTTCTTCATGCGCCAGATGCAGTCCGGCGGCGGCAAGGCCATGGGCTTCGGCAAGTCGCGGGCGCGACTGCTCACCGAGAAGCACGGCCGCATCACCTTCAACGACGTCGCCGGCATCGACGAGGCCAAGGAAGAGCTTCAGGAGATCGTCGAGTTCCTGAAGAACCCGCAGAAGTTCCAGTCGGTCGGCGGTCGCATTCCGAAGGGCTGTCTGCTCGTCGGTCCGCCCGGCACCGGCAAGACGCTGCTCGCCCGCGCCATCGCCGGCGAGGCGAACGTGCCGTTCTTCACGATCTCGGGTTCCGACTTCGTCGAGATGTTCGTGGGCGTGGGTGCCAGCCGCGTGCGCGACATGTTCGAGCAGGCGAAGAAGCATGCGCCCTGCATCGTGTTCATCGACGAGATCGACGCCGTCGGCCGGCACCGCGGTGCGGGTCTGGGGGGCGGCAACGACGAGCGCGAGCAGACCCTGAACCAGTTGCTGGTCGAGATGGACGGCTTCGAGGCGAACGAGGGTGTCATCCTCATCGCCGCCACCAACCGTCCGGACGTGCTCGACCCCGCCCTGCTGCGTCCCGGCCGCTTCGACCGTCAGGTCGTCGTGCCGAACCCCGACGTGCAGGGCCGCGAGAAGATCCTGAACGTCCACATCAAGAAGGTCCGCGTCGGGCCCGACGTCGACACCAAGGTGATCGCCCGCGGCACGCCCGGCTTCTCGGGTGCGGATCTCGCCAACATCGTCAACGAGGCGGCCCTCTTGGCGGCGCGCGCCGGCAAGCGGCTCGTGACGATGACGGACTTCGAGGCCGCCAAGGACAAGGTCATGATGGGTGTCGAGCGGCGCTCGATGGTCATGACCGAGGACGAGAAGCGCCTGACGGCCTACCACGAGGCGGGCCACGCCATCGTGGCGCACTTCTCGCCGGCATCGGATCCGATCCACAAGGCGACCATCATCCCCCGCGGCCGGGCGCTCGGCATGGTGATGCGACTGCCCGAGGGCGATCGGATCTCCGTCAGCCGCGAGAAGCTGGAGACCGACATTGCGGTCGCCATGGGCGGGCGCGTCGCCGAGGAGATCGTCTTCGGCCGCGACAAGGTGACGGCCGGCGCCTCTTCGGACATCGAGCAGTCGACCAAGATCGCCCGGCACATGGTCACCCACTGGGGCATGAGCGACGTGCTGGGGCCTGTCTCCTACGGCGAGAACAGCCAGGAGGTCTTCCTCGGCCATTCGGTGACGCAGACGAAGAACGTCTCCGAGATGACCGCGCAGAAGATCGACCAGGAGATCCGCAAGATCATCGACGCCGGCTACGACAAGGCGCGGCAGGTTCTGTCCGACAGCCGCCATCTGCTCGACGATCTGGCGAAGGCGCTGCTGCACTACGAGACGCTGAACGGCGAGGAGATCGCCGTCATCATGCGCGGCGAGTCGATCGAGAACATGCGCAAGGTGGAGGACGCTCCGGCTCCGTCCAGCAGCGGCAAGCGTGGCTCGGTCCCGACCACCTCGCGGCCCGGCGGCCCGAGCGGCATCGAGCCCAGCCCGCAGCCGGGCGCTTGAGCTTAGCTTGATCTCTTAGGAGGACGGGCGGCCTTCGGGCCGCCCGTTTCGTTTCAGGCGACGGCTCCACCACGCATAGATCGGCGTCGCCCCAGCCACGACGAGTGCGATGCGCAGGAGATGGTGACTGGCGACGAAGGCCGGATCGATTCCCAGCGACAGCGCCACGAGGCTCATTTCCGCGAGCCCGCCCGGCACGAAGGCCAGCAGCAGGGCCACGAAGGGCTGACCCGTCAGGGCCGTGAGGGCGGCCACGAAAGGCACGGCGAGTGCGAACATGATGGCCGTCAGCACGACACCAACGCGCATCGTCCCGAGCACGGCGCGGATATCGAAGCCGCTGAACCGGGCTCCGATCGAGGCCCCGATGACCGCCTGGGCGACGGCCACGAGCCAGGACGGCGGGGCGCCGGCGACGAGATCGAGGGCATGCAGGGCGGCACTGCCCAGCAGCGAACCGATCAGCGCCGGTGCCGGAAGACGGCACCCGATCGCCACGATCCACCCGGCCCCGGCCGCCAGGATCAGCATGGCAAGTTCGAGCGGTGGCAGTGTGCCGAAACCCATGGCGCCACCGCCTGGACCGATCGCGTCGAACCGCCGAGCCACGAACGGCACCACGAAGACGATGAGCAGGATGCGCGTGGCGTGGGTCAGCGCGATCGTGCGCACGTCGGCATCGTACCGCTCCGCCAGGAGCACCATCTCGCCCAGCCCGCCCGGTGTCGCCGCGAAGAAGGCCGTGCGCGGCGGCAGGCCGACCCGCCGTGTGAGGTAGAGGAGGACGGCAGCCCCCAGCATCAGGACGTAGACGGGCAGGCTCGCGAGGCTCAGCAGCCAGTCCGGCATCTGGCGCAGGAGTGCCCCGGTGAAGCCGCTGCCGAGCAGCATGCCCACGACGGCCACCATCGGCGCACGCAACTGCCTCGGGAGCCGAAGCGGCAGCCCGCTCATCGCACCTGCCGTCGTCGCGGCCATGGCACCCAGCATCCAGGGCAGCGGGATCTCCAGGAACGCGAAGAGGGCGCCGCCGCCGGCCGCCAGTGCCAGGGTGAGCCAGAGGCGGGGGTTGATCAGGAGCCCTTGCCGGAGAGGTCGAGGATCAGCTTCCAGTGCTCGTCGCCGACCGGCTGCACGGACAAGCGCGAGTTGCGCACCAGGACCATCTCGGAGAAGCGCGAATCGGCTTTGATCTCCTTGAGCGTGACCGGCCGCTGCAGCGCGCGCACCGGCTTCACCTTCACCCGACAGAACTTTCCCGTCGCATCGTCGGGATCCGGATAGGCCTCGGCCGAGATCTTCATGATCCCGAGCACGGCCGGGTCGACCTGCGAGCGGTAGAACAGGATCTCCTCGCCCTTCTTCATCGCCCGCATGTTGTTGGCGGCCTGGCGGTTGCGGACACCCGTCCACTCCGTCTCCTTGTCGGCGACGAGGCGCTCCCAGCTGTAGTCCTCGGGCTCGGTCTTCATCAGCCAGTGGGCCATCGCGACTTCCTAACCATGCTCGGGTCCGCTAGCTCCGCTACCACGCGAAAACCTGTGAGGAAACGGATGGAGGAGCGCCGGCGGGCCACGGCCGAAGGCCTTGGTGCCATTGGACTTTGGGCGCTCCTGGCCCCGCTCGGCGTCGCCGCCGGCCCGGTGCCGCCCTTCCTGCTGACGGGGCTGGCCTTCCTCGTCGGCGGCCTCACCGGCCTCGTCTGGCTTCTGGCCTCCGGTCGATCCGCAAGCGTGCTGCTTCGGGTGCCGGTCCGCGCCTGGCTACTCGGGGTCGGCGCCTTCTTCGGCTACCACGCAGCCTACTTCACGGCGCTGCAGCACCTGCCGCCGATCGAAGCGCTGCTCATCATCAACCTCTGGCCGCTCTTCATCGTCCTGCTGACCGGGTTGCTCCCGGGCGAGCGGCTCCTCCCGCACCACCTGATCGGCGTCGCGTGCGGCCTCGCCGGAGCGGTGCTCCTCGTCCTCGGCCGCGACGAAAGTGGTGCTGCCGTCGAGCGAACACTCCTGGGCTACGCCGCCGCGGCGGCCTGCGTCGTCATCTGGTCGGGCTATTCCGTCCTCAACCGTCGCGTGGCCCCCGATACGCCGACGGACGCCGTCGTCGGCTTTTGCCTCGTTACCGCGGCACTGGCCCTGTCGGCGGCGTTCATCGTCGAGCCGCCGGTCTGGCCGCAGGGTCCCGCGTGGCTTGCCGTGCTGCTGCTCGGTCTCGGCCCGGTGGGCGCCGCCTTCTACCTGTGGGACGCCGGCACCAAACGCGGCAACCTGCAGCTTCTGGGCTCGGCCGCCTACCTGGCGCCGCTGCTCGGCACGCTGCTCCTCCTCCTGATGGGCCGCGGGAGCCCGAGCCTCGGACTGCTGGTCGCCACCATTCTCATTCTCGGCGGTGCCGCCATCGCCGCCGGCGTGATCAGACTCCGGCCAGTTCGCTAGGACCTACGGGCGCACTGGATCGGGGCTGCGCGCCTGTGCCAATCTCGCACCGCGACGGCGCAGGCGCATCATCGCCGGCCGCGCCTGGAGGGGGGCCAGGCCGGACTATGGCGGATATTGCCAGCTGGCTGCAGGAGCTGGGGCTGGGCGAGCACGCGCCGGCCTTCGCCGCCAACGGCATCGACTTCGACGTCCTTGCCGATCTCACCGACGCCGACCTGAAGGAACTCGGTCTCGGCCTAGGCGACCGCAAGCGGCTGCTGCGGGCCGTCGCCGCCCGCGACAGCGAACCGGCGGCACCCGCCCAGCCGGCGCGCCGCGAGGCCGAGCGCCGGCAGCTGACCGTCATGTTCGTCGATCTCGTCGGTTCGACGGCCCTCGCGGCACGCCTCGATCCCGAGACGATGAGCCAGATCCTCCGCGACTATCAGAACGCCGTCGCCGGGGAGATCTCGCGTTACGAGGGCCATGTCGCGAAGTTCATGGGCGACGGCGTGCTGGCCTATTTCGGCTGGCCGCACGCACACGAGGACGACGCCGAGCGCTCGGTCCGCGCCGCCCTGGCGATCGTGGCCGCCGCCGCTCGGCTGCGGGCCGGTGACGAGCCGCTCTCCTGCCGGATCGGCATCGCCACCGGCCTCGTCGTCGTCGGCGACCTGATCGGCGAGGGCTCCGCCCGCGAAGAGACGGTCGTCGGCGACACGCCCAATTTGGCGGCCCGGCTCCAAGCCCTCGCCGACCCCGGTGCGGTGGTAGTGGCCGACGCCACGCGTCGCCTCCTGGGCGACCTGTTCCGTCTCCACGATCTCGGGCCGCAGTCGCTGAAGGGGATCGCGGGATCCACGCCCGCCTTCGCGGTGCTCGGCGAGCGCGCCCTGGAGAGCCGGTTCGCGGCACGCCGAGCCGGCGTTGTCGCCGCCATCGTCGGGCGCGACCAGGAACTGGCGCTCCTGTTGGAGCGCTGGCGGCAGGCGAGGTCCGGCGAGGGACAGCTGGTGCTGCTCACGGGTGAGGCCGGCATCGGCAAGTCCAGGCTCACCGAAGCGCTGGTCGAAGCCGTCGCGGCCGATCCGCACGTCCTGATCCGCTACCAGTGCTCGCCCTACCACGCCGATTCCGCCCTCTACCCGACCGTCCAGCATCTCTCGCACGCGTCGCGGCTGGCCGAGGCCGACACGGCCGACGGCAAGCTCGACCGGCTGGAAGCCCTGCTGGCGCAATCAGGGACGGTCGGCGATGCGGCACCCCTCCTGGCGGACCTGCTCGGGCTCGACGGCTCGCACCGCTACGCACCCCTCGGCCTGACACTGCAGCAACGTCGCACCCGCACGCTGGCTGTCCTCGTCGAGCAGTTCGTCGGCCTCGCCGCGCAACGGCCCGTGCTTTGGGTGGTCGAGGACGCGCACTGGATCGATCCGACGACGCTCGAGCTGATCGAGCTGGCGCTGGATGCGGTGCAGGCGAGCGCCTCTCTGGTCGTGGTGACGGCGCGCCCGACCTTCGCCGCCTCGTTCGCGAGCCACCCCATCGTCACCCGCCTCGCCCTGAACCGGCTGGCGCGGGCCGCCACCCAGGCGATCGTGGCCCGGATCACCGGCGGCAAGTCGCTCCCGGGCGAGTTGCTGGACGAAATCGCCGCGCGGACGGACGGCGTGCCGCTGTTCGTCGAGGAGATGACCAAGGCCGTGCTCGAGTCGGGCGCCTTGCGCGAGACCTCGAACGCCTGGCTGCTGGAGGGGAGCCTCAGCGCTCTGGCCATTCCGACCTCGCTGCACGACTCGCTGATGGCCCGGCTCGACCGCTTGCACCCCGTCAAGGAGGTGGCGCAGACGGCAGCCGTGATCGGCCGGTCCTTCGATCACGCCACCATCGCGGCCCTCTCCAGGCTGTCCGAGGCCGAGCTCAACGAGGCCATGCGCCGTCTGGTCGAGGCGGAGCTGGTCTTCCGCCGCGGCGCGCCGCCCGACGCCACCTATCTGTTCAAGCACGCGCTGGTCCGGGACGCCGCCTACGAGAGCCTGCTCAAGAGCCGGCGCGCCACCTTGCATGGCCGCCTCGTCGACGTGCTGGAAGCCGATCCTGCCGCTGCTCCGGAGGTCAAAGCACAGCATGCCGAGGCCGCCGGCCTGCAGGAGCGTGCGCTCGACTACTGGGAGGAAGCCGGCACACGGTCCCTGGCACGGCCGGCCTACCGCGAGGCGATCGCGAGCCTGGAGAACGCGATCGGCCTGTGCCGCAGCATGCCGCCGGATCCACGCTGGCGCCGCCGCGAGCAGGCGCTGACCATCCAGTTGGGCCAGGCGCTGATCGCCAGCAGCGGCTACTCGGGTCCCGCCACCCTGCGCGCCTTCGACCGTGCACTCGAATTGGCGGACGAATTGGACGACGCCTCCCTGCAACTCCCAGCCCTCTACGGTCAGTGGGCGGGGCAATACATCGTCGGCGTGGAAGCTTTGGGCATCGCCCAGCGCTTTTCGGCGCTCGCCGATCGGAGCGGCGACGTCGGCACGCGTCTCGTCGGCCTCAGGATGCTGGGTCTCGAGGCCTTCCATGCCGGCCGGTACGCGGAATCGCTGACCCTCGTCCGGCAGGCCATCGCCCTCTACGACCCCGAGGCGCACCGCGACTTGCGCTTCCGGTTCGGCCACGATCCGCGAGTCGCGGCGGGCGCCTACCGCGCCTGGAACCTTTGGCATCAGGGGCTAGGCGACCAGGCGCTCCAGGCCGTCGAGGACAACCGGCGCTGGGTGCGCGAGGTCGGACATGCCAACACCACCGGTCTCGGCCTCTGCTACGGGGTCGCGATCCCGAACCTGTGGATGCGGCGGGTCGAGGAAGTTGTGACCGTCGCCCGTGAGGTCATCGCCCTCGCCGATCAGATGTCGATGTCGCTGTGGCACGCCTGGGGCAGCATCTATCTCGGCTGGGCCATGTCCCAGGGGTCTGCGGCGGCCGGACTCGCGCAGATGGAGTCTGGTCTCGAAGAGGCCCGCATGGTCGGCGCCGGTCGCTACGAGCCCTTGCATCTGAGCCTCGCGGCCGAGGCCTACGCCCGTGCCGGTCGCCAGCAGGAGGCAGAAGCCTGGATCGCCGCCGCCTTCGCCTCCTTCGGCCGTGGCGACGACGCGGCACTTGAGCCGGAGTTGCACCGGACCCGCGCTGCGGTCCTCGCGCAGGCGGGCCGCAGGCACCGTTCCGACTGCGAGAGCGATCTCCGCCGGGCGCTTGATCTGGCACGCGCACGCGCTGCTCCCTCGCTCGAGCTGCGCGCCGCACGGGATCTGGCGAGACTGCTCGCCGAGGGTGGCGAGCGCGGTCGGGGCCGGGATCTGCTCGCCCCGGTCCGGGCCACCTTCACCGAGGGCCTGGGCCTCCCCGATGTGATCGAGGCCGACCGGCTGCTCGCCGACCTGGGGTGAAGGCCCGGCCACGCGTCGGACGTGACCGGGCGATCATGGTCAGGACAAGGCTCGGCGCAGTGTCGGCACGTAGCGGAGCACCAGCAGGTCGAGCAGCAGAACGGCCAGCAGGACCGCCCCTGTCAGCGGGAAGAGAAAACACAGGAACAGGCCGATCACGACGGCGCCCTTCCACAGCGAAGCGTTGCCGGGCCGTGGAGGTGCGACGAGGCGGCTCGCACCCGATGGCCGGCGTTTCCACCACATGACGACGCCGCTGACCGCGAGGAAGATGACCGACAGGCAGAAGAGCGTGTTGAACGCCACGTTCCACCAACCCATCTCGCCCTCGTGGAAGGCGATGCCGACCGCCATCGCCTTGCCGCCGAGCGAATAGTCGGCGTAGCGCACGTCGGCCAGGACCTTGCCCGTATAGCGGTCGAGATGGACGGTCCGGTCGGAGGTCGGATCGGGACCGTCGTCGCTCATCGAGTCCTGCGAGATCGTCCACACGCCGGACTCGCCGTCCGGAAACGCGACCTGGAACCGGCCGTCGAACCCGAGGCCGCGCGCGAGGCCGGCAACGCTGTCGAAATTGACGGGAGCGCCCGGCGGCGTGCCCACCAGCCCCGCTTGCGAGCCCGAGGCCGGCATGGGCGTCTGCTCCAATGCCCAGGGCACCTCATGCGAGCCGTCATGGTTCATCGAAGCATGGGTAGCGTCCGACAGCGGGACATTGTCCCACTTCGCCGCTGGGAAGGTGCTCCAGGCCTGCACGAACCTGTCGCCCCAGACGCCGGTCCAGGACAGGCCCGAGAGGAGGAAGACGAGGAGGACGAGCGAGATCCAGAAGCCGGTCGTTCGGTGCAACGATTTCCAGAGAGCCCGTCCGCGCCCGCGAACGTCCGGCAGCAGCAGGCCCGCGGCGCTCTCCCCGTTTCGAGGCCACCAGAGATAGAGACCGGTGACGAGCAGGATGACCCCGAAACCCGCGGCGATCTCGATCAGGCGGTCGCCGACGTCACCGATCAGCACCGTGCCGTGGATCTTCTCGGCGAAGTCGTACCAGCCGTCCCGCCGCGGCCACTGCGCAACGACGGTGCCCGTATAGGGATCGACGGCAACCATTTGGGCGTCTTCGCCGTGGTCGACGCGAAAGACGGCGGCACCGTCCGGACCGCGCGGCGAGAGATACTGACCGATGGTGCCATCAGGGACGGCGGCCCGGGCGGCTTCGGCCTGCGCGGCCAGAGGGACCGATTGGGCCTGCGGCACGACCCTGATAGCGGCCTCCCCCTCCCGTCCGTGGAGGACGGACACCCAGAGCATGATCAGGCCGGTGACGGCCAGCATGACGAGGAAGGGCGCTACGTAGAGGCCGGCATAGAAGTGCCACCGCCAGACGGTGGTGTAGAAGCGACCCGTCAGCCGGTCGGTGCCGGCCACGGCGTCGAACGTGGCATTGGTAGCCATGGACTTGTCCATCGCGAAGAGTTCGTCGGTACGGTGCGCGGGACCACGCGCGATCACGCGATTCTGCCGCGCCCGCTTTGGACGGCCGGGCTCTTCGTGAGCCCGGCCCGACTGACTCAGCCGATGGCCGGAGGTGCCCGGGCCCGAACCTCGGTCCAGGACGACCTGGACGGCGGCTCGACGACGGGCGGCGGAGCCTCCGAGGCGGCGATCTCCGCCGGGACGGGAAGGAGCGGCGGCGCGGGCAGGAGCACCTGATACGGTGCAGCCTGACAGGCGATGATGCAGGCCTGCTCCCGCTTCTTGTCGGGAGCCGGACGGTCCTCGTGGCCCGAGCTGCAGAGGTCCGGAAGCGACCCGTCCGGCAAGGCGAAGGCGGAAAGATCCGTGCCCAGCCGCTCGGCATGGGAATGCTGCGTGCCGATCAGCGCAACCGAGACCGCGAGCAGGACCGCGATCGCGGACCTGATCCAGCCGGCGGCGGGATTCACACGCTTCGTCACGTTGCCATGCCACTCCATCCGTTCGATATCGTGTGGAATTCCGAACGGAGCGTCAATCGCGACCGGCCTGGACGCCGGGGCCGGCCCTGCGCCACCCTGGCAGCCGATAGAACCAGCGGCAGGCCCACATGCCTCTTCATTTCACGACCGACGAGTACGCCGACCGTCTGGCGCGCAGCACGGCGTCCATGCGTGACGCGGGTCTCGACGGCATGCTGCTGTTCAAGCAGGAGAGCATGTACTGGCTGACCGGCTACGACACGTTCGGCTACTGCTTCTTCCAGTGCCTCGTGCTGACGGCCGACGGCCGCATGGTCCTGCTGACCCGCGCACCGGACCTGCGGCAGGCGCAGCTCACCTCCACGCTCCAGGACATCCGGATCTGGGTCGACCGCGACGGCGCCAACCCCGCCGACGAGCTGAAGCCGATCCTCGCCGAACTGGGTCTCGGCGGAACGAAGCTCGGCGTCGAGTACGACACGCACGGCCTCACGGCGGCGAACGGCAAGCGCCTGGAGACGGCGTTGGCGAGTAAAGACACTCTGGTCGACGCGTCGTACCTGATCTCCCGGCTGCGTCTCGTGAAGTCGGATGCGGAACTGGCCTATGTCCGCCGCGCCGCGGAACTTGGCGACGCGGCCTTCGATGCCGCCCTCGCCGAGACGAGGCCGGGCGCCGACGAGGGCGTCATCCTCGCCCGGATGCACGACGCCGTCTTCGAGGGCGGCGGCGACTATCCGGGCAATCCCTTCATCATCGGCAGCGGCCGGCAAGCACTCCTCTGCCGCTACTACGCCGGCCGCCGCCGACTCGACCCGGTCGACCAGCTCACGCTGGAGTTCGCCGGCGTCTACCGGCACTACCATGCCTGCCTGATGCGGACGCTGCTGGTCGGCGAGGCGAGCCCGCGTCACCGCGAGCTGTTCGACGCCGCCGAGGAGGCGCTGATCGCCTGCGAGGAACGGCTGGTGCCGGGCCGCACCATGGGCGAGGTCTTCGCCGCGCACGCCGAGGTGTTCGACCGCCGCGGCCTGGCGGCGCATCGCCTTAACGCCTGCGGCTACTCGCTGGGCACCGTCTACGCCCCGTCCTGGATGGACTGGCCGATGTTCTACGCCGGCAACCCGGTCGTGCTGGAGCCCGGCATGGTCATGTTCCTGCACATGATCCTGATGGACAGCGACCAGGGAGTCGCGATGTGCCTCGGCCGGACGTCCATCGTCGGCGCTGGCGGACCGGAAGTCCTGTCCAAGGCACCGCTCGAGCTCGTCGTTCGCCGCTGACGCCGGCTACCAGTCGAGCCGCCAGCCCTCGACCGCGACCTCGTCCATGTCGGCGGGCGTGTCGTCCTTCCAGGACTGGACGAGAAAGAGGCCCGGCGCACCCGGCGCGATGATGGGGTGGTGCCAGGTCCCGGGCGCGTAGATCACGCCTTCTCCGGGCCCGAGTGATACCGCGCGAGCCCCTTCCATAGCGGGGCGATTGCCGGCATCGGGTGCGACCAGGACGATCCAGCCGCCGCGCATCGACAGGATGGCCTGGGCGCTGCGGGCATGCCGCTCCATGATGGTCACATCGAGCGGGATCGGGCGCGGAGCCGTCTCGAACAGCGCCATGCAGAGCCGCAGGCCGGCATCGGCGACGTGCTCCAACGCGCCGAATACGTGGCGACGCGCGAAGCCCTGGTTGACGACGTCGCCCCCGCCCGGGCTCGTGGCGACGATCCGGGCGAGATCGCCCAGCGCGTCGGCCGTACCCCGAGGGGCGATCGCGATCCGTCTCACTCGGCCGGTGCCGGAGCACCCAGCGCCTGCCGCTCCGCCGAGTGGTCGTGCTTGCGGGCCAGCAGGAGATAGAAGGTCGGCACGACGTAGAGGGTGAACACGGTGCCGACGCAGAGGCCGCCCACGATCACCCAGCCGATCGCCCGCCGGCTCTCCGCACCGGCACCGTGGGCCAGGGCCAGCGGAATGGAGCCCAGCACCATGGCACCCGTGGTCATCAGGATCGGTCGCAGCCGCAGCACGGAGGCCTCGATGATCGCCTCCAGCTTGGCGTGCCCGCGCTCCTGCAGCTGGTTCGCGAACTCGACGATCAGGATGCCGTGCTTGGTGATCAGGCCGACGAGGGTGACGAGACCGATCTGGCTGTACACGTTCAGCGTGCCGCCGGTCAGCTTCAGGGCCAGCAGGGCCCCCGTCATCGACAGCGGCACCGTCAGCATGATGATGAACGGATCGACCCAGCTCTCGAACTGGGCCGCCAGCACGAGATAGATGAAGATCAGCGCCAGCAGGAAGGTAATGTAGATGCCGGCCGTCGAGCTGCGGAACTCCCGGCTCTGCCCGGCGAGGTCGGTGACCACGCCGGCCGGCAGGCTCGCCGACTGCTCGTCGAGGAAGGTCAGCACGTCGCCCAGCGTGTAGCCCGGGGCGATGGTGGCGGTCAGCGTCGCCGAGCGCAGCTTGTTGAAGTGGTTCAGCTCCTTCGGTGCCACCGTCTCCTGGATCGTCACGAGGTTGGAGAGCGGGATCATCTCCCCGCCGTCGGTGCGCACGAAGATCTCGCGCAGATCGTCGGGGTTGGAGCGGTCGACGTCCTTCACCTGGACGACGACGTCGTACTGCTTGCCCTCGCGCTTGAAGCGGGTGACCTGGCGACCGCCCAGCATCGTCTCGACCGCCCGGCCGATCTCCTCGACCGAGATGCCCATGAGTGCGGCCTTGTCGCGGTCGATGTCTACCTTGAGCTGCGGCTTGTTGAGCTTCAGGTCGGTGTCGATATTGGCGAGCCCCGGGAACTGGTGGGCGGCGGCCGTGATCTTGTCCACGGCCTCCTGCAGCACGGCGTAGGGCTGCGAGGTCTGCAGGACGAACTGGACCGGCTTGTCGATCGGGCTCTGCCCCAGCGAGGGCGGGTTCACCGCGAACGCCAGGATCCCCGGGATGCCGAACAGCTGCGGCGCCAGCTGCCCGACGATCGCCTGTTGCGGCATCGGGCGCTTCTCCCAGTCCGTCAGGCGGATGAAGCTCAGCGCCTGGCTGACGTTGGGGAAGCCGACGACCAGGAAGTACTTTTCGACCTGCGGGATCTTGGAGACCATCTCCTCGATCCGCTTGGCGTAGCGCTCGGTGAAGCCCAGCGTGCTGCCTTCCGGCGCAATGCCGATGGCGACCACCGTGCCCCGGTCCTCGACCGGCGACAGTTCCGAGGGGATGCTCTTGAAGAGGAACCAGCCGGCGGCCGCCACAAGCACGGTGAGCAGGAAGATCGCGGTCTTGACCGTCAACGCGAAACGGAGCGCCCCGCGATAGCTCCGCGTCATCCAGTTGAGCAGGCCTTCGATGACCTTGAACATCCAGCCGTGGCGCGGATTGTGGCGCAGCAGGAGCGAGCACATCATCGGCGAGAGCGAGAGGGCGACGAAGCCCGACACGAGCACCGCCGAGGCCAGCGTCAGCGCGAACTCGGTGAAGAGCCGGCCCGTGCGGCCCGTCTGAAAGGCGATCGGCGCATAGACGGCCGCCAACGTGATCGTCATCGCCACGACGGCGAACGCGATCTCCTTCGAACCTCTGAGTGCGGCCTCGATCGGCCTGACACCCTGCTCCACGTAGCGGCTGATGTTCTCCAACATGACGATGGCGTCGTCGACCACGAGGCCGACGGCCAGCACGAGGGCCAGGAGTGTCAGCGTGTTGATCGAGAAGCCCAGCGCCCACATGAAGATGAAGGCACCGATCAGCGACACCGGGATCGTCACGATCGGCACGAGCGTCGCCCGCACCGAGCGCAGGAAGAAGAAGATCACGAGCACGACGAGCAGGATCGCCTCGCCGATGGCGCGGAACACATTGTCGATCGAGGCCGAGATGAAGACCGACGAGTCGTAGGCGACGTCGACGTTCATGCCTTCCGGCAACGTCTCGACGATCTTGGGCAGGACGTCCTGCACCTCCTTCGAGACATCGAGCGGGTTGGCGGTCGACTGCTTGACCACACCGATTGCGACGGCCGGGTTGCCGTTGAAGCGCGCCGAGACGCGCTCGTCACGGGCGGCGATCTCGGCCGTGCCGACGTCCTTCAGCCGGACGAGATAGCCGCCGGCATCCCGGATGATGAGGTTCTCGAACTGCTCGACGGTGCGCAGGTCCGTCTCGGCCAGCACCGTAAACTCGCGCTCCTGGCTCTCGATGCGCCCGGCCGGGATCTCGATGTTCTGCCGCCGCAAGGCCGCCTCGACGTCCTGCGGGGTCAGCCCGTAGGCGGCCAACCGCAGGCGATCGAGCCAGATCCGCATCGCCGGCTTCCGCTCGCCGAAGATGCGCACGTCGGCGACGCCGGAGAGGTTCTGCAGCCTGTCCTTCACGAACCGGTCGGCATAGTCCGTCACCTCGACCGCACTGTGCCGGTCGGAGGAGAAGGCCAGGTAGATGATCGGCTGCGCGTCGGCCTCGACCTTCGAGATGACGGGCTCGTCGATCTCGTCCGGCAACTGGCCGCGCACTCGACCCACGCGGTCGCGCACATCGGACGCCGCATTGTCGGCGTCGCGGTCGACCTTGAAGCGGACGTTGATCTGGCTCTGCTCGGGCCGGCTGATCGACGACATCACGTCGATCCCCTCGATGCCGGCCAGCGACTCCTCCAGGATCTGGGTGACCTGGCTCTCGATGATCTCGGCCGAAGCGCCCTGGTAGCGCGTCTCGACCGAGACGACGGGCTCGTCGATGTTGGGATACTCGCGAACTGCCAGTCGGCTGTAGGCCATCAGGCCCACGAGCAGCAGCACGAGGCTCATGACCGAGGCCAGAACCGGCCGCCGGATGGAAAGCTCGGACAGACTCATGCCGCCGTCTCCACCTCAGCCGGTCTTGGGGGCGTTCGAATTGGCCACGGGCGCCGGCGGCGGCGCCTTGGGATCGATGGGCTGCACCGGCGCACCGTCGCGAACCTTCAGCACGCCGGCGGTGATGACCTTCTCGCCGGTCGCCAGCCCTTCGAGGATCTCGACCTTGCCGGCCTCGCGCTTGCCGATCTGCACTGGCGTCATCTTGGCCGTCGGTGGCTTGCCGTCGGCACCGTCCTCCACCCGGAACACGAAGTGCTTGTCGCCCTGCGGGATCAGCGCCTCTTCCGGCACCCACATCGCCTCGGCACGTTCTGAAAGCTCCAGTGTCACCCGGCCGAACAGGCCGGGCCGCAGGCGGCCGTCGTCATTGTCGATGCGCGCCCGGATCACCACCGATCGGCCTGCCACATCGACCGCCGGATCGATCGCATAGACCGTGCCCTCGAACACGGTGCCCGGAAACGCATCCACGCTGACGCCGATCTTCTGGCCACTCTGGACCGCCGGCAGGAAGAGCTCGGGCACCCGAAAGTCGACCTTCAGAGGATCCGTCTGCTCCAGATTGACGATCTCCGTTCCCTTGGAGACGTAGTCGCCGATGCTGACCTTGCGCAGGCCGACCGTGCCGTCGAACGGGGCGACGATGCGCAGCTTGCCCAATCGTGCCTCGCCGAGTGCGACCGTCGCTTCCGCCCGGCGCAGCTCCGATTGAGCCTCGTCCAGCGCCCGCTGGGTACCGGAGTTCTGCTTTCTCAGGGTATTGGCGCGCTCGTAATTGCTGCGCGCCAGCTCCAGCCGGCCGCGGCTCTCGTCGAGCTCGGCGCGCTCCATCGAGTCGTCGAGCTGGACGACGACCTGGCCCTTCGTAACGGGCCGGCCCTCATCGAAATCGATCGCGGTGATGCGTCCGTCGACCTCGGGCTCGATCACGACCGACTCGTTGGAGAGCAGCGTGCCGATAGCATCCACGGTGGTCTTGGCCGGAGCGATCTCCACCTCGGCCACTTCGACACCCATCGGGGGAAAGCCGCCGCCGGGACCACCCGGCCGCCCACCCGGCCCGCCGGCACCCTGCTGGGCCGGCAGCATCACGAACTTCCAGTAGGCGCCTGCCGCGCCGGCGCCCAGCGCCAACACGACCAGCACCGCCACGATAGAGCGAAGCACGGTGCCCCTCCAACGACGAGCCGGACGTAGCTCTGTACGCCCGGTCAGGCGGCGCGGACCAGCCCCGACGCCGCTTATGAGTTCATCGAATTCCAGAAGTCCTCGTTCGTCTTCGAGTACTTCATCTTGTCGGTGAGGAATTCCATTGCATCGACGGTCCCCATCGGGTTCAGGATCCGGCGCAGCACCCACATCCGGGTGAGCGTCGCCTTGTCGACCAGCAGCTCTTCCTTGCGGGTGCCGGACTTGTTGACGTCGATGGCCGGGAAGATGCGCTTGTCGGCGACGCGACGGTCGAGAACGATCTCGGCGTTACCGGTGCCCTTGAACTCCTCGAAGATCACCTCGTCCATGCGCGAGCCGGTGTCGATCAGTGCGGTCGCGATGATCGTCAGGCTGCCGCCGTCCTCGATGTTGCGGGCGGCACCGAAGAAGCGCTTCGGCCGCTGCAGCGCGTTGGCGTCGACACCGCCGGTCAGCACCTTGCCGGAACTCGGCACCACCGTGTTGTAGGCACGGGCGAGACGCGTGATCGAGTCGAGCAGGATCACGACGTCGCGACCGTGCTCGACGAGACGCTTCGCCTTCTCGATCACCATCTCGGCCACCTGCACGTGGCGCGTCGCCGGCTCGTCGAAGGTCGAGCTCACCACCTCGCCGCGCACCGTGCGCTGCATGTCGGTCACCTCTTCGGGCCGCTCGTCGATGAGCAGAACGATGAGGAAGACCTCGTTGTGGTTCGCCATGATCGCGTGCGCGATGTTCTGCATCAGGACCGTCTTGCCGGTCCTGGGCTGCGCCACGATCAGGGCCCGCTGGCCTTTGCCGAGCGGCGCCACGATCTCGATGATCCGGGTGCTCAGATCCTTGATGCCCGGGATCTCGAGATTGAGCTTCTGGGTCGGATAATAGGGCGTCAAATTGTCGAAGTGGACCCGGTGGCGGGCCACTTCCGGCGTGTCGAAATTGATCGTATTGGCGCGCAGCAGGGCGAAATAGCGCTCGCCCTCCTTCGGGGCACGCACCTCACCCTGCACGACATCGCCGGTACGCAGGCCGAAGCGGCGGATCTGCGAGGGCGAGACGTAGATGTCGTCGGGGCCGGCGACGTAGTTCACATCCGGCGAGCGCAGGAAGCCGAACCCGTCCTGCAGGATCTCGAGCACGCCCTCGCCATTGATCGGGACCCTGGTCTCCGCAAGGCGCTTCAGCACCGCGAAGATGAGATCGCCCTTCTTCAGCAGGCTGGCGTTCTCGATGTCGAGCTCTTCGGCATACTTCAGCAGCTCGGCGGCCGGCCGGCGCTTCAGATCGGTCAGATTGACGGCCGGAAGGGGCGGGAGCTGCTCGGCGTGGTCGTCTACGAAGCGGAGCTGGGGCTGCTCGTCGCGCCCTTCGCGATCCTCACGGCTTTCGCGGTTCTCCCGGCGATCCCGGAACTCGCCTCGATTCCGCTCGTAGCGGTCGAAGCGACGTTCCTGACGCTCCCGCCGCGACAGCTGTTCGCGTGGCTGATACTGCCCGGGTTCCCTGGGCTCCCGATTGCCGCGGTCGGAATCGCGATCCCGGTCTCTGTCCCTTTCGCGCTCCCGCTCCCGGGGTGGCTGCTGTTGGGGCGGCGGTATGCTGGCTGCAATCTCCGCCTCGGCGTTGCGTTCGGGCTCGGCGTCCACGGTCGGCGGCATCGGGGCCGGCTGCGCGTCCGGCTCCGGGGCTAGAGCGGCCGTCGACGCCGTATCGACCTGTTCCCTTCGTTCCGCGGCAGGCCGGCGGCGGCGACGTGGAGGCGGCGCGCTCGGCAAAGCATCCGCAAGCTGCTCCGCCGTGGTCATGCCATCGTCGTTCAGATCACTCATTCGTCACTCGCCGCTCGTCGAGAAATGGGTCGATCAACCCGTCAGAAAGGCTTCAGGATCACCAGCAACACGATGCCGATGAACGCCAGCGTCGGCACCTCGTTGAACACCCGGTACCAGCGCTCCGGCTTCGGTCTCTCATCGGCCCCGAACAGCTTTACGTGCCGCTCGAGAATGCCGTGGCATGCCAGAATGAGAACGACCAGCAGAAGCTTCACGTGCAGCCACGGATCGCTCCACTGCTGTTGCACCGTCGCCAGCCAAATACCCATAGCGACGGTTACTACGGCAGCCGGGCGCATGATCGCCTTGATCAGCCGCCGCTCCATCACCTTGAACAGCTCGGACGTATCCGACCCGACCGCTACGCCGGTATGGTACACCATCAATCGCGGCAGATACCACAGACCGGCCATCCAGGCGGCGAATGCGATGATGTGCAGCGCCTTGAGCCAAAGGGCCGTATCCATGCCGCACCAGATGCCGTGTTGGCCCTCGACCCACGCCTATGCACGGCCGCAGCCGCGAAGCGCGCTCGATTCAGCCATTGTGGGGGGTTGGTTCAGACCGACAGAAAAATGTCACGAGCCATTAGTGGCGCATCAGCCGAGCGATTTCAAGTACCCGACGAGGGCGGCGACATTGTCCGGCGGTGTCTCGGGGACGACGCCGTGCCCCAGATTGAAGACGAACGGCCGGTCGCCCATGCCCTCGATCACCCGCTTGGCCGCGTCGAGCAGAGCCGGAACGGGTGCCAGAAGTGCCGTCGGATCGAGGTTTCCCTGCAGGCACAGGCTCTGCGCGCCCAGATGCTTCGCCGCCCATTCGACAGGTACCGTCGTGTCGAGGCTCAGCGCCGCGGCACCGATGCCGGCATAGGCCAGATAGCCCGCACCGACGGCCCGCGGGAAGGCCACGACCGGCACGTCCGGCCGAGCCTCTCGTAGGCCCGCGATGATCTTGCGGATCGGCGCGACACTCCACTTCTCACGCTCGTCCGGGGCCAGAACGCCTGCCCAACTGTCGAAAAGCTGCACGGCTTGGGCACCAGCATCGACCTGGGCGATCAGAAAGCTCGTCACGGCATCGGTCAGGATGTCGATCAGCTTCCCGAACAGCGCCGGGTCCGTCCGCGCCAGCTTGCGCGAGAGCAGGAAGTCGCTGCCGGAGCCGCCTTCGACCATGTACGCCGCGAGCGTCCAGGGCGCGCCGGCGAAGCCGAGAAGTGTCACCTCCGGCGGCAGCGCTTCGCTCAGACGCCGCAGCGTCTCATAGACCGGGGCCAGGTGCCCGTGCAGACGCGACGGATCCAGCCGGTCGATCTCCGCGGCCGTGCGTGTGGGCTCGAGCCGCGGTCCCTCGCCCTCGACGAATCGGACCGAAGCACCCAGCGCATCCGGTACCACCAGGATGTCCGAGAACAGGATCGCCCCGTCGAAGCCGTAGCGCCGGATCGGCTGCAGGGTCACCTCGGTCGCGAGGTCCGGCCGGTAGCAGAGATCGAGAAAGCTCGGCACCGAGGCGCGGATGGCCCGGTACTCGGGCAGATAGCGCCCTGCCTGTCGCATCAGCCAGACGGGCGGGCGGGCCTGCCGCTGTCCGCGCAGGGCCGCGAGAAGGGGCTTCTTGGCTGCTGGCCCGCTCATGACGACGGCACTCCCTTCGTCTCTCACTCAAAAAAGGAATCTGGGGAGATGTTGAGGTAGGTTGTAGCGAAGCGCGTTGCCGGGATTAGCGACGTCGCTGCGGCTTGTCCCCCGCTTTCCTGACGCCGGGACCATTTCTCGCAGGATCGGACCAGATCAGGAACCGTTCCGGAAAACCCACACTAAACAGAGGCTTGCGGCTGGCTCCGGAGCCGCTTCCCTGTGGACGGGGCGTGGGCTGCTGGGATCCGTCCAGCTGTCCCCTGGACGTCGATCCACCTGGGAGCATCTGCCGGCACGGATGGTTCCTCCCACTCGGGATGGTCGGGACAGCTTGTTGATCCCGGTTCCGTCCCCAGCTTCGTCCTGATAACCGTCCACCGGATAACCGGACCAGACCGTGCGCCTTCACCTCCATCTCATCTCCGATTCGACCGGCGAGACGGTCACGACCGTGGCGCGGGCCGCCGTGTCGCAGTTCGAGGACGTCGTCTCCGTCGAGCATGTCTGGTTCTTCGTCCGCACCCGCCAGCAGCTCGACAAGGTGCTCTCGATCGTCGAGGCGCTGCCGGGCCTCGTGGTCTACACGCTGGTCTCGCCCGAGCTGCGCCACGCGCTGCACGACCGTTGCCGGCTCCTGAACGTGCCCTGCGTGCCGGTGCTGGATTCCGTCATGACCGCGCTCACGGGCCTTCTCGGCTCGGCCGGCCGGCCGCAGATCGGGCGCCAGCACGAGCTCGACGACGGCTACTTCGCGCGGATCGAGGCCATGGACTTCGCCATGCGCCACGACGACGGGCAGTTCATCGACGAGCTGGAGAACGCCGACGTCGTCCTGGTCGGCGTGTCGCGCACCTCGAAGACGCCGACCTGCGTCTACCTCGCGCATCGGGGCATCAAGGCCGCCAACATCCCGATCATCCCCGACCACCCCTCGCTGGAGCAGATGGAGAAGCTGCGCCGCCCGCTGGTCGTGGGGCTGACGATCAATCCCGACGCGCTCTCGCAGATCCGTCGCAGCCGGCAGAAGATGCTGGGGATCGACGAGGACGAGGAGGAGGGCCGCTACGGCGGTGACTATGCCGACGTCGAGCGGGTGCGGAAGGAGCTGGTGATCGCCCGGCGCATCTACGCCCGCAACAACTGGCCCGAGATCGACGTCACCAAGCGCTCGGTCGAGGAGACCGCGGCCGCCGTCTACCAGATCCTGCAGCGCCGCAACCAGCCGGAGATCGAGGCCCTGGCGGGCCGGGTGCCGGGCTCGGCCGACCCCCCGTCGAAGCCCTGAGCAGAGCCTGACCGGCCGTGCTGACGACCTTCGGCCAGACGCGCCGGCAACAGCGCAGGCGTGCGCTGCGGAGTCTCGTCCTCAGTGTCCTGGCTTTGGCGGTCATCGCGGCGGGTGCCCTCGCCGTGTATCGCATCGGCCTGGCGCAGGGGCGCACGGAAGCCGTCCGTCTCGCGAAGGACGTGCAGAGGCTGCAGGCCGAGGTGCGGTCCGCCGCGGTCCGCGCCGCCGCCGCCGATCAGCAGGCGGCACAGGCCAATGCCCGGCTCGTCGAGCTCGAAGCCCGCTATGCGAAGGACGTGCCGAGCGGTCCCTTCGGCAACTTGGTCGATCTGCTCAAGTCGCGCCTCGCCGCCGGGATCCCGCCCCAGCGGCTCGAGTTCGTCCTGCGCGAGGCGCGCGAGGCCCCGCGCTGCGATGCGCGGTCCGAGACCCAGATCCTGCCCGTCCATACGGCGACCAGCACGGAGCCCCTCACCAGCGTCGGCTTTGCCGGCAAGAAGCTCAGCGTCACGGCCGAGGGTGCCGACCGACTGCCGCCCGCCGAGGACGGCACGTCGCTGTTCGATACGACACGGCCGGTCCGGCTGCGTTTCCTGCGCATCGACGGCGACGTCTCCACGGCGGAAGGTGTGCTGCCCTTCACCCACGCCATGATGCTCGACGACCAGGAGCTGCAGATCGCCGTCACGGCGTCGCCGAAGCCCGACGCTGTGGAGGTCACGGTTCGAGGCTGCTCGCGTCGCTGAGCGGCAGCTCCATCTGCCGGCTGTCGTGCTCGGCATGGTCGGCCGAGACGCCGAGGCCCAGGAGGCGGATCGGCGTCGACGGCCGGGGCTCGAGGCCCATCAGGCGCCGTGCCTCCGCCTGGATGTCGGCCGCATCGAGCATCGGCGCCTTCGCCGTGCTCCGCCGCGTGGCGAGATCGAAATCGGCGTAGCGGATCTTGAGCGTCAAGGTCCGCCCCCGGAAGCCGGCTCTCGTCAGGCGCAGCGCCAGCTCGTCCGCGATTTCGGCGAGCTGCGCCTGGATCTCCGACGGCGAGCGCAGGTCCTCGAAGAAGGTCGTCTCGACGCTGAGCGACTTGCGCACGCGGTGGGGCTCGACGGTGCGCTCGTCCTGGGCCTTGGCGATCCGCCAGAAATGCTGGCCGATCCGGCCGAACACGGCGGCGACCTCGGCCTCGCTTCGGCACTGCAGGTCCCGCCCGTGCGCGATGCCGTGCTCGCGCAGCCGCTTTGCCGTAGCCGGCCCCACGCCGTGGAAGCGCTCGATGGGCAGGTCGGCCAGGAAGCGTTCCGCCTGGTCGGGCCGAATGACCGTGAGACCGTCCGGCTTGACCAGGCCCGAAGCCGTCTTCGCCAGGAACTTGTTGAACGAGACACCGGCCGATGCGGTGAGGCCCGTGTCCGCCTGGATCGCCTCCTTGATGCTCCGGGCGATCGCGACCGCCGTCGTACCCTCGGCTGCCCCGGTTACGTCGAGATAGGCTTCGTCGAGGGAGAGCGGTTCGATCAGCGGCGTGTAGCGCTCCAGGATGGCGCGGACCTGCCGGCTCGTCGCCTTGTAGACGTCGAAGCGCGGCTTGACGAAGACGAGATCCGGACAGAGCCGCATGGCGCGGATCGACGGCATCGCCGAGCCGACGCCGAAGCGCCGGGCCTCGTAGCTCGCCGTCGCGACGACGCCCCGCCCGCTCGATCCGCCGACGGCGACCGGACGGCCGCGCAGGCTCGGATCGTCGCGCTGCTCGATCGCGGCATAGAACGCGTCCATGTCGACATGGATGATCTTGCGCATGTCACGATCGCTGCCGGACTCTCCGCGGGCCCTTGCCGCCTGTGCCCCCCGACCCACACTTCGGCGTCGAGGCAACGGCCGGTCAGAGGCTCCATGCCCTTACGGCTTGCCACCGTCCCGGTCCGACACATAGCCTTCCTGATGTTGAGGCCCGTGCGAGGTCGAGGGAAGACAACCGTCATGCGCAGATCGACGCGACTGACGGCAGCGCTCGTCGGCGCCGTGCTGACAGGCCTGTCGTGCAACGCCTGGGCGGAGACGCTCAAGGAGGCGTTGGGTGAGGCCTATCTCACCAATCCCGACCTGGAGGCGGCGCGGGCACGGCTGCGTGCGACCGACGAGCAGATCCCGCAGGCGACCGCAGGGTGGCGGCCTCGGGTCTTCGTCGACGGGGTGCTGGAAGAGGAAGCCGGGCAGATCCGGCGACAGGACGAGAACAAGCTCCGTTCGGCCAACCGCTCGACGCAGTCGGCGGCACTCACTCTGCAGCAGAACCTCTACGCCGGTGGCCAGACCGTGGCGCAGACGGCGCGCGCCCACAATCTGGTCCGTGCCGACCGGGCGAACCTGATCGCCCAGGAACAGAGCGTGCTGCTCGATGCGGTCGACGCCTACACGGCGACGGCCCGCGACCAGCGGGTGCTCGATCTGGCGCTGAACAACGAGCAGCGGCTCCAGCGGCAGCTCGAGGCGACCAAGGACCGGTTCGACGTAGGCGAGGTGGCGCGGACCGACGTCGCCCAGGCCGAAGCCCGTCTGGCCCGCGCCCGCGCCGACGTCGAGACAGCGAAGGCGGATCTGGCGTCCTCCCGCGCCTTCTACCGCCGGGTCATCGGCAAGGATGCCGCCAAGCTCGAAATCCCGACCACGCTGAAGGATCTGCCGAAGACGCTCGACGACGCGCTTGCGGTCGCCGCCGCGAACCCGGAGATCACGGCCGCCAACTACACCCTCTTCGCGGCCAAGGACGACGTCGACGTCGCCTTCGCCGATCTGTTGCCGAGCGTGGATCTGCAGGCATCCTTGCGCGATGCCGTCGATCCCAGTGCCACCGTCAATCGCAACCGCACCGCCACCATCGGCGTGCAGGTGTCCATCCCGCTCTACCAGGGTGGCGGCGAGTACGCCCGCGTCCGGCAGAACCGGCAGGTCGTCCGCCAGCGGCGCGAGCAGCTCGAATCGTCCTACCGGCAGGTGCAGCAGCTCGTCGAATCGAACTGGGAGCGGCTGCTGGCCGCCACCGCCGCCATCGAATCGTTCAACTCCGAGGTCGAGGCCAACGGCATCGCCCTCGAAGGCGTGCAGCAGGAGGCGCTGGTCGGCTCGCGCACCGTCCTCGACGTCCTCGACGCCGAGCAGGAACTGTTCACCTCGCAGGTCAATCTCGTCCGTGCCCGGCGCGAGGAGGTTCTCGCGAGCTACCAGCTCAAGGCCGCCGTCGGCGAGCTCACCGTCGCCGACCTCGGAGTGCAGGTCGAGCCCTACAACCCGGACATCTACTACGAGAACAACCGCCGGCGTCTGTTCGGGATCGCGATCGACTAGGGTCGGCGGCGCCCGGCACCACAATCGAAGGCTGCCGTCGGGCTCGGAAACGTTCTCGGTTGCCGCTGCGGCGGTCGAGGATCATTCTGGTTTGTCATCGAGCACGGGGCAGTAACGTGCTGACCGACGACACGAGGTTCGCTGGCTCAATACCGCAGGTCTACGACCGGTATATGGGCCCGCTCGTCTTCGCACCCTATGCCGCGGATCTGGCGGAACGCGTGGCTGCCCTCCAGCCAACCCGAGTGCTGGAGACGGCGGCCGGTACGGGCGTGCTGACGCGGGCGCTTGTCGCGGCAATTCCCGAGAATACCGAGATCATCGCCACCGACCTCAATCCCGCGATGCTCGACCATGCTGCGGGATCGGTGCAGAGAGGCCGCCTCACCTTTCAACAGGCCGATGCCCAGACGCTTCCGTTCGATGACGCTCCCTTCGACGTTGTGGCCTGCCAGTTCGGTGCGATGTTCTTCCCCGACCGTCGGGCCGCCTATCGCGAGGCGCGGCGCGTGCTGCGTCCGGGCGGAAGGTTCGCCCTCAACGTCTGGGACCGGATCGAGACCAACGATCTGGCCAGCATCGTCACCGAGGTGCTGGCCACCCTGATGCCGGACGACCCGCCGCGGTTCCTGGCCCGCACCCCGCACGGCTACCACGACCGCGAGGCGCTCCTGGCCGATCTCGAAGCAGCCGGATTCAGCGTGAAGCAGGTGGAGACGCTGACCCTTTCCAGCCCAGCCGACTCGCCCCGACAGCCGGCCATCGCCTATTGCCAGGGCACGCCGCTCCGCAACGAAATCGAGGCCCGCATCCCTGGACGTCTCGCCGAAGCCACCGAGACGGTCGCCCGAGCTTTGGCCGACCGCTACGGCGATGGGCCGTTCGAAGCCCCGATGCGGGCGCATGTGGTCGTCGCCGAACGGACTTGAGCACAGCGGGATCGCAAGCCCTTCTGCTGGTGCTCCGCTCTACGGCCAGGTGTCAGGGCCCTGCGCAGGGTAGCGCATCTGGCTGCCTACATTATGTGCCCTAGCGTGGAGTGACCACCTCGGCGTGGACGACATCAGGCCGCCGCTTTGACACGCTGGAGGGGGTATTGCACGCCCGCGAGCGGAATGATGAACGCATCCTGGTTGCTGCCGCCTTGCGGCGATCCCGACGCCTGCTGGGCGGTTCAGCGCAACAAGGCCACCATCGGCTACAAGGCGCATCTGGCGGTCGACCTGGGCCGCAGCCGACGCCGGCTCGGCTGGGTGCAAGCAGGCGCTGCTGAGCGGTGCCAGCGTCTCGGAAGACACCACCGCGCCCGGCCTGGTCCAGGGCCACGAGGGCGTCTTCTACGGCGACGCGGGCTACGACAGCCGGGCCCTGCGCCGGCAGCTGCGGAGGGCCGGCACCGTCCACGCCCTGGGTGGTCATCTGCCGCTCACCGATGCCCAGCGGGAGCGCAACCGCCGCCTGCGCCCGCTCCGTGCCGAGGTCGAGCGCACCTTCGGCATCATGAAGCGGCTCTACGGCTTTGCCCGCGTCCGCTACCGGTGCCTCGCCATTAACCTCCGCAGCACCCTGGCGCTCACCGCCTGAACGCAGCCGAGCCTCGGCCGAGGAGCGATGCCAACGGCGTCCCAGCGCAACACAGCCATCCGCCGCTCCCGCCACACACCCACCCAGATCCAGACACCCTACAGCCGACATTCCTACGGGTTACTCGAAGGTCTCGAGATTAGAAGGATCTTGATCCTAGATCGGCAAAGGACTATAGTCCTTGACGCCATGCCGCGCCGCTCACGTCCCTCACCCTATCCGACCCGGCCCGTGGTCGCCGGCCGCAAGGCCATGGCGATGCGCCGCGTCGCGGCTGGGCAGGACGCCGTGACTGCGGCCCGCGCCACTCGGCTGTCCGTCGAGGAAGTTCGGACCATGCTGGCCGACGGCGGTGTCGGCCGCGTGCTCGCCACGTGGCGCGACCTGCTTTCTCTGGCCGAGACTGTGCGCCTGCACCTCGTGCGCTTCCTCAGCATGTTCGTCGTGCTCGAAGCCATCGAGGAGCGCGAGCCCCGCATCTGCATCTGGCTCTTCCACGAGAGCCAACGCGGCCGCGATCCCTTCGAGGTCCTGGCCCGGTCGGTCATGCGCATGCTGACGCGGGCGCCGCGCGAGGCCGGCAACCGGCCATCGCCGACACCGCCTGTTTCGCGTGAGTGCGATCCGATGTCGGACGCCTACGCCGCCCGCGCGCGGTTGCGGATCCTGGCCCAGCTTCGCATGCGCGTGATCGAGGAGATCGCGTCCCGCCGCGCCGACCTGCTCGAAGACCGCGGCCACGATCCCGCAAAGCCCACGCCGGACTCCCTCGACTGGGTCCCCGGTCTCGACCTCCCGCCGATGCCGATGGATGCCGCCAGGACGCCGATACCTGAGCCCCGCGCCGGGCCGTAGAGGCCGCATCCACGGCCTCGTGCTGCTCCCGAGCTCCAACCAATCCGCCCATCCTCACCTGCCCCCGGCCGATCCAAGGCCGCCCGGGGCCGATGCCGATTCGCCTGGGCGCAACGGTGCCGACCGTATAGAGGGTGTGCCCTGAAGGGTTTCGGGCGAACGGAAACCCGAGCCTCGGGTAGGCCGAAAGCCGGTAGGCAACGATGACTTTGGACCAGTTCGGCCCGACCGACGACGGTCTGGAGGGGCTCTCAAACCTTGGCCGCCGTGACACCCACGTCAACCAACTGGGAGCAGGCAAACTATAGACCGAAGCCGACCAGCGCCTTCGCGTCGCCTGCCTATCCATCGATGCGACGGGCGAAAAGAGTCGCTAGGGCGAGCGCGTCCGGGAATCCGGCAAGACGTTCCTCGACCAGCGCCGAGCGCATGCCCTGCGCATCGAGCTGCCGATCGAGGCTGCGGACCAGCGTAGCCGTGGCAGAGGCGTCCTTGTCCATGGCGCCACCGGCGCCCTGCCTCACCTGATTCCGGTCACTACGATCTCGACCCTGCGGTTCTTCTGGCGACCCTCGGGATCGTCCGTGCCGTCGGGCTTCTCGTTGTCGGCCACGGGCTGGCGCTCGCCGTAGCCGGTGGTGGCGATGCTCTTCGCCGGCAGCTTGCCGACCTTGACGAACCACATCTTCACCGAGGCCGCACGCCGCTCGGAGAGGTCCTGGTTGTAGTCGTCGCTGCCCTTGGAGTCGGTGTGGCCCTCGATCGTCAGCTTGGGCTTCTTCGCCTTCTCCTTGATCTGCTTCAGCACGCCGGAGAGCAGGTCCTGCGCCTCGGGCCGCAGGTCGGCCTTGTCGAAGTCGAACAGGAGATCGGCCGTCAGCTGGAACCGCATCTCGTTGCCCGACGTCTCCGGGGTCGCCGTCGGCGACACCGTGAAGTCGACGCTGCTGGAGGTGAAGCCCACGCTGCTGGAGGTGAAGCCCACACTGCTGCTGGTGAAGCCGATCGAGCTCGAGGTGAAGTCGGCGTCCTTCACGGTGGCCGGGTCGGGTGGCTCGTCCGCGGCCCGTGCTGGACCGGCCAGGAGCAGCGTCAGGCCGAGGAGGGCCGCCGCGGCGCGGCGGTCACTTCGCCAGCGGAACATCGAAGATCGGCGGCGAGCCGGGCACGAACACGGCGACCTTGTCGACACCGGCGGGCGGTGCCCCGAACCAGGCCCAGAAGCGCCGCTTCTGCCCTGGCTCGACCGGGCCGCCGTCCTGGAACGTCGTGCAGAGGCAGGCGCCGCCCGAATCGCCGATCCAGTAGTCCTTGCCGTTGTCGAAATCGATCAGCTTGAGGTCGGTCACCCGCCGCTCATTGTCGCTGATCCCGAGCTGGGCCAGCGTCACCGTGTCGGGCGAGGTATTGTCGATCTCGAAGGTCAGGCCCGAGATGTCCTTGCGCACCCGCTTCAGCTCGACGACCTCGAAGAACACGCCGGGCCGCAGCTCCACCTTGGGCACGTCCTGTGCCTGCGCGCCGTGCGACGCGAGGAGCACGAAACCCAGCGCCAACCCCGCGGCAGCCGCATGCCCGTAATACCCGAGCAGCCCTCGACTCGCCTTCGCCATGCCCCCTTCTCCCATGACAAATCGCGTAACGCGCGAGGACTATCGGCAGAAGGGTATGAGTTTTCCACTAAAATCGGTGCCCTCCTGTCACCATCGCGTGCATCGCCGGCGCCAATGTTGACCGCGGTCGCCGCCCGGTCCCAGCTTCCCGGGTCGCCGGCGGAAGGGAGGAGACCCGTGCCCTGGAAGGACACGGAGGTGGAACACCGGTGCCGCATAGGTTGAGCCGCCACCTCGCCGGCTCGGTTGCCTTCGCGGCCCTGACTCTCGCCGCACCGCAGGTTCGGGCCCAGGACCTGACCGCCCAACTGCGCTCGGCTCTGGAGAGTGCCGCCCGCTCCGGCGACCAGGGCGGCGTCTTCCAGGCGCTGAGCGTCTTCGGTGCGACGCCGGGCATCAGCACCGCCCTCTACGACGCCGATTCCGACACGCCCGGGGCCCGGCAGAAGCTGCGCACGGCGAAGCTGCCGCTCTCCCACGACTTCTCGCCGCTCGCCTTCGGGGTTCGCCCCTACGCCGAGCTGACGCTCGGTTACGCCCATGTCGACGACCGGCGCGATTTCGACACCGGTGTCGGCACCACCCGCATCGACGCCAACTTCAACGACTACTCGGCGCTGGCGGGCCTGGGGGCCACGATCCCGGTGCTACCGGACCTGCTGCCCGAGGTCCGCCTGCGCCCGATCCTCTTGGCCGGCTATTCTCGCCTCGAGGGCGACGCCAACGTGGAGGGCCCGTTCGCCGCCGAGATCGACGAGGCAGCCCGGGGCCTCATCACCGACATGCACATCGACACGCTGCTGCTGGGCGGCGCCATCGAAGCTGCTGCCACCTTCCGGCCAACCGCCACGATCGAGATCGGCGCCGAGGTCCGCTACGACCATTTCTACGCCGACAATGTGGCCGCCTCGGACGGTGCCCTCGAATCGAGCAACGATTTCGGCGTGCTGACCTCGCGCCTGCAGGTCGACGGCCCGCTGCCCCTCACCCTGTTCGGCCAGGGGACGCGGTGGATCGGCTTCACCGGCTATACGTGGCTGCCGGACTCCAAGGACGCCCTCGACTTCGACCAGTTCTTCGAGGTGGGTGCGGGCCTCGCCGTCATGAACGCCGACGTCGTCCGCGGTGTTTCCGGCCTCAGCCTGCGCGGCTCGCTGATCCTGGGCCAGGACGTGTCGGGCTGGTCGCTCGGCCTGTCGCTCGAGTTCTGACGCGCATCAGGCGGCCTCGACACCCTCGATCTCGGCCTCCGCCTCCAGCCAGCGGGCCTCGGCCGCCTCGATCCGCGCCCCGATGCCGGCGGCCTCCTTCTGCAGCGCCCCGATGTCGGCACCGTTGGCGTAGGTCGCCGGATCGGCGAGCCTCGCCTCGACCGCCGCGCGAAGCCTGGACAGCCGCTCGACCTCGCGCTCCGCCTCCTTCGCCCGCTGCCGCAAGGGTGCGAGGATCGCCCGCCGCTCGGCCGCACTCATCTTCGCCTGCCGCGGCCCCTCGGCCGTCGGCATCGGCCGCGCCTCGGCGGAGGTGGCGAGCAGCATCGCCCGGTAGTCGTCGAGATCGCCCTCGTAAGGCGCCACGCGCCCGGCGGCGACGAGCCACAGCCGGTCCGCCACCAGTTCCACCAGATGCCGGTCGTGGCTGATCAGCAGCACGGCCCCGGGATAGTCGTTCAGCGCCTCGACCAGGGCCTCGCGGCTGTCGATGTCGAGATGGTTGGTCGGCTCGTCGAGGATCAGGATCTGCGGCTCGTCGAGGCACATCAGCACCATGGCGAGCCGCGTCTTCTCCCCGCCCGAGAGGTGCTTCGCCGGCGTCTCGGCCCGGTTCGCATCGAGCCCGAAGCGTGCCAGCCGTGCCCTCAGGTCCTGGTCGCGCGCCTCCGGCCGCCGGGCGCGCAGATGCTCCAGCCCCGACTGGTCCGGCTCCAGGTCCTCGATCTGGTGCTGGGCGAAGAAGCCGACGCGCAGGCCCCGCGCGCGCACGCACTCGCCCGCCATCGGCTGCAGCCGCCCCGCCACGAGCTTCGCGAAGGTACTCTTGCCATTGCCGTTGGCACCCAGGAGCGCGATCCGGTCGTCGGGATCGAGCCGCAGGTTCAGCCGGTCCAGCACCACCCGCTCGCCGTAGCCGCAGCGCACCCCGTCCATGGTGACGAGTGGGGGTGCCGGCAGCTCGGCCACGGGAAAGTGGAACTCCACTTCCGGCTCCGGCGGCAGGACCGCCACTTCCTTCATCTTCTCGAGCAGCTTGATGCGGCTCTGCGCCTGGCGCGCCTTGCTCGCCTTGTAGCGGAAGCGGTCGACGAAGGATTGGATGTGCGCCCGCTCCGCGTCCTGCCGTGCCCGCTGCTTCTCCAGCAGCACGATCCGCTCGGCCCGTGTGCGCGCGAAGGTGTCGTAGGCGCCGTTGTAGACCGTGAGCTTCCGCTGCTCGAGATGGCAGATCTTCTGCGGCACGGCGTTCAGCAGGTCGCGGTCGTGGCTCACCACGAGGAGCGTGCGCGGATAGCGGCGCAGATAGTCCTCGAGCCACATCGTGGCTTCGAGATCGAGATGGTTCGTGGGTTCGTCGAGCAGCAGCAGGTCCGGTTCGACGAACAGCACCGACGCCAGCGCCACGCGCATCCGCCAGCCGCCCGAGAACGAGTCCATCGGGGCCGCCTGCATCGCCTCGTCGAAGCCGAGACCCTTCAGGATCCCGGCAGCACGCGCCGTCGCCGTCGCCGCCCCCAGCGCCACCATCCGGTCGTGGATCTCGGCGATGCGCGACGGGTCGGCATGCGCCAGCTCGGCCTGCAGGGCCGTCAGCTCGCGATCGGCCGCCAGCACGGTGGCGAGCGGAGTCGCCGCCCCGCCCGGTGCCTCCTGCGCCACCATCCCGAAGCTGGCACCCGACTGCATCCGCACCGTGCCCTGGTCCGGCTGCATCTCGCCGGCGATGAGGCGGAGAAGGGTGGACTTCCCGCTGCCGTTGCGCCCGACGAGGCCCATGCGGGTGCCCGCCGGCAGCCGCAGGGTGGCGTTTTCCAGCAATGGCCGGCCGGCGACGCGGACAGTGACGTCGTTGAGATTCAGCATGGCCCAGGGATCAGACGGCGGCTTCGAAGGCCGCGTGGTAGCGGACGAGCCCCCGCGGCACCAGAGCGGGATCGCCGGTCACCGCCATGAACGCCGTCCTCCGGCACGTTCTGGGGCTGGCGCAGTACCAGCCGCGAGGTCGGCGCGAAGCCGAAACGGCTACAATGGTCGTGGTCGCACCTCGCGCACCGGCCGGTCGAAACGCGTCGACGAGATCGACCTCGGCCCGCCGATCGAACGCAGCCACAGGACGCTGACGGACTGCGCCCGCATCCACCGATTGCTCGGCTCGCAGGTGAAAGGACGTGAGCCCGCTGGAATTCCGTCGAGCTGTGGTTGATCCCCATGGCGCTACGCAGCAGAGAGATCGTGCGGCGGTGGAACCGGATCGGTGATGGCAGGGTGAGGGCGATGCCTCGGCTGGGCAAGCTGCGACTCCTCGCGACGCGGTCGGGCCGGCGGCATCTATGGCACGGAGTGGAGCCGCACCTCTGGCCGGTCGTGCGAGGCCTCGCGAGGCTCTATCGCCGTGGACCTCTACGCCGCATGCGCGTCGTCGCCGTGGTGGGATCCTTCGGCAAGACGACCACGGTGTCGGCGGTTCGGGCTGCCCTCGGTCTCCCGGTGCCCGCTCAGGGCGGCGGCAGCCACGCTTCCATGGCCCGGGAGCTGTTGGCGAAGCTGCCATGGCATCCGCCCGTCGTCTTCGAGGTGGCGATCGACCGGCCGGGGCAGATGGGGCCTTGCGCCGCCATGCTGCGCCCGGACGTCACCGTCGTTACGACCATCGGTACGGAGCATCACCGGTCGCTCGGCACGCTGGAGACCACCCAGGCCGAGAAGGGTCGCATGGTCCAGGCGCTACGCCGGGATGGTGTTGCCGTCCTGAACGCGGATGATCCGCGCGTGCTGGCCATGGCGGCGACCACCGAGGCCCGGATCGTCACCTACGGCTTCGACCCGGCCGCCGACGTCCGCGGCAGTGACGTCGAGATCGCCTGGCCGCACGGTACGCGGCTCTCCGTGCATGCCGGCGGGGAGCGACGCAGCCTGCAGCTGCGGCTTCTGGGCCGGGTGATGGCCCGTCCGGCGCTCGCGGCCATCGCCGTCGCCGTGGCGGAAGGCCGATCGCTGGACGATGCGATCGCCGGTCTGGAGCGGCTGGAGCCGCGGCGGATGCGGATGCAGATCGTGGCGCTCCCGGGCGATGCCTGGATGATCCGCGACGAGTTCAAGTCCTCCTTGGAGACCATCGATGCCGCACTCGACACGTTCGCGAGGTGCCCGGGCGCAAGATCATCGTCACCGGGTCGGTGTCGGAGCCCCCGGGCAGCCAGGGACCGATCTACGGCCGCCTCGGGCAGCGGATGGGGGAAATCGCGGCACGGGTGATCATCGTCGGCAACATGCGGCAGCGCTACATGCCCCAGGTGCCGCATGATCGGCGGCACGTCTTCGTCCATGCCAAGGACGGCGTGCTCGACGCCGCCCGGCGCGTGAAGGAGGAGCTTCGGCCGGGCGACGTCGTGCTCGTGAAGGGACGCGACAACGAGCGGCTCGATCGGGTGGCGCTGGCACTCCTCGGCCGGGACGTCCGCTGTGCGATCGACTTCTGCAAGCTCCGCAGCGGACGCTGCGAGGGCTGCAGTCACCTGGAGACGGGCTGGTCCGTGCTTTAGGGTCGCCGCCCGCCGAAGACGGCGAAGCGCCAGGATTTCCAGCTGCAGTCGACATCGGTGAAGCCCGCCTCGCGCAGCCAGGCGAGCTGGTCCTCCAAGCGCGCACAGCGGTCGTGGCTCATCCGTCCCTCGGCCGCCGCGATCTCCTCGGGATCCGAGCCCAGCGCCGCCGCCTGCTCCCGCCAGCGCTGGTGCGCCCGCCGCTCCAGGTTCGGCGTCGGCGCCAGCACCTGGTCCGCGTCCACGAACAGACCGCCCGGCACCAGCGCCTCCAGCACCCGCCGGAACAGCCGCCGCTTGCCCGCATCCGGCACGTGGTGGATCGACAGCGCGGACACGACGACGTCGTAGGGCCCGCCCAGCGGCCCGCTCGTGTAGTCGGCGATGCTGTAGGTCACTCTGGGGTCGTCGCCGAAGCGCGCCCGCGCCTGATCGAGCATCGCTCCTGCGAGGTCGACCAGATGCAGCCGCGCCGTCGGCAGCCTCTCCCTGACCAGTGCTGCCAGCAGCCCAGTACCGGCACCGAGATCCAGCACGCGCGGCTCCGCCGGCAGATCCTGTTCCGCCACCAGATCCAGCAGGTTGCCGTAGAAAGCGTCGAACTCCAGAATCAGTCGACGCCGCGCTCCGTCATACTCGGTCGCAACGGCATCGAACGCATCGGACACCCTGCTCATCGGCGGTCCCTCGGGAAGAGGTCGGTCCCGAGTTGCGCCCGAAAGGCCCGCCCGGCAACCCCGCCGTGGCGACGTCGGGCGTCAGGCGATGAAGTCCGCTGCGCCGAGCCCGGTGAAGCCCTGCAGCACGATGGTCGTCGCGAGCGGGAACGCGCCGGTCGGCTCGTCCAGCGAGATGTAGGTATTCCCGTCGGCCTCCCAGGATGCGGCGAGGATCTCCTTCGGGGAATCGTAGGCCTTGCCGAAGCCCGTGATCCAGAGCTTGTCGGTGCCGGCCTCGAAGTCGAGCACGGTGTCGACCTGCCCGCGAAAGTTCGACGGGTCGAAGCCGCCCGGCCGGACGACGAACACGTCGGCGCCCACATCGCCGATCAGGGTGTCGTCGCCGGCACCTCCCTCCAGCCGATCGTCGCCGCTGCCGCCGTGCAGCCGGTCGTTGCCGGACTCGCCGTAGAGGAAATCGCGGCCGGCATAGCCGTAGAGCGCATCCCGCCCCGTGCCGCCGTGCAGCCGATCCGTGCCATCGCCGCCACCCAGCGTATCGTCACCGCGTCCGCCGGACAGCGTGTAGTCGCCACCGCCGCTGCGCACGAAATCGTTGCCCGCGCGGCCAGAGAAAAGCAGATCGACCGAGTCGGTGTCGGCCAACTGCACCCGGTCGGCTCCAGCGGAGCCGGTCCACTCCAGGCGATCCGCGTCGACCTTCCCGGACAGGTCGACGCTGCCGGACGTGGTGAGCGTTACGGACGCCATGCGGACATCAAGATCGAGCGGCATAGGTGTCCCGATCACCTCGCTGAAGGCCCCCAGTTGGGTCGAGGTCAGGGCCACGCTGATGTTCTCGGTCTGGAGGCGCTCGACACTCTGGATGATCGTGCTGCTCACATCGATCGGCGTCCGCTCGTCGACGTCGAAATGGACAAACAGATCGAGCGTATCGTATCCGCTGCCGCCGTCGATCAAGCCGACGGGCGTATAGACCGCCAGCGTGTCCTGCCCGTCCTCCCCGAACAGAACAGCGGCGGGCGCGTCGCCGCTTAGGTCGTCCGACTCCAGGAAGTCGTCACCCGGCCCGCCTCGAAGGCTGTCGTCGCCGCCGAAGGACAGGATGACGTCGTCACCCGAGCCTCCAGTCAATATGTCGGCGTCGTTGTTGTGCGCGTTCCATTCGTCGTCGTGCAACTCGTCGCCGCCCGGCCCCCCCGGCCAGGGTGTCCGCGCCCGGTCCGGCATTCAGGAAGTCGCTCCCTTCCTCCCCATAGAGGTCATCATGTCCCACACCGCCGAAGATCTGGTCGGGACCATCCTCACCCCACAGCCGATCGTTTCCGTCCTGACCGAAAAGAAAGTCGCCGCCGTCGCCCCCGAAGACGAAGTCGTTCCCCTTACCGCCTTCGAGACGGTCATTTCCGCCGAAGCCAAAGATGGAGTCGTCGCCTTCGAGCGTCGGCGGCCCGTTGAGTGTGACCCCGAGACTGAAGTCCGGTGTGCCATCATGATCAACCGTCACGAAATCTGGATAAGACGTTCCAATGACGCGCGTCATGCCAAACCCCTCCTGCAGCAGGATTGGGATCATCACCGGTGAGCGGATGCGTCCTGTGCCTGTGACGCTCAAGCCGACCGCACCCGACCACGATTGCTCTGCATGGGCGCCGTGCGGTTATCAGTCAGTGAGGTGGGCCACATTATCGCGATCGTGGTACCAGCGCGGCGGGGCGCGACGACCCCGCAGGACATACGGGAGCCCCTGATGCTCATCGACGGCGTGCCGCGGCGGACGATCTGGGTGGCCGAGGACGGCCGCACCGTGCGGACGCTCGACCAGACGCGCTTGCCGCACGAGGTGGTTACGGTCGACTTGCGCACGCTTGAGGACGCCGCCGTCGCGATCGAGAGCATGCAGGTCCGCGGCGCCCCGCTGATCGGCGCTACGGCCGCCTACGGCGTGGCCCTCGCGATGGCAGAGGACGCCTCCGACGATGCCCTCGACCGAGCCATCGCCCGCCTCGCCCGCACCCGCCCGACCGCGGTCAACCTGCGTTGGGCGCTGGAGCGCATGGCGGGTGCGCTGCGCAACCAGCCCCGCGATTGCCGCCTCGACCTCGCTTTTGCCGAAGCCACTGCGGTCTGCGACGAGGACGTGGCCATCTCCTCGGCCATCGGCGAGCACGGCCTCCCGCTGATCCGCGCCCTCGCCGAGCGCAAGAAGCCCGGCGAGCCCGTCAACGTCCTGACCCACTGCAATGCCGGCTGGCTTGCCACCATCGACTGGGGTACCGCCACCGCCCCGATCTACAAGGCACAAGCAGCCGGCATCCCGATCCACGTCTGGGTCGACGAGACCCGCCCGCGCAATCAGGGCGCCTCGCTCACCGCCTTCGAGCTGCTGCACCAGAAGGTCCCGCACACCGTCATCGCCGACAATGTGGGCGGCCACCTGATGCAGCACGGCATGGTCGATCTCTGCATCGTCGGCACCGACCGCACCACGCGGCGCGGCGACGTCGCCAACAAGATCGGCACCTACCTGAAGGCGCTGGCCGCCCACGACAACGGCGTGCCCTTCTACGTCGCCCTGCCGTCGACCACCATCGACTGGACCATCGCCGACGGGGTGCGCGAGATCCCGATCGAGCAGCGCTCCGCCCGCGAGCTGACCCACCTCTCCGGCCGCACCGAGGACGGGGCGATCGCCACCGTTCAGGTCACGCCCGTCGGCAGCCCCGCCGGCAACTGGGCCTTCGACGTCACCCCGGCCCGCTACGTCACGGGCCTTATCACCGAGCGCGGCGTCGCCCCGGCCACCGAAGCTGGCCTCGCCGCCCTCTTCCCCGAGCACGGGAGCAAGGCTCCTTGAGCCCCGACCGCCAGCTCTACCCGCCGATCGCCCCCTACGCTTCCGGCTGGCTGCCGGTCGGCGACGGCCACGAGATCTACTGGGAGCGCTGCGGCAACCCGCAGGGCAAGCCCGCCCTCTTCCTGCACGGCGGCCCCGGCGCCGGCTGCAATGCCGACCATCGCCGCCTGTTCGACCCCAGGCGCTATGACGTCCTCCTGTTCGACCAGCGCGGCTGCGGCCGGAGCCGCCCCTACGCCTCGCTGGAGTCGAACACCACCTGGGACCTCGTCGCCGACATCGAGCGCCTGCGCGTCATGGCCGGCATCGAGCGCTGGCTCGTCTTCGGCGGCTCCTGGGGCAGCTCTTTGGCTCTGGCCTATTCGGAGACGCATCCCGAGCGCTGCACCGAGATCGTGCTCCGCGGGATCTTCACGCTCCGCCGCTGGGAGCTCGAATGGTACTACCAGCACGGCGCCTCACTCCTCTTCCCCGACAAGTGGGAGCGCTTTCAGGCCCCAATCCCTGAAGCCGAGCGGGGCGACATGATCGCCGCCTACCGCCGCCGCCTCGTCGACTCCGACACCGCCGTCCAGCTGGAAGCCGCCCGCGCCTGGAGCCTGTGGGAGGGCGAGACCATCACCCTCCTGCCCGATCCCGGCATGTCCGCCCAGCACGCCAACGACGCCTACGCTCTGGCGTTCGCCCGGATCGAGAACCACTACTTCGTCCACGCCGGCTGGCTGGAGGACGGCCAGCTTATCCGCGACGCGGAGCGGCTCCGGCACATCCCGGCCGTCATCGTCCAGGGCCGCTACGACATCGCGACCCCGGCCAGCATCGCCTGGGACCTGCACCGCGCCTGGCCCGAGGCCGAGTTCCAGCTGATCGAGGGTGTCGGCCACGCCGTGTCCGAGCCCGGGATCAGGACGGCCCTCCTGAACGCCACGGACCGCTTCGCCGCCTGAGCCACGCTGGACCCAGACGGCCCGCAGCCTTATGCTGCACTGCAGCAATTTGTGGAGCACGCCATGACCGAGACCCGTGCCGTCGCCCGCCTGCCGCAGCTCGACATCGAGATCCTGCACCGCGAGAACACCGACGGCCGCGGCGAGGCGCTGCAGATCACGTTGACCGGTCGCCCTAACCTTGACGCGGCGGCGGCTCTCTTCGACCCCTACGCCATGCTGCAGGTCTTGGCCGCCTTCAATCCCTGGCTCGCCGCCTGGATGCGCCTCGCAGCCCCGCCCGTGGGCCGGCTCACCGACGAGAGCTGAGCCTCAATTAGGCCGAAGGCCCGTAGGCGACGAGAAAGCTAAAGCTCGATCCCGCGCGCCGCGAAGGCCTTGTCCCACATCTCGTCAGGTGCCGTGCCGAAGACGAGGGCAGCGTCCGCTGGCTCGGTGAACCAGTCACCGCGCGCCATCTCGCTCTCCAGCTGCCCCGCTCCCCAGCCGGCATAGCCCAGCGCCACGATCCGCGAGGTCGGGCCCTTGCCGTGCGCGATCTCGTCGAGGATCGCCGGATCGGCCGTCACCGCGATCTCGGGTGTGACCTCGTGCGTGGTCGGTGCCTTGTAGTCCGGGCTGTGGATCACCCACCCCGTCTCCGGCTGCACCGGCCCGCCCATCCTGATCTCGATCTTTCCCGACGCCCCCTGGTCGTCGCGGCCCATGTCCCGCATCAGCTCGCCTGCCTCGACCTCCGCCATGCTGCGGTTGATGACGATCCCGAAGGCCCCTTTCTCGTCCGACTCGACCAGCAGCACGACCGTGTGCCGGAAATGCGGGTCGGCCAGCTGGTCGTCGGCGACGAGGAGCTTGCCGGCGAGGCTCTCCGCCCGCGCCGGTGCCGCCACGGCGAGGGCTGCCAGAACGAGGATCGCGAAGCGGCGGCGCATGACAGGGGACTCCTCTGCGGATGGGCCGGAGCCTAGACCGGACGGCGTGGCTGGTGGAGTGTGACGTCGGCCGGGACATCCAGCGGAGGCGAAACATGCGAAGCTGCCAGATCGTGGCGTGGGGTCAGCCCCTGGAGATGCGCGACTACGCGACACCCACGCCCACCGGGACCGAGGTGCTGGTCGCCGTCGACGCCTGCGGGGTCTGCCACAGCGACCTCCACATCTGGCACGGCTACTACGACCTCGGTGCCGGCGAGCGGATCAAGGTCGAGGACCGCGGCCTGAAGCTCCCCTTCACCCTCGGCCACGAGGTCGCCGGCACCGTCGTCGGTCTCGGCCCCGACGCCCGCGACGCCGGGGTGAAGATCGGCGACCGCCGCGTCGTCTATCCCTGGATCGGCTGCGGCAAGTGCAAGGTCTGCCTGCGCGGCGAGGAGCTCTTGTGCCTGACGCCGCGGGTCGTCGGCACCTGGAAGGACGGCGGCTACTCGACGCACGTCATCGTCCCGCACCCCCGCTACCTCGTCGACTATACGGGCCTGCCGGTCGAGCTCGCCTGCACCTATGCCTGCTCCGGCATCACCGCCCTCTCGGCCCTGAACAAGACGGGTGCTACTCGCGAGGACGACCACGTCCTGCTGATCGGTGCCGGCGGCGTCGGCCTCAACGCCGTCAACATCGCCAAGAACGTGCTGCCCTCCCCATTCGCCGTTGCCGACATCGACGCCACCAAGCGGGCCAGTGCCGAGGCCGCGGGTGCCGCCCTCACGGTGAACAATGGCGATCCCGCCTCGGTCGCCGCCGTGCGCGACTGGAGCCAGGGTGGTGTCGCTTCCGTCATCGACTTCGTCGGCCGCCCCGAGACGGCCCGCTTCGGCATCGACTGCCTGCGCAAGGGCGGCAGCATGGTCGTGGTCGGCCTCTACGGCGATCGGCTGGCCCTGCCGATGCCCTGGGTGCCGCTGCGCCTCATGACCATCAGGGGCTCCTATGTCGGCACGCTGCAGGATCTAAAGACGCTGATCGGCATGGCTCAGGCGGGCAAGGTGCCGCCCATGCCGGTCCGCTCCGTCCCGTTGGAGGCCGCCAACGACGCCATGACCGATCTCGGCGGCGGCAAGGTGACCGGACGGGTGGCGCTGCGCCCCTGAGGGACGGCCGGCCCGCGCTGACGCGCCGGTTGCGTCGGCAGCACATCCCGCTACACCGTTCAGTCGCCTGAGCCTGCCCCGAGGCCAGGGCAGGCGAGCCTGGGGCCCGACATGAGCAAGACCGGCAGCACACGTCCCGTCAGCGTGGCGGAGATCCGGCGGCGCAAGGGCGGCGTGCCCATCGTGTGCCTCACGGCCTACGACGCGCCGACCGCCCGCCATCTCGATGCCGCGGCCGACCTGCTGCTGGTCGGCGATTCGCTGGCCATGGTCGTCTATGGCGAGCCCAGCACGCTGAGCGTCGATCTCGACACCATGGTCCGCCACGGCCGTGCCGTCGTGCGCGCCGCCAAGCACGCGCTGGTCACCGTCGACATGCCCTTCGGCAGCTACCAGGAGAGCGTCGAGCAGGCGTTCCGCAATGCCGCCCGCGTCATGGCCGAGACCGGCTGTGCCGCCGTGAAGCTCGAAGGCGGGGCCGTCATGGCGCCGACGATCGAGTTCCTCGTCACCCGCGGCATCCCGGTCATGGGCCATATCGGGCTGCAGCCGCAGTCGGTGAACGCTCTCGGCGGCTACGGTGCCCGCGGCCGCGAGGCGTCGGAAGCCGACCGCATCGTCGCCGACGCCGAGGCGGTCGCCAATGCCGGTGCCTTCTCCATGGTGGTCGAGGCCGTGGTCGAGCCGCTGGCGAAGCGGATCACGGCCGCCGTCCCGGTGCCGACGATCGGCATCGGCGCGTCTGCCGTCTGCGACGGCCAGATCCTGGTGGCCGAGGACATGCTGGGCGTGTTCGACGAGTTCAAGCCGAAGTTCGTGCGTCGCTACGCCGACCTCGCCGGCACCATCAGGGCCGCGGCGCAGGCCTATGCCGAGGACGTGCGCGCCCGCCGCTTCCCGGACGCGTCCACGACCTACGACCCGAGCTGACGCCATGCCCGGACCCGCCACCGTCGCCACCGTTCCGGGCCTGCGCGCCATCGTGCGCGAATGGCGCGACGCCCGCCTCACCGTCGGCCTCGTGCCCACCATGGGTGCCCTGCACGAGGGCCATCTCGACCTCGTCCGCCACGCCCTGGACCGCTGCGAGCGCGTCGTCGTCTCGATCTTCGTCAACCCGACCCAGTTCGCCCCGCACGAGGACCTCGCCCGCTACCCCCGCGACGAGGCGGGCGACCTTGCCAAGCTGCAGGCCCTGGGCGTCCATCTCGTCTGGATGCCGACGGTCGAGAGCATGTACGCCCCCGACCACCGCACCTGGGTGAAGGTCGAGGGCCTCAGCGAAGGTCTTTGCGCCGTCACCCGGCCGCACTTCTTCCGTGGTGTGGCGACGGTGGTGACGAAGCTCCTCAACCAGGTGCAGGCCGACATCGCCGTCTTCGGCGAGAAGGACTATCAGCAGCTCCAGGTCGTGAAGCGACTCGCCCGCGACCTCGACATTCCGACCCGGATCGAGGCCTGTCCGACGCGCCGCGAGCCCGACGGCCTCGCCATGTCCTCGCGCAACCTCTACCTCACGCCCGAGGCCCGCCGCACGGCACCCGCTATCTACCGTATCCTCTGCGAGACCGCCGACGCGCTGGGCGACGGCGCCCCCGCCGCCCCCCGCCTCGAGACCGCCGTCAACCGACTCGTCACCGAGGGCTTCTCCCCCGTCGACTATGTCGAGCTCCGCGACGCCGAGACCCTGGAGCCCCTCGACCAGCTCGGCGACACGCCCGGGCGCCTTCTAGCGGCTGCGCACCTCGGCCATGTCCGGCTGATCGACAACATCCCGGTCACGCGCCGGTAGACCAACGCGCATCGGCCCCGTTCAGCCTTATCTGGCTGGGGGCTGGCTTCGTGATCTGCGGTGGGGCTGGAGGTGGGTGTCCGGGGCGGGGATGTGCAACTGGGCGCCTACGGCCCGGCGCGGGGCTCCGGCACCGGCGCCCGGATGGTCGCCGCCGGCATGGGCGGAAGAGCGATGCCGTGGCTCCAGTCGAGGGACGCGGGTGCGGCCTTCGCGGGGTCGTGGCCCAGCTCGTCGAGGAGGTCGGCGCGGCGGTCGGCCAGTTCCTCCAGCACGCGCAGGCGCAGTTGGGCCAGGACCCGCAGGCGGGCGCGGGCGGCATAGGCATCGGACATGGGATCGCAGGCGAGCGGCTCGGGCGGGACCGGCGGCGGCCGGCTGAGCGGTACGGCCGGCGGCTTGCGCTTCAGCATCCGCTCCAGCGAGCGGGCCAGCACCTCCCAGGGGAGGCGGTCTCGGCTGCTCTCGTGGAAGTACCAGACGCAGACGCGCGGCTCCCGCTCCTCGACCGCTTCCAGCACGACCTGCATGCAGACGGCGTCCAGCATCTTCAGCCGGATCGGGTCGGGCAGGACCAGCAGATCGCGATAGGTGGCCAGCACCTTCGCCATGCGGGCGTCGCCGAGCATGGCCTGGATCTCGGCCTCGTCCATGCCGCAGGCTTTGGCGGCCACCGCCACCTCCTGCCCCACCGCCACCCGCCGCACCGCCATGGCCCGGCGGCCGGACAGCAGCGGCCGGGGTGAAGAGGCGGAAGAGCGGGTGCGGGGCATGCCATCGGTATAGCAGACTTGATGCGCTAGGATCAATATCCTATTGTGGCTGCGCCTGGACGGGAGCGGCTTCACCGAACCAGTTGATTGGGCAACTCCGTCAGCTTGCGGATGCCCGGGTGGGCATCAGAGCCCAGTAGTCGAAGTCGAGCAGGATCTCGGGCAGATACTTGCCGGCTGGGTCCCGCAGCGGGAAGTCGGCGCAGGAACGGTTCTTGGCGGCGACGAGGCGCAGGCGCAGGGCGCCCAGGTCGTGCCGCAGCGGGGCCGCGTCCAGCACCTCGGACCAGGCGTAGACAGTGTCGCCCGCAAGGCAGGGATTGGCGTGCGTGCCGGCATTGATCGCCAGCAGGTGGAGGATGTTGCCGAGTCCGTTGAAGCTCAGCGCCCGGGCGATGGAGATGACCACACCGCCATAGACCACGCACGCACCCAGGCGGCCGGCCCGCTCGCGATGGTCGTCGAAATGAACCCGCGAGGTGTTCTGGTAGAGCCGCGTCGCCGTCCGGTGCTCGCTGTCCATCACCCCCATGCCGTCGACATGGTCGATGCGCTCGCCCACCTTGTAGTCCTCGAAGAAGAAGGGCGAGCCGGAGGCGGCCGGGTCGATGCGGCGCGGGGCGAGACCCGCCGGGATGGCGAGCCTGTCGGCCGTTACCGCCTTCGGCAGGTCCGGGACATGCGGCTTCGGCGCCTTTGCCGACCGGTCGCGCTTGCGGACCATCACCCAGCGGCAATAGTCGAGCACCGGCCTGCCATCGTCCGCTTGGCCCTTTGTGCGGACATAGACGATGCCGGCATCCCCGGCGCTGACCTCCTTCAAGCCGATCACCTCGGAGGTCGCGGAGAGGGTCTCGCCCGGAAAGACGTGGTCGTGGAAGAGGCCGTCGGCATAGCCGAGATTGGCGACGGCGTTGCGCGAGATGTCGGGCACCGTCTTGCCGAAGACGATATGAAAGGCCAGGAGTCCGTCGATCGGGGCTCTTTCCAGGCCGTTGCCGCGCGCGAACGGGTCGGAACAGTGCTGCGCGAAGCGGGAGCCCGTGAGTGCCGTGTAGAGCGCCACATCGCCGACCGTCACCGTCCGCGGCGTGGCATGGCGCAGGATCTGCCCCAGCGCGAAGTCCTCAAAGAAATTGCCGGTGCTGGTCTTGTCCATGCCCGTCCCGCCGCTGAAGCCGCGCGATCCGGGCCTGCTGCCGTGCCCGGGAACCGCGGGCCGCAACCTAGCCGCCCCCGTGCGGATGGCACTGCTCTGCCTGTGCCTCACTTTGTCGCTCGCCGCCTGCGGCGGCGAGGATCCGAGGAAGGCGGCGATCTGCCGCTCGGCTCTGGTGGCGCTGGTACCGGACGCGGCCCCGGGGGCGGAGCCCTCCGGCCGCAAGGCGGACTCCGTCACGCTGACCAACGGCCGCGGCACGTCGATCACCTGCGACTTCGAGCCCACCAGTTTCGGCCGCGAGGACCTCGTCCTCGACCGCGTGCTCCTCGATCCTGGCGGGGAGGTCACGCCGGCCACGCTGTTCCTGCTCAAGACCTACTGGCTGCCGCGCGCCGGAACACCTCCGGGCAGCATGGGCCCGGCCGTCTACCTCGCCCAGCAACTGTTGAACGCCGTGGCCCCGGCCGGCCTCTACGCGCTCCTGGCCCTGGGCTATGCACTGGTCTACGGCATCCTCGGCCGCATCAATCTAGCCTATGGCGAGGTCTGTGCCGCCGCCTCCTACGCGGCCCTCGTCGGCACGGGCATGTCCATGGCCGGCTCGCTGCCGACCGTGCCGGGCGTGCTGCTGGCTGTCCTTTTCGCCGCCGGCACGGGCGGCATCCTGGGCTTCGCGACCGACCGGCTGGTCTTCCGCCCGCTGCGACGCCGGCCGTCGCAGGCGCCGCTTATCGCTACTATCGGTCTCGCACTGGTCATCAGCGAGGGCCTGCGGCTCGCCCAGGGCTCGCGGGTAGGGTGGATCGCCCCGGTCTTCGGCTGGCCGGCGCTGGCTTGGTCCGACGGCTCGCGGAGCCTCGCGATCTCGGCCGGCGCGCTGCTCGTCGCCGCCCTGGCCTGTGCGGTTGCCCTGCTTGCTCTGGGCGTCCTCAAGCGTACAGCCGTCGGTCGCAGCTACCGCGCCTGCGCCGACGATCCGGGGATGGCGGGCCTCGTGGGTGTGGACACGGCCCGCTTTTCCGCCGGCGCCCTGGCCTGCGGCGGTGCGCTGGCCGGACTCGCCGGTGCCGTGATGGCGATCCACTACGGCGTGGTCGACTTCGCGATGGGCACCATGCTCGGTTTCAAAGGCCTGACGGCCGCCATCGTCGGCGGTATCGGCTCGCCCGGCGGGGCGATGCTGGGCGGCGTCCTGCTGGGGTTCATCGAGACCCTGTGGTCCGCCTACTTCCCCTCGGCCTGGCGCGACGTGCTCGTCTTCGGGCTGCTCGCCGCGGTCCTGGTCTTGCGCCGCGACGGCCTGCTCGGCCGGCCGCTGCCGAAGGACGATCTCGGCCTGATGCGCGGCCGAGAAGATCTCTAATCCAGGCCGGCGGCGATGGCCTCGGCCAGTACCACGGTGCGGCGCGCGTCGGCGACGTGCAGGCTCTCGACCAGCTTGCCGTCGACGACGACCACACCCTTACCCTGCGTCCTTGCGTCGTCGAAGGCCTCGATGATCCGCCGCGCCCAGGCGACGGCTTCCTCGGTCGGGCCGAAGGCCTCGTTGGCCGGGCCGATCTGCTTCGGGTGGATCAGCGTCTTGCCGTCGAAGCCGACCTCGCGACCCTGGCGGCAGGCCTCGACGAAGCCGGCGTCGTCGTTGAGGTCGAGATGCACGCCGTCGAGGATCGCGATGCCGGCGGCGCGGGCCGCCAGCATGCAGGCTTCGAGAGCCACCAGCATCGGCAGCCGGAGCGGCGTGTGCAGGGCGCGCAGGTCCTTCGCGAGGTCCGAGGTACCCATCACCAAGCAGGCGACCCGGCCGTGATCGGCGATCTCCTCGGCGCGCAGGATGCCGCGGGGCGTCTCCATCATGCACCAGATCGGCAGGCCGGCCGGTGCTCCGGCGGCGGTCAGCACGGCGGCGGCACGGCGCACCGTGTCGGCACTCTCGACCTTGGGCAGCAGGATCGCATCGGCACCTGCCGTCGCCATGACAACGAGGTCGCGATGGCCCCAAGGCGTGTCGAGCCCGTTCACCCGGACGATCAGCTCGCGCTTGCCATAGGCGCTGCGATGGCTCAGCGCCTCCACGATCTCGTCGCGGCCGTGCGCCTTGGCATCGGGCGAGACGGCATCCTCGAGGTCGAGGATCAGGCCGTCGGCCGGCAGCGTCCGGGCCTTCTCGAGCGCCCTGGCGTTGGATCCCGGCATGTAGAGAACGCTGCGCCGCGGCCTTACGGTGCTCAGCATCTGCCTGCCCCTTGTCTTTGCCCCGGAGGGTCGCGCCCTCCGCCACGGCTGCGCACTATGCCTGTGACATCGCCGCTGGCAACGGAGCTGCACGCTTGGCAGGGTCCGGCACGTCGCGCTCCAGCTCGCCCGTGGCCGACATCAGGAGGGCGATCGGCCGGGTCGTCGTGAAGTGGGCGCAGATGATCATGGCGATGACCATGATCGGCACGCACAAGAACATGCCGGCGACCCCCCACATGCTGCCCCAGACCGCCAGCGAGAGGATCATCACGACGGGGCTGAGATTGAGCGAGTGGCCCATCAGCTTCGGCTCCAGCACATTGTGCAGGCCGAACTGGATGATGCCGAGCCCGATCGTCACGACGAGGAAGGGGCCGATGGCGCCGAACTGCAGCAGCGTGAGCAGGGCCGGAAACATCACGCCGAAGATGGCGCCGATCGTCGGGATGTAGCTCAGCATGAAGACGATCAGCGCCCAGAACGCGGCGTAGTCGACGCCCACCGCCAGCAGCACGAACCAGGAGAGGACGGCTGCCAGCACGCTGAGGATCGTCTTGATCCAAAGGTAGCGCTCGATCCGCCGCTCCATGTGGCCGAGCAGGCGACGGACCTCGGCAGCCCGGGCGGGGTCGGGGAACAGCCGGTCGATCTTGCGGTCGAAGCTCTCCTGCTCGAACAGCATGAAGGCGACGTAGAGGGCGACGAGCCCGATATTGCCGGCAAAGGCGCCGAGAGTCGTGGAGATGCTGCCGATCCAGGCGCCGATGTCGATATGGCCGAGCATCTCGCCGAGGCGCGGGGGGGCCGGCAGGCCGAAGGTGGCTGCGATGTGCGGCAGGACCTGCGAGAGGTTCTGCTCGTAGCGCGGCGCAGCGGCGGTGACCGCACCCACATTGTCGACGATCAGGTTGCTCACCAGGATGAGCGCCAGCACGATGGTCGCGACCGCGAGAGTGAGGCGGAGCCAGGTGTTGGGTGTCTGGCCGCGGATCCGCACCTTGCGGTAGCGGGCGGCGATGGCGTTGATCAGCTGCCAGATCAGCACCGCCAGCGCCAAGGGAATGAGCACGTCGCGGCCGATGACGAGCAGCGCGCCGACCAGAATGACGACGATGAGCCAGGCTGCGGCCACGATCGAGTTCGGCATCACCCTCTCTGCCGGAAGCGCCATCCTGTCGACTACCTAGGGGCCGGAGGGGGTTACGGCCAGGAGTCTCACGCCGAACGGCCGCCGAGGACGCGCGAACGGAGATGGCCCAGCATGAGCCGAAGGTCGCGCAGATCCTCGCGCTGCGGCAGCAGGACCTCGGCGGCGCTGAAGCCGAATCGCCGACGATAGGCAGCGACGAGCAGGGCGACGACCGTCAGTTGGGCCAGCATGTAGGCGATGCCCGCACCGACCAGGCCCTGCAGCGGTGTGAGGGCGGAGAAAGCCAGGGCAGCCATGGCCACGCCCGCGGCAAAGGCGGCGATGCCCCACCGGGCGAGGCCCTGGGCCGACAGGCAGGGATAGAGCATCGTCGTGAAGCAGTTGGCGATGGTGCCCAGCATGACGAGCCGGAACGGCCAAGCCTGCGTCGCGAATTCGGCGCCCAGCGCCAAGTGCAGCAGCGGCGCGGCGATGAACATGCAGGCGACGACGAGGACCGCGATCAGGGAGGTGACGAGGCGGGCGACCCGCACCGCCTCGCCGGCGGACTGGCGGGCGTCCTTCGCGCGCACGCCGTGGCTGAAGATGACCACACCGACGGCGGTCGCCACCTCGACCAGAATCTCGCCCAGGCGCTGCACGCCGAAGTAGAGGCCGAGAGCGTCGTCGCCGAGTTGCCAGCCGACGATCCAGAACCCGATCCGTCCCAACAGGATCATGAGGACGAGCGCGATCCACAGCTCCAGGCCGTGCCGGAACAGGCGGCGCAGAAGGGGAACGTCGACCAGCTTCGCCAGTCGGACTTCGGGCGCGATTTGCCAGAAAAGGTACGCGGCTGCGGACACGTGCGCCGCCAGCAGCGCCCAGAGCGCCGAGGTCAGGTCGAGCCGGCCGAGGCCCCAGAGACCCAGCGTGCCCAGCAGCACCACGGCCCGCGAGATCAGCTCCGAGCGGTTGAGCTTGCCCAGTTCACCGCGGCCGAGGAACACTCCCTGGCCCGTGCGCAGGCAGAGCATCGGGGCGACGTTCAGCGCCGCCAGCAGGGCCAGAGGGCCGTACTCGGTGACGGACGTGCCCGTCCGGAGCATGAGCCAGCACACCAGCACGCCCACGGCACCGGCGACGGTGATCACCAGCGCCAGATGGGTGACGAGGGTCTGCTCCTGGTGGGGCTCCTTGCCGATCAGCCAGGCACCCGACTGGCGGAAGCCGAGGTCGAACGAGACCGAGAGGATGAGGGCGGTCGTGATGACGTAGCCATAGAAGCCGAACTCGGCCGTCGTCAGCGCCCGGGCCAGCGCCACGAACACGAGGAAGTTCGCCGCCCGCATGACGAGGCGGGTGAGAAGGACCCAGAGGCTGTCGACCAGGAGGGCGGGGTTCACGCCCTTTGGCTCAGGCGAGCTTGCCGCTCCAGGCCGCGTCCAGCATCGCCTTCGCCTGTGCGGCGTCGAACGGGCGTGGGTTGCCGCCGGCCGTCGGATCCTTGATCGCAAACTCGGCGAGTTCGGCGAAGCGGTCGTTCGGCACGCCGAACTCCTGCAGCGTGTGCGGCACGCCGAGGTCGCGGCGCATGGCGAGGATCCAATCCAGCATCGCCCGGAAGCTCGGCTGCGGCAGGTCCAGCCAGGCGGCGAGCCGGGTCATCTTCTCCTCGATGACGGGGCGGTTGAAGACGAGCACGTAGGGCATGACGACGGCATTCGTCATGCCGTGGTGGGTGTCGTAGATGGCACCAATCGGGTGCGAGAGGCTGTGGATGGCGCCGAGGCCCTTCTGGAAGGCGACGGCGCCCATGCTCGACGCGCTCAGCATCATGCCGCGGGCGGCGATGTCGCCGCCGTTGCGGTAGGCGATCGGCAACGACTCCTTCACGAGGCGGATGCCCTCAATGGCGATGCCCTCGGCCATCGGGTGGAAGCCCGGCGCGCAATAGGCCTCGAGGCAGTGGGCCAGGGCGTCCATGCCCGTGCCGGCCGTCAGCTTCGCCGGCAGGCCGACGGTGACCTCGGGATCGAGGATGGCCGTCTTCGGCATCATCGCCGGATGGAAGATGATCTTCTTGGTGTGGGTGGTCTCGTCGGTGATGACACCGGCACGGCCGACCTCGCTGCCGGTGCCGGCGGTCGTCGGCACGGCGACGATCGGCTTGATGCCGGCGGGATCCGCCCGCTTCCACCAGTCGCCGATATCCTCGAAGTCCCACATCGGCCGGGTCTGGCCGGCCATGAAGGCGATCACCTTGCCGGCATCGAGGCCGCTGCCGCCGCCCAGGGCCACGACACCGTCATGGCCGCCCTCGCGGAACACGGCGAGGCCGGCCGCGACATTGGCGGCGATGGGGTTCGGCTTGATGTCGCTGAACAGCGCCGGGCTCAGCCCACCCTCTGACAGGATACCCGTCACCTGGCCCGCGAGAGGCAGCTTCGCCAGACCCGGGTCGGTCACGACGAGCGGACGCCTGATCCCCGCGGCCTCGCAGGCCTTCGCCAGCTTGCGGACGCTGCCGGCGCCGAACAGCACCGTCGTGGGGTAGTTCCATTGCGTGCTGAACGTGGCGAGGTCGGGTGCCGACATCTTTGCTTGTCCCAAGAGGCCCGAGCGAACGGCCTGCCCATAGACCAATCTCCGCCGGGGGTCATCCCGGCGGCCGGCATGCGGGCGGCGACGATTTCACTCGGCCGGGGCCGTCGCCATCTGTTCGGGAAGCGCTCGCCGTGCCCGCCGTGCCGTGAGCCAGACGTGGAAGCGGGCGCCCAGCAGCAGCAGGCAGGGTGTCAGCACGAGCGTGATCAGGGTGGCGAAGGTGAGGCCCCAGGCGATCGCCAGCGACAGCTGCTGCCACCAGTCGGCCGAGGGGCCGCCGACCGTCACCTCGCGGCCGATCAGGTCGATGTTCATCTTGAAGACGAGCGGCAGCAGGCCCAGCACGCCATTGAAGGTCGTCAGCAGCACCGGACGGAGCCTCTGGGCGCCGGTCCGCAACACGGCCTCCATTGGCTCCATGCCGCGGGCGCGGAGCTCGTTGTAGGTGTCGATCAGCACGATGTTGTTCGACACGACGATACCGGCCAGCGCGATGACGCCGATGCCGCTCATGATGATGCCGAAGGGCTGGTCGACGATGAGAAGGCCGAGGAACACGCCGACTGTCGAGTAGATGACGGCCGTGAGGATCAGCGCCACCTGGTAGAAGCTGTTGAACTGCGTGAGCAGGATGATGGCGATGAGGAACAGCGCCAGGACGAATGCCTCGCCGAGGAAGGCCTGCGCCTCCTGCTGCTCCTCGTCCTCGCCTCGAAAGGTGTAGAAGACGTCGGGGTCGACCGGCTGTGCGGCAAGCCAGGCTTTCGTCTCGGCGACCTTGGTGTCAGGCAGCACGCCGGGCTCGACGTCGGCTGTGACGGTGAAGGCGCGCCTGCCGTCTACGCGCAGGATGCTACCCGAGCGCGGCTCCGCCGTGCGGGTGACGAGTTGCGAGAGGGGTACCGACCCCTTGGCCGTGTTGACGACGAGCCGGTCCAGCTCGTCGAGATTGCGCGAATCGACGGGGAAGCGGGCGACGATGTCGACCTCGTCCTCCGCGTCGTCGGGTCGGTAGGTCCCGATCTTGATGCCGTTGGTGACGAGGCGGACGGTGGAGCCGACGCTCGCGATGTCGGCTCCGAAGCGGCTCGCTTGCTCGCGATCGACCTTGATCCGCCATTCGATGCCCGGGATCGGGCGGGTGTCGGCGACGTCCTTGAGGCCGGGCGAGCTGTCGAAATAGCTGCGCACCTTGTCGACCGCTGCGTCGAGCTTCGCCGGATCGCGCGAGGCGACCTCCAGCTGGACCGGCTTGCCGACGGGTGGACCGGCGCGCGGCACCTTGGTCTCGACGCGGATGCCGGCGAGGTCGGCCGTCCGTTCGCGGATCGTCGCCATGATCGCCGAGCCGGTCGGCCGATGCCGCCAGTCGGTGAACTCCAGGAGGATCTGGCCGACGACGTCCTCCTCGGCGTCCTCGCCACCCTGCCAGGTCAGCGCGGTGCGGGCGTACATCCGCTCGATCCCGGGCACGCCCGCGATGCGCGCCTCAACCTCGCGGACGAGCGCGTCGCGCTCGACGACGGAGCGGTCACCCCGCGCGTGGACCAGGACCTGCGCCTGCTCGGGCTCGACGCTCGGGAAGAACTCGACGCCGCGGCCGAAGGCGGCATAGGCCCACCAGCTCAGCACCAGCACGCCGAGGCCGCCCAGCACGACGAGCGTCGGGTGCTTCAGGGCGGCGCGTAGACTGCGCACATAGACGCCCAGCAGGCCGTGCAGGTTGCTCATGTCGCCGGACTCGGTGGCGACCAGATCGTGCGACTGCGTTTCGCTGCGGTCGGGGCGCCCGAACATGGCGCCCAACACCGGCACGAAGATCATCGCCATGACGAGCGAGGCGACGAGCGTCGCCACCAGCGTGATCGGCAGATACTGCATGAACTCGCCGGTGATACCGGGCCAGAACAGCATGGGCAGGAACGCAGCCAGGACCGTCGCGGTCGACGCCGTCACCGGCCAGAACATGCGGGTCGCCGCGTGCCTGTACGCATCCCGGGGCGACTGGCCCTCGGCCATCTTGCGGTCCGCGTACTCGACCACGACGGTCGAGCCGTCGACCAGCATGCCGACCGCCAGGATGAGGGCGAACAGCACGACGATGTTCACCGTCAGCCCCATCGTGTGGAGCACGAGCATGCCGGCGAGGAAGGAGAACGGGACGGCGAGGCCCACCAGCAGCGACGAGCGCAGCCCCAGCATCGCCACCGTGATGATCATGGTCAGCACGACCGCACTGATCACGTTGTTGCCGAGATCGCGCAGCATGCCGCGGATCTCGTTCGATTTGTCCTGCGAGTAACCGACCGTCAGGCTGGCGGGCCAGCGGGGGCGCTCCTCGTCGACGACGGCCTGCACCTGCTCGATCGTCTCGATGATGTTGCGGCCGATCCGCTTCTTCACCTCCAGTGCCAGTGCCGGCCGGCCGTCGACCCGGGCGAAGCCTTCCGGGTCCTTGAAGGTGCGGCGCACGGTGGCGACGTCCGTCAGCGTGACGACGCGGTCGCCCTCGACCTTCACCGGCATGCGCAGGATGTCGGCCTCGTCCTCGAAGACGCCCGGCACCTTGACCGCAAAGCGGCCGCGGCCGACGTCCCAGGCACCGGCCGCCACGAGCTGGTTGTTGCGGCCGACGATCGAGAGCACGTCGTCGAGCTTCAGCCCGAAGGACTCGAGCTTCAGCGGGTCGACGATGATCTCGACGACCTCCTCGCGGTCGCCCGCGATGTCCACTTCGAGGACGTCGGGCAACGCTTCCAGGCGGTCCTTCAGGTCGCGTGCGGTGCGGATCAGCGCCCGCTCCGGCAGGTCGCCCGCCAGCGTCACGACGAGGACCGGGAAGAGCGAGAGGTTCACCTCGTCGACGATCGGCTCGTCCGTGTCGTCGGGGAAGTCGACCTTGGCGAGGTCGACCTTGTCGCGGACGTCCTGGAGCGCCTTGTCGATGTTGGTACCGGCGTCGAATTCCAGCAGCACCGACGCGTGCCCCTCCGAGGCGGTCGAGCGCATCTCCTTCAGGCCTTCGAGGCTCTGCAGCTCGCGCTCGACGACCCGGACCAGCAGGCGCTCGGCGTCCTCGGGGCTTATGCCCTCGTGGAACATCGAGACGTAGACCAGCGGCAGCTGGACGTCGGGCTCGGCCTCCTTCGGTATCTTGCCGGTGACGTAGGCACCCCAGACGACGATCAGGACGAGGGCGACCAGCACCGTCCGCGAGCGGTCGAAAGCGGCTTCGATGATGGACTTCATGCCGCCACCCGAACCCCGCCCAGCGCTGCCGCCGATCCGGCCGGCTCCAGCTGCACCCGGACCTTCTGGCCGTCGACGACGAAGCCCTGCCCGACGGTGATCAGCCGCAGCCGCTCGGGCAGGCCCCCCAGCCAGATGTCTTCGGCCTCGGCGCGTACGATGCGGGCGGGGAAGAAACGGACGGTGTCGGTGTCGTCCACGGCCTTGATGCCGAGCCTGCCGTCATCGTCGAGGACGAGCAGGGCCGCCGAGATCCGATGCGCCGCCACGGGGGGCAGTTCCACCTCGATCCGGGCGCTCATGCCGGCCTGGAAACGCCGGCCGGGATTGGGCACGTCCAGCTCGACGCGGTAGGTCCGCGTCGCAGCGTCGGCATCGCTGGCGACATAACTGACCGTGCCCTCGACAATGCTGCCATCGGCGAGCACAGCACGACCCTTCTGGCCCAGCTTGAAGGCGCCGATGCTGGTCTCGGGGGCATCGCCGACGACGTGGTAGGGGTCCTGCTCGATCAGCACCGCAACCTTGTCGCCATTGTCGACGAAGGCGCCGACCTCGACGTCGCGCTTCTCCAGCACGCCGGGGAAGGGTGCCACGATCCGCGTGTGGTCGAGATCGAGCTTGGCCCGGTCGACTTCCGCCCGCGCCGCCTCACGCATCGCCAGCATCTCGGCGACGCGGGTCTCCGCCTGGAACTGCTTCTGCACGAGCTTGCTCGCTGCGCGGTACTCCAGCTCGGCCTGTGCGAGACGCGCTTCCGCCTCGCGCAGCCGGCTCGGCCGGTCACGCTCGTCGATGCTGGCGATCACGTCCCCGGCCTGGACCAGAGTACCTTCGGCGATCGGCGTGTCGACCACCCGCCCCGACGTCTCGGCGCTGAGCACGACCATCCGTGCCGGCTCGGTACGGCCGTTGATGACCAGCACCGGTGACGTCGGCTCGGCTACGCTGTCGACGGCCCGCACGCTCATCAGGGGTGCTGCAGTTGCGGCCGGCGGGGCCGTCGGTGCCGTCGTGGCCTCGGCCGCTTCACCCGAGGTGCCGGAAAACCCGAGCAGCGGTTCGACGTAGCGGGACGCCACCCAGGCGATCAGGGCCAGGCTGAAGAGCAGGGCGATACCGAGGGGAGATCGCATCGCTCACTCCGCCGCCCGGGTGAGAGCGGCCTCGTCGCCGAGGCCGCGCAGAAGCTCGCCCTTGTGCTGCCGCGCATAGTCGAGTGCGGTCGAGAGCATGGTCTGGCCGAAGCCCAGGGCGAAGCGCATCCCGGGGGTGAGGGCGTCAGGCCCCTCGCTCGTGCAGCGCGTCTCGACGGCCTTCAGGTCGTCTTCAAGTACGTGTTCCCATTCCTGGATCATGCGGTCGACGATCTGGCTCACGCGGTAGGGTGGCAGGAGGTGGGCGAAGTAGAGGAGCGCCAGGAACTCCGAGCGTACCTTGTGCCGCGGCTCGCTCGCCAGCAGCGTCCGGCGGAGTTCGATCCGGCCGCCCTCGGTGATGGCGTAGACCTTCTTGTCGGGCCGGCGGTCCTGCTCGACCGCAACCACCGTCACGAGACCGGCGGCAGAAAGCTCGGCCAGCGCCGGGTAGATCGAGCCGAAGCCCGCCAGGAAGAAGTGGCGGAAGCTGTCCGACAGAAGCTTCCTGATCTCGTAGCCGCTGAGCGGCTTGTCGGCCAGGAGGCCCAGGCAGATCGTTCTGACGTCCACGGCGATGCCTCGGGATGCGAAGCCCTCAAACTATCATCCCGATATGCATCGACAAGGCATATATCGGATCGATAGCGACGCAGCGGGTTCAGCTGCTCTTGACGCTTTCGGCCTTGGCGACCTGCTCCTCCACCCAGATGGTGAGTCGCTTCAGAACCTTGCCCAGCGCATCGTCGAACGCCTGCACGACGGTCGGAAGGGCCGTGCTCGCCGCATCCGCGGTGGCGGCAATCGAGGTGCGAGCCAGTTGCGTCCGCCGAGGGAGGCGCAAAATCCTGGCTTCGAGCACGACCCGAACGGTCGGCGCGCGGGCCAGATCGGCATACTCGGCCTGGAACTCGCGGATGTGCGTGACGAGCGCCCAGTCGGCACGCACGCCGGCCGACGCGACGCCCAGAGCATCGATGCCACCGGCATTGTCGATCGATTCGGTGATCAGGTTCTGCACCATCAGGGGCAGGACCTCGATCCAGGTCGCGTCGGCGTAGTAGTCGATGCGGGTGGGGTCGGGCCGCAGCGCGATCCGGCGCGTGTTCAGGCCGGCGGTCGCGGTCGGCGTCTCGACCATGAGCGTGCCCGAGGTGCGGGCGACCCCCTCCGTGAAGGTGCTTTTCGGTGTCAGGGCGTAGAGTTGCGGCGGCTGTCGCGTTGCCAGGTCAATGGCCGCACAACCCGTCAGCGGGCTCGCGAGAAGGCCCAGGATCCAGCCGCGCCGGTCCGTCATCGGGGCTGGAAGCCCCGCTGGCCACCAAGGAGGAAGCCCGCCGGGTCGCGCTCGACCTCGGTGGTGATTCGGCGCAGCGAGCCGACGAGGTCGCGCATCTCGGAGACCAGCTGGCCGAAATCGTAGAGGGCCGTCTGGCTGAAGTCGTTCAGCGGCTGGCGCACGTCCTTGACGACGCCGTCGAGCCTGGTGGCCGCCGTCCCCGCCGACTTGGCGGCATCGCGGATGCTGGTCAGCGCCTCGCTGCCGCCCTTGGCGACGACTTCCAGGGCATTGCTCGCCTTCGCACCCGCCTGGCTGGCGTTCATCAGCGCCGTCGCAGCACCGCCCAGGAGGTTGTTCATGCCGTCGCGGCTCTGGGCGAGCGCATCGGCGAACTCCTGGAGATCGCCCACGACCTTGTCGAGGCGCGTGACGTTCTCGTCGGAGACGAGCGTGTTGACCCGCGTCAGCAGGATCGAGGCCTGGGCCAAGAGCTCCGGCGCCGATTGCACGACCTGCTCCAGCGGCGACGGCTTCGACTGGATGAGAGGCGGGCTGCCGTCCTCGGGCGGGGTGAGCATGGGGCTCGCAGCCTTGCCGCCTGAAAGCTCGATCAGCGAGTAGCCGGTGATGCCCTGCGGGGCGACGGCGGCGATCGTGTCGACGCGGACCGGCGTGTCGGGCTTGAGGTCGACGTCGACGAGGATCAGCTCGGGATTCTCCTGGTCGATCCGGATCGTGCGGACGCGGCCGACGGGCACGCCGCGAAAGCGGACCTGGCTACCCTCGGACAGGCCGCTCACGGCACCCTTGAACTCGATGCGGTAGGGAACGCCGTCGGTCTCGGTCGACGACCGGCCGAGCCAGAGGAGAAAACCGATCATCGCGGCGGCGACCAGCAGCACGAAGCTGCCCACGAGCAGATTGTTGGCCCTCGTCTCCATGGCATCAGTATGCCGGCAAAGGCTTGGCCGGGATAGCAGCCCGACCACGCGGTCCACCGAAATAAGCGCGCAGCCAAGGATGGTCGTTGGCGCGCACTTCATCCAGCGTGCCGACAGTAACGGTGCCGTCGACCAGTGCCGCCACGCGATCGGCACAAGCGGCCAGCGTATCGAGATCGTGCGTGACCATGACGACGGTGAGCCCGAGGCCGCGCTGCAGGGTCATGATGAGCTCGTCGAAGGCCGAAGCCGAAATCGGGTCGAGGCCGGCGGTCGGCTCGTCGAGGAACACCAGCTCCGGATCCAGCGACAAAGCGCGGGCGAGCCCCGCCCGCTTGCGCATGCCGCCCGACAATTGGGAGGGATATTTCGTCGCCGTCTCGGCCGGCAGGCCGACCAGGGCCAGCTTCAGGGCGATGAGCTCACGGCGAAGGCGTGCGGTCAGACGAAGCCGCTCCACCATGGGTACGGCGACGTTCTCCGCGACGGTGAGGGAGCCGAACAGGGCACCGTCCTGGAACAGCATGCCAATGCGGGAGAGCAGGTCCGCATGCCGCCGTGCCGAAAGGCCGGCCAGATCCTCTCCCAGCAACTCGACCTTGCCCTCGCCGGGCCGGATCAGCCCCAGCATCGTGCGGAGCAGCACCGACTTGCCGGTACCCGATCCGCCGACGATGGCAAGTACCTCGCCCCGGCGCACTTCCAGATCCAAGCCGTCATGGACGGTCTGGCTGCCGAAGCGGGTGACGAGCCCGTGGACAGCACCCGCGACCTCCATCCTCAATAGCCCATCCGCGCGTAGACGATGGAAAAGACCGCATCCGTCACGATGACGAGGAAGATCGAGACGACGACGGCGCGGGTCGTCTGCTGACCCACACTCTCGGCGCTGCGGCTGGCCGTGATGCCCATGAAGCAGCCGACGGCGGCGATGATGAAGGCGAACACGGGTGCCTTCACCATCCCGAGCCAGAAGGTCGTCGGCTTCACCGCCGAGGCGAGCTGGGTGAAGAACTGGGACGGCGAGATGCCGAGATCGGCGTAGAGCAGCGTTCCACCGCCGGCCAGGGCCGCGAGGTTGGACAGGAAGGTCAGCATCGGCAGGGCGATCATCAGCGCCAGGAGGCGCGGCACGACCAGGACTTCCATGGGATCGAGGCCGAGCACCCGGATGGCGTCGATCTCCTCGCCCACCTGCATGGTGCCGAGCTGGGCGGCGAAGGCGCTGCCCGAGCGACCGGCGACGACGATGGCGGTCAGAAGCACGCCCAGCTCGCGCAGGACACCGATGGCCAACAGATTGACGGTGAAGATCTCCGCTCCGTACCAGCGGAGCTGGGCGATGCTCTGGAACGAGAGCACGATGCCGATGAGGAAGGACAGCAGGCCGACGATGCCGACGGCGTTCAGGCCGACGGCTTCCAGATGCGCCACCAGGGCCCGCCAACGCATCCGGTCGGGCCGGACCAGCAGGCGTGCGAGCGCCGACATGGCGGCACCGAGGAAGTCGACCAGCAGCAGGGCCGTCCGGCCGACCGCGAACGCCGATCGGCCGACCGTCTCGACGAGCTGCAGGAGCAGCCAATCGCGCGGCCGCCGCGGCATCGGCGGCGGCTCGGCCCGGCGCACGAAGTCGAGGAAGCCCTGGTGCTCGCCGAGGCCCTCGTACTCGACCGCGATGCGCCGCTCCCTCAGCGCCTGTTCGGTGCGGAGGAGGAGCCAGGCGCCGGCGGTGTCCAGTCGACCGAGGCCCGCCAGATCGAGTGTGGCCCGCATCCCGTCGCGCAGTCGCTGGTCTTGCAGAAGCAGCTGCAGGCTCCGGTCGAGTCCGGCAGCCGCCACTATCGTCCAGTCGCCGCGGGCCTCCACGGTCGCCGCATCGGCGCCCGCGGCCAGCACCACCTCGGCGGGTAGCGCCATGCCGTCCTCAGCGAAGCTCGCGTATCAGGTGGGATCGCCCGCAGTCATGGCGCGGAGCATGTCGACATGCGCCTTCGCGGAGGCCAGCTTCGGGTAGATCGCGAGTGCAGCCTCGAAGCTGCGGATGGCCGCCTCCGGCTTGTCGACCGCGATGTAGATGAGGCCGAGGCCCGAAAGCGCACCGAAATGGCGGGGCTCGAGCGCCAGCGTCTTCTCGATATCCAGGACGGAGCTCTTGTAGTCGCCCATGAGGTAGAACAGCGTCGCCCGCTTGTTCCAGCCCTCGGCGAACTCGGGATCGCGCACCACCAGGGCGTTGAAGCTCTCGAGCGCCCGCCCGTAGGCCCGCCGCTGCATGGCGTCGGTACCGGTCTCCAGAAGTGTTCTGCCCTCGCTGTCGTCGATTTCGGCCCAGATGGCCCAGATCTGCTCTTCCACGCCAGCTGCCGACCCGGCGTCGGCTGCGGATTGCAGCTGACCGAACAGATGCGGGAGTCTCGGGTCGTCCTGAGCGGAAAAAGCGAGGTGCGGGGCCAGTGCGGAGACCAACGCCAGCAGCCAGAAGCTACTTCGTCTTCTTGCCCTTGCCTGCGACACTGCTGTTCTCCGCGATGACGGCGGCTGCGATCTCGCCGCTCAGGCGCTCCAGAGCACGACTCATCGCGCCGGCAATCGTGTCATACTCGTCCGACGGGTCTCCGGTCTGCGGCAGCACGGCTCCATCTTCAGTGATGCTCGAATGGCCGATCTTCAAAGGCTCTCCGGCATCGGCCTTGAAGATCTGCCAGCGCGCGTCGAGGATCACCTTGCCGTCGGCGTCCGTGTCGAACCGGGTGATGTCGACCTCGATGCCATAGTCGACAACGAGGTCCCGCCGCGTCGGCAACTCGACGACTTCGCGGGCGTCGAGATGGCGACGCAGGTCCTGACCCAGGACGCGGGGGACCATGTTGTCGAGCGGCTCGCCCCACTGGTCGAAGTCGGCCACGCGCAGCCGGTTGGGTCCCATGCGGGTCACGATGCTGGGACGATCCAGATATGCCGGCACCGTGACCGGTCCGAGACCGATCAACATCTTGGAGGGTGCGGAGGGAAGTGGTGCCTCGGCCTGCGGCGTCATCGTGTAAAAGCGCGTCGGCGGCGTGGACGAGCAACCCGCGATCAGCGCGGCGAGCACGGTAATGAAGCCGAGACGGTACGAGCCCTTGATCATCGGCTGGAGGCTCCCTTGCCGCGGATGAGCGCATCGGGATGGCGCTCGAGATAATCGGTGAGGACACGCAGCGAGCGGGCCGACCGCGTCAGCTCCTTCATCAGGTCGTCGAGATTGGCGGCCGTCGCCGAGTTGGGACCGATGACCTGATTGATCCCCGTCAGCGTCGACCGCGCGTCCTTGAGGGTCGCGTTCAGGCCGACGACGGCACCTGTCGCCCCATCCAGGATGGGCGTGGCCTGCTTGTCGACCTTACCGATGAGATTGTTCAGCTTCGCCAGCGTGTCGTTGAGGTTGGCGATGGCGTTCGAGGTATTGGGCGAGGCAACGATGCCGTCGATGCTGGCGACGAGGTCTTTCAGCTCCTTGCCCAGTTCGTCGATCGGCAGGGCCGCCATCTTCTGCAGGATGCCGGTGAGCGACGAGCTCCAGGCATCGAACTGGTTCGGTATCGACGGGATGGTCGGATAGGGTTCCGTGCGCTTGAGGTCCGCCGGCGGCGCGTCGGGGTGGAAGTCCAGCGCCACGTAGAGGTCCCCCGTCAGCAGATTGCCCGTCGCCAGCTCGGCGCGAAGGCCCTCCTGCACGACGTGGTCGAAGCGCTCCAGCGCCTCTTCCGGAGTCTTCGCCTGTGTCTGCTGCTCCCCAGTCTTCTCGTTGAAGATCAGGATCCGGCCCGCCTCCAGCTCGATCGTGATCTGAGTCTTCAGCGTGCTGAGCGGACCGTCGGCCACGAGCCTAAAGTCGCTGACCTCGCCGATCGTGATCCCGCGGAACTGGACGGGGGCACCGACCTTCAGACCGCGAACGGAAGCATCGGTGAGGACGAAGAAGGGTACCTTGCGCGTGAACTGCGCGGCCTCCGCCTTCTGCTTCGTGTCGAAGAGTGTGAACTCGGTGTTGGGTGCAGCCGCTGCCTCCTTCAGACCGCTGCCCGGCGTATCGAACTCGATGCCGCCCATGATCAGCGACTGAATCGACGCGACCTGCACTTCCGCACCGCCGGCACCCAGCGCAACATTCACGCCGCTCACGTTCCAGAAACGCGAGGATTCCAGGACCCGCTTGTCGTGGGGAGCAAAGATGTAGATGTCGGCGACGATGCCTCGACCCTCGGGATCGAGGGCGTAGTCGACGACCTGCCCGACCTGGATCCCGCGGTCGTAAACCGGTGCACCTTGGCTGAGCGAGCCCAACGTGTCCGCGCGCAGCCGATAGCGCGTTCCGGGCTCGTCGTAGCTGATCTCCGGCGGCTGCTCGAGACCGACGAACTCACGACCGGACTCGCCGGACCCCGGCTCCAGCGCGATGTACGCCCCCGAGAACAGCGTGCCCAATCCGGACACGCCCGAGGTGCCGATCCGCGGACGGACCACCCAGAAGCGCGAGTCCTTCTGCAGGTAGCGGTCGGAACCCGGCACCATCTGGGCGGTGACCACGATGCTCTGCAGGTCGTCCGCGATCGTGATTCGTTCCGCCGTGCCGACGGTCACGTCCTTGAACTTGATCGCCGTCTTGCCGGCTTCGAGACCCTCGGCGGTCTGGAAGGAGATCGTGATCGTCGGTCCCTTGTCGGTGATGGCCTTGTAGCCGAGGAACGCGGCGACGAGGCCGGCGACGATCGGGATCAGCCAGACGATGGAGACGCCGCGTCGCCGCTTGATCTGCGCCTCGGTGACCAGCGGCTCAGACACGGAGGTGCCTCGGGCCAACGGTTCGCTCGGCGACGACGTCCCAGATCAGGCGCGGATCGAACGAGAGCGAGGCGAAGATCGTGATGACGACGACCAGCGCGAAGGCGATCACGCCCGCACCCGGTATGACGCTCGCGATGAAGCCGAGTTGGACCAGTGCGCTCAGTAGGGCGACGACGAACACGTCGACCATGGACCAACGACCCACACCTTCGACGATGCGATAGATCAGCGTTCGATCCCGCGGCCGCCAGACCGATTTCTTCTTTACGGAGGTCATGAGGAACACCAGTCCGATCAGCTTCAACGCCGGCACCGTGATGCTGGCGAAGAAGATCAGAAGAGCTATCGGCCAGTCACCGAGCTGGACGAGCAACTCCACGCCCGAAAGTATGGTATCGGGCTCGCCCGAGCCCAGAATGTACATGGCCATCACGGGAAGAGCGTTGGCCGGAATGTAGAGAATGCACGCCGTCAAGGTGAGGGCGGCGGTCCGGGTGAGGCTGTCCGGCTTGCGCCGATGGATCTCCTCGCCGCACCGGACGCAGGTGACCTCGTGCGCATCGATTGGCACCCTCTGTAGTTGTGCGCATTCCTCGCAGGCCGCCAGGCGGGTGCCCGGTTGCTCGTCGAGAACCTCAGGCCCTGCCTGTGGCTGGAGACGATCCCAGATCGTCCGCGGATCGAGGTTCGCATCGGCCGCGATCATCAGAAGGATGAGCGCCACGAAGGCGTAGGATGCGGGACCTGGGAGTACCGTCGCCAGCCCGGCGAGCTTCACATAGGTCACGCCGATGGCGAGCAGATAGACCTCCATCATCGACCAGGCGTGCAGCTTCTCGACGCGGCGGAAGATACGACCCATGCTCGGACTCGCCGTGCCGCGATAGAGCGGCACAAGAATCCAAAGCATGCCCACGATCTTGATCAAAGGCGCCAGGGTGCCGACGAGAAATACGATCAACGCCGTCGGCCACACGCCCCCCTCATAGAGTGCCCAGGCACCACCGATCAGGTTGGTGGTGCTGTGCAGCCCCTGGCGCTGCATGGTGAGGAAGGGGAAGAAAACCGCTATCGGAAAAAGGCAAGCAGCGCCGACGTAGAGAGCGAGCGCACGCTCGACGCTGTTCGGCACGTTCCTGAAGATGGTCGCACCGCACCAGTTGCACACAGCCTTGCTGCCGACCGGTACGGCGGCGAGGTGCAGCACGTGGCCGCAGTCATGGCAGGCGACCATGCCGGCATCGACTGATTCGGCGAGTCCTGAAGACATTTCCGCGGGCCACGCGACTTGATCTCTGCCGGCACACCCTCTCGCAGGTTTTCCGACTTCGGTCTACCGCACGGCCCAACGTTGCTGCGATCCGAGGCATGAGTGTGACCGAAGCCGAGAACGGGCACGTGCCCCTCGTCTGGCTGGTGATCGGCGACAAGCCGGGGGACAATGCGCAAGTCATGGCGCTCGCCAGGGCGCTGGGCTGGCCGTTCGTCGTCAAGCAGGTCTTCCCGAAGCCGGAGTGGGTGTTGGGCAAGCCGCGGTTCGTGGCCGGCCTCGACCATCTCGACCTCGCCCGTTCGGCAACGCTGGAACCACCCTGGCCCGATCTGGTGCTCACCGTCGGCCGCCGCTCGTCTGCTGCGGCCTTGTGGATTCGGGAACAGTCCAACAACCGGACGAAGATCGTCCTGATCGGACGGCCGAAGCGCTGGCTCGAGAAATTCGCGCTCGTCGTCGCCCCGAGCCAGTTCCGGCTGCCCGATGCGCCGAACGTCGTCAGCCTGGGCCTGCCGCTGATGCGGGCCGATCCGACGGCCGTCGAGGCTGCCGCGACGGTGTGGCGATCTCGCCTGGCGGGGATGGCGCGGCCGCTGACGGCGGTGTTCGTCGGGGGGGCCACCAAGCCCTTCCGGTTCGACGCCGAAGTTGCCGCCGGCCTCGTCACCGGACTGCAAAGCCTCGTCGATCGCGACGGCGGCAGCCTCTTCATCACGACCAGCCGACGCACGCGGCCCGATGTGGTCGAGGCATTGCAGAGGGCCTTGCCGTCGGGCTCCGAGCTGTTCGCCTGGCGGGCCGACGCTATGGACAATCCTTTTCTGGGGCTCCTCGGCCTCGCCGACCGGTTCGTCGTGACCGGCGACAGCATCTCGATGCTGGTCGAGGTCGCCAGCCTGAACAGACCCTTGGCGATCTTCCCGCTGCCGACGGTCGACGCTCTGGGCGACAGGCTCCGGCGCATGGTCGGTCGGCTCACGGCCCCAGGGTCACCGGCTGAGCCGCTCGCAAGATCGGTCCAGAAGCTGGGACTGGCCGGCTACAGCCGGGACCTCGAGCTGGTGCACCAGCATCTGTTCGATCGGGGCGCGGCCGTTCCGTTCGGCCAGCCGTTCAAGCAGGCCGGTGCCGGTCTCGACGACGAGCTCGGCGGTGTCGTGCAGCGGGTCCGGGGCCTGTTGGCCGAGCCGTGAGAGGCCCGTCACGGGGCTGCGTTGCGCAGGTCGGGAGATCGGCCCATATCAGGGGCCTCCAAAGTTCAAGCGAAGAGACTGATGCTGCAGGTGATCTGGAAGCGGCTCTACCGTGAGGCCGCCCTGCTGTTGGCGTTCTGGATGCCGCCCGAGCGCAAGCGTGCCTATGAGCGCCGGTTGCGCGGCAAGGAAGAGTTCAGGAAGCTCGAGCTGGCCGACTGCGTCATCGTCTCGTTCGGCAAGAGCGGGCGGACCTGGGTCAGGGTGCTCCTCTCGCGCTTCTTCCAGCTGCGCTACGGCCTGGGGCAGGCGGCATTCGTCGGCTTCGACAATCTGCACCGCAAGGACGAGCGCATCCCTCGGGTATTCTTCACCCACGACAACTACTTGCGCGACTACACGGGCAATCTCGACAACCGGAAGGACTTCCGGGACAAGAAAACCGTCCTGTTGATGCGCCATCCGGCCGACGTCGCCGTTTCGCAGTTTTTCCAGTGGAAATTTCGGATGCGGCCTCATAAGAAGGGGCTCAACAAGTATCCCGGACACGGGGTCGAGGTGGACGCTTTCACCTTCGTCATGGATCGCGACGCCGGCCTGCCGAAGATCATCGACTTCATGAATGCGTGGTCCCGAGAGCTGCCCGAACTCAAGGACTTCTTGCTCGTACGCTACGAGGACCTGCGCGCCGACACGGTCGGCCAGTTGAGAAACGTTCTCAACTTCATGGGACAGAACGCCACGGACGCCGAGCTGCGCGACTGCGTCGAGTTCGCCTCGATCGAGAACATGCGCCAGCTCGAGACGAAGCAGGTGTTCTGGCTGGCCGGCAGCCGGATGCGCGCCAAGGACACCTCGAACCCCGATTCGTTCAAGGTACGGCGCGCCAAAGTGGGCGGCTGGCGGGATTATTTCGACGAGAAGCAGGTGGCCGAGATCGAGCGCGTGATCGAGGCGCAGCTCATGCCCGGTTATGGCTATCTGAAGAGCGAGCGGGCGAGTCAACTCGCGGCGACGGCGTGAGACGGGCCTGCCGTACCCCCCATTGTTGGCCTCGGGATAGGCGTGGTAGCGTCAAACCTTCCTGTGAGGAACACGGAGTAACTCCATGAAACCAACCGTCTTCATCCATACCAACCATAAGCAGTACATCGGCGCTCTGGTCTCGATGCACTCGATGCGCCGCAACTCGAAGAACAGCGACAAGTTCGACGTCAAGCTGATCGAGTACAAGGACCATAAGGACCTGTTCTCGAAGTACGAGGGCCGGACCTACAGCCGCGACGGCGACAGTCGGACCTGGGATCCCGAGGATCTGCAGTCGTTCACGCCGCTGCGGTTCATGCCTCCCGAGTTGATGAATTACGAAGGTCGGGCCGTGGTCGTGGACCCGGATGTCTTCGCCGTTCAGGACGTCTGGGAACTGCTGTCGCGCGACATGCAGGGCAAGGCCGTGATGTGCCGGCAGCGCGGCACGCCGCCGCATTATGCGTCGAGCGTCATGCTGCTCGACTGTGCCAAGCTGAAGCATTGGAAGCTGGCCGACGACTTCGACAAGCTGTTCACCCGCGAGCGCGAATACAAGAAGTGGATGAACATCGGCTATCAGGACCCGGCGACCATCGGTCTGATCGAGCCCGAGTGGAACGACTTTGACAAGCTGACGTCGAAGACGAAGATGATCCACAACACCCGGCGCAAGACGCAGCCCTGGAAGGCCGGTCTGCCGGTGGATTTCATCCCGGCCGAGAACACATTGATGTCGCCGCTGATGATCCTGATGCGGCTGCGCCGGAAGCTGTTCGGCGAGTACGCGTTCCTCGGCACCTACAAGTCGCATCCCGACCAGAGGCAGGAGCAGTTCTTCTTCAGCCTCGTGAAGGAGGCGATGGAGAGCGGGCTCATCACCGAGAAGCTCCTGAAGGAGCACATGGACGCCAACCATGTGCGGCACGACGCGTTCGAGGTCGTGAAGCGCACGCCGCCGGTCGACGACGTGATCCGCATGGCCGCCTGAGCGCGGCCTGAACCGCCGTCAGAGCCTCGCGAGAAATCCTAGAAGCTGCTGACGCTCGCTGTCGGGCAGGGCCAGGTAGGTGGCCCTCGCCGCCCCCGCCTCGCCACCGTGCCAGCGGATCGCCTCGTCGATCGTTGCGGCACGCCCGTCGTGGAGAAGCATGGGCCGAGGCTGCGCCAGTGCGAGGCCCAGATCCCACAGGGGCGGTGTGCGCCATTCCCTTCCGGACACGCCGTCGTCGTCGAACGGTTCGGCCAGATCCGAGCCCATATCGTGCAGCAGGAGGTCGGTGAAGGGGTAGATCACCTCCTGGCCGACGCCGACCACCGCCGGGTCGGCAGGAATCCGGTAGCTCGGCCGATGGCAGCCGGCGCACCCGGTCCGCTCGAAAAGGGCCAGCCCGGCATCATTAGCGGGCGTTGCAGAACGGGGCCGGGTCGAACCGACATAGGCTACAAGTGCTGCAAGGTCCGGGGCGTCGATCTCGATTCGTGGCGGGCCGGCGGCCGTTCGGCACTCGACCTGCTCGACGGTGCAGTCGCCCCAGGGGTCCGGAAAGTCCGGGCTGGAAAGGCCGAGGTCGGTGTGCAGAGCGGAAGCGATCTGCTCCCGAAGGTTCGGAAAGACGGCCTTCCATCCGAAGCGCCCGGCACCGATGCGGCCCACGATTCCGTCACCGTCGGCATCGTCGGGGTCCGCCTTCAGATCGGCAGGTGCGATCCGTGCCAGCAGGCCAACGCCGCGAATCGAGGGTGCCCGGCGCTTTCCTGTGGAAGCGTCCGGCATGACCTCGGGCGTTACGCCTTGGACCGCCCGTGTCTGAAGTTGCCGGCCCCGTAACGGATCGGGCGGAAACCGGACGACGATGCCGAGGTCAGCCGGTGCCGCTCCTCCACCGGGATGGCACTCGGCGCAGGAGATTGCGTTGTACAGCGGCCCCAGACCGTCGCTCTCGACGCTCCAGCCGCGATCGAACAGCGTCTTGCCGCGGGTTACCTGGACCTCGTCAGCCTCGGCGGCCCCGCCTGCGGCGAGCAGGAGGGCCAGCCACAGGCGGAAGATCACATGGTGGCGCCGATCTGCCAGGGCACGAACTCGTGATCGCCTACACCCAGCGCCTCGGACTTGCTGTGCTCGCCCGAGGCGACCTTCACCACGAGGTCGAAGATGCGCCGGCCCGACTGCTCGATCGTCTCCTCGCCGTCGAGGATGGTCCCGCAATTGATGTCCATGTCCTCCTCCATCCGGCGGTACATGGTCGTGTTGGTGGCGAGCTTGAGCGAGGGTGCCGGCTTGAAGCCGAAGCAGGAGCCGCGCCCGGTGGTGAAGGCGATGATGTTGCCGCCCGAGGCGACCTGTCCCGTCGCCGAGGCCGGGTCGTAGCCGGGGCTGTCCATGAAGACGAAGCCGCGCGCCGTGATCGGCTCGGCGTACTTGTAGACGCCGGTGAGATTGGTGGTGCCGCCCTTGGCGGCCGCACCCAGCGACTTCTCCAGGATGGTGGTGAGCCCGCCCGCCTTGTTGCCCGGCGAGGGATTGTTGTTCATCTCGCCGCCGTTGATTCGGGTGTACTCCTCCCACCAGTGGATCCGCTCGATCAGCTTCTTGGCGATCTCGGGGCTCTCGGCTCGGCGGGTCAGGAGATGCTCGGCCCCGTAGATCTCGGGCGTCTCGGAGAGGATGGCGGTGCCACCGTTGGCGACGAGGATGTCGGCACAGTGGCCGAGCGCCGGGTTCGCCGTAATGCCGGAATAGCCGTCCGAGCCGCCGCACTGCAGGGCCAGCACGATCTCGCTCACCGACACGGGCTGGCGCTCGAACTCCTGCGCATAGGGCAGCATTTCGCGGATGATCGCGTGCGCCCGATCGATCGTCTTGCGCGTACCGCCCTCGTTCTGCAGCGTCATGGTGCGGAAGTGCGGCCCGGGCTGGATGCCATAGGCCTCGAGCAGGAAGTCGATCTGGGCCACCTCGCACCCCAGACCGATCATCACCACGGCCGCGAAGTTCGGGTGGCGCGCGAAGCCCCAGAGCGTGCGCTGCAGGGTGGAGAAGCCCTCGCCGCGATCGGCCATCCCGCAACCGGTGGAATGCGTGATGGCGACGACCCCGTCGACATTGGGGTACTTGGCCAGTTCCTCGCGCGGGAAGCGCTCGGCGATGAACTTGCAGACCGTGGCCGAGCAGTTCACCGTCGAGAGCACGCCGATATAGTTGCGCGTGGCGGCCTTGCCGTTGGCGCGGACATAGCCGCTGAACGAGGGGCGCTTGTCCTCGGGCACGAAGGCCGTCGGCTTCACGCCCTGGCCGACGGCGTAGTCGCGGGCGAAGTCCTGCATGGCGCAGTTCTGCACGTGGACGTGCTCGCCAACGCCTATCGCCTTGCTCGCGAAACCGATGATCTGGTCGAACTTGCGGACGGGCTCGCCCTCGGCGATCGGGCGCGTCGCCAGCTTGTGGCCGGCCGGGATCCGCTCGGCCGTGACCACACCTTCGCCGGCGAGTTCCGTTCCGGGCAGGATGTCGAGGCGGGCGACGACGACGTTGTCGTTGGCGTTAAGCCGCACGCTGAGCGGAAGCGCGGACATGCTGCTGGGGCCTCCCTGCCCTCGTGGATCCCTGCTCGCGTCTGGCCTGCGCGGGATCGAACAGATCTGACAGCTGGTGAAGCATGACCCCACCCAGCTGCTCCGGATCGGAGATGGTCACCGCACGTCGATAGTAGCGGGTGACGTCGTGGCCAATGCCGATGGCCAGAAGCTCGATATCGGAGCGCGTCTCGACCCAGCCGATCACCTCGCGGAGGTGCCGCTCCAGATAGTTGCCGGGGTTGGACGAGAGCGTGCTGTCGTCGACGGGCGCGCCATCCGAGATGACCATCAGGATGCGGCGCTGCTCCGGGCGGGCCAGGAGACGGCTATGCGCCCACATGATGGCCTCGCCGTCGATGTTCTCCTTGAGCAGCCCCTCGCGCAGCATGAGGCCCAGCGAGCGGCGGGCCCGCCGCCAGGGAGCGTCGGCCGGCTTGTAGACGATGTGACGGAGATCGTTGAGCCGCCCGGGATTTGCGGGCTTGCCGGCGCGCAGCCAGTGCTCGCGCGACTGGCCGCCCTTCCAGGCACGGGTCGTAAAGCCGAGGATCTCGACCTTCACGCCGCAGCGTTCGAGCGTGCGGGCGAGGATGTCTGCACTCATCGCGGCGACCGCGATGGGGCGCCCGCGCATCGAGCCGGAATTGTCGATCAGCAGGCTGACGACCGTGTCCTTGAAGTCGGTCTGCTTCTCCTGCTTGAAGGTCAGCGGCGTCGTCGGCGTGGCCACGACCCGGGCCAGCCGCGCCGTATCGAGAATTCCCTCGTCGAGATCGAACTGCCAGGAGCGCTGCTGCTGCGCCATGAGCTTGCGCTGCAGGCGGTTCGCCATGCGCCCGATCATGCTGTGGAAGCGCATCAGGGACTGGTCGAGCTGTGCGCGCAGGCGCGTCAGCTCGGCAGGGCCGCACAGATCCTCGACCGTGACCTCCTCGTCGAAGGCCGTCGAGTACACGACGTACGCGTTGGCGTCGCCCCCCGGTGGAATGTAGTTCGGCCGATTGGTCTGGGTGTCCTCGCTGGCGTCGTCCTCGCCGCCCGGCTCGCTCTCCTGGTCGGTCTGCGCCTCGGCGAGTGCCGCCTCCTGCTCGTCGTCGTCGCCGCCGGACTCACGCTGCGCCTCGGACTGGCCCTGGCTCTCCTCGTCGGCCTCGGCCTCGCCCTCCTGCGGATCGGCCGTGCCCGACTCGGGTTCCTCGTTCTCCTGCTGCTGATCTTCCGGATTGCCGTCCTCGGGCGGCTCGGTCAGCTCTTCGCCGAGGCCCAGATGCGCAAGCATCTCGCGCACGCGCTTGGCGAACTGCGCCTGGTCGGCAAGACAGCCCTGCAGGTCCACGAGCTCGCAGGACACGCTCTTGTCCAGCCACTCGCGCCACGCGGTCATCTGGCGCTTCTGCGGGTCGCTGAGCTCGAAGCCCATCAGCTGCTCGCGGGCGAACAGGTCGATCATGTCGGCGAGGGTGGCGTCCTGGCTGCGCTCCTGCGCCTGGGCCTGCACGGTGCGCGCGCGATGGGCGTGCTCCAGATTGGCGCGCACGCCCGCCATGCGCTCGGAGCCCAGCGCCTCGACGCGAAGCTCCTCCAGGCTCTCGTAGACGAGTTGCGCGATCTCGCCGTCGGGGGCGAAGCGCCGATGCACGCCCTCGTCGTGGTGCCGGATGCGCAGCGCCGCCCGGTCCGCCTCGCCGCGAACGGTGCCGAGCTGGTCCTGGATGAGATCGGCGCGCGGCAGGCCCAACCTGACGCTGCACGCCGCGGCGCTCCGCTCGCGCTTCGAGTCCTTGCCGCGGAAGACGACCTCGACGTCAGGACGATCGGCGACGGCCCGCAGCGCACAGGTCAGCGCGCGCTGCAGCTCCTCGACATTGTTGCGGCCAGACTCGGACAAGGCTCAGGCGTAGGCCAGGTTGGCGGCCGACTCGGGCAGGTCGACGCCGAAGCAGCGCTGATAGTACTCGGCCACGATGTGCCGCTCGGCCTCGTCGCACTTGTTGAGGAAGGTGACCCGGAACGCGAAGCCCAGGTCGCCGAAGATCTCCGAGTTCTCCGCCCAGGTGATCACGGTCCGTGGCGACATGACGGTGGACAGGTCGCCCGAGATGAAGCCGGAGCGCGTCAGCTCCGCGAGGCTCACCATCGCCGCGATCTTCTTGCGGCCCTCCTGATTGTCGAAGGTGGGGCACTTCGCCAGCACGATCCGGCACTCGTCCTCGTGGCCCAGATAGTTCAGCTGGGTGACGATGCTCCAGCGGTCCATCTGACCCTGATTGATCTGCTGGGTCCCGTGATAGAGGCCCGAAGTATCGCCCAGGCCGACCGTGTTGGCGGTGGCGAAGAGGCGGAACGACTTGTGCGGACGGATGACCTTGTTCTGGTCCAGCAGCGTCATGCGCCCCTGGGCTTCGAGCACGCGCTGGATGACGAACATCACGTCCGGGCGGCCGGCGTCGTACTCGTCGAACACCAGCGCCACGGGACGCTGCAACGACCAGGGCAGCAGGCCTTCGCGGTACTCGGTGATCTGCTTGCCGTCCTTGAGGACGATGGCGTCCTTGCCGATCAGGTCGATGCGGCTGATGTGGCTGTCGAGATTGATGCGGATACACGGCCAGTTGAGGCGGGCCGCGACCTGCTCGATGTGGGTCGACTTCCCGGTGCCGTGATAGCCCTGGATCATGACGCGCCGGTTGTGGGTGAAGCCGGCGAGGATGGCGAGAGTGGTGGGCTTGTCGAACTGGTAGGCCGCGTCGATGTCGGGGACGTACTCGGTCCGCCGGCTGAAGCCCCGAACTTTCAGATCGCTGTCGAAGTGGAAGGTCTCGCGCACGCCGAGCCGCGTATCGGGCTCCTCGGGCAGATCGAGGAGATCGGTCGTCTGATCGAGATGGGCCTCGGGATGCAAGGGGAGGTCTCCACAGGAAACGCGGCGCGCGGTGTTATGCCCAATCGACGGACGGGGGTGCAATACCGTGCGACCATGGGCAGGTGTGTCGAAACAGGGCCGGCTCAGCCGAGGGCAACCTGCTCCAGCAGATATGTGTAGGCGACGTTGATGTCCTTCAATCGGTCCTCTGCCGCCTTGTCGCCGCCGTTGAGGTCGGGATGGTGGCGCTTCGCCAACGCCTTGTAGCGCCGCTTCAGCTCGTCGAGTGTGAAGCCGGGTTGTAGTCCCAGGACGTCCATCATCTCGTCCGCCTTGGTCCGCGGGGCGGAGCGCTTCGGCGGGGTGAAGGGCGGCTCGTCCCCGAACAGCTCGAAGGGATCCTGGAAGCCGTAGAAGGGGGCCGCCCGGGTACCGATCCGCCAGGTCGGACGATGCCACGTGACGTCGGCCCGTTGGTGCGCCTCGATCTCGGGCCCGCTCATGCCCGCGAAGTAGTTCCATTCGCGATTGAACGCCCGGACATGTTCCAGACAGAGCCACTGATACTCGCGCAGCCGGTCACGTCCCAGTGGTGCCCGATAATCGCCGGCACAGTCGCAGCCCGGCCACGCGCACGGGCGCACGGGCGTGTCGCCGAGCGGCGATCGCAGGCCCGCAGCGGCCGCCCGCTCGCGGTCGGCAGGTCGTTTCCCCAGTGTCGTCATCGAGCCAACTATGGCGATGCGACATCCGGCGGACAAGGCTGGCCGGACGCCGCGACAGCAATGCGCTCGCGGATCGCCGATGGCACTTGCGGCGCCGTCGATCCGATGGCGAAGGCGCGGGTGACATCGACGACCGCCTGCTCGGCCGCAGCTCGATCCGCAGCGTGAACCATGGCGAGTGGGGCACCCGCAAGGACTGGCTCGCCAAGGCCGGCAACGGCCGTCAGGCCCACGCGATGGTCGATCAGATCGTCGACGCGCGTTCGACCGCCACCCAGGCCGATGATCGCTAGCCCGAGAGCACGCACGTCGATGCGGCTCACGAAGCCCGAGGTCGGCGCAGGCACCGGTATCTCCACGGGCGCTCTGCCCAGGTGTGCCCGCGGTCGGTCGAGGAGATCGTGCGGACCACCGAGGGCGGCCACCATCTTCTGAAAGTGCTCGGCCGCCTCGCCGCCAGCCAGAGCGCCTCGTACCTTCGTCATGCCGTCGTTCATGTCGGCGGCGACGCCTGCCAGGACGAGGACCTCTGCACAGAGCGCCAGAGTGACGTCGAGCAGGCGTTCGTCCCCGCCTTCCCCGCGCAGGACGCCGATGGCCTCTTCCGTCTCGACGGCATTGCCAGCGGTCCGGCCGAGGCACTGGTCCATGTCCGTCAGAAGTGCCGAGCAGGCGAGGCCGGCACCGTTGGCCACATCGACGATGCTGCGGGCCAGCGTCCTGGCATCGTCGAGACCGGGAAGAAAGGCGCCCGAGCCCACCTTGACGTCCATGACGAGGGCCGACGAGCCGACGGCCAGCTTCTTCGAGAGGATCGATGCGGTGATCAGCGGTACGCTCTCGACCGTCGCGGTGACGTCGCGGATCGCATAGAGGCGGCGATCCGCAGGTGCCAGGTCATCGGTCTGGCCCACGATAGCGCAGCCGGCGGTCTTTACGGTTGTGCGGATCGTCTCCAGGTCCGGCCGTGTCCGGTATCCCGGAATGCTCTCCAGCTTGTCGAGCGTGCCGCCGGTGTGCCCCAGGCCGCGTCCGGACAGCATCGGCACGTAGCAGCCGCAGGCGGCAAGGATGGGGGCAAGAATCAGGCTGACCTTGTCGCCGACACCGCCGGTCGAGTGCTTGTCGACGACGGGGCCGGGCAGGTCGGTCCAGTGCAGCACGCGGCCCGAGTCCCGCATCGCGAGCGTGATGGCCACTGTCTCGGCGACCGACATGCCGCGAAGGCAGATGGCCATGGCGAACGCGGCCACCTGAGCGTCCGAGATGGAATCGTCGGCGATGCCCCGGACAAAGGCGGAGATCTCAGCCGCTTCGAGCTCACCCGCGTCGCGTTTGCGGCGGATGGCCTCCTGCGGCAGGTACCTCAATAGCCGCCTCCGGCCGCTCCCTTGCCATCGGAGCGCCCAAGCACGCGCAGAAGATCGTCGAGAAGCGACGAGGCGCCCAGCCGGAAATGACGCTGGGAGACCCAGTCCCGGCCCAGGATCTCGTCGGCCAGCGCCAGATACACGGCGGCGTCCGCGGTAGTGCGGATACCGCCTGCCGCCTTGAAGCCGACCCGTCCACCGGCGTCGTCGCACACCGAGAGCAGCAAGGTGGCCGCTTCGGGCGTGGCACCGATCTCGGTCTTCCCGGTCGACGTCTTGAGAAAGTCGGCGCCCGCCATGACGGCGGCCCTCGCCGCCGCGGTGATGACATCGGGCTCGCGGAGGAGGCCCGTCTCCAGGATGACCTTCAAGGTTATCTCGCGACCGATCGTCTGGCGGCAGAGATCCACCAGATCGCCGACGAGGCCGACATCTCCTGCCTGGACGGAAGCGAGCGGCACGACGACGTCGATCTCCTCGGCACCGGCATCGACGGCAGCCGCGGCCTCGTCGACGGCACCCAGGAGATCGTCGCTCCCGTGGGGAAAGTTGGCGACGGCGGCCAGGCGAACGGTGCCGTTCGCGAGGCACCGCCGTGCCGTCGCAACAGCGGACGGATACACGCAGACGGCCGCGACCTCGTGGCGGAGGGCTCGCTCGCACAGCTGCTCGATGTCGCCGTCGGTCTCAGTGCCGGAGAGACTGGTGAGGTCGATGAGCGGCAGGGCACGTGCAGCGACGGTCGGGTCCGCAGCGGCCGAACGCGCGCGCTGGGCGATCGCGGCAAGGTCAGGCGACGGCATCGACCATCTCCGGCAGGGCGGCGGTCAGAAGACGGACGATCGACCCTGCGCCGGCCTGTCCAGCCGCCAGCGTTTCGTCGTGACTCAAGGTGTCGGTGCCGAGACCTGCGGCGAGGTTGGTCACGAGCGAGAGCGCCGCGACGCGCAGGCCGGCGTGGCGGGCGCTGATGGTTTCCGCGACCGTCGACATGCCGACGAGATCGGCACCCAGGCTGCGATAGGCACGGATCTCGGCCGGGGTCTCGAAGCTCGGGCCGAGGAGGCCGAGATAGGTTCCCGACGCCAGAGGGATGCCGAGCCGTGCGGCACAGCGGCCAAGCACCTGACGATGGCCCGCATCGTAGGCGCCGGTCATGTCGGGGAAACGTGGTCCGACGGCATCGTCATTGGACCCGACCAGAGGGTTGGCGCCTTGAAGATTGATGTGGTCCGCAACGAGGACCAGGGAGCCGGGTGTCAGATCCGGCCGCAACGATCCGGCTGCATTGGTGAGGATCACGGTGTGTATGCCCAGCGCCCGCAGAGTGCGCAGGAGAACGTTCACCGCCGAAGGTGGGTTGCCTTCGTAGAGGTGGACTCGGCCGGCGAGGCAGGCGACGGGGACGCCGGCCAGATGGCCCAGGATCAAACGGCCGACATGTCCCTCGACACCCGGCAAAGGAAAGCCCGGCAACTCGTCGTAAGGAATGACCTCGACCGGCTCGATGGACTCGGCCACGGGCCCAAGACCGGATCCCAGCACCAGCCCGACCGCCGGCGCAAAGCCTGGAGCACGGGCGCGGATGACCTCGGCCGGGCCCGGCACGGCGTCGCCGGTGCGATCGAGGTTCCGGCCGGTGAAGGCCAACGGCAGCAGCTCTGCCAGGGTAACGGTGCGTCGAAGCCCTTCGTCACCGGCCAGGTGCACCGGCGTGCCCGGCTCTGCGAACTCGGCCAGCCGCTGACGGCAGCCACCACAGGGTGTGCACAACTCGGCGCCATCACCGATGACGAGGATCTCGGTGATCTCGGTCTCGCCCCCGGTGACCATGGCGCCGATGGCGCTGGCCTCGGCGCATTGGCTCTGGGGATAGGCGGCATTTTCGACATTGCAGCCCGTGACGATGCGGCCCGACCTGGTGCGCAGGGCGGCACCCACCCGGAAGTTGGAGTAGGGGGCATAGGCATGCTCCCTCGCGGCCCGGGCGGCCTGAAGAAGATCGTTCATCTTTCTTTCACGTAAGGGATGCCGATCGCCTTCGGTGCGACGGCCTTGCCGACGAATCCTGCGAGCAGGAGAACGGTCAGGATGTAGGGCAGGGCCTGTATCGCCTGCACCGGCACGACGCCCACGATCGGCAGGGCCACTCCCTGCAGACGGCCCTGCAACGCGTCGGTGAAGGCGAAGAGGAGGCAGGCCAGCATCGCCGGGACCGGTCGCCACTTGCCGAAGATCAGGGCGGCCAGCGCCAGATAGCCCTTACCGGCGGTCATGTCGCGGATGAAGCCGGCATTCTGAGCAATGGACAGGTACGCTCCGGCGATGCCGCACAGGATGCCGGTCACGAACAGAGCCCGATAGCGCATGCCCTCGACCGAGATGCCGGCGGTGTCCACCGCCGCCGGGTTCTCGCCGACCGCTCGCAGACGGAGGCCGAAGCGGGTCCGGTACACGATCCAGGAGACGAGCGGGACCAGGGCCACGGTGAGGTAGACCAGGATGTTATGGCCGCTGATCACCTCGTAGTAGATCGGGCCGATGATGGGCACGGGATGCAGGAGGTCGGCCAGAGGCAGGGTGATCGGCGTGAAGCGCCCGCCGTCGGTGCCGAGCGAGATGCGGCCCGCCTGGCCGAACCAGGCGGCGGCCAGCGTCGGTCCTAGCCCGGCGGCGATGACGTTGATCGCCATGCCCGAGACGACCTGATCGCCCTTGTGCGTGATGCAGGCGAAGCCGTGGACCATGGCCAGCGCTATCGCGAGGCCTATCCCGGCCAGGAGGCCCAGCCACGCCTGACCGGTGACGGCGGAGACGGCGGCCGCTGCGAAGGCAGCACCCAGCATCTTGCCTTCGAGGGCGATGTCGACGACGCCGCTGCGCTCGCAGAAGAGTCCCGCCAGCGCGCAAAGGACGAGCGGTGTCGCCAGCCTGATCGTGCTGTCGATCAGCAGGAGGATCTGGAGCAGGAAATCGCTCATGCAGGTGCCGGCTGCAGGGTACGCCTGGAGAACAGGGCCTCCACCTGCGGCCTGAACATGTGCTCCAGTGCACCGGCGAACAGGATCACGACACCCTGGATAACGACGACGAGATCGCGGCTGACCCGGGGCATGTCGAACGCCAGTTCCGCACCGCCCTGGTACAGCGCCCCGAAGAGGACCGCTGCCAGGATGATGCCGACCGGATGATTGCGGCCCATCAGGGCCACGGCGATGCCGACAAAGCCCGCACCGCCCGTGAAGCCGAGCAGCAGCCGATGCTGGGCTCCCAGAACCTCGTTCAAGGCGATGAGGCCGGCCAGCGCGCCAGAGATGGTCATCGCCAGCATGATCACGCGGGCCGGGGAAATGCCGCCATACACCGCTGCCGCCTCGCTGCGGCCGACGACCCGCAGGTCGTAGCCTTCGCGGCTCTTCCAGACGAAGAGCCAGAAGCCCACACAGCAGAGGAGGGAGATGAAGAGCGAGAGGTTGACCGGTGCGGACCCCAGATCGATGCCGGCCGGCTTCAGCAGAGGCGGCAGTTCGGCGATCCACATCGACGTCGCGAAGGTTACGGTTTCGGGCGAGCTCTGCCCTGGTTTGATCAGCACCTGGACCATCAGGTAGGTCATCAGCGCCGACGCGACGAAGTTCAGCATGATCGTCGTGATGACCACGTGACTGCCGCGTCGAGCCTGCAGCCAGCCGGGGATGAAGCCCCAAACGCCGCCGAAGACCGCAGCGGCCACGATGGCGAGGAGAATGCCGATCGGCCAGGGAAGCCAGGCGAGGTAGATCGCGACGAGCGCTGCGCCGAGACCGCCGAAGGCCGCCTGACCCTCGCCGCCAATGTTGAACAGGCCGGCATGGAAGGCGACTGCCACGGCGAGACCAGCGAAGATGAAGTCGGTGGCGTAGTAGAGCGTGTAGCCGACCGCCTCGCCGTAGCCGAAGGCACCAAAGATCAGCAGGCGGGTGGCTTCCAGCGGGTCCTCGCCGATGAGGAGCACCACGACGCCGGAGACGAGGAACGCAAGCAGCAGGTTCAGAAGCGGCAACAGGCCGATGTCGACCCAGAGCGGAAGCCGGCGAGCCGCCATCAGGCCGCTTCCTTCGTGATGCCGCACATCAGAAGCCCGATCTTCCTCTCCTCCGCTTCGCCAGCCGGCAACTCGCCCGTGATCGTGCCGTCGAACATGACGAGGATGCGGTCGGCGACGGACATGATCTCGTCGAGCTCGACCGAGACGAGAAGGACGGCCTTGCCCGCGTCCCGCAGGGCGATGAGCTTCTTGTGGATGAACTCGATGGCGCCGATGTCGACACCGCGGGTCGGCTGGCCGACCAGGAGCAGATCGGGGTCGTGCTCCATCTCGCGGGCCAGCACGAGCTTCTGCTGGTTGCCGCCGGAGAACGACGTGGCCTCCAGCAGCGGCTCCTGCGGGCGCACGTCGTAGCCGCGCATCCAGGCACGGCAGAGATCGAGGATCCGCCCCCGCCGAAGGAAGCCGTGCCACTGGTAACTCTCGGCGCTCTGATAGCCGAGAATGGCGTTCTCGTAGGCGCTGAAGCCTTTGACCAGACCGACACGCAGCCGATCCTCCGGCACATGACCCAGCCGGTTCTCGCGCGCCTGTGCCGGCGTCGTCACCGGTCTGCCGCGGATCAGCACCTGCCCGCGATGGGCTTTCTTGATGCCGGCCAACGCCTCCAGCAATTCCGACTGGCCGTTGCCGGCGACGCCCGCGATGCCGACGATCTCCCCGGCCCGCACATCGAAGGTGATCCCCTTCACGCGGGCGACGCCGGTCTCGTCCAGGACCTGCAGGCCGCGCACCTCGAGGATCGGCTCGCGCGGTCGTGACGGTGCCTTGTCCACCCGGAGCAGGACCTTACGGCCAACCATCAGCTCCGCCAGTTCCTCCTTCGACGTCGCCGTCGTCCGGCGATGCGCCACCATCGCACCCTGGCGCATCACGCTGACATTGTCGGTGATGGCCATGATCTCGCGCAGCTTGTGCGTGATCAGGATAACGGTCCGTCCCTGCGCCTTCAGGTTCGCAAGGATGCGGAAGAGATGATCCGCCTCTTGCGGCGTCAGCACGCCGGTGGGCTCGTCCAGGATGAGGATGCGGGCGCCGCGGAACAGCGCCTTCAGGATCTCGACCCGCTGCTGCACGCCGACCGGCAACTCGGCGACGGTGACATCGAGCGGCACCTCGAGACCGTAGTCACGCTCCAGTGCCCGGATCTCCTCCCGCGCCCGGGCGATGCCGTCGGCCAGCGTGAGGCCCCCTTCGGCACCGAGGAGCAGGTTCTCCAAGACGGTGAAGGTTTCCACCAGCATGAAATGCTGATGGACCATGCCGATTCCCGCCGCGATGGCGTCGTGCGGCCCGCGTATCGTGCGCGGCTCGCCGTCGACCAGGATGATCCCCGAATCGGCCTGATAGAACCCGTAGAGGATGTTCATCAGGGTCGACTTGCCGGCACCGTTCTCGCCGACGATGCCGTGGATGGTGCCGGCGGGTACCACGAGGTCGATCGACTTGTTGGCGTGAACGGCACCGAACCGCTTGTCGATGCCGCGCAACTCGACGGCCGGCGGAAGCTGCTCCGCCGGAGCGTCTGGCAGGGGCAGGAGGGTCACCGGCACAAGGCGACCCTGAACCCGACCCTCACTTCGGCTGGGTGGAGTAGTAGTCCTCGACCTTCAGGTCGCCCTTGATGATAGCGTCCTTGGCCGTGTTGATCTTGGCCTGCATGTCGGCGTTCAACACCGACTTGTTGTTGTCGTCGACGGCGTAGTCGACGCCATCCTCCTTGAGGCCAAGCGCCTGCGGACCGCCCTTCCAGGTGCCGTTCTTGACGTCCATGAACGAGTTGTACACGGCCGTGTCGACCCGCTTCATCATCGAGGTCAGCACGCTGCCGGGGTGCAGATAGTTCTGGTTGCTGTCGACACCGATCGAGAGCTTCGACTGGTCGGCGGCCGCCTGGAGGACGCCGAGGCCCGTGGCACCCGCAGCGGCGTAGACGACGTCGGCTCCCTGACCGAACTGACCGATCGCAAGTTCGGCCCCACGGGCCGGGTCGTTCCAGGCAGCCGGTGTAGTGCCGGTGAAGTTCACGATGACCTGCGCGTCAGGGTTCACGTGCTTCACGCCCTGCTCGTAGCCGTGCAGGAAGTTGCGGATCAGCGGGATGTCCATGCCGCCGACGAAGCCCACCTTGCCGGTCTTGCTGGCGAGGGCTGCTGCCATGCCGACGAGGAAGGAGCCCTGCTCCTCCTTGAAGGTGACGGACTCGACGTTCGGCTTGTCGACGACGCTGTCGATGATGACGAACTTGGTGTTCGGGAACTCGTCCGCGATCGTCTCCAGCGGCGTGGCGAAGGCGAAGCCCACGGCCACCACGGGATTGGCGCCGCGCTGGGCCATCCGGCGCAGAGCCTGATCGCGCTGCGACTCGTTCGTGATCTCGAATTCCATGTAGTCGGAGCCGGTCTCGGCCTTGAACTTCTCTGCGCCGTTGAACGCCGCCTCGTTGAACGACTTGTCGAACTTGCCGCCCATATCGAAGATGATGGCGGGCTTCGCGTCCTGTGCCAGCGCCACGCCGATGGACAGCGACCCTGCGAACAGGAGTGCCGCGAACGTCTTCAGCATCTGATCCCTCACCGATCCCTAGGCCGACGCGACGGTAGGCGGCTCAAGGCGACTTGCAAAGGTCAACGCGGGTCGGGAGCGGTCGTCGCCTGCGAGCGGGCGGCTTCCTCGGCCAGCCAGTCGAGAAAGGCGCGCGCCCGACGACCAGCCGATCGGCCGGGCGGTGTCACGACGAAGTAGGCATAGTCGGCGGGTCGACTGTCGGGGAAGGGTCGCACGAGCCGGCCGGCTTCGAGCTCTTCGGCTACCAGCGCACTCCGGCCCATCGCGACGCCGATGCCCCTTACCGCCGCCTCGGTCAGCATCGTCGAGTCCGTGAAGCCCGGGCCGCGGTCGGCGTCGATGTCCGCCAAGCCATGGTCCCGTAGCCACTGGCGCCAGTAGAGGCTGGGTTCCTGGCCGCTGAGCTGGCGGTCGTGCAGCAGCGTGTGGTGTCGAAGGTCCTCGGGCCGCCTGATCCCTTTGGGCCCGTTCAGCAGAACGGGCGCGCAGACGGGAAAGACCGTCTCGGTGAGCAGCAAGGACGTGTCGAGGCCGGGATAGACGCCACGTCCGTACCTTATGCCTATGTCGACGTCCTCGTTGGCGAAGTCGACATTGCGCATGTCAGCACTGATTGTGAGGTCGATCCGAGGGTAGGCGGCACAGAAGGTGGGCAGTCGGGGCAACAGCCAGCGATGGGCGAAACTCGGGATAACCGAGACCACGAGGCGCCCGTCGATGCTGCCCGCCCGGACGTCCTCGACCGCACGGGCCAGATGATGGAAGGCCTTGGCCAGTTCGGGCAGGCAGGACCGTCCGGCGTCGGTCAGCATCAGGCCGCGCGGCAGACGCCTAAAGAGCTGGACGCCCAGATCCTCTTCGAGCTGGCGAACCTGCTGGCTGATCGCTGCCGGGGTCACGGCCAGCTCGTCGGCCGCGCGGGCGAAACTCGTGTGCCGGGCCGCCGCCTCGAAGGCGCGGAGAGCGTTCAGTGGCGGCAGTCGGGTCAGCATAGCCAAGCCTGGGTCTCACGCGGCCCGGGCGTCAACCCCTGGGGTCAGTCGCGATGGGCCGCCCGGCGGAGACGGTCACGTAGCGCCTCGCCGAGCCCCTCGGCCGGCAGGGGCGCCACGGCAATGGCGGCGGCCTCAGTCCTGTCGAGATCGCGCAACATGGCGAAAAGGTTGCGTGCAGCCTCGGGGAGGTCGGCCGCCGGACTGAGATTCCGATAAAGCGCGGACGGGGGCAGGCGTGGCGGCCCGAAATCCAGGTAGGCCTCGCCCGCTTCGGGTCCATCCGCATCGAGCCTGAGCGGCAGCTTCGGCGCATAATGGCGTAGCAGGAGGCCCGGTGAGCGCGGGCGGTCCGTCGCCTCCGCGTCACCGAGCGACCCGCAGATCCGCTCGATCGTCCGCCTCGTGAGGCCGCCCGGCCTGAGGAGAACGGGCTTCGGTCCGCTGAGATCGACGACTGTGCTTTCGAGGCCGAGGTCGCAGGGGCCGCCGTCGAGGACGAGCGAGACGCGATCGCCGAGTTCGGTCGCGACATGCTGTGCCGTTGTCGGGCTCAGCAGTCCTGAGGGGTTGGCGCTCGGTGCGACGACCGGAATTCCCGCCGCTACCAGCAGCGACTTGGCCACCGGGTGTTTCGGCACCCGGATCGCGACCGTCGGTAGCCCTGCCGTCGCGCTGGCGCTGACCGGGCACCTCGCAACTTTGGGCAGGACGAGGGTAAGCGGGCCCGGCCAGAAGCTCTCGGCGAGGCGGCGGGCGCGGTCGTCGAACTGAGCCAGGGCCATGGCCGCCCTGAGGTCGGCCACGTGCACGATCAGCGGATTGAACGGCGGCCGGCCCTTCGCCGCGAAGACACTGCGGACGGCTGCGTCGCTGGTCGCATCGGCGCCTAGCCCGTAGACGGTCTCGGTCGGAAAGGCGACGAGCCTACCCTGCCGCAACTCCCGGGCCGCGCGTTCGAGTGCGGCCGCTGTCGGCTGGAGGATCTCCAAGGAACAATGGCGGGCTCAGCCGCCGAGGCGGTTCTGCAGGCGCGCGAGACCGACCTCGCCCAACGCAGTGACCAGGAACAGCTTCACGAGATCGCCGAGAAGGAATGGCACGACGCCCACGGCAATCGCCTTGGACACGCCGATGAACTGGCCGAGCCATGCAACACCAAGAGCGTAGATGGCGATCGTGGCGACGAGCACGCCCGCGGCCCGGGGCAGGAGGCCCCGGTAGCGCTCGGCCACCCACCCGGTAATCATGGCGGCGACGACGAAGCCGGCGAGATAGCCGCCTGTCGGGCCCATCATGTAGGCGAGTCCGAGACCTTTATCCGGCGTGCCGGCGAAGACGGGCCAGCCGATGGCGCCTTCGGCTAGGTAGAGCAGCACCGTCAGGCCGCCGAGCCGCCAACCATAGGCCATGCCGATGAGGAACACGACGGCGGTCTGCAGCGTCATCGGCACCGGGTAGAACGGCACCTGCACCTTGGCCGACGCCCAGAGCAGGAGCGTGCCGAACAAAGCGAGCACGACGTCCCGCGTCACGCGTCCGGCGACGGTCGTGGCCGGCCACAGCTGAGTGCCGACGGGGACGGAGCGGGAAGCTTCAGTCATCGAACTACCATGCTGGCGGGAAAACCGGGCGGATCATAGGGACGGCGCAGCGCCCGGCAAGGACGATGAGGTGCGCTCGATCGCCCGCCGGCCGATGTCGCGCCGGCAGAATCCCTCTGGCCAGTCGATCCGGTCGACGGCCGCATAGGCCCGATCGCGAGCGTCTTCAAGGCTGGACCCGAGGCCGGTCACGCTCAGCACGCGCCCGCCTGCGGCGAGGAAGTTGTCCTTGGGCCCTTCATGTGTCGCCGCATGGAACACGCGGACGGACGGCATGTCGGAGAGCGCAGGCAGACCCCTGATCTCGCTACCCTGCTCGACGTGACCAGGGTAGCCGCGGGTTGCCAGCACGACGGTGAGGGCATGCTCAGGCCGCCAGCGGATGCTCATCTCGGCGAGAACCCCGTCAACTGCACCCAGGATGAGCTGGCAGAGATCGGTCATGAGCCGCGGCAGCACGACCTGGCACTCAGGATCCCCGAAGCGGACATTGTACTCGACGAGCTTCGGACCTTCGGCCGTCAGCATCAGCCCGGCGTAAAGGAAGCCTTTGAACGGCGTACCTTCCGCGGCCATGCCGGCGAGGGTCGGATGGACGATGTCCGCCATGGCGCGCTCGACGAGGTCCGGCGTCAGGAGGTCGGCCGGCGAGTAGGCGCCCATGCCGCCCGTGTTCGGACCCACGTCATCGTCGCCGACCCGCTTGAAGTCCCGCGCGGTACCGATCTCGAGCGCCGTGGCACCGTCGCACAGGGCGAACAGGCTAGCTTCCTCGCCCTGCATGAACTCTTCGATGACGAGCAGATCGCCCGCCGAGGTAGTTGCACTCCGATAGGCGTCGCGAATGGCGGCCTGCGCCTCCTCGACCGTGAACGCGACGACGACGCCTTTGCCCGCGGCGAGGCCGTCTGCCTTGACCACGATGGGCGCCTCCGTGCCGGCGACGTAGGCGAGCGCGGCTTCCTCTTGGCCGACTCCGAAAGTGCGGAACGCGGCTGTGGGGATGCCGTGGCGCACACAGAAGCGCTTGGTAAAGGCCTTGGATCCTTCGAGTTGGGCTGCCGCGGCCGTCGGCCCGAACGCCTTGATGCCGACTTGCGTCAGCCGGTCGACGAGACCGAGCACGAGGGGAGCTTCGGGGCCGACGACGACGAGGTCGATATGCTCGCGCTGCGCCAGATCGACGATGCCGTCGAGATCGGTCGCTGCGATGGGCACGCACTGGGCATCGCGGGCAATTCCGGCGTTTCCGGGCGCGCACCAGACTTTGTCGACGATCGGCGAGCCCGCCAAAGCCCAACACAGCGCATGCTCGCGGCCACCCGACCCGACGACGAGAACCTTCATGGCGATCTTCCCGGCAACGGCGCCGCGTCTAGTGGGGCTGACCGGTCGCCGCAAGCTGCAGGAGGTGACGCAGGTCGGCACACTTCCTTATGCTGCGCGACGGCAAGTGGAGCATGGCGATGAGTTCGAAGGCAGCGGTCGGGATACTGGGAGCCAGCGGCTACACCGGCGCCGAGCTGATCCGTCTGCTCGGCGACCATCCGCGGCTCGAGATCGTCGCCCTCACCGCCGAACGGCAGGCGGGCAAGCCGATCGGCGAGGTCTTTCCTCACCTGGCCATCTACGATCTGCCGCAGCTCGTGCGGATCGAAGACCTCGACCCAAAATCGCTGGACGCGATCTTCTGCTGCCTGCCGCACGCGACCACGCAGGCGATCATCTCGAAGCTGCCGAAGGGTCCCAGGATCGTCGATCTTTCGGCCGATTTCCGCCTCCGCGACCCTGCGCTCTACGAAGCGACCTACGGCCATGCGCATCAGGCGCTCGAGCTGCAGCAGGAGGCCGTCTACGGCCTTTCCGAGCATTATCGCAACGCCATCGCCTCGGCGCGGCTCGTGGCGAACCCCGGCTGCTACACGACGACGGCTGAACTGCCTCTGATCCCGGCGCTGAAGGAAGGATTGATCGACGCCGACCGGATCATCATCGACGCCAAGTCGGGGGTGTCGGGGGCGGGCCGCGATGCGAAGCAGGGCAGCCTCTTCACGGAGGTAACGGAAGGCATCCACGCCTACGGTGTCGCCACGCACCGGCACACGCCCGAGATCGAGCAGTGCCTCGCGGACTTTGCCGGCAGGCCGATGCGGGTCGTCTTCACGCCGCACCTGATGCCGATGAGCCGGGGCATCCTGGCGACGATCTATGTGCGGCTCGCTGCCGGCGTGTCACCGGCCGATCTGCATCGGCAGCTGGCGGCCGCCTACGCCCGCGAGCCGTTCGTGCACGTGCTGCCGTTCCGCACCCTCCCCGCCACGCGGCACGTCCGCGCCACCAATCTCTGCCTGATCGGCGTGCACGAGAGCCGGATCGACGGCGAGGCGATCATCATCAGTGCCACCGACAACCTCGTGAAGGGCGCTTCGGGGCAGGCCATCCAGAACATGAACATCATGCTGGGCTTCGACGAGACCGAGGGACTGCGCCAGCGCCCGCTCTTTCCGTGACGGTCACCGTCGCCGACGTCGAGGCTGCAGCGGCAAGGATCGCAGGCCGGATCATCCGCACGCCGTTCCTGCGCTCCGAAACGCTCTCGGAGATCACGGGTGCCCAGATCTGGCTGAAGTTCGAGAACCTTCAATACACGGCAGCCTTCAAGGAACGTGGTGCTTGCAACCGGCTCCTGCAGCTGTCCGCGGAGGAGCAGCGCGCCGGCGTGATCGCCATGTCGGCCGGCAACCACGCCCAGGGGCTGGCCTACCACGCGCGGCGGCTCGGCATCCCGGCCACCATCGTGATGCCCCGCCAGACCCCGTTCGTGAAGATCGAGAACACGAAGCGGCTCGGTGCCGAGGTCATCCTGGCCGGTGAAGGCGTCGACGAGGCCGCACTGCATGCGACGGCCCTCTGCAAGCAGCGCGGCCTCGTCTTCGTGCATCCCTTCGACGACCCGGCGGTCATTGCGGGCCAGGGCACGCTGGCGCTCGAGATGCTGGAGGCTGCTCCGCACCTCGACGCTCTGGTGGTCCCCATCGGTGGCGGCGGCCTGATCGCCGGCATGGCGACAGTCGCGAAGGCGCGTCGGCCCGACATCGAGGTCGTCGGCGTCGAGGCCAGGCTCTTTCCGGGCGCCTTCTGCCGACGACGCGGCGAAGCGCTGCCGGTCGGCGGCCCCACCATCGCCGAAGGGATCGCCGTCCGTGAGCAGGGTCGTCTGACGCTGCCGATCATCGACCGGCTCGTCGACGACATCGTCCTCGTGGACGAGGCTACGATCGAGGCCGCCATCCTGACCCTCCTCGAGATCGAGAAGACGGTCGCCGAGGGTGCCGGTGCAGCGGGTCTAGCGGCCGTAACCAGCGACCCCGAACGGTTTCACGATCGCAAGGTCGGGCTCGTCCTCTGCGGCGGGAACATCGACAGTCGGCTGATGTCGGCGGTCGTTCTTCGCGGCCTCGTGCGCAGCGACCGTCTGGTGCGTCTCCGGGTCGGCGTACCCGACCTGCCCGGCAGCCTGGCTCGGATCGCCACGGTGATCGCCGATGCAGGCGGCAACGTCGTCGACGTGGTGCATCAGCGGGCCTTCTCCCTGCGCTCGGTCAAGCAGGCCGACGTCGACTTCACGATCGAAACCCGCAACGCCCGGCATGCGAGCGAGATCGCGCAGGCTCTGGCGACCGCCGAGTTCGACGTCGATCGATTGACGCTGGAAGCGGCGCCGACGCCTCCCAGCTGACCAATTTCGACATTGATGTTGAATATAATCCTATGATATGAGATGCCTTCGGTCATGCGCGCTTTTGACGCCGCCTCCCGGAGAAACGACCTGTGCGGGTTCTCTTGCTCGAGCAAGATCCGATCGAGGCGATCGCCGTCCAGCGGGAGTTGGCCGGACGGTTCGACGTGCGGACGGTGGGCTCCGTGGCGGACATGCAAGCGCTGGTCATCCAGGCTGGCTGGCAGCCCGACGTCATCGTGACATGCCTGGAATTGCCGGATGCCAGTGGGCCCAAGCTGGTGCATGCTCTGGCACTCGTCGCAGGCGCTGTGCCTGTGCTGGTGCGGACCGGCCCAGCGGGTGAAACGCTGAGCAGACAGCTACAGGCGCTGAGTGCGGGCCGGCCCGACGATCAGAGTTCGGGGCCGGAGCCGCTGGAGCGACTCCTCTGGCAGCAACATCTGCTGCAGCCCTCCCTGACGGCCCACAAAGCCGAGATCCTGGGAGAGTTCGAGCGGGTCGCAAGGACAGCTGCGGACATGGCGGTCGGCAAGGCGATCGACGGCCTGCTCGCCCGACTTGGACTCGACGACGAGGAGGGCATGCGGATGGCCATTCGTCTGGCACGCGGTTGGGAGGCAGCGAAGTCGCGCTTCTTCTCCACGCTGGCCACGGGAATTGCGTCTGCCATGCTGCTGGCCCTCGGAGCCGGGATCGTCGCCATGCTCCGCAGCAGCGCCAACAAGTAAGGCGTGGCAAGCAGGTTCAGACTCGCGCCCCGGCGACGTGAGCAGAACCCCGCTCTATCAGCAGGAGGCCCGTAGCGTGCCATATGCAGCACCGAGATGTGATCCAAATCGGACCGCGTATCGAATGAGAGGTTATGTGGAACGCGACCGAAATAGGTCCATCTTTGACCACGCCATGCCTTGCGCCCGCCATGCTGCCGCGCAACATGCGATCAATGATGGATGTGGGCGGAACCAGTGACCTCGGCCTCGAGGCCGACCTTCTTGCGGTGGCGACGAATCGCGACCGTGCGGCGTTCCAGCGGCTGTTCGCTTACTATGCGCCTCGGATCAAGTCCTATCTGCGCCGGTTGGGTGCGGAGGACGGTGCGGCCGAGGACCTGACCCAGGAGGTCATGCTGTCGATCTGGCGGCGCGCCCACCAGTTCGACCGAACCAGGGCGGCGCTCAGCACCTGGATTTTCACCATCGCGCGGAACAAGCGGATCGACGTGCTTCGCCGGGAGCGTCGGCCGGAATTCGAGCTGGAAGAGGTCGATCTCGACGGCGACGGCGAGGGCGCACCGCGCGGCGACCAGGTGACGGAGGCGCGCCAGATGCAGCGCCTCGTCGCCGCGGCGATCGAGTCCTTGCCCCCGGAGCAGGCAAGTCTGCTTCGCATCTTCTACTTCGAAGAGAAGCCGCACAGCGTGATCGCCGAGGAACTCGGCATTCCGCTCGGCACGGTCAAATCTCGGCTGCGTCTCGCTCTCGGCAAGATGCGCAGTATGCTTGGTGACTCCGACACATGATGCAGGACCTTACACTAGACGAGCTGATTGCCGGCCATGCCGCAGGCAATCTGCCGGAGCCGATCTCCCTCGCCGTTGCGACGCATCTGGCTTTATCTGCGTCCCACCGACGCGAGTTCCGCACCTTCGAGGCGGCCGGGGGTGCGATGCTTGAGAAGCTCGAGCCCGTCTCCATGCGTGAAGGCTGCCTGAGCCGTCTTCTCGACGCGCTCGATGACGACGATGTCGAGGACCTCTGTGCCTATAGCGGACGAGACCCACGCCTGCCGGCGCCGCTGGCGGCCTATGTCCCGGGCAGGCTGGAGGAGCTGCGTTGGCGATCCTACGGTACCGCGTCGGAGGCCGAGCTTCCGCTGCGCAGCCCAGGGTTTCGGACGGCCTTGATCAGGGTGAAGGCCGGCCGGTCCGTGCCGCAGCACACCCATGACGGCCACGAGTTGACGGTCGTGCTGGACGGGGGGTTCACCGACGCCAGCGGACACTATGTCAGGGGCGATCTGGTACTGGCCGACCACGCCGTGGATCATCGACCGGTCGCCGACGAAGATCAGGATTGTCTTTGCCTCGCGGTGACCGATGCGCCGCTTCGTCTCACGGGTACCTTCGGTCGGCTGCTCAACCCGCTCCTGCGATTCTGATCTGCCCTATCGGGCGGTGCCGCCGCTTGTTGCGCTGACCTGCGATCGAGTCTAACTAGTTGGGCATGCGGGTGTAGTTCAGTGGTAGAACGACAGCTTCCCAAGCTGTATGTCGAGGGTTCGATTCCCTTCACCCGCTCCATCGCCGCCGCTTCTCGCCCTGTCGATGAACCGCCCACTAGTATGCACACGCACACCGCGCATCACGACTCACTGTTTTTCAACCTCGGAGAAGAGTAGAAGATAGCGGGGTGCTTGACGCTCTGCAGAGGTGGGCTCAGGAGTCTGGGTGTCTTGGCGTGGTGCGGGCAAATGAGCCGGCAGGACAATTTCAACTTGCACGGCGCGGCGGCGCGAACGCACAGTTCAACCGGTGTCGGCCCTGTTCGAGTGGATTGCTGTGGCATGGTCGGGCCACGACCTACTCGTTCAGGCATCTCGCCCACCCATCTAGGGCCTCGAAGCAGCCAGAGCGTCTCATCGGCTGAGCTCAGAACGCTCATATCGGCGTCGGTAGTGTGACGAGCGGATCCGGACGTCCGCCTTTCTCGGTCCGGTTTTGGGGCGTTCGCGGAACCATACCTTGTCCGGGCGCGGGCACGCTCCGCTATGGCGGGAACACGCCATGCGTCGAGGTGACGTGTGGTGAGCACAGGCTCGTTTTCGACGCCGGCACCGGCCTGCGCCGTCTGGGCCAGACGCTGCTCGCCAATGGCCATACCGTGACGTCTCACGTCTTCCTAACTCACACGCATCTCGATCATGTGAACGGGCTGCCGTTCTTTCGGCCCGCCTATGACGGTCGTAACCGGTTCGAGTTCTGGGCAGGTCACCTCACCCCCCAGCGCCGACGGCTCGACGAGGTGCTCGGCACGCTGATGCAGGCACCGTTCTTCCCGGTACCCTTCGACATCATGCACGCCTGTATCGCCTTTCACGACTTCCAAGCGGGCGATGAGCTGACACCGCTCGGGGACGTGAGGATCAAGACGGCTGCCTTGCGCCATCCCGGTGGGGCGACAGGCTATCGGGTCGAGTTCGACTCCCGCGCCTTCGCCTACATTACGGACACGGAGCATGACGGCGACCGGCTGGACGAGAACATCCTGGGCCTGATCGACGGTGCCGACCTCGTCGTCTACGACGCGACCTATACCGAAGCCGAGATGGAGACCCATAGGGGCTGGGGACATTCGAGCTGGCAGCACGGGCTCAGGCTCATGGAGGAGGCCGCCGCCGATCGCTTCGTCGCCTTCCATCACGATCCCGACCATGACGATCAGAGGCTCGACGCGATCGCCAGCGAAATGGCCGGGCGGCGTGACCGGGCCATGATGGCCGTCGAGGGCGAGGTCATCGAGCTCTGAGCGGCACATTCGGCCTTCCAGGCCTCCGTCGTTTGCGACTTGGCCTGAGCACGCTATTCCGTGGGGGCGAGAAGGGCTTTTTCATCCCCTATCGGTATGGGAGCGCGGTAGCCCCTATCGACTACCCCGCGCTGTACCATCACTTCGTCGCTGCAGAACCATCGTTCGAGAAAGTCCTGCGGGACGCCGCGACCTACGCGGCCGACCTCCACCGGTTCGCGGGTCCACCACCGAAGCCACGCTGGGATCAGGACTGGTTCCCGCGGCTCGACGCGGCCGCGCTCTATACGCTGATCCGGTCGGGCCGGCCCAGTACCGTAATTGAGATCGGCTCTGGACACTCGACGCGCTTTGCTGCAGCGGCCATTGCCGACGGTGGTCTGGATTGCACGCTGGCCTGCATCGATCCCTCGCCGCGCGCAACGCTGGAGCAACTTCCGATCCGGTGGCACCGGCGGATGCTGTCGACCGGAGATGCCGATCTGGTCGCGAGCCTGCGAACCGGCGACGTGCTCTTCATCGATTCGAGCCACATCGCGATGCCGGGCACGGACGTCGACATCATCCTCAATTGCCTACTGCCCCTCCTGCACGAGGGTGTCCTGGTCCACTTCCACGACATTCTGCTGCCCGATCGCTACCCCGAGGCTTGGGCCTGGCGCGGCTACAACGAGCAGGAGGCAATAGGCCCCTGTGTGTGGTCCGGAGCATTCGAGCTGGTGTTCTCCAGCCACTTCGTCGTTGCGCACCGACCGGACCTGCTCGCGGGCCACCCGGTTGCCCAACTTCCTCTAGTGCCGGGTGCGATCGAATCGAGCCTGTGGCTACGTCGGCGATGAATCACTTGGCGTAGAAGAAGGTATCGGGCATGTAGATTCCGAACTGCCCGTGCGGCTCCCAGTTGAAGATTCCTTCATCGGGGATGTTCCGCAAGTTGTTGCGGACGGCTACGGGCTGCATGACCTCGCCGACAAGGCCGATCGTAAAGCACTGGGAGGAGAAGATCTGCAGGATCTGCTCCCAGGCCGCTGTCTGCTCTTCCTCGGTGAGAGCCGTCTGCCACTTGCCGTAAAGGTCCATCAGTTGCTGACCCTCGGGCAGATCCGGGGCCTCCCCGGCCTTGCCCTTGGTCTCGTAGTACTGACCCCATTTCGGCCATTGCGGCTGATCGGCCTGGCTGGTGGGAGCATAGTCCTTCGGTGGCAGCGAGGCGGTGGGTGCACCGTTGTCGATGCCGTACCAGATCGACATCAGGGCATCGCCGGCGAAGATCCGGTTGCGGAGCACCTCTCGTTCGCTGGGCTTGGTGTGGATGCGGAAGCCGATGTCTTCCCACTGATCGCGGACAAGCTCCAGGATGTCGGATTGCTCGGAGTCCTCCCCCGCCGTCTCGACGACCAGTTCCATCGGCCGGCCGTCAGGTAGCAGGCGGACATTGTCCTTCCCGCGCTTGTCGAGGCCCAATTCGTCCAGCAGCTTGTTCGCCTCGTCCTGATCGAAGCCGATACACTGTTCCGCATACTCCTCCTTGAACAGGGGACTCTGCGAGATGATCGTGTTGTTGGCCGGCTTGGCCAAGCCGAAGTAGAGGAACTGGCTCAGCGCGTCGCGGTCGATCCCCAGCGCCAGCGCTTTGCGGAACCGGATGTCGCGGAACAGGTCGTGCCATACCTGATCGTTGGCGTTCAGGTTGGGATAGATGGCGAGATGGGCCGCGCGCGCCTCGGGCCATAGCAGCGTGCGCAGGCCGCTGCGCTTCTCGCTCTCCTTGAGGAACGTGTAGTCCTTGAAGAAGAGATGCCGCGCCTGCAGGTCGGTTTCGCCCGCACCCGTCTTGATCGGCACGAGCTTGCTGTCCACCACGTCCAAGACGACGCTGTCGAAATAGGGCAGCTGCTGGCCGTTCTGGTCGACACGGTGGAAGTTGGGATTGCGCTTCGCCACGAACCGTTGGGCCGGTGCCGGTGTGGTCAGCATCCAGGGCTGTAGCGTCGGCATGTCGGGGTTGTCGACATTATCGAGCCGATCCTTGCGGAGAAACAGCTGGACCCAATCGCGCGACTTGGTGTCGGCAACAAGCTTCGAGAGTTGATCCGCGTCGATATACTTCTTGTGGAACTGCTTCAGATAATGCGCCGGTCGGTAGATGAAGAGCTGGCTGGCCGCAGCTATCGCCGGTATGAAGAATGGATTGGGCTTCGACCATGTGTAGCGCACGGTCGTGTCGTCGACGACCTCGAACTTGGGTAGCTCGCCATCGACGAGCAGCTGTATTTCCGGCCCAGTAGGCTGTAGCTCGCTGTTCTGTGCTACGTCTTCCCAGTAGAAGCGAAAATCCTCGGCCGTGAAGGGCTCACCATCGGACCAACGGTGCCCCTTTCGGAGATGAAAGGTGAAGATGCGCCCCTCTTCGACATCATAGCTTTCGAGAATGTCGGGGATGAGCTCAAGGCTCTGATCGTAACTGATCAGACGGGCGGACCCGTACACGTTGAGAAGGCGCGTATCGCGGGCTCGCCCGATCAGCGTCCGCAACTCGCCGCCGGGTGTTCCGACCTCGGGGACCTGCACGACACGGGGCGCTTCCGGCGGGCCGGCCTCCGCGGCGGCGTTGCCGAGGGCGAGCGTGGCCAGAACGGCGATGATCGCGCGTCGCATCGTTGTCCTCCCTTGATCCCGTCAGGCTTGTAGTCGGACGAAATGCCCGGTGTCGACCTCGACGAACCGGCCGGAGTCGTCGGTGAGACAATAGGGATCGGGCCACAAGCCTGGCTCCGAGGCGCGTCCCGCCATCAGGGCCGTCAGATCCAGCGGATTGGCCAGATCCGGCTCGGGGACAGCGGCCAGCAGGGCACGCGTGTAGGGATGGCGGGGGTTGGCGAAGAGGGTGTCCGTTGGTGCCAGTTCCACCATTCGGCCCGCGCACATCACGCCCACGCGCTCGGCGACGTACTTCACGACCGCCAGATTGTGCGAGATGAACAGGTAGGTGAGCCCGAGCTCGCTCTGCAGATCGCGGAGCAGGTTGAGGATCTGCGCCTGGACCGAGACGTCCAGTGCTGAGACCGGCTCGTCGCAGATGAGGATCTCGGGCTCGAGCGCCAACGCTCGGGCGATCCCGATGCGTTGTCGCTGGCCCCCCGAAAAGCTGTGGGGGTAGCGGCGCAGGTGCCGGACATCCAGGCCCACGGCGGCGAGCAGTCGCTTCGCTCGGTCCAGTCGCTCCGCGGATGTGCCGATGCCGTGAATGACCATGGGCTCGGTGACGATGTCCGCAACCGTCATGCGGGGGTTCAGCGAGCTGAACGGGTCCTGGAACATGTATTGAACATGCGGCCGAAACTTCTGCAGCTCGTCCTCGCCGAGCGCCAGCACATCCACGGGGCCGTCCGTGCCGTGAAACACGACCTCGCCGGCGTCGGGCTGGACGCCGCGCATGATCATCTTGCTGACGGTCGTCTTGCCGGATCCGCTCTCTCCGACGATGGCGAAACTCTCGCCGCGACGCAGGCGGAAGCTCACATCGTCGACCGCCACGATGATGCGCTCGCCGTTGCTACCCATCCCGCTCCGTCGAGAGACGAAGGTCTTCCGCAACCCCTGGACATCGAGCAGCGGCGTGCCGTTCTGGCGGTCGCTCGCGGCCTGCGCACGATGGGCGCCTTCCGAACTGAGCGCCGCCCCGACCTTCACCTCCCGCAAGGCAGCAAGTCGCCGTGTCCGGTCCGTGTGCAGCCGCGGCACCGCCGCCAGAAGGGCCTTCAGGTAAGGGTGCTCGGGCGCTTCGAGGATCTGCTCCACCGGCCCGCGCTCCATAACGCGACCGCGATAGAGGACGACGACCTCGTCCGCGACGTTGGCGACCACACCCAGGTCGTGCGTGATGAACAGGATCGCCATGCCGAACTCGGCCTGCAGGTCCTTCATCAGCTTCAGGATCTGCGCCTGGATGGTGACGTCGAGGGCGGTGGTGGGCTCGTCCGCGATCAGGAGCGCCGGGCCGCAGACGAGGGCCATCGCGATCATCGCGCGTTGCCGCAAGCCGCCGGATAGTTCGAACGGGTACGCCTGGACGGCACTGCCGGGTGCTGCAAACCCCACGCGACCGAGCATGGCGCGGGTCTTCTCGATCGCTTCCGAGCGCGAGGCGCCACGGTGCAGGACGAGAGCCTCGGAAATCTGATCACCGATCGTGTGCAGCGGCGACAGCGAGCTCATCGGCTCCTGAAAGATGATGGAGATTCGGCCGCCGCGGATCGCACGACGCTCCGGACCATCCTGCGGCAGCTGGGCCAGATCGACCGTCCCCTTTCCGGGGGCGGGATCCTGGAACCATATCGAGCCGCTGGTGATCGAGGCATTGCGCGGCAGGATGCCCAAGATCGCCTGCGAGATAACGGTCTTGCCGGAGCCGCTCTCGCCGACGACCGCCACGGTACGGTTCGGCGGTACGTCGAACGATACCCCGTCGACCGCCCGAACGACGCCCTCGTCCGCCTTGAACGACACCCGAAGATCGCGCAGAGCGAGAATTGGCGGTGTCGTCATGGCGGCATGCCGAACAGCTCGTGGGGCGCCCTCCACACCACGCGGGGATGATCTAGCAACAGACCGAGAAGCCGGTCGAGTGCGAGGAACGCCGCGTCGTCCATCACGAGATGGTGGGTCAGGAGACCGATCCGCCACAACCGTCGGTTCAGAAGCAGATCCGTCAATCGCGTCACGCTCTCGTCGAAGGTCAGAGGAATCGGATTCGCGCCCCAATGCACCAGATCGAGATGCGTGTTGACCCAGCGGACGCGAGGATCCGCCGACGGCTGTTCCTTGCCGAAAGTCGACAGGCCGACGAAGCCCAGGTCCCCCAATAAGGGTGTGATCTCCGCGGAGATCCGGTTCCACGGAGGGACCAGGACGCGCAGGAACTTGTGGCCGAAGCGATCGTCGAGGACGCGAAAACCCGCGCCTAGGCGATCGGTGAGCGCGCCCAGATCAGCGACCCCACCAAGCTCGATCTTCTTGTCGCCCGCCCGTGCATGGTTCTCGTGGGCCCAGCCGTGCTGGAGGATGGCGACATTCGGATCTTCGGAGAGGTCACCGATCACCGACGGCTCGAGCCAGGCCGGCACCACGGCAAGCCCGACAGCGATCACCCGTTCGGCTGCGATCGAGCGGAGGCGCGCCAGCCGTGACGAGGGCCGGCCCGCATCGTCGTCGCGCCACCAGACCTCCAGGTTTCGGTCGAGGCCATCCAGAGCCTCGAGCAAACGCGCTTCAGCAGCCATGGCGGGCGCGATGATCGGCGAGGATGATGTCGGCTGACCGCGCTGCACCCTCGAACGCAGTTGGATCATATCTCGGTCGCGGCAGCGCCGAGGCGTGCGCGATGGCTTCGAGCAGAGCCTCGGGGGTCAGATCCTTCTCCGCCAGTGTCACGGCCAGCCCACGTTGGGCCAGCCGCGCGGCCCGGCGGGTCTGCTCGTCCTCGCCATCCCGCGCGAAGGGCACGAGCACCATGCGTGCGCCACCTTGCAGGCCTTCGACGACGGTGTTGTACCCGGCCTGTGAGACGGAGACCCTGGCCGTCCGCATCAGCGCCGGGAGGTCGTCCCGGTGCCGCACGACCTCTACGCCCGGAGAGGCGCGGAGCTGTTCGAAGTCACTTTCGGGTAGGTGACTGCCGCCGACGAGCAACCACCTGCCTGCTGCTTCGCCATTCAAGCTCCAAGCCCTGGCCGCCGCCGCGAGCAGCGGTTCCCCCACCGCACCGCCACCCGCACTGACGACGACGTCGTACGGTGCTGCGGGTGCCTCCTGGTCAACCGTCTCGCGGCTCGCAGTGAAGCCCGTATGCACCACGCGCTCGCCTATTTCGGCGAAGAAAGGAAAGCTGTCTGAAAACGAGAGCAGTTCATCGTCCCCGTGCACGAGCACCCGGTGGTAGGACTTCTTCGCGACCTCAGCCATCCAGCGCATCTTCGACGGATCGCGCTTCGACACCAGGATGTCGCGAACGCTGGCGACGACCAGCCCGCCGAAGTGATCGAGAATCGGCAAGAGCTCTCTGCGGAAGGCGCTTCGCCCGAACGGAAACATCTCCGTGACGAGCACGTCCGTCTGGACCGCAAGCCGGTGGAGGGTGTCCGATCGTGCCCGCCAGACGTCGTCGTCGACGGTCCTGCCCTCGTCAGTGACAAGATCGTCGAACCCACGCGGGCCGGCGGTGATCACGGGAAGCTGGACGAGATCGACGCCCTCGCTGCGCGGCCAAGGCGGTGGTCGCCCGCCATTCGCGAGCGTCACTGAGCAACCCGGGTCAGCGAGTGCCTCCGCAAGCAGGATGGCGCGGCGTAGATGACCCGTGCCGAGCAGGGTCTGTACCCAGATGAGGCATCGCGGTTTCGCGCTCACGCGCGGAGATCCACCACCGATTGGAGCGAGAGCGAGCCGTCGGAAGCTATATCGAGCAGCAGGGCCCGCTCGGGATCGAACTTCACCGGCGGTTTGCCCAGCATGTCCCACCCGCACGCGATCACCAAAGCCGCCCGCAGCAGCCCTTTGTGCGCGACGGCCAGCACGTCGCCACCTCCTTCCAACGCCATGTCGGCACAGAAGGAGGCAAGCCTTCCGGCCACCTCCCTCGGGCTCTCGCCCCTAGGTGGCCTGAAGTCGAGCCCGCGGCCTTCCAGATCAGCCATGTCCGTGCCCAATGACGCGCGCAGGTCGACGAGCCTTTTCCCTTCGAACTCCCCCCAGTTCATCTCCATCAGTCGCGCATCGGTCCGTTCGGCCCGCAGCCCGAGAAGGCGCGCCGTTTCACGCGCCCGCTTCAAGGGGCTGGTGACGCAGCGTACTTTCGAGAAGCCCTGCGGCAACCGCCACGCCTCGACCTGCCTGCGTCCCCGATCGCTGAGCTCCGTATCCGTCTGGCCCTGAATACGCCCTTCCTCGTTCCAGGACGTCATCGCATGCCGGATCATGCAGAGGCGCAAGTGACGGCGTCCTTCCGGATCCGGTGCGCCGCGACGGCGGCCCCTAGTGCTTCCGTCATGATCTGCCCGGCCGCGTCGAGGCTGTGGCGCTCTCTCGCCCGAGACGCCGCGGCCGAACCCATCGTCCGGCACAAGGACACGTCATCGAGTAGCCGATCGACGGCGGCGCCCAATGCTCGCGGATCGCGGGGCTCCACCAGAATCCCGCTGACACCGTCCTCGACGATGTCAGGTACTCCGCCTTCCCTCCCGGCGACGACCGGCAAGCCGGCCGCTGCGGCCTCGAGCATCGCCATTCCGTAGGCCTCGTCGCAGGCGGGCCAGACATACAGATCGGCGGCAGCGTAGAAGGCGGGAAGGGCCGTCTCCTCCCGACTCCCGACGAAAGCGACTGGTAGTCCCTCGAACAACGCCTCGACGTCCGTCCGGGCGGGTCCGTCGCCGACGACAAGGAGTTGCCAGCTCGGGCTCGACATGCCTCGCAGTGCCTGGGCCAGCAGCCGATAGGATGCGAGCTTAACGTCCTCGCGCATCATCGCCACCGCCAGGAGCCACGGCCTCTCGCCGTCGAGCCGGAAGTCGCGGGCGATCGCGTTGCGGTGTCCTGCCCGCTCCGCAGCGGCCTGGCGGAGTGGCTCCGTATCGATGAATGGTGGCAGGCGCCGCAATGCCTCGGGGCGTACGAGGGGTGCTAGTCCCCCAGCGTCCCGAGCCGTCATTGCCAGCACGACGTCGGCGGCTTCGATCTGCGTCCGGCTGGCAAGGAAGCCGGATCGCCACGGTCCAGCAAACTGCTTCTGGGCCAACGATGCTTCGACCACGACATAGGGGATGCCCAATGCACTGGCGATCTTCGGGCCCAGCCAGTCCGGTGCCTTGTGGTAGAGGTGATAGGTCAGCCAGATGTCGGGCCGCCGCCCGCGCATCGCGTCGAGGACCTTGCTGGCCTCGGCCTCGCCCTCCTGCCGCAATTGCTCCTGCCGATCCGGGTCGCCGGCCCCCTCGTAGCTGCGGAAACGCGAGGCCAAGACGGGCTCGTGACCCAGGTTCTCCAGCAGTCGCAGCAGCATGCGTCCCATGCGACGATCCCCCGACGGAACGGGATGATCCGGCGCTTTCATCGGCGCATAGAATGCGATCCGCATCAGGCCGCGATGTCGGTCTGTGCGGTCAGGCCGAATCTTAGGGCCAGTCGGTCGATACTGCGCTCGAAACGGAAATTGTCGACGACACGGCGCCGGCCCTCGCGGCCCATTCCGATCCGGCGCTGCGGATCCAGCGCTAACTCGGCGATCGCCTTCGCGAGGCCTGCCGGATCGTTCTCGTCCACGAGCAGACCGGTCACTTGATCCTGGACGACCTCGGGGATGGCGCCGGCCTTCGTCGCGACGACGGGAAGTTCCTGGGACATGGCTTCCATGATGACGTTCGGGAGTCCGTCACGGTCACCGTCCGCTGCGACGCGGGAAGGCAGCACGAAGAGATCGGAGCGGCGCAGCACCGCAAGCACGTCAGCGCGAGTCCCGGGCCCCAGCCAAGTGATCCGATCGGCGATCCCCAATCGGACTGCCTGCGCACGGAGTGCCGCCATCATCGGGCCGCCGCCGATATGGTCGAACCGCCAATCGATCGCCGTCGGAAGTTGCGCCAGTGCCTCGACGAGGAGGTCGAGCCCCTTCTTCTCGACGGCCCGAGCGACCGTCACGATCCTGAACGGCTCGTCCGAGCCTCGAACACGCGACGGTGCCGGGAACGCGCTGAGGTCGAGTCCATGATAAAGGAGCTCGAGGTCGACCTTGGGCACCAGCTGTCGCAAATGGTCCAAGTTGATCCTGCTGCAGGTCACGGCCCACGCCGCCGCCTGGAGCTTCTCCACCTTCTCCCACTCGGGAATGGTCCACACGTCCTTGGCGTGGGCGGACATGCTGAAGGGCAGTCCGCGCAGTAAAGCGGCGTAGCGTGCCACGGACCCCGGTGTGTGCAGGTAGTGCACGTGGAGCCAATCGACATCGTCCGGAAGCTCGGCAGCCAGTGTCAGCGCTTGGCCCAGTCGCCGCACTCGGTTGGCCGTCACGTCGCGGCGAAAGTCACGCAGCCACGCGGCCAGCACCATCTTGAAGTGCGGGCGCGGAGCACACTTCAGCAATCCCTGCAGCACACGCCGCGGATCGTCGATCAGATACTCGGGAAGGTACAGGACCGGGGCATCGATGGCGTCGTGCAGCGCATGCCGACGCTCGTCCGTCGGGTGCCGTAGCGACACGATGGTCATCCTCAGGCCCCGACGCTGCAGGGCCAGGATTTCCTGGGCGATGAAGGTCTCCGAAAGGCGCGGGTAGCCTTTCACGACCACGGCGACGTGACGCGGCAAGCTCGTAGCTCAGGCGATCGAGCGGAGGTGGCGGCCGAAGCTGGGCCGCCGGTGCGGCAGCAGCCAGGGTGCGGAGAACTCGGCCACACGATCGAGCCCGGTCATCATGCGCTCACGGTCGGTCCGGCTGGCGACAGCCGTCGACGGCAGTTCTCGCAGAGCCACGGCCATCTGATGCGGATCGCGTCGGCCGTCGTTCGCCAGCATCTTGACGAGACCGAGGCTCGAGGCGCGCTCGGCTCGGATGTACTGCTCGAGCCGCGGCCTGACGCGAGGGACCAGCAGGGCGGGCTTACCGAAGGAGAGTATCTCGCAGAACGTGTTGTAGCCGCCCATCCCGACGACGCCGACGGCTTTCGCGAACAGGGGTTCGACCCGAGCCTCGAAGGTTGTGGCGCGAAGCCGGGGGCAACGTGCGACTCGCTCCTGAAAGGCGGCGCGTTGTTCCGCCGGCATGAACGGCCCGAAGACGAGAAAGGCATCCCAAGGTATGCCGGGATCGGCCTCATACGCCGAGATGACCCAGTCGATCAGCTCCGCGCCGTCGCCCCCTCCCCCGGTGGTGACGAGAATGAAATCCCGGGCCGGGAGCACCGGATCGGCGACGACGGAGCCTTCGCTGGCCGTTCGGTGCAGATATCCCGTGTAGCGGAGCTTGTGCGAGAAGGCTCCGAAGCCCGGCAATTCGCTGACCGGATCGAACATCTCCGGCAGGCCGTACACCCAGATCTCGTCGTATAGGTTTTCCAGGGCCGGGTAGACCGACTTCCTGTGCCACTCGTCCATGAGTTGATTGGGTTCGTCCATGATGTCCCGCAAGCCCAGGACACATCGGACACCCCGCCGCTTCATCATCTCCAATGTGGAACGGACTTCACCGCGCAGTCCGAGCGGTTCCTTGTCCACCAGAAACAGATTGGGCTCAAATATTTCCGCTGTATGGTGGATGATGGAGCTGCGAATTTCCAAGGTCTTGTCTATATCCAGATGCAGCGCCAGCGAGGTGTAGTCGCCGTTGCGTAGCTTGATGACGCCCGGAACACGCACGAAGTCGACACGCGACTTGAAATCGAAGCTGCCGATGATCGGCGAGCCCGACAGGATGAGCACGGAAAGGCGCTTGAAGCGGCCGACGAGATGATGCGCGATGACGCGACATCGACGCAGATGGCCGAGTCCGAAGCTGTCGTGGCTGTAGATCAGCAGCCGGGTTTCGCCATTCATGGCCCGTCAGCGTCGCGGTTCCTGACGTGGACACTATGACAGACCCATCCAGGGCCGCGAAGTCGCATTCGATCCACAGCGGCGTAGAAGAATCTTCCCGCAATAGGAATTTCACCCTATAATGGCTCTCCACACGTGCCGCATCCCGCGCGCACGGAGAGGTTGGATCACAGCCATGAGCGTCTTGTTGCCGATGGACGACAACGGACACCCGATCACCATCCTCGGGTTCGACTATCGCGGCACCCAGAAGATCGTGGTCGGCACCACGTCGACCCGTAACGAAGCGCCGGTCGCCTCCGACATCGAGGTGGTCACGCTGTTGGCCACCGGGCCGTGCCGGTTCGAGATCGGGGACGAGACCGTGACCGCCGACCAGGAGAGCAGCCCCTTCCTGGCGCCCATGCAGTATCTGGACGTGCCTCTGCGACGCGGGGAGCAGTACGTCGCGTTCATTGCCGACGATCAGCCCTGCACGGCCTACGTGATCGGACGCATCTGAGATGCCGCTGCGCTTGGCGATGACAGTCTACAGCCTGAGGCTGTCCATCGCCCCGGGAGGGAGCGGCACGCTGCTGCCGCCACCTCCGGGCTCAGACACCCTGCTGGCCACCGATCTCGGCGAGCTGGTGGCGCTCGACGACGGGAGTTCGTTAGCCGTGGAGACGGCCGATGGCCGCTAAACAGATCCATGAGCTGCCGGCAGCGAACATCCTCGATACCGGCGACCAGATCCTGGTGTCGACGACCGGAACCAACCGAACCCGGCGTGCCAGTCTCGCCGCCTTGCCGTTCGCCCCGGTGGTGGGCCGCCCGCAGCGGACCATCGCCGCCAAGCTGGGCGAGCAGATCTCGGTACGCGACTACGGTGCGGTGGGCGACGGCACGACGGATGATGTCGCCGCGTTCGAGGCTGCATTGGCCGATCACCGCCGCGTTCACGTGCCCCCGGGGACCTACCGGCTCTCCCGCGAGGTACAGGTCAAGCCGCGTCGAGCGCTGATCGGTGCGGGTCGGGACAACGCCATCATTCTCGCTGAGGGAGACCGCGCCTTCACCTTCAATCGCAACGAAGGTGCCTATCGAGTGGACACGACGGCCACGACCGACTGGAACCGGTCGTCGCTCAGCGGAGTCACGATCCGGATGGCCAAGGGCGGCATCCGGGTCTGGGGCCACGAGTTCCGCTGCAAGGATCTGCTCTTTGCCGGCGGTTCGGCGCCGCTGGGCGAGGCGGATCCGGACGGCTGGTGCATCGATCTGGTCGACGCGAACGAGTGCGTGATCAAGGAGATGCAGGGAGGATATGGCGGCGGCTCGGCCCATGTGCTGAATGCCAACGGCATTCGTTACCGGGCCTTCAACGACGCCAACTACGGCGACAGCCTCATCCAGGAGGTGTCGCTGAAGCTCTGGTCGCCCAACACCACGGCCGTCTACCTCAAGGGCAACGACAGCTACACGCCGAAGCGTCTGGTCAACAACGTCCTCATCCAGCGCGTGCAGGTGAATGCGCCGGCTGGGGGCGCGGGCCAGACCGCCCTCGCCGGCACGCGCGGCATCAAGCTGGAAGGAGCATGTCGCGTCGTCGCCATGCTCTGCGACGTGGAAGTGGTCGACATCGCGTTCGAGGAGCGCGGTCTCGGGGCAGGGGGTGGCACCGGCGCCAACACGAACAACAGCTTCATCGGCTGTTTCGTCCACTATCCCGGCACTGCGGCGTACCAGGACAGCAACAGCCAGCCCGGCCTCGACCGGTCGGTGATCCGCACCTCCTTCCTCGGCTGCGACAATTTCGGTCCGATCATGCCCGGGAACGGCTCGGGCGACGGTGGCAGGGCCCAGGACGGCGATGCGTTTCTCCAGGGGGTCTGGATCTGCGACCAGTATCGCCAGCCCTCGATCCAGTTCCGCTCGCGGGACAAGGACGTGCTGCTGATCACCAGCGATCAGAAAGGGGCACAGCAGGTCAATGCCGACGGGCATCCGAGCCAGGATAAGCCCTATCGGGGCCTCCTGATCGAGCACAGCAGCAAGCAGAGCGCGAAACTCACCCGCCCGATCGCCAACGGCGCCCTCGATCCCGACGATGGCGTCACGCCGCTCACCGATGTGCGCCTGGAGTTCGGTAACGGCGAGGGTGACACGCGGGGTGAGCTTGCCCGGGTGCAGGTCAACGATCCCTTGGCGCTCAAGGCCCGCAACACGCAGCCGGTGCGGCCGATCGATGGGCTGCTCTGGTACGCGACGTCCAGCGCTGCCCTGCCGTCGACCGGCGAGTTCTGGCTGGGCAATGGCATCTATGCTCGCTTGAACAATGGCGACGCTGTCCCGGTCGCGGTGAGCCGGGGGGCGGTGCCGGAGCGCGAGCGCAATCTTGCCGTCGCGATAAGCGGTGCGGACTTCGGCAAGATCCATCGCATCAACAACGCCGCCGAGATCACGGTGACGGTGCCGGCGGGGCTTGTCACCGCCGGCCAAGGTGCGAGGCGCTTCTGGGTCATCCGCCAGGGTTCGGGAGGCGTCCGGTTCGCCGTGTCCGGCGGTGCGGTGCTGCGCTCGCCGGGCGGGCGGGTCACGATCGCCAAGCAGTTCCAGATGGTCGAGGTCGTCGTCACATCGGCCAACGACGTCTATCTGCTCGGCATCTATCCCGATGCCGACCTGACCCCGACCTATGCCAAGCGCCATCGGGAGCGAAACGCCAGCTATACGGTAACGACCGCCCACCTCGGCGAACTGCACCGCTGCAACCACGGCACCTTGGGCATCGTCGTGACCGTGCCCTACGGGCTGTGGCCGACGGAAACGACAGAAGACGTCGTGGAGCTGGAGATCGTCAGGGTCGGCACCGCCCCGGTCACGATCCGGGCGGATGCTGGCACGACCGGGACGGCACCGATGCAGCTCCGCGTGCCGACGACGGCTGCCGGCGTGACCCAGTACAATCGCGCCGATAACCAGCCTTTCTACCAGTACGACCTGGCGCTATGGGAATCGAGGCAGGTCACGATTCGGAAGACGGATGCCACCACCGGCGAGGTGTTCATCCATGGGTTGCGTTAGTTGCACGAGTGTTATGCGCCAGCCGGAGGTCGCCTTGATCTGGGTCAAAGCGCGATCCGGACCGTTGGTGCACAACACACCTGCATTGCTTCAGTGGTTCCCGGCTCCACCGCCACCATCCGCCGGGATACAAGCTGAGCGATGAGGCCACTGTCAAAGTGGCACGCGCGGAGGGGGAGCCTGCCATCCCTCTCCGCGTTTTTTTTGCCGAGAGCGCTGCCCGATCTTAGCCGGCGGAGGTGAACGGGTAGGGCCCCGGCCAGCGCCCGACAGCGGACTGGTGGGTCACGAGGCCCGTACCGGGCAGCCAGACATGCACGAGGAAGCCAGGCGGCTCGAGCCTGAACGCCGCGGGGCTCTGCGGCTCGAGACCAAGCTCGACCTGGTGCGCCACGCTGGGTGCCACGTTCACCACCGTCCCCCTCCACCTGACCTGAATCGGCCGGTGATGATGGCCGCAGACGATGCGCTCGATCTGTGGATGCCGCTCCACGATAGCCCCGAGCGCGTCGCCGTCGCGACAATTGATGCGATCCATGTGGCCGATGCCGCAGAGGAACGGCGGGTGGTGCATCATGACCAGCGTGGGCCGCTCGGGCGCTTCGGCGAGCGCCCGTTCGAGCCAAGCCAACCTCGTTGGGCAAAGCTCGCCGTGGCTCTGCCCGGCCACGACCGTGTCGAGAGCGATGAGGCGCAGGTCGCCGAGATCGACCGCGTAGTGCAGGAAGAACGGATCGGTGGCGAACTCGGGTCTGTCCGCGAATGCGGCGCGCATCGGCGCGCGATTGTCGTGGTTGCCCGGCACGACATGGACCGACATGGGCAGCCGATCCAGCAGGTCACGGACTACCCGGTATTCTTCTTCGGTGCCGCGGTCCGTGAGATCGCCAGAGACGAGAACGGCGTCGGGCGTGGGTCGCATCGCCAGCACCGAGTCGATTGCCTCCGCGGCGAGCCGATTGGTATCGACCACCCCGTTGGCGAGGCGGCCGGGTGGCCGCACGTGCAGATCGGTCAATTGGACCAGCAGCATCGGGCGTCCTCAACCGGCCAGGAAGGCTTCGACCGCCTCACGCTTGGGCATGGGGGCCACCGCACCCTGACCGAGCGTCGACAAGGCTGCCGCCGCATTCGCGTAGACACCGCTTCGAAACGGGTCGCCGGTGCGCAGCCATTCAGTCAGGAAAGCTCCGTCGAACGTGTCGCCGGCACCCGTCGCATCGAGCGAAGCGACCCGTCGCGCGGCTATCGGCTGGCGCCGCTCGGGTGTTGCCACGAGCGCGCCGTCGGCACCGAGGGTCAGCGCGACGATCTTCGCTCCCTGCCCAAGATAGAAGTCGCAGATCGCGTCGGCCGACAGGTCTTTCCCGAGCAGTTGGCGGGCGTCATCCACGCCGGGCAGCACGATGTCGGCCCGGGCCGTCGCCGCATGGATGATGGCGCGCGCTCTATCGAGCGGCCACAGCGAGAGACGCAGGTTGGTGTCATAAGCGACCGTCACGCCGCATCCGCGCGCGGTCGCGATCGCATGGAAAACGGAGTCGCAGGCGCTGTCGCTGATCGCCTGACTGATGCCCGACGCGTGTAGGATTCGAGCGCTGGCGATCGCGTCCGCCGGCACCTCCCCGGGTGCCATGCGACTGGCCGCAGAACCGGCACGCCGATACGAGAATTGGTGTCCCTGCGGGCCGTAAGAAATGAAATAGAGTCCGGTCGGCACCCCAGGCCGCACGAGCACGTGGCTTCGGTTCACCCCCTCGCGGTCCCACAGGTCCAGAAAACGCTGCCCGAACGCGTCGTCGCCGACGGCCGACAGATAGCCAGACCTTGCTCCCAGCCTCGCAGCGGCGATGGCGCAATTGGAGGTGTCGCCACCGAAGCCGGGCAGGTAGCGCCCATCCGGCTGCTCGGCGAACTCCATCAAGGGCTCGCCGATCGCCAGGATGTCTAGCGTCACGGGCTCGGCTCAGGGAATGAGGAGCGTCGATCCCGTGGTAGCGCGACCTTGAAGTGCGCGATGCGCATCGGCGACGTCGGACAGCTTGAAGCGCTGGTTGATCTGGATCTTCACCGCTCCGCTGGCGACGACGTCGAACAGCTCCTTCGAGCCTGCCAGCAGCTGCTCACGAGTGGCCGTGTAGGTGAACAGGGTCGGCCGGGTAACATAGAGGCTGCCCTTGGCCGAGAGAATGCCGAGGTTGAACGCCTCGACGGCCCCGGACGCATTACCGTAGCTGACGAGCAGACCGCGCGGCTGCAGCGAGTCGAGGCTTGCGGTGAAGGTCGCCTTGCCGACGCCGTCATAGACGACCGGGACGCCTTTGCCGCCGGTGAGCTCCCTCACCTTCGATGAGATGTCGGGATCATGGCTGTCGATCACGTGGGCGCAGCCGTTCGCCTTGGCGAGCGCCATCTTCTCCGACCCGCCGGCGGTACCGATCACGTTGACACCGAGATGCCTGGCCCACTGGCAAGCGATGAGACCCACACCTCCGGCGGCCGAGTGGAAGAGGATCGTCTCGCCGGGCTTCACCACGTAGGTCTGCCGCAGCAGGTACCAGGCGGTGAGACCCTTCAGCATGATCGCGGCAGCGACGTCGTTGCTGATCGCGTCGGGTAGCGGCACCAGGCGCTCGGCCGGCATCACCCGCAGATCCGAGTAGGCACCGAGCGGCCCCGAGCAATGGGCCACCCGCTGGCCGACCGATACCTCGGTCACCCCAGGGCCCACAGCCTCGACCACACCGGCCGCTTCTGTCCCGAGCGAGCATGGCAGGCCACCCGGCGGCGGATAAAGGCCTGAGCGGAAATAGGTCTCGATGAAATTCAGACCGATGGCGGTGTTGCGGATCAGTGCCTCGCCGGGCCCCGGCTGCGTGACGTCGTAGTCCTCGAGCTTCAGGACTTCGGGTCCGCCATGCTCGTAGATCCGGATCCGCTTCGCCATCTCGTCCCTCGCCTATCAGCGGGCCGCCAACCGCTCCCGCAGGGCAGCAGGATCGGTCACCGGCAGCTCGCATACGGTGCCGACGCACACATAGGCCGCAGCTTGACCCTCCACCAGAGACTTGCCGTGGGCCGGATGACTGCGCGGTAGCATGGCTCCGGGTGCCAACGGATGCAGCACCTTGGCGGCGAGCGGCGCCGCCGCGGCCACCGCCAGCAATTCACCGGATCCGGGCGTGGTGGCCTCCCCCACGACGACGATCTGGACGGCACTTTCGAGAAAGGCTGCGGCGCGCAGCAGCGTCGCGTGGGCGAACGGATGGCGCGGTGCCTCGCCGGCGAAGGCGCGCAGGAGGCCCTCGGCGCGGGCTCGATAGGTTGCCTCGCCCGTGAGATGCCAGAGCATGGCGTTCACCAGCGCCATCGTGCCATTCCCCGAGGGATAGGGGCCATCGTGGGCGCTCATCGGCCGGACGATCAGACCGTCGTCGCCCGCAGCGGTCTGGAAGTACGCACCTCGCTCCGGATCCAGGAAATCCGCATCTGCCCGCGCTGTCCAGGCGCGCGCCTTGGCAAGATAGGTCAGGTCGCCGGTCATGCCGAACAGGGCCAGTGCCGCGCGCGCCATCTGCGCGTAGTCCTCGACGAAGGCCATCTCCAGCCGCCGGCCCTGGCGCCAGGAATGAACCAGGTGATCGCCGTCGCCCATTTCCCGACAGACGGTCTCGAACGCCTGCTGCGCCAATTGCCGCCAGTCGGGGCGTCCGAAGTAGCCAGCCGCCTCGGCAAGACCCCCGATCATCAGGCCGTTCCAGTCGGCCAGCACCTTGTCGTCACGGCCGGGCCGCTCGCGCTGAGCACGCGCCGCCAGCAGTGCCGTGCGGCTGCGGGCGAGGGTCTCGGCCTCCGCGGGATCCGGCAGCCCCGGCTCGTGCAGCCGGTTCAGGATGTTGTGACCCTCCCAGTTGCCGTTCTCCGTGACGCCATAGGCCAGTCTGAAAGTCGCCGCGTCCTCGCCCAGCAACCGGTCGATTTCGGCCGCGTCCCAGACATAGAAGCGGCCCTCCTCGCCTTCGCTGTCCGCATCGAGCGAGGAGGCGAAAGCACCGTCGACCATCATTTCGCGCTGGAGCCAGTCCACCGTCTCGGCCGCCCGCTCGCGGAACAGCGGCTCGCCGGTCGAGGCCCAGGCACTGCCCAACAGCGAAAGAAGCTGGGCATTGTCGTAGAGCATCTTCTCGAAATGCGGCACGAGCCAGTAGGCGTCGACCGAGTAGCGGGCATAACCGCCGCCCAGATGGTCGTAGATGCCGCCTTGCGAGATCCGCTGCAGGGTGTGGAGGATCCGCTGCCTCAGCACGCGGTCGCCGGTCGCCAATGCCGCCTGCCAGACGAGATCGAGCACCGGCGCCTGCGGAAACTTCGGCGCACCGCCGATGCCGCCATGCACCGCATCAAACTCCTCGGCCAGGCGCCTTGCCGCCCGTAAGGCGAGGTCGTTCGTCAGGATCTCGCCGGCCTGCGGGCTCGACAGCCGCTGCAGCGAGGTCTGGAGTTGCTCGCGATTGCCGTCGAGCTTGCTCCTGTCCTCGCGCCAGAGCCGCGACAGTTGGTCGAGCACCTGCGGGAAGGAGGGCCGCCCATAGCGCGGCTCGGGTGGAAAGTACGTGCCGCCCCAGAAGGGCTCGCCGTCGGGTGTCAGGAACATGGTGAGCGGCCAGCCGCCCTGCTGGCCCATCAAGGCGAGGGCCTGCTGATAGATGGCATCGATGTCCGGCCGCTCCTCGCGGTCGACCTTGATGTTGACGAACTCGCGGTTCATCAGCGCCGCGATCTCGTCGTTCTCGAAGCTTTCGTGGGCCATGACATGGCACCAGTGACACGCGGCATAGCCTACCGAGAGCAGGATGGGGCGGTCCTGCTCCTTCGCCAGCGCCAAGGTTGCCGGGCTCCATTCCCGCCAGTCGACCGGATTGTCCTGGTGCTGGAGCAGGTACGGGCTGGCGGACTGGGCAAGTGCGTTGGCCATCGAGGATCTCCCTGTCGAGCCGGGCGGGACGACGGCCCCGAACCCGCCTATAACTGGTGCCAACCCCTGCGTGACCCATGGGAGCCACCATGAAAATCAACATCGACGTCGATTGCACGCCGGAGGAGGCCAGAACCTTCCTGGGCCTGCCTCATGTCGCCACGATGCAGCAAGCCGTGATGACCGCACTCGAGCAGCGGCTCGTGGAGGCGATCAATGGCACCGACACGCAGAAGCTGCTCGACCAGTGGTTGCCCCTAGGCGTCAAGGGCATGGAGCAGTGGAGCGCCCTCTGGAGCCAGCTGGCGACGGCCGCCGCAGGCTTCCCCAAATCGGGCAAGAGTTGAGCCGACCCGGCACGATCTTCGCCCCGGCGACGCCCCCGGGCCGGGCGGCTCTCGGGGTGGTCCGCATCTCCGGGCCGAAGGCCGCTCACTGCTGTGCCGTTCTGACCGGGCGGGACGTTCCCGCTCCGCGCCAAGCGGCTCTCCGGCGGCTTCGTGACGGCGTCGGGGAAGCTTTCGATCAGGCGCTGATTCTCTGGTTTCCAGGTCCCCGGAGCGAGACCGGCGAGGACATGCTGGAGATCCAGCACCATGGGGGCGAAGCGGTCCGTGCGACCCTGCTCGACATCCTTGGCGGCATCGAAGGCTTGCGGCCGGCAGAGCCGGGCGAGTTCGGCCGTCGCGCCTTCCTTGCAGGCAAGCTCGGTCTGACTGCGGTCGAGGGTCTGGCGGATCTCGTGGACGCAACGACGCGTGCCCAGGCCCGGCAAGCGCTGCGGCAGCTCGAGGGTGGTCTTGAACGGCTCTACACGTCCTGGCGCGAGCGCACGCTTCAAGCGTTGGCCCGTATAGAGGCCGAGATCGATTTCGCTGCCGATGAGGACGTGCCGGAGGAGATGCGCGCCCGCATGCTTCCTGACGTGACGGCGCTGCAGGCGGAAATCCTTGCCCACCTTCACGACGGACATCGGGGCGAGCGCCTGAGGTCTGGAATCACCGTCGCCGTTATCGGGCCGCCCAACGCCGGGAAGTCGAGCCTGGTCAACCTGCTCGCTCGACGCGACGCCGCCATCGTGACCCCTTTCGCCGGCACGACCCGTGACGTCATCGAAGTGCCGCTCGATCTGGACGGCATCCCGGTAACCCTGCTCGATACCGCCGGCCTGCGGGAAACGGGCGATCCCATTGAGATCGAGGGCATCCGCCGCGCCCGACACCGGGCCGAGACCGCCGATCTCACCTTGGGTGTCCTCGACTGCGCCATGCCGGATCAGGACCCCTTCACGAACGCACCGGACATCCTCGTCGCCAACAAATGCGATCTGGCACCGAGCCGGTGGCCGTCGGCCCTGACGTTCTCCTGTGAGGAGGGCATCGGGCTTCAGGAACTCCGCGCGAAGCTGACGGAGGCCGCCTACGGGCTCGCCTCGGTCGGCGACGCGCCGCTGATCACCCGCGGGCGCCACCGTCACGAGCTGGAGACCGCCTCAGCGGCGCTACAACGCTTCTGCGATGGCCCTGCCGAGCTGGTGCTGATGGCGGAGGACCTCCGCACGGCCACACAAGCGCTGGGCCGGATCACCGGCGCGGTCAGTGTCGAGGACGTCCTCGACCGGATCTTCGCCGAGTTCTGCATCGGCAAGTGAGGGCGTGTTTCACGTGAAACACGTCATGCCGTCACTGCGGTAGAGCCGGCTTCGACGCGTGCCGTCGCCACCTCGCGCACGCGCTCGATCAGCTCCGGATGCGCGCGCAGGAACGGCTTGAAGCTGTCGCGCCGCAGCTCCAGCAGACGGCAGAAAGTGATCGCGACCACGTCCGCCGCGCGTGGCCGCTGCAGAAGCAGGGCAACCTCGCCGAAGAAGTCGCCGCTGCCGAGCCTTACCCGGCTTTGGCCGAAGACGACCTCCACCGCGCCCGAGGCGATGAAATACATCGCATCGCCACGTTCACCCCTAACGACGACCTTTTCTCCGGGCAGGGCAAGTCGCGGCCGCAGGAGCCGGCCGAGCTCCGCACGGTCGGCCTGGGTAAGGCTGGCAAATGCCGGCACGCGCGACAGCAACTCGTCGATGTCGAGCCCGAGATCGAGCCGCGGCGTATGCTCCAGCAGCCGCCGACGACCGCGCAGTTCGGCAACAAGGCTACGGTAGACCTGATCTGACAGCAGACGCTCCGAGCGCATGCGCGAATAGGCATCCGCCTCGAGGGCGATGGCGGCACTGCTGAGATACCGCCCGGCGATGATCCGCGAGTAGTCCGGATACTGGAGGCGCAGCGCGTCGAGGGTTCGATCCACATCGGTCAGCCGCGCTTCGAGCACGTGGCCCGCCGTTTCGGCGACGCGCTTGCCGAAGAGGCTCACGATCCGACCGTTGGAGAAGGCCAACAGCTGCTCGATCACGCGGCGCCGCACCAGCAGCTTTTCCAGATGCGTCGCTAGCCGGCGAGCGAGCCAGCGGTGCCAGCCGAGCTGGCGATGCAGGAACGCGGCCATCCTCGTCCAGCGGTCGAAGCCGCTCTGCAGCCGGGCCGTGTGGCGGTAGCCGTGCACACCTTCGGACTTCAGCGAGTCGATCAGCACCGCCGCTTCCCGCACGAGCTCGGCCCCGGTCGTCCGGGTCACCATCCGCTCGGCGATCTCCTCGACATACAGCTCGCTCTCGCGGCTCGTGACGGTTGCGAGTGCAGTCACGAGCTGCTCGCGCAGCATCTCCTCGCCGAGATCTTCGGCACCCTCGAGCGCTTCCCCGCGCTGCAGGTCGAGTGCCTTCACCTCGTCGGCGGCGGTGAGATCCAGGCCGTGCGAGATCGCGGCAGCCGAAAGCTGGTCGAGGATCTCCGAATGCGTCAGGCCCAGCGCCCGCTCGCGCAGGATCTGCTCGACGGGAGAGAGGCGCGTAAGACCGAGCACGCGGATAAGGGGCCGCAGGCTCGTCGCCTGCACTAGAAGGGTGAACAGGACGAAGCCGGTCGAGACCACCTGGACAAAGTGCTGCACGTCGGGCGGCACGTTGTTGTTCTCGCTGACCGCCAGCGCCAGCGCGAGAGTGACGGCGCCGCGCAGCCCGCCCCACAGAATGACGAGCTTGTACTGCCAGCCGATCGGCTGCGCCCAGCGGAAGAAGGACAGCACCGGCAGGACGCCGAAAAGTGTAAGGGCGCGGGCGACGAGTGCTGCCGCGATGAGGGCGGCCAGCGTCAGCCAATCCTCCGCCGTGGCCGTCGCCATCGTGTTCGGAACGAGCATTGAGGCCAGGACGAACACGAGTGAGCTGGCCCAGAAGCCGAGCTGCGCCCAGATCGAGGTGACGCTCAACCATTCCCTGGTCGCCACGCGGTTGCGGCCGACTGTGCCGAACACGAGGCCCGCCAGCACGACCGCGACGACGCCCGACGCGTGCACATAATGCTCGGCGAAGGCGTAGGTCAGGTAGGCCAGGGCCACCGAGAGCGTAACCTCCGCGGGTCCACCCTGGTCGAGACGGCTGACCAGCAGGGCGGCGATCCGGCCCAGCACCATGCCGACGAGCGCTCCCGCGAGGAAATCCCAGATGAACTCCTCGCACATCTCGTCGACGTGCAGCTCCGACGCCCCGATCACGACGCTCAAGAGGGCCGAGAAAAGGGCAATGGCGGCGGCGTCGTTGAGCAGGCTCTCGCCCTCAACGAGAGCCGTCAGCCGTCTCGGTGCCCCGACTTCCCGGAAGATCGCGACGACGGCGATCGGATCGGTGGTCGCGATGATCGAGGCCACGAGCAGCCCCGCCACCAGGGACATCGAGCTGACCGACCATACGGCGATGCCGCCGAGGGCCGTCGTGACGACGACGGCCAGCACGGCGAGGACGAGCACTGGACCAAGGTCGCGGACAAGCTCTCTGCCGTCCAGCGACAGGGCCGTCTCGAACAGCAGGATGGGCAGGAACACCCACAGGAAGATTTCGGCGCTGAAGGGCAGCCCACCGAACTGCTCCAGCAGATCGAAGATCGGCTTTTCCACCCCTTCGACACCAGGGCCGCGGACCGACTGCAGGGCCAAGCCCAGCACGATGCCGAGGGCGGCCAGAAGGACGGTGTAGGGGACGCGCAACCGGGCCGCGACCGGCGGCATCAGTGCGATGAGCGCCAGGAGGCCGGCTATTCCGGAGACGAGCCCGGCGGTCCCTGTCATTGGCGGGGAGGCCCTTTCCAAGAAGCGGTTGGTGGGAGCCTGCGCGGCGAGGGACTGCCAACTTGACGGAGGCCCACCGCACGCGCACCTGAACGCTTATGGCAGAGTACGATGTCATCGTCATCGGGGGCGGACATGCGGGGTGCGAGGCGGCCGCCGCGGCCGCGCGTCTGGGTGCGCGCACGCTGCTGCTGACCCAGAAGGCCGCCACAATCGGCGCGATGTCGTGTAACCCCGCCATCGGTGGACTGGGGCGCGGCCACCTCGTCCGCGAGGTCGACGCCCTCGACGGCATCATGGGCCGGGCGATCGACTCAGGCGGCATCCAGTTCCGGCTGCTGAACCGCAGCAAGGGCCCGGCCGTCCAGGGTCCGCGGGCGCAAGCCGACCGCAGCCTATACGCACGAGCCGTCCGCGATCTGCTCGAGACCCAGCCGAACCTCGCCGTCCAGGAGGGCGAGGCCGAGAATCTGATCGTCGCGGATGGTCTCGTGGCCGGCGTCGTGGATGCGAACGGTACCGCGTTTCGCGCCGGTGCGGTCGTCCTCACGACCGGCACCTTCCTGCGGGGCGAGATCCATCTCGGCACCGAGCGTTGGCCGGCCGGCCGCGTCGGCGATCGCGCTTCTGTCGGGCTGGCGCAGAGCCTGCTGCGCCATGGCCTGCGTCTGGGTCGCCTGAAGACCGGCACGCCGCCTCGTCTCGACCGTAGCACGATCGACACCGCGCAGTTGATCCGGCAGCCCGGTGACGAGGAACCGGTCTCCTTCTCCTTCCTCACCGATCGGATCACACAACCTCAAATCGACTGCTGGATCACGCACAGCACTGCCGCGACCCACGACCTGATCCGCGCCAACCTTCATCTGGCACCCATGTACTCGGGCCAGATCGAGGCGACCGGGGTACGTTACTGCCCCTCGATCGAAGACAAGGTCGTCCGCTTCGCCGCACGCGATCGGCACCAGATCTTCCTTGAGCCTGAAGGCTACGACGATCCGACCGTCTACCCGAATGGCATCTCGACCTCGCTGCCGCGTGAGCTGCAGGCCGCACTGATCGCGACCATTCCGGGCCTGGAGCGGGCGCGCATGCTCCAGCCGGGATATGCCATCGAGTACGACCATATCGACCCACGCGAGCTCGATCCCACGCTCGAGCTGAGAGCCCTCCGACGTCTTTTCCTCGCCGGACAGATCAACGGCACGACAGGCTACGAGGAGGCGGCGGCACAGGGGATCGTCGCAGGCATCAATGCCGCCCGGGCCGCGTCGGGCGCACATCCCGATTTCGTGCTCGATCGCGCGGACGCCTACATCGGCGTGCTGATCGACGATCTGACGACCCAGGGCATCACGGAACCCTACCGGATGATGACTTCGCGCGCCGAGTATCGGCTGACCCTTCGGGCCGACAACGCCGACCTGCGGCTCACCCCCAAGGGCGCCGCTGTCGGCTGTGTGTCGAACGAACGCGGACGGCGAACCGAGGAGAAGCGTGTGGCGCTGGCCGAGCTCCGCGCGAGGCTTCGGGAGCTGACCCTGACTCCCCCCGAGGCGAATCGGCACGGCATTCAGTTGAATCAGGATGGCCGCCGGCGCACGGCCCTCGAACTGCTCGGCCGGCCAGAGATCACGTGGCGCAGCCTGACCGCGATCTGGCCGGAACTCGGCAACGTGCCCAGAGATGCGGCGACGCAGGTCGAGATCGAGGCCGGCTATGGCGCCTACATGGACCGCCAGGAGGAAGAAATCGCAGCCTTCCGCCGGGAGGAGGCACTGAACCTCCCGGCGACGCTGGATTACGCCGGCCTTCCCGGGCTTTCCGGAGAGCTGCGTCAGAAGCTCACCCAAATTCGCCCCGCGACGCTCGGCGCTGCGGGTCGCATCCCCGGCATGACTCCTGCCGCCCTGACGCTACTGTACCGACATGCCAAAAGGGCAGCCTGAGCAACCGCTATCGCCCGAAGGCTGCGCGGAGCTTCTCGGTGTTTCACGTGAAACACTCCGTCCTGCCGAGCGCTGGCTGGCGGAGCTGACACGCTGGAACGCGAGGATCAACCTTGTCAGTCAGAGCACGCTGCAGGATCCCTGGCGCCGCCACGTTCTCGACAGCGGCCAGCTTTTGAGGGCGTTACCTTCGGCGGGTCGACGCCTGGTCGACCTCGGCAGTGGCGCCGGGCTTCCCGGCCTCGTTCTGGCCGGGCTCGGGGTGCCCGAGGTGCATCTGATCGAGAGCGACAAGCGCAAGGCTACTTTTCTGCGCGAAGCTGCGCGCGCCATGGGCGTCAAGGTCACGGTCCACGCCTGTCGGATCGAAGCCGCACCACCCGTGGCTGCCGATGTGGTGACCGCCCGCGCCCTCGCACCTGTGGCGGATCTCCTCCGGCTCGCCGCGCCGTTTGTGCAACAGGGCGGCACCTGCCTCTTCCTCAAGGGCCGCAGCCTCGCCGACGAATTGACCGAGGCCCGCGAAACCTGGAAGATCGACGCTGTCATCGAGCCGAGCCTCAGCGATCCAGGAGGCCAAGTGCTCCTCATCCGGACGTTCGAACCTGTCCAGCGCGTCCCCGAGCAGGCCTGAGGCCCGCGCCCGCATCCTTGCCGTCGCCAATCAGAAGGGCGGTGTCGGCAAGACAACGACGGCCATCAATCTCGGCACGGCGCTAGCAGCCGCCGGCCACCCCACACTTCTCCTGGACCTCGATCCGCAGGGCAATGCCAGCACAGGGCTCGGCATCGACCGTGCCAGTCGGTCCGCCTCGGCCTACGACGTCCTGCTGCGCGGCCGCACCATCGACGAGGTCGTGGTCTCGACCGAGATCGCGGGGCTGGACCTCGTGCCTGCCACCGTCGACCTCGCCGCGGCGGAGGTCGAGCTAGTCGGCGACGCGCAGCGACCGTTCCGCCTGCGCGAGGCATTCAGCCGGCTGTCCCGCAGCTACGCCTACATCCTGATCGACTGCCCGCCCTCCCTCGGGCTGCTCACCGTCAATGCGCTGGCGGCTGCCCACGGCGTGCTGGTGCCGTTGCAGTGCGAGTTCTTCGCTCTCGAAGGCTTGAGCCAGCTGCTGAAGACGATCGAACGTGTCCGCCGCGGCTTCAATCCGATGCTGCAGATCCACGGTGTCGTGCTCACCATGTTCGACAAGCGGAACAATCTCTCCGAACAGGTTGCCACGGACGTGCGCAGTTTCCTGGGCGACCGCGTCTACGACACCGTGATTCCGCGCAATGTACGGATCTCCGAGGCACCCAGCCACGGCAAGCCGGTCCTCCTTTATGACCATCGCTGCCCGGGTGCAGTCGCCTACGCCCATCTGGCCGGCGAGATGCTTCGGCGCGACCGGCGCCTGGCCGCCGCCTGATGACCGACGGCAAGAAGGCCAAGCGCGGACTCGGCATGGGTCTGTCGGCCCTGCTCGGCGGCAACGATGCCGATCTCGGGACCGTTACGAACCCGGCATCGCAGATGGTGCCGATCGAATATCTGCGACCCTCCCCGCTACAACCGCGGCGCGTATTCGATGAAGCCGAATTGGAGGCGCTCGAACAATCGATTCGCGCCAACGGCGTGCTGCAGCCGCTGCTCGTTCGACCCACCCATGGCGCCACCGCAAGTTATGATATCGTGGCCGGCGAACGGCGGTGGCGGGCCGCGCAGCGGGCTGGTCTGCACGAGTTGCCGGTGGTCGTCCGTGACCTCGACGACCGCACCGCGCTCGAGCTGGCTCTGGTGGAGAACATCCAGCGCGCCGACCTTGCGCCGCTCGACGAGGCCGAAGCCTACCGCCGTCTGATCGACGAGTTCGGCCATAGCCAGGAGGAGCTGGGACAGGCTCTTGGGCGCAGCCGTAGCCATGTCGCGAACACGCTACGGCTGCTCGGTTTGCCCGAGCCGGTCCGGACGCTTCTGCAGTCCGGGCAACTCACAGCCGGACATGCGAGGGCACTGCTCGGCGCACCCGATCCGGCAGCTTTGGCACCTGTGGTCGTCCAGAACGACCTCAGCGTACGCGAGACCGAATCCCTTGTCCGAAGCGCTGCGACAAAGCCGAAGCAACCCGGCAAGCAATCGGCACGTTCTGATGCCGACACGGTCGATCTGGAGCGACGTCTGGCCGAGCGGCTGGGTCTGAAGGTGGCAATCAAGAGCGGTGCCCGGGGTGGTGTCGTCACCATCCGATGGCACGATCTGGACCAGCTACAGGGTCTCGTCTCCAGGTTTCTGTAACTTTCAGTGGATAACTGCTAGCGGTTGTAGGTCTCCGAATTGACAGCCGCCATATGTTGTGAGGTTATCGGACCCGCGGAGAAACAAGGAAAGGAGACGAGCGGCGGCTCCCAATAGATTGGCTTCGTGACAGTCGTGTTCGACGAAGCTGGTCCGAAGGGTCTACGAACTCGTGCTCCGCTACCCAACAACACTATCACAGCTTAAGTAAAACTCGATCATCTTGCCCCCGAGCTCGGCGCTCGACCCATAAGGTCAGCGCCTTTATTTCGTCGGGTGGTACATTCCTTCGATGATCTCTTTGTGCTTGGCGATGATGATATGTCGCCGCAGCTTCATGGTGGGTGTCATCATCTCGTTGTCGATCGAGAACGGCTCCGGCATGACGTGGAAGCGGCGCACCCGCTCGATCGTCGACAGCTTCTGATTGGCCCGCTTCACCGCTTCACCGATCGCCGACACGAAGGCCGGATCGCTCGCCAGCGCCTCCATGTCGGCAGACGTTCGCCGTTCCCGTGCCCAAGACTTCACGAAGTCGCCATGCGGAACGACCAGGGCGACAAGATGCGGACGCTTATCGCCATAGATCAGGACCTGCCCGATCTCGGGCTCCAGGAGCAGAATGCCCTCCACCCGCGCCGGAGCGACATTGTCGCCGCCGGAGACGACGATGATGTCCTTCTTGCGGTCGGTGATCTTGAGGAAACCCTCTCCGTTCACCTCGCCGATGTCGCCCGTGTGCAGCCAGCCGTCCCGCAGCGTCTGGGCCGTGGCTTCCTCGTCCTTCCAATAGCCGCGCATGACGAGATCGCCGCGGACCAGGATCTCGCCGTCATCGGCGATCTTAAGATCCACGCCTTCCAGCGGCAGCCCCACCGTGTCGAGCCGAGACTTGCCGGGCCAGTTCACGCTGATGACGGGCGACGCCTCGGTCTGGCCGTAGCCCTGGAACACCGGCAAGCCCAGGGCGACGAAGAAGAGACCCACATCGTAGTTGAGCGGTGCGCCGCCCGAGACGAGAGCCTTGATCCGCCCGCCGAAGCGCTCCTTGACCTTGGTCCGGACGAGACGGTCCAAGGCCATGTCGACGAGGCCCTGATGCACCGGTAGCCGACCGTTCTCGTAGCGCTGGCGGCCGAGTGCGACCGCCTGGTGGAACAGCTTCGCCTTCATCCCGCCCTGGCGCTCCACGCCGGCGACGATCTTCTGGCGCAGGACCTCGTAGAGTCGTGGCACGCAGGTCATGAAGGTGGGCCGCACCTCGACCAGATTGGACGAGAGCGTCTCGACACCTTCGGCGTAGTAGATCTGGGCACCCATCTGGATGGGGAGGAACTGCCCGGCCGTGTGCTCGTAGGCGTGGCTGAGCGGCAGGAACGAGAGGAACACCTCCTCGTCGAGGCCCAGCCGCTCGATCACCGCCCGAGCACCCGTGAGGTTGGCGATGATGTTGCCGTGGCTCAGCATGACGCCCTTCGGGCGTCCGCCGGTCCCCGAGGTGTAGATGAAGCAGGCGAGATCGTAGGCGGACAGCCGGTCGGTGTGATCGACGGGCGACGACTCCCGGCCGATCCGCAGCGCCTCTTCCCAGCCCAACACCGGCACATCGAGGCCATGATCCCGGGCCGGCGCGTCCATGAAGACCACCAGCTTCACGTCGCCAGCACCCTTCACGGCCGGAAGGAGCCGCTTGCCGAGGCCATCGCCGCTGCAGATGACCGCCTTGGCCTCGCTGTGGCTCAGCAGGTAGGCGTGATCTTCGGTCGTATTCGTCGTGTAGGCCGGCACCGTGATGGCGCCAACATAGAGGGTGGCGAGATCGGCGATGCACCATTCCGGCCGGTTCTCGGCCACGATGAGCACGCGGTCGCCGGGCTCGATGCCGTGCTTCGCGAGCGTCGCTGCCAGAGCTTTTGCTTCCGCGCGGACGCGTGACCACGTCCAGGGACGATAGGCGCCGTCCAGCTTGGTCCAGAGGAACGGCCGATCGCCCTTGGCCGATGCGGATGCCTCGAAGAGGCGCAGGAGATTCGCACCGCCGTCCATCGCCGCCATCGGCATCTCTTCGTCGTCAACCACCGGATGCCAGCGTAGAGGCGCGTTCTGGACGTCCCTGCACAGCGGCCTATATCTGGCACGGTCACCGGAAAAGGGAAGTCGGATGAGCCATTTCCACCGCGCAGCCGCGGTGGACGCCGCAACCGCGTCGTTGCCGGCGTCGGAACAGGGTCCGCAGTGGGATCTCTCGGACCTCTATGCCGGTCGGGACGACCCGCGGCTCAAAGAGACACTCGAGGCTTCGGCTGCCCAGGCGAAGAGCTTGGCGGAGCGGTACAAGGGCCGTCTCGCCGAGATCGACGGCGATGCCATGGCCGAGCTGATCTCGACCTACGAGACGATCGAGGAGGAGTCGGGCCGCGTCGCCAGCTACGCGCAGCTTCTCTTTGCCGCCGACCGCGACGACCCCGAGGTGGGCCGCTTCTTCCAGAGTATCCAGGAGCAGATCACCGAGATCGGCACGGTGCTCCTGTTCGTCACGCTGGAGCTGAACAAGCTGGGCGACGAGCAGCTGGAGAAGATGATCGCAGGCTCGCCGCGGCTGGCGCATTACCGACCCTGGCTCGAGAATGTGAGGAGCTACCGGCCGCACCAGCTCGATGACGAGATCGAGCGCGTCCTCCACGAGAAGTACGTCTCGGGCCGTGCTGCCTGGGTGCGGCTGTTCGACGAGACGATGGCGTCGTTGCGCTTCCCGCTCGACGGCAAGGACCTGACCTCGGCCGAGGTCTTCGACCTGCTGTCCTCGAAGGACCGCTCCGTCCGTGAGGCCGCCGCGACCTCCATCAGCGGCGTGCTGGCGAAGAACATCCGCCTCTTCTCCCGAATCACGAACACGCTCGCCAAGGACAAGCAGATCGAGGACGGCTGGCGTAAGTTCGAGCGGCCGATCTCCTCCCGCAATCTGGCGAACCAGGTCGAGGACGAGGTCGTCGACGCGCTGATCAGCGCTGCGCGTGACGCCTATCCGCGCATCTCGCACCGCTACTACGCCCTGAAGGCGCGGTGGATGGGGCTCGACAAGCTCCAGTTCTGGGACCGCAACGCCCCGCTGCCCGAGGACGCCGACGTCCGCCGCGGCTGGGGTGACGCCAAGGTCGTGGTGCTCGACGCTTACCGCACCTTCTCGCCGACGCTGGCCGACATCGTCGACCGCTTCTTCGTCGGCAACTGGATCGACGCCGAGCTTCGCCCCGGCAAGGACAGTGGTGCTTTCTGCCACCCGACGGTGCCCAACGCGCATCCCTACGTCCTGATGAACTATCAGGGTCGCAACCGGGACGTCATGACCCTGGCCCACGAGCTGGGCCATGGGGTGCATCAGGTCCTGGCCGCACGACAGGGTCCGCTCATGGCGGGCACGCCGCTGACGCTGGCCGAGACGGCCTCCGTGTTCGGCGAGCAGCTCACCTTCCAGGCGTTGCTGAACCAGGAGACCGACCCGGTCCGGCGGCGTATCCTTCTGGCCGCCAAGATCGAGGACAAGATCAACACGGTCGTGCGCCAGATCGCGTTCTGCGAATTCGAGCGCGCCGTCCACGATGCCCGCCGCCAGGGCGAGTTGACGCCCGACGATTTCGGCCGGATCTGGATGCAGGTGCAGACCGAGAGCCTGGGGCCGAGCTTCGAGTTCCGCGACGACTACAAGAACTACTGGAGCTACATCCCGCACTTCATCCACGTGCCGTTCTACGTCTACGCCTACGCATTCGGTGACTGTCTCGTGTCCTCGCTCTACGCGGTCTACGAGGAACAGCCCGACGGCTTCGAGCCGAAATACCTCGCCATGCTGGAAGCCGGGGGCACGCTCCGCCACCGCGAGCTTCTGGCTCCCTTCGGCCTCGACGCGTCGGACCCAGGCTTCTGGGCGAAAGGCATGGGCCTTCTTGAGCGCCTGATCGACCAGCTCGAAGAAGCTCTCGGAGACAAGGTTTGACCGACTCGCGCAGCGCATCCCAGCCCAGCGAGAACAGCTTCGGCCGTCGCCTTCGCCGCTATGCACAGGTTTCCGGCACCATGGGGATGCAGGCGGCCCGGATGGCCGGCGCCCGGGTCATGGGCCAGTCCGTCGACCGCTCGCAGCATGCGGGCGAGTTGCGGGCGGCCCTCGGCGGGCTGAAGGGTCCGCTGATGAAGGTCGCCCAGATGATGGCGACCATCCCCGATGCCCTGCCGGCCGAGTACGCCGCGGAACTGGCCCAGCTGCAGAGCCAGGCGCCGCCGATGGGCAAGCCTTTCGTCCGCAGGCGCATGGCGTCGGAACTCGGCCCCGACTGGCAGAAGCACTTCTCATCATTTCCACTCGACGCCGCCGCTGCGGCCTCACTCGGACAGGTGCACAAGGCGGTGCTGAACAACGGGCGGACCGTCGCCTGCAAGCTGCAATATCCGAACATCGAGGCGGCGGTCGATGCCGACCTCTCGCAGCTCCGACTGATCTTCGCGGTCTACAAGCGGTATGACGCCTCGATCAATCCGGAGCTGATCTACCAGGAGATCGCTGCCCGCCTGCGCGAGGAGCTCGACTACCGCCGCGAAGCTCAGCACATCACCCTTTACCGCTTCATGCTGGGCGACGAGCCGCACATCCACCTGCCGGAGGTACTGGACGAGCTGTCGACGGGACGGCTCCTTACCATGTCCTGGCTCGACGGCACGCCGCTTCTGTCCTGGAAATCCGCCGACCAGGAGGCGCGCAATCGCCTCGCGCTCAACATGTTCCAGGCTTGGTACAAGCCATTCTACGAGTTCGGCGTCATCCACGGCGACCCGCATCTCGGCAACTACACGGTGCGCCAGGACCTCGACATCAACCTGCTCGATTTCGGCTGCGTGCGCCTGTTCAAGCCGAAGTTCGTGCAGGGTGTGATCGATCTCTACTGGGCGCTCGTTCGCGGCGACCACGCGCTGGCCGTGCACGCCTACGAGCTGTGGGGCTTCAAGGACCTCAGCCGAGAAACGATCGACGTGCTGAACGAATGGGCGGCCTTCCTCTACGCCCCCCTGATGGAGGACCGGCCCAGGCTGATCCAGGAGACCAACAGCGGCCAGTACGGCCGCGAGGTCGCCGAGCAGGTCCATGGCAAGCTGAAGGCCGTCGGCGGCGTCACACCGCCCCGTGAGTTCGTCTTCATGGACCGCGCGGCCATCGGGCTCGGCAGCGTGTTCATGCACCTCAGCGCCGAGATCAATTGGTACGAGAAGTTCATGGCCCTGATCCGCGACTTCGACGTGAAGAAGCTCGAAGCGCGGCAGAATGCGGCGCTGGCGGCAGCCGGGCTCGCCTCGCCGGCCTGAGAGATCAGCGCCCGGCCTGGTTCGAGCGGCCGAGCACGATGAAGCCGGGATAGCGGTTCAGGTCGTCGAGCAGCCCGCGCACCGACCACAGGAGCTGCTGGACCTGCTGCAGCGTGTCCGTCAGTTCGCCCTGCAGCTTCGAGCGTGGACCGACGCTGCCGGCCACCGCACCGATCTGCATTTGTGCCGTTCGCAGGGTCGTCGTGGCTTGATCCGCGACGTCTTGGGCCCGGTCGAGCAAAGGCTGGATCCGCTCGTCCAGCCGGGAGGCCGTCTGTTCGAGAGCGAGCAGCGTGCGCGTCACCGAGGCGATCGCCTCGTGCGATTCGGGCGAATCCACGAGATGCTCCGCCGCCTGAATGACACCCCGCAAGTCGCCCACGATCTGGTCGAGCGGCACCGCCGAAGCCTTGTCGATCAGCAGCTCCACCTTGGCCCGAAGACGGTCCAGCTCCGACGGTGCCGACGGCAGGACGGTCATTCCGTCCGCGGTCGTGGCCGCCGCCGGTGCCGCATCCTTCACCACGTCGAGCTCGATCGCTCCGGCACCCGTCAACGGATTGCCGCTCTGCAGCAGCACCCGCAATCCGTCCGGGACGAGATCGCCCAACCGATCGAGCGCCACAGGCTGGCCGGTCGCCTCGTCCACCAGATGCACGCTGTCCGGCACGACCTCGATGACCGCGTCCAGCGAGAGGTCGCGGCCGTCCCGGTCCAGCCCCAGCCGAAGCTCGCGCACGCGGCCGACGGGAAGTCCGCGCATGGTCACCGGCGAGCCGACCCGCAGCCCGCCGGCATCGCCAGGGAACCTGACCAGATAGGGCACGCCGCCTTCCGGCAGTGCAGGCGCGGCCGCGTCGCCGGCGAGACGTTCGCGCAAAGCCGCACGCAGAGTCGCCGGGTCCGCTCGCGACAGCCACGCGTCTAGCTGCTCAGGCGGCACTCGCTTTTGAAGCAGCCCGAGTAGCTGCTGGACCGCATCCGGTGCCGGGGCGTCCTGCGCCGTTGCAGAGCACGCGACGAGCACTGAGGCGATGCAGCCGAGCCAAGCAGCTCGGCTCATGGTCTCTTCTGCCGCGGCTCGTCCTCGTCGTCGTCGAACAGGATGCGCTCGGCCGCCCCGTCGAGATCGTCAAATTGGCCCGACTTCAACGACCAGAGAAAACCCAAGAGCCCGAGCAGGCCCAGGAAGAGGGCGACGGGGATCAGCCAGAGAAGGCCGTTCAAGTCACCTACCGGAAGCCGCCGCGGTTCAGGCGCAGCGAGTTCAGCACGACGACGATCGAGCTCGTCGACATCGCCACCGCCGCCACGAGCGGCGTGACGAAGCCCGCCATCGCCAGCGGCACGGTGACGACGTTGTAGCTGAAGGACAGGGCGAAATTCTGCTTCACCAGCCGCTCGGCCCGCTTGGCCACGTCGATCACCTCGAGGATCGGCGCCAGGTTGCGCCCCTGGAACACCGCGTCGGCCGCCGTCTGGCTGATGTCGACCGCGGTGGACGGAGACAGGGAGACCGACGCTGCGGCCAGGGCCGGCGCGTCGTTGAGGCCGTCGCCGACCATCATGACGTGCCGACCCTCGGCCCGCCAAGCTTCCAACCTCGCGGTCTTGTCGCCTGGCCGCTGCTCCGCAGCCCAGTCCTCGATCCCGATCTCTTCCGCGACCGTCCGTACCGTGGCCGTCCGGTCGCCGGACAGCAGCGCCACGGCAAAGCCGCGCCGCTTCAGCTCGGCGACGGTCTCGACCGCGTCCGGCCGTAACCTGTCGGCAAAGGCGAAGCGCACGGGGTCTCGACCGGGCCGAGAGAGCCAGAGCTCGGCACCCGCGGATACATCTTCCGGCACGTCGGCCGCCCAGCCGCGCCTTCCGAGCCGGATTTCCCCGCCCTCGGCCGGCGCCCGCAACCCGCAACCCGGCACCTCCTCGACGTCGAAGCGAGCCCGTGCTTCCGGACAGGCGCCGGCAACGGCACGGGCCAGCGGATGCCGGGAGGCCTTGGCCAGCTCGGCAGCAGCCACGAGCGCGTCGCGCTCGGGCAATGTTCCCGAGAGTCGCAGTGCCCCTTCCGTCAGCGTCCCCGTCTTGTCGAACACCACCATGTCGGCCGCGGCGAACCTCTCCAGCGCGGTGGCGGATTTCAGCAGGACGCCCCGGCGCATGAGCCGGCCGGACGCCAGCACCTGGACGGCCGGCACGGCGAGGCCGAGCGCGCAGGGACAGGTGATGATCAGGACCGAGATCGCGTAGAGCAGGGCCGTCTGCCACGCGGCGCCGATGGCGAAGAGCCAGACGAGGAAGGTCGTCAACGCCAGAGTATGGACGACCGGCGCATAGGCCCGGGCGACGCGGTCGGCGATGGTGACGAAGCGGCCGCGGCGCTGCTCGGCCAGCTCCATCAGCCGCACGATCTCGGCCAGCAGCGTGCCCTCGCCGACGGCGCGGACACGGATACGAAGCGGCTGGCCCAGATTGATCGTGCCGGCGAAGACCCGATCGCCGGGAGCCACCGCCTGTGGCGTCGTCTCGCCGGTGATCAGGCTCGTGTCGAGTTCGCCGGTTCCCGTCGTGATCACGCCATCGACACCGACCCTTTCGCCGGTGCCGGTCAGGACCTCCTGGCCCGCCTCGATCTGTTCCGGTCGGACCGACCGCGTCGTGCCGTCCGGCAGGACGATCGTCACGGCGGCGGCGTTCAACGCAAGGAGCCGCTCGGCCGCGGAACGGGCCGTACCGCGCGCGCGCTGGTCGAGGTAGCGGCCGATCAGCAGGAAGAAGAGCAGCGTGACGGCACTGTCGAAAAAGGCGTGGTGGCCACCCTCGATGGTCTCCCAGAGACTCATCGCAGGTGCCAGGATCACCGCCAGCGAGATGGGCACGTCCATGTTGGTGTGCCCGGCCCGGAGTGCCCTGAAGGCCGAGCGGAAGAACGGACGGCCGGCATAGGCGATGGCTGGAAGGGCGATCAGCGCCTCGAACCAGTGGAAGAAGGTGCGGGTCGCCGTGCCCATCGTGTAGTAGTTGCCGGCCCAGACCGAGACCGCGAGCAGCATGATGTTGGCCGCGGCGAAGCCCGCCACGGCCATGCAGCGCAGCAGCTCCTTCTCGGTGCGGTCGTCGAGGGCGGCGAGGCGGTCGGGGTCGTAGGGGACGACGCCGTAGCCGAGGTCCGTCACCGTGCCGGCCAGCGCCCCGGCACGTGCCGGATCGCCGGGCCAGCGTAGCGTCAGCCGCCGCGTCGTCAGATTGACGCGGGCCGTTTCGAGCCCTCCGGCCTGGGTGAGAGCGCGCTCGATCTTGCGGACGCAGGCGCCGCAATGGACGCCCTCGACCATCAGATGGAGCGTATTGAGACCGTTGGTGTCGTCGTGGCGGACGAAGGGGGCGACATCGGGAACAGCGGTGGCCGGATCGGTATCGAAGCGGGATACGCCCAGCGCCGCGGCCGGGGTCACTTCAGCAGCACCCGCTGGCGCTCGACGAACATATCCTCGCCACGCTTCGCCCGCAGATGAATGTCCCACAATCCCGTCAGCGGTGCCTTGAAGCTGGCACTGTAGGTGCCGGGACCCGTGGGCGCGAGCGTTAGGTCGAAGTCGTGCGCCTCGATGGTCGGCCGCTCGAACTGTGCTGTCACGATCAAGCCGTCGAGCGGAGCGCCAGTCGCGTCGTGGAAGGCGACGGCGAGGTCGGCGTCGAAGCCCTGGGTCATACGGGCCTGCACCTCGGCCTTCCAGCCGAGTGCCGCCTGCCGCTGTGCTGCTTCGAGGTTCCGGTTGTAGTCGAGACCCTTGTCATAGGGGCTCTCGGTCACGAGCCCGGTCCAGCTCGTCGAGCCGACCCAGATCATGGTCGCGTTGACCGCGACGACGACAAGGAAGAACGCCAGGAAAGTCCAGGGTATCCACCAGCCTGGAGCCCTGGCGGCCCGGGCGCTCATTTGCCGGGGCCCCTGAAGATCGTGCCGAAGCTCGCCGTCGAGCCCGTCACCGTATCGGTCAGGCCGAGCTTGATGGGCGTCTGGTCGCCCTGCAGCGAGTTGCGGGGAGCCCGCACGAGGATCCGGAAGGTGGTGACCCCGTCGGGGGACGCCACGAGTGTCACGTTCTCGGTGGGATCCGGCGTGCTCAGCGTGCTGATCTGCGCCGGCAGTCCCTCGACGGCGACCCTGTAGCTCTGGTCGCTGTTCGTCTTGTTCATGATCTTGAGCAGGTAGCTGTTCCGGATGCTACCGTCGGACATGGTCACGAACATCGGATTCCGCTCGGGCAGGATGTCGACGTCCAGGGTCGAGCGTAGCGACAACGAGACCAGGATGACCAGAGCCACCAGCAACCACACCGCCGCGTAGAGGATCGTCCTCGGCCGTACGATGCGGTAGGAGGATGGCTTGCCTTCGGCGCGAAGCTCCTGGTTGCGCTCGCTGTCATAGGCGATCAGACGCTTCGGGCGGCCGATCTTGTCCATGATGTCGTCGCACGCATCGATGCACAGGCCGCAGCCGATGCACTCGAGCTGGAATCCTTCCCGGATGTCGACGCCGGTCGGGCAGGCCGCGACGCACTGGTTGCAGTCGATGCAGTCACCGCGGCCATCGAACGACTCGCCCTTGCGATACTTGTCGCGGGGCTCGCCACGCCAGGCCTCGTAGGTGACGGCCATCGTGTCCTTGTCGACGAGCGCACCCTGGATGCGCGGCCAGGGGCACATGTAGGTGCAGACCTGCTCGCGGGCCATGCCGGCCAGAAGGTAGGTCGTAAACGTGAAGAGGCCGGTGAAGAAGTAGACCGTGCCGCCGGCCTGACCGGTGAAGAACTGCCGGACGACGGTGGGCGCAACGTTGAAGTACATGATCCAGGCACCGCCCGTGAACAGGGCGATGAGCAGCCAGACGACATGCTTCAGGATTCTCTTGCGCCACTTCTCGGCAGTCCAGGGCGCCTTGTCGAAGCGGATCCTCTGCGCGCGGTCGCCTTCGATCCAGCGCTCCACCTGCATGTAGAGGTCGGTCCACACCGTCTGTGGACAGGCGAACCCGCACCAGATCCGACCGAAGAGGGCGGTCGCCAGAAACAGTCCGAAAGCAGAAAGGATCAACACCCCCGTCAGATAGTACACCTCCTGGGGCCAGATTTCGATCCAGAAGAAGTACAAGCGCCGTCCGGCCATATCGACCAGCACCGCCTGATCAGGCTGACCTGGGCCGCGTGTCCATCTGATCCACGGCAGAATGTAGTAGATGCCCAGCAGGATGATCAGAGCCGCCCACTTGATCTTGCGATAGTGGCCCTGCACCGCTTTCGCATAGATCTCGACGCGGCCGGCGTAGAGGGGCGACGCCTTCTGCTTCGTCCGTGACAGGGCGTCGTCGGCGCCCGCGATCTCTGTAGCCATCTTGTCCTGCCGAATCCGCTGCGGGACCTTTGCCCGTGCGGCGCCTCCCGCCCGAAGGCGCCAGCTGCCGCCGACCTATGTGCGCGAAAGATACCCGCCGGACACGTGACAGAAGCGCCCGTGCGGCGGTGAGCCGCAAGGAAAGATCAGGCGGTCGGCATCCCGTATGCTCGATCGATTTTGGCCAGCTCGACGGCGGTACGGAGCTCGATCTCGGCCAGGATCTCCGCCAGGGCCGGATCCTCGACGGGCTCGCTTTGCTGATCGAACGCGAGGCGCAGTCGTCCCAGCGCGTCCGGCGTCATCGAGCCCTCCAGGAGATCGTTCCGCAGCAGCTCGAGCCGGTCCAGCAGGCCGTCACCTCGCCGAACGGCCCGCCGGCGTCGTTCCGCCGGGTCCGGCAGGTCCTGCAAGGCAAGGATTGCGCCCAACGAGGCGAGCGGACTCGCCGCCACCGGACCGCGCACCGAGCGATCACCTTCCACGGCAGGAAGGGCGAAATCGGCTGCCGACCGCCCAACGGTCACGCCGCCGCCACCGCCCACCTTGCTCGCAACCCCCGGCTGACCGACGCGCATGGTCGTTCCTCGAACCTGCCAACCCGACAGTTGTCCGAGACCAGAGTTAACCCGGCATGAAGGAATGGGCGTGTAGGGCAAGTCTTGCCGGGCAGCGGGGACATTTGTGCCGCCCAGCAACCGTGGAGCGTCGGCGGAATCCGGCGCGCGCGGCCCGGAATGCGGTGGCACGGCCGTTGCGAACAACGGTGCAGCACAACGGAGACGGCGACGAGATGAGGTGGGCGGCGGCCCGGGACGGTAGCAGAGACGGACCGATCATCGGCCGGCTGCGGCTCGCCGTTCTTCTGCTCGCCCTTCTGCTCGGTCCCCCCGCCGACGCGGCGCGGATCAAGGACATCGCCGACTTTGAAGGGGTGCGCAGCAACATGCTCGTGGGCTACGGCCTCGTCGTCGGCCTCAACGGCACGGGCGACAGCCTGCGCAACTCGACCTTCACGCAGGAAAGCCTCGTCGCGATGCTTGAGCGGCTCGGCGTCAGCACCCGGGGCAACACGCTCAACACCCGAAACGTCGCCGCGGTGATGGTGACCGCCAGCCTGCCGGCCTTCGCTCGGCAGGGAAGCAAGGTCGACGTCTCGGTCAGCGCCATGGGCGACGCGAAATCGCTGCTCGGCGGCACGCTGCTGGTGACGCCGCTCCTCGGTGCCGATGGCGAGGTTTACTCCGTAGCCCAGGGGGCACTGACCATCGGCGGCTTCGAGGCCAGCGGCAACGAGGAGTCGGTGACCCGCGGCGTGCCCACTTCGGCCAGGATCGCCAACGGCGCCATCGTCGAGCGTGAGGTTGATTTCCGCCTCGACGACTTGCACGAGGTGAAGCTGGCCCTGCGCAATCCCGACTTCACGACGGCTGAGCGCATAGCCGGCGTGGTCAACGGCCGCCTCGGCGGCGGCCTCGCCCGGGCACTCGACCCGGGCACGGTCGCCATCCCGGTGCCCGGCCCTTATGCCAATCGCGTCGCGGACCTGCTGGCCGAGGTGGAGCGCCTGGAGGTACAGCCCGACCAGCCGGCAAGGGTCATCATCGACGAACGCTCGGGCATCATCGTCATGGGCGACCAGGTGCGCATCAGCCGCGTGGCCGTGGCCCAGGGCAATCTGACAGTCCGGGTGACCGAGACCCCGCAGGTTTCCCAGCCCAACCCGCTGGCGGAAGGCGACACCGTGGTCGTCGACCGCACCAACATCGGCGTCGATGCCGGTGACAACAATCGGATGGGGTTGGTCGAGCCGACGACGACGCTGCGCGATCTGGTCGACGGGCTGAACGCCCTGGGCGTGGGTCCGCGGGACCTGATCGGCATCCTGCAGGCGATCAAGGCGGCTGGTGCGCTCCAGGCCGACATCCAGGTAATGTGATGCAGACGGCGACCACGAGCGCTCCTCATGCTGCCAAGACGGTCGTCGAGACGTCCACCCCGCCGGCACTTCGCAAGGCCGCCGAGGAGTTCGAATCGATCTTCCTCTCGCAGGTGCTGAACGGCCTCACCGCAGGTCTCTCCAGCGGCCTGCAGGGTGGGGACAAGGACGATCCCTTCTCCCAGATGCTGCAGGACGAATACGCGAAGATTGTCAGCCGCAGCGGCGGTGTGGGCGTGGCGGATGCCGTGCTGCGCGAAATGCTGAAGGTTCAGGAGCAGCCGGCATGACTCCGGGGGCCGACCGCATTGCAGGGCTGATGGCGCTCGTGCGCGACTTGCAGGAGGTGATGCGCGCGGAGGCGGCATTGCTCGACACGATGCGCCTGCGCGATTTCCAGGCCCTGCAGCTGGAGAAGGCCGATCTTGCGGCCGCCCTGGATGCCCAGCTGCGCCGGTTCAGGAGCGATCCATCCCAGGCAGCCGCCCTCGACGTCGCACAGCGTGCGTCGCTCGAGACGGCGCTGCGCGAGTTCCAGGCGATGGCTGCGGCCCATGCGCGTCGCCTCGCCGCCGCGCGCTCGGTGGTCGAGGGCATCCTGCGCGAGCTCGCGCGGGGACCCGTCGCGGAACGCACCGGCTCGGCCTACGGGACCATGGCCGGCGTGCGGCCCAGCACCGCCCAGGTCGTACCGCTCGCCCTCGACCGGCAGCTCTAGGGGAGCCGGCCCATGAGCCTCGTCGGCACCCTTTCCACCGCACTCACCGGTCTCTCGGCCGCCCAGCGGGCCCTGTCCGTCACGGCCTCGAACGTCGCCAACGTCAACACCGAAGGCTACACGCGCAAGGTCGTCCGGCAGGAGACGCTCATCGCCAACGGCGAGGGGGTGGGTGTGCGCGCCGGCGACACCGGCCGGATCGTCGACGACTTCCTGAACCGCGAATGGCAGGTGCAACGCAGCCGTCTCGGTCGCAGCGAGGTATTGGCCGAGGCGGCGGAATCGATCCAGACCGCCCTGTTCGGCACGCCCGGGGGCAACACCGGCACCCTGGCGGACCAGATCGGCAAGCTGTCGACGGCCCTTGAAGGCTTGGCCAACGCGCCGGAGTCGACCGCCCAACGGTCCAACGTGACGGCAGCGATCGAGGACACGCTGGCCCGCTTCGCCCACGATGCCGACCAGATCCAGACGGCCCGGCGCGACCTGGACGGCCGGATCGGCCAAGTTGTCGAGGAAATCAACGACCGGCTCCAATCGCTGCAAGGGGTCAACGCCGAGCTGACCCGCGGGGGTGCCAGTCCCGACCTGTTCGACCGTCGTGACCGGCTGCTCGACGAGATCGCGGAGCGGATCGACGTCTCCGTCCTGCGCCGGGAGAACGGCACCGTCGGGGTCTATGCGGCCGGCGGGCAGGCCCTGCTCGACGGCTCCGCGCACCGGCTCGACTATGCGCCGGCCGCCAGCGTCGGTCCGGACACGGTCTTCGGTCCCCTGCGCCTGTTCCGCGCCGATCAGATGGACCCCGTGTCCGGCGACCCTGAGCCGGGTGCCGTGGGCACGGTCCTCGTCACCTCCGGCGTTCGAGCGAGGCTGACGCAGGAGCAGTCGGCCGACGCCATACCGGACGTAGCCCAGACGATCCGCTCCGATCTCCAGGGTGGCCGGCTGCAGGGTCTCATCGAGGCTCGTGACCGCCTCCTGCCCGGGCTGGCGGATCAGCTCGGCGAGGCCGCAGGGCTTCTGCAGCACGCGCTGAACGCCGCCTATAGCGATGCCGCGGGCCAGAGCCTGCCGACAGTCGTGGCCGGCACCCGGACGGACACCGCGGCCTTCGCCGGTGCCGCGCGGAGCGGGACCGCCTATCTGGCCGTCGTCGACCGTACGAGCCGGGCGGTCCTGCGCACCGTTGCCGTCGACCTGGGTGCTGCCGACGCATCGGCCCTTGCCGGCCAGCTGAACGCCGATCTGGCAGGCCTCGGCTCCGCCGCCATCGACGGCACCGGCGCCCTGTCGATCGCCCTCGCCGATCCCGGTCAGGGCCTCGCTTTCGCCGCCGGCGACGGCAAGATCTCTCTCACCGACACGGCCGGTCGTACGCGCGACTACGGGTTCGCCCACTTCTTCGGCCTCAACGACCTCGTGTCGGGCGAGCCTCCCGGCGATCTGGCCCTCCGCACCGACCTCGCCGCCGATCCGAGCCGTCTCGACACCGGCCGTCTCGACGTCACGGCGGGGCCTCCACCCTCCTCCAGGCTCGGCGGCAGCGGCGACAACCGGGGTGCCCAGGCCCTGGCGGCTGCACTCGACCGCCAGGACGCCATCGCCGCGCGGGGCGGCCTGCCGGGCGGCAGGTCCGACATCCGCTCCTACCTCGCCGACATGGTGTCGACCCATGCCGTGACGACGAGCCGGGCCAAGGATGCGGCGACGAGCGACGGAGCCATGGTCGACGAGCTGTCGGCCCGCCGGGCGGCGGTGTCGGGGGTCAATCTCGACGACGAGCTGTCGCGCCTCGTCCTCTACCAGCAGGCCTATGCCGTCTCGGCCCGCATCGTCACCGTGACGGGCGAGCTGTTCGACACGCTGCTCGGCATGGGACGATGAGGAGATCGCGATGCTGACGGGTCGGATCGGCGATGCCGGGCAGCTTGAGCGGCTGCGCCAGCTGATGCAGGGCACGCAGACGCGGATCCGCGATGCCGAGGTCGCCGTGTCGAGCGGCAAGATCGCCGGCGGCTTCGACGCCATCGGCCGCGACACCGGCATGCTGCTGCGCGCCCGCGACGCGCGCGCGTCGGTGCAGGCCCAGCTCGACGAGACCACGCGCACCGGCGACCGCCTGCGGGTCACGGACGGGGCTGTCTCCCGCCTCGCCGACATCGCCGAGCGGCTGCGCTCGTTGCTGGTGCAGCGGCTCGACTCGTCGAGTGGCGCTCTGGTGCCGCTGGCCGACGAGGCCGCGAGCATGCTGGACGACGCAGAGAGCCAGCTGAACACCCAGCTCGACGGCCGCTACCTCTTCGCCGGCAGTCGGACCGACGCACCGGCCGTCGACATTCCCGACGCCGCGACCGCCGCCGACCCCGCCCTCTACTACAAGGGCGATGGCGTCCGGCTCAGCGTACGCGCGGATACGACCACCGAGATCGCCTACGGCGTGACGGCCGACGATCCCGCGATCGCCGACCTGCTGGCAGCCTTGGGCCAGGCGGTGACGGCCGACCAGGCGAGCGACCGCTCGGGACTGGAAGCGGCCCTCGACCGCGCCGGCGAGGCGGTCAAGGGCCTGGCCGAGCTGCGCGGCGGCATCGGCGCCACGCAGGCCCGGGTCGAAAGTGCGGGCGATCGGCACCGCGATACGTCGCTCTATCTGGACGAGATCATCAGTCGCATCGAGGACACCGATCTCGCCAGTGCGATGTCGAGCCTCGCCCAGGACCGCGCCAGCCTGGAGGCCTCTTATCTCGTGACGAGCACGCTCTCGAAACTCTCGCTGGTCGACTATCTGAGGTGAGGCAGGAACCCATGCTTTCAGCCGCCACCACGCCGGACCCGATGGCCATTCCGAGGCCAGAGGTCTCCGTTCCGGTGATCGACTTTCCGCATGGTCTGCCGGGCTTTCCCGAGGCCCGCTCATTCCAGCTGGAACCCGTCCCCGCCACGCTGCCCCTTCTCCGGCTGCGAGCCATGGATCTGCCGGCTCTCACCTTCCTGCTCGTCGGTTCGCCGGAAGGGGGTCCGACGCTAGCGACGATCGAGAGCGTCTGTGCCGGACTCGGCCTGTCACCCCCCGACACGGTCGTCCTGTTCGTCGCGACCCGCATCGCCGGCGACCTGCTCGTCAATCTGCGGGCGCCGATCCTGATCGATCCGGCCGGACGACGCGGCCGCCAGGTCGTCCTCCCCGATCCGAAGCTGCCGCTCCGCGCACCCTACCGTTTCGTCACCTAGAACGGCCTTCGACATCCTTGCCGAGCCGGGCGCGGCGGCGCACCTAAGCGCCGTTGCCGACGAATCGAGGTCGGCCATCGACGGGTGGGAGACGAGAATGGGGCGTGTCCGCCGGTTCGCCCTCTTGATCCTGATCGCCGCCGCGGCGTCGGCCGTGACCGTGCCGGCTTTCGCCCGCTGGCCGGCACTCGATCCGCAGCGCGGCGTGATGACGATGGCCCCGCTGATCGACATGGTGACTCCTGCGGTCGTCAACATTTCTGTCGCCAGCCGGGTACCGGTGGCCGAGAACCCGCTGTTCAGCGACCCCTTCTTCCGCCGCTTCTTCGAGATGCCGGACCAGCCGCGCGAGCGCGAGGTGCTGAGTGCGGGCTCCGGCGTCATCGTGGATGCCAAGCGCGGCCTCGTGCTCAGCAACAATCACGTCATCAGCCAGGCGAGCCGGATCACCGTCACGCTCAAGGACGGCCGCCAGCTCGAGGCGAAGCTGGTCGGCAGCGATCCCGGCACCGACATCGCGCTTCTCAGCATTCCCTCGGACGACCTCGCGCAGCTGCCCTTCGGCGATTCCGACGATCTGCGTGTCGGTGACCTCGTGATCGCGGTCGGCAACCCGTTCGGCCTCGGCCTCACGGTCACCACCGGCATCGTCAGTGCCCTCGGCCGCTCCGGCATCAGCCGCGGCAAGTTCGAGGACTTCATCCAGACCGACGCCGCCATCAACCCCGGCAATTCTGGCGGTGCGCTCGTCGACACCAAGGGCCAGCTCGTCGGCATCAACACCGCCATCCTGGCTCCGGGCGGCGGCAATGTCGGCATCGGCTTCGCCGTGCCGTCCAACATGGCGCACGCCATCATGGAGCAGCTGCTGCGCCACGGGACGGTGCGGCGCGGCCAGATCGGCGTGATCGTCCAGGACGTCACCCCGGACGTCGCGCGGAGCCTCGGCATGCGCACGCTGCAGGGTGCCTTGATCGCCGAGGTCACGCCGGGGTCGCCAGCCGAGCGCGGCGGCGTCAAGCCCAAGGACATCGTCACTGCCGTCGACGGCATGGCGCTGCACAATTCCTCCGACCTGCGCAACCGGCTGGCGCTGGTCGAGATCGGCAGCACGGTGACCCTCGACGTCCTGCGCAACGGTCAGCGGCAGCGTCTGCAGGTCAAGGTCGGCGAGGCGCGCCCCCAGACCGTGGAGGGCCAGCGCCTGCATCCGGCCCTCGCCGGCTCGGTCTTCGGCGAGATTCCCGAGGATCATCCTGCCTTCGGCGAGGTCGACGGCGTGATCGTCGCCACCATCAATCGCGGCAGTGCCGCCGCAGCCTTCGGCCTCCGTGCGGGCGACATCGTGCTGGCGATCAACGGCAACCGGATCGGCTCGCTGGCCGAGCTGAAGCAGGCGGCCCCGGGCAGGGGCGAGCTCGCGATCAACATCCTCCGCGACGGCAACCAGCTCCTGCTCTCGACGAGCTGAGCCGCCGTCGCCCGTCATCGTCTTGTCATGAGGGGGTGGCGGCCCTACATCTCGGTCATTCCACGGGGTGTCCCGCAAGGGGCTGAGAGAGGCCGCAAGGCATCAACCCGTCGAACCTGATCCGGATCATGCCGGCGAAGGGATTGGGATGCTGCCCGAACCGACTCCCGACATCGTCGTTTCCACGTCCGCAGCGCTGCTGGAGCGCATCCGCGCCGATCGTCCGCGCGTGCATTGCCTCACCAACCCCGTCGCCATGAACCTCTCGGCCAATGTGCTGCTGGCCGCCGGTGCGATCCCCAGCATGACGTCCCGTGCGGAGAGCGTGGCCGACTTCGTCGCCACGAGCCGGGCCCTCGTCGTCAATCTCGGCATGCTCGATGCCGAGCGGGAGGCCGCCATCCTGCGCGCGGTGCCGGCCGCGAACGAGCTCGGCCGCCCCTGGCTGCTGGATCCGGTGAAGATCGATCGCAGCCCGATCCGTCTCGCCTTCGCCCGCCGCCTGCTGTCGCAAGGCCCAGCGGTGCTCCGCGCCAATATCGACGAGACGGCCGCCCTCGGCGAAATCGGGAGCTGCGTCCTCGCCAGCACCGGTGCCGTCGACCGGATCACCGACGGCCGCCGCACCGTATCGATTACCAACGGTAGCCCGCTCATGGACCGCGTCACCGCCATCGGCTGTGCGGCCAGCGCACTCGGCGGGGCCTTTCTCGCCGTGACGTCCGATCCCTTCGAAGCCGCCGTCGCAGCCCTCCTCGTCATGGCGGTCGCGGGTGAGATCGCCGCGGCAAGGAGCCGAGGCCCAGGCAGCTTCCAGGTCGAGTTGCTCGACGCCCTCTACCTGCTCGACGCGGACACCCTTCGGGCACGGGCACACCTGCAATGAGGCCGCGTCCCGACCTCCGGCTCTACGCCGTGCTCGACCCGGCCCGCAGCCACGGTCGCCCCCTGGCCGATCTCGCCACCCGGGCTGCCAAAGGCGGTGCCACGTTCGTCCAGCTGCGCGACAAGACCAGCAGCACCCGCACCCTCGTCGCTGAGGCCCGCGCCGTGGGCGAAGCGCTGGCACCCTTCGGCGTGCCGCTGCTGATCAACGACCGGGTCGACGTGGCACTCGCCGCCGGTGCCGCCGGCGTCCATGTGGGCCAGGACGACATGACCCTGTCCGACGCCCGCCGCCTGCTCGGACCCGACGCCATCGTCGGTGTGACCCTTCACCACGCCCACGAGGCACGCCAGATCGAACCCGGCATCGCCGACTATGCCGGCCTCGGTCCCGTCTATGCTACCGCCAGCAAGGACCCGGGCGATCCGCCGCTCGGTCCCGACGGCCTCGCCCGCCTGATCTCCGCCGTTCGGGCACATCTGCCGGGGCTTCCCTGCTGCGGTATCGCCGGCATCGACCACGCCAATGCACCCGACGTTATCGCCGCCGGTGCGGATGGTGTCGCCGTCATTTCCGATCTCTTCATGGCGAACGATGTCGAAGCCGCCGCGCGCCGGCTCCGCCATGCCGTCGACACCGCCCTCGGAAACCGATCATGACCGCCACGGCACTCACCATCGCCGGCTCCGACAGCGGCGGCGGCGCCGGCATCCAGGCCGACCTCAAGGCCTTCTCGGCCCTAGGCGTCTACGGCTGCTCGGCGATCACGGCCCTCACCGCCCAGAACACGCAGGGTGTGCAGGGCATCTTCCCGATCCCGCCCGCGTTCGTGCGCCAGCAGATCGATTCGGTCTTCGCCGATCTCTCGGTTGATGCGGTGAAGATCGGCATGCTCGGCACCCCGGACCTCGTCGTCGCCGTCGCCGAGGCGCTGCGCCGCTGGCGGCCGCGCTGGACCGTCCTCGACCCGGTGATGGTCGCCAAGAGCGGCGATGCTCTGCTGGCGGCCGACGCCGTCGCCGCCCTGCGCAGCGAGCTGCTGCCATTGGCGAGTCTGGTGACCCCGAACCTGCCCGAGGCCACCGTCCTCCTCGGAGAGGAAGCAATCCGCGACCGCGACCAGATGCAGGAGGCCGCGACCCGTCTGAGGGCTCTGGGCCCTGGCGCGGTCCTGCTCAAGGGCGGCCACCTCGAAGGCGCCGACAGTCCCGACCTGCTGCTCGATGACGAGGGCCCGCTCTGGCTCGAGGCTCCCCGGATCACCACGCGGAACACCCACGGTACCGGCTGCACGCTCTCCTCCGCCATCGCCGCCCTGCTCGCCCGCGACGGCGACCTGCGCGTGGCCGTTCGTGGTGCCAAGGTCTATCTCGCCGGCGCCATCGCCGCCGCCGACGGGCTCGCGATCGGCCATGGTCACGGTCCGGTCCACCACTTCCACGCCCTCTGGCCGCAGCTGGACCGCCCATGACCACGCGCCGCGCCACCCTTTTGGGCGCTGCCGGCGCGGCGACGCTCGCCGCCCCGGCCATCGTCCGCGCCGATGCCCCGCGCCGCTGGCGCATGGTGACTTCCTGGCCGCGCATGCTTCCGGGCCCCGGCGTCACCGCCCAGCGCCTCGCCGACCGCATCACCGCCGCCAGCGGCGGCCGTCTGGAGATCTCGGTCCACGCCGCCGGCGAGCTCGTCCCGGCCTTCGAGGTGATGGATGCCGTCGGCAGCGGCGTCGCCGAGCTCGGCCATACCGCCGCCGTTTTCTGGATGGGCAAGACCAAGGCCGCCGCCTTCTTCCTCGCCATCCCCTTCGGCCTCACCCCGCTGGAGCACACCGCCTGGATCGAGCATGGCGGGGGTCAGGACCTGTGGGACGAGCTCTATGCCGGCTTCGGCGTGAAGCCGTTCATGGCCGGCAACACCGGCATGTCGATGGGCGGCTGGTTCAAGCGCGAGCTGAACACCGCCGCCGATCTGAACGGATTAAAGTTCGCCATGCCGGGCCTGGGTGGCGAGATGTACGCACCCTTCGGCATCGTGCAGGTCTCGTTGCCGCCGGGCGACCGCATGCCGGCGCTCCAGAGCGGGGCCATCGACGCCTCCGAGTTCGCCGGTCCCTCCTCCGACCTCGCCCTCGGCTTCTACAAGGCCGCACCCTACTACTACTGGCCCGGCATCCACGAACCCAACGGGACGGGCGAGTGCCTCGTCCGCCTCGAAGCGTGGAACGGCCTCGAGCCGGATCTCAAGGAGGTGGTGGCCCAGGCGTGCAGGGCCGAGGCCGCCTTCGCTCTCGCGGAGAGCGAGCGCATGAACTTCGCGGCGCTGGCCACCCTCGTCGGCCAACATGGCGTGCAGCTGCGCCGCTTTCCCGCCGACATCGAGCAGCGGGCGCGCGGCTACGCACGCGACGTGCTGCAGCAGTTCGACCGCTCCGGCGGCCTCGATGCCCGCATCTACAAGTCCTATACGACGATGCTGGAGGGCGTGGGGCCCTGGTCCGAGGTGTCGGTCGAGGGATTTCTCGCCGCCCGCCGCGATGCCTGAGCCCGGCCCGGCCATCACGATCGGGCTCCCCCGGCTCGCCTACGCCGGAGAGATCCTGTTCGAGAATCTCCGCTTCCGCCTGGAGCCGGGTCTCTGGACCTGCCTGCTCGGCCCCTCGGGCGTGGGCAAGACCACGCTGCTCCGTCTCATCGCCGGCCTGGAGCCCGGAGCGCTGGTCGTCACCGAGCGCGGCGAGGGCCTCAAGGGCCGCATCGCCCTCATGGCCCAGGAGGACCTGCTCCTCCCCTGGGCCAGCGTCCTCGACAATGTCCTGCTCGGCTATCGCCTGCGCGGCATGGCCCGCGGAGATCGCACGTCCCTCGACGCCCGCGGTATGGACCTTCTCGCCCGCGTCGGTCTCGCCGACCGTGCCCGCGACCTGCCGGCGACCCTCTCCGGCGGCATGCGCCAGCGCGTTGCCCTGGCCCGCACGCTGATGGAGGACCGCCCGGTCGTCCTGATGGACGAGCCCTTCTCCGCCCTCGACGCCATCACCCGCCACCGCCTGCAGGATCTGGCGGCCGAGCTGCTCACCGGCCGCACCGTCCTGCTCGTCACCCACAGTCCGCTCGAGGCTCTGCGACTCGGCCACCGCGTCTTCGTCCTCGCTGGCAAGCCGGCGAAGCCGCGCGGCCCGATCCTGCCCGCCGGCCGTCCGCCGCGCGACGCGGCCGATCCGGCCCTGCTGGTCCAGGAAGCCGAACTGCTGCGCGAGCTGACCGAGGCCGCCCGCCTGCAGGAGGCCTCGTGACCGCTTGGCGCGGAATCGTCACCGCATTGGGCCTGCTGGTGCTCTGGCAGCTCATTGTCACGCTGACCGGGGTGCCGTCCTTCATCCTGCCGGGGCCCGTCTCGGTGCTGACGACCCTCGTGGCCCGCGCCGACCTGCTGGCGCAGAACGCGCTCATCACACTGGTCGAGATCCTGGCCGGCATCGCGCTCGGCACGCTCGTCGGCATGGTCTCGGCCGTGGTGCTCGCCGCCTTCGGCCCCGCGCGGCGCTGGTTGCTGCCGCTCCTCGTCGTCAGCCAGGCCCTGCCGGTGTTCGCCCTCGCCCCTCTGCTCGTCCTCTGGCTCGGCTACGGCATGGCCTCGAAGGTCGCGATGGCCGTGCTCATCATCTTCTTCCCGGTCACGGCCGCCTTCTACGACGGCCTGCGGCGCACCCAGCCGGGCTGGATCGAGCTCGCCCGCACCATGGACGCGCGGCCCTGGGCGGTCCTGCTGCGCATCCGCATGCCGGCCGCCCTGCCCGCTCTGGCCTCGGGCCTGCGCGTCGCTGCCGCCGTGGCACCGATCGGTGCCGTCATCGGCGAATGGGTGGGCTCCAGCGCCGGGCTCGGCTTCCTCATGCTGCACGCCAATGCCCGCATGCAGACGGACCTAATGTTCGCCGCCCTGTTCGTGCTCGCCTTGCTCTCCCTCGCCCTGTGGTTCGCCGTGGACGCCGGACTCCGCCGGCTCGTTCCCTGGCAGCCCGACTCCCACGCTTTCGCCTGACCCTTGGGATCGCCGATGCAGGCTCTAGCCGCCGCCCTTCTCCTGCTCCTCGCCGCCACCGTTCCGGCATCAGCGAACGACAAGCTGACGGTCGTGCTGGACTGGTTCGTCAATCCCGACCACGCGCCGCTGGTCGTCGCCCGCGAGAAGGGCTTCTTCGCTGACGAGAACCTGGACGTCGAGCTGATCGCCCCGGCCGACCCGAACGATCCGCCGAAGCTCGTGGCGGCGAAGCAGGCCGACATCGCCGTGTCCTATCAGCCGCAGCTGCACCTTCAGGTCGCTGCCGGGCTCCCCGTCGTCCGCATCGGCACCCTCGTGGCGACCCCGCTGAACTCGGTCGTGGTCCTGAAGGACGGTCCGATCCAGGGCATCCCCGACCTCAAGGGCAAGAAGGTCGGCTTCTCGGTCGGCGGCTTCGAGGACGCCGTCCTGGGAGCGATGCTGGAGAAACACGGGCTGAAGCTCGACGAGGTCGAGTTGGTCAACGTCAACTTCTCGCTCTCGCCTTCGCTGATCGCCGGCCAGGTCGACGCCGTCATCGGTGCCTTCCGCAATTTCGAGCTGAACCAGATGGACATCGCGGGCCATCCCGGCCGCGCCTTCTATCCCGAGGAGGAAGGTGTCCCGGCCTATGACGAGCTGATCTTCATCGCCCACAAGGACAGCCTGGACCGCCCTGAGCTGCGCCGCTTCCTCAATGCCGTCGAGCGCGCCACCGCCTGGATCGTCAACCATCCGGACGAGGGCTGGGACCTCTTCAAGGGCACGGATCCGACGCTTGACGACGAGCTGAACAGGCGCGCCTGGACGGCCACCCTACCCCGCTTCGCGCACAGCCCGGCCGCCCTCGACCATGGCCGCTACGCTCGCTTCGCCGAATTCCTGAAGGGCCGGGGCCTGATCGACGCCCCACCACCCGTCGCCACCTACGCCGTCGATCTGTTCGAAGGGGAGGCACAATGACGACCTACGTCGCCGAAGGCGTGGACCGGATCCGGAGCACCGGGCCGCTCGTCCACAACGTCACCAATCTCGTCGCCATGACGCTGTCGGCCAACGTGCTGATCGCCGCCGGCGCCTCGCCAATCATGTCGGCGGCGCCGGAGGAGGCAGGCGAACTCGCCGCCATGAGCGGGGCGCTCGTCGTCAACATCGGCACGCTCACCCACGACTGGATCGAGGGTGCGGAAGCCGCGGTCGGCGGCGCCATCCGTGCGAAAAAGCCCTGGCTGCTGGATCCCGTCGGCATCGGCGCCACCGCCTACCGCCGCGACACCTCGACGATGCTGCTCTCGCACGGGCCGACGATCGTGCGCGGCAACGCCTCGGAAATCATGGCGCTGGCCGGCGCCGGCCAGGGCGGCAAGGGCGTCGACAGCACGGCCGCCGCCAGCGACGCCGCCTCGGCCGCCGCCGATCTCGCCTCGCGCAGCGGGGCGGTCGTCGTGGTCACCGGCGCGGTCGACCTCGTCACCGACGGCAAGCGCACCCTGCGCATCGCCAACGGGCACCCCCTGCTGGCGCGCACCACCGCCTCGGGCTGCGCCCTCACCGCCCTCATGGGCGCCTGGGCCGCCGTCCTGCCCGATCCCCTTGAGGCGGCAGCCGGTGCGCTCGCCGCCTATGGCGTTGCCGCCGAGATCGCCGCCGAGGGCAATCCAGGCCCCGGCAGCTTCGTCCCGGCCCTGCTCGACGCGCTGGGTGCGCTCGACGGTGCTACGGCGTCGGCTCGCAGCAGGATCGCCTGATGCGGCCACCGCGGCTCGACCTCTACCTCGTCACCGACCGGGTCCAGTGCGCCCGGCTCGGCGTCGAGCGGGTGGTCGCCGAAGCCGTCGCCGGCGGGGCGACCATCGTCCAGATCCGCGACGACGACACGCCGACGGCGGATCTGGTCGCCCTGACCCGCCGGGTGAAGAAGCTGCTCGCCGGTACCGGCGTGCCGCTCATCATCAACAACCGGCTCGACGTGGCGCTCGCCGCCGAGGCCGACGGGCTCCATGTCGGCCAGGACGACCTCCCCGCCGTCGCTGCCCGGGCGGCCCTCGGCCCCGAGCCGCTGCTGGGCCTCAGCATCACCGACCCCGCCCAGCTCGCAGCCGTTCCCCGCGAGGGCGTCGACTATCTGGGCGTCGGGCCGATCTTCGCGACGGCAACCAAGACCGACGCGGCCCCTGCGATGGGTCTCGATGGACTGGCGACCTGCCGGAACCGCTCGGCCCTGCCCATCGTCGCCATCGGCGGCATCAAGGAGTCAGACACCGAGGCCGTCATCCGCAGCGGTGCGGACGGCATCGCCGTGGTGTCCGCTATCTGCAGCGCCGACGACCCGCGCGCGGCGGCGTCTCGGCTCGCCGCGATCGTCAGGGAAGCGAAGGCCGCTCGGCGAGGCGCTCCAGGAACCTGAGCATCACGGCCGCCGCCGTGCCCACGTCCTCGGCCGTCACGTTCTCCGCCGGATTGTGGCTGATGCCCTTTTCGCAGCGGACGAACAGCATGGCGGTCGGGCACAGGGCCGCCATCGCCATCGCATCGTGGCCGGCTCCGCTCGGCAGCCGCCGCACCGGCAGGTCCAGATCGGCGATGGCACCGGCCAGCACCTCGGTGAGACCCTCGTCCATCGGCGTCGCCGGCTCGCGGTAGATCTCCTCCATGTGCACGGACAGGTGTCGCCGCCCGCAATGCACCGAGATCGCCGCCTCGATGTTGCGCAGCGCCTCGTCGCGCTCGTCGTCGACTGGAGCCCGGACATCGATGCTGAAGGTCACTTCGCCCGCGATGACGTTGACCGCCCCCGGCCGCGCCTGGAACTTGCCGACCGTGCCGACGACGTCGTCGCGCCCGGTGCAGCACCGCTCGACCGCCATCACGCATTCGGCCGCCCCCGCCAGCGCGTCGCGGCGCACCGTCATGGGCACCGTACCGGCATGACCCGCTGTCCCCTTCACATGGACGAGCGTCCGCGTAGCGCCGGCGATGGCGGTGACCACGCCCACGGGCAATCTCTCGGCCTCCAGCACCGGGCCCTGCTCGATATGGGCCTCGAGGTAGCCGATCGTGCGCCCCGCCGGCCGGGCGATGGCTCCGATGCCCGAGGGATCGCAGCCGAAAGCCTGCAATGCCTCGGCGAGCGTGACGCCGGCGTCGTCGGCTATCGACAGCACCGCTCGGTCCAGCCGCCCAGCCAACGCGTGCGAGCCGACGAAGGTCGTGCCGAACCGCACGCCCTCCTCGTCGCCGAACGCCACGACGTCGATCGCGAACGGCAACCGTCGCCCGGCGGCGTGCAGCGCCTCGACGACGGTGATCGCCAGCACCACACCCATTGCACCGTCGTAGGCGCCGCCCTCGCGCACGCTGTCATGGTGCGAGCCCAGGATGAGCACCGGGGCGTCCGGCCGGTCCGCCGGATAGTGCCCGACCAGATTGGCGACGGCGTCCACTTCCGTCCGCATTCCGGCCGCTTCCATCCAGCCGGCCAGGAGGTCGATGGCGGCCCTGTGCTCCGGCGTGAGATAGAGCCGCGTCACACCCGGCCCTGGCTCGCTGAGCTTGGCCAACTCGGCCAGCCGGTCCATCGCCCGGCGGCCCAGTACCGTCGCTTTCATGGCCGGCATCAGGTGAGCGCTGTCGGCGCCGGGCGTCCGGCGAAAAAGGCATCCAGATTGTCGAGACAGACGAAACCCATGGCGTCCCGCGTCTCGACCGTTGCACTGCCGAGGTGTGGCAGCATGAAGACGTTGTCGAGATCATAGTAGCCGGGATGGATGTCGGGCTCGCCGGCGAAGACATCGAGGCCGGCGGCGAACAGGCGACCCGAGCGCAGTGCCGCGATCAGCGCCTCGTCGTCCACCACCGTGCCGCGCGATGTGTTTACGACGACGGCACTCTGCGGCAGCAGGCCAATCGTGCGGGCGTCGATCAGCTTCGTCGTCGCCGGCCCGCCCGGGCAATGCAGCGAGAGGAACCGGACCCGCGGCAACATCTCGTCAAGCTCGGCATGGTAGATCGCCCCCAGCTCCTTCTCGGGCGGGAGGCGGGTCCTGTTGTGATAGTGGATCTCCATGCCGAAGCCGCGGGCGCGCGCCGCCAGCGCCTGCCCGATCCGACCCATGCCGACGATGCCCAATGTGGCGCCCCTGATCTCGAGGCCCAGCAGCATGGTGAGCGCAGCGCGGCCCCACTGCCGCTGGCGCACCATCCGCTCGCCCTCCGATGCGCGACGGGCGGCCCCCAGGAGACAGAGCATGGCGATGTCGGCCGTCGCCTCGGTCAGCACGTCCGGCGTGTTCGTCACGACAATGCCGCGTGCTTTGCAGGCCGGCAGATCGATATGCTCCATGCCGACCGAGAAACTGGCGATGATCTTGATCCGCTCCGGCAGCTTCGCGATCAGGTCCGCAGGCCATTTTTCGGTACTGCAGGTGAGGACCGCATCCACACCTTGCGACCCGGCCAGAAGCTCGTCCGCTGCGAAGGCTCGATCGTCGTCGTTGAGCGCCGCGTCGTAGTCGCGGGTGAGGCGATCCTCGACGGCCGGCGGCAACTTGCGCGTGACGAACACTTTAGGCTTCGACATCGAGCCCTGGACCTGTGAAAGAATGACGACAGCGCCGATCTCTTATCCGACCGCGCTCCGGCCTGCCACCGCGGCGGCACGCGATCGCCGAATTGGATCTACGCCCATGCTCCGCTTCGCTCTTATCGCCGCCGTCATGCTTCCCGGGGTGGCGCTCGCCGCGCCGCCGGTCGATCTGCTCTCGCATCGCGCCGCCTACCGGCTGAGCCTCGCCTCGTCCGACAACTTGGGCGGCATCGTCTCGGTGCGCGGCGCATTGGTGCTCGAATGGCGGGCCGAATGCGACGGCTCCACCTCGCAGCAGCGGCTGGGCTTCGTCGCCGACACCGACGAGGGGCAGAACTTCGCCTACGACGTTCGCTTCTCGTCCTGGGAATCGAACGATGCCAAGAAGATGCGGTTCGCCACCCGCTCCTTCGACGACAACAAGCTGAAGGAGGAGTTCCGGGGTTCGGCCACGATCGATCCCGAAAAGGGCGAGGTGCGCTACGAGGTCCCCTCGGGCAAGGTGGTCAGCCTACCGGCCGGCACCGTCTTTCCGACCCGGCACATCGTCGACCTGATCCAGGCCGCCAAGGCCGGCGAGCGCTTCGTCGCCCGCGAGGTGTTCGACGGGGCCGGCCCCGACGCGATCAACCGGGTCACGGCCGTCATCGGCCAGCCGCGGCAGGTGAAGCTCGCGGCCGAGGCCGGCGAGGAGACCCGCTGGCCCGTCAGTCTGGCCTACTACGAGAACGACGAGGGCGACGGCTCGCCGACCTTCCAGATCTCCTTCCAGATCAACGAGGGCGGCGTGCTCAACGACGTCCGCCTCGACTATGGCGAGTTCTCGCTGAAGGGCGAGCTCCAGAAGCTCGAGCGGCTTCCCGGCCCGACCTGCGACTAATCAACCGCCTCGAGCAGGCCGAAGGCCGGTAGGCGTCGAGAATTCAGCCGGCGAGGTCGCGTCCCAGCCACGCCGCACCGCGAACGCCCGTACTGTCGCCATGCACTGGGGGCAGCAACTTCGTCGCGACATGGTCGGAGAAGACATAGCGCCCCCAGCGCGCCGGGATCGCCGTGTAGAGCGGCTTCACATTCGACATGCCGCCGGCCAGCACGATCACGTCGGGGTCGAGCACGTTGATGATCCCGGCGAGGCATCGGGCGAAACGGTCGGTATAGGCGTGGAGCGTCGTCTCTGCGGCGTGGTCTCCCGCCTCCAGCTTCGCGATGATCTCCGGCCCCTTCAGGTTCTCGCCCCAGGTCCGCCGGTGGTCGTTGGCGAATCCGGTGCCCGACAGCCAGGTCTCGATGCAGCCGTAGCGGCCGCAATAGCAGGCCGGCCCCGGCCGCTCGCTCTCGTTCGGGTAGGGCAGGGGATTGTGCCCCCACTCGCCGCCGATGGCATTGGCCCCCACCAGCACCTTGCCGTTCATCACGACACCGCCGCCGATGCCGGTCCCGGTGATCACGGCGAAAACGACGGGTGCTCCGACCCCGGCACCGTCGGTGGCCTCCGACAAGGCGAGGCAGTTGGCGTCGTTGGCGAAGGCGATGTTCCGCCCGAGCTTCTCCTTCAGGTCGCGGTCGAAGGCGCGGCCGTTGAGCCAGATCGAGTTGGCGTTCTTCATCAGCCCGGTGGCCGGCGACACGGCACCGGGGTGGCTGATCCCGACCGTCGCCTTGGCGCCGAGCTCCTTCTCCACACCGTGGATCAGGCCCACGATCGCATCGAGCGTCGCCTCGTAGCTGCCGCGCGGTGTCGGCTCGCGGCGGCGGATGACCTCCTTGCCCGACTCGTCCAGCGCCACGACCTCGATCTTCGTACCCCCGAGGTCGACCCCGATCGCGATGCTCATGCGTGCCCTCCCCGACATTCGGCCGCCACTATAGGTGCGAATCGGCAGCCGGTCAGGAGGGAGAGGGACGTCCCGGATGCAATCGGACGACGACCCGCCGCGGGCCCTTGTCCTCGAACACGCTGCGATCGACGGCGAGCGCCTTCACCTGGGCGTTGCGGTCGAACCACTCTGCCAGCCGGCCCAGCCGCCGCTCCGCCAGCCACCGGTCGTAGCGCGTCTCCTCCGCACTCATCGCCGGATCGAAGGAGGCCGCCAGCTCTACCCGCATCGCCTGCTGTCGTGGCACGCGCTCCAGGAGCTTGGCGAGCTTGGCCGTCGCCCCTTCCGGCAGGTAGCTGCTGTCCGGCTCGAACGCGATCTCGATGCTGGTGCCGTCCTTCAGCGGCGGCAGGGGTGCGTTCGCCAGCCTCACATTGGCCGGCGGGCTTGCCGTCGGCGGGGGCGCGGGCGCTGTCACCTTCGGCGGCTCAAGGGCTGCAACGGTGATCTTGGGCGGCTGCGGTGGCGCTGGCGTCGGTACCGCCTCCGGCCCGGCCGCCGGCTCCGGATCGCCGATGGGCTGCATGACCGAAACGACCGGCTTCGGCCCGGCCGGCGGTGCCGGTTGGAGCGGAGCCACGGGCGCCGGCTCTTCCGGCATCTGAGCTTCGGCAATAGCGGCCGGAGCCTCTTTCCGGCGCCGCTCCCGTTTCGGCACCTCCGCCTTCTTCTCCGGAATCGGCACGCCGGCCGAGCCGTCGGATGGATCCACCAGCGACGCCACCGCTGGCGCGCCGAGCGGGCGATCCTCGCAGCCGAACTCCGGCCGTAGGCGATAGACCCACAAGGTCACCTGCGGCTCGCGAACGAGTTGCGCGTCCCCGACGCTGGCCACCGCCGACTCGCCGAGCCCGTTGCCGACGAGGACCTCTCGCACGCTGTCCGCGCGATCCTGGGCGAGCCGAAACGGCAGTGTCGGATCCGCGTCGCCGTCGGCGGCCCTCTCCGCATGGCCGATCGCCTGGGCGCTGAGGAAGCAATCGTCGGCGATGTCGGCAGCCAGCGTCTGCAGCGCTGCCTGTGTCGCCGGGTCGATCGCAGCACTGCCCGGTGCGAACGATACCGTCCGGATGGTGACGTCGGCCGTCCGCCCATCCTTCAGCACGAGAGGTGCGGTGGTGAGGTTCGTCAGCGCTTCCGCGGCCTGCGCCGAGCCGGTCGACACGACGGCGGCGGCCACGGCCAGCACGAGGCGAGGAATGCTCCAAGGGGCGAGCAGGGCAGTCCTCCTGGGCTAGCCTCGCGCTTTGGATGAATGTTCTATGCCATCACTCGCGCAATACGACAAGTCGAGCCCGGGAATAAAAAAAGGCCCGCGACGTCGATCGCGGGCCTCGCCGATCTTCGGAAGCGCCGGGCGGAGCGCCCGGCAGCGGATCACTTGATCTTGGCTTCCTTGAACTCGACGTGCTTGCGCACCTTGGGGTCGTACTTCCGGAAGCTCAGCTTCTCGGTCGTGCTGCGGGTATTCTTCTTCGTCGTGTAGAAGTACCCGGTCCCGGCCGTGCTGACCAGCTTGATGAGTACGGTGGCAGCCTTGGCCATCGTCGACAGTCCTTCGAGCGTGCGGAATGAGTTGGCGGCGGAACATACGCAGGCGACACCGCCTGTCAAGGATTCCGGGCCGCCATCGCCAGCTGGGCGGACCGAAGGCTGCGCCATGCCGCACCCGCCAGCAGCAGCACCGCCGGCAGCAGGACGATCGGAAAGCTCGGCTCGCCCACTGTCGTCATGGCGGCACCGACGACCGGCGGCCCGGCGATCGCCCCCATCTGGAACGTCATCACGAACGCCGTATTGGCGACGGTCAGCTCCGCCCCTTTGAACCGCTCGCCCATGAGGGTGAGCGTCAGCGTGTAGAGGGAGCCCATGGTGCCGCCGGCCAGCACCAGAACCGGATAGAGCCAGGACTCCGCCCCGGCCGCCTTCATCGCCAGAAGGCCCAGGCCGGCGACACCGGCGCAGGCGGCGAGCACCGCCCGGCGCGGATAGCGGTCCGCCAGCCACCCCACCGGGAACTGCAGGATCACGTTGCCGATCAGCCAGATACTCAGGAGCCCGGCGGCGTCGCGCACGCCGAAGCCCAGCGCCAAAGCATAGACCGGCAGCAGCGCGAAATGCGCCGACTCGAGGAAGGCGTAGATGAACACACCCAGCAGCGGCAGCGGGGCCAGATGCCAGATGTGCGTCAGCTTCAGCCCATGTGCCTTTCCCTGCTCCTCCAGGTTTCTCTCGACCGCCGCCAGCAGGCCCGTCGGCAGCAGGGCCAGGAGGAACAGCCCGGCCGCCGCCAGGAAGGGCGTCCAGCCCTCGGTCCCGAACACCACCAGCAGGGCCGGGCCGGCGGCGAACCCGACGCTGAACAGGCTCGCATAGATCGCCAGGACCCGGCCGCGCAGATGTTCCTCGATCAGCGCGTTCACGGCGGCTTCGCTGAGTACGAACATGGTCGCGGCAGCACAGCCGAAGACGAAGCGCAGGACGAACCACCAGGCCGGCTGGATCCAGAGCGGGAAGAGCAGCAGCACGCCGGCGCACACGACCAGTGCCAGGCGAAAGCAGCCGACGGCACCCAGCCGCTCGGTCAGCCGCGGCATGAAGGGTGCGACGGCGAAGATGCCGAGACCGTTGGCGGCCGAGTTCACGCCGATCGTGAAGGGTCCGTAGCCTTCCCGCTCCAGGATCAGCGAGAGCAGGGGCAGGGTCAGCGAGATGGTGACGCCGACGACGGTGGCCGTCCCCATGATCGCCGCCAGCTCGCGCCAGTTGGCCGGCAGGCTCATCGGCGGCGGCGGGGTGGCGGTCCGCGGCGGGGCCGGCCGCCCTGCATCCGGCCCCCGCTTTTCTTCCAGGCGCCACGGGCGAGCTCGGCCCCGTGCCCGCGCACATGCTCCTCCAGCCGGAACAGCAGGCTTCCCTGGATCGCATCGGCCTCGACGAGCGTCACCTTCACCCGGTCGCCCATGCCGAATGCTTCGCCCGAGCGCTGGCCGATGAGTGCATAGTGCCGCTCATCGAGCAGGAACGCCTCGTCGCCGAGGCCGGACACGGGCACCAGCCCCTCGGCCCCGGTATCGTCGAGGGTCACGAACAGGCCGAAATAGACGACACTCGTGATCCGCCCCTCGAACACGGTGCCGACCCGGTCGGCGAGGTAGAGCGATACGAACCGCTCGAACGCGCGCCGCTCGGCCTCCATCGCCCGCCGCTCGGTGCGCGAGAGATGCTCGCCGAGGCTCGCCAGCTGCTCGAAGTCGACACCCGCCGGCAGGCCGTCGTCGCCGAGCCCCAGCAGCGAGATCAGCACCCGGTGCACGATGAGGTCGCTGTAGCGGCGGATCGGCGAGGTGAAGTGCGTGTAGAGCCGCAAGTGCAGCCCGAAATGGCCGATGTTCTTCGGCGCATAGACGGCCTGGGCCTGCGAGCGGAGGACCAGGCTCGACACCATCTCCTTCATGTCGCGCTCGGCGAGGCGCTCCAGGAGGCGGGTGAAGTCGCCGGGGCGCGTCGCCGTGCGGCTCCAGGGCACGCCGAGCCGCTCCAGGAACTGGGCCAGCGCCTCCAGCTTCGAGGGATCGGGCTTGTCGTGGACCCGGTAGAGCCCCGGCCGCTTCGCGTCGTGGATCGTGCGCGCCGCCGCGACGTTGGCGGCGATCATCATCTCCTCGATCAGCATGTGGCTGGCGAGGCGTGAGCGCGGCTCGATGGTCTTCGGCGTGCCGTCGGGATTGAAGACGATCTTCCGCTCGGGCAGCTCCAGCTCGATCGTGCCGCGCCGCCGCCGGGCTGCCAGCAGCAGCTCGAAAGCGCCGTAGAGCGGTGCGATCACGGGCTCCAGCAGGGCCGCCGTCTGCTCGTCCGTGACCCCGTCACGCGCCGCCTGCACCCGCGTGTAGGTCAGCCGTGCCCGCGAGCGCATCAGCGCCCGTGTGAACCGCCAGGCGACGACCTCGCCCCGGTTGTCCAGCGTCATGTGGCAGGTGAGGCAGGCGCGGTCCTCGTCGGGGCGCAGCGAGCAGAGATCGTTCGACAGCTGCTCCGGCAGCATCGGGATGGCGCGGTCCGGGAAGTAGACCGAGTTGCCCCGCTTCCTCGCCTCCTGATCCAACGGATCGCCCGGCCGCACATAGTGCGCCACGTCCGCGATCGCGACCGTCAGCCGATAGCCGCCGGGATTGGCCTTGTCCTCGTCCGGGGCCGCCCACACCGCATCGTCGAAGTCGCGCGCGTCCTCGCCGTCGATCGTGACCAGCGGCAGGGCGCGCAGGTCCTCCCGCTTGCCGAGAGCCACCGGCCGCGCTCGCTCCGCCGCCTCCCGCACCTCGGCCGGGAACTCCAAAGGCAGGCCCAGGGCCAGAGCCGTCATCGTGCTGACGACCTGAGGCTGGTCCGGTCGCCCGATCCGCTGCGTCACCTTCGCCCGCGTCGGCCCCAGTCGGCGGCTGTGCACGATCTCGGCCAGCACCAGATCGCCACGCGCCGCGTCGCCCAGATCGCGCGGGCTCAGCACGAATTCGTCCTTGATCCGCCGGTCCGACGGCCGCAGCCAGTAGCCGTCGCCCGCGGTCTCGATCACGCCGACGACCGCCCGCGGCCGCTTCGGCAGCACGCGGATGAGCCGTGCCTCCGCCCGGTTGGGCCCGGTCGGTGTCAGCCGTGCGAGCACCCGATCGCCCACGCCCGGCGCCTGCCGGTCCAGCGCCTCGGCCGGCAGCAGGATCTTCAGCTCCGGATCGTCGGGCAGGGACCCGATCAGATCGCCGTTGGCGTCGATCTCGGTCAGGTCGATGACGGTGACCCGCACCCCGTCGGGACGCGGCTCGCGCGCTTCCGGCCGCTTCGCCGCCCGCTCGGCCCGCTTCGCCCGACGACCGATGACACCTTCGCGCGACAGGTCGCGCAGCAGCGCCTTCACCGCCGCCTTGTGACCCCGCACGGGTGCCAGGGCGTCGAGCAGCTCGCGCCGACCCATCCCGGCACCCTCGCCGGCGATGAAGCGGAGCACGTCCTCGCGCGTGGGCGGTGGTGCCTCGGGGCCGCCTTGTCCGGCCCGCCCCTTCACGCCTTGCCGCCTGCCCGTACCTTGCCCGACCGACCGGTGGCGGTCTTGACCGGGGCCTTCTTGGCCGCGGGCTTCTTCGCGGCATCGGGACTCGCGGCAGGCGCCTTCTTCGCGGCTGCAGCCTTGGCCTTCGGGGGCGGCTTGCGACCTTTGCCGGTCCCGGCCCGCTCCGCCCGGCCCTGCAGCAAGGCGACCGCCTGGTCCATGGTCAGTGTCTCGGGCGTCGTGCCCTTGGGCAGGCTCGCATTCAGCTTGCCGTGCTTCACGTAGGGCCCGAACCGCCCGCTCAGCACCTGCACCGGCTCACCGTCCTCGGGATGCGGCCCCATCTCCCGCAGAGCGGAAGCGGGTGCGGCCGACCGGCGCCCCTTGCGCCCGCCTTCGGCCGCCTCGGCGAGCAGTGCGATCGCCCGATTGTCGCTGATCGTCAGCACGTCCTCGTCGGGCGGCAGGTTCACATACTGCTTCCCGCGCTGGACATAGGGCCCGTAGCGCCCGATTCCGGCCAGGATCGGCTCGTTCGTCTCGCGGTCGCGCCCGATCTCGCGCGGCAGGGCCAGCAGGCGCAGCGCCATCTCCAGGTCCAGATCGTCCGGCTGCAGGTTCGGCGGCAGCGAGGCGCGCTTGGCTTCCTCGCCCGAGCCCTTCTGCACATAGGGCCCGAAGCGGCCGTTCTTCAGCCAGACATCCTCGGCCAACTGCCGGTCCTTCGGCGCCTCGGCGTCCTGACCCTCCTGCCCGAACCGGCGGGTGAAGCGGCATTCGGGATAGTTCGAGCAGCCGACGAAGGCGCCGAACTTGCCGAGCTTCAGGCTGAGCCGGCCGCTGCCGCACAAGGGGCAGACCCGCGGATCGCCACCGTCGGCTGGCGGCGGGAACAGCTTCGCCGCCAGGGCGTCGTTCAGCGCGTCGATGACGTCGGCGACGCGGCGCTCCTTGACCTCGCCCACGACGCCGTTGAACGGCGCCCAGAACTCGCGCAGTACCGTCTTCCAGTCGAGGTCGCCCGCCGCCACACCGTCGAGCTTGTCCTCGAGGTCGGCGGTGAAGCCCGGCTGCACGTAGCGGTCGAAGAAAGCGACCAGGAACGCGTTCACGAGCCGGCCGCGATCCTCGGGCACGAACCGCTTCTGCTCCAGGCGCACATAGTTGCGGTTCTGCAGCGTCGACAGGATCGCTGCGTAGGTCGACGGCCGTCCGATGCCCAGTTCCTCCAGCCGTTTGACGAGGCTGGCCTCGGTGTAGCGCGGCGGCGGCTCGGTGAAGTGCTGGGTCGGCGTAACGCTCACCTTGTCGAGCGCATCGCCGTTGGCGAGCGGCGGCAGCAGGCGGCCTTCATCGTCCTCGTCACCGGTCGGGTCGTCGCGACCTTCCTGGTAGAGCTTCAGGAAGCCGTCGAACGCGACGGTCTGGCCGGTGGCGCGCAGGCCCACCTTGCCGTCCGGCGAGCTGATCTCGACCGTGACCCGGTCGAGCAGGGCGGCTGCCATCTGCGAGGCGACGGTCCGCTTCCAGATCAGCTCGTAGAGCCGGCGCTGGTCGTCGTCGAGGAAGCGGCCGACGTCCTGCGGCGTGCGGAACAGGTCCGTCGGGCGGATCGCCTCGTGCGCCTCCTGGGCGTTCTTCGTTTTCGTCTTGAAGAGCCGGGGCTTCTCCGGGAGGTAGCGCTCGCCGAACCGGCTCTCGATCAGGCGCCGGCAGCCGCCCAGCGCCTCGGACGACAGCGCCACGCTGTCGGTCCGCATGTAGGTGATGAGGCCGACCGTCTCGCCGCCCAGCTCCACGCCCTCGAACAGACGCTGGGCCGTGCGCATCGTGCGGTCCGCGGCGAAGCCGAGCTTGCGCGAGGCCTCCTGCTGCAGGGCCGCGGTGTTGAAGGGCGGTGCCGGCCCGCGCTGAACCTGCTTCTTCTCGATGCCCGCGACGGCGAGATTTCGCGCCTCGACGGCCTCCACCGCCCGGCGTGCCGTCGCCTCGTCCTTGAGGTCGAACCGGTCGAGCTTCTTGCCGTCAAGGGAGACAAGGCGTGCCGCGAACGTCTGCTTCGCGGGCGTGCGAAGGAGCGCCTCGACCGTCCAGTATTCCTGCGCCCGGAAGGCCTCGATCTCGCTCTCGCGCTCGCAGACGAGACGGAGTGCCACCGATTGGACCCGTCCCGCCGAGCGGGAGCCCTGCAGCTTGCGCCACAGCACGGGCGAAAGGGTGAAGCCGACCAGATAGTCCAGCGCCCTGCGCGCCTGGTACGCGTCGATCAGGTTCTCGTCGAGGTTGCGCGGCCGTGCCATCGCTTCGAGCACGGCCGGCTTCGTCACCTCGAAGAAGACGACCCGCTGGACGTCCTTGTCCTTCACCGCCCGCTTGCCGCGCAGCAGCTCCAGGAGATGCCAGGAGATGGCCTCGCCCTCGCGGTCGGGGTCCGTCGCCAGGATCAGCCGGTCGGCCTCCTTCAGCGCCCGGGCGATGTCGTCGATCCGCTTCTTCTTCTCGTCGAGCGGCTCGTAGATGACCCGGAAGTCCTCGTCCGGCAGGACCGAGCCGTCCTTCTCCGGCAGATCCCGGACATGGCCATAGGACGGCAGGACGGTGAAGCCGTTGCCCAGATACTTGGCGATGGACTTGGCCTTGGTAGGCGATTCGACGACGACGACGTCCATGGGCACGACGGTCCGTTGAGGCGATGTCGTTCTGCCGCTCTGGCGGCGACGATCGCTAGTGCGGCTTGTCTATATAGGTCAACCCGCGCGGAGGGAGACGCGGTTCCCCGGATGGCGCTCCAGCCGACCGTCGAGCTCGAGCTCCAACAGCGCCGCCTGGATTTCAGGCGGGGATGCTTGGCACTGGCGTATCAGTTCGTCAACGCCGAGGGGTGCGGGCCCGAGTGCCGCGACGAGCCGCGAAGGCAGCGGTCCCGGCTCGATCGGCGCGGGTCGTGGGGCCTCTCGTCGCGGTGGAGTCCGGACCTTTTCCTTCTCGCGCGGCGCTGGCCGGCGGGTCAGCAACGGCCCCAGCACCTCCAGCACGTCGGCGGCCGACTGCACCAGGGTGGCACCCTCGCGCAGCAGCTGGTTGGTGCCTTTGTGCCGCGGATCGAGCGGGCTCCCGGGCACTGCCATCACCTCGCGCCCCTGCTCGCCGGCGAGGCGTGCGGTGATCAGCGAACCCGATCCCGGTGCGGCCTCGACCACGACCACCCCCAGGGCCAGCCCGGCGATGATACGGTTGCGGCGTGGAAAATCCTTGGCCCGCACGTCGGCCCCGATCGGCCGCTCGCTGACGACCGCCCCCGTCTCGGCGATCCGCGCCATCAGGTCCGCATTCTCCGGCGGGTAGACGATGTCCACCCCCGCCGCGATCACCGCCACCGTCTCACCGCCGGCCGCCAGCACGCCCTCGTGGGCCGCCGTGTCGATCCCGCGTGCCAGCCCCGACACGACGACGACCCCAGCGGCTGCCAGCTCCCGCCCGAGCTGGCTGGCGAACAACCGCCCGTTGCCGCTGGCGTTGCGGGCACCCACGACCGCGACACAGGGACCGTCCAGGCACGCCGCCCGACCGTTCACCGTCAACATGGTCGGCGGATCGGGTATCTCCTTCAGCAGCTTGGGGTATCCGGCCTCGACCAGCGCCATCATCGTGGCCCCCAACCGGTCGACGGCCGCCAGCTCCAGCTCCGCCGCCTCGACCGAGCAGACCGTGCTCCCGTCCTCGCCCCCGCGTAGGGCCAGCGAGGGCAGGGCCTTGAGTGCTGCCTGCGGGGAGCCGTACCGTTCGAGCAGCTTGACGAAGGTCACCGGCCCCACGCCGCGCGAGCGGGCGAGCCGGAGCCAGGCGAGCCGTGCCTCGGGCGGCAGGACCGACGGTTGTGGCGCATGTCGAGCCTTTTCAACCATAAGTCGAACATTCCCGAAGGACTGCATCCCTTGTCAAGCGATCCCGACTGGAAGGTCTACTACGAGGTCACGGACGGCCGCCCCCCGCGACCGACCATGCTGAAGGCGCTCGATCTCTTCGTGGGCGAAGGGCGCCGATCCGGTCTGGAGGCGCTGGACCTGGGCTGCGGCACCGGCCGCGACGCCCTCCCGCTCCTGCGCGCCGGCTGGCGCGTCCATGCACTCGATCAGGAGGAGGCTGCCCTGGAGGGTCTACGGGAGAAGGCTGCAGCCGCAGGGCTCAGCGATCTCCATACGATCCATGCCGCCTACGAGGAGGCGTCGCTGCCGCCGGTCGACCTCGTCAATGCGAGCTTCACCCTCTTCGCCAGCGCACCGGACCGCTTCCCGGGCCTGTGGGACAAGATCGTGAACGCCGTCCGTCCCGGCGGGCGCTTCGCCGGTCAGCTACTCGGCGTGAAGGACAGTTGGGCGGCGCGGCCGCACATGTCGGTCCACACGGCCGACGAGTTGGCGCGGTTGCTGTCGAAGCTGGAAGTCGAGTGGCTGAACGAAGAGGAGGACGACGCCGTCACGCCACGCGGCGAAGCCAAGCACTGGCACATCTATCACGTCGTGGCGCGGAAGCCGTCATGAGCGGCCCGCACCGCCCAGGCTGAACCGGTTCTCCCGTCCCTGGATCAGGCGCGCGATGTTCTCGTGGTGCTTCGCCACCACCACGACGGCGATCAGCAGATAGAGCCACACCGCGTCCTGGTAGCCCAGCAGCAGGGCCAGCACCGGGGCCAGCACCGCGGCCGTGATCGAGCCCAGCGACACGAACCGCGTCGCCCACACGACGAGCACCAGGGCGACGAGCAGCATCGGCACCAGCACCGGCGTCAGCGCCAGCATCACGCCGCCCGACGTCGCGACACCCTTGCCGCCCTTGAAGCCGAGCCACACGGGGAAGCAGTGACCGAGGATGGCACCGGCCCCGGCAACCGCACCCGCCGTCACCCCACCGAGCGCCAGGGCCACCCAGACTGGGATGGCACCCTTGAGGATGTCGGCCGCAAGTGTCGCCGCCGCCAGCCCCTTGCGGCCGGTGCGGAGCACGTTGGTCGCCCCGATATTGCCGGAACCGATGCTGCGGATGTCGCCGGCACCGGCCCAGCGCGTGATCAGATAGCCCCACGGGATGGAGCCGATGAGATAGCCGCCGAGTGCGGCGAGCAGCATGACCTCCCACGTGGGCAGGCCGGTTGCCTCGGTCATGACGAGGGTCTCCAGGCAAACGCCCCGGCAATAGCATGGGCGTCGGTGCGGGTCACGGTACCCTGGCGATGTCGCCCGGCTCCTGCCGGAGCCAGGTGGTCAGGACCTTGTAGCAGACCGCGAGGATGACGGCGCCGAGGAAGATGCCGATGAAGCCGTAGGCCAGGAGGCCGCCCAGCACGCCGACGAAGATCAGGATTAGCGGCAGCTTCGCACCCTGGCTGATGAGGACCGGGCGGACGAAATTGTCGACGAGGCCGACCACGACTGAGCCCCAGACCAGCATGAACACCCCGAGCCCGGTCGAGTCCTTCGCCAGCAGCCAGACGCCGACCGGCACCCAGATGATGGCGCTGGGGATCTGCAGCACGGCGACGAAGAAGGTGAGGAAGGAGAGCATGATCGGGCTGGGCGCCCCGACGACCACGTAACCTGCCCCCGCCAGCACGCCCTGGATGAAGGCCGTGCCGATGACACCGTTGGCGACACCCCGGATGGTCCGCCCGACCACCTCGATGACCTCCGCATGCTTGTCGCTGCCGATTTTGGACAGGAAGCGGTCGAGGTTCTCCACCCCGGCCTCGCCGGTGACGTAGAGGAAGCCTGCGACGATCACGGCGATCATGAACTCCAGCACCGTGCCGCCGAGGGCGGCACCCCAGCTCAGCCCGTAGCTCGCCGCCGTGCCGATGTAGGGGCTGAGCTGGGCCGGCATGTCGATCACCGCCGCCCGCCAATACGCGTCCAGGTTCCGGCCGACGATCGGCACCTTGGCGATCCAGTCCGGCGGCTCCGGCAGGACGACGGTGCTGAGCTCGCGCAGCAATTCGGCGACGGCCCGCACACCGTCGGCGGCCGAGCCAACCAGCAGCGACACGGGGATCACGAGGATCAGGAACAGCACGATCGACATGACCGCGGCCGCCAGCTTGCGGCGCCCGTTCATCAGCCCGACGAGGCGGACATAGGGTCCCCAGGTCGACACGGCAATCACGATGCCCCAGAGCAGCGCGCCCAGGAACGGCCGGATGATCTGGAAGCAGGCCATGAAGAGCAGCGCCATGATCGCGAGCGCGATGGCGCGCTCGAAGAACCTGGCATTGTCATAGGGAGACATGGTCGATCGCTGCGGGTTCGCTCAGGGCAGAGACATATCACGATGGGCCTTCGCCGGAAGGCACCCGGTCAGGTGTCGGCGAAGATCGTGCGCCCGTCCACCAGCGTTCGTCGCACCCGCCCCTGCACGAGCCGCCCCTCGAAGGCGGTGTTCTTGGCGAGGCTGTGCAGCCCCTCCTCCGTGATCTTCCAGGGTGCTTCGGGATCGAACAGCACCATGTCGGCCGGCGCCCCCCGCGCCAGCCGGCCGGCCTCCAGGCCCAGGATCCGTGCGGGTGCCACCGTCATCCGCCCCAGCAGATCGAGCAGCCCGAGCCGGCCCTCGTGCACCAGCGTCAGGCAGATCGGCAGCATGGTCTCCACACCGATGACACCGAACGCCGCCTGGGCGAAGGGAACGCGCTTGCTGTCCTGGTCCTGCGGCGAATGGTCGGAGGCGATGGCGTCGATCGTGCCGTCCCGCAGGCCCTCGACGACCGCCTGACGGTCCTCCTCGCTGCGCAGCGGCGGGGAGACCTTGGCGAAGGTCCGGTAGCCTTCCACTTCGAGCTCGTTCAGGGCCAGATAGTGCGGGGCCGTATCGCAGGTCACCCGCAGACCCTTGGCCTTCGCCGCCCGCACCGCCGCCACCGCCGCACCGGTCGAGACGTGCGCCACGTGGTAGCGCGCACCCGTCAGCTCGACGAGCGTCATGTCGCGCTGGATCAGCATCGCCTCGGCACAGGCCGGCACGCCCGCAAGGCCGAGCCTGGAGGCCATCGCCCCCTCGTTCATGCTGCCGTTCTCGGCCAGCGTCGGCTCTTCGGGATGCTGCACGATCAGCGCGTCGAAGGCCGAGGCGTAGGCCAGCGCCCGCCGCATCACCCGCGCATTGGCGACCGCCCGTCCGCCGTCGGTGAAGGCGACCGCCCCCGCCGCCTTGAGCAGCCCGATCTCCGCCAGTTCCTGCCCGTTCAGGCCCTTGGTGACGGCACCGTAGGGGTGGACCTTGACCAGCTTCACCTGCCGGGCGCGCCTCGCCACGAACTCGACCATCGCCGGATGGTCGATCGGCGGCTCCGTGTCCGGCAGCAGGGCCAGGCTCGTCACCCCGCCTGCCGCCGCCGCCATCGCCCCACTGTCGATCCGCTCCTTGTGCTCGGCCCCGGGCTCGCCGAGGCGCACCCGCATGTCGACAAGGCCGGGTGCCAGGCAGAGCCCCCGCGCGTCGATGATCTCGGCTCCGGCCGGCGCCATGGCGGCAGTCACACCCGGTCCGACCTCGACGATGCGCTCACCGATCACGAGCACGCCGCCCCGCCCGTCGAGCCCGGTCGAGGGATCGAGCAGCCGCGCATTGGCGACGAGGACGGGGCGGCTCAAGCGGCACCTTCGCGCCGGTTGCGGGTCAACACGTCGAGCACGGCCATCCGCACCGCGACACCCATCTCGACCTGATCGAGAATGGCGCTGCGGTTGATGTCGTCGGCGACGATGCCGTCGATCTCGACACCACGGTTCATCGGCCCGGGATGCATGATCATCGCGTCCGGCCGGGCCAGCTTCAGCGTCTGATAGGTCAGCCCGTAGAAGTGGAAGTACTCCGCCTGCGATGGCAGGAAGCTGCCCTGCATCCGCTCGGTCTGCAGGCGCAGCATCATCACGACGTCGACGTCTTCGAGGCCGCGATGCATGTCGGTGAACGCCTCGACGCCGAACGAGTCGACCCCGGACGGCAGCAGCGTCGGCGGGGCCACGACCCGCACCCGGGCACCCATGGTGAGCAGTAGCAGGATGTTCGAGCGCGCGACGCGCGAATGCAGGATGTCGCCGCAGATGGCGACGGTGAGACCCTCGATCCGACCCTTGCGCCGCCGGATCGTCAGGGCATCGAGCAGCGCCTGGGTCGGATGCTCGTGGCTACCGTCCCCGGCATTGACGACGGCACAGTGGACATGCCGCGCCAGCAGCGCCACCGCACCGCTGTCCTGATGCCGCACCACCAGCACATCGGGCCGCATCGCGTTCAGCGTCATCGCGGTGTCGATCAGCGTCTCGCCCTTGGTCACGGACGAGCGCGCCACCGCCATGTTCACGGTGTCGGCACCGAGCCGCTTGCCGGCCAGCTCGAAGCTCGTCTGGGTGCGGGTCGACGCCTCGAAGAAGAGGTTGATCTGCGTCAGCCCGCGAAGCAGGGCCAGCTTCTTCTCGCTCTTCCGGTTGAGGTCGACGAAGCCGTCGGCACGGTCCAGGAGATCCTGGATCTCGAACGGCTGCAGGCCCTCGATCCCGAGCAAATGCGGCTGGCGAAAGCCGAGCGGGGCGGGGGCCGCGGACATCGCGGGCGTTATGCAGCGAGGCCCGATCACGCGCAAGTTGCACAGGTGCTTGCACCGGGCACGGCGGCCTCCATCTCATGCGCCGTAGCCGTTCGACGGGAGCGTCATGGATCTCGCCTATACCGGGCTCTTCGCGAGCGCACTCGTCGCCGCGACGGTCATCCCGGGCTCCTCCGAGATCGTCCTCCTGGCGATGCTGGTCGACGGCTTCGACCCGTGGAAGCTCTGGATCGTCGCCACCCTCGGCAATGTCATCGGCTCCTGCGGCAACTGGTGGCTCGGCCGCGTCGCCCTCCGCTTCCAGGACCGCCGCTGGTTTCCCGTTAGTGCCGCCCAACTGGGCCGTGCGCAGGCATGGTTCCGTCGCTGGGGCTATCCCTCGCTGCTGCTGGCCTGGGTGCCCGGCGTGGGTGACGCCTTCACGGTCGCGGCCGGCACGCTGCGGATGAACCTCGTCGCCTTCGTCGTGCTCGTCGCCATCGCCAAGGGCGGCCGTTACGCGGCCCTGATCGGCGGCGCCGACGTGCTCGGTGTCTCTGACTGGTTTACCTGATCTAGGAAATAATACCTTATCGTACTACGCTCCGCCCGAACCCGAGCAAGGATCGAGCGATGAGCGACCCCGTGCAGCCCCAGCCGCGCAGCAAGGCCCAGATCGAGGCATCGAGGCGCAACGGTGCGATGAGCCAGGGACCGGTGACCGAGGAGGGGAAAGCCCGCTCCGCGCAGAATGCCGTGCGGCACGGCGTCTGTGCCGCCGATCCCGTAGGCCTTGAGGCCGATTGGGAGGTATTCGGCGCGATCATGGCCGATATCGAGGCCCGACTCCGTCCGGCGTCGCCGATCGAGCAGCACTGGGTCCGCGAGATCGGGCACTTGATCTGGCGCCAGCGGCGGCTGGCCGCCCTCGAAACGGCCGTTATCGAGGCGCTCATGGCTCCGTCCCAGGACGGCCCGCGCCTGCCGTCGCTGAACACGCTGATGCGCTATCGGGCCCGTCTCCGGCGCGAGCTCGAAGACGCCTACGCCGAACTCGAAGGCGCTCAGCGCATGCGGCGGACGGCGAAGGCACGCGCCGAGGAGATGGCCGCCGAACGCCGACGGCTGGCGCAGCGGGCAGCCCGCGCCTCGCTCGACCCGCAGATCGCCGGCATGAACGAACCTGGGCCGAGCGGCACCCCGACTTTCGGGACTGCCTATCCCCGGCACGACATGGGACCAGCAGCCGCGTCCATTGCCGCCATTCGGATAAACGGGACGAACGAACCCAGACCGCAGGCCGTTTGACCCGGGCGGTCGCCCTTTCCAGCCGCAGGCGGCCGCACTAGAGCTGCGGCCCTCGGCAGCAGCGTGGAGCGGCACGGCATGGACAGCAGCGGCCTCATCACCCGTCAGCTGCTGCCCGAGCACGGCGAGTTCCGCGCTTTCGTGCGCCCCGAGCGGGACGGCGAGCTGTCGATCGAGGTGCTGCGCGAGGAGGACGGCCGCGCCTTCATCCTTCGCGTGCCGCGCTCGGGGCAGGCGGGCTTCGGCCGGCTGGTGGAGCGCGTCGCGAAGCGCCTGACGGCCGACCTGCAGCTAGAGTTCGGCGAGGACGGTGCCTGCGAGCTCGACAAGAGCCAGATCGACCCGGACGACGAGATCGCCTCGGTGGTCCTGGCCGAGGGCGAGGGCCGCGCCTTCGCGTTCTGGCGCCGCGAGCGGCTGCAGGCGGGCTGGAGCTGGACCATCGACGTCGTCCTGGTGCCCCTGGAGCTGGCCTCGGACCTCTGCAAGCTAACCATGGCGGCGCTGCGCGAGGCCTGAGCGGCCTTGCGGCTCAGCCGCCGCTGCGCTCTGCTGGATGGAACAACGAGGGAGGCCAGAGCATGCCGACACTGTTCGGTAGGACGTTCGACCGTCGAGATCTCGCCCGCCATGTCGGCGACTTCCGCCAGCTCTTCGGTGTCGAGCTCCACGAGCTGAGCGACGGCCAGGAGCGCGGTGTGCGCGTCCTGCGCTTCCGCACCGGCGGCGGCTTCTCCTTCGAGGTGCTGGTCGACCGCGGCATGGACGTGGGTGCCGTCGAGTTCCGCGGCGTGCCGATCGGCTGGCGCTCGGCCATGGGCTTCCGCAGTCCCTGGCTGCACGAGAACGACGCCGAGCTGGGCCTCGGCTGGCTCCGCTCCTTCTGCGGCCTCGTGAACACCTGCGGCCTCGACCACATCATGGGCCCGACCGAGGAGGACGCCGACCACTACGCCTATCCCTATCGGCCCCGCGTCGCCCACGGCCTGCACGGACGGGTCGCGTTCACGCCGGCACGCCTCACCGGCTACGGCACCCGCTGGGACGGCGACCGCTGCATCCTCTGGGCGGAGGGCGAGGTCCGTCAGGCCACGATGTTCGGCGAGAACCTGCAGCTCACCCGACGCTTCGAGGCGGAGGTCGGCGGCGACAGCCTGACGATGAAGGACCGGGTGACCAGCGGCAGCTTCCGCAAGACGCCGCACGCCATGCTCTACCACGTCAATGTCGGCTGGCCCGTTCTCTCGCCGGAAAGCCGCGTCGTGGTCCCGCTCGTGCGCACCCGCACCTACGTCCACGACCCCAAAGTCACCTCGATCGGTGCCATCGAGCAGGCGCCGCCGCAGTCGGGCTTCGTCGAGCAGGTCTACGAGCACGAGCTGAAGCCCGCCGCCGACGGCACCGCTTTCGCGGCACTGGTCAATCCGGGCTTCGCCTTCGCTTCGGGCGAGAAGGGTCTGGGCTTCGTCGTCGAGTACGACACCCGGACCATGCCGGCCTTCTACCAGTGGCAGAACCTGCAGGAGGGTGACTACGTCATCGGCCTCGAGCCCGCCACGGTCCTGGCCGGCAGCCGGGAGGAGTGGAAGCAGCGCGGCGACCTCAAGTTCCTGGAGCACGGGCAGAGCGTCGACTACATGCTGCGCCTCTCGGCCGTTGCCGGACAGGATGCGCTGGCGAACCTCGAGCGCCGTGCCGGAGCCTGAGACTTGAGCGAACTGGACCGCCGCCGACCCCGTCCCGTCGACAACGCCGTCTACGGGCCGCTCAAGGGCGGCGTCTCGGAGCCGACCTATGGCGGCGTGCTCTCCTTCATGCGCCGCCGTTACACCCGCGACTTGAACGGGGTGGACGTCGTCGTCTGGGGTATCCCCTTCGACGCCGCGGTCAGCAACCGGCCGGGCACCCGCTTCGGCCCGCAGGCGATCCGCCGTGCCTCGGCGATCTTCGACGGCGACCCGCAGTGGCCGTTCGGCTTCGATCCCTACGAGCGGCTGACTGTCGTCGACTACGGCGACTGCGTCTTCGACTATGGCCGCATCGCCGAGGTGCCGGCCTGCATCCACACTCAGGCGGCCGAGATCCTGGCCACCGGGGCCAAGCTCGTCAGCCTCGGCGGCGACCATTCGGTCACCTACCCGCTGCTGCAGGCCCACGCCGAGCGCCACGGACCGCTGGCACTGGTCCAGTTCGACGCCCACCAGGACACGTGGCACGACGAGGACGACCGGGTCGACCACGGCAGCTTCGTCGGCGGTGCCGTCCGCAAAGGTCTGATCGACCCGGCCCGCTCGATCCAGGTCGGCATCCGCACGGTCGCCCCCGAGACCTGCGGCATCGAGATCCTCGACGGCGAGGCCGTGCAGGATCTCGGCGTGCGTGGCATCGTCGACCGCATCGTCGCCCGTGTCGGCAGCGGCCCCGCCTACCTCACCTTCGACATCGACTGCCTCGACCCGGCCTTCGCCCCGGGCACCGGCACGCCGGTCGCCGGTGGGCCCTCCAGCGCCCAGATGCTGATGGTCCTTCGCCGGCTGGGTGCCATCGACTGGGTCGGCCTCGACGTGGTCGAGGTGTCACCGCCCTACGACCACGCCGACATCACCGCCATCGCCGGGGCGACCGTCGCCCTCTACGGCATCGGGCTTCTCGCCGAGCGTCGCCGCTGACGTCAGGCGGCCAGTGCCGCCAGATACTTGTCGGGCAGGTGGTCCCGGATCGGACCGGGCAGGGCGGACACGAGCCGGCTGACCAGAGTGTTCTCGAAGCTCCCCGGCTCGCGCCGTGGCCAGAGCGTCTTCAAGAGTTCGAGCGGGCGGATCTCGTCCAGCTGCAGCGCCAGGGGCGCCGGCAGGTCCGGCTCGTTGTCGGGTTCGGCCAGGAGTCGGTGCGGATCGAACCGTCCGTTCTCGGGGCAGGTCAGCCGGCGACCGACATGGCAGAAATCGTTGCCGTGCAGCCATGAGGGCGGCATGCGCGGGACCAGATCCTCGCCGTGCACGAGGCGGAAGGTCCGGTTCCCCAGCATGTCGTCATAGGTGCGGGCATACTCGATGCCACCGACCCGCGGCATGCCGAAAGTGTAGATGCCCGCCGGGGTCACGCCGTTCCGCGTCAGATGCTCGGCCGCCAGCACGGCCAGTGCCCCGCCGAGGCTGTGCCCGGTCAGCATCAGCGGCAGGCCCGTCGGCGCAAGCTCCTGCACAGCTGCCAGCACGCCGGGAGCCGCCGCGTCCAGCGCGTGGGCGAAACCGCCGTGAAGGCCAGCGTCGGTCGGTACCGCCCAGAAGTCCGTCAGCCAATTGGCGAGGTTGGCGGGATCGGTGCCCTGGAACGCCAGCACGACGCTGTCGGGTCGCCGGGCGATGAAATAGCTCGTCGACGCGATGCCGGCGATGCCGACCGTCGCCGCGACCTTCGTCACGAGACTCGCCGGATCGAAGCCCCACAAGGCCAGCACGCGCCGCATCTTGGCGTCGTCGGTGCCCTCGTAGGCGAGTTGCGCCATCCACATCAGCGCCCGGGCCGTCCCCTGGACGTAGGACTGCGACGGTGCGAACTGCGCGAAGGCGTCCGCGTTGTCGGCGTAGTTCTCTTCCTGGACGCGGACGAACATGCCGGTCGCGAACCGGGCGAGATCGATCATCGGCGACTCTTGCAATCCCTTGCGCAGCACAGCCTAGACGCCGCCGACGGATCGGGCGAGCCTCGGCCGGCATCCAGGGAGGCGCATCTTGCCGGCCGCCACGACAGACCCGCTCCGCCGCCTCCTGATTCTGCACGAGCCCGAAGCCGCGTGCCGCGCCCGCATGGAGGCTCGCGGCCTGCCCCGGGAAGTCGCGGCCGAGGTCGCCTACTATCTCGAGCAGGCCAGCGACTTCTCCCAGATCCTCGATGAGGTGCGGTCTGCCTTCCAGACGATCGGCCTCGCCGTCGAGTGGTATCCCGTCGACGCTTTCGACGAATGGCTGCCGCTGCTTCGCCTCCCTGGCACCATGCTCTGGTCGCTGACCGACGGCTTCGCCTTCTACCGCGGCAGCTTCCCGACCAGCCTCGCAGCGCTTCTGGACGTGCCGCAGTTCGGCAGCCCGCCCCCCATTCAGCACATGTGCCAGGACAAGTTCCGTTGCCTCGCCCTGGCCGAGGCCTGCGGCTTGCGCATCCCACGCTCGGTGCTGGTCGAGGCCGGCACACCTCTGACACCGGTCTCCGTGCTGCCCGCAGCCGGCCCGTTCTTCGTCAAGCCGAATACCCTCGGCGCCAAGCTCGGGCTGACCGAGGAGAGCCGCGCCGCCACTCTCGACGAGGCCTTGCTGCTCTGTCGTCGGATCTGGGACCGCTACGGTGACCGCGCACTCATTCAGCCCTATCTCACCGGCAGGGACGTCCGCGTCAGTTTCCTTGACCTCGGCGACGCAGCGACCCCTCTCGGCATCTACGGCGTACGCACCGGCGAGCGCGGCTGGCCGACTCTCGCCGATTCCTTCCGTATGACGAGTCTTCGCGACGCTGGAACGGCCGACGGGCTGGAGCTCTCGCTGCAACGGATCGACGGCAGGCCCGGCGAAGGCATCGCCCAGGCGGTGCGGACGATGGTCCGGGTGCTGGGCCTTCGCGACTACTGGTCCTTCGACATCCGCCTCGCCGCGGACGGGACGCCCTGGTTCCTCGAGTTCGAGGTCTGCCCCGCTGTCACGATCTACGACTTCCTGACCTACGTTCGCGAGGCGCACGGCCTCGGTCTGCCGGAAGCGCTCGCCAGGGCCGTTCCGCTCGCCTGGTTCAGGCGGTCTTCAGGGTTTCGTCCAACTCGCGACTGATCATCCGCTCGGTCGCGACGATGAGGGCGAACGAGATATAGAGCGGCCAGGAAAATCCCTGGGTGAGGAACGTGCCGGAGGTGCAGAAACCCAGCACACCGGCGATCAGGCCCTCCATCGATGCCGTCAGGCGGGTGAGCGATGGCGTCGGGCTGCGCCGCATGCCCTCACGAGCCCGACGGAAGCCGCGGATCCCGAGCCCGATGGTGGTGGCGATGAACGTGATGAACACGGCGAAGCCGATGAAGCCCGTCTCCGCCATGATCTGGAACCACGTGCTGTGCACCGCGTGGTTCTTTCCGTCCCAGTTCGGCGAATAGTAGAAGAAGTTGGCGTAGAAGTTGTCCATGCCGACGCCGGTCAGCGGGCGTGAGCAGGCCATGTTGAACGCTGCCTGCCACGCATAGAGACGCGTCTGCGAGGACTCGTCGATTGCCCCTTCCGAGTTGGCGACGACCTGTCGGTCGGCCACCCCCGCCATCACGAACAATCCCATGGCAACAACCGCACCGGCGCCGAGCAGAAGGAATTTGTTGCGGACCCGGTTCCAGGCGAACACGCCCAGGACGGCCATGATTCCGAGCAGCCCGCCCCGGCTCTGGGTGAAGATGATGCCGGTGAACACCGCACAGAACGTGACGAAGCCCAGGGCCCGGTCCAGAACGTTGATGCCGCGCCCGAGAATGAGCGCCAGGGCGAAGCTGGCCGGAAACAGCAGCACGAGCGACAGATCGTTGGGATCGCCCAACTGCGAGCGCAGGTCGCGGGCGATCGTGACACGGGTACCTTCGACCAGCCCGATACCGTTCAGCTTGTTGGAGATGGCGACGCCTGCCACGACGAGGCCTGCCACCGCGAACATCCGGAAGGCGAGGCCGAGCTGGCGCGGCTCCCTGATGAGCCAGGCGATCGCCAGCACCATGATCCCGATCTTCGAGAAGTTTCCCGACCACATCCCCATCGCGTAGGCACGATTGAGCGCCAGCGGCGTCTGCAGGGTGACGAGGCCGAAGAAGACGGCAAAGACCGTGAGTGCTGGCGTCCAATAGGGCCGCACGCGCTCGGTCTTGAGATGAAGGACCAGGGTGAGAATGGCGCCCAGGGCCAGGAGCTGCGGGATGTGCAGCGGATAGAGGACCCTGACCGCCTCGTGGAGGCGGAAGAGGGAAAAGGACGCGAACAGCAGGACGACGAAAACCGGCTGCCGGACACAGACGAGCCCTGCGATCGGCAGCACGGCCAGCGGTAGGGCGATGATGGGATTGGGCAGCGCGGTCCAGGCCAGGGCGATGATCGTGCAGGCGAGCAGCGCCGCCACGATCTGACGCCAGGGAACGCTGGGTGCGACGGGTGCCGCCGGGGCGTACATCTACCGGCCCCCGACCCTGGTCTTCCGGCCGCCGCGGTGGGCGCCCCGGTCGGCGCAGGTGGAACGGCAGTTGGGCGGCATCGGCATCTGAAGCCAGTCCGTATCGGTCACGCAACGGCTGGTTGCATGATCCATGCCGTCACGAACGCACACCGGACGCTGCCTTCATGGCCTGGATTCGCAGAACGCGACGCGAAGATCGTCGCAGTGAAGGCCATGAACGCCCACATTAAAGGAACGGAGACTGTGCTCGTCCTAAGGGTGATGCAATGAAAGCCGCCGATATCATGACGCGCGGCGTGGTGACGGTGGAGGCCGACACGCCGCTTCAGGAAGTGGCGAGACGGCTGGCTAGGAGCAAGGTCACCGCCGTTCCAGTGGTCGACCAGCACCGCCACGTGATCGGCATGGTGAGCGAGGGGGACCTGCTCTTTGCCGGTGTCATGGTCATGGACGAGCGGGCGTCCTGGTGGCTCGAAATGATGGCCGAAGGCGAGCATCTTGCACCCGAATATCTGAGCCATGTGCGCTCGGCCGGACGGAAGGCGGCCGACATCATGACGAAGGACGTCGTCTCGGTGGGCGAGGACACGAGCTTCGACGAGATCGCCAAGCTGCTGCACGACAATAGGATCAAGCGCGTGCCTGTCCTGCGCAACGGCGTGCTGGTCGGAATCGTCAGCCGGGCCGATCTCGTCCGCTCGCTGGCACACCTGGATGAGCACAAGGGTCGCTAGGTCGCTCTCGACCGGGACCACGCTTTACGGTGCCAAGTCCGCCACCTAGTGTCCGCGCTCCAAAACGGCCGGGTCGAGCGGGGGCAATGGGCGGCGAGCGGACTGGACTCGAGCGACTGCGCCTGGAGGTCGATCGCATCGACGGCCAGATCGTCGAGCTGTTGGCGGCCCGGATGCAGGTCGTCGCCGACATCGCCGCGACCAAGCGTGCCGCCGACGACAGGGGTCCGGTCATCAGGCCCGCCCGCGAGGCGCAGCTTCTCCGCCGGCTCGTCGAGCAGGCCCGCGGCAAGCTGCCGGCCGTCACCATCGTGCGGATGTGGCGCGAGTTGCTCGCCGCCTCCGTGCAGTCCCAGGCACCTCTGGCGGTGGCGACCTTCGTCGGCGTCGCCGACCTCGCCCGCGAGCATTTCGGCGCCGCGACCCCGATCGAGGTCGAGCCCTCTCCGGCCGCAGCGCTGGCCGCATTGCGCTCGGGCCGAGTTCAGCTCGCCGTCGTGCCGGAGCCCGATTCCGACGAGCCCTGGTGGTGTCCCCTGGCCCGCGACCCTGCCGGCGTCCATCTCCTGGCCCGCCTGCCCTTCGCCGCTAACGGCCCATCGCGTCCGGCATGGGTGCTGGGCCATCTCGCTACCGAGCCCAGTGGCGACGATCTCACCGTCCTGGCCCTGGTCACCCGGGCGGACGGCAGCTGGCGCTCTGCCGTGCCGATCCTCGCCTCGATGGAGGACGAACCGGGCGAGCTGGTCCAGCTCGTCACCGTCGACGGCTTCCTCGCGGCCGATGATCCGGCCCTGCCGGCGATGGGTCCCGGCGTCTTGCGCATGAGCCGGATCGGGAGTTATGCCCGGCCGCTGTCGGCGGCCCTGCTGGGCTGAACCTTTCCGCACGCACGAATCGGGTTTCCCATGCCTCATCCGCGGCCGCGTCCCGGCATCCTGGAGATCGAGCCCTATGTCGGGGGCAAGTCGCACGCGAAGTCCGAGAAGCCCGTCGCCAAGCTGTCCTCGAACGAGAACGCCCTGGGCCCGAGCCCGAAGGCGATCGAGGCGTTCCAGGCCGAGTCCCTGAACCTCCACCGCTACCCGGACGGCAACTGCACCGCGCTTCGCGCCGCCATCGCCCGCCGGCACAATCTCGATCCCGAGACGATCGTCTGCGGTGCCGGCTCCGACGAGCTGATCGCTCTCATCGTCCGCGCCTTCGCCGGGCCGGGTGACGAGGTGCTCTACAGCGCCCACGGCTTCCTCATGTACAAGCTGGCGGCCCTGGGTGCGGGCGCGCATCCGGTCGTCGCGCCGGAGAAGGACGCCCGCGCGGACGTCGACGCCCTGCTGAAGGCCGTCACCAGCCGCACGAAGCTCGTCTTCATCGCCAACCCGAACAACCCGACCGGCAGCTATCTGACCGGGCCCGAACTGCAGCGACTGCGGGAAGGCTTGCCGCACGATGTCGTGCTGGTGGTCGATGCGGCCTACGCCGAGTTCGTGACGGCGGCCGACTATTCGAGCGGGCTGGAGCTGGCGACGAGCCTGCCCAACACGATCATGACCCGCACCTTCTCGAAGCTCTACGGGCTAGCCTCTCTGCGCATCGGCTGGATGGTGTCCTCGCCGCACATCGTCGACATCGTCAATCGCGTACGCGGGCCCTTCAACGTGTCGCAGCCGGCCCAGGCCGCAGCGCTGGCTGCCCTTGAGGACCTGGAGCACCAGGAGCTGTCACGCCGCCACAACGAGGAGTGGCTGGCCTGGCTGGCGCGGGAGATCGGTGCCGCCGGCTTCCACGTCTATCCGAGTGTGGGCAACTTCCTCCTCGTCCGCTTCCCGTCGACACCGGGCCGCACCGCCGAGGATGCCGCGCATTTCCTGGAGAACGAGGGCATCCTCCCGCGGATGATGCACGCCTACGGCCTGCCCGATTGCCTGCGCCTCTCCATCGGCCTCGAAACTGACAACCGCCGCATGGTCGAGGCGCTGAAGGCGTTCGCGAAGGGTGCCAAGGCCGCATGATCGCCTCACTCGGCCTGATCGGCTGCGGTGCCTTCGGCGAGTTCGCGCTCCGGCACCTCGCCCCGTTCTTCCGCGTCCTCGTCCACGACGACCGCCGCGATCTGGAGCCCCTTACCCGGCTCTACAATGTCCAGGCAGGATCGCTCGCAGCGGCCGCCGCCTGCGACGTGGTCGTGCTGGCCGTGCCCGTGCAGAAGCTGCGGCCCGTCGTGCTGCAGATCCGCGAGTTCGTTCGGCCGGGAGCCCTCGTGATCGACGTCTGCTCGGTGAAGCTGAAGCCTGCCGAAATGCTGCTGGAGCTTCTGCCGCCCGAGGTCGACATCGTCCTGACCCACCCGCTCTTCGGCCCGCAGAGCGGCAAGAACGGGATCAGCGGCCTCAACGTCGCGGTCTGCCACGGCCGCGGCGAGCGCACCGAGTGCGTCGCCACCTTTCTGCGCGAGCGGCTGGGCCTGCGCGTCATCGAGACCACCCCGGAGCGCCACGACCGCGAGCTGGCCTACGTTCAGGGCCTGACCCACCTGATCGCCAAGATCATGGTCGACATCGAGCTCAAGGACATCGGCCAGACGACCCGGACCTACGAACTGCTGATGCAGAGCGTGGAACTGGTGCGCTACGACTCCGACGAGCTGTTCCGCGCCATCGAGAGCGAGAACCCCTACGTCGGCGAGGCTAAGAACCGCTTCTTCGACGCCGCCCGCCGGCTCGAGTCCCGCCTTGCCGGCCACGAGGGAAGCAAAGGCTGAGCGGGACCAAGGATCTCGTCTGGTTCTTCGCCTACGGCTCCTTGATGTGGCGGCCGGGCTTCGAGCCCGACGCCATGGTCGCCGCCGAGATCCAGGGCCATCACCGGGCACTCTGCATCCGCTCCACCCACTATCGCGGCACGGCCGAGGTGCCGGGCGTGGTCCTGGGCCTTGCCCCGGGCGGAAGCTGCACCGGCCGCGCTCTCGGCGTCACGCCCGAGCGTGCCGACGAGGTGATCGCCTATCTCGATGCTCGTGAGCTGATCGGCAGCTACGTCTACGACCGGCTGGAGGTGCAGGCCCGGCGGTTGGACACGGAACAGCCGGTGACCGCCTGGACCTATGTCGCCCGTGCCGATCACCCGGACTTCCTGGGCGACCTGCCGCTGCCGGACCTGCTGCATCTGATTCGCCAAGGCCACGGCCTCGCCGGCTCCAACGTCGACTATGTGCGCAGCACCGCCGCCCACCTGCGTGAGATGGGCATCTCCGATCCGTTACTGGACCGTGTTCTCGCCGCTCTCGATGAGGGGGTAGCGGCGTAGCACTGGGTCAGGGAGAACCGATGCAGCTCGACGATCCCCGCGGCGTTGCCGTCCAATGTTCGACGGCCGCCTCGATCGACCGCTTCGAGGCCGCACTCAACGATGTGCTGGCCTTCCGCGGCGACCCGGTCGGCAGGATCGAGGCGGCCATCGCCGAGGATCCGGACCTCGTCTTGGGGCACGCGCTGCGCGCCCAGATCTTCGCCTTTTCCCTGCAGCCCGGGTTCAAATCGAAAGCCGAAGTGAGCCTTGCGGCGGCCGCACCACTCGAAGCTGCCGCTCCGGACCGCGAGCGCCTGCATCTGGAAGCTGCGCGGGCCTGGCTCGCGGGCAACCTCGACCGCTCGACGGCCTGCTTCGATGCACTGCTCGACCAGAACCCACGGGACCTGATGGCCCTCATGTTCGGCCATCAGGCCGACTTCTTCGCCGGGCACACCACGGCGCTGCGTACCCGTCCCGAGCGGTCGGTGCGGGACTGGCCGAAGGACGTGCCGGGCTACGGCTTCGTCCTCGGCATGCATGCCTTCGGCCTCGAAGAGGCTGGCGAGTACGGCACGGCCGAGGCGCTGGGGCGTGAGGCCGTCGACCGCAACCCGCTGGACGTCTGGGCCATCCACGCCGTGGGTCACGTGCTGGAGATGCAGGGCCGCGACGAGGAGGGGATCGGCTGGTACCGGAGCCGCGAGGCGGATTGGGCGGAGGGCAGCTTCTTCGCCGTTCACAATGCCTGGCACATGGCCCTCTACCATCTCGACCGCGAGGAGCCGGCCGAGGCGCTGGCCGTCTACGACCGGCTGATCGCACCCGGCCCGCGCAGCATCGTGCTGAACCTGTGCGACGCCGCGGCCCTCCTCTGGCGGCTGCACCTCGGCGGCGTCGATGTCGGGCCGCGCTGGACGGCTCTGGCCGATCTGTTCGCCCCGCAGGCACAGCGGGCCACCCACGTCTTCAACGATGTCCACGCCGCCCTGGCCTTCGCGGGTGCCGGACGCGACGTGGACGGCGCCACACTCCTGGTCCGGCTCGGCACGGTCGCCCATGCCCCCGGGCAGTATGGTGCCATGGTCGCCGGCATCGGCCTGCCAGCCGCGGAAGCGATCCTGGCTTTCGGCCGCGGCGACTACGGTACGTCCACCGACACGCTTCTCGCCGCCCGTGGCGAACTGGCGCTGATGACGGGCAGCCTCGCCCAGCGCGATGTGCTCACAATGACTCTGATCGAAGCCGCCCTACGCGATGGGCGCTTCTCGCTCGCCCGCGACCTGCTGCAGCCCCGACTCGCCGCCAAGCCCGGCAGCGCCCGGATCGCCCGCGACCTCGCCCGAGCCCGCTAACCCTTGCGGGCGATGCCGTCCGCCAGCACGCAGAGCAGCTCGAAGATCAGGTTCACCCCGACCCAGGCCGTCATGCCCGAGGGATCGAAGGGCGGGCTGACCTCGACGAGGTCGGCACCGATCAGGTTCAGCCCCTGCAGCCGCCGGATCATCCGTTGCGCCTGATGCGTGCTGAAGCCGCCGATCTCGGGCGTCCCCGTGCCCGGTGCCTGGCTCGGGTCAATGCCGTCGATGTCGAAGCTGACATAGGTCCGGCCATCCCCGACCACGGCCCGTGCCTCGTCCATGATCGCGTCCGTGCCGCGATCCAGCAGTTCCTCGATGAAGACGAGCCGCACCCCCTGCGAGCGCGCCCACTCGACGTCCTCGCCGTCATAGGAGCTGCCCCGTAGGCCGATCTGGATCACGCGCCGGGGGTCGAGCAGGCCCTCCTCGGCGGCCCGCCGGAACGGCGTGCCGTGCGTGTAGCGGAAACCGCCGAAATAGCTGTCGTAGAAGTCCGTGTGGCTGTCGAAGTGGACCATGCCGACCGGCCCGTCGGCTGCCAGCGCCCGCAGGATCGGCAGCGACACGAGATGATCGCCGCCAGCCGACATCGGCACGATGCCCTTGGTCTTCACCTTCTCGTAGAAGCCTGTGATCCGCTGCAGCGAGTCCTGCACGTCCGCCGGATTGACCGGCGAGTCGCCGAGGTCCGCGCAGCGGGCGGTATGGAACGGCCGCAGGCCCGTCGCCTGGTTCAGGAGCCGCACCATCGTCGAGTAGTCGCGCAGCTGGCGCGGCCCGTGGCGCGGTCCCGGCCGGTTGGTGGTTCCGCCGTCCCAGGGCACGCCGATCAGCCCGATCTGCACGTCCGTGGCTTCGTCCACCGGGACGTGCGGCAGCCGCATGAAGGTCGGGATGCCGGCAAAACGCGGCAGCTCCATGCCCGACAGGGGCATATAGGTTCGCTCGGGCATCGGCACTCACAAGGCTCGTTGGCTGGGCGCGCCAACCTGCTCGACCTGCACGGAGGCGTAAAGCTGAAGCGGCTCAGGTCTCCTTGCGGGGCTGCCAGCCGCCGGTGAGGCGCAGATACATCATGGCCGTCAGCAGGGCGTCGTTGAACGCGTCGTGCTGGGCGCGCCGCGGCAGCTTCAGCCGCTGTCGGATGGTCTCGAAGCGCAGATCGATGTTGCCGCCCGGCGGCACCTGCTTGGCCCGCCAGTCATAATAGAGTGCGGAGACCTCGATCTTCCGGTTGGGCAGGCCCACGCCCAGCATCGGCTTGATGTGCTTCTCCAGCATCCCGACGTCGAACTGGAGATAGTAGCCGATCAGCGGCCGCGGTCCGATGAAGCGGAGCACGCGGTCGATCGCCGTTTCGAGGGGTACGGCGTCCGTCAGGTCGACCGGGCGGATATGATGGACGAGGATCGTCTCCTCGGAGATCGGCCCCTGCGGCCGCACGAAGAAGTCGAGCCGCTCGCTCGTCAGGATCGCGTCGCCCTTCACCTTGATGGCACCGACCGAGAGGATCTGGGCGCGCTTCACGTCGAGCCCGGTCGTCTCGCAGTCAATGCTGACGACCTCGTCGCCCGGATCGCCGTCGAGCAGGAAGGCGTATTCCGGCTTGCGCAGGCGGCGCCGCCAGAGCGCCTTCCTCAGCCCGTCCAGCATCGGCTCAGAACCGGTTCAGATGGAAATGATGCCGGACGGTCTCCTTCAGCTTGCGCACGATCTGCAGCGAGTCCTTGAGCAAGTCCCGCTCCAGTTTGCTGATCTCGCCGACGTCGACGAAATTGTCGGGCGTCTCGTGCAGCCGGAGCTTCTCGAGGCGGGCGCTGAGCCGGAGTCCCGTGAGGAAGGCGAAGGCGTCGCTCAGCTGGTCGCTCTGCTCCTGCACGAAGACGCCGAGCTCGGTCAGCCGCCGGATCCGCTGCGCCGTATTGGTTTCGCGGAGCTGCTTCTCCAGGGCCAGAGCACGGATGCCGTGCATCAGCGGGAAGATGCCCGCCTTCTTGATGTCGATCCGGTCCTGACCGCGGCCGAACAGGCCGGCCAGCAGCCCGTTCGACTCCTCGAACATGTCGATGGCGCGGGCGAATCGCGCCAGAAAGCCCTGATTGTCGCCCAGAAGGTCGAACAGGAACGACTTCGCGTCGTCGACGAGATCCCCCCGGCCGACGATGGGTGCGGCGTCGTAGAAGATGGCAATGTCCATCAGCGCCTGCTCGCCGGGCTTGGTGACCCAGTCGCGCACGCTTTCCCGATAGCCGGCGAGCGGCTTCGACCATTTCGGGTTGCGGACCATGATCTCGCCGGGGCAGGCCGGAAAGCCGACCTCGATCAGCGCGTCGGTGAGCTTCGCGCAGAAGTCGCGAAGGTCGGGGAAGTCGAAGCCGTCCTCCAGGATCAGCCCGTTGTCCTGGTCGGTCTTCAGCAGGTACTCGCCGCGGCCCTCCGAGCCCATGACGATGAGGCAGGCATGCTTGTCCAGCTCCGGCGGCGCCAGCATTCGGAACAGATGCTCGGTGACGGCCCGGTGCAGCTCGGTCGACAGTTCGGTGATGTAGGCGACCTTGGTGCCCGTACCGTGCAGCTGGCGGATCATGTGGGTGATCCGCTCGCTGGCCTCGGCCAACTCCGGCACGGTCGTCGCGGCCTCGATCAGGGCGCCGATAGGATCCGCCTGATTGGCCAGCGAAGAAAGAACGCTGGAGGAATCCAACACACCCACGGCTTCGCCGCTCCGCCGCACCAGGAGATGGCGCACCTTCCGCCGCGCCATCATGAGCGCTGCCTCGAAGAGGAAGCTCTCCTCCTCGATGCCCAGCACTTCCCAGTGGGTGATCGCGGCGACTTTGGTGTCGAGCGGCATGCGGTCACGCACGGCGGCGCGCGTCAGATCGACCGTCGTGACGATGCCCAGTCGATCGTGGTCCCGAACGAGCAGGGCACTCTGGTGTGCCTCGTCCATACGCCGGGCGGCGTCATGGAGGTCAGCACCGGCCTCCACATAGGTGGGAGCCTGGGCACCGGCCTCCTTCACCCGGGCGGTGAGCCCACCCAGCGCCGAGGCGCCGCCGCGCTGTCCGAGCGTGTCGAGCTTGTGGGAGATGTCCGTCAGGAAGAACTGGGCGAAGGCGCTGTTGTTCGCCGTCAGCTCGATGAAGTCCTCGATCGGCAGGCGGTAGCAGATGGCCTCCTCCAGCACGACGAAGTCGTGCCGGCACGACCCCGCCGTCAGGATCGAGCTGTCGAAGGCGTCGCCGCTCTCGTGGACGGCAACACTCTGCTCGTGGTCCTGTTCCTCCACGAGCCCCTTGATGATCACGTAGAAGTGGTCGGGTAGGTCGCCGGCGGCGAAGATGCGTGTGCCGGCGCGGAAGAAGACCACGTCGACGCTGTTCTTGACGCGCAGCACCTCGGCGGGCCGCAGCCGGTCGAACGGCGGGTTCGAGAAGTCGAAGGCCTTGGGCACCCAGCACCTCCTGCGGGTCGCTGGCAACGGCGCACCTCTCGCGCGTGTCCGGGGCCCTCGCCATGCGACCCAGTGGCTGCCATGCGGCCGGACTTGACGGCGGCAGCCGCCGCACCTATCAACCGCGCTCCGCTCCCGGCGGGTCCGCCGTGGAGGCGATCCGCATGCCGTTCTTCGAGGATCCTATCATGGCGCGACGCTGCACGTTCACGCACAAGGGTGTGCAGTCCGGCAACAATGTGAGCCACGCGAACAACAAGACGCGTCGCCGCTTCCTGCCGAACATCAAGAGCCGCAATCTGTTCAGCGAGACGCTGGGCCGCAGCTTCCGCGTCAAGATCGCGGCCAGCACGCTGCGCACGATCGAGAAGGTCGGCGGCCTCGACACGTTTCTCGTCGGTTTCGCCGATGTCGATCTGCCGGGCGATCTCGTCCGCGTGAAGCATCAGATCGTCGAGAAGAAGGCGGCCAGCGCCGCCGCCTGATCCTCAGGGCGCCCGGGCCACTTTCCCGTCCGGGCGCCAGACCAGGTCCAGCAGCAGCGATCGCTGCAGGCTCGTGAAATTGTCGTCGGACACCAGCAGCAGGCGGTAGCCGCCACCGGCTTCCTGGCTCGCTGAGATGCCCTCGTAGTTCTCCGCCACGGTATCGGCACCCCCGAAGCGCGCGATCTCGCGACTCTTCAGGACCGTTCCCGGCGTCCACTCGGCAGGTAGATCGACCGTCGCGACCCGCGTCTCGAAGCCGCCGAGGAACGACAGCTGGCGCTCGACCACGAACAGCAGGTTGCCGACCCGATCCGCGCCGGTCGGCTCGAATCCTTCGGCTGTCTCATAGAGACAAGGTGTGACCGCATCCCTGGTGACGCGCGCGGCGACGACACGGTTGCCGCCGACATGTTGTCCCTCGGAGATCGCCAGCAGGCTCTCGTCTGGCAGGCTGGCCAGGGACTCGATGCTCTTGTTGGGCGGTGCGTCAGGCAGCGGGTCGGGCCAAGTCTCGCGCAACTCGGCAAGTCCGTTCTCGTCCCAGCGATAGGTCAGCAGACCCTGGCCGCTCTCCGTGCCGACGACGATCCGCCCGCCCGGCAGTCCAGCGAGGCTTTCAGAATCCAATTCGCCATGGCGCGAGGGCAGCGTCGCCTCCACCCAGTCGACGAGATCGGTCAGAACCCCTTTCTCGTCGACGATGTCGGCCCTAAAGAGGCGGCCGCGGTCGCTCAACAGGTAGAGCCGCTCCCCTGAGCGGAGCAGTGCCGAGAAGCCGCCCACCGTCGGTCGTGCGCTCTCGATCTCGTAGGCGGCGTCGACCTGCAACGCGCCCAGAGAACGCGGTGCGTCAGGAAGGGGCGTCAGCCGGATGCCGGGCTGGCCGGCGTCGACCGTGCTGCAGCCGGCCAACAGCAGCGCAAAACAAAGGCCCGCCCCTTTCGGGGCGGGCCGGTTACAGGCTCGATCGATCCTGAAGATCAATCGCGCTGGGAGCCGAAGAACTGCAGCAGCATGGTAAACAGGTTGATGAAGTCGAGGTAGAGGCTCAAGGCACCCATGATGGCACCCTTGGCGATCATCTCGCTGCCGCTGCTGCCGGCGAAGCTCAGATACTCCTCCTTGATGCGCTGCGTGTCGTAGGCGGTGAGGCCGGTGAACACGAGCACGCCGATGACGCTGATCGCGAACTGCAGCGCGCTCGACGCCAGGAAGATGTTCACGAGGCTCGCGATCACGATGCCGATCAGGCCCATGAACAGGAACGAGCCGAACTTCGTCAGGTCCGCCTTGGTGGTATAGCCGTAGAGGCTCACCGCACCGAAGGTGGCCGCGGTGATGAAGAACGTCCGCGCGATGCTCTCCCCGGTGAACACCAGGAAGATGCTCGCCATGGACAGGCCCATCACGGCCGCGAACGCCCAGAACGTGATCTGCGCGGCGCTAACGCTCATCGAGGTCATGCGGGCGCCGAGGAAGAACACGAAGCCCAGCGGGGCCAGCATCACGACCCACTTCAGCGGGCTGCCGAAGATGGGCATGTACAGCGCGGGATTGGTACCCACGACGTACGCGACGAGGCCGGTGATGACCAGGCCGAGGCCCATATAGTTGAAGACCGAGAGCATGTAGCTCCGGAGGCCCTCGTCATACTCACCGACGGCGACGCCGCCCCGCGCGAGTCGAGGATTGGTTGTGAAAGCCATCGCAAGAAACCCTCATCTTGTGCGGCGGTGCTCTCGCCACTCGGTCCCATATGGCCTCGTGGCTACGGCGCTTCAAGCCGAAAGCGACAGTGGGAGGCGTCCGCTACGCACAAAAAATGCACCATGAGCAACAATTCATTCACAACAACGTGCGGCTCAGCCGATCCTGGACAGGGCAGGGAAGCTCTCGAGCAGCCAGTAGGCTACCCGCTCCAGCTGCCCGGAAATCATAAGCAAGCCTATGAAAGCAAGCAGCAACCCTGCCGCGCGCTGCAGATTTCGGCCCGTGCGCGACAGGAGGCGCAGACGTTCGAGAAGCACGTCGGTGAACAACGCCGACAATAGGAACGGCAACCCTAGACCGAGCGAATACACGACGAGCAGTGCGGTTCCCTGGCCGAGGTCGGCGGTGCTGGCACTCATGGTGAGGATGACGCCCAGCACGGGCCCGATGCAGGGCGTCCAGCCGAAGGCGAAGGCGAGGCCCATTAGGAAGGCGCCGAGATAGCGCCCACCCGCGATGTCGGCCTGGAACCGCGCTTCCCGTTCCAGAAAGTGGATGGGGAGCAACCCGGCCATATGCAGGCCGAACAGCAGCACGACCACGCCTGCGGCGACGCCGAGTTCGTACTTCCAGGAGAGCAGCAGACCGCCGAGGAAGGTGGCACTGGCACCGAGCGCCACGAACACGGTCGAGAAACCGAGCACGAAAGCGACCGCATAGCCAAGGGCGCGCAGCCGCACCGCCTGATGGTCGCGCAACTCCTCGAGCGAGCTTCCGGCGACATAAGAAAGGTAGCCCGGCACCAGCGGCAGCACGCAGGGTGACAGGAAGGAGAGCACGCCGGCGACGAAGGCCGTCACCACGCCGATGGAGGTCGAATCGAGCACGAGGCCGATCCTAGCAGAGCGCGAGCACGCTTCCCATCACGGGCTGCGGAGCACGGGTGCCGCAGGCTGTCCCAGCAGGCGCCATAGGCCGGTGCCGCTCACCAGGAGAGTGAGGCCGAGCGCCAGGCCGGTCACCGTCAGCGGCACGGCCATCGGCAGGACCCAGGGCAGATCCATCACGAAGCGCACCACGACATAGGCCCCCAACGTCCCGAGCACCCCGCCGGAGATCACGGCGGCGAGGCCGATCACGCCATACTCCACGAGCAGAGCCGTCAGCAGCTGACTTCGCCGTGCGCCCAACACCTTCAGCAACACCGTCTCGTACCGATGCCGGTCGCGTGCAGCGGCGACGGCACCGGCCAGCACGAGAACGCCGGCGGCCAACGTCACCAGGGCGACGACTTCGATCGCGAGCCCGATCTTCGCCATCATCTCGGCGACGCGTCCCACGATCTCGCGGATCGAAATGGGCGTGACGTTCGGCAGCTTCGTCGCCAGCACGTCCAACAGCTGGTTCTCGCCTTCGGGGGGCACCTGCACGGTTGCCGCCCAGGTGTGGGGTGCCTTGTCGAGGAGGCCCGGGCTCAGGATGAACAGGAACCCGAGGCGACCCGAGCCCCAGTCGATCTCCTCGCGGATGTTGGCGATCGTGGCCTCGACCGGCCGGCCCAGAACGTTGAAGCTCAGGGTGTCGCCGATCCTCACGCCGTAGCCTTGCGCGATCTCGGAATCGATCGAGACGAGCGGCGGCCCTGCGTAGTCGGGCGCCCACCAGGAGCCGGCGACGAGCTTGGTATCGTCCGGGGGCTGGGCAGCATAGCTCAATCCACGGTCCCGCCGGATGGTCCACTCGACGTTGGGAGCGACCTTCACCTCCTCCGCGGGCTTGTCGGCGATGCGGACGATCCGCGCCCGCAGCGACGGCATTTCCTGGACCACGCTGGCCCCGGGAACGCTCGTCACGATCTGGGCGAGACCGTCTCGCTGATCCGGCTGGACGTCGATCAGGATCATGCCGGGCGCCCGCTCGGGCAGGCGGACGGCGACCTCGCGGGCGAGGTTAGCGTAGAGGAGCGCGACCGCCGTCAGCACCGCTAGACCGGCTCCGAGGGCGACGACCACGCTGGGCGCTCCGGTGCCGGGCCGGTGCAGATTGGCGATCGCGAGCCGCAGGGGATAGGGCCCGCGATGCGCCACGCGTCGAGCCGCGAGCAGGAGGCCGCGGGTCAGCAGGATGAGGACCACGATCGCCGCCAGCGTGATCCCGACGAACCAGGCGGCGAGACGGGGCTGCGCCACGCCGAAGATGGCCAGAGCCGCCAGCAGCGCCGCCCCGGCGATCAGCAGCCCGACGAAGAACGGGCGCGGCCAGCGGCGCTGCGGCTCGACCAGCGCCCGGAACAGGCCGGCGGGCGGGATCTCCCGGGCCAGCGCCAGGGGCCAGAGCGCGAAGACGAAAGCGGCCGTCATCCCGCATGCCGCCGCCAGCAGCAGGGGACCCACACCGACGCTGTAGCTCAACGTCACCGGAATGGTCCCGGCCGGGATCAGATAGGTGAGCAGCGGCAACAGCATGCCGGCGACGAGGCCCAGTGCCACTCCGCACGCCGCCAGCGCCATGACCTGCAAGAGGTAGATGGCGAAGACCTGATCGCTCGTTGCACCGAGGCAGCGCAGCGTGGCGATCGAGGTCCGCCGCCGGTCGAGATAGGCGCGCACGGCGAGCGCGATGCCGAGGCCACCCGTCAGCAGGGCCGTCAGCCCCGCCAGGGTCAGGAACGTGGCGAGCCGGTCTGTGAACCGCGTCGTCTGCGCTTGCGCGGCGCTGACCGCCTGAACGCGCCAGCCGGCGTCGGGGTTCTCGGCATTGAGGCGTGTCGCCAGAGCGTCCGCGTCGGTGCCGTCCGGCAGGGCCGCCCGGACCTCGAAGCGGGCGAGCGCTCCCGGCTGCAAGATGTGCGCCCGATCGAGCAGGTCGCGGTGGAGGATCACGCGAGGCCCGATGTTCACGAAACCGCCGAGCCGGTCCGGCTCCCGCACGATGGTGGCGACGATCGGCACTTCCGTATCGCCGAGATGCAGCTTGTCCCCAACCTGCAGCCCCAACCGTCCGAGAAGGGCGGGCTCGACCGCGACACCGTCTTTCAGACCCTCCTCGGGAGCCATCGGCGGGTCGAACTGCGCCTCGCCGTAGAGCGGCCAGGCGGCGTCCACGGCCTTCAGTTCGACGACGACGTTGCGCCCGCTCTCGGCCTTGGCGATCGTGTTGGTCCGGACGACGCTGGAGAGCCTGCTGCCGTCGGGGAGGAGGTGGACGATCGCGCCCGGGTCGAGTTCGTTGTTCGCCTGCTCGAACTCCAGATCCCCGCCCATCAGCGCCCGGCCGTCGCGCGCCAAAGCGAGGCCCACCGACCGGTTCACGTTGCCGACGGCGGCGATGGCGGCCACGCCCAGCGCCAGGCACAGCATGAAGACTACGAAGCCGCGGGCACTGCCGCGCATCTCGCGCCGGGCAAGGCGGGCCGCTCGACCGAGCTCGGTCAGGAGATCCTTCATGCGACGGCGGCCACGGCCTCTTTGCGCGCAGCTTCCGTCACCCTCCCGCGATCGATCTGCAGCCGCCGCTCGCAGCGCTCGGCGAGGCGCGGGTCGTGCGTGATCAGCACGAGCGTGGTCCGCGTCGCCTTGCGCACGGAGAAGATGAGATCCGCCACGGCCCGGCCGGTGTCGGCGTCGAGATTGCCGGTCGGCTCGTCGGCCAGAAGAAGGCGCGGCCCGTGCACCAGGGCACGCGCCAGGGCACAACGTTGCTGCTCGCCGCCGGACAGCTGGCCGGGATAGTGGTCGAGGCGATGGCCGAGCCCGACCTCGCGCAAGGCCCGCTCCGCCTCTGGAAAGCAGTCGGACCGGCCCGCCAGCTCCAGCGGCAGGGCGACATTCTCGCGTGCCGTCATCGTCGGCATGAGGTGGAACGACTGGAACAGGATCCCGACGCGCTGGCGGCGGAAAAGCGCCAAGCCGTCCTCGTCCAGCGTGCCGAGATGGACGCCGTCGACGCGCAGCGTGCCGGAGGTGGGCCGGTCGATGCCGCCGATGAGGGCCAGCAGGCTCGACTTGCCGGAGCCCGACGGGCCCACCACGCTTACCGATGTCGCGGGCTCGACCTTCAGATCGACGCCGCGGAGGATGTGGACGGGGCCGGCGGTGCTGGAAAGGGTGAGGTGGACGTCGATGAGCTCGATCATGATGCGGATTGCTGGCCTCGCCGGCGGTTCGCACCGGGAGATGGACCGCAGCCGGCGGCACAGCAAGGCCCTGGTCGTCGTCGTGGCGCTGCTGCTCCTGCCCTCGGCGGTGCGCGCGGAGTGCCGGCTGGCGATCCTGGGCGACTCGCTGACCGCAGGCTACGGTGTGGCGGCAGGAGACGCCTTCCCCGTCCGGCTCGAAGCGGCATTGGCCAAGATCGGCACGCCCTGCACGGTCGTCGACGCCGGCGTCTCGGGCGACACCTCGGCTGGTGGGGCGGCGCGGGTCGACTGGGTGCTCGCCGACAGGCCCACGCACCTCATGGTCGAACTGGGGGGCAACGACGCGCTGCGTGGACTGCCTCCGGCTGAGATGGAGGCCAATCTGCGGCGCATCATCGAGGCGGCCACGGCCGCGAAGGTGCCGGTCATGCTGGCCGGGATGCTGGCCCCGCCAAATCTCGGCCGGGACTACGGCGACGCCTTCGCCGCCGTCTTCGGGCATCTGGCGGAACAGTACCGCGTTCCGCTCTACCCCTTCTTTCTGGACGGCGTCGCCGGCAATCGCGACCTCATCCAGGAGGATGGGATCCACCCCAATCGAGCGGGCGTCGAGGTCATCGTCGAGCGGATCACACCAGCCGTCAGCCGCTGGTTGCAAGACCAGGATTAATGAAATGCTAAGGCTTATGCGCGCCGTGTCTGTCGATGACAAGGTTGCGACAAGTTCACGAACAGGCGGGTCCGCTGCATCCCACGGTAGGTCGCCACGAGATCCACAGGCGTTACGTCGGGTGACTTACCCACACATTGTTGATAAAACCGGGGAAAAACCGGAGGCCTGTGGGAAACGCTGTGGATTGGGCGGGATGAGCGCGGCAAGAGAAACCCTGCTGGCCCGGGACTTCAGGACCTTGCGGCATAACGTCCAAACGGCGTTGTTCACCGCGCGGACCGCGTGGGAGTAAGCTCTCGGGAACGCGCAGGACCCTCGGGCAGGCGCTTGTGACGGAGGAGGCTGATGTCGGAGATCTACACGGTACCGAAGAGCTGGCAGGACCACGCTCTTTGCAACAAGGCCAAGTACAAGGCCATGTACGAGCATTCGATCAACGATCCCGAGGGCTTCTGGGCCGAGATGGCGGGTCGGCTCGACTGGATCAAGGCGCCGACCAAGATCAAGAACACGAGCTATCGCGACGACGTCCAGATCAAGTGGTACGAGGACGGTGTCCTCAACGTCGCCTACAACTGCGTCGACCGACATCTGGCCAAGCGCGCCGATCAGACGGCGATCATCTGGGAAGGTGACAACCCGGAGGTCGACAAGCACATCACCTACCGCGAACTGCACGAGAAGGTCGCCAAGCTCGGCAACGTGCTGAAGGACCTGGGCGTCAAGAGGGGCGACCGGGTCACGATCTACATGCCGATGATCCCCGAGGCCGCCTATGCGATGCTGGCCTGCGCGCGGGTCGGGGCCATCCATTCGGTCGTCTTCGGCGGGTTCTCCCCCGACAGCCTCGCCGACCGCGTCAACGACGCGAAGGCCAATCTCGTCATCACCTGCGACGGCGGTCTCCGCGGTGGCCGGGCGGTGCCGCTCAAGGAGAACTGCGACAAGGCGCTGGAGAAGTGCGACAAGGACGTCAAGGTCCTGATGTTCCGGCACACCGGTCTGACAGTGCCGATGCAGGCGGGTCGCGATTTCGATGCCGGTCCGCTGATGAAGGCGGCCTCGACCGACTGCCCTTGCGAGCCGATGAACGCCGAGGATCCGCTGTTCATCCTCTACACGTCGGGCTCGACCGGTAAACCCAAGGGTGCCCTGCACACGACGGGTGGCTATCTCGTCTTCGCCTCGCTGACCCACCAGTACGTCTTCGACTACAAGGAAGGCGACATCTACTGGTGCACGGCGGACGTCGGCTGGGTCACGGGCCACAGCTACATCCTCTACGGGCCGCTCGCCAACGGTGCGACCACCCTCATGTTCGAGGGCATCCCGAACTACCCGAATAATTCGCGCTTCTGGAACGTCATCGACAAGCACAAGGTGACGATCTTCTACACCGCCCCGACGGCGATCCGGGCCTTGATGCAGAAGGGCGATGCGCCGGTGAAGGCGACCTCGCGCTCGACGCTGCGGCTCCTGGGCTCGGTCGGCGAGCCGATCAATCCCGAGGCATGGCGCTGGTACTACCATGTCGTCGGCGACGACCGCTGCCCGATCGTCGACACCTGGTGGCAGACCGAGACCGGCGGCATCCTCATCACCCCGCTGCCGGGTGCCACCGATCTGAAGCCGGGCTCGGCGACGCTGCCCTTCTTCGGCGTGCAGCCGGGGCTGGTCGACAATGAGGGCCATCCGCTCGAGGGTGCCAACGAGGGTAACCTCGTGATCAAGGACGCGTGGCCCGGTCAGATGCGGACCGTCTACGGCGACCACGACCGCTTCGTGCAGACCTACTTCTCGACCTTCCCGGGCATGTACTTCACCGGTGACGGCGCCCGTCGGGACGAGGACGGCTACTACTGGATCACCGGTCGCGTCGACGACGTGATCAACGTGTCCGGCCACCGCATGGGCACGGCCGAGGTCGAGAGCGCCCTCGTCGCCCATCCGGCCGTCGCGGAGGCCGCCGTCGTCGGCTACCCGCACGAGATCAAGGGCCAGGGCATCTACTGCTACGTCACGCTGAACGCGGACATCGAGCCCAGCGAGCAGCTCCGCAAGGACCTCGTGAACTGGGTGCGCAAGGAGATCGGGCCGATCGCCTCGCCGGACGTCATCCAGTGGGCGCCGGGCCTGCCGAAGACCCGCTCGGGCAAGATCATGCGCCGCATCCTGCGCAAGATCGCGGCCAGCGAGACGGAAGGGCTCGGCGACACCAGCACGCTGGCCGATCCGACCGTCGTTCAAGACCTGATCGAGAACCGACCCGCAGGTTGAGGCAACTCTCGACGGCAGGCTGCCTTCCGGGCGGCCTGCCGATGCCTCAAAGTCCGATCAGCTCGCCGGCCAGCACCGCCCCGCGGCTCGCCATGAAGTACAGGCCCATATGGTGGGTGTGGTGCTTCGGGTGTGCTGCCGTACGCGGCAGGCTCAGGGTCTCGGTGATCTCGACCGGCAGGTCGTAGGTGGCGCAGCCGGGCTCGTAGACGACGATGTCCTTCAACGTCGGCATGAGCCCGTGATTGCGGGCCGACAACATCGTCAGCACGAAATCCATCACGCAGATGTCGGTGCAGATCCCGGTCGTCAGGACCGTGGTCAGCCGGTGCCCGTTGACCCAGTCCACCACCCGGTTGTGGCTCGTCCCGTGCCGGCCCGTGTGCGACGGCTCGATCGCCCCCACGAACCCGTTGATACAGTCCTTGCGGACGAGAACCACATCCGGCTCCTCGGCCAGCCACGCCAGCTCGGCCACGAGGTTCTCCTCGCCCGTGCCGCGCTCGCAGTGCGGCGGGTAGGGATGCTCGGGCTTGCCCGGCTCGTGCGTGTCGAGAAAAGCGAGGATCGGCCAGCGATGGCGCGAAAAGGCGCGGGCGATCCGGTTCGTCTCGCCGATCATGCGCGTGATCTGCTCGTCGGGTGCCGTCGGCGCCAGGTTGCCGGCTCCCACCGTACAGAAGCCGTTCACCTCGTCGACGATGACGAGGCCGGTGCGCGCCGGGACGATGGTGTAGTCGACGAGATCGATCGGAATCTCGTCACGCATCACCTCGAGCATGACATGGCGTGTGGTCACAAGCGCCTCCGGGCCAAGACGGCCGGAACCTGCCGCGACGCCTCCAACGGTGCAAGGCCGCCGCCGCCTTGACAGCCCTGCGGCACCCGGCGTCTCTCCGCCGACGCTGCGGAGGACGGGGATGCGGATCGGAATCGTGGGCTGTGCCGGCCGGATGGGCCGCGAGAACCTGCGCGAGGTGCTCGCCACGCAAGGCGTCGAGCTCGCCGGCGGCATCGAGCGCCCGGGCAGCCCCGCCTTGGGTCAGGACCTCGGCGTGCTCGCCGGCCTCGACCCGATCGGCCGCACCTGCACTGAGGATGCGATGGCCCTCGTGCAAGCCTCGGACGTCCTGATCGAGTTCTCCTCGCCGGCCGCGACGCTGCAGCATGCCGCCCTCTGCGCACATTCCGGGCGCGCCCACGTGATCGGCACGACCGGCCTTGGCGAGGCGGACGAGCAGCGCCTGCGCGACCTCGCCGTCGCGATCCCCATCGTCTGGGCGCCCAACATGAGCCTCGGCGTGAACCTCCTTCTGGGTCTCGTGGAGCAGGTGGCCCGCGCCCTCGACGAGGGCTTCGACATCGAGATCCTGGAGATGCACCACCGCCAGAAGGTGGACGCACCCTCCGGCACCGCCTTGGCCCTCGGCCGAGCGGCCGCGCGGGGCAGGGGTGTCGAGCTGGACCGTGCCGCCGTCCGCACCCGCGACGGGATCATGGGAGCCCGCGGTGCCGGTCAGATCGGCTTCGCCACGCTGCGCGGCGGCGACGTCGTCGGCGACCACCGGGTCATCTTCGCCGGCCTCGGCGAGCGCGTGGAGCTGGCGCATCTCGCCAGCGACCGCCGCATCTACGCCCGCGGGGCGCTGCGCGCCGCCTTGTGGACGAAGGACCGCAAGCCCGGCCTCTACGGCATGGCCGAGGTGCTGGGCCTGCGCGAAGCCTGAGCGCCCACTACTGATAAGGCTGCAGCGCCGCGCGGAGCGCCTGCGCCAGATCGAGCTTCTCGTCGGGTGTCAGGAAATGGCCGATGGAAAGGCGGCGGCCGTGTGAGGCGAGGAGCAGGCTGCTGTCGCGTTTCGGCGGATCGTCCATGTGGACCCGGACCCAGTGCGGCTCGAACCGCCATTCCCGCGCCTGACCGTTCGCTTCCACCTTGGCGACGCTGAGGCCCTCCTCGCCTAGCCTGATGAGCTCGGTCCGTCGCGCCCGCCGCTGCACGACCCGGAACGCCCACCAGACGAGCAGGACGTCGAGACCGAAGAAGCCGGCCACCGGCCATGCGCCCATCAGATAGAAGCCGAGCGAGACGGCCGTGGAGACGACGATGAAGGACCCCATCAGGATCTGAAAGCCGTATCGGCCGAGCGGCTGGTTCGGATAGAGGACGGCCTCGAAGGTGGTCGACGATTCGGACATCGGGCGCCAAGTCGGGCTCAGGACGAGGGTGGATATATGACGGGCACGCGCAAGAGGCCAACGCCCCCCGCGGCCCCGCAGGTACCGTCGCAGCTGGCTCTAGAAAAAATAGAGTCGATCTTCGAACGGCTGGCCGCAGCCAATCCCGATCCGCATACCGAACTTACCTACAAGAACCCGTTCACATTGTTGGTTGCCGTGGTGCTGTCGGCGCAGGCGACCGACGTTGGTGTCAACAAGGCGACCGGGCCATTGTTCGCGGCCGTCTCGACACCGCAGGAGATGCTGGCGCTCGGCGAAGAGGGCTTGCGCGGCTACATCAAGACGATCGGCCTCTTCAACACCAAGGCCAAGAACGTCATGGCCCTCTGCCGCCAGCTCGTCGACGAGCACGCGGGCGAGATGCCCCGCTCGCGCGAGCAGCTGGAGAAGCTCCCGGGTGTCGGCCGAAAGACCGCCAATGTCGTCCTGAACGAAGCCTTCGGCGAGCCGACGATCGCCGTCGACACCCACGTCTTCCGCGTCTCCAATCGCACCGGCATCGCCCCCGGCAAGACGCCGGACGCCGTCGAGGCGAAACTGTCCGTGCTGGTGCCGGAGCGTTTCCGGCACGGCGCCCATCACTGGCTGATCTTGCACGGGCGCTATGTCTGCGTCGCCCGCAAACCCCTCTGCGCCACCTGCGTGATCCGGGATCTCTGCGCCTATCCGGACAAGACGGCCTGAGCCCGCTCAGACGTCATACGCGCCGACGACGCCGTCCGGCGTGAGCTGGCACCCTGTCAGTCGCCGCTCGGCCGCCTCCATCCGCCAGCTCAACATGCCCTGCGCGGCGCGCAGAATCTCGGGCGCCCGCGACGGCTCACCCGCGATGTTCGTCAGCCAATCGGGATCGGCTTCCGTGTCGAAGGCCAGCGGCTGCAACCCGGCAAAGTGCACATAGGCGAGCCGACCGTCGTAGCGCACGGCGATGCCGCAGCTGTCGCTCTCCACGCCGAGGCTCGTCTCGTAGCTGCGCTTCACCGGGTCCCGGAAGTCATGCTCGTAGTGAACGGCACCCCGCCAGCGTGCTGGTTCTTCGCCTCGCAGGAAGGGCGTGAGCGCCCGGCCGTCGCATTGCAGCGGCACTCGCACGCCGATCGCCTCCAGCATGGTCGGCATCAGGTCGACATGCTCGCTGAAGGCCTCCACCCTTCGTCCCCGGACTCCCTCGGGATGCCGGACGATCAGGGGTACGTGGAAAGCTTGCAGGAAGAAACCGGACTTCCCGATCATCCAGTGATCGCCCAGCATCTCTCCATGGTCGGCGGTGAAGACGATGAGCGTGCGGTCGAACTCGCCCCGTCGCGCCAGCTGGTCGAAGATCCGCCCGAGGTGATGGTCGACCTCGCCGACGAGGCCATAGTAGATCGCCCGCAACTCTCGCAGACGGTCACCGGCGAGCGCCGTCTCGCGCGGTCCTGTCAGGGCCTTCTCGCGGCGGGCGAGATGGGCGCGGAGCCAGGGGTGCATCTCGCCCTCGGCGTCGACGCTGGGTGCTCGTCGGGGCGGTGGCACGAGGCTCCTGTCCACACTCTCGAACCAGGGCGTGGGAGCTACGAAGGGCGGGTGCGGCTTCAGGAAGGAGACATGGGCGAACCACGGCTCCCGGCCCTGCGGCTCCAGCCATTCGAGAAAGCGGTCGGCCAGGAACGCGGTGACGCTGTGCTCGGCACGGAAAGGGGCCGGCCGGTCGATGTCGCCGCCATAGACCTCCTCGTAGGTCATCCGACCGTACCCGTTCGCTTCCAGGAACTCGAGGTACGGCTCCTCCGGCTCGGCGATCTTCAGGACCGGCCGGAATCCCGAAGCTACGCCCTCGTAGCTGAGCAGGCGCGGATCGTCCGGCGGCACCGTGCGCGGATCGATGCTCGTGTCGGTATAGCCGAACAGCACCGGGTCGTAGCCGGCCGTGCTCGCGAGGTCGGCCAGCGTGCGGTGCCGTGCGTCGAGGGGCGTGCCGTTCGTGATGGAGCGATGGTTCATCGCGTACATGCCGGTCAGCAGCGACGCCCGCGACGGTCCGCACGGTGTCGCCTGGCCGAAATGTCGTGCGAACAGCACGCCGTCGGCTGCGAGGCGGTCGAGATGGGGCGTGCGCACCGCCGGATGACCCAGTGTCGACAGGCAGTCGCCTCGCCACTGATCGGCAGTGATGAAAAGGACGTTCATCGATCGGCTCCCACGCTCCCGGCCGCGCAGCAGTGCCCCGCGCATGGCGACAACCGCAAGGCGTCGTCGTGGATCGACACTAGGATAGTGCTCTTATCGCCGGCAGCACCGACGCTGCACTGCAGGCACTCTCGGCAGTCCCGGCGCCGGTCGGCGCCCCGTTCGAGCGGTGAAATGTCCTTGCGCCGCCTACGCTTCGGGCCGCCAAGCCTACGGTTGTACTACCCGGCTAGATTTGCCGCATCGCTTACACTAGCCTCCCAGGACAACTGTGGGAGGCTGCACATGCGTCTGACGAATTTGTCCCTCGTCTCCGGTGTCGTTCTGGCTCTGGGCCTCGGCCAGGCGTCGGCAGTCGAGCTTTCCATCTCCTGCGGAGCCGTCGGCCAGGAACTGCAGCTCTGCCAGGATGGTGTGAAGGCTTGGGAGAAAGAGACCGGCAACACGGTCAAGGTCGTCTCCACGCCCAATTCGGCCACCGAGCGCCTCGCCCTCTACCAGCAGATTTTGGCCGCGGGCTCGGCCGACATCGACGTGTTCCAGATCGACGTGATCTGGCCCGGCATTCTCGCCAACCACTTCATCGACCTGAAGGATTCGATCCCGGCCGATCAGGTGTCGGCCAACTTCCCGGCCATCGTCGACAACAACACAGTCGAAGGCCGCCTCGTGGCGATGCCCTGGTTCACCGATGCCGGGATCCTCTATTACCGCAAGGATCTCCTGGACAAGGCCGGCAAGGCGCCACCGAAGACGTGGCAGGAACTGAGCGAGACCGCGAAGGCCATCCAGGACGCCGAGCGGGCCGGCGGCAACGACAAGATGTGGGGCTTCGTCTACCAGGCGAAGGCCTATGAGGGCCTGACCTGCAACGCGATCGAATGGGTCGATAGCTTCGGCGGCGGCACCATCGTGGCGACCGACGGCAAGGTCACGATCAACAATCCCAAGGCTGCCGATGCCCTGACCTGGGCGCGCAGCACCATCGGTACGATCTCACCCGAGGGCGTGCTCAACTACACGGAAGAGGAGGCCCGCGGCGTCTTTCAGTCCGGCAACGCCGTCTTCATGCGCAACTGGCCCTACGCCTGGGCGCTGGGCCAGGCCGGCGACAGCCCGGTCAAGGGCAAGATGGGCGTCGTCGCCCTGCCGATGGGCGGTGCGGACGGCAAGCACACCGGTGCCCTCGGCGGCTGGGAGCTCGCCGTCTCGAAGTATTCGAAGTCGCCGAAGGAAGCGGCCGATCTCGTCAAGTTCCTGACCTCGTCCGCCGAGCAGAAGCGTCGCGCCATCGTCGGCGCCTACAACCCGACCATCCCCGCTCTCTACAAGGACCAGGACGTCCTCACCGCCAACCCGTTCTTCGGCGATCTGTACGAGACGTTCGTGAACGCGGTGGCCCGCCCTTCGAAGACGACGGGTGCGAAGTACAACCAGGTCAGCTCCGAGTTCTTCAACGCCGTGCACGGGGTGCTGAGCGGCACCAACAAGCCCGATGCGGCGCTGGCTGGGCTGGAGAAGAAGCTCGATCGCCTCTCGCGCGGCGGCAAGTGGTAGGCGGCGCGCGGTCATGGCGGCCGTTGCGTCACGCCTGACGCAGCAGCGGGTCAGGGCAGCTTGGCTGTTCCTGACCCCGATGCTGGCGGTGCTGGCCCTGGTGGCCGGCTGGCCGCTGCTGCGCACCATCGCCTTCGCCTTCACCGACGCGAACCTCGGTGACCTGACGGCCGCCGAGTATATCGGCTTCTACAATTTCGGCGCCCTGCTGACCGATCCGGACTGGTGGCAGGCGGTACGTAACACGCTCGTCTTTACGGTGGCCTCGGTCACGGCCGAGACGATCCTCGGCCTGATCATCGCCCTCGCCCTCGACGTCGACTTCAAGGGCCGCGGCATCCTGCGGGCGGCGGTCCTCATCCCCTGGGCCATCCCGACCGTCGTCTCGGCCAAGATGTGGGCCTGGATGTACAATGACGTCTTCGGCGTCATCAACGAGATGCTGATGGGCATCGGCCTCATCGCCAAGCCGATCGCCTGGACGGCCTCGCCCGACACGGCCCTACTCGCCGTCATCATCGTCGACATTTGGAAGACCACGCCCTTCATGGCGCTGCTCATCCTGGCGGGCCTGCAGATGCTGCCGCAGGAGTGCTACGAGGCCGCCCGGGTCGACGGTATCCACCCGATCAAGGTGTTCTTCAAGGTGACGCTGCCGCTGCTGAAGCCGGCATTGCTCGTCGCCATCATCTTCCGCACGCTCGATGCCTTGCGCATCTTCGACCTGATCTACGTCCTGACCGGCAACAACACCTCCACCATGTCGATGTCGGTCTATGCGCGACAGCAGCTCGTCGACTTCCAGGATGTCGGCTACGGCTCTGCCGCGGCGACACTCCTCTTCCTCATCATCGCAGTGATTACGGTCGTTTATCTGACGGTCGCCAAAGTGGGCCGGGAGGACTGATGGACATTCGCCTCCTCGCCCCATTGCTGGCCGTCCTCGGCCTGCTTCTGCTGGCGTTCTCCGTCTGGGAGTTCGTCGCCTATCTGCTCATCCTGGCCGCGATCTGGCTCTTCCTGACCCGCGCCAGCCGCAAGGTTAAGCGGCAGGTTGGCCAGATCGGCTTCTACCTGCTGCTCGTCGCCATCATCTTCTTCACGGTCTTTCCGTTCTACTGGGCGATCGTCTCCTCGCTGAAGACGGGCTCCGGCCTGTTCGACGTCAGGTTCTGGCCGTCCGACCCGGCCTGGGGCAACTACGTTTCGATCTTCCGCGAGCAGCCCTTCGGCCGGAACATCCTGAACTCGCTCATCGTCGCCGTCTCGACCGTGGTGCTCTCCCTCGCTCTCTCGGTGGCGGCCGCCTACGCCCTCGGCCGCGTGCAGTTCCGCGGCCGTTCGGCCCTGCTCTTCACCGTGCTGGGCGTCTCGATGTTCCCGCAGATCGCCGTGCTCTCGGGCATGTTCGAGCTGGTCCGCGCTCTCGGCATCTACAACAACCTGCTCTCGCTCATCCTCTCCTACATGATCTTCACCCTGCCCTTCACGGTCTGGGTGCTGACCACCTTCATGCGCGAGTTGCCGAAGGAATTAGAGGAGGCGGCGATCGTCGACGGTGCGAAGCCGTTCACGGTGGTGACCAAGGTCTTCATGCCGCTCATGGGACCGGCCCTGGTGACGACCGGCCTGCTCGCCTTCATCGCCGCCTGGAACGAGTTCCTCTTCGCGCTGACCTTCACGCTCAGCGGCGAGATGCGGACGGTGCCGGTGGCAATCGCTCTCATCAGCGGGGCCAGCACGCACGAGCTGCCCTGGGGCAACATCATGGCGGCCTCCGTGGTCGTCACCGTGCCGCTGATAGCGCTCGTCCTCTACTTCCAGAACAGGATCGTCTCCGGTCTGACCGCCGGCGCCGTCAAGGGTTGACATGAAGCCGCGCCCCATCACCCACGTCACGCCGAAGTCGGCGCGGCGCAAGGACCTCTGGTGGCGGGGCGCGGTGATCTACCAGATCTATCCGCGCAGCTTCGCCGATGCCAATGGCGACGGCATCGGCGATCTGCCGGGGATCACCGCCCATCTCGACTATGTAGCGAAGCTCGGCGTGGACGCGATCTGGATCTCGCCGTTCATGAAGAGCCCGATGCGCGACTACGGCTACGACGTCGCCGACTATAAGGACGTCGATCCGATCTTCGGCACGCTGGCCGACTTCGACGCCTTGCTGGCGCAGGCGCATTCCCTCGGCCTGAAGGTCCTGGTCGACTTCGTGCCCTCGCACACCAGCGACGAGCACCCCTGGTTCCAGGAGAGCCGGCAGGACAGAACGAACCCGAGGGCTGACTGGTACGTCTGGGCGGATCCCAAGCCCGACGGCACGCCGCCCAACAACTGGCTCGCCATGTTCGGCGGCTCGGCCTGGGAATGGGAGCCGCGCCGCTCGCAATACTACCTCCACAACTTCCTGAAGGAGCAGCCCGACCTCAACTTCCACAACCCGGAGGTCGTGGCGGCCCTGCTCGATCAGGCGAAGTTCTGGCTGGAGCGCGGCGTCGATGGTTTCCGGTTGGATGCCATCGACTTCGGCGCGCACGATCCCCAGCTGCGCAACAATCCCGCCCGCCGGCCGCGCGCCACCGTGGGCGGTGCGGCCCCCGGCTCGCCGGTCGCCATGCAGTTGCAGCGCTGGAATAAGGCACTGCCCGAGCTGGTCGAGCTGTTCCTGAAGCCGCTGCATGCTCTGACCGAGCGCTACCGCGGCAAGATGCTGCTGGGCGAGATCAGCGGCGACGACGCGCTGCTGCGGGCCGCCCAGTACACGACGGGCGGCGGCCTAGACATCGCCTACACCTTCCACCTGCTGAGCTGCGCCCCCCTCGCCAGCGAGGTCCGCGCCGTCGTGGAACATCTGGAGCGCGTGCTCGACGACGGCTGGGCCTGCTGGTCGCTGAGCAACCACGATGTGCGCCGCGCGGTGACCCGCTTCGGCGGTCCGTCGGCGTCCAACGGCCTCCGCACCTTGCTGCCGATCGTTCTGACCTCCCTGCGCGGAACGATCTGCCTCTACCAGGGCGAGGAACTGGGCCTGGAGGAGGCCGACCTCGCTCTCTCCGACCTCAAGGACCCGTTCGGCATCGCCTTCTGGCCGACCTTCAAGGGTCGCGACGGCTGCCGGACGCCCATGCCCTGGCGCCACGACATCCCGCACGGCGGCTTCAGCAGCGGCAAGCCCTGGCTGCCGGTGCCGGGCTCGCATCTCGAGCGCGCCGTCGACCTGCAGGAGCAGCAGGAAAGCTCGACACTTTCCCGCGTCCGCGAGTTCCTGCACTGGCGAAAGCGGCAGCCGGCGCTGGTGACCGGCGACATAAGTTTCGAACGAACCCAGGATCCGGTGCTGTCCTTCGTGCGGACCGAGGGTAAGCAGTCCCTGCACTGCATCTTCAACTTCGGGGACGAGGCAGTGACGAAACGAACCCGAGCCTCGGCCGTCGATGCCGGTTGCCCGGTCGGCGACTTCGAACTGCGGGGTCGGACCGTGACCCTGCCGCCCCACGGCATCGCCTTTCTCCGGCTCGAGGACCATGGCTGATCCGGCGCTCCCGACCTCGCCGGACACGATCGCCCTGTTCCTCGACCTGGACGGCACCCTGATCGAGCTGGCGCCGACACCGCTCTCGGTCGCCGTTCCGACCGATCTGCCGTCGCTTCTGGCCGGGCTCTGCGAGCGCCTCGATGGCGCCCTGGCGGTGATCAGCGGCCGACCCCTTGCCGAGCTCGACCGTCTGCTGACTCCGCTGCGCCTCGCCGGTGCCGGCGCTCACGGCGGCGAATACCGTCTTCGTGCGGACGGGCCGATCGAGCAGGCAACCATCCCCCTTCCGCCGGGTTTGATCGAGAGCGCTACGGCCGAATTGGCGGCCATCACGGGGGTGGTCCTGGAAGACAAGAGCACCGTGCTCGCCGTCCACTACCGGGCGGCACCCGACGCCGAGCCGCAGGTGGTGTCCATCCTGCGGAGCATCGCGTCGCGTTCGGATTTCGACCTCGTCCTCGGCAAGATGGTCGCCGAACTTCGACCACGCGGCGTCGACAAGGGTGCCGCCATCGCGCATCTGATGGAGCGACCGCCCTTCGCCGGCCGCACACCCGTGTTCGTCGGCGACGACACGACGGACGAGGACGGGTTCCGCGCCGTCGATCGCATGGGCGGCTTCGCACTGCATGTCGGCGTCCTGCGGGCCGCTCCCGGCCGCCTCACCTTCGAGGGGCCGCAGGCGGTGAGGGCCTGGCTCGCCACGCTGCTTCAACCGGAAGAAACGAGAGCATGACCGACAAGCTCGATCTGGCGGTGATCGGCAACTCCGTCGTCGGCGCCCTCCTCGACAAGCGCGCCCGGATCGTCTGGTACTGCCTGCCGCGCTTCGACGGCGATCCGTTCTTCTCGAGCCTGATGGACAAGGACGACACCACGAGCGGCTTCGCCGACGTCGAGATGGCGGACCTCGCCTCGACCGAACAGGCTTATGCCCGCAACACCGCCATCCTGACGACGGTGCTGACCGATACCCGCGGCGGGCAGATCCGCATCACCGACTTCGTGCCCCGCTTCAAGCGGTTCGAGCGCGTCTATCGGCCCCGGATGGTTGTCCGCCGCATCGAGCCCGTGCAGGGCCTGTGCATGGTGCGCCTGCGCGTCCGGCCCAACTTCGCCTGGGGCAGCACGCAGCCGACGCGCACCGTCGGCAGCAACCATCTGCGTTATGTCGGCCCCGACTTCACGGTCCGCCTGACGACCGACGCGCCGATCTCCTTCATCGAGGAGGAGGCGCAGTTCGCGCTGTCAGCCCCGATCCACATGATCTTCGGCCCCGACGAGACGATCGAGGAATCGCCGTCCCACATCTTCGGTGCCTTCCACGAGCGGACCATGGAGTACTGGATCGACTGGACCCGCTACCTCTCGGTCCCGTTCGAGTACCAGGACGCCATCATCCGCTCGGCGATCACCCTCAAGCTCTGCAATTTCGAGGACAGCGGCGCCATCGTCGCCGCGCTGACGACTTCCATTCCCGAGGCACCCGACAGCGGACGCAACTGGGACTACCGCTACTGCTGGCTGCGGGACGCCTACTTCGTCGTGCAGGCGCTGAACCAGCTCGGCGCCACCCGCACCATGGAGGACTATCTCAACTACATCACCACCGTGATCGAGCTGGAGCACGGCGGCGACATCAAGCCCGTCTACGGCATCCTCCCCGACCAGTCGCTGGAGGAGCGCGTCATCACCAGCCTGCCGGGCTTCAAGGGCATGGGCCCCGTCCGTGTCGGCAATCAGGCCTACATCCAGCACCAGTACGACACCTATGGCAGCATCATTCTGGCGGCTGCCCAGATGTTCTACGACCGCCGCCTGCCGAAGCCCGGCGACGAGGCGCTCTACGCGCGGCTGGAGCTGGTGGGGGCGAAGGCCGCCGCCAACGCCTTCACGCCCGACGCCGGGCTCTGGGAGTTCCGCGGCAAGGCCCGCGTCCACACCCACTCGGCCGCCATGTGCTGGGCCGCTTGCAGCCGCCTCTCCAAAATCGGCCGCCTGCTCGGTCTCGACGACCGCGCCGCCTACTGGCGCGAGGAGGCCGACCGCATCCGCAAGGGCATCCTGGAGCAGGGCTGGAACGCCGAGCTGAACAGCTTCACCGCGGGCTTCGGCGGCGACGACCTCGATGCCAGCCTGCTGCTGCTCCACGAGATCGGCTTCATCGGCGCCAACGATCCCCGCTTCATCGGCACCGTCGACGCGATCACCCAACGCCTGCGCCGCGGCGACCACCTGATCCGCTACGACGCCGAGGACGATTTCGGCCTACCCGAGGTCTCCTTCGTCGTCTGCACCTGCTGGTACATCGACGCGCTCAGCGCCATGGGCCGGCGCGACGAGGCGCGCGAGCTGTACGAAGGCATCCTCGCCCGCCGCAACCATGTCGGGATCCTGTCCGAGGACCTGAACCCGATGACCGGCCAGCTCTGGGGCAACATCCCGCAGACCTACTCCATGGTCGGCATCATCCTCTCCGGCATGCGCGTGTCGCGGACCTGGGAAGAGGCGTTCTGGCGTGGCCTGTAGGGGGCCATGACCCGCAACGTCGTCGTCTCGAACCGGGTCGGCACGCCCGGACGCGCGGCCCCGGAAGGCGGGGGCCTCGTCTCTGCCGTGCAGGCGGCCCTCGTTCGTGAGGGCGGCCTGTGGTTCGGGTGGAGCGGTCGTCTCACGGCCGAGGTTCCCGGACCTCCCCGCGCCGTGCGCAGCGGCAAGGTGCGGTACGTCACGGTCGACCTGCAGCAGGAGCAGTTCGAAGGCTTCTACAACGGCTACGCCAACGGAACGCTCTGGCCGATCTGCCATTACCGGCTGGGGCTGATGGACCTGAAGCGGAGCGACTGGCTGGCCTACGAAGCCGTCAACGAGGGCTTCGCGGCCCAACTGGTTCCGGAGCTTCGGCCCGACGATCGGATCTGGGTCCACGACTACCAGCTCATTCTGGTCGGCCGCGCCCTGCGCAACCGCGGGGTGGAGACGCCAATCGGTTTCTTCTTCCACATTCCCTTCCCGGCCCTCGAGGTCTTCCTCGCCCTTCCCCAGCACCGGGCCCTGATCGAAGGGCTGCTCGCCTACGACCTCGTGGGCTTCCAGATCGAGCGCGATCGCATCGCCTTCCACGACTATATCCGCCGCGAGCTTGGCGGCCGGGTGGACGAGGACGGCTCCGTCGTGGCGTTCGGGCGCCGGACGGCGGTCTCGGTCTTCCCGATCTCGATCGAGACCGAGGACTATGCACGGCTCGCGGCGGCGGCCATCAAGGAGGAGCCGACCCGCCGCCTCGCCGCCAGCCTCGGCCGCCGCTCGCTCGTCCTCGGCGTCGACCGGCTGGACTACAGCAAAGGCATCCCGAACCGCCTCGAAGCGCTGGGAATGCTGCTCGAGACCCACCCGGAGCATCGACGCGAGATCGTCTCGCTGCAGATCTGCCCCGTGTCGCGCGGCGATATCGATCGCTACCGCGAGCTGCGGGAAAACCTCGAAGCCCTCGCCGGGCGGATCAACGGCCGCTACTCCGAGCCGGACTGGGCTCCCATCCGCTACACCAACCAGGGCCAGCCGCCACGGACCCTGGCCGGCTATTGCAGGCTGGCCGACGTCGGCCTCGTCACGCCCCTGCGCGACGGGATGAACCTCGTCGCCAAGGAATATGTGGCGGCGCAGGACCCGGAGGATCCGGGCGTGCTGGTGCTGTCGCGCTTTGCCGGGGCGGCCGCCGAGTTGAGCGGTGCCCTTTTGGTCAATCCCTACGACATCGACGCCATGGCCGACGCCATCGATCGGGCCTTGAAGATGCCCCTCTTGGAGAGGAAGCTGCGCTACGCTGACAACATGGCCGTGCTCAGCAAGACGACGGTCTCCAGTTGGTGGCGTGATTTTCTGGCCGCCTTGGCGGATGCGGGCGAGCGCCGGGCAGGCGCCGGTTGGGAAGAAGATCGGGGAGAGTGAGACATGGCCGATATACACGTGTCGAAGCTGCGCAAATCGTTCGGGCCCGTCGACGTCATCAAGGGCGTCGACCTCGACATCAAGTCACGTGAGTTCATCGTCTTCGTCGGCCCGTCCGGCTGCGGGAAGAGCACGCTGCTCCGGCTCGTCGCCGGCCTCGAGGAGGCGACCTCGGGCGACATCTCGATCGACAACCGCATCGTCAACGACCTGCCGCCGTCCGAGCGCGGCATCGCCATGGTCTTCCAGTCCTACGCGCTCTACCCGCACATGACCGTCTACGACAACATGGCCTTCGGCCTGCGTCTGGCGAAGGCGGAGCAGGGTACCATCGAGGAACGAGTGCGCAACGCCGCCCGCATCCTGCAGATGGAGCACCTCCTGGAGCGCCGGCCGAAGGAGCTGTCCGGCGGGCAGCGCCAGCGCGTCGCGATCGGCCGCGCGATCGTGCGTGACCCGCGTGTCTTCCTGTTCGACGAGCCGCTCTCCAACCTCGACGCCGCCCTTCGCGTCCAGATGCGGGTCGAGATCGCCAAGCTGCATCACGAGCTGACGGCGACGATGATCTACGTCACCCACGACCAGGTGGAGGCGATGACGCTGGCCGACCGCATCGTCGTCCTCGACGGCGGCACGGTCCGTCAGTTCGGCTCCCCGCTCGATCTCTACCAGCATCCGGACAACAAGTTCGTCGCCGCCTTCATCGGCTCGCCGCGGATGAACTTCGTGCCCGTCCAGATGACCGACGACGGCGTGAAGGTGCCCGGCGGATCGACGCTGAAGGTTCCGGCCAACGGCAAGGCCCAGGCCGGCGACTGGTCCCTCGGGCTGCGGCCCGAGCACCTGCTGCTGGGCGGCGGCGGCGACGGCGAGATCAGCGGAAAGATCATCACCGTCGAGCAGCTCGGCGCCGAGAGCTACGTCTATGTCGATGCGGGCCTGCCCGAGATGCTGATCGTGAAGACGCACGGCAGCCCCGGCCTGCACGCCAACGAGCCGGTCCGCGTCGGGATCCCGGCCGGCGCCTGCTACCTGTTCGATCCGACCGGCCGCTGCGAGCCCCGCGCCGCGTTCGGCTGACCAGGGTGGCCAACCTCGGGACAGGTCTAACCCCCGTCCTCGGCCGGATCGACCAGGACTTCGACGCCTCTGTCGAGCGTCTGAAGACGCTCCTTCGCTTCCCGAGCATCGGCGTCGACCCTGCCTACGAGGCCGAGACTAAGGCTTGTGCCGCATGGCTGGCCGAGACGCTCCAGGTCATCGGCCTGGAAGCCGCAGTTCGCCCGACGGCCGGCCGGCCGATGGTCGTCGCCCACGACCGCTCCGCACCCGCGGGCGCACCGCACCTGCTCTACTACGGGCACTACGACGTGCAGCCGGCCGATCCGCTGGAGCTGTGGGAAAGCCCGCCTTTCGAGCCGGTGGTGAAGGAAGGGCCGCACGGACCCCGGATCGTGGCGCGCGGTGCCGTCGACGACAAAGGTCAGGTCATGACCTTCATCGAGGCCATCCGAGCCTGGAAGGCCGTGCACGGCAGCCTGCCCGTGAGAGTCTCGATCCTTCTCGAGGGCGAAGAAGAAGGCGACGGCGCCAGCATGGCGCCTTTCCTACGCGCCAACCGCGACGAGTTTGCGGCTGACGTCTGCGTCGTGTCGGACACCGACATGCTCGGCCCCGACAAGCCGGCCATCACCTACATGCTGCGGGGCACGATCTACGCCGAGGTGACGCTGCACGGCCCGAGCCACGACCTGCACTCCGGCGGCTACGGCGGTGCGGTGGTGAACCCGATCAACGCTCTCTGCCGGATCCTGGCCGACCTCCACGACGATCAGGGGCGCGTTCGGATCCAGGGCTTTTACGATGATGTCCGCGAGCCCGACGCTGCCGAGTTGGCGGCCTGGAAGGAGCTGGACTTCGACGAGGCCGCGTTCGTCGACAGCGCCGGCTTGAAGGCGTCGACCGGCGAGGCCGGCCGGAGCGTGCTGGAGCGGATCTGGTCGCGGCCGACCTGCGACGTGAACGGCATCTGGGGCGGCTACACGGGCGAGGGTGCGAAGACCGTCATCGCCGCCAAGGCTTCGGCCAAGCTGTCCTGCCGGCTCGTCGCAGACCAGGACCCTGTCGCCATGATGGCGGCACTGCGGCGCTTCTTCGACGAGCGCACGCCAACCGGATGCCACATCGAGTTCAGCGAGTTGGGCGTTGCCGGCGCCATGCGCGTGCCGACACGCTCACCCTATCTCGACGCGGCGACGAAGGCGGTGATCGACGTCTTCGGCCGACCGCCCGCCCTGGTCGGCAGCGGGGGCTCGATCCCTGTCGTCGCCGAGATCAAGGAGATCCTGGGTCTCGACACGATCCTCCTGGGCTTCGGTCTCGACGACGACCGCGTCCACAGCCCGAACGAGAAGTTCGAGCTCGTCTGTTTCCGTCGCGGCATCGAGACCCACGCCGCCCTCCTGCAGCGTATGGGCGAGCTTCGGACGGCTCAGAGCGCGTAGACCGCCATCGGCTCGGTGTGCCCGCGAATGGTCTGCTCACCCATGGACTGCAGGCCTGCATTCGTGCCGATCGCTGCGGCCGTCGCCCCGCTCACGATGATCGCGACATCGGCTTCGGGCTGGAGCGCCTTGCCCAATTCCTGGAGCCGCTGTGCCACGTTCACCGTGTCGCCGACGATCGTGTAGTCCACCCGGTCGCGGGTGCCGATATTGCCGACGAGTACCGGCCCGGTGTGAATGCCGATCCGCACCGCGAGTGCCGGCGTGTTCACGGCGTTGTCGCGCTCGACCGCGGCACGGATCGCCAGGGCTGCGTCGCAGGCGCGTCGAGCATGATCCGCCTGGGGTTGCGGTGCTCCCCAAAAAACCAGCGTCCCGTCGCCCAGATACTTGTCGAGCGTGCCCTCGGTCGCCGCGACGCAGCCCTCGATCAGCTCGAAGTGGCGGTTGAGCAGGGCGGCCGCATCCGCGGCATTCATGTCCTGCGACATGGTCGAGAAGCCGCGGAGGTCCGTGAACATCACGGTCAGGACCGACTCGCGGGAGACCACGCCCGCCGTCTCCTCGCTCATCAGGCTGCGCACGAGGCGCTTCGGCACGTAGACCTCGAACCAGCGCAGGGCTGCGGTCATCGCGTTGAACGCTTGCGAGGCCGCGTCGATCTCGCGGATGGAACTCGCCGGCAGTGGCGGCGCGCCTTCCAGCTGCAGGGCGGTCACCCGGTCAGCCGCCTGCGCCAGGCGAGCCACGGGGCGGGTCAACCGGTAGCCGATGTACGCCGTCAGGGCCGTGCCGATGAGGCCCAGCACGATCGCCAGCGCCCCCGCGCGCAGGATCCGGAACACCGGGGCACCGGCCTGGCTCATGGGGAGGTAGGTGCCCACACTCCAGGGCAGGCGGGTGAAGCCTTCGATCTCGCGTGAAAAGACGGCGTAGTCGCTCCCGTCGACCTGGACCTCCTGCCCCTCTGTCAGATCGAGGGCGCGGGACGGCGATCTCGTCGCGAGCAGGACCGGATCACCGCCCTCCGCCAGGGTCGGCAGCGCGTCTTGTCCAGTTTCGGCGTTGAGCCCGCCGGGCGACAGCATCGAATCGGCGACGATCCGGTCCCTGCCCTCCAGCACGTACACGGTCTGGCCGAACTCCTTCCCGATCTCAGCCACATGCTCGCGGAAGGCGCTGAGCGTCACGGCACCGACCAGGACGGCGTGAACGGCCCCCCTGGTACGGAGTGCCACGCGGGCGCTGAGTGTGGGCTGCTGGAGATGGTCGCTCCAGATCACTTCGCCCCATACGATTTCGGCCGACTCGGTGGCGGACTGGAAGATCCGATCCATGCTGCGGTCGCCCGGCCACGCGAACGGCCCTCGGTCGGCTTGCCCCGTGTGGCCACGTAGTAGCGGCGGTCGGGCAGGAGGAGCGCGAAGCCGGCCAGCTGCGGCGCACTGCTCAGCGTGCCCTGCATGAACAGACGCAGGCTCTCCATGTCCGGCAGCTCGAGTTCGTCACGGTCGACCATCTCCTGCACGAGACGGAGCTGGTCCTCGACGGGACGAAGATAGCCGCCGACATGCTCGGTCAGGGAATCGAGCGTGAGATCGACGCGCGACTCGAGAAGCTCCTGGGTCGAGGTGAGGCTGTTGCCCAGCACGATCGCCAGGACGCCGCCCAGCGTGACGAGAAGGGTGCCGCCGAACGCCAGGGCGAGGGCCGTCGCCATGGAGAGCCGGCGACGGATGGCCATCGGCGGATCGGGCCGCCGTCAGACGTTGAAGCGAAAGTGGCAGACATCGCCGTCCTGGACGACGTACTCCTTGCCTTCGAGCCGCATGCGACCCGCCTCCTTCGCCCCCTGCTCGCCGCCGAGCCGGACGAAGTCGTCGTAGCCGATGATCTCGGCACAGATGAAGCCGCGCTGGAAATCGGTGTGGATCACGCCGGCCGCTTCCGGTGCCGAGGCACCCCGATGCACGGTCCAGGCCCTCGCTTCCTTCGGCCCGACGGTGAAGAAGGTGTCGAGCCCCAGCAGCGCGTAACCCTCGCGGATGACGCGGTTGAGTCCCGGCTCGTCGAGGCCGAGGGTCGCCAGATATTCCGTCCGCTCTTCGGGATCGAGTTGCGCCAGCTCGGCCTCGATGGCGGCGGAGATGACGACGCTCCGCGCCCCCTGCGCTGTCGCCATCGCGGCGACCTTCTTCGTCAGCTCGTTGCCCGTGGCGGCGGCCGCCTCGTCGACATTGCAGACATAGAGGACGGGCTTCGCGGTCAGCAGCGTGAAGCCGCGGACCAACTCCGCCTCGTCGGGCGACAGCCCGAGGGCGCGGACCTGCGTGCCCTGCTCCATCCGCGGCTGGATGCGCTCCAGCAGCTCCAGCCGTGCCTTCGCCTCCTTGTCCTGGCCCCGGGCCCGCTTCACGAGCCCATCCTTCTGCCGCTCCAGGCTCTCGATGTCGGCCAGCAGCAGCTCTGTCTCGATCAGCTCCGCATCGCGCAGCGGATCGACATGCCCCTCGACATGGGTGACGTCCGGGTCCTCGAAGCAACGCAGGACGTGCAGGATGGCGTCGACTTCCCGGATCGCCCCCAGGAACTTGTTGCCCAGCCCCTCGCCCTTGGCGGCCCCGCGCACGAGACCGGCGATGTCCTTGATCTCGAGCTGGGTCGGCACAGTCTTCTGCGACTTGCCGAGCTCGGTCAGCTTGTCCAGACGCGCGTCCGGTACCGGCAGCCGGCCGACGTTCGGCTCGATCGTGCAGAACGGATAGTTCGCGGCCGCGGCCGCCGCCGTGGCGGTCAGCGCGTTGAAGAGGGTCGACTTGCCGACATTCGGCAGGCCGACGATTCCGCAGTTGAAACCCATGGATGGACCGCGCGTAGGGAGGGGGACGTGCCGGACCGCTATGTGGCCGACGGAGGGTGGATCAACAAGCCCGCCCTAGGCGGCGGCAGGGGGACCGGCCGGTTTCGGCGGCTTCGGCGGCTGCGTCAGAAAGGCGACCCGGTTCATGAAGCCGGACTCGTCCGTGCTCGTCAGCAGCGGTGCGGCGTCCGCCATGGCGTCAAGGAGCTGGTCGAGCCAGGGCTGCTCGGACTTGGCGAAATCGCCCAGCACGTGCCCCAGCACCTTCTCCTTGTGCCCCGGATGGCCGATGCCGATCCGCACCCGGCGGAAGTCCTTGGTGCCGAGGCAGGCGTCGATGCTGCGCAGCCCGTTGTGGCCGGCGGTCCCGCCGCCGAGCTTCACCCGCACCTTGCCCGGGGCCAGATCCAGCTCGTCGTGGAACACCACCACCTCGGCCGGCGGGATCTTATGGAAGCGCGCCGCCTCGGCCACCGAGCGGCCGGACTCGTTCATCCAGGTCTGCGGCTTCAGCAGCAGGAAGCGCTCGCCGCCGAGACTGCCCTCGGCGACGAGCCCCTGGAACTTCTTCCGCCAGGCATCGAAGCGATGCCGCTCGGCGATCCGCTCCACCGCCATGAAGCCCACATTGTGCCTCTGCCGGGCGTAGGATGCGCCCGGATTGCCGAGGCCGACGACGAGCTTCACGGCGGCTGGGTGACCGGCGATCAGCTCGCCGGGGTGGCCGGCGTGCCTGCAGCCGCGGCCGCCGGGGCTTCCTCGGTCGCCGTCGTCGGCGGCACGATCGAGCAGATCGTGAAGTCGCGATCGGTGATCGTCGGCTTCACGCCCTCGGGCAGATTGATCTGGCTGATATGGATCGAATCGCCGATCTCGGTGCCGCTCAGATCGACCACGAGGCGCGACGGGATGGCATCTGCCGGGCAGAGCAGCTCGACCTCGCGGCGGACGATGTTCAGCGCACCGCCGCGCTTGATGCCCGGCGACTGGTCCTGCTTGGTGAACTCGACCGGGACGTCGACCGTCACCACTGCACCGACCTCGGCGCGGAAGAAGTCGACGTGCAGCGGCTCGTCCGAGAGCGGATGCAGCTGCGCCTCGCGCGGCAGGACGCGGGCCTTGCCGTCGCCGAAGTCAAGCTCGAACACGGTCGAGAAGAAGCGGGCATTGGTGCCGATGGCGAGCTTCAGCTCCTTTAACGGCAGGGCGATCCGCTCGGGCTCGGCATTGCCGCCGTAGATGATGCCCGGGACCTTGCCGGCCCGACGCAGGGCCCGTGCTGGACCCTTGCCCGAACGCTCGCGGCGCTCGGCCGGAAGACTGTTGCTGCTCTTCATGATCGTTCCTTTCGCCCCTCCGGCACGCCCGACCATCGGACGCCCCGGACAGACCTCGTGATGATGCCGGCGCTCAGTCGAACAGGCTGGAGACCGAGCTCTCGCTCGAGATCCGGCTGATCGCCTCGCCCATCAGCTGGGCCACGGACAGGACGCGGATCTTCTCCGTGACGCGGACACCTTCGCTGGCCCGGATGCTGTCGGTGATGACCAGCTTGTCCAGGCTGCTCGCCGCGATCCGGGCGACCGCCCCGGCCGACAGCACGCCGTGCGTGCAATAGGCCTGAACGGATATCGCCCCCGCTTCGAGCAGAGCGTCGGCCGCGTTGCAGAGAGTTCCGCCGCTGTCGACGATGTCGTCGACCAGCACCGCCCGCATGCCCCTGACGTCGCCGATCACGTTCATGACCTCGGAGACACCGGCACGTTCGCGGCGCTTATCGATAATGGCCAGACTCACGTCAAGGCGCTTGGCGAAGCCGCGGGCCCGGGTGACGCCGCCCACGTCGGGCGAGACGATGACGAGATTGTCGACACCCAGCGCGTTGCGCATGTCCGGGACCATCAGCGGCGTGCTGAAGAGATTGTCGACCGGGATGTCGAAGAAGCCCTGGATCTGCCCGGCGTGCAACTCCATCGTCAGCACCCGGTGGGCGCCCGCCGTGGTGATGAGATTGGCGACGAGCTTCGCCGAGATCGGCGTCCGGGGTCCGGGCTTCCGGTCCTGCCGCGCATAGCCGAAATAGGGGACGACCGCTGTGATCCGCCGCGCCGAAGCCCGCTTCAGCGCGTCGATGATGACGAGCAGCTCCATCAAGTTGTCGTTCGCCGGGTAGGACGTCGACTGGATGATGAAGACGTCCTCGCCCCGGACGTTCTCGTGGATCTCTACAAAAATTTCCATATCGGCGAACCGATGCACGGTCGCCTTCGTCAGATCGACACGGAGCGAAGCGGCGATCGCCTCGGCCAAGGGGCGATTGCTGTTGCCGGCGATCAACTTCATGGGCCAGGATCCTGCGGATACGGCGGCAACTTTGGGCGACGCCGCTTCTAACAGGGGGCTTCCGGCGAGTAAACGCGACCGGGAGGCATGGGAGGCATTGGTTCCATGCTGATGGAGGCTATCGATGCCGACATCACGACCCTCGCGGTCGATGCCATCGTGAATGCCGCCAACAGCTCGCTCCTGGGCGGCGGCGGGGTCGACGGCGCCATCCACCGCGCCGCCGGACCGGAACTCCTGGCCGAATGCCGCACGCTCGGCGGCTGCCCGACCGGCGAGGCACGCCTGACCCGCGGCTACCGCCTGCCGGCAAGCCACGTCATCCACACCGTAGGCCCCGTCTGGCGGGGCGGCGACGCGGACGAGGACCGGCTGCTGGCGAGCTGCTACCGTTCGAGCCTCGGCCTCGCCCTCGACCACGGCTTGGCCTCGGTCGCCTTTCCCGCCATTTCGACCGGCATCTACGGCTTTCCCGCGGAACGGGCCGCCACCATCGCCGTCAGCACCGTCGCGTCGTTCGCTGCGACCCCCGGCACCCTCCAGCGGGTGATTTTCTGCTGTTTCGGCCGGCCCTCGCTCCAGCTCCACCAGACCGCCCTCGAAGAGCACCGCAAGAACCGGGTCGGCGGCGGCTCGACGGGCGCTTAAGTCGATGCCGGACGAGACGGTGGAGACGAAGATGCAGATCGTTGCCGAGCGGAGCCAGGACTACACGCGGGTCGAGCGGGCGATCCGCTACATCGACGCCAACCGGCTGGACCAGCCCTCGCTGGAGGACGTGGCGGACGCGATGGGCCTGAGCCCGGCGCACGCCCAGCGCGTCTTCCAGCGCTGGGCGGGCCTCAGCCCGAAGCGGTTCCTGGGCCTCTTGACCGTCGAGCACGCGAAGACCCTGCTGCGCGGCTCGGAGAGCGTGCTGGGCTCGGCCTACGAAGTGGGCCTCTCCGGCGGCTCGCGGCTGCACGACCTGTTCCTCAATTTCGAGGCGATGACCCCCGGCGAGTACAAGGCCAAGGGTGCCGATCTCGAGTTGCGCTGGGGCGTGCACCCGACTCCCTTCGGCAACGCGCTCTTCGTCACCAGCCCACGCGGACTGGCGCGGCTGGTGTTCCTCGGCACCCAGTCGCTCGACGCGGCCGTCGCCGAGGCCCAGGCCGACTGGCCTCTGAGCCGTCTGGTCCACGACCAGGACGGCACCGCCGCCACCGCCCAGCGCGCCTTCGCCGCTGACAGCACCGACGAGCCGCTGTCGGTTCTGGTCAAAGGAACGCCTTTCCAGGTCCAGGTGTGGCGGGCGCTGATGCGGATCCCGGAAGGCCAGACCGCCAGCTACGCCGCCATCGCGCGCGACATCGGCCATCCCTCGGCCGTGCGCGCTGTCGGCACCGCCTGCGGCCGCAACCGCCTGGGCGTCCTCATCCCCTGCCACCGCGTGATCCGCGAGACGGGCGGCCTCGGCGGCTACCAGTGGGGTGTCGAGCGCAAGCGGGCGATCCTCGCCTGGGAGAGTGCTCACCGCATGCGCGGCCTGCTCAGCTCCGTGGGTGGCTGATCCCGGCGAAGCCGCCGTTCGCCCAGAGCAGCGGGCGGCCTTCGCCCATCGCCGTCGCGACCACGTCGCCGATGAAGATGGTGTGGGTGGAGGCCGCCATCTCCTTCTCCAGCGTACAGTCGAAGACGGCCAGCGCATCGGCGAGGATCGGTGCTCCCGTCTCCAGCGTGGTCCACGAGCCGGCCTGGAACCGCTCCTGTCCGAACACGCCGGTCCGGCCGCCGAACCGCTCGGCCAGGGCGGCATGCGGCTCGGCCAGGACGTTCACGGCGAAAGATCGAGCGGCCGTGATCATGGCGTGCGCCTCGGCATCCACATTGACGCAGACGAGAAGCCGCGGCGGCTGTGCCGTGAGGGAGGTCACGGCGGTCGCCGTCAGCCCACCCGAGCGGCCTTCGTGGGCCACGGTGACGATCGTGATGCCGGCGGCGAGCCGCCGCATGCCACTCGTGAACTCGGCCGGGCTCACGCTCATCGACGCATCAGATTCCGCACTGGGGCACCCTTCCTGCGCCCGGCTGTAGGCGGTCGCTGCCCCACTGCCAATGGGCGTCGGCCTCAGCGCCGCCTGAAGTGGTGCAGCCGCATCGGCTGGTCGAAGGCCCATCCGCTATCGGTCCGCGTGCCGAGGGCAGCGAAACGCTCGCCCAATGCCTCCATTTGGGTCACGAGTGCCTCGGCCCGCTCCGGGTTCGCGGCCAGGAACCGCCGGCCGGCCGCCTCGGCCGACTCCTCGACCACCCGGCTGGCATAGGTCGACGCAGCCCGCCTCTCCAGGCCGGGCGGCGGATCGTCGAGCACCGCCTGAGCGGCTGCACGGACCTCCGTCTCGTCCTCCACGAGCTTCACGAGTTCGAACCAAGGCCCTGCGGCTTCGGGCTCGATCACCAGCACCGACCCTTCGGACCGGGTCACCCGGACCGACTCCTCGATCGCCCGCCGCTGTAACGGAACGGGCACGTGATGGAGGCTGTTGAACCACAACGTCACGTCGAAGCTCGCATCGGCGAACGGCAGCCTCTCGCCGGCCGAGCGTACGAGGAATGGAGTGCCTTCCTGTCTAGCCCGGTCGATCTGCTCCGCATCGGGGTCCGCGCCGACGGCCAGGGCCGCCTTGCGCTGGATCCAGCGGAGCAGTTGGCCAGACCCGCAGCCGACCTCCAGGACCCGCGATCCGGCGAGGTTGACGGTCTCGGCGATGACGTCTGTATGGCGCCGGGCCTGTGGCGAAGGTGATGAGGACATGCGGGATCCAGCGCGTGCGAGACCGGCTCGGGTCGAGGGCGCACCCTAGTGGCTGAGCCCCTCGATGCGAATGTCCCCTCGCGCGTCGCGCAGCGGCATCCTGGCGGTCGTCGTCTCCGTTCTGCTGGTCGGCGCCACCGCCGCCGTCGCCTGGTATCTCTGGTCGTCACTCGAAGGTACCGAGATCAGCACGCAGGGCATCATCGCGATGGGGCTCGGTATCGGCCTGACGGTGCTGGTGGGCGTCGGCCTGATGCGCCTCGCCTACTATAGCCATCGCCGTGGCTTCGACGAGGAAGCCGGTAGGGACTGAAGGAAGCCGGCGATCAGGTCGGGCACGTTGGAGCCCAGCCGGTAGTCGATCCGGGCGTCCGCCTCATCCAGCATGGCTGCGAGCATCGGCAGCACGTCGTCAGGGCCTTCGCAGACCTGGATCGGTTGCAGCTCGGCCAGGTGCCGCAGGAAGGCCGACTGGTCGTTGGCGGGGTGGTCGGCTCGCGTCTCACCGACCCGCGGAACAGCGAGAATGCGACATCCGGCGCGCATGGCGTCGCCCAGAATGCCCATGCCCCCGTGGCACACGACGATGCCCGCCCGCTGCATCTCGGATCGCATGTCGTCGGCCGAGTAGAAGCGCTGCCACGTCAGATGGCTTGGTTGGACGGCCGAGTGACCGATCTGGGCCGAGCCCTCCAGGCCGAGCAGTGCCGCAGCCCGATCGGTCGCCGCCACCAGATCGTCGAAGCCCGCGATGAAGGTGCCGACGCTGAGGAAGATCAAAGCAGCAGGCCGTCCGCCAGGACGGCGCGTGGGAAGGCGGCGAGCTTTTCCGGCCACTGGATGATGAAGAGATCGACGAACGGGTAGGTGAGCCGCCCCGAGAGCGAGGCGTCGATCGTGCCGCCCGTCTCGACGAAGACGGTCGTGCAGCCCATGGCTGCGGCCACCAACACGACCGGCACGGCCACGTCGGCGCCGGTGGAGATCACGACCTCCGGCCGCTCGCGACGCAGGACCCGCCAAGCGTCCGTGAAGGCGCGCAGGGTGCGCCGGAGAGACCGGCGCGGGTGCTCGATGAAGTAGGTCCGGGGTCCGGCCGGCTCGCGCCCGCTCGCGAAGGTGACGTGGAAGCAGTCGGTGAACTCGATGCCCTGCAGCGCCCGGTCCAGTTCGGCGCGATGGCCGCCCGGCGAATAGGCGAGGCAGACCCGCCGTCGCTCGATCATGCCTGCCCGCTGACCCGCTGCGGATAGCGCCGCTCCAGCCGACCGCGCCGGTCAAGTAGCACGAGCAGCCGCTCCCGCTGGTCGAACCGGTCGAGCGAGCGCGGCTCGTCATAGGCGTAGATGTCGAGCGGGATGCGGCCGAGAAGTGCTTCAGTGCGGAGGCGGATCAGCAGGAGATTGGCGCGCACCAGTCCCTCAATGCCTTCGGGAACTACGATCCGCACGTCCAGGTCCGATCGGTCGCCGCGCACGGCACCGCGGTCGCCGCGCGAGCCGATCGCCACCGCCTCGTCGAGCCAAGGTTGACGCCGCAGTTCGCGAACGATGTCGAGAAATGCCGCTTCTAGCGTGGCCGGATCCCGATGCCAGGCGCGACAGTAGCGGGCGCAGACCCAGAGCTGGCCGTTGAAGAGAAAGCTCGCTGTGTGGGCAAGGAGCAGCGCAAGTATCGCCGCGGGCTCGGCACCTATCTCGTGAGCAATGAGAACGCTCGCGATGAGAAAGGCAACGAGCGCCTCCAACCCCAGCCGGAACCCGAGCTCCTTCCGGTCCATGCCGCGCATGCCCTGGAACACCCAGTTGGCCGCCAGGATGAAGGCGCAGCTCTGCATCGCGCGGGCCGCCGGCGGCCAGCTCGGCTGGATCGGGAAATGCTTCACCTTGGGCGTGGACATCGCCGCATATTTCAACCAGAACGCGAGTTCAGGTCAAACATTTTCCTGCGACGGATGGGCCATGGCCCGACTGCTCCTCGTCCTGGTCTGCGCCTTCGCAGCCCTATCCTCCTCGACGGCCGCGGCACTCGGCCTGGAGAGCCAGCGCATCGTCCTCTTCTCTCTGCTCGTCGCCATCCTGTTGCTCTTCCCCTTCCTGTTCCGCCCGACCATGCCGCGACCGTCGGGGCTCACCGTGCTCGTCCTGGTCCTGCTGCCGGCCGTCGGGCTGGTGGACTCCTTCAGCACGGTCGATCCGATCGACTACAAAATCGTCCTGCCGATCCTCGTTATCCTGGCCGCACCGAACCTCGTCCGCTCGTTCGACGGCACGGACTTCGTCCTCTTCGTCTGGCGCCTGCTCGCCGTCTACGTGACGGGCACCTTCCTCTATCAGACCCTGGCCGAGCCGGCCGTCGTCGCCCGCGGTTACGAAGGCATCGTCCGCTACGATCCGACGGGCTCGGTCGTCATGCACAGCAGCCTGTCGCTGATCGCCCTGGTCCTCGCCGCCGCCCGCTTCCCGACCGTCACCGGGCGCGACAGGATCGTGACGGCCGTGGTCGCCGCCATGGCGCTCGGCATGCTGCTGCTCAGCGCCTCGCGCACGACCCTGGCGGCGCTGTTCTTCTACGCCTGTCTCGCCTGGATCGTGGCACCCGACCGCGGCACGCAACTGCGGCGGAACCTGCTGGTCCTCGGCTGCATCGCCCTTGTCCTGGGCATCGGCAGCCTGCTTGTCAGCGACTCCCTCGTCCTGCGGCTGATCGGCGTCGGCAATGACGACTACAGCTCCGGCCGGTGGGTCAGCATCCGGCAATGGCTGTCGATGCTGGCCGACAGGCCGATGGGCCTGGGCCTGGGTGCCGTCCGCGAGAAGCTGGCCGACGGGCGGCCGGAGATCGACGGCGACAGCCTCCTGGAGTGGCCGCACAACGAGTTCGTCCGCTTCCTCGTCGAGGCGGGACCACTGGGCCTCCTGCTGGTGGCCTGCCTCGTGGCCCAGCTTCTGGGGACAGCACTACGGGCCGCGGACCTCGACGACGATCCCGTCCGGCGCACGCTGATCCTGATCGTCGCCGCCGACATCCTGGCCGAGTGCTGCCTGCAGAACTTCTTCAACGCGATCTACCACGCGACGGTGCTGATCCTCGTCCTCACCATTGCCGCGGCCCTGGTGCGCTCGCAGCACCGCCGGCCGTGGGAGTCCACCGCCCCTGGACAAGCCGAGGCGCTCCCGGCTTCCTGAGCGACGGCGACGCCGGGTCGCCCAAGGGATGGCGGACGACATGGCGGCGGGCAGCATCTTCGACACCGGCCTGGAGCGCGGGCGCGCGAACTACCGGCCGCTCACCCCGCTCGACTTCCTCACCTGGGCGGCCGGCGTGTTCCCCAAGCGGACGGGTGTGGTCTACGGCGACCAGCGCCTCACCTGGTCGGAGGTCGACGCCCGCTGCCGCCGGCTTGCCAGCGCCCTGGAGCGCCTGGGCGTGGGTAAGGGCGACACCGTGGCCGTGATGTGCCCGAACATCCCGCCGATGCTGGAGGCGCATTACGGCATCCCGATGACGGGTGCAGTGCTCAACGCGCTCAACATCCGTCTCGACGCACCCTCGATCGCCTTCATCCTGGAGCACGGCGAGGCGAAGGTGCTGCTGACCGACACCGAGTGGGCGCCGGTCATGAAGGCCGCGGTGCGGACCCTCGCCAAGCCGCCGATCGTCATCGACATCGTCGACCCCGCCGGCCCCGGCGAGCGGCTGGGAAGGATGACCTACGAGGAACTGCTGGCGACGGGCGATCCCGGGTTCGCCTGGAGCCCGCCGGCGGACGAGTGGGATGCCCTTTCGCTCTGCTACACCTCTGGCACGACCGGCAACCCGAAGGGTGTCGTCTACCACCATCGCGGCGCCTTCCTGAACGCGATGGGCAATGCGCTCGTCTTCGGCCTCGGCACGCGCTCGGTCTATCTGTGGACGCTACCGATGTTCCACTGCAACGGCTGGACCTACACCTGGGGTGTGACGGCCGTCGGCGGCACGCATGTCTGCCTGCGCAAGGTCGATCCGGCCGTCATCTTCCGCCTGATCGACGAGGAGAAGGTGACCCATCTCTGCGGAGCGCCGATCGTGCTGACGACGCTGATCCATGCGCCGGCCGAGGCGAAGCGGCGCTTCGCCCATAAGGTCGAGGTGGCGACCGGGGGCGCCTCGCCGCCAAGTGCCGTGATCGAGGCGATGGAGGGTATGGGCTTCCGCGTCACCCACCTCTACGGGCTGACCGAGAGCTACGGCCCCGCCACCGTCTGCATCGAGCAGGCGGACTGGCCGGACATGGCCATGACCGAGCGCGCCTCGCTGATGGCGCGGCAAGGGGTGAACTACCCGACCATGGCCGAGATGCAGGTGGCCGACCCGCAGACCCTGGAGCCCGTACCCCAGGACGGGCAGGCGATGGGCGAGATCATGCTGCGCGGCAACACGCTGATGAAGGGCTATCTCAAGAACCCGTCCGCCACCGCCGAGGCCTTCCGGGGCGACTGGTACCATACGGGCGACCTCGCCGTGCGCCACCCGGACGGCTACGCCGAGGTGAAGGACCGGGCGAAGGACATCATCATCTCGGGCGGGGAGAACATCTCCTCGCTCGAGGTGGAGGAGACGCTCTACCGCCACCCGGCCGTGATGGAGGCGGCCGTCGTCGCCATGCCGCACGAGCGCTGGGGCGAGACGCCCTGCGCTTTCGTCACGCTGAAGCCCGGGGCTGCGGCCGAGGAGGCCGAGATCATCGCCTGGTGCCGGGCGCACATGGCCCACTACAAGGCACCCACCCGGATCGTGTTCGGCGCCCTGCCGAAGACGGCGACGGGCAAGATCCAGAAATTCGAGCTCAGGTCGCGGGCGAAGGAGCCCGAAGAAAACCCGTGAGCGCCTCGCGCACCGCTTCCGGCGTCTCCACCATCATCATGTGACCGGCCTCCTGGATCTCGACGGTCCTGGCACCCGGGATCAGCTTCGCCAGCGCATACCCGCCCTTGGCTGGGGTCATCTTGTCGTCGCTCCCCAGGACCAGCAGCGTCGGGCAGCGCACGCGGGCGGCATCGGCCGGGCCGTCGGCATAGGCGGCACAGGCGCGGAGGTCGCTGTCGAGCACGGCCTCGCTGCCGCGGAGCAGGAGGCTCTTCGCGGTGCCGACGAGCCAGCCGCCGGGCTGGGCGTTGCCGCCGAGCTGAGCGCGGGTGCCGAAGGCCCAGTCGCAGATGAGGCCGACACCCTTGGGGTCGCCGGCGGCGGTGAGCTCCAGGAGAGCCGGGTGCACCGGCATCGAGGCGGCGGCACCCAGCAGGCACAGGCGTGCCACGCGCTCGGGATGGCGGGCGGCCGTGCAGAGCGAGGCCAGGGCACCCATCGAGTGGCCGATCAGGGTGGCGGGGCCTTGGTCGATCGAGGCGATCAGCTCGGCCAGCCAGTCGGCCATGGCGGGGATCGAGGTCAGTACCGGCTGCGCCTTCGAGCGGCCGTGGCCCGGCAGGTCGACGGCCAGAGCGTTCCAGCCGTGGAAGGCGAGATAGCGGCCCTGCAGCAGCCACACGGATTGGTCCATGCCGGCGCCGTGGACCAGGATGACGGTCTCCTGGCCGCGAACGGCCGTGCGGCCATAGGTCGAGACGAAGACGGGGGCGGGGGTGGCCATGGGCGTCACCCCTTCTGCGCCGCGCGCAGGGCGCGGCCCAGATCGTCCAGGATGTCGGCCGGGTCCTCGAGGCCGACAGAGAGGCGGATCGTGTCGTCGCTGAGGCCCACCGCCTGCAGTTGCTCGTCGCCGAGTTGCAGATGCGTCGTCGAAGCCGGGTGGATGACGAGCGTCTTGGCGTCGCCCACATTGGCGAGGTGCGAGGCGAGCCTGCAGGCCTCGATGAAGCGGGCGCCGCCCTGCCGTCCGCCGGCCACGCCGAAGCTGACGATCGAGCAAGCCCCCTTCGGCAGCAGCTTCTGCGCCAGGGCATGATCCGGATGGTCCGGCAGGCTCGGATGGCGCACCCAGGTCACTGCAGGGTTGGACTTCAGGAAGTCCAGCACCTTCGCCGTGTTGGCAATGTGCCGCTCCATCCGCATCGGCAGGGTCTCGATCCCCTGCAGGATGTAGAAGGCGTTCTGCGGCGCCATGCAGGCGCCGAAGTCGCGCACCCCCTCGGTCCGGGCACGGGCGGCGAATGCAGCCGGGCCGAAGGTCTCGGCGTAGGTGACACCCTGGTAGCCGGCATAGGGCTCGCTCAGCGTCGGGAACCTGTCGGACGCCATCCAGTCGAAGCGGCCGGCGTCGGTGACGATGCCGCCGATGGCGAGGCCGTGCCCGCCCAGCCACTTGGTGGCCGAGTGCATGACGATGTCCACACCGTGCTCGATCGGGCGGATCAGGGCCGGCGGGGTGAAAGTGCTGTCGACCGCGAAGGGCAGGCCATGCGCGTGCGCCACCTCGGCGACGGCCGGCAGATCCAGCACCTCCAGGCCCGGATTGCCCACGACCTCGCCATAGACGAGCCGCGTCTCCAGGCGGATGGCGGCGGCAAAGGCCGCAGGGTCGCGCGGGTCGACAAAGGTGGTCTCGATACCGAAGCGCGGCAGTGTCAGGCGCAGCAGGTTGATGCTGCCGCCATAGAGATTGCGCGCCGCCACGATGTGCCCGCCGGCCCCCATCAGCGTCGCGACGATCAGATGCAGGGCCGCCTGCCCGCTGGCCGTCGCCACGGCTGCCACCCCGCCCTCCAGGGCCGCAACCCGCTCCTCCAGCACGGCGACGGTGGGGTTCGAGATCCGGCTGTAGATGTGCCCGGCCCGCTCCAGGTTGAACAGGCCGGCCGCATGGTCCGTGTCGCGGAAGACGTAGGACGAGGTCTGGTAGATCGGCACCGCCCGCGCCCCGGTCGCCGGATCCACCACCTGCCCCGCATGCAGGGCCAGCGTGTCGAAACGCAGCGGCTTCGGATCCATGCGACACCTCCCGGTCGGTCGACCCGGCGGATATCGCAACGGTCGGTGCGGTGCACGGGGAAAGAGAGGCGGGGGAGCGCACCGCGCTCCCCCGTGCCCCCACGGGTCAGTTCAGGAAGGTGGAATCGGGAACGGCCCCGGACAGCCTTGGATCGGCTGGGGGCTGGTGGAAGAGCGATAAGGGGGTTGGAGGTGGACCGGTCGGACGGAGGTCGCGCGTGCGGCGCGCTTACGACGTGTCGAAGTCGAGATCCGGCACGCGCCTCCCCAGCAGCTTCGCCGTGACGCGGCGGATGTCGCGTTCGACCTGGGTCTCCATCCTACGCGTCAGGGCCGGTCGGGCGGGTGGCGTCTGGACAGGACGCGCCGTTGTCTTCGGCTCGCCGGCGGCAGCTTTCGCCTCTGCTTCGTCCCGCGCCTTTTCCTGCGCCGCGACGATGAGCTGATCGCGCAGGCGGACGGTGATGCGGTGGCGGAGCGCTTCCAGGTCGTCGTACGGGCGCGGCGGATAAACCACCCGTTTCACCTTGGGCGGTGGCTTGGGTGCCTCGGCCTCCGCGGCCTCGCGCGCCGCCCGCTCCTGGGCGCGCATGACGGACTTCGCCAGCGTCACGCAGGGATTGCGGGCGTGCTGCAGCTCGCGGAAGAACCAGGCGCAGACCTTGGGATCGCGTTCCTCGACCGACTCGACCAGGATCTTGATCGCGAGGTCGCGCAGGCGGCGGAGGATCTCCTCCTCGGGCAGGCCGTACATCTCGCGATAGGCCTCGACCATGTCCGGCAGGTCCGGATCCTTGGTGAAGGCGTCGAGCTCGGCGTCGGTGATGTTGAGCTTGGCTGCCGCTTTCGCGGCGGTGGCACCCAATGCCATGAGCCGCACGAGGCGGCGCTTCTTGCGGCCGGCGCGGAACTCGGGGTCGAGGCGGTAGGGGGTGTCATCCATGGATAAGGATTATATGCCTATTTCAGGCACGAGTCAACGGTAGCCCGAAGGGTAGCAGCGCTTCCCCAGCGCGGCTCAGGGATGCTCAGCGTCGTCGCGCGAGCCGGCGTGCTGCTCCGGCCCGGGTTCTCATGACGGCCGACTGCTATGGGCCACCCAACTGCCGGCTTCCTCCGGCACCACGCGAACAGGACTGCGGACGCCGGAGACGATGGGCGGAACGCCGCGCCAGCGAAGATGGGCGCGCGTCAGCGCCGCCGGTTCGCCGTAGCCCAGAGCCTTCGCGGCGCGTTCGAGCGTCATGCCGGGCTCGGCGAGAAGCCGATCGACCAATCCCGCGCGGATCAGGTCCGTCGCTCGGGGCAGGTTGGTGTCGAGCGATCGCATTTCCAAGCGTAGCTCACGTTTCGACAGGCCCATGGTCTCCGCGATCCGCTCCAGTTTTGGCTGTCCTTCCGGCAGCACCGACATGATCGCGCGCTGCAGGCGAAGGAGGGACGTTGTCCGCAACTGCAGCCGCTGCCGCTCGTCGTCCCAGATCCTGCGCATCACCTGGGCAAGGCCATGATCCGCATCGGGCAGCGGCCGGTCGAGCGTGTCGGCGCTGAAGGTGACGAACGAAGAGGTCTCGCTGGTGGACTCGATCCGCGTGCCGGCACGCTCGCACAGGCCCACCAGAATGTCCGGGTCCGTCTCGGGCAGCCCGGCCCGCAGGGGACGGAACTCCGGACCCGTCAGCTCCCGCAGATGGGCCAGCGTCATTCGCAGGCCGACCTGATTGATGGCGTTGCCTAGGTCGACCGTGCTGGCGAGCGTCGCCTCGCCGCCACTCTCCTCGAAGACGAGCTGAGGGCCCTCCGACAGCAGACCGAACATCTCGACCATGATGTGCAGCGCCGCGCGGAGATCGGGCGCGCTGCGGACGGCGTAACCGAACACCCCGAGGTCGCGCAGCTCGAACCGACCCAGCGTCCAGCCCAGGAAACTGTCGCCCGTCAACCGCTCGGCGTCGCGGAGCATGGCCTGCTCGCTGCGGACGGACAGGCGCGCACCCTCGGCCGGCGGGGGACGAAGCGTGATGCCGTGGCTGAGGGCCAAGGGGTGCCATGCGATGCCGCGCCGCTCCATCTCCTCGGTGCAGCGCCGCACCAGGGCATCGTGGGAGCTCGCCTGTTGCGACAGCTCACCGTGCTTGATCGATGTCGCGTTCATGTCTTCGGTCCGGCGGCCGTCGGCGTGCGGTCGTCGACCGGCGACATCTGCAGGCTGCGGTCCGCCCCCGGCGCCTCTCCGGTCCAGCGCCGGTAGGCGTGAGAGAACGCGGCGGGCTCCGAGTAACCCAGCCGTTCGGCGATGAACGACAGCGGCAGCGAGGTCCGGCGGATCATCTCCTTCGCCAGTCGACGCCGCACGTCGTCGACGAAAAGCCGGTAGCCGCCCAGAGGGCTCAGCTGAGCTTCGAGCTTGGCACGACCGACATGAAGGTTGTCGGCGAGCTCGCCGACGGTCGGTACGCCATGATGCAGGGTCTGCATCAGAGCCCCTGCCAAGCGGCTGTGCTGGACGGTGTGCATCGAATCGAAGCCCGCTGCCTGGCGCTCCCAATAGGGTCGCAGTGTCTCGGCCAGACGAATGTCGGCACCCGCAATCCTTGCCCGCAAGTAGCGAGCTGGAAAACTGACGAAGGCGAAACTCAGATCGGCACTCAAGGGCGCCGCGATCTGCGCGGCGAGCCGCTCGCAATGCCCACCGTCTGGGCATGCCAACCCGGCACGGAGCGGCGTGAACTCCGGACCGACCAGTTCCTCGAGGATATTGAACATGCGCCGCAGCCCGAAGACGCTGTTGGGGAACATGTCCGAGCAGGTACGAACGAAGGTCGCAACGCCATCGTCCGTGACGGTGACATAGCTGACGGCCTCGCAGGCGCTCGGGACCAGTAATGCCAGGGTGCTCAGCGCGTCGGCGACCGTCGGCGCATTCAGTACGGCGTAGCCGATCAGGCCGAAGTCCCTGAGACGCATATCGCCGAGCCGCCAGGCGAACAGGCCGTCGCGCGAGGCCTGCGCAGCCTCTTCCAGAAAGGCGTTTTCCTGGCAGGTCGAGATCCGCTGGCCGTCCACCGGCTCGTCGGCGAGCGTCAGTCCGTGGCGCGCCGCCATGGGCCGCCACTTGATGCCCAGGCTCTCCAGGCGGGCTGCAGCGAGGCGAGCGACCGTTTCCAAGCTGGTTGCGGCCGGATTGGAAGCGGGCGGCCTTACCGCGAGTTCGACCATCCGGTCAGCGGCCCTCACCACGATCGGCGAGCGGTCGGTCGAGCAGGTAACGTGCCGAGGGAGCGCAGTCGAACCCGTCCGCAGGCCAAGCCGGAGAGGGGATGCCAGACCGCTCCTGCTCCCGACGCGCCGTCCTCGGGCGTTGGTAAGCGATGCGCTTCGGCACGGCCCCGGTCTTTCCCATGTGGGGAATTTGTCTTCCGACTCTCAACCTTGGCGACAATTATGCTTCATTGGCAGCAGACCGCTACGGCGTCAAATTACATCTTTCGGCCGCTCTTAATTCGGCGGACCGCTCGGGCCGTCGCCAATGGACGCATCCGAAACGGAGGCAGCACCGTCTGCTTGTGCGCAAAGGGCGACGCGCTATTCTGCTCCTAGGTTCTGGGGAATGCGCGCATGCGGCCGAGGCTGACCGCTGCATTGGTGGAGTGGGTCCACCGACCCATCGAGGACTCAGGGCCGGATCCGGATTGCGTCGAACTCACCGATGAGGACTTCGCCCGTCTCGGGGAAAGCCTCTTGGACCGGAACGGCGCCGGCCAGGATCTCTGGCTGTTCGCCTATGGCTCGCTCATCTGGAACCCCGCCTGCGAGGTGGCCGAGCAACGGCGAGGCGTGGCGCCGGGATGGCATCGCTCGTTCTGCCTGCGCCTGAGCCGCTGGCGCGGCACGCCGGAGCAGCCGGGCCTGATGATGGCGCTGGACCGAGGCGGACAGTGCCGGGGCGTGCTGTATCGGATTCCGGCGACGCATGCGGCCGAGCGGCTGGGCGAGATCCTGCGCCGGGAAATGGACTACAGGCACTCGAACAACGTGCCGTGCTGGCTGCTGGTTCGGACGACGGACGGCCCTCTCCGCGCCCTCGGCTTCGCGGCGAACCGCCGGCATCCCGATTATGCGGGAAGACTGCCGCTGCCCGAGGTGGCCGACATCCTGGCGACGGCGATCGGACACTGGGGCTCCTGCGCCGAGTATCTCTACAACACGGTCGAACAGCTGGACGCCATCGGCATCCGCGACGCCAATCTCTGGCGGCTGCAGGAGATGGTTGCGGAGCGCATTCTGGCGGCCACAAGCTAGGCGCATCCTGGCCTCGCTCCGGGACCGCACCGCCGTCGCCGAACGGGTGCGATGGCGGTGACGGAGCACGTAGGCCCGACAGTGAACACATCGCCGAACGGAGATGACAGCTGTGACGACCGACAGGCAGGGAAACGAGCTCACGGGTGCGACGCAAGCCGCCGCCGATCTCTTCGATCAGGCCCTGGACGCGTTCAACGTCTACCGCGGCGACCCGATCGGGTTGCTCGACCAGGCGATCGAGGCCGCACCCGGGTTCGCGATGGCGCATATCCTGAAGGCCCATCTGTTCGGCCTGGCCACCGAGCCGGCAGCGACCGGGGCCGCGCGTGAGATCGTCGCCGAACTCATGTCGATGCCGCTGTCCGACCGGGAGGCGTCGCACGCGGCCGCACTCGATCTCCTCCTCGCGGGTCGATGGACGGGTGCCGCCGCAGCACTCGACCGGCACAACGCCGCCTATCCGCACGACCTCGTGGCACTGCAGTCGGGGCATCTCATGGACTTCTACCGCGCCAGTGCCCGCGGCCTCCGCGATCGCATCGCCCGGGCGCTGCCGAAGTGGACGCCGGATGTGCCGGGCTACTCGATCCTGCTCGGCATGCATGCCTTCGGTCTCGAGGAGACCGGCGACTATGCCCGCGCCGAGGCCGTCGGCCGGCAGGCGGTCGACATGCGGCCGCAGGACAGCTGGGCCCACCACGCCGTGGCCCACGTCATGGAGATGCAGGGCCGGGCCGAGGACGGCATCGGCTGGATGATCGCCCGCGAACCGCACTGGTCGGGCGACGACAACTTCTTCAGGATCCACAACTGGTGGCATCACGCGCTCTATCACCTCGACCTCGGTCAGGGGGACGAGGTGCTGGCGCTCTATGACGGGCCGATCCGGCGTGACCGGAGTGCCGTGGCACTCGACATGGTCGATGCGTCCGCCCTGCTGTGGCGGCTCCATTTGTCCGGTTACGACGTCGGCGACCGGTGGAGCGAGCTGGCCGGCGCCTGGGACGCCCATGCCGACGGGCGCACCTATCCCTTCAACGACTGGCATGCGGTGATGGCCTATCTGGGTGCCGGCCGGGAGAGCGAGGTCGAGCGGATCCTCGCCAGCTACCGGACCAGCGCCGACGACACCGAGGTCGGCGCCTGGGGCAAGGTCACCGCCGTCCCGCTCGTCGAAGGCTTCGCCGCATTCTGGCGCGGCGACTACGCGACCGCGGCCGACCGGCTGTACGACTCGCGGCACATCGCCAACAGCTTCGGCGGCAGCCACGCGCAGCGGGACATCATCGACTGGACGCTGGCCGAGGCGACCGTCCGCGGCGGGCTCACCGCCATGGCCGAGGCGATCGCCAACGAGCGGCTGGCGCTGAAGCCGCATAGCCCCGTCAACCAGAGCTTCCTGTCGCGGGCGGCACGCCCGGCGGGCATGCCGGCCGGCGCCTGACGGGGCGGCCGCCCGGTCCTCATTCCGATCGGCGGCTGAAGGAGACGGCGTAGGTCTCGTCGCGGACGTCGATCATCGGGTCGTCGGAGGGCTCGATGCCGTCGGTCAGGTTGCTGGGGAGCAGCATGAGGTCGCGCGCGGCGGCGGCCTGGTCGGCGGCGGGACGGGTGAGCGCGATCTCGCCGAGGAGGGCCAGCGGCCGGTCGGCGGGCCAGGGTTTCGAGGGGTCGGTGGTCTGGTCGCCTTGAGCGGCAAGTTGGGCCAGGAGGCGGAAGCGGACGGGCTCTTTGGCCAAGTCGGCGATCAGGCCGTCGGCCAGGAAGTCCGGGGGCTGTTTGGCGGCCTCCTCGCGGCCGAGGTCGGCGTCGCCGGCGACGGGGTCGAGGCGCAAGCGGACAGGGCGGCGCTCGCCCTTGGCGTCGACCAGCACGAAGGCGTTGATGCCGTTGTAGGTCTCGCGGCCGTAGCCGGCGGGCGTGGCGAGGCCACCCGTCGCCGCAGGCACGCTGGGGTGGTCGGCGACGAAGCGCTCCAGGGGCGTCGGCTTCGGGGTGCCGGGGCCGCTGGCGGCGACCGCCTGGAGGAGAGCCAGGAAAGTCTCGCCGTCGGCGACGGGGAAGAAGGGCAGCGAGTTCGTCACCATGTCGAGCTGGCCGCCGTCGGCGAGCTGGAAGCGGAGGCCCAGGCCGTGCGGGTTGGCGTTGGGGTCGCCGTCGGGGATCATGGGCAGGCCGGTGCCGTCCGAGAAGCGGGCGGTGACGGGTGTCGTGCCGCCCTGGAAGAGGCTGGCGGTGCTGAGCGTCGCCGCCTCGGGCGAGGGCGTGAAGGTGCCCTCGACGACGACACCCTTGGCGTGCATGGCGCGCAGGCCGGGATGCCGGCCGAAGAGCTGGTTCATCTGGTCGACGAGGCGCTCCCCCAGCGGGGCGTCGTCCTGGGCATAGGCCGGAAGAGCCAGCAGCAGGGCGGCGGCCAGGACCGCGATCTTCGCAGGGCGCATGACGACACTCCTCGTTCGCCTGCGCCGGTGGCGGCTGGCGGAGATGGTGGACGGAGCATCACCATAGCATCGGTGAGGGCTCCCGCCAGCGGGCGATCGGGTCGGCTCAGCCGGATGCGTGCAGGGCCAGGGCCCAGGCGAGGGCGATCAGGAATACCGTGCTGCCTGCATAGGCCCACTGGGCGCGCGGTCCTTCGGGAACGCGCTTCTCGAAGTGGGCGAGGAGCCAGCCGAGGAGGAGGCCGACGGCGAAGCCCGCCATGTGGGCGCCGACGTCGGTGCGCTCGCCGCCGAAGCCGAGGAAAGCCAGGAGCAGGACGCCGCCGCCGATGGGGGCGAGGTGGTGGACACCGCCGCGCCAGGGGAGGACGCGGCGGCGGCGGAGATGGCCGGAGAGGATGCCCAGGGCACCGAAGAGGGCGGTGGAAGCGCCGACGGAGGCGTAGTCGGGGGCGTGGAACAGGATGTTGAGGCCGTTGCCGAGGGCACCCGACAGGAGGATCGCGGCCCAGGCGAGGCCAGGGCCGAGGATTTGCGAAAGCACGAGGGAGATGAGGCCGCCGGCGATCATGTTGCCGGCGAGGTGGGCGAAGTCGGCGTGGAGCGTGAGGGCCGTGACCGTGCGCCACCAGGCACCCTCGCGGATCGGGCCGGCGATGGCGGCACCGATCTCGGACCAGTCGAGGCCGAAGGCGTGGCGGGTGTCGGCGGCGAAGAAGAAGGTGAGGACGGCGGCGTAGGCGAGGGCGGCGTCGAGGCCGACCAGGGCGCGGCGGGTCGGCAGCGGGACGGGCGGGCGCGGGCGGTTCTCGCGCTCGTAGGCGTCGAGCTGCGCTCGGGCGCGCTCGGCGTCCCAGGTCTCGACATAGAGGAGGAGGGCGGACGGGGTCGGGACGACGACGCAGCCGATGCCGACGGCGGTCAGCACCAGGACGAGCGAGCGCATGTCGTTGCGCCGCTGCACGCGGCGGATCTCGACGGGGTCGAACAGAGCGGGGACGGCATCCACGGGCTAGAAGATGGGGAGCCCACGGCCCCGATGCAGCGGGTCAGCGGATGGTGTAGCCGCCGTCGACAGGGATGGCTTGGCCGGTGACCCAGCTGGCACCGTCGGAGGCCAGCCAAAGGGCGGCCGAGGCGACGTCGTCGGTGCTGCCGGCGCGCTTGATCGGGTGCATCGAGCGGCGGAACGCGAGGACGGCCTCGGGGTCGGGCTCCTTCGCCACGACCTCGCGGGAGAGTTCGGTCTCGATGAAGCCGGGGCAGAGCGCGTTCACCCGCACGCCGCGCTCGGCGAGGTCGAGGGCCATGGAGCGGACCATGCCGATGACGCCGGACTTGGCGGCACAGTAGGCGAGGCGCTCGTACTGGCCGACGAGGCCGTACATCGAGGAGATGGCGATGACCGAGCCGCCGCGCTCCAGGAGGTGCGGCAGGGCGGCGTCGGTGCAGAGGAAGACCGGAAGCAGGTTGCCGTCGAGGATGCGGCGGACTTCGGCCAGCGACGTGGCGCCGGCGGGCGTGGGTCCGCCGCAGCCGGAGCTGATCAGCAGGATGTCGATGCCGCCGAGGGCCGCGGCGGTGGTGGCCGTGGCGCGCCGCACCTCGTCTTCGACCGTGGCGTCGCCGGCGGCGTAGGGGCAGTGGCCGAGCTTGGCGGAGGCCTCCTCCAGGCGCTTGATGCTGCGGCTGGCGATAGCGACTTTCGCACCGGCATGGCGCATGGCCTGCGCACAGCCGAGGCCGATACCCGAGCCGCCGCCCCAGATCAGTGCCCGCTTGCCGGTCAGGTCCGCCATCGCCCGTGCCCTCCTGTGCGCCCGGCACGATTGGCCGGTGACCACAACCTGTCTACAACTCGGCCCACAAGAACGAGGCCAGGATGTCGATCTATCCGCTGCCGACCGACGGCTCGGTGCTGCTCGCACCGGTAGCGGTGCCCAGCCTCGCCCTGCGCATCGCCGACACCCTGACCGATGCGATCGGTGGCGGTGCCATCGAGCCGGGCGAACGGCTCGTCGAAAGCGAGATCGCGGCCCGCCTCGGCGTTAGCCGCGTGCCGCTGCGCGAGGCGCTGAAGCTGCTGGAGGCGCAGGGCATCGTCGAGGCGGTGGCCCATCGGGGCACCTATGTCGTGCCGTTCGACGACGACCGCGTGGACCGGATCTGCGAGGCGCGGATCGCCCTTGAGCGGCTCGTGGTGCCCGCCGCCGCGGCACGCTACGCGGCGGAGCCGGCACTGCTCGCTGAGCTGGACGGATTGATCGACGCGATGCGCGTGGCCGCGGCACGAGAGGCGCGGCTCGATGCCAGCAAGGCCGATCTCGCTTTTCATAGGGCGATGATCGCGGCCTCCGGCAACGATGTCGTGGCGATGCTGTGGGAGGCTCTGGCCCGGCACGTGCTGATCGTGTTCGGGCGCGAGTTCCGCAGCGAGAAGACGGATCCGATCCTGGTCGATCAGCACACCCGGCTACGCGACATGCTGGCGGCCGGCGACGGGGCGGCGGCCCAGGCGGAGATCGAGCCGCACATCTTCAGGCGGCGGCGGCGAGGCTGACGCCGCGGATCGCGTCCGAGGCCTTCTCGGCGATCATGATCGTGGCGGCGTTGGTGTTGCCGCTGACGACGCGCGGCATGACCGAGGCATCCACGACACGGAGGCCGGCCAGACCGTGCGCGCGACAGTCGGGATCGACGACGGCGGTGCGGTCGGTCTCAGGCCCCATCTTGCAGGTGCCGACCGGGTGGTAGCCGGTCTCGACCGTGCGGCGGATCCAGGCGTCGATCTCGGCGTCGCTGCGGACGGACTCGCCCGGGGCGAGCTCGGGACCGCGGTAGGGGGCGAGTGCCGGCTGCGCGTGGATCTCGCGGATCAGCTTCACCGCGTTGCGCAGGGCGTCGCGGTCGTGCTGGGTCTCCAGGTAGTTGAAGACGAAGCGCGGCGGCACGGTGGGATGGGGGTTCGACAGCCAGAGGCGGCCGCGGCTCGTCGGGCGCAGCAGGTCGGCGTGGGTCTGGAAGCCGTCGTGCGGGTAGGTGTTGATGCTCTGGATCGACTCGGAATCGATCGCCAGCGCCAGGAAGGAGAGCATCAGATCGGGGTGCTCCACACCCTCGCCAGAGCGGATGAAGGCGCCGGTGTCGTAGTGGTTGGTGGCACCCGGACCGTCGCGGAAGGCGAACCAGCGGAGCGCGATGCGCAACTTCGAGAGCGGTGTCAGCTGCTGGAAGAGCGAGACGGGCTTGGTGCAGGTCTGCTTGACGATGATGTCGGGGTGATCGTGCAGGTTGGCGCCGACACCCGGCAGGTCGTGGGCGACATGGACCCCCAGCTTGCGCAGGTCGTCGGCCGGGCCGATGCCGGACAGCAGCAGGAGATGCGGCGAGTTGAAGGTGCCGCCGCACAGGATCACATCGCGCGCGGCGCGCACGGTCCGGGCGGTGGCGAGCTGGCGTAGCTCGACGCCGACGGCGCGGCCGCCCTCGACCAGGATGCGGGTGACGAGCGAGCCCGTCTCGACCTCGAGGTTGCGGCGGTGGCGGACGGGGTGGAGATAGGCGTTGGCCGTGCTCCAGCGGCGGCCGTCGCGGGTGGTGCGGTCGACGGCACCGAAGCCTTCCTGCTGCGCGCCATTGATGTCCGGGGTGCGTGGGTAGCCCGCCTGCACGCCGGCCTCCACGAAGGCGCGGCACAAGGGGTGCGAGGCCTCGCCGAGGGTGATGTGCAATGGCCCGTTGCCGCCATGATAGGTGTCGATGGGCCCGCTGTGGGTCTCCGCCCGGCGGAAATAAGGCAGGACCTCGTCGTAGCTCCAGCCGCGGCAGCCCGACTGCGCCCAGACGTCGAAGTCGCGGGCGTGGCCGCGGACGTAGCACATGCCGTTGACCGAGGAGGAGCCGCCCAGCACCCGGCCGCGCGGGTGGGCGATGCGGCGGCCGTCGAGGAAGGGCTCGGGCTCGGTCGTGAAGGCCCAGTTGTAGCGCGTACCCTGCAGCGGATAGGCCATGGCCGAGGGCATCTGGATCCGCCAGTCGGCATCCTTCGGCCCGGCTTCCAGCAGCAACACGCGCGTAGCCGGATCGGCCGAGAGGCGATTGGCGACGACACACCCGGCGGAGCCGGCACCCACGATGACGTAGTCGTACTCGGCGAGGGAGGACACGTAGAGCGGCTCCTGGTGTGCTTGCAGCTTGTCTTCTGTATACAAGTATGCAGAATCGCTCCTCAAGAGGGAGAGCGGAAGCGTCTCTCCGGGCCCTGTCGGAGGATCCGATGGCGCGTCTCACACGTCGAGCGGTGGTGGCCAGCGGTGTGGCCGCCCTGGTGGCTCCGACCATCATCCGGCCCGCCGCGGCGAAGGCGAGCGAACTCCGCATTCTCGCCTGGGAGGGCTATGCCGAGAAGGCGTGGGTCGAGCCGTTCGAGGCCGCCCAGGGTGTGAAGTGCGCCATCAGCTATGTCGGCTCGGCGGACGAGATGTTCGCCCGCATGGTCGGCTCCAAGGGTGCCGACTACGACGTCGTCAGCTTCGATACCTCGGCGTTCGCCCGCTACATCAACGCCGACCTGCTGCAGCCGATCACGGTCGGCGACATCGCGAACACCGCCAACATCGCCCAGGCCTTCACCAACGTCGACCCGATCCGGCGTGGTGACAAGCAGTACGGCATTCCCTTCGCCTGGGGGTCGCTGCCGCTCGTCTACAGCGAGGAGGCGTTCCCCACCGCACCCAAAAGCTGGGAGGTGATGTGGGATCCGCAATACGCCCAGCAGATGATCTCGCAGGACGACGCCAACAACTGCACCACGCTGGCCGCCATCGTCGTGGGTGCCAAGGACCCGTTCAACCTGACGGATGCCGAGTTCGACCAGATCAAGCAGAAGCTGATCGAGCAGAAGCAGCTGCTGCTCACCTACTATGCCGGGTTCGAGGACGGCGTGCGGATCTTCGCCGAATCCAACGTCAAGCTGATGTACTCGATGGGCGAGCCGCAGGTGCCGGCCCTGCGCGACAAGGGTGTGAAGGCGGCGATGACGATCCCCAAGGAGGGGGCCATCGGCTGGCTGGACTGCTGGACGATCAGCAAGGGTGCCCAGGACGTGGCGCTGGCGAACGCCTGGATCAACGCCTGCCTCGATCCCACGGTCGGCGCCTACCTCTCGGACAAGCTGAAATACGGCAACACCACCAACGAGGATGCGAACAAGCGCAACGGCGTCACCTACGGTGACAAGCTGATCTGGCTGCAGACGCCGGAGAACATCGACCGTCGCGTGAAGATCTGGAACGAGGTGAAGGCGGCGACCTGAGCGTCAGGCTCGGATCGCCATCGGCTTCACGTCGCTTCCGGGGGGACCGACAACGAGGAGATGAACCTCGGAGGTCCCGTGCTTCGGCCCGAAGCAGCGAAAGGGCCTCGGCCTTAGAAGCCGGGGCCCTTTTGCGGTTCTGGCTCCTGGTGAGCCACCCGCCTGTCGCTAGAACAACTAGATGCGAAGCATCAGGAGCTTCGCGGCGTCGGGCCGGCGGCCCGATCACTGGGTCGGCGACAAATGCCGCCGTTTGGTCTTCAAGTCGAGCCTGCCTCTGCTCGGGGCGGCTCGGTATGTAGACAACTGGTAGATCAGTTAGTTTGCCGTCCCTTCCGAGCTCCTGTTGTTGTCGTTACCATTATCTATTTGGTAGTGGCCGGAGCGATCCGCAAGCATTTTGCGCGAATTAAACTCCGGCCACGTAACGCCGCGGGTCAGGGCCGAAGGATCCGGAGAAAGACGTCGGCCTCTCCGTTGCGGTCGCCCGGCACCATGTTGTCGGCGAGGGACGTGAACATCACGAGACGACCGTCCGCCGAGAGGGACGCCAGGACGCTGTCATTGTCCCCCTCCTCGCCCGACGCCGAGATGCTGGTGCGGATCGTGGCGCCTGTCTTCATGTCATGCAGGAACGTGTCGGCCCAGCGGTTGCGATCGTTCGGGACGAGGTTCGACGCCTCCGAGCCGAAGGCGACGAAGCGGCCATCGGGCGTAATCGCCGCCATGGCGCTGAAGCCGTTACCCTGCTCGCCTTTCGACCCGACGCTGACCCGCACGGTGGTACCGGCCTTGCGGTCGCGCACGAAGACGTCCCAGGTGCCATTGGTGTCGCCCGGCACGAGGTTGCTCGCGATCGAGCGAAAGGCGACGAAGCGCCCGTCGGCCGAGATCTGCGGATCGAGGCTGTCGCCGTTCCCCTGGATGCCGTTCGGGCCGAGGCTGACGCGCTCGGTCGTGCCGGCCTTCCGGTCGCGGACGAAGATGTCGGCGGCGCGATTGGTGTCGTTCGCCACCAGGTTCGTGGCCGAGGAGGCGTAGGCGACGACGTCTCCGCCGTGGGAGATAGCGGGCCAGTAGCTCAAGCCGTTGCCCTGCTCGCCCGAGGTGCTGACGCTGATGCGCTCGGTGGTGACGTTCTTCAGGTCGCGCAGGAAGACGTCGTTCTCGCCGTTGGTGTCCCCGGGCACGAGATTGGGCGCGTCGGACCAGAAGGCGGCCATGCCGCCGTCGGCCGTGAGGGCGAACCCGATACTGGAGCCTTTCGCCTGGGCCCCCCGGTTGCCGACGCTGACCCGGCGAAGGAGCCCGGTCTTCCGGTCGGTGATGAAGACGTCCCAGGTCTTGTTGGTGTCGCCACGGGCGAGATTGTCGGCGGCCGAGCTGAACAGGACGAAGCGGCCGTCCACGGAGATCGAAGCACCCTGGGTCGGGCCGTCGGGGCTCTTGCCGTCGATGCCGAGACTGACGTTCTTCGTCATCCCCGACATGCGATCGCGCACGAAGACGCCCGTGGCGCCGTTGGGCACGAGGTTCGTAGCCGTGGACGTGAAGGCGAGATAGCGGCCGTCGCCCGAGATGCCGTTGCAGCAACCGAGGCTGGCGGCATCGGCCTCGACGCCGAAGGGGCCGACGCTCATGCGTCGCGTGATGTCCTTCGCCGATGACGATGCGCTCGTGCCGGCGGCAAGCGCCGCGACCGAGGCGAGCAGGAATGCCCTGCGTAGCGATCCTGACATGATGACCTCATGCTATGATCGAAAACGGATAGATGAGGATGAGTTCAGCCAAGCCTGCGCGCGCTACGGCCACGCGCAGCATCCGGCCTCCCCGGGTGCCGCGGCGCCTCAGCATCGCCGTGGGCGGCAACCGGGGGTCGGCAGAAGGTCTAGGGTGCGAGGATCCGGAGGAAGACGTCCAAGGCCTTGTTCCTGTCACCCGGGACGAGGTTGTCGGCTTCGGACGAGAACATCACCGACCTGCCGTCGGCCGAAAGGGCGGGTGCGACGCTCGCCTGATCGCCCTCGACACCGCCAGTCGAGACGCTGAGGCGGACCGTCGTGCCGTTCTTCAGGTCGCGCAGGAAGATGTCGGCGACGCCGTTCCCGTCGCCCGGCACGAGGTTGGACGCCTCCGAGGTGAACGCCACGAAACGTCCGTCCGGCGTGATCGCCGGCAAGGCGCTGGCACCGTTGCCCTGAGCGCCACTCGTGGCGACGCTGACCCGTGTCGTGGTGCCCGTCTGCCGGTCGCGCAGGAAGATGTCAGATGTACCGTTCGTGTCGCCCGGCACGAGATTGCTCGCATTCGAGCGGAAGGCGACGAAACGGCCATCGGCGGAGATGACGGGCCCGAAGCTGTCGCCGTTGCCCTGTCGGCCGGACGGGCCGAGGCTGAGGCGCTCGGTGGTGCCGTTCGCCCGGTCGCGGAGGAAGATGTCGGCTTTGCCGTTGGTGTCGCCCGGAACCAGGTTCGACGAGAACGAGGCAAAGGCAACATAATGGCCGCCATGGGTCATCGAGGGCTCCAGGCTCCAGCCATTGCCCTGGACGCCGGCGGTGCTGACGCTGAGCCGTTCCGTCGTGATGTTCTTCAGGTCGCGCAGGAAGACGTCGGTGACCCCGTTGGTGTCGCCCTCGACCAGATTGGCGGCACTGGACGAGAACCCGACGAGGCTGCCGTCGGCCGAGACGGCATGGCCGACACTGGAGCCTTTCGCCTGGACGCCGCGGCCGCCGACGCTGACCCGGCGGATGAGGCCGGTCTTGCGGTCGGTGATGAAGACGTCCCAGTCCTTGTTGGTGTCGCCGCGGACGAGGTTGCTCGCCTGGGACATGAAGACGATGAAGCGGCCGTCCACCGACATCGCGGCGATCTCGGTCGCCCCGTTCGGGCTCGTGCCGTCGATGCCGAGACTGACGTTCTTCGTCAGGCCGGTCGCCCGGTCGCGGACGAACACGCCGGTGATGCCATTCGGGACCAGATTGGTGGCCGTCGAGGTGAAGGCCAGGTAGCGGCCGTCGCCGGAGATGCCGGTGCAGCAGCCGAGGCTGTTGCCGTTCCCTTCGACATTGAAGGGGCCCACGCTCATGCGCAACGTGACGTCTTTCGCAAAGGACGACGCGCTCAAGCCGGCAGCACACGCTGCGACCGAGGCGAGCAGGATTGCCCTGCGTAACGACCCTGACATGACGACCTCATGCTATGATCGAAAACAAGTATATGAGGATGAATTGAACTAAACCGGCGGGCGCTACGGGCGGCTGGGACGGACCGACACCCCCGGGTGTCGTCCGGCCGTAGAGGAGCGGCGGGATCCGACCCGGAACCGGTGTGCGTTCCAGGGTCCGCGGAGCCGCAGAAAGGCGTCGTGGCGGCGCCCCGATTGACCGGGCGCGGCGTACCGGGGCAGTGTTGCTGCGACGCCATGGGCGCGCGATCGGCGCCCCGGCCATCGGTGGAGGCGGGCGACCCGAGGCGTGGGATCGACCCCTAGAACATGAAACGTGGAGGCTTCGTCGTGACCCCGGAACGCTATGAGCTTTTCCTCGCGATGCAGGCGAGCCGCCGCCGCGTGCTCAAGGGAACCGCCGGTGCGGGTGTGCTGGCAGCCCTCGCTGGTGCGGGCGCCTCGGTGCTGCCGGGCCGGGCTCTTGCCCAGAGCGACCTGCGCAAGGAGATCCTGCAGATACCGGGCGTGGGCAAGGGCTCGCCCACGGATGCGGACTGGCAGAAGGTCGGCGAGCTGACGCTGGGTCCCACGAAGCAGAACGTGCAGCAGGGCGAGTTCGCGGGTGTCGAGCTGAGCTTCATGGGGCTCAACAACCAGAACCTGCACAATCTCCTGTTCCGCGGCTTCCTGAAGCCGTGGGAGGATTACACGGGTGCCAAGATCACCTGGATCGACCTCGCCCAGGCCGACTACAATCCTCGGCTGCAGCAGGCGATCGCGACGGGGACGGTCGACTTCGACATCGTCGAGATGGGAGCACCCTTCGAAGGCGACGTCTGCGGCAAGGGCCTGGCATCCGAGATGCCGGACTGGGTCAAGGCCCAGATCGACATGGACGACTATGTCGATTACCTGAAGGCCCCGGTCGGGACCTGGAACGGCAAGACCTACCGCATCTCGATCGACGGCGACTGCCACACCTTCAACTACCGCACCGACGTCTTCTCCGATCCCGATCTCGCCGCGGCGTGGAAGGAGGCCGGGAACACCACCGAGTGGGGCGTGCCCAAGACCTGGCAGCAGGTCCAGGCGGTGACGAAGTTCCTCAAGGGCAAGCAGGTCGGCGGGCAAGACGCGTACGGCTATCTCGACGCGCCGAAGCCCTGGGGCGGGTTCGGCTTCTACTTCCTCGGCAGCCGCGCCAGCGCCTATGCCAAGCATCCCGACGACAAGGCGTGGCTGTTCGATCCCGAGACGATGAAGCCGCGGATCAACAACCCGGCCTGGGTGCGCGCGATCCAGGACGTGATCGAGGCCCTGCCCTTCGAGCCGGCCGACCAGCTGAACGCCGACCCGAACACGACGGGCTTCCAGCAGTTCCTGGCCGGCACCGGCTCGATGGTGTCCTGGTGGGGCGATGTCGGCTCGAACGCGAAGACGAACGACGCCTCCGTGATCGGCGACGTCTGCGGCTTCTCGATCCTGCCGGGCTCGGACGACGTCTACAACGCGAAGACCGGCGCCTGGGACAAGCTCCCGAGCGGGCCGAACTATGCGCCCAACATGGCCTATCTGGGCTGGGGCGTGTACGTGATGGCGCGGGTCGACAGCGATCCGAAGAAGCAGAAGGCCGCCTGGAGTGCCGCCGCACACATCGGCGGCAAGGACCTCTCGCTCTGGACGGCGGCCTATCCGTCGGGCTTCCAGCCCTACCGGAAGAGCCACTTCAACATCCCGGAGTGGGTGGCGGCGGGCTATGACGAGGCGTTCATCACCTCGTACCTGAACTCCGAGTCCGACAGCTACAACCACCCCAACGCCGCGATCGAGCCGCGCATCCCCGGCATCTTCCAGTATTACAGCGTCGCCGAGGACGAGCTGGCCAAGATCTGGGCCGGCGGGTCCGACGCGCAGACGGGGGCCAACAACATCGCCGCCGCCTGGGAGAAGATCACGGACCAGATCGGCCGCGAGAAGCAGATCGAGCTCTACAAGGCCTCGCTCGGCCTCTGACGGCTGGCACCCGGACGGCTCCCGTTCACCGGGAGGCGTCCGGGTTCCCGATCGACGGCGGCAGGCAACGGCGGATGGAGTTGGCGTGCAGGCATCCGTAGCGCCGGGGCACGAGATCGCGGCGACGTTCGACCATCTGTCGCCGGAGCGAAAGCGTGCTGGCCGCCTGCTGATCCAGGTGGCGACGGCGATCCTCGCCGCCGTCGTGCTGCTCCAGATCCTCTACAAGGCCGAGGTGATCGGCGTCGGGTTCGAGACCTGGCAGCCGGTGCTGCTCGTCTATCTCGGCTGGGCGGTGGCTCTCGGGGTGGGTCTCGTCCTGGCGCGGGGCGAGCACGGGCACCGGGCGCTGTTCGTGCTGCCGGCCGTGCTGTTCACCGTATCGATGGTCGTCTTCCCGACCCTCTTCGGCTTCTACATCGCCTTTACCGACTGGAACCTCAGCTCGTTCACCGGCCGGCAGTTCAACGGCATGGCGAACCTGCATGCGCTGTTCGCCGACGCGTACTTCTGGAACGCGCTGCGCAACATGGTCTTTTACACTCTGGCCGTGCTGGTGCAGTTCGCCATCGCGTTCGGCCTGGCCCTGCTGCTGAATGCCGAGATCCGCGGCCGGCGGTTCTTCCGGGTCGCCTTCCTGCTGCCGTTCATGCTGAGCCCGGTGGCGGTGAGCTGGATGATCGGCAAGTCGATCATGGAGTACCGCTTCGGCCCGGCGGCCACCCTGGCGCGTGAACTCGGCTGGAGCAGCCCCGCCTTCTTCGCCGCCCCCTGGACCGCACGCATCAGCATCATGGCGCTCGATGCCTGGGTCTCGATCCCCTTCATGATGATCCTGCTCCTGGCGGGCCTGCAGGCGCTGCCGAAGGAAGTGTTCGAATCGGCGAAGATCGACGGGGCGAACGGCTGGCAGACCTTCCGGCACATGACCTTTCCGCTGATGCTGCCGGTCAGCATCACGGCGATCGTGCTCCGGATCATCTTCGTCCTGAAGCTCGCCGACATCGTCATCACGACCACCTCGGGCGGGCCCGGCGGGGCGACGGACACCGTGTCGAGCTTCATCTACCGCGAGTATCGCGACCGCTCGAACGTCGGCTACGGCACGATGCTGGCGCAGTTCTATTTCATCATCATCGTCGTGTTCGTCACGGCCCTCTTGGCGGTCGCGAGCCGCGGCATGCGGCGGATGAACTGATGGCGACGGCCGTGCTCACCGGCGAGCAGGCGGATGCCAGCGAGCGAGCGCGGCGGGTCAGGCACCTGATCGGCCGGGTGCTGATCTACGGCACGCTCTCCTTGTGGGCGTTCATCTGCCTGTTCCCGATCTATTGGACGATCACGACGTCGTTCAAGGTGGCGGTCGACGTCACGCAGGGGCACCTCATCCCCTGGGTCGACTTCACGCCGGACTGGAAGGGGTGGCGGTCGCTCGGGCTCTCGCCCGACACGATCTTCCAGACCTCGACCGTGCGCGAGGAGTTCCTGAAGCGGTTCGGGAACAGCATCGTCATGTCGCTGGGCGGGGCCGGGCTCGCCGTCGTCATCGGCTCGCTGGCGGCCTACGGGCTCAGCCGGTTCCAGTACCGGTTCGGGCCGATGCGCAACAAGGACATCTCGTTCTGGTTCCTGTCGCAGCTGATCCTGCCGCCGGTCGTGCTCGCGATGCCCTTCCTCGTCCTCTACAAGGAACTGGCGCTCCTCGACACCCGCACCGGCCTCGTCATGATCTACGCGTTGATGGTGCTGCCGATCGTGATCTGGATCATGAAGGACCAGTTCGACACGATCCCGATCGAGCTGGAGCAGGCGGCCCTGGTCGACGGCTGCTCGATCTGGGGGGCGTTCCTGCGCATCGTGCTGCCCATCGCGCTCCCGGGGATGGTGGCGGCCTTCATCCTCTCGGTCGTGCTGTGCTGGAACGAGTATTTCCTGGCCGCCCTGCTCACCAGCACCAACGCCAAGACCCTGCCCGTCATGGTGGCGAGCCAGACGGGCTCGCAGGGGATCAACTGGTGGTCGATGGCCGCCCTGTCCTCGGCGGCCATCCTACCCTTGGCGGTGATCGGGATCTTCCTCGAGCGCTACATCATCAAGGGCCTCACCGCCGGTGCCGTGAAGTAGTCGTTCCGCTCAGCGCGCGACCTTGGCGCCGCCCTTCAGGGTGGAGCGGGCCGGTTTGGGGGTCGTTCTTCGGCCCGCCTTCTCGACCTGCTCGCTGATGGGATTCTCGTCGGCGCGATCCGACAGCTTCTCGGCGTCGGGAACGGCCTCGTCGACCGAGCGCTGGAGGTCGGCGGTGGGCGCGTCGAGCCGGTCGGCGGCCGGCACGGCGAGTTCGGCCTCGGCCTGTCGCCAATGCTCGTCGGCGCAGCCGTCGGGGCAGCCGGCCTCCTGCCAGATCACATAGGCGCGGTGCTCGACCGCACGGCGGAGATCGTCGTCCATGGCATTGCCTCCGAAAGGGATCAGAACATCAACTTTCGGACGGCCGATTGGTAGCGTGCGCGGCGACGCAGCTCAGAACTTGCCGTAGCGCAGATACGCCTCCTGCGGGTCGACGCCGTCCAGGATGGCGCGGCGGATCTGGCTCTCGGTCGCGATCGCGGCCTCGGACTTCGTGACGATCTCCTCGAGCAGGTCCGAGGGGACGCGGATCAGGCCGTCGCGGTCGCCGACGAGATGGTCGCCGGGGGCGATCCGCACCTCGCCGATCTCGATCTGCACGTCGGTGGCGACGGGCAGCCAGCGACCGACGATGTCCTTCGGCGTGAAGCCGCGGCACCAGGCCTGGAAGCCGATGTCGAGGAGGAAGTTGGTGTCGCGGATTAGGCCGTCGACGACGCAGCCGCGGACCCCCTTGTTCTTCAGCGTCTCGGCCGACAGCTCGCCCATCTGGGCGATCGAGCGGTCGTTCGGCTGGCAGATCCAGACCGAGCCCGACGGAGCCTTGGAGAGGAGTCCGGTCCAGGCCAGCAGAGTCTCGTGCGGGTCGGCGTCGGGTGCGGAGCGGCCCAGCACGGTAAAGGCGGGCCCGGCCATGGCCCGCTCGGGCATGATGGGGCGAAGCTCGGGCGGGAAGGTGAAGTCCCTGAGGCCCATGCCGCGCATCACGTCGTGGACGACGCCGGTGTAGCAGGCTTCCAGGCGGTCGGTGAGCGAGGCACCGACGGATCGGGCAGGCTCGGCCGGGGTGTCGGCCTTGGTGCCGAGCAGTTGCTCCAGCGCCTGGGCCTCAGCACTGTGCCGGCGGCTGGGGCTCAGAAGTGTGTCGATCTCGATCTCGCTGACCCGCCCGCCCGACGACGGGTTGGCCCGGTGCTGGACGAGCTGCCGCCCGGAGGCGGGATCGCGCACGAGAAGCCAGACGTCGCCGTTCGAGCTCTCGTAGAAGGGCATGTCGGTCGAACTCATGCGCACACTCCCTGGCGGCCGGATCTCGGCTGCGTTGACCGGAGAGGGCGTGCAAGGCACCCTCGACGCTCGGTCCGCATGCTGTGGCCCGGAAGGACAAACGTCCAGGAGGCGGAGTTGGGCATCGAGTTCCTGCTGACGTCGCTGATCGTGGTCGCCTCGCCGGGGACGGGTGTCCTCTACACGCTGGGTGCGGGGCTCTCGCGGGGGCCGCGGGCGAGTGTGATCGCGGCCTTCGGCTGCACGCTGGGGTGCCTGCCGCACATGACCGCCGCCGTGCTGGGCCTCGCGGCCGTGCTGCACACGAGTGCCTTCGCCTTCGCGGTCCTGAAATATCTGGGCGTGGCCTACCTGCTCTACATGGCGTGGCGGACGCTGCGGGAGCACGGGGCGCTGCAGGTAAACGGGGACAAGGCGCCGCTGAAGGCGACGAGGGTGATCGTCGAGGCGGTCCTGATCAACCTCCTGAACCCGAAACTTTCGATCTTCTTCCTGGCCTTCCTGCCGCAGTTCGTCAGCGACACCGATCCGAACCCGCTCGGACGGATGCTGGAGCTGGGCGGAGTGTTCATGCTGATCACCTTCGCCGTATTCGTCGTCTACGGCCTCTTCGCGGCGGCCGTGCGCACCAAGGTCCTGGGCCGGCCGGCCGTCATGGCCTGGATGCGGCGCAGCTTCGCCGCCGCCTTTGCGGCGTTGGGAGTGAAGCTGGCGTTCGCCGCCCGCTGAGGGCAGGAAGGGCCCAGCCGAAAACAAAGCGGGGGAGGCCGGCATGGCCGTGCGCGTGGGCGTGATCGGTACGGGCATGATCGGGCAGGATCATATCAGGCGCTTGACGCAGGTCGTGACGGGTGCGTCGGTGGTCGCGGTGAGCGACGTCGATGCGGGGCGGGCGAAGGGTGTCTCCGACGGCATCGGGGCCCGCGCCTTCGGGACCGGCGAGGAACTGATCGCGGATCCGCAGGTGGACGCGGTGCTGGTCACTTCCTGGGGCCCGACGCACGAGCCCTACGTCCTGGCCTGCATCGCGGCGGGGAAGCCCGTCTTCTGCGAAAAGCCGCTGGCGACGACGCAGGAGGCGTGCCTGCGCATCCTCGATGCGGAGGTGAAGTTCGGGCGGCGGCTGGTGCAGGTGGGGTTCATGCGCCGCTACGATCCGGCCTACCGGGCGATGAAGGAGGCGGTGGCGGGCGGGGCGATCGGCACGCCCTTGATGATGCACGCCAGCCATCGCAACGCCGACGTGCCCGGCCACTACACGAGCGACATGGCGATCAACGACACGACGGTGCACGACGTCGACGTCGCCCGCTGGATGCTGGACGACGAGATCGTCGCGACGCAGGTGCTGGTACCCAGGCGCAACCGCAATGCGGGCGACCTGCGCGACCCGTTGCTCGTCCTTTTTGAGATGGCGGGCGGCGCGATCGTCGACGTCGAGGTGTCGGTGAACATCCGCTACGGCTACGACATCCGGGGCGAGGTCGTGGGCGAGGACGGCACGGTGGAGCTGGCCGAGAACAGCCCGGTGGTCGTGAAGAGCGCTGGCCGGTTCGCCGGGGCCGTGCCGTTCGACTGGCGCGACCGGTTCGTGCGGGCGTTCGACATCGAGTTCCAGGCCTGGCTCGGGGCGGCGGCAGAGGGCACGGCGACGGGGCCCAGCGCCTGGGACGGTTATGCGGCGACGGCGGTGTGCGACGCGGCACTCGACGCGCTGCGGACGGGGCAGCGGACGGAGGTCGAGCTGCGCGAGCGGCCGGCCTTCTACGCGCCCGGCTGATCGCGGGCTGGTCACTTCCGGCTCGCCGGGACTAGCATCGGCGGCCGAGAACAATGTCGCCGTCAGGGCCGCCATGTCGCGCTTTACCCCCTTACGCGTCGCCGAGATCCGGCCGGAGACGGACGATTGCGTGGCGGTGCGGCTGGACGTGCTGGCCGAGCAGGCCGCCGCGTTCGCGTGGACGCCGGGGCAGCACCTGATCCTGAAGGCACAAGTAGGGGGCGAGGAGCTGCGGCGGACCTACTCGATCTGCAGCGCCTCGCCCGCTGACGGCCTCTGGATCGCGGTGAAGCGGCAGCCGCAGGGGCGCTTCTCGGGGCACGTGAACGCGGATCTGAAGGTCGGTGACGTCATCGAGGCGATGCCGCCGGCGGGACGCTTCTTCGTGCCGCTGGAGCCGAATGCAGCGCGCACGCATGTGGCGATTGCGGCGGGGTCTGGCATCACGCCGGTGCTGGCGATCGTCGCCGCCACGCTGGCCAGCGAGCCGAAGAGCCGGTTCGTGCTGCTCTACGGCAACCGGACGACCGCCTCGATCATCTTCCGCGAGCAGCTGGAGGATCTGAAGAATCGCTACATGACGCGGCTCTCGCTGCATCACGTGCTCTCGGCCGAGCCGCAGGAGATCCCGCTGCACGACGGGCGGATCGACGCCGCCAAGATCGACCTGCTCTGCCGTCACATCGTCGATCCGAAGACGGTCGATGCCTGGTATCTCTGCGGGCCGGCGCCGATGATCGGCGACGTGTCTTCGGCGCTGGAGGTGCAGGGCGTCGAGCGGCGGCGGATCCACTTCGAGTATTTCACGACCGAGGGGAACACGCCGCGGCAGCGGATGCTCGGGCCGGCGGTGGTCGAGAGCGTGAAGGACGCGGCCGACGTCACCGTGCTGGTCGAAGGGCGCCGGATCGACTTCAAGCTGCCCTACAACGAACGCTCGCTGCTGGATGCAGCACTGGACGCCGGGGCGGACCTGCCCTTCGCCTGCAAGGGCGGGGTGTGCTGCACCTGCCGGACGAAGCTCGTCGAGGGCAAGGTCGCCATGGCGGCCAACTACGCGCTGGAGGACTGGGAGCTGGAGCAGGGCTTCATCCTTGCCTGCCAGGCGCGCCCGCTGACCGACCGGGTCGTCGTCGACTACGATCAGGTCTGAGCCGGCGGCGCTGGCCGCCCGTCCATCGCCGGCCTAGATAGGGGCCTGGAGTCACCCAAGAGCCCGGCCGGAGATCCCGCATGCGCTATCTGCACACCATGGTCCGCGTGACGAACCTGGACGAATCGGTGAAGTTCTTCACCGAGAAGCTCGGCATGAAGGAGGTCCGCCGGATCGACAACGAGAAGGGCCGCTTCACGCTGGTGTTCGTGGCCCCGGACGAGAACCCGGAGTCGCAGGTCGAGCTGACCTACAACTGGGACCCCGAGGTCTATACGGGCGGGCGGAATTTCGGCCACCTCGCCTTCTCGGTGCCCGACATCTACGCCACCTGCCAGAGCCTGATGGACAAGGGTGTGACCATCAACCGGCCGCCGCGCGAGGGCCGCATGGCCTTCATCAAGACGCCCGACAACATCTCGATCGAGCTGCTGCAGCAGGGCGAAGCGCTGCCGCCGCAGGAGCCGTGGACCTCGATGCCCAATGTCGGCACATGGTAGTAAACAGAAATTATTGAGCGACTTGTACAACCTTTGATATAAATCAATTTTTCTCTAATGTAGCGAAGAAAATCAGCCATCCTCAATTACTGGTTCAGTTCTGCGGGAGTTCTGAATAGGGTCGACCCTGCGTGTGTGCAGGAGGCCGGCCATGGACCGCAAGCTGCGGACCAAATGGCGGATGCGGCGTTGGTACAAGAGCGCGGCGCTGGCCGCGTCCTTGATCGGCGCCGCAGCCGCGCTGCTCCTGATCGTGCTGGCGATGGCCAAGTTCGGTCCGGACGAGACGATCGGCACGAAGAGCGGGGTCCTGAAGGCCATCGCCCTTCTCGCCGCAGGCATCTTCATCCCGCGCTGGGTCGTGAACGCGATCTGGCGGCGTCAGAAGAACCTGCACTGGGAGGAATGGGAGTAGGCGGATCGAGGCCGAGCATCCAACCCTCGGCCATGAGCGCCGGCCCCCGCTCGGGCTCCACCATCGGCAGCAGGCCGCGCAGCAGGGCCAGCATGTGAAGAAGGCCGACCGTGGCGTCGAACGCGTTGTCGGCGCCTGCCGTCGCTGGAAAGCCTTCGGTCAACCGGACGGCGAGCGCGGGGTCGATCTCGGCGCCGGTTCGGTGCGCCCATTCCAGCAAGGTGGGTGCGCAGATCGCCCGGGACACCTGCCGGCTCTTCGCGAACCTGGGCAGGCTCAAGCGTCGGTAGGCCAGAGCCGGATAGGTCTCGGCGACGGTGAAGCCTTCGCCGATCAGCGTCTCCAGCGGACCGTCGAAGGGCCAGAGGCGAACGTCGGAAGGGAGGATGAGGTCGCGCCAACCGGCCAGGGCGGCGCGGCCGCACTGTTGCGGACCCAGCGTCCAGAACATGCAGGCGGCATTCGTCAGCCGATCGCAGCGCCGCAGCAGGTCCGCGAAGGGCAGCCCCAGCGCCTGCTCCAGATGGGCGCGTCGAGCACCCCCCGGGCGGGTGGGGTAGAAGGGCCGGTGCAGCCCGATCTCGACGGGATTGGGCGCCGGTCGGAAGAGATCGTCGTCGGGCGTCAGGCTGCGCAGGAAAGTCGGAAAATGCGTGGCGCCGACCTTCCCTGCGTAGGCGAGCGGGAGGCCGATGGGGAAATCGGTGCCGAGCAGGACGGGCACGTTCTTCGTCCGGAGAAGATCGTCGACCCGGTCGGTGGCGGCCGTGCCGAGATGGGGAGCTTCGATCCGGTAGCGGCCGCCGGGGGAACGGATCGCGACGGCGAGAGCCCGGCCCGTCGTCCCGGCCGACCAGTCGGCGTGGGCAACGATGGCCGGCAGCGGAAGGCTCAGAGCGACTCGCCGCCGTCGATCACCATGGCGTGGCCGGTCATGAACGACGAGCGGTCGGAAACGAGGAAGAGGATCGACTCGGCGATCTCGTCGGGCGTGGCGAACCGGCCCATCGGGATCGCCTTTTCCACGTAGCGCAGCAGGGCCTCGCGGCCGCCCATCTGGCGCATGAAGGGCTCGTTGAAGGCGGTGTCGACCCAGCCCGGGCAGAGCGCGTTCACCCGGATGCCGTCGCGGGCATAGTCCTTCGCCATCTGCTTCGTCATCGCGATGATGGCGTGCTTGCTCGTGCAGTAGGCGATCATCCCGGCGTCGTGGATGACGCCGGAATTGGACGAAGTGTTGAGGATCACCCCACCGCCAGCGACCTTCATGTGCGGGACGACGAGGCGTGCCAGCATGAAGTGGGCGCGGACATTGACCTGCCAGCTGCGGTCCATGCCGTCGGCCGCGACCTCTTCCAGATTGCCCTCGATCTGCACGCCCGCATGATTGTGCAGGATGTCGATCTGGCCGTGGCGGGCCAAGGTGCGGGTCACGAGGTGCTGGAGTGCCTTGTCGTCCGTGACGTCCGTCGGCACCGACATCGCCTCGTGGCCGATATGCTCGGCCGCCTCGTCGGAGCGGCGGGAGTCGCGGTCGGCGATGACGACCTTGGCTCCGGCCAGCGCCATGCGCCGGGCACCGGCAAAGCCGATTCCAGCACCCGCCCCGGTGACGATGGCGACGCGGCCGGCGAGGATCATGCGGGTGCTCCGGCACCCGCGGCATCGGCCAGGCGCAGGTTGTGCACGCGGCGCTCGGTGAGTTGGGCCCGCATGCGCAGGATCAGCACCGCGATCAGATAGAGCTTGAACACGGCCACCATGGTGAAGAGCGGCCAGAGCATGCTGGCGTCGATGGTGGGTCCGCCCATGCGGATGATGCTGGCCGGCTGGTGCAGCGTGTTCCACCAGTCGACCGAGAACTTGATGATCGGCAGGTTCACCACGCCGACGAGTGCCAGGATCGAGGCGGCACGGGCGCCGCGGGCCGGGTCCTCGAAGGCGTCGTGCAGCGCCATGTAGCCGAGATAGAGGAAGAACAGGATCAGGACGGAGGTCAGCCGGGCGTCCCACACCCACCAGGTGCCCCACATGGGCTTGCCCCAGATCGAGCCGGTGACGAGAGCGATGGCGGTGAAGGCCGCCCCGATAGGGGCGGCGGCACGGGCGGCGATCTCGGCCAGGGGATGACGCCAGATCAACGCCACGGCACTGCCGCCGGCGACGATGACGTAGGTGAAGAGCGACAGCCAGGCCGCCGGCACATGCACGAACATGATCCGGTAGGCCTCGCCCTGCTGGTAGTCGGCCGGGGCCTGGACCAGCGACATCCAGAGCGCGAAGGGGGTCAGGATCGCGGCTCCCCAGGCGGCCCAGGGGTAGATCGCGTCCGCGATCTTCTGGAAGCGGAGCGGATTCGCATAGGCGTGCATGGCCATCCTCCTGGCCGGCTATCTAGTCCGCTCGCGGCCGCCCGTCACTCCAAAGCGAGCCGCAGGGCGGCCGCCGTGGCGAAGGGCGTCAGGGCCAGCGCCAGGAGGAAGAGGGCACCAAGGATCAGGAACGGGGCATTCGAGCCGACGCCCAGCAGCACGCCGTCGACCGCGGAGACGCCGAAGATCAGGACCGGGATGTAGAGCGGCAGGACGAGCAGCGCGATGAGGACGGTGCCGCGGCGGCTGCCGAGCAGGAGGGCCGCACCCACGGCACCGATCAGGGTCAGGGTCGGCGTGCCGATCAGGAGTGCCAATGGCAGGACCCAGAGGGCCTCGGCCGGCAGGTTCATGAGGATCGCCAGCAGCGGCGAGGCGACGACGAGGAGGAGACCGCTCGTCAGCCAGTGGGCGGCGCACTTGGCGGCGACGACGAGCTCCAAAGGGCAGGATGCCAGCGCCATCTGCTCCAGGGAGCCGTCCTCGAAGTCGGCCTGCCAGAGGCGGTCGAGGGTAAGGAGGACGGCGAGCAGCGCCAGGACCCAGATCACGCCGGAGCCGATGCGGGCCAGGATATCGGGCGAGGCGCCCACCCCGAGCGGGAAGAGCGAGAGGCCGACCAGGAAGAAGGCGAGGCCCAGGCTGCTGTCGGCGAGGCGGCGGAAGGCCAGCGCCAGGTCGCGGCGCAGGATGGCGGCGAGGGGACGCACGGGCTCAGCCGTCGAAGTCGAGGACGAGCGGGTCGGGGATGGCGACGTCGCCATGGGTGGCGACGACGACGGTCCCGCCGCCGCGGCGGTGATCGGCGATGACGGACTCGAGCCGCGCCCGGCTCGCCTTGTCGAGGCCGACGCCGGGCTCGTCGAGCAGCCAGAGCGGGCGCGGGGCGGCGACGAGCCGGGCCAGGGCCGTGCGGCGTTTCTGGCCCGAGGAGAGGAGCCGCCCGACCGTGGCGGCGAGCGAGCGCAGGCCGAAATGGTCGAGGGCGGCATCGAGCCCGGCACGCCCGGCCCCGTCGAGTGCGGCGGCGAAGGCGACGTTCTCCTCGACGGTGAGGAGCGGCTTCACGGCATCGGCATGGCCGACGAAATGCAGCCGGGAGCGGTGCTCCGGGGTGCTGTGGCCGATCGGCTCGCCCTGCCAGAGCATCTGGCCGTGCTCCGACCGCAGGAAACCGGCGAGCATCCGGAGAAGCGTGGACTTGCCGGAGCCGTTGGGGCCGCGCAGCACGAGCGCGTCCCCGGCTGCCAGGGCGAAGGAGAGGCCCTCGAAGACGAGACGGCCGCCGCGGAGCGCCGCCAGATCCCGGCCCTCGAACAGGGCCGTCTCAGACACCGCGCTGGTCGTCGATCACCTTGCCGTCGTTGGCGAGGCTGCCGGGTGCCACGAAGGCGATGTCGGCGCGCAGCCCAGTGACGGCCCGCATCGTCTCGGTCAGCGTCTCGGCCAGGCCCATGGGGTCGCCCGGCACCTCGCATTCGAGGCGCATGACGTCCTGGCCGTCGTGCGAAAAGACGACGAGCCGGGCCCGCTCGATCAGCTCGAAGCGGCGCACGGCCTCGTGGACCTGATGCGGATGCACGAACATGCCGCGCACCTTGGTGGTCTGATCGGCGCGACCGCGCCAGCCGACGATGCGCATGTTGGTGCGACCGCAGGGGCTCTCGCCCGGCATGACGGCCGAGAGGTCGCCGGTGGCGAAGCGGATCAGCGGGTAGTCGGGATTGAAGATGGTGACGAGCACCTCGCCCACCTCGCCCTCGGCGACGGGGACGGCGGTGCCGGGGCGCACGATCTCAACGATGAGCGCCTCGTCGACGACGAGGCCTTCGCGCGCACTGGTCTCGTAGGCGATCAGGCCGAGATCGGCCGTCGCGTAGCACTGATAGGCGTGGATCGCGAACTCGGCGCAGAGCCGCTGCTGCGAGGCGCTGGGGAACGCCTCGCCCGAGACCAGTGCCCGGCGCAGCGAGCCGATGTCGACCCGCAGCTCGGAGGCCCGTTCGAGGAGCGTGAACAGGAAGGACGGCGTGCCGACATAGGCGGCGGGGCGCAGGTCGGCGATGGCGCGGATCTGCAGCTCGGTTTGACCGGTGCCGCCCGGCACCACAGGACAGCCCAGGGCACGAGCCCCGGCCTCGGCCATCGCACCGGCCGGGGTCAGATGGTAGGAGAAGCTGTTGTGGACCAGTTCGCCGCTACGGAAGCCGGCGGCGTACATGGCCCGGGCGAACCGCCAATAATCCGAGCGCGCGCCTTCCGGATCGTAGATCGGGCCGGGCGAGGCGAAGACGCGGGAGAGGCGGGCGATCGGTGTCGCCGTCAGGCCGCCGAAGGGCAGCCGGGACTTCTGCAGCTCGACGAGATCGGACTTCCTCAGGATCGGGAGCGAGGCCAGCGCATGCCGGCTCGTCACGCTGTCCGGTTCGATGCCCCGCAGATGGTCCCGGTAGAACGGGGCATTGTCGAGCGCGTGGCGGATGAGCCCAGGCAGCGCGTGGAACAGCGCAACCTCACGTTCCGCCGGCTTCCGAACCTCCTGCCGGTCGAAAAAGGTCGCCCCACGCTCCGGCATCGACAAATCCTTCGGCCCCGATAATTGGCGCCGAAGGTGTGAGCACAGACCCGCTCAGGTCGCAAGCGTCACGGAGTAACGGCGCTTCAGCCGAGCCGCCGCTTGGCGTACAGGCTCGGGATTACCGGGCTGCGTCCAGTCGTCCCACAGTTCACCGAAGCTCATCGCATGCAGTTGCACGGCCGTGCCGCGACTGCGCTCGACGAGCGAGCGGACCTCGGCCCGATGCGCTGCGAAGGGGGCGAGATCGGCGGCGTCGGTCGGCTCGAGGAACAGATAGACCAGCGCGATACGGTGGCGCGGGAACGTCCTGGCGAGACCGATGGCGAACTTGAGCAGCGTGGCTGAGTCGACGTAACGGTCGGAGCCGGGTTTCGTCTGCAGGTTGCGCAGCACGCCGTGCCAAGCGCCCAAGGACTGGGGCACCTCGAGATCGTCGTAGGCGGCTGCAAGACGCGCGCGCCGGCGCTGCAGGTACTCCGTCGACCGCGCCGTAACGGCGGCGATCGAGTCCGGACCGAGCGCAATCAGCTCGAGCTGGGGCGGCGTCCCGCGCACGCCCGTCGGGCAGCGCGTGTCGAAATGGACCTCGTTGAAGTTGCTCTCGCCGCCCAGCCGGAGCTGATCGACGTGATCCAGCCAGGGAAGAAAGCTGTTCAGCGCCAGAGAAGGACCGGTGTCGGGCTGGGCAAGGCGGCGCAGATCGACCGTCGTCGCCCGCTTTTCGCTCATCCGGGCCGGCAGCTCGGCGATGAGGGCGTCCCGCCAGTCGACGAGGCGGGAGTCCAAGCCGAACTTGCTCTCTCCGATCTCGGAGCGAAGTTGCGCATCAAGAACTTTGCTCAACCGTGACGCGAGCCCATTTGCCCGATCCGGCCCGATTTCGGTCACGTGTGCCACGGTCGAGACACCAGAGTTTACCACTTACAGCCACCGCTTGCGACGCTTATAGCTCTTCAGATCGCGAAAACTACGCCTGCCCGATCCGCTTAAGCCCAGATAGAATTCCTTTACGTCTTCGTTATTTCGCAGCATTTCGGCCTCACCGTCAAGCACCACTCGGCCACTCTCCAGAATGTAACCGTAGGTAGCGTAGCGCAACGCCATATTCGTATTTTGTTCGGCAATCAAAAGCGTGGTGCCGATGGATTTGTTCAGTTGTGCCACGACTGCGAAGATTTCCTCTGTAAGTTGCGGAGCCAAGCCCATGGAAGGCTCGTCGAGAAGCATGAGCCTCGGGCGTGCCATCAGCGCGCGGCCGATCGCACACATCTGCTGCTCACCGCCGGACAGGTAACCGGCCTGTGACCGCCTGCGTTCCCTGAGACGGGGAAACCAACCATAAACACGTTCCAGATCGGAGATTATTCCACCCCGACCATCCTTCCGCGTATGCGCCCCGGTGAGCAGGTTCTCCTCGACGGTCAGATGCCCGAAGCAATGCCGACCTTCCATCACCTGGACGAGGCCGCGGCTGACGAGCTCGGCCGGTGAAAGACGGTGTACCTCGCTACCGGCGAACCCGACTGTGCCCTTTGTCACTTCCCCGCGATTCGACCGTAACAGGCCGGAGATCGCCTTCAGCGTCGTCGACTTGCCCGCACCGTTGCCGCCGAGGAGGGCCACGATGGCCCCCTCGGCGACGTCGAGCGACACGCCCTTCAGCACGAGGATGACGCGGTCGTACACCACCTCGATATTGTTGACGGCGAGGAGGCTCACGCCGGCCATCTCGACCTCAGTCGCAGGACTCGGTCCGTTCCGGCCAGGGCTGGTTGGCCTTCACATACTCGGCTGCCGCCGTCTCCAGCATCGGCCGGACGACGTCGCTCATCGGCGCGATCCAGTCGCTGACCTTCTCCCAGCCCGTCCCGTTCCACTGCTGGACGTAGACGGCGTGATGGCCGGAATGATCGTCGCAGGAGATCTTGATCGCCGGCATGAAGCCTTCGAGACCCAGTTCCTTGAGCCGCGCCTCGTCGATGTTCAGATGTTCCAGGCCGCGACGCACGTCGGTCGCATCCACGACGGTCTTCCCGCTCAGCTTCTGCGCCTCGCGGATCGCCTCGGCGATGAGCACGGAGTTCATCACTCCGCGATTGTAGAGGTTCTCGCCGACCCGGTCGGGGCTCGACACCTGGCTCTTGCCGGCATCCACCACGTGCTTCCTGATGTCCTGGATGGCCGGGAAATCGGCGCCGACGGCGTTGAAGTTGAGCGTCTTGTAGCCCTTGGCACCGTCGCCGGCCGGCCGGGCGTCGTCCTCGCCGCCCGACCACCAGACACCGATGAACTTGTCCATCGGGTAGCGGATCTTGGCGGCTTCCTTGACGGCGGTCGGGTTCATCGCCCCCCAGCCCCACATCACCATGTAGTCGGGCTTGTCGCGGCGGACGTTCAGCCACTGCGAGGACTGGTTCTGCATCTCCTTCGCGGGCACCGGGTACTTCGTCAGCTCGAAGCCGTGCTCGGCCGCCATCTTCTCCAGAAACGGGATCGGCTCGCGGCCATAGCCGGCATCCAGATAGATGAAGCCGATCTTCTTGCCCTTCAGCTTGTCGAGGCCGCCGCCCTCCTGCTGGCCGATGTATTCGAGGATGGCCGAAGCGCCGTCCCAGTAGGTGTCCGGCGGGTTGAACACCCAGGGAAAGGTCTTCCCCACAGCGGCTGCCGAGAGGCCATAGGCCATGCTGAGGATCGGGATGTGGTCGACGGCGGCCTTCGGGATGACCTGCAGCGTGATGCCGGTCGACCAGGGGTTCTGGAGGAGCGGGCCCTTCGCCTTCGTGCTCTCGTAGCACTCAACGCCTTTTTGCGAGTCGTAGCCCGTCTCGCATTCCTCGATCAGGATCTTCACCCCGCCGATGCCGCCGTCGCGCTCGTTCAGCATGGTGAGATAGTCGTGCATGCCGTCGGCGATCGGGATGCCCGAGCCGGCGAAGGCGCCGGTGCGGTAGGTCATCAGCGGCACGTAGAGCTGGTCCGCCGCCTGGGCACGTGGTGCCGGAAGGGCGGCGGCGCCGGCCAGCGCCGTCGCCAGGGCCAGAGCGTGAAGTTTTCTGTTCATCGTTCGTCAGCCTCCTCTGATCGAGTGTCGTTTCGTTAGTACGGAAAGGGCCAAGTCCGCAGCTTCTGCTTGCCGACCTGCCAGAGCCGCGCGAAGCCGTGCGGCTCGACGGCGAGGATGAAGATGATCAGCGCACCCACGAGCATGAAGTTGACGTGCTCCACGGTCGAGGCCGCGACCGGGAGGCCCAGCAGATCGGGCAGGGCGCGGATCACGACCGGTAGGATCCAGATGAACGCGGCCCCCATGAACGAGCCGGCGATGCTGCCGAGCCCGCCGATGATGACCATGAAGAGGACCTGGAAGCTGAGATTGATCTCGAAGCTCGAAGCCTCGGCCGCACCCAGCCAGAAGAACACCATCAACGCACCGGCCACGCCGCAGACATAGGACGACACGGCGAACGCCTGCAGCTTGGCGCGGAGCAGGCTGATGCCCATCAACTCGGCCGCGATGTCCATGTCGCGGACCATCATCCAGGCCCGGCCGATCCGGCCGCGGGTCAGGTTGGTGGCCATCCAGGCGAGGGCCGTGACCAGCACGAGAACGACGAGGTAGCGGGCCACCGGCTGTGCCGTGGCCCCGGTGATCGGGACACCGAGCAAAGTGCGGGTCGGCACCTCGATGGCACCGCTGGCATTGTCGTTGACGAGCCACGGCACGCGGTTGAAGGCCCAGTCGAGGAAGAACTGGGCGGCGAGTGTGGCCACCGCGAGATAGAAGCCCTTGATGCGCAGGCTGGGCAGGCCGAACAGCGCGCCGATTCCGGCGGCGAACACGCCCGAGACGAGGACCATGATGACGATGCTGACGTCGGGGAAGGCGGTCGTCAGCTTGTAGCAGGCATAGGCCCCCACCCCCATGAAGGCACCCGTACCCAGCGAGAGCTGGCCGGCATAGCCCGTCAGCAGGTTCAGCCCGATCGTCGCCAGGGCGAAGATCAGGAACGGGATCATGATCGTGGAGACGAAGAAGTCGGAGCCGAAGATCGGCACGGCGACGAACGCCAGGAGCAGGATCAAGGCGAGCCCCAGCCGGTCCTGCAGGATCGGGAAGATCGCCTGGTCGGCGGCGTAGTCGGTGCGGAACTGGCCGGTCTCGCGATAGATCATCTCACACCCGCTCGATGATCCGCTCGCCGAACAACCCCTGTGGCCGGAAGAGGAGGAAGACGAGGGCGATCATGTAGGCGGCCCAGCTCTCGATGCCGCCGCCGAGCAGCGGGCCCCAGTAGATCTCGAGCAGCTTCTCGCCGATGCCGATGATGAGGCCGCCGACGATCGCACCCGGGATCGAGGTGAGCCCACCCAGGATCAGCACCGGCAGCGCCTTCAGGGCCACGATCTGGAGCGCGAAGCTGACGTCCGAGCGGGCGCCCCACATGATGCCGGTGGCGAGAGCCACGACTCCGGCGGCGAACCAGACGATGGCCCAGATCTGGTGCAGCGAGATGCCGACCGAGAGGGCCGCCTGGTGGTCGTCGGCGACGGCACGGAGCGCCCGGCCGATGCGCGTACGGCTGAAAAAGACGGCGAGGCCCGCCACCATCAGGCCGGCGATGACGGCGGCCGCGATGTCGATCTGCTGGAAGATGACCCGCCCGCCCAGCGTCTCCCACTCGTAGGACCCCTGCGGCAGGCCGAGCTCGGTCGTGATCATGGTCTTGGGCTCGCCGCCGAAGACGAGCTCGCCGAGGCCGATCAGGAAGTAGGTGAGCCCGATGGTCGCCATGAAGAGGATGATGTCGGGCTGGTTGACGAGCGGGCGCAGCACCAGCCGCTCCACCGCGAGGGCCAGGACCAGCATGATGCCGATGCAGAGCAGCAGCGCCAGAAAGGCCGGCACGCCCGCCTCGTAGAGCCCGACGAGCGAGAGGGCGGCGAAGACGACCATGATGCCTTGCGCGAAGTTGAACAGGCCGGACGCCTTGAAGATCAGCACGAAGCCCAGCGCGATCAGCGCGTAGAGGATGCCGGAGACGAGGCCCTCCCAGAGCACCTGCACGAAGAAGTCGGGCAGGGAGACCATCTGCACGAAGGGGTCGACGAACACCGCGTAGAGCATGTGCGGGCCGCCGGCTCAGTGCGCCGTGCCGAGATAGGCCTCGATCACGGCCGGGTCCTTGCGCACCGCCTCGGGCTCGCCATCGGCGATGACGCGGCCGTAGTGCAGCACGGTGATCCGGTCGGAGAGGTCCATGACGACGCCGATGTCGTGCTCGATCAGCGCCAGCGTCGTGCCGAACTGCTCGTTAACGTCGAGGATGAAGCGGGACATGTCCTCCTTCTCCTCGACGTTCATGCCGGCCATCGGCTCGTCGAGGAGGAGGAGGTCGGGTTCCATAGCGAGAGCACGGGCCAGCTCGACCCGCTTCTGCAGGCCGTAGGGCAGCTTGCCTACCGGAACGCGGCGGATGTGCGAGATCTCCAAAAAGTCGATGATCCGCTCGACGGTCTTGCGGTGCTCGATCTCCTCGTTCAGCGCCGGCCCGTGGCGGAAGAGCTGCCAGAAGAAGCCGACGTTCATCTTGAGCGCCCGGCCCGAGAGGATGTTGTCGAGCGTCGACATGCCCTTGAAGAGGGCGATGTTCTGGAAGGTACGGGCGATGCCGGTGCCGGCGGCGATGTGCGGGCGCATGGCGCGCAGGCGCCGGCCCTTCCACACGATCTCGCCGTCCTGCGGCTGGTAGAAGCCGTTGATGACGTTCAGCATCGACGACTTGCCGGCCCCGTTCGGGCCGATGATCGCCCGGATCTCGCCGCGCCTTATGTCGAAGGTGACGTTGCTCAGCGCCCGGATACCGCCGAAGCGAAGCGAGACATTGTCGATGGCGAGCAGCACCTCGCCGATCTCGCGCCGGCGCCCGACATGGTCCGGCGCGCCGGAAGCCATCAGGCGGCGGCCTTTTCGACAGGCTGGTGGGCCCGGCTGTCCAGGATGTCGAGGTCGGCGCGAATGCGGCCCTTGCGTCCGTCCTCGAAGGTGATCTCGGTGTCGACGATCGCCCGGCCCTGGCCGGCATAGACGGCATCCACCAGCATCCCGTACCGGCTGTCGATGACGTTGCGGCGGACCTTGCGGGTGCGGGTCAGCTCGCCGTCGTCGGCGTCCAGCTCCTTGTGGAGGAGGACGAAGCGGCGCAGGCGCTGCTCCTCGGGCAGGCTGGCGTTCACCTGCTCGACCTCGCCCGCGAGAAGCTCGGCGACGGCCGGCAGGGCGGCCAGGCTCTGATAGCTGGTGAAGGCCAGCGAGCGGGATTCGGCCCATTTCGCGACCATGGCGTAGCGGATGCAGAGCAGCGCCGCGAGCCAGGGCCGGTCGTTCCCCAGGACCACGCACTCGCCGATGTAGGGCGAGAACTTCAGCTTGTTCTCGATGTATTGCGGCGAGAAGCGGATGCCGCGCCCGGTCGTGGCGATGTCCTTCACCCGGTCGATGACGACGAGCCGGCCCTTCGGATCGAAGAAGCCGGCGTCGCCCGTGCGCATCCAACCGCCCTCGTCCAGGGTCTCGCGGGTGGCGTCCTCGTTGCGGAAATAGCCTTTGAACATGCCCGGATGCCGGGTGACGATCTCGCCCACACCCCTGGCATCGGGATCGTCGATGCGGATCTCGGTGTCGTCGAACGCCTTGCCCGAGCTGTCGAAATCGAGGTCCGAGCCGACCTGCAGGGTGTAGGCGCCTGAGAGCTCGGTCTGGCCGTAGAGCTGGCGGAGCGGGACGCCCATGGCGAGGAAGAAGCGGAAGGTGTCGGGGCCAAGCGCGGCACCGCCCGTCGCGGCCGACTTGACGTTGCCGAAGCCCAGACGGTCGCGCAGCGGCGCGAACAGGAGCGTCTCGGCGATGCCGTCGGTGCGGCCGGCGTCGAGGGCGTCGAGGCCGCGCTTCAGCAGGCGGTCGAACATCCAGCGTGTCAGCGCGTTCGAGTCCATGATCCGGGCCCGCACGTCGGCCGCCGTCTGCTCCCAGACCCGCGGCGCCAGGAGCAGGTGCGTCGGCCCGATCTCGCGCATGTCGGCCATCGCCGTCTCCTGGCTCTCCGGGAAGCTCACCCGGATCCGGGACAGCAAAGGCATCGCCACGCAGTAGACCTGCTCCATGATCCAGGGCAGCGGCAGCAGGCACACATATTCGTCCTGCGGTCCCCGCGGATCGGCCCGCAGATAGGAAGCGATGTGGGAGAGGAAGGGCCTGAACTGCAGCATGGCGAGCTTCGGCTGCGAGGTCGTGCCCGAGGTGGTGCAGAGGATGGCGACGTCCTCGCCGCGCCCTGAGGCGATCGCATCCTCGAAGGCGTTGGCGTGCTCCGCGGCGTAGGTCTCGCCAAAGGCCACCAGATCCGCCCAGGGGACGAGGCGCGGGTCGGCATATTTCCGCATGCCGCGGTCGTCGTGGAACACGATGTGCCGGACCGAGGGGATCCGGTCGCCCAGCTCAAGCAGCTTGTCGACCTGCTCCTCGTCCTCGGCGAAGACGGTCACACAGTCGGCGTAGCGGATCAGATAGGCGGCCTCGTCACCCAGAACGTCGGCGTAGATGCCGAGCGACATGGCACCCACCGCGTGGGCCGCGAGCTCGCTCCAGAGCCAGTTGGGGCGGTTGCGGCCGATCAGACCGACGACTTCGCCGCGGTGGACGCCGAGGGCCAGGAGGCCAAGCGCCAACTCGCGCACGCGGTCACGGCAGGCCGCCCAACCGTACTCGTTCCAGATGCCGAACTCCTTCTCGCGCATGGCGACGGCGTTCGGCCAGTTGGCCGCGTTGTGCAGCAGCAGTTTCGGAAACGTGTCGAGGTCGTCGAGCGACGGTAGAGTCATCGCCACGGCCGCACCTCGACGCCTCTGCAGTTTTTTCCGCCATCCATCGCGCCGGCGACCGTTTGCCTCCCGCCGCCATCCTTATCGGATGGCTGGGTTGAGTGCAGCGCATGCCTCCGCCAACGTCAACAGCCGTGGCGGCCTACGGTCGTACGAAAAACGGCGGATGTCGGATCGGGCAGGCCCGATGCGATCAGGCCCGGCGATAGCGCCAGACGAAGGCGGGGGGCACGTTGAGGAACACGAAGCGGGCGATCTCGGCGCGAAGACCGAGCTTGCGGGTCGGTACGGGAGCGACCGGCGAATAGCTGTACTGCAGCACGGGGCCGCCCGGCTGCACGACCTTGAACGCCTGGTCCAGCACGCCCTTCTGGAACTCGAACGACATGCCGACTATGGGCAGGCCCGAGATGACGGTCGAGACCTCGTTCACCTGATGGTGGGCCAGGATCTCGTCCAGGCGATGCGCATCGCCCTGGATCACCATGCAGCCGTCGAGGCGCTCCTTGAGGAAGCCGTGCAGGGCCGTGTCGAGCTCGATCACGACGAGATGATCGCGGGGGATGCCGCGCTCGATCAGGCCCTGGGTGATGGCACCCGTGCCGCCGCCGAGCTCCACGACATACTGGCCGGGACGCCACACGACTTCCTGTGCCACGGCACGGGCGAGGAAGCGGGACGAGGGAATGACCGAGCCCATCGACTTGGGTGAGCGCAGCCATTGGCGGAAAAACAGGCCGCCTTCCCTGACCAGATCCATTTCTTGCATCGATGTCCTCCGCCGGAAGCGCCCCGCGTCAGTCCGGCCCGCAGGCTTGTTGATCGCCGCTGCATGTGAGGTTCGGGTGGCGAAACTGCCACCCCGTTGTCACATCCCCGCCCGTACATAACGTCGCAGGGCGGGTGACGCAAATCTGGCTCGACGGGGACCCTTAACCAGTGTTGCTCACCTGCTGCGCTCCAGATCCCCGAGTGAGCGAATCGCCACGCTGAGCATCGACAGATCGTGCCCCGAGGCGGCCCGCAGCTCGGCCATCACCGACCTATAACGCGTCCAGCCATGCGCCCGTTGCGCCAGCCACGTCTCCATGTCGCCCGGAACGTCGTCGGCGAGGGCCGTGATCGTCAACCGACGCAGAGCCGCACCCAGCTCGTCCTCAAGCCCCGTCAGCGCCAGCCGCGACCAGCGGCCCGTGCGGGGAATGCGCTCGATGCATCCCCGCAGCCAGGGCAGGTTCAGGGCGTCGTCGAGGCTGAAGTAGGAGCGGGCCGTCGCCTCGATCCTGGCAGGATCCGGCGTCCCTTCCGCACCCGACGCTTCGAGGACGTCGGCGATGTCGCAGGCCGCCATGACGAAGGGCAGCCGCGACATGGTGGCGGCCAGCTCATCGCCGATATCGAGCGCCCGGTAGCCTTCGGCCACTGTCTGGATGGCCGCGGCGTGCGTGGCGGTGACGAGCTTGGGCAATGTCTGCAGGACGGCGGCGACCACCGGCTTGAAGCGGGCGACGGCCTCGTTGATCTTCATCGGGCCCGACCGCTCGGAGAGGAACCAGCGGGCACCGCGGATCAGGACGTCGCGCACCTCCAGCAGGAGCCGGATCTGAGCTTCGGCGGCGACCGTGGGCGGCACGGCCTCGATCGCCATCCAGATCGGCACCAGCGCGAATGAATCGCGAGAGATCACATACGCGCGCGTGATGTCGGCGAGGCTGGCACCCGTGGCGTCCTCGACCTCGCTGGCGAAGGTCTCGAGCCCGCGGTTCACCATGGCGTTGGCGAGCCAGGTCGAGACGATCTCGCGACGCAGCGGGTGCTTCTCGATCTCGGCCTGGAACCGCTCACGCAGCGGCACCGGGAAGTAGCGCTTGATGTCCCGCGCCAGATAGGTGCGGTCGGGCAGGTCGGTCGCCAGGATATCCTCGTAGAGGGTCATCTTGGCGTAGGCGAGCAGAACGGCCGACTCGGGGCGGGTGAGGCCGCGGCCCGCCTTGCGGCGGATCTCGATCTCGGCGTCGCTGGGCAGCAGCTCCAGATCGCGGTTGAGGCGGCCCTGCCGCTCGAGCTTGTGGAGCAGGCGTACCTGGGCATCGAGGCCGCCCTGGCCGCGCGCCTCGCCCATGCTCAGCGCAAGGTTCTGCAGGAGATTGTCGCGCAGGACCAGTGCTGCCACCTCGTCGGTCATCTCGGCCAGCAGCGCGTCGCGCTGCTTGATAGTGAGGTCGCCCGACTCGACGACCCCGCGCAGCAGGATCTTGATGTTGACCTCGTGGTCGGAGCAGTCGACCCCCGCCGAGTTGTCGATGAAGTCGGTGTTGATCCGGCCGCCGGCGAGCGCGAAGGCGATGCGGCCTTTCTGCGTGATGCCGAGATTGCCGCCCTCGCCGACGACCTTGCAGCGCAGGGTTTCGCCGTCGACCCGGAGCGCGTCGTTGACGCGGTCCTGGGCCGCCGCCTGGCTTTCGGTCGCTGCCTTGACGTAGGTGCCAATGCCGCCGTTCCAGAACAGGTCGACCGGGGCCTTCAGGATCGCCGATATGAGCTCGGTCGGTGCCAGCGCCTCGGCGTCGATGCCCAGTACCTGCCGAGCCTCGGGCGAGAGCGGGATGGACTTCGCCGTGCGTGGCCAGATTCCGCCGCCGTGGCTGATCAGGTCCCTGGCGTAGTCGTCCCAGGACGAGCGGGGCAGCCCGAACAGGCGTTGTCGCTCGGCGAAGGCGGCCGCCGGATCGGGCGAGGGATCGATGAAGACGTGGCGGTGGTCGAAGGCGGCGACGAGGCGGATCCGGTCGGACAGCAGCATGCCGTTGCCGAACACGTCGCCCGACATGTCGCCGATGCCGATGCAGGTGAACTCGTCCTTCGCCGGGTCGAGGCCCACCTCGCGGAAGTGGCGCTTGACCGACTCCCAGGCACCCTTGGCGGTGATGCCCATCTTCTTGTGATCGTAGCCGGCCGAGCCGCCCGAGGCGAAGGCGTCGTCCAGCCAGAAGCCGTAGTCGCGACTGACCCCGTTAGCGATGTCTGAGAAGGTGGCCGTGCCCTTGTCGGCCGCCACCACGAGATAGGGATCATCCGGATCGTAGCGCACCACGCGCTCGGGCGCCTTCACCTGCTCGCCGACCTGATTGTCGGTGATGTCGAGCAGACCGCGCAGGAAGGTCTGGTAGCAGCAGATCGCCTCCGCCAGCACCGCCTGCCGGTCGCCGCCGACGGGCGGGCGCTTGACGTAGAAGCCGCCCTTCGCCCCCACCGGGACGATCACGCTGTTCTTCACCATCTGGGCCTTCATCAGGCCCAGGACCTCGGTGCGGAAATCCTCGCGCCGGTCGGACCAGCGCAGGCCGCCGCGGGCGACCTTGCCGCCGCGCAGATGCACGCCCTCGACGAAGGGGGCGTAGACGAAGATCTCGAACATCGGCCGCGGCAGCGGCAGGTCGGCCAGCTTCTGCGGGTCGAGCTTGAAGGAGAGGTAGGGCTTGCGGACGCCATCGGCGCCGGTCTGGTAGCCGTTGGTGCGCAGCATCGCACCGATCAGCTCGCGGTAGCGCTGGATGATGCGGTCCTCGTCCAGGCTCTGGACCGCGTTCAACCCTTCCTCGATGTCGGCCTCGATCCCCTCCACCGCGGCCTCGCGGTCACCCTCGAAGTCGGGGTCGAAGCGGGTGCGGAAGAGGGCGGCCAAGGAGGCCGAGAGCTTCGCGTTCCCGGCCAGCGTCCGCTCGATATAGGCTTGGCTGAAGGGGATCCCGACCTGCTGCAGGTATTTGCAGCAGGCGCGGAGCACGGTGATGTCGAACGGAGTGAGGCCGGCGGCCAGCACGAGGCGGTTGAAGCCGTCGCTCTCCGCACGGTCCTGCAGCACGTCGAGGAAGACGGCTTCGAAGCTCGCCCGCACGCGGTCGATGTCGACGGTACCGCCGACCGTGGGGGTCAGGCCGAAATCGTGGATGGCGTAGTCGCGGCCGTCGGCGGCGTGCAGCTGGCTCGAGTCCTCGTTGAGCACGCGCAGGCCCATGTTCTCCAGGATGGGCAGCGTGTCGGACAGCAGCACCGGGCGGTCGCGCCTGATCAGCTTGAAGCGGAGGATGTCGGCCGCGTCCTCGATCCGGCGGTAGAGGTTCAGGATCGGCGTGTCGGTAGACGCCTTCGCCAGGCTGTCGATGGCCCGGATGTCGGCGACGGCGAGGCGCGGGTCGACGCGTTCCTGGTAGGAGGCCGGCAGCGCCTTGCCGTATTGCTGGAAGAGGCGGTTGCCGTCCTCCTCGCCGCAGATCTCGGGCAGCGCATGGCGCAGCCGGTCCATCCAGCCCTGCGAGGCCTCGACGAGCTTGCGCTCCAGGTCGGCGATGTCGAGGTCGTGCGGGATGCCGTGCGGCGTGCGGATCGTGAAGAGCAGGCGGGCGAGGGTCGACTCGGTGAGCTGGGTCTGGAACTCGCAGTCCTTCGAGCCGACAGCGGCTTCGAGCAGGTGCTGGATGCGCTCGCGCGTACCCGTGTTGTAGCGGTCGCGGGGGACGTAGACGACGCAGGAGACGAGCCGGCCGAACGGGTCGGCGCGCAGGAAGAGGCGCAGCCGCTGCCGGTCCTGCAGCTGCACGATCTGGATGGCGGTGTTGAGGAGGTGATCCTCGTCGGCCTGGACCAGTTCCTCGCGCGGGTAGGTCTCGAGGACGTGGATCAGCGCCTTGCCGGCATGGCCCGAGGCCGAGAAGCCGGCACGGTCGATGATCGCGCCGATCTTGCGCCGGAGCAGTGGCACGGCGCGCGGGCTGAGGTTGTAGGCGAAGGAGGTGAAGAGGCCGAGGAAGCGGTGCTCGCCCAGCACCGTGCCGTTCGGCGCGTAGCGCTTGACGCCGACGAAATCGAGGTAGGTCGGGCGGTGCACGGTGCTGCGCGCATTGCCCTTGGTCACCGTCACGATTGGCCTTGGCATCGCCGCCTGGGCCCGGATCGCGGGCGGCAAGGCGGCGAAGCTTTCCGAGCGGCCGCTGTCGGCCCGGCCGCGCAGGATGCCCAGAGCCGTGCCGCTCTCACGGCGCAGCCAGGCACCCTCGGCATCGACCTCCAGGTGGTAGGCGCCGTAGCCGAGGAAGGTGAAGGCGTCGCCCGCCAGCCAGCGAAGGAACTCTGCAGTCTCGTCCAGCTCCTCGTCCGGCAACTGGCCGCGCGCGGGGGCGAGGTCGGCCAGGGCCACCTCGACCTTTCCGGTCATCGCCTGCCAGTCGACGACCGCCGCCCGGACGTCGTGCAGGATGCGGCGGAGATCGGTCTCCAGGGCCGCCATCAGGTCGGTGTCGCTGATGCGGTCGACCTCGATGTGCATCAGACTCTCGCGACGCACGTCCGGCAGGTCGACGGGCGTGGCAACGTCGGTGAGGCGGCCGCCCTCGTCCCGCTCGATCGCCAGTACGGGGTGCACGATCAGATGGATGCCGAGGCCGTGGCGCTGCAGCTCCATGCTGACGCTGTCGACGAGGAAGGGCATGTCGTCGTTGACGATCTCGACGACGGTGTGCGTCGACTGCCAGCCATGCTGGTCGAGACGGGGATTGTAGACGCGGAGATTGACCTCGCCGGGCTCCCGCACCTCCGCGAGGCGGAGGACGGCCAGGGCCGCACCGTAGAGATCGCCCGGATCGCGCTCGACGAGGTCGGACGGCGACACGTCGCGCAGGAACAGGCGGACGAAGCGCTCGCCCATGTCGGGGGCGATGTCCCGCACCCGGGTCGCCACCTTGTTGGCGAGGCCGTCGATGATCTCGGCCTTCCGCTCGTCCGCGCGCACTGCCATGACACGGTCCCTGATCGTTCGCCGGCATAACAGCACAGGCGCCGGCCTGGAGGCGAGGACGCCATGACCGAGGCCTTCATCTGCGATGCCGTTCGGACCCCGATAGGCCGCTACGGCGGCAGTCTGGCGACGGTGCGGCCGGACGATCTGGCGGCGGTGCCGCTGCGGGCGGTCCTGGCGCGCAACCCCTCGCTCGACCCCACAGCGGTGGAGGAGGTGGTTCTCGGCTGCGCCAATCAGGCGGGCGAGGACAACCGCAACGTGGCGCGGATGGCGGTGCTTCTCGCCGGCCTGCCGGAGAGTGTGCCGGGCAGCACGATCAACCGGCTCTGCGGCTCGGGGCTGGACGCGGTGGGGAGCATCGCTCGGACGATCCGGACCGGTGAGATCGAGGTCGGCATCGCCGGCGGGGTCGAGAGCATGAGCCGCGCCCCGTTCGTGCTGCCGAAGTCCTCTGAGCCCTTCGGCCGGTCGATGACGATCGAGGACACCACCATCGGCTGGCGCTTCGTGAACCCGCTGATCAAGGAGCGCTACGGGATCGACTCGATGCCGGAGACGGCCGAGAACGTGGCCGAGGAATTCCAGATCCTCCGCGCCGACCAGGACGCCTTCGCCATCCGCTCGCAGCAACGGGCGGGGGCCGCCATCGCCGCCGGCCGGCTCGCCGAGGAGATCGTCGCCGTCGAGGTGGCGCAGCGGAGGGGTCCGCCGCTGCGGGTCGAGACCGACGAGCATCCGCGGCCGGAGACGACGCTGGAGCAGCTGGCGAAGCTGCCGACGCCATTCCGCAAGGGCGGCACCGTCACGGCGGGGAATGCCTCCGGCGTGAACGATGGGGCCGCCGCCCTGCTCATCGCGTCGGAAGACGCGGCACGGCGGCACGGGCTCACACCGCGGGCGAGGATCCTCGGTCTCGCGACGGCCGGCGTGCCGCCCAGGATCATGGGCATCGGTCCCGTTCCGGCGTCGCGCAAGCTGCTGGAGCGGCTGAGGCTGGCCGTGGCCGACCTCGACCTGATCGAGCTGAACGAGGCCTTCGCCGCCCAGGCACTGGCCTGCACGCGCCAGCTCGGCCTCGCCGACGACGACCCGCGCGTGAACCCGAACGGCGGGGCGATCGCACTCGGCCACCCGCTCGGCATGAGCGGGGCGCGGCTCGTCACGACGGCGACCTACGAGCTGGCCCGGAGCGGCGGCAGGCGGGCGCTCTGCACCATGTGCATCGGCGTCGGGCAGGGGATCGCCGCGGTCATCGAGCGGATCTGAGCCCGCCGCCTCGCCTTGACGCAGGGGGTGCCTTGGCTCTCAATCCCTGCTTCGGTGAGGCAACCGTCACACGAAGACGCCAGTCGGGAGAACGAAGATGAACCGCACGCGTCGTGAGCTTCTGCGCGATTCCCTTCTGGCCGGCACGGCGCTGGGGCTGCCGTCCCTCGGCGGCGACGCCTTCGCGGCCGACGCCAAGCCGCTGCGGGTGCGGGCCACGACGGACGTCTCGATCCTCGATCCGGGCTACATGACGGGTGGTGTGGAGATTGACGTGCTGCGGGCGGTGGTGCCGCGCCTCGTCGCCTACCAGCAGCAGGGCGACAGGATCGGCTGGGCGCCGACCGACATCCTGAAGTCGGTGAAGCCGAGCGACGACGGGCTCTCGATCGATTTCGAGCTGAAGCCGGGCTTCACCTGGACGAACGGCTTCGGCGACGTGACGGCGGAGGACGTGAAGTATTCGTTCGAGCGGCTGCCGGGCTCCGACTGGGGCGGCGACTGGGCGGTGCTCGACAAGGTCGAGGTGACCGGGCCGCTGACCGGCTCGATCAAGCTGAAGCAGGCCTTCGCCCCCTTCCTGATGACGGCCCTCGCCGGCAGCAGCGGCTTCGTCCTGAGCAAGCAGGCGATGGAGAAGGCCGGCGGCAAGTTCACGGTCGACATTCCCGCCACCTGCGGCCCCTACCTCTACAAATGGACGCCGAAGCAGCAGGTCGTTTTCACGCCCAATCCCGACTGGGCCGGCACCAAGCCCGCCTTCGACGAGGTCCGCTACATCATCATCGACGACAACAAGGCGGCCGAGCTGGCCTTCGAGGCCGGCGAGATCGATGCCGGCCTGATCTCCTCCCAGACCTTCGCCCGCTACAAGAAGGAGCCGCCGGCCAACAGTGCGACCAGCGTCGCCGGGGCGCTGCAGTACATGTGGCTGGGCATGAACACGCAGCACGAGAAGCTGAAGGACATTCGCGTCCGGCAGGCGATCCAGCACGCCGTCGACGTGGCCTCGATCCTGGACGGCGCCTACGAGGGCACGACGGAGCGGGCCTACGGCGTCATCTGCCCGGGCCTGATCGGCAAGCGCAACTCGACCAAGATCGACTACGACCCGGAGAAGGCGAAGGCGCTGCTGCAGGAGGCGGGCGTCTCCGGCCTCACGCTCGACCTCCGCACGCTGAACACGCAGGACCGGCTGCTCACGGCGCAGATCATCCAGGCGAACCTGCAGGCCATCGGCATCGACGCCAAGATCATCCCGATGGACAGCGGGCCCTTCTGGGACATGGGCGTCGAATCCAAGGGCGACACCTGGAAGGACCTCCAGCTCTGGATCATGCGCTTCGGCTCGGGCCTCGACCCCTACGAGCCGATGCAGTGGTTCCGGAAGGACCAGATCGGCATCTGGAACTGGGAACGCTGGTCGGACGACGAGTTCGAGACGCTCCTCAAGCAGGGCATCGAGGAGCGCGACCCCGCGAAGCGCGACCAGATCTATCAGCGCATGCAGGAGATCATGGAGGACACCGGGGCCTACCTGTTCATCTGCCACGAGCCGGAGGTCTTCGCCCGCCGCGCCGACCTGCTGCTCGACCTGCAGGCCGACGGCCAGATGAACTTCGCCGGGTTCAAGCCGGCCTAGCGAAGGCGCGGGCTCGCGTCCGCGATGTGGGGGTACGCGCTGCGTCGCTGCGGCCTCGCCGTGGCGATCGTAGCACTGGTGATGCTCTCGCTCTTCGCGTTGCTGCATCTCATGCCGGGCGATCCGGCGACGATCGCCCTCGGGACCCGCGCGACACCCGAGGTCCGTGCCCGCTATGCCGAGCGGATGCACCTGAACGAGCCGGTGCTGACCCAGTTCACCGTCTTCATCGGCAACATGCTGCGGGGCGACCTCGGCGAGGACATCTTCTCCGGCCGCAGCGTGCTGGGCATGGTGCTGCCCGATCTAGCCCGCACGATGATCCTCGCCGCCGCCGGGCTCGGCTGGTCGGCAATGCTGGGCATCGCCCTGGGGTGCCTCTCGGCCGTGCGGCCCAACAGCTGGTTCGACCGGATCACGGGTGTCATCAGCGTCGGCACGATCGCGATCCCGTCCTTCCTCGTGGCCATCTGGTCGCTGCTCGTCTTCGCCATCGGCCTCGGCTGGCTGCCGGTCATCGGCGCCGGCGAGCCCGGCGATCTCGGCGACCAGATCTACCATCTGATCCTCCCGGCCTTCGCCGTGGGGCTGGGCTGGGTCGGCTATCTGGCGCGGCTCGTGCGCGCCTCGATGCTGGAGGTGATGGGCGAGAACTATATCCGCGCCGCCCGCGCCGCCGGGCTGACCGAGCGCAAGGTGGTGTTCGACTACGCACTCCGGATGGCGATCCTGCCGACCGTCACCATGCTGGGCATCGGCTTCGGCAGCCTCCTGACGGGGGCCGTCTTCGCCGAGATCATCTTCGCCCGGCCGGGGCTGGGGAAGCTGATCTACGACATGGTCGAGAGCCGTAACTTCCCGGTGGTGCAGGGTGCCGTGCTGGCGATGACGGCCATGTATGTGACGATCGCCCTCCTCGCCGACCTTATCGTCGCCTGGCTCGATCCCCGTGTCCGCGACACTCTCTGAGGCGATCGCCACCGGGCCTGTGCGCGGCGAGGCGCTACGGCGCTTCCTGCGCGACCGGCAGGGGATGGTCGGGCTCGTCATCGTGCTGCTGTTCGTGGGCTCCGCTCTGGCGGCCCCGCTCCTGGCCCCCTACGCGCCGAACCAGATCGACATCCGCAACCGGATGCAGGGCCCCTCCCTGCTGCACTGGCTGGGCACGGACCAGCTGGGCCGGGACATCCTCTCCCGCGTCATCTACGGCGGCCGGATCGCGCTCTCGATCGCCGTGATCAGCATCGGCGTGTCGCTGAGCCTGGGCCTGGCACTCGGCATCGTCGCCGGCTACGGGCCGCGCTGGCTCGACAATCTGCTGCTGCTCCTGATGGACGCCGTGCGCTCCTTCCCGGCGATCATCATGGCGATGGCGGTGGTGGCGCTGACCGGGCCCAGCATCGCCGTGATGCTGGCCGTCATCATCGTCACCTCGATCCCGAGCTATGCGAGGCTCGCCCGGACCAGCACGCAGGCGCTGAAGGGAGCCGAGTTCATCGCCGCCGAGCGGGCGCTGGGGGCCAGTCCCTGGCGGATCATGCTGCGCCACGTGCTGCCCAACATCGTCGGGCCCATGCTGATCCTGGGCGCGATGGACGTGCCGGTCGTCGTCACGGTCGAGGCGGGCCTCAGCTTCCTCGGTCTCGGCGTGCTGCCGCCGACGGCAAGCTGGGGCACCATCCTGAACGAGGGCTACCTCATCATCCGGGAAACGCCCTGGCCGGTGATCGCCGGCGGCGTGCCGCTGGTGCTGACCACGCTGGGCTTCACCTTCCTCGGCGAGAGCCTGCGCGACGTGCTGGACCCGAGGCTGCGGCGGCGATGAGCGGCAATCTCCTGGAGGTGCGCGACCTCAGCGTCGACTTCGTGACGCCGAGCGGGCCCGTCCACGCGCTCCGTCATGTCGACCTCGACGTGCCCAAGGGGCGGATCCTCGGCATCGTCGGCGAGAGCGGGTCCGGCAAGAGCACCGTGATCTGGGCCATCACCCGACTCCTGGCGCAGAACGCCGAGGTGAAAGGCGGCAGCATCCGATTCGGCGAGAAGGACGTACTGGGCCTGCCGCAGCAGGCGCTGGACCGTTTCCGCAGCGAGGACGTGTCGGTCGTCTTCCAGGACCCGATGACCTCGCAGATCCCGGTCCTCACCTATGCGCGGCAGATGGCGGATATCCAGTACCGCCGAGGCGACCGGACCATGGGCCAGAAGCGGGAGACGGCCGTCAAGCTGCTGCGCACCGTCGGTATTCCCGATCCCGAGCGGCGCATCCTCGACTTTCCGCACCAGTTCAGCGGCGGCATGCGCCAGCGCGCCGGCATCGCCATGGCGCTCCTGACCGATCCGGCGCTGCTCATCGCCGACGAGCCGACGACGGCGCTGGACGTCACCATGGAGGCGCAGATCGCGCTCCTGCTGCAGCGGCTGCAGGCGGAGCTGGACGCCACCGTCGTCCTCGTCTCGCACAATCTGGGGCTCGTCGCCGAGCTCTGCGACGAGGTCGTGGTGCTCTATGCCGGCGAGGTCGTGGAGCGGGGCGACATCGGGACGATCTTCGAAGCACCCGGCCACCCCTACACGCGGGCACTCCTCGACTGCGACCCCGCCCGCGTACTGGCGAAGACGCGGCGCCTGCCGGTGATCCCGGGCGAGGTGCCGGATCTGAGGCGCGCACCCGTCGGCTGCATCTTCGCCCCCCGCTGTCCGATCGTGATGGAGGTCTGCCGGACCGTGCGGCCGCCGGACGTGAGCTTGGCGGACGGTCATGTCGCCCGCTGCCACGCCGCGGCACCAACAGCACCGGCAGGGACGCGCGCGGCCCCAGTCGAGCCCGTGCGGCACGCGGCCGGCGAGCCCGTGCTCGACGCGCAGGTGGTGCATGTCCGTTTCCGCCTGCCGGGTGCCTGGCGGGCGCGCCTCGCGGGCCGGGAGCCGCCCTCGCTCGACGCGGTAGCGGGCGTCTCGCTGGCGCTGAAGGCCGGCGAGACGGTCGGCATCGTCGGCGAGAGCGGGTCGGGGAAGACGAGCCTCGGCCGGGCGCTGATGGGCCTCGTTCGCAGCAGCAGCCGGTCGATCCGTCTGCTCGGCCAGGAGGTGAGTGGGCTCGACGAGGCCGGCTGGCGCGGCATGCGCCGCGAGGTCGCGATGATGTTCCAGGACCCGGTCGGCTCGCTGAGCCCCCGTCTGTCGGTGCGCTCGCTCCTGGTCGAGCCCTTCGTCGTCCATGGCGGGGCGACGCAGGCGCTGGACCGGGAGGCCGAGCGGCTGATCGACCTCGTGGCCCTGCCGCGCGACCTGCTCGATCGTTACCCGCACGAGTTGTCGGGCGGGCAGGCGCGCCGCGTCGGCGTGGCCCGGGCCTTGGCGCTGCGGCCGAAGCTCGTCATTGCCGACGAGCCGACGGCGGGTCTAGACGTGTCCGTTCAGGGCGAGATCCTGAACCTCCTCCACGATCTGCAACGCGAGCACGGGCTCAGCTATCTTGTGATCACCCACAATCTGCCGGTCGTGCGCCACATCGCCGACCGGATCGGCATCATGTATCTGGGCCGGCTCGTCGAGCAGGGTGATGCGGATGCCGTTTTCGCGGCCCCCGCCCATCCCTACACCCGCTCGCTGGTCGAGGGCGTGCCCCGGCCCGATCCGAAGCGGCGACGGCAGCTCCGCTCGATCGAGGGCGAGGTGCCGAGCCTGCTGCGCCGTCCGCAGGGTTGCGAGTTCCACCCCCGCTGCCCGATCGCACAGGATCGCTGCCGCAGCGAGGCACCGCAGCCGCGCCCGCTTCGCGATGGCCGCAGCGTGTGCTGCCATTTCCCGCTCGCCGCATGATGGTGGGCCCTTCCCGCGGCGGTGAGAGCGGCGAGCGCGAGACCGCCCGCATCGTCCAGCTGAGCGAGTTGCCGGTCGCGATCCGCGAGGTGACGCACGCCTGGCTCCCGCTGGCCGACGGCACGCGCCTCGCCTGTCGCTACTGGCTGCCGGTCGACGCGCTGGAGCGGCCCGTACCGGCGATCCTGGAATACATACCCTACTGCAAGCGCGACGGCACGGCGGCGCGCGACGAGGCGATGCACCCCTACTTCGCGGGCAATGGCTATGCCGCGATCCGGGTCGACCTGCGCGGCAGCGGCGAGTCGGAAGGGGTCCTGCTCGACGAGTATCTGAAACAGGAGCAGGACGACGCCCTCGAGGTCATCGCCTGGATCGCGGCCCAGCCCTGGTGCACCGGGCGCGTCGGGATGATGGGGAAGTCCTGGGGCGGCTTCAACGGCCTGCAGGTGGCGGCCCGGCGCCCCGAGGCGCTGAAGGCCGTCATCTCGATGTACTCGACGGACGACCGCTACGCAGACGACATCCATGCGATGGGCGGCTGCCTCCTGAACGAGAACGCGAACTGGTCGTTCGTCATGTTCCCGCTCGATGCCCGCCCACCCGATCCGCTGCTGGTCGGAGCCGACTGGGAAAAGATGTGGCGCGAGCGGCTCGACGTGGTCCGCCCCTGGATCATCGACTGGCTGCGCCACCAGCGCCGCGACGAGATCTGGAAGCACGGCTCGGTCTGCGAGGACTACGCGGCGATCAAGTGCCCCGTGTACCTGATCGGCGGCTGGGCCGACGGCTACTCCAATCCGGTGCCGCGCCTCATGGCCGGGCTCACCTGCCCGAAAAAGGCGCTGGTGGGGCCCTGGGGCCACCAGTACCAGCATCAGGCCATGCCGGGCCCGATGATGGGCTACATGACCGAGGCGCTGCGCTGGTGGGACCACTGGCTGAAGGACGTCGACAACGGCGTCATGGACGAGCCGGCCTACCGCGTGTGGATGAACGACAGCGCCCGGCCGCAGACGCTCTACACCCGCCGCGAGGGCCGCTGGATCGCCGAGCCCGGCTGGCCGTCGGACCATGTGAAGGTCGGTGGCCAGTACCTCGCCGATGGCGGCCGGCTCACCGGTGAACCCGAGCCGTTGAGTGCCGAGGCACGCGTGCCGGCCACCTACGGCACCTGCACGCCCTTCTGGTGCGACATGGGGGCGGGCGATCCCGAATCGCCGCGCGACCAGCGGGCCGACGATGCCGTCGGCCTGACCTTCACCGGTCCTGTGCTCGAAGCGCCGGTGGAGATTTTCGGCCAGCCGAGGGTGGAGCTGGAGCTGTCGGTCGACCAGCCGACGGCCTTCGTCAGCGCCCGCCTGTGCGACGTGCAGCCCGACGGCGCCTCGACGCTCGTCACCTACAGCCTTTTGAACCTCACCCACGACGCCGCACACGAGACGGTGACGCCGCTGGTGCCCGGCAAGCGGTACCGGTTCACCGTGGCGCTGAACGACATCGCGCATCGCTTCGCGGCCGGGAACCGCATCCGGATCTCGCTGGCCAGTGCTCTCTGGCCGGTGGTCTGGCCCTCGCCGCGCCTTGTGACGCTCTCGCTGCACGAAGGCAGCCGGCTCGATCTGCCGCTCCGCGCACCACGTCCCGAGGACGCGACGCTGCGCGAGCTTCCCCCGCCCGAGCACACGCCGGTCCATCCCGTGACGATGCTGCGTCCGGCGCTGCCGACGATGGCTCGGATCGAGGAGGATCTGGCGTCGGGTGTCGTCAGCTTCGTGCACGAGGAGGACGGCGGCAAGGTCCGCTACGAGCCCGACGGCTGGACCTTGGGCGTCCGCTTCGAGCGCCGCTTCAGCGTCCACCCCGACGATCCGGCTGGGGCGATGGCGGAGCTTCGGGCGGTCAAGGAGTGCGGCCGTGAGGGTGGGCTGCAGGCCCGGATCGAGACCTGGCAGCTGATGACCTCGACCAAGACCGACTATCGCATCCAGGCCTCGATCACCGTCAGCGACGGCGGCCGGCCGATGCTGTCCCGCACCTGGGACGAGACGATCCCCCGCGACGGGACTTGAGGCACGCCGGCACCGGCGGGCGACCGGTGCCGAGCAATTTCATCCTGGCCGGCATCGGTGGCCGGAAGGGCACATGACGCGACGCGCGGCACTCGGCTGCGTCGCGTTCTGTTCACCGGCTGGATCCTGCCCCAGCGGCCGAGATACCCGCCACCTTCTGTCTCATACCTGACGACCGCCACTGGACGATGCCGGCCAAGAATAGCGCCTCGACGCGCTAAAGTGACTTCGACGAGATCACGACTGCCAACGTCTGGAACCTGCAGGTGGCGTTCACCTGTCGATTGAGCATCAGCTGTGGTCCGAAGGCTGAAGCAACTGTGGTCGTCGAGACCACATGCATCGTCACCGCCTTTCCCGACATTCTCCACGCAGTTCTGACCGGCCTTCGCTTCGGGTTCAGCGAGGCCGGACGGCGGGCGTCACCACCACCGACGCACTATCGTATGCTCAAATATTTTATTTTTGGTTGAATCGAGAAGTTCACCAGCAACCTACAGTTTTGTGATCGTGCTCTGATTTCAGCAAGTAATTCAGGGATCAAGTCATGATTGGCAAATGTCGCGGCCGCTCTGTGGCCGGATCGATTTGTATTGCTTTGGCAAATTTGCTGTCGACCGTCGCCATCGCTTTGGTCGTGTCGTCCGGAGCGCAAGCATCGGATCGCGATCTTCTCCACCGCAACGGGCAGCGGGGCATCGCCTACGAGACGATCGCGGTTCCTGGAGCGCCGTCGAGCTCCGCCCCGCTGCGAGGCGTGCCGGTCCGTGAGATCGCCCTCGACGGCGACGGCACCGTCAATGTCCGCGGCAACATCTATCCGATCGACGTCGACAAGGACGGGACCTGGGAGCTGCTGCACTTCAACGGCTACCGTCTCATGCGGGTCCTGCGCCAGGACGGCACCAAACTCTGGCAGATCGGAAATCCGGACGGTCGCGTCCACCGCGACAATGTCCACCGCGACACGCTGGCGATCATCGATGTCGATGGGGACGGCGACCAGGACATCGTCCATTGCTGGTCGGCACCGGGCTCGCAGAAGCGCTTCCTCGTCGCTCGCGCAGGGCGGACAGGTCAGGTCATCCGCCAGATTCCGCTGCCGGGAACCGCGGACAGCGAATGCCAGATCGCGGTGTTCAACATGCAGGGCGCCGGCACGACGATCTTCGTCGCCGCGAATGCGAACCCGGACGCCAATTGCCATGGCAACTTCATCGACCGCTGGGCGAGGACGCTGGCCTTCAATCTGTCGTTCGCCAAGCGCTGGGAGCGCTCGACCTGCGAGTCCGGGCACTATCTGTGGCCGGTCGGCGCAGGCCCCGGCCGGACGACGGCTGCGGTGGCGATCGGCAAGTACATCGTCGACTCCGCGGGTAAGCTGATCTGCACGCTGAAGGAGTTCGGCAAGGATCACGTCGACTCGATGGCGGTCGGCGACCTCGATCCGGCGTCGCCGGGGCTCGAGATCGTCGCCGTAGGGGCCACCGGCACGCGCGCCTACGGTTACGTACCGGGCAAACCCTGCCGTTTTCTCTGGTCGATACCGAACAGCGTCATCCCGGGGCAGCAACATGCCATCATGGCCAAACTCGACCCGAGCTCGCCCGGACTGTCGGTGGCGATCCGCACCGAAGGCTCCATGCAGGCAAGGGAGGGCACCTACCTCGTCGACCGTCATGGCCACGTCCTCCGCTTCAACGCCAACCAGCGCTTCGCGCCGGTGGAAAACGCCAATCTCGACGGGGCCCTCGGCACTGACGAGCTCGCTGGTGGCGAAGGCTGGGTGATGGGACCGACCGGCAACATCCGGCTCGACGACACCTGGTACAGAAAGCTCGACCACCTTTCGGCCAGCGAGCAGCGGCTCTCGCGCTACGACCAGTGGACCTATCGACCGGTCTGGTTCGACCTCCAGGGCGACGGCCGCGACGAGCTGATCACCTGGGGCCGGCACATGATCGTCATCGGCCGCATCGGCTTCTGATCGCTGAACCCGCCTCGTCGACGGCCGCTGATGCAGGCCGTCGACGAGGTGGTCTGCAGGTAGCCGTGGACGGCGAACTCCGCCTGGACGTGTAGATATCAGAGAAAGGGTTGCTGTTGGTCTCGGCATACTGCCGGCGCGCCGAGCAGTGCGGCCGCAAGCGATCGTGAACGGACGGGAGGGCGGCGGGCGGTTCAACGACCCAAGAGGCACCCCACTTCTGCTCCAGTCCTGCAGCTACCGGGAGCGGCCTCATGCGTCACCAAACTGCCAAGCCCTGGCTTGCGGACCGTCTTCGCCTCGCAGCGATCATGCTCGTCACGGGCATGGCGATCGTCGGTGGCGGCATCGTCCTGGCCGGGCCGCAGCCCGAGGAAGCCCGGGTGCTGCCCGCACCTCAGGTGGACGAGCCTGCGGGCACCGCGGTGGCGGAGACGGCGGTCGTCGCCGGCGGTTGTTTCTGGGGCGTCCAGGGTGTCTTCCAGCACGTGGCCGGCGTCACCAATGCCGTCTCGGGCTACACCGGCGGCGAGGCCGCGACCGCGCATTACGAGATGACGGGCACCGGGCAGACCGGTCACGCCGAGTCCGTCCAGATCACCTACGACCCGTCGAAGATCAGCTATGGCCGCATCCTGCAGATCTTCTTTTCGGTGGCCCACGATCCGACCCAGTCGAATCGCCAAGGACCGGATGTCGGAACGCAATACCGCTCGGCGATCTTCCCGATGAATGCCGAGCAGGCGAAGATTGCGGCAGCATACGTCGCCCAGCTCGATCAGTCGGGCGCCTTTCCGGCGAAGATCGCGACGAGCATCGAGCCGGATCGGACCTTCTACCCGGCCGAGGACTATCACCAGGACTTCCTGGCCCTCAATCCCAACTATCCCTATATCGTCTACAACGACCTGCCGAAGGTCGAGAACCTGAAGCGGCTGTTTCTGGACAGCTACCGCGACCAGCCGGTCCTGGTCTCGGCCCAGAACCTCTCGAACTGAGTATTCAGCCCAGCCCCTCGTCCCACGAGGGGCTGGCGCCGAAGCGGTTCACCAGGAAGTCGACGAAGCTCCGCACCTTGGGCGAGAGGTTGCGGGGGTGCGGGTAGAGGGCGTGGATGTCGAGCGTGGGCACCTCGTACTCGGGCAGCACCCGGACGAGGTCGCCACTGCGCAGCGCGTCGCCGACGAGGAAGGTCGGCTGCATCACGATCCCCTGGCCGGCGATCGCCGCCGCCACCGCGACGTCGCCATTGTTGGCGACGAGGTTGCCCGAGACCTTCACCCGCTCCTCGCTCGTGCCACGGCGAAGCGTCCAGTGATCGCCGTCGGAGGAGTAGCTGTAGAGCAGGCAATTGTGGCCGGTCAGATCGGCCGGCGTTTGCGGTAGGCCCGCCCGCTCCAGATAGCGCGGTGAAGCGCAGACCACGATCCGGCAGGGTGCGAGCCAGCGGGCGATCAGGCTGGAGTCCCGCAAGCGGCCGATGCGGATCGCGACGTCGTAGCCCTCCTCGACGAGGTCCACGAGCCGGTCGTTCAGCACCATCTCGACGCGCACACGCGGGTGGGCGTCGCAATAGGCCGCCACGGCGGCCCCCAGATGACGCATGCCGAACGACATCGGTGCGTTGAGGCGCAGCAGGCCCTGCGGCTCGGCCTGCAGCGACGACACGCTCCGCTCGGCAGCGTCAAGTTCGGCGAGGGCGGCCGAGCAGCGGGTGAAGAAGGCGAGCCCGGCCTCGGTCAGGCTCTGCTTGCGCGTCGTCCGGTTGATGAGCCGCATGCCGAGCCGCTGCTCCAGCGCCTGCAGATGCCGCCCGAGCATGGTGCGCGATAGGCCCAACTCCGCGGCCGCGGCGGCTTGGCTGCCCAGCTCGACCGTGCGCACGAAGGCCGTCAGCGCCGTGAGGCGGTCCAAATCGACTTCCTCATTATCTACTTTGATGCACGTATCTATCGACGGAAGCACTGATTAACAATCAGACCGCGCCAATGCATCTTGCGAGGCGACAAAGGACCCTCTTCGACGACGAGGACGACATGGACGAGACTCGCAACACCGCCTTCGCCGCCTTCCTGCTGCGGATCAGCCTCGGCGTGATGTTCGTGGCGCACGGGCTGATGAAGGTGCTGGTGTTCACCGTGCCGGGCACGGTGCAGTACTTCGAGAGCATCGGCTATCCCGGCTACTTCGCCTATCTCGTGATCATCGGCGAACTCGGCGGCGGCTTGGCCCTGATCTTGGGCCTGTGGACCCGCTGGATCTCGCTGCTGCTGCTGCCGATCATGATCGGCGCCACCCTGCAGCACACGGGCAATGGCTGGGTCTTCAGCAGCCAGGGCGGCGGCTGGGAATTCCCGGTGTTCTGGACCATGACGCTGCTCGTGCAGTCGCTGCTGGGCTCGGGTGCCTATGCCCTCGACCCCGCCGCCCTGACGGGCAAGGGCTCCGAGCGCGCCCTGGCCGGCGCCCGCTGAGCGAACCTGGAGGTCTCGGGCCGATGTCCCGCCACCCTGCACTGTTCCTCTCGCACGGGGCGCCCACGCTCCTGATCCAGCCCTGTCCGGCGCGCGACTTCCTCGCCCGCTACGGCAGCGAGCTGGAGCGGCCGGAGGCCATCGTGATGGTCTCCGCGCACTGGGCGACCCGGCAGGCAGAGGTGACGGCGGCGGCCAGGCCCGAGACCATCCACGACTTCTCCGGCTTTCCGCGGGCCCTTTACGAGTACCGCTACCCCGCCCCCGGCAAGCCCGATCTGGCCCACCGCATCGGCAGTCTCTTGCAGGCCGCCGGCCTCGGCGGCGCCCTACAGCCGACGCGCGGGCTCGACCACGGCGCCTGGGTGCCGTTGGGCCTGCTCTATCCCGACGCCTCCATTCCGGTGCTGCAGGTCTCGATCCAGCCGCATCTCGGTCCGGCCCACCACTTTGCGATCGGCGAGGTGCTCCGCCCCTTGCGCGACGAGGGCGTGCTCGTCATCGGCTCGGGCAGCCTGACCCACAATCTCTACGAGTTCCGCGGCCAGGCCGTGGACGCCCCACCCGAGCCCTATGTCGTCGAGTTCGCCGACTGGACCACGGCGGCGATCGAGGCCGGGCGCACCGACGATCTTCTCTCCTACCGTGAGCGCGCCCCGCACGCCGCCAGGGCGCACCCGACCGACGAGCACTTCCTGCCGCTCTTCGCAGCGCTCGGCGCCGGCGACGGGCCGGGGCAGCGGGTCCATTCGAGCCACACCCACGGCATTATCGCCATGGACGTCTACGCCTTCCACTGAGGCGGCCACGGGAGAACGCGGATGCTCGTGAACGGCCGCTGGACCGCCCCCTGGCACCCGGTCCAGGCCAAGGACGACAAGGGCGGCTTCGTCCGCCAGACGTCCAGCTTCCGCCACTGGATCACGCCGGACGGGGCTCCGGGACCCACCGGCGAGGGTGGCTTTCCGGCCGAGGCCGGCCGCTACCATCTCCACGCGGCTCTCATCTGCCCCTGGGCCTGCCGCACGCTGCTCGTGCGCAAGCTGAAGGGCCTCGAAGGCGTGATCTCGGTTTCGATTGTCGAGCCTGAACTGACCGACGAGGGTTGGCGGCTCGGTGAGGACACATCGGCCGATACGACGGGCGTCGAGAGTGCCACCTACGTGCACCAGATCTACACCGCAGCCGATCCGACCTACACCGGTCGGGCCACGGTACCTGTGCTATGGGATCGCAAGCGGCAGACGATCGTGAACAACGAATCGGCCGACATCGTCCGGATGCTGAACAGCGGCTTCGCCGGTCTAGCCGACGACACGGTCGACCTCTACCCGGCTGACCTCCGGCCCGAGATCGACGCGCTGAACGACGAGATCTACCGCCGCCTCAACAACGGCGTGTACCGAGCCGGCTTCGCCACCACGCAGGTGGCTTACGAGGACGCCTTCCACGACGTCTTCGGGACGCTGGATGCGCTGGAAGTCCGCCTTGAGGGCCGCACCTTCCTGCACGGCGAGCGCCTCACCGAGACCGACGTCCGCCTGTTCGTGACGCTGGTCCGTTTCGATGCCGCCTATCACGGCCTCTTCAAGTGCAACCTGTGCCGGATCGCGGACTACCCGAACCTGACGACCTACCTCGCCCGGCTGCTGGCGATCCCGGGAGTGGCGGAGACGGTCGATCTCGGCCACATCAAGCGCGGCTACTATTCAGTGAAGGCCCTGAACCCGACCGGCATCGTGCCGCTAGGACCGGCGTCGTCGCTCCCCTCGGGCAGGCCCGATACCGCAAACGAGCTACGGCCGCTGGCCGCCTGATCTCGCTCCGCCGCGCCCCTTGGCACGTCCAGGCCTGCGCGGCTAACCTGATAGAATGACGGCAGAGTTCGACGCATCCGCAACCTTCGGGCGATTTTGCCGTCTCCTCGATCGGCGACCCCTGTTGGCCTACGGGGCCGCTCTGGCCTTCGTTCTCGTGGCCCTCGCGGTGCGGGCCGCGCTCGGCATGGTGGCACCGGGGCTCGTCCCGTTCGCCACGCTCTACATCGCGCTCGCTTTGGCCGGGCTGCTGGGCGGCTTCGGGCCGGGTCTGGCCGCCCTCCTGATCGGCACCGTCGGCGGGTGGGCGCTGGTCCGCAGTCCGGCGGTGATCGCCACGCCCGGGATCTGGACCGCGGCAGCGAACCTGGCGCTCCTCGCGACGACGGGCGGGATCGTGGTGGTACTGACCGGTACCGTCCGCCATGTCGTCACCCGGCTCCTCGAAGGCGAGGAGCAGCTGCGGCTGGCGGTCCGCTCGACCGGCCTCGGCATCTGGACCTACGACGCGACGACCGGCGAGCGGCACTGGTCGCCCGAGTTCCGCGCCGTCATCGGCCTCGATTCCTCGGTTCCGGCCGATCCCGAGCTGTTCGCCGCGCTGATCCATCCGGACGACCGCGAGCGCACCAACGAGGCCTATCGTGCCGCCTACGACCCGGCCTCGGGCGGCTGGTACGAGGCCGAGTTCCGCATCCGCCGGGCCGAAGACGGCACGGAGCGCTGGGTGGTCGCGACCGGCCGCGTCTTCTTCGACGCCGAGGGGCAACCGGTGCGGGCCGCCGGCACCATCCTCGACGTCACCGCCCGCCGCCGCACGGACCTGGCGCTGCGCGAGAGCGAGGAGCGCTACCGCACCCTCGTCGAGACCTCGCCCGACGCCGTGCACGTCCACCGCGACGGCGTCATCATCCTGGCCAACCAGCAGGCAGCCGAGCTGTTCGGGGGCAGTCAGCCGTCGGACATCATCGGCCGCAGCGCCATGTCGCTGGTCGATCCGGCCAGCCTGGAGCTGGCGCGCAGCCGCACCTCGCTCTTGAGCGCCCCCGGATCGCGCAACCGCCCGGTCGAGCTGACGCTGCGCCGCCTCGACGGGAAGACGGTCGCGGTGGAGGCCTCCTCGGCCGCCGTCCAGCTCGACGGCCGGATCGCCGTCCAGGCGGTGCTCCGCGACATCACCGAGCGCCGCCGCAGCGAGGCTGCCCTGCGCGAGAGCGAGGCCCGCTTCCGCCTCGCCACGGCGGCCGTCCAGGGCATCGTCTACGATCTCGACCTCGTCACCGGCACTACCTGGCGCTCGGACGGGCTCCAGCGCGTGCTGGGCTACGCCGACAGCGAGCTGGACGGTGACGAGACGTCGTGGCTGGCGCGGATCCATCCGGACGATGCGCCCCGGGTGACCCGCGACGACACGCTGCTGGCAGACCCCGCCGTGACCCATCTCGACCGGGAGTACCGCGTCCGCCATGCCGATGGGCACTGGGTCCATCTCCACGACCGCAGCTTCGTCCTGCGAGACGCCGAGGGGCGGGCGGTCCGGCTGATCGGCGTCTCCACCGACATCAGCGAGCGCAAGGCCGCCGAGGCGCGCCAGATCCTGCTGATGCACGAGGTCGACCACCGCGCGAAGAACGCTCTGGCCGTCGTGCAGAGCCTCGTCCGCCTGTCGCGCGCCGAGACGCAGCGGGACTTCGCCGAGGCCGTCGAAGGCCGGGTCGCCGCCCTGGCGCGAGCACATACCCTTCTCGCCACGAACGGCTGGCGCGGTGCCGACCTGCGCACTATCGTGCAGGGCGAGCTCGCGGCGTTCCGCGGCATGGGGGCGCTTCAGGTCGCCGGCCCACCGGTCCCCCTGCGCGCCGAGGCGGTGCAGCCGCTGGCCATGGTGATCCACGAGCTCGTCACCAACGCCGCCAAGCACGGGGCGCTGTCGACACCGGGCGGCAGGGTCGCGGTGACCTGGCAGGTGAGTCCGGACAGCAGCCTGCATCTGCACTGGCAGGAGAGTGGCGGCCCGCGCATCGAGAGCCCGCCGCTCGACCGCGGCTTCGGCTCGACCCTGATGCAGACCGCCGTTCGCAGCCAGCTCGGGGGCGATGTCGCCTTCTCCTGGAACCAGGAGGGTCTCGTCTGCGAGCTGACGATCGGCCCAGGTCAGCTCGGCGAGGCCCCCAAGCGGGCGTCCTGACCCGAAACGTCTCGAAGGCCTTGCTGACGGTTGAAGTGTTGGCCCTGATCGCGATCTGACCCGAGCGCCTTCCGGTCGAAGCGGAAGTCGAGGCCGAGAGGCGAATGCGGGTCGTCGGACATGGAGCCATGTTTGGCCCAGGTGCCGGCTTCACGATGCCATAGAAGCGGTGTGACGCCAGATCTGTCGCCTACGGGCATTAACCATTCTCTAGGCCTTTCGCGCTAGTCCGGCTCCGGGCGGAAGAATGCCCCCGGGACGCTCGATGTGGGCCCTGCCGAGGTGTAGCTGGATCGTCGCCGGCCGGTTGAGAGCGCGTTGGCCGCTCCGACTGGTGCTTGTTTGCCTCGCGATGTTGCACGCGCTCCAGGCCCTTGCAGGCGAGTTGACCGTCGAGCTCGGCAAGAGCGCCTTCCCTGGCGGTCAGCGCCTCGAAATCCGAAGCGGCAGTTTTCTGCGCTATGCCGTGCAGAACGGCACCTCGCCTCACATGCTGGAGGCCGTCGGCTCCTTGAGTGCCAAGGCGTGTGCGCGGATCCGTGTGATGCGGACCGTCGCGACGGCTGAATGCGACGGTGGGAAAGTGGTGATCAGGGCGAAGCCCGGGATCGAGATCCGTGATGCGAGATCGGCCGGCTTGGTTGCTGCGTTCGATTTCCTGTCGGGGGAGGCCTCTGCCCATGCCGACTCGGCGAATATCGAGCCCGCTGCCGGCCCCGAGCCCGCCGTCCCGCCGCGACGGAAGAAGCTGCCGCCGGCCGCACCACCCGTGCCGATGCCGAAGCCCGAGCCGACGGCGGTGGTGGAGCAGGCGCCACCTCCTGAACCCGAAGCGGCGGCGCCGACAACTGCCAGCATCGAGGTCGCCCTGCAGAAGATCGCTCCGGCGGTCGCGTTCGTCCGGGCGGATGTCCTCTGGCTCGCTATTGCCACGAATGAGAACGTACCGGAGCTGACTTTGCCGGCCGGCATCGAGCGTCTCGCTGATCCTGTGGAGTCACCCTTCCCGGTCCTCCGCTTCCGCGGCCCGGCCCTGGCCGGCGGCGTAAGGGTGGATCGCGAGGGGGCCGTCTGGCGCGTCCGCCTCGGGCGGCAGGATCAAGCACCGTCCGCCGTCACGATCCGCCGCGACGGCGCCCAGGAGAGCCTCCTCATCACCAATTCGGGGCCGGCCTTCGAGGTGACCGATCCCGTCGTGGGCGACCGGCTCGGCCTGGCGGCATCGTTGGAACCCGACACGGGCGTGCCCGACGCACGAAGCTTCGTCGACCTCGAGTTCCTGCCGAGCCTGCAGGGTGCCGTCTGGCGGTCGCGCGGCGGTGCTGTCCGTGCCAGTGCGGAAGCCGGCAACATCCGCCTCACGCGGTCCAGCGGCCTCAACCTCGCCAGCGACATGCCCGTTGGCGAGGCGGGATCGGCGGCTCGCCCCGGCTCGTCCATGGGCCTAGCCGGTCTGGCCGCGGCGACACCCGCCGACCGCCGCGACGCACGTGCGAGGCTCGAGGCCGAGCTGGCGTCGGCGCCAGCGGGTGGCCGTGCCGGCAAGCTGCTCGACCTCGGCCGCCTCTATCTGGCCGACGCGCTGGCACCCGAGGCGGTGACGACGCTGGCGGGCATCTCGGCGGCCGACAAATCCGCGGCACCTCAGGCGGTGCAGGACGTGCGCGATTCGTTGTTGGGGGCGGCGGAGGTGCTCCTCGACCGTCGGGAATCGGCGGCGACGCGTCTCGGGCGATCCGCCTTCGACGGTGATCCGGAAGTGGCCCTCTGGCGGGGCGTTCTGGCGGCCGCCGGCGAGCGGTGGGCCGATGCCGCCGCCCAGCTCGGGCGGGCACCGGGCGTGCTCCGCTCCTACCCCGCTCCGCTGCGCCGGCGGTTGGCGCCGCTCGTGGCCCAGGTGGCTTGGGAGACGGGTTCCACGAACCAGGGACTGACCGCCCTCGACCAGGTTCGCGGCGAGCAGCTGACGCCACTGGAGACAGCACGCATGAAGGTCATCGAGGGCCAGCTGCTGGCGCGCGAGGGCCGGACCGATGCGGCCCTGGGCGCTCTGGCGGGCGTTCGGGGCGGCGACGCGCTCGATGCGGCGGTGGCGGCCCGCTTCCTCGAGACCACGATCGCGCTCGATGCCGGTCGGCTCGAGCCCTCGGCCGCCCTCGGCCGCCTGAAGGAGCAGCGGCTCACCTGGCGCGGCCATCCCTGGGAGTCGTCGATGCTGGAGCGCCTGGGCGAGCTCCAGGCGACGACCGGCGAGATCGAGGCGGCGCTCGCCACCTGGGACCAAGCGTCGACCCGGACGACGCGCGAAGCCCTCCGTGACGATCTCGCCGCCCGCTCCCGCCAGACCTTGACCGACGCGGTGCGAGGGACCTCGATCCCCGAGGTGCCGGCGATCGCCGCCTTTGCGCTCTATGCCCATTTCGCCGATCTGCTGCGCGACGATCCCGGACGTCCGGGTACCGTCGCGGCCCTGGCGCAGCGACTCCGGCGCGATGGTCACGACGATCTGGCGGATCGCCTCGCACCGGCACCTGCGGGGTCGCGCCCGATGGAGGCCGGTCGGTCCGGCGATTGGGTGAGCCTGGAACGCGAAGCCGCCGCAGCGGTGAACGCCCTCCCGCCCACCGGTCCGCTGTCGCCCGAGCAGGGACGGCAGGTGATCCTGTTGGCCGCCGCCCGCGCCGCGCAGGGACGTCCGGACCCGGCACTTGCGGAGCAGTACCGCGACCGGCTTGCCTCGCCGGCGGAGCAGGCGCATCTGGCCCTCGTCACGGCTCCGCCGCCCGGGATCGCCGCCGATGCAGCCGCCCTGGCGAGCTTCGGCGACTATCTGAAGACCATGCAGGCGAACCTGGCGGCGGTGCAGATCCCGTGACCCGGGGAACGGTCGAGGATGGACGCGGCGATGCGGCGGGCGGCACCCGAGGAATGGTACGAGACGCGGCGGCTCGACGACGGCGTGACCTGGATCTTCGAGCCGCACATCGTCGAGTTCTACCGCTGCAACATCTGGCACCTGCGCGGACGCGACCGTGACCTGCTGGTCGACAGCGGCATGGGTGTGGTGCCGCTGCGCGAGCGCATCCCGCTCCTGACCGAGAAGCCGCTGCTGGCCGTCGCGAGCCACAGCCACTTCGACCATATCGGCGCCCATCACGAGTTCGAGGAGCGCCTGATCCACCCGGCCGAGGCAGAGTACATGGCGGCACCCACCCGGGCGAGCGTGCTGATCGAGGACTATGTCACGGACGCGATCTTCACAGCCCTGCCGCCGCAGCCCTACGCCTCGACCGAGTATCGGGTGCGGGCGGCACCGGCGACGCGGCTGATCGAGGACGGCGACGTGCTGGATCTCGGCGACCGGCGGCTCGAGGTCGTCCACACACCGGGCCACAGCCCGGGCGGCATCGCCCTTTTCGAGCATGCCACCGGCATCCTGTTCTCGGGCGACATCGTCTATGACGGCCCGCTGATCGAGGATCTCGTCCACTCCGACGCCGCCGACTATCTGCGCAGCATGCGCCGCCTCCTCGACCTGCCCGTACGTGTCGTCCATGGCGGTCACTTCCCGAGTTACGACGGGGAGCGTCACCGCCGGCTCATCACGGACTGGCTGCGCGCGAAGGGCGCCTAACCGCCTGAAATGATGGCGACGGCCGCCAGGGGTACTGCGAGGTCGATCCGGCTGCCGACCGCCGGTGCCGGATAGGGCGGCAGGTGGACGACGAGCTGCATCTCGGCAGTTTCGGACTGGACGAGGCAGCGCCAGTGGCTGCCGAGGAACGCCGCTGAAGCCACCGAGCCTTTGCCCAACGTCCAGGTCGGCTCGTCCGCTGTGGCGTGGAAGTGCTCCGGCCGGACCAGCAGCGTCGCCGGCCCATCCGGTGCTGCGATGCCGACGCGACCGAAGACCGTGTCGACCGACCTGCCCGCTGCCGTTCCTTCGATGAGATTGCCGTCGCCTAGGAAGGTGGCGACGAAGCGGGTCGCCGGTCGCAGATAGACCCGGTCCGGCGGCCCCTGGTCCTCGATGCGTCCGGCCCGCATGACGACGAGGAGATCGGCCAGGGCCAGTGCCTCCTCCTGGTCGTGGGTGACGTGGACGAAGGTCGCGGCGACCCGGCGCTGGATCGTCTTCAGCTCGATCTGCATCTGCCGGCGCAGTTCCTGGTCGAGGGCACCCAGCGGCTCGTCGAGCAGCAGCACCGACGGTTCCAGAACGAGGGCGCGGGCCAGCGCCACCCGCTGCCGCTGCCCGCCCGAGAGGGCCTGGATCGCCCGCTCGCCCATGCCGTCGAGGCCGACCAGTCGCAGCGCCTCGCCCTCGCGCCGGCGCCGCTCGCCGGCCGCGACGCCGCGCATGCGCAGGCCGAAGCCGACATTGGTGGCGACCTTCAGGTGCGGGAACAGGGCGTAGTCCTGGAAGACGGTGATCGTCGGCCGCTTCGCCGGCGGCAGTGCTGTGACATCGGCGCCGCCGATGCGCACCCGCCCGGCCGTCGGCGCCACGAACCCGCCCAGCACCGAGAGCAGGGTCGTCTTGCCCGAGCCCGACGGCCCCAGGATGACGGCATAGGAGCCCGATGGCACCGCCAGGTGGACCGGCGCAAGCGCCTCGACCTCGCCGTAGCGGCGCGAGACGCCGTCGAGGTCGAGCGAGGCCGCCGTCATGCGCGCCGCCGCAGGAGCACAATCTCGGCCAGCGCCACGCAGATGATCGAGACCAGGAAGACGAGCGAGCCCGCGGCATTGGTCAGCGGGTTGAGACCGGTGCGCAGCATCGACCAGATCTCGACCGGCAGGGTGGCGTCGAACTGGCCGAGCAGGAAGGCGATCACGAACTCGTCCCAGGACAAGGTGAGGCTGAGGAAGAAGGCGGCGAAGAGGGCCGGCCACAGCACGGGCAGGGTGACCCAGAAGACCACCTGCAACTCGCCGGCACCGAGGTCACGTGCGGCTTGCTCCAGCGTCGCCTGCGACGCGCCGAGTTGGCTCTGGATGACGGTGAAGGCCAGCGGCAGGTTGATGACGACGTGACCAATCCCGATCGCCCAGAGCGACTTCGGCAGGCCCATCTGCGTGAAGGTGACGAGCAGGCCCATGCCGATGACGAGGTAGGAAATCGTCAGCGGTGCCACGATCACCCAGCGCATCAGGGCGGACCTGGGAAGCCGGTGGCGGGCGAGGCCCCAGGCGGCGAGGAAGGCAAGGACCGTGGCCACCAGCGAGCTGCCTATCCCGACCAGGAGCGAGCGGCCCAGGGCCGCCGTCAGCGACGGGTCGGCCATCACCTTCGCGTACCACTGCAGCGACGGGCCGGTGAAGGGCGGCACCGGCAGCGTTCCGCCCTGGAACGAGAAGAGCACGAGGACGGCCACCGGCAGGAAGATGAAGAGGTAGGCGGCACCCAGATAGAGCCAGCGACCCATCACACACGCTCCAGCCGGAGCCAGCGGGCGGTGGCGAGGAAGGCCAGCGTCACCGCCAGCATCAGGACGAGCGAGAGGGCTGAGGCCATCGGCAGGTCGGCACGCCGCGACAGCTGCAGCATGATCACCTGCGGCAGCACCAGATCCTTGCCGCCGCCCAGAATCTGCGGGGTGATGTAGTCGCCGATCGTCAGCACGAAGGTGAGGAAGGCGCCGGTGACGATCCCCGGCACCGACAAAGGCAGCGTGACCCAGAAGAAGGTCTGCGCCGGTGAGGCCCCGAGATTGGCCGCCGCCCGCTGCAGGCCGGTCGGGATGCGGACGAGGCTGGCGAAGATCGTCAGCGTCAGCAGCATCGTGAAGAAGTGAACGAAGCCGATGACCGTCCCGGTGCGGTTGTTGACGAGTGCCACGGAGTCCCTGGCGAGGCCGACCGCCTCCAGCACCTGCCCGGCGAGGCCGCCCGGCGAGAGGACGAGCAGCCAAGCGTAGGAGCGCACGACATAGCTCGTCCAGAAGGGGAGGATCGCCAGCAGCAGGGCCAGCCGGCGCCACCTTGGCGGCACGGAGAAGGCCAGAATGTAGGCCAGCGGGTAGGCCAGCAGGACCGACACGAGCGTCACCACGAGGCTCGTCTCGAGCGAGTTGACGAGTGCCTGTCGCAGCGCCGGCTCGTTCCACAGCTTCGCGTAGTTGACGAGGCTGGGCTCGGTGACGAGCCGCGTGCCAACCCGCTGCCACGTGCTGACCAGCAGCATGGTCGCCATCGGCACGAGGAAGAACGCCGCCGTCCAGAGCAGGGCCGGGGCGACCAACGCCAGCCCGCGACCGGTCCGCTCGGAAGCCGTCGTCAAGGCCGGCTCAGTGCTGGAGCACCTCCGTCCAGACATCCAGCATCTTGGCGTCGAGATCGGCGTCGGGGATGAAGTAGGGGTAGGACCGGGCGATGAAGGCCGGCTGCTCGTCCCAGCGCAGCACCTGCTTCTGCTCGTCGGTGAGCGTCGCCTTGCTGTTGGCGGGCATCGCCCAGTAGCAGGACGAGGTCGCGAGCCGTGCCTGGCCCTCGGGGCTCAGGATGTACTGCACGAACTTCGTCGCCAGATCCTTCTTCTGGCTTGCGGCGAACACGCCGATCGCCTGCTGCCAGCGGACACCGCCGGCGTCAGGCAGGACCCAGTCAAGTGACGGGTTCTCCTTGTGCAGCCCGGCCGTCACATACTCACCGCCGCCGGCGATGATGTCGACGCTGCCGGTGGCGAGTGCGGTCTGCGAGGTGACGACGTCGCCGACGAGGGCCGCGTTCTCCTTCATCCTGAACAGCGCGTCCTTGATCTTGGGCAGGGTCGCCTCGGAGATGTCCGACGGCTTCATGCCGAGCCCGATCGCCGTCATCGCCATCAGCGGGATATAGTAGTCGTAGATGGCGACCCGGCCCTTGTACTTCGGATCCCAGAGGATGTCGGCCTTGCGCATGTCGTCGGCCGACACCTTGTCCTTGTTGTAGGCGACCGTGTTGTAGCCGAACTTCTCCGGCACGGCGTACATCTTGCCGTCCTTGAAGTGCAGGTCGGGCTGCTTCAGCTCGGGGAAGATGTCGGCCCAGGGAAAGTCGGCCTCGTTCAGCGGGGCCAAGGTGCCGGCCTCGACCACGCGCGGCACGTCCACCGAATCGACGACGAACACGTCCCAGTCGCCGGGCCGGCTCTGCTCCAGGAGCGAGAGAGCCGTGCCTGTGCCTTCATAGTCCTTCACGTTCACCTTGACGCCGTACTGCTGCTCGAAAGGTTGCAGCAGGGCCGGATCGGTATGGTCGCACCAGACGAGCGCGTTCAGCTCCTCCGCGGCGATGGCCCGTCCCGTCGCTGCGGCGATCGTGGCGGCCACGGCAAGGGCCAGGGCGTTGGCGCTTCGTCGTTTCATGCTGCATCCCCCTCGGATTGTTCGTCTGGTCAATAGAGCTCGTTGCGATATTCGTCCGCGACCGCCGTATCGACGGCCTGCGCGTCGACGCCGGCGATCTGGTCGGCGATCATGCGACCCAGACTCGGCAAGCTCTTACGCGCGACCTTCCGCTCCGGATCCCACAAGCCGGAGCGGATCAGCGCCTTGCCGCAGTGCAGGAACGCTTCCTCGACCCTGATCAGCAGGCCCGATCTCGGCGGCCGCCCGTCGACGGCGCATGGGGCGAGCAGCGCCGCATCGGTCGTGATCTCGGCCTTTCCGTTCACCCGCAGTGTCTCGTCCACCCCGGGCACGAAGAACAGCAGTGCCACGTCGGGGCGCGCAGCGATATTGCCCAACGAGTCCAGGCGATTGTTGCCCGGGCGATCGGGCAGCAGCAGGTGGCGATCGTCGAGGATGCGGACGAACCCCGGCGGGTCGCCACGGGGCGAGACATCCTGGCGGCCTTCGGCGTCGCTGGTGCCGAGCACCAGGAAGGGCGACAGCTCGATGAACCGCCGGCAGTGCACGTCGAGGCGATCCAGGACCTTGCGGGCCGCGAGCGGGCCCACGGTCCCATAGCCGGCCCGCCATTCCGAATCGATGCTGCCAGATCGCCCGTCCATGCCACGTCTCCAGCGCCACACACGATCCGAGCAGAGCATCGCGGGCGGGATGCCGCAACCGCCGACGGCTCCATGTCGCGCTACGGCCGCTGTTCAGCGTTCACCCGCGCGGCTACACAGCGGCAACCACAACCTTATCGAGTCGAGAGACGGACGCGATGGCCGTCGCCGCACCGAGCGATGCTGCGTAGGCCGATGCCGTCATTCGGCCCCCATCGACGTTGTCGACTGCGCGGATGCCGTCCCTGACCGCGAGCCCTACGGCCGCCGGACTCGGACGGCTGTTGTCCGGGCTGCGTTCGAGCTGGAGCGAGATGGTCAAGGTAAAGAAGGCGCCGGTCCGGCCCCTGCCCGACGGTGCCAAGCTGGCGATCATCGGCGGCCGGTTCGAGGAGGACAACACGGCCCTGTTCGCGGCCTTGCACGCCCGCGCGCAGGGAAGGATCGCGATCCTGCCGACCGCGTCCACCGAGCCCAGGGACGTGGGCGAGGAAACGCGTCACTCCTTCCATAAGCACGGCTTCGAGTGCGAGGTCGTGCCGATCCACCACACCAACGCCCGCACGACGGCCTTCGCCCCGCGCCACGTACAAACCATCGAGCGCCTCGGCAGCGTCTACTTCACGGGCGGCGACCAGGCGCACATCGTGGCGGCTATGGTCCAGAACGGGGCACCGACGCCCGTGCTGGAAGCGATCCGGCGCTGCTGGCTGGCAGGCGGCCTCGTCGCCGGCAGCAGTGCCGGGGCCGCCATGATGAGCGACCCCATGATCATGGGCGGCCACTCGATGGAGGCCCTGATCCATCCGCCGGTCCCACCGCCGCACGACGATCTCCTGACACTGGGCAAGGGACTTGGCTTCTTCCCCTTCGGTCTCGTCGACCAGCACTTCCTGCAGCGCGGACGCCTGGGCCGGCTCGTCGCCGCCCTCCTCGCGACCAGGACCAGCCTCGGATTCGGCATCGACGAGAACACCGGCATGCTGGTCGAGGGAAGCCGGATCGAGGTCGTCGGCGAGACCGGCATGCTGCTCGTCGACGTCTCGAAGCTCCTGCGCAAGCCGCCCGGCCGGGTCCTCGACGAGGTGCGGATCAGCTATCTCGACGACGGCGACAGCGTCGACCTCCTCACCCGGACGGTGACGCCCGGGCCTGGCAAGCGGGCCGTCAAGCGCAGCGAGCGCTACTACCGCGCACCCTCGCGCGTCGGCCTGCCGGCCTTCGGCGCCTACACGGTGACGGAGCTGATGGCCCGGCTCGTCGAGGCCGACACCAGCACCTACCGCACCGAGCAGGCCTTCGCCTTCGACCATGCCAGCGGAACCGAGATCGCGTTCCAGGTCACGCGCAACCTCCGCTCCAAGGTGCTGCTCGACACCACCGGCCCGCGCAGCCGGATGACCGCCCTCGACTTCACCGCCCGGTTCGAGCTGAAGACCGCCTCGGCCGTCGACTACTACCGCCACCGCGCCTTGCCGGCGATGCTCGACACCGCCCCGGGCGAGCGCCTCGGCCGGCTCGTGCTCATCGGCAGCCCGCTCTCGTCCAGCTCCAGCGAGCTGTTCGACGAGTTGCGGAACCTCGCCCAGCCGATCGGAGTCCTGGCGACCGCCTCGTCCGAGCCGCGCGCGGTCGGCGCCGAGACGGTGAAGCTGCTGGAGCGCCACGGCGTCCGTGCCGTCGACCTTGGCGCTTCGGGCCGGGCGCTTCATTCGGAGGAAGGCCGCCGGGCGCTGGTCGAGCGCATGGCCGGCATCGACTCGTTCCTCATCACCGGCGGCAACCAGCGCCGCCTCGTCGACGAGCTTCTCTTCCGCGGCGAGGAGACGGCAGCCTTCCGGGCCATCGTCGATGCCCGCAAGCGCGGCGCCACCATCGTCGCCATGGCCGGCGGGGCCGCCGCCCTGTCGCCGCTGATGATCGCCGGTGGCAGCAGCGTCGAGGCGTTCTATCACGGCGTCGCCCCCGACGATTCCCACCCCGGCCTGCTCGTCATGCCGGGCCTCGGATTCTTCGACGCCGGGATCCTGGACCAGAACATCGTGGCCTCGCGCCGCCTCGGCCGGCTCATCGTCGCCTGTGCCGAGGAGGCCGTTCCCTGCGGCTTCGGCCTCTGCGAGGATACCGGCCTCGTCGTCGAGCCCGACCGCAGCATGCGCGTCGTCGGCCGCCAGGGTGTCGTCCTCATCGAGGTCGAACCCTCTTGCCTGCATGTCGAGGACGATGTCGTGACCCTGCGCGACGTCCGGCTGCGTCTGGTGGCTCCGGGTGAGCGGATCGACACCGGCCACAAGGTGTCCGATGCACATGACGGCCGCCCGACCCGTCTCACCATCGAGCAGCTTCTGAAAGGCCTGCGCGAGGAGGCCCGCAAGGGCCTGCCGCCGATCGTGCCGGGTGGCCGGATCCGCTTCTCCGTCGCCGACCTCGCCGACCGCTCCGCCCGCCTCCACATCGAGACGAGTCGCCACGATGCCTGAGGCACCCCTGGGCCGGAGAGACGGCATGAACGAGAGTGCGGAAGAAGCCGAGATCGTCCGGCTGAACGCCCGGCCGACGGATGCCTTCGATCTCTTCAACTTCCACTTCTACGAGGGGCCGAACCCCTATCTGTCGCGCTCGGCCACCGTGTTCGACTTCTCACTGACACGCCGGCCCGAGCCCCTGCCGCAGGATCGCCTGCTGGCCGAGATCACCAAGGTCTACCCGCATCTCACGGGCATGGTGTTCCCGGGCTATGCCTGGATGTTCGCCCGGATCGTCGCCGAGGCGAGCCGGCTCGACATGGGCCTCGGCCTCGACCGGTTCTCGGTCGTGCGAAGCGAGAAGTTCTACCGGATCGCTGTCGAATCGATCCACCGCCTGACGTCGAAGCGGATCGTGTTCTTCGTCTGGGACTGGCTGGAGGCGATCGGGCAGGGCGAGATCTTCGACTATCCGGCCCGGATGGCCCGCATCCAGCACATCTTCAACCGCTCGGCCTTCGGCGGTCCCACCACCTACGCGCTGCTGCAGGCGGCCCACCGACAGGGTGTGCCGACCCTCTACCTGCGCGACGAAGGCCTGATGCAATACGGCTACGGCCGCAAGCAGGTCCGCGGCGTCTCCACCACCTTCTCGACCGACAGCCAGCTCGACTCCGACTTCACCACCCGCAAGGACGACTGCAAGGCGTTTCTCACCCGCCTCGGCTTTCCTGCACCGCACGGCGACGTTGTGACCACGGAGGAGGAGGCGATCGCCGCCGCCGAGGAGATCGGCTACCCGGTCGCCGTGAAGCCGCTGGCCGGCCATAAGGGCATCGGCGTCACCGCCGCCGTGCCGGGGCCGGAGGAGCTTCGCGCCGCCTTCGCGCGTGCGGGCAGCGGCGACGGCTCCTCGATCATCGTCGAGACGAGCCTGCCGGGTACCGATTTCCGCCTTCTCTGCGTCAATGGCCGCTTCGTCGCGGCCCTGGAGCGCCGCCCCGCCTGGATCGAGGGCGACGGCCGCCGCACGGTCACCGAGCTCATCGAGATCGAGAACGCGCGGCCCGCCCGTGCGGACAACCCGGCCTCGCCGCTCGGCAAGATCATCGTCGACGAGGCGATGGATGCACTCCTGAAGCAGCAGGACCTGACCCGGGATTCCGTGCCCGAGAAGGGCCGGATCGTCTGGCTGCGCAAGGTCGCCAATCTGTCCGCGGGCGGCGTCAGCATCGACGTCACCTCCGAGGTCCATGTCGACAACATGGTCCTGGCGCAGGAGATCGCGAGCTACTTCCGCCTCACCTGCCTCGGCATCGACGTCATGGCCGAGAGCCTCGCCCGCTCCTGGAAGGAAGGCGGCTTCGGCATCATCGAGTTCAACGCCGCCCCGGGTGTGTACATGCACGTGAACCCGGCGGTCGGCGAAGGGGTCGACGTGCCGGGGGCGATCATCAAGACGCACTTTCCGACCCCGGCGGCGGCACGGATCCCGATCTTCGTCTTCAACAGGATCGAGCCCGAATCGATCAAGGAGATCGTCGACCTCGTCCTCTCCCGCTTCCCGACCTGGAACGTCGGTGCCGTCTGCCCGCGCGGCGTGTTCATGAACCGGGCGGAGCGGCCGCTCAGCAAGCACTACAACGCCAATGTCCGCAGCCTGCTGCGCAGCCCGAAGATCGACCTCCTGATCGTCGCCTACGACGAGGCGACGCTGGAGGACGAGGGCATGATCCATGTCGGGCACAATATTGCGGTGCTCGACAAGCCCACTCCCGTCGAGGAGACCCTGGCCCGTGATCTCCTCGAAGGCGGCACCATGATCAAGCTCACCGGCGACCACGTCCTCGTCCGCCGCGGCGGGCTGATCGAGGAGTACACCCTCGACCCCGCCGAGCGTTTCGGCCGCGTGTTCCTGCGCGAGATCGCGATCGTGCTGGGAAGTCTGACCTAAACTTCCTTGTTCACGCGAACACGATCCGCGGGAAGCAGCAGGACACGATCCAGTTCGGCTGGTCGACGATCTCGCTGATCTTGAGGTCGGCGCAGGCCGAGCAGAGCATGTAGGCCTCGACCGGGGTCATCTTGTGCTGCTCGGCGATGAAGTCGACCATCTGCGAGAGCGCTTCCTTGGCACCCGTCATCAGGTCCGGGCCGACGCCCGTCGTCACGTCGTATCCCTTGCCGTCCATGTGCCGCGAGCGCGGGCCGGGATTGACGATCCGCGGAAAGCGCGGGGCCGCACCCTTCACCACCTCGAGCCGGACGGTGACGTCCATCGGGCTCTCGATCGCCGTGCCGCAGACCTCGCCGTCGCCCTGCCCGGCATGGGTGTCGCCGAGCGAGAACATCGCTCCCGGCACCTCGACGGGCAGATACAGCTCCGAGCCGACGACGATGTCGCGCGTGTCCATGTTGCCGCCGACCCGGCGCGGCGGGACCACGCTGTGATGGCCGGGCTCGGCAGGCGCACAGCCGATGACGCCCGGGAAGGGCTGCAGCGGCACGCGGCCGCCGGGCTTGAACTCGGCCGGCGCCAGAGTCTTCGGATCATAGTGCCAGATGTGCAGCGCCGGGTCCTTGAAGCGGTCGGCGAGCAGACCGAAGCCCGGGATGTTGGCGGTCCAGCCCCAGCCCGACGGCTTCATGGCGAGGATCGTGATCTTCAGCGCGTCGCCGGGCTTGGCCCCGTCGATCCACACCGGACCCGTCGCCGGGTTGACCTTGGCGAAGTCGAGATTGGCCACGTCCGCCACGTTGGAGTGCTGGGTCAACTGGCCGCCCGACGCGTCGACCGTCTCGAACTCGACCGTGTCGCCGGGCTTGATCGTCAGCGCCGGCTCGTAGCTGTTGTCCCAGCCGTAATGGATGTGCTTGCGCGTCAGGAAATGGCTGTTGCTGGGCATGGCCTGGCTTCGCTCCTTCGTTGTCCCGGCGGTCGAGTTCGTGCGCTCCACTCCGGCCCATGGATAACCGGCAAGGTCCGGCCGGTCGACGTGGCAGCGAGCCTCAGTCGAGGGTTCGCTGGTAGCGGGCCACCGCGAGCGTCGCGACGATGCCGAGGAACAGGAGCAGCGGCCACAGGTTCGGCCATGCCTCAGCCATACCGTTTCCTTTCAGCATCACCCCCCGCACGATGCGCAGGAAATGCGTCAGCGGCAGGCCCTCGGCGACCGTCCGCGCCCAGAGCGGCATGCCGGCGAAGGGGAACATGAACCCGCTCATCAGCACCGACGGCAGGAAGACGAAGAACGACATCTGCATCGCCTGCAGCTGGTTCTTGGCCAGCGTGCTGAAGAGGAACCCCAGCGCCAGGTTGGCGGTGATGAAGGCCAGGAGCCCGACACCGAGCGCCACCGGGCTCCCCAGCATCGGCACGCCGAACAGCAGGCGTGCGGCGCCGATGATGATGACGACCTGCAGCAGCCCGACGCCGATGAAGGGCAGGAGCTTCCCCAGCATCACCTCCAGCGGGGTGACCGGCATCGCCAGCAGGTTCTCCATCGTCCCCCGCTCGCGCTCGCGGGTGACGGCGAGGGCCGTCATGATGACCATGGTCATGGTGAGGATCGTGCCGACGAGACCCGGCACGATGTTGTAGCTCGTCAGACCCTCCGGATTGTAGCGGCGGTGGACCGTGAACTCGATCTGGGGTCGCTTGTCCTCCTGACCCGCCAAAGGTCCGGTCAGATCGTGCTCGATGGCCCGCGTCGCCAGCGCCGAGAGGGCCCCCAGCGCATTGCCGGTCGCCACGGGATCGCTGGCGTCACCCTCGACCAGCACCTGCGGACGGTCGCCCCGCAACAGGACCCGACTGAAGTCAGGCGGGATGGTGATGGCGAAGAGGACGCCACCCGTATCCAGCAGCCGGTCGACCTCTTCCCGGCTCTGTGCCACCCGGTCGATGCGATAGTAGCCCGTGTTCTGCAGGGCGGCGATCAGGCTGCGGCTGTACTGGCCGTGGTCGTAGTTCAGGATGACCGTCGGCAGATGCTTCGGGTCGGTGTTGATCGCGTAGCCGAACAGCAGCAGCTGCATGATCGGGATGCCGACGATCATCGCGAAGGTCAGCCGGTCCCGCTTCATCTGGATGAACTCCTTGATGAAGACGGCCCCGAGCCGGGCGAACGAGAAGATGGGTGCGCTCATGACACGACCGGCGGAGCGCGGCCGATGAGGAAGATGAAGACGTCCTCCAGGCTGGGCCCGATCCGCCGCCAGGTCAGGTCCGGCCTGTGCCGCCAGGGCTCGATCGCGGCCTCCAATGCTGCCTCGTCCTTGCCGCTGACGTGCAGGGCGGAGCCGAACGGTGCGAGCATGGTGACCCCCGGTGCGCCGTCGAGCGCCCGCTGTGCTTCGGCCGTGGCCGGACCCTCCGCTCGCCACGTGACGAGACCGGACTGGGCAATCACCTCGGGAATGGTGCCGTCGGCCAACATGTGGCCGTAGGCGATGTAGGCGATGCGGTGACAGCGCTCCGCCTCGTCCATGTAGTGCGTGCTGACCAGCACGGTCATCCCGTCGGCCGCGAGGCGGTGGATCTCGTCCCAGAACTCGCGCCGCGCCTTGGGGTCGACACCCGCCGTCGGTTCGTCGAGCAGCAGCAGCTTCGGCTCGTGTAGCACGCAGGCGGTCAGCGCCAGCCGCTGCTTCCAGCCACCGGAAAGCGTGCCGGCGAGCTGGTTCTGCCGGTCGGTCAGACCCAGCCGATCGAGCGCCCGGTCGACCTTCCGGCGCCGGTCGGGCAACGCGTAGAGTCGGCCGATGAAGTCGAGATTCTCCCGGATCGAGAGATCCTCGTAGAGGCTGAAGCGTTGGGTCATGTAGCCGACCTGCTGCTTGATCGCCCACGCGTCCGCGACGATGTCGTGGCCGAGGCAGGTGCCCGTCCCAGCGTCCGGCACCAGCAGGCCGCAGAGCATGCGGATCGTCGTCGTCTTGCCGCTGCCGTTGGGCCCGAGGAAGCCGTAGATCTGGCCCTTGCGGACCTTGATGCTGAAGCCGTCGACGACCGTCTTGTCGCCGAACCGCTTCACGAGCCCCGACACGTCGATGACGGCGTCGCCGGGAGTCGGTCCCGTCTCAGCCTGCATGTGTGCCCGTTCCGAGATCGACGTCGACCGGCTGACCCGGGTTCAGCGTCACGCCCTTCGTCGGCCGCGCCTCGACCATGAAGACGAGCTTCTCGCGGCTGCCGACGCTGTAGATGACGGGTGGGGTGAACTCGGCCTCGGGGGCGACGAAGCTCACCGTACCCTTCAGCCCGTCCGGGCAGCCGTCGCAGCGCAGGCCCACCTCCTGCCCGACCCGCACCGCGGCGAGGTCGCGCTCGGGCACGAAGAAGCGCACCTTCACGTTCTCGGGCGGCAACAGGCTGATCACCGTGCCGCCGGCATTGACCCACTCGCCCGCCCGCCGGACGGTGTCGTCGACCTTGGCCGCCTGGGGTGCCCGCACCGTCCGCTGGTCGAGCATCCACCGCGCCTGCGCCAGGTTCGCCTCCATCATGGCGACGGCGGCCTCGGCGGCGGCGATCTGGTCGGTCCGCGACGGCAGCCTGCCCGTCGCCAGGGCCGCCTCAGCCGCCGCCACCTGCGCCTCTGTTTCCCTGGCGGTCGCCCGCGCCTGATCGAGCTTGGACCGCGATGCGGCGTCGGTCCGCGTCAGCTTCTCCTGCCGGTCGAGGTCGACCAACGCATAGTCCCGAGCCGCCTTCGCCTGCGCCAGGCTGGCTTCGAGCTGCTGGATCTCCTCCGGCCGGCGGCCGAGACGCAGGTCGGCCAGCGTGGCGCGCGCCTGCTCCAGCTGCCCTTCGGCCTGGCGCACCGCCGCCTGCTGCTCGGTATCTTCCAGCCTGAACAGGAGCGTGCCGGGCTCGACCTGCGCGCCGCGGTCGACGGACATGAGGGCGATCCACCCCGCCGCCGGGGCTGCCATCCGCAGATAGTCGCCCTCGACATAGCCCTGCAGGCCCGCCGGGGCGGGCTCGTCACACGCCGCCACCAGGACACAGGCGGCAAGCGCCGTGCAGATCCGCCGGATCATGGCGAACTCTCCGGGTACGCCAGCAGACCTTGCAGGAGCACGTCGGCATGCGTGTCCAGCACGCGTTGCGGGTCGAAGGGCGGGTCCTCCGCCGTCACGAGCACGGTCCGCCAGATCGCCATCATCAGGACGGGTGCTACGACGAGGCGGGCCACCGCATCGCTGTCGGCCGGGCGGAACTCGCCGCTTTCGACACCCCGGCGATGGAGTCGTGCGACGAGGCCGAGGCCGCGCTCGACGACGTTGGTGCGGTAGAAGCGGACGAGATCCGGAAATTTGTACAGCTCGCCGACGAGCAGCCGCGGCACCACGGCGATCCGCTCGTTGCGGATCACGTTGCCGAGCAGGGCCAGAAGCTGCCGGAGAAGCGGCGCCACCGGGCCGCTCGCCGATGCGGCGATGGCCTCGGCCCGCTCGATGTTCGGGATGATCGCCGAGCGGACCAGCGCCTCGAACACCGCCTCCTTGCTCGGGAAGTAGAGATAGATGGTGCCTTTCGAGGCTCCTGCCCGGGCGGCGATGTCCTCCATCCGCGCCGCCGCGAATCCCTTCTCGGCGAAGATCTCCAAGGCCGCTTCGAGCAGCTCGGCCGGCCTCGTCTCCTTGCGACGGCGCGCCTTCATGTCCGTTACCTACTGACTGGTCAGTCAATATCTAGGCAGGCATGACCCTGTCCGCAAGACCCGAGGTCCGGCTTGACCGTCCCGCCACCTGCGCCTACCGCCGCGCGATGGACCTGCCGCCCCTTGCCGTCACCATGGGAGAGCCCGCCGGAATCGGCGGCGAGATCGTCCGCGCCACCTGGAGGGCGCTGCGCGAGACCGGGCCCGCCTTCTTCGTCCTCGACCGTCCCGAACGGCTGGGCGGCGTCGAGATCGGCACGCCCGAGGAGGTGCACGATCGGTTCGCCGAGGCTCTGCCGGTGCTGGCCCTATCGGGTCGGCCGAAGGGCCAGGTCGGCCATCTCGACCCGGCCGACGGCCCGCTGATCCTCGAAAGCATCGACCGGGCCGTGAGTCTGGCGATGGCGGGCAGGGTCGCGGGTGTTGTGACCAACCCGATCCACAAGGCCAATCTCTACGCCGCCGGTTTCCGCCATCCCGGCCACACAGAGTACCTCGCGGCCCTGGGTGGCGTGCCACGCACCGTGATGCTGCTGGCCGGGCCCGACCTCAAGGTGATCCCCGTCACGATCCACGTTCCCCTGCGTGAGGTCCCCCGCCTCCTGACGCTCGACCTGATCCTGGAGACGGCCCGGATCGCAGCCGCGGCACTCGCCCGGGACTTCGGCATCGCCCGGCCGCGCCTCGCCCTGGCCGGGCTCAATCCGCATGCCGGGGAGTCCGGCACCATGGGCGACGAGGACGAGCGCATCGTCCGCCCGGCCGTCCAGAAGCTGCGCGAGGGGGGCATCGATGCCCTTGGCCCGCTGCCGGCCGACACCATGTTCCACCCGGCCGCAAGGCGGCGATACGACGTGGCCTTGTGCATGTATCACGACCAGGCGCTGATCCCGATCAAGACGCTGGCCTTCGACGAGGGTGTGAACGTGACGCTGGGCCTTCCCTTCGTCCGCACCTCGCCCGATCATGGCACCGCCCTCGACATCGCCGGCAAAGGCATCGCCGACCCGTCGAGCCTCATCGCCGCCATCCGCCTCGCCGCCGACATGGCTTCCCGCCGCAGGACCCCTCGATGACGATTCTTCCGCTGCGCCTCGGCGTGAACATCGACCATGTCGCCACCGTGCGGAACGCGCGCGGCACCGCGCACCCCGACCCCTTCCGCGCCGCTGTCCTGGCCCTGGAAGCCGGGGCCGACAGCATCACCGCCCATCTGCGCGAGGATCGCCGCCACATCCGCGATGGCGACGTGGAGCGGCTGGCCCGCGAGCTTCCGGCCCCGTTGAACCTGGAGATGGCCGTCAGCGAGGAGATGATCGGCATCGCGAAGCGGCTGCGGCCGCATGCGGTCTGCCTCGTCCCCGAGCGGCGGCAGGAGATCACGACCGAAGGCGGCCTCGAAGTGGCGAGGGCCGGTCGCTCGCTGGCCGACGCGATCGCCGCGCTGAGCGACGCCGGTGCCCGGGTCTCGCTCTTCATCGATCCCGACCCGCGGCAGGTCGAGGCCGCGGCCGAGATCGGCGCACCCGTCGTAGAGCTTCACACCGGTGCCTATTGCGATGCCGAACCCGACCGCCGCCCGTCCGAACTGGCCCGCATCGCCCGTGCGGCCGAGCGCGCCCGCGACGTCGGCATCGAATGCCACGCCGGCCACGGCCTGACCTACGCCACCGTCCGCCCGGTCGCCGCCCTGGCCCCCGTGGTCGAGCTGAACATCGGCCATTTCCTGGTCGGCGAGGCCATCTTCGTCGGCTGGACCGAAGCCATCCGGCGGATGCGCGACGTCATGGCCGCCGGCCGCCACGACCTCGCCCGCGCCGCGAGGCACTGAAGCAACGCTCGATCAAGGCTGCGCGCCGCCGGCGCGCGATCGCGACGAAGCCTGCCGAATTTCCTTCCGAGACCGCACCGGCCAGGGTGTGTCTGCAAGAGTCGTTAGATCCAGAGCAGTGCCATGCCGATGGTGAGCATGGCGCGGTCGTTGGCGATGCGCCTTTCGGTCGAGAGCGTCGCTCTCGACGGTGGCGATGCGTCGGACCTGCTTCAGCCGGCCGATCATGCACTCGACGGCGTTGCGCCGGCGGTAGGCGTCGCGGTCGAAGGTCGCCAGGCGCGGCTGGTGCTTGCGTGTCGGGATCACGGGTCGGATGCCGCGACGACGGATCCACCGGCGGGGCTGCTGTAGCCACGGTCGCTGGTCAGGCGGTGTGGACGCAAGCGGGCTCTGCCGGCTCCGGAGCGGTAGAGAGCGCCGCAATCAATCAGCGGCTCGAGGGCGATCTGCTCGTTCCGCTCGCCGGAACTGAGCACGGTGGTCATCGGCCGGCCGTGTCCTTCGGCGCAGACGTGCAACTTGATCGAGAAGCCGCCCTGACTGCGGCCCAGCGCCTCCCTGGTCCGGGCGTCACTTCCCGGTGGCGCCGTCCCGGCGAGCGCCTGCGGCGTGCTGATGGGCACGGATCACCGTCGCGTCGACAAAGTGCAGGTCCCAGTCCAGCTCGCCGGCAGCATCGGCCGCCGCCTGCGGGCCGGGCAGCACCCGATCCCAGACGCCGGCCGCCGCCAGCGGTAGAACCGACTGGGCACCGTCCCGACCGGGCCGTAGCGCGCCGGCAGATCGCCCCACAGCGCACCCGTCCGATCCACCCACAGAATGCCGTTCAGCACCCGGCGATGGTCGTTCGGCCGACCCCTCCGGGGCTTCGCCGCCGGCAGCAGCGGCTCCAGCCGCTCCCACCGCGCGTCGCTCGGATCACCTCCAGCCATAGACCCCAAGTGCCCTCAACTCAGCCTGACGCCAGCCCCGCTCCACCACCTTGCAGTCCGTGAAAAGGCATCGCCTGCCATCGCGGCCTGTGTCGCCCCGTCGAGCGCGGGAGCGGACCGTACTTCGTGAGTGAGGCGCTGCTCACCTACCGGGCTGCGGCCACCAAGCGACTTTGCTCCCTTGCGACCGAAACGCACCCTCGCTTCCCATTGCAGGCATCCACGGCGCCATTCACTGCCGCTCGTGCCTCACAAGGCGGACATCGGCTGCCGGACTGCGGCTGAGATCGAGCCGATCACCGGCAAACCGGCGATCTGGCCGACTTTGGCCCCCGACGCCAAAGCGTCGTGGCATCTGGCCACCGCAGTCGTGGCAGCCGCGGTGGACGGTCCGGGATGCCAGCCCGCACCGGCTCGATCCGCCATCATCTGCCAACGGCATCGCGAGAGGGGTCGTACCCGCCACGCTGCTGGCTGACATTGACCTCAGTTGGTGACCTGGGCCATCGCCGGGCGGCCTCGCCCGAGCTGCATCGTCAGCAGGCGGGCCTTCGCCGGGTCCATCAGGGCCACGATGGCGGCGACGCGGGCCTCGCGCATGCTGCGCACGATCGGCAGCAGGTCCGCCATGTCGAGCGTGTCGAAGATGACGGCCGCCTTCTTCGGCTTCATCGTCTCGTAGACCTTCACGAGCTGGGCGCGACGCGCCTCGTCCTCCGCACTGCCCTGGCCCAGCATCGCCGCCGTCTCGTCGCGCATCTTCTCCGCCCGGGTGAGGTCGGCCTCGACCTGCGCCTTGGTCGCGTTCAGCACGGCCGCGGTGGCGTCGAGCTGCTTCTGCCGCTCGTCGAGTTCCGCCTGCCGCTTGCGCAGGGCTGCGTCCACTTCCTCGAGCGCATCGAGCTGCAGCGGTGCCGCCTTGACCGCCGGCGCCGGCGTTTCCGGGCCGGCTGCGGGCTCGATGACCGGTGCCGGAGCGGCGGCAACGGGCCGCTCGGAGGGAGCGAACAGGTCCGTCACCAGGGCGGTGCCGAGCGAGCGCAGCGGGCCGAGGAGCAGGAAGAGGACGGCCACCACCCCCGTCAGCGGCAGGATGCCCGAGCGCAGCACGGCGAGGCGGCCTCGCATCGGTGTCGCCCCGCTCAGGCCCGCGGGCCGGCGCATCGGTGCATCACCGCGCCACCCCCGGCATCCCGGCGAGGCCCGTTTCCAGCGCCCGCCGCAAGCCGCCGAGCCCCGGCCGGGTCGACGGTTCCCTCTCGGGCGGCGGGGGCTCGCGGGCAGCCACCTTGAGCCGATCGCGGGGCAGATTGTGCTCCGCCATCGTCCGGGCCCCCTGGTGGACGGCGGCTTCGAGCCGCTTGGCGAGCTGGCCGCCACCCTCCACGAGCCGCGATAGATCGTTCACGTGCCGCTGGGCGAGGGTGACCTGCTCGTGCAGCGTCCGGTCCAGCTCCTGCGTCGTCTCGCGCAGGCTCTTCAAGGCACCCTCCGCACGGGTCACGGCTTCGTCGAGGGCCAGCACGAAGGCCGCCATCTCGCCCCGGTCGGTGCGCAGGCGCTGCAGGCGGCGGTGGACGAGGCCGCAGAACAGCGTCGTCGTGAGCAGGAGGACGGCGAGGACGGCGTCGACCAGATGCTCACCCATCCTGGACCTCCCGGTGCGTGTCGAGCCGCTCCTCGATCTGCACCACCATCCGGTCCGCCGCCCGGCCGACCCGCCCCTTCAGCATGGGGATGCCGCCGCAGCGCAGCATGATCGTGCTGTCGGGCCGCACCCCGAGGTTCAGCACGCTGCCGACCTTGAGGCGCAGCACCTGGTCGAGGGAGACGCTCTGCTCTTCCAGCACGGCCTCGAGCTCCACATCCGTGTGCCAGATCTCGCGGGCGAGGTGCGTCTCCCAGATCGAGTCCCGGCCGAACTTCTCGCCCATGAACATCTGCAGCAGCAGATCGCGGGCCGGCTCCAGGGTGGCGTAGGGGATGAGGAACTCGATACAGCCGCCGCGCTCCTCGAGGTCGACCCGCATCTTGAACAGGATGCAGGCATTGCCGGGCCGGGCGATGGCGGCGAAGCGGGGATTGGTCTCCATCCGCTCGAAGCGGAAATGGATCGGGGCGATGGGTGCGAAGGCGGCACCCAGATCGTCCAGCACCAGCTTCACGAGCCGCTCGACCAGCGCCACCTCGATCGTGGTGTAGGGGCGGCCCTCGATCCGCATCGGCACGCTGCCCCGCCTTCCGCCGAGCAGCACGTCGACCATCGAGTAGATCATCGGGCTGTCGACGGTGACGAGCCCGAAATTGTCCCATTCCACCGCCTTGAACACGGCGATCATGGCCGGCAGCGGCACCGCGTTCAGATAGTCGCCGAAGCGCTGCGCGGTGATGCTCTCCAGATTGATGTCGACGTTCTCGCTGGTGAAGTTGCGCATGCTGGTGGTGAGCATCCGCTCCAGCCGGTCGAACACCACCTCGAGCATGGGAAGGCGCTCGTAGGTGACGTCCTTGGCGTGGACCAGCGAGACGATGCCCGACTTCTCGCGCCGCAGCTCGACGCTGGAGACACCCAGGAGTTCGTCCAGCTCGTCGCGCCTGGGGCCCGGGCGCTCGGCGGCGGCACCGCTGCCGATCCGCTCGTCGTCGCGCATGGTCTCGGCCCAGCGGAGTGCCGCCTCGCTCGTCGGATCGTCGACGCCGGCCTGGGCGCTCAGCATCGAGGCCCACTCGTCGGCCGAGCCCGAGCCGCCCTTGTCCGCTGGTCCGCCCGCCATCGACCCGTCCCCTACTGGACCAGCATTTCCTTGAAGAGCACGTCGTCGATCCGGCTCGGCTCCAGCGCCAGGTTGACCCGCGCCATCAGCTCCTCCTTCAGCCGCTGCATGCCGCTGGAGCCGTCGACCTCCTCGACCTTCAGGGCCCGCAGATAGAGCTGGAAGCTGTCCAGCACGCGCGGCATCAGCGCCTCGATCCGGTCGGCCGCACGCGCGTCATCGACTTCGAGCGCCACCTTCAGCTTCAGGAAGCGCGGCCGGTTACCGCCGGCCTGCAGGTTCACGATGATGTCGGGCAGGTCGACGAAGGCGACCTCGCCCATCGCCTGACCCTCGGCCCCGTGCGCGGGCTCGGCCGCCTGGGCACCGCCTTCCTCGGCCGCGGCATGGCCGCCCGAGGCAGCGCCGCCGAACAGGCCCATGAAGTAGGCGGCACCGGCACCGCCGCCGCCCAGCACGACCAGTGCCACGACCGCTAGCAGGATCAGCTTCTTCTTGCCACCCGCTGCCGGGGCTTTCGCCTCGCTCTCGGCCATCGTCCGCTCCGTGCCGGCCCTGTGCTGGAACCCTCGCCCGAAGCTCTAGCCCGAGTTGGTTAACAACCGGTTTCCCGCCACCCCGGCCGCTTTCGACGGGTTGGAAACCTCCCGTTTACCTTAAGGGTCCAGTGATGGGGCCGCGTCGGGCGGAGACCCTGTGCATGGACACCACGAACTACGTCACCCTCAGCCGCCAGATCGGGCTGCAGCGTCAGATGACCATGATCGCCGGCAACATCGCGAATGCGATGACGACCGGCTTCCAGGCCGAGCGGCCGCGTTTCGAGGCCTATCTCGAGGACGCCGGAACGCCCGGCAACGTCGCCTTCGTCCAGCAGGGGCAGCCGCTGCGCGACCTGTCGCCGGGCGAGGTCACGACGACCGGCAACCGCCTCGACGTGGCGCTGGCCGGCGAGGGCTATCTCGCCTTTGCCGCACCCGGCGGCACACGTTACGGCCGGGCCGGCCATTTCGAGATCGACGCCAACGGCCAGCTCGTCGGCGAGCACGGCTACCCGGTCCTCGACGATGGCGGCTCCCCGATCGTGCTGCCGCTCGACGATCACGAGATCACCATCGCCGAGGACGGCAACATCGCGACGCGCGCGGGCCCCGTCGCCCGGCTGCAGATCGTCACCTTCCCGGACCAGCAGCAGATGCAGCGCGAAGGCGAGGGGCTGCTCAGCACGAGCCAGACCCCGACACCCGTCACGGACGCACGTGTGGTCCAGGGTGCCCTCGAAGGCTCCAACGTTCGCCCCGTCGTCGAGATCACCCGGATGATGGAGGTCGTGCGCGCCTTCGAGGGTGCGCAGCGCCTGCTCGACACGCAGCACGATCTGGACCGGCGCGCGGTCGACCGGATGACGGCCGCCGCCTGAGGCGGGACGGCAGAGAAAGGGAACGCCCATGCGCTCGCTGAACGTCGCCGCCACCGGGATGATGGCCCAGCAGCTGAACGTCGAGGTCATCTCCAACAACATCGCCAACATGACGACGACGGGCTTCAAGCGCTCGCGGCCCGAGTTCCAAGACCTGCTCTACCAAAGCCTGCGCCGCGCCGGCGCCGAGAGCTCCAGCGACGGCACCGTGGTCCCCTCCGGCGTGCAGGTGGGCCTCGGCGTCAAGACGGCGGCCGTCTACCGGGTCAGCGACCAGGGCGATTTCGTGAACACCGAGAACGCCCTCGACCTCGCGATCCAGGGCGAGGGCTACTTCGCCATCCAGCTGCCGAGCGGCCAGACGGCCTACACCCGCTCCGGCAATCTCCAGCTGAGTCCGCAGGGCCAGATCGTCACCGCCGACGGCTACACCGTCAGTCCCGGCATCACCGTCCCGCCGGACGCGGTCGAGATCGCGATCAACGCCGAGGGTGGGATCACGGCGAAGATCGCCAACCAGTCGCAGCTGTCCAATCTGGGCCAGCTCGATCTCGCCACCTTCGTCAACCAGGCGGGCCTCGAGAGCATCGGCAGCAATCTCCTGATCGAGACCGACGCGTCGGGGCCGCCGATCACCGGCACGCCGGGCTCCGACGGACTCGGCACCGTGCTGCAGGGCTATCTTGAAGGCTCCAATGTCAATCCGGTGCAGGAGATCACGGCACTCATCAGCGCCCAGCGGGCCTACGACATGAACTCGAAGGTGATCACGGCCTCCGACGACATGATGGCCACCGTGACCCAGATGCGATGAGATCAGCGATGCACCGCCTGCTCGTCGCCCTCCTTCTCCTGTCGCCCCCGGCCCTTGCCGCCGGTGCGCTTGCCCCCGGCGAGCCGCTCACAGCACGGCTCGTCGAGCAACTGGCCCGCGAGGCGCTGGCGGCCGAGGACGTCGCGACCGATGCCACGATCGAGATCACCTCGCCCGACCTGCCGATGGCGAACAAGGCCGGACGGCCCGCCACCGTGACCCTCGACGGCTTCAGCTTCGACGAGCCCACCGGCCGCTTCAGCGGCGACATCGTCGTCGTTCTCGACAGCGGCGAGACGGGCAGGCTTCGCCTCGCCGGTCGCTCGGTGGACCTCGTCGACGTCGCCGTGCCACGGCAGCCCATCGAGCGCGGTACGATCATCCAGGGCTCGGATCTGGAGACCCGGCGGCTGCCGGCCCAGCGCCTCGTCGCCGGTGCGGTGACGGCCGCCGACGGCCTGATCGGCACCCAGGCCCGCCGCCGTCTGGCCGCCGGCCGCCCCGTCATGGCCCGCGACCTCGACCGGCCGGTGCTCGTCCGCAAGGGCCAGACCGTGACGATGGAATACGAGCATGGCGGCCTCGTACTGACGACGGTCGGCCAGGCCCTCGAGGCCGGCGGCGCCGGCGACCAGCTCCGGGTGGCCAATCCGGACACCAAGGAAATCCGCCATGCCGAGGTGATCGGACCGCGCAAGGTCAGGATCGCCGCGGCCGGGAGCCAGCTGCCATGAGGAACTCGCGAACCTGCCTGATCGGCCTCTCGGTCCTGCTGGCGGGGTGCAACCTGCCCGAGCGCGTCGCCAATATCGGCCGGGTGCCGCCGCTGTCGCCGATCGAGAACCCGACCCAGGCGCCGGGCTACCAGCCCGTCAGCCTGCCGATGCCGGCCCCCGAGCCGTTGGTGAGCGCCCAGCCGAACTCGCTGTGGCGCACCGGTGCGAAGGGCTTCTTCCGCGACCTGCGGGCACGGCGCGTCGGCGACGTGCTGACCGTCTCGGTGGTGATCGACGACAAGGCGCAGCTCGACAATGAGAGCCGGCGGCAGCGCGACTATTCGGACGGGGTGGATTTCAGCGACTTCTTCGGCATCCAGAACAAGCTCAACGACTGGCTGCCGAGCCCGGTCGATCCCTCGCAGCTGGTCAACATCGGCAGCGCTCTCGACAGCCAGGGCAAGGGCAATGTCGACCGCAAGGAGCAGATCGTCGTCAACGTCGCCGCGGTGATCACGCAGGTCCTGCCCAACGGCAATCTCGTGCTGGAGGGGAAGCAGGAGGTGCGGGTGAACTACGAGGTCCGCGAGGTCCTGGTGCACGGCGTCATCCGGCCCGAGGACATCACCCCGCGCAACACGATCCCGCACGACAAGATCGCCGAGCTGCGCGTGTCCTATGGCGGCAGGGGCCAGATCAGCGACGTCCAGCAGCCGCGCTACGGCGCCCAGCTGCTCGACATGCTGCTGCCCTACTGACGCCTCATGCAGGCCGAAGGCCGGTAGTAGTTGGGGAAGCTCAGACGTCCAGGTCGACCGTCACCGGGACGTGGTCCGACGGGCTCTCCCAGCCCCGCGCGTCCCGCCTGACATGGGCATGGACGAGTGACCCGGCCAGCGCCGGCGACAGCCAGACATGGTCGAGCCGCCGGCCGCGGTCCGAGGCGTCCCAGTCCTGGGCGCGGTAGGACCACCATGTGTAGAGCTTCTGCTCCGGCGGGATGATCGCGCGCACGGCGTCGACGAACCCGTAGGCCGCCTGCAGCCGCTTCAGCCCGTCCGTCTCGACGGGCGTGTGCGAGACTACGTCGAGGAGCTGCTTGTGGCTCCAGACGTCGGTCTCAAGCGGCGCGATGTTGAGATCACCCAGGAGCACGATGCGGGCACCGTCGCCCTTGCGGTCGCCGAAATAGCCCGTCAGCTCGCCGATCATGTCGAGCTTGTGCTTGAACTTCGGGTTCGTCAGGGGGTCCGGAATATCGCCGCCGGCGGGCACGTAGAGATCGTGGATCTCGATCCCGTCCCAGACCGAGCAGACCGCGTGCCGGCAATGCTCGATGTTGCACCAGGTGTGGCTGCGACAGTCGCGGATCGGCAGCTTCGAGAGGATCGCCACGCCGTGATAGGCCTTCTGCCCGTGCAGATGCAGGTGCTGGAAGCCGAGTTCGCGCACGAGGTCGACGGGAAACTTCCCGTCCTCGACCTTGGTCTCCTGCAGGCAGAGGACGTCGGGCGCGATCTCGGCCACGATCCGGCGCAGGGCCGACTCGCGCAACCGGACGGAGTTCGCGTTCCAGGTCGTGATCCGCAGGCGCATGGCGCCACCTCGCTGCGCCGTACGCCCCTGTCAAGCGTCCGGGGTGGGTGCCCCGTCTACCAGATCCGCTCGATCAGACCCTGCCGCGCATCGATCTCGCCCGAGAGACCGCTCAGCACGTCGATCGGCACGTCACGCAGCGAGACGACGGCGATGACCCGGCCGTGCTCGACGACGGGCACGTAGCGGTAGCGGAACTCGTGCATCCGCCGCACCACATCCTCCACCGTCGTCTCCGGTGTGACCGCATCCGGATCCTCGGTCATGACGTCGCCGAGCTTCGTGGTCTGCGGGTCGAGGCCGGCCGCCACGACGCGGCGGACGATGTCCCGCTCGGTCAGGATGCCGACGAGCCGGCCCCTCCTCTCGACCACGGCGACGCTGCCGCTCTGGGTCTCGTCCATCAGCTTGGCCGCCGCCCGCACCGTGTCCGACGGGGCGAGGGTGAGCAGGCTCTCGCGATCGATGATCTCACGCACGAGCCGCGTGGGCATGACATGGTCCTCCGCAGAAAGTCGCACGCCGGCACTCATCCTTATCGCACCGGGAAAGGTGGCCCGGCAAACGCGCAGCGCCCGATCCCGCCGCGACCAATTTGCTGATAAGCAACCGCCGAGCCGACGGAGAGACGCATGAGGTTGCCCCATTCCACCCGCCGCGGAGCCCTCGCCCTCGGCCTCGGTCTGCTGGTCCCGCAGCGGCGGGTGCGCGCGGCCGACATCATGCCGGGCGTCATGTACGCCATCGGCGAGAAGTTCGACGGCAGCTTCAACGAGGGCGCCTTCAGGGGCTTCGAGACGTTCCGGCAGCGCAGCGGTGCCGAGTATCTGGAGTACCAGCCGGACAGCATCGCCGATGCCGAGCGCGGAATCGCCGCCCTCGCCCGCCGCGGTGCTACCGACATCACGGCGGTCGGCTTCTACTACGCCGATCCGGTCACGCAACTCGCACCCGCCTACGACGCGATCCGCTTCAACCTGATCGATGCCGTCGCCCAAGGCGACAATGTCCGCTCGATCACCTTTCGCGAGCAGGAGGGCTGCTTCCTCACCGGCATCCTCGCGGCGATGGCGAGCAAGTCCGGTAAGATCGGCTTCATCGGGGCGATCGACATCCCGCTGATCCGCCGGTTCGTCGCCGGTTATACCGCAGGTGCCAAGCATGCCCGGTCCGATGTCGAGGTGATCGTCAACTTCGTCGGCACCACGCCCGCCGCCTTCAACGACCCGACCGCCGCGGGCGAGCTCGCCAAGGGCCAGTTCGGGCGCGGCGGCGACGTCGTCTTCGCCGGGGCCGGCAACTCGAATATCGGGATCTTCCAGGCCGCGGCCGATGCGAAGCGCCTCGCCATCGGGGTCGACAGCAACCAGAACGGCCTCTTTCCCGGCACCATCCTCACCTCGATGCTGAAGCGGGTCGACGTCGCCGTCGGCCAGACTTTGGCGGACGCGCAGGAGAATCGCTGGGAGGCCGGGGTGCTGTCGCTGGGCCTCGCCGAGGACGCCGTCGGCTGGGCGCTCGACGAGAACAATGTCGACCTGATCACGCCCGAGATGCGGGCCGCCGTCGATGCCGCCACTGACGACATCCTTGCCGGCCGGATCACCGTCCCGGACGGCACGACCTCGTGAGCGCGGGCGAGGCCTGGACCCGCGTCAAGGAGAGCTTCGACCGCCAGGGCATCATGGGCCTTTTGGGAGCGGAACTGGTCGAGGTCGGCGCCGGCACCTGCACGATCGCGCTTCCCTGGCGCCCTGAGCTGACGCAGCAGGACGGCTTCTTCCACGCCGGGGCGGTGGCGACGGTGGCCGACAGTGCCGCCGGCTACGCCGCCCTGACCCTCATGCCGCCCGGCAGCCGCGTGCTCTCGGTCGAGTTCAAGCTGAATCTGATGGCGCCGGCCCGCGGCCAGCGTATCGTGGCGACCGGAACGGTCGAGCGCGCGGGCAGGACGCTCAGCACCGTACGGTCGGACATCGTCGCCTGGCAGGACGGCGAGCCGACCCGCGTGGCCCTGCTCCTGGCGACGATGATCTGCATCCGGGAGTGAACCCGGAGCCCTTGGGAGGAAACCTGATGGAGTTCGCCGACCTCGGCGGTGCGCGCATGCCGCTTCTGGGCCTCGGCACCTACCCGCTGCAGGGCGAGGAGGCGACGCGCACCGTCGCCGAGGCGCTGGCCCTCGGCTATCGCCACATCGATACGGCGCAGATGTATGGCAACGAGGCCGCCGTTGGCGCCGGACTCCGCCGCTCGGGCTTGCCGCGCGACGACCTCTTCGTCGTCACCAAGGTCCACCCCGACAACTATGTCGGCGACCGGTTCGCCGGCTCCGTCCAGCGGAGCCTGGAGGATCTGGGCCTCGCCCATGTCGACCTTCTCCTGCTGCACTGGCCGCACGAGAGCGCTCCGTTCGAGCCCGTGCTCGACGCCCTTCTCGCCACCCTGGAGCAGGGTCGGGCACGCTTCGTCGGCGTCAGCAACTTCGGCCCTGCGGACCTCGCCCTTGCCGTCGCGCACACGAAAGGCCGGATCGCCTGTGACCAGGTCGAGTTCCACCCGCTACTGGACCAGAGCGACCTCCAGGCCGAGGCGCGCGCGAAGGGTGTCACGCTCACCGCCTACACGCCGCTCGGCCGCGGTGCGGTTCTCGACGAGCCGGTCCTGATCGACATCGCCCGCCGCCACGGCCGGACGGTGGCCCAGGTCACGCTGCGCTGGATCGTGCAGCAGGGTGTCGCCGCCGTTCCGATGTCCCGCTCGACGGAGCGGCTGAAGGACAATCTGGCCGTCTTCGACTTCGCGCTCGCCGACGACGAGATGGCCGCCATCGGTGCGCTGCGCGGCAAGGGCCGCAAGGTGGTCGCCCCGGCGGGCCGCACCTTCCAATGGGGTCGGGAGGCGTAGAGGTGCCGGCTAAAGGCCTGCGGCCGCTTGACTCGCAGGGGGCACCTGCATACGCTAAGTAACTGGTTAGTTCACCGCGCGGACAGCATAACAAGGGAGGCTGCGATGAGCGGATTGGGGTACACCTTCAAGGGTGGCTGGCTGACACGGCGTCGTCTGCTGCAGGGGACGGCGGGTCTGGCGGGTGCCGCCGCCATGGGCCTGCCGGCCTTCGAAGGCCGTGCCGCCGACAAGCCGCAGACGGCGAACTCGCTGCGCTCGCTGACGAACCCCTACCACGCCTCCTTCGCCAAGGGCGGCGAGCTGTTCGCGAAGTCGGTCGACGCGCCCTACGAGGTGCTGGTCACCGAAGGCAACAGCGAGAAGGGCATCGCCGACGTCCGCGCCCTGCTGGCCCGCACCGGCGGCAACCTCGCTCTCTGCATCGACCCCAACGACTCGCCCGACGCGCGCGTGATCGTCGAGGAGTGCGCCAAGGCGGGTGCCACGGTCGTCACCATCTGGAACAAGCCGGCCGACCTGCACCCCTGGGACTTCAATCCCAACTACGTCGCCCACATCAGCTTCGACGGCGTGCAGTACGGCAAGATCATGGCCGAGACCCTGATCGAGTCGATGGGCGGGTCCGGCGGTATCGTGGCGCTCGGCGGCATCCTCAGCAACGTCCCTGCCATCGAGCGCAAGGCCGGCATGGAAGCGGCCCTGAAAGACGCCGGCGGTAAGGTCGAGCTGCTCGACTTCCAGGTCGCCAACTGGACGGCGCCTGAGGCCTTCGCCATCACCCAGGCGTGGCTGACCCGCTTCAGCGACAACATCAAGGGCATCTGGGCCGCCAACGACGAGATGGCCATGGGTGCGCTCGAAGCCCTGCGCGGCGAGGGCAAGGCCGGCCAGATCCCGATCACCGGCATCGACGGCACCAAGCCCGCCATCGACGCGGTGAAGGCCGGCGACCTCGTCGGCACCGTCGACTGGGATCCGCTCTGGGTCGGCGGCATGGGCCTCAGCCTCGCCTACAACACCAAGACCGGCAAGATCGACATCGCCAAGGAGCCCGAGCTCCATCGCGAGTTCTACGGCACGGGCGTCGTCGTCACGCAGAAGAACATCGACGAGTTCCTCAAGAACGCGGCCAATCCTGCCCCGATCGACTACAATGATTTCTGGGGCCGGGTGCAGGCCCAGATCCGCTACTCCTGACCTTTCGGCCGGGCGCGGGGTCACCCGCGTCCGGCCCACGAAAGCCATCGCATGAGCGCCGCCGTCGCTTCGGCGCCCGGGACAACCTGGGGCCGCCTGCGCCCCTTCGTGCCCCTGATCGTGCTGGTCGCGATGTGCCTCGCCATCGCCGTCGTGGCACCTGTCTTCCTGCAGCCGGCCAACCTCGTCCGCGTGGCCACGGCCGCCGCCATCCCCATGGTGCTGGCCTGCGGCATGACCTTCATCATCCTGATGGGCAGCATCGACCTGTCCGTCGAGGGTGTGATGGCGGTGACCGCCGTGATCACCAGCCTGCTCGTCGCCAATGCCTTCAACAGCCTCGACTATGGCCTGGCCGTGGTCCCGCTCGTGATCCTGATCGGCGGCTTCATGGGCTTCTGCAACGGGCTGGTCCACGTCAAGCTCAAGATCCCCTCGCTCATGGCGAGCCTCGGCATCGGCTTCGCCGGCATCGGCATCGCCACGCTCATCCTGGGCGGCATCACCGTCCGCATCACCGACCCCATCTACCGCGACATGGCCTTGGCCCGCGTCCTGGGCATCCCGATGGCGGTCTGGGTCGCCGCCGCGGCCGTGCTCTGCGCCTGGTTCATCCAGGAATACACCCGCATCGGCCGCTGGACCTACGTCCTGGGCGGCGGCGAGGACATCGCCCGCCTCTCGGGTGTTCCCACCGGCCGCGTGCGCATCGCCGTCTTCACCATCGCCGGCCTGTTCTACGGCCTGGGCGGTGCGCTCGCCGCCTCGCAGCTGGGCCAGGGCCAGGCGCTCATCGGCCAGGGTCGCCTGTTCACCACCATCACAGCCGTCGTCGTCGGCGGTACCGCCCTCTCCGGCGGCATCGGCGGCATCCTCTACAGCGTCGTCGGCGTCCTGCTCGTGTCGGTGCTGGCCAACGGCATGGTGCTCATGGGCATCCCGCCCTACGTGCAGACCGGGATGAACGGCCTCCTCATCATCGTCGCCGTCGCCCTCTCGCTCGACCGCGCCCGCCTGCGGATCGTGAAATGAGCGAGACAGTCCTCAGCCTCGAGCACGTCGACAAGCGCTTCGGCCAGGTCCAGGCGCTCAAAGACGTCTCGATAGACATCGCCCGCGGCGAGGTCGTGGGCCTCGTCGGCGAGAACGGTGCCGGCAAGTCCACGCTGATGAAGATCCTGTCCGGCGTCTATCAGGCCGACAGCGGCACCATCCGGCACGACGGCAAGCCTGTGGTGCTGCGCAGCCCGGTCGACGCGGCCAAGGCCGGCATCGGCATGGTCCACCAGGAGCAGTCGCTGCTGCCCAACATCTCCGTCGCCGAGAACATCTTCCTGGGCCAGGAGGCGCCCTTCCTCTCCGGCGGCGTCATCCGCTGGAACGACATGTGGGCCGCCGCCCGTCAGCAGCTGGCCAAGGTCCGCCTCGACATCGACCCGCGCACCCGCACGGAATCCCTCTCCTTCGCCGACCGGCAGATGGTCGAGCTGGCCAAGGTGCTGCGGCTCGAGGAGGAGATCGAGGGCCACCTCGTCATCTTCCTCGACGAGCCGACCTCGGTGCTGGAACGGGCCGAGATCGACATCCTCTTTGCCCGCGTGCGGGAGCTGCGCTCGCGCGCCTCGTTCGTTTTCGTCTCGCACCGGCTCGACGAGATCCTTGAGCTGTCCGACCGCGTCTACGTCATGAAGGACGGCATCGTCGTCGCCGACATGCCGGCGGCCGAGGCCACCACCCACCATCTGCACGAACTGATGGTCGGACGCACCCGCGACGCCGGCTACTACCGCGAGACCCGGCAGAGGGCGCCGAAGCCCGAGGTGGTTCTCGCGGCCGAGGGTCTGGGCGTCTCCGGCGCCTATCGCGACGTCAGCTTCCGCCTGCACGCGGGCGAGGTGCTGGGCGTCGCCGGCGTGATCGGCTCCGGCCGCGAGACGCTCTCGCGCACGCTGGGCGGCCTCGCCCCGTACGACAGCGGCCGCATCGAGGTCTTCGGCAAGCCCGCCGCCCTGCGTACCGCCACCGAGGCCGTGGCACTCGGCATCGGCTACGTCCCGCAGGAGCGCCGCGTCGAGGGCCTCGTCATGCCGATGACGATGGCCGCCAACATCAGCCTGCCCTCGCTCGACCGGCTGGCGAAGTGGGGCGTCATCCTCGGCGGTGCCGAGGGCGAGCGCGCCCGCCACTGGGTCCAGCGCCTGTCCATTCGCCCGCCCAACCCCTCGCTGCCCTGCGCCAACCTCAGCGGCGGCAACCAGCAGAAGGTCGTGCTGGCGAAGTGGATCCAGGCCGGGGCCCGGATCATGATCCTCGACCACCCGACCCGCGGCCTCGACGTCGGCGCCAAGGAGGAGGTCTACGAGCTCGTCCGCGACGTCACCGAGCAGGGTGTGGCGGTACTCCTGACCGCCGACACGCTGGAGGAGACGATCGGGCTCGCGCACAACATCATCGTCATGCGCGACGGTGCGGTCACCGGCCGCTTCGAGGCCCCGGCCGGCGGCAAGCCCGACCAGCTTGCCCTGATCGAGCACATGGTCTGAGCCGGCCGATGCCCCGCCTCGACGCTGATCTCCTGCGCGCCTACGCACCGCTCGTCACGCTCATCGTTCTCACTCTCGTCGTCGGTGCCGCCGCCCCGGGCTTCCTCGAACCTTCGACGCTGGTCCTCCTCGCCGCCGACACCGCCACCCTCTTCATCATGGCGGCCGGTATCACCTTCATCGTCATCCTCGGCGGCATCGACCTCTCGGTGCAGTCCGTGGCCTCGCTCGCCAGCGTCGTCATGGCCGTCACCCTGCCCACGCTCGGCATCTGGTGCGTCCCCCTCGCACTGGCCGTCGGCGCCTTCTGCGGCCTCGTCAGCGGCCTCGCCTATGTCCGGCTGCGCATCCCCTCCTTCATCGCCACGCTGGCCGTCAGCGGCATCGCCAGTGCCGCAGCACTGATCTTCTCCGGCACCCGCTCGGTGCCGATGGACCCGACCCAGCGCGCCACCACCTTCGCCTGGATCACGGGCGAGACGCTGGGCCTGCCGAACGCCATCGTCATCGCGCTCCTGGTCCTTGTCATTTGCCTGTTCATCGAGCGCTACACGACCTTCGGCCGCCGCAGCATCGCCGTCGGTGCGGGCGAGGCCGCTGCCCTGGCCGCCGGCATCCGTGTCGGTCAGGTCAAGGTGCTGGCTCTCGTCATCTCCGGCACGCTCGCCGCCCTCGCCGGCGTGATCCTGGCAGCACGCCTCGCCAGCGGCTCGCCCAGCCTCGCCAACGAGTTCCTGCTGCCCGCCGTCGCCGCCGTCTGCGTCGGCGGCACGGCACTCACCGGCGGTGTCGGCAGCGTCGCCCGCACGCTCGTGGGTGCCCTCATCGTCTCGGTCGTGCGCATCGGCATGACCTTCGTCGGCGTCGACGTCTTCGCCCAGCAGATCGTCTTCGGCGCGGTCCTGATCCTGGCCGTCGCCGTCACCATCGACCGCAGCAAGATCCCGGTCGTGAAGTGAGCCGTCAGCCCTTGCGCAGGTAGGACAGCACGGTGTCCACGATGACGGCCAGGCGCTTCTCTAGGGCGTCCTTCGTGCCGAGATCGACGCCGTAGACGACCGACAACGTGTAGCGGTTCGTCAGGTAGTAATATCCCAGCGCCGCCATCGAGATATAGACCTGATCGGCATCGAGTCCCGGCCTGAACTTTCCCTCCGCGACGCCGCGCTCCAGGATACCCTGGATCAACTCGACGAACGGCGAGTGCATCTCCTTGATCTTCTGGCTGCGCTTGAGATGCGCCGCCTTGTGCAGGTTCTCGGAATTGATCAGCCGCAGGAACTCGGGGTTCTTGAGGTAGTAGGTCCAAGTGAAAGTCGCGAGCTTGGCTATCGCCGCCTCGGCGTCCAGGTTTTCGAGGTCGAGCTTCCGCTCGGCGGCGCGGATATCTCCGTAGGCTTCTTCCAGCACGGCCAGGAACAGGTCGTCCTTGCTGTGGAAGTAGTGGTAGATCATCCGCTTGTTGATCTTGGCCTTGGCCGCGATCGCATCGACCCGCGCCCCGGCGAGCCCCTTCTTGGCGAACTCCGCCTTGGCCGCCGCCAGGATCCGGGCCTGAGTCGCCTGCGGATCCCGCGGCCGGGCAGCTTCCGTCCGGTTCTGCCCGGATGCTGCCGGCTCGGCTTCCTCGCGCTTGCGAACTGCTGACGCCATCGCCGTTCCGCTTGCCTCGCTATGCCCGAAGCGTAGCCGAGGGTGGCGCCGCGGTCTTGCGAAAAGTATCCGTATGGTTACTTTGGCTCGATGCGACCGGATCTCGCGTCCTTCTCGATGAACACGGCAACCCTGGGCTTCCAATGGGAGCTCGGGGCCATCGCCGATGCCTGCGCGAAGCGGGGCCTGGGCGGCATCGCCCCCTGGCGGCGCGACCTCGTCGCCACCCCGCCCGAGACCGCACGGCGCCAGATCGCCGACGCCGGCCTGCAGGTCACGAGCCTCTGTCGCGGCGGCTTCCTCGTCCACCATGACTCCGCCCAGGAGGCGGCCGTCTACGACGACAATCGCCGTGCCGTCGACGAGGCCGTCGGCCTCGGTGCCCCAGTCCTCTGCTTCGTCGTCGGCGGCCTGCCCGAGGGCTCGAAGAGCCTGGCCCACGCCCGCGACCAGGTCGTCACCATGCTCCGCCGCCTGCACGCGCACGCGGCCGGCACTGGGCTTCGCCTCGCCGTCGAGCCGCTGCACCCGATGTACGCCGCCGACCGCTCCTGCATCAGCACGCTGGCCTCAGCACTGGACGTCTGCGACGCCATCGCCCCGGACGTCGGCGTCATCGTGGATGCCTACCACGTCTGGTGGGACCCTGATCTCGAACGCGACCTGAAGCGCGCCCGGCCCGACCGCCTCCTGGGCTGGCAGATCTGCGACTGGCTGATCCCCACCCGCGACATGCTGAACGACCGCGGCATGATGGGCGACGGCGTCATCGACCTCGCCGCCCTGGACCGCCTCGTCACCGCCGCCGGTTACGACGGCCCGATCGAGGTCGAGATCTTCTCCACCGACTGGGGCCGCCGCGACCCCGCCGAGACCATCCGCATCTGCGCCGAGCGCTTCCTAGCCATCCGCTGAAGGGTGGAACTGCGGTCGGTACCCCGCCCGCAGCACCGCGACGATCGAAGGTGGCGTAAATAGCAGACCGTGAGCGGGCACTTCGGCTGACCGGTATCCGCCGCTGTTCCAGAGCCGCCAGCCGGTTCCCGCTCGCACGACCACGTCTTTACCGACCTGCACCGCGGACCCGACCGGAAGCTCCGCGAGCACTGTCGGCCGCCGCTTCTGCTCCTTCGTCCTACTCTCGACCCGCTCCTCGTGGAGCAGCCGGTCCATCGCATCGGCACTCGGCGCAGCCGCGAGCCCGTTCGCCCGTGCCCATGCGCCGGCGAAGCCCACATAATCCTCGTGCCGGCACATCGCGCACGGCCGGTGCCCTACGGCCAGAGCCGTCGCCTCGTCGAGAAAGAACAGCTCCGTGTACCGCCTCGGCTGCATCACCGGCCGATACCAGCCCTTGAACTCCAGCCGGCAGCAGATCCACCGTCGCGAGGTCCAGCGCCGGGCGGTCAGCTTCTGCTCGGCATCATGAAAGCACCCGCCACGATTGCCCATCATCGTGCCGCGCGCAGCCTCGGCGACGATCTCGCCCGTCGGCCACACCCGATTCTGCAGCGGCAGCGACCGGCTCCTTCAGAACCGCGGCAGGCTCAGTCCGCCGTCGACCATGACGCACTGCCCGACCGTGTAGGGCAGGTCGCCTGCCGCCATCGTGGCGATGCAGCGTCCGACCTCGTCGGCCTCGCCCCAGCGCGGCACCGGTGCCCCACCCTCGGCGAAGAACCTGTCGTAGCGCTCCTTGGAGGGCTCGGTCATCTCGGTGCGGATGATCCCCGGCCGTACCTCGTAGACGCCGATCCCCTCACCCGCGAGCCGCGTCGCGAACAGCCGGGCAACCATCGAGGCCCCCGCCTTCGACACGCAGTATTCACCACGGTTGACCGAGATCATCTGCGCGTTCGACGAGGTCACGAACACGATCGAGCGCGGCCACTCGCTCCGTGCTTCTGCAAGCAGCCGCTTCGCGAAGGCCTGGGTGAGAAAGAAGCTACCCCGCGTGTTCACCGCCTGGCAGCGGTCGTAGCTCTCGATGCTGACGTCGAGCAGGTCGCCCCGGCTCATCACCGACACCCCGGCATTGTTGACAAGCGTATCGACCCGCCCGAACGCCGCCCAGGCATCGCCCAGGATCCGCCGGTGCTCCTCGACCTTGGCGATGTCGCCGAACACCGCCGCCGCCCGCTGCCCCTCGCCGACGACGGCGGCACTCGTCACCGAGGTGTCCTCGTTGGCGCTGCGCTCCAGGATCACGACGTCGAAGCCGCGCGCCGCCAGGGCCACGGCCGCGGCCCTTCCGATCCCGCGCCCACCGCCCGTGACCAGTGCCACCGGTCCGTTGCTCATACCCCCACTCCGGCCGCCTTGATCAGTTCGCGCGCGATGATCGTGCGCTGGATCTGGTTGGTGCCCTCGTAGATCTGGCAGATCTTGGCGTCGCGGTAGAGCCGCTCCACCTCGAAGCCCTTGATGTAGCCCGTCCCGCCGAAGACCTGCACGGCGTTCGCCGTCTCCCGCACCGCCACGTCGCCCGCCGTGCACTTCGCCATCGAGCAGGCCATCGTCGTCGCCGGGTCGCCCGCATCCAGCTTCCGCGCCGCGTCCCACGTCAGCAGCCGTGCCGCCTGAATGCCCTGCGCCATGTCGGCAAGCATCCACTGCAGCCCCTGATTGTCGAGGATCGCCCGCCCGAACTGCTTCCTCTGCGCCGCCTGCCCCAGCGCCGCCTCCATCCCCGCCTGCGCGATGCCCACGGCGAGGGCTGCGATCCCGACCCGCCCCTTGTCCAGCACGCTCATCATGATATGGAAGCCGCGGTTCAGCGGCCCGAGCAGCGCCTCTTCGGGCAGCTCGATCCCGTCGAAATGCAGCGCCCCTACCGGCGAGGCCCGCTGCCCCATCTTGTGCTCGCGCTTGCCGACCGAGAACCCCGGCCGGTCGCGGTCGACGATGAAGATGCTCATGCCGCGATGGCCGGCGTCCTTGTCGGTCCGGGCCAGCACCACCGCGAAGTCGCAGATCGGCGCGTTGTGGATCCAGAGCTTCCCGCCGTCGAGCCGCCAGCCGCCGGGCGTCTTCGTCGCCGTCGTCCTGATCCCCGACACGTCCGAGCCGGCTTCCGCCTCCGTGATCGCATAGGCGCAGCGCCGCTCGGCCCTGAGCGTCGGGCCCAGATAACGCTCGCGCTGCGCATCGGTGCCGTAGCGCACCAGCAGCGTCCCGATCAGCTCGACGAGCCCGCACTGGTCGGCGACCGAGGCGTAACCCCGCGACAGCTCCTCCATCACGAGCGCATAGGCCTGGGTGTCCATGCCGGCCCCGCCGAGTTCCGCCGGCACCCCGATGCCGAACAGCCCGAGTGCCGCCATCTCGCGGTAGATCTCCTCCGGAAACCGCTCGCTCTCGTCCAGCTCGCCGGCGAGAGGACGGATCGCCTCGTCGGCGAAGCGGCGCACCGTGTCGCGGACCTGGACCTGCTCCTCGCTCAGCATTCCCGCTGCTCCCGGCCTTGACCGACGGCCCGCAAGTATGTAACTGGATAGTTCACTAGATGACCCGTTTCCAGGTTCCGGTCAAGCACATGGGCAAGCTCATCACCGCCGCCGAGGCGGCCGAGGCGATCGCCGACGGCAGCACGGTGGCCCTCACCGGCTCGGGCGGCGGGCTGATCGAGGCCGACGTCATTCATGGCGCGATCGAGGAGCGGTTCAAGCGCACGGGCCACCCCCGCGGCCTCACCATCGTCCATGCTCTGGGCATCGGCGATGGCAAGGAGCGTGGTCTCAACCGCTTCGCCCACGAGGGCCTGGTATCCAAGGTGATCGGCGGCCACTGGACCTGGTCGCCGCGCATGCAGGCACTCGCCGAATCCGAGGCGATCGAGGCCTACACCCTGCCGGCCGGCTCCATCATGCTGCTCATGCGCGAGATCGGTGCTGGCCGCCCCGGCCTTCTCACTCATGTGGGTCTCGGCACCTTCGCCGACCCCCGCTACGGCGGCGGCGCCTGCAACAGCCGCGCGAAGGACTGCCTGACCGAGCTCGTCACCATCGGCGGCGAGGAATGGCTCCGCTACAAACCGATCCGCCTCGATGCCGCCATCGTCCGCGGCAGCCTCGGCGACACCGCCGGCAATGTCAGCCTCGTCCACGAGGCGGCCGACCTCGATGCCGTCGCCGTTGCCATGGCCGGCCACGCCTGCGGCGGCAAGGTGTTCGCCCAAGTGTCCGAGATCGTCGGCCGCGGCTCGCTGCCGGCCCGCCAGGTCGCCCTTCCGGGCATCCTGATCGACCATCTCGTCGCCGCCCCCGACCAGCCGCAGACCTATCTCGGCCGCTTCGATCCCGCGATCAGCGGCGAGGCCGGCTCCCCGCCCGAGCGACCCATCCCCCCGCCGCCGGCCTTCAGCGTCCGCGCGGTCATCGCCCGGCGTGCCGCCGACGAGGTGCCGTCGGGCGCCTCGGTCAATTTCGGCTTCGGCATCCCGGGTGCCATCCCGGGTGTCCTCGGCACGCGCGGCCGGCTCGACACGCTTTGGATCACGGTCGAGCAGGGCATCCACAATGGCGAGTTGCTCGACGGCGAGATGTTCGGTGCCGCACGCTTCCCGGAAGCGATCGTGCCTTCGACCCGCCAGTTCGACTTCTATTCGGGCGGCGGTATCGACGTCGCCTTCCTCGGCATGGGCGAGCTCGACGCCAACGGCAACGTCAACGTCTCCCGCCTCGGCACCAAGGTCGTCGGCCCCGGCGGCTTCGTCGACATCGCCCAGAACGCGCGCAAGGTCGTCTTCTGCGGCACCTTCGACGCCAAGGGCACCGACCTCGACCTCGGCGGCGGCAGGCTGACGATCCGCCGCCAGGGCGAGGTGCAGAAGCTGGTCCCCGCCGTCCGCGAGATCACCTTCTCCGCCGACTATGCCCGCAAGGTCGGCCAGGAGGTGCTCTACGTCACCGAGCGCGCCGTCTTCCGCCTCGCCCCCGAAGGTGTGGCGCTGGTCGAGATCGCACCCGGCGTCGACCTCGAGCGCGACGTGCTGGCCCGCATGGGCTTCCGTCCGGCCCTGCCGGGCTCACCGGCGATCATGCCGGCGCAGCACTTCCATCCCTGAGCCGTCCTGGTATCGGTCGCGCCAAGCCAGGGAGGGCAGCGGATGTACGACTACATCATCGTCGGCGGCGGCAGTGCCGGCTGCGTGCTGGCGGCCCGCCTCACCGAGGTGAAGGACATCAAGGTCCTGCTGCTGGAGGCGGGCCCGGTCGATCGGGATCCCAACATCCACCGCCCCGTCGGCTTCGCCAAGATGACCTCGGGCCCGCTGACCTGGGGCTACCGCACGGCACCGCAAAAACATGCCGACGACCGCCGGATCCCCTTCGCCCAGGCCCGCGTCATCGGCGGCGGCAGCTCGATCAACGCCGAGGTGTTCACCCGCGGCTGCCCCGAGGACTATGACCGCTGGGCCAACGAGGAGGGTTGCCCCGGCTGGTCCTACGCCGAGGTGAAGGACCTCTTCATCCGCTCCGAGGACAACGACACCTTCGCCGGCCCCGACCATGGTGTGGGCGGCCCGCTCGGCGTCTCGACGCTGAATGCCGACCGGATGACGAAAGTCTTCGTCCAGGCCTGCCAGCAGGCCGGCATCCCCTACAATCCCGACTTCAACGCCGGCAAACAGGCGGGCTCCGGCGTCTACCAGACGACGATCCGCAACGGTAAGCGCTGCTCGGCGGCGGTCGGCTACCTGAAGCCCGTCCTGAACCGGCCCAACCTCACCGTGCTCACAGACTGCCTCTCGACCCGCATCCTGGTCGAGAACGGCCGTGCCGTCGGCGTCGCCTATGCCCGCCACGGCCGCGAGGAGACGGCCCGCGCCGAGCGCGAGATCCTGCTCACCGCCGGTGCCATCGGCTCGCCGAAGCTGCTCATGCTCTCCGGCATCGGCCCGGCCGACCACCTCGTCTCGCACGGCATCGAGGTCGTCCACGACCTGCCCGGAGTCGGCCAGAACCTGCACGACCACTACGGCACCGACATCATCTACGAGCTGAACGGCCCCTGGAGCTTCGACAAGTACAAGAGCTGGTATTGGCAGCTCTGGGCCGGCCTCGAATACTACATGTTCAACAAAGGTCCCGTCGCCTCCAACATCGTCGAAGGCGGCGCCTTCTGGACCCTCGACAAGAGTTCGAAGACGCCCGACACGCAGTTCCACTTCCTCTCCGGTGCCGGCGTCGAGGCCGGCGTCGAGCCGGTCCCCTCGGGCTCCGGCGTCACCGTGAACACCTATTTCGTCCGCCCGCTCTCGCGCGGCTCGGTCACGCTGGCGTCAGCCGATCCGGCCGCCGCCCCGATCATCGACCCCAACTACCTTGCCGAGCCCCACGACGTCGCCATGTCGGTCGCCGGCGTGAAGCAGATGCGCGAGATCATGCGACAGCCGGCCTTCGCCAAGTACACCCGCGGCGAGCACCTCCCCGGCGACAAGTGCCGGTCCGACGCCGACTGGACCGCCTTCATCAAGCGCTTCGGCCGCACCTGCTACCACCCGGTCGGCACCTGCCGCATGGGCAGCGACGCCGCCGCCGTCGTCGATCCCGAGCTTCGCCTCAGGGGCATCGAGGGCCTCCGCGTCTGCGACAGCTCCATCATGCCGAGCCTCGTCAGCTCCAACACCAACGCGCCGACGATCATGATCGGCGAGAAAGCCTCCGACCTGATCCGCGGCAACCGGCAGGCGGCCTAGGCTCTGCCACGGACGCCCCCCTCGCGTGGTGTCATCGACACCTCTATTCCGGCACGTCGATGCCGTCCACCCCATCAGGACGCCGTTCCGCTCCCGCAAGGGCACCCGAAGCTTACGCAGTACGCGATTGGAGAAGCTCCAAGCGGTATCCTCCCTTGCGAACTCGCGCCAACAGGCGCTTCGTGACGTCCAGGGCATGCTGCGAGGATCTTGGGCCATGGCTCGGGGGCGAAGGTGCAGTCGTAGGGCGGCTGTCGCGACCAGCTTCCTGCTGAGCGTTGTCATGGAGTGCCCTGCATCGGCGGAGGATGGTGGCGCTGCTCCGCTTCAGGGTGGGGCTGAGCAGACCGGACCCGGCCCGGCCAACGAACAAGTGTACGGCAGCGGCCCCATGTACGGCAATGGCCAGTACGGGAGCGACCCCGAGTGCGGCGGCACCGACCGCGCCTATTACAATCAGCTCTACAACAGCCAAGCCGTCGTCATCAGCCAAGATGAGATGATACGCATCGACCAGGCAACACGGGGAGCCGCCTGGTATCGGTGCGGCTATTGTAATGACAAGGCGATCTGCTGGCCGCGCCCTGGCTATGACGCGTTCGCATCGGGCAACGGACCCCCACCCGACGACCCTGACGATACGGGCACGAACTACTATCCGCAGGAGCAGACCCCCGCCGGATCTCCGCCGTGGCTCCCGCCAGCAGCACCACCGCCTGCTGCACCGGTCGGGGCCGCCGATCCCTGAGCTTGGCCGCAGCTCTAGCCCTACCTCACCGCAGTCGGCGAGAACCTGGCAGACTTTTGGGGTCGCTGTCTGCGGCTACCGTAGCGAGGGCCTCCGCGTCTGCGACAGCTCGATCATGCCGAGCCTCGTCAGCTCCAACACCAACGCGCCCACCATCATGATCGGCGAGAAGGCGTCGGACCTGATCCGCGGCAACCGCCGGGCGGCCTGAGCCGGAACCGCCGGTCTCGTTCAGAGGACGACGACGTAGATCCAGGCGTCCAGCGGCCCCTCGTCGGTAGCGACCGGCGCCACGACCCGCCGGTAGCTGGGGCCTTCGAGCGCGTCGAGCCGATCCCAATGCTCCGGCAGATCCGGCGACTCGAGGAGGCTGACCTCGACGGCGGCACCCTGCGGATCGAGGACCAGCCCGGGAAAGCCCAGAGCCGCTCCCCAGCCGGCCTCGACGAGCCGGCCCGTCACCGTGCCCCTCGACCAACGCCCCTTCAGCAGCTCCAGATGATGATGGTTCACCCGACCGGGTGCGAGCGAGCCGTAGATGGCGAAACGCGTATCCGGCCCGGTCACGCACCCCGCTCCATCATCAGCCGGTTCTGGCCCTCCTGGACGGTCAGGCCGTCACCGTTGACGACGTCGAAGGCGAGCGTGGCGATGCCGCGATCCTGACGCTTCGTCGGGCGCAGGCCCGCCACCGAGATCTCAGCACTGATCCGATCGCCCGGGCGGATCGGTCGCTTGAAGTCCCAGGTCCACCCCAGCGAAGCGATCGCCTTCAGGCGCACGCCGGCCCGGTTCTTGAGGCCGTCGACCAGCGCCAGGCCCAGGATGCCGTGCGCGATCCGGCCCTCGAAGCCGGCGGCCTTCGCAAAGCCATCGTCCATGTGCACGTCGAAGAAGTCGCCGCTGAGCCCGGCGAAGGTCAGGATGTGCCAGTCGGTGACGGTGATCGCCCCCGTCCGCCAGCGGTCGCCGACGGCCAGATCCTCGAACCCGTAGGTGCCGGGCGGAAGCTCGCGCCTCTCAGCCGACACCGTGCAGCGCCATCAGGCTCTTCATCCGCCGCCCGGCGAGGTCCGGATCAGCCAGCAGCCCGGCCTTGTCCGCGAGGCGGAAGATGTCGGCATAGTGCAGCGCCCCGCGTGCCGACTGCATCCCGCCGACCATCGTGAAATGGTCCTGGTGCCCGTTCAGCCAGGCCAGCAGCACGACACCCGCCTTGTAGTACTGGGTCGGTGCCTCGAAGATCTTGCGCGAGAGCGGCACCGTCGGCTCCAGTGCTCGCCGGTAGGTGCCGAGATCGCCCTTCGCCAGGGCCGTGAGCGCCGCCGAGGCCGCCGGGGCGATCGGATCGAAGATGCCGAGCAGCGCGTGGCTCAGATGCTGCCCGTCGCCCTCGATCAACTCGGCATAGTTGAAGTCGTCGCCGGTGAACATCAGCACGCCCGGCGGCAGGCGCCGGCGCAGGTCGATCTCGCGGTCCTTGTCGAGCAGCGAGATCTTGATCCCCTCGATCCGAGGCGCATGGGCCCGGACCAGCTCCAGCACCGTGTCGGTCGCCCGGTCCAGGTCCGCCGTCCCCCAGTAGCCCTGGAGTGCCGGATCGAACATCGGCCCCAGCCAGTGCAGGACGACCTTGTCCTTCGCCTGCCGGATCAGGTCGCCGTAGAGCCGCAGATAGTCGTCGGGCCCCTTCGCCGCGCGCACCAGCGCCCGGCTCGCCATCAGGATGGCCCGCCCGCCCTCGCTCTCGATGACCTCCAGCTGCTGCTCGTAAGCCGCCCGCACCTGGGCGAGCGTCACCTCCGGCCCCGGGGCCAGTTGGTCCGTCCCGCAGCCGCTGGCGAGATCGGCGCCGGGCACCGTCCGCGCCTCGCGCAACGACCGCCGGATCAACTCCGCCGCGGTCGGCCAGTCGAGACCCATGCCGCGCTGCGAGGTGTCCATCGCCTCGGCGATGCGGAAGCCGAGCTTCCACAGATGATGCCGGAAGCGCAGCGTCGCGTCCCAGTCGACGGCAGCCTTCGGGCCCCACGGATCGCTAGCCGCGATCGGATCGGCCACGACATGCGCCGCCGCATAGGCGATCCGATCGAACGCACCGCCGGCCTCGAGTGGAAACGAACCCGCCGGCCCAGTCGTGTAGCTCTCGGTCCCCCGTCCGGCGGTCGGCAGCGTCACGGACGCCATGGCTCTCCTCCCACAAGTAACCGCATCGTTACTTATGGGAGGAGGTCGCGTCAAGTCCGAGCGCTCAGAGGGGACGCTGCTCGCAGCGCTGGTAGTGTTGCGCCCAGGGTCGCAGCCGCTCGAACGTCGCCGCCGCCGCCAGCACGTCGAGATCGGCGTAGCGCCGGCCGGTGATCTGCAAGCCCACCGGCAGCCCGGAGGCGGAGAGCCCCGCCGGCACCGAGATCGCCGGCTGGCCGGTGAAGTTCTGCAGATAGGTCAGGCACCAGCCGATCAGCCGGTCGACCTCTTCGCCGTTCACCGTCGCCGGACCCAGCGTGTTGCCGTCCTCCGCGTTCTTCACCGGCAGGCAGGCGAGGGTGGGCGACACCAGGAGGTCGTAGCGCTCGTGCAGCCCGACCATGAGGTCCACGATCTCGGTCCGCATCGCCTGGTCGGCCAGGAGGTCGACGACACCCGCCTTGTACGCCTTCTCGATCCAGGCCCGGTACTCGGGCGGCAGGTCGCCCGCATGCTTGCCCATGAGGTCGAGGCCGTTCGCCTTCATGGTCTCGAGTGCCGCCACGTTCAGCGGCGAGACGAGCCGGCACCAGAGATCGCTCAACTCCCGCTGCGAGCGCTTGATACCGATCGTCACCTCCTCGACCACGGCCCCGGCCTCGGCGAACACCTTCACCGCCTCGGCGAAGGTGGCCGCCACCTCCGGATCGACCGGATAGACGTCGAGGTTGTGGCTGACCGCGATCCGCACGCCCTGCAGCGGCCGCCGCACGGCCGAGAGATAGTCCATCTTCTCGTCGAGGCTGAACGGGTCGCGCGCGTCGTAGCCGCCGACCGACTGCAGCACGAGGGCCGTGTCCTCGACGGACCGCGTGACGGCCAGCTCCGCCAGGAACGGCGACATGCCGCCGAAAGCATTGGGCCGCGTCACCATCGGCACCCGCCCGTAGGACGGCTTGAAGCCGACGGCTCCGCAGAACGCCGCCGGTATCCGGATCGATCCACCGCCGTCCGAGGCCTCGGCGAAGCTCAGGAGGCCGTCCGCGACCACCGCCGCCGCCCCGCCCGAGGAGCCGCCCGAGTTCCGCGTCGTGTCGAACGGGTTCCGCGTCGGCCCGAACAGGTAGTTGTCGGTCACACCCCGGAAGCCCATCACCGGGCTGTTCGTCTTGCCGACGATGACGGCCCCGGCCGCCTCCATCCGCTCGGTCATCACCCCGCAGAGCGGCGGGCGGAAATCCTTCAGTGCCCGGATCCCGCCCAGCGTCGCGGGCCAGCCCGGCTTGAAGTTGAACAGGTCCTTGATCGCACTCGGCACGCCGTGCAGCGGGCCGAGGGCCGCGCCCGACATCAGCGCCTTCTCGGCGGCCTTCGCCCCCGCCCGCGCCTCGTCGAAGGCGAGGTAGACGAACCCGTTCAGCGACGGGTTGCGCTTCTCGATCCGGGCGATCGTCGCATCCATCACCTCGACCGGCGACAGCTGCCGCCGCCGGATCATGGATGCGAGGTCCGTAACGCTCTTCCAGGCGATCTCGTCGGACTGGGCCATGGTCTTGCCTCCCTAGTGGGTGAGATCGAGCACCACGCGGCCGACGATCTTGCCGGCCTTCATCTCTGCCAGGACGTCGTTGACCGCGGTCAGCGGCACCTTCCGCGTATGGGCACGGACGAGCCCCCGCGTCGCGAACGAGACGGCCTCGGCGAGATCCAGCCGCGTGCCCACGTTCGAGCCGCGGATCGACAGCTCCCAATTCGTGATCGCCGAGATCGACGCCCGGATCTTGTCGGCATCGCCGCCGGGCAGGCCGATATAGCAGACGGTGCCGGCCGGCCTCAGCATGTCGATCGCCTGCTCGAAGGCCTGCCGCGCCACGGCCGTCACCACCGCCGCGTGCACGCCGCCGACGGCACCCTGGACGGTCTGCGCCGCCTCAGGTCCGGCCAGCACGGTCAGCTCGGCGCCCAACTCCCGCGCCAGCGCCAGCTTGTCCTCGGCCACGTCCACTGCCAGCACGCGCAGCCCCATCGCCTTGGCGTACTGAACCGCGATGTGCCCGAGCCCGCCGATGCCGAGGATCGCCACCCACTGCCCCGGCCGCGCCCCCGTCCGCTTCAGCCCGCGATAGGTCGTGACGCCTGCACAGAGGATGGGGGCTGTCGCATGGAGGTCCGTGTCCGTCGGCAGCCGGGCGACGAAGGCTGCCGGCGCCACCAGATAGTCCGCATAGCCGCCCGGGCGCGTGTAGCCCGTCGCCTCGCCGAGCTTGCAGATCGTCTCCATGCCGGCGAGGCAGAACTCGCAGGTCCCGCACGCACTGAACATCCAGGGCACGCCGACCACGTCGCCGGGCGCGAATCCCGCCACCCCCGGCCCCGCCGCCTCGACGTGCCCCGCCACCTCGTGACCCGGGATCAGCGGCAGGTTCGGCAAGGGCGTCCAGTCGCCCTCGATGGCGTGCAGGTCGCTGTGGCAGACCCCGCAGGCCGCCACCTTGATCAAGAGCTCGCCCGGTCCGGGCTCCGGCTTCGGCCAGTCGGTGACGTCGAGCTTCTCGCCGATCCTGTGCAGCACCGCGGCGCGCATCGTTCCTCCCTTTTGTCCCGGCCCGGAAAGTGCAGAGGATAGTCGGCCGTCGAGCGGCTTGCCTACGGTCTTGACCGCGTCGGGCGGCGCGTCGACCCTGCTCGGCAACATAATGGAGCGCCCTCATGCAGAAGCCCTGGCACGCCGACCTCCCCCGCTACTACCAGCGTCAGATCGAGGCCATGGGCCTGGACGAAAGGGGCCTCGCCCGTCGCCGCCTGCTCAAGGGTGCAGCCGCAGGTGCCGCTATTCTGGCCACGGGCACCTCGTTCGGCCGCAGCGCCGCGGCCGCCGGCGAGCTGCAGTACATGTGCTGGGAGGGCTACAACGACCCCCGCATCATCGATCCGTTCAAGGCCGCCAACGACTGCGAGGTCAGCTTCGACCTGATCGTCGACTCGCCGGGCGGCTTTGCCAAGCTGCAGGCGGGTGCCTCGCGCGAGATCGACATCGTCTCCAGCGACATGCCCTGGATCACCCGCATGGGTCCGGCGGGCCTCGCCATGGAGCTGGATCCCGCCAGCTACGCCGACGTCTACGCCGAGTTCTACGACCAGTTCAAACCGCCCTTCGAGCCGCTGCTCAACGAGGGCAAGACGATCGGTGTCGCCACCCGCTGGGGCTGGGTCGGCGCCTGCCTCAACACCGACAACCAGAAGCCGGAGGACTGGCGCACCTACGATCCCGTCTTCGATTCGAAGAACAAGGACAAGATCTGCGTCATGGACTGGGGCGATTGGCCGATCCTGCCGATGGCCCTCTATGCCGGCGTGAACCCTTATGAGGAGCTGGACGCCAACGGGCTGGACGAGGTGCGCAAGGTGCTCCGGGCACTCTTCAAGAATACTCGCACCCTCGTCGCCGACCTGACCCTGGCCCAGAAGGGCCTGCTCGACGGCTCGCTCACGGGCTGCATCGGCGCCGGCTCCTACCTCACCTCCGCCGTCCGCAAGCAGGGCCACAAGAACGTCCTCTGCATCGTGCCCGAGCCCAAGAACGGCCTGAAGCAGGGCATCATCTGGGTCGAGGCCACGGCGATCCTGAAGGACACCGACCAGCCGGAGCTGGCCGAGAAACTCCTGAAGCACGTCGTCTCGACGGACGCCGCGCACATCCTGGCCCTGCTCGACACCACCTCGAACGTCGTCACCAACAAGGCCGTCGAGAGCCGCTTCACGCCCGAGGAGCGGGACATCCTGCAGATGGACTATATGTGGCACGCCTGGGACAACTCGCAGATGCACCGGATCGCCCCCAACATCGACGACATGCTGGCGATCTGGCAGGAGGAGCTGGCGGCGGCGCAGTAGGGGTGGCCAGCGACGCCATCCTCGAGGTCCAGGGCGTCGAGAAGCGCTACGGCAACCATCAGGCGCTGAAGGGTGTCTCGCTCTCCGTCGCCCGGGGCGAGTTCGTGGCGCTCGTCGGCCCCTCGGGTTGTGGCAAGACCACGCTCCTGAAGCAGATCGCCGGCTTCGAGGATCCCACCTCCGGCAGCATCGCGATCGAGGGCAAGCCCATGCTGGGCGTGCCGCCGGGTCGGCGGCCGACCAGCATGGTGTTCCAGCGCCTGGCCCTCTTCCCGCACATGACCGTCGCCGAGAACATCGGCTTCCCGCTCAAGCTGCGGCAGCGCCCGCCGTCCGAGATCGAGCCCGAGGTCCGCCGCATGGCCGATCTCATGCATCTCCGCCCCGAATATCTGGCCCGCTTCCCGCGCCAGCTGTCGGGCGGCGAGCAGCAGCGCGTGGCGCTGGCCCGCTCGATGATCTCCGCCCCGGCGCTGCTGCTCCTCGACGAGCCGTTGAGCGCCCTCGACGTGAAGCTGAAGAAGGTGCTCCAGGCCGAGCTGAAGCGCCTGCACCGCAGCGTCGGCGTCACCTTCGTCCACGTCACGCACGATCTGGAGGAGGCCATGATGCTGGCCGACCGGATCTGCGTCATGCGCGGCGGCGAGGCGCTGCAGATCGGCCGGCCCGAGGACATCTACTACCGCCCGGCCGACAGCTTCGTCGCCGGCTTCATCGGCGACACCAACCTGTTCGAGGTCGAGGTCACCGACGTCACGGCCGCGGGTGCGCGCTACCGCTCGCCCGACATCGCCGACCCCGACGGCCTGATCCCGGCATCGCTTGCCATGCCCGGCCTACGCCCCGGCCCGGCGAAGCTGATGATCCGCCCCGAATCCCTCCATCCCAACGCCGGCACGGCCCGCCTCGACGTCACGGTGGAGGAGACGTTCTCGAAAGGCGGCACCGTCCAGTTCCGTGCGGCCACCGCTTCCGGCACACCCGTCGTCTTCGAGACCCCCGGCAGTTCCACGCCCCCCGCCGGCATCGGCGATCGCCTCCCGGTCGGCTTCGACAAGCGCGACATCTACCTCTTCCAGGAACGGGCATGACGCCGGAGACCGTCGCCCGCCGCTGGGACGAGCCGGCCCTTTTCGGCAAGGCGCTCCCCGTCCTCCTGCTCCAGGCGCTCTTCTTCCTGGCCCCGCTGGTGATGACCTTCGTGCTGACCTTCCAGCGGACGAAGAACTACCAGCTCACCTGGACCTGGAGCCTCGACGTCTGGACCGAGATCTTCACCAAGCCTCACTTCTGGACGATCCTCGGCCACACCCTCGTCATGGCGGTCGCCTGTACCGTCATCTGCATCCTGATCAGCCTGCCCGTCGCCTACGCCCTGGCGACCCGCCTCGAAAGTGTCAGCGGCCATGTGAAGGTGCTCATCACCTTCGCCTTCCTGACCGATGCGACGCTCAAGACCTTCGGCTGGGTCCTCCTGCTCGATCGCAACGGTGCCGCCAACTTCCTCCTGCAGAAGCTGGGCTTCCCGCCCGAGACCGTCTCCTTCCTCTTCACCGACTGGGCCACGCTGCTCGGCATGGTCTACAATCTCTCGGCCTTCACCATCTTCACGATCTACCTCTCGGTCGCCTCGATCGACCGCTCGCTCATCCTCGCCGCCTACGACGCCGGTGCCGGCAAGCTGCGCGCCTTCTGGGAGGTCACGCTGCCCTTATGCCGCCCCGGCATCTGGGCCGGTGCGGTCCTCGTCTTCATGCTGGCCGTCGGCGTCTTCCTCGAGCCCAAGGTGCTGGGCGGCGGCAAGTCGCCGATGATGGCCGACCTCATCCGCCAGACCTTCGAGACCCGCGTGAACTGGCCGCTCGGTGCCGCCCTGACGCTGCTCTTGATGGTCACCGCCGTCGTCTGCGTCCTCGTCTTCGAGCGCATCTACCCGCTCCGCGACCGCCGGACCCTGCCGACGTGAACGACCGCCTGGAGCGCACCCTCGTCGACCTCGTCCTCTACGGCTCGGTCGCCCTCATCCTCGTCTTCTTCTACCTGCCGATCTTCACCCTGATGGCCTTCTCCCTGCAGCAGGGCCGCTTCCTCACACTCCCCTTCGACGGCATCTCCCTGCAGTGGTACGGCGCTCTCTTCCAGAGCTCCGCCGCCGCTACCGCGCTCTTCAACTCCACCCTCATCGCCGTCGTCGCCATGCTGGTCGCCACCGCCATCGGCACGGCGGCCGCCATCGTCGCCGTCCGCTACCGCTTCCGCTTCAAGACGGGCTTCCTCGGCGTCGCCGCCGCACCGCTCGCCTTCCCCCAGCTCCTCCTCGGCGTGATCCTGCTCTTGTGGTTCTCGGTGCTCGGCCGCTGGCTCGACTTCGGCACCGGTCTCGCCACCGCCATCATCGGCCACATCGTCTACATCACGCCCTTCGCCATGATCGTCGTCGCCGTCCAGGTGATGAGCTTCGATCCCACCCTCGAAGACGCCGCCCGCGACTGCGGTGCCACCACCTTCGAAGTCTATCGCTGGGTCACCATCCCCCTCCTCTGGCCCGGCATCTTCTCGGCCGCGATCTTCGCCTTCCTGTTGAGCTGGGGAAACTTCTACCTGACCTATTCCCTCGCCGGCACGACCCGCACGCTCCCCACCTTCGTCTTCAGCGGCATCGCCACCGGCTCGAGTCCCCTCTACCCGGCCATGGCCACGGTGGTCTTCATCCCCGGCCTCGTGCTCGTGATGCTGGCCGAGCGCCTGCGCCGGAAGGCGAACGAGGAGCTGGCGGCGGCGGAGCCTTCCTAGGCGGCGAGCCGCTCGGCACGGCCGCCATGAGCTGCGACGGCTAATCGGCGGTTCCGGAATCGACCGGATGCTGTAGAAGGACAGAATCTCGCACGCGCAGCCAAGGGAGCACGCCATGAACAAGAACACGGTCTGCATCTGGTACGACAAGGAAGCCGAGGCGGCCGCCCGCTTCTACGCGGAGACCTTTCCCGACAGCGCGGTCGGTGCCGTCTACCGCGCCCCCGGCGACTATCCGGCCGGCAAGGAAGGCGACGTGCTGGTCGTCGAGTTCACCGTCGGCGGCGTCCCCTGCATCGGCCTCAACGGCGGCCCGCAGTTCAAGCACAGCGAGGCCTTCTCGTTCCAGATCTCGACCGAGGACCAGGCGGAGACCGACCGCTACTGGAACGCCATCGTCGGCAATGGCGGCCAGGAGAGCGAGTGCGGTTGGTGCAAGGACCGCTGGGGGATCAACTGGCAGATCACGCCCCGCGTCCTGATGGAGTCGATCGCCGCCGGCGGCCCTGCCGCCAAGCGGGTCTGGGACGCCATGATGCCGATGAAGAAGATCGACATCGCCACCATCGAGGCCGCGCAACGCGGGTGATGCCGGCACGCCCCACTCCGCAGAGGCGTCCGCACCCGGCATAAGGTCGCTTGCAGAAACATTCCTTAGAATGTAATTACATTCCGAGGAATGCTTCGGGAGTGATCATGAACCCTTCGCGTCGCCGTTTCATCCGTGTCCTCGGCAGCACGGGCGTCATCCTGGCTGCCGGCGGCGTAGGCCTCGCCCGTTGTGACGGCATGCCTGCGGCGGCGATCGAGGCGTGGGAGGGCCCTGGCGATGAGCCCGACTCCCGCCGCTGGGCCCTGGCCCACGCGATCCTGGCCCCAAACCCGCACAACATGCAGCCCTGGCTCGTCGATCTGTCCGGGCCCGACCGGATCGACCTTTATGTCGACCGCACGCGGCTCCTGCCCGAGACCGACCCGTTCGGCCGCCAGATTCTCATCGGCCACGGCTGCTTCCTGGAGTTATTGGCCCTCGCCGCCGGCGCTCGCGGGCTGCAGGCCGACATCGACTATTTCCCGGACGGCCCTATGGGTGCCGACGGGCTGACGGAGCAGCGCGTCGCGACGGTCACGCTCGTCCCTGCGAGCACTGCCCCCGACCCGCTCCACAGACACATCCTGGCCCGCCGCAGCAACAAGGAGCCGTACGACACCGAACGACCCGTCCTGCCGGACCATCTCGCGGTCCTCGCCGCGGTGACCCTGCCCGCCGGCCAGATTCTGCGCCTGGAATCGGCACCGGACCGCGTGGCCCGCCTGCGCGAGCTGACCGCAGAAGCCATGCGGATCGAGATGGCGACCCCCCGCACGCTGGCCGAGAGTGTCGACCGCACGCGCATCGGTGCCGCCGAGATCGCCGCCCACCGCGACGGTATCGACCTGCACGGACCCTTCTTCTGGTTCGCCCGCCAGGCCGGGCTCATGACCCGCGACAAGGCGATGACCCCGGGCACCCTGGCGCACCAGGGCGGACTCGACTACGCGCTGGGCTACATGGGAAGCTCGATGGCCTTCGGCTGGATCCTCGCCGACCGCGCGGACCGCGTTGCCGAGGTCGACGCCGGCCGGGCCTATGTGCGCCTCAACCTCGCCGCCACGGGAGTGGACCTCGGCATGCACCCGGTGAGCCAGCTGCTGCAGGAATATCCCGAGATGGCCGCCAGCCAGCGCACGTTCCTGGACTTCGTGGGCGTACCCGCCGAGGGCCGTGTGCAGATGCTCTTCCGCATGGGCTATGCGCCGAGCCCCGACCCGTCGCCCCGCCGTCCGCTCGCAGACATCCTCCGCGGCTGAGCATGGCGGGCGAACGCGACACGCCCCTCGGGGCCGACGACAAGCGGTTCCGGGCCCTGAACTGGATCGGGATCGTCGACCAGCTGGCGATGACGCAGGCGAACCGGCGCCTCGACGGCACCGACCTGCCGATGCCGCAGTTCGTCATGCTGAACCACTTCTCGCACCGGCCGCACGAGTCGAAGACCGTCGGCGGCGTGGCGGCGGCCTTCCAGCAGCCGCAGCCGGGCGTGACGAAGACCGTGCAGAAGCTCGCCGACAAGGGCTTCCTCGCCATCACGCCGGACGCGAAGGACGGCCGCGTCCGCCACCTCCGGATCACCGAAGCGGGCCTCGCCGCCCACGCCGCCGCCCGCACCCGCCTCGTCGCCGCGTTCGACGGCCTCTTCGCCGAGTGGACCGAAGCCGATCTCGACACCCTGATCGCCCTGCTCGACCGCCTCCGCCTGTACCTCGACTCGCACCGCGATCCGGACTGAGCGGAAGAGGGGTGCGCCATGACCACCGGCCTGGATCGCGACACAGCCTGCGATCTGCTCGTCGCCGCAGGTTTCTCGGTCGACCGGGGGACGGCGGTCCTGGAGCAACGCGACGACCGCCGGGCCCTGACGCTGCCAGGCGATCTCATGGCCTGGTTCCCGATGACACCCGAGAGTGCTGCCCGCCTCGCTGTCGAGCGCCGCATCCTCGACCTGTTGGCGGCACGCTGCTCCTTCCGTGCGCCGCGCGTGGTCCACAACCACGAGTCCGGCTGGCAGGTACGTGCCCTGGTGCCGGGTCGCTACGATCCCTTCGTCCTCTACGAGCGCATCGGCGCCGATCCTGCCCTGGCCCGCCGGCTCGGCCGCAGCCTCGGCGGAATTCTCGCCGAGCAGCACGCCTGCGCCACCCCGGCGGAGCTGGCCGGCTGGCTCCCCGATCGCCTCCCCTGGCCCGAGCCCACCGCGCGCTTGTGGGAGACCCTGCCGCAAGTCGTCGATGACCCGGCCCTGTTGGCCTCGATGGACCTCGTTCTCCGCCGCTACGAGGCCGCCACGCCCGAGGCCGACGACGTGCTCCTCCACGGTGATCTCGGCCTGCACAACCTCGTCCTCACCCCGGATGGCCAGGATATCGCCGGCATCTTCGACTATGGCGGTGCCGCCTGCGCCGACCGCCACCAGGATTTCCGCTACTTCGTGCTGTCGATCGATACCGAGGAGGCCCTGCTGGAGGCGGCCCTCGACGTCTACGAGACCAGCCTCGGCCGTCGCCTCGACCGTGAGCGCATCCGCCTCGGCAACGCCGCCTGCAGCATCGGCTTCCTCGCCTACCGCGCCGGCACGCCGCCCGACGTGAAGTCCTGCGGCCGAACCCTGGCCGAAGACCTCGACTGGCTGCGCTGGTCGCTCGGTCGGCTTCGCCTGCTACAATAGTCCCTTCAGCCGCAGCAGGCCGAAGGCCGCCGCCGTGTTGCCATCCTTGATCAGGCCGTCGCGGAGCATCCGCTCGACTTCGGCCAGATCGAACGCCGCGGACACGAGGTCCTGCTCCTCCGCATCCCGCTCGGCCGTCTCGGCATAAAGCCCGGTCGCCAGGAAGACGTGGTAGCCCTGGGTCGAGAAGCCGTAGCCCTGGAACAGGTGCCCGGCGCAGACGAGATCCCTCGCACCCAGTCCCGTCTCCGCCCGAAGTTCGTCCCGCGCGACCACGGCCGGATCGGCGTCCGGGCTCTGCTCCCACGCCCCTTGCGGAAACTCCCAGTACCGCCCTTTCACCGGGTAGCGGTACTGCTGCACGAGGTGCAGCCGGCCCTTCTCGTCGAGCGGCGCGACAACGACGAAGTTCGGCTTCTCGACAACGCCGTAGATGCCCGTGGCCCCGTTCCGCCGCCGGATCGTGTCCTCGCGCACCCGCATCCAACGGTTCTCGTAGACCACCCGGCTTCCGGTGGTCGCGATGTCGGGATCGTCCTCGGCCGTCATGCCGACCGTTCGATCGTCGCGGCACCACGTCGGAGTGGTGTGCCCGCCGGATCGAAGGCACGAGCGAACAGGAAGGCCTCCGGGCAGGGCCCCTCGGTCGCCAGTCGATCCAACCGCTCCTTGGCCTCGCTCAGCGTCGGCAGGTGCCCCGCCGGAATCCACCACAGCACCAGATGCGGCCCGTCCAGCGGGACGAACCAGGCCCCGCGGCGGCGAACGAAGCCCGCATGCTCCGACTTGTAGGTGAACCGCCGCAGGCTCTCGACGTCCGCCCAGACGGTCAGGTTGACGATGACGCCGTCGCCGAAGGGCTGCTCGAGGCCGGTGGCGTCGCCCGACTCGTCCTGGAGCCGCCAGACGAATCCCGGGCTCGTGTCGCCGAGGCCGTTGATGCGGGCGAGGTTCTGCGCGAACTCCGCCATCGAGGGATCCTCGAGCGGTGCGCGCAAGCGGGCGATGTTCAGCTGGGCCAGATGATGCTCGGTCATGCCTCGCCCATACCGCCGGGCCGCCGCTGCGCCAAACCCTTCCGAGCGATCGCACCTCTGGCGGGGCATCACTTCCGCCGCCATCATGGCGGGCCACAAGGCGCACCGGGACGATCATGGCAGAGACCCTCACCGACCTCCTGGCCGGTCACGCGGCCGACTCGCCGGCCCTCCTCGCACCCGGCCGGCCGACGCTCACCTTCGCCGGCCTCGGCGAGCTCGCCTGCGCCGTCATCGGCGACCTCAATGCGCTGGGCATCGGCCGCGGCGACCGGGTTGCCATCGTCCTGCCGAACGGCCCCGAGATGGCGGCGGCCTTCGTCACCGTCGCCGGTGCCGCCACCACCGCCCCGCTGAACCCCGCCTACCGCTCGGACGAGCTCGACTTCTACCTCTCCGACCTCCGGGCAAAGGCCGTCATCGTCGCCGAAGACGAGACCGGCCCCGCCGTCGACGCCGCCCGCCGCCACGGTGCCCGCGTCCTCCGGCTCGTGACCTCCCCCGACCGTCCCGCCGGCAGCTTCACCCTGCGCCCCGAAGGCGAGGCACCCGCCGCGGCCCCCGCTACCCCCGGCGTCGCCGGCCCGGACGACGTCGCTCTCGTCCTCCACACTTCGGGCACCACCTCGCGCCCCAAGATCGTCCCGCTGCTGCACCGCAACCTCGCGGCCTCCGCCCGGCACATCCGCACCACCCTGGCGCTGACCCCCGCCGACCGCTGCCTCAACATCATGCCGCTGTTCCACATCCACGGCCTGATCGCGGCGGTGACGACCTCGCTCTCGGCCGGTGCTTCCATCTGGTGCAGCCCCGGCTTCAACGCCCTTCGCTTCTTCGCCTGGCTTGAGGAGGCCCGGCCCACCTGGTACACGGCCGTCCCTACCATGCATCAGGCGATCCTGGCCCGCGCCGAGCGCAACCCCGAAGCGCTGGCCAACGCGAAGCTGCGCTTCATCCGCTCGTCCTCCGCCTCCCTTCCGCCGCAGGTGATGACCGCGCTCCAAGCCGCCTTCAATGCCCCGGTCATCGAGAGCTACGGCATGACCGAGGCCACCCACCAGATGACCTCGAACCCGCTGCCCCCGGCCCCGCGCCACGCCGGATCGGTCGGCATCGCCGCCGGGCCGATGGTCCGTATCGCCGACACCGAGGGCCGGTTCCTCGGCGCCGAGGCCGAGGGTGAGGTCGTCATCTCCGGCCCCAACGTCACGCCGGGCTACGAGGCGAACCCGTCGGCCAACGCGTCCGCCTTCTTCGAGGCCGACGGCCACCGCTGGTTCCGTACCGGCGACCAGGGCCGCCTCGACGCGGCGGGCTATCTGCGCATCACCGGGCGTCTCAAGGAGATCATCAACCGCGGCGGCGAGAAGGTGAGCCCGCTCGAGGTCGACGAGGTGCTCATGGACCACCCGGCCGTGCAGCAGGTCGTCACCTTCGCCATGCCGCACGCCAAGCTCGGCGAGGAGGTCGCCGCCGCCATCGTGCTGCGCGAGGGCATGGCGGCCGTCGAGCAGGAGCTGCGCGACCACTGCGCCGGTCGTCTCGCCGACTTCAAGGTGCCCCGCCGCATCGTCATCCTGGCCGAGATCCCGAAGGGTGCCACCGGCAAGCTGCAGCGCATCGGCCTCGCCCAGAAGCTGGGCCTCGGCGGGTGAAGCTCTGCGTCTACGGGGCGGGTGCGATCGGCGGCCTCCTCGCCGCCCGCCTCGCCCGTGCCGGCGCCGACGTCTCCCTCGTCGCCCGCGGCCCACATCTGGCCGCCATCCGCAACCGCGGCCTCACCTTGTGCACCGACAGCGAGAACTTCACGACCCACCCCCGCGCCAGCGCCGACCCCGCCGACCTCGGCCCCCAGGACGCCGTCATCGTCACCCTGAAGGCGATGCAGGTCCCGGCGGCCGTCCCGGCCATGCGAAAGCTGTTCGGCCCCGACACCACCGTCGTCATGGCCGTCAACGGGGTGCCCTGGTGGTACTTCTACCGGCTCCCCGGCCCGCTGCAGGACCGCCGCCTCACATGCGTCGACCCCGGCGACGTGCAGTGGACCGGCATCGGGCCCGAGCGCGTCGTCGGCTGCGTGGTCTACCCCGCCGCCGAGGTCGTCGAGCCCGGTGTCGTCCAGCTCGTCGAAGGCGATCGCTTCACCCTCGGCGAGCCGTCGGGCGAGCGCACCCCGCGCGTCACCGAGCTCTCCGAGACCCTCATCGCCGCCGGCTTCAAGGCGCCGATCCGCCCCCGCATCCGCGACGAGATCTGGGTCAAGCTCTGGGGCAACCTCTCCTTCAACCCGATCAGCGCCCTCACCCTCGCCACGCTCGACACCATCTGCGCCGACCCCGGCACGCGCGCCGTCGCCCGGTCCATGATGCTGGAGGCCCAGGCCGTCGCCGAGCGCCTCGGCGTCACCTTCCCCATCTCCGTCGACAAGCGCATCGACGGGGCCGCCGCCATCGGCGCCCACAAGACCTCCATGCTGCAGGACCTGGAGCGCGGCCGCCCGCTGGAGCTCGACGCTCTCGTCGGTGCCGTCGCCGAGCTGGGCCGCCTCGTCGAGCTGCCGACCCCCACCATCGACACCGTCCTCTCCCTCCTCCGCCTGCGCGCCGCCGCCGGCGGCTGAGCCCCATGCCCATTGCCACCCGGGCCCACGCGACGTACGGCGCATCCATGGGCAGGCGGGACGACGGCGCGGTGGAAACATATCCCTTCCAGGATCCGCACGGCGGGCCGGCCAAGGGCCGCGTGCTGGAGCAGGCGATCGGCTACGAGGTCCGCCGCCAGCGCGAGAAGCTGCACGTCACCATCGCCGAGCTCGCCAAGGCCGCCAACCTCTCGGCCGGCATGCTGAGCAAGATCGAGAACGGCGCCACCTCGCCGTCCCTGGGCTCGCTGGAAGCATTGGCGAAGGCGCTGCAGGTCCCCATCGCCACCTTCTTCAAGAGCTACGACGACACCCGCTCGGCCACCTTCGTGAAGGCCGGCCAGGGCCTCGCCATCGAGCGCCGCGGCACCCGTGCCGGCCACCAGTACCAGCTCCTGGGCCACGTCCCCTCGGGCCCGCTCATGGTCGAGCCCTACCTCGTCACGCTCACCGCCGAGTCCGACGTCTTCCCCGTCTTCCAGCACGCCGGCATCGAGTTCATCTACGTGCTCGAAGGCGAGGTCGGCTACCGCCACGGCGCCCGTACGTGGCTGCTGGGCCCCGGCGACTCCCTCTATTTCGACGCCGACGCCCCGCACGGGCCCGAAGAGCTGCGCAAGCTCCCGATCCGCTTCCTCTCCGTGATCACCTACGTCCGCGAGAGCTGAGCCTGCCCGCAGGAACGCGGAAGGCCGCCGGCTGATGCCGGCGGCTCCGTTTCATGGGACACCCTGTTGCGTTCAGTCGACGAGATTGGTGTCCCAGCTGATCAGCTTCAGATTGCCGTCGGCATCGGCCGAGGCGGTGATGATCATGTCGCGCGGATCCTGTCCCGGATAGGAACGGCTCGTACCGGCGGCGGCGATACGGTCGGCGCGTCCCGCTACGCTGGAGCCGGCCCGCCGCAGGTTGGTGCCGTTGCCGCTCATGAGCCAGCTCGTGAGGCGCAGATTGTAGTCCTCGTCCCAGAGCACGACGGTGACGTTCGAGCCACTGTGCGGCGTGCGCAGCATCTCGAGGTCGTTGAACTTGCCGCTCGACTGCAGCTCGTCGCGCTTGGCGACGATGTTGCCTGCAGCCGAGGCCTCGAAGCTGGTCAGCCGCAGCTTGCCGTCAGTGTCGCGGTAGGCGGCGACGACACCTTGCGCCAGGGCCTCCACGTCGATCTGCGGGAGAGCGGAGGGGCCGAGCATGCTGGTTCCGAGCTGGATGCTGAGTCCGTTGGTGGACACTTTCCACGGTGTCACCAGCAGACGACCCTGGGGGTCGCGCACACCGGTGAAGAACCCGTGGAAGTTGCGCGCACCCGCCAAGCCGAACAGCGTCGCGCTCGTCGATCCGGCGGTGGCCTCGCCCAGCCGCTTGATCTTGGCGACGCCGCCCGACTCGATCTTGATGTCCCAGGCGATGCCCTTGAGCACGCCGTTCGTCTGCCGCACCGCCGTCATGGCGATCTTGTCCGGCGCGTTGCTCACGGCCATCTCGAGCCCGCTCACCGCCCCCGCCGCCATCTCGTCCACCTTCAGGAAGCTGCCGGTCGGGCTGATCCCGTAGGCCTGCATCCGCAGATTGTTGGCCTGGTCGATCACGGCGACGAGGACGTGGTCGCCGATCGGCTGCACGATCCGCACATCCTTCACCGCGATGCCTTCGAGGTCGTGCTTGCGCTGGATGCTGCTGACGCCGACGAGGTCCCAGCTCGTCAGTTGCAGCTTGCCGGACTTGTTGATGAGCGCGGTCACGAGCCGATTGCCGGAGACGAAGACCGGCTCGACCTTGGTGATATTGCCAGCCGACGCCTCCGCCCGTCGCAGATAGGGTGAGGGATGGATCATCTTGGTCAGGCAGGTCGGGCAGGCCGGATTGCCGGAGAACTCCCCGCCGCGCAGGCGGTACCAGCCATTGGCGCTGGTGTTGGTCGTGCTCGCATAGGCATGGCCCCAAGCGTAGCGAAAGCGGAACGGCTCCGCCTCGCCGAGTCTCGGGCGACCTTTCGAATCGTTGCTCCCGACATCGTGGATCGAGGTGTGCAGGTGTGGCCCGCCGGACGAGCCGGAGTTGCCGACGCGCCCGACGAACTGCCCCTCGCGCACGAGCGGACGGTCGTTCGGCTGGATGTAGGCTGCGACCCGCCAGTCACCCTCCTTCGCCGTCGTCGCCGGATAGACGGTCGATCCCGCATTGCTCGGGCACAGGCTGGCTGGAATGGTGCCCGCCTTGAGGTGGTTGATCGAGACCGCCTTCCCCTGCTCGGTCAGGATCACGAGGTGATTGCCGCCCGTGAAGATCTTGTCGTTGTTGGGCGGCTGGGCGTCGGTCAGATCCGGATCGTCCGGAAAATTGCGCCAGCAGCTTGCCACCCGGCCGGTAGCCGGAGCGTAGAGCGGCACGCCCCAGTCGTAGTTCGTGCTGTTCGCCGTGCCGCTGGTCTTGCTCTTCCAGCTTCCGCCGACATAGCGCAGCACGTTGAAATCGAGCGTGCAGCACCCTTCGTCGAAGTTGGTGACCGCCCAGAGCCCGGATGGCGCTATGTCGGCAGCACTGGCCGGGAACGAGACCTTCTCCTGACCTTGCGCCGGCTGCACCAGAGCGAGGGAGGCGAAGGCCAGGGCCGTCGTGCGCACGAGGTGTGACGTCGAAGGAATAGCGAACAATGCCGTCATGACACGTTCCTTTCGTCCGCGTGCCGTTGGACCCCGAGCGCAGTTCAACTGCGCCGATCATGGTCCTTCCAGGAGAAACCTGGACGTTCCACAGAGGTCTACGGCATTTCGGTGGTCGGTAGGGTTCCTGAATTATCGACTCTACTGTGAGTCGACTGCGGAGCCTTGATGTGCCGGCAAGGTTTCAACGATATGTCGCGGTGCCGCCGCTGCTTGAAATATTATTTCACCGCATGAGGGCGCCGCCATTGTCAGAAACAAATCACCAAGTAATTCGTGGCAGATTGTTTCAGCAGCGTGTCGTCGGCGAACAGCGAACACGTTCAGTTTCAGTCGAGAACGCTTGAGACACCCTGTGTCCAGCTTTGGATGGTCAGGTTGCGAGGTTACGGGCTGCGGCGTGGCGGTCGGGGTCATAGGGGGTGCGTTCGTGCCATGCGCGCCAGAGGACGCGGACCCAGGCGCGGGCGAGGATGCGGATGGCGTGTGGGTGCTTGCAGCCTCGGTCGCGAGCTTTGCGATAGATGGCGGCGGCCCAGGCGGAAGCGTGGCGGGAATTGTCGGCGAAGCAGGTTATCGCTCGTCGGAGGCGGTGGTTGCAGGCCCAGCGCCAGACGACGCCGCGGCTCTTTCCGGAAGCGTGTGTGACCGGACAGACGCCGGCTTCGGCGGCGAGCTGGTCCTCTGTGGGGAAGCGCTCGCGGACGTCGCCGAGCTCGGCCAGGACCTGGGCGGCACAGACGCGTCCGGCGCGCGGGAAGGACATGACGATTCTCCCATCCGGCAGGTCGGCCACGGCCTGCTCGATGCGCGAGGACAGCTTGGCGATCTCGGTAACGAGGCGCTCGAGGACGGCGACCAGGGTGCGCGCGAGCTCTCCCCCTCCGGTGGCTCCGCCACCGGCTGCTTTGCAGACGGATCGCCAAGCGGCGATGGCATCGGCTTCGGCCTCGCTGGCGAGGCCGGTCGGGGCGGCCCGCAGCCGGGCGAGCAGCTCGGCCGGGGAGCGGCGTCCGCAATAGGCGTGTTGGGCCATGAACCCCGCCAAGCGTTTCTCGCCCAGGCGGCTGGCGCTGTCGGGGGTCGGATAGCGGCCGATGAAGGCGAGTGCCACCGGGCTGTCGATGGCGGCGAAGACGGCGGCCGCACCGGGCCAGAAACTTTCCAAGAGGCTGCGGAGCTGATTGGCGAGCGCCACGCGGTGGGCGACCAGATCGTCGCGGCCGCGGACGAGCGCGCGCAGGGCTCTGATCTCGTCCGAGGCGGGTACGAGCCGCTGGAAGCGGTGCCCGTCGGTGCGCAGCAGATCCGCCAGCAGGTAGGCATCGCCCGGATCGCTCTTGCCGCCGGCGGCCCGGTAGCGGGGCCGGCAGGCTTTCACCACGTTGGGGTGGATCGGGATCACCGGATGCCCGGCCTCGATCAGGGCATCGACGATCAGGCCGGAAGGCCGCTCGAGAGCGACGGGCAACTCGGCCGGCGGGGCTGCCCGTCGCAGCCGGGCCAGCATCTCGGCCAGGCCCTGCGCATCGTGGCAGGCCTCGAAGCGGGCGACGACCTGCCCCATCCCGTCGACGACACAGAGGGCGTGACGGGTACCGCCCCAGTCCAGACCGGCATGCAACGGCATATGAGGATCTCCTCGGGTTGCGCTACAGTCACCCGAGCCGGGAGATCGTGCGGATCGCTCACTGACAGGCGCTCTGGCCGGCAAGCACTGGCGCTTCACCCTGTGGTCCGTCCCGCTCTCCCGGCACCTGCCGTCCGGCGGGTCTCAAGCGGGCCGTCGAGCGGCAAGCGACCTTGGCCGTCACGGCAGGTGCTCGGGCCGGCGCATGCTAGGCCTCTTCGCGGCTCTGCATCCGCCGACACCAAGGTGCACCAGTGAGCGCCCTATCCGTATCGCTCTCGCTGGGACGATTTCGACCGATGCTTGATTCCCAAACGACAAGGCCCCGGCATTGCTGTCGGGGCCCTTCGGGCGGTTCCGGCGATACAGGCCGGCCGCATCTGCTTGTCGTCGTGTGGCAAGAAGTCCTTCTGGTGCTCTTGCCTGTGGGCCGTTGGCCCTTTCTTACTGGCGGCGAGATGTCCCGCCGTCTGATCTCGTGTCGACGCCACCCTTATTTGCGGATGCGTCGTATGTGTGAACCGAGATTGTCAGTAAGAGATCGTCCTTTCTGTCCACCCGTGATTGCCTCACCTTTATCTACTTAGGCACTCGTTATCCATGTTCAAGAACCTGTACGGCACGACGAGTGGTCGAAGCCGTCCATCACGATGAGTGCCTCGGTCACAGACCGACGGCTTTCCAAAAGGGCAAGGATCACCTCGCCGAAGGGTCGGGGGCTCGAGCCGCTGCCCCATCATCGCAAGAGCGCTTTGGCAAGCCACAGTCCCAACTTATCGCGACGGCCAAAGTGCGCGCAGCTTGACCGCCCATGCGCGGTCGTGTCCCAGGTGGTGGTGTAGCTGATGGTAGCGAAGCCTCTCGCGAGCGCGCCTCGAGCACGCTGGCGAGAGGCTTCGCGGTGGTCATCGACGATGCCGGTAGGATCGGGTTGCGACACCAACCTGACCGAGAGACCGCCGATGACCGACGAGATGATGAGCCTCCGGGCGCTGATCGAGAAGGCTCCCGACGCCGACCTTCTGCGCGAGATGATCGGCTTTGCCGCCCAGCGGCTGATGGAGCTGGAGGTCGGCGAGTTGACCGGTGCTGCCTACGGCGAGAAAAGCTCCGAGCGGCTGGCGCAGCGTAACGGCTATCGTGATCGGGACTGGGAGACCAGGGCCGGCACGGTAGAACTGCGGATCCCCAAGCTGCGGCGGGGCAGCTATTTCCCGGGCTTTCTCGAACCGAGGCGGATGGCCGAGAAGGCGCTCACCGCCGTGATCCAGGAGGCCTACATCCAAGGGGTCTCGACCCGCTCGGTCGACGATTTGGTCAAGGCGATGGGCATGACCGGTATATCCAAAAGCCAGGTCAGCCGGCTCTGCGAGGAGATCGATGCGAGAGTTTCGGCCTTTCTCGACCGCCCCTTGGAAGGCGATTGGCCGTACCTGTGGATCGACGCCACCTACGTGAAAGTCCGGCAGAACGGCAGGGTCGTCTCAGTGTCGGTAATCGTGGCCGTCGGGGCCAACAGCGACGGTCGGCGCGAGATCCTGGGAATGGACATAGGGCCATCCGAAGCGGAGACGTTCTGGACCGCCTTCCTGCGCAAGCTCAGGCGACGTGGGCTGCGCGGCGTCAAGCTGGTGGTTTCTGACGCGCACGAGGGCCTCAAGGCTGCCGTCGCCAAGCTGCTTAACGCCACCTGGCAGCGCTGCCGGGTGCACTTTGCCCGCAACGCCCTGGCCTATGCCGGCAAGAACGGTCGGCGGGTCGTTGCAGCATTCATCGCTACCGCCTTTGCTCAGAACGACGCCGAGGCCGCCAAGCTCCAGTGGCGCAAGGTCGCTGATCAGCTCCGGCCGACACTACCCAAGCTCGCAACCTTCATGGACGAAGCCGAGACGGACGTGTTGGCCTACATGACCTTTCCCGTCCAGCACCGGGCCAAGATCCATAGCAACAACCCGCTCGAGCGCCTCAACGGCGAAATCAAGCGGCGGACCGACGTCGTCGGCATCTTCCCCAACGAGACCGCGATCACCCGATTGGTGGGGGCCATCTTGCACGAGCAGAACGACGAGTGGGCCGTCCAACGTGCCCGCTACATGACCCTTGAGACGATCGCCCCACTAGGCGACAGTACCACCGTCAGGCTACCCGACTTGGCCGCCTGACCAATCCGGCCCTGCCCGCATCGCGGCGGACCAACGCCCAGCTACACCACCACCTGGGACACGACCCCATGCGCTGCCGCAGAGGTATGTGAACGCACCTGTCACGTGCGGTTGTACGATACTGTTCAACGAGGAGTAGAATACAGGCCTACGACTGCCTCATGCTGCGGGTCACGTTTCCAAGTCGCTGATCGACCCGCGGCGAGCTGGCCCCGGCCGGTCCCAGACGATTGGTATCGTGGCGGGTTCGAACATCCAGCAATTTGCACAAACCTCAGCCGAATTAGTATCAGGAGCAAATCTCATGAGTAGTTTGTCCGGAATCGTTCGACGTGCATGGGCCTGGGCTGCCTATGCCATCGTCATCGCCGTGTTGCCCGTGTCGGCAGCCCATGCCACCACGACGGAAAAGCTGATCTTCGACTGGAACTCACCGGTAACGACAGCGCATCACGGTTTTCCGAGGGTCGGCGTTGCGCCCGGGCCATCCAGCCCCTTGAGCTTCAACTTTCCGGGTTTTGCCGAGGGCACGCTCTACTTCCGTGTCCTGATCAGAAGCCAAGCCGTTGCGCAGACCATGAAGCTGCAGTGGTGCGCGTGGCAGGGAGCCAGTGGTCCCGCGCAACGCGAAGCTTGCGCTTCGTATCGGACCGTCTTCGGCTCCGCTGGCAATATGAAGACGTGGAGTCAGCCCGTATCACAAATGTGGAACAAGACCTACAATGGTGTAAAGATTCCGCCGGACTGGACCAAGGCCATGAAGTGTCACGGGGTTGCGATCAGCAACAACGCTCTGCAGGCCGTGTCGGACTATTATACTCCCAAGTGGCACGGGGAAGATCCGGCGAAGTGGTTTCCGCTCGATCTCCGCTTCCAGGTCGTGATCGTGCAAAAGGGTGCGACATTCAGCGGGTGGTCGCACTACGGCAACTGATCGTACACACGTGGGTTGCTTAAGGCTCGCCGGAGCGCAGGCCGGCGAGCCACCCTTTATCGAAGCCCACGGCGAACATTTTTAGTTGAGTGGAACAGGTCGTACATTTGGACCCGGTACCGAGGTGGCGTGAGCGCGGGTAACGCTCGACGGCGCCGCCGCGTGCTTCACGAGGGGCGAACATCGAGCCGTTCGGCACCATGGACTGGCCCAGGCTCTCACTCCCACAGCTTCCACGGCGCCCGGCCGTCTTCCCAGAGCTGGTCCAGTTGGCGCTTGTCGCGCATGGCGTCGACGAACTGCCAGAAGCCGTGATGGCGATAGGCGCCGAGTTGCAGCGCCCGGGACAGGGCCCGGAGCGGCTCCTGGTCGAGATGCGTCCGGTCGCCGTCGATATAGTCGAACACCCCGGGCTCCATTGCCAGGAGACCGCCCGCGATCCAGCCGCGGTCGATCCTGGGCCCGAAGGTTCCGCGCGTCCCGATATTGCCGAACAACGGTGCTTCGGGCTCCAGGCCGGCGCCGAAGTCGATCACCAGGTCGTCGTCGATCTCGACTCGCTCGAAGCGGGTCGGCGGCCGCACCGCCGCCAACGTGGCGAGCCGGCCGATCCGGCGATGTGCCGCGACCAGCTCGTCGACGTCGATATTGTGGAGGATGTCGCCCCAGGTGACGATGAAGGTCTCGTCGCGCAGCAGCGGTGCCAGACGTTTCAGCCGGCCGCCGGTCTGCGTCTTCAGGCCCGTGTCCACCATCTCGACGCGCCAGGGTACAGCGTCGGACGTGCGGCGCACCTGACCGCCGGCCGCATCGAGTACGACGTCGCCGCCGATCGTGAAGAAGTCCACGAGGTATTTCTTGATGTACTCGCCGCGCTGTCCCAGCGCGATGATGAAATCCTGGTAACCAAAATGCGCGAAATAGTTCATCTGATGCCATATGAGCGGCTTGTTGCCCACCTCCGTCATGGGCTTGGGCCGGAGCTCATTGTCGTCCGACAGACGCCAGCCGAGACCGCCTGCCAGAATTACGACGCGCATCGACGCTTCTCAACCGACGCGTGAGAGCCCAGGCGAGACTCAACTGCAGCTATTATGGCACACGGGCGAAAGTTCGTGTGCGGGTAACCTGCGCGCAGCTTGCTCGGTTGAAAACTGACGAAGCAGCTTGCTACCAGATCCACGATTCACCCTTCGATGCGAGGGCCCAGCGGTGACGAGCCTCCATTACGAACCTTCCATTACAGATGAGCAACGTCGAGCCCTCGTCTATGACGGCGACATTTTCGTCTATGCCCCCACACCGAGCACCGTGGCGCTGATCGAGCATGCCCGCGGCATGATCGAGGAGGTCTTCGGCGAGGATCCCTGCCGCGCCCAGTTCCGGATGTCGGTGCAGGAGTTCTCGGAGCTGGGCGCCGCCCTCAAGCCGCGCTTCATCCACCATCCGCGCACGCGCCGGCTGATCCAGCGCATGCTCGCCGATCACGGCTGCGATCCGCGCGACATCTATCTTGACGTGCCGCGCCTGCGGCTCGCCACCGCGCACGGCTACCTGACCACGGGTGTCGGCTACGCGTTCCATCCGCACCGCGACACCTGGTACTCGGCACCGATGTGCCAGCACAATTGGTGGCTCCCCATCTACGATTTCGACCGCAATGCGGGTATCGCCTTCCATTCCCGCTACATGACCGAGCCGGTCAAGAACGGCTCCGCCTCCTTCAACTACTATCGGTGGAATGCGGACGGTCGCAAGAACGCCGGGCAGCATGTCGGCACCGACACGCGCGTGCAGCCGAAGCCCGAGCAGCCTCTGGAGCTCGATCCCCAGATCCGGCCGGTGTGCAAGGCCGGCGGCATCATCCTGTTCTCCGCCGCCCACCTGCACTCCTCGGTGCCGAACACCTCGGGCCTGACCCGCTTCAGCATCGACCTGCGCACCGTCAGCCGCCAGGACCTCGAGGACGGGCGCGCCCCGGCCAACCTCGATTCGCACTGCACCGGCACCGCCCTTCGCGACTTCATGCGCGGCTCCGATTTCGAGCGGCTGCCGGCCGACCTCGTCGCCCGTTACGACGTCGGCGGCCCGGTGGAGGGCGGCGTGCTCGTGTTCACCCCCGACCAGCACGATACGAAGACGTTGCAGCCCGTCGCCTAGGGCCGCGTCCCGCCGACCGCAGAGTGAGATCGAGGTTTCGATGAGCATCCCCACGCCCGCCACGGCGACGCCGCTCGTGAGCGTCGGCATCCCCGTCTACAATGGCGAGAACTATCTCGAGGAGGCGATCCGCTCCGTCCTGGCGCAGACGCTGGACGATCTCGAGCTCGTCATCTGCGACAACGCCTCGAGCGACCGCACCGAAGAGATCTGCCGCGACTATGCCGCGAAGGATCCGCGCGTCCGCGCGTTGCGCAACCCGCAGAACCTGGGGGCGATCCCGAACTACAATCGGGTCTTCGACGAGTCGCGGGGGCGCTACTTCAAGTGGCTGGCGCACGACGACCGGATCAAGCCGACCTATCTCGCGGCGACGGTGGCGGCGCTGGAAGCGGCGTCGCGCGCGGTGCTCTGCAACACCGTGGTCGACTATATCGGGCCCGCGGGCGAGCACAGGGGCTACTACGACACCTCGCTGGCGCATGCCGCCGACGCCTCACCCGCCCCGCGCCTCGCCGCCATGATCATCGAGTCGCACTCGGTCGTGGACTTCTTCGCCACCTTCCGGCGCGACGTCTGGGCCGGCAGCCATCTTTTGGGATTCCACGGCGAGGACCGCATCTTCCTCGCCGCCATGTCGCTGCGCGGGCCGATGCTCCAGCTCAAGGACCCGCTGGTCGAGATGCGCGAGCACGACCAGCGCTACACGCGCCGCGTGCGCAACGCCAAGGAGCGGCTCGCCTGGCACGACGCGTCGAAGGCGGGGGCGATCAATCTCCCCACCTTCCGCCTCTTCGCCGAATATCGCCGCCTCGTCGCCACCACGCCCATGAGCCCCGCGGAACGCCGCGCCTGCTACGGCGTTCTGGCGCAGTGGTGGTTCCGTAACTGGAACCTGCCCCGGGCCGCCGTCGATCTCGGTGCGGTCGTGGCCCCGGGGCTCGTCGCCTTCGCCGAGGATGCGAAGAACCGCCTCTTCGGCCGCGGCGCCGGCCACACCTTCGTGGAGCCGCCGAAGGCCTGAGTTCGGCTCCCGAACGAAGGGATCTTCTCCGCCGCGCAGGGCAGCGGAGGCGACGGCAACGGGGTCGTGGCGGCCCCTGTGCCCAGGGGCTGGACCATGGTCGACCTCCGCTCGTGGATCACCGGTGGGGAGAGGTGGACGCCCACACGGGTGGCCCTCTACCTCGTTGGCTGCCTGCTGTTCTCGATCGGCGTGAAGATGTTCATCGATGCCGCGCTCGGCGTCGATCCGCTGCACGCCATGGTGATCGGGATCGTCGGCGCCATCGACTACGACTTCATCAGGATCGGCTTCGTCGCCAGTGCGGTGACGATTATCTTCCTCCTCGTCTGGTCGCTCTGGAACCGGAAGCTGCCGCCGCTGATGACCTTCGTCACGATGGCGCTCGTCGGCTACCTCGTCGATCTCTGGAACCTCGTCGGCCTGGAGCACCTGACCACGGCCTATCTGGCCCCGGCACCCCTGATGCTTCTGGGCCTGCTGGTCGACGCCTATGCCTCCGCCCTGATCATCATGAGCGGGATCGGCATCCGGGTGATGGATCTCGTGGCACTCACCTTCGTCAAGCGGCTGGGGTGGCACTTCCTCTGGGCGAAGCTGCTGTTCGAGGTGGGCTTCGTCACCGTCGCCTGGATCCTGGGCGGACCGGTCGGCATCGGCACTCTGGGCTTCGTGCTCATCGTGGGCACGCTCATCGCCCCGATGATGTGGGCCAGCGGCAGGTTCCTCGGCCTGCCGAACTACGGCCTCGCCCGGGACCCGGACAGTCCCGTCCTCGTGCGCGCCTGAGCCCGGCCGGGATCAAGATGCGCGCCCTTTGACCAGGGCAACCAAACGGGCTAGGGCGCCGCGAGGTCCGGCTTTCGGGTAGTGGTGTGATCACGCTCGCCTATGCCATCGCGGTCGCGGCCATGTATCTGGCCGTCACCTGGTATCTCGTCCTCCTGAAGCGCGACGCGAAGAAGAAGAGGCGCGATATTCCGCTGCGCTGGTACGATCGTGCTTCCTGTGGACGCGATCAGGTCGCGAAGTACGCACCGATCGGCTTCATCCTGCTGATGCTGATCGAGGACCATGGTGCGGCACCTCTTGTCGTGAATGCTGGTGGTCTGCTGCTGGCGGCGAGCATGGCCGTGTACATCCTGGCCTATGTCCGCTTTCCCGTGGACCGGTTGGCAGGGGCCCTGTCGGCGGCCGCCATCCTTCTCCTCTCGGGTGCCTATGGCCTCGCCGGTGCCTGGGGCGTGCTCATGCTGGTGCGGAGCGGCCTGCCGACATGAGCGACGCGCCCAAGGTCCCCAGCGTCGACGAGGCGCTGAACTACATCCTCTACCGGATGCGGGCAGACGGCCCGGCGAAGTACGGCCGGCACGGCTACGACCTGACGGTGGTCGACCTCGCGACGCGCTATGTCCGCGAGATGCTGAACGAGCGGAACCACCCGGACCCGGTCGAGAACGCCAGCGTCTATGCCGTGTCCGAACCGCTCTACGACGCCGCCTGGGAACTCGCCCGGCGCGGCATCCTGCGCCCGAGCCCCCGCCAGTCGGTGATGCAGTTCGCGGCCTTCAACGCCACCGGCGGCGGCTACACGCTGACCGAGGTCGGCCGCGAGTGGCTGGCCACCACCTCCGACGCCAAGCTCAGGCTGCGGGACCCCTGGGGTCCCTTCGAGCGTCCCTGACCTCGGGCGATCGCCCGGCGGCACCGGCTTCTGAGTGCGCCGGCCGGCCCCGCCCGGCCGGTCCGGTTGGCAGCCACGCGCGTTGCTGGCAAGATGGGGGACGGCTTGAGGCCGGTCGGCGTCGCGTCGCGGCAGACGACGCCGCCGGTTCGGCGGGATGGGCAGATGCAGAACGTGATCGACAAGCCCCGGGCAGCGGGTGCCGGGCAGGCCGCCGGCCAGAAGCGTCGCGGCGGCCACCCGAAGCCGGTCGACCCGTCGCAGGGCCTGGGCATCCGCCTGCCCGGCTCGCTCGTCCGCGCCCTCGACGAGGTCGTCGAGCGCCAGCAACTCCGCGAGCCTGCCTTCTCCCGCAACGAGCTGATCCGCCGCGCCATCGAATGGTACATCCGTGCCGGCCGGCGCTGACGGCGGCCTTGCGTCGAAGCGTGGGCCTGTCCTGACAAGTCGCCCGCCTACAGGATGAAGTCCCCGGCGACCCACTGCCCGGGCGTGGCGCTGCCGTCCTGGACGTGGATCTCCATCTTGGCGCCGCTGGTACCTGTCAGGTTCACCTGGAAGATGGTGTCCGACCCGCTGGCCACCACCCGGACCTGGCCGACTTTTAGAATGTGAGGACCAGCTCGGTGAGTCATCCCACCGGCATTGACAATAGGCCGGCCGTTGGGTCTCTCTCACGTTATGGGGAAGGCGGTCTCCCCACGAGGCGACATGCCGAAGCATCGCGTCCCACTCGCAGGCGAGGACGCATCATGTCGTCATTCACGACCATTCGGATGGAGCAGTTGGCCCGGCTCGTCGGCACGCCGACCTGTCCGCTCGTCATCGACGTCCGCACGAACGAAGACTTCGCCGCCGATCAGAGGCTGCTCCCCGGCGCCATCCGGCGCCCGCACGAAGCAGTTGCCGTCTGGGCCAACGAGGTCCGCGGCGGCTCCGCCATCGTCATGTGCCAACGTGGCCTGAAGCTCAGCGAGGGTGCCGCGGCGTGGCTTCGCCAGGCGGGCGTGCCAGCCGAGGTGCGGGGCGCGGCTTCGAGGGCTGGCGGCAGGCAGGTCTGCCCCTGATTCCCATTGCGAACATCCCGCCGCGCGAACAGGACGGGCGCACAGTGTGTGTCACCCGGGCACGGCCCAAGATCGACCGTATTGCCTGTCCCTGGCTGATCCGCAGGTTCGTCGATCGAAAGGCCGTTTTTCTCTTCGTTGCCGCTCCAGAGGTTCTGGGCGTCGCCGAGCGATTCGGCGCCACACCCTTCGACATCGAGAACGTCTTCTGGAGCCATCGCGGCGAGGCCTGCACCTTCGACACGATGATCGAGGAACTCGGGCTGGCGACGGAGCCTCTTCGCCGTCTCGCAACCATCGTCCGTGCCGCGGACACGGCCTGCTTGGACCTCGCTCCGGAAGCCCCCGGCCTCCTCGCCGCCTCGCTCGGCCTGTCCCGGATGTACGCAGACGACCTCGCCCAGCTCGAAGCCGGCATGGTCCTCTACGACGCCTTCTATCGTTGGTGTCGAGACGCCACCGACGAGACACACAACTGGCCGTCCGCCAAGCCTGCGCCGTACGCGTCCGGCGAGGACCGCGGTGAAGCAGCGCTGAGGTCGTGGCTCAGTCTGCTGTTCTGATCGTGGTAGCGCCGTTCCACCGCCAAGGCAGAAGCTGGTCGATGCTCCTGGCGGGATGGTCGGGAAGCCGGGCGAGGACGTCGGCGAGCCATGCCTGTGGATCGACGCAGTTGAGCTTGGCGGTTTCGATCAGGGTGTAGATCGCAGCGGCGCGCTCGCCACCACGGTCGGAGCCGGCGAACGTCCAGTTGTGCCGGCCGACGGCGACACCGCGCAGGGCGCGCTCGGCCGCGTTGTTGGTCAGGCAGATCCGGCCGTCGTTCATGAAGCGGGTGAGCGTGGCCCAACGCTTGGTCGTGTAGGCGATGGCCTTGCCGACCTCCGACCGTCGCGAGAGCCGCTCCTGCTGCTGTCGAAGCCAGGGCTCCAGTTCGGCCAGGATCGGCGCCGAGAACTCTGCACGTGCTGCCAGGCGAGCCTCGGCCGGCAGGCCGGTGATGTCGCGCTCGATGGCGAACAGTCGGTCGATGCGTTGCACCGCCTCGCTCGCGATCGGGGCTTTGGCGACCGCGGCGAGTTCGAAGAGCTTGCGGCGGGCATGGGCCCAGCAGGCGGCTTCGAGGATTGGCCCGGGCTGCCGACCGGGCTCGTAGAGGCGGTTGAACCCGGCATAGGCGTCGGCCTGCATGATCCCGGCGAAGCCGGCGAGGTGCCGCTCGGGATGCTGGCCCTGGCGGTCGGGCGAGTAGAAGAACGCCGCCGCCGGAGGTGCCGGACCCGCGAACGGCCGGTCGTCGCGGACATATGCCCATAATCGCCCGGTCCTGGTTCTCTCCTTCGCCAGCACGGGCACGGTGGTGTCGTCGGCGTGGATCCGTTCGGCCGCGAACACGTGGGTGCGGATCGCCTCGACCAGCGGCATCAGGCTGGCGGCAGCGGCACCGACCCAATCGGCAAGGGTGCTGACGTCGATCCCCACGCCTTCACCGGCATAGATCGCGCTTTGTCGGGTGAGCGGCAGGTGCTGGCCGTACTTGGCCGCCAGGACCAGGGCGAGCAGATGCGGTCCGGCACGGCCGCGGGCGATCGGGTGGGAGGGAGCCGGTGGCTGGTTGACCGTCTCACAACGGCGGCAGGAGACCTTCTCCCGCACATGCACGACGACTTTCCAGCGCCGTGGCACGCATTCCAGGGTCTCGGTGACGTCCTCCCCGAGCTTGCGGACCGGACCACCGCATCTGGGGCAGGCACAGGGTGCGGCGTAGAGGATCCGTTCGCGTGGCAAGTGCTCGGGCAAGGGGCGACGTGCCGGCCTGCGCGTGCCCTCCCCCCGGAATGGCCGATCGGCGGCCGAGGCAGTGATCTCGGCCGCGACTTCTGTCTCGGCCTCGGTCTCCTCGAGCTCGCTCAGCTGCAGCTCGAGCTGGGCGACGATCCTCGCCCCGCGCTCGGAGGACTGGCCGAACTGCTCGCGCCGGGCCTTGGCGAGGAGCAGCTTCAGGCGCTCGATCTCCAGCCTGGCGCCGGAGACCTGGGCCTCGGCCGCCAGGCGCGAGGCACGCTCCGCGAGGATCATCGCGTGCGCCGCGGCGAGCTCATCGGGTAAGGCGTCGAAGTTCTGCACGCCACAAGTCAAGCAGATCGGCCGATCCTGTCAGTAACCAGCAGAACAGCCGAGTCAAAAGGCCGCAGATCTCGCTCTCACCCGGCCAGTTCCGGCCGCCAGGTCCGCTGTGGCATCCGCCAGTCGATCCCTTCCAGCAGGTAGCCGAGCTGTGCCGGACTGATGGTCACCGCACCGTCCGCTGGCGAGGGCCAGATGAAGCGCCCGCGCTCCAACCGCTTGCTGAACAGGCACATGCCCTGCCCATCGTGCCAGAGCACCTTGATCAGCCCGCCACGCTTGCCGCGAAAGACGAACAGATGCCCGCCGTGCGGATCGAACCGCAGGACCTCCTGCACCTGGAGAGCCAAGCCGTCGAAGCCCTTGCGCATGTCGGTGTGTCCGGCCGCCAGCCAGACCCGCGTACCCGGTGGGAGCGTGATCACCGCCGCCGGCGGGGCGCCAGCACCGCACCAATCGCCGCCGCCACGGCCGCCGGATCGACCATGCCCTTGATCCTGACCTTGGTCCCGCCGCGCAGCGCGATCTCGATCGAGCCTGTCGGCGATGCGGACGACAGGGGCGGTGATCCGCTCCGCTCCTCCACCGTCGAGGCCCTCGCGGGGGCGATCTCGACCGGCAGCAGCCGCGCCGGCTCGACGGACGGTGTCCCCGCTGCCGCGAACCGCCGCCGCCATTTGAACAGCTGGTTCGTGTTCAGGTCGTAGCGACGCGCCACGCTCGACACCGACGCCCCGGGCTCGGCCAGAGCCGCAACGACCTCCCGCTTCAGCTCCTCCGGCCAGCGACGACGCTTGCCACCCGCTTGCTTGGTGTCCGCTAAAAGCGAAGCGGACGCTTCCCGGTCGCCATGGTCCATGCCCCACAGTCTGAACGACCGCGCTCAGCACAAGAAGGCGGCCGTCACCGGACGGGTACGCCTGGGACCTGAGATGGCGAGCAGCTCGATCGCTCTGGGCCGGCACTTCGCTGGGAGGGCCGTCTACCTTGCTTCGGGGCTGGACGGTGGGATCTGAGGACGGGCTCGTCCACGGGGCTAGTGATGGGCGTGGTGGTGATGCAGGTCCGGGTAGTGCGGATGCCGATGCACTAGCGGCAGATGCCGATGCGGATGGCTGTGCGGCTCGCCCGCAGGATCGTTCGGCGCGTGCTCATGCAGATGATGCTCGTCGTGCACATGCCGGTGCTCATGCGCGAGCAACGTGTGGGCGTGCTCATGGACATGCCGCTCGGACAGATGCAGCCATAGGCCGAGGCCCATCAAGGCGCCGGCAAGAACCAGTTGCCATGAAAGGGCATCACCCAGAAAGACGACGGCCAGCACAGCGCCGATGAACGGCGCTGAAGAGAAGTATGCGGAAGTTCGAGCCGCCCCAAGATGGCGCAGGGCCAGCACGAACAGCATCAAGCTCAACCCATAGCCCAGGAAGCCGACCGCACCGGCGGTGATGCTCGTGCCGAAAGCCGGCAACGCGGCGCCCTGGATGGAGGCCAAGGCTAGGTTGACCGACCCGGCGACCAAGCCTTTGAGCATCGTGATCTGCAGGGGGTCTGCAGCGGACACCTTGCGCGTTAGATTGTTGTCGATCCCCCAAGCCAGGCAGGCACCAGCAAGCAGCAACGCACCCGGACTGAGAGTCGCCCCTCCCCCCTGCCATGAGAGGGCAAGGGCACCGGCAAAGATAACCAATGCACCGACGAGCAGGCGGCGGTCGACATTCTCCCGGAACGCTAGCCAAGCGATCGCCATCGTGGCGACACCTTCGAGGTTCAGCAGCAGCGACGCACTGGCCGCATCCGTGTGCGCCAAGCCCAGCATGAGCAGGACCGGACCGGCGAGCCCACCGGAGACTACGATGCCGAACAGCCACGGGGCGTCAGATCGACGTAGGGGAGCCTCTGAAGCTGGAAGCTCAAGGACCCTTCTCAAGGCATACACAGCGGCCAAGCCGAAGCCCGCCCCGAAGTACAGCAGTCCGGCCAGCATCCATGGGTCGATAGTACCTAACAACTGCTTGGCGACCGGAGTGCTCGCGCCGAACAGCAGCGCGGAGGCCAGCGCCAAGGGCACCCCGGGCCACAGAATGCCAAGTCGCTCGGAGATCATCGGCATTTCGTGCTCTTCCAGTGTGCGGACGTCGGAGACATCCCACGACGTAGGTCCACGGACTATCGCAACAATTGCGAAGTGATCGAGGACTCTGCGTCCTAGTGCTCGGTGGACCGCCGAAAGCCTTTCAAAGAGACCCTTGACCGGATCCAAATATAGGACTATGATCCTTGTTCATGGACGACACGCCCTACCGCCTCGACCCCGAGTTTCGCGCCGGCCGCAAGAAGCGCCGCCTCGTGCGCCTGATGGCGTTGGGCGCCACCGCCGCGAAAGCGGCCGCGAAGCTCAACATAACCGACGCCGAGCTCGACGCCTTCACCGCCGATCCGGACCTGCCGGACATGGTCGAAGCCTATCGCGCGATGTACGGCCTGCCCGAGGAGGAGATCCTCCGCCGGCTGCGCGAGCTCGCGATCAAGATCCTGGTCGAGTCGGTCGAGGAACGCGATCCCAAGGTCTGCGCCTGGTTCTTCCGCGAGCTGCAGCACGCCCGCAATCCCTGCGTGACGCTGGCGAAGTCCGTCATGCGCGCCCAGGAACGCGCGGCACGGGAGGCGGCGGAAGTAGACGCACCGCCGGCACCGCCGCCTAAGGTGAAGCGGGTGCTGTACCCACCACGCGCTTACGATGATCTCGAAGCCCTCCGCCACCGCATCACCGTCCGCCTCCGCGACCAGCTCATCGTCGAGGCGCAGGAAAAGGTACGAGAAGAAGCAGCAGCCAGAGCCGCAGCGGGCGAGCCGCCGCCGCGACCGGTCCCGCCGGCACCGCCGCCCGCGCTGACGCGCCGGCTGGAGACCCAGGCCGAGCGCGACATCCGCCGCGTTACAGCGAAGCTGATGGGCAAGCGGATCAGGGTCCGCGATCTGGACTTCGACACGTCGTAGGCACGACCGTCGTCCTGACCTGAGCCCGAGCCGCCCACCTCCAGCCCCTTCACCGCCCGCTCCGCCAGCCCCCAGCCCGACATGGCTGATCGGGGCCGATGCTGATTCGTTTCAGGCGGGGCGGCGGGCGATCAGCTTGTCGGGCTCGGGGACGGCGGTGCTGCCGTCCCAGGCCTTCAGGGCCTGGACCTCGGCCAGGGCGACCCGGGCCTCCATCGGCTGCGGGTCCGGCGGCGCCTTGCCCTGGAGTTGGTCGTAGTAGGCGATGGCGATGTCCTTCAGCGCCTCGACCGCCTGCTTGCCGTCGCGGCCGCCGGCCTCGATCTGGCGCAGAGCCGTGGCGGCGCGCAGGGCCAGCGGGAGGTAGGCGCCGAGGAGCAGGCCGGCGCCGCGGCGCTGGGTACCCTTGGCGCTCAGATTGCGGCTGACCTTGGCGATGAATACCGCGGCCTCGCGGGCCTCATTGTCGGCGAAGCCCTCGCCCAGCTCCCGCAGCCGCTCGATCGACGCCTCGGTGGCATCGGCCGCGGCCTCGGGCAGGCGCTTGCGGAAGAGGGCGCGCAGGACGAGCAGCAGGAGTACCAGGAGCACTGCCGCCACCGCACCCAGCAGGACGAGCAGGGCCACGGGCTCGCTCCAGCCGGTGAGGCCGGCGAGCCCGGCCGCTGCCGCGTGGATGATGGGCTCCATACCGGTCGGACCCTCTGGACGCCTCGAACGCTGCCGGGGTTAGCACGGCAACGGCGCACAGGGCCACGACCGAAGCCGCGGACCGCGGGGTGCGGCAGGGCCCCTCACTTGCCGCACGGTACCCGCGATGATAGTTGCGCGCCGCGCGTGAGGTGCCGTTGCGCCCGACCGGGCTGACACGGCCCCCCTCCCATCCCACATGAGCGTCGACTTGGCGGCCTCGGGGTCGCCGCGAGCCTTTGGACGAACGATGCCCGACGTCAACACGACCGACATGATCATCATCGGGGCGGGGCCCTGCGGCCTGTTCGCCGTGTTCGAGGCCGGGCTGCTCGGCATGAAGTGTCATCTGGTCGACAATCTCGACAAGATCGGCGGCCAGTGCGCCGAGCTCTATCCCGAGAAGCCGATCTACGACATCCCGGCCGTCCCCCGCTGCACCGGGCAGGAACTGGTCGACGCCCTGATGGAGCAGATCCGCCCGTTCGAGCCCGTGTTCCACCTGAAGCAGCAGGCCTCGGCCCTGACGCGGCTGGAGGATGGCCGCTGGCGGGTCGAGACAGATGCCGGGACGGTGCTGGAAGCCCCCACCGTCTGCATCGCCGCTGGGGCCGGCAGCTTCGTGCCGCGTCGCGTGCCGCTGCCCAACGCGGAGGCCTACGAGGCCGTGTCGCTGCACTACGCCGTGCGCAAGATGGAGACCTTCCGCGGCAAGCATCTCGTCATCGCCGGCGGCGGCGACTCGGCGCTGGACTGGGTGCTGAACCTCGAGCCGCTCGTGGCCTCGCTGACGCTGATCCACCGCCGCGACGAGTTCCGCGCCGCACCCGACTCGGTCGAGAAGATGCGCCACCTCGTGGCCGAGGGCCGGATGAAGCTCGTCATCGGCCAGATCACGGGCTTCGAGGGGGCGGGCGACCAGCTGTCGGGCCTCAAGATCAAGGGCAATGACGGGGCCGACGGGCGCCTCGAGTGCGACACCCTCTTGGCCTTCTACGGCCTCAAGATGGAGCTGGGCCCGGTCGCCGAGTGGGGCCTCAACCTCGACAAGAACCTGATCGCCGTCGACACCGCCGCGTTCGAGACGAACCATCAGGGCATCTTCGCCATCGGCGACATCTGCACCTATCCGGGCAAGCTGAAGCTCATCCTCTCCGGCTTCCACGAGGCGGCCCTGATGTGCCAGAAGGCCTTTAAGTACTGCTTCCCGGACGCGAAGCTGATCTTCCGCTACACCACCTCCAGCACCGATCTGCAGAAGAAGCTCGGCGTAGTCTGAGCGGACGAAGGGACGACATGTCGAAGGTCAACGTCATCGATCGCAAGGGTGTTCCGCACGAGCTCGAAGGGACGGTCGGCTGGTCCGTGATGGAGATCATGCGCGAGGCCGACCTGCCGGTCGAAGCGGCGTGCGGCGGCTGCTGTGCCTGCGCCACCTGCCACGTCTACGTCGACGAAAGCTGGACCCAGAAGCTCGAGCCCGCGAACTCGGACGAGAGCATGATGCTGGACGAGGCGTTCGAGGTGAAGGACAACTCCCGCCTCTCCTGCCAGATCAAGTTCAAGCCCGAGCTCGACGGGCTGAAGGTGACCCTCGCGCCCGAGTTCTGAGCCCAACGCTCAGCCCCTGAGAGCTCCGTCGAGGTCCTCCATCAGGTCCTCGACATGCTCCAGGCCCACGGACAGGCGGATCAGGTCCTCGCCGATGCCGTAGCTCAGCCGCTCCTCCAGCGGCAGCCTCGAATGGGTGGTGCTGGCGGGGTGGGTGACGAGGCTCTTGGCGTCGCCCAGATTGTTCGAGATGGCGCAGAGCCGGAGCCGGTTCATCACCTCGAACGCCCGCTCGCGCCCGCCGCCGACCGTGAAGGCGATCAAGGCCCCGCCGCCGCTCATCTGCCGGCGGGCCAGCTCGTATTGCGGATGACTCGGCAAGCCCGGATAGAGCACCCGGTTGACCTTGGGGTGCTCCTCCAGCCAGCGCGCGAGGCGCTCGGCCGTGGCAGTGTGGGCCGGGACCCGCAGGCCCAGCGTCTCCAGGCCCTTGCTCAGCACCCAGGCGTTGAACGGGCTCAGTGCCGGCCCCGTGTGCTTCAGATAGGGGTGCAGCACGTTCTGCCGGAAGTCGCGCCGGCAGAGCACGACACCGCCCAGGCAGCGGCCCTGGCCGTCGATGTGCTTGGTCGCCGAGTAGACGACGATGTCGGCACCGAGCTGCAGCGGCTTCTGCAGGAGCGGTGTGGCGAAGACATTGTCGACCACGACCTGGCCCCCGGCCTTGTGCGCCAGCTCCGAGACGGCGGCGATGTCGACCAGTTCCAGCGTCGGGTTGCCGGGGCTCTCCAGGAAGACGAGCTGGGTCGGCCTTGAGAGGGCCTTCTCCCAGGCACCGAGATCGGTGCCGTCGACCAGCTCGACCTCGATGCCGAAGCGCGGCAGCAACTCGGCCACGACATAGTGGCAGGAGCCGAACAGCAGCCTCGCACTGACCACCCGCATCCCGGCGCGCAGCTGGCACATCAGGGAGGCGTGGACGGCGGCCATGCCCGTCGCGGTGGCGGCCGCGTCTTCGGCCCCCTCCAGATCCGCCATCCGCTCCTCGAAGGCGCGCACCGTGGGATTGCCGACCCGGCTGTACATGAAGCCCGGCAGGCGGTCGGCGAAGCGGCCCTCGGCGTCCTCCGCCCGCTCGTAGGTGAAGCCCGAGGTGAGGAAGAGCGCTTCGGACGTCTCGCCGAGCGGGCTGCGCTTCATGCCGGCATGGACGAGACGGGTCTGCGGACGCCAGGACGCGGACAAGGGCGGTCTCCAAGAACGCAAAAAACGCCCGGCCGAAGACCAGGGCGTTTGCTGCGTCCCGGCCATTTTAGCGGTTTGTTTAACGTGGACCGCAAGCCGGCCGGCTCAAATCACCACGTGCCACCGGTCTTAGGTGACCACCCCCTCGGGGTCAAGGCGGCCCGCGGCGATCACCGCCGCGTCCCTGCCCACCACCGCCCACAGCGACTCGGCACCGCTGGTCCGCAGCTTGGCCGCCAGACCGTCCAGGATCCGCTCGATCAGCCCCGGCCCGTCATAGATGAAGGCGGTATAAAGCTGGAGGGCCGACGCCCCGGCCCTGATCTTCGCCCAGGCCTCGTCGGGTCCGCCGATGCCGCCGACGCCGATCAGCGGCAGGCGGCCGCCGGTGGCTTGGTGGAACTGCGCCAGCACGCGCGTCGAGCGGGCGAAGAGCGGCTTGCCGCTGAGCCCCCCTGTCTCGTCGCGCTGCGCCGAGCTCAGCTCCGGCGGGCGGGTCACCGTCGTGTTGCTCACGATCAGGCCATCGATCTTCTGCGCCAGGGCTACCTCGGCGATGGCCTCGATCTCCGGCGGCTCCAGGTCGGGGGCGACCTTCACGAAGAGGGGCTTGTGCCCGCCCAATGCCTTCCGCTCCTCGACGAGTCTTGCGAGCAGCGGCTCCAGAGCCCCCCGGAACTGCAGGGCGCGCAGGCCCGGCGTGTTGGGCGAGGACAGGTTGACGGTGACGTAGTCGGCCAGCGGCTGCAACCGGCGCAGGCCCAGGCGGTAGTCGGCGACCGGGTCGGTCGAGTCCTTGTTGATGCCGATATTGGCGCCGACGATACCGGGTCCACGGCCTTCGAGACGGCGGGCGACGGCCTCCTGCCCCTCATTGTTGAAGCCCAACCGGTTGATGATCGCCCGGTCCTCGGCGAGCCGGAACAGCCGGGGCTTGGCGTTGCCGGCCTGCGGTCGCGGCGTGGCCGTGCCGACTTCGACGAAGGCGAAGCCAGCGCGCAGCATGGCGGCGAAGATGACCGCGTTCTTGTCGAAGCCGGCGGCCAGACCCAAAGGATGCGCCAGCCGGAGACCCGCGATCTCGACGGCCAGCGACGGCGGCGGCTCGATCCGTCGAAAGCGGAGGTAGGGAAGGGTGCGGAGCGCCGCGTTGTGGGCGGTCTCGGGCGGCAGGAGATGAAGAAGGCGGTGCAGGCCGGGCAAGGCCGCCGCCTCAGCGGCCGACGGCGATGAAGCCCGGGTTGCGGAAGGCGGGCTTGCCGTAGGTCAGCGGCTCGCCCGAGACGGCGTGCACGCTGCCGCCCGCCGCGCGCAGCACGGCATGGCCGGCGGCGGTGTCCCACTCCATCGTCGGCCCGAAGCGGGGATAGGCATCCGCCCGGCCCTCGGCGACGAGGCAGAACTTGAGCGAGCTGCCGGCCGAGACCGTCTCGGTGATGCCCTGCTGCTCCAGCCAGTTGTCGGTCGCGACGTCCCGGTGCGAGCGGCTGGCAACGGCGACGGCTCCCGCGGCCGGGCGCGCCCGCACGGCGATCGGCGCCACCTTGCCATGCTCGTCACGGCGATGCGCTCCTTCGCCGGCACAGCCCCACCAGCCGAGGCCGCGGGCCGGCGCCAGCACCACGCCCATGACCGGCTCGCCATGCTCGACGAGGCCGATGTTCACCGTGAACTCGCCGTTCTTCGAGATGAACTCCTTCGTCCCGTCGAGCGGATCGACGAGCCAGAACATCGGACAGGCCTTGGGAAGCTCGCCGCGCGCCGCGGATTCCTCGGCCACGATCGGGATGTCGGGTGTGAGGCGGCGCAGGGCCGCGACGATGACCTCCTCGCCCGCCTCGTCGGCCGCCGTGACGGGCGAGGAGTCGGCCTTGGTCGAGACCGCGACCTCGCCCGCATAGATCTTCATGATCACCTCGGCCGCACGGTCCGCGATGGCGACCAGATCCGGCAGGAGCTTGGACGGGGGGGCCATCTCCGGGTCCTCGTTGCAGGTCGGCCGACGCAGTCGGCCGAGGTCGGCTGCGGGTATCAGGGCAGGCCCGGGCTGTAAACCGCACGCACCTTCCCCTACGTGCTGCGTTCCCGTGCCGGCCGGCAAAATCCCTGCTGCCCGCGCCGGTTGCACCGCTAGGCGGGCACTCCCATATGAGCGCGAGGTGGGGCGCCGGGTTGTAGAATTGCCTTGCCGAGCGAGATCGCCGGCCGCGCCCTTTAGCGTAACACGCAGTAGATCGCGCCAGTCGCGTGAGGAAGGTAATGAGCAAGATTATCGGCATCGATCTCGGCACGACCAACAGCTGCGTCGCGGTCATGGAGGGCAAGAACGCCCGCGTGATCGAGAACGAGGAAGGCATGCGGACGACGCCGTCCATGGTGGCTTACGCCGAGGACGGGGAAATTCTGGTCGGCATGCCCGCCAAGCGGCAGGCGGTCACCAATCCCGAGAACACCGTGTTCGCCGTCAAGCGCCTGATCGGTCGCCGGTTCGAGGACCCTGTCGTCCGCAAGGACATGGACATGGTCCCCTACAAGATCGTGCGCGCCGACAATGGCGATGCCTGGGTCCAGGCCCGCGGCGACAAGAAATCGCCCTCCCAGGTCTCCGCCGAGATCCTGAAGAAGATGAAGTCGACGGCCGAGCGCTATCTCGGCCAGCCGGTGACCAAGGCCGTCATCACGGTCCCGGCCTACTTCAACGACAGCCAGCGCCAAGCGACCAAGGATGCCGGCCGGATCGCCGGGCTTGAGGTGCTTCGCATCATCAACGAGCCGACGGCCGCCGCCCTCGCCTACGGCATGGACAAGGGCAAGAACCAGACGATCGCGGTCTACGACCTCGGCGGCGGCACGTTCGACGTGTCGATCCTCGAGATCGGCGACGGCGTGTTCGAGGTGAAGTCGACCAACGGCGATACGTTCCTCGGCGGCGAGGACTTCGACAAGCGCCTGATCGACTACATGGCGGACGAGTTCAAGAAGGAGAACGGGATCGATCTCCGCAACGACCGTCTGGCCCTGCAGCGCCTGAAGGAGGCGGCCGAGAAGGCGAAGATCGAGTTGTCGAGCACGATGCAGACCGAGCTCAATCTGCCGTTCATCACGGCGGATGCCTCGGGCCCGAAGCATCTGACGATGAAGATCACGCGCTCCAAGCTCGAGCAGCTGGTCGACGACCTGATCCAGAAGACGGTCGAGCCCTGCCGGCAGGCGCTGAAGGATGCGGGCCTCAAGGCCGGCGACATTAACGAGGTCATCCTCGTCGGCGGCATGACCCGCATGCCGAAGGTCGTCGAGACCGTGAAGCAGTTCTTCGGCAAGGAGCCGCACAAGGGCGTCAATCCCGACGAGGTCGTCGCCGTCGGTGCCGCCATTCAGGCCGCCGTGCTCTCGGGCGAGGTGAAGGACGTCCTCCTCCTCGACGTGACGCCGCTGTCGCTCGGTATCGAGACACTGGGTGGCGTGTTCACCCGGATCATCGACCGCAACACGACGATCCCGACTAAGAAGAGCCAGGTCTTCAGCACGGCCGACGACAACCAGTCGGCGGTGACGATCCGGGTCTTCCAGGGCGAGCGCGAACTGGCGGCACAGAACAAGCTGCTCGGCCAGTTCGACCTCATGGGGATCCCGCCGGCACCGCGCGGCATGCCGCAGATCGAGGTCACCTTCGACATCGACGCCAACGGCATCGTCAACGTGTCCGCCAAGGACAAAGCGACGGGCAAGGAACAGCAGATCCGAATCCAGGCCTCGGGCGGTCTCAGCGAGGCCGAGATCGAGAAGATGGTGAAGGAGGCGGCCGAGCACGCCGAGGAGGACAAGAAGCGCAAGGCTGTCATCGAGGCGAAGAACCACGCCGACGGCCTGATCTACTCGACCGAGAAGAGCCTCAAGGACTATGGCGACAAGATCTCCGCCGGCGAGAAGTCGGAGATCGAATCCGCGATCGCGTCCCTGAAGGAGGTCGTCGACGGCGAGGACGCCGAGGTCATCAAGACCCGGACCGACGCGCTGGCCCAGGCGGCGATGAAGCTCGGCGAGGCGATGTACAAGGCGCAGGCCGGTGCCGCCGAGGGAGGCGGGGCCGGTCCAGGTGCCGGTGCCGCCAATGACGGCGTGGTGGACGCCGATTTCGAGGAGGTCGACGACGACCGGAAGAAGTCGGCCTGAGGCCGGCCGCTTCCGTAAGTCTCGTGGTGTGGACGCCGGGCGCGTTGCAGCGACCCGGCGTCAACCATATCTGAGAGACCAGTTTCGAGGCCTCTGCAGCGGCGAACGACCTGATGGCCAAGCGCGACTTCTACGAGACCCTGGGCGTGGCGCGAAACGCCAGCGAAGCCGACATCAAGAAGAGCTATCGCCAGCTGGCGATGAAGTACCACCCCGACCGCAATCAGGGTGATGCGTCGGCCGAGCTTCGCTTCAAGGAGATCAACGAGGCCTACGAGATCCTGAAGGATCCGCAAAAGCGCGCCGCCTACGACCAATTCGGCCACCAGGCCTTCGAGTCGGGTGCCGGCGGCCGCGGCGGGCCCGGTGCCGGCGGGTTCGACTTCGGCTCGTTCGCCGACGTGTTCGACGATCTCTTCGGCGACTTCATGGGCGGTGGCGGCAACAACCGCCGGCGCGGCGGGGCCGCGCGCGGGGCCGACCTGCGCTACAACCTGACGATCACGCTGGAAGAGGCCTTCGCCGGCAAGAAGGCGCAGATCCGGGTGCCGACCGCCGTCCCCTGCGAGGCGTGCAGCGGCACCGGCAGCGAGGGTGGCAGCGAGCCCGGCACCTGCCCCGGCTGTCGCGGTGCGGGCCGTGTCCGCAGCCAGCAGGGCTTCTTCACCGTCGAGCGGACCTGCCCGACCTGCCAGGGCACCGGTCGCGTCATCAAGAACCCGTGCCGCGCCTGTGCCGGCAACGGCGTGGTGCAGCGCGAGAAGACGCTGGCGGTCAACATACCGGCCGGGGTCGAGGACCAGATGCGCATCCGCCTGCAGGGCGAGGGCGAGGCCGGCATGCGCGGCGGCCAGGCGGGCGATCTCTACATCTTCGTGACCGTCACGCCACATCGGCTGTTCCGGCGCGAGGGGACGAACATCTTCTGCCGGGTACCCATTCCGATGACGACGGCCGCCCTCGGCGGTCAGGTCGAGGTGCCGACGATCGAGGGGCAGCGGATCCGCGTGGCGATCCCGAACGGCACCCAGGGCGGCAAGCAGATCCGCCTCAAGGGCAAGGGCATGACCGAGCTGCATGCCCAGTCGCGCGGCGACATGATGGTCGAGATCGTCGTCGAGACGCCGGTCAACCTCACGAAGCGGCAGGAGGAGCTGCTCCGCGAGTTCGAGAAGGCCAGCGGGGACGAGTCCGCGAAGGACCAGCACCCCGAGTCCGAGGGCTTCTTCGCCAAGGTGAAGGAGCTGTGGGACGATCTGCGCGAATGAGCCGCATCGGGGCATTGCCGAAGCGGGACGACGCCGCCATCATCGGCCCTTAGGCGCGGGCCGGGGCTCTTCCGGCAACGACGCACAAGGGAGAGCAGCATGGCCGCGGTGGACGTACGCAAGGTCGACAAGTTCTATGGCACCGTGCAGGCCCTGCACGGCGTCCAGGTCGATATCCAGGACGGCGAGTTCGTGGTGCTGGTCGGTCCGTCGGGCTGCGGAAAGTCCACGTTGCTCCGCATGATCGCGGGCCTCGAAGAGATCAGCCGCGGCGAGATCGCAATCGGCGGCCGGGTGGTGAACAACGTCCCGCCCAAGGACCGCGACATCGCGATGGTGTTCCAGAACTACGCGCTCTACCCGCACATGACGGTCAAGGAGAACATGGCCTTCTCCTTGAAGCTGGCGAAGGCGCCGAAGAACGTCATCGAGGAGCGCGTCGGCAAGGCGGCGCAGATCCTGGGCCTGAACGGGTTGCTCGACCGCTATCCGCGCCAACTGTCGGGCGGCCAGCGCCAGCGTGTCGCCATGGGCCGCGCCATCGTCCGCAACCCGCAGGTCTTCCTGTTCGACGAGCCGCTCTCGAACCTCGACGCCAAGCTGCGCGTGCAGATGCGCACCGAGATCAAGGAGCTGCACCAGCGGCTGAAGACCACCGCCATCTACGTCACGCACGACCAGATCGAGGCGATGACGATGGCCGACCGCATCGTCGTCATGCAGGGCGGCAATGTCGAGCAGGTGGGCGCACCGCTGGAGCTCTACGACCGGCCGGCCAACCTGTTCGTCGCCGGCTTCATCGGCTCGCCCGCGATGAACCTCATCGACGCCAAGCTGAGCCGCCAGAACGGCTCGGTCAGCGCCATCTCCGCCGACGGCACCGCCCTCCCGCTGCCGGCCAACTCGGGCGGCCGCGAGGGTCAGGACGTCATCTACGGCGTGCGCCCGGAGCATCTCCAGCTGCAGCCCTCGGGCTCGGCGCTGGGCGCCGAGGTCGTGGTCGTCGAGCCGACCGGGGCCGAGACGCTCGTCGTCAGCCGGCTGGGTGGCGGCGAGGTGCAGGCCGTGTTCCGCGAGCGGCACAAGCTGACCCCCGGCGACAAGATCGGCCTCGCCCCGGATCTCAACCACGTCCACCTGTTCGACAAGGCGAGCGGTCAGCGCCTCGCGGCGTGATGCCCCTCGCCACCGGCCGACAGGGCCAGGATCTGCGATAGCTGGCAGAGCGGGCGGCCGGTCTCGGCCGCCCAGTCGTTGAAGGTCGACTGTAGGGCCGAGCGCTCGGCCCGCGACGTGCCGCCGCCCTCGCAGCCCCAGTGCGCCAGCGCCCCGACTACGTGTTCGGTGGGGATGAAGGTGTCCTTGCCGACCATGCGCAGGAACACCGGGGCCGAGTTGCCGCCCATCTGCTGGAAGCGCTTCTGCAGCGCCTGCCACAGGCCGACGATGTCGTCCGTGGGCCAGTTCGCAATCCAGCCGCCGAACGAGCCCTCGGCTTCGGCGATCGCGCGCATCGCCTGGGCGTTGGCGCGCACGCTGCGCAGCTTGCCGAGATGCCGGATGAGCCGCTTGTCCTCGAGCACGGCCTCCATGTCCTCGTCGTAGAGCCGGGCACAGGCATCGGGCGCGAAGCCGTGGAACACCTCCTCGAACGCCGGCCACTTGCGGTCGACAAGCTCGTGCTTGAGCCCGGCGCGGAAGATCCGCTGACTCATCGCCGAGAGGTACCGGTCGTCCGGCAAGGCACGCAGTTCCGCCGCCGAGCGCGGGGACGACAGTCGGCGGTCGATCTCCTCGCGGCCGTGGCGGGCGAGGGCAGCCTCCTCGATCTCGGCGAATGCGATCATGCGGGCCTCCGTGCCCCCGACCTCAGCCGCACCGCCGCAAGGGTCAAGACCTCTTGTCGTCAGTCGTGAACAGGGCCGCGATCCGCCAGCCGTCCGGCGTGCGCACGCCGAGCACGCTGACGAGGAAGCGGAGCCGGTCCGGCTTCGCGGCCGGGCCGATCGTCAGCACCAGCGGCAAATGCAGGTAGGCCGATTCCGGTGTCACCTCGACCGGCACCGCATCGGCGAGGTCCGGATCCACATGCCAGACTTCGGCTTTCTGGAACGAGCTCATGCGGGCGATGAGCGCATCCGGTCCCCACACCGAGTGCCCGTCGCTGACCCAGAGGAAACGGTCCGAGTCGAGCAGCAGAGCCCGCACGGCCGCAAGATCGTGAGCGTTCTGGGCCGCGACGAAGCGAGCATAGAGGCCCTGCACCTCCTGCGCGCCATCTGCGCGCGCAGGTGGCGACAACAGGCAAAGAAAAATCAACAAAATGGCGATGCAGATTCTGGGCACGGGCATCCTCTCCCTGCTAGGGTACCCTCGCACCCTGAGCGGTCGCGGAGCGGACGGCCAATGCCGACGGGCTATCGTCCCGATAGGGCCGTTGACCGGGACCGGGCGGCGGGGCAGAGTTCGAATTCAACCAGGGCGGGAGGGAACATCTCGTTCCTTCCGCATGCAGGGAGTCCATGGATGCGTTGGTGCACCGGAGTCGTGCTGGCAGCGAGCCTTCTCGCGGCGACCATGTCCCTCACGCCGGCGAACGAGGCCGTCGCCGGAGACACTCGGGTCGATATCGGCTTTCGCATCGCGCCCGTACCGCTGAACTACCCGGCCTGGGCGCGCAACGACGTCGGCCGCGGCAGCTACTGGGTCAATGCGGTCGGCGGCTGCAACGACTGCCACAGCTCGCAGCCCTACACCGCCAACGGCAACCCCTACGAGGGCAAGAAGACCAAGGTGAACGCCGCCAAGTACCTGGCCGGCGGCGGCGTGTTCGGACCCTTCGTCTCGCCCAACCTCACGCCCGACAGGAACGGCCTGCCGGCGGGTCTGACCCTCAAGAAGTTCATCAGCACGATCCGCACCGGCAAGGATCCCGACGGCAGCAACCGCATCCTCCAGGTCATGCCGTGGCCGATCTACGCCAACATGTCCGATTCCGACCTGACCGACATCTACCGCTATCTGCGGGCGATCCCGTCGCTGCCCGGCAACCGCTGAGCCGCTCCCTCACTCCGGCCACCGCCGCGCTGGACCCCCAGCCGGCGGCGTGCTCGGATGAGCCATGGCGTTCTGGCACGACAAGACGCTCGGCACCTTCACCGAGGCCGAGTGGGAATCGCTCTGTGACGGCTGCGGGCTCTGCTGCCAGATCAGGGTCGAGGACGAGGATACCGGCGAGATCGCGCTCTCCGATGCCGCCTGCCGTTTCCTCGACCTCTGCACCCACCGCTGCCGCGACTATGCCGGCCGGCAGGCCAACGTCCCCGACTGCGTGAAGGTCACGCCGGACAATGTCCACGCCCTGACCTGGCTGCCGCACACCTGTGCCTATCGCCTCGTGGCGCAGGGCTACGACCTGCCGGACTGGCATCACCTCGTGTGCGGCGACCCGGAGCGGGTCCACACCGAGGGCCCCTCCATGCGGGGCGATCTCGTCAGCGAGGACGAGGTCGACTGGGGCGAGCCCGGCTAGGTCGCTACGGTCCTATTGGATCGACCGGTTACCGAACACAGCACCCGGCACGGTGACCCGGAACAGCGGGATGGTCTTGCCGCCGAGCAGGCCGCCGAGGAACCCGTTGTCGTCCTCATTGAGACGCCGGATCGGAATGGACGGCGTCCCCATGGCACCGGGATCGTTCAGCACTTCGGGCGCTGGGCCGGCTTCGCTGACCTTGGTGGCCCTGATCGGGGCCGCGCGCTGGACCCGCACGTCGGTCGGATGGACGGCGAGGTCCAAAGTCCTGTTCGTCGCGGCAGCTTGACCGCCCATCGCTAGGCACAAGGCGGCCGCAGCGCACCACATATAGCGTCCGGTCATGGCGAGAAGAGTCCACCACAACAATGGGATAGTCAGAATACCTCAACCATCCCCTCGGAACAGCGTTCAAATGCGCCGCGAGCTGCCAATGCAGCGGCAGCTGTTGCAGCGCCGACGCACCCTCTGGACTCAGCCGGGCGAGGTATCGGTGCCCAGCTGAAGGCGGGCCAGCTCGGCGAACCGGCCGCCCTGGGCGACGAGATCGGTGAACGAGCCGCGCTCGACGACACGACCGCGGTCGAAGACGAGGATCAGGTCGGCGTCGCGGATGGTCGACAGGCGGTGCGCGATCAGGAACGAGGTCCGCCCGCGCATCAGGTTCCCCAAGGCCTCCTGGACCCGGCTCTCCGTGGCGGCGTCGAGAGCGCTCGTCGCCTCGTCGAGGATGAGAAGAGGCGGGTCCTTGAGGAGGGCGCGGGCTATCGCGAGGCGCTGTCGCTCGCCACCGGAGAGCCCCGCACCCCGCTCGCCGACGAGCGTCCGGTAACCGTCGGGGCGCGCTATGATGAAATCGTGCGCCTGTGCCAGCTTCGCCGCTGCCTCGACCTCGGCGTGCGTGGCATCGGGTCGGCCGACAAGCAGATTGTCCTCGATGCTGCGGTTGAAGAGCAAACTCTCCTGGAACACGACGCCGACGTTCGCGCGCAGCGAATCGAGGGTCACGTCGCGGATGTCGGTACCGTCGATGGTGATCCGGCCGGTGTCCGGATCGCGCAGGCGCAGGAGGAGCGCCATGGCGGTGCTCTTGCCGGCCCCGGTCGGACCCACCAGCGCCACCGTGGTGCCCGCTGGCACGTCGATCTCGAGATCGCTGACGGCGGGCCGCTCGCCGTCGTAGGACAGGGACACGTGCTCGAAGCGGACGTTGCCCGCGGCCCGCCCCATCGTGAGCGCCCCGGGACGCTCCGCGACCGTCGAGCGCGTGTCCAGGATGGTGAAGAACTCGCGCAGACCCTCCTTCTGGAAGAACAGGCGGTTGGCGAAGCCCATCGCCCCCTCGAGCCGGCCGACGAGGAGTTGCGCGAAGCCCATGTAGCTCACGATCTCCCCGACGGTGGTCCGCCCCAGCACGAACAACCAGGTGCCGAGGGCGAAGATCGCCATCACTGTGAGGGTCGAGGCCGCGCGCGAGAGGACGCTGACGAGCGCCCAGTAGTTCAGCACCGGATACTGCGCGACCATGAGACGACGGATCATCTCGTCGATGCTGCTGGCTTCGGCGGCAAGACGGCGGAAGCTCTGTACCAGCACGACATTGCCGAACACGTCGCCGGCCCGGGCGGCGAGATCCGAGTGCAGCCGCTCGACCGATTGCTGGGCGATCTGCGTCTGCCGCAGCACCCAGGAGGAGAGTCCCGCGAAGACCAGGGTCAGCACGGCCAGAAGAACGCCCAGCTGCCAATTCCGCCAGATCGCCAGCGGCAGCAGGATGAGGAGGGCGAGGAAGGTCGTCAGGTTTTCGCGAAACAGCATCAGCCACAGGCCGAACAGCTGCTCGGACCCCTGCAGCATCACCTTCATCAGCCGGCCGGAATGCGTCGCGCCGTGGAAGGCCGGCGGCAGGGCCAGGACGTGGGTGAAGAAGCTCGCCATCACCGCGAGGCGGCGGCGATGCGCCAGCCGGTCGGCGTGCAGCGAGACCAGGATGGTGGCGACGATGCCGCCGATGCCGAAGAGACCCCACAGCATCAGCCAGTAGAGGCTCTCGGCCCAGATCTCGCTCGGCGGCCGGCCGGCGCTGGACGCCAGCACGTCGATCACCTTGCCGAACAGCGTCGGCTCGACGAAGACCAGGGTCGCCAGGCCGAGGCTGGCGATGCCGAGCGTGATGGCCAGCCGCCGCTCCGGCGCCAGGAAGCTCAGGGCGCGCGCATAGACCTCGACGAACTCGACGAGCTGGCGCCGGCCTGCGCGCAGAGCCGTCGACGCAGGCGACGACGCGGCAGTCTCGGCCCCGCCGATCGGGCCGGCCGCCGCCGTTTCATCTTGCATTCCCCAGCCTTTCGGCCCGGTCCCAACGCCGCCGAAGCTAGCACGCGCCCCGATCCGAAACGAGGCGACCGCAACGCCCCGTTGAAAAGGCCGCGGTCAGTCCGGCAGGTGGAGGTACCTGCTGGTGAGGGGATGGCCGGTGAGGAGCGAGACGAGATGGGCGGCGGCCAGCACCGCGACGATGATACCGAGGCCGAGAAGCATATGACTGGGCACGAGGCTGACGTCGCCCAGCTCACGCGGCCGGCCCTCATGCCAGCGCGCGAACGCCGCCACTCCCGCGCCGACGCAAAGAAGAAGTATGGTCGCCAGGATCCCCAAGGCCTGCTCCAGCACACCCGTCCACGCGCGCTGGATGCGGTCGACCGGGGCCGGCACCCTATGCGGGGCGGCACACCGCCTTGCAACTGAAGGAGAGGCAATATGCGTCTGCGGTCGGCACTCTGGGCCCTGCTCCTGGTCGCGTCCCCGGCTTGGGCGATGTCACCGGCGGAGATCGCCACAGCCTACGTCGCCGCCTGGAACGCCCACGACGCAGGGAAGGCCGCCAGCTTCATGGCGGACGACGTCACCTATCTCGACGTCACGGTCGGCGAGCCGCAGCTGGGCCGCGAGGCGGCCCGGGACAATGTGATCGCCGTCTTCATCAAGGCCGTGCCCGACCTGAAATGGGAGATGAAGGGCGAGCCCGTCGCCTCGGCCGACGGTGTCGCCTTCGAATGGACCTTCAGCGGCACCAACACGGGTGCCTGGGGACCCGATACGCCGGCCACGAATCAGAGCTTCAGCTTCGACGGCGTGACGCTGATGCGGGTCGCGGACGGCAAGATCACCTACCAGGGCGACTACTATGACGGCCTCGGCTTCCAGAAGCAGCTGGGCTGGATCGAGTAGCGTCTAGAGCGCCCGCGTCTCGCCGATCCGCATCACCCAGGCGCGGTGCGCCGCATAGCCGGCCGCCGCCGCCGCCGCCGTGAACAGCTCTGGCGGTTCCAGCGCCGGCTCGTCCGTCATGCGGATCGTTCCCCAGTGCATGGCGACGAGGCGGGCTGCACCCACGTCGCGGCCGATGGCGATCGCCTCCTCCGGCGAGCAGTGGCCGGCCCGCATGAGCTCGCGCGGCGCGTAGGCGCCGATCGGCACCAGGGCGAGGTCGGGCGGGTCGTAGCGGCTGCCGAGCTCGCGGAATGCCGGCCCGTAGGCGGTGTCACCAGCGAACCAGACCGTCCGGCCGTCGGCGACGACACGGTAGCCGCACCAGAGCGAGGCGTTGCGGTCGAACAGCCCGCGCTTGCTGAAATGGATGGCCGGGGTGGCGGTGACCTGGAGGGGGCCGATCGGCACCTCCTGGTGCCAGTCGAGTTCGAGCACCTGCGCGAAGGGGGCCGGGTCGAAGTATCGCGTCAGCCGCAGCGGACCCACGACCGTCGTCCGCTCGCGTCCCGGCAGGCGGGCCAGCGCCCGCAGGTCCAGATGGTCGTAATGGTTGTGCGAGAGCAGCAGCAGGTCGATCGGTGGCAACTGCTCGGGCCGCAGGGGTGCCGGCGCCCAGCGCCTCGGGCCGAAGCCCTCCACCGGTGACGCGTACTCGGTCAGGAAGGGGTCGGTGAGGATCGTGCGGCCGCCGAGGCGGATGAGGAACGACGCGTGCCCCAGCCAGGTCAGCGTGTCCCCGCCGCGCGCCAGGCCGGCCAGCACCTCGGGCTCGGGGACCACATGGCCGTCCGGCACCGTGTCCAGCGGGCCGCCGGCCACCAGCCGCCGCCACATGAAGCCGGTCCAGTCGCCGAACGAGCCCCCGGGCGTGGGACTGCCCTGCGGGTTACGGAAGGTGCCGTCGGGCAGATGGTGCCAGGGCAGGTCGGCCGCAGCCGCGGCCTGTGCCGCCGAGGTCCCGGCACGGAACAGGTTGCCCAGGAGGAGCGAGGCCAGCAGATGCCGGCGCCGTAGGGGCGGTGGATCGAATGGGGGGTGCATGCGGTTGAGATGGTGCGGGCCCATGCACAGGACCAGCGCCGCCGACCTGTCTTGAAAGGGTCATCTGGTTGCGGTAGCTCACCCCTGCGCCATCGGAGCACCGAGGCAGCATGTCGGAGGACGCGTGATGCGTCGCGAGGAACGTCTAGACCTCCACAGTATCACCGCCTGATGCCGGGGCCGGGCACCATGCTTCCGCTGTCCGCATGCCCTGCCCTCGTCCTCAATGCCGACTATCAACCGCTGAGCTACTACCCGCTCTCCGTCTGGAATTGGCAGGAGACCATCAAGGCCATCTTCCTCGATCGGGTGGCCGTGCTCAGCCACTACGACCGGACGATCCGCTCGCCGGGCTTCGAGTTCAAGCTGCCGAGCGTGGTGGCGCTGAAGCAGTACGTCCATCAGGACCGCCGTCCGCCCTTCACGCGGTTCAACGTCTTCCTGCGCGACCGATTCAGCTGCCAGTACTGTACCCGCCCGTTCAGCGCGTCGGAGCTGACCTTCGACCATATGGTGCCGCGGTCCAGGGGCGGCCGGACCAGCTGGACGAACATCCTCACCGCCTGCACCCGCTGCAATCTGCGCAAGGGCAACCGCCTCCCGCACGAATGCGGGATGCATCCGATCACCAGGCCGCTGATCCCGACCGCACACCAGTTGCGGACCAACGGCCGCGCTTTTCCGCCGAACTACCTGCACGAGTCCTGGCGCGACTATCTCTACTGGGACGTCGAACTCGATCCCTGAACTCGTCTCGCGGGATCATCGGCTCCATCTTTCTTCGAGCCGGATAGACATACGCAGCCGCGGTGTAGGTCTCCGCTACGGCCCGAGAATTCGGTTGCGTTTCGTGCAAGGCCTCGCTCGCTGAACGAATGTATCAGCGCCTTGACATCTGTGCCCGCTCGCCTTTGAGTTGCGCGAGTGATCCGAAGAGATCCGGGAGGCGGTTCAACGGCACGCGATGAGCTTGCTGCTCATACAATTCGCGCGGTCGTCCGAAGTCTCCCGTGGCGACAAGCTCGACGCAACACGCCGGCCACCTGAGCCGGCGCGAAGGGGAGGCGTGCAATGTTTGTAGTGCCCAAGAACCCGATCTATCAGCGTGTCGATCGGCGCAAGTTCCTGGAGCTCGGCGGCGGCGTCGCCACGGCGCTGGGTGCCGGATCGGTCGCGGTCGGCCTGAGCTCGGTCATCGTCCGCAACCCCGTCCAGGCTCAGTCCTCGGACGATGCGAAGTGGAAGCAGTACAGCGGCTCCAAGCTCGTGTTCATGAGCGAGAACACGCCGCCCTCCTTCGCCATCCGTGACAACCTGAAGCCGTTCTACGACCTGACCGGCATCCAGGTGGAGATTCTCACCGACGATCTTCCGGTCGTGCAGCAGAAAATCGGCATCGACCTGCGCGGCGGCAAGTCCGACTTCCACCTTAACTACGTCCAGGACAAGCCGATCGGCGCTCCCTTCGCCGACTACTTCCAGGACCTGCTGAAGTACACCGGCGACAACACGCTGCCGCAAATCGACGAGGGTTATGGCGAGGAGGTCTGGTTCGAGAACTTCCTCGACGCCTGCGGCCACATGTACACCCGCGAGCGGCTGATCGCCTTCCCCTACGACGCCGCCGTCGCCTGCACCTTCTACCGCCAGGATCTCTTCGAGCAGCACACGAAGGACTTCGAGAAGGAATACGGCTACCGGATGGAGTTCACGCCGGAAACGACGTGGAAGAACCTCTACGAGTACGCCGCGTTCTTCAAGAAGCTGAAGGAAGCCGGCCAGGACGTGCCCTACGGCTATGCCCAGCACCAGGGCTCGTTCGCGTGGACGACGCAGCTCGACATCCAGCGCATGATGTACGCGCACGGCCAGTGGACCGAGTTCGACATCGACGACAAGCTCGGTGCGAAGAAGCCCGGACCGACCAACTGGGGCGATCCCCAGTCGGTGATGATCATGCAGAAGTTCAAGGAGCAGGCCGAGGTCAGCCACCCCGACAACCTGGCGAACGGCACCCTGCAGCTGAACACGGTCTATCAGGCCGGTCAGATCGCCATGCAGGTGCAGTATCACGAGTTCGCGGCCTCGATCGAAGACGAGAAGACGAGCAAGGCCGCCGGCGGCAAGACGGCCTACGCGCCCTGCCCGAAGGGTGCCAAGGAATGGCTGGTCGGTGACGGCCTGCTGGTGAACGGCTGCAACTGCGGCATCGGCGGCATCGGCATCAACAGCAACGCGTCCGAGGACCTGAAGCGCGCGGCCTACATCTTCGCGATCTGGGCGACCTCCAAGGACACGCAGTTCAACGTGCTGAGCGGTGTCGGCGGCACCCCGACGAGGAAGTCGGTGCTGGCCATCCCCGAGGTGGCGGGGGCGCGCAATCGGCCGACCAACATGCCGAACGCACTGACCTTCAACGCGGTCTACGACTTCGGCATCAAGGACCCGAACTTCACGCTCGGCCCCAAGATCCCGGAGGCCAACGAGTACCACCAGATCATCCTGACCGAGGTGCAGAAGTGCATCTCCGGCTCGCAGACCCCGGAAGAGGCCTGCAACGCGATCAAGGACCAGACGAACGAGCTGAACGACGTCTGATCCAAGGGACCCGGGACGGGCAGGCGACATGGCCGCAACCTCGGTACCTCTCGGCACCGCTTCGATGCCGCCGCGGGCTTCGGCTCCGGCCGCAACCGAGCGGGCCTATGTGGCGCGCGAGGGGGCGCGGGTGATCGACTGGACGCCCGCCAACTTCAATGCCCTGCCGTCCCGGTCCTACTATTTCTGGCTGATGGCGCCGGCGATCGTCGTGCTGGCCGCCATCTCCCTCTATCCGTTCTTCTGGCTCATCTGGATGAGCCTGCACAATGTCGAGGTGGGCGGCGCCGACGAGTGGGTCGGCTTCAACAACTTCATCCGCCTCTTCACCCGCGATGCCAAGTTCGCCAATGGCTGGCTGCTGCTGCTGAAGTACAGCGCGCTCTGCATGACCACCGAGATCCTGCTCGGTGTCGGTCTGGCGGTGATCCTGAACCAGTCGCGCTTCGAGAAGATCCTGGTCACGATCTTCCTGATGCCGATGATGATGGCCCCCGTCATCGCGGGTCTCGTCTGGTACTATCTCTACAACTCGACCTTCGGCTGGTACCACTGGCTGTTCCAGAGCCTCGGCATCCTCGGCGAGACTTCGATCCTGGGATCCGCCAGCACGGCGATGTGGGGCATCGTGCTGGTCGACGTCTGGCAATGGACGCCGCTGATCACGCTGATCACGCTGGCCGGCATGAAGCGCGTGCCCCGCGATCAGCTCGAAGCCAACATGGTCGACGGTGCGGGGCCGGTCCGCAACTTCCTCGCCGTCACGCTGCCGAACCTCTACCCGTTCCTGCTGATCGCGATCCTGCTGCGGTTCATGGACAATTTCCGTTTCATCGACGCGATCCTGATCCTGACCGGCGGCGGCCCGGCCGATGCGACGAACATCCTGCCTGTCTACCTGTTCGACGTCTCCTTCCAGTACTTCAAGCTGGGTCGCGGTGCTGCGATCGCGCTGACGCTGCTGGTCGTCACCATCATCCTCGGCATGCTGCTGGTGCGGGTCTTCGAGAGCCCGGCCAGCAAGCAGACCGGCCGCACGGAAGACTGAGCGGATGGCCTCGCGCGACGTCGTCACCTACCGCTCGCCGCTGACCGTCGTCGGCGACGTCCTGATCGCCGTGTTCCTCGTCCTCTTCCTGATCTGGACGCTGCTGCCGATCTTCATCATGTTCGTCAGCTCGCTGAAGGATCTGCTCGACGCCTTCCAGCTGCCGGCGGTCGGCGACTGGTCGGGGATCGGCCTGTTCTTCAACTTCACGCCGACCTTCAAGCACTACGTCAATCTCTTCTACGATCTGAACTTCAGCGTCTATTTCGCCAACAGCCTGGGTGCGGCGCTCGGCTCCGCGGTGATCTCGGTGGTGCTGGGCTCGATGTGCGCCTACGCGCTCTCCCGCATTGAGTTCCGCGGCAAGAAGGATCTGTTCTTCTGGATCATCAGCACCCGCATGGCGCCCGTGGTGGCCGTGCTGGTGCCGCTCTACGCCATCTTCCGCTCGGCCGGCCTCGTCGGCACGCTGCCGGGCCTGATCTTCGCCTACACGACCTTCAACTTGCCGTTTGCGATCTGGATCCTGAAGGGTTTCTTCGACAATGTGCCCTATGCCATCGAGGAAGCCTCGATGTGCGACGGCTCGACCCGCTTCCAGGCCTTCCGCATGATCCTGCCGCTGGTGGCCCCGGGCATCGGCGCCTTTCTCGTGCTGTGCGTGCTCTTCGCCTGGAACGACTTCCTCTTCGCCTCGATCATCGGCTCGGGCGGGGCCAAGACCCTGCCCGTCGCGACCAAGGAGCTGGTCCAGCCGCAGAACATCCAATGGGGCTCGATCATGGCGGCGGGTGTGGTGACGACGCTGCCGATGATGGCGCTGGGCCTCCTCATCCGCCGCTATCTGGTGACCGGCCTGACCATGGGCGCGGTAAGGGAATAAGAAACGTATGGCCTCGGTCAGCATCCGCAACGTCTGGAAGTATTACGGCAAGACCGTCGCCGTGAAGGACCTCAACCTGGAGGCCAGGGACGGCGAGTTCCTGGCCGTGCTGGGCCCTTCCGGCTGCGGCAAGTCCTCGACGCTCCGCATGCTCGCCGGTCTCGAGCACATCTCCTCCGGCGACATCCTCTTCGGCGAGAAGCGGATCAATGATCTGCCGCCGAAGGATCGCGACATCGCGATGGTGTTCGAGAACTACGCCCTCTACCCGCACAAGACCGTGTTCGAGAACATGGCGAACCCGCTGCGCCTGCGCGGGACCGACGCCGCCACGATCGAGAGCAAGGTCAGGCGTGCCGCCAAGATGCTGGAGATCGAGCATCTGCTGCAGCGGCGGCCGGTCGAACTCTCGGGCGGACAGAAGCAGCGCACCGCCATCGGCCGGGCCATCGTCCGCGAGCCGCAGCTCTTCCTGTTCGACGAGCCGATCGCCCATCTCGACGCCAAGCTGCGCGCCCACATGCGCGGCGAGCTCAAGATCATGCAGCGCGATCTCAAGACGACGATGATCTACGTCACCCACGATCAGCTCGAAGCCATGTCGATGGCCGACCGGATCGCCGTCATGCACGACGGCGTGCTGCAGCAGTTCGGCACGCCGCAGGAGATCTACCTGCACCCGGTGAACGAGTGGGTGGCAGGGTTCGTCGGCGAGCCGCCGATGAACTTCCTCGACTGCGAGCTGAAGGAGGTGGGCGGCCGGCTGCACGTCGTCAGCCCCGCCTTCGAGGCCCCCGTCACGGAAACCCAGGCCGCGAAGCTGAAGGCCGCCAACGGTGTGCGCGAGGTGCGGATGGGCATCCGTCCCGACGAGATCCACATCGTGCCCGCCAACGCCCCGCACCCCATCGTCGGGCAGGTCCTGGTCACCGAGCCGCTCGGCGGTGACATGCTTGTGGACTGTGCGCTGGGCGACCATAAGCTCCAGGTCAAGACGAAGCCCGATTACACGGGTCGCCGCGGGGAGGCCTGCAACCTGACGTTCGACACCGAGCGTTGGCACCTCTTCGCCCGCGATACCGGGCTCGCCTACTTCTAGCTCCAGGCCGTCGGTCCGTTGTCCTTTCAAGGGAGGCTGTGATGCAACTGAGTCGTGGTGAGCTGCTCAAGGCCTATCACCAGATGCGTACGATCCGCGAGTTCGAGGAGCGGGTCCACGAGGAGTTCTCGGCCGGCAACATCCCCGGCTTCGTCCATCTCTATGCCGGTGAGGAAGCCTCGGGTGTCGGCTTCTGCACGCACCTGATGGACGGCGACTACATCGCCTCCACGCACCGCGGCCACGGCCACAGCATCGCCAAGGGCTGCGACGTCCGGGCGATGATGTTCGAGATCTTCGGCCGCAAGGAAGGTCTGTGCGGCGGCAAGGGCGGCTCGATGCACATCGCCGACCTCGAGAAGGGCATGATGGGTGCCAACGGCATCGTCGGCGGCGGCCCGCCGCTGATCTGCGGCGCTGCCCTGACCGCCAAGACGCTGAAGACCGGCAACGTCGCCATCGCTTTCGTCGGTGACGGCGGCTCGAACCAGGGCACCACCTTCGAGAGCTACAACCTCGCCAAGGTCTGGAACCTGCCGGCGATCTTCGTCGTCGAGGACAATGGCTACGCCGAGAGCACGTCCAGCAGCTGGTCGGTGGGCGGCAGCCAGCTCGGCCGTGCTGCCGGCTTCGGCATGCCGGGCTACGACGTCGACGGCTTCGACTTCTTCGCCGTCTACGACGTCGCCCGCGAGGTCATCGACCGCGCCCGCAACGGCGGCGGCCCGAGCCTCGTCCACGTCAAGCTCACCCGCTACTTCGGCCACTTCGAGGGCGACGCGATGACCTATCGCGCCCCGGACGAGGTCGCGAAGCTCCGCGCCACCAAGGACCCGCTCAACATCTTCCGCAAGCGGGTGATCGAGGCGGCCCTGCTCGAGAAGGACGAGCTCGACCGGATCGATCGCGAGGTGAAGGCGCACATCGACCAGGTGACTGACGAGGCCAAGGCGGCGCCGATGCCGACCGAGAAGGACCTCCTCACCGACATCTACGTCTCCTACTGAGCGGACGGCACGACCATGCCCAAGAAAACCTATCGGCAGGCCATCAACGAGGCGCTCCGTCAGGAGATGGAGCGCGACCACCGCGTCATCGTCATGGGCGAGGACATCGCCGGCGGCATGGGCGCTCCCGGCGAGGACGACGCCTGGGGCGGCCCGCTCGGCGTGACCAAGGGCCTGATGGCGAAGTTCGGCCGCGAGCGCGTGCTCGACACGCCGATCAGCGAGAGCAGCTTCATCGGGGCCGCGGTCGGTGCCGCCGCCACCGGGCTGCGCCCCGTCGCCGAGCTGATGTTCGTCGACTTCATGGGGGTCTGCTTCGACCAGATCTTCAACCAGGCCGCCAAGTTCAAGTACATGTTCGGGGGCAAGGCGGTGACCCCTGTGGTCGTCCGGACGATGTACGGTGCGGGCTTCCGTGCCGCCAGCCAGCACAGCCAGTGTCTCTACCCGCTCTTCACCCACATCCCGGGTCTGAAGGTGGTTCTCCCGTCGAACGCCTACGAGGCGAAGGGTCTCCTCATCCAGGCGATCCGCGATGACGACCCCGTCATGTTCTTCGAGCACAAGGCAATGTACGACGAGGAGATGGAGGTTCCGGACGAGCCTTACGCCATCCCCTTCGGCGAGGCCAACGTCACCCGCGAGGGCGACGACGTCACCATCGTGGCCTTCGGGCGGATGGTGAACTTCGCCAACCAGGTGGCGGACAAGCTCGGCAAGGACGGCATCTCCTGCACGGTCGTCGACCCGCGCACGACCTCGCCGCTCGACATCGACACGATCCTGGAGACGGTCGGCGAGACCGGCCGCCTCGTGGTCGTGGACGAGTCGCACCCCCGCTGCAATCTCGCCGGCGACATCGTCACCCTGGCGACGACCCAGCTGTTCAAGAAGCTGAAGTCGGCACCGGTGGTGGTGACGGCGCCGCACGCGCCCGTCCCCTTCTCCCCGGCCCTCGAGGATCTCTACATCCCGAGCCCGGAGAAGATCGAGGCGGCCGTCCGGCAAGCGGTCGGTAAGGGGCACTGATGGCGGAGATTCAACCAATCGTCATGCCCAAGTGGGGCTTGGCGATGCAGGAGGGAATGCTGGCCGCTTGGCACGTCGAGGCGGGAGCCTCGATCGCCAAGGGCCAGGAGATCATGGACATCGAGACCTCGAAGATCGCCAACGTCTTCGAGAGCCCGGTGTCCGGTCCCCTGCGCAGGATCGTCGTGCAGCCGGGCGAGACCGTCCCGGTTGGCGCCTTGCTGGGCGTCGTCGCCGACGGCACCGTATCGGATGCCGACATCGACGCCTATGTCGCCGAGTTCACCGAGCGGTTCGCCGCCGAGATGGCGTCGCGCGCCACGGCCAAGGGGCCGGAGCCGCAATATGTCGACATCCACGGCAGGCGGATCCGCTACCTCAAGCTCGGCGACGCCGGCGGTGATCCGGTCATCTTCCTGCACGGCTTCGGTGGCGATCTGAACAACTGGCTCTTCAACCAGGAGCCGCTGTCGGAGAAGCACACCACCTACGCCATCGACCTGCCGGGCCATGGCGGGTCGAGCAAGATGGTGGGCGAGGGCGATGTCGGGTCGATGACCGCGACGGTGGCCGAGGTCATGCACGCGCTGCACATCAAGCGCGCGCACTTCGTCGGCCACAGCTTGGGTGGGGCCATCAGCCTCGACATGGCGCTCAACCACCCCGAGCTCGTGGCGACGGCCACGCTCGTCTGTCCGGCCGGACTCGGGCCCGAGATCTCGATGGAGTACATCGACGGGTTCATGTCGACGAGCCGGGCGCGCAAGCTGAAGCCCGTGCTCGAGATGCTGGTGGCGAACCCTGCGCTCGTCACCAACGACATGGTCGAGGACGTGCTCAAGTTCAAACGGCTCGACGGTGTCGACGCCGCATTGAACACGATCGCGTCCGCCACCTTCGCCGGCGGCCAGCAGTCGCTGCAGCTCACCGGCCGGCTCGGCGAACTGAAGGTGCCCGTCCAGATCGTCTGGGGCCGGCAGGACCGGATCATCCCCTGCACCCACGGCAAGGGACTTCCGGCCTCGATCCCGGTCACGGTCTACGACGATGCCGGGCATCTGACGCACATGGAGAAGTCGCACGAGGTCAACGCGCTGATCGAGAAGATCGCCGGCGCCTGACCGACGAGATGACGGCCGTGGCGGGACTCGCCACGGCCGTTTTCCTTTTGGAGGGGGCAAGCCATGAGTGGACGTCTCGACGGCAAGGGCATCATCGTCACCGGCGGCGGCCGGGGCATCGGTGCCGAGATGGCGAAGGCGCTGGCGAAGGAAGGTGCCGGGGTCGCCATCGCCGACATCAAAACCGACATCGCCGATGCCACCACGAAGGCCATCAATGCCGCCGGCGGCAAGGCGATCGCCGTGCAGGTCGACGTCCGCGACCGCAAGAGTGTGGCAGCCATGGTCGCCGCGACCGTAAAGGCCTTCGGTAGCCTCGACGTCATCTTCAACAATGCCGGCATCGCCCAGGTGCGGCCCTTCCTCGACATCACCGAGGAGGACTGGAAGACCGTCATGGACGTGAACGGTCTGGGTGTCCTCATCTGCATGCAGGAAGCCGCCAAGCAGATGAAGAAGCAGGGCAGGGGCGGCAGCATCGTCAACACCGCCTCGATCGCCGGCAAGCAGGGCTACGAGCCCTTGGCCCACTACTCCGCCAGCAAGTTCGCCGTGACCGCCATGACCCAGGCCGGTGCCCGCGCCTTCGCCAAGGACAAGATCCGCTGCAACGCGATCTGCCCGGGTGTGGTCGGCACCGACATGTGGAAGCTCATCGACAAGGGCTTCGTCGACAACAAGCTGACCGAGAAGGACAATCAGGCGTTCGAGACCTTCTCCGCCCTGGCCCTGCTCGGACGTAGTTCGGTGCCCGAAGACATGGCCGGTGTCGCCGTGTTCCTGGCGTCCACCGACTCCGAGTTCATGACCGGCCAGACCCTCATCGTCGACGGCGGCATCGTCCTCGACTGAAGCCGGATGTCCGGTTCCTCAGCAGGTCCGCCGGTCGCGGCGAACCTGCTGCCGGGCTCGAGCCTCGGGAAATCGCGCCCCTGGGGCGCATCTGGGTTCGAGGTGGCTCCGAGCAGTCCGGTACGCCGCCGGGGTGCGTGGCGAGCTTCACGATTGTCTCATTTCGTTGTCATTGCTGGGCCTTGGCGTAACATTGCTCGCAGCAGAGCAGTGGCGCTTGTCGCGGCCATGGGAGGGCCCGTTCAATGATCGACGCGAAAAGCATTCTGGGCAGTCTGCTCGAGGCGGGACTGAGCCCGTCGGCCAGTCAGCGGATCGAGAACGCGACCGGGCCGCAGGCCATGGGCGGCATGAGCGACATGCTGTCCAAGTTCACCAAGATGGCGCAGGACGCCTTCGCCGATCCGGCCGCTACCGCGCAGAATGTCGGCGACAAGGCGCGCCAGGGCGATCCCATGGCCGTGGGCGGCATCGGGGCGCTCGCCGGTGCCGTGCTGGGCGGCCTGCGCGGTTCGCCGGTGAAAGGGGCGATCGGCGGCAGTGCGCTGGCCATCCTCGGCAACCTCGCCTTCTCGGTGCTGCAGGGCAAGATGGCCGAGGCCGCCGAGACCCAGGGCCGGGTCGTCACCGAGGACGACGTGCCGATCACGATGCGGGGGCCGAAGAACCAGGCCGACGAGGCGATCCTCGCCAGCCGGGCCAACATCATCCTGCAGGCGATGATCAACGCCGCGAAGGCCGACGGCCAGATCGACGGCAACGAGATGCAGAAGATCCTGGGCAAGCTCGAGCAGAACGGCGCCGACGCCTCGACGAAGGATCTGGTGCTCAGCGAGCTGAAGAAGCCCCTGGCGCTCGATCACATCGTGAATCAGGTGCAGAGCCCCGACCTCGCGGTCGAGGTCTATGCCGCCTCGCTGCTGGCGATCGAGGTCGATACACCGGCCGAGGTCGCCTACCTCAAGAAGCTGGCGCAGGCTATGCGCCTCGACCCGCAGATCGTCGCCCGCATCCACCAGATGATGGGCGTGCCCGCCCTCGCCTGAGATAGCTGGATCGGAAACGGAGGCCGGCCTGTCGACGGGCCGGCCTTCCTCGTCTCAGATCTCGAACGCCTCGCCGGGCTTGGCGATGTGTACCCGCCCGCGCTTGACCTGCCGCTTGAAGTCCTCCGGATCGCCGCTCAGGAGGCCGAACGTGCCCCAGTGGATGGGCACGATCAGGTCGAGATCGAGGAACTCGTTGCAGGCGATGGCCGCGGTGCGCGGGCCCATGGTGAAGCGGTCGCCCATGCAGACGAGGCCGATCTTCGGCGCGTAGAGGCGCTGGATCAGCGCCATGTCGGAAAAGAGGGCCGTGTCGCCCGTGTGGTAGATCGACTTGCCCTCGGCCTCGATCACGAAGCCCGCGGGATCACCCATCGTGACGGGCACGCCGTCCTTGATGATGGCGGAGCTGTGGAAGGCCGGGACCATGGTGTAGCGGACACCGTTGTGCTCGATGCCGCCCCCTGTGTTCATCGGCTGCAGGTTCTGCGCACCCTGGCCGTTCACGTACATGCAGATCTCGTACTGGGCGATGACGGTGGCCCCGTACTTCGCGGCGAGCCGTGCGGTGTCGCCCAGATGATCCTCGTGGCCGTGGGTGACGACGATGGCGTCGACCTTCTCGACCTTGTCCTCGTAGCCGTCCGGGAAGGTCGGATTGCCGGTCCAGAACGGGTCGATGAGGATGCTCTGCGCGCCGGTCTGCAGATGGAAGGCCGAATGGCCGAGCCAGGTCAGGTGCATCGTTGGTCCCTCGATAGAAGCCGGTGGGGCCGCGGCCCGGCCGCGCGTTTACCAGAATTGAACGGGTTCGCCTGCAGAAGAGGTGCCCTCACCGGGTGGAGTTCACCTTCATGTACCTCACGGCCGGCGGCTTCCTCCTCGCGCTGGTCCTGCTCCTTCCGCACCTCGCCATGGCCGGCGGCGGGACGCCACCCGCCGTCTATCGCGGCGACGACGGCGAGATGGATACGGCAGCACCCCCGGCCGCCGACGGCGGGCCGGCGCCCCCGGCGCAGGACGAGACGATCGTCGGCGGCAACCGCTTCTGGAAGGTCGACCCGCAGTCCGGGAAGCTCCTGGCCTGCCGTCTGGTCCAGACCCCGAACGTCGGCGAGCAGCGGATCGAGTGCGCTGCCGGCACCCTCGATCAGGACTGAGGCCGGCGCTAAGCTCCGGGCCGTCCCCGGAGGTCCCCTCGTGCAGCAGCCCTATCTCCTCTTCCTCGGCGACGTCGCCGACCAGCTGGCGGCCAAGACCGCCCACGGCATCCTGCAATGGCGGCCCGAGGCATGCCTCGGCCAGCTCCGCCTGCCGGGCTGCAAGGCCGATCTCGGCATCCGGGATCTCTCCATCGCCGAGGCTGCCGCCCAAGGGGCCCGGACCATGGTCGTGGCTGTCGCCAATTCCGGCGGCGTGCTGGCCCCGCACTGGATCCCCTCCATAGTCGAGGCGCTGAACGCCGGCCTGGACGTCGGCAGCGGCCTGCACCAGAAGCTCGGCGACTTTCCCGAGATCGCCGAAGCCGCCGACCGCCATGGCCGCGAACTCTACGACATCCGCCACCCGAAGCAGCGCTTCAGGACCGGCACGGGCGCGAAACGCAGCGGCAAGCGCGTGCTGGCGGTCGGGACCGACTGCTCCTGCGGGAAGAAGTACACGGCCCTCGCCCTTACGGGCGAGCTGCAGAAGCGGGGCGTGCCGGCCACCTTCCGTGCCACGGGCCAGACCGGGATCATGATCTCGGGGGCGGGCGTCGCGATCGACGCCGTCGTCGCCGATTTCATCTCCGGGGCCGTCGAGTGGCTGGCACCGGCCAACGCGCCGGAGCATTGGGACGTGATCGAGGGCCAGGGCTCGCTGTTCCACCCGGCCTTCGCCGGGGTCAGCATGGGCCTGCTGCACGGCGCCCAGCCCGACGCCCTGGTGCTCTGCCACGAGCCGACGCGGACCCACATGCGCGGCCTGAAGCACCAGCCGCTCCCGTCGCTGGCCGAGTGCCTGGAGCTGAACCTGCGCTGCGCGCGGCTGACCAACCCGGCCGTGAAGGCCGTGGGCCTCTCGATCTACACCGCCAACCTCCCGGAGGCGGAGCGGGCATCCTATCTGGCCGCCCTGGAACGGGAGTTCGGCCTGCCGGCCTGCGATCCGCTCAATGGCGGGCTCGGCGCCATCGCCGACCGGCTGCTCTGATGGCCCGCCGCCTCACCGTCCGCCAGGAGACGTGGCCGATCCGGGGTGCCTTCACCATCAGCCGCGGCAGCAAGACCGCCGCCGACGTGGTCGTGGTCGAGATCGAGGAGGACGGCGTCGTCGGGCGCGGCGAGTGCGTGCCCTACGCCCGCTACCAGGAGACGATCCCGACCACGCTGGAGCGCATCGAGCGGCTGCGGCCGGCGATCGAGGCGGGACTCACGCGCGACGAGCTGCAGGCCATGCTGGCCCCCGGTGCGGCGCGCAACGCGCTCGACTGCGCGCTCTGGGACCTCGCCGCCAAGCGCACGGGCACACCGGTGTGGAAGGCCGCGGGCCTGCCCGAGCCGCAGCCGCTGACGACGTGCTACACGCTGAGCCTCGGCACGCCCGAGGCGATGGCGGCGGCCGCCGTGGCCGCGGGGCCGCGGCCTCTGCTCAAGCTCAAGCTCGATGGCGAGGGCGACTATGAGCGGGTGGCCGCCGTCCGCGCCGCAGCGCCGGAGGCCCGCCTCGTCGCCGATGCCAACGAGGCCTGGACGCCCTCGCTCTGCGTCGACCTCCTGCCGAAGCTGGCCGAACTCGGCGTCGAGATGATCGAGCAGCCCTTGCCGGCGGCCGACGATGCCATGCTGGCCTCGATCAAGCGCGTCGTCCCCATCTGTGCGGACGAGAGCTGCCACGACAGCAGCACGCTGGGCCGCCTCGCCGGGCGCTACGACGCGATCAACATCAAGCTCGACAAGACGGGCGGCCTGAGCGAAGCGCTGGCCTTGGCCGCCTTCGCCCGCGAGATGAACTTCGGCATCATGGTCGGCTGCATGCTGGCGACGAGCCTAGCCATGGCCCCGGCCCTCCTCCTCGGCCGCCTCGCCCGCTGGGTCGACCTCGACGGTCCCCTCCTCCTGCAGAAGGACCGCGAGCCGGGCCTCGCCTTCGAGGGCTCCATGGTCCAGCCGGCTCCGCCGCAGCTCTGGGGGTAGAGCCGATCGCGTTCGATGGTGCCCCCCACGCGGGGACCATCCGGATGAACACCGTCTGGCTCACCCACCCATGTCGAGCGAGCAGGCCCGGATGCCCGCCGCGTCGAGCGCGCACACCCGCTAGCTGTTTGGTCCCGGGTTTTGATGGAGCAGCCTTCCTACCGGCGTGGAAGGAGGCACGATGGGCCAGGTTCACCACTGGAGCGCCACGACGACAGCGGCGGTGCGTCGAGCGATACAGCATAGTCGAGAGAGCCTGAGGAGCCTGGCGAAGCGCTACGGGATCGACCCGAAGACGGTGGCGAAGTGGCGGAAACGCTCGTCGACGGCGGATCGGACCGCGTGATCCGAGGTCGACGGTGTTGTCCTTGGAAGAGGAGGCCGTCGTCGTCGCCTTCCGCCGGCATACGCTGCTGCCGCTCGACGACTGCCTCTACGCGCTCCAGGCGACCATTCCGCACCTGACGCGATCCTCGCTGCACCCCTGCCTGCAGCGCCACGGCATCGGCCGCCTGCCCGAGACCGACGGTGACAAGCCGCAACGCTTGCGGCTCGAGCGCTACCCGCTCGGCTTCTTCCACCTCGACATCGCCGAGGTGCGGACCGAGGAGGGCAAGCTGTACCTTCTCGTGGCCATCGACCGAACGTCCAAGTTCGCCTTCATCGAGCTGCACGAGAAGGCTACCCGCCGCATCGCCGCCGACTTCCTCCGCGCCCCGGCGGCAGCGGTCCCTACCGGATCCACACCGTGCTCACCGACAAAGGCACCCACTTCACCGAGCCGACCGGCGACGGCTGGACGCCCGAGGACATCGCCGCGATGCGGGCGCAGAACACACCGTTCCGCTGCCACGCCTTCGAGGCCGCCTGCGCCGATCTCGGCATCGAGCATCGCCTCACCAAACCCCGGCACCCCCTCGCCCGGTGTTGCCGGCCGCTCCTGCGGAGACGGATCGAGGGCGCTGCCCTCGATGGACGAACGGTCAGGTCGAGCGGATGAACCGGACCATCAGGACTTCATCGCGTCGCGATGAAGTCTCGAGGCGCTTCCACGTCGCCGACCACGACGAGCTGCACCAGCACCTCGCCGACTTCGTCGCCGCCTACAACTTCGCCAAGCGCCTCAAGACGTTACGGGGTCTCACGCCTTTTGAAGCCATCTGCAAGGCCTGGATCGAGGAGCCCTCCAGATTCAGCCGAGATCCGACCCATCGAACCCACGGGACCAAACATCTAGGTCGCCTACGGCCCTTAAGATTAATCCCGATTGCCCGGACCTGGATCGCAAGCGATGGTCGACTTCCGCTTGCCCAGCACGAGCAGATGACGGCCGTCCAGCGAGGCGGCCGGGTCGTGTCCCGAGTGGTGGTGTAGCAGGGCCGTAGCGAGGCCACTCGGGAGCGCGCCTACGGCACGCTGGCGAGCGTGCGGCTATGCGGCGGTCATCGACGATGTCCGGTAGGGTTGGAGTGCCAACGCCGACCTGACCGAGAGACCGCCGATGACCGACGAGATGATGAGCCTGCGGACGCTGATCGAGAAGGCTCCGGACGCCGACCTGCTGCGTGAGATGATCGGCTTTGCTGCGCAGCGGTTGATGGATCTGGAGGTCGCCGAGCTCACTGGTGCTGCCTACGGTGAGAAGAGCGCCGAGCGCTTAGCGCAGCGGAACGGCTACCGTGATCGGGACTGGGAGACCCGGGCCGGCAAGGTCGAACTCCGTATCCCAAAGCTCAGGAGGGGCAGCTACTTTCCTGGCTTCCTCGAGCCGTGGCGCATGGCGGAGAAGGCGCTCACCGCGGTGATCCAGGAAGCTTACATCCAAGGCGTCTCCACCCGCTCGGTCGACGACCTGGTCAGGGCCATGGGCATGACCGGCATCTCCAAGAGCCAGGTGAGCCGGCTCTGCGAGGAGATCGACGGTCGGGTGCAGGCGTTCCTCGACCGTCCGATCGATGGCGACTGGCCCTATCTCTGGCTCGACGCGACCTACGTGAAGGTTCGCCAGAACGGCCGAGTGGTCTCGGTGGCGGTGATCGTCGCGGTCGGCGTCAACAGCGACGGCCGCCGCGAAGTGCTGGGCATGGACATCGGCCCGTCCGAGGCGGAGACTTTCTGGACGGCCTTCCTGCGCAAGCTCGCCCGACGCGGCCTGCGCGGCGTCAAGCTGGTGATCTCCGACGCCCACGAGGGCATCAAGGCGGCCGCCGCCAAGGTCCTGTGCGCCACTTGGCAGCGCTGCCGCGTGCACTTCCTCCGCAACGCCTTGGCGCACGCCGGCAGGAGCGGTCGTCGCGTGGTCGCCGCCTTCATCGCGACCGCTTTCGCCCAGGAGGACGCGGAAGCCGCCAGAAGCCAGTGGCGCAAGATGGCCGACCAGTTGCGCCCGACACTGCCCAAACTCGCCGCCCTGCCTCGCCGGCGCGAGCGCCGGCGTCCCTGCGGGACCGGATCGACAGCTTTGCTGTCGATGGACGAGAGTGAGACCGATGTGCTGGCCTACATGGCCTTCCCGGCAGCGCATCGGACCAAGCTGCACTCGGTGAACCCGCTCGAACGCCTGAACGGCGAGATCAAGCGGCGCACCGAGGTCGTCGGCATCTTCCCCAACGAAGCCGCGATCACCCGTCTCGTCGGTGCCCTGCTGCTGGAGCAATCAGACGAGTGGGCGGTACAACGCACCCGCTACATGACGCTGGAAACCATCACACCACTCGGCGACAGTACGGACGTCAGCCTGCCCATCCTGGCCGCCTGACAAATCCGGCCCTGCCGGCATCGCGGCGATCAACGCCAGCTACACCACCACTCGGGACACGACCGGCGGCCGCACTCCCCAGAACCAGGAGCGCGCTCCGGCTTATTCCTGTTCTATTCTATTCTATGCTCGGTACATGCAGCTGCGTGCCGCGCTCGTCAGCGCCATTGCTGATGCCCTGACCCGGTGCCGGCACCTCGCCCGCGCGATCGCGGACCCACAACACCGACGAGGCCCGGCATCAGGCGGCCGAGATCATCGCCGACGACGTGCTGCGGACCTGCGACGGGTTGGGGCTGGAGGCAAAGCCGAAGCCGTCCGCGGCCGGGCACAAGACACCCGGTGCTTGAGAGCGTCTTCGTCGCTGCTGACCACTGGGAGCCCATTCGGGGTCCCGCAACGCCCTGCCGTGCCACTGCTCTGGCCGCCGCCATATCGAGTGGGCACGCCGCCCTATACGCACCTTACTGTCGGTGACGAGCACCCCTTACATCTCGGCAGTCGTGGGCTTCCGCTGGTCCGCCTCGACCACCGGAACGTGCAGGGGGTAGACAGGACGAAGTCAACCTCTTGCGAGGTCGTACATGAGATCCATGGTATTGGGAGCTATGTACAATCATGCGCACGTGCTGTCGGGTGGCGCCGACGGCAGTAGGCGCTTAAATCTGGGTTCATGTGGCCAAATCAATCGCTTCAGGGCCGCAGAGCTTTGCCAGCTCGCGGGCCTTCTCCTGCGCCGCCTCGACGTCCAGTGCCACGAAGCGGAGGAAGTTGCCCGGTCGCGCTTGGCCCAGCTTCCAGAGCGCCGCGGTGATCACCGTGTAGGGATTGATGAAGCCCCCCATGCTCGGTCCGTCGACCGGGAGGATAATCGGGGTGCTGCCGGCGAGGTTGATCGCTCCCAAGGGATAGCCCTGGTCGATGATGTTGCTTGGTGCCTTCCCGTTCTCGGGTGGCTTGTCGATTGCACGCGGCGCGAAGAGCCAGTCCGGACCTTCCAGCCGCATGCCGGTGCGATCGCTCTTCGCCGACAGCTTCCACTCGGTGCCGAAGAACCGCTCGTGACCTTTGGGGCTGATCCAGTCGTCGTTGGGTCCCAGCACAACCTCCACGACCCAGCGGCCGTCGCCCGCGATGGGCGGGCGTCTCGACGGATCCACGCGCCGCCCGGCAGGGGGAAGGGAGGTCGGCCGGTCGATCGGCACGGACTGGTGCGCCGTCAGCGCCTTGCCGCCAATCCCGCCGACGCCGGCCTTGTGGAAGGTCGACCGGCTGCCCAGCATCGCCGGGTTGTCGATGCCTCCGGCGACGGCGATGTAGGTGCGGGCGCCCGAGCGCGCCGGTCCGAGCGCAAGGGTCTGACCCGCACGCACGGCGACACTCGTCCAAGTCTCGATCGGCGCCCCGTCGAGCTTCGGCGACATTTCCGCACCGGTGACGGCGATGACGGTGTCGACATCAAAGCGCAGTGTCGGACCGAGGAACTGGCATTCCAGTGCCGCGGTGCCGGGCTCGTTGCCCACCAGCCTGTTCGCGAGGCGGAACGACCAGCTGTCGAACGGGCCCGAGATCGGAAAGCCCTGATTGATGAACCCCCGCCGGCCGGGCCAGTCCTGGATCGACGTCTCGAGGCCCGGTGCGATCACGGTCAGCGTCATGACTCAGAACCTCGCCGTAGTGTCGATGCGGGAGAGCCAGGCCCGATAGTCCGGCACGCTGAACCGCTGGTATTCGACGAGATTGAAAACATAGCTGCCCTCGTCGACCTTGGCCTCGGCCTCGTTAAACTCCTCGACGCTCACCGGCACGAACTTGATCCGGTCGCCCGGACGCAGCAGGCAGATCGACTCCCGGAAGACGTCGAAGCGTTGGGCCGGGTCCCAGATCGGCACGGGGATGCGGGCAAAGATCTGGATGCCGCCGGGCAGATCCTCGGGGTAGATCCCGACATTGCTGCCGCCGAGACCGACCGTGCCTTTCTTTGTCCACACCCGCGGCGGGTCGTAGCGACTGACGGTCAACCGGCAGCGCGGGTCGAGCGGCATCATGAACGGCACGCCGGGCCACCAGCCGATCGCCGCCACCCAGTATTCGCTGCCGGAGTGCACGCGCACGAGCTGGTCGGTATCGGCGAGGCCGTTCTCCTGCACGATCAGATCGGCGTCGCGCGTCTTCGGCTTGATGTCACGGATGTACCGGTCGATCGCCTCGTTGCTCCAGGGATCGAGATAGGCCGTCGGCAGGTAGAAGAGCCGGCTGTGCAGCACGAGCTCCTCGCTGGATCCGAGTGACTGGGCCAACGCCTGCAGCTCGGCCTGGAGTGCTCGAAAGCCGATCTCCTCTGGCTCGTAGTGCACGAGCAGGCTGGCAAAGGCCGGTGCCGTCTCGATGACCCCCTTCGTCTTGTGCTCCTGGATCAATTCGGCGAGCCCCTGGGCCCGGAAGTTGAGCTCGAGGTTCATCTCGTTGCCGAACTCGACCAGGAGGTTGCGGTCGCCGGCGGGCAGGATGCGGGGCGGGTCGTACTGCATGGCTCTTCCTAGGCCGCTCCCACCTTCTTCCGTTCTGCGCGAGGGGCAATCGCGGCGCGGATCGTCCGGGCGACATCCGCGGCATTGGGCCCATCGCCGTGCACGCAGATGCTCTCGGCGTCGAGCCGGATCCGCTCGCCGGTGACGGCGACGACCTCGCCGGTCGCAAGGTAATCGTCGAGCCGCCGCCGGAGGTCGTCGAGGTCGAGGGCCACCTTCTTCCGCTGCAGCACCAGCTGCGCCCGCGCGTCGTAGCTGAGGTCGAAATAGACTTCGCGAATGACCCGGACCCCCTGGGCCCTCGCAGCCTCCGGCAGGGCACGGCCCGCCACGGGTGCGGGCCAGTAGAGCGTCGGCTCGGGGCAGACGTCGACGATCGCCCGGGCCACCGCCTCGGCGAGGTCCATCCGCTCGTTCAGCATCAGGTAGAGCACGCCGTGCGGCTTCACGTGGCTGAGTTTCCGGCCACGCCGCGCCAGCAGGCCGGAGAGGGCACTCGCCTGATAGGCGACGTAGCCATAGGCCTCCTCCGGCGTGATCTCCATCCGCCGGCGGCCGAATCCCATCAGGTCCGGCAGGCCGGGATGCGCGCCAACCTGCACACCGTGGGCCACCGCCAAGTCGATCGTCCGCATCATGGTGACGGGATCGCCGGCGTGGAAACCGCAGGCGACGTTCGCCGTCGTGATGTGCGGCATGACGGCGTCGTCGGCTCCCATCGACCAGTTGCCGAAGCTCTCGCCGCAATCGCAGTTGATGTCGCTGACGGTCATGAACGCCGTCTCCCAATCGGCTGGCGGCGGTGCGCGAACCTCATTCGATCGCCTGCCCGTCGGTGTCGAAGATCGTGATGGCCTCGGGTTTGGCGGTGAGGCTGAGCGACGTGCCCGGTTCAGGCTGCACCGATGAGTCGGTCTCGATCTGGATCGCGTCCTGATCGACCAGCGCCTCCACACCGCGTTCCGGGGCGCAGACGACGATGTTGCTGCGGCCCAGATGCTCGGTCAACGCGACGCGCACCGAAATCCCGGCCGCGCCCGCCACCAGCTGATGCGCGCGCAGACCGGCGATGAGCCTCGTGCCGTCCGGCACTAGCAGCGCCGACGGAGCGGGCAGCCGGCCCCCGCCGCCGTCGAGCTCCAGCCACCTCCCCGCCCGCCGGACCCTGAAGAGGTTCATCGACGGCGTTCCAATAAACCGGGCCACGAACGTGTTCGCCGGGCGCGCATAGACCTCGGCCGGATGTCCCGTCTGCTGCAGGCGTCCGCGGTCCATCACAGCGAGATCCGTCGAGAGGGTCATCGCCTCGGACTGGTCGTGCGTCACGTAGACGATCGTGGCCCCCACCTGCTGGTGCAGGCGGCCGAGCTCGATCCGCATCGCCTCGCGCAGCTTCAGGTCGAGATTGGAGAGTGGCTCGTCCATCAGGAAGACGCTGGGCTTGCGGATCAGCGCGCGTCCCAGAGCGACCCGCTGCCGTTCCCCGCCCGAAAGCTCGCGCGGCCGCTTGTGCAGGAGATGATCGATCCGGAGCGTTCGGGCCGTCGCCATCAGGCGCTCCGCGATCTCGGCCCGCGGGACGCGCCTGTTCTTGAGGTTGAAGGCGATGTTGTTCGCCACCGTCATGTGCGGGTAAAGCGCGTAGTCCTGGAAGACCATGGCGATGCCGCGGTCGCGCGGCCGCAGGCCGGTCACGTCGCGGCCGCCGATGAGCACCCGGCCGCTGGAGGGATGCTCGAAGCCGGCGATCATGCGGAGCAGGGTGGTCTTGCCGCAGCCGCTGGGACCCAGGATCGAGAAGAAGCTGCCGGCCGGAATGTCGAGCGACGCCGAGCGCACCGCCGGCCGTTCCGCGTTGCCGTAGGTCTTGCTGACCTCGCTCAGGTGCACGGATTTAGGTGCCTGGTCCATGCTCAGCGCATCGTCCCCAGCGCCACGCCGCGCGCCATCTCGCGCTGCAGGAAGAAGACGACGACGAGCAGCGGCAGGAAGCTCACCATGGCACCCGCCGTCAAAAAGCCCCAGTCGGTCTGGAAAGGCGTGATCGTGCTGCCGAGCCGGACGGGCAGGGTCACCCAGCGTTCCTTGGTGAGGAGGAACGCGTAGAGGAACTCGTTCCAGGCGAAGATGAAGGTGAAGATCGTCGTCACGGCGAAGCCGCTGCGGCTCAGCGGCAGGACGAACCGGAAGAGGATGGTCAGGTGGCCGGCCCCATCAGCCTCGGCCGCCTCGTCGATCGACCTCGGTACCTCGGCGAAGAAGCCCTGCAGCATCCAGATCGCGAACGGCAGGCTGAAGGAGAGATAGACGGTCACGAGGCCGACGTAGGTGTCGAGCAGGTCGGTGCGGCTGAGGATCAGGTAGAACGGCACGACCGTCGCGATCGGCGGCAGCATCCGCAGCGACAGGATCCACATCGCGATCTGCTCGCGCCCGGGCAGCGTCGCGCGCGCCAGGGCATAGGCCGGCAAGCAGGCCAGCAGCATCGCCAGCGCCGTCGTCCCGCCGGCGACGGCGAGGCTGTTCAGCAGATAGTGGCCATAGTCGCGATGCTGGAACAGATCGACGTAGTTCGCGACCGTCGGCTCGAAGACGAAGGTCGGCGTGAGGCCGGTCAGCCCGCCCTCAGGCTTCAGGCTCGTCACCGCCGTCCACAGGATCGGGAAGAGCCACGTCGCCGCCACGAGGACGAGCGGGACAAACCAGGCGGAGCGATGCCGGGCCACGCCGCTACCGCTCTTGCCGGCCGACGACGCCCGTCCGCGCCACGGTGCGGACCAGCAAGGTGACGATCACGGTCACGGCGAGCAGGAGCACCACGGCAGCCGCGGCCGCATCGCCCATCTCAAAGGCCACGAACGAGGTTTCCCAGATCAGCACCGGCAGAGTGTAGGCGGCGTCGCCGGGACCGCCCTGCGTGGTCGCGACGATGATCTCGAACGCTCGGAGCAGATCGATGAGTCGCAGGAGCAGGACGACGACGAGCACCCGCCACAATAGGGGAATAGTGATGAATAGGGTTTGCCGCACCCACCCGGCGTGATCCAGTTCCGCCGCCTCATAGTACTCTTCCGGAATGGCGTGCATGCCCGCGAGCACCACCAGGAAAATGAAGGGCGTCCACTGCCAGACATCGATCAGGGCAATGGAGAAGAGGGCCAGCGACCGGTCCGACAGCCAGCCGATCTTGCCGACGCCGAGCGAGCCCAGCGCATAATTGATGATCCCGAAATCGGGCTGGTACATGAACCGCCACATGACCGCGGCGACGATGGGAGCGATCAGGATCGGCGTCGTCAGGGCCGTCCGGACGATCCCCATGCCGGGCAGGTGCCGCAGGCGGTAGACCCACATCGCCAGCAGGAAACCCAGGACCATCTCCAGGACGAGTGCCATGCCGGCGAAGGTGGCACTCCGCCAGAGCGACGTCCGGAACTTCCGTCCCTCGATGAGGTAGGAGTAGTTTTCCAGTCCCACCCAGCGCGGCGGCGTCGTGGCGAACAGGTTCTGCCGGTAGAACGAGGTTTCGATCAGGTAGACGACGGGGCCCACGACGAGCACGACGAGCAGCAGCAGCACCGGCACCAGCATGAGGGCCGGCACCCATCGGTCGCCGCGCCAGACCGGTGCGCCGGCCGCCGACGACGCGGCGTTCACCGATCGGATGCCGGGTCGGACCCGCGGCGCCTCACAGATATCCGGCGCGGTGGAACAGGGTCTGCACTTCGTCCTTCATGTTGGCGCAGGCCTCCTCCGTGCCGACGGCACCCGTCGCCAGATCGCCCATGTGTTGGGTGATGATCTGGAACAGCTGCGGCCCCTCGGCGAACTGCGCCAGATGGTGCCCATGCGCGATGCCCTGCGCGATCGACTTGAAGACCTGATATTCCTGCTGCTCGCCGTAGGTGTTCAGCAGCTCGACATTGCTCGGCTGCCCGCCGCCCTTGATGAAGGTCTCGGCGTTGGCCTTGCTCGTCGTGAACTTGGCAAAATCGAAAGCCAGCTCGATGTTCTTGCTGGCCTTGGGAATCGACAGGCCGAAGCCGCCCTTCATGCCGGTGCGCGTGGGATCCGGATTCGGCCCGCCGACCGGGAAGTCGCGGCTGATCATGTCCGCGTGGTACTTTGGGTTCTCCTTGGGGTTCTGCAGCGTCATGAACCCCGACCACATCACCTGCTGGTGGCTGATATCGTTCTTGAACGCCTCCGCGTTCTCGAACTCCAGCGCGTTCAGCGAGGCGCCGTTCCAGACCTGAGAGAGTTGCCGCAGCATGTCGGCCGCGGCCAGCGCCTCCGGGCTGTCGAGCAGGATCGCACCCGAGCCCTTCGCCGGATCGATCCGGCCGAAGGCGTCCATGACGTCGTTCTCGTACCAGCGCCCGCCGAAGGCGTGGAGCATGCCCGTGAAGGTCATGCCGAGGAACCACTGGGTGCGGCCGGCACAGGTCATGAAGCCGCTGTCCGGCTTCTTCCCGTTGAGGACCTTGGCGTTGCTGAGGATGGTCTCGAAGCTCGTCGGCTCCGGCAGCCCGTTCTGCTGGAAGACGTCGCTGCGCCACCAAGTCATCATGCAGTTGGCGTCGTGGACCACCGCATAGGGCATGCCGTCCCAGTCCCAGCTGCCCCGATAGAAGTACGGTACTCCGTTGACGTAGTAATCGCGCCACTGCGGGTCCGAGTCGAACAGGTCCTTCAGCGGCGCCAGCTTGGCGTAGCTCTGGCCGATCAGGACCGGGTCGAAGAGATGCAGGTCGAAGTCGGACGAGTTGTCGATCAGGCTGGTGCCGATGCGCTGATAGTGCTCGGCATAGGGGCTGACCAGGATCTCGATCTCCACGCCCGGATTGGCCGCCTGGTAGGCCGCCGCACTGGCGCGGAGCGCTCCTTCCCAGCGCGGCCCCGGCATGGTCGTCACGACCAGCTTCTTGGCCTGGGCGAGGGCGGGCGCCGCCGGCAGGGCCGCGACGGCACCGAGAGCCAGGGCCGTGTCGAGCACGCCGCGGCGGGTCATCCCGGCTCGTTTCTGCAAGGACGCGGCGTCGCTCATGACTTGGGGCTCCTCTCGGTTTCTTGCACGGCGTCGACCTCGGAGGCGCGCTCCGGAATTCCGGTGTCGCCCCAAGCTCAAACATAAAATGCTTTGTTCAAACGCTACCGGTGGCTACGTTCTTGTCAAGGGCCGGTATGGAGCGGAGGTAGCGACGCCGCGCTGGCTGCAGACGGGGCGCTCATGTGCTTCGGGGATGACGATCCGACGTTGTAGCTCCCGCCAGAGTCACGACATGGGCTCGGTTCCTGCTGCGGATGCAGCCCAGTGTACCGCTCGTGTCATTGGCCGGGACGGCGTCGCCATGCTCCAACTATACGGTCGCATTGACCTCGTACTGTTCCTGATGGTCCCTCCGATGATTATGTTCTCGGCCGACGCGAGGAGCGCTGGACATCATGACTGAGCACGGCGCCGACGCCGAGTTGACGGAACCGGGCGAGCTGTCGGCGGGCGGCTCGGAATCCGGTGCCTGGGAGTTCCATCCCATCGCGAACGCGCGCGCCCACGAGGCCGTCATCGAGCAGATCACCTTCGCCATCCGGGCCAGCGCCTTCGCACCCGGCGACCGTCTGCCGCCCATCGATTCGCTGAGCCGCACGATGAAGGTCAGCAAGCCCGTCATCGGCGAGGCCCTGAAAGTCCTCTCCCGCGCCGGCGTCCTGCGGGTGCAGCGGGGCATCAACGGCGGCCAGACCGTGCTGACCTCGGAGATCCCCGAGGAAATCATGGCGCTCAGCGCGCCGGACCTGCATCTGTCCGTCCCGGAGATCTTGGAAGCGCGCCGGCCGGTGGAGATCCAGCTCGCCATCCTCGCCGGCGAGCGGGCCACCGAGGCCGATTTCGAGCTGCTCGACGGCTGCATCCAGCAACTTCGGAACCATCGTCAGGCCGAGCTCGACCAGCGTGTCCGCTTCGATCATCTCTTCCACTACAATATCGGCCGCGCCGCCCGCAGTCGGGCCCTGGCGCAGTTCCAGCACCAGATCCTGGAGCAGTTGTTCCTGAAGCTGCGGCTCTACTTTCAGGAGATCGAGGACATCGACGCCGTCATCGATCTGCACGAGGACACGCTGGCGGCACTGCGGACCCGCAAGAAGAAGAAGATCGAGCGCGCGATCGATCGGCACCTGCAGCCTTTGGAGCAGGCGGTGATACGGGACGGGCAGGGAGCCTTCAGCGCAGCAGCTCTTTGATGTGGGGCTGCAGCTCCAGCTTCTCCTCGATTCCGAAACCTGGTGCCGAGGTCGGCGCCACGTGCCCGCCGCCGACGGCACAGCCCGCCGGATAGCCGCCGAACGGCTGGAACACGCCGGGATAGGCCTCGCAGCCGCCGAGATCGAAGCCGATTGCGACGTGCAGCCCGATCACGTGGCCGCCATGCGGATGGATCTGCTTCCGGTCGAAGCCGTGCTCCTCGATCAGCTGCACCATGCGGCCGAACTCGAGCACGCCATAGCCGAGCCCCGGATCCATCTGGAAATAGTCGATGCCCGGCCGCATCCCGCCGAACAGCACGAGGTTCTTCACGTCCTGGGCGCTGAACAGGTTCTCGCCCGTGGCGAGCGGCGGGGCGTAGCTCGCAGCGAGCTCGGAATTGAGCGCGTAGTCGAGCGGGTCACCCGCCTCCTCGTACCAACGCAGGCCGAAGGGCGCCATCGCGGACCCGTAGGCCAGCGCCGTCCGTAGATCGAAGCGACCGTTCGCATCGACGGCGAGCGTGCCCGGAGCCGGGACGCCGGCGACGGCCGCCTCGATCCGCTTCAGATCGGTTGCCAGATCCGCCCCGCCGATCTTCATCTTGAAGAAGATGTAGCCCTGGTCGGCATAGCGCTTCATCTCGTCCGTGAGGCGCTGCAGGCTGTCGTCGGGATAATAGTAGCCGCCCGCGGCGTAGACCGGCACCGAGGCGTTCTCGGCGACCGGCCGGCCGAAATGCTCAGCGATCGTCCGATGCGCCGGAACGCCCCGGCGCTTGGCGTTGACGTCCCAGCACGCGATCTCGATCGCCGCGACGGCACCGGCTCGGTCGCCGTGCCCGCCCGGCTTCTCGTTCCGCATCAGCGTCTTGAGGACGGCCTCGGGCCGGAAGAGTCGCCCCTCGTCGTCGAGGAGACTCTTCGGCTCGGCGTCGAGCAGCCGGCGGATGAAGCGCTCGCGCATGAGGCCGCCCTGGGCGTAGCGGCCGATCGAATTGAAGCCCAGGCCGACCAGCGGCTTGCCGTCCTGCACGACGTCGGTGATCACCGCCACCAGCGACACGTCGTGGTCGGCGAAGCTGACATAGGCGTTCTGGATGTCCGCCTGCAGGCGGACCGGCGCTTCCCTTATCTCGACGATGCGCAAGGGGCCGGTCTCCGAAGATCAGATGGTGCGCAGCGTCCGCTCGAGCGCCGCCACGCCGCGAACAACGTCGTCCTCGTCGACGCACAAAGGCGGGTAGAAGTGGCAGCTCATCTCGCCGCCGTCCTTGGCAAAGCGCACGAGCAGCTTCTCGTCGTAGGCCGTGTGCCGCATCCGCCGGATGAGGGCATCGCTGTCGGTCACATCGCCGATGTCGAGCACGACGCTCGACAGGAGGCCGATGACACTGACGTCCTTCAGCCTGAAGACGGCCTGGCTCATCCGCTCCAGCTCGCGCCGGAGGACCGATTCCAGCCGCGCCGCGTTGCCGACCAGGTCCTCGCGCGCAGTGATGTCGAGGCAGGCCTGTGCCGCAGCACACCCGACGGGGTGCCCGGCATAGGTATTGAGGTGGATGAGCGGCTTGTCCTGGAAGGTGGCGTTGACCGCACCCGACACGGCCACCGCCCCCATCGGCACGTAGCCGCTGGTGAGCCCCTTCGCCATGGTGACGAGATCGCCCTTCACGCCGAAATGGTCGCTGCCGAACATCCGTCCTGTGCGCCCGTAGCCGCAGACGACCTCGTCCATGATGAGCAGGATACCGTGCCGGTCGCAGAGAGCGCGGACCTTGGTGAAGTAGTCGGGATGCGGCACCTTCACGGCCTGCGGAATGGCCACGGGCTCGGCGATGACGGCAGCCACGGTCTCCGGTCCTGCGGCCTCGATCGCAGCTTCGAGGTCCGCGAGGCAGGCGAGGCTGCAGGGCGTGCCGTTGCCGCAATGGCCGCAGCGGCCGGGCGAAGGCTGGGTGACGTTCTGGAAGTCGGGTGCCACGTTGCCGAAGCCGACGCGGAACCCTTCCATGCCCGTGGCACCCAGCGTGCCGTAGGTCCAGCCGTGATAGCTGCCGCGCCGGCTCATGACCTTCAGGCGCTGCGGCTGGCCCTGGCGTACCCAGTAATTGCGCACGATCTTGATCGCGAGCTCGTTCGACTCGCTGCCGCTGGTGGTGAAGGAGAGGTGGGCGTCCTCGCAGGGCACGAGCCCTGAGAGGCGCTCGGCGAGATCGATCGCCGGCCGGTGGGTGACGCCGCCGTCGAGGCCGACGAACTCCAGGGTACCCGCCTGGGCGGCCATGGCGGCACCGATCTCCGCCCGGCCATGGCCGACCTGGCAGGCGCCGAGATGCGTCCCGGCATCCAGCACGCGGGTGTCGTCCTCGTCGATCAGATAGGCACCTTCGCCCCGTACGATCACCTTCGGCCACGCGTCCGGGAAGTCCTGGTCGAGTGCCTTGAAGTCGACGACGAAGTGCCGAAGGTACTTCTTCGCCCGGTCGCGGCTGCTCATCGGTTCCATGGCGGGTCTCAGCTGCGCATCACGAACGGGTTCTGGATGTCCTCGCTCAGCTCGACCCAGATGCTCTTGGTCTGCAGATAGGCATCCATGGCCTCGATCCCGTTCTGACGGCCGATGCCCGACTGCTTGTAGCCGCCGAAGGGGCTGTTGAAGGCCATCCCGCGATAGGTGTTCACCCAGACGGTCCCGGCCTTGAGCTTGTGCGCCATGCGATGGGCCCGGCGGATGTCGCTGGTCCACACACCTGCCGCGAGCCCGAAATCCGTCGCGTTGGCGATGGTGATCGCCTCTTCCTCGTCCGTGAACGGGATCACCGACAGCACCGGGCCGAAGACCTCGTTCTGCGCGATGAAGCTCGCGGGATCTACCTTGGTCAGCACGGTGGGTGCGAAGAAGAAGCCGTCGGGATAGCCGCCGACGCTGGCCCGTACGCCGCCCGCCACGAGCTCCGCTCCTTCGGCCCGCGCCCGCTCGACCATCGACAGGTTCTTGGCCAGCTGCCCGCTGCTGGCGACCGGACCCATCTGGGTGTCCGCATCGAACGGACTGCCGAGGCGGATGCCCTTCGCCTGCTGCCCCACCCAATCCACTAGCTCGTCGAACAGCTTCGCATGGACGAGGGCACGCGAGCCGGCGACGCAAGTCTGGCCGGCGGCGGCGAAGATCCCGGCGAGGAGTCCCGCCTTCGCCTGCTCCAAAGGTGCATCCGGAAAGACGATGTTGGCCGACTTGCCACCCAGCTCCAGGGTCACCCTGGCGAGCCGACGCCCGGCGCGCTGGGCAATAGCGCGGCCGCCCTCGACTCCGCCGGTGAAGGCGATCTTCGCCACTTGCGGGTGGTCAACCAGCGCCTCGCCCGCGGCGCGCTCGCCCGCCACGACGTTGATCACCCCGGGCGGAAAGCCGACCTCGGCCGCCAGCTTCGCCGCCAAGATCGGACCGACAGGGGTAATCTCGCTGGGCTTGATGACCACGGTGTTGCCGGCGGCCAATGCCGGTGCCACGGCCATGATCGTGAGGAATAGCGGGGAGTTCCAGGGCGTGATCGCCCCCACGACGCCCAGCGGCTCGCGTCGGGTGTAGTTGAGGACCGAGGTGCGGTCCAAGGGGATGACCTGCCCCTCGATCTTGTCCGCGAGGCCGCCATAGTAATAGAGCCAGTCGCAGACGATCTTGCTCTGCAGGATCATCTCGGCCGGCAGTTTGCCGTTCTGCGTGCACTCCAGGCGCCCGATGCGCTCGGCATTGGCCGCGATCGCATCGCCCCAGCGCATCAATAGCCGCCCACGGCGCGTCGCGGACAGGCCGGCCCAGCGCGGATCCTCGAACGCTGCGGCCGCCGCGGCGACCGCCTCCTCGATCGTTTCGGCGTCACCGAGGGGAAACTCCGCCCACGCCTTGCCGGTCGTCGGATTGACCGAGACGAAGGTCGGCCCGCCGGCAGGGAAGACCTCGGCCCCGGCGATGACGTGACCGAAGCGCTCCAGCGGAGCGCCGGCACCGGCGGTCTCAACAGTCGCCATGAACCGTCATCCTACGCAAAAAATCAAATGATGTTGATGTTTGACATACGGATGGGCCGGCTGCGCTGTCAAGCCGAGCCCGCCCTGCGTCGAGTCGGCATCTAGCGCGCAAGCAGCGACTGGATCGCACGCGTCAGGTACTGGTTGCAGTCCGGGTCGATCCCCACCTCGGAGAAGTGGCCCCACGGTCCCGGGATCTCGCTCAGCTCAGAATCACGCATCTGCGCCGCCTCGGACCGCATGTCGGCTGGCGGGAAGTAGAGGTCCGACTCGCCCGGGCACAGCACGGCCTTGGCACGGATCGCCCCCAGCGCCTTGCCGAGGTCGCCGCCATAGCCCGGTGTCCGGCTGATGTCCGCCGACTGCCACGTCTCCAGCTGGTTCAGGAGATCGTTGGCATCGCAGTTGAGCCAGAACGCCTCCCAGAAGTTGATCAGGAAGCCGTCGACGGTGTCGTGGCCCATGCGACGGTAGAGATGCTCGCGGTAGAAGGTCTGGCTCAGCGCCCAGCCGGCCCACACCCGCGCCATCGCCTTCATGCCGGCGGCCGGCTGCTGCGTGTAGTCGCCACCGGCGTAGGCGGGATCGGCCAGCAGGGCCGCCTTCGCCCCGGCGAGGAACACGTAGCAGTGCGGCGTGCAGCGCGCCGACCCGCACATCGCGGCCATCCGCAGGACGAGGTCGGGATGGGCCAGCGCCCACTGATAGGCCTGGAAGGCTCCCATGGAGCCGCCGATGACGAGCTGGATCCTGCTGACCGAGAACCGCTCGGTGACCAGGCGGTGCTGGGCCCTCACATTGTCCTGGATGCTGATCGCCGGAAAGCGGCCATGGTCGTAGGGTGCCGGCGTGTTCGACGGCGAGCTGGAGAGGCCGTTGGCGAACATGCTGGGCGCGATGACGAAGTATTTCGTGCTGTCGATCGGCTTGTCGGGCCCGCCGATGAACCACTCGATGTCGGCATGGCTGCCTAGGTACCAGCTGGGGAACACCACGACATTGTCGCGTGCCGCGTTCGGCGTGCCGTAGGTGGCATAGGCGATGTGCGCATCCGGCAGCGTCGTGCCGCAATCCAGCGCGAAGTCGCCGAGCTTGAAGATCTCGTGCGGGGTCGGGCTCATAGGGCCGCCATGCCTCCGTCGACCATGTAGTTGCCGGCAGCGACGAAGCTCGCCTCGTCGGAGCTGAGGAAGAGGATCATCGGTGCCACCTCGTGCGGCTCCGCACGCCGCCCGAGCGGGGTGAAGGCGACGAGCATCTTGGCTTCGTCCGGCGTCACGCCGCGCGACATCGGGGTGTCGACATAGCCGGGCAACAGGCAGTTCACGCGGATGTTGTGCGGCGCGTAGGTGACGCCGGCGTTCTTCGACAGCATCACCGCCGCACCCTTCGCCGTCTGGTAGGCGGCGTTGTTGGCAACCCCCGACCAGCCCCAGACGCTGGAGACGTTGACGATCGCACCCCCACCCCGGGCGATCATCCCGGGCAGCACCGTCTTCATGCCGAGGAACATGCCGAGCACGTTGCTCTCGAACGCGGCCAGCATCGCCTCGACCGACTCCTCATGGACGGGCTTGCCGGTGCCGAGCGCCCCCGCATTGTTCACGAGGATGCCGGGCGGGCCGAAGGTCGATTCGCAGGTCGCCAGACCCTCGGCCCAGGCTTCTGGCTTGCGGATGTCGAGGTGGATCGCCTTCAGCTGGTCCGGGTGCCGGGCGATGGCAGCCGCCAGCTCCTCGCCCGGCGGCTTGATGTCGGCCGCGATCACCCTGGCCCCCTCGCTGACGAACAGCCGTGCCGACGCCGAGCCGATTCCGGTCGAAGCACCCGTGATGATCGCAATCTTACCGGCCAGGCGTCCTGCCATGTCGCGTCCTCCGTCGTTCAGTCCGGGGTGAAGAGCCGTCGCCCGAACACCGTGCGGCTCAGAAGCAGGCCGGTCGCCACGTATTCGAGGCCGACGACCGTCAGCAGGAGCGCACCGGTGACGAGCTGGATGATCGAGGCGGGCGTGCCCAAGGGCGACAGGCCGGCGCTGATGACCGAGAGGATCGCCACGCCCAGGGCGACGTTCAGCACCGTCCCGCGGCCGCCATAGAGGGAGATCCCGCCGAGCAGGGCGGCGGCGGCACCGCTCAGCAGCAGGTCCTCGTAGTTCTGCGGTGCCGCGGTCCCGCCCCGCAGCGTGGCCATCGCCCCGGCGAGGCTGGCGCACCCCGCGGAGAACGCGAAGGCGACCGCCATCGGCCGGACGAGCGGCACACCGGCCGCCAGCGCTTCGTCGCGCGCACCGCCGATGGCGTGGATCTCCCGCCCCCAGCGCGTGTAGGCGAGGAAGAGGCCGGTCAGCACGAACACGACGAGCGCGACCACGCTGCCCAGTGTCGCGACGTTGACGCCGAACAGCTTGTAGCGGGCAATCAGCGGGTCGGTGACGGTGATCAGATCGTTGGGCACGCTGATCGGGGCATGCCCGCTCGCCAGATAGGCGATGCCACGCAGCATGATCAGCGTGCCGATCGTGAAGACGAGGCTGTTGATGCGCAGCCAACCGATCGCATTGCCCTGTGCCGCCCCGAACAGGACGCCCACGAGGGTGGGAATGAGGATCGCCGCCACCGTGCCGAGCGGCGTACAGAGGATGGCGATGACGCCGGCCAGCGCCGCCATCGAGCCGACCGAGAGATCCAGCTCGCCGGCGATGATGGTGACCGCCAGACCGAGAGCCACGAGGCCGACGAGACCGAAGCCCTGGACCACCCCGAAGATGCTGCCGAGGCCGACGAATCTCGGATTGAACTGGGCGATCACGAGCCACGTCGCTACCAGCACGATCAGCGGAAACACGTAGGTGAGCCCCTGGGAGTAGCGCCAGCCGCCGCTCACAAGCGTCCCCCCTGCCGGTGCCGCCACAGGTCGAGCAGAACGACGATGCCGACCACGACCGCACCCTCGAAGGCGCGCCTTCCGCCGGTCGAGAAATCGTTCAGCAGCATGACGTTGCCGACGACCGCGATCAGCAGGGCCCCGACGGCACTCTGCCAGGGCGAGCCGCGCCCGCCTTGGATCGCCGTTCCGCCGACCAGCACGGCGGCGATCACGTCGATCGAGAGATCGCGGAAGCTCTGGGCCGTCGCCTCGCCGAAGGCGGCACCGTTCAGGATGCCGGCGATCGCGAGCCCCACGGCGAAGATGGCGAACGCCACCAACGTCACGCGTGTCGTGCTGATCCCGCTGATCCGGGCCGTGCGCCGGTTAGCGCCGACCAGGATGATCTGCCGCCCGATCACGGTGCGGCCCATGACCAGGGTGACCAGCGCCGTCCACAGCAGGAAGACCAGCACCTGCACCGGGATGCCGAGGATCCGCGAGGTGCCCCAGGTCGGCATCGCGTCGACGCCGGTGCGCACGATCCCGCCACCCGTCGCCTGGGCGACGACCCCGAAGATGATCGCACCGGCCGCCAGCGTCGTGATGATCGGATTGAGCCCCACCGCCACCAGCACGCCCTGCAGGGCCGCCGTCGCCATCAGCACGGCAAGCACCGCGAGCATGGCCGGCAACTCGGGTACCCCGGCTCCGAGCAGAGCCACGAAAGCCACCATCGCCAGCATGGCCGACTCGCCGATGGCCAGCGACACGAAGTTGCCGCTCAGCGTGATCGGCGTCATGGCGACGGCCACGATGCCGACGATGGCGGCGTTGCGCAGGATCGCCGTCGCGTTGTCGACCGTGAGGAAGCTCGGCGTAACCAGGGCCGCGGCAGCGAGGGTGACCACCAGGCACGCCATGACGGCGAGGGCCGCACGATCGGGCCGGCACGCCGGGACGGTGTTGCCCCCCGCGGCGACCGTCCCGCCGACATAGGCAGGCGTCGTCGTGACCGTGGCCCGGCTCATGCCGCTTCCTGGTGCATGACCTCGCGCAGCAGGCTGTCCTCGGTCCAGTCCTGATGCGGGAGAAGGGCGGTCATCCGGCCCCTGTAGAACGTCGCGATGGTGTCGCACAGGCCCAGGATCTCGGCCGTATCGCTGCTCGCCACGACGATCCCCAGGCCCGTCGCGCACAGATCCCGCAGGTGCTGGTAGATCTCCGCCCGCGCACCGACGTCCACGCCGCGCGTGGGCTCTTCCAGCAGCATGACCCGCGGCTCGATGCCCAGCCACTTGCCGACCGCGACCTTCTGCTGGTTGCCGCCCGACAGGGCGCCGACCGCACTCGACAGCCGCTTCGCATCGACGGCGAATCGCTTCGCCACCTCGTGGGCTCGCTGCGACTCTGCCCGGCGGGCGATGACGCCGTGCGACGACACGCGGTCCAGCCACGGGCTCGACAGGTTCTCGCGGATCGGCCGCCCGGCGAAGATCCCGTCGAGCTTGCGGTCGGCCGAGCAGTACGCGACGCCCTCCCTTAGCGCGGCCGCCCGGTCGGTGAGCGAGATCGGCCTGCCCACCAGGGTCGCCGTGCCGCCCTCCGGCGGCAGCATGCCCGCGAGCGACTGCACGACGGCACTGGCCCCGCTGCCGAGTTGTCCCGTGAGTCCCAGGATCTCGCCCCGCCGCAGGCCGAAGCTGAGCGGCGCTTCGAGTCCCGGTGCCAGCAGGTCGATGACCGTCAGCAGCGGGGCGGCGCTCACGTCACCGCGCGCCGGGTACATCGTGTCCAGCTCGCGCCCCAGCATCAGCGAGATGACCCCGTCGATCGTCAGCTCCGAGGTGGGCCGTGCGGGCAGGCTGCGGCCGTTGCGGAACACCGTCACCCGGTCGGCGAGGGCGAAGACCTCGGGCAGCCGGTGGGTCACGTAGATGATGCTGCGCCCCTGCGCCGCCAGCCCGCGGATGACGTCGAGGACGCGGGCGATCTCCTTGTCCGCCAGGGCCGCGGTGGGCTCGTCGAAGATCAGCACGCGGGCATCGCGCGCCAACACCCGGGCGATCTCGACCAGCTGCATCTCGGCGACGGACAGGCGCTCGACGCGCAGCCCCGGATCGAGATGGCCCAGCCCCACCTGTTCGAGCAGGGCCCGGGCCTTGGCCTTGATCCTCCACGGCAGCCAGATGGCCGGCTCGCCCTCCTGACCCAGCATCAGATTCTGGGCGATGCTCAGGGCCGGGACGAGGCTGTACTCCTGATGCACGACCGCGACGCCGGCCGCCTGGGATCGGGCGGCCGGATGCAGGTCGACCACCCGGCCGTCGATCTCGATCGTGCCGCTGTCGGGCACCACGAGGCCCGAGAGCACCTTTACCAGCGTGCTCTTGCCGGCCCCGTTCTCGCCGAGCAGCGCCATGACTTCGCCGGCGCGGAGCTCGAAATCGACGGAATCCAGCGCCTGCACGCTGCCGTAGCGCTTCGAAAGCTGACGGACCCGCAGTCGAGACCGCGGGTCCGCATCGATCGCAGCCGTCCTTTCGATCACGTCGACCGGCGAGATCAGCCGCCGGCGCAGATCTGGTCGGCCGAGTGCCCCCAGATGTTGGTCTTGGCGATGCCCTCGGCACCGATCGCCGGCGCGTGCGGCATGTAGTTGTACTTCGCGGGCGGGGTCATCTCGAGTGCCGGCGGCTCGGGCGTCACCTGCATCTGGATCACGTCGCCCTCGACCTTGCCCGTCGCGATGAGCTTCGCCGCCGTGCGCACGGCCAGCGTGCCCTCGACCGCGGCGGGCTGGATGCCGGTGCCGAAGGTCTCGCCGTTCTTCACGGCATCCAGCGTGCCGGAACAGTCGCCGGAGACGATGTAGACGTCCTTGCCAGGTACGATCCCGTTCTCCTTCAGCGCTCGGATGACGCCGTTCGCCGCCTGCTGGTTGCTGACGAAGAGAAAGTCGAACTGGCCCTTGTACTTCGGGATCACCTGGCTCGCGATCTGGTAGCCGGTCTCGGGGCTGTTGGCGCCGTATTCGAGGTGGATGATGTTGAACGGCTGATCCTTGGTGACCTGCTCGAAGCCCTTGAGCCGCTCGGTGCCGGTCTTCTCGCCTTCGGGATGCTGGAAGATCAGGAGATTGCCGTTCTCGCTCTTGAACTTCATGCCGGCGGCCTTGGCCGCCTCGCGGGCCTGGATCATCATCTGGCCTAGCGTCTGGCCGATCAGGATCTGGTTCGCACCGCTATAGGCCTTCACGTAGGGCCAGGACTGCTCGTTCGGCTCCTGGGTCAGCATCACGACAGGAGCCACCTCGGACAGCTGGCGCACGCTGTTGAGTGCCGCTTCCGCGACCCACGGCCAGAAGATGATCGCCGCCGGCTGCGCGCCGCTCGCGATGTACTGCTGGACCTGCTGGTCCTGCTCCGGCTGGCTGAAGCTGTTTTCCAGCACGGTCAGCTTGTAGCCGAGACGCTCGGCTTCCGCTTTCGCGCCGGAAATCTGGTTGGCGCCGTAGATGTTCGAGCTGGTGATGGTGAACATCACGAGCTCCGCACCGTCGCCTTCGAGCTTGCCGGTGCCCTCCGCCAAGGCGGACGTCGACAACGCAGCCAGCATGGCGGATGCCGCTAGAGCCAGGAATGCGCGGGTTCTCACTGCGTACCTCCTCGTCGTGGTTGCAACGGCCGGCGGTGAGCCTGCGCAGGCTCCGCTTCTGCTCACACAAAAGAACAGGAACTTTTATCTACGCTAAGCGGGCGGTTTAACCGGTGTCAAGGCGCCGTGCGACCCGTGCCGGCCGCTGGCTGCAACGACCAAGTGGAGGCCCGATCGAGCCCCCGGTGGCGGCTTGATTTCAAACCCCTTTGATGTTTGATCTTTTGCGACCGCAGAAGGAGACGCCCGCATGATCGCCTTCAACTGGGTGATCACCCTGCCCAAGCATCTGACGGCGGAGCAGTTCGATGCCTGGTACCTCGGCATCCACACGAACCTCGCCAAGGTCGCCCACAAGATCGTGCGCTACAACATCAACCGCCGCGTCGCCAACCAGCCGGCGGCAAGTCACGGCGAGTTCTTCCGCTGCGCCCAGGAATACTGGGACAGCTGGGAGGACATGGTGGAGTGCTGGAACCACCCGACCGGGTGGGCGCTCCTCGGTGACGGCCTCGTCAACATGGGTCTCGATCCCGGCACGCTGCCCGGCATCGCGCTGACCGAGCAGATGCAGTTCGACGTCGACGACCCCGCCCGCTTCAGCAGCTTCCGCCGCGGTTACCGCACCCGCGAGGACGGGACGATCACTCGCTTCATCGCCATGGGCATGGCGAATGACGGCGCCGCGGCGATCCGCGAGTGGTACGCCTCCCGCTTCGCGGATCTCGGCCGGCATCCGCTCCTGCGCGAGCACGTTTTCGGCACCAGCGTCGGCAAGACAATCCTGCTTGGCATGGTCGGGCGCCTGCCCAACGAGCACATGCTGAACTATGACTGGAACCTCGAGCTCTGGTTCGACAGCAACGCCGACGCGCACGCGTTTTTGTCCGACGCACCCTTCGTCGACATGTTCGGCCAGCTCAAGGCGGCGAGCAGTAACACGGTGGCGGCACTCTTCCGCGGCCAGGAGATGCTGGTGCAGAACATGGCCATCGCCCATCGCGATGAGTGAGTCCGGACCCGGAGTTCGCGTTTCGTGGCGCTGAAGCAGATCCTCTCGCCGTTGCCGGGGACGTTCTACATCCGCCCCGCACCCGACCAACCGCCCTACAAGGCACCCGGCGATCCCGTCGCCGAGTGCGACACGGTCGGGCTGGTCGAGATCATGAAGTCCTTCCACGAAATCAAGGCCGAAGTCTCAGGCACGCTCGTCCGCTATCTCCTGGAGAACGAGGACGCCGTCGACGCCGAGCAGCCGGTCGCCGAGGTGGAAGGCTGACCCGCCACCTGAAGCGTGTGCTGGTCGCCAACCGCGGCGAGATCGCGGTCCGGATCATCCGTGCTGCCCGCGAGTTGGGCCTGGAGACCGTCCAGGCCCACAGCACCGCCGACGCCGACTCACTGGCCGTCCAGCTTGCCGACACGGCCGTGCCGATCGGCCCCCCGCCCGCCGCCAAGTCCTACCTGAACATCGGGGCCCTGATCGACGCCGCCCGATCGACCGGCTGCGACGCCGTCCACCCCGGCTACGGTTTCCTGTCGGAGAACGCCAACTTCGCCGAAGCCGTCGAGGCTGCAGGACTGACCTTCGTCGGCCCGTCGCCGTCGACCATCCGGCTCATGGGCGACAAGGCCGTAGCGAGGGCGACCGCCGCCCGGCTCGGCATCCCCACCGTTCCGGGCAGCGACGGTCGCGTCGAGAGGTTTGATGAAGCGGTCGCTGCCCTCGGCGGCGACGCCGGCGCGTTCCCCGTCCTGCTCAAGGCGGCCGCCGGTGGCGGCGGTCGCGGCATCCGAATCGCCCGCGACCGGGCGGAGCTGGAGCGCCTCTGGCCGCAGGCGGCGGCCGAGGCGCTGGCGGCCTTCGGCGATGGCGGCCTCTATGTCGAAAAGCTGGTCGAACGCGCCCGCCACGTCGAGGTGCAGGTGCTGGGCGACGGTGCGACCGCCGTTCACCTGCTGGAGCGCGAATGCTCGCTTCAGCGCCGGCGGCAGAAGGTCTGGGAGGAGGCTCCCGCGCCTGCGGTGCCGGAACGCGTGCGTGAGGAGATGCGCACCGCGGCCGCCCGCCTCGCCGCAGCCGTCGCCTACAGAGGCGCCGGTACCATCGAGTATCTCTACGATGAGGCGGCCGAGACGTTCTACTTCCTCGAGATGAACACCCGCGTGCAGGTCGAGCATCCCGTCACCGAGATGGTGACCGGCATCGACATCGTCCGCGCGACGCTGGAGATCGCCGCCGGCCGGCCCCTCCGGCTGCGTCAGGAAGATGTCCATGCCCGCGGCCATGCGATCGAGGTGCGCATCAACGCCGAGGACCCGGCACGCGACTTCGCCCCGTGCCCCGGCACCGTGAGCGGCCTGCGGACACCGGGCGGTCACGGCGTCCGCTTCGACACGCTCCTCTTTCCGGGCTGCAAGATCCCCCCCTTCTACGACTCGCTGCTCGGCAAGCTGATCGTCTGGGACGAGGATCGCGACCGCGCCCTGGCCCGCCTCGCGGCCGCCCTGCGCGAGCTGCAGATCGACGGCGTCCGCACGACGGTACCGCTGCATCGTGCTCTAGCCACCGACACCGAAGTGGCTCTGGGTGCTTTCCACACGCGCTGGCTGGAACGGTGGCTGGAGGACCATGACACCGGACTGGGCGCAACCCCGTAGGTTGCGCGCACGCCCATTCCGCCACAGACCGGCACATGACTCATGCCCTCTCCGACGCGATGATCGAGACTTACCGAGAGGAAGGCGTGGACTTCCCATTGTCGGCGCTGGCCCAGATCGAAGCGTTTCCGGGGCCGACCCGAAAATCGGCGTTCGATGAATCGTGCGTCTTGCCGACGCCAGCCACCAGGGACACCGGCACTCTCGGGCGAACGTACCAACCCTGAAGCTTGTTCAGGATATAGCCGTTGTGAGGCACGTCCAGTGTCCCCGCCGGGCATTTACACAGTGTCACACACCGCTCTCCGGCAGGTCCGAAGACAGCAAGCAATTCGAGTGGGTTACGTAGGGTGGCGGAGGGGGTGTCCTCCATTGATGTTCTTGCTGACATTCGTCGGCGTCCGTCGCTGTTCGTGGTAAGCTGCCAGATGTGGGACTGTTCTTGGGACTAGGACACGGCGATCGGGGTGCTCATGACCAGTCCGTGCAGGCGGCGGTGTCTGCGGCCGATCCTAAGGCCGTCCGGTGCCCGGGCCCGGGTGCTCTGGTATCGGATCGACTACCGCAGGCGCGACATGGGTGTCGGACGCTACCCGGAGATCAGCTTGGTGCGGGCCCGGGAGATGCCGACGGAGGGCCGGCGTCACGTCGCCGAGGGCCGCGACCCGCTGGTCGAGCGCCGCGCCGTCAGCGGTTGCCGAACTCGATCCTGAGATTGCGTATGTCGAGGGCCGGCTGGATCACGGGCTGCCCATCAGTTCGGCAGGCCGACCACCTCTCCGTCGCGGGCGACGATGCGGCCTGCCTTGACCACCAGCTTGCGCACCGGCGGCGAAGCGACCGCCTCGGCCACCGTCTCCGCGTCGACGAGCAAGAAGTCGGCCAGGGCGCCGACGCGGAGACCGTAGTCGTCGAGGCCGATCGCGCGCGCCGCATGTCCGGTGGCGGTGTCGAGCGCCAGGGCCAGTTCCTCGTCGTGGCGGAACTCGTTGCGTTGCGCCACGGCGTTGGCTCGGGCCAGCATGTCGCCGTCGCCGAAGGGCTGCCACGCGTCGCGCATACCGTCATTGCCGGAGCAGATGGTCACCCCCGCGGCCTGCAATTGAGCGACGGCCGGGGCGGGCCAGCCGGCGGGTCCGGTGGTCATGATGGCGACCCCGGAAGTGGCCAGGGCCTCGACCTGCTCGGCGACCAGATCCGGATCGTCCGCCCCCAGCGAGAAGGCGTGGCTCAGCATCACCCGGCCCTGCATGCCGTGTGCCCGCGTGCGGCGGCAGACCTCCTTCAGCGTGAAGGCGCCAAGATGGTCCGGCTCGTGCAGGTGGATGTCGATCGGGCGGCCGAACCGCTCGGCCAGTGCGAAGACGAGGTCGAGCTGGCCTTTCGGGTCGCGGTCGATCGCCGAGGGATCGAGCCCGCCCACGATGTCGGCCCCCAGCCGCAGCGCCTCCTCCATCAACTCCGCGGTCCCGGGCCGGCTGAGCAGGCCCCATTGCGGGAAGGCGACGATCTGGATGTCGACGATCCCCGCGAGTTTTTCCCGGGTCGCGAGCACGCCCTCGACGCTCCGCACGCCCACCTGCGGATCGACGTCGACATGGGAGCGAATGCAGGTGCTGCCGCGCGCCACGGACGCTCGTACCTGCCGCTCGGACTGGGCAGTCGCATCGAGATTCAGGCTCGCCTTCAGGCGACGCTCGTTCTCGATGAAGTCGATGATCTCGGGCCCGCCGCCGTTGGGCTGCCAAGGATAACCGATGAAGCTCTTGTCGAGATGGGTATGGGCGTCGATCAGCCCCGGCAGCAGCAGAGCACCCTCGCCGTCTTCGGCGACCGTCTCGGGCCTAGCGCTTACGTTCGGACCCATGGCGGCGATCCGCCCGTCCCGCACGAGCAGTCCGACTGCATCTCCGCCCATCGGCCGGACATTCCGCAGCAGCAGATCCGGCAGGCTCACTGGTGCACCTTGGGGCTGTCGGACGCGGAGCCGCGGAGCGGTGTAGTGTACGACAGCCCGAGCGCCTGCCGTGACGGATTGGTTGGCTTGCCGCTGGACGGCCCGCAAGAGACCCGCCGCGCGGCAGGTGCCGGGAGACCAGGACGGACCACAGAGTGATGCGCCAGAGCCGGCCAGCCAGAGCGCCGATCAGTGAGCGATCCGCACGTTCTCCCGGCCCAAGCGAGCCTACCGCAAGTCGGGGAGATCGGCCCATGATCTTTCATGGTGGACTGGATTGGGGCGCCGTCGCCCATGCCGTTTGCATCGTCGACGACGCCGGCCAAGTCATCACGCGCCTGGAGGTCAGCCACGATGCGGCCGGGTTGCGCGAGCTGTCGCGCGCCTCGGGCGCATCGCTCCCGCGGCACAACTGCCGATCGCCATCGAGCGACCGTCCGGGCTGATCGTCGATGCTCTCGTCGAGGCCGGGCATCCGGTCGTGCCGATCCATCCCAACGTGGTCAAAGCCTGCCGGCCCCGTTACGGGACCGCCGGCGGCAAGTGGGACCCCGGCGATGCCTACATGCTCGCCGACATCCTGCGGACCGATGGACATTGGTTCCGGCCGTTGCTGCCCGCCGCCGACGACATCAAGGCACTGCGCGCCTCGGTTCGCGGCCGTGACGACCTCGTCGCCCAGCGTGTGGCACTGAGCAACCAGCTCCGTTCTCTGCTCGACAGCTTCTGGCCAGGTGCTGCCGTCATCTTCGCCGACGTCGCAAGCCCGATCGCGCTCGCATTCCTCGCTCGCTATCCCACCCCCGACGTCGCCGTGCGCCTGGGCGAAAAGCGCTTGGCAAGCTTCTTGGCTCAGCACGCCTAGTGCGGACGACGCTCGCCCGCGGAACTGCTGGCCAAGCTGCGTGCCGCACCAACCGGCTTGGCTGGCGAGGCCGAAACGGATGCCATCGCCCCTTGGCGATCCGTCTGCAAAGCAGCCGGTGGCGAAGCCACCGGAGGGGGCGAGCTCGTCCGCGCCCTCGTCGCCATCCTCGAGCGCCTCGTCCCAGAGATCGCCAAGCTCTCCTCGCGCATCGAGCACGCCGTCACCAACCACCCCGACGGCCAGATCATCATGTCGTTCCCGCGCGCAGGCCGCATCTGCGCCGCCCAGATTATCGCCGAACTCGGCTCGGTCCGGGAACGTTTTCCGACCGAGCAGCAACTCGCCGCCGAGGCCGGCGTCTGTCCCGTTACTCACGCCTCCGGCAAAAGCCGAGTTGTCACACGCCGATGGGCCCGCAACCGGCGATTGCGCGCCGCCATCACCTGCTTCGCCGACAATTCCCGCCACGCCTGCACCTGTGCTCGAACCATCTGCGCCAGGGCCAGGCATCGCGGCTGCAAGCATCCACATGCCGTCCGCATTCCTCGCCCGCGCATGGATCCGCGTCCTCTGGCGCGCTTGGCAAAACGCAACAATCTATCAACCCGACCGACACCGAGGCGCGCTCAATATCCCCGCCTGAAAACTCCAGGGTGGACACAAGGTGTCTCATGGGCAGACCCACCCCATGATGCTCGTCGTGGCCGCCGACCGCCTCGGTCCGGTCCTACCGAAACCGTTCGCCAGCACAAACTCCCGCGGGGCCTAGCCACCGGTGAGATCGTCCGCACCGGTGGCCACTTCCATTCTTGGGTAAGTGCATGATCACATGTTGCGCGCTGCCACCCGCCTTACGATCGCGTGAATGCAGCAGTCTCGGCGCCACGCACAGCTCTTCGGGCATCGGTACGGACGCTCATGGGGCCGAGGCGTCAGTCCTCAGGTGCTTCCCCAGCGCATCCCCAGACCGGCTTTCTACATTAGCATTGTCTGAGAAGCTTGGCGTGCCCGGCGCGACTCGAACGCGCGACCTTCAGCTCCGGAGGCTGACGCTCTATCCGACTGAGCTACGGGCACAAGCGAGCGCGGGATATAGCGGCTCGCGGCGCGCAATCCAAGCCCTTCCGGTCGGATCGGCTCAGGTCGTGGCCGTAGCCGGCGAGGTCAGGCGCAGGAAGAGCTCCTCGAGATCGGCCTCCCTTGTGGCCAGATCGCAGATCGTGATGCCGGCGTCGCGCACGCGGTCGAGCAGCTCGCCCACCCGCGCCTGGCTCGGCCGGTAGCGCAGATGCAGCCGCCCCGCCTCGTCGAGGGTGCAGCCGAGGGCCGCCAGACCGGGCGGGAGGGCCGCCGGCGGGGCTTCCGGCACGATGGTCAGCTCCTTCTCGTCGAGGCGGCGGATCAGCGTCGTCTTGGCGTCGCAGGCGACGACGCGGCCGCGGTCGATGATGGCGATCCGGTCGCAGAGCTCCTCCGCCTCCTCCAGATAGTGCGTGGTGAGGATCACGGTGACGCCCGTGGCGCTGAGCTCGCGCATGTAGCGCCAGAGCGAGCGGCGCAGCTCGACGTCCACCCCCGCCGTCGGCTCGTCCAGCACGATGACGGGCGGGCTGTGGACCAGCGCCTTCGCCACCAGGAGGCGGCGGCGCATCCCGCCCGAAAGCGAGCGCGCGTACGAGTCGGCCTTGTCGAGGAGGCCGACGGCGGCCAGGATCTCGTCCGTCCGGCGACGCTCCCGCGGCACGCCGTAGAGTCCCGCCTGCAGGTCCAGCGCCTCCCGCGGGGTGAAGAAGGCGTCGAGGTTCAGCTCCTGCGGGACGACGCCGATCGCCCGCCGGGCGCGGCGCGGGTTGCGGTCGATGTCGATCCCGAACACCTCGGCCCGGCCGGCCGTCTTCATGACGAGACCGGCCAGGATGTTGATGAGCGTCGACTTGCCGGCGCCGTTGGGCCCGAGCAGGCCGAAGAAGCCGCCACGCGGGATCTCGAGATCGACCTTGTCCAGCGCCAGCTTCTCGGGCTGACGGGCGCCGCCGCGATAGACCTTGGTCAGGCCTTCCAGGCGGACGGCACAGCTCGGCAATTCGTCGCGCCGCGCGCTGTTCGCTTGCGGCTCGAGCAGGGGCATGGCAGGGGCCTTCCGGGTGCAGAGTTCGTCCGCTCGGGCGGCGAGAGTTAGCGGAGCTGCCGATGCCGCACGAGGTCTATCTGGAAGGGAACGGCCGCGAGATCGTGATCACCCCGGATCTCGAGGTCCACTGCGACGGCGGCAATCCTCTCCTCGGCCATCCAAACGTCTACCTGCCCGTCCCCGCCGGCGGCGAGGCCGAGTGCCTCTATTGCGGCCGCCGTTTCCTGCACGCCGACAATCCCGAGGTAGGCGAGGTCCGCCGCAAGGCGAAGGCGGCCTAGATCCGCAGCAGGGGATCGGCCCAGACGCGCTCGCCGCCGCGGCGGGCGAGGTCGTTGGCGCCTCGCCGGCAGAGGGCCGGAAGCTTCTTCAGCTCCTTCGTGTTGCCGCCGCCCAGCACGATGTCGTCGACTACGAAGGCGGCGGCGAACAGCGCCACCACCTTGTGCACGTAGCGTTCCCAGCGCGACCGGCCGAGCCGATCGAGACCCCGCTTGCCGAGATGGTCCTCGTAGGTGCGGCCGTTGCGGTAGGGCAGGTGCGCCACCTCCAGCGGCACCACCGTGTCGTCGACGATCATGGTGACGCCGAGACCGGTGCCGAGGCCGAGGAACAGCATCTTGCCGCCCTCGTAGGACCCGAGCGCCTGCATGACGGCGTCGTTGATCAGGCGGGTGGGCACGCCGAACGCGGCACCGAAGTCGAAGCCGACCCAGCCGCCCCCGAGATTGATCGGGGCCACGGTCGTGCGGTTGTCGACGACGGCACCAGGCGTGCCGATCGTGATCCGGTCGAAGCCCCAGCCGGAGGTCGCCTTCCTGACCTCGTCGACCATGACGTCGGGGGTCAGCGACTTGCCGGAGGGAACCTTGGCGCGCTGGTCCGCGAGATGGCCGTACAGCTTGACGTTGTTGCCGCCGACATCGACGACGAGCACGCGCGCCGTATCCATGCCATTCCCCGCGGCTTGACGGCAGGGCGCCGTCGCTTCGCTAGGCGGGTGCCACCGCCGCAAGGAGACTAGGACGAAGGGCGGCGGCACTCAACGCCGCCGGCCCGAGAGCCACCTCAGTTCACGTAGTACTTCTGGTATTTCCCGTAGTACTGCCCGACGTCGCCGTAGCCGTACTGGGCGTGCTTGCGCACGTCGACCTGGGTCAGCACCACGCCCGCCATGCTGGCCTTGATCTCGCGCAGATGGGCCAGCGCGTTGGTCGCCGTGTCCTTGGTCGTCTTCTCCCACTGGGTGACGAAGACGACCTTGTCGGCGAGGAGCGCCGCGACCTTCGAGTCGGTCACGCCGAGCAGCGGTGCCGAGTCGATCACGATGTAGTCGAAGGCCTCGCGCAGCGTCGCGATCAGCTGCTTCATCTTCTGGCTGCCCAGAAGGTCCGTCGGGTTCGCCGTCTGGCGCTTCACCGGCAGATAGTAGATGCCGGATTCGGCGTCGTGCTTGATGACCTCCTCCAGCGTCTTCTCGCCGGCCATGTACTCGACGAAACCGGTCTCCGGCTCCTCGATCAGGTCGCGATGGACGCTCGGGTGGCGAAGGTCGAGATCCATCAGCAGCACGCGCTGCGACGAGCGGGCGGCGAAGGTGGCGAGGCTCAGCGCCAGCGTCGTCTTGCCTTCCTGCGGCAGCGAGGAGGTGACGAGGACGACCTTCGGCGGATTGTCGACGTCGGAGAGCTGCATCGCCGTGTAGGTCGCGCGGATCGCCTCGGCATAGGCCGAGAGCGGCTTCGAGATCAGGTACTGGTGCGGCTTCTGCCCCCGCTTCAGGCGCTCCAGGCGCGGGACGAGGCCCAGGGCGGGCAGCCCCGTCACGTTCTCGACCTGCTTGGCGCTGCGCAGCCCGCTGTCGAGGCGCTCCAGGAGGAGAGCTAGGAGCGTGCCGAGCATGGTGGCGGCGGTGAAGCCGACGGCGCCGAACAGCAGCGGGCCGGGCGTGCTCGGACGGCTCGGCGGGGCGGCCACCGAGATCACCTTCGAGTCGGCCTCGACGATGTCCTGCTGGTCCTGGGTCTCCTTGTAGCGGGCGAGGAACGCCTCGTAGAGGCCCTTGTTCGCCGCCGCTTCCCGCTCCAGCTCGCGCAGCTGCACCTCGGTCTCGCGGTCCGAGCTGTTGCGGTTGGTGAGCCCGCCGATCTCGGTTTCCAGCGAGGCGACGCGCGTCTTGATGATCTGCACGTCGTTCCCGAGGTTCTTGATGATGCGCGCGACCTCGGCCGCCAGCTTCCGCTCGAGATTGTCCTTCTCGGTGCGCAGATTCTGGATCCGCGGATGCTTCTCGCCGTAGTAGGTGCGGAGCTCCGCCTCCTCCTTCAGCAGCAGGGATTCCTGCTCGCGGAGATTGATGATGGTCGGCGACATCATGACGTCGCCGACGGTGTCGAGGTCCTTGCCGCCGCTGCCGCCGAGACTGACGGCCAGCTGGTACTTCGCCTGCTTTTCGGCGAGCTCGGCCCGTGCCGCGACGAGCTGGGCGCTGAGGTCGGAGAGCTCGCGCTCGCTCAGCGCCTGACCCTGGACGTCGGCCAGGCCGTGCTCGCGGCGGTAGCGCTCGACCTCCTCCTCGGAGCGGCGCACCTCGTCGCGCATCTGCTCGAGCCGGCCGCCGAGCCAGCCCGTGGCCTTCGTCGTCTCGGTCACCTTGTTGTCGAGCTGGGACTGCACGTAGGTGTCGGCCAGCGTGTTGGCGATCTTCGCTGCAAGTACGGGGCTCTCGGACGTGAAGCTGATGGCCAGCACGTAGGAGCGGCCCTCCTGCGTCACCTTCAGTGCCTTGTTGAACCTGTCGATGGTCGCCTCGTGGACCAGCTCCGGCACCGTGTCGTCGACCTCGGGCACGGGCTCGTCGGCGAGGCCCGTCGCGATCAGCCACTGGTCCGGCACCCAGGAGAACAGCGTCTCCATCGGGCCGCCGGCCTTGACGGTCACGCCATCCGTCGACTTCGGGTTGCGCAGGGCAACGTTGAATTCCGGGCTCTCGAACAGGCCGAGCCGCTCCATCACGCGTTCCTGCAGCTCGCGCGAGGTGAGCACGCGGATCTGTGTCTCGACGGTCGAGGACGAGGTGTCGAGGCCCTGGATGACCTGCTGGAAGTCCAGGATGTTGGCCTGTCGCGGGTCGATCATGACCAGCGACTTCGCGGTGTACTTCGGCGTGAGCTGCAGGCCGGCCAGGACGGCCAGCGTGGTCAGCAGCACGATCGTTGCGATGATCACCCGTTTCCGGCGCTTCAGGATGCCGAGCAGCGCCTTGATGTCGATGCCGCCCTCGGCCGGGCTGTAGGGATCGATGTTCTGAGGATACGGGCTCGACGCGGATCCGCTCATGCAGGCCCCAACGTTTAAGGGACCGCAACCCCCGGCCGGGTTTGCGGCCTGATCATACTCACTCGCAGGTTGCCTTCTTCATACACCCCAGGCTGCATGCGCAAAAGCGAAAATGCCTTCGACCCGGCCCTGAGGGGGTTCACGCTACGGTGTATCCATTTCCGCTAACCCACTGTCACAAAACCGCTCGCGAGGTGCCGTCATAAGGTCGCGGCAACGGCGGCTGGCATACCCGGCCGACGCGTGGCATCTTTCCCGATCTGGAAGCACGGCTTGATTGGGGGGCCTATGCCGACTGATCTGGCACTTGCCGCGGATTTCCCGGCGGCCGACGAAGCGGCGTGGCGGACCCTCGTCGCGAAGGTCCTGCAGGGCGCGGACTTCGACAAGCGGCTGGTCAAGAAGACCTATGACGGCATCGCCGTCCAGCCGCTCTACCATCGCGGCAATGCTGCGTCCGGGGGGACCATTGGCTCGGCCCAGCTTGGCGGCTGGGACAGCCGCCAGCGCCACGCCCACCCCGATCCGCGCACCGCCAACGCCCATGCGCTCGAGGATCTCGAGCACGGCATGACCTCGATCGCTTTCAAGATCGACGACGCCCTCGCCGGCGGTGCTGCCGAGCCGAACGGCGTGCTCGTGCAATCTGCGGCCGATCTCGCGGCCCTGCTCGATGGCATCGATCTCTCGGCTGCCCCCGTCGCCATCGAGCCCGGCGCCGGCTTCGCCGAAATCGGTCCCTGGCTGCTGGATCTTCTGGCCGGGAAGCAGACCGCTGCCGTGGCACTCGGTGCCGATCCGCTCGGAGTCGCCGTCATCGGCGCAGCGCTCGATCCTGCGACGGCACTCGCTGCTGCCGTCAAGCTGGCACAGCGTGCCGCTGCCGAGGCACCGCGCGCCTCGGTCCTCCTCGCCGACGGTCGCCCCTACCACGCCGCTGGGGCCAGCGAGGCGCAGGAGATCGCCGCCGCCGTCGCCACCGGGATCGCCTATCTGCGCGCCCTCGACGAGGCCGGCATCGCTCCGGCCGCCGCCGCCAAGCTCATCGACCTCGCCTTCGCGGCCGACGCCGACGTCTTCCTCTGCATCGCGAAGCTGCGCGCGGCACGCCGGCTCTGGGACCGCGTGCTGGAGGCGAGCGGCGTGCCGGCGGGGAGCGTGACGGCCGCACTCCATGCCGAGAGTGCTACCCGCATGATGTCCCGCCGCGACCCGCAGGTGAACATGCTGCGGACCACGGTCGCCGCCTTCGCGGCCGCCGCCGGCGGGGCGACCAGCATCTCGGTCCTGCCTTACGACGCCTCGCTCGGCCACTCCTCGCCGCTCGGCCGCCGCGTCGCTCGCAACACGCACCACGTGCTGCAGGAGGAGAGTGCGCTCGGCCACGTCACCGATCCGGCCGCCGGCTCATGGTACGTCGAGACCATGACCGAGGAGCTGGCGGCCCGCGCCTGGGCGCTGGTGCAGGAGATCGAGCGCGCCGGCGGCATGGCGGCCGCCCTCACCCAGGGCCTCGTCCAGGACAAGGTCGAGGCCACCTGCGCCGCCCGCCAGAAGGGCATCGCCAGCCGCCGCGATCCCGTCACCGGGGTCAGCGAGTTCCCCACCCTCGTCGAGCACGTGCCCGAGGCGGTGGACCCCTGGCCGGCGGAACTCGTCGCCGCCGCCGGCACCCGGATCGGCGCCGTCCAGCGGCAACCGTCCGCCATCCGGCCGCTCCGGCCGCATCGCCTGGGCGAGGCGTTCGAGGCCCTCCGCGACAAGGCCGACGCCGCCGCGACGCGCCCTACCGTGTTCCTGGCCGAGCTCGGCCCCGCCTCCGAGTTCACGCCGCGGGCCACCTTCGCCTCGAACCTGATGACCGCCGGCGGCATCGCCACCGTCCACAGCGGACCCGTGGCCGACGCCGGCGAGGCCGCCGCGTCGTTCCGCGGCGCCAACGCACCCGTCGCCGTGCTCTGCTCCAGCGACAAGGTCTATGCCGATCTGGCGGTCGACGCGGCGAAGGCGCTGCGCGAGGCCGGGGCGAAGAGTGTGGTATTGATGGGCCAGCCCGGCGAGCAGCGTGCTGCCTACGAGGCCGCCGGCATCGACCGCTTCGCCTTCCTCGGCATGGACGCGGTTGCGTTCCTCACCGATCTGCAGGACTTCGTGGTCGCGCAGGGAGATGCACGATGAGCCGCATCCCGAACTTCGCCGATCTGCCGCTGGGCCCGAAGCCCGCACCCGCCGCCACCGGCGAGGCGGCGACGACGACGCCGGAAGGCATCGACATCAAGGGTGTATACACCGCGGCCGACCTCGACGGCCTCGACTTCCTCGATACCTGGCCCGGCATCGCGCCCTATCTGCGCGGCCCCTATCCGACCATGTACACGACCCAGCCCTGGACGATCCGGCAATATGCCGGCTTCTCCACGGCCGAGGACAGCAACGCCTTCTACCGGCGCAACCTCGCCGCCGGGCAGAAGGGGCTCAGCGTCGCCTTCGACCTCGCCACGCACCGCGGCTATGACAGCGACCATCCCCGCGTCTCGGGCGATGTCGGCATGGCCGGTGTGGCCATCGACTCCATCCTCGACATGCACACGCTGTTCGACGGCATCCCGCTCGACCAGATGAGCGTGTCGATGACCATGAACGGGGCCGTGCTGCCGGTCTTGGCCCTCTACATCCTCGCCGCCGAGGAGCAGGGCGTCGAGCACGGCAAGCTCAGCGGGACCATCCAGAACGACATCCTCAAGGAGTTCATGGTCCGCAACACCTACATCTACCCGCCCGCCCCCTCGATGCGGATCATCTCGGACATCTTCGCCTTCACCGCGGCGAACATGCCGAAGTTCAACTCGATCAGCATCTCCGGCTACCACATGCAGGAGGCCGGGGCGACCGCCGACCTGGAGCTCGCCTATACGCTGGCCGACGGCATCGAATACATCCGCTGCGGGCAGTCGGCGGGTCTGGGTGTCGACGACTTCGCGCCGCGGCTCAGCTTCTTCTGGGCCATCGGCATGAACTACTTCATGGAGGTGGCGAAGATGCGGGCCGCCCGCCTCCTCTGGGCGAAGCTCGTCCGGCCGTTCGGCGCCAAGAACCCGAAGTCGCTGGCCCTGCGCACCCACTCGCAGACCTCGGGCTGGTCGCTCACCGCCCAGGACGTCTACAACAACGTCACCCGCACCTGCATCGAGGCGCTGGCCGCCACCCACGGGGCGACCCAGTCGCTGCACACCAACGCGCTCGACGAGGCGCTGGCCCTGCCGACCGACGCCTCGGCCCGCATCGCCCGCAACACGCAGCTTCTCATCCAGCAGGAGACGGGAATCACCCGCTCGATCGACCCCTGGGGCGGCAGCTACTACGTGGAACGCCTCACCTACGAGCTGGCCAAGCGCGCCTGGACCCACATCGAGGAGGTCGAGGCCAGCGGCGGCATGGCGCGGGCCATCGAGCAGGGCATCCCGAAGCTGCGCATCGAGGAGGCGGCCGCCCGCACCCAGGCCCGCATCGACGGCGGCAAGCAGACCGTCGTCGGCGTGAACAAGTACCGCCTGGAACGGCAGGAGAAGGTCGACGTCCTCAAGGTCGACAATTCCGCCGTCCGCACGCGGCAGATCGAGAAGCTGAACCAGCTCCGCTCCAGCCGCGACGAGCTGGCCCTGCGCCGCTCGCTCGACGCGCTCACCCGCTGTGCCGAGACCGGCGAGGGCAATCTCCTCGATCTGGCGCTGAAGGCGGCGCGCGCCCGCGCCACCGTCGGCGAGATCACCAGTTCTCTCGAGAAGGTCTGGGGCCGCCACGTCGCCGAGATCCGCTCGATCGCCGGTGTCTACGGCCGTGAGGTGGGAGAGCCCGTGAGCATCAGAGAGGCGCGCCAGCTGGTCGAGGCCTTCGCCCGCGACGAGGGCCGCCGCCCCCGCATCCTGATCGCCAAGATCGGCCAGGACGGGCACGACCGCGGCCAGAAAGTGATCGCCACGGCCTTCGCCGACCTCGGCTTCGACGTCGATATCGGCCCGCTCTTCGCCACGCCGGCCGAGGCCGCCCAGCAGGCGGTCGACAACGACGTCCACATCGTCGGCGTGTCGAGCCTCGCCGCCGGTCACCTCACACTCGTGCCAGAGCTGAAGTCGGCCCTCGCCGAGAAGGGTCGCGGCGACATCATGATCGTGGTGGGCGGGGTGATCCCGCCGCAGGACTACGACGCGCTGAAGGCGGCCGGAGCCGAGGCGATCTTCCCGCCCGGCACCATCATCGCCGACGCCGCGATCGACCTGCTCGTCCGCTTACGCGAGCATCTGGGCCACAGCGGCGCCGCTGCCGCCTGAGCGACCTTTCGATGGCGATGCGAGCCGTACCTCCGGCCTTCGAGCTGGACACGATGGTGGCGCGCCTGCGCGCCGGCGAACGGGCCGTGCTGGCCCGTTCCATCACCATGATCGAGAGCACGCGTCCCGATCACCGCGCGCGGGCGCAGGAGCTGCTCCAGGCCCTGCTGCCCTACACCGGCAAGGCGCGGCGCATCGGCGTCACCGGCGTGCCGGGCGTCGGCAAGAGCACCTTCATCGACGCCTTCGGCACCTGCCTCACCGGCATGGGCCACCGCGTCGCCGTGCTGGCGGTCGACCCCTCCAGCTCGCGCAGCGGCGGCTCGATCCTGGGCGACAAGACCCGCATGGCCCGCCTCGCCGTCGATCCCGCCGCCTTCATCCGTCCCTCGCCCTCCTCGGGCCATCTGGGCGGCGTCGCCCGGATGACCCGCGAGACGATGCTGCTCTGCGAGGCCACGGGCTACGACGTGGTGCTGGTCGAAACCGTGGGTGTCGGCCAGTCGGAGACCGTCGTCGCCGGCATGGTCGACCTTTTCCTGGCCCTCATGCTGCCCGGTGCCGGCGACGAGCTTCAGGGCATCAAGAAGGGCATCGTCGAGCTCGCCGACCTCATCGCCGTCAACAAGGCCGACGGCGACAATCGCCTCCGCGCCGAGATGGCCGTCCAGCACTACCGCAATGCGCTCCGCATCATCGAGCCGCTGACCCCCGCCTGGCAGCCGACCGTGCTGCCCGTCTCCGCCCTCACCGGCGACGGCCTGCCCGAGCTGTGGACGATGATGGAGGACCACCGCCAGAAGCTCGCCGCGTCCGGCGATTTCGCCGCCCGCCGGCGCGAGCAGCAGGTGCGCTGGTTCTGGTCCGTCATGGAGGACCGGCTCATGGACCGCCTGCGCGCGGACGCGCGGGTCCGTGACCTGTTGCCGGAGCTGGAGCGCGAGGTCGCCGAGGGGCAGGTCACCCCACCATGGGCCGCCGAGCGCGTCCTGTCCGCCTTTCAGGAGCAGGCCAGGGCCTGAGGGTCCGCCCATGCTGCCGCCGGTCTCGACCTCCGCCCTCGACCTGATCGGCCGCACGCCGCTGATCGCCCTCGATCGCGTCCATCCGGGGCCCGGCCGCATCCTGGCGAAGGCCGAGTTCATGCAGCCCGGCGGCAGCATCAAGGACCGCGCCGCCCGCGCCATCGTTCTCGCCGCGCGCAAGGACGGCCGGCTCGCCCCTGGGGCTCCCGTCGTCGAGATGACCAGCGGCAACATGGGTGCGGGCCTGGCCGTGGTCTGCGCGGCCCTGGGCCATCCGCTCGTCGTCACCATGTCGGCCGGCAACAGCCCGCAGCGCGCCCGGATGCTGGAAGCACTCGGTGCCGAGGTCGTGCTCGTCCCCCAGATCGACGGCGCCCCGGGACAGGTCACCGGTGCCGACGTGGCCGCCGCAGCCGATGCCGCCCGGCAGATCGCGGCCGAACGGGGCGGCTACTATGTCGACCAGTTCCATGCAGCCGAAGGCGTGCAGGCGCACCGTGACACGACCGCCCCCGAGATCTGGGAGCAGTGCGGTGGCCGCCTCCACGCCTGGGTCGCCGCCGTCGGCACGGGTGCGACCTTCCTCGGCGTCGCCGCCGCCCTGCGTGAGCGGCACCCCGGCCTGATCTGTGTCGCCGTCGAGCCCGAAGGCTGCCGGCCCCTCGCCGGCCTGCCGGTCACCAAGCCACGCCATCTCGTCCAGGGTACGAGCTACGGCAGCGTGCCCCCGCACTGGGACGGCAGCCTCATGGACCTGTCCCTTCCCGTGACGGACGAGGAGGTCGGGCACTGGCGCCGCCTGTTGGCGACCCGCGAGGGCCTGCATGTCGGCTACTCGGCCGCCGCCAATGTCTGCGCTGCCGCTTCGCTCTTGGCATCCGGCCGGCTGCCGGCCGACGGGACCGTCGCCACCGTGCTCTGCGACACCGGCCTGAAATACTGACGCGGCCTCGCTACGACCTGCGGCTGGCCCACGCCTCCCGCGACAGCCGGTAGAGCATGTGCAGCTGCAGCGGATGGCCTTCCGGCACCTCGGGGTGCAGGAAGTCCTCGTCTGCCGCGTGCCTCATGCCCAGTCGCTCCATCACCGCCCGCGAGCGAAGGTTGCCCGGAACGGTGAACGCCACGACCTCGTCCAGCCCCACCGGGCCGAAAGCCTCGTCGAGGCACGCCGACGCCGCCTCGGTCGCGTAGCCCTTGCCCCAATGCTCGTGCGCGAGACGCCAGAGGATCTCGACACAGGGCATGAACGGCGCCTCGAAGCTCGGCACCAGCAGGCCGACACAGCCGATGAACTCGCCACTGGCCGACTCCTCGACCGCCCATGGCCCGAAGCCGTGCCGTTCGAAATGCTCGCGGATATAGGCGACCGTCTCGTCGCTCTCTGCCCGGTCGATCGTTTCCGGAAAGTACTCGGTCACCCGCGGGTCGGCATTGAGCGCCGCGAATGGCTGCAGATCGCCGTCGCGCCAAGGCCGCAAAAGCAGGCGGCGAGTGGAAATGGAGGGTGTGACGGTCATGGATTCAACGACGCTCGATCGGCGGGCTATGGCATCAACTTAGGCAATCCCGATGCCCGCGCAACGCCGCCCGCACCTTGGCTCGGCCCGATGGCCGCAGCCCGGTTCCGACCTCGACGCTAAATCACCTGCCAGTAAATCCGCGTCGGCGGCGGCCTCGCCGGCGCCGTCCGACGGGTACGCTGCCTACCGCGAGGACTACAGACCGAACCAGCCGCCGAAATTCACCCGGTTGCCGAACAGATTGAAGCCGTAGGTGTCCTGATAGTCGTCGGGGAAGAGGCGCGAGGTCGAGCGCCAGACGAGGCGGTCGACCTGGTCGGCACCGGTACCCTCGATCGAGCCGTTCACCTCGGCGACCGGCTTGTCGTCCACGCACCAGACGGCCGTCAGGCTGCTGGGCGTGCCCTCGGCGACGGACGACCCGTTGAGGCGGGAGCAGACGACGTCCGACGTCGTGGCCGCCGGCGGATCGAACCAGAGGACGAGCCGGCCCTGGCCTGCCACCGGCGGCATCGGCACGAACCGCACGGCGAGGCCACGCACGCCTCGCCCCGCCTCGATGCCGACCCTGGATGCCGTCCGCCCACCCGTCGGCCCCGCGACGACGAGCGGCACCGGCCCGCCGCGGGACTGGGCGGCGAGCATCTGGCGTGCGGCCCCGACATTGCTGGTGTCGGTCGCCTGCGGTGCGGTCCCGCTGCTGGCACAGGCGGCGAGGGCCAGGCATGAGAGCAGGAGCAGCAGTCGCATCGTGATCCCCTCGGGCTGAGCGCGGGCCAGCCATCGTGCCCCCGGACGGACGCGTCAAGCCGCTGCGGGCAGGCGCCAGAGCCGAAGCTCGCCCGCCCGGCCCCTGACCTGCCGAGCCGGCAGGGGCTCGAAGCCGTCGAGAAGCCGGTCCTCGGCCTGCGCCCGCGCCGCCTCGACAAGCGCGTCGGAGGCCACGACGGCCGCCACGCACTCGCGGGTCAGATGTTCCAGCCGACTCGCGACGTTCACGGTGTCGCCGATCACCGTGTACTGGACCTGCCGCGGCCCGCCGATGTCGCCGGCCAGCACCGGCCCCAGATGCAGGCCGATGCCGATCCGCACCGGCGCGTCGCCTGCCGCGGTCCGCTCCACGTTCCACGCCGCCAGTTCGGCGATCAGCCGCCGCGCCGCCCGCACCGCATCGGCCGATTCCGTCCCGGTCGGATCGGGCACGCCGAACACGGCCAGCGCCCCGTCCCCCATGTATTTGTCGACCATGCCGAGGTGGGCGAACACGGCCGTCTCGACCCTGGCATGGAAGGCGCGCAGCAGGTCCATCGCCGCCGCCGCTGACAGGTGCTCGCTGGCCGCCGTGAAGCCGATGATGTCGACGAACATCACCGCCGCCTCCAGCCCACGGTCGGCCGCGAACGCCCGGTCCGTCGCCGCCAGCCGGTCGACGAGCGTGGGGGCGAAGTAGCGCGAGAGATTGACCCGCTGCCGCTCCAGCGCCCGCCGCCGTCGCTGGTCGGCCAGGATCCGCAAGCCCTCGACGGTCCCGCCGGCCACCGCCACCGCCAGCACGGGCAGCACCAGCAGCAGCCACACCCGCGCGTCGAGGAACAGAAAGAGGGCCAGACCGACCCAGGCCGCCGCCAGCAGGACCATGGCCAGCAGCGACACCGGCAGCGAGCGCCGGCCCGCGGCGAAGGCCGCCCCCAGCGCCAGCAGGGGGATGCCCACGATCTCGGCGGCCCGCACCGGCGCCGTGCGCACGAGGCCGGTATCGCCCAGCATGTTCTCGATCACCGTGCCGACATGCTCGACCCCGGACACGCCGCTGCCGAAAGCGGTTCGGAAATGGGCGCCGGCCCCCTCCGCATCCGCCCCCAGCACCACGATCCGGCCCCGCAGCGCGTCGGCGCCGACCCGACCGTCCAGCACGTCGCCCAGGCTGTAGACCGGCAGCGTACCTCGGGGGCCCAGCGGCGCCACGAGGTAGCGGTCGTCGCCGTCCAACGGCAGCGCGCGCTGGCCCAGATCGATCGCCGCCCCGGCCCGGAACGCCATGTCCGCCCGCGGCACACTCTGGAACAGGCGAACCGTCTCCAGCGCCAGAGACGGATAAACGTCGTCGCCGAACGCCACGCCCGGCAGGTCGAAGCGCAGCGCCCCGTCCGTATCGAGCAGCAGGTTGGTGTGCCCGTTCGAGAGGGCCGCCCCGGCGATCCCCTGGGCCGGCGCCAGCAGTGCTTGCGCCCGCGCCTGCGGCTCCCGCGGCATGCCGGTGATGACCGGAAACGCCGTCGCCGCGATCCAGGGCGGCACCATGCCGGTGGTGGCACCCGCACCGCCCGGCAGGAAGGCGTAAGGCAGCACAACCTCGTTCGCCCGCGCGATCGATGCCGCCAGCCGCGCATCCGCGTCGCCCGCCGCCAGCACCGCATCGATCCGGCGGGCCACGTCCGGATCCGCCCGGTCCCGCGCCTCGGTCAACGCCGCCCGCAGATCGCTCTCGAGGCCCGGTGCGGCCTCGCTGAGCAGCAGTGTGAGCGCCACGAGCTTCGGCCCGCCGGCCGCAAGCCTGTCGACCGCCGTCGCCAGCACCTCGCGCGGCAGCGGCCATCGCCCCACCTTGGCGATCGTCCGGTCGTCGACCACGACCAGCACGACCTTCCCGCTGGGTGCCACCGGCCCGCGCACCCGGAACCGCCAGTCCAGCGACATCAGTTCCAGCGAGCGCACCGGCGGCAGAGCCATGCCGGCCAGCGCCAGCAGCCCGACCGCCAGCCCGATCGACAGCCGCGGCCAGAACCCGACCCCGGCTGCCCGGAGGTTCACAGATCCGTTCGCGCCAGTGCCGCGTCGCGGCGCGCCGCCCCCCAGCGCTTCGGCGCTGTCGGCTGCTGCCCCGCCGCCACGTCGGTACCCTCGCCGGGAGCGAGGACCACCGCACCTCCAGCCCGCCCGCGGACCTCGACCGAGCCCCGGGCGACGAAGACGCCCGTGCCCTTCTCGGTCAGGTCGACCAGCCAGTCCGTCGAGCGCACGGAGGCGAGGGCGGTCGCCGTGTCGACCTCGATCCGCCGCGGCCCCGCCGTCGGCTCGCCGACCAGCCGCACGATCCCCCGCACGAGGCTCAGCGCCGCCTCGACCAGCCCATGGCCGGGCTCGCGGACATAGCGGGCGATCATCACCTCGCTGGCCGGCCCGATGACGATGACGAGCCCGTCGCCGCCCTCGATCCGCACCTTCGACGCCGGCCCGGTCCGCACATTGTCGGCCGCGAACACGGACGAGCCCACGATCAGCGGCTCTGGTGCCGTCCCGCGCAGCACGACCACGCTCCCCTGCTGCCGCGTCACCGATCCGACCGGATCGGCGGCCCGCGCGGCCGCCACGCCGCCGAGCAGGCCGATGCACACGAGAAGGGCCGTAAAGCGCATGGACGCGTCCTCCTGCCGGGGTGGCGGCACCCACGTTAACCAATCTTCCGCGATTCGGCGCTACACCCGTCGCCTGCCATGCAAGCGCCGTGCTCGACCTGCCTCGTCCTCCTGGCCCTCGCGGCCTGCACCCAGCCGCCCCCGCCGCCGCCGGGACCGCAGCAGGTCGTGCTGTGCTATCAGACGCTGGCTTGGAGCTGGTGCTACGACCGCCCCGACCATGGTCGTGAAGAGCAACTCCTCGGCGGCTATTTCCGCCCCGACCCCGAACCCGGCAGCAAGGCATGGTATCTCGCCCTGGCCGAGGCGCAGGAGGCGGCCCGCAGTGTCGGCATCGGCCCGCCTGCCGACATGCCGCTCCCCTGACCGCATCTTAACGCCGCGGGCCTTGGACGATGTGCACCATCGGTGCCATATTCCAGATTGTTCCAACTCCCACCGGATCGGCGCGGAGGCTCGATGTACACCCAGGGTCTGGACGGCAGGATCGGCAAGGCCGCGGCTCCCTCGGCCGAGGACGAGTGGCGCGTCGAACGCTTCCAGGCCGCGGTCGACGCCGAGCGCAAGATCGAGCCGCAGGACTGGATGCCGGACGCCTACCGCCGCACCCTCGTCCGCCAGATCGCCCAGCACGCCCACTCCGAGATCGTCGGCATGCTGCCCGAGGGCAACTGGGTCACCCGGGCACCTTCGCTCCGCCGCAAGGCCATCCTCTTGGCCAAGATCCAGGACGAGGCCGGCCACGGGCTCTACCTCTACTCCGCCGCCGAGACGCTGGGCGTGTCCCGGGGCGAGCTGATCGAGCAGCTGCTCGACGGCCGGGCGAAGTACAGCTCGATCTTCAACTACCCGACGCTGAACTGGGCCGACATCGGGGCCATCGGCTGGCTCGTCGACGGGGCGGCGATCATGAACCAGGTGCCGCTGCAGCGTTGCTCCTACGGCCCCTACGCCCGCGCCATGGTACGCATCTGCAAGGAGGAGAGCTTCCACCAACGCCAGGGCTACGAGATCATGATTGCGATGGCGACCGGCACCCCGGCGCAGCGGCAGATGGCCCAGGACTCGCTGAACCGCTGGTGGTGGCCCTCGCTCATGATGTTCGGCCCCTCGGACAAGGACAGCATCCATTCGGTCCAGTCGATGAAGTGGAAGATCAAGCGCGTCAGCAACGACGAGCTGCGCCAGAAATTCATCGACGTCACCGTCCCCCAGGCGGAGCGCATCGGCCTGAAGGTCCCCGACCCCGAGCTGCGGTGGAACGAGGCGTCCGGCCACTACGAGCACGGGCCGATCGACTGGGCCGAGTTCCACGAGGTGCTGAAGGGCAACGGCCCCTGCAACCGGCAGCGCCTGGAACAGCGCAACCGCGCCCACGACGAGGGCCGCTGGGTGCGCGAGGCGGCACTCGCCCATGCCGAGAAGCGCCGCGCGCGGCAGAAGCTGGCGGCCTGAGCCCATGGAGCAGGACTGGCCCTTGTGGGAAGTCTTCGTGCGCCCGCGCAACGGGCTGCACCACCGCCATTGCGGCTCGCTGCACGCCCCCGACGCCGAGATGGCGCTGGAGAACGCGCGCGACCTCTATACCCGCCGCGGCGAGGGCACCTCGATCTGGGTGGTGCCGTCGGCCGCGATCACCGCCTCGGCCGCCGAGGACAAGGACGCTTTGTTCGATCCCTCGGACGACAAGATCTATCGCCACCCCACGTTCTATTCGATCCCCGACGACGTGAAGCACATGTGAGGACGCCGGTGCAGAACCAGCGGCAGCGGCTCGACTATCTGTTCAGGCTCGGCGACAACGCGCTGATCCTGGGCCAGCGCCTTTCGGAGCTCGTCGGCAAGGCGCCGCAGCTCGAGGAGGAGATGGCGCTCGTCAACATTGCCCTCGACCGGATCGGTCAGGCGCGCCTCTTCCTCACCTACGCCGGCGAGATCGAGGGCAAGGGGCGGAGCGAGGACGACCTCGCCTATCACCGCGACCAGCAGGACTTCCGCAACGCGCTCATCGCCGAGTTGCCGAACGGCGACTTCGCCTTCACCATCGGCCGCCTCTTCCTCGTCGCCGCCTTCGAGCACGACCTCTACCGGGCGCTGACGCAGTCGGCCGACCGGCGCCTCGCCGGCATCGCCGAGAAGGCCTCGAAGGAGGTCCGCTACCATCTCCGCCACGCCGCCGAATGGGTGATCCGCCTCGGCGACGGCACGGAGGAGAGCCACCGCCGCATGCAGGCGGCGATCGACCGCCTTTGGGGCTACACCGGCGAGCTGTTCGAGCCCGACGAGGTCGACCGCGCCATGCACGCGGCCGGCATCGGCCCCGACCTCGCCTCGCTGCAGGACAGCTGGGACAAGCGCGTCGAGGAGGTGCTGCACGAGGCCCGGCTCGAGCGCCCGGCCGACGGCTGGATGCAGCGCGGCGGCAAAAGCGGTCGCATGCACAGCGAACACCTCGGCTACATCCTGGCCGAGATGCAGGCGCTGCCCCGCGCCTATCCCGATGCCCGGGAATGGTGAGGACCGCCTGAGCCGCGCCCGAGCGGCGCTGCAGGCCGTCACCGACCCCGAGATCCCCGTCCTCACCATCGCCGACCTCGGCGTGCTCCGTGACGTCTGCCTGACGGCGGCGGACGAGGTCGAGGCCGTCATCACCCCGACCTACAGCGGCTGCCCCGCCATGCGCATGATCGAGCTGGAGGTCGAGACGGCCCTCCTGCGTGCCGCCGTCGGGCCCGTCCGCGTCACCACCGTCCTGACCCCCTCCTGGACCACCGACTGGCTCTCCGCCGAGGGCCGCGCCAAGCTCACCGCATACGGCATCGCGCCCCCGGCCGAGGGTGCCGCGCAAGGCCGCGCCGCCCTCTTCGCCGCCGACCCGGACATCGCGTGCCCGCGGTGCGGCTCGACCGACACCGAGAAAGTCAGCGAGTTCGGTTCAACTGCGTGCAAGGCGCACTGGCGCTGCCGCACCTGCCTGGAGCCCTTCGACTACTTCAAGTGCATCTGACGTCGTCGTGAGGTTACGGGCTTGCCCGACCCGCGGCCGCTACCATTTTCCACTTCATAGCTGGAAAAGGATGGCGGGATGGAGCGGCCTACCATCGACATGGGGAAGGTCACCGACGAGGTCCTGGCCGAGCTGAACGCTCTGGCCGAGGCGGCCGAGTACCCGTCCTACCCGGGCCTGAACAAGTACAGCGGCCTGTACCAGGCCCGGATCGCCCGCGGGGTGCACCCCGACCAGCAGGCGCTGGACGACGCCCGTGAAGCGCTAGCTCTCTCATGGGCGATCGATCTCGGCCCCTGTACCAATGTGGAGCTGGTCGGCTTCCGCAGCGAACCGCTCGACGTCGACCGAGTGACACTCTGGCTCTTGGGCAGGGCCAAGCAGGCGGGGGCACGGCAGGCGCTGCTCGACCTCAGCGGCTTTTTCCGTGCCGAGACGGTGCCGGCCCGCCACGTGATCTGCCTCTGGGGCCCGACGCCTACGAGCCCGGTGCGCATCGACGTGCATACATCCCTCGTCCCGCCGGCGCAGCTGCCGGCCTCCGCGCAGAAGGACGAGGTCCTGGCGCGCCCGCACTGGGACCATATCCGCCCGGGCTCGCCCTTTCGGCCCCGCACGACCGCTGCCATCGTCCGCCGGCTCGATCTGGGTGTCTGGTTCAACCGGGGCACCACCATGCCGCAGCTCAACGGCAGCTCGCGTCCGGCCGAGGTCCTCCTGCTGCCCCTCTTCGTCCGATCGCACGTCGCCGTCACCGCCGAATGGACCGAGATCCCCCTGGAGGTGCCGCTCGTCGGCGGCCTGCAGCAGACGATGCCCGCATGTCCCGACGAGAGGTGCAGGGTGACCCCGACGCCGTACGAACCCGACCTGTCGGGCCTGGAGGCGGCCTGCCGCAACTGGATGGCACTCCCCGGCGACGTGCATCGAGCGGTCACCACCGCCCTGACGCGGCTCAACGAGGCGTCGGCGCTGCACGCGCTTGATACCGCCTTCATCGCCCTCGCGTCGGCCCTGGAGCAGCTGCTGCTGGAGCCCGACAAGGACCGCAACGTCGGCTTCAAGGTCGCGTCCCGGCTGGCGCGCTACCTTGAGCGCGATCCCGACCGCCGGCAGCAGGTCTTCGCCACCGCCCACGAGTTCTACAGCCATCTCGGCCCCGACATGCGCGGCCTGCGCAAGACCGGCCACGCGTCCGAGACCACGCAGCGGCTGATGTCCGTCCTGGGGGACATGCACGGCCACTGCCGGCGCCTGATCCTCCAGGTCATCGAGCGCGGCGAGCTTCCGTCACGCGATGATGTCGGTTGATGCTACCGCGGTTCGTCCCCGCCATCCGCATGCCCAGCATCTCGAGACGCTCGTGGATCACCGATCGGCTGCGACCCGCACGCGCCGCTGCGGCACCGGCCTGATGGCCTTCGACGACGTCTGATGCCTGCGATCAGAGGATGAAATCGCCAGCGATCCAATGTTCGGGAGTGACGGCACCGTCCTGCACGACGATCTCCATCAGGGGTACATCGCCACCCATGACCTTTATCTGCACGAGCGTGTCGGCACCACTTGCGGTGACTCGAACCTGACCAACGCCTGTGATCGAGTGCGTACCGCGGAAGGTCAGCGTCCCAGGCAGCAGCGCCGAGAGATCTATGCGATCGCCGCCCGGCTTACCCGCACCCTCGAAGTCGGTGATGAGGTCATGATGGGAGTCGGACGAATCAGAATATCCATACGAATCCGTCCAATCGTGATAGATGAAACGATCGTTCCCGCCGCCACCTGTCAGTTTATCGCCACTGTTCCCATACCATTCATTCCCTGCACCATAAATCAGATCGTCACCGTTTCCGCCGACCAGCAAATTGTCACCCGCATCGCCGGTGAGGGTGTCGGCGAAGGCTGAGCCGATGACACCCTCGATCGAGAACAGGAGATCGGCACCAGCCGCACCCGACGCCGTACCGGTCTGAAGATCGATCGCCACCGCTCCTGGCGCGTCGGCGTAGCTGGCGATGTCGAAGCCCTTTTGGCCGTCGAGAACGTCATTGTCGGAACCACCGGAGAGCTTGTCGTCGCCTTCGCCACCCCGCAACGTATCCCGGCCTCCGACACCCCACAGCCGGTCGTCGCCCATGCCGCCGTCGAGCAGGTTGGCCAGGCTGTTGCCGGCAAGGCGGTCGGCATACCTGCTGCCGACCAAGTTCTCGACATGCAGGACCGTGTCGGTTCCGCTACCGCCGGTCGCCTGCCGTCCAGCCGTCGCCAGTCCGAGTCTGATGCCAGCGACAGCGCCCGCGTAGCTCAGCGTATCGATGCCGGCATCGCCGTCGATCCGATCATCGCCCGGTCCACCGTCGAACCAGTCGCGTCCCTCCCCGCCATTCAGCCGGTCGTTGCCTGAGCCTCCAAACAGGGCGTCGTTGCCTCGCCCACCGGCAATGCGATCGTCGCCGGCGAGGCCCAGGACTTTGTCGTTACCGGCCAAGGCCTCGATTGCATCGGCCCCGTTGGTGCCCACGATCCGGTCGTCGCCGCTGGAAGGACGCGTCGAGAAGGCGCTTTGGGCGAGTTCGAAGGCCCCGACATCCGGCAGGGTACCCGTCGGTGTACCTCGAGGCATACCCCGTTGGTCGAGGTCTCCAGAAGCGCTGGGATCGGCTGCGGCCAAGGCCGGGTTGTCGGCCGAATCGCGCAAGGGTGCCACCCAGGTTCCGTTGAGGCGGACCAAGCCCGGACGGCCGAACTCGTCGACAGATGCGAACACGATGGAAGCGTCGACACCGGACTGATCGCCGGCCGGTGCGACGCCGTCCGCCACGCCGATGATGTTGCGCCCGTCTGAAGCCGTGATGCGGCCGGCAATGTCGTCCAGCAAGTCGTCACCGGAATAGTGACCCACCCGGTTGCCCAGGACTATACTGCTCGCGAGCCTTAGGGTGCTGGTGTCGCCGATATGGATACCCCCACCATAAGTATAGGCACCCGCTTCACAATAATTGCCGGTAATCGTACTCGCAACGATGCGAATTTGGGCGCGGCCATTGAATCCTGCTTCTATGCCTCCACCATTCCCACCATCATAGGGTCCGTCCGCGGGAAGCTCGACAATATTACTTGCGATCGTGCTTCCGATAACGTTCAGTGTTCCAGCGGCCAGAGCGATGCCGCCACCGTCGAAATCCGCGGCGAAGTTGTTCACGACCGCGCAGCGCTCCAGCGTGAGCTTCACGCCATCAGCGCCGTAAATTCCGCCGCCGTTACCATCTTGGGTGTGCCCGTGTGTGACGACGAGACCGATGAGCGTTGCATCGGTGCCCTTACCGTGCGTGGCGATGACCCTGCTGTCGTTTTGCGCATCGATCGTCACCCCGCGGCCGTCCGAGTCCGGATCGCCTTGAATCGTCACGTCCGCCTCGATGGCCAACTCGCCGCGCGTCAGCTTCAGCGTCCCGCCTTCGAGAGCGGCGGCGAAGGTAATGGTATCGGCATCGGCATTCGCATTCGCGAGTGTCAGCGCTTCCCGCAGGCTGAGCTTGCCGTCGCTCGCATTCACGCTATCGGCCAGCGTCGTCACGGTGAATGTCGCCATCGTCGCCTCCCGTTGTTCTCGCTATCGATCCCGAAAAATTGAGAAAACTTTAACTAATTTCTACGGGACATGAAAGTGATATCCTCGGTGCTTCCTCACCGTCAGCCGGGTCGCTCCTGAACACCTCGTCCGGAGGCGGGACGTGCAGCAGGGCACGAAGGTGCTATCACGTGACCAAGAAGTGACTTCAATCCTATCATAGGATCGTGTATAGCTGTGCCCATGCCCCGCACCCGCACTTCCGCCTGCCCACCCCGGCCGCTGCTATCCGGCCGCCGGGTCATGGCGGTGCGGCGGGTGGCGGTGGGGCAGGACGCGGCAGCTGCCGCCCGCGCCTGCGGGATGGGCGAGGCCGAGATCCAGGCCATGCTCGGCGACGCCCGCATGGCGAAGGTGCTGGCCACCTACCGCGACCTGCTGGTCCTGCCCGACCCGATCCGGCTCAAGATGCTGGACGCCGTCTGCATGCAGGTCGTGCTGGAAGCGGTCGAGGAGCGGGAGCCGCGCGTCTGCGTCTGGTACTTCCACGAGAGCAGCCGAGACCGCCTCCCCTGGGAGGTGCTGGCCCGCTCGCTGGAGCGGATGCTGAAGCGCAAGCCGCCGGCCGTACCGCTCAGCCGGCCGCCGGTCCCGCCCGAGCCGCTGGCCTGCGATCCCATGTCCGACGCTTATGCCGCCCGCGCCCGCCTGCGGGTCCTGGCCCAACTGCGCCTGCGCGTCCTGGAGGAACTGGCCGACCGCCGCGCCGACCTCCTCGACGAACTCGGCCACGACCCCGCGAAGCCGGCACCGGCGTCCCTCGACTGGAGCCACGGCATCGCTCATCCGCCCATGCCGGGGACGACCATCCGGGTACCGGTGCCGGAGCCCCGCGCCGGGCCTTAGGCGCTCGGTCGATAATCCCCGCCCCGGACACCCACCTCCAGCCCCGCCGCCGATCACGCAATCAGCCCCCAGCCAGATACGGCTGAACGGGGCCGATGCCCGTTGGGCGGCTTGACAGAGCTGGAGCGTCGCTCCCCGGCCGTGTCCGATCTTGAGAAATAACGCTTGTGAAATGTGTACCAATGGTTGACTGACGTTCTCGTCCGGCGTGCTTTTGGTGAGAGGCTCGGTGGAGGGCCCGAGGGTCGGCGTGACCGGCCAGAGCGACGAGGGGTACCGGCGGCCGGAGGTGTCGGCCGACGGGCAGGCGAAGCTGAGGGACGGCCTGCTGGCCGATCTGGTGCAGCGGCAGCCGCTGCTCGCCCTGATCAACGGCGTCGTGGCGCTGCTGTTCGCCGGTGCCATGACGGGTGCCGCCTCGGGTCAGTCGCTGGGCCGGTGGCTCGCCTGCATGCTGGCCGTGCAGGTCGCGCGGCTGTTCGTCTGGCGACGTTGGCGTGCCGCCGTCTCGGGAGCCGATCTCGATGGCGCCGTGCCCTGGCTCGTCGCCTGCTCGGCGGCGGCCGGGTGCGGCTGGGGGGTCATCGGTCCCCTGTTCTCGGGCCTTGGCTCGCCGGCCCAGCAGATGCTGGTCCCTTTCTTTCTGGCCGGGATGGCCGCCGGGGCGATCGGGTCGCTGACGCAGCACCGGCCGGCCTTCTACGCCTTTCTCCTGCCGGCGCTCCTGCCCTACGCGCTGCGCCTCGGCGCGGCCCCGGATCCGACGTCCCGCCTGATGGGGCTCGTGACCCTGCTCTATGCCTGCGGCCTCGCCATGGTCGGCCATCAGATGCACGAGTCGCTGCGCCGGCTGGCGAAGCTGCATCTGCGGAACGAGGACCTCAGCGCACGGCTCGACGAGGCCCGCCACGATGGCGTGACGGGCCTCCCCAACCGGCAGTTGTTCGACGCGCGGCTTCGTCAGGCGCTGGCGCTTGCACGCCGGACCGGGGGCCGCGTCGGCCTGCTGCTCGTGGATCTCGACCGCTTCAAGGAAGTCAACGACCGGTACGGGCATCCTGCCGGCGACCGCCTGCTGGGGGCCGTGGCCGAGCGTCTGGTGGGGGCCGTCAGGGCCAGCGACACGCTGGCGCGGATCGGCGGGGACGAGTTCGCCCTGCTGCAGCCGGCGACGGCTGGGCCGGACGCCACCGCCGCCCTGGCACACCGGCTGCAGGAGCGGTTGGCGGAGCCACTGGCGCTCGGCGGCGGGCAGCTGCAGGTGACCGCCAGCATCGGCATCGCGCTGTCGGGCGGCGAGACGGGCCCCGAGGCGCTGATGGAACGGGCCGACCTCGCCCTCTACCGGGCCAAGGGCGAGGGCCGTGGCCAGTTCTGCTTCTTCGAGCCGGAGATGGAGCGCGAGGTCCGCAGGAACCGGCGCATCGAGCGGGATCTGCGCCGGGCGCTGGACCGCGGCGAACTCGTCGTCCACTACGAGCCGCAGCTCGACCTTCGAACCGGACGCCTGTCCGGCGTCGAGGCGGTACCCCGGTGGCCGCTGCCCGACGGCGGATGGATGCCGGCCGACGAGTTCCTACCGGTAACGGAGACGAGCGCGCTCGGTCCTCGGTTCGCCGCGTGGCTCATCAAGGAGGTGTGCGCTCAAGCCTCGGCTTGGCGCCGCGAAGGTATCGATCTCGACATCACGATCGCTCTGTCCCCAGCGCTGCTGCGACGAGCCGAAGGCCTGGAGGCGGTCGAGACGGCGATCGCGCACGACGCAGCCCGGCTCGAGCTGGCGATCCAAGTGAGCGAGGCAGATGCCGACATGCTGGACATTCTCCAGCATCTGGGCGGCCGAGGCATCCGTCTAGCTCTGGACGGGATGGGGATCGGTGCCGCCATATTGAGCCGCCTGCCGGTCGATCGTGTCCGGCTTGGCGCCTCCATTGTCGACGGCATCGGCAACGACCAACGGGACGAGGTTGCCATTCGGGGCGCTGTCGCCATGGCCAATGCACTGGGCAAGGAGGTTTGTGCATCGGCCGTCGCGTCCGAGCATCAGTACCGATTTCTACGCGACGAAGGTTGTCATGTAATTCAGGGCCCGGTGGTGGGAGAGGCGCAGGCGCCTCACCAACTGCGCAACCTGGCCGGGCGACCCTGGCGGGCCGGGGTCGTGAACAGCGCATGAAAAAGCGGGCGCCCTTGTCCGGCGCCCGCTTCTCCTCGATGACGGTCAGTCGCCCTTCAGGCTGTCTCGCGCGCCCTTGGCCTTTTCGGTGACGTCATCGGCGGCGTTCTTGACCTTGCCCTTGGCCTGGTCCGTCTTGCCTTCCGCCTCGGTCCGCTTGTCGCCGGTCAGCTTGCCGGCCGCTTCCTTGACCGAGCCCTTCACCTTGTCTGCCGTACCCGAAGCCATGGCTGTCTCCTCGGTTGCTTGGCCTCAGGCAAGCTAACGAGTCAGCGCAGCATTGGTTGCCGTACCGGGTGCGGGGCTCACGAAGCGCGGATCGGTCAGGAAGAAGCGCAGGAGCGGCACGATCTCCTTGCGCCGCAGCACCAGGATCACGGCACTGAAAACGAGGTTCGTGCAGGCCTCTTTGAACAGCGTGCCGCCATCGTGGTAGGGGTCCACGCCGAGCGGGGTCAGCAGGTGGAAGCAGATTGCACCGGCCATGGTCGCGAACGCGACGGCAGCCCCAGCGACCTGCAGGCCGGGGATGACGAGGAGCAGACATGCCACAGCCTCGACCCCGCCCGTGAAGTAACGGAAGTAGGGCTCGAACCAGGGAAGACCTACCGCATCTTCCAGAACCTGGAATAGAAAGCTGTCAGGATAGAACTTGAACGGCAGATACCAGAGCAGAATGTAGACGATGTAAGCGGCCAAGGCATAAGGCAGCAGGAGACTGGCCACCCTCAGCCAGGCAGAAGACGAACGCTCGCCCATCTGCACCCCTGACGCTCCGATCGCGGTCATATCGAGAACCCTTCGCGGCTGATCCGGGCCGCAGGGTGCCGCCTGGGCTACCGTGGAGGAAATATCAGGTCGCTAGGACAACGATGCCCGGATGCTATCGTGCGAACGTATGGACGACGGTGCCCGGCACCGCCGCGGAGCGAGCCTGGTCGGTGCGCGCCGGTCGCTTACTTGCGAACGATACGCTGCAGCTGCAGGACGGTTGCCCGCGCCCGCTCGGGATCGAGCCGGTCGCTCCGCCAGAGTTGCGTCATGATCGGATCGTCGAGCAGTTCGGCGAGGGGCGGCTCGCCGCCCTGCTCGGGACGCCAGCAATGCCTTGCGGGAACGACGGACGCCACCTTCGACCGCGCCCGGGGGAGTGAGGCTTTCAGCACAGTTTGTGTTGTCATCATCGCCGTCCAACCCTGATTACGCGGAGTATAGCACAAGGCTCCAGCGTTGTACCAGTAGTAGAACCGCGTGACACTCCCTTATGCGCGCATCGCTCCGGGAGGCAGCCGGCTCGGCGCTGGACATGGCCGCCCGTCAGCGACCGAACCCTCCGCCGATGACGTCGAGGATCGTCGCCCTGACTTCGTCGCGCTCCAGCAGAAGATCGTGACGGGCGCCTTCGAGGCGGACCAGACGTCCCTGGCGCAGGCGCGGCGTCAGCACGGATTGGGCGCGGTTGGAAACGATCCGCTCCGCCCCAGCCTGGAGCACCGTGACCGGTGCCGTTATCCTGCGGAGGACATCGGGCCGCGACGCGCGCGCCATCGAACGCAGGCTGGCATGGACCCAGCCATAGGTGACGCCGCCCAACCCGAGTTCCGGGTCCTCGTTGAGCAGGCGCGTGTAGTCCTCGTACCGCGGCGAGAAGGTCGTCAGCGGGTTGCCTTCGAAGATCCAGGTCGCCGGGTCGAAATCGGCCTGACCGGGCGCGTAGCGCGTGCCGCTGCCCGTCGCCACGCAGGCGCTGCAGATGGCCCAGGCGGCGGCGGGCGGCAGTCGCCCGAACTCGATGCCGAACATCGGCGCCGAGAGCACCGCGCCTCGAAACAGGTCCGGCTGCCGATGCAGGGCGCGAAGGGCAAGGTGACCGCCCATCGAATGGCCGAAGATGAGCCAGGGCTCCGGCATCCGGGCGGCCGTGAAGTGCCGTACGCCCGCATCGAGGTCGGCGAGATAGTCCTCGAAGCTGCGGACATGGCCTTTCCACCGGTTGGGGAGAAGCCGATCCGAGCGACCCTGGCCCCGCCATTCGACGAAGGCCACCGCATAGCCCAGCCGCGAGAAGTCCTCGATCGCCTCGGCGTATTTCTCCAGGAACTCGCCCCGACCCGGCAGCACCAGGATCGTGCCGCGGGCCTTGTCCTGCCGTCCGCCCCAGGCGACGCGTACGCGCGTGCCACGGACATCCAGAAAGGCGATGTCGACGAGATCGGCGATGTCGGTCGGTACCGGGCGTCTGCTGGCCAGCGGCCCTCTCCCCACCTGACACGGGCCACCCCATGGGCCGCTGGCCCGGATAGAGATGCCGTGCACGAAGGTCAACGCGGGGAGGGTGGGCCCGCTGGTGGACTGGTGCGCAGGAGGACGATCGAGATGCGCCGGTTGCGCGGATCGGTGGGGGCCGCTGCCAGAAGCGGATCGGCGTCGGCACGTCCCACGACCTCGGCGATCCGTCGCTCCGGGATGCCTTTGGCTTCGAGCACGCGCCGTGTGGCGTTCGCCCGCTCGGCCGACAGTTGCCAATTGTCCGAACCGGCGCCGGGGGCGAAGGTCAGGGCATCGGTGTGCCCACGGATCACGATCCGGTTCGGAAGATGCTCGACCGCCTTGGCCACCAGGCCCAGCAACTCTTCCGTGTGGGCGTACATGACGTCGCTGCCGAGCGGGAACATGGCGTTGTCGGCCTGGTCGAGCAGCTGGATGCGCAGTCCTTCCGCACCCTCGTCGACCACGACACTGTCGGCCAGCCCCTTCAGCTCCGGACTTTCGCGGATCGCATCGAGCAGCGAGGCGCGCGCCGATTCGAAGTCGGTCGCCTCGCGGATGGTGCGTCCTTCCTCGACGGCCTCGTCGGGGGCGTCGACCTCCGTTCCGGGTGCCGAAGGGTTGCCCGCCACCGGGGCCGGCGTGAAGGGCGACACCGGCGTGCTCGGCATGAAGTTGGGTGTCGCCGACATGCCTTCCAGCAGGCCGTAGGCGCCGCCCGGCGGCACGCTGTTCACCTTGGCGTCGCTGAAATAGTCGGAGAGGCCCTTCAGCGTGTCCTCGCTCGCACTGCTGATCAGCCAGAGCAGGAGGAAGAAGGCCATCATGGCCGTCACGAAGTCGGCATAGGCGACCTTCCAGGCACCGCCATGGTGGGCGTGGCCGCCGACCTCCTCCAGCCGCTTGATCATCACGGGTCGCTTGCCGCGATCGCGGGCCACGGCTCAGCTCCCCTCTTTCAGTGGCTCAGGCATGGAGCGGGTCCGCCGGCAGCGCGTTCAGGAGATCGTCCATCTCGTGGAAGCTCGGCTGCACGACCGAGGGCACGTTCCCGCGCGCCAGCTCGACCGCGACCGGGGCCGAGTGCCCGTGCAGATAGGCGACGAGGCAGTCGCGGATGATGGTGTAGAACTGCCCGTCCTCCTCGTAGGTCTGGTTCATGCGGGCGGCGATCGGGCCGATGAAGCCGTAGGCCAGGAACACGCCGAGGAAGGTGCCGACCAGCGCCCCGCCGATCATGTGGCCCAGCACCTCGACCGGCTGGTTGATCGAGGCCATCGTCTTGATGACACCCAGCACGGCGGCGACGATGCCCAGTGCCGGTGTCGCATCCGCCATGTTCTGGATCGCGGCCGAGCGCGCGTGCAACTCGGCATGGTGCTTCTTCAGCTGCCGCTGCATGCAGTCCTCGACCTGATAGGGGTCGTCCATGCTCATGGTCATCATGCGCAGCGTGTCGGCCATGAAGTCGAGCGCGAAGTGATCCTTGGCGATCTTCGGGTAGCGGCCGAAGAGCTGGCTTTCGTGCGGCTTCTCCAGGTGCGGCTCGAGGGCGAGCACGCCCTTGGACTTCAGGAGCTTGACGATCAGGTACATGAGCGAGAGCAGGTCGCGGTAGTCGGCGCGATTCCAGTGGGGGCCCGAGACCACCCGCTTCATGTCGCCGAGAGCACCCTTCAGCACCGTCGTGCCGTTGCCGACCAGGAACGAGCCGACGGCGGCACCGCCGATGATCATCAGTTCGAACGGCATCGCCTCGAACACGACGCCGAGCTTGCCGCCGGCCAGTGCATAGCCGCCGAACACCATGGCGATGATGACGACGAAGCCGACGATGGCGAGCAAGGGATCCGTCCGATCGGGCCGACCCCGACCGGTTTAGTTGCCTCGCGTTAACGACCGGTAAGTGCGCCCCTTGGCGATGTCAGTCGCGGGCGCGCAGGACCCGCTGCTTGTCGCGCTGCCACTCGCGCTCCTTGATGGCAGCACGCTTGTCGTGGAGCTTCTTGCCCTTGGCGAGGCCCAGCTCCAGTTTCGCCCAGCCGCGATCCGAAAAGTAGATGTTGAGCGGGATGAGTGTCATCCCCTCCTTGCGCACGGCACCCGTCAGGCGCTCCCGCTCGCGCCGCCGGAGGAGCAGCTTCCGCGGCCGACGAACCTCGTGATTGAATCGGTTGCCGCCGTGGAACTCGGGGATGTGGGCGTTGAACAGCCAGAGCTCGCCCTGCATCTCGGCGGCATGCGCCTCCGCGATCTGCGCGCGGCCTTCGCGCAGGGACTTCACCTCGGTGCCGGTCAGCACCAGACCCGCCTCGAACCGCTCCTCGATGAAGTATTCGTGCGTCGCCCGCCGGTTCTGCGCGATGTACCGCCGCGCTTCCTCTCGCTCGCCCATCAACTCATCCCGGGATGCCGACCATCTCCAAAGCGGCATCCACCAAAGCCTTCGACCGCTCGCCGATCTCGACGAGCGGCAGCCGCAGGTCGCCCGTGCAGCGGCCCATGCGCGAGAGGGCGTACTTCGCCGGAGCGGGGCTCGTCTCACAGAACAACGCCTTGTGCAGCGGCAGGAGACGCCGCTGCAGGGCCAGCGCCTCGTCGGCGCGACCGGCACGCCAGGCGTCCTGCATCTGCGCACAGAGGCGGGGTGCGACGTTGGCCGTCACCGAGATGCAGCCATGGCCGCCATGCGCCAGGAACGCCAGCGCGTTGCCGTCCTCACCGGTCAGCTGGCAGAACTCGGTGCCGCAGGTCTGCGTCGTCAGCAGCGGCCGGACGATGTCGGCCGTCGCGTCCTTCACACCCACGATGTGCCCGAGCTTCGCCAGCCGGCCCATGGTCTCCGGTGACATGTCGACGACGCTGCGGCCGGGTATGTTGTAGATGATGATCGGCAGGTCGACCGCGTCGTGGATCGCCGCGTAGTGGGCGTAGAGGCCCTCCTGCGTCGGCTTGTTGTAATACGGCGTTACGATCAGAGCCGCGTCGGCACCAGCGGCCTTCGCATGGCGGGTGAGGCTGATCGCCTCGGCAGTCGAGTTGGAGCCCGTGCCGGCGATCACCGGACGGCGCCCAGCGACCGTCTCGATGCAGAGCTCGATGACGCGCTCGTGCTCGGGATGGCTGAGCGTCGGGCTCTCGCCGGTGGTACCTACGGGCACGAAGCCGTGCGTTCCCTCGGCGAGGTGCCACGCTATGAGATCCTGGAAGGCGCGCTCGTCCACCGCCCCGTTGCGAAACGGCGTTATGATCGCCACAATCGAGCCATGGAACATGAAGTTCCACCTTTACGTTAACTTGCCCACTCGCGGAGCACGCGAGGATATAGAACGGCCCAGAAACGGACAAGCCGTGGACCTGCCGATGATGGCCCTACGAGCGTCGCGCTGGATTCTCGCCTTTTCGCTGCTCCTCGCAACGGCAGCGCCCGCCTTTGCGGCGCAGGGCCCGAATCTCGGCACGGTGGCGCAGATCGCCGAAGCCGCCGACGATGGCGACTTCGCGATGGCCGAGCGCATCGCCGCCAACAGCCAGTCGCCGCTGCTGCAGGTCTACGCCGCGTGGCGGGAGCTGCTGGAGAGCGAGACGAGGCTGCCGTTCTCGTCCTACCAGCATTTTCTCGACCGCTACCCGGACTGGCCGAGTCTCGGTGCCTTGCAGATCAAGGGCGAGCAGTCGCTGGACGACAGCGTGCCCTACGCGACGAGGCTCGCCTTCTTCGCCCGGCACCCGCCCCTCAGCAAGGAAGGCCGCATCAGCTACGCCGACGCCCTGCTGCAGGCCGGCAAGACGGGTGAGGCGACGAAGCTGCTCCGGCGCGTCTGGGCCGAGGACGAGTTCGCCATGGCCGACGGCCAGGCCTTCTACGCCCAGTACTCGGCCTATCTGAGGTCGGCCGACCACGCGGCCCGCCTCGACCGCCTCCTCTGGGCAGGCGAGACAGGTGCGGCCACACGGATGCTGGAGTTGGTCGGGCCGCGCGAGCAGGCGGTCGGCCGTGCCCGCATCGCGCTCCAGAACAACGACAAGAATGTCCTGCAGCTGTTCAATCAGGTGCCGCCCGACGCGCGCAGCGAGAGCGGGATGCTCTATGACCGCTATCAATGGCGGCAGCGGCGCGGCAGCGAGACCGACGCCTGGCAGCTGCTGACCCAACTGCCGCCGCGGCTGAGCCACCCCGAGGCCTGGTGGAAGGTCCAGCAGCGCGCGATCCGGGATGCGCTGGATGCCGGCAATCCTCGCCTCGCCTACCAGATCGCGGCGCGCCACCGGCAGCCGACGGGTTCGTCCATGGCGGACGCCGAGTGGCTCGCCGGCTATGTGGCGCTGCGCTACCTGAAGCAGCCGGTGGCGGCCTCGCAGCATTTCCAGGCCATGGCGCAGGCCGTTCGCACGCCGATCAGCCGCGGGCGCGCCGCCTACTGGGCCGGCCGCGCGGCCGAGGCCGCCGGCGACCAGGACGCGGCGACCGCTTGGTACCAGAGTGCGGCCGCCAACCCGACGAGCTTCTACGGTCAGATGGCGGCGGCCGAGATCGGGGTCGACATCCGCTCGCAACTGCCGCGGCAGGCAGGTCCGTCGCAGCAGGCCATCGACATCGTGCTGCGGCGGCCGTCGGCGCAGATGGCGCGCGTGCTCTGCCGGCTGCCGGAAAGCGACCATGCGCAGCCCTTCTTCCGCCACCTGGGCGTAGAGCTCGCTGCGAGCCGCGAAGGGCTGGGCGTGGTCGCGGCCATCGCAGAGGAGTGTCACCGCCCCGACCTGACGCTGATCGCGTCGCGCGCGGCGACGGCGAATGGCGGCACCTTCGTCCTGCGTGCCTCATATCCGATGCTGCCCCAGGCGGTGATGGGCCAGATGAAGGACCTCCCGCTCGACGTCGCCACGGTGATGGCCGTGGCGCGCCAGGAGAGCCTGTTCAACGCGGATGCCCGCAGTCCGGCCGGTGCGCTGGGCCTGCTCCAGCTCATGCCGGGCACCGCGCAGCAGGTCAGCCGCGAGATCGGCATCCCCTATTCGCGGCAGAAGCTGCTGGACGATCCGGTCTACAATGCCCGGCTCGGCAGCTTCTATCTGCGCCGGCAGATGGAGCGCTTCGACGGCGAGCCGGCACTCGCCATCGCGGCCTACAATGCCGGCCCGGGGCGGGTCAGCACCTGGATCGAGGAGAACGGCGATCCGCGCGGCCGCGATGCGAACGCGCTGGTCGACTGGATCGAGTCGATCCCGTTCAGCGAGACGCGCAACTATGTGCAGCGGGTGATGGAGGCGCGGAACGTGTATGCGGCGATGCTCGGCCGCAAAGGTGTGGCGGTCGCCTCGGAGTCTCAATGAGCGCACTCGCGATCGGCATCGCCGATGTCGAGGCCGCGGCCCGGCGGCTGGACGGCGTGGCCGTGCGGACGCCCCTGCTCGAGAGCGAGGCACTGAACGAGCGGGTAGGTGGCCGGTTGCTGGTGAAGGCCGAGCCGCTGCAGCGCACGGGCTCTTTCAAGTTCCGCGGCGCCTACAACGCGATCGCGACGCTGCGGCCGCCGGCCGTCGTCGCCTACTCGTCCGGCAACCATGCCCAGGGCGTGGCGCTCGCGGCCAAGCTCCTGGGCGTGCCGGCCACGATCGTGATGCCGGCCGACGCGCCGCGCATCAAGCTCGCCAACACGAAGGCGCTTGGGGCCGAGGTCGTCACCTACGACCGCAAGGGAGGCGAGAATCGCGAGGCGATCGGCGAGGCCATCGCGAAGCGGACGGGTGCGGTGCTGATCAAGCCCTATGACGAGCCGCTCGTCATGGCCGGCCAGGGGACGATCGGGCTCGAGATCGCCGAGACGCTGCCGGAGGTCGATGCCGCCATCGTCTGCTGCGGCGGGGGTGGCCTCGTCGCAGGGGTCGCCACCGCCCTCTCGGCGCGCAAGCCGTCCTGCTCGGTCTGGTCCGCCGAGCCGGCCGCTTTCGATGACACCGCTCGCTCGCTGACGGCCGGCCGCCGCCTCGCCAATCCGCCGGACGCGGTCTCCTTCTGCGATGCGATCGTGACGCCGACGCCGGGCGAGCTGACCTTCGAGATCAACCGCCGGCTGCTGAAGGGTGGGCTCGCGGTCACCGACGACGAGGTTGCGGACGCGATGCGGGCGGCGTTCCTGTCGCTCAAGGTCGTGGTCGAGCCCGGCGGCGCGGTGGCGCTGGCCGCCGCCCTCTCGGGCAAGCTCGACTGCCGGGGACGCACGACCGTCGTCGTGCTCTCGGGCGGCAACGTCGATCCGGACACCTATGCCGCCGTGCTGGCTGGCGGTTCGGGGGCGATGGCGCTATCTGCGCCGGCATGACCGACGTCCTGGCATCCTATCCGCCTGTCACCCTGCCCGTCTTGGGCGGTGGCCGCTTCCATGTCCGCCGCGTCTTCTGCGTCGGGCGCAACTATGCCGAGCATGCGAAGGAGATGGGGGCCGACACGCGCGAGCCGCCCTTCTTCTTCGGCAAGTCGGCCGAGGCGGTGACGAATGCCGCCGACGTGCCCTACCCGCCGGCGACGGAAGACCTGCACCACGAGGTCGAGCTCGTCGTGGCCCTGGCCGAGGGCGGGCGCGATCTCTCACCCGGTGCCGTGCGGAGCCGGATCTTCGGCTATGGGGTTGGCGTCGACCTGACGCGCCGCGACCTGCAGGCGGTGGCGAAGAAGCTGGCGCGGCCCTGGTTCCTGGCGAAATCGTTCGTGGGTGCCGCGCCCACCGGGCCGATCACGCGGGCGGGCGAGGTCGGGCATCCGAGGCGCGGTGCGATCAAGCTCGAGGTCGACGGCGCCGTCCGCCAGTCGGGCGATCTCGCCGAGATGATCTGGTCGGTCGACGAGGTGATCGCCAACCTCTCGACCTACGACACGCTGCTGCCGGGCGACCTCGTGTTCACCGGCACGCCGGCCGGTGTGGGTGCCATCAAGGCCGGCAACAAGGTCGTCGGCACGGTCGAGGGCCTGGAGCCAGTCGCCTTCACGCTCCGCTGAGCATCCTCAGACGGGCTGCAGGAACATGAAGCCGAACACGGCACCGGCCAGGATCACGTAGACCGGTTTCACGCCCTTGCCGAAGTAGAGGACGATGAAGGCCAGCGTCGCCAGGGCGAAGGCCTCCTCCTGGTGGCCGCCGCCGGACACGGCCGTCCGCGCGATCGAGATGGTGCCGGACAGCATGAGGCCGACGACGATGGGGGCGAACGCCTTCTGGATCGAGGTCTTCCAGGGCGAGCCGGTGAACCGGTTCCAGAGGCGCGTGGCGACGAAGCAAATGGCACTCGACGGCAGGAAGAAGCCGGCGAAAGCCGCCACGGCACCCCAGGAACCGGCCACCTTGTAGCCGACCACGGTGACCATCAGCATGTTCGGGCCGGGTGCGAGCTGGCCGATGCCGTAGATCGAGCGGAACTGCTCGTCGGTCAGCCAGTGCAGCTGGTCGATGGTGACGGACTTCATCTCGGGCAGCACGGCCGTGCCGCCGCCGATCGCCAGGACCGAGAGAAGCGAGAAGACGCCCAGGATGTCGAAGACGGGTCCGTCGTTCATGGGCGTTCAGTCCGCGGCCGTGCGGACGACCTTGCGCGGCCGGTAGAGGATGACGGCGACGGGTGCGACGGTGACCAGCGTCCACAACAGCGAGACGTGGAGGAAGCTCACCATCACCACAGTGACCACGACGATGACGATGTCGAGCGCATGCTCGAGCTGCTTGTGGCCGAGCTTCAGGGCCACCGAGAGGAGCAGGCCGACCGACGCTGCACCCACGCCGTGCAGCACGGCGATGACCGCCGGATTGCCGGAATTGGCGGTGTAGGCCAGGGCCAGCGCCATCACGATCACCGTGCCGGGCAGGGTGATGCCGACGAAGGCGACGATCGACCCGAGCAGGCCGCGCAGGCGGTCCCCAACGATGACGGCCATGTTGGTGGCGTTGAGGCCCGGCAGAGTCTGCGAGACCTCGAGCGCTTCCAGGAACTCGTCGTCGTTCAGCCACTGCCGCTGCTCGACGAGGCCGTCGCGGAGATAGGCGACAACACCGCCGCCGAAACTGATGCCCCCGATCTGGAAGAACGTCCCGAAGATACGGGCGAGGCTCACCTTCTCCCGCGCGGCCTCACTCGGCACGGACGGTGCCTCCTTTGCCGAGGCCGTAGACCATGGCGGTCTTGGTGGTGCCGAGAAGGATCCACTCCGGGGCGTCGGTCTGGACCCTGCGGTAGAACTTCTCGGACAGCGCCATGGCTTTCTGGTTCACGTCGCCGATCTTGTCGAACTTCGCCTGGAAGGCGAACTCGCCGACCAGCGATTCCTCGGTTGCCCGGTTGCGCCAGATCGCGATCGTGGCCTTCGCCTCGTAGCCGTGGCCAAAATCGAAGTGGCCGACGTCGACCTCGACCTCCTCGACCGCCACGTTGTTCACGAGGTCGAGGCTGACATCGTCCTTCAGGGCGAGGCACTTCAGGGCCGGGAAGGCGTCGGTGATGTCCTTGATGCCCTGCTTGATGACGATGAGCGGCGAGGTCATGACGCAGTTGTGGGAGTAGAGGCTACGAAGCCCGCCCACCTCGATCTTGTGCGGAAGAATCTCTTCCTTGAACTTGATCTTCACGTCGCCGGCGAGCGTCGTCCGCATGTCGAGTGCCGCCGCCGCGTCGCGATCCGCATTGCGGAACTTGACCGTCAGCTCGTGATCGCGCTGCGGCCAGCCATTGTCGTAGAAGGTGCGCGTCCTGAAGATGAAGGTGTTCCGGTACAGGTCGAAGGTCGGCGTGTCATAGAACAGCACCTCGCGTACCAATCGATGGAACGCGTTCTTGTTCGTCGTGACGTCGACGCCATTCTCCTTGGCGATGCGACTGACGACGTGCCAATACTCTTCGAGCCTCTCCGGCTCGAAGAAGCGCTCGGGGCGCAACAACAGCTTGTACTCGCGGTACTGGACGTCATCAAGAGGATGGCCGTCAGAATAGGTGCGCGCGGACTTGGTCTCGACCTTGGACATTCTTGCCCAATCCCGTTCGGATCGGCGGTCATATCAATTGTAAGGAGAGAATGCGAGGGTCGGGTCGGTCGCAGCGTGCACCCGGGTCCGCTCCCGACACGATAGCCGCGTCGCCCGAGCAACAATCGCACGGAAGGCCTCTCCCACGATCGTCCCGTCGCTCCCGGAGCCTCGCCCTGCGCACCATATGAGGCGGCATAGCAGGAGCGATTTCGATGCTGTCGCGATATCTGGAAGTGCTCATGACCGTTGGCCTCATCTTGCTGGCGATCATCGCCACGCGGGCGGCCTCGGCCGACATCGACGCTCTCTGCGTGGCGGGCTCCGACGTCCCGTGCACCGTGGTCCGCGCGGCAGCGCCGATGGCGCCTTCGGCGCCCGCAACCGGCATCGGATTGTAGCGGTCGGGCCGCCTACTCGGCGGCCAATGCCGTTGCCGCGTGCGGCTCGTTGGGAATCGCGTCGTAGGCGGCGATCGCCGCCATGTTGATGATGTCCGATACCGTCGCGTTCATCGGCAGGATCTGGGCCGGCTTGCTCATGCCGGCCAGCAACGGACCGATCACGGTCCCGCCGCCCAGCTGCTGCAGCAGCTTGCTCGCGATGTTGGCCGAGTGCAGGGCCGGCATGATCAGCACATTGGCGGGCCCGGTCAGCCGGCAAAACGGGTAGAGGGCCATCAGCTCGGGATCGAGGGCGACGTCCGCACTCATCTCCCCGTCATACTCGAACGCGACCTGACGGCGGTCGAGCTCGGCCACCACGTCGGCGATCTGTGCCGCCTTGTCGACCGGCGGGTTGCCGAAGGTGGCGAAGGACAGCATGGCGACCCGTGCCTTGAAGCCAAGATGCTCCGCCCGGCGCGCCGTCTGCATGGCGATGTCGGCCAGCGTGCTCGCATCCGGAAGCTCGTGCACCGTGGTGTCGGCGAAGAACACGGTGCGCCCGCGGGCCACCATCATCGTCACGCCGAAGACGCGGTGCCCGGGCTTGGGATCGATGACCCGGCGCAGGTCGGCCAGCACGGTGTGATAGGCACGGGTGAGGCCCGTCACCATCGCATCGACATGGCCGTGCGCCAGCATGCAGGCAGCGAAGATGTTGCGGTCGTTCAGGACCAGACGCTGGCAGTCGCGGTAGAGGAGCCCGTTGCGCTGCTGACGCCGGTAGAGCAGGTCGACATAGGCGTCGTTGTGCTCGGAGAGTTTGGCGTTGAGGATCTCCACCCCGTCGAGATTACCGTGCCCCATGGCGCGGAGTGTCTCGCGGATCCTGTCCTCGCGACCGATCAGGATGGGCGTGCCGAACCCGCCATTGCGCCAAGCCAGGGCGGCACTGATCGACTTCTCCTCCTCGCCCTCGGCGAAGGCGACGCGCTTGGGGTTCGCACGGACACGGTCCATGACGAGCTGCATCCGGCTGGCCGTCGGATCGAGCCTGGAACGTAGCTGGTCGCGATAGCGCTCCAGGCTGTCCAAGGGGCGCCTCGCGACGCCCGCCTCCATCGCCGCCTTGGCGACCGCCATCGGCACGGCCGTCATCAGCCGCGGGTCGAAGGGCGTGGGGATCAGGTACTCGGGGCCGTAGCGCAGGCGGCGCCCCTTGTAGGCCGCCGCCACCTCGTCCGGTACTTCGTCGCGGGCCAGGGCGGCGATGGCGTGCGCTGCCGCGATCTTCATCGACTCGTCGATGCGCGACGCGCGCACGTCGAGCGCACCGCGGAAGATGTAGGGAAAGCCCAGGACGTTGTTGACCTGATTGGGATAGTCCGAACGTCCGGTGGCGATGATCACGTCCTGGCGCACGAGGTGCGCCTCTTCTGGGGTGATCTCGGGATCGGGGTTGGCGAGGGCAAAGATGATCGGCTGCGGGGCCATCGCCCGGATCATCTCGGGCGTGATGGCACCCTTCACCGAGAGGCCGACGACGACGTCGGCACTCACGAGCGCGTCGGCCAGCGTGCGGGCGTCGGTCGGCACCGCGTGCGCCGATTTCCACTGGTTCATGCCGTCGAGACGGCCCTGGTAGACCACACCCTTGGTGTCGCAGAGCACGACATTGCCGTGCGGCACGCCCAGCGCCTTGATCAGCTCCGTGCAGGCGATGCCGGCGGCACCCGCACCGTTGACCACGATCTTCGTCTCGGCCAGCGATCGCCCGGTCAGGTCGAGGGCGTTGATCAGCGCCGCGGTCGCGATGATCGCCGTGCCGTGCTGGTCGTCGTGGAAGACCGGGATGTCGAGCAGTTCGCGCAGGCGCTGCTCGATGATGAAGCATTCCGGCGCCTTGATGTCCTCGAGATTGATCCCGCCGAAGGACTGGCCCAGCAGCTTCACGCAATCGACGAAGGCATCGACGTCGCGGGTGTCGACCTCGAGGTCGATGCTGTCGATGTCGGCGAAGCGCTTGAAGAGGACGGCCTTGCCTTCCATCACCGGCTTCGAGGCCAGCGCACCCAGATCGCCGAGACCCAGCACGGCCGTACCGTTGCTGATGACGGCAACGAGATTGCCGCGCGCGGTGTAGTCGAAGGCCTTGTTCGGATCGCGCTGGATCTCGAGGCAGGGGTAGGCGACGCCCGGGGAGTAGGCGAGGCTGAGGTCGCGCGAGGTCGTCAGCGGCTTGGTCGGCGTGATCTCGAGCTTGCCGGGGCGGCCGCGGGCGTGCAGCTCCAGCGCCTCGTCGGCGGTCACGGGAGCACGCTCCAGGGTGCTACCGGAACTCCCCCACCGCGCTTCGTCGTCGGCCTGCATGGATCCCCCCGAGGCAAAGCACGGACCTGAACCTGCGGCTCACTATGCTCGCCCTCCCGGTGGGCGCAAGCCGACCCGGTCGCAGCAAGAGGGGATCAGAACCCTTCGAGAACGATCTTGCCCCGCGACCGGCCGCTCTCCAGCAGCGCGTGCGCGCGTTTCAGGTTGGCGGCGCTGATCGTCCCGAAATGCTCCGCCACGGTCGTCCGCAGGGTGCCGGCGTCGACCAGGGCAGCGACCTCGTCCAACAGCGCGCCCTGGGCCGCCATGTCGGGCGTGCCGAACATCGACCGGGTGAACATCAGCTCCCAATGCAGCGAAGCGCTCTTCTGCTTCAGGAGGCGCACGTCGATCGGCTCGGGATCGTCGATCAGGCCGATGCGCCCCTGCGGGGCCAGGATGTCGACCAGAGCCTTGAAGTGCCGGTCGGTGTGCGTGAGTCCGGCGATCAGCATCACGGGCGGCGCCGCCAGTGCAGCCACTCCGGCGGCGAGATCGGCCGCGTGGTCGACGACGTGGTGCGCCCCCAGCTCGCGGCACCAGGATTGTGTCTCGGGACGCGAGGCGGTGGCGATGACGGTGAGCCCGGTCAGGCGACGGGCCAGCTGGATCAGGATCGAGCCGACCCCGCCGGCGCCGCCGACGATGAGGAGGCTGCTGCCGGTACCCCCGTCGCGGACCACACCCAGCCGGTCGAACAGCAGCTCCCAGGCGGTGATCGAGGTCAGCGGCAAAGCCGCGGCGGCGCCGAAGTCGAGTGAGCGCGGCTTGTGACCCACGATTCGCGCGTCGACGGCGTGGAACTCCGCGTTGGTCCCCTGCCGCCGGATGTCGCCGGCGTAGAACACTTCGGCGCCGACCTCGAAACGGGTCACCTCGCGACCGACCTCGGTGACCACGCCGGCGGCGTCGTAGCCGAGAATCTTGAACCCTCCGGCGGGAGGCTCGGCGCGTTTGCGCACCTTGTAGTCGACCGGATTGACCGAGATCGCGCGCACCTCGACCCGAATGTCGTGCGGACCGATCTCCGGGTGCGCGACGTCACGATCGACGAGTGCCTCGGGATGCTCGATCGGATGCGAGTGGGTGTAGCCGACGGCCTTCATGGGCGCTCCTCCTGATGTCACAGAAGTGGACGCGACGGCTCGTTCCGTCGAGGGAAGATCCCGACTTGGACCGCGGCCGGCCGTGTACCTTGGAGTCGCGGTCACCACACCTTACCTTTTTTGTGGCTCGGTTTCCGATCGGAACCCCAGGATGAACATCGCCCGTACCGGTCTCCTCCTCGCAGCACTGACGGCCCTGTTCCTCGCCGCCGGCTATCTGCTGGGCGGCGGGACCGGTGCCCTCGTTGCGCTGATCTTCGCTCTCGGCACCAACGCGTTCGCCTACTGGAACTCGGACAAGATGGTGCTGCGCATGCACAATGCGCAGCTCGTCACGAAGGGGTCGGCACCCGACCTCGTCGGCATGGTCGAGGACCTCGCCCGCCGCGCGGACCTGCCGATGCCGGCCGTCTACATCATCCAGCAGGACCAGCCGAACGCTTTCGCCACCGGCCGCGACCCGAACCATGCGGCCGTCGCCGTGACGACCGGGATCATGCGGGCGCTGAGCCGCGAGGAGCTGGCCGGCGTGATCGCGCACGAGCTGGCGCACATCAAGAACCGCGACACGCTCACCATGACGGTGGCGGCCAGCATCGCCGGTGCGATCGGATTCCTCGCCAACTTCGCCATGTTCTTCGGCCATGGCGGCAGCTCCGAGAACCGGCCGAACCCGATCGCCCAGATCCTGATCATGATCCTGGCCCCGCTGGCGGCGACGGTCGTGCAGCTCGCGATCTCGCGCACCCGCGAGTACTCGGCCGACCGCCTGGGCGCGCAGATCTGCGGTCAGCCGCGCTGGCTCGCCAGTGCCCTGCAGAAGATCGAGCAGTTCGCCCGCGGCCGGATCATGCCGACCGCCGAGCACAATCCTTCGACCGCCCCGCTCTTCATCATCAACCCGCTGATGCGCGGCGGTACGGACAATCTCTTCCAGACGCACCCGAAGACCGAGAACCGGATCCGGGCGCTGCTGGAGCTGGAGCGCGAGCCCGGCGGCTTCACCCCCGCCTCGACCGGCAGCTCTCGGCCGCGCGCGCGGCGCGGTAGCGTGCCGAGTGCCGGCGGCTCGCAGAGCCCCTGGGGCTAAACTAGCGCGGCAGGAGGCCCCGTAGCGGCAGGTCGACCATGCCGCGGATCAGGGTCTCCCGGTCCGCCCAGGGAAAGTGGGGCTTCGTGATCAGCAGCGCCACGAGCCCGTGGCCGGCGGCCCAGATCAGCTCCGCCGCGACGGGCGCGGGCATGGGAACGAGCAGCCCCGCCTCGATCAGCTCGCGCACATGCGCCTCGAAGGCGAGAAAGCAGGCCGCCCCCGAGCCGCCCGCATCGGCCGCCGGATTACGGTGACTGGCGGCTGCCGGGACCACCTCCGGAGTCATGAAGACGAAGCGGTACTCGTCCGGGTGTTCCAACCCGAAGCGCAGGAAGGCTTCGAGCATTCTGCGGAAGCGATCGATCGGCGGCAGCGGTAGCGCCCGCGCGGCGCCGAAGGCCGCCTCCAGCTTGGCGAAGGCGTCGTCCGCGATCGCCCGCACGATCGTGTCCTTGTCGGCGAAGTGCCGATACAGCGCCGGCGGCGTCACGCCGGCCCGCTCGACGATCCGCCGTACCGTCGTTCGCGTATAGCCCTCGGTCAGGAAAAGGGAGCGGGCTGCGGCCAGGATCGCGTCCCGCGTGACGTGCCCCTCGCCCTTGCGGCGCCGCGTACGACGTTCTTGCGGGTCCACGTGATCCTCGATAGGTTATCGCTCGTACGTTATCGCTGATAACTTAAGTTCGACACCGTTGCGGAGCAAGCGGTGAACGCTGTCGCCTTGCGCATGCTGACCGGCGATCCGGCCAAGTATCTGGGCCTGATCTTCGGCATCGCCTTCGCCAGCATGCTGATGTCGCAGCAGGTGTCGATCTTCGTCGGCCTGATGCTGCGCACGGCGAGCCAGATCCTCGACGTCCGCGAGGCCGATGTCTGGGTCATGGACCCGCGCGTCCAGTATGTCGACGAGATCGAGCCGATGACGGACACGCAGCTCTACCGGGTGCGCGGCGTGTCCGGCGTCGACTGGGCCGAGCCCTACTACAAGGGCCTGACCGTCGCCCGGGCCAAGGACGGCGTGCTGCAGCAGGTGATCCTGCAGGGGCTGTCGGATGCCACCCTGACCGGCGCCCCGACGAAGATGATCTTGGGCTCCGCTCTCGACCTCCGGCGCGAGAACGCGATGATCATCGATCGCGCCGGCTTCATGTTCATCTGGCCGGGCGAGCCCTTGGCGCTCGGCAAGGAGCTGGAGCTCAACGACCGCCGGGCGGTGATCGTCGGCATCGCCGAAGCCTCGCCGCCCTTCACGACATTTCCCGTCGTGTTCACCAAATACAGCGATGCGATGACCTTCATCGGCCAGCAGCGCAAGCAGCTCTCCTTCATTCTGGTGAAGGCGGCGGCCGGACAGGATCCGGGCGAGCTGGCCCGACGCATCGGCGAGCAGACGGGCCTCAAGGCCATGACCTGGTCCGACTTCGCCTGGGCTACCGTGAACTACTACATCGCCCGCACCGGCATCCCGGTGAACTTCGGGATCACGGTGGCCCTAGGCTTCATCGTGGGTGCGGCCGTGGTCGGCCAGACCTTCTTCATCTTCGTGCTGGAGAACCAGCGGCAGTTCGCGGCGCTGAAGGCGATGGGGGTCGGCAACCTGACCATCGTGCGCATGGTGCTGCTCCAGGCGCTGGTCGTCGGTGCCATCGGCTTCGCCTTCGGCATCGGCCTTTCCGCCCTCTTCTTCGAGACCACCTCGCGCAACGTGATCAACCTGCGCGGCTTCTTCCTGCCCTGGCAGGTGATGGCGGGCACGGCCGCTGCCGTGCTGGCGATCATCACGGTGGCGAGCCTCGCCAGCGTGCGGCGCGTGGTCAGCGTCGACCCCGCCCTCGTGTTCCGGGGATGAGCCCGTGAGCGCCGTCGTCTGCAGCGCGCTGGTGAAGGATTTCCCGAGCGGGAGCGGCACGGCGCGCATCCTGCGCGGCATCGACCTCGAGGTGCGCTCGGGCGAGCTGATGTGTATCGTCGGCCCGTCGGGCTGCGGCAAGACCACCCTGATCTCGATCGTCGCCGGCATCCTCTCGGCGACCCAGGGCGAGGTGTCGCTTTTCGGCGAGGTGCTGACCCGCATGGGCCGGCGCGCCCGCGTCGCCTTCCGCCGTGCCAACATCGGGTTTGTGTTCCAGCAGTACAACCTGCTGCCGGCCCTTACCGCGGCCGAGAACGCCGCCGTGCCCCTGGTCGCTGCCGGCATGCCGCTGGCGACGGCGGCCAAGCGCGCAACCACGATCCTCGAACGGCTCGGGATGGGACCGCACGCCGGCAAGCTGCCGCGCCAGCTCTCGGGCGGCCAGCAGCAGCGCGTGGCGGTCGCCCGCGCCCTCGTACACGAGCCCAGGCTCGTGATCTGCGACGAGCCGACGGCGGCACTCGACGCCGAGAGCGGGCGCAAGGCGATGGAGCTGCTGCGCGCCAATGCCGTCCGCCCCGATGCGGCGGTCATCGTCGTCACCCACGACAACCGTATCCATCACTTCGCCGACCGGATCACCGAGATGGAGGACGGCCTTGTCCTCCGCGTCCGCTCGGCTGCGGAGGGCAGCGATGCGCATTAGGCCGCTCACCCATCTCGTCCCGCTGCTGGCCGGTGCGAGCCTGCTGTTCGCCGGCTGGTCCGTGGTCGGGAACAGCACGCCGCGAGCGCAGGGCGAGCCGCCGCTCCCGCCGGCGCGGAGCGCCTTTGCCGACCGCGTCGCGGCCCGCGGCCTCGTCGAGCCCTCGTCCGAGGTGATCTCGGTGGCGACGGAGATCGGCGGCATCGTCACCGAGGTCGCGGTACGGGCGGGGGACGAGGTCAGAAAAGGTGCCCCGCTGTTCGCCGTGGATTCCCGGCAGTACCGGGCAACGGTGGCGCAGCGGCAGGCCGAGCTCGCCGCGGTGGAGGCGCAGATCGACGAGATCGGCCGTCAGCAGGCTCTGCAGCGGTCGAAGATCGCCGAAGCCGAGGCGGAGGTGAAGGCGGGACTGGCCGAGCGCGAGCGTGCCATCGCCGATCGCGACCGCTACGCCAAGCTGCAGCGCAACGATTTCGCTAGCCAGCAGCGGCTGGAGACCGCAACGGCCGATGCCCGGAAGGCGGACGCCGTCGCGGCGCGCAACGCGGCGACGCTGGAGAGTGCGAAAAACGAGCTGGACGTGCTGGCGGCCACCCGTCTGCGCGTCGACGCCGAGCGCTCGGCGGCTGCCGCACGGCTCGATCAGGCCAACATCGACCTCGACCGGACGGTCGTGCGCGCCCCGCTCGACGCCACCGTTCTCTCCGTCGACATCCGGCTCGGCGAGTACGCGCAGACCGGCTCGCTCGCCGAGCCGATGCTGCGGCTGGGCGCGCTGGGGCCGCTGCACGTGCGGGCCGATGTCGACGAGGCCGATGCCTGGCGGGTGCAGGGGGGTGCGCGGGCGACGGCGAGCCTGCGCGGCCATGCCGAACGGTCGACCGGCCTGACCTTCGTGCGCTTCGAGCCCTATGTGATCGCCAAGCAGGCGCTTTCGGGCGGCGGCGGCGAGCGGGTGGATACGCGGGTCCTGCAGATCGTCTACGCGATCGACGACCCGGCCTTCCCGGCCAGGGTCGGCCAGCAGGTCGATCTGTACATCGATGCCGGTGACAGCGTCCGGGTCGCCGCCACCAACTGACATGTTGCGATGCAGCAACAGCCGGCCTTGACGCAGCGCCTGGGCCGGTCTTGTCATGCTGCAATGCAAAAAGAGGGCTAGTTGTCCGGGTCACCGGACACCATTGTCCGGATCGGAGCCCGGCAGAGGCTCATGGGGTCGGGGAGCATGTCGTCCTGTGGCGGGACGACGAACATCCGCCGACCGAGGGCGAACCCATCGCCCGGAGTCGGTCCACTTTGGAGATTGGACCGATGGAACTGCTCAACCGCCTTTTCGAGAGCTTCGAGATCCGCCGTCACCAGCGGCGTGCCGTCCGTGAGCTCAAGTCCCTGAGCCCGCGGAGCCTCGCCGACATCGGCGTGGCCGAGGACGACATCGACGCCGTGGCGCTGGCCGCCGCGCGTCGGGTCGTGACGCGGCGAGAGACCGGCGGCGTCTCGATCCCTGCCCTGGGCCAGCGCAGCGTCGCCTGAGGTGCGGGCCTGTCGAGCGGGGCGGTGCATCAGCGCCGCCCCGACTTGGCCTCGGGGCAATGTCCCGGCCGACCCAAGGTGTCGGCCCAACAAAAAGGGCCCCGGCAGAACCGGGACCCTCGGTCGACGGGGAGAGCGTTGCCGCTCTCCCTGATGTCGGATCGGCTCAGGCGGCGACCGACAGCGTCTTCAGATGATCCATGTTGGCGGCAACGCGCTTGGCGACGAGGTCGACGACCTTGCTCTGCGCGGCCACGCCGAGGTCCATCTGCTCCTTGGCGACGGCCAGCGCCTTCTCGGCATGCGCCTTCGCGTCGGCCAGGGCCTCCTCGGGCTTCATCGGCGACTTCATGGTGGCCACCGACTGCCAGATCTTGGTCAGATCCTCGGCCCAGCCATGCTGCACCTTCACGATGGCATGCGCCGCCTCGACCCACACGTTCTGCGCTTCCTGAGCGGCGGCGACATTGGCCTTCGCGAGCGCGAACAGGGCGTCGACGTCGATCTTGGGGGCCTTGAACTCCGGCATCTTGAACTCCGGAAGCTTGAACTCGGGGAACTTGGTCTCGGCCTTGGCAGTGCGGGTGGTCATCTCGGCGGCTCCTTCATGCTGCGGTGCACAAAATGTAATACGCATCGCAGAGCACGCAAGGCGGTTTATGCTGCATTGCAGCATGACGGACGCGGCAGGCCGCCGCAGCCCTACTCGCGGACGAGGACGACGCGTAGCTGCTCCAGCAGTTTTGCCATGGCCTCGTCCTCCTGGTCACTCGGCTCCGCATCGTAGCTGAGCTCGATCCGGTCCCCGGTCATGGTACCGTGCATCGTGACGTTTGCATCGGCCGGATCCTCGCCTTGCGCTTCGGGCTCCGTCCCGGGCACCGGCGCGACGATGGTGATCTTGTCGCCCTCCACCGCCCAGGTGCCTTCCCCGGTCTGCGGCTCGCCGTCGACGACGCCGCGATAGAGGACTTTCCCACCCTCCTGCAGCTCCAGCCGGGACTGATCGAAGTCGGGTGCCGTGGCCATGAACTGCTGCTTCATGAAGTCGGCGGCATGTCCGCTCTTCAGCGCCTCCGCCATGGCCTTCTGCTGCTCGACGGCAGCCTGGACCTGTTTGGCCAGATCGGGATTCGAGGTCTCCAGACTCTTCGCCTGGGCCTCCATTTTCGGCAGTTGCTGCTCGATCTGTCCGACCAGATCGGGCGGGATCCGCGCCGCCATGGCCTCGGCGAAGAGATCGGCCATCTTCTCGAAGGAAGCCTTGTCGTACTTCCAGGTCCCGACGGGATCTGCCGCAAGGGCGGGCACGACCATGGACAGACCGACGGCGATCGAGGCGAGAATCTTGCGCAAAGGAGTCTCCAGCTTCGCCGGCGGGTGCCGGACCCGGGACTTCTAGATGTGGATCGGCTTGGCGAAGGCGGCCAGGGCCGCCTCCTTCACCGCTTCCTCCAGCGTCGGGTGCGGATGGCAGGTGCGGGCCAGATCCTCGGCCGAACCGCCGAACTCCATGGCGACACCCACCTCCTGGATCAGGATGCCCGCTTCGGGCCCGATGATGTGGGCACCCAGGATGCGATCCGTGGCGGCGTCCGTCAGGATCTTCACGAAGCCCTCGCCGCCGCCCGTGGACCGCGCCCGGCTGTTGGCCATGAACGGGAACTTGCCGACCTTGTAGGCGATGCCGGCGTCCTTCAGCTGCTCCTCGGTCTTGCCGATCGAGGCCACCTCCGGGGCCGTGTAGACCACGCCCGGGATCAGGTCGTAGTCGATGTGCGGCTTCTGCCCGGCCAGGATCTCGGCGACGCAGACCCCCTCCTCCTCGGCCTTGTGGGCGAGCATGGGCCCCGCGATGACGTCGCCGATCGCCCAGATGCCCGGCACGCTGGTCCGGAATCCGCCGTTCGTCTCGATCCGACCTTTGGCGTCCAGCTTCACGCCGACCGCTTCGAGACCGAGCCCTTTGGTGTAGGGTCGGCGGCCGATCGAGACGAGCACCACATCGCACTCGACCGTCTCGCCGGCACCGCCCTTCGCCGGCTCCAGGCTCACCTTCAGCTTCTCGCCCGAGGCATCGACACCCGTCACCTTGGTGCCGAGCTTGAACACCATGCCCTGCTTGGCGAGGATCTTCTGGAATTCCTTGCTGATCTCGCCATCCATGCCGGGCGTGATCCGGTCGAGGAACTCGACGACGGTGACCTTGGCCCCGAGACGCCGCCAGACGGTACCCATCTCGAGGCCGATATACCCGCCGCCGACGACGACCAGATGCTCCGGCACCTCGTCGAGGTCGAGAGCACCGGTCGAGCTGACGATCCGCTCCTCGTCGACCGTGACGCCGGGCAGCGGCATCGAGTCGGAGCCGGTGGCGATCATGATGTTCTTCGTCGACAGCTCGCGCTCGCCGCCTGCCGTGAGCTTCACGCTGACCCGATCGGGTGCCGCGATGCGGCCCTCGCCGAGGACATAGTCGACCTTGTTCTTCTTGAAGAGGAACTCGATGCCCTTGGTCAGCCCGTCGACGACCTTGTCCTTGTGGTCGAGCATCGCACCGAGATCGAGACGGGCGCCGTCGATCTTGATCCCGTAGTCCGGGAAGCCGTGCGTCGCCTCCTCGTAGAGATGGGAGGTGTGGAGCAGGGCCTTCGAGGGGATGCAGCCGATGTTGAGGCAGGTGCCGCCGAGCCGTCCCCGCTTCTCGACACAGGCCACCTTGAGGCCGAGCTGGGCCGCCTTGATCGCACCGACATAGCCACCGGGCCCACCGCCGATGACGACGAGATCGTAGGTGGGTTCGGACATCGTTGCGGGCTCCCGTGGCGAATGGTCGGGCGCCTTCTAACAGCGTGGTGCCAGCACGTCATGCGACGAACGCACCGGTACGGATCGCCCGGACCGCCTGCGCTTGCACGCCTACTGTCAGGCCCGCCGACTCGGCCGCTCTCGCGGGGAATAATCTCCGCCGTCGCCCGTCGTGGCCCAGGAATATCGGGGCCCTTCGGCCAGAACATCCAAGCACCTCGAATCGCATGCGCTCGACCGGAATAGATTCGGTGCAACACGAAATGGAATAATCGCTCCGGACGGCCGTCAAAACATCCGAGACGACAGCGGTGGCGGGTGCCGCCTGCTCGGATCGGTCCGCGTTTGACCCACCGGCAGGCATCGAGCTCCGTCCACAACCAGCGATTGACGGAGATGGATTGATGGCTGAAGGCCTTCAGCGACGCGGCATTCTTGGTCTCGGCGCCGCGACTGCCGCCTCGCTCGTGTTGCCCGGTACTATCGACAGCAGCGCTGCAGCGGTGGGTCCGCGGGCAGGAGGAGCCCTGTCCGGCCTCTCGTGGAACTCGGGTGCCTTCAACAATGTCGAGGCGTTCGCCGCCTTTCGCGGCAGGCCCGTCGACGTCTACGGCTCATTCGTGCGGTTCGACAATTGGGACCACATGCTGGGCTTTCCCTACAACACGAATTTTCCATCCTACAGCCGCAAACCGGTCTGGATCTCCTTGGGTTATCCTCTCATTCCAAAGAACGCAGGAGGTATCAGCTCTACGAAATGGGCCCAATTGGCTAGCCCGGGGAACAGCGTCTCCAATGATTTCTACGCCAAACACGAGCGGCTGGCGCGCAATCTCGGTGCAATCATGCGGTCGAATCAGCGGCGCTGCCGTGGTGTCATTGCGCGGATAGGATGGGAGTTTAACGGCTCGCAACCTTGGAAGCTGACCGACTACGGCAAGGCTCCACAGTATGTCGCCGTGTTCCGGCGCATCGTCAGTATTCTCCGCAACAATGTTCCTGGTATAGTCATCGAATGGAACCCGCTGCGGAAGGGCACGCAGGGCAAATTGCCCATCAGCAAGATCTATCCAGGCAATGACGTCGTCGACGTCATCTCGATCTGCCACTATGATCGGCTGCCGTCCTTCAATTCCAAGGCCATCTGGGATGGGCAATACAATAAAATGGATGGTGGCAATCCGTGGGGCATCGGCGCTTGGCTTGCCTTCGCCAAGCGGAACGGCAAGAAGTTCGCGGTACCTGAGTGGGGTCTGGCAAACGGCATGAAATACGCCGACGACTCCAAAGACAATCCCACCTACATGGAACTAATGTATAACTTCTTCAAGCAGAACGCAGGCGACATCGCCTACGAGTCCTACTTCAACAACATCTACTATCATCAGATCGTGCCGTCCTTGCGCAATCCGAAAGGGGCGGCAGCCTATCGATCCTTGTATTCACGGTGAACGACTAGGCCGGACGGCGGTAACTCACGCCGTTGCCGTCCGTCGAGCAGCCGTACGCCGACGCCCTCGGGGCCGTTCCGACTCGAGGGCCCAAGCCATCGCATCGAGGAAGAAGCCGGCCTCCTCTGCATCGAGGCACAAAGGAGGCCGGAGCTTCAGCGTCTCGCCGTGCCGTCCGGCCGCGCCGATCAGAACGCGCCGCTGACGGAGGCGCTCGATCAGCGCGCCGGCCAGCCGCCCATCCGGCCCGGCTTCGCCGCCTAACTCGACGCCGATGAACAATCCGGCGCCGCGTACCTCGACCATGCGCGGATCCGTTCGTGCCAAGTCCGAGAGACCGGCCATCAGGCGACTGCCCATCTGCCGGGCGTTGTCGACCAGACCAACTTGTTCGATCGCGTCCAGCACGGCGAGCCCGGCAGCGGCGGCGGCAGGGGTGGCGCCGAAGGTGTTGAAGTAGCCGGTATCGGCGCAGAAGGATTCGAGAAGGGGCGCTCGCAGCGCTAGACCGGCGATGGGGAAGCCATTGCCCATCGGCTTGCCCATGGTAACGATGTCGGGCTCGACGCCGTGGCGGGCGAAGCCCCACAGTCCTGCACCCGTTCGCCCGAATCCCGGCTGCACCTCGTCGGCGACATAGATGCCGCCGGCCGCACGGGCGGCCGCGACGGCCGGTGCCAGGAATCCAGCGGGGTCGGCGTGAATGCCGTCGCTTGAGAAGACGCTGTCGCAGATGAACCCGGCGAGGCCGACCCGGGCGCGGTCGAGGTCGGTCGCGGCCTCGGCCACGGCGTTGGCGAAACCACTGGCGATGTCGTCGCCATAGGCGGCCCGCGTGGGTGCCGGGACGAGACGGACGTGGTGCGGGACGGCACCTCGCTTCCAGGAAGCGGGCGAGATGTCGGTCACGGCCATGGTGTTGCCGTGATAGGCCCCCTCGGTGACGATGAATCCTCGATGGCCGGTGGCCTTGATCGCCACCCGCATGGCGAGGTCGTTCGCCTCGCTGCCCGAGCAGCAGAGGACGACATGGCTCAGCGCCGGAGGGAATGTGGCCCGCAGCCGCTCGAGATAGGTCTCGACGGTGGCATGAAGATAGCGGCTGTTGACGTTCAACTCGGCCAGTTGGCGGCTGACCGCCTCGACCACGCCCGGGTGGCAGTGCCCGACCGACGGAACATTGTTGTAGAAGTCGAGGTAGCGGGTACCGTCGGCCGCCTCCATCCAGCAACCGCGCCCGCGGACCATCTCGATCGGCTGCTGGTAGAACAGCACCGAGGCGGGTCCCATGTTGGCGAGCCGGCGCCGCAGCAGCGGCTCCCGGCCGGCCCCCTCGGCCCCACCACGGTAGGCGTTCATGTCCAGGATCTGCCGGGCTTTCGCGCCCATGCCCGTCATCCTCGCGAGATGACCCGAAACGGGCCGACTGCCGTAGACTAGGGAGGCGCCCGCATGATCTCAATGTCACGCCGCGCGCTGACGGGGATGCAGTTCCGTGGAGGGGTGGCCGGACAGGAGATGGTCGGAGCGCCGAGATTTGAACTCGGGACCCCCAGTCCCCCAGACTGATCATCTATTCTCCACCGACTGCTTCCGGATTACATCTAACCACATCTGGTCATCACCAATCCCATGTATTGACTAGCCTTAATGGGGTAGGTTATCAGTCCAACTCACACGTAGCGTGGTTTCGCCACACCTAGCTTACTCAGATCACGTGGCCGTCCGCTTCCTATGCGCTTCCGGAAGCCGGCGAGGGGGAAATCAGCATGCGCATGAAACTGAACCAGCGAGTCATAGAGAGGCTGGCCACGCCCGACCGGGAAACCTTCATCTGGCACGAGGACCTGGAGGGATTCGGCGTCAGGATGTACCCGAGCGGTCGCACCCTGTACGTCGTCCAATACAAGCAGGACGGCGTCACGAGGCGGACAACCGTCGGAAATGCGGCCCTCGTCGAGTTCGATGATGCCCTGAGCGACGCCAGGGTGCTGCTCGCCAGGGCCAGCAAGGGTTCCGATCCGATCGGCGAGGAGCGGGCCGCCAAGGCGGCGGCGAAGGCGGCCGAGGTCGAGCAGGCGAGGCGTCTAAGCTTTGCAATGTTGGTGGAGGAGTACCTGCGGCTGCGCGGCCCTGAGCTGCGGGAGCGGTCTCTGCAGGAGACCACGCGACACCTGCGGGTCCACATGAAGCCGCTGCACGGCACCATGGTGGAGAAGCTGGAGCGGCGGGACTACAGCGCGCAATTCCGCAAGATCGCCGAGGGCGTGGCGGCAAGCGGCAGGGGTAGCGGCGTCGTCGCGGCGAACCGTGTGAAGTCGAGCACGTCGGCCATGCTCAGCTGGGCGGTCGACCAGGGGCTGCTGCAGGCCAATCCGATTGCCGGCATGAAGAAGATGGGGGCCGAGGCTAGTCGCGACCGGGTGCTGAGCCTTGCGGAGATTGCCGACATCTGGCGTCATGCTGGCGAGGAGGGGTCGGCTTTCGCCGATCTGGTGCGCGCGTTGGTCCTCTCCGGCTGCCGGCGCGACGAGCTGGCCGACCTGGGCCGTGACGAGGTCGACCTGGACAAAGGTGCCATCACGATCCCGGCCAGGCGCATGAAGGCGAGGCAGCCGCACGTTGTCCTCATGGCCCCGGCCCTGCAGTCGATCGTCGAGCGGCGGATCGCAGGCCTTGGGGGCGGCGAGCGGTTCGTGTTTGGCGTGCCGGCCCTGACACGCGCCAAGGCGGGGGCTGCGAGCGAACAGCGAAGCGACGGCTTCTCGGCGTTCAGCGGCAGCATGAAGCGCCTACGTGGCCGTTTGGCGCGGGCGGGGATCCAGCTCGACCGGTTCACACTGCACGACGCTCGCCGGGCGATGAGCACGCACCTGCATGAGTTGGGCGTGCCGCCGCTCGTTGTCGAGGCGATGTTGGCCCACACCGTGAAGGGCGTGGCGGCAGTGTATAACCGTGCGGAGCACACTCAGGCGAGGCGCGATGCCTGGGCGCGATGGGCCGACATGGTAATGGAGGCGGTCGGTACCATGCCGATGCAGCAGGCTGCTCCGGTCGCGATGAAGCTGGGGCGCGAGCGCAAGATTGCCGGCCGCGTGCGTAAAACGGTGGGGCACGCGAGGGCAGCCTAACTTGCGGCGCTGCAAGTAAGGATGGGAGGGTGGCGGCCAGCGCGAAGTCGGCGGCCGGCGCTGGGTCTCCACTAAGCGGCAGGGTCGGCACCGTTTACTTGTTAGAGAAAAAATTCCTGTAGTAGAACTCTAAGCTAGCGTTGACATGGCGTAACCCGCTGGTAATATGTCGTACCCGTTGTGGAGGATTCTGGTCGCAATGACCACGAGTGTGTCGACGCCAATAGGCTTGGGGCTGTTGCTGCGTCGGCAGTGACAGACCCCGAACTTCCGTTGTCGAGGTGAGACCTCGACACGCGCAGTCGTACTCTACAATTAGCCGGCAACTGACTGCCGGACGGGGAAACTATGGACACCGAAACTTCCGCGCCCGCCAAGGGCGACGACGTCGTGTTCGACGTGCACGGCCGGCCCGTGCAGCTCGCTCCCGAGTGCGCAAACCAGCTGGTAGACGCGGTCGGCCTCGCCCGGCTGCTGGCAATGCACCCTAATACGATCTACGGCCAGCTGAAGAAGGGGACTGCCCCGAAGCACATGCGGGTCGGCGTCAAGATAAGGTTCCGCATCGGGGACATTCTGTCCGACTAGAGCCACCAGTCGAGCGGCTTGAATCGCAAGTAAACGGAATCGAGACCTGGGGCTGGGCCAGCAGGGTGTGCAGCAATCCGGAGGCGTCGGTGCGCCCCGCAGGATCGAGAGTCGCACCATTGAGATCGCGATGGAGGGCATCCAGGTCGGCGCCCTCCATAAGGAGGCACCGTTAACGCCACGAACAAGGGTCCGAACCGACCCTGGACCCGACCTTGCTGCAACTCTCAGGTGGCAGTTAATGGATGACGCAGCAGGTCTAGCAGCACCGGGCGAAGCCGGCCAGTTGGGGGGCGGCGGGTGCGGAGCGGCCAAGACGCACTCCATGCCCCGGTGCTGGACGAACGGCAATTCCATTGCCGGCACGCTTGCTGAGGCATACCTGAGCCGGCGCGGCATCACGCTGCCCGTTGCGCCCGACGTCGCCCGGTTTCACCCCGAGGGCCGTCACCCCCACGGGCACGTCGGCCCGGTCCTCGTCACTCCGATCCGCGACCTGGACGCCAACGTGATCGGCGACCAGCGGACGTGGCTGCAGCTGCAGCTCGACCACCTGGACGGCAAGCCGCAGGGGCCCGCCCGCCGGACCTCTCACGGCAACTTGACGGGCGGCGGGATCTGGCTCGGCGAGCCGGGCGAGCGGATCGTGCTCGGCGAGGGCCTGGAGACGGTCCTCAGCGTCATGCAGGCGGTGGACCTGCCGGGCATCGCCGCGGTGTCAACGGCGGGCCTGAAGGCGATCCGGCTGCCCGCGACGGTGCACGAGGTGGTGCTGGCCGCCGACCACGACCCGGGCGGCCTAGCGGCCGCGAAGGTCAAGGCCGAGGAGCTGGCCGCGGAGGGCCGCACGGTGCGGCTGGCGGTGCCGCCCGTGGCCGGCGACGACTTCAACGACGTGCTGCGCCGCAACGGTGCCGAGGGCGCGCGGGCGATTGTCGAGGCGGCAGGCGCCTACGTGCCGACGGGCGAAGTGCGGCAGCGGCGCGGTGTCGATGCCCTGGGGCCGATGCCCGAGGCGTTCCGGCGGGCCTTCGACCCGAAGATCACCGAAGAGCTGTCGGCAGGTGTCGATCTGCCGAGGCCGCCGACGATCCCCGAGCTGCACGAGCTGGTGTCGACCATCGTCCGCGGCCCGTTCACCTACAAGGGCCGGCGGCTCGACCCGGCCACCGTCTACGACGACTGGACCGAGCTGGCGTTCGCCGTGATCGGCTGGGCCGAGGCCTGGCACGACCAGCACGGGCACCTGCCCCGCCTGATGTTGCGGATATGGAAGGCCGCAGAGGACGCCACGTTCATCACCGCCGATCCGAGGGGCGGATACGGCGGGGTGGACTCGGTCAAGTTCGACGAGCTGCGGCGCAGCCACCGCCCCGACGGCTCCGGCATCGGCACGCTGATCGGCTGGGCCTCCGAGGCGAGGCTGGCCCACACGACCAAGGACGAGCGGCAGTACGGGGCGCGCCGCCTGAAGGTGCTGGCGAAGGGCCTGAGTGCGGGAACCGTCAGCCCCGCCGATGCCGCCTATCGGGCCGGGCGACTGGCCGCGGCGATGAAGGTCGACCCGCCGCTGGCCGCGCTGGGCCTCGTGTTCGGCAAGGCCGCCATCGGCACCGAGATCCACACCCAGTTCGAGGCAGGACGGCGCAGGCCCGCATCGCTACGCCTGCCGAGCCCGACCAACAACTAGGAGGAGACGCCCCTTGGATGACGCAAAGAACCCCGCCGTCGCCGGGCCGCAGGACGACGAAGAAGAGCGGATGCTCGCCATCGCCGAGGGCCGGGCGCCGGCCGCCACGCCCAGCAACGTGGTCACGCTGAAGCCGGGGCAGGCGCAGCAGGCGGCGAGGCGGCGCGGGCGGGCTTCAGGGGGGAGCCGCGTGCGCTTGCAGCCCAGCAGCGCCTCCGGGGAACAGCAGTGGCCAATCCGCATCCAGCGTTTCGAGGAGCTGGACTGGCCCGTCGGTGTCTACGTCGCCCGGCAGGGAGACGACGACGGTGCGGTCGAGTGGGAGCAGTTGACCCGCACCCTGATCGAGGTCGTCGCCGGCGGACGCGGCGAGGACGGCGAGGGGTGGGGGCGAGTCGTGGTCGTCACCGACGAGGACGGGGCGACGCACGAGCGCGTGTTCGAGGAGGGCAAGCTGTTCGGTCGTGGCGGGGCCGAGGGCACGGTGGCCGCCCTCGCCGACATGGGGGCGCGCTTCTGCGACACCAGCCCCGAGTTGGCCCGCCAGATCACCAAGTTCCTCCACACCTGGAAACCCCGCGAGCAAGTGGCGTTGGCGAAGCGGCCCGGCTGGCACGAGGGCTCCTACGTGCTGGGCCGCACCGCCTTGAGCAAGACGGAGGACGACCGGCGCGTGGTGCCAATGTTCAAGGTCGAGGACCGGCACGAGCACGTGGAGCAGGGCACGCTGCAGGAGTGGCAGCAGGAGGTCGCCCGCTACGCTGTGAACAACAGCCGGCTGGTCACGGCCATCGAAGCCTCCTTCGCGGGGATGCTGTGCGGCCTGTTCGGCTACCCCGGTGGGATGGTCCATTTCTACGAGGGCTCGTCCTGCGGCAAGACCACGTTGCTCGAGGTGGGTGCCAGCGCCACCGGGCAGTCGAAGATCGACTGGCTGTCGACGAGCACGGCCATGGAAACCCTGGCCGTGATGCGGAACGACGGCTTCCTGCCGCTGGACGAGATCAATCAGGCCGCCTCGAAAGCCCTCTACGAGAGCATCTACATGCTGGCGCAGGGGCGGGGGAAGGCGCGCGGCAACCGCGACGGCAGCGCCCGGCGCGTGGAGCAGTGGCGCATCGTCGGCGTGTCGACCGGTGAAAAGTCCACCGTGGAGCGCATCGCCGAGGGGAAGCAGCTCGAAGCGACCGCCGGCCAGATGGTCCGCATGATCGACATTCCGGCGGTCCCGAGTGGAGCGAAGGACAACAGCGTCTGCGAGGAGCTGCATCAGTTCTCCGGGGGCAAGGAGATCGTCGATCACCTGAAGGCTTCGGCATCGCGCTATCGCGGGAGCGCCGTCCCTGCCCTCGTCTTCGCATTGCGGGCCGACGTCCCGGGGAACAAGGCCAAGTTCGACGGGTGGATGAAGGATCTGAAGGCGGGCTTGTTGAAGGCTGCCGGTGGCATGGTGGCGCCGCAGGTCGACCGGATCCTCGACTTCTTCGCCGTGCTGGGAGCCTCCGGCCGCTTGGCGACGGAGCTGGGCGTCACCGGCTGGCCGCCCGGCACCGCCGAGCAGGGCACGCTGAAGACCTGTGAGGACTGGCTCGTCCAGCGTGGCGATCCCGGCCTGCAGGGTGAGGTCCAGCTGGGGGTCCAGCGGCTGCGTGACTACCTGCAGCAGAACAAGGACCGCTTCAGCCAGTTCGAGATCCAAGGGGCCAACAGCGCGATCACGACGCCGCCCTACAAGCCCACGGCCCAGGCCACCGGATACCGCCGTGCAAAGGTGATGACGGCAGCGGAGATGGCGAAGGTCACGGCCACGCACAGCGCGGAACATGCCAAGCTCTTGCAGGAGGGGCAGCTGCTGTTGAACTCCATCCGGCGGAAGAGGCAGGCCGGGGAGGAAGTGCGGTTACTGAAGGTGCGGTTACGCGAGGTGCGCGACGCCATCCGCGAGCACGGCGTCACGGGGGGCGAGATGGCGGTCGAGTACCTGCTGCACCCCGGCAAGTTCAAGGAGATCTGCGGCGGCAGCTACCAGAAGGTCGCCGAGCATATGGTCGAGAAGGGGCTGCTGCGGGGGCCGCTGACGAAGCCGTGGCACGGCCAACAGGTCGCGCTTCCCGATCACAGCAAGGGCGACCGTCCGCGGATGATGGTCTTCCCCAGCCACTTCCTCGCCGATCGCTGACCGATGCCGGTGCCCGGAGGGCTGCACACGCACACACGGCGCTGCGTGCAGATTCGTGTGCAGACTTCGGGGAGGGCCTCTGCCCGCTAAGCCCTTGAAATTTCTATATGTATATGAGTGTTCAGTGACTCATATATATATATGCCCACACGCACACCCGAATATAGACACATAAGGAGTCACACCCTCGCCTCCGGGGACCTCCAAACTTCCACATATATGTAGCTCTGTTTCGTCAGAAATCGTGTGCACACTCGCGCGGTGAAAAACCATTCCTTCCCAGATACTTACTCCTACCGATCCGCTCTCACGCCGTTCGTGTGCACGCCGCAAACCCCCCGCGAAACGCCCCGATTAACTTAGCCTGCAACTAATCACCGAAATTCCCGACCACCGCCAACTTGCAACCCTTCCAAGTCGAGCACCCTTGCAGCTCGACCACCGCGTCCCGGTCTCGGTCACCGGGCCTGCCGCCTTGGTGATGACGTGGATGCTGCAGACCGCCGACCGCGGCGCCTACGTGATCCCCGCCAGCAGTGCCCGCCCGACCAAGGTCGTGCCGTGGCGCGGCGTGGTCTGCCGAGCGTGGCATCGCACCTATCGACCGAGACCTGTTCAACCTCGCCCTGCAGGAGTTGGCCCGCCGTGCCGCCGTGGCGAACAACCCGTGAGGAGACCACCCCTGGGCCTCGACCGGATCGCCCGGCCGCCGAGCCCCTGCTGACGTCCCGCACCTCTTCCGGCAGATGCGGCCGAGCCCGATCCGGTTCGCATGAAGGTCGACTTGCCCGGCTTGCAAGTGGGGACACGGTTCGCGCCTTCCGGGGCTCTTTTTTCGTCCTGCATTAGGACTATTCAGTATCGAAACCGTAGCTATTGGAAACCGTTCTGATACCCTGGAAAAGCTTCGGCGGCCCCTAGACCCTGACGCCGAACTCACTCCCCCACCACGACACAAGACCACGCAGCCATGACCACTCCTCGCCACGACACCGTCGAGCACCCGCGCCTCCCAGGCCGTCGTGCTAATGGCAGGTTCGGCCCAGGCGCTCTGCCCGGACCCGGTCGCCCGCGTGGCATGCAGGTCGCCCCCCGTGCCGATGGCAGGTTCACCCCTGGCGGCCCAGGTGGACCCGGTCGCCCGCCGGGCCCGCAGACCGCCCTTCGTCACCTGCGGGTCAAGCCCGACCAGCAGATCAAGATCGCAGGACCCGCCCCTGTGCAGCCCGTCGTCAAGCCGCCCATGAACGTCGCTCCCGCTGTCGACGACGGCGGGCAGTGGTTGCCCGGGACCATGCTCGGCACCTTGCGACCGCCGCCGGAGGCGGCAGGGGCAGGGTCGTCGGCGCAGGTGGCATTGCCGCAGGCCGACCTGCCGCCTGGTGCCATCGTGTCGGCAGGAAGCTACCTGCAGGCGATCAGGATGGCGGTCGCGCAGCGGGTCACCCCGGCGACTGTAGGTGACATCGTGGCGACCTTGGCGGAGCAGGCGAAACGCGGCGACCCGCAGAGCGCCCGCGTCCTGCAGCAGTTCATGCCGGCCAGCACCTTCGGCGATCCGGTTGTCGTCGTGCCCGAACTGGCCCAGCTGGTCGACGAGGGGGCGAGCGCCCAGGAGTGCCTGACCGGCATCGCGGGGGCCGTGCTGCGGGGCAAGCTGTCGGTAGGGGTCGGGGAGAAATTGGCGACCATCGTCGGCCTGCTCGACAAGTCCGGCGACGTCGCCCTGTTCAGTCAGTGGATGGCGGCGATCAAGGCTGGTCGGGACCCGATCGACGCGCTGGCCGAGGTCGACCCGGCGCTGGCGGAGATGGCCCGACGACGCACCGTCGAGGGACAGGGGGCATGATCACGAGGACCGCGTCGCCGGCCCTCCGCGGGCTGCTGAAGGACGCCCTGGGGTCGATGCTGCTGCGGCGGACCAAGTTCGTCTACGTCCTGACGACCGACGACGAGCCCGACCCGCCTCCGAAGTTGCCGCACGAGCGATTCCGGCTGGTTATCAACGTAAGGCCGAGCCGCCTTGCCCGGGACGCCGCGGCTGCGCGTGCGTACGCCGAAGGGCGGGCCGAGCCCCGACCCACCGAGCCCCGGTGCTAGTTCGACCCCGACCTCGAGCCCGAGGCGCGCGAGGCCGCCGAAATGATCCAGCAGGCCGCTGCCGGGGACCTGCAGGACGACGGGCTCCGAGACGACTAGATCGAGGACGATGACCGCAGCAACTGGGTCCGCTTGGCGAACGAAGAGCTGCGGGCCGGTGTCGACGACTGGACAGTATGGGAGAGTTGGGAGTGACGACGCACTTGATTGACGACGCTGTGGCGTATGCCCCTATGTTGTCGCGCCTTCCGGCCTTCATCGACGGACTCGCCGCCGCGACACGCGGTCCCGCCGGCTCTGACATGTACCAGGCATGGCGCGTGGTGCCCTGCGACCGGCTGCTGGTCCTGACGCAGGAGTGGTTCCCCCCGCACGATCTGCTGCCGGAGGACGACGTGGCAGGGCTGACTGTTCACGCGGTGGCGTGGCCGGAGGCGCTGCGCCGGGGCAAGCTGCTGTGGCTCGTGTTCGTCGACGGCGAGCTGGTCCGCGACCACAACGACCGGCCATTCGTCGCCACTGACCTCGACGCGGTGCTGGCAGCGCGGGTGATCCACCTCGACTGGCTGCACGGTGATGGTCGCAACAATCTAGTCAGCGCCCATAAGCTGTAATCGGAGCGTACTGCCATGCCCGACCCCGAGACGAGCCTCGTCCCTATTGGAAATGGGCTCTACGTCCTCGACGATCCCGCAGCCGATGAACGGCTCATGCGCGAGTTGCAGCCGCTTCTCGACGAGTTCCGCGCCGCTGCCACGACGCTGCGGAGCACCCTGGCCCTAGCCACCGAGACACCGGACGACGTGGATACGAGGCTCCTCGCCAAGGTGGCGCTGGCCGATGTGCTGACGATCGACGAGGCCGCGCGGGCCCGTGGGATCGAGCGTGAAGTTCTCGTCGCTGGCGACGAGCGGATGTTGAAGCTGCTGCAGTTCACCGACCAGTACGACAGCAGGATCAGCACCGCGCTCCACTGATCTAGCCGTCGCCGTCTTCTCGATGTAGAAGCGGTTACCCCTATCGACGGCAGCGCCCCGTGTCTGACAGCACGGGGCGTTGTTGCGTTTGGAGGTCCGGGACCGTGGCTGGCCGTTGGGGGAGGTCCCAGGCGGCTGCCGTCCCGACTTGCACGGCTGGCAAGTTGCAGGGTGCGTAGCGCGGTGGGAGCGCGGCATGCCCGCCGCGTCCCGTCCGCTGTCCGCGTAGAGACGATTTGCTGCGACCCCCTCCACGGTCCGCCCCGAGGGCTGATCGCGTCCTGGCGCCCCCTCCGGCTGGCCCGCTGGGCTCGAACAGACCGACACCCTGTTCCACCGGTTCCGGGTCCGTCGAGAAACTGATCGGACCTACAGGATGAAGTCGCCGGCCACCCACTGACCGGGCGTGGAGGCACCATCCTGCACATGGATCTCCATCTCGGGTGCCGTCGTTCCCGACAGGTTAACCTGCACGATCGTGTCCGACCCGCTGCCGACCACCCGGACCTGCCCGATCCCGGTGAAGGCACCGGTGCCTTTGAAGCTCAACGTGCCGGCGTAGACATCAGCGAGGTCAATCCGGTCCGCGACCGTTGCACCTGCCCCTGTGAAGTCGGTGATCCAATCCGCGTTCACCCCGACGACACTGTCGGCTGCAGTGTTGAAGTCGAACAGGTCGTTACCAGCGTTGCCCTTCAGCATGTCCTTGCCGAGGCCGCCGGTCAGCGTGTTCGCGCCGCTGCTACCCGTCAGGCTATCGGCCAGTGCCGAGCCGATCAGGTTCTCCAGGTTGAGCAGCGTGTCCTTTCCGCCGCCGCCGGTGACTTGGGCCGTTGTCAGTGCCAGGCTCACGGTGACACCAGCGCCCGTGATGTCGGCGTAGCTCGCGGTGTCGATGCCCACCCCACCGTCGAGCTTGTCGTCGCCGATGAAGCCGAACAGGGTGTCGTTGCCGTCCTGCCCCTGCAGGTCGTCGTTGCCGGCGTCTCCATAGAGCTTGTCGTTGCCGCCGCCGCCCAGGAGCTTGTTGGCCCCTGTGTCACCGCCCAGGCTGTCGTTGTACGCACCCCCCGTCAGGTTCTCTATGGAAATGAGCTTGTCGTTCCCGAGGGCTCCCTGCGATGCGCCGTGCTTTAGGTTGGCCTGCACAGCGGCGGTCGCATCGGAATAGTTCGCCGTGTCCTTGCCGGCTCCGCCGTCCAACAGATCGTCACCAAGCCCACCCCACAGACCGTCGTCGCCTCTACCCCCGCGCAGGATGTCGTCGCCACCATCACCGTATAGCTTGTCATTGCCGAGAAGCCCTGCGATAGCATTGCGCGCGCCGTTGCCGCCCAGGCTGTCGTTGAACGCGCCTCCCACAAGATTCTCGATCGAGACGAGCGTGTCGGCTCCTAGTGCTCCACCTGAGGTACCGCTGATCAGATTTGCCTGAACAGCGGCTGTTGCATCACGATAGCTAGCTGTGTCGTTCCCAGTGCCACCATCTAGCCGGTCGTTGCCCAGTCCGCCCTGCAGGGTGTCGCCGCCTGCTTCCCCCTTAAGACTGTCGGCACTGGCGAGTCCAATGAGCAGATCATTACCAGCCTTTCCCGCTAATACATTGACACCAGCGGTGACAGTAAGCACGTCATTGCCTAAGGTAGGCGTTGTCGAAATATGTACCTGGCTCAGTTCGTAGGCGCCAATGTCGGGATTGCTCATACTTGGCTGGGGCCGAAGGATTCCGAGTTGGTCGAAATCGCCCGCAAGGGCCGGATTGCCCCCTGACAGCGCTGGATTATTAAGTGCATCGCGTAATGGCACCACGAAAGTGGTACCGGTCCATACCCACGAACTGGCAAAGACGATTTCTGGGCTCACATTTACAAGGTCACCTTCGACAGCACCCCCCGCCATCATGCCGAAAAGGTTGTGACCCCCTGAAATCAGATCTTGAGAGCTGATTTCTAGCGCAGGATCGGGGGCACCAGTGGTACGAGAGGCCAAATTTCCTATCACTATTGTGTTGTCGATAAACAGATGAGCGACATCAACGGCAGCTGGATGGACAATGTTGCCCTGACGATTCACGCTATAATTCTGTGTGATAGTGGAACCAATAATTGTTGCATCCACGGCGTCAATCGCCGACCCTGTAGAGTCGGCTAATGATGAAACGGCCTTGTTCGCTGCTACTGTGGATTCCTCAAGTATAAGGGCATTCGCGTATATCCCCCCGCCTTTACTTCCCAGCCGGTCACTTGCAATGTTGTCAATAATGGCACTTCGAACTACATGGACAGATGAAGCATGTATGCCGCCCCCCGAGCCTTCTCCGTAGTCCTCACCCGTGACATTACCTGAGATTACGGTATCTGATATGTACCCATCAACCATTACGATACCGCCACTCATTTTGTTTGCGATATTGTCATGTATATTGGAGCTATTGATTATCAGATAGCCCTGAGCGCTTATTGCTCCGCCCACGCTATCAGCATAGCTGCCGTAGTTGCCAGCAAAGTTACCAGTGATTTCACATCCAATAATGGTAAGAGATTTGCCTTCATGAAGAATTCCAGCGCCATCCTGACCGCCGCTAACGTGTCCATGCTGAATTGTCAGTCCTTCTATCGCCGCGTCGGTCTCACTACCACTTACCAGGAGAACGCGACTCGCACTGTTCGCGTCTACCACGATCCCAGTGCCGTCTTGGTCGGGGTCCGCGTCGATTGTCACGTCGTTCGTGATCTGGAGCTGGCCTTGGGACAGGGTTACTTTCCCGCCTTCAAGGGCCGCTGCAAACGTGATATTATCCGCATCGGTGTTAGCGTTCGCCGCCGTCAGCGCCTCACGGAGGCTCAACTTGCCGTCGTTCGCATCGACCGTGTCGTCGAGCGTCGTGACCGTGAACGTCGCCATCATCTGCTCCCGCAACATCGATGAACGAATACAACGGCAGGTATTCTACGACGCCTCGGCACCGTTGTCTGGTTGAATATCGCTCAGCCAAGGGGGTTCGAGGGGGCAGGTCGCACATTGGCAGCCAATTACCCGAGTTGGCGGTCGGAATGCCATCCGCATATCGAGATCGGCTATGTGGAGCACCCCGTCTCGGCCCACGGGCAGGATGTCCGTTGAGGTGTGGGATTAGTTCCCGAGCGTCTCGTCGAGCAGGTGGCCAGCCGCACGCCTGCTCGCTTCAGCCGGTCACGGACGAGCGGCGTGCTGGCCGCCACGTAAGCTGCATCAATCCTGACCAACCTCTCGTCCTCACCGGGATCGAGGGCGACGTTGTCGGCCGTGTAGCGGCACACCCCGTCGGCCTGGACACAGTAGCCGGTGGCCGCGGCCGGCGAGATCGCGAACGACTCGTTGGCCCACTCGACCGGGCCGCTGGCGGTCCACTGCGCTCGATCGGTTGTGGTGATCTCCTGCTCCAGCTGGGCGGCCGCAGCGGCCGGATCCGACGGGCTGGGCGTGGCGCTCCGTGCCGCCCTCGACCAGCACGACTCGTGGTGGGCTTCGGTGGTCGGCGTGGCAGCAGGATGGGCCGAGCCCGTGCTCCGGCTGTCAGGGGCGGTGAGCAGGAGAGCAGCATGACCCGCCTCGTTGCCCTCGTCGTCCTCCTGCTGGATTGGGCTGCTGCAGCCGAGACCCTGACCGACCGCGCCCAAGTGATCGACGTTGATACGATCGCCGTGGGTGGCGTCCACGTCAGGCTGCAGGGATCGGAGCACCGGAGATGGACGAGCACGGTGGGCCGGAGGCGCGGCGCTACCTGCAGGGCATCGCCGAAGGTAGGCGGGCGGTGTGCGACGTCACCCAGGAGCGCACCCACGGCCGCCGACTTGGGGTGTGCCGGGTCGGCGGGAAGGACGTCGCCACCGAGGTCATCGCCGCAGGGTCGGCACGGGACTGCCCGAGGTAAGGGGCCGGCGGCTTCCGTCATGTACCCGGCAGAAACCGGCCGGAGCGCAGGTTGACCTTAAGCACCGATGACCCAGCACGACCCGTTGCACGACAAGCTTGTCTCTTGCCCGGTGGTCGTGAAGCTGGACTAGCTGGGCCTCGCCCGAGAGAGCCGACGATGTCGCCCATGCAGATCGACCTGCCGCTTACCCGACACCGCCTGATCTTCGAGCCGATGCAGGCCGGCCGCTGGCCCCGATACTCGGGCTCGGCATGGCGCGGCGGCTTCGGCCATGCGCTGAAGCGGGTCGTGTGCGTCATGCGCCTGCGCCCCTGCGCGGGCTGTGCGCTGGAGGGGACCTGCATCTATCCGACGACCTTCGAGACATCCCCGGCGCCGGGTGCATCCAAGATGCGGCTCTACGACCGGGTACCCCACCCCTATGTCCTCCAGCCCGGGGTCAGCCGTGCCGAGCATGTCGGCCCCGGGGAGGCCCTCTCCGTCGACATCACGCTCGTCGGTCGGTCGACCTCGCACGTGGCCTACGCGGTGCGCGCGCTGGAAGAGGCCGCCTCGGCCGGGCTCGGTCCAGATCGACTTCAGAGCCGCCTTCAGGACGTGATCCCGCTGCCGACGGATCGACAGCCCTGGGCCGTAGACCATGGGACGCTGGGATCGGGCATGCTGACGACGGGCAGCATCCCGGAGGTCCCGGCATCGCCCCGCCGCGCCGTGGTCGAGCTCTCGACGCCGCTCCGACTGCAGCGCGAGGGCCGGTTGGTCGGACCCGGCGGCTTCACCCCCGGCGATCTCCTGGTCAATCTCATCCGCCGGCTGTCGATGCTGTGCACGTTCTTCACCGAGCGGCCCCTGGAGGCCGACTTCCGGCAGCTGACCTCACTGGCGCGGGGCATGCGGATGCCGATCGCCGAGGTGGGCTGGGTCGACATCACCCGGAAGTCGTCCCGCCAGAACGCGATCATGCAGATGGGGGGTGTCGTGGGTCGGTTCGATCTCGTGACGGAAGGTGCCGAGGAACTCTGGCCCTTCCTCTGGCTGGGCCAATGGGTGGGTGCCGGCAAAGGGGCGACCATGGGCCTTGGCCAGTACCGCGTCTCGATACCGACCTGAGCGAGCCGCAGGAGCCGCCGATGCGGCGCGTGCTACTGGCGGTGACGGGTCTCAGCCCGCAGATCGTCACCGAGACGGTGTTCGCGCTGGCCAAGGAGACGGACCCGCCTTTCGTCCCCGACGAGATCCATCTCGTGACGACCCTGGAAGGGGCCGAGCGCGCCCGGATCACCCTCCTGGGCGAAGACGGCGCCCTCGCTGCGCTGGCAACAGAGTGGGAGATCCCGGCCATCGGGACCGCCCTCGACGAGTCACGTATCCACATCATCGAGAACCGCTCCGGGGAGCCGCTCCCCGACATCCTCACGCCCGAGGACAACGCCTGCGCCGCGGACGCGATCACCGAGTGCATCCGCCGACTGACCGCCGACCCGGAGACCGCCCTCCACGTCTCGCTGGCGGGTGGTCGCAAGACCATGGGGTTCCTGGCCGGGTACGCGCTGTCGCTGTTCGGGCGGGAGCAGGACTCGCTCTCGCATGTGCTCGTACCGCCGGAGCTGGAGCAGCACCCGCAGTTCTTCTACCCGCCGCGTCGGCCGAAGGTCCTGTACGCGCGCGACACACGGCCCGTTCGTGTCGACCGGTCGGTGGTTCGGTTGGCCATCATCCCGCTGGTGCTGCTCCGACACGGCCTGCCCCGGGGCATGCTGGAGCATGGGCATGGCTATGCCGCAACCGTGGCAGCGGCCTCGGCGACGCTGGCTCCACCTTCCATGCTCATCGACCTGACCACGGCGATGGTGACGGCCGGGGGCCAGCAGGTGCCGATGCCGCCGGTCCAGGTCGCGTTCTGCGCCTGGCTCGCGAACCTCGGTCAGGACGTCTCCTGGCGGGATGCCGATCCAGCCCTGTTCCTGGACCTCTACGGCGATCTCGTCGGCCCTATGACGCCGGCGTTGATCAGGGCCCTGGAAAATCTCCGAGAGGGCGTTACCAAGGAGTGGTTCGACGAACGGAAGGCGCGCCACAACAAGCTTGTCGACGCTGCCCTCGGCCTCAAAGCCGCGCCATACCGGGTCGTCGCCGTCGGACGGCGTCCGCAGACGCGGTACCGGCTGGCGTTGCCGCCCGAGGCCATCGAGCTGAGGCGGTGAACGAGGCTCGCCCGATCCCCGAGGTCGTGGCGGAACGAGGGTGAGGATGACGGACGATCGACTGCCGACGGTCGACGAGGTGGCGCTGGCCGGCTTCCTGCACGACATCGGGAAGCTGTGGCAGCGCGCCGCCGGCGAGCAGGACCTCCCGGAGACCGTCCGCAACCTGGAAGGCGTGATCCTGCCGAAGCGGAACGTCGACCAGCGGTACACCCACCGCCATGCCCTCTTCACGGCCGGGTTCTTCCAGTGGCTGGAGAGCGAGGAGGTCCACCTGCCGCGCCGCATCGGCCGCGAGCGGACCCGCGAGGCCTCGGTCTACCATCACGCACCCGACAAGGGCCCCGCATGGGCATGGCTCGTGGCCGAGGCGGACCGCCTGTCCTCGGGCATGGACCGGACGGCGCGCGAGATCGCGACCGAAGCCGATCTGACCCCCTCGGGCCGCGATGCCTTTCGCCGCGTGGCCCTCCAGGCTCTGCCCAGCAGGGTCGCCCTCCGCACCGCGGCACGCAGCACCGCCTACTACCCCGCGACGGAGCTGGTGCCGGAGGCGCTGGCGCCCGCGGCGTCGGTTGCTGGCCCGGCTCAGCTCGACGGCTACAGGCGGTGCTGGGACGGCTTCCGTGTCGGCTTCCGGAACCTTGCCGGCGCGACGACCGAGCACGACGTCGAGCTGTTCCACGAGGGGCTCATGAGCCTGTCGGAGCGGTTCATGTGGGCGGTCCCGTCCTCGACGGTCGACCAGCCCGACGTCTCGCTCCACGACCATGCACTCTCGGTGGCGGCGATCGCCGGCTGCCTCCAGATCTGGCACGCCCACGATGGCAGCCTGGAGGATGCCGCGCGCATCCGCGACCGCGCCACGCCGAAGTTCCGGCTGCTCGAAGGCGACCTCTCGGGCATCCAGAGCACCCTGTTCCGGCTCGCCCGGCAGCAGGTGAAGGGTGTGAACCGCATCCTCCGCGCCCGCTCCTTCCTGCTCGGGTCGCTGGTCGAGACCGCGACCCTGCTCGTCCGGCAGGCCTTCCGGCTGCCACCCTATGCCGTGCTGCAGCGGGCCGGCGGCAAGTTCCTGATCCTGCTGCCCGCGGTCGGCGATGCCGAAGGGCTGGTCGATGCCGCCCGGCAAAGGATCGATCGTTGGCTCGCCGAGGCATATGCCGGCGACCTCGCTCTCAATCTGGCTCTGGGTCCGGCCTTCGGCGGGCAGGGCTTCCTCCGCGGGAACTGGCCGCAGACCTACAATGCACTCCGTGTCGCGGCCGAGGCGGCGAAGCTGCGGCCTTTGTCGACCGCCATGCTGACCCCGGTCCTGGCCGAGGACTACGAGGACGGTGCCGAGGGGGCGTGCCCGGCCTGCGGTGTGCGCCCGCGCAAGCCCGCCTACACGGACCATGACGGGCAGATGCGCTGCCGGATGTGCCACCAGGAGGCCCTTGTCGGCCGCAAGCTCGTCCACACCCGGGCCGTCCTCTGGAAGCGCGTCGACGACCCGGACGAGGGCGACCTCATGCCCTTCGACGCCTACCGACTCGTCCTGCCCGAGCGCGAGCCGCACCGAGGCTCCCGGTTGGTCTCGGCGTGGCAGTTCCGCGGCCCCGAGCCATACTGGCCCTGGCCACCGGCGGACCGGTTCATCGCGAACCATGTGCCGACCTGGGACAACGGCGAGTGGAACGACCGGCGTTATGCCGACGTGCCCGAGGGCATAAGCGATATCGACGCACTCGAAGTAGGGGCGATCAAGACGATGGCCTACCTGGCACATGCCGACCGCGAGCCCGTCGGGCAAGGCTTCGTCGGCAGGCCGATGCTCGCGGTGCTGAAGGTCGACGTCGACCGGCTGGGCCAGATCTTCGGCCGAGGCCTCGGCGCGGATCGCACTATCGGCCGCGTCGTGGCGCTATCCAGGCTGATCGACGCGTTCTTCACCGGCTGGCTGACCGCCCTCCTGCGGACCGAGCCCTTCCGCGACGTCTACACCGTCTATGCCGGGGGCGATGACCTTCTGCTCATCGGGCCGTGGCGCCGGATGATTGAGCTTGCCCGCGAGCTCCGCGCCGGGTTCCGGTGCTTCACCCACGACAATCCCGACCTGACCCTTTCAGCGGCTGTGGAGCTGCTCGACCCCGACGAGCCGCTGACCCGGGCCGTGGAGCGTGCGGAGCAGCGGCTGGAGGCCGCTAAGGACGCCGGCCGGGACCGCATCTGCCTGATCTCCGACATGCCGATTGAGTGGCCCACCCTGGATCGCGCCCTGGACTTCGCCCAGCGCCTCAACGACGCCATCCGCGACCCGCGAGCCCCGCTGCCGACGGTCTTCGTCTACAAGCTCCTGCACTTTGCCGGCGAGCGCGCCAAGGCCGAGGCTGGAGACAGCAACGCCGCCATCTGGCGCCCCCGCCTGGGCTACCACCTCGCCCGGGCGAAGGTCGACCCGGAGATCGAGGCACTCGTCCACGAGCTGCTGCCGCCACCCGGCCACACCACGGCGGTGCCCGCCCGCATCCCGATCACCATCGCCCTCTACCGCAACCGCTAGGAGACCGGTCATGCGCAACCAGCCACCGCGCCCCGGCCAGGGTCAGCCGCCGCGGCCGTATGGCGGATCACCTCAGGGGCGACCTACTTCGCCAACTCCATCCGGCCCGTCGCTGGAGGAACGTCTGCGAAGTTCCGAGACAGTCGTCTACTTCGCTGGCGATGACCGCAAGGCGATGCGTGCCGAAATGCTGGACGGCACCGCCGAAGCCGTGGCGCGCAAGCTGCGAGGCGTGCCGGCATCTCAGCTAAGGCGGTTCTTCGGCTCGGTAATGACCCTGCGACGGAAAATCGAGACTGAGGAACCGCCGGCAGAAGTTCTCCAGGCCGAAATGGCGATGCTTAAGGCGTCCGCAGCCTACACCTGTAAACGTCTGAAGTATGACGATCCCCGGGAACGGATAGAGGGCGAGCCGCTCGAGCTTCTGAGCCTGTTCGTCCGTAATGCCCGCTCGGTACGCGACGGGCGGGACTTCGATGCCTTCGCCCGGCACTTCGAGGCGGTGATCGCCTACCACAAGTGCTTCGAGGTGAAGAAGCAGAGCCGCGAGTGAGGAACCGACCATGACGTTGAAGGCGATCGGCCGCGCCCGAATTGAGGGCCAGATCAATCTCCTCTCTGGCCTGCACATCGGCTCCGGTAAGGACAGCATCGAGATCGGCGGGATCGACAACCCCGTCATCAAGCACCCGCACACCAAGGAGCCCTACATCCCGGGCTCCAGCCTGAAGGGCCGGCTGCGCTATATCCTCGAATGGGCGTTCGACAGCGTGCGCTCCGACGGGCAACCCTGGGGCTTCAATGCTAGTGACGCCCTTCAGACCTTTGATACCGACGATCCCGTGCTGCGCATCTTCGGCAGCCCTGCGAAGCGCGAGCAGTGGTCGGCCGGACCGACGCGGCTCATCGTCCGTGACGCTTTCCTTCACGACGACTGGGTTCGTCAGACGCTCGATAAGGGATTGCAGCTGACCGAGGAGAAGACCGAAGTCGTCATCGACCGGATCGCAGGCAAGGCGCTGGATGGCGTAGGACCCAGACACACCGAGCGCGTTCCATCTGGCGCGATCTTCGTTTTGTCTCTTGTCTTCCGCCTCTACGACACAGGCGATGGCGGCCGTCGTGATCGCGAGTGCCTGCGCTGGCTTCTGGCCGGGCTCTCGCTCCTGGAACAGGACGCGCTGGGCGGCTCGGGCTCGCGCGGCTACGGGCGGGTGGCGTTCGAGAACATCGTGGTGACGGATGAGACCGGGACCGTCCACGAGATCGGCACCGCCTTCCGGGTCAACCGGTTCGACAAGACCACGGCCCCCGCGATCGCCGGCCTCGCATGACCCTGTTCCGGGCCCGCCTGCGGCTCGACGGGCCGCTCGGCACCGCACTCACCTCGGGCACTCTGTTCGGCCATCTCTGCTGGGCCTACCGGGCACGCCGGGGCGAGGCCGCCCTAGGCGTGTGGCTGCGCGACATGCGGGCAGGTGCCGCCGCTCCCTTTCTCGTCTCGGACGGTGTCCCCCACGATCTGCTGCCGCGCCCGCTGCTTCGGCCCGTCTCCTGGAGCGAGGACCTGCCGACCGCCGAGTCCGACCGACTGAAGCGGCAGCGCCGGCTGGGGTGGATCACGCGCGCCTCGTGGCTGAAGGTCCGCATCGGGCTCTCGGCGTCGGCCCTGCCGCCCCTGCTCGTCGACTGGCGGCCGCAGCCCGTCCGTCAGGCCCACAACCGCATCGATCGGCTGACCGGCGGCACCCCGGAGGTCGCCGGGCTGTGGTTCATCGACGATGACTGGTCCTTCTCGACCACCCCCGACCGCGATCTTTACCTGGACACCGACCTTCCCGATACAGAGGTCGCGGACCTGCTGGCCGACGTGGGCGAGCAGGGTTATGGGCGCGACTCCACCTACGGCCGCGGCCGCTGGCGACTGGAGGCCCTCGCGGCTGATCCGGAGCTGGAGGGCGGGTCTGGGGACCGCCTGCTGTCCCTGAGCCATGGCTGCCTGGACCCGGCCATGGCCGACGCCCGCTGGGAGCGATGGACCCACTTCGGCAAGGTCGGGGCGGAGATGGCGATGAGTGGTGCTCGGCCGTTCAAGCGCCCCGTGCTGCTCATGAAGCCCGGCGCCACCTGGGCCGCTGGCCCCGGACCGTTCGGTCGCCTGCTCGACGGCGTTCACCAGGACCGGCCCGAGATCATCCACAATGCGTGGCACCTCGCCATTCCCTACCGGGAGGCCGCCTGATGTCTGTTCACCGCTTCACGGCGATCCCGCTGACCCCGATACACATTGGCGACGGCACGCTCCTCGCGCCCGAGGACTACCTCCTAGAAGACGACAAGGTCGCGCGCTTCGTGCCCGCGCGGGTGCTGGCCGACATGGGTCCCGGCCTGCGGCGCCGCTTCTTGCAGGCCCTCGAAGCCGGCCAGCTGGACGAGGCTCAAGGGGTGTTGCGCGAGGCGGTCGATCCCGAGCGCCACGTCGTCGAGCGCATCGGCCTCTCCGGTGCCGCCCGACAGCGCCTTAACAACGTGTTCAGGCACCCGCTGCAGCGGGGTGAGGTCCGCCCTTTCGTGCGCACCGGCGGCCGACCCTACCTGCCCGGCTCGTCCCTAAAGGGTGCGTTGCGCACCGCGCTGTTGAACCACTTCGCGCAAGCGCGGCAGCCGGAGGTGGACCGGGCCCTAGACGAGGCCCGGGTGCGTGACGCGAGGCCCGGCCTTACCGGCAACCGGGCCGCAGCGCTGGTCCAGACCGCCTTCGCCATGCCGCCAAGGAGGCTCGAGGCCGACCCGCTGCGCTTCGTCGAGGTCGGCGATGTCACCATCGCGGCCGATCGCACGCGCATCGACCTCGTCGAGAACTGGAAGCCCGCCCGTCGTGACCAGACGCAGCGCCAGGGCTCGATCCCGATGCAGGTCGAAAGGCTGCTGTCGCGGGCTGATGGGCTCAGCATCTCGCTCGATCTGCGCGTCGCCCTCCACCGGGACCGGGCCGAAGCGGGCCGCAAGCTCGATGCGGGCAAGGTGCCGCGCGATGGCGTCGACCTCGCCGTACTGTTGCATGCCCTCAACGCGTTCTACTGGACGCGATGGGACGAGGAGCTGTCGACCTTCTTCGCCGACGACCCCACGACCACGGCACTGCTCGCCGATTGTTTCAGGATCAAGGCCGGAGCCGACCAATGGACGCTCGGCTTTGTCCGGGACCGGCCCGCGGACTTCGCCCTGCTGCGCCTGGGCCGCTTCACCCAGTTCGAGAGCAAGTCCGTCGACATCTTCCGCGAGGGCTGGAGTCCGCAGGGGCGGCGCAGTCTGAAGGAAGGCAACACCCGCAACATCGTTCGCCTCCGCGACCGAAGCGGCCGGGATGTGCTCGTGCCGCTGGGCTGGATACTGCTCGTGAGACGCTCGTGAGCAACGCACATGCCAAGTTTCGGGAGTCAACTCGCGAGGTCTCCGAGGTTTTTGACCACGCTCGGGGTAAGCCATTATGGAGAAAGGAGAATTTACATGGGATAGGTTATGGCCTCTGACCTGATGAAGAAGGGATCAAGAACGGAAGTTGTTGCCGATGTTCTCGGCGAACGTGTTATGGCCTCTGACCTGATGAAGAAGGGATCAAGAAAGGGTCTCTTTGATGGACCTGTTAAAGGCGCAGGCGTTATGGCCTCTGACCTGATGAAGAAGGGATCAAGAAGCCGCGCACTCGTCGGCCCGCCCACGCTCGTAGGTTACGGCCTTCGACCTGATGAAAAAGGGATCAAGACATTTCGACCGTGCGGGGTAGAGGCACGTCGGCGGTTTACAGCCACTGACCTGATGAAGAAGGGATCAAAACTCGCCCAAGTTGATGTGCTCGAACTCAGAGTGCTGTTACCGCTTGCGACCTGTTGAAGAAGGGATCAAAAATTGAGTGGGTTCCGCCATTGTTCATTGAAGTCTGTTACAGCCTCTGACCTGATGAAAAAGGGATCAGAACTTGAGCGTGACAGTCTTGAGCATTTCGGGCTCGGTTTACGGCCACTGACCTAATGAAGAAGGAATCAAGACCACGCCACGGCGTCGCGTGTCGCTGCTTCGTAGCATTACAGCTACTAACCTGATGAAGAAGGGATCGCCGAGCGCATGGTTCGATGCATGAGAAGGACTACTTAGGTGTCATGGATCGCGTACTGATCTGCACTGTGGGCGGTTCGCTGGCCCCCATTCGGTCAGCCGTGCGTGCCCGGCGCACGAAGCACCTCCTGCTCCTCGCCACCGCCGAGGGAGGCCCTGATAGGCAGGGATCGAGAGCCGAGGCGCAGGCGCTGGCCGACGAGCTGAAGTCGGCTGCCGGGATTGCCGAGGTCGCCATTCTGCCCGCAGACGATCCCGACGCCGCCGGCGTCCTGTGCCGCGACCACGTCGCGCGCCTTCGCCGCCAGTACCCCAGGGCCGAGATCGTCTGCGACTACACGGGTGGCACCAAGAGCATGTCGGCGGCCCTCATGCTGGCCTGCATCGCCGATCCGGAGGCCCGCGTGACCCTGCAGCTCATGCGCGGCGAGCGACACAATCTCGACCGGGTGACCGACGGCACCGAGCGGCCCGTGCGGATCGAGGTCGACGCCCTTTTAGCCGACCGCCTGCTGGAGCGCGCCGACCGAGCGTGGCGCAACTTCGGCTATGCCGAGGCCGCCCTCCTGCTCGCCGACGCCAGGGACAATCTGGAGCACGCCGAGGCGGTCCCGGCAAGCCTGCGCACACGCCTCGTCACCGCTCATGCCGCCAGCCTGGCCTTCGCCGCCTGGGACCGCTTCGATCACGCCGCCGCGCTGGCCGCCTGGTCGGCGATCCCGGGCCCCGCCCGGCAGCGGCTGGCTCCGTTCGAGAAGGGACTGCGATCCTTGACCGGCGCAAGCCAGGACCGGGTGCCCCTGGCTCTTCTCGACCTCTGGAATAATGCCCTGCGCCGCGCCGCCCGCGGCCAGCACGACGACGCCGTCGCCCGCTGCTACCGGGCCGTCGAGTGGTCCGCCCAGTGGGTGCTGAAGACGCAAAAGGGCATCGACACCGCCAGGGTGTCACGCTCGGAGATCGGCCCGGTGCTGTTCGACAAGTTCGCCCGCGGGGTCATTCGGTCCACCACTCTGAAGATCGGGCTGGACCAGGCGCTAGAATGCGTTCGCACGCTCCTACCGCAGCATCCGCTGACGCAGGCCCTGGGTCGCAAGGGCCAACGCAGCGATGCCCTGACCGATCTCACGGCCTGGAAGGAGATGCGGAACCACTCGATCCTGGCGCACGGCTTCGAGCCGATCGGTGCCGCAGGATGGGCGACGGTGGAGGCGTGGATGACACGCAACTGGCTGCCATGGCTGACCGCCGAGGCGACCGACCGCTCCCTTTCCTTACCTCAACTGCCGCAGCGGCTGCAGGACCATGGATGACAGGAGCCATGGGGCGGAGGCACGCCCATGCCGGGCAGGACGCCCTTCGAACGGTCAGGCCCGCCGGACCCGGCGGTCGCTTCGGTGCGAGCCAGTTGCCACCGTCCCCCAGCGACAGAGCGAGACCGAAAGCATGAGACGTGCCAGGATTGCGAAGTCAACTCGGCAAACGGCGCGCGAACTTGAGAAGGCGTCGCTCAACCCTTTGCACCGAAAGGAGATTTCGGTTGGGGTAGGTTACGGCCTCTGACCTGATGAAGAAGGGATCAAGACGCTATGTCGCGCTCGAACTGGATGGCGTTGTCGGGTTACGCCCTCTGACCTGATGAAGAAGGAATCAAGACTGCACGCTGCGTATGTACTCCTGTGTTTCCTGCTGTTACGGCTCTCGACCTGATGAAGAAGGGATCAAGACCACCTCTCGCCCTCCACCAGCAGCCCGACCAGCGTTACGGCCACTGACCTGATGAATAAGGGATCAAGACTCACTCATGCGCCTCTCCCGCGCCGACGTGCTCGGTCACGGCCTTTGACCTGATGAAGAAGGGATCGCGACCACTGCCCCGACCGGATCTCGTCGATTTCGTCGTATCTCACCCTTGGCACAAAAAATATGGATCAAGACTATGTGTCTTCCGCGAGGTTAAGCATTTCGCGGTTACGAAGATTGACTTTGCGGAGGAGGGTCCGAACACGCCCAACGGACCAACTCCTTTAACTTTCTCCCCTTGCCCCGTCGTCGGCCGCAGGTGATCGTCCACCCTCCGCTTGCCCGACGAGAAGATGACGGCCGTCCTGCGGGGCGGCCGCACTCGTCTGGGCCTGCAGGAACACCCTCCCGATTGTTCTGGTTTCGTTCTCGTTTAACGATGCCGGGCATGAACCCGCGCGCTCATCTGATCTCCGCCATCGCGTTCGCCCTGACCAAGGTGCGGCGCCAGCTGCGCGTCATCGTGTGCGCCCACACCTCCGACGCCGAGCGGCAGCAGGCCGCCGAGACCATCGTCGAGCACCTGGAGCTGTGCGGGTTCGAGTTCCGCCAGAAGCCGCCTCCGGCAGGGCACAAGACGCCTGGAGCCTGACGACGGCACCCCTTGAACCCGGTGGCGGCGCGCATATGTCATACACGGCATGAGAAAATATGAGGGAGAAGCCACAGTGACCATACGCCCAGGTGGGCTCAGTTATGAGGCGCTGCTGACTGTGCATAGACTTCGCGACAACGCCTACGGCGTGACGATCCGTGACGACATCGCCCAGCGCACCGGGCGAAACTATGCGTTCGGCCCGATCTACACGACGCTCGCCCGACTGCAGGCCGACGGGCTGCTGACGTCGAAGGAGGGCGCCCCCACGCCCGAGCGGGGCGGCAGGGCGAAACGCCTCTATCAGCTGACCGGGCACGGCGTCGCCGTGCTGACCGAGGGTCACCGGCAGCTGGAAGCAACTCGCGCGGCGTTCGAGCCGGTTTTTCCAGGGGTCAAGGCGTGATGGACGACGATCGCGTCGCGACTGCGCTCCGCGAGGCCATTAATTATATAAACAGAATGGCCCATGATCCTTTCACGCCTCTGAGTGACGATCTCCACCGCGAACTACTTGCCAAGCGGGGAGAGATTGAGCGAATGCTCTATGATCCTAACGGCATACGAGCGGAAGACATTAAAGGGCTAGTTGAATTACTACAAAAGACTCGGGGTTTTTCTAGCGTCTCCCTAACGCAAGATGATTTGACCGGCCGCCACCGTGCCCCGAATTACGCCTTTGCTCCTTCATGGGGCGAGCCGGTCCTCCTTCTCTTCCTACCCAAAGATCTTCGGCAGGAGGTGCCGGGCAGCTTGGAGGAGGAATATCGCAACATCGCCGACCGGCATGGGTCGCGCTACGCATGGTGGTGGTACACGTGGCAGGTGGCGATCTGCGTTGGTGACGCGGTCCTTAACGTCGTGCCGAGGCTGATCAGGGCGGCGGTTCCGAGCGGAAAGAAAGAGTAGGGCCGGTCGTCGCCCGACCGAAGTAGAGCCAGTCGGCCGTGACGCCGAGCAGGTCGCAGATGCGGCCGAGGTCGGGCACCAGAGGATAGTTCCTGCCACTCTCCCACGTATGGACCCTGTTCGCTGACACGCCCAAGGCTCGGGCCAACTGCGACTGAGAGAGGCCTAGGCGAGCCCGAGCTTCTTTGAGCCGGGTGCTGAAGGCTGCCTGCAGGTCCTCTCCGTCGACGTCGGCGACGTCGGCAGCGTCCACCGGCTCCACCACGACACCCGGCAGCTCGACCTCGGCACCGTCCTGCAGCCCTGCCGCTTCGTGGTCGGCCGGTCTGGGCAGCCGCTCCTCCAACAGCTCGACAATCTTGGTGTTTTGCCTCGCGATCGTGCGCAGCTCCTGCACGACTTGCACCAGCAGAGCGTCGTCAGCGACCGCGGGATACTCGCCCGCAGCAGGCCTCATCAGCACGGCCACCGACACACCGAGTCCCGTCGCGATCTTGTGCAAGGTCCGCGTCGTGGCGCTCATCGACACACCGTCGAGAAACTGACCCACCGTGCGGTCCGACAAGTCGCACAGCCTGCCGAGCTGGCGTGCCGTGAGCCCGCGCTCCTCCATCAGCCGCTTGATATTGACCCGGACGGCATCCGTCGCGGTACTCGGCTCGTCCACCATCTGCCCCCTTCGTCCTATGGGGCGACGCTAACCTAGGGGCGGCGAACAGGTCGAGACCCGGTGGACGATGTTCCGGACCACGACATAGTAAAGCACCTCCCCACGAAGACGGTTCGTGGTGTCGGTGTCGCCGGCCCCACCACGCACCCAGGAAGCTCTTGCAGCAGGCCCAGGGCGCCGCAACGGCCTCGCAGTGTCCCGTAGAGCAGGGCTCCGGCCGAATGGTGCGAAGCCCGTCCTGAGGACCGCTCGCCTCTAGGCTTCCAGCTGGCGGGCAGCAGGGCCTCGATGTCGCGTCGACCGCCTACGCCCTCCCCACGACGACGGCATGACCCTGCAGGAGAAGCCCTCCGCCGCTGCGCGGCGGGAGCTGCGCCTACCCACACACCACGAACTGCAATGCCCGGATGTGGGGTAAATTGCCCAAACCCTCACCACGACGGCGGTAAGCCCGCGCGGCTGCGATGCCTGTCCGTGTCGGGGCGGGTTCGTGTCGAGGTGTCGGTGCGGAGAAGGCGAGAGACCCGGGATCCAGAGCCCACACGGGTAGGGTAGAAGAAAACCGGGCGATGGATTTCGACGGTACTTACTTTCTCAATAAGTACGTGGGTAAGTGATGAGGTGGTAAAAACCGGCAAACTGCTTTTCGCTGGGTTCTATTCTGTATGTGAGCGTGCCAATACGTCGGGTGTGGGGGTGGGGTCGAGGTCCATAACCGGGGGTGGTAGGGGTCTAGGGCTCGATTGACTTTTTAGCTACTTGATACACGCTGAAACAAGGCGCGCATTACTTAGGAAGTCGCGCCGAACACAAGCCGTAACGGGCACCCGACATCACGAGGACATCATGTGCACCACGCGCCACCACTACACGCCGGCCCCCGGCTCGATCAGCCACGGCACCCTGCGGACCGAGGACCTGCTCAACGAGTTCTGCAGCGTGCTCGATGCGATCCTCGTCGATCGGCGGCATGCCGATCATCGGGCACTGCTGCAGGAGGCCGAAGCGGCCGATCCTGAGAGCGGTCACGCGGCCGATCTGGTCGACGAGCTGCAGGATGCGCTCGACCACTGGGCACCCGAGTATTGCCGCTTCGGCGCCCACGAAGGGGACGGTGCCGACTTCGGGTTCTGGCCCGTCATGGAGCGAATCGAGGAGCTGCCGCAATTCGACAACTACGACCCGCCGTCCGACTTCGTCGGCGACTTCCGTGTGGTGACCGACCACGGCAACGTCACGGTGCGGCGCCGCTTCGGCAACCGCCGCGAGAAGACGATCCTCGCGATCGTCTGACCAAGCCAGACCCGAGCGCAAGCGAGGTCTGGAGCCATTCCGGCTTGCGACCGGGGCGCTGCTCGGGTCGCGCCACCCCGCACATACTGGACACCCCAATGTCAGCTTACCTCGTGGAATCCGAGACGCTGCACCGCGTCGTCGACGCCATCGCCACCTTCGCCCACACCGAAGCCCGGGAACTGGGCTACCGAGTCGCCGATGCCGACCACAACCACCCGCGCGCCCTGCATGCCGAGTTCACCCGGCTGGGGCAGGACCTGTGGGAGATGAACCGGGCGGCCGTGAACGACCGCTACCGCGAGCGGCAGGAGACGCCGACCTACGCCTACCGGTCCTGCCGACCCGCTGGCACGGCCCAGCTGCTGAAGTCGGTCGACTGTTTGCTCTACCAATGCAGCGAAGGCTCGGTGCCGAAGCGGCCGCTCTACAAGATGCTGGAGCGGGCGTGTGCCGTCGTGGCGTACCGCATCGCCAGCAACACGCCGGAGTACCGGCAAGCGGTGTGGGGGTGACCATGAACACGACCACCCCGAGCGGCGAAGCTCCCTTCGTCCACACCATGGGCAAGGCGATCCGGGTGATCGACATGTTCCCGACCGATGACGAGGTCAACGCCTACATGGCCACCCATCCCGAGGCGGCACTCCTCGCGATCATCGGCGGGATGCGGCTCCTCGCCGAGAAGCACGACCATGGGATCGCCTTGCCGCGTCGTGACGGTGGGAGGCGGCCGTGCTCCTTCGGGAGTGGGAGAGCACCCACCCCGACGGCATGCGGGTAAATGTGACCGCGACGACGAGGCGGGAGGTGGTGAAGCGATTATGGAAGATGAGCCTGGCACCTGCCTTCGTCGGCTACGCCCGGTAGGCCTCGCGTGCGAGGTTCGTTATCGAGGACTTGCGACCGGAGCGCGGCGGCAGCTGGTCCACGTCCACTGCGGATACGGGATCCGACGCTTATCGAGCTGCAGGTCACTCCGGAGAGGGCGGCTTCGGCCACCCCATTCGTTTAGCCGATGTCCACAGTAGCTCGACGGCGCCCGGGGTAGGCGGTAGGCGTAACCTGCAGGGCGAGTGGGCGAGGATGGGCCGCAGGTCATGAGGCTGCCTTGGCTTGGGCTAACTCACGCTGGAGCAGAGCGACGTCTGAGGACTGAGTCAGGCACGAGTGCCGTGCAGCCTGCCGGCAAAGTCGATCGAGGCCTGTGTGCTAAGTTTCTAAGTCGCTGGGTCACTCAAGCACGCTCGTAAGACGCGGCCCGAGGAATTGGCTTCACGCCCCCATGCCGGCAGCGACCTTCGACCCCGACCCAAAACCGTCCCACAGCTTCGTATCGACGCCGCTTCCGACAGGCATCTGGAAGCCCTAATTTCGCGAACCGGCTTCCGATTCGCTTCCGGTCCGGCTTCCGGTGACTTTTTTGAAGGTTACCGAGGTCGCTTGATGGAGAGCTAAGTGGCTGTTTTTGTTGATGGTCGGAGCGCCGAGATTTGAACTCGGGACCCCCAGTCCCCCAGACTGATGCGCTACCAGGCTGCGCTACGCTCCGACGGGCGTGCGTATAGCGTGGGTGGGCGGCGGCGGCAACGGCGCGCGGCCGTAACCGAGGAGGGGTGGCGGGCGTGAACGGCGTACAGCTTCGTAGCGAGCCGGAGCCGCGGCTGATCGTGGTGGCAGCAGGCGCCCTGCTGTTGATGTGGCCATGCCTGCTGAACTGGCATCCCTACCTGTTCTGGGACACCTACAGCTACTTCCTGCAAGGGCGTGCCTATGCGGTCGTGCTGATGGCCGCGACCGGTGCCGGGGCGGTTCCGCCCGAAGCGGCGCCGGGCTGGATCGGCGCCGCGGAACGGCTGCTGGCCGAGGACGCCTCGATCCGCTCCATTCCGTACAGCCTGCTGCTCTACGTGGTCGCGGCCCTCGGCAGTTTCTGGACGCTGGCGGCGATCAACGCGGCAACGGCCGCTGCGACGATCGAGGTTTTCCTCGTCCGCCTCTGCCGCCTCGACCTGCCCAGGCGACTGGCGGTCTTCGGCATCCTGGCGGCGATCTCGTCCCTGCCCTGGTACGCCACGTTCCTCATGCCGGACCTGTTCGCCGGACTCCTGATCCTGGCGGTGCTTCTGTTGGCCCTGGTACCCCAGCGGCTGTGCGGAACCGAAAGGCTCGGCCTTTCCCTCCTCGCTCTGCTCGCGATCACGTTCCACAGCTCGCACCTGCTGTTGGCCTTCGTTCTGGTTCCCTTGGCCGTGCTCCTCGCACCTGCGGCGAGACTGGCCGTCGCGGGGCGCCTCGGGGCCATCGTCGTGGCGGGCTTGGCGCTCCTTCTGACGTCCGCGTGGCTCGCCTTCGGTCGCGCGGAGCTGGCGCCGAACAGTCCGCCGTTTCTGCTGGCCCGCGCCTATGCCGACGGGCCCGTGCGCCAGTTCCTGGAAACCCGCTGCGCCACGGAGAGCTGGGTGCTGTGCGACCGTCTGGACCAGCTCCGGGACGACGCCAACGAGTTCCTGTGGAACAAGGAGCGCAGCTATTGGGAGTGGCGGGATCAGCGGCAACACATGCGCGACGAGCAGATGGCCCTCGTCGCGCGGGCTGTCGCCACCTATCCCCTGACGCAGCTGCGGGCTTCCCTCGCCAACACGGTGCAGCAGCTCACCATGGTCGGGCTCGACGATCTCGTCACCGGTCGTGGCGCCCTCGTCGCCTACGACGACTACCAGTTCCTCTACATGCCGACGGCGCCGGCGGCACGTTGGGGCCTCGGTGCGTTCACGCTGCTGGTGCAGGCCAGCGCCGTCGGTGGCGTGCTGGTCCTCGCGATCGCCCTGTGGCGGCGGCGACTGCCGCCCGAGATGCGCCGGGCCGTCTTTGTCACGGCTGCGGCTCTGGTCGCCAACGCGGCCATCTGCGGGGCCCTGTCAGGTGCCCATGACCGCTACGAGGCGCGCGTGATCTGGCTGGTGCCGCTCCTCGCGGCATCGGCCATGCTGCAGCGTCGTCCTGCCGGCTAGTCCTCGTCCTCGTCGGTGCCCGAGCGCAGACGCTCGAGCAGGTCGCGCAAATCGACGAGATCGGCGCGCAACTCGCTCAGCGCCTCGCGGACCACGGGATCGGCCACCCCTTCGCGCTTGGCGCGGGTCGGCGCCTTCGGTTCCACGCGTTCGGCGCCAGTGCCGCGGCCGCGGCGGGCGCGCAGCAGCTTCTGGGCACCCTTGATCGTGTAGCCTTCCTCATAGAGGAGGCTGCGGATCTGACGCAGCAGGTCGACGTCTTCGGGTCGGTAGTAGCGGCGCCCGCCGCCGCGCTTCAACGGCCGGACCTGGGGGAACTTGCTCTCCCAGAAGCGCAGCACATGCTGTGCCACGGCCAGATCGTCCGCAACCTCGCTGATGGTGCGGAAGGCGGTCGAGGATTTGGGTGGACGAGGTGCGTCATCGCCCGTGCGGCCTTCGATGACGACGTCGACAGCACTTGCCATCAGCTTACTTCGGCCTCGCCGTTGATGCGGGCACGCAACACCTGCGAAGCGCGGAACACGAGAACGCGTCGGGGCAGGATGGGCACCTCCTGTCCCGTCTTCGGGTTGCGGCCGACCCGTTGACCCTTCTTGCGGACCGAGAAGGTACCGAAGGACGAGATCTTGACGGTGCCGTCCTGCATCAAGGAACCAGCGATCTCGTCGAGAATGGCATCCACGAGTCCGGCCGACTCGCTCCGTGACAGGCCTACCTCCTGATACACGGCTTCGGCGAGCTGAGCCCGTGTCACGGTCTTACCCGCCATGGTCGCGGCCCTCGTCTGCGGCAGCTCAATTAACAAAAAGCTAGCTGAGACAAGGGGTTCCGTCAACGGAAAGCGACGGCGCTGAAACTACCAGCGGATCAGTGCGGCACCCCAGGTGAAGCCGCCGCCCATGGCGTCCACGACGACGAGATGTCCCGGGCGGAGTCGCCCGTCCTCTACGGCCACGTTCAGCGCCAGAGGAATGGATGCCGCAGAGGTGTTGGCATGCCGGTCGACCGTCACGACGACCTTGTCGGCGGCGAGGTGGAGGCGCTTGCCCACGGCATCGATGATCCGCAGGTTCGCCTGATGCGGCACCAGCCAGTCGAGATCCTCGACGCCGTAGCCGGCCCGGCTCAACACGGTCTCCGCAGCGCCCGCAAGCTGTGTCACCGCCTGCCGGAACACTTCGCGACCGTTCATCCGCAGATGGCCGGTGGTGCCGGTCGAGGACGGTCCGCCGTCGACATAGAGGTCGGCATAGTGGGTGCCGTCCGCCCCCAGATGGGTGGCGAGGATGCCGCGCTCGACCGCACCTGCCTCCTGACGTTCGGCGCTCAGGACCACGGCCCCGGCGCCGTCGCCGAACAGCACGCAGGTGGTGCGGTCGGTCCAGTCGAGCAGGCGCGAGAAGGTCTCGGCACCGATGACGAGGACGTTCTTCGCCTGCCCGGCGCGGATGAAGTTGTCCGCCGTTGCGAGGCCATAGGCGAAGCCGGCGCAGACCGCCTGGAGATCGAAAGCCGGACAGGGACCGACCCCGAGCTTGCGCTGGATCGCCGTCGCCGTCGCCGGAAACGTGTGGTCCGGCGTCGACGTGGCGACGAGGATCAGATCGATGTCGGACGCCGCGATCCCGGAGCGCTCCAGGGCGATCTTCGCCGCACTCGTCCCGAGATCGGAGGTCAGCTCACCTGCGGCCGCGATGTGGCGCTGGCAGATGCCCGTACGCTCGCGGATCCACTCGTCGGACGTGTCGACTCCGCGTGCCGGCAGGTCGGCATTGGTGACGATCTGGGCCGGCAGATACGCCCCGACCCCTCGAATGATCGATCTCGGCATGATTGCTCAGGATGCGGCGCGTGTTTCTGGCAGGGTGGCCGCCGCGATCCCGGCCAACTCCTCCATGATCCGCTCGTTGGCCCGTTTGCGCACGAGGTCGGCCGCCACGGCGAGTGCGGAGGCGAACCCCAGCGCGTCGGTGCCGCCGTGGCTCTTCACCACCACGCCGTTCAGGCCGACGAACATCGCCCCGTTGTAGCGGCGTGGATCGAGCTTGTCGCGAAAGCTCCGCAGGGCCGGGCGCGCGAACAGGAAGCCGAGCTTGGCACGCAGGCCGCCCTGCTCGAAGGCGTCGCGCAGGCCGCTCGTGAACATCTTGGCGGTACCTTCGGCGATCTTGAGCGCAACATTGCCGGTGAAGCCGTCCGTGACCACGACGTCGACCACGCCCTCCGTGACGTCGTTGCCCTCGATGAAGCCGTGGAACCGGATCTTGAGCGGACTGTCGCGGAGCATGGCGGCGGCGCTGCGGACGATGTCGTCGCCCTTGGCCTCCTCCGTGCCGACGTTCAGCAGGCCCACCTCCGGCTGCTCGATTCCCAGGATCACCCGAGCGAACACCTCTCCCATGATCGCGAACTGGAAGAGGTGGTCGGCCGTGCAGTCGACATTGGCCCCGAGGTCGAGAATGACCGTGGGCTTGCGCCGGGCGGGCATGATCGTGACGAAGGCCGGCCGGTCGATGCCGGGCAGCGTCTTCAGGACGAACTTCGCCATCGCCAACAGGGCGCCGGTATTACCGGCGGACACGGCGGCGACCGCCTCGCCCTCTTTCACCGCGTTGATCGTCAGCCGCATACTGGACGAGCGGCCCTGGCGCAGTGCCGTAGCGGGCTTGGCGTCGCCGCTGATCGCATCCGGGGTGTGGCGCACGTCCGTCGCCGCTCGAAGCGCCGGCTCGCGGTCGAGCAAGGGCCGGAGCCGGGCCTCGTCGCCGAACAGGAGGAAGCGCAGGTCGGGGTCCCGCGCCAGGGCGTCGGCAGCGCCTGACACGACGATCTCGGGGGCGGCGTCACCACCCATGCCATCGAGGGCGATGACGAGGCTCATGGCTCCATTACCGGATCGAGCGGGCGGGGGCGCCCGACTATCGGCGGGCATGCCCGCAGGTCAATGGACACGCAGGCGGCCAAGTGCGGCGAATGGTCCGGCGGCGTCTTCCTTCGCCTCGACGTCGGACATCGCACGGTCGGCCGACGGCGAGCGGGGGTAGGGGTCGAGGGCGAGGCTCAGTTCCTGTGCCACGATCTCGCCCACGTCCAGCTCGTCCGATTCGAGAGGCTCCGGGTCGTCGATATTCGGGTCGACGTCGATCTCGTCGTCGGCATCTTCGTCCGGCTGCCGTGCGAACACGACCTCGAACGGTGCATCGATCGTCGCCGGCACTGGCTCGAAGGTCACCACGCAGCTTTGGACGACCTCGGCGCGGAGCCGCCCCGACACGCGTACGCCATTGACCTCGCTGAGAGGATCGACCCGCCCCTCGGCTTCGAGTCGGTCCAACCCGACCAAGTCGAAGCGCTTCGCCAGCGCGGTACGCTCGGCCTCGCCGGCGCGCAACCGGAACGGCTGCCCGGCCGCCGGGAGTCGATCCACATGAACCAGCATCGTCAGCTCGCGACGCTCGGACACCGCCGACACTCCGACTCGCTCCAGGGACTGACAAGTAAAGGAAAGCTCGCCGCGAACGGACGCATGGCAAGCGATCTTTTTTCCTCGCGGCGCAGCCTAAGAGCCCACCTCACCCCGCATATGGGAGGGTAGGCAGGTCCATACGAGGGGTCAACACTGGCCCGGTCAGCCGCATGCGGCCGGGCCGATCGGTGCAAATGCCAACCGACCGGCCAGAATTTCATCGGCGCTCGCGAGATAGCGTTCCTGGGCGAGCAGATAGTCGGCCAATCTGCGGGCGCCATCTGGAGATCCCTCTCGGCCCTCGAACACGTTGCGCTCCAGCACCTCGACGAGGGCGGTGACGTCGCGCTCGTCCAACGGCCGATCGATCGCCTTGGCGCGCCCGAAGAAGCTTTCGGCGAGCTTCTTGACGTGCTTGCCGACCGACAGATCTCCCACACCCCATTCCCGCAGATGCTGGTCGAGATCGGCAAAGAGGAGATCGAACAGCGACTGGCCGAGCTGCTCCCCGCCCGGACCGGCAGTCCTCAACCGTCTCATCGCCAGGATGGCGTGAAGATTGACCATTTCGAGACGGCCGGCACGCGTGTCCGGCACGCCCCACTCGGCGTAGAATGTGGGCTCACGCGCCTGACTGACGATCACCTCGTAGAGCTTGTGCGCGCTCGCCGTTCGTGCCTGTCGGTCGGCCCACGAGCGACGCCACGCCTGCCACCAATCCGCCATGGCGGTCCATCCCATATGTCGCTGGCCGGCGGCCGGTGCTATCACTCCCGCCGCCCCATCAGGAAGCAGAGATGGCTTAGGCCCCATGAAGTCCAAGCTCAGAGGGTGGCGTCAGGTGCCTGCCTTGGCGGCGCTGGTCGCCATGACCGCAGCATGTACGGCCACGGTCGCCAACCACGGATATCAGGTCAATCCGGACGATCTGGCCCAGGTGCAGCCTGGAGTGACCAGTCGCGAGGAGGTGCAGAAGATCCTCGGCACCCCGTCGATGGTCGGCACTTTCGACGGCGAGCGATGGCTCTATGTGAGCCAACGCACCGAGCAGATCGCGTTCTACCGTGACAAGACGGTGGCTCAGGACGTGGTCCAGATCGACTTCGATCAGGCCGGCATCGTAAAGGACGTGAACCAGCATGGGTTGGAAATGGCCCAGGCGATCACGCCCGACCCCGACAAGACGCATACGCTCGGCAACGAGCTGACCGTGCTGCAGCAGTTCTTCAGCAATCTCGGCCGGTTCAACACCGATCCGAACGCGACGGCTCGCGCAGCCTCCGCAGCCCGCTCGCCGATGCCCGGAGCCGGCAGCGGCTTCTAGGGCGTTTTCGCGCTGAGCGGAACCGCGAGCCTCGGGTAGGGCGGAAGGCCGGTAGACAATGAGCCACCTGGACCGCGGTCGGTCAGACCGAACACGGTCCAGGTGTCCGACCCCCCGCATGGGGTGGCGCGTCTTGCCGCCTACGTCATGTGCCTCGGCGTCTGGACATCGCTGCGTCGAAAGGATCTTGATCCTAGTCCGATAAAGGACTATAGTCCTTGACGCCATGTCGCGCCGCGCACGACCCGTTCCTTATCCGTCCCGGCCCGTCGTCGCCGGCCGCAAGGCCATGGCGATGCGCCGCGTCGCGGCTGGACAGGACGCCCTGACCGCCGCCAGGGCCGCGCGACTGCCCGTCGAGGAAGTCCAGGCCATGCTGGCCGACGGCAGCGTCGGCCGCGTGCTCGCCACCTGGCGCGACCTGCTCTCCCTGGCCGACACGGTGCGGCTGCATCTGGTGCGCTTCCTCAGCATGTTCGTCGTGCTCGAAGCCATCGAGGAGCGCGAGCCCCGCATCTGCATCTGGCTCTTCCACGAGAGCCAGCGCGGCCGCGACCCCTTCGAGGTCCTGGCCCGGTCGGTGGTGCGCATGCTGACGCGAACGCCGCGCGAGCACAGTGGCCGACCGCTGCCGACACCGCCTGTTCCGCGTGAATGCGATCCCATGTCGGACGCCTACGCCGCCCGCGCCCGGCTGCGGATCCTCGCCAATCTGCGGATGCGCGTGATTGAGGAGATCGCGTCGCGCCGCGCCGACCTGCTCGAAGACCTCGGCCACGATCCCGCGAAGCCCGCCCCGGCCTCCCTCGACTGGGTCCCCGGCCTCGACCTTCCGCCGATGCCGATGGATGCCGTCAGGACGCCTGTCCCGGAACCGCGCGCCGGGCCGTAGAGGCCGACTGTAAGGCCTCGTCCTACCCCCGACCTCCAACCATGCCGTCCCTCTTCACCAGCCCCCGGCCGATAGAAGGCCGCCCCGGGGCCGATGCCGATTGGCCAGGGCGCAACGGTGACATCCCGATCAAGGTCGTGCCCTGGAGCGTATTCGGGCGAACGGAAACGCGAGCCTCGGGTAGGCCGGAAGCCGGTAGGCAACGAGGACTTTGGACCATGTTTGGTCCGAGCGAACGCGCTCTAGCGCCGTCGCCCCGCCGGCTTTCGGCCGGCGGGGCGCGTCTTCTCTGGGCTCAGTGCGTTCCGCCCGCGAGGGCCGCCAGGATCAGCAGAGCAACGATGTTGATGATCTTGATCATCGGGTTCACGGCCGGGCCGGCGGTGTCCTTGTACGGATCGCCGACGGTGTCGCCCGTGACGGCGGCCTTGTGGGCATCCGAGCCCTTGCCGCCGAAATTGCCCTCTTCGATGTACTTCTTGGCGTTGTCCCAAGCACCACCGCCGGAGGTCATCGAGATGGCGACGAAGATGCCGGTCACGATGGTGCCCAGCAGCATGGCACCGAGTGCCGTGAACGCCTCGACCTGCCCGCCGACGAAGCTGATGACGAAGTAGAGGATCACCGGCGCCAGGACGGGGAGCAGCGAGGGCACGATCATCTCGCGGATGGCGGCCTTGGTCAGCAGGTCCACGGCCTTGCCGTAGTCCGGCTTGCTGGTGCCCGCCATGATGCCGGCATTCTCACGGAACTGGCGGCGCACCTCCTCGACGATCGAGCCGGCAGCACGGCCGACGGCCTGCATGCCGAGAGCGCCGAACAGGTAGGGCAGGAGGCCACCGATGAAGAGACCCACCACCACGTAGGGATCGGCCAGCGAGAAGGTGGTCGATACGTTGGGGAAGTAGAACTTCAGATCCTGCACGTAGGCGGCGAACAGCACCAGGGCGGCGAGTGCTGCGGAGCCGATCGCATAGCCCTTGGTCACGGCCTTGGTCGTGTTGCCGACCGCGTCCAGGGCATCGGTATAGACGCGGACCTCCTTCGGCAGGCCCGCCATCTCCGCGATGCCGCCGGCATTGTCGGTCACGGGACCGTAGGCGTCGAGCGACACGACGAGGCCGGTCAGCGCCAGCATGGTCGTGGCCGCGATCGCGATGCCGTAGAGACCGGCGAAGAGGTAGGCCAGCAGGATGCCGGCGCAGATCACGACCACCGGCATGGCGGTCGCTTCCATCGACACGGCGAGGCCCTGGATGACGTTGGTGCCGTGGCCGGTCGTCGACGCCTTGGCGATCGACTGTACCGGGCGATAGTTGGTGCCGGTGTAGTACTCGGTGATCCACATCAGCAGGCCGGTGACGGCGAGGCCGACCAGCGTGCAGAAATAGATGTCCCGACCGGTGAAACTCTTCACGATCGTGTCGCCGATCTTGGCGTCGAACACCGTGCCGCCGAAGCCGAGCACGATGGCCGTGACCGGAATGAGCGCGACGACCGAGATCGCGGCGGCACCCCAGAAGCCCTTGTAGAGGGCCTGCATGATGTTGTTGTTCGAGCCGAGCTTCACGAAGAAGGTGCCGGCGATCGAGGCCAGGAGGCAGACGCCGCCGACCACGAGCGGGTAGAGCATCAGCGTCGCCTGGTGCGCCTCGGTGAAGAAGATCGCACCCAGCAGCATCGTGGCGACGATCGTCACCGCGTAGGTCTCGAACAGGTCGGCCGCCATGCCCGCGCAGTCGCCGACATTGTCGCCCACATTGTCGGCGATCACGGCCGGGTTGCGGGGATCATCCTCGGGGATGCCGGCCTCGACCTTGCCGACGAGGTCCGCACCGACGTCGGCACCCTTGGTGAAGATGCCGCCGCCCAGACGGGCGAAGATGGAGATCAGTGAGGCGCCGAAGGAGAGGCCGACCATCGCCTCCAGCAGATGGCGCATCTCGACGCCGGCACCCAGCAGGATGCCGTAGTAGATGGTCACGCCGAGCAGGCCCAGCGCCACGACGAGCATGCCGGTGATCGCACCGGCCTTGAACGCGACGTCGAGACCCTTGGCGAGACCGCCGGTGGCGGCGGCTTCGGCCGTGCGCACATTGGCCTGCACCGACACGTTCATGCCGATGAAGCCCGTGCAGCCCGAGAGAACGGCACCGATCAGGTAGCCGAGACCGACCCAGATCCCGAGGAAGACGGTCAGGAGCAGGAAGACCACGACGCCGACGCCGGCGATCGTCATGTACTGGCGGTTCAGATAGGCGCGCGCACCTTCCTGCACCGCGGCGGCGATGGACTGCATCTTCTCGTTGCCGGCGGGGAGCGCCAGCACCTGGCCACGGGTCACCACGCCGTAGCCGACACCGGCTACGCCGCAGGCGACGACCAGGACGTACAGAAACCACTCCAGTCCCGTCATGTGCCTCAACCTCGTTCTTTTTCGGTTGGCGCGACCCGCTGGCCCGAGAAACCCTTTGTGCGGTGTCGTGCCGGAGAAACGGCTCAAAAAAAGCCCGCGCCCCTTTACCCACGGGCATGCCCGGAGTCCATGGGACAAAGAAGAAGGCGGCAATTCGAGGACGTTACGCCTCAGTCGGCGGCGACGGCATCCGCCCAGGGATGGAAAGGTTCGGCGACGCCGGTGGCCGTGCCCGAGGAGGGATCGAACAAGGCTGCCGTCGGACAGGCCCACAGCAGAGGATGCACCGCGGGTGTCATCCGACGGACCGGCAGGACGGTCTCGACCGCGGCGGCGATCCCCGTGCCGAGGCGTGCGTCGAGCGTGATCTCCTCGCCGCCGCCGAGGTCCAGGCGAGGCGTCGCGAAGGCAGTCTCCGGGTCCATGTCGTAGTCGACGAGGAACGAGGCGATCTGCACCGCGGCAGGGATGATCCGCCGCCCGCCCGAGGCGCCGAGCGCGAAGACCCTCCCGTCGCTCCGCCGGCCGAGCACCGGGCACATGTTGGCCAGCGGCCGGCGGCCCGGCGCCATCGAGTTCGGCCGCCCGGGTCGCGGATCGAACCACATGATCGCGTTGTTCAGCAGGATGCCCGTCGAGGGCGAGAGCACCTTGCTGCCGAACAGGGAAAGTAGTGTCTGTGTCAGGGCGACGATGTTGCCCTCGCGATCCACGACGTTGAGATGCGAGGTGCAGGACGGCGCCCCTGCCGCTTCCCCCATCTCCCCGAGACGATGAGCGAATGCATCCTTCAGAGCCCGTGCATAGCTCACGTACGTCTTCTCGCCCGGTGCGCCGGCATCGAAAGCCGCCGCATCCAGGAACTCCAGGCTGCGCGCAAAGGTGGGGCCGCCGAACAGGCTTCCGGTCAGTGCGAAGCTTGCGTCACGATAAGCGCAGCTTTCGGCCGGCCGCACCGTCGCGCGATAGCCGGCGAGGTCGGACGCGGTGAGCTTGCAGCCGATGGCCGCTAGGTCGCCGACGAGTTGCTCGGCCGTGGCGCCCTCGTAGAAGCTGCGCGGCCCGTCGTCGGCGAGGCGGCGCAGCGTGGTTGCGAGAGCGCCGAGCGGCAGGCGCGGCAAGGCACCCGTCCAGTCCGTCGGCGGGGGCAGGCCGGCCGGCAACCAGACCGAGGCCGTGTCCGGGTAGCGGCGGAGCACGGCCGCCGAGTTCGTGACCTGCAGCGAGGCGTACCAGTCGATCGCCAGCCCCTGCTCGGCGAGGTCGGCGGCCGGTGCGACGAGGTCGGCGAAGCGTTGCGTGCCGAAGCGCTCCAATGCGGTGACGAGGCCGTCCAGATAGCCCGGCACACCTATCGAGTAAGGTCCGTGGACGTTCCGGTCGTCGAGCACCGCGGGCCAGCCGAAGAGGTCGCCGCCCTTGCCGCCCGCCAGCGGGTAGTCGGAGGGATCGAGGGCGGCCGGTGCCACCATTCCGAACTCGACCGCGAAGGCTCGCTGCTCTCTCGCGATCCACACCAGCATGCACCCGCCGCCGCCGAGACCGCTCATCCAGGGCTCGACCGCTCCCAATGCGAGCGAAGTCGCTACCGCCGCGTCGACCGCATTGCCGCCCGAGCGCAGCACCTCCGCCCCGACCTCGGCGGCGGTCCGGCTCTGCGCCACCACCACCCCGTTGCCCGAGGTGACGGCGGGTTTGATGATGCGCCAGGCTATTTGACGGCTCCGAGCGAAAGGCCGCCCACGAGATAGCGTTGCAGCCAGGCGAACAGGATGGCGGCCGGCAGCGTCGCCAGGAGGGCGGCGGCCATGACGAAGTCCCAGTCGACCCGATAGGCGCCGCCGACGAGCGAGAAGACGCGCAGTGGCAGCGTGTAGTTCTCGGGCGAGCGGAGCAGGGTGAGGGCCAGAACGAACTCGTTCCAGCTGTAGACGAAGACGAAGATGCCGGTGACCGCCATCGCTGGCGTCGCCATGGGCAGGAAGACCCGGGTCAGCGCCTGCGTGCGCGAGGCGCCGTCGATCCAGGCCGCCTCCTCCAGCTCTTTCGGGATGGTCGCGAAGTAGGACTGGAGCATCCAGACCGCGAAGGCGAGGTTGAAGGCGCCGTAGGTCAGGACCAGCGACCAGAGCCGGTCCAGCAGGCCCAGCGATGCCATCAGGCGGAAGATGCCGATCACGAGCACGATCGGCGAGAGCATCTGCGTGACGAGCAGGAACTGGCGGTAGAGCCCCTCGCCCTTGAACCGGAGCCGCCCCAGCGCGTAGGCGGCCGGGATGGCGATCAGCAGGCATACGACCGCCGCGGCGACACTGACGACGAGGCTGTTCCACAAGGCTTCGCCGAAGCGGACCGTGGTCCACATGTCGGAGAAGTTCTGCAGCCGGATCGTGTCCGGCAGCCATTGCGGCGGGAAGCGGAAGATCTCGTCCTTCGGCTTCACCGCCGTCGACAGCATCACCGCGTAGGGGAACAGGATCACGACCACGAGCGGGGCCAGCAGCAGCCAGTAGACGATGCTCTTCAGCGGCCGGCTCACTGCAACTCCTCGATCCAGAGCAGACGGTCGGCCGCGGCTGAAGCCGCCAACACGCTGCGGAACTTGGCGTCTGCCGTCACCAGGCGAGCGCCGAGGCGCTGCGCCAGTGCCAGATAAATGCAGTCGTAGGGAGGATGACGCAGGACGAGCGACCAGCCCAACGCGTCCGCTGCGAGTTCCGCGTTGCTGACGAGGCGGATCGGCCAGAGCCTGATCTCCGCCATGGAGGACAAAGCCGTCGCCTCATCGATCTCGGCCCGCCGATGTCGCTTCCACACGACGCTCGCCAGCTCGGCCCACAGAAGGTCGGGTGCCCACATGTCGGCATCCCAAACCCGCAAGAGCGACCGTGCTCGTGACGTGTGCTCCTCGTCGAAGAGCCACTTCGCCGCGACGCTCGCGTCGACGACGATGTTCACCGTTCGGCGCGCAGCTCGCGCAGCAACTCGGCGCTGTCACTGAACGTGCGTCCTTCCTCACGCCAGCGCGCCATCCATCGCGCCGACCGCGCTTCGGCCTCTCGGCGTCGCTGCGCCAGCCCGGCCAGCTCCTCAAGGATCGCGCGCACCTCAGCCTCGAGCGACCGATTGTGCTGGGCCGCACGCTGCTTCAACTCGGCGACCACCTCGTCGCTCAACTCACGCACCAGGATCTGCGCCATCGTTGATCTCCGCTGCTAGCGAAACGATAGCATCAGGTGCCCTCGGCGTCACGGCCGCGCATCGCCATGATCGCATAGGCGATGGTGAAGATCAGCAGGATCACGAACATGACGATCGACATGGCGCCGGCCTCGTCGATCTTCCCGTAACGGAAAGCCAGCTTGTAGAGGTAGGTGACGAGGATGTCCGTGCTGTTGGCCGGATCGCCCTGTGTCAGGACCCAGATGATGGGAAAGCTGTTGAAGACGTAGATGATGTTGAGGACGATCGCGATGTTGATGAAGGGGCGGAGCAGCGGCAGCGTCAGGTGCCGGAACCGCTCGAAGGCCGAAGCACCGTCGATCCGCGCTGCCTCGTAGATGTCGCCGGGCAGCGACGAGAGGCCGCCCAGGAACACGGTCACGGTGAACGGAATCGAGACCAGGATGCCGACGGCGATCTCGATCGGGAAGGCGATCTGCGCGGTCGCCAGCCACTCCACCGGCTGATCCAGCAACCCCAGCCGGAACAGCGTCGCGTTCAGCATCCCGTATTGGCCGGACAGGGTCCATCGCCAGACGACGGCCGTCATGGTGAGCGAGATCGCCCAGGGCAGCATGACGATGACGCGTGCCAGACCGCGGCCGATGAAGTCGTCGTTGAGGATCAGCGCCACGGGCACGGAGACGAGGATCGTGCCGACGACCACGCCGACCGTCCAGAGCAGCGTCCGCCACAGCGACGCCAGGAAGATCGGGTCCTCGAGCAGGGCCGCGAACTTCGCGGCACCGACGAAGTCTCGCATCTGGCCGAAGCGGTTCACGTCGTGGACCGAGGTCCGCCCGATCTCGATGATCGGATAGCCGACGATCCACAAGGCCAGCAGCAGGCTCGGCAGGATGAGCAGGAAGGCGGCGAGATTGCTCCGCTTCACCATGCGTCCTGCCCGGATGCGAAGGGGGCGCCCATCGGCGCCCCCTCCATGCTCACTTCAAGAGGCCGTCGATCTTGGCCGCCGCCTCCTGGAGGGCGGCCGCCGGCTCGGCCTCGCCGAGATAGATCTTCTGCAGGGCGGCCGAGGTCGTGTCCGCCATTTCCTCCCAGTTCGGGATGAGCGGGGCGAAGCGGGCGAAGGGCAGCATGTCGGTGAACGCCTTCAGCTGCGGATCGTCCTTGAAGTGCGGATCGTCAGCCTCGGCCTTGGTGACCGGCAGGAAGCCCTCCTTCAGGGTGAACTCCTTGCGCCACTTCGGCGAGAAGGCCGTGTCGGCCAGGAACTTCCAGGCCGTGTCCTTCACCTTGCTCGACTTGAAGATGATGATGCTGTCGGTGACGCCGTAGGTCGCCTGGGTCGACGCCTTCGGAATGGCGGCGATGCCGTAGTTGAGGTTGGGTGCTTCGGTCTTGATCTGCCCGCGCAGCCAGGGGCCGGTGAGGATCATGGCGGCCCGCCCCTGCTTGAAGAGGGCCTCGATGTCCTGACGGTTCGAGCCCGTCGGTCCGGGCTGGGTCAGGCCCTTCTCGATCATCGAGCGGTAGAGTGCGGCCGACGCCACGCCGGAGTCGCTGGCGATCATGCTGTGGCCGTCCTGGATCAGGCTGCCGCCATGGGTCCACAGCGCATAGTACCAGTAGGCGTCGGTCTCGATCTCCTTGCCCTGCAGGCCGAAGCCGTAGGCGTCGCCGCCCAGCGCCTTCACCTTGTCGGCGGCGGCAACGAGGTCGTCCCAGGTGCCCGGCGGATCGGAGATGCCCGCCTTTGCGAGAAGATCCTTGTTGTAATACATGGCGCGCGCCGAGGCGGCGACGGGCAGCCCCCAGAGCTTGCCGTCGATCGTCGACGGGGCGAGGAAGGCCTCGATGAAGCGGTCCTTCACCTCGGGCGTCATGTAGCTGTCGAGCGGCTCGGCGATGTCGTTGGCCGAGTAGTCGACCAGCCAGCGGGTGCCGATGATCGCGATGTCGGGGGCGGTTCCGCCCTGGATGTCGGTCGTCAACTTCTGCTGGAGATTGTCCCAGTTCACGACCTCGATCTGGATGTCGACGTCCGGATTGGCCGCCTCGAAGTCCTTGGCCATGCCCTCGAAGATCGGCCCGGTCTCGGGGCTGTAGTACGCGACCGTGACCCGCACGTCGGTCTTCGCCCAGGCGGCACCGGTCCCCAGCGCCACGACCGCAGCCGCCGCGAGCAACGCCCGCAAGCCCTTACGCATCGCCTTCCTCCCATTCGCACTCGACCAGATTTCGGCGGCGAGGATGGTTCACCTCACCCTGCACCGCAAGCGTGCCGACGCTTGACAGCCCTTGGGCCTGCAGGCAACCGTGGTCGTGCTGTCAGACCAATTTCCGGGAGGCACGTTGGGCGACGCGGTGGTGACCCGTGGCCTGCGACCGGTACGGACGCGAACCCGTGACGACGCGGTTCTCGACGAGCTGGCGGCGTTCGTGGCCGCAGCCGGCCTCGGCCAGGGCGATCGCCTTCCGGCAGAACGGGAGCTCTCCACGCGTCTGCAGGTCGGGCGCTCCACCATCCGCGAGGCGCTGAAGCGCTGGCAGGCGCTAGGCATGGTCGAGATGCGCAAGGGGGCGGGGACGTTCCTGTTGGCCCCGGTCGATCCCACCGCCGTCCATGTGCCGCTCGTCCTGCGCCTGAAGCGCGACGGCCTGCTGCGGACGCTGGAAGTCCGCCGTGCACTCGAGGGCGAGGCGGCGGCACTCGCGGCTCGGCGGGCGTCCACGGCGGCCATCGAGGAGATCCGCGATCGGCTGGAGCGAATGGAAGCCATCCACTCGCGCTACGGCGAGGCGCCGGCCGAGGATTGGGAATTCCATCTTGCGATCTACCGGGCCACGGACAACCCGATCTTCCAGCAGTTGATCTCGATTCTCTACGACGCCTTTCACGACTTCTTCACCAACCCGCTGCAGCAGCCGGGCTTCGCCAGCCGGTCCTTTCCGTTCCACCGCGAGATGTTCGACGCCATCGCCGCCCGTGATCCGGACCGGGCGCGGGCCAAGGCGCTCTCGATCCTCGACATCGTCGAGGAAGATGTAAGGGCCGCCCATGGAGGCTGAGATCGATCCGACCCTCGCCACTATGCTCGCCCACGACGACTTCGAGGGCAGCGGCCCCATCGTGCCGCCGATCCACCAGACCTCGCTCTTCGCCTTCGAGAGCTACGCCGCCATGGCGGCGGCCTTCGACGGCAGCCGGCCGCAGCCGATCTATTCGCGCGGCGACAATCCCACGGTCATGGAGTTCGAGCGGAAGCTGGCGGCGCTCGAAGGGGCCGAGGCGGCGCGCGGCTTCGCCAGCGGCATGGGGGCCATCGCCGCCACCGTGCTGAGCCAGGTCGGTGCCGGCGAGCGTATCGTCTGCGTCCGCCACGTCTATCCCGACGCCTATCGCCTGTTCCTGAAGCTGCTCCCCCGGCTCGGCATCACCGTCGACTTCGTGGATGGGCGGGATCTCACTGCGATGGAGCAGGCGCTCGACGGAGCGAAGCTGCTCTATCTCGAAAGCCCGACCAGCATTGTCTTCGAGACCCAGAACCTGTCCGCGATCGCCGCGATGGCGAAGGCCCGCGGTGTGGTCACGGTGATCGACAACAGCTGGGCCACACCCCTCTTCCAGCGACCGCTGGCGGCGGGGATCGACCTCGTCGTGCACTCGGCGTCGAAGTACCTGTCCGGCCACAGCGACACGGTGGCAGGGGTGGTCGCCGGCTCGAAGGCGCTGATCGCCCGCATCAACGACCTCACCTACCCCTATCTCGGCGCCAAACTCTCGCCCTTCGACGCGTGGCTGCTGGTCCGCGGGATGCGAACGCTGCCGTTGCGGATGCAGCGCCACCATACGAGCGGCCTCGCCGTCGCCCGCCGCCTGGCCGAGCACCCGGCCGTCACGGCCGTCCATCATCCGGGCCTGCGGCAGGACCGGACGACCACCGGCTGGTCGGGCCTCTTCAGCTTCGAGGTGGCTCCCTCGGTCGACATTCCGGTGCTGTGCGACCGGCTGAACCTGTTCCGCCTCGGCGTGAGCTGGGGCGGCCACGAGAGCCTCGTCTTTCCGGCCCAGGTCGGCCTCGTCCAGGCCGGGCCTGCGAACGCGCTGGTGGCCTTCGGCGTATCGCCGCGGCTCGTCCGGCTGCATGTCGGCCTCGAAGAGCCGGCCGATCTCATTGCCGATCTCGAAAGCGCGCTGACCGCCGCCGGCGGCTGACGCGAGCACGTTTGCGAACGCGAAGGGAGGAGTAGACGATGCGATACTGGATGCTGACGACGGCCGCGGCGGTCGTCCTCATGACGGGGTCCGCCCGGGCCGATGTGACGCTGAAACTGACCGAAGTCATCACGAGCCCGCAGCGGACCGAGCTCGTGAAGGACCTCGTCGGCAAGTTCGAGGCGGCCAATCCGGGCGTGAAGGTGGAGATCACCTCGCTGCCCTGGGGGCAGGCGTTCGAGAAGCTCGCCACCATGGTGCAGGGCGGGCAGATCCCCGACGTGGTCGAGATGCCCGAGCGCTGGATGTCGCTCTACGCCAATGGCGGCCAGCTCGAGAGCCTGAAGCCCTATCTCGACCAGTGGTCCGGGACCAAGGACATCACGGAGCGTGCACTGCAGTTCGGCTCGGCCGTCAACGACACGCCCTACATGATTCCCTACGGCTTCTACATTCGGGCGATGTTCTGGAACAAGAAGCTGTTCAAGGAGGCGGGCCTCGACCGCGCCCCCGACAATCTCGACGAGTTCGTCAGTTTCTCGAAGAAGATCGCCGACCTCGGCGGCGGCAAGGCCGGCTACTGCCTGCGCGGCGGCCCCGGCGGAGCCAACGGCTATTCGATGTTCATGCAGACGATGGCCGGCACGAACGCCTACTTCGACGCCGACGGCAAGAGCACGTTCAACGGGCCGGGTCAGGTCAAGGGCCTGCAGATGCTCGTCGACATGTACAAGAACGGCCTCGTCCCGAAGGACAGCGTGAACTGGGGCTTCAACGAGATCGTGGCCGGGTTCTATTCCGGCACCTGCGCCATGCTCGACCAGGATCCGGACGCGCTGATCGCGATCAAGGAGCGGATGCCGGCCGAGGACTTCGCCGTAGCGCCGATGCCGGTCGGCCCGGACGGTAAGGCGTTCCCGACCATCGGCTATGCCGGCTGGTCGATGTTCGCCGCCTCGCAGCACAAGGACGAGGCCTTCAAGCTGATCGCCTCGCTCTCCACCCCTGAGTCGAACCTCGCCTGGTCGAAGTTCGTCGGCGTGGTGCCGATCCACAAAGGTGCGGACAAGGACCCGTTCTTCGCCACCGAGCAGTTCAAGGGCTGGCTCACCGAGTTGACCGACCCGAAATACGTGCTGACCCCGCCGCCGGCCTATCTCGAAGAGTATGGCTACTGGGCCGATAGCGTCGCCGTGCAGACCGGCCAGGAAGCGCTGCTCGGCCAGCGGACCGCACAGGACGTGGCCGACGAGTGGGCCGCCTACTTCACCGACGCGCAGCAGAAGTGGCTGTCCAAGAGCAAGTGATCGGCACGACACCCCGGGTGGTCGAGACACCCGGGGTGTCGACCCGAAACCGCCTGCCGCTGCTGGAGCCGTGGCTCTATCTGAGCCCGGCACTCCTGCTGATCGCCCTCGTGATGATCGTGCCCCTGATCGTCGGGCTCTCCTACGCCTTCCAGGACATCCAGATACTCAATCCCTTCAAGAAGGGCTGGGTGGGCCTGAAGAACTTCGAGGCTCTCTGGGCCGACCGGAACTTCTGGCGGGCGCTGGGCAACACCTTCTACTGGACCTTCGCCTCGCTGGTACTGCAGTTCAGCCTGGGATTGGCGCTGGCTATGCTGCTGAACCGGCCCTTCCGCGGTCGCCGCGTCGTGCAGGCGCTGGTCTTCGTCCCCTGGGCTGTGCCGACCTTCCTCTCGGGTCTGACCTTCGCCTGGCTGTTCAACCCCATCATCGGCCCGATCCCGCACTGGCTGACCGCACTCGGCCTGATGGACCAGCCGTTCAACATCCTGGGTGATCCGGCACTCGCCATGCTGGGCCCGATCGCCGCCAACGTCTGGTACGGCGTGCCCTTCTTCGCGATCACGTTGCTGGCCTCGCTGCAGGCGATCCCGAACGAGTTGCACGAGGCTGCCGCGATCGACGGCGCCACTGCGTGGCAGCGCTTCCTCAAGGTCACGCTGCCGTTCCTGGCACCGATGATCGCGATCACCGTGCTGCTGCGGACGATCTGGATCTCGAATTTCGCCGACATCATCGTCGTCATGACCGGCGGCGGCCCCGCCAACACGACCCAGATCCTCGCCAGCTACATCTTCTCGATTGCCTACAAGAAGCTGGATTTCGGCTACGCCTCGGCGGTCGCCACGGCCCTGCTGCTGCTGCTCCTGCTCTACACGGCGATCCTGATCCGCATGCGCCAGAGCCTGCGGAAGACGACATGAACGGGATCCGTCGCCCCCTCCTGCAGGAACTGGCCCTGTTCACCGGCCACCGGCTCGCGATCGGCCTCTACCTGCTCTTCGCGCTCTTCCCTCTGTTCTGGCTGGTGAAGATCTCGGTGACGCCGAACGCGCTGCTCTACGCCGAGGGCATCCGGCTGTGGCCGTCGGAGACGACTTGGGCCAACTACGAGTTCGTGCTCCTGCAGAGCAACTTCCCGGCCTTCTTCAAGAACTCGGTGATCGTGTCGTTCGGCAGTTCGGCCATGGTCACCGTGGTGGCCGCCGCCGCCGGCTACGCCTTCTCGCGCTTCAGCTTCCGTGGGCGGCAGGCCCTGGCGTTCCTCCTGCTGCTGACGCAGATGTTCCCGCTCGTCATGTTGATCGCCCCGATCTACCGGCTGCTCACACCGCTGCAGCTGACCGACAGCCTGATCGGTCTCGTCGTCACCTACACGGCGTTCAACGTGCCGTTCGCCACCTTCCTCATGCAGTCGTTCTTCGAGGCGATCCCGAAGGAGCTTGAGGAGCAGGCGATGATCGACGGCTGCACGCGGGGGCAGGCGCTGCGCAGGGTCATCCTGCCGCTCACCCTGCCCGGCATGGGCGCCACGCTGGGCTTCGTGTTCACGGCGGCGTGGTCGGAGCTGCTCTTCGCGCTGATGCTGATCAACAGCGAGGAGAAGATGACCTTCCCCGTGGGCCTCCTCACCTTCGTCTCGAAATTCTCGGTCGACTGGGGGCAGATGATGGCGGCGGGCGTGCTGGCGCTCATTCCGGCCTGCCTGTTCTTCGCCATGATCCAGCGGTATCTCGTGCAGGGTCTGACCGCCGGATCGGTGAAGGGGTGAGCATGGGACGGGCCTATCGCGGCATCTACACCTATGCCTGGGACCTCGCGGAAGAGGGGGTCGCCGAGGTCACGGCGAAGTTCCGCGACGTCGGTGCCACGACCGTCACCCTCGCCACCTCCTATCACGCCGGCAAGTTCCTGCGCCCGCAGGGTACGAAGGGCCGGGTCGCCATCGTCGACGACGGTACGGTCTATTTCCGCGCCAAACCGGAGAGCTACGGCCGGGTGAAGCCGGTGCTCCACCCGATGCTGGAGAGCTTCGACCCGCTGCGGGCGCTGGCCGAGACCGCACCCGACCTCGACCGCGTCGCCTGGACCGTCTGCTGCCACAACACGCGCCTCGGCACGGCCTATCCCGACCTCGTCGCCGTCAACTGCTTCGGCGACCCCTACCCCTACAGCCTCTGCCCCGCTCATCCCGAAGTTCGTGCCTATGTCGTGGCCCTCTGCCGCGACATCGCCGAGCAGCACGCACCGACCGCACTCGCCCTCGAGACCCCTGGCTGGCTGCCCTACGAGCATGGCTGGCACCACGAGTTCGCCCTCGTCCCGCAAAACGCCTGGATGAAGCTGCTCTTGGGCCTGTGCTTCGCTCCCGCTAGCATCGCCGGAGCCAAGTCAGCCGGCATCGATGCCGAGCGCCTTCGCCGGCAGGCGGCCGACTGGGTCGGCGGCTGGCTACGGGGCGACACCGTGCTGAGCGAGACGCGAGCATCCGACATGATCGCCGCCGACCTGGCGCTCGATGCGGAGTGGGCCGCCTTCCACCGCTGGCGCTGCCAGACCGTGACCGACCTCGTTGCCGAGATCCGTGCCGCCGTCCCGCGCTCGACCGAGATCTGGGTCATCCCGTCGGTGCAGCGACCTTCTGCCAGAGGCTGGATCGAGGGTACCGATCTCGCCGGCCTCGCACGGGTGGCCGACCGTCTGGAGGTCTGCGCCTACGAGCCCTCGCCGGCCGAGGTAGCGGCCGACCTGTTCGACGTGCGGCGCCGCGTCGGTGCCGAAGCCCGGCTGAACGCCATCCTGCGTCCCTCCCACCCCGACCTCTCGAACGGTGCGGAGACGGCTGCCGCCGCCCGTGTTTTGAGGGCGGCGGGCTGCGAGGGGATCGCGTTCTACAATTACGGCCATTGGCGCCCGGGTGCCCTCGAGCGGATACGCGAGGCGCTGGCCGTCTGGGAGGGCGCATGACCCGCTTTCACGGCCGCACGGTTCTCGTCACCGGCGGCGGCAACGGCATCGGCCGCGCCACCACATTGCGCCTCGCCCAGGAAGGAGCCGCCGTCGCCGTCGTCGACAAGAACGGCGCCGCCGCCCACGCCGTGGTGAAGGAACTGGCCACGATGGGCCGGACCGGTGTGGCGCTCGTCGCCGACATCACCGACGAGGCGGCCGGGCGCGAGGCGGTGAAGGGTGCCGAGAAGGCGCTTGGACCCTTGGCCGTGCTCGTCAACAACGCCGCCTACGCCAACAAGGGCTATCTGGACGACACCACCCCGGAGGATTGGGATCTCGAGGTCGGCGTCACCCTGCGCTCGGCCTTCCTCATGACCCGTGCGGTGCTCACGGGCATGGTCGAGCGCGGCAAGGGTGTGATCGTCTCGATCGCGTCCGTGAACGGCCTGATGTGCTTCGGCAACCCCGCCTACAGTGCGGCCAAGGCCGGCCTCATCAACCTCATGCAGTCGGTGGCTGTGGAGTACGGCCCCAAGGGAATCCGCGCCAACTGCATCAGCCCCGGCTCGATCAGGACCGAGGCGTCGAGTTGGAAGGCGCGTGTAGAGCGCGATCCTCTCATCTTCGAGAAGTTGAGGCGCTGGTACCCGGTCGGCCGGGTCGGCAAGCCCGAGGACATTGCGGCCGCGGTCGCCTATCTCGCCTCCGACGACGCCGCCTTCGTCAGCGGCGCCAACCTCGTCGTCGACGGCGGACTCACCGCCGGCATGGCGCCGATGGCGGCGGATCTGGCCTCGGCCTAGGGCCGACACCCTTGTACCGCGGGCAACGCGGGGCGACCTTAGTGACGTTGCAACAGGGTCGCCTTCGATGCCGCGTGCTCTCCTCGCCTGCCTGTTCCTCCTCGCCGGTTGCGGCCTCGATCCGAACGGCGGCTCCGGCTCGAACGGCATTGTCTACCGGCCGATGTACGACGACCCGTTCGCCATGAACTCCAACAGCATGTTCGGCATGAACTCGGGCAGCATGTTCGGCCGAGGTCCCTACTCCAACTCACTTTATGGCAGCCAGAGCGAGCGGTTCTTCTACCCCGCGCGCAACGTCACCTGCGATCGTCAGACCCGCATCTGTTATCGCGGGGACGAACTGGACGAGTCGGAGACGCGCGACTGGTTCGGCCGTCGCGACGCCCGGCGTGCCGACAATATCCGCGATGCGGCCGGCACCAACGAGATCTTCGTGCCGCGGGGCAACGTCTACTGCGATCTGGACGACAAGGTCTGTTACAAGAACGGCCACCCCGACCGGAGTGAGACGCGGGACTATTTCGGCAAGAAGGCCGCCCGCAGGATCGACTGAACTCGGTCTACGGCAGCATGGCGGCGAGGCGCAGCAGGGCGATCTTGTCGACCTCGTCGAGGGCGGTGCGGAACTCGGTCGCCTGATCGTTATCCACCCGCCGCTCGAAGGCTTCGAGGATCTGCGCCCGTGCGCGGCCCTTCACCGCCATGATGAACGGAAAGCCGAACCGCTCGCGGTAGACGTCGTTCAGCGCCATGAAGCGATCGAGCTCGTCCTGGCTGCACTGATCGAGCCCGGCACCCCGCTGCTCCGCCGTCGAGGCTGCCGTCAGCTCGCCCGCTCGGGCGAGCCGCCCGGCCAAGTCGGGATGCGCCTTGATCAGCGCCAGCTGCGCCTCGTGCTCCGCCCCGCGCATCGTCCGCGACATCCAGAAATGCAGGCCCGCGGCGAAATCGTGCTCGGGCAGCAGGCCGCTATCGAACACGGCAGCGGCGATCCAGGGGCTGTGCTCGTACACGCCGCCGAACGCCGCGAGGAACTGGTCGCGCGTCATCTCACCCGGGCGCTGGTCCATGGCACTCCCGCTTCAGGGTGGCAGGTCGGCTTGACTGTGTGGTCGGGGGCCGCATCATCGGCAAGTGACGCAGGGCAACAGGAGCGGTGGCGGATGGCGGACGGCGGCAGGCTGACGACCCATGTGCTGGACACGGCACAGGGAAGGCCCGCGGCCGGGCTGGCGATCGAGCTCTACCGGGTCAGCGGCAACTCGCACCGCAAGCTGAAGCGGGTCGAGACCAATGCCGACGGCCGGGTCGAGGGAACACTCCTCACCGGGGCGGAGATGAAGGCCGGCACCTACGAGCTCGTCTTCTACGCCGGCGACTATCTCCGCGGGCAGGGGACGGCCTTGCCCGACCCGCCCTTCCTCGACCAGATCCCGATCCGCTTCGGCATCGCCGACGCCACGGCCCACTACCACGTGCCGCTGCTGCTCTCGCCCTTCGGCTACTCGACCTATCGCGGGAGCTGAGGTGCGCAAGGGTATCCGCTTCCTCCTGGGCCACGAGCCGCGCGAGATCGACCGCATCGACCCGACCATGACGGTGTTGGAGTATCTCCGGCGCGTCGAGCACCGCATGGGCACCAAGGAGGGCTGTGCCGAGGGCGACTGTGGGGCCTGCACCGTGCTGGTCGTGCGCAGGGTCGGCGACGCGCTGCGTCACGAGCCGATCAACGCCTGCATCCGGTTCGTCCCCACGCTCGACGGCTGCCAGCTGCTGACGGTCGAGGACCTGAAGGCGCCCGACGGGACGCTGCACCCGGCCCAGCAGGCGATGGTCGACACTCACGGCTCGCAGTGCGGCTTCTGCACGCCGGGCGTGGTCATGTCGCTGGCGGCCCTGCACCGCAGCGGCCTGGAGCCGACGCGCGAGACCGTCGACGACGTGCTGGCCGGCAATCTCTGCCGCTGCACCGGCTACGGCCCCATCATCGCCGCCGCCCAGACGATGGCGGCGACGGAAGGCTCCGACCGCCACCTCCGCGACCGCGAGCCGGACGTGCTCCGCCACCTGACCGAAATTGACGACGGTGCCACCTTCACCGTCGGCCTCGGCAACCGCGAGCTGATCTCGCCGGGTACCGCCGACGATCTGGCGAAGGCGTACCTCCGCCATCCCGATGCCACGATCCTCTCCGGCGGCACCGATGTCGGCCTGTTGGTCACCAAGCTCCACCGCCAGCTGGACACGGTGATCTGGCTGGGGCGGGTGAAGGAACTCCAGCAGATCGAGGAGACAGCCGACGAGATCCGACTAGGAGCCGGCGTCACCTACCGCGACGCGGCCCCGGTCCTGGCCAGCCACTGGCCGGAACTCGGCGAGCTGTTCCGCCGCCTCGGCGCCGTCCAGGTGCGCAACGCCGGCACGGTCGGCGGCAACATCGCCAACGGCTCGCCGATCGGCGACAGCCCGCCGGCGCTGATCGCCCTGGGTGCGAGCATCACCCTGCGCCACGGTCAGGACCGTCGCCGCCTGCCGCTGGAAGATTTCTTCATCGCCTACGGCAAGCAGGACCGCCGTCCGGGCGAGTTCGTCGAGAGCGTGCACATCCCCAAGTCGGACCCGAGGTCGCTTTTCCGTGTGTGGAAGATCAGCAAGCGCTCGGATCAGGACATCTCGGCCGTCTGCGGCGCCTTCGACCTTAGGATAGAGGATGGAAAGGTGACGGCCGCCCGGATCGCGTTCGGCGGCATGGCGGCGACGCCGAAGCGAGCGACCGCGACGGAGGCGGCCCTTGTCGGCCGACCCTGGACGAAGCCGACGGTCGAGGCCGCGATGGCAGCCATGGGCGAAGACTACCGGCCGATCGACGACATGCGCGCCTCGGCCGGCTACCGCCTGCGGGTCGCTCGCAACCTGCTGCTGAAGTACTGGCTCGAGTCCACCGGCGGCGTCCCGGCGCCGACACCACGGACACCGGTCCTTGTCTGACCGCGTCGTCACCCGGCCCCTGCCGCACGACAGTGCCGCCCGTCACGCCGCCGGCGAGGCGCTCTACATCGACGACATCCCGGAGCCGGCGCGCACGCTCCAGGTCTTCATCGAGCCCTCGGGCCGCACGCATGCGAGCATCCTGGAACTCGACCTCACGGCCGTCAGGGCGGCCCCGGGCGTCGCCTGCGTCCTGACCAACGACGACCTGCCGGGCGGTCGCGACATCAGCCCCGTCGGCCAGGGCGACGAGCCCGTGTTCGCCGACGGCGTGGTCCGCTTCTTCGGCCATCCCCTCTTCGCGGTCGCCGCCGACACCATCGAGGCCGCCCGCGCCGCCGCCAGCCTGGCGCGTGTCGCGTACGAGGACCTTCCGCCGGTGCTGGAGCCCGAGGCGGCACGCGCCCGCGGCGAGTTCGTGCTCGACGGCATGCGCATGGTGCGCGGTGACGCCCAGCGCGAGATCCAGGACGCGCCCCGCCGCATCAGCGGGCAGCTGCGGATCGGCGGCCAGGACCATTTCTATCTCGAAGGCCAGATTGCGCTCGCCGTCCCGAACGAAGGCGGGATCCACGTCTATTCGTCCACCCAGCACCCCTCCGAGACGCAGGCGATGGTCGCCCACGTCCTGGGCGTGCCCGACGCCGCGGTGACGGTCGAGGTCCGCCGCATGGGCGGCGGCTTCGGCGGCAAGGAGACCCAGGCGAATCTCTTCGCCGTGGTGGCGGCCGTAGTCGCCGCGCGCACCGGCCGCTCGGCCAAGTGCCGCCTCGACCGCGACGACGACATGATCCTGACCGGCAAGCGGCACGATTTCGTCGTCGACTACGAGATCGGCTTCGACGACGAGGGCCGGATCCAGGGCGTGCGCGCCGATTTCCTCGCCCGCTGCGGTTACTCGGCCGACCTCTCGGGTCCCGTCACCGACCGCGCCCTGTTCCACGCCGACAATTGCTACTTCTATCCCGGCGTGCGGCTGGAGAGCTTCCCCTGCCGCACGAACACGGTGTCGAACACGGCCTTTCGCGGCTTCGGCGGCCCGCAGGGTGTGGTGGCCGCCGAGCGCTTCGTCGAGGAGGTGGCCTTCGCCACCGGGCTCGACCCGCTGCTGGTGCGCCAGCGCAACCTCTACGGGTCGGCCCCGCGCGACGTCACGCCCTACCATCAGAACGTCGAGGACAACATCGCGGCGGAGCTGATCGGCAAGCTCGCCGCCGACTGCGACTACGCCGCGCGCCGGGCGGAGATCGCCGCCTTCAACGCCGACAGCCCCTGGACCCGCAAGGGTCTGGCGCTGACGCCGGTGAAGTTCGGCATCTCCTTCACCTTCACCGCCTACAATCAGGCGGGTGCGCTGATCCACATCTACAAGGACGGCTCGGTCCACCTGAACCATGGCGGCACCGAGATGGGCCAGGGCCTGTTCCTCAAGGTGGCGCAGGTCGTCGCCGAGGAGCTTTGCCTCGATCTCGACCGCATCCGGATCACGGCGACCCACACGGGCAAGGTGCCGAACACCTCGGCCACGGCAGCCTCCTCGGGCACCGACCTCAACGGGATGGCCGCCCAGGCGGCGGCGCGCACGCTAAAGGACCGGCTTACCGCCTTCGCGGCCGAGATCCACCAGAAATCCGTCGATGCGGTCGAGTGGCTGCCCGGCTGTATCCGCGTCGGCGAGAGCGAGATGCCCTTCGAGGATCTCGTCAAGAAGGCCTACTATGCCCGAATCCAGCTCTCGGCGACGGGCTTCTACAAGACGCCCAAGATCCACTGGGACCGTGCCGCCGGGCGCGGGCGGCCCTTCTACTACTACGCCTACGGGGCCGCTTGCAGCGAGGTCACGGTCGACACGCTCACCGGCGAGTACCGGGTCGACCGCGTCGACATCCTGCACGATGTCGGCCGCTCGCTGAACCCGGCGATCGACCTCGGCCAGATCGAGGGCGGCTTCATCCAGGGCATGGGCTGGCTGACCACCGAGGAGCTGTGGTGGGACAAGGAGGGCCGGCTGCGCACCCACGCCCCCTCGACCTACAAGATCCCCTGCTGCGGCGACCGGCCGAAGGACATGCGCATCGCCCTCTGGGACGGCGCCAACCGCGAAGAGACGATCTACCGCTCGAAAGCTGTCGGCGAGCCGCCGCTGATGCTGGCCGTCTCCGTCCTGCACGCCCTCTCCGACGCCGTGGCGAGTGTGTCCGGCCATCGCGTCTGTCCGCGGCTCGACCCGCCGGCCACGCCCGAGCGGGTGCTGGGCGCGATCGAGCGCCTGCGCGCCGAAACGGGGTGAGTGCCGCCATCGAGGCTGCCCTCCTCTGCCTCGGGCGCCACGAGCCCGCAATCCTGGTCCGGATCGCCGAGGTAGCCGGCTCCACGCCGCGCGAGGCCGGCACCGCCATGCTCGTCACCGAGTCCGCGATCGCCGGCACGGTCGGCGGCGGCCAGCTCGAATGGCGCGCCATCGAGGTCGCCCGCGAGATGCTGGCCGACGAGCGACGGACGCTGGAGCTTCGGCTGCCGCTTGGACCCGCTCTGGCGCAGTGCTGCGGCGGCTATGTGGCGCTGAGCCTCCAGCGGCTCGCACCCGAGGACGCGGTGGCCCTGCGCACCGATCTTGCCGCAGCCGACGCATCCCTACCACTCGTCGCTCTCTTCGGCGCCGGCCATGTCGGGCGCGCCGTGGCGACAGCGTTGAGCCCGCTGCCCTGCCGCCTGCAGTGGATCGACCCCCGACCCGACGCCTTCCCGGCCGCGGCCTCGCGGCGCACTGCCATCGCCGTCGAGGCCGACCCCGTAGCCGCCGTTGCGCAGCTTCCTGGCGGCGTTTACGTCCTGATCATGACGCACAGCCACCCGCTCGACCTCGATCTCGTCGAGGCGGCGCTGCGACGTGACGACACCGCCTGGGTCGGCCTCATCGGCTCGGCCACCAAGCGCGCCCGGTTCGAGGGCCAACTCAGGGCCAGGGGGCTCGGACCCGAGGCTATCGACCGGCTGGTCTGTCCCATCGGCATTACTGGAATCGAAGGGAAAGAGCCCGCCGTCATCGCCGTCGCCGTGGCGGCCCAGTTCATGATGGCCTTCGAGGCGAATGCCCGCCGCGGGGCGTCCGCTTGAGACACCCTGTGTCCAGCTTTGGATGGTCAGGTTGCGAGGTTACGGGCTGCGGCGTGGCGGTCGGGGTCATAGGGGGTGCGTTCGTGCCATGCGCGCCAGAGGACGCGGACCCAGGCGCGGGCGAGGATGCGGATGGCGTGTGGGTGCTTGCAGCCTCGGTCGCGAGCTTTGCGATAGATGGCGGCGGCCCAGGCGGAAGCGTGGCGGGAATTGTCGGCGAAGCAGGTTATCGCTCGTCGGAGGCGGTGGTTGCAGGCCCAGCGCCAGACGACGCCGCGGCTCTTTCCGGAAGCGTGTGTGACCGGACAGACGCCGGCTTCGGCGGCGAGCTGGTCCTCTGTGGGGAAGCGCTCGCGGACGTCGCCGAGCTCGGCCAGGACCTGGGCGGCACAGACGCGTCCGGCGCGCGGGAAGGACATGACGATTCTCCCATCCGGCAGGTCGGCCACGGCCTGCTCGATGCGCGAGGACAGCTTGGCGATCTCGGTAACGAGGCGCTCGAGGACGGCGACCAGGGTGCGCGCGAGCTCTCCCCCTCCGGTGGCTCCGCCACCGGCTGCTTTGCAGACGGATCGCCAAGCGGCGATGGCATCGGCTTCGGCCTCGCTGGCGAGGCCGGTCGGGGCGGCCCGCAGCCGGGCGAGCAGCTCGGCCGGGGAGCGGCGTCCGCAATAGGCGTGTTGGGCCATGAACCCCGCCAAGCGTTTCTCGCCCAGGCGGCTGGCGCTGTCGGGGGTCGGATAGCGGCCGATGAAGGCGAGTGCCACCGGGCTGTCGATGGCGGCGAAGACGGCGGCCGCACCGGGCCAGAAACTTTCCAAGAGGCTGCGGAGCTGATTGGCGAGCGCCACGCGGTGGGCGACCAGATCGTCGCGGCCGCGGACGAGCGCGCGCAGGGCTCTGATCTCGTCCGAGGCGGGTACGAGCCGCTGGAAGCGGTGCCCGTCGGTGCGCAGCAGATCCGCCAGCAGGTAGGCATCGCCCGGATCGCTCTTGCCGCCGGCGGCCCGGTAGCGGGGCCGGCAGGCTTTCACCACGTTGGGGTGGATCGGGATCACCGGATGCCCGGCCTCGATCAGGGCATCGACGATCAGGCCGGAAGGCCGCTCGAGAGCGACGGGCAACTCGGCCGGCGGGGCTGCCCGTCGCAGCCGGGCCAGCATCTCGGCCAGGCCCTGCGCATCGTGGCAGGCCTCGAAGCGGGCGACGACCTGCCCCATCCCGTCGACGACACAGAGGGCGTGACGGGTACCGCCCCAGTCCAGACCGGCATGCAACGGCATATGAGGATCTCCTCGGGTTGCGCTACAGTCACCCGAGCCGGGAGATCGTGCGGATCGCTCACTGACAGGCGCTCTGGCCGGCAAGCACTGGCGCTTCACCCTGTGGTCCGTCCCGCTCTCCCGGCACCTGCCGTCCGGCGGGTCTCAAGCGGGCCGTCGAGCGGCAAGCGACCTTGGCCGTCACGGCAGGTGCTCGGGCCGGCGCATGCTAGGCCTCTTCGCGGCTCTGCATCCGCCGACACCAAGGTGCACCAGTGAGCGGGCCGTCGAGCGGCAAGCGACCTTGGCCGTCACGGCAGGTGCTCGGGCCGGCGCATGCTAGGCCTCTTCGCGGCTCTGCATCCGCCGACACCAAGGTGCACCAGTGAGCGACCGCCTGCAGCTGAAGAACATCGGCAAGCGCTACGCCAACGGCGTGGTCGCGAACGACGGCATCGATCTCGACGTGGCCGGCGGCGAGATCCATGCCCTCCTGGGCGAGAACGGGGCCGGCAAGTCGACGCTGGTCAAGATCATCTATGGCGTGCTGGCACCCGACACGGGCGAGATCCTGTGGGAGGGCCGCCCGGTCCAGATCGCCAGCCCGCATGCCGCCCGCCTGCTCGGCATCGGCATGGTCTTCCAGCACTTCACGCTCTTCGACGCTCTCAGCGTCCAAGAGAACATCGCCCTCGGCATCGAATGGTCGGCGAGCTTTGCCGCCCTCGACAAGCAGATCCGCGAGGTGTCCGAGCGCTACGGCCTGCCGCTCGACCCGCGGCGCGAGGTGCACACGCTCTCGGTGGGCGAGCGCCAGCGCATCGAGATCGTCCGCTGCCTGCTGCAGAACCCGCGGCTCCTGATCATGGACGAGCCGACCTCCGTGCTGACCCCGCAGGAAGCCGACCGCCTGTTCGAGACCCTGCGGCGGCTCGCGTCGGAAGGCTGTGCCATCCTCTACATCAGCCACAAGCTCGACGAGATCCGCCGCCTGTGCGACCGGGCCACCATCCTGCGCCAGGGCAGGGTCGTCGCCACCTGCGATCCCCGCACCGAGACGGCGAAGAGCCTGGGCGAGATGATGGTCGGTGCCCGCATCGACACGCCGACCCGCGCCGCCGGGACCTCGCCCGGCAAGGCACGCCTGCAGGTGAGCGGCCTGACGCTGCCGCCGGACCAGCCCTTCGGCATCCCGCTCTCCGGCATCGGCTTCACCGTGCATGCGGGCGAGATCTTCGGCATTGCCGGTGTGGCGGGCAACGGCCAAGCCGAGTTGCTGGCGGCGCTCAGCGGTGAGCGGAAGACGCACGATCCGGCCACGATCCGCCTCGACGGTGCCCCGATCGGCCACCGCAGCCCCGACGAGCGGCGCGTCGCCGGGCTCTGCTACATCCCCGAGGAGCGCAACGGCCACGGTGCCGTCGGCGATCTCTCGCTCACCGAGAACGCCATCCTCTCCGCCTGGCGGCGCAAGGCACTCGTCGGTGCGGCGGGCCTGCTCCGGACGGGCAAGGCGACCGACTTCGCCAAGGCCGTCGTCGACCGGTTCGCCGTGCGTACGGCCGGGGTCGAGCATCTCGGCAGCAGCCTGTCGGGCGGCAACCTGCAGAAGTTCATCGTCGGCCGCGAGATCATGCAGGACCCGCTGGTGCTGATCGCCGCCCAGCCGACCTGGGGTGTCGACGCCGGGGCCGCTGCCCTGATCCACAAGGCCCTGCTTGATCTCGCCGCGAGCGGGGCCGCCGTCCTCGTCGTCTCGCAGGACCTCGACGAGATCCTGGCCCTCTCGGACCGCCTCGCCGTCATCAATGTCGGCCGCCTGTCCGAGCCGGTGCGCACCGTGAACGCATCGATCGGCGAGATCGGCCAGCGCATGGGCGGGCTGCACGACCTGCCGGCGGAAACGGCCCATGCTTAGGCTGGAGCCGCGCAAGGAGCCCTCGACCACGCTGCTGTGGACGACGCCGATCATCGCCGTGGCGCTCACGGTTGTCGCGGGCTTCGTCCTGTTCACGATCCTGGGCCACGACCCGGTGGCCTCGCTGCTGGCCTTCTTCGTCTCGCCCGTCTCGACGCTCTACGGCTTGGCCGAGCTCGGCGTGAAGGCGACGCCCCTCGTGCTCATCGGCCTCGGCCTCGCCATCGGCTTCCGTGCCGGTGTCTGGAACATCGGTGCCGAGGGCCAGCTCACGCTGGGTGCGATCGCCGGCGGCGGCGTCGGCCTCCTGTTCTACAATGTCGACAGCGTATTCGCCCTGCCCTGCATGCTGCTGGCCGGCGTGCTGGGCGGCATGGCCTGGGCCGCTATCCCGGCCTTCCTGAAGGCCCGCCTCGACGTCAACGAGATCCTGGTGAGCCTGATGCTCACCTACGTCGCCACACTTCTGCTCTCCTTTCTCGTCTACGGCCCGTGGAAGGATCCCGAGGGCTTCAACTTCCCGCAGACGCGCACTTTCACGACCGCCCTGCCCATCGTGCTCGAAGGCACGCGCCTCCACATCGGCGCACTCCTGGCCCTCGTGGCCGTCGCACTGGCTTGGCTCGCCCTGTCACGCACCCTGTTCGGCTTCGAGATCAAGGTACAGGGGCAGGCGGCCGCGGCGGCCCGCTATGCCGGCTTCTCCCGCTCCCGACTGATCTGGGTGACCCTGCTCCTATCCGGCGGACTGGCCGGTCTGGCGGGCGTGCTGGAGGTGGCGGGACCGATCGGCCAACTCGTACCCGTCATCTCGCCGGGCTACGGCTTCACCGCCATCATCGTCGCCTTCCTCGGCCGCCTGAACCCGGTCGGCATCCTCCTGGCGGGTCTCCTCGTGGCGCTGTCCTACATCGGCGGCGAGAACGCCCAGATCGAGGTCGGCCTGCCCCAGGCCGTCACCGGCGTGTTCCAGGGCCTGCTGCTTTTCTTCCTTCTCGCGACCGACGTGCTGGTCCGCTACCGCGTCGTGCTCGGCCGCCCGGCGATGGCCTGAGCCATGGACCCCGTCACCGCCACGCTGATGACGGTCATCAGTGCCGCCACGCCGCTGCTCCTGGCGTCGACCGGCGAGCTCGTCGTCGAGCGGTCGGGCGTGCTCAACCTCGGTGTCGAGGGCATGATGCTGGCGGGTGCCGTCACCGGCTTCGCCGTCACGGCGACGACCGGCAGCGCCGTCCCCGGCATCCTCGCCGCGGCGGTGGCAGGTGCCCTGCTGGCCGCCGTCTTCGCCTTCCTGACCCTCAACCTTCTGGCCAACCAGGTGGCGACGGGCCTCGCCACGACGATCTTCGGCATCGGGCTCTCCGCCCTGGTTGGCGAGAGCTTCGTCGGGCAGCCGGTCGATCGGCTGCCGGAGCTGGATCTACCTGTGTTGACTGGCCTCCCGGTGATCGGCCCGCTCGTCTTCGGCCAGGACGCGCTCGTCTACCTCTCCGTCGCCCTGACGGCCGGGGTCGCCTGGTTCCTCGCCCGCAGCCGCCGGGGCATGATCCTGCGCGCGGTCGGCGAGAACGCGGACGCCGCCCATAGCCTGGGCTACCACGTCATCCGCATCCGCTGGCTGGCGGTTCTGTTCGGCGGCCTCATGAGCGGGCTCGCCGGCGCCTATCTCTCGCTCGCTTACACCCCGATGTGGGTCGAGGGCATGACCGCCGGCCGCGGCTGGATCGCGCTGGCTCTCGTCGTCTTCGGCGCTTGGCGTCCCTGGCGCGTCTTCGCCGGCGCCTATCTCTTCGGCGGCGTCACCATCCTGCAGCTCCACGCCCAGGGGGCCGGCTTCTTCCTGGTGCCCGCCCAGGTGCTTTCGATGCTGCCCTACCTCGCCACCATCGTGGCGCTGGTCCTCTTCTCCACCGGCCGGCTGCGCGCACCCGAAGGCCTGGGCAAGCCGTTCCTGCCGACGACCTGAAGCTCAGTTGTACTTCTTCAGGATGGCGGTCTTCGCACTGTCCAGCAGCACCGCCAGGAGCATCAGCGCACCACGGATCACCTGCATGTAAGAGGCGTCGAGCCCCATCACGTTGATCGCGGTGTCGATGGTCGAGAGCAGGAGCACGCCGGCGAAGACGCCGGACAGCGTGCCGATGCCGCCCCGCAGCGACACGCCGCCGATGACCACGGCGGCGAAGGCCTCGAACAGCATGCCGATGCCGAGATTGGGCGTAGCACCATTGGTCCGGGCCGCCAGCAGCCAGCCGGCGAAGGCCGCCATGACGCCGGAGAGGACGAAGACGAGGAACAGCGTGCGGGGCACGTCGATGCCGGCCCGGAAGGGTGCGGTCGGGTTGCCGCCGACGAGGTAGACGTAGCGGCCGAACTGCGAGCGCGTCAGGAAGACGGCGAACACCGCATAGGTCAGGACGAGGATCCAGACCAGCAGCGGCAGTCCCAAAAGGTTCTCGGTCGCGATCCAGCGCACACCGTCGGGCAGGCCGTAGATCGAGCGACCACCCGTCATGATGAGGCCGAGGCCGCGGATCGCGATGTAGGTGGCCAGCGTCACGATGAAGGCATTGATGCCCAGACGGACGACCAGGAAGCCGTTCACCGCACCGGCCAGGGCACCGAAGGCGAGGACGATCGGAAAGGCCATCCAGGCGCTGAGATGCAACGGAAAGGGCGAGCCCTTATCCGCCACGAGTGCCGCTGCCAGCATCGCCGCGAAAGCCATGACCGACTCGATCGACAGGTCCATGTGGCCCGCGATGATGCAGAACGCGAGACCGATCGACAGCAGGCCGACGAAAGTGGCGTGCTGGGCGATGTTGATGAAGATGCCGACCTGGAAGAAGTGTTCGATCGTCAGCGAGCAGACGAGCAGAATGACGGCTAGAATACCCCAGACGAGGTGATCCAGCACGTAGGTGAGGAGCGGGCGGCGCGCCGCGACGCCGCCCGTGGTGACAACTCCCGTGGCCAATGACGCAGCTCTACTGCACGGGCTCGACGGCCTCGGTGGGGATCTTCATGTTCCCCCAGAACATCGGATTGTCGACATTCTCCTTGGTGATGGTCGATCCGGGGATCTTCAGGTTCGGGCCCCATGCCTCGTCGGTAAGAACCGCATCCAGGCCCAGCACCTTGTAGGTCCCAGGCTTCGGCTTCTCGCCCTTGAGGATCATCGGCAGGAACATGGCAATGCCGTAGACCTGCGCGAAGGTCGGCTGCTCGACCTCGGCCTGCTGCCAGCCCTGGCGGATGTGATCGAGTGCTACCGGCATGCCGCTCGACGCCAGCATCAGGATGTCGCCCGGCTTCTTGCCCTTGGCTTCCATGATCGCGACGATCGGGACGGTCAGATGGCCGGAATGCGCGAAGACGAGGTCGATGTCCGGGTTGACCAGGATCTGATCCTCGAAAACCTTACCGGCATTCGTCGCTTCCCACTGCATCGCCGCCTTGCTGATGATCTCGACGTCCGGCGCTTCCTTGGCCATGACCTCCTCGAAACCCTTCTGGATATCGAGAGTGTAGTTGTCGCCCGGATCGCCCAGGATCTGCAGCATCTTGCCCTTGGGGCTGCCGTACTTGCCCTTGAGCAGCGTGATCACTTCGGCGGCAGCGAGCCGACCGATTTCGACCGTCCCTGCGACGGACGTGAGCTCGAACGGCGTGGAGCGGATCTGCCGGTCGAAGTTCAGCACCTTGATGCCGGCGGCACGCGCCTTCTCGACACCCGGCACGATGCCGTCGAAGTCGACGGCGTTGACGATGATCGCATCCGGCTTCGTGTTGATCGCGTCCTCGAGCTGGTTCAGCTGCAGGTCGGCCCGGTTCTGGGCATCCAGCGAGATGACTTTGTAGCCCATCGCCCCCAGCACGTTCTCGAACGCGTCCCGGCTGCCGCTCTGGAACTCGTCGAGCAGGGTCGGGATCATGTAGTAGACAGTGCCCTTATCCTGGGCGCGTACGGCCTCGGGCAGCAGCCCGACACCCAGTGCACCCGCGGCGAGCAGGGTCAGCGAACGGCGTGAGATGTTCATTGGTGGCTCTCCCTTTTCCCCAGCGGACACGTTTGTGCGCGAAAGGAAACGGGAATGCCAGCCCGGCCGGATCAACCGCGCTGTGTGGCGGTAGCGAGCCAGTCGGTGCACGCGTCCGCCGGCAGCGGCGGACAGCTCAGGGTCGACTGCACGGCATCGCAGTCGAGCGCCCGTGCGAGCTGGAGTTGTGCCTGGGTGTCGATGCCCTGGGCGACCACGCGCAGGTTCAGCTGCCGGGCAAGGGCTACGATCGCCTTCAGGAGAGCGGCACCGGCGACATCCTGGGTGGCGTCCCGCAGCACGGTGTGGGCCAGCTTGACCGTCGCCAGGGAGCCGCCGCGCAGGACGGCGATCGAGGTGGGACCGCTGCCATAGCATTGCAGCGCGATCCGCACGCCCAGTTCCGCCACGCTCGCGACCGCGTCCCCGCCCCGACGCAGATCGTCGAGCAGCAGTTCCTCGGCGATCTCGATCTCGAGCCAGGAGGGGGGAAGCCCGACAGCGTCCAGATGGCCCTTCAGCCTGCTCGCCAGATCAGCCCATCTGAGCGAGCGCCGCGAGAGCATCGGGACCGCCACATGCAGTCGCCCGTAGCCCCGCTCATGCCACAGTTTCGCCTGCCGGCACGCGATTGCCAGCATCCAGTCGGTCAGTTCCTCAAGGCAACCGGCTTCCTCCGCTGCCGCGATGAGGGCGTTGCCGCCGACGGTTCCAAGCTCGGGCAATCGCCACTGCAGGACGGTCGCGAGCCCGAGATGGCCGGGGCGAAGCGTTACCTGCGGCTGGAAGAGGAGCGCAAGCTCGCGTCTCTCGATCGCACCCTCGACGGCACGCACCAGAGTCGCCTGCCGCCGGCAGCGTTCGTTCAGACCGTCGTTGTGGAAGAAGTAGCCGTCGCCGACGATCCCCTTGCCGAACGCGACGGCGGCTTCCGCGTGTGCGATCAAGGCGTCCGGATCGTGCCCATCGAGCGGGGCCAAAGCGATACCAAGGCTGGTCGGCAGATTCGTTGGCGCGCCGGCGATCTCGATCGGGGCCTGCAGCGCCCGCCAGACCTTGCGGGCCACGACCGCCGCGTCCTCCGGCTTGGCCAAACCGTCGGCAAGAACGGCGAATCGGTCTGGACCGAGTTGCGCGATGGTGTCCGTGAGACGGATCTGCCCGGCCAGACGAACCCCGACACTCTGCAGGGCTGCGGCCGCCGCCCGAGAGCCGACCCGCTCTTTCAGGATGTCCAACCCCTTGAGGTCCACCAGGATGACGGCAGCCACCATGTCGAGCCGGCGCGCCAGCGCCGCCGCCTGCTGCAACCGCTCCTTGAACGCGGGGCCTGTCGAGAGGCCGGAGATCTCGTCGGATGGTTCCGACGGCTGCCGCCGCTCGTCCCTGCGGTGACGGACGACGGCGGCGCGCAGAACGCGCTCTAGACGTTCGACGTCAAACTCTTCGCGGTCGACGAAGTCGGCCGCCCCCGCTTCCAACGCATCGAAGTGCAGAGATGGCGGATCGCCATCGCCGACGAGGACGATGGGTACCCGCAGGCCCCGGCGCTGAACACTCCGCAGGAGATCAAGGCCGCTGCGTGCCGGAAATGCGCTGGCGACGAGGCAGACGTCGAACGTCTGCAGCGCGAGGCGGCCGAGGGCCGCATCGGCATGGTGCGCCCATTCCAGCCTGAACTGCGTCTCCTCAGCCCGTCCCAGAAGGTCGCGCATCAGGACGAACTCGTCCTCGTCGTCGACCACCAGAACACGAAGGATGTCGGCGGAGAACGCCCTGTTTTCGCTGCCGTCGTGAAGGCTACGACGCGTCGGATCGAAGGCGACGATCGAGCTTGGCGCAGCGCCGGACGCCCACACGGGCATACCTTTCCTGTCCTCGCGCTGGACCAACTCCGAGTCGTCGGTCGTGTCTCCAGACGGCACCGAAGTCCCGATTGCCACCCATGGTTTCTGAAGAAAAGGATAACTTACGAGGAAGCCATAGTAAACAATGGATTTTTTGCTGCCGAACCACCGTCCTGGTTGAGCGCTTACGGCTTCTCCCGGACGCGGAGCGAGCCCCTAGCGGCTAGCGACCCCGGCCGGGAACGACGTCGGCGCCGGCTCGATGGTGCCGACAGAGCCACCCTGAACCTGCACGACCGCCAATCCGTGCTCGACGAGGCCGCTGGGCAGCAGTCGGAAAATGCCCGCCTGCCCCATGAAGCCTTGTGCGTCAGTCAACTCCTGGACGCGGAAGCCGCCGCTCGAATCGGCAATGGCGGCAGCCAATGCCACGGCGTCGTAGGCCAGAACTGCAAGCGGCACCGGCTGCCGGCCATAGACGCTTTCGAAGCGCCTCTGGAAGCTGTCGATGGCCTCCGGCGGCCAGGTCGCCAGCCACGCACCGTCTGCAGCCGGCTCGCGGAGAAGGCCAGGATCCTCCTGCCAACGCAACGTGCCCAACAGCCTCACCTTGGGCTGCGCCATGCCCGCATCGCCCAGGCGGCGGATCATGGCCCGCAGGGTCTGACCGCCGTCGGCGACGAGCAGCGCATTGATGTCGGGCGGTGGCGTCGGCACTGCCTCGGGATTCGTCGGATCAGGTGCCCCCGTAAGCTGGTCGGTCGCCGCAACGGCGCTCTCGGTCCCGGGTGCATAGGTCTGCACCTTCACGTCGGTCGAGCCCGGGACACTGGCGATCGCCGCCTTGTAGGCATTCAGCGCCCGCGTGCCGTAGGCATCGGACGGAGCGAGTGCCCCGAAGCGCGTCAGGCCCTGCCGGGCGGCGTAGGAGACGATGCGCCCCACCTGCTCCTCGGGGCGGAATCCCATGACCCACACGTTCGACCCGGCCGCCGCGGCGTCGTTCGAGAACGACAGCACGGGCACGGACCGGCTGGACGCGATCGGTGCCACCGCCGTCGTCGAAGCACCGAAGAGGGGTCCGACGAGTAGCTTCGCACCCTCGTCGATGGCCGAGGTCGCCGCACGCACCGCGCCATCGCCCGTGGCTCCCGTATCGCGCGGGATCAGCTCGAGTTCGGTCGCCTGCACGTCGAACAGGGCCATCTGCGCCGCGTCGAGGAGGTCCTTGCCGACCTTGGCGGACGAGCCGGTGAGCGGCAGCAGCAGGCCGACGCGCGCCCCGGCACCGGTGCCGGGTGCGGAGCGCATGCCTCCGACGGGACCTGTCGACACCGGCGGCGTCGGTACGGCCGGTTGCGCCAGCCTCGGGCTCGTGTTTTGGTGATCGCCGGAGCACCCGGCGAACAGGATCACGGCGAGACTGGGCAGGATCGAGCGCAAGCGCACGCGGCACCTCACCAAGGCGACGGAGGACGGTGCCGCACGACCTTTGCCGCCGCGAGCGCCTGATCTGGAGCTTACCGAACCGGCACCGGAGCGTAAACTCGCGGCCGGCCTTTATGTCGTCGCCACACCCATCGGCAATCTCGGCGACATCACGCGCCGCGCGAGCGCAATTCTGGCCGACGCCGATGCGGTGATTTGCGAGGACTCCCGCGTCACCTCGGTTCTGCTGCGGCATCTGCATATCCGCCGGCCCATGCTCGCCTACCACGAGCACAATGCGGAGCGGATGCGGCCCCAGCTTCTGGAGCGGCTCGCGGCCGGCGAGGCGCTGGCCCTAGTCAGCGATGCCGGCACGCCTGCGATCTCGGATCCAGGATTCAAGCTCGTGCGCGAGGCTGTCGAAAAGGGCATCGCGGTGATCCCGATCCCGGGGCCGACTGCCCTGGCGGCTGCCCTCGTCGGCGCTGGGCTACCGACCGACCGCTTCTTCTTCCAGGGTTTTCTGCCGCCGCGCTCCGCCGCTCGTCGTACCATCCTGGCCGAGCTGGCCCCAATCCGCGCCACCCTCGTCTTCTACGAGGCACCCCAGCGCGTGGCGGAGATGCTTGCCGACTGTGCGGCCGTTCTCGGCGATCGCCCGGCCGCGGTCTGCCGCGAGTTGACCAAGCTGCACGAGGAGTTCCGCCGCGACCGGCTGCAGGCTCTAGCGAGCGCCCTGGCCGAGCGCGAACCCCGCGGCGAGATCGTCGTCGTGGTCGGGCCGCCCGAGGAGGGCATTGCCGAGTTGGACCCATCGCAGCTCGACGCCGCCCTGGTCGAGGCGCTGGAAACGCTGAGGCCACGCGCCGCCGCGGCCCGGGTCGCCGAGGCCACCGGACGGCCGGTGAACGAGCTCTATGCCCGCGCCATCGCCCTCAAGGGCCATGGAGCGTAGGCGCCGCGAGCGCTCGGGCCATACCGCAGAAGCGGTGGCGGCGTGGCTGCTCCGCGCCAAGGGCTTCCGCATACTGGCCCGCCGCTACGCGACACCCGTGGGCGAGATCGACCTCGTGGCTCGGCGCGCCGACCTCCTCGTCTTCGTCGAGGTGAAGCGCCGGCCAGGCCTCGACGCCGCCGCCGAGGCGCTGGGCCGGCGGCAGCAGCTGCGCATCGCCAGGGCGGCCGAGATTTTCCTGCAGCGGCACCCGACCGTCCGGCAGTGCGGCGTCCGCTTCGACGCGATCGCCCTGGCACCCTGGCGCTGGCCCGTCCACCTCGTCGACGTCTGGCGCGGCTGAGAGCTTCAGGCCCGCAGCCCGGCATGGCGCAGCAGCTTGCGCGTCAGGGTCGGCAGCGCGAGTTCGCCGAAGTCCCGCTCGCGCACCCACAGGCCCTCCGCCTTACCCGCCGACTCGCCGCGCCAGAGATCGAGGTTGAGGGCGAAGTGCGTGAACACGTGCCGGACCTGCCCGGGCAGGGCCGTCCACGCGGCCCGCTCGGGCGCATGGCCGCCGGGATCGGTGTCCGTCTCGGCTTGCCAAGGTGTCGAGGGCAGCTCGATCATCCCGCCCAGCAGCCCTTCCGGCGGCCGACGCCGGAAGAGGATCGCCCCATCGGCGCGTGCGAGCAGGAAGGCGGTGGCGTGCCGCTCCGGTCGTGTTCTCCGCTCCGCCTTCACCGGATAGCGCTCCGGTGCCCCCTCCACGGCGGCCTTGCACCAGGGACGCCACGGGCAGGTCAGGCACGTCGGCGACCGCGGCGTGCAGACGAGCGCTCCGAGCTCCATCAGTGCCTGCGCGAAGTCGCCCGGACGCTCCGGCGCCGCCAGCGCCTCGGCCGCACGGCGCAAGTAAGGGCGGCTTCCCGGCAGCGGCTCGTCCAGGGCCAGCAGCCGGCTCAACACCCGCTCGACATTGCCATCGACCGCGACCGTGGGCTCGTCGAAAGCGATGGCCGCCACTGCGGCCGCCGTGTAGGGGCCGATCCCCGGCAGGGATTCGAGCGCGGCGCGGCCCGCCGGCATGCGGCCTCCATGCTCGGCCACGACGGCACGCGCGCAGGCGTGCAGGGCTCGCGCCCGCCGGTAGTAGCCGAGCCCCTGCCAGGCATGGAGCACGTCGTCGAGCGGCGCGGCGGCAAGGGCCGCGACCGTCGGAAAGCGCGCCAGGAACGCCGCGTAGCGCGGCCGTATGGTAGCGACGGTCGTCTGCTGCAGCATCACCTCGCTGACGAGGATGTGATAGGGATCGCCGCGGGTGCTAGGCGGCGCCCGCCACGGCAGGTCGCGCCGTGCCGCGTCGTACCAGCGGAGGAGTGCGCTGCGCAGGGCGGGTGCGATCGGCTTCAGGCTGGCCGGCATTGGGCTCTTCGCTGGGGACGGGACGAAGCTAGGTGGCGTCGGAGGAGGGATCTCGGCAAGCGCGTTCGGTGCGCGCCGGCGACAGCCTGATGCGGGTGTTGGGAGCCGTGCTCGACCCCGTCGCACGCCGCCGCGGCTTCGCCACGGCGAGCCTGCTCGCCGACTGGACCGAGATCATCGGCCCGGCACTGGCCCGGCGCTGCCAGCCGGTCCGGATCGAGACCGGCCGCGGCCGCGTGTCGGTGCTGCACCTGCAGTGCTCCGGCGCCTTCGCGGTCGAATTGCAGCACGCTGCACCGCAGATCCTGGAGCGCATCAACGCCCATTTCGGCTTCCGTGCGGTCGCACGCATTCGGCTCGTCCAGGCCGGCTTGCCGCCGCGCGTTACGAGTGACCTCGCCCGGGAGCCGGACCCGCCGTCGCCCGAGGCCGAGGCCGCCCTGCAGGCGAGCCTCACGCAGGTCGCCGACGAGTCGCTTCGCGAGCGTCTTCTCCGTCTGGGCCGGACGGTCCAGGGCCGTCGCCGTTGAGCCGGCCGCTTGCCGCGGTCCCGCCGCACACCTAGAAAACCGCTCGCCTCACCTCGGAGAAATCCCGCATGCGCCAGCCCCTCGCTCCCTGCCGTCGACTGGTTCTCGGCGCAGCCCTGGCCCTGGCCGCCGTCTTCGCCACCGGCAAGGTCAGCGCGGCGGCCGAGGTGCACGAGCACGTGCTGGGCGATCCGGCGGCACCGATCACCATGATCGAGTACTCCTCGCTGACCTGCCCGCATTGCGGCGCCTTCCACACCGAGACGCTGCCTACGCTGAAGAAGGAATGGATCGACACCGGCAAGGTGAAGCTCGTCGTGCGCGACTTCCCGCTCGACCAGAACGCGTTGAAAGCAGCCGTGCTGGCGCATTGCGCCGGCGACCGCTTCTTCCAGTTCTTCGACGTGTTCTTCGCCCAGCAGCGGACCTGGGCGCGCTCCAGCGATCCGGTCGCCGCCCTGAAACAGCTTGCCCGCCTTGGCGGCCTCAGCGAGGAGCAGGCGGACGCGTGCCTCGCCGATCAGGCGATGGCCGATGCCGTCTTGCAGATCCGCCTCGACGGCCAGAAAGAGTTCAACATCGAGTCGACGCCGACCTTCATCATCAACGGCAAGGCCTATCCCGGCAACCGCACCCCGGAAGAGTTCGCCGAGATCTTCAAGGGTGCGGGCGGCTGACGCGGCTTTCGCCACCGCGCCTGGGGTGGTAAGGTCAGGGCCACCCCAACATCTTGTGTGACTCGCGTTGCACTTCACGTGGCTACGCGTCAGCGGCTTCAAGTCGTTCTCCGATCCCGTCGAGCTCCTGATAGAGCGCGGGCTGACGGGGATCGTCGGCCCGAACGGCTGCGGTAAGTCCAACATCGTCGAGGCGCTGCGCTGGGCCATGGGCGAAAGCTCGGCCCGTGGCTTGCGCGGCGGCGAGATGGAGGACGTGATCTTCAACGGGTCTTCGCAGCGGCCCGCCCACGACGTCGCCGAGGTCCGCCTCAAGCTCCTGGCCTCGACCGCGGCTCCCACTGCCCTCGTCACCACCGAAGAGCTTGAGATCGCCCGCCGCATCGGCCGCGGCGCCGGCTCCGTCTATCGGATCAACGGCCGCGAGGTCCGCGCCCGCGACGTGCAGCTGCTGTTCGCCGACGCCGGTGCGGGCTCGCGCAGCCCCGCCATCATCGGCCAGGGGCAGATCGGCTTCATCGTCGACGCGAAACCTGGCGAGCGGCGCCGGCTGCTCGAGGACGCCGCCGGCATCGGCGGCCTGCAGACGCGTCGCCGCGAGGCCGAGCTGCGCCTCGAAGCCACCGAAACCAACCTGCAGCGCGTTCAGGACCTCCTGGGCAACCAGGAGCGGCAACTCGCCGAGCTGAAGAAGCAGGTCCGCGACGCCGAGCGCTACCGCAAGGTCGCAGCCGAGCTGCGCAGTGCCGAGGCACTGCTCCTCCTCGGGCGCTGGCACGCGGCGCAGTTGGCCGTCGTCACCGCCACCGAGACCCGCACCTCGCACGCCGCAGCGGCCGAAGCGGCGACCCACCGCGTCGCGGAGTTGCGGGAGCAGGTCGCCCGCAGCCGGGCGCAGCTGCCCGCCCTTCGCGACTCCGCCACCGACGCGGTCGCCGAGACGGTCCGCGTCGCCGAGCGCGCGCAGCACCTCCGCGCGACGGTCGAGCGTGACGCCGCGCATGCGGCCGCCCTGGCCCGGCAGCTGGCCGAGGCCCAGTCCGATCTCGCCGCCGCGGAGCAGGGCATCGCCGAGCTGGAGGACAACCTCGACCGCCTGCAGGCGCAGATCACCGAGGACGGCCTGACGATCGCCGAGCTGGAAGCAGCCCTGCCCGAAGCGACCGCGGCTGCCGAGGCGGCGCGAGCCAAGGTCGAAGCCGAAGAGGCTTCGGCGCGCGCGGCCGGTGCCGACGCGAGCGCCCGCCGTCAGGTCCTGGACCAGCTGCGCGCGACCGCCGACCGGGTAGCCGCGCAGCTGGCATCCGCCGAGGCCGCCCGAAATGCCCTGGACGCCGAGCCTCTGGCCGAGACGGGTGCGGCCGCAGCGCGTGTCGCCGGGTTGGTCCAGCGGATCGATGCGCTGAACGGCGATCTCGCCGCCCTCGAAACCGAGGGCCGCGCTCTTGATCAGGCCGCACTCGAAGCCGGCGAGGCCGACCGCACCGCCTCGGCCGCCTGTGCCGGGGCGCGGGCCACCGTCGTCGAGCTGACGGCGGCCCTCAGGCAGGGCCACGCGTTGGCCCGCGAGCGCGCCGAGCGCATCGCCGCACGGCAGCGGGCATTCCGCCGCCTGGACGAGCGGGCCGAGAGCCTTGCGACACGCCGCGCTGCCCTCGACGTCGAATTCGCCCGCCAAGACCTTTCGGCGGCCGCGGCGGCGCTGGCAGCGGCCGAGGAAGCTCTTTCGGCCGCCGACGGCGTGCTCGACGCGCGACGCGCCGAGCTGGGCACGCAAGAGGCGGCCCGCTCGACGGCACTGCAGACCGTCCGCGACGCGCGCCGCTCGCTGGACGCCGTCGAGGCCGAGTTGCGCATCCTGGAGCCCCTGGCCGCCGACACCCCCCAAGGCTCGCTGCTCGAAGCCTTCAGCGTCCCGCCCGAGCAGGCGGCCGCCGTCGCAGCGGCCATCGGCGACGACCTGCTGGCGGGCGTCGATCCCGAGGCCTCGGCCCACTGGCGGGAGCTCGGTGAGCCCACCCCGGGCCAGCCTCTGCCGCCCGCCGCCGTGCCGCTGGCGAGCCTCGTCGACACGCCGCCCGTCCTGCGCCGGCGCCTCCATCTGACCGGCGTCGTCGATCCCGACACCGCCGCGTCCCTCCAGCCGACGCTCGCCCCGGGCCAGCAGCTCGTCTCGCCCGACGGCGGCGTGTGGCGGTGGGACGGCTTCGTCCGCACGCCCGGTGCGGTGGACACTCTGGGCACGCGCCTGCGCCACAAGACCCGCCTCGTGGCCGCCCGTGCCGAGGCCGAGGAACTGGCCCGACTCGTGGCGGAAGGCGAGGCGGCTCTGGCCGGAGTCGAGACGACCCTGCAGGGGCTGCGCTCCCATCTCACCCAGTGCGAAGCGGCTTGGAAGGCGGCCGACAGCCGCCAGCTTCGGGCGCGGCAGGATGTGGAGCGCATCCAGTCGGCACTGGAACGGCTGGCAGCGGACAGGACACATCTGGAAGAGGAAGCCGCGGCCATCGAGCGCGAGCGCGCGGAGGTGACGGCCGAGGCGGACGGTACGGCCGACCAAAACGACGTCGATCTGTCGGCACTCGAGCTCGAGGTGGGGGCCGCAGAGGCCGAGCTGGCCCGGCTCGAAGGCATGTCGGCGACGGCGCGGCAGCACGTTCATGATGTCGAGAGCCGTCGCACGGCTCTGCGTCAACGCCTCGACCGCGACCGGCAAGAGCTGGCCGCCGCTCAGGGGGCTCTGCGGACCGCTCAAGCGGACGCGAGCGAGGAGGCGCACCGGCAGGCCGAGCGCCGGGCCGCCCGTAGTGCGCGTCTGGACTCGCTCGCGGCCGAGGTGGCTCGGTTGCAGGCAGAAGAGACGCGAGCCACTGCAGAACAGGAGCGAGCGGCCGAAGACGCTACCCGCGCCGAGCACGCCTTCACCCGAGCCGAGAGCGCGCTGGCGGAAGCACGGGAAGTGGCTCGCGCCGCCGACGCCCGGCTCGCCGACCTGCGCGACCGTCTCGCCGCCCAGCTTCGCGACCGCGCGGCACGCACCGGGTCCGTGCGCCAGTCCGGCGAGCAGCTTGAGCGCCTGCGCGAGCGACGAGACGAACTGACCGAGCGCAGGGTGAGGCTCCGCGCCGAGGTCGAGCAGCAGGCGCACCACCAAGGCGGCGCCGACGAGCTGGCCGGGCTCGACGAGCGGCTGGCGAACCTCGTCGCCGAGCGCGACCGCGCTCAGGCCGCCTTGGGTGCCGCCGAGACCGAGGCGGCAGGTTACGAGGCGGCACTCGCGACGGCCGAGGGCGAGCTTGCTGCAGCCCGGGAACATCTGGCCGTTGCCGAGGCCGAGGAGGCGCGGGCCGGGGCCACGGCGGATGCCGCCGCCGCCCTCGTCCGCGAGCGTCTGCAGCAGCCGCCCGAGACCATCCTCGCCGACGCCGAGCTGCGCGCCGCTGTCGAGGCGGCCGTGCCCGACGAGGTGGAGGCCCGCGTCCTCCGCCTGCGCACCTCCCGCGAGCGCATCGGGCCGGTCAATCTCCGCGCCGAGATCGAAGCCGGCGAGATCGAGGCGGCGGTCGCCGCCACTCGCGCCGAGGAAGCCGAGATCCGGGCCGCGATCGACCGGCTGAAACGCGGCATCGGCGAGCTGAACCGCGAGGGACGCGACCGGCTCGTCGCCTCCTTCACCGCCGTCGACGACCATTTCCGCCGGCTGTTTCAGCAGCTGTTCGGCGGCGGCAAGGCGCATCTGCGCCTCGTCGGCGAGGATCCGCTCACTGCCGGCCTGGAGCTGGAGGCGAGCCCGCCGGGCAAGAAGCTGTCATCGATCAGCCTGTTGTCCGGCGGCGAGAAGACGATGACGGCGATAGCACTCCTCTTCGCCTTCTTCCTCAACCAGCCCTCGCCGCTCTGCGTGCTGGACGAGGTCGACGCACCGCTGGACGACGCCAATGTCGACCGCTTTGTCGGCCTGATGCAGGAGATCGCCGAGGCGACGGGGACGCGGTTCCTCGTCGTCACCCATCATCCGCTGACGATGGCGCGGATGGACCGGCTCTACGGCGTCACCATGACCGAGCGCGGCGTGTCGCGCTTGGTGTCCGTGGCGCTGGAGCAGGCGATCGAGTTGCGTGCTACGGCATGATGCCGCGTCGAATCCGGTGCTCTTGACGGCTCCGAAGGCCCCTCACTAGGTTGCCGCCGCCCGTGTCAGGGGGCAGCTTGCCGGCTGTCCATGTGACTGCGGGCGAACAGCTTATGGCAGAAGACCCCAAGCAACCCTCGTTCGAGGAGTTCGACGCCCGACTGGCGAAGCTGCGCCAACCCGAGCAGAAGACCGACGGTCAGGGCGACACGCCGCCCGACAGGACGAGCTTCGGCGAGGGGATCCAGGCCGGCATCGAGGTCATCGCGGGCGTCGGGTTCGGGTTGCTGATCGGCTACGGGTTGGATCGCTGGCTGGGCACGCGGCCGCTGTTCTTGATCGTGTTCTTCCTGCTCGGTGCTGCGGCGGGCATGCTGAATGCCTATCGCTACCTGCGCCGGCTGCAGGCTCGACAGGGACCTTGAGGGCGGTGCCCGGGGTGCCGCACGGAGTGGGAGCCACCGGTTCGGCCGGTCGGCGGAAATGGGCGAGGCATCGACGTGGCTGATCCGATCCATCAGTTCCAGATCTCGAAGATCCTGCCGATCACCGTCGGCGATCTCGATCTGTCGTTCACCAACTCGTCGCTGTGGATGGCGATCGCCGTCGCCTGCGCCTACTACCTCGTCATGGCCGGCACCCGGCACAAGGCGCTGGTCCCGGGCCGCCTGCAGTCCGCCGTCGAGATGCTCTACGAGTTCACGGCCGGGATGCTGCGCGACGCCACCGGCAAGGAGGGGATGCGCTACTTCCCCTGGATCTTCACCCTCTTCATGTTCCTGCTGTTCGGCAACAGCCTGGGCATGATCCCGGGCAGCTACACCTTCACCTCGCAGATCATCGTCACCTTCACCATGGCGGCGGTCGTCATCATCATGGTGACGGGCCTGGGATTCTACCTGCACGGGGCGAAGTTCCTTGGCTTCTTCGTCCCGCACGGCGCACCGGGGTGGATCCTGCCGCTGATGGTGCCGATCGAGATCATCTCCTATCTCGTCCGCCCGATCAGCCTGTCGGTCCGTCTGTTCTGCAACATGATGGCCGGCCACACGATGATGAAGGTCTTCGCCGGCTTCATCGTCAGCCTCGGCAGCTACTATCTGGTCCCCGGGATCTTCCCGATGGCGATCACCGTGCTGCTGACGGGCTTCGAGATCGTGGTAGCCATCCTGCAGGCCTACATCTTCACCGTCCTTACCTGTCTCTACCTCAACGACGCGATCCACATGCACTGAGGGCGTAGGTTCGCCAGCCCCTGGACGTAACGTTGACGTAGCCCACCGGCGCAGTTCCGCGCCGCCTTACCGGAGCTCTCGTGATGGAACTCGATGCTGCAAAAATGATCGGCGCCGGCCTGGCCACGATCGCCCTCTTCGGTGTCGGTATCGGCATCGGCAACGTCTTCTCGACGCTGATCGCCACCGTGGGCCGCAACCCCTCGGTCCAGCAGCGCGTGTTCCCCTACGCGATCATCGGCTTCGCGCTGGTCGAGGCGGTGGGCCTGTTCGCGCTCCTGATCGCCTTCCTCATCCTCTTCACCTGAGCCCGTCCACGACGTCGGGCCGGTGCGAGCCGGCCCGGCAGACCGGGCCTAGGGGGAGACAGCCCATGGGTCGCCTCGACCCTCTCGCCATTCTCCGTTCGCTCCTCGTCGTGACTCTGCTCGTGTGGACACCCGCCGTCATGGCGGAGACCGCGACGACGACCACCACCGCCGCCACGGCCGAGAGCGCTGCCGCCGAGCCGACGCCGGGGCAGCTCGAGGTCGAGGCTGCCGAGCACGGCAAAGGATTGCCGCAGCTCGACGTCCACACCTTCCCGAGCCAGATCTTCTGGCTCGTGGTCGCGTTCGTGACGCTGTTCTACCTGATGAACCGGAAGGCACTGCCGCGCCTGACCGAGATCATCGAGACGCGCGAGAAGATCATCGCCGACGATCTCGACAGTGCCGCCCGGCTCCGACACGACGCCGAGGCCGCGGCCCGCCAGCACGACGAGATGGTCGCCTCGGCGCAGATCAAGGCGCAGTCCGCGATCAAGGAGCTGCAGGAGCGGCTGAACGCCGAGACCGCCAAGCGTCAGGCGGACCTCGACAAGGACCTCGCCGACCAGCTGGGTGCCGCCGAGAAGAGGATCGACGCCAGCCGTCAGGAGGCCGTGTCCCAGCTCAAGGACGTGGCCGTCGAGGTGGCCCAGGCGGCGGCAAAGCGACTCGCGGGTATCCAGGCTAACAAGACCGAGGCCAAATCGGCACTCGCCAAGGTCCTTGGGGAGGGCGCAGCATGATCGAACTCGTCCTTCTCGTCTGCCTGATCCTCCTCGTCGTCCTCGTGTGGAAGCCGGCGAAGAACGCCATCCTCGGCGCACTCGACGGGCGCTCGAACAAGATCCGCCAGGATCTCGACGAGGCCCGCCGCCTGCACGAAGAGGCGAAGGCCCTGGTTGCGAAGTACCAGCAGAAGCTGAAGGAAGGCGAAGCCCTGGCGGCCGAGATCGTGGCCCACGGCGAAGCCGACCGGAAGCGCTTCGAGGCCAAGCTCCGCGCCGACTTCGAGGCGTCCGTCAAGCGGCGCACCGAGCAGGCGATGGAGCGGATCGCCCAGGAGGAGGCCCGTGCGCTGGCCGAGGTGAAGGCGCGCGCCGCCGACCTCGCCATCCGCACCACGCGCCAGCTCCTCTCCGACAAGGTCGGCACCAGCGAGACGCAGTCGCTGATCGAGGGTGCCATCCGCGAGGTGAAGCAGAAGCTCGCCTGAGCCCGCCTCAGGTGGTTTGATGAGAGGGCCGCCTCGGCGACGGGGCGGCCCTTTCTCGTGGGAGGAACGCATGGACGTGCGCGGAGCGACGGCGATCGTTACCGGCGCCGGCTCGGGTCTCGGTGCCGGGACCGCGCAGGCGCTGGCCGCTGCAGGCGCCAAAGTCGCCGTCCTCGATCTGGACGGTGCCGCGGCCGAAGCGACGGCTAGCGCGATCGGTGGTCGCGGCTGGGCGATCGACGTCGGCAACGCTGGCGCCGCCGAGGCGGTCGCGGCCGAGATCGTCTCCACCCTGGGCGCACCCCGCATCCTCGTGAGTTGTGCCGGCATCGCCCCCGCCGGCAAGATCGTCGGCCGCGACGGCCCGATGCCGCTCGACGCCTTCGAGCGGGTGATCCGGGTCAACCTGATCGGCACCTTCAACATGATGCGGGTCGCCGCTGCCGCGATGGTCGGGCTCGACCCCAATGCCGACGGCGAGCGCGGTGTCATAGTCAACACCGCCTCCATCGCTGCCTGGGAGGGCCAGATCGGCCAGACGGCTTATGCCGCCTCGAAGGGTGGCGTTGCCGGCCTGACGCTGCCGGCCGCCCGCGAGCTCGCAGGCTTGGGTATTCGCGTCGTCGCCATCGCCCCCGGCCTCTTCGGCACGCCGATGCTGCTCGGCATGCCGGAGAAGGTGCAGGAGTCGTTGGCCGCCACCGTGCCGTTCCCGACGCGCTTCGGCCGCCCCGAGGAGTTCGCCGATCTCGTGCTCACGATCGTCCGCAACCCGATGCTGAACGGCGAGAACATCCGGATCGACGGCGCCATGCGCATGGCGCCGCGGTGACCGCCGCCGAGCGGCCGCCTACCGCCGATCGCCTGGGCGAGATCGCCGAAGCGATCCTGGCCAACTTCCCGGCCGAGCTGCGCCAGCTCGTCGGCCTCGTCGCAATCAAGATCCAGGACTGGGCGGACGACGAGACCCTGGACGCCATGGAGATCGAGGACCCGCTCGACCTCACGGGACTTTATCAGGGTGTGCCCATCGGCGAACGCGCGGGCCTCGGCCTGCCGCCCGAACTGCCCGAGCTGATCTTCCTCTTCCGGATGCCCATCCTTTTCGAGTGGTGCGAGAGAGGCTGTGCCCTGAAGGAAGTCGTCTTCGACGTCCTCACGCACGAGATCGGCCACCATTTCGGCCTCGACGAGACGGCCGCACTGCGCCTCGAAGGCCGCTGAAGCGAGGCTTCGTGGCCTCTCCCATCAAGAAAGCACGAATTCGCGGCACGTGCGCCGTCCCTGCGCTGCGTTAGCGCAAAATTATTCGGAATAAGGCCCGTACCCCTGCGTCTGATGACGTTGGCCAAAACCGAAAACCCTAGTGAACAGGGGTCATCGTATGCAGAGAATGTTGAAACTTGCTCGGCGCTCTTGGCTTTGGGCGGCATGTGCCCTCCTCATGCTGGGCCTGCCGCTGACGGCCGCTCATGCCGCAACCGAGAAGTTGATTTTCGACTGGAACCAGCCGGTCACCGAGAAGCATCGCGGTTTTCCGCGCTACGGTGTGTCTCCCGGGCCGTCCGGTCCGCTGGCGATCGACTTCCCCGGCTTTGCCGAGGGAACCCTCTACTTCCGGGTCATCATCCGCAGTCAGCCCGTACCGCAGAACATGCGGCTGCAGTGGTGCGCTTGGCAGGGTGCCAACGGCCCCCAGCAGAAAGAGTCCTGCGGCCGACAGCAGGCTGTCTTCGGCGCTTCGGGCACGGTGGTCACGTGGTCCCAGCAAGTGTCCAAGATGTGGAAGAAGACCTACAACGGTGTGCCGATCCCGCCGAACTGGTCCCAGCCTTTGAAGTGTCACGGGATCGCCTTCTTGAACACCAAGCAGCAGGCCGTCTCCGATTACTACACGCAGAAGTGGCACGGTGAGGACCCGAAGAAGTGGTACCCCGCCAATATCCGCTTCCAGGTCGTGATCGTGCAGAAGGGTGCCGTGTTCGGCGGTTGGTCGAAGTACGGTAGCTGATCGAGCCGGATTTGGTTTGAAGGGAGCCCGCCGGCCAATGGTCGGCGGGCTCTTCCTTTTCTGCGCCTTGATGCAGGGGCGAACCGGTCTGCCGAGATACGGACTGCTTGATGCCCCACCTGCGACAATTTCGTCGTCGGTTGGCAGCGCCCTTCGTAACCGACTAGTCCCTCGTCGGATGCCGAACACGGCATGGCCTGATGACGGGTACCCGTAGCGGTCATGGCGCAGAGGTCCTGACGACGGGATGCCCCTACAAGGTGGCGCACGCTCACAGCTCGGACCGCTGATGGTTACCGAGCGGGATTGCGCTCGGCCGCCCCAGCTAGGGGAATAGCTCTCCGGTCGCCTCGTCTACTCGAACAAGCGAATCAAGATTCGCGCACAACTCGGGTATGACGAATGCAGAAACTACTTCTACGTCTATGTCGTTTCGGCCGTACGGCTGTCTGTGCTGCAATGCTGCTGGGCTCGACCTATCCAGCAGCCCATGCAGCGTCCACCCAGAAACTCATCTTCGACTGGAACAAGCCGGTGACCCAGTCGCACCGGGGCTTTCCAAGGGTGGGGCCGTCCAGCTTCAATGTACCTTTCAACTTTTCTGAAGGAACTTTGTACTTCAGGGCGCAGATCAAGAGTCAGCCCGTTCCGCAGCAGATGAAGCTGCAATGGTGTGCCTGGCAGGGCAAGTCCGGTCCTGCGCAGCGTGAAGCCTGCGGCCGGTGGGCAGCGGTGTTCGGCTCGAAGGGCAACGTGGTGACCTGGAGCCAGCCCGTTTCCCAGATGTGGCGGAAGAAGACCGGTGCCCCGATCTGGACGAAGTCCATCACCAAGCACGGCATCGCCGTCAGCAATTCGCGGCTTCAAGCCGTCTCGGACTACTACAAGGACAAGTGGCACGGCGAGGACCCGCGGAAGTGGTACCCGCTGGACCTGCGTTTCAGCGTCGTGATCGTGAAGAAGGGCTCGCCGCCGCCCGACTGGAAGAAGATCGTCGGCGGCTAGCTGCAGTGATGGGCCTCCGTCGTCTCGGCGGAGGCCCGTTTCAGCGGTCGGCGACGAACTCGATGGCGACGCCGTTCGCCTGGTCCGGCGGCACCATGATGTCGCCGTTCACCGATCGTCCGAACGTGACGTGCTCCGCGTCGAGGCAGGACGCCGTGCGCTGGCGGTCCTCGACGGCGATCGTCAGCACCGCGAACCGGGGAGCGTCGACGCTCTCCGGTATCCGCGCCCAAGGATGGAGCAGGCCGGCATCCTCGGGTGGTGCCACCAGGATGGATCCGTTCCGCGCGTGCGCCGCATGCACCTTGTCGGTGCTCGACACGGCCGCGGTCCCGAGCATCTGGGCCAGCACCGCCGAGACCGGTGCCGCCTCGTTGGCGACGATCGTGCAGGAACGGATCGCGACCGCCCCGTTCGGGTGCTGCAGCCACTGCGGGCGTCGCAGCGGCTCCGGTGTGAGATGCTGGCAGGCGAAGAAGCCGAGGCCGGCCGTCTTGGAGCGGTCGAGGAGCACGTTCCGGAACTTCAGGTCGGCCGGGGCATCCCCTTCGAGCAGCCGGCCCAGGGCCTGCGGCTCCGCCGGCTCGAGACCGTTGGCCTTCCAGAACTCGTAGGTCGCCTCCGGATCGCGCGTGCCGAACACGGCCCCCAGCATGCCCTCGCCCGATTCCAGCAGGCGGTCGAGGCCGTTCGTGAACTGCGTCGGGTCGACGATGCCCAGGAGCTCCAGATAGTCGCGCTCGAACATCACGCAGTAGTTGGCCGTGCCCCAGCCGACGTGCCGGCCCCGGGGCGTGCAGGTGAAGCCGAGCCGACCGTAGGTGGCGCGCGCCGCCTCGAGGTCGTTCACGCCGACGATGACATGGTCGATGCCCTCGAGCCCGTGATCCAACGAACCTCTCCCGCTGTGGCGACGGGCGCATATGCCGGTGCTATCGGGGCCGGGGCAAGCCGGGTAGAACGAACCCGGCTCGAGGCGGAGCGGACATGACCATCGGCCTGATCTGCGCCATACCCCAGGAACTCGTGCATCTGCGCGAGGCACTGACGGACGTGGTCACCGAAGAGATGGCACACGCCCGGTTCGACCTCGGCCGCCTCGACGGCCATCATGTGGCACTTGCCGGGGCCGGCATCGGCAAGGTGAACACCGCCATCGTCGCCACGCTGCTGGCGCAACGCTTCAAATCCAGGCTCATCGTGTTCAGCGGCGTTGCCGGCGGTCTCGACCCCTCGCTGGCGATCGGCGACGTGGTGATCGCCGAGGATACCGTCCAGCACGATGCCGGTGTGTTCGAGGATAAGCGCCTCGCCACCTATCAGGCCGGCCATGTGCCGTTCTTCAATCCGACCGACGCGCTGGGCTATCCGGTTGATCCGGCCCTGCTGGGGCGGCTTCGGCAGCGCCTCGACGGTTTCGCGCTGCCGCCTCTGAGCCGGGCCGCCGGCGGCGAAGGCCGTGCACCCCGGATCGTGTTCGGCCGCATCCTCTCGGGCGACCAGTACGTGCACTGCGAGGCGACCCGAGAGCGGCTGTTCCGCGACCTCGGCGGGCAAGCGGTCGAGATGGAGGGCGGTGCCTTGGGGCAGGTCTGCGCCGCCTTCGGCATCTCTTACCTCGACATCCGGGCCCTCTCGGATCTCGCGGGCAAGGAGTCGCGGTTCGACTTCGCCGCCTTCGTCAACGACGTGGCGCAGAGCTCGGCGTCGATACTGAGGTGGGTCCTTCCGGTCCTCTAGCCCGGCCCGACCCACTCGCGGACGAAGGCGCCGAGGTCGGGGCGCGCCGAAGGATCGTGCGGCACGGCGTAGTGGCCGATATAGATGAAGCCGACGATCGCATCCTCGTGCCGCATGCCGAGGCCTTCGCGGATATAGGGGTCGTAGGCGTTGGTCCCGGTCGCCCACTTCGCCGCGAAGCCCAGGGCGTGGGCCGCCAGAAGGATGTTCTGGCCCGCCGCCGCCGTGCAGGCGATCTGCTCGACCACGGGCACCTTCGGGTGCTGCCGGTCGATATGCGCGCCAAGCACGAGGATCAGAGGCGCGCGCAGCGGCGCCTCGCGCTGCTTCGCCATCTCGGCCAGCGCGTCGGGCCGCTGCCGGCGCACGGCCTCGGCGAACAGCTCGCCGAGCTTCTGCCGCGCGTCGCCGCGGACGACCAGCACGCGGTAGGGCACCAGCTTGCCGTGATCGGGTGCCGCGGCCGCGGCGCGCAGGACGCGCTCCAGCGTCGGCGCGTCGGGACCGGGGCCCATCATCTTGACGGGCGGCACCGTCGGGCGGGTGAGGATGGCTTCGAGGGCCTCCATGACTCTCTCCGAAATAGAGGGCGGAAGGGAGGGTCGAACGCGAGCGCAGCGTCAAGAGGACAATCATGGCACGTCAACGTGCCGCGGCAGCGTCGCGCAGTCGGGTTGGCAAAAGGGGCATTTTGGCGCTTGATGTTGCGCTGCGTCACGGCACATGTTGCGGCGCGCCAAAACGCTCGGGCAAGGGGACAAGAATGGCCCTTCATGGTTTGTACATCGAGGATCTCGACGTCGGGATGAGCGCTGCCTTCGGCAAGACGATCACGGATGCCGACATCCTGATGTTCGCGGGCGTTTCGGGCGACACCAACCCCGTGCACCTCAACGAGGAGTTCGCGGCGGGCACGGCGTTCCAGGGGCGCATCGCGCACGGCATGCTGACGGCGAGCCTGATCTCGACCGTCCTCGGCACCAAGCTGCCGGGGCCGGGCTGCGTCTATCTCTCCCAGACGATGAAGTTCCTGGCCCCGGTCCGCGCCGGTGACACGGTCCGCGCCGAGGTATCCGTGAAGTCCATCGACCGCGAGAAGCGCCGGGTCGTATTCGACACCAGCTGCAAGGTCGGCGGCAAGGACGTGCTCACCGGCGAGGCCGTCATCATGGTCGCGCGCAAGCCCACGGCCTGAGCCCCGCCGGACCTGCGGAGGTCCGGCCTTTACAGGTCGAGCGTCGCATGGGAGAGACGGCGCCCATGCGAATCTACCGCGACACGGCTGGCCTGCCGGCGGACGCGCGCGGTGCCTCGGTAGCGATCGGGAATTTCGACGGTCTCCATCGGGGGCACCGCGAGGTGATCCGCGTTGCGGCGGCGGAGGCCGCCCGCCTTGGCGCGCCCACCGGAATCGTCACCTTCGAGCCCCATCCGCGCGAGTTGCTGGACCCGGCGAAGGCCCCCGAGCGTCTGACGACGCTGCGCCGCAAGGCGCAGCTCGCGAGCGCACTCGGCGTGGACGTTCTCTATGTCCTGCGCTTCGACGAGAAGCTGATGCGCCTCTCGGCCGAGGCCTTCGTCGACGAGGTGCTGGTGGGTCATCTCGGGGTGCGCGCCGTCGCCGCCGGGAGTGATTTCTGCTTCGGCTACCGTCGACAAGGCGACGTCGGGCTGATGGCCCGGCTGGCCGCACCGCACGGCGTCGCCGTCAACGCGGTGCCGAAGATCGAGGTCGGCGGTGTCGTCTGCTCGTCCACTGCCGTGCGGAACGCCCTAGCCGAAGGCGACGTGGCCAGGGCCGCAACTCTTCTCGGCTCCCCCTACGAGATCGAGGGCGTCGTGAAGCCGGGCGATACGCGAGGGCGCACGATCGGCTTTCCGACCGCCAACGTTCACCCCTTCGGCCGCCGGCCGATGATGCCGGCCCGCGGCGTCTATGTCGTCCGCGCCGGTCTCTGCGTCGACGGGCGCGAGGTCTGGCATCCGGCCGTCGCCAATCTCGGCAACCGTCCGACCTTCCATGGCCGCGGCCTCCTCCTGGAGGTTCATCTCCTCGACGGCGGGGCCGACCTGTACAGCCAGCGCCTGCGGGTGGGCTTCCTCGAACGCCTGCGCGCCGAACAGAAGTTCGCCGGCATCGAGGAGCTGAAAGCCCAGATCGCCCGCGATTGCGAGCATGCCCGTTCCTTCCACGGCCTCGTGGCCGCCTGAGCCCATAAAGTCGTCCCGATGAGCAACGATTTCCGCGATACCGTCTTCCTGCCGAAGACCGACTTCCCGATGAAGGCCAGCCTGCCGGAGCGCGAGCCCGGCTGGGTCGCGCGCTGGCAGGACACGAAGCTGTGGGAGCGGCTGCGCGAGCAGAGCCGCGGCCGTGAGAAGTTCATCCTCCACGACGGCCCGCCCTACGCCAACGGCCATCTCCACATGGGGACGGCCCTCAACAAGATCCTGAAGGACGTGATCAACCGCAGCCGTCAGATGCTGGGGACGGACGCCGTCTACGTCCCGGGCTGGGACTGCCACGGCCTGCCGATCGAGTGGCAGATCGAGCAGGAGTACCGCAAGAAGGGCAAGGACAAGGACGCCGTCCCGATCGCCGCCTTCCGCAAGGAATGCCGCGACTATGCCGAGCACTGGATCGGCGTGCAGAAGGCCGAGTTCGAGCGGCTGGGCGTGCTCGGCGACTGGAAGCACCCCTACACGACGATGAACTTCCAGGCCGAGGCCGGCATCTACCGCGAACTGGCGAAGTTCCTGCTGAGCGGCTCGCTCTATCGCGGCAAGAAATCGGTGATGTGGTCGGTCGTCGAGAAGACGGCACTCGCCGAGGCCGAGGTCGAGTATCACGACCATACCAGCTTCACGATCGATGTCCGCTTCCCCGTCGTGCAGGCGTCACGCCCCTCGCTCGGCGGAGCGTCGGTCGTCATCTGGACGACGACTCCCTGGACGATCCCGGCGAACCGGGCCGTCGCCTACGGGCCCGACGTCACCTACCAGCTGATCGAGGTCGGCGAGGTGGGCGAGGGCAGCCATGCACGGGTCGGCGAGCGGCTGCTTCTGGCAGCCGAGCGGCTGGGCGAGGTGGCCGCGGCTTCCGGGATCCGCGCCTACGATGTCCGTGACGAGTTCATGGGGACGGAACTTGCCGGCACGACAGCTCGCCATCCGCTGGCGGGTGTGGCCGGCGGCTACGATTTCGTCGTGCCGCTGCTGGCCGGGGGCTTTGTCACCACGGACCAGGGCACCGGCCTCGTCCATATCGCGCCGAGCCACGGCGAGGACGACTACGAGCTCGGTGCGATGAACGGCCTCGACGTGCCGGACACCGTTGCCGAAGACGGGACGTACACGGCCCAGGTGCCGGGCTTCGAGGGCCTGCACGTCTTCAAGGCGCACGAGCCCGTCATCGAGGCACTAGTCGGCAAGGGCAACCTGCTGGCGCGCGGCAAGCTGGTCCACAGCTACCCGCACTCCTGGCGCTCCAAGGCCCCGCTCATCTTCCGCGCCACCGCGCAGTGGTTCATCCCGATGGACGGGCCGGACGATCTGCGCGGCAAGGCCCTGCAGGCGATCAGCGACACGCGCTGGGTGCCGGCCCGCGGCGAGAACCGCATCCGCTCGATGATCGAGACCCGCCCCGACTGGTGTGTCTCGCGCCAGCGCGCCTGGGGCGTGCCGATCGCCGTCTTCGTCGAGAAGCGCACCGGCGAGGTGCTGCGCGATCCCGAGGTGGTTGAGCGCATCGCCGCGGCCTTCGAGGCCGCGGGTGCGGACGCCTGGTGGACGCGCGATCCCCAGGAGTTCCTGGGCACCCGCTACCGCATCGAGGACTACGAGAAGGTCGACGACATCCTGGACGTCTGGTTCGACTCCGGCTCGACCCATGCGACCGTGCTGGAGGCGCGTCCCGACCTGCAGTGGCCGGCCTCGCTCTATCTAGAGGGCTCCGACCAGCATCGCGGCTGGTTCCACTCCTCGCTACTCGAAAGCTGCGGCACCCGCGGCCGCGCCCCCTATGAGTGCGTGCTGACCCACGGCTTCGTCGTCGACTCCGAGGGTCGGAAGATGTCGAAGTCGGTCGGCAACGTCGTCTCGCCCATCGACCTCATGAAGACGAACGGGGCCGACATCCTCCGCTTGTGGGTCGTCTCGGCCGACTATGCCGAGGACATCCGGATCGGAAAGGACATCCTGACCGGCATCGGCGACTCCTACCGTCGCCTGCGCAACACGCTGCGATACCTCCTAGGGAACCTGCACGGCTTCACCGCTGGAGAGCGGCTGGATCCGAAGGAGATGCCGGAGCTGGAGCGCTGGGTGCTGCACCGCCTGGCCGAACTCGACCAGCTGGTGCGCAGCTGCAACGAGGACTTCGACTTCCCGAAGCTCTACTCGGCGCTCCACAATTTCTGCGCCAACGACCTCTCCGCCTTCTACTTTGATGTCCGCAAGGACGCGGTCTATTGCGACCGCCCCGACAGCACGCGGCGACGGGCGGCGCGGACGGTGCTGGACCACCTCTTCAGCTGCCTCACGGCATGGCTGGCTCCGGTGCTGTGCTTCACGGCCGAGGAGGCCTGGCTGACGCGCTTCCCCAGCGACACCGACAGCGTGCATCTGCGCAAGTTTCCCGAGGTCCCGACGTCCTGGCTGGACCCGGCGCTGGGGCAGAGATGGGAGCGCGTGCGCCGCGTGCGGCGGGTCGTCACCGGTGCGCTGGAGCTGGAGCGCCGCGAGAAGCGGATCGGCTCCAGCTTGCAGGCATCACCGGTCGTTCATGCGAGTGCCGAGGATCTGGCCGCCCTTGGCGGGCTCGACCTGGCGGAGCTCTCAATCACGAGCGGCATCGAGGTGACGGACGCACCGGCGCCGGCGAACGCGTTCCGGCTCGACGAGGTACCCGGTGTGGCCGTCGTCCCGCGAGCCGCTCCCGGCGAGAAGTGCGACCGCTGCTGGCGGGTGCTGGAAGAGGTCGCCGCCAGCGACCGCTCGCTGTGCCTCCGCTGCGAGGACGCGACTCCTGCGTTGGCGGCCTGACATGGCGCTGTCCCACCCGGCGGCCGGCCTCGCCTTCGCGGTCGCGATCATCCTCCTGGACCAGGTCAGCAAGTACGTCGTCCTGAGCACGCTCGATCCCTGGACGCCGATCGCGGTGACCTCGTTCTTCAACCTCGTCCTGGTCTGGAACAGGGGCGTCAGCTTCGGGATCATGTCGAACGCGGGCGATCACGGACCCTGGCTGCTGACCGGGCTGACCCTGGTCATCGTCGCGGCGCTGGCGGTCTGGCTCCGGCGCGAGCGCCGTTTCCTCTCGCGAGTGGCCCTCTGGATGGTGATCGCGGGTGCGCTGGGCAATCTGATCGATCGGCTACGGTTCGGGGCCGTGGTGGACTTTCTCGACTTCCATATTGCGGGTTACCATTGGCCGGCATTCAATGTCGCCGACAGCGCGATCTCGATCGGGGCCGTCCTGCTGCTGGCGGACAGCCTGTTCTCGACGCGGCCGGTGCTCGATCAGGCGGGGAGATGACACGAATGCGGGGTGGGCTCGTCAGGGGGACGGCATTGACCGTGCTCGCCTTGTCGGTCGTCGGCTGTTCCAGCGTCCGCCAGCAACTCGGTTTCGATCGGCCGGCTCCCGACGAGTTCCAGGTCGTGCGGCGAGCACCGCTCATCATGCCGCCCGACTACAGCCTGCGGCCGCCGGAGCCCGGGGCACCGCCGGCATTCGGCGGCAATCCGACGGCCGAAGCGCAGTCGGTCCTGACGGGCCAGCCTGTGCCCGCCGCCGGCTCGGTGGCGCAGAGTACGGCCGAGACCGCCATCGTGCAGGCGAGCCCGGTGCAGGCGGCACCCTCGATCAGGCAACAGGTCGCCGAAGAGAATCGTGAGCTGACCACCGTCGACGACAGCACATTCCTCTTTATCTTCGATTTCCAGAAGAAGGCGATGCTGCAGGCCCAGAACCCCGACGCGGTGGTGAATGCACCTGAGGAGCAGGCGCGACTGCGCAGCCTCGCCTCCGGGGCCGTCGTCACCACGACCCGGACCGGCAGCGTACCCTTGCCCCCGAGCTAGGACAGTCGGTCCATGACGATACTCCCCTCCGCCGCGTTCGGCTTGATCCCCGGCGGCTTGGGCGACGACGGCACCCTCTTCAATCCAGAGACCTTCACCCTCGACAACGGCCTCGAGGTGCTGGTGGTGTCGAACCACCGGGCCCCCGTCGTGGCGCACTGGCTCTGGTACAAGGTTGGCACGGCCGACAGCCCGCCCGGCAAGTCGGGGCTGCCGCACTTCCTCGAGCATCTGATGTTCAAGGGTACGGAGAAGATCGCCGCTGGCGACTTCTCGAAGATCGTGGCGCGCAACGGCGGCAACGACAACGCCATGACGAGCTACGACTTCACCGCCTACTTCCAGATGATCGCGAAGGACCGGCTCGAGCTCGTCATGGGCATGGAAGCCGACCGGATGACCAATCTCCGGCTGGTCGACGAGGTCGTCTATCCCGAGCGCGACGTGATCGTGGAGGAGCGCAGCTCGCGGGTCGACAACGAGCCCTCTGCCATCCTCGGCGAGCAGCTCGTCGCCGCCCAGTACCTCCACCATCCCTACCGTTGGCCGGTGATCGGCTGGATGCACGAGATCCAGTCCTACACCCGCGAGGACGCCGAGCGCTTCTACGAGACCTGGTACGCGCCGAACAACGCCGTGCTGGTCGTCGTCGGCGACGTCACTGCGGCCGAGCTGCGGCCGCTGGCCGAGAAGATCTACGGCGTCATCCCGCGCCGCGACGTGCCGCAGCGTATGCGCAGCGTGGAGCCGCCGCAGCACGCCGCACGGCGGGTCACGGTCGCCGACGAGCGCGTGCGCCAGCCGAGCCTGGTGCGCTCCTGGCTCGCCCCCAGCTTCACGACCGAGGGCAAGGAGCACGCCTACGCGCTCGAGGTGCTGGCCGAGATCTTCGGCAATGGCGGCACCAGTCGGCTCTTCCGCCGCCTCGTCGTCGAGCAGGGCCTCGCCGCCGGGGCCGGCAGCTACTACCGGGGCACCAGCCTCGATTTCACGACCTTCCGCGTTTATGCGAGCCCGCGTCCCGGCATCGAGATGGACGCGCTCGAAGCCGGCGTGGACGCCGCCCTGAAGGAACTGCTGGAGGCCGGGGTCACCGACGAGGAGCTGGCCCGCACGCAGAAGCGGATGCTGAGCGAGGCGATCTATGCCCGCGACTCGCTGGGCGGTGCCGCGCGCATTTTCGGCGTGGCGCTGGCCTCGGGCCTCGGCGTCGACGACATCGAGAAGTGGCCGCGTCGGATCGCCGCCGTCACGCGGGACGAGGTCGAGGCCGCCGCACGCTTCGTCCTGAAGCCCGAGAACTCGGTCACCGGCACGCTCGTCTCCGACGGCGCGGCGGACTGACGGCGATGCAGGACCAGGCCGTCGCACCGGGCAAGACCAACCACGTCCAGGAAATCGTCAGCAGCAAGGGAATCCGCGCCTATCTGATCACCGAGCGGTCGATCCCCTTCCTGTCCCTCGCCGCCTACTGCAGCTCCGGTGCGATCACGGATCCGGTCGGGAAGGAGGGGCTTGCCTACATGGCCGGCGGCATCATCGACGAGGGTGCGGGTCCCTATGACAGCCAGGCCTTCCGCGGCCAGCTCGAGGACAACGCGATCCGCCTCTCCTTCGACCTCGACCGGGACGCCTGCACCTGCGATCTGAAGACGCTGACCTCGACGCGGGAGTTGGCTTTCGAGCTGCTCCGCCTTGCGCTGAAGGAGCCGCGCTTCGACAGCGAGCCCGTCGAGCGCGTCCGCAGCCAGATTCTGGCCGATCTCCGCCGCCGGGAGACGGACCCCGAGTATCTGGCATCGCGATCCTGGTTCGCGAAGGCCTTTCCGCATCATCCCTACGGTCGGGCCACTCGCGGCACGCCCGCCTCCATCGGCACGATCACGGTCGAGGACATGCGGGCCTTCATCGATACCCGCATCGCCCGCGACCGGCTGGTGGTCGGCGTGTCGGGAGACATCGAGGCCGACGAGCTGGCACAGCTGCTCGACCACGCCTTCGGTGACCTCCCGGCGACGGCACCCGCCTTGGACGTCACGCGCGCCGCCCCCGTCGTCGGCGGCACCGAGGTCGTGCGCCTGCCCATCCCGCAGAGTGTCGTCACCTTCGGCCATGCCGGCATCGACCGCACCGATGCAGACTACTATGCGGCCTATGTCGCCAACTACATCCTGGGCGGCGGCGGGTTCAGCTCGCGCCTGACCGAAGAGGTGCGCGAGAAACGGGGCCTCGCCTATTCGGTCTACTCGTATCTTTACGACCTCGACCTGTCGCCCCTGTGGCTGGGCGGGGTCGCCACCAACAACGCCCAGGTCGCCCAGTCGCTGAGCCTCGTCCGGGAGGAGCTGAAGAAGCTCGCGGCCGGCGACATCGCCCAGCACGAACTGGACGACGCCCGCACCTATCTGACGGGCTCATTCCCGTTGCGCCTCACCAGCAACGACCAGACGGCGAAGCTGCTGGGCATGATGCTGTTCCAGGACCTCGGGCGCGACTATCTGGAGCGCCGCAACGGCCTGATCGAGGCCGTCACCCTGGACGACGTGCGGCGCGTCTCGGCCCGTCTCTTCTCGGGCGAGATGCTTGTGTCGGTCGTCGGCGATCCGCAGGGGATCTAACCCGCGTCATCCCCAAGCCGTCCCTGCCGTGATAGCTTGATATCGGCAGCGGCTTTGCGGGACCTGGGCCTTGGAGTCATCGCGGCAGGAACGGCGCCTCGCGGCGATCCTCGCCGCCGATGTGGTAGGCTACTCGTCGAAGGTCGAACAGGACGAGGCCGGCACGCTGGCTCGCCTGGGTGCCCTGCGCAGCGATCTCGTGGAGCCGGCCCTCGCCGAGCATCGGGGTCGGCTGGTCAAGCTGATCGGCGACGGGCTGATCGCGGAATTCACCAGCGTCGTCGACGCGGCCGCCTGTGCCGTCGCGATCCAGGCTCGGAACGGCACCGGCCTCAGCCTGCGAATCGGCATCAATCTCGGTGATGTGGTTGTCCAGGGGACCGACCTTCTCGGCGACGGGGTGAACATCGCCGCGCGCCTGGAAGGCTTGGCCGAGCCCGGTGGTATCGTCGTGTCCGGCACCGCGTACGACCACCTTCACGGACAGGCGGGCCTCGCCTTTGCGAGCCTCGGCGAGCAGCGTCTCAAGAACATCACGCGACCCGTTCGCGCCTACCGTCTGGTGGTCGGCGATGGCGTTCCAGCCCCGTCACCGAAGATCTTTGAACGGCCCTCGATCGCGGTGCTGCCGTTCGACAATCTCAGTACCGATCCGGACCAGGCCTACTTCAGCGATGGGATCACGGAGGACCTCATCACTGCGCTGTCGCGCTTCCGCGACCTGCGCGTGCTCGCCCGCCACTCCTCCTTCGCCCTGCGCGGGCAGGCGCTGGACGCGCTCGAGATCGGCCGCAGGCTCGGCGTCGGCTACCTGCTGGAAGGGAGCGTCCGCAAGCTCGGCCCGCGGGTGCGCGTGACGGCCCAGCTCATCGACGCGTCCGGCGGCGATCACCTCTGGGCCGAGCGTTACGACCGGCCACTGGACGACATCTTCACCCTGCAGGACGAACTCGTCGCCACCATCGCCTCGACCCTCGCCGGCCGCATCCACGCCGCCGGCGTCGACCGTGCGAAGCGCAAGCCCACCACCGACCTCGCCGCCTACGACCATCTGCTCCGCGGCATGGAGCGGCTGGGCTCCTTCGAAGCCGGCGCCAACGAGGCCTCGGTCGAGCATTTCGAGCGGGCGGTGGCCCTCGACCCCCACTACGCCCTCGCCAACGCCTATCTGGCCCTGGCCGTGTTCAACCTACCCTGGGGCGAACGCGCCGACGACTACCTCGCACGCGCCCATGCCCTGGCCACCAGGGCGGTGGAGCTGGATCCGGCCGACAGCCGATGCCATCGCATTCTGGCCATGATCCTTCTCAACCGGCGCGAGTTCGATCGGGCGGAGCATCATGCCGACCGGAGCGCGGCGCTCAATCCCAACGATGCCGACGCCGCCGTCTACCGGGCTTATGTCCTGAGCTTCCTCGGCCGAAGCGACGAGGCGCTGGCCGAAGCGCGTCGCGCCCTGGCCCTCAACCCCTTCCACTCGGACTGGTACTGGACCGCCCTCGTGCGGGCCCTCCACGGCTCGGGTCACTACGCCGAGGCGATCACCGCCTACGAGCGTGTGCGCCAGGTCCGCTTCCACCACCATGCCCGGCTCGCTGCCTGCCACGCGGCGGTCGGCAACGAGGCGGCGGCCCGGCAATGCGTCGAGCGCACACTGGTGGCGAAGCCCGACTTCTCAAGTGCCGCGTGGACGGCGACCCTCCCCTTCCGCCACGAGGCTGACCGCGAGCGGCTGCGGGCGGAGCTGTTGGCGGCAGGCCTCCCACCCTAGCTTCGTCGATCCACCCGCTCGGCCCGTCGTGAGGTCGGCCACAATCCGCTACCCGGTCCTCCCCAATCAGCCGTGCGGGTGGTACCGTCCGGCGGTCCCCCTCTCATCACGTCCATCTCGATGTCAGCGATCCGCCGCCTGCCTGAGACCGTGGCGAACCGCATCGCCGCCGGCGAGGTGGTCGAGCGCCCGGCGTCGGTCGTCAAGGAGCTGGTCGAGAACGCGATCGACGCCGGAGCAGGGGAGATCGACGTCGCCATCGAGGCCGGCGGCCGCGGCCTGATCCTCGTCGCGGACGACGGCTCGGGCATGGACCCCGACGAGCTGCCGTTGGCCCTGGAGCGGCACGCGACCTCGAAGCTCACCGACGACCAGTTGGTCCGCATCACGACGCTGGGCTTCCGCGGCGAGGCCCTGCCGTCGATCGCAGCCGTCAGCCGCTTGCGCCTGACCAGCCGTCGCGCAGGTGCCGCGCATGCCTCGGCTCTGCTGGTCGAGGGGGGATCGGCAGGTGCTGTCCTTCCCGCCGCCGGTGCGGTCGGCACCCGGGTCGAGGTGCGCGACCTGTTCTACAAGGTGCCGGCCCGGCTCAAATTCCTGCGCAGCGACCGGACCGAAGGGGAGGCCGTCGAGGAGACCCTGCGCCGCCTCGCCCTGAGCCGGCCCGACCTGCGCTTCGCCCTGACCGTCGACGGCCGCAGCACCTTTCTAGCCGAACCGGCGACCGGCCTGTTCGAGGACGCCCTGCTGGCGCGACTGGCGTCGATCATGGGGCGCGAGTTCGCGGCGGCGGCTCTCGCCGTCGAGGCGGAGCGCGAGGGCATTGGCCTGCGCGGCTTCATCGGACTGCCCACGCTGTCACGGCGCGATGCCAAGCATCAGCACCTCGTGGTCAACGGCCGACCGGTCCAGGACCGGCTGCTCAAGGCGGCCCTGCGGGCGGCCTTTGCCGATCTCCTCTTCCACGACCGGCAGCCTCTGGCGGCCCTCTTCCTCGACCTGCCTGCCGAGGAGGTCGACGTGAACGTGCATCCGCAGAAGGCCGAGGTGCGCTTCCGCGACCCGACCCTGGTCCGCGGTCTCGTGATCGGCGCCCTGAAGCGCGCCCTGGCCGAGCATGGCCATCGCAGTGCCGGCGCCATCACGGGCGGCTCGAACCCGCCGCGGCCCTCCCTTTCGCGGCCTGCTCCCGGGCTCGCCGAGGCTGCCATCGCCTGGCAGGAGCCGCTGGCGACCTTCGACCGTCAGGCCCGGGTGCACGCCGTCCCGGAGGCCGCACCTATACCTCAGGCACAGCCGCTCGGTGCCGCTCGGGCCCAGCTGCTGCGGACCTATGTCGTGGCCGAGACGGCGGCGGGCATCGTCCTGGTCGACCAGCATGCGGCCCATGAGCGCATCGTCTATGAGCGCCTGAAGGCGGAGCGCCGCGCCGGTAGCATCGCGCGCCAGATCCTTCTCCTGCCCGACGTCGTCGAGCTAGACGCCGCCGAAGCGCGCCGGCTCGTCGCCCACGCCGAGTCCCTGGCCGCCTTGGGCCTCGTCGTCGAGCCGTTCGGGCACGATGCGGTGCTGGTCCGCGAGGTGCCGGCGGCACTGGGGACGACCGACACGGCCACCCTCGTCCGCGACGTAGCGGCCGAACTCGCCGCCCTCGGCGATGCGGAGATCGTCGAGCAGGCGATCGACCGCGTCCTGGCGACGATCGCCTGCCACCACAGCGTGCGCGCTGGCCGATCGCTCTCGGTCGAGGAGATGAACGCGCTGCTGCGGCAAATGGAGACCACACCCTTCGCCGGTCAGTGCAACCATGGCCGTCCGACCTATATCGAATGGTCGCGCGAGGAGCTGGAGCGGCTCTTTGGCCGGCGCGCGTGATGACGCTGGCCAGCATGGAAGCGCGACGATAGGTTCCGGCCGCGTTAACGGATCGTGCTGACGGAGAGATCGATGACCTACGTGGTCACCGAAGCCTGCATCAGGTGCAAGTACCTGGACTGTGTGGAAGTTTGCCCCGTGGATTGCTTCTACGAGGGCGACAACATGCTCGTCATCAACCCCGACGAGTGCATTGATTGTGGCGTGTGCGAGCCCGAGTGCCCGGCCGAGGCCATCCTGCCCGACACGGAGAGCGAGGCCGAGAAGTGGCTGGAGCTGAACCGCACCTATGCCGCCAACTGGCCCAACGTGACGCGCAAGCGCGACGCGCCGCCCGACGCCGACGAGTACAAGGGCATGCCGGGCAAATACGACAAGTTCTTCAGCCCGGAACCCGGCCAGGGAACCTGAACCGCCGCTGAAAATTCGTGGGGGCAGACCAGCGCCCGCCGCATGCCTTGCCTGCTTCCGGTGCACCCGAAAGGGGACTGGAAAAATGCAACATTTTGTGCTAATTATCCCACATCACGCTGGATAGGGGACCGTGGGAAGGGTCGCCTACCCAGGTGGGCCTCAGCGTGTCGTCAACTCTCGCAGTCCGCTCAGGGCGGACGGGTGGAACCTGCGCAACCACGAGAGCACGATCCGCCAATGGCAGGTGGCATCGCAGCGAAAGAGGACTCCAGCCGCGGCAGCGCGCCGCGACTCGGACGGTTCGGGAGTATCAGCCTGATGGCCAACAAGAAATTGGCGTTCGCGGCCGGCGACTACATCGTCTACCCCAGCCACGGCGTCGGTCGCATCACCGGCATCGAGGTTCAGACGATCGCCGGCATGGAACTCGAGATGTACGTCGTCTCGTTCGAGAACGAGCGGCTCATTCTGCGTGTTCCCGTCGACAAGGCCGCCAAGTCCGGCATGCGCAAGCTGAGCTCGCGCGAGAAGATCAGCTCCGCTCTCGAGGCGCTGAAGGTGCGTGTCCGCCCGCGGCGCAACATCATGTGGAGCCGCCGCGCCCAGGAATACGAGGCCAAGATCAATTCCGGCGATCCGGTGTCGATCGCGGAGGTGGTGCGCGAGCTGCACCGCGCCGACGATACCGAGCAGTCCTACAGCGAGCGGCAGATGTACCGCGCCGCACTGGAGCGGCTCGCCCGCGAGGTCGCCGCCATCGAGCGGATCGACGAGACCGAGGCCAGCAAGCGGCTGGAGAAGGTCCTTCTGCAGGCGGCTTGAGCCGTTCGGATCGAGCCGGTGACGGACGGGGGCCGGAAGGCCCCCGCTTTCGTTTCCCCGAACTGTCACCGGGCGGACACCCCCGCCACGGACGAACTGGGTATAAGCGGCCATCGAGACAAAGGCCCCAGGGCCTCCGAAGAAAAGGTCGCTCGGTCATGCACAGGAAGCTTCTAGCGGCAGTCGTCCTTCTGGCCGCCACCCTGCCCGTCGCCGCCGCGCGGGCGCAGGTCGATACGCCATCGACCGTGCCGGCCGAGGCCACTGTCGACAGTGGCAATGCGAAGAAGTGGTCGGTCGGCCTCGGCGCCGGCTTCGCCCCCGACTACGAGGGCTCCAGCGACTACCAGGCCGTGCCGCTATGGAATGTCGTGGTCCGCGACCTGTACGGGCCGACGACGAACATCCGGCTGTTCGGCCCGCAGTTGTTGTCGAACCTGATCCCGAGCCCGAATTGGCGCCTCGGCCCGATGGCCCAGTTCGTGCGCGACTACGACAATGTGAAGAACAACGACGTCCAGCATCTCGAGGACGTCTCCTCGTCGTTCCTGATCGGCCTCGTCGGCGGTTACGACTTCCACATCGACAAGACCCAGGTGCTGGGTTTCGACGCCATGTGGCGGGCGGACGTGGCTCACGGCAATGGCTGGCTGCTGAGCTTCGGACCCCGCTACGGTGCCGCGCTCAGCAAGGAGTGGCAGGTCACCGGCAGCATTTTGGCGACCTATGCCAGCGAAGACTACATGGACAATTACTTCAGCGTCTCGGCCGCCGACGAGCGACGCACCGGCCTCAACCAGTACGGTGCCGATGCGAGCTTCAAGGACGTCGCGTTCAGCCTCGCCGTGAGCTACGACATCACGCCGAACTGGACCGTCTCCGGCATCGGCCAGTTCAAGCAGATGGTAGGCGACGCGGCGGACAGCCCGGTCGTCGACGAGGCCGGCAGCAAGGCGCAGGGCTTCGGCGGCCTGCTGATCAGCTACAACTTCTGAACGATTTGGCCCGGCGCCCGGTCAGACCGGGTGCCGGTGCTCCGGACTTTCGGCGACCTTCGCCTCGATCGCGTCCCAGACGATGCCTGACAGGTTGACCCCGTCGAACCGGTCGATCTCCTGCACGCCGGTCGGCGAGGTGACGTTGATCTCGGTCAGATAGTCGCCGATCACGTCGATGCCGACCAGCAGCAGGCCGTGCCGCTCCAGGGCCGGCCCTATCATCTCGCAGATCTCCCGGTCCCGCTTGGTCAGCGATGCCTTCTCCGCCCGCCCGCCGACATGCAGGTTGGCTCGGGTCTCCTCGGCCGCCGGCACCCGGTTGACCGCACCGACGGGCTTGCCGTCGACGAGGATGATGCGCTTGTCGCCCTGCCGGATCTCCGGGAGGTAGCGCTGCACCATCAAGGGCTCGTTCAGGAAGCCCTGGAACAGCTCGATCAGGCTGGCGAGGTTGGTGTCGTCGGGCTTGATCCGGAACACGCCGGCACCGCCATTGCCGTAGATCGGCTTGACGATGATGTCGCCATGCTCCCGCCGGAAGGCGCGGATCTCCTCCATGTCGTAGGTGATCAGCGTCGGCGGCATCAACTCGGCGAACTGCGTCACGAACAGTTTCTCGGGCGCGTTCCGCACCCAGTGTGGATCGTTGACCACAAGGGTGTCCGGATGGACTCGGTCGAGCAGATGCGTGGCCGAAATATAGGCGAGGTTGAAGGGCGGATCCTGGCGCATCAGCACGACGTCGAGCGTCGCCAGATCGATCACCTCGGCGGCCCCGACGGACACGTGATTGCCCCGCTCGCGTCGGACCTGGAACGGCCGTGCGCGTGCCACCACCCTGCCGTTGCGCCACGACAGTTGCCGCGGCAGGTAGTGATAGAGGCCGTGACCCCGCTTCTGCGCCTCCAGCGCCAGCGCGAAGCTGGTGTCGCCGTCGATGTTGACGGTCTCCAGCGGGTCCATCTGGATCGCGACGGCGAGCGACATGGTGTCTCCGAGGCTGCGGGAGGGCGCTCCTTGGCAGAAGGGGCCCCGGGTTGACAAGCTACACGGGTGCCGGGCTTCTCACGCCCTCAACCGCTGCCTGCGAGGTGCCATGCCCGCCTACGACGAGAGCAACATCTTCGCCCGCATTCTGCGCGGCGAGATCCCCTGCAAGAAGGTCTACGAGGACCAGTGGGCGCTGGCCTTCCACGACATCAACCCGCTGGCACCGGTCCATGTCCTCGTCATCCCGAAGGGACCTTACGTCTCCTTCGCCGACTTCACGGCGAACGCCTCGCCCGACGCCGTCGCCGGCTTCTTCAAAGCCGTCGGCAAGACGGCCATTCTCCTTGACCTGGATGAGCCCGGTTACCGTATCCTCGCCAACCACGGCGAGCACGCGCACCAGGAAGTTCCGCACTTCCACGTCCACGTCTTCGGCGGTGCGCCGCTCGGAATGATGCTCAAGAAGTTAGCGTGAGCAAACTGGAAGCCGGTTGGATTGAAGCATTCCAAACAAGGAAGGCACCAGACTGAAGCGTGGCTGCGTCAAGTTTCAGGAAACGAAAGACGCTCTTGCCCTTGCCAAGCAACGACGCGTCCGGCAGCTAGAGCAAGGGTAGAAGCGAAGCCTTGACATTCTATCAAAGCAAGGGCGGCCTCCGAACGACATAACTGCGGATTGATCATCCTTTCTCGCATTCGCCGAATGAACGGCTTGTCTGGCACTCACTGCACACGCTAAGCATAATTCAATGAGGTATGGGAAGGACGCGGTGAGATGGTGAGGGCGGGGACTGCTGTGGGGGCTATACTGCTGGCGGGATTGCTGGTCGGGGGCTCTGCAAAAGCATCGGTAGTAAACTTGGATTCCAATCCAGGTCCGAGTAATGAAACGCAAAGTGCGAACTATGGGCCCATTAATGGTATAACCGTGACGGCGACTGCCTCTTCGGGCTGGCTACGCAGTTACAGCGGTGGCGGGCTTGGCGTATGCAACCCGAGCGAGCAGTCGAACTGCAACTCTCCTGAACATTCCGTCGACTCGCTAAACGGCACTGACGCTATCACTTTCACGTTCAACGCACCCGTCAGCGTGCAAAGTCTTTATATTGGATACACAAAAAGTGCTGCAGGTAAATTTACCATTGGATCGTTGGCATATGACTACGGTTCAAGCGGAGGCACAATTTCGCTTTCTGGGCTAACATCAATTACTTCATTTACAGTTTCAGCTAAGTCGTTCAGCCAATGCACTGCGTATTACTATAATGGTACTTGCAAGACTTTCTCGACTGTCGACAGTTATTTTAAAATTAAGAATCTTGTTTTTACGGCGAGTCAGGTTCCGGTACCTGCTGCGTTGCCATTGTTGGCCTCAGCGCTTACTGGGCTAGGTTATCTGTCCCGACGCAGACGGGCTGGACTAGCGGCCTAGCTGGCCTATGGGGATTGGTGCGTGAGGGTCCGCCGAGGCGGACCCATTCTCGTCGAGTTTTGGATTGAGCAGTGTTGCGCTCTGTCCAGACTACCGCACCAGCTTGTACCCGCCGCCGGGCTCGGTCACGAGCAGCGTCGGCTCGCCGGCCTGGGGCTCGATCTTCTGCCGCAGTCGATAGATGTGCGTCTCCAGGGTGTGCGTGGTGACGCCGGCATTGTAGCCCCAGACCTGATCGAGCAGGACGTCGCGGGCGACCGGCTGGTCGCCGACGCGGTAGAGATACTTCAGGATCGCCGTCTCTTTCTCCGTCAGATGGATCTTCCGGCCGTCGCCGCGCAGCAGCATCTTCGCCGCCGGGCGGAAATTGTAGGGTCCGAGAACAAAGACCGCGTCGTCGCTGAGTTCGAACTGCCTGAGCTGGGCGCGGAGGCGCGCCATCAGCACGCCGAGCCGGAAGGGCTTGGTGACGTAGTCGTTGGCCCCGCTGTCGAGACCCAGGATGGCATCGGCATCGCTGATGTGCGCCGTCAGCATGATGACGGGCGCCTTCAGGCCCTGGCGTCGCAGCAGCCGGCACACGTCCCGTCCATCCATGTCCGGCAGGCCGACATCGAGCAGGACGGCCGCGAACGGGTGATGCTTCGCGGCTTCCAGCGCCTCGCGACCGGTACTGGCCTCGTGTACCGTGAAGCCTTCGTGCAGGCTCAGTTGCTCGGCCAGCTCGCGACGTAGCGCGTCGTCGTCGTCGACGACCAGGATCGTGTTGCCGACACTCATCTGCGCTCCATCACTGCCGCTCGCGAACGACGCATTATGGCCCGGCTTTGTTCCGCCCGGCAAAGGCCAGGACGCGGCCTCGGGCCGGCTTTGTGGCATTTCGGTCGTCCGTTGTGGCGCCGCGCCCGCTTCCGCCTCTCGATCTTCGGCGCCGCAGAGGCTATCGCCACTCGAATGCAGCCGGGCCGCCGCTGGCGGACGACCAATGGAGGGCGGAGCGACACGCATGGCATGGGCGATCTACCTGACGCTCCTGGCCCTGCTCGTCGTCATGGCCCCGGCCCAGATCTGGGATCCGCACGGGCAGGTTTTCGTCGTCATCCTGGGAGCGCTGTCGATCGGCACGTGGCGCTGGAGCTGGGGCTTCGTGCATTTTCTACGTTCGCTCTGGTATCGCCGGGTCACGTTTCGGCGCTGGCGGCGTAGGCTGGACACGCTGGCTGCCTTCGAGGCGGAGAACCCCGGCACGGTGCCGCAAGTCCCGCAGCTCTTCATCGTGGTCACCAGCTACCGTATCCAGGGCGAGACGACGGCCCTGGCGATGACGGCCGCGATCGAGGAGGCGATCGCCTGGGACGGCGAAGTTCGGATCGTCGCCTCCATCGTCGAGATGGCAGAGCAGCGGCTGATCAAGGACCTCTTCCGCCGCCTGGCGCCCCCACCCCGAGTGCGTCTCCTGCTTGTCCGTGGGCGTGGAACCGGCAAGCGCGACGGCCTGGCCTGGGCCCTGCGCGCCGTATCCAGGGCCAAGCCGCGGGCCGGTGCGGTCGTGCTCGTTCAGGACGGTGACGCCGTCCTGCCGCCCGGTTGCCTCGCGGCGACCTTGCCCTTCTTCGCCCTCTGGCCGGATCTCGCGGCGCTCACCACCGACGAGGATTGCCTCGTCGCCCGCGGCGGCCGGCTCATGCAGTCGTGGCACCGGCTGCGCTTCGCTCAGCGCCACATGCTGATGGGCTCGATGGGCCTCTCCCGCCGCCTGCTGACGCTCACCGGCCGCATGTCGATGCTGCGGGTCGAGATCGCGACCGACCCCAGCTTCGTCGAGGCGATCCAGAACGATGTCCTCGACCACTGGCGGTTCGGGCCGCTGAAGCTCCTGACGGGCGAGGACAAGTCGGCCGCCTGGTGGATCCTCAGCCGCCAGCGGCCGATGGTCTACGTGCCCGATGTGAAGGTCATCACGATCGAGCATCCGCCGGCCGATTCGCTGCCTCGGGCCGGTACGCTGCTGATGCTGCGCTGGTTCGGGAACATGCTGCGCGGCAGCGGCCGCGCCATCGCAGCCGGACCCAAGCAGATGGGCATCTTCACCTGGTGGTGCTTCGTCGACCAGCGGATCTCGATGTGGACGCCGCTGGTAGGCCCTTTGGCGATGATCTGCCTCTCCTTCGTCGTCGGGCCGGTGATCCTCTACGCCTACCTCCTCTGGGTCATGGTGACGCGTCTTCTGCAGGCTTTGGCACTGGCGACGGCGCGGTCCTGGGTCGACGGCCTGTGGCCCGTGCTGATCTACGTCACCCAGCTCTGGAGTGCCCTGGTCAAGACCTGGGTCCTGTTCCACCTCGACCGGCAGCGTTGGACGCGCCAGAACATCGCCCTCGACCTCGGGCTGACGCCGGGTGCCGCCCGCATTCGGGGGCTGAGTTCCGCAGCACTCTACGCCCTGGCCATGCTGACCCTCTTCACCGCCGTGGCGCTGGCCACGGGCCTGCTCGTGCCGGCGCCCGGCAGCGTCCTGGCCGGGATCGTCTAGGAGCCGCCCATGCAGCCGCAGGTCACCCACGAGGCGGAGATCCACCGTCAGCACGTGAGGCTGAAGGTCCCGATCGGCGTCGAGATCGACGGTACCCGCTTCGTTGCCGACGACTGGTCCATGGGCGGCTTCGGCATCGCCGGCCCGATCAGCTCGCGCCGGCCGGGCGAGCGGTTCCCGGTGCGCATCTACTTTCCGTTCGAGGACTTCGAGGTGTCGCTCCGCCTCGACTGCCAGATGATCTACGCGCTGCCGGACAATACCCGCTTCGGCTGCAAGTTCCTGGCCCTCTCGGAAGGGCAGACCGCGCTCTTCCGCTACTTCGTCGACGCCTATCTCTCGGGTGAGATCGTGGCCGGCGGGGACATCCTGAGCGTGGTCGGCCGCGACAACACCGCGGCGGCACGCGCCCGGGCCGAGCTCTTCAGCCCCTTCGCCGCGGAGGAGGCCGCCGGGCGCCGGCTGCGCCGCTGGATCGGGTTCGGCGTCCTGGCCGGGCTCGCCGCCGCGCTCGCCCTCTTCCTCGGCACCAGCTTCCGCGAGACCTATCTCGTCGTCGAGACGGATGCCGCCACGGTCGAGGCGCCGATCTATCGCCTGCGGTCGGCGGATGCCGGCAGCCTGGAGCCCGTCGCCGGCCGTGGGCTCCTGAAGCGCAACGATGTCGTGGCCCGGGTGCGCGCAGCCGACGGCACGGTCACTCAGATCGTCAGCCCCTGCGACTGTGTGGTGAACGACTGGGACGTGCGACCGGGCGATCTCGTCACCCCCGGCGAGCAGGTCGCCATCCTGGTGGCGGCCGACCAGCCGCTGACGGTGCGGGCGACCGTCCCTATCGAGGACGCGCTGAAGCTGCGCGTCGGCCAGACGGCGGAGATCACCATTCCGGGTCGGGAGGCGCCCTATCTCGGCCAGATCGAGAGGCTCGACTTCCGCCGGCGCCTGAGCGACGAGGACAAGGGACCCGTGAGGAGCGTTCCGGTCATCATCAAGCCGGACAAGCCGCTGGAGTTCGAGGATCTGGGCTCGATCGCGCGGGTCAGGTTCCTCTAAGCGGCTGTACTCGCACGGGTTCACGATCGATCTGTCCGGCGCTATCTTCCGGGCAGGGAAGGAGACGCCCGCGGCAGTGCCGCCGGGCACATTCGGGCTCACGAGAGGGTGCGGGCGGAGTCCCGTGGAACGCCATGCTGCTCGATTGGATGCTGCGCCGCCTCGTCCAGCAGGGCGAGTTCGTGTTGATCACCGCCGACGGCCAACGTCGCGTCTACAGCGGCGCGCCCGGGCGGCGGGTCGTGGTGCGCCTGACCGACCGCAAGATGGAGCGGGACCTCGTCTGGCAGACCTATCTCGCCGTCGGCGAAGGCTACATGGACGGCCGCCTCCTCATCGAGGAGGGCACGCTCTACGACCTGCTGGCGCTGGGGTCGGAGAACGCCCACCTGCTGGGACCCCAATCCGGGATCACGCCCTGGCTGCACTGGACCGGCAAGATCAGCCGCGGCCTGCACATGATGAACAATCCGGAGCGGTCGCGGCGCAACGTCGCCCACCACTACGACCTCTCCGGTGAACTCTACAGCCTCTTCCTCGACAGCGAGCGCCAGTACACCTGCGCCTATCACCCCACCGGCAAGGAGGATCTCGAGGAGGCGCAGCGGGCGAAGGAGCGGCATATCGCGGGCAAGCTGCTGGTCGAGAACGGCCAGCGGATCATCGACCTCGGCTGCGGCTGGGGTGCGCTGGCCCTCTTCCTGGCCCAGAACTACGATGTCGACGTCACCGGCGTGACGCTCTCGCGCGAGCAGTACCAGTACGGCAATGCCCGTGCCGCCGCACTCGGCCTGTCGAACCGCGTCCGGTACCTGCACAAGGACTACCGTGAGGCCGAAGGCAAATTCGACCGCGTGGTCTCGATCGGCATGCTGGAGCATGTCGGCGTGGCCAACTATCCGACCCTGTTCCGCAAGATCGACTCGCTGCTGGAGCCCAGAGGCGTCTCGCTGGTCCACTCCATCGGCCGCATGGGCGGGCCGTCCTACACGAACGCCTGGATCCGCAAGTACATCTTCCCTGGCGGCTACATCCCGGGCGTGTCGGAGGTCGTCCCGGCCATCGAGCAGTCGGGACTGTGGATCACCGACATCGAGATCCTCCGCCTCCACTACGCCAAGACGCTGCAGTTCTGGCGGGACAATTTCGCCGCCAACCGCGACAAGGCGAAGGAGATCTACGACGAGCGGTTCTGCCGGATGTGGGAGTACTACCTGATCGCGTCGCAGGTGTTCTTCGAGTACCAGGACGGGATGAACTTCCAGATCCAGATGGCGAAGGAGCGCGACGTCGTCCCGCTGACGCGCGACTACATGTTCGAAGAGGAGCGCCGTTTGGCGCTGCAGGACCAGGAGAGGCCCGTCGCCGCTGCCGCCGAGTAACCCCGGGGGCGACACGGTCCTGGAACTTGCGCGGACGGAGATCGGATCCGGGCCGACGGTCGTCGTGCTGCACGGCCTGCTCGGCCGGGGTCGCAACTGGCAGGGCATCGCCAAGGCACTGGAGCCCGAGGCGCGCTTCGCTCTCGTCGACCTTCGCAACCACGGAGCATCGCCCTGGTCGGACCGGATGGACTATCCGGCCATGGCGGCCGACGTCGCCGCCCTGATCCGGGCCGAAGCCTCCGGGCCGGTCCGCCTGATCGGGCACAGCATGGGCGGGAAGGCCGCCATGCTGCTGGCCCTGCTGGAGCCGACTCTGGTCGACCGTCTATTGGTCGTGGACATCGCCCCGGTGACCTATGCCCACGATACCCAGGGTCCGATGCTCGACGCGATGGCTGCGCTGGATCTGGCGAGCTTCGCCCGGCGCTCCGATGCCGACGTCGCCCTTGCACCTGCCGTGCCGGATGCGGGCATGCGTGGTTTCCTGCTGCAGAACCTCGAGCAGGAGGACGGCCGTTTCCGCTGGCGCGCCAACATCGAGGTTCTGCGGGCGACGTTGCCGGTGCTGAAGTCGTTCGAGGCCCCGCCGGAGCACAGCTGGGACGGCCCGACCTTGGCTGTAAGGGGCGCGCGATCCGACTATGTCACGGCCGCGCACGAGGCGGCGCTGCGCGACCTGTTCCCAAAGGCTCAGGTCAGCACCGTCGAAGGTGCAGGTCATTGGCCGCATTCGGAGCGCCCGGCGGTCTTCATCGAAAAGGTGCGGCCGTTCCTCTTGTCGTCTTGAGCGCTCTGGTCTTTTTCTCAAAGTTTTTGTGAGAAAGCGCACAGACCCGTCATGTCCGCTCCGTAGCCTCCGCAAATGGGCAGCGGAGATGAGCGCGCATGAGCGGCGCTGCAGATATGACGATCCTGTATTTCGCGGCCGCGGCCGCCGGGTTCCAAGCGGCGGGCTTTGCCCTGATCATCAACGCCATCTTGCGCGGTACGGCCTCGCCGAACCCGGTCAGCTGGACGATCTGGAGCGTGGTCGCCACGCTGGCCGCCGCAAGCTCCTGGCAGGCCGGTGCGACCGGGCCGTTGGCCGGGGCCCTGATGAACGCGCTGGGCTGCATTCTGGTCCTCGCTTTCTCGTTCGGCAGGGGTCGTAGCGAGGTGGTGCGCGGCGATCTCGTCTGCCTCTTCGTATCGGCGTCCGGACTGATCGCCTGGGTGGCGACCGACGACCCGGTGTGGGGCCTCCTGCTGTTCCTCGGTGCGGATGCCTGCGGTGCCCTGCCGACCCTGCGTAGCGTCCTGGCGGATCCGACACGGGAGCATCTTCGCGGCTGGGTCATGCTCACGCTCGCCGGCGTCGCCGCCTTGCTCAGCGTCGAGGCGCACCAGTGGATGTGGAGCTGGGAAGGCTTCGGCTTCTGGGGCGGGGCCGCCTATGTGGCGCTCGTGAACCTCGTCATCACGCTGGCCATCCTCCTCGGCCGCATCATGAGCGGGATGCCCCGGCTTTCCCGGATCCGGGCTGGCTGAGGGCGAGCCGACCCCTGGTCCGTGCGGAAAGCAGGGCGCGAATGTCCGGCCCGTCGCGGCCGGCGCGCAGCTCGCAGCACAGACGCTCCAGCAATGCGTCGCGACCCGCGTCGGGCGTGCGATAGAAGTCGGCCAGACGCTGGCGCTCTTCCGCATCGATGCCGGGCCCGAGGTTGATCTGCCGGCTCGCGATCGCCAGTGCGTTGGCGATCATGGCGACGTCGTAGCGCTTGTCCTGCGGGACCAGCGGCTGCACGACCTGCTGCAGATGCTGGCGCGCCACGTCGAGCAGGTCGGCCAGGCTCTCCTCTTCCGTCATCATCCGCCGGCCTCGATCTCGTGGACGCGGGTCATGATGTCCTGCTCCAGCACGGGCAGCACGTGCGCGGTCAGCGCCAGCTCCAGGCTCGTCTCCTCGCCCGAATGGTGACGGGCCGCCTGCATCAGGGCGACGATGGCCCAGCGCACGATGCCCATCACCTCCCACCAGGGGACATCGGCCCGCGGCAGTGGATGGCCCGCCTCGGCCTCGTAGCCTTCGTAAAGCGCGTTCCGCGAGCCGAGGCCGCCGGCTTCGCGGGCCACGGCACCGAAGCGCCAGAACCGGCCCAGCATCCAGCCCAGATCTTCCAGCGGATCGCCGAAAGCGGCGAACTCCCAGTCGAGCACGGCCACGAGCTCGCCGCGGTCGATCATGAGATTGCCCGTGCGGAAATCGCCGTGGATGAGGCTGAGGCCCGACTGCGGCGGCTCGTGCCGAGCCAGCCATGCCAGCGCCCATTCGAGCAGCGGCTCCCGCGCCCGAAGCTCGTCGAGGTGGCGGCGATACTCGGCGATGCGGGCACGACCCGGCGACCCGTGCGGCACGGCCATGAAGTCGAGACCCGGCTGCGGCGGCTTCAGGCGGTGCAGCTTCGCGAGCTCGGCGCCGAGGCGGCGGACGAGCGCCTCGCCGCCGGTCGCGATCGCTGTGTCGCGGACGAGACGGATGCCGCGCGCCTCGCCGCTCATCCGGCGCATCAGGTAGAAGGGCCGGCCGAGGACCGAGGTGTCCTCGCAGCAGGCGAGCGGCTCAGGCACCGTGACGCCGGCACCGGCGGCCGCCTGGATGATCCTGAATTCCTGGGCGCGGCTCCAGGACACGGCGATGGTCGAGCGGGCGTCGGTGCGCAGGACCAGCGCCTGTTGGCCTTCGAGCGGCCCGCCGGTGACGAGGAGGTCGAGGGCGATGTTCTCCTGGATGGCACCGCCGCCGAGCCGGCCGAAGGCCTCGACCGCAACCGACTCCGCACCCAGAGCCCTCGGCAGCCACGCCCCCAGGGCGGCGATCTGCTCCGGCGTCAGGGCCATGTGAAGAAGGCCATCGGGTCCTTGAGGAACTCGCGTGCCACCACCATGCGGTGCACCTCGGACGCCCCGTCGACCAGCCGCGCCTGGCGGGCATAGCGGTACATCCACTCCAGCGGGGTGTCCTTGGCGTAGCCGAGAGCCCCCATGAGCTGGATCGCGGTGTCGACCGCCTGATGTAGGGCGTCGGCGACCTGGATCTTGGCCATCGACACCTCCTTGCGGGCGAGGTCGCCCGCGTCGATCCGCTCGGCCGCACGCCGGGTGAGCAGGCGGCCGGTCTCGATCGCGATGGCGGCCCGGCCGAGCAGGTCCTGCACGCTCTCCTTCTCGGCCAGCGTGGTGCCGAAGGCGCGTCGCTCCTGGATGTAGGGCCGCGTGATCTCGAGCGAGCGGCGGGCCATGCCGAGCCAGCGCATGCAGTGCGTCAGGCGGGCGAGGCCGAGCCGGATCTGGGTCACCTTCATGCCCTGGCCTTCGCCCAGCAGCACGTTCTCGACCGGCACCTCCAGACCGTCGATCTCCAGCTCGCAATGCCCGCCATGTTCCTCGGGGCCCATGATCGGAATGCGACGCAGGATGCGCCAGCCGGGCTGGTCGGCGTGGAACAGCATCGCGGTCAGGCCGCGGCGCGGATCCTCCGTGGTGCGGGCCAGCAGGATGAAGTGGGCGGCACCCTCGGCCCCGGTGATGAACCATTTGCGGCCGTGGACGACGTAGCGGTCGCCACGCCTTTCGGCGCGGGTCTGCATCATGCCGGCGGGATCGGAGCCCGAGCCCGGATGCGGCTCGGTCATGACGATGGCGGAGCGGACCAGGCCGTCGACAATCGGCTGCAGCCAGCGCTTCTTCTGCTCGTCGGTGCCGACCCGCTCCAGGACCAGCATGTTGCCGTCGTCGGGGGCGGCACAGTTGCAGGCGATGGGGCCGAAGCGGGAGCGGCCGAGTTCCTCGTAGACCAGCGCCATGCCGGCCACACCCAGGCCCTGGCCGCCGCGGGCGACGGGCATCTGGGGGCACCAGAGACCTCGGGCCTTGGCCTCAGCACGCACGGTCCGCAAGGGAGCTTCGGCGATGTGCTCGCCCTCGCCGAAGCTCGACGGGTCGGCTTCGAGCGGGAGCAGGACCTCGTCGACGAAGGCCCTGGCGCGCCCGGCGACGAGACGGAAGTCGGTGCTCACTTCGGGGTGAAGAAGGGAGCGGCGGTCACGATCTTGTTCGCCATGTGCTGGATCATCGGCATCCCCTCCTTCAGGAACTCCTGCCAGCCGGGCTCGGCCGCCAGCGCCGCCCGGCGCCTGGCGCGATCCTCCAGGCTCTCGTAGCGCCAGAGATGCACGACCTGGTTCAGCTCGCCGATGTCATGGCTGACATACCAGCCGATCGGATCGCCCAGATGCTTCCATTGCAGCTCGCGGCCGAGGCGGTCGTAGGTCGCGAGATAGGTCTGCAGCTTGCCCGGATGCAGGGTGTACGTGCGATGGTCGATGATCACGGCGGGCCTCCCCGGGCCTTCTGGTCTCGAGCGACGGCGGCCCTCACCATGGGGGCGCACGGGCCGGTGCTACTGGTATCCGGCCGTGAACCCGTGTCAATCGCCGCCCCGGACCTAGCCGCCCCACCCGCATGCATCGGCCGATGCTTTTCGGGTGCTGGACGAGCGTGCGACGAGAGGGGATGGTGATCCCAGACAGCGCTATACAGTCCCATTCACCGCATTGTGGCGAATGCCACAGGCTCCGGCGACCTTGCGGCGTATCGTGACGGTTCATCCCTTTCCCGGATGAACCAAGGGAGAAACGCCCATGCTTCGCCCAACCCTGTTGCTCGTCGCGGTCCTAGGTTTCGGCGCCGTCCAGGCACCGGACGCGCGGGCCGACCTGTGCTTCCGCTACGGCAGCGGCGGCGGGACGCTCGTCGCCCGCAAGGTGGCGCTGCCGGCCCCGGACACGTGCAAGCCGCTGGCCCTGTTCGAGTCGGGCGGGACCGCCGGCTCGGCGACGGGTTCGATCTGTGCCGACCGCAGCGGTGCGATCGTCATCTTCCACTACGACTATGACGGCTGCATCGGACCGGCCTACCAGGAGTCGGCGACCTGCCGCCTGCAACTGCACAATGGCGGGCTGCCGACGACCGGCGGCGCCTGTCGCGGCAAGGCCAACGGCAGCGCCTTCGTCGACGGCTCGCTGGTCCTCCGGAACTGCAACGTGTTCGTACCGCAGGACATCGGCGGGCTCTGCGCCGCCTCGCGCGCGGCCAATCGCGTGGCGGCTCCGTTCTCCCACCCGAGCGGCCCGAACTGACCTCCGCCTATCGGGAGCGAAGGGCCGGGCCGCCTTCGGGCCTGGCCCACGCTCACATCGAGAGGGCCTGCTGCCCGTCCGCCCCGGAGAGGCCGCCGCCGGCGAAGAAGACGGCCGGCACCTCGGCTGCGGACGCCGTCGGGCCCGTGTCTTGCCCGGCGGCGTCCCCGGCCCCGACGGGCCGGATCAGCATGTCGCTCAATCGCGGTGTCCAGGCGGCCCGCTCGTCCGCCACGGCCGGAGCCGGGGCCACGTAGCCTGCCGTCACGACCATCGGCGTGACACCCGTCTCGATCACCGCGGACCTCGCCGAGGCCGCCGTCGCCGCCACTGCCGCCGCGACCACGGCCACGACCAGAATGCGCTCCATCGTTCCCTTCTCCACCATCCGCCGTATCGTTCGCGTTCTGCGAACCGGTTCGCATCAGCCCTTGCGGGTGCGGCGCGCGAAGGCGCCGAGACCCGCGATGCCGGTGCCGAACAGCAAGAGCGCTGCCGGAACGGGGGCCTCGCCGATGGTGCCCATGGTGACCTGCAGATAGTCGGCGGCACCCTTGCCGGCCGCCATCGAGATCGTGCCCTTCATCGACCAGCCGTCGCCGAAGCCCTTCAGGTCGGCGAAGTAGAGCGACTTCCCGTCCGTCGCCGACAGGTCGAACTTGGTGCCGTCGACCTCGTCGATGTTGACGAGCGAACTGCCCATCGTGCTGACGCGGATGGCGTCACCCAGCTTCCAGCTCGTCTTGTACTCGACCTCGGTCTCACCGATCTTCGCCTTCACCTTGTCCTTCTGCCAGGATATCTCGAAATTGTAGGTGTCCTTGTTCCAGTCGATCTTGTTGGAACTGGCGAAGGCGCCGTCGCGGCCGGTCTGCGTGCCGACGCCGAGCTTCCAGGTCTCGCGCTCGCCCGAGATCGCCTCGACGCCGTAGACGCCGGGCGAGACCGGTACGAGATCCGTATAGCCGGCGCCGTCGATCTGCGTCACGGCCGCCGCCGCCCCATGGGCCGTCGCCACTGCCACCACGGCCACGGCCGCAGCCACCATCCCCTTGACCATGCCTTCTCTCCCGTCTGGCACGAGAACCCGGTCGGGTTCGTCTACTGATCGGATCTAACGCAACAGGCGTGCCAAAAACGTAAAGGTTGAGATCGGGCGTCAACGGGTATCGGCCCCGTGCAGCCGTGTGAGGCTGGGGGCTGATTGCGTGATCGGCGGTGGGGCTGGAGGCGGGTGTTCGGGGCGAGGTCTTGCGGGTAGGCCCCTAGGGCCCGGCGCGGGGCTCCGGCATGGGGGTCTGTCGCACCTCCATGGGCATGGGCGGCAGGCCGAGGCCGTGGCGCCAGTCGAGGGCGGGGGGTGCGGGTCGCTCGGGGTCGTGGCCCAACTCTTCCAGGAGGTCGGCGCGGCGCCAGGCGATCTCCTCGATGACGCGCATCCGCAGCATGGCCACGACGCGCAGGCGCGCCCGGGCGGCGTAGGCGTCGGACATGGGATCACATTCGCCGGGCTTACTTGGCGCCGGTCGGCCGTGCGGCTCGCGCGGCGTGCGCGCCAGCATGCGCATCACCGACTGCGCCAGGACCTCGAACGGGTCGCGGCCGCGTTGGCTTTCGGAGAAGAACCAGGCGGCCACCCGCGGCTCGCGCTCCTCCATCGCCTCCTGCACGACGAAGACGCTGAAGAAGCCCAGCAGGTGCAGCCGCACACGGTCGATCAGCCCCAACAGGTCGCGCCAGGTGGCCAATATCCGGCCGACCCTGCCGTCGGCGAGCATCGTGCGGACCTCGTCTGCCGAGAGCCCTGCGGCCCGGGCGGCGGTCAACGGGTCCTGCCCCGCCGCGACCCGGCGCATCGCCATGCCCTTGCGGCCGGCAACGACAGGCCGGGGCGGGTAGGCGGAGGGGTTGGAGCGCCGTGGCATGGCGGAGCTATACACGATCCGATTATAGGATGAAAGTCCTTTATAGGTCTCATGAATCTTCCTCGGGTCGCGAAGGACCCGTTCCATGAGGCTGGAGCCGAAAGGTCAGCCGCTTCGCCGAAGTCTCGGTCCGTCCCACTCGTCGAGGTTCTGATCCTGACGGAGGCGCAGGCGCTGATAGCGGACGGCCGCGAACACCGCGGCTTCGTCGATGCCGTCCCGAGTCTGCCAGGGGCGGGCGAACTCGGCCAATCCGTTCGAGGCAGGGGCGTGCAGGCCCGACCCGGACTCGAGGGGCAGGGTCGCCCGCACCTCCTCGGCGAACCGGGTCGTCCGGGCGTCGTCACCGGCGGCGAGATAGGCCGAGCGCCACCAGGAGGCGATCCGGTCCTCGGAGCGTTGCAGCAGGCCCGCCGTCACCAGCCGATCGCGCTTCTGCCTATTGGCGATGTGCGATGCCGGCATGAGGTTCCAGAGATCGTCGCAGGGCCAGGCCGAGAAGGGGAAGCAGTGGTCGACCTCGATGGAAGCGACGTCGGTCAGCTTCGTCCCCGTCCAGACGCAGTGGACGGCCCTGCCGGCATCGAGCATCTCGCCCAGCACCCGGCGCACCGTGAGGGTGTCGCGCGCGGGATCGATCCACCGCAGCGCACGCGCGATCGAGTCGAGCTCGAGACGGCGGCCCTGGCGGTCGGCATAGCCTTCCATCAGCCGCGTCCATTCGGCCAGCAGCATGGGTTCGATCCACGCTGCCAGGCGCCGGAGCGTCGTCCACAGCGGGAGCGGAACGGACGTCCGTCCGAACTGCCACAGCAGATCCGCCGTCAGCGTGATGCGCTGCCCCGCCGAAGGCCGCCCGGCGTAGCTCGACGGGAAGATGGGCCGGCCATCGTGGTAGGTCAGGTAGTAGGCCGGCATTTTCACGATCGTTGCCGCCGCGTCGCCCAGGGCGCGCACGACCCATCCGCTCAGCGGCGGTGCGAAGGTCGCCCCCGGGCGCAGCTCGAACGGCGGCACCTCCAAAATGGCGGCGTAGGCGTCCTTCACGAAGCCCAGCCCGGTGAGCCCGCGATGGCCCGGTGCCTGGGGCAGGTCCGCTGCGAGCAGCGGCTTGAACATCCGCAGCCAGTAGAGAGCCACGAGGCCCAGCGGCAGCTCGATGTGAGCGTCCCCGACGCGGGCCATGGCAGCCGACTGGTCGGCGATGCGGGCGATGACGCGCAGCAGCGCCAGCTTGTAGGTCGCCGACTTCTGTTCCTGCAGAACGATCCCGCGAATCGTGGGCAGGGCACCCGTACCGTCGTCCGGAAGCTCCAGGACGACGAGTTGCCATGCGACCGCTGCGCGACCCATCCGATCCTGCGAGGTCGCCATCGATCGGACGACCAGGCCATGCTCGACGGCCAGGCTCTCCAGCTCGGCGGCGTCGACCTCGTACATCGGCCGGCCGGCGGGTGCCGGGCCCTTGCGCAGCGTGGCGATGATCCGGCCGCCGGGCTTCAACAGGGTCGCCAGCTTGCGGAAGGCGCGCGGCCGGTCGTCGGGGGCCACGTGCATCCATACGGCACTCAGCCAGACGAGGTCGAACACCAGCCCGAGCCGCAGGGTCCGCTCGAGGCCGGGCAGGCGATCGTTCTCCAGGCGGATGCGTGCGGACGGGTGATGCGTCGTCGCGTGCTCGCGCAGGGCGGAGGATGGTTCGATCGCGACCACGTCCCAACCCTGCGCGGCGAACCACCCGGCGTCGCGGCCGCTGCCGGCGCCGACGTCCAGCACGAGGCCCGGTCGCTTCGGGATGAAGGGGAGTGCTTCGGCGTGGGCGCTCGTGAAGGCGACGGCGTCCCAGCCGGCGGCGAGCCCTTCTGCCTGAACCTCGTAGGGATCTTGTGTCACGGACCCTTTCTCTCGTCCGGACCCATGGATACGAGCATGGCGCAAGGGGCGACAGTCGCCACGGCGGAACGGTCAGGAACCGTCGACCAGGGTCCCGTTGTAGACGACGGGACCCGTCGGGAGACCGGTGGGCGAGCCGCCCGGAGGTTCCAGGCTGACGGCCAGGGCGCGGCCGGCGACGAGCTGCGGCAGGATCGTGTCGGACAGGGGGCGGTCCGTGGTGCCGGCCTGGTCGAGCAGGCCCAGCGACAGCGGGGGCCCGTCGGGCCGGAGCAGCCAGAGCTGCTGGACACGATCGGAAGCGGCGGCGGCACCGAGCGGCCGGGCGCGCAGCTCGTCGGCAGGCGTCTGCAGGGTGATGAGCCAGGTGGGCTGCGCCTGCGCGTCGTTCAGGATGGCGATCAGGCGCGAGGTCGGCCGCAGGGGCTGCAGGACGAGGAGAAGGGCCAGCCCGGCGGCGAGGGCGCTCGCACCCAGCGCCCAGGCCCGCCAGACGCGGGTACGCCAGGGCCGCTTGCGGCGGTTTTCCTCCGTCTGGCGGATGCCGCGCGCGATGTTCCACCAGACATGGGCCGGCGGCTCGACGGGCGGCAGCGCCAGGGCGGCCGGGGCGAGACGCTGCTCCCAGGCGGCGATCCTGGCCCGCAGCTCGGGCTCCTTGCCCAGCCGGCCTTGGACCAGGGCGCGCTCCGTCTGGTCGAGAACGCCCAGGACATACTCTGACGCCAGCAGGTCGAGGTCGTCGGGATCGGCCATCTCAGCCGTCCAGGCAGTGTCGAAGACGCATGAGGCTGCGTCGTACCCAGCTCTTCACCGTGCCCACGGGCCGCCCGAGCCGGTGGGCGAGCTGCTCGTGGGTCAGTCCCTCCCAATAGGCGAGGCGGACGCAGTCGCGCGGCTCCGGCTCCAGCTCGTCGAGGCAGGCGGCGAGGCGGCGCGCTTCGGCGGCGTTCAGGGCGGCCACCATCGGGTCGGGGTCGGGGGTGGCGGCGTTCTGGATCTCCGGGGAGTCCTGGAGCGGGATCTCGTGCCGCTGTCGGCGGAGCCGGTCGATCGCCGAGTGGCGGGCGATGCCGACCAGCCAGGCCATCGCCGATCCCTGAGCCGGATCGAAGCCGGAAGCGGTCTGCCAGACCTTCAAGAACACCTCGTGGAGCACCTCCTCGGCCGACTCCCGCCGTCGCAGCATCCGCAGCAGGATGGCGAAGAGCTGCGGGCTCGTCCGGCCATAGAGCACGGCCAGCGGCTCACGCTCGCCGCGCGCCACGCCCTGCAGCCACGCCCGTAGTGCCGCGTCCTCGTCGAGGCCGGCGGACGTCCTGGCCGGTTCCAGTCGTGGTGCAGGTCGCGCCAGCTGTCACGCTCCATGGGGGCCAGGGCGAAGATCGGATCGTCGGAGCTGCAATGTAGCGCCGGACCGGCACCAGCGCCGCATCCGACCGGTCAGAATTTTTTCGCTGCCGCCTGCATCCGTCCGGGAGGCTGCCGCGCAGTGACTGTCGAGCCCGAACGGGTCGGGCGAGGTCGAGGAGAGCTTCATGACGAGCGACGGGACGAGCATCGAACGCCCGGCGGGCCGGCGGAGCCTGCTGCAGCTGGTCGCCACGGCGGCCCTGGGCGGCGCGGCCCTCACCCCGCTGGCATCGCGGTCCGCGGAGGCCGCACCGAGCGACTGGGACATCCTGAACTTCGCGCTCAACCTCGAATATCTGGAAGCCGAGTACTATCTGCGCGGCGCCTACGGGCAGGGTCTCGCCAATGCCGACACGGACGGGAGAGGCGGGCGTGGCTGGGTGAAGGGCGGACGCAAGGTGCCGTTCACCAATGCCCGCCTACGCCAGTATGCCGAGGAGATCGCGCAGGACGAGAAGGCCCACGTCCTCTTCCTGCGCAAGGCCCTGGGCTCGGCCAAGGTGGGCCGGCCCGCGATCGATTTCACGGCCGCATTCCATGCGCTCGGAGCCGCGGCCGGTCTCGGTGCCTTCGATCCGTTCGCCAACCAGAACAATTTCCTGCTGGGCGCCTTCGTCTTCGAGGATGTGGGCGTCACCGCCTACAAGGGCGCGGCACCGCTCCTCGCCAACAAGACCTACTTGGCGGCGGCGGCCGGCATCCTGGCCGTCGAGGCCTACCACGCGGCCGAGATCCGCACGCTCCTCCTGGGTGCCGGGCTCACCGCGGCCGCCAACAAGATCTCCGACGTGCGCGATTCGGTCGACGGCTCCAGCGATCTCGACCAGGGCCCGCTGCGCAACGGCAAGGTCAACGTCGTCCCGACCGACGCCAACGGCATAGCCTTCGCGCGCAGCCCGCAGCAGGTGCTGAAGATCGTCTATGTCGGCGGCACGTCCAAGGGCGGGTTCTTCCCCAGCGGCCTCAACGGCGCCATCGGCTGAGACCCATCGGCCGCCGCCGGAGTTGGCGGCGGCCGTTGCCGACGTCGGCGTGCCGTCAGCCGAAGATGAAGTCGCCGGCGGTCAGGGTCTTGTGGCCGGTGAGCTCGATCCGGAAGTCGGCGGTGGCGTCATGCTCGAAGGGCGCTGCCGGCATGGGGCGGCCCGGACCGGCTCAGCCGAGGTCGCTCACCTGGACGGCAACCGTGCGGGTGACGCCGTCGCGCGAGACGGTCAGCTCCACGGTGGTGCCGATCCCGGCCGGGGTCAGTGCCGCGGCGAATTCGGGTACGCTCCGCACGCGCGCACCGTTCACCTGGGTGATGACGTCGCCGAGGCGAGCGGTGCTGCGGTCGATCCCCTTCAGGCCGGCATGGTCGGCCGGCGAATGGGGCAGCACGTCGGCGACGACGATGCCCGCCGGCAGATCCAGGCCCGCCGTCGCGGTCTCGTCGAGTGCGGCGATGCCGATCCCGGCGTGTGACGTCCGGCCTTGCCGGATGAGCTGGGGCACGACCTCGTTGACGACGTCGATCGGCACCGCGAAGCCGATACCGGCGAAGCTTCCGGTCTGCGAGAGGATGGCGGTGTTGACGCCGATCAGGCGCCCGGAGCTGTCGAGCAGCGGCCCGCCCGAATTGCCGGGGTTGATGGCGGCGTCGGTCTGGATCACGCCCCGGATCTCGCGACCGCTGGCGGTGGGCAGATGGCGGTCGAGGGCGCTGATCACCCCCACCGACATCGAGCGGCTGAGCCCGAACGGATTGCCGATCGCATACACCCGCTGGCCTACGGCGAGATCGTGAGAGCTGCCGAGGGGAATGGGCTCGATCGGCTCCAGCGGCCGGGTCGGGCGCAGGACGGCGATGTCGTAGTCGGGAGCGGTGCCGACGAGCTCGGCCCGGACCGTCCGCTCGGTACCGAGACGCACCCCGATCAGCCTAGCACCGTCGATGACGTGGTTGTTGGTGACGATATGGCCCGCCGCGTCCCAGACGAAGCCGGATCCGGTGCCAGTACCCACCATCGTGCGGCCGAACCGGTCCTGCTCCGTCCGTTGCGTGACGATGAGGGCCACGGCCGGGCTCTCGGCGGAGAAGACCTGGATGGCATTGCGCTCGGCCGGGGCAAGGTCACCTGCCGGCACGATCCGCCTCGGCTCCATGCCCCGGACCATCCAGGTCTGCACATACGGCCGCGCTACCCAGAGCGTGGCCAGAACCAGCGCCCAGAAGAGGAGCAGACGGGAAAGCCAGACAGCCCGCATGGAAAGATCCTTCGCTCGCCAGCCGAACGAACGATCGGCACCCTGCGTTCCGCGGCGCCGCTACCGTTACGGAAGGTGCCTCGAAGCCCACCGCCGATCGACGCGAACCGGCGCACAGCGATCGACATGCAGGGTGCTGCGGGCTCCACATCGGACTAGATTGTGCCCTGATGAACGGCACCATGAGCAGCGGCCTGACGATCCGACCCGAGCGACCGGCCGATATCGCGGCGATCGCACGGATCACCGAGGCGGCGTTCACCGGCCACCCCTACAGCCGGGGCACCGAGGCGCTGATCGTCGACGGCCTGCGGCGGGACGGGGCGTTGAGCCTGTCGCTGGTGGCGGTGCTGGGCGACGAGGTGGTCGGGCACGTCGCGTTCTCGCCGGCCGGGATCGCCGACGGATCGCAGGGCTGGCAGGCGCTGGGGCCGGTGTCGGTGGCACCCGCGTCGCAGCGGCGGGGGATCGGCTCCGCCCTGGTGCGGGCGGGGCTGGACGAGATCCGGAAGCGGGGTGCCGCCGGCTGCGTGCTGGTGGGCGAGCCGGCGTTCTACGAGCGGTTCGGGTTCCGCAGCGATCCGTCACTCACCATGGACGGCGTGCCGCAGGAGTATGTGCTGGCGCTGCGGCTGACGGATGATGGAGCGGCCGGAGCGATCACGCATCATCCGGCCTTCCACGTCGAGGCTTGAGACACCCTGTGTCCAGCTTTGGATGGTCAGGTTGCGAGGTTACGGGCTGCGGCGTGGCGGTCGGGGTCATAGGGGGTGCGTTCGTGCCATGCGCGCCAGAGGACGCGGACCCAGGCGCGGGCGAGGATGCGGATGGCGTGTGGGTGCTTGCAGCCTCGGTCGCGAGCTTTGCGATAGATGGCGGCGGCCCAGGCGGAAGCGTGGCGGGAATTGTCGGCGAAGCAGGTTATCGCTCGTCGGAGGCGGTGGTTGCAGGCCCAGCGCCAGACGACGCCGCGGCTCTTTCCGGAAGCGTGTGTGACCGGACAGACGCCGGCTTCGGCGGCGAGCTGGTCCTCTGTGGGGAAGCGCTCGCGGACGTCGCCGAGCTCGGCCAGGACCTGGGCGGCACAGACGCGTCCGGCGCGCGGGAAGGACATGACGATTCTCCCATCCGGCAGGTCGGCCACGGCCTGCTCGATGCGCGAGGACAGCTTGGCGATCTCGGTAACGAGGCGCTCGAGGACGGCGACCAGGGTGCGCGCGAGCTCTCCCCCTCCGGTGGCTCCGCCACCGGCTGCTTTGCAGACGGATCGCCAAGCGGCGATGGCATCGGCTTCGGCCTCGCTGGCGAGGCCGGTCGGGGCGGCCCGCAGCCGGGCGAGCAGCTCGGCCGGGGAGCGGCGTCCGCAATAGGCGTGTTGGGCCATGAACCCCGCCAAGCGTTTCTCGCCCAGGCGGCTGGCGCTGTCGGGGGTCGGATAGCGGCCGATGAAGGCGAGTGCCACCGGGCTGTCGATGGCGGCGAAGACGGCGGCCGCACCGGGCCAGAAACTTTCCAAGAGGCTGCGGAGCTGATTGGCGAGCGCCACGCGGTGGGCGACCAGATCGTCGCGGCCGCGGACGAGCGCGCGCAGGGCTCTGATCTCGTCCGAGGCGGGTACGAGCCGCTGGAAGCGGTGCCCGTCGGTGCGCAGCAGATCCGCCAGCAGGTAGGCATCGCCCGGATCGCTCTTGCCGCCGGCGGCCCGGTAGCGGGGCCGGCAGGCTTTCACCACGTTGGGGTGGATCGGGATCACCGGATGCCCGGCCTCGATCAGGGCATCGACGATCAGGCCGGAAGGCCGCTCGAGAGCGACGGGCAACTCGGCCGGCGGGGCTGCCCGTCGCAGCCGGGCCAGCATCTCGGCCAGGCCCTGCGCATCGTGGCAGGCCTCGAAGCGGGCGACGACCTGCCCCATCCCGTCGACGACACAGAGGGCGTGACGGGTACCGCCCCAGTCCAGACCGGCATGCAACGGCATATGAGGATCTCCTCGGGTTGCGCTACAGTCACCCGAGCCGGGAGATCGTGCGGATCGCTCACTGACAGGCGCTCTGGCCGGCAAGCACTGGCGCTTCACCCTGTGGTCCGTCCCGCTCTCCCGGCACCTGCCGTCCGGCGGGTCTCAAGCGGGCCGTCGAGCGGCAAGCGACCTTGGCCGTCACGGCAGGTGCTCGGGCCGGCGCATGCTAGGCCTCTTCGCGGCTCTGCATCCGCCGACACCAAGGTGCACCAGTGAGCGGCTTCGGCCTCAGCCGAGGGCTTCGAGATTCCCCAGATGCTCGGGCTCGGGCAGGCGGTGGGCGGTCGGCTCGCCGCTGCCGCGGCGCAGCGCGTAGTCGCGCATGGCGGCACCGCCCGAGAGGTTGGCGATGTCGGTGAAGCCGTGCTGGGCCAGGATGCGGGCGGCGACATAGGCGCGAAGGCCGGTCCGGCAGGTGAGCACGGTAGGCTTCGCGGGGTCGATCTCGGAAAGACGCGAGCGGAGCTGGCCCAAAGGAACGACGTGCGCGTGCGGGGCGTCGATCAGGGGCTTGCCGGCGGCCTCCTCGGGCTGGCGGACGTCGATCACCTGGTAGGGGGCGAGGTCGGTCTCGGGCAGGACGAAGCGGACGAGGCCGTCGAGATCGTTCTGGGCGGCGAAGGCCGCCATGTGGACCGGGTCCTTGGCCGAGCCGAAGGGCGGGGCGTAGGCGAGGTCGAGGGCGGCGAGGTCGTCGACCGTGCCGCCGAAGTGGAGGACGGTGGCCAGGATGTCGAGGCGCTTGTCGATGCCGGCACCGCCGACCGCCTGCGCCCCCAGGATCTTGCCGGTGCCGGGGGCGTAGACGAGCTTCAGCGCCAGGGTCTGAGCGCCCGGATAGTAGCCGGCATGGTGGCCGCCGACGGCGTGGACGGCGCGGGCCTCGATGCCGGCGGCGGCCGCGGTGCGGAGCGAGAGGCCGGTGGCACCGGCCGAGGCGCCGAACAGGCGGACGATCGAGGTGCCCCAGGCGGCCGGGGCCTCGCGGCTGTGGCCGGTCGCGGCGTGCTCGCCGGCGAGGCGGCCGGTGCGGTTGGCGATGCCGGCAAGGGGGACCCGCTGGCGCGCACCGGTCGGGCCGAACCGGTACTCGGCGGCATCGCCCACGGCGTAGATGTCGGGATCGGAAGTGCGCATGAAGGCGTCGGTGGCGATACCGCCGGCAGCTCCGATGTCGAGCCCGGCGGCCTTCGCCAGTTCGTTCACCGGGCGCACGCCGATGCCGACGAGGACAAGGTCGGCGGCGAGACGGCGGCCGTCGGCCAGGACGGCGGCGGTGACGGCACCGCCCGCCGTGTCGATGCCGGCCAGCTTCTGGCCCAGTTCCAGGCGGATGCCGTGATCCTCGATCTCGCGCTGCAGAGGCTCGGCCATCTCGCGGTCGAGGAAGGGCAGGATCTGCGGCTGCAACTCGACGACGGTGACCTCGAGGCCGCGGCGGACGAACTGCTCGGCGACTTCGAGCCCGACATAGCCGGCACCCACGACGACCGCCCTTCGGGCGTCGGGCAGGGCAGCCGCGATGCGGTCCATGTCCTCGATGGTGCGGAGCGAGAAGACGCCCATGGCGTCCATGCCCGGCAGCGGCGGCATGATGGGCGTCGCACCGGGCGAGAGGATCAGCTTGTCGAAGGTCTCGACGAAGCGGCCGCCGGTGGCGAGGTCCTCCACCGTGACGGTGCGTGCCGCCCGGTCGATCGAGAGGACCTCGTGGCGGACGTTCACCTCGATGCGGAAGCGGGCGTCGAACAGCTCGGGGCTGGCGACGAGCAGCGAGTTCCGGTCGGTGATCTCGCCGCCGAAATAGTAGGGCAGGCCGCAGTTCGCGAAGGAGATGTAGGCGTCGCGCTCGTAGACGACGATGCGGGCGCGCTCGTTGACCCGGCGGGCACGGGCGGCGGCGGAGGCACCCCCGGCCACGCCGCCGACGATCACGATCTTGGGGCTGAGCGCCGGGTCCTTGGCCTGCTGCATCGGTCGAGTTTCCCATCTCTATGATGGAACATTGATGTAAAGCGCGGAACGCCTGCCGGCGCTGCGCCCTACCGTCACCGCGCGACATGCCGCGGCGGTCCGGCGGCATGGCAGAAATGCCGCTGTGGTCGGCTTTGGCGCGCTCCGGGGTGACCCTCGCGCGAAAGCAGTGGCGGTGCCAGGGTCACGGGCGGCATGGTGGAAATCCGGGGGTTTCCAGATGGCGGTCCGGATCGCGGCGGCAGGGCAGGTGCGGTCGCCGATGCTCGGCATCGGTCTGGCGCTGCTGGCGTTCGCCATGTTCACCTGCATGGACGTGTTCGTGAAGTTGCTCGGCGAGCGGCTGCACGTGCTGCAGGTGCTGGCGATGAACTCGGTCTTCGCGTTGCTGGCCGTGGTGGTGATCGGCTATCTGCGCGGCGGGCTCAGGCGGCTGCGGCCCCGCCTCTGGGGCCTGCAGCTGACGCGGTGGGCGATCTCCTATGTCGGGACGGTCTCGATCTTCTGGTGCTATCCCCGGATGGCGCTGGCGGATGTCTACGCCATCCTGTTCGCCTCGCCGCTGCTGATCACCGCACTCTCGGTGCCGGTGCTGGGCGAGACGGTGGGCTGGCGTCGCTGGATGGCGGTCGGGGTCGGGTTCTTGGGCGTGCTGGTGGTGCTGGCCCCGGGCAGCCACGCCTTCGAGATCACCGCACTAGTGGCCCTCTTGGGTGCCCTGGCGCATTCGATGAACATGCTCCTGGTGCGCCGCCTCGGCAGCCGCGAGCCGGTGGAGGTCCTGGGTCTGGTCGGCAACTCGATGACGGCGATGGTGAGCGCCCTCGCACTTCCCTTCGTTTGGCAATCTCCTTCGGTGCAGCAGGTCGGCATGTCGGCGGCGGCCGGGACCATCGCGGGCTCGGGCTTCCTGCTGCTGGCGCAGGCCTTCCGCTCGACGCCGGCGGCAGTCGTGGCGCCATTCCAGTACAGCCAGATGATCTACGGGATCGTCGTGGGTCTTCTCATCTTCGGCGACGTGCCCTCGTCCCGCATGCTGACAGGGGCGCTGATCATCGTCGCCAGCGGTCTCTACGTGCTGCATCGCGAGCGTCTGGCCGTACGGGCCGTGCCGGCATGAGTGCGGGGCGGCCGCTTCTCGCGATCACGCTGGCGCTGGTGGCGTTTGCCACCTTCAACGTCATGGACACGCTGGTGAAGCTGCTGGCCGTGCGGCTTCACCCGGTCCAGATCGCCTGCTTCGTGGCGCTGTTCGCTCTCTTGCCGCCGACGATCTTCGCCGTGGCACGGGGCCGGGCGTGGCGGCTGGCGCCGCATCGCTGGCAGCCGCAACTGGTGCGCGGCGTGGCGATGCTGATCGGCGGCGTGTGCGCCTTTGCCGCCTATTCGCTGCTGCCGCTGGCGACGGCCTACGCCATCGCCTTCAGCCAGCCGCTGGTCGTCGCCGCCCTGTCGCGGCCGCTGCTGGGTGAGCGGGTCGACTGGCGGGTGTGGATCGCGGTGGTGGTGGGCTTCGCCGGGGTCCTGTTCATCCTGCGGCCGGGGGCGGGCCTGCTCGGCCTCGGTGCCGCGATGGCGCTGGTGAACTCGCTTTGCAACGGGTTCGGCTACGCGATGATCCGGCGGATGGAGAACGAGACGGTCGAGTCGCTGACCCTGTGCGGCCAGGGGACCATCTTCGTCGGCACTGCCCTGTTGCTGCCCTGGGTCTGGCAGACGCCAACGCCTAGCGAGCTCGGATTGCTGGTGCTGGCAGGATCGTTGTGCGGCATCGCCTTCCTGATCGTGGCGCGCGCGTTCCAGCTCGGGAAAGCGGCCATCGTCGCCCCCTTCCAGTACAGCCAGATCCTCTACGCCATCGTGATCGGCTACCTCGTCTTCGGCGACCGGCCGAACGCCGACGTGCTGATCGGGGCCGCCATCGTCATCGGCAGCGGGTTCTACATCCTGCAGCGGGAACGGTCGGGTGCGGACGCGGACGGCAGCGCCGCGCTGGAGCCGCCGGCACCCGCTCGCTGACCTATTTCTGCACCACGGTCGTGCTGCCGTGCAGGAAGAAGTTGAAGCTGGCAGGGTCGGCGACGACCGTCACCTTGTGGGTGCCGTGGGTCGGCACGACGTAAAAACCCTGCTGGGCGGCCGAGACATTGTCGGTGTTGTGCGCCGAGTCCCAGCTGCAGAAGGTGCTGAGCTGGTCGGGGCTTGTCGCGTGGCCGTCGACCTTGATCCGCAGGAACACCGAGCCGGCGCTGCAGGTGGCCGAGTAGGTGACGACCACCTTCTGGTTGTTGGCGCTGGTGGTGAAGGACAGCGACGTGCTGCCCGCGTCGGTGAGCGGGATGTTGCCGGGTGCCGTCGCGTAGCCGACCCGGCTCGCCGTCGCCAGGACCTGGGCCGAGGCTTCGTGCGTGCCCAAGAGTGTGGCGAGCGTCAGTAGCGCCAGAGCGGTCTGGCCAGACCTGAAACCGAGCATCCGCGTTCTCCTGCCTGAAAGCCGGCGGCCGCGCCCTCATCCGGGCGAAGCCCGCACCGGCGAGCTTGCCGCTGTGCTGCAGGAGCGGATGTGGGAATCCTCACCGGGCCAGGAATATCGCCGGCGGCGGGCGCCGGGTCGGTGGGCGACGCTCAGACCCCCGGCGGGAAGAGGCTCTCTACGTCCAGCGACAGTCCAGGCGGCTGTAGTTCAAGCGTGCCGGTACGAACGATGCGGGTCTGCAGCGCTCCAGCCTCGTCGCGGGCGTGGTGGATCAGCGTCCGATTGCTCGTCTTGATGATCAGGTAGTGGCGCACGGAGGGCAGGCGGAAATAGTCCTCAAGCTTCCCCCCGGTGTCGCGCCCGCCGCTCGACGGCGAAAGGACCTCGACGACGATGACGGGATCGACGATCTCGATGCAGTCGCCGTCGGCGGGATCGCCGCAGCGCAGGAGCACGTCGGGCTCGTAGACCGTAGTGTCGTCGACGCGGACGGCCATGCCATCGACAAAAGCCTCACATGGCAGCCCCGCACCTATGACGGCCGCGCGCAAAGCATCGAACGCTGCGGCCTTGGCCCGAGCATGCGTCGCACGCTCGGGCGCCATCGCAACAACCTCACCGGCGACCAACTCGTAGCGTCGGCCTTCCGGCTGGGCCATTGCCCAGTCGAGGAACTCTTCGGCGGTCATGCGGCGGCGCGCAGGAACAGACATAGCGGAGGCGAGGGTAGCAGATCGTACCCGCGCCGTCAGTCCTGCGTGTCCGGCAGCTCGCTCTCGCGGCGGGCGATGAACTCGGCGAGCGCCTGCTCCGTGCCGGCTTCGAGGGCGGGCATCGAGTAGCCGTCCAGGGCGCGGCGGGCGGCTTCGAGGCCGCGGGTGGCGGCGTCCTTGGCACCGTCGGCCAGCCACTGCTCGAAGCTGTTGTTGTCGAACAGGTCGGACATGAAGAAGGCGTTCTGGAAGTTGGCCTGGGTATGGGCGGTGCCGAGGAAGTGGCCGCCCGGGCCGACCTCGCCGACGGTTGCCATCGCCTCGTCGAAGTCCTCGAAGCGGGGGCCGTGGCCGAACTTCCAGAGCATCTCCATCTGCTCGGCATCGAGCATGAACTTGGCATAGGAGGCGGTGAGGCCGGCCTCGGTCCAGCCGGCGCAGTGCATGACGTAATTCGCACCCGCCAGCATGATCGGGAGCATGTTGAAGGCACTCTCGTAGCCGGCCTGGGCGTCGGTGATCTTGGAGCCGGTCAACATGCCCGAGGAGCGCCAGGGTAGTTTGTAGCGGCGGGCGAGCTGGCCGATCATCAGGTTCATGAGGCCGAGCTCGCCGGTGCCGGCCATGGGTGCGCCGGACTTCATCGAGACGGCGGCGAGGAAGCTGCCGAGGATCATCTTCGCCCCCGGCCGCTCCAGCTGGGCGTAGGCGATGGCGGAAAGCGCCTCGGCCATCAGCTCGGCGACGGTGGCGGTGGCGGAAGCCGGCGTGTTGGCACCGGCGAGCGTGAACGGGGCGACGACCAGCGCCTGGCCCGAGCGGGCGTAGACGCGGAGCGCCCCGATCATGGTGGCGTCCCAGACCAGCGGCGAGTTGCCGTTGACGAGGCCGACCATGACGGCGTTGTCGTGGACGAACTCCTTGCCGAAGACGATCTCGCACATGCGGACCGCGTCCTCGGCCCGGCTGGGTGCCGTGACCGGGCCCATGAAGCTCTTGTCGCTGTGGCGGATGGCCGAGGCCGTGATGTGCAGGTGGCGCTTCGGGATGGCGACGTCGACCGGCTCGCAGATGACCGAGCCCGTGTTCTGCAGGGCCGGCGCCATGTAGGCGAGCTTGTGCAGGTTGTTCAGGTCGTCGATCGTGCCGTAGCGCCGCTCGCCGTCGAAGCCGCGGACGAAGGGCGAGCCGTAGGTCGGACCGAACACCATCGTGTCGCCGCCGATCTCGGCGGACTGGGCCGGATTGCGGGCGTTGAGCGTGAAGCGCTCCGGCGCCTTGGCGACGAGGCCCATCAGGAGGTCGCGCCCGATGCGGACGCGCGCACCGTCGATCGCGGCGCCGGCGTCGCGCCACTTGGCCAGCGCCTCGTCCTCGCGGAACTCGATGCCGATGGTTTCCAGCAGGCCGACGGCACAGTCGTGGATGCGGTCGATCTGCTCGGGGCTCAGGACCTCGTAGTTCGGGATCCTGCGCTGCAATGCCGGCAGCGATCGAACGGCGACCGAGGTCCGAACGGCCCGCCGCGCCTCGCGTCCACCCCGCCTGCCTTCGCCCGACATCGCTGCCTCCCGGCTGATTGGTCGGGAGGGTCTATCGCGGGCACCGCTACGAAACTAGCGCGGGGGCGGCCTTCAGTTCAGGAGGCTCGCCACGGCGAGCGGTCCGGCGAACTGCTGGGCGCACACCGTGGTGGCGGTGGACAGCGCCCGCTGCAGGGCCGGCGAGCCGTCCACATCGTCGGCGAAGCTGGTGGCCGCCTTGAACTCGTCGGTCGGCAGGGGGCAGACGGCATCCCACACGACCTTGCCGGAGCCGGTCTCGACGAGGCGGGCGCGGAGCACGGAGGCCAGGGAGAAACGGTCGCCGTCGGGCGTCTGGTACGGCTTCCAGCCGATGCTCACGACCTCCAGCACGTCGCCGGTGCCGAAGGCGCTGCGCAGCGCCTGGCCGCTGTCCGAGGAGGGGCAGCCTTCGCCGGCGGACACGCTCGTGAAGGTCGCCTCGCCTTCGAGCGCCTCGGCCAGCTGGTCCGCCACCTGCGGGGCGATGTCGACGGCGAGGCCGTCGGCCGTGCGATGACAGATCCGGTCGGTGCCGAACACGGTGACGGGACCGGTATGGCCGCCCGGCAGCTTGACGTTGCCGAGTGTGGCGGCGTGGCAGCCCGGGAGCGGATCCATGGGGGCGGAGAGTCCGGGGCCGCCCGGCAGGACGACCTCGTGGGCGTCGGCGACGCAGGCGAAGGGCACGTCGTAGGCCGGCACCTCGACGCGCTTCACCACCTCTTCCTTGCCGCAGGCAGCGAGCAGCAAAACGAGGCAGCAGAGCAGCGGCAGGTGTGGACGAGACATGGCGCGACGATTCCCCTCGACTGGCGCGCGGCACCGAAGCGGTCGGTGCCGCCCCATGTCAACCGTCGCGTTCAGACCTCGACCTGGGTGCCGAGTTCGACGACGCGGTCCGGCGGCAGGCGGAAATAGGCCGTAGCGGAGAGGGCCGTGTTGGACAGGAGAATGAAGAGACGCTCCTCGGCCGGGTTGAGATCCGGCCGCGTGGTCGGGATCAGCGTCTCGCGGCCGAGGAAGAAGGACGTGGCCATCGGCTCCAAAGCGAGGCCGAAGTCGCGGCACTGCTCCAAGGCCTTCGGCACGTCGGGGCTGTCCATGAAGCCGTAGTCGGCGGTGACGCCGAAGAAGCCCTTGCCCAGGCGCTCGACCTTCACCCGGTTCTCGTCGGGGATGAAGGGCACGTCGGCGACCGCCACCTTCATCAGCACAACTCGCTCGTGCAGCACCTTGTTGTGCTTGAGGTTGTGGAGGAGCGCCATCGGCACGATCGACGGGTTGGCGGTCATGAACACGCCCGTGCCGGTGACGCGTTGGGTGGTCGGGCCGAGTTTGTCGATGAACGCCCGGGTCGTGAGGGCGTGCGAATAGAGCTTCTGCGCCAGCACCTTGCGGCCGCGGCGCCAGGTGACGACCGTGAACGAGGCGACGCCCGCGATGATGAGCGGGAACCAGCCGCCATGGGGTACCTTCAGCAGGTTCGCCAGGACGTAGGCGAGATCGAGGGCGAACAGCAGGCCGAACACGACCGAGGCCCAGAAGACGCCCCAGCGCCAGATCCAGGCGGCGACGATGCCGGCGAGGATGGCGTCCAGGCCCATGGCCCCGGTGACCGACACGCCGTAGGCGGCGGCCAGGTGGCTCGACTGCTGGAAGCCCAGGACCAGGGTCAGCACGCCGATCGCCAGGATCCAGTTCACCCTCGGGATGTAGATCTGGCCCATCTCGGTCACCGAGGTGTGCCGGATCTGCATACGCGGCAGGTAGCCGAGCAGGATCGCCTGCCGGGTCAGGGAGAACACGCCCGAGATGACGGCCTGGGAGGCGATGACCGTGGCGCAGGTTGCGAGGATGATGAGCGGCCAGAGCCAAGCGTCGCCCGCCATGTGGAAGAAGGGCTGTTTTGCGGTAGCGGGGTCGGCCAGGACCATCGCACCTTGGCCGAAATAGCACAGCAGCAAGGCGGGGAGGACGAAGGCCAGCCAGGCGAGGCGGATCGGGAACCGGCCGAAATGGCCCATGTCGGCGTAGACGGCTTCGGCCCCGGTGACGGCCAGCACGACCGCACCCAGTGCCACGAAGGCCTGCCAGCCCTCGGTGACGAAGAGGTTCACGGCCCAGTACGGATTGAGGGCGCGGAGCACGCTGGGATTGCCCACGACGTGCGTGGCACCCAGGACTGCCAACGTGCCGAACCAGACGATCATCACCGGGCCGAACAGGCGGCCGACGAGGCCGGTGCCGAAGCCCTGGATCAGGAAGAGCAGGGTGAGGATCGTGACCGCGATCGGGAGGACGTAGGGCTGCAGCGCCGGCTGTGCGGTCTCCAGGCCCTCGACCGCGGAAAGGACGGAGATGGCGGGCGTGATGAGGCCGTCGCCATAGAACAGCGCCAAGCCTGCGATCGAGCAGCCGACGACGAGCTTGCGGGCGAAAGTGCCGCGTTTGACGCCGCGCAGGCCGAGGGCGCTGATGGCGAGGACGCCGCCCTCGCCGCGATTGTCGGCGCGCAGGATCAGGATGACGTATTTCAGCGTGACGATGATCAGGAGCGACCAGAAGATCAGCGATAGGACGCCCAGGATCGAGCCCTCGACGACCTCGAGGCCGCCCGCCTCGCCGAAGGATTCGCGCAAGGTGTAGATCGGGCTGGTACCGATGTCGCCGAAGACGACGCCGATGGCGCCGATCACCAGATGACGCAGATTGCCGTGCGGCTGGGCGCCCGACGCCTCGGTGTCGGCCGCGGTGAGAGCGGTCGAGACGGACAATCAGGCCACCGTCGTCGGTTTCGCCGCGACGGCCTCGATCTCGACCAGAAGCTCGGGCCGGGCGAGGGCCTTGACCACGAGCAGCGTGGACGCAGGCGCACGTCCCTGCAGCATGCGGTCGCGGATCTCGCGGTAGGGGCGCACATGCTCCTCGCGGACGAGGAAGACCGTGATCTTGACGATGTCGTCGAGCTCCATCTGCGCCTCGCGCAGCACGGCCAGCATGTTGATGCAGGCGAGCTCCATCTGGGCCGCGAAGTCGCCCGGGATCCGCCCGTCACGGCCGACGCCGACCTGGCCCGAGATGTGGAGCCAGCGGCAGTTCGCCTCGGTCAGCACGCCGTGGCTGTAGTTCGAGAAGGGCGGGGCGATCGTGCCGGGTGTCAGCTTCCTGTGCATCGCGACCAGACTTCTGCGGTGATGGACGGACGGCCTTCGCGGCTCGGTGAGGGAGGGGCTTTTACCGGGTCCGGGCTGATGCTGCCATGGGCGCACCGCTTTCCCGTACCGGCCCCGGTCACTATGTAGCGGGGCGCATCGGCGGGGGTTCCCCGATCCACCCCTCTTCGGAGTGCCAGTTCAAGTGAGTCCGGCGAAAGTCCGCGAAGGCGGCATGCGTGGCTACATCGTGCCGATCGGCGGGGGCGAGGAGCGCGAGGCGAACGCGCCGATCCTGAAGCGCTTCGTCCAGCTCAGCGGCGGCAAGGAGGCGCGGCTCGTCGTGATCCCGACCGCCTCGCGGCGCGAGGAGACGGGGCGCAACTACGAGCGTCTGTTCCGCGAGATGGGGGTGCCCAGCATCGCCGTGCTGCGGCTGGAGACGCGGCAGGAGTGCGAGCAGGAGTCGGTCCTGTCCGCCATCGAGGGTGCGACGGGCGTCTTCCTCACGGGCGGCAGCCAGCTCCGGCTGTCGACGACGCTGGGCGGGACGTCGGTGGCGCGGCTGCTGCGCCAGCGCAACGCGGACGGGTGCCACGTCGCCGGGACGTCGGCCGGTGCCTCGTTCCTGTCCGAGCACATGATCGCCTATGGCGACGAGGGTGCCACGCCGCGGGCCGACATGGTGACCCTGGCCCCCGGCCTGGGCCTGACCAACCGCTTCATTATCGACCAGCATTTCAGGCAGCGGGACCGGATCGGCCGGCTGCTGAGCGCGCTCTCGTTCAACCCGTTCGCCATCGGGCTCGGGCTCGACGAGGACACGGCGGCCTTTTTCGGGCCGGACGACCGGATGGAAGTCGTCGGCACCGGCGGCATCACCGTGCTCGACGCGTCGAAACTCGAACATTCCTCGATGGACGAGGCCGATCGCGGCAAGCCCGTCAGTCTGATCGGCGTGCGTTTACATATCCTGGTGCATGGTGGAACATTCGACGCGGATGCCAGGGAGGCTCGCGCCGCCTCCTTGTAGAAACGAGGGGTGCCGATGCGGATCGTAGCGACCAGTGTCTATGTCGGACCCAACATCTACGCCCTGTTCCCCGTCATCCGGCACACGCTGGACCTGGGCGAGCTGGAAGGCTGGCCGTCGGGAAAGCTCGGCCCCGAGTTCAACGACCGGCTGATCGCGGCCCTGCCGGGCCTGGAGGAGCACGGCTGCTCCTACGGCGAGCCCGGCGGCTTCGTACGCCGCCTGACCGAGGGCGAGGGCACTTGGCTCGGGCACGTCATGGAGCACGTGGCGCTGGAGCTGCAGAACGAGGCGGGCTGCCAGGTCAGCTTCGGCAAGACCCGCTCGGCCGGCGAGCCCGGCCGCTACCTCATGGTCTACGAGTACGAGCAGGAGGAGGTCGGCATCGAGGCCGGCCGGCTCGCCCTCGACCTGATCACGCATCTCCTGCCGCCGGCCCTGCGCGGCGATGCCGACGACGGCTTCGACTTCGAGCGGCGCAAGGAGCGGTTCATCAAGGGTGCCCAGCGGCGCGCATTGGGGCCGAGCACGGGCTCGCTGGTGGCAGCCGCCAAGGGGCGGGACATCCCCTGGATCCGGCTCAACAGCCAGAGCCTCGTCCAGTTCGGCCAGGGCCGCTTCCAGAAGCGGATCCAGGCCACGATCACGAGCATGACCCCGCACATCGCGGTCGAGCTCGCCTCGGACAAGGAGGAGACGATCCGGATCCTGTCGGATCTGGGCCTGCCGGTGCCGAAGCACCGGCTCGTCTACGACACGGAGGAGGCGCTGACCGCGGCCGAGCGCCTCGGCTACCCTGTCGTGGTGAAGCCGCTGAACGCCAATCACGGGCGGGGCATCAGCATCAACCTGACCACACCGGAGGAGGTGAAGAGGGCTTTCGGTCTCGCCAAGGAGCACAGCCGCGGCGTGCTCGTGGAGACGTTCCTCGAAGGCCTCGACCACCGGATGGTCGTCGTGAACGGCGAGCTGGTGGCGGTCAGCAAGCGCATGCCGGGCCACGTCGTCGGCAACGGCCGAAGCACGGTCGAGCAGCTGGTCGAGGAGGTGAACAAGGACCCGCGGCGCGGTGTCGGTCACGAGAAGGTGCTGACCCGGCTCGAGTTCGACGACCAGGCGGAAACGCTGCTGGCCGAGAAGGGCTACACCAAGGACACGGTGCCGCCGGCGGGCGAGATCGTCTTCCTGCGCAAGACGGCGAACCTGTCGACCGGCGGTACGGCTGCCGACGTCACCGACATCGTGCACCCGGACAACCGCGAGATGGCGGTGCGCGCGGTGCGGGCGATCGGCCTCGACGTGGGTGGTGTCGACTTCCTGACCAAGGACATCAGCCGCTCCTACAAGGACGTCGGCGGCGGCATCTGCGAGGTGAACGCGGCCCCGGGTTTCCGCATGCACGTGGCACCCTCGGAGGGTAAGCCGCGCGACGTCGCCGGGGCGGTGATGCAGATGCTGTTCCCGCCGGGGACGCAGGCGACGATCCCGATCGCGGCGGTCACCGGCACCAACGGCAAGACGACCACCTCGCGCATGGTGGCGCACATCCTGAAGCTGTCGGGGCACACGGTGGGCCTCGCCACCACCGACGGCGTCTACATCGACGGCAATCTGACGGTGAAGGGCGACATGACCGGGCCGGTCTCGGCCCGGATGATCCTGCGCGACCCGTCGGTGGACGCCGCGGTGATCGAGACCGCGCGTGGCGGCATCGTGCGGCGCGGCCTCGGCTACGACTGGTGCGACGTCGGAGCGGTGCTGAACGTCTCGGCCGACCATCTGGGTCTCGGCGGCATCGACACGCTGGAACAGCTGGCCGAGGTGAAGCGGCTCATCGTCGAGGTGGCGCGCGACACGGCGGTGCTGAACGCCGACGACGAGCTGTGCCTCAAGATGGGTGCGCACACCGACGCCAAGCACATCTGCTACGTGACGATGAGTGCCGAGCACCCGCTGGTGCACGCGCACGTCCAGGCGGGCGGCCGTGCCATCGTGCTGGAGCGCGGCATCAACGGGCACATGATCGCGATTTACGACAAGGGGGCCCACATTCCCTTGCTATGGACGCATCTGATCCCGGCGACGATGGAGGGCCGGGCCCTGCACAATGTGCAGAACGCGATGTTCGCGGCCGGCATCGCCTACTCGCTGGGCAAGCGCCTCGAAGACATCCGGCACGGCCTGCGGACGTTCGACACGACGTTCTTCCAGGCCCCAGGCCGGATGAACGTGTTCACCGAGCACCCGTTCAAGGTCATCCTCGACTACGGCCACAATCCGGCGGCGGTCGAGGCGATGTGCCGGCTGGTCGAGAGCATGCAGCCGCGCGGCAAGCGGATCGTGGCGCTGACCGTGCCGGGCGACCGGCGCGACGTCGACATCGAGCAGATCGGGAAGATCTGCGCCAACCGCTTCGACCGCTACATCCTCAAACGCGACGACAACCAGCGCGGCCGCGGTCCCGACGAGGTGCCGAAGAAGCTGGAGGCGGCACTCCTCGCCGCCGGGGTCGATCCGAAGACGATCACGATCATCCCCGACGAGCAGGAGGCGGTGCAGGCGGCGCTGGAGGAGGCGCAGGCGGGCGATCTGCTGCTGATCTTCGGCGACAATGTCAGCCGCTGCTGGAAGCAGATCATCTACTTCGGCAAGGACCGGGCGAAGGCCGAAGCACCGGCACCGGAGGCGACACCCACCCTGGCCGAGGTCGTGGAGCCGGCACCCCGCACCTTCACCATGGAGGGTCTCAGCCTCGTGCGCGACGAGCGCGGCGTGCGCCTCGCCCGCGAGCCGGAGAACGAGGACTAGGCCCGTCCCGTGAGCGAGCGTCGTCCAGCGCTGCGCTGGCACGATTCGCGGCGGCATCCGGGTCCGGGCCTGCTCACGGATCGCCCCGCGGGCGTGCTGGAGGCCGAGGTCGATCCGGAGGTCGCCGAGCGTGCCGTCGCACTCTGGCGGGATGCCGCGACACGGATGCTGGCGGCGGTGGGGTGGGCGGACCAGGAGGTCGCCTTCCGCCTCTACCCGGGCGGTGTCAGCCTCGCGGTGACCGCACCCTCGGACGGCCTTTACAGTGCTACCCTCGTCAACGAGTGGGCCTGCGATGCGGCCTCGGCCGTGATGCAGGGCGAGGCGGAGCCCGACTTCGAAGGTACGGCCGAAAAGATCAGGGCCGAGATCGAGGACGAGCGGCAGCCGCGCCTGGTGGCCCTGCAGGCCGAGGCGGAGCGACGGGGTGTCGCCTGCATCCTGGGCGACGGCAAGGTGTCGGTCGGGATCGGCAAGGGCAGCCTCGTCTTCGACGAGCGCGACCTGCCCGCCGTCGACGAGGTGGACTGGAGCCGTGTCCACGATGTCCCGGTGGCGATCGTCACCGGTACCAACGGCAAGTCGACGACGGTGCGCCTCCTGGCCGCGATTGTCGCTGCCGCGGGCAAGGTGCCGGGCTTGTGCACCAGTGACTGGGTGAAGGTCGGCCAGGAGATCGTCGACAAGGGCGACTATTCGGGGCCGGGCGGTGCGCGCCTCGCCATGCGCGATCCTCGGGTCGAGATCGCCGTGCTGGAATTGGCCCGCGGCGGCATCATGCGCCGCGGCCTGCCGCTGCAGCGGGCCGACGTGGCCGTCGTCACCAATATCGCAGCCGACCATCTGGGCGAGTTCGGCGTCCTCGACGTCGAGTCGCTGGCGGATGCGAAGCTGGTTGTGGCGCATGCGGTTCGCGGGACCGGGCGCCTCGTCCTGAACGCCGAGGATCCCCGGCTCGTGAGTCGGGCGGGGGCCACGGGTGCCGAGCTTCGCTGGTTCGCCACCGATCCCGCAGCCCTCAGTGGCGACGGTGCTGCGCTCGACGGGGAGCAACTCGTCCTCTTTCGTCGCGGCGGCAAGGTGCCGGTGCAGGACGTCAGCACCGTGCCGATCGCGTTCGGCGGCTCGGCCGTGCACAATCTCGCCAACGCCGCGGCGGCCCTGGCCGCGGCAGATGCGCTGGGCCTGCCCGTGGAAGCGATGGCCGAGGCGCTGGCGACGTTCGGGCGGCGGGAGGAGGACAATCCCGGCCGTGGCGTCGTGCGCGAGATCGGCGGCGTGCGCGTGCTCGTCGACTTCGCGCACAACCCGCACGGCGTCTCGGCGCTGGGTCGGCTGGTGGCGTCGCTGCCGGCCGCGCGGCGGCTCGTGCTGCTCGGTCAGGCGGGCGACCGGACGGACGAGGAGATCCGCGATCTGGCGGACGCGGTCTGGGCGCTGAAGCCCGACCGGATCGTCATCAAGGAGATGGACTCCTATCGCCGCGGCAGGGCCGAGGGCGAGGTGCCCGCCATGCTGAAGGACGAACTGGCGCGGGTCGGCGTGCCGCCGGATGCCATCGAGGACGCCGACAGCGAGACGGCAGCCGTGCGCAGGGCATTCGGCTGGGCGCAGCAGGGCGACCTGCTCATCCTGCTGAGCCACGCAGCCCGCGCCCGGACCCTGGCTTTTCTCGATCGGCTGGCCGAGGTCGGTTGGTCCCCAGGCGCCGAACTGCCGCCCTCCTAGGTCACTCCACCTCGACGATCGCCTCGATCTCGACCGTGATCTGGTTGGGCAGGCTGCCCATGCCGACGGCGGAGCGGGCGTGGCGGCCGCGCTCCTCGAACACCTCGACGAAGAGGTCGGAGCAGCCGTTGATCACCTTCGGATGATCGCCGAACTCGGGCGTGGCGTTCACCATGCCCAGCACCTTCACGATCCGCTTCACCTTGTCGAGGTCACCCAACTCGGCCTTCATCGCGGCGATGAGCTGGAGCCCGGTGAGGCGGGCATGGGCGTAGGCCTCCTCGATGCTGACGCCGCCGCCGACCTTGCCGGTGTGCTGGCCGCCCTCGGGCCGGGTCGGGCCCTTGCCGGACAGGAACAACAGGTTGCCGGTGCGCACGGCGTTCACGTAGGTCGCGACAGGCGCGCTCAAGCTCGGCAGCTCGATGCCGCGCTCGGCCAGACGGCGCTCGGTGTTCATTCAGGGCGCTCCCCGTTCAGGTTGGGCGCGGACGGTAGCTGCTGGCACCCCGCAGGTCACTGGGCCGCGAGCTCGGCCGGCAGGCGCTGCTGGCGGCCGTCGCGCCACATCCGCCATTCCCAGGCGGCACCCTGGAGGTCGCCCTTGGGATCGAAGCGGACCTGGCCGACGACGCTGTCGAAGGTGCCGCGGTGCAGGGCGCCGATGACCGGGCGCGGGGCTGCCGTTCCGGCGCGGCGCACCGCCTCGGCCCAGACCTGCACGGCGGCGTAGCTCGCGGCGGCGGATGCGGAGGGCGCTCGCCCGTCGACGGTCAGCCGGTCCGCCAGCGCCTTCGCCGCAGGGGTACCATAGGGATCCGGGCGCGAGCTGAAGATCACGCCGTTACCGGCCGGGCCGCTCGCGGACCAGAACTCGTCCATGGCGACGCCGTCGCCGCCGAGGAAGCGGATGCCGGCGCCGGTCTTGGCGGCATCCGTCACGACACGGGCCGCACTAGGGCCGTAGGCGGCGAGGTAGGCGACCTCGACGTCGGCGTCCCGCAACAGCTGCAGCGTGCGCTCCAGCCCCCCGTCCTCGGCCGTGTAGGGGGTGTAGAGGACGTCGTGCTCGCCCCACCGGCGCAGCTCCTGGCGCGTCGCCATGGCGAGATCCTCGCCGTAGGTGCTGGCGTCGTGGAGGATGGCGATCCGCCGCCCGGCCCACTGGTGCGCCAGATAGCGCCCGGCGAGCCGGCCCTGGGCGTCGTCGCGCCCGATGAGGCGGAAGACGTTGGCCCGGCCCTCCTCGGTCAGGCGGGGATGCGTCGACTCCGACGTGATCATCGGGATGCCGACGCCCTCGTAGACGCCGGCGCCGATCAGGGAGGCGTGCGAGCAGAGATGGCCGATGACGGCGACGACGCGCTGGTCGACGAGCGACTGGGCGGTCTCCGTCGCCGCGGCAGGATCGCAGCCGTCGTCGGCGGTGATGAGGCGGACCTGCTGCCCGCCCAGCCCACCGGCGGCGTTGATGTCGGCGACGGCGGTTTCGATCGCCTTCTGGTTGGCACGGCCCGTCAGGGCCAGCGGCCCGCTCAGCGTGGCGGCCGCTCCCAGCAGGATCTCGGCAGACGCAGGACTGCCCACCCCCAAGAGGAGGGCGAGTGCCAGCGCGATGGTTCGCAACATGGCGGTCTCCCAGGCGACGCCGCCTGCGGCGGCGCGGATGCTCTTGGGCGGACACGACGGATGGACTTGTTCCCGGGATGCCCATGGCAAGGCCCGGATCCACCTGCCTTCATGGTCGGCCAAGATAGCATGGCCGCGAGGGGTCTCAATCGTGCGAACGGAGGACGCGCGCGTTGCCGGCGCCGCTTTTCACCGCTTTGTGAGCTTTCCCACATCGCGAGCTAATCCGGTGCCAGCCGCAAACGGCGGTGCGGGGCTTGACGGCGGGGGAGGCGTCCTGTTCACCGGCACGCCGCAGCCAGCACGGGACGATGTCGTGACCCCGGCACTCGAGGTCGAGAACCTCAGCTACGCCTACACGCGCCAGACCGCGGCGCTCGACAAGGTCTCCTTCACCTTGCCGCAGGGCGGGTTCACGGCCCTGCTCGGACCCAACGGTGCCGGCAAGACGACGCTGATGGCGCTGATCACCCGGCTGTTCGAGGCCAAGGGCGGCAAGATCACCGTCTGCGGGCACGATCTGAAGGCCGAGAACCGGGTTGCCCTGGCCGCCATGGGCGTCGTCTTCCAGCGGATGACACTCGATCTCGACCTCTCGGTCGAACAGAACCTGCGCTACACGGCAGCCCTCTACGGCCTGCCGCCGGCGCAGGCGAACGAACGGATCGACACGGTGCTGGCAAGGCTCGCCATGTCGGACCGGCGCAAGGAACCCGTGCGTACGCTCTCGGGCGGGATGAAGCGCCGGGTCGAGATCGCCCGGGCGCTGCTGCACGAGCCGCGCCTGCTGGTGCTGGACGAGCCTACCGTTGGCCTCGACATGGACAGCCGGCGGGACATCGTCGGGCACGTCCACGAACTGTGCCGGGACGAGCATCTGGCGGTGCTCTGGGCCACGCATCTCATCGACGAGATCTGGCCGGGCGACCGCGTCGTCATCCTGCACCAGGGGCGGGTGAAGGCGGTCGGCAGCATCGAGGAGGTGAACCGGGCCGCCGGCGTCGCCGAGCTCGGGGACGCCTACCGGAGCTTCACGACCGCCGTCGCCGCCTGACCATCAGCCATCGTCGAGGGCGTAGGCACGGACCGTCTGGTCGCGGCCGCGCATCGCGAGCGGGCCGAGGTCGCGGAAGCGGTAGCCCGCGCCTGCGCCTGCTACGACCACATCGCTCGCCAGGATGGCGACCTCGGGTGCGGGCCGCAGATGCCGGGCGGCATCCTCCAGCCGCTGTGTGACGTTCACCGTGTCGCCACAGAGTGTTTGCCGGCCACCGAGCGGGGCCCGGTGGACCGGTCCGGCATGGAGCCCGACACGCAGCCGCACCGGCGGCTCGCCGCTTGTGCCACGGCGGGCATTGTCGTGGCCGATCAGGCGGCGGATCAGAAGGGCGGCCGGCAGGGCCGGCAGCGGTCGGCGCCCGTCCCGCAGGTCCCAGTAGGCGACCATGCCGTCGCCCACCACCTTCTCGACGGTCCCGCCATGGTCGTGGATGGCCTTGGACAGCAGCCTGACGTGCCGGTCCAGGAAGGCGTGCACGGCTTGCGGTGCCAGGGTTTCGGCGAGCCGGGTGAAGCCGACGATGTCGGTGAACATGACGGCGCGGACCGCTGATGTCGGGTCCGCGGGCGGGCCGATCAGGCGGCGGAGGCGGCCCGCAAGGCCTCCCCCCTCGATAGTGTTGCGGATCCACATGATACGATCAGTCTCGGCAGATGCGCCGGCCCGAGGCCCGGCAGTGCGACCATGTCCGACTGCGGCGCGCAGCGTACCGGCGCCACGCGGGTCCAGCTTCCCGCCAGCAGGTCGCCGGGGCAGACGTCGGATCGGGATCGCACAGGCCACATCGTCCGCATCCATCTCGTGCGCGCCGATGTCGCCGGCGCGGCAGTTGCGAGACCGAGACGGACAGGATAAGCCGCCGTAACGCTGGCCGATGTGCGAATGCGCACATTCCGGGCGCGCTTGGTGCTGTCACCACGCGTCCCTATATCAGCGGCGGCGGCCCGTTACTCTTCACCGGTGACTCATGAGCCTGCGCAACATCGCGATCATCGCGCACGTCGACCATGGCAAGACGACTCTCGTCGACCGCCTGCTGCAGCAGTCCGGCACGTTCCGGGCCAACCAGCAGGTCCAGGAACGGGCCATGGACAGCAACGACCTGGAGCGCGAGCGCGGGATCACCATCCTCGCCAAGTGCACCTCGGTCGACTGGCACGGCACGCGGGTCAACATCGTCGACACGCCGGGCCACGCCGATTTCGGCGGCGAGGTCGAGCGCATCCTTTCGATGGTCGATTCCTGCCTGCTGCTCGTCGACGCCTCCGAGGGGCCGATGCCGCAGACGAAGTTCGTCCTGGGCAAGGCGCTGCGCCGCGGCCTGCGGCCGATCGTCGTCATCAACAAGGTCGACAAGCCCGACCAGCGGGCGATGGAGGTCCTGAACGAGATCTTCGACCTCTTCGCCGCCCTCGACGCCGACGAGCATCAACTCGACTTCCCGCACGTCTATGCCAGCGCCAAGCAGGGCTGGGCGGTGCGCGAGATGGGCGACCCGGTCGACGGCATGGCGCCCTTGTTCGACCTGATCGTGAAGCACGTGCCGGCCCCGGTCGCCGACCCCGAGGGGCCGTTCCGGATGCTGGCGACGACGCTGGAGGCGAACCCCTATCTCGGGCGCCTGCTGACCGGCCGCATCTATTCGGGCCGGCTGAAGCCCAACGCCAACCTGAAGGCGCTGAGCCGCGACGGCCACACGGTCGAGCAGACGCGCGTCACCAAGATCCTGGCCTTCCGCGGCCTGGAGCGCGCACCCATCGACGAGGCCGAGGCCGGCGACATCGTGGCGATCGCGGGCTTCTCGGAAGCGACGGTCGCCGACACCTTGTGCGAGCCGACCCTGAGCGAGCCGCTGCCGGCCCAGGCGATCGACCCCTCGACCATCGCCATGACCTTCTCGGTCAATGACGGGCCCTATGCGGGGCAGGAGGGCAGCAAGGTCACCTCGCGCCAGATCGGCGAGCGGCTGATGCGCGAGGCCGAGGGCAATGTCGCCATCCGCGTGCGGCAGAGCGAGGAGAAGGACGCGTTCGAGGTGGCGGGCCGCGGCGAGCTGCAGCTGGCCGTGCTGATCGAGCAGATGCGGCGCGAGGGCTACGAGCTTTGCGTCGGCCGCCCGCGCGTGCTGTTCCAGACCGACGAGGACGGCCGCCAGCTGGAGCCGATCGAGGAGGTCACGGTCGACGTCGACGAGGAATATGCCGGCGTCGTCGTCGAGAAGCTGACCTCGCGGCGCAGCGAGCTGAAGGACATGCGCCCGGCCGGGGCCGGCAAGACGCGGCTCGTCTTCCACGCCCCGTCGCGGGCACTGATCGGCTATATCGGCGAGTTCCTCACCGACACGCGCGGCACCGGCGTCCTGAACCGCCTGTTCCACGCCTTCGAGCCCTATCGCGGGCCGATCGCGCAGCGGCACACCGGGGTCCTGATCTCGAACGACCAGGGCGAGTCGGTGGCCTACGCGCTCTGGTACCTGCAGGAGCGCGGGCCGCTCTTCATCGGGGCCGGCGAGAAGGTCTATGAGGGCATGATCATCGGCGAGCACACCCGCGGCAATGACCTCGACGTGCAGCCGCTGCGCGCCAAGAAGCTCACCAACATCCGGGCCGCCGGCAAGGACGACGCCGTGCTGCTCACCCCGCCGGTCAAGATGACCCTGGAGCGGGCGATCGCCTACATTTCCGACGACGAGCTGGTCGAGGTGACGCCGAAGGCGATCCGGCTCCGCAAGCGGCACCTCGACCCGAACATGCGGAAGAGGATGGCGAAGCAGAAGGAAGTCGCCTGATCGTCGACGACGCGCGTGATGGTCGAGGCGGTGCACCAACATCGCCGGTGCTAAACGATGCACGCCGCCCACCCGAAGTGGGTAGCGATGGGCCCACTGAGCCGCCGGGCCAAGACCTGGGGGCTTGGTTCGCGGCGCTCGATCGCCTGAACGACGAGCCGTTCATGCCCGACGGTCGCGAGCAGCCGCGGATGCCCGACACATCCATCGATTTCAGCTGAGCGGGCAGTTCGATTCGAGTGTCTGCGTCCGGCTGCGAAGCCGGGCGCCATTGCCCATGCTTCCGTTCAGTCTGAAGAGGCCGCCGCAAGGGCGGGCTCGGCTGTCCCGTTACCGACACCAATGAATAACGGGATCGCGAGGAACGCGATCGCGCCGAGGACCCCGAACGCGATCGGGTAGCCGAACTTGTCGGCGACCCAGCCGCCGAGCGCCGGGCTGAGGGCGGCGCCCACACCCTGGAGGGTCATGACGGCACCCAGGCCGGCGTTGAAGCGGCCGGTGCCGGCCATGATGCGGGCGACCATGCCGGGGGTGGCGACGCCGAGGAGGCCAGCACCGACGCCGTCCAGGATCTGGACCGGGACGATGCTCCAGAAGGGCGGCAGGAGGGCCGCGCAGGCGGCCCGGATGGGGAGGACGAGGAGGGCGGCGACGACGATGGGGCGGTAACCGCGGCTGCCGGCGACCCGCGCGGTGAGCAACGCCATCGGGATCATGGTGAGCTGGGCGATGACGATGGCGGCCGAAAGCCAAAACCCGGCCGAGCCGCCGTCGGCCCCCAGCTGCAGGCCGACCAGCGGCAGCATCGCGGCGTTGCCCAGATGGAAGAAGCCCATGGTCAGCGCGAAGACGAGCAGCGGGCCGGAGCGCAGCAGGTCGGTAAACTTCTCTGGTGCGGTCGTGTCCGATGCCTGGCCGCGGGCCCTCGCATGGTCGATCGATTTCGGCGGGATGGCGAGGGTGGCCACGATCGCGCCCACCGTCATCGCAGCCTGGACGAGGAGCACGCCGACGATGCCGATGAACCAGGCGGCGGCACCGCCCAGCGTGGCGCTGACGACGTTGCCGGTGTGGTTGGCGGCCTCGTTGCCGCCGAGCTGTCGGTCGAAGGCCTTCGGGCCGACGATGCCGAGAGAGATGCCGGCGATGGCGGGCGGGATGACCGCACCGGCCAGCGGGATGGCGAGCTGGGAAAGACCGACGACCGCGGTGCTGGTGCTCCAGAGGAGGAGCAGGCAGCCGCCGGTGACGAGGACCGAGGCGGCGACGAGGACCGTGCGCTTGTGGCGGGTGGCGTCGACCCAGGCACCGGCCGGCACGGTCGCCAGCATGCCGACGATGCCGCCGGCGGTCATCGCGAGGCCGATGGCGGCGGTGTCCCAGCCTTCGGTCTGCAAGAGGGCGGCGAGATAAGGGCCAAGACCGTCGCGCACGTCGGCCATGAAGAAGTTGAGGACGATGAGAGCCGTGACACCAGAGCCGACCGTCGCCGCCATGCCGCTTCCCCGCTGCTGCCGGGGCATGAAGCGGAAAAGAGCGGGATGGTTGCGCCGTAGCGTGCCGAACGCGGGATCGTGAGGCCGAAGCGGTGACGGTCGGTCCCGCTACTGGAACAACGTCCCCAGATCGACGGCGAGCTCGGGTACCAGCGTCGGATGGATCGTCCCCGCGTCGAGGCGCTGGCGCTCGGCGTAGCCCTGCGGGCCGGGAGACCGGCAAACTTCGACGGCCTGGCTCGCGAGGTCGACGATCCAGACCTCGGGCACGCCGTGGCGCGCGTAGAGGGCGAGCTTGGCGCCTTGATCGTAAGCGAGCGAGCTGTCCGCGACCTCGACGAGGAGGAGGACGTCGGCTGCGGTGGCCGCGGTGTGCCGGTACCGATCGGCGCGGCGGCGGAGCAGCAGAAGGTCGGGCTGAACCTGCGTCCCCGCGTCCAACCGGAGTGGCCCCTGGACCCTGAGCTGAGCCAGCCGGCCTGCCGCGTGTGAGACGAGCTCGACGAGACTGTCCGTCGCGGCTGCGTGAACGTCACTGACGGGCGTCATGTCAAAGACGATTCCGTCGATGAGTTCCAACCGGTCTTCGCGCGTGAAGATGCCGATCTCCGCCATACGGCAGTAGGCGTCGACGTCGAAGCAGTGGCTGGTCGGCCGGTCCTGCATCTCAGTTCTTCAACCGGTACCCCGTGCGGAACATCCAGCTGACGATGGCGAGGCAGACCAAGAGGAACAGCAGCGTCATGCCGAGGCTGAGGCCGACGGCGACGTCGGCGGTGCCGTAGAAGCTCCAGCGGAAGCCGCTGATCAGGTACACGACGGGGTTGAAGAGGGTGATCGTGCGCCAGAGGGGTGGGAGCATGTCGATCGAGTAGAAGGCACCACCCAGGAAGCTCAGCGGTGTCACGACGAGCAGCGGGATGAACTGGAGCTGCTCGAAGCCCTTGGCCCAGATGCCGATGATGAAGCCCATCAGGCTGAAGGTGAGCGAGGTCAGCAGCAGGAAAGCCAGCATCCACAAGGGGTGCTGGATCTGGATCGACACGAAGAGCGAGGCCGTCGCCAGGATGATGAGGCCCAGCGCGATGGATTTCGTGGCGGCGGCCCCGACATAGCCGACGACGATCTCGACGGGCGAGACGGGGGCCGAGAGCAGCTCGAAGATCGTGCCGATGAAGCGGGGAAAGTAGATGCCGAAGGCAGCGTTGCTGAGGCTCTGGGTGAAGACCGCCAGCATGATGAGGCCCGGCACGATGAAGGCTCCGTAAGTGACGCCGCCGATCTCGTTCATGTGGGCGCCGATGGCGGCCCCGAAGACGACGAAGTAGAGCGAGGTCGTGATGACCGGCGCGACGAGGCTCTGCCAGACGGTGCGGATCGCCCGGTGCATCTCGAAGCGGTAGATCGCCCAGACGCTGTGGGGATTGAAGGCGAAGGCCGGGGCGGTCATGCGCGCTCGCTCACGAGGTCGACGAAGATCTCTTCCAGCGTGCTCTCGCGGGTGCGGAGATCGCGGTAGGCAATGCCGAGGTCGTTCAGCCGGTTGAGCAGGGCCGGGATGCCCGTCTCCTCGGCCTTGGCCTCGAAGCTATAGTCGAGCTCCTTGCCGCCGTCGGTAAGCGTGAGGTTCCAGGGCGCCAGCTCGCCCGGGATCGCCGCCATCGGGTCCTGCAGCGTGAGGATGAGCTGCTTCTTGCCGAGGCGGCGCATGAGGACGGCCTTGTCCTCGACCAGGATCAGGCGGCCCTTGTTGATGACGCCGATCCGGTCGGCCATCTCCTCGGCTTCTTCGAGATAGTGCGTCGTCAGGATGATGGTGACCCCGCTGGCGCGCAGGCGGCGGACGAGCTGCCACATGTCGCGACGCAGCTCGACATCCACGCCGGCGGTGGGCTCGTCGAGGAAGAGGACGGAGGGCTCGTGGGAGAGCGCCTTCGCGATCATCAGGCGGCGCTTCATGCCGCCCGAGAGGGTCATGATGCGGGCGGCGCGCTTGTCCCAGAGCGAGAGGTCCTTGAGGATCCGCTCGATCAGGGCAGGATCGGGTGGGCGGCCGAACAGGCCCCGGCTGTAGGCGACGTTGGCCTGGACGGTCTCGAAGGCATCCGTCGTCAGCTCCTGCGGGACGAGGCCGACCACGCTCCTGGCGCGGCGGTAGTCGCGGACATTGTCGACGCCATCGATCGTCACCGTGCCGGAGGTGGCGTTGACGATCCCGCAGACGATGTTGATCAGCGTGGTCTTGCCGGCCCCGTTCGGACCCAGCAGCGCGAAGATCTCGCCGCGACTTATGTCGAGCGAGACCTCCTGCAGCGCCGGCAGTCCGGAGGCGTAGGTCTTGGTGAGTCGGTCGATGGAAACGATCGGTTGCATGGGCGCTCTATAGCGGCAACGGGCGGTGGTGGCTCCCCCGGGCGGGCGGGGATGCCGATTGACAAGGCGGACGCGCATGGCTCTGTTGCAGGGCCGCCAGGGCTCATGACACGCGCGCAACGACGCGGTCGGGACGACGCCGAGAATGAATTATTTCCTGCAGCAGCTGATCAACGGCGTCACGCTCGGGTCCATGTATGGGCTGATCGCCATCGGCTACAGCATGGTCTACGGCATCATCGGGATGATCAATTTCGCCCACGGCGAGATCTACATGATCGGAGCGTTCCTCACGATCATCTTCTTCACACTGCTGGGCATGGTCGGCCTGACGTGGGTGCCGCTGGCGCTGGTCTGCGTGCTGCTGGCGGCGATGGTCATCACCGCCGCCTATGGCTGGACGGTGGAGCGCATCGCCTACCGGCCGCTGCGCGGCTCGTTCCGCCTGGCCCCGCTGATCTCCGCCATCGGCATGTCGATCTTCCTGCAGAACTACGTCCAGATCACCCAGGGCGCGCAGGTGAAGCCGCTGCCGCCGCTGATCCAGGGCGGCTTCGTGTTCGGTGAGGGCAGCGGGTTCACGGTGACGCTGAGCTACATCCAGATCTTCGTCATCCTGCTGACCGTGGTGCTGATGTTCATCTTTTCCTGGCTGATCGGCTCGACCCCGCTCGGCCGCTCGCAGCGGGCCTGCGAGCAGGATCTGAAGATGGCGGGCCTGTGCGGGGTGAACGTCGATCGGACGATCTCGCAGACCTTCGTGATGGGGGCGGCACTCGCCGCCGTCGCGGGTCTGATGGCGACGCTCTACTACGGCGTGATCGACTTCTTCATCGGCTTCCTCGCCGGGGTGAAGGCGTTCACCGCGGCCGTGCTGGGCGGCATCGGCTCGATCCCGGGTGCCATGCTGGGCGGGCTCGTGCTGGGCCTCGTCGAGGCCTTCTGGTCCGGCTACTTCACGATCCAGTACAAGGACGTGGCGGCCTTCTGCATTCTCGTCGTGGTGCTGATCTTCCTGCCCACGGGCCTGCTCGGCCGCCCCGAAATCGAGAAGGTCTGAGCGGCGTGGCGACGACCACGACGGCCGCCGTCGCCCCTTCCACGGCCACCGTCGACTGGGGTGCCGCGGTCAAGGACGCGGCCATTGCGGCCGCGCTGACCTTCGTTCTCCTGATGCCGCTGCTCGGCATGGAAACCGTCTCGAGCACGGGCGGCATGTCGCTGGACTTCCACCTGAAATGGGTGCTGGTGGGTGCCGCCATCGTCTTCGGCGGCCGGCTGCTGCTGACGGCCTGGGTGGCGAGCCGGGGGCTCGGCGGCGTGCCGGCCGCGTTCTTCGGCAAGATCGGCGACGCGATCAGCAGCCACGCCAAGGTGCTGGGGGCGGCGGGCCTCATCTTCGCGATCATCATGCCGTTCCTGCCCTTCTCCAGCCGCTACACGATCGATGTCGGCACCACGGTGCTGATCTACGTCATGCTGGGCTGGGGCTTGAACATCGTGGTCGGCCTCGCCGGCCTGCTCGACCTCGGCTATGTCGCCTTCTATGCCGTCGGCGCATATTCCTACGCTCTGCTGGCGACGCATTTCGATCTCGGCTTCTGGATCTGCCTGCCGCTGGCCGGGATCTTCGCCGCCACGTTCGGCATCACGCTGGGCTTCCCGGTGCTGCGGCTGCGCGGCGACTATCTCGCCATCGTGACGCTGGGCTTCGGCGAGATCATCCGCATCGTGCTGCTCAACTGGCAGCCGGTGACGGGCGGACCCAACGGCATCAGCAACGTACCGCGTCCTTCGTTCTTCGGGCTCGAGTTCACCCGCAACCCGCCCGAGGGAGAGACCGCGTTCCACCAGTTCTTCGGCATCGAGTATGCCAGCGAGCACCGGATCATCTTCCTCTACTTCCTGATCCTGGTGTTGGCACTGATCACCAACTTCGTCGTGCTGCGCCTGCGTCGGCTGCCCATCGGGCGGGCCTGGGAGGCGCTGCGCGAGGACGAGATCGCCTGCAAGGCTCTGGGCATCAACCCGACGCACACGAAGCTGACCGCCTTCGCTCTCGGTGCCATGTTCGGCGGTTTCGCCGGGTCGTTCTTCGCCACGCGCCAGGGCTTCATCAGCCCCGAGAGCTTCACCTTCATCGAGAGTGCCATCATCCTCGCCATCGTCGTGCTGGGCGGGATGGGCAGCCAGATCGGCGTGGTGCTGGCCGCGACTGTCATCGTCGTGCTGCCGGAACTCGGCCGCGAGCTCGAGCAGTTCCGCATGCTGATCTTCGGGGCCGCCATGGTGGCGATCATGGTCTGGCGGCCGGGCGGTCTCATCGGCGGGCGCGAGCCCACGATCCGGCTCCATCCGACCGGCGACGGATCCGGCTGATGTCGGGCCCGCCCGTACTCGACGTGCGCCATCTTACGATGCGCTTCGGCGGCCTCGTCGCCGTGGACGATTTGTCCTTCGCCGCGCGGCAGCAGGACATCACGGCCGTCATCGGCCCGAACGGCGCCGGCAAGACGACCGTCTTCAACTGTCTCACCGGCTTCTACCGGCCGACCGTGGGCGAGCTCGCCTTCGACGGCCGCAACGGCCCGGTGCTGCTGGAGCAGATCGACGGCTTCAAGGTGGCCCGGCAGGGCCTCGCCCGCACCTTCCAGAACATCCGCCTGTTCTCGGGGATGACGGCCCTCGAGAACCTCGTCGTCGCCCAGCACAACGCGCTGATGGTGGCCTCGGGCTTCTCGATCTTCGGCCTCCTCGGCCTGCCCGTGTACCGCAAGGCCGAGGCGAAGGCGGTGGACCGGGCGAAGTTCTGGCTGGAGCGCACAGGGCTCATCGACCGGGCCGACTGGCGGGCCGGGGCGCTGCCCTATGGCGACCAGCGCAAGCTCGAGATCGCGCGGGCGATGTGCACCGAGCCTGTGCTGCTCTGCCTCGACGAGCCGGCGGCCGGCCTCAACCCGCGCGAAACGGCGGAGCTGTCGCAGCTGCTGCGCTCGATCCGCGACGAGGAGAAGATCGGGATCCTCTTGATCGAGCACGACATGGGCATGGTCATGAGCATCTCGGACCACGTCATCGTGCTGGATTACGGCCGCAAGATCGCCGACGGCACGCCCGAGGAGGTCCGCACCGACCCGGCCGTGATCAAGGCCTATCTCGGTGAGCCCGAGAGCGAGGAACTGCCGCCCGAGGTGGCGGACGATCTCGCCGAGATGGCGGGCACGGACTGATGCTGACCCTGCAGGACGTCCACACCCGCTACGGCAACATCGAGGCGCTGAAGGGCGTCTCGGTCGAGGTGCCGAAGGGCGAGATCGTCACCATCATCGGCTCGAACGGGGCCGGCAAGTCGACGCTCTTGATGACGATCTGCGGCAGCCCGAAACCGGCTTCGGGGCGCGTGCTGTTCGAGGGCCGCGACATCACGGGCCTGCCGACCTACGACATCGTCAATCTCGGCATCAGCCAGGCCCCCGAGGGGCGGCGCATCTTCCCGCGGATGACGGTGCTCGAGAACCTGCAGATGGGCTCGGTGCCATCGGGTGGTCGCTACTTCGACGACGACGTGCAGAAGGTCTTCACGCTCTTCCCCCGGCTGAAGGAGCGCATCGGCCAGCGGGGCGGCACGCTCTCGGGCGGCGAGCAGCAGATGCTCTGCATCGGCCGGGCGCTGATGGCGCGGCCGCGGATGCTGCTGCTCGACGAGCCGTCGCTCGGCATCGCCCCCATCCTGGTGCAGCAGATCTTCAAGGCCATCGTCGAGATCAACCGCGAGCAGGGGCTCACCATCCTGCTGGTCGAGCAGAACGCCTATCAGGCGCTGAAGATCGCCCATCGCGGCTACGTGCTGGCGACCGGCCGGGTAATCATGTCGGGTACCGGCGCCGAGCTGCTGGCCAATCCCGAGATCCGGTCCGCCTATCTCGAAGGCGGGCACTAGGCCATGGAGGAGTTGCTCGGGACCACGCCGGCCGTCTTCATCGGGCTCACCGTCGTGCTGATCGGCGGCGCTGCGGTACTGGCCGGCCGGGCGGTCGGGGACAATTGGAAGCCGGCCTGGCAAGCCGTCGCCGCCTGCTTCGGCCTTGCCCTGGCGGACCGCTTCCTCATCTACGCCCTGTTCGACGGCACGCTCCTGGCCCCGGTGGGCTTCCTCGTGAACTTCGCGATCCTTCTCGCCATCGGTCTCGTCAGCTGGCGGATCGCGCGGGTGAGCCGCTTCGTGCGGCAATATCCCTGGCGCTACGAGCGCACGTCCCTGTTCGCGTACGTGGCGAAACCTGGGGTCGAGTAGCGGCGTATCTGCATCCCTCCCTTGTGGAAGGGCCTTGCCAAGCTCCGGAGGTCTCGCCACTAACCGTGGCACGCGGCGCCGCCCCGTCGGCGCCGAAAGTGACAGCCCATACCGTTAGATGAGGGAGTCCTCAGAACATGCGTGGTCTCAAGGCAGTCCTTCTTGGTGCGACAGCCGCCGTCCTGGTGACGGGCGGTGTCGCGCGGGCCGACATCAAGATCGCCACCGCCGGCCCGATGACGGGCCAGTACGCCGCGTTCGGCGAGCAGATGAAGCACGGCGCCGAGATGGCCGTGAAGGACATCAACGCCAAGGGTGGCGTGAACGGCGAGCAGCTGGTCCTCGAGGTCGGTGACGACGCCTGCGACCCGAAGCAGGCGGTGGCCGTCGCCAACCAGTTCGTCAATGACGGGGTGAAGTTCGTCGCCGGGCATTTCTGCTCGTCGAGCTCGATCCCGGCCTCGGCGGTCTACAACGAGGAGGGCATCCTGCAGATGTCGCCCGCCTCGACCAACCCGCAGCTGACCGAGCAGGGCTTCGCCAACGTGTTCCGCACCTGCGGCCGCGACGACGTGCAGGGCGTTTATGCCGCCAACTACGTCGTCGATAACAAGCTCGGCTCGAAGGTGGCCATCCTCCACGACAAGAGCGCCTACGGCAAAGGCCTCGCCGACGAGTTCAAGAAGCAGCTGAACGCGCGCGGCGTCGAGGAGGTCATGTACGAGGCGATCACGCAGGGCGACAAGGACTTCTCCGCCCTGGTGACCAAGCTGAAGGACGCCGGCGTCGACGTCATCTATCTCGGCGGCTACCACACCGAGGCCGGCCTGATTAAGCGCCAGTCGAAGGAGCAGGGCCTCAGCGCCACGCTCGTTTCCGGCGACGCGCTGGTGACCGACGAGTTCTGGAAGATCACCGGCGACACGGGCGAGGGCACCATGATGACCTTCGCCCCCGACCCGCGGAAGAAGCCGACGGCCGAAGCCGTCGTGGCCGAGTTCAAGGCCACCGGCTACGACCCCGAGGGCTACACCCTCTACACCTACGCCGCGATCCAGGCTTATGCCGACGCCGTCGCCAAGGCCGGTTCGACCGACCCGGAGAAGGTGGGCGAGGCCCTCAAGGGCAACACGTTCGAGACGGTGCTCGGCCAGATCGCCTTCAACGATAAGGGCGACGTGAAGAACCCCGAGTACGTGATGTACAAGTGGTCCAACGGCACTTACAACGAGCTCTGATCCGCACTGCTCGCCAGTGACGGCGGGAAACCGGGCCTTCGGGCCCGGTTTTTCGTTTGTGGCGGCGGGTTCTGGTCACCCGCCGGACCGAACGCCATACTTCGAGGATGTGAGGCTCGGGAGGCCCGACGTGCCCGTCATCAACCGCATCGCCGAGTGGCAGGACGACCTCCAGGCGTGGCGCCGCCACCTGCACCAGAACCCGGAACTCGGGTTCGACGAGCACGGCACGGCGCGCTTCGTCGCCGACAAGCTGCAGGCGTTCGGCGTCGACGAGATCCACGAGGGTGTCGGCCGGACGGGCGTCGTCGGCGTCATCCGCGGCCAGGGCGGCAGCGGCACCATCGGCCTGCGCGCCGACATGGACGCGCTTCCCATCGTCGAGGAGAGCGGAGCGCCCTGGACTTCGGGCGCGCCCGGCAAGATGCACGCCTGCGGCCATGACGGGCACACGACCATGCTGCTGGGTGCGGCGCGCTATCTGGCCGAGCAGCGCAATTTCGCCGGCACCGTCTACCTGATCTTCCAGCCGGCCGAGGAGAGCCAGGGCGGTGGGCGCGAGATGGTGCGTGACCGCCTGTTCGAGCGCTTTCCGGCCGAGCGGGTCTTCGGCCTGCACAACTGGCCCTACATGCCAACGGGCAGCTTCGCCATGTGCAAGGGCCCGTGCATGGCGGCTTCCGACGAGTTCGTCATCAAGCTGAAGGGGGTTGGCTGCCACGCCGCCGCCCCGCATCTGGGGCGCGACCCGATCACGGCAGGCGCCCTTCTCGTGCAGGCTCTGAACTCGGTGATCGCGCGCGAGGTCGACCCCTTGGACCAGGCCGTGATCTCGGTCACCCGGCTGGCGGGCGGGGATGCCTACAACATCGTGCCCGAGCGGGTGGAGCTGTGGGGCACCATCCGGACCTTCAAGAAGGAGACGCAGGCGAAGCTGGAGCAGCGCCTGCGCGACGTGGCCGCCGGCATCGCCGCCGCGCAGGGCATCGAGGCCGAGGTGATCATCAAGAACGGCTACCCGGCCACGATCAACGTCGCATCCGAGGCGGACCTCGGTGCGGACGCGGCGGCCGAGATCGTCGGCGAGGAGCGGGTCGAGCGGAATCCGCCGCCCTTCATGGGCTCGGAGGACTTCTCCTTCATGCTGGAGCAGCGGCCCGGCGCCTACATCTGGATGGGGACGGGCGACGACCGGCCGGGCCAGCAGCTGCACAGCCCCTATTACGATTTCAACGACGAGGCGCTGGGTGTGGGGGTCAGCTACTGGATCCGTCTCGTCGAGCGCCTGCTGCCGCGACAGGCGGCCTGACTTCCACACTGCCTCCGCGGCAGGGTGCGGCGACATTGCCGCCCACCGTTTACGTGGAGTGCAAAAAGTTTAAGATGCTGTTTACGATCACCTGAGACAGCGGCGGAGTCCATGCCGACCGAGCGTTATCCTGGTGAGCGGCGTGGCTTGGCGCTGTTCATCGAGGATCTTCTCCCCCTGGCCGAGCGCGAGTGCGGCCCCGACCACCTTCTGGTCCATGCGGCGCGTCGGGCGGTACGGAGCGGGGATCTCGACAAGCTCCGGCAGGCACGTCAGCTCTTCAACCAGATGCCGCGCGACATGCGCCGCCGCCTGTCGGCCGGTGTCGTCGCCCGTACGCGTCGGCCGCCGACCCGGGAGCAACTGCTCGACCAGTACAGCCGGCGTCAGCCGGTACCGGTGGTGGCCTTCGAGGCCGACGGACAGACCGCGTCGAACGAACCTGCCACTGTCGACCTGAAGCACGAGCTGCTGACGGACGTGCCGGTGCGGGTGCTGGTGCGGCCGGGAATGCTGCCGACCGCGGTGGCCGATCAGCTGCGCCGGATCGCCGGCATGATCGAGCGCGACCGCCGGCTGTTGTCGGGTCGCTACTGGGGCAGCGACGAGCCGCGCGACGGCGGCAGCCAGCGCGACACGAGCTGACTCCTTCCGGCGCTCAGTAGTCGGCGGGCTCGTCGTAGATCGGCGGGGCCGGGCGCGGCGGGATCTTGGAGGGATCCTCCTTCGCCATCTCCATCTTCGCCCGGGCGATCGCGTCGTCGAGTTCGATCTGCGAGCACAGGCCCAGCAGCACCGGATCGCGCGGCCGGATCTCCTGGCTCTTCCAGTGCGTCCGGTCGCGGACGGCCTGCACCGTGTTCTTCGTGGTGCCGAGCAGCTTGCAGAGCGCCTGGTCGCTGATCTCGGGATGGTGGCGCAGCAGCCAGGCGATCGCGTCGGGCCGGTCCTGGCGCTTCGAGAGCGGCGTGTAGCGCGGCTCTTTGCGCTTCGGCGGCTTCACGTCGGCGGCGATCGAGCGCGAGATCTTCAGCCGGAGCTTCGGGTCCTTCTCGCAGCGGGCGATCTCGTCGCGGGCCAGCATGCCCGCACCCACCGGGTCCAGACCACGGATGCCCGTCGCGACCTCGCCGTCGGCGATGCCCTTCACCTCGAGCGGGTGCAGGCCGCAGAAGTCCGCGATCTGCTCGAAGCTCAGGCCCGTATTGTCGATCAGCCACACGGCGGTGGCCTTGGGCATGAGTGGGCGGTCCATGGAAAGCTCCTCAAGAGGCGAGGCGGCGCGCGCGACGCGAGTGCGGGCTGTTAGTGGTGCCCGGAATAGGCGTCAAGCCGAGGCCGGACCCTAGGACTTGACCGGTACCGTATAGTTCAGCGCCAGCCGGCCGCCGTCGACATAGACTGTCGTTCCGGTCATATAACTGGCGTCGTCACTGGCGAGGAACAAGGCCAGCTTGGCGACCTCGGCCGGCTCCCCGCAGCGCCCGATCGGGGTGCGCGAGAGGATCCGGCGCCGGGCCTCGTCGCTCTCCATCACCGTCTGCAGCATCTCGGTCATGATCGAGCCCGGGCCGATGGCATTGACCCGGACGTTCTTGTCGGCCAGCGCCAGCGCCATGACCTTCGTCATCTGGTTGATCCCGCCCTTGCTGACGACGTAGGGAAGCTGGTTGGGCAGGGCCAGGACACCGTTGATCGAGGACATGTTGACGATCGCACCGCCGCCGCGCGCGACCATGGCGCGGGCCGCCGCCTGGCCGACGAGGAAGGGTCCCTTGAGGTTGACGCGGATGACGGCGTCGAAGTCGCTTTCGGCCAGATCGAGGAAGTCGGCGGCCCGGATGATGCCGGCATTGTTGATCAGCACGTCGAGCCGGCACGCCCATTCGAGGGTCGTGTCGACCAGCGCACCGGCGTCCCTGGCATCGCCGACGTCGCAGCGCACGAACTTCACCCGGCCGCCCGCCGCCTCGATCGCCGCCGCGGTGGCCGTTCCCAGCTCCTGATCGATGTCGGAGACGACGACCATGGCCCCTTCGGCGGCGAAGGCCTCGGCACAGGCCCGGCCGATACCGCGGGCGGCACCCGTCACGATCACGCATCGGCCCTCAAAGCGCATGTCGACCCTCCTCCTGTTCCTCGCCCGCGGCGCGCTCTAGCATGGGGCCGTCCGGGGGTCACCGCGCGGGGATGGGGATGGACGGCGCGCAGGCGATCGTCGGCGTCGACGTCGGTGGGACCTTCACCGATCTGGTCCTGCTGGAGGCCAAGGGCACCCAGGCGGCACTGCGCGTCGCCAAGGTGCCCACGACCACCGCGAACCAAGCCGAAGGCGTCCTGGCGGCACTGGGGGCCGCGGAAGCTGCCATCGCCGACCTCGCTGTGGTCGTTCATGGCACGACGACCACCACCAACGCATTGCTGGAGCGGCGCCTCGCCCGCACCGGCCTGATCACGACGCAGGGCTTCCGCGACAGCCTGGAGCTGGGCCGGCGCACGCGGCCGCATCCCTACGGCATGACCGGCGTGTTCGAGCCCTTGATTCCGCGCGAGTTGCGGATCGAGGTGCCGGAGCGCATCGACTATCGCGGCCGGGTGATCGTGCCGCTCGACGAGGCGGCCGTCGAGGCGGCGGCACAACGGCTGCTGGCGGACGGCTGCGAGGCGGTCGTCGTCCATTTCCTGCACGCCTATGCCGACCCGACGCACGAGCGGCGCGCCGGCGAGATCGTCCGCCGGGTCTGGCCGAACGGCTATGTGACGCTGGCCCACGAGCTGCTGTCCGAGTACCGCGAGTTCGAGCGCGGCACGACGGCGGCGGTGAACGCCAGCGTGCAGCCGGTGCTGGAGCGCTATGTCAGCCGCCTCCAGCGGGGCCTGGAGGAGAAGGGCTTCGCCGGCGAGCTGCTCGTCATGCAGGGCAATGGCGGCACCGTGTCGGCGCGACGCGTCGCCCTCGAGGCGGCGAAGACCGTCATGTCGGGGCCGGCCTCGGGCGTGATGGCGGCCGCCTGGATCGCACGACAGGCGGGCTTTCCCGACATCATCACCTACGACATGGGCGGGACGAGCACCGACGTGGCGCTGGTGCGGGGCGGGGTGCCCGCCGTCAGCGACGAGCTCGAGCTCGAATACGCGATGCCGATCCACGTCCCGATGGTGGACGTGCACACCATCGGGGCGGGCGGCGGCTCGATCGCCAGGGTCGACGCCGCGGGTCTGTTGCAGGTGGGGCCGGAGAGCGCCGGTGCGGTGCCCGGCCCCGTCTGCTTCGGCCGCGGCGGCACGCGGCCGACGATCACGGACGCCAACCTGCTCCTCGGCCGGCTCGACCCGGCGAGCCTGCTCGCCGTCGATCGGGCGGTCGACATGGACGCCGTGACCGCGGCCATGGGCCGGCACGTCGGCGAACCGCTCGGGCTCGATGCCACCGATGCTGCGGCCGCGGTCCTGCGCCTCGCGGTCGACCGCATGGCGGGGGCCATGCGCATGGTGTCGCTCGCCCGCGGCTACGACCCGCGTGACTGCGCCCTTTTCGCCTTCGGCGGGGCGGGGCCCCTCCACGCCAGCGCCCTCGCCCGCGAGATGGGCATCCCGCGCCTGCTGATCCCGGTGCGGCCGGGCCTGATCAACGCCATCGGCTGCCTCGTGGCCGATCTCCGCCACGATTTCACGCGCACGCTGAACCTGCCGATCGACCAGACGACGCCGGCGCAGCTTGCCGAGATCCTGTCAGGTCAGGCGAGTGCGGGGCGGGAGCGCATCGCGGCGGAGCGCCTGCCGGTTGAGACGATCACCGTCCTGCACGCCGCCGACATGCAGTTCCGCGGGCAGACGCATCTTCTCCACGTGCCGCTCGATGCCGACGATCTCGATGCCGCGAGCCTGCGGCGGCGGTTCGAGCGGGTCTATCTCGACCGTTTCGGGATCGAGCTGCCGGAGTTCGGGGCCATGCTCGTGAACCTCAAGACGAGCGTGATCGGGCGCCGGCGGGTGCCCGAGCCGGAGGCCTTCGCCGCGGTACCGGCCCGCTCGCTGCGGGCGGCCCAGCTGTCGGACCGGCGGGTCTGGTTCGCCGGCACCTGGCGGGCGACCCCGGTCTACGCCCGTGACCGGCTTCCGCCCGACGTGCCGATCATCGGGCCGGCGATCCTGCAGCAGTTCGACAGCACCATCGTGCTGGAGCCGGGCGATCGCGCCCGGCGCGACCGTCTGGGCAATCTCGTGGTGACCGTGTCGTGAGCCGGCTCGATCCCGTCACTCTCGCCGTGATCCAGAACGGCCTCGTCCAGGTCTGCAACGAGATGGACCAGGCCTTCTCGCGTGCAGCCTTCTCGCCGGTGATCGCCGAGGCCAACGACCGCTCGGACGGCATCTATCATCCGACGAGGGGCGAGCTGATCGCCCAGGGTGAGCTGGGCCTGCCGATCTTCGTCGGCACCATGCAGTACTCGACGATGGCGGTGCTGGAGGCCATCGCCGCCGGCCGCGCGCAGCCGCCGGAAGAGGGCGACACCTACATCGTCAACGATCCCTATCTCGGCGGCACGCACCTGATGGACGTGCGCTTCGTCGAGCCCTTCTTCCACGACGGAAAGCTGTTCTGCTGGCTCGCCAACACGGGCCACTGGCCGGACATCGGCGGCGCCGTGCCGGGCGGGTTCTCGGCGTCCGCCACCGAGGTGGAGCAGGAAGGGCTGCGGATCCCGCCGCTCAAGCTCTACCGCAAGGGCGAGCTGAACACCGACATCTACCAGCTGATCCTTTCGAATATCCGGGTTGCGGAGCAGCGGATCGGGGACATCAAGGCGCAGAAGGCGGCCCTCAATGTCGGACGGCAGCGACTGACCGCGCTCCTCGACCGCTACGGGGTGGCGACGGTCGAGGCAGCGGTCGCCGAGATGCGGGTCCGTGCCGAGCGGCAGATGCGGGCCAGGATCGCGCCGATCCCGGACGGGATCTACGAGGGCGAGGCGATCGTCGACAGCGATGGGGTGGTGAACGAGCCGCTCTTCGTCCGGCTGCGGATCGAGAAGCGGGGAACGGAGCTTCACTTCGACCTGTCCCGCTCCAGCCCGCCCTGCCAGGGGCCGATGAACAGCGTCATCGCGACGACGCGCTCGTCGATCTACCTCGCGATCAAGCACATTTTCCCGGACGTGCCGATCAATGCCGGCATGTTCGAGCCGCTGCGCATCATCGATCCGGGCGGCACCTTCCTCTATGCCCGCTACCCGCGGCCGGTGTCGGGCTGTGCGGCGGAGGTCAGCCAGCGCATCGCCGAGGCCGTGTTCGCGGCGATGGTGAAGGCGGTGCCCGAGCGCGTGACAGCGGCACCCGCCGGCACCAGCGGCAACCTCGCGCTGGGCGGCGTCGATCCGGAGCGCGGCCGGAACTACGTGATGTACCACATCACGGGTGGCGGTTACGGCGGCAACGCTCAGCACGACGGGCTCAGCCACGGTTGCTCCACGATCGGCATCTCGAAGTCAGCACCTGTCGAGGTGCTTGAGCAGCAGTTTCCGGTGCTGCTCGAGGAATACGCCCTGGCCGAGGGTTCGGGCGGTGCCGGGCGGCACCGGGGCGGCTTCGGGGTCCGCTACCGGCTGCGCCTGACGGGCGGCGAGGCGCGCGCGTCCTTCGTCATGGATCACGGCCGCGTCGGGCCGCAGGGCGTCCTGGGCGGCGAGGACGGCCGGCCCAACGCGATCCGCGTCGTCTACGCGGACGGTGCGGTCCACGTGCCTGAGCATCTCTCGAAGGAGCAGGGCATCCGTCTCCGCGCGGGCGACAGCATCGAGGTGACGACGCCGGGCGGCGGCGGTTACGGTGATCCGGTCGAACGGGATCCCACGTTGATCGAGCGGGATCGCCGCCGGAACTATTTTGCCGAGTCCGATTTTTGCCACAGGTTTCTTCGCCGCTGATTGACGTGGTGAAGCACCGGACAGCGCGCCGCGGAGTTGCGCGGCATCCCTGCTTGCTAGGTGTGGACGGGCATGCGAGAAGCCCGCTGGTCGCTGGGACGGTGCCCGTTACCTGGAGCACGCCCCGCGCTCGACGTGCAGAAACGACCGGCCGGGGGGTTGGCAGGGGCGGTCAGATAATCCTGGCGCGCACAGGCGGCGGGTCAATCGGTTCGTGCGAGCAGAGGGTTCGACCCGCTGGTGAGTGGATTGGGAAAGCCGGTTGCGGGATGGTGAGCGCACCCCTTGCGGTGGACACACATGTCCACCTCTATCCCGGACACGACCCCGCGCGCTGGTTGAACGGCGCTCTACAGAATCTAGGCGGGAAGTCAGTTGGCGGTCCCGGGTGGCTGCTGCTCACCGAAACCGCGCGCGACCACGCGTTCAGGGATCTTGCGTCGCAAGACAGGGTCGGTTCCTGGCGGATCGAGCCGCTGGCTGACGGGGTCACGCTGCGGGCGGTGCGGGACGATGGACCGGTCCTGCTGGTCACGGCGGGCCGGCAGCTTCGCACCGCCGAGGGTCTCGAGGTCCATGCGCTCGGCGTGGATGCCGAATTCGAGGATGGGTTGCCCCTGCGCGAGGCGATCGCCCGTGTGCGCTCGGCGGATGCCCTGCCGGTGATCCCATGGGGATTCGGCAAGTGGTCCGGGGCCAGGGCGAAGCTGCTCGAGGCCGCATTGGCCGACGGCTCCCTGTCGGGCGCTCTGCTCGGCGACAGCGCGCTCCGTCCGGCTGGAACGCCGCGGCCCGGATTGTTCGATCTCGCCGAGAAGCGCGGCGTTCCGGTCCTTGCCGGCTCGGACACGCTGCCGCTCGGCTCCGACGAGACGGCGGCCGGGCGCTACGGCTCGATCCTCAAGGTTGAGCCCGACACGAATGCACCCTGGCCATCGCTCAGGGCGGAACTGGCGCGGGCGAAGGTATCCCCAGCGACCTTCGGGCGGCGCGATGGTCTGGTCGCCACCGTTCGCCGGCAGGTCGGCCTGCGTCTGCGGCCGGGATCGGGCCTGCCGCACGATACGTCCACGCCCGACATCGAGACGTCGAGCGACGGCTACGCCACCCGCTTCGCCGGACCGGTCGGCCGATTCCTGCTGGCACGCCAGCAGTCGGCGATCGAGCACGTCCTGGGCCGGGCACCCACGGGCCCGGCCAGTGCCCTCGACGTCGGCGGCGGGCACGGCCAGCTCACGAAGTTCCTGCTGGCCCGCGGTTACGACGTCAGCGTCCAGGGCAGCGCACCGGTGTGCGCCCTCCGCCCGCTGGCCGAGGCCGCCGACGCGGGGAAACGGGTGCACTTCGCCTGCGCCAACCTGCGGCGCCTGCCGTTCGCGGATCGGACCTTCGATCTCGTCGTGGCGATCCGCCTCGTCGCGCATGTCGAGGATCTGGACAATGTTCTCGGCGAGATGGCGCGCGTCACGCGGGGCCGGATCGTCCTCGACTTCGCGCCGCTGTTCAGCGTGAACCTGCTGGAGCCCCTGCTCTTCGCGCTGAAGCGGCGGCTCGAGGGGAACACGAGGCCCTTCTTCTGCCACACGGCCGGGCATCTGCGCGGCATTCTTCGTGCGCATGGCTTCGAGGCGTTCCGCATCCGCCGCCAGTTCTTCCTGCCGATGGTCGTCCATCGGAAGCTGAAGCGGCCGGAATTGTCGGCCCGGCTCGAGAACCTGTTCGAGCGACTGGGCCTCACTGCACTTCTCGGTGCCCCGGTGATCCTTCTGGCCGAGCGCCAGCCGACCGGGCGCGCCTATGGCTGAGCGTGGCGACGTCCTGCTCGTGGCCCCGCAGACCTTCTTCAAGGCCACGGGCACGCCCTTCAACGTCTACAACCTCAGTCGCGCCCTGATCGACCTCGGCTATGCCGTCGACCTCGCCACCTTTCCCCACGGCGACAATGTCGACCTGCCCGGCCTCCAGATCAGGCGAACCTGGCGGCTGCCGCTGCCGGGGAACATTCCGGTCGGTTTCTCGGCCACCAAGCTGCTCTACGACGTGCTGCTCGCCGGACTCGTGCTGCGGCTCTTGATGCAGCGCCGCTATGTCGGCGTGCAGGCCTTTGAGGAGGCTGCCTTCTTCGCCGTCCCGCTGGCCCGCCTCTTCCGCACACCGGGCATCGCCGATCTCGATTCGGATCTGGCCCAGCAGCTGAACGACCATCCGGGGATCGCCGGGCGGGTGCTGGCGCCCGCCGCCGTCGCCATGCGCCGACTGATCCTGCGCTGGGCCAGCTGTGCGGTGACCGTCGCCCCCTACCTCACCGGGATGGTGAAGTCGCTGAACCCCTCGCTGCCGGTGTTCGAGATCCGGGACATCCCGTCGGAGGAGTCCTTGCGCGCTCCCGACCCGGCGGTGATGGAGCGGCTGCGTGGCGAGCTGAGGGTCGGCAACCGGCCACTCGTCGTCTACACGGGCAATTTCGATCGTCGCCAGGGGCTGGAGCTGCTCGTGGACGGCTGGCAGCAGGTCGTCGCCCGCCACAAAGAGGCTCTTCTGCTGCTCGTCGGCGGCGAGGATGAGCAGATCGAGAAGCTCCGCCAGCGCGCCGCCCGGACCCAGGCCGCGAGCTCGATCAGGTTCGTCGGGCAGCGCCCGCCGGAGCTGATGTCGGAGGTGATGGGTCTGGCATCGGTGCTCGTCTCGCCGCGCATCGAGCCGCACGTGACGCCGCTCAAGATCTTCAACTACATGGCCTCGGGCCGGCCCATCGTGGCGACGGATCTGCCGACGCACAGCAACGTGCTCGATGCCGCGAGCGCCTACCTGACGCCGGCCACGGCGGCCGGGCTCGCGGACGGGATCAACCGTGCCCTCGACGACCCGGACGACAGCAGAACGCGAGGTCTCCGGGCGCGACAGTTGGTCCTCGACAAGTATTCCTACGAAGGCTTCAAGGCCAGTGTCGGCCGCGTCTATCAACTCGTCACCAGCGGCGCCGCGGGCTGACGCCCGCATCTCTCTCCACAGCGACCATCGGAAAGCGGCATGAAGCCAACCACACTCGTGACCGGGGCGAACGGATTCACCGGGAGCTTCATGTGCCAGTACTATGCGCAGCTGGGGATCCCGACGCGCGGCATGTACTACGAGCCGGACGGCAGGCCCGACTTCTCGCATCCCAATCTGGAGCTGGTACCCGGAGACCTGCGTGACCGGGCGAGCCTGAAGCGTGCGGTCGACGGCATCGAGATCGTGCAGAACGTCGCCGCGCTGTACCGGCCGACCAACGTGCCGGAGCAGGACTATTACGACGTCAACATCGACGGCATCCGCAACATCGTCGAGGAGGCGCACGCCGCCGGCGTGAAGCGCTTCGTGCAGATGTCGACGATCGGCATCTACGGCCACGTCGCCAATCCGCCGGCCGACGAGAACGCGCCGATCAAGCCCGACGACTATTATCAGCTGACCAAGCTCAAGGGCGAGGAGGTGGCGGTCGCCCGCGGCAAGGAGCTGGGCCTGCCCGTCGTCGTGATCCGCCCGGCCGCCATCTACGGCAAGCGCGAGACGCGCTTCCTCAAGATCGCCCAACTGATCAAGCGCGGCCGCCTGATCCAGTTCGGCGACGGCAAGGCCTACTACCACTTCATCCACGTCCAGGACCTGTCGGACGCCTGTCTGCTGGCGGCGGAGAAGGACGGGATCATCGGCGAGGCCTTCATCATCGCCGACGACCATGCCCTGACGGTCGACCAGATCATCAAGCTGTTCGCGAAGTCGATGAACGTGCCGGCACCCTCGATCCGGCTGCCGATGTGGCTGCTCGACAGTGTCGCCGGTGTGGTCGAGGGCGTGTGCAAGCCGTTCAAGATCTCACCGCCGATCCACCGCCGGCGGGCCGCCTGGTTCCGCTCCACCCGCTCGTTCAAGATCGACAAGGCGCGCCGCGTGCTGGGCTACGAGCCCAAGATCCTGCCCGAGGACGGGCTGCCCGACATGATCCGCTCCTACGAGGAGGCCGGTTGGCTGAAGTGACGGGGTCGTACGACCTCGTCGTGATCGGCGGCGGCATCCACGGGCTCTGCATCGCGGAGCGAGGGGCGTCGCGGGGTTGGCGGACCCTGCTGCTGGAGAAGGGCCCGCGGCTCGCCGGGGCGACCACCGCCAGCTGGTTCCGGATCCTGCATGGCGGCCTGCGCTACCTGCAGAGCGCCGACCTGACGAGACACCGCGAGTCGGTGGTGGCGCGCCGCTGGTTCATGCAGGGCTTTCCCGACCTGACGGCCCCGCTGGCCTGCGTGATGCCGCTGTCCGGCAAGGGCCTGAAGCGGCCCTTCGTCATGCGGGCCGCCTTCGCGCTCGATGCGGCACTGGCGGGCGATCGCAATCGCGGTCTGCCGCTACGCTCGATGCTTCCGGCGGGCCGGGTGATCGACCGCCAGAAAGCGCAGCACCTCGTCCCGGAGATGGGCGGCACGGAACCCTCCGCCGCCTTGTGGTACGACGGCACGACGTCCGACAGCGAGGCGCTCCTGCGGGCGGTGGCGGATCGCGCCCGAACGGCCGGAGCCACCCTGCTCACAGGCCAGGAGGCGGTCGGCCTCGAAGCCTCGGACGGGCAGGTCACCGGCATCGTCGCCGAAGGCTCGGCGCGGGCCACCTATTCGACGCCGCGCGTGGTCAATGCCGCCGGCCCCTGGTCCCGCGAGGTCGCAGGGCGCCTCGACCGCGACCGGCCGGAACTGTTCGAGCCGGCGCTGGCCTTCAACCTCCTGCTCGACCGCCCGCCGCTGGGCGAGGCGGCATTGGGGGTGACGCCGGACCGGCCGGGTGCACCCGCCCTTTTCCTCCAGCCGCTGCGGGGCAGGCTGTTCGCCGGCACTTGGTACGCACCCTGGAACGGCCCGCTGGATGATCCGAACGTGCCAGAGGCGGCGCTGGCCGCAGCCCTGGCCGATCTTGCACCCTTCGTGCCGGGAGGGCCGCTGCGGCCGGGCGAGATCCTGGAGGTCTTCCCCGGCCTGCTGCCGGCGGAGAAGGCCGGCACGACGGATCTGCGGTCGCACGACATCATTCTCGACCATGGCGCCGCCGGCGGACCGCGGGGCCTGTTCAGCGTTTCGGGCGTCAAGCTGACCACGGCCCCGACCGTGGCGGCGAAGGTCGTCGACGCCCTCGGCCGTCACTGACGGCCGGCAACGGTAAGGAGTCACGGGCATGGCAGGACTGGTGGGGGCGCTCGGCGCCTGGAGCGGCGAGGACGTGGCCGCCATGGCCGAGCGCCTGAGCCATCGCGGCCCGGCATTCTCGGAACAGGTGCCGGCGACCGGCGTCCGGCTCGGCAGCGTCTATGCGGGCGGCACGCCGCACACCGCCACGGTGGACGGCGACGTCATCGTCGCCGACGGGCTCCTCGCCGGCTCGCCGGCCGACCCGTCGGAGCGATTGCTCCGCCTCTACCGCGACGGCGGGATGGAGGCGTTCGACACGCTGGAAGGTGCGTTCGCCTTCGCGATCTGGGATAGCCGGCGCGGCGAGGTGGTGCTGGGCCGCGATCTCATCGGCTGCCAGCCCCTCTTCTTCACCCGCCCGGCCGGCGGCGGCCTGCTGTTCGCCTCGGAGTACAAGGCACTCCTGGCGCTGGAGGCGGTCGAGGCGCAGCCCGACCGCGAGATGCTGCGCGTGCTGCAGCAGACCAAGCACCTGCCGCCGACGCGCACGCTGCTGCGAGGCATCGAGGCCGTGCCGCCGGGTACCATCCAGGTGCTGGATCCGGCCGGCAAGCTGATCCGGAGCTGGTCGATGCGGCTGCCTCCGCTGGCGATCGATGCCGGCATGGACGAGGCGACGGCCGAGGAGCGGATCCGCACGACCTTCCTGCGCGTCGTCGGCCGCTGCACGGAGGGCCGCAGCAGCATCGGGCTGGCGCTCAGCGGCGGCATCGACTCGATGGGTCTCGCCTGCGCGCTGCGTACCGTGGCCCCGGACCTCGCCATCCACACCTACACCGCGGGTTCGGGTCCGGACGATCCCGAGATCATGAAGGCGGGGTTCGTCGCCGCGAAGGTCGGCTCGAAGCACCGCGAGGTGATCGTCGACCCGGAGCGGCTGCCGGCCATGCTGCCGGAACTGGTCTGGCACCTCGAGAACCCGATCGCCCGCTCCGAGACGGCGCAGTTCCTGGAGATCGGCCGCGCGGCGCAGGGCGAGGTCGACCTCGTGCTCACCGGGGCGGCCTCCGACGGCCTGTTCGCCGGCATGCCGCGCCACAAGGTGCTGTGGGCCATGGGGCTGGTGCCGCCGATGGCGGGACCGCTGGCCGAGTTCTACGCGCTGACCCAGTCAGGCCGGCCGCCGCAGTCGCTGCTGGGCCGGCTGATGGACCGGGGCTACTTCCGCGGCAAGATACCCCCCGTTCCGGCGGTCGCGGGCGTGCCGGCGACGGATCCGGTGCCCAATCTCGGCCGGGCGGACGGGGAGATCGTCAATCGCGTGCTGCACGCCGGCTTTCAGGACGGCGTGGCGCGCTGGCTGCCCAAGATCGAGCGGACGCTGGCGGCGAGCGGTGTGCGCCACTTCACGCCCTTCCTCGACCGCGAACTGGTCGCGCTGGCATTCTCGATCCCGACGCGGCTCAAGATCCATCGCGGCAAGGAAAAGTTCGTGCTGCGCCGTGCGCTGCGCTCGATCGTGCCGCCCGAGGTGCTGAACGCGCCGAAGTTCCCGATGCGGATGGCGCACGGGCGCGGGTTCCACGACGTGCTGCGCGGGATGGCGGCGGAGCGGCTCAATGCCGACCGCGTGAAGCGGCGCGGCTGGTTCGATCCGGGTGAGGTACAGCGACTGGTCGACTGGCCGACCGGTGGCAGCTTCGAGGGGCAGATGCGGCTCTGGACGCTGCTCGTGACCGAGATCTGGGCCGAGATCTTCCTCGACGGCCGCGGCCGCCGGCCGGCCTAGCGCTTCGAGGTCATCCCCAGGCCGTGTCGCGCATAGACCCACGCCCCGACCACACTCGCCAGGATCTGCAGCACGTAGGTCATGAGCGACAGGCCGACGGCCGCATCCGCGGTCACGCCGACCGCGGCCAGGAAGTGGACGTAGCCGGCTTCGCGCAGGCCGAGGCCGCCGAAGGAGATGGGCAGCATCACGATGAAGAAGATGATCGGCACGATCACGAGATAGTAGACGAGCGGCACCTTCAGCCCGAGACCGGCGCCGATCACCGCGACCGGGATCACGCGCATCAGCTGGAAGAAGATGCCGACGAACAGCGAGGCCACCAGGAGCTTCGGCTGATCCTTGTAGCTGTCCAGGCTGGCGAGAAGCTTGTCGGCCCGGCGCGACAGGCCGCCGAGCTTCACGCGGTGCATGAGATCGGCGAACACGCGCCTGGGCCAGGGAAGCATCAGCAGGACGCTGAAGCCGAGCAGGGCCAAGAGGGCTGCCCAGGTCAGCGGCAGGAGCAGCTTGGGCAGCTCCAGAGGCGCCCAGGCGACGCCGACGAGGACCAGCAGGAACAAGGCAAGCGTGGCGGTGAGCCGCTCCACCAGCATCGAGGCGACGACGAGTGCCGGATCGCCGGTCGCCCGCGAGGCCGAGACGGCGCGCATCGCCTCGGTGCCACCGCCCGGCAGGAAATAGCCGAGGAAGGACGTCGTCAGCACGAGGCGCGAGAGGCGGCGGAAGGTGACCTCGGGATGCCGGCCGTGCAGCAGCGCGTACCAGCGAAAGGCGGCCAGGTAGCGGGCGCCGACGAACAGCGCCCAGGCGAGTGCCAGCAGGACGGCGTTCCCCGACAGCACGATCCTGGCCGTCGAGGTGAGGTCGATCTGTTCCAGGACGTAGGCGACGAGGGCCAGGCTGATGCCGACCCGCAGTGCCGTCTGCCACCAGGGCGTGCGCCGCTGCGGCTTCGACTCGCTGGCGACCTCGCCCATCGCCTGCTCGGTCGCCGTGGTTGCGATCATCGCATCCTTCGTCGCGGAGTTGACGAGCGGGGGACATACGCCATCGGACGGGCCCACGTCACCGGGCTCGAACGGCAAGGTTGTCCCATGGTCCGCGGTGTGTCCCCATGATCGCCTTCTGGCTCGGCAAGACCATCTGGTCCCTCACGCGGCCGAGCACCTTCCTGCTCCTGGTGGCCGTCTGCGGACTCGTGGCCTTGTGGGTAGGACGGCGTGGGCTCGCCAAGGGGCTTCTCACCTTCGGCATCGGCATCATGGTACTGGTCACCATCATGCCCGTCGGGCTCTGGCTGACGGTGCCGCTGGAGAACCGCTTCCCCCGCCCTGCAGATCCGCCGGCCGACGTCGCGGGAATCGTGGTGCTGGGAGGGCCCGGTGACATCGAGGTGACGAAGGCACGGTCCTCGCCGGCGTTCGCCGATTCGATGGAGCGGGTAGCGGCCCTGGTCCAGTTCGCGAACCGCTTTCCCAACGCGAAGCTCGTCTTCAGCGGCGGCAGCGTCGAGGCGCGGTCCGACGACTGGACGGAGTCGACCGTCGTCGCCGCCTATCTCCGCGAGCAGGGCGTGCCGGAGGGCCGTGTCACCTTCGAGTCTGGCTCGCGAACGACGGACCAGAACGCACGCCTCACCTACGAGCTGATCCAGCCCAAGCCCGGCGAGCGCTGGCTCCTCGTCACGAGTGCCAAGCACATGCCGCGTGCCATCGGAGTGTTCCGCCGTGTGGGATGGACCGATATCGAACCCTGGCCGGTGGACTACCGCACGGTCGGGGAGGTCCGCTACGGGCTGAACACCGACCCTTCGATGCGCCTGCACGAGCTGGACGAGGCCGCCTACGAGTGGCTGGGGCTCCTCTACTACTGGACGCTCGGCCGGACGGAGGCACTCTTTCCCGCACCGCGCGAACCGCTACGATAGGGCGCATGAGCCTGACGCGATTGTTCCTGGGGATCCTCTTCAGCCTCGTCCTGGCCTGTACCGGCCGCGCCGAGGAGCCGGCCAAGACCCTCTTCGGCAATGTGACGGGACCGGCCCCGGGCAAGCCGGCGCCTATCGGCAGCTACGCCAAAGGGTGCCTCGCAGGCGGGGTGGCCCTGCCCGTCGACGGACCCGGCTGGCAGGCGGTGCGCCTGTCGCGCAACCGGGTCTGGGGCACGCCCGATCTCATCGCGTTCATCAAGCGTCTGGCGGCGGCCGCCAGGAGTGACGGCTGGCCGGGGTTGCTCATCGGCGACATGGCGCAGCCGAGGGGTGGTCCGATGCGGACGGGGCACGCCTCGCACCAGATCGGCCTCGACGCCGACATCTGGCTGACACCGATGCCGCCGGGCGGCCTCTCCGACGCAGAGCGCGAGACCTTCGTGCCCGACCTGATGCTGGTCGAGGGGTCGCTCTACGCCGATCCGAACCGCCTGGGCCCGAAGCAGATGGCGCTGATTCGGCGCGCGGCGCTCGATCCGGCGGTGACGCGGATCTTCGTGCACCCCGGCATCAAGCGAGCGCTTTGCGACGCGGCCGACGGCGACCGGACCTGGCTCCGGAAGGTGCGCGCCTGGTACGGGCACGACCGCCATTTCCACGTCCGGCTGGGCTGCCCCAGGGGTGCCGCGACGTGCAAGGATCAGGAGCCGCCGCCGTCGGGCGACGGCTGCGGGGCCGAGCTGGACTGGTGGTTCACCGACGAGCCGTGGAAGCCGAAGGTGCCGCCACCGCCGCCGAAGCCGCCGCTGATGCTGGCCGACCTGCCGGCGGCGTGCGCGAAGGTGCTCGAAGCGCCCTGACGGCGCTCGTCAGTGCGACTTCGCCTTCGGTGCGCTGGCGCGATGCACGATGCCGAAGATCAGGGCGACGCCGAACACGAACAGCACCATGCCGAAGAAGTAGAACATGGTGTCGTGCGCCCGGGCCGCGATGAACAGGCCCAGCAGGCTGATGATGCCCATCACAACGCTGAAGATGATCGTCGGCATTAACAGACGGACTCCGTTCAGGGCCTGTCCGACCACCTGACGAGGTCGCGATAGGCGTGCCAGGAGGCATGCCCGACGAGCGGCAGGGTCACGATCAGGCCGATATAGAAGGTGATCAGCCCGGCCAGCATAAACACGACGATCAACCCGGCCCAGAGCAACATTGCCGCGAGGTTCGCCTGCACCGCCTCGAAGCTCTTCGCCATGGCCTCGACCACGTTGGCCTCGGGTCGGTCGAGGAGCAGCGGGATCGAGACGGCGCTGATCGAGAAGGCGATGAACGCCAGGACCGCACCGGTGCCCACACCGAGAACGAGGAAGGGGATCGTGTCGGCCTGCAGGAAGGTCTGCGCGAACAGGTCCTCGAACGAGGGCGGCGTCATGCCGAAGTAGAGGAAGAAGAGGATCGTCGCGAAGCGCGCCCAGACCATCATCAGGAGCAGCAGTGCCAGGCCCATGAGTGCGACCTGCGTCGGGTTGCGCTGAAACGCCGCAAGCGCCTGAGCCATGGTGGTGTGGAGGCCCTCCTCCTGGCGGCGGCTCACCTCATAGAGGCCGACCGTCAGGATCGGTCCGACGATGAGGAAGCCGGCCACGCAGGGCAGGACCAGGTAGTAGTAGCCGGACCACCAGAGGCCGTAGGTGATCAGGTAGCCCGTGACGGCAGCCAGCAGGCCGTAGCTGAATCCGATGGTCGGGTTACGGCGCAGGTCGTCCCAGCCCTTCTCCAGCCACGTCCATGGACGATCGATCTCGACCTTGCGGACCGTCGCCTTCGCGCCGTCGCCGAGCGCCACCGCTGCCTGCGCCATGTTCATGCTCCCCGAGGCTGCCGCCGGACCTGGAACAACCCTGCAGCAGATACGCCACCCTGGGACGTCTGGACCATTCGGTCGCGTCCGCCCTTTGACATAGATCAATGCCTGCCTTCGCGGGCAACTGGCAAGGTCCTGTTGTCGCAGGCTCGGCATTTGAGTTCCGTCGGGACTCAACCCGTGCCTATCACACGCCGCACATGGACCGTCGGTGGACTGGCGGCCATGTGGGAAGAGGGAATAAAATGGCAGGCGCACAATCTGTGAGCGACCCCGCCGGTTACAACGAGGACGTCGTCAGGCTCTTCACGATAGCCACGATGTTCTGGGGCGTGGTCGGGTTCCTTGCCGGCACGTTCATAGCGTTCGAGCTGGCCTATCCCGCACTCAATCTGGGCCTCGAGTGGACGACGTTCGGTCGTCTCCGCCCGGTGCATACTTCGGCCGTCATCTTCGCCTTCGGCGGCAACGCGCTGTTCGCGACGTCACTGTACGTCGTGCAGCGCACATGCAGAGCCTCGCTGTTCGGCGGCCCGTATACCGCGAAGTTCCTCTTCTGGGGCTACCAGCTCTTCATCGTGCTGGCCGCCACCGGCTACGTGATGGGCATCACCGAGGGCCGCGAATACGCCGAGCCCGAATGGTACGTCGACATCTGGCTGACGCTGGTCTGGGTCGTCTACCTCGTGGTGTTCCTCGGCACGCTGCTGAAGCGCAAGGAACCGCACATCTACGTCGCGAACTGGTTCTACTTGGCGTTCATCGTCACCATCGCGATGCTGCACATCGTCAACAATCTGTCGGTTCCGGTCTCCTTCTTCGGCGTCAAGAGCTACTCGCTCTTCTCCGGCGTCCAGGACGCCCTCACCCAGTGGTGGTACGGGCACAACGCCGTCGGCTTCTTCCTGACCGCCGGCTTCCTCGGCATGATGTACTACTTCGTGCCGAAGCAGGCGAACCGGCCGGTGTACAGCTACCGGCTGTCGATCATCCACTTCTGGGCGCTCATCTTCCTCTACATCTGGGCCGGCCCGCATCACCTGCACTACACGGCCCTGCCCGACTGGGCGCAGGTGCTGGGCATGACCTTCTCGATCATGCTGTGGATGCCCTCCTGGGGCGGCATGATCAACGGCCTGATGACCCTCTCGGGCGCCTGGGACAAGCTGCGTACCGATCCCGTCCTGCGCTTCCTCGTGGTGTCCGTCGCCTTCTACGGCATGAGCACCTTCGAGGGGCCGCTGATGTCGATCCGGCAGGTCAACGCGCTCTCGCACTACACCGACTGGACGATCGGCCACGTGCACAGCGGTGCGCTGGGCTGGGTCGCTTTCGTCAGCTTCGGTGCCGTCTACTATCTCGTGCCGCGGCTATGGAAAGTGCAGCGCCTGTATTCGTACAAGCTCGTCGAGTGGCACTTCTGGATCGCGACCCTCGGCATCGTGCTCTACATCACAGCGATGTGGGTCTCGGGCATCATGCAGGGCCTGATGTGGCGGTCCTATGACTCGCTTGGCTTCCTCCAGTTCTCGTTCATCGAGACGGTCGAGGCGATGCATCCCTTCTACGTCATCCGGGCCTGTGGCGGCGTGCTGTTCGTCATCGGCTCGCTGATCATGGTCTACAACTTGTGGATGACCGCGAAGGGTCGTGTCCGGGCCGAGGAGGAGCCGGGCATGGTTCCGGGCCTCGCCGGCGCGACGCCGGCAGAGTGAGCGGGGGGAACCGGCCATGAACCTCATCGGTGCACACGAGAAGGTCGAGACCAGGGCCTTCCTGCTCCTGGTCCTGATCCTGGTGACCGTCGCCATCGGCGGCATCGTCGAGATCGCCCCGCTGTTCACGATCGAAAGCACGATCGAGCGGGTCCAAGGTGTCCGCCCCTACAGCCCGTTGGAGCAGATGGGGCGCAACATCTACATCCGCGAAGGCTGCTACAACTGCCACAGCCAGATGATCCGGCCCTTCCGGGACGAGGTCGAGCGCTACGGCCACTTCAGCCTCGCCGCGGAGAGCATGTACGACCACCCGTTCCAGTGGGGCTCCAAGCGCACGGGTCCCGATCTGGCCCGGGTGGGCGGCAAGTACTCGAACGAGTGGCAGACCGCCCACCTGATCAAGCCGCAGAGCGTGGTGCCCGAGAGCATCATGCCACCCTACGCGTTCCTGCGGGACAACGAGCTCGACGTGCCGAACATCGCCGACCATCTGAAGACGCTTCGGATCGTCGGCGTGCCCTACACGGACGAGCAGATCCAGGAGGCGCGCGCCGACCTCCTCGCCCAGGCCACGCCCGATGCCGACACGTCGGGTCTCCTGACGCGCTATCCGAAGGCCGCCGTCGGCGACTTCGACGGTCAGCCGGGCAAGCTGACCGAGATGGATGCGCTCATCGCCTATCTCCAGATCCTGGGCCGGATGGTGGACTTCACCGACATCCGGGCCGAGGACCTGCAGCAATAGGAGCGACGTCGATGGAGGGAGCGCTCGGCATGCTGCGCCAGTTCTGGCAGGTCTGGCTCTTCCTCCTCTTCGTCGGAATCGTGATCTGGGTCTATTGGCCGGGACGGAAGAAAGAGATGGACGACGACGCCATGATTCCGTTCCGCGACGAGGAGAAATAACGATGGCGACCGCACGCGATAAGGACGCCGTGACCGGAACGGATACCACGGGTCACGAGTGGGACGGCATCAAGGAACTCGATACGCCACTGCCGAAGTGGTGGCTCAACATCTTCTACGTTTCGATCGCCTTCTCGATCGTCTGGTGGTTCCTCTACCCGTCCTGGCCGACATTGCACAGCCACTCGCGGGGTCTGCTCGGCAACAGCCAGCGCATCGACCTGCAGGAGCGGATGGACGCGGCCCAGGCCGCACAGGCCGAGTGGCTCGACAAGATCAAGGCGGCGGATCTCGCCACGATCAACAGCGATCCGAAGCTGCAGCAGTTCGCCGTCGCCGGCGGCGAGAAGACCTTCAAGAACAATTGTGCCGCCTGCCACGGCCTGGGTGGCGCCGGGCAGGGCAACTACCCGACGCTGGCCGACGACGACTGGCTCTGGGGCGGCACGCTCGACGACATCTACACGACGATCGCGCACGGCATCCGCTACGCCGACGACCCGGACACCCGCGACACGCAGATGCCGGTGTTCGGCGACGGCGTGCTGACCGCCGACCAGATCAAGGACGTCGCCCAGCACGTGCTCGCCTTCACCAAGCGGGACACGGATGCCGAGGGTGCGAACCGGGGTGCCCAGATCTACGCCGACAATTGCGCCTCCTGTCATGGCGAGAACGGCGAGGGCATGCCGGAGATGGGTGCCCCCCGTCTCAACGATCAGATCTGGCTCTATGGCGGCGAGCCCGAGCAGATCATCGCCCAGATCACCAAGCCGCACATGGGCGTGATGCCCGCCTGGGGCCAGCGTCTGGACGATCCGACCCGGAAGATGGTCACCGTCTACGTCCACAGCCTCGGCGGCGGACAGTAGCAGCCTCCGAGACCGAGTTCGGTCCGACCGAACTCGGTCTGGAGTCCTCGTTGCCTACCGGCCTTCGGCCTACTTGAGGCTAGCGTTTCCGCTCAGCGCAAAAACGCCCTAAGGCGGCGGGTTTCCCGACCCGCCGCCGGTCAGGCGGCCATAGACGAGACGGGCCGCCACCAGATCCTCGAGTGCCGTGCCGACCGACTTGAACGCCGTGATCGTCGCGGCGCTGCGGCGGCCCTGACGGATTCCCCGGCACAATTCGGCCAGATCGCCCCTGATGTCGTCGCGGGACATGGCACCCGCGTCGATGGCTTGGAGGATGTCGCCGGCCTCGGCCAGCGCCCCCTCGTAGGTATCCACGTACACCTCGGCCCGGCGCATCGTGGCGTCGTCGGATTCCCGCATCGTCGGCATGTAGGCGCCGATCAGGTCGACATGCGTGCCCGCGCGAAGCCGGTCGCCCCGCACCAGCGGCTCGCGGCTCATCGTGGCGCAGCTGACGATGTCGGCCCGTCCTAGGGCTGCGTCGAGGTCCGTGACGACCTCGGCCGCCATGCCCTCGCCGCGCAACTCGTCGGCCAGGGCCTGCGCGCGCTCCGGCGTCCGATTCCAGACGGCGACCCGGCGGATCGGCCGGACGGTGGCGTGGGCGCGGGCCAGATGCGGGGCCATGGCACCCGCACCGACCAGCAGGAGGCTCTCGCTGTCCTCCCGGGCCAGGAACGAGGCGGCCAGCGCCGAGGCGGCGGCCGTCCGGCGGACCGTCAGCGTATAGCCGTCCAGCATGGCGAGCGGCGTGCCCGTAGGCCCGTCGAACAGCAGGTAGACGCCCTGCACGGAGGGCAGGCCGCGGCGCTCGTTGCCGGACGCGATGTGGACGATCTTGACGCCGGTGACGGCGTCCTTCTGCCAGGCCGGCATGAGGAGGAGGATCGCCGGCTCGGCATCGCTGCGGGGAACCGCATGGTGATGCCGGACCGGGACGTCGACACCCGTACGGAAGCCCTCACGGAGGGCTTCGACAAGGTCGGCGTAGGGAAGGGACGCGGCGACGGTCGCCGCGTCGACGACGACGGGAGAGCGCCCCGTCAGGGGCGCGGCGCCGCCAAGGCCAGCGTCTGCGTCTTGCGCTTGGCGAGCTCGACGGCGGCCCGCTCGTCCGCCTCGCGCTTCAGCTTCTCCTGGTACTCGATGGCACGCACACGGCGACGAAGCTGACGGGCCTCGGCGCGATCCGACATGCTGGACAGCCAGAGTGCTGCACCGCCCAGGATGGCGCCGACGAACAGGCCGACCAGGAACAGCGCGTACATCGGCAGGTGGAACGTGAACGGCAGCGGCCAGAGCACGATGTCGACCCACGTGCGGTTGTCGAGGGCCAGCATCACGATGACCGCAAGGCCGATGAGAGCCAGGAGAAGTCGCAGCAATCGGATCATGTGACGACAACCACCCCGTTGGGACCGGCGCTCCGGCTCAGTCCGCCGTGTTGAGACGCTCGCGCAGCTCTTTGCCCGTCTTGAAGTAGGGTACCATCTTGTCTGGTACGGTCACCTCATCGCCCGTTCGCGGGTTGCGACCGATCCGCGCATTGCGGCCACGCACGGAGAAAGCGCCGAAGCCGCGCAGCTCGACGCGATCGCCCCGTGCCAGGGCGGCACTGATCTCCTCGAACACGGTGCCGACGATCCGCTCCAGATCGCGCATGTACAAATGCGGATTGCTATCGGCCAGCCGCTTGATCAGGTCCGACTTGGTCATGCCTCCACGGCGCCTCTTTTGAGCCGGGCGCCGTCCCTCAAGAACGCTCGACGACCCGGGTACCGTGCCAAAAGGCGAGGTGTGACGTCAAGCAAAGGGGGCCGCGACGTGCCCGCGCGACCCCCGATGCGAGACTTGCGAACGGCCCGGCTCAGCCGGCCTTCGTCTCTTCCTGCTTCTGCCGGATCGCGGCACCCAGGATGTCGCCCAGCGAAGCGCCGCTGTCCGACGAGCCGAACTCGGCCATCGCCTGCTTCTCGTCCTCGATCTCGAGCGCCTTGATCGAGAGCATCAGACGGCGGTTGATGCTGTCAAGGTTGATGACCTTGGCATCCACCTTCTCGCCGACCGCGAAGCGCTCGGGACGCTGCTCGTCGCGATCGCGGCTCAGCTCGACCTTGCGGATGAAGCCCAGCGCACCGCCCGAGGTCTCGACCTCGATGCCGCCGGAGTTCGTCTCCTTGATCGTGCAGGTGACGCGGTCGCCCTTCTTCAGGCCGCTGATCGCCGCCTTGAAGGGGTCCTCGCCGAGCTGCTTGATGCCGAGCGAGATGCGCTCCTTCTCGACGTCGACGTCGAGCACCTGAGCGCGGACGAGATCGCCCTTGCTGAAGCCCTTGACGGCCTCCTCGCCCGCCTGATCCCAGCTGAGATCGGACAGGTGGACCATGCCGTCGATGTCGCTGTCGATGCCGATGAACAGACCGAACTCGGTGATGTTCTTGACCTCGCCCTCGACCGTCGAGCCCAGCGGGTGCGCCTCGAGGAAGGCCTCCCAGGGGTTCGGCGAGCACTGCTTGAGGCCGAGGCTGATCCGGCGCTTCTCGGGATCGACCTCCAGCACCATGACCTCGACCTCCTGGGACGAGGACACGATCTTGCCCGGATGGACGTTCTTCTTGGTCCAGCTCATCTCGGAGACGTGGACCAGACCCTCCACACCCGGCTCCAGCTCCACGAAGGCGCCGTAGTCGGTGATGTTGGTGACGCGGCCGGTGAACTTCGCACCCACCGGGTACTTCAGCTCCACGCCCTCCCACGGATCGGCCTCGAGCTGCTTCATGCCGAGGCTTATGCGCTGGGTCTCGCGGTTGAAGCGGATGACCTGGACCTTCACGGTCTGGCCGACCTGCAGCACGTCGGACGGGTGGTTGACCCGCTTCCAGCTGATGTCGGTGACGTGGAGGAGGCCGTCGAGGCCGCCCAGATCGACGAAGGCGCCGTAGTCGGTGATGTTCTTCACGACACCGTCGATGATCTGGCCCTCGGCCAGGGTCGCCAGCAGCTCGTTGCGCTGCTCGGCCCGGCTCTCCTCGAGCACGGCCCGGCGCGACACGACGATGTTGCCGCGGCGGCGGTCCATCTTGAGGATGAGGAAGGGCTCGGGCTTGTTGATGAGGGGCCCGATGTCGCGCACCGGCCGGATGTCGACCTGCGAGCCCGGGAGGAAGGCCACCGCACCGCCGAGGTCGACGGCGAAGCCGCCCTTGACCCGGCCGAAGATCACACCCTCGACCTTGCTCTGGTCGGTGAAGCCGCGCTCCAGCCGGTTCCAGCTCTCCTCGCGCCGCGCCTTGTCGCGCGACAGGACGGCCTCGCCCGAACGGTTCTCGAACCGCTCGACATAGACCTCGACGCTGTCGCCGAGCTTCACCTCGGGCGGCTGCCCGTGGTTGCTGAACTCCTTCAGCGGGACCCGGCCCTCGGACTTCAGCCCGACGTCGACGACGACCTCGTCATTGTCGATCCGGACCACCGTCCCTTTGACGACCGTTCCCTCGAGCCGGGACGAGATGCCGAGAGAGGCATCCAGCATCGCCCGGAATTCGTCGAGAGACGAGCCGCCCTGGGCGGCTTCCACAGCTTGGTTCATGTCTGCTCCGAACCGGATCCGTTGCGGGATCCGGGCTAGGGTTGTGCCAGTCCTCGGCGAGAGACCTGCCTACCGTCGGTCGCGGGCCATAGCCCCGGCCGCGGCCTCGATGTGCCGCCTGGCGGCGTCGAAGGCCGCGTCGGCATCGAGATCGGTGGTATCCAGCACCCAGGCGTCCTCCGCAGCGCGAAGCGGCGCGACCGCCCGCTCTGCATCGCGGCGATCACGCTCACGCAACTCCAGGAGAACAGCCTCGAAAGTAGGGGTTTCGCCGCGATGCTGCAACTCCTGATGACGCCGCCGCGCGCGCTCGTCCTCGGACGCGGTCACGAAGAGCTTCACCGTGGCGTCCTGGCGCACCACGGTACCGATGTCGCGGCCCGCCAGGACGGCACCCTCATCGCCGCCGAAGCAGCGCTGGAACGGCAGCAGGGCCGCCCGCACCTCGGGGATCGCGGCCACTTGCGAGGCGCGCTGCCCGACACCTTCGCCGCGCAGCCGCGACGGCTCCACGTCGCTCGCCTCGAGCTTCCGCGCCACCGCGACGGCACCCTCCGCGTCGTCGGGGGACAGACCCTCGTCCAGCATCCGACGGCCGACGGCACGGTAGAGAAGCCCGGTGTCCAGGAAGGGCAGGCCGAACTCGTGGGCGAGGCGCCTGGCGAGGGTGCTCTTGCCCGACGCGGCCGGGCCGTCGACCGCGACGACGAGCGGCCCGCTCACGGTGCGGGCTCGGTGATGGCGGCGCCGAGGCCGTTCATCAGGTCGCGGAAGCCGGGGAAGCTCGTCTCGATGGCCTCCGCCCCGGCGACGTCGATCGGTTCTACCGCGCGACCGCCCAGGATCAGGAAGCTCATGGCGATGCGATGGTCGAGCTTGGCGTCGATCAGGCAGCCGCCCCTCGGCGCACGCCCGCCGGTGACGGCGAGGTCGTCGCCCGAGACCTCGACCTTCACGCCACAGGCGGCGAGGCCGTCGGCCATGGTGGCGAGGCGGTCGCTCTCCTTCACGCGCAGCTCGGAGAGGCCCCGCATGATGGTGTTGCCCTCGGCGAAAGCGGCACCTACCGCCAGCACCGGATACTCGTCGATCATGGTGGCGGCGCGCGACGCCGGCACCTCGATCGCCCGCAGCGGGCCGCCCACGATGGTCATGTCGGCGACGGGCTCGCCACCGACCAGGCGCTCGTCGTGGAGCGTGATTGCGGCCCCCATCTCCTGCAGCGTCAGGAGAAGGCCCGTGCGCAGCGGGTTCACGTCGACGGCGTCGAGGCGCACGCGGCTCCCTGGCGTGACGGCGGCGGCGACCATCGGGAAGGCGGCCGAGGAGGGGTCGCCCGGCACGACGAAGTGCTGCGGCTTCAGCTCCGGCTGGCCGTCGATCGAGGCGCGATAGCGGCCGTCGGGCAGGGTCTCGGCGTGGACCACCGCACCCATGCCGGTGAGCATGCGCTCGGTATGGTCGCGCGAGGGTGCGGGCTCGATCACGCTGGTGCGGCCGGGTGCGTGCAGGCCGGCCAGCAGGATGGCCGACTTCACCTGGGCCGAGGCGACGGGGCTCTCGTAAGCGAGCGGCAGCAGGTCGGCACGACCGCTGAGCGCCGCCGGCAGACGGCCGCCGCTGCGGGTGACGAAGGTCGCACCCATCCGGGTCAGGGGCTCGGCCACACGCCGCATGGGGCGCGAGCGCAGCGAGGCGTCGCCGGTGAGGAAGCTCGTGAAGCCGTGGCCGGCGAGGATGCCCATGAGCAGGCGGGCACCGGTACCGGCATTGCCCATGTCGAGCACCTCGGCCGGTTCGGCGAGACCACCGACGCCGACACCGTGTACCGACCAGGAGCCCTCGCCGGTGCGCCGGACGTCCACGCCCAGATGCCGCAGGGCGCGCGCGGTCGCCAGCACGTCCTCGCCTTCGAGGAGGCCGTCGATCCGGCTCTCGCCGACGGCCAGTGCCGCGAACATCAGGGACCGGTGGGAGATCGACTTGTCGCCCGGCAGCGTGGTGGTGCCGGACAGGGCGCCATGGGGCGCTGCCCGCAACAACATCGAGGTCATCCCGCGCAGATGGAAAGGGCTAGGCGGAGCTCGGCGCGGCTGCTGCCGGACCCGCGGCGGCGCTCTTAACGCGATCACTTTGCTTTTGACAGGGGGAGGCGATCATGCCATGCGACGCGCCGCTTTTTGCGACCCGTCGCAGTCAATTTTCCCTTGGAGAGTACGCTTGCCCAAGCCGGAATGGGGCACCAAGCGGTCCTGCCTGAGCTGCGGGGCCCGCTTCTATGATTTCGGTCGCTCGCCGATCGTCTGCCCGTCCTGCGGGGCGGTGTTCGATGTCGAGGTGCTGACGCGCCGCCGGGCAAGGCCCGCCGCGCGCGCGGCGGCCGTGGCCGACGAGGAGGTGGTGGCCGATCCGAACACGGAGACGGACGCCGAGCTCGAGGACACAGAGGCCGAAGTCGAGCTCGAGGACGACGTGCCGCTGGAGGCCGAGGAGTCCGCGGACGAGGACGATGCGCTGATCGAGGACGCGTCGGAGCTCGGTGAGGACGAGGACATGACCGACGTCATCGAGGGCGAGATCGACGAAGAGGAAGCCCGCTAGACCGGAGAATGTGCGCGGCTGAAGCGCCCGGATCGGCCTTGCCAAGGGGGGCCATCTTGCGTAGAAGCCGCGCTCGCTCCGGGCAACCGGGAGCCCAGGTGGGGCCGTAGCTCAGCTGGGAGAGCGCTTGAATGGCATTCAAGAGGTCGTCGGTTCGATCCCGATCGGCTCCACCAACTCTCCGATACCGCAAAGGCCGCCTTCGGGCGGCTTTTTCGTTTCACCCCCGGAACAGCGGCTTCAGCGCCAGATAGCCGTCGCGGTAGAGGCGGTAGGCGCCACCATACGCCGCTGCCGTCGCCGGATCGGGCCGCACCGTCCGGCCCTGCCCTACATAGTCCTGCACGCCGGCCCAGTCGTCGGCGAGACCGGTGCCCATGGCGGCGACCCAAGCGGCACCGAGGCACGAGCCCGGGTGACCGGTGAGCAGCTGGACCGGCTGGCCCAGCGCGTCGGCGGCGATCTGCATCCAGACCGCACTCGCGGTCCCGCCGTCGGAGGCGAGCACACGCGTGACGGGATAGCCCAGCTCACGAGCGACCTCGATGTGATGGCGGAAGCCGAAGACGACCGCCTCCAGCAGAGCGCGCCAGAGGTGGCCGGCACCATGGGCGAGGGTGAGGCCCATGAAGACGCCGCGCGCGGCCGGATCCTGGATCGGGGTCTTCTCGCCGAGGAAGTAGGGCAGGCAGACGAGGCCGTCGCAGCCGGGCGGCACCTTCTCGGCGAGGCGGTCCAGCTCTGCATGGCTGCGGCCGCCGCCCAGCTCGGCGACGAACCAATTCAAGAGCGCACCGGAGCAGGCCATGCAGCCGTTCGGCATGAACAGGCCGGGCATGATGTGGAAATCGAGGAACAGGCGCGGGTCGGGCTTCGGCTCGGCCGTCGCCAGCATGATGTCGCCGGCCCCGCCGAACTTGATCAGGCAGTCGCCGGGCCCGGTGACGCCTGCGACATAGGCCGAGGCGATGTGGTCCGCACAGCCGGCGACGACGGGGGTACCGGCAGGCAGGCCCGTGGCCGCGGCGGCTTCGGGCGTGACACAGCCGACGATCTCCGACGAGCGGCGCACGGGCGGCAGCTGGTCACGGCGTAGGCCGCCGAGAGCGACGAGGTCGTCGGCGAGGTCGGCGGTGGCGAGGTCGTAGAAGCCGGACTCGAGCGCCCAGTTCTGCTCCAGGCTGCGTTGCCCTGTGAGCCGCCAGACGATGTAGTCGTAGGAGCCGAAGAGCGTGGCGGTGGCGGCGACGGTCTCGGGCTCGTGCTTCCCGAGCCAGCGGAGCTTGGCGGCGACGAGCTGCTGGCTCACCCCCTGACCGGTGCGGGCGAGGAAGGCGGGCTCGTCGATCTCTGCCGCCAGTTCGGCGACCTCGGCACCTGTGCGGCCGTCGGATTGCTGGATGCTGCGGCGCAAGTTCCGGCCCTCGGCGTCGAGCAAGACCACGGCCGGCAGCATGCCGGTGACGCCGATCGCCTCGGGAACCCTGCCGGTCGTCTCCGTCAGCTCGCGGCAGATCGCGGCGGTGTTGGCCCACCACTCGGCCGGGTCTTCCTCGGCCCAGCCGGGGTGCTCGCTGTAGAGGCGGACGGGGCGGCTGGATGTCGCGAGCGTCGTCCGGCTCGCGGTGTCGATCAGGATGCCGATGGTGGAGGTGGTGCCGATGTCGAGGCCGAGGACGACGGCCATGGCTCAGCGGATGCTCCGCACCTTGTCCATGAAGCGGGCCACGCGGTCGCCGTCGACCCGATTCCAGGTGTCGCCGTCGACCTTGAGGTGCGTGCCGATGACGCAGCCGTCGGCGACCTTGAAGATCTCTTCCACGGTGTCGATCCGCACGCCTGTGTTGGCGAAGACGGGCACACCCTGCACCTCCCGCTTCACCTCGGCGATCTCGGACTTCGCCACCCCTTCGCCCGTCATGCCGCCGGAGACGCAGATGACGTCGGCCAGCGAGGAGAAGACGGCACTCTTGGCACGGGTCGCGGTCGGGCGCGGGTCGAGCGAGGAGGCGAACTCGGCGTTGACGTTGTAGAGCAGCTTCAGGTCCTCGCGGCCGCAATTGGCGCGCAGGCGCAGCGCCTCGGCACAGCGCGGCTCCCACAGGCCCATGTCGGACGCGAAGAGGCCGGTGAAGATCTCGCGCGCGAACACGGCCCCGGTCGCGACCCCGAGTGCCACGGTGGCGACCGGGTCCCACAGATAGTTGACCCCGAACGGGACCTTCAGGATCGGCTTCAGCGCGGCGACGGCGGCCGTCATGGCGGCCAGGCCCTCGGGCGGCGCCTTCAGCTGGTAGGGGCGGTCGCACTCGTTGCCGAACATCACGGCGTCGATCCCGCCCCCCTGCAGCGCCTCGATGTCGCGCGCGGCGTGCTCGATCACACCCGCCATGCCGCCCCTTTTGTCGTAGAGCGGCGCACCCGGCAGGGCCGGGAAGTGGACCATGGCGATCACCGGCTTGGCGGTGCCGAGCCACTCGATCATGTGAGGCTCCTGGTTGCGGGGGGCATGGGCAAGGCGAGCCCGGTCGTGGCGTCGAAGAGGCGGATCCTGGCCGGGTCGAGCCACAGGCGCAGCGTCTGCCCGATGGGGGCCGTGAAGCCCGCCGGCATGCGGGCCGACAGCTCGGCCTCGCCGACACTGCCGACGAGGATCGCCTCGGGCCCCAGCGCCTCGACCGCGACCGTGGTGACGTCGATGGGCACGCTCCCCGGGATCGGGCCGTCGGCCGACAGGTCCTCGGGCCTGATGCCGAGCGTGACCTCCCTGTCCCGCGACGGGCCCAGGGCGGCACCCTGGCTCTCGCTCAGCGGCAGGCGCAAGCCCGGGGCGGTGACGGCGGCGGTCCCCTCCAGGCGGGCCGGCAGCAGGTTCATGGGCGGGCTCGCCAGGAAGCCGGCGACGAAGGTGGAGGCGGGGTTGAGATAGACTTCCATCGGGGCCCCCACCTGCACCACGCGGCCGTCCTGCATGATGCAGATGCGCTCGGCCATCGTCATCGCCTCGACCTGGTCGTGGGTGACGTGCACGATGGTGCGCCCGATCCGCCGGTGCAGCTTCACGAGCTCGATCCGCATCTGCGCCCGCAGCTTGGCGTCCAGGTTCGAGAGCGGCTCGTCGAGCAGGAAGGCCACGGGCTCGCGCAGCAACGCCCGCCCAAGCGCCACCCGCTGCCGCTGCCCGCCCGAAAGCTGCCCGGGCTTGCGCTCCAGGAGATCGGCGAGGCCCAGGAGGGCCGACACCTCGGCGAGCTTCTTCTCCTGCTCGCTTTGCCCCACGCCGCGCAGCCGCATGCCGAAGGTGAGATTACCCCGCACCGTCATGTGCGGGAACAGGGCATAGTTCTGGAACACGAAGGCGAGGTCCCGGTCCTTCGGATCGACCTCGTTGATCCGCCGCTCGCCCAGATAGAGATCGCCCTCGCTGATGCTCTCGAGCCCGGCGATCATCCGGAGCGTGGTCGACTTCCCGCAGCCCGACGGCCCCAGGAGCACCATGAACTCGCCGTCCCGAATGGTCAGCGAGACGTCCTTCACCGCAGGCACCCCGCCCGCATACAGCTTCGTGACGCGATCCAGACGGATGTCGGGCAAGGGCCGAGCCTCGGGCGGTGCCGTTGTTCTTGAGAACGGCACTAACGCGGCAGGGCGGAGTTCACCAGGGGGCTTTGGACAGGGGAGATCGGCGGGGGAGCGCACCGCGCTCCCCCGGACCCCCACGGGGTCGGTTCAGGAAGGTGGAATCGGGATCGGCCCCGGGCAGCCTTGGATCGGCTGGGGGCTGGTGAGGGATTGGCGATGAGACTTGAGGTTGGCGGACGGGGCGAGGTCGGGCGGACCGCGTCTAAGGTCCGGCGCGGGGCTCCGGCACGGGCGTCATGACCGAGTCCATCGGCATCGGTGGCAGACCGAGCCCGGGCAGCCAGTCGAGGGCGCCGGGCACCGGCTTTTCGGGATCGTGGCCCAGCTCTTCCAGGAGGTCGGCGCGGCGCCAGGCGATCTCCTCGATGACGCGCATGCGCAGCATCGCCACGATGCGCAGACGGGCACGGGCGGCGTAGGCGTCGGACATCGGATCGCACGCGCCGGGTGGGGTCGGCGGAGGTCGGCCGTGCGGCTCGCGCGGCGTGCGCGTCAGCATGCGCATCACCGACTGGGCCAGCACCTCGAACGGATCGCGGCCGCGCTGGCTCTCGGAGAAGAACCAAGCACAGACCCGGGACTCGCGCTCCTCCACCGCCTCCAGCACGACGACGAGGCCGATGAAGCGCAGCAGGCGCAGTCGCACGCTGTCGATCAGTCCCAGCAGATCACGCCACGTCGCCAGCACTCGGCCGACGCTTCCGCAGGCGAGCATGGCCCGGACGTCCTCGACCGACAGTCGCGCGGCCCGTGCGGCGGCCACGACATCCTGCCCGGCCGCGACCCGGCGCATCGCGCTGGCCTTGCGGCCGGCGACGACGGGCCGGGGCGGGTAGGGTGCAGGACGCGAGCGGGACGACATGGGATAGGTGTAGCAGATCCTAGATATAGGATCAATATCCTTGTACGATTTGCTACGTCGAGGGCCTGACGGGAGCCCGAACGAGACTCGATTGCAAGCCATGGAAGCTCGTGCGTTCACGCTGGAAAGGAAGAGGTGAAACGTATTCCAGCGCGCTTCCGAGTTGCTAATGGGCGTTAATGGTACCCGGTACCGAGCCCCCCGAGTTGCTAATGGGCGTTAATGGTACCCGGTACCGAGCCCCCAGGGCTTGACCGAGGATTGGTTGGTATTCCAGCAGTGACACCTTCAAGATTAAACTTTCCCAATAGCGATATCTGGCTCTGAGGGTCTACTTGCTGAGATCTTCCTCTTTCATTCACCCTGCAACTCGCTTTGTCTTTCATACAATTCGCGCCGTCGGATTTGTTCTCTACAAAGAGATCTTTGCTCGTACGCCAATTCTAGATGATCCAACATCTTCTGTTCATTGGCGTCCAACGTGTTTTGGTCTGACTTTTGGCGGAGCTCGAGAAGATTAGTCTTCTGATCCGTAGACATATTGAACGCTTGACATCCGGCATACACAGTATTTGCATGGTCCACATTTTCGAGTAGCGCTGCTTGTTGAGCCTCGGTAGGGAAGCTAAGTCCATATTGATCAGAACGCTCGATCAATTCTTTCACAAAACTTGGCGCTGCTACTTCGGCCAAGTAGTCGTCAATCTCCGTATCAAAAAAGCGTCGCATCTCTTTCATTCTAGATGCACTAACCGTCGGATCGACTGAATAGACACGGTGAAATCCCGCAACGCCGTAACGCTCAATTCCCCCTAACCAAGCAATTGCGCAAGCAGAGGCGCAAATGCAATTGCGGTCTTTACTGTAGTTAAACGGTTGCTTGACGTTGCCTGGATGACCAAAGCATGCTAGATCGTCTTCAACAACAGTCGGGGCTTCTGTTGCCAAGTAATACTTGTTGATAATCCTGCCAATCAATATGCCTTCGGCAGCATTACCTCCTGGCGAAAACAAATTTACTTTATCTATATACTGTCCTCGCTCCTTTATTGATGCCACTAAGGCGTTCAGAAATCTCTCGGCATCTCCGTCTACAATCTCGCCATAAAGGGTTAGGACAGCGATGTCTGTTCCATCTTCGATCGGTTCGAACCAAAACTCCGCCGCTTGAGATGGGTAACTCCAAAATAAAACAATGCCAGTGAGCACCAAAGCCCAAATCGGCAACTTTCGAATCTCTGAGGTCTTCATTGCAGTGAACCTCCGGTCTCACCAACCTTTTGAGCCTCTGCAGATGATCGCAAGTATCACACATCGTCCCAAGGTGAAGCTCAGTTACCTCACTGCAGCATCACAGGAAAAGTATCCTAAATCAATGCAGCCGCGCAAACTTTGAATTGGCCAAAGATTGAAAGCCATGAACATTCTTCAAGCGCTTTCCGAGAGAATATCACATGGATCACCCTTTGCAAGACACGTATCGCTTGGTCAACGTAACTGCTGTTCAGGCTGACCAAATACCTTAGGGGTGTATTTAGAGGTTGCGCCCAGAAGAGCGGCAAAAGAGTGCCACTCCTCGGCAGGTTTCGAGGATAGTCAAGCAGCCAAGGCAGACAGGTTGAGGCTCGGATTATCGTTCAGCGCAACAAGCAACTCCAAGATTAGGTAGGGCCTGCCCATGGAACCACTAAATTTAGTGTATCACGGAAACCCTACGCGATCAATCATCCGGTTCGGCTTTCTTCAAACCGCGCTTTCCCGAATAGAGCCGGCGGCGAAGGTCCCGCTAGTGCTTCGCGACAAAGGAGATGTCACCAATAGGGCGGCCGGTGCGCTCGGCGTGAGATTTCGGGGCCATCATACTAGTCAGCCCGCCGTGTTGGGCAACGCTGATCCGACGGCATCAGGTGCCCCGTTGTTCGAGTGCTGCCAATGGCGATACGGGCACGCGGTCCAGGATGCGGAGCGGGGCGCGGGCGGGGCCGGCGGGGGCGCACTTGCCCTGCTCCCAGTTGCGGTTGGTGTCGAGGGGCACGCCGATGCGGGCGGCGAAGGCGGCTTGGGTCAGGCCGGTTCGGCGGTGTACCCTGGGGGCATAGGCGGCGGCCGCGTCGCGAGCCTCCGACTCGCCCTGGACGGCGATCTCGGCCTCCAGTAATGGCGTCGATACGGGCGTGCTCGGTCCGCGACACCACGGTCTCGACGCCGCCGTCCCGCTCGCGCACGGAGTAACCGTTAGCACCATCCTTACGCTGGCCAGACCCATGCCGCGCGATCTCCCGTCGATTGGCCCTGCGCTCCAGCTCCGACCCGCATTCACCACAGCGGTCGCGGGTCAGCGAGGCCTCACTTCCAGGTAGATGCCGGTCCGTGACTGCAGTTCGTGCAGCACGGCGAAGAGGTTCTTCGCCTGCGGATTGCCCTTGGGTCCGAGCATGCGCATGAGGCTCTTCGGGGAGGCGCCGGTCGCGGAGCCTAGGGCCTGGAAGCCGATCGTGCCGTGCACGTAGTCCCGCAGGAGTGCTTTGCCGGTGTCGACGTCGCCGCCGAGCAGGGCCTGCGTGGCCTCGGCGAGGAGCGCCTCCTTGAAGGCCGGATCACGCTGCATCAGGCTCGTCACCGTGTCCTTGAAGCTGCGGGTCAGGGGCATGTCGCGTCTCCTCCGTGCGGCGCAGTGGCTGCTACGGCTGGTGACGAGTGGTCAGGCGGCCAGCTTCGCAGCGCTCCAGCCCTGCTGCTTGTGGAGATGGAGCACGAGATCGGCATCCTCGCCGATCTCCACCATGTGGGCGATCGCGGCCGGGTCGTACTGCACGGCAGGGAACTGCTCACGGAGCAACGCGCAGGCATTGTGGCGAAGCAGTTGTTCGGCATAGCCGCCGACGCCCTGCATGCCCTGCTCCCAGCGCGACAGGGTCTCGGGGCGGATCTGCATCGCCTTCGCGAACGCGCGCCCGTTCATGCCCAGCGCCTTGCGGACGAAGCGCACCTCGCGACCACGCAGCCGCACGGGCTCCAGGAGCCGGGCGACCGCAGCCGACACGATCAGGCCGTTCAGGTCGGGGACGACGACGGCGCGCTCGCCGCAGGCGTCGCAGACCTCCTCGATCACGGCGTCGTGCAGCACGACCTTGACGCCACCGAGGTCCATCTCGTGCTCCGGCAGCAGAACCTGCCGAACCTTCTCGCCGCATGCCGAACATGTAGCCATGTTCGTCCTCCCGATGCGTTCACGCACCCCGCTCGTCCTCGAACACCGTGACCAGAGTGATCGTTGCGCAATCCCACTCCACGACGACGACGGCGCGGATCATCCGATCGTCGGCGTCTCGCCCCTGGACGGTCAGCACATCATTACCGAACTGATCGACGGTCGCCTCGGTCACCCGGCACCGCGGCAGCAGATACTGGATGTCGACGGGAGCGATGTCCCGCTCCGCACATCGTTTTCTTCCGTGAGCCGTCAATCGGAGATCGTACTTTCCAGCACAAAGCTGCCGGAGGCTGCGTGCGAGATCCTGGTTCGACATGCGAGCTATATCCTGCAGCCCGGATTGAACCGACCCTTCTCGCCCCATCGGTAGAAGCTCAATAGCAGAAGATTGATCTAGGATCAATAGACCTTCGGTTCAGTCGACCCGAAAGGCCCGACGTCTCAAACCCTGAGCGACCGCATGTACCGGTGCAGCCACGCCGTCAGCGCCAGCACGATCACCAGCAATATCAGCGCCTTGGTCGCCGCCTGGGCGACGTTCAGGCTGACGAAGGCTTCGCGGTAGATGAAGTAGCTGACGAGGTCGGTGGCCTGGCCGGGGCCGCCGCGGGTCATGATGTAGACGAGGTCGTAGGTGCGCACCGCGAAGATGAGGCGGATGAGGAGGGTGACCACGATCACCGGGCGCATCAGGGGCAGGGTGACGTGCCAGAAGCAGGCGACGGGGCCGGCCCCTTCCATGCGGGCGGCCTCGTAGGGCTCCTGGGGCAGGGCGGCGAGGCCCGCCAGGAGGAGGACGACCATGAACGACACCTGGTGCCAGATGTCGACCATGACGAGCGTCCAGAAGGCGTTCTGCGGGTCGCCCAGCCAGTTGACGGGGCCGAGGCCGGCGAGGCTCAGGACGTAGTTGGCGATGCCCAGGGTGGGGTGGAGGAACATCCGCCAGATGAGCCCGACGACGACGGGGTTCATCAGAAGTGGGCAGAGCAGGATTGCGTAGTAGACGCCCTTGAAGCGGTCGACGGTGTCCAGGGCGAGGGCCACCGAGAAGCCGATGGCGAACTCGATCAGGACCACGGCGAGGACGAAGAAGAGCGTCACGGTCAGCGCGTGGCGGAAGCCCTCGCTCTTCAGCGCCTCGGCATAGTTGGCGAATCCTGTGAAGGTGTCGTGGGTGGGGTTGAGCAGCGTGTAGTCGTAGAAGCTGGTCCAGACCGTGAAGGCGATCGGGAACAGGACGACGACGAGGAGCGCCCCCAAGCCGGGGACGCTCATCGCCCATCCGAAGAGACGGTCGCGGTCGGCCAGCGTCACTGCTGGAGCTTGCCGTCTTTCTTCAGGAGAGCCGCCAGCTCGTCATTGGCGGTCTGGAGGGCATCCTTGGCGGGCTTCTCGTCGGTGACGGCGAGCGACAGCTCGCGGCCCAGCACCTCGACGAACTGGGGCGTGTAGGTGAAGACCGGGAAGTTGTGCGAGGTCTCGAGCAGCGCCTTCAGCTGCGGGAAGTAGCTGTACTTCGCGTTCAGCTCGGGATCGGCGAAGACGTCGAAGCGGGTGGGGGCCCCGCCCAGCATCGCACGCTTCTTCGTGATCTCCGGGCTCTCGATGAACTTGATGAAGGTCCAGGCGGCCTCGGGATCGGGCGAGGACTTGGGGATGGCCCAGCCCCAGGCACCGTTCAGGCCGCCGCCGGGGACAGGCGTGATCTCCATCTTGCCGACGACGGAGCTGCTCTTCGGGTCGTCGTAGACCGGGCGGAACATGTTGTAGGTGATGTAGCTGTAGGCCTTGCCCTGGGCGGCGACGTTGAACGCCTCGTCGAAGCTGAAGGAGGCGGAGCCCACGGGCCCGAACTTCTGGACGCCGTTGCGGTAGTCCTCGACGGCCTTAACGGCGGCGTCGCTGGTCAGCTCCGGCACCCAGCTGTCGCCGTAGTAGCGGCCGCCATTGGCGAAGAGGTAGTTCGACCACTCCATGGCGATGGGATCGGGGCGGAGGCCCTGGTTGACCACGCCGTAGAAGTCGGCCTTGCCGTCGCCGTCGGTGTCGCGGGTGAAGAACTCGACCTGCTTCTCGTACTCGTCCCAGGATGTGGGGACCTTGAGGTCGATGCCGTACTTGGCCTTGAAGGCTTCCTTCTCCTTCGGGTCCTCCAGCATGTCCTTCCGGTAGGTGAGGCCCATCGCGTAATTGTAGAAGGGCAGCATGTAGGTCGTGCCGTTGACGCGGCCGACGAGGTCCATGAGGGCCGGGACATAGACCGAGGTGTCGATGCCGTCGGCCTTGATGCGGTCGTCCAAGGGCTGCAGCCAGCCGGCCTTGGTGAACTCGCCGACCCAGTAGAAGTCGACGACGATGACGTCGTAGCTGCCGGTGGGGGCCACGAGCTGCGGCACCAGCTTCGTGTGCATCTCGGCGTAGTTCACGACCTCGACCTGGACGTCGATCCCGGTCTTCTGGGTGAATTCCGCCAGCATCTCCTGGACGTAGCGGGTGTCGGGCACGCCCTCCATCAGGATGTTGATGGTGGTGGCGGATGCGCTGGCCAGCGGCATCGCCAGCAGGGCGGCGATCAGGCTGAGCTTCCTCACGAGGTTTCCTCCTCTTGTGATTACTTCAGGGCGCCGAGGGAGAGGCCCTTGATCAGGTACTTGCGCAGGAAAGGCAGCAGCACGAACACCGGCAGGATGGCCGTAAGGGAAGCGGCCGCCAAGAGGGCGATCTCGACGCCGCGATGGGTCTCGAGCGTCGAGAGGCCGACCGGAAGCGTGGCCGTCGCCTTGCCGGAGAGGATCAGCGCGAAGAGGAACTCGTTCCAGGAGAGGATGAAGCCCAAGAGGCCCGCCGCCAGGATGCCCGGGGCGGCGACGGGGACGGCCACCTCGCGGAAGGCGCGCAGACGCGTGGCGCCCTCGATGCGGGCCGCCTCCTCCAGCTGCTTCACCTCGCCCTCGAAGAAGGCGACGAGCATCCAGGCGAGGAAGGGGAGGTTCAGGGCAACGTGCGCCATGATGATGGCGAAGCGGGTGTTGAGGAGGCCGGCACCCAGGAAGATCGCGAAGAGGGGGAGGACCAGCACGATGGGTGGGAGCATCTGGCTCGCCAGCACGGTGAGGCGGAGCGGCGGACCGCCGGTGTCGTGGCGGGCGAAGGCGTAGGCCAGCGTGGTGGCAAGCGGCAGGCAGATGAGGGTGGAGACGAGCGCCACGATCAGGCTGTTCAGGAACCAGCCGGCGAAGGGGTAGGCGGTGAAGATCTCTATGTAGTTGTCGAGATGGGGCTGCGCCGCCCATTGCGGCGGGATCTGGTAGGCGGTGAGCTTGTCGGTCAGCGAGACGCGGAGCACCCAGAGGAGCGGCAGGGCGATGCCGGCCGAGAACAGGACCAGCACGATGTGCGGCACCACCCCCCAGACGCGGCGCATCAGTCCATCCTCGCCCCGCCCGAGACGTTGAGCGCCTCGCCGGTCACGAAGCGGGCGAGGTCGGAGGCGAGGAAGACGACGGTGTCGGCGACGTCCTCGGGCTCCTCCAGGCGGCCCAGCGGTGTCAGCTGGACATATTCCTCCTTCACCGCGTCGCGGGTCATGCCGCGGAGCTTCGCCTCCCAGTCCAGCTCGCGCTCCTGCATCGAGGTGCGCACGAAACCGGGGCAGACGCAGTTCACGCGGATGCCGTGCGGGGCGACCTCGCGGGCCAGGGCTTGCGTGAAGCCGACGACGGCGAACTTGGAGGCGGAGTAGTGGGCGAGGAGCGGGGCGCCGATCTTGCCGGCCATCGAGGCCGTGTTGACGATCACACCGCCGGCCTCCTTGGCGTACCAGCGGCGGACGGCCTCGCGGTTGGTGAGGAAGACCCCCTTCGCGTTGACGTCCATGTTGAAGTCCCAGCCCGCCTCGTCGAGGTCGACCACGGCGGCCATGGTCGACACGCCGGCATTCGCACAGACGATGTCGAGCCCGCCGAAGCGGCGGGTGGCGGTCTCGAATACCTCGGAAGTGGCCTTGGCGTCGGTGACGTCGAGGGCGGCCGCCACGTGCAGGTCGCCGAGATCGGCGGCGACCGCCTCGGCGAGGGCAGGGTCGCGGTCGGTGACGAACACGCGGGCCCCCTCGCGGGCCAGGGCCTTGGCGATCGCCCGGCCGATGCCGCTGCCGGCTCCGGTGACCAGGGCGCGGCGTCCTCGCAGCAGCATCTTGATGGCCCCCCGGGTTCGTTCGACGCCCGGTCGTTCGGGCCAGGGCAGTCCACCAGCCCGGGCCGTACCCGGTCAAGCCCGCGGCGGAGATGCATGCCGTGCCCGGGACGCGCATCGAAGGTCCAAAGATTTTTTGGGCTTTACCGATCAGTCGCGCCACTGTTGAGTAATGATCGCGGTGATTGCCGCATGTATGAAGTATAAATCAGTTACTCATCCCGGAGCATTAGTATTGTTATCGGGAGGACATTCGAATGGACTTCTCGCCTAGGTCGTAAACTGCCGGCAGTGCGATCCTGCTGGCGGCGATCGGCGGTACGGCCGCAGCGGGGGAGCGCACGCAACTCGCCAGCGTGGGCAGTGCCGGGCAGCAGAGCGATGCCTACAGTGCGACCTCGCGCCTGTCCGGGAGCGGCCGCCTCGTCCTGTTCCCGTCCGGGGCGACGAACCTCGCCCCGGTCGATCCCGCCAGTGCCTTCCCGGTGCCGGGCGGCGGCATCCAGTACAACAACATCTTTCTGCGCGATCTCGCGACGCGGCGGACCCGCCTCGTCAGTCGCAACGAGGCGGGTGCCGCGCTGAACTCGCCCAGCACCGGTCCCATCCTGGCGCGCAACGGCAGGCTGGCGGGCTTCGTCTCGAACGCCACCCTCCTGGTGCCGCGCGCGACGCCGACGCTGCCGCAACTGTTCGTGATCGGGCTGGCGACCGGGCGGGCGGAGATCGCGTCGCTGGGCACCGACGGCCGGGAGGCGGACCGCACACCCCTGCCGATCGCCTTCAGCCCCGAGGGCCGCTTCGTGGCCTTCCAGACCAACAGCTGCACGCTCGTTCCGGGCACGGGCGACAATCGCGGCAACCTGTTCGTCCGCGATCTCGTGCGTGGCGTCACCACGCTGGAGACGGTCGGCTTCGACGGCAGTCCCGCAGTGGGTCCGCCTCTGCGCGGTCCGAACTTTTCCGATGGAGCCCTGACACCGGGCGGCGGCTACCTCGTGTTCGACAGTTCCGCCAGCAACATCGTGCCCGGCGATGACAATGGCAGATCGGACGTCTTCGTGCGCGACCGCAAGCGCGGGACGATCGAGCTGATCAGTGCCGCCTCGACGTCACCGTCAGCAACGGCCTGAGCTTCTATCCCTTCATCACCGACAACGGGCGCTTCGTGGTTTTCGGCTCGGCGGCTACGGATCTCGTGGCCGAGGACAAGAACGCCTGCGACGACCTCTTCCTACGCGATCGCAAGAAGCGTGTGACGAGGCTCATCACGCGCGCAGTGGGAGGCGGACCGACGAACGGCTGCAGTCAGGCGGTGGGACTCATCCCCGATGGCCGCTACCTGCTGTTCGTATCGCAGGCGACCAATCTCGGCCCGGACCTGGGCGGCGCCACGGCACCACAGCTCGATCGACTCGACCTCGCCACCGGCCACGTGCGCCTGGTCGGCCGGAACGATGGCGGCGAGGCGGCGCACGCCGGTCCTGGTCGCGAGGCGGGCATCTCGAACGACGGGCGTGTGGTCGCGTTCTGGTCCAACGCCACCAACCTCGTCCCGAACGACACCAACGGGGCGTCCGACGTCTTCGTCCGCTGGCTGGGGCAGCGTCACGATCGTGAGGAGCGGTCGGCAGAGACCGCCGCTGCCGACTGACGGCGGTCGACATCGCCCGGCCCGGGGGGGCGGACCGGAATTTCCCTGCCTCAGATGCAGCGGCCGCCGTCGACCTCGAGGGCGACGCCGGTGATGAACTCGGCGTCGTCGGAGGCGAGCCACAGGGCGGCACGGGCGACGTCCTTCGGCGTGCTGAGGCGGCCCAGCGGCACGGTGCCGACGAAGCGGGCGCGATTCTCAGGAGTGTCGCCGCCCATGAAGTGGGCGAGGAGCGGGGTCTCGCCGGCCACCGGGCAGAGGGCGTTGACCCGGATCTTCTTGGGGGCCAGCTCGACCGCCATCGACTTCGTCAGGATGATCGCCGCCCCTTTGCTGCCATTGTACCAGCTGAGGCCGGGGCGCGGGCGCAGGCCGGCGGTGGAGGCGGTGACCACGATCGAGCCGCCGCCCTGCTTCTCCATCACCGGGACGAGATGCTTCGCGGTCCAGAAGAGCGACTTCACGTTGACCGCGTAGACGCGGTCGAAGTCGGCCTCGGTGACCTCGGTCAGCGGCTGGTTCCAGTGCGAGACGCCGGCATTGGCGACGTAGGTGTCGATCCGGCCGAACCGGTCGAGGGCGGCAGCGACCAGCCTGCCCGTGTCGGCGTCCTTGGTGACGTCCATGCCCACCGCGAGGCCGGCCTTGCCCAGGCCGTCCGCGACCTTGCGGGCGGCGGCCTCGTCGATGTCGGCGACGACGACATTGGCCCCTTCGGTTGCGAAAAGCTCCGCGATTCCGGCGCCGAAGCCGGAGCCGCCGCCCGTCACGATCGCCGTCTTGCCGGCCAGCCGCATGATCCGTCCCATCCCTGATTCGGGGCGCACCATCCGGTCAGCCGCCGGCCCTGGTCAAGCCGTCGCTGCGACTTGCGACGGCATGGGTGCCATCGCGGCGAAGGAAAGCACCGAGCCGCTCCTGACCGCCGACATGACGAGTCTGCACCACGACTCTGCACCCGTCCGATCTCAGCGCGCAGTTCGGTCGGGCGGGTCCAGGGGCCCGGTCCGGAGGGCGGCGACGCGGGCGTAGTGCTCGCGGTTGAAGTATTCGACCAGCTCCCGGTACTCGGCCGTCCCGATCTGCTCGATGCCGTTGCGCGGCCGGGCGGGGAGGTAGTCCTTGATGCGGCGGTCGAGCTCGGCGGGGTCGGAGAACTCCATGCCGGCCAGCGCCAGATCCCGGGCGATCGACTCCTCGGGCTTGAAGGCGGTGTAGAGGGCGTCGAAGGCCGGGCTGGGTGCGGGCAGTCGGATCAGGATGATGCGTGCCGCCGACGGCTCGGGCTCGGGCGTCACGACGGCGGCACCGCACAGCATGCCGGCCAGCACGGTGGCGGGCGGGGCGGGGCCGAACAGCGCCATGTGGATGCGCATGTCGCCGGCGACGGTCTGGTGCAGGGCGATCTGCATGCCGCGGCCGTTGAAGGTGACGTCGCCGACGAATCGGGTCGGCTCGGGCGGCATGTTGTGGCTGTAGGCGACCGAGCCCGCACCGTGACCCGGGCCGATCAGCATCGAGCTGCGGATGAACCAGCCAGGGAAGTAGGGCGAGAAGGAGTAGGAGTAACAGGCGTAGGCACCCTCGACGTAGCTGGAGCCGCCGCCGGCGGGGCGTGAGGTCGGCTGCGGGCGGCGCTGTCCGTTGGGGAAGCCGGCGGCCTGCCGGAGCAGGAGATCGGGGGCCGAGCCGCTGCGCCTGGCGAGCTGGGCCAGAAGCTCCTCGGCCGAGCAGCCCATCAGCCAGTCGAGCGGACGGTCGAGGGCCAGGAGCCTGCCCCAGTCGCGATAGACGTCGGCGGCGCGCGGCAAAGCCTTGCCGCTCAGCCACTTGTCCGCGCGCTCGACGTCGAACGTCGTGTCGGGATTCACGCCGCGGAAGGCCGCTGCCAGCTCCTTGCGTGTCGTACATCCCAGCACCACGGCCGCCAGGCGCAGCTTCATGGCGAAATCGCGGGCCATGCGCGCCGATCCCCGTAGCGTCGCCGCCTTATGGACGGGGAGTCACGCGATTTCCAGAAAAAGCCGGAAGTTCGAATGGAAATCCGGTCGGCCGCGATTGCGCGCAGCTGCCGCGCTGACCAAGAAAATCTCGCGCAATCCATGAATTGCGAAGACGTCGGCGTTCACGGGCAGCGAGGGTAGCCGCCGAGATGGTCGAAGATCTCAAGCATTGTCGGGTGCCGAAGTCAGTGACGCGTCGTCGCGCGCGTTCGACTGCCGGTCGGCTCCGTGGGGACGGCCGTCGCACGAGCTGCAAAGGCGCGTCGACTTCCGAGGGCAGGCGGAGGGGCGACGATCTCTTCCAGTTGTTGCGGCTGACGGTGGCCGCGGCGGTGTTGGCCGTGCCGACGACCGGGGCCTGGGCCGCGGACCGGAAGCCCGCGGCGTGCGAGGATCACACGCCGCACAAGGTGCGCATGGTGACGGTAGCACCCAGCGTACGGTTGGAGGTCGTCGACTGGGGCGGCAAGGGCAAGGCGATGGTGCTGCTGGCGGGAGGCGGCGACAACGCGCACGTCTACGACCAGTTCGCCTTTCAGTTCACCGATTACTTTCGTGTGATCGGCATCACCCGACGCGGTTACGACCCCTCCAGCCGGCCGCGCGACGGCTACGACGTGCCGACCCGGGCCGCCGATGATGTCGCGGTGCTGGATGCGCTGGGGATCGGCAAGGCGGTGTTCGTCGGGCATTCAGCCGCCGGGGCCGAGTTGAGCCAGCTCGGGGCCGCGCATGCGGACCGGGTGGAGAAGCTCGTCTATCTCGACGCCGCCGATCTGGCCGAGCGGTTCATGCCCTCGCGGCGCGAGCCGCCACCGCCCGACTATACCGACGCCGATCTGAAATCCCTGCAACTCTACCAGGCGGCGACGGCACGCCTGCAGGCGCTGCGCGCGCCGACACCGGCCACCTGCCTCGGCCTGAAGTTCGGGGCCAACGGGGCGATCCTCGACTCGACGACGCCGGACTGGGTGGGCGCCAAGATCTCGGCGGACGTGGACAAGCGGCCACCGACGGACTGGACCAAGGTTGTGGCACCGCGGCTCGGCATCTTCGCCCTGTTCACCCGCGAGGCGCGGCAGGCGTGGTACTGGTATCTTAGCCCGGCAAAGAAGGCGGCGTTCGACGCGGCATGGGGGCCGATCGTCGACTGGCATCGCCGGACGATCGGCCGGTTTCAGCAGGGCAACGCGGCCGATACGCACCTGCTGCCGGGTGCGCCCCACTATGTCTACATCGACAACGAGGCCCAGACGGTGCGCTGGATGCGGAAGTTCTTGGGGATAGCGCCGAGATCTTGAGGCCGACTACGTCATTCGGGGAGACCAAGACGATGAGAGCCTTCGGCCTATTGCCCGGTGTCCTGTCGTTGCTGATGCTCGCGGCGCCGGAGGTGGTGGCGGCGGCCGACCGGAAGCCCGCCGCGTGCGAGGATCACACGCCGCACAAGGTGCGCAGGGTGACGGTGGCACCCGGCGTGAAGCTGGAGGTGCTGGACTGGGGCGGCAAGGGCAAGGCGATGGTGCTGCTCACCGGCCTCGGCGACAATGCGCATGTCTACGACCAGTTCGCCTACCAGTTCACGAACGATTTCCACGTCTACGGGATCACGCGTCGCGGCTTCCTGCCGTCGAGCCAGCCGAAGGGCGGTTACGACGTGCCGACGCGGGTGGCGGACGACATCGCCGTGCTCGATGCGCTGGACATCGGGAAGGCGGTGTTCGTCGGTCATTCGCTGGCCGGATCGGAACTCAGTGCCCTCGGCCTGAAGCATCCGGGCCGGGTCGAGAAGCTGGTCTATCTCGATGCTGCGGACCTCTCCGAGCGGTTCGTGCCCGGGCGCGCCGAGCCGCCGGGGGCAGGGTCCCTGTTCACGGCGGCGACACTGAGATCCTTGTCGGACTATCAGGCGGCCTCGGCGCGGATCCTGGCCTTGCGCGAGCCGGACGCGTCGGTGTGCATCGGCGTGACCTTTGCCGCCGACGGCAGGCTGACGGGGTCGACGACGCCGGACTGGGTGTCGGAGAAGCTGCTGGCGGGCGTGGACGCGAAGAGGAACCCGCCCGTGAACTGGGCGAAGATCGCGGCCCCGCGGCTGGGAATCTTCGCCGTCTACACGCGCGAGGCGCGCCAGGACTGGTACTGGTACCTGAGCCGGGCCGAGCAGCGGGCGTTCGACGCAGCCTGGCCGCCGATCATCGACTGGTTCAAGCAGACGGTGGCGAAGTTCCGGGCCGGGAACAGGGCGAACACCTACACGCTGCCGGGGGCACCCCACTACATCTACATCGACCGCGAGGCGCAGGTGGTCCGCTGGATGCGGAAGTTCCTGGGCATCCCGCCGCGCTAGAGCAGCGAGTCCAGCTCGTGGATGGTGTCCAGCACGTGGTCGGCGTGGGCCTGCAGGAGGTGCTCGGGCGTGGCGCCGGTGCGGACGGCGACGGCGAGCGCGCAGCCGGCATTGCGGGCCATGACGAGGTCGGCGGGAGTGTCGCCGACGAGGAGCATCTGCGAGGCGGGGATGCCGGAGGCTGCGGCGAAGGCTTCCACCATGCCGGGCTCGGGCTTGGTGCCGTGGCCGCTGTCGGAGCCGGTGACGAAGTCCATGTGGTGGCCGATGCCGAGGAGCTGCAGCGTGTTCAGGGCGGCGGCGTGGTTGTCCATGGTGGCGAGGCCGAGGATCAGGCCGCGGGCGCGCAGGGACGTCATCAGGGCATCGAGGTCGCCGACGGGCCGGGGCGGGTAGCGGTCGTGGTCGTTGAAATGGCGTTCGATGCGCTCCAGTACGCGCAGATCGGGCGACAAATTCGCGCGTAACGACCAGCTACGGGCGATGCCGGGATTGGTGTCCCAGAGCAGCGGACTGTCGCCCTCGAAGTGGTCCGTGACAGGATCGTAGCCGACCGCACGGAGCAGGTCCGCCGCCAGATCCGGGCCGCCGCCCATGGCGCCGGCAAGCTCGTGCGCCACGCCCAGATAGGCCGGGGTCCAGGTTTTCCGGAAGTCGATCAGGGTCCCATCCTTGTCGAACAGAATGGCCCTGATCGCGCGTCCGTGAGGTACCTGCGGTTGCAGAGGATTTCCTTCTGTGCTCGGCTCCGGCCCGTTCCCAGTGCCCTAACGGGCCAGCTGCTGCAATGAGGGGAGTCTCCGTATGCGGCGTCAGCTTCTGTCGGTCGCCATCGCCGCGACCGTTCTCGGTGCCGTCGGCACCACCTGGGCCGAGGACGTGAAGCCCAAGGGCTTCGTCGCGATCCGCGAGGCGACCATGGATGCGATGGCCGCCCATGTGGGTGCGATCAAGGTCATCCTGACGGAGAAGCCCGAGCTTCTGAGCCAGGTCGCGGCGCAAGCCAACGCGATCGCGGCCATGGGCCCGCTCATCCCGGCGATGTTCCCGGCCGGCAGCCTGGAGCCGCCGAGCGAGGCGCTGCAGACGGTCTGGGACAAGCCCGACGACTTCAAGAAGGACGCGAACGAGCTTGCCGACCTCGCCACGGCGGTCGCGAAGGCCGCCGAGAGCGGCGACGCCAAGGCGACGCTCGCTGCCTTCGGCCAGATGGGCAAGGAAGGCTGCGGCGGCTGCCACGAGACCTTCCGCAAAAAGGGCTGACCATGCCAAGGATCGGTCGTCGTCTGATGATCCTGCTGGCCCTGGCGCAGGCCGGGCCGGCGCTGGCGGCGGCCGATCCGGCGCAGATCGCGAAGGGCGAGACCCTGGCCGGTCTCGCCGGCTGCGCCAACTGCCACACGGCCAAGGGCGGAACGGCTCTGGCCGGCGGCGACGGGCTGAAGACGCCGTTCGGCGTGTTCTATCCGCCCAACATCACGCCCGATCCGACCCAGGGGATCGGCGGCTGGGACGACGCCACGTTCCTGAAGGCGCTGCGCGAGGGCCGTAGCCCCGAGGGCGAGCCCTACTATCCGGCGTTCCCCTACACCTCGTTCACGCACATGACGGACGAGGACCTGCTGGCGATCAAGGCCTGGATCGACAGCCTGCCGCCCTCGCCCCAGGAATCGAAGCCGCACGAGCTGAGCTTCCCCTACAACCAGCGCTGGGGGCTCGATCTCTGGCAGGCGGCGTTCTTCAAGCCGGCGCGGTTCGAGCCGGACAAGAGCAAGGACGAAGCCTGGAACCGGGGTGCCTATCTCGTACAGGGGCCAGGGCACTGTGCCGAGTGCCATACGCCGCGCAACTTCGCGGGTGCTCTCGACACCGCGCGGGCCTGGGCCGGCGGCCCCAACCCGGCCGGCGAAGGCAAGATCCCCAACATTTCGAGCGATCCGACGGCCGGCATCGGCAAATGGTCGGATGACGATCTCAAGACCGCGCTGACGCTCGGCATGCTGCCGGACGGCGACTTCCTCGGCGGCGAGATGGGCAAGGTCGTGAACAACGGTACGAGCAAGCTGCCGCCGGAGGACTTGCAGGCGATCGTGACTTACGTGAAGAGCCTTCCACCGTCCCACTGAATGGAAGTCTCGTCATGGTCCGGCAATCTCTGGCCGCACTCGTGGCCCTGACCCTGCTCGCGGGCTGCAGCCGGGCCACGATCGTGTCGGGTGACGAGAAGCACGTCACCCTCGCCTGGCAGAACGGCCAGTCCGACATGAACAAGGTGACCTGGCAGGCGAAGGACTTCTGCGACCAGTTCCATGCCGAGGCCTTCTTCGTCAGCGACGACATCGACGGCCCGAACCACACGACGACGTTCCGCTGCGGCTATCTCCCGGGTCTGGATGCGAACGTGCTGATCAACAACACCGTCGGTCGGGCCGAGCGGGCCGTGATGGGGACGGGCCAGGGCCAGTGAGCGACCTCTGGCGTCGGCCTGCCCGCGAGGTCGTCGCCCTTCTCGAGGCCCGCGAGATCACGCCCGACGAGGCGATCGACTCGGTGCTGGAGCGGATCGCGGCGGTCGAGCCGGCGGTGAACGCGTTGCCCACGCTCTGCGTCGAGCGGGCGCGGGAGCGGGCGAAGCGGCTGCCGGAACCGGCCGCGGACGGGCGCGGCTGGCTCGCCGGCCTGCCGGTGGTGATCAAGGATCTGGTCGAGGTCGAAGGGGTGAGGACGACCTACGGCTCGCCGATCCATGCCGACCATGTGCCCGATCGCTCGGCCTTCGAGGTCGAGCGGCTGGAGGCGCATGGGGCCGTCGTCCTGGCGAAGTCGAACACGCCGGAATTCGGGGCCGGGGCGAACACCTTCAACGAGGTGCTGGGGATCACCCGCAATCCCTGGGACACGCGGCTCACCTGTGCAGGGTCCTCGGGCGGAGCCGCAGTAGCGCTGGCGACCGGCACGGCGTGGCTGGCTGACGGCTCGGACGTCGGCGGCTCGTTGCGCACGCCGGCGGCGTTCTGCGGGATCGTGGGCTTGCGGCCCTCGCCCGGGCGCGTGCCGAGCGGGCCGTCGAACCTGCCCTTCGATCCGCTGCCGGTCGAAGGTCCGATGGCGCGGGACGTGCGCGACCTCGCCTTGATGCTCGACGCGATGGCCGGGTTCGATGCGCGCGATCCGCTGTCGTTCGATGCTCCGGCGGAAGCCTTCGCGAAGGCGGTCGAGCGGCCCCCGGCTCTGCGCAAGATAGCTTGGTCGCCGGACCTAGGCGGCATCACGCCGGTCGATCCGGAGATCGCCGCGATCTGTGCTACCGCAGCCGCACGGTTCGCCGATCTGGGTGCCGTCGTGGACGAGGCCCGCCCGGATCTGCGGCGGTCCGAGGAGGTCTTCACGGCGCTGCGCGCGGCGCGCTTCGCCTATTCGAAGGCGCCGCAACTGTCGGAGCACCGGGATCTCCTGAAGCCGGAGATCGTCTGGAACATCGAGCACGGGCTCTCGCTCACGCCGGGCGAGATCGGCCGGGCGGAGCGCGAGCGCGCGGCGATGCAGCAGCGGATGGCGGCGTTCCTGTCGGATTACGACCTGCTGCTGACGCCGGCCGCGGTGGCCCCGCCGTTCCCGGTCGAGCAGCGCTGGCTGGAGACGCTGAACGGCCACCGCTTCCCGAGCTACATCGACTGGGTGGCGATCGCCTACGCGATCACGCTGACAGGGTGTCCGGCGCTGTCGCTCCCCTGCGGATTCACGCGGGCGGGGCTGCCCGTAGGGCTGCAGATCGTGGGCCCGCCGCGCGGGGAAGCGAAGCTCCTGGCAGCGGCAGCGGCCCTCGAAGACGTGCTGGGCCTCGCGGGCTCGGTGCCGATCGACCCCCGCGTACGCCACGAATCGGCCCAACCGTAGCGAAGGCGTATTGCGGCGGATCGTCCGCAGCCTCACCTTGGGGCCGGGGACCAGCGTCGCGGCGATGGGCCTGCATGTCGCAGGCGCCAAAGTGGCACGGGCGCCGGTTCACTACTGACCCGCTGATCAGATGCGCCGAGGCTGCACATGAGCGATGATGGTGGCGAGCTCGATCTCCGGTCGCTCGACGACGACGAGCTCGTCAAGCAGATGCAGGACGACCTCTATGACGGCCTCAAGGAAGAGGTCGAGGAGGGGACGCGCATCCTCCTGGAGCGCGGCTGGACGCCCTATCGGGTCCTGACCGAGGCGCTGGTCGGCGGGATGACCATCGTCGGCATCGATTTCCGCGACGGCATTCTGTTCGTGCCCGAGGTGCTGCTGGCCGCCAACGCCATGAAGGGCGGGATGGCGATCCTGCGCCCGCTGCTGGCCGAGACCGGAGCACCGCCGGTCGGCAAGATGGTGATCGGCACGGTCAAGGGCGACATCCACGACATCGGCAAGAACCTCGTCGGCATGATGATGGAAGGTGCCGGCTTCGAGGTGATCGACCTCGGCATCAATTGCGACGTCGACAAGTACCTGAACGCACTCGAAGAGCACAAACCCGACATTCTCGGCATGTCGGCGCTCCTCACCACGACGATGCCCTACATGAAGGTCGTGATCGACACGATGAAGGAGAAGGGCATCCGCGACGACTATGTCGTACTGGTCGGCGGGGCGCCGCTGAACGAGGCCTTCGCCGAGGCCGTGGGTGCCGACTCCTACTGCCGCGATGCCGCCGTGGCGGTCGAGACCGCCAAGGACTACATGGCGCGCCGGCACAACCAGCGGGCCGCCGCGGGATGAGCGGAAGCGCACCGCGGACGGCCGTCCTGGCCTGCGGTGCGCTGGCACGCGAGGCGCTGGCCGTGATCGAGGCCGACCGGCTGGGCCATCTGGAGCTGCACTGCCTCTCCGCCCTCCTGCACAACCGGCCGGAGCGGATCCCGGCGGCGGTGAAGGCCAAGATCGCCGAGCTGCGTCCGGATTATGGGCGGATCGTGGTTCTCTACGCGGATTGCGGCACCGGCGGCGCGCTGGACCGGGTGCTGGCCGAGGAAGGTGTGGAGCGGATCGGCGGGCCGCACTGCTACGCCTTCTATGCCGGGCAGGAGGTGTTCGACGAGCTGGCCGACGCCGAGCCCGGGACCTTCTACCTGACCGACTTCCTGGCCCGGCAGTTCGACACGCTGGTGTGGGAGGGGCTGGGTCTCGACCGGCACCCCGATCTGCTGGGGGCCTATTTCGGCAACTACCGGCGGCTCGTCTATCTGGCGCAGACCGACGATGCGGCGCTGACCGCGGCGGCCGAGGCGGCGGCCCGGAAGCTGGGGCTGGCGTTCGAGCGGCGGCGGACGGGCCTGGGCGGGCTCGCCGATTTCATCCGACAGGCGGCGTGAGGCAGCGGTGGCCGAAAGAGTGGTCGTGTACTGGCGGGACATCCCCGCCCAGGTGATCGTGAAGGCGGGGCGGAAGACCGCCAAGAGGCAGCTCCCGGAGCGCTTCGAGCAGGCGATCGACCGGGCGGCGATGCGGGCGCAGATGACCGGCACCGACGCCTATCTGGAGCAGTGGCGGCGGGGTGCGCCGGAGCCCTGCGGCGACGATCTGGAGGCCGAGGCGGCGGCGGCGGCCGAGGCGCTGGAGGCGGAGTACACGGTCGAGAAGGTTCGCGACCTCGTCGCCAATGGCGGGGTGGCGAAGGGCTGAGCGCATGTATGCCGTCCGCCTCTGGTCGATCCGGCACGCGGGCTTCTTCGAGAGCCTCTACCGGCATTTCGAATCGAGCTTCGTGGCGGCGGCACCGATCCTGAAGCGGATCGGGTTCGAGCGGCTGGAGGTCCCGACGGCGGCGGTCGAGCGGCAGGTGAAGGGCCTTCTGTTCGACTGTCGGATGTGTGGCAAGTGCGTGCTGAGTTCGACCGGCATGTCCTGCCCGATGAACTGCCCGAAGCAGATGCGGAACGGGCCTTGCGGCGGGGTGCGGGCGAACGGGCACTGCGAGGTGAAGCCCGAGATGCGCTGCGTGTGGGTGCAGGCCTGGGAGGGCTCGCGCCGCATGGTCGACGGCGACCGGATCACCGAGTTGCAGCCGCCGGTCGACACTCGCGCCACCGGGCGGTCGAGCTGGCTGCGGCGCCTGCGCGAGCGGCTGGGCGAGCCCGCTTGATCTCCACCGACGACCGCAGGCTGGTCGACCCGGCCGACCCGCTGCCGCCGCTGCCGGGGCATTCCTCGCGCGGGCGCCTGGAACGCGTGCTGCGGGCCGGGCGCTTCGCCGTCACGTCGGAACTGAACCCGCCGGACTCGGCCGATCCGCGCGAGGTGTACGACCGGGCCGTGGTGCTGGGCGAGGTGTGCGACGCCATCAACGCGGTCGATGCGTCCGGTGCGCATGTGCACATGTCGAGTGTCGGCATCTGCGCGCTGCTGACCCGGGCCGGCTATGCGGTGGTGATGCAGATCGCCTGCCGGGACAAGAACCGGATCGCGATCCAGGGCGACGTGCTGGGTGCCGCCGCCATGGGGGTGCAGAACATCCTCTGCCTGACCGGCGACGGGGTGCAGTGCGGCGACCAGCCGGAGGCGAAGCCCGTCTTCGACCTCGACAGCATCAGCCTCTTGAACACCGTCCGGACCATGCGCGACGAGGGGCATTTCCTCTCCGGCCGTAAGCTGAGCGCCCGGCCCCAGGTGTTCCTGGGGGCGGCCGTCAACCCGTTCGTGCCGCCGCTCGACTACCGGCCGGTCCACTTCGCGAAGAAGGTCCAGGCCGGGGCCCAGTTCGTGCAGACGCAGTATTGCTACGACGTGCCGCTCCTGAAGCGGTTCATGGCGCGGGTGCGCGATCACGGCCTGCACGAGCGGTGCTTCATCCTCGTGGGCGTGGGTCCGCTGGCCTCGGCCAAGACGGCCCGCTGGATGCGCAACTCGGTGCCGGGCGTGCACATCCCGGACGAGATCGTGGAGCGGATCGAGCAGGCGGGGCCGCCCAAGGAGCAAAAGGCACAGGGCAAGAAGCTCTGCGTCGAGCTGATCCAGGAGATCCGCGAGATTCCGGGCGTGCACGGCGTTCACGTCATGGCCTACCGCCAGGAAGAGTTCGTGTCGGAGATCATCCAGGCCTCGGGGGTCCTCAAAGGCCGCGGCGCTCGCTCCAGGCGGCAAGAGGCGTGAGGCATCAGTCGATGGCGAGCGGCTGGCGGTCGAGCCAAAATGTGGAGGGGCTACGCAGCTTCGTCGGCGACGTCAGCAATGAGTGCTTCGGACCATTCCAGGGCGTCTCGCTCGCGGGCGGCATCGGAGGCCATGGCACGGTAGCCCGATTCGAGCCGACGTCTGGACGTACGAAGGCCGCCTTGAGCGAGGGCGGAATCGCCCCGCGTCGGCATCGAGGACGCCGCGGCCGATTGGTCCGTGGGTTCAGGCTTTCTTCGCATCTGCAGGACTACTCGTCGTACCTAGCACGTCGGCGCGGGTCGGGATCGATAGTGACACAAGCGGCGGCCGTCACCAGCCGCACACAGGCGAAAGCCGGGGGAAGGCAAGCATGACCGAGACAGTCGTCAGCTCGGCGACCAGGACGACCATCATCGGGTTCGAGAAGCCGTTCTGCATCGTCGGGGAGCGGATCAACCCGACGGGGCGCAAGAAGCTGGCGGCCGAGATGGCGGCCGGGGACTTCTCGACCGTCGAGGCCGACGCGCTGGCGCAGGTGGCGGCCGGGGCGCACATGCTGGACGTCAATGCCGGCATCCCCTTGGCCGACGAGCCGGCGATCCTGGCGAAAACGATCCAGCTCGTGCAGTCGCTGACCGACATCCCGCTCTCGATCGACAGCTCGATCGTGGCCGCCCTCGAAGCTGGACTCGCGGTCTACAAGGGCCGGCCGCTCGTCAACTCGGTGACGGGCGAGGAGGAGCGGCTCGAGGCCGTGCTGCCGCTGATCAAGAAGTACGATTGCGCAGTTGTGGCGATCTCGAACGACGAGACCGGGATCAGCGAGGACCCGGACGTCCGCTTCGCCGTCGCCAAGAAGATCGTCGAGCGCGCGGCCGACCACGGCATCAAGTCGAAGGACATCGTGGTCGACCCGCTGGTGATGCCGATCGGGGCGCTGGGCAATGCCGGCAAGTCGGCCTTTCACCTGATCCGACGGCTGCGCGAGGAGCTGAAGGTCAACACGACCTGCGGGGCGTCCAACGTCAGCTTCGGCCTGCCGAACCGGCATGGGCTGAACGGTGCCTTCCTCTGCATGGCGGCCGGGGCCGGGATGACCTCGGCGATCCTGAACCCGCTGCACGGCGAGGAGATGGCGGCGGTCATGGGTGCCGACGTGATGCTCGGCAAGGACGCCAACTGCCGCCGCTGGCTGACCAAGTTCCGGGAGCCGGGAGCGGAAGGTGCGGGTGGTGCCCGAGGCGATCGCGGCGAACGCCGTCGCCGGCGGGAAGCGAATTAGTCACTCGCAAGGTGCCGCCGATCACCTACCAAGTGCACGCGGGCTGGGACGAGGACGCCGGGGTCTGGATCGCAACAAGCGAACAGGTGCCGGGTCTCTGTGCCGAGGCCGAGACTCTGGAGGCGCTGCTCGAAGCCGTGGTCGAACTCGTACCCGTGCTGCTCGTAGCCAACGGGATGCAGAATCGAACAGGGTCGAAAGTGTTCCGATGTCCCTGCCCGTGAGATTCATGTCGGATTTGCGTGGCGCTCGCAGAGCCGCCAGACGTCCTCAACTCGGATAGATCTCATGGATGCTCTCGTCGTCTTTACCCCGTCCGGGAAGCGGGATCGGTTTCCGCTGGGGACGCCGCTGCTGCAGGCGGCGCGGAAGCTCGGGGTCGACATCGATTCGGTGTGCGGCGGGCGGGCGCTGTGCGGGCGGTGTCAGGTCAATGTGGTGGAAGGCGAGCTGGCGAAGCACGGGATCGTCAGCTCGGCGGAGCATCTGGGCGGGTTCACCGCGGTCGAGGAACGCTTCCGCAGCCGCAAGGGGCTGAAGGAGGGGCGGCGGCTCTCCTGCCAGGCGCTGCTGGAGGGCGACGTCGTCATCGACGTGCCGCCCGAGAGCCAGGTGCACAAGCAGGTCGTCAGGAAGCGTGCCGAGGTCCGGGCCATCGAGATGGATCCGGTGGTGCGGCTCCACTATGTCGAGGTCGCCGAGCCCGACATGCACCTGCAGCGGGGCGATTTCGAGCGGGTGCGCGAGGCGCTGCAGGCGCAGTGGGGTCTCCAGGACGTCACCATCGACATCCGCCCGCTGCAGGCGCTGCAGCGGGCGCTGCGCAAGGGCAACTGGTCGGTGACGGTGGCGGTGCTGGGCGGCAACCAGATCATCGCCGTGTGGCCGGGTTTCCACGACCGGCTCTACGGGATCGCCATCGACGTCGGCTCGACGACGATCGCGGCCCATCTGTGCGATCTGGCGACGGGGGTGGTGAAGGCGTCGTCGGGCATGATGAACCCGCAGATCCGCTTCGGCGAGGATCTGATGTCGCGGGTCAGCTACGTCATGATGAACCGCGGCGGCGAGGTCGAGATGACGACCGCCGTGCGCGAGGCGCTGAACGCCATCGTCGGCCAACTCTGCGCCGAGGCGCGGATCGATCCCACGGACATCCTGGAGGCGGTGTTCGTCGGCAACCCGATCATGCACCACCTACTGTTGGGCATCGACCCGACCGAGTTGGGCGGGGCGCCGTTCGCGCTGGCGACGGACAGCTCGATCCAGCTCTGGGCCAGCGAGATCGGGTTCACCGCGGTCAATGCGAACGCGCGGATCTACGTGCTGCCCTGCATCGCCGGCCATGTGGGGGCCGATGCGGCGGGCGTGGTGCTGTCGGAGACGCCCTATCTCAACGACGAGATGACGCTCGTCGTCGACGTCGGGACCAATGCCGAGATCGTGCTTGGCAACAAGGACCGGCTGCTCGCCTGCTCCTCGCCGACGGGGCCGGCCTTCGAGGGGGCGCAGATCTCGGCCGGGCAGCGGGCGGCACCGGGGGCGATCGAGCGGGTGCGGATCGACCGCGACACGCTGGAGCCCCGGATCCGGATCATCGGCTGCGATGCCTGGTCGATCGAGCCGGGCTTCGCGGAAGCGGCACGGCGCACCGGTGTCACCGGCATCTGCGGGTCGGGGATCATCGAGGCGCTGGGGGAGATGTTCCTCGCCGGGCTGATCACGACCGACGGTGTGATCGACGGGGCGATGGCGGCACGGACGGCGCGGGTACAGGGCGAGGGGCGGACCTTCCGCTATTTGCTGCACGACGGGGATCCGCAGATCTGGATCACGCAGGGCGACGTGCGGGCAATCCAGCTGGCGAAGGCCGCCCTCTATGCCGGCTGCCGCCTGCTCATGGACAAGCTCGGCATCGACACCGTCGATCGGGTGACACTGGCAGGCGCCTTCGGCAGCCACATCGACCCGGTTTACGCCATGGTGCTGGGGCTGGTGCCGGACTGTGCGGTCGACAAGGTGGGCTCGGCCGGCAACGCCGCCGGGACGGGGGCGCGGATAGCACTCCTCAACGGTCGGTCGCGGCGCGAGATCGAGGACGTTGTGGAGCGGATCGAGAAGGTCGAGACGGCGATCGAGCCCCGCTTCCAGGAGCACTTCGTCGCCGCCATGGCGATCCCGCACAAGACGGCACCCTTCCCCAACCTCGCGGCGGCGGTGCGCCTGCCGGAGCCGAAGGTCGCCGAAGCGAGCGAGGGCGGGCGCCGGAGGCGCCGCGCCACCGCCTGAGCCTGCGCTACGGGCTCGTGCTCTGCTGGTTGTGGTCGTGCTTCATGCCGGCCATGCCTCCGGTCGCCGCCTGCACGGGCACGTCGAGCGTGACGGAGCCGGCATGCTCGAACACGAGCGTGAGCGGCAGGGTGCCGCCGGCGGCGAGCGGCTGCTTCAGGCCCATGAGCATGACGTGGAGCCCACCCGGGGCAAGCTCGACCGAGCCGCCGGCCGGCACCTCGATCCCCTCGACCTCGCGCATCTGGGCGACACCGCTCGAGTCCACGGTCGTCGCATGGAGTCCGACCATGTCGGCCGCCGGGGAAGAGGCGGAGACGAGCTTGTCGGCCTCCGCACCGCCGTTCTCCAGCTTCATGTAGGCGGCACTGTTCGCCATGCCGGCGGGTGCGGCACGCGCCCAGGCGTCGTCGATGCCGATCGGGCCGAGCTTCGCGGTCTCGGCCGCGGTGGCGATGCCGGCGGCGAGGAGACCGGCCGTGACGAGTGCGAGAAGAGCCGACGTTTTCATGGGATTTCGACCTCCGTCGAGAGCTTGTCCAAGGTGAAGTCGTCGACCCGGAGGTCGACGCCGATCCGCCACGTACCCGGGGCGGGAAAGGTGAGCGCGGCCGTCCACAGGTCGGGCCGGACGGCCTTCAGGTCGACACGCATGTTCAGGATGCCGAGTGCCGGCGCGTCGAGGCGCAGGCGCGCTTCGAGCGGCGGGCGGGACGGGTTCAGCAGGTTCAGCTCCAGCCGGTAGCCCGGACCCTCGGGCTGGAGGGTGAGAAGGGCCTGCTGCTCGCGGCTGGCGAGATGGAGCGTGTGCGGGGCGGCGAGTGCCCGCGTCGCGCGAGGGGGCGGCACGGTGCCCAGGCCGGCGGTCGCGGCGACGACGCCGGTGGCGAGGACCATGTCCAGGACCAGGGCGCGGCGGAGCGGAACGGCGCTGCCGCCCTCAAAGGCCGGGACGAGGCGCCAGCGGATGAGGGCGGCGGCGAGAAGCATCAGCCCGACCAGGACGAGCTTCGACGCGAGCCACCCTTCATAGGGCGTCCAGTTCAGGCGCACGCCCTGCGCCCAGGCCATGACGAGACCCAGGGCCGCCAGCAGGGCGACGCCGATGGGGGCGAAGGCGGAGAAGCGTCGAAAAACCGGCACGGCTTCGACGGCGGGGCGTCGAGCCGCCCACAGCAAGGTCGGCAGGGCACCGAGCCAGAGGGCGGCCAGCAGGGTGTGGGCCGCCACGCAGGCGCCCATGAGCAGAGTCGGGCCAGTGGTGATCACGTGGCCGCTGAGCGCCGGGGCCAGGATGAGAAGGGCGGCGGCGGCGCGAGGCCAGCCGAGGCCGAGGCAGGCCGCCCCGATCAACGCGGCGATCGTGCTGCGGGCTGTGGTGGTGCCGGCGAACTCGGTCCAGGTCGCGAGCTGCAGGAGCGACACGCCGCTCAGCGCCGTGGCGACGGCGGCAGCACGGGCCAATGTGGTGGCGAGAACGGCTGCCGCGAGCCGGTGGAGCGAAGCTCCGCCGACGCGGGGCGCTTCGGGGCCGAGCAGGGTCGGGGCGAGAACGAGGCCGGCGGCGAGGAGGACGGCGCCGAGCCAGAACCAGAAGGTCAGCCACAAGGCCGGATCGTCGCTCGCCGCCGTCGCTGTCCCGGCCGGCACGCCGAGGCCGATGGGGAAGGCGCCGACGACCGGGTGGCCGTCGGCGGAGGTCAGGCGGTAGGTGACCGTGTAGCGCCCCGTCGCCGGTGTCGCGTCCGGGCGGAGCGTCAGGACTTTGCCGGAGTCGCTCCTTTCCAACACGGCCTGGACCTCCGTGCCGCTCTCGTCGAGCAGGCGGACACTCGCTTGCGCCACCGGCTCGTTGAACTGGAGCCGGACGAGGGGCAGCGCGTCGACGCGCTCACCCGACGCGGGCTTGCTGCCGACGAGGACGGCGTGCGCCCCCGCCGGCAGCGGTGCGAGCAGCAGCAGCAGCAGCAGGATGCGGCTCACCGCAACCGGACCGTCAGTCGTCGCTGGCCTCGCCGTGGACGATCTTCAGGCCGGGGGCCGGCTGCTCGTAATCGTCCTCGCTCTTGCCGGGCTCGGGGATCTCGATCCAGCGATGGGCGGCGCCGTCGCCGCAGTCCTGCACGGTCGGGAACCAGAGCTGCGAGCCCTCCGGCAGGTCGGGGATCCGGCCGACGAAGACGAACTCGTCGTAGAAATCGTCGGGCAACTCGCCGCCGGACCAGACGATCTCGGTGACACCTTCCTTCACCTGTTCGCCCCAGAGCTCGTAACTCTTCTCGTAGGGGCCCTTCACGGTCTGTACCTGCCAGCCGGGCTTGGGCTGCGGCTTCGCGGCGATGAAGCCCTCGGGAATCTTCACCCGCAGGCTTCGGGTGGCCTTGCCGTCGCAGCCATGGCCGACCCGGAGCACGGCCTTGTAGCCGTGCTGGGACTGGGCTTCCGGGGTTTCGAGGGTGACGTGGGCCAACGCCGGGACGGCCATGGCGAGCGGGAGCGCGACGCCGAGCGTCGCGACGAATCGGGTCAACATGTCGGAGACTCCGCCGGTTGATCGGGTGAACGGCAACGCAGCCCTTGTGGCTGCGGCGGATCAGGCGATCTCGGGCGGGCCTCGGCAGGGTGGGGTGAGAAGGTGCTCGGAGGGGAGGAGCACCTCCGGCGGCAGCGGCAGGTCGGCGGCGAGGACGATGGCCGCCGCCGGCACCTGCGGCAGGACCGGTAGAATAGGGACCGCGCGGCCGGCGAAGCAGTACTGGCAATGGTCGTGACGGGCCGGCTGCTTGGCCGGGGCGAAAGGGTCGAAGGCGACGTGGGCGACGCCCTCGGCGGTGCAGATCTCGATGCCGCCGCCGATGGGCTCGACGGGCGGCAGGAGGACGAGCAGAGCACCCGCCACGAGCCAGGCGAGCAGGCGCTCGGCGAGGCTGCGGTGGCGGGCGCGCATCTTGGGTCGGCTCAGCGGGCTGTCCGGCCGCTCAGTGGCAGTAGTTGGCGGCCCCCATCATGTGCACGCCCCAGGGGAAGCTGCCGACATCGTCGATGGTACGGACGAGCTTGCGGCTCGCCGTGTCGATGACCGCCACCTGGTTGGTGTCGCCGATCGCGACATAGAGCTTCTTGCCGTCCGTGGTCGTGACGCCGGTCTCGGGCGAGCCCGGGAGCGCGATCTCGCCCACGGTGGCGTGCCGGTCGAGGTCGACGACGACGACCTTGTGCTCGGCCCGGCTCAGCGTGAAGGCGGCCGTGGCGAAGGCGTCCATGTTGACGCCCGTCATGTCGGCGGCACCTGGAACGCGGGCGACCTCGCTCTGCGTGGCGACGTCGATCAGCGAGATCGTCTCATCGCCATTGTTCGGCACGACCATGGTGCGGCCGTCGGCGGTGCCGTAGGCGCGCCAGGGCATGGCACCGAGCGTGAGCGTCTTCACGACCTCCTGCTTCTGCAGGTCGAGGACGGCCAGGCCGTCGCCGCTGCCGTAGGCGGCGAAGCCGAGCTTGCCGTCCGGAGTGGCGGTAACGTTGACGACACCCTGGAAATCCTGCGGCTCGTTCAGGCCGGCGACGAGCCGCGGCTGGCGAAGGTCGATGTCCTTCACCAGCGTGCCCGAGGCGACGTCGATGACGCTGACGCGGTCGGCACCGAGGTTGGCGACGTAGAGTTCGGCACCGTCCTTGGTGAAAGTCAGGTTGTGCGGCGAGTCGAGGCCGGCGACGCGGTGGACCTCACGGCGGTTCGGCAGGTCGATGAGCGAGACCGTGCCCGCCTCGATGTTGCCGACGGCCAGCACGTTCCCGCCCGGCGACAGCTCCATGTGCTCCGGCACCTTGTCGAGCGCCAGCTGGGTCGGGGCCGCGGCACCCGAGAGGTCGACGATCGAGAGCGTGTTCGCCCCCGAGTTGGTGGCGACGAGCAGGCCGAGCTCGGCGCTGATCGCGACCTGATGCGGGTTGGTGCCGACGGCGACACGGCGTGTGAGCGTATCGGTGCGGGTATCGATCACCGAGACGTCGTTCGAGTCGCGGTTCGGCACGAAGACCAGATGGTCGAGGTCGCCGGCGGCGTGTGCCGTCGCCGCGACGGAGGTCACGGCCAGAGCGAGCAGAAGGCGATGCATCGATGTTTCCCCCGTGCGGGACGCCCCGTCCCGTTGTTGGCCCGTGTCGGCGGCAGGTCTCCTGGCTCGCGGGTCGATGCCCGGGCCGGCCTTCCCAGGGTGGCTCACCCCAGTGGCAAGTTGCGGCCCGGACTTCCCGCCTACAGTTGCGGGGGCAGCTCCGGAATTGGGCCACGCGGCCCGCACCGGATTCCCTTCGATCGACAAGACGAAACACCGCCGACAGCGCACATTCGGTGGCGCCGGAGACCTCGTCAAGGACCTGCGGTTCCGGCGGGGGTGGCGCCCTGGACACCGCACCCTGTTCGGCTAAGGTCCGGCCACGCCTACACGACCGGGAGGAAGAGATGTCCGTGCTGATCCGCGGCGGTACCGTCGTCAATGCCGACCGGGCCTTTCGCGCCGACGTGCTGACCGAGGGCGGCACCATCACGGCCGTGGGCGAGCGCCTCCAGGCACCGTCCGGCGCCGAGGTGATCGACGCCGGCGGGGCGCTCGTGATTCCGGGCGGTATCGACCCGCACACGCATCTGCAGATGCCCTTCATGGGTACGGTCGCCTGCGACGATTTCGAGAGCGGCACCGCGTCGGCGCTGGCCGGCGGCACCACGATGATCGTCGATTTCTGCCTGCCCTCGCCGCAGCAGAGCCTGACCGAAGCACTCGACCAGTGGGAGGAGTGGGCGCAGAAGGCGGTCGGCAACTACTCGTTTCACGTCGCCATCACGGGCTGGTCGGAGCGGACTGCCCAGCAGATGGCCGAGTGCGTCGACCGCGGCGTGAACAGCTTCAAGCACTTCATGGCCTACAAAGGGGCCTTGATGGTCGACGACGAGATCCTGTTCCGCAGCTTCTCGCGCTGCCGGGATCTCGGTGCCCTGCCGATGGTGCACGCCGAGAACGGCGATGCCGTCTGGCTGCTGCAGCAGCAATTGCTGGCACAAGGCATCACCGGCCCCGAGGGCCATGCCCTGTCGCGGCCGCCGCATGTCGAGGCCGAGGCGGCGAACCGGGCGATCATGATCGCGCAGACCGTCGGCGTGCCGCTCTACGTCGTGCACACCTCGTGCCGCGAAGCGCACGACGCGATCAAGCGGGCGCGGGACAATGGGCTGCGGGTCTATGGCGAGCCGCTGGCGCAGCATCTCGTCCTGGACGAGGGCGAATATTACAATCGTGACTGGGAATATGCGGCGGCGCGCGTGATGAGCCCGCCCTTCCGCAGCAAGGAACACCAGAAGTCGCTGTGGGACGGGCTGATCTCGGGCTCGCTGCAGGTGGTTGCGACCGACCACTGCGCCTTCACCATCGAGCAGAAGAAGATGGGGCTCGACAACTTCACCAAGATCCCGAACGGGACCGGCGGGCTGGAGGAGCGCCTCAAGGTGATCTGGCACCACGGTGTCGGCACCGGCCGCCTGACGCCGTCGGAGTTCGTCGCCGTCACCTCGACCAACGCCGCCAAGATCTACAATGTCTACCCGCGCAAGGGTGTCGTCCAGGCGGGCTCGGACGCCGACCTCGTGATCTGGGATCCGCAGGCGACGCACACGATCCGCAAGGCGACCCACCACACGCGCCTCGACGTCAACGTGTTCGAGGGCATGCAGGTGAAGGGCGTGCCGGCGGTGACGATCTGCAACGGGCGGGTCGTCTGGCGGAACAACAGCCTCAACGTCGAGCGCGGCCAGGGCCAGAAGGTGCCGCGGCCGCCGCGGGCGGACATCTTCCAGGCCCAGGACAAGGTCAACGAGATCAACCGACCGCACCCCGTGCACCGCGAGGTCCACGCGGCGCAGACTCCCTGAGAACCATAAGAGGTAAGCACCGATGACATTCGCGATCGGCCGTCGCGGCCTGCTGGGCGGCGTCGCCGCCACCACCGCCGTCGCCGGGCTGCCCCGGCTCGCCAGTGCCCAGGACCCGCTGAAGATCGGGTTCATCTATGTGGGGCCGGTCGGTGACCATGGCTGGAGCTACCGGCACGACCAGGGCCGCCTCGCGATCGAGAAGGAATATGGCGACAAGGTGAAGACGACCTTCGTCGAGAACGTCAGCGAAGGCCCGGACGCCGAGCGCGTGATCCGGCAGCTGGCGACCTCGGGCAACGGCCTGATCTTCACCACCTCCTTCGGCTTCATGAATGCGACCGAGAAGGTGGCGAAGCAGTTCCCGAAGGTGAAGTTCGAGCACGCCACGGGCTACAAGCGGCTGCCGAACCTCGCCACCTACGACGCCCGATTCTACGAAGGCCGGTGCGTCATCGGCACGATCGCCGGCCACGTCACCAAGACGAAGAAGATCGGCTATATCGGCAGCTTCCCGATCCCCGAGGTCGTGCAGGGGATCAACAGCTTCACCCTCGCCCTGCACAAGGTGGCGCCGGACGCGAGCGTGAACGTGATCTGGGCCAACAGCTGGTACGATCCGGGCAAGGAGGCGGACGCCGCCAAGGCCCATATCGACCAGGGCTGCGACATCATCGTGCAGCACACGGACAGCCCCGCCGCCCTGCAGGTGGCGCAGGAGCGCGACCTGATGGCGTTTGGGCAGTCGTCCGACATGCGGAAGTTCGCGCCGGACGCCCAGCTGACGGCGATCGTGGACGACTGGAACGGCTACTATATCGGCCGGGTGAAGGCGGTGCTCGACGGCACCTGGGAGAGCCAGGGCGTGTGGCTTGGCCTGAAGGACGGCACGGTCGAGATCGCACCCTATGGGCCGAAGGTGACGCCCGAGGCCGCCAAGGCCGGCGACGAGGTGAAGGCAGCGATCATCTCGGGCAGCCTGCACCCGTTCACCGGGCCGATCACCGACCGCGACGGCAAGGAGCGCCTCGCCGCCGGCCAAACGATGTCGGACGAGGATCTGGCCAAGATGGACTGGTACGTTCCGGGCGTGACGGCCTGATTTAGTCCGTCCAGCCGCAACTGCGCAGGGCCGCCCGAAGATGCTCGGGCGGCTCGGCCGTGACGGCGACCGGATCGCGGCCGGGATAGAGGGGGACCGTGACCGCGCGCGCGTGCAGGTGGAGCGGGAGGTCCTTCGGCTCCTCGGCGTAGATCGGCTCGCCCAGGATCGGGCAGCCGGTCTCGGCCAGATGCACGCGAAGCTGGTGCGTGCGGCCGGTGTGGGGGGTCAGCTCAAGCCAGGTGATGCCGTCGGCCGCACCCAGCGTGCGGTAGTCGGTGATCGCCTGCTGGCCGGCCGGGTCGGTTTTCATGAACCAGCCGCGCTTGTCGTTGCGCTTCATGAGCGGCAGGTCGATGCGGCCCTCGGGCTGCGCGGGTGCCCCGCGGACGACGGCCCAGTAGGTCTTCTTCACTTGGCCCGAGGAGAAGAGGGCGCCGAGCCGGCGCAGCGCCTTGGCGTGGCGGCCCAGCACGAGGCAGCCGCTGGTGTCGCGGTCGAGGCGATGGGCGAGGTGCGGGCGCTGCGGCAGGCCGAAGCGGAGCCAGTCGAGGCTGTCCTCGAGATTGGGGCCGCCGCCGGTGCCGGGGTGGACGGGCAGGCCCGGCGGCTTGTCGACGATCAGCATCATCGCATCGCGGTAGAGCAGCCGGGCCAGGATGTCGGCCCCGGTCAGCACGGGGGTCGCCAGCGCCTGCCACGGCTTGCGGATCGGCGGGGCGGCCGTCACCATGACGCACCTGCAGCATAGAAGGGGCACCGCGCGCGCATGGCCTTGGATCCCGTCCTGCTCGATTGGCTCAATCTCGGTATCCGCTGGCTGCACGTCATCGCCGTGATCGCCTGGATCGGCTCATCGTTCTACTTCATCCACCTCGATGCCAGCCTGACCAATCCGGGCGGCCTGCCGGTGGGTGTCTATGGCGAGACCTGGCAGGTCCATGGCGGCGGATTCTACCGCATGCAGAAATATACGGTCGCCCCGCCCGAGTTGCCCGAGCATCTGACCTGGTTCAAGTGGGAGGCCTATACGAGCTTTCTGTCGGGCTTCGCGCTGCTCATCGCGCTCTACTACACCAACCCGGATCTCTATCTCATCGACCCGGACGTGCTGGCATTGTCGCCGACGGGTGCGATCGCGATCAGCATCGGCTCGATCCTGCTCGGAATCGTCGTCTACGAGGTGCTCTGCCGCTCGCCGCTGGGCCGGAACGACACGCTCCTGGCGATCGTCGGATCGCTGGCGATCGTGCTGGGTGCCTGGGTGCTGACTCACATCTTCAGCGGCCGGGGTGCCTTCATCCATGTCGGGCTGATCGTCGGGACGATCATGGTGGCGAGCGTGGCGCACGTGATCATCCCGAACCAGCGCAAGGTGGTGAAGTCGCTGCTCGCCCACGAGACGCCGGATCCGAAGCTCGGGCCGCAGGCGCGGCAGCGCTCGCTGCACAACAACTACCTGACCCTGCCCGTCCTGTTCTTCATGCTGAGCGGGCACTATCCGCTGACCTTCGCCAGCCGGTGGAACTGGGTGATCGTTGCCTTGGTGCTGATCACGGCCTTTCCGATCCGCTACTTCTTCAACCAGCGGCACCGGGGCAATCCCACGCCCTGGTGGACCTGGGCCGTGACCGCGGCGGGCTTCGTCGCCATGGTCTGGATCAGCGTCGCCAGCCCGGCGACGGACACGGCAGCCGCCCAGCCGGTGCAGTTCGCGCAGGTCGAGGAGGTGGTCGTGTCGCGCTGCAGCATGTGCCACGCGGCCGAGCCCGTCTGGGAGGGGATCGTGGCCCCGCCCAAGGGCGTGATGCTCGATACGCCGGAGCATATCCGCGCGCATATGGGCCATATCGGCAATCAGGCCGTCCTTACCCACGCCATGCCACCTGGCAACCTCACCGAGATCTCGCCGGAGGAGCGGGCCGTGCTGGCGGCCTGGATCGACGGCCGGGTAGTAGAATGAGCCGACGCGCCATCCGCGGCCGCCTCATCTGGTTCGACGGCGATCCCGTCGCAGGCGGGAAGGTGCACGATATCGAGGACGGCATCGTCCTCGTGCGCGACGGCCTCATCGAGGCGGTGGGCGAGGACGTCGTGGTGCCGGACGGCTGCCCGGTCGACGACCATCGCGGCCGGCTCGTCATGCCGGGGCTGATCGACACCCACATCCACTTCCCGCAGACGCAGGTGATCGCCTCCTACGGCACCCAGCTGCTGGACTGGCTGGAGCGGTACACCTTCGTTGAGGAGCAGCGCTTCGAGGACCCGGAGCACGCCGCCTCGGTGGCGGACTTCTTCCTCGACGAGCTGTTCCGCAACGGGACCACGACCGCGGTCGTCTATTGCAGTGTCCACGCGCAGTCGGCGGACGCCTTCTTCGCCGCCGCCGAGCGCGCCGGTGCGCGGATGATCGCCGGCAAGGTCATGATGGACCGGAACGCGCCGGAAGCTTTGTGCGACACGGCCGAGAGCAGCTATCGCGACAGCCGGGCGCTGATCGAGCGCTGGCACGGGCGTGGGCGGCTCGGCTACGCGGTGACGCCGCGCTTCGCGATCACGTCCTCCGAGGGGCAGCTGGACGCGGCGGGGACTCTGCTGAAGGAGCACCCTGACTGCTGGATGCAGACGCATCTGGCGGAGAACCACAACGAGATCCGCACCGTCGGCGAGCTGTTCCCGCGGCACCGGGACTATACCGACGTCTACGACCAGTTCGGCCTCCTGGGCCCGCGGTCCGTGCTGGGGCACTGCATCCATCTCTCCGACCGGGAGCTGGCCTGCCTCGCCGAGCGCGACGCGGTGGCCTCGTTCTGCCCGACCTCGAACCTGTTCATCGGCAGCGGCCTGTTCGACCTCGCCCGCACACGGCTGGCCGGCGTGCGCGTGGCGCTGGCGACGGACGTGGGCGGGGGCAGCAGCTACTCGATGTTGCAGACGGCGGCGGCGGCCTATCAGGTCTGCCAGCTCAAGGGCCTCAATCTCGACCCGTTGCGTGCGTTCTGGATGATGACGGCCGGCAATGCGGAGGCGCTGCGCCTCGGCGATCGGATCGGGAAGCTGGAGCCCGGGATGGAGGCCGACATCGTCGTGCTGGATCCGCGCTCGACGCCGGCGAAGGCGCATCGGATGGAGCGGATCGAGGGCGATCTGGCGCCCACACTGTTCGTGCTGATGACGCTGGGTGACGACCGGGCGGTGACGGCGACCTATGTCGCTGGTGTTCAGCGGGTCGGGACGGGCGTCTCGCCGCGATAGTCGTAGAAGCCGCGCTTGGTCTTCCGCCCGAGCCAGCCGGCCTCGACATACTTCACGAGCAGCGGACAGGGCCGGTACTTGCTGTCGGCCAGGCCCTCGTAGAGCACGTGCATGATGGAGAGGCAGGTATCGAGGCCGATGAAGTCGGCCAACTGCAGCGGGCCCATCGGGTGGTTGGCGCCGAGCTTCAGCGCCATGTCGATGCTCTCGACGGTGCCCACACCCTCGTAGAGCGTGTAGACCGCCTCGTTGATCATCGGCAGCAGGATGCGGTTGACGATGAAGGCCGGGAAGTCCTCGGCGGTGACCGACGTCTTGCCGAGCTTGTCGGCCAGGGTCTTCACCGCCTGGTAGGTGTCTTCCTCCGTCGCGATGCCGCGGATGAGCTCGACGAGCTTCATCACCGGCACCGGATTCATGAAGTGCATGCCGATGAAGCGCTCGGGCCGGTCGGTCGTGGCGGCCAGACGCGTGATCGAGATCGAGGAGGTGTTCGACGCGATGATGGCGCCGGGGCGGAGATTGGGGAGGAGCTGCTGGAAGATCTTCTTCTTGATTTCCTCGTTCTCGGTCGCCGCCTCGATGACGATGTCGCAGTCGTGGAACATCTCGTGGCCGGTGCCGGTCACGATCCGCTGCAGCGCGTCCTTCTTCTCTGACTCGCCCAGCACCCCCTTCCTGATCTGGCGGTCGAGGTGCCCGTCGATCCGGGCGAGTGCCGCATCGATCGGCGCCTGGTCGACGTCGACCAGGACGACGTCGAGGCCGGCCGAGGCCACGCTCTGGGCGATGCCGCCACCCATCTGACCCGCGCCGATCACACCCACCTTCCTGATCTCGGGAAGGGGCGGGTATTCCTTCTGGGTGTAGACGGCTGCCATCGCGGGAATTCCTGTCCTGTTCTCTGGGCTCTAGGTCCGCGCGGCCCGCACGGCCTCCGTCAGCTCCGGCACGAGCTTGAAGAGATCGCCCACGAGGCCGTAGTCGGCGACCTGGAAGATCGGCGCCTCCTCGTCCTTGTTGATGGCGACGATCGTCTTGCTGTCCTTCATGCCGGCCAGATGCTGGATGGCACCCGAGATGCCCACCGCCACGTAGAGCTCGGGGGCGACGATCTTGCCGGTCTGGCCGACCTGGTAGTCGTTGGGAACGTAGCCGGCGTCCACCGCGGCACGGCTGGCGCCGACGGCCGCACCCAGGACGTCGGCCAGGGCCTCGATGATCCGGAAGTTCTCGCCCGAGCCCATGCCGCGGCCGCCGGAGACCACGATGCGGGCCGAGGTCAGGTCGGGGCGCTCGCTGCGGCTCACCTCGCGGCCGAGGAACTCGGCGAGCTTCGACGGCTCGACCGGGGCCACGGTGACGATCTCGGCACTGCCGCCCTCGGCGGGTGCGGCGTCGAAGGTCGTCGTGCGCACGGTGATGACGCGCTTCGCATCCGCACTCTTCACGGTGGCGAGGGCGTTGCCGGCATAGATGTAGCGCTTGAAGGTGTCGGGCCCCAGAACGTCGACGATGTCCGAGATCTGCGCCGAGTCGAGCAGTGCTGCGACGCGCGGCATCACGTTCTTGCCGGTCGTGGTCGAGGGGGCGATCAGGTAGTCGTAGCCGTCGGCGAGGCTCTTGATCAGGGCCGTCAGGTCCTCGGCGACGGGGTTGGCATAGGTCGGCCCGTCGACATGGACGACCTTCGCGACACCGGCGACCTTCGCGGCCTCGGCCGCCACGGCACCGGCACCCGAGCCGACGACCAGGATATGCGTGTCGCCCGGCAGCTTCGCCGCCGCAGTGACGGCGTGCAGCGTGGCCTTGTCGAGGGCGGCGTTGTCGTGCTGGGCCAGAACGAGCTTCGTCATCTCAGATAATCCCGACCTCGGACTTCAGCTTCTGGACCAGCTCCTGCACGGAGCCGACCTTGGTGCCCGCCTGACGCTTCGGCGGGTCCTCGAAGCGGAGGTAGCTGAGCCTCGGGGCGACATCGACGCCCAGCGACTCGGGCGTGATCGTCTCGATCGGCTTCTTCTTTGCTTTCATGATGTTGGGCAGGCTCGCATAGCGCGGCTCGTTGAGGCGGAGATCGACCGTGATGATGGCCGGCAGCTTGATCTTCAGCTGCTCCAGGCCCTCGTCGACCTCGCGCGAGACCGTGGCCTCACCGTCGCCGACGGCGAGCTTGCTGACGAAGGTCGCCTGCGGCCAGCCCAGCAGAGCCGCCAGCATCTGGCCGGTCTGGTTGCTGTCGTCGTCGATCGCCTGCTTGCCCAGGACCACGAGCCCGGGCTCCTCCTTGGCGACGATGGCGGCCAGGCATTTCGCAACCGCGAGAGGCTGCAGCTCGGCGTTGGTCTCGACGTGGATGGCGCGGTCGGCACCCATGGCCAGCGCGGTGCGCAGCGTCTCCTGGCACTTGGTCTCGCCCAGGGAGACGGCGATCACCTCGGTCGCCTTGCCGGCTTCCTTGAGGCGGATGGCCTCCTCGTTGGCGATCTCGTCGAAGGGATTCATCGACATCTTGACGTTGGCGATGTCGACGCCCGAGCCGTCGGCCTTCACCCTGACTTTGACGTTGTAGTCGACGACCCGCTTGACGGGTACCAGCACCTTCATGTCGGCAACCTTGTGGATGTTCTTAGACCCGGTCGCGGGGGAGCGGCGACAGGGCGTGGCCCGGCTTGTTGCATTGCACAAACCGGCTCGATACGGCCCGGTCTCGGGGTTGTCAACGTCGCCAGCGCTGCACTCAGCGATTGGCGCCGGGAACCCAGAGCACGTCCTTCGCGCCGCGGTCGTTGACCCAACGCGATAGGACAAACAAATGATCTGAAAGGCGATTTAGATAGCGGATGGCCGCGGGATTGACCGCCTCCGCCTCGGCCAGCTCGGTGACGAGGCGCTCGGCGCGGCGTGCCACCGTCCGCGCCACGTGAAGGTGCGCCGCAGCACGGGAGCCGCCCGGCAGGACGAAGGAGTTGAGCGGCTGCAGCTCCACGTTCATGGCGTCGATCTCGCGCTCCAGGCGCTCGACCTGCCGGTCGTGGATCCGCAGGGCCGTCGGCGAGTCGAAGTCGGTGCCGGGGCGGCAGAGGTCGGCACCCAGATCGAACAGGTCGTTCTGGATGCGGGCCAGCATCGCGTCCGCCTCGCCCGTCGTCTCCAGCCGGGCGATGCCGACGGCGGCGTTGGCCTCGTCGACCGTGCCGTAGGCGGACACGCGGCTCGTGTGCTTGGCGACGCGCGTGCCGTCGCCGAGCGAGGTGCGGCCTTCGTCGCCGCCCCGCGTGTAGATCCGGGTCAGGGTGACCATCGTCGCCTCAGGACTGGGTGAGGAAGAGGAGGCCCAGGAGAATGACGGCCAGAAGCTGCAGGCCGACGCGGGCGCGCATCAGCTTGTTGCCGTACTTCCTGTTGAACTCGCCGCCTTTCAGGAACCCGACCACGCCGGTCAGGAGGACGACGACGGTCGCGGCCATGGCGACGAGCAAGGCGACGCCTATCGGGTTCATCGAGCCGGCTCCACAGCAGATGAAGGCCCGGGCCGAGAGCCGGCCCAGAGCCTAGTCAGACGCACAGAGCGGTCTCAGACGAGCCGGCCGTGGCACTGCTTGAACTTCTTGCCCGATCCGCAGGGACAGGCGGCGTTGCGCGAGACCTTGCCCCAGGTCGAGGGATCGCGAGGGTCGACCTCGTCGCCATAGTCGCTGCCGGCCATCGCCATGGCGCGGGCGCGAGGCTGCGGTGCGGGCCCCAGCGGCGGCGTAGGGGCCATCGGTGCCGGTGCCGGTGCCGGTGGTGGCGGCGGCTCGGGCTGCTGCATCCTGATTTCGAGATGCGAGAGCACCTGCGTCACCGTCTGACGCAGATTGTTCAGCATCGCCTCGAACAGGTCGAAGGCCTCGCGCTTGTACTCGTTCAGCGGGTCGCGCTGGGCGTAGCCACGCAGGTGGATGCCCTGGCGGAGCTGGTCGAGGTGGAGGAGGTGCTCCTTCCACTGATGGTCGAGGATGTTGAGGAGCAGGCTCTTCTCGGCCATCCGCATGACCGGTGCGCCGTAGGTCTCGACCTTCCGGTTGAGATTGGCTTCGGCCGCCTCGGCGATCCGCTGCCGGATCTCCTCGTCGGCGATGCCCTCCTCGTGGAACCAGTCCTCGATCGGCAGGTCGACGGCGAAGGTCCGCTGGCAGTCCGCCTTGAGGCCCGGCGCGTCCCACTGCTCGGCATAGGCATTGGCCGGGACGTGCTTGGCGACGACGTCCTCGACCACCTGCTGGCGCATGTCGGCGACGGTGTCGCTGATGTCCTCGGCGTGCATCAGCTCGAGACGCTGCTCGTACACGACCTTGCGCTGGTCGTTCATGACGTCGTCGAACTTCAAGAGCTGCTTTCTGATCTCGAAGTTGCGCGCCTCGACCTTCTGCTGCGCCTTCTCCAGCGCCTTGTTGATCCAGGGATGGACGATGGCCTCGCCCTCGTTCAGCCCGAGGCGCTGCAGCATGCCGTCCATGCGCTCGGAGCCGAAGATCCGCATCAGATCGTCTTCGAGCGACAGGAAGAACTTGGACCGGCCGGGATCGCCCTGGCGGCCGGAGCGGCCGCGCAGCTGGTTGTCGATGCGGCGGCTCTCGTGGCGCTCGGTGCCGATGACGTAGAGGCCGCCCAGCTGCCGGACACGCTCCCGCTCCGCCTCGACCTCGCGCCGGATGGCGTCCGCCCGCGCCGGCTCCGGGGTCTCCCCCAACTCCTGCTGGATCCGCATCTCGGCATTGCCGCCGAGCTGAATGTCGGTGCCGCGGCCGGCCATGTTGGTGGCGATGGTGACGCCGCCTACCCGGCCCGCCTGGGCGATGATGAAGGCTTCCTGCTCGTGGAACTTCGCGTTGAGGACCTGGTGCGGGATCTTCTTCTTCTTCAGCTCCTCGTGGAGCGATTCCGACTTCTCGATCGAGACCGTGCCGACGAGAACGGGCTGACCCTTCTTGTAGGCCTCCTCGATCTCGGTGACGATCGCCTGCGCCTTCTCGCGGCCCGTCCGATAGACCTCGTCGTCCTCGTCCTTGCGGACCATCGGCATGTGGGTCGGGATCTCGACCACCTGGAGCTTGTAGATCTCCGCGAACTCGGCGGCTTCGGTCGCCGCCGTGCCGGTCATGCCCGCCAGCTTGGTGTAGAGCCGGAAGTAGTTCTGGAAGGTGATCGAGGCCAGCGTCTGGTTCTCGGGCTGGATCTCGACGTGCTCCTTCGCCTCCAGCGCCTGGTGCAGGCCGTCGGAGTAGCGCCGGCCGTCCATCATGCGGCCGGTGAACTCGTCGATGATGACGACCTTGTTGTCCTTCACGATGTAGTCGACGTCGCGCGAGAACAGCTTGTGGGCTCGGAGCGCCTGCTGGGCGTGGTGGACCAGCGAGATGTTCTCGAGATCGTAGAGATCGGGCGATTTCAGCAGTCCGGCATTGGCGAGCAGCACCTGCATGTGCTCCTGGCCCTGCTCGGTGAAGGTCGCCGCCCGCTGCTTCTCGTCCTTGTCCCAGTCGCCCTCGACGAGCTCCAGCACGAGCTGGTCGACGGCGCGGTACAGCTCGGAGCTGTCCTCGGCCGGGCCGGAGATGATGAGCGGGGTCCGGGCCTCGTCGACCAGGATGCTGTCGACCTCGTCGACGATGGCGAAGTGGTGGCCGCGCTGGACCATCTGGCCGAGGTCGTGGCGCATGTTGTCGCGCAGATAGTCGAAGCCGAACTCGTTGTTCGTGCCGTAGGTGATGTCGCAGGCATAGGCCGCACGGCGCGAGACGGGATCCTCGAAGCCGCCCGGCTGCGGGACGACGACGCCGACGGTGAGGCCGAGGAAGCCGTAGATCTGGCCCATCCAGGCGGCGTCGCGGCGGGCGAGGTAGTCGTTCACCGTGACGACGTGCACGCCCTTGCCTTCGAGCGCGTTGAGATAGGCCGCCAGTGTGGCGACGAGGGTCTTGCCCTCGCCCGTCTTCATCTCGGCGATGTCGCCGTGGTGGAGGACCATGCCGCCGATGAGCTGCACGTCGAAGTGGCGCTGGCCGAGGGTGCGCTTCGCGGCCTCGCGGACGGTGGCGAAGGCATCGACCAGGAGGTCGTCGACGGTCTCGCCGGCGGCGAGGCGCTTCTTGAACTCGTCCGTGCGGGCGCGGAGCTGCTCGTCGGAGAGACGTTCGATCGAGGGTTCGAGCGCATTGATCTGCTCGACCGTCTTGCGCATCGTCTTCACGAGACGGTCGTTCGATGACCCGAACAACCATCGGGCGGCACGGCCGAACATCACAGATTCCTTCCGGGGGGCGCCGACTTTTTCGACCGCGCCCACATAGGCGCGGACCCTAGCCCTGTCAATTCGAGGCCCGGGGCGGGGTTTTCAAGCGTCAGCGCAGCTCCTCGACCTCGATTTCGAGATCCCGACGGTGCTTCGCGGCCCGTTCCAGCACGTCCAGCAGCGTGTCGTAGTCGGGTCCCAGCTCGGCCCGCAGAACCGGCCGCGTGCGCCAGACGATACGGATCGGACCCTTCACGTCGGTGGTCAGCACATCATAGAGAGCATCGAAGTTCGGGATCGGCTCGGGGTGGTCGAGATCGCGCCCGAGCTTCGACAGGAGGGCGCGCTTGTGCCGCTGCCGGCCGTCGAGGATGGAGACCTTCATTTCGGCACCTCGGTGAAAGTCTCGTAATGGTCGACGGTGATCATCATCAGGCCGTCGTTCGACCATAGGAGACGCTTGGCGCCACGGCGCCCGCAGGCGAAGTCGAGATCGGCCTCGCGCCAGACCCGGCCGCGGTGGTTCGGCAGCCGCTTCTCGAAGTTCCCGAACTTGTCCCCGCCGATGCTGTGGCCGGGGGCGGCGTCGCAGAGATCCTCGCCGGGCTCCCAGCCCAGTCGACGGGCCTGATTCTTGGTCACGTAGCGGTCCGGCAGCTTGCCGGTCTCGCGCAGTACCGTGACCGTCTCGACGAAGCCCTGCACGTCCTTCAGCCGCTGCTGCTTGGCGAAGGCGGTGAGGGTCGCCTCGTCGGCGAGTGCGGCGGCACAGCCGAGCAGGAACACGAGGACGAGGCCCAGCACGCGTCCCGGCCAGTGCCTTGGCAAGGTGAGCAGGCCCGGATAGGTCTGGGCCCCATGGCGGGGCAGACGACGACGGGCGGTGCCGACATCGAGTTCGACGCCGTCAGCAAGATGTTCGGCGGCGTACGGGCCGTCGATCATGTCGACTTCGCGATCGCCCGCGGCTCGTTCTTCACCTTTCTCGGCCCCTCCGGCTGCGGCAAGACCACCTCACTGCGTCTGATCGCGGGCTTCGAGCAGCCGACGACAGGCGAAATTCGCCTCGGCGGCACCTCGGTCGTCGGCGTCCCCCCGTATCGACGCCCCGTGAACATGGTCTTTCAGCACTACGCACTATTCCCGCATTTGGACGTGGCCGCAAACATTGCTTACGGGCTGCGGCAGCGTGCGCCCCGCCCCGCACGCGCCGACATCGACCGGCAGGTCGACGCGATGCTGGAGCTGGTACGCCTTCCGGGGTTCGGCAGGCGGCGCGTGTGGGAGCTGTCGGGCGGCCAGCAGCAGCGCGTGGCGCTGGCCCGGGCGCTGGTCAATCACCCCACGGTGCTGCTGCTCGACGAGCCGCTGGCGGCGCTCGACCGGAAGCTGCGCCGCGACATGCAGATCGAGCTGCAGAACCTGCAGCGCGACGTCGGCATCACCTTCGTCCTGGTCACCCACGACCAGGAGGAAGCACTCTCGATGAGCGACACGATCTGCATCATGCGGGCGGGCCGCATCGTGCAGCAGGGAGCGCCGGCCGAGCTGTACGACGCGCCGGTCGGGGCCTGGGTCGCCGATTTCGTCGGCAAGACGAACTTCCTGCCGGGGCCGGTGGTGGACGCCGATCCGACGGGTGCAGTGATCGCGCTGGCGGACCGGCGGTTCGCTGGCCGGCGGCTGCCGGGCATGCACCCGGTGCCCGACGGCAGTCCCGCAGTGTTGGCCATACGGCCGGAGCTGGTGCGGCTGACGGCTCCAGAGGCACCCGGTGCCGTGACGGGTGTCGTGCACAACCGGATCTTCCTCGGCGAGCACACCGAGTATCTCGTCAATGCACCGCCGTTCGGGGACATTCTGGCCCTCGTCCCGAAGGCCGAGCGCCTGACCGACTACGGGCCAGGGGCGCGCGTCGGCTTGACGTGGGACGAGGCTCAGGCGTTCGTTCTGGCCGACGACCGCGACGCCGCCTGAGCCGGCGGGCGAAGCGGCAACAAGCATAAGGAAGCCTCATGTCGGATCAGCTTACAGCGCAGCGTCTGATGGACGAACTCGCCCGGTACCGCCGGGGCTCGGTCACGCGCCGGCATTTCCTCGGTGTCACCGGCCTCGGCCTGGCGACGGCGGTGCTGGGTGCCGCCGTGCCGGCTCTGCGGCCGCGGCGGGCCTGGGCGGCGGGCGAGATCGGCGACAAGGTCGTGCTCTCGACCTGGCCCAACTACCACGATCCGGCGAACTTCGAGGCGTTCACCAAGGCCACGGGTGCCAACGTCCAGGTCAACGTGTTCGGCTCGAACGAGGAGATGCTGGCGAAGCTGCAGGCCGGCGGTGCGGGCTGGGACGTGTTCGTGCCGACGAACTACACGATCAGCACCTACGCCAAGCTCGGCATCATCGAGCCGCTCGACCTCGCGAAGCTGCCGAACTTCGATCAGAAGACGAACGAGGCCCGGTTCACCAACGAGGGCATCATCGACGGGAAAGTCTACGCGGTGCCGAAGGACTGGGGCACCACGGGCTATGCGGTGAACACCGAGAAGCTCACCGCACCGATGACGACCTGGAAGCAGTTCTGGGACACGGTGCAGAACGAGGCCTCGGGCCGGGCGACGGTGCACGACTACCAGCTGACGACGATCGGCAACGCGCTGAAGGCGTTCGGCTACTCCTTCAACTCGGTCGATCCCAAGGAGCTGGCCGAGGCCGAGAAGCTGCTGCTGGCGGCGAAGCCGCATCTGTTCGCGATCACCAGCGACTACCAGCCGGCGATCCGCAACGGGGACGCGTGGCTGGCCGTCTGCTGGACGGGTGACGCGACGCAGCTACACCGCGACATGCCCGGAATCGCCTATGTGCTGGGCAAGGAGGGCGGGGAGATCTGGTCGGATTTCTACGCGGTGCCGAAGGATGCCCCGAACAAGGCCGGGGCGTATGCGCTGATCGACTTCCTGGTGACGCCGGAGGTCAACGCCCGGGAGGTCCAGGCGCACGGCTATCCGTCGCCGGACAGCCGGGTGACGGCCCTGCTGCCGAAGGAGATCCTGGAGAACCCGATCCTCTACCCAGCCCAGGAGTTGCTGTCCCCGCTGGAGTTCGGGGCCGCGGCGACGCTGACCGACCCGAACCGGGCGGAGATCATGGCCCGCTTCAAGGCCGCCTGATCGAGGCGTCCGCGCCGGCTCGGGCCGGCGCGGATCCTGGACCGCCCATGGCGGGAAGACTCGACCGGCGCGTCACGGCCCTGCTGCTGCTGCCGGCGGCACTCTGGTTCGTGGTGCTGCTGATCCTGCCGCTCGTCGTGGTGATGATCTACAGCCTCGGCGAGCGGGCACCCGAGGGCGGCTACGCGCCGGCCCTGACACTGGCGCAGTACGCCAACCTGCCCGCACGCTGGACGGCGTTCCAGAACACGCTGACCCTCGCACCCATCGGCACGCTGCTGACGCTGCTGGCGGCCTATCCTCTGGCCTACTGGCTGGCCCTGCGCTGCGCGCCGCAGCGGCGTCTGGCGTTCCTCGTGCTGGTCATCGTGCCGTTCTGGACGAGCCTGCTGATCCGCACCTACGCCTGGATCTTCATCCTCGGCGGGCGCGGTCTGCCGGCACTCCTGGCCTGGGCGGGGCTCGGCGAGCCCCGTCTGATCAACACGCCCTTCGCGGTGCTGGTCGGCATCGTCTACGCCTACCTGCCGCTGATGGTCTTCCCGATCTATGTCAGCTTGGAGAAGCTCGACCGGCGGCTGCTCGAAGCCTCGGCCGACCTCTACGCAACGCCGGCGCGGACCTTCCTGCAGGTGACGCTGCCGCTCTCGCTGCCGGGTGTCGCCACGGGCTCGATGCTCGTCTTCATCCTGCTGATGGGCGAGTTCCTGATCCCGGCCCTTCTCGGTGGGGGCAAGGTCTTCTTCATCGGCAACGCGCTGGTCGACCTGTTCCTGCAGTCGCGCAACTGGCCGTTCGGCTCGGCGGTGGCGATGGCGCTGGTCGCGCTCATGCTGGTCACGGTCTCGATCTACATGCGACTCGTCCTGCGGGGCGCCGGCACGCGCGACATGGCGGCGCTCTGAGCCGTGCTGGCCTATGTCCGCCTCGCCTACGCCTTCCTCTACGTGCCGATCGCGCTGATCGTCCTCTTCAGCTTCAACTCGGGCCGCTACGCCGCCGATTTCCGTGGCTTCTCGCTGCAATGGTACGGCACGGCTCTGGCCAACCCCTTCGTCATGGATGCGCTGAAGACGAGCCTGATCATCGGCTTCACCTCGGCGGTGCTGGCGACGCTGTTCGGGACGATGGCGGCACTGGGTCTGCAGGTTATGCGCGGCTGGCTGCGCACTCTGTTCGACGGGCTCGTCTACGTCGCGATCATGGTGCCGGGCATCGTGATCGGCATCGCCACGCTGATCGCCCTGGTGGCCCTCTTCGACGTGCTGAACCCGGCGATTGCGGGCATCTGGCCGGAAGCGCTCGGAGTGGCACCGAAGCTGCAGCTTGGCCTGGGCTCGGTGATCGCGGCGCACACGCTGTTCTCGCTGGCGCTGGTCGTGCTCGTCGTCCGGGCACGGCTCGCCGGGATGGACCGCTCGCTCGTCGAGGCGTCGATGGACCTCTATGCCACGCCCTGGGCGACCTTTCGCCAGATCACGCTGCCGCAGCTGGTACCGGCGATGGTAGCCGGCTTTCTGCTCGCCTTCACCTTCAGCTTCGACGACTTCATCGTCGCCTTCTTCGTCGCCGGGCCGAACACCACGCTGCCCATCTATGTCTTCTCCTCGATCCGGCGTGGCGTGACGCCCGAGATCAACGCGATCGGGACCATGATCCTGGCGATTTCGCTGCTGACCATGATCGTCGCCCAGGTCCTTCTGCGCCGCCGTAACGGCTGAACGTCCCGCACCATTGCGGTCCGGCGCGCGAGGGGCCACTTCAACGGGGCTGTCGAGGCTAATGGAGACGATTTGATGGCCGTGGATACCATCGACGAGGCGCCGGAACTCGTCGAGAAGCGACGCTCGCCGTGGCGTTGGGTGGGGCGGATCTTCCTCGGCCTGCTGGCGGCCGTCGTCCTCTACTATGTCGGCGGTGCCATCTGGCTCCATCAGATCAATGACGACGAGAACTTCGAGCCGGTGGCGTCGGTGCCCGAGGGGGCCAGCAAGGCGGTCGCCGCGGCCGCCGGCCTGATCGACCGCGAGGTCAACCAGACCCGCTGGGTCGCGAACGACCCGCCCTTCATGCCGAGCGTGCTGCTCGACAACATGCCGAGCTTCCAGACCGGTATGATCGCCGCGATCGGCCGCTTCACGACCGAGCTGCGCGACCGCGTGGCCCGCGTGCGAGGCTCCAGTGCGGTCGATCCCGACCTCGAGAGTGCCGCCGGCCGCATCAACTATCCGGGCGACGTCTGGATCTTCGAGTGGTCGGGCACGCCGGTGCAGCCGAGCTCGGAAAGCCAATACCGACGGGCGATGGGCGATCTGCAGCACTACAATGACCGGCTCGCCAAGGGGCAGGCCGTGTTCGAGCGGCGGGCCGACAATCTGCTGGCGACCCTGGACCGGCTGTCGGACGATCTGGGTGCCTCGTCCGCGGCCCTGAGCCAGCGGGTCGACCAGCACAGCACGAACTGGCTGGATACCGAGGCCGACAACCTGTTCTACCGGGTGAAGGGCAAGCTCTACGCCTACTACATCATCCTGCAGGCGCTGAAGTTCGACTTCGCCAACGTCATCCGCGAGAAGAACCTCGACGCGAGCTATGACGAAATGTTGGGGAGCCTGCGAAAAGGCGCCACGCTCTATCCCTGGATGGTGACGAACGCCCCTCTCGACAGTCAGGCACTGCCCAACCATCTAGCTGCCGAGGGCTTCCTCCTCCTGCGCACGCGCACGAAGCTCGAAGAGATCATCGACATCCTGCAGACCTGAACGGGCGCAGCCCGACCGGAGGCGAATCCGTTGTTCATCCAGACCGAGCCGACACCGAATCCGGCGACCTTGAAGTTCCTGCCCGGGCGCGAGGTGATGGAGACCGGGGTCGTCGATTTCGTCGATCCCGAGGCGGCCCGCCGGCTGTCGCCTCTGGCGCGCCGCCTGTTCGACATCGAGGGCGTGCGGGGCGTCTATCTCGGCAACGACTTCATCAGCGTGACGAAGCACGATGCCGGCGACTGGCAGCTCATGAAGCCGGAGCTGCTGGGTGCCATCATGGAGCACTTCCTCTCGGGCGACGTCACCTGCGCGCCCGAGGCGGTGCAGGGGGCGGCGGCCTCCGAGAGCGACGACGCGACCGTGAGGCAGATCAAGGAGTTGATCGACACGCGGGTCCGGCCGGCGGTCGCCAATGACGGTGGCGACATCGTCTTCCACGGCTTCGACCGGGGCATCGTCTACCTGCACCTGCAGGGGGCCTGCTCGGGCTGCCCCAGCTCGATCGTGACCCTGAAAAGCGGGATCGAAAACCTGCTGAAGCACTACGTGCCCGAGGTGGTCGAGGTCCGCGCCGTCAACTGACGCGTGCGCGTCCTCGCCTTCGACACCTCGGGAGCGGGGCTCTCGGCCGTCGTCCTTGACGGAGGTCGCGAGCTTGCGGCGTTCGCGCAGGACATCGGCCGCGGCCATGCCGAGCAACTTCTGCCCGCACTGGTCGCGGTCATAGAGGAGGCGGGGCTCCGCTGGAGCGATCTCGACGTCGTCGGGTGCACGGTGGGGCCGGGGAGCTTCACCGGCCTGCGCGCCGGCATCGCCGTGGCGCGTGCCCTGAGCCTCGCCGGCCCGCTGCCGACCTTCGGCGTCGGCACGCTGGAGGCGATGGCGCTAGGCTGCGGGCCCGGCGGCGAGCCGGTCCTGGCGTCGATCGACGCGCGCCGCGACCAGGTCTACGCCCAGCTCTTCGCCCCCGATCTCGCGCCTTTGTCGCCGCCGGCGCTGCTCTCCGTGGAGGAAGCGCAGGCCCTGCTCCCGCCGCGGGCGAGGCTCGTCGGAAGCGGCTCGCACCTGCTGGTTGGGCGCCCCTCCGACGCGCAGCGCATGGTTGAGGCTCCCCTGCACGCTCGTTATGTTGCAGCCATGATGGTGTTGCAACAGCGGGATGGCGCCCAGTTCTATCCGGGCACGGAGTTGCGGCCTCTCTACCTGAGAGCGCCGGACGCCCGTCCTTCGGCCGGTCAACCGCTGGTCGTGGGCGTCGGGGCGGCATGATCTCCATCCTACGGCCGTCGGCCATCAGCATCCGGACCGTCGGCCCCTTCGACCTCGGCCGCCTGTCGCGGCTGCATCGAAGCTGCTTCGAGGAGGCCTGGAGCCGTTCGGATCTGGCACATCTGCTGGCCATGCCGGGCGGATTCGGCCTCGTGGCGCGGCTGTTCGAGGGCGGCCTCGCCGGCCTCGACGCGATGCGGGGGGTCGGCTTCTCGCTCTGCCGGATCGTGCGCGACGAGTGCGAACTGCTCTCGATCGGCGTGTCGCCGGCTTACCGGCGCCGGCGCGTCGCAGAGCGGATGCTGCATGCCAGCATGGATCGCTGCTACACGGCCGGGGCGCAGAGCATGTTCCTCGAGGTCGCGGTCGATAACCTGCCGGCACAGCGGCTCTACGAGATCAACGGCTTCGAGCAGGTCGGTATTCGGCCCGATTACTATCAGCGGGCCGACGGAACCCGTGCCAGCGCCTTCACCATGCGCTGCGATCTGGCCCGGCAGATCGGGCGCGAGGGCCAGCCGGCCCTGCAGACGGTCGCGGCGACGTCCTGACGGCCCGGGAACCGCGGCCGCTTCTGCTGCGTTCTGTTCACCGTTTCTTGCGAATGAGCAATGTGAACTCGCCGGGACCGCTCGGCTCCATTGCGACGATTTCCTGCCCATGGTCGCGGACAGCGCGCGGGACGTTCTGTCGCGGCTCGCCGTCGGACATTCTAATACTCAATACCTGACCGATTGCCATTTTCTCGAGCGCACGCTTCGTCCGCACAAAGGTCATCGGGCACACGTCGCCGGTGATGTCGAGTTCCAAGTCGGCAGCGACCACGCTACTTCGTCCTTTCTTCCGATTGCCCAAAATTCGCTTGCCATCCGAGCGAAAGGAAATATCTTGCGCGCGGAGTTTTTGGTGAAACCGGCACCAACAGGGACAAGCCCCCTTGACCACCGAGAAATTAAGTCAAAACGAGCTGCTCTCGTTGACCACCGAGATCGTGGCCTCGCATCTGTCGAACAACACCGTCGCGGTCTCTGACATCCCTCAACTGATCAAGCTGGTCTATGGCAGCTTGGCCGGTCAGGGTGTGGAAGAGGCGGCAGCCGAGCCCGAGAAGCCGGTGCCGGCGGTGCCGATCAAGAAGTCCGTCCAGCCCGAGTACATCATCTGTCTCGAGGACGGCAAGAAGCTGAAGATGCTGAAGCGGCATCTGAAGACCCGTTACGACATGACCCCCGACGACTATCGCAAGCGGTGGGGTCTGCCGGACGAATATCCGATGGTCGCCCCGAACTATGCCGAGCAGCGGTCGAGCCTAGCCAAGAAGATCGGCCTCGGCACGAAGCCGCGGGCACGGGGTCGCCGCAGCGTCTGATGGGTCTTTGCGGCGTCCGTGACGGCGGCTCGACCGCCGGCGGTCATCACCGAGCCGTCACGATCCGCTGCCATGACATGGGCGTCGACAGATCCTGTCGGCGCCCATCGCATGTCCGGCACCCGCTACGGATCATGTCGGAGGGGGCTTGCGCGGCATCTGTACTGTCCCGATGATCCGTCGCGGTTGGGGAGAGACATCGACGTCGCCTGCGCTTGAAGCTCGGTTCGGAGAGCATACGTGATCGGCGCTCGTGCCGAGCCTGGATGCCGCGTGCCGAAGAAACTTTTCATCAAGACCTATGGTTGTCAGATGAACGTCTACGATTCCGATCGTATGGCGGACACCCTGGGTCATCATGGCTATGCGGTCGCGAGCACGGCGGACGAGGCGGACCTCGTCATCCTGAATACCTGCCATATTCGTGAGAAGGCGGCCGAGAAGGTCTATTCCGAGCTGGGCCGGTTGCGCGACCTCCGCGCACAAAGGCGCAGCGAGGGCCGGTCGGACCTGCTGCTGGCGGTGGCCGGCTGCGTGGCCCAGGCCGAGGGCGAGCTTCTGGTCGAGCGCGCCCCCTACGTCGACATCGTCGTCGGGCCGCAGGCCTACCACCGGCTGCCGGAACTGCTGGCGCGCCGCGAGCGCGGGCGGGGGGCGGTCGTCGACACCGAGTTCCCGGCCGAGAGCAAGTTCGACGAGCTGCCGGAGACGACCGCGAGGAGTCCGGTCTCGGCCTTCCTGACGGTCCAGGAGGGTTGCGACAAGTTCTGTACCTTCTGCGTGGTGCCCTATACCCGCGGTGCGGAGGCGAGCCGGCCGGCGGCGAGCGTGCTGGCCGAGGCACGGAGGCTGGTCGAGGGTGGTGCCCGCGAGTTGGTCCTGCTCGGCCAGAACGTGAACGCCTATCACGGCGAGGGCCCGGACGGGCGGAGCTGGACCCTGGCGCGACTGCTCTACGCGCTGGCCGAGATCCCGGGACTGCTCAGGCTGCGCTACACCACCTCGCATCCCCGCGAGATGGGCGCCGACCTGATCCGGGCGCACGGCGATCTAGCACCCCTGATGCCGTTCCTGCACCTGCCGGTGCAGTCGGGCTCCGATCGTGTGCTGGCGGCGATGAACCGCAACCACACCGCCGACGAGTACCGTCGAATCGTCGACGACCTGCGGCAGGCGCGTCCCGACATCGCCCTGTCCTCCGACTTCATCGTCGGCTTCCCGGGCGAAACCGACGACGACTTCGAGGCGACGCTCGATCTCGCCCGGGCCGTCGGCTTCGCGCAGTCCTTCTCGTTCAAGTACAGCGCCCGGCCCGGCACGCCGGCAGCGGGGCTGCGGTCGCACATCGCCGAGCCGGTCAAGGCGGAGCGGCTCCGGCGGCTGCAGGAGCTGATCGACGCCCAGGCGGCCGCGTTCAACGCCGCCTGCGTGGGCCGGACGCTGCCCGTGCTTCTTGAGCGGGAAGGGCGCCACCCGGGCCAACTCGTCGGCAAGAGCCCCTATCTCCAGGCCGTCACGGTCAGCACCGACAGTGCGTCCCTGGGAGACATGCTCGCGGTCACCATCAGCGGATGTCATCCCCACAGCCTCGCCGGCATCCTGCCGACGGGGGTGGACGTCCAGAAGGAGCAGGCCAGCTGAAGACTCTCGCCCCGGTTACAGACCTCCGCGGCGCAAGCCATCGGATGCGGTTCGACGACAATGCCGCCTGTGCGGTTCTCTTCGGTCAGCACCACCTCAATCTCGCCCGAATCGAACAGAAGCTCCCGGTCAACATCGTGACCCGTGGCAACGAGGTGTTCATCCAGGGCGACAACGACCCCGAGGTGCAGGCCGCTGCGACCGTATTGGAGGAACTGTACGGCCAGTCGAAGCGGGGCCGCCCCGTCGGCCGCGACGAGGTCGACGCGTCGCTGCGCATGGTCCTGGCCGGTGGCAGCGAGGGGACCGGCAGCGAGGTGGTCGTGCGCACCGAGCGCCGGCTGGTTGCCCCCCGCTCGCCGAACCAGGCCGCCTACATGCGGGCGCTGGAACGGCACGACCTGACCTTCGCGCTGGGGCCGGCTGGGACGGGCAAGACCTATCTCGCCGTCGCCATGGCGGTCGCACTGCTGAAGCAGCGGCGGATCGACCGGCTCATCCTGTCGCGTCCGGCCGTCGAGGCCGGCGAGCGCCTGGGCTTCCTGCCGGGCGACCTGAAGGAGAAGGTCGATCCCTACATGCGGCCCCTCTACGACGCCCTGCAGGACATGCTGCCCGACGGCAAGCTGCAGCAGCGGATGGAGACGGGCCAGATCGAGATCGCGCCGCTCGCCTACATGCGCGGTCGCACCCTGACCAACGCCTACGTGATCCTCGACGAGGCCCAGAACTCGACACCTTCGCAGATGAAGATGTTCTTGACGCGCCTCGGCGAGAATTCGCGTATGGTGGTCACAGGTGATCCCACCCAGACGGATCTTCCGCCGGGTATGCCTTCCGGCTTGGCCGACGCCGTGGCCAAGCTGGCGAGCATTCCGGCGGTCGCCGTGGTACGGTTGGACAAGAGCGACGTCGTCCGGCATCCGCTCGTGAGCGAGATCATTCACGCCTACGATGCGGCCACACAGCACGGACCCGCCGCGAAGCAGGAGGAAGCGGCCCACTCCCGCCGGGAGTGAGAAGCTTCAGGGAATGGACAGCGACAGTAGTTCCACTATCGAGGTGACGGTCGAGGCCGCCGATTGGCTCTCAGCCGTCACCGGGCCCGAAGATCTCTGCCGGCGGGTCGTTTCCCTGGTCGTGGCGCGCGAGGCGCCCGACCTCGCGGATCGTGCCGAGGTCGGCGTGGTGCTCACCGACGATGCGCGGGTGCGTGCCCTGAACGCGGCCTATCGCGGCAAGGACAAGCCGACCAACGTGCTCTCCTTCCCCGGTCTCGATCCGGACGAGCCCATGACCGAAGGGCCCGTATTGCTCGGCGACGTCGTCGTCGCTTTCGAGACGACGGCCCGGGAGGCTGCGGAGGGCGGCAAGCCGCTGCGGGATCACCTGACCCACCTGCTCGTGCACGGGACGCTGCACCTGCTGGGACACGATCACGAGGTCGAGGACGAGGCGGAGGAGATGGAGGCGCTGGAAGTGGCGCTGCTGGCGAGCCTCGGCGTGGCCGACCCCTATGTGGCGGGAGCGTCGACGTGAAGGACCTGTCCAAGCGCGAGCAGCCCTCGCCCTCGCTGATCGAAGGGTTCCTGCGCCGGGTGCGCGACCTCGCCTGGCGCAACGAGAACGAGCCCGGCGACCTCAAGGTGGCGCTCGAAGAGCTGATCGAGGAGGTCGAGGAGGAGACCGGCACCGCGTTCAGCGTCGAGGAGCGCGAGCTGGTCAAGAACGCGCTGAGCTTCGGCGAACTGCGCGTCGACGATGTCATGGTGCCGCGCGCCGACATCAAGGGCATCCCCGCCGGCAGTGCGCTGCGGGCCGTGATCGACGCGATCAGGACGGGCGGCCACTCGCGTCTCGTCGTCTTCCGCGAGACGCTGGACGACATCGTGGGCGTCATCCACATCCGCGACCTGCTGCCCTACTGGGGCGACGGCGACACCTTCTCGCTCGAGGCGACAATGCGCCCGGTCCTGGTGGTGCCGCCCTCGATGCGCGTGATCGACCTGCTGCTGGAAATGCGGGCCACCCGCAACCACCTCGCCGTCGTCGTCGACGAGTTCGGCGGGACGGACGGCCTCGTGACCATCGAGGACCTCGTCCAGGAGATCGTCGGCGAGGTGCAGGACGAGCACGACCGGGTCGGCCGGCCGCGGCTCACCCGCAATCCCGACGACAGCATCGACGTCGACGGTCGCCTCTATCTCGAGGAGCTGGAAAAGGAGCTGGGCTTCGAGCTGCTCGAGGAGGAGGACCGCGACGAGGCCGACACCGTGGGCGGGCTGATCTTCACGCTGCTCGACCGCGTGCCGAACCGGGGCGAGAAGGTGCGCCACCCCTCGGGCGTCGAGTTCGAGATCCTCGATGCCGACCCGCGCCGGATCAAGCGGATCCGGGTGCGCCCGACCGAAGCCTCCGCCGGCGACGTGACCGAGCAGCCGACCGGCTGAGCTAGAGCACCCGCTTGCGCGCCTTCGTCGAGCGCCTGATGGGGCGGCCCTATCTGGCCGCCTTCCTGCTGGGTCCCTTCGGCGCCCTGGCGTTCGCACCGTTCTATTTCTGGCCGGGCCTGCTGGTGCTGGGGCCGCTCGTCGAGTTGCTGCGCCGGGTGCGGACGCCGGCGCGCGGCTTCCTCGCCGCCACCGTCTTCGGGTTCACCTACTTCCTGGCCGGGGTCTACTGGGTCGGGATCGCTTTCTACGCCGACGCGGCGACCTTCGGGCCGTGGGCCGTGCCGGCGGTGCTGGGCCTGTGCTTCATCCTCGGCCTTACGGTCGGGGTCGCCGGCCTGCTGACGAACCTCGTCGCCTGGCAGAGCCGCATCGCCCGGATCCTGGCCTTTGCTGTCGCCTGGACGCTGACCGAGATGCTGCGCGAGTACGGTCCGCAGTTTCCGTGGAACCCCGTCTCCAGCATCTGGGCCGGATCGGACGCCGCCGTCCAGAGCGTCGCCTGGTTCGGCACCTACGGCCTGAGTTTCGTGACGGTCGCCGCCTTCGCGACACCGGCACTGCTCTTCCAGGCGACCTCGCTGCGGCGCTGGGCGCTGGCCGTACCGGCGGTCCTGGCCGGCGTGCTGGTGGCGGCGGGGTGGGCGCGGCTGCATGCGCTGACACCGGGACCCGCACCTGGAATCTCCGTACGGATCGTGCAGGGCGACATCCCGCAAGGGGCCGACTTCAGCGCCAAGGCGCGGCGGGAGCGGTTCGAGCGGCATCTGCAGCTGTCGCGGACGCCGGCCGAGAGCCCGCCGCCGCTCGTCGTCTGGCCCGAGAGTGCCGTGCCCTTCCAGGTCGAGCAGGAGCCGCTGGTGCGGGAACTGCTGGCCGAGGCGACGCCGCCGGGCGGCCACATGCTGGTCGGCGGCGACAGGTTCGAGACCGGCGACACGGGACCGGTCATCTCGAACAGCATGTTCGTGCTGGATGCGGGCGGCGTCATTCTCGGCCGCTACGACAAGGTCGATCTGGTGCCATTCGGCGAGTTCCTGCCCTTCCGCAGCGTGCTGGGGGCACTGGGCATGGGCAAGCTCACCCAGGGCAGCCTCGACTTCAGCCGTGGTCACGGCCGGGCGACGCTCTCGGCGCCGGGGCTGCCGCCGGTCAGCCCGCTCATCTGCTACGAGGCGATCTTCCCCGGTCGCGCCACCGTCGACGGCGAGCGCCCGCAATGGCTGCTCAACATCACCAACGACGCCTGGTTCGGCGACAGCACCGGGCCGCACCAGCATCTGGCCCAGGCCCGCATGCGCTCGGTCGAGGAAGGTTTGCCGCTCGTCCGCGCCGCCAACACCGGCATCTCGGTGGTGACGGATGCCTTCGGGCGGATCGTGGCACGCCTGCCGCAGGACGAGGCGGCGATCCTGGACGTGCCGCTGCCCCCGGCTCTGAGCGGGTCCTCGCTGGCACGGCGGCACGGCGGCATCGTGCTGACGCTGCTGCTGGCCGGTGGTACGCTCGCCGCCGCCTATCTGGAGCGACGGGCGCGGATGACCTCGGCCTACATTTCATGAGGGCGGAACCGAACCCGGTCGACATCGAGATCGGGCGTCGCCTGCGCGAGTCGCGGAGCCGGCTCGGCATCAGCCAGGAGCGGCTGGCAGCCCAGTTGGGCGTGTCGTACCAGCAGGTCCAGAAGTACGAGCGCGGCGCCAACCGGATCGGCTCGGGCCGGCTGCACGACATCGCGCGCTTCCTGCAGGTGCCCGTCACCTACTTCTTCGAGGGCGTGAACGACGATCGGGAGCAGCCGCAGGGGCTGGCCGATGCACCGGTGCCGTTCGCGTTCGACGGTGCCGACCAGCAGCATCTGGGTGCAGGTGCAGCAGAGACGGGGAACCGCGAGGTTCTTGATCTCGTTCGGGTGTTCACGCGGATCGCCGATCCGATGGTGCGCCGCCGCATCTATGAGCTGGCGAAGACGCTGGCCGAGGCGCAGGCGGTACCCCGCGACCCCCGAGGCGCTTGACCGAACCAAGGGCATCGGCCTTATACGCGCGACCTAGCGTGACCGGTGCCACGTTGCGGACGCTCCTGTCGTTCCGAGTGCGTCCCTTTCCCGACATACGTTGGCCGATCTGAGTGGAGACGCGCTCGCCATGGCGGCATCCGACTATCTTTTCACGAGCGAATCGGTGGCCGAGGGTCACCCCGACAAGGTGTGCGACCGCATCTCCGACGAGATCGTCGACCTCTACATCGGCGAGTACCCGCTGGCCCGCGTCGCCTGCGAGACCTTCGCGACCACGAACCGGATCGTGATCGGCGGCGAGGTCCGCCCCGGCCTGAACACCAAGATCACGCACGAGCTGATCGCCCATCAGGCGCGGCTCGCCGTGAAGGCCATCGGCTACGAGCAGGAAGGCTTCCACTGGAAGACCGCGCAGGTCGACGTGCTGCTCCACGAGCAGTCGCCCGACATCGCCCAGGGTGTCGATGCCGAGGGTGCCGGCGACCAGGGCATCATGTTCGGCTATGCCTGCAATGAGACGCCGAACCTGATGCCGGCGCCGATCTACTATGCCCACGAGATCCTGCGGCGGCTCGCCGAGGACCGTCATGCCGGCAAGCTTCCGCATCTGGGCCCGGATGCGAAGAGTCAGGTCACGCTGCAGTACGCCAACGGCAAGCCGGCGCGCACGACCTCGGTCGTCGTCTCGACGCAGCATGCCGACGGCCTGTCGTCGGATCAGGTGAAGGCGGTCGTGCGCCCTTATGTCGAGGCGGTGCTGCCGGCCGGCTGGATGTGCGAGGACCACGAGTTCTACGTGAACCCGACCGGCAAGTTCGTCGTCGGCGGTCCTGACGGTGACGCCGGCCTCACCGGCCGCAAGATCATCGTCGACACGTACGGTGGTGCCGCCCCGCACGGCGGCGGTGCCTTCTCGGGCAAGGACCCGACCAAGGTCGACCGCTCGGCCGCCTACGCCGCGCGCTATCTGGCGAAGAACGTCGTCGCGTCGGGTCTCGCCGACAAGTGCGTGATCCAGCTCTCCTACGCGATCGGCGTCGCCCGCCCGCTGTCGATCTACGTCGACACCTTCGGCACCGGCCAGGTCGACGAAGCGCGGCTCGGCAAGGTGCTGAACGAGATCATGAATCTCAGCCAGCGCGGCATCCGCGAGCACCTAAAGCTGAACCGTCCGATCTACGCCCGCACCTCCGCCTACGGTCATTTCGGCCGCAATCCGGAGGACGATGGCGGGTTCTCCTGGGAGAAGACGGATCTCGTCGACGAGCTCAAGCGCGCCTTCAACTGAGGCCGGTCAGCGCCGCCGCGTCCTCTACGGCCGGCGGCACGGACCCAAGCTGAGGGCGACGCGCCGCGGCGCGCTCGACGACATCCTGCCGAAAGTCGCCATCGATCTCGGTGGCGACGCACCCCTCGATCCGCAGGCGCTGTTCGAGGGGCCGGCCCGGCCGATCTGGCTGGAGATCGGGTTCGGCGGTGGCGAGCATCTGACGGCCCAGGCGGCGGCACATCCCGAGGTCGGATTCATCGGGGTCGAGCCGTTCATCAACGGCGTCAGCAGCCTCCTGGTGCAGGTCGAGCGATCGGGGGCGCGCAACGTCCGCGTGCTGGTCGACGACGCCCGGCTGCTGCTCGACCGCCTGCCCGACGCCTCGGTCGACCGTGCCTTCGTGCTGTTTCCCGATCCGTGGCCGAAGGTGCGGCATCATAAGCGTCGTATCGTCAATCCGGCGACGGCGGCGGCGCTGGCGAGGGTGCTACGGCCGGGTGCCGAGCTGCGGATCGCCTCGGACGATCCGGACTATGTGCGCTGGATCCTGGCCACGATGCTGGCCGAGCGCGGCTTCGCCTGGACCGCGGAGCGTCCGTCGGACTGGCGCAACCGGCCTTCGGACGGGGTGCAGACGCGGTACGAGGAGAAGGCGCTGCGGGCCGGAAGGACACCTGTTTTCATGGGCTTCCGCCGCGTCTAGAGGCGCTTGCGTCCCAAAAGACCTTGCGCGGAAGGCCTTCGGCGCGCATATTGCACGTGCATCCTCTCTTGACCGTGACGGAGTGGAGAGTGGGCTTGAGCCCGCTCCATTTGTGTTGCCTAAAGCCAAGGACGATCACCTTTCCTGAAGTTGCTGACCTGATCGAGCCGGTACTGCGCGACATGGGCTTCGAGCTCGTGCAGGTGCGGATCGGCGGCGGAGCGCGTTCGACCGTGCAGATCATGGCCGAGCCGGCGGATCGGACGCGTCCGATGACCGTCGACGATTGCGCCGAGATCAGCCACGCGGTGTCGGCCGTGCTCGACGTGGCCGACCCGCTGCCGGGTGCCTACACGCTTGAGGTCAGCTCGCCGGGAATCGATCGCCCTCTGGTGCGCCGCGACGACTTTGCCCGGTTCGCGGGGCACGAGGCGAAGCTCGAGAGCGATGTGGCGGTCGAGGGGCGCAAGCGCTTCCGCGGCGGTCTGAAGGGGATCGAGGGCGACGAAGTGCTCATCGACGTCGAGGGCACCACGTACCGCGTCCCGTTCACGGCCGTGCGGAAGGCGAAGCTCGTGCTGACCGACGCACTGTTGAACGCTGCGGCCCGTCGCCAGGAACAGGGGCAGGGACACTAGACGATGGACATGAGCTCGAGCCTCGGGCGCGCGGAGTTGCTCCGCATCGCCGAGACGGTGGCCCAGGAGAAGGGGATCAGCACCAACGAGGTGCTCGAGGCCATGGAGCAGGCCGTGCAGACCGCTGCGCGCCGCAAATACGGGCTCGAGCACGAGATCGTGGCCGAGATCGACCGGCGCACCGGCGACGTGAAGCTCTACCGCGATCTCGAGGTGGCCGACCCCGTCGAGGACTATGCCCGCCAGATCGGCATCGAGGACGCGCAGGCGCAGAACCCCGCCGCCCAGGTGGGCGACCATATCCTCGACCCGCTGCCGCCGATCGACCTCGGCCGCATCGCCGCCCAGAGTGCGAAGCAGGTCATCGTGCAGAAGGTGCGCGAGGCCGAGCGCGAGCGGCAGTACAACGAGTACAAGCACCGCATCGGCGAGATCGTCGTCGGCGAGGTGAAGCGCGTCGAGCACGGCAACGTGCTGGTCGATCTCGGCCGGGCCGAGGCCATCGTGCGCCGCGACGACCTGATCCCGCGCGAGATGTTCCGCCCCAAGGACCGCATCCGCGCCTATCTCTACGACGTCCGCCACGAGATCCGGGGCCCCCAGATCTTCCTCTCGCGGACGCATCCGGCCTTCATGGCGAAGCTGTTCGAGCAGGAAGTGCCGGAGATCTACGACAACATCATCGAGATCAAGGCCGTCGCTCGCGATCCCGGCAGCCGCGCCAAGATCGCCGTCATCTCGAAGGACAGCGGCATCGACCCTGTCGGCGCCTGCGTCGGCATGCGCGGCTCGCGCGTGCAGGCGGTCGTGCAGGAACTGGCCGGCGAGAAGGTCGACATCATTCCCTGGTCGCCCGATCCGGCGACCTTCGTGGTCAACGGCCTCGCCCCTGCGGAGGTGACCAAGGTTGTGCTCGACCCCGACGCGCGGCGGATCGAGGTCATCGTTCCGGACCAGATGCAGCACATCGCGATCGGCCGGCGCGGGCAGAACGTCCGCCTCGCCTCGCAGCTGACGGGCTGGGACATCGACATCGTCTCCGAGGCCGAGGAGTCCGAGCGGCGCAACCGCGAGTTCCGCGAGCTGACCGATCTCTTCTCGCAGGCGCTCAACGTCGAGGAAGTCATCGCCCAGCTGCTGGTCACCGAAGGTTTCAGCTCGGTGCAGGATCTGGCCGGTGCCGACAGCGAGGAGCTGGCGAGCATCCAGGGCTTCGACGAGGAAATCGCCGAGGCGCTGAAGGAGCGTGCGCTGTCCTGGCTGCAGGAGCAGGAGGAAGCGTTGCGGGCCGAGGCCGCCGATCTCGGCATCGCCGAGGATCTGCTGACCTACGAGCCGCTGGACCTCGAGACCGTGGTCGAGCTGGGCCGCAAGGGCGTGAAGTCGCTCGAGGACTTCGCCGACTTGGCCGGAGACGAGCTGGTCGAGCTGCTGCCGCAGGGCCGCGTGACGGCCGAGGATGCGGGTGACCTGATCATGGACGCGCGCATCCGGCTCGGCTGGATCGAGGCACCGGTCGAGGTCGCCGAAGAAGAGATCGAGGAAGCCCACTCAGCGTGACCGACGCCCTGCTGCTCGAGACCGAAGGCGGTCCGCGCCGGCGTTGCATCGCCGGGCGGAAGGCGCTGGCGGCCGCCGACATGATCCGCTTCGTGGTCGGACCGGACGATGTCCTGGTCCCGGACCTCGCCGGCCGCCTGCCAGGACGCGGCATGTGGCTGTCGGCGGAGCGCGGGGCCGTGCAGTCGGCCGTGCGCGGCAATCTCTTCGCCAAGACGGCGCGCGCCAAGGTCGCCGTGCCGCGGGACCTGTCCGAGCAGCTGGAGCGTCTTCTGGTCGCCCGCTGCGTCGATCTCGTGGGTCTGGCACGGCGGGCCGGCGAGCTCGTCGCCGGCTTCGACCAGGTGGCCGAGGGCCTGCGGGGCGGGCAGCTGGCGCTGGTGCTCGTCGCCAGCGACGCCGGCGAGGAAGGTGCGCGTCGCGTGCGGGCACTCGCGGGCTCGTTGCCCGTTGTACAAGGGCTCGGTCGGGCAGAGCTCGGCGGAGCCATCGGCCGCGACGAGGCGGTCCATGTCGGCCTCGTTCCGGGCGGCCTCGCCCAGCGCCTTCTGGGTGAGCTTCGGCGCCTCAAGGGCTTTCGCAATTTCGAGCTCGCATCGCCGGTCGATGCCGAGCCTGTGGAAAAGGACGAACCCCGGTCATGACCGACCCCAAGGGGCAAGATCGTACGGCGCGCATCGGGCTCACCGGCCGGCCGGCAGGTGGCCGCATCGAGCTCAAGAAGACCGTCGAGACCGGTATGGTCCGGCAGAGCTTCAGCCACGGCCGCAGCAAATCGGTCGCGGTCGAGGTGAAGAAGACGCGGACACCGGTGCCGGCACCGCGGCCGACCGCTGCCGGTGCGGCACCCGCACCGGCCGCCACGCCCGCCACCGGAACGCCGCCTCCGGCCCCGGCCACCGGCGCGCCCCCGGCGCGCGAGGCCCGGCCGCTGGAGCCGCGTCCCGGCGATACGGCACGCCCCGCCCAGCGGCGGATGGTGCTGAAGCCGCTGACGGACGAGGAGAAGGCCTCCCGTCTGAAGGCGCTGAGCGAAGCCCGTCGCGGCGAGGAGGAGGCTCGGCAGCGCGCCGAGGAGAACTCGCGTCGTGCGCAGGCCGAAGCGGCGCGTCGTGCGGCCGAGGAGGCCGCGGCCGCCAAGCGCAAGGCCGACGAGGACGCGCGCCGGAAGGTCGAGGAGGAGGCGCGCCGCAAGGCCGAGGAGCAGGCTGCGAAGCTGCTGGCGGACGAGGAGCGCCGTCAGCGCGAGACGGAGACGGCCACCCCGCGCCGCGCCGAGTCGACGCCTGCGCGTCCGGCCGAGCCGACCGCGGAGGCGCGTCCCGGCAGTGACGTCGGCGCGAAGCGTCCGCCGCTGAAGGCCAAGGCCGAGATCGAGTCCGAGGCCGACGACAGCAAGCGTGGCAAGCTGCGCGGCGGCAAGCCGGAGAAGCGCCCGGTCCTGAAGCGTCCGCCGGAGAAGGACGGCAAGCGTCCGCTCAAGGTCACGCTGGGCGACGGCGAGGACGACAATGTCCGCATGCGCAGCCTGGCGGCGCTCCGCCGGCAGCGCGAGCGCGAGCGGCGCCAGATGAGCGGCACGCCCGAGGCCGTCGTCCGCGAGGTGGTGCTGCCCGAGACGATCACGGTGCAGGATCTGGCCGCGCGTATGGCCGTCCGCGGTGCGGAGGTCGTCAAGGTGCTGATGAAGAACGGCATCATGGCGACGATCAACCAGTCGCTCGATCCCGACACGGCGGAACTGGTCGTGTCCGAGTTCGGGCACAAGGTGAAGCGCGTGTCGGAAGCGGACGTCGAGATCGGCCTCGAAGGCGAGACCGATCAGGAGACCGATCTGCAGGCCCGCTCGCCCGTCGTCACGGTCATGGGCCATGTCGACCACGGCAAGACCTCGCTGCTCGACGCGCTCCGCCGGACCGACGTCGTGGCCCACGAGGCCGGCGGCATCACGCAGCACATCGGTGCCTATCGGGTCGATGTCGGCCAGGGCCGTCCGGTGACCTTCATCGACACCCCGGGCCACGCGGCCTTCACGCAGATGCGTGCCCGCGGCGCCTCGGTGACGGACGTGGTCATCCTGGTGGTGGCGGCCGACGACGGCGTCATGCCGCAGACGGTCGAGGCGATCAGCCACGCGAAGGCGGCGGGTGTGCCGATCATCGTGGCGATCAACAAGATCGACAAGCCGGATGCCAACCCCGACCAGGTCAAGCAGGAGCTCCTGAGCCACGACGTGGTGCTGGAGGACTTCGGCGGCGACGTCCTGGCCGTGCCGGTCAGCGCCACGAAGAAGATGGGTCTCGACAAGCTGATCGAGGCCGTCCAGCTGCAGGCCGAGCTGCTCGACCTGAAGGCGAACCCCGACCGCGACGCGCAGGGCACCATCATCGAGGCGCGGCTCGACCGCGGCCGCGGCGTGGTGGCGACCGTGCTCGTCCAGAAGGGTACCCTCAAGGTCGGCGACATCGTGGTCGCCGGCGGTCAGTGGGGCCGTGCCCGGGCGCTGGTGAACGACCGCGGCGAGAACGTGGAAGAGGCGGGTCCCTCCATCCCGGTCGAGATCCTGGGCCTGGATGGCGTGCCCGATGCCGGCGACACGCTGGTGGCGGTGGACAGCGAGCGGCGTGCCCGCGAGATCACCGACTACCGCCAGCGCAAGAAGCGGGATCAGGCGCAGGTCATCGCGACCGGTGTCCGCGGCTCGCTCGAGAACATGTTCACCCAGCTCAAGGCGGGTACCGCCGGCGAGCTGCCGGTGGTCGTGAAGTCGGACGTGCACGGCTCGCTGGAGGCGATCTCGGCCGGTCTCGAGAAGCTCGGCACCGACGAGGTAAAGGTGCGCGTCCTGCACGGCGGTGTGGGTGCCATCACCGAGAGCGACGTGACCCTGGCCTCGGCGTCGAAGGCGCTGATCCTGGGCTTCAACGTGCGTGCCAATGCGCCGGCTCGCGACATGGCGAAGCGGGACGGCGTCGAGATCCGCTACTACTCGATCATCTACGAACTGCTCGACGAGCTGAAGGGCATGCTGTCCGGCATGCTCGCCCCGGAGGCCAAGGAGGTCATCCTCGGCCACGCCGAGATCCGCGAGATCTTCAACGTCCCGAAGGTCGGCAAGATCGCCGGCTGCCGGGTGGTCGACGGTCTCATCAAGCGGCAGGCGAAGTGCCGCCTGCTGCGCGACAATGTCGTGATCTTCCAGGGCGAGCTCGGCTCCCTGAAGCGGTTCAAGGACGACGTGCGCGAGGTCAAGGAAGGCTTCGAGTGCGGCATGTCGATCGAGAACTACAACGACATCCGCCAGGGCGACGTGATCGAGGCGTTCGAGGTGGAAGAGGTGGCTCGCACGCTGTGAACGCACGAACGCGATCTCGTGGCGGGGCCCATTCGGGTCGCGACGGGCGGGGCATCTCACAAAGGCAGCTTCGGGTCGGCGAGCAGATGCGACATCTGCTCGCCGAATACCTTGCACGCGGGACGACCCACGACCCGCGCCTGGAGCGGCACAACTTCACGGTCAGCGAGGTCCGCGTAAGCCCGGACCTGAAGGCCGCCACCGTCTTCGTCACCGAGCTCGGTGCCGCTCTCACCGAGGAGGGCGACGGGGCCCTGCGCCATGCGGCAGCCGAGCTGGCGCTGCGGATCACGCGCGAGATGAACCTGCGCAGCGTGCCGCGCCTGCGCTTCGTCCAGGACGAGACGTTCGACGCCGCGGCCCGGATGCAGTCGCTGATCAGCGAGGAGCGCCGGGCACTCGAGTCCAAGGCCGAGAGCGATGAGCCGGCGTAAACAGCACGGCCGGCCGATCAATGGCTGGATGGTGATCGACAAGGCCGAGGGCATGACCTCGACCGACGTCGTCACGCGCGTGAAGCGGCTGACCCAGGCACAGAAGGTGGGTCACGGCGGGACGTTGGATCCGCTGGCATCGGGCGTGCTGCCGATCGCCATGGGCGAGGCGACGAAGACCGTCCCCTACATCATGGACGCGGCGAAGAGCTATCTCTTCACCATCCGCTTCGGCGAGGCGCGCGACACCGACGATGCCGCGGGCACGGTCACCGCTGAGAGTGCGGAGCGCCCGACCGACGCGGCGATCCTGGCCGAGCTTCCGGCCTTCCTCGGCCACATCCAGCAGCGGCCGCCGACCTACGCGGCGGTGAAGATCAACGGCGAGCGGGCCTACGACCTGGCCCGCCGCGGCGAGACCGTCGAGCTGGCATCCCGCGAGGTGCGGATCGACGAGCTGGAGCTGCTGGGCCGCCCCGACGCCGATCACGCCTCGTTTCGCATGGTCTGCGGCAAGGGCGCCTATGTGCGCGCCGTGGCCCGCGATCTCGGCCTGAAGCTCGGGTGCTTCGCTCACGTCACAGCCCTGCGCCGTACCTCCGTCGGCGCCTTCGACGTGGCCGACGCGATTTCCTTGGAGACATTGGCGGGGGTCGTCGAGAACGAGACCCTGCCGCAGGTTCTGGTTTCCGTCGCGACCGCGCTGGTCGGCATCCCGGCTCTGGCCGTGACGGAACCCCAGGCGCTCCGGCTCCGGGCCGGTCAGAGCATCCGTGTGCCGCCCCAGCTTCTGGGTGCGGACGACACGGCGGCGCTGACGGTTCGGGCGATGCGCTCGGGCGATCTCATCGCCCTGGCGCATTTCGAGAGCGGCGAGCTCAGCCCGGTGCGCGTGTTCCATCTATGACGATGCCGATTAGGAGACTGTGGTGAGCATCACCCAGGAACGTAAGCAGACCCTGATCAACGATTACGCGACGCATACCGGCGACACCGGCTCGCCCGAGGTGCAGGTGGCCCTCCTGTCGGAGCGGATCACCAACCTCACCGAGCACCTGAAGGGCCACAAGAAGGACTTCGCGTCCCGGCGCGGCCTGCTCATGATGGTCGGTCAGCGCCGCCGCCTGCTCGATTACCTCCGCCGGACCGAGGCGGGTCGCTACCAGCGGCTGATCGAGCGCCTGGGTCTGCGCCGCTGACGTAGCACGGACCCCACGCGGCGCCGTCGACGGACCCGTCCGGCGCCGCCCGCGGCCGCACTAGGATGACCGAGAATGTTTCAGATCACGCGTAAAGAGACGAACTGGGGCGGCCGCAAGCTCGTCCTGGAGAGCGGCCGCATCGCCCGTCAAGCCGACGGTGCCGTGCTGGCGAGCCTGGGCGACACCGTCGTGCTGGCCACCGTCGTCGCCATGCGCACCGTCAAGCCGGGCCAGGACTTCTTCCCGCTGACGGTGAACTATCAAGAAAAAGCGTTCGCCGCCGGCAAGATACCGGGCGGCTTCTTCAAGCGTGAAGGCCGGCCGACGGAGAAGGAGACGCTGGTCTCCCGCCTCATCGACCGCCCCATACGCCCGCTGTTCCCGGACGGCTTCCGCAACGAGACCCAGGTGATCGTCACCGTTCTGGCCCATGACGGCGAGAACGACCCCGACATCCTGTCGATGATCGCCGCCAGTGCGGCGCTGACGATCAGCGGCGTGCCGTTCCTCGGCCCCATCGGCGGGGCGCGCGTCGGCTATCTCAACGGCGAGTTCATCCTGAACCCGTCGATCGAGCAGACCCGGCGCAGCGATCTCGACCTCGTCGTCGCTGGTACCCGTGACGCCGTGATGATGGTCGAGTCCGAGGCGAAGGAATTGGCCGAGGAGACGATGCTGGGGGCCGTCATGTTCGGCCACCGGCAGTTCCAGGTCGCCATCGACCTCATCATCGAGCTGGCCGAGGCCTGCGCCAAGGAGCCCTGGGAGCTCAGCATCGTCTCGCAGCACGAGCTGTTCGAGGCGCTGAAGAACGGCTTCGCCGAGGAGCTGCGCGAGGCCTATGCCGAGCCGCAGAAGCAGCTGCGCCACGAGAAGGTGTCGGCCGTCAAGCAGAAGGCGATCGCCCAGTTCACCGCCGAAGCACCCGATCAGGGTCCGGCCGTCGCCGCCCAGTTCAAGGAGCTGGAGGCGCACGTCGTGCGCGGCTCGATCCTCGACACCGGCCGGCGGATCGACGGCCGCGACCTCGTCAGCGTCCGTCCGATCGAGGCGCAGGTCGGCATCCTGCCCCGTGTCCACGGCTCGGCCCTGTTCACCCGCGGCGAGACTCAGGCGCTCGTGGTCGCCACCCTCGGCACCGGCCAGGACGAGCAGCTGATCGACGGGCTCGAGGGCGACACCCGCGAGCACTACATGCTGCACTACAACTTCCCGCCCTACTCGGTCGGCGAGACGGGCCGCATGGGCTCGCCGGGACGGCGCGAGGTCGGCCACGGCAAGCTCGCCTGGCGCGCCACGCGCCCGCTGTTGCCGGCGAAGGACCAGTTCCCCTACACGATGCGGGTCGTGTCCGAGGTGACCGAGAGCAACGGCTCATCCTCGATGGCGACCGTGTGCGGCACCTCGCTGGCCCTGATGGATGCCGGCGTGCCGCTGCCGCGGTCCGTTGCCGGCATCGCCATGGGCCTGATCAAAGAGGGCGAGCGCTTCGCCGTGCTCTCCGACATCCTGGGCGACGAGGACCATCTCGGTGACATGGACTTCAAGGTCGCCGGCACGCAGGACGGCGTCACCGCCCTGCAGATGGACATCAAGATCGCCGGCATCACCGAGGAGATCATGCAGGTCGCGCTGCATCAGGCGCGTGACGGCCGCATGCACATCCTGGGCGAGATGGCGAAGTCGCTGGGCATGCCGCGCCCGGAGATGCGTGAGACGGTGCCGCGGGTGACGACGATCCAGATCCCGACCGACAAGATCGGTGCTGTCATCGGCTCGGGCGGCAAGACGATCCGCGAGATCACCGAGCGCACCGGCACCAAGATCGACATCGGCGACGACGGCACGATCAAGATCGCCGCCGTCGACGCCATGGCCTCGCAGCGGGCGGTCGACTGGATCCGCGGCCTGACGGCCAGCCCCGAGGTCGGCACCATCTACGACGGCAAGGTCGCCCGCGTCGTCGACTTCGGTGCCTTCATCACCTTCCTCGGCAGCCAGGACGGTCTCTGCCATATCAGCGAACTCGCCAACGAGCGCGTCGGCAAGGTCACCGACGTGGTCAAGGAAGGCGACGCGGTGAAGGTGAAGGTTCTGGCGATCGACGACCGCGGCAAGATCAAGCTCAGCATGCGGGCTGTCGACCAGGTGACGGGCGAGGAACTCGCCGTGGCGCCGCGTCCGCCGCGGCCGGAGGGTCCGCGCCCGCCGCGCGACGATGATCGGGGTGATCGTGGTGGCGATCGCGACCGTGGCGGCGACCGCCGCCACCGTGGCGGCGAGGGTCGGCGTCGCGAGGGCGGCGGCGGCCGGTACGAGTGACGAAGAAGCCGAAAAAAGTGTACGGGCAGGTGGTGCCGACCGCGCCGCCTGACGTTACGGGGTAGGGATCAGGAGAAGGTCGAGATGAGCGTCGTACAGGCCATGCTCTTGTCCGGGGCCGAGGTTTGGCCCCTGGTCGAGGGCGGCAAAGGCGTGGCGGTCAGCAATGGCCGCTCCGCGGGAGCGTGGGCGGCTGCCGGCGGCATCGGGACCATCTCCGGCGTGAATGCGGACGTGCTCGACGCCAATGGCGAGTACGTCCCACTCGTCTTCAAGGGCCGGGATCGGATCGAGCGGCACGACGAGCTGATCGACTACTCGATCCGCGGCGGCATCAGCCAAGCGCGCCTCGCCCACGAGACGCGCCGAGGCGAGGGCCGTATCCATCTCAACGTCCTCTGGGAGATGGGGGCCTGCGAGCGGGTCCTGACCGGCATTCTCGAAGGTGCCAAGGGCCTGATCCACGGCGTCACCTGCGGTGCCGGCATGCCCTATCGCCTGGGCGAGATCGCCGCCGGCTACGGCGTGCACTACTACCCCATCATCTCCTCGGGCCGCGCCTTCAACGCCTTGTGGAAGCGCGCCTATCACAAGATGGCCGAGTGGCTGGGCGGGGTGGTCTACGAGGACCCCTGGCTCGCCGGCGGGCACAACGGGCTGTCGAACAGCGAAGATCCCGAGCGCCCGGAGCCGCCCTACGGGCGCGTGCTGGAGCTGCGCAAGGTGATGCGCTCGGTCGGCCTCGACCACGTGCCGATCGTGATGGCGGGCGGCGTCTGGCACCTGAAGGACTGGAAGGACTGGATCGGCAGCAAGGAGCTGGGTCCGATCGTGTTCCAGTTCGGCACCCGGCCGCTGCTGACGCGCGAGAGCCCGATTCCGGAGACCTGGAAGAAGCGTCTCCTGGAACTGCTGCCGGGCGACGTGCTGCTGCACCGGTTCAGTCCGACGGGCTTCTACAGCTCGGCCGTCCGCAACCGATTCCTCGACGAACTGGTCGAGCGGTCGGACCGGCAGGTCGAGTTCCGCGAGGCGGCCGATGCCGCCGGCGGGTTCGAGACGTTCTTCGCCTATGGCCGCAGCGGTAGCGGCGTCTTCATGCGGGCTGAGGATTTCGGCCGGGTGCAGGGCTGGATCGAGGCCGGCTTCACCCAGCCGATGCGCACGCCCGACTCGACCCTCGTCTTCGTCGCCCCCGACAAGGCGCGCGAGATCCGGCGTGACCAGGCGGACTGCATGGGCTGTCTCAGCCACTGCAAGTTCAGCAACTGGAAGGATCACGACGACTTCACGACCGGCAAGCCCGCCGATCCGCGGTCGTTCTGCATCCAGAAGACGCTGCAGGAGATCGCCCACGGCCGCGGGCGCGAGCAGGAAGAGCAGCTCATGTTCGCCGGGCACAATGTCTACAAGTTCCGCCAGGATCCGTTCTACGCCAACGGCTTCATCCCGACGGTGAAGGAGCTGGTACAGCGGATCCTCACGGGCCATTGACGTCGCACCGGATTGACGCAGGCAGCAATCCGTACCAAATCAGTCCCGTTTGCTGATGGCGACCGTCATCGGTCGCGTGTTCGGCGTGGTCTTCGGTGAGATGCCTATGCAGCGGCCGTCCGCTTTGGTCTTGAAGAAGCTCCAGGAAGCCGGCCTACGGCCGACGCGCCAGCGTCTGGCGCTGGCGAAGCTGCTGCTCGAAAAGCACCCCCGTCACGTCACGGCCGAGGAACTGTTCCAAGAGGCGCGGCAGGCGCACATCCCGGTGTCGCTTGCGACCGTCTACAACACCCTGCACCAGTTCACGGACGCGGGCCTGATGACCGAGGTGGTGGTCGGCAGCGGGCAGAGCTACTTCGACACCAACCCGACCTCGCACTATCACTATTTCGACAAGGCGACGGGCGAGATCATGGATGTCCCCGAAGAGGACATCGTGTTCCTGAAGCTGCCGGTGCCGCCTGCCGGCAAGGTGATCGACCGGATCGACGTGGTCGTCCGCGTCCGCAACGCGACGAGCCGCCGGTCGGCCGGCTGATCAGTCGTCAGGCAGCACCCCGAACAGCGACGAGCGCTCGATCCAGCCCCGATCGCCGGCGATCTCGACCCGGCACCAGTCGCCCTCGCACTCGACGAGGTCGCCGATGACCCCCGGCTCGGCGCGCAGCACGACACGCGCATCCGCCGACGCGGCCCGGTGGAGGGTCTGCACCCCGTTGCCCAGCACCATGACCGTGCGCTTCGTGGTCAGCAGGCTCGAATGGGTCCAGCCCTCCTCGCCGTCGGGGTCCTGGACGCGGCGCCAGGTGTCGTACTCCTCGACGATGCGGACCGGCAGTCCGGGGCGCGTGTAGACCCAGCGGATCGGGTAGTCCTTGCTCGGGCCGGTGCGGACATTGACCTCGCCCGAGGCCAGCGACGCGAAGCGCGGCAGCGGCAGGCCGCTCGGGCCGACGACACGCGTCGTCTGCTGGGCGGAGGACGCCCCTGCCAGGACGACGAGCAAAAGTGCCAAGGCGAGGCGCTTCAGCAAACCCTGTTGCCCTTCGACGAAGTGCGGATGGCGCTGCTATACGCGTCGGACACGCCGGATTGAAGCGGCTGCCCGCCGGTTTGCCTGTACCGTAGGTTCTGCTAAGGCGCTGCGAACTTCGCCGTCCGCGTCGCTGGAGAGGAGTTCATGGCTCGCCAACGCCCGCTCGTCATCGTCACACGGAAGCTCCCCGACGCAATCGAGACGCGGATGATGGAGCTGTTCGATACCCGTCTGAACACGGCCGACGCGCCGATGAGTCGCGCCGAGCTCGTCGAGGCGGTGAAGAGCTGCGACGTGCTGGTACCCACGGTCACGGACCGGATCGACGCCGCGCTTCTGGCGCACGCCGACGAGCGGCTGAAGCTGATCGCGAACTACGGCACCGGCGTCGACAACATCGACGTCGAGGCGGCCTACAAGCGCGGGATCACGGTCACCAACACCCCGGGTGTGCTGACCGAGGACACGGCCGACATGACGATGGCCCTCATCCTCGCCGTGTCGCGCCGGCTGGCGGAAGGCGAGCGGCTGGCCCGTTCCGGCGACTGGAGCGGCTGGAGCCCGACCTCGATGCTGGGCCACCGCATCTGGGGCAAGCGGCTCGGCATCCTCGGCATGGGGCGGATCGGCAGTGCCGTCGCCCGCCGGGCCAAGGGCTTCGGCCTCTCGGTGCACTACCACAACCGGCGCCGCGTGCCGGAGGCGCTGGAGACCGATCTGGAGGCCACCTACTGGGAGAGCCTCGACCAGATGCTGGCGCGGATGGATCTCGTCAGCGTCAACTGCCCGCACACGCCGGCTACCTATCACCTGCTCTCGGCCCGGCGGCTGGCGCTGCTGCAGCCGCACGCCATCGTGGTCAATACGAGCCGCGGCGAGGTGATCGACGAGACCGCCCTGACCCGCCTCCTGCGCGACCGCAAGATAGCGGGTGCCGGGCTCGACGTGTTCGAGCACGAGCCGGCGATCAACCCGAAGCTGCGCCAGCTGGAGAACGTCGTGCTGCTGCCGCACATGGGCTCGGCGACGCTCGAAGGCCGCATCGACATGGGCGAGAAGGTCATCATCAACATCAAGACCTTCGCCGACGGCCATCGGCCCCCGGACCGCGTTCTGCCCAGCATGCTCTGAGGGCCGCCCGGGCAGGCGGCGCCGATGCTCTCCTTCCTGCTGGCGGCGCTCGCCGGCTACCTGCTGGCCCATCTGGCGCCGCCGGCACTCCGCGACCTCGACGCGTGGCTCGATCCCTCGCGCCGGCAGCAGGGCGGCGTCGCCGCCTTCTTCGCCCGGCATTGGGCGCGCCTCCTGGCGGTGGTGGCGATCGTGGCGGCCATCGCCTTCTTCCTCGTCCGCTGGGACCTCCTGGACAGCTCGACCAACCTTCGCGTGGCCTTGGGGCTCGCCTTCGGTGCGGTGCTGCGCAACTTCACCCGGCACCGCGATCCCGATGCGGGCGGTGCCGACCTTCCCTGGTGGTGCCGGCCGCAGGCGCTCCGCCCGCTGGCGCTCTTGCTGATCGCCCTCCTGGCCCTCCTGGCTCCGCACGGCGAGTTCGACTTCGGCGGCCTGCGCTCGATCAAGACGCCGCTGGTCGAGGCCCAGTTCGCGCGGGCCGACGTCGATCTCCGCTTCCAGCTGGAGACCGAACCCACCTACTTCTTCGGCATTGCCCCTGACGGTCTGGGGATGGCGGGCGAGCTTCTGCATGCCGAGAACGAGTGGCGGCAGCTCACCCAGCAGCCCCCGGCGACGCTGCCGATCGAGTTCGCCAAGCGCGCCGTGCGGCCCGTGACGGTGTGCGCCGAATTTGTCGAGCGGCTGTTCGGCACCCGGCAGCTCATCACGCCCATGCTGTCGCGCTACGGCTCGACGCTCACCGCCGTCGTCATCGACCTGGCGAACGCCAACGCCGATCCGCAGGTGCTGGCGGGGATACCCGAGCGCGTCGGCAAGGCGGCGCGAGCCGCGATGACCGACCTGAACGCCCTGCTGCCGGGCGTGGTGGTGGCGAGCCCGGAAAATCCCTGCGCGGAGCAGCGGATCGCCACGCTGCCCGAGTTCCTGGCCCAGGCCGATTGGGTGAGGCTCGGCGCCGACCCGCTCCTCGTGCTGACCGTCGGCATGCTGCATCTCTGGTCCGGCAGCCCGGAGGCGGCGATCAAGGTGCTGGCCCTGGCTCCCGACCGGAATGCGGACGGCGGGGTGGTCGGACTCGACTATCTGGAGGGCTTCGCGCGGCGCTGGGCGGCACAGCCCGTCACGGACTATGTGCCGCTGTGGAGCCGCGAGATCGCCCGCATCGAATCCCGCCTCGCCAGGCTGCGCAAGCAGGACAAGGGAGCGATCGACGCCTGCACGGAGGACGGCGGCGAGGCCGTGACGGTCGACCTGCTGCCGGATGGTCCGGGGGAGCCCTCGGCGGCGCATCTCTACGGCTGGTACTTCGTCTTCGTGCAGGATCTCCGCAACCATGCGGCCTACCAGACGGCCGGTGCCATCATGCGGCATCCGGGGTCGGCGAACCTCAACGCCCTCGCATCCGTCGCTCTCGACTATGCCGATGCCCTGACCGCCGTCGCCGACCAGCGCGCGCTGGAACACGGCTCCTGCATGCGCCAGGTCATCCCCTTCAAGCGCCCGGTGATGAAGGACGGGGCCGTCGCGGTGGTCGAGGACACCTACAATTCCACGCCGGCCGACCCCGACAACAAGTACGCCGTCTATCTGGACGCCGCGGGTGCCCTGCGCCTCGCACTGGCGGCCTCTTCCGAGCCGCCCGACGAGGCCCAGCTCGAGCGAGCGCAGGCCCTGCTCGACCGCTCGCTGCAGCATGCCGTGCGGGTCGAGAACTTCGACGCCATCACCACGACGATCCGCGAGCATCGCGACCATGCCCGCCGCCTGCTCGGCCTGACGGTGGACCGGTGATGTCACGTCCCAGCACCGGCAGCCCAACGTGAAGTCGGAAGCGACCTTCGCCACCTCCTGGGAACAGCTCGTCCGGTGGGCGCACGAGTTGCGCGAGTTCGCCGGCATCGGCGAGAGCGGCGGCGGGCGCATCCGGCTGCACACCCTCTCGCTGATCCGCTGGGTGGCCGTGATCGGCCAGCTTCTCACCCTGCTGTTCGTGAACTTCTCGCTCGGCATCGAGCTGCCGCTGCTGGCCCTGCTGCCGGCCGTGGGCCTGAGTGCCGCCGTCAATGTCGGCCTCGGCATCGGTCTCAAGGCGGCGACCCGGCTGCCCGAGCGCGGCGTGGCCTTCCTCTTCGCCTTCGATATCCTGCAGCTCGCCTACATCCTGCTGCTGACGGGCGGGGTGCAGAACCCCTTCGCCGTCCTCCTGCTGGTGCCGATGGCGCTGGCCGCGGGCACGCTGGACCTGCGCACGACGACCGCGGTGACGACCCTGACCCTGATGGCCGTCGCCGTGCTGGCCCTCGCAGGCGGCCCGCTACCGTGGCGTGCCGGCGGCCTCAGCATGCCGCCGCTGTTCCGCGTCGGCGGCTGGGCGGCACTGAGCATCGCCGTGCTGCTGGTCGCGGTGTTCGCCTGGAGTGTCGCCGAGGAGGCGCGGCAACGGGCGGATGCGCTCAACGCGGCGCAGATCGCCCTGGCACGCGAGCAGCAGCTCTCGGCGCTGGGCGGTCAGGCGGCGGCCACCGCCCACCTGCTGGGCACGCCGCTGTCCACCATCAACGTCATCGCCAAGGAACTCGTTCGCGAGCTGCCCAAGGGGAATCTCCTGGCAGAAGATGCGGCCGAACTGCTGGCCCAGGCGCAACGGTGCCGGGAGTTGCTGAAATCGCTGGGGCGGGCCGGCGAGAGCGACTCAAAGGAGCACGAGCCCTTCACGCGGGCACCCCTCTCGGGCCTCCTGGAGCAGATCGCGGCCGAGTTCGCGCGGCCCGAGATCACCGTCACGGTCAATCTCGAGCGGACCGACGAGGCCCGTGAGCCGATGGTGGTGCTCAATCCGGAGATCCGGCACTCGCTGGCCAATCTGATCGACAACGCCATCCAGTTCGCCCGGCGCGACGTGACCTTGACCTTGCGCCCGGCCAAGTCCGATCTGACGCTGACGATCGAGGACGACGGCCCTGGATTTCCCCCGGAAGTCCTCGATTGGCTCGGAGAACCCTATCTCTCGACACGTCATGAGGAAGGTGGGCTAGGGCTCGGCGTCTTTATTGCGAACACTTTGCTTGCCCGAACCGGTGCAAAGGTCCATTTTGACAATCACAGACGGGGGGCGCGCGTGACGATAATCTGGCCGGCGCAGGTCCTGAGCAAGGCCATCGGAGAGCTTTAGGATGGAAGAGGAAACGGTCGAGAGCCAGGGTGAAGGACTTGGCGGTCCGCCGGCCGATGGCCCCATCCTGCTTCTGGTCGACGACGACGCGCCGCTACGGCGGAGCCTGCAGCGCGCCATGGAGCGGCGGGGCTTCCGGGTGTTCGCCGGCGAGAGCCTGAAGTCGGGCTTCAACCTCGCGCACACGATCAAGCCCGACTACGCGGTCATCGACCTCCGGTTGGAGGACGGCAGCGGCATCGACCTCGTGAAACGGGTGCGCGAGTTGCACCCGAAGGTCCGCATCGTCATCCTGACCGGCTACGGCAACATCGCCACCGCGGTGGCCGCGGTGAAGGCCGGGGCCGTCGACTATCTGGCGAAGCCCGCCGATGCCGATGATGTGATCAACGCGCTGCTGGCCAGTGGCTCAGGTCTGCCGCCGCCGCCGCACAACCCGATGTCGGCCGACCGCGTGCGTTGGGAGCACATTCAGCGGGTCTTCGAGCAGTGCAACCGGAACGTGTCCGAGACCGCACGTAGACTGAACATGCATCGCCGTACGTTGCAGCGGATCTTGAACAAGCGGGCACCCCGCGAGTAAGACTGCTTCTGCGACCGGATGCCACATCGAGGAGGAGCGCGTTGCAACGCGAACCAGCGACCGGTGCGCAAGCACGGCTGCGAGGCGAGACGCCACGCGTCCTGATCGTCGACGACGATGCGCCGTTACGGAAGAGCCTCGTCCGCGCCTTCGAGCATGAAGGCTTCGAGATCGTCACGGCGGGCAGCCTGAAGGAGGCCTACGAGGCGGTCGCCGAGCGCACGCCCGACTATGCGGTGCTCGACCTCAACCTGCACGATGGCCACGGCATGGAGCTGCTGACGGCTTTGCAGGAGGCGCGCCCCGGCATCCGGGTGCTGATCCTGACCGGCTACGACAGCATCGCGTCGAGCCTCGTGGCTCTGAAGGCGGGTGCGGTCGGCTATCTGGCGAAGCCGGTGAAGGCGGAGCAGGTGGTCGCGACGCTGCTCGGCAACGACGAGGCGGCGGCACAGCCCTCGGAGCGGCCGATGTCGGCCGACCGGGTGCGGTGGGAGCACATCCAGCGCGTCTTCGAGCAGTGCAACCGTAACGTGTCGGAAACCGCACGGCGCCTGGAGATGCACCGGCGCACGCTGCAGAGGATCCTCTCCAAGAGGGCGCCCCGCCCCTGATCTCCGGGACGGGCGCACCGCTCGGCAAAGTGGGTGCGCCCGGATGCCGGATGCCGCTCGGGGTCTAGAGGCTGGCGGGATAATACCCGTCGTTGCTGGTCTCGCGGGCCATGTGGCCGGGCGTGGCGTTGCGGTTCGCCAGCGTCTCGAACATCACGACGAAGGCACGGCTCGGCTGGGCTCCCTGGCCGTTGACGCCCAGGGCGACGGCGATCGCCTGCGCGGTGCGCACGCGGCCGGGCGAGACATAGGTGGCGTTGAAGGCGGTGCGTGGTAGGCGGCCGTCGCCGAGGCCGGTCCACATCTCGCGCATGTTGTTGCCGCGGAGGATCATGATCGTGTCCAGCCGCTTGCCGACCGTGCCGCGAGGATCCAGATTCAGCCATAGGGCGAAGGCGCGGTTGAGCTGACGCACGACGCGATCACCGTCCAGGATGATGGTCGGCATCGGGCACGACTCCAGCACCCGGGCGAGATCCTGTGTATTTCCGGCCAGCGCCAGCTTGTCGAGATCGCGATGCAAGGTCTGGCAACGCAGCTTGGCGTGCATCAGGCAATAAGTACGCAGGGTGGACGCCAGATTGGTCCGATCGGGTCTTGCTTCTGCGATTTCGTTGACCAGCACCGACAGACGGATACCGCGCTGATCACCCAGTTCTTTCAAATATGTCCAGAATTCTGCTTCTAGTTTGATGGAGGTACGGACATCGCCGACCCGCATGGTCTTCCTAATCATCCCCGGCACTCTATCCTTGCGGGTGTCTTCACCCGATAAATCAACTGATACGTTATTTCGTAAAGGATGCAAGCATATCAAGGGGTGCCCGCCGGCCAATGGCCAAAAAGTTTCGGCGGCGTCCGATTCCTGCCAATTCGCCCGTCCGATCGCGCTGTTAGGACGCAGATGGGGGGACTAAGGTACTCGGATCGTCGCATTGTGGGGGTAAGGGGTCGGCAGCTAGACAGCCACCGGCTGCTAACCGGCCCGTCACGCCATCGACATCAGCTATTGTGAGGCAACGCGCGCATGGCTCGGAACAAGATCGCACTCATCGGCGCTGGCCAGATCGGCGGGACGCTGGCGCTGCTGGCGGCCCAGAAGGAGCTGGGCGACGTGGTCCTGTTCGACATCGCCGAGGGCATGCCGGCCGGCAAGGCGCTGGACCTGGCGGAGACCGCCCCGGTCGAGGGCTACAACGCGGCGCTGAGCGGTGCCAACGACTACGCCGCCATCGAGGGCGCCAGCGTGGTGATCGTCACCGCCGGCATCCCGCGCAAGCCGGGCATGAGCCGCGACGACCTGATCGCCACCAATGCCGGCGTCATCAAGGCCGTCGGTGACGCGATCAAGAAGTACTGCCCCGAGGCCTTCGTCATCGTCATCACCAACCCGCTCGATGCGATGGTCTGGGCGATGCAGAAGGTGACGGGCCTGCCGCCGCAGCGGGTCGTCGGCATGGCGGGCGTGCTCGACAGTGCGCGTTTCCGCTACTTCCTTGCCGAGGAGTTCAAGGTCTCGGTCGAGGACGTCAGCGCCTTCGTGCTGGGCGGCCACGGCGACACGATGGTGCCGCTGGTGCGCTACTCCGCGGTCGCCGGCATCCCGCTGCCGGACCTCGTGAAGATGGGCTGGACGACGCAGGAGCGGCTCGACTCGATCGTGCAGCGCACCCGCGACGGCGGGGCCGAGATCGTGGCCCTCCTGAAGACCGGCTCGGCGTTCTACGCCCCGGCCGCATCCGCCATGCTGATGGCGGAGAGCTTTCTCAAGGACCAGAAGCGGCTGCTGCCCTGCGCCGCGCACCTGACCGGCCAGTACGGTGTCGACGACCTCTATGTCGGCGTGCCGGTGGTCATCGGTGCGGGTGGCGTCGAGCGGATCGTCGAGGTCGAGCTGAGCGCCGAGGAGAAGGCGCTGTTCGACAAGTCGGTCGCGGCGGTGAAGTCCCTGTGCGATCTCGTCAAGCTCTGAGGCGCAGCCGATGAACATTCACGAATACCAGGCCAAGAGCCTGCTCAAGGACTACGGCGTCTCGGTCCTCCGCGGCCAGGTCGCCTACACGCCCGAGGAGGCGGAGCAGGCGGCACGTGCGCTGGGGGGCCCGATCTGGGTGGTGAAGGCGCAGATCCATGCCGGCGGCCGCGGCAAGGGCGGCGGCGTCAAGATCGCGAAGTCGATCGAGGAAGTGCGCCAGCGCGCCAACGACATGCTGGGCATGACGCTCGTCACGCACCAGACCGGCCCGGCCGGCCGCGTCGTGAAGCGGGTCTACATCGAGGAAGGCTGCGACATCGGCCGCGAGCTCTATCTCGGTGCCGTGATCGACCGCGCCACCTCGCGCGTCACCTTCATGGCCTCGACCGAGGGCGGGGTGGAGATCGAGGAGGTCGCCAAGCACAGCCCCGAGAAGATCATGAAGGTCGCCATCGACCCGGCGACGGGCTTCATGCCCTTCCACGGCCGGCAACTCGCCTACGGGCTCGACCTCAAGGGCAAGGAGGTGAACAAGGCGATCACCTTCATGCGCGGGCTCTACAACGCGATCGTCGAGCGCGACGCCAGCCTCGTCGAGATCAACCCGCTGGTCGTGACCAAGGGCGGCGACGTCGTGGCCCTCGACGCCAAGATGAACTTCGACAGCAACGCCCTCTACCGGCAGACCAAGGTCACCGAACTGCGCGACCTCGACGAGGAGGATCCGCACGAGATCGAGGCCAGCCGGCACGAGCTCAACTACATCAAGCTCGACGGCAACATCGCCTGCATGGTGAACGGCGCCGGCCTCGCCATGGCGACGATGGACATCATCAAGCTCTATGGCGGCGAGCCCGCCAACTTCCTCGACGTCGGCGGCGGTGCGACCAAGGAGCGGGTGACGGCGGCGTTCAAGCTGCTGCTCTCCGATCCCAACGTCGAGGGCGTGCTGGTCAACATCTTCGGCGGCATCATGCGCTGCGACGTCATCGCGGACGGTGTCGTCGCCGCGGCGCGCGAGGTGAACCTGAACGTGCCCCTCGTCGTCCGCCTCGAAGGTACGAATGTCGAGCTCGGCAAGCAGATCCTCCGCGACAGCGGCTTGCCGATCATCCCCGCCGACGATCTGGCCGATGCGGCCGAGAAGATCGTCACCGCCGTGCAGAAGGCCGCCTGACGATGCCCATCCTCATCGACTCCGAGACCAAGGTCATCTGCCAGGGCTTCACCGGCGCCCAGGGCACCTTCCACTCCGAGCAGGCGATCTCCTACGGCACCAGGATGGTGGGCGGGGTGACGCCGGGCAAAGGCGGCGAGACGCATCTGGGCCTGCCCGTGTTCGACACGGTCTACGAGGCCCATGAGGCGACGAAGTGCGACGCCACGGTGATCTACGTGCCGGCGCCCTATGCGGCCGACGCGATCCTCGAGGCGGTCGAGGCCGAGGTGCCGCTGATCGTCTGCATCACCGAGGGCATCCCGGTGATGGACATGGTGAAGGTGAAGCGGGCGCTCGACGGCTCGAAGTCCCGCCTCGTCGGTCCGAACTGCCCGGGCGTCATCACGCCGGGCCAGTGCAAGATCGGGATCATGCCGGGCCACATCCACCAGCCCGGCACCATCGGTATCGTCTCCCGCTCGGGAACGCTCACCTATGAGGCGGTGGCCCAGACCACGGCCGCAGGTCTCGGCCAGACGACCTGTGTGGGCATCGGCGGCGACCCGGTGAAGGGCACCGAGTTCATCGACGTGCTCGACCTGCTCCTGGCCGATCCGCTGACCAAGGGCATCATCATGATCGGCGAGATCGGCGGCTCGGCCGAGGAACATGCGGCGGACTTCCTGAAGCAGTCCAAGGTGAAGAAGCCGGTCGCCGGCTTCATCGCCGGGCGGACCGCCCCGCCGGGCCGGCGGATGGGCCATGCCGGTGCGATCATCTCGGGCGGCACCGGGGGTGCCGAGGAGAAGATCGAGGCGATGCGCTCGGCCGGAATCCGCATTGCCGAGCACCCGGCTGCGATCGGTCGGGCGATGGTGGAGGCGCTTCGCGGTTGACGTTTGAGACGGCGCGCGCTTCGGGTTGGCCCGCCGCGCGCCACCTTGCACCGGGGCGGCGTGAGCGTGGGCGCCGACCGTCGGGCGGAGAGTGTTGGGCATGGCAACGCGACTTGAGCTCGAGCAGACCTCGTTCCTCAACGGCGCCAACAGCGCGTTTCTGGAAGACCTTTACGCGCGCTACCTGAACGACCCGAGCCAGCTCGATCCGAGCTGGCGGGCCTATTTCGACGATCTCGGCAGCGAGAACCGAGTCCTGTTCGAGCGCGCCCGCTCGGCGCTGAAGCCGCGCCCGCGCGAGCTTCTGCCGACACCGGCGAACCTCAACATGGCACCGGCGGCGGCGGGCCTCGACGATCCGGCGACGAAGGCGCTGATCCGCGACCATCTCCGCGTCATCATGCTGATCCGTGCCTACCGCGTGCGCGGGCACCTGATCGCCAAGCTCGATCCCTTGGGCCTCACCCACAACGACAGCCATCCGGAGCTGGACCCGAAGGCCTACGGCTTCACCGACGCCGACCTCGATCGCGAGTTCTACCTCGACTACGTGCTGGGCCTCGAGAAGGCGACGCTGCGCCGGATCATGGAGGTGCTGCGCAGCACCTATTCGGGCTCGGTCGGCATCGAGTTCATGCACATCCAGGAGCCCGACGAGAAGGCCTGGATCCAGACGCGCGTCGAGGGTGCCCAGGGCATCTTCCACACCTCGGCCGAGGACCAGCGCGAGATCCTGGAGCAGCTGACCGAGACCGAGGGCTTCGAGCAGTTCCTCAACGTCAAGTTCCCGGGCACCAAGCGCTTCGGCCTCGACGGCGGCGAGAGCACGGTCCCCTGCCTCGAGACGATCATCCGCACCGCCGCCGACGTCGGCGTGGAGGAGATCGTGCTGGGCATGCCGCACCGCGGCCGGCTCAACGTGCTGGCCAACGTCATGGGCAAGCCCTACGCGGCCATCCTGTCCGAGTTCCAGGGCGGAGCCGTCTTCAACGACGTGCTGGGCTCCGGCGACGTCAAATACCATCTCGGCACCTCGACCGACCGCCTGTTGCCCGACGGGCGGCGGATGCACCTGTCGCTGACCGCCAACCCGTCACATCTCGAGGCGGTGAACCCGGTCGTGATGGGCAAGGTCCGCGCCAAGCAGACCCAGCGCCATGACGAGGAGCGCTCGCGGACCATGGGCGTGTTGCTGCACGGCGACGCGGCCTTCATCGGCCTCGGCGTGGTGCACGAGTGCTTCGAGATGATGGACCTGCACGGCTACCGCATCGGCGGTGTCGTGCACATCATCGTCAACAACCAGATCGGCTTCACGACGAGCCCGGCCTATTCGCGCAGCTCGCCCTATCCCTCGGACATCGCCCGCGGCGTGCAGTGCCCGATCTTCCACGTCAACGGCGACGACCCGGTGGCCGTGGCGCACGTGGCGAAGCTCGCCACCCAGTTCCGCCAGGAGTTCAAGAAGGACGTCGTCATCGACCTCTGGTGCTACCGGCGCCACGGGCACAACGAGGGCGACGAGCCGGGCTTCACCCAACCCCTGATGTACAAGAAGATCTCGCAGCACCCGACGGTGCGGCAGGTCTTCGCCCGCCGGCTGGAGCAGGACGGCATCGTCCGCTCGGGCGAGCCGCAGGCGCTCTACGACGCCTTCATCAAGCAGCTCGACGCCGCCCACGAGGCCTCGAAGAGCTATCGTCTGAACAAGATCGACTGGCTCGAAGGGGCGTGGTCGGGCCTGCGCGCGGCACCGCACGCCTACGAGCGCGGCGAGACGGCGGTACCGATCGACACGCTCCGCGAACTCGGTCTCAAGATGACCGAGCTGCCGCAGGGCCTGAACGCCCACCCGCGTCTGGCCCGTGTCATCCAGCAGCGGCGGAAGTCGATCGAGGCCGGCGAGGGGATCGACTGGTCGACGGCCGAGCACCTGGCCTTCGCCAGCTTGCTGGTCGAGGGCTTCCCGATCCGGCTCTCGGGCGAGGATGTCGGCCGCGGCACCTTCAGCCAGCGCCATGCCGTCATCTACGACCAGCAGACCGAGCAGAAATACGTCCCCCTCAGTCACCTCAGGGACCGGCAGGCCAAGATCGAGGTCGTCGACAGCATGCTCGCCGAGGAGAGCGTGCTGGGCTACGAGTACGGCTACAGTCTGGCCGACCCGAACTGCCTCACCATCTGGGAGGCGCAGTTCGGCGACTTCGCGAACGGTGCTCAGGTCTACTACGACCAGTTCATCTCCTCGGGCGAGAGCAAGTGGCTGCGCCTGTCGGGCCTCGTCAACCTGCTGCCGCACGGCATGGAGGGGCAGGGCCCGGAACACAGCTCGGCCCGGCTGGAGCGCTTCCTGCAGCTCTATGCCGAGGACAACATCCAGGTCTGCTACCCCAGCACGCCCGCCAACTACTTCCACATGCTGCGGCGGCAGCTGCACCGCGACTTCCGCAAGCCGCTCATCGTGATGACGCCGAAGTCGCTGCTGCGCCACAAGCGCTGCGTGTCGAGCCTCGCCGAGATGGGGTCCGGCACCAGCTTCCACCGTGTCATGTACGAGGACGCGCCGACGGCGAAGGACGCCTCGATCGAGCGCGTGATCCTCTGCACCGGCAAGGTCTATTTCGACCTCCAGCAGGCGCGCGAGGAGCGGGGCAAGGACGGCAAGGTGGCGCTCATCCGCCTCGAGCAGCTGGCACCCTTCCCCGAGGAGGTGCTGGGCCAGGAGCTGGCGCGCTATCCGAAGAACGCCCGCTACGTCTGGTGCCAGGAGGAGGCCCGCAACATGGGCGCCTGGTTCTTCGTCGCGCCGCGCGTCGAGAACCTGATGGAGGCCGCCGGCATCGAGCAGCGCCGGCTCCTCTACGCCGGCCGCAAGCCCGCCGCCTCGCCGGCCACGGGCAGCCACGCCCAGCACGAGCGCGAGCTCGAACATATGCTCGAGACGGCCTTCACCGGCTGATCGGCGCCGAACGAACAGGGAACGCAAAAGTCGATGAGCGTCGAGATCAAGGTACCCACGCTGGGCGAATCGGTGACCGAGGCCACGGTCGCCAAGTGGTTCAAGAAGGCGGGCGAGGCCGTCACGCTGGACGAGCCGCTGGTCGAGCTCGAGACCGACAAGGTCACGCTCGAGGTCAACGCCCCGGCGAGCGGTCTCCTCTCGGAGGTGCTGGTCACGGAGGGCAGCGACGTCGCCGTGGGTGCCCTTCTCGGCATGATCGAGGCCGGTGCCGCCCCGGCGAAGAGCGCTCCTTCGGCCGCCGCCGCGTTGGCACCCGTCGCGACACCCGCCGCCCCGCCGACCCCGGCTCCTGCAGCGGCAGCCCCCAAGGGTGATGGCGCTGCTCAGGCCGGTCCGGCCGCGCGCAAGCTCGCCGAGGAGAAGGGAGTCGACCTCGCCTCCGTTCCGGCCACGGGCCCGAAGGGCAACGTGACCAAGGGCGACGTCATGGCCGCACCGGCGAAGCCGGCGGCACCCGCTGCCCCTGCGCCTGCACCTGCCGCCGCGGCGCCGGCTCCGGCCGCCGCCTCCGCCCCGGCGCAGCGGATCGCCATGGCGCGCGAAGAGCGGGTCAAGATGACCCGCCTCAGGAAGCGAATCGCCGAGCGCCTGAAGGAGGCGCAGAACACGGCCGCCATGCTGACGACCTTCAACGAGGTCGACATGACGGCGGTGAGCGAGCTGCGCGCCCGCTACCAGGACAGCTTCTCGAAGAAGCATGGCGTTAAGCTGGGCTTCATGAGCTTCTTCGTGAAGGCCGCGATCGAGGCCCTTCGCGCCTACCCCGCCGTCAACGGCGAGATCGACGGCGACGAGGTCGTCTACAAGCACTATTACGACATCGGCGTGGCGGTGAGCACCGAGCAGGGCCTCGTCGTTCCCGTCGTCCGCGACGCCGACCTGATCGGCCTCGCCGAGATCGAGAAGCGGATCGGCGACCTCGGCAAGCGCGCCCGCGACGGCAAGCTCGGCATGGAGGAGCTGACCGGCGGCACCTTCACGATCACGAACGGCGGCATTTTCGGCTCGCTGATCAGCACGCCGATCCTGAACCCGCCGCAGGTCGGCATCCTCGGCATGCACGCCATCAAGCAGCGGCCCATGGTCATGCCCGACGGCTCGATCGCGGCCCGGCCGATGATGTACCTCGCCCTCTCCTACGACCACCGCATCGTCGACGGCCGTGAGGCGGTCTCCTTCCTCGTCCGCATCAAGGAATGCGTCGAGGATCCCGAGCGTATGCTCATCGACGCCTGACGCTCACCGGCCCGGATCCCAGCCCACGAGGTAGGAACGTCGGGGAAGCGCACCGCGCTCCCCCGGACCCCCACGGGCGAATTCAGGAATGTGGAATCGGGATCGGCCCCGGTCAGCCTTGGATCGGCTGGGGGCTAGGAGGCTAGCGATGAAGGGGCTGGAGGTGGACGGGTCGGGCCGAGGTCGCGGCGCGGAGTGCGCCTACGAGCTATCGAAATCCGTACCCCGTACGCGGACCCTGATCCGCTTGCCGGTGATCTCCGCCAGGACGCGGCGATAGTCGCGTTCCTCCGGGGTCTCCAGCCGGCGCGTGAGGGCCGGCGGCGGTGTCGGAGTAGGGCGCGGCGCCGGCGGCTCGCCTGCGGCCGCGCGGGCCTCGGCTTCCTCCCGCGCCTTGGCCTGCACCTCGACGATGATCCGGTCGCGGAGGCGGACGGTGATGCGGTGGCGGAGCGCTTCGATGTCGTCGTAAGCGCGCGGCGGATAGAGCACCCGCTTCACCTTCGGCGGCGGCTCTGGTGATTCGGTCTCGGCCGCCTCGCGCTGAGCCCGCTCCTGGGCGCGCATGACGGACTTGGCGAGCGTCACGCAGGGATTGCGGCCCCGCTGCAGTTCGCGGAAGAACCAGGCGCAGACTTTGGGATCGCGTTCCTCGACCGACTCGAGCAGGACCTGGATCGCCACCTCGCGCAACCGCTGGAGGACCTCGTCCTCGGGCCGGCCGTACATCTCGCGATAGGCTTCCACCATGTCCGGCAGGTCCGGATCGGCGGTGAAGGCGTCGAGCTCGGCATCCGAGATCTTGAGCTTAGCCGCGGCTTTCGCCGCCGAGGCCCCGAGCGCCATCAGGCGCACGAACCGACGCTTGTTGCGGCCGGCGCGGAAGCCGGGGTCGAGGCGGTAGGGTGTGTCGTCCATGGGGCAGATTATATTCCTAGTTCATCGCCGAGTCAACGAGACGTTCGGTTGCGGCCGGCAACGAGCCTCAGGTGCTGGCAACGCCCCCGCTCACCGGCCCATCTCGCGACTAAGGTAGATGTTTGGTCCCGTGGGTTCGATGGATCGGATTTCGGCTGAAGGTCGAGGGGTTGTCGTGCCAGGCCTTGCAGATGGCTTCATAGGGCGTGAGACCCCGTAACGTCTTGAGGCGCTTGGCGACTTTGTAGGCGGCGACGAAGTCGGCGAGGTGCTGGCGCAGCTCGCCGTGGTCGGCGTCGTGGAAGCGCTTCACCGTCGCCTCTTTAATGGTCCGGTTCATCCGCTCGACCTGACCGTTGGTCCATCGAGGGCAGCGCCCTCGACCCGTCTCCGCAGGAGCGGCCGGCAACACCGGGCGAGGGGATGGCGTGGCTTCGTCAGGCGATGCTCGATGCCGAAATCGGCGCAGGCGGCCTCGAAGGCGTGGCAGCGGAACGGTGTGTTCTGCGCCCGCATCGCGACGATGTGCTCGGGCGTCCAGCCGTCACCGGAGGACTGGGTGAAGTTGGTGCCGTTGTCGGTGAGCACGGTGTGAATCCGGTAGGGAACGGCCGCGGCCAGCGCGCGGAGGAAGTCGGCGGCGATGCGGCGGGTGGCTTTCTCGTGCAGCTCGACGAAGGCGAACTTGGACGTCCAGTCGACGGCCACGAGAAGGTAGAGCTTGCCCTCGCCGGTCCGCACCTCGGCGATGTCGAGGTGGAAGAAGCCGAGCGGGTAGCGTTTGAACCGGGAGCGCTGCGGCTTGTCGCCGTCGGTCTCGGGCAGGCGGCCGATGCCGTGCCGCTGCAGGCAGCGGTGCAGCAAGCCCTTCTACACCTGCCCATCGAGTAATCATTTGATGATTTCTTTCACTGACTTCATTCGCTGTAAGTCGACACGGCTCAGCCGGGGAGAATGTCAGCAAGTCATGCGGAGCTAGATGGATCGCTCGCTGGCAACTGCGGGCAACGGGATATGTGGACCTGCGGGGTAAGGGCGGAACCGGGTCTGCCGACCATGACCATGCCGCCGAGGTCCGGGGGCGGACGACACGGGCCTCATCGGGCGGGGCTCGTCGATGGTGTGCGACGGCGACCGCGTCCTGGCGGTCGCACCCCAAGCTCGAGATAGGCCCTTGGCCGGCCCGGAGCGCGGTAGCGCCGTGACAATTCCGAGGTCGTATGGGTGGAAGCGTACCCTGGTCCGCCTGTTGCGGCAGGGTTCCTCAGACCGTATCGATACCCAAGTATGTTTTCAACTTTGAATTGAGAAGATCATTTTCCTGCGTTGAAACCTCGACATTCCTGTCTGCGGTATCAATCCCAAGGACTTAGCTGTTCATCCTCGGCCGTGAGATCATCAACGTCGTGTTTCGAATGTAAGTACCTTTGCGTTACATGAAAGTCAGGCGGGCATTCGCCTCTACACCGAAGGATTGACGGCACAGCCTGTGGGTCGCGGATCCAAGTAAATCATTTCTTAGTGATCGGCTGCTTTCATGCCGATCGTCTGTGCCCAGCCGGCGTCAGATCATCCTTTCCGCATAAGGACAGGACCGATGAAACTCGCGGATCGTCGTGAATTCTTGAAGATCGGGGCAGCCCTGGCGGCAGGATCCGCGATCGGAGCGGCATTTCGACCTGCCTGGGCCGAAGATGTTCTCAACCCTAGGGCGGCGAACGCGCAACTTCTGGCAGAAGTGGGTTCCGGCGGCGCCCTTTCGGGTCTCACCTGGAATTCCGGCGCGTTCAGCAAGGTCGACCAACTGGCCGCGTTCCGCGGGCGCCCCGTCGACCTCTACGGGTCGTTCATCAATCATGCGACCTGGAGCACGATGCTCGGCTTCCCGTACAACACCAGTTTTCCGTCCTACTGTCAGAAGCCGGTCTGGATCTCGCTCGGCTACCCCCTCATCCCGAAGAACTATGGCGGGATGACCCCGACGAAGTGGACGCAACTTGCCACGCCCGGCAATGCCCTCTACGATGACTATTTCGCCAAGCATCTCCAGATCGCGCAGAACCTCGGCGCCGTCATGCGCTCGAGCAAGCGACGCTGCCGCGGCGTGATCGTGCGCGTGGGTTGGGAGTTCAACGGCTCCCAGGCCTGGAAGCTCACCGACTATACCAAGTCACCGGAGTACCGTGAGGTGTTCCGGCATCTCGTCGCCATCCTGCGTGCCAATGTCCCCGATATCCTCATCGATTGGAATCCGCTGCGCAAAGGCACCCAGCGCAAGCTGCCGATCGAGAACATCTATCCAGGAAACGACGTCGTCGACATCGTGTCGATCTGCCATTACGATCGCCTGCCCTCGTTCAACTCCCAGGCCATCTGGGACGAGCAGTACGTACGCCTCGACGGTCCCAATCCGTGGGGTATCGGCACCTGGCTCGACTTCGCCAAGCGCAACGGCAAGAAGCTCGCCGTGCCGGAATGGGGCCTCGCCAACGGGATGAAGTATGCCGACCAGTCCAAGGACAACCCGCTCTACATGCAGCTCATGTTCAACTTCTTCAAGCAGAATGCCCAGGACATCGCCTACGAGTCATATTTCAACAACATTTCCTATCATCAGATCGTGCCGACCGTGAAGAACCCGAAGGGTGCTGCTGCCTATAAGGCCCTCTACTCGGCGTGATCCGGTTCCGCTGCCGGACACCGGTCCGCCGAGCCACGGACGGACCGGTGCCGCGCGGGCTTGTGGCCGGTGGGCGTCGGCGCAGCGTTCGGCGGCCCGCATCGAGTCCTTGCACCGGCTCTACCCGACGGCGCCCAGCACCCCGGAGGAGCAAGCCCAGCTGCGCCTCGCCGTCTAGAACGTGGCCAGCATGCCGCCGTCGACCGCCAGCACCTGGCCGCTGACATAGCCGCAATCGTCCGAACAGAAGAAGAAGGCGGGGCCGGCGATGTCCTCGGGCTTGCCGCCCCGGCGGAGCGGGATGCGGCCGTACTTGATGTAGATGTCGTTGAACCAGACCGATTTGTGCTCGTGGCTGCCATCGGGCATGACCGACATGCGGGTGTCGATGAAGCCGGGGGCGATCGCGTTCACCCGGATTCCGTCGGCCCCGAGGTCGACCGCGAGGCAGCGGGTCAGGTTCACGATGCCGCCCTTGGCGATCGAGTAGGGGATGTTGTCGGGCGTGCCGCGCAGGCCGTTGACCGAGGCGATGTTGAGGATGCGCCCGCCCACACTGCTCTTGCGCAGCAGGCCGACCATGGCGAGCGTCACCCGCACGGCACCGTTGAGGTTGGTCTCCAGGATCTTCGCACAGTGCGTGGCCGTCAGATCCTGCATCGGGATGACGTCGAGCACGGCCGCGTTGTTGACCAGGATGTCGAGGCGGCCCGCGTCCTCCTCGATCGTCGTCGCGAGAGCCGCGACCGAGTCGTCCTTGGTGATGTCGACGTGCTGGTAGCGGCCGTTGGTCAGCGATCCGGCGATCGCCTTCCCCTCCGCCTCGTCGATCTCGGCGATCCAGACCTTGGCACCCTCGGCGTCGAGGCGCCTTGCGATGCTGGCCCCGATGCCGCGGCCGCCGCCGGTGACGAGTGCCACCCTGTCCTTCAGCCGTCCTTCCATCGGGCCCTCCGCGAGACTGGTTTCTGCGCCTCGTTTAACGATAAAGCCGGCCGACCGGAAGAACCGCGCGGACATAGGTCTGGGTACCGTGGAGGCGGCCGGCGTTCGGTTGACAGTCGCTCGGGCGGCTGCCTACTTTATCGTTACACAAGCACGCCGGGGAGCGGGGATGCAGGGCGGTCCGGTGCGGAGATCATGAGCGGGCGCGCACCGGTGACGACGCCCCTGATGCTGAGTTGGGACGTCTTCCGATGAGCGTCGTGCTCGGCGTCGATACCGGCGGCACCTTCACCGACTTCGTCCTCGTCGATCACGCCAAGGGCACCATCGTCACGACCAAAGTGCCCTCCACGCCGCGCGATGCCGGCGAGGCGCTGGCGACGGGTCTGGCCAACCTCAAGGGCAAGGGCGTCGAGCGGATCGACCGTGTGATCATCGCGACGACGGTGGCCACCAACGCCGTCATCCAGCGCCAGGGTCCGCGCGTCGTCCTCGTCACCAACCGCGACTTCGAGGACGTCCTGTTCATCGGCCGGATCGACAAGGAGCGCATCTACGACCTGAACTGGCGCAAGCCGAAGCCGCTCGTCGCCCGCCGCGACTGCGTTGGCATCGGCGGACGGTTCGATGCCCATGGGCGCGAGCTTCTGCCGCTAGACGAGGCCGAGATCGCGGCCCTCAAGGAGCGTCTGGCCGCCTATGCCGGCGAGGACGTGTCGATCGCCGTCTGCTGTCTCTTCGCCTACCTGAACGGCGAGCACGAGCGCCGTGCTGCCGATGCCGTGCGCGAGGTGCTGCCCGAGGCACCGATCTCCGTCTCACACGAGGTCTCCCCGCTCTGGCGCGAATATGAGCGGACGAGCACCACGGTCGCCGACGCCTTCGTGAAGCCGGTGGTCAGCCGCTACGTCGAGCGGGTGGGCAGCGTGCTCGATGCCAGCGAGGCCGCACGCCACTGGAACGTGCTGGCCTCGAACGGCGGCTATCTCCGGTCCGAGCAGGCGCTGCGCCGGCCGGCCCAGCTTCTGATCTCGGGCCTCGCCGGCGGGGTCATGGGTGGGCGCCACTTCGCCGAGCGGGCCGGGCACGAGGCGGCCTTCATCCTCGACATGGGCGGGACCAGCTCGGACATCGGGCTGGTTGTCGCCGGCAGCCAGCAATACACGACCGAGTTCAAGATCGCCTTCGGTATCCCGGTGACGATCCCCTGCGTCGCCGTCGAGACGATCGGAGCGGGCGGCGGCTCGATCGGCTGGATCGACAAGGGCGGCTTCCTCCATGTCGGCCCGCGCAGTGCCGGTGCGGAGCCCGGGCCCGCCGCCTACGGCAAGGGGGGCGTCGAGCCGACGGTGACCGACGCCAACATCGTCCTGGGCCGGCTCGATCCCAACTACTTCCTCGGCGGTGCCATGAAGCTCGACGCCGCTGCCGCGCGCACCGCGGTGGCGAAGCTCGGCGAGGCGCTGGGGCTCACGACCGAGCAGGCGGCACTCGCCATCGTCCGCACGGCGGACGAGAACATGGCGAACGCGATCCGGCTCATCGCCGTCGAGCGCGGCCTCGACCCCCGCGATTTCGCGCTGATCGCCTTCGGCGGTGCCGGTCCGCTGCACGGCCGCGCCGTGGCCGAGCGGCTGGGCATGCGCACCGTCATCGTGCCACCCCATCCGGGCCTCTGTTCGGCCTTCGGTGCCGCCATTGCCGAGGCGCGTGTCGACAAGGTGCAGACCTACTTCACCGCGTCGGACGACGTCGACTTCCCGGGCCTCGTCGAGGCGGTGCGCCGCCTGCGCGCGGCGACGCTCGACGAGCTTCGAGCCAGCGTCGACGTCGAGAAGCCCGAGATCCGCACCTCGGCCGACATGCGCTATGCGGGGCAGAACTACGAGGTCGAGGTTCCCTTTCCGCCGGGCGAACTGGACGAGGCGGGTTGGGCGACGACGCTCGAGAAGTTCGGCGAGGTTCACGCCCAACTCTACGGCTTCGACCTGCCGGGCGAGCCCGTGGAGCTGATCAATCTGCGTGTCACGGCGGTCAGCCCCGAGCCCGCCAGCGGGTTCAGCATCCCACCGCCGGCGGGACGGCCAGCGAGCGAGCGGCCGGTCTGGTTCGATGCCGAGGGCGGCCGCCCGTGCCGGATCCTCTCGCGCGGTCAGCTCGCCCAGCAGGGGCCGCTGGTCGGGCCGGCGATCGTCGAGGAGGTCGATTCGACGACCGTGGTCTATCCGGGCGACGAGGTCCGGGTCGAGGAGAGCGGGGTCATGATCCTCTCCTGTGGTGGTGCGCGATGAGCGGCCACAAGCTGGAGCTCGACGCGATCGGGCTGCACGTGCTGCACAACGCCCTGACGAATATCGCCTCCGAGATGGCGATCGTCATGATGAAGACGTCCTACTCGACGATCTTCAACGAGGGCCTCGACTTCTCGACCATCCTGCTCGACCGGGCCGGCAACATCATCGCCGAGCGCAACTTCGCCCCCGCCATGATGGGGGCGGTCAATTACACGCTGCGCTGGACGCTGGAGGAGCTGGGCGAGGAGTTCTTCCAGCCGGGCGACGTGGTGGTCCACAACGACCCCTACCGGGGCAACTGCCACATCCCCGAGCACATGCTGATGAAGCCCATCTTCCTCGAAGGGGAGCTGATCGGCTTCTCCGGGGCGATCGGCCATCTGGCCGAGGTCGGCGGCAAGGCGCCCGGCAGCTTCGCCTCGGACGCCACCGACGTCTACCAGGAGGGCTTGCGCCTTCCGCCGGTGAAGCTGATCGAGGGCGGGCGCTACAACGAGCAGCTCTGGCGCGTGATCCTGGCCAATCACAGGACGCCGCGGAACAGCTGGGGCGACTTCCACGCCATGATCGGGGCGCTCAACATCGGCGAGCGGCGCCTCGCCGAGCTGGTGGCGCGCTACGATCTGCGGACCGTCGTCGACGGGGCGCACCAGCTCATCGATTATGCCGAGCGTCGGCTGCGGGCCGAGATCCTGGAGCTGCCCGAGGGGGTGTACCCCGCCTCGCTGACGGTCGAGGACGACGGGGTCGGCACCGATCCCTTCGACGTGCACGTCAAGATCGTCATCAAGGACGGCCGGATCATCGCCGACTTCACCGGCTCCAGCCCGCAGGTGCGGGGGCCGATGAACTGCACCTTCGTCGTGGCGGCAGCCGCCCTCTACAACGCGGTCTTCAGCGTCACCGACCCGATGGACCAGATCCCGCGCAACTCGGGCTGCTACCGCCCGCTGCAGGTGATCGCCCCCGCCGGCACGGTGGTGAACGTGAAGCATCCCGGCCCCTCCGTCGGCGGCAACACCGACCTGCAGCCGAAACTGATCGATCTTCTGCTCGCCGCCTTCGCCAAGGCCGTGCCCGACCGGGTGGCGGCGTCGAGCGGCGGGTCGAGCAGCAACCTGCTGTTCGGCGGCGTGCATCCCGACACCGGCCGCTACTACAGCAACTACAATTTCGACGGCATGGGAGCCGGGGCGACGGCCCGCAAGGACGGCAACGACGGCGAGGTGACCCGGCACTCGAACTGCCGCAACACGCCGGTCGAGGTGTTCGAGCACCGCTATCCGCTGCTGACGCTGCGCTACGGCCTCGCCAAGGACTCCGGCGGTCCGGGCAAACATCGGGGTGGGCTCGGCACGGAGCGGACCATCCGGATCAGAGCGCCCGAGATCACGTTCAGCGCCCTCTTCGACCGCTGCAAGCTGGCGGGGCAGGGCCTGTTCGGCGGCCACGAGGGCGGGCGCTCGGCGCTGCTCGTGAAGCTGAAGGGCGACACCGAGTTCCGCACCTTCCAGGAGGTGTTCGGCGTCGCGTCGCCGACGAAGTTCACGAACGTGCTGCTGCACCAGGGCGACGAGCTGTACTACCGCGCACCCGGCGGTGCGGGCTTCGGCCCGCCGTCGGAGCGCGACCCGGCGCTGGTGCGCGCAGACGTCGAGGAGGGCTTCGTGAGCCCCGAGGCTGCGGCCCGCGTGTATGGGATCGGGGCATGACCAAGGGCAAGTGGCGCGAGCCCAAGCGCAGCTGGAACGACACCAACGTCGCCTACTGCGCCGTCTGCGGCCGGCTGATCCCGCGCCGCTCCTGGATCTTCGAGGGCGGTGCCGGCGAGCTTGCCGCCTGCAGCCCGGCCTGCGAGGACCTCTACGAGAGTTACGTCAAACCCACCTACGGAGTCCGGGCGCGCGATGCTGATCACAAAGGTTGAGGCCATCCTCCTGCGGCCGCCTGGGCCCATCAATCCGAACATCGCCGACGGCAGCCAGGATGCGCTCATCGTCCGCATCCATACCGACGAGGGTCTCGTCGGCGTGGGCGAGATCGATTCCTCGCCCTACGTCGCCAAGGCCGTGATCGAGGCGCCGGCCTCGCACAAGATCGCGTCGGGCCTAGCGGCCCTCCTCGTCGGCGAGGAGCCGTTCCAGATCGGCCGGCTGTGGCGGAAGATGTACGAGGGCTCGGTCTATTACGGGCGCCGCGGCGTGGTGCTCCACGCCATCAGCGGGGTCGAGATCGCCCTTTGGGACCTCGTCGGCAAGGCGCTGGGCAAGCCCGTGCACGCGCTCATCGGCGGCGCCCAGCGCGACCGCGTGAAGGCCTATGCCAGCACACTGATGCCGGAGACGCCAGACGAGGCGGCACGCGCGGTGGCCAAGCAGCGCGAGGCTGGCTTCGGTGCGGTGAAGCTCGGCTGGGGTCCGCTGGGGCGCGATCCCGAGCTGGACGTGGCGCTGGTCAAGGCGGCGCGAAAGGCCGGCGGCGACGACTACGACCTGATGATCGACGTCGGCTTCGGCTTCAAGACCGCGCGCCAGGCAATCGACACCGTCCGTCGCATGGAAGAGTACCGCCCCTTCTGGATCGAGGAGCCGTTCCTTCCCGACCATTACGGCAAGTACGCGGCACTGGCCGCCGCCGTCTCGACGCCCATCGCCGGCGGCGAGGAGGAGACCACACTCGCCGACTTCGAGCGGCTGGTCACCGAGGGCAATGTCGAGATCCTGCAGCCCGACGTGACCCGTGCGGGCGGCATCAGCGAGTGCATGAAGATCGCCGACTACGCCAAGCGCGCCGGCCGACGCTGCGTGCTGCACGCCTGGAGCACGGGCATCATCAAGGCCGCCACGCTGCACGTCCTGGCCGCCATGGATGAGGCCGAGTACATGGAATACTGCGTGCAGACGACCGAGCTGAACCAGAAGCTCGTGCCGCAGAAGTTCCCGGTGGTCGACGGCTTCGTCGCCGTACCGGACGCCCCGGGCCTCGGCATCGACATCGACGAGGCGGTCTTGCGCGAATACACGGTCGCCTGAGCCGTCTCAGGTCGACCCGCCGCGCTGCAGGGACACCGGTAGCACGATCTCGCGCTGCTCGAACTGGCCGGCGGTGAGGCGCTTCAGCAGCACCTCGCCGCCCAGCGCCCCCATCCGGTAGGCGGCCGAGCGCACGGTCGTCAGCATCGGCTCGGTGTACTGCCAGAACTCGAAGGCGTTGAAGCCCGTGATGGCGACGTCGCCCGGCACGGCGAGGCCGCGTGCGGCCATCAGCTTCATGGCGGCGATTCCCATCTGGTCGTTGCCGGCGAGGATGGCATCGGGAACGCCGTGGCGGTCGATCTCCTCCACGAGGGCCGCCTGCGTGTCCCGGAAATCGGCATTGCCGCAGGGCACGATCCGCAGGTCGGGCCGCTCCGCAGCCTCGCCCACGACCTCCTTCACCCCGGCGACCCGCTCCTCGATCGCCGGCCAGACCGTCGCCGGCACCAGCATCAGAAGGCGGCGGGCTCCACGGCCCAGCACTTCCTTAGCAAGCAACCTGCCGCCCTCACGATCGGCCTGCCGAATGATGCAGAGATCGGGGTCGGGCGGCGAAATCGTGTCCTGGAACAGGACGAGCGGCTGGCCGAGGTCGAGCAGGCTCTTCACGATCCGCCGCCGCGTCTCTTCCGGCCCGGACAGCAGAAGGCAGATGGCGTCGGTGCGCACGGCCCGGACCATCGGCGAGCTATTGAATACCTCGGCCGGGAGCCCCTGCAGCTGCAGCGCATAGCCCTGGCTGTTGAGCCGGTTGCTGAGCCCGGCCACGACCTCGGTGGTGAACGGGTCGGAGAGGTAGTGCGGCGCCTCGTCGATGATCACCATGTCGATGGCGAGCCGCCGCGACAGGCGCAGGTTCCGCGCGGCCGCATGCGGGCGGTAGCCCAGCCGCTCGATCTCGGCCTGGATCCGGGCCCGCGTCTCCGGCCGCATCTGGCCGAGACGCGCATTGATGAAGTTCGACACGCTCATCGGCGAGACGCCGGCGGCATCGGCGACGTCGCGCAGCGTGACGTTGGCTCGCGCCCGAACCGTCGACTCCTGCCGTTCGTCGGTCGGGCCGTCCTCGACCGTCCGCCTCATGCGCTTCGCTGTCACTGGCTCGCGTGTGCTCCTGAACGTGGTCGCCCCGATCGACGATCGGTTGCGCCGTGCTGCGGGGCGCCGCATCCTACGCCCGAGCGTCGAGCCCGGCTATCCGTTCCGGCGATCGCGAGGGTGCCGCTCTCTATCCGCCGTCGATTGACAGCGGCAATGGCCCGCCGTTACGGTGCTTTAACGTTACAGATGCCCGGCTCAGTCGGCTTCTCGGTGCTCGATGGAGGAATGCGCCGCGATGCAAGTCGAACTGGAGTACAACAACGACGCGACGACGGATCATGCCAGGTCCGCCGGAGGTGTCGACTTCGGCTCCGGTTCAATGACGCGATGTTGTTCTGACTCGTATGTCGCGTCCGAGCACGTTGTCGAATGTATGTGGTCGCACTCTACTGCTGATCGACTTCGTGCATCCAATCATTCGGGGAGCGCTAGATCGACCACCAGAATAGCGGTGACGATCTGATGGCCCCTCGATGAGCGGACGCCGCGGGTCATGAAGATCAATCCATGGATGCCATGGCTTTATGCCGCACCCATGATGCTCTTCGTGGCCGGGATCTTCGCCTACCCGATCGTCTCCCTCGTCCAGTACAGCCTGCGCGACGCGTCCCTCGATCCGAGCCAGACCGATGCGGGCGCCAGTCTGGCGAATTTCCACTTCATCTTCGACGATCCGTTGTTCCGCGGGGCTCTGCTCAACAACATCAAGCTCTTTCTCTGCGTGCCGATCATGCTTGTGCTGAGCGTGATCCTCTCGGCCATCCTGTTCGAGCGGCCGAAGGGCTGGCGCGTCTACCGGACACTGCTCTTCATCCCCTACATCCTGTCGATTCCGACCGTCGGTTTCGTCTTCGGCTACATCTTCCAGTATCAGGGTGCCCTGAACACGATCCTGAAGGGGGCGGGCCTCGGTGCCATCGCCGCCGACTGGCTGGGCAGCCCCGCCTGGGCGATGCGCACCATCATGTTCGTCATCGTCTGGAAGGAGCTGGGCTTCGGCATTATCCTCTGCCTCGCCCGCCTGATGAGCGTCAGCGAGGAGTATTTCGAGGCGGCCCGGGTCGACGGGGCCGGCTGGTGGCAGACGCTCTGGTACGTGACCGTGCCGATGCTTGCGCCTGCACTCGCCTTCTACGGCATCATCGAACTCATCAACATGCTGTCCTGGGTCTTCGCCTACATCTACGTGATGACGCTCGGCGGGCCGATGAACAGCACGGTCGTCACCGAGTATTACATCTACCAGCAGGTCTTCACGAACAACATCGTCGGCGTGGGTGCGGCGGCCGGCGTCGTCCTGCTCGGCATCGTCTCCCTGCTGATCGTCGCCCGTCTGTGGCTCATGCGCAGCCTGGCAGCGCACGGCTATGAGTGAGCAGGCCGACACCTGGACGATGGCGCGCGGCGTCAGCGCCGGGGGTCGCGTTGGCACCCTGAGCCGGCACCTCGTCCTGCTCCTGTTCGCGGCCCTGGCCCTGCTTCCCGTCTATTTCATGACCGTCAACGCCTTCAAGACGCGGGCGGGCTACAGCGCCAGCAAGCTCGGCCTCCCGCTGGAGCCGACGCTCACCTCGCTGACCTCGGCGCTGGCCGGCGGCGAGCTTTACCACTGGATGCTGAACTCGTTCATCATCACCGCGTGCTCGGTCCTGGTGTCGACGGCACTCGCAGCCCTGGCGGCCTACGCGCTGAGCCTGATGCGCTGGAACCTGGGTCCGCTGGTGCTGGGCCTGCTGATCGCCCTTCTCGTGGTACCGCCCATCGTCCTCATCGTTCCGATCTTCGAGATCGTCGTCGACCTGAAGCAGCTCAACACGCTCCACACCGTCATCGTCATCTATGCCGGGATCATGCTGCCTTTCTCGACGTTCCTCTTGTGCAGCTTCTTCTCCGGCATCTCGCCGATGCTGCTGGATGCGGCGCGGATCGACGGGGCCGGTGTGTGGCGGATCTTCTGGAACATCGTGCTGCCGCTGTCGGGCTCGGCCATCACCACCGTCGTCGTCGTGCAGTCCTTGTGGGTCTGGAACGAGGTCTTGATCGCCGTCGTGTTCCTGCAGGACCAGGGCCTGCGCACGCTGATGGTCGGCCTCAACATCTTCAATTCCCGCTACCGGGTGAACGTGCCGATCGTGATGGCCGGCATGCTCTGGGCCACCGTGCCGATGGTGGTCCTCTACCTGGCCGGGCAGCGCTTCTTCATCCGCGGCCTCACCGCCGGTGCGGTCAAGGGCTGACATGGGCAGGGCAAAGGGAGGTGCGATGGCGTGAGCGAAGGGGAGCCCCGGCGGCTCGCATCGTGAAGTCTCTGAGGTGAACGCACGAATGAGGGATATGAGGATGCGCTTGAAGACCTCGGTGATCTCCCTGACCTCGGCCGCCGTGATGGCCCTGGTGGCGGGACAGGCCCGGGCCGAAGGGCTCGGCAGCGATTTCGATGTGAGCAAGGTCGGCGACCAGACGCTGACGCTCTGGTGGCTGGGCAACCAGGAGGTTCCCGGCATCGAGGCCTGGCTCGCCGAGTCGGTGGAGCAGTACCAGAAGCTCCATCCCAACATCACGGTGAACACCGTCCTGCAGGCGGTCGACACCTACAACACGGCCCAGAAGACGGCCTGCAAGGCCGGCAGCGGCCCCGACATCTGGTACAATTGGGGCGGCACCTGGTCGCTTGAGCTCGCCTGGATGGACTGCCTCGTCCCCAACGAGGACGTGCTGAGCAAGGACGACCTGGCCGGCGTGCCCAGCATCGAGGGTACCGCCTGGGGCGGAAAGACCTGGATCCATCCCTTCGAGCTGCGGATGTTCCCGGTCGTCTACAACAAGACGCTGTTCAAGCAGGCCGGCCTCGATCCGGAGAAGCCACCTACCACCTGGGCCGAGTTCCTGGCCGCGGCCGAGAAGCTGAAGGCCGCCGGCATCACGCCGATCGTCGTGGGCCTGAAAGACGGTTTCGGCGGCGAGATCACCGGCGTCGGCCTGCAGTCGCAGGTCTTCACCATTCCCGATCTGATCGAGATGGTGATCGGCGGCGACTTCACCGGCCCCGAGTGGAAGTCCTGGCTGACCAAGCTCACCGAGCTGAAGCCCTACTACAACCAGGACACCAACTCGATCCTCCTGGCCGACGGGCTCGCCCAGTTCGAGGACGGCCAGGCCGGCATGGTCTTCGCCTCGCCCGGCTACCTGCAGATGATCAAGTCGATGTTCGAGGCAGGCAAGGACGTCGGCGTGATGAAGGTGCCCTCCTTCTCGGAGAAAGGGCTCGGCGATCACCTGACCGTCGACACCCCCGGCTTCCAGGTCACCAAGTTCTCGCAGAACAAGGAGTTGGCCGGCAACTTCATGGCCTTCCTCCATACGCCGGAGCGCCTCAGCGCCCTCTACGACGAGATCGGCACCCTGCCGATCGACATCCGCTGGGACTCGTCCAAGGTCACCCGGCCGACCGACAAGCAGCTGGCCGAATGGTCGAAGGACAAGCTGACCTACTACTCGGCCAACTACTACCCGATCGACCTCGACGTGAACGGCAACTTCGTCGCTTTCCAGGGCATTCTCGGCGGCGACATGACGGTCGATCAGGCAGCGCAGACCTACCAGGACGTGATCACGAAGTGGCGCAGCGTGCACGGCCCCGACATCGAGAACTACAAGGCCTGGCTGAAGGACTACAAGAAGTAGGCAGTACCGGGTCCGGCGGATCGGCGACGATCTCCGGACCCGACCGTCACCGTGTCTCCGAACGGCGCGGCCATCAGCCTTCGAGATGCCGGTCGGTGCTCGTCATGCCGTAGGTCGGAAGCAGGTCCTCCTTCGCACCCACGACCACGCCCTTCGTGATCAGCGTCTGGCCCGGGGCGAGGTCGATGGCGTAGGTCGTCTGGATCTGCGTGTCGATGCGCAGGTCGTCCGGGCTGTCGGAGCGGAGGATCGAGACGGTTCCACCGGCGAAGTCGGCGATCGCCGAAAGCTCGCGCCGGATATACGCGAGCAGGCGCTGGGCAAGCTCGTCGCTGTCGGGAGCCAGAAGAGCCGGCAGGCGTCGCGGCAGGGCCGCCAGCGAGAAGATCTCGGGTTCGCCCATGCCGTCCGTGAACGCCGCCTGAACGTTCTTCAGGGTCAGCAGGGCGACGTGCGGCTCGATGACGGCGAAGAGCTGCGTTTCCTTCGTGGTGTCGCTGCCGAGATTGTCGAACTGCTCGACCTCCTGGCGGAAGACCTGCCCCGTGAACGACTGGGCGCTCTCCTGCGATAGTGCCCGATAGTTCACCTGATGGGTCGACTTCTTCACCTGTGTCGACACGGTGCGGAAGGCGGCCGTCGAGAATTTCTGCCGCTGCTCGTCCGTACCCCCGTCGACGTTCAGGTTGGCATCGACCTCGCCGCCCCAGAGCCCCTTGGCCGAGGCCTCGCCGTGGAACAGCGCCTGCATGCGATAGCGGTAGCTGTCGCTCTCCTCGCTGGCGTCCTCGCGGTCGTCCATCTGCTGGTAGAAGTCGTTGGACGTGGTCTGGTCGGTGCTCTGCATCAGGTTCTGCCGCACCGCGGTCTGAGCGGCGGTGACGATCTCGGTGATCAGCACCATGGTCTTCGCGCTGCGTGCCGGCGTGATGATCGACTGGACGAACTCGCCTCGCCGCGGCGGCCCTAGGAACACGTCGAGAGTATAGCTCTCGACCAGGAAGAGCTGCGGCCGTGGCATGTGGATGGCGATCGCTGGAAACAGCTTCTCCATCGGCTCCGCGCGAAGAAATCTCTCCGTCCTGGTGTCGTAGATCCAGCAATGGTCGCCGAGAACGAAGAAGAGGCGCTCCTCGTCCTCTCCGGTGCCGTAGAACACGTGATCCATCGGGGCCGGAAAGGGCGGCAGCGCGAAGGCCTCGGTGACTTCGCTGGGGCCGGCATCGAGGCTCCCGTCGAAGAGGCTGTGCCGGAGATAGCCGGACACGAGAGCGTCGCCGCCGAAGAACGATCTCGTCCCGAAGAAGTGGAGCTTGCCCTTGTGCTGCCGGATACCATGCACGGCCGCGGAAGGGCTGCTCAGCACGAAGCCACCGACGTCCCGCTTGACGCCCCAGGTGCCAGGGATCGTGTCCTGCACGTCGCAGGCCAGGAAGTGCTCGAAGGGTTCGCCTAGACCTTGTCCGTCGTCAGGCAGCCCGGTCGCGTTCAGCCGGACATAATCCGTACCTTTGTAGAAGTAGTAGAGCTTGGGAAACGCCTCGCCGGCCCAGACGGCGGCGTCGATGCCGGCCTGAAACGCCAGGGGCAACCTCTGGCCGCTCCGCATGGTCCAGTTGGCGAGCGGCAGGGGTCCACTTTCCATCACCCGCGTGCGTAAATTGAAGGTGTAGTAATCCGAGCCTTTGAACAGCCAGAGGATGTCGCCCGGACCATTGAGCACCGCGGAGAAGCCCTTCACGCCATCGGCGTCCTGGCCGCTCGCAAAGTCGCCGGGTTTCAGCCCGAGTGATGTGTAGGTCGGTGGCAAATCGAGACTGCGGACCTTCCTGAAATCACTTTCCGGCACAGCCGTCTCCTTCCTGCCGTGACTGCCAGCTGGCGGCGATGCCCGGCAGGCTATGGGGCAGCGATCGACCCGTCTGTGCGTCAACACACAGACGGTACGGCACCTCCGGTCGGATTGTTCGCACCAGCGAAGAGCGGAGAAGGTCGCCATGGGCCTACGGTGCTTGCGTTTCTCGGGCGATCCGGTTCTGGAGGCCTGTGCGGCGGGCCAGCATCGCATGCTGCTGAACGAGGAGGGATTGGCGGTCGCCAGAGTGCAGGCAGCACTCCAGGAGCTGAATTTCTCGGTCGGGCCGGCGGGCGTGGACGGGACCTTCGGCGCCGATACCGGCACGGCCGTGAGCCTCTACAAGAGCTCGAAAGGACTGCAGCCGACCGATCCTGTGGTCGGCACCGGCACGATGACGGCACTCGACGAGGATTTCTTCGTCGATCCCGCCTTCCTCGATCCGGCTTTTGCCGAGTTCACGCCCTTCGTCGCGGCAGGGCGGTTGGAGCCGTTCCTCGGTCAGGTCCTCGCTCGTCTGCTGGCGACACCTCTGGATTCCTGGCGCCGCATGGCCGCGCAATTCGCGCTGAACGAGCTCACGGCCGATCGGCTGGCGGGCATCGTCGCCGGCAGCCGGTTCGGCGACCTCGAACCTTTCGTGGTTGCCCATGCAGCGGCCGTCCAGCCCAGCGGCCGGATCGCCACGGACTGGTTCGAGGCGGAACGGCGGAGCTTCGTCGCCGACGACGGCACACCGCGGCGCTTCGGCGGCAGCGGTGTCACCTTCTCCTTCCTCGGGGCCGACCGCTCCGACATCGGGATCGTCGTTGTTTCCGACGATCTACTGCGCGGCAAGTCGCGGATCTTCGTCGAGGCGACGGGACAGAGTCTGCCGGTCATGCTCGACGAGACCCTGATCCACGAGCTTACGCACCTGCGGAACCTCGGCCTGGACGCCGGCCTCCTCGCCACCTCGGATCTCGATCAGACCGCCTACATCGACACGGCCCTGGCGACGAGCCTTACGCAGACGACACCGCGCCCGACCGCCAACGTCCTGTTCGAGACCCTTCAGGAGATGGCGGCCCGGCATGTCGAGTGGCACATCCGGCAGGAGGAGCGGGGCGATCCTCTGGCGATCAATCTCCTGCGCCCGGAACAACTCGCGGCGGCGATGGTCACCTACATGCGCGAGTTTCCGCGGCTGATGGACGATGCCAATGGCTATGTCCGGGCGCTCAACGCGCGCCCGGACGCGGTGGCGGCGCGGCTCGGGCAGGCCGCACTCTGGCTGCGCCGTCTCGACACCTTCACCTTTTCCGATCGCCCCGACCAGGAGGCGGCGGTTCACGAGAGGCTCCTTCAGGCGGCGGACTTCTGTGCCGCGCAAGCGGCCGCCGGTGCGCCGAGCGACCCTGGCGATCCGGCAGGCCTCACGCCACTACCTGCCGACTTTCCCTGAGCGTGCGATGCCACGATGGTCGGATCACACTTTCTTGCTGAGGCTTCGCTCACATCAAACATGGGGAAGCCCTGAAGAAGGTGGTACTAATCCGCTTCCAACTTTCGGATCAGGTCCTTGTAAGTCTCAAGAGAACGCAGGCTTTCCATCTGCGAATCGTGCTTCATGGTACTGAGCAGCCACTGCCGAGCGCGCGGCGCACTATCGAAAATGTAGTTCAGATTGGTCATCGCTTCGGAGTTGTCGCCGGCGACTGCAAAAGTGCAGGCGCAGTTGTACCTGACGCCGAAGTTTTCCGGTTCCAGAGCGAGCGCCTGGTCCGCCAGTTTCCTTGCCTCCGCAAAACGCCCAAGCTCGACGAACGCAATCGCACCGAACGACAGTAGATGCCCATCGCCCGGCCGGTCGGCCAGCATTGCCTCGAACCGGGAGAGCGCCCGCCGGCGCGCGGCCTGCCGGTCGCTCTCGCGGCCCAGGACTTTGTAGACGTCTGCCAGTAAGCTCACCGACAGGGGATCGAAGGGTGCCAGAACCTCCGCCTTTTCGAAGAACTCGGCCGCCCTTTCGAACTGTCCCGTCTGCCTCAGCGTCATCGCGTAGAAGAAATTGGTTTCGAAGAGCTCCGCGTTGAGCGCGTTTGCCCTGGCGAACGCTTTCTCCGCTTCCGCGTGCTTCCCCGCAAGGTAACATGCCAACCCCAGTGACGCGTGGCCCTCCGCCAAGTTCGGCATGATCTGCAACGCACGACTGCTGTTCGCCAACATCTGCTCGTGCGAGATCTCCAGGTCCCCCAGGACCCAGAGAAACGCGTCGCAGTCCGCGATGCCCGCATAGGCTCGGGCGTAACCTGGATCGAGCAGGGTCGCCTGCTCGAACATGGAACGGGCCGCTCTGATCCGTTCCGCGTTACCCCAGCCGAGAAGATGGACAGAGCGTCCTTTCAGGTAACATTTGTAGGCCTCGACGTCCCTGCTCGACTTGTTCGAGAGTATGGTCCGCCCGGCGTCGCCCAATCGAGCGCTAAGGGCGGCGGCGACGCGGCTGGCGATCTGTGCTTGCAGCTCGAAGATGTCGTCGAGCCTGGAGTCGAATCTCTCCGCCCACAGATGGACGCCGGTTCGGCCCTCGATCAGCTGGGCGGTGATGCGGACTCTCTGCGCCACGACACGCATGCTGCCGGTGAGGACATGCGAAACCCGCATCCGGCGGGCCAGGTCGACCGGGTCGGACGGCTCGTCCTTGAGCGTGAACGAGACGTGGCGTGCCTTCACAGCCAGCCCTGGTATCTGCGACAGGTCGATGATGATATCTTCCGTGATCCCGTCCGTCAGATAGGCGTCGTCGCTTCGGCTGAGATTGGCGAAGGGGACGACGAGCACCGACTTGTCGGCGGCAGACTGGGGCGTGGCCGTCGGCCCGACGACCGCACTCTCACCAAGGGCGGAGTAGACGGCCAGCTGGCGGTCACTGTTCTTCAGGCCGATCGAGCCTGCTTCCCGTAAGGGAAACGGCAGCCTGTGCCTCACCTGCTCGTACGCCGCGGCCGACACCAGGATATCTCCAGGCTCGGCGGCTTGCTGGAGCCGAACCGCCTGGATCACGCCGTCGCCGTAGATGTCGCCGGCATCGATGACGATCTCGTCGAGGTGGATGCCGATCCGCAGCACAATCCGCCGCGTGGCTTCGAGCGGCTCGTTCGCCTCGCCCATGCGCTGCTGCAGCTCGCGGGCGCAGAGCACGGCCTGGGTGGTGCTGCCGAACTCGACCAGGACACCGTCGCCCATGACCTTGACGATGCGGCCCTTATGGCTGGCGACCACCGGTGCGATAATCGAGGCCCAGCGCTCCTTCAGCGCGGCCAGCGTGCCGATCTCGTCCTGTTCGATCAGCCGGCTGTAGCCGACGACGTCGGCTGCCAGGACGGCTGCGAGCCTGCGCTGCATCGTGGCGGTCCCGGGCGCGCACTTTCCGGCTCGAGACTTACGGCCAAACCCTGCCGCCTGCCAGTGACCAGGGCGGCACGATGTGGGCTTGTCATCCTGCGGCCGCCGCCCCAACGTCGGCGGGCGCGGGCTGCCGCGCCACGATGCGGGAGTGCACATGGTCGTCGAGATTCGGGAAGGGCTGGCCCCGTTCGGGGAGTATCGGACCTGGTACCGGATCACGGGCGATCTCCACTCGGGCAAGGCGCCGCTGGTGGCGCTCCACGGCGGCCCGGGCTGCACGCACGACTATCTCGACCGGCTCCAGGCCATCGCGGACACCGGACGGGCGGTCGTGCACTACGACCAACTCGGCAATGGCGGCTCGACGCATCTGCGCGACAAGGGTGCGGATTTCTGGACGGTCGAGCTGTTCCTCTCCGAGCTCGCCAACCTGACGGCGCATCTGGGCATCGCCGGCAACTACCATGTGCTGGGCCAGTCCTGGGGCGGCATGCTCGGGGCCGAGCACGCGGTGACCCGGCCGCCGGGCCTGCGCTCGCTCGTCGTCGCGAACTCGCCGGCGTCGATGGAGCTGTGGCTCAGCGAGGCCAACCGGCTGCGCGAGAAGCTGCCGCCCGAGGTGCAGGCGACGCTGCTGCGGCACGAGGCGGCGGGCACCACCGACACCGCCGAGTACAAGGCGGCGGTGCGCGTGTTCTACGACCGCCATCTCTGCCGCGTGCCCTGGCCGCCCGAGATGGAGCGGACCTTCGCGGCCATGGAAGAGGACCCGACCGTCTACATGACGATGAACGGGCCCAGCGAGTTCCACGTCATCGGCACCATCAAGACCTGGTCGATCATCGACCGGCTGGACCGGATCGACGTGCCGGTGCTGCTGATCTCCGGGCGCCACGACGAGGCCACGCCGGCCACGGTGCAGCCCTACGCCGACCGCATCAAGGACGTGCGCTGGCAGATCTTCGAGAATTCGAGCCACTCGCCGCACATCGAGGAGACCGAGCGATACCTGAAGCTCGTCGCCGACTTCCTCGATGCGAACGACCGGCCCTGACCGCTGACGACGACCAGACCTGAGGAGGGACAAGAATGACCGGAAAAATCGGCTGCATCGCTGCGCTGCTCACCGCGGGGCTCCTGGCGGGAGCCGCAGCACCCGCCCTGGCGCAGGACCATGCCGCGCTGATGAAGGAACATCGCGGCGGCACGATGCGGCTCGTGGCCCGGGCGGCCGAAGGCACCATCGACCCGCACATCAACTACACGCTGAAGAACTGGCAGTTCTACCAGTTCACCTATGACGGCCTCGTGACCTTCAGGAAGGCGACCGGCAAGGAAGGCTTCCAGGTGGTGGCGGATCTCGCCGAGGCGATCCCGACGCCCACCAACGACGGCAAGACCTGGACCTTCAAGCTGCGCAAGGGCATCCAGTTCTCGGACGGCAGCGACCTCGACGTCGAGGACGTCGTCGCCTCGCTGCAGCGCATCTTCAAGGTGTCGAGCCCCACCTCGGGCTCGTTCTACAACGTCATCGTCGGGGCGGACGCGTGCCTCGCCAAGGCCGACACCTGTACGCTCGAAGGTGGCGTGATCGGCGATGCGGCGGCCGGTACCGTCACCATCAATCTGACGCGGCCGGACGCGGAGTTCCTCTTCAAGCTGGCGCTGCCGCACGCGGTGATCCTCCCCTCGACCTCACCGATGAAGGACGTCGGCACGACGCCCCTGCCGGGTACCGGCGCCTACATGATCTCCAGCTACGATCCGAACACGCGGCTGGAGATGGTCCGCAACCCGCATTTCAAGGAGTGGAGCGTCGAGGCGCAGCCGGACGGCTTCCCCGACGAGATCGACTATGATTTCGGGCTGACGGAAGAGGCGCAGGTCTCGGCCATCATCAATGGCCAGGCCGACTGGATGTACGATCCGCCGCCGACCGACCGTCTGGCCGAGCTGGGCAAGAAGTACCGCGATCAGGTGCACGTCACGCCGCTGACGGCCATGTGGTACGCGCCCATGAACACCCGCCTGGCGCCGTTCGACAACATCAAGGCCCGTCAGGCCGTCGCCTACGCGATCGACCGCAGGGCACTCGTCAACCTGTTCGGCGGCCCGGTGCTTGCGCAGCCGGTGTGCCAGGTCCTGCCGCCGGGCTTCCCCGGGCACCAGCCCTATTGCCCGTTCACGCAGCAGCCGGGTGCCAAGTGGAGCGCTCCCGACGTCGAGAAGGCGAAGCAGCTCGTCCAGGAATCCGGCACCGCCGGACAGGAAGTGACGATCATCGTCCAGGACCAGACGACCGACCGGAACATCGGCGTCTACCTGCAGAGCGTCCTCAACGATCTGGGCTACAAGGCGAGCGTGAAGGCGATCTCGACCAACATCCAGTTCACCTATATCCAGAACACGAACAACAAGGTGCAGATGAGCGTCTCGCAGTGGTACCAGGACTACCCTGCGGCGTCCGACTTCCTGAACGTGCTGTTCGGCTGCGGCTCGTTCCGTGAGGGCTCGGACAGTTCGATCAACATCTCCGGCTACTGCGACGAGGCGGTCCAGAAGCAGATGGACGAGGCGATGGCGCTGGGCGTCACCGACCCCGAGGCCGCCAACAAGCAGTGGGCGGCGATCGACAAGGCCGTCACCGACGCAGCACCTGCGGCCTTCCTGTTCACGCCGAAGCATCTCGACTTCGTGTCGTCGCGCCTCGGCAATTTCCAGTTCAACAGCCAGTATTACTGGATGATGGCCCAGTCCTGGGTCCAGTAGAGCCGGCAGGGTGGCGGCTCGAACCGAGGATCTGCCGGCCGCGGGAACTCCCGCGGCCGGTCAGGTCCGCCGCGCGGCGCTGGGGCCGTGGGCGAGTGCCGCGCGCAAGCTCGGACGCGATCGGGCGGCCATGACCGCGCTGCTCGGTCTTTTCCTCATCATCATGGCCTGCCTGCTGGCCCCGGCCTACGCACGGTACGTGTCGGGCACGGACCCGTTCCGCTCCAACCTCGACGGCACCTTCCTCCTCGACGGCCAGACGATGCCGGTGATGGAGCAGGAGACCGAGGGCCTGGGCCTGGGCTTCACGCCCGTCGGGCCGACTTGGCGGCTTGGCCCCTACATGTTGGGGGCCGACAGCCAGGGCCGGGACGTCGCCGCCCGTCTGCTCTATGGCGGCCGCAACTCGCTCATGATCGGCGTCGCCGCCACCGCGATATGCCTCGTGCTGGCGGCGATCGTCGGCGTGGTCGCCGGCTATTTCGGCGGCATCGTCGATCTCGTGCTGGGCCGCCTGCTCGACGTGCTCTGGGCCTTTCCGGTCTATCTCCTCGCCATCTCGCTCTCGATCGTGCTGATCGCGCACGGCGTCACCATCGGCCCGATCACCATCACCTCGGGCAGCCTGCTGCTGCCGATCGCGATCATCGGCCTTGTCTACGTGCCCTATGTCGCCCGTCCGGTCCGGGGGCAGGTGCTCTCGCTGGAGCGCAGCGAGTTCGTGCTGGCGGCCGTGGGTCTCGGCGTGCCGGCCTACCGGATCCTGCTCCGCGACGTGCTGCCCAACATCGCCACCACGCTCATCGTCTTCTGCCCGCTCATGCTGGCGATCGCGATCCTGACGGAATCGGCCCTCTCCTTCCTGTCGATCGGCGTGCAGCCGCCCGATGCCAGTTGGGGCACGATCATCCAGGACGGGCAGACGATGCTCTACACCCGGCCCTGGGTGGCGCTGGCACCCGGCATCGCCATCGTGCTCACCGTGCTGGCGCTGAACATCCTGGGCGACGGCGTGCGTGACGCGCTGGACCCCCGCGCCAAGATCCAGCTGGCCTGACCGCCTTGGCTTCTGCCGTCCTCTCCCGCTTCGGTCAGATGCTGTTCGTCATGTTCGGCATCAGCGTGCTGGTCTTCCTCATCTTCTTCGCGACACCAGGCTCCGACCCCGCCGCCCGCATCGCCGGCCGCAACGCGGCTCCGGAGACCCTGGCCGCCGTGCGCAAGGATTTCGGCCTCGATCGGCCGCTGCCGGTCCAGTACGTCGTGATGATGCGGCGCCTCTTCGTCAGCCGCGACCTCACCTCGTTCGTCAACCGCGGCCAGTTCGTCGTGCCGCAGGTCATGCGGGCTGCTCCGGTCACGTTGTCGCTCGTGCTGGGGGCGGCCGTGCTCTGGATCGCCGGCGGTGTGGCCATCGGCCTCGTCGCTGCCGCCATGCGGAACACCGTCGTCGATCACGGCCTCATGGTGATCGGCCTGATCGGCATCTCGATGCCGGTATTCTGGCTGGGCGAGGTGGCGAACCTGCTCTCGCAGAGTCGCTTCCACGACACCTGGCTGTTCAGCTGGGTTCCTGGCCTCGGCTACAAGCCGCTGCTCGAGGACCCGGTGGGCTGGTTCCAGACGCTCGTCATCCCCTGGACCACGCTGGCTGTGCTCTATGTCGGCCTCTATGCGCGGGTGCTCCGCGCCGACCTGATCCAGGCGCTGCACGAGGACTATGTCAGGACGGCACGCGCCAAGGGCCTGAGCGAGGGGGCGGTGCTGATCCGCCACGCTTTACGCACCTCGCTCGTCGGCATCGTCTCGCTCTTCGGTCTCGACTTCGGTGCGCTGGTCGGCGGCGGGGCGCTGCTGACCGAGGTGGTGTTCGGCCTGCAGGGCGTGGGCAAACTGACCTATGACGCGCTCCTGAACCTCGACCTGCCGATGATCATGGCGACCGTAATGTACGCGGCCTTCTTCGTCGTCGTCGCCAATGCGGTGGTGGACCTCCTCTATCTCTGGCTCGACCCGCGGGTGCGCCATGCCTGAGGCACCGCTGCTGGCCGTCCGCGACCTCTCCGTCCGGTTCCGTACCGAGGCCGGCACCGTGCGCGCGGTCGACGGCGTGACGTTCGACATCGGCGAGCGCGAGATCGTCTCGATCGTCGGCGAGTCGGGCTCCGGCAAGACCGTCACCGTGATGAGCATCCTGGGCCTGCTCGGCGAGGTGAATGTCGACGTCACCGGGTCCATCAAGTTCCGCGGCCGGGAGCTGATCGGCCTGCCGCAGCGCGAGATGCGGGCACTGCGCGGCGGCGACGTCGCGATGATCTTCCAGGACCCGATGACCGCTCTCACCCCGGTCTACACGATCGGCTGGCAGATCGCGGAGCAGCTCCGCACCCATCAGGGCCTGTCGGCCAAGGCCGCGCGTGACCGGGCCATCGAGCTCGTCGCCGCCGTCGGCATCGCCGATCCGAAAGCCGCGATCGACCGCTACCCGCACCAGCTCTCGGGCGGCATGCGCCAGCGTGCCGTGATCGCGATGGCGCTCTCCTGCAATCCGAAGCTGCTGTTGGCGGACGAGCCGACGACGGCCCTCGACGTCACGGTGCAGGCCCAGATCCTGGAGCTGCTGCAGCGGCTGCGGGAGGAGTTCGGCTCTTCCATCGTGCTGATCACCCACGACATGGGTGTCGTCGCCGAGGTCGCCGACCGGGTGATGGTCATGTATGCCGGCCGCATCGTCGAGCGCGGCAGCAAGGAGATCGTGCTGGGCGATCCCCAGCACCCCTATACCGAGGCCCTGCTCGAATCGATCCCGCCGATCGAGGGACCCCGGCCGTCGCGGCTGCCGGCCATTCCGGGTAGCCCGCCCTCGCTCCTGGCCCTGCCGCCAGGCTGCGCCTTCGCCCCAAGATGCCGGCGCCGCATGCCCGCCTGCGATCGCCGCCCCGCTTTGGTCGAGGCGGACGGGCACGCCGTCGCCTGCTTCCTCCACCACCCGGAACGGCTGGACGCCGCGGCATGACGATCGGTCAGCCGCTGCTCGAGGCGATCGATCTCGGCAAGACCTTCAAGGTCGGCGGCGGCCTGTTCTCGCGCGACCGGCGCGAACTGCAGGCGGTCGACGGCGTGTCGCTGGAGGTGATCAAGGGCGAGACGCTGGGGCTCGTCGGCGAGTCCGGCTGCGGCAAGTCCACCCTCGGGCGCTGCCTCGTCCGCCTCTACGACATCACGAGCGGCCGCCTGCGCTTCGAGGGCCGCGAGATCGGCGATCTCGGAACGCGGCAGCTGCGGCCGCTGCGGCGCCGGCTGCAGATGGTGTTCCAGGACCCGTCGGCCTCGCTCAACCCGCGCCGGCGCGTGGGCGACCTCATCGCCGAGCCGCTGCGGGTGCACGGGCACGCCACCTCGGCCGAGATCCAGGCCCGCTGCCGCGAGCTGATGCATCTCGTCGGCCTGTCCCCCGAGCAACTCGACCGCTTCCCGCACGAGTTCTCGGGCGGCCAGCGGCAGCGCGTCGGCATCGCCCGCGCCCTGGCGCTGGAGCCGGCACTGATCGTGGCGGACGAGCCGGTCTCGGCACTCGACGTCTCGATCCAGGCGCAGGTCGTCAACCTCCTGGCCGACCTGCAGCAGCGGCTCGGCCTCACCTACGTCTTCATCGCCCACGACCTCAGCGTCGTGCGTCAGGTCTCGACCCGTGTCGCGGTGATGTATCTGGGCTCCATCGTCGAGCTGGCGCCGACGGACGAGCTGTTCGGCTCACCGGCCCACCCCTACACGGAAGCGCTCATTTCGGCCGTGCCGGGCCCGCACACGTCGGGACCGCGCCGGCGGCGGATCATCCTGCAGGGCGATGTCCCGAGCCCCACGGCACCGCCGCCCGGCTGCCGTTTCCATCCGCGCTGTCCGATCGCCCAGGAGCGGTGCCGGACCGAGCGCCCGCCGCTGCGGACGCTGACATCGGGCCGGCAGGTCGCCTGCCACTTTCCGCTGGGCGGCTGACTACGGTCCGATCTCAGGCGTCCCACTGCGCCAGGATGGTGTCGACCGTGGCGGGCTCGATCTGCTGGCCGAAGCGGTCGCGGTAGACCTGCACCAGCGCGTCGTGCGTCGCATCCGCCGAGCTGCAGAGCGCATCGACGGCGACCACGACCCGAAAGCCGTGATCGACGGCGGCCAGGACCGAGGCCAGCACGCAGACGTCGGTCTCCGTGCCCGAGACGACGAGCGTGTCGATACCCTGCCGCTGCAGATGCGGGGCGAGGCGACCGTCGTGGAAGGCCGAATAGACGCTCTTGTCGACGACGAGGCCGGCCGGTGCCAGCACCTTCAGCTCCGGCACAAGCTCCAGGAGATGCGGCTCGACGATCTCGCCCGTCAGCTCGCGCCAACGGTCGAAATAGCGGAGCCAGGCGCCGCCCGCGTCCTCGGGCCGGTGCGGGGGAATGAACCGCGTGAAGACGTTGCTCTCGGGCCGGTGCCGCGCCAGCCGCTCGGCGACGGGGCGCGTGTGCGCCATCCAGGGCGTCTGCCACGGCGTCGGCTCGGCGAAGAGTCTCTGCATGTCGATGCAGAGATGGGCGGTGCCGGCCGGCAGCGGGCCGTGGGGCAGGGGCAGGATCACGCCGCAGAGAACGGCTGCGCGGAGAACGCGTTGCCGTGCTGCGGGCGACGGCTGGACTTCGGCGCCCACCGCCGTCACGACGGGCCGACCGATCGTCACCTGAGGAAGCAGGCACCATGCCCACCCGCATCCATCGCCCGAGCCGGCAGCCGCTCGCGCGGGAACTGGTCGATGCCTGGGGCGGCGTGCCCACGACCATCGCCGCCGACCTGCTCCAAGGCCGCACGCTGGTCGATCCCGCACTCCACGCCCTGCGCCCCTTCTCCGGTTCGGCGAGGTTGGTCGGCCCGGCTGTGACGGCTTGGTGCCAGTACGCCGACTATGGTGCCGTCCACCACGCCATCGCCGAGGCGCAGGCCGGCGACGTGATCGTGATCGCCGCCGGCGGGCGCATGGACGCCGCCATGATCGGCGAGCTGCTGTCCGGTGCGGCACGGCTGAAGAAGGTCGCGGGCGTGGTCGTCGACGGGGCCGTCCGCGATGTCGGTACGCTCGTCTCGTGGCCCGATTTCCCCGTCTTCGCCCGCGGCCGCACGGCGCGCGGCCCCTCCTCGATGGAGCGCGGCTCGGTCAACGAGACGGTCGTCTTCGGCGGCGTGCCGGTCACCCCAGGCGACCTGATCCTGGGCGACGACGACGGACTCGTGGTGGTGCCCCGGGGCGAAGCGGCGGCACGCCTTCAGGCGGCGCAGGCGATGGTTCGCGCCGAGGAGGGATGGGAAGCGCGCCTCGCCACTGGGGCCGGCACGGTCGAGGTGTTCAACGTGCCGGCGGCCGAGATCGTCCCGTGAGCCCCATGCGGCGGTGAATGCAAGCTGAACGGCGGGTTCAGGCTCGGCTCAGAGAGTCCGAGGCATGGTGCGCGCATGTCGACGGGCAATCGCCCGCGACGAACCGGAGAAGACATCATGCAGAAAGCCACCGCTCTCGCCCTCGTCGCCGCCACGTTCCTCGGTGCCGCGGGCAGCGCCTTCGCCGGCGAGCGGATCGCAGTCCAGCCGACCGCCCCCTCCTTCGTGAGCGAGCTCGGTGCGGCGCGGGCCGCCACCGTCGGCGGCACCGTCGACGCGGTCGCGGGCCATGGCCGCTTCGTCCTGGTCGATGCGCTGGGCGGCACCATTACGGTCGATGCCCGCCATCTCCGTCTCCAGGGCCTGGCACCAGGCCAGATGATCACCGTGACGGGTACCATCGACGAGGGCGTGATCGACGCCGGACATGCGATCCTGGAGGACGGCAGTGTCGCCGTGCACGGAAAGTCGAGCCGCCCGACCGAGGCCTGAGACGGCCCTGGTCCGAGCCCCGGGCGGGAACCCTCCATCACCCGCCCGGTTGAGCCGGCCTCGACCACGCCGGGCTGGACCGTGCATCGCCGCCATGTCCTCGCTGCCGCCGCCCTGCCGGCACTTCTCGTGAGCGCACGAGCCTTGACCCTGGGCTTCCCGTCACTCGTCGCCTTCGGCGACAGCCTGTCGGACAACGGCAATGCCGGGCGGTTCTCCGACGGGCCGGTCTGGGTGGAGCATCTGGCGGTCAGCCTCGGCGTCGAGCTGCTTCCGTCGCGCCAAGGCGGCACCAATCACGCCGTAGGCGGTGCGCTGGCGGCAGGCGGGCCGCACGCGCTCGCCGGACAGGTCCGTGACTACCTCGCTGTCAGGCGCGGTGCGGCGGACCAGGCGGCCCTCCACACCGTCTGGGCCGGCGGCAACGACCTGCTGGCCGCGGGCTTCTCTCCGGACCCGCGCGGGGCGGCGGAACGGGCCGGTGCGGCGGTCGGCGATGCCGTGCACCTGCTCGTCGAGGCCGGTGCTCGGACCATTCTCGTACCGAACCTGCCGGACATCGGCATGACCCCCGCACTCCGCTCCGCCGGCCGCGCCGTGGCGGCCGAGGCGGACCGCCTGAGTGCGGTCTACCGCACCGCCCTGACGCGCGCCCTCGACCGCGCCGAGGCCGGCGGCCGGGCGACCCTTCTCCGCCTCGACGTCGCGGCCCTGGCCGCCCGCGTGCTCGCCGATCCCGCCGCCGCCGGCTTCACGAGCCTCGCCGAGCCCTGCCTCGGCCACGGCCGCTGCGACGGCCACCTCTTCTGGGACTCGATCCACCCCACGAGCCGCGCCCATGCCCGCCTCGCCGCGGCGGCATTGGATCTGCTGGGCTCATGAGCCGGCTCAGAGCCATGCCTTATCCCGTCGGCCACCTTGGCGCTGGAGATGCCGTAGAGGCCGTGCAGGGTCGGCGGGGCGCGGAGGAACTCGTCGGGCAGGCCGATCTGGCGGAAGGGGACGTGGTGCATCAGCATCGCGGCGACGGTTTCGCCGAGGCCGCAGATCACGGTGTGTTCACCGCCACGACGACGAGGCGGCCGCCGGTGACGACGAACTACCGGATCGACGGCAGTCTATGCAGCGGCCGCGTAGCGCCTGCCACGCAAACCGTCTTCTCCCGCAACGGTAGCGCCGTTCTACCGTTGATGTCGGCGCGCGCGGACAGCGCGCGGAACGGGAGGAGAACAACGTGCCGACATACGCACACACAAGAACGCTGCCATTCTCTCTCGCGCATCGGTTCGGTCGACACGCGGTCGCCGCCGCCATGCTGGTCCTGGCGACCCTGGCCGGGTCCGTCACCTCGTCGGCCGAGACGCAGCGCGCCGATGCTGGCCTCTGGATCGACACCTGGTCAGCCAGCCCGCAGCCCTTGTGGGGTCCCGACTTCGCAGTGCCGATCGAGATCCCACGCGCCCTGCGCAACCAGACGATTCGGCAGAACGCCCGCGTCAGCCTGGGCGGCGACCGGATCAGAGTGGAGCTGTCCAACGAGTATGGCGACCAGCCCCTGGTGATCGGGGCCGCCCATGTCGCCCTGGCCGGCGCGAACGGTGCCATCGTCGCCGGCTCGGATCGGCCGCTCACCTTCAGCGGCCACCCCTCCATCACCGTCCCGCCCGGTGCCCCGGTGTGGAGCGACCCGGTCGACCTCGACGTGAAGGCGCTCGGCGACGTTTCGGTCAGCCTCTTCCTGCCGGAGATCACGCCGACGACCACCTGGCACCGCGACGCGAGGCGGACGTCCTACATCTCGAACGAGGGCGACTTCACGGGTGCCGAGACGTTCGAGCCGGCGCAGACCATCACCTCCTGGATCTTCCTGAGTGGGCTCGCCGTCGAGGCGGAGCAGGGCAATCGCGCCGTCGTGCTGTTCGGCGATTCGATCACCGACGGCGACGGCTCGACGCTCGATGCCAACCACCGCTGGCCCGACATCCTGGCCGAGCGGATGGCGAAGGCCGCTCCGGAGGTCGCCGTCCTCAACGAGGGCATCTCCGGTGCCCGCGTGCTGCGCGACCGGATGGGCGTCAACGCGCTGGCCCGCTTCGACCGCGATGTGCTGAGCCACCCGCTGGCCGACACGGTCGTCCTGATGATGGGCATCAACGACATCGGCTGGCCGGACATGCTGCTGACGCCGAAGGGTGAGCCGGCACCCTCGGCCGAGGACGTCATCGCCGGCTACGAACAACTCATCGCCCGCGCCCATGCGAACGGCATGCGGATCATCGGCGCCACGCTGACCCCGTTCGAGGACACGTTCCACGGCACGCCGTTCTACGGCTACTACAACGAGGAGAAGGAGGCGAAGCGGGTGGCGATCGACGAGTGGATCCGCACCAGCGGCGCCTTCGACGGGGTCATCGACTTCGACGCCCTGACGCGCGATCCGCAGAACCCGAAGCACATCCAGGCGCAGTACGACAAAGGCGATCACCTCCACCCGAACGACGCCGGCTACAAGGCGATGGGCGAGTCGGTCGACCTGAAGCTGCTGGGCGTGCAGCAGTGACCAAGGAGCGAGGCGGCACGCCACATCCGAGCGGGCCGCCGCTTCGCGAGTCACCAGCCGGGTAGAGTGCGCTAGATCCAGGCCGGCGCCTGATCGCTGGCCTTTTCCCAGCCACGGACATGGCGGTCCAAGCCGGCCGCCATGAGCCGGGGCGACAGGGCGGAAGCAAACCGCGCTGAGTGTCGAATCCCGGAGGGTGATCGCGCGTTGATCTCCCGTGCAAGGGAGCACGCGCCCTGACAGCAGGTTTTCATGGTTCAGCCCGCACAGCGCCGCGAGTTCGAACCGGTTGGACGCGGCGCGTGCAACCAGGCGTCGCGAGAGGCGACCTGGCGCCTGGCCGTCCGCAACGGGCTGAACCCGAAGATTGTCGCCACATGGCGGAAGCGGACCCCGATCACGGACCGGCCGATGGGACCGGTGCAGCCGAGCAGTTCGGTTTTGTCCGAACCCGAGAAAGCTATTGTCGTGGAGTTCCGGCGGCGGATGCTGCCGCCCTTGGACGACATCCCGGACTGCCTTCGCGAGGTATCCCCAGCCTGTCCCGCAGCGCTCTTCATCGCTGTCTATTCCGCTGCGGCATATCGAGGCTGGCTCGGGGCGACGAGCAAACGTCCAAGCGCTCCGCCGCAACTGTCGATCGCGAGGCGATCGACCGACTACGTGCTCATCGACGTTTGCGAACTGCGGCTGGCCCAGGGGAAGCTGTCATCTTCCTGGCGAACGACCGCTTTTTCAGCAGGTACCCGTTGTGAGGCGCCCTCGGTGAATCCCGTGGGGCGTGTGACACAGTGGTACACGCCGCTGTAGCGCGACATAATTCGTCCGCGGTTTCGCGACATAATTCGCCCCGTTCCTAAAGCGGATCGCGGTCCTATCGTTGAGCTGTGGGAGTGGCCGCCGAGATCGGCGGGGTGCAACCTCAGGTTGGCTTCAAGGGCCTTTGAACGGCCTCAGAACGCGCTGGCCCAGAGCTTGAGCCGCCACTTCGAGAGAGTGACCGTCTGCACCGTGCCGGAGCCGTAATTGACGACGGCGATCGGGTTGCCGGCGTTGGAGGCCTTCCATCCGACGACAGTGCTGTTGGCGAAGAGCGTCACCATGCGCGGACTGGAACTGAAGAAGGTGCCGTCGGCCATCACCGTGTCGCCGATGTCCCAGCCCGCGTCGGCCTCGATGCAGCGCAGCGTCGCCCACCAGGCCGCCGGCAGACCATCGAAGCCGTGCTCGAACTCGCCCTCGCCGCCGCTCGTCACCTCGAAATCGTCGCTGGAGACCGGCAGCAGATTCGCGAAGTTCATCGTGGCCAGGTCGCCCAGACCCAGATGGTCGCGGAAGTCCTGCAGCTGGTTGCCGTAGGTTCTGCCCAGCTCGCGCCAGTTGGTGCCGTCGAGCACCAGGCGCACCCACTGCGTCCGGCTGCTGACGAGCAGCGTGGAGCCGGTGGCGAGCAGGATCTGGCCGTTGCCGCCCTGTGCATGGCGCAGGCGAACGGCGCGGTTGCCGTCGACCACGGACAACTCGACCACCGCCCCATCAGGCATGTTCGTGGGCGTCAGACGGTCGAGATCGTCGGAGTCCACGCCACCTTCGGTGTCGACGCGGAAGGTGCCTGCCGTCGGCGTGATCGTGCCGCCGGCGATCGTGTGCGAGGCCGTGCGCGATGCCCCAGGCAAAGCCCGCACGGCCTCCAGGAGCGCATTCAGCGCTTCGCAGACCACCGTGTTCGGGGCCCGCAGGGGCGTGAAGATGCCGGCAGCGGGCAGGCTCACGAGTTCGGCCCCACGTCGGACTCTCGGAGTTTGGTGGCCGTGGGCACCGTGATCGACGCGGGCACCGACCGGTAGATCAGGGCGTCATCGGCGTAGCCCTTGTTGACGATCGTATCGCCCCAGGTCGTCTCCAGGTTGCCGTCGAGGTCCATGTGCCCATAGACCTTGCAGCCCGTCGGCGAGGCGTCGGCGTCGTGGGCGTTGCTGCGGTATTCCCAGAACCCCAGCCAGAGCGGCCCGCGATTGCCGTAGAAGAGGTTGCGCTCGTTGGCCGGCTTCGGGTTGCCCTTCTGCGACACATGGATGCCGCGCGCCACCCAGGCCGCATCTGTGTTCGCGGGCCATGGCGTGAGCTGATCGACCGTGCAGTTGCCGGTACGGGCCGAGATTTCCGGGGCGCTCCGATTGCCGATCCAGCGATGCCCCGGCCCGTAGGACCCGTAGAAGCCGCGGGCGGCACCCTCGACCCAGTTGGCGACAATATCCCAGTTCTGGGCCACCCGAAGGCGGATGCCGTCGCCGCTGAGGTTCGTGTTGTGCCTGACCGTGCAGAGGCTCTGCCCGTCGCAGCGGATCCCGCCGAAGTCCATGTTGTCGCCGTTGCCGACGACCACATTGTGGTGGATGTCGATCCCTTGCGACTTGGCGAGCACGCGGTCGTTCAACTGGGAGCCCAGGCCGAACACCGTCCCACGCACCAGATTGTCGTAGCCGACGTCGGCGCCGTAGCCGCGGTACTTGACCGCATCGAACCACCTGTCGCCCGGGAACCCCTTGAAGAGGTTCCAGCCGATCTCGGCGTCACGGTTGTTGATGCTGTTGCCGACCAGGAGCTGAAGCACGAGCGGCCGGATCTCGTTGGCGAGCTCGGGGCCCTTCACCATCGGCGTCTGATTGAGCCCCGGCGGAATGTCGTCGAGGTTCGGCTGGCCGGTGAACTCGACCCAGTTCCGCATGAACTTGAAGCCGCGGCAGGTGTAGTGGACCTGACCGCCGTGGCAGGCTTTGGTGTTCGCACCGCGACTGGAATCGCGCATCCGGTTCCAGGTGAGCTTGCAGCGCCAGATCTCGACATAGTCGCCGGTCACCGCGAACTGGCAGGCATAGTCCTGCTGCACCGTCATCGACATGGTCGACGGCTTCACGTTGACGCCGTTGCTGAGATCGAGCCCCCAGAGGCGGACATAGTCGCCGGCGATCCCGAGCGGGATCTTCCACGCGGCACCGAGCTTGTTCTTCGCCCGCAGCACGATCGGGTTGGCCGCGGTGCCGCTGCGGGAGATCTTGATCCAGCTCCCGGTATAGGTGCCGTCGTCGAGCACGATGTGATCCCCGGCGGTCAGCGCCCCATAGCTGCTGGTGCCGGCCAAAATGCCGCGGATCGTGGCCGTGGTCGCCGGGATCGACCGGACGGGCACGGGTAGCTCGGGGGCCGGCACCACGTCGCGGACGGTCACCGAGGCGGCGGGCACCAGGATGGTGGCACCGATCGCGCCCGAGATCGTCGCGGTGAGCGTGCGGTTGCCCTGGGCGCCACTGCGGCCTGAGGTGGCGGCCGCGATCTCCACGGTGTCGGCGTCGCCGGCGATCGCCACGTCGTTGCCGGTGACGGCGGCCACCAGGTCGGCATCGGTGCCGGTGGTGGCGACGTAGTCGAACGTGGCCGGAGTCTCGAGCCCCTTGTAGGAGGACGTCACCACGAAGCGGGCCGTCTCGCCCTCGTCGATCGTCGCGGGCGTGTCGGCATGCCGGGCGATCGAGAGCGTGGGGGGATCGGCCGGCTGCGAGACGTCGGTGATGCTGAAGATGCTGCTGGCCGCCTGGGTGTCGATCGTGCAGCCGATCGCGTCGACCAGCGTGGCGGTGACCGAGGCGTCGCCCTGGTCCCCGATCGCGATCCGCGTGCGCCACGATGCCGTGGCCGACATCTGCCCGGGCTCCAGGCTCACCCGCTGCAGCGCCGGGTCGACCAGCCACAGGTCGGGCACGCCGGTGAGCTGGGCGCCCACGCTGCAGGAGCCGGTCCTGGCCCCGGTGCGGTGGATCGTGGCGACGATGGTCTGGCCCTCGGTGTAGGGGCCGCCGACCTCGATGCCGACGACGATGCCCTCGGGCGCCGCCGGGGGCTCGCCGAAGACGCCCGCCATCACCCGTGGCTGGAGCAGATGGGCCAGCATGTCAGGCGCTCAGGTCCGCGTAGAAGCTGGTCCCATCGGCCTCCAGGCGGATGCGGGCCGACTTGCCGGCCGGGATCGAGGTGATGCCGGAGAGCGTCGACGACGCGCCGCCGCCACCGGCCCGCGGCTTCACCAGCATGACCTGCATCGCACTGTGCTTGATCGAGGCGTTGAAGGACCCTTGATAGGTCACCGATTCGTTGAGCGCGCCGCGGTCGTGCCACCCTGAGGCGCCCGTCATCACGAAGAGCGGGTCGCTCTGCGTCGGGGTCACGGTGTTCAGCGCCTGGGCCAGCTGGCTCCTCGGCGAGAAGTCCGCCGGCAGCACGTTCGAGCGCTTCCACTCGGCGATGATCGCCAGCTCGTTGGCGGCGAAATCGGCCACGCTCGTGACCGGCAGCGGCTGGGCGATCTCGGTATCGCTGGTAGCCACGTCGATCTTGTGGAAGCCGTCCGTCTCGTCGATCGCGAAGGCGAAGACGAGAAGGCCGTTGAGCTTCGTCGTCGCCGTCAGCTGCAGGCGTGCCGTGACCGCTGCCAGCGGTGACGAGGGCACGAAGGTGAAGGCGTAGCTCGGCAGCCGGAAGGCGTTGCCGGTCCAGGGGTAGATGTACTGGCGCGTCAGCGAGCCCGAGAGGCCGGTGAGCCAGGCGGCGGTGATGTCGTGGCCGGCATTGTCCAGACCCGACCACAGCGACCCGACATGGACCGTGATCAGCCCCTTGTTCAGCGCCGGGATCGGCAGGTCGCAGGTGTAGGTCGTGTTGCCGCCCGTGGTCGCCCCGAGGGTGAAGGGGAACTTGTCGTTCCAGCGGACGACGGGGCGGACCGTAGCGGCCGAGACGGTCGCCAGCGGAATGGCGAAGCCCGCTTTGTTGACGACCTCCACCCAGGCGACGCGGTCGTCCGTGTCGAAACGCCAGATCCCCGGCTGCAGCCGAAGCTCGCGCGAGGCGGCGAGGCCCGTGACGTAGAGAGTCTTACCCAGGTCGCCCGATGCCAGGAGCCTGAAGCCGCCCGAGAAGTCGGCATCCGTCAGCCGCTTCATCGGCAGCAAAAGGGCCGAGTTGGCGATGGCGAGCGCGTCGGCCTTCGACCGGTCGGCCGCATCCGCCGAGCCAGCGGCGGCGGTGGCACTATCGCCGGCGGCGTTCTTGAACGTCTCCGCACCGTTCTTGTGGGCGAGGGCCTGCCCGGCCGAGGTGTTGGCGGCACCGGCACTGGCGAGTGCGTCGGCGGCGGCCGCACCGGCCGTCGCGGCCGAGGCTGCCGCGGCCGCCGCGGAGCCGCTGGAGTCGAACCCGGTGCGGGCGATCTCGCGCCACTCCAGGACGCCGGCGTTCAGGTAGAGCTTCAGCTCGACGAGGTGCGCCAGCGCGCTGAGGTCGAGCTGGGTGTCGGTGCCGGCCAGCAGGATGCGCCCGTCGCCGGTACCGGTGTTCACCAGGCGCACGACTCGCGACGGGGCGACGGTACCGATCTTGATGGTTTGCCCGGGCGCCCATCCGCCCGGCAGCAGGGTCGCGACGGAGACGGTGCCGACGGTCGCGGTGTCGAGCCTCGTGAAGCCGCTCGGCACCTCGGCGATGCCGCTCAGCACCGGCGCCACCGCCTCCTGGGCGATGTCGGGCAGCTCGCCGACGACGGCCCGCATCGATTCGAGGCCGGCCTGGAAGCCGCCGACCTTGGCACTGTCGGAGAAGGTGCCGCTGGCGGGTAGCTGGCTCATTAGAAGCCTCCAAGCGTGATGTCGCAGCGGGCGTCGACTGCCGCCCCGGCGGCGTCGGTCGCGACCAGGATCGGCGGCGATTTCTGGATCGTGCGGACGGCCGTCGCGTCGGTCGGCTGCTGCAGCAGGGCATGGGCCCAGCGCACCTCGCGCCAGCCCGGTGGCATGCCGAGCGAGGGATCCGCGTCGGGATCGGCGGCCAGCAGATGGCTCTCCAGCACCTGGATCCGCTCCGGCGAGTCGAGCAGCAGCTTCAGGCTGGTCAGCGACGAGCGCGGCAGGCCGCCATTGGCGTAGATCCGCACCTCCAGCTTGCGCCCCGGACGGGGCCGCACGGCGCCGCGATAGGGCAGCCAGGCGCTGCGGAGGCTGGGATCGAGAAGATCGTAGACCGGCAGGTGCGGCAGGCCGGCCTGGAAGACGTCGCTGTCCTTCTCCTCGGGCAGCACGTCGCCGAAGATCCGGGCGACCTGCAGCTCGTCGATCTGGCGGTAGAAGGGCAGCTCCGGGTCGCTGCCGTAGTAGACGAGGGCCTCGGGGTCGTCGTTCAGCACCTGGCCGTAGAGGTCGTCGTCGGCCTCGGCCGGATCGTCCGGCCCCGGTTGCCAGCGCCAGCGCACGATCCGCCGGCCCTCGCCCACGGCCTCGATCCGGATGGTGTCGCTGGTCGCCGCCAGCGGCGGGCAGTCCCAGCTCGTCTCGTAGGCCCAGGCACCGTAGACGCCCTGGCCCCACAGCTCGTCCGGCGGATCGCACCAGAGGCCGTCGGGCGGGTCGGCCCAGAACGAGGTATCGGGGGCCACGAGATCGCCGTCCTGGACCTCGCCGCCGAAGCTGTTGCCCGGCCACTCCGCCTCGCGCAGGTCGGCGATCGACCAGTGGTAGCGGCGCATCAGGTTGGTGACGTCGAGGGCGAGCCGCCCCACGTTAACGCTCAGCAGCCCGGCCGTGCTCTCCGCCCGCACCAGGATCTCGGCCACGGTCGGCGGCAGCTCGGCATAGTCCACGCGCTGGGCGGTCTGCGGCCCGTCGGTCAGCGCCAGGGCCTCGCCCCAGGTGACACCGGCCTTCTCCGAGAAGCGGACCCGAAAGCCCGCGAAGTCCTTCGGCGGGAAGCGGTACTCCCACTCGACGGCATCCGCCGTGGCCCAGAGCAGCGTCACGTCGGGCGGCGGCAGGGCCGGGCCCACCACCAGGTGGTCGTGCACGCCGGACCAGGGGCCGGCGCGGCCGTCGGTGTAGCGCCAGCGCGCGGCGACGCGGATCTCGACGTCGGGCTGCAGGCCGGTGATGCGGATCTCGTTGGCGTCCGCCGGTGCCGACACGAGGCGCGGCTCGCCCGAGGTGCCGATCGCCTCGGAGCGCAGCTCGACGCCTTGCAGCCGCGAGAGGGGCCGGCTGCCGTCGTCGAACAGGGTGACCACGGCCTGGACGCGCACCGTGCCGGTGACGTCGCGCTCTAGGACACTCTGGTCGGAGCGGATCGAGACGATGATGGGGGCCGGCCCGAAGGCGGGCGTGATGCGCGGCTCGAACGGCGGGATCTCGGCCCAGGGCGCCTCGTAGACGGCCTCGCGATAGGGGACGAGGGTCAGCTGGGCGGACAGCTCGGCACCGGGCCGGATGCCCAGCACCAACGCGTCCTCCAGCAGCGTGTCGGTGCGGAAGACGGCCAACAGGTCGCCGACCTCCGGCGCCTCGGCCAGGTCGAGCGGGTCGGCCAGCGGCAGGGTGTCGGTCACCGCGTCGACATCGGCGATCGCCGCCTCGACGATGGAGAGATCGGCCCGGCGGCAGCGCAGCGCATACTCGGCCTGGGGCAGCGGCAGGACCGTGTCGAGCCGCAGGGCGGTGACGAGCCCGCCCTCGACGGTCAGCTCCTTCACCCGGCCCGAGCCGACGCCCGAGAGCATCACGTCGTGCTGGATCTGGATCCGGTCGCCCCTCTCGCAGACCAGGTGCTCGAAATCGCAGGACAGCTCCCACGTCTCCGGCCGGTGGACGATCTCGGCCAGGCGGTAGCGGGCGAAGACGTAGGCGAGGTCGGGGTTGGTGACGCCCGGCTGGTCGAGATCCAGGATCTCGGTCGCGTCCTCGGGCGCCACGCCGTCGCGGTAGACCAGGCGCTCGTCCTGCACCCAGCCGTTCGTCTCGTCGACGAAGCGGAAGCGGATCGCGTCCGGCACCGGGGCGAAGGAGCGCCGCGCCTTGAAGCCCCAGCTGTTGCGCGGCGTGAAGAGCTGGACGGGATAGTCGCGGGGCTCGTCCATGACGACCGACCAGCGGCCGTCGGGGCGCCGGATGATGCCGCGCCCGCAGGCGGCGATCGACAGCAGCGCCTCGTCGAGGCTGGCCTTGCGGTCGAGCACCAGGTTGCAGACGAAGCCCATCTCCGCACAGCGCTCGTGCCAGAGCTGCAGGCCCGGCAGGTCGAGCAGCGAGTCGGGCGTCGGCTTGCGCCGGCTCGGATGCTGCAGGATCCAGCGGAAGAGGCTGGCCGGATTGTCGGTGCCTCTGGTGATCCAGGTGCCGCTCTCGGGATCCCAGTCGGGGCAGATCGAGGTGACGGTGCCGCGCAGCTCGTCGATCGAGCCGGACAGCTGGCCGGAAGCGCGGATCCGCACGGCGGTCAGCGCCACGCCCGGCAGGGCGACCGGGTTGGCGTTGGTCACCGAGCGCAGCGCCACGAACCAGCTCTCGTTGATGTGCCGGTCGTCGCTGGAGTCGTTGGTCTGGCGTTTGACGGCGACCTCGTACTGGCCGCGGGTGCCGAACTCGATCCAGCGGACCGCCCGGACCACGCTCGTCGTCTTCCCGTGCACGGTGAGATCGCCGGCGTTGATCCAGCTGCCGGAGCCGAGGGCGCGAAAGCGGATGTTGATCGTCACATCCTGGTCGAGCTCGTCGCCGGTCTTCTTGCCGTAGCCGATCAACCCGCGGGGAAACTGGATCTCGACCACCGCCTTGTCGGTGTCGGGCGGGGTGTTGCGCACCGTCCAGCCGCCGGCGGCGGTGAGCTGGACGGCCACCGTCTCCACACCCACCGATTGCGGGTAGATCGAGAGCGAGGGCACCACGCCGGGCGTGCCGGGTGCGGTCTGCACCTCGACGTCCTGGTAGCTGCCGAGGCTGGTGTCGCCGATCGACAGGTCCTCGATCTGCAGCGGGCCGTAGCCCCAGCAGAAGAGGGCGCTCAGCACCTGGCCGTCGCCCTTGGGCTCGACCACCTGCTGGGCGGCCAGCGGCGGGGTGAAGCGCATCCGGCCGAGGATCAGCGGGACGGGCTCCCACAGGCGGAGCGCGTTGCGCGTGCCGGCGATGCCGTAGGAGGTGACGGCCTCGGTGTCGTCGCTCTTCGGCTGCGCCGGCGGCACCAGCGCGTTCACCGCGAGCAGGCCGGCGGCGGTGATCGTGGCGCCGATGACGGCCTGGCCGACCGCACCGGCGAACATGGTGCCGGCGAGCGGGCCGGTCGCGAGGCCGGCGCTGGCATAGGTTGCGATCGCCACGACGGCGATCGAGAGGACGATGCGGAGCGCGTCCTGGCCGCCGCCCGGCACCACCGTGACGTTGACGATCGCGCCCGCGGCCGGGACCAGGTCCCAGGCCTCGTGCACCAGGAACTCGCCGTCGAGCTGCACCACGGCCTGCTCGCGCAGCCGATGGTCCGGGACCGCGATCTCGACCAGCCGATGGACGCTGAGGCCCGCGGGCAGGGTGCGGACCAGGCGCTCCATGCGGAGCGGCCGCGGGCGGGAGGCCAGGACCAGCTCACCAGACAAGGCGGTGGATCCCGAGGAGGCGCCGCGCCCAGAGCGTGCCGGCGAGGCGCTCGATGCAGGAGGACTTGCCCGGCTGGGTGTGCAGGAAGGCCGGGCCGAACGGGTTGCAGATCACGCCGCAATGGGCGCCGCCGTCGAACAGCGCCACGTCGAGCGCCTGCATCTCCTCCTTCGCCACCGGCACCCAGCGCCCCGAGCGGGCCTCGGCGGCCGCCGTGTCGCGGATCGTTTCCGTCTGGAAGGAGTGGACGGTGTCGAAGCTCGGCAGCTCGACGCCGAGGCAGTCCTTCAGGACGAGGCGGACCAGGCCCCAGCAGTCGAGGCCGGCGGCCGGGTCGCGCCCCCTCTCCCTGAAGGGAATGCCGATATAGTCGACGGGCCTGAAGTCCACTTCAGAGCCCCTTGAACGCCGATGGGAAGTTCCCCGGCGTGAACTGGTGGGCGGGGATCTGCTCCAGCTGCGTCTCGACCAGCTGCAGCGGCAGCTCGATCGTGCGGGCGTCCCAGCGGGCCTCCTCGACGACGAAGGCGCGCCACGCGACCTCGACCGTGTCCGGGCTCGACGCCAGCACCAGCTCGATCGTCACCTCCGGCGTCTGCCGCAGGGAGCGGATCATCTCGACCAGCTCCAGCGAGGTGTTGTCGAGCAGCAGCGAAGCGCGGGGCGACACCCCCTCGACATCGTCGGGCAGGGTCACGTCGCAGGCGAAGGCGGTGAAGCTCTCCCCGCGGCTGACGATGTCGACCGTGTTCCGCACCAGGCGGAGTGCCGGGGTCAGCTCCGGGTGCTCGATGGTCAGGAGCACCAGCGGGATCTCCGCCGTCTCCTGCCCGGCCAGTGCCCGCGCCATCACCGAGGAGAGCGAGCGGGCCATCAGGGCAGGACCTCGAGCTGCAGGGTCAGCTGGATCTGCTCGGGCGTGCCCAGCGCGTCCCACTTCGGCGGGGCGGTGATCCGCAGGGCCGCCGGCCGCTTCGTGACCGGGTGGACCCAGGCGAAGGAGACGGCCCCGCTGGCGATGGTGCCCTCGAACCACGCGATGAAGGTGTCGCGCTGCTCGATCGTGAGGACGAGGGTCGCCGCCTGCGGCCGCACCCCGGCGGTGGAGCGGCGGCGCGACTTGGCGGGCCCCACCTCCATCTCCGTCCGCAGCAGGACGTCGGGCTCGGACTCGGACCAGCCGGCCAGCCGCGGCAACGCGGGGAGCGTGGCGGGCCAGCTCGCCATCAGCGTCCGTTCGGCCGCAGGCCGAAGCGGGTGGCCATGACGCGGTCGAGATCGCCCGACCCCACGGCCCGCTCCATCTGGCCCTTCAGGAGGATCTGCAGGTCGCGCCCACTGCCCTTGCGCGACACCTCGACGGGTGGCGAGCCGGCACCGCGCTGGTCGACCACGGTGACGTTGACGTCGCCACCGCCACCGCTCGACGCCACGCCCAGCCGGCCCGACGCGTCGCGGCGAAGCGGCATGATCGCCTCGGCCCCGGCCTCGCCCATGAGGCCGGCCCCGCCGGTGGCCATGGGGAACATGGTCGGCCGGTCGACCACCCCGCCAGCGGCGAAGGGACGGATCGCCCCGTCGACGAAGACGTTGCCCATGGCACTGGCGGTGGGCTGCGGCTCGTAGGACTGGCCGCCGAGGGCGTTGAAGAGGGACTTGGACAGCTGACCGGTCAGCTGCCGGATCGCGCTCCGGGCGAGGTCCTCCTCGATCGTCTTGGCGAGGTCCTCGACGCTGAGCTTGCCCGTCGTCACGAACTCGACGAGCGCGTCCTCGGCACCCTGGAACGCGTCGACCACCGTGTTGCGGATCTGGTCGCCGAGGGCGGTCGCCTCCTTCGCATAGTCGGCGAGGCCGCCGAGCAGCCCGGCGAAGGGATCGGTCGCCATTGCCTCCTCGCGGGCGCGGCGCTCCTCCTCGTACTTCTGCTGCAGATAGTCGGCGAGCGCGTCGGCGTACTCGACCTGGATCCGGAAGCTCTCCCTGGCCGCCTGGATCTCCTCCCGCTGCTGCTTCTCGACCGCCGCCAGGCGCTTCTGGTCGATCCGCTGGCGCTCGTTCTCCGCCTGCTCGGCCAGGCGCTTCTGCTTCTCGGCCTCGCGCTCGGCGGCCTGCGCCCAGCGGTCGGAGATCCTGACAGCGGCCTCTTCGTCCTTCGCCTGCGGCACCGGCACGAAGGGCTGCGGCACCGCCGACTTCGGTACTTCGCCCGACTTCGGACCGCCGTCGCGCTCGCCCGGGCTGACGCGGTTCTTCTCCTGCTCGCGCTTCTGGATCTGGGCCTCCAGCTCGGCCTTCCTTTTCTCCAGCTCGGCAAGCTCGCGTTCGGCGTTCTTGCGCTCGGCGAAGGAGAGCGAGCCGTCGCTCATCTGCTGATGCAGCTCGGCGATGCGGTCGTTCACGACCTTCAGGGCCCGGTCCGGCGCCCGCTCCAGAAGGCCCAGCCACTCCGACCAGGCTGCCACCCAGTCGAGCACGGCCGGCAACGCTGCGATCAGCGCGTCAGCAACGGCCCCCACCTCGGGCGCCAGCTCGACGAAGGCGCCCATCACCTTCGCCTTCAGGACGAAGCCCAGCTGCTCCAGCTTGTCGCCCGCGTCCTCGGCGGCCCGGGCGGTCTCGTCGCTCATGACGATGCCCAGCTCCCGCGCCTTGTCGCGCAGATCGTCGATGCCGTCGCTGCCCTGCCGCAACAGGTTCAGGAGTTTGGGTCCGAAGTCGTCACCGAAGATCTGCGCGGCGGCGGCGGCGGCATCCGCCTGACTCGACATGACGGCGATCTTCGCCGCCACGGCTTCGAACGTGTCGCCGGCATTCCCGAGCTGCCCCGAGGACAGGGCGCCGGCGAGGCCGAGTCGCGTGAAGGCGTCGATCGCCGTCTGGTCGCCGCGGTTGAACTCGCCGATCCGCGTCTGCAGCTTGAGCAGCGCCTGGTCCAGCTCGGCGGCACCGACCCCGGACTGGGAGGCGGCGAAGCGCAGCTCCTGCAGGGCTTCGATGGTCACGCCGAGCTGGTCCGCCGTGTCGACGAGCTTGCCCGTGGCGTCGATCGCCGACTGCAGCCCGTCGACGAAAGCACCGACCGCGAGCCCGCCGACGAACGCACCGGCGAAGGCGGCACCGATGCCGATCACGCTGCGCGAGAGGCCGGCGACGGCGGAGCCCACCTGGGCCAGCCCGCGCTCGGCGCCGACGAAGGCACCCTCCATCTTCTTCCCGGCCGCCTCCGCCGAGACGCGGAACTCGTTCAGCTTGGCCTCGGACTTCTGCAGCTCGGAGGAGAGCGAGCTGGCGTCCGCGGCGAGCTTGATGCCGACCGAGAAATCGCTCATCGGCCGCTCTTCCTCGCCTCGTCCCAGGCGAGCATGCGGCCCTTCAGGGAGGCTCCCCAGTCACTCGCCGGGGCCTCGTCGGGCACGTCGTCCTGCGGCTCGCGGATGATCCTGAAGTAGGCCATCCACTCGGTGACCTCGGCCGAGGTCATGCGGCGCGACAACTCTCCGACGGTCATCCCGAGCTCCAGGCTCAGGCGGAAGAAGAACGCGCGGTCCGGCCGCGCCCGGAGTTTTTTTCCGCGGCCTCGACGCTGGCCGGCGAGAGGCCGGACAGGTCGCGGATCGGCCGCGCCACCTTCTCCAGCGCGGTCGACGCCTTGCGGCCCACGGCCTCGACGTCGTCCAGGGTGAAGACGTTGGCACCCGTCTCGTCGACGGTGCCCAACACCACCAGCAGCGCCATCGCCTGCGGGTCGCCGTCCTTCACCCGCTTGGCGTATCGGTCGACATAGATGTCGCGCTCGCCGGCGGTGAGGCCACGCACCCAGACGGTGCAGCCCCACTCCGGCATCTCGACCGCCTGGCGCGGCAGGTCGTCGGCGGTCAGGATCTGGTCGCGCAGCCCCATTGCTCAGCTCCACTCAGGACCAGGTGATGTCGCCGGTGACCTCGAGCTGCAGCGTGGCCCGCCAGATGTCGTTCTTCGGGCCCTTCATCGGCATGCCGCGCACGGTCGCCTGGAAGGTGGCGACGGTATTGTCCGCGAAGGTCACCCGGAAATCGTCCGGCGTGCCGGCGTCGAGGCGGCCGCGCAGGTAGATCAGCGCCGGGTCCGTCGGCTGCCAATTGATCGAGAACGACCAGGTGCCGTGGTCCTTCAGCGCGTCGCGCTTCTCGGCGGCGGTACTGTCCCAGTCCGACACGTCGATCGTGCCGCGGGAGGTCTGCGGGCCGTCGGCGTCGTACACGCCGGCGACCTTGGTCCACAGGCCCGAGATCTTGACGTCGAGCTTGGAGCCTTGGGTGACGACGACGGCCATGGGGGCCTCCTCAGCGCGTGATCTTGATGGCGCCGACGGTCACCGAGGTGACGGCGCTGTAGCTGACCTGCACCTTGCCGTTGGCGTCGTTCCAGGAGCCCTTCGGGAAGGGCCCGATGACCTTCGACGTCCCGGCGCCGACGGCGACGACCTGGTTGGCGTTCGCGGTGCCCGGCGGCAGCGTCTGGTTCACGCTGTACTGGCTGGCGATCGTCACGTTGATCGAGCCGCCCGACGCGTTGTTCACCCGCAGGAGCGTGTTGCCGTCGTTGACGAAGGCGTCGCCGCCGACGGCGGCCGCCACCATCGATTCCGCCACGCCCGCGATCGTCGGGGTGACGATGGTCAGATCAGCCATTGGAAGCCGCCTCGCTGGTCAGAAGGAAGGAGGTGCGCCACGCGTCGAGCCAGAGGACGGTGCCGCCGCCGACGCGGACGAGATCGCCGCCGGCGAAGGTGAGCGCCTCGCGCGCCCCGTCGGGGACGAAGCCGAGGAGGGCCGTGCGGCCGGCGTCGAGCACGGCCTGGAGCGTGTCGCCCTGGTCCTGGCCGCGGTCCTCGCCGACTCCGCCGACGGCGACGAGCACGCCGATCTGGCGGGCCACGATCTGGACCTGCTGGCTCCAGTCGAGGGTGCCCTGGTCCTGGTCGGCCTGGACGTGGACGAAGGCCGCCGGCAGCGCGTGCCGGACCTTGCCGTCGACCATGGAGGCGAGGTCGACCACGCCGCGCACGGTGACCAGCGCCGGCACCGCGGCGCGCAGGCGATCGGCGATTCCGGCGATCATCCGATCACCTCGGCGATGCGCTCATTGAGGATCTCGATCACGTCGGCGCGGTCGGTGGCGTTGAAGCCGAGATAGGGCCGGGCCGGGATCGTCACCTTCTTCGTCCGGACCCAGCTGCCGTCGGCGAGCTTGAAGACGAGGTAGGGGGCGGCCTTCGGCGTGATCGTGGCGCCGAACTGGTGGACGCGGGCATACTTCAGGTTGGTGCCGACTTCGACGGAAGCACCGCCGAGGCCTATCACGCGCGTGATGCTGTCCCGGAGGTTGCCGGCGTCGGCGAGCGTCTGCCCGCCCTGGAGCACGGCCCGGTAGGACGGCTTCCAGCGCACGCCGTCGGGCCCGGTCTTGCTCAGGAACCGCTCGCGCGTGTTCTCCTGAATCTGGGCGCCGATCTCGTCCATCGTCTCGCCCAGCGCAGGGCCGGAGGCGAGCCCGGCCAGACGGCGCAGCAGCGCCATCACGTCGGCATCGTCGATGGTGATCGAGACGCCCGACACGCTCAGAACCCGGCCAGGGTGTCGGAGGAGAAGACGGGATCGCCGGCGGCGACCTTGGGCAGGCCGCCCGTCTGCGGCGTCGGCGTGCCGACGGTGTCGGGCAGCTGCGCCTTGCCACATCCCAGGTCACGAAGCTGGGCCAGCGCGTCCAGGTAGCGCTGGCGCACGTCCTCGGGCACGGCCGCGGGGTGCAGCAGGTAGAAGCCGAGGAACCCGGCCAGCCGGTTCAGCAGCGGCGGGGTGACGGCAAGCGGCAGCGTGTAGCGTCCGACGAGGTAGCTATCGATCCAGGCATCGGCGTCGGCCAGCGCCTTCGCCACCACCGCGGCATCGGCCACGCCGTCGCCGTCGCGGTCGGCCAGCTCGCGCAGCTGGCCCTTGCCGAAGGCGGCTTCCATGTCGGCCTGCGTCGCGTAGCTCACGCGATGCCCGCCAGGAAGACGTGCCGGCCGAAGCGGCACTTGATCTTATGAGCGTCGAACCAGGCCGGCAGCTTCTTGAAGACGTCGGGATTCAAGTAGTGCGTGGCGCCGTGCGTGATGTCGACGAAGTGGTTGATCGCCATCTCCGCCGCTTCCAGGCAGCGGAGGAAGCCCGCGTCCTGCTCGTCGGCCAGCAGCATCGCCCGCAGGTTGGCGTCGTTCCGGTTCCAGCAGCTGAACTGCCGCGGCTGCAGGCAGACCTCGGCGATCCGGTCGGGCCAGCGGCGATCGGCGACCCGGTTGCGCACCACGCAGGCAACGGCCTGGATACCCTCCCAGGGCTCGCCCCGAGCCTCTCCATAGAGAGTGCGTGCCAGGATGTCGGTGTCGCGGGAGGTGGGCCGTTCCATCCCCGCAGCCCTACCTTGTCCCGGTATTTCGGGGCGGGGTGAACGCCCGCCGGATCAGGGTGGCGGGATCAACTGACCTTTGGTGATCCAACCGTGCCAGCCACACTCCCGGCAGTCGATCGAAGGCGTGATCGTGGGCTGCTCACGATCGCCGTCCCACTCCCAGGACGCGCCGACGCCGTTCTTCTGATGCGGCCGCAGGGCGATACCACACCTGCCGCGTCCGCCGGGGCATGGAAACGTCATCCACTTCGGCTTCCCGTCCGGCCCTTCACCCGTGAACTTGAATGGTGGTTCATTTGATGTCGCATCGCTGGGGCTCATCGAGACCATCTCCCATCGCTCGAAACAGCCCCGCCAGGGCGGCTAGGATGCTTCAAAACAGACTTCAAAGGATCGGCGCTACTTCGCTCCGGGCCGGAGGGCGATTTGCGCCTCCACGGGCCTCTGGCGGGGTCGACCCTCAGCAGCCGTTCGAGGGGGCTTCAGAGGCCGTCGAAGGGGCCGGCAGCGGCGGCACGGGCAGGCCCGCCACCTTGGCGCCGGCGGCCGCCAGCGGCACCAGCACGCCCATCGTCCCCCTGAGCGCGCAGGTCAGCTCGTGGTTCGAGCGCGCCTGCGTCTCCAGGGCGGCGGCCTGCGCGTTGCTGCCGTTGCTGTCCGCCGTCTTCAGCCAGAACTCCTTCTCGACCCGGCGGCACAGCCGTGGATCGACGCCGGGCTCGCAGCCGACCGACTCCTTCGTCCTGGAGCCGGTGTCGAAGCTCTGGCGGTCCTTGCCGTCGGCGACGCTGACACCCTCGACCTCGCCGGCCTTCTCGATCGACGCGAAGGTGGTGCCGGTCGGGTTCGACTTCGTCCCGGCGAGCATGCCGGAGCAGGCGCCGAGCAGGGCGCAGAGCAGCAGGGCGATGACGGGCTTCATGGCTCCCCCTCCGGGAAGAACTCCAGATAGTGGGCGATGCGATGTGCCTCGCCCGGGCGCACGCGGCCCGGGTGCAGCCACTCCACATTGCCGATCCAGCGGTAGCCGAGCAGGGACGACGGCACGTGGCGGATGCCGTCGTCGGCGGCGAGGACGTTCTGGACGAAGCGGCGGCCGTAGGGCTCGGGGCTCTTCCACAGCGGCTTCGGCGACGCCCAGGCGAGCGTCGGCTTGCAGAGGAAGGCGCCGACGAGCTGCGCCACCGCGGCACCGTAGGAGTGGCCCGTGACCAGGTGGATCGTGCCGGGCAGCTGGTCGATCAGGTCGACGGCCGAGCGCAACCAGCCATGATGGTAGAGGCGGCCGTTGAACGGGAACGGCAGGGCCGTGAAGTTGACCTTCCAGTCCGCCCGCTCGTTCGAGCCCGGCAGCACCAGTGCCACAAGGCCGCGGACCTCGACGAGGCAGGCCTGGATCCCGTCGATGTGCAGCTCCTGGAGGACGCGGCCGCCGAGATCCCGGACCGCCGTCTCGCGCTGGGCGCGCTTCTCGTCCCAGTCGCCGCCGCCGCACAGATAGGCCGCCCGCAGCAGCAGGAGGGAGGTGCGGCGGACGGTGTAGCTCTGCGTCAGCATCGAGCGCCTTCCGAGCGCGTCTTCAGCGGCGTTTCACGGCCCCTGAGATGGAGCGGGCCAGCCCCTCGCGGCCGGCCCGTCCTACTTCCGTTGGCGATGCGAGGTCGCTTCCCCGGGGGTTATTCCGTCGTCGCCTTGGGCTTCTTGCCCTTGGCTTCCTCGGCAGGCGGCGGGTCCACCGGATCGGGGGACGTCGCCAGCTGGTCCTGCGGCAGGCGTGCCGCGGCCTCGTCGTCCAGGTCCACCACCGAGCCAGGGGGATAGACGACGCCGTCGTGATGCAGATCCCAAGCCACCAGATAACGCGCCATATCAGGGCTCCGCGCCGCGCTCAGGCGACGGCGTTGGTGAAGAGGTAGCCGGCGCTCGACGCGACGATCAGCGGCTTGCGGCTCTCGCCGACGCGCACGCGGATGCCGCCGCGCAGGCCGACGTCCGGGTCCTCACGCTGGCCGGCGACCCGCTGGCCCCACTTCGCGGTGAAGCCGAAGGTCAGCCCGCCCCGGGTGTTGGCGAGCCGGTTGCGATAGATGAGCGCGCAGTGCTTGCCCCAGATCCGCGACAGCGAGGCCGTCTGGCCCTTCTTCGCGGTGTTGAGCCAGCCCTCGCCGATCAGGATCTCTTCGAGGCCGAAGATGCCGGCGACGGCGTCGGCCTGGGCGATGCCCTTGTCGCCCGCACTGGCGTTGACCGACTTCATGATGTCGGGGTGCGTGGCGAGCTGCGTCCAGGCCTCGCGGCCGATCACCATCACGTTCGGGCGCATCAGGCAGGCGTCCATCGCCTGCGCGATCGCACGGACGGGAGCGCTCGTCGTGTCGGACCACTGCGAGGTGCCGCTCAGCGTCGCCTTGTTGCCGGTCGGGTAGTTCGCCGCGGCGAAGACGAGGTTGGCGACCTGGTACTCGCGGTCGATCAGGACGTAGTCGCTGAGCTGCTCGACCGCGGCCCCGACCGGGTCGATGCCCATCGAACGACCGTTCTCGATGTCGTTCTGCGGGATCGCATCCTCCAGCCCGAAGTCCTCGGTGCTGGCCGTCGTCTCGGTGGCGCTGAGCGTCACCTCGTTAGGGCGCGAGCGGCGGCCCACCTTCGTGTCGGGGAGCGCGTAGCTCTCCGCCGTCGGGTAGGACCAGTACTTGAAGTCCTCCCGGCCCACCGGCGTGTCGGGCAGCACCCGGTCCGCGATGTAGCTCGGGTTCCGGTAGGCGATGGCGATCGCCTGCAGCTCCGGCGTGACGGGAAAGGGAGCGGGCATCGGCGGTTAACCCTGCTTGGTGCTCTGGGCCAGCAGCACCGGGATGATGTCGCCCGACGCGGCGGTCACCATGGCGATGCCGATGATCTCGTTGTTGGTGCCGGCGGACGGTGCGGCGGCCACGGCCTTGCCGTTCGCATCCGCGGTCACCTTGGTGCCGCGGGTGATGCTCGCACCGGCTTCCACCTCGACGATCCCGCCGAGATGCACGTCGCAGCGCGCACCCGACGCAGCGTCGACCTCGGTCGATACGCCGACGAGAAGGTCCGTCGCGGCCGAGGCCTGCAGCACCTCGCCGTCGTTCGAGCCGAGCTTGACGATGCGGCGCTTGGTGATCGCACCGCCGGCGACGAACGACTTGGTGAGTTCGGTTGCGTAGCTCATGCCGCGCGGCTCCCGGTGACGTGGCGTACCGCCTCGGCGTAGCCGACGATGACGCCGAGACTCTGCTGCTCGGCGCGCCATGCCTCGGCGGCGCGGGCGACGGCCTGCGGATCCTCGGCGTCCAGGGCGTCGCCGCCACGGACACGCTCGGCGAGGTCGATCCTGGCCGGCAGGCCGCGCAGCAGCTTGGCGAGCTGTGTAGCCGGCGTCTCCTGGCCCTCGGCCAGCTCGACGCCGTCACCGTCCAGCACGCCCAGCAGCGTCACCACCGTCGGCAGCTCGGCCGGGGTAATGCGGCCGTCGGCGAGCAGCGCCTCCGCCGTGGCCTGGTGGCCGCGGGCGCGCATGTCGCGGGCCGCCTTCGCCAGCTCCTCGCTGCGGGCGTCGAGCGCCTGGGCGCGTGACGCGAGATCGGCCTCGCGGACGGCGAGGGCCTGCTCGCGCTCGGCAAGCGTGGGATCCATTCCTTGCTCCTCGGAGAACGAAGGCGTGGCGTCCGGCTCCATGGCCGGCCGGCTCGCCGCCTCCCGCAGGGTGTCGATCGACCAAGCGGGCAGCACCCGGTCGGCGATGTCGAGCCCCTTGTCGTCGATCAGGAAGTCGCGCAGGGCGGCGAACGAGGTCGCGACCGCGCGGATCGCGTAGGCCCAGTCGGACTCGGACAGCTCGATGATGGTGGCCTCGTCGGCCTCGCCGAGCTGCACGGGCCGCAGGCCCTTCACGGCGGGCGGCTGTGCGCCCAGAAACCCTACGTGCCGCAGCGCCCACACCCCGGGTCGCGGGTGGTTGGCGTCGTCCGGGCGGTAGAGGGCCGCACTCACCTTGCGGTAACGGCCGGCGCGGACGAGATCGGCGAAACCCTGATCTACATCGTCCGCCTCCGCCTCCAGCGTGCCGTCCTCGGCGAGCCGGAGCGACTTCACCCAGCCATAGGCGGGATCGTCCGTGCGGGGATGCCCGACGACGATCGGCGCCTCGTGCCGGCCGGCGTCATAGCCCGCGGCGATCGCCGCGAGGTCGGCCGCCGTCAGGGTGACGGGGCCGTTCTGAGCCTGAAAGGTGCCCGGACGCAGAAGCGGGATGCGCATAGGCGGGAGGAATACGATGGGACGCGGCGGCGGCGGCGGGGTGAACGCGGGCGGCGCCGGGACCTGATCTTGGCACGACCGACACGCGGATTTTCAGGCGGCGGTGGAATCGAAGCGGGTCAAGACGTTACCTTTGACGGTGCCAGCTTTGTCCTTAGCTCAGCTTCCTTGGCGTGGAGCATTCTATCGACCTCGGCGAGCTTGTGCCTCAGGACCTTGATCTCTCGTTCCCGGCCTGGTTCCGTGGCGACATGAGTGCGTCGCTCAATCGGTTTCAGCTCTTCGCACAGCCCCTTGCGGTCGAGCCCGAGCATGCGAGCGATATCCTCGATTCGATCATCCAGAGCCGCCATTACGCGCTGCTCGATGGGCATTGCGTCCCGTATCTCCGGCACGAGGGATTCCTGGATCGGGAGCACCACTTGGTCCAGAACTTCGATAGATTTCCTGATGCGATCGCGGTCTCGGGTTAAATGTTCCAGTGTCTCTCGAATGTCTGTCATTTGCATGGACGCACGTTCACGGCGGGCCGCCAGATGCTTCCAAAGCGCTACACTACCTGAGAACAGAATAACCCCGGCGGCCAGGGCCAAAGTCCTTGCTGACGCGGCATGAGCTGGAAAGTCGATTGCCGTGTTTATCGTGGCGACGGCGCCTGCGACGTACAGATAGTACTTGAACAACTTGACGACCCGGCCCCAACTTCGGATCTGCCAGTCGTGCTTCCTCATCGCAGGTCGGCCTCGACCACATCAGCGCACAAAGGCCTCTGCAGTGCGATTATTCTGAAATAGCGGCCATCAGCTCGGCTTCCTTGGTGGTCAGCAGAGTTTCGATAGTCGCGAGCCACTGAAGTCTCGCCGAGACCGCCGCCTGGCGCGATCTGGCAGCGGCCAACTCCTGGGCCTGCGGCATCTGACGAACATCGGTGGCGAGGATGGCACTGAGATCCGACGCCCATTCGTCAAACATCCGGTCAACGTTCTTCTCGGGGGGAGTAATGCTCACCAGGTCGCGTGGCAAGTCCGCCTGCGACACGGAAAAATCGATGGCGTCGAGCGCGGAGCGCCAGTGCGCGATGGCCGCGCGTCCGTGCTCGATCTTGTAGAGTTGGTCGGCGAGTGACAGTTCCATACTCGATGTCCTTAGGTCGGCCGCGCCATGACGGTCGAAAACATAGTTAGCGTCAGGGCTCCGGTTGAAGGGGCCGAGCCGCCCGGCGTGACGGTGGCAATGAGCTCGCGGGGCGCGCCTTCTTGCCGGCCGAGGGACGTGCCCTTGCTCGCATGCGATAGATCGATCTCCACCGCGCCCGTTCCTGAGACATCGAGGTTGCTCACATAGGCGCTGAGGGCCCCGACATAGCCGACGTTGAGGTAATCCGTGCCGTCGGAGTTGAAGCCGGTCTGCTTGTCGATCAGCAGGCGCCAGGAGCCACCATAGGTCGGGATAATGCCGAACTTGCACGTCAGCTTCGCACTTGTGAGCGCGCCCACTTGCGCCCAGACGTCGGTTTTGCTCCCGGCCGCACCATTGAGGTCCTGTAGGGCGCGCAGGGAAATCTGCGCGAGCTGCCCGTTGCAGGTGACATTCTCGATCTCCCAGCCGCCGGCATCGCAACGAACATCATTGGCTGCCGACGCCTGCCGCGTGATCTTGATGTTTCGTATGCGGCCACCTCCGCCGCAGGCGGCGTCGATGTTGATCATCGGATTGGTGCCGGTGCCGGCGAAGTCGATGGACCCGTCGTGCATATTGATGTCGTAGGTTCTCGTCGTCATGTCGACCATTCCGGTGACCTGACCAGCCGAGTCGCCGTTCCTGATCCTGAAATCGCCGATCTCAATATTCGCCACGCCCTCATGCAGGTGCAGGTAGGAGACCGTCGGCGAGTTCGTGCGGAAGTTCAGGATTCGCCAATCAGAGCAGCCAGTCGACGGACCGACGAAGTAGGATGCGTTAGAAATGAACGTTCCGAGGTGCTCCCAAGTGATGTCGATGATGTCGACGTGGCGAGCGTCGCGCGACCCGAGACCGTTCTTGTTGTAAGTGATATTGCAGCCGATCAATTTTGCGTTCAGAACGCTCCACAGTGATATCGCCTGCAAGTCACCATTGCCGCTGCTGCTCCCTTCGTACTTGAGCCCTCTGATGATAATGTTCTCGATCACTCGATCGTTAACGTTGGCGATGCCGCACGGCGCCGCGTTGCCGCCGCCGGTCCGCGACGATATGCCGGAGCTGCCGGACGGGTAGTATTCCTGCGCGTAGGGCTTCGTTGTCGGCCACTTGAGGGTGATTACTCCGCCATTGATGGCTTCGACCTTGTTCAGCTCGCAGTCAGGGCTGATGGCAGCATTATTGAGCGTGCTGCCGGTTCGCAGATAAATGATATCGCCGACCGCATAGCTGGCCGCGTCACCGGCGTTCGACAGCGCTGGCAGAACGCACGTGGCCTTGGCGACTTGTCCGACGATCGTGTGCGCACCGCTGCCCGTGTCGGTGATATTGATCGCGCTGCCGCCCTGGGTAAGCGCTACTTTGGCGGTCGTGGCGCTCTGCCGCAGAAGATAGTAGGTCGTGCCCGTTGCCAACGGGGCCGGCAGCGTCCCTGTAGTATTGAACGTAACGGCCGCGTTGACGCCGAAGTCGGTGGCAAAGGCGATGATGTCGGTTGACGCGTCGGCGGTGAAGGTGTTGGACAGCGCCAGGCTGTGGACCGTGGCGTCCAGCGTCTCGTAGCTCTGATAGTTGGCGAGATCCCTGCCGCCCTTTCCGTGGCCGAAGACGATGATGGGACGGAGACCAGCGGGGTTTCCAATCGGCGCAATCTTGAGCTCCGCCCCGTCGGCGAAATCCCACATGACGTTGGAGCCGGTGATGGCCAGCATGTACTGCAGATTGTTGCCAATATCCGTCCACGTTTTCAGACAATAGATCCCGCGTGGAAAGAAGAGGACGCCGCCGCTTACCTCGACAGCAGCCTCCGCAAGCCGAATCGCCGGCACGTCGTCGGTAACCCCGTCGCCCTTCGCGCCATAGGATTTGACATTGACGAACTCGCCGAGAATGTCGGCGATCGGCCGCGGGACCGCGCCGGCACCACTGGCGAGGAAGGACGACCCCGCCCACATCTCCCGGCTGCTCATCGGCAACATGCGGCTCATCGGAGGTCCCCTCTCATCGTCTCACGGACGAGCCGTCCGCGTGACGGTGCTCCGCCCGGGGCATATCCATCAGCTCTTCCAGCAGCGAACGCGGACAGTGCAGGTCTGGGTCACCGGGCTGCCGCTGCCGTCGACCGACCTCAGCCGGATGTGGTCGTAGCAGGCGAGCAGGAGGTCGGCGACGCGATGCGAGACGTTCGCCGGAACGTCGAGCACGCTCTGCGTGATCTGCAAGGGCGTGCTCGGGCCGCTGTCGTACACCTTGTCCCAGGTCGCGCCGTCGTCGTCGGAGTGGTCGAAGGCGAGGGACGCTGGCGACCAGGCGCCGACGACTTTGTAGGCACCGAAGCGCCAGCCGCCGAGCTTGAACGCCGTCGAGGTCGCCTCGCCCGAGAACACGAAGTCGAAGTCTCTGACCCGGCCGTCGTCGCTCATGGTGAACCTCCCGACATGCCCCGCCACCAGAGGCGGAAGCCCGATCGCAGCTCGTCGAGCGGGCCGGCCCAGAAGCCCGACCACCAGCCGCGGTCCTGGTCGGCGGCCAGCTCGACCGTCCGTCGCCCGCCCCTGAATCGCCGGACGTAGCGCCGACGCAGGGCGACCCGGCCGCTGATCTCGCTCCGGGCGAAGCCGATCCAGATCTCGTCGGGCTGCTCGACCAGCTCGGGCAACAGCGGGAAGTAGGCCTCGCGGCCATCCTGCCGCCCCGGCTCCTCCAGCATGTGGTCGACGATCGCCTGGCCCAGCGCCACGCGCGTGCCGGTGGGATCGGCCAGGATCGTCTCGTCCGCACCCAGGGCGTCCCGGAGCGACTGGCGGAGTGCGGCCTCGTCGCCGGCGGCGACGGGCTTGGCGAGCTTCGCCTTGGCCGGCAGTGCCTGCGGCAGCTCGGGGGCAGCCTCGGGGGCCACCGGTCCCAGCAGCGCGGTCCACGGCCCGTGCCGCTCCATGGCGACGAGCGTCGGCGAGCGGCCCCAGACGGCCTCGCCCGGGTGGTAGGCGAAGCCCGGATCCACGCCCTTCGGCACGGTGACGCGCGGGGCGTCCTCGCCCTTGCCCAGGCGTACCGTCTCGGTGCCGTCGTTGGGGGCCGGCGTCGGCTTCAGCCCGCGGGATTCCAGGCCTTTGTCGCTGTACTGGAAGGTCGTGCAGCGGCAGTTGAAGCCGTTCGGCGGGTAGTGCGTCTGCCACCAGGGGTCGTCGAAGCGCAGCAGAGTGCCGTGCCAGGCCCGGTGTTCCGGTCTCGTTCTATTGTCGAGCGTCGCCACGTATCGCAGCCAGGGCCGCCGCTTCGCCAGGCGCTGCTGCTGCTCGTAGCGGCCGGCGGCGTAGGCGCTGCGCACGTTGGTGCGGAAGATCGTCTCCGAGCGCCAGCCCCGCTGGCCCTTGTAGCTCCAGCCGTGCTTGGCGACGATCGCATCGAAGTCCTTCTGGAAGTCGGCCTTGGTGCGGCCCTCCTCCAGAGCCTTGCCGATCGCGTCCTGGAAGTCGGCCACGATCTCGTCTCGGTTGGCCCCGGCGACGACGAAGGCCCGGGCGTGCTGACCCTCCCAGAGATCCGTCCAGGCCTTGGTGGGCAGCGGCACCTTCTGGCGGAAGGCGGCGATCGCCTCGGCGAAGGGAGGCCCGCCGTCAGTCGCCATCGGCCACCTCGGCGCGCCCGACCAACTCGGCGGTGACGAGGCCCGCACCCACCGCGTCGGCCAGTGCGGTCGGGTCGAGCTCGCCGTAGGCCTCCAGGAGCCCGTCGCGCAGGGCCTCGAGGCTCGGCGCCTCGGCCAGCAGCTTCTGGATCCGGCCGATCAGCGCGTCCTGCGGTGCCTCCGTCACCTTCGCCAGCTGGTCGGCGACGTCGTCGGCCGCGTCGCGCGACGGCGCCCCGTCGGCCAGCTCGGCGCCGCAGCCGGGGCAGGCCGTCTCCGACAAGGTCGTGGGATCGGCCGCAGGATCTCGGGCCTGGTCGGCGGCGATCGACGGTTCCTGCCCGGGCGCAACGGCAGTGGGATCGGATGCAACGACAGGGGGTTCCGGCGCAACGGGGGCCGCCACCCGCTCGTAGCCGTCGCCGTAGATCTCGCGGATCCGCTCCTCGGTCGGCTGCCAGCCGAGCTGCTTCAGCTTGAGGTCGCGGTCGGCCAGGAGCCCGATGTCCTCGGGCGGCTCGGTCACGCGCCAGACCTGCGGCACCGGGCAGTCCGGCCCGAAATTCCACAAGGTCAGCGGCCGGACGACGTCGCGGACGAAGCTGGCGCAGATCAGGTCGGCGTCCGCCGTCACCACCTCCTCGCGCACGTCCATGTGCACCGAGGCCTGGGACAGGCTCGACCCGTTGTCGGTCGTCATCGTCTGGCTGAGCACGATCTTGGCGATCGCCGCGTCCATGCGGGCCAGCATGGCGTCGTGGCTGGCCGCACCCTTCGCCGCCTCCAGCAGCTCGGCCGTCATGCCCTCGGGTAGGATCACGGCGGAGTCGGTGCGGATGGCGGTCAGCGCATCCAGGAGCTTCTTCTGCTCCTCGTCGGAGGCGCCCGGCGGATAGTGCCCGACGGCCGTGGGCGCACCCCACTTGTCGAGCCCCTGCAACCAGAGCTTCAGCCCGTTCCGCTTGAAGTAGACCGGCCAATAGAGCCAGTAGGCGAGCCCCAGGCCGTAGGCGGCGTCGTCGTGGTCGGCGCCGCAGACGAAGCTCCAGAACTTGCCCTGCGGCAGGATCTCGCCCTCGGGCTTGCCGGGCAGGATCAGGCGCATCTGCCCGTCACGGTCGAAGCGGAACCGCTTGCGGTCGCGGACCTTGATCGCATCCAGCACCACGCGGCCGCCCTCGACCGCCCAGATCAGCTCGGCGACGGACCAGCCGTAGAACAGGCCGTAGGCCATCTTGTCGGTGGCGTCGTCGAAGCGGATACGGTCGAGCTGCTGGCGGATGAAGTCGGCCGCCTCGGCCGCTCGCGGGCTCTCGTCGCCCGGATCTATCTCCCACTCGGCCGAGATCACGGCGAGCCGGCGCTGCTGGAAGGTGGCCTTCACCTGGTCGTCGCGGAGCACGTCCTCGTAGACCGTGAGGTCGAAGCCGCGTGCCCGCAGCAGCGGGTCCGAGGCCTCCTTCAGCAGCGGCTCGACGAACCCGCCGGCATAGGCGGTGCGCCCGGCCGACGCAACCTCGCCCAGCGGTGGACGGGTGGGCAGCTCGTCCATCAGGCGAACCCACCGAAGTCGAGCGAGCCCGGCACCGTGCCGAAACCGCGCTGCGGCCGCTCACGCGGGCCATCCCAGTCGCGGCCCGGCAGCTGCACCTGGCCGAAAGCGTCGAGGCCGGCGCGGCGATCGCCGGCCGCCCGGAAATCGATCTCCCCGCCGGCACCTTCGGCGGCACCCGCCGCCAGGAAGAGTGCCCAGGTGCGGTCGGCGTGGTCGGCCCCGTCGCGCTCGGCGACCAGGCGCGGCGCACCCGTCGGGCCCACCACCTTCTTCAGCCGGTGGAGGTCGGCCCGCAGTGCCGTGCTCCCGGCCGGGATGCGGATCCGGCGGTCCTGGAAGCGCTGCTTGCCGATCGTGGCGAGGTCGAGACGGCGGGCCCCGGTGAGCAGCACGCCCTCCACACGGCTCTCGCCATGGCGGCGCTTGGCGTCCTCGACGGGCTTCTCGCCCATGCCCGTCTGGTCCATGGCGATCCGCATCGTCCGCCGGTAGCGCCGCACCGTCTCGTCCAGGATCGCGTCCTGCTCGGCGAAGGAGATGCCGCGGCGCTCGATCAGCTCGCGGGCCCAGAGCACGTCGCCGACCTGCTCCAGCACCCAGAGCACCCAGAGATCCCGGCGCCGGGCGATGTCGTTGCCGAGCCAGACGGGGCCGCCCTGGTAGAGGTCGGGGTTGCCCGCATCGTCGTGCTCGCAGGCCGTGATCAGGTCGAAGGAGAGCCAGGATTCGGCCTCGTCGAGCCATTTGAGCTCGAACTCCTGGGCCCACACGTCCTCGTCGTCGACCGCGCGGCGCAGCTCCTCGATGTCGCGCGGCAGCCCGTCGGCGACCGCTTGGTAGATGTCCACCTGGTGCTTCGACCACACGCCGCGGGGCTGCGGGGCACCCGCGGCATCGGCAAGAGGCCCGTCCTGGCTGGTCATCAGCTCGTAGAACTTGTTGCCCTTGCCCTTCGGCGTGCTGGTGATCCGCAGCCGCAGGCCGGGCTTGCTGACCACGGGGAAGAGCGCACCCCAGATCGCCCGGCTGTCGGCGTGGATCGCGAACTCGTCGAGGAAGACGTTGGCGGAGTAGCCCCGCGCGGTGTCGGGATTGGCCGGCAGGGCCGTGATCTTCGACCCGCCGGGCAGCTCGACCTCGACGGCCCGGTAGCTGCCGGCACCGCCGACCCAGTCGTAGGAGGCCTCCTCGAAGGCCATCTCATAGGCCTTCGCATGCCGCTTCACGCCCTCGTCCATGGCCTCCTTGGCCTGGCGCTCGCCGCGACTGAGGATCACCCAGCGCTCGCGGCGGCCCTCGACGGCGGCGGCGAAGCAGTCGTCGACGATCTCCAGCGTGGTGGTGAAGGTCTTCCCCGTCTGCCGGGCGAACATGCCGATCTTGAAGCGGGCATCGTCCTGCAGCCAGCTGCGCTGATAGGCGTGGAGCGGTACGGCCGCGCTCATCCGAAGATCCCGTAGACTTCCTCGCGGATCCGCTTCAGCACCGTGGCCGGATCGGTCGCCGGTGCCTCGGCCAGGCCCTCCTCCACCGTGCGCACGGCCTTCTCGACCAGGGCCGCGAGGTCGCGGCGGATCCTGATCTCGCGCTCGGCGCTGAGCTTGCCGGCCGACTCCAGATCCTTGATCGCCCGGGCGAGGAACATGATCTCCTGGCCGCCGACGGAGACGTCCTCGTCGCCGATGTCGGCCAGCGTCTTGAAGGCCACCGTCTTCAGCATCTCCGCCAGCAGGCGGCCCACCTTGCCCTCGGGCTCGGCGCCGAGCTGGGTGACCCAGACCCCGGCCACCTCCTGCGCCTCGCGGTAGCGGGAGAGCTTTTCCTCCATCCGCTGCTTGTAGCGGCCGACGGAGGAGCGGCTGGCGGCACCGCCGAGATCGCGGATGGCGGCCGTGATCTCGTCGATCGTGCGGCCTTCCCGGATCGCGGCGTCGGCGGCGTCCCGGATCTGGGACGGCAGGCGGGTGATGGAGCTGGGGCGGCTCAAGGGGGCGGCGGCCGCTTCACGCCCGGATGGCGCGCCCGGCCCGTGGCGACGTCGAGGCCGCGCTCGGTGATCTTCGCGACCAGGATCCCGGCCAGATCCTCGACGCCGGCGAGCCCCTGCTCCTCCAGCCAGGCGAGGTCGGCCCGCAGCAGATCGTGGCCGATGCGGTGGCCGAAGCCTTCCAGGGCGGCCAGCAGCAGGGAATCGTTGCTCGAGTAACCGGCGGCGTCCTGCAGCAGCTGCAGGATGCGCAGGCGGCGATCCTCCGCCAGATGCTGGGCGAAGGTCGTCACGCGCTCTTCCGGCTGTTCAGCAGATACTCGTTCACGCGGTCGAGCGAGGCGGCGACGATCGTGTGCACGTCGCGCATGCCCTTCAGCTCGGCCGAGTGCGCCTTCAGATCGCCGTGCAGCTCGGTCAGCTTCATGCCGAGCTGGGCCATGTTCTCGGACGAGGGCAGCTTGCGCAGGTCGCCGCGCAGCTGCTCCAGAGCACCCTTGATCGAGTTCACCGACGCCTCCAGCTCGCGCGTCTTCTCGGCCCGCTCGGTACGGACGGCTTCGACTGCCTTCACGGTCTCCTCGCGGTGCCGGTCCAGGTCGACCTTGGTCGCGAAGGTGTTCCGCATCGACCAGATCACCCAGGCGATCAGCGACTGGATGACGAGGACGGCGATCGGCAGGACGTTGGCGACGTCATCGCTGATCACGTGGCGGACAGTCCCAGCAGCCCGAGGAGACCCAACTCCTTCAGTGTCCAGAGGGCGGCCAGGGCAGCCCCCAACGCCAGCAGCGTCAGTGCTGCCGTCATGAGCGGAGCCTGCCGCAGGTTCTGGCCGTACCAGACCAGGACGTCGGACTTCGTGACCTCGTGCTCGGGCGGTGTGGGCTCGGCCATCTCGCGTCTCCAGGGAAACCGCGAGTGTCGGAATAGCGGGACGAGACCCTAAGCGGCGGGGTGAACCATGGCCGCCGCGGCCCGCCGTGCCGCCTTGATCACGCAGCGGCGGCTGACTCCGACCGCCCTGGCGATCTCGTTCCGCGTCCAGCCTTCGGCCTCCATCTCGGCCACCACCTGGTCGAGCTTGCCGTCCTTCCAGAACGGGCCGCGGGCCTGCGGCTGCCCGACGAGGCCGAGCGCCATCACCGCCCGGGCGACGTAGATGCGCTCGCCGCCGCGCAGCTCGACCAGCGCCTTTGCCGCCGGCAAGCCGCAGCGGAGTGCTATGTCCGTCTTCGGCCCGGCGTTGATCGGCACCCGCAAGGTGCGGCCGCCGAAGACGCTGGCGATGGCCAGCGCCGAATCGACGCCGGCGATGTCCGCCACCTCGCGCAGCAGCGGCGGCAGCTGCCGCAGGATCGCCTCAGCCGGGTACTTGTGCTTCATCGATCCGCTTCCCCCAGCTTTTCAGGGCCTCGATCACCCGGTTCGATTGGGTGGCGTCGAGCCATTCGAGCCGCTCGACGCCGGTCTGCCGCTTGACGAAGGCGTCGAGCGCCCGGTCCGTCTTCTCCCGGAGGACACCGGCGCGCCGCAGCTCGGCCCAGAGTGCGGCGATCTTGCGGTGCTGCGGCTCCTTCAGCTTCCGGACCGGGCGATCCTTGAAGCCGAGCCGCCGCATCTCGCCGATCACCGAGCGGAGCTGGGACGGCTTCAGCTCGCCGGCGGAGCGCCGGCCGGCGACCCGCTCCAGCAGCTGGCGATAGGTGTCCTCGTCCAGGCCGAGCTGTTTCCTGCCCATGTGGACGAGGGCGAGCTGGGCCCGGCGATCCATCAGGCACACCCGCCCGCGGCTTTGCGCAGGCGCCGTTCCAGCACCGCGGCCTCGACGATCGCCTCCAGGTTGCCGGCCAGATGGCAGGCGATCTCGCGCCGCTCCTCGTCCGGCATCACGACAAGGCAGGCGACGAGATTAGCGGAAAGCGTGAACGACGCCTGCCGCAGCTGCTTCGTCTCCATCGCCGAGGCGACGAGGTCCACGGCGGCCCGGCTCACCGCCTCACGGCGGCCGTCGAAGCCCCTGAGCGGCGGCTCGGCTCCTGCCGGCCAGAACAGTCCCAGCATCCTCACTCCCCCCGTTCGTCGAGCGTGAAGACGGGCTTGCGCCGCAGGTGCCGGCGCAGCGTCTCCGCGTAATGGTTCTTGACCCAGAGCCGGTGCGCCTCGGACGGGCACACCACGATCACCGTCCGCGGGCAGAGCGGGTTCCGCAGTCGCAAGGGCGCGATCCAGGCCCGGTACTGCACCTGCCCGATTTCCCCAGCGATCCCGCGCAAAGCAGGCGGCTCGTGAATAGGATCGGAATAATCTGCGCCGGTTTCGGCAGGCTGCAGGTAGTCGGCGTAGCGCTCCTGGGTCAGCCAGGTCCGCGCGTGCGGGATGAACTTCGGGTCGATCTCCGCCCTTGCGCATTCGAGCGCGAAGGCCCGGGCTGCTGCGATCAGGTCGGCAGGTTGCACACCGCGCTTCACCACCGCCTTGTCGAAGGCCACGCGTGCGGTCGCCCTGGGGTTCGGCCGGCGGCTCGGATAGGCCGCCCAGAAGGCCTCGAAATCCGCGTCGGCGGCAGCGAGCCCGCGCTCCTTCCGCCGCTCCAGGCAGTACCGCTCGGCCCGGGTCACAGCGCCAGCTCCAGCTGGGCCAGGGCGGCCACCACCTCGTCCAGCGAATGGCACGTCCGGCCGCCGGCGACCCACTGGATGGTCTTCTCCCCGGTCCGCCGGTTCAGGGTCACGAGCTTGCTGATCGGCGGCTCGTCGGCCTCGTAGATCCACAGTGCGGTGGCGCTGCCGTCGGCGTGTGCGACGCAGCGCAGCGGCACCTCTGCCAGGGACTCCGGCGTCCAGCTCATGACGGCAGCTCCAGATTGCCGCAGAGCAGAAACTCCGGCCGAACATTCAGCGCCTCAGCCAGCTTGATGACAACCGCCGCGGGCAGTCTGGACTTGCCCTGCAAGTAATTCTGAAGCGTCCGATATGGCATGCCGACCAGCGGAGCCAGATCGCGCATAGTGACCCTGCGGACGGCCATCGTAATTTGGATCTGCTTGATAATCTTAGCGTCGATCCGGCAGAGTTCGGTGTTCCTCATGCCGCGATCGCCCGCTGCTGCCATCGCTGGGCCTTGGCGATCATCTCGTCGGGGCCGAGGATCATCTGGCCGACGTGCCAGCGGTCGCCCTCGGCCGGGAACACGGCGAAGTCGCGCCGCCGCAGCGTGGCGATCGCCGCCCGCAGCTCGGCCGGAAGGCCCGCCTCCGGGTCGGGCACGGGTGCCGCCCCGATGAAGATCCCGGGCCGGTGTTTCGCCTTGGCCCTTACGCCGGCTCCTGCAGCTCCGTCTCGAACGGGCTCACGAAGAACTGTTCCTGCTGGTCGATCTTCAGCCCGGGCACCCCGGCGATCGCCGCGGGCTCGTTCAGGATCGCCTCCTTGTTCAGCTCCTCCTTCGTCCGGATGAACCGCGAGAGGCCGAGCCGGCGCAGCGTGTCCATCACCGCTTCCGCCCCGCGCACGACGACCTTGGGCGGGCTCGTCCGCCACCCGATCTCGCCGGCGGCGAGGGCGGCGCTCTTCGTCTTCCCGCCCTTCGTCAGCTCGTCCCGGTGCGCCATCGCCCAGCCCTGCACCGCATGCGTCAGCCGGTCGATCTCCTGCGCCAGCGGCAGGGCCCGCGCCTCGTGCTCCTCCTTCACGCTCGCCAGCAGGTCGTTCATCGCCGCCTCGATCCGGCGCCGTTCCCGCTGCAGGATCCCGATCCGCGCCACCATCGACGAGGCTTCGGCCATGCTCTGCGCCACCGGCAGGATCTGGGCGGGGATCGACTTGCGTGAGGCCATGGGCTCGCTCCATCAGGGTCCGGATCGAGCGCAGCTCGTCCAGGATGCGTGTCAGGATCTGGTCGGAGGCCGGCCCGAGGGCGGGCTGCTCGGCCGCCGGAATCGCGGGCGGGACATGGTCGGCCGGCATCATCGACGCCGGGAGCTTGATCACGAGGCGGTTCCGCTCGCGGTCCACCTCGCTGGCGACCTCCGTCGACCGGAAAGGTTGCCAGCGCGGAAACACGCGCAGCGTCGGCCCATTGAAGCGGACGACCGGGTAGCGGCGATCGAGCCGGAGCAGGCAGCCCTCGGGGTGCGGGGCCAGCACCAGCTTGTCGGGGGCTTCGAAGCTCGCCTGCAGGCGCCTGCCCATGCCCCAACGCAGGCGTTCGATCTGCCCCTTGCCGAAGCGGATCTCCATCTGCGGATGCTGCTCTCCGTAGATCGCGACCCGCGTGATGCCGGACCTGGTCATGCCGGCCGGCCCGCGTCGAAGCCGGTGCCGGAGCGCACGCCCCGGACGCAGCCGTCAGGGCTGGACATGAGGATCGTCCAGGTGCCGGAGTCGGAGGTGAACAGCTCGAGCAACAGGCCCGACTGGTCGAGCCCGCGCGCGAACGGCCGCTCGCCGTACTTCTCCGCCAGCACGCCGGCGATGGCCGGTACCGTAAAGCACCCCTCGGTAGCGGGATGGGGGGGCATGGTCTGGTCGGCGACCGCCGACACGACGGCGAGGACCGCCGCGGCACCGGCACCCAGGACGAGCTCGCGCCACATGATCATGCGGGCTCTCCGCCGACGAGCTGCAGCACCACCGGCCGGCGCCGCGCGGCGAGGTCGACGACCTTCGCCTCGTCCGGCACGGGTAGCGCCTCCAGCGCCCGGGCACGCTTCGCCATCTCGTCCAGCGTGTGCGTGACGTGCAGGAGTGCCTCGCCGTCGAGCGCGGCGTTCGCGATGACGTAGGTCAGCAGCGAATCCGACAGGCTTTCGAGATCACGGCTGAGCATCGGAGGCTCCCTTCCTGATCCGGCTGTGGGGGCAGGGGCCGCGGCACCAGCGCCACAGCTGCACCCGGGTGGCATTGGTCGAGAGGGGTGACTTCAGCGCTTCCTGGCGTTTCTGCTCGGCGACGCAGCGGTGCCGGGGGATAGTTTCCAGCACCGGGCACTCGACCTCGGCCGAGAGCAGCAGTCCTTCGACGGCCTGCGAGAAGCGCTTGAGATCCCCGTTGTAGGTCCCTTTCAGGACCATCGAGATCGTCGAGGCGGAGTAGCCGAGACGGCGCGCCACCTCGGTCTGCGAGGTCGCGGCACAGGCGGCGCGCAGCTCCTCCAGCCAGGGGCTCAGATCGGACATGGGGTGGCCCTTTCAGGGTCGGATCGGGCCGAGGGTTCGAGCGGCCGCACGTTCCCGGTGTTCGGGTCGTGCAGCTCGTTTCGACTTGCGCGCCACACCGGGGCCTGCGGCCCCGTGTCGTGGACGAGAAGCCAGCGGACATGGCCGCGGCTGTTCGGATGGGTGCCCGGGTAACGGACCGGAAGTCGGCGGAGATAGCCGCCGGCCGCCAGCGCCCGGACATAGCGCTCCACACCGTGGGCGGCGTCCGGCGCGTCGAGCAGCTCCAAGAGCTCGGGCACGCTGGCCTTGCGCACGCGGCGCAGCATCTGCCACGCCCGCGCCCGCAAGGAGCGCCGCGGTCGCTCGCGCACGGCCGTGCGCTCGCCGCGCCAGGGCCCGGCGCCGATCACCACCTGGTCGCGGTGGGCCTCCTGGCCCGCCTCGGTCAGCTCGTAGTGGCCGAAGCCGACCCGGGAGACGAGCCCGCGGGCGACGAGCCTGGTCAGGAAGTTCGAGAGCACGCGGCTCTCGATGCCGGTCGCTGCCGCGATCTCGTGCGCGAACAGCCCCCGGCCGGCGATCCCCAGCTCGCGCAGGACACGTGTCTGGCTCACCGCCGTTTGCCGCGCTGCAGCTCGGCGGCGGCGTCCGCCACCGTGCCGAGGTCGCGCACGATGGTGATCCCGGCGAGGTCGGCGGCGTCGACCCGGCGCTCCAGCGTCAGGCCCAGCCGCTCGATGTTGGCGATGCCGTTCATCACCTGCCGGGCGAGCCCGCCCGACTGGGTCAGCAGGATCTCGTCCACGGCCGGGTCGACCTCGACCTCGCAGCGTAGGCTGCGCAGCAGGGTGACGTCCGGCAGCGGCAGGGGCTCGAACTTCGCCACGGCGGCGACACGGCTCCAGAGCTGCGGGTGCCGCTGCAGCCGCTTCGGCACCTCGGCCCGGCCGACCAGCACCACCAGGATCTCGGTGAGGTCGGAGAGGGCGCGCACCGATTCCAGCGCGTGCGCCCCGCCCGAGACGGCGTGCTCGGCCTCGTCGATGACGATCGGCCGCGGCCTCTCCGCCAGCCGCTCGAAGCATTTGTGGAAGATCTTCTCGCGACCCTGGGCACGGTCGATCTCGGCGTCCGACAGGCCCAGCTCGCGGGCGACGTCGCGCAGGAGCCACGTCGCCGTGACCTCGGGCTTCAGCCGGAGGTGGATCGCGTCGTGCTCGTCGCTCCAGCGCAGCGCTGCACGGGTCTTGCCGTGGCCGGGATCGCCGACGACGCACACCCAGGACGCCTCGGGGGCACCGCGGCGTTCCGCGGCCTCGACGGCGTCGAGAAACCTCGCTACATTCGACGTGACGCAGAATTTGTTGCGCATTCCTTTACCTCGTCTTGGCCGCCTTTCACGAGGCGGCCTTTTTCTTTGGCGATTGATCTTCGTCGATGGCGTCGATCACCCGCAGCCGCATGCGGCCGGACTCGGTGCTCGTCTCTTTCGCATACCAGGCCTTGTCCTCGGGTGAGGCGTGCTCGCCCTGCAGCTCGATGCGGCGGGCCCGCTCGCGGTCGAGATCGCCCTGGCTGACCGGTCGCGGCCGTGACGGAGCCGGCCGTCGCGCCGGCTCGGCGGACAGATAGGCGGCGGCGGCCATCGATTGCGCCGACGGCATGGGTGCGGGCGGCCGGCCCTGCAGGGCGGCCTCGGCCTGCTCCAGCCCGGGAGTGGTGTGGATGACGTGCTTGTTCGGCAGCCGGGCGATCCGGTCGCGCTTCTCCACCGCCCGCGCCATCATCGTCGTCGGCAGCTCGGCGACGCCGCTCTTCCTGCCGTCGGCCAGGATCTTGCGGCGCTCGCCGGCGACGGTGTCGTGGGCGAGGCGACGGGCGGCGATCGCGATCTGCCGCTGCTGGTCGTTGGTGATGGCGTCGATCGCCACCGCCTGGTCGATGAAGGCCCCGCTATGCGCGTCGAAGACGTGCAGCATGTCGGGCTCGTGCCAGTCCTGCCGCAGCAGGACCTTGCGGCCGATGTGCGGGCCCAGCAGCCGAGAGATGTAGATGCGGCGGTCGACCTCGATGCCGTGCTTCTGCACGGTGCGGATACCGTCCCTGCCGGCGACCGGCGCTAGCAGCAGGTCGAGTGCCCGCTCGTCGGCGACTCGGCGGATCTCGCCGCGATACTCGGCGATCTTCAGCTCGGGCGCGCAGCCGATGCCGCGATGGACCTTCATGCCGTAGCGGGCGGTCGCCCAGTCGTCGAGGAACTGCTGGAACTGGGCCCGGCCGAGCGGGACCTCGACCGGTCCGGCAGAGCGCTTCATCAGGCGATTGGCGAAGCTCTGGCGGCTGCGCAGCTCCTGCCGGTCGGCGACATTGTGGCCGACATAGCCCGGCAGCAGCTCGACCAGATCGTGGAACAGCGTGCGGAACAGCCGCTCGACGAAGCCCTTCTGATCGGGCCGGAACGGGGCGGAGACGTCGGCCTCGATCTGCAGCCCGTTCAGCAACATCTGGATATGCCGCGAGACGAAGTCCTTGCCGTTGTCGATCTTGATCGTGTCGGGCACGCCCCACTCCAGGAGGCAGCGCCGCCACGCCACACCGACCCGCTCGCCCGAGGAGGTCGGCACGGCGAGGAAGCGCACCCGCCGCGTCCAGACGTCCTGGGTCGAGATGATCGTGTAGCGGCCTTCCTGCAGCATCACGTCGGACGGGCTGGCATCCGCCTGCCACAGCTGGTTCGGCCGGGTGATCTCGGCCGCCTGGTCGCCGAAGGCCGGCATCCGCCGGCCACGCCATTTGTCGGGGCTCTGCAGGGCCTCGTAGACGGAGGTCGCCTTGAATCGCTGCACCGCCCGCTGGATCGTCCGGGTGCAGAAGGGGCGGCCCAGCGCCGCCTCCATCATCTCCGCCACCTGGTTGCCCCGGATATGCGCGCGGTACCCGACGATCTCCTTGAGCTTCGCCCAGGCCTCCGGATCGCGATCCTCGAACGGCTTGGGGCCTCGTCGCGCCCCCGGCTCCAGGCTGCGCACGGCCGGCTCCTTCGGCGGGGATGTCGATTTTTCCGTCGGGAATGGAGGGGCGATTTCAAGGGCTTGCGCCGGGGCGGCGACGTAGGTCGGCTGCGGGTGGTGGATGCCGGTGAACGCCGGCAGCCCCGGCTGCCCGCGCTCCTGCAAGAGGCGCGACAGGGCCCCGCATGAGGTCTGCATCTCGCCCATCGCCGCGAGCTGCTCCTGCCCGATCGCCGCGATCGTCTCGGTCGGCAGGCTCCCGACGTACCATTGCAGCGCGTTCCGACGCGTCGGGTGCTGCCGCGAGATGTAGCCTGCGTTGCGGGCCTTCCGCCGGCAGTGCTCGCGCCGCTTCGGCATCCCGGGCAGGCCCTGCAGCTGATTGGCGCTGCGCCACAGCGGGTCGGCCAGCATGGCTCAGTAGCCCCGCAACCGCCGGCCGCCGCCGGGTCCGCGGCGCTCCGCGGCCGGCCGGACGCGCTTCACGTAGGGGGCGAGGAGCTTGGCGATCTTCGGGTCGGCCCGGCACAGCTCGACCGCGAAGAGAGGATTGAGCCGCGTGACACGGTTGAAGGCCGATGTCGCGGCCTCCAGCGGCAGCAGCGCCATCACCTCCCGCAGATCGAGCCAGAGATAGCCGTCCTCGTCGTCGCAGATGGTGAACAGCTCGCAGCACCAACGCAGGAACTCGTCGGGGTCCTGCGGAAAGCCGGGCAGATCGAGCCCGAGCACGATGTGCAGCGGAACGCACCACGCCTCGCGAAGGGTGGGCCGGAGGCCGGCAGGAGCCTCCGGCCCGTTCCGGGCCTCTTTCGTGGGCAGGGCTGAGCTGGGCCCGGATCTCTTGCGCGCGGCGCGCATGGCGGTCGTCCGGCTACTCGGCGATCGCGCGGGGGCGGGGGATCGTGTCGCCCGGCCCGAAGCTGACGCCCCGGATCACGGCCGAGGGCTCCTCGGCCCGTGCGGCCTTCAACGCCTCCTTGAAGGCCCGCCCGATGCGCGCTTCGGCGTCCAGCTCGCGGTTCTTGTTCGTCAGCTCGTTGTTGGCCCGCAGCAGCTCGTCGACCCGTTCGCGCAGGCGCCGCTCGCTGCAGATGGCCGAGGCCGCGGCACTCAGCTTCGGCCGGTCCTCGGCCGGCAAGTCCCCCATGAGGAAGTCGCCGAGGCGCGCCCAGATGGACTTGCTCATGGCGCCATCCCCAGGGCCGCGACGTAGACGTCGAGCAGCTCCTCGGCCTCGGCCCGCTTGTGGGGCTTCATCTTCCGGAGCTTCAGCACCCGGCGCATCGTGCCGACGTCGAAGCCCTCGCCCTTCGCCTCGGCGAAGACGTCGGCAATCGTCGTGACCAGATCGCGCCGCTGCTCGTCGAGATTTTCCAGCCGCTCGATGAACGAGCGAAGACGAGCGCCGGCCGTGCCGTCGATCATCACTGTGCCCTCTGTCGGTGTGCTGTGAGGAATGTCACCCGGTACATCGTTCACGCTGCACCGGCCTTTCTGCCTCTTGACCGGCGCACGGCACCGCGCGCACCCTTGCGAGGCTCACCCTCGGCACCCTCAGAGGAGTGCCGACCTTGCCTCAGACTGACTTGGCGCAACGACGCCGCTTCGAAGTCCCGTTCGCTGAGCGCAACGCCGCGCTCGGCCGCCATGCGGAGCAGCGGCAGCCGCCAGCGATGGGGCACGCCGTTCCGCCGCCACTTCTTCATGGCTTCGGCCTTGATGCCCATTTCGGCGCCGAAGGATTTGATGAATCTCCACATGCCGGCGATACTGGGGATTCTCATTCCCCAGGTCAAGCGCCTTCATCCGGGGATTTAGGGAGGCTTTTTCCCCGGCTGGGCGGACGGCATGATGCGCTCATGCAGTCGCATTCGCAGCTCCTGGCCGGCTTCGCAGCCCGGCTCCGCTTGGCCCGCGTGGCTCGGGGCTTCACCAGCCTGCGGGCTCTCGCCAAGGCTTTGGACCTCGATCGCGAGCGCTTGAAGAAGTGGGAGCAAGGTGTCGCATGGCCCCGTACGCCTGAGGCTTACCGGCTCTGCCACACCCTCGGGGTCACGTCCGACTGGCTGCTCTTCGGTGATCCGAAGGGGCTGTCGGCTGATGCCTATCAGCTATTGATCGTCTCGCCTCCCGACATCTCGAACGGGGCTTGACCACCCGACAAGCAATGCGACGATGCTCCGACTAGTAGGAGGCGGGGCATGCCGAGAAGCATTGATCGACACGCGATTTGGAAAGCCGAAGTTGACGCTATGCGTGAGAGAGGTCTCGTCGAGACTGAAGAATTCCTTCAGCTCGTCGACCGTATCGCGCGCACAAGACCCGCTACCCTTCCCGAATGTCTTGCGCAGGCTGAGCTACTGCGCGAACTGCTGCACCCGGATATGATGGCTCCCGAGGAGACGGAGCTTCACCTGATCAACAATCTCGTGACAGGCCTACGGCATCTCACGGTCGGGGAATATGCTTCTCCGGCTGCAATCTAACGGGGAATCTAAAGCCCCGCTTGATCCTCGTCCCTCAGCCCAAAGCAACCATCAAACTCAGTCGTAGTGCGCCCTGTCCCGGACGCGGCCGCGACGATCCTTGTACGTCATGTAAAAGCAAAGGCAGTGCTCGGCGTCGCACTCCGGGAGCGGGATCGTCATTGCCTGCCCAAGCGGGAAAGTCCGACCATGGGCGTCAAATCCAACTCGGCACGTTCGATTATCCCGAGTGGCGATGAACTGGACCTCCTCGACCCTTAGTCTGAGGAAGCCCGCCCAATCCCGCTCCCGATAGAAGCGGAACATGGTGCCACAGTAGAGCAGCTCCGAGGATCCGATCGGGTCGAGACGTCCTTTGTCGGTGAGGGCGTGCCAGTAAATCCAGCCGATCCGGATGCCTTTCCGAAGTCCTAGCCCTGCAACATCTTCGGCCGTCATTTCGCCGCCGTGGCACCTGATGACCCTGCCGCCGTCGCGCGCTCCTTCACTGTCGTTATCGCGCACCAACTCACCTATCCAGGATGCCGCCTCCGGCTGAGCGAGCCCACGCCATTCGCAGGCTGCTTTGGCGCGCCTAGTCCACGCCTCTTTGCTGGTGTCGACCTCCCAACCGCTCATCGTCCCGTCTCCATGGTTGAATTATGGAGACGACCGTAGCAGGTCTATGCTGGGCCGCCAGCGACGAGGAGGGCCGATGTCAACCTACTGCTTCTGGACGTCCGATGCAGGCGAAACGGTGAGCGTCCGCCACGACCTGGTCGACGGCGCGCACTTCTTTACGTCCACGGCGGTGCCCGGGCTGTGCGCGGCGCATCAAGACGCACGCACCGCCTTCGCCGCCGTCGCCCCGCAGCTCGGCATGATCATGAGCCGCCGCTGTGGCAGACCCGTGACCTTCAACCCCGACGCCGCCGCCCTGACCCTGCTCGTCGAGCTGGTCGCCTGCCCGCCCGGGCGTCCTACGTCTCTGCACTGATCTCTGCTGGGCCGCACGCCGGCCGGCGCGACGAAAACGCAAGGCGCTTCTCGACTTGCGTTAACGCGGGACTCGCCTCGGGATTTTGAGGAATGCGCAAATGCGCAATTTCTCAATCTGACCCGTCGTGCCTAGCAGCTCGGCACCGGGATGCGGGGTGGCCGCCAGGCGCCAGTCGTCGCCGCAATCGACACAACCTTCGCGTGCATGAGAGGGATGGGACGCCGTTCCTCGAAAACGCCTCGATACGGCCGACGACATAATTCGGGGGTGGCCCCTTTTGGGGCATGGGGTGGCCCCTTTCAGGGCGCGACATAATTATGTCGCGGGCGCCGATGCCGCGCCGTTGCTGACGACGACACGTTTCCGGGGGTGGCCCCTTTTGGGGCCGCAATTGTGTCCGAGAATCGGTGCGGAACCGCGTCCTACCCGGCGCCGACCCGCACGCCTGCTGGATTCCGCCCCGCACCTGGTCAGCCGGCCCGCCCGCCAGCGCCCCGAAAGGGGCCTTCGAATTATGTCGCGGGCCTCCCCCTGCAGCTCCCCTCGGAAGCCGCCTCCACGCCCCTTCAATGCCCTGTGAAGCCCGCCCCGAATCCCGCGGGTTTGCTGGGTCTTATCCCGAAACCGCCTGGGAATATCCCCGGAAATCCCGGGTTACCGATCGACCGGTCCCCAGATGGCGACACGATTTTCTATTATGTCGTCCCACAAACGCTCAGGCCAGCAACGAGGGATTTCAACGTGTTACCTGAGGTGGCGGAGGGGGTGGGATTCGAACCCACGGTACCTGTCGCCAGGTACAACGGTTTTCGAGACCGCCCCGATCGACCACTCCGGCACCCCTCCGCAAGGGGACTGCGCATCGGGGCACAGCGGGCGGCTATGTAGGGGCTGGCGGGGCTGGGCGCAAGCGTGGCAGGAACGGCGGCGGGCATGACCCGTCACGGAGGCACCCCCATGCGTCGCCCGGCCCTCACTCTCCTCCTCGCCCTGGCCGCCCTCCCGACCGCAGCCTTTGCGGACGAGATCACCGACCAGCTCGACCAGGCGAAGCAGTACTACCAGCAGGGCGACATCCCGGGGGCCATCTCCGAGCTCGACTTCGTCATGCAGGCGATGAAGGGCAAGATCGGCCAGGTGCTGCTCGAGACCTTCCCCGAGCCGCCGGCGGGGTGGACCGCCGCCCCCGTGACACCCGGCGACGAGAGCTCGATCCCGATCGTCGGCGGTAGCGTGCTGACCCGCACCTACAGCGGCCCCGACAACGCCACCATCAAGGCGACCCTGATGAGCGGCGGCGGCTTCCTCCAGGGCCTCGCCGGCATGTTCATGAACCCGACCGTCATGGCCGCCCAGCCCGGTGCGAAGCGCGTGCGCCTCGGCCGCGAGACGGCGACCGCCACCTACGACCCGACCGACAAGAGCTCGCGCCTCCTGGCCGACATCGGCGGCAAGGCGACCCTGATGCTCGAAGGCACCAACGTGCCCAGCAGCGACTCGGTCGTCACCCTCGGTCAGGCCTGGGACCTGAAGCGGGTCAAGGAGCTCGTCGGCGGCTGAGCCGCCACACCACCCCCTCATCGTCGTACGTCGGACACACCGGAGGGCCGCAGCCCGCCTGCGGCACCCTACCGCTTGTCTCGATTCGACTTTTCGATGATTACATGCCGGCTTGAAGGCGCCCCTGGCGGAACAGTCATGGCCGCCCATATGGAGATTCCTGCATAGTCGATGGAAGTAAAGATAATGTGTATCAAAGAAAATTACTTTAAGCGCAAGTTGCTCCTCGGCCTGGCCACTTCCCTCCTCGCCCTCACGCTCGGCGCTCAGCCCGCGAAGGCGCAGCTTGCGGTGGACAATCTCGTCTACGATTTCGTGGACCCGAGGAAGAGCCGACAGGACATCGTTCTTGCGAATCTGGGCAAGGACAACGCCTACGTTCAGATCAAGGTCACGGAGGTCGTGTTGGGCCCCGACGGCCGAACAACGGCGCGAACGGGAACGCCCGATCAGCTTGGCCTTCTGGTTACGCCGGCGAAGCTGATCCTGGGTCCGGGGCAGAGGCGGCCCGTGCGTGCCGTTCTGCTGCGGCACCCGCCGGCCGAGCGGATCTACCACATCTCCGTCGAGCCTGTTTCCGGTGACATCATCAACGAGCAGTCCGCCGCCCCGGGTGGCAAGGTTCTCAGCCTCAAGGTGCAGGTCGGCTACACGGTCGTGGTGTTCGTGCGGCCGCCGAAGATCGACGAGAACCTGCAGGGCAGTCGATCGGGACGTATCCTCCACGTCGAGAACAGGGGTAATGTCAGCGTCATGCTGAAGGACGGGCGGCAATGTCCGAGCGCGGCGAGCGGGCCTTCGAAGTGTACGGCGTTGCCGGCCGAGCGGGTCTGGCCGGGCAAGTCCTGGGACGTGTCACTGCCACTCGATGGCCCCGCCACCTATACCGTGGATGGTCCCATGCGTAAGGAGCAGCGCACCTTCTAGGTCAGCGCCGGTCCAGACTACCGAGGTTCGAAGCTTTTGGATCCGCCACGCCCTTTGCTGCTTGGCGCCGGTGCCTTTTTGCCTGACGCAAAGCAATCATATTTAATCTGCGGCATGCGTCTATTGTCATTGTCCCATGCTGGACGCAACAACCGTTTTCTTTGCGCTGTTGCGCGTCGTGGTCAATTTAGAGTTGTTCAAAATGAGCGTGCGCTCGAGTCGATTTATTTATATATATTCGGTTCATATTTGAGTACGAGGGAAATTTATTTAAACTATACATCGAGTTTTGGCAGATTATATCCAGAATGCGGGCAGCTGAGAATAGCTGCCAGGAGTAGCAGAAATGAACAAGACTAGACTTCTCGTTATGGCGAGTGCCCTCGCACTCTTCGCGGGCCCTGTGTTCGCCGCAGATACTCCGGACGGCGGCCTTGTCGAGGACGGCACCTCGACGGCAATCACCTCGTTCGGCATCGACGTGCCTATGCTCGTCCAGGCCAAGGTCAGCCCTCAGGCGACGCCGAAGGTGCTCACCGCCGGGACGATGACCTCCGAACAGACAGTCGGTATCCCGATTTGTGTCTATTCGAATGATGGTGAGGCAAGGAACTACAAGATCAAGGTGACCGGCGCCAATGCCGATGGCACGGCCTTCAAGGCCCTGCTTGACGGCTCGGAGACCATCAAGCTGGCCTACACGCTGGACTATACCGATCAGGCGGCCATGGGCTCCGGGACGGAATACAGCAAGGCCGGGGCCGCCCTCGTCTTCTGCAATGTCAGCGGCACCTACAATAAGGAACTGACGGCAAGGTTCTCGGCCGTCAATATGCAGGCGGCACCCGAGGGCATGTATAACGATACTCTGACGATCGATGTTTCGCCGGAGACGGGCACGGATTAGTCTTCATGAAGTAAGTGGAGAGGCGGCAGCAATGCCGCCTCTTCTTTCGACTTTATATCTGTGGGCAGGTTGACATGTTGGCTCGTCCAAGCTGGGTCGGTATGTTCGGATCCGTCCTGATATGCTGCCTCTATGCGGTGAGCAGCCCGGCCGGCGTCCAGGTCCTGCAGATCGACGATCTCGCCAGTGCTCCGGCGTCCGGCTTGTCCCGCAACGACGTCTTCCTCCATAGCGAGGTCTGCGTGCGTGTCGACGGGCAGCAGCGGAGCTATCGGCTACGGCTGGAGGGCGACCAGGGTCTGGGCTTCGTCCTCACCGGCGACCGTGCCGCCGATCGGCTGCCCTTCGCCGTTACTTGGGACAGTCGCACCGGAGCCCGCGAAAGCCGCGATGCGCCCGGCGACTTCGGGATCTTCGACGTTTCGGACCACCGCTGTAGGGGGGACGGCTCGCTGGCGGGCGTGGAAGTCCGCATCGCACGCCACGACCTCGAGGCCGCCAAGGCCGACCACTATCGGGGCCGTCTCCTGATCGAGGTCTCGATTCCCTGAGGTGGGCTGCCACGGGCCAGCCTCATGAGCCCACAACCCAGCCGACGCTTGGCGCTACTGCCGCAATTGATGGTCGTTGCGGCGCTATGCGTTTGGACCGCCGGGCAAGCTGCGGCGGAGATCAGAACGGCGGTGCCCGAAGGCTTCGAGTCGCTGGAGGAGCCACAGACCGCTCCGGTCGACGTCTACTTCGGTCTGCGGCGCGTCGGCTCCGTTACCGCCACCTTCGCCCCCGGTTGGGTAGAGCTCCGCGATCCCGCAGCCGCTGCGGCCCTCGTGCGGGCACTGCGGCCTGATCGGATGGGCGAGGTGACCGCCGCCCTCACGGGTCGGCTGGATCCGCACACCGACCGCTCCTGCGCCCCGGAACAGTTTCCTGGGTGCGGTACGCTGGATGTGCCGATCGCCGGCGCGATCTTCAATCCGGACTATTTCCGTCTCGACCTCGTGTTCGCGCCCGCTGTCCTGCTGGAGCAGGCGATGAGCGGCCGCTACCTCGAAGATCCCATCACCGGGCCGTCCTTCATCGCCAATCTCCGCGCCGGGGGCAGCGGCAGCTCGACGGGGGACAATCTGTTCATGGCGGGTGTCGACAGTTGGCTGAGCTGGGGCCGCAACGCGCTGCGCTTCGACGCCACGTCCCAGACCGACAACCGGGTTTCGGTGGTCCAGCGCCTGTCGGCCGAGCGGTTCGGCCGTGACCGTCACCTGTCCGGAGGACTGATCGACGACTATGGAACACGCTTTTCGAGAGTGCCCGGACTGCTCGGCACGCGCCTGCAGACTTATCTCGACACGCGGCTCGACCTCGCGACGGCGTCCGGCACGCCCATCCCGGTCTTTCTGCGCGAGCGCAGCCAGGTCGACGTCCTCGTCGACGGCAGGCTGGTGGCCACGGGTGCGTACGACGCGGGCAATCAGCGGATCGACACCTCGGCACTTCCGACGGGTGCGTATGACGTGACCCTGCGCATCCGTGGTGCCAGCGGGTCGGTGCGCGAGGAGCGCATCAGCTTCGTCAAGGACCAGAGCTTTCCGCCTGCCGGCGAGTGGCAGTACTTCGCCGAAGGCGGCATGGTCACGAACGATCAGGAGCCGGGCGTTCTCCCGACCATCGTTTCGACACCGATCGTCAAGGGCGGCGTGTCCAGACGGCTGCTCGACGATCTCGCGGGCGGCATCGTGCTCAGCGCCACCGATCGCGATCTGCTCGGCGAACTCGACCTGCGCTACATCCTGCCCAGCATGACCGGCGGCGTGCAGGTCGGCGCCACCTCCGGGGGCGGGCTCGGCTTCGGTGCCAATCTCAGCTGGTACAAGGGACCGCTCAGCCTCGGTCTCAGCGGCGATGTCGTCATGGGACCGGGCAGTCAGGTCGAGGACGACTCGGCGAACGACTGGCGCCGGTTCAACGGTCTGGATGCCTCCCGCCGCAGCGTGTCGGCGAGTGTCGGCTATCGCCTGGAGGACGGTACCAGCTTCCGCGTGAACGGGTTCTACCGCGACCAGGATGGCACCAACTGGGGCGTCGGGGCCCAGGTGGCTCGCTCCCTCTATCGCGGGCGGACGATCAGCGCCGATCTGAGCCTGTCGGCAGCCGCAGGCAACAATGAGTCATTGGCTCTGGCGCAGGTCAGCTTCTCCTGGTCGCCCGAGGCTCGACCCTATCGCATCCGGGGCAATCTCGGCGCGCGGTGGCGGGACGGGAAGGGCGGGGACCAGGGCTTCGGCGGTATGGGTCTCATCGGCGGTACCTACGAGCTGGAGGATGTGTTGGGTGGCCCTACGACGCTGGGAGCCGAGGCCGCAAGGGACATCGACGGTACCAACCGGGTGACGTTGAGCTCCGACTCGCAAACGGTCTGGGGCTCCATGTCTGCTGCGATGGACCTTCAGAACGGCGGCGATGCGCCGAGCCAGGCCCTCTACCGGGGCTTCGCTCGGACGACGGTCGCGGCAAACAGCGACGGCGTGGCCGTCGGCGGCACGACTGCGGGGGATGCCGCTATTCTGGCAAGGTTCCAGGGCGACCGCGATGCTGGCGGACTTTCCGTGGACACCGCATCGGGCATCCCCGTCACCGTTCAGGTGGGTCATACGGCGGTCGTTCCCGTGGCGCCCTTCCATGTCTACGAGCCCTACGCCCGTGCTGCCGACGAGCAGATCATCGACCTGAAGCAGCCGACAGAATCCCTGCCGCTCTACCCCGGCAACGTCGCCACGGCGACCTGGAAGGCGCGCCGTCTTTTCTCTATCTACGGCCGAATCGTGTCGCCCGCAGGGGCGCCGGTCGCGAACGCGCGCATCCAGGACGTCGAGGATTTCGCCTTCACCGACGAGGATGGGAACTTCGTCGTCGAGGTGGAGGAGGGGGGACCGCATCGGGTCGAACCGATGGACGGCGGGACGGCCTGCACGATCGATCTGTTGTCCTCCATGCCGCCGAAGGGCGAGGACGTCATCGGGGCCGGGGACGTGGTCTGCCGGCCGGCTTCCTGATTTCTCCGGCTGGCCTCAAGCAGGCCGAAGGCCGGTAGGCCAACCCAGGAAGCTCTCATGTAGGCCGAAGACCGGTAGTCCAGCCGGACTCACCTCAACGGAAAATCCGGTCGCCCTGCTCGTCGATGATGCGCTGCGCCTTCTGCACCGAGAAGCGCTTCGCGTCCTCCTCGCTGGCGTGGGTGTCGGCCCGGATGAAGGCGTGCTCCTTGCGCCCGTCGGGGAAGTCCTTGGCGATGGTGCCGGCGGTGAGGAACTGGCCGCCGTCGCCGCGCTTCGGGCGCGCGGTGATCAGGTAGCCGTTGTACTCGACCGCCTCGGCGGCGGCCGGTTCCTTCTCGCCGCCTCCGCCGAACAGCCGCTTCAGGAAGCTCATGCGACGCCCATCGCTGCGTGGGGCCGCCGAGCGCCCCGGTTCAGTAGGTCAGGGCCGGCGGCAGGGCCTTCGCCTGCTCGATCCAGGCCGCCACCCGCGTCGCGTTCGGCACCGCGCGGGTCAGCTTCTTCGCTTTGTTCACCTCGGCGCACTTCTGCGCCAGGGCGTCGGCCTTTCTATGCTTCAGCTCCTTGACCGTGTCCACGCCTGCGGCCTCGAGCAGCTCGGCGAACTGGCGGCCCACACCCTTGATCCGCATCAGATCGGCCATGTTGGCCCACTTCAGCAGCTTGGCGTCGTCGATCCCGGTCTTGGTGGCGGTGGCCTTGCGCCCCTTCGGATCGGCACAGGCCGCCAGCAAGGCCGCCGTGCTGCGGATCCCCGCCGCCGTCAGCCGGCCGGCATAGGAAGCGCCGATCCCTTCGATCTCGGCTATCGGATAGGACGACATGATCCAGGTCCCCCTTCGACGATTCTCCACCCGTCGGCGAATCGAAAGTCGAATACAACCATAACTAGAAAATGGCCATTACTCCATGTACCGCCCTGTGGTCCAGACCCGGCATCCCTGGGTGCGCCCGTGCGCGCGCCATCTTCCTTGAAGCGGCCAACATCTGCGGCGGCGGGACGCAGGCCGGATCGCCCCTTCGGCGGGCGTCCCCCTCCTGGCCGGGCAATGGGGCGCCTCCCGTTGCCCGTGGGGCGCGATGCGGGGCGGTAGCCGGAGATCGCGGCCCTCGACAGGCTCGATGTGGATGAGAATGTGGGACCCGACCCTGGATGAACCCGAATGGCCGGCGAGGGCCGGCCCCGACGCTACCGCAGCGGCAGGCGCCGATAGCTTCCAGGTGCCGCGGGGTCGTGGAAGTGGTCGAGGGGTCCGTGCTCGCAGAGATGTCCGTGCCAGCGGGCGAGTGCGGCACGGTCCAGCTCGACGCCGAGGCCCGGACCAGGCGGTACCGGCACGACATTCTGCGTCTGGCGGAATGGGCCGCCGACGATGACGTCGCCGACCTGCCAGCGGAACAGCGACTGGCTGGGCTCGCTGATCCAGGGCATCGCCGCCGTGACGTGGAGATAGGCGGCCGTGCAGATCCCGGCATCGCCCGAATAGCACCAGAAGCCCACGCCCATGGCCTCGCAGGCGCCGATGAAGCGGACGGCGCGGGCGATCCCACCCAGCACGGCGAAATTGGTCACGATGAAGTCCGGCACGCCGAGAGCCACGGCCCGGCGGAGGTCCGGCACGTGGCTCGAGAACGGAATGGCCGAATGCCGGCGCAGTGCCGCCAGCTCCTCGAAGCTGCCGACGGGATCCTCGTAGTTGCGGACGTCGTAGGGCTCGAGGTCCCGCAGCACGCGCCGTGCGGTGCTCAGCGACCACTGCATGTTGGAATCGAGCCGCAGCATCGCCGTCGGGCCCAGCGCCTCCCGCAGCAGGCGGACGGTCCTGACCTCGAGGGTAGGATCGCCCAGGATCAGCTTGCCCTCGAAATATGTGCTGCCGTGCGCCTCGCGCATCGCGAGGCAGTAGTCGACCACGGCTTCGGGAGTCTCCTCGCGGCCCGGACGGAACGCGAAGTACTCGGTGAACGGGATCTCCGTCCGGACGGCACCGCCGAGGAGGCGGTGCAGCGGCTCGCCCGCGACCTTGCCCCTGAGGTCCCACAGGCCGATCTCGATCGCGCCGAACGCCTTCACCACCGAGGAGTCGTCCGTGTTCTGGACGATCTGCCAGGGCGGCACGCAGCGGCGCTCGCAGGCGGCGATGTCGAGCGGGTCGAGCCCGACGAGCCGCTCGCCCATCGCCTCGATGGTCCGCACCACGTCGACGGAAGGTGCCTCGCCGAGGCCGATCAGGCCCTGGTCGGTCATGATCTCGACGATCGTCTTCGAGGTCCCGGGATAGTGGCCCCCGGTCCACCACATCGGCGCTTCGAGCGGGATGTTCACCGGCGTCGCCCGCAGGCCCGTGATGCGCACGCGACGTGCTCCCCTCGTTGCCTCATGCCCCTGCTGTGCAGAGGTTAGACCGGCCCGCCAGCGCTCGTGATCCTAGAAAAATCCCGGCCCATGCATAGAGTAGCTCTATGCAGAGCCTCCGCAGCCTCCTGCCGTCCGCCAATGCCCTCATCGTGTTCGAGGCCGCCGCCCGTCGCTGCAGCTTCACCGCTGCGGCCGCCGAGCTGGGTATGACCCAGGCCTCCGTCAGCTATGCCGTCAAATCGCTGGAGACCTCGCTCGGATGTCCGCTGTTCCACCGCCTCCATCGGCGGGTCGAGCTGACCGACACCGGGGAGCGGTTCTTCCGCGACGTCGCCCTGGCCCTCGATCACATCCGGCGCTCGGCCGAGGCGGTACGCCGGACGGCGCGGCCCGGCCCCGTCACCTTCTCGACCTCGACGGCGTTCGCGGCGTTCTGGATGGTGCCACGGCTGGCGCGCTTCCGACGCCTGTACCCGGAAATCGACCTCCGTCTCCAGGCGACCGACAGGGACGTCGATCTCGTCGCCGAAGGTCTGGACCTCGGTGTGCGTCGCGGCGACGGTCATTGGCCCGGATGCGGGTCGTTTCTGCTGGCCGAGGAGGTCGTTCGCCCCGTCTGCAGCCCCGCCTATCTGGCGTCCGCCGGCGTGCCGACGACGGCGAATTCCCTGCAGCACCACACGCTGATCCATCTCGACGAGACCTTCCGTCCGCGCTCGACCTGGGTGGACTGGTTCGAGACCCAGGGCGTGGCCTTCCGCGATCGCGGCCAGGGCCTGCGCCTCAACGACTACGCCCTGGTCCTGCAGGCCGCCCTCGCCGGGCAGGGCATCGCGCTGGGCTGGGCGCATCTGACCGACGCCAGCATTGCCGCCGGCCAGCTGTGCCCGGCACTCGACCTGCCGCTGCGGACCGGCAAGGGTTTCCACATCGTGTGGCGGTCCGAGCCGCCTCTGTCGGGCGAGGCGATCCGGGTCCGCGAGTGGCTGCGCAGCGAGGCGGAACTGGACTAGAAGGGCGCATCCCCGCCCCAGGAGCCGTCATGACGCTCAGCGTCTTCGAGCTGTTCAAGATCGGCATCGGCCCATCGAGCTCGCACACCGTGGGCCCGATGAAGGCCGCCCACCGCTTCGTCCGCGACCTCGAGACGTTGGGCCTGCTCGACCGCACGGCCCGGGTCGAGACCTGCCTCTACGGCTCGCTGGCGCTGACCGGGAAGGGCCACGCCACCGACAAGGCCGTGATCCTGGGCCTGTGCGGCGAACTGCCTGACCGGGTCGATCCGGACGCCGCGCACGGGATCGTCGCCGCCGTGCGCACCGGCGCCCGCCTGCCGCTGCTCGGCCGCCGCGAGGTCGCCTTCGACGAGCCGCACGACCTGCAGTTCCGGCAACGGGAGACGCTGACCCGCCACCCCAACGGCATGCGCTTCCGCGCGCTGGACGCCACCGGGGCCGAGCTCCTGATCGACTGGTACTACTCGGTCGGCGGCGGCTTCGTTCTCTCCGAAGCCGAGGCCGAGGCCGGCGGCGAGGGCCAGGGCAACGTCGCCGTGGCGCACCCCTTCGTGTCCGCCCAGGACCTGCTCGACCGCTGCCGGGAGGAGAGCTGCGGCATCGCTGAGCTGGTCCTGGAGAACGAGCAGGCCTGGCGCTCGAAGGCCGAGGTGAGGGAGGGCCTGCTCGAGATCTGGCAGGCCATGGAGGGCTCGATCGAGCGCGGCTGCCGTACCGCCGGCACGCTGCCGGGCGGCCTCCAGGTCCGCCGCCGGGCACCTTTGATGTATAAGGAGCTGACCTCGAAGCCCGAGGCCGCACTCCGCGACCAGCTCACCGTCATGGACTGGATCAACCTCTACGCGCTGGCGGTGAACGAGGAGAATGCCGCCGGCGGCCGGGTCGTCACCGCCCCCACCAACGGTGCGGCCGGCGTCATCCCGGCCGTGCTGGCCTACTACACCCGCTTCGTGCCCGGTGCGTCCGACGACGGTGTCGTCCGCTTCCTCCTCACCGCGGCCGCCATCGGCATGCTCTACAAGCGCAACGCCTCGATCTCGGCCGCCGAGGTCGGCTGCCAGGGCGAGGTCGGTGTCGCCTGCTCCATGGCGGCCGCGGGCCTGTGCGCCGTGCTGGGCGGGAGCAACGATCAGGTCGAGAACGCGGCCGAGATCGGCATGGAGCACAATCTGGGGCTGACCTGCGACCCCATCGGCGGCCTCGTCCAGATCCCCTGCATCGAGCGCAACACGATGGGTGCCATTAAGGCCATCAACGCCGCCCGCCTCGCCCTGCGCGGCGACGGCACCCACCATGTCCATCTCGACAAGGTCATCGAGACCATGCGCCAGACCGGCAAGGACATGATGGACAAGTACAAGGAGACCTCGACCGGCGGCCTCGCCGTCAACGTCGTCGAGTGCTGAGCCGGGCAGCGGCGATGGACGCGGCGGCGGTGGGCTCCATCGCCGCTTGGGCGACCCGGGCCGGGCTCGAAGGGATGGCCGAGCCGGAGCTCGTCCGCGGCTTCTGCGAGCGCGTCGTCGCCGCAGGCATCCCGCTGGCCCGGGTCAACCTGTTCGTCGACACGCTGCACCCGGTCCACGAGGGCCACCTCTTCCGCTGGCGGCGCGATCCGGCCGACGCGGAGGCTGCGCGCCCGTCCGAGTACGCCCGCAGCGAAACCTCGGCCGAGGTCTGGCGGCGCAGCCCGTTCCACTACCTGTTGCAGTCCGGCGGCGCCCTGCTGCGACGCAATCTGGCCCGCGGCGATCCTGCCGACTTCACGATCCTCGAGGACATCGCCGCCGAGGGCCACACCGACTATGTGGCGCTGATCCATCGCTTCGCGGCCGAGGGGGCGATCGGCGACATGGATTGCGTCTACTCGTCCTGGTGCACCGATGCGCCGGGCGGTTTCGCTGACGCCGAGGTCGCGGCCCTGGTCGAGATGACGCCGCCCCTGGCGCTGGCCGTGAAAGCCGCCGCCCTCGCCCGCATCGCCGGCACGCTCGTCGAGACCTATCTCGGCCGCGATGCCGGACGCCGGGTGCTGAGCGGCCGCATCGAGCGCGGCGTCGCCGACCGGATCCACGCCGTGCTGTGGTTCTCCGATCTTCGCGGCTTCACGCGCATCACCGACGCTTCGGCACCCGAGCAGATCATCCCGCTTCTGAACGGCTATGCCGACGCCGTCGTCTCGGCCGTGCACGAAGCCGGAGGCGACGTCCTGAAGCTGATCGGCGACGGCACGCTCGCCATCTTCAAGGCCGACGAGCCGGCGGCGGCCTGTTCTTGCGCCCTCACAGCCGAGGCTTCCGCACGCGAGCGGATCACCGCCCTGAACGAGCGCCGTGCCGCCGACGGCCTGCCGGTGACCCAGGCCTATCTCGGCCTGCACCTCGGCGAGGTGTTCTACGGCAATATCGGTAGCCGCGACCGGCTCGACTTCACCGTCGTCGGCCCGGCCGTCAACGAGACGAGCCGCATCGCCACCCTGTGCCGCTCGGTCGAGCGCGACGTCCTCCTCTCCGAGGCCTTCGCCGCCGCCGCCGCGCCCGAGGATCGCGCCCGCTTCGTCTCGGTCGGCCGCTTCGCCCTGCGCGGCGTCGGCCGGGCCCAGGAGCTGTTCACGCTCGAGCACGGCGACGGCCGCCTCGACCGCGGCTGACGCGACCGCCACGGACGGCACCTCGCTGCCCGCCGGGATCCGACCGGTTTGGCGCTGCTGGGCTTGGCTTGCGATCCGATCGGCGGCCTCATCCAGATCGAGCCGACACGACGGGTGTTATCAAGGCGATCAAAGCCGCCCGCCTCGCGCTGCGCGGCGATGGCACCCCCCGGGAGACGGCCGCGGATGGCGCGCCTCCCGCAGGGTCTTCGCTCAGGCGATCTCGGCCCAGATCCGGTAGCCGAGCGACCGCCCGGACGCTTCGTGCAGGATGCGCGAGCGTGCGGTCGTGCAGTCCGCAGCAGGCACACCCCACTCCGACGCGGCCAACCCCACCAGCATCTCGCGGGCGCGCCGGGTCGCCGCCTGCCGACCCGCCCAGCTCTTCATCGACCACGAACCGAGCGACGTGCCCCCTGCCGGCCCCAGGGTCCGCCACCGCACGCGAGATGCTTCGCCCCCGTCGCCGCCGAGAGCGAACGTCACCCGCACGGTGCCGCCTTCCTCCCGCAACGCCGCGACGAGCCCCCGAATGTCGGCTGCCGCTCCAGGTGCCGCCGCAAGAGCACCCGGCACCAATGTCGCCGCACCGGCGATGGATGCGGCATCGATGAACCCCCGCGTCGAACAGGCGGCTTTGATCACGCCCTCCATGGCTCAGCCCTTCTTCGAGCCGGCCCCGCTCTGGGCGAGCTTGGCAACGGGATCGGCCACGTATTTGAACTGCGAATCCCTGATCCAGGGGGCCGGCTTGTCGTTGTCCGGATTCCCGTCGGCCGACAGGTTGAAGTAGAGGTCGACCGTATCGTCGGGCTGCAGGTCGCCGAACAGCGGATCGTCCAGCTTGTTCATCGACTTCAGCGCATCCATGAACATCTGGGCATGACTGACCTCGCGCGTGGCGAGATGCACCAGCGCCTTCTTGGTGCCGTCGTCGGGCGACATCGGGATCAGCGCCTCATAGGTCGCGAGTGCCCCGGCCTCGGCGGCGATGTCCGCGCGCAGGTCGCGCACCGGGCTGCCGCCCTCGCTGACATACCGGGAATCCCAGGAGACGCCCTGGCTATCCAGGAGGTGGGCCCCCTTGCCCCGCACCGCGAACAGCGTGCTGCGGAAGGCCTCGCTCTGCTGACTGCCCTTGGTGTGCGCCTCGATCAGGTGCGCCACCATCTCGAGATGGCCGAACTCCTCGGTCGCGATGTCCATCAGCATGTCGCGGAGTGCCGGATCGTCGGTGTGCTGCGCCTGGGTGAAGTACTGGAGGCTGGCCGACAGCTCGCCCGTCGCCCCGCCGAACTGTTCCAGCAGGAACTCGGCGAATTTCGGATCCGGCTGGGTGACGTTGACGGGGTGGATCAGCTCTTTCTTGTGCACGAACAAGGAACGTTCTCCCGGAGGGCGCGGCGGCGCCTGTCGCGACCGCCGACAGGCCGGCAGCCGGGGGAGCAACTCTCGGTTTTTCGCCTCCGTTCCGCCTGCGGTCGGGCTCTCGGCCGTAGCTTCCGCGACCGCGGCGGCCCTTGGTCGGGGCAGGTCTGCCTGCCGCCGCATCGGGATCCGCTTCGCGAATCGCGAGTGATGCTCCGCAGACCGGCGTCGCCGTCTGCCGTTGGCGGCTTTCGACGGAGATCTCCTTGGCACTGCACTTGCTGCATGCTCGGCGAGAGCGTCTGTTCCGCACACCCCGCTGCCCTGGGGTACGCGGGCTCCAGCTCGCATCCGGACGGCCGCCCGGCGGGGAACCATGTTACGTCCATTGAACCGCGACGCGGGTAGACCATAGTGTCGGTGATTGGATCAAGCGAAGTGCCGCAGCGGGCCCGCTCGATGGACCTGGACACGATCGTCTCGCGGTTGGGCGCCTATACCAACGACGCCATCGTGATCACGGCTGCCGAGCCGGTCGGACAGCCCGGCCCGGTCATCGTCTGGGCCAATCCGGCCTTCACCCGCATGACCGGCTACAGCCTGGAGGAGGTGCTAGGTAAGACGCCCCGCATCCTGCAGGGACCCGGCACCGATCCGGCCGAGCGCGCCCGGATCCACAAGGCGCTCACTCGCTGGAAGCCGGTCCAGGCGGAGATGCTGAACTACCGCAAGGACGGAACGCCGTTCTGGGTCGAGATCAACATCGTTCCCGTCGCCGACAGCAAGGGCTGGTACCACTACTGGGTCTCGGTGCAGCGCGAGACCACCGAGCGCCGCGAGCGCGAGCAGCAGCTGGAAGCCACGCGCCTCATGGCCGAAACGGCGAGCCAGGCGAAATCGCGCTTCGTCGCCAACATGAGCCACGAGCTGCGCACGCCGCTCAACGCGATCCTGGGCTTCGCCGAGTTGCTGGAGGCCTCGTCGCTGACCGCGGAGCAGCAGCGCCATGTCGGGATCATCCTGGAGACCGGCCGGCAGCTGCAGGGTCTTCTGGCCGACGTCCTCGACATCTCGCGGTTGGATGCCGGGCGGATCGCGATCCGCCAGTCGGTGTTCGACCTCGGCCAGCTGATGCATGGCCTCGTCCCGCTGGTCGAGCTTCAGCTCGGCGAGAAGCCCGTGAGCTTCGCCCTCGACCTCGATCCCACATTGCCCGCTGCCGTCGCCGGCGATGCCCTGCGGCTGAAGCAGATCCTGACCAATCTCCTCTCCAATGCCGCCAAGTTCACGAAGTCGGGTTCCATCACCCTGAGCGTGCACCCCGCCGCCGACGAGCCCGGCCGGATCCGCTTCGCCGTGGCCGACACCGGCTCGGGCATTCCGGCCGAGGCGCAGGAGCGGCTGTTCCAGCCTTTCAGTCGGATCGCCGAGACCGCCGGCCTCACGCGTGGCACGGGCCTGGGCCTCGCCATTTCGCAACGCCTCGCCGAGCTGATGGGCGGCCGGATCGAGGTCGACAGCGAGGCCGGCCGCGGCTCGACCTTCACCCTCGATCTCCCCTTGCCCGCCGAGGACGAGAGCCGGCTGCCCCGGATCTCCCCAGCCGTGCCGGCCCTGTTGGAGCCGTTGCAGGTGCTGGCGGTCGACGATACGGCCACCAACCGAGAGCTGATCGGCGCCCTCCTGCGCCATGCCGGCCACCAGGTGACGACCGCCAAGGACGGGGCCGAGGCGGTCGCGGCGGTCGGCCGCAAGGTGCCCGACCTCATCCTGATGGACGTCAGCATGCCGATCCTCGACGGCATCGAGGCCACCCGCCGGATCCGCGCCATGGGCGGTGCGGCCGCCGAGGTACCGATCATCGCGCTCTCGGCCCACGCCTTCGCCTCGGACGTCGAGGCCTGCCAAGCCGCGGGCATGAACGACCATCTCTCAAAGCCGATCGAGACCCGCGCCCTCTTCGCCGCACTGGCCCGACACGCCCCGCCCCACCGCCGCATCGACGCCGGCTACCAGGCGCTCTGAGCCGAAGCGCGACCGCATCGGCACTTCCGCCGCCACCATCAGCCGTCAGTTGCCGCTCCCGGGGCGCTGGCTGATCCCGGTCCGGGATCGATCGCAGTCGACGCCGTGTTTGAATTGAGTATTCTACGCTGGAAGAAGCAGGCGCGGCGCGACACGCGACCGACGCCAAGAACGGGAGGCGATCATGCGACGTCGCACGATGCTGGGCACGGCCGCGGCTGCAGCCCTGGCGACTGGAACAGGTGCCCGCGCCGCCGGCTATCCGGACCGGCCGATCACGATCATCTGCCCCTGGGGTGCGGGTGGCGGCACCGACGCGACGTCGCGGATCGTGGCCTCGATCCTGGAGCGTGAGCTGGGCGTGCCCGTCACGGTGGTCAACCGGACCGGCGGCTCGGGCGTGGTCGGCCATTCGGCGATCGCGACGGCGGCACCCGACGGCTACACGCTGGGCATTATCACCGTCGAGATCGGGATGATGCACTGGCAGGGCCTGACCGAGCTCACCGACAAGGACTACACGCCGCTGGCCCTGATGAACGAGGACCCGGCCGGCCTGCAGGTGGGCGCCGACTCACCCTATGCCACGGCGAAGGACCTCATTGATGCCATCCGCGCCTCCGGCAAGGGCGCGATGAAGGCCTCGGGCACCGGCCAGGGGGGCATCTGGCACCTGGCCCTGGCGGGCATGCTGAAAGCGGCGGACATAGCACCTGATCAGGTCCAGTGGGTGCCGAGCCAGGGTGCAGCACCGGGGCTGCAGGACCTGGTCGCCGGCGGCGTCGGGATCGTTCCCTGCTCCGTGCCGGAGGCGAAGTCGCTGATCGATGCCGGCAAGGTGCGGAGCCTCGCCGTGATGGCAGCCGAGCGCAACCCGACCTTCCCGGATGTTCCGACGCTGAAGGAGGCGACGGGTCTCGACTGGGTGCTCGGTGCCTGGCGGGGCTTCGCCGGTCCCAAGGGCCTGCCGCCGGAGGTCACGGACGTGCTCGTCCCAGCACTGTCCAAGACCTACGAGAGCCAGGAGTTCAAGGACTTCATGGGCAGCCGCGGCTTCGGCACGATCTACGCGCCGCCGGCCGAGTTCGCCGAGTTCATGGCCAAGCGCGACGCCAGCCTGGGCGAGGTCATGAAGAGCCTGGGGCTCGCGGCCTGAGTCGCTCGGGGCGTATCCCGTGCGGTTCAACGATGCCGTCTTCGGCATTTTTCTGCTCGTGGCGGCACTCGCCATCTTCGCCGTGGCGCGTGGCTTCCCGGCGATGCCGGGCCAGGACTTCGGCCCGGCCTTGTTCCCCGACCTGATCGCCGCCGGCTTCGCCCTGTGCGGGCTGGCGCTGATCTGGAACGGGTGGCGGCGGCCCGCCTTCGCCGGGGCCGTGCAGCTCGGCGAGTGGGCCCGGAGCGGCGGCCACCTCGTCGACGTCGCCCTCGTGATCGGCGGGCTGGGCCTCCTGATCCTGCTCTGGGGCCGCCTCGGCTTCCTGATCGGGGCCACCGCACTGACCGGCAGCCTGATGGCGCGCTTTCGCGGCGGGCGACCGCTGTCCTCCTTCCTCGGTGCGCTGGCGGCCTGCCTACTCATCGACTGGATCTTCCGCCGCCTCCTGCTGGTGCCGCTGCCGCTCGGCCCGCTGACCGGGATCGTCTGGTGAGCACGCTCGCAGCCTCGCTGCAGCTCGTCTTCGATCCCTACAACCTGCTGGTCATGGTGCTGGCCGGCGCCTTCGGCCTGTTCGTCGGCGCCATGCCCGGGCTCACGGCGACCATGGCGACGGCACTTCTGGTGCCGGTGACGTTCTTCATGGCGCCGGAGCCGGCGATCGCCGCCATCGTCGCCGCCACGGCGATGGCGATCTATGCCGGCGACATCCCCGGTGCCCTCGTCCGTATCCCGGGTACCCCCGCCTCGGCCGCCTATGTCGAGGATTCCTACCAGATGACCCGCCGCGGCGAGGCGGCCACCGTCCTCGGTGCCGGCCTCGTCTTCTCGGTGCTGGGCGGCATCTTCGGCTCGATCGTCCTGGCCCTTGCGGCACCCTTCATCGCCGAGGTGGCGCTCAACTTCAGCTCGTTCGAGTATTTCTGGCTGGCCCTGCTCGGGCTGTCCTGTGCGGTGTTCATCTCGACCGGCTCGCCCATCAAGGGCATCGTCTCGGTCCTTCTGGGCCTGTTCCTCGCCACCGTCGGCATCGACCCGACGGCGGGCCATCCTCGCTTCACCTTCGGCAGTGTCGAGCTCATGGCGGGCATCAGCCTGATCCCGACCATGATCGGCATGTTCGCCGTCAGCGAGATCCTGCGCTGGGTGACGAGCTCGCGCCTCGTCCAGGAGCTGACCGTCCGCCAGGTCGGCAACGTGTTCAGCGGGCAGCTGGCCCTGCTGCGGCAGCATTGGCGCAGCACCCTGCGCGGTGCCCTCGCCGGCACGGGCATCGGTGCGCTGCCGGGTGCCGGTGCGGACATCGCCGCCTGGGTCACCTATGCGATGGAGAAGAAGCTCTCGAAGACGCCGGAGAAGTTCGGCACCGGCTATATCGTCGGCGTCATCGCACCCAGCACCGCGAACAATGCCAGCCTGGGCGGTGCCTGGATCCCGGCCCTCGTCTTCGGCATCCCCGGCGATTCGATCACCGCCATCGTCATCGGCGTCCTCTACATGAAGGGGATGAACCCGGGCCCGATGATCATGCTGGAGCGGCCCGAGCTGCTCTACGCGATCTTCATCACCTTCATCGTCGCCAACCTCATGCTCCTGCCGCTCGGCTATGCCGCGATCCGGCTGTTCCGCCTCATCCTCGCCGTGCCGCGCGAGGTCCTGATGCCGCTCATCCTGATCTTCTGCGTCGTCGGCTCGTTCGCGATCAACAACAGCGTGTTCGGCGTCGGCATCATGCTGGTGATGGGCGTGGTGGGCTACGTGATGGAGGAGAACGGCTTCCCGATCGCCCCGGCGATCCTGGGCCTCGTGCTGGGCGGCATGATCGAGGCCAACTTCCTGACCTCGATGATCAAGGCCGACGGCCACTTCGCCGCCTTCTTCACCCGCCCGATCGCGGCCGTCCTCGGTATCGCCAATCTGGTCCTGTGGAGCTGGGTCGCGGTCAGCGCCTTCCGGTGGCGGGGGAGGGTGGACGCCGAGTTCCTCGGGCCGCCCTGACCGCCTCGACCGGCTGGCGCCTACTTCATGTCGAGCTGTGTCACCGGCTGCCAGGCCGGATCCGCCGGTGAAGATGCCAGCCGGCGGCAGCGCTCGACGAGCCAACGGGCGGGGCCGTCCAATTCGGCAACCTCGCCCAGGCGGTCGACGGCACCGCCGAAGTCCCGCCGGCGATAGAGGGCGAGGGCATCCTCGTAGGCCTGGACCGCGGGGGTCGGCACGGTGCCGGCGAGGCCCAGCAGCTCGAACACCAGGACCCCCTCCGCCTTGCCGTACACGGCGACGCGGTCGATCTCGCGTGCCATGATCGCACCTCCGGCCCGCACCCGCGTGCTCTCGGCCATGAGGATCGTGGTGCCGTAGATCTTGTTCACGGCTTCGAGCCGGCTCGCGAGGTTCACGGTGTCGCCGAGCGCCGTGTAGTTGAGCCGGCGCGCCGAGCCGACATTGCCGATGATCGCCGGCCCGCTGGCGAGGCCCAGCCGCACGCGGAGGCTCGCCAGATGGCTGCCCTCCGGTGCTGCGCGCATCGCCTCAGCGATCCGCAGCGCCGCCCGGCAGGCGTGTACCGCCTGGTCCTCGTCCGCGTTCGGTGCCCCCCAGAAGGCCATGATGGCGTCACCGATGAACTTGTCGATCGTGCCGCCTTCCTGCTCGATGGCCTGCGAGGCCAGCTCCAGGAAGCTGCTGACCACCGGCACGACACGGTCGCCCAGTTTCTCGGAAAGGCTCGTGAACCCGGCGAGATCGGCGAACAGCAGGGTGACCTCGCGGCGCTCGCCGCCGGGCTCGGCCCGGACCCCGCTCGCCAGCAGCCCCCGCACCAGCTCGGTCGGAATGAACTTGCCGAAATCGGCGAGGCTCGCCGCCATCCGCGTGATGGCATCCGACAGCCGATCGATCTCGCTGAGCGTGGAATGCCGCCGCGGAATCTTCTCGAGCTCGAACCGCTCGACATGGTGCAGGTCCTGCGCCACCCGCGCCACGGGATCGGCGATGAAGCGCCGCGCCCCGATCGCTACGGCCCCGCCCGCCAGCGGCAGGAAGATCGCCAGCATCATCGCCAGCCGCCGGATCGTGGCGTCGATCGGCTCCAGATACTCCGCCTCGGGCACGATGATCGCGAGCTGCCAGCCCCTGAACCAGAGCGGCGAGAGACCGACGGCGTAGCCCGCACCACCGACCTCCAGCCGCACCTTCTCCTCGATGTTCAGCCCATCCGCCGGTCGTGCGGCGACGCGCTTCGCCGCTGCCAACGCCACTGCGTCGAGATCGGTCAGCGCGCGATCGGCGCTCTTGGACGCGATCACGATCTCGCCCGTCGGCCCGACGACATAGGCCCGACCGGTCTTCCCGGCCTTGATCGAGCCCAGGAGGCTGGCGAATCGGTCGTAGCCGATCATCGCCGCCAGCACGCCCCGGTCGGTCGGGACGACGAAGGCGACGGCCTCCTCGGAACCGTCGGGCGTCGTCGGCACGTCCTCCCACCGTGGCTCCGAAGACGCGTCAGCATCCTCCAGCCACGGTTCGCCGCGCACCACGAGCCGGTCCGGCAACGGCATGGCCGGCTGCTGTCCCGCCTTGGACCCGATCTCCTTGACCAGCCGCGGCGTGCCGTCGGCAGCTGCATCCAGCACACGCAGCCGATCGGAGCCCATCGACTCGACGACCGTCACGTCGCCATCGGCCGGAGCCAGCACGACCCAGGAGAGCGCGTTCGACGGCCGGGTCGCCGCCGTCAGGATCGTATCGACCGGGATGCTGCCGCCCTCGGCGTCGAGCAGGTCGCGCACTGTACGCACGAGCCCCTCGACCTTCAGCACGCCGTTCCACCATTCGCGCCGCACGGCCTCGGTGACCTGCGTCTCCAGCACGTCGACGAGGTCGTGGCTCACCTTCGTCGCGGTGCGCCACCAGGTGAGGTGGAGGACGGCGGCGCAGAGGAGGATGCCGCCCAGCACGATCGCCAGGAGGGCCGTCCGCAGGCCTATCTTGCGGTCACCGGGGACGCCCATCCGGCCTCGTGCGCTCCGCGAAGCTGCAATGCTCGCGAAGGTGGGGCAGCAGCGATCCGCCGTCCAGCCGTAGCGTCAGATCGTGCGCTTGACCGCCGCCGTCGCGGGATCGCCCGTATTGGGCGTGCCGGCGGGCTCGATCAGGAGAAGATGCACCTCCTCCTCCGCCACCGGCCGGTGCTCCACACCCTTCGGCACCACGAACAGCTCGCCCGCTCCCAGCCGCACCTCGCGGTCGCGAAGCTGGATGACGAGGTTCCCCTTCAGCACCAGGAAGAAATCGTCCGTGTCGGCATGCGCATGCCAGACGAACGGGCCCTTCACCTTCACGACCATGACGTCGTGCCCGTTGAACCCGGCCACGATCCGCGGTGACCAGTGCTCCTCGAACAGCGACAGCTTCTCTTGAAGATTGACCGCGTCGCTCATGCCTCGCTCCGCTCCGCGAAGAAGGTGGCGATGGCACCCGCCGTCGTCGTCCACAGCTTCGCGCCGCCGGCCGACAGCACGTGCTTCAGTGCCTTCCGCAACGGCCGCAGTCGGTGCGGCTGCCCGACGAGATAGGGATGCAGCGCCACCGACAGCACCAGCGGCTGGGCCTCGCACTGCTGCAGCATCTCGTCGGTCTGGTCGACGATCATGTCGGCGAAGTCCCGCCCCGACACTTTCCGCGCCACGATCGCCGGAATGTCGTTCAGCTCCTGCGCATAGGGTACGGACAGGATTCGCCCGCCCCGCGTCCGCATCCAGACCGGCTGGTCGTCCATGCACCAGTCGAGGAGGTACCTGTACCCCGCCTCCTGCAGCAGGTCGGGTGTCACCCGGCTCTGCGAGATCCAGGGGCCGAGCCACCCGGCGGGCGCCGCTCCCTCCTGCCGCGCGATCTCGTCGGTCACCTCCTGGATCAGCCGCCGCTCGGCACTCTCGTCGAGCACGCCCTGCCGCTCGCTGTTGGTTCGCCCGTGCGCCGCGACCTCGTCACCGCGCGCCCGATGCGCCTCCACCAGCGCCGGCGCGTAGTCGTACATGGCGGTATTCACGAGCACCGTCGCCGACAGCCGGAGCTCGTCGAGCAACTCCAGCATCCGCCAGGCCCCGACGCGGTTGCCGTAGTCGCGCCACGCATGGTTCAGCACATCGGGCGGCGGCCCACCCGGCGCCAGCTCCGCCCCCAGCCCCTCGCCGAAGGCGAAGTGCTCCAGATTGAGCCCGATATAGAACGCCAGCCGCCGCCCGCCCGGCCATGAGAAGTCCGGCCGCGCCGTGATCGGCAGGTAGTCGTAACGGCCGTGGGTGGGCAGCTCCATGCGCGATCCGTAGCAGGATCGCCGCCGGCCCGCCTACGGTCCGCCCTCAGGCCCTGTCGTCCCCAGGCTCGTCCGCCTCGCCGTCCCAGTAGTCCACGGTAGCGTCCGTGCGGTAGCGCTCGTCCATCAGCCGCACGCCGAGCTTCCCCGAGTCGGGATAGACGATCACCTCGTTCCGGTTGCGCTCGCCGATAACGATGAAGCGGAAGGGTGCGTCGCTCGTGTTGATCAGCGCATGGGCCGCCTTCTGCCCGGCCGGGAAGCAGACATAGTCGCCGGCCCGGATCGGGTAGGTCTCCTCGCCCAGCCGCAACGTCGCCTCGCCGTCGAGGGCGATGATGTGCTCCTCTTCGAGGAAGTGATAGTGCGCCGGGCAGCTCTGCTTGCCGGGCGGCAGCTCTTCCACCGCCACCCCCACATGCGACCCGCCGCCCCGGTCCGTCAGCCGCCGCAGCCGGCTCCCGAACCGCCCCCGCGACCACTCCTCCCACGGCACCGAGTCGATGGCGAAGGGCGGCACGGGGCCGGTACCGCCGCTGTTCCGATTCGCGTCGTCCATGCCGTGGCTCCTGCCGTGCGAGGTCGGGGTGGGGATCCTCGCATGAGAGACCCCTCGACGGCCACCGGCAAGGGCCGACCCGTCGAGCATGGCCGTTCCCGCAAAATCGCGATACTCTAAGATATATCGTGAGCGTACGTCGAATCATCGAGCTGGAGCGACAGGATCCGGCTCGCACAACTTCATATGGAGATGGGCCATGCCTTTCGGTCACTGCAGGCGGGCCGCGTTCGACGCCGGCTCCTGCCACCACGGACACCGTCGACGGCACCGACGCCACGGGGAAGGAGGTCACGGCGGCACCGTGTGGCTGCGCCGGCAGATTGTCGGACGGATCGCCGAGGGTCCCCTCACCGGTGCCGCCATCATCCAGAGCCTTGCGGCCCGCGGGGTCGACGACCGCTTGGCCGGCCCGGCATCCGTCTATCCCATGCTGCGACTGCTGACCGAGATGGGCGTCCTCGTCGAATCGAGGAACCCAGCCGGCCACGTCGTCTACGGCCTCGTCCCCGAGCATGCCGATCTGCCCGAAGCCGGCACGGCCGACGCTCGCTGGTGCCGCGGCGGCCACCGCCATCGCACCCGTTGCGCCGATCGGAGCGATCGGGCGCCCCTGTCCGAGGAGGGGTGAGATCATGAGCACCGCGCTACCGCTCCCGGCCGGTCATCCGGGCGGCGATCCGTCCCAGGCACGCCGCGACTTCCTGGCCCTGCTCTCCACCACCACGGCCCTCGTCGGCGTGGGTGCGATGGCTTGGCCGCTGATCGACAGCATGAACCCGTCCGCCGACGTCCTGGCCCTCGCCCAGACCGAGGTCGATCTGGCCCCGATCCAGCCGGGCCAGGGCATCATCGTCTCCTGGCAGGGCCGGCCCGTTTTCGTCCGCCATCGGACGCCGGCCGAGATCGAGGAAGCGCGTGCCGCCGACCTCGCCGCCCTGCGCGACCCGCAGGCCGACACCGACCGGGTCAAGGACGGCCACGAGGCATGGCTCGTGGTCAGTGCCGTCTGCACCCATCTGGGCTGCGTGCCCGGCGGCAGCCGCACGGGCGAGACGCGGGGCGAATTCGGCGGCTGGTTCTGCGCCTGCCACGGCAGCCAGTACGACACCTCGGGGCGGATCAGGAAAGGACCGGCGCCGGCCAACCTGCCGGTTCCGCCCTACGCCTTCCTCAGCGATACCAGCATCCGGATCGGCTGATGGCCGGGCGAGAACGGGAAGAAGCCGTGGCGCGACGCGATGTGCCTGGAATGTTCGGTGGCGGACCCTGCTTCGGCGGCGGCCGTGGGCGCGGTCGCGGCCGGGGACGCATGTTCGAGAGCGGCGACCTGCGGCTCATCGTGATGCAGCTCCTGGCCGACCGGCCGCGCCACGGCTACGAGATCATCAAGGCCCTGGAGGAGCGGGTAGGCGGCGGCTACAGCCCGAGCCCCGGCGTGGTCTATCCCACGCTGACCCTCCTGGAGGAGCTGGGTCATGCCACGGTCAGCGAGGAGCGGGCCGGGCGCCGGCTCTACGCCCTGACCGAGGAGGGCAGGACCGCGCTCGAAGCGAGCCGGTCCACCCTCGATGCCATCCTGGCGCGCCTTGCCGAGGGGCCGGCCTCCCGTGGCGGCCTGCCGCCTCGGATCGTCCGTGCCATGGAGAACCTGGCGACCGCCGTGCGCCTCCGCTTCGAAGGCCGCGAGGTGTCGGATGCCGAGATCCGCGCCATCGCCGCCGCGATCGACCGGGCTGCCGGTGCTGTCGAGGAAGTCTGATGCGGGTCGACACGTGAGTATCCGCTGCAGCCCTCGCAATAATGCGGAGGTGGCGCGCGCTCGACGACCCCGGAGGTCGCGTTGAAGAACGTCGTCTCCGTTCTACATTAGGATAATTGAATAAGCGCGAGACCCGCGTTGGATCCGCAAAGGATGGGCGCGTGGCGCCACGGCACCGGCTCTCGCGGCGGAGTGGGAATGATGCGTCACGGAAAGCAGCTTGCCGTTCTTCTTCTCGGCACCGCCCTCGCGATCGGCGTGGGTGCCGCCGCCTCGGCACAGCAGGGGAATGGCGGCGGGCCCGGCTGGGGTCAGGGCGCCTGCGGCATGCAGGGCGGCGGCCAGGGCATGGGCCAGGGCGGACAGGGCTGGGGTCAGGGCAACGGCCAAGGCTGGGGCCAGGGCCAAGGCAATTGCGGCGGCATGCAGGGCGGCGGTCAGGGCTATGGCCAGGGCATGGGTCAGGGCCGCGGCATGATGGGCCAGGGCTGGCAGGGCGGTCAGCCGCCCTTCATGCAGCGCTTCACCATGATCGACACCAACGAGGACGGCACCGTCAGCGCCGAGGAGGCGGCCGAGCAGGCCGAGGCCGTGTTCGCCGCGATGGACGCCGACCAGGACGACGAGATCACGCTGGAGGAGTTCCTGGCCGTCGACATGGGCGTGGGCCCGGGTGCCACCAATCCCGCCATGGCCGGGAAGCGCCAGGCCCGCCGCGAGGCGCGCTACGCCTCCTTCGACCTCGACGGCAACGGTGTCGTCACCCATGCCGAGTTCATGGAAGCCCACCAGAAGCAGTTCGCCACCGCCGACCGCAACAAGGACGGCAAGACGGATCCCTTCGAGTTCCGCATGATGATGCGCCAGCCCGGCTGAGCGGACGTCGCGCATTTAGCGTTCCTGGGCCTGCCGGCGGCGGTGACGCGTCAGCCGGCGGGCGCGACCCAACGCGACACGTTGATCTGGCCCTCGTTCTGGCGCTGCTTCGCGATGGCGAAGCTGGTCAGCATGCGCAGCAGCGTGTCCATCGACACGTCGAACGCCTTCTCGATCCGCAGCGCCATTTCGGGCGACAGGTCGACCCGCTGGTTCAACAGCACCTACAGAGCCTGACGCGTCACGCCCAGCGCCTTCGCCGCGTGGGTCACACTCAGTCCCGCCGGAACTAGGATCTCGTGCTTCACGAAATCGCCGGGGTGCACGGGCCGCTTCATCCTGACCTTCATCGTCGCTCTTTCCCGCTAGGCTGCTAGGGCGCTCCTGCCGCCCGAGGCGCCTCACTGCTTCGCCGCCACCGCTCGTAGTTCACCCGCGCGATCCTGTACGCGTCCGGAATCGACAGCGCGTAGATGAACAGCCCGCCCGCCCAGCGGCCGATGAGGGACGTCTCGGGCGTGCTGAGATGCCAGGTCACAGTGCCCAGCATCAGCGTGAACATAAGGAAGCCGAGGCCCCGCTGCGGGTGACCGGCCAGGACGTGCCCGCACCCTGGCAGCAGAACGGCCGCGGCCAGCACGAGATAGGGGGAGGGCGGTCGCTTCATGGCTCCTGCAGGCGATGCAGCAGATCCTGGGCACGGAGAAGCAGCGCCTCCACAACGTCCGCAGGCAATCTGTCGAGCGCGAACTCCGCCTGACGGAGCAGCAGGTAAGGTCCGCGGGCACCTTCGTCGAGCATCACCACGAGCCGCACGCCCTTCGGCGTCACGAGCAACTCCTTCGCGCGTGCATCGGCGAAGAAGGTGCTCCCGGCCTCGGCCACTCGCGCCAGCATTTGCCCTGGCTCGCCATCCGCCGCGAGGCGCACCGTCTCCGGCCATCCCGCCGGTACCGGCAACGTCCGCGGCAGGTCGGCCGAGGGCGACCAGTACTCGACCCCGCTGGCGCGCTGCAGCGCGTCCAGCGTCACGTCCTGGCCCGTGGGTGCCACGAGGCTGACCGACAGCCACAAGGCCGGCAGCTTGCGCACGGCGATGCTGTCGGCGATCGGCCGGATCTCGACCTGCACGCCGCGCCATACGCCGGACAGGCTCGGATAGTCGGCCCCGTCCTGCGTTATGAGGCCGGAGTCGAGCAGCGGCAGGACGAGGTCGAGGAAGTGCGAGCGGCGCGCCTTAAGCGCCTGCTGGTCGGCCCGCCAGCGCCAGACGAGAAGGGCCATCCCGGCCCCGACCGCCAGGAGCAGCAGCTCCTGCAAGGGGCGGGAGCCCTCAGCGGACGATGGTGACGGGGCAGTGTGCTGCCGCGACCACGTCCTGGGCCACCGAGCCCAGCATCAGGCGCTCGAGGCCCGTCGCCCCGTGGCTGCCCATCACGATGTGATCGCAATTGTGGCTGCTCGCGAAAGCGGCGATCGCCTTGCCGATGTGCCGCCCCTGCGTCACCGCATAGTCGACCTGGGTCAGCCCGGCGGCCTTCGCTGCCTTGGCCGCTGCCCCGAGCTCGACCTGCGTCTGCGCGTCGGCCGCATCGAGCAGTGTCGTGTCCCAGAACGCACTCTTGGCCGCGGTCTGGGCCGAGACGGTCGCGACGGTGACGAAGGTCAGCGGCACCTTGAGCTGCCCGGCGAGGCTCACCGCGAACGCGACCGCCTTCTCCGAGATCTTCGACCCGTCGGTGGCGCACAGGATTCGGCTGAGCATGGGAGCGGACCTCCTCAGTAACCCAGCGGCTTCGGCCAGGGCATCGTGAACTGGTCGCCGCGGCGGACGAACTTGTAGCGGTGGAACGCGAACCAGAGCGAGGCGCCGATGTAGAACGCCATCATCGCCAGCAGCTGCGGCCCGTAGCCAAGGAACGTCGCGAAGTAGGTGGCGATGCAGAGCAGCAGCAGCACGATCGCCGGCAACGGATGGTAGGGGTGGATGTAGCCCCGCTTGATCGAGCCCAAGGGCCACTTCTTCCGGAACATCCACATGTTGATCGGCATGAAGGTGTAGCCGAGCAGGCCTGAGATGATCGAGAAGGTGATCACCTGGTCGAGCAGGCCCGTGAAGGCGAAGGACGCCGCGATCGGTATCAGGAACATGATCGACCGGTAGGGAGTCCGGTAGCGCGGATGCACCGCCCCGAACCAGATCGGCATGTAGCGGTCGCGCCCCATCGAGAACCAAGCCCGCGCCGCGTCGTTGATGCAGCCGTTGGCGGATGCGATGGCCGAGAACAGCGTGCCGATGAACAGCAGCACGGTGAGGAAGGTCGAGCCCGTCAGTCGGGCCGCGTCGTAGAGCGGCGTGTAGGCCTGACCCAGATACTCCCAGGGCAGGATGCCCGACGCCACGTACCAGGTCAGCGTGGCGGCGATCAGCAGCGTGATGATGCCGCTCATGGTGCCGAAGGGGAGGGAGCGTGCCGGCGAGCGCACCTCCTCGGCCGCCTGGCAGGTGCCCTCGATGCCGAGATAATACCAGATGCCGAACTGGAAGGCGGCGATGGCACCGATCCAGCCATAGGGCAGGCCGGTCAGAAGCTCGCTGTGGAAGAGGTGAGCCCCCGGCGACCAGGGCTGCGCCCAGACGAAGAGGACGACGATCGAGAGGCAGGCGATGGCCGTGATGACGAAGTTCACGGTCAGCGTCATGAACACGCCGCGATAGTTGAGCAGTGCCAGGATCGCGATCGTCAGCACCACGAACGGCCTGGGGTTCAGCTCCGTGTAGCCCGTCTGCTCGGCCAGCACGCGCATGAGATCGCCGACGATCAGCGCGTTGCCCGCCTCCAGCATGGTGTAGGCCATGACGAGGTAGAGGCCGACATTGAAGGCCATCAGCGGCCCGACGATGTGCTTGGCCTGCGCGTACTGGCCGCCCGCCGCTGCCACCGTCGAGGTGACCTCGGAGTCGATCATCGCCACGCAGGTATAGAGCAGACCGATGACCCAGCAGGCGATGAGCGCACCCAGTGCCCCGCCTTTGCCGACCGAGAAGTTCCAGCCCATGAACTCGCCGACGAGGACGATGCCCACGCCCAGAGCCCAGACATGGATGGGACCCAGCACGCGCAGGAGTGAGAGGCGCTCCTCGGTGCCGCCGCTGCCGACCACCGTCGCCATGGCCTCAGTACCTCCCGCCATGCTCGGCGCGCTCGGTCTCGAGCTCGAGCTCGCCCTCGCGGGACGACAGCAGCACGTCCTCCGAATAGTCCTTACCGACGCGGATCGCGTCCAGGATCATCCAGAGGAAGATCAGGGCCGAGACGGCCCAGGCGGCGTATTCGGTCAGCTGCCAGATGCTCATCTCAGCGCCTCTTCGGCCCGTCGAACTTCTCGGCGATCACGTCCCGGTACTCGCGGTCCGAGTAGCGGACGAGGAAGACGAAGTAGCCGACGATGACGATGATGGTGATCGCCAGCCAGATCGGGTTGATCGTGTAGTCGAAGCGCTTGGTGATGATCGGTGCGGCCGTCTCGGGCGTGAAGTCGAGCTTCTCCCACTGCGCCTGCATCGTCGCGTTCTGGCCGAGCCCGGCCCAGGTCTGGTCCGGCACCTCGATATTGTAGGTCTGCCCACCGGTCAGCCCCAGCACCAACGGCAGGAACAGGGCCACGTAGACGAGCACGATGATGAACGCGGTGTCGAACAACTGCCCCGTCTTGCCCTGCGACGGGGGCTGGTAACCGGGTCGGGCCATCTCGTTCTCCTCCCCCTGATGCCGTCTCGGGTCAGTCGCGGCGGCCGGCGTCCTGATGGCGCAGGTCCAGCCCGTAGATGAAGTCCTTGTCCTCGGCGTAGTGCTTGACCATGGCCCCGATGGACGCGGTGTTGAAGACGAGGACCAGCAGGGCCGAGACAGCCAGCACGACGCGCACGCCCGTGTCGGGGACGAGGGTCCAGACCTCGTAGAGGACGAACAGCACGCTGAGCCACAACGCTGCCACGAACAGCCAGGCATTGCGGCGGTCGGACGAGTAGAGGGCGTCGATCCTCGGGTCGCGCTGAGCGGCCATGGCCATCCCCGTCTGCCGGCACGTGCTTGTTGCGCACCGGGCAATCTTTTTTCCTGAGGGTGGACGCTGACCGGTCCGGCCCGGCCTGTCAAGGCGCCGCAGTCATCCGAAGCCTAGTTCCCCAGAGGAAATATTTGTTCCCTTGTTGCACCTGCGGGGGCGCGCTAGGATGGCGCTCTGGCGGCGGGACGAAAGCCATGTGCGGTATTGTCGGTCTCTACACGAAGAGCAGCGAGCTGCGCCCCCGGCTGGGCGAGCTGATCTCCACCATGCTGGTCGAGATGACCGAGCGCGGCCCCGACAGCGCGGGCATCGCGGTGTACCGCGATCCGGCCCCCTCGGACGCGGTGAAGCTCGTCCTCTTCAGTCCCGATCCGGACTGCAACTGGCACGCCCTGCAGAGCGAGCTCGCCAAGGATCTCGGCGACGTCGCCTCGCTCGAGGTCCGCGCCAGCCACGCCGTGCTCGTCGTCCACGAGAGCTTCGACCAGATCCACCACTGGCTGCAGGCGAACCGGCCCGAGCTGCGCATCATGTCGGCCGGCCACACGATCGAGATCTTCAAGGAGAAGGGCCTGCCGCGCGACGTCGCCGCCCGCTTCCACTTGGGCGACATCAGCGGCACGCACGCCATCGGCCACACCCGCATGGCGACCGAGAGTGCCGTCACCACCGAGCACAGCCACCCCTTTTCGACGGGCATGGATCTCTGCCTCGTGCACAACGGCTCGCTCAGCAACCACAACCGCCTGCGCGAGGAGCTAAAGCGGGAAGGGATCACCTTCCAGACCGACAACGACACCGAGGTCGCCGCCGGCTACCTGACCTGGCGCCTGCGCCAGGGTGCGACCCTCAAGGAGGCGCTCGAAGCCGGCATCAAGGACCTCGACGGCTTCTACACCTTCTGTGTGGGCACCTCCGACGGCTTCGCGGTCCTGCGCGATCCGATCGCCTGCAAGCACGCCGTGCTCGCCGAGACCGACGACTGGGTCGCCATGGCGACCGAGTTTCGCGCCATCGCCCGCCTGCCGGGGGCCGACAAGGCTCGCATCTGGGAGCCCGCACCCGCCCAGGTCTACAGCTGGGGCAGCCACTGATGCCGGCGATCGATCTGGGCTCCACGAGCCTGCGCGACCTCAACGCGCGCCTGCACGCACTGCCGCCCGGCACCAACGAGGTCGACTGGCAGATCACCAATCCCATGGGCGCCCACGCCGTCGCCGCCGGCGTCGACGCCCCCATCCGCATCGCCGTGAAGGGCCATGTCGGCTTCTACTGCGGCGGTATGAACAAGCAGGCCGAGATCGTCATCGACGGCCATGCCGGCCCGGCCGTCGCCGAGAACATGATGTCCGGCATCGTCCGGGTGAAGGGCAACTGCGCCCAGGGTGCCGGCGCTTCCGGCCGCGGCGGCCTCCTCATCGTCGAGGGCGACAGCTCGTCCCGCACCGGCATCTCGATGAAGGGCATCGACATCGTCGTCCGCGGCTCGGTCGGCCACATGAGCGCCTTCATGGCCCAGACCGGCAATCTCGTCGTCCTGGGCGACGCCGGGGCCGACCTCGGCGATTCGATCTACGAGGCCCGGCTCTACGTCCGCGGCAAGGTCGGCAGCCTCGGTGCCGACTGCATCGAGAAGCCGCTCCGCGACGAGCACGTTGCCGACCTGAAGCGCCTCCTCGACGCCGCCGGCTTCGACGCCGATCCCAGGAGCTTCAAGCGCTACGGCAGTGCCCGCCGCCTCTACAATTTCCACGTCGACCACGCCGCCTCCTACTGAGCCGGCCGGAGCCCCCCGCATGAGCGACGACGGCACCTCGCGCCCGTCCCACAGCTTCCCGCCGCAGGTCGTGCGCGAGATCCAGCGCGCGGCCGACGCCGGCGTCTACGAGATCCGCGGCTACGGCGCGAAGCGGAAGCTCCCGACCTTCGACGACCTGCTGCTGCTGGGTGCTTCGATGTCGCGCTACCCGCTCGAAGGGTACCGCGAGCGCTGTGCGACCGACGTCTCGCTGGGCGGCCATCACGGTGCGAAGCCGATCGAGCTGAAGATCCCGATCACCATCGCCGGCATGAGCTTCGGCGCGCTGGGCGCCAACGCCAAGGAGGCCCTGGGCCTCGCCGCCACAGCTATGGGCACCTCCACCACCACCGGCGACGGCGGCATGACCGACGAGGAGCGCCGCTCGTCGAAGACCCTCGTCTACCAGGTCCTGCCCTCGCGCTACGGCCTGAATCCCGACGATCTCCGCCGCTGCGACGCCATCGAGGTCGTGGTCGGCCAGGGGGCGAAGCCCGGCGGCGGCGGCATGCTGCTGGGCCAGAAGATCACCCAGCGCGTCGCCAACATGCGCAACCTGCCGGTCGGCATCGACCAGCGCAGCGCCTGCCGTCACCCCGACTGGACCGGCCCCGACGATCTCGAGATCAAGATCCACGAGCTGCGCGAGATCACCGACTGGCAGAAGCCGATCTACGTCAAGGTGGGTGCCACCCGCGTCCAGTACGACGTGGCGCTGGCGGTGAAGGCCGGGGCCGACGTCATCGTCGTCGACGGCATGCAGGGTGGGACCGCGGCCACCCAGGACGTCTTCATCGAGCATGTCGGCATCCCGACACTCCCCGCCACGCGCCTCGCCGTGAAGACGCTCCAGGAGCTCGGCATGCACCGCAAGGTGCAGCTCATCGTCTCGGGCGGCATCCGCTCCGGCGCCGACGTCGCCAAGGCCCTGGCGCTCGGTGCCGACGCCGTCTCGATCGGCGTCGCCTCGATGATCGCCCTGGGCTGCAATTCCGACGCTTGGCACGAGGACTACGCCGCCCTCGGCACTGCCCCTGGCTTCTGCCACCACTGCCACACCGGCCGCTGCCCGCCCGGCATCACCACCCAGGACCCCGAGCTGCAGAAGCGCCTCCCGCCCGAGCACGGTGCGCGCCTGCTCAAGAACTACCTCACCGTCATGGTCCTGGAGCTTCAGACCCTGGCCCGCGCCTGCGGCAAGAGCCACGTCCTCAACCTCGAGCCCGAGGACCTCGTGGCTCTGACCGTCGAAGCCGCCGCCATGGCCGAGGTGCCCCTCGCCGGTACGAGCTGGATCCCGGGCAAGGCGACCTACTGAGCGGTCCGGGACTGGTCACAGCGGCCCACCGTCCTTTCGGGTGTAACGGACACCCGCCTCGTCCGCTTCGGCGACGAGATCGACGTCGGAAAAGTGTGCGCGTTCGTGCGGCGTGCGCGTGCCGATCTCGAGATAGAGGGCATCGCCGGTCGAGCGGTTGACCAGATGATGGCCGTTGGCGACGCCCGCCTTGAAACCCGCCGCATCGCCCGGCCGCAGCACGGTCTCGCTATCGTCCTCGATCAGCGTCAGCTCGCCTTCGAGCACGAACACGAATTCGTCCTGGTTCTCGTGCCAATGCCGCAGCGACGAGAAGGCGCCGGGCGTGAGCCTCGACAGGTTGACGCCGAACTGCGTCAGGCCGGCCTCGTCGCCCAGACGCTTGCGCGAGCGACCCTCGACCAGCCTGTCGTGCGGCGGCGGATAGCCCCCGCGCGCGACGAAGGGCAGAGCGGCGACGTCGATCTTCGGCATGGCTCACCTCCTGTCGACCCCGAGGGCCGGACCTCCGGGCAGCATAGGTCGAACAGGCAATAGACAGCCCCCTGCGGCAAGCTGCAACGACGCTGTCGTAGGTCGCTGACGGACTTCGGGCCCTAACCCGAACGACCGACGACCGGCCGCCTCGTTGGAGCCGCGATCTCGGCCAAGGCTCCCTCCAGATCGGGCGAGAACTCGACCATCCGGGAGAGTCTGGGTCACCGCCCGGGCTTGGTCGTGGCCGAGCACTCTTCTCGCCCGAGCGCCGGCACCCCTATGCTCGCTCCGCCCACGGGGCTGGTGTGGGCGCTGGCAGAGGAGGACCGGCATGACTGAGCCCAGGACCGTGCTCGTCACGGGTGCCACCGGCGGCATCGGGCGCGCTGTCTGCGCCAGGCTGGCGCGAGGCGGGTGCTCGCTCGTTCTAGCCGCCCGCGACGAGGGCAGGCTGCGGTCGCTCGGCGAGGAACTGACGGCAGCCGGGTGCCGTCCCGCTTGCTCCTGGATCGCCGTGGACATGGCGAGCGACGCCTCGGTCGAGGCCTTCGCACGGGATCTGGCGGCGAGGGGCGTCGCCCTGGACGGGGCCGTGCTGATGCCGCCCCAGCCGCACGCCACCAACGACCCGCTGCCGTCCGCCGAAACATGGCGCGAGATCTTCCAGACCAGCTTCGTTGGCCCTCTGGCCCTGCTCAAGGCGGCACTCGCGACCATGCGGCCCGACCCCCGGAGCGGCCGGCGGTGCAAGGTCGTGATCGTCTCGGGCATCTCCTCGGCCCAGGTGCTGGGCCACTACGCGACCAGCAACGTGATCCGCTGCGCCTGGTTGGCCGAGGCCAAGACGCTCGCCTTCGCACTCGGAGAGCAGGGCATCCACGTCAACACGCTCTCGCTGGGTGGCACGCTCTCGCCCTGGTACGTGGCCGGTATCGAGCGCCGTGCCGCCGCATCGGGGATGAGCTACGAGGAGCGCCTCGCGGAGGAGACCGCGAACGTCCCGCTACGGAAATACGCCCGGCCCGAGGAGGTCGCGGTCGCCGTGGACGGACTGCTGTCATCGTTCTCGGACCACATGACCGGGCTCAACATCCTCCACGACGGCGGGTTCACGCGGGCCTATTGAACATCGTCGCCGCGGCCCCTTCACGCGAGCGGCGGTGGCGTGCAGCGCCTCGGAACATTCAGATAAATTGATGGACAGCCCCTAGGGCGCGGCGGAATCTTGCCCCGTTCGGCGAGCCGGCAGCGGCGGCTCGCGGCATGGGGGGAAGCGAACGATGTCGGTCAGACGCCTTCTGGCGCTGGCACTGGGCGTGATCGCCGGTGTCCTCGGATCGTCCCCTCGTCCTGCCGACGCGGCCGGACCCACCGTCACGGTGACGGCCACCGCCTCCGACCCCAAGGGCAGCACGCTGAGCTACGCCTGGCGGGTGACCGACGGGAAGATCCTCAGCACAAGCGGCAAGACCATGTCCTGGCAATTGCCGGGCGGGCCGGGCCTGCACTTCGCCTACGTCCTCGTGTCCAACGGCAAGGGCGGCTACACCGAGCGCCGCGTCGCGGTGAACACCGACACGATCGGCACCGCACCGGACATCCCGGCTTCCGTCACCCTGAAGGCGCCGGCCGCCTCCGCACCGTCCGGCAACTTCTACACGGCCGACATCCGCAGCGGGTACTACGTCCCACCCGACAGCACCGACGGTCTCGACAACGGCGTCTATCTGGCGGGTGCCGAGGCCTTCCTGAAGAACACCTCGACCAACGCCGTCACCTCGACCGTGAAGTCGACCGTCCGCGGCTTCTTCACCGTGCCGAACGTGCCGAACGGCACCTACGACGTTTTTTGCCGGGCCAGCTCGCTCTACCCCTTCGGGCAGTGCGACACCGGCATCGTCATGAACAACGCTGCCGCCTTCAACCCGATCATGTTCGGCATCCAGGACCGCGAGGCGATCGCCGGCCGGCTGGTGCTGGCCGACGGCAATCCCTGCGGCGTCAACAACGAGTTCTTCGGCAAGGTCGTCTCGCCCAAGGCGACCCTCCTGAACGGCTCCAACACGGCGATCGAGGGCCCGATCACCGTCAATGCCTTCGGCCATTTCAGCTTCGGCCAGCCGGGCGGGGCCGCGATCAAGTTCACCTGCGAGGGGCTGACGACCACCTTCCTGCTGCCGGAGGACACCACCACCTGGGGCAGCCTGCGCGTCGTGCTGACCGACAGTGCAGCACCGCTCGTCACCGGCATGTCGGCGAAGAAGAACGGCACCGAGGTCGGCCTCTTCCTGCCGCCGCCGACGGGCTTCCCGTCCGACAACGTGCCGGGGTCCGACCTCTTCCTCGCCGCCAAGGGCATCGATTCCAGGCTCTCGGCCTGCCGCTACTATGTGGCGATCGGGGCCGCCAAGGGCTGCACCTCCACGGGCGAGCTCACGACCCCGACGACCTTCGACGACTGGAAGAAGGCGACCAAGATGGCGCCCTACCTCGAGACCGGGAAGACCGAGGAGGCGGCCACCTACATCAACCGCGTCGACCTCAACCTCACCCGCCGCCACCACTCGGTGTCCTACGCCGCCGATCGGACCGCGGCCTATGTCTGCAACCATCTGGGCCCGGCCAACGAGACGCAGGGTGCCGCCGACACCGCGATCGACAACGCGATCGCCGGCAAGAACCTCGTCGCCTGCGTCGCCATGGACTACGGCGTCACGGCCGGCGTGAACGGCGGCAAGCCCTTCACCCGCTTCCTCATCTACGGCCCCGGCGGCCAGCTGTTGCCGTCGATCAACCTCGACGGCCGCACCGAGAAGTTCGTGCCCGGCGTCTGCGTCGCCTGCCACGGCGGCGACAAGTATGCCGGCCGCTTCCCGACCAAGGCGCTGGGCACGACAGGTGCGGGCTCGGCCAACATCGGCGCCCACTTCCTGCCTTACGACACCGGCAACTTCGTCTTCTCGACCAAGACGGCACTGAGCGAGACGGCGCAGAAGGAATCGATCTACAAGTTGAACCAGAACGTCCTCAAGGCGGGGCCCACCACCGCCGAGAAGGAGCTGATCGCCGGCTGGTACGCGTCGGGCCACACGCTCAATAAGAACTATCTCCCGGCCAGCTGGCAGGGCCTCTCCACGACCGAGACGCGCTACTACAAGAAGGTCTACGCCTCGGCCTGCCGTACCTGCCACGTCGCCTTCACCGAGGCGCTGAACTTCGACCACCACGCCAACCTGACCAACGGCCCCTCGCCGACCTTCGAGGAGGGCCAATTGCGCACCTACATCGCCACCTGCGGCTCCTCCTCGTCCTGGCTGCGCATCCATTCGATGCCGAACTCGCTGCGCACCTTCAACCTGTTCTGGGGCAGCAAGGGCACCTCGACCGACCAGCCGGCGATCCTGGCGGCCGAGGTCGGCGGCGGCTCGACCACCTGCGACCTCTCACACCAGCCGCTGCCCTGATCTTTCGGCCGCCTGCCATGCTTTCCGGGCCTTCCCGCCACCGCACGGAAGGCATGGCCTGCCGGCGGTCGCTGCACTAGGGTCCGGCCAAACAACGGGGAAAACGGCACCATGGCGAAGGACCTGGCGAAGGCCGCCAAAGACCAGGGCATCAAGTTCTTTCTGATCAGCTTCACCGACCTCTTCGGCGTGCAGCGCTCGAAGCTGGTACCGGCCGCGGCCATCGCCGAGATGCAGGAGAACGGGGCGGGCTTCGCCGGCTTCTCGACCTATCTCGACATGACGCCGGCCCATCCGGACATGTTCGGCATCCCCGATCCGGACAGCCTGACCCAGCTTCCCTGGAAGCCCGAGGTCGCCTGGCTCGCCGCCGACCTGCACATGAACGGTGCTCCCGTCGGCCACGCCCCGCGCATCGTCCTGAAGAACGCCGTCGCCGCCGCCGAGGCCGCCGGCTACACCGTCAAGACCGGCGTCGAGGCCGAGTATTTCCTCTTGAGCGCCGACGGCTCGGCCATCTCCGACCACGCCGACAACGCGCCGAAGCCCTGCTACGACCAGCAGGCGCTGATGCGCCGCTTCGACGTCATCGCCGAGATCTGCGAGGCGATGCTGAAGCTGGGCTGGGGCGTCTACCAGAACGACCACGAGGACGCGAACGGCCAGTTCGAGATGAACTGGGGCTACGACAACGCGCTCATCACCGCCGACCGGCACGCCTTCTTCAAGTACATGGTGCGCTCGATCGCCGAGAAGCACGGCCTGCGCGCCACCTTCATGCCGAAGCCGTTCCCCTTCCTCACCGGCAACGGCGCCCACATCCACCTCTCGGTGTGGAAGGGCAGCCGCAACCTCTTCCACGACGACCACGACGAACTGGGTCTCTCCGCACTCGCCTACCAGTTCCTGGGCGGTGTGCTGAAGCACGCCGAGTCGCTGGCCGCCATCACCAACCCCGTCGTCAACAGCTACAAGCGCATCAACGCGCCCCGCACCCTCTCCGGTGCCACCTGGTCGCCCAACACCGTCACCTGGTCCGGCAACAACCGCACCCACATGGTCCGCGTCCCCGACAAGGGCCGCTTCGAGTTCCGCCTCGCCGACGGCGCCGCCAATCCCTACCTCCTGCAAGCCGCCTTCATCGCCGCCGGCCTCGACGGCATCAGGAACCAGGCGATCCCCCCGAAGCGTCTCGACATCGACATGTACGCCGAGGGCCACAAGGTGAAGAACGCCCCGAAGCTGCCCCTCAACATGCTGGATGCCATCCGCGCCTTCGACGCCAACAAGACCCTGAAGTCCCTCCTCGGCGACGAGTTCTCGACCTCCTACGTCAAGCTCAAGAACGACGAGTGGACGAGGTTCTGCCAGTCCTTCTCCGAGTGGGAACGACAGAACGCGATCGATCTCTAAGCGAAGCCCGAGGCGGACACGTCCCGCCACTTCTCCGGCGGGACGCGTCCGCGCCAACATACCATGAGGCCACTGCCACGGCATTGCCCGCCTTTTGCTACTTTCCGCGTGGGAAACCGCAGCTGGCCGACTAATACTACCGAATGGCAAAATCTGGACAGCGTTAGCGATGTTTTTTCTTGAACCGTCCCTACTTCAAGGCATCCCAGCCCGCGAAGGTCAAACCCGTGTTCTCAA
>JAXMCK010000005.1:0-891352 GCA_046349395.1 Geminicoccaceae bacterium | reverse complement strand
TCGAGGTCGTCGTAAGCGCGTGGCGGGTAGAGCACCCGCTTCACCTTTGTCGGCGGCGGTGAAGTCTCGGCTTCCGCCGCCTCGCGTGCGGCGCGTTCCTGGGCGCGCATGACGGACTTCGCCAGCGTCACGCAAGGATTGCGGGCGTGCTGCAGTTCGCGGAAGAACCAGGCGCAGACCTTGGGATCGCGTTCCTCGACCGACTCGACCAGGATCTTGATCGCGAGGTCGCGCAGCCGCTTGAGGATCTCCTCCTCGGGCAGGCCGTACATCTCGCGATAGGCTTCCACCATATCCGGCAGGTCCGGATCCTTGGTGAAGGCGTCGAGTTCGGCGTCGGTGATGTTGAGCTTGGCTGCCGCTTTCGCTGCCGAAGCACCGAGCGCCATGAGCCGCACGAGGCGCCGCTTCTTGCGGCCGGCGCGGAACTCGGGGTCGAGGCGGTAGGGCGTGTCGTCCATTGCATAAGAACATAGTCCTAATCCAAGGCGACTGTCAAGTCGGTCTCGCGCTTGGCCAGCTGTGCCGTGGTCGGTCGCTTGCGGGTCCGCAAATGTCAGCCACCCCGCCATCACTCGAGGCTCTCGGCGCTGCCGATCAGACTGCTTTCGCACCGCCGCAGATGTTCGTGCCCATGCCGAAAGGGCGGGAGCCTTCATCCCGCATAACGGCGGCACGAGCCTCATTCTGGTGGCAGTTGACCTGGATCAATGCCTGCGAGGCCGACGTGATGTAAAAGATTTCTGGAATATTCGCGTCCTACTGCTGCGTAAGGAGCGGAGTGAGCCATGGCGACGTTCACGGTCACGACGGCCAGTGACACGGTCGATGCCGGCGACGGCAAGCTCAGCCTGCGCGAGGCAGTGAGCCTAGCTAACGCACAAGCCGATGCGGACACCATCACCTTTGCCGCGGCCCTGGAAGGCAAGACGCTGGCGCTGACCAAGGGCCAACTCGACATCACACACGACGTCACGATAGCGGGCGATCCGGATGGGGACCGGGTCGGGGTGACGATCGACCAGCGGACGGACAGGCCGCCTTCGGGCGACTACACCTATGATGCGGTCTATGCCCGGGTGCTGGAGGTCGGTGGCGACGCGAATGCGCGACTTCAGGGGCTGATGATAACGGGCGGCTACACCTATGGAGATCCCGGTAGCGGGGCCGGCATCTCCGTTTCGGGCGGGCACAACTCGCTGACCCTGCAGGGCAGCGTCGTCGCCGACAATGTCGTCAAGCGCGGTAGCCACGACGGGGGTGCGGGCCACGGATACGGCGGGGGGATCGCGGCCAGCGACGCCTCGGTCACCGTCATCGATTCCGCCATCGTCGGCAACTACGCGTTCAGTGGTGGCGGGATCATCACCGGCGGGCCGCTGACCCTCCGCAACAGCACCGTCGCGAACAATTCCGGCGACGGCGCCGCCATCATGAGCTTCGGCTACGCGAGCTTGCACGTCGAGAGCTCGACCGTGACCAGTAACAGGTCCGGGGGCATCGACGGCTGCACCGTGCACCTCGCCAACAGCGTCGTCCTCGGTAACGGCACCTATGGCACGGACGTCTACGGCGTTCACATCATCTCCAACGGCCAGAATGTCCTCGGCACGCTGAATGGCCCCATGACGGCTGATATCGTCGGCGCGGACGCCGCAAAGGTGTTCGCTTCGGTCGATCCACAGACGGGCGGCGCGAAGCTTGTCCTGGCGAACGGCACCTGGGTCGCACGCTTACGGGATGCGGCGGACAATCCGGCGGTGGCCTTCGCCGACGCCGCGACGGCCGGCGCTGACGACCAGCGCGGTGCGGACCGTCCCGCGCCCGACGGCACGGCACCGGATGCCGGGGCCTTCGAGCTGAGCCAGAAGGCGCACATCCCGAACGTGCCGACGGCGGGCGACGATCGTCTCCTGGGCACGCCCGCTGGCGACGTCATCGACGCCCTGGCGGGCAACGACCAGATTCGCGGTCTCGGCGGCAACGACCTGTTGCAGGGTAGCGCCGGGCGCGATCTGCTGCTGGGCGGGGAGGGCAACGACCGGCTCCTGGGCGGGACTGGCGACGACGTCCTTGAGGGCGGCCCCGGGCGTGACGTGCTCGACGGCGGCGACGGTAGCGATACCGCCGCCTACACGGCCGCCGCCGCCGACGTTACCGTGAGCCTCGCTCTGGCGGGGGCGCAGGCGACCGGGGGTGCGGGCACCGACACGCTGGTGCATATCGAGAACCTCACCGGAAGCTCGTTCGACGACCGGCTGACGGGCGATGGTGCGGCTAACCGCATCGACGGTGGCTTCGGCTCGGACACGATCCATGGCGGTGGTGGGAACGATGTCCTCGAAGCCGGCGGCTTCTTTGACGACGACGTCCTGTTCGGCGATGCCGGCAACGACGTCCTCCATGGCGGCCTGTGGGGATCGATCCTCGTCGGCGGGGCGGGCGACGACCGGCTCGACGGCGCCGACGGCTATACGGACACGGCGAGTTATGTCGACGCGGGATCGGGCGTGCGGGTCGACCTCACCGTAGGCGGCCCACAGGACACCCGTGGTGCGGGGCGCGACACCCTGGTCGGGATCGAGAACCTGACGGGTTCGGGCCACGCCGACCGGCTGACGGGGGACGCCGAGGCCAACCGCCTCGACGGCGGTGACGGCGACGACACCCTCCGCGCCGGCGACGGAGACGATCTCCTCACCGGAGGGGCTGGGAGCGACTTCCTCTATGGCGGTGCCGGCGTGGACGAAGCGCATTACGCGGATGCGGGCGGAGCGGTGCAGGTCTCGCTTCAGGCCGGCCGTGCCTATGGCGCTGATGGCAAGGACTGGCTCTATGGGATCGAGGTCGTCACGGGGGGACGCGGCGACGACCAAATCGGCGGCGACGGGGCGGCGAACCAACTTTTTGGCGGGGACGGCGCCGACAGGATCTATGGGCTCGGCGGCGACGATACCATCGACGGCGGACGTGGCGGGGACGTTCTGGCCGGTGGGGGCGGTACCGACGACATCTGGGGCGGTGAAGGCGACGATACCATCCGCGGGGGACCGGGCGCAGACCAGATGTGGGGCAGCGACGGGCATGACCGCTTCACCTACGACGACTGGCAGGAGTCGACGTCCTTCGCGCGGGACAACCTCAACGACTTCGAAGGTATCGGGACGGCTGCCGGCGACCGGATCGACCTGTCCAAAGTCTATGCCGGCACGCTGGACTTCGTCGGCACCGAGCCCTTCACCCATGCGGGGCAGGTGCGCATCGCGGGCGGTGAGTGGGACACCTACGTCGCGGTGAACCTGGCAGGCGATGTCACGCCGGAGATGGAGATCGCGATCAACACGCTCGACCCCAAGACCCAGTGGGTGGCCGAAGACTTCATCCTCTAGGCGGGCGAGATCGACCCGATGTCCTACGGCCTCACCCGTGCGTGCTGGTTCCGAGCGTTGCGGTCAGCCAGTCGGCGCACTCCTGCAGGGCGAGGTCGCCTTGCGGGATGACCTTGGTCAGGCAGACGAAGGCGTGGAGCTGGCCCGGCCATTCGCGCAGGTGGACGGTCACACCGGCGGCGGCGAGGCGGCCGGCGTAGATCAGGCCGTCGTCGCGCAAAGGATCGAAGCCGGCGATGACGATCATGGTGGGCGGCTGGCCGGCGAGGTCCGGCGTGCGCAGCGGCGAGACGCGGGGGTCGGTGAAGAGCGTCGGGTTCGGCAGATAGAGGCGGCTGTACCAGTCGAGCCGGATCTTGGGCAGGACGTAGGCGTCGGTGTGCGAGCGGTGGGACGCGAGGTCCCAGCCCAGCTCCAGGGACGGGTAGATCAGGAGTTGGGCGGCCGGTAGCGGCAGGCCCAGGGAGGTGACGGACTGGGCGAGGACGGCGGCGAGGTTGCCGCCTGCGGAGTCGCCGCCGACGCAGAGCCGTGCCGGGTCAGCGCCGAGTGTTTCGGTCTCGCCGGCAAGCCAGCGCCAGACGGCGAGGCAGTCCTCGACGGCGGCGGGGAACGGGTCGGCCGGGGCCAGGCGGTAGTCGACGGCCAGCACCAGACTGCCGCTCCAGGCGGCGAGCTTGGCGCAGACATTGGCGTGGGTGTCGAGGTCGCCCTGGATCCAGCCGCCGCCGTGGATGAAGAAGAGGAGCGGCAGCGGGGTGTCACCCTTGGGCTTCGGCCGCCACAGGCGGAGGCGGAGGGTGCCGGCCGGGCCGGGGCAGGTCAGGTCCTCGACCGCCGCCACCCCGGGCCCCGGATTGTCCATCAGCTCCACCATCTTGCGGAACTGCTGGCGGGATTCCTCCGGGGTCGGGAGCTGGTCGAGGGGGCGCAGGCGCTTCACCAGTTCGCCGACGAGCTGCGCCTTCGGATCCATGGTGCGGCCGTCGCGGGTGACGCGCCAGCCCTGGACGAGACGGAGCGCTTCCCCGTCGGAGACGAAGAGGGAGTCGAGCGTGATCTCGGGCAGGGTCGCGGTCATCGATCCTCTCCCAGCGTGTCGCGCAGCCATGCCGCCATCTCGCGCAGCGAGCCGTCGGCGGCTTGGGTCAGCCGCCCGAAATTGATGAAGCCGTGCACCTCGGGCGCATACTCCCGGTAGGTCACGGGCACGCCGTCGGTGCCGAGCTTGTCGGCGTAGAGCTCGCCGTCGTCGCGCAAGGGATCGAAGCCGGCGGTGACGATCATGGCCGGCGGCTGGCCGGTGAGGTCGTCGGTGAAGAAGGGCGAGACGCGGGGATCGCGGGCCAGGACCGGGTCGGGGAGGTAATGGTCCTTGAACCATTCGAGATAGGGGCGGGGCAGGATGTAGGCCTCGGGCATGGCGACGGCCGAGGGCAGGCTCAAGGTCGCGTCCAGCCAGGGGTAGATGAGGAGCTGAGCCGTGGGGCGGGGCTCGTCCGTGGCCAGCTGCTGGCAGACGATGGCGCTGAGATTGCCGCCGGCGGAATCGCCGCCGACCGCCATGCGCGTCGGATCGCCGCCGAGAGAGCTCGCGTTCGTGGCCAGCCAGCGCCAGACGGCGAGGCAGTCCTCGACGCCGGCGGGGAAGGGGGACTCCGGGGCCAGGCGATAGTCGACGGCGACGACGGCCATGGCGCCCCAGGCGGCGAGCTTGCCGCAGGCGGCGGTATAGATCTCGATGCTGCCCTGAACCCAGCCGCCGCCGTGGAGGTAGAGGAGGACGCGCGACGGCGTGGCGCCGGCGGGGCGCGGGGAGAAGAGGCGGGCCGGCAGCGGGCCGGCGGGGCCGGGGATGGTGAAGTCCTCGATGCGGGCCAGCGCCGGGTGCGGGGTGACGATCTTCGGCGTCAGCTCGGTGAAGAGGGCGCGCGCCTCGGTCGGCGTCGGCAGCCGGTCCTGCGGGCCGAGCGTGAGGAGATATTCGGAGAAGAGCTGGATCCTGGGGTCGATCACGCGGCCGTCGATGCGGGCGCGGCGCGGGCCGACCGCGGCCTCCGCCTCGGCGGCGTCCATGGCGATGATCCGATCCAGGCTGAAAACCTCGTCCATGCGCTTCTCCAGGCGTCCCCGACCGGCCCCGTTGTGGCCGCAGCGCCGGCACGATGCTAGCGTCCTATTGGTCCATATGGAGCGCCGATGCCGACGATCGCCACCTGGAACGTGAACTCGGTCAATGCCCGGCTGCCGAACGTGCTGGACTGGCTGCGGACGGCGGCACCGGACGTCGTGCTGTTGCAGGAGATCAAGTGCGTGGACGGCGCGTTCCCGCGCGAGGCGATCGAGGAGGTCGGCTACAACGTCCTGACGCACGGGCAGAAGAGCTACAACGGGGTGGCGATCCTGGCGAAGGAGCGGATCGAGGACCCGCTGACGGGGCTGCCCGGCGATCCCTCCGACGAGCAGGCGCGCTATCTGGAGGCGACGGTCGGCGGGGTGCGCGTGGCGTCGATCTACCTGCCGAACGGCAATCCGATCGGGACCGAGAAGTTCGCCTACAAGCTCGCCTGGATGGAGCGGCTGCGGGCGCACGCGGCGACGCTTCTGGAGGGCGACGACGCGGTGGTGCTGGGCGGCGACTACAACGTCATCCCGGAGCCGATCGACTGCCACGACCCGAAGGCTTGGCTGGGCGACGCGCTGTTCCAGCCGGAGAGCCGGGCGGCGTTCAGAGCCCTGGAGTGGCTGGGCTACACGGAGGCGTTCAGAGCCCTGCACCCGACGGAGAAGGCCTACACCTTCTGGGACTATCAGGGCGGTGCCTTCCAGCTCGACCACGGTATCCGGATCGATCATTTCCTGCTGTCCGCACAGGCCGCGGACCGGCTCGTCGCCTGCCGGATCGACAAGGACCCGCGGCGCCAGCCCAAGGCGTCGGACCACACGCCGGTGCTGGTCGAGCTGAGGTAGGCGCTACTCGGACGCCGGGGTCGCCGAATCCCAGCCCTTGCCGCGGTGGATCACGCGCTGCGGGAAGGGGATCTCGATGCCGTGGCTGCGCAGCGAGTCGTCGATCGCGACCATCAGCTCGCTGCGGGCCCTGGCCATGAAGTCGGCGTCGCGCACGTGGCAGCGCAGCTCGAAGCCGAGCGAGGAGTCGCCGAAAGCCAGGAAGAGGGCCTGGGGTGCTGGGTACTTCACCACCTGGGGGTGGGCGTTGGCGAGGTTGAGGAGGATGTCGATCACCTTGCGCGGCGCGGTGCCGTAGGCGACGCCGACCGGGATCTTGATCCGGGCGAGGCGGTTGCCCAGCGTCCAGTTGGTCACGGGCGAGGTGACGAGGACCGAGTTCGGCACGATCACCGAGGCGGCGTCGAAGGTGTCGATCTGGGTGGCACGGACGGAGATGCGGCCCACCGTGCCCTCGATGCCCTCGACGACGACCCAGTCGCCGGTGCGGATCGGGCGTTCGACGAGCAGGATGAGGCCGGCGACGAAGTTCTCGACGATGGCGCGCAGGCCGAAGCCGATGCCGACCGAGAGGGCGCCGGCGACGATGGCGACATTGTTGAGGCTGACGCCCGCCACGCCGAGGGCCAGGACGACGGCCAGAGCCGTGCCGGTGTAGCCGACCCCGGCGGCGATCGAGGTCTGCAGGCCGGTGTCGACCTGGGTCTGCGGGAGAATCGATTCGCTGAGCCAGCGGCGGATCCGCCCGGCCGCGATGAGGCCGCCGGCCAGCACCACCATGGCCGTCATGATCTGCGGCAGGGAGATGGTGGTGCCGCCGACCGGGATCGGCTGCAGGAGGGTCGTCATCCAGACCGAGATCTGGGCGCTGGGTGCGGCGACGACCTGGAGACACAAGGGGACCACGAGGAAGACGAGGACGAGGTCGAGGACGAGCCCCGCCCAGAAGCGGGTCAGGGCGTTCGCCGTGTCGGGCTGCTCGGCCGGCGCATCCTCGTCGGCGTCCGCACTAGGTGGCGGCGGGCGGATGATGTGCCCCAGGAGCCGGCGGGCGAGCAGGCGGACCTGCTGCGCGCCGACCAGGACGACGGCCAGCGCGGGCAGGCGTGTAAGGAGAAAGATCGCCATCGCCGCATGGCCCGTGACGGCGAGCAGCAGCGGCAGGGCGCCCATGAGCAGCAGGCCCAGCCGCAGGACGATCCCGGTTCGGGTGCGCGCCTCGTCGGGTGCCGATTCGATGCCCCACCATCTGGTGCGGGCCAAAGGCAGCAGCAGGAGGGCGGCAAGGACCGAAGCGATCAGGGCCAGAGCGCTGAACAGCTCGAGCTGGCCCTTGGGATCGCGGAACGCGGCGAAGCTGACGAAGTCCGTGACGGTCACCACCACGCCGAACAGCATCAGGCGCAGCGTCGCGGGCCAGCGCCGGTCGTCGCGCAGGTCGAGGAGGCCGAAGACGGGTTGTCCGGGCGAGATCTCGGCGTGGATCTGGGCGCAGCCCAAAATCAACAGGAGCAGGTCGGTGACGAGGCGCTGCAGCAGGCGGCTCGATTCGCCGAACACGAGATCGGACGCCATCGCGACGAAGAGGAAGGTGCCCAGCAGGGTGGCGGGCACGGCGATGGTGCGCAGCGATCTCTGCATGGCGAGCAGGCGCCGCTCGTCCGGGGTGGACGAGGTGCGCTGCAGGCGCCGACGGATGCGCTGGCTCAGCCGGCGCTGCAGGAGCCAGGCGAGCACGCCCGCGGCGAGGATGAGCCCGAACCCGCGTCCGGCCAGCCCTGTGCGCGTGGCGTCGAGCAGATCGTCGCGCAGCCGTCCGAACGCGGTGATCAGATCGTCGGCCACACCCTGGAGCTGATCGCGCGCGAGGCTCCACACTTCGGGCCGGACCGGCAACGGTGTCGGCAGCGTCAGCACCTGCCAGATCAGCTCCCGCTGACCGGCCGCCACGGTCTGCAGCAGTTGCGTGGCGCGGATCCGGTAAAGGGCCGCGGTATGCGATTGGGCCTCGATGGCGGTCACGGCCGCCTGCAGGCTCGTCCGGTGACTGGCGACCAGCTCGGGCTCTGCCGGTCCACCAGCGCCGGGTGCCGGGCCCAGCGCTTTGAGCTGTGCTTCCAGAAGCTCACGGCGGCTCGACAGATCGACGTCGAGGTCGTCCGCCTGCGCGATCAGGGCGGCCAGCCGTTCGCGGAGCGGCTTCCAGTCGCGCTGCTGCCATCCCAGGGTGTTCACCTCCTGGGACTCGGCCGTGATGCGATCGAGGTTCCGGCTGATCTCGTTCAGCGTCTCGTCGGTCGAGGGTGCGGCGTCGTCCGCTCGCGCACCCGCACTCAGGACGAGGGCGATCAGGACGAGCGCCGCGGCCAGGACACGGCGCAGGGCAGATTGCCGGCGCCGGCCGGGTCTGGAATGCTGCGCCGTCGGGATCGCTGGGAGATCGGTCATGACGCTCGAGGGGGGCTGCCTCTGCGGTGCCGTCCGCTATCGCGTCGAGGGCACGCCGCTCGATGCCGGCTACTGCCACTGTCGCGTTTGCCAGCGTTCTGCGGGCGCCCCGGTGCTGGCATGGTTCACCGTCACATCGCAAGCCTTCGGCTGGTCATCGCCCCCGCCGGCGACGTTCCGGTCGAGTGCCCACGGCTCGCGCGAGTTCTGCTCCAAATGCGGAACCCAGCTTCTCTTCAAGGAAGACGGTGTGGATCTGGTCGATGTGAACCTGGCCACGCTCGACGATCCGACCCTCGTCCGACCGGACTATCACATCTGGACACAGAGCCGGATCCCCTGGTTCGAGATCGCGGACGACCTGCCGCGCCATCCGGACGGCGGTCCGGACCGGGAACTGAGCCAACGGCATCGAGGCGGCCCATGAGGTAGGCCCGTTCCGCAGCAGGAGAGTGCGGAGCGGACCACTTGCCTCAGGTCGCTACTGTTTGGTCAGATTGACCCCGCATTGGAACACGTTCCGGCGGTACAGAGCGACGGACACGACGCTCCCGTTCGTCACCGCGCCGACGGACTGGTCTTGATTCGTCGTGGCGAAATAGGAACAGCCGTTTATCGACACTGTCGATGAACTCGCCGACAGTATAGGCCCCCAGGTCTTGGTCGTGACTTCCGGAAGTTGGTCGATGCCGTTCGATTGCAAATGTGCGAGAAATGGATGACCTGACGCCACCGGTCCGGTGGCAACGGCAAATTGGGCCTGTACAGCGCTGCGGGCGCAGTCGAACGTACTCTGCACCCGACCGTTCGCCAGATTGATGTTTGCGACCGAGCAGGTCGTTCCATCCGGCGCGCGGTACGATCCCGGCGGGACAACGAGGGTTGTTATGTTGGGCGAGGCCGTTGCCTGAACCGTTGCAGACGTACCGAGCGTGCCGTTTGCCGCAACATTCAGTGTCACCGTAACGTCAAAATATTTTACTTTTCCAGTGCTATCGAGTACCGGCACACGAAACGCTCGGAACTTGTTGTCAAGCGCGTAGGACGCGCTCTTCTCAAGTAATGCTTTCTGCTGTGCTCGGGCTGCCGATATGGGTAGGAGGAGAGTTAGGCCGATGGCAGCAAAAGCCAGTGTTCTTCCCGTGAGGACGGACCATCCGGCAACGCAATTCTTACTGTAGGTGCTTCGCATATGTATTAGAACTCCATTGATTGTGAAGATTCATATAATTACATGCATTCCCTGGAAGTCAATTCAATGTTTTTTCAATCATCTGCAATTGCCATGACGGAGCGGGGCTTGTGGCACGTTTCTCTTGAAGAACTCAGCGATGTTGGTGGAGGTCTACGGTGCAGACTTCGATCGGTAGCTGGACCAACCAGCGGTCGGTGCGCTGCTCACGCCCAAACAACCATTCGTATCCGTGCGTGCCTCCATGGACGGTGAGTCAACCAGCCCGACGGCCATCCATCTGGGCTACCACGGGGCGCGGTGCCGCCTTATTGCTCGACAGGACACCGCCGGCGTCAGACGCTGACCGCCGGATACTTGCCGAAGCGGATTGGCGCGACCAACAACGAGGTTCTGATGAAAGTCCTGCTCGCTATCGCTTGGCTCGTACTCGTCGCCCCGGCACAAGCTTACGAAGGCAAGCCGAAGCTCGGGCCGGATGCGGTGCCCATGACGCAGAGTCTGGACTATCTGCGGAAGTCGCCGGCGCCCGATTACTGGAAGCTCGCGCAGTTCTACGTGCCGCAGGCGACGGGCAGTGCCTGCTCGGTCGCCAGTGTCACCATGGCGATGAACTTCGTGCGCGGCGTGCCGCCGGGGTCGGAGGACATGCTCGTGACGCAGGCCGGCCTGCTGGAGGCGGTGGCCGATCCGGACTGGACGGCGAAGGGGGCGGAAGGGGGCGACGGCGTGCTCTTCCCGGAACTGGTGAAGGGCGTGCGAGAATCGCTGGCGGCCTACAAGCTCGACGGGGCGGAGATCGAGCTGTTCGAGCCCAAGGACGATTCGCCCGCGACGCTGGCCCGACTGCGCGCGCTGCTGGCGGGCAACGAGGCGTCGGACCGCGACGTGGCGCTGGTCTACTTCAATCAGGGCGTGCTCACGGGCGACTGGGACGGCCCGCACGTGTCGCCGATCGGCGCCTACGACGCAGTCACCGGCCGGGTGCTGATGATGGACGTCGACCGCGACTACTACGTTCCGTACTGGTCCGCGGACGAGAAGCTGCTGCAGGCGATGCTGAAGCCGGCCCCGGCAGATCAGGGCGTGCTGGCGGGTGCCACCGGCGGGCTGGTGCTGATACGGGCGGCGTCACCCGGCAACTGACCGGTGCTGCCGGCACCGACATCGAACACGGTCCAGGCCAGCTCGGCGAGCGTCGCGGGACTGTCGAGGCCGGCCGCGGTCCCGAACGCCGCTGACGGATCGGCCGGCCAGAGATGACCGCCGGCGATCAGGGCGAGCTGAAGGACGGATCCCGAAGACGGGCAGCCCCGATAGTCTCGGATCTCGACCGAGCCGCTGACCCGATCGGACGCCTGCAGGCCACAGCCGTTCGAGGCCGCGAACAGATCGGCCGTGGCAGCGGCCGACAGCATCGCCTCGCCGGTGCGACCGTTGACCATGCCCATGCCGCCCGCGAAGGGAAACAGGCCGTCGGCGGTGCCGTTGACCGTCACGACGGCCAGGGGTTTGGGCGGCCTGCAGTCCCGTGCGAGTGCGGTCCGCAGGGTGGCGGCTGCCGTGACGATGCCCGCGGGGCGGACGGGTGACGGTCGGCAGGCGAGGGTGAGGGCCATCAGGCCGCCGTTCGAGAAGCCGGCGAGATAGATGGCATCGGGGAGGGCGGTACCGTCCGCGACGAGATCGGCCATGACCTGCTGCAGGAAGCCGACATCGTCGACCATGGACGGCATGCCGAAGAAGACGATGCGCCTGCCGTCGTTCCAGTGGCCGTCGAAGGTCTCCGGCACGACGAGCGCTAAGCCCTCGCGCTGGGCCAGGGCGGGAAAGCCGGTCATCTGCGCGAAGGCGATCGGGTCCTGCAGGGCACCGTGCATCAGGACGACCGCGGGCAGGGGACCGCTCGCAGCGGGGCGCAGCAGCGAGTAGGCACGTTTGGTGCCGCCGATAAGCAGCGTGCGGCGCTCGAAAGCGGTGTCGTCGGCCGTCGCGGGCTGGGCGACGGCAACCGCCGCGAGGACGAGCAGAAGACCTGCAGCGAGGTACCGGACCGCGCTCAGCGCGCCGCACCATCCAGCGTGATGTCGACCATCAGATCGTTGGCGATGGTCTCCAGGGCATGACGAAGCTCGTGCGCTTCGAGATCGTTCGGGGCGCTGAGACGGACGACGGCCTTGAACATCGTCTCGCCGGCGAAGGACGCACTCTCGAGGCTGGTCGTCAGCTCCTCGATGTTCACGCCGCGAGCGGCCAGCACCTGGGAGATGTCGCGCACGATGCCCGGATGGTCGTGCCCGATCAGCTCCAGCGTCATGCCGCGCTGCTTCTGTACCTGCTCCGCCGTGCCGGACGCGATCGAGACGCGGAGGCCCTCGGTCTCCAGGTCCTGCAGGTCGCGGACCAGGGCGTCGATCTCGGCGTCGGGCACATCGATCAGGAGAATGCCGGCGAACTGTCCGGCGAGGCGCGCCATCCGGCTCTCGGTCCAGTTGCCGCCGACGGCGGCTATACGGTCCGAGACGGCCTGCACGAGGCCCGGGCGGTCGGGCCCGATCAGGGTGAGCGTGAGTGCGGTCACGAAGGCGGGCCTCCAGGTCCCTTGGCCCGGAGGCTAACCCATCGGTACGGGGCCGCCTACCTCGGCGATGCCACGGGCGCTACTCGGCCGCGATGGCCAGTGCCTGACGGCGTGCGCGCCAGATCGCCGTGGCGCCGGCCTCGCGGTAGTCGGTCTGGTAGGCGAGGGGGACCTCGACCGAGGCGTTGCGCCAGCTTTGCAGCGCCCGGCCCTCGGGCACCTCGAAGCTGTCGAAGCCGACCTGGCGCATGTACTGGTACTGGTCGACCAGTACCTGGCCGACCGCACGCAGCTTGCCCTCGAAGCCGTAGCGATCCCGCAGCAGGCGGGCGGTGCTGAAGGCGCGGCCGTCGCTGAAGACGGGGAAGGCGAGGGCGACGAGGTCGAGGGAGCCGAGATGGGGTGCCACCTGCTCGACCTTGTCGGCCGGCTCCAGGCGGACGCCGAGGCGACCGTGGCGGTCGAGCCCGAGTGCCTCCTCCAGCCGTGCCGCGGGGACGATGACGTCGCCGTCCAGCGGCAGCGCCTCGTCGGCCCCGATCACGCGCCACGTGTCGGCGACGAAACGTCCGTTCTCAAGCAGCGGCATAGAGAGCCTCCTTGAAGGGCTTGTCACCGACCCGTCGGTAGTAGTCGAGGAAGGTCTCGTCCTTGGCGTCGCGGTTGGCGACGTAGGTGCCGACCAGCTTCTCGATCGCGTCCGGCACGTCCTCGGCCTTGAAGCCAGGGCCGGCGATCTTGCCGATGGCGGCCCGCTCGTCGCCCGAGCCGCCGAGTGTGATCTGGTAGAGTTCCTGGCCCTGCTTGTCGACGCCGAGGATGCCGATATGGCCCACATGATGGTGGCCGCATGCGTTGATGCAGCCCGAGATCTTGATCTTCAGCTCGCCGATTTCGGCCTGCTTCTCCAGGTCGCGGAAGCGGTTGCTGATCGCCTGGGCGACCGGGATCGAGCGCGCGGTCGCGAGGCTGCAATAATCCATGCCGGGGCAGGCGATGATGTCGCTGACGAGGCCCATGTTGGGCGTGGCGAGGCCGTGCTCCTTCAGCACCTGCCAGACGGCGAAGAGGTTCCGCTTCTTCACGTTCGGCAGGATCAGGTTCTGCTCGTGCGTGACGCGGATCTCGTCGTGCGAATACTGCTCCGCGAGATCGGCGACGACGCGCATCTGATCCGAGGTGGCATCACCCGGGATGCCACCGACCGGCTTCAGCGAGATGTGGACGATGGCGTAGCCGTCGACCTTGTGCGGCAGGGTCGAGTGACGGACCCAGCGGGCGAAGTCGGGCACGGTGAAGCAGTGCTGGTCGTGCTGCGGGTCGCGGGCCGGCAGGTGTTCGTAGGCCGGCGGGCGGAAATAGGCCTCGATGCGGGCCAGCTCGTCGGCGGCAAGCTCGACGCTCTCGGCGTCGCGGCTGGCGGCGTACTCGGCTTCGACTTCCTTCAGGAACGCCTCGGTGCCGATCTCGTGGACGAGGATCTTGATGCGCGCCTTGTACTTGTTGTCCCGGCGGCCGTAGCGATTGTAGACCCGCATGATGGCCGTGCAGTAGGCGAGCAACTCGTCCGCGGGCAGGAACTCGCGCAGCGTCTTCGCCAGCATCGGCGTGCGGCCCTGACCGCCGCCCACCATCACCTCGAAGCCGAGATCGCCGGCGTCGTTCTTCAGGAGGCGCAGGCCGATGTCGTGGACGGCGATGGCCGCCCGGTCGTGGGCGGCACCGGTGACGGCGACCTTGAACTTGCGCGGCAGGAACGAGAACTCCGAGTGGAGGCTCGACCATTGCCGCAGCAGCTCGGCCCAGGGGCGCGGGTCGGCGACCTCGTCGTGCGCGACGCCGGCCAGATGGTCGGCCGTCACGTTGCGGATGCAGTTGCCCGAGGTCTGGATGGCGTGCATCTCGACCTCGGCCAGAGCTTCGAGGATGGCCGGCGTGTCTTCGAGCGACGGCCAGTTGAACTGCAGGTTCTGGCGCGTGGTGAAGTGGCCGTAGCCCTTGTCCCAGCGGTCGCCGATCATCGCCAGCTGGCGCATCTGCCGGCTGGAGAGCGTGCCGTAGGGGATGGCGATCCGCAGCATGTAGGCGTGGAGCTGCAGATAGAGACCGTTCATCAGCCGATGCGGGCGGAACTCCTCCTCGCTCAGCTCACCCCGCATCCGGCGCTCGACCTGATTGCGGAACTGGTCGACGCGCGCCTTGACGAAGGCGTGGTCGAACTCGTCGTAGCGGTACATCAGGCGGCCCTTTCGGCCTGGTAGCCGAGATCGGTGCGCACGCTGGGTCCGGCCGTGCGCAGCCATTCGCGGTAGCGGACCGGGACGAGACCGGCGGGCGTGCGGCGAATCTCGATCGAGTAGGCGCCGACGACCTCGTTGCGGGCCTCGGACTCCCGGCCCTTGGCTTCGAGGGCGGCGAGGTCGTCCTTGGCCGTGGCGACAGCGGCCTCGTCCAGGCTCGCGACCCAGCCCTCGGCGGCGAGGAAGACGACGAGGCCGTCGGACAGACGGTTGGCGGTGACTACGCTGCCGTCCATGCCGGCTCTCCGTGCTGAAGGTCGGGAACGATGGTCTGGCCCTGGCGTGCGCTCGGCAGCGGGGCGGCGCCGACGAAGATCATGGCCGGGCCCTTGATCGCGGCGTCGATGATCAGCTCGACAAGGCCACCGATGCTGCCGACGGCCACTTTCTGCCGCGGCAGGGTGCCGTTCTCGACCACGGTGACGGGCGTCTCGGGGTCGAGGCCGGCGGCGAGCAGGCGGGCCTGCAGGTGCGAGGCGGTGCCGACACCCATGTAGACGGCGAGCGTGCCGCCCGAGCGGGCGAGGGCCGCCCAGTCGTGCTCGGCGGGGCCGTCGGTGGCGTGGCCGGTGAGGAGGGTGAGCGAGCGGCTGGCCTCGCGGCGGGTCAGCGGCAGGCGGACGGCGGCGGCACAGGCGACCGCGGCGGTCACACCCGGGACGATGTCGACCGGGATGCCGGCCTCCTCCAGGGCTTCGATCTCCTCGACCGCACGGCCGAAGACGAGCGGGTCGCCGCCCTTGAGGCGGACGACGCGGCGACCGGCCTGCGCCTCCTCGACCAGGATGGCGTTGATCTCGTCCTGGGTGGGGGACGGCTTGCCGGGGGTCTTGCCGACCAGGATGCGGCGCGCGTCGCGGCGGGCCTTCTCCAGCACGCCCGCGGAGGCGAGCCGGTCGGCCACGATGACGTCGGCCTCCTGCAGCGCCTGCAGGGCCTTGAGGGTGAGAAGCTCGGGATCGCCCGGGCCGGCGCCGACGAGGGTGACGGCGCCGGTGGTGGGGGCGGTGCCGGTCAGCTCGCGGTCGACGGCGGCTTCCGCCCCGGCATGGTCGCCGCCGAGATAGCGGCGGGCGATCTCGCCGGTGAAAAGGCCGTCCCAGAAGCGGCGGCGGCCGGGGCCGGGCGGCAGGCTGTCGGCGACGCGCTCGCGCAGGCCGCCGGCCCAGCGGACGAGCTGGCCGAGGCGTGAGGGCAGCATCGCCTCCAGCCGCGCGCGGAGCTGGCGGGCCAGGACGGGGGCGTGGCCCTCGGTCCCGATGGCGATGACGACCGGGTCGCGGTCGACCAGGGCCGGCGTGATGAAGTCGCAGAGCTCGGGACGGTCGACGGCGTTGACCGGGATGCCGGCGGCACGTGCCGTGCCGGCGAGCCGCGCGGCGGCAGCGGCGTCGTCGAGCGCTACATAGACGAGGCGGGCACCCACGACGTCGCGCGGCTCGGCCTCACGGCGCTCCAGCTCGATACGGCCGGCGCGGGACAGCTCCAGGACCTCGGCGCAGGGCTCGGCCGAGAGGACGCGAAGTCGGGCTGGCGTGCGGGTCAGCAGGCGCAGCTTCTGCGCCGCCTGCTCGCCGCCGCCGGCGACAAGGACCGTCTGGCCCTCGAGGTCGAGGAAGATGGGGAGGTGGCGCATCAACAACGGCTCTCGGTGATCGGCGCTGTTCTACAACGTCGTGCGGCACTGGTGCCAATTCAACAGCTGAGCGTCAATGAAAATTCTATACTACTTGAGTATTGTGTTTATATCCCTGCTTGGCCTCGGTGGCCGCGGCTGGTAGCGGCAGCGCCCAGCCGGGGAGAGAACGATGACCAGCGGGCCGATGGGCGAGTTGCAGAAGCGCCTGGATGCGGGCGGGACGCTACTGCTGGACGGGGCCACGGGCACCGAGTTGCAGCGCCGCGGCGTGCCGATGGACCGGGCGGCCTGGTGTGCCGTCGCGACGCTGACGCATGGCGACGTGCTGCGGCAAGTGCACGAGGACTATGTGCGCCTGGGGGCGGATATCGTCACCGCCAACACCTTCGCCTCGGCACGCCACATGATGGCGCATGCGGGTGTCGGCGAGCGGACGGTCGAAGCCTATCGCCGCGCCGTCGAGGTCGCGCGCGAGGCGCGGGACCGGGCCGGCGGCGGTCGACCGGTCGCGGTCGCTGGCTCGATCTCGACCATGCGGCCCAACGTGCCGGGCACGGACCGGCGCGACGCGTCGCTCGAGCTGACGCCCGAGCAGGCGGCACCCAACTACCGGGAGGCGGCGGAGACGATGGCCGAGGCCGGCGCCGATCTCCTCCTGCTGGAGATGATCGGCGACCTGAAGCACGGGCTCGCCGCGTTCGACGCCGCGAAGGGGACAAGCCTGCCGGTCTGGGTCGGGCTGACGCTCAGGCAGGACGCGGACGGCCGCATCCGCAGCTTCCACGATGACGGGCCGCCGCTGGACGAACTGGTCGACGCCTATCGCGACCGGGGTGCCGGGGCGATCGGCATCATGCACACCTCGATGCCGGATACCGACGCGGCGCTGCCGGTCGTCGCGGCACGGGCGGGCGTGCCGGTGATGACCTATCCCGAGGTCGGCTACTTCACGATGCCGGACTGGCAGTTCGTCGATCTCGATCCGGCGACCTTCGCCGATGCCTGCCTGCGCTGGGTCGCCGGGGGATCGCGCGTGGTGGGCGGCTGCTGCGGGCTCGGGCCGGCGCATATCGAAGCGCTGGCGCACCGTCTCGGCCGGTGAGCACGCAGCGGCCCCTGCTCGGGGTCGTCACCATCGTCGTTTCGGTCCTGGTGATGTCGCTGGGCGATGCGCTGATCAAGCTCGGCAGTGCGGGCTTCACGGCGTGGCAGGTGTTCACCTTGCGCTCGCTGCTCGTGATCCCGATCCTCGTGACACTCATGCTCGTGATCGAGCCCGGCCGCCCGATCCGCCCGAGATCGCCGCTCTGGGTCGGGACGCGCAGTCTCCTCCTGGGCCTCAGCTGGGTCGCCTACTACGCGGCCCTGCCCTGGATCAGCCTCTCGACGGCGGCCGTCGCGTTCTACACGGCACCGCTCTTCATCGCGCTCCTCTCGCGCATGCTGCTCGGCGAACATGTCGGCCCGGTACGTTGGGCGGGTATCGTTCTGGGATTCGTCGGCGTGCTCGTGGTGCTGCGGCCCGGCGGCGAGGCGTTCCACTGGGCGACGCTCCTGCCGATCCTGGCGGCGCTGCTCTACGCCTTCTCCGCGATGGTCATCCGGCGGCACTGCCTGCACGAGCGGCCCATGGTGCTGGCGCTCGGATTGAACGTCGTCCTGCTGTTGGTCGGCCTGATCGCGAGCGCCGCGCTGTCGGCGACGCTGGTGCCGACCGTGGCTACGGTCCCGTTCCTGACCGGACCCTGGGCCGACATGAGCCTTCAGAGTTGGGGTCTGATGCTGCTCCTGGCGGTCCTGATGACCATGTTCGGTGCCGGGACGGCCTTCGCCTATCAGATCGCGCCCGCCGCCCTCATTGCGGGATTCGACTACAGCTACGTCGCCTTCGCGGTGCTCTGGACCTTCATCTTCTTTGCCGAGACGCCGGACGGGCCGACGATCCTGGGGCTCGTGGTCATCGCCGCCGCCGGCATGGTCGTCGCCTGCGCCCCTGCTCCCGTCACTTCACCAAGTCTCACACTTCGGCGACGCGCGCGCGATCCACTTCCCAGGGCCTGACCGGCGACGCAGAACGAAGGCCTCGCGACTTGGAGGATCTCGGATGCCGGCTCGCCGCACATGTCTCGCCCTCGTTCTCGCCCTGGCCTTTGCAGGTGCGGCCCGCGCCGCGCAGCCGCCCGTGTTCGCCGATCCGGCGACGCACGTGGCGATCCACGGCACCGATCCCGTCGCCTACTTCACCGAGCAGAAGCCGGTGCCGGGCAAGCCCGAGTTCCAGACCGAGTGGAACGGGGCCGTCTGGCAGTTCGCGACCGCCGACAATCTCGCCAAGTTCAAGGCCGACCCGGCGGCCTATGCCCCGCAATATGGCGGCTACTGTGCCTGGGCCGTCAGCCAGGGCTACACCGCCACGACCGAGCCCGAGGCCTGGCGCATCGTCGACGGCAAGCTTTACCTCAACTACAACCTCGACATTCGCAAGAAGTGGGAAGGCGATATCCCGGGCTACATCGCCAAGGCGAATGTCAATTGGCCGACGGTGCTGGACAAATAGTCGGCGCTCAAGCCTTCCCGGCGACATAGTCCTTCAGAGCTTCTGCCTCCTGCTCCATTGCGTCGAGGTGGTGTTTCACGACGTCGCCGATGCTGACGATGCCGCAGAGGCGGCCGGTGTCGTCGACCACGGGGATGTGGCGGATGCGGCGCTCGGTCATCAGCGCCATGATATGGGCGACGGGCTCCTGCGGGGCGCAGGTGATGACGCTGCGGGACATCACGTTGCGGACCGGATTGTCCACGACGGCGACGCCGTGATCGACGATGTTCCACAAGAGGCCGCGGTCGGACACGATGCCGATGATCTCGCCGCTGCCGCCGGTTACGACCAGGCAGCCGACACGTTCTGTCCGCATCCGCTGCATCGCCTCCGTGATCGTCCGATCCGGGGCGATGGTGGCCACCTCGCGACCCTTGGTAGCGAGGATCGTATCGATCTGCATCGCGCGCCTCCTGCCTGGTTGCGATGGAGACGTCGTACTCTAGCAAAGGTGGCGCAGGACGGCGAGCCGGGCGTCACGCTGGCCGAAGGTTCCGCGCCAGTTCCTGGATCACCTCCCAGACCTCGGCGACGTGGCGGTGCTCGGTGGTGCGGGCACCGATCGAGACGCGGATGACGTAGCGGCCGCCGAGGCGATTCTGGGTGAGGTAGGTGCGGCCGTCGTCGTTGATCGCCGTGAGCAGCCGTTCGTTGAGGGCGTCGAGGTCGGTCTCTGGTATACCCGGCGGCCGGTAACGGAAGCTCAGCAGGGCCAGGTTCGGTCCGGAGGTCAGCTCGAAGTCAGGGGCCGCCCCGATCCAGGCGGCGAGCTCTGCCGTCCAGCCGACGTGGTCGCGGATCATCGAGCGCAACGCCTCCGCACCGTAGCTGCGGAGCACGAACCAGAGCTTCAGCGCGCGGAAGCGGCGACCGAGCTGGATGCCCCAGTCGCGGTAGTCGATGACGCGGCCCGTCTCCTGGCCGACGAGATAGGCCGGCATCACGGTCAGTGTGCGCACCAGCGAGTCGGGATCGCGCACGAAATAGGCCGTGCAGTCGAAGTTGGTGAGCAGCCATTTGTGCGGGTTCATCACGAGGCTGTCGGCGTGCTCGATGCCGTCGATCATCCAGCGGTGCTCGGGGCAGATGAGGGCACTGCCGGCCCAGGCGGCGTCGACGTGCAGATGGACCCCATGGCGGCGCGCGATCTCGCCGATGGGCCGCAGGGGATCGGCGGCGCCGACGCCGGTCGTGCCGATGCTGGCGACGATGCAGGCCGGGATGCGGCCGGCGGCACGGTCGGCCAGAATGGCCTGCTCCAGCAGGTCGGGCCGCATCCGCCACGCGTCGTCGCTCGGGATCAAATGCAGGGCGTTGCGGCCGAGGCCGGCGATGCGCACCGCCTTCTCGACCGAGGAATGGGCCTGGTCCGAGGCGTAGACGGCGAGCAGCGGGCTGGCGACGAGGCCCTCCTTGTCGCTCCGCCAGTCGGTCGCCTTCTCGCGCGCGGTCAGGATGGCGCAGAGCGTGGCGGAGGAGGCCGTGTCCTGTATGACGCCGGCGAAGCCCTCGGGGATGCCGATGAGCTGACGCAGCCAGTCGAGGGCGACGGTCTCCAGCTCGGTGCCGGCGGGCGAGGTCTGCCAGAGCATGCACTGGGCCGCGAAGGTCGCGGTCAGCATCTCGGCCAGGATCGAGGGTGGGCTGGAGTTGGAAGGGAAGTAGGCCATGAAGCGCGGGTGCTGCCAGTGCGTCAGGCCCGGGACGACGATGCGCTCCACATCGTCGAGGATGGCCCGCATCGACTCGCCGGCTTCCGGGGGCGAGGCGGGCAGCATGGCGGCGACGGCACCGGGCCGGGTCCGGGCGCGGACGGGCCTGTCCTCGACCGTCTGGAGATAGTCCGCCATCCGGTCGACGAGGCGGTGCGCCTCGGCGCGAAAACTGTCGATGTCCATGCTCGGGCTCCGGCGCGTCGGGGGCCGCAGATAGCCCGCGAAGCTGTCCGAGCGGAAGGAGAAGACGTCACCGGCCCTTAGAATCGCGAACGGCCGCCCTCAGGGGCGGCCGTTCCTGGCCGGGGTCATCCGTCCTTGCGTCAGCAGTTGGAGACGCAGCGACGGGCGATCGAGACGATGTCCGAACGGCTCACGCCGATGTCGGCGAGGTCGCGGTCGGTAAGGGCGCTGAGCTCGTTATAGGTCGAACGATACTGCCGCTCCCGCTCGAACCAGCTGAGCAGACGGCCCACAAAACCGGTCCCGTGGCTGTCCGTGCCGCGCACGGCCGCCGCATGCCCCATCATTTCATAGGGGTTCGCAATCCTGGTGCTCATGATCCTTCTCGCATCAATAAAGGCACGACCGGCTTCCTGCCGACCGGCGTTCTCAAGGTGTCCATAATATGTGTTCGGTTCGTAGCCGCTGTAGTGACCTTTTTGCATTGCAGCATTGCCGGCCAAAGCATCATCGCATGCGTATTTCGAAGGCATGTGGCCCAATAGCCGGGCAGAATGTGGGAGCGTGTGACCTGCTTGTCGACCCCCTATTCTCCCGCCATGCTGCAATGCGGCGCGTCGTCGCCTTCGGGTGTTCGCTCGCCGTCCAGGTTGAACACCATGGTATGCTTGCAATCGTGAGGTGAGCGTGTTCGAGGGCTTCGCGCAGCGTCGGCTGACCACGAGCGGCACGTTCCTCAATGCCCGGATCGGCGGCTCGGGCCCGCCGCTCGTCCTGCTGCACGGCTATCCGCAGACCCACCTCATGTGGCACGGGATCGCCGGCGACCTCGCGCGCGACTTCACCGTCGTCTGTCCCGACCTGCGCGGCTATGGCGACAGCGGCCGGCCCCCCTCGGATCCGGAGCATCTCGCCTACAGCAAGCGCAGCATGGCGCAGGACGTCGTCGAGGCCATGTCGGGGCTCGGCTTCGAGCGCTTCGCCATCGCCGGCCACGACCGGGGTGGCCGGGTGACGCACCGCCTGTGCCTCGACCATCCGGGCCGGGTCGAACGTGCGGCCGTGCTCGACATCGTGCCGACGCGCACGCTGTACGCCGCCACGAACAAGAGCCTCGCGACCAGCTACTTCCACTGGTTCTTCATGATCCAGCCGGCACCCCTGCCGGAGCGTCTGATCGAGGGCGATGCGGCATTCTACCTGCGGACCCTGCTGGGTGCGTGGTCCGGAGGGGCGACGTCGTTCGTCGATCCGGCCGCATTGGCCGAATATGAGCGCTGCTTCCTCGCACCCGGCACCGTCCACGCCACCTGCGAGGACTACCGCGCCGGTGCCACGATCGACCTCGCGCACGACGAGGCGGATGAGGACGCGCGGATCCGCTGCCCGCTTCTCGTCCTCTGGGGCAGCCGCGGCTCGATGCACCGGCACTTCGACGTGATGGCCACATGGCGGGAGAAGGCGTCAGGGCCCATCGAGGGGCATGCGGTCGACGCCGGCCACTTCCTCGTCGAGGAGCGACCGGCAGAGGTGCTCCAGGCGCTCCGGACCTTCTTCCGCACCTGGGGGCGACAGCACGCGGCTGGGGCGATTGACCTCGTCGCTCATTCATGTCATAAAAACTGACATGAATGCAGAACCACTGAAGCGCTATCACAGCCCGCTGCGACAGGCGCAGGCGGAGGAGACGCGGCAGCGCGTGCTGCGTGCCGTCGCCGACCTCCTGCAGCGCGATCCCGACGACGCGCTGGCCTACCCCCATCTGGCGGCGGCGGCCGGCGTCCAAGAGCGGACCGTCTATCGCCATTTCCCGACCAAGGATGCCCTGCTCGACGCGTTCTGGATCTGGATCAACGAGCGGGCGGGGTTCGGGGCCTTTCCGACGACCGAAGGCGATCTGATCGAGCAGCCGAGGTCCGTGTTCGCGGGCTTCGACGCCATCGAGGGCATCGTCCGTGCCTCGCTGACTTCCGCCGCCGGCCGGGAGATGCGCATGCGCCGCGTCGGAGAACGTCGGGCGGCGTTCGAGCGCAGCCTCGGCGAGGTCGCGGTGGGTCTGCCCGCCGAGGATGCAAGGCGCCTGACCGCCGCCGTCCACGTCCTCTACAGCGCGCCCGCCTGGCAGGTGATGCGCGACGTGGCCGGCCTCACCGGTGCCGAAGCGGGCGAGGCGGCGTCCTGGGCCATCCGGACGCTCCTCGCCGCCGCGCGCCGCGAGGCCGGTCAACCAGACACGAGCAAGCAGAGAGAGAAGTCATGACCGACACGTTCCGCCACATCCCGGCGCGGGATGGCCAGACGCTTTGCGTCCTGGGTGACCGCGTGACGCTGAAGGGCGGCCTCGAGCACCCCGATCTCGTGCTGGCCGAGGTCGAGGTCCCGCCCGGTGCCGGCACGCCGCTGCATCGCCACGCGTCCCCGGAGATCTTCCGCGTCCTCAGCGGCGAGCTTCGTTTTTCGACGCTGATGGACGACGGGGCGAGGCGCCACGTTCAGGCCCGTGCCGGCGACGTGATCTCGATCCCCTCCGGCACGCCGCACGGCTACGCCAATACGGGCGACGCGCCCGCCTTGGTGCTGGCCATGTTCGACCGGTCGATGGAGAGCTTCTTCCGGGCCGTCGGGACGGACCCCGACGAGGTGCCGTCGGGCCCGCCCGGGCCGGAGGCGATCGCGAGGGTCATGGCCGCCGCAAGCGCGCACGGCATCGCCATCCTCGAATAGACCCTACTGTCGCGAGAGGGCCAGCTTCGCACCGAAGCCGATGAAGACACAGCCGCACAGTCGATCCAGGGTCTTCGTCACCGCGGGTCGGGCGAGTGCTGCACCGAGCGGTGCCGTGGCGACGATCAGGAGCGCGAACCACAGCAAGCCGAGCCCGACGTGGATCGCGGCGAGCAGGAAGGTGAAGCCCGGGACGGTAACCCCGGCCGGAACGAACTGCGGCAGGAAGGTGACGTAGAAGACGCCGACCTTCGGGTTGAGCACGTTGGTGAGCATGCCCTTCACGAGCCAAGCCCCCGGCGGCTCACGGGCCGGAGCGGCCGTGGTCGGATCGGCGGCGGGCGTCGTCGTCCGAGGCCGGATGATCAGCTGGATGCCGAGCCACAGAAGGTAGGCGGCGCCGATCCACTTCAGCGTCGTGTAGGCGACCTCGGAGGCGGCGAGCAGGGCACCCAGACCGACCGCGACCGCCGCACCCCAGACGAGGCAGCCGAGGCCGATGCCGATTGCGGCGAAGGCCGCAGGGGGCCGTCCCTCGATCACCGACGTCCGCAGCACCAGGGCGGTGTCGAGGCCTGGAGTGACGGTGAGCAGGCCGGCGGCAAAGACGAAGGCCAGCAGCGACTGTGCCGCGGTCATGTCTCTACACCGTTTCCATGCCGAGGCGTCGGCGGGCCTCGTCGAGCAGCGTCTTGCGCAGCGTCGGGTCGGCGCCGAGGAGGCGGTGCAGGTCGGAGGCGTGCAGCTCCAGGAGGCGGCAGGAGGTGAGGGTCACGATCGTGATCTGCCGCGGCGTGCCTTCGAGCAGCGCCATCTCGCCGAAGGAGGCGCCGGGACCGAGCTCGATGCGTCTGTCCTTGTAGCGCAGCACCACGCGGCCCTCGTCGACGAAGTACATGTAGTCCGGGTGGTCGCCGACCCGCATGACCGTGTAGCGCGCCGGCAGCACGCGGGGCCGAAGCAGCGAGGTCAGCTCCGCCAGCTGCGGCGGGGCGAGGTGACGGAAGAGCGGCACCCGCGAGACCATCGCCGCGGTGGTGGCGAAGTTCCGCTTCTGGATCTCCTGCGTGAAGCCGGCCCCCAGGATGGCCGTCGGCAGGGCCAGCATGAGGATGCCCGTGACGGCGGTCAGGCCGCCGATGATGCGGCCCAGGGGCGTGATGGGCACGACGTCGCCATAGCCGACGGCGGTGAGCGTGATGACGGCGTACCACATGGCAGCGGGTATGGAGCCGAAGGCCTCGGGCTGGGCGTCGCGTTCGGCGTGGTAGAGCAGGGCCGAGGCCAGGAGCAGCGCGATCGCCATGATGGAGGCGGCGGCCATCAGCGACCGCCGCTCGTTGACCAGGACCACCTCGAACGTGGCGAGTGCGCGCGAGTAGCGGGTGACCTTCAGGATGCGCAGCACGCGCAGGGCGCGCAGCATGACGAGATCGACCGGGAGCAGCAGCCCGACATAGTAGGGCAGGATGGCGATCAGATCGATGATCGCCATCGGTGTCGCCATGTAGCGGAGCCGCCCCCAGAGCGGATCGGCATAGCGTCCGGCCCGGTCCTCGACCGCGGTCCAGACCCGCAGGGCGTACTCCACGGTGAAGACGGCGACGCAGAGATGCTCGATGGCCCGCAGCCAGGTGCCGGCGGCCCGGTCCATGGCCGGCATGGTGTCGAGGACGGCGACGGCGACGCTGAGCACGATCAGCGCCAGAAGGATGCGGCGAACGATCGTCGCCAGACGCGGCGGCGCGTCCTCGTCCTCCAGAAGCTCGTAGATCCAGACGCGAAGCCCGACCTGGCGGGCGTCGTCGGGCCGGACCTCGGCCATCATCCGGGTGTGAGGGTCAGCTCCCGATTGGCGCAGCGGCCGTCGAACTCGCGCACCACGATCTTGTCGCCGACGCGAACGCCGCGCCACGAGCTGTAGGGACGGATTCCGCTGGGCCAGCTCGGCGGCTGCTGCTTGAGCTCGAAGAGGACCGTGTTGTTGTCCTCGATCACGCCTTCGACCCACCAGGAGTCGACGACCTTGGAGTAGGGGCTGAAGCCCTGGAAGCTGGCGGGCTGGGCCCGGCCCATGACGACGGTCTGCTGGGTCTGCGTCTCGGGATAGACGTTCACGGCGAAGGTGAAGGGTGCGCACAGGGGATGCGCACCGACGTCGGCCGTGGTGGTGCCACGCCACACGGGCGCGTTCGCCGGGGCGGCGTTGGTGAACATGTCGACGCAGCCGGAGAGACCGATCAGCGCCGGCAGCACTGCCAGAAGGGCCCCGACACGCGCGCGGCGGGCTGGCATCACGGTCTCTCCACTCTGGTCACCACCGAGGCTGGTACCCAGGGTGACGGGGTGGCGCAAGCGAGGAGCGGCCCAGGCGGTGCGGTGTGGCCGGCGATGTGACCGCACCGACGCTATGGGGTGCCGTGAGGCATTCCGCGACGAGCGTTGACCGTAGGCTCTCCGGCGCGCAGCGTATGGCGAAAATCTCCTCTGGTCAGGGTGGAGTTGAGCATGCGGATCGGCATCATCGGCGCCGGCAATATCGGCGGCGCGCTGACCCGGCGCCTTCGTGCGCTGGGACACGACGTGTCCGTCGCCAACTCGCGGGGACCCGCCTCGCTGCGCGCGCTTGCCGCCGAGACGGGTGCCAAGGCCGTGACGGTGCGAGAAGCGGCCCGGGCCGGCGACATCGTGATCGTCACCATACCGCAGCGGAACATCGCGCATCTGCCGAACGACCTGTTCGCCGGCGTGTCGGACGATGTCGTTGTGATCGATACAGGCAATTACTACCCGCGCCAGCGCGACGGCCGGATCGACGGCATCGAGCAGGGGGCAACCGAGAGCCGCTGGGTCTCGCAGCAACTCGGTCGGCCGGTGGTGAAGACCTTCAACAATATCTATGCGCTGCACCTGCAGGACCAGGGAAAGCCGAAGGGCGTAGCCGGTCGTATCGCCCTGCCGGTGGCCGGCGACGATCCGGCGGCGAAGGCCAGGGTCATGGCGCTCGTCGACGAGCTGGGGTTCGACCCGGTCGATGCCGGGACGATCGACGAGTCGTGGCGGCAGCAGCCCGGCACGCCGGCCTACGCCCAGGACTACGACGCGGAGGGTGTGCGGCGTGCCCTGGCGGCGGCGAAGCCGGAACGAACCGACGCCTGGCGCGCCACGGCGCACAGCCCGGGCGATTTCAGCCGGCCGGCCTGAGGCTCACGTTCAGGAACGGGCCGACGGACCCTGCCGTTGTACGGGTCACCTGCACGGGAGATCCGATCATGCCGGCGAAGTCAGCAGCGCAGCAGAAGGCGGCCGGAGCAGCACTCTCGGCCAAGCGGGGCGAGACGCCGAAGAGCGAGCTGAAAGGCCCCTCCAAGTCGATGGAGGAGTCGATGAGCGAGACGGAACTGGAGCGCATGGCCTCGACCAAGCGCAAGGGCAAGCCAGAGCACAAGACGAAGAAAGACTGAGGCCGCCCGCCCACTCCGCGCTTGGCTGGAGGGCTCGGGCAGGCGATGGCTGCCACGGAGGCTTCCGCGGAGCGCATCGATGACCTGGTCGGCCCTTCTCGTTTTCGCGCTGGCGCTGGGCGTTGCAGCCGGATCGCCCGGGCCCAGCATCGCAGCTCTTGTCGCCCGAGTGCTGACGAGCGGCGTGCGGGAGGTCCTGCCGTTCCTGGCGGCGATGTGGATCGGCGAGATCGTCTGGCTGACGCTCACGGTGACCGGCCTCGCCGTGGTGGCACAGACCTTCCACGGCCTGTTCGTGATGCTGAAGTGGCTGGGCGTCCTTTATCTGCTCTATCTCGCCTGGACGATGTGGCGGGCACCCGTCGATCCTTCGGCATCGAGCCTGCCGGCCGCACAACGCCCCTGGCGCATGTTCCTGGCGGGTCTCGCGGTGACGCTGGGCAACCCGAAGATCATGGTCTTCTACCTGGCCCTGGTACCCACGCTCATCGACCTGCACCGGATCGGTCTCGCAGAGTGGGCCGAGCTCACCCTGACGGTGCTCGTGGTGCTGATCGCCGTCGATCTCGGCTGGTCGCTGTTGGCCGCCCGTGCGCGGCATCTTCTGCGCAGTGCCCCGGCGCTCAGGATCGCCAACCGGACGAGTGCTTCGGTGATGGCGGGCGCCGCGGTCGCGATCGCGGCGAAGTAGCGGGATCAGTGACCGGGTAGCAGGCGTGTCGCCACGGGCACGATCAGCGCACCGAGGACGAGGCCGAATACCCCCGATGCCGCGGCGGAGGTGAGCCAGGCCGCGGCCGGCCCGAGTGCGCCCGCTGCCGAAGCTGCCAGTTCGCCGGCCTGCTCGATCGGGTGGGTGAGGACGTCCAGGCCGTAATGCTCCAGGCCGTGGAGCACGATGCCGCCGCCGACCCAGAGCATGGCAGCCGTGCCGACGATGGTGAGCAGCTTCAGGAAGCCCGGCATGCCCCGCACGATGAGGCGCCCAATACCTCGGACGAGCGACGAGTCGGAGCGCGCCAGCGCCAAGCCGGCGTCGTCGGCCTTCACGATGAGCGCCACAACGCCATAGACGGCAGCCGTGATGCCGATGCCGACGACGACGAGGACGAACACACGTGTGGCGAAGGACGCCTCTGCGACGCTGGCCAGCGTGATCGCCATGATCTCGGCGGACAGGATGAGATCGGTGCGGACAGCGCCCGCCACTCGTCGCTCCTCCTCCGCGCGTACGTCGGCTTTGCTGCGCGCGACCGGCACCTCGGTGTCATCGGGGGCGTGCGGCCGCAGCGCCTCCAGGACCTTTTCGGCACCCTCGAAGCAGAGATAGGCGCCGCCCAGCATGAGCAGCGGCGTGATCACCCAGGGCGCCAGGAGGCTCAGGATGAGGGCCGCCGGCATCAGGATGAGCAGCTTGTTCTTGAGCGAGCCGAGCGCGATCCGGCCGATGATCGGCAGTTCGCGCTCGGCCGCGAAGCCGGTCACGTAGCGCGGGGTGACGGCGGTGTCGTCGACGACGAGGCCTGCGGCCTTGACGCCGGCCCGTGCGGCCTGGGCGGTGGCGTCGTCGAGCGACGCTGCCGTCAGCTTGGCGATGCCGACGACGTCGTCGATCAGCGCGATCAGCCCGGTGCTCACGATCCCATCGCCTCTGCTGTCGTCGGTAGACAGGCGATAGGGAGCACGCCGCCGCTAGACAATGATCTTCGCGACGCTCTTGTCGCAAACACGCAAGCCGGCGGCTCGGCGCGGCAGGTGGGTTCGAGTGCGGGTTGATAGCGCGTGGTGCGATCGGGCCGGAACGGCCCAGTGCCTTCGACCAGGATCTGCGCCATGTCCGCCGCCACGAGGATGCTGGGGCTGCTCGCCGCCCGGCGCCCCGATTTCAGCCTGCAGCGCGAGTTTTACACCGATCCCGAGCTGTATGCCCTGGAGGTGGATGAGATCTGGCACAAAGGCTGGATCTTCGTCGGTCTGTCCTGCGAGATCCCGGAGCCCGGCCGCTGGATGAAGGTCGACATCGCCAGCGAGTCGGCGATCGTGCTGCGCGGCCGGGACGGTGCGATCCGCGCCTTCCACAATGTGTGCCGCCACCGCGGTGCCCGGATCTGCCTCGGCGAGAAGGGCAGGGCGGCGCGTCTCGTGTGCTCCTATCACCAGTGGAGCTACGACCTCGACGGCCGGCTGGCCAAGGCCCGCCACATGGGCGAGGACTTCGACCCGTCAGCCTTCGCGCTGAAGCCGATCGCGATCGAGAACGTGGGCGGCTGGCTGTTCCTGTCGCTGGCCGATGAGCCGCCGCCGATCGAGGACTTCCGCCGCGACGTCCTGCCGTTCCTGCTCCCGGTCGAGATCGACCGCTGCAAGGTCGCCTTCGAGAGCAGCATCGTCGAGGAGGGCAACTGGAAGCTCGTGATGGAGAACAACCGCGAGTGCTATCACTGCGCGGGCTCCCATCCCGAACTCTGCGAGACGCTGGCCGAGTATGACGCGGTCGACGATCCGCGCGCCGATCCGGAGTTCGGCGGCCTGCTGGAACGGAAGTACGCGGACTGGACGGCCCTGGGCCTGCCCTACCTGCCGACTCCGCACCACCTCCGCTACCGCGCCGTGCGCCTGCCCTACATCAAGGGTGCGCTGGCCATGACCATGGACGGCAAGCTCGCCAGCACGAAGCTTCTGGGCAAGCTGACGGATCCGGACCTCGGCTCGGTGCGCATGCTGAGCCTGCCCAACAGCTGGAACCATCTCGGCAGCGACCACGTCGTGACCTTCCGGGTGCTCCCCCTGTCGCCGACGCAGAGCCTCGTGACGACCAAGTGGCTCGTCCACGCCGACGCCGTCGAGGGCGTCGACTACGACGTGACGCGGCTGACCGAGGTCTGGACGGCGACCAACGACCAGGACCGTCATCTCGTCGAGATCACCCAGGCGGGCGTGTCCTCCAAGGCCTACGTGCCGGGGCCCTACAGCGGGGTAATCGAGGTGGGCGTGCGCAATTTCGTCGACTGGTACTGCGGCGAGATGACGGCACGCCTGCAGACGCCGGGGCTGGCGATCGCCGCGGAGTAGAACAGCGCGACCTTGCCACTGCCCTGCTTCACTGCGAAGACGGTGCTGTAGTTCGGATGGGCGGGGACGCGCGATGCGTGAGGTCACTGTCGCAGCCACGCAGATGGCCTGCGAATGGGACCGCGACGGCAATGTCGGACGGGCGGAAAGGCTCGTGCGGGAAGCCGCGCGTCGCGGCGCTCAGATCGTGCTCCTGCAGGAGCTGTTCGAGACGCCCTACTTCTGCAAGGAACCGCGCAGCAAGCATTTCGCCTTGGCGCACCCGTTCGAGGGCCATCCACTACTTGCAAGGATGAGCCGGCTCGCGTCCGAATTGGACGTCGTGCTGCCGATCAGCTTCTTCGAGCGGGCCAACAACGCCTACTTCAACTCGGTGGCCGTGATCGACGCCGACGGCAGGGTGCTGGGCGTCTACCGCAAGAGCCACATTCCGGACGGGGTCGGCTACGAGGAGAAGTTCTTCTTCAGCCCGGGCGACACCGGTTTCCGCGTCTGGCAGACCCGGCACGGCCGGATCGGTATCGGCATCTGCTGGGACCAGTGGTTCCCGGAGAGTGCCCGTGTCATGGCGTTGATGGGTGCGGAACTGATCCTCTATCCCACCGCCATCGGCTCCGAGCCCCTCGACCCGGCCTACGACAGCTGTCCGCACTGGCAGCGGGTGATGCAGGGCCAGGCTGCGGCCAACATGGTGCCGATCGTCGCCTCGAACCGCATCGGCACCGAGACCGGCGACATCTGCAGCCTCACCTTCTACGGCTCGTCCTTCATCACCGACGAGTTCGGCGGACTGGCGCAGGTGGCGTCGCGGACGGAGGAAGGCGTGCTCGTCGCCACGTTCGATCTCGACCAGATCGCCGAGCGGCGGGCCGGCTGGGGCCTCTTCCGCGACCGGCGGCCCGACCTCTACGTGCCCGTGCTGAGCCTGGACGGCGGCGAACCCGCCGTCTGACCGCTCAGGTCAGCGCCTCGATCTCCTCGACGGTCAATTCGCCCGGAACCAGGGTGACGGGTACCCGGACCTTGCGGCCGAACTGGCCCATGATGGAGGTGACGAGCGGCCCGGGGCTGCTGCCGCCCGTCGCCGTCGCCATGACGAGGAGCGAGATCGTCGGCTCCTCGTGCAGCAGCTTGTAGAGTTCGTCGGTCCGCTTGCCCTCGCGGATATGGACCGTGGGCATGCTGCCGGTCTGGTTGAACACCTCGGTCGCCAGGGCCTGCATCCGCTGCTCGGCCTGGGCACGCGCCTCGTCCTCCATGACGCGGCCCACACCCAACCACTGCTGGAACTCGGCCGTGTCGATCACGTAGAGCAGCGCCACGCGTCCCGCTGTGCGCTGTGCGCGGCGGCAGGCGTAGCGCAGCGCGTTACGCATCTCCTCCGTCTCGTCGACGACGACGAGGAAGACGCGAAGCTCCTGTGCCGTGAGGGTCATGCCGCACCCCGCCCGAAGGCGACGCTGGCGACCCAGCCGGCGCCGACGGCCAGCACGATCGAGGCGATGCCGTAGAGCATCGGCTGGTGCAGGGCGAAGCCGTAGAGGTCGGCTTCCAGGCCGGTCTTGCCGACCTGGAGCGAGGTCGTCTGTGCGGCGGTGACGGCCCCGTCCTCGAACTTCAGCACCTCGACGCTATAGAAGCCGGGGGGCACGTTCGCCGGAAAGGCGATACGCGTGCGGAAGAGGGTGTCGCCGAGGAAGGTGATCAGTCCGGGCTCCTTCGGGAACATGCCCTGCTGCTGCTTGCGCCGGATCAGTGCCTGACGGAACTGTGCGGCGGTCGCACCGTCGATGGTCGTGCCGCCGACCGGCTCCAGACGTAGATTCTCGGGTCCGATCTGATAACGCGCCAATTCGGCCGGCGGTGCGATCTCGTTCAGCGGCCGGGTCGCCGCCACGGCGTAGAACTCCGGAACGTCGCGAAAGGTTACCGAGCGCGTGTTGATCCAGATCGGGCCGACGGGTGCCTTCCGGCGCACCTCGGTGTCGCGCGCGTCCCCCTTGATCAGGACGACCACGTCGCCGGGGCTGTCGACGGCTCCGAACAGCAGGACATCGGCCCCCGAGAAGGCCGTCGTGATCGCGATGATATGGTCGGAGAGGTCGGCGACGAAGGTGGCCGCCCGCGCCGACAGGGTTCCGAAGAGCAGGACGAGGAAACCTGCGGCTACCGCCCCGCGACGAATCCTGCGGAAACGGGGTGCCGATCCTGGATCAGGGGCGAAGCTCGATCTCGTGGCCGTCCGGCCAGACATGCGCATCCTTGGCGGCACCGTTGTGAGCCACGTCGGTGCAATAGATCTCGTACAGCCTCTTCAGCAACGCCAATGCCTCGTCGGAGGCGATGGAATAGTAGATCGTCTGCGCATCGCGCCGGGTCTTGACCATCCGCTCGCGCCGCAGCCGCGCGAGATGCTGCGAGAGTGCCGATTGGCTGAGCCCCACGAGGCGGACGAGCTCGCCGACCGAGCGTTCGGTTCCGACCAGTTGGCAGAGTATCAGCAGCCGGTGCTCATTGCTCATGGCCTTCAGAAGATTGCTGGCCCGACGAGCGCTCGCCTGTAATTTGGCCGTTTCCATTGGATTCTGGCTCCCTGCCGAACCAAACAGTGACCACCGCGTTTTCCATCCCTGCGTACACTAGTGCGTAACGGTAGGAAAATCCACAGGCGAGAACGAACTGTCAGCCCACGTTGTCACGACGAGCCGCGTTGTTACCCGCGCCGCAGCGGCCGCGGCAGGAGAAAACCGGCTTCCAGCCAGCGGAGGGCCATCCAAGCCCCCGCGGTCATGCCGAGCACGGCCACCAACGATCCCAATGACATGGCGCCGATGCCTGCGACGCCGAGCGCTATGGTGCACCCGCCTGCAAGTCCGCCGCCGAGGCCCATGAGAATGCCGCCGGCGACGTGCCGGGCGGTATCGTCCGGTGCGGTGAAGCCTTGCAGTCGCGTCGATCCGTCAACCCAGCCTGACAGGCCCGCACCGAGGATGGTGCCGAGGATGGCTGCGATCGGAAACAACCCGGAAGTATTGATGGCCGTGTCGGATGTAGTCCGATGCGGCCAGAGCAGGTTCAACGAGGCCGCGTCCCCGGCGGTCGTGGTCAGGACCCACGCAACCGCCACGAGGAACCCGATACCTAGGCCGGCGAACAGGTCGGTCCACGACGAGCGAAAGCTCCGATCGCCGAGGCAGTACCAGAAGAGCAGCCCTCCTACCGCAAGTGCCAGTGCGGGCCGCATGAAGGTTGAGTCGCCCAGGTCGATCGACCCTGCTCGGGCGAGCGCTGCCGCTGCAGGCGCAAAGGGATCCGCCGTGACGGCATAGGCGGAGAGGCTGATAAGAATGACAACGGCCAGCGACTTGAGGCTACCGCTCCCGAGCCGGACGAGGTTGCGGCTGACGCACCCACCGGCCAGCACCATGCCGAAGCCGAACAGGGTCCCGCCGACGAGGCTCGCCAGCCAGGAGAACCGGGTCGACCCATAGGGCGGGGTCGCCGCATCGATGAGTCCGGCCCACACGCCGGCCTGCGTCAGGAGGAGCGCAACCGCAGCCGCGAGAAGCCAACTGCGCAGGCGACGGCGGCCGCCGAACAGCACGAGGTCGCTGATCGCCCCCATGGTGCAGAAGTGCGTTCGGTGGGCCAGCGCCCCGAACGGGACGCCGACGAGAAGACCCGCTGCGGCGAGCAGCCAAGATGCCGTCATCGCGCAGAGATGGGGACGGCGGGATCAGTCCGCCACCAGCATCCGCAGACGTGCGCCGGCGCGCAGGAACTGGATCGGATCGACCGGCCGCCCGTCGACCCGCACCTCGTAGTGCAGATGGGTGCCCGTGCTGCGGCCCGTGGTGCCCATGACGCCGACGCGGTCGTGCAGTTGCACGGTGTCGCCGACGCGGACGAGAATCCGCTTCAGATGGGCGTAGCGGGTGACGATGCCGAACCCATGGTCGACCTCGACGACGTTGCCGTACGAGCCCATCCAGCCCGCACTGACGATCTGACCAGGGCCGGCGGCCAGGATATCCGTCGAGTCGACCGGACCGAAATCGAGCCCGGTGTGCATCGCCGGGCGGCGGCGAATGGGGTCTCGGCGAACGCCGAAGCCGCTGCGCAGAGAGAAGTGCTCGAGGGGTGCGGCCAACGGCATCGCTCCGAGCAGCCGCTGGACGGCCTGCAGACGCGAAAGATCGTCGTCGAGACCGGGAGCGTCGCGCAGACGGGCCGGAACAACGGGCAGAGGCGGATCGGGCGGGACGAACGGACCACCCTTGCCGGCCGTAGCGTCGTCGTCCATCCGCTGCATGAGTTGGTCGACGTCGACCCCGGTCGTGCCGAGAGCACCGACCAGCGCCTCGACATGCGCCGAGATCCACTTCCGCAGCTGCTCGCTTTCGGCCGCGCTGTTGCTCTTCGCGGCGTCGAGCCGGCTCTGCAACTCGGCCAGCTGCGTGCGCGCCGCGTTCTCACGCTCGTGCGCGGTGTCGCGCTCCGCGGCTACCGCCTTCAGGTTCTGCTCCAGCGACGTCACGCGGCGGGCCAGGGACTCCGACTGCAGATCAGCGGAGGACAGCCAACTCGCCGTGTCGGGTATGCCGCCCTTGATCACCTGGGCGACGACCGGGGTGGCCTGCCGCTCGATCTGCAGCGAGTCGAGCTGGCGCCGGGCGGAGTCGAGAGCCGCCTGCAGCGTCTCATGAGCGCGATCCAACTCGTCGCTACGACGGCTGGCCGTGGCACTCGCCTGCTCCAGGTCGCGGATGACGCCGCCGAGCCGAAGCTCGCTGGTCTGCCGGGCCGCGCGCGCGTCCGCAAGATCGTGCTCCAGCGCCCGGATCCGCTCCTCGCGGTCCGTGAGACGCACGCTGCTGGTGACGTAACCGACAGTCAGGAACGCCATGACGGCGGCAGTCGCGAACACACCAGCGGTCTGTAGCGCGCGCCGGCTCGTCCTGCCCTTGAGCGTGGCCTTCGTATCCGCGGTGGAGGTCGCTCCCTTTTCGGCACGCGTGGAGGCGCTCCACGGGTCGCCCCGTGTGGCAGAGTCCTGTTGCTTCATCGCAACTCCGTGTCGAAACCGCCACGTGGTGCCGTACTGCGGTGCCTCGGCCCCGTGGCTGTCGTTGCAATGCTCTAGCGGCGGCGCGACTATGATTGCGTAAACGTCACGAGGTCAACCCGTGGCGTCGATCGGCGTTTCGCCGTCGCGGCCGAGCTACAGTGGGTCGTTTCCTGTCCCGTGTCGGAAACGGCTCTACTTTCAAGCGGTTCCAAGCGGGACGATGGCGGGCCGAATTGTCGCGAGATGCGGCAGGCCCGTAGCCCGTCTCCGTTATTCATCCCATAAATCACGATTGATCCCGGACGGGCTCCCGCCTAGCCTCGACCTTGGAGGACGAGACGGTCGGCGGGAGCATGCGCAGCACAAGCCGTGAAGCGCCGGATCAGATCGGTAAGGGAGTGACCGACGCGTCGCCGCACGCCAGATCCACGGGTCTTCCCGGCCATGTGTTCGCAGGGCACTGGGTCCCGTCCTCGGCCAAATCGATCGTGCCTCGGCTCGGTGCCGCCTGCGCAGTGAGCTTGCGCTCGCGGCGGACGACGCCTGCCCGCCTTTGATGAACGCTTTTGTCGGTCGGGCCGCCCGCCGGGTGAGCCCTGGGGGAAGGAGGAGGTAACGCGATGCGCAAGAGACTCGTGGCCGTTCTGGGCCTCGTCGCAGGTGTAGCACTCCTGTCCGGTCTTGCCCGGGCCGAGGAGAAGGCACCCTATCTCGAATACACGCCGTCCTTGGAAAACTGCGCCGACGGTAGCCTGGAGCGGGCGCAGAAGGACGGGATCACGATGGGCCAGTCGGGCATCGCCCCGCATTCGCTGCTCGACCCGAACACCAAGGAAGCGAGCGGCATCGACATCGAGATCAACAACGCCGTGCTCGACATCATCGGGGTGAAGGACCGGCGGATCGAGTGGATGGCCTGGGGCACGCAGGTGCCGGCCCTGCTGTCGAAGCGGACCGACGTCATCGCCCAGAACATCCACGTCAATCCCGAACGCCTGAAGGTGATCAGCTTCTCCGGACCGTCCTGGTGGTACGGGCCGGCGGTCCTGGTCCAGAAGGGCAATCCGGACGGCATCAAGTCCTACGACGACTTCAAGGGCAAGGAGGTCGGTGCCGTCGGCGGCTCGGCGGCCGAAGCCTACCTGACCCGGATCGGCGCCAACGTCACGCCGTTCAAGTCCGAGGTCGAGGAACTGCAGAGCCTCAACCAGGGCCGCATCAAGTACGTCGTCGAGGACGACGTCATCTTCACGGTGTTCAACTCGCAGAACCCGAACAACCAGATCGAAGCACTCTGGGACATTCCCTCGCCGGACGACGTCATCTTCGGCGGCGGCTACGGCTATGCCCGCTACGGTTTCCGGCCGGAGGACTGCTCGCTGCGCGCGGCGTACACCGCGGCACTGGGCGAGTTGCGGGGCAACGGCTTCGTCAGTGCGGTGCTGAAGAAGTACGGCCTCAGCGATCGCAACCTGTTCTGGTTCAAGCTGAACCCGTGAGGTCGTCCACCGCCGCTCCGGTGGCCGGCTAGCGGCGGATGGAACTCTTCAATCCTCAGGTCGCGGTCGAGAGCATCGGACCGCTGCTGACGGGCCTGCTGATCACGGTGATGCTGACCATCATCGTGATCAGCCTGAGCCTCGTCACCGCACTCGCCGTGGCTCTCGGGCGCATGTATGGCCCCGCACCGCTGCGCTGGTTCCTCGGCGCCTATGTCGAGATCATGCGCGGCACGCCGCTGCTGCTGCAGCTCATCTACATCTACTATGTGCTGCCCGAGGTCGGGATCAGGCTCGACGCCTTCTCGGCCTCGGTGCTGGGCCTGACGCTCAACTATTCCGCCTATATCTCCGAGGTGTACCGCTCCGGCATCCAGGCGATCGGTCGGGGCCAGAGCGATGCCGCCGCCGCACTCGGCATGACGCGGCCGCTCGCCATGCGGCGGATCATCCTGCCGCAGGCGATCCGCATCGTAATCCCAGCGCTGGGCAACTTCCTCATCTCGCTGTTCAAGGACACGGCACTCTGCTCGGTCGTCAGCGTGCAGGAGGTGCTGTTCACCGCCCAGCTGATGGCGGCCCGCAACTACCAGTACTTCACGCTCTACACGCTGGTCGGCATCTTCTACTTCGCCGTCAGCTTTCCGACCTCCCAGCTCGTCGGTTGGCTCGAGCGCCGTACCAAGCGGGGTCGACGTCGATCGGAGGGCCGGCCGTGAGTGCCGCCCCGATGATCGAGGTGCGCGACCTGCACAAGTCGTTCGGCGCCATGGAGGTCCTGCACGGGATCGATCTCACCGTCCCGGTCGGCGAGGTGGTCTGCATCATCGGCCCGTCGGGGTCCGGCAAGTCGACGCTGCTCCGCTGCCTCAACTGGCTGGAAGTGGCCGAGCGCGGCACCATCCGGATCGAAGGCCAGCTGGCCTATCGCGAAGTGGTCGACGGCGTGCCCAGGCTTCAGACGCCGCGGCAGATCGCCCGGATCCGCGCCAAGGTCGGCATGGTCTTCCAGTCCTTCAATCTCTTCCCGCACATGACGGCCCTCGACAACATCATGGAGGCGCCGATCCACGTCCTTCGCCTGCCGAAGGCCGAGGCGCGCAACCGGGCCGAGGCGCTGCTGGCGCAGGTCGGCCTGCGCGACCGCGCCCACCACTATCCCGACGAATTGTCCGGTGGTCAGCAGCAGCGCGTCGCCATCGCCCGCGCCCTCGCGATGGAGCCGCGGGCGATGCTGTTCGACGAGGTGACGAGCGCCCTCGACCCGGAACTCGTCGGCGAGGTGCTGAACGTCATGCGCGACCTCGCCGCCCGCGGCATGACGATGCTCGTCGTGACGCACGAGATGGGCTTCGCCCGGCAGGTCGCCGACCGGGTCATCTTCATGGACCACGGCCGCATCGCCGAGGAAGGTCCGCCGGCGGAGATCTTCAGGAATCCCAAAGTGGCGCGGACCCGCGCCTTCCTGAAGGAGATCATCGACCGATAGGGGCCTATGCCGGCTCGTGCTGCTTCGGCCGGAACGTCAGGCTGGCGCTTGCTCCCTGATCCGAGCGCATCGCGAAGGTCCCGCCGATCTGCTTGGCGAGCGCACGAACGAGTCGCAGGCCGGTCGAGCCGGCATGGGCGCCCGAGTCCGGCAGGCCGACGCCGTCGTCGGTGACCGTCAGTTCGAAGGCGTCGCCGCGCGGCTCCAACTCCACGCGAATGGCGCCGCTCGCCCCGGCCGGAAAGGCATAGCGATGCGCGTTCGTCAGTAGTTCGGTGGTGATCAGGCCGAGCGGGATGGCCGTATCGACGTCGATGACGACGGGCTGCAGGCGGCGCGTCGTGCGCACCCGCCCATGCGACTGGCCGAACGCCATGTCGATATGGTCGATGACGTCGCCGAGATAGGCCGCGGCGTCGATGGCGGTGAGATTGCCGCTCGCATAGATGCGCGTGTGGAGCTGTCCCATCGCCCCCAATCGTGCTGCCAGATCGTCGAACAGCGGCTCCACGGTGGGGGGTGCCCGCGAGGCCGACAGGCGCACCAGGCTCTGCATCATCTGCAGATTGTTCTTCACCCGATGATGCACCTCCCGCAGCAGGATCCCCTGCTGGGTGAGCAGAGTCTCCCGCTCGGCCATGTGGGCTCGAAGCTGGTACTGACGCTCACGCGTGCGCAATGCGACGCGCACCGCCTGCACCAGCAGGTCGATGCGCATGGGTCGCTCCAGGAGCGTGGCGTTCCTGACCGATGGCTGCTCGGCGATCATGCGCCAGTGGGTCGTCGGCTCGCGGCTGCGGGTCGTCAGGATGATCAGCGGGATGTCCGACCAGGCCGGTTGCCGGTCGAGAAATCGCGCCATGCCCTGGAACGACGGCCCGGCCACGGCTTCCTCGGTCATCATGAGGACGGCGGCACCGGCATTGGCCTCGGCACGAAGCTGCACCTCGTCCGCGCACAGGGCAGCCATGATGCCGACGTCCGTCAGCACCTGGACGGCGACGTTACCGTCGACGGTGCTGGGCGGCAGGATGAGCACACGGTGTTCGACACTGGTGCCGACAGCAACGGGGCTCACTGGGCGGCCATCTGGATGTCCAATTCGGGCACGCCCGTCAGAATACCACGGAACTGCCGCAGCGGCGGGCCGATCGAGATGCCGCTCGGCGTGAACTCGATGTCCCTGATCGTGCGCTCGTGCGGACCGGCACGACGTTTGAACACGGAAAGGGCGCGCCGCACCTCGCCCGAGTGCTCGTAATAGCGTAGCACCACCACCGTGTCGGCGAGGTAGCTGATATTGCCGGCTACCCCGTCGATCGAACCGATCAGCCCGTGCTGCACGGAGATCAGCAGCGTGGCCACCTCGTGCTCGCTCAGATAGTTGAGCAGATTGCGGATCTGCAGCGTCAGGCTCCCCTCGTCGCCCATCGACGAAACATATCCCGTCAGGCTGTCGATGATGACCATGCGGCTGCCCGCTTCGACCTCGGTGCGAACCAGATGGGCGAACCTGCCCGGAGAGAGCTCGACGGGATCGACATGGCGGACAAGCAGCAGTCCACTGTCGATATGGGGCTGCAGGTCCATGCCCAGACCCGACGCGCGTTCGAGCAGGGTGGTGACGCGCTCGTCGAAGACGTAGAAGGCGACCCGCTCACCTCGCTGCAGGGCGGCGAACGCCACCTGAGTGCCGAGCGAGGACTTGCCGCTGCCCGCCGGACCCATGATCAGCGTGCTGGTGCCGCGATCGAGACCGCCGCCGAGGATCGTGTCGAACCCGGCGATTCCCGTCGGTACGCGGCTGCCGACCGGCGTCGGGATGTTCGCAAGGGGCACCAGTCTCGGATAGAGGACGATGCCGCCGGTGCGGATCTCGAAATCGTGCAGCCCCTCGTGGAAGCGGACATTGCGCAACTTCTGGACGCGGAGCCGACGCCGGTACGGGCCGAAATCGGGTACGAGATGGTCGAGTGTGACAACACCATGGACGAGGGTTTGCAGGCCGAAGCCGCCCAGCCCCTCGATCCGAGCGTCGGCGAGCACCACCGTGCTGCCATGCTCCAGAAGAACCGGCTTCAGCGACTCCAGATGCAGCCTGTAGTGCGAACCGTCGCCGGCCAGATGTCGAAGCTCGGAAAGACTGTCGATCACCACCCGGGTCGGGCGAAGCTGATCGATTCGCTCCCGGATGAGCTCGACGACGGCGGCGAACTCGATTTCCGAGGAGTGGAACAGGGTCTGTTTACGTTCCGTCCCGAAAATGCTGCGGAGGTCGGAGAAGTCCATGACCTCGACGCCGTCGAGAGACCAGCCGTGCGAGGCGACGAAGGTTTCGAGCTCGTCGCGCGTCTCGGAGAAAGCGACCAGCAGCGTGCGCTCGCCTTTCGATGCGCCCTCCCGCAGGAACTGGAGGGATAAAGTCGTCTTGCCGGATCCGGCGTCACCTTCGAGCAGGTAAAGCGAAGCGGCCGGCAGGCCGCCTTCCAGGATCCGGTCGAGGCCTTCGATGCCCGTGGACAACCGTGACGGCGAGATCGGTTCGGCCATGGCGATCCCCATTGTTCGTCGTGAGCGTCGGCAGACTGCCGTGATGCCAGTGCTCCGCGCCACTTCCAAATTGTTCGTAGCTTCGGGTGAAAATGCGTTCCGGGGTCGAGCGTTCCGCCGACCTCGAGCAATCTACGGTCAATTGTAGGACACAGGCGGGAGCATCGACTGGCTTCCTCGGTGTCGACGTCGACGAGCTGTGGCCGCGGGGCCGGAGCTCTCGTCAGGTTGAATTCAAGTTCCTTGTAGGCGAGTGCCCTCGCAACTCCGGCAAGACAGAATCTATTCTTCTCTTTGTCGCGTGGGCCGGGGGATGTCCCAGCAGTCCTCACGGCGGCCCGCGAGCTTCACCCAAGAGGTTGCCGCTTGGCACCCGCTGGATGATGCGCGACGACGGCGACACTCTGTTCGGGCTGAACATCATGTTTGCCGGCAGGGCCGAGGCGTGGATGAGGCTCGAAGGCCAGCGCGACTCCGCTTCGGGAGTTCTGCCTGTAGTGACGCCGGCGCAGATACAGTTTGCCGAGGCCCCCGTCACAGCCGCCCCGCAGCTCTCGCCTACATTCTCTCTACCGAAGATTGAGTTTCCATGCCAAAGGGGCAATTCTAGATTGGGGAGGTCTGCCCTCCGGTCTGCGGCATCCCCAAAGCAACCGCCACAGTGCGTTCCGGAGAGGCTCTACGGTGCTCGATGCCCCGCGCACCGACGGGTCCTGGGCCGAAGTTCGCACGCGGCGGAAGAGCATACCATAGAGTGTGGTCAATCGATTTTCATTTTGGGCGCTGGGCAGCCCAGTTCGACCATAATCCTATCCCGGACTGTCTCGTCGAGCCGGGCGGTTTCGGTACGGGACAGCTTCAGACGGACTGTAGATTCAGCCTGAAGAGGTTCGTTCCAACTGATTGTCGCGCCGGCTGCCACCGCATCACGAACTGGTATGCTGTGGCCGATGACGTCGCGTGTTCCGCTGTCCCGCATGATGGACGCGCTAGGACCATGCTCCGTCGGCGCAGGCCTTGCCCCGTTGGTTCGCGGCCCAATCCAGAAATTTACCAACTTGCGCTGACGAGAGCCGAGACGTGAACTAACGCAGGAGTTCAATTAAGAGGGGGCTATGGCGGCTCTGGCGGAAGCAGGGCGCCCTGGTGCGGCGTCTCCATCACCACGCTGGAGTTGCCCGTGCGGCGCCACGCTGCAAGGCCTGGATGGCGTGGCGTGCTGCCCGGCAGCCGCACTCCGCAACCCTCCCGATCGGTACCCGATCCAAACTGCCGACCTCGCCACCCGCGAAACGGACCCAGCGCGTCACCAGGCGTTTGCGGCTTCGCGGGACGACATCAGTGACTACGGCCACCGCCTCGACGCCGAACCGACCAGCAGTGACGTCGTGGTGCGTCTCGCGGCGACCCGGCTCGAGAGACTTGGCGTAGATGCACACTCGCTCGCCGAGGCGCACGGCCTGAGCCTGGACGTCGACCCAGTCGACGAGGTCCGGGTCCCGACGTGGCGGGAGCGGGCCTTTCTCGCAGAAGCGGCCAGGATTTCAGGCGATCCGCTGTTTCTCTGGCGTGTCGGGGCCGTCCACCTGACGGAATTCGGCCTCGTCGGCTACGCGGCCCGGAATGCGCCAACCGTCGGCGAGGCGCTGTGCATCCTCTCGACGCTGATCCCGGTGGTTTCCGAGGCGATCTCGTGCGCCACGGTGCCGGACGACGAGGACGGCGCAATGCTCGTCCACACCGGCTCCATTCCTGGCCTGAGCAGTGTCCTGGGCCTACGACTCATGCTGGTGCTGCTGCGGGATCTGCTCGGGCCGGGATTCGTCCCGTCGCGTGCTGGGATCGCCGTCGCCGACGGTGGCGCAGTGCCCATGCTCGCCCGCGAGGTCCCGTTCCCGCTGAGTGCCGAGCATCCCTTCGCCTTCGTGCGCTTCCCAGCGCGCCATCTGCGTGCCCCGGTCCAGGATGCCGATGTCCGGCTCTGCGAGACGTTGCGGCCCTATTGGCAGCGGCAGGCCACGGCCTTCGCCGCACGCCGGGCCGTTCGCCGCACCCGCATCGAAGGCGCGCTGCTCCTGCACCTGCAGAAAGGCGTCCCGAGCCTCGATCGGCTGGCGCGTAAGATGCACGTCGGGCGAACGGAGCTTGCGGCCGACATCGCCACACTCGGCGGCTACCGGACGCTCGTCGACGATCTGCGGCGGCGGACTGCCATGGAGATGGTCCGCCACACCGATCTCACCGTGGCGATGATGGCGGCCCGGCTGGGTTTCTCGGAGGCCGGCGCCTTCACCCACGCCTACCGGCGGTGGACGGGCCACAGCCCGTCGGTGGACCGTTGCCCGCACGTGGCCATGACCGTATCGCCGGCGACCATCCGCGGGCGGTGCGCTGCGGCACGGGTGAATGGCCGGGAAGGCCCGAGCGCCTGATGTCGTGGTGCCGGCGGAGGGACTTGAACCCCCGACCTCCCGCTTACAAGTCGGATTTCATTCTGTCGCTGGCCGTCGTTCGGCGGCGCTGATTGCCTGTGCCGTCGTGGACAAACCATTGAAATCGTGAGATACACCGTCGCGTGTTGTCGCTGGTCGTCGCTTCGTGTCGCTCACCAATGCGACCGTTTCTGTGACCCAGCGTGTGACCCAGCGGGACGGCATGCGATATGGCGAAGCGTAAGCGGCTCATGGATGTGGTGGTCTCGCAGGCCAAGGCCGCAGATACCCGGTACGAGATTGCGGAGCCGGGCGGGCTCGCGCTCCGTGTCAGCCCCAACGGCGCAAAGTCGTGGGTGTGGCGCTACCGGGCTCCGAACGGCACGCAGAAGCGCCTGACCCTCGGCAAAGGCTACCCGGCAACGTCGCTCGCCGACGCTCGCTCGCTGCTCGCCACGGCCCAGCAGAAGCTGGAGCGTGGGCAGGACCCGGCGGACGCACGGCCCGCGAAAGAGAAGGTGGCGGATCTCGCCGAAGCCTACATGGAGCGGCACGGCTCAAAGCTGCGCACGGCTGCCGAGGAACAGCGCCGTATCACGGTCGACATTCTGCCGACGCTCGGCTCGCGCAAGGTCGTGGAAGTGACCCGGCGCGACCTCTCCGACCTACTGCACGGCAAGCTGCAGAAGGTGATGGCGGGGAAGGGTACGAGCGGCGTCAGCGTCAACCGCATCTACGCCACGCTGCAACGCATGTTCGGCAAGGCGGTGAGTTGGGGGTGGATCGAGCACAGCCCGGCCGATCGGCTGGAAAAGCCCGTTATCGAGCAGAGCCGCGCCCGCGCGCTCGACGATGCCGAAATCGCCCGTCTCTGGCACGCTCTGGAGCTTCTGAGCGACGAACGGATGACGCTGGCGCTGCGGCTCCAACTTCTCACCGCTTGTCGGCTCGGCGAGGTTGTGGCCGCCCGCAAGGGCGACTTGGATCTGGCCGCGAAGGTGTGGGTCATCCCTGCCGAGCACTCAAAGAACGGGCTTGCGCATGAGGTCCCGCTGTCTGATCTCGCGGTGTCTCTGTTCCGTCAGGCGCTGGCGAATGCCGCCCTTCGGATGCAGCGGCGGACCAAGCGGCACGGTGAACAGCAGCCGTCCGAGTACGTGTTCCCGGGCTGGCACATCGGCGACGACGTGAAGGTCCGGCATCTCCGGCGTGATGCGACTGACCGGGCGTTCGCGGCGCTCATTCGCAAGATCGGCATGGCGCCCACAGTGCCCCACGATCTACGCAGGACGGCCAGCACCAAACTCCACGCCCTCGGCGTTCAGCCGCACGTCGTTGAGGCGGTGCTCAATCACATGACCGGCGCGCGCGCAGGGGTTGCGGGCGTATACAACCGCCACTCGTACGCGGCCGAGAAGCGCGACGCTCTGGAGCGGTGGGCAGACGACCTAATGCGCTTAACGGGCGCTTCCTGTGGGCTAAACGACGTAGTTGCGCTCCGGCGGAGTGCCTAACGCCAGATTCGTTCTGAGCCTTCGCGTCACCGCAGCACACGCCGAGGCCTGCGCCGCTGCTGCCTCGTCACTGGAGAGATTCATGGACGACAAAGAGATCGGCGAGGGACAAAGAATTGAGGGCTTGGTCGATTTGCATCAACTAAGGTGCGCGGCCCTTGCCTTTAACAAAACTTACACAGATGACGAAACAACGAAGCGCGAAAAATTGAGATCGCTTGAGGTAATGTTATTCGAGTTTTCCAAGGCGCTGGGAGAGATGGATCCAGGCTGTCGTTGGCTGCTGGCAGAACCTATCGATGAGCTGCGCCTTGGCTTGCTGGCCGTCAAGGAACAGCGCCGACCGCCTGAGTTCCTCATCTATACCCCGTTGAATAATGGCCCTCCTGCTGGGCCAAGCCGCACGACGAAGAAGGCGGCCTGCGCGGCAGCGCTGGAAGTATTGATTGGATGGGGATGGCGCGAGAAGCACGCTAGGGCCGAGATTGCCATGCTCATCTCTGATGAGAAGCCGCAATCGCCGACGACGTGGCGCGAAGCGATTAAGCGGCGGAACAGCCGGGTCAGCAGTGAGGAGCGCCGGAAGTACGACGAATACGTGCGCGCGTTTGCTCCGCTCGCGCCTCACGACGTGTTGCTCCAATTGGCTGGCGTACTCGAAGCCGGCGGATAGCAGCTCGTTCCAGAATGACCGGAAGGATTCTGGAAAACGGATCTGTCATCACGCCGCCAGCAACATGCTGGAGCGCGTATGATCTACCACGCTGACGACGAAATGCGGCTCACCGAGATCAAGGCCGCCAACTACCTCGCCATTTCAATTCGTGATCTTCAAAGCCTCGTGTTTGCTGGCAACATACCGCTAGGTGACAGGACGCCTGACGGAAAGTGCCTGTACCGCCTCGGCGACTTGCGAGCGTACAGCAGGCGTGCCGCCGAAATGACCCGCAAGGTTATGGACGCGGAGCAGGCAGCGTGATCACTGGCCAAGGCATTACCACGCTGTCGATCGGCGCGGAGACGACGCCCTCGCCGATGGCGACCAGTGTAAAGGGCGCTGCTCAAGAACTCGGCTGCAGCCGTGATCTAATCTATCGCCTGATCCGCGAGGGTCGCATCACGCCGTGCAAGTTGGGCTCGCGCACGTTGATCCCCCGTGCCGACCTCCTTGCGCTGCTCGCATCGGCGAAGTCGCAATGAGCGCGTTGAGCTTGGACCTGGAGCCGGAGCCGGGGCGGCCGGGCTTCTATCGCGCGATGCTGGGCGCTCGCTGCCTGACGGTCAGTCGGCAACCGTTCTTCGATGCTGCGCGTGTTCTCCTACGTGACGGGGCTGACCCGAACACGGAGATCCGGGCGCGGCACGTCGGAGCGAACGGCCCCGCGCTTCGCTCGACGGTGGGCGAGGCGGCGCGGTGGACGGTGAAGGAACGCGACCGCGGCGGGCTCCGCCGTGAGCCCTACGAGGCCCTGCCGTCTTTCCCGGGGGCTGTCGAAAACGAGACCGGCGCCGATCCGCCGACGCGAGCCTTGGCCGCCTAAGCGCCTACGCCAGCGCCTCGCCCACACCGTGAATGAATTGCCCCGCCAGGAGGCCAGTCCACAGCGGGGCATGAAGGACAACGCCGTGAATATACAGAGATCGCGCTCCGTGCGCACGCCTTCTCCCGATCCTTTGCTGAATATTCCGAAGCGCGCCGCAGAGCGGCTATTCCGCGAGACCTCCGACGCGTTCGACGCTGTCGTTTCGCATCTCGATACACTGAGATCCGCGTTCACCGATGCCCGCCGCGCTGCTGCCGCCGGGATTGCCGACAGCGCAAATCTCGACGCCGCTGTAGACGCCGAGGACGGGCTCAGGAACGGGCTTTGGGCACTCGCCCTGGCCTATCAGCAGATGCGTAGCGCGCTCTGCTACGCGCCACGTCCGGCGGAGGGTCAGCCATGACCGCGCCGGATGGCATCGACCGGGCTGCCGCTCTCCGTGAGCCGCCGCTCGGCTACGCGGACGATGACGCCAGCGCATCGCCAGTAGACACGGACTTTGACGCTACCGTGGCCCGGCTCGCGGGGCTGTCGCCTGTCGATTACGACCGTGCACGGAAGGGCGAGGCCAAGCGCCTCGGCATCCAACTGAGCACGCTCGACAATGCCGTGAAGGCCGCCAGACCTGGCAGCGCAGACGCTGGTTCGGGCGAGCCTTTGGAATGGCCGGAGATCGAGCCCTGGCCGTACCCAGTCAGCACGGCGGAACTGCTCGACAGCATCACGGCGACGGTACGGCGCTATATCGTGCTGCCCGCCGGCTCCGACGCGGCGCTGGCGCTCTGGATCGCGCACGCCTGGGTATTCGACGTGCATCCCGTGACGCCGCGCCTTGCCATCCTGTCGCCCGAGAAGCGGTGCGGAAAGACGACGACGCTGGAGATCGTCGCCGCACTTGTGCCCCGTCAGCTATTGGTCAGCAATGTGACCACGGCAGCGGTGTTCCGGGTCATTGCGGAGCACAGGCCGACGCTCCTGATTGACGAGGCTGACACGTTCCTTGCCGCCAATGACGACCTTCGCGGCGTGCTCAATTCGGGGCATCGGTCGACCGGAACCGTCACGCGCACTGTCGGCGACAATCACGAGGTCCGAGCCTTTCGGACGTTCTGTCCGCTCGCCATAGCCGCCATCGGCAAGATCCCCGGCACACTTGCCGACCGAAGCGTGCGGATCGAGCTACGCAGGAAGGCGCCCAACGAAGCTGTTGAGCGCTGGCGGGTAGATCGTGCCGCCGGGTTCGACGACATGCTGCGTCTACTTGCACGATGGGCGTCCGACCAGCGGGGCGCGCTCGCCGGTGCTGATCCCGACGTTCCCGGCAGGCTTCACGACAGAGCCGCGGACAACTGGCGGCCCTTACTCGCCATTGCCGACCTAGGCGGGCCGCAATGGGCGCAGCGCGCCCGCAACGCGGCATTGCTTCTTTCGGCCGGCGCCGACGATGACGCCTGGGGCACCATGCTGCTGGAGGATATTCGCGCCATCTTCGAAGAGAGCCGCGGCACGGACTGGATCGGGACGCAGGAGATCGTCGCCAAGTTGGCGGACATGACCGAACGCCCGTGGCCGGAAGCGAGCCGCGGCAGGCCGCTATCCGAGAAGAAGCTCGCCGATCTGCTCAAGCCGTACGCCATAAGCTCAAGCCGGTCCCACGGCTGGCGAGATCGCAGGCGCGGCTACGACCGCGGCGCCTTTCTCGATGCTTGGAGCCGCTACCTGCCCGCGGAAGGCCCCTGCGACCCGTCCATGCGTCCAGAACCCAGCAGCGGCGCGGCTTTTCGGGCTGCTGCGATCCGTCCAGGGATGGCCCCGGCTGGACGGGTTGAGCATGCGCCAAAACCCAGCAGCGGCGCGGCTTCTGGACAGGTGGACGGGTTGTCGAGCCGACAGGATGCGGGCGCATGGAATGCAGCGGCAATGCTCCTGCCGGGTGAGCAACGCTTATGAGCGCCTCCGCGGTGCTGCGTCGGATATGCGAGGCGGGTGTAGTCGTCCGGACGGATGGGGCCGACCTCTACTGCCGTGGCGACCTGCCGCCAGCCGCCCTACCGGAGATCCGCCTCAGGAAGGCCGATCTAGTCGCGACCCTGCCCGTGGGCATGTGGCCGTACGGGTGCTGTGGGTCCTGTCACCAGCTTGGGCCGTTGGCTCCCTTTGATCTGTGCGCGGATTGTTATTGGCGTTCATACGACGGTATGACGGGGCGGAGTGCAACGGAATGAAGCAGACGATAGAAGCGGCGGACAATGCCGTGACCGTGCCGGTGCAAGCGAGGTCGCCAGTAGTTTCGGCCGGGCGCCTCATTGCCCAGGCCCGCGGCTCCGGTCCGCAAGGCGAGGCCGACGCGCTGGCCGAGGTCGCCGATCTCAATCTCGGGAATGCAATAGAAGCCCGGATCGGCGCCCTGTTCGTGGCGCTCACCGACGCGGCAGCCTCAGAGATTGCGGCGGGCCGGCGTCAGCAAGTCGACCGCTTCAGGCACGATCATCTCAAGATGGCCGACCGTCTGACCTGCCGCGCGATCCAGGCAGCCGAGGCGCTGGCGCGCTTGCGGGGCGGTGCGAAGGGCGGCGCCGTGGTCGTTCAGGTGCGGCGCTTCACGGCAGATGACGGAGAGGGGTAGTGCCCATCAACCCCTTGCACCTTGTCGAAATGATGAATGCAGCGCCCCGTTGCAGGGCAAAATCGAAGCGCACGAGGCAGCCCTGCCGGGCGCCAGCGCTGCGTGGGAAGGGCGTATGTCGCATGCACGGCGGAAAGGGCGGGGCGCCATGTGGCGAGCGGAACGGGCGGTACCAGCATGGCAAACTTACAAAGGCGTGGCGGATAACGGTACGGCATTACCTTGAACTGCTGCGAATGACCGACGCAACATTGCGTTGTGAGTAGCGTCTGAGTATCGAAGCAACTTCGGCGGGTGAAATGCCACCGTGGAGGAACAGGGCGTGAACTACTACGATTTCTCCGTGGAATATAACGGTAAGACTTACTCTGGTCGCTACCGCGTGAGTAACAAAATGTTATACGTAACTTCTGCATATGGTGACAAGAGCACACAAATTGGTAGCCTGAATGCGGAATTTCTCGCTAAACGATTGCTCCGCGAATTGCTTCAATCGAATGCCTCCAGGCAAGATACCTGATGGGAACTCGCGCAGAATAGGCTCAGACGTGAGAAATGCCTACGCGCATTACCGTGCACGAAAGCCAGCAACAATCCAAAGCGTAGCGAATCCGAGCAGAAATAGAAGCAAAGGTGGCGCTATCAAGAACGATGTGAATTTCCCTATCTCTAACTTGCGTAGACGCGATTTTTCTTGAACAATAGTGTCACACCGCAATGCCATTTCGTCATGGAAGGTTCGGTCATCTAAAGCCGAATAGGGCAACAAGTAGCGGATGAATGGACTTGCCAGCAGCGACTCACGCGTCAACGGACGTTCGATCGGCTCAGTTGTCGGGCCGCGTTGCTCCGCCCGGCCGGCGATGTCGTCATTGGGAGCGGCCGAAGTTCCTTCGGGACGATAGTTCGTCCATGGCCCGTCCTTGGATGAATATTGTATTGTGGCGAACCTCTGAATGGTTTCCTTCGATGCATCGGGCCGGAACTCGATTACTTGACCGTCTGCCAGCTTGGCAACGATAAGGCCGGCAGCATTTTGAGTTTCCGCTGTCCACTGCCTTTGGTACGCGAACGCTTGAGTTCCAATCGTCTCAACAGGACACGGTATCCACTCGCCAGTCTGCTCTTCCAAAACAGCGGTGCTGCCATGCTCGTCATTCACGGCAGTTTTGGGCACGGCGCGCTGGTAGCGATCGATGAACATAGGGGACGTAAACACGGCGACGCAAAGGAACCATGCCACGGAGAGGACAAGCCAAGCTCGGAATAGACCTCGACTGAGATTCATCGTCGGTGCAGACAGCCAATCGCCGCAGCACGTCGGGCCGCGCGCTTGCCTCAACCTAATCCCGCTCCGCCACGGACACCAAGATCCGGTTCTGCTCGCCCCTATATCCGCATGCCCAGCGCTGCTCCATACAGAGCCGCTTGGTATACCCGTGCAGCATCATCGGCCATCTACGCGGCGGTGCGGGTTCGTCATTCACCGCGAGTAGCGAGGAGAAGACCCATGCAGATCACGGTTGAGACCAATGTCGACGCGCCCATCGCCGAGGTGTGGCGCGCCTACACGACGCCCGAAGACATCTGCGCTTGGAACGCGGCATCGGACGATTGGCACACCACGAGCGCATCGGTCGATCTGCGCGAGGGCGGTGCCTTCTCGTCGCGAATGGAAGCGAAGAATGGCAGCATGGGCTTCGACTTCGCCGGCACCTACACGAAGGTCGTTCCGCTGGAGTTGATCGAGTACGCCTTCGGGGATCGCAGGGCTCGCGTCGAGTTTGCGCAAGCGCCGGAGGGTGTCAGGGTGCGCGTGACCTTCGATGCCGAGACCACCCACACGGTAGAGCAGCAGCGCAGTGGCTGGCAGGCGATCCTCGACCGCTTCGCAAGGTATGTGGAGAGGTCGCGACCTGGGGCATGATGTGGGCGCCGCGACTATCAAGATAGCCCATCGAAGGCCCGAGGCTGACCGGGCGGACGGTCAAGATGGGCGGCAGGCAGCAAGACCATGTGGGCGAGCGCAGCAGCAGGTAGCTTGTCGATGGGTTCGGCGTCCTTAGACGCGCACGCCTTCCGACCCTGCAAGGCCGATCGGCTACGACATCGCAGGTGAGGCTGAGGCTTCAATGTGCGGCACTTTGTGACCCAGCCTGTGACCCAACCAGCCGAGTCTGTCCCAAGCTATGACCTAAGCCATTGAAGTTGTGGTGCCGGCGGAGGGACTTGAACCCCCGACCTCCCGCTTACAAGGCGGATGCTCTACCAGCTGAGCTACGCCGGCGCGTCGCATTGATCGTACGGGCGACCGCCCCATCGGGCAAGGCGAGGGGGCGGCCCTAAGTTGGCTTCAGCTTGCGGGCGGTGACGTAGAGGGCGATGCCGGCGGCGACGGCGACGTTGAGGCTCTCCACACCTTCGATGGCGAGGCGGGCGCGGTAGTCGCAGCTCTCGGCGACGAGCCGGCGCATGCCTTCGCCTTCGCTGCCGAGGACCAGGACGAGGCGAGGGGGCAGGTCGAGGGTCTCCAGAACGTCAGGGGCATCGCCGTCGAGGCCGCAGAGCCAGAAGTTGCGCTGCTTCAGCTCGGCAAGGCTGCGGGCGAGGTTGCCGGCCTCGACGATGGGGACGAGGTCGAGGGCGCCCGAGGCGGCCTTGGCGCAGGCACCGTTCAATTCCGCACTGTGGCGGCCGGGCAGGATCACGCCGGCGACCCCGGTCGCGGCGGCCGTGCGCAGGATGGCGCCGAGATTGCGGGGGTCGGTGACGCGGTCCAGCGCCAGGACCAGGGCAGGGCGGTCGGGGCCGGGATCGATGTCGGCCAGACTCCGGGGCGGCAGCGGGCCGACTTCGAGCACCAGGCCCTGATGCGGCGCGTCACCCACATGGCGGACGAGGGCGCTGCCCTGCACCTTTTCGGTCGGCACGGTACGCCTCGTGTCGAGCCGGGCCAGCGCCTCTTCCGTCGCCCACAGGCGGACGAGAGGTCGGTCGGGGTTGGCGAGGCCGGCCGTGACGGCGTGCTGGCCATAGAGCAGGATGCGGCCGGTCGGCGTCGCGGGGCGATGGCCCTGGCGCGCCTGCTGACGAGGATGATGTCGGGGCAAGATGTCTCCGGGCCGGCTTCGTCGTTGACAAGGTTGAGCGAACAACCATATTCCGCCGGCGTTTTCGCCCCCGGGCCAATTGGCTAGGGAGGGGTGGCCGAGTGGTTAAAGGCAGCAGACTGTAAATCTGCCCACGTCAGTGTACGTAGGTTCGAATCCTACCCCCTCCACCAACCCGTACAAGAAGGTGCGAAGACGCGATGTCGGCGGCGGGCGGGTGTAGCTCAATGGTAGAGCTCCAGCCTTCCAAGCTGGTGGTGGGGGTTCGATTCCCCTCACCCGCTCCAGCCGCTGGGCAGGCTTGGTCAACCATAGAGTCAGCCGCCGCGACCGCGGGCGTCTGAGCGGGAGCCGTCGATGGCGAAGGAGAAGTTCGCGCGGACGAAGCCGCATGCGAACATTGGGACGATCGGCCACGTCGATCATGGGAAGACGACGCTGACGGCGGCGATCACGAAGGTACTGGCGGAGTCGGGGAAGGCGCAGTTCACGGCGTACGACGCGATCGACAAGGCGCCGGAGGAGAAGGCGCGCGGGATCACGATCAATACCGCGCACGTCGAGTACGAGACGGACGCCCGGCACTATGCGCACGTGGACTGCCCGGGCCACGCCGACTACGTGAAGAACATGATCACGGGTGCGGCGCAGATGGACGGCGCCATCCTGGTGGTGAGTGCGGCCGACGGGCCGATGCCGCAGACCCGCGAGCACATCCTCTTGGCGCGTCAGGTCGGCGTGCCGGCTCTGGTCGTGTTCATGAACAAGGTCGACATGGTCGACGACCCGGAGCTGCTCGAGCTGGTGGAGCTCGAGGTGCGGGAGCTGCTCTCGAAGTACGAGTTCCCGGGCGACGACATCCCGATCATCAAGGGCTCCGCACTGGCGGCGCTCGAAGGTCGTGACGACGCGGTCGGCAAGACGGCGATCATGGACCTGATGAAGGCGGTGGACGCCTATGTGCCGCAGCCGGAGCGGGCGGTGGACCTGCCGTTTTTGATGCCGATCGAGGACGTGTTCTCGATCTCGGGCCGCGGCACGGTGGTGACGGGCCGGATCGAGCGCGGTGTGGTGAAGGTGGGCGACGAGGTCGAGATCGTGGGCATCAAGCCGACGACGAAGACGACCTGCACCGGTGTCGAGATGTTCCGCAAGCTCTTGGATCGCGGCGAGGCCGGCGACAATGTCGGCGTGCTGCTGCGGGGTACCAAGCGGGACGAGGTGGAGCGCGGCCAGGTGCTGTGCAAGCCGGGCTCGATCACGCCGCACACGAAGTTCAAGGCGGAGACCTACGTGCTGACGAAGGAGGAGGGTGGGCGGCACACGCCGTTCTTCTCCAACTACCGGCCGCAGTTCTACTTCCGGACGACGGACGTGACGGGCTCGATCAAGCTGCCCGAGGGCACCGAGATGGTGATGCCGGGCGACAACATCACGATGGAGGTGGAGCTGATCGCCCCCATCGCGATGGAGCAGGGCCTGCGCTTCGCCATCCGCGAAGGCGGCCGCACCGTCGGCGCCGGCGTCGTCGCCTCCGTCATCGCCTGAACGCGACGACGGATCCGATCTACGTGACAGGGGAGGGGCTTGCGGCGGCCCCTCTTCTTCTTTAGTACCGCTCCCCTGCCGTCGGCCCTCGGGGTGCGCGACCGCGGCCATGCGGCCGCCCGCGGAACCAGGATCGGCGGGCGGGCCGCCCACGTAACGGCCGCGCGAACGGGTGGGCGTCTAGGAGTGTAGCTCAACTGGTAGAGCACCGGTCTCCAAAACCGGGGGTTGGGGGTTCGAGCCCCTCCACTCCTGCCAGCCTTCCGCTGGCGGGTTCGGCGGCAACGGGACGGTTTCAGAGATGGCGAAGGTATCGCCTGCAGAGTTCGTGCGCGAAGTGCGCCAGGAGATGGCCAAGGTCACGTGGCCGTCCCGCAAGGAGCTGGTCGTCACCACGGCCAGCGTGCTCGCCATGTCGGCACTCGCGGCCCTCTTCTTCTTCCTCGCCGACCAGATCCTGGCGTTCCTCGTGAAGTTGCTGCTCGGAGTCGGTGCATGACCGCGCAGGCGCGCTGGTACATCATCCACGTCTACTCGGGCTTCGAGAAGAAGGTCCGCGAGTCGATCATGGAGCAGGCCGAGCAGAAGGGCATGGCCTCCATGTTCGAGGACGCCCTCGTCCCGATGGAGGAGGTCGTCGAGGTCCGCCGTGGCAAGAAGGTCCAGTCCGAGCGCAAGTTCTTCCCGGGCTACGTGCTCGTGAAGATGTTCCTCAACGACGAGACCTGGTCGCTCGTGCGCAACACGGCGAAGGTGACGGGCTTCCTCGGTGCCGGCGGCAAGCCGATGCCGATCCCGGACATCGAGGCCGAGCGTGTGCGCCACCAGATGCAGGAAGGCATCGAGCATCCGAAGCCGACCGTGGCCTTCCTCACCGGCGAGACGGTGCGGGTCAGCGACGGCCCCTTCGCGTCGTTCAGCGGCGTGGTGGAGGAGGTCGACGAGGCCAAGGGCCGGCTCAAGGTCTCGGTGTCGATCTTCGGTCGGGCGACACCTGTCGAGCTCGAATACTCGCAGGTCGAGAAGGTCTGAGCAGAGAGCTACTTTTTTCGTGATGGCAGGCGGGAGCGCGTCTCCGGGCGTGCGCATGGACCGCTAAGGCAAGGGAAGACGGCCGATGGCCAAGAAGATCACAGGTTACATCAAGCTGCAGGTGCCGGCCGGCAAGGCCAACCCGTCGCCGCCGATCGGGCCGGCGCTGGGTCAGCGCGGCCTGAACATCATGCAGTTCGTGAAGGAGTTCAACGCGGCCACCCAGGGCCTCGAGCCCGGCATGCCGATCCCGGTCGTGATCACCGCCTATGGTGACCGCACCTTCTCCTTCGTCACCAAGACCCCACCGGTCAGCTACTTCCTCAAGAAGGCGGCGGGCGTGGACAAGGGCAGCCAGACGACGGGCCGGACCAAGGCCGGGTCGGTGAGCCGCGACCAGGTGCGCGAGATCGCCCAGCAGAAGATGAAGGACCTCAACGCCAACGACGTCGAGGCCGCGATGCAGATGATCATCGGCTCCGCGCGGTCGATGGGCCTCGAGGTGGTGGGGTAAGGCCATGAGCAAGCAGGGCAAGCGTCTGAAGGCCGCCGAGGCGACGTTCGACCGGGCGAAGGCCTATCCGCTGAGCGAGGCGGTCGGTCTCGTGAAGTCGAACGCCAAGGCGAAGTTCGACGAGACCGTCGAGATCGCCCTCAATCTGGGCGTCGATCCGCGGCATGCCGACCAGATGGTCCGCGGCACCGTCAACCTGCCGCACGGCACCGGCAAGACGCTCCGCGTCGCCGTTTTCGCCAAGGGCGACAAGGCCGAGGAGGCGAAGGCCGCCGGAGCCGATGTCGTGGGTGCGGAGGATCTGGCTGAGCAGGTCCAGGCCGGGCAGATCGATTTCGACCGCTGCATCGCCACCCCCGACATGATGGGCGTGGTCGGTCGTCTCGGTCGCGTGCTGGGCCCGCGCGGCCTGATGCCGAACCCGAAGCTCGGCACCGTCACCCCGAACGTCCGCGAGGCCGTCGAGGCCGCCAAGGGCGGTCAGGTGCAGTTCAGGGTCGAGAAGGCGGGCATCGTCCATGCCGGCGTCGGCAAGGCGAGCTTCGATGCCGACAAGCTCGTGGCGAACGTGAAGGCCTTCCTCGACGCGATCAATCGCGCCAAGCCGGCGGGTGCCAAGGGCACCTACCTGAAGAAGGCCAACATCAGCTCGACGATGGGGCCCGGTGTGAAGGTCGACGTGCCGAGCCTCAGCGCCTGATCGGCGCCGAATAAAGAGGTTCGTGGTCGAGTTTGGGGCTTGCGCTTCACGCGATTGCCACTATGTTGCCGCACTCCGAGGAACGCCAGTGCCGTATGGACCCGGGCCTGACAAGGGCCGTGGGTCGCGCTTGTCGTGAGCACCCGCCGGGTGGAACGATGATCGCTGACGGCTCCGGATGGTCGTGCCTGTTGGAGTGCGCGCCGGGGCGTCGGCGGAGCGGTTAGTATTCGGAGGCAAGGGTGCTCAGAGCCGAGAAAGCTCAGGAGATCGATGATCTGAACGCCGCGTTCAAGTCCGCGGGCGTTCTCATCGTGACCCACTACAAGGGCCTGTCCGTCGCGGAGGTGACCGACCTCCGCAGCCGCATGCGGGCGGCAGGTGCGGGTTTCCGGGTGGCGAAGAACCGTCTGGCGAAGATCGCGCTGGAAGGCACGCCGTTCGAGTCCGTGCGCGACATCCTCAAGGGGCCGACGGCGTTCGCCTATTCGGTCGATCCGACGGCCGCCCCGAAGGTGGCCATCGAGTATGCGCGCAAGAACGACAAGCTCGTCGTCGTCGGCGGCGGGGTGGGCGGCAGCCTGCTCGATGCCGCCTCGGTTAAGGCGCTGTCGGAGCTGCCGTCGCTCGACGAGTTGCGGGGCAGGCTGATCGGCCTCCTGGCCGCACCGGCGAGCCGCCTCGTCGGTGTCCTGCAGGCGCCGGCCGGTCAGGTCGCGCGCGTCTTCTCGGCGTATGCCGACAAGGGTTGAGGATCGGCGGGCGAAGGCCCGTCGTCGTGGGAATGCAAAGCTTTAGTTGGGTGCTGGAGACTCTGTGATGGCCAATCTGGATCAGCTGGTCGAGGATCTGTCGAAGCTGACGGTTCTCGAGGCGGCACAGCTTTCGAAGCTGCTCGAGGAGAAGTGGGGCGTGAGCGCCGCGGCGCCGGTCGCCATGGCTGCCGTTCCCGCCGGTGGCGGTGCCGCCGCCGCTGCGGAGCCCGTCGAGGAGCAGACCGAGTTCGACGTGATCCTGGCCGCCGCCGGTGCCCAGAAGATCAACGTCATCAAGGAGGTCCGCGCCATCACGAACCTCGGCCTCAAGGAGGCCAAGGATCTCGTCGAGGGTGCGCCGAAGGCCGTCAAGGAGGCCGTGTCCAAGGACGAGGCCGCCAAGATCAAGGCGCAGCTCGAGGCAGCCGGCGCCACCGTGGAGATCAAGTAATCGGGTTGGGTCGTCCCACCTCGACCAACGCCCAGCCGCCGGCCTTTTCTGCCGGCGGTCTGCGCCCATACGGCGCGGCCGTTCCTGGCCGCCTGACGTGCTGTCGCGCGCCGGAAGCTTTTCGGCGCGCGCGCTCGGCTTTGTGCTGAGCCGAGCCATAGTCCTGTTGCCATCCCGCTAGCGGTTCAACCGAAGCAGGTCATCCATGTCCGACGTGTCCACGGCCAAGAAGCGGATCCGCAAGACTTTCGGGCGCATCGCCGAAGTCACGGTGATGCCCAACCTGATCGAGGTGCAGCGGCAGTCCTACGACACCTTCCTGCAGATGCACGTGCCGCATGCGGACCGTGAGCTGCTGGGTCTCGAAGAGGTCTTCCGTTCCGTCTTCCCGATCAAGGACTTCGCCGATCGCGCAGCACTCGACTTCGTCCGTTACGAGCTCGAGGAGCCGAAGTACGACGTCGACGAGTGCCATCAGCGCGGCATGACCTACGCCGCGCCCCTACGCGTGACGCTGCGACTGATCGTCTGGGACCTGGACGAGGAGACGGGCTCGCGGTCCGTCCGGGACATCAAGGAGCAGGACGTCTACATGGGCGACATGCCCTTGATGACGGAGAACGGCACCTTCGTCATCAACGGCACCGAGCGCGTCATCGTCAGCCAGATGCACCGCAGCCCGGGCGTGTTCTTCGACCACGACCGCGGCAAGACGCACAGCTCGGGCAAGTTCCTCTATTCCGCCCGGATCATCCCGTACCGCGGCTCCTGGCTCGACTTCGAGTTCGACGCCAAGGACCTCGTGCACGTCCGCATCGACCGTCGGCGCAAGCTGCCGGTGACGACGCTGCTGCTGGCCCTGGGCCTGCATCCCGAGCAGATCCTGGAGACCTTCTACAGCGAGGTCATGTTCGCCCGCTGCGGCCAGGGCTGGAAGACGGCGTTCCGTCCGGAGCGGCTTAAGGGCCAGAAGCTCACCGCCGACCTGATCGATGCCGCTACCGGCCAGACGCTGGCCGAGGCCGGCACCAAGCTCACCCCCCGCCTCGTGAAGAAGCTCGAAGAGCAGGGGATGAAGGAGGTCTACTACTCGAACGAGGATCTCGTCGGGCGCTACCTCGCCCGCGACATCATCAACGAGGAGACGGGCCTCGTGTATGCCGAGGCCGGCGACGAGCTGCTGGGCGAGACCGTGCGCAAGCTCGGCGAGGCCGGGATCGACGAGATCCCCGTGCTCGACATCGACCATCTGACGGTCGGCCCCTACATCCGCAATACGCTGGCGCTGGAGCCCTGCGAGGGCCGCGACGACGCGCTGCTCGCGATCTACCGCGTGCTGCGCCCGGGCGAGCCGCCGACGCTGGATACCGCCGAGGCGCTGTTCAACGGCCTCGTCTTCGATCCCGAGCGCTACGATCTCTCGCCCGTCGGCCGGGTGAAGATGAACATGCGCCTCGGCCTCGAGACCGAGGACACGCTGCGCGTGCTGCGCACCGAGGACATCCTCGCCGTCGTCAAGACGCTGGTCGAGATCAAGGACGGCCGCGGCGACATCGACGACATCGACCATCTGGGCAACCGGCGCGTGCGCTCGGTCGGCGAGCTGATGGAGAACCAGTTCCGCGTCGGCCTGCTGCGCATGGAGCGCGCTGTCCGCGAGCGGATGAGCTCGGTCGAGATCGACGCGGCGATGCCGCACGACCTGATCAACGCCAAGCCGGTGGCGGCCGCGGTCCGCGAGTTCTTCGGCAGCTCGCAGCTGTCGCAATTCATGGACCAGACGAACCCGCTGTCCGAGATCACGCACAAGCGGCGTCTCTCGGCCCTGGGCCCGGGCGGTCTGACGCGCGAGCGCGCCGGCTTCGAGGTGCGCGACGTGCACCCGACGCACTATGGCCGCATCTGCCCGATCGAGACGCCGGAAGGCCCGAACATCGGCCTGATCAACAGCCTCGCCACCTATGCCCGGATCAACAAGTACGGCTTCATCGAGAGCCCGTACCGCCGGGTCGTCGACGGCAAGGTCTCGGACGAGGTCGTCTACCTCTCGGCGATGGAGGAAGGCCGCTACATCATCGCCCAGGCCAACTCCGAGCTGAACCCGGACCGCACCCTGAAGGGCGAGCTGGTGGCCGCCCGTGACAGCGGCGAGTTCGTGCTGGCCCGGCCGGAACAGATCGAGTTCATCGACGTCTCGCCGAAGCAGCTCGTCTCGGTGGCGGCAGCACTCATCCCGTTCCTCGAGAACGACGACGCCAACCGCGCGCTCATGGGCTCGAACATGCAGCGCCAGGCGGTGCCGTTGCTGCAGGCGGCGGCCCCCTTCGTCGGCACCGGCATGGAGGACGTCGTGGCCCGCGACAGCGGTGCCGCGATCGCGGCTCGCCGTGGCGGCATCGTCGACCAGGTCGACGGCTCGCGCATCGTCGTCCGGGTGACCGACGACAATGCCCGCACCGACAGCGTGGTCGACATCTACCGGCTGAAGAAGTTCCAGCGCTCCAACCAGAACACCTGCATCACGCAGCGTCCGCTGGTGAAGGTGGGTGACGTCGTGCGCGCCGGCGACATCGTCGCCGACGGCCCGTCGACCGAGCTCGGCGAGCTGGCGCTGGGGCGGAACGTGCTCTGCGCGTTCATGCCGTGGAACGGCTACAACTTCGAGGACTCGATCCTCATCTCCGAGCGCATCGTCCGCGACGACATCTTCACCTCGATCCACATCGACGAGTTCGAGGTGATGGCGCGCGACACGAAGCTCGGGCCTGAGAGCATCACGCGCGACATCCCGAACGTCAGCGAGGAAGCGCTCCGCAACCTCGACGAGGCCGGGATCGTCTACATCGGTGCCGAGGTGAAGGCCGGCGACATCCTGGTCGGCAAGGTCACGCCCAAGGGCGAGACCCCGATGACGCCCGAGGAGAAGCTGCTCCGCGCCATCTTCGGCGAGAAGGCGGCCGACGTCCGGGACACCTCGCTGAAGGTGCCGCCGGGGGTGCAGGGGACAGTCGTCGAGGTCCGCGTCTTCAACCGCCGCGGTGTCGAGAAGGACGAGCGTGCCATCGCGATCGAGCGCTCGGAGATCGAGCGCCTGGCGAAGGACCGCGACGACGAGCGCGCCATCCTGGAGCGCAACGTCTATGGCCGTTTGCGCGAGATCCTGATCGGCCAGACCGCCACGGTCGGCCCGAAGGGCATCCGTGCCGGCACCGCCATCACCGCAGAGACGCTGGAGCAGTCGCCCCGGCGCCAGTGGTGGGACTTCGGCGTCGACGACGCCGAGCGGATGACCGAGATCCAGGGCCTGAAGCGCCAGCTCGAGGACGGCGTGAAGGCCTTCCAGGACCGCTTCGAGAACAAGGTCGAGAAGCTGCAGCGCGGCGACGAGCTGCCGCCCGGCGTCTTGAAGATGGTCAAGGTGTTCGTCGCGGTGAAGCGCAAGCTGCAGCCGGGCGACAAGATGGCCGGCCGGCACGGCAACAAGGGAGTTATCTCGCGTATCGCGCCGCTCGAGGACATGCCGCATCTCGAGGACGGCACCCCGGTCGACCTCGTGCTCAATCCGCTGGGCGTGCCTTCGCGGATGAACGTCGGCCAGATCCTGGAGACGCATCTGGGCTGGGCCTGCGCCAATATCGGCCGGCAGATCGGCGAGATCGTCAACCGCTACCAGCAGGAGGGCGGTCGTGCCGCGCTGGAGGCGAAGCTCGGCGACGTGTTCGGTCCCGAGATCGGCGGCGAGGTGAAGCGCTACAGCGACTCCGAGCTGATCGAGCTCGGCACCAACCTGACCCCGGGCGTTCCGATCGCGACACCGGTGTTCGACGGTGCCCACGAACGTGACATCGTCGACATGCTGACCAAGGCCGGTTGTCAGGCCAGCGGGCAGGTCACACTTTATGACGGCCGCACGGGCGAATCGTTCGATCGGCAGGTGACCGTCGGCTACATCTACATGCTGAAGCTCGGGCATCTCGTGGACGACAAGATCCACGCCCGTTCGGTCGGCCCCTACAGCCTCGTCACGCAGCAGCCGCTGGGCGGCAAGGCGCAGTTCGGCGGGCAGCGCTTCGGCGAGATGGAGTGCTGGGCGCTGCAGGCCTACGGCGCCTCCTACACCCTGCAGGAGATGCTGACGGTCAAGTCCGACGACGTGTCGGGCCGGACCAAGATCTACGAGGCGATCGTCCGCGGTGAGGACACGTTCGAGGCCGGTATTCCCGAAAGCTTCAACGTGCTCGTGAAGGAGCTGCAGTCCTTGGCGCTCAACGTCGAGCTGCAGCAGGAAATGGCCGGCGAGTAGTCACGATCCGGTGCCGCGGTGAGACCCGCGGCACCTTTCTCCGCATACCCATGACGGCGGTGAACGAGAGCAGGATCCGATGAACGATTTGATGTATCTCTTCGGTCAGCCGGCGGCGGGTCAGAAGTTCGACCAGATCCGCATCGCGATCGCCAGCCCGGACCAGATCCGGGAATGGTCCTATGGCGAGGTCCGGAAGCCCGAGACGATCAACTACCGCACGTTCAAGCCGGAGCGCGACGGGCTCTTCTGCGCCAAGATCTTCGGGCCCATCAAGGATTACGAGTGCTTGTGCGGCAAGTACAAGCGCATGAAGTACAAGGGCATCGTCTGCGAGAAGTGCGGTGTGGAGGTCATCCAGTCGAAGGTCCGCCGCGAGCGGATGGGCCATATCGAGCTGGCGGCTCCGGTCGCGCACATCTGGTTCCTGAAGTCCGTTCCGTCGCGCATCGGCGTCCTGCTCGACATCACGCTGCGAGACCTGGAGCGCGTCCTCTACTTCGACAACTGGGTCGTGGTGGAGCCGGGCCTCACGCCGCTGAAGCCCAACGAGCTGCTGACCGAGGAGCAGGTCAACCGCTACCGCGACGAGTTCGGTGACGACGCCTTCACCGTCGGCATCGGTGCCGAGGCCGTGCGTGACATGCTGCGCCGCATGGATCTCGCCGAGGAGCGCGAGAAGATGCGCGCCGACCTTACCGAGACGACCTCGGAGGCGAAGCGCAAGAAGCTCGTCAAGCGCCTGAAGATGGTCGAGGTGTTCCTCGAGTCGGGCAACAAGCCCGAGTGGATGGTGCTGGAGGTCATTCCGGTGATCCCGCCGGAGTTGCGCCCGCTCGTCCCGCTCGACGGCGGCCGGTTCGCGACCTCGGACCTGAACGACCTCTACCGCCGCGTCATCAACCGCAACAACCGCCTGAAGCGGCTGATCGAGCTGCGCGCGCCGGACATCATCGTCCGCAACGAGAAGCGCATGCTGCAGGAGGCCGTCGACGCATTGTTCGACAATGGCCGCCGCGGCCGCGTCATCACGGGTGCCAACAAGCGCCCGCTGAAGTCGCTCTCCGACATGCTGAAGGGCAAGCAGGGCCGCTTCCGGCAGAACCTGCTCGGCAAGCGCGTCGACTATTCGGGCCGCTCGGTCATCGTCGTCGGCCCGGAGCTCAAGCTGCACCAGTGCGGGCTGCCGAAGAAGATGGCGCTCGAGCTGTTCAAGCCGTTCGTCTACGCGAAGCTCGAGCTCTACGGGAAGGCGCAGACCATCAAGGCCGCCAAGCGGATGGTCGAGAAGGAGCGCCCCGAGGTCTGGGACATCCTGGAGCAGGTGATCCGCGAGCATCCGGTTCTGCTGAACCGGGCGCCGACGCTGCACCGCCTGGGCATCCAGGCCTTCGAGCCGACGCTGATCGAGGGCAAGGCGATCCAGCTGCACCCGCTGGTCTGCACGGCCTTCAACGCCGATTTCGACGGCGACCAGATGGCGGTGCACGTGCCGCTGAGCCTCGAAGCCCAGCTCGAGGCCCGCGTGCTGATGATGTCCACCAACAACATCCTCAGCCCGGCGAACGGCAAGCCGATCATCGTGCCGACGCAGGACATCGTTCTGGGTCTCTACTACCTCTCGCTGATGACCGAGGACGAGCCCGGGCAGGGCATGTTCTTCGGTGACATCAACGAGATCCATCACGCGCTGTCGGCGGGCGTGCTTTCGCTGCACGCGAAGATCCGCTGCCGGATCAACGTGATGGGCCCGGACGGCGAGCTGCGGAGCAAGATCGTCGAGACGACACCCGGCCGCATGCTGCTGTGCGAGATCCTGCCGCATCATCCGAACGTCAGCTTCCAGACCCTGCTCAACCGGACGCTCACGAAGAAGGAGATCAGCCAGGTCATCGACGAGGTCTACCGCCACTGCGGTCAGAAGGAGACGGTGATCTTCGCCGACCGGATGATGAATCTCGGCTTCACCAATGCGTGCAAGGCCGGGATCTCGTTCGGCAAGGACGACATGATCATCCCGGCCGGCAAGCATCGTCTGGTCTCCGCCACCCAGGAGGCGGTGAAGCAGTACGAGCAGCAGTATGCCGACGGCCTGATCACCAAGGGCGAGAAGTACAACAAGGTCGTCGACGCCTGGCAGCAGTGCTCGGACCGCGTCGCCGAGGAGATGATGCAGGCCATCCAGGCCGTGCAGCAGACCAAGACGGACAGCGGCCGCTTCCGGCAGCCGAACGCCATCTGGATGATGGCGCACTCGGGTGCCCGCGGCTCCGCGGCCCAGATCAAGCAGCTGGCCGGCATGCGCGGCCTGATGGCGAAGCCGTCGGGCGAGATCATCGAGACGCCGATCATCTCGAACTTCAAGGAAGGCCTCACCGTGCTCGAGTACTTCAACTCGACGCACGGCGCCCGCAAGGGTCTGGCCGACACCGCGCTGAAGACGGCGAACTCGGGCTACCTGACGCGCCGGCTGGTCGACGTGGCGCAGGACTGCATCATCATCGAGGAGGACTGCGGCTCCGAGCGCTACATCACGCTGACATCGAGCCACGCGGCCCAGGCGGGCAGCGAGGATCTTGGCGAGCGCTCGCTCGGTCGCACCACGGCCGAGGACATCGTCGACCCGCGCTCCGGCGAGGTGCTGATCCCCAAGGACACGCTCCTCGACGAGGAGATGGTCCGGCGGATCGACAAGTCCGGCGTGGACACGATGAAGGTCCGCTCGGTCCTCACCTGCGACAGCAAGATCGGCGTCTGCAGCAAGTGCTACGGCCGTGACCTGGCCCGCGGCACGCCGGTGAACATCGGCGAGGCGGTGGGCGTCATCGCGGCCCAGTCGATCGGCGAGCCCGGCACGCAGCTGACGATGCGGACCTTCCACATCGGCGGTGCGGCGCAGTCCTCGGCCGAGCAGTCGACGGTCGAGAGCCCGTGTGCGGGTCAGGTGCGCCTGATCAACCCGCGGCTCGTGCGCGACAGCGCCGATCGGCTCGTCGTCCTCGGCCGCAACACCGAGCTCGTCGTCTACGACGAGGTCGGCCGCGAGAAGCTGCGGCAGAAGCTGCCGAACGGCACGCGTCTGCTGGTGGATCCGGATGCGGTCGTCGAGCGCGAGCAGGTGCTGGCCGAGTGGGATCCGCACACCCTGCCGGTGATCACGGAGACCAGCGGAACCATCGTGTTCCAGGACATGACGGAGGGCACCTCCTACCGCGAGGTCGTCGACGAGACGACCGGCAAGACCAGCAAGGAGGTCGTCGACTGGCGGCAGAGTGCCCGTGCCGGCAATCTGCGTCCTTCGCTCCTGCTGCAGGACGACAACGGCCAGCCGATCATCCTGAGCTCGGGCAACGAGGCGCGCTACTACCTGCCGGTGGGTGCGATCCTCTCGGTCGACAACGGTGCCAAGGTCAGCGGTGGCGACATCCTGGCCCGCCTGCCGAAGGAGGCGTCGAAGACCCGCGACATCACGGGCGGTCTGCCGCGCGTGGCGGAGCTGTTCGAGGCGCGCCGGCCGAAGGATCCGGCGGTCATCGCCGAGATCGAGGGCCGGATCGAGTTCGGCAAGGACTACAAGAACAAGCGGCGCCTGCGCATCCTGCCGGCCGACGAGTCGCTGGAGCCCGTCGAGTACCTGATCCCGAAGGGCCGTCACGTCTCGGTGCAGGAAGGCGATCTCGTGAAGCCGGGCGATCTCATCGTCGACGGCAACCCGGTGCCGCACGATCTCTTGCGCGTGCTGGGTGTCGAGGCGCTGGCGCAGTTCCTGGTGAACGAGATCCAGGAGGTCTATCGACTGCAGGGCGTGAAGATCAACGACAAGCACATCGAGGTGATCGTCCGCCAGATGCTGCAGAAGGTCGAGTGCATCGACCCGGGCGACACGACCTTCCTGGTCGGCGAGCAGGTCGATCGGCTCGAGTTCGAGCAGATCAACAGCCGCGTCGAGGCGGAAGGGCGGCGTCCGGCGACGGCCTTCCCGGTGCTGCAGGGCATCACCAAGGCGAGCCTGCAGACGCTGTCGTTCATCTCGGCGGCGTCCTTCCAGGAGACCACGCGCGTGCTCACCGAGGCGGCGTTCGCCGGCAAGGTCGACAAGCTGCAGGGCCTCAAGGAGAACGTCATCGTCGGTCGCCTCATCCCGGCCGGTACGGGCGGCGTGCTGCAGCGCTTCAAGAAGGTCGGCGACAACAAGGGCGAGGCCGCCGAACTGGGCGTGGACGATCTGGGTCTGCGCCTGCCCGAGCTGTCGGGACTCTAAGTCCCGCGAGTGTCGTCTGGTCGCGGCGGGTCCTGCGGGATCCGCCGCCGCCTTCTACCGAGGGGCACTTGACGGCGTGCGCTTCGGACGTCTAGAACGCCGTCACAGTTTGACGTGGTGCTGGTGGTGACCCTAGCGGATCAGACGCAGCACCGGGTTCAACGCGTCTAGTGACACCTTAGCACGGGCTGTGCTTGCGCGAGCCCGTGCCTCGATGTGTCGATCCGGTAGCCTGCGGGCTGCCGGAAACGTCGCGTTGGCATGAACGGGAAGAGCTTAGCGGATGCCGACGATCAACCAGCTCGTGCGCCGGGCGCGCGAAGACAAGCCGACCCGGAACAAGGTGCCGGCGCTCGAAGCCAGCCCGCAGAAGCGTGGCGTGTGCACGCGCGTCTACACCACGACGCCGAAGAAGCCGAACTCGGCGCTCCGCAAGGTGGCGCGCGTGCGGCTCACCAACGGCTTCGAGGTCACGAGCTACATCCCCGGCGAGGGGCACAATCTGCAGGAGCACTCGGTCGTCCTGATCCGCGGCGGCCGCGTGAAGGACCTGCCGGGCGTCCGTTACCACACCATCCGCGGCAAGCTCGACACGCAGGGCGTGAAGGATCGCAAACAGAGCCGTTCGAAGTACGGCGTGAAGCGTCCGAAGTAAGGGAAGGGTTCGAGCGATGCGTCGCCGTGCGGCCGAGAAGCGCGAGATTCTCCCCGATCCGAAGTTCGGGGACGTGGTGGTCAACAAGTTCATGAATTCGCTGATGCGCGAGGGCAAGAAGTCCGTCGCCGAGGGCATCCTGTACGGCGCCTTCGACCGCATGAAGGCGCGCACGGGCAAGGACGCCGTCGGAATTTTCCACGACGCGCTGGACAATGTGAAGCCGAGCCTCGAGGTCCGCTCGCGGCGCGTCGGCGGTGCGACCTACCAGGTCCCCGTCGAAGTCCGTGCCGAGCGCCGTCAGGCCCTGGCGATCCGCTGGATCATCCAGTCGGCGGCGAAGCGCTCCGAGAAGACGATGATCGAGCGGTTGGCGGGTGAGTTGCTGGACGCCGCCAACGGCCGCGGCACCGCCTTCAAGAAGCGCGAGGACACGCTGCGCATGGCCGAGGCCAATCGCGCCTTCTCGCATTATCGTTGGTGATGGCGGGGTAGACGGCCATGCCGCGCGACATTCCGATCGATCGATACCGCAACATCGGCATCATGGCGCACATCGATGCCGGCAAGACGACGACGACCGAGCGCGTCCTCTACTACACCGGCAAGTCCTACAAGATCGGCGAGGTGCACGAGGGCACCGCGACGATGGACTGGATGGAGCAGGAGCAGGAACGCGGGATCACCATCACCTCGGCGGCGACGACCTGCTTCTGGAACGATCATCGGGTCAACATCATCGACACGCCGGGCCACGTCGACTTCACGATCGAGGTCGAGCGCTCGCTGCGCGTGCTGGACGGTGCGGTGGCCGTGTTCGACGGTGTCGCCGGCGTCGAGCCGCAGTCCGAGACCGTGTGGCGGCAGGCCGACAAGTACCGCGTGCCGCGCATCTGCTTCGCCAACAAGATGGACCGCACCGGCGCGTCGTTCGACCGCTGCGTGTCGATGATCCGCGAGCGCCTGGGTGCGAACGCCGTCGTCCTGAACTTCCCGATCGGCCTCGAGGCCGAGTTCCGGGGCGTGGTCGACGTGCTGCGGATGAAGGCGATCGTCTGGCACGAGGAGACCCTCGGTGCCAAGTTCTCCGAGACCGAGATCCCGGCCGACCTCGCCGACAAGGCGGCCGAGCTGCACACGGCTCTCGTCGAGACCGTCGTCGAGTTGGACGACGCGGCGATGGAGTCCTACCTCGAGGGCAACCATCCCGACGAGGCGACGCTGAAGGCCTGCCTGCGCAAGGGCACGGTGACGGGCAAGCTCGTTCCGGTGATCTGCGGCTCGGCGTTCAAGAACAAGGGCGTCCAGCCCCTGCTCGATGCGGTGGTCGACTTCCTTCCGTCGCCACTCGACGTGCCGCCCACCGAAGGCATCAAGCCCGGCTCGGACGAGGTCGTCATCCGCAAGGCCGAGGACTCGGAGCCGATGTCCGGCCTCGCCTTCAAGATCATGACCGATCCGTTCGTCGGCTCGCTGACCTTCGTGCGCCTCTATTCGGGCAAGCTCGAGAGCGGCTCCTATCTCCAGAACACGGTGAAGGACCAGCGCGAGCGCATCGGCCGCATCCTGCTGATGCACGCGAACAATCGGGAAGAGATCAAGGAGGCCTATGCCGGCGACATCGTCGCCCTGGTCGGCCTCAAGAACACGACGACCGGCGACACGCTGTGCGATCCGGCGAAGCCCGTCGTGCTGGAGCGGATGGAGTTTCCGGAGCCCGTCATCGAGGTGGCGGTCGAGCCGAAGACCAAGGCCGACCAGGAGAAGATGGGTGTCGCCCTGTCGCGTCTGGCGCAGGAGGACCCGTCGTTCCGCGTCGGCACCGACATCGAGTCCGGCCAGACGGTCATCAAGGGGATGGGCGAGCTCCACCTCGAGATCATCGTCGACCGCATGAAGCGCGAGTTCAAGGTCGAGGCGAACGTGGGCGCCCCGCAGGTGGCCTACCGCGAGACCATCACGCGCCAGGCGGACGTCGACTACACGCATAAGAAGCAGTCGGGCGGTTCGGGCCAGTTCGCCCGTGTGAAGCTGACCTTCCTCCCTGGCGAGAAGGGCTCGGGCTTCAAGTTCGACAGCAAGATCGTCGGCGGGTCGGTGCCGAAGGAGTACATCCCGGGTGTCCAGAAGGGCCTGGACTCGGCGGTGACGACCGGTGTGATCGCGGGCTTCCCGATGGTCGACCTACGGGTCGAGCTGACGGACGGTGCCTATCACGAGGTCGACAGCTCGGCCCTGGCCTTCGAGATCGCCTCACGTGCCGCCTTCAAGGAAGGTGTCGCCAAGGCCGGTCCGCAGCTGCTCGAGCCGATCATGCGGGTCGAGGTGGTCACGCCCGAGGACTATATGGGCGACATCATCGGCGACCTGAACAGCCGACGCGGCCAAATCACGGGCATGGAGCCGCGTGGTAACGGCCAGGTCATCAACGCGATGGTTCCGCTGGCGACCATGTTCGGCTATGTCAACACGCTGCGTTCGCTGTCTCAGGGGCGTGCGCAGTTCACGATGCACTTCGACCACTACGATGCGGTTCCGCAGATGGTGGCCGAAGAGATTCGCGCCAAGTACGCCTGAGCCCTGAAACCCTAGAACGACCAGTCACGGAGCTCCCGATATGGCGAAGGAGAAGTTCGCGCGGACGAAGCCGCATGCGAACATTGGGACGATCGGCCACGTCGATCATGGGAAGACGACGCTGACGGCGGCGATCACGAAGGTACTGGCGGAGTCGGGGAAGGCGCAGTTCACGGCGTACGACGCGATCGACAAGGCGCCGGAGGAGAAGGCGCGCGGGATCACGATCAATACCGCGCACGTCGAGTACGAGACGGACGCCCGGCACTATGCGCACGTGGACTGCCCGGGCCACGCCGACTACGTGAAGAACATGATCACGGGTGCGGCGCAGATGGACGGCGCCATCCTGGTGGTGAGTGCGGCCGACGGGCCGATGCCGCAGACCCGCGAGCACATCCTCTTGGCGCGTCAGGTCGGCGTGCCGGCTCTGGTCGTGTTCATGAACAAGGTCGACATGGTCGACGACCCGGAGCTGCTCGAGCTGGTGGAGCTCGAGGTGCGGGAGCTGCTCTCGAAGTACGAGTTCCCGGGCGACGACATCCCGATCATCAAGGGCTCCGCACTGGCGGCGCTCGAAGGTCGTGACGACGCGGTCGGCAAGACGGCGATCATGGACCTGATGAAGGCGGTGGACGCCTATGTGCCGCAGCCGGAGCGGGCGGTGGACCTGCCGTTTTTGATGCCGATCGAGGACGTGTTCTCGATCTCGGGCCGCGGCACGGTGGTGACGGGCCGGATCGAGCGCGGTGTGGTGAAGGTGGGCGACGAGGTCGAGATCGTGGGCATCAAGCCGACGACGAAGACGACCTGCACCGGTGTCGAGATGTTCCGCAAGCTCTTGGATCGCGGCGAGGCCGGCGACAATGTCGGCGTGCTGCTGCGGGGTACCAAGCGGGACGAGGTGGAGCGCGGCCAGGTGCTGTGCAAGCCGGGCTCGATCACGCCGCACACGAAGTTCAAGGCGGAGACCTACGTGCTGACGAAGGAGGAGGGTGGGCGGCACACGCCGTTCTTCTCCAACTACCGGCCGCAGTTCTACTTCCGGACGACGGACGTGACGGGCTCGATCAAGCTGCCCGAGGGCACCGAGATGGTGATGCCGGGCGACAACATCACGATGGAGGTGGAGCTGATCGCCCCCATCGCGATGGAGCAGGGCCTGCGCTTCGCCATCCGCGAAGGCGGCCGCACCGTCGGCGCCGGCGTCGTCGCCTCCGTCATCGCCTGAACCAGAACAGCCGAGGTTCGGCAACAGGATCGATTTGACCATGGACACGCAGAACATACGAATCCGGCTGAAGGCCTTCGATCATCGCGTGCTCGACCAGTCGGTGCGCGAGATCGTCGGCACGGCCAAGCGGACCGGGGCGCGCGTGCGCGGCCCGATCCCTCTGCCGAACCGGATCGAGCGGTTCACGGTCAACCGCTCGCCGCATATCGACAAGAAGAGCCGCGAGCAGTTCGAAATCCGCACCCATAAGCGGGTGCTCGATATCGTCGACCCCACGCCCCAGACGGTGGACGCGCTGATGAAGCTCGACCTCGCTGCCGGCGTGGACGTCGAGATCAAGCTCTGAGGGCCAGGGGATGCGCACGGGCCTGATCGCCCAGAAAGTCGGCATGACGCGCCTTTTCGGCGTGGACGGCAGCCATATTCCGGTGACCGTCCTCAAGGTCGAGAAGTGCCAGGTCGTCGCGGTCCGCACGGCCGAGAAGGATGGTTACACCGCCATCCAACTCGGCGTCGGGACCGCGAAGCCGAAGAACGTGACGAAGCCGATGCGGGGCCACTTCGCCAAGGCGAAGGTGGAGCCGAAGCGGGTCGTGACCGAGTTCCGCGTCGACGAGGATGCACTCCTCGAGGTCGGCGACGAGCTCCATGTCGGCCACTTCGTCGCCGGGCAGTTCGTCGACGTGGTGGGGACGAGCATCGGCAAGGGCTTCGCCGGTGCGATGAAGCGGCACAATTTCGGTGGTCTCCGGGCCTCCCACGGCGTGTCGATCTCGCACCGCAGCCACGGCTCGACCGGTAACCGCCAGGATCCCGGCAAGGTCTTCAAGAACAAGAAGATGGCCGGCCACATGGGCGACCGTCGGGTGACGGTGCAGAACATCGAGGTGTTCGGCGTCGATCCCGACCGCGGCCTGATCCTGATCAAGGGCGGCGTGCCGGGTGCGGCGGGTTCCTATGTCCGCGTCGTCGACGCGGTGAAGAAGGCGCTGCCGAAGGGCGCTCCCTATCCGGGTGCCGTCATCAAGGCGGGCGAGGCTCTCGAGGTCGTCGTCGCCGAAGAGAGCGAGGGCTGAGGCAGATGCAGGTCGAGGTCAAGAATCTCGCCGCCGAGGCCGTGGGCTCCATCGAGCTCAACGAGCTGATCTTCGGCGTCGAGCCGCGGCAGGACATCCTGCACCGCGTCGTGAACTGGCAGCTGGCGAAGCGCCGGGCCGGCACCCACAAGGTGAAGTCCCGGGCCGAGATCCAGCGCACCGGTGCGAAGATGTACAAGCAGAAGGGTACCGGCCGCGCACGGCACGGCTCCCGGCGCGTGAACATCTTCCGCGGCGGTGGCGTCGTGTTCGGCCCGGTCGTTCGCGACCATGGCTACGACCTGCCGAAGAAGGTGCGTGCCCTCGGGTTGAAGTGCGCCCTGTCCGCCAAGGCGAAGGACGGCAAGCTGCTGGTCCTCGACGAGGCGAAGCTGGAGTCCCCGAAGACGAAGGCGCTGAAGGGTGCCCTCGACAAGCTCGGGCTCGCTTCCGCCCTCGTCATTACCGGCCCCGAGGTCGAGAGCAACTTCGCGCTCGCCTCGCGCAACCTGCCGCATCTCGACGTGCTGCCGGCTCAGGGCCTCAACGTCTACGACATCCTGCGTCGCGACATGCTGGTGCTGACCCGCGACGCGCTGGGCAAGATCGAGGAGCGCCTGCTGTGAACAAGGCGCGCATGTACGACGTCATCGTGTCGCCGGTGGTGACCGAGAAGTCGACCCGGCTCGGCGAGTACGACCAGGTCGTCTTTCGGGTGCTGCCCGACGCGACCAAGCCCGAGATCAAGGCGGCCGTCGAAGGCCTGTTCGGGGTCAAGGTGCGGGCGGTCAACACGCTCGTGACCAAGGGCAAGGTGAAGCGGTTCCGCGGCACGCTCGGCCGTCGGTCGGACGTGAAGAAGGCGATCGTGACGCTGGCCGAGGGCCAGAAGATCGACGTCACGACGGGGATCTGAGGCGATGGCGCTCAAGACCTACAATCCGACCAGCCCGTCGATGCGCCAGCTCGTGACCGTCGACCGGTCCGAGCTGTGGAAGGGCAAGCCGGTCAAGACGCTGACCGAGGGCAAGACCTCCTCGGGCGGCCGCAACAATCACGGCCGGGTGACGACGCGGTTCCGCGGCGGCGGGCACAAGCGCGCCTATCGCCTCGTCGACTTCAAGCGGCGCAAGTGGAATGTCGCGGGTGTCGTCGAGCGGCTGGAGTACGATCCCAACCGGACCGCCTTCATCGCTCTCGTCAAGTACGAGGATGGCGAGCTGGCCTACATTCTGGCCCCGCAGCGCCTCGCCGTGGGGGACAAGGTGATCGCCGGCGAGAAGGTCGACGTGAAGCCGGGCAACGCCGCCCCGCTCCGCGCCATCCCGGTGGGTACCATCATCCACAATGTCGAGCTGAAGCCCGGCAAGGGTGGCCAGATCGCCCGTTCGGCGGGTGCCTTCGCGCAGCTGATCGGCCGCGACGGCGACTGGAGCCAGATCCGCCTCGGCTCCGGCGAGATCCGGATCGTGCGCTCGGAGTGCATGGCCTCGGTCGGGGCGGTGTCGAACCCGGACCACCAGAACGAGAATCTGGGCAAGGCCGGCCGCAAGCGCTGGATGGGCAAGAAGCCGCACAATCGCGGCGTGTCGATGAACCCGGTCGATCATCCTCTGGGCGGCGGCGAGGGCCGCACCTCGGGTGGCCGGCATCCGGTCAGCCCGTGGGGCCAGCCGACCAAGGGCCACAAGACCCGGCGCAACAAGGCGACGACCAAGTTCATCGTCCGGTCGCGTCACGTCGCCAAGAAGCGGGGAGGCTGAGCATGCCGCGCTCAGTTTGGAAGGGCCCGTTCGTCGACGGGTATCTGTTCACCAAGGCCGAGAAGGTCCGCGCCTCGGGGCGCAGCGACATCATCAAGACCTGGTCGCGGCGCTCGACGATCATGCCGGAGTTCGTCGGCCTGACGTTCGCGGTGCACAACGGCAAGAAGTTCGTGCCGGTCTACGTCACCGAGAACATGGTCGGCCACAAGCTCGGCGAGTTCTCGCCGACCCGGACCTACACCGGGCACGGTGCCGACAAGAAGGCGAAGAGGAAGTAAGATGGGCAAGCCGAGCCAGGAGCGGCGGCTGAGCGACAAGGAGGCGATGGCGGTGGCCACCCTCCTGCGCACGAGCCCGCGCAAGCTCGACCTCGTCGCCGGCCTGATCCGGGGCATGGACGCAGGGCGTGCCGTCGTGGCGCTGGAGTTCAGCCGCAAGCGCATCGCGCAGACGGTGAAGAAGGCGCTCGAGTCGGCGATCGCGAACGCCGAGAACAACCACAATCTCGACGTCGACCGCCTGGTCGTCGCCGAAGCCAGCGTCGGCAAGGGCATGGTGATGAAGCGGATGAGCCCGCGCGCCCGTGGCCGTGCCGGCCGGATCGAGAAGCATATGAGCCGGCTGCGGATCGTGGTCCGCGAGCGGGCGGAGGCCGCCTGATGGGTCAGAAAGTCAATCCGATCGGCCTTCGCGTCGGCATCAATCGGACCTGGGATTCGCGCTGGTTCGACGATCGCGGCTACGAGAAGCTGCTGGCCGAGGACCTTAAGATCCGCGACTTCCTGCAGAAGCGCCTCTCACAGGCCGGCATCAGCCGCGTCGTGATCGAGCGCCCGGCGAAGAAAGCCCGCGTCTCGCTGCATACCGCCCGTCCGGGTGTCGTGATCGGCAAGAAGGGCCAGGAGATCGAGGTCCTTCGCAAGGAGCTCTCGAAGCTCACCTCGGGCGAGGTTCACCTCAACATCGTCGAGGTCAGGAAGCCCGAGCTCGACGCCAAGCTTGTGGCCGAGAACATCGCCCAGCAGCTGACCCGCCGCGTCACCTTCCGCCGGGCGATGAAGCGTGCCGTGCAGTCGGCCATGCGCCTCGGCGCCCAGGGCATCCGCGTGACCTGCAGCGGCCGCCTCGGCGGGGCCGAGATCGCGCGGACGGAGTGGTACCGCGAGGGCCGCGTGCCGCTGCACACGCTGCGTGCCAACATCGATTACGGGCGGGCGACGGCGCACACGCCGTTCGGCACCTGCGGCGTGAAGGTGTGGGTGTTCCGCGGCGAGATCATGGAGCACGACCCCAGCGCTTTCGACAAGCGGCTGGCGGACCAGGCTCCGGGCGGTCGCGGCTGACGGCTGGATTATTGGATAACGTGTCATGATGCAGCCGAAGCGGACCAAGTTCCGCAAAGCGTTCAAGGGGCGGGTGCACGGCCTGACCAAGGGCGGTGCCGACCTCAATTTCGGTGCCTTCGGCATGAAGGCCATGGAGCCGGGCCGCATCACGGCACGGCAGATCGAGGCCGCCCGCCGGGCCATCACGCGCCACCTGAAGCGCGTCGGCCGGGTGTGGATCCGGGTCTTCCCCGACGTGCCGGTGTCGAAGAAGCCGGCCGAAGTCCGGATGGGCAAGGGCAAGGGCTCGGTCGAGCTCTGGGTCTGCCGCATCAAGCCCGGCCGGGTGATGTTCGAGATCGACGGCGTGCCCGAGGTGCTGGCCGCCGAGGCCATCGCGCGGGGTGCCGCGAAGCTACCGCTCGACACGAAGTTCGTGCGGCGCGTGGTGGCGCAGGACGGTGCGGTCGAGGAGGCCGCGGCATGATCACGGCGAACGAATTTCGGGCGCAGTCGACGGACCAGCTGAAGGACCAGCTGCTGCAGCTCAAGAAGGAACAGTTCAACCTGCGCTTCCAGCGCGCGACCGGCCAGCTCGAGGGTACGGCGCGGATCCGCGAGGTGCGGCGTGACATCGCCCGCCTGCGGACCGTGCTCGGCGAGCGTCGCCGCGCTCCGGCACAGGTCTGAGGAGTAGGACGATGCCGAGGCGGGTTCTCCAGGGCACCGTGGTCAGCGACAAAGGCGACAAGACGGTGATCGTGCGCGTCGAGCGCCGGGTCATGCACCCGATCTACAAGAAGTACATCCGGCGCTCGAAGCGGTACGCCGCGCACGATGCGGACAACCGCTTCAAGGCGGGCGACGTGGTGCGCATCCGCGAGTGCCGGCCGCTGTCGCGGACGAAGTGCTGGGAAGTGCTCGTCGAGGCCGAGACGGCCGCTGCCGTGCAGACGGGAGCCTGAGCCGTGATCCAGCCGGAGAGCAATCTCGAGGTCGCCGACAATTCGGGTGCCCGCCGCGTGCAGTGCATCCGCGTGCTCGGCGGCTCGCACCGCAGATATGGCGGCGTGGGTGACGTGATCGTCGTCTCCGTGAAGGAGGCGATCCCGCGCGGCAAGGTGAAGAAGGGCGACGTGCACACGGCGGTGATCGTGCGCACGGCGAAGGAGATCCGGCGCGCCGACGGCACCGCCATCCGCTTCGACAAGAATGCGGCGGTGCTGATCAACAAGCAGGGCGAGCCGATCGGGACCCGCATCTTCGGCCCGGTCACCCGCGAGCTGCGCGCCAAGAAGTTCATGAAGATCATCTCGCTCGCACCCGAGGTGCTGTGATGGCCGCGAAGGTCAAGAAGGGCGACAAGGTCGTCGTCCTCGCCGGCCGCGACAAGGGTCGCCAGGGCGAGGTGCTGAAGGTGCTGCCGACCGAGAACCGGGTCGTCGTGCAGGGTGTGGCCGTCGCCAAGCGGCACACCAAGCCGAGCGCCCGGCAGCCCGAGGGCGGCATCGTGAACAAGGAAGCCGCGATCGATCTGTCGAACGTGGCGCATATCGACCCGCGGGACGGCAAGCCGACCCGAGTGGGCTTCAAGTTCCTCGAGGACGGCCGCAAGGTGCGCTTCGCGAAGCGCTCCGGCGAGGTCATCGATCGCTGAGGGCCGGGCCATGGCAAGACTGAAAGAGCATTACGAGGGCAAGGTTCGCCCGCAGCTGGTCGAGCGCTTCGGGTACAAGAACCCGATGCAGGTGCCGAAGATCGACAAGATCGTCATCAACATGGCGGTCGGCAAAGCGGTCACGGACAAGAAGAAGCTCGATTCGGCGGCCTCCGAGCTGACCAAGATCAGCGGCCAGAAGCCGGTGATGTGCAAGGCCCGGAAGTCGGTCGCGAACTTCAAGCTGCGCGAAGGCATGCCGATCGGCTGCAAGGTGACGCTCCGGCGGGAGAGGATGTACGAATTCCTCGATCGCCTGATCACGATCGCCCTGCCGCGCGTGCGCGACTTCCGCGGCGTGCCGCCGAAGAGCTTCGACGGCCGCGGGAACTACGCCTTCGGCATCAAGGAGCAGATCGTTTTCCCCGAGATCAACTTCGACGACGTCGAGGAGAATCGGGGCATGGACGTGATCATCTGCACGACGGCGCGGACGAACGAGGAGGCCAAGGCTCTCCTCGAGGCGTTCAACATGCCGTTCAGGAAGTGACGGGACGAGGATCGAAATGGCGAAGAAGAGCGCCGTCGAGAAGAACGAGCACCGCCGCGAGCTGGTGAAGCGCCAGGCTGCGAAGCGCCAGGCGTTGAAGGCGATCATCATGGATCGCTCGAAGGAGCCCGAGGAGCGGTTCGAGGCGACGCTCACGCTGGCCACGCTCGCGCGCAACGGATCGAAGGTCCGCATCCGCAACCGGTGTCATCTCACCGGTCGGCCGCGCGCCTATTATCGGAAGTTCGGACTCTCGCGGATCGCGCTGCGCGATCTGGCCTCGGAAGGCCAGATCCCGGGCCTGGTCAAGGCGAGCTGGTGAGACGGGGACGGTAGGATGTCGATCAGCGACCCGCTCGGCGATATGCTGACCCGGATCCGCAACGGTCAGATGGCGCAGAAGAGCACCATTCTGGCCCCGGCGTCGAAGCTGCGGACCAACGTTCTCGAGGTGCTGCGCCGCGAGGGCTACATCCGTGGCTATCAGGCCAAGGTGGCGGGACCCGGCAAGCAGGAGCTCGAGATCGAGCTCAAATATCACAATGGCGAGCCGGTGATCCGTGAGCTGCGTCGGGTGTCGAAGCCCGGTCGGCGCATCTACGCCGGCGTGAAGGAGCTGCCGCAGGTCTACAACGGCCTCGGCATCGCCATCCTGTCGACGCCCCGGGGCGTCATGTCCGACGCCGAGGCCCGCGAAGCGCGGGTCGGCGGCGAAGTTCTCTGCACGGTGTTCTGAGATGTCGCGCATCGGCAAGCATCCGGTACCGGTCCCCAGTGGGGTGACGGTGACCATCGCCGGCCAGGAAGTGACCGCGAAGGGCAAGCTCGGCCAGTTGTCGAGCGTGCTGCCCCCCGAGGTCAGCGTGGTCATGGAGAACGGCAAGGTCGTCGTGGCGCCGTCAGGCGAAGAGCAGCGGGCGCGCGCCATGTGGGGCATGTCCCGCACGCTCGTGCAGAACATGGTGAAGGGTGTCGCCGAAGGGTTCACGACCAAGCTCGAGATCTCGGGCGTCGGCTATCGTGCCGCCCTCGACGGCAAGATCCTGAACCTGCAGCTCGGCTACAGCCACGACATCAAGTTCGCGGTGCCGGACGACATCAAGGTCGTCTGCGAGACCCCGACGGCGATCACGATCAGCGGTGCCGACAAGCAGCGCGTCGGTCAGATCGCCGCCGAGATCCGGGCGTTCCGCGGCCCCGAGCCCTACAAGGGCAAGGGTGTGCGCTATGCGGACGAGAAGATCCTCCGCAAGGAAGGCAAGAAGAAGTAAGCCATGTTGAAGGCCAGCGAACGATTCGAGCGCCGCGAGAAGCGGACCCGCTTTGCGGTCCGCAAGGCGGCCAAGGGCAAGCTTCGGCTGAGCGTCTTCCGCTCGGGCCGGCACATCTACGGCCAGGTGATCGACGACACCGCGGGTCGCACGCTGGTCGCGGCCTCCTCGCTCGAGAAGAGCATGCGCGAGGAGCTGAAGTCCGGTGCGGACCGCGAGGCGGCGCACAAGGTCGGCCTCGTGCTGGCGGAGCGGGCGAAGGCCGCCGGGATCGAGACTGTCGTCTTCGATCGTGGCGGCTACAAGTATCACGGCCGGGTGAAGGCCCTGGCCGACGGCGCCCGCGAGGGCGGTCTGGCGTTCTGAAGAGACTGGAAACGAGATGGCACGCCCCCGCGACAAGTCTTCTTCGGACGAGCGCCAGGATTCGGATTTCGTCGACCGTCTGGTAGCGGTCAACCGCGTCGCCAAGGTGGTGAAGGGCGGCCGACGCTTCGGCTTCTCGGCACTCGTGGTGGTCGGTGACGGTAAGGGTCGGGTCGGCTACGGCAGCGGCAAGGCCCGCGAGGTGCCGGAAGCGGTGCGCAAGGCGACCGAGCAGGCTAAGCGCTCGATGATCCGGGTGCCGCTGCGTCAGGGTCGCACACTGCATCACGACGTGCAGGGTCACTTCGGTGCCGGTGCGGTGCTGATGCGCTCGGCTCCTCCGGGGACGGGCATCATCGCCGGCGGCCCGATGCGCGCCGTGTGCGAGGCTCTGGGTCTTGCCGACGTCGTGGCGAAGTCGCTCGGCACCTCGAACCCGCACAACATGGTGAAGGCCACGTTCGCGGCCCTGGGTGGCGTGGTGTCGCCGCGTGGTGTCGCCGCGAAGCGCGGCAAGAAGGTCACCGACATCCTGGGCCGGCGCGAGTCGGTCGAGGGTACGGCGGCGAAGGCGGAGTAGGTTTCGTGGCCGCGAAGTTGAAGGTTACCCAGGTCAAGAGCCCGATCGCGCGGCCCGAGTGGCAGCGGCAGACCCTGATCGGGCTCGGCCTGAACAAGCTGCACCGGTCCCGTGTGCTGCCGGATACGCCGGCCAATCGGGGCCGTGTCGAGCGGGTGAAGCACCTGCTCAAGGTCGAAATGGTGGAAGGCGAGTGACGCGCCGATGCGACTGAACGATCTGCGCGACAATCCGGGTGCGCGTGTCGAGAGCAAGCGGCTCGGCCGCGGCATCGGCTCCGGCAAGGGCAAGACCTCGGGCAAGGGCCACAAGGGTGCCAAGGCTCGCACCAGCAACCCGAAGCCGGCCTACTTCGAAGGCGGGCAGATGCCCCTCTATCGTCGTCTGCCGAAGGGCGGGTTCAAGAATCCATCCCGGGCGGACTATGTCGAGGTGAGCCTCGGCCGGCTGCAGGCCGCTGTCGATGCCGGCAAGCTCGACGCCAAGGCCACGGTCGACGGCGAGGCGATGGTGAAGGCCGGCGTGATCCGTCGTATCCGTGACGGCGTCCGTCTCCTGGGCGGCGGCGAGCTGAAGGCGGCGCTGACGATCGAGGTTGCGGGCGCTTCGCGTCCGGCCGTCGAGGCCGTGGCGAAGGCCGGCGGCAAGGTCGTGATGCCCGGCGAGCCGGCGGCGGCCTGAGGAGTAGCGGATGGCGTCGGTAGCGGAGCAGCTGGCCGCGAACGTCAATTTCGGCGTCTTCGCCAAGGCGACCGAGCTCAAGCGCCGGATCTGGTTCACGCTCGGCTGCCTGATCGTCTACCGGCTCGGTACCTACATCCCGCTGCCCGGGATCGATCCGGCCGTCATGGCCCAGATCTTCCAGCAGCAGCGCGGCGGCATCCTCGGCATGTTCAACATGTTCGCCGGGGGTGCCCTGGCGCGCATGTCGATCTTTGCACTGGGCATCCTTCCCTACATCTCGGCGTCGATCATCATGCAGTTGATGACCGCCATCTCGCCGCAGATGGAGGCGCTGAAGAAGGAAGGGGAGACCGGCCGCAAGCGGATCAACCAGTACACGCGCTATCTGACCGTGATCCTCGCCGCAGCACAGGCCTGGGGCCTCGCGATAGGGCTCGAGGGCATGAGCGGCCCGGCGGGCTCGGCGGTCATCAATGCCGGCTGGTTCTTCCGGGCGACGACGGTGATCACCATCGTCGGCGGCACGATGTTCCTGATGTGGATCGGTGAGCAGATCACCGCCCGGGGCATCGGCAACGGTAGCTCGCTCATCATCTTCGTCGGCATCATCGCCGGCCTGCCGGGTGCCCTGGCGAGCATCCTGGAGCTGGGCCGCACGGGTGCCCTGTCGCCGCTCGTGATCGTGTTCCTGCTGGTGATGGCTGTCGGCATCGTCGCGTTCGTCGTCTTCATGGAGCGCGCCCAGCGACGGATACTCGTTCAGTATCCGAAGCGACAGCAGGGCAATCGCGTGCTGGGCGGCGAGAGCTCGCATCTGCCCCTGAAGCTCAACACCTCGGGCGTCATCCCGGCGATCTTCGCGAGCTCGTTGCTGGTCCTCCCGGCCACCATCGGCGGCTTCGCCGGCGGGCACGGTCCGGAGTGGTTCGTCGCGGTGACGGCGGCCCTGGGCTATGGGCAGCCGCTGCATCTGGCGCTCTACGTCGCGCTGATCATGTTCTTCGCCTTCTTCTACACCTCGATCGTCTTCAATCCGCAGGAGACGGCCGAGAACCTCAAGAAGCACGGCGGCTACATTCCGGGCTACCGGCCGGGCGTGAAGACGGCGGAGTATCTGGATTATGTCCTCACCCGGCTGACGCTGATCGGTGCGCTGTACCTGGCGGCGGTCTGCGTGCTGCCCGAGATCCTGATCTCCGAGTACGCCATTCCGTTCTACTTCGGCGGCACCAGCCTCCTCATCGTCGTCTCGGTGACGATGGACACGGTGGCGCAGATCCAGTCACATCTGATCGCGCATCAGTATGAAGGCCTCATCAAGAAGGCACGGTTGCGGGGTAGGCGTTGATGCGGATGATCTTGTTGGGGCCGCCGGGTGCGGGCAAAGGCACCCAGGCGACCTGGATCAAGTCGACCTACGGCATTCCGCAGCTCTCGACGGGCGAGATGCTGCGCGAGGCGGTGGCACGCGGCACCGAGGTCGGCAAGCAGGCGAAGTCGGTGATGGAGGCGGGCCAGCTCGTCTCGGACGACATCATCAACCGGATCGTCGCCGAGCGGATCGACGAGCCCGACTGCGCCAACGGCTTCGTGCTGGACGGATTTCCGCGCACGATCGCGCAGGCCGAGGCGCTGGACCAGATGCTGGCCCAGCGTGGCGAGGCGCTGGACGCCGTGGTGAAGATCCGGGTCGACCAGGATGCATTGGTCGAGCGGATCTCCGGCCGCTTCGCCTGTGCGAAGTGCGGTACCGGCTACCACGACACGTTCAAGCCGACGGCCGTCGCGGGTGTGTGCGACGTGTGCGGCTCGACGGAGTTCGTGCGGCGCAAGGACGACAATGCCGAGACGGTCAAGGCCCGGCTCGAGTCGTACCAGGCGCAGACGGCCCCGCTGCTGCCCTACTACGAGGCCAAGGGTCTCGTTCGCGTGGTCGACGGCATGGCGCCGATCGACGATGTGACCGAGGCTATCCGCCGTGCGTTGAACGGTGCTTCGAATTGACAGCTTGAGATCGATCCCTATAATCCCGGCGCCTTTCAACCTGACCGCCTTACGCTGCGCGGTCGGGTCTCGCCGGATGGGCGACACCTGAGGAGACTGACGTGGCGCGTATTGCGGGAGTGAACATCCCGAGCCAGAAGCCGATTTGGATCGCGCTGACCTACATCTTTGGCATCGGCCAGACGACGTCGCGCAAGATCCTGACCGACGTGGCCATCCCGCTCGAGCGCCGCGTGAGCGAGCTGAGCGAGGCCGAGCTGGCTCGCATCCGTGACAAGATCGACCGCGACTACGAGGTCGAGGGCGATCTGCGCCGCAACGTCGCCATGAGCATCAAGCGCCTCATGGACCTCGGCTGCTATCGCGGGCTGCGCCATCGCAAGGGCCTCCCGGTCCGCGGTCAGCGCACGCACACCAACGCCCGGACGCGCAAGGGCAAGGCTCGGCCGATCGCCGGCAAGAAGAAGGCGACGAAGAAGTAACATGGCTACTGAACAGGCTGGCCGCGTCAAGAAGCGCGAGCGGAAGAACATCAGCACGGGCATCGCGCACGTCAACGCGACGTTCAACAACACGATGATCACGATCGCCGACGCGCAGGGCAACGTGATCGCGTGGTCGAGTGCCGGCTCGCAGGGCTTCAAGGGCTCGCGCAAGTCGACGCCGTTCGCCGCCCAGGTGGCGGCCGAGATGGCGGGACGTCGTGCGGCCGAGCACGGGATGCGCAGCCTCGAGGTGCAGGTGAAGGGACCGGGCTCGGGTCGCGAGTCCGCCCTCCGTGCCCTCCAGTCGGTCGGGTTCCAGATCACGTCGATCCGCGACGTGACGCCGATCCCGCACAATGGCTGCCGCCCGCGCAAGCGGCGCCGCGTGTAGTTTTCGTCCGGCCTTCGGGCCGGGCTTCCGTGCATCGGGCAGGGCTCCGGACGCGCTTCGCGTCGCCGGGGCCTTGTTCTGCTTATGGTGATGTCCGCTTTGGGCGGCATCGTGTTGGATAGGCGAGGTATCTCGTGATCCAGAAGAACTGGCAGGATCTGATCAAGCCGCAGCGGCTCGACGTGCAGCCCGGACGTCGTCCGGACCGCGACGCGATGATCGTCGTGGAGCCGCTCGAGCGGGGCTTCGGCATCACGCTGGGCAACGCGCTCCGGCGGGTGCTCCTGTCGTCCCTGCAGGGCGCTGCGATCACCCAGATCCACATCGACGGCGTGCTGCACGAGTTCTCGACGATTCCGGGCGTTCGCGAGGACGTGACCGACATCGTGCTGAACCTGAAGGCGCTGGGCCTGCGCATGCACGGCGACACCGCCAAGCGCATGTACCTCAAAGTCGAGGGTCCGAGCATCGTGACCGCCGGCATGATCGAGGCCGGCCACGACATCGAGATCATGGACCCGGACCAGGTCATCTGCCACGTCGACAAGGGCGGCAAGCTCGCCATGGAGCTGACGGTGCAGCCCGGCAAGGGCTACGTCCCGGCGTCCATGAACAAGGCCGAGGACGCACCGATCGGGCTCATCGCGATCGACGCGATCTACAGCCCCGTGCGCAAGGTCGCGTACAAGGTCGACAATGCCCGCGTCGGCCAGCAGACCGACTATGACCGCCTGACCATGCAGGTCGAGACTGACGGCTCGGTAGCACCCGAGGATGCGGTGGGCCTCGCCGCCCGTATCCTGCAGGACCAGCTATCGATGTTCGTGAACTTCGAGGAGCCGCACCACGCGCAGCCGAACGAGCGGCGCCCCGAGCTGCCGTTCAACCCGAACCTGCTGCGCAAGGTGGACGAGCTGGAGCTGTCGGTCCGCTCGGCCAACTGCCTGAAGAACGACAATATCGTCTATATCGGGGACCTCGTGCAGAAGAGCGAGCCGGAGATGCTCCGGACGCCCAATTTCGGCCGCAAGTCCCTGAACGAGATCAAGGAGGTCCTCTCCCAGATGGGCCTGCATCTCGGCATGGAGGTGGCCGGTTGGCCGCCCGAGAACATCGAGGAACTCGCCCGGAAGGTCGAGGAGCCGTTCTGAGACTCTAGTCGCTAGTAGGGGTGCGGCGGCTGGCCGGCCCGGGAGAAGTTCGATGCGTCACGCAAATCGCGGCCGCCGGTTCAGCCGCACCTGGCAACACCGCGAGGCCATGTTCGCCAACATGGCTCAGGCCTTGGTCAAGCACGAGCAGATCACCACCACGCTGCCGAAGGCGAAGGACCTGCGCCCGATCGTCGAGCGGATGGTCACGCTGGCCAAGCGCGGCGACCTGCACGCCCGCCGGCTGCTGATCGCCCGCACGCGTTCCGAGGCGACGGCGGCGAAGCTGATCGAGGTGCTGGGCAAGCGCTATGCCTCGCGCCCGGGTGGCTATCTCCGCATCATGAAGGCCGGCTTCCGCTACGGCGACCAGGCCGCCATGGCGGTGATCGAGTTCGTCGACCGCGATGTGGACGCCAAGGGCCAGGACAGCGGCCCGGTGATGACGGGTGACGACGAAGGCCTGCCCGCGGCCGCCTGAGCCATCAGACCTTGATCGAGACGACAAGGGGTGCCTCGCGGCACCCCTTTCTCGTTTCAGGCGGCGTCGTCGTTCGCCGCCTCGCGCTGCCGGTCGTCGTTGACCGGTGCCGGCGGGACGAGGACGGGCGAGGTGATCCGTCCCTTGAAGTCCAGCCAGCGGTGCCGCTCGTAGTCGTAGAGCTGACACCGCCGCATCGTGTCGAGCAGGTAGCCCAGCGTGAACCGGGCGCGCAGCACGCGCCCTGCCTGCAATCGTGCCAGCGTCGCCTGCGCGTCGGGCAGGCGGTAGAGGGGGATCTTCGGATGCACGTGATGCGCGGGGTGGTCCATGATGTGGTGCGAGATCAGCCCGTACCAGCGCGGCACCTGGATCTGCAGCGTGACGTCCTGCTGCCCCAGATGACCCGGTACCGCCGTTTTGCTCCTGAACCAGGGAACGCGCGGCGAGGTGTGCTGCAGGTACACCGTACCGCCCATCAGCGTCGTCCAAACGAGGAACGGCACGCCGAAGCCGTAGAGCACCGCCAGGACGGCACCCGAGAGGCCGCCATGGAGGGCACCCGTCGTCCCTAGAGCGATGACAAGAGCAGTCCCGAACGCCGCGACGAGCAGGAAGCCGCGCAGGAAGCTTTGCCGGTCGCCGAAGGTGTGACGTTGGCGCGGGAAGAACTTGTCCCGCCACCAGCGCTCGACAGCATAGTAGAGGCCGAGACCGAACGGGGTCCGGTAGATCCGCTCCAGCAGGCGCCGCCAGGCGGGCAGGGCCTTGAACTCGGCCGGACAGAATGGCGACCAGGAGTTCAGCCCCTGCACGTTCACGTCCACATGGTGCAGACGGTTGTGCACCACCTGCCACAAGCTGAAATTGTGCAGCGTCGGCAGGAAGGCGAGGCGGCCCAGCAGTCCGTTGAGCCGGCGGTCGGCCGTGTAGGCGCCGTGGGCGGCGTCGTGGCCGATGACGAACAATGAAGCGATCGCCCCGCCCGCCAGCGTGCTGAAGACGAGGCGCAGCCACCAGGGCTCCGCCAGCAGCGAACCGATGACACCGCCGGCATAGGCGCCGAAGGTGGCGGCGAAGAGGGCCAACGCCAGCGGCGTCGAGCGGTCGACATAATGGGCGAGTGCGGCACGCACCCGATCATCCGATGGGGACACCTGAGTTCTCCGGTTAGGGGAGTGAACTCAAGTCGTGACGGGTACCTCGGCAGGTGTCGCCGCCGCCGACTTCTCGCGCGCGCGGCGTATGTAGAGCGTCTTCACGCAGCTTGCGTGGACGATTCCTTTCTCGTCGACGAGATCGACCCTGTATTCGCGCACGGTACTCGGCCGGCGCAGGATCTCCGCCCTCAGGGCGTCCAGATCGTCAGGGTCGAGCCGGAACGTGGCGCTCAGCGTCGAGCGTCCCGGGCGCTTGAAGTCGATATGCGCCGCACGGTCCCAGACCAGATAGGAGCGGCCGAGGGCGCGGGAGAGCATGACCAGGAACACCGGGTCGATGGCCGCATACATGCTGCCGCCGAAGGTGGTCCCCCAGTAGCCACGCGTCGTCCAGTTGAGCGGCAGCCGCAGCCGGACCTCCAGTCCGTCGGCCGCGATGTAGGTGAGCCTCGCACCCGTCCGGCGAAAGCAGGGATAGAGATTGAAGAGGAAGCGGAGCGCCTTGCTCCGCAGCGACTCGCCCATCTCCCTTACTCCGCCGGTTGGCGCCGTGTGGGATTTTTTTAACCTAGGGTTGAGATGGGCGTCAATAGGTCAATCGAAAGACTACCGCCTGTGCCGCAGCGTACAATGCTGGTGCAAGCTGTCGAGTATTTGTCGGTGATTTGCGTCGATTGTCCGGCGTAAGTTGCCGAACAGAGATCAGACATCGAGCTCGCCGACGTCCTTCGCATTGTTCTGGATGAACGCCAGCCGCAATTCGGGCCGGCGCCCCATCAACTCCTCGACCAGCATCGAGGGTGACTTGCTGTCAACGTCGCCGACCTGGACCTGGAGGATCTGGCGCCGCGCCGGATCCATCGTCGTCTCCTTGAGCTGGGCGGGGTTCATCTCGCCCAGGCCCTTGAAGCGCCCGACCTCGACGTTCTTCTTGCCCTTGAACACGCTGTTCAGGATGCGCTCGCGGTCGGCCTCGTCGCGCGCATAGGCGACAGTCGCCCCGTGTGAGAGCCGGTAGAGCGGCGGCTGCGCCAGGAACAGGTGGCCGCGCTCGATCAGCTTCGGCATCTCGCGGTGGAAGAAGGTCATCAGCAGGGCGGCGATGTGGGCGCCGTCCACATCCGCGTCCGTCATGATGATGATCCGCTCGTAGCGCAGATCGTCGCCGCGGAAGGACTTGCCGGAGCCGCACCCCAGCGCCGTGACGAGGTCCGACAGCTCCTTGTTCCCGCTGAGCTTGTCGGCCGTGGCCGAGGCGACGTTCAGGATCTTGCCGCGCAACGGCAGGATCGCCTGGATCTCGCGGCTGCGCGCCTGCTTCGCCGAGCCACCCGCCGAATCGCCCTCGACGATGAAGATCTCCGTGCCGTCGCGCGCGTCGCGGCTGCAGTCGGCGAGCTTGCCGGGCAGGCGCAGCTTGCGCGTCGCCGATTTGCGGCCGACCTCCTCCTTCGCCTTCTTGCGGGCGATGCGCTCCTCGGCGCGTGCCACCAGATGGTCGAGCACGGCCATCGCCGTCTGCGCGTGGCTGCCGAGCCAGAGCTCGAAGCGGTCGCGGAGCACGTTCTCGACCAGCCGCGACGCCTCGGGCGAGACGAGCCGCTCCTTCGTCTGTCCCTGGAACTGCGGCTGGCGGATGAAGATCGAGAGCAGGATGGCAGCACCGCCGGTCAGGTCGTCGGCCGTGATCTGGGCCGCCCGCTTGTGACCGACGCGCTCGGCATGGTTCTTCACGGCCTTCAAGAGGCCCGTGCGCAGGCCCTGCTCGTGCGTGCCGCCGAGCGGTGTCGGCACCGTGTTGCAGTACCAGCCCGTATAGCCTTCCTCGTTGATCGGCCAGGCGACGGCCCATTCGACGCGGACCTGATCCTCGAGCTCGGCCAGGCCGGCGAACGGCTCGTCCGCGACCAGCTCGCGCCCGGCGACCAGCGACTTCAGGAAGTCCGTGAGCCCGGCCGGGAAGTGGAACGTCTCGCGCGCCGGCACCGAGCCGTCGGCCACGAGATCTGCCGCGCAGGACCAGCGGATCTCGACGCCGCGGAACAGGTAGGCCTTGCTCCGCGCCAGCCGGTAGAGCGTCTCGGGCTTGAACTTGGCACCTGTCCCAAAGATCTCGGGATCCGGCACGAAGGTGATCGTCGTGCCGCGCCGGTTCGGTGCCTGACCGACGGCTTCCAGCGGGGTGAGGGGAGCACCGCGGCTGTAGGACTGCGCCCAGAGCGTCCTGTTGCGGGCGACCTCGACCTTCAGCTCCTCGGCCAGCGCGTTGACGACCGAGACGCCGACACCGTGCAGGCCCCCTGAGGTCGCATAGGCCTTGCTGCCGAACTTACCGCCCGAGTGCAGCGTGGTCATGATGACCTCGAGCGCGCTCTTGTCCGGGAACTTCGGGTGCGGATCGACCGGGATGCCGCGGCCGTTGTCGCGCACGGTCACCCGGGTGAGGCTCTCGAGCTCGATCTCGATCCGGTTGGCATGCCCCGCCACGGCCTCGTCCATGGCGTTGTCGAGCACCTCGGCGACCAGATGGTGCAGGGCGCGCTCGTCGGTGCCGCCGATATACATGCCGGGCCGGCGGCGGACGGGCTCCAGGCCCTCCAGCACCTCGATGTCCTGGGCGGTGTAGCTGTCCTTGGTCGGTGCGTTCGCGGCGATGTCGAGCAGGTCGCTCATGTGCGCGGATGGTCCGTCGCTGAATTCTAGGGCAAGCTTGACCGGTGTCGGTGGTCCGGCCAGTCCTGATTTAGTGCATCGTGCGAGGCCGTACCATGTCCGAAGCGCCCGAAGGCCAGCTCGCCATCCGTACCCTGGCGATGCCGGCCGACACCAACCCGTCGGGCGACATCTTCGGCGGCTGGCTCCTGGGCCAGATGGACATCGCCGGGGCCACGGTCGCCCACGAGCGCACGGGCGGGCGCGTCGCCACCGTGGCGGTCGAGGCGATGACCTTCCACCGCCCGGTCTATGTCGGCGATCTCGTCAGCTGCTACGGCAAGGTGATGCGGGTGGGCCGGACCTCGATCACGATCCAGGTCGAGGTCTGGGCGCGCCGGCACCGCAACGGCGAGGACATCAAGGTGACCGAGGGCCGCTACACCTATGTCGCCATGGACGACATGCGTCGCCCGCGACAGATCCCGCCTCAGTAGCCGGCGTAGAGCTCGAACTCGATCGGGTGCGGAGCCCGCTCGACCCGGTCCAGCTCCTGCCGCTTCACCTGCAGATAGGCCTCGATCAGGTCGGTCGGCATGACGTCGCCGCGGGTCAGGAAGTCGTGGTCGGCTTCAAGAGCATCCAGCGCGTCGGGCAGCGAGCGCGGGAGCCGCACGAGGTCGGCCGCCTCCTCGGGCCGCAAATCGTAGAGATTGCGGTCGATCGCGTCGCCCGGTTCCAGCTTGCGCTCGATGCCGTCCATCCCGGCCATCAGGAGGGCGGCGAAGGCGAGATAGGGATTGGCCGTGGCGTCGGGGAAGCGGGCCTCGATGCGCTTGCCCTCGACACGCGAGGCGTAGGGAATGCGGATCGCCGCCGAACGGTTGTGCGCCGCATAGGCCAACACCGTCGGCTCCTCCTCGTCCTGTCGCAGCCGCCGGTAGCTGTTCGTGGACGGGTTCGTGAAGGCGCCCAGCGCCCTGCCATGCGCCAGCACGCCGGCGATGAAGGCGAGGCAGAGCGGACTCAGATCGGCATAACCCTGCCCGGCAAAGACCGGCTTGCCGTCCCGCCACAAGGACTGCAGCACGGCACAGCCCGAGGCCGGCCGGCCCTGCATGGGCTTGGGCAGGAAAGTGGCGGCCTTGCCGTAGGACATCGCCACCTGGTGCACGGCGTAGCGCACGGTCTGCACCGCATCGGCCGAGCGCACGAGGCTCGCCGCCGGCAGATGGATGACGTTCTGCCCGGCACCCCGGCCATGCTCGAACCGCAGGTCCACGAGCCCGATGCTCGCCAGCACCGTCGCGATCTCACCCCGAATATCGGTCGCTTGGTCGGCGGGAGAGGAGGCGAGGTAGCCACCGGACAGGCCGGGACCCGCCGTCTGCCGCCGAGGCTCCAGCGGCACCAGCTCGACGCTCGTGCGATGGGGAGCCACCTCCGCGCGCAACTCGTCGAACAGGTAGAAGGCGAGCTCGATCGCGACGCGCACGGAGTCAGCCTTGCGCAGGCTGGCGAGGTAGGTTTCGGCGCGTTGTGCCGCCGAGCGCGGGTCGCGCTCGTAGCCGGTGCCGGTCGCCGGATCGGCACCGTTGCACACCAGGGCCAGGGTCGGCTGCGCGGCGAACGGGTCGAGGAAGGCCGATTCGAGATCGGGATGCAGCAGGAGATCGGCTTCGGTGACGTCGCGCCAGCCCGGCACGGCGGAGCCGTCGATCATGATCCCGTCGGCGAGGCAGTGCTCCGTCACGGCCGCCGCGTTGCGCGCGATGTGCCGCCACGACCCGCTCAGATCGGTGAAGCGGAAATCGACGATGCGGATCTGATCCGCCTCGATCCGCTCGAGGATGCTTCGAGGTTCACTCATCGTGTGCCATGCGCCGCCCAGATCGCGGCGCAGGCTTCGGGTCCGGGCCCCTCGGAGTCAAGCCTCGTGCCGAGGCGACCCTGCCAAAAGAAAGCGGCCCCTTTCGGGGCCGCAAGCCAGGGAGGCTAGTCGAAACAGAGAACGATCAGAGATCGTAGTAGAGGAAGAACTCGTACGGATGCGGCCGCAGCCGGATCGCGTCGACCTCGGTCGCCGACTTGTAGTCGACATAGGTCTCGATCAGGTCGGGCGAGAAGACGTCGCCGGCCAGCAGGAACTCGTGGTCGTCGGCCAGGGCAGCGAGGCTGTCCTGCAGCGAGCCCGGCACCTGCTTGATCAGCTTCGCTTCCTCGGGCGGCAGGTCGTAGATGTTCTTGTCGACCGGATCGCCCGGATCGATCTTGTTCTTGATGCCGTCGAGGCCGGCCATCAGCATGGCGGCGAAGGCGAGATACGGGTTGCATGACGGGTCCGGGCAGCGGAACTCGACGCGCTTGGCCTTCGGGCTGTCGCTGTACATCGGGATGCGGCAGGCGGCCGAGCGGTTGCGCAGCGACCAGGCGAGGTTCACCGGCGCCTCGTAGCCCGGGACCAGACGGCGGTAGCTGTTGGTCGTCGGGGCGGCGAAGGCCAGGATCGCCGGGGCGTGCTTGAGCAGACCGCCGATGTACCACTTGCACATCTGCGACAGGCCGGCATAGCCCGCCTTGTCGGCGAAGAGCGGCTTGCCGTCCTTCCAGATCGACTGGTGGCAGTGCATTCCCGAGCCGTTGTCGCCGTAGAGCGGCTTCGGCATGAAGGTCGCCGTCTTGCCGTTGCGCTTGGCCACGTTCTTGACGACGTACTTGTACTTCATCTGGTGATCGGCCATCGCCAGCAGCGAGTCGAACTTCATGTCGATCTCGCACTGGCCGGCCGTCGCCACCTCGTGGTGCTGGCACTCGATGGTGAGCCCGATCAGGCCCATCGTCATCGCCATCTCGGCCCGCAGGTCGTTCAGCGTGTCGTTCGGCGGGACCGGGAAATAACCTTCCTTCGGCCGGATCTTGTAGCCGAGATTGGGGCCTTCCTCGCGGTTCGTGTTCCAGTGGCCCTCACTGGAATCGACGAAGTAGCTGGAATAATGCTGGCCGGTGCCGTAGCGGACGTCGTCGAAGACGAAGAACTCGGCCTCGGGACCGAAGAACGCGGTGTCGCCGATGCCCGTCGACTTCAGGTACGCTTCGGCCTTCTTGGCCACGCCGCGGGGATCACGGCTGTAGAACTCCTTCGTCACCGGATCCTTGACGTCGGCGATCATCACCAGCGTCTTGTACTGCATGAACGGATCGATGAACGCGGTGGTCGGGTCCGGCATGAGCAGCATGTCGGACTCGTTGATCACCTTGAAACCGCGGATCGAGGAGCCGTCGAAGCCGAGGCCCTCGTCGATCGCGTCCTTGTCGAAGTGGGTCGCGGGGTAGGAGGTGTGCTGCCACATGCCCGGCATGTCGGTGAGCCGGATGTCGACCATCTGGACCCCATGGTCCTTGATCGCCTTCATCACGTCCGACGACGACTTACAGCCCAATGTCATTCTTGGTTCCCTTCAGCGAGGAAGCGGCCGCACGTGGCGGCGCGCCCTTTTAGCGCGAGGGCGTAGGGCGCGTCGCCAGGGTTCAACACCTCCCGGACCGTGGCGCAGTGTCAGAGGGCGTCGGTGCCGCGTTCGCCGGTCCGAATGCGCATCGCGTCCAGCACGTCGTAGATGAACACCTTGCCGTCGCCGATGCGCTCGGTCCGGGCGGCGGTCTGGATCGCCTCGACCGCGCGCTCGACGACGCTGTCGTCGACCACGATCTCGATCTTCACCTTCGGCAGGAAGTCGACGACGTACTCGGCACCGCGATAGAGCTCGGTATGACCCTTTTGCCGCCCGAAGCCCTTCACCTCGGTGACGGTCATCCCCTTCAGGCCGACCTCCTGCAGCGCCTCCTTCACCTCGTCGAGCTTGAACGGCTTGATGACGGCCTCGATCTTCTTCATGGAACCTGATTCTCCGGGCAAGGACGGCGCCAGGGCCGACTAGAAGGCTGGCCAACGGCTAGCACGGAACATGCCATCACACGGACGCCCCGGTCGAGGCCGCTGGTGCTGTGTGGATGGGCAGACTGCCTGCCGAAACGGCAGGCAAACCGCCCGAGAAGGGGCAGGCCGGCCCGCCCGGAACGAAAAGGGCGACGGGCCGGCACCACCGGATCAGGCCGCGGCGCTGAGCTTGGCGTCGAGCGGCACCGACGCGATCGTCTTCAGGATCTGCGAGGCGATCTGGTACGGGTCGCCTTGCGAGTTGGGACGACGGTCCTCGAGATAGCCGCGATAGCCGTTGCGCACGAAGCTGTGCGGCACCCGGATCGAGGCGCCGCGGTCGGCGACACCGTAGCTGAAGGTGTGGATCGACTGCGTCTCGTGCTTGCCCGTCAGCCGCATGTGGTTGTCGGGACCGTACACGGCGATGTGGTCGGCACGCGCGGCCTCGAAGGCGGCCATCAGGCTCTCGAAATACTCCTTGCCGCCGGTCTCGCGCATGTAGGTCGTCGAGAAGTTGCAGTGCATGCCCGACCCGTTCCAGTCGGTATCACCGAGCGGCTTGCAGTGATACTCGATGTCGATGCCGTACTTCTCGGTCAGGCGCTCCAGGAGATAGCGGGCGAGCCACATCTCGTCGGCGGCACGGCGCGAGCCCTTGCCGAAGATCTGGAACTCCCACTGGCCCTTGGCGACCTCGGCGTTGATGCCCTCGTGGTTCAGGCCGGCGGCGAGGCAGAGATCGAGATGCTCCTCGACGATCTGGCGCGCCACGTCGCCGACCTTCGAGTAGCCGACACCCGTGTAGTAGGGGCCCTGCGGTGCCGGGTAGCCGTTCTCCGGGAAGCCCAGCGGGCGGCCGTCCTTGTAGAGGAAGTATTCCTGCTCGAAGCCGAACCACGCGCCCTCGTCATCGAGGATGGTGGCGCGCTTGTTCGAGACGTGCGGGGTCTCGCCGTCCGGCATCATGACCTCGCACAGCACCAGCGCACCATTGGTGCGGGTGGCGTCGGGCACGATGCGGACCGGCTTCAGCACGCAGTCGGAGCTGCGGCCCTCGGCCTGCTTGGTCGAGCTGCCGTCGAAGCCCCAGAGCGGAAGCTCCTCGAGTGTAGGAAAGGTGTCGTACTCGGCGATCCGCGTCTTGCCGCGGAGATTGGGTACGGGCTCGTACCCGTCGAGCCAGATGTATTCGAGCTTGTACTTCGTCACCCTCGTGTCCCTCATGAGCTGGTCGCGCTCGGTGCCATCGTCGGAAACGGTCCACCGCGACCGCCTCGTCCGGCCGATCCGGCACGGCATCCCGTGCGAAAGCCAAGCAGAGAGCGTGCCAACACGGCAGGGCTGCACCCCTGCCCGGCATGCAGGCAGATGCCGAGAGGGAAAGCGCCCACTCTTCTTTGCACTCGAAATAGGCAGAAAGTGCCTGCGAAACGGCACGTGCAGTGATCAGTTATCGAGAGGACGCCCCGGCAATGCGTCTGCGAAGATGCTTCGCACACGCAAAAGGCAAAATGTCCAAAGAGAGGGCATTTACTGCTTGGCCAATGGGCACCATGTGCTAAGAGGTCCGCCCAACTTGACGTTGCGGCGGCACGTCGCAAGGAGTGACCCCCCATGCCCAAGATCCGCGAAGGCATGTCAGCGAAGATTTATCAGTTCCCGGTGCGGGCTCGCGCGCTGGCGCGGATCGATCGCCTCGAGCGCGAGGCGGAGCACCACGAGACCCTGCGGCGGCTGGCGCCGGCCTGCGGATCCGGCTGGTACCACGACGCGGCCATCGACGAGAGCCGCGACCCGCGCAAGCGCTAGGCGGGGCCCTGCGGCGTGGCGCGCCCACGCCTTGACGACCACCGCCGTTTGAGCCAAGTGCTCCGCCCGGATCCGCCGCAAGGTCGGTCCAGGCATGGATGGCGGGCGTAGCTCAGTTGGTAGAGCGCCAGGTTGTGGTCCTGGATGTCGCCGGTTCGAGCCCGGTCGCTCGCCCCATCACCTCGACGACATAGTCGAAGCCGTCAAGGCGCTCCGGGTCTGCCGGAAGTAGCGCACTGCTGCGGCTGGGTTGCTCACCGGACCACGTTCGGTATCGCCCCGTCGCGACGCCGTCCATAGCCGCAGCATAAGGCGGGACGGCGCCGGTGACGGCGAGGTAGCCGACCAACGCCGCGTCAGCCGAGGCGAGGGCGATGCCGCCCTGCCTAACGCCGCGCGCACTTCGAGCGCAGGCGACGTCATCCCTGCCGCCGCTCGCGAATGGGGCGCCGAGCCGTCGCCTCTCGTAGGCGCCGATCAACTCGATCTCCATGTGCGTCCAAGGAATCGGGAACGCCTCACCCCGACTTCGCTGCGCCCGATTTCTGACGAGGACGTGAGGGTGCCGGAACCTTCCGGCGGCCTGCCCGGCTTCTATACGCAGGACCGCCGGGAGGGCCGACATGAAAGACGACGACATCCAGATCGAGCCCTACACCGGACCGGCTGGCGGGTGGGGATCGTTGAAGTCCGTGGAATCGATCCTGCTGGGCGAAGGCAGGCTCGTCAGCGGCAGCACGATCCTCCTGAAGCAGAACAAGCCCGACGGCTACGCCTGCGTCTCCTGCGCCTGGGCCAAGCCTGCCGATCCGCACCCGTTCGAATTCTGCGAGAACGGGGCCAAGGCGACCGCTTGGGAGCTGACCACGAAGCGGGTCACACCCGAATTCTTCGCCCGGCACACCATCGCCGATCTGATGGGCTGGCCGGACCACGATCTCGAGGAGGCTGGCAGGATCACCCACCCCATGCGCTGGGATCCTGCGAGCGACAGATACCTGCCGGTGAGCTGGGAAGACGCCTTCGCCGAGATCGGGCGCGAGCTGAAGACGTTCGCACCTAAGGAGGTCGTCTTCTACGCCTCGGGCCGCGCCTCGCTCGAGACCGCCTACATGTGGGCGCTGCTCGCACGCCTCTACGGCTGCAACAACCTGCCCGACAGCTCGAACATGTGCCACGAGAGCACCTCGGTGGCCCTGCCGGAGAGCATCGGCGTGCCGGTCGGCACGGTCCAGTTGGAGGACTTCGAGCACACGGACTGTATCCTCTCCTTCGGCCAGAACGTCGGCACCAACAGCCCGCGCATGCTGCACCCCCTTCAGGAGGCGAGGAAGCGCGACGTGCCGATCATCACCTTCAACCCGCTGCGCGAGCGCGGGCTGGAGCGGTTCACCAACCCGCAGTCGCCGACGGAGATGGTGACCCGCAGCGAGACGCTCATCTCGACTCAGTACCATCAGGTGAAGGCGGGTGGCGACATCGCCGCCATGATGGGTGTCGCCAAGGCCCTTCTCGCGATCGACGACGCCGCCAGGGCCTCAGGTGCGCCCCGCGTCCTGGACGTGGCCTTCATCGAGGAGCACACGCACGGGTTCGAGGCGTTCGAGACCGCGGTCCGCGGTCATGACTGGCCCGAGCTGGAGGCGCGCTCGGGCCTGACCCGGGAGGCGATGGAAGAGGCCGCCGACGTCTATGGCCGCGCCCAGGCCGCGATCGGCATCTACGGCATGGGCCTCACGCAGCACCGCGCGGGTGTCGAGAGCGTGCAGATGTGCGCCAACCTGCTCCTCATGCGCGGCAACATCGGCAAGCCCGGGGCGGGCATCCTGCCGGTGCGCGGCCACTCCAACGTCCAGGGCCAGCGCACCGTCGGCATCTCGGAGAAGCCCGAGCTCGTCCCGCTGGACAGGCTGAAGGAGCTCTACGGCTTCGAGCCGCCGCGCGAGACGGGCCTCAACACGGTCGAGGCCTGCGAGGCCATCATCAAGGGCGACGTCAAGGCGTTCCTCGGGCTCGGCGGCAACTTCGTCCGTGCCGTGCCCGAGACGGCGGCGATGGAGGAGGCGTGGACCCGCCTCAGGCTCACCGTGCAGATCTCGACCAAGCTCAACCGCAACCACCTCGTCCACGGCGAGATCGCCTACCTGCTGCCCTGCCTCGGCCGGATCGAGATCGACCGCCAGGCGAGCGGCCCGCAATCGGTCAGCATGGAGGATTCGACCGCCTGCATCCACGGCTCAAGAGGCTTCGCGGAGCCGGCGAGCCCGCATCTGCTCTCCGAGCCGAAGATCGTGGCCGAGATCGCCAAGGCGACGCTGCCGCCCAACCCCAAGATCGACTGGGACGGTTGGGTCGGCGACTATGCCCGCGTGCGCGATGCCATCGAAGCGACCTATCCCGAGATGTTCGAGGACTTCAACGCGCGCATGTGGCAGCCCGGAGGCTTCCATCGGCCGCTGCCCGCGTGCGAGCGGGTGTGGAAGACGAAGACCGGCAAGGCCAACTTCATCACGCCCGAGGGCCTCGAAGCCGACCCCGACACGGCCAGCGCCGCCGCGGACGTGCTCCAACTCATCACCGTGCGGTCGAACGACCAGTTCAACACCACGATCTACGGCTACGAAGACCGCTTCCGCGGGGTCAGCGGCACGCGCATGGTGCTCTTCATCCACCCCCTGGAGGCCCAGCGCCTGGGCTTCGACGACGGCGACCTCGTCACGCTGCGCACGGCGGTCGACGACGGCAAGCGGCGCGAGGTGCCGGGCTTCCGGATCACGCATTACAGCGTGCCCGAGGGCTGCTGTGCCGCCTACTATCCGGAGTGCAACCCGCTGATCCCGCTCTGGCACCATGCCGAGCGAAGCAAGGTGCCCGCCGCCAAGTCGGTGCCCGTGCGCCTCGTCCGCATGTCAGGAGCGGCCGAGCCCGGCGGTTGACGATGGCGACCTGACGCGCAGCACGACCGGCGATGGACTTAGGCGAGACGCGCGGCGCCGGTCGAAGCCACACGACCCCGGTGCCGGCGTGACGGCCTCGCCGGGTGACCGACCCGCCTTGCGCGCTGCAGCACTCCGGCACCGGACGTCGTCGACAGGGAACTCTGAAGCGCCATCAGCGCCGTCTCCCGGAACTCGAAGCGGCGCCAGGAAACGGTAACGCCATCGTCGCGCAGGGCCTTCCATTCGGCACCCTCGCGCCAGACGCGGCCGACCCGCTCGCCGTCCCGATACAGGTGCCACTCCCGCCCGGTACCGACGTTCACCACCCTGACCTCGTCCATCTCGCATCTCCCTTGCAGATGACGCGTTCTGGAAAGCAGAGCATGATAGCCGATTCGGCGCCCGAAGCAGGCCCGCCAAGTGAAGCGGGCGCTTATGGCGCATCACGATTTGCCCGGCCCGGGGAGCGTCGGAGCGTCTCGTGGAAGGCTCCGCCGCAGCGCCTTTCAGGCGCTGGCCGTGTCGAGCGCGGCGATGTCCTGATCGCTGAGCTTCAGCGCCGCAGCACGGGCGAAGCTCGCGACATGCGTCACCTTCGTGGCACTGGCGATCGGGGCCGTCACGCCCTCCCGCGCGATCAGCCATGCCAACGCCACCTCGCCCGGCTGCGCCGAATGGCGCAGGGCGACCTGGTCGAGTGCGGCGAGGATCGCGGCACCGCGGGCATCGAGGTACTTCGCCATGCCGCCGCCCCGCGCCGATTTGCCGAAGTCCTCCGCCGAGCGGTACTTGCCGGTCAGAAATCCCGAGGCGAGGCTGAAATAGGTGACCACCCCCAGGCCCTCGCGGATGGCGAGGTCCCGCAGCGCACCGTCATAGGAGCTGCGCGCGTACAGATTGTACTCGGGCTGCAGCACCTGATAGGCGGGTAGCCCCTCTCGTTTCGCAACCGCGAGCGCCTCGGTCAGCTGCGTGGCATCGACGTTGGACACGCCGATCGACCTGATCTTGCCGGCCTTCAGCAGCTTGTCGTAGGCGCCCAGCGTCTCGGCATAGGATGTGCCCGCGGGATCGGGCCAATGCGAGAAGTAGAGATCGATCTGCTCGATGCCGAGCCGCTGCAGCGACCTATCGGCCGCCTGCAGGATCCAGCCCTCCGAGAGACCGTGCGCCTTCGGCCCGCCATCGCCCGAGCCCACCTTCGTGAAGATGGTGACCCTGTCCCGCATGCCCGGCCGGGCCTTGAGCCAATTGCCGATGATGGTCTCGGACTCGCCGCCCTTGTTGCCGGGCGCCCAGGCCGAATAGACGTCGGCGGTGTCGATCGCGTCGAAGCCGTGGTCGACGAAGGCGTCCAGGACCTCGCAGCTGGTCTTCTGGTCGATCGTCCAGCCGAACACGTTGCCGCCGAACACGATCGGCGCGACGTGGAGGCCCGTCCGGCCCAATGCCCGCTTTTCCATGCTTCCGTCCCTCGACTGCTGTTCTATCGTTGCTGCTCGCTCGACTTCGATCGCTGCGTCATGGCCCCGGCGACCACGACCGTGAGCAGCATGGTGGCGACGCCGAACAAAAGAGCTTCGTGCACGGACGGAAGTTCCGGCGCTGGGCTCGGGCCCGGACGCATCTTTCACCTGCCCGGATCGCACACCTTGCCGGTCAGGCGTTCTCGACCAGCTTCGCCCTGGCGAGCTGCCGCTTCTGGAGCAGCGAGGCGATGATCACGCCTATCGTCACGAAGCCGATGAGCACCGTGCAGACGGCATTGATCTCGGGCGTCACGCCGAGGCGCACCGAGCTGTAGATCCGCATCGGCAGCGTCGTCGCCCCCGGTCCCGTCGTGAAGCTGGCGATGACCAGATCATCCAGCGAGAGCGTGAAGGCCAGTAGCCAGCCGCCGACAAGGGCAGGGGCGATGATCGGCAGCGTCACGAGGAAGAAGGTGCGCACCGGCGGGGCACCCAGATCCATCGCCGCCTCTTCGAGGCTGCGATCGAAGGTCAGGAGGCGCGACTGGATGACGACCGTCACGTAGCACATGGCGAAGGTCGTATGCGCGATGACAATGGTCCAGAAACCCCGATCCACTCCCAGCGCCACGAACATCAGCAGCAGGGAGAGGCCAAGGATCACGTCGGGCATGACGAGCGGGGCCGAGATCATGCCGCTGAACAGCGTGCGCCCCGGAAAGCGGGCGATCCGCGTCAGCACGATGCCGGCCATGGTGCCGAGGATCAGCGCCAGGGTCGAGGAAAGGGCCGCCACCCGCAGCGTCACCCAGGCCGCGTCCAGCAATTGCTGGTTCTGCAGCATCACGCCGTACCATTGCAGCGAGAAGCCGCCCCAGACCGTCACGAGCTTGCTGGCGTTGAACGAGTAGATCACCAAGAGGACGATGGGCAGATAGAGGAAGGCGAAGCCCAGGGTCAGGGCCGTGATCGTGAAGCCCGTGAAGCCGCGCCGCATCCTAACTGGCCTCGATCCGCTGCGCCTGCTGGCGCTGGAACAGGATGATCGGGATCAGGATGATGAGCAGCAGGATGATCGCCACGGCCGAGGCCAGGGGCCAGTCGCGATTGTTGAAGAACTCCGTCCACAGCGTCTTGCCGATCATCAGCGTGTCGGAGCCGCCCAGCAGATCGGGGATCACGAACTCGCCGACCGCCGGGATGAAGACGAGGAAGCACCCCGCCACGATGCCGGGCAAGGCCAGCGGCACGGTGATCTTCCAGAAGGACCAGATCGGCGGGCACCCCAGATCGGCCGCCGCCTCGATCAGCGACGGATCGTGCTTCTCCAGGTTGGCGTAGAGCGGCAGGATCATGAACGGCAGGTACGAGTAGACGATGCCGATATAGACCGCGGTCGAGGTCTGCAGGATGACGAGCGGCTGCGAGATCACGCCAAGCCACAGCAAAAGGGCATTGAGCAGGCCCTCGTTCTTCAGGATGCCGATCCAGGCGTAGACCCGGATCAAAAACGAGGTCCAGAACGGCAGGATCACCAGCATCAGCAGGAGCGGACGCACCCCGTCCGGTGCCCGCGCCATCGCATAGGCGATCGGAAAGCCAACGATCAGCGTCAGCAGCGTCGACACGCCGGCGATCCAGACCGAGGTCAGGTAGGAGCGCCAGTAGAGCGAGTCCTGGATGATGGTGAGGAAGTTGGTGAGGTTGAGCTTGAACTGGAGATACCAGTAGCCCGCATCCTCGACGATCTCGGACAGCGGCAGGTAGGGCGGCTGTGCCAGGGCCGCCTCGGAAAAGGCGAGCTTCAGCACGATCGCGAAGGGCACCAGGAAGAAGACGAGGAGCCACAGGAAAGGTGGGCCGATCAGGCCCAGACGTCCGAGCCAGGGTGGCCGTCGCGTGCCGGTGGCCGCACTCACGTCTTCAACACCACGCCGGCATCGGGCGTCCAGGTCAGCCAGACCTTGTCTTCCCAGGTGATCGGCCGCTCGATCAGCCGATAGCGGTTGGCGACCGTGCAGCGGACCGTTTTCCCGCTGCCGAGCTTCACATGGTAGATCGAGACGTCGCCCAGATAGGCGATGTCCCAGACCTCGCCTTCCATGCAGTTGACGGACCTGTCCTCGGGCGGCGTCTTCGAGATGGCGAACTTCTCGGGCCGGATGGCGACCCAGACAGTCTCGCCGACGACGGCGGTCGTCGCCCGGTCGGTCAGGATCTGGCAGCCGGCCTCGGGGGAGTCGACCCGGAACTGGTCCTGCCGCCCGTCGACGACGCGGGCCTCCAGCATGTTCACGTCACCCAGGAAGTCGGCGACGAAGCGGTTGGCCGGGTACTCGTACATCTCGCCGGGGGTGCCCAGCTGTGCCACCTGGCCCTCGTTCATCACCGCCATCCTGGTGGAGACGGTCATCGCCTCCTCCTGGTCGTGGGTGACGATGACGAAGGTGATGCCGAGCCGCTCCTGGATGTTGACGAGTTCGAACTGCGTCGCCTCGCGCAGCTTCTTGTCGAGAGCGCCCAAGGGCTCGTCGAGCAGCAGCACCTTCGGCCGCTTCACGATCGAGCGGGCCAGCGCCACGCGCTGCCGCTGGCCGCCTGAGAGCTGGTCCGGCCGGCGGTTCTCACGGCCTTCGAGCTGCACGAGGCGGATCACGTCGGCGACGCGGTCCTTGATCTCGGCCGCCGGCACCCGGTCCTGCTTCAGCCCGAAGGCGATGTTCTGCGCCACGCTCATGTGGGGGAACAGGGCGTAGGACTGGAACATCATGTTCACCGGCCGCTTCCAGGGCGGCACGTTGCTCATGTCCTGCCCGTCGATCAGGATGCGGCCCTGGGTCGGCGTCTCGAAACCCGCCAGCATGCGGAGTAGGGTGGTCTTGCCGCAGCCCGACGGTCCCAGCAGCGCGAAGAACTCCCGCTGGAAGATATCTAGGCTGACATTGTCAACGGCGTAGACCGAGCCGAACTGCTTGGTCACGTTGACGATCTGGATGAACGGCTTGGCCCCCGGCTCCTGCCAGGGCTCCAGCCGGCCACGCTGATCGCCGCGCGGCCGCTGTGCCGGTGCCGCCGGCGGTGCCACCCCCGGTTCCTGCATCCCCCTCTTCCCCCGCTCGCCGTCAGCCGCCGGTGACGATCTTCGTCCACATCCTCGTCACGGCACGCTGGGTGCGCTGGTCGTAGGGCGTGTTGACGAACAGCTTGGCCCGCAGGTCCGGCGGCGGGAACAGGCTCGGATCGCCCTTCACGTCGTCCTCGATGTACTGGAACGAGTCCGGAACGGCGTTGGGGTAGGTCACGAAGTTGGAGGCCTTCGCGATCACCTCGGGCTGCAGGATGTAGTCGATGAAGGCGTAGGCGTTCTCGGGATCGGGCGCGTCGTTCGGCATCGCCATCATGTCGAACCAGAGCATCGCCCCTTCCTTGGGGATGAAGTACTCGATGTCGACGCCGTTCTTGGCTTCCTCGGCGCGGGTGCGGGCAATGCCGGCGTCGCCCGAGAACATCAGGCTGATGCAGATGTCGCCGTTGGCCAGCGCGTTGATGTTCTCGGAGCTGTGGAACTTGCGGATGTAGGGCCGTACCTTCTCCAGTGCGTCGGCGGCCTTCTGGATCACCTTCGGATCCTTGGAGAGGGGATCCTCGCCCAGCCAGCGCAGCACGCTCGGGAGCACGTCCTCGGACGAATCGAGCATCATGATCCCGCAGTCGGCGAAGTTCTTCGCGACCTCGGGATCGAAGACGAGGCTCCAGCTGTCGACCGGCGCGTCCGGCATCCGCTGCTTGATCTTGTCGACATTGTAGGCGACGCCGGTGGTGCCCCACATGTAGATGATGGCGTGCGCATTGTCGGGATCGAACTGGGCCGCCTTGGCCATCAGGTCGGGATCGAGGTTCTTCAGGTTCGGGATCTTCGACTTGTCCAGTTCCTGGAAGATGCCGGCCTGGATCTGCCGTGCCAGATAGCTGTTCGTCGGCACCACGAGATCGTACCCCGTATTGCCCGCTAGCAGCTTCGTCTCGAGGATGTCGTTGCTGTCGTAGACGTCGTAGACGACCTTGATGCCGGTCTTCGCCGTGAAGTCCGTCAGGATGCTGGGGTCGATATAGTCCGACCAGTTGTAGATCTTGACGACCTTGTCTTGGGCAAGGGCAGTGTTGCCGATGAGGAGCGCGGCCGCAGCCGCCATCCACCAACGCCGCATCGTGCGTGCTCCTTTTCTGCCTGCCCGGGCTGAGAGGTTCCGGACGTGACAACTTCATGACGATCCGCGGCGCGTCTCTTACCGCTGACCCCGCATCGGCGCAGAAACCACAGCGCCGGCGGTCCTGTCCAGTAGGGCCGGCGGCTGCCGAGTTGCCCGCTGTCGCCGCTTCCGGCAGCTTTCCGGCAGCGATTCGGAGAGCCTGCAGGTGGTGAGCCGTTCCGACATTTCCCGGCAGGGCTGGCTGTGCACGGCCAAAGGAGGACGTCTGGGGCGCTGCGGGTGACGCCGATACGCCGTCTCGCCCTGGCGCTCCTGCTTCTGTTGCCGCCGCCGGACGCCACGGCCGAGAGCTGCGGCGCCGCCGATCACCCCTGCCTGGTGAGCCTCGGCGCCTACCATGCGCTCCTGCCCGAACCTCGGGGCGAGCGACCAGCGCCCGTCGTGGTTCATCTGCACGGTGCCGGCAGCTCAGGCGCCGAGGTGATTGCCAACCGGGATCTCGTGACCCCGCTGCTGGCCCGCGGCTACGTCGTTCTGGCACCCACGGGCTTGGTTCGGCCCGGCCGGACCGGCGGGAGCTGGTCCTTCGGCAGCTTCCGCCAGCCGCTGCGCAACGAGGCGGCGTTCCTGCACGAGGTGCTCGACGATGCCGAGCGTCGTTTCGCCGTCGACCGTCGCCGGGTCCTGCTGAGCGGCTTCTCCGTCGGCGGCTCGATGGTCTGGTATCTCGCCTGCACGGCACCCGGCGACTTCACCGCCTTCGCACCGGTTGCCGGCGGCTTCTGGCGGCCTTTTCCGGACAGCTGCGCCGCACCGGTCCGTCTGCTGCACACCCATGGTTGGCGCGACCAGACGGTGCCGCTCGAAGGACGCCCACTCCGCCCGGGCGTCGAGCAGGGCGACATTTTCGAGGGCCTGCAGCTCTGGCGGCGCAGGAACGGCTGCACCGGTCTGAAGGCCGACCTCTTCCCGGACGACCCGGTTTTCCTACGCCGCGCCTGGACCGCCTGCAGCCCCGGGACGGCGCTCGAGCTGGCGCTCCATCAGGGCGGCCACGAGGTCCCACCCGAGTGGCCCCGTCTGGCCCTCGACTGGTTCGAGAGCCTGCCCACGATGCCGACGGGAGAGGTCGGCACACGGCACGCCGAGGAGTGACCGCGGACCTGCGAACCGCGCTCGGTCCGCCGCCGCGGGCTCCTGCTCCTGCGAGCCGAGAAAATCATGGGCCTCGCGATCGCTTTCGACGTCGAAGTCGGCGAGGCCGGGGGTGACCTTGCCGGAGGTGTAGCCGTCGCTGTCGAGGAGCGGCAGCTGGACGGTTCTAACAACCTCGCGGTTTCCGGCTCGATCTGATGCAATCAGCCCTGCGGGTGGAGGAGCGAGCCGATGGGTAGCGAGCCGGCGCTCTTTGACGTGGGGACGATCGCTTCCGCCGGCTGAGCGATCTCGGCGGCCATCGCGTCGCGTTTGGCCGTGTCGCTGATTTCGAGATGTTCCGCGCGGACCTGGACGCGGCGCTCGGCTACCGGTCGGGCACGCAGGGAGGTCGGCCTCCGTTCGACCCGGTCATGATGTTCAAGGTGCTGGCGATCCAGGCGGCGAACAACCTTTCGGACGAGCGCGCCGAGTTGCTGATCAACGATTGCCTGTCCTTCATGCGGTTCCTCGGCCTGGGCCTGTCCGACCGGGTGCCCGACGCCCGCACGATCTGGCTGTTCCGCGACAACCTCACCATCGGCCTTCGGCCAATCCCCCGGAGATGGGGTGGACGGCCCTTGACGGCGTCGCTGTGCCAGAGTGCGGGCCGTTGAGACCCATGCGGAAGGGATCGTCGGCGATGAGCGTCACCATGATCGGCCTCGACACTGCCAAGGCCGTGTTTCACGTGCACGGCATAGACGAGGCCGGTAAGGCCCTGGTCAGGCGCAAGCTCCGCCGCCAGGAGGTGATCGGGTTCTTCGAGGCGCAGCCCACGTGCACGGTGGTGCTGGAGACGTGTGGGGCTGCGCACCACTGGGGGCGTGTTCTGACCGGTCTGGGCCACACGGTGAAGTTGATCGCACCCGAGGCGGTCCGACCGTTCGTGAAGCGCGGTCGCAAGAACGACGCGGTCGACGCAGCAGCGCTGTGCGAGGCTGCCCGCCGCCCGGAGGTGAAGTTCGTGCCGGTGAAGGGCCTGGAACAGCAGGCCATGCTGGCGCTGCACGCGGCCCGCGCGCTGCTGGTCAAGCAGCAGACTATGCTGGCCAACGCGCTGCGGAGCCTCGTGGCCGAGTTCGGCGTGGTGGCACCTCTGGGCTTGGGCAAGTTGGGCGACCTGGTGGCCCAGGTGGAGGCGAGCCTGCCGGGAGCGGCGCGGCAAGCTCTAAGCGTGCTGCAAAGGCAGTTCCATGCGGCCGGCAGCGCCGCGCAGAGCTGGAGGCTTCGGTCGTGGCGCACGCCCGGCAGGACGGGACGGCACGAAGGCTGGCGACGATCCCGGGTGTCGGCCCGATCACGGCCTCGCTGATCGCAGCGACGGTCGTGGATGCAAGCCTGTTCAAGAGCGCCCGCTGCTTCGCCGCCTGGCTCGGCCTCGTACCACGCCAGCACTCCACGGGCGGCAAGCCACGCCTGGGCCGCATCACCAAGGCAGGCAACGAGCAGATCCGTACGCTCCTGGTGCTCGGTGCCACCTCGATGGTGCGCCGCGCCGGGCAATGGAACAGCGCAGCCGGCGCCTGGGTCAGAGGCGTCCTCGCCCGTCGGCCGGCACGGCTGGCCACCGTGGCTCTGGCCAACAAGATGGCGCGCATCGTCTGGGCCTTGATGGCTCACGAGGAGGACTATCGTTCGTTCAGGCATCTTCCGGCTGCGGTGGCATGAACGGCATGTTCGCCATAGCCCGTGACCCATCCGAGCGCGAGCTCGGCTGAACCGGCGGGAGGCATCGTTCCGCGTGATGGAAGGCTGCCGATCAGGGCAGTTCAGGCAAGGCCGCGTCTTCCCTCGCGCCGTGAGCGCGTCCCGGAGATTGGCGCCTGACACGCAAGCGCACACCCATCATGGCCTTGCGGCCGCGACCGCACCCATACAGGCCGGACATAAGGGCGCGCCCGACCGGATTCCCTTCCATCGTCGAACGATCCATCCAGCTGCGAATGAGCCGCTACGCCATCCCGACACAAAGACCCTTGCACCTCCCGGCCGTCCACATAAGGGATGTCAGCAAAGCTGACAGGCGGCCGGCGCCATCAAAGGCCCGTTCGAGCGCTTCGACGCCGCGCTGCGGGCGGCGGGCTTCATCGCCATGTCCGGCCAGATCGTCGACGCCAGCCTGGTGGCGGCCTCCAAGCAGCGCAACACAGAGGACGAGAAGAAAGCGATCAAGGAAGGCCGCGTCCCCGAGGACTGGAAGGCGCGTCCCGGTAAGCGCCGCCAGAAGGCACGCTGGACGGTCAAGCCTTCGGCTACCAGAACCACGTCGGCATTGAGCGGGCCTTTGGGCTGATCCGGACATGGCTGGTGACGGAAGCGGCGGCTTACGAGGGCGCACGTCTGCGCGAGGGGCTGCTCGACAAGCGCAACACGGCCGCCCTGGTGTGGGCGGACAGCGCCTACCGCTCGGCCGCGAACGAGGCGTACCTGGCCAGGAACGGCTTCGTCAGGCGCATTCACCGTAATCGAGCAGCAAAGTGGATCGAGCCGCCGCGCAAGCTGATGCCGAAGAGGACCCGCCGCGCCCACCTGAGAAGTCGAAGGTGCGCTCCCGGATCGAGCACGTCTTCGCCGAGCAGAAGTCCCGGATGGGCTCTTCGTCCGCAGCATCGGGATCACCAGGGCGACGACGAAGATCGAGATGGCCAATCTCGTCTTCAATCTCAAGCGGATCGTCTTCCTCGAAAAGTGCGCCTTCGCCTGAGGCAGCCCGGAAGACCGGGCCTGAGCGTGCCGATGATCTTACCCATGCCGGGCACATCACTGACCAAGGCATTCCCCCCACCCGAGGCCAGCAGAAGAACACGTTCTTGGAACTGTCCACATTCACGGTATGACGCGTCCCGGCCGCCTGCACCGGACACGCGCCGGTCGCCGCTTCGACCCGTGACGGGCGTAGCGTCTACAGTCCAAATCGGCTCTTGATCCGCCGTGCGCACGCCGCCGGCCCGGCCGTGCTCGTATCGACCTCGAAGTCATAGGCGACATTCTTGTGCACCCGGTCGAATTGCCATCTCGCCAGGCCGACGAGCCGATCTCCCCGTGCCCTTTCCCTTGACTCGAGGATGTCGAGAGGTGCCAGCACACCGACCACGAAGAGGTCGTGGCGCGTGAGGAGCCTCCTGTACTCGCCGACGCCACCGAGCAGCACCTCGTCGACGATCAGATCGAGGCCTTGCCCAGCCATGGCCGCAATCGAGCGTCTCATCCCTTTCAAGGTGAGAGCACCGAGCGCGCCGGCGCGGACCGCGACCAGGCTCCTCCCATTTTCGACGAGCGTCTCGAACAAGATGCCATCTGGATGTGACTGGTACCTCTCCGGCATCATGTCGAGAAACGCGTCCATCTGAACGTGCAGAAACGGATCGACGGTGATCGCTTGTAGCTCTCTGGCGATAGACGTCTTCCCAGCACTCCCGACACCATTCAGGAGAACAATGCGGGCGGGCCTGGCCATGGCTCGTCACCACCGCGACGATGTGAGCGGGACGATCGAGGGCTCGGATCGCCGGGAGCCGTTAGGACGGCGCCGCGGAGCCCCGATTCCTCGGCCGAGGAAGGGCGTCCTCGAGGCACCTCGAGCGAGACTCAGTCCGCCGACGCGGATTCCAGCAGCCGCAATGCCGCCGCGTGGGCGCGTTCGTCGCCTGCCGCCACGACCTGCCCGCTGGCACCGAAGCCGAGCTTCTGACCCTTCCAGTCGGTGAGCCTTCCGCCGGCACCTTCGACGACGGGGACGAGCGCCATGAAGTCGTAGGGCTCGAGGTTGCACTCGACGACGAGGTCGGCGAGGCCCAGGGCGACCTGGCCGTAGGCGTAGCAGTCGCCGCCGTAGAGCGGCAGCCGCACGGCGGTGCGCACGGCCTCGAAGGCGTCCGCCTCGGCCCCGTTCGCGAACATCGCGGGCGAGGTCGTGAGCAGCACGGCATCGGACAGGCCGGGGCAGGCGCGCACGCGGACCGGGCGGCCGTTCCAGGCCGCCCCCTCGCCGGCGACACCGACCCATCGCTCCTGGATGATCGACTGGTCGATGATGCCGACGACGGGTGCTCCCGCATGGCAGAGTGCTATCAGCGTGCCGAACAGCGGGCGGCCGGTGATGAAGGACTTGGTGCCGTCGATCGGGTCCAGCACCCAGACGAACTCGGCGTCGATCCGGTCCTTGCCGTGCTCCTCGCCATAGACCCCGTGGTCCGGGTAGGCGGCGGCGATGATCTCGCGCATGACCGCCTCGGACTCGCGGTCGGCGATCGTGACCGGGCTGGCGTCGGGCTTGGTGTCGACCGTGACGGGGGTGCGGAAATAGCGCCGCTGCACCGTGCCGGCGGCGTCCGCCATGCGGTGCGCCAGGGCCTCGAACTCGCGGTAGTGTGTCCGGCTCACGGCTTCCTCCGTCACGAAAAAGCCCGCGTCCGGTGCGGGCGCGGGCTCGTTCGCATGTCTCTTCGGGGGACCGGCTCAGCCGCCCGGGAGCGGGGCCGGGGTCTCGGCGAGGGTCCGGAGATAGGCGATGACGTTGGCGCGGTCCTGCTCCTTGCTCAGGCCGGCGAAGGTCATCTTGGTGCCGGGGACGTAGGTCTTGGGCGAGGTCAGGAACTTGTTGAGGCTGTCATAGTCCCACTTGCCGCCGTGGGCCGCCATCGCCTCGGAGTAGCTGAACCCCTCGTGCTTGCCGACGTCGCGGTCGACCACGCCGTAGAGGCCGGGCCCGACCTTGTTGGCCCCCGACTGGTCGAAATTGTGGCAGGAGGCGCACTTCTTGGCGACCGCCTCGCCGGCGGCCGGATCGGCCGAGGCCAGGAGCTCGCCGATCGGCTTCTCCTCGGCCGGTGCCGCCGCTTCCGTCGAATCGCCGCCCGAGGCGTCCGCGGTCGCCACGGCGTAGACCGGCTCTTCCAGCATGACCGGCCGGTAGATGATGCCCGACAGCACGCCGCTGCCGACGCCGATGATGCCGGCCGTCAGGATGGCGGCGGCGATCTTGTTGCCCTCGAGAGACGATGCCATGGGCTCTCCGGTCCTCAACGCTTGCGGCAGATGGGCTCGGGTCCCGCGCCTTGCGTGCCTTGGACGCGCTCGCTAGACCACCGCGCTCGCGGGCGTCAACCGCAAGAAGACGCTGCCACGTCCGCCCGAGAAACAATGGTTCGCGAGATGGCCGCCGTCGGCGCTGACATAACGTCGCACACGCTCGTGCTGATACCGGCCCGCATGGCGTCCACCCGCCTGCCGGACAAGCCGCTGGCCCCGATCGCTGGGGAGCCCATGATCGTCCATGTCTGGCGGCGTGCGGTCGCCGCCGGCATCGGGCCCGTGGTCGTGGCCTGTGCCGAGCAGGAGATCGCGGACGCCGTCCGCAAGGCCGGCGGCGAGGCCGTCCTCACCGACCCGGCGCTCCCCTCCGGCACCGACCGCATCTTCGCCGCGCTGCAATCCGTCGACGCCGCTGGCCGCTACGAGCGCGTCGTCAACCTGCAGGGCGACCTGCCCACGCTCGACCCCAGCGCTCTCCGCGACGTGCTGGAGCCTCTCGATGCCTTGGGCTGCGACATCGCCACCCTGGCGAACGCCACCGACGACGCCCACGAGCGCGCCGACCCCAACACCGTGAAGGCCGTCGCCTCCTTCCTCCCGGGCAACCCGCGCCTCGCCCGCGCCCTCTACTTCACCCGTGCTCCCGCCCCCTGGGGCGAGGGCCCCGTCTACCACCATATCGGCATCTACGCCTTCGGCCGTGCTGCCCTGGAGCGCTTCTGCGCCCTGCCGCCGAGCCCCTTGGAAAAGCGCGAGAAGCTGGAGCAGCTGAGGGCGCTGGAGAACGGCATGACGATCGGGCTGAAGCTCGTCGACGTGGTGCCCTTCGGCGTCGATACCCCGGCCGACCTCGCAAAGGCCCGCCGCATCCTGGAGCAGCCGGCGTGACGATCCCCGACACCGAGGGCATGACCTCCGACCCCGAGCGCACCATCGCCTTCCAGGGGGCCGCCGGCGCCTACTCGCACATGGCCTGCCGCCAGGCCTATCCCGAGCTGACGGCCCTGCCGTGCCACAGCTTCGAGGACGCCTTCGGGGCCGTGCGCGAGGGGGCCGCCCGCCTCGCCATGATCCCGATCGACAACACCGTCGCCGGCCGCGTCGCCGACGTGCACCATCTCCTGCCGCGCGCCGGCCTGCACATCATCGGCGAGACCTTCGTCCGCGTGAACCACCAGCTCCTCGGCGTGAAGGGGGCGCGGCTGGAGGACATCCAGCTCGCCGAGAGCCACGTCCACGCCATCGGCCAGTGCCGCGACTTCCTGAGGAAGCACAATATCCGCAGCCGCGTCGTCGCCGACACGGCCGGTGCCGCCGCCGACATCGCCGCCACCGGCGACCGCCGCCGGGCCGCCATCGCCAGCCGCCTCGCCGCCGAGATCTACGGCCTCGAGATCATCGTCCCCGACATCGAGGACGCCGAGCACAACACCACCCGCTTCCTGGTCCTGGCCAAGGAGCCGCGCTGGCCCAGCCACAAGGACGGGCCGACTCTCACCACCTTCACCTTCCGCGTGCGCAACCGTCCGGCCGCCCTCTACAAAGCGCTCGGCGGCTTCGCCACCAACGGGGTCAACATGGTGAAGCTCGAATCCTACGTCGACGGTGCCTTCACCCAGGCCGAGTTCTACGCCGACATCATGGGCCACCCCAGCCAGAACGCCGTCCGCCTCGCCTTCGAGGAACTCCGCTTCTTCTCCCACCATGTCGAGATCATCGGCGTGTACCCGGCGGACCCGTTCCGCGAGCGGGTGGGCTGAGGGGCAGGTCCGCCCTAACCGAGACGTCGCCGCCCGGCGTCGGCAGGCCTATCGCGCCGCCGCTCGCCGCCGACGCAGCACGCCCAGGCCGACGAGCCCGCTCGCGAGCAGCGGCAATGCCGCCGGCACAGGTACCGGGGCGACAACTTTCCAGGAGCCGACCTCCTCGTTCGTCGTCTCGAACCTGATACCGCGGACGATGCCCGAGAGGCCGACCGTTGCCCAGGTGGTGCCGGTCAACGTCACGAGCACCGAACCTGAGGCTTGGGCCGACGCCTGCAGCAGATTGCCGAAGTCGAAGTCCAGGTCGACACTCTGGAGCGTGACGCTGGCCAATGTCAGCCCGCCCACCGTCATCGTTTTCGCCGAGGCCGAGGCGGTGGCCGGAGCGCTCTGCGTGACGCCGTAGGCCTTCAGCGATTCGACGGGGACAATGCCGTCCGGGATGGCGCCCGACAGCTTGATGAGTGCCGTGGTATCGCTCTGGCGCTCGATCGTCATCGTGATCGCGGCATCGGCGATCCCGGCACTGCCCAGCAGCACGAGAACCGCCAGGCCCACCACCCGCCAATTCACTAGGCATCCGAAGATCGACCATGCACGATTTAAATAAGATTGTATCAAATCCGTTACGTCTCATTCGTCAGCCGCAACAGCCCTGGTGATTGCAAGAGCACCGACGTTGAAATCGTCATAAGGTCCAGGCCCCGGTGGAACGGAGTCTGCCTATGAGTTTTATCAGAAATGGTACTTGGTCAGAGCCTTCGGATCCCTCGATATTCTCCAAGCGTGGCGATTTCGATATTAGCGGCTAGGAACGCGGAGTTCGGTTCCTTCTTTGACACGCTCGAAGCTCTGGACACTGCGACTCTGATGATCCAGGAAAGACTAGACCTTACGCGAACGAACGAAGGGCTCATCGTTGTTAGCGATCGTATTTTTGCTCGTCTACCGAGCCGCCATAGACAGCAGTAGATGCCATTTGTATTGGATGGGCAATAGTGAATTCTCGAGTCGTTGTCGACCACCTCCAACAACCTCTCTGTTCATTAAAATTGGAGCGCCATCCATAGAACGGATGCGGTGGCGTACCGTTACTGCTCCGCTTGTAAGATCAATCAGATCTCTACCAGCAGCAACGGCCAATCTATTTCAGAGAAGCAAATAATACGTTCTGCGAAATTGTCTGCTCATAAAAGGAGATCCTCACCGTTTGATTTCTGTCAAAACGCAATTTTATTAGAGAAAGCTTTCGCGGTTCAGACTAATAAGTTCCGCCTTGCCAGAAGAGGTGCCAGAAGGAATCGAACGAACTTCAATCTTTTAGTCATGAGTCTTTGAAATGGGTAACGTTCACTTCCGGAACGGCTGGCGCGGAGGATAACCCTGTCGTTGAAAAACAGGAGAGCAGGTTCACGCTGCACTTGATTTGGCAGATCGGCCGCATTGACCGTGAACCTACGATTGATCTACGTTCGCAGACGCGTAAACTGTTTTTCGCATTGCTGATTGTTATTTGGACTCGAAGCACTTTGGTCCCGTCCGGCGATTCGAGTTTCCATGACTTTGGATTTCCTTTCTTCTATTATCATTTGATATTAGGGGCTGTAGCGAAATTTTAGATTTGCAGCGGCTTTGTCTGGATCATTATTGGCCTTGATGGCCTCAAAAAATTAAATGTTGCCGTTAATCTCTTCTACGGTTCTGTTATTTCGTTATAGCAACAAATACATTTCCCGGCAGCCGACGGCCGTAAAACACAAAAGGGCTTGACCAACAAACGCTTGCTCTGGCCTTCTCTGCGCGAAACTGTTCATTGAGGCGCTTGCTCACTTGCTGATTGACCCGATTCTTTGATATCAGCTCGTTGCCGCAGTCAGCTGCGCATTTGCGGTTAACGCCAGCTTTGTCGTCGTAGGCCACCGGCATATGTAGTTACCGCAGCTGGCTGGAAGCTTAGACGCAGGACAGGCGCCGGTCTTCATGCGGCCACGTTCGATGTAGAAGCGGTCGCGGAGCCGACATTGGCGAAGAAAGCAGCTGCTCCGTCACTCGATCGCAGAGCTCGGGTTGTGCCGGGGATCGGCTCGATGCGGATAGAGCGTAGTCGCGCATGAACGGCTCCCCTGGCGAGCCAGTATTTCGTCCAGAGATACTAGCCGGCCTCGCTACCAGCGACTGTCTTGCCGCTGGCTCATCTGCTGTCTCAGCGGCGTGCCATGGGGTGCCGCTGCGCAGGATGGCGTTGAGGATCACGATCTTTCCGCATGGCGGCGGTGAACGCAAGCTTCTTCGGTTTCGGTCGGCGAGCAGGCGTTGGTAGAGGCCGGCGCAGGTTGAAGCGGGTGGCGACGAGTGCTGCCATTACAGCTCTGCGGACCGCCTGCCTGCGCCCCAAACCGTTCGTTTGCCGCATCGAGCCGCTGTCGCGGCAAGGTGCTAAGCCCCTCCAGGTCGCGATCGCTGCCGTCAGGTCCTAGCTCCGGTAGGAGGGCAAGGCGTCGCCGTGACCGGGCCTCGGTACCATTAGCGTGTAGGAACTGATCGGCGCATCAGTGTCGAGCAAATCAGTTGTGGTGTCTGCCCCGGCCCCTTGACCATCGCCGCCGCCAGTTTTCGGTCCAGGGTGACGAGATCGCTCTCGAAGCGGCGGGCCAGCCAGAGATAGCTGGCGTCGTAGGCGGAAAAGGCCGGTCGACTCCGCGAGGCGGACGACCTCTTCGTGGTTGACGGTGACGATGTCGATCCGCATCTCCTGGCGCAGGTCGGGGCCGCGGAGATAGGCCGACGCTGCCCGGGATCGCGCTTGATCTTCGTCAGGCAGATGTTGGCCAACTCCTAGTCGAGCTCCGGGGCCATAAGTCGCCCGCGCAGCCGCTCGACCATCGCGGCACCCTCAGGCTTGCGAAGATCAGGGCGGCCAGGGCCGACGCGTCGACGACCTTAACGGCCGGTCGCGGTCGGCACGGACGATCTCGGCCGACTCGGAGGGGTTGGACAGGCCCATGCGCCGGACGTCCGCCAGCACCTCGTCGGGGCTCAGCGCAGGTATCGCGGACGCACGGCAGCCTCCAGGATGGCCAGGGATTAACGTCCCTTAGCGACTTCTCGGGACCTCGGTACCAGGTACCATTAACGCCCGTTAGCGACTTCTCGGGCTGCATGCATTTGGTCGGCGTCAGTATGGTCATCCATCCGGGCTAGGTTCTGCTGGGGTAGCAAGCCTATTGACTCCGCATCGAGATAGGAATAAAGTCGGAAACGCCATGGACGACCAACCCTACCGCCTCGACCCCGACTTCCGCGCCCGGCGCAAGAAGCGGCGCTTCGTGCGGCTGCTGGCGCTCGGTGCCACCGCCGCCAAGGCTGCGGCGAAGATCAAGATCAGCGATGCCGAGCTCGACGCCTTCACCAAGGATCCGGACCTGCCGGAGATGGTCGAGAGCTATCGCGCGATGTACGGCCGGCCGGAGGAGGAGATCCTGGCCGAGCTGCGCGAGCTGGCGCTCCAGGTCCTGGTCGAGTCGGTCCACGAACGCGATCCCAAGGTCTGCGCCTGGTTCTTCCGCGAGCTGCAACGCGGCCGCAATCCCTGCGTCACGCTCGCCAAGTCCGTCATGCGCGCCCAGGAGCGCGCCGCACGCGAGGCCGCCGAGGCCGAGAACCCACCGCCACCGCCCAAAGTAAAGCGGGTGCTCTATCCGCCCCGCCCGTACGACGACCTCGAAGCGCTCCGCCACCGCATCACGGTTCGGCTGCGCGACCAGCTCATCGTCGAGGCCCACGCCAAGCAGCGCGAGGAATCCGAGGCCAAGGCAGCCGTAGGCGAGCCGCCGGCCCCACCGCGCCCGGTTCCGCCCGCACCACCGCCGGCCCTCACGCGCCGCCAGGAAACCCCGGAGGAACGCGACTACCGCCGCCTCATCGCCAAGATCACCGGCAAGCGGATCAGGGTCCGCGTGCGCGATCCGGATTTCGATAGTTCCTGAGGCTCTCCGCCCCGCGACCTCAGCCCGACCCGTCCACCTCCAGCTCCTTCACCGCACGTCCCTCAGCCCCCAGCCGATCCAAGGCTGCCCGGGGCCGATCCCGATTCAACCACTTCCTCAACTCGCCCGTGGGGGTCCGGGGGAGCGCGGTGCGCTTCCCCGGCTACTCCAGCGTCCGCAGCGACTGCGAGTGCGTCGGCGCCGCGGCCTTGGCGTCGTCGGGCGCCGGTTCGGTGGTGCGGTCGAGGTCGGCGATGCCGATGCGGCGGAAGGCGTTGGTGATGGGGTAGCGGCGGTCGCGGCCGAAGGCTTTTTCGGTGACCTTGACGCCGGGGGGTGCCTGGCGGCGCTTGTATTCGGCGAGGTCGAGGAGGTTGGAGACGCGACGGACCTCGGCGGGCGGGAATCCTTGTTTGACCAGCTCGCGGGGGGAGAGGTCGTGCTCGACGAGGCCTTCGAGGATGCGGTCGAGCAGCGCGTAGGGGGGTAGGCTGTCCTCGTCCTTCTGGTCGGCGCGGAGCTCGGCCGTGGGGGGCTTCGTGATGACTCGCAGGGGCATGACGGGGCCCGTGGGGCCAAGCAGGCCTTCGGGGCGGTGGGCGTTGCGCCAGTGGGAGAGGGCGAAGACGGTGGTCTTGTAGACGTCCTTGAGGACGGAGTAGCCGCCGCACATGTCGCCGTAGAGGGTGGCGTAGCCGACCGACATCTCGGACTTGTTGCCGGTGGTGAGGACCATCGGCCCGAGCTTGTTGGAGATGGCCATGAGGAGCACGCCGCGGATGCGGGACTGGATGTTCTCCTCCGTGATGTCGGGCGGGCGGCCCTCGAAGAGGGGGGCCAGCATGCCGAGGAAGGCGGTGACGGCGGGCTCGATCGGGACCTCGTCGAGGCGCATGCCCAATGCCTTGGCCGTCTCGGCGGCGTCCTCCAAGCTGTCCTTGGAGGTGTAGCGGGAGGGCATCATGACGCCGCGGACCCGGTCGGGGCCTAGCGCGTCGACGGCGACGGCAGCCGAGAGGGCCGAGTCGATGCCGCCCGAGAGGCCCAGGACGACGCCCGGGAAGCGGTTCTTGTTCACATAGTCCTGCAGGCCCAGGACCATGGTGCGGTAGACGGCCTCCTCGTGGGAGAGGGGCGGGGCGATGGGTCCCTTCGCGGCGGCGGTGAGCCTGCCGTCGGCGTCGCGGGTCCATGTCGTGACGAGAAGCTCGGAGACGAAGGAGCGGCCCTGCGCCACCAGCCGGCGGTCGGCGTCGAGGGCGAAGGAAGCACCATCGAAGACGAGCTCGTCCTGGCCGCCCACCTGGTTGACGTAGAGGAGGGGGAGGCCGCTCTCGGTGACGCGGGTGACGGCCAGCTGCAGGCGCTGCTCCATCTTGTCCTCGTCGAAGGGCGAGCCGTTGACGACAAGGAGAAGTTCGGCCCCGCTCTCGGTCAGGCCCTCGGCGACGTCCTCGAACCACATGTCCTCGCAGACCATGAGGCCGATGCGGAGGCTGTGACCCCGGGCGGTGCGGAGGACGACGGGGCCGGGGACGGGACCGGGGGCGAACACCCGCTTCTCGTCGAACACGCCGTAGTTCGGCAGCTCGTGCTTCGCCCGCCAGGCCTCGATCCTGCCGCCTGCCAGCAGGAAGGCCGCGTTGTAGAGCTTCTCGCCGTCGCGCCAGGGAGCGCCCACGACCATGGCCGGGCCGCCGTCGCCCGTGTCGGCCGCCAGCTTCGCCACCGCCTCGCGGGCGAAGTCGCACAAGGCCGGCTTCAGCACGAGGTCCTCGGGCGGATAGCCCACCAGCACCAGCTCGGGGAACACGACGAGGTCGGCCCCCGCCGCGGCCGCCTCGGCCCGCATGGAGCGGACGAGGGCCGTGTTGCCGTCGATGTCGCCGACGGTCGGGTTGCACTGGGCAAGCGCAATGGTGAACGAGGCGCTCAAGCGTTCGGCTCCCAAGGACGTCGCACCTTCGCGATCCGGTTGACCGCGACGGGCCCGCCCAATCTAAGTCCTCCGGCCGGCGGGGCAATCGCCGAGGTCGATGGGGGCGGGACGGCGTGGACCGGCTGCAGGGCATGGAGGTGTTCGTCAAGGTCGCCGACCTCGGCAGCCTGACGGCGGCCGCCCAGCAGCTGGGCCTCTCCAAGTCCGCCGTCAGCAAGCACCTGGCGGCACTTGAGACCCGCCTCGGTGCGCGCCTGCTCAATCGCACCACCCGCAAGCTGGCGCTGACCGAGCAGGGCCTGACCTACCGCGACTATTGCAGCCGCATCCTGGCCGAGCTGGCCGAAGCCGAGGCGACGCTGGGGAGGCGGGAAGCCGAGGCCTGCGGGCGGCTGAAGATCAATGCACCCATGACCTTCGGCCACCGCCACCTGGGACCGCTGCTGCCCGAGTTCATGGCCCGCTACCCGCAGATCGAGGTCGACCTCACGCTCAACGACCGCTTCGTCGACCTCCTGGATGAGGGCTTCGACGTCGCCGTCCGCATCGGCGCCATGCCCGACAGCAGCCTGATCGCGCGGCGCATCGCCGAAGCCCGGCAGATCTGTGCCGCCAGCCCCGCCTATCTGGAACGCCACGGCACGCCCGCCGAGCCCGCCGACCTCGCCCGCCATGACTGCCTCGTCTACACGCTCCGCCGCCAGCCGGACGAGTGGCGCTTCCTCCGGGGCGAGGAGACCGTGGCGGTCAAGGTGAGCGGCAGCCTGACGGCCAACAATGGCGACGTGCTGCACGCCGCGGCCCTGGGTGGGGTAGGGGTGATCTATCACCCGGACTTCATCATCGGTGCCGATGTGGCCGCAGGGCGTCTCGTGCGGCTGTTCGAACCGTGGCAGACGCCGGCCGTGCCGATCCATGCCGTCTACCCCTCGCAGCGCCGTCCCGCCGTGAAGCTCCGCGTGTTCATCGACTTCCTGGTCGAGCGCCTGGGCGGCGCTCCCTGGCGGCAGGCATGAGCCGTGGCCGGGCGGTCGTCGTGGGTGCCGGCGTCGTCGGCACCAGCACCGCCTTCTTCCTCCAGGACGACGGCTGGCAGGTCACCCTCGTCGACCCGCTGCCGCCGGGTGGCGGCACCTCGTCGGGCAACGCCGGCATCATCAGCCTCGGCAGCGTGCTGCCGCTGTCCTCGCCGAAGCTCCTGGCCGAGCTGCCGTCGGTCCTTCTCGACCCCACCGGCTACGTGGCGATCCGCTGGGCCTATCTGCCCTCACTGCTGCCCTTCCTCGTCCGCTTCGCGCTGGCCGCCCGCCCGTCGACCGTCGCCCGCTCCTCGGAGGCACTGTCCTCCTTGGTATCGCGAGCCGGTGCCGCCCACGACGTCCTGATCCAGCGCTGCGGCCTCGGTGATCTCGTCCGCACTGGAGGCTGGCTCAAGGTCGCGGCCACCAAGGAAGGTATGCTCGCCGACACCGCCCGCGAGCGCGCCGCCTACGACCGGGTCGGCATCCCTTACGAGTTATTAAATGGCCCCGAGATCCGCGAACTGGAGCCAGCTCTTTCGCCCGACCTCGACGGCGGCCTGCTCCTGCCGATGAACCGTGCCGTCCGCGAGCCCCGCCGCTACGTGGAGGGTATCGCGGCGAGCTTCCTGGCGCGGGGCGGGACCTGCCTGTCAGCCCGAGCTCAAGGCTTTTCCGGCCAAGGCCGGATCGCCGCCGTCGTGACCGACAAGGGTCTGCTCCCGACCGATCTCGCCGTCCTCGCCACCGGCGCCATGGGCCGCCGCCTCGTCGCCGACGCAGGCCTGCGCCTGCCGCTGGAGGCCGAGCGCGGCTACCACCTCATGCTGCCGCATCCCGAGCCGACGCTGCGCCGGCCCGTCTACAGCATCGACGGCGGCTTCGTGCTGGCCCCCATGGAGGGCGGCGTGCGCCTCACCGGCGGCGTCGAGCTGGCGAGCCCGACGGCACCGCCCGACTATCGCCGCGTCCATCGCCTGCTGCCGATCGCCCGCCGGATCGTGCCGGGGCTCGGCGAGACGGTGACCAGCGAGTGGCAGGGCTGCCGGCCGACCCTCCCGGACAGCCTGCCGGTGCTGGGTCCGGTGCCGGGTCGCAGCAATTTGCTGCTCGCCTTCGGCCACCAGCACATCGGCCTCACCCTGGGCCCGCTGACGGGCCGCCTCGTCGCCGACATGGCGGCCGGCCGCGACCCTGGCCTCGACCTCACATCTCTTGCGCCGACCCGGCGGTTCTGGTGAGCCCGGCGGCCCACGGCATCGACAACCTTCGCGGTGCCCTCTGGATCGTGGTGTCCAGCGGCTTCTTCTCGGCGATGCAGGCCTGCGCCAAGCTGCTCGGCGAGCGGCTGCCCAGCATCGAGGTCGCCTTCGGCCGCGCGTTCCTGGGCTTCCTCATCATCCTGCCGCTGCTGCTCCTGCAGAGTCCTGGCATCTGGCGCACGCAGCGGCTCTGGCTGCACGTCACCCGCGGCGGCATGGGCACCTTCGCTCTCATCTGCAGCTACTACTCCATCGCCCACATGCCGCTCGCCGTCGCCACCGCGCTGAGCTTCACCCGACCATTGTTCCAGGTCGTCCTGGCGGCCCTCGTTCTCCACGAGGTCGTCCGGCGGGGGCGTTGGGCCGCGACGGCGATCGGCTTCGTCGGCGTCCTCATCGTGCTCCGTCCCGGCACTGAGACCTTCGACCTCGCCGCCCTCGTGGCACTCGCGGGCGCCCTGGCCGTCGCCTTCGTCTCGCTGGCGCTGCGGGAACTGGCCCAGGGCGAGCGGCACCTGACGATCCTCGCCTATCTGGGCGTGGTCGGGACGGTGATGACGGGCGTGCCGACGGCCTTCGTCTGGGTCACGCCTACCCTGCACGAGGTGGCCATCACCTTCCTCATGGCCTGCGTCGGTGTTGCCGGCCAGTACTGCCTCATGCAGGGCTACCGCATCGGCGAGGCCAGCGCGTTGGCGCCTTACGACTATCTGCGCCTGCCCTTCACCGCGACGCTCGGCCTCCTGCTCTTCGCCGAGATCCCGGACGGCCATGCGATGCTGGGCGCCCTCGTCATCGCCGGGTCGACCTTCTACATGGCGTGGCGCGAAGCCCGCCGCAGCCGCTCACCGGAGCCCGCCTGATGTTCCGCACCGACCTCCTGGCCGGCCGCCACGTGCTGATCACCGGCGGCGGCACCGGCCTCGGCAAGAGCATGGGCCGCCGGTTCCTGGAGCTGGGGGCCAGCCTCACGATCTGTGGCCGCCGCATGGAGGTGCTGGAGGCGACGGCCGCGGAGCACCGTGAGGCAACTGGCGGCACGGTCTCTGTCCATGCCTGCGACGTACGCGACACCGATGCCGTCGAGCGCATGCTGGACGCCGCCGGTCCGGTCGACATCCTCGTCAACAATGCCGCGGGCAATTTCATCGCCCAGAGCGAGACGCTCTCGCCGCGCGCCGTCCGTGCGGTCGTAGGCATCGTGCTCGACGGGGCGATGAACTGCACCCTGGGTCTCGGCCGGCGCTGGCTGGAGCATGGGCGTGCCGGCACGGTGCTCTCCATTGTGACCACTTATGCCTGGACCGGCTCTGCCTTCGTGCTGCCCTCGGCGGTGGCCAAGGCCGGCGTGCTCGCCATGACTCGGTCCCTCGCCGTCGAATGGGGTGGCCGCGGCATCCGGCTCAACGCCATCGCGCCGGGACCGTTTCCGACCGAGGGCGCCTGGGAGCGGCTCGTTCCGCGCCCGGACCTCGCGCAGCGGCTGGAGACCCGCAATCCCCTCGGCCGTCCGGGCGATCATCGCGAGCTGGCCGATCTGGCGGCGTTCCTGGTGGCCCCCGATTGCGGCTATATCAATGGCGAGGTGGTGACGATCGACGGCGGCGAGTGGCTGAAGGGGGCCGGCCAGTTCAGCTTTCTCGACGAATATCTGGACGAGGCGGACTGGGCGGTCATGCGCCCCTCGAAGAAGCAGTGACGGGAACGGCAGCGATGCGACGTTGGATCATCCCCCTGGCCTTGGCGCTGATCGTGGTCGGGGGTGGGGCCTATCTCTATGTCCGCGCCACCGAGGTGGTGCCCGCCGCCAACGAGGCGGTGCCGATCGGCGGCGACTTCACGCTCGTGGACCAGAACGGCCGCACGGTCACCCAGGCCGATTTCCGCGGCAAATGGATGCTCGTCTATTTCGGCTACACCTATTGCCCCGACATCTGCCCGCTGGGCCTGCAGACGATCGCCGCCGCGATCGACGACCTGCCGGCCGAGGTCGCGGGCCAGTTGGTGCCCGTCTTCATCACCGTCGACCCGGCGCGCGACACGCCCGAGGTGATGCAGGCCTATGTGGGCCAGTTCCATCCCGCCCTGGTCGGGCTGACGGGTACCCAGGCGCAGGTCGACGCCGCGGTGAAGGCATGGCGGGTCTATGCCAGGAAGGGCGAAGTGGCGCAGGACGGCACCTACCTCATGGACCACTCGACCTTCACCTATCTGATGGATCCGGAGGGGCGCTACGCCACGCATTTCGGCCACGACGCGACGCCCGAGGCGATGGCGGCGAAGATCAAGCAACTGGTGACGGGCACCACAAGCTGATCCCGCCGCACTTGCCCTTCGCACCTCGAGCCGCTACATGACCGGCCACCGCTGCACAGGCGGCACGCGCCCGTAGCTCAATGGATAGAGCATCTGACTACGGATCAGAAGGTTAGGGGTTCGAGTCCTCTCGGGCGCGCCATTCTCACCAAGCCGCTGGCACCGATGCGAGCCTGAACGCGGATGAGGGTCGGCGAGGGTCCTACCGCGTCGGCAGGGCTCGGTTGCTCCATCTGTCGCAGCGGGAGGGGTTGGCTGGACCGGGGCACTGCTCCGGGCAGAGGTCGGCTCTTCCCAGGGCTTGGCCAGACCTCAAGCAGATAATGCGACCCTTCATGCAGGCCTGCATCCGGCAGAGCACAATCGTGTGCCAATAATTACCGTTTCATAGTGCAGAACTGTGACTCGTAGTTGCTGTCGGCCAGTCTGACGGTATTACTATGGCCAGAATTGTCGCCCAGATAGGTCGTCGTCTACCCGATATTGTTCATCCGACCGGCAGCCGATGGCGCCTGCTGTGCGCGCATCCCCTGGTACGTCCGGCACTTCGGGTCGGTTGAACCCCCCGACGGTCCCGGGCATGGAGGATGTATATTCCGTCATGCATGAGGTCGTCGGCGTCGCGATCGCGTCATTGAAAGCCGTCCCGATCGCAGCGGATTTCGCCTGGGGTGGCACCGCGGGACGGTACATCAAGCTAGGATGCTGCTCCTCTGCGGAGGACGATACGTGTGGGCGTCGTCGTGGCACCGCGAGGTCTCCATATTGCGGAGAACCTCGCGGTGCCGTTCCCTCAGGCTTCGGCCGTGGAGAAGGGTGCGTGATCCGGCAAGGGCGCGCGGCTGCGAGTCCGACCCCGAGGGCCGGACACTGCCTCGACAGAGCAGCGACACCTACGGCCAGGTGAGGCAAGGGCGGCCCGTCGTCGCCGCGTCACCCAGCACTGACGCTCCTTCATGAAGCGCGCTGGACCTTGCCGAATCCGGCGTGCAACAGATCGCCTGGGGCGCCGCGGACCGAACTAGCAGGCAGGTTGTAAGCGTCATCTCGTACCTGATGTCGAGGACGGACAAGGGCGCGGGACGTGCCGACTGCGGTGTGGTCGACCTCAAGTAAGCGGTGTATCTACGGCTGTCGGCCGGACGATCGGAAGGAACATTGGTCGCCTGGTAGGAGGCCCATTCGGCTTGCCTGATCGAACCGAACTCGCGGTTGAGGTGGGCTCGTGTGTGGCGAGGCGGCGCGAACGAGGTAAGTTGTTCATTCACTGCCATCCAACCCGATGCCGCCGGTGTTCATTTTATTTTGAGGGGTGCGACGCTGATTTATCGTTACCTTTTTGTTGTCTGTGCTACTGCTCGGGAACGAGCGAGGCGGAAAGCGTGGGGGGAAAGCTTTGATCAGGCCGCCCGATCCGTCGTTGCCATCGCTGCACAAAAAGGTACGGGCTCCCAACGCGAACGATGAGTGCACAGATTCCCCCCTTCAACGACACCCATTCCTTCGGCATGCGTCTAGCGGCGGCTCGGAAGGCGCGCGGTTTCAGCCAGACCCATCTGGCGGCGTTGGTCGGCGTCTCCCTGCCGCGTTACCACGCGTGGGAGCGGGACAACTCGACGCCGAACAACATCGCCATCTACCGCGAACTGTGCCGCCAGCTCGACGTGACGGTGGACTGGCTCTTCTTCGGCGACACCAAGGCGCTGTCCCCGGAAACGGCTGAGAAGCTGACCCGCGCGCTCGGCTGACGTCCCGACGGACCGTCGCCGAGACGTACCAAGGTTCTCGAGGACCGGCCGCACGCGAGGGCTCGGCGCACCGAGTTGGACCTTCGCCGGTTCATCGGTAGGTTGCCGTCATCGGATGACGGGCGTGAGCTGCCGCGCCCATGGGTGAGCATGCGATGAAGCCGTGGGTGGTCGACGCCAAGGACATCGAGCCCGAGGATCTCGACCAGTTCCACGGCCAGCTCCTGCATCTCAACAATCAGATCGCCGACTTCCTGGAATCGGCGAGCACGCAGGAGATGCTGATCATAGCACCCAAGGGCTTCGGCAAGACCCTGCTCCTGAAGGCGAAACGCCAGTCGATGCGGCAGCGCTTCGGCACGCTGCTGCCCGAGCGGGCACTGGTCGACAAGCCCAGCGCCAACCCCGACCTGATGAGCCATCGCGAATATGGCAGCGTGCGCGAGACCGAGGCCTACTGGAAGGCCCTCTGGTCGATCGCGCTCACGATAGCGGTCGAGAAGAACCTCGGTGTGTGCCCGGCCCTGTCGGGCCCGCTGGAGCGCATGCTGAAGAACGACAATCTGCGGAGCGCCTGCGATCTCTTCACCAATCTCCTGGCCCTGCCGCGCGACGCCTACTTCGCCGCGTTCAAGGACTATGTCGCCCAGCTGCTTCCGGTCTTCCGTCGGATCCACACCTCGGTCGCCATGTTCGTCGACAATATCGACGAGTATTTCGAGGATTTTCTGGCCAGCGATCTTCTCGACAGCGAAGAAACGCGGACGATCTACCGCAGCTACTGGCATTTCGCGCAAGTCGGCATCGCTCTGGCCGCCCGCGACCTCCACGCGATCAACAATCACGTCAAGATCTTCGCCTCGATCCGCAAGGAGGTCTTCCAGCGGACGTTTCTCGGCAATCCGTTGGGGCTGCAGCTCGCCGGCTCGGCGCTCGACCTGAGCTACACCTACGAGGACCTGATCGAGATCATCCACAAGAACATCGACGTCGAGCGCAAGCGGGCGCTCGTCGACCCGGCGGCGAAGGATCCCTGGGTCCGTTTCTTCGGTCCGGGGGCCACGCGCATCGTCCACCAGAGCACCGGCGACGAGGAGGACATCGGCGCCTTCTGGATCCGGCACACCTTCCGCCGGCCGCGCGACATCGCCTTCATCGGCCGTGATCTGGCCTCCATCGACCCGCGCCGGCGGACGCGCGAGACCGTACGCCACCAGATCACGCGCAGTGCTGCGGCCGTGGCGCAGGGCTTCATCACCGAGATGGCGCCGCATCTGCCGCAGTTCGACCGCGAGATCCTGCTCCGCCTGATCCGCCGCAACGTGATCCCGCGCGTCGAGCTGGACCTGCTCTCGGCTGAGTACGACCGGCTCTACGCGGAGAGGCAGGGCAGCCTCGAGCCGATCCCCTGCTACGCCTTCACCAGCATGTTCAAGATCGGCCTGCTGGGCTATGTCGGTCTCCACCCCGAGACGGCCGAGCTCGTCCAGTATTTCCGCTATCCGGGCGAAGTCCCGCTCGACCGCAACGATGTGCTGCCGGACGCCGAGCACTTCCTCGTCCATCCGAGCCTCGACCTGCTCATCGCCGGCTACAATCCCGATTATTTCCGCAACATGGACAAGCTCAACGTCATCGGTGCAGACCGGCCGTGGCGGGCGGCACGGCAGATCCTCTTCGTGCTGAAGGGCGACGTGCGGGGCTCGGGTGCGATCTTCCAGGACCCGGTCGCCGCCTCGACCTTTCCCTCCTTCTTCAGCCATGCCGTGGCCGAGGCCGGCCGCGATCTCCTGGTCGCAAAAGCGTCCGACGGTGATGCCGTCCTGTTCGTCGACCCCAACCCGCGCCGGGTCGTCATGGCGGCTCTCAACCTCCGCGACCGGCTGCTGCGTTCGCCCTACGCCCTCGACCTACGCTTCGGCGGCGATGCCGGCTTCGTCGAGTTGAACGGAGAGGGACCGGGTGCGGAGGCGCGCGCCGGCCTGGCGCTGATGGTGGCGGCCCGCCTGGAGCCTCATGCGGCACCCGGCACCATTCTCGTCACCGGGCAGTTCATCGAGGCGTGGCGCGATCTGCTGGGGGCGACGAGCCTGCGCGCCCGCTCGGTCGACCCGCACGAGGTGCCATACTTGCGCGAGAGTGACGGCCGCTTCGATCTGGCCAAGCCCGGCGGCGAGGCCCCGATGCTGCGACGGCTGCGGGTGCTGGACGGGCCGGCCTCGATCGGCTGATACACGTCACCAGAGAACGAACGGGAGGATCGCCATGCTCTACCGCCAGCTCGGTCGCTCGGGCCTGCGCGTGCCCGTGCTGACCCTCGGCACGATGACGTTCGGCGGGGTGGGCAAATTCTCCTTCACCGGCGAGACGGATGTCGCCGGAGCGCGGCGGATCGTCGATCGCTGCATCGATGCCGGGGTCACCTTCTTCGACACCGCCAACGTGTACTCCTGGGGCGTGTCCGAGGAGATCCTGGGCGAGGTGCTGCGCGGCCGGCGGGGCTCGGTGCTCGTCACGACCAAGGTCCGGATGAAGATGGGCGAGGGACCCAATGATGCCGGCCTGTCCCGCCACCAGATCGTCGCGCAATGCGAGGCCAGCCTGAAGCGGCTCGGCACCGACTGGATCGATCTCTACCAGTTGCACGAGTGGGACGGTGCGACGCCGCTGGAGGAGACCCTCTACGCGCTGGATACCCTCGTCCGCGCCGGCAAGGTCCGTTACGTCGGCTGCTCCAACTATTCGGGCTGGCACATCATGAAGGCGCTGGGCATCGCCGAGCGCCGCGGCTTCGAGCCCCTGGTCAGCCAGCAGATCCACCACACGCTTGAGGCCCGCGAGGCCGAGTACGAGTTGGTGCCGATCGCGGTCGACCAGGGTGTCGGGATCATGGTCTGGAGCCCGCTCGCCGGCGGCCTCCTGAGCGGCAAGTACCGGCGGGGCCAGCCCATGCCGCCGGGCTCGCGGCATCTCACCGACTGGGGCGAGCCGCCGATCCGCGACCAGGACCGGCTCTACCGGATCATCGAGACCCTGGTGGAGCTGGCCGAGTCGCGGGACGCCACCCCGGCACAGCTGGCGTTGGCCTGGCTGCTGACCCGACCCGGCGTGTCGACGCTGGTCATCGGCGCCAAGAACGAGGAGCAGCTGACGGCCAATCTCGGTGCCGTCGACATCGTGCTGAGCGAGGAGGAGCGGAAGCGGCTCGACGAGGTGAGCGCCCCGCCGCTCCTCTATCCCTACTGGCACCAGGCGAAGACCGCATCGGACCGCCTCAGCCCGGCGGACCTGACGCTGCTGGGGCCGCGGGTGTAGCAGGCGCCGTCAGCCAGTCCGTGAGCGGGATGCCCGCCGGGTCGACGGTTTTGACGGTCGGGATGTCCGCCGGACCGGCGATCGACCACACGCCGCCTTCGGGCTGTAGCGTCCCGTCGTGGACCTCGGCGGGTCCGCCCTTCAGAAGGTCGGATGCCGCCTTCCACGCGATCGCGCTCTCGGCCGAGGCGAGCTGGGCTCGAAATTCGGCCGCGTCATTGCGGGCCAGATCGAAGTAGTTCGTGAGCTGGCCGCGATAGACCCAGCTGCGCACGTAAGGCGGATCTGGCGCCCCTGCACGCATGACCGTGGCTTCGACCGCCACGAGCAGGCGAAGATCGGGGTTGAACTGTCCCCGGACTTCGAACGCTGGTGCGGCGGCGCGCAGCCGTACCAGCATCGCCACGGTCTGCGTATCAGGAGCCGCACAAGCAGAAGGTGTTTCGGCCCTTATGCAGTCGACGAGCGTTCGCTGGAAGCTTGCGGCACGCGCGACGATATCGTCGCGTACTGCGCTGGCGGGGTTCGCTTCCACCAGCGCCTTGCGCAGGGCTGCGCTCGCGGCGGCGATCTCCTCGGCACTGCTGCCTTCAGCCAAGCCGTCCGCGGCGCCGATCACGGCCATGACGGGGGCGAATGCAATGCCCATGGCGAGAGTGAAGGGCAAGAGAGCCGGATTCCAGGCCCCGGCCATGACACCGCCCACGGCACTACCGGTGCCCGCTTCAAGCGCGCCGTAGCCCGCCCCGTGTCCTCGGGTCATGGGCTCCGGGGGCAAATCGAGCCGACCGGTCGTCGGAACCGCCGACACGCCCCAGACGCCCGGTGCGGTCGAGACCTCGGTCGGGGTGGCGGGTATGACGTCGGGCGGCGGCGGACCTGCACAGGCAACGAGCGCCAGCGACCCCGCGAGACAGCATCCCGCTCGGCGGCGGCCATACGGCCGACCGTCGAGCGCCGTGCGAGAGCGGCTCATGGAATGGCTCCTTCGACAAACTATTGCCGCAGTGAACCATTCTGGCCCGATGCCCCTCCCGCGCATTGATCCAAGTCAAAGGCGCCCTGCGGCGTTCCGACCCGCCGAAGGGCGCCCATCGACTACCGTCTCAGTAGTTGACCTTGTCGACCGGAACGATGTCGGCGGAGACGAGAACCACGTCGTGGTCGGTCTCGTTCTTCCACCAGTGGCCGAGAAAGTCGCCGAAGCGGCTGGCCGAGTCGCCAGCGTGGTGGACGATCGGCACGGCGCAGAAGCTGTTGTGCTCCACCAGTTCGCCCTGGATGATGTAGTCCACCGACGGACGGTCGAAGTGGTAGTGCAAGGGCACGTAGCCGCCCGGACGGACGGTGATGCGGCGGATGCGCAGGGCGAGGCCCTCGATGCCGCGCCAGCCCGACACGTCGGCATAGCTCAGCACCTCTCGGACGGCACCCTCGTCGGGCGGCGCCTGGAGTTCCTGCGCCTTCGTCAGCCGCTGGTCGGGCGGGCACTCCTTGATCGGCGGAGCCTCCACCGCGAAGGCCGACGTGGCGGTGAGGGTCAGGGCAAGGGCCAGGGCACCGGCGGTGCCGCGCATCGTCCTGGTCATCGAAAGCATTCCTCGGCTCGGCGCCCCGGTCATCGGAGCGGCCCGGTCGGGGCTTGAATGCCGTAGCCGAGCGGGCGGCTGAAATGCCGCCTGCCTCTGGAGTCGATGCGCCCGGGCTATCTGTTCCGGTACATCAGAACGCCTTCAGCGACACCGCCCTGGCGATCAGCCAGGACCTCTCGCCGGGCCGGATGTTCAGCTCGGACGGTCCGCTCGCCTCGGTGTCGTCGTGCGGGTACCAGGAAGTGGCACGGCGGACCTGCTGAACGTCGGCGGCAAAGCGTTGGAACACGCCAAGAAGCAGGAAGACCCAGCGCATGTGACACCTCCCTCAAGGACAGGCCGTCACCGTTGAATCTGCGCCTTCGCGGCGCGCTCGTCAAACGTTGACTGGCTTTCGGCCCCAGACCTGCACGACGGCATAGAGCGTGGTGACCGTCTTCGGGTCGGCGAGGTGCGCCCGGCACGCTTCGATGGTCTCCGCCAACTCCGCCTCCGTCATGAGGCCGGCCCGCAGCATGGCGCGGCGCAGCGAAAGTGCCGTCAGCGGCAGATAGTCCCGCATCGGATCGTCGGCGCGGAAGCCGAGCAGAAACGGGCGGAAAAGGACGTCTGCCAGCCGGAGGTTCAGAACGATCGAGAACAGCTTCTGGCCGAGGCAGATGTCGGTTCCCGCGGCCGCAAAGGCGCCGATCAGGGCGGTCTTGAGGCGATCGAACGCAGCGTTGGACGGAAAGGAGGCGAGCCGGTCCATGTCGGGCTCCTGCAGCGCCAGGACACCGCCAGGCTTCGTCAGGCGAAGCGCCTCGCGGTAGAGCGCTTCGGGCGAACCGGCCGAACTCGCCAGGCAGCGAATGTGCACGAGGTCGAAGCTCGCATCCGGGAAGCTCGACGCGAACGCATTGTCGGCCACGAACTCGACGCCAGCGGCGGCGTGCTCCCGCGCATGGTCGAGAAAGACGGGATCGGCATCGAGCCCGACGACCCGCCCTTCGAGGCCGGTCCGCTCAGCCAGTGCTGCGGTGATCCCGCCCGGACCGCAGCCTATATCGAGGCAGTGCCAGCCGCGCCGGATACCGATCCGATCCAGCATGTACGCCGTCTCGTGTGCCATGCACGCACTCTGCAGGAGCAGCCGCTCGATCTCGCCGGCACGGCGCTCCAGCGGGTAGCGACCCGTGGTTCCTGCCGCCATCTGGCTGCCTCCTGATGCTTCGACCCATCGCACGGGTCTAGCATCGAGCCGGGCAGGAGCGAAGGCGCGCGGCCGTGGCGGTCCTTGTCGTTCGGTTTAGAGGGGGTCGCCGAACAGGTTGCGGCTGACCGTCTCCAGATGCCCGCGCATGGCGAGAGCCGCCGCCTCGCCGTCACGCCGCAGCAGGGCCTCGATGATCCGCCCGTGCTCCGTGCAGTAGCGGTCGCGACGGCCGGGACTGAACGAGCGTCGCTTGAGCGCCAGCCAGGGCTCCTGGCTGCGGATGAGCCGGAGGAGATCGTGCAGCCGCCGCAGCAGGTCGTTGCGCGAGGCGGCGAAGATCAGCTCGTGGAGTTCCGCGTCGATTCGCTCGAAGTCGACCATCTCGTCGGCCCGCACCGCGGCCTCGTGCGTGGCCGCCAGCTCCTGCAGGTGACCGGCCGTGGCGTTGCTGGCGGCAAGGGCCGCCGCCCGGGGCTCCAGGATCATGCGCACGGCCATCATGTCGGCAGGGCTCGTCCCGGCGATGCCGGACACCATCGCACGTAGTTCGCGGTCCACGTTTCCGGCGAGGAAGGTGCCTCGGCCGACCTCCCGGCTCAGCAGACCTTCGGATGCCACGGTCTCGATCGCACGGCGCACCGTATTACGGGCGACGCCGTAGCTCCGGGCCAGGTCGCGCTCGGTCGGCAGGCGGCTGGCGGCGCGCCATTCGCCGTTCTGGATCCGCTCGCGCAACGAGACGGCGATGTCGGCGGCCACTCGTTTCGGCATTCCCGCCTCCGTAACTGAGCCAATGGTGCTCCAGGACGGAGGCTAGGGCAAGACGATCGCGCAGTTTGGCGCTATCCGAGCTTGCGATCTGTACCAATGGGCGGCTTAATGGTGCAAAGCGGAGGCGGTCATGAAGGTGGCGACCTACAGGGTCGGGGGCGAGCGCCGGGTCGGCGTCGTCGATCTGTCCCGCCAGACGGTGTCGCCCTTCGACCTGCCGGGTCGGATCGCCGAACGCGGCCTCCTCGCACTGCTCCGCGCCGAAACCCCGCCGCGGCTCGGGCAGCCCATGTCGCTGCGCGAGGCGACGCTGGAAGCGCCGATCCCCCGGCCGGCCCGCAACATCTTCTGCGTCGGCAAGAACTATCACGAGCACGCGCACGAGTTCGCCTCCAGCGGCTTCGACTCCAGTGCCGCGGCCGGTGCCGTGCCGCCCCATCCCATCATCTTCTCGAAGGTGCCGGAGTGCGTCACGGGCCCGGACCAGCCGATCGAGATCGACCGCTCCGTCTCGGTCGCGATCGACTACGAGGCCGAGCTTGCCGTCATCATCGGCAAGGGCGGACGCGGCATCTCCCGCGAGGCGGCCCTCGATCATGTCTGGGGCTACACCATCGTCAACGACGTCACCGCCCGCGACCTGCAGGGCCGGCACAGCCAGTGGCTGATCGGCAAGTCGCAGGACAGCTTCTGCCCGATGGGCCCCTGGGCCGTGACCCGCGACGAGATCGACCTCGCCGATACCGACGTACGCTGCTGGGTCAACGACGACCTCCGCCAGAGTGCCAGCACCCACGACCTGATCTTCGACGTGCCGACCATCATCGCCACCATCTCGGCCGGGATCACCCTGCAGCCGGGTGACGTCATCGCCACCGGCACGCCGTCGGGCGTCGGCATCGGGTTCCAACCGCCGCGCTACCTCGTGCCCGGCGACGTCGTGCGGATCGAGATCGACGGCATCGGCACGCTGACCAACACCGTGCAGGAGCGACGGGCATGACGAGCCTCGCGGTCGGCCGGATCCAGGTCGAGAGCGACGGGGAGGGGCCTGCCATTCTCTTCGTCCATGGTCTTGGCGGCACCTCGAACAGCTTCCAGCCGCTGCTCGGAGCGCTCGGCGGCTTCCGTTGCGTCCGCCCCGACCTGCCGGGCTCGGGCCGCTCGCCTGCCCCGCCGGAGAAGCTGACCATCGAAGGGTTCGCCCGCACCGTCGCCGACGTGGCTCGTGCGGCGGGTGCCGCACCCGCCCATCTCGTCGGTCATTCGATGGGCACACTCGTCTGCCAGCATCTGGCGGCGGCCTTACCCGACCAAGTCCGCAGCCTGACGCTGTTCGGACCGATCCTGGAGCCGCCCGACGCCGCCCGCGAGCGCATCCGCGGTCGCGCCGCCATCGCCCGCGAGCAGGGCATGGTACCCGTCGCCGATGCCGTGGCTGACGCGGGCCTCGCCTCGTCGACGAAAGCGTCGAATCCGATCGCGGCGGCCTTCGTCCGCGAGAGCCACATGCGCCAGGACGCGGAATCCTTCGCCCGCACCTGCGTGGCGCTGGCCGAGGCCAAGGCGGCCGATCTTCGCCTCGTCCGCTGCCCGACGCTCGTCGTCACGGGCGAGGAGGATGCCGTCGGCCCACCCTCGATGGCGCAGATGATCGTCGACCGGATCAAGGGGGCCAAGCTGAAGCTGCTCGACCGCTGCGGTCACTGGACCCCGATCGAGCGCCCGCAGGACTGCGCCCGGCTGCTGTCCGATTTCCTGCGCTCGCAGCCCCGATGAGGGCTAGATTGCGCGTGACGGCACGGGCCTGCCTCGGTGATGCTGGGCCGGTGCGGCAGGGAGACTGAGCATGGCCGAGTCCTACAACGGCACGAACGGCAGCGGCGGGACCGTGCTGTTCACCAATGTCCGCATCCTGGATGGCACTGGCGACTACCCCTACACGGGTGAAGTGCTGGTCCAGGGCAACCGGATCCGCCACGTCACCAAGGGCTCGTCCCGCTTCGGCGGCGGGTCGTCGTTGGGCTCCGGCTCCTCGTCCTTCGGCTCGTCGGCCCCGATCGGCGGTGCCCAGACCGTCATTGACGGCATGGGCGCCACCCTGATGCCGGGCCTGTGTGACGCGCACCTTCATCTGTCCTGGAACAACGCGCCAGGCATCGAGCCCATCCAGATGATGCCGCCCGAGGAGCACACGCTCTGGGCGGCACAGATGGCGAAGCTGGTGCTGGATGCCGGCTTCACCATGGGCCGCGGTGCGGCGGCGGCAAAGCCCCGCCTCGACGTCGTCATCCGCAATGCCATCAACTCCGGCATGATCCCAGGGCCGCGCTACACGGCGGCCGGGCCCGAGATCACCACCGTCGGCGGGCTCGGCGATTCCGCTCCGCCGCACATCCCGCACGAGGGGCTCAATCTCGGCATCGTCGTCTCCGGGCCAGAGGAGGTGCGCCGCGTCGTCCGTACGCTGATCAAGTACGGTGTCGACTCCATCAAGCTGAACCTCTCCGGCGAAGAGATCACCGGCATGAAGGCGGAAGAGACGCCCATGTCGGAAGAAGAGGTTGCGATGGCCGTGCGCGAGGCGAAACTGCACAACAAGGTGCTGGCCGCCCATGCGCGCTCGTCCGAGTCCGTGAAGCAGTGCGTGCGGCACGGCATCCAGAACATCTACCACGCCTCCTTCGCCGACGAGGAAGCGCTCGACATGCTGGAGGCGGCGAAGGACCGCCATTTCGTGGCGCCGGGCCTCGCCTGGCTGATCTGCACCGCCCGGCACGCGGCCGAGTACGGGATCAAGCCCGGCACGCCGATGACGATCGCCTATGAGCGCGAGTTGGAGCATGCGGTCGAGACCTGCCGCAAGATGCACAAGCGCGGCATCCGGGTGCTGATCGGCGGCGACTACGGCTTCGCCTGGACGCCGCAGGGGACGAACGCCAAGGACCTCGAATACTTCGTCGAACTTTTGGGCTTCTCGCCCATGGAGGCGATCCTGGCGGCCACCAAGTATGGCGGCCAGATCATGGGGCAGGGCGACGAGCTGGGGCAGATCAAGACCGGCTACCTCGCCGACATGCTGCTGGTCGACGGCGACCCGACCGCGAATGTCCGCATCCTGCAGGACAAGAGCCGGCTCTTGGCCATCATGAAGGACGGCCAGTTCCACAAGGCACCCAGGATGTCCGAGCAGCGGCGCCGGCTCAGCGCATGACGGCTGGCACTATCGCGGCCCCGACCTTCGAGCCCCGGCATATCTGGGGTCTCGTCGGCCTGCTCGCCGCGGCCGTGATCCTCTGGCTGTTCCTGGCCTTGTGGCCGGAATGGCTGTCGAACCTGCTCGACAGCAAGAAGACCTTCATCAGTGCCGTGTTCAACGGCGTCACCCTGGCCGGCCTCTATTTCCTCGTTGCCAGCGGCTTCACGCTGATCTTCGGCCTGATGCGCAACGTGAATCTCGCGCACGGCTCGCTTTTCCTGCTCGGTGCCTATGTCGGCTACGACGTCGCTTCGTGGTCGGGGAACTGGTTCCTCGGTGTGGCGGCCGGCACGCTCGCCATGGCGGTGCTGGGCATCCTGCTGCAGCTCTTCGTCTTCCGCCGGATCGAGAACGACGAGCTGCGCCAGACGCTCGTCACGATCGGCATCTCGATCGTCGCCGCCGACCTGATGCTGGCGATCTGGACCGGCAACACCTACCAGTTCACGCTGCCGGAATGGCTCGACGGGGCGGTCGGCACGCCCTTCGTCACCGCCGTCCGCTCGAACGGCGATGCCGTCTACCTGAAATACCCGCTCTATCGCCTCGTCGTGCTGGCCGCCGCCATCGTTATCGGCGTCGCCCTGTGGCTCATGCTGAACCGCACCCGCATCGGCATGATGATCCGTGCCGGCGTCGACGACCGGGCGATGCTCTCGGTCGCCGGTGTGAACGTCGAGATCGTCTTCGTCGCCGTCTTCGCCATCGGTGCCGGGCTCGCCGGGTTCGCCGGCGTGGTCGGGGGCTCAGCCCTCTCGATCGCGCCGGGCGAGGACGTCCGCTACCTCCTTGCCTCGCTCGTCGTCGTCATCGTCGGCAGCATGGGCTCGGTCACGGGTGCCGCCATCGGGGCGCTGTTGATCGGCCTCGCCGAGCAGTTGGGCCTCGTCTACATGCCGACTTACGGTGCCGTGCTGACCTTCCTCATCATGGTGGTGGTGCTGGCCGTCCGCCCGCAGGGCATCATGGGCAATGCGCGGACGACCTTCACCTCCGCGCCGGCACCCACGGCCGCGACCGACATCGTCATCGCCCGCGTCCGGCCGGAACTGCTGATTCTCCTCGCTGTCCTCGTCCTCTACCCGCTCGTGGCCTCGCCCTTCTTCGTCTTCCAGATCGGGGCGCAGACGCTCATCCTCGGCATGATCGCCCTCTCGCTCATGTTGCTCGCCGGGTACGGCGGCATGGTGAGCCTCGCCCAGCTGACGATCGCAGGTATCGCCGGCTATGCGGTCGCGATCTTCGGGGAGAACAGCGTCGGCGTCATGGGCTTCGGCTGGCCGACCTGGATCGTGGTACCTTTCGCGATCCTGCTGGGCGCGATTGCCGCCGCCCTCATCGGCGTGATCTCGGTGCGCACCGCCGGCATCTACACGATCATGATCACGCTGGCGATCTCGACCGCGTTCTTCTACTTCGCGCAGCAGAACTACTCGGTGTTCAACGGCTTCGCCGGCTTCCGCGGCGTGCAGCCGCCGACCGTCTTCGGCATCTACTGGCGCGATCCCATCCCCTTCTACTACCTATGCTTGGTCTGCGCCTGCCTCGCCTATCTGGCCGTGGTCTACGTCGCGCGCTCGTCCTTCGGGCGCGGGCTTATGGCGGTGCGCGACAATCCGAGGCGGATGCGGGCGCTGGGCTACGACGTCACCCTGCACCGGGTCGTCGCCTGGTTCCTCACCGGCATCCTCGCGGCGACGGCGGGCGTGCTCTACGTCTGGTTCAACGGGCGGATCTCGCCCGGCACGGTGAGCGTCGCCGAGACGATCGGCATCCTCGTCATCGCCGTGATCGGCGGCATGCGCCACCCGATCGGCCCCTTCATCGGGGCGCTGGTCTATGTGCTGCTGAAGACCTTCGCCATCGACCTGGTCAACGCCGAGCGCTTCAACACCTTGATCGGGCTTGTTTTCCTCATCATCGTCTTCGTCTCGCCGGACGGGCTCTGGGGCCTGTTCCGGCGCGTGAACCCGCATCTCGTGCCGGAGTCGCTGCAGCCGGCCTGACACGCGCGCATCGGATTAAGAAGAGGGAGGTAGAAGGATGAGACTGCAACGTCGGGCATTGTTCGCCGTCGCCTTGGCCGCCGGAATGGCGACCTCGTCGCTGGCTTTTGCCGAGGACACGATCAAGGTCGGCCTGCTCGCCACGCTCGAAGGCCCCTTCACCATCCTGGGCCAGGACGGTGTCCGCGGCGCCGAGATGGCCCTGAAGGAGGCCAACTACACGGCCGGCGGCAAGAAGATCGAGATCGTCAAGGGCTCGTCCGACGCCTCGCCCGACAGTGCCGTGAAGGCCGCCCGCAAGCTCGTCGAGCAGGACGGGGTGCAGATCCTGATCGGCCCGCTCTCCGGCGACGAAGGGCTGGCGGTCAAGGACTACGCCAAGACCCAGCCGAACGTGACCTTCGTCAACGGCACCTCGGCCGCGCAGGACACGACGCTCCGCGATCCGGCCCCCAACTTCTTCCGCTTCTCGACCGACGGCGCCCAGTGGATGGCCGGCCTCGGCGACTACGTCTACACCGACAAAGGCTACAAGACGGTCGTCACCGTCGCCGAGGACTATTCCTTCCCCTACACCCAGGTATTCGGCTTCATGGCCGCCTTCTGCAAGGCCGGCGGCACCGTGCCGAAGAAGTTCTGGGTGCCGATCGGCAACAAGGACTTCTCGTCGGTCATCGCCGCCCTGCCGGACGATGTCGACGCCATCTACGTGGCTCTGGGCGGTGCCGACGGCATCAACTTCCTGACCCAGTACCAGCAGGCGGGCGGCTCGGCCCCGCTGATCGGCGGGTCGATCACGGCCGACCAGTCCGTGCTGGGCTCGCAGGGCAAGCAGCGCGACTTCGTGATCGGCATGCCGTCCGCCGGCCCGATCGCCGACACCTACGACGCGCCCGAGTGGAAAAAGTGGGTCGCCGACTACAAGGCGGCCTTCGCCGACGGCTTCCCCTCGCCGTCGCTCTTCGCCCACGGCTACTACATCAACACCAAGGCCGTGCTGCTGGCGCTGGACAAGGTCAACGGTGACCTCTCGGACGGAGAGAAGAAGTTCAGGGAAGCACTGGCCGGCCTCGAGTTCGACACGCCGACCGGGAAGGTGAAGCTCGACGCCAATCGTCAGGCAATCGCCGACATCTTCCTGACCGAGGTCACCAAGGGCGACGACGGCAATCTCTACAACAAGGTCGTCAAGGTGATCCCGGCGGTGAACCAGACGCTCGGCATGCCGGAAGCCGACTTCCTGAAGCTCGGACCCGTCGGCCGCGACAATCCGGACTGCAAGTAGTCGATCGGATCGCCGCGTGGCGTCCAGCACCGTCGCCTCTCGCCTCGGCTCCAGCGCGTCCTACGCGCTGGAGCTCGACGGTGTCGGCCGGCAGTTCGGAGCGCTGGTGGCACTCGCCGACATCGACCTCAGGGTCGCGGCCGGCGAGCGGCGTGCCATTCTGGGCTCCAATGGGGCCGGCAAGACGACGTTGTTCAACGCCATCACCGGGGACTTCCCGCCGACCGCCGGCCGGATCCGCTTCTTCGGCGAGGACGTCACCGCCTTTCCGGTCCACGAGCGGATCCGCCGCGGCCTGCGCCGGACCTACCAGATCTCGCAGCTGTTCGGCGGTCTCTCGGTCATCGACAGCATCTTCGTCGCCTGCCGCGGCGTCTCGCGCGGCCGGCTCTCCCTGCTGCGCCCGCGGGCCGACGATCCGACCATGGCCCAGGCGCAGCGGATCGCGCACGCGGTGCATCTCGACGAGGTCCTAGACTCGCCGGTCGCCGTGCTGAGTCACGGCCAGCAGCGCCAGCTCGAGCTGGCGTTGGCGCTGGCCGGAGCACCACGCTTCATCCTGTTCGACGAGCCGGCCGCCGGCCTCTCCCCGACCGAGCGGCGCGATCTCGTCCAGATCCTGAACTCGCTGCCGGAGCACATCGGCTACATCATCATCGAGCACGATCTCGACGTGGCGCTGCGTGTCTCGACCTACGTCACGATGATGCATAACGGCCGGATCTTCAAAGAAGGGACGCCCGAGGAGATCGAGGCCGATACCGAGGTCCAGGCGATCTATCTGGGCGGCGGCCATGGCTGAGCGGCCGCAGCGCCCGATCCTCCATATCGAGGACCTGCACGTCTATTACGGCGAGTCGCACGCGCTGCAGGGTGTCTCCCTCCTGCTCGACCGCGGCATCCTCTCGGTCGTCGGCCGCAACGGCATGGGCAAGACGACCCTCTGCAACACGATCGTCGGTCTGCTCGGCGCCCGCTCCGGCTCGATCCGCTTCGACGGCCATTCGATCGGTGCTGCCGCACCGCACGAGATCACGCGCCTCGGTGTCGGCTTCGTCCCCCAGGGTCGGCGTCTCTGGCCCAGCCTCACCGTCGACGAGACGCTGCGCCTCGCCGTCCGGAAGGGCCGCGACGGCACGCTCTGGACCGTCGAACGCATCTACGAGACTTTCCCGCGGCTCGCCGAGCGCAAGTCGAACGGCGGCGGCCAGCTGTCCGGTGGCGAGCAGCAGATGCTGGCCATCTCGCGCGCCCTGCTGGGCAATCCCCGCCTGCTCGTCATGGACGAGCCGACCGAGGGCTTGGCCCCCGTCATCGTCGACCAGGTGACGGCCCTCCTGAAGCGCCTAGCCCACGAGGAGGGGATCTCCGTCCTCGTCGTCGAGCAGAACATCGGCGTCGCCACCGAGGTCTCCGAGCGCGTCGCCATCATGGTCAACGGCCGCATCAACCGGATCATGGAGGCCGGCCGCCTCGCCGCCGACCGCGACCTGCAGCAGCGCCTGCTCGGCGTCGGCAAGCACGCCCACGACGACACCGACGCACCGGCCGAAGCCCCGGAGATCGAGACCGTCACACCGGCCCAAATCTACCGCGTCGAGCGCCAGGGTGCAGGCGAGGCCGGCGAGAACGCCGTCCAGAACGTCTACCGGGTGGTCGACGCGCTGCCCAACCGCTGGGGCATCTCGACGACACCGCGATCGGTGTCCGCAGATGCTCCCGCCGAGAGCCAGCCTGCCCAGATCTTCGCCATGCCGCTCGGCGAGCGGATCGGCCGGACCGCCCTCGTGGTCGGTACCTTCGACACCAAGGGCAACGAGCTTCGCTACCTGCGCGACCGGCTCCGGGCACTGGGCGTCCACGTCCGCACCGTCGACCTCTCGACCTCGGGCAAGCCCTCGACCGCCGATGTCAGCCCCGTCCAGGTCGCGGGCTCGCACCCCGGCGGCAGCACGGCCGTCTTCACGAGCGACCGCGGCCGCTCGGTCACCGCCATGGCCGAGGCGTTCGCGCGCTGGATCGAGCGCGAGCGCGGCATCGGCGGCATCATCTCGGCCGGCGGCTCCGGCGGCACGTCGCTCGCTACCGCCGGCATGCGCCGGCTGCCCGTGGGCATTCCCAAGATCATGGTCTCGACCGTCGCCTCGGGCGAGGTCGGCCGCTATGTCGGCCCGTCCGACATCATGATGATGCACTCGGTCGCCGACGTGCAGGGTGTGAACTCGATCACCGAGCAGGTGCTGGGCAACGCCGCGAATGCCCTTGCCGGCATGATCGCCGGCATGCCCACCCCGGAGGCGCGCGAGGCGCGGCGCAAGCATGCGCGTCCTGCCCTCGGTGTGACCATGTTCGGCGTCACCACGCCTGCGGTGCAAGCCGTCACGAAGCGTCTGGAGGCCGACTACGACTGCCTCGTCTTCCACGCCACAGGCGTGGGCGGCCGGGCGATGGAGCACCTCGCCGACTCGGGCCTCTTGGCGGGCTTCATCGACCTGACCACGACCGAGGTCGCGGACATGCTCGTGGGCGGTGTCTTCGCCGCCGACCAGGACCGCTTCGGGGCCGCGATCCGCACGGGACTGCCCTACATTGGCTCGGTCGGTGCCCTCGACATGGTGAACTTCGGCCCGCGCGACACCGTGCCGGAAAAGTTCAAGGGTCGCCGCTTCGTCGTGCACAATCCGAGCGTCACGCTGATGCGCACGACGCGCGACGAGAACCGCGCCATAGGCGAGTGGATCGCGCAGCGCCTGAACCGGATGGAAGGGCAGGTGCGTTTCCTGCTGCCCGAGGGCGGGGTCTCCCTGCTCGACGCGCCGGGCCAGCCCTTCCACGATCCCGAAGCCGACGCCGCCCTCTTCGAGGCGCTGGAAGCGAACGTCCGCCAGACGCCGCGCCGCTCGCTGCAGCGGGTGCTCGGCAACATCAACGACCCGCTGTTCACAGAGGCCGTGCTGGAGGCCTTCCGCTCGGCGGCACCACGCATCGAGAAGCGCGCATGACGCGGCAGACTTGTGGAGGAACGGGGCATGGCCACTGAGATCCTGGGCGAGGTCATCCTCTGGCTCGTGGTTCTGGCGATCATCGTCGTGATCGCCGTCTACCTGCTGCGCTGGCTCTACCGCCGCTCGACCAAGGAAACGGCCTTCGTCCGCACCGGCTTCATGGGCGAGAAGGTGGTCGTGAACGGCGGTGCGTTCGTCATCCCCGTCCTGCATGAGATCACGCCCGTCAGCATGAACGTGATGCGGATCGATGTCCGTCGGCAGCAGAACCAGGCGCTGATCACCAAGAACCGCATGCGCGTCGACGTCGCCGCCGAGTTCTTCGTCAAGGTAGGTGCCACCCGTCAGGCCGTGGCCATTGCCGCGCAGACGCTGGGCCGCCGCACGGCTCAGATCGACGGCACCCGCGAGCTTCTGGAAGGCCGCTTCGCGTCCGCCATGCGCACCGTCGCCGCCCAGATGACGCTGGAGGAACTGCACGAGCGCCGACAGGACTTCGCCCGGCAGGTGCGCGATCTCGCCGGCGAAGAGCTCGCGCAGAACGGGCTGGAGTTGGAGAGCGTCGCTATCGTCGATCTCGACCAGACGAGCCTCGACTTCTTCGATCCGTCCAATGCCTTCGACGCCGAGGGTCTGACACAGCTCACCGAGTCGATCGAGATCCGGCGCCGGATGCGCAACGAGATCGAGCAGCGCACTCAGGTCGACATCCGCAACCAGAACCTCGAAGCCCAGCGCAAGGTCCTGGAGATCGAGCGCGACGGCGAATACGCCCGCCTGGAGCAGGAGCGGGAGGTCGAGACCCAGCGGGCGAAGCAGCGGGCCGATCTCGCCCGCGAGCGCGCCCAGCGCGACCAGGAGGCCGAGCAGGCCCTGATCGCCGCTCGCGAGGAGATCGAGAAGACCCGGATGCTTCAGGAGCGCACGCTGGCCGAGGTGCGCATTCAGCACGAGGAGGAGACGCAGCGTCTCGAGATCGCCCGGCGCCGTGCGCTCGAAGCTGCCGAGCTGAAGTCGCGCGAGCAGACCGAGGCCGAGCAGATCGCGCTCGAGCTGGCGCTGGAGAAGGCCCGCATCGAGCGCGAGCGGGAGCAGCTGGAGTTGGAGCTGTCCCGCCGCCGGGCTCTGGAAGTCGCCGAGCTGGAGCGGCAGATCGCCATCGCCGCCAAGGGTGTCGAGGTGACGAAGGCCGAAGCCGACCGGCGGCGGACGGAGATCGTCTCGAACCAGGAGATCGAAGCCTCGCGCATCGCCCAGGAGCGTGCGCTCGATCAGGTCCGCCTGGAGCGCGAGCGGGCCCTGGAGGCGATGCAGATCGCCAAGCGGCAGGCCTTCGAGGAGGCCGAGATCGCCGCCGGCGAGGAGGTCGAGCGCGCCCGGATCGCCACCGAGACCGGCCTGGAGGAGGCGCGCCTGCTCCGCGACCGCGAGCTGAAGCAGCTGGCGATCGAGCGCGACAAGGCGATCGAGATCGCCGAGGTGCAAAAGGCCATCGAGCTGGCGAAGAAGACGACCGAGCGCTCGGCCGCCATCGCCTCGGCCGAGTCGGCGCGTGCCGCCGCCGTCGAGGCCGAGGAGCGCGCCTTCACCGTGCGCGAGCGCGAGATCGCGGAACGGCGCAAGACGACCGACCTCATCGCCGCCCAGCGCGATGCCGAGCGCGAGGCACTGCGCCTGACCTCGCACGCCGAGGCCGAGAAGACGGCCGCCGCCAGCCTCGCTTTGGCGCAGCAGATCACCGCCCAGGCCGAAGCCGAGGCCGAGCGCATCAAGGCCGCCGCCCTTGCCGTGCGCTACGAGGTCGACGCCAAGGGGCAGGCGCAGATCAATGACGCCGAGAACCGGCTTTCAGAAGCCGCCCGCCTCTCCCGCTTCCGCGGCAAGCTGCTGGAGCACATCGAAGGCATCGTGCGCGAGAGCGTGCGCCCGATGGAGAAGATCGACGGCATCAAGATCCTGCACGTCGACGGGGCGCAGGGTGGCGTCGGCGGCAAGCGCAACGTCACCGACGAGGTGATCGACTCCGCACTCCGCTATCGCGTCCAGGCGCCGCTAATCGACAGCCTGATGAAGGAGATCGGCATCGAGGGTGGCAGCCTCGGCCGCATGACCGAGGTCCTGCGCGATGCCAAGGACATCGAGAGCCTGACCGCCAAGCGCGCCGGCCGCGACAATGGCGAGTTGAAGACCGACGAGCGCGACGAGGACCGCGACCGGAACTGAGCCGGCCGATGGCCAAGGTCTACGTCTCCTCCGTGATTCCGGCGCCCATCGCCGCGGTCTGGCGCGTCGTGCGCGACTTCAACGGCCTGCCCGACTGGACGGGCTTCGTCGCCGAGAGCCGGATCGAGCAGAACATGCCGGCCGACCGGATCGGCTGCATCCGCAACTTCCGCCTGCGGGACGGCGGCCGCATCCGCGAGCGCCTGCTCGCCCTCTCCGACTACGACATGAGCTGCACCTATTCGATCCTGGAGAGCCCGCTGGGGGTAGAGAACTACATCGCCACCCTCTCGCTGAGCCCCGTCACCGAGACGGACGCGACCTTCGTCGAATGGACCGCCGAGTTCGACGCCGCTCCGGAGCGGGAGGACCAATTGGTCCAGACCATCGGCCGCAACGTCTTCCAGGCCGGGCTGACGAGCCTCAAGGAGCGCCTGCGGCGCTGAGCCATGGTCCAGGTCCGCCGCAGTGCCGTGATCGACGCCCCGGTCGACGAGGTCTGGTCGATCCTGCGCGACTTCAACGGCCACGACCGCTGGCACCCGGCCGTCGCCACGAGCCGGATCGAGGGCGACGAGCCGTCCGACAGCATCGGTGCCGTGCGCGACTTCCGCCTCGCCGACGGCTCCCGCCTCCGCGAGCAGCTTCTGGCGCTCTCGGACCGCGAGCGCAGCTTCACCTACTGCATCCTCGAAGCCCCGCTGCCGCTTCTGGGCTATGTCGCCCAGGTGAAGCTCCGCCCCGTCACCGACGGCGACCGGACCTTCTGGGAGTGGCGCTCCCGCTTCGACCCGCCGCCGGCTCAGCGCGAGCGTCTCGTCCGGCTCGTCGCGGAGGACATCTACGAGGCCGGCTTCCGCGCCATCCGCGATCTGCTGCGCACGCCCGTCCAGCAGCGCGCCGTGGCGACTCCGGTCGCGGCACCGGCGCCTTTGTCCGGCACGGTCGAGGCCGATGCCGTCGTCGTCACCCGGCACGGCGGTCCCGAGGGCCTGGAGCTTCGCAAGGTCCGTGTACCCCCGCCGGGACCCGGCGAGGTGCGCCTCAGGCAGACCGCGATCGGCGTCAACTTCATCGATGTCTACTGTCGCACCGGCTATTTCGACCTCGTGACCCCGCCGGGCATCCTCGGCATGGAGGCCGTCGGCACCGTCGAGAGCGTCGGCCCCGGCGTCATCGGTCTGCGGCCCGGGGACCGCGTCGGCTATGCCTGCCCGCCGCCCGGCGCCTACGCCGCCTGCCGCGTCATGGACCCGGCACTGCTCATCCGCCTGCCGGATCGACTCCCTGACGAGCTTGCGGCCTCGCTCCTGCTCAAGGGTATCACCGCGAGCTTCCTCCTACACGAGGTGGCGACGGTTCGCCCTGGCGACACCGTCCTCGTTCATGCCGCGGCGGGCGGTGTGGGCCTCCTGCTCTGCCAGTGGGCGCGACAACTCGGCGCCACCGTCATCGGCACCGTCTCGACCGAGGCGAAGGCCGAGCGCGCCCGTGCTGCCGGTTGCAGCGAGGTCGTCCTCTCGACCGGCCCAGAGATGGTCGAGACCGTCCTTCGCCTCACGAGCGGTCGCGGTGCCGACATCGTCTACGACGCCATCGGCAAGGCGAGCTTCGAGTCTTCGGTGCAGGCCCTCGCCCCCTGCGGCCGCCTCGTCAGCTTCGGTCAGGCCTCGGGCGACATCGGCCCGTACGAGATCGGCCGCCTCGCCGCCCGCTCGGTGACCCTCTCGCGCCCGAACTACGCCCACTACACCGACACGCCGGAGAAGCTGCGCCGGCACACGGACCGCCTGTTCGCCGCCCTGCAGAGCGGTGCGATCACACCGTCCCCGCCGACGACCTACCCCTTGCGCGAGGCGGCCGCCGCCCACCGCGATCTCGAATCCCGCCGCACCATGGGCGCTCTCGTCCTGCTGCCGTGACCGGATCGGGCTAACGGTGCCGGCGTTTGTCGTTATGATGAGGTGCAGAACCAAGGCGGGGAGGTGACGTGACGATCCTGGCGCCCACCGGCATGGGCCATGCCGACCATCTCGTCGCCGGCGACATGGCCGGCGTCGCCGCCGCCATGACCGAGGCCGCGACGGACTGGCTTTCTTCGCTCTCCGGCCCGCAGCAGAAGAAGGCCATTTGGCCCTTCTCCCACCCCGAGCGCGGCGATTGGCACTACGCTCCTCGCGAGCGCCACGGCCTGCCGCTGGGTGCCATGGACGAGCCGCAGCGCGAGAAGGCGAAGGCCCTCCTCGCCAGTGCGCTGAGTCCGCACGGCCGGGCAAAGGCGCTGGCCATCATGGCCCTGGAGACCGTTCTGCTCGAACTGGAGAAGGGCACCGGGCCACGCCGCGACCCGCTGAACTACGCCTTCACCGTCTTCGGGGAGCCCGGCACGCCGCCCTGGGGCTGGCGCATCGAGGGCCACCACCTGATCGTCAACGCCACGATCGCCGACCGCGAGGTGGCGATATCGCCGACCTTCTGGGGCACCAACCCCGCTCGCATCCCGCACGGACCCCGGGCCGGCGAGCGGATCCAGGCCGACGAGTACCACCTGGGCCTGGAGCTGGCCCGCAGCCTGACGGGCGCCCAGCGCGCCATCGCCGTCTTCGCGGAGCACTCGGTCGGCAACATCATCACCGAGCGCGGCCGCGCCCAGGCCTTGGAGCGGCCGACCGGCCTGTCGTTCGTGCAACTCGACGACGGTCAGCGCTCGCTCGTCATGCGGCTGCTCCACGCGCATATCGGCAACGCCGCCGACCCGTTGGCCGAGTCCGCCCTACGCCGTGCCGAGCATGACGGCTTCGACCATATGCACCTCGCCTGGGCCGGCGGCACGGTGGAGGGCAGCGCCTTCTACTATCGTCTGCACGCACCCCGCCTCCTGGTCGAGTTCGACTGCACGCAGAACGACGCCAACCACATCCACGCCCTCTGGCGCGACCCGACGCGCGACTGGGGACGCGACTTCCTGGGCGAGCACTACAGCCACCATCACGACCACGACTGAGCGGGCCGATCAGGCCGGGGCGGGCAGGGCGGCCGGTGCCTCCTCTCGCGGCAGGCTGAGCCGCACTTCGCCCAGCGGGGTGGGCATGGTGAAGCCCGCCTCGCGGAACGCCTCGTAGACGCCGTCCAGGATCTCGGCCCGCACGTCGAGGCCGCTGTAGGAGCCACGCAGCAGCGTGAAGTACTGCAACCGGATCGTCACGCCGCGGTCGACGAAGTCGTAGACCGTGGCCTTGGGTGCAGGCGTCTGGAGTACGCCACGGGTCCGGATCGCGACGTTCTGAACGAGGCGCGCCGCCTCTGCCGGGTCGTCCCGATAGCTCACCGTGAAGTTGAGAACGTCGCGGGTCGTGTCGTCGGTGCGCGTCCAGTTCGTGAAGGTGTTCCCGATGACGGCCGAGTTCGGAATGATCAGTTCCTTGCGGTCGTACATGGCGACCGTCAGTGAGCGGATACCGATCCGCGTCACCTCGCCGGTCTGCCCCTCGATCGTCACGACGTCGGTCACCCGCAGCGGCCGCTCGGCCAGCAACAGGATGCCGCTGACGAAGTTGTTGACCACGTTCTGCATGCCGAAACCGATGCCGACGCCGATGCTGGCGGCGAACACGGTGAGTGCGGTGAGATCGAGGCCGATGATCTTCAGTGTCAGCAGGATGCCGCCTACGATCACGACGTACTGGATGAAGGTCGAGAGGCTCTGCCGCACGCCGAGATCGCGGATTCGGGTCAGCGCCAGGTTGTAGCTGACCTGCTGGCTCCAGCCGCCGACCCAGAAGGCCAGCGCCACCAGGACCACCGCCATGACAATGTCGGTCAGCCGCAGTGCCGACTCGCCGAGCGAGATCAGCGGGGTCTGGCCGACAGCCAGCAGCTCGCGGATCACGGGCGTCTCGGCTGTCCAGCCGAAGATGCGGAACAGGCCCCAGCCGGCACCGAGTGCTATGGCCAGCTGGACCAGCCGGTTGGCAGGCTCGACGAAGTTGACGTTCCAGAACGCACCCGTTTGCGGATAGCGCTCCTCCAGCCTGTGGGCCAACGCGATCCGGAAATCGTCGAGCACGCCCTCGACCACGATGAGGCTGCCGCCGACGAGGAACAGCCAGAGGAAATGGTCGATGATCGACCAGGCGAGGTTGAGATAGCCGGCGAGACCGATCAGCGCCGCCGCGGCCAGCACCCAGGGAACGATGACAGCGAGCCAGCTCGTGACCCGCAGGGCGAGGCCCGGCCGCGACGAGCCGCCCGCTAGGGTGAGAATCAGCGAGCGGAGGCGGAAGGCCGGGATCGCGATCAGGAGCACGCAGAGCATGGCACCGCGATCCAGCATCGTTGACAGCTCGGGCGTCAGCTTCAGCGTGCTCGTCAGGGTGACCAGTGCTAGGAGTGCCGCCCCCAAGATCGTCGTCCAGCGCAGGGTGCGAAAGAAGGCTCGACGCACCGCGATGCCCTCCGCCTCGCGGTCGAGGAGCAGATGCCGAGCCACCCGCAGTGCTAGGAGGACGATCGTCGCGATGAGGAGGACGAGCCCGACGAGGCGCTTCGTCATCGGCTCCAGGCCCAGCATGTCGGCCGCCCCCCACCAGATCGCCGTCGGCACGATCAGGAACAGGCTGTCGCGCAGTCCGGCCACCGGTGCCGTGAGCGAGCCCTGCGGCTGATGGACGAGGTAACGCCCGAGCAGCCAGTGGAGGAGCAGACCAAGGACCAGGATCGCACCGGCGACGACCGCCGCGTCGACCCGCGTTCCGCTCGCCGGCGTCTCGACCTTCGCCTGGATATCGGCGGCGGCCAGTTGCGCAGCGTGGCCGAGCTGCGTCGGCAGACGCTCCGTCGCGCGCCCGATCCGCGTCCAGGCCGCTTCGCCCGTCGGCAGCGGGCGATGCGCCAGGAGTTCCTTGCCGACCACGTCGTTGCGTCGGGCCTGGAACTCCTTGTTCAGCTCGTCGTCCGAGGTGCGCAGACGCGCGATTGCCTCCTGCTGGCCGTCGATGACGCTGCCCATGTCGTCGATCATGCCGCTCATCGCAGCGATGGTCGGCGCCGTGCTGGGCGTCGGCGACGGCAGCAAGGCGCGCTGGTCCGCCAGCCTTTGCAGGGCCGCGTCCAGCGCCCCGTCATAGCCGTCGAGCTGGCGCGAGATGCCGGAAAGCGTGTCGATCGCCTCCCCGACGACCTGGGCCGGCAACGTGCGCTCGGTCTGCAGCATGTCCTCGAGAAAACCGAGCTGGCGCTCGATTCCCAGTAGCTCGATGTCGCGCGAGCGCAGCGTGCTGCGCAGGGCGGCGTGATCGGTCTGGAACTCGACCTGCTCCCTTACCACCTGCTCCGCCGGTGTCCGGCTGTCCATCCGGCCGATGCTGTTGGCGAGCCGTACCGCCTCCTGGTCGGTCCGGCCGACGAGATCTCGCAGCGCACCCACCCGTGGGTCGGTCGTGACGTTGGCCAGCGACCGCAGATCGTCGAGCTGCACCCGGGACTCGATCAGATCCACCAGTGCCTGTTGGGTCTCCACGCGGGACGCAATCAGGCGAAGAGTATCCTGCGAGCGCTGGATAGCTTCCACCGTGAGCGCCCGCACCTTGCGCAGGAGCTCCAGTTCCACGCCATTGGCGAAGATCCCGAGCGAGCTCTCTTCCGTCGAGGCGGGCCCGATCGCGGCGATCTGCGCGTCGAGCGCCGCGAGCTTCGCGTTCAGGTCGCCGAGCCTGATCTCGATCGCGGCGAGGCGCGTGCGGCGCGTGTCGACGGCCGATCTCGCCTCGCGCAGCATGGCCAGCGTCGGTGTCGGACCATCGCCTGCCTCCAACCGGTCGAGGTTGTCGGAATCGGCTGCGGCGTCCCGTTCGAGGCGCGGCACCGTCACCTGCAGCTCCGTATTGAAGTCCTGGAGGAGTGCCGCCTGGCGGGCCAAGCTCGCGAGATCGACGGTCGAACCCGCCGCATGCGACCCCGGCGCTAGCCAGAACGAGCCCAGTACGATCGCCATTATGGCTACGCGCCGCAGCATACCGGCGATTCCCCCCTCATCGTCGCCGACGCGGGCCGCACCGACATCGCCAGCCACGCGTTCGCCCTATCAATCCATGTACCGGCGCGATATTCAACCTTGCAGTAGGGGGGTACGACTTGCAGCTACGGTCATTTCTTTCAACATTACTAATATTGGCTGGCTTGTCTGTTGCCGCGGGGGCCAGGGCCGAGACCCTGACGGTCGTGTGCGGAGCCATCGCCGACTCCTTCGAGCCCTGCCGCACCGAGAGCATCGCCTGGGCCGAAGCGCACGGCCACGAGGTCCGGGTGCTGCGCTTCGGGTCAGACGCCAATCGCCACCGGGACCTCGTCGACCAGTTGCTCCAGATCGGCAATCACGACCTCGACGTGATCGAGGTCGACACTCCCTGGGTGAGCCGACTCCAGCCTTATCTGGTCGACTTGAAGGAACCGCTGGGCCGCGACCTCTCGGACCACTTCTCGTCCGCCGTGCTGAGCTTCACCCGCGACCGCGAGGTCTTCGCCGTACCGTGGGTCATGGCGGTGAGTCGGCTGTTCTACCGTTCCGACCTGCTCGCCGAGCGCGGGCTCGCGGTGCCGCGAACCTGGGAGGACCTGGCTAGTGCCGCGCGGGATGTGCAGGACGCGCAACGAGCGGCGGGAAAGAGCAACTTCTGGGGTTTTCTCTGGTACGGCAAGGCCGAGGAAGGTCTGACGATCTGTGCCGCGGAATGGATCGCCAGCAAGGGTGTGCCGCCCATCCTGGCCCCCGACGGCAGCCCGACCGTTACCAATCCCGCCGTGGGCGTTGCCCTCAGTCAGGCGACGTCCTGGGTCGGCGCCATCTCGCCGCCCCAGGTCCTGGACATGGATGGACCGGAAGGTCTCAGTCGCTTTCTCGCCGGCGAGATCGGCTTCCTTCGCTACTGGTCCGTCGCCATTCCCTACGCGACCGGCACCGGCAGTCCGCTCTGGCAGAAGGTCGGCGTGGCACCGCTTCCGGCCGGTGAAGGTCCCACCGGTCGGTATGCGCCTGTGATGGGTGGCTACGGCCTTGCCGTGTCGCGCTATTCGCGACACCCGAACCTCGCCGTCGACCTCGTCCGCTGGCTGACCTCGGTCGAGATGCAGAAGGAGCGCGCCCTAGCCGGACAGGGCGATCCGACGCGGCCGGACCTCTACGAGGACGCGGAACTCCTCAAGGTCCGCCCCGACTATCCGACCCTGCGCATGGCCTTCGAGTCCGCCATTCAGCGACCGTTCCAGGCAGCCGGGCGGAACTACGAGCGGATCAGCGACGAGTTCTCGGCCTCCGTCCATCGCATCCTGGAACGCTCGGTGGATCCGACGAGCGAGCTGATGTTGCTGAACGATCAGCTGCGCCGTTTCGGACCGGCGACCGGCGACAAGGGGAGCTGAGATGCGCCGCCGCGGCCTTCTTCTCCTTCTCCTCGCCGCCGGCCGATCGGTGCCGGCCTTCGCCGACCGGCGCGAGCTGCGGGTCGGCCTCGAGACCGCGTCGCCGCCCTTCGCCTATATCGACAATGCGGGCGAGTTCGCGGGCTTCAACGCCGACCTCTCGCGGGCGCTCTGCTCGCGTATGGACGTGACCTGCACCTTCTTGCCGTCGCGCATCCCGGACTTCGCGCAGAAGCTGCAGAGCCGTGCGGTCGACTTCGTGCCGACGCTGTCGATCACCGAGGCTCGCAAGAAGGCGGCCGACTTCACGAAGCCGTTCTACGTCGCGCCGAACCGGTTCGTCGTCCGGCGGGGATCGACGCTCGAGATCTCGCCTTCGGGTCTGGCTGGCAAGAAGGTCGGCGTGCGTCGTGGCACCGTGCAGGACCGCTTCGTCTCGGCCACGTATCCCGCGGCCAAGATCCAGCGCTATGCGGACCTCTCCGAACTCTATATCGATCTGGCGCTCGGCCGGCTCGACACGGTCCTGACCGAGGAGGTCGCGAGCCGCGTCCAGTTCCTCGACGTCGAACGGGGCCGCGACTTCACCCTGACCGGTCCCCGCTTCGCCGATCCTGCCTGGTTCGGCGACGGCATCGGCATCGCCGTGCGCAAGGGCGACGACGCGTTGCGCAACGATCTCGACGCCGCCCTCCAGCAGATCCGCAGCGACGGCACCTTCGACGCCATCCGCCGCCGCTACTTCTCCTTCCAGCTCGAGCAGAGCTGAGATGTGCCATAACCGTATGGGTGCTGCGCACTTGCGCGCGGACTCGGACTTGAAATAAACCTACTGAAGCTGGGCATTACTGCTCTCTTACTGTCAAGTGCACTCCGCGTCGGCTCCGCCAGTAAGTCGCGCCATGCGCCGCTTCTGAGGTAGCCAGTCCGAGTGCTCCCGAATTGCCATCGGTGTGGGAAAACGCACGCCGGAATCACACGATAACCTTTAGTGACGGCACAACTGCTCGTCTCGGTCCGAGGCACAACGAGGAGCGAGGCCCTGTCATGCCGTCCGATCCGCGCCAGCACGTTGTCGGCGTCTCGTTGTTGATCGGAGCCGCGATCGCATGGAGCACGGCCGGCGTGTTCGTGCGCATCGTCCAACTCGATTCCTGGACGATACTATTCTGGCGAGGTTTGTTCGCGACGGGTGCCCTGTCGGCGATGTTGCTCGTCGTGCACGGCAGGCGGATGATAGGGGCACTCCGCCTTACGGGTGCTGGCGGCCTGATGGTCGCCGGGTGCGACGTGCTCGTGTCCGTCACCTTCATCCTCGCCCTGAACATGACCTCCGTCGCCGACGTCGCCGTCATCTATGCCACGGCGCCGATCATCACGGCCGGCCTCGCCTGGCTGTGCCTCCGCGAGCGGCCCGGCTTCGGCGTGATCGCGGCCGGTGCGATCTCCTTTCTGGGGGTCGCGATCGTCGTGTCGGGCGAAGCCGGACAGCGGCATCTGGTCGGCAACGCGATGGCCGTGCTCATGACCTTGATGCTGGCCGTCATGACCCTCCTGATCAGGGTGCGTCGAACCTTCGACCTGACACCCGCAGCCCTCCTTTCGGCGGCGATCACGGCTGCCGTGACCTGGCCGCTCGCTGCACCGGCGGTTCCCGGAGCCGAGAAGCTCGCTTGGCTCGCCTTATTCGCCACGCTCCAGATGGCACTGGGCCTCGTCCTCTTCATCCTCGGCTCGCGGCGCGTGCCCGCGGGAGAAGCCGTGCTGCTCACGCTACTCGAAACGCCACTCGCACCCTTCTGGGTCTGGCTCGTCATCGGCGAGACGCCGTCGACCGCGACCGTCTTCGGCGGCGCGCTCGTCGGTGCTGCGATCCTCATCCACCTCGCAGCACAGTATCGCTGGCGGATCGGCCGGCGCAGGCCGGCAACCTGGGGTGAAGCTATTCCCTGAGCGGTTGCGAGGCCCACTTGTCTCGGCCGCGGCCGCCAGTCGTCAGCGGGGTCCGATCAGTGAGCGTTCACCCTGAACCGCTCGACGGCAGCTTGATCGAGGCTGACACCCAGCCCCGGGCCGTCCGGCACGTCGACATGGCCGCTGCCGTCGATCTCGAACCGCTGCTCCGTCAGTTCCCAGCGCAGGGGCGACTGGCTCGTCGAGTATTCGAGCGACTCGTCGGCCCAGTGCTGCGACAGGAACGCGAGGTTCGTCGCGATCGTGATGTTCGTCTTGTAGCCGTGTGGCACGATCCGCTTGCCGCGCTGCTTCACCATGGCGGCGAGGCGCATCATCTCGGTGAGACCGCCCAGCATGGTGATGTCGGGCTGGGCGACGTCAACCTTGCCGACGTCGAGCATCGCCTCGTACTCGAAGCGCGTGGTCAGCCCCAGGTCGCCGCCCGTGATCGGGATGCCCCAGCCTTGAAAGCGGGCGTGCCCTTGGAGATCGTCGAGCGGTAGCGGGGCCTCCAGCCATTCGAAGCCGCACTCCTTAAACACCGGCATCAGCGGCAGGCCGTCCTCGGCTTTGGTCCAGGCGGTGGCGGCATCGCACATCAGCATGATGTCCGGACCCACATGCTCGCGCGCGGTGCGGATCAGCTTCTCCGTGCGGGCCAGGTCGTGGTGCCAGTGCGGGTCGGCCACGATCTTGATCGCGCGCAGCCCCAGGCCCAGCCCGCGGTCGATGGTGCGCCGCACCTCGTCCGGCGTCTCGCCCAGCGGATAGACCGTGCCGTAGGCCAGCACCCGGTCGCGCCGCGGCGTGCCCAGCAGCGAGGCGACCGGTTTGCCGAGCGCTTTCCCCTTCAGGTCCCAGAGCGCGATGTCGAGGGCGGCGATGGCGTGGATGACGAGGCCGCGCCGGCCGATATAGCAGGTGGCGTCGTACATCCGCTGCCACAGCGCCTCGATCTCCAGAGGGTCCTGCCCCAGCAGCACCTCACGCAGACCCCGCGCCCCGGTGTGCGAGGACGGGGCCAGGATCACCGCCGCGATACCGGCCGGCAGGCTGTCGACCTCGCCGAGGCCGGTGATGCCCTCGTCGGTGTGGATCTCGACGACGCAGTCGTCATACGACCCGTCGAAGGTCTCCGCCGTCCAGCCCGGCACCCGCAGTTGGGTCACCGTCACGTCCGTGATGCGCATCAGGCCTCCGGTAGGTTGGGGTCGTTCCAGGCTGTCTCGAGTCGCTGCAGTGTCGCCGCCGGCGTGCCGTCGCCGCGCAGAAACGCTTCGACGATGCGGCCGCCGGTATGCTGGAACTTGAGGTATCCCTGAAAGCGCGGGCGCACCCACGCCGCCTCGAGCGTGCGCCGGGTCGCCGTGAAGAAGCCGCCGAACCGCGCGTCCAGATCGGGATCCGTCCAGCCCTCGATTCGGGCCGGCTGGCCCCGGTTGCGCCCGAACAGCTCGATCTGTGTTACGGGCAGGGAGGCGAACCGGGCGAAGGCGCGTGCCGCTTCCTCCCTCGCCGGATCGTCCCGCACCCGCCCCGAGATGCCGAGCCCCGCCCCGCCGATGGTCGAACCGGCATGTGGCATGGGTCCCGCCCCGGCGAGCGGGCCGAAGCGCAGCGGCGTCGGACGGTCCGGCTCGGCATAGGTGGCGAAGCCGTAGACGGCCGGGCAGAAGACGAGGTCCGGCTCGCGGGCCAGCGCGTCCTGCAGGGCGATCGAGTTCCAGTCCACGGAGCGCGGATCGGCGACGGCCGCGAGGTCGCGCAGCAACTCCAGGGCCTGGATGCCCGTCCCACGATCGACGAGCGGTGCGTCGGGCTCCACGGCGCACGCCCGCCCGAGGCTGGCGCATAGGCTGTACCAACTCATGAACGCGTGCACGCCCGCGAACGCGACGGCGACGCGTAAACCCCTCGGGGCGGCCTTCCGCCCGAGGTCAATCGTCTCGATCCAGGTCCGCGGCGGCTCGGCATCCAGCCGCGACAGCAGGTCCGGCCGCCAGACGGACATCTGGCACGCGGCATCGATCGGGACTGCCCAGACGTGACCGCCGAGGCGGTAGGTGGCGAGCGACGGGCCGACGAAGTCGCCCTCGGCCAAACCGTCGACCGGCAGCAGGCATCCACTCGCCACGATGTCGCCGCAGAAGGGGTGATCGAAGATCAGGAGGTCGGCACCCGCCGCCGTCTCCGCGATCGGCTCGAACTCGAAGGCCGACAGCGGCCGCCGGTGCCAGACGAGGTCGACGTCCGGACGCAGCTTCAAAAACGCGTCGGTCGCCGCCGCGATCGGCACGGTCGCGCGGGGGTGGTCCCAGACGACGCCCTCAAGCCGGGGCATCGCCGCTCCCGTCCGTGATCGGCGCGCTAGGCTCGGCCCCGGCGAAGGGCAGCGTGCGCGAGTTCATGAGCCTGACCTGATAAGCGTGCGGTTTTACTGGTCAAGCTAGCGATTCGTTGCCAGACTTCAAATCGAAATGTCTCTGGGGAGGCCAAGATGAAAATCAGCCGAAAGCGTGCCGCACTCCTCCTACTGGGTGTCGGGACACTCGTCGCCGGTTCCGCTGCCGCCCGAGCACAGGATGGATGCGTCCGCGTGCTGGGCTACGAGTGGAGCGGCGAGAAGCAGTCGATGGACCCCGCGTCCATGCACTCGGGCGACGACGCCTACCACATCTTCGCCGTCTACAACCGGCTCGTCGACGTCGACGAGAACTTCAAGGTGGTGCCGGAGCTGGCCGAGTCCTGGTCGGTCTCCGAGGACGGCAAGACCTGGACCTTCAAGCTGCGCGACGGGGTCAAGTTCCAAAGCGGCAAGCCGTTCGGTGCCGCCGACGTCGTCTACACCTTCAAGCGCATCCTCGACCCGGCCACGGGCTCCGGCGGCTCCGCCCCGCTGGGCTTCCTCAAAGACGCCACGATCGAGGCGAAGGATCCGCTGACGGTCGTCTTCTCGACACCGCAGCCGGTGGCCGAGCTGCCGCTGATGATCACCAACAAGTTCACCAACATCGTGCCGGAAGGGGCCACCACCGAGTCGCTGCGCCTCAAGGGCGACGGCACCGGGCCCTTCATGCAGGAGGAGTTCACGCCGAACGCGCCCGTCCGCCTGCTGAAGGCCAACCCGAACTACTGGAAGGCCGGCAAGCCCGCGGCCCCCTGCCTGCGCATCACCGTCGCCCAGGAGGCGGTCGCCGCCACCTCGGCCCTGATGGCGGGCGAGGTCGATCTGGCCCTCAACGTCGATCCGACGGCCATCGCCGCGCTGAAAGCTAATCCGAGCGTGCAGCTGATGGAGACGGGTGCCTCGAACTCGATGACGGTCTCGGTCTGGACGGACACCAAGCCGTTCGACGACAACCGCGTCCGCCAGGCGATGAAGCTCGCCGTCGACCGCCAGGCGCTCGTCGACTCGGTGCTGCTGGGCTACGGCGAGGTCGGCAACGACAACCCCGTCCCGCTGAGCTCCAGCAACGCCTACACCACCACCGCACCGGCCCGTGACGTCGCCAAGGCGAAGCAGCTGCTGGCCGAGGCAGGCTACCCCAACGGCCTGAACATCGAGCTGTACACCGCCGAAGGTGTTCCCGGCATGCTGAAGATGGGCCAGTCCTTCGCCCAGATGATGGCCGATGCCGGGATCACGGTGAACGTGGTCGAGACGCCCGCCGACACGTTCTGGGACTCGGTCTGGCTGAAGCACCCGATGGTCACCTCGGCCTGGTCGATGCGGCCGCCGACCGACGGGCTGAGCTATCCCTATGTGCAGACCTCGAACGTGAACGAGACGCACTGGATGCGTCCCGAGTACGACGCGCTCCTGGCCAAGGCCGCGGTCACCGTCGACGACCAGGCCCGCACCGACCTCTACAAGCAGGCGCAAAAGATGCTGGCGGAGGAAGGCGGGGTGATCATCCCGATGTTCATCCACCAGGTGCTGGCCCTGCGCGAGGGCTGCTCCGGCTACACGCCGCACGTGCAGAACTTCAACTTGAACTTCGAGGATCTGCACTGCTCGTGAGCTTCGGCGCGCGATCGCCGTCGGCAGCCGGACCGGGACCCGGCTCATGCTGCCGCGGCTGATCGCCGGCCGGATCCTAACCTCGCTGTTCACGCTGCTCCTGGTCTCGATCATCGTGTTCGCGGCCGTCGAGGCCATCCCCGGCGATGCCGCGACCCGGTTGGCGGGCAGGGACTCGACGCCGGAGCAGGTCGAGGTCCTACGCCTGCAGATGGGCCTCGATGTGCCCTTGTGGCAGCGCTACCTGAACTGGCTGGGTGGGGTGGCCCGTGGCGATCTCGGCCGCTCGCTCACCAGCAAGCGGCCGGTCGGCGAGGTGCTGGCGCCGCGCCTCGCCAACACCGCCTGGATGGGCGGCCTCGCCTTCCTGCTCTACGTCCCGTTCTGCCTCTGCATCGGCGTCGTCCAGGCGATCCGCCGGCACCGCCCGGTCGATCACGTGCTCTCGGTGGTGACCCTCGTCCTGCTCTCGATGCCCGACTTCCTGATCGCCACGATCCTGCTGCTCGTTTTCGCCGTGCTCCTCCACTGGCTGCCGGCGATGTCGGTGATCTCGGCGTCCACACCGTTCGGCGCCAAGCTCGCCGCCTGCGTGCTGCCGGCCGTGACGCTCGCCCTCATCATGGGCGTCTATGCCGTGCGCATGCTGCGGGACAATCTGATCGAGATCCTGGACGCCGACTTCATCCGCATGGCGGAGCTGAAAGGTCTCGGCCCCGCCCGCGTGATCTGGCGGCATGCGCTGCCCAACGCCCTCGTCCCCACGCTCAACATCACCGCGCTCAATCTCGCCTACCTGATCGGCGGCGTGGTCGTGGTCGAGCGCGTCTTCTCGTTCCCGGGCTTCGGCAGCCTCATGGTCGATGCGCTGAAACTGCTGGACGAGCCCGTCATCGCCGCCACCGTGCTGATCGCCGCCACGGTCTATATCGCCGCCAACCTCGTCGCCGACATCGCCGCCATCCTCCTCAACCCGCGCCTGCGCACGGCCTGATGGCGGCTAGCATCGCGATCCCTGCCGGCACGGCGCCGCGGAGCTTCGTTTCCCGGCTGCGCGCGACCGCACCCGTGGCCTTCTGGGTCGGTGCGGCGATCCTCGCCCTGCACCTGATCGCCGCCGGCATTGGCTGGGTCTGGACCCCCTATGGCTGGCAGGACATCAAGGCCGGTCCGCCCGTGGCACCCGCCAGCTGGGCGCATCCCTTCGGCGTCGACCAGAGCGGCCGCGACGTCTTCAGCCGCGTCCTCTATGGCGGTCACATCGTCATCCTGCTGGCCATCTCCGGCACCGCGTTGGGGGTGGCCATCGGCGGTGCCCTGGGCCTCCTGTCCGGTTATCTGCGCGGCTGGTTCGACGAGGTTCTGATGCGCCTTACGGATGCGATCATCAGCATCCCGTTTCTCATCCTGGCGCTGTTGATCGTCGCCATCGCCGGACCGTCGGGTGCGGGCGACCTTCGCCTGCTCGTCCTCGTTGTGGCGCTGGTCTACGCACCCCGCGTCGCGCGCGTCGCCCGCGCCGCCGGCATGGACGTCGCCACCCGCGACTACGTCACGGTGGCACGGCTCCGCGGCGAAAGCGCCTTCTCCATCGTCGGTCGTGAGATCCTGCCCAACTGCAGCGGGCCCCTGCTCGTCGAGTTTGCCCTTCGCGCCGGCTACGCGCCGATCCTCATCGGCTCGCTGGGCTTTCTCGGCTTCGGCGTGCGGGCACCCCTGCCGGAATGGGGCCGCATGATGAGCGAGAACCGCGACCTCATCTGGACCACGCCCTCCGCGCTTCTCGGCCCGGGCCTCACCCTCGCGTCGCTGGTCATCGGCCTCAACCTCTTCACCGAAGGCCTTGCCCGCGTCCTCGGCCGCACCGGCCGCCGCACGCCGTGACGGCCCTGGCGAGCATCGCCGATCTCGGGCTCGCCTATGGCGGCACGCAGGTGCTGGACGGCGTCACCCTCGACATCGCCCCGGGCGAGATCCTGGGCCTCGTCGGCGAGTCCGGTTGCGGCAAGTCCACGCTCGCCTACCTGCTCCTCGGCTGGAAGCAGCCCTCGGCCCGGATCCTCGCCGGCAACGTCCGCCTCGATGGCGACGACCTGCTGCGCCTCGACCGCAAATCGCTCGACATGCTGCGCGGTGCCCGCGTCGCCCTCGTTCCGCAGAACCCGACGACGGCCCTCGATCCCGCCATGCGCGTCGGGGAGCAGGTCGCCGAGGAACTGCGCCGCCACCGCAGCGTGCCCGCCGACCGTATAGATGCCCGGGTCGCCGACCTCTTCCGCGACGTCGGCCTGCCCGCGCCCACGACCATCGGCCGCCGTTGGCCGCACCAGCTTTCGGGCGGCCAGCAGCAGCGCGTCGCCATCGCCATGGCGCTGGCCTGCAACCCGGCCCTCCTCGTGCTCGACGAGCCGACCACGGGCCTCGACGTCACCACCCAGCAGCAGATCGTCTCGCTGCTGGCCGACCTCCGCGCCCGGCATCGCACGGCGATGCTCTACGTCACCCACGACCTGGCGCTGCTGGCCGAGATCGCCGACCGCATCGGCGTCATGTACGCAGGCCGCCTCGTCGAGATCGGCCTGACCGCCGAGCTGTTCGCCCGCCCGGCCCATCCCTACACGCGCGGCCTGATCGCCACGATCCCGGGCCACGACGCCGGCGGCGAGGCTCTGACCGGCATGCTCCGTCGCGAGGCCCTGCCGCCCGGCTGCCCCTTCGCCCCGCGCTGCCCCTACGCCGAGCCCGCCTGTCTCGCGGAACGCCAGATCCAGCAGCCCGTCCGGCCCGGGCACGCCGTCGCCTGCCGCCGCTGGCGCGACTTGCCACCTGTCCAGCGACGCTCGTCCAGGACCATTGCGTCACGCGGCTCGACGAGCGCCCCGCTCCTCGACGTGCGCGGCCTCGATCTGTCCTACGTCAAGCCTTCGTTGCTCGACTCCGTTCGCCGTCTTTCGCCACCTCCTCCCGTCGTCGCCGGCCTCGACCTCACCATCAGCAAAGGCGAGGTGGTGGCCCTCGTCGGCGAGTCCGGTAGCGGGAAGTCGACGGCGGCCCGCGCGATCGCCGGCTTGCTCCCGCCGCTCCGCGGCACCCTGAGCTTCGCCGGTGCCGCCTTGCCGGGCGATCTTCGACACCGCACCGCCGACCAGCGCCGGCGCATCCAGTACGTCTTCCAGAACCCGGACGCGTCGCTGAACCCGCGGCTCACCATCGGCGAGGCATTGTCCCGCGCCCGCCGCTTCTTCTTCCCGAGCGACGACGGCACCGCGCGCCGCCTGGTCGATGCACTGGCCGCCGTCCGCCTCGATGCCGCCTTCGCCGCCCGCTACCCCGACGAGTTGTCGGGCGGCGAGCGCCAGCGCGTCGCCATCGCACGGGCGCTCGTGGTCGAGCCCGATCTCGTGCTCTGCGACGAGATCCTCTCCGCCCTCGACGTCTCGGTCCAGGCGAGCGTGCTCGACCTGCTGGAGACGCTGCGGGCCAAGACCGGCGTCGCCATGCTCTTCATCTCGCACGACCTCGCCGTCGTCCGCGAGATCGCCGACCGCGTCGCCGTGCTCTACCGCGGCCGCCTGATGGAGACGGGACCGACCGCGTCCCTCTTTTCGCCGCCCTTCCACCCCTACACCTTCACCCTCCTGATGGCGCAGCCGGCGCTGCACCTCGGCGCGCGCGTCCGTCTGCCCGCCGGGGCCGGTGCTGCCACTCCCGATCCGGACCAGGGCTGCCCGTTCGCCGGCCGCTGTCCCTGGCAGATCCAGGGCTCAGTCTGCATGTCGACCGTCCCGCCCTGGCGCGAACTCGGCGGCGGCCACCGCTTGCGCTGCCATCTGGAACCCGACGATCTGGCGCGCCGTGCCGTCGCGGCGATGCCGCCCGTCCGCGAAGGGGTCCCGGCATGATCTCGCCCATCGTCAAGGTCGAGGCCCTTCCGGTGCGCGAGGTGGTGGTCGGCCAGGACAGCCTCGACGGCTCCGCCGACACGGTCGTCATCCGTCTCACCGACGCCGACGGTCGCACCGGCATCGGCGAGTCCGACGCCCCGCCCGAGGTGGTGAAATCCTTCGTCGAGATGCCGACCGCGCATGGCTGGAGCCGCCGCCCGGTCGACATCCTGCTGGGTGCCGACCCGGTAGAGATCACGGCCCTCTGGGAACGCCTCTACACCGGCACCCTGTTCCCCGGCTGCCGCGGCCTCGGCATCCACGCCATCTCGGGCATCGACATCGCGCTCCACGACCTCGCCGGCAAGCAGCTGGGCGTGCCCGCCTACAAGCTCATGGGCGGCGCCAGGCGCTCAACGTTGCGTCCCTACTGCACGATCTACGCCGGCACCGGGTCCGAGATGTCGGCCGCCCGGATCATGGACGGCACCGCCGCCCAGTTCGAGCGAGCGCTCGCCGCCGGCTTCCGGGCAGTGAAGATGGAAGTGCTGTTCGAGCACACCGCCACCGACGCCGAGCTCGTCGGCTACATCAAGGAGGGCAGGCGCCTGCTCGGCGACGGCATCACCATGGCGCTCGATTTCGGCTATCGCTGGTCGAGCTGGCACGACGCGCGCTGGGTGCTGCAGCAGATCGCCGACTGCAACATCTACTTCGCCGAGGCCACGCTGCAGCACGACGATCTGCACGGCCACGCGCGCCTCGCTGCCGTCTCGCCGATCCGCATCTGCGGGGCCGAGATGGCGGCCACCCGCTTCGAGATCCGGGAATGGGTCGAGATCGGGAAGGTCGCCGTCGTCCAGCCCGACATCGCCCGCTGCGGCGGCCTGACCGAGATCCGCCGCATCGCCGACTATTGCGAGCTGATGGGCGTGGAGGTCATCCCGCACGGCTGGAAGACGGGGATCCTGGTCCATGCCGGCATGCACTTCCAGGCGGCCTGCCCGGCCTCGCCCTTTTTCGAGTTCCTCTCGCCCGCCGTCTACGACAGCCCGCTCCGCCGCGATCTCGTCGTGCCGGAGCCCGTGGTCGAGAACGGCCTCGTCCCGCTGCCCACCGCCCCCGGCCTCGGCTGCGAGCTGAGCCCCGCCTACGCCGCCCGGCTCGCGGGTTAGGCTACCCCGAAGATCGGTTCAGGCAGGCCCGCAACGTCGACCCGGCAGGAGAACACCGCTCCGTCCACCTCTCCCGGCGTCGGATTCTGGCCGGTCGTGATGTAGAGCGTCTTCAGATCCTCGCCGCCGAGGCAGGTGCTTGTTACGAAAGTAGCCGGCACCTTCAATTCGTCGAGCCGCTCGCCGTCGGGTCCGAGCAACAGGACGCGACCACCGCCGTAGCAGGCGCACCAGATCCGGCCCCGCGCATCGACGGTCAGGCCGTCCGGAACGCCCTCCTCCTCGCTCAGCGTCGTGAGGATGCGCCGGGGACCCAGGCGGCTGCCCAGGATCTCGTAGGCGATCACCCGTCTTGCCATGCTGTCGCTGAAATAAAGGATCCGGCCGTCCGGGGAGAAGCTGGGGCCGTTGCTGACGGCGAAGCCCGCATCGCCGATCGTGGCGGTACCGTCCGGCCCGATACGCCACAGCACGCCGCGCGGCTCGACCTCGCCCACGTCGTAGCTGCCGGCCCAGAGTGCCTTGCCGTCGCGCGTCACCTTGCTGTCGTTCATCGCCACGGCATCGCGCCCGGCCTCGGGGGCCGAAAAGGTCTGCCGGGCACCCGTTGCCGGATCGAACAGCACCATGGCGTCGTCGAGTGCCAGGATCAGCCGCCCCCCTCTGGCGAAAGTCAGCGAGCCGATCAGCTTCGCACTTTCGATGGTGAGATCCATTCGCTCGCCGGTCCGGGGGTCCAACCGGTGCACGGTCGGCCCGAAGCAGTCGATCCACCATAGCGTCTTGTCGACAGGATGGCACAGGATGCTCTCGCCGAGCTTGTCCCGTGTCGGTGCCACGACCTCGAACCCGCGACCCGTCATCCGGCATCTCCCATGCGGCCCGGGCGAGAGATAGCCTGCACCGTAAGTCGACGCGACGGGGTCTTCGCCGATTCAGCCGGCGCGCCAGCAGGCGAGATCCTGCGCCCCCACGACGGTATCGCCCATGACAGGCCGGGCGCCCTCCGGCAGTGGCCACGGCTCGGGGCCGTAGTTGAAGGCGAAGGTGAGATCGCCCCGCCTCCGCAGGCGGACATGGTCCGGCACCGGCGTGAGCGTCACGCTGGCCGCGGCCAGAACGTGGCGGAGCACGGCATCGAGCAGCGTCCCATCTGGCCAGCTGGCGAGGTAGTGATGGTTACCCCGAGCTACGAATGCTGCGCTGCCGTCCGGGAACGTCGCGAGCGGCGTCAGGCTCGTCTCGACCCGCTCGCGCCAGCGCCGTGCACTACCGGCGACGCTACCGGACACCTCGACCTCCAGCCCCGGCCGGAGCGAGGCGACTTCGGCCACACGCATCGGCAGCAGCGCCTGCAGCGGTCCCGGCGGCAGCGTCTCCGGAATGGACAAGCTCCGCGTCTTCGACCCCGTCCTGGGGCCGTACAGCACGACGCCGGTGCAGGCTTGGAACGCCCGCAGGGCAGCGTCGCTCACATGCGGCAGCGTCGGCACGATCACCGCCCGGTAGCCGTCGAGCGGCGCCCCGGGTCGGACGAAATCGACGTCGAGCCCCAGCCGGCGTAGCGCCTCATACCAGCGGTAGGTCATCTCCAGATAGGAGAAGTCGGCCCCCTGCGGCTGGATCCGGGTGATCCAGGACGCCTCGTAGTCGAAGAGGAACGCCACCTCGGCCGGTCGGCTCGGGCCCAGGCTCAGGGCCTGCAACTCGCGCCCGACCCGCGTCGCCTCGTGCCCCCCGGGCGACAGCGCCCGATCCGGCCGGTTCAAGCCCGCATGCATCTGCTCCTGGGCGAACGGCGCCTGCCGCCATCGGAAGTAGGAGACGACCTCGGCCCCGTGGGCCAGCGCCTCCCAAGTCCACAGCCGGACCATCCCGGGCAGCGGCGTCGGGTTCCACGGCGCCCAGTTCACCGGCCCCGGCTGCTGCTCCATCACCCACCAGCGCCCACGGCCGACGCCGCGATAGAGGTCGTGGTGGAACGACGCCATGTCGGGATGCGAGGTCGGGGCCCAGCGGTTGCGCTCGGCCTCCGTGAACGGGAACCGCTCGACGAATCCCAGGGGGTAGCTGTCCCACGACGACAAATCGAGATCCGCGCCAACCGCCCAATGGTCGAAGTCGTGGAACAGGCCCATGAAGTTGTGGGTGATCCAGCGGTCCGGCGAATGCGCCCGGATGATCTCAACCTGCCTTCGGTTGTAGGCGACCACCTGGTCCGAGGCGAAGCGCCAGAAGTCGAGCCAGGCCGCTGGATTGGCCTCGGTCACGGTGAGGTTCGGCAGCTCCACCTCGGCCCAGTCCCGCAGCTCCATGCTCCAGAAGGTGTTGCCCCAAGCCTCGTTCAGTTGCCCAGGGGTCTGGTAGCGGCGGCGTAGCCAGTCGCGGAAGGCGATCCTATCGGCCGTGGCATAGCTCAGGATCGTATCGTGGCAGCCATACTCGTTGTCGGTCTGCCAACCCACGAGTGCCGGGTGCCGGCCGTATCGCTTCGCGATCGCCTCGACGATCCGGTCCGTCTCCGCGTGCCAGGACGGGTCCGAGAAATTGTAGTGCCGCCGCGAGCCGAAGCCCCGCAGGCGACCCTCGCGGTCGACCGCCAGCATTTCGGGATGACCGTCGACGAGCCATTTGGGTGGCGTCGCCGTCGGCGTGCCCAGCACGACCTTGAGGCCGGCCGCTCCCAGCACGTCCATCGCCCGGTCGAGCCACTCCCAATCGAAGAGATCCCGCTCCGGCTCGATCCGGCTCCAGGCGAACTCGCCGATGCGGACATAAGTGATGCCGATCTCGCGCATCCGCCGCGCGTCCTCGGCCCACCAGTCCTCCGGCCAGTGCTCGGGATAGTAGCAGACCCCCAGCATCAGCCCTGGCCGTCGAGCAGCGAGCCGTTGAGGATCGCCTGCCCCTTGTCGTCGAAGAGGTGGCAGCAGCGGGTGTCGAGGCCGACGCTGATCGGATCGCCCGGCCGGTGCCGGTCGAGCCCGTCGGCCCGCACGGTGAGCGGTGCGCCACCGTTCAGCTCGACATGGAGCAACGTCTCTGCCCCCAGATGCTCGGCCAGCCGCACGTTGCCGTCGAGCTTGGCCTCGCCCGGCCGGCCGGCCTGCAGATGCTCCGGACGCACGCCGAGGGTGACCTCCTGACCCTGCCGCACCCGGCCCGCCGGCACGGGCAGCGGAATCGTGCCTCCGCCCGGTAGGTCGACCGCGGCGCTGCCGTCCGTCACCGCCGAGACCCGCGTCTTCAGGAGGTTCATCTTCGGGCTGCCGATGAAGCCGGCGACGAAGGTGTTGCGCGGCCGGTGGTACAGCTCCAAGGGCGAGCCCGCCTGTTCGATCAGGCCGCCGTTCAGCACCACGATCTTGTCGGCCATGGTCATCGCCTCGACCTGATCGTGGGTGACGTAGATCATCGTTGCGTCGAGATCCTGGTGCAGCTGGCCCAGCTCCATCCGCATCTGCACGCGCAGGGCCGCGTCGAGGTTCGAGAGCGGCTCGTCGAACAGGAACACGTCGGGCTCGCGGACGATGGCGCGCCCGATCGCGACGCGCTGGCGCTGCCCGCCCGACAGCTGCGCCGGCTTGCGTTCCAGGAGGTGCGTGAGCTGCAGCATCTGCGCCGCGCGGCCGACCTTCGTCTCGATCTCGGCCTTGGGAGCGCGCGCCATCTTGAGGCCGAAGCCGATGTTCTCGGCCACGGTCATGTGCGGGTAGAGGGCGTAGGACTGGAACACCATGGCCACACCGCGATTGGCCGGCGGTGTCTTCGTCATGTCGCGCCCGCCGATCTCGAGCCGCCCCTCGCTGATGACCTCGAGCCCGGCGACGAGCCGGAGCAGGGTGGACTTCCCGCAGCCGGACGGGCCGACGAAGACGCAGAACTCGTGATCGGCGATGTCGAGGTCCACACCCTTGATGATGGGAACGTCCCCGAACCGCTTGTGCACGCCGCGCAGATTGACGGTGGCCATGGTCGTTATTCCTTCACCGTCTCGCACAGGATGACGAGGCCGCTCTGCGGCGCCAGTTCCGGGAGTTGCAGCGGAAACCGTCCCAATTCGCCGCCGCCCAGCACCAGCGAGCCGTCGAGCAGCGCCTTCTGGGTCGCCGTCGCACGCGGCCACGACGGTCGTTGCGGTGCCGGTAAGGACAGACGGAAGCGGCCGTTGGTGGAGGGATGGAGCGGCACCCATAGCGGCGGCGGGATGCGCGTCTCCTGCTGTCGTTCCTGGACGAGGATCAGCACGGTCGCGTCCTCGTCGATAAAGGCCCAACCCGACCGCCCGGACTGATCCGGGATGTCCTGGATCGCGATGCCGGGCCGGTGCAGCAGGGGTCGTAAGCGCTTGTGCAGGGCGATCCAGCCCGCGAGTTCCGCCCGTTCCGCATCATCGAGCCGGAGCGGGTCGAGCTCGACCCCGAAATGGCCCGGCAAGGCGACGATGGCCCGAAAGGCGAGGCTGTAGGTTCGCCCGGTCTGGTGGTTGGGCGAGGCCGAGACGTGCGCCCCCATGATCTCGGGCGGGAAGAAGCGCAAGAAGCCGCGCTGGATGGCGATGCGGGTCAGCGGATCGGTGCCGTCCGAGGTCCAGATCCGGTGCGTCCGCCGCAAGATTCCGTAGTCCGCCCGCCCGCCGCCCGAGGCGCAGGACTCGATCTCGACCTCGGGATGCGCCGCCCGCAGCCGGTCGAGCAGCGCGTAGAGCCCCAGCACATGCTTTCGGTAGCCCGGCCGGCCCGTTGCGTCGCCGGCGGCCGTTAGGTCCCGGTTCATGTCCCATTTCAGGTACGAGATCGGCGCCCCGCGCAGCACCTCGTCCAGCGCCGTGAACAGATGATCGACGACCTCGGCCCGGCCGAGATCAAGGACAAGCTGCTTCCGGCCCGTCAGCAGCGGCCGGCCCTGGACCTGCAGCGCCCACTCCGGATGTGCCCGGAAGAGGTCGCTGTCCGGGCTCACCATCTCGGGCTCGACCCAGAGGCCGAACTCCATGCCGAGCCTACGCACATGCTCCGCCAGCGGCCGCAGCCCATGCGGGAACTTCACCGGATGCGGGGTCCAGTCGCCGAGCGAGGTCGTGTCGTCGTCGCGGCGGCCGAACCAGCCGTCGTCCAGCACGAAGCGCTCGATCCCGAGCTTCGCCGCCGCCTCGGCCTGGGCCCGAAGCCGCGTCTCGTCGAGGTCGAAATAGTTGCCTTCCCAGGTGTTCAGCGTCACCGGCCGCGGCGTTATGGTCGTGCCGGGCCACGAGAGGACGTGATCGCGGAGGTAGCGGTGGAAGGCGTGGCCTGTGGCCGGCCCGCGAGCGCTCGGCACGCGCATCAGCGCCGTCGGCGTCGTTGCTGCCTCGCCGGGCTGCAGGATGACCTCGCCCGGCAGCCAGTGCTCTCCCAGCTGGATCACCCACCCGGAATCGTCCAACGGCTCGATCAGGATCTCGCTGTTGCCGCTCCAGGCGAGGTGGAAGGCCGAGGTTCGCCGATCCTGCAGCAGCGGCTGATCCGTCTCCGTGCCCAGGATAACGCCCGGAAAGACATCGTGTGACGTCCGGCCCCGGCGGTTGATGCGCGACCAGGTCGCGACACCGAGGCGCTCCCGCCGCTCCTGGAACTCCATGCCCCAGCGGCCCGCCAATGTGATCACCTCGGCGTCGCCGCCGGGAACGAAGAACTGCGCCATCAGCCGGTCGACCCGGAACGGCTCGGACCCGTTGTTGCGCAGGGTCAGGGTCTGCTCGACCACCTGACCCTTGGCCGGCAAGGACAGGACGACACTCAACTCCAGCCCATTGCGCTCGTCGGCAAGCCGCACGGTCATCCGCCCGTCGGCGGTGACCACGGACTTCGTCGCGAATGCCAGCAGCCAGCCGGTGCCGTCGGCGCGCGAGCCTGCGATCGAAGGCGTCCCGAATGCACCCTCGCCGCCGGTCGTCACCAGCGTGCGGGGTGGCACGTCCTTGTCCAACGACGCGTTCGGCACGGCACGCTCGTGCAGGGCCGGCTCCATGCTGTCCGGCGCCGCGCCCTGGAACTGGAACGCGTGACCCATCCGGCCGACGACCGGCACGCCGCCCGGGTTCTCGACCAGCACGATCTCGCCCATGCCTTCCTGGAGGGACCAGACCCTCATTCCTTGGTCGCCCCGAGGGTCAGGCCGGCGATGAAGTGCTTCTGCATCAGGAAGAAGATCACGACGGGCGGGATGGCGGCGATGATCGACCCTGCCGAGATGAGCTGCCAGGACGCGAGCCACATCCCGCGCAGCGACTGCAGCCCGGCGGTGACCGGGCGCACATCGTCCGACTGCACCAGCACCAGCGCCCAGAAATAATCGTTCCAGATGAAGGTGAAGATCAGCACCGCCAGGGCCGCGATCGCGGGCCGCACCAGCGGCAATACGACGTGCCAGAAGATCCGAAGCTCCGACACGCCCTCGATCCGTGCGGCCTCGATCAACGCGTCCGGCAACTGCTTAATGAAGTTGCGCATGAAGAGCGTGCAGAAACCGGTTTGGAAGGCGACGTGGAAGACGACCAGCGCCCAGATCGTGTCATAGAGCGGGATCGTGTTGATCATCAGATCCCGGACCGGGATCATCAGCACCTGGAACGGCACGAAATTGCCGGCGATGAAGATCGCGAACAGGGCAAGGTTGCCCGGAAACTTGTACTTCGCCAGCGCGTAGCCGGCGAGACAGGAAAGGGCCAAAGCACCCGCCGTCGCCGGCAGGGTGATCATGATGCTGTTGAGGATGAAGCGGCCCATCGGCGAGGTCGTGAACACCGCCGAGTAGTTCTGGATGAACTGGATCTCCGTCGGCCAGCCCCAGAAATTGCCGCGGTTCAGATCCTCGATCGAGCGGACCGAGGTCAGCATCACGGCGAACAGCGGCAGGAGCCAGATGATCAGGCTCAGCGGCAGGGCGATGCCGTAGCCCGCACGGACCGGGGGCGAGGTCTTCTCGATCGGGGTCGGAAACATGCGCTCAGCCCCGCTCGCGCTTCAGCATGTGCCACAGGAAAAAGGTGATGTAGACGTCCATGATGAGGAAGAGGACGACGGCGATCGCCGCCCCGTAGCCGTAGCGGAACGAGAGGAAGGTCTGCTCGTACATGTAATAGGCGAGCACCGTGGAGCTGTTGTAGGGGCCGCCCAAGGTCATGATCGAGACGAGATCGAAGCTGCGCAGGGCGCCCACGACGCAAACCACGACCGCGATGAAGGTCGCCGGGCGTAGCTGCGGGAGGACGACGTGCCAGAGCAGGCGCCAGCCCTTGGCCCCGTCCATGCGGGCGGCCTCGATCTGTTCCGGATTGATGGCGGTGAGCCCCGTCAGATAAAGGATCATGCAGTAGGCCGTCTGCGGCCAGAGGCCCGCCAGGATGATGGCGAAGGTGGCCCAGCGCTCGTCTTCCAGGAGTGCAACGGGCGGGAGCCCGATCCAGGCCAAGATCTGGTTCAGGAGGCCGAACTCGGCGTTGAAGAACCAGGCGAAGACGAGGCCGACGACGACCTGGCTGATGACGAAGGGGAAGAAGAAGAGCGACTTCACCAGCCGGATGCCGAACACCTGCTGGTTCAGGAATAGCGCCAGCGCCAGCCCGAACACCGGGGCCAGCATGTAGGCCACGAGCCAGAAGATGTTGTTGCGGATCGCGGTGAAGAAGACAGGGTCGGTCAAGAGCTCGGCATAATTGCCGAGACCGACGAAGGTTGGCTCGCTGATGCCGTCCCAGTCGTAGAGCGACAGCTTGATACTGGCGATGATCGGCCACAGCACGAAGACCGAAAAGAAGAGCAGCGCCGGGATCAGCAGGATGATCGGCGTGAGCCGCATCTGGTGGCGCTGCCACCAGCTGTCGGCGACCCGGGCGGCCGGGATCGCGTGCGTCGCCATCGGCGAAGGGCCGCCGGCTCCGCGCCGGCGGCCGCTCCTCTCTTTACTGCTTGTAGATGCGCTTGCGGGCGCGCTCGAGATTGTCGAGCACGGCGTCGATCCTATCCGGCTTGATCATGAATTCCTGGAAGCCCTTCATGCCGATCGTCGCCAAGTCCTCCGAGGTGTCGCGGTCGAAGAACTGCGCGATGTGCTGCGCCTGGCCCAGCAGTTCCTTGCCGGCCACCAGGAAGCGGTCGTCGGCGATGCCGGCGTTCTTGTTCACCGGGATCTGGAGCAGCGCCTTGTTGATGGCCTCCTGCACGTCTGCCCGGGCGACGAAGGCCAGGAATTTCTTGGCGTCTTCCTTGTTCTGCGCCTTCGCCGGGACGTGCACGGAGTCCATCGGCGCGTCCTCCGCCAGCGCCACGCCTTCCGTGATCATCGGGAAGGGTGCGAACGCCATCTTGTCCGCAACCTCGGGCGGGAAGTTCGGTGCGATGAAATTGCCGATCAGCATCATCGCCGCCTTGCCCTGGTAGAGCAGGGCCTGGCTCTCCTGCCAGCTGACCGAGGCGTGGTTCTTCACGAAGCAGTTCTTGTCGAGCAGCTCCTTCCACTTGCCGAACACGTTCTTCACGCGCTGGTCGGTGTAAGGGACGCTGCCGCCCATCAGCTGCATGTGGAAGTCGTAGCCGTTCTCGCGCAGGTCGATGTAGTCGAACCAGCCGGCCGTCGGCCACAGATCCTTCGAGCCGATGGCGATCGGCGCCACGCCGGACGCGTTGAGCTTCTCGCAGGCCTCGAGCAGTCCGTTCCAGCTGGTCGGCGCCGCCGTGATGCCGGCCTTGTCCAGCAGGTCCTTACGGTAGTAGAGGCCCCACTGATAATAGGTGTAGGCGACGCCGTACTGCTTGCCGTCGACCGTCACGAGGTCGAGTGCGGCCTGGCTGAGGCTGCCCTTCACGTCGTCCGTGTAGACGCTACTGACGTCTTCCAGCAGGCTCGGCTTCACGAACTGGCCCATCCGGTTGCCGACATACCAGAACACGACGTCGGGCGAAGCCGAGGTCAGCCAGTTGCGGATCGACTTCTTGTAGGACTCGTGGTCGTAGACGTTGAACTTGACCTCGACGTCCGGGTTTTCCTTCTGGAACTGCTGGACCGCCGCTTCCCAGGCCGCGCGCGGGGCGGGGTCGGAGGTGTCGGCGTTGATGACGAGGGTGCCGGCATCGGCGGCACCGGCGAGGAACAACAGGGCGCCACCAAGCAGCGCCGTCCGAAGGCCCGGACGAATCATCAACTTCTCCCTGATCCTGCGGCCGTGATCTGCGGCGGCCGCGCTATGCCCGAAATGATGCCGCGGTCTCGACGCCTCGGCTAGCCCAGATCGAGCCTGTTCCACTTCTACGCTGGATCACAGACGGCGGACCAACGCCGCCGCTATTGCCAGCACGCCGGCGATGACCGCGACGACCGCTGTCCAGCCAAGTCGATCGAAGACCTGTCCCAGGAGCGCCGTGCCGACCAGACCGCCCAGATAGTAGCTGCCGAGATAGAGTCCGCTCGCCGCCGCCCGCTCGCGTATCGCGAGCCGCCCCACGAGCCCGGTCGCCGCGGCCTGTGCGAGGAACGTGCCGACGCCCACGAGCGCCAGGCCTAGAAGGACGGCAGGCAGGCTCGGTGGCAGCAGCAGCGGAAGCCCGATGCCGGCGATGGCGAGCGAGACGAAGAGCGCACGCCGCCCGCCAAGTCGCGCCACGAGGCTGCCGGCAAGCGGCGTCGTCACCGCCGCCGGCAGAAAGACGAGATAGACGAAACCCAGTTGCATAGGGTCGAGGCCGATCGGCTGCCCGACCAGGACGAAGTTGACGTAGGTGAAGGTGCCGATGAAGGCGAAGAGGAGGAGGAAGCCGACCCCGAACGCGGCGCGCAGGCCGGGGTGGGAAAGGTGATCCCGCCACACCGTGAGGAACCCGGGCGGCATCATCATCATCGGCGCCATGCAGCGCTCGCAACGCGACAGTGTCGCGTAGGCCAGGCACGCACCGACGAGGTTGAGCGCTGCGAAGAAGATGAAGTTGGGTGCGAGACCGAAGTGATCCGCCACCGCCGCCGACACGAGCCGGCCGACGAGATTGCTCAGCACGTTGCCGGTGACGTAGGCCGCCAGCGCCGAGGCCGTGCCTGCCGGGCTGCTGCTCTCGGCCAGATAGGCCATGGTCAGCGTGAACGCCGCCGACATGCAGAGGCCCTGGGCCACGCGCAGGAGCGTGAATACCGTCAGGTTCGGCGCGAAGGCCAGGAGCACGGTCGGCACCGCCAGCATGACGAGGCTCGCGGTCACGCCGAGACGATGGTCCAGATGCCGGCTGATTGCGGCGACGACGAGCCCGGCGACCGCCATGCCGATCATGCTGGCATTCACCGCGAAGCCCATAGCGGCCGGCGTGACCCCGTAGGATTTGGCCAGCGACGGCAGGATCGCCTGCGTCGCGAAAAGATCGACGAGCGTGAAGAAGCTGATGAGCCCGATGGCGACGAGACGCCATCTCTCGGCGGAGAGCGTCGGCGGCATCGCCAGCCGCGAAGCCGTCTGTTCCATGCCGTTCATGACCGTTCGACCTTTCGAGGGGCGCGGCGGGTCGGCACTGACGGCCCGCCGCGCAGCGATCACATCACGTGCGCCTTGGCCTTGTCGGCCGCGCGCGCGTCGAAGATGTCGGCCGAGAGCAGCTTGACGGTCGTCTTGCCCTCGTTGCGCCACCAGTGCGTGACCGGGTGGGTCTCTGCCACCACATCGCCCGCCTTGTGGACGAGCGGCACGGCACAGGTGCTGGCATATTCGACGACGGTCCCGCTCACGATGTAGATGATCGCCGGCCGCTCGGCGTGCGAATGCCAGGGCACGATGCCGCCGGGCTTGATGACGAGCTCGCGCAAGCGCAGGTCGCGGCCGTCGAGCGCCGGTGCTTCCTTCGCGAGGTCGATCGAGGCACGCACCGTGTCGGTGACACCCTTGGGTTTGCTGGGGCCCGGCTTCTGTGCATCCGCCATGACCTTGTCGGCCGGGCACTCGCCGGCCGTCGCTGCACCACCCACCAGCATGACAGCCGCCGCCAGCATCGCCGGGAAGCAGAGGGCGGCGCGAAACTTTTGACTGCTCATCGGGTCTGTTCCTTCATTGCTGCCGAACTCGCTTGTCCGGCCTCGTCGACGAAAGTCCTTGATTGCGGCCTCGAGCTGAAATGCCGATCGATGATCGGAAGCTTAGCCGGCGGCTATCGTGGTGTCCGGCGAAGAAAAGGGCGGCGACATTGCTGCCGCCGCCCAGTCGAGTCCGGACGATGTCCGGACGGGGGGGAACTCAGAGATAGATGCCTTGCACGTCGACCGAGGAGCGGACACCGACGGCAGCGAAATTCTGCTCCAGCCAGCGGTCCGCATACTCGCGGCCGTCGCTGAACAGGTGGGTCAGAAACTCCCAGTCGGCATTCAGCTTGCTGAGGACGGAAAGGCCCTGCATGACTTCCTGCGCTTCGATGCTGTGGATCAGCATCCGCTTGAGGCGACCTTCCTGGACCGCCCCGTCGTCGATCAGCCGGCTGACGAAGGCGATCGCCCGCATCTCGCGGAAGAGCGAGCTGTTGAAGCTGATCTCGTTGATCCGGTTCAGGATCTCGGACGCGTTCTTCGGCAGGTCGTCGCGCCGCAGCGGGTTGATGTGGACGACGACGACGTCGCGGCTCTCGCAGCCGTAGATCAGCGGGAACAGGGCCGGATTGCCCATGTAGCCGCCGTCCCAGTAGGCCTCGCCCTCGATCTCGACCGCCTGGAACATGAAAGGCAGGCAGGCCGAGGCCAGCACCGCGTCGGGCGTGATCTCCTTCGTCTCGAACACCCGCACCTTGCCGCTGCGCACGTTCGTGGCCGAGAGGAAGAGCTTCAGCGGACAACGCTCGCGCAGCCGCTCGAAGTCGACCGACTGCTCCAGCACGTGGCGCAGCGGGTTGAAGTTCGTCGGGTTCATCTCGTAGGGCGACCACAGCCGCGTCATCAGCTCGAACATCTGGAAGACGGGCGAGTAGTCGAGGTGATGATTGTGGAGCAGCCGGTCCATCGGCGAGGGCTGCAGGGGGCTGAACACTGCCGCGTGCGCGATGCGCCGCCAGAAGCTCGCCAATGCCTTGCGCGCACCCTCGCGCCCGCCCTCGGCCATGCCATAGGCCATGACGGCGGCGTTCATCGCCCCGGCACTCGTGGCCGACACGCCCTCGAACCCGATCCGCTCGTCCTCCAGCAACCGGTCGAGCACCCCCCAGGTGAAGGCGCCGTGGGCGCCGCCCCCCTGCAAAGCGAGGTTGATGGTTCGAACCTCGGTCGCGGCCTCGCCCATGCTCTGCATCGATTCCTTGGGAAGGGCAGGGGCCTCGGGCGTCGTCAGCATCGGAACTCTCCCTGGTCTCGTTGGGCTCAGTGCGCCGTCCAGCCGCCGTCGATGGCGAGGCTCGCACCGGTCATGGAGGCGGCGTTCTCCGAGCAGAGGAAAGCGACCGCCCCGCCGATCTCCTCGACGGTCGTGAAGCGGCGGTTCGGCTGTTCCTTCAGGAGGACGTCGCGGATGACGGCATCACGGGCGATGCCGTGGGCGGCCGCCTGCTCCTCGATCTGCTTTTCGACGAGCGGGGTCCAGACATAGCCCGGACAGACCGCGTTCACCGTCACACCGGTCTGCGCCGTCTCCAACGCCGCCGTCTTCGTCAGCCCGAGCAGGCCGTGCTTGGCCGCGACGTAGGCCGACTTGAAGGGCGAGGCGACGAGGCCGTGCGCCGAGGCGATGTTGACGATGCGCCCCCAGCGTCGCTCGGTCATGCCGGGCAGGGCCGCCTGCATGGCGTGGAACGCGGCCGAGAGGTTCACGGCCAGGATCGCGTCCCACTTCTCGGTGGGGAAGGTCTGCAAGGGTGCGACGTGCTGGATGCCGGCATTGTTCACGAGAATGTCCACGCGCCCCAGCCCGGTGATGGTCCGTTCCACCGTCGCGGCGACGGCACCGGGTTCCCCTAGGTCGGCCGCGACGAGGTCGACCCGTACGCCGTGGCGGGCACTCAAGTCGTCACACAGCGCGGTGAAGGCCGCGCGATCACCAAGACCGTGCAGCATGACGTCGGCACCCTCGGCGGCCAGCGCCTTCGCGATGCCGAGGCCGATGCCGCTGGTCGAGCCGGTGACGAGGGCCACGCGTCCGCTGAGTGCACGGCGGGGCAGAGGTGCCGGCCCCACGCGGATGTCGGGATGGGTCGCCAGCATGCGTCGAAGCTCCGTTTTTCGTCGGGAGCGCACCATCGCCTCCCATCCCGGAGCTTCCGTCGATCGCCCTCGAAGCGGAAATGCCCGCTTTCTCGGGTTCCGATAGCACCGGGCTATCGGCTCCATCACCTCGCGGTGATTGTTCCTCGACGCCGGCGCGCGGATAGTGGGGCCGGGCGAGATCGCCCGGGCGGAGAAAATCGATGGAGATGCACCAGGTTCGCTACTTCCTGGCGCTGTGCGAGACGAAGAACTTCACGCGCGCCGCCGAGCGCTGCAACGTCTCGCAGCCCTCGCTCACCCGTGCGATCAAGCTGCTCGAGGACGAACTCGGCGGCCCGCTGTTCAATCGTGAGCGCAACAACTCGCACCTGTCCGAGCTCGGCAGGGTGACCGAGCCGCATTTGCGCGAGCTGTGGGCCCAGGCGCAGGCGACGCAGACCCGGGCCAAGGCCTTCGCCAAGCTGCACTCGGCGAAGCTGAAGCTCGGCATCACGCGCGGCGCCCCGCTGGCACCCCTCGACCGTGCCCTGTCGAGCTTCCTCACGGGCCATCCCGATGCCGAGATCACGCTGATCGAGGACCGGCCGAAGGCGCTGGCCGATGCGCTGCGTGGCGGCGATCTCGAGATCGTCGTGGTACCGGCGCGTCCCCACGACATCGATGACCTGCACTATTACCCGCTCACCCAGGACAGGCTGCAGGTCGTCCTGCCGGCCGAACATCGCCTCGCCGCGGCGGAGCTCGTCGATCTCGCCGATCTCGAAGGCGAGCCGCTAATCTGCTGCGAGGCCTGCGAGCTGTGGGAGGCGACCGAGCGCCTGCTCGCGGAACGCCATCTGGGTGCCCGGCCCCGCGTCATGGCTGCCAACGTCCACTGGCTGCACGACCTCGTCCGGGCGGGCGCCGGCGTGGGCGTGCTCTCCGCAGGTGCCAGGCTCGGTGTGCTGGAAGGTCTCGAGACGAAGCTGCTGACCGAGCCGCTCCTCGACCGTTCCCTGAACCTCGCAACGAAGCGCGGCCGGCTCTACTCGCCGCCCGTGAAGGCCTTCGTCGACATCGCCCTACGGCCGTCGCGCCCCTGGGCCGAGTCCACCGCCGCCTAAGGCGATTTCGCGCTGAGCGGGAACGCGGGCCTCAAGTAGGCCGATGGCCGGTAGGCAACGAGCAACCTAGACCGTGTTCGGTCGGACCGAACACGGTCTAGGGCAGCGCCCGTACCGCCGCGATCAGGTCGGCAGGCTCGGCCCGCACGGTCCAGTCCGGATCGACATGTGCCGCCACGACGGTGCCGTCGCGTGCCACCACATAGGCGGCCGGCACCGGCAGCTCCCAGCCCGCCCCGGCGTGACGGGACGGCAGGTCGCGACCCTGGCTCGTGTAGAACGCCACGATGTCCTCGGGCATGGTGAACGTCAGCCCGCACAAGGCCGCATAGGTCTCGTTCGAATCGCTCACGAGCGTCAAATGCGGCGCCTTCTCGGCGGCCGTCCGCGCCATCACCTCCTGCCGTTCCGGCGTGACCACCACGAGCGTCGCCCCCGCGGCAGCGATCTCGCTGCTGGCCTCGTCGAGTGCCTTCAGCGCCATGTCACAGTAGGGGCACCAGCCGCCACGCACGAAGACGAGTACCAGCGGACCGTCGGCGAGGATCTCGCCGCTCCGGTACCGCCGGCCCTCCGCATCGGGCAGGTCGAAGTCGGGTATCATGTCGCCCACGCCGATCGCGTGCTCGGCGATCTGCACCATCCGCAGTCGTTCGACCGCCGCGTCGAACATCTGACGCAAGCGCGGATCGTGCCGTGCGACACTGGCCTGTCTCACGGCGTCGAGAGCGTCTTTCAGCGACATGGTCCGGATCCGATGGTGCTCCGGCACCATGCGCGCCGGACGCCACGGGGAAAAGGGATAGCGGCGTATCGGCTCGATACGCCCCGCCTATCGACGCTCAGGTCTGCGCGGGAGCCGCGGCGGGTGGTGGCGTGGTCGCAGCCTTGCCGCCGCCGCTGAACCGCTCCGACAGCTTCTCGGTGAGCACGTAGAATACCGGCACGAAGGGCAGGGCCAGGAACGTCGACGCGATCATGCCGCCGAACACGACGGTGCCGATCGCCTGCTGGCTGGCGGCACCCGCACCCGTCGCCGTCAGCAGCGGCACGACGCCGAGGGTGAAGGCGATGGACGTCATCATCACGGGTCGGAACCGGCGGTGCGTCGCCTCGACGGCGGCTTCCGCGATCTCCTTGCCCTCCTTGCGCAGGTCGCGCGCGAACTCCACGACGAGGATCGCGTTCTTCGCCGCCAGGGCGATCATCAAGACGAGGCCGATCTGCGTGTAGAGATTGTTGTCGAAGTCGCGGATCATGAGGGCGGCCAGCACGCCCACCATCGCCATCGGCACGGCGGCGATGACCGCCAGCGGGTTCAGCCAGCTTTCGTACTGGGCGGCCAGCACCAGATACACGAGCAGGATCGACAGGGCGTAGATGAAGTAGGCCTGATTGCCGATCAGCTTCTCCTGGTAGGCCATGCCGGTCCACTCGTAACCGGTGCCACGGGGAAGGCTCTGGGCGGCCGCCTGCTCCATCAGCGACAGCGACTGGCCGGAGCTGAAGCCGGGTGCGGCACCGCCGAAGATCGGCGCCGCATCGTAGAGATTGTAGCGGGTGACGAGGTCGGCGCTGAGCTGCGTGCGCACGTCCATCAGGGCACCGAACGGCACCATCTCGCCGGTCTGGCTCTTGGCGTAGAGGTTGAGCAGGTCGTTCGTGTTGAGTCGGTAGGGTGCGTCCGCCTGCAGGTAGATCTGGAACACCTGCCCGAACTTGTTGAAGAAGTTGACGAAGGACGAGCCCAGATAGCCTTCGATCGCCGAGGTCAGATCGTTCATCGACACCTTGGACGATTCCATCTGCGTCCGGTTGATGTCGAGGAAGAGCTGCGGCGAGTTGGCGCTGAACGTCGTCGCGACGCCGAGAAGCCCGGTCTGGTCGCGGGCGGCGGCGAGCAGCGCCTGGGTGGCCTTCTGCAACTCGGCCAGCCCTAGGCCGGCCCGGTCCTGCAGCATCATCTGGAAGCCGCCGGACTGGCCGATGCCGGGGATCGCCGGCGGAATGACCACCATCACGAAGGCTTCCTGGATCGCCGCCAGCTGGCGGCGGAGATTGCCGACGATGACCTCCTGCGTGAGCTTGTCCCCGCGCTGGGCGAAGGACTGGTAGACCGGGAAGACCGCGATCGCCTGTGGGATGCTGGCACTGTCCAGGATCGAGTAGCCGCCCATGGTCACCCAGCCGGTGATGCCGGGTGCCTCCTTCAGGACGGCCGTGATCTTGTCGGCGACCGCCTGCACGCGTGGCCGCGAGGCGCCGGGCGGCAGTTCGGCCGCGATGATGCAGTAGCCCTGGTCCTCGTCGGGCAAGAAGCCCGTCGGCACCTTCGTGAACTGCCAGCCGGCGAGGCCGACGATGGCGAAGAACACGAGCATGAAGAGGAAGGCGTGGCCGACCATGAAGCGGACCACGCCGACATAGATCCGCTGCAGGAAGTTGAAGACGCCGTCGAACCAGCCGAACAGGATGCGGTTCAGCTTCGACGGTCCGCCGGGCTTCGGCGGACGCAGGAAGCTGGCACACTGCGCCGGCTTCAGCGTCATCGCGTTGATGGCGCTGATGACGGCCGTCGCGGCGATGACGAGAGCGAACTGGCGGAAGAGTTGGCCCGTGATGCCGGGGAGGAAGGCCGCCGGCAGGAACACGGCGGTGAGCACCAGTGTCACGCCGAGGATCGGGCCGATCAGCTCCGACATCGCCTTCGCCGCCGAATCGCGGGGCGACATGCCGGTCTCGATGAAATGCGAGCTGTTCTCCACGACGACGATCGCGTCATCGACCACGATGCCGATGGCGAGGATGAGCGCGAACAACGTCATCAGGTTGATGCTAAAGCCGAGCGCCGCCATCGCCGCGAAGGCGCCGATGATCGTGACCGGCACCGTCGTCGCCGGCACCAGCACCGCCCGGAAGCTCTGCAGGAACATCATGATGACGATGAGGACGAGGATGCCGGCCTCGATCAGCGTCTGGTAGACGGCGTTGATCGCGTCGCCGATGAAGGTCGTCGTGTCGAAGACGATCCCGTACTTCAACCCCTGCGGGAACACCCCGGAGAGCTGCTGGATCTGGTCCCGCACGGCCTTTGCCGTGCTGAGAGCGTTCGCACCCGGCAGCGAGTAGATGATGAGGTGGCCGGCTTTGTGGCCGGACAGGCCGGCGAAGTTCGAGAAGTCCTGCTGGCTCAGTTCGACCCGGGCGATGTCCTTGATGCGGACGAGTTGCGCCGTGTTGCTGCCCGACGTGCTGGAGTCGCCGGCGACCGTCTTGACGATGATGTTCTCGAACTGCTCGACATCGCTGAGCCGGCCCAGCGCGTCGATCGTCAGTTGGAACGTCTGGGTCGGTGGGACGGGGGGAACGCCGAGCTGACCGCCCGTGATCTGCGTCGTCTGGGCCTGTACCGCCTGCTGCACATCGGCGATGCTGAGCCCGTAGGTCTGCAGCTTCTGCGGATCGAGCCAGATGCGCATGGCATAGGGCCCGGCACCCAGCACGTTGACCTGCCCCACACCGGGCAGGCGGCCGACCGGATACTGCAAATTGATGACGGCGTAGTTCGAGAGATAGGTCTCGTCGAACCGGTCGTCGTCCGAATACAGGCTGACGACGAGCAGGATGTTGGTCGAGACCTGCTTGACCGTCACACCCTGCTGGTAGACGCTCTGCGGCAACTGTGACAGGGCGCCGCTGACGCTGTTCTGGACGAGGCTCAGTGCCTTGTCGAGATCGGTGCCGACCGAGAAGCTGATCGTCAGCGTATACTGGCCGGCACTGCTGCTCGTCGAGCTGTAGTAGATCGCGTTCTCGGTGCCGTTGACCGCGTTCTCCAGCGGGATGCCGACCGTCTGCGCGATGGTGGCGGCACTGGCACCCGGATAGTTCGTCGAGACCTGGATCGTCGGCGGGGTAATGTTCGGATATTGCGCGACCGGCAGGGCCTGCAGGGCGACGAGCCCCAGCACGATGAAGATGATGCCGATGACGTTGGCGAAGATCGGCCGGTCGATGAAGAATTCGGAGATCATGCGCTGGGCGGGGCCTTCGCCTCCACGGGGCGGACCTCGTGGCCCGGTACGGCCCGCAGGATGCCGTTGACGATCACGCGCTCGTCACCCTTGAGGCCGCTGGTGACGACCTGATCCTCTCCCTCCGTAGCACCCACCTCCACCGCCATCCGCTGCACCACGTTCTTCTCGTCGACCACGAGCACGTATCGTCCGAGCTGGTCGAACCCGATCGCCACCTGGGGTACCAGGATCGCGTCCTTCGCCGTGCCGAGCGGCGCGCGCACGCGGGCGAACAGGCCGGGCTGGATCCATCCGCCCGAGTTCGGGAAGATGCCGCGTAAGAGCAGCGTACCCGTTGTCGGCGTCACCGAGAGGGCCGCGAAGTCGTACTGGCCCTTGTAGGGGAAGTCCTCTTGCGTCGAGAGGCCCATCTCGAGCGGGATGCTCTCCTTGTTGAGATCGTCGAGGCTGGCGTCGCCGGCCTTCTGCCGCTGCTGCGTGACGCGCAGGAGATCGCGCTCGTTGATGGTGAAGTAGACGTACATCGGGTCGATCTGGTTGATCTCGGCGAGCTTGGTCGCCTCGCCCGCGCCGACGAGATTGCCCGGGTCGACGAAGCGCCGGCCCATCCGGCCGTCGAAGGGCGCCGTGACCAGCGTGTAGCCGTAGTTCAGCTGCGCCAGTTCGACCTGGGCCTGGGCGGCCAGGAGGTTCGCCTTCGCCTGCTCCAGCTGCGACTGCCACTGGTCGACGTCGGTCTGCGGTGCCGCCCCTCGCTTCGCCAGGCCCAGATACCGCGTGTACTCCGTCTGGGCATGGTCCAGCTGCGCCTGGACGACCGCGACCTGGGCGTTGGCCGCATCCAGCTGCGCCTTGTAGGTATCGCGCTGGATGGTGAAGAGCAGGTCGCCCTTCTTGACGCTCTGGCCGTCCTGGAAGTGCTGCTTCTCGAGGAAGCCCTGGACGCGGGCGACCAGAGTCACCGTCTGGATCGCGTCGGTGTTGCCGGTGAAATAGAGATAGTCGGTGATGTCCTTGCGCGCCGGCTTCGCCACCGTCACCTCGGGCGGCGGCGGCGGGACATAGGTGTTCCCCTTGTCGTCACAGGCCGCGAGCGTCAGGCCCAGCGCCAGGACGAGGGCATGGAAGGCGCGGGGCCGGGTCACCATTCAGGCCTCTGCAGGGGGCTCGCGTAGTAGGCCGGCGGCCGCTGCTGCTGCGGGGCCAGATCGGGCGGGGTGAGCAGGGACCCCCAATTGGTCCGTTTCATCATCGTCTCGATCGTCTGCGGCGGCAGGAAGCCCTTGCCCTCGCGGATCTCCCAGCCACCGCCCAGTGCCCGATAGATCGAGACGAGGTCGGATGGCAGCTTCCCCATCGCAACGGTCAGCGCACTCTCCTGCTGGATCAGCTGCTGCTCGACGGTCAGCACCGTGGTGAAGTCCGCTATCCCGTCCTTGTACTGCAGGAAGGCCAGCTCGAACGCCTTCTGCGCGGAATCGACGCTCTTACGCAGCTGGTCGATCACCTGGAACTGGAAAAGATACTGCGCCAGGGCGCTCTCCACCTCGCGCTGCGCCGCCAGCACCACCGATTCGTAACTGCTGAGCGAGGCCTCGAAGGCGGCGTCCTGCGCCCGCACCCGGTTGGTGATCTGGCCATAGTTCAGGATGTTCCACGACACGCCGGGACCGAACTCGATCGCCCGCGCCTTCCAGCCGAAGATGTCCGACAGCTCGAAGTTCGCACCCGTCGCACTGTTGTTGTAGTTGCTGGACACGAAGGTGAAGCTGCCGAGCAGGCTGAACGCCGGATAGAGCGCACCCTTCTCCACACCGATGAGAGCACTCTGCGAGGCGGCGATCAGCTCGGCCCGGCGCACGTCGGGACGGCGGCGCAGCAGCTCGCCCGGGATCCCGACGGCCACCTTGGCCGGGGCCACGGGAATGCCCTTGCCCTGGTCCAGGAGCTTGTCGAGGCTGCCCGGTGTCACCCCGACGAGCGCGCAGAGCGTGTTCCGCGCCACCTGGATCTGCGCCTGGATGTCCGGCACCTGGGCCTCGGTCGAGGTCAGGATCGTGGACGCCTGATAGACGTCGAGCTCGGTGGTGGTGCCGCCCTTGAACTGGATCTGGGCGAGGTCGAGGGCCTGTTTCTGCACCTCGACGTTCTTCTTCAGGATTTCGAGCTGCGCCTCCAGCGTGCGCAGCGACACGTAGCCGGCCGCCACGTCAGCCGTCAGGCTGACCAGCACGTTGTCATAGGACGCGATCGTCGACAGGAAGTTGGCATCCGCCGACTGGATGTTGCGCCGGATCCGGCCCCAGACGTCGAACTCCCAGTTCGCCTGGGCGCCGAAGGTGTCGACGAGATTGCTGACGAGCTTCGACGAGCCGCTACCGACCGGAGCGCCGGGCTCTTTCAGGCTGGTGCGCTCGTAGAGCAGCGAGCCGATCGCCTGCTGCTGCTGCGGGTACAGTTCGCCGATGGCGGCACCCAGCAGGGCACGGGCCTGCAGGACGTTGGCGCCGGCCGTCTGGAGGTCTGGATTATCGGCGTAGGCCTGCTCGACGAGCTGGTCGAGCACGGGGTCCTTGAAGACCTTCCACCATTCCTTCTGCAGCTGTTCCTGTGGCGCGACCTTGGCGTTTTCCGCCTCGAGCCACGCCTTGTTCACCTCGGCCGAGGGCTGCTCGAAGTCGGGGCCGACCATGGTGCACGCCGTCAGCGACGCTAATGCGACGCCCATCGCCAGACGGCCGAGCCTCGTGCGCAAGCCCACCACCCCCGAGAGAAAACAACTTCAGCGAGAGCAACCATTCCGCGCTGCCACTTTGCAAGCCGGAAGTGACGGGTGCTGCCGATTGGCGGTCGGGAACAGTGCCGCAGGCGTACTTTCTCAGCCGTAGGTCAGAGCGGCCTCGTCGAGGTCGATGCCCGGAAAGCGCACCTTCTCGATCGCGTAGTCGTGGGTATGTTCCCACTCCGGGCGGGCAAGTCGTTTCGGCAGGAGTCCCAGGTCGCGCCCGAGGTAGCTCGGGTTGAAATTTTCTGCATCGATCCAGGGCAGCGTCGGGAGACCCTCGTCTTCCGGCCGCAGGCGCGGCGTTACATGGGCCGCCTGTCGTTCGCGCATGTGCGGAATGAGCCGGCAGACGAACTGCGCGACGAGGTCGGCCCGCAGCGTCCAGCTCGCCCGGAAATAGCCGAACACCCAGACGAGGTTCGGCACGCCCTCGAACATCATGCCCCGATAGGTGATCTTCTGCGCCGGATCGAACGGCTGGCCGTCGACCGTCACCTTCATGTCGCCGAGGATGGTGAGGTTGAGCCCCGTCGCCGTCACGATGACGTCGGATGCGATCTCTTGACCCGATTTCAGCCTGATTCCGGCCTCGGTGAAGCGGTCGATCTCGTCGGTCACGACCGTGACCCTGCCGCCCCGTATCGCGTTGAACAGGTCGCCGTCCGGAATCCGGCAGATCCGCTGCTGCCAGGGCCGGTAGTGCGGAGTGAAGTGGTGGTCCACGTCGTAGTCCGGACCCAGATACGCCCGCACCAGCCCCAGCAACTCCTTCTTCACCTGCTCCGGCTCGCTGAAGGTGCGCGAGGTGAAGAGCGCCGAATCGTAGAGCGACTTCCGCCGCAGGATGTCGTGTTTCACGGCCGGATCGAGATCCAGCGGCTCCAGCACCTTCGCCAGCGCCGCGGCACCCAGTTCGGTGATGTAGTAGGACGGCGAGCGCTGCAGCATGGTGACCTTCGCACCCGCCTCGGCGAGAGCCGGAATCAGCGTCGCCGCCGTCGCCCCGGAGCCGATCACGGTGACCCGCTTGCCGCTGCAGTCGAGACCCTCGGGCCAGGTCTGCGGATGTACCACCGGGCCCTTGAAGCTCTCCTGGCCTTCGAAGTGGGGCGCGAAACCCTTCTCGTGCCGGTAGTAGCCCTGGCACATCCAGAGGAGCCGCGCCCTGAAGCGGACCGCCGCGCCGTCGTCGAGCCGCGTCGCCTCGACCGTCCAGCGCGCCGTCTCGCTCGACCACGACGCCGCCGTCACCTTGTGCCGGTACCGGGTCTGCGGCTCCAGCCGATACTCCGCGATCACCTCCGCCATGTAGGCTCGGATCTCGTCCGCGGTCGCAATCGCCGGCCCCATCCACGGCTTGAAGCCGTAGCCGTAAGTGTAGAGATCGCTGTCCGACCGGATCCCCGGAAACCGGTGGGTCAGCCACGTCCCGCCGAAGCTCTCCTTCGCCTCCAAGATCGCGAAGCTCGTGTCCGGACACCGCATGCGCAGATGCGCGGCACCGCCGATGCCCGAGATCCCCGCACCGATGATGAGGACGTCGACGTCGTCGGCACCTTCGCTCATCGGATCATGTACACCTTGCGCACCGTCTCGTGGACGCGGCAGGTGCCCTTCCAGCCGTCGCCGAACCAGGCGAAGGTGTCGGGCAGGATCTCGATCACCTCGCCGTCGTCGGCCGTGTAGGTGCAGCGCCCGGCCAGGAAGTGGCAGTATTCGCCGCGGTCGACCTCGCAGCGCCAGTAGCCGGGCGTGCAGACCCAGATCCCGCTCTCGGCCCGCCGGTCGGGCTCGCGGCTCAGCAGCACCCCGCTCATGTGCGAGGCCCCCTCGATCATCGTCGGCACCACGCCCCAGTCCGTCAGCGGTGCCGTGTGCAGCGGGTCGCGCAGCATCGGCGTCCGCTCGGCCGGCCCGCCCTCGGTCAGCATGTAGAGGACCTGGATCGTGTCGGTCACCTGGGCCTCGCCGCGCCAGCCCTCCTTGAAGTGCACGAAGGTGCCGGGACCGGCCTCGATGACCTCGCCGTTCTCCCCGCGGTAGACCGCATGCCCCTGCACGAAATGGCAGACCTCGTCCGCCGGAAAGGCGAGCCGCCACCGGCCGGGCGTGCAGCGCCACAGTCCCACTTCCGGCCGATTGCCCGGACCCTTGAACAGCAGCCGGCCGCTGCTGTGCGAGGCCCCTTCGACGGCATCCGGCTGCGGCCCCCAGTCGACCAGATCCTCCTGTGGCGCTGACGCCCCATAGAGCCGCGGCACCGAGGTCTGCAGCACGAACCCTTTCACGCCGCGTCCTTCAGCAGGTCGTCCAGCAACTGTGCTGCCTTGGTCGGCCCGTGCCGGCCCTGCATGTGCGCCGACGTCGCGCGCAGCCGTTCGTGCATCGCCTCGTCCGTCAGCACCGTCTGCAGGGCGGCGTGCAACTGCTCCTCGGTCCAGTTCGCCCGATGCATCTTCAGCCCGTGCCCCGTCTCCTGCACCCGGGTCGCATTGTCGTGCCCGTCCCAGACATAGGGCATGATGATCGCCGGCTTCCCGAAGTAGAGGCACTCGGTGAAGGTGTTGTTGCCGCCATGGTGGATCACCGCGTCCACCTGCGGGATCACCGAGGGCTGCGGGAACCAGGCGTCCGCGACCACATTGTCCGGCAGGCTCGGATACGCCTCGCCATAGCCGCCGACATTGGCCAGCACCCGTACGGGTGCTTGGCCCAGCGCCTGCAGCAGCCGGCCGATCGTGCCGGTGTCGCCGGCCCCCAGCGAGCCGAAGCTCACATAGACGAGCGGCTTGTCGGCATTGGCCTTGAAGGCCGGCATGGTGAACGGCTTGTCCTGGCGCACGCAGCCCTCGAGATACTGGAACCTTACCGGATCGAGCGGCTCCTTCCGCGTGAACTTCACTGGCTCCGGATAGAGCAGCAGGTTGAGATACGGCGACGCCTCGAAGAACTGGCCGATGGGGTAGGGTGCTTCGCCGTTCTCGGCCAGGAAAGCGTTGAACCGCTCGTGGATCGGCCCCACCACCTCGTTGAAGCGGCGCTCGTAGCGCTCGAAGCAGGCATGGTCATGCTCGCCGCAGCCCGAGAGGTGCGGCGGGATGCCGGGACCCGGGATCTCGTTCTCGGAGCAGGAAATGATCCTGACCCAAGGCTTGCCGTGCTGCTTGATCGCCGGGAACAGGATGACATTGTCGACGCAGACGAGGTCCGGCCGCACCTTGTCCAGCACGCCCGGCAGGTCCTTCTGCGCCCAGACCGCCGTCTCGACGATCGCGTCCCAGCAGTCCTTCACATAGGTGTCGATCTGCTCGTAGGGCGTCTTGTTGAAGTTCGGGATGTGCCCGTTGATGAAGTTCTGCCAATAGGCCGCCACCTCCTCGGCCGCCATGGGTGGTGCCATCTGCACCACATGCTCCTCGAAGCCGTAGCCCTCGTAGGTGCCGGCGAGATCGGGGGCGGTCAGGAACACGGCCTCGTGGCCCAGCGCCTCGCAGGCCTGGGCGATCCCGACCGAGTTCAGCGCCGGCCCGAACGCGGCCTCGGGAAAGAAGGCGATTTTTTTGTGGGGCATGGGGTGCGTCCTCCTGACCCCGACCCAGTGCCACGGCCTTTCGGCCGCCGTCCAGACGCATCCGCCCTCCACGTCTGAGCCCGCGCGGTCCGAGAGCATCGATCGTCGCAGCCGCCGCTACATGGAGGCGCGTTCAGGTTGCGTTCAGCCGGCCGGTCGCAGTGTCCGCAGCATCGGACGGCAGCAAGTCGACCCGAGCGGACGCGATGAACGAATCTTTGAGCACGAGCTGCGAGGTCTATGTCTGGGACCTCCCCACACGCCTCTTCCACTGGCTGCTGCTGGCGGCGGTGGCGACGGCACTGTTCACCGGCTTCGTCGCGCCGGAGAACTGGATGGGGATCCATCTCTGGGCCGGCTACCTCATCGTCCTCCTGCTCGTCTTCCGCCTCGCCTGGGGCGTGCTCGGGCCGGAATACAGCCGCATCTCCAGCATGGCGCGGGCGACCCGTCGCCTCGGCGAGCACCTGAGGGGCCTGATCCTGCTCCGCCCGACGCACCATCTCGGCCACAACCCGGCCGGTTCGGCAATGATCTTCGCCCTCTTCGCCGTGCTGACCGGCCTGGTCGTCACCGGCCTCATGGTCCAGGGCGGCGAGGAGAAGCAGGGCCCGCTGGCGGGTGTCATCACCTACGCCACCGGCAATCGCGCGAAGCAGGTGCACGAGGTCCTGGTCTGGCTGCTGATCGCCATGGTGGCGGTGCACGTGGCCGGCGTGGCGGCCGAGACCCGTCTCCTGCGCACACCCCTGGTGCAGGCGATGGTCACGGGCTGGATCCCGCTGCCCGCCGGCACGCCGCTGCCCGAGGGCTACCGCGAGGCGCACCCGCTGAAAGTACTCGCCTGGCTCGGCTGCGTCGCCGTGGCGACGGGCCTCGCCCTGACCCTGCTCGGCCGCATCCCGCCCTTCGGCATCCCGGCCATGCCGGTCGACGAGACCTGGGCCACCGAGTGCGGCGACTGCCACAAGCCCTACCATCCGAGCCTTCTCCCGCGCGCGTCCTGGCGGGCGCTGATGGCCGACCTCGGCGACCATTTCGGCGAGGACGCCAGCCTGCCCGACGCCAAGGCGGCCGAGATCGCCGCCTTCCTCGACACCTACGCCGCCGAGGCGTGGGACACCGAGGCGGCCCGTCGCTTCGCCGCCGTCGACCCGGCGAAGCCGCTGCAGATCACCGCCACGCCCTACTGGGTCCGCAAGCACGCGGAGGTGAGCCCGGCGCTGTTCGACGCCCCGAGCGTCAAGAGCAGAGCCAACTGCAGCGCCTGCCACGCCGACGCCGCCTCCGGTCGCTTCGACGACCAGGCCATCCGACTTCCCCTGCCAAACTCCGGAGCCACTCCATGAGAGCGTATCTGCCGGCCCTCGCCGGTCTCGGCATCGTCCTGGCGGCCGTAGCCGCATCGGCCGACCCGGCTCGCGATGCCATTCTGGCCGGCCTCGCCGCCCAGGCTAAGCAGGCCGATCCGGCCTTCACCGGCTTCTCGGCTGCCCAGGGCGAAGCCTTCTGGAATGCCACCCACACGGGCGGCAAGCCCGACACCCCGTCCTGCACGACCTGTCACACCGCCGACCCGACCAAGCCCGGCCAGACCCGTGCCGGCAAGGCGATCGATCCGATGGCCGTCTCCGTGAACCCGGCGCGGTTCACGGATCCCGAGAAGGTGGCGAAGTGGATCGGCCGGAACTGCAACAGCGTGCTCGGCCGCGACTGCACCGCCGTCGAGGAGGGCGACGTGATCACCTGGTTGTCCAGCAAGTGAGACCTGCGATGAAGCGCTTTCTACTGTTGACCGCCGCGGCCGTGACCTTGCCGGTGCTGGCCGGCCGGGCCGAGGAGGGCCTCTACATCCCGCCCGTCCAGGACCCGACCGTGGTGAAGGAATGCGGCGCCTGCCACATGGTGTTCCCGCCGCAGTTCCTGCCCGCCCGCTCCTGGCAGGCGCTGATGAACGACCTGTCCTCGCATTTCGGCGAGGATGCGAGCCTGCCCGATGCCCAGCGCAAGGCCATCACGGACGTGCTCGTGGCGAATGCAGCCGACGCGCCCGGCGCAGGCGGCAGCCACTTCCTGCGCGGCATCGGCCCCAACGACACGCCGCTGCGCGTGTCGGCCACGCCGTATTGGCTGGGCCGCCACGACGAGATCTCGTCGACGACCTTCACCTCGGCGAAAGTGAAGTCGCCCGCCAACTGCGTCGCCTGCCACGTGGCCGCGGCAAAGGGGCAGTTCGACGAGCCGGAAGGCGAGGAGGACTGAGCCGATGCAAGCCTCGACCACCTTCACGGACAGCGGAAGCGCGTCCGAGATCCGGGTGTGGGACCCCTTCGTGCGCGTCTTCCATTGGGGCCTCGTGCTCGCCTTCGCGATCGCCTACCTCACGGGCGACGAGGCCTTGGCCCTGCACGTCTGGGCCGGCTACGCCGTGGCCGGACTCGTGATCCTGCGGATCGTCTGGGGCTTCGTCGGCTCGCCGCATGCGCGCTTCACCGACTTCGTCTGCAGCCCCTTCACCAGCCTGCAGTACTTCCTCGACCTGTTCCGCCGCCGCGCCACGCGCCATCTGGGCCACAGCCCTGCCGGTGCGGCGATGGTCGTGGTCCTGCTTCTGGGCCTCGTCGGCGTGACCTGGTCCGGGCTCGAGACCTACGCGATCGAGAAGAACGCCGGTCCGCTCGCCGGCTGGGCCAGTGCCGCCCCAATCGCACCCACCCTGATCTCCCCCGCTCGGGCCGACGACGACGAGGCGTTCGAAGGCGGAGAAGGTGCAGGCGGCCGCGGCGGGCGCGAGAACGGCTGGGAGGAGATCCACGAGACTCTGGCGAACCTCGTCCTCGTCCTCATCGTCCTCCATATCGGCGGCGTCGTCCTGGCGAGCGTCGTCCACCGCGAGAACCTCGCGCGCTCCATGGTCACGGGCACCAAGCGCCCGAGCTGAAGCGTTTCTCCGCAGACCTCGGGTGGCAGGACCCGAGGTTATTTGTTCCGACGATCTTCCGACCTCAGCAGACCAACTTGCCGTTCTTCATCGAGCATTTCGTGGTTCGCACAACGCCGTTGGTGAGCACGGTGTTGCTGAGGAAGGTGCCGGTGAGACTGAGGCATGCATGGTCCAGGCGGACCGTGTCGGAGACGATCTTCGTGCCCAGGAACTTGTTGGTACCGTTGGAACGCACGGCGTAGACCCCGACGCCGTCATAGCGGCTGCAGAAGGTGTTCTGCAGCGTGCAGACATAATTCGTGTAGCTGTAGAGGCCCGAGGCCGGGACACCGCGCACGAACGAGAACTTCTCATAAAGATAGCTGACCTGGTTCGTCGGCCTCGAAGTGATCTTGGTCAGCCAGATGCCATTCAAGCGCGCCATGATGTTCAGATTGCTCTGCGTCTCGAAGATGCGGTAGGCGTTCGTCCCCCGCGTGTCGATCCTGCCGGTCGATGGATTGATGCAGTAATCCTCGCGCGCTTCGGCGATCGTCGGCAGTGCGATGGCGCCCAAGACCAGCACCGCCGCCAACCGGCGCAACCGCCGCAGGATCCAGGACCGGTCGACTGCTCCCTGACGAAACCGCATCTCGCTCAATCTCCACTCGGACGTGATCGGCTACTCTGTGAGGCGTGCCAGCCAGAGTCTCCGCCCGAGTAAGGCAGGTCAGTATCTTCGTCTACACGATTTCGTGATTATCAACTTTTCGTAGACACACCTCTGACTGTACACGAATTTACCGTTGCAGTCTCGGCGCTCAGGTACCCGGATTGGGAGTCAACCGCTGCGCCGTCAGCAGGGCCGTCAGGCTGAAGCCGAGGATGAGCGTCGCCAGCGCGTTGATCTCGGGCGTCACGCCGAAGCGGATCATGCTGTAGATCTGCATCGGCAGGGTGGTCGATGCCGCCCCGGCACCGGCCGTAAAATAGGCGATGATGAACTCGTCGACCGAGAGCGTGAAGGCCAGCAAGGCCGCCGCCAGCACGCCCGGCAGGATCAGCGGCAGCACGACGAGACGGAAGGTCGCCCAACGCGAGGCACCGAGATCGGCCGAGACCTCGACCAGGGCCGGGTCGAAGTTGCGCAACCTTGTCCGCACGACGACGCAGACGAAAGCGAGGTCGAACACGACGTGGCTCAGCACGATCGAGTGCAGGCCGAGCGTGGCGCCGAGTGCCGTGTAGAAGGAGAGAAGAGCGATTGCGAGAACGATGTCGGGAATGATCATTGGCGCCATCAGCAGCGCTTCCAGCCAAGCCGGGTTGGCCCGCTGCTCCAGCCCCAGCGCCAGGGCCGTGCCCAGCACGGTGGCGAGGAGCGTCGTCCCTGTCGCCACGATCAGGCTGTTCAGGGCTGCCCGCAGCACCGGGCCGGCGTCGAACAGGGCCCGGTACCAGTCGAGCGAGAAGCCGGTCCAGGCCGTGGGCATGCCGGCACGGTTGAAGCTCAGGAGCACCAGGACGGCGATCGGCAGATAGAGGAACGCCAGCACCAGCCAGAGATGCGCCCGGAACGCCGTCCTGGCCCAGGCAGGTACCCGAAGCTGCAGGCTCATGCTGGCTGCTGCGCCGCCGCGCCACTCCGCGACAACGCCACGGCCTGGGCGAACAGGAGCAGGAGCATGATGGCGATCAGGATCATCGCGAGTGCAGCACCGAACGGCCAGTCCCGGGCCGTTAGAAACTGGTCGTAGATCAGGTTGCCGACCATCTGGAACTTGCCGCCGCCCAAGAGATCCGGCGTCACGAAGTTGCCGATCGACAGCACGAAGACGAAAACGGCCCCTGCCGCCACGCCGGGCAATGTCAGCGGCAGCACGATGTCGCGGAAGGCGCGCGGACCCGAGGCACCCAGATCCTCGGCCGCCTCGATCAGGCTGCCGTCGAGGCGGCTCAAGGACGAGTAGATCGCAAGGACGACGAAGGGCAGGTAGCTGTAGACGAGACCCAGGATCACGGCGAAGGCGTTGTAGAGCAGCGGCAGGGGCTCGCCGACCGCACCGACCGCCGCCAGCCCCTCGTTCACCAGCCCCTTCCGGTTCAGGAGCACGATCCAGGCATAGGTGCGGATCAGATAGTTGGTCCAGAAGGGCAGCATCACGACGAAGAGCAGGAAGGTCTGCCGCCGCGGCGGGGCGAGGCAGATCGCGTAGGCCGTCGGATAGCCGACAAGCACCGCGAGCGCCGTCGCAAGAAGTGCGATGCCGGCCGAGCGCAGGAGAATCTGCAGATAAAGCGAGTCGAACGCGCGGGCGAAGTTCTCCGCCGTCGCCGCCTCGTAGTCGATGCCGCCATAGATGCCGCGCTCGAAGAACGCGTTCCCGAACAGGACGAGGCACGGCACCAGGAGGAAAAGGGCCAGATACCCCAGGCCCGGAGCGATCAGCCAGGCCCGGGGGAAGACGCTGCCCAAAGGTGAGGGCGCCTAGTTGGCGTTGACGATCTCGGTCACCGCGCGGGCATAGTCCTTCTGCGCCTTGCCCACGTCCAGCAACTGCTGCTGTGCCAGCAGATCCGCCGGGCTCATCTTCAGGTTCGGGTAGGTCTCGAACAGGCTCGGATCCAGACTGTCCATCGCCGCCTTGTTCGGCGTCTTGTACAGGATGTTCTCGGCCACCCATTTGCCGACGTCGGCGTTCAGCACGTAGTCGATGAACTTGTGCGCCGCGTCCTTGTTCTCGGATGCACTGGTGATCACCATCGTGTCGACCCAGAGGTCGCTGCCCTCCTTGGGCAGGACGTATTTGATGTCCTTGTTCTCGGTGATCCCGTAATTGCACCAGCCGTCCCAGGCCTGGACGAGCACGGCCTCGCCGGAGACGAGCTTCGAGTAGAAGGTGGTGTCGTCGTAGGCCAGCAGGTTCTTCTTGGCCTCGATGAGAAGTTCCTTCGTCTTCTCGATCTTGGCCGGATCGGTCTCGTTCACGGAGTAGCCGAGGTCGAGGAAGCCCGCCCCCAGCAGCCAGCGATCCGTCGCCAGCATGGTGATCTTGCCTTTGAGATCGTCCGCCGGCTTCAGGAGATCGTTCCAGCTCGTCGGCGCCGTCTTCACGAGGTCGCTGCGGTAGCACAGGCCCGTGGTGCCCCAGGTGTAGGGTACAGAGAACGTGTTGTCGGGGTCGTAGGCGAGCTTCGCCGCCTCGGGATAGAGGTTGACGAGGTTCGGCAGCTTGCCGTGGTCGAGATCGGCGGCGAGGCCCAGCTTGTGCAGCGCCTCGGCGAAGGGCGAGGAGACGAACAGCACGTCGTAGCCCTTGCCCCCGCCGGCCGTCACCTTGCCCATGATCTCCTCGTTGGTGGCGTGCACCGTCACCTCCGCGTCGATCCCCGTGTCGCGCTTGAACCGCTCCAGGAGATCGCCCGGCATGTAGGCGTCCCAGTTGGAGATCACGATCTTCTCGGCCCGGGCCGGCAGAGCCGCCGCCGCCACCGCCATCGCCAGCGCACCACAACCGAGCCACCTGCTCCCGAGCCGCATCGTTCCCTCCATGTCGCCTTGTTCCCGAGTTGGGGCACAAACGCGGACCGGAGGCAAGCGGAGCGCCGGACTACGGGCGGCTCACCGCTGCTCACCCTCGGCGACGTGCATGGACACGAGGCGGGCCAGGATGATGGCCGGATAGAGCTGGCCCATCGCCGCCTCCATCGTGGCCAGCGAGCGTGCCAGGGCCGAGACGGGCACCGTGTCGCCGTAGCCGACGGTCGTCAGCGTCACGAGGCTGAAATAGAGGAAATGAAGCGGATGGAGCGGCGCCCCGATGTCCCGGTCGGGCATGGCGATGGCACCCGGCTGGATGTTCTCGATGAAGGCGTAGACCGCGGCGAAGATGAGGCCGACATTCAGATAGAGGGCCACTGCCCCCATGAGGACATCGGTCGTGACGCGCTCGCGGCTGGCGAGGATCAGCGCCAGCGTCACCGAGAGCACGATCAGAAAGAGGGCCAGCGACGCCGAGTAGAGGAGGATGATCGGCGGCGAGGGGTCAGCGTAACGCCAGAACTCCAAGGCGAGGATCGCCACGCCCGTGCCGATCAGGAGGTGCCGCAGCCAGCCTCGATCCGCCATCAACGCCATGCCGGCGATGAACATGAGGCCGAAGACGGTCCCACCGACCGGCCGGATCACGGGACTTTGCTCGATGATGGGGCCGACCGCGAAGATCGACAGGCATTGAAGGGCCAGCAGCAGGCCGAGCCGGTAATGCATCGCGGCGGCGAGCGCCTCGCGGTGGCTTCTTCGACGGGTCATGCGGCCTCGTGCGGGGCAAGGGCTCGGCGCGGACGAAGGCAGTATTGCGACAGCCGCAATGCGTCAATGCTATCGGGAAACTGCAACTATTTGGGCTCGCCGCTTCTATTAAGCGTGCGTTAATGTCCTGCGCTTGACCCGCCAGCGACCGATCTGCATCTTACTGCGCAGCCGGCCGCAATGCCCGGCGCAGATTTGGGGAATGCGGATGTACAAGGCAGTGGCGGCCCTCGTGGCGGTCGGCTGGATGGCGATGGCCGTTCCCGCGATGGCACAGGACGCGCGGCAGATCGCCCGCGCCTGTGCCGGCGACATCGAGCGGCTGTGCCGCGGCGTGCCGCCCGGCGAAGGGCGCATCAAGGCGTGCATGAAGGCCCACATCACCGAGCTGTCCGCCCCCTGCTTCGATACCCTTCTGAGTGCGGTGGCTTCCGAAAAGGAGCCGTGATCCGCCTCTCGACGATGTTCCGACGGCAAGGACGACATTCGTGACCGTTAGTTCTACCGCTTTCGACCGCAAGGGCGCTCGCCTGGCGGTGCTGCTGGCCGCCATGCTGGCACTCGCCGGCGTGGCCCAGGCCCAGGACTCGACCGCTCCGGCGGCTGCGGCACCCGCGGCCGCGCCCGCGGAGCCCGCTGCATCGGCACCGGCGCCTGCCGCTCCAGCCGAGCCCGCGACGCCGCCGGCGACCGCCGAGGCGCAGACCGCACCGAACCAGCCGCCGCCGGCACCGCCCAACCTGCCGGTCGTCTTCCTGCCCAACAAGCCCGAGCTGGAGCCGAAGGCCGTCGACCTCCTGAAGGCGATGAGCCACAAGCTCGCCTCGGCGAAGACGCTGAGCTTCACCTCGGTCGCGATGTACGAGAGCCCGGCGCGCACCGGCCAGCCGCTCCTCTACAGCGTGAAATCGGACGTGCTGGTGAAGCGCCCGAACCACCTGCAGATCATCACCCTCGGCGACGGTCCCGCCTCCGAGTTCTACTATGACGGCAAGACCGTGATGGCCTACACGCCGGGCGTCGAGCTCGTGGCCATGGCCGACGCGCCGGACACGATCGATGCGATGCTGAAGGCCGCCTACCACCAGGCCGCGATCTACTTCCCCTTCACCGACGTGCTGGTGGCCGACCCCTGGGGCGACCTGAAGGACGACCTGAAGCTCGCCTTCTACATGGGCCAGTCGCACGTCGTCGGCGACACCACGACCGACATCGTCGTCATCGCCAGCGACACCGCCCAGGCACAGATCTGGATCGGGGCCAAGGACCATCTGCCCCGCATGATCCGGGCCACCTTCTTCGACGAGCCCGGCAACTTCCGCCACACGGTCGAGATGTCCAACTGGCACCTCGACGGCAAGCTGCCGAAGGGCGCCTTCACCTCGGCCAAGGCGGCGAAGGCGAAGCGCATCCCGTTCGCACCTCCCGGCGCATTCTGAGCAGGAGCGGATCATGCACCGACCGCTGGCGATGGGTGTCGCCGCCCTGGCACTGACCATCCTCTCGCTCCACCCGGCCGCGGCCTGGATGCACTCGGGCAGCTACGCGACCGAGTCGGGCGGTGGTGGCTCCTGGAGTGCCGAAGGCGACCGCGGCGGCACGGCGTCGGGCGGTGGCGGCTCCTGGAACGCCCAGAACTGGCGTGGCAGTGCCTCCGGTGGTGGCGGCTCCTGGTCGGCCAGCGGCCGCTACGGCGGCAGTGCGTCCGGCGGCGGCGGATCCTGGAACGCGCAGAATTATCGCGGCACGGCGTCCGGCGGGGACGGCTCGTGGAGTGCTCGCGGCTATGCGGGCGGCAGCGCCTCCGGCGGTGGCGGTTCGTGGAGCGCCGACAGCGCGCGGGGTGGCACCGCTTCGGGTGGCGACGGCTCCTGGAACGCCCAGAGCGAGCGCGGCGGCACGGCATCCGGTGGCGAAGGCTCCTGGAACGCCAAGAGCGCCGACGGCGGCACCGCCTCGGGCGGGCAGGGATCCTGGAACGCCACCGCCGCCGACGGCACGCAGGCGAGTGGCGGCTACGATCGTCCGACCCAGGTCAACGGCGCCAACGGCAGCTACGTCGCCTACCCCCCGCACGCCTATGGCGGCACCTACTACGGCACCTACCACCCGCCGGCGACCGTCGATTACTACGGCAACAGCTGCAACAATTGCGGCGGCTGGAGCGGCGGTGCGGTAGCGGCAGCAGGTGCGCTCGGCGTCGCCACGGGTGCCGCCGTGGCCGGTGCGAACGAGGCGGCCGCAACGAACGCGGCCTACGCCGCCGGTGCCGCCTCGACCGGCGGCGTCTACACCTCGCTCCCGGCCGGCTGCACCAGGGAGTTCGTCAACGGCGGTCGCGAGTTCAACTGCGGCGGCTTCTGGCTGGCGCCGGCCTTCGGCGCCAACGGCCTCTACTTCCATACTGTACCGGCACCCTAGAGCCTCGGCACTCGCCCATGACCAAGCGCACCCAAATCCTCTTCGCGTCCGTGGCCGTCCTCGCGGCCCTCGGCTCGATGTCACACAGCAGCTACGCCTGGATGCATGCGGGGCGCTACGGCACCGCCTCGGGCGGTGACGGCTCCTGGAGCGCCCATGGCTATCGGGGCGGCACCGCGTCGGGTGGCGACGGGTCCTGGAGTGCCCAGAACTGGCGCGGCACGGCGTCGGGGGGCGACGGGTCCTGGCATGCCAACGGCTATTATGGCGGCAGTGCCTCGGGTGGCGGCGGGTCGTGGAACGCCCAGAACTGGCGCGGCACGGCGTCGGGTGGCGACGGCTCATGGAGTGCCCACGGCTATGCCGGCGGCAACGCGTCCGGGGGTGACGGCTCCTGGCACGCCAATGGCGCCTATGGCGGCAGCGCCTCGGGCGGCTGGGACAAGCCGGTGACGGTGAACGGGAACGGCTACGACTACCCGCACTATTACGGCGGCAACTACTACGGCTACTACCATCCGCCGACGACGGTCGATTACTACAACAATGGCTGCCAGAACTGCGGCGGCTGGGGTGCGGGGGCAGCCGCTGCGGCCGGGATCGCCGCCGGTGCGGCGGTGGGTGCCGCAGCGGAGAGCAATGCCGTGGCCGCCAACACGGCCGTCGCCTCGAACAACGCCTACAATGCCGGCGTAGCCGCGGGCGAGGCGGCTGCGGCACCAACGCAGACCTATACGACGCTGCCGGGCAACTGTCAGTATCGGGACGTCGGCGGGAACAACGAGTTCCAGTGCGGCAACATGTGGCTGGCCCCGGCCTACGGCGCGAACGGCGTCTACTACACTGCCGTCCCGGCCCCCTGACGGCCGCCACCCCGTGCGGAGCGTGTCGTCGTTGCCGCGGGTCAAGCGTGACGATGCCCGCTTTTTGTGCATCGCGAAAAAAGTGCATCGGATTACGACTAAGACCGCTTGAAGAACCGCCAGGGTGGTCCCAAGTCAACTGGTGTAAGCCACGGTAGGAGTTCACGAGAGACGGTAACTGAGTGACCTTCTCGTCAACGCAGCGCCGAGTCACCTCAAGGGTCGATAGGCTCGGCTTCTACATCGAATGGCGGATCGGCCGTCGATAGAGCAAATAGGGCCGCAGGCCCCGCGCGAGGACGCCCATTAAGTCTCTCGTTCTGCGATCAGGAATACATGCGGTCGGCTCACGACAGGCCTGACCCGCACGACAAAGAGCCCCGACGATTTGCCGGGGCTCTTTCGTTTCTAAGGCCATGTTTTCGGCGAAGTGTGCCTTCAGGCGTGGCCGCCGATCAGCAACAGCCGTGGATCCAGCGTCGCCCCGGGCTCCAGGCCCGTCTCCTGGGCGATCGCGTCCACCACCCGGCCGACGATGATGAGCGTGGGCGTGCCGATCTTGGCCGCCGCCACTTCCGCCGCCACGAGCCGCAGCGTGCTGCGCAGCACGCGCTGCTTGCGGCTGCACCCGTCCTCGATCACCGCGACGGGCGTGGTCGCCGGCAGGCCGTGCGCCATCAGGCGGGCCGCGATCTCCTCGATCTGGGCGAGACCCATATAGACGACCAGCGTCGTGTCGGGGTCGGCCAGCCCCTCCCAGTCGAGGTCGAGCGGTTCGTCCGCCTTGCAGTGGCCGGTGACGAAACGCACGCCCGTCGCCAGCCCTCGATGGGTCAGCGGCAGGCAGGCGGAGGCGGCACAGCCGCTGGCCGCCGTGATGCCGGGCACGATCTCGGCCCTGACACCGTGCCGCAGCAGGTGAATGACCTCCTCGCCGCCGCGCCCGAAGACGAAGGGGTCGCCACCCTTGAGGCGGACGATGACGCGGTCGGGGGCCGCCAGCGACACCAGAAGCTCGTTGATCTCGCCCTGCGGCATGGCGTGCCGTCCGGCCGACTTGCCGACGTCGATCTTGTGCGCCCGCGGGTTGGCGAGATCGAGGATGCCCGCACCGATCAGCCGGTCGTGGACCACGACGTCCGCCAACTGCAGGAGCCGCGCCGCGCGCAGGGTCAACAGGTCGGGATCGCCGGGCCCGGCACCTACGAGATAGACGACCGGCGGCTGCATGCGATGCGCTCTCCCACGGCACGGGGCCGTGGGGGTCTTTCTTTCAGCTGGTCCGGGCTGCCGTCAATCGTCCCTGCGACACGCCGCTACCCGCGTAGCGACGCACCAGCCGCCAGCCCAGCAACGCCGCCAGGATGCCCGCATAGATCAGCGGCTCGCGCACGTCGGCCTTCACCAGCATGTAGTAGTGCGCCACGGCCAGGATCGCCGCCGGGTAGACCAGCATGTGCAGGCGCGTCCAGGTCACCCCGCCGAGCCGTCTGATCCACCCCTTGGTCGAGGTGATCGCCAGGGGCAGCAGCAGGACGAAGGCGATCATGCCGAGCGTGATGTAGGTCCGCTTGACGATGTCGGCCCAGATCGCCCGCCAGTCGAAGAACTGGTCGACGCCGACATAGGTCAGCAGGTGCACCGACACGTAGAAGAAGGCGAAGAGCCCGATCATCCGGCGGAAGCGCACCAGCACCGTCCAATGGAAGATCTGGCGAAGCGGCGTGATCGCCAGCGTCAGCAGCAGGAAGCGCAATCCCCAGGTGCCGATCTCGCGGATCGCAGCCTCGATCGGATTGGCGCCGAGGCCGCCCGTGAACAGCCGCCAGATCACCCAGGCCGTCGGCAGGAGGCACAGCGCGAAGACCGCCGGCTTGGCGACATAGCGGATCGTCCGCTCCCGCTCGGCGGAGTTGCCGCGACGCCGCGCCGATACGGCGGCCGCGGCCGGTATCGTCAGAACCACTGGTGCAGGTCCATGCCGTCATAGAGCGAGGCCACCTGCTCGGCGTAGCCGTTGAAGGGGAGCGTCTCGCGCTTGAAGAACTCGCCGATCCGCCGCTCCTTGGCCTGGCTCCAGCGCGGGTGGTCCACCGCGGGATTCACGTTCGAGTAGAACCCGTACTCCATCGGCTGCGCGGTGTTCCACGCGGTCGGTGGCATCTCCTGAACGAGCGTGATCTTGACGATCGATTTCGCACTCTTGAATCCGTACTTCCACGGCACCACGACGCGGACCGGGGCCCCATTCTGGTTCGGCAGCAGCTTGCCGTAGAGCCCCACCGCCAGGATCGTCAGCGGGTGGCGCGCCTCGTCGAGGCGCAGGCCCTCCTTGTAGGGCCAGTCCAGCACGGGCCGCTGCTGGCCCGGCATCTGCTGCGGATCGAGCAGCGTCTGGAAGGCGACGTAGCGGGCACTGCCCAAGGGCTCGACCTCGTCCAGCACCTTGGAGAGCGGGAAGCCCACCCAGGGAATCACCATCGACCACGCCTCGACACAGCGCAGCCGGTAGATCCGCTCCTCGAGGCCGTGGTCCTTGATCAGGCTCTCGATGTCGATCGTCTGCGGCTTGGCGACGAGCCCGCCCACCTCGATGGTCCAGGGTCGCGTGCGCAGGGAGCCGGCATTCGCCGAAGGATCCTCCTTGCCGGTCCCGAACTCGTAGAAATTGTTGTAGGTCGTGATCGATTCGAAGGGCGTCATCGCCTCGTCGGTTGCATAAGGGCCGCGCGGTACGCCGGCGAACGGATCGGCCTCAGCGAACGCCGGCCCGGAACCGATCAGGCCGCCGGCCGCGATGGCACCCGCACCCTTCAGCAGTTTCCGCCTGCCGAGGAACAGCGCCTCGGGCGTGATCTCGCTGGGACGGGGGTCGGAGGCACGGCGATGCTGCAGCAACATGTTCGGTCACCAGGGGCAAGAATGACGACTGCGCTCATGTAATAGGTCATCCGACCGCCGCCCAGCGTCAGACCCATGACGGCGCCTCACGATCCGGGGATCGCACCCGTCCATATCCACGGCCGAACTGCCGCGACACGCACGCCTCTGCCGACCTTCGAGGGAACTCCACGGCGCCCGTAGCGTTGGGGCGGGCAAGGGGTCGCGGAAGGACCGCGACACGTCACAACGGAAGCTGGGATGACGACGTTCTCGTCCAAGATCGATCTGGCCGACAACACGCGCAAGGCGGTGATCGACATCCTGCAGGCCTGCCTCGCCGACGGGGTGGACCTACAGACGCAGGTGAAGCAGGCGCACTGGAACGTGAAGGGGCCGGACTTCATCGCCCTGCACGAACTGTTCGATTCCGTGCACGGCATCGTCACCGAGCAGGTCGATTCGATCGCCGAGCGGATCATGATGCTGGGCGGCCGCGCCATGGGCACCGCCCGCGTCGCCGCCAAGAACTCGCGCATCGGCGAGTACCCGCTGGAGATCACCGCCGGCCAGGACCACGCCAAGGCGCTCTCCGACGCTCTGGCCGCCTTCTCCAACGCTGCCCGCAAGGGCATCGATTCCTGCGACGAGGCCGGCGACGCCGTCTCGGCGGACGTGCTGACCAGCGTCGCCCGCGAGGTCGACAAGCAGGTCTGGTTCGTCGAGGCTCATCTCCAGGCCACGCACTGAACTCGGGAAGGGGGCCGCGGCGGTCTCAGCACCGCGGCGGCCACCCTCGACCCCTCACTTCTTCCGCGAGTACTCCGCACAGCTCACGATCTGGTCCGCCGGCGTCACCTCGGTCCGGCAGACCTCCATGGCATCGGGTCCGTTGATCGTCCCGTAGAAGGTGCCGTCGTCGTCGACCATCAGCACCGATTTCCTGTCCGCCCGGATGATCCCGACGATCGGATCGCGCCTCTTGCCCTCGGTGAGACCGCGCTCGGCCGTGAACCGGTTGCCCTCCTGATGGTCCACCGTGAGCGTCCAGGACGCCTCCCTGAACACCGGCTCGTCGTTGCGCGCCTGATCGTAATGGTCGGTGCGCCCACGGGTCAGCGACGTCGTCTTCCCGACCCAGGTGCCGGTCAGGTCCGGATAGCCGCTCTCCGCCCGTGCACCGGTCGTGCCGCACAACAAAACCGTCGCAGCGAGACTGCAGGCGAGCATCCGCATTCGCATCGTCTATCCCTCCGTGGTTGCAGCTTGTGAGCCGCCCGATCCACCGCCACGTTTGGCCGAGGCGCCGCGCGGCTGTCCAGCATGCGGCAGCACGCCGCCGACCACGGTTTCGTGACCGCTACGGAGACCTCGATGCCCCGCCGCCTCGTCGACCTGTCCGTCCCGCTGGAGAACGACGTCGCGGCCGACCCTCCGGGCTACGAGCCCAGGATCGAGTACCAGTCCCACCGGCAGACCGCCGCCGATGTCGTGAAGTTCTTCCCCGGCCTGAAGGAGGAGGACCTGCCGGACGGGGAGGGGTGGGCGATCGAGTGGATCCGCCTCTCGACGCACAACGGCACCCACCTCGACGCGCCCTGGCACTTCGCTTCCACCATGGACGGCGGGGCCCGCGCCATCACCATCGACGAGGTGCCGCTCGACTGGTGCTTGCAGCCGGGCGTGAAGCTCGACTTCCGCCATCTCCCGGACGGCCACATCGTTGGTGCGGCCGAGGTCGAGGCCGAGCTCGCCCGCATCGGCCACACGCTCAGGCCCTTGGAGATCGTGCTCGTGAACACCGCGGCTGGCGCTGCCTACGGCCGCCCCGACTATGTGGCGAAGGGCTGCGGTATCGGCCGCGAGGCCACCTTGTACCTCCTGGAGCGGGGCGTGCGCGTCACCGGCACCGACGGCTGGAGCTGGGATGCCCCCTTCGTCCACACCCGCGAGAAGTGGCTGGCCACGCACGATCCGTCGCTGATCTGGGAAGGCCACAAGGCGGGCCGCGAGATCGGCTACTGCCACCTCGAAAAGCTGCACAACCTCGACCAGCTCCCGCCCACCGGCTTCACCGTCAGCTGTCTGCCGGTGAAGATCCGCGGCGCCTCGGCCGGCTGGACCCGTGCGGTGGCGATCCTCGACGAGCCCGTAGCGTGACGATTTCGCGACAGGCCACGTCGCCTCCGGGTCGCGCTCGCCGGACCTGCGGTGTAAGAACGCAGGCAGGGCAGGGGGAGGCGCCACCATGTCGGCCGTCGCGTTCGAGAATGTCGACATCGTCTTCGGGTCCGACCCGAAGCGGGCCCTGCCGCTGATCGACAGCGGCGTCAGCCGCTCCGATATCCTGGACCAGACCGGGCAGGTGATGGGTGTCGCCGGCGCCTCGCTCCAGGTGCAGCCGGGCGAGATCTACGTGCTGATGGGCCTCTCGGGCTCCGGCAAGTCGACCCTGCTGCGTGCGGTCAACCGCCTCAACAAGGTCACACGGGGCCGCGTGCTCGTCGCCCACGAAGGCAAGCAGGTCGACGTCGCCGCCTGTGACGCGCAGACGCTCCGCATGCTGCGCAGCAAGCGCATCGCCATGGTCTTCCAGCAGTTCGGCCTGCTGCCCTGGCGCACCGTCGAGGACAATGTCGGCTTCGGCCTGGAACTCCGCGGCGTCCAGCCGGCCGAGCGGCAGAGGGTCGTCGCCGAGAAGCTCGACCTCGTCCACCTCACCCCCTGGGCCAAGAAGTACGCCCACGAGCTGTCGGGCGGCATGCAGCAGCGCGTCGGCCTCGCCCGCGCCTTCGCCACCGACGCCGACATCCTGCTGATGGACGAGCCCTTCTCCGCCCTCGACCCGCTCATCCGCAGCAAGCTGCAGGACGAGCTTCTCCAACTGCAGCAGCGGCTCAAGAAGACGATCATCTTCGTCAGCCACGATCTCGACGAGGCGCTGAAGATCGGCACCAACATCGCCATCATGCAGGACGCCCGCATCGTGCAGGCCGGCGCGCCCGAGGACATCGTCCTGAAGCCGGCGACCGACTATGTCCGCGAGTTCGTCGCCAATGTGAACCCGCTCTCGGTGCTCACCGCCTACAACGTCATGCGCGACGCCCGCGACCTGGAGCCGGCGGGCGACGGCTGGGTCTGGCTCGACCGCCGCAAGACGACCCGCTTCAAGCTCGACGCGGACCGTCGCGTCACCGCCGCCGAACGCGACGGCGCCGCTGCCCGCTGGCTCGCCTGCGAGGAGATCGGCGACCATCTCGACAACGCCGCCAACCTCGTCTTCTGGAGCCGGCCGACGACCCCGCTCCGCACCGTCATCCACGGCATGCACCGCGACGCCGCCCCCGTCGCCATCTTCGACCCCGAGGACCGCTTCGTCGGTGCCGTCGGCGTCCGCGACGTCCTCCAGGCGGTGCTGAGACGGAAGCCCGAGAGCGGCAACGGCGCCGGTTGAGCCGTCCTACGCTCCCTGCGCGAGTGTGACCCGCACTGGCACCGACTTGTAAGCGGGCGTCCCGCTCACCTCGTCGGCCCAGTCCAGCGGGATCAGCAGGTTGGCCTCCGGGTAGTAGGCCGCCACCGAGCCCGGCGAGATGTCGTAGGCCACGGCCGTCAGGCCGCCCAGCCGTGACGTGGCACCCGGCAGTGCGGTGGCGAGGTCGACCGGATCGCCGTGTTCGATGCCGCGTTGCGCCATGTCGTCGGCGTTCATGAACAGCACGTCGCGGCGGCCGAACACGCAGCGATAGCGATCGTCGAGATTGTAGATCGTCGTGTTGTACTGCCCGTGGCTGCGCACCGTCGTCAGCCGCAGCGTGTCGGCCCCGAGCCCCGGATCGTCCTCGGCCAGGCCCTCGAACACGACGAACTGCGCCCGGCCCGAAGGCGTGCGCCACTCGCGCTCGGTCGGCGGCAGCGGCAGCCGGAATCCGCCGGGCGCGCGCACTCTCGCATTGTAGTCGCCGAAGTCCGGAAATACCGACGCGATCCCCTCCCGGATGCGGTCGTAATCCGCGATCAGCTCGGTCCACGGCACCCGGCTCGTCGGCAGCGTCGCCAGGGCGATGCCCGCCACGATGGCGCACTCCGAGCGCAACTCCGCCGAGGCCGGACCCAGCCGCCCGGTCGACGCGTGGACCATCGACATCGAATCCTCGACGGTGACGAACTGCGGCCCGCCCGCCTGCACGTCCCGCTCGGTCCGCCCGAGGCACGGCAGGATGTAGGACCGCTTGCCTGCCAGGAGGTGCGACCGGTTCAGCTTCGTCCCGATGTGCACCGTGAGGTCGAGCCCGCGCACGGCCGGATAGCACCGCGCCGGATCGGGCATCGCCACGGCGAGGCTCCCGCCCAGGCTGATCAGCGCTTTCGACCGGCCCTCGATGATCGCCTTCATCGCCGCCAGCGCGTCGTGCCCGCGCGCCCCCGAGGGCCGGAACCCGTAGTTCCGCTCGATCCCGTCCAAGAGCGCCGGGTAGGGCTTCTCCGTGATCCCGACCGTGCGGTTACCCTGCACGTTGGAATGGCCCCGCAGCGGACAGATGCCTGCCCCGGGCTTGCCGAAGTTCCCGCGCATCAGCAGCAGGTTGGCGATCTGCTGCACGTTGGCCGTCCCGGTCCGGTGCTGCGTGACCCCCATTCCATAGGTCACGATGGTCGCCTCGGATTTGGCGTAGAGATCCGCGACCGCTTCCAGATCGGCCCGCGCCAGTCCGCTGCAGCGTTCGATGTCCTCCCACGACGTCGCGCGCAGATCGGCCGCGACGGCCTCGAATTCTTCCGTGTGCCGCGCGATGAAGGCGTGGTCGAGCACACCGCCGCCGGCATCCTCCAGCGCCAGCAGCGCCTTCATGATCCCCTTGAGTGCGGCGACGTCGCCCCCACTCTTCAGCCTCAGATAGGTCGACGCCACCCGCCGCGACTGGAACGTCGCCATCTCGATCGCGTCCTGCGGGTTGGCGAACCGCTCCAGCGCCCGCTCGCGCAAGGGGTTCAGCGCCACGATCGGCACGCCGCGCTTGGAGCATTCGTCCAGCGTCCCCATCATCCGCGGATGGTTCGTCCCCGGATTGTGCCCGATCGCGATGATCATCTGGCAGTGATCGAAGTCGTCGAGCGACACGGTCCCCTTGCCGATGCCGATCGACTTCGGCAGGCCCACACTCGTCGGCTCGTGGCACATGTTCGAGCAGTCGGGAAAGTTGCCCGAGCCGTACTCGCGCGCGAACAGCTGGAACAGGAACGCCGATTCGTTCGACGCCCGGCCGGAGGTGTAGAACTCCGCCATGTTCGGATCGGGCAGCCCGCGCAGGACCTCGGCGATGCCCGCGAACGCCTCGTCCCACGTCGCGGGCAGATAGCGGTCGCCGGCCGCGTCGTACGCCATCGGATGCGTCAGCCGGCCGACATCCTCCAGCGCATGGTCGCTCCAGCCGAACAACTCCGCCACCGTGTGCTCGGCGAAGAAGTCCGGCGTCGTCCGCTTGGTCGTCGCCTCCCAGGTGATGGCCTTCGCGCCGTTCTCGCAGAACTGGAAGGTCGAGGCCGGGGACTTGTCCGGCCAGGCGCAGCCCGGACAGTCGAAGCCCGTCGGCTTGTTCGCCCGCAGCAGCGTGGCGACCGCCTCGGGATCGTCCATCTGCTCGCGGACGGCGCGCGCCGTCGCCTGCAGCGCGTCCCAGCCGCCGGCGGCGTGGTCGTAGGGACGAACTCCGGGAACTTCACGCTGCGTCATGGTGGCACTTACTCCTGCCTCGGGCATCGACCCTCAGCGCTCAACATCTGACCGTTTGCCGCTTGCTGGGCAACCGCCGAGTTCGGCCCCGAGCGAACGCCCGCAACCGCAGGAGGTGACCGAACGGCGTGCCCGTCCGCGGTCTCAGGCCATCCGCGGTTTCCGCAGCGCTGGCCAGACGGCACCCGCGAGCAGGCCGGCAGTGACGACCCCGAGCCCCGCCCATTGCAACGCACCCGGAGCCTCGCCGAGAAAGGCCAGGGCGATGAGCGTCGCCATCACGGGCATGGCCGGCGCGAGTGCCGCGACGGCAGCACTTCCGGCCTCTTTCACCGCCCAGGCGTAGAGAACGAGCGCCGCGACCCCCACGAGCACGCCCTGGTAGGCGGCCTGCATCAGCACGGCCCCGGGCGGGGCCACGACGAGAGGCTCGATCCCTCGCCAGAGCAGGTAGGGCGGCAGATAGAGGAGGGCCGAGAGCGGCGCCATGATGGCCAGCACCTCGCGCGGCTCGACGCTCCAGGCCTTCAGCGCCACTGCGTAGCCGCCCCATAGGAAAGCGGCGAGCACGAACAGCCCCACGCCGAGGAGGAGGCCCGGTCCGGCCCGGCCCAACAGCGATGCGCTCTGCTGGTCCACCAGGACGAGCAGCAGCCCGCCGAGGCAGACGAGCGCGGCGATCAGGTTCGGCAGCGCGGGGCGCTGCCCCAGCAGCAGGGCCAGGATGCCGATGACCGCGAGCGGTTGCAGGCCGGGGACCAGCACCGCACCGTAGGCTACGGGCGCGAAGACGAGGGCGCCGAGGAAGACGCAGCTGTAGGGTGCACCGCCGAGGACGAACAAGCCGAGCAGCCGTCCTGGGCCGAGGCGGCGCAGCGCCGGGTACGCCCCGGTCCATGCGAACGGCAGCAGGAGCAGGGCGGAGACGCCGAAGCGGATCGCCGTCTAGTCGAAACCGTTGAGGCCGTGAGCAGCGCCGTGGCGGCCGACGGCGAACATGCCCGCATAGATGGCGATGGCGGCGAGCGCCGAGAAAAGACCGGCGGCACTCACGACCTTTCCTCCGACGACGCCGCACGTGCGCGGAAGGCACGCACCTTGGCCGTGGTGCCGCACGTGGCCATGGCGCACCAGCGGCGGCGCCCCGCCTTGGAGGTGTCGAGGAACAGCCAGCCACAGGCCGGACAGGCGCGGATCCGATCCCGCGGCAGTGCCGCGAGGGCGCGGACGGCGCGCCACGCCAGCGCGGCGTGCAGGCGCGGCGCGCTCGGCTCCTCGAACCCCTCGGCCGCCGCGCGGAGCAAGGTGGCCATGACGGCACGCGGCGGCTCCCCGCCTGCTGCTGCGGCGGCGAAAGCGTCGTGTACCGCCTCGCGCACGACCTGCACGCGCCCCACGTCGGCCGGCACCACGTGTGCGGTCCCGAGGTCGAGGCTCAGGGAGCGCGCCCAGTCGGCGAGGTCCCGCGCGTCCGCGATTCGGTCCTCGGCCAGCGCCGCGTCGCGGCGGTGCGAAACCGTATTGGCCAGCTCCAACGCCGGATCACCGGCGACGAAGTTCTCGACGCGCCAGCGCCCCACAGGGGCGGCCTGCGCCATGCTTGATGTAACCATGTAAAGCAGAATACAGGTTACATTGTGCGCCTGCAAGCGGTTCGGCGATCGTTGCAGCCGGTCCTCCGCCTCGAGTCCGAGACCGGCGGCAAAGGATCGGCCTAGGCCCCGCGTCGTCCGAGCAGGGCTTGCGGTCTGTAGCTGCCGCCGGTGAGAAGGCCCATGATCCGCGCCTCGGCACCGCCATCGTCGAGCCGGATGTCGGTGAGCCCACGAGAAGCGAGATGGGCGCGATACTCGGCGAGGTGAGCAATGTCGGCCAGCACCAGCGTGCCGCCGGGGCGTAGCACACGGAGCATCTCGTCCAACGCACGCCTGCGATCCGCTTCATCGGGCAAATTGTGCACGGCCCAATGCGAGACGACCACGTCGAAGGTCTCGTCCGTGCAGGGCAGGGCTCGCATGTCGCCGGTCTCCACGTGCACGCGATCAGCCACGCCTTCACGTCTGGCGTTCTCCAGCGCCCCCTCCGGCTCATTGTCCGTCTGGTCCTCGGCCCGCCACAGGTCGACACCGACGGCAGTGCCGGTCGTCAGCCGGCGAGCGGCTTCGACGAGCATCAGCCCGCGTCCGCAACCGACATCGAGGACAACTTCGTCGCCCGACCAAGGCCGCGTTGCCTGGGCCCAATCCAGCAGGCGACGTGCGCGTCGCAGCTTGCCCACCCGGCTGGCCCATGTCATGTAGGCGGCCATTCCAAGACCGTAGAGCGCGAGCAGCGCCGCAGCCCCGGTGACCCAGCGCGCCGCGGCGGCAACCCATCCGCCGCCATGAGCCGCTACGAGGACGCCGACGACGGCCAGCGCCAGTCCGCCGAGTCCGGCGGCCAGCATCCCACGCAGAACGCCCGGTGCATCGATCCCGTAGTCGGCCGCCGTCCCGGACCGCAGCGTCATGGCACGTCCAAGCTCATATTGACTAGTCTCAATGAGACTATGGGGTCGTACCTGCCGCCGGCAAGATCGCCGCGCTAGTCTTCTCCCATGCCTACCGCACGTTCTGCCGACGCCTCGGCTCTGACGGTCCCGGACCTCGTGCTGCTCTGCCTCCTCAGCGAGCGTCCGATGCATGGATATGAGCTGGTTCAGGAGCTCGAACGGCGCGAGGTTCGCGACTGGGCCGAGGTCTCCAGGCCCCATGTCTACTATTCGCTGCGCAAGCTGGCCTCAGCGTTACTCGTCGCCGAAACGCCGCTGGAGGCTTCAGGCTCGCGGCGCGGACACGGCCCGGACCGACGGGTCTATGCGGTGACGACCGCCGGTGCGGAGGCCTTCGCCGCGGCCCTGACACGGCCCGAGTGGTCGACGCAGCGTCCGCCGCCATCCTTCCGCACCTGGTGGATGCTCGCGGTTCAAGCGACGCAAGAGACGCGAGCCGCACAGATCCAGCGGCGCCGCGACTTCCTCCGGCACGAGCTCGCCCGCGAGCGGGTGACGCTGCGCGAACTTGAGCAGTTCAGCGAGCCTGCGGCCGTCCCGGGCCGCCAGATCGTCGATCTGGCCATCCGCCAGTTCGAGACCGAGCTCCGCTGGCTCGACGACGTCGCGCCAGCCGGTGAGATCTAATCCCGCACGAGATACTTCTCGATCACGTCCATGTTGGGCTCGACGCCGAGGCCCGGGGCGTCGGGGACGTGCATGTAGCCGTCCTTCTGCTTGAAGGGCTCCTTGGCGAGGCCGCGGCTGATCTCGCTGGGCTCGACGCAGTATTCGAGCACGAGCGCGTTCGGGATCGCCGCCAGGAAATGCAGCGAGGCCGCCGTGTTGATGTCGGTCGTGAAATTGTGGTTGGCGACCTTGATGCCCCGCAGTTGCGCGTAGTCGGCGATCTTCATCGACTGGGTCAGGCCGCAGCGGGTGAGGTCGACCTGGGCGAGGTCGATGCCGCCCTCGTCGATCAGCCGCACGAACCCGGCAAGGGTACTCTCTTCCTCACCGCCGGCGAGGCGCTGCGTGATCGCCGCGCTGATCCGCCCGTAGCCGCGATAGTCCGAAGGCGGCACCGGCTCCTCGATCCAGAAGAGATTGTAGGGCTCGAACAGCTTGGCGCGCTGGATGGTCGTCCGCGCATCCCAGACGAGGCCGACGTCGAGCATGATGTCGAAATCGTCGCCGGCGGCCTTGCGCAGGCCTTCGAGATAGGCGCAGTCGGTGCGCGCGTCGCGGCCGAACGGCTCCCAGCCGAACTTCGCCGCCGTGAAGCCCTCGTCCTTCGCCTTCTTCAGGCGGGCAACGGTGTCCTCGACCGTGAACTGGAACATGTTGGAGGAATAGGTGCGCAGCTTGTCGCGGAAGCGGCCGCCGAGCAGCTTCCACACCGGCTGCTGGAACGCCTTGCCCTTGATGTCCCAAAGGGCGAGGTCGATGCCGGCCATCGCCTGGATCACCGCACCCTCGCGCCCGTAATAGAGCGTGCTCTGGTGCATCTTGTGCCAGAGCCGGGTGATGTCGAGCGGATCCTCGCCGATCAGGATGCGGCGCAGGCCCGTCACGATGGTGTGCGAGATCGGAGCATCCACGATCGCCCGGATCACCGCCGGGCAGCTGTCCACCTCGCCCCAGCCGCTGATGCCGGCATCGGTGTCGATCCGGATCAGGAGCGCGTCCTGCGAGCTGTCGGTCCGCTCCTCGATGTTGGGCAGGCGGAGATAGAAGACGTGGATCTCGGTGATGCGCATCGTTCGTGCTCCCCCGTTTGACGTCCGTTGTGTTCTGTATACAGTTTCGCCAGCGGGACGGAAGGGGAACGGATTTGGCGCTGGCCGCCACCATCGCTCCGAGGCTGGGCCCCGTCGAGGTCAGGAACCTCGGCGCCACGATCGCCGACCGCATCGTCGAGGCGATCGCCTGGGGCGAGCTTGCACCCGGCCAGCGTCTCGTCGAGGAGGACCTGGCCGGTCGCCTCGGCGTCTCCCGGGTACCCTTGCGCGAGGCGATGAAGACGCTGGAGGCCCAGGGCATCCTCGTCGCCGAGGCGCATCGCGGCACCCATGTCGCGGCCTTCGGCGAAGGCTATGACGCCCGTGTGCGCCGCAGCCGCATCGCCCTTGAGCGCCTGGCCTTCCGCGACGCCACGCCCGTCTTCCGCGCCGAGCCCCAGCGCGTCGCCGAGCTCAACCGCCTCATCGCCGCCATGGACGCCGATGCCGCCGCCGACGACTGGCTGGGTGTCCTGCGCGCGGACGTCGGCTTCCATCGCACCATCGTCCGTGCCGCCGGCGACGACATCGTCGCCACCCTGTGGGAGACGCTGGCGCGCCACGTGCTGATCGTCTTCGGCCGCGAGGTGCGCCCCTACCGCAGCGAGATGCGCCACGGCGACGAGCACCGCGAGCTTCGCGACCTGCTGCTCCGCGGCGCGCCCGAGGCGCTGGATGCCGAGGTCGAGCGCCACATCCAGCGGGTTCCCCGTCTCGAAGCCGCAAGGCGGCCACCACCGAGGAGGAAAGCGCGATGACCGGGATCACGAGGCGACAGGCCACGGCGACCGCCCTGGCCGGCGGTGCGGCTCTCTCCATGCCCTGGGTGCGGCGGGCGAACGCCGCCGGGGAGCTTCGGATCTTCGGCTGGGAGGGCTACACCGACAAGCCCTGGGTCGAGGCGTTCGAGAAGGCGACCGGCGCCTCGCTGAGCCTCACCTATGCGGGCTCGGTAGATGAGATGTTCGCCAAGATGCAGGGCTCGGGCGGGGCCGATTTCGACGTGCTGGCCTTCGATACCGGCTCCTTCAAGCGCTATGTCGAGCAGAAGCTGATCCAGCCGCTCGACGTGGGCAAGCTGCCCAATCGCAAGAACTTGGCACCCGCCTTCCAGAACGTGAAGGAGATCGTGTTCGACGGTGCGGTCATGGGTGTTCCCTTCGCCTGGGGCTCGCTGCCGCTCGTCTACGACAAGAACCAGTTCCCGGACGGCGCTCCCGACAGCTGGGGTGTCCTGTGGGACGAGGCCAACGCGCAGAAGATCACCTCGCTCGACGATGCCAACAACTGCATCGTCAACACCGCCCTCTATCTGGGCTACCCCGACCCCTACAACCTGACCGACGAGCAGTTCGCCAAGATCAAGGACGCGCTGATCGCGCAGAAGAAGCTGCTGCTCACCTACTATGCCGGCAACGAGGAGGGGGCCACCCTCTTCTACGACAACAACATTAAGGCGTCCTTCGCCATGGGCGAGATCATGAAAGTCATGATCGAGAAGAAGGGCGGCAATGTCGGCATGACGATCCCCAAGGAGGGGGCCATCGGCTGGCTCGACTGCTGGGTGATCAGCAAGGGCTGCAAGGACATCGCCCTTGCCGAGCAGTGGATCGACTTCGCCACGCGGCCCGAGGTCGGCCACTATATCAGCGAGACCTACATGTTCGGGAACACGACCGACGTCGCCTACAACGAGACGATCGGCCTGACCTACGCCGACAAGCTGTCCTGGCTGCAGCCGCCCGAGAACTTCCAGAAACGGACCGAGCTCTGGAACGAGGTGAAGGCGGCCCCGGTCTGAACCCAAGTCTGCCCTAGCACAACGAGGAGAGCGCCCATGACGCGGATCACGCGCCGAACGGTCGGAGCCCTGGCGGCGGGAGCCGCTTCGAGCCTCGCCATGCCCTGGGTCCGGCGGGCGAATGCCGCCGGCGAGCTTCGGATCTTCACCTGGGAGGGCTATGCCGAGAAGCCCTGGGTCGAGGCGTTCGAGAAGGCGACCGGGGCCAAGGCCAATGTCGCCTACACCGGCTCCGTCGACGAGATGTTCGCCAAGGTGCAGGGCTCCGACGGTGCCGACTTCGACGTTCTGGCCTTCGATACGGGCTCGTTCAAGCGCTACCTGGAACAGAAGCTGATCCAGCCCATCGACATGGCGAAGGTGCCGAACGCCAAGAACCTGCTGCCGTCCCTGCAGAACGTCGCCGCCGTCCACCAGGACGGGGCGACCTACGGCCTGCCTTTCGCCTGGGGCTCCCTGCCGCTCGTCTACGACAAGAAGGCCTTCACCGACGGTGCCCCCGACAGCTGGGGCGTCATGTGGGACCCGGCCAACGCCCAGCAGCTGATCGCCCTCGACGACGCCAACAACAGCATCGTCAATGCCGCGATCTACATGGGCATCAAGACGCCCTACAACCTGAACGACGACCAGTTCCAGGCCGTGAAGGCGAAGCTCATCGAGCAGAAGCCGCTGCTGCTCACCTACTTCGCCGGGTACGAGGACGGCGTGAACGCCTTCGCCGACAACGGCGTGAAGGCGATGTTCTCGATGGGCGAGCCGCAGGTCGGCATGCTGCAGAAGAAGGGCGTCGACGCCGCCATGGTGATCCCGAAGGAGGGTGCCATCGGCTGGCTCGACTGCTGGAACATCAGCAAGGGCTGCCGCGATCTGGGCCTCGCCACCGCCTGGATGGACATCGTGCTCTCGCCCGAGGTCGGCACCTATCTGAGCTCGAAGCTCGGTTACGGCAACACCACCAACGCCGAGGCGAATACCGCGGCCGGCATGACCTACGCCGACAAGCTCATCTATCTGGAGGCTCCTGAGGACTTCCAAAAACGCACCGAGATCTGGAACGAGGTGAAGGCGGCCCCGGTCTGATCTTTCGAGCGGGCCCGGCCTCATGCCGGGCCCACCTTCACGCAGGATCTGGTGGATGAAGATCACGGCCGTCGACGCCTACGTCGTCCTGGCACCCAACTACGATGCCGGCTTCACGAGCTCGGCCCAGGACAGCTTCGTCGTGATCATCCGCACCGACGAGGGCCTGGAGGGCATCGGCGAGTCGGACGTGAATCCCTGGATCGCCAAGGCCTGCCTCGAAGCCCCCGGCACGCACACCATGGGCCTGTGCATGAAGGAGCTTCTCCTCGGTGCGGACCCGTCCGACATCGAGGGCATCTGGAAGCGGATCTATCTCGGCACCGCCATGAACGGCCGCCGCGGTGCCGTCATCCACGCGCTGGGCGCCGTCGAGATGGCGCTCTGGGACCTGAAGGGCAAAGCTGCCGGCAAGCCCGTCCACGAGGTCCTGGGCGGTGCCGTCCGCGACCACATCGTGCCCTACGCCTCGCTGCTCCCCGCCGGCCACAGCTTCGAGGAATACAAGGAAGCCCTCTGCGCTTCGGCCGCCCGGGCCAAGGACCTTGGCTTCAAGGCCGTCAAGGCCGAGGTCATCATGAACGGCCCTTATGCCCATGGCGGCATGGCCGAGAGCGACGAGCGCCACACCGAGGTCGTCGCCGCCGTCCGCCAGGTCATCGGCCCCGATATCACGCTCATGGTCGATGTCGGCTATCTCTGGCCGGACGCCCGCACCTGCCTCGACACGGTGAAGGACTGGGGCGAGTTCGACGTCTTCTTCCTCGAAACCCCCGTCTGGTCCGACGACCTCGACGAGCTTCGCGCCGTCGCCGAAGAGGCGCCCATGCCCGTCGCCGTCGGCGAATGGCTCGCCACCCGCCACGAGTTCGACGAGGCGATGACCCGCGGCCGCATCCAGGTCGCCCAGCCCGACGTCGGCCGTGTCGGCGGCCTGTTGGAGGCGACCAAGGTCTGCGCCCAGGCGAAGGATCTCGGCGTCACCATCGTCCCCCACTGCTGGAAGACGGGCATCTCGATCTCCGCAACGGCGCACTTGGCCTTCACGCAGCCGCACTGCGCCTTCATCGAGTACCTGCCGCGGCCCTTGTGCTTCGAGACCTTGCGCAAGGAACTGGCCGACGAGGAACTGCGCCTCGTCGACGGCACCATCCCGCTGCCCACCCGTCCCGGCCTCGGCTTCGAGCTGAACCGCGAGGCGCTGGCCCGCTACACCGTCGCCTGAGGAAATTCCGTTGAAGATCACCCGCGTCGACAGTTACGTCCTCCTCGCTCCCAACTACGATCCGCGCTTCACGAGCAGCGCCCAGGACAGCTTCGTCGTGGTGATCGGCACCGACGAGGGCCTGGAGGGGATCGGCGAATCCGACCTCAATCCCTGGATCGCCAAGGCCTGCCTCGACGCTCCCGGCACCCACACCATGGGCCTCTGTATGAAGGAGCTGCTCATCGGTGCGGATCCGGCCGACATCGAGGGCATCTGGAAGCGGATCTATCTCGGCACTGCCATGAACGGCCGCCGCGGTGCGGTCGTGCACACGCTGGGTGCCGTCGAGATGGCGCTCTGGGACCTGAAGGGCAAAGCCGCCGGCAAGCCCGTCCACGAGCTTCTGGGCGGTGCGGTCCGCGACCGCATCGTACCTTATGCCTCGCTCCAGCCGGCCGGCCACGGCTTCGAGGAGTATCGCGACGCGCTGGTCGAATCCGCACTTCGCGCCAAGAGCCTGGGCTTCAAGGCCGTGAAGTCCGAGGTCACGATGAACGGCCCCTATGCCCATTCCGGCCTGCGCGAGAGCTACGACCGCCACACCGAGGTCGTCGCCGCTGTCCGCAAGGCCCTCGGTCCGGACATCGTGCTGATGATCGACGTTCAGTATCTGTGGGACGACGCCGCCACCTGCCTCTCCGTCGTCAAGGACTGGGGCGAGTTCGACATCTACTTCCTGGAAACCCCCATCTGGGCCGACAATCTCGACGAGCACCGGAAGCTCGCCGAGGCCGCCCCGATGAAGATCGCGTCCGGCGAATGGCTCGCCACCCGCTTCGAGTTCGAGGAGCTGATGGACCGCGGCAAGGTCGCCGTTGCCCAGCCCGATGTCGGCCGCGTCGGCGGCCTGATCGAGGCCCGTGCGGTCTGCGAGATGGCGAAGGTGAGGGGGCTCACCATCGTCCCCCACTGCTGGAAGACCGGCATCTCGATCTCCGCCACCGCACATTTGGCTTTCACGCAAGCCCACTGCGCCTTCATCGAATATCTCCCGCCGGCCCTCTGCCTCGAGACCTTGCGCAAGGAACTGGCCGACGAGGAGCTTCGCCTCGTCGACGGCGAGATCCCCCTGCCGAAGAAACCGGGCCTCGGCTTCGAGCTGAACCGCGAGGCCCTCGAGCGCTACACCGTCGCCTGAGCCGATGACCGAAGGTCTCCGCCTCCAGGGTGTCGCCAAGGACTACGGGGCCGCGCGTGTCCTCCACCCGCTCGATTTGGAAGCGGGCCCGCGCGAGTTCCTGACCATCCTCGGGCCCTCGGGCTCCGGCAAGACGACCATCCTCCGCCTCGTCGGCGGCTTTACGGAGGTCTCGGCTGGCCGCATCACGATCGACGGCGAGGACGTCACCGACCTGCCGATCAACCGCCGTCCCTGCCACACCGTCTTCCAGGACTACGCTCTCTTCCCGCACATGACCGTCGCCGAGAACGTCGGCTACGGCCTCATGGTCCGCGGCACCGGCCGCGACGAGATCCGCCGCCGCGTCGCCGCCGTCCTCGACATCGTGGGCCTCGCCACCTTCGCCGAGCGCCGCCCCTCGCAGCTCTCGGGCGGCCAGCGCCAGCGCACGGCCTTGGCCCGAGCCATCGTCCTGGAGCCGAAGCTCGTCCTCCTCGACGAGCCGCTGGCCGCCCTCGACGCCGAGCTTCGCCGCCAGATGCAGGGCTTCCTCAAGGACCTGCAGCGGCGCCTCCGCACCTGCTTCCTGTTCGTCACCCACGACCAGGAGGAGGCCATTACCATGGCCGACCGGATCGTGGTCATGCGTCACGGCCTGATCGAGCAGGTCGGCACCCCGCGCGAGATCTACTGGCGCCCGCGCACCGCCTTCGTCGCCGGCTTCTTCGGCGACAACAATCTCATCCCGGTCACCCTGGCCGGCCACGACGGCGACGCCGTCCTCGTCGACGGCCCCCTCGGCCGCTTCCGACTGCCGGGCCCGGCCCCCGCCGACAACCTGCTGCTGGCCCTTCGCCCCGAAAGCCTGGAGATCGGCGAGGGCGACCCCGCCATCTCGGGCGAGGTCGCCGACCTCGTCTTCACCGGTGCGGTCTCCACCCTGCTCGTCGCCGTCCCCGGCCTCGCCACGCCGCTCCGCGTCCAGCTGAAGAGCCGCCCCGAAGGCGAGGGCTTCGAACCCGGCACCCGCGTCCACCTCCGCTTCGCCCCCGCCGACGCCGCCCTGGTCCCGGCATGAGACGCGGCGCTCTCGCCTGGAACGCCGCCGCCTGGGTCTTCCCGACCCTGACCGTCCTGTTGCCGCTCGTCTCCTTCCTCGCCATCAGCTTCTGGAAGGTCGAGAACAACGCGCTGGTCCCGACCTTCACGCTCGCCAACTACGCCGAGATCTTCAACAACGAGATCTATCTCCGCGTCCTCTCCGGCACCGGCATCCTGGCCCTGCAGGTCATGCTGGCCTGCCTGCTGCTGGGCTACCCCGTCGCCCTCTTCGTCTGGCGCCGCCAGGGCCTCGTCCGCTGGGCGCTGCTCTTCGCCACCGCCCTGCCGCTCTTCCTCGGCTACATCATCAAGCTCTACGCCATCCGTTCGCTGCTGGGGCCGATGGGCTTCATCAACCAGGCCCTTCTGGCCGTGGGCCTCCTCGACCGCCCCAGCACCGCCCTTCTCTTCAACCAGCGGGCCGTGCTCATCACCATGGCGATGGTCTATCTGCCCTTCGCCGTGCTGCCGATCTTCTTGAGCCTCGAGCGCGTGCCGAAGGGCCTCCTCGCCGCCAGTGCCGATTTGGGTGCCAGCGAGTGGCAGACCTTCCGCCACGTCGTCCTGCCGCTCAGTCTCCCGGGCACCATCGTCGGCGGCCTTTTCGCCGTGGTGCTGGCCATGGGCGACTTCGTCACCCCGCAGATGGTCGGCGGCACCACCGGCTTCACCTACGGCCGCGCCATCCAGAGCCAGTTCGGCATGGCCTTCAACTGGCCTTTCGGTGCTGCCCTCGCCGTCCTCCTCCTCGCCGCCTCGCTCATCGTCATTGGCCTCGGTGACTGGATCCAGAACCGGAACCGGACATGACGAAAGGGGCCCGCTGGACCGACCGCGCACTGGGCCTGATCACGGCCCTTGTCCTCTTGGCCCTCTACGCCCCGGTCTTCCTCGTCGTCCTCTTCTCCTTCGTTCCTTACGAGCGCGGCGACGTCGTCTGGGAGCGCGCCACGCTCGACTGGTACCGCCGTCTCGTCGTCAACACCGACATCCTGAGCTCGCTGGCCCAGAGCCTTCTCGTCGGCGCCTGTGCCGTGACCCTGGCACTGGTCGTCGGCATGGTCATCGCCTTCTGGGCGCAGAGCGGAAAGGCCTGGGGCAAACGCTTCCTTGAGCTCCTCGTCTACATGCCCTTCCTCATGCCGCCGATCGTCACCGGCCTGTCGCTGCTGGTCTTCTTCCGCGGCATCGACCTCGACCGCGGCCTCGTCACGACCACGATGGGCCACGCCGCCTTCCTCATGGCACTGGCCTACCAGCTTCTCCTCACCCGCCTGCGCGCTTTGCCGCCGAGCCTCGTCGAGGCGTCCTACGATCTGGGTGCCACCGGCTGGCAGACCTTCCGCTTCGTGCTCTGGCCGCACCTCGCCACCGCCGTCGTCACCGCGGGCCTGCTCGCCTTCACCCTCTCGCTCGACGAGACGCTGATCACCGTCTTCCTCATCGGCAACGACATGACGCTGCCGATCCGCCTGTGGGCCATGATGCGCGTCGGCTTCACGCCCGAGGTGAACGCTCTGGCCACCCTCGTCCTGCTCGTCTCGACCCTCGTCACCCTCACCATGGGCCTGCGCCTGCGCCGCCGGTCCGAGCTCGGGGAAAGCTGATGCCCGACGCCCTTCGCCTGACGGGCCGCACGGCCCTCGTCACCGGTGCCGCTCGGGGCATCGGCCTCGCCATCGCAAGCCGCCTCGCCGAGGAGGGGGCGAAGGTCCACCTCACCGACGTCGACCTGGAGCCCGCCGAAGCGGAAGCCGCGAAGCTCCGTGCTGCCGGCCTCGACGTCACCGCCCGCCGCCTCGACGTCACCGACGAGGCCGCCCTCGACGCGCTGGCGGCCGAGCTGCCCGCACCGCTCCACATCCTCGTCAACAATGCCGGCATCCTCGACATGCACGGCATCACGACCATGACGCCGGCCCGCTACCGTCACGTCATCGAGGTCAATCTCAACGGCATCGTGCTGCCGTGCCTGAAGCTCCACCATCTGATGACCGCCGGCTGGGGCCGCATCGTCAACACCGCCTCCATCATGGGCATGCGAGGCCAGCCCGACTCGATCCCCTACTCCACGGCCAAGGGCGGGGTCGTGAACTTCACGCGCGCGCTCGCCGCCGACCTCGGACCCCGCGGAATCACCGTCAACGCCATCGCACCCGGCTTCATCGACACCCGCATGGCCCTTCTCCCCGACGGCACCGGCCACGAGCACGAGACCGAGTGGTTCAAGGACATCTACCTCAAATACGGCCGCATCCTCCTCCGCCGCGCCGGCACGCCCTTGGACCTCGCCGGCCCCGCCTTCTTCCTCTGCAGCGAGGACAGCCGCTACGTCACCGGTCAAATCCTCCTCGTCGACGGCGGTGTCAGCGCGACGTTCTGAACGGCTGCCGTGCTCTCTGCTGTCGATCACCCGAGTATCCGTCGCGTCCCGCACTGCCTTGCGGCCCCGGATCGTCGAAGATCACTCTACGCCACGCCAAGTTGATACTTTCTTGCTGCGGGCCAGAACGGTGCCCGTCATGAGGGCAGGGTGGGCGGACCAGTTCGACGATGCTGTGGTGCCGACGGATCGCGGCTTCGCGGTTCGTCGTCCGCAGTGGTGACCGGCCCGATGTCACGAGGTGACCGCATGTCGTGGACCGTCGGGCAAGTTCCGACGCCCTAGCGCGAACGCCCGGTGGCCCTCACTGAAGCGATGGGGACTCGTACATTGCGGTCGCCACGTTCATCGACGCGTGTTACCGCCGACCCATAAGCGCGCCTCGAAAGGGATCGCCGGATCATGGGCGCTCGGCTCGAGCGGCGGCTCGCGGCTATCTTGGCCGCCGATGTCGCGGGCTATTCGCGGCTGATGAAGGACGACGAGGCGGATACGTTCGCCCGTCTCAAGCGAGTCCGCACCGATATCGTCGAGCCGATCCTCGCCCAGCACGCGGGCCGTGTGGTCGACCTGAAGGGCGATGGTGCGCTCGTCGAGTTCCAGAGCGTCGTCGACGCGGTCGAGGCCGCCGTCGCCATTCAGCGCGCGATGGTCTCCGCGGAACCGGATCTGCCCGAGGACCGCCGCATCCTGTTCCGGATCGGCATCAACCTGGGCGATGTGATCGTCGACGGTAGCTCCATCTACGGCGATGGCGTCAATGTCGCCGCCCGTATCGAGTCCTTGTGCGAGCCCGGCGGCGTCTGGCTGTCGCGAAGCGTCTACAACGAGGTCAAGAGCAAGCTCGATTTCGATTTCACGCCGTCCGGTCTTCACCACGTCAAGAACATCAGCGAGGCCGTGGAGACTTTTCGGGTCTCGTTCGATGGATCGACGCCGGCCGATCGGACACGAGAGCGCCGCCGCGCATGGCAACGGCCCGCACTCATCGCGTCGGCTTTGCTCTGCAGCTTCATCCTAGGGACGGCGATCTGGCGCCTCGGACCCGCCGAGCCGTCCTCGGACAAGCCGTCCGTCGCCGTCCTGCCGTTCAGCAACCTCGGCGGTGACGATGCGACGGGCCGGCTGGCCGACGGAATCACCGAAGACATCATCACTGATCTCGCTCGGTTCCACGATCTCGACGTGATCGCGCGGAACTCGACCGAACTGTACAAGGGCAAGCCTGTCGACGTGCGGCAGATCGGCGAGGATCTGCACGTCGGCTACGCGCTGGAAGGGTCAATCCAGCGCTCCGGCGACCATGTCCGCGTGACGGCACAGTTGATCGACGCCAGGGGCGGCGCTCATGTCTGGGCCGATCGTTGGGACCGGCCGCTGGCCGACGTGTTCGCCGTCCAGTCGGAGCTCGCCGAGCGGGTGGCAGGGGCGTTGGGAGGGAATGTCGGCCTTGGCGAGATCACGCGGAACCAGATCCGCAACACGAAGCGTAAGCTGCCGACGGACCTCGTAGCCTACGATTACTTCATGCTCGGGGTCGAGGCGAAGAACCTGGTCACGAAGGAGAGCCTGCAGCGCGCCGTCGACATGCTCTCCAGGGCGGTGGAACTCGATCCCAGCCTCGCGCGCGCCTACGCCACGCGGGCTTGGGCCCGGTACTTCTCGATGATGTACGGCGCCGACGGGGCCGCGATGCTGGCGAGCATGGTCAAGGACGCCGAGCAGGCGGTGGCTCTCGACCCGACCGATCCGGAGGCCCTCGGTGCGCTCGGCTATGCCCGCCTGATCCAGGGCCGCTACGCCGAAGCCGAGGGCACGCTCGGCAAGGCGATCGACTTCAACCCGGCGAACGGCAACGTCCTCACCATCGCCGCATCGGCCTTCGCCCTGATCGGCAAGCCGGAGCAGGGGGCCGCCTTCGCCGACCGCGCCCTGCGCCTCGACCCCCGCATGTCGCCGGCCAACATGACGGGTGCGAAGGACGCCCTGTTCATGGCGCGCCGCTACGCCGACGTGATCGCCGCCGTCGATCGGATCCCCGCCGAATACCGGTCGCGCGACGCCTGGGCGTTCTTGGCCGTCAGTCACACCGAGCTCGGTCAGGCGGACGCCGCGGCCGAGGCGAAGGCCGGCCTGTTGAGCGCCTTTCCCACGACCTCTGCCGAACGCATGCTGAACGAGGACTATTCGTTCGCGCGCCAGCAGGACCGCGACTTCTTCGTCGAGAGCTTTCGCGCTGCGGGGCTGCCGGTCTGCATGACGGCCCAGGAGACCTCCTCCCAGCCGCCGGCCAAGCCCCTGGCCGAGTGCCAAGCGGCGCGGGCCGGGACCATCGCAACCCGTTCATGATCCAGATCTCTGGCACAACCCCGATCCTGGTGGCCCGAGGCGGCCTGAGCGCCGCATTCTGAGCCGATTGCCACCCGGTTGCCCTCGAGCGCAGCACCGGTCGGTCAATCCTCGAGGTGACCCGGCGTACGATTGCCCCTCAGTGCCACTCCGCAAGCTCGACGGTGACACCCTCGGGCCCTTCCACGAACACCAGCTTCCGCGCGTGGAAGTCCATGATGTCATTGCGCGCCTTGAAGCCCTTCGCCTCCAGCTTCGCGAGCTCGGCCGCTACATCCTCGACCGCGAAGCAGATGTGGTTCATGCCGATCTTGTGCAGGTCGCGGATGTTGGGATCGGGGACGGGCGGCGGGTTGCGGTAGTGCAGGAGCTGGATCTCCGTCCGTGGGCTCGCGTCCTGCAGCACCAGCGTAACGTGGTCGGCCACGATCCCGGGCACGCCCATATAGCTCGCGAACGGCTCGCCCTCGATGACGACGGCCTTCGCTTCCTCGAAGCCCAGCACGGCGAAGAACGCCTTCGCCCGCTCCAGATCACGGACCACGATCGTCAGATGATCGAAATGCTTCACCACGGGCCTGCCTCCACCCATCACCCCGCACCGGAGCTACCGTAGCACGGCCGGTCGACCCCGTCGGTACCCAGGTGCAAGCGACCCCGGCAATTCAGGGCCTTTCACGGCTTCGCGAAGAACGCGAACGCCTGGCGCATGAACTCCTGGATGTTCGCCCGGATCGACCCCTCCTCGCCAATTCGGATCCGGTCGATTGCCGCATAGGCCTGGCCGAAAGTGGCCGTGTAGGGCGCCACGACCGAGGTCGCGAACCGCCGCCCCGGACCTACCGGCTCCAGCTGGTAGTTCACCGTCGAGGTGACCGTGAGGTCGAAGCCCCCGATCGGCCGCTCGACGCCAACCAGATCGGCGTTCAGCCGATAGCGGGGCTGGCCGGTGGCGACGAGGCCGAAGTTCCGCAACGAGGCGTCCAGCGCCATGGCGAATTCGTTGTTGCCGACATTCGACACCCACATCGGATTGGTCGGCTCGCCGCCCGTCACCGCACCCAGCACCACAGCATTCTTGAGCTCGGCCGGAGGCTCGACGAAGCCACCCTGCATGGAAGCGGTCATCGCCTCCTGCTGGGCAGGACGTGCGAACGGCACGCAGCCACCCAGCGAACCCAGGGCGAGCGTCAGCATCACGATGGAGCCGAGCCGGCCGACACGCTTCGTGATCTTGTTCATGGAAAATCTCGTGCACGTTTTGCTGCAGCATTCTCCCGGGGTCGCGCACCGCCTCACCTGTGGTAGGCGGTGCCCGGCCCGAAGCGTCCCTCCTACTGCGGCCGCTTGGCCGTCGAGGACGAGATCGCGTGGCTGACGACCTCCTTCGCCGTGCCGTCGGGTGCGTAGAGGACGTCCATCTCGTATTTCTGGCCCTGCATCGCCTCGATCGGCGTGCCGACCACCTCCCAGATGCCGAGCGTCATGACGTCCGCGATGCCGTGCGCCACCGCCCGGCCGGGCGAGGGCTCGTTCCCCATCTCGTACTCGTAGGCGCAGCGCGTGTCCCCGTTGGCCAACGTCACGGACGACACCGGCGGCCCGAGGGCGTTCTCGATGTCGGCGCGGGTGGCACCCGTGTGCGTCGCGGTGAGGTTCGGGTCCGGCTTGCCGGAGGCGGCCATGCCGACCGAGCAGCCGGAAAGCGCGCCGGCAGCCGCGGTCACGCCCAGAATCGTCACAATAGCGATCACCATGCGGTTCATTATCGGTCTCCCGAAGGGCAACATTCGACGAAACGATGCAGTATCGCCTACCTGCAGGAAACCTGCATTGATCTGGATCAAAAATCGCGGTGAAGGCGACCAGCTGTGGTCGCAAGAAGAGGGTAGCGGGAAGGATTACCTGGGCGTCATGAGTTCATGGCCAGGCCGGAACGCCGGCCTGTCGGCCGAGGGCTGCCCGTCCGCCTCTACTCCGTGGCGGCGAAGATCCGGTCGTACTCGCCGGCCGTGCGATCGCTGCGCCCGTTGCCGATCTCTGCCGCGCGCGCCTGCGCGTGCGCCGAGCGCAGCGCCACATAGGTGTCGAGGCCGTCGCCCCCGCCCGCGACGGCATCCAGGCCCTTCGCGTCGAGGAGGTAGAAGTTGAGCGTCATCCAGTCTGCCACCCGCCCGACCGTGTCGCGCAGGTTCGACGGCCCGAGAAGCGGCAGCATCAGGTAGGGCCCCGCCGGTACGCCGTGCACCGCCAGCGTCTGGCCCGCATCCTCCTGGTGCCGCGGCAAGCCGTAGCCCGAAGCCGGATCGAACAGGCCGAACACGCCCACCGTGCTGTTGACGACGAACCGCTCCAGCGTCGTCCGCGCCCGCCCCGTCTCGCCCTGCAGCAGGTCGTTGGCGAGCACGGCGGGGGCGCGCAGATTGGCCACGAAGTTGCCCGCCGAGCGCCCGACCGCCCCGTCGGCGAGGCCGCCCACCAACCGTGCCCCCCAGCTCCAGGCCGTCTCGTTGAGCCCCAGCACCGCCCGGTTGACCGGCTCCAGCGGATCGTCGGGCTCCGCCGCCAGCACGGTCCCCGCGATGGCCGTCCCCAGCAGCAGTACGCAAGCGAGGCTCCGGGCGAGGCCGAGGGCCCGCCGGCCGGCAAAGTAACGGTTCATGGTCACCGCAGTCCGCACAAGTCGCGTGCCCGTCGATGCTGGCCTGGACTACCGTTCCGACCGCACGCCCTGCGTTACGAACCTTCAAAGAATCATGGAGTTCCGGTATCCACGCGCCGGTATCTTCGTCCGCCGCGTCAATCCTGCGCTACCTGACCGCCGTAGACCGCCTGCGGCACCTCCTCCAGCCACACCGTGCTGACCCCCGCCGCGTCCGACGGGTACACGGCGAGCTGCATCACCGCCGTCTCCGGCGTCGCCCCGTGCCAGTGCTCCTCGCCGGGCGCGATCCACACCGTGTCGCCCGGCCGCAGCCGCCGCAACGGCCCGCCCCGGCTCTGCACGAGCCCCAGCCCGAACAGGATGTGCAGCGTCTGCCCGACGGGATGCCGGTGCCAGAAGGTCCGCGCCCCCGGCTCGAAGGTCAGCCGCACCACGTTCACCCGTGCCGGCGGCGGCGCCTCGACGATCCGGTCGAGCCAACCCGTCCCCGTCACCCAGTCCGCCGGCAGACGCAGGCTCGTCGCGGTGTCGCTGCGGTGGATGTCCATGCCAGGTCCTCGTCACGGGCGTTTCGACCGAGCGATGCTAACCATCGCCGCCAGCCGCGCCTAGAGTTCCTGCCCTCGGACCTTCCCCGCCGAGGGTGCTCGCTGATGAGATGGGTGAGGCGACGCGTGGGACGGAGCGTCCCGACCCGTCGCCTAGCTATGCCGGCCCGTTAGAGGGCGGCCGCCGCGCTCGTCCTCGCAAGGACGCCACCGCTTTACCTTGGACCCGTGCTCCGGACGCGAACGCTGGGCGGATCACCGTGGCGGGATCCGTGTGCGGAGCGGTTTGGTCGAGGAGAAGGTACGGGTTCATTTGGGTTATTCTATCACTTGACAGGGATGCCATTACACTAGTGACTACCGGAAAACAAGGTACGCGGACCCAAGCGGGCGCTGCCGACTTCAGCTCCTACTCGCGGCCAGCGTCCAGATTGGTTGATGCAGGTTAATGGTACCGATGCCCTGAAGATCATTATACAAGCGACTGGCGGAAATCAAGGTGCGACGAGTCAGGCGGGTGCTGCCAACTTCAGCTCGCACACAAACCCAGCGCCTAGATTGATTGATGCACGTTAGTGGCACCTGTACCTGACTGTGATACTTGGTACCCGGGCTGCGTGCTTGACAGCCGTGTGAGTTCTGTAGAGTGTAAAGCATCGGGTTAATCCACTATTGACTGTTGTAGAATAGTAAATCTTGTAGTTCTCGGCGCTTTCACTCGTGCTTATGAGACGCAGAACCAGGAGGTCCGAGTAATGGCAAAAATACTTTACGGTACACTTTATGATGGTGCAGTCGCTCTGGTCGTAAGTTTCTCAGGTTCCATTGTAAAGTACGCTTTTCCAGAAAGTTCTCATTGGTATGTTTTTCTTACAATGTTTGTTGGAATCAGCATTTTCATTATGTCATCTGTAGTCAAATATTCATTAGTATCGAGTAAATGGTTTAGAAGATATATCCTACGGGATCCCTATGCTTTATTTATGGGGCGATGGATTGAGGCGTATAGGAAAGAAACTAAGGAGAACGTTTCAAGTGGGGAACTTTTTTATTCAATATATGATATAAATTATTCCTATTCACAAGATGCTTATTCAATAAGGGGTACATCATATACAAGTAATGGGGATCCACATGCTAGATTTTGGTCGAATACAGTGACTCCACTTGCGCGCGATAACCCAAAGCAAATTAGGTATCAGTACACCGCAGAAATACCTTTATTTAGACAAATAGGGCCGGTGCACGGCAACGCAGTGATTTCATTTGATCTTGACATTATAGATCATGCCACAGGCTGGTATTGGGACGAGTTGGACGAGCTTGGCGTAAGAACGCATTTTACATCCCGACATCTAAATTCCTTGAGCGTCACAAAGTTGTGTGCCGCGGCGAACAACAAGTCGGGTATTATTGAGAAAAAGAAAATTGGAGCAGATGGAACAGTGACCCGCAAATTCATATCCGCAGTACATCTCAAACGCGCTGAGGTGTTTGAGGATCTAGATTTTATCACGAAGAGTAGACGGGAAGCTGAGGAAGGAGTGAGCGAGACAGTCGCGTCAGATACGCTGACGCAGAACTCGACTAAGTCTACTTAGCGAATGTTCGCAACCTTTGTCCCAGCGACTGTCTTACCGATGGCTCAGGTTGCTGTCTCCGCGGCGTGCCATGGGCTGCCGTTGCGCAGGATGGCGATGAGGACCACGACGAGCTTGCGATTGCAACGGTGAGCGCAAGCGTCTTAGGCTTCACGGCGGCCAGCAGGCGTAGGTTGAAGGCTCGTATGGCCGGAGGCCTCGGTACCAGCGACTGTCTTGCCGCTGGCTCATGCTGCTGTCTCCGCGGCGTGCCATGGGGTGCCGCTGCGCAGGATGGCGTTGAGGATCACGATCAATTTCCGCATGGCGGCGGTGAGCGCAAGCTTCTTCGGTTTCCCGGCGGCGAGCAGGCGCTGGTAGAAGGCCCGGATCGTCGGGTTGAAGCGGGCGGCTACCAGGGCCGCCATGTAGAGGGTGGAGCGGACCTGTTGCCGTCCGCCCCAGACGGTCCGTTTACCGCGCATCAGGCCGCTGTCGCGGGCGAACCGTGCCGTGCCCGTTAGGCTGGCGATGGCCTTGCCGTCGAGTTGCCCGAGTTCCGGCAGGAGGGCCAGGAGCGTGGCGATGGTGATCCGCCCCACGCCCGGCACTGCGGCGAGCAACTCCGAGCGGGTGGTGCCATCGGGCAGCGCTTCGAGCGCCGCCTCGATCATGTCCTGGATCCGCTTCATCTCCTGCTCGAGCCAGCCGAGATGCCGGTCCAGAGATTGGTGCAGCAGGCGATCGCTGCTGCGGCGCCGCCGATTGCGCTCGGCCTGAACCAGCTGAGCCAACTGTCGCCGCCGCAAGACGAGGTCCGCCAGGTGCTGCTGGGCGGCACTTCGGGCCGGGGCCGGCCGCGGCTGCATGCGCTGGGCGAAGGTCGCCAGCACGCGGGCGTCAAGCCTATCGGTCTTGGCCAATAGCCCGGCCGCCCGGGCGAAGTCTCTGATCTGGCGCGGATTGACCACTGCCACAGCCACGCCAGCAGCCTGCAGGCCGCTCACCAGGCGCCGCTCGAGAGCCCCCGTCGCTTCCACGACGACCAGCATCACCGAGCGCGTCGCAAGCCAAGTCAGGAGCCGGCCGATCCCGCCCGAGTCGTTGGCGAACCGTCCCGTCAGACCTTCGGGTAGAAGATGGACGTCGAGTTGACTTTCCACTGACGTCAATGCCGACGAAGTCACGAGGCTTTTCTGCACGCATCCTTCCCGTCCTCGCATGCGGGCTTGCTGCCCTGTCGACTGTTCGGGTTGAATGAGATGCGGACGGGCGCCACGCTGGTACACGTTCCGTTAATGGTACCTGGTACCATTAAGCCCCCGATCTTGACAGAAGTCCTAGGTTCGTATAGCCTTCCTCTCCATGGACGACACGCCCTACCGCCTCGACCCCGAGTTCCGCGCCCGGCGCAAGAAGCGCCGCTTCGTGCGGCTGATGGCACTCGGGGCCACCGCCGCCAAGGCGGCGGCGAAGATCAAGATCAGCGACGCCGAGCTCGACGCCTTCAGCGCCGATCCGGACCTGCCGGAGATGGTCGAGAGCTATCGCGCGATGTACGGCCGGCCCGAAGAGGAGATCCTGGCCGAGTTGCGCGAGCTGGCGCTCCAGGTGCTGGTCGAGTCGGTCCACGAGCGCGATCCCAAGGTCTGCGCCTGGTTCTTCCGCGAGCTGCAACGCGCCCGCAATCCCTGCGTGACGCTGGCGAAGTCCGTCATGCATGCCCAGGAACGCGCCGCACGCGAAGCCGCCGAAGCCGAAGCTCCAAAGCCACCGCCGAAGGTGAAGCGCGTCCTCTATCCGCCGCGCCCGTACGACGACCTCGAAGCGCTCCGCCACCGCATCACCGTCCGCCTCCGCGACCAGCTCATCGTCGAGGCGCAGGTCAAGCAGCGCGAGAAAGCCGAGGCCCAAGCCGCCGCTGGCGAGCCGCCGGCCCCGCAGCGTCCCGTGCCTGAGCCGCCGCCGGCCCTGACCCGCCCGCAGGAGACCCCAGAGGAACGCGACTACCGCCGCCTCATTGCCAAGATCACCGGCAAGCGGATCAGGGTGCGCGCACGGGACCCGGATTTCGATAGTTCTTGAGGTCGCCTACCGGCCTTCGGCCTACTTGAGGCTGGCTTTTCCGCCGCCTACCGGCCTTCGGCCTACTTGAGGCTGCGCCTCCGGCGCGACCCGTCAACCTCCGACCCCTTCGCAGCTCTTCCAAACAGCCCCCAGCCAATCCGTGGCTGCCCGGGCCGATCCCGATTCCACCTTCCTGAACCCGCCCGTGGGGGCAGGGGGGAGCGCGGTGCGCTCCCCTGATCGCTACCTGCTCAGAGCCGCGCCTCGATGGCGGCGACGTCGACGGCCTGGAAGTCGGGGGAGAGCTGGAAGCCCGACGCGTCGGCCTTGACCTTCGCCTGGTCGAAGGTGTTGGCGGCGGCGACGTACTCGTTGCTGCAGACGTCTTCCGCCTTGATGGGCTTGGTGATCTGGCCGATCTTGTGGATGAGGTCGAAGAAGTACTGCCACTGCGCCATGTCGTGCCAGCCCCAGCCTTTCCGCTTCGGCCAGTCGCCGCGCATGACCTTGGCGAGCTGCATCATCGACTCGGTGGCGATGTCGGGCTTCAGGGTGGAGGCCAGCGAGGGGAACTGCTCGAGGACGATCTGGGTGGCGGCGCGCGGGTTCTCGAAGCCGAACTGCAGGCCCATGGCCCAGCCGCGCAGGTAGTTCTCGTAAAGGGCCTTCTTGGAGGCGTCCTCGGCGTCATTCTTGCGGATGACGAAGGAGTTCGCCGGCAGCTTCGAGAAGCTGTAGGGGAGCAGATAGTCGAAATCGAGGCCCTGGCCGGTCCACTGGGCGCGGAGGCCTTCCCAACATAGGGCGGCGTCGCCCTGACCCTGGCTGAGTGCCTGGCCCCAGAGGGCGCCGGCTTCGAGATACTCGACCTTGGAGAGGTCGACGCCCAGCTGGGCGAGCTCGGGATCGCAGATGGCCTTCCAGCCGATCGAACCCAGCAGGATCTTCTTGCCGGGGAAGAAGGCGGCGGGATCGTCCGGCTTCTTGCCCTTGGGGAAGGCGAAGTTGAAGACGTCGTAGGCCCCCATGTGCCAGACGGACTTCAGCGGGATGCCCTGCTCCAGGCCCAGCGAGAAGACGCCGGGGGAGGGATAGCCCATGTCGGACTGTTCCTGGTCGACGAGCTTGATGGTGGCCGTGGCCTCCATCGGGCCCGGCTCGAGCGTCGTCTCGATGTCGCCGAAATAGCCGAACTTCTTGCCCACCCAGTAGGGGTAGTCGTCGAGCACCTCGACGGTGCCGCGGGGGCTGACCCAGCGGACCGTGCCGCCGTCGGCCAGCAGCAGGCTCGGCCGGAAGGCCATCGCACCCAGGACAGCCGCACCCGTGGCGGTCAGCATCCGGCGGCGATCGATCATCGGCAGCATCGCATTCCTCCCTTTGCCGCTCAGGCTTCCCAGCCCGCGGTCTTCTGCCCCAGCCAGTAGAAGAAGGCGTAGATCGAGATGCCGATGACCGCCAGCACCAGGATGCAGGCGAAGAACTGCGGCATCTGGATGAGTGAGGAGTAGTAGGTGAGACGGTTGCCGAGCCCGAAGCTGCCCCCCACCATCTCGGCGCCGACGGCCGTGAGCAGGCCGAAGATCGAGCCCACCATCAGGCCGACGATGACCATCGGCATCGCCATCGGGATGCGGATCTTGGTGAAGATCTGCAGCGTGCTCGCACCGAAAGAACGGGCCAATGCCACCTTGGCGAGGTCGACCCGGCGGAAGCCGGTGGCCGAGTTGATCATCACCATCGGGCCGGCGGCCAGCGCGACCGCGATGATGCGCGGCGTGAAGCCGAAGCCGAACTTCAAGATCAGCAGCGGGACCAGCGCCAGCATGGGCGTGGTCACCAGCAGCAGGATGTAGGGGGTGATGATCTTCTCGACGAAGGGGAACTGGGTGACGATCGCCGCCAGGAGGAAACCGATCGTAGCCCCTATGGCGAAGCCGGAGAGCAGCTCGACCAGCGTGTAGCCGATATGGGGTGCGATCTGGGGGAAGTCCTTGATGAGCGCACCCACGGTCGCCGACGGCGTAGGCAGGATGTAGGTCGGCACCTCCAGCCAGCGCAGCAGGATCTCCGCCCCGCCGATGACGATGACGGCGGTGAGCAGGATGGCTCCCCACTCGCGCGCCGACTGGATGACGCCGAGGCTCGAGGTGACGCCGGACCAGTTCGAGATGTCGACGGCCTGCTCGGCCCCGTGCTTCTCGAAGGTCGGGATCTTGTCCTTCAGCTCGCGGTCGACCGTCGCCATCAGGAGGCCCGCGCCAGGTCGGGGGTGCTGCGGTGCGAGCGGTGCTCGATCGAGGATTTGATGGCGGCCACCAGCTCGACGAAGTGCGGCTCGGTCATGACGTCGACCGCCCGCGGGCGCGGCAGGTCGACCTCGAACACCTTGGCGAGCCGGCCGGGCCTGGCTGACATCACGAAGATGCGGTCGGCGAGGAAGACGGCCTCGACGATCGAGTGGGTGATGAAGACGATCGTCTTCTGCGTCTCCATCCAGATCTGCTGGATGAGAAGGTTCATCTCCTCTCGGGTGAAGGCATCCAGCGCCCCGAAGGGCTCGTCCATCAGCAGCAGCGAGGGATCGACGGCGAGTGCCCGGACGATGGACGCCCGCTGCTGCATGCCGCCCGACAGCTCGCGGGGGAACTTGTTCTGGAAGCCGGCGAGGCCGACCTCGGCCAGGAGATGGTCGATACGCTCGCGGGCCGGCGGTTGCGACCTGATCTCAAACGGCAGCTCGATGTTCTTCTGCAGCGAGCGCCAGGGCAGCAGGTTCGCCTCCTGGAACACCATGGCGATCTGCGGGTTCGGCCCGTCGACAGGCTTGCCGTCCAGCGTGATCCGCCCGCCGCTCAGCGTGTGCAGGCCGGCCATGGCCCAGAGCAATGTGGACTTGCCGCAGCCCGAGGGGCCCAGCACGCAGGCGAACTCGCCCTGCTTCACCGTCATGTCGAACCCGGCCAGCGCCTGTACGCCGCCCGACTTCGTCGCATAGACCTTGGTCGCCTGCTCCACGACGAGCTTCGCCGGTGGGGTCGACCCGTCCGCTGCCATTGGCAACCCTTGGTAGTTCGACTGACGGCGCCCCCGACCTTTCCCGGTTGCGTCGCCCCCGTCAAGCGACAGGCCCGCGACGCGGCGCGCAGGTCAGCTCATCGCTTGCGGCGCACCCCTCGGACGGTACGATGACGCCAACCGAGGCGGGAGGCGAGCATGGCGAAACCGGTCAGGATCCTGGTCGTGGGTGTCGGCAACATGGGGGCCAGCCACGCCAAGGCCTATCACCGCAATCCGGGCTTCGAGCTGGTCGGCCTGATGAGCCGCAGCATCAGGTCGAAGGCGGGCTCACTCCCGGACGAGCTGGAGGGCTACCCGCTCTTCGAGGACTTCGACACGGCCCTGCGCGAGACGAAGCCCGACGCCGTCTCGATCAACACCTACCCCGACACCCATGCCGACTACGCCATCCGCGCCATGAACGCCGGGGCGCACGTGTTCATGGAGAAGCCGATCGCCACGACCTACGAGGACGGAGTGAAGGTGGTCGAGACGGCGAAGGCCAAGAACCGCAAGCTGGTGCTGGGCTACATCCTCCGCGTCCACCCGGCCTGGGCGAAGTTCGTGGAGCTGGGCCAGGGCCTCGGCAAGCCGCTCGTCATGCGGATGAACCTGAACCAGCAGTCCAGCGGCCCGGCCTGGAACTGGCACAAGAACCTGATGGAGAGCCTCACCCCCATCGTCGACTGCGGCGTCCACTATGTCGACGTCATGTGCCAGCTCACCCGCGCGAAGCCCGTCCGTGTCCACGGCATCGGCGCCAAGCTCAGCGCCGAGACCAGGGTCCAGAACTACGGCCACCTGCACGTCGTCTTCGACGACGGCTCGGTCGGCTGGTACGAGGCCGGCTGGGGCCCGATGATGTCCGAGGTCGCCTACTTCGTGAAGGACATCTGGGGCCCGAACGGCTCGGCCTCGATCGCCTACAAGCCGCAGGAGGGGCAGTCGGAAGCGAAGGCCGACAAGGTCAGCGACTCGGCCGACATCGACCAGCACACCAAGACCAACGCCATCAAGCTGCACCACGCCGAGATCGACCAGAACAACAACTTCGTCCGCAAGGACGAATGGATCTCGACCGAGGACGAGCCCGACCACCAAGCACTCTGCGAGCGCGAACAGGCCCTCTTCCTCGATGCCATCGTCAACGACCGCGACCTCACCGACTCCATGGCGGACGCCGTCAACAGCCTCCGCATCGTGCTCGCCGCCCAGCGCAGCATCGACGAGAAACGGGCGATCGAGCTGTGAAGGGCGGGGGAGCGCACCGCGCTCCCCCGTACCCCCACGGGCAGGTTGAGGTAGGTGGAATCGGGATCGGCCCCGGACAGCCTTCTATCGGCTGGGGGCGGGATCAGGTCGGGAGGCGTTAGCGGCTACGGACCGGCGCGTGCTTCCGGCACGGGTGCCATGACGGGATCCCTCGGCATCGGCGGCAGGCCGAGACCGGGGAGCCAATCGAGGGACGCCGGCACTGGCTCCGCGGGGTTGTGGCCCAGCTCTTCCAGGAGGTCGGCGCGGCGCCAGGCGATCTCCTCGATGACGCGCATCCGCAGCATCGCGACTACGCGCAGCCGCGCACGGGCGGCGTAGGCGTCCGACATCGGATCGCAGTCGCCGGGCGGAGCCGGAGGTGGGCGGTGGGTGGGCTCGCGCGGCGTGCGCGTCAGCATGCGCATCACGGATTGGGCCAACACCTCGAACGGGTCGCGGCCGCGCTGGCTCTCGGAGAAGAACCAGGCGGCGACCCGGGGCTCGCGCTCCTCCATCGCCTCCTGCACGACGAAGACGCTGAAGAAGCCCAGCAGGTGCAGGCGCAGCGTATCAAGCAGGCCGACGACGTCGCGCCAAGTGGCGAGGAGGCCGCCGACCTTGCCGTCGGCCAGCATCGCGCGGACCTCGTCCGCAGGCAGGCGCGCGGCACGCGCCGCCGCCATAACATCCTGCCCGCCCGCGACCCGGCGAAGGGCGAGGGCCTTACGGCCGGCGACAATGGGCCGGGGCGGGTAGGGCGCGGGACGCGATCGGGCCATGAGCCGCCGTATACCAGGTCCTAGAGATAGGATCAAGATCCTTTTATCGGATCATGCCCTGAGGCTACTTTACCCGCCGCTCCCTTCGCATCGCGGTTGGTCGCTCGTCAGCGATCGCTCACCGAAGTTGAGCCGGAGGCACCCTCGTCTTGCCGCTCGCTTCTGCCGCTGCCCTGATCCTCACGGGCGGGGCCGCGTTCGCCGCCGAGATATCGCCCGGCCACGTCGGCAGCTGCTAAGTCACGACCCCGGTCATCGTCATGGCCGCTGGGCCGACTTGATGCAGAGTGCTTCACGGGAAGTCGTGCATGTAGACACATCATGTAGGGCAATACTCAAACGCGATGTCGGATCTCAAGGTCTGAGTGGCTCCGTGCGTTCGCTGAGGATGCGCAGATAGTTGTCATAGACGAACAAGCGACCCCGCTGCCGTCCGGTCGACTCGCGGACGATACCCAGGCTGGTCAGGTGAGCCAGCGACTTCGCGACCGTGGGTGCAGAGGCGCCGAGCGTGCGGGCTGCGGCCTGAATGCTGATTATTGGATTGCGCTGGAGTAGATTGTGGACGCGTAAGGCCGACGCAGCTGGGCGGCCCAGGCTGTCGATTCGACGGCGGTCGACGTCGAACTGGATCAGGATGCGTCGGGCCGCATCGGCCGCCTCGTCGGCCGTTTCGGCGACACCTTCGAGGAAGAAGTCGAGCCATTCCTCCCAAGCTCCCTGTTGCCGAACAGCCTGCAACAAGTCGTAGTAGCGCTGCCGATGGACTTTGAAATACAAGCTGAGGTAAAGGAGCGGTTCTTTCAGCACACCGTCACTGCACAAAAGGAAGGTGACCAGAAGCCGACCGAGCCGACCATTGCCGTCGAGGAACGGGTGAATTGTCTCGAACTGGACATGCGCAAGTCCAGCCTTGATCAGGGCGGGAAGACCGGCCGTCGGTGCATGCAGGAAGGTTTCGAAGTCGGCCATGCAGGCCGCAACTTCGCCTGGCGGAGGGGGAACGAATGCGGCGGTGGCAGGGCGTGAGCCGCCGATCCAGTTCTGGCTGCGGCGGAACTCTCCCGGTTGCTTACCGCTGCCGCGGCCGGTGGCGAGAAGAATTCCGTGGATCTCGCGGATGAGGCGCAGTGAAAGAGGGAAGTCGCGGAGACGCTCGAGGCCATGATTCATGGCGGCGACATAGCTCGACACCTCTTCCACGTCTTGCAGCGGAACGCCGGGCGTACCTTCGTTCTCGAACAGGAGGAGATCGGAAAGGGAGGACTGAGTGCCTTCGATCTGCGACGAGAGCAGCGCCTCCTTGCGCACATACATGTAGATGAGTAGGGCCGGCTCGGGGAGGATCGAAGCGACGCCGTCCAATCGCCCGAGCGCACGATTGGCTCGTTCCAATGCCGGGACGAGTCCGGTTAGACGCACCGGTGGGTCCGGAGGAAGTGGCGGCGGGACAAAGGCACGGACCTGGTCGCCGGCCGTGCTGCTGACCACGTAGCGACCGAGCCGCGACCCGCCTTGCGAAAGGATGCTTTCGTTAGCGCTCATCTTACGAAAGGATAAACGCAAAACCTTTCGTTAGCAAAGCCGTGCGGCTACGAAAGGCTCCGCCATCACTCTCGTTGACACAAATCGCTCCATAACTTTAACGATACAGAGGCCCGAGCGACGGTTGCGAGTCGCGCCGTCGCACCATTGAGGTGCTGCTCCATGACGACGGATCGGCAGTCGACTTCGCAGGACCCCTATCGCCTCGTCGGCGGGCCGGAGGGGGCGACGGCCCTCGACGACGAGCGGATCGAGGGGCGGGTGGAGCAGGCCTGGTACAGCCCGAAGATAGCGCGGAAGGAGTTGCGCCAGCTGATGCAGCGGAGCGACCGCGAGGGGCTCTTGAACTTCGGGCCCTGGGTGGTGCTGCTGCTGGCGAGCGGTGGGGTGGCGTGGCTCGCCTGGGGGACGTGGTGGGCGGTGCCGGCGTTCTTCGCCTACGGGACGCTCTATACCTCCAGCGATGCGCACTGGCACGAATGCGCGCACGGGACGGCGTTCCGGTCGCGGCGGCTGAACGAGGCGTTCTATCACCTGCTGTCGTTCATGTGCCTGCGCGAGGCGCATCTCTGGCGCTGGAGCCATGCGCGACACCACACCTACACGATGATGACCGGCAGCGATCCCGAGATCACCGTGCCGCGGCCGGCGAACCTGCGCGGGATCGTGCTCGACTTCCTCTACCTGCACAGCGGGACGATCGAGCTTCGGAAGATCGTGAGCCATGCCATGGGCGTCATGACGCCCGAGGCGCTGGCCTTCGTGCCGGTTGGCGAGCGGGCGAAGATGGTGCGAACCAGCCGGGCCTATGTGGCGGTGGTGGTGGCGACGGTGGGGGCCTCGGCGGCGGCCGGGACGGTGCTGCCGCTGCTGTTCGTCTTCCTGCCGCGCTTCTACGGGGCGTGGTTCCATCAGCTCTGCGTGCTGACGCAGCATGCGGGCCTGGCCGAGATGGAGCACGACCACCGGCTCAACACGCGCACCGTCTACATGAACCCGGTGGCGCGCTTTCTCTACGTCAACATGAACTACCATCTGGAGCACCACATGTTTCCGATGGTGCCGTTCCACGCTTTGCCGAAGCTGCACGCGGCGATCCGGGAGCAGCTGCCGCCGGCCTATGACGGTTTCGTCGAGGCGTACCGCGAGATCCTGCCGACGCTGATCCGGCAAGCGAGCGATCCGGACTACTATGTGCGGCGGGTGCTGCCGGAGGAGCGGCGGGCGGCGTGAACCCGCGCTTGTCAGTGATCCGGCACGCGACCGGGATCGAGCCAGGGGACGCCGAGACGCGCGAAGTCGGTGACGTTCCCCGTTGCCACCGTGAGTCCGTTGACGGCGGCGATGGCGGCAATCTTGGCGTCGTCACTCGGCGGTAGGGCGCCCGAGCGCTGCCCTTCGCCCATCAGATTGCCCCAGTAGAGCGCCGCTGGAAGGTCGAAGGGCAGCACACGGAAGGCCGGCAGGACGGTGTGCTGCAGATAGTGGCTCTGCTGACGCCGCTTCGGTCCGTCCGGCAATGCCGCCACGCCGCGAGCAAGCTCACCGATCGCGATCGTACAGGTGAAGAGGTCGTCTGCCGGCATCTCCTCGAACCAACGCCGCACCCGCGGGTGGCGGTCGAGGCGATGATTGCCGAGATCGATGAGGATCGAGGTGTCCAGCAGGTAGCCGGTCACAGATCGACCGGGCGACCCGTGTCGCGGGACCGCTCGGGACGGAAATCGGGATCGTCCCAGGCCAATCCCTGCAACGCCTCGAGCATGCGCTTCTTCGTGTAGGCCGGGCGCAGTGCCTCTTCGAGGATGCGGCGAAGCTCGGCCTCCATCGACCGACCACTGCTCGCGGCGCGGCTCTTCAGAGCGGCGACGATGTCGTCCGGCACGTTCCGGACGTGAAGCTGGGCCATGGCGATGATCCTGCTACCTCGATGCTAGCATATGGTAGCAGAACACGCTGATTGTCAATCTACCGAGCGTCGATAGGCGGGGTGTCACCCCTGATTGATGACGATCGTCTTGGCGGTGGTGAACTCGCGCAGTGCTTCCATGCCCTTCTCGCGGCCGTGGCCGGAGCGGCGGACGCCGCCGAAGGGGAGCTCGATGCCGGCGCCGGCACCGTAGCCGTTGACGAAGACCTGGCCGCAGCGGAGCGCGTCGGCGACGCGGAGCTGGCGCGCACCGTTCTCGGTCCAGATGCCGGCGACGAGGCCGAACTCGGTGCCGTTGGCGAGGCGGACGGCGTCGGCCTCGTCGGTGAAGGGGAGGAGGGTGAGGACGGGGCCGAAGACCTCTTCGCGAGCGAGCGGGTGCGTCTCGGGGGCGGGGCCGTAGAGGCGGGGGGCGACGTAGTAGCCGCCGGGAGGGGCGTCCTCGGCGATGCGGGCCTTGGCGAGGAGGGGAATGCCGTCGGTCTCGGCGCGGTCGATGAAGCGGCGCACACGGTCCTGCTGGGTGCGGGAGATGAGGGGGCCGCAGTCGCGGTCCGCGTAGGAGGGGCCGCAGGTCAGTGAGTCGAAGCGGGCGATCAGGCGGGGGAGGAGGCGGTCCAGGAGGCTCCGCTGGACGAGCAGGCGGCTGCCGGCGGAGCAGGTCTGGCCGGCGTTCTGGATGATGGCGTTGGTGACGACGGGGAGCGCCTTGTCGAGGTCGGCGTCCTCGAAGAGGATCTGCGGGGACTTGCCGCCGAGCTCCAGGGTGCAGGGGCGGTGGTGGTCGGCGCAGGCCTTCTGGACGAGGGTGCCGACCTCGGGCGAGCCGGTGAAGGAGAGGAAGTCGATGCCGGGATGGGCGGCAAGGGCCGCACCCGCCTCCTCGCCGTAGCCGGTGACGAGGTTGAGGACACCCGGCGGGCAGCCGACCTCGTGGGCGAGCTCGGTGAGGCGGAGCACGGTCATGCACGCCTCCTCGGCCGGCTTCAGGACGCAGGCGTTGCCGGCGGCCAGGGCAGGGGCCAGCGTGCGGCCGAACATCTGGGCCGGGTAGTTCCAGGGGATGATGTGGCCGGTGACGCCGCGGGGCTCGCGCTTCACCATGACGGTCCAGCCGTCGAGATAGGGGATCACCTCGCCGTGCAGCTTGTCGGCGGCACCGCCGTAGAATTCGAAATAGCGGGCGACGGCCACGATGTCCGCACGGGCCTGCTTCATCGGCTTGCCGCAGTCGCGGGCCTCGCTCTGGGCCAGCGCCTCGGCATTCGCCTCGATCAGGCGGGCGATGCGGGTGAGCAGGCGGCCGCGCTCGACGGCGGGGGTGCGGCGCCAGGTGGTGTCGAGGGCGCGGCGGGCGGCCGTGACGGCGGCCTCGATGTCGGCTTCGGTGCCGCGGGCGAGCTGGGCATAGACGGTGCCGTCGTCGGGAGCGTGGACGGGGATCGTGCCGCCGCCCGTGGCCTCGCGCCAAGCGCCGTCGATGTAGAGCTTCTCGGGCATGTCAAACCCTGGTCTGAGGGAGGCGGCTGGTGGTCAAGGCACTTTCGGCCTGATCCTGTCCGGCGGCAATCCCGGCAGGAGGCCGAAGCAGATGTCGCGAGCGCAGATATGGCCGTACAGCCCGTGACACTGTCCGATCTCGATGCGGTATGTCCCGTCCGGCAGCTTCTCCAGCTCTATCTCTGAGACGACATTTTGGAAATTGAAGTCGAACAGTTCAATCTCGTACACACCCCAAAGCTCGAAGGTGATGATGCCGTAGTTCGTCTTGCATCTGGTCTCTCCGTCGACGAGTTCTTCACGATGGTTCCAATGCCAAACGTCGAAGCGGCAGACGGTACCTTCGCGGTTCAGCTCAAGGCGGACGATCTCGCCGTCATGGAAGCTCGGTGGGTGGTCGAACCAGGTCAGAAGCTCTGGTCCGCCCTTGATCTGCCGGAGAAGGTTTTCGTCCATATACATTTTTTTCCCCTCGGTCCGGGGCCGAGGCTATCAATTGCCGATGAAAATGACACGGCCGGCGTGAGGACGCTCAGTCGTCCTTGTCGTAGGGGTTCTCGCGGTGGCGGACGCGGAAGCGCAACGGCACGCCGCCGAAGCCGAAGGTGTCGCGCAGGCCGTTGGCGAGATAGCGCAGATAGCTGTCGGGCAGGGTCTCTGCGGGCTTGTTGGCGAAGAGGACGAAGGTGGGCGGGCGGGCCTTAACCTGGGTGGCGAAGCGGATCTTGACCCGGCGCTTGTCGACGAGCGGCGGCGGGTGGCGCTCCAGGGTCTCGGCCAGCCAGCGGTTGAGGGCACCGGTCGGCACGCGCTTGTTCCAGCGCTCATAGGCCTCGATCACGGCCGGGAGCAGCTTCTCGACATGCTTTCCGGTCAGTGCGCTGAGGGGCACGCAGATGACGCCGCGGGCGTCCGCCAGCTGCTCTTCCAGGGCACGGCGGACGCCGGCCATGACCTTGTCGGGCTCGTCGACGAGGTCCCATTTGTTGAGCGCCACGACCAGCGCGCGGCCCTCCTCGATGACCATGCCGGCGATGGTGAGGTCCTGGCGCTCGAAGGCCATGGTGGCGTCGATGACGAGCACGACGATCTCGGCGGCGTTCAGCGCCTTCACCGTGGCCGAGGTCGAGAGCTTCTCCAGGCGGCCGTCGACGCGGGCCTTGCGGCGCAGGCCGGCTGTGTCGACGAGCTCGATCCGGCGGCCCTTCCAGTCGAGCTGGACGGCCACGCTGTCGCGGGTCAGGCCGGGCTCGGGACCGGTGAGCATGCGGTCCTGGTCGAGCAGGCGGTTGACGAGGCTGGACTTGCCGGCATTGGGACGGCCGACGATGGCGAGCTTCAGCGGGCGCAGGGGCTCGGGAGCTTCGGGCTCCTCGACGTCGTCGGCCTCGTCGGCTTCGGGCGAGACGTAGGGCTCCAGCAGTGCCAGCAGGTCCTGGATGCCGTCATTGTGCTCGGCGGAGACGGGGAGCGGCTCGCCCAGGCCCAAGGACCAGGCATCGGCGGCCATGGCCTCGGCGAGGCGGCCCTCGCACTTGTTGGCCACGAGGAGGATCGGCTTCTTCTGCCGGCGCAGCAGGTCGGCGATTTCCTGGTCGCCGGTGGTGATGCCGGCGCGGGCGTCGACCACGAAGACGCCGAGATCGGCCTCGGCCAGGCCCGCCATGGCGACCTCGCGCAGGCGGCCGGCGAGGCTCGCCTCGGGGCCGTGCTCCATCCCGGCGGTGTCGATGACGCGGAAGGGCTCGCGCAGCAGCGTGCAGGTGCCCTCGAGCCGGTCGCGGGTGACACCCGGCTGGTCGTCGACGATCGCCTGGCGCCGTCCGACCAGACGGTTGAACAGCGTCGACTTGCCGACGTTCGGCCGACCCAGGATGGCGACGGTGGCGGTCATGCGACCTCAGCGATAGGCGAGGAGATCGCCCTTGTCGGTGAGGAAGTAGACCGATCCCTCGGCGACGGCGATGGGCGTGGTGATCGGCCCGTCGGCCTCCTGCCGGCCCATGATCTCGCCGGTGTAGGGCGAGACGCTGACGATCTGCCCCTGCGAACTGGCGAGCAGCAGGCGCTCGCCGACCAGCACCGGGCCCGACCACAGGACGCGCTCCGAGGTCTGGTCCTCGGGATCGGCGACCACCTCCAGCGCCGTCACCCATCGCACGCGGCCACCCTGCTGCAGCAGGCAGACCAGCTCGTTGCGCTCGCTCAGCACGTAGACGACCTCGCTGGCGGTCCAGGGTGTCTGATTCGAGGCGACCTCGACGTTCCAGACGCGGTCGCCACGCCGCAGGTCGAAGGCCACGGTCTCGCCGCCCGCACCGGCCACGATCACCCGGTCGCCATCGATCACCGGATCGCCCGAGATGTCGTTGATGCTGCCGATGGCGACCGTGCGCCGGGGACGCAGGATCGCGTCGTTCCACAAGGGCGTGCCGGACGCCAGCTCGAGCGCGTAGACGTCGCCCGACGAGTAGGCGACGACGGCGATCCCCTGGTCGGCGGCGGGTGCGGCACCACCCAGGATGCCCGCCTGCTCGAAGGCGCCGGCGTGGCGCCAGAGGGCCTGCCCAGTGGCGCTGTCGAGGGCGACCAGCTGGTTGTCGGCGGTGGCGACGAGCAGCTTGCCCTCGATGACGGTCGGCGCGGCGCGGATCGGCGCACCCAGGGCCGCCCGCCAGATCTCCTTGCCGCCGGCCGCATCGAGCGTCACGACCCAGCCGACGGTCAGGGCCACGTGCAGGCGCCCGCCGTCCCAGGCGAGAGCGCCGCCGAGGAGCCGGTCGTTCTCCTCGATATCCTCGGGCTCGTATTCCCAGACCTGCTTGCCGTCGTTGACCGCGAAGGCGCTGACCGTGTTGTCGGCGTCGATCGTGTAGACGCGGCCGTCGGCCACGATCGGTCCGCTCAGCAGGCGGCCGCCGTCGCCGATGTCGGCACTCCAGACCTGGTTGAAGCTGCCCGACGCCGCGAGGTGCCCCGGATTGTGCGCCGCATTGCCGCCGAGCTGCGGCCAGCTCGGATTGGTGACCGCCGGCGGGAGCTGGACCTTCACCTCCGAGAGCGTCGGATCGGGCTGCAACGAGTCCTCGAGCAGCAGCACCGGCTTGCGGGTGCCCTCGATCTTGACCTCGTCGTCGCCCTGGAAGAGCGAGCAGCCGCCGAGGGCCGTGGCGGCGCCCAATGCTAGGACGCGGCGGCGCTGAAGCTGCATGCTCAGGAACTCGCCGGGGTGGGCATGCCGCCCAGCATCTGCAGCATCTCGTCGACCCGCTGCTTCTGCTGCGGCGTCGTGCCGACATCCTTGCTGAGTTCATCGAGCAGGCTCTTCGCCTTGGCCTCGTCGGCTTTGCGCAGGGCGACGACGGCGGCGAGCTCGCGGGCGGTCCAGCGATAGGGAGCACCAGCCGCGATCAGCGGCTGCAGGCGCGTCTCGAGCTCGGCCGGATCGGCCTTGTCGATCTGGGTGCTGACGAGTAGGAGCGCGGCCGCCTGGCGGAGCAGCGGGTCGCCGCCGCTGTCGTCGGCCAGCGCTTGCAGCGCCTGCTCCGCCCCGGCCTGGTCGCCGTCCTTGATCAGCGCGTTGGCCTGGCGCAGGCGGGCGAGTTGGGCGTAGCCCGTGCTGCCGTCGGCCGCGAGGGTCGCGAAGGCGGCGCTGGCCTCCTTGTACGAGCCGCTCGCGAGTTGGGTGTCGGCCTTCGCGAACTCCAGCGCCTCGGCCTTGCGGTCGCGCTGCTGCCAGTTCTGGAAGCCGACCATGGCGGCCGTGCCGACGACGACGGCGATCGCGGCACCGATGACGAGGTTGCCGTATCGGCGCCAGAGCAGCATCAGGCGGTCGTGCCGGAGCTCCTCGTCGACCTCGCGAATGAACTCTTCCGATTTCACGGATGCTACCTTAACTGTGGGACGGCACGCTCTTGCTCGCGCCGTTGGCGAACGGGTGGTCCCGCGCGCGAAGCGCTGTAGCTAATGGGTGGTGTACATCTTTGGCAAGGCTGCCGGGGTCGCCGGCGGACCTTGCCGCCGGCTGCAGGGAGACGCGCCATGCCCCGTCTATTCGTAGCCCTGGAGCTGCCCGAGGACGTCACCGATGCCCTGGAGCGCATGTCGGAGGGCCTGCCGGCAGTCCGCTGGACCGATCCCGACCAGTTCCACCTGACGCTGCGCTTCATCGGCGAGGTCGATCACGGCACCTTCTGCGACATCGGCGAGGCGCTGGCGGAGATCTCGCAGCCGCCCTTCGAGATCGCGCTGAAGGGCCTCGGCCAGTTCCCGCCCCGCGGAGCGCCGCACACGCTCTGGGTCGGCGTCGACGATCCGAGCGGGGGCATGGACCGGCTGCGGCGGCGGATCGAGCGCGTGCTGAACGAGCACGGCCTCGAGCCCGAGCGGCGCAAGTTCCAGCCGCACGTGACCCTGGCCCGCTTCCGCTCACCGCCGCCCGAGTCCCGCTTCGCCTCCTGGGTCTTCGCCCGCAACTTGTTCGCGACGCATCCCTTCCCGGTCAGCAACTTCACCCTCTATTCGAGCCAGCTGCGGCCCGAGGGATCGCTCTATACCGTCGAGGCCGAGTACGATTTCGTGCGCAGGGTGGCCGAGCGGGTCTGAAGGGGCGGGTTGGTGGGGCGACCGCGTCCGGCTCAAGGAGTGACTGATCGAATGAATCATTACGCCCGTTAGTGCGCAGCGAGGGCCGTGGCAGCGTCATGCGATGTTCCGCGTAGATCGCTCTCGTCGGATCCGTTGCCTTCAGTTGCCTGATCGAGCGTGCAGGCTCCTAGCGCAGATCCGCTCGGTTCAGCGGCGTTGGAGTGCGGCTGCTGCCATCGCGGATCTGGATCGAGGCGCGGGCGTTCGCCTTGCCGGTCAGCGACACCCGGCAGCTGTACGCTCTGTCACTAGCGATCGAGAAGCTCGCGGAGCACGTCTTGTTGGACCCCAGCGACGTAGGGCAATCTCCTCGCGAGCTCATGGGAACCCCAAGGTCCGAATAGAGAAAGAAGGAGCTGATCGGGATCGCCGTGCTCCCGGAATTGAAGACGGAGCACACGGCATACCTTTGCCTCGATCCGCCATAGATCGGCGGCGAGGCGATCGACTCCGCCACCGCCGGCATGGCTCCCGCGATGACTGCGGCGAACGCCAGCGAGATTGCCCACCTCATGCCGCTTCCTCCCCTCCACCTTGGTTAGCCGTGCCAGGTCACGTCAGCCGTCATTGTCGTCGGATGCCTGTCCGTCGAGTGTGTGATCGTGCGCATAGGCGCCTAACGCAGATCCGCTCGGTTCTGCACAGTGGTGTCGGCAGCGCGGATCTCGATGGAGCCGCGCGCGTTCGCCTTGCCGGTCAGTGTCACCCGGCAGCTGAACAGCTTGCCATTCACGATCGAAGCGATCCCGGAACAGGTGCCGTACGACTTGAGGGAGAGGCATTTACCTTGCGTATTCATGCATACCCCGTCGGACCCGCAAATCTGAATGTTGCTGATCGAGATTGCGGTCGTGCCCGAATTGAAGACGTAGCACACGGCGAACTTTTGGCTGAAATCGCCTACGATCGGTGGCGACGCCATCGTCTCCGCCGCCGCTGGCATCGCTGCAGCGAAGATGGCCGCGCACAACATCGAGCTTGCCCAACTCATCGCGCTTCCTTCCGTCCATTGCGCTTCCGCTGCTTTACCTTTGGGCATCACGCGAGGAGCCCGGCATCGCTGTTTCGCTCCGCGTGCCTGTTCATGCACGCCGGCGCCTAGCGCAACTCCGCTCGGTTCAGCGTGGTGCCAAGTTGGTTGGTGATCTCGATCGAGCTGCGGGCGTTGGCCTTACCGGTCAGTGTCACGCGGCAGCTGTACGCCCGATCGTTGACGATGCTGGTGTATGAATAGCACCCGGTGTACGCCGCGAGCACAGGATTGCTGGCGGAGACTTTGCAGCTGTCGCTTGACAAACGAGTCTTGATCCCGGTGTCCGACCACAAATCAATAAATTCAATCCGCATTGATGTAGAGCTCGCATTGAAGATGTAGCAGTAGGCAAACTTCTGACTTAGTCCGCCGAAGATTGGTGGCGACGCAATCATGTCCGCCGCCGCTGGAACGGCAGCCATGATTACTACTACGCTCGCCGCCAAACCAGACAACTTCATGCCAGTCCCTCTCGTTCGCGGCGCCTGCGCGGCGCCTCGGGTCTTTCGCACGGTGCTGGTGCTCCGGTCTTGCCAGACAACGTCCGATCGACGTTCCTCAGCCGCGTGGCCACCGTACGGGCTACCATGGCGGACGGTCGCCTAACGCAGATCCGCTCGGTTCAGCACACGGCTGTAGGCATCGCGGAACTCGACCGAGCTACGGGCGTTGGCCTTGCCGCTGAGGGACACCCGGCAGCTATAGGCGCCCGAGCTAGTAATCGGAAAAATCGCCTGACAGGTGCGGAAGGCCGGGAGCGAGGTGGGGCAATTTCCTCGTGACGCGGAGGCGGTCTTGGTCGATGCAGACCATAAAAAGAACTTGTCTATCGGGATTGCCGTCGTGCCGGTGATGCCGGCGTTGAAGACGTAGCAAACCGCATAAGCCTGACTTGATGAACCGTACATCGGTGGCGAGGCCATGATGTCCGCCGCCGCCGGCATGGTTCCTGCGATGAGTGCCGCGCACGCCACCGAGCTTGGCCACTTCATTCGATTCCTCCGGCCCGCCTAGTCGGCAGGGCGATTTCTGTCTTTGAAGCGTGCGAGAATGGCGGGCCAAGCACGCGTTCGCAGGCCTGCAAACGATCTTAGGCTGCCAGAAGTCACGTTACGCCCGAACCTGCAGCAAGTCACTTCACATCCTCGGTGTGTGATCCACCTGGACAAGCCGGAGGCCAGTCTTCTGTAGGCCGGGGATGCGTTGTCCATCCGGACATGGTCGGTGGCAGGCGGAGCCCAGGGGCATCGGCGTGGCGAAACCGGACCCGGGCAGATGGGGTGGATGGCTCCCGCTCCCACCGTGGTGCCAGGATGGCGCCGAACACGTCTTCATGGAGCCTTCATCATGACGATCGCCACCGTCGGCCTCGATCTCGCCAAGAACGTCTTTCAAGTGCACGCAGTCGACGGCGCCGGACGCGTGCTTGCCCGCAAAGCTCTGCGACGCGGTCAGGTGCTGCCGTTCTTCGCCAAGCTGGCGCCGTGTCTGGTCGGCATGGAGGCCTGTGGCACCAGTCATTACTGGGGCCGACAATTGAGCGAGCTCGGCCATGAGGTTCGGCTGATGTCGCCGGCCTACGTCAAGCCGTATGTGAAGCGCGGCAAGACCGACGCCGGCGATGCCGAGGCGATCTGCGAGGCGGTGACCAGGCCGACCATGCGCTTCGTACCGGTCAAGTCGCCCGACCAGCAAGCAGCTCTGGCGATGCATCGCGCACGCGACCTGATGGTGCGGCAGCGCACGCAGCTCGTGAACATGATCCGCGGCCTGCTGGGCGAGTTCGGCATCACGATCAACCGTGGGCTTCATCATGCGCTCGAGCTGGTGACGCGAATCACCAGGGGCGCGGCGATCGAGGTGCCTGCTCTCGCCGCCCGCGTGGTCACGGCCTTGGCAGCTCAGGTCATGGAGCTACAAGGTCGGCTGACGTCGCTCGAGCGCGAGCTCCTCGCCTGGTTCCGACAGAATGACGTGGCGCGCAGACTGGAGACCATTCCCGGCATCGGTGTCGTCGTGGCGACCGCGTTCGCCGCCACGGTGACCGACCCGCAGCGCTTCCGCTCGGGCAGGCAGTTCGCCGCGTGGCTCGGGCTGACGCCATTGGCCAACTCCAGCGGCGGCAAGGAGCGGATGGGGCGGATCTCGAAAATGGGCGACCCCTACCTGCGACGGCTCATGGTGGTAGGCGCCACCTCGCGGGTCCGCGTCGCACGGCGCACGCCGGAGCGCGAGCGACCGCTGGCCGAGCTGCTGCAGCGCAAGCCGGCCCGCGTGGCAACGGTGGCCGTCGCCAACCGAACGGCGCGGATCGTCTGGGCGTTGATGGCGCGCGGCGGCGTCTACCGGTCGTCCGCCGCGGTGGCGAGCGCGTCGCCCTAGGCGGCCCCAAGAAATCCCGAGTTGCAGGGACGGTGAGACGTGATGGCGAACCGGTCGGACCGGGGACGAGGACAACCCGCGTAAGTGTCAGGCCATGAAGCCGCTAAGCAGACTGGGACTTCGTCCGCGGAATCCATCAAGGCCCGTGGTGCTCAACCACCGCAACCGGAGGCCGAACACAGGACGGTACCCGACAAGCGCCAGCGCACGAACCGACTTGCAATGCGGGAGCCATCCACACAGGACACTTACCGAGGTCCTAACCAGCGCAAACGGAGGCCGCGATGGCGACCACGGCCGGCGACGTTCTCGTCGACACTCTCGTGCAGTGGGGGGTCGACCGGGTCTTTGGCATCCCGGGCGACGGCATCAACGGTGTCATCGAGTCCTTGCGGGTGCGGCAGAACGAGATCCGCTTTGTCCAGGTCCGGCACGAGGAGGCGGGCGTCATGGCGTGCTCGCATGCCAAGGTGACGGGGCCACTCGGCGTCTGCCAGTCGAGCGCGTGGCCTCGCGGTGCCTGCCGATCCTGGAACTGGCTTGTCGCTACAGGCTCGTCGGCAGCAGCCGTGTCAGCAGGGTGTCGAGTCTCGCGCAGCCGCAGCGGAAGGAGCTTGCCGGCTCGCAGCGTAGGAGGCCGTCGCGGGCTTCCGGCGTCTCGAAAATGAGGCCGATCCTGGTCATGGTGCGGCCGGTGGTCTGCGTCAGGTCCAGCGTGGCGACGACTTCGCCGAGATTGCGGTCCGGGTCGATCGCCAGCGTGACAACGAGCCGCTCCGGGCGGACGACCTCGCGAAAGACACCGCCGACGCTCGTCTGGGCCCCGTCGGGAAAGCTCCAGTCGACACGGTAATGGCCCCCGAAGCGGAGATCGATCTCGCAGGTCTCGAAGGTCGAGTCCTCCGGTCCGGGCAGCCACTGCTGCAAGTAATCGGGCCGGGTCCAGCAGTCGAAGACGAGACTGCGGGGTGCGTGGAAGCTGCGGGCGATCGTCAACTGGCACTCGCCGGGCGTGGCGAGGCGCATGTCCTGGCTGTCGGTCACGGCCGGTTGCCTCCGCTGTCGACTGTGTCGCCTCGCACAACGGCGCATGATTGCGTTACGATCCGTCCAACTAGAACCTCGAGGGAGCATCGCCATGGCCCATCCGGCCCTGAATGAAGGCTCGGTCGCCGTCGTTACGGGCGGGGCCGCCGGGATCGGGCTCGCGGCGGCGAAGCGGTTCGCCGCCATGGGCCTCAAGGTCTGCATCGCCGATCTCGACGCCGACCGGCTCGACCGGGCGGCCGAGGCCATCGCCGCCGTCGCCAAGGGCGGGGCCGATGCCGTCATGGAGTTCGAGACGGACGTCTCGGACGTCGACGACCTGATGGAGCTCGATCTCGCCGTCCGCGACCGGTTCGGCGAGGTGCATGTTCTGATGAACAATGCCGGCATCCAGCCCGGCAGCGGCATCTTCGGGCCGCCGGCCAACTGGGACCGGGTGCTGGCGGTCAATCTGGGCGGGGTGATCAACGGCACGCGCGTGTTCGTGCCGGGGATGGTCGAGCGCGGCCATCCGGGGCTCGTCATCAATACGGGCTCGAAGCAGGGCATCACGACCCCGCCGGGCGATCCCGCCTACAATGTGGCGAAGGCCGGGGTGAAGGTGTTCACCGAGGCACTGGAGCACGAACTGCGCGGCTCAACCGACGGCCGCGTGCGGGCGCATCTCCTGATCCCGGGCTTCGTCTTCACGGAACTGACGCGGTCCGGGCGTACGGAGAAGCCGGCCGGGGCCTGGACGCCCGAGCAGACGGTCGACTTCATGCTGGCGAGCCTGGAGCGGGGCGACTTCTACATCCTCTGCCCCGACAATGACGTGACGCGGGCGCTGGACGAGCGGCGGATCGCCTGGGCGGCGGGCGACATCATCGAGAACCGGCCGCCGCTGTCGCGCTGGCACAAGGACCACGCCGAGGCGTTCAAGACTTTCGCGGCGTCGTAGCGGCGACCGTCCGGGGCAGGATGGGCAAGCCGACCCTCGCCGACATCGCAAGAGTGGCGGGTGTCGGCACCGCGACCGTCGAGCGCGTGCTCAACGGGCGCGGCGGGGTGCGCCCGGCGATGGTCGAGAAGGTCGTCGCGGCGGCCCGGCGGCTCGACTATCCGCGCCGGCTGCCCGACGTGCATCGCGGGCTGCTGCGGGTCGAGGTCGTGCTGGTACGGCCGGAGACGACGTTCTACGCGCGGCTTTCCAAGGCGTTCGAGCGGATCGGGGCGACGCTCGATCCCTCCGTGCGGGTGCACCGGACCTTTCTCGACGAGGGCGATCCAGGAGCGATCGCGGCACATATCGCGTCCGCGGAGGTCAGGCGGGCGGCACTGATCCTTGCGGTGCCGGACTATCCGGAAGTGAGGGAAGCGGTCGCGGCCGTGATGGGGCAGGGGCTGCCGGTCATCCATGTGGTGACGGGTGCGGTGGCGAGTGGCGATCTCGTCAGCATCGACAACTATGCGGCGGGGCGGACGGCGGGCCTTTATCTGTCACGGATGCAGCCACGTGAGGGTGCCGTGCTGGCGCTGTGCCATCCGATCTATCGGGTGCACCGCGAGCGGGTGCGGGGACTTTGCGACTACTTCGCGGAGCACCCGCGGGAGGGGCAGGCGCTGCGCTGGATCGGCTTCGCGCGCGACGAGGCGCGGCGCAGCCGGGATCTCCTGGGCGAGGCGCTGGACCGCTGGCCCGATCTCGTCGGGCTCTACAATGCCGGGGGTGCCAACAGCTCGCTCTGCGAGGTGCTGCGGCGCCATCCGCGCGGGGCGCAGGTCTTCTTCGTCGGGCACGAACTGACCGAGCGGAGTGCGGCCGCCTTGCGCGAAGGTGTCATGGACGTCGTCCTCGACCAGGCACCGGAGGCGCAGGCGCGTCGTGCCATCGACCTCGTGCTGAAGAAACTGGGCCTGCTGAAGGTCGAGGTCGACGCGGCACCCATCCGCTTCGTCACGCTCACGGCCGAAAGCGTCTGATCGGATCTGATCAAGCGCGCCGTCGCGACCCGGATCCCGTGGCGATAGGATCGCATCCGAAGCACGGCGGGAGGCGGTGATGGACGATCTGCTCTACGGCACGCGCAACAAGCGGGGCGACTGGTCGCCGAACCAGCCGATCGAGATCGCGCCTCTGTTCCGGCTACCGTTCCGCCCGATGGCGGTGCTGAAGTGGCTGCCGCACTACTTCTTCCCGTGGAACATCCTTTTCGCCCTCTCGGCCGTCGCCTGGTGGGCCTGGGTGGTGCCGCCGGTCGAGACCCTGCAGACGCTGAACTGGGGCTGGGCGCTCCGGCTCTACGCGGTGAACGCGGTCGCGACCTTCCTCTTCTACGGTGCCTTCGAGCTGCATCTCTACGTGCTGAAGAAGCAGGAGCGCCGGTTCAAGTACAACGCCAAGTTCCCGGCCGAGCAACCTAGTGCTGTCTTCTGGTTCGGCAGCCAGAACCTCGACAATATCCTGCGCTCGTTCCTCTCCGGTGTCACGATCTGGACGGCGATCGAGGTCGTGGCGCTCTGGGCGTTCGCCAATGGCTGGGTGCCGTGGCTGAGCTTTGCGCAGCACCCCGTTTATCTGTTCTGCCTGGCGCTGGTGGTACCGATCATTCACGAGTTCCACTTCTACTGCATCCACCGGCTGATCCACACGCCGTTCCTCTATAAATGGGTGCACTCGGTGCACCACAACTCGGTCAATCCGTCTCCCTGGTCGTCGCTGTCGATGCACCCGGTCGAGCATCTGCTCTATCTCTCGACCACGTTCTACCACCTGATCATCCCCTCGAACCCGGTGCTGGCCCTCTATCAGCTGCACTATGCCGCCTTCGGTGCCATTCCGGGCCATGTCGGCTTCCACTATGTCGAGATCGGCGAGAACTCGAAGATCGACAGTCACGCCTACGCCCATCACCTGCACCACAAGTATTTCGAGGTGAACTACGGCGACGCGCTGCTGCCGCTCGACCAGATCTTCGGCACCTGGCACGACGGCTCGCCCGAGGGCGAGGCGCTGATGCAGGCGCGCTACCGCGAGCGCAAGGCGAAGGTCGCGGCACGGCTCGCGGGCAAGGAGGGGACGGAGAAGGCGGCCGCCTGAGCCGCCCGCCGATCTCAAGGAATTGTTAAGTTGTCTCCGCTAACTTCGCCTGCGGTTGAATTAGGTTCTGCCCTCCGTTAGTGTCACGGATGGACGGCGTAGGGTGCGCCGGTCGTCGTGTCGGGCAGGGGAAGGCGATGCGGGTAGGCGTGGGCGTTCTTCGGTTCCTGGTCGTGTCGCTGATCGCCGGGGCACTCGCGGCGACGGGTGCGCGACCGGCGTCGGCCCAGGTCGCCGTGAACCAGGGACCGAACTGGACCTCGGCGACGCGGCTCCAGTTCTACAGCCAGGACCAGGGCTCGCAGATCATGCCGCTGGTCTGGTTCCTGGCGCTGAAGCAGCCGAACGGCCAGCCCTTCCTCGGCAACAGCCTGCGCCGCTACGGCTACCTGTCCAATCCCGCGAGCCCGACGCCCGGCCTGCCGGTCGGCTTCACGACCAACGGCACCGGCAACAGCACCATGGTCGGCATGACCTGTGCCGCCTGCCACACCCGCCAGATCGCGGTCGCCGGCACCAACTACCGGATCGACGGCGGCCCGGCGATCGTCGACTTCCAGTCGTTCCTGCAGGACCTCGACATCGCGGTTGCCCGGGTGCTGAACAACACGCCGGCCTTCAACGCCTTCGCCACCGCCGTCCTCGGCCCTTCGCCCTCCCCGGCCGAGAAGGCGGCCTTGAAGACTGCCGTCCAGGCCTGGTTCCTGCGCTTCGACACGCTCGTCGACCTGGCGCTGCCCAGCAACAAGTGGGGGCCGGCGCGCCTCGATGCCGTCTCGATGATCTTCAACCGGCTCACGGGCCTCGACCTCGGGCCGCCGCCCAGCCGGATCATTGCCGGCAACATCCGCAAGGCGACGGCCCCGGTCCGCTATCCCTTCCTCTGGAATGCCGCGATTCAGGACCACACGCAGTGGCCGGGCTTCGCCGCCAACGGCAACGCGCTGCTGGGTCTCGCCCGCAATGTCGGCGAGGTGTTCGGCGTCTTCGCCGACTTCGCGCCGGAGAAGGCCTGGTACGGCATCGATTATCTGGACGAGAACTCGGCCAACTTCCCGGGCCTGTTCAAGCTCGAGACGCTGATCAAGAAGATCGGCCCGCCGCAATGGCCCTGGACGGTCAACAACACCCTTGCGACCCAGGGCAAAGCGATCTTCAACCGACCGACCGCGACCGGCGGCTGCGTCGACTGCCACGGCATCAAGCCCGGCGTGACGCGCCCGATCGGGCAGAAGACGTGGCTGACGCCCGTGCTCGACGTCGGCACCGACAGCCGCGAATACAGCGTGTTGGGCTGGACCGCGAACAGCGGTGTCCTGACCGGTGCCTGGACACTGGCCGACCCGACCCCGCTGAAGCCGGTCGACCTCTCGATCCGCATCCTCGGCATGTCGGTGCTGGGCTCGATCGAGCAGTACTGCCTCGAGAACCCGATCACCTGTACCGTCGACGGCACCTCGCTGGGCCTGCCGCAGCGGCCGAATCTCGGCGGCCTCAAGGGTCTCTACAAGGTGCAGACGCAGGGGACGGCGGCCTACGAATCGCGTGTGCTGCAGGGCATCTGGGCGGCGGCACCCTATCTGCACAACGGCTCGGTGCCGACATTGGCCCAGTTGCTCACACCGGCCGCCCAGCGGGTGAAGAGCTTCCCCGTGGGCAACGCCTACGACACCACCGATGTCGGCCTCGCCGGCACGCAGACACAGTTCAGTTATGTCTACCGGGCGACCGGCTGCGCGCAGCGCAACTCCGGCAACAGCAATTGCGGCCACGAATACGGCACGACGCTCGCACCCTCGAACAAGGCAGCACTGCTCGAGTACCTGAAGACGCTGTGACGGTCGTTGGCTGAGTCGGCGTGGTCGGTATGGGGAGGCGTAAGCCCGTTCCGCTCGCCGACTAGCCCAGAGGGCGGCTGTGAAGGACGTCACGGGGACCCTGCGGGAGAAGACGAGGCACCGAGCGGACCCAGACCGTCGACCGATAACCACCATCGCACCGCGAACGCCCCGGCACGTTCGTCGCGAATCACGTCAAAGTCGATGAGCCGTCCACAACTGCAGCGCCCGTGCAGGCTATTTGCCCATGCTCGAAGGCTGGCGTGTCGCGATGTCGTGCTGCCAGTCGCACCCATGGGCTGATCGGCGGTCGGCGAGCGTGAAGTCTGGTCCGGCATTTGGGCCCAAGCCTATCGCACGCCTCCGGGAACCTCGTTCCCGGTGCGGCGATCCGCAAATCTCGGATTGCCGACAGGAGGAGAGGTGGATTGGCGAGGCAGCCGGGGTTCTGGAGCGTCGAGGATCGGCTTCGCGAGCTGTCGGCGCAGGGCGATCCGCTGGAGAAGTTCCTCGAGATCGTCGACTTCGCGCTGTTCCGCCCGGTGCTCGATGCGGCGCTCGGCGGCACCGACAGGGCGAAAGGTGGTCGGCCGCCGTTCGACGCGGCGCTGAAGCTCAAGATGCTCTACCTTCAGGCGCAGCACGGGCCGAGCTTCGAGGCGACCGAGCGCCTGGTCCGCGACCGCCTATCCCCGCCGCTGCCTGCTGGCAGCGGCCCTCGCCGGGATGGAATCGCGCCCTGCTGGGCGCGATGGATGCGGTTCTGCGGCCTATCCCTGGCCAACCTAGTGCCGGATGCGAATACGTTGTGGGACTTCCGCGAGGCGCTGATCCGGTCCGGTGCCTTCGACAAGATGTTCGGGCGGCTGGACTGGGCGATCAGGGACGCCGGCTACCTGCCGATGTCGGGGCAGATCGTCGATGCGAGCCTGGTGGCAGCACCCCGGCAGCACAACAAGGACGGAGAGAAGGCGGCGATCAAGGCGGGCAGGACGGCGGCCGAGATCTGGCCCGACAAGCCGGCCAAGGCGGCGCAGAAGGACACCGAGGCACGCCCGCGCTGGTCAGCTGACCAGCGCACCTTAGGTGATGGAGCCGCGGGCCTGCTTGTCGTGGTTGGCCCCTCAAGACCAACATGGGCAAGGTCGAGGCCGATGGCACGGTCAGGCACGACCTTGCGGTCCCGGCCTTCGGCTACACGTCGCATATCGGTATCGACCGGCGACACGGCTTCATCCGTCGGCAGAGAACGACCGAAGCCGCCGCCCATGACGGTACCCGGCTGCGCGAAGGCCTGATCGCTCCGACGAACACCGCGCCGGATGTCTGGGCGGATACGGCCTACCGATCACAAGTCAACGAGGACTTCCTCGCCGACTGCGGCAAGACCAGCCGGATCCACCACACTTGAGCCGCAAAGCGGATCAAGCCTCGTGGCCGGCCGATGGCAAAGCGTACCGCCAAGGCCGATGCCGGGAAGTCGGCGGTCTGCGCCAGCATCGAGCACGTGTTCGCGCAGCAGAAGGACCGGTTGAAGCTCTTCATCCGCAGCATCGGCGCCGAGGCGACGATCGTCATGGCCACCATCGCCTGCAATCTCGGCCGCTGGCGGTGGTGGGAACGCCGAGCTGCGACCGCTTGATCGGAAAGGACGGAACAAACCGTCGGATCAGTCCGTAATCCCAGCCGCAAACAGCCCGACCACCGCCGAAGCCCCAGTACCCTCCATCAAGACCCCACAAAGGCCAGCAATCAGCCGGTTGCTGGAGATGCGGTCATCGGGCTCGGCCCCTGGCAAGCTTTGGCCGGGTCAGATGGAGAGGATGAGCATGACAGAGCATGTTGCAGGATTGGACGTGTCGCTCGAGACGACCACGATCTGTGTGATCGATGGCCAGGGTCGGATCGTTCTTGAGAGCTCGGTGGCGACCGACCCCGACCTGATTGCGGCCGTTCTTGCGCCGCACGCGTTACGCTTGGTCAGATTGGAAGCCGGACCGATGTCGGAATGGCTGCACACGGGCCTGGCGCAGCACGGCCTGGAGACGGTGGTGATGGAGACACGGCAGGTCCGGGCGGCGCTCAAGGCCTCACAGGTGAAGACCGACCGCCGCGACGCCTGCGGCATCGCCCATCTCCTACGGATGGGCTGGTTCCGGCCGGTGCATGTGAAGACGGTTTCCGGCCGTGAGCGCCGGGTTCTGCTCGGCGCCCGCGACACCCTGGTGCGGCGGACCCGGGATCTCGACAACAGCGTCCGGGGCCTGTTGCGTAGCTTCGGCCTGCGACCGCCGCGACTGCTGCGCGGGCGGTGGAGCGATGCCGTGCGCCAGCTCATCGCCGCCCATCCGATGCTCGCGACGGCGATCGAGCCGATCCTGGTGGCACGGGACAAGCTCGCCCGTCTCGACCGCCTGGTCCGCGATCAGGCCCGCGACGACGCCGTCTGCCGGCGCCTGACGACGGTCCCCGGCGTCGGCGCCATCGTGGCGCTCAGCTATGTCGTGGCGATCGACGATCCGACGCGTTTCGCCAGGTCGAGGGCCGTGGGACCCGTGCTCGGTCTCACCCCCAGCCGCTATCAGTCCGGTGCCACCGATCGACCAGGCACCATCACCAAGGCCGGCGACGCACGGGCACGGGTCGCCCTGTTCGAAGCGGCCCACGTGATGATGATCCGCGTCGCAGGATGGTTCCCGCTCAAGGCCTGGGCCATGCGAGTGGCCGCCCGCCGGGGCGCCAAGCGTGCCAAGGTGGCATTGGCCAGAAGACTGGCCGTAATCCTGCACCGCATGTGGGTGGACGGCACCGACTTCCAGGCGCAGCCGGCATGACGCCAGGGCCGCCTGCAGCAGCTTCCCGCTGAGGGAAGGACCCGGTTGGGACGATGGCCGAGGGCAAGCCGCTGGACACTTCGGCGCCACCATGACGCCGTTTCGGAGATGGGCTCCCTCCGCCAACGCCGATCGCATCGAGTGAGCGTGGCAGGATACCGCCGCCACGAACCACGGACAGAAGCCAGCACCCCATCCGAGTTCAACCAAACCTTGGCACTCACCGCCCGATGACAGAAGGTGTCCAAACGCAGTTCGCAAAGTCACCCACCGCGCGGAGGGTCCGTTCGAGATCGACCGAGCGCTTCGGAAGTGGCCGGTGCGCCAAGCGCGGGTATCCGCGGCTGGCGGCGGACTCCCTGGTCCCAGCGGCTATGGTTGCTTGCTCAGCCGTCGGCGTAGACGGCCATGTGGTCGGCCATGGCCTTGCGGAAGGCGGGGCGCTGCTCGTTGCGGTCGAGATAGGCGACGAGCGCGGGGTGGGCGTTCAGCGTCTCGCTGCCGGTCAGCATGCGCAGGACGGTCGTCATCATCAGGTCGCCGGCGGTGAAGCTGCCCTCCAGATAGGGCCGGTCGCCGAGCCAGGCCGCCAGGTCGGCGAGGCGCCCGGCGACGCGTTCCTGGGCGGCCGGGCGGCGCTGCTTCGCCCAGGCTTCCTCGGCGTAGAAGAAGTCGATCTCGGCCAGAGGTTGGACCGCGACCTCGATCGTGTTGAGGGCGGCGAACACCCATGCCATCGCCCGCGCCCGTGCCGCCGGTTCCCGAGGCAGGAGGGTTTCGCTGCGCTCGCCGATGTGCAGCACGATGGCACCCGACTCGAAGAGAACGAGGCCGTCCTCCTCCAGCACCGGCACCTGGCCGAAGGGCTGCTCGCGCCGATAGGCTTCGGCATCCCAGGAATCGCCGCCGATGAGGCGTGTCTCGTAAGCCAGGCCCGCCTCCTCCAGTGCCCAGCGGACGCGCAAGTCGCGGACATGGCTGCGGGCGAAGGGCGGCACCCAGCGCCAGGTCGTCAGTCTCAGCATCCTGCACACTCCCTCGACCCGATGGTGTCCAGCGAATGCTCGGGGATGGCGAGGGTTCCTTGTAGCGGTCGCCCGAGTCCACGAGCAGGCATGAGCCCTGCAAGGCAAGTGCCCAAGTTAGCTCCACGCAAACGAGCCCCAGTCAATGGAGGCTACCTCGCGCGCAGTCAGTTCTCCAGAAAACCAATAGCGGCGACGTTACGGCCTTTGGGTCGCGATTCGCCAGGTCGTGCCTGAGCGGTCGCGCACGCCGTCCCGTCGTTCGTTGTCGTCCATGTCGGCCACGTCCTGCACGATCGTGCCGCCCGCGGCGACGGCTCGCCGGAACGACGCATCAACGGCGGGCACGTAGACGTGGACGTTCGTTTACGGACCGCCCGGCGCCTCGCCCATCATCAGGACAGTGTCGTCGATCCGCGCCTCGGCTTGCCGAATGCGGCCGTCCGGTGCCTCGATGACGCGCAGCCGCTCCGTCTCGGACACAGCCTCGAGGAAGGCCAGTGCACGGCGGGCGTTGTCGACCGCGAGATCGAGGCAACGCCCGTACGGATCGCGGACTTGTAGGCCATTCGCCGGTTCCTTCCGGTCTGCGCCGGCAAGCCCATCCGTACCTGCGTTCCAGGACGCTCCATGTCTGTACAAGAGCGCTCCGCCCCCAGGGATGCCGGGGCGGAGCCTTCTCCAGGATCGTGCCGATCGCGATGGCCCTGCGCATGCGCGGGGTAGCGGAGGGTTCCGGCGAAAGGCTCAGCTCGCTTCCTTCAACAGCGTCTCGGCGACGGGCCGCAGGGGGCGCCATTGCAGGTCGCCCTCGTAGCGCCACGCCATGCAGCCTGCCTCGTCGAGGGCGAATAGGTGGAGCCAGCGATTGTCGAAGAGGGCCCGAACGCCCTCGTGACGGCGCAGGATCTCGGTCATCGCCTCGCGCGGTGCCTCGATGCAGACCGAGAGGCGCAAAGGCTCGTGCACGAAGTCGGTGCCGTCGTGGACCGACTGCCAGGGCAGGCCCGCACGCAGGAGGCCGCCATTGCCCTCGATCACGCCGACGCCGCCGGTGACGTTGTGCAGGAGCTTGTTGCCGCCGCCGAACACCTCGGGTGCCACGGTCGAGCCGTAGTATTGCAGGCTGATCCAGCTCGCGACGACGACCGGGGCCGTCATGATCAGCTCCAGCACCCGGAAGTCCGCGTCCTGGCGCCAGCTGTAGTCGTGCAGGAAGGCGCGGCCCTCGAGGCTCCGCCCGGCCGTGCGCCCTCGCGGGGCGGCGATGAAGGCGCTGCAGCCGGCGAGCCCCCATTCGGGCCGGACCTGTGCCCAGTCCTGGCTGCGCCGGTAGAGCCCACTTCCGGAACCCGCACCCGGCAGTCGCAGCGCCCGCTCGGCACGGGTTGCCTTCCCGGCCGCCGCGAGCCACCGGCGCGCCAGGGCGAGGTCGGCCGCGTGGTCTGTGTCCGGCTTGTCGGCCGCATAGAGGGTCACCTCGTCGGACACGGTGTCGTGCAGCCCGGCGACGAAGAGCGTGTCGGCCGGGATCTCGATCCCCCGCCCGACCAGGCCGGCGCGCACCTCGGTCTCGTTCAGGAGGCTCGCCAGCAGCCGCGCATTGACCTCGCCGGAATAGCCGCCGCAGGCGCCGCACTGGAGCGCACTCGCGTGCGGGTTGTTGGTGACGGTGGCCCCGTGCCCGACGAGCAGGACGAGGCGGGCGAAGCCCTCGGTCAGCGACATGGCGCGCAGCACGGTCTCGGCGGCCGCCGTCCGCGCCGCCAGGTCCGGCAGCGGATCCAGGCGGGGCGCAGGGTCGTTGGCCGGTGCGGCCCCCGTCAGGGCCAGGGCGTCGCGCACGAGCTTGCCGACATAGAGCGGCCCCGACGCCTCGACGAAGGCAAAGGAGGAGACGGCGGCGAACTTGAACCGGCCCCAGGCCCGCTTGGCCCGCGCCTTCACCCGGGCGATGCCGTCGGCCTCAGTGTTATCCGCCCCACCCGAGCAGGAATGGAGGCCGGGGTTCAGCAGCACGGGCAGTCGCAGCTCGTCGACATCCGAGGCGAAACGGCGATGTGCCGTCGTGAGGCCGAAGAAGCCGGCGAACCCCAGCGTGCGGATCGACGGGTCGACCGCCTCCAGGGCGCGCCGGAACCGCTCGGAACGGACATCGATGCAGAAGGCCGCCTGCAGGGCCGGGCGAGCGGACGAGGGTGGGGGTTCCTGGTCGGCCAGCGTCGTGGCGAGCCGGCGCTGGGCCGCGCGCTCCAGCGCTTCCTGCAGGATGCCGTCGATGACGAGGTCCGCCGTCGGCGTGAGCGGGGCGGCATAGGCCGCGACCGTGTCCCGCCAGCGCTCGCCGATCATGTCGGCGTGCTGCTGGTGGAGGGCCTCCTCCCACAGGAGGCGGATGGTCAGCAGGTCGCGGAGGCTCTCATCGTGGCCGCCCTGCAGCTCGGCCTGCCAGAGTCGGTAGCGGGCGAGCTGGGACACCCCACCGAGGCTCATCAGCAGGCGGTGGAAGTAGCTGGGGGCGGAGTCGGCATCGAGGCCGAGGTTCCCGGCGGCCCGGGCCAGCGCCTCGGCTGCCGTCTCCGGGGCGTGCGACACGTGGGTGGCGAAGCCGCGCAGGCCCAGGATCTCGGGTGTCAGGTCGTGGGTGGCGACGTCGCGCCAGGCGTCGTAGGCGCTGCGGCCCTGCGGTGCCGCCCACAAGGCCTGGCCCTCGTCGAACCAGGCGGCACTCCAGGCGCCCAGGCGCTCGGCGAGGATGCCGGGCCAGTCGGTGCCGGTGGCCTCTGCCGCTAGGTCGGCGACGGTCGGCAGCATCTGCGCCGGCGTCTCGGGGGCCATGGCGGCCGCCTTCAACAGGACGAGGCTCGCGGGGCGCTGCTCCTCGATGGAGGCGGCCAGCGCCTCAGCCAGATCGGCGTCGGTGATGACACCTGTGGCGATCCGCTCGCGGTACCAGGCGCGCGGCATGGTGACGGGAGCGCCGGCGGTGCGGGCGAGGCGGGCGCCGGTCCGGGCAAGGGTCTCGCCCGTCTGGCCGAGGAACGGGTTGACGGCGACGGTGGCGGCCAGCGGCCAGGCCGGCGGGACGGCGCGGACGGCCGCTTCGACGGCACCCTGGAGCCAAGTCTGCTGTGCGGTCATTGTCGTCTCTCCAGATGGCTCAGGTGGCGCCGCGGACGGACCAGCCACGGAGGGCACGGTCCAGGAGGGCGTTGGCGTAGAGGCCGTTCGAGAGGTGCACCCGGAGGCCGGCGGCGGCCGGGTGGTTCGACCAGAGCGGGAACATGGACTGGGCGACGGCGACGATGCCGAAGCTCAGGACCGCCAGGACGATCAGCTCCCATTCCAGCGGGCCGGGGGCCGGCGTGGCGGGCAGGGTGCCGGCCGTCAGCCAGGTCGCGGCCGACTGCAGGGCGAAGTAGCTGACCGAGGCCGCCGCCGCGTAGACGGCCGTGCGGCGGGTCAGGGCGCGCGGAGCCGCGTCGGCGAAACCCTGGGCGAAGAGGTAGGCGATGCCGAGGATCAGGATGGCACCCAATGCCAGCGCCTGGGGCGACTTCCCGTCGATCCCGAAGGCGAGGGCCGTGACGGCGTAGATGGCAAGCGCCACGAGGAAGGCGCGGCCGACCGCCAGCGGGCCGGGTATCGCCACCGGACCGGGCCGGCGGTTGGCGGCGATGGTCTCGATCGCACTGCCGGAGACGAGGAAGGCGTGTGCCTTGTAGAGCGAGTGGGCGACGATGTGCAGGAGCGCCAGCGGGAAGAGGGCGAGGCCGCACTGCAGGACCATGAAGCCCATCTGGCCGACGGTGGACCAGGCGAGCGAGGTTTTCACCGCCGGCTGGGTCAGCATGACGAGGCAGCCGAAGAGGGCGGTGAAGCCGCCGAGGATGACGAGCACGGCCAGGATGCCCGGGGCCAGCAGCATGACGTCGGCGAAGCGGATGAGGAGGAAGCCGCCGGCATTCACCACGCCAGCATGGAGCAGGGCGGAGACCGGGGTCGGCGTCTCCATCACCTCGGTCAGCCAGCCATGGGTCGGGAACTGGGCCGACTTCAGGAGGGCCGCCACCGCCAGGAAGCCGGCAGCGACCACGGCCACCGCACCGCCTTCGCCAGCTCGCGCGTCGGCCAGGATGGTGGCGATGTCGGTGGTGCCGTAGGCGACGGTCAGCAGGATCACAGCGCCGAGAAGGGCCGCGTCGCCGAGGCGGGCCATGACGAACTTCTTCCGTGCCGCCCGCTGGGCGGCCGGACGCTCGCGGTAGAAGAGCAGCAGCTCGTGCAGGAAGAGGCTCGTCGCCACCCAGGCGGCGAGCAGTTGCACGAGGTTGCCGGCCGTCACCAGCAGCATGACGGCCGCCAGGGTCAGGCAGATCCAGCCCGTGAACGGGCCCTGGCGCGGCTCGCCTTTGAGATAGGTGCGGGTGTAGCGCAGCACGATCCAGCCGACGAAGGCGACGAGCAGGAACATGACCGCACTGACGGCATCGAGCCGCAGCGACAGGCCGATGCCGAGCGGGCCGACGAGCCCGAAGGTGTGCGCACCGCCCAAGGCGACGAGCGCGGCGGTGGCCGCGGCGACGAGGAGGGCCAGGAGAGCCATGGCCTCGGCGAGCCAGGGTTGTGCCAGCGGCCGGGCGCCCGGTGTGAGGAAACGGATGGCGGCGGCGACGGCCAGACCGCCTGGGGCCAGAAGCGGCAGGAGATCGATGGGCAAGGGTCCCTCCTTGGAAGCCGTAGCGGAGCGACCGGACAGATAGCCACGAAAGCGGCAGGAGAAAAATTCATTGTTTCGCGTCTACCGTTCTGTTTCATGGAACGGTCATGAGCGAGCTGAACTATAACCATCTCCGCTACTTCTGGGCGGTGGCGCGGGACGGGAACCTGACGCGGACGGCGGCACGGCTGAACCTCTCACAGTCGGCACTGTCGGTGCAGATCCGCAAGCTGGAGGAGCGGCTGGGGCACGCGTTGTTCGAGCGGCGCGGGCGGCAGCTGCAGCTGACCGAGGCCGGGCGGATCGCCCTTGACCATGCCGAAGCGATCTTCGCCACCGGCGAGGAGTTGATCGGCACGCTGCGCGAATCGGGGCGCACGCGGCAGGCGCTGCGGATCGGGGCGCTGGCCACGCTCTCGCGCAACTTCCAGATCGGCTTCCTGCGGCCCGTGCTGGGGCGGCCGGATGTGGAAGTGATCCTGCGCTCGGGCGGCTCGGCGGAGTTGCTGAGGGCCCTGGAGGCGCTGCAGCTCGACATGGTGCTGACGAACCAGGCGCCGGGCGCCGACGCGCTGATGCCGGTCGTGGCGCACCGGCTGGCCGAACAGCATGTGAGCCTGATCGGGCAGCCGCATCGGGTGGTGGACGGAGCAACGCTGGAGGACCTCCTGCGCACCCAGCCGGTGATCCTGCCCATCGCCGACAGCAGCGTGCGCACCGGCTTCGATTCGCTGGCCGATCGGCTCGACATCCGCCCGCAGATCGCGGCCGAGGTCGACGACATGGCGATGATGCGCCTGCTCGCCCGCGAGGATGTGGGCCTCGCCGTGCTGCCGCCGATTGTCGTCACCGACGAGCTGGCGGCGGGCACCCTCTGCGAGGCGGCCCAGCTGCCCGGGATAGTCGAGACGTTCTACGCCGTGACAGTCGAGCGGCGGTTCCCGAACCCGCTGGTGCGCTCGCTGCTCACCGCACCGACGCTGGAACTGGACTAGAGCGGATTCGGTCTAACCGGAATCTTTTCCCGATTCCCACAGTTCGTAGTATGTGATTCACGCTTCTCGGTTGGCGTGAGCTGGGATGGTGTGATGGCGTGGCGTTCGGGGCAGAGCTACTCGACGGATCTACGGAGCCGGGTGCTGGCGGCGATGGACGGCGGGATGCCGGCCCGGGACGCGGCGCGGCTGTTCCAGGTCAGCGTGTCGTACATCTACAAGGCCGAGGCGCGCCGGGCGGCGACCGGCGAGACGGAGGCGCGGGCGCAGCGCAATCATCAGGCGCTCAAGCTGGCGGCCCATCACGACGCCATTGCGGCGGAGGTAGTGCTACGTCCCGACGTCACGCTGAACGAGCTGCGCGCTTGGCTGCTGGCGACACATGGGGTGAGCACCAGTCTCGGCCTGATGCACCGGACCATTTTCCGGCTCGGCCTGACGCTGAAAAAAAGTCGCTCCGGGCGCAGGAGCAGGACCGGCCCGATGTCGCCGCGCGGCGCGCCGACTGGCGCGCTGACCAAGCCGGGCTGAACCCGGCGCAGCTCGTCTTCGTGGACGAGACCGGTGCCGCTACCAACATGGCCCGCCGCTATGGCCGCAGCCCGCGCGGCCGGCGGGTGGACGGTCCCGTGCCGCACGGCCACTGGAAGTCGACCACTTTCGTCGGCGGCCTCACCGCCCGCGGCTTCGTCGCCCCCTACGTCACCGACGGCGCGATGAACGGTGTCATCTTCCGGGCCTGGATCGAGCAGATGTTGGCTCCGGAGCTGCGACCCGGCGACATCGTGGTCATGGACAACCTGCCCGCCCACAAAGTCGCCGGCATTCGGGAGGCCATCGAGGCCCGCGGGGCCGAACTCCGTTATCTGCCGCCCTACTCGCCCGACCTCAATCCGATCGAGCAGGCCTTCGCCAAGCTCAAGGCCCTCCTGCGCAAGGCCGCCGAACGCACCGTCGACGGGCTGTGGAACGCTATCGGTAAGCTGCTCGACCTCTTCCCGCCTACCGAATGCGCCAACTTCATCGCCAACTCAGGCTATCCACGCCCAGCGTGAAAATGCTCTAGGTGCCGCTGCGCAGGAGCCGGCCGGTCGCCTCGTCGACTGGAAAGAAGGACTCGATCGCGATTTCCGAGAGGAGGACGTCGCGCGGCGTGCCGAAGACGGTGGTGGTGGAGATCAGGGACAACTCGCCGCGCTCGGTGGCGAGGCGCAGCGGGATCAGGAGGCCCGCATGGTCGGCCGCGCCGGCGGGACCGCCCGGGTGCGGATAGGCCGTCAGCTCGGCCAGTAGGGCGACCAGTCCACTGTCTTGGGTCACGGCGATCTGGCGGCGCAGCCGATCCAGGATGTGATGGCGCCACTCGGCGAGGTTCAGGATGCGTGGGGCGAGGCCACTCGGATGGAGGCTCAGCCGCAGCACGTTCAGCTGCGGAGCGAGAAGCGTCCGTTCCTCGATGCCCACCAGCAGCGGTGCCACCGCGGCGTTGGCGTCGAGGAGGTGCCAGTGGCGGTCGACGGCCAAAGCAGGGTAGGGCTCGTGGCCTTTCAGCATCGTCGCGATGGCGGCGCGCGCCGTGGCCATCAAGGGATCGTCAAGGCTCCGCTCCGGGAAGGCCGGGGCGAAGCCCGCGGCAAGGAGGGCGGCGTTGCGCTCGCGGAGCGGGCTGTCGAGGTGCGCGGCGAGGTGGAGCAGCATCTCGCGGCTGGGCCGGGCTCGGCCGCTTTCGAGGAAGCTCAGATGGCGCTGCGAGATGTTGGCCTCCAGCGCGCAGTCGAGCTGGCTGAGGTGTCGGCGCCGGCGCCAACTGCGCAGATAGGTGCCGGCCCCGGCGGCCTCGATCGGCTGCTCCATGCTCACTCCAGGCCCGCTGTCACCCGTGTGCGGGGACCTTGTCGAGGAAGCCCGTCACGGACTTCAGGCGGCCATTCTCGACCAGGACGAAGTCGGTGCCCATGATCATGTCGGGCTGCGCTTCCGGGCCGAGCGCCCAGGAGGAGCGGACACGGTCGCCGACCCCGTCGGCGGTACCCACGAGCGTGAAGCGGAAGCCCGGAAAGCGCTGCTGCACGGCGCCGATGAGGGTGTCGATTTCGGCGTGCCCCGACGCACGCGCCAGAGGATCGGCATAGGTCGCGTCCTCGCTCCATTCCGCCGCCAGCAGGTCGTGGCGGCGGACGGGATCGGCTTCGTTCCACAAGGCGATGTAGCGTTCGGCGATGGTGGCTGCTTCGGCCATCATGGTCTCCCGAATGGGTTGGTTCGTCGTTGACGCCCGCAGGATCGAGGCGGGCAGTGGCAGGCTCAATTACCTCACACGTCATTGCCGCCCGTCGCGTTGGACGCATGCTCGGCATGGCAATTCATTGGAGCGGTACATGACGGCCTATGCGGTGGCACGGCTGAGGAACGTCGAGATGGGACCGGCAATCGTCAGCTATCTGGAGCAGATCGACGCGACGCTGGCCCCGTTCGGCGGCCGGTTCATCATCCATGGCGGTCCCAGAATCGAGCTGGAGGGGACTTGGCCCGAGGACCTGATCGCCATCGCGTTTCCCGATGTGGCGACCGCACGCTCCTGGTACGACTCGCCGGCCTACCGGGAGATCCTGCCGCTTCGCACTGCCCATTCTTTCGGCGACGTGATCCTGATCGAAGGTGTGGGGCCCGAGCACAGGGCCGTCGACATTCTCGGGTGAGGCTGATCGGGACGTCACCGGCTGAGTTCGCCGCTCAGGCCCGCAAAGCAGCCGCCAAAGGCGGAAGCTCCCGCCTGACGGTCCTCCGCTCGCTTTCCCTTGCCGCCGGTCCATCTTATTGTGCGGCGCAACATGACGCGGCACGAGGCCGCCGGCGAGGGACCATGACCGAATTCACCGTTCTGGACGAAGAGGGCTTGAGCCGGACCTACCGCCAGCTCCGCCGGTTCGCCGAACTCGGCGACATCGCGGCGCGGGATGCGCTGACCGCCCTCAGCATGTTCCTGGAAAAGCGGTTGCCGAAGCTGCTGGACGACCTGCAGTCCGAGATCGACGTCGAGACGGCCCCGCTGCCGGTCTGACGGCTCGACTGCCCGTCGCGGTGTGCCGGGCGATCGACAGGCTTATTGCGTCAGCTGCAACGATGAAGTGCGGCTCCGGCCGATTATCACAAACACTGGAATGAGCCATCTCTGGCGCGGGGAGAGCGTTTCTCCCCGATGCCCAGGAGATGCACCATGTCGCGTCTGTCCATTCCGACTCGTGACGAAGCCCCCGCAGCCTCGCAGCCGCTGCTGGACGCGGTCGGCCGCAAGCTCGGGGTTGTCCCGAACATGTTCAAGCTGATCGGCCACTCGCCGGCCGGCCTCGAGGCGGTGCTGGGCCTGAACGGCGGCCTCGGACGCACGCTCGACGTCAGGACCCGCGAGCGCATCGCGCTCGCCGTGGCGGCGGTGAACGGTTGCGACTACTGCATGTCGGCGCACAGTTACCTGGCCACGAACCTCGCCAAGCTCGATGCGGCCGAGGTGGCCGCCAACCGGGCGGGGCACTCGAACGACGCCAAGGCGGATGCCGCGGTCGTCTTCGCGCGCAAGGTGGCCGAAGCCCGGGGGAAGGTGAGCGACGGCGACCTCGCTGCGGTGCGGAGCGCCGGCTACGGCGAGGCGGAGATCGTCGAGATCGTGCTTGTCGTGGCCGAGAACTTCCTGACCAATCTCATGAACAATGTGGCGCAGACCGACATCGACTTCCCGGTCGTGCTGGCGGACGCTGCCTGACGGGCGCACGTTCGACATCGCCGTTACGATAGGGGGAGACCGCCATGGCACCGAGACCACCCGTTCCGCCGTTTACCGAAGCGACCGCCATCCAGAAGGTGCGGGCGGCCGAGGATGCCTGGAACGGCCGCGATCCGGCGAAGGTGGCGCTGGCCTACACGCCGGACAGCCGCTGGCGGAACCGCTCCGAGTTCTTCACAGGCCGTGCGGCGATCGAGGCCTTCCTCACCCGCAAGTGGGCGAAGGAGCTGGACTACCGGCTCATCAAGGAGCTGTGGGCGTTCACCGGTGCCCGGATCGCCGTGCGCTTCGTCTACGAATGGCAGGACGCGGACGGGCGCTGGTGGCGCAGCCACGGCAACGAGAACTGGCAGTTCGACGCCGAGGGCTACATGGCGGAGCGCCATGCAAGTATCAACGACGTCGCCATCGACGAGACCCTGCGCCTGTTCCGCTGGCCTCAGGGGCGGCGCCCCGACGACCATCCGGGGTTGACCGCGCTCGGCCTCTGAGTGGCGCCCTCAGGCGGGCATGAAGTCGAAGCTCTCCTTCGGGAACTTCGCCACCACGGCCGGGTCGAGGTTGAAGTTGGCGGCGACCAGCTCCGGGGGGGTGTGGGCCAGCCAGTCGCCGAGCGAGACCTGCTCGTAGCGGTCGGAGCGGAACACGGCGACGAAGACGAGGTCTTCTTTCCCTGTGTTCTGGATGTAGTGGCCGAGGCCCTTCTTCACATAGCCGATGTCGCCCGGATGGAAGTCGGCCGTGACGGCGGAGGGGCCGGCGTTGAACACGGTCATGCGGCCGGTGCCCTTGATGTAGTACTGCCACTCGTCGGCATTCGGGTGCCAGTGCAGGGTGCGGATCGCACCGGGCTTGATGGTCAGGAGGCCGGCGGCGACCGTCGTCGAGACCTTGAAGTTGTTGCTGTCGGCGATCTGCACCTTGCCACTCCGGTTCTCGCTTGCGGGCTTCGCTTGCGAGAGCCTGAAGGTGTAGGGCAGATCGGGGGCGGTGGTGCCCTCGAGGCTCGCCTTGCGGGCCGCCTCCAGTGGGCCCGGCACCTCGCCCTGGAAGATCCAGCGATTGTGCAGCGGGATTGTTGAAAAGGCGTCGGGCGGCAGGCCGAAATTGAGGCCCAGCACCTCGGGCGGGGTGTGCGCCAGCCAGTCTGTGGCCGGCAGCGTGTTGAATTCGGAGCTGGTGCCATTGTCGAAGGCCAGCACGAACTCGGCCCCGTCTGGACCCAGGCCCTGGAGCGAGTGCGGCAGGCCGGCCGGGAAGTACCAGAGATCGCCCGCCTCGACGTCGGCGATGTCCGGGCGCCCCTTCGAGTCGAGGACGGTGATCCGGCAGCGGCCGTAGGTCATGATCGCCCACTCGGCCTGCTGGTGCCAGTGCAGCTCGCGGATGCCGCCGGCGGTGAGGCGCATGTTGACGCCGGCGATCTCGGTCGAGATCGGGAAGTCGGACACCGTCACCTGCCGGCCCCAGCCGCCGTCCTGGATGCGGCGCGGGGCGAGGTTGAAGGACGCCCAGAGCATGGGAGAGCTGCCGACGTCGGTCGGTGGCGGCGAGAGGAAGGACGGCATCTGCTCGGCGAGTGCGGGGTCGTGCGGGCCGGGGATGGTGAGGCTCTGCGGGTTCTTGGCGTTCAGCGCACTCTGCGGCGGCTCGTCGGGATTGCCGAAGGTGGCGGCCGACGCCGCACCGGCCGCCAGGGCGGCGCCCCCGGCTGCCGTCGTCGCCAGGATGCCGCGGCGGGAGACCGCCGACGCCGGTTTGCGGATGATCATCGTCCTTCCCCCAGTCCTGTGCCTGCCGAGTGGCCGAAGCAGGTATAGCGAGTGCCACGTGCGGTTGATAACGAAAGGAAGGTTTGGCGCGAACTTGTTACCGGGCGGTTGGCAGCGTCAGAGGGTGCTCGCCACCGCGGATGGCGGGTGAACCTGTGGCTTGCGGCGTAGACATCGCGCTCCAAGTTGCATCTACGCAGGCAACAGACTAGACTTCTGACTAGTCCTATTGGGGTAGAGTGAGGCGCATGCCAAGCTGGCCGGTGCAGGATGCGAAGGCGCGCTTCAGCGAGTTGCTGACGGCGTGTCTCCGCGAGGGACCGCAGATCGTCACGAAGCGCGGTGCGGAGGCTGCCGTCCTCGTTCCCGTTGCCGAGTGGCGCCGGTTGCAGCAGGCGGCGCGTCCGAGTCTGAAGGAGCTTCTGCTGGCCGGGTCGCCCCGAGCCGAGCTGCCGGTGCCGCCCCGAGCCGAGCTGCCGGTGCCGCCCCGCGGCAAGCTGCGGCGGCGCGATCCTGCGGGGCTCTAGCCTTGCCCTTTCTCGTGGACACGAACGTGGTGTCGGAGCTGCGCCGTCCCAAGCCGCACGGTGCGGTGCTCGCCTGGATCGGCGGCGTGACCGATGCCGACCTGTTTCTGGCGGCCGTCACGCTGGGCGAGATCCAGGCCGGGATCGAGATCACGCGCGAGCAGGACAGCGCCAGGGCGGAAGCTCTGGAGAGCTGGCTGGAACAGGTCGCAGCGAGTTGGAACATCCTGCCCGCGGATGCTGCCGTCTTCCGCTGCTGGGCGAAGCTGATGCACCGGCAGCCGGCCGACCTGATCGAGGACGGCCTCATCGCCGCCACCGCTCTGGTGCACGGGCTCACCGTCGTCACGCGCAACGTGCGGGACTTCGCGAGGTTTGGGGTCGACACGCTGGATCCATTTAGGATTCGAGCCTGAATTCGGCATCTGGAAAATGTGGGCGGAGATCAAGCGTGTCACTATTTCGGATCGAGCTATCATCTCATCCATCTTGATGGCATCGCAGTCGTAGGCCGGAGGACGCCATCATGGCCGCCGTTACCATCCGCAACTTTCCCGAGGAGGTGCATCGCGCGCTGAAGGTCCGCGCGGCGCAGCACAATCGGAGTGTCGAGGCGGAGATGCGCGCCACTCTGGCGGCGGCCGTGCGCCCCGAGGGCCGGCTGCGGCTCGGTACGGCGTTGGCGGAAGTGAGCCGGAAGTTCGGTCTCACCAATGAAGATATCGAAGCTCTCGAACAGGTCCGCGACAGGCGCCCCGCCGAGCCGATGCGTCTCGAGTGATCCTGCTCGACACCAATGTCGTCTCCGAGGCGATCAAGCCCGAGCCCACGCCAGCGGTCCTCGCGTGGCTCGACGCGCAGGCGGCCGAGACGTTGTTCTTATCCAGCATCACCGTGGCCGAGCTTCTTTTCGGCATCGGCGCCCTGCCGGACGGCAAGCGGAAGGACATGCTGGCAGCGCGGATCGGCGCCTTGCTTGACTAATTCGGCGGACGCGTCCTGAACTTCGATCCCCCTGCGGCGCAGCGCTATGCCGATCTCGCCGTCAGGGCACGCCGGGCAGGAAAGGGCTTCCCGACGCCCGTCGGATACATCGCCGCGATCGCCGACGCGCACGGGTTCGCCGTGGCGTCGCGCGACAGGAGCGCGTTCGCGGCTGCGGGTCTGAGGGTGATCGATCCTTGGACCGGGCAGATCACGGCCGCCGATCCATAGGCCGAGTATCCGTTCCGCCTTCCGTGCGCGACGGCCGCCTAGTCGTGGGGCACGATGAACTTGAAGACGTCGGCCGGCTCGAAGTTGGTGGTCTGGTTGCCGGCGACGTCCGGGTTGCCGTCGAGCTGCAGCCTGCGGGCGCCCGAGCCCGCCGCGAGATCGAGCTTCTTCAGGTCGACCCAGACGATGCTGGGGCTGTTGGTGCTCTGGTAGAAATAGACCTTGTTCTTCTGGTCGGCTACCGTCAGCCACAGCGTGTCGGCGATGTTGGGCGATCCCGGTATCTTGATCCCGATCGGCACGCTGACGTTGCGCATGATGCTGAAGACCGTCGCCACCGCCTCGCGCGGGTCGGCCGACTGCTTGGCTTCGTTCACGTAGTAGGAGAGGCGCGCGAAGCGATCGGCCGCACGGTTGGTTCCCGGCAGCATCACCGAACCGCCGATCTGCTTCCAGTAGGCGGCGAGGCTCAACTGCTGATCGTAGGTCGGTGAGTTGGTCATCACCTGATATTGCTTACCGTGGTGGATCGTTAGCTTGCCGTCGATGTATTCGAAGATGGCGGAGTCGCCGGAAGCGTCGGAAACGGACAGGTGCACGGTGCCGGGCTCGCCCGTCGGCGCCTCGATGGGCACGAGGCGGAAGTCTTGCTTCTGCAGTCCCTCGACCGCCTCGGCGGTCGTGGCATAGTTGTCGAGCACGTACTGCACCCACGCCGAATTGGCCAAAGTCGGGCGCTTGTCGTCGGGCCGCGCCGGCTCGTACTTGGATTCGGCGAGGTAGAGCAGGTTGGCGACGAGGCCCTGCTCATTCATGCCGTCGGCCGCGGCACCTTCGTAGATCGTCGTCACGACGCTGCCGTATTTGCTCGTCCAGGTGAAGGGTGCGGTGGTGTTGCTGTTCCGCTCCAGCCCGCGCGGGTAGACCCAGAGGTTGGTGTCCATGTCCGAGACGAACCAGTCCATGGTCCGCCCGGTGACGGTCTGCCCGTCGAGGCCGAAATAGACCGCACGGCTGCAGGCGTCGGACACGGACGGAGTCAGCAGGGACGCTGCAAGAAGTGCTGTCAGACCGATGCGCGTTTTCATGGCAACGACATTCCCCCCGGTTCGTGTCGCTGGCGAAACGCTGTCTCTCGACCCCCGAAGTGTCAATGGGACTGCACAAGAAGGGGCTTCGGTCCGGTTGATCATCGAGCGTCGTGCCTTGAAGCGCCTGCCCATGCGATCGGGCATTTTGTGAGAAAACTCACAAACGGTTCTCCGTTCATGCACCACCCATGGGAGGATTCTGAACTGGAGGACATCTTCATGGACGCATCGAAGGTAAGTAGATCCTTTGCCCGTGCCTTCTCGGCGCACAGCCTCGTGGCTGTCGCGGCCCTCGCCCTGCTCCTGCCCGGTGCGGCGCAGGCGCAGCAGAAGGCCATGCTGGAGAAGAGTGCCACCTACGCTCTCGACAACAAGATCCGCTCGTTCCGGGTGCCTGTTCTCGACAGCACCGGCAAGGCCAAGTATTACGACGTTACGGTGACCCTGACGGTCAACACCAACGGTACGCTTGGCTCTAGTGCAACCGTTGTAAGCACATTCTCTCCCAATGTGACTACGTTGGTCATCCCACCCGGAACTTACAAGGCAACCGACGGTACAACATGCATTGTCACCAACATGAATCTGACAAATGGACGGGTGCAAAGTAATCTTCGTTGTGCACTAAATACCAACCGACTCGAAATAGCCGCTGCTACAGGACCTGTATCGCCTGATCATCCATTCTATTCGGCTTTGAAGTATGCCTCTATAGACATGCTGCCAGAAGTAAATACTAAGACGTGGGGTATAGTGACGACGGCCTCAGGCTCGCCTGTTGATATTGCGGGATGCGGAGTAAGATCAATTGAAGAAAGTCCATACTATACAATATCGTCAAGTACAAATGGCAACACTGTTACTTTCATTTGGTACAACAGTAAAAACGTGAAATGTGGGTTTAGCATTGTAAAGCAATAATTGCTTTATTAGAACTTAAGCATCTTTGACAATGACGCGTCACTAAGCTTCTGAATAGTGCTCTTTGCATCATATGTCGACAAAAAAAGTATTGGGCAGTAATTCTCAGCAGGCCCTCAGCAGGCCTACTCACTCCCACTCGGTCATCCCTGGCAGCTTGCTCGTGAAGTAGTACACGACCCGGTTGATGCCCGCACCTTGTTGACGATGCAGTTGGCGACACGGCCCAGGTACGACGGAAGGCGTATAAGTCGGAGCTTATGCCGGCACAGCCACCGGCGGACCCGGCGACGATAGGCGGTAGAGGCCTCACCGAACTTGGCCTGCATCGCGCGCTCTTCGGGGATGATCTGGAAGCGGGTGACGAACAGGACGAAGAACAGCGGGCCGAGCAGCAGCCAGGGCCGTGCCAGGGCCACCGCGAGAGCGAGCAACAAGCCGGTCAGGCCGACATACATCGGGTTGCGCGACACGCTGTAGATGCCGCCGGTGACCAGGGCCGACGCATTCGCGATCCGCACGGGGTTGATGGTCGTCCCGGCCCGCGCGAAGGCGGCAATGGCGGGGGCACCGAACAGGCCGCTGAGCACAAACAGCGCCCCGACCACGCCATAGCGTACGCCCTGAGGCAGGTCGGCGGCCGGCATCAGCCAGGCAGAAGCTCCCATCGCCGCACCGATGGCCAGCGCGACGAACGGGGGAAGGATGAGATTTTCCAGTCCGTTCGCCATCTTCGGTTTCCCCGATCAGCTAGATTTTGGGCACGGCGGCGAGTTGTTCCTCGATGACACGCGCGTTGATCGGGTCGGCCCGCGCCGTCTGCCAGTAACGGTCGAGCTTCGGACGGTCTTCGAATAGGTCCGGACGCTGATACACCATCGCGATGAGCGATACCGCATTCAGCACGGGCACGAGTCCGCAATCGGCGATCGAGACCCTGCCGCCGATCGCCCAGGGGCCTGCATCGTGGTCGAGCGCATGCTGGATATTGTCGAGGCCGCGCTGCAGGTTCTCGAACGCCGGGCCAATCAGTTCGTGGTTGCGGTCCTCGGGCCTGCGCATGCCGAGGAGGATCCGCGGTGCGTTCAGGAACTGAATGTCGGGAATGCGCAGGAAGAGGCGCGCACGGGCCAGATCCTCGATGCTGTCCGGCCGTAGCGACGGCGTCGGGAATGCATCCTCGAGATATTCCAGGATGACCGCGGATTCGCCGAGGACGGTGCCCGAATCGAGTGCCAGGGCCGGGATCTGTCCGAGCGGATTGATGGCCAGATAGGCCGCGGACTTCAGGCCCTCCGCGGGTGGCGGTACGATCTCGATGTCGAGACCCTTGCGATAGATGGCGAGCCGTACTCGCGCAGCGAATGGGGACAGAGGGACGCTGTAAAGCTTCATCGATAAGTCCATTCGACTGTTGGGGGTACTCAGGCCGGCAACCCGACCATTTGCGCATGGTGGGTGCGCCGCCACCGCTCGTCGTCGATCGACAGGTTCGGATGGGGTGCGGCGGGGATCGCCATCTTCCGGTCCCAAGCGTCGAAGTCGTATCCGGGACAGAAGGGCGTGATGTTGAAGCTGAGGAGCGCTTTCAGCCGGTTGGCGAGCGTCCGTCGCGCGAACGGGAGTGCCGCGTAGCGCCGCGCCGTCGTCTCGAAGCTTTCGGCGGGAGTTCCCGTCAACTCGCGCACGACATCGGTCACGCCGCCCTCGAAGGCGAAGGTGCCCTTGCGCATGTCCTGCATGTAATGGCGCAGGCTGGTGATCTCGTACGGGTCGATCCCCCGCTGCCGGGCGACCTTGCCGAGCAGCCAGATCGGCAGGTCGATCGGCAGCACGCGGTGCCCCACCACCCTGGCGACGATCGCCGCCATCTCGCGCCCGTCGAGCAGTTGCGGGCCCGTAGGCCGATAGCTCTTGCTCGCGTGGCGCTGCGGTCCCTCGATCAGGATCGCAGCCGCGGTGCGTGCCATGTCCTCGTTGGAGACCGGTGCTGCCTTACCTTTGCCCGACAGGACCGGAAAAAGGCCGAGCAGTGCGGGCAGATCCATGGTGCGCAGGAAGTTGTGCGCGAACATGCCGGGATTGAACACCGTGTGTGCGACCCCGGGAATCATCCCGAACAGTTCGTCTGCGAGCCAGGTCTGCCGCGTCATGTTCGCCGGATGGGCCCGGTGCGAGGTCCATTGGCTCATGCCGACCAGATGCTCGAGCCTCGCGTCGCGGGCGGCGACCGCAAAGGCGACTGCACTCTGGATCATGTACGGACGCACCGGTGACAAGTAAAAGGCTCGCCGCACGCCGCGCAGCGCATCGTAGAGCTGATCGGAGTCGTAGAGGTCGCCGACAGCGATCTGCGCGCCGATCTTTTCCAGAGCTTCGCTACGTGCATCGCGCTGGCGAACGAACGCGCGCACAGTCTGCCCCTTGGTGACAAGCTCCGTGACGAGGGGCACGCCGACACTGCCCGTTGCGCCCATGACGAGAATGAGCGGCTTGGCCATGGCTCAGTTGCCCTCCGCCGCATCGGCAGCGGCGTCGAGACCGACGATGTTGCGCCTCTTGGCGGACAAGCCGCGCCGGTCGTCGGGTGCGGGGGTGGCCATAGCGAACTCCCTGGCGTTTAGAGTACGAGCATCATCTTGTTGAATAGATGACACGCCTCATCTAAACGGGCAAGGCCGATCGGGAGATTTTTTGATGCGCCAGTCGCGCGAGGCAAAAGCCCAGACCCATCAAGAGATTATCGAGAAGGCGTCACGTCTTTTCCGGGAGCGCGGGGTCGAGGGGACGAGCGTTGGCGACGTGATGCAGGCCGCGGAGAAGACGCATGGCGGCTTCTATCGCCACTTCGAGTCGAAGGAGGACCTGCTGGTCGCGGCTCTCGAGAGTGCCTTCGCCGACATGCTCGGCAGCATGCGCAAGGGCTTCGCCACAATCCCGCGCGCGGACACGCTCGCGCGCCTGACCGACTACTATCTGTCGCCGGAGATGATCGAGGACGTGGCCGGCGGTTGCCCGATCGCGGCGCTATCGGGCGATGTCATGCGCAGCAGCGCTGCGGTGCGTGACGTCTTCGGAAAAGGGGCGGGCCGCGTGATCGCGACGATCGCCGAAGCGATCGACGGCCCCGAGGACGTGCGCTTGCGCTGCGCCGCGCAGACCTTCTCGATGCTGGTAGGCGCCTTGGTGATCGCCCGCGCCAGCGATCCGGAAACGGCGGAGCTGGTCGTGAGCGCGGTCCGCTCAGCATGGCAGGCGGACGATCCCGGATTGCAGCCTGTTTCGCAGTCATAGCGGTCAAAAAGGGCACCTGTACGTCGCAATTCCCACCCGACCGTCTCACCGGTGGGGCTGTTCGGGTGGAAGTCGGCAGTCACGCCGGCGCCATGAGATGACGGGAAGACCCAATCACGAACCAGAGGGGTACCCTGATGGACCGAGCTTTCCCGGCCCAAGTTCTTTGGCTGCGTATCCTGCAGTTCCCCTTGACCCGCCTGATCGTCCTGGGTGCGGGCGTCTTCTATCTGATGGCCTGGACGGAAGGGCGAATCCAGGCCTTCAAGGAAGCTCCCTTGCTGGGGGTTGCCATTGCGATCGTGATGTCCCTGGTGGTGGTGGCGGCCTACATCGCCTGGGGGAAGATCGTCGAACGCCGTAAGGTGTCGGAGCTTTCCAGGCCGGGGGCCGGTCGCGAATGGCTCGTCGGCGCGCTGATCGGAGTGGGGCTCTATACCGGTTGCGTGCTGCTCCTGATGCTGCTCGGCATGTATCGGATCGTGGGGCTGAACCCCTTGTCCTACATGATCCCTGCCGCCGCCATGGCGGTGAAATCGTCGGTGTTTGAGGAATTGCTGTTTCGCGGCGTGCTGTTCCGCTCGGTCGAGGACATGGCCGGCAGCTGGATCGCGATCATCGTTTCGTCACTGGTCTTCGGGGTTCTCCATCTACTCAACCCTGGGGCCACGATCGCCGGAGCGGCTTACATCGCGATCGAGGCCGGTCTGTTGCTGGCTGCGGCCTATCTGGTCACGCGGCGCTTGTGGATCGCCATGGGCTTTCACCTGGCGTGGAACTACGTGCAGTCGGCCGTCTTCTCCGGCGTCGTTTCCGGTGGCGTGACCCTCCCGGGTCTGTTTCAGGACAAGATCGAGGGGCCGAGCTTCATCACGGGTGGCGCTTTCGGCATGGAGCAGTCGGTGTTCGCCCTCGTTCTCTGTACCACCGCCGGTATCGTGATGCTGGTGATCGCGATGCGCCGCGGCCACTTGGTGCCGGCGCCCTGGAATCGCTGAGGAGTCGCAAGAGATGAGGTCGGGTTCTTCCCGCCCGGTTGTCCGTGGGCTCCAATCACGCCGACGCTTACCGTCTGCCTGTCACTCCCACTCGATCGTCCCCGGCGGCTTGCTCGTGAAGTCGTAGACCACGCGGTTGATGCCCCGCACCTCGTTGACGATGCGGTTGGCGACGCGGCCCAGGAACGACGGCTCGAAGGGGTAGAAGTCGGCGGTCATGCCGTCGATCGAGGTGACCGCACGGAGCGCGCAGACGGCTTCGTAGGTGCGGCCGTCGCCCATCACGCCGACGCTCTTGACCGGCAGGAGGACCGCGAAGGCCTGCCAGATGTGGTCGTAGAGGCCGGCGGCCCGGATCTCCTCGAGGTAGATGCGGTCGGCGCGCTGGAGGAGGGCCACCTTCTCTTGTGTCACCTCGCCCGGGATGCGGACGGCGAGGCCGGGGCCGGGGAAGGGGTGGCGGCCGACGAAGTGCTCGGGCAGGCCCAGCTCGCGGCCCAGCGTGCGGACCTCGTCCTTGAACAGTTCGCGGAGCGGCTCGACGAGGGACAGGTTCATGCGGGCGGGGAGACCGCCGACATTGTGGTGGGACTTGATGGTGACGGACGGGCCCTTGAAGGAGACGCTCTCGATCACGTCGGGGTAGAGGGTACCCTGGGCGAGGAACCGGATGCCCTGCAGCTTTTTCGCCTCGGCATCGAAGACGTCGATGAAGACGCGGCCGATGGTCTTCCGCTTCTGCTCTGGGTCGGTGACGCCCGAAAGCTCCTTCAGGAAGAGGGCGCCGGCGTCGACGTGGACGAGCGGGATATTGAAATGGTGGCGGAACAGCTCGACCACCTCGTGCGCCTCGCCGTGGCGGAGCAGGCCGGTGTCGACGAACACACAGGTGAGCTGGTCGCCGATCGCCTCGTGCAGGAGGACGGCACAGACGGCGGAGTCGACGCCGCCGGAGAGGCCGCAGATGACACCGCCGTCGCCGACCTGGGCGCGGATGCGGTCGAGGGCGGTCTGGCGGTAGGCGTGCATCGACCAGTCGCCGGTAAGGCCGGCGACGCCGTAGAGGAAGTTACGCAGGAGGCCGGCGCCGATGGCGGTGTGGACGACCTCGGGGTGGAACTGCACGCCGTAGAAGCGGCGGCTCTCGTCGGCGATAGCGGCGAAAGGTGAGCCGTCGCTGGTGGCGATCGGCGTGAAGCCAGCGGGGATTGCCGTGATGCGGTCGCCGTGGCTCATCCAGACGGGCGTCTTCTCACCCTTCGCGACGAGGCCGTGGAAGAGAGGCGAAGGCTGCTCCAGCGTGACGACGGCACGGCCGAACTCGCGGTGGTCCGAGGGCTCGACCGCACCGCCCAGCTGCGCGCACATGGTCTGCTCGCCGTAGCAGATGCCCAGCACCGGAACGCCGAGGCCGAAGACCGAGTCGGGGGCGCGGGGTGCGGCGGTCTCGGTCGTCGAGGCGGGGCCACCCGACAGTATGACGGCGGCTGGCGCGAAGTTCCGAACGAAGGCATCGTCCACCGTGCAGGGGTGGATCTCGCAGTAGACCTGCTCCTCGCGCAGCCGCCGTGCGATCAGCTGCGTGAACTGGGAGCCGAAATCGAGAATGAGAACGCGCTCGCTCATCTTCCACCTCGACCCGCCGCCGGCGGCAGCGCTGCTTTCGGCACCCATGCGGTAATGAGCCCGTCGCCGCAAGCCGCCGCACCGGGCGGGCCCGAGGTCGGGCTGTTCCGCCACACGATCCTGATGCCGTTCGGCTTTCCCGGCCTGACGGCAGCGCAGGGGGCGACGACCTTCGCCGACCGGGCCATCGCGGTTGGCTGGACGCCTGCGCCGCGGCCGATCAACAGCAGTGCCGATGCCGCCATCGGCTATGAGGAGGCGCTGCATTTGCCGGGCTGGGCCGTCGCCTCGCTCACCGGCAAGGGCGGCGCGTCGATCCAGATCTTCGAGGGCCGGGCCGTGACCTCGGCTACGATCGATTGCTGGCAGGGGGCTGTGGGTGCCGTCTGCCGCTACGAGGCGACACTGAGCCGGCTCGCGGTCTACATCTTCGATTCCGGCCTCGCGGTCGTGATCGTCGAGCTTTCCTTCGCCACGACGGTGCGGCAAGGCGAGACGACCCGCAGCCTGCTGCTGTCCGACGTCGAGACGCTGCTCGACCGCCTGGGGCGCCTCTATGCCGGACGCTACGAGGCGGGCGAGCCCGTCGAAGTGCCGGACAATGTGAGGTGGACGCCGTCGCCGGACGGCGTGGCGCGGTTCTCGCCCGAGGACGCGCTCCGCTGGCTCGAGACCCATGGCGAACCGCCGCTCGCGGACCACTGGCGGGAGCTGCTGGGCGGCGGCGTGGCGGGCATGTCGGGCTCGCTGGTGCCGGTGCCGCTGCTCAACGGGCCGCGCACCCCCTTCCTCGCCGTCGTCGGCTTCGCCGATCCGACGGTGCTGACCGCGGACGACTGGACCCGTCTGGCCCTGGCCGACGAGCCCGGAAGCTGGAACCGCCCCTATGGCGAGGCCTTCTTCGTCGAGCTGGAGCGGCAGGCGGCGATCGACTTCTACTGGACGCCAGACGATCCGCAGCGGAACACGCGCTACTTCGTGACGGCCGAGGGGGTGGTCGGGGTCGGCCGGCTGGGCCCGGACGGGAAGGGCCGCTTCGAGACGATGAGCGTGCCGCGCTTCTCCGGACTCTATCTGCAGCTCGTGCTGTTCCGGCACATGCAGCGGGCCTCGATCCTCTACCTCACCGGGCGGCTCGACCGGCTGATCGCGCGCTATGGCAGCGACCAGGACATGGGCCGGTTCCAGGACGCCGCCCACGCGCTGCGCTTCGAGGTCCTGCGCTTCAGCCAGCGGCGCTGGCTGGAGCCGATCGGCGTGCAGCGCCTGACGAAGGCCATCGACGTGAAGCTCATGGCGGAGCTCGACCTCGTCGGCCGGTTCGACCGCCTCAGCGCCCAGGTGGCGGAGCTCGACAATTTCGTCGCCGGCCAGGAATCGCTGAACGCCACGCTGGCGAGCCAGCGGCTGAACCGACTCGTCGCCTTGAGCATGGTGACGGCGACGGTGACGGGCTTCTTCGGCATGAACTTCTTCGAGCCGCAGAGCCTGCTGCCGGTCTGGGCCGCGGTCTCCTGTGCGGTCACCGCCGGAACGGTCGGGCTGCTGACGGCGACGTTCTACGCGCCGTCACGCCGCCACCGGCGCCCGGACTCGCCGGGGCTCGGCGTCTGGCTGCTGGTCGCCAGCGTCCTCCTGCTGGCCGGGATGGCCCTCTGGCTGACAGTCAAGGACTGGCATCCGCTGCCGGGCGGGTAGTACGGGGACGCTGAACACAGGGTTGAGCGAGGCGGCTGGTGTTCGTGAAGTGAGTTAGTGACACCGTCCGACACATTGGACAGAAGTAAGGCAGGGCGGCCAACGCGGGACCGCAACGGCCCGCAACCTCGCCGTCCAATGACATGCAGGTCGTGCGGGGCCAGCGTGCAAGACGCTGGCGCGAACGATGACAATTAAGGCGGTGGCGCTCGCCGCGGGGGTACTGTGAATGCGTCGCTTGCTCGGCCTGCTTTCCTACTCGGTCGTTCTCGGCCTAGGCCTCGTCCCACTCTATATGTCACCAGTTGCCGCCGCCCTGTTCAATGTGAGCGGCACGCAGACTATCGACACCAGTACCATCAAAGTCTCCGGCAGTGTCGATATCGACACCAGCACGGCTGCTGGAACGCCGTCCAATTCTACGGTCATATTCACGGTGACAGGCCCGGTTTCTGGTACCGGGTTCATGTCCGCCGCATCTAGTCAGTCCGCTGGATCTGGCCAATTCTATTTGCGATTTGTTGGAGTGGCTCCGGGCATCTTTTCCCGATTGGAAACGCCGAACCCGAGTTCCGGGATCAGTTTCGCCAACTTTACAGGCGGTACCTTCGCCTCCGTGCTTGTCATCCCCGGTCGAGATCTTTCATTTTCCCTCGACATCACCTTCAGCGCAGTTCCCATCCCAGCCGCTCTGCCGCTGCTGGCGAGCGGTCTAGTGGGTATCGGATATCTGCGGCGGCGACAGCACAAGGCGGCGTGAATGGGGTGCCGTGATAGATCGGGCGGCCGTCCGACCGAGCGGTCGTTCTCGCCTCGGACGACTGGAACGGCGATCCGTCCGTCATCTTGCGATGGTTGCTGCGGCCTATCTGTCGGCCTGTGTACCGGCGTTGCTCCGGATCAGGCACCGGGACCCGTTGCCTGATCCGTGGACGCTGGAGCCCTCGCCCCGCTCTTGAGGTTCACGTCGTAGGCCGGGTTCGGCTGCGGGAAACCCTTGGCGGTGATCGTGTCGTCGATGGCGGCGAGGTAGAGGGAGCGGGTGCGGTAGGGCTCCATCAGGGTGGTGTTCCGCACTCAGACGACGAGGTGGTAGCCGAGGGTCACGGCGCCGAAATCCTTGATCGCCACTTCGCTCGGGTGGTCCGCGTCCTCGATGGTGGCCGGGATGGCGCGGGCTGCGGCGGCGATGAACTCGTGCACGGCCGCCTTGTCCGTCCCGTAGCCGACGCCGAAATCGAAGCGCTGGCGGTGCGCCGCGTCGGCCCGGCTCAGATTGTGCACCGTACTGCCGACCAGGACCGAGTTCGGGAAGGGGATCAGCGTGCCGTCGGGGGTGCGCAGGCGCGTGCTGCGCATGCTGATGTCGAGGACGACCCCGCAAAAGCCCGAGGGCAGGTCGAGGAAGTCGCCGACGCGGATGCTCCGCTCGCCGAGCAGGATCAGGCCCGAGACCAGATTGTTGACGATATTCTGCAGGCCGAACCCGAGGCCGATCGAGAGGGCGCTGAAGAGCAGCGCGATATGGCCGATCGGCACGCCGGCGATGCGCAGGGCGATCAGGCCGCCACCGACGAGCACGGCCCAGCGCACCAGCCGCGTGGCGGTCAGCACCGAGCCGCGGTTGAACGAGCCGGGGCGCTCCGCCAGCCGCAGCAGCACGCGCTGCAGCTAGCCGCCCAGCCAGACCGCGGCGACCAGCACGAGGACCAACTCGACCAGCGAGCGTGCCGAGATCGAGGTGCCGTCGAAGGTGAGCAGGGAGCCGCCCACCGCATCCTGCAGGCGGCCGACGAGGTTGCCGAGATCGAGGTCGCCCATCAGGCCTCACCCGTGCCCATGGCGCCGCGTAGCCTCCGTCGGGCGGGGCGTCCATCGGACCAGGACCCGGATCGGGTATCCAGCCCCGGGGGGCACCGCGTCGCCTACTCGAACTGGACGCAGAGCACGTGGTGGGCGTTGTCGCAGCTGTCCTGCACGCCGGTCGTGAAGCCGGCGTTGGTGGCGCTGGCCGAGCCGCCAGTGCCGATGTCGCTGGCCGAGTTGGACGTCCAGTCGTTGCAGTTCTGAAGCTCGCCGCCGGCGTTGGTGCCGTCAGGGGCGGTGCCGGTCCAGACGGTGAAGTCGTCGGTGAGGTTGCCGTGTACGTCCTTGTTGATCGGGTTCTGCAGGCACTGATTGCCGGCGATCGGATCACAGGTGCCGAAAGCGGAGATGCTCGACGCCACGACTGCACCGTCGGCCGTCTGGATCGGCCCGAAGCCCGGATCGACGATGTGCGAGCCGGCGTTGCTCGTCGAGTTCGTCACCCAGGCATAGATGTTGCCCGAATCGGGATAGCCCGCCTGCGAGGCAGCCTGCTGGCACTCGAGGTCGGCGATGGTGATCGAGGTTCTTGGGTTTGCGGTGAACTCGCCGGCGAACGAGACGCCGCTGACGAAGGCTAGTCCGGTCACCGCGACGCGCGACTGGACGAGGGTTTCCGTCGTCGCTTGGGGGTGCGCGCAGCCGTCGCCGGACTCGCGGTTCGGGACGCGGTCGATCTTGCCGCCCATGGTGCTGGTCGCCCAGAGCGGGATCAGCGGTGTCGCCTTCGGCTTGCCGACGTGAAGCGGTGCGAGGGGGATCACGAAGCGGACGGTGTTCCCATCGAGCTCGCTCGTGCCCACGCCCCGGTGCCCACCCGGCGCCCGGGCGACGATGGTGTCGGCCGTGGACGCGCAATTGGCGGTGGACCGGCGCTTGCCGACGAAGGGGGCCGCATGGTCCAGATGAATGCGATAGGTGGTGTTCGGCAGGGCGCTGTCGCACAGCCGCAGGGTCACGACGATGCGATCCTCCTTGGGCTCGTAGTGGCTCTGGATCGACTGGATGTCGTTGCCGCCCCCGCCGGCTTCACAGCCGTCGACGATGACGCGGTCATTGATCGTGGCCGTGGCGGCGATCGCCCTCGGCGTCCACGCCGCTGCCACGACAACGGCCGCGAGCGCGGCCAGACGAGTTCCGAATCGTGCCACGTCGCACCTCCTGCCGGCCGTCTCCGATCGCCGCGCCATTCCGCCGATTGGGCGAGCCCGGTCCCTCGACCTTCCGCGCCGCGTTCTACCGTTCCGCGCCGGCGACGAACGATGCACAACGCCGTGAGGGCGCCTCGGCCGACGGGCCGACGCGCCCTGTTGGCCTTCCGGCGCGCCGTGCTATATGCGAGCGCCGCCGGCGCCGGGCGTACCGGGGCGGACGGTCGACGCGGGCGTGGTGGAATTGGTAGACACGCGGGATTTAGGTTCCCGTGGCGCGAGCCGTGCGAGTTCGAGTCTCGCCGCCCGCACCAGAGCCAGCTCCAGGCGAGGGACAACGGGCACCGGACGGCGGGGGTCGCCGGCGGAGCCATCGGGACGGACAGATGCAAGTCACTGAGATCGGGGCCGAGGGCCTCAAGCGCGAGTTCAAGATCGTCGTTCCGGCGAGCGAGATCCAGGACCGCATGGATTCGCGCCTGAAGGAGCTGGCGAAGACGCTGCGCGTGCCGGGCTTCCGGCCGGGCAAGGCGCCGCTGCCGCTGCTGAAGAAGCAGCACGGCCGCTCGGTGATGGGCGAGATCCTGGAGAAGGCGGTCGACGAGGGTGCGAAGAGTGCCGTCGCCGACAACAATCTGCGGCCGGCCCTGCGGCCGAAGATCGAGATCACCTCGTTCGACGAGGGCAAGGACCTGGAGTTCCAGGTCAATGTCGAGGTGCTGCCTGAGGTCCCGGCGGTCGATGTCGAGGGTATCGAGCTGACCCGGCAGACCGTGGCGGCCGATCCCGAGCGGGTGCAGAAGGCGGTCGAGACCTTCGCCCGCTCGCGGCAGAAGTTCGTCGCCCCCGAGACGCCGCGCCCCGCCGCCGACGGCGACCAGGTCGTGATCGACTTCGAGGGCACCATCGACGGCGAGAAGTTCGAGGGCGGGGCCGGCAAGGACCTGACGCTGGCGCTCGGTGCCAACGCCATGATCCCGGGCTTCGAGCAGCAGCTGATCGGCGCCACGGCCGGCGAGACCCGCACCATCACCGTCACCTTCCCAGAGGATTACGGGCACAAGCCCGTGGCCGGCAAGGAGGCCGTCTTCACCGTCGAGGTGAAGCAGGTGAAGGAGCCCGTGCCCTACACGCTCGACGACGACTGGGCGAAGGAGCTGGGCTTCGAGGATCTGGCGGAGGTCAACAAGACCTTCGCCGAGCGCTTCGGCAAGGAGTACGGCCAGGTCTCGCGGGCCAAGATGAAGCGGGCGCTCCTCGACCATCTGGCGGAGAAGTACGCCTTCGAGGTGCCGCCCGGCATGGTCGAGCTGGAGTTCGACTCGATCTGGAAGCAGCTCAAGGACGACATGGAGCGGGGCGGCCAGACCTTCGAGAGCACGGGCGAGGACGAGGAGAAGCTGAAGGGCGAGTACCGCAGCATCGCCGAGCGGCGCGTCCGCCTGGGCCTTTTGCTGTCCGACATCGGCACCAAGAACGAGGTCACCGTCGACGGGCAGGAGCTGCAGCGGGCGGTGATGGCCGAAGCACAGCGCTATCCCGGCCAGGAGCGGCAGGTGTTCGAGTTCTTCCGTAGCAATCCCGGTGCCCTGGAGCAGCTGCGCGCACCCCTGTTCGAGGACAAGGTGTGCGACTTCATCTTCGCGAAGGCCAAGGTCACGGACGAGCCGGTGAGCGTCGAGGAGCTGATGAAGCAGCCCGACGACGAGGCCGACGAGACCCCGGCCGCCGCCTGAGCAACCGCATCGCAAGCAGAGGACGCCCGGACATGCATCCCATGAGCCAGCTCGTGCCGATGGTGGTCGAACAGACCGCCCGCGGCGAGCGCGCCTTCGACATCTACTCGCGGATGCTGAAGGAGCGGATCATCTTCATCATGGGGCCGATCGAGGACGGGGTGGCGAGCCTCGTCACGGCCCAGCTGCTGTTCCTCGAGGCCGAGAATCCCGAGAAGGACATCAGCCTCTACATCAACTCGCCGGGCGGGGTGGTGACCTCCGGCCTCGCGATCTACGACACGATGCAGTACATCCGACCCGACATCGCCACCATCTGCATCGGCCAGGCGGCCTCGATGGGCTCGCTGCTGCTGACCGCCGGTGCCGCCGGCAAGCGCTTCGCCCTGCCGCACGCCCGGATCATGACCCACCAGCCCTCGGGCGGGTTCCAGGGCCAAGCGACGGACATCGAGATCCACGCCCGCGAGATCCTCTCGGTCCGGCAGCGGCTCAACGAGATCTACGTCAAGCACACCGGCCGGACGATCGCCGAGGTCGAGGCGAAGATGGAGCGCGACACCTTCATGAGTGCCGCGCAGGCCAAGGAGTTCGGCCTGATCGACGAGGTGTTCGAGAAGCGCCCGGCGAAGCTCGAGGTCACCTGAGCGGCCCTCCGCCCTCGCGGAGGTCCACGAACCGGAGGATGGTCCCGGCCCCGCTCCCAGAGCGGGGCCGTTGTTTGTCGCCCTGGCCAGTCGCCCGCGCGCCGCTGGACACGGCAGCGGCCCCGACAAGAGACAGGGCGCTGCCACTGGAGCCTCGTTCCGCAGCGCCCTGACACGCCCGCATTCGCCGATGGCGACCTGCCGCGTCGTGGTCCGCGACGCCAGAATGGAAACAATCCACCGCGCGCCACGGAACAAGGCCGAAACACCGGCGCCCGACGATCGCCCGAAGGCCGCCCAAGTCGGGCGGCGCATGAGGGGATACGCGCATGGCGCAGGTCACTTTCGGCGGCGCACGGCATGAAATCATGATGACCGACCGCGGGTTCGTTCAGTTCGGGCCTGTGGAGGCGAAGCAGCCCTTCGCCTGGAGCTGGATCACGCCCAACGGTGCCGATATCGACCTCGTCGGCTCCGGCCTCGTCTACGACGCTGCCGGCAAGGCGGTCGCGGGCAAGATTTCCGAAGTGCAGATCGATATCGGCAACAACAATTTCCTGCACCCCGACATCCTCATCAAGGGTCTCGCTGTCGATGCCTGGTGGCTCGACAACAGTCCGGCGTCGTTCTGGAGTGCCGTTCTCGGCGGCAACGATCAGATCGATGCTCGATCCCTGGCCCAGGTGGCGACGAGCGATCGATTTCCGAGCGTTCTGTTCGGCGACGACCTGGAAAGCGCCATGGGACTGGACTGGGCCGTCGTCACCGATCGCGGCGGCAACGACACCTTTCTGCTCGGCGACGCACCCTATGTCGTTGTCGGCGACGTGGACTCGGTCCTGAGCGATCCCTCGGGGACCTTGTTCTCCAACTACCAAGGGGGGAACGACCGGATCTTCGCCGATCCGACCTATCATGAGCAGCAGCTCGCCGGCGACGCGAGACTGGTCAGCTACGATACGGTGCTGCGCGGCGGCGACGACATCCTGCAGTTCGCCAACACCGGCGTCGTGGCCGGCGATGCCCTCTTCGTCGGCATCAGTTCGCACGCATCGGCGAGCCTGATCGGCGGCGACGATCGTCTCGAAGCGAAGGCCGGCTCGACCGCGATCATCGCCGGCGACGTCTATATCGCCAACTCGACGGACCAGATCGCCGGCGGCGACGACACCATCTACGACAGCGAGAGGGCGAACAGCCTTGCCGGCGATCTCCTTTTCGCCCGCGCCCGGGCGACCACCGTCGGCGGCGACGACACGATCTGGGGCAACGAGGGAAGCGACCTGATCTCGGGCGACGTCCTGTTCGCCGAGTCGTCGGTCATCGTCGGCGGCAGGGACACGATTCACGGTGGTCCCGGCGCCGATCTGATCTGGGGCGAGCTCGGCAAGCCGATCACCGGCGCCTTCAGCGTGAAGGGTGGAAACGACCTCCTCTATGGGGACGAGGGTGACGACCGGATCTATGGGCAGACGGGCGACGACCAGCTGTACGGCGGGTTCGATCGTGATTTTCTGGACGGCGGCCCAGGCAACGATCTGCTCGATGGCGGTAACGAGGACGATCAACTCTTCGGCGGTGCGGGCAAGGACCGGCTGCGCGGCGGGCTCGGCAACGACAAGCTGACGGGCGGTAGCGAGGCCGACATCTTCGAGGCGACCGGCACGTTCGGCCGCGATCAGGTGCTGGACTTCAAGAACGGCACCGACAAGTTCGACGTCGATGCGGGTCTGACGTTCAAGAAGCTCGTGATCACTGCGGCCGATCTCGACCATGACGGTAAGGTGGACGACATCAGCATCTGGCTGCCCGGCGGAACGCTGGAGGTGCTCAACACGGCAAAGAGCGCCATCGATGCCGGCGACTTCCTGTTCTGATCGCAGAACAGCCCACCGGTGGCGTCCCGAGCACGACGGCAAGATCGATACAAACGGCCCTGTTCTTCGGAATGGGGCCGAAACATTCGTCAACGAATTTCTTTCCCGAAGGCGCTGTATGAGGCAGTCGCCGAGACGGGTAGAAAGTCATGGCGCAAGTCAGCTTCAATGTAGCCAAGCAGATCATTCAGATGGGCGACGGCGACCATGTCAGGTTCGGCACGGTCGAGACCCTGCAGCCGTATGCCTGGAGCTGGATCACGCCGACCGGAGACGATGTCGACATCGTCGGAACCGGACTTGCCTACGATCCATCGGGTAGGGCCGTGGCCGGCAAGGTCAACGAGATTCAGATCGACCTCAAGAACAACGACTTCCTGCATCCGGACATTCTGATCAAGGGGCTTAACGTCGATGCCTGGTGGCTCGACAACAGCCCGGACACGTTCTGGCACGTCGTGCTCGGCGGCGACGACGTGATCGACGGTAGTGCCTTCGCCGCGGCCCCGGACGGTTGGCTGACCAGCCTCTTCGGCGATGCCCCGAGCAGCCGAACCGGGTCCGATCCGACGACCATCACCGACCACGGCGGCAATGACAGATTCGTCCTGGCCGATGCCGTCTATTTCGCACTCGGCGACGTCGACGAGGTGACGGGCGACGAGGCCACCGGCCAATTCGCCGTCTATCAGGGCGGCAACGACCTGATGACCGGTGTGCCGACCCACAAGGAGGAACAACTGATCGGCGATGCCGCCCGGGTCGGCCCGAACGGGGTGTTGCACGGCGGCGACGACGTCCTGCAATTCGCCAACGACTATGTCGCCGTTGGTGACGCCAACATGATCGAGGGCCACGGCGCTCACTACAGCGTGGTGTTCGGCGGCGACGACAGGCTGGAAGCCGGCACGGGCTCGAAGGTGGAGTTGGCCGGGGACGTCTTCTATACCGCCAGCCTCGCGAGGGTCGAAGGTGGTGACGACACGATCTTTGACAGCGAGCAGGGCAACCGCATCGCCGGCGACCTCGCCATCGACCGCGGGGATTCGATCGTCGTTGGGGGGGCCGACCGGATCTTCGGCCGTGGCGGGGACGACGTCATCGCGGGCGATGTCAGGGCCGTCAGCGGCACCCATGTCACGGGCGGCAACGACGTCATCTATGGCGGCACCGGGAACGACACGATCTGGGGCGAGCAGGGAAGCAAGATTCTGAACGATGCCTTGGTGTCCGGCGGCAACGACCAGCTGTTCGGAGACGAGGGGGACGACAAGATCTACGGTCAGACGGGCAACGACACCCTGTTCGGCGGTCTCGACCGCGACCTCCTCGACGGCGGCAAGGGCAACGATCTGCTCGACGGCGGCAACGGCGACGATCAACTCTTCGGCGGTGCGGGCAAGGACCGGCTGCGCGGCGGGCTCGGCAACGACAAGCTGACGGGCGGTAGCGAGGCCGACATCTTCGAGGCGACCGGCACGTTCGGCCGCGATCAGGTGCTGGACTTCAAGAACGGCACCGACAAGTTCGACGTCGATGCGGGTCTGACGTTCAAGAAGCTCGTGATCACTGCGGCCGATCTCGACCATGACGGCAAGGTGGACGATGTGAGCATCGGGCTGCCGGGCGGCACCCTCGAGGTGCTCAATACGGCGAAGAGTGCGATCGATGCCGGCGACTTCCTGTTCTAGGGCGCCTTCGCTCCTAGCTCCGCGGAGCACTCCGGCAGGGTCTTGCCGCGCAGACTGAGCAGCGCCTTCCTGCCGCGCGGCTCGACGAAGGTCGTGGGATCGCCCGGTGCCACGAGACGGCTGCCGGGCGACTTGCCGGCGGGCACCAGGTCGATCCGTTCCCCGCCCGTCTGCAGGACAGCACCCTGGTCGGTGAAGCCGAGCACCGCCTCCGTCTTACCGCAGTGCAGGGTGCTGGCGAAGGCGAGCGGCTGGTACGGCTTCAGCGGCAGCATTCCCATGTCGACCGTGGCCGTCCCGGCCGGGACGGGGATCTTGTCGCTCAGAAGCTGGGGCCGTCCGTGCACGAACACGGCTGCTAGGAGGGTCAGGTCGATCGTCGGAGCTTCGAAGCTGAAGGCGATGGCCTTCGTGTCCCTGCCGATCTCGAACCGCTGCTCGGCGGCCATCCTTCCTTCGGCGTCGCGCAGTTCGACCACGGCGGAGGTGGCCCCGTCGGGGTAGGGTCCCTGCAGGGAACCCGTGATGGTACGACCTCCGGCAAGGGCCGGTGGCGCCAGCAGTGCCGCCACGGCGAGCAGTGCCAGTTGCCGGTGGAGAAGTCGGCCGGCCGTAGCGCACCCGCTGGAAAGGCCGGTCCACCTGATGCAGTGTCCGGACCACAAAGAAAGACGGGGATATCGGAACATGCGTCTGCGCCGGATGCTCGCGTCGGTAGCCGTGCTCACTTTGGCCGGCTGCTCGAGTTTCGGCGAGGGGGTGACGCGGGCGCTCCTTAACCAGGCCAACGAGCCCGGCCAGGAGTTCGTCGGCAATTGCGAGATCACGGGTGCCGGCTTCCCCGGACTGTCGCAGATGCTGGCGGCGCAGAAGCCCGGGCCGCGCGTCGGCACCGACGGGGTCGCCGGCCCAGCGCTGAAGATCCTGATGGTGCACGGCATCGGGACGCATGCGCCCGGGTATTCGGGCCGTCTGCGCAGCAATCTCGCCCAGACGCTCGGCATGACCGTGACGGCACCGCAGGAGAAGGTGCTCGACATCGTCCACCCGAAGTTCCCCGACGAGAAGCTTGGGACCCTGACGGTCAGCCGCTTCACCAACGACGCGCACGATCGCGAGGTGATCTACTACGAATTGACCTGGTCACGAATCAGCGATCCGGCGAAGGCGGCGATCGCGTTCGACAACAGCGCGGTCTTTGCGCGCCAGCGTGCCAGCCTCAACAACATGGCGAAGGGCTTCGTGAACGACGTCAGTCCGGACCCGCTCGTCTATGTGGGTGCCGGCCGGTCGCGGATCCTGACGTCGGTGATCCAGTCGATGTGCTGGATGTACAGCCGGACCTGGGACACGCTGCCCACACAGCCCGAGGCCTGCCTGCCGACGGACCCGCTCTTTTCCAGCCGCCTCGCCATCGACAATCTCGCCGTCTTCACCCACAGCCTCGGCAGCCGGATCAGCATCGACGCCCTGACGGCCACGGCCCAGATCGTCGATGACGATGCGCCGAGGAACCCGGCGGCGCGCAAGCTGAAAGAGCTGTTCCAGAACGAGACGATTCCGGTCTTCATGATGGCGAACCAGTTGCCGCTGCTGCAGGCGGGTTTCGAGCCGGCGGCGATCCGGGGCGAGAACGCGGCCTTCTGCACCCCCGGCAGCTCGCGCTATGCCGACCGCATGTTCCGGGCGGTCAACATCGTCGCCTTCAGCGATCCGAACGACCTGATGAGCTACGCGATCCCGGACCGCTTCGTGCAGGAGTATCTGGATTCGCGGCTCTGCCCCACGGCGACCAACGTCACCCTCAACATCACGCCGGTACGGAGCGTGCCCGTGCTGGGTGACGTTGCCGATCCCCTTTCGGCGCACAGCGACTACGAGGCGGACCCGGTGGTGATCGGGCTGATGACCAAGGGACTCGGCCAGAACACCACGGCCCCGATCGTCAAGGATCGCTGCACCTGGATTCGGACGGACGAGAGCCTACGTTAGACCTCCGCGGCGGGCGGCCGCGGGACCGGTTCCTGCGAAGGGGTGGATTTCGCGGAACGGTGTCGTAAACAGTCACGCGTCGGCCGCGTCAAGAGGGTCGATCGGTCAAAGGCGTTGTGCGTGCCGGGACCGGTCGCTACCATGACTCGGAAGGCAGACCCGGGAAGCTGCGCTCGATGTCGAAATCCGGCGGCGATTCGAAGAACACTTTGTACTGCTCGTTCTGCGGTAAATCGCAGCACGAGGTCCGCAAGCTCATCGCCGGCCCGACCGTGTTCATCTGCGATGAATGCGTCGAGCTGTGCATGGACATCATTCGCGAGGAGAACAAGAGCGCGGTCGCCAAGAGCCGGGCCGGGGTTCCCACGCCTTCCGAGATCAAGGGCGTCCTCGACGATTACGTGATCGGCCAGGAATACGCGAAGCGCGTCCTGTCGGTCGCGGTCCACAACCATTACAAGCGCCTGGCCCACGGCTCCAAGGGCGGCGAGGTCGAACTCGCCAAGTCGAACATCCTCCTGATCGGCCCCACGGGCTGCGGCAAGACGCTGCTGGCCCAGACCCTGGCCCGCATCCTCGACGTCCCCTTCACCATGGCGGACGCGACGACGCTGACCGAGGCCGGCTATGTCGGCGAGGACGTCGAGAACATCATCCTGAAGCTGCTGCAGTCGGCCGACTACAATGTCGAGCGGGCGCAGCGCGGCATCGTCTACATCGACGAGGTCGACAAGATCAGCCGCAAATCCGAGAACCCGTCGATCACGCGCGACGTCTCGGGCGAGGGGGTGCAGCAGGCGCTCTTGAAGATCATCGAGGGTACGGTCGCCAGCGTGCCGCCCCAGGGTGGGCGCAAGCACCCGCAGCAGGAGTTCCTGCAGGTCGACACGACCAACATCCTGTTCATCTGCGGCGGCGCCTTCGCCGGGCTCGAGAAGATCATCGCCCAGCGCGGTCGCGCCCGCTCCATGGGCTTCGGGGCCGAGGTGTCGGGTCCGGACGATCGCCGCACGGGCGAACTACTGCGCGAGGTGGAGCCCGACGACCTCCTGAAGTTCGGCCTGATCCCGGAGTTCATCGGCCGTCTGCCGGTGATCGCCACCCTCCACGACCTCGACGTGTCGGCGCTGGTCAAGATCCTGAAGGAGCCGAAGAACGCGCTGGTGAAGCAGTACCAGAAGCTGTTCGAGATGGAGGACGTGAAGCTCGGCTTCACCGAGGACGCCATGAAGTCGATCGCCGAGAAGGCGATCAAGCGGAAGACCGGCGCCCGTGGCCTGCGCTCCATCATGGAGGGCATCCTGCTCGACACCATGTTCGAGCTGCCCTCGATGGACGGCGTCTCCGAGGTCGTGATCAACAAGGAGGTGGCGGAGGGGCGTGCCGCTCCGCTCAAGATCTACGCGGATCAGAAGGGGGCGGCGAGTTCGGCCTCGTGAGGGCAGAGAACTCCCGACGCTTCCCCGGGTGCGGCTCGCGGCGCTTGAAACGGCCCGCGCGCCACGCCACCTCAGCTTGAGTTCTCCAACCCCCGCCGCGGGCTGGCCCGTCCGCGGATAAGGCGAGGTTCAATGAGCGATCTGCCGCAGACGAGTGTCTACCCCGTTCTGCCTTTGCGCGACATCGTCGTATTTCCCCACATGATCGTGCCGCTGTTCGTCGGCCGCGAAAAGTCGATCCATGCCCTCGAGGAGGTGATGAAGGAGGACAAGCACATCCTCCTCGTCGCTCAGAAGAACGCCAGCCAGGACGATCCCGACCGCGACGACATCTATCGCGTCGGCACCGTCTCCAGCGTGCTGCAGCTGCTGAAGCTGCCGGACGGCACCGTGAAGGTGCTGGTCGAGGGCAATGCCCGGGCGCGTATCAAGACCTTCGTCGACAATCCCCGCTTCTTCCAGGTGCAGGCCGAGCTGCTGCCGGAGAACGAGGTCGAGCCGCGCGAGACCGAGGCGCTGGTGCGCGCGGTCGTCACGCAGTTCGAGCAGTATGTGAAGCTGAACAAGAAGGTGCCGCCCGAGGTCCTGGTCTCGCTGAGCCAGATCGAGGATCCGGCGAAGCTCGCCGACACGGTGGCGGCCCACCTCTCGCTCAAGATCGCCGAGAAGCAGGAGCTGCTCGAGACCGGCACGCTCGCCGAGCGGCTGGAGAAGCTCTACGGCTTCATGGAAGGCGAGATCTCGGTCCTGCAGGTGGAAAAGCGCATCCGCAGCCGCGTGAAGCGGCAGATGGAGAAGACCCAGCGCGAGTATTACCTCAACGAGCAGATGAAGGCGATCCAGAAGGAGCTGGGCGAACTCGAGGAGGGCAAGGACGAGGTCGGCGAGATCGAGGAGCGCATCAAGCGCACCAAGCTCTCGAAGGAGGCGCGGGACAAGTCACGCGCGGAGGTGAAGAAGCTCCGCACGATGAGCCCGATGTCGGCCGAGGCGACTGTCGTCCGCAACTATCTCGACTGGATGCTCTCCATCCCGTGGAAGAAGCGGACCAAGGTCAGCAAGGACCTGAAGTTCGCGCAGTCGATCCTCGACAACGACCATTACGGCCTGGAGAAGGTCAAGGAGCGGATCGTCGAGTATCTGGCAGTCCAGCAGCGCGTCGACAAGATGAAGGGCCCGATCCTCTGCTTGGTCGGCCCTCCCGGTGTCGGCAAGACTTCGCTCGGCAAGTCGCTGGCGAAGGCCACGGGCCGCAACTTCATCCGCGTGTCGCTGGGCGGCGTGCGTGACGAGGCCGAGATCCGCGGCCATCGGCGGACCTATATCGGCTCGATGCCGGGCAAGGTCATCCAGAGCATGAAGAAGGCGAAGAGCAGCAACCCGCTCTTCATGCTCGATGAGATCGACAAGATGGGCTCGGACTTCCGGGGCGATCCGTCCTCGGCCCTGCTCGAGGTGCTGGATCCCGAGCAGAACCAGGCGTTCAACGACCATTACCTCGAGGTCGACTACGACCTGTCGGACGTGATGTTCGTCTGCACGGCCAACACCCTGCGCATGCCGCAGCCGCTTCTCGACCGCATGGAGGTGATCCGGCTCGCCGGCTACACCGAGGACGAGAAGGTCGAGATCGCCAAGCGGCACCTGATCCCGAAGCAGAAGAAGCAGCACGGGCTCGGCGACGAGGAGTGGAGCATCTCGGACGAGGCGCTGCTCGACCTCATCCGCTACTACACCCGCGAGGCCGGCGTCCGTAACCTGGAGCGCGAGGTCGCCAATCTTGCCCGCAAGTCGATCAAGGAGATCGTCGGCGGCGACAAGAAGCAGGTGAAGGTCACGGCCCGCAATCTCGACAAGTATGCCGGCGTGCGGAAGTTCCGCTACGGTGAGGCCGAGATGGAGGATCAGGTCGGTGTCGTCACCGGTCTGGCCTGGACCGAGGTAGGTGGCGAGATCCTGCTGGTGGAAGCCGTCACCGTGCCCGGCAAGGGCAAGATGATGATCACCGGCAAGCTCGGCGACGTGATGCAGGAGTCGGTGCAGGCGGCGAAGTCCTTCGTCCGCTCCCGCGCTCGGATCCTGGGCATCATGCCGGACCTGTTCGACAAGGTGGACATCCACATCCACGTGCCGGAAGGGGCCACGCCGAAGGACGGTCCGTCGGCCGGTGTCGCCATGGTGACCTCGATCGTCTCGGTGTTGACCCGAATCCCGGTCAAGGCGTCGGTCGCGATGACGGGCGAGATCACGCTGCGCGGCCGGGTGCTGGCGATCGGCGGCCTCAAGGAGAAGCTGCTGGCAGCACTCCGCGCCGGGGTGAAGACGGTCCTGATCCCGAAGGAGAACGAGAAGGACCTCGCCGAGATTCCGGACAATGTGAAGAAGGGCATGCAGATCGTCCCTGTGGCGACGCTGGACCAGGTGCTGCAGCACGCTCTCGTGCGGCAGCCCGAGTCCCTGCCGAGCGAGGAGGAGATCGCGGCGGTAACCCCGCCGCCGACCGCCCCCGAGCCGGCGGCCGTGCCGCTGAACTGACGGCCAGCAATCTCCGCTGGAAAGGGCCCGCCGGAAGACCGGCGGGCCTTTTTCGTGTCGGCACTTGCATGCGTGCCGGTCACCTGCGATCCACGCGCCCGCATCAGAAATGGAGATCCTGTCGTGTCTCGTGCCTTGATCGACGAGTACTATGCCGCCTTCAACAAGGGCGATGCCGAAGCCATGCTGGCGCTGCTGACCGACGACGTGGCGCACGACATCAATCAGGGCGGCCGTGAGACGGGCAAGGACACGTTCCGGAAATTCCTGGCGCACATGGACCGTTGCTACGAGGAGCGGCTCGAGGACATCGTCGTGATGACGAGCGAGGACGGCAGCCGGGCATCCGCCGAGTTCACCGTGATCGGCCGCTACAAGGCCACCGACTCCGGGCTGCCCGAGGCGAAGGGCCAGACCTATCGCCTGCCGGCCGGCACTTTCTTCGCCATTCGTGACGGCAGAATCGCCCGCGTGACGACCTGCTACAACCTGCAGGACTGGATCCGGCAGGTGGGGGCCTGAGGTGGCCGACATCCGGATCGAGCGTCTCAGCGGCGCCGACCTGATCCGCCTCCTGCCCGATCTCGCCCGGCTCCGGATCACCGTCTTCCGCGACTTCCCCTATCTCTACGAGGGCTCGCAGGCCTACGAGGAGAAGTACGTCCGGACCTACGCGGAGAACGAGGGCAGCGTTGTCGTTGCCGCGTTCGACGGCGACAAGGTGGTGGGCGCCTCGACCGGCGTGCCCCTGATCCGCGAGCCGGATAGCGTGCAGGCACCCTTCGTCGAGCGGGGTATGGATCCGGCAAGCGTGTTCTATTTCGGCGAATCGGTGCTCTTGAAGAGCCACCGGGGGCACGGGATCGGCGTGCGCTTCTTCGAGGAGCGCGAGGCGCATGCGCGGGCTCTCGGCGGTTTCGAGCGCACCTGCTTCTGCGGCGTCGTCCGCCCGGCCGACCATCCGCGCCGGCCGCCCGACTACGTGCCGCTGAACGATTTCTGGCGAAAGCGCGGCTACCGGCCGATGGAGGGCTTCATCGGCCACATTACCTGGAAGGACCTCGACGAGGCCGAGGCCAGCCCGAAGCCGATGCAGTTCTGGACCAAGGAGATCGCGTGAAGCGCCGCTACCGCATCGCCGCAGCGCAGTACCCGATCGACTGGCTGGGCAGCTGGGACGCCTATGCCGCCAAGATCCGCCGCTGGGTCGAGGACGCGGCGGGGCAGGGGGCGGAGTTGCTGGTGTTCCCCGAATACGGGGCGATGGAGCTGGCCTCGCTGTTCCCGCCGCCGGTACCCTCGGACCTGAAGGCGCAGCTTGGTGCCGTGGCGTCGCTGGCGCACGAGGTGGCGGGCCTGCACACCGATCTCGCGCGGCAGCACGGCGTGTTCATCCTGGGGGCCAGCCTGCCCTACGAGGTCCACGGCCGCTTCCACAACCGAGCCGTCCTGTACGGCTCCGGCGGCGGCCTCGGGCATCAGGACAAGATCGTGATGACCCGGTTCGAGAACGACCAGTGGGGCGTGCACGGGGCCGACGCGCTGACCTTGTTCGACACGCCGTTGGGCAAGCTCGGCGTCTGCATCTGCTACGATGTCGAGTTTCCCCTGCTGGCACGGGCACTGGTCGAAGCCGGGGCCGAGGTGATCCTGGCCCCCTCCTGCACCGAGACGCTGAAGGGCTATTGGCGCGTGAGAGTCGGGGCCCAGGCGCGTGCGCTGGAGAATCAGTGCATCACGGTACAGTCGCCGACAGTGGGTGCCGCCGCCTGGTCGCCGGCGGTGGACGTGAACGTCGGTGCCGCCGGCGTCTACGGACCGCCGGACAACGGCTTTCCGGCGGACGGTGTCATCGCCAAGGGCGAACTGGACCGGCCGACCTGGCTTGTGACCGAGATCGACCTCGACCGTGCCGCCGAGGTACGTGCGGACGGCCTGGTCCTGAACCATCGCGATTGGGGCGAGCAGGTGCGGGCGACCTACCAGCCGGTGGCACATCAGCCACTCTCCTGACGAGACCAAGAGCCGTCGACCTCAGGTCGCGATCCCATTCGACGCCACGCGTGCTAGGCACGTCCTGCAATATTCCTGAAGAGGTGGCATGCGAGAGCCGCCGGGCTTGTCCTACAGACCGGACATCGACGGCCTTCGGGCGGTGGCGGTCATGGCCGTGCTGCTGTTCCATGCTCGCATCGGCCCGTTCACCGGCGGCTATGTGGGCGTCGACGTCTTTTTCGTCATCTCGGGCTACCTCATCACGCGCCTGATCGGCGAGGAGATCGAGGAGCAACGATTCTCGCTGGTGAGGTTCTACGAGCGGCGCGCCCGTCGTCTCTTTCCGGCACTGGCGGCCGTTCTGACGGTCACCACGCTGTTGGCGGTCGCCCTGCTGCTGCCGCACGACCTTGTCACCTATGGGCGCAGCCTCGCGGCCACGGCGGTCTTCGGCTCCAACATCCTGTTCTGGAGCCAGACGGACTATTTCAACGGGCCGGCCGACGATCAGCCGCTGCTGCACACATGGTCGCTGGCGGTCGAAGAACAGTTCTACATCCTCTTCCCTTTGTTCCTCATCGTGCTGCGTCGCTTCGGTCACGGGCCCCGCCTTGTGGCGACGCTGGTGGTCCTGGTCGCGTCCCTGGCCCTGGCCGAGTTCGCGGCGTGGCAACGGCCTGCAGCCGCCTTCTACCTGGCGCCCATGCGGGCCTGGGAACTCATGCTGGGTGCCGTCCTGGCCATGGGCGCACTACCCCTGCTGCGGCGGTCCGGTATTCGCGAGCTGGCGGTCGGCGGTGGCTTGGCCCTCATCGTCTGGAGCTGCACCGCCTACGATCCGGACACGCGCTTTCCAGGGCTCTCGGCGCTGCCGCCCTGCCTCGGAGCGGCCCTGGTCATCTACGGCGGGAGCGGCGGCCATACGCGCATCGGACGCCTACTGAGCTGGCGGCCGGTGGTGCTCGTCGGGCTCATCTCCTATTCGCTCTACCTCTGGCACTGGCCGCTGCTGGTGTTCGCCCGGCAGATCGCGATCCGCCCGCTGTCCGCCTCGGAGAGTGCGGCCGCTCTCCTCCTGTCGGGGGTGCTCGCCTATCTCTCCTGGCGGTTCGTCGAGCGGCCGTTCCGCGGCCACCACCATCCGCTGCTCGGCCGGCGCCAGCTGTTCGCGGCCTCGGCCGGTGCTGCTGCCCTCGCACTCGCCTGCGCCGGTCTCCTCGTCCTCGGGCGCGGGCTTCCCTGGCGTCTGCCCGACGAAGTCCTGCAGCTGGCGTCCGCCACTGATTCTGGAGCCAATCGCTTCGACTGCTTCAACAAGGGTGCGAAGGCCATCCGCAACGGGCACCTCTGTCGACTCGGAGCCAAGGGCGAGCCGAGCTTCGTGCTCTGGGGCGATTCGCACGCCCTGATGCTGTTCAACACCGTCTCGGAAATCGCCGAGGCGCATGGCCGAACCGGTCTGTTCGCGTCCCGTGGCGGCTGTCCGCCGCTGCTCGGGGTGCGCAGCTCCACCGGCGAGCAGGCCCGAGGCTGCCAAGCTTTCAACGACGCCGTGCTGCAGGAGATCGCGAAACCCGGCGGCCCCTCGACGGTGATCCTGACGGCGCGATGGCCGGCCTATGCCGAGGGCAGCAGGCCTGGTCCTGAGGCGGCACGGGGTGCTGTGCGTCTCCGGGACAGCGAGGGTACGGCCCTGTCTCCGGAGGCCAATCGGGCCAAGTTCGATGCCGCGCTGGAGCGCACGATCTCGGCACTGGCAGCCGCCGGAAAGAGCGTCGTGATTCTCGGTCCGGTGCCCGAGGTGGGCTGGAACGTGCCGTCCGTCCTGGCGCGCATGGCTTGGCGCGGACCGCAATTCGACATCCGCGAGACACCGGCCGAGGTGGCGGCGCGAAGTGCCCATTTCACCTCCGCGGTTGCGGGCCTTTCGAGCGGCTTTCCGCTCAAGCTCGTCGAGCTTTCGGGTGGCTTGTGCGACGGTGGCGCGTGCGCAGTGGAGGCAAACGGCCGAGCACTCTACAGCGACGAGCAGCATCTCAGCCCGGACGGCGTCGAGCGTCTCGCGCCGCTGCTCGATGCCGTCATCAAGTCGCTCGGTCCCGTTACCAGCGACGCCGGGAATCTGGTGCCACCCGGCGCGGGCCCGTGACGGAAGCGCACTACCGATTCCCGTGGGCGGCCTCTATAGAGGGCGCCCACGCGATGATCTTCCCTTGGAGCGACCGATGACCCAGCCCGCTTTGCTGCACGGCAAGAGGGGTCTCGTGCTGGGAATCGCGAACGACCGCTCGCTCGCCTGGGGCATCGCCCGCGCCGCCCGCCAGCATGGCGCCGAGTTGGCCGTCACCTACCAGGGTGACGCGCTGCTGAAGCGTGTGCGGCCCCTGGCCGACGAGCTGGGCACCGATCTCGTCCTGCCGGCCGACGTGACCGATCCCGCGAGCCTCGACGCGCTGTTCGACACGTTGAAGGAGCGCTGGGGCCGGCTCGACTTCCTGGTCCACGCGGTGGCGTTCTCGGACAAGGAGGAGCTGAAGGGCCGCTACGTCGCGACCAGCCTCGATAACTTCCAGCGCACGATGCTGATCTCCTGCTACTCCTTCACCGATCTGGCACGTCGTGCCGAGCCGCTGATGACCGACGGTGGCAGCCTGATCACGCTCACCTATGTCGGCGCTGAGAGGGTGACGCCGCACTACAATGTCATGGGCGTCGCCAAGGCGGCACTGGAGGCCTCCGTCCGCTATCTGGCGGTCGACCTCGGCAAGCAGCGCATTCGCGTCAACGCCATCTCGGCGGGCCCGGTGAAGACGCTGGCCGCCTCCGGCATCGGCGACTTCCGCTACATCCTGAAGTGGAACGAGTACAACTCGCCCCTGAAGCGCAACACGACCATCGAGGACGTTGGTGGGGCGGGGATCTATCTCCTGTCGGAACTCGGTGCCGGCACGACAGGCGAGGTCCTCCACGTCGACAGCGGCTACCACGTCGTCGGCATGAAGGCCGTCGACGCGCCGGATCTGTCGGTGGTGAAGGATTGAAGTGTCATCGCTCGTGAGAAGAAAGCGTACAATCGCCTGCTACACGACCGCGGAGTTGCGCAGCCTGAACAATTCCGAGGCGCTGGACCATTTCAAGCGCGGTGGGCGTGGGTGGCGGAGCCGGATTAGCGCCGTGCTGCGCACCTTTGTCGAGGCTGACGAACGCCGGCAGGCGGGTTGAGGGCGGTACCCGCGCATCATGGCCGGCAACTCCTTCGGCACGCTGTTCCGGTTCACGACCTGGGGCGAGAGTCACGGGCCGGCGATTGGCTGCGTCGTGGACGGTGTTCCCCCACTGTTGCCGCTGTCCGAAGCCGACATTCAGCCCTGGCTGGACCGGCGCAAGCCGGGGCAGTCGAAGTTCACCACTCAGCGGCAGGAGCCTGACCGGGTCGAGATCCTTTCGGGCGTGTTCGAGGGCGTGACGACCGGCACGCCGGTGTCGTTGATGATCCGCAACGAGGATCAGCGCTCGCGCGACTATGGCGAGATCAAGGACTCGTACCGGCCGGGGCACGCCGATCTCACCTACGACGCCAAGTACGGCATACGTGACTATCGGGGCGGCGGTCGCTCCTCGGCGCGGGAGACGGCCTCACGCGTGGCGGCAGGTGCCGTCGCCCGTAAGGTGCTGGGGCCGGAGATCGCGATCAGCGGCTGCATGGTCCAGATGGGTGCCGACGCGATCGATCGGGCGGCATTCGATCCCGAGGAGATTGGTCGCAATCCGTTCTGGTGCCCCGATGCGAAGGCCGCGGCCCGCTGGGAGGAGCAGCTACAGGCGATCCGCAAGGCGGGATCTTCGGTCGGGGCGGTGATCGAGGTCGTCGCCTCGGGCGTGCCGGCGGGGCTGGGCGAGCCGATCTACGGCAAGCTCGACGCCGATCTAGCCTCGGCCATGATGTCGATCAATGCCGTAAAGGCCGTCGAGATCGGCGACGGCATGGCGGCGGCCGCACTCCGCGGCGAGGAGAACGCCGACGAGATCCGCATGGGCAATGGCCGGCCGCGCTTCCTCTCCAACCATGCGGGCGGGATCCTGGGCGGCATCAGCACCGGACAGGACATCGTCTGCCGCTTTGCGGTGAAGCCGACCTCCTCGATCTTGATTCCGCGCCAGACGATCACGCGGCAGGGCAGGGAGACCGAGATCCTGACCAAGGGCCGGCACGATCCTTGTGTCGGGATCCGGGCGGTGCCGGTCGGCGAGGCCATGATGGCCTGCGTGCTGGCCGATCACCTTCTCCGGCAACGGGCGCTGCTGCCGGTCGAGGTCCCTGGCTGGCGGCCGGTCGACGAGTTGTAGCCGGGTCGCTTGCCGTCGCCGACGACTGTTCCTAGAACGGCCGCGTGCGGGTGTAGCTCAGCGGTAGAGCACGGCGTTTACACCGCCGCTGTCGGGGGTTCGATCCCCTCCGCCCGCACCAACCGACTCGGTCAGGCCCGGTTCAGTCCGGGCAGCGCACCATCTCGACACCCTGGATCTCGCCGGCGATACCCTGGACGAGGCGGAAGCTCTTGTCGGTCGTGTCGAACACCAGCCCCTTGATGTTGAGCGCGTGAAAGTCGCCGGGCAGTGCCTCGGCGACGTCTTGCGGAAGCGAGCTCTCCGTGGTCAGCACGTTCATGTCGAGCTTGTCGTCGGTGAGGGTCCAGAAGCCGACGGCCAGCGTCTTGCCCTTGTGCTCCGTCGTCAGGGTACCGTCCTTGTGGAACACGGTCTGCTCGTGCGTCCCGGCCTTGCAGTTGTCCGCACTGCCGGTCGTCCACTTGCCCTCGAGATAGGCGGGTGTGAGCTCGACGGCCATGGCCGTTCCGGTCCAGGCGATGCCGGCGAGTAGGGCCAGACCGGTAAGATGGTGCCGTCGCATGTGCAGGTCCCCGATGTCCCGATGGCATCGTGATGTGCCCGATGCTACCAAGGCGTGCAAGTGCAGCCGTGCAGGAGGAGTTCCTATGACCGTGAGCCCGAGGGTCGCCGTGGGGGTCGCAGCGGCCGCGCTGCTCGTCGCTGGGCCGGCGTCGGCCCATCACAATGACTGGGCGGCACCGCTGGTCGGCGGCGCGCTCGGCGGCTACGCCCTGGGCACGATCGTCGCCAACTCGAACAATCAGCCGAAGACGGTGTATGAGACGCCGGCGCCGACCTATTACGCGAATCCGGCGCCGGTCTACTACACGCCGCCGCCGGCCGCCGTGCCGAGCGCCTCCACGATCGAAGCCCAGCTGGCGCAGCTCGATAAGCTGGCGGCCGCGGGCTACATCACCCCGCAGGAATACAAGACGCGCCGCCAGGCGCTGCTGAACGAGCTGTCGCCGCCCTAACGCAGGGCTCTGATCGCGTCGTCGAGGCCGGAGAGTGTCAGCGGATACATCCGGCCTTCGAAGATGCGGTGGATCAGCTGGATCGAGCGGTGCATGTCCCACCAGTCCTGCGGCTGGGGGTTGAGCCACACCGTCTTCCGCCACACCTCGCGCAGCCGCTGCAGCCAGGCCTGACCGGGCAGGGCGTTCCAGTGCTCGACTGCCCCGCCGGCCGTCACGATCTCGTAGGGGCTCATCGTGGCGTCGCCGACGATCACGGCCTTGTAGTCGGGGCCGTAGGTGCGGAAGACCTCCTCGGTCGGCACGCGCCGGTCATGGCGGCGGCGATTGTCGCGCCAGACATGCTCGTAGACGCAGTTGTGGAAGTAGTAGTGCTCGAGATGCTTGAACTCGGCGCGTGCGGCCGAGAACAGCTCCTCGACGGTGCGCACGTGATCGTCCATCGAGCCACCCACATCGAGGAATGGCAGCACCTCCACGGCATTGTGCCGCTCGGGCTGCATGTGGACGTCGAGCAGGCCGGCATTGCGGGCCGTGCCCTCGATCGTACCCTCAAGGTCCAACTCGTCGGCAGCACCGGCGCGGGCGAAGCGGCGCAGCTTGCGTAGGGCGAGGCGAAGGTTGCGGGTACCCACCTCGACATCGTCGGCGAGGTTGGCGAACTCGCGCTTGTCCCAGACCTTCACTGCCCGGCGATTGCGGCTCTCGGCCTGGCCGATGCGCACCCCTTCCGGGTTGTAGCCGTAGGCGCCGAAAGGCGAGGTGCCGGCGGTGCCGATCCATTTCGAGCCGCCCTGGTGCCGCTTCTCCTGCTCGGCCAGACGCTGCGCCAGCGTTCGCATCAGCTCCTCGAAGCCGCCGAGGCCCTGGATCTTCGCCTTGTCCTCCTCGCTCAGCAGCCGCTCCGCCTCCTTCCGCAGCCACTCGAACGGGATCTCGCCCAACATCTCGGCGAGAGTCACCGTGCCGTCGAAGAAGGCGGCGAAGGCCTGATCGAATCGGTCGTAGAGGGCCTCGTCCTTGACGAGGCAGAGCCTTGAGACGGCGTAGAACTCGTCGACGTCGCCTTGCGCCATGCCCGTCCGGAGAGCACCCAAAAGGTCGAGTAGCTCCCGGATGGTGACGGGCAACCTGTGGGCGCGGAGTTTGAGGAAGAAGTCGACCAGCATGAGGGCGCGGCCCGCCTGATACACGACGTCGTCGCTTGGTCATTCAGCCTTCTTTGTGCCGGCGGTCAACGACGCATACACCCGGAACCACTGTAATGAGCCAAGGCCAGATCTCACGCTTGCATTGACGGCGAAAAGGGGCGCGCAACAAGTGGTGTTGAGGCAGCACCGAGTGGCAGCAGGCGAACGGGTTCGTAGAACGCGATTTCCTCAACTCAACTCGGAAGTGAACGACCCCGAGATCGGGCAGTATGTCGCCTGTTGGCAAGCTGCTCGCGCACCGGAGCGGTCGCACGAACTCTGTTCTTGAGGTCCGGGTAGTGCGTTGGTTCGTCGACGTCGCCAGGGCCGGGACCCCGGTGCAGAACCATGGAATTCTCAAGGTGCAGAATGGCTTACAGCGACGCTCATTCTGTCGGTATCTGCTTGCCCTGCAGGTCACTGACCGCCAGCCCTGCCTGCGTGTCCTCCTCCTGCTTCCTCGCAGGAAAGCCGACCAGGGGGCCTCGTCGCCCTAACGTTAAGGTTGAAGATCAATAGATTTCATTTACATTAAGTAAAATGGTGCAGATTTTAATACACTTGCATTGATCGAGTGGCACAGGTTAGTCGGATGGTTAATGTAACCGCTCAACCGAAAGCGTATTCGTCGGATTTTCATTTCGCCAATTGGACGCCTTGCGCCCATATTTACGAACCTGTAACCACGGTACCTGCTTAAAGGCAGACCTATATGGAGACGGGTCGATGAAGGGATTGGTTCTAGCGGCGGTTACCGCGGGCGCTGCTTTGTCCACTTTCCTGCCGGGGTCGGCAGAGGCTGCAATCACGGCAACCTTTAACTTCAGCAAGGCATTAGGAACACTTTCCTGTCCATCTGAGGTTTCCCCTTGCGGCAGTGCCGACATCTCAAATCAATCGACATTTACATTTACAAATAACGGTGTGCAAGCGACTGTAACCGCTACGGGTGGCAACCCTTACTATGATCTGACTGGGGCCGCGGGAAATCGCACGGGTCTGGGTGTGGCTGATTCTGGTACCAATGGCGGTGATGATGAACAGATCGATCAGGGCGAAGTACTGAAATTCGTGTTTTCGCCCGTTGTTAGCGTCCTCACCGGCACATTTTACGATCGAGATCATGGGCTTTTTACGGGTAACATTTTGCTAAACGGAGTGAGCACCGCAGTGGCGAATGGCGTCCTTACGTTTGCGGCGCTGTCCGGTGGCGAAGTGACGTTCGGCCATGTCGGCACGGCGCAAGATCCAATGACGCAGAATGATTATTATGTTGGGCAGATCACGACCACACCTCTCCCAGGAGCGGTTTTGCTGTTCGGTTCCGCCCTTGCCGGTCTCGGCGTGGCACGTCGTCGGAAGGCGCAGGCCGTCGCGGTCTGACAAGACCTAGATCGCGTGATTGGAAGCCCGGCTCTGCCGGGCTTTTTTCTTGGCCTCAGCGGCGGCGTGAAGCGGGCACCGGCACCGGCGTGGCGGACCCCCCCGTTGCCCTGTCCGGCCGACGGTTGAGCCACTCGATGAGCAGCGCCGGCAGCGCCAGGATCGCGATGGCGCCGAGGCCCAGGAGCGAGCTCCAGGGATCGCCGAACGGGCCGTACTTCGTGTCCACGAGCTTCAGCACGTACACGACAAAGACGTGGAAGGCGTAGACCGGCAGCGCGTTGCGGCCCAGCAGCATCAGGAACGGGTGGCCCAGGAAGGCGCGGCAGCCTTCGGCGATGCGGCGGGTCCGCTCATGCGCCGAGCGCGGGCCGGCGACGAACAGCCAGAGCAGCGCATAGCCGGCCGCCAGCGAGCTCAGGAGATAGACCGGGCCGAATTCGCCGCGGCGCTCCATGACGACGAAGCGGTCGAACACCGCCCCCTGGACGAGATCCAGGTGGAAAGCCATCCGCCAGCACAGGAAGAAGCCCAGCACGAAAAGCGAGATCCGCAGGAGGTCGGTGCGGTCGGGACTGACGAGGCGCTCGGGGTCGAACTCGCCACGGGCCATCAGGGCGCCAGCGACCACGCCTGCCATGAACAGTACCTGCCAGCCAAGCGGGTTGAAGTGCGCGTGGAGTGCGATCTCGCTGTAGCCAGCGGCGTAGGCGGCATCGGCGCTTTCGACGAGCGGCAGATGCACGCCCAACTGGACCAGCAGCCAGGCGCTGATGCTGAGCGCCGCCACGAGCCAGGTCCGGCCGGTGGCGATCAGCCAGAGCACCGCGGGGGAGACCAGCAGGTAGACGATGTATTGGGGCAGGATGTCCATGTACATCGGCTGGTAGAGCAGCGTCGCGGTGGCGACGGCCGGACCGACGCCGTTGCCGTAGAGACGGTCGAGCCATGGGCCCCAGGCGTTCCAGCTCCCCGGGACGAGGCGCGAGAGGAGGACGATCGCCAGCAGCACACCGATGTGCCAGCCGTAGAGCTGCGCTGCCCGCCGCCACAGCCGACGGCGCGCCTGATCGGGGCCACTTCGATCGTACACCTTCATGTAGACGAGGCCGACGAGCAGGCCCGACACCAGAATGAAGCCCTGGGCACTCTGCACGAAGCTCAGATGCGCGTAGTTCAGCCAGCCGAGGAAATACCCGCCCGAGAAGGTCAGATGGTTCATCAGCATGAACACGACGAAGAAGCCGCGCAGGCCGTCGAGCAGGGTGATCCGGTTCATGCCAAATCTCGCTTGGGGCTCTCGGAGCGCGACATAAACGCCCGATTCCAGGCAGTGTGTCGGCGCCGCTACGACGCTACGGCCGACGGAGTGACATATCACAACAGTGGCCCGGCCAAGCGGTTCCCGTTGCCGTGTAACCAGGACCTGTGGTGGGCGCACGCGAAAGCGTCGCGAAGGTCCCATGCGCCAAGTTATGGTCTGCCTGTTCCTGATCCTCCTCGGGGGTCTCCTGTCCGTGCCTATGGCCGCAGCATCACCATGTGATGCACCACCGACCGTCTGGGGCGGCTTCGTCACGCCGCCGCGGGTGGTGAGTGCCCTCGCGCGCGGTGCCGGTGTCCGCGTCATCGCCTTCGGCTCGTCGAGCACGGAGGGTGCTGGCGCCTCCGCGCCCGAGCACACCTACCCGGCGCAGTTGCAGTCCCTACTGCGGGAGCGCTTCCCCGGTCGCGACATGCGCGTGTTGAATCGCGGTGTCGGCGGGGAGAACGTCGCCGACAATCTGGCGCGACTCGACCGGGCGGTGCTGCGCACGCCGGCCGACCTCGTCATCTGGCAGGTCGGCACCAACGATGCGCTGCAGGATCGCGACGCGGAGACGGTCGCCAGTGAGGTCGAGGCCGGGATCGCCGCCGTGCGCGCCACCGGTGCCGACATCGTGCTGATGGACTCGCAGCCACTGCCGGACACTGCCGCCGAGCGGTCGATCGAGCGGATCTGGGCGGCGGTTGATCAGACGGCGCTGAAGACCGGGACGGCCGTGCTGCCGCGGCATGCGCTCATGCGATATTGGCTCGAGATCGGGGCTTTCACCTTCGAGACGATGCTCGGGCCCGACCACCTGCACATGACGGACGCCGCCTACCACTGCCTCGCAGTGCGGATCGCCGACCTCTTCCCGGAGAAGGGCCCGGCCCTGGTGAGCCAGAACCATACGGGCTCGTGAGAGGCTGAGGGCCGTAGAAGTGAGGAGCCCCGCCGACGGCGGGGCTTTCCGTTGACATTCAACCGCCCTAAAGCCACGGCGACCACCTCACCCCGAGATTGTGGTCGGACAGATTGGCCTCGAGTTGCCGTGCCGGTTCCTTACCGATACCGGGAGTGCAGATGGCGACGCTCCAGCAATGGGGCCTCGAGGCATCAATCTCGGCCCCAGCGAGCGATCCAGGCAAGAGTGGATCGGGCTCTGCCTAGGGCAAGTGACCGAGGCAGCCCTGAGAAACCCAATGGTCAGCCCGACCGTATCGCGTGCCCGGCACACCTGTCGCCTTTTCACGTTGAAGGTTTGACGCTCGTCGCACCAGAGGCCCGGACAGGGATCAGAAACGCCACCAGGAAGAGGGTGTTGGCCAGGGCGTTGAGGCCGTATCCGGTCGCGATCGAGAGCCCGCTGTCGATCACGTACCAGGCGATGACGGCAAACGTCAGGGTCCGCCACACCGGCCGGCCGGCGGGGCCGAGCCGTAGCGCGGCGTCGATGGTGGCAAAGAGGGTGATGGCCCAGCCGATCGTCACGGCGCCCAGGAGTGCCATGCCGAAGCGGTGGGTTTGGTCGAAGGCGAGATCAGGTGGCCCGCCAAGTAGTCGGAGCACGAAGCGGGTGGGCCCGCTCGTCGGCTCGAAGGCGGCGCCCGCCAGCAGCACCCCGAACAACAGCACCGCGGCGCACCAAACCTTCAGCCAGTTGCGCCAGAACGCCGTCATCGCCAGTCCTCCCTCGGTCACGTCGAGGCTGCCCGCTGAGGAAGGTCACGGGCAAATGGCGAACGGGTGAGCGGCGCGTGATCCGATTTCAGCGATCCCGGCGGGTCATGAAGGCGAGGCGCTCCAGGAGTTGGGTGTCCTGCTCGTTCTTGAGCAGGGCACCGATCATCGGCGGGATCGCCTTCTTGGCCTGCCGCTCGCGCAGAACGTCGCTGCCGATCTCGTCGGCCAGGAGCAGCTTCAGCCAGTCGAGCAGCTCCGAGGTCGACGGCTTCTTCTTCAGGCCCGGCATGTCGCGCAGGTCGAAAAAGGATTCGAGGGCGGCGCGCACGAGGTCGTTGCGCAGGCCCGGGAAGTGGACCTCGACGATCTTCTGCATCGTCTCGCGGTCGGGAAAGCGGATATAGTGGAAGAAGCAGCGACGCAGGAACGCGTCGGGCAGCTCCTTCTCGTTGTTGCTGGTGATGACGACGATCGGCCGGTGGCGGGCGCGGACGAGATCGCCCGTCTCGTGGACGAAGAACTCCATCCGGTCGAGCTCGAGCAGGAGATCGTTCGGGAACTCGATGTCGGCCTTGTCGATCTCGTCGATCAGCACGACCGAGCGGCCGTCGAGCTCGAACGCCTGCCAGAGCACGCCCTTCTTCAGATAATTGCGGATTTCCTGGACCTTGGGATCGCCGAGCTGACTGTCGCGCAGGCGGGACACGGCGTCGTACTCGTAGAGGCCGTGCTGCGCCTTGGTGGTCGACTTGATGTGCCAGCGGAAGAGCTTCAGGCCCAAGGCCTCGGCCACCTCCTCTGCCAGCATCGTCTTGCCGGTGCCGGGCTCGCCCTTGACCAGCAGCGGCTTCTGGAGCGTCACGGCGGCGTTCACGGCGAGACGCAGCTCGTCGCTCGCCACATAGCGCTCGGTTCCCTCGAATCGCATGCAGGGGCTCCGGGGTCGCGGGTCCTCGGGCAGGCCTAGGCGAGCGTCCGAACAGGGGCAAGCGCGGACGCGCCGTCGGAACGAAGGCGCCGTAAGGCCTTTTCCGGAGGCCGCGGCGCTCCAGATCGTAGCGTCGGGCTACGTGTGGGAGGCCATCGGATGCTCGGCAATACGCGCGACAGATGGGGCAGCGTGCAGGTGGGGCTGCACTGGCTCATCGCCGCCTTGATCCTGCTCCAGATCCCGGCCGGCCTGATCATGGTGTCGGTCAGTCCGGGAGCGTTCCAGAATTTCCTCTTCACCTTCCACAAGAACAACGGGCTGATCGTGCTGATCCTGGCGGTCGTCCGCTTGATCTGGCGTTATCGGCACCCGATCCCGGTGCTGCCCGGCGACATGCCGCCCTGGCAGCAGGCGATGGCGCGCGGCACCCACGCTGCTCTCTACATCCTGCTGTTCATGATGCCGATCAGTGGCTTCCTTTACACCGCGTACGGCGGGTACCCGGTCCCGTTCCTGGGTCTGGTCGACCTCAAGAACCTCGTCACGCCCGACAAGCCGATGTCCGAGATCTGGCAGACCATGCATCTCAGCCTGCAGTGGCTGCTCTACCTCGCGGTGGCGTTGCACGTCGGCGGTGCCCTGAACCACCACCTTGTGCGCAAGGACGGTATCCTGCGACGGATGCTGCCTGCCGGGGTCAACTTGTAGAGTCGTCCTCGACCGGAGCGCGCTGGTCCTGGATACCGACGTCGAGGCGAGCGCTGCAGGACACCATCGTATCGGAGTGGGACGGCACCTCGACGCAGTCGGAGGGATCGGCATAGAGGCCGTAGAGTTCCAGGCGTTGGCGGTCTTCGTCCGTAATGCGATGTGCGGCGAGCGTCCGCATCGGACCCTGGTGGCCGGCGAGACGTGTCATGACCTGCCGGCCAAGGTCGAACTGCGGGTCGATGTCGATGTTGCCGGCGATCCGGACGAAGCCGGCCGCCTTCGGCAGCAGCGGCATCACCCAAGACACCGGCTCGTCGCCATAGATGACGAACAGCGTGCCCGGCGACACAGCGGCCAGTTCCGGCCCGAGGCCGAACCAGTCTTTGCGGAGCCGATGGCGTCCCCAATCCGGCGGCTCCGTGGTCGCCAGCAGGCTACGTAGATCGCCGTCATGGCGACGGCTCGGACCGGCCGTGTCGGCAGGAGGCGGTCGAGTGCGACGAGCACCAGCGGACCGGTCATGAGTTCCAGGGCGACCAAATAGCGGCCGATGCCGTAGATCTCGAGCTACAGGACCTAGGTGACCACGGCGAAGATGGCGAGAAAGCCGGCGGCAGCGCGCCCGATATGCCGGGCTGGCCCGGGTCGCGGCGGCGGGGCCAGAGGTCGAGCAGACCCAGGACTGCGAGCAGGAGGAACCGTCCGTCACGGTAGGCCATCTCGGTCGTCGGGTGTCGACCGAGTGCTATCCAGAGCGGGTAGAGCAATCCGTCGCTGAAGGAGGACGGGAGGAAGCGGCCGTCGAGCATCGGCTCGGCGACGAGGTAGGGCGACGCGAAGATGTCGTTGCGCAGCGGGAAGATCGGGTTGCCGTAGATCTGCCAGAGATGGCCGGCCCACCAGCCACTGGTGACCGCGAAGGCGGCGAGTGCCGCCATCGGCATGACGGCAAGGCGACCTGGCGTCGTGGCGAGACGATGCCAGGCGACGAGAACGCCCAGGGCAATGGTCGGCAGGTAGATCGCGTTGGTCAGCTTCAGGCCGAAGTTGGCACCGGCGCAGGCGGCGGCAAGGGCTAGAACCGTCGTCGAGGGTGGCCGGCCGATGGGTCAGAGGAGCATGAGGCTCGCCCGCACGCCCAGGCTAAGCATCGACCATCGTCGTGCCCACCTCACTGACGAAGATCCCACTCGTCATGCCGAGGATGGTCTACGGGGCCGCCGACACCATCGCCCATGCTGTGGGGTAGGCGACAAGCAGGCGCCGGCCCAGGAGATAGACGAGCAGGCCGTTCAGTCCGGCGGCCATGGCCAGCAGCACTGTGGCGATCTTCGACGGGAAGGTCTCGATTGCCAGGAACGCCGGCACGTAGGGCAGGGGATTGAACCAGGTCTGCATCTGCAAGGGGGCGACATCGACACCCTCGCGGCCGGTCAGCAGCGGATAGGCCCCGGCGATGTGAGGGTTGCGCTGGTCCCAGTTGGCGTCCTCGCCGGCGTGGAGCGCGAAGATGACGGCGGCCGCGAGGCAGAGCGCCGTGACCACCTCGATCTCCAGGGGGCCGACGGCACGGGAGGGCTCGGCAGGCAGCGTTGCCGGCCCCGCGATCAAGCGTCCACGTCGACGCGCTTGTTGCCCGCACCCTCGGCGAGGGCCGCCTCGAGGAAGGCGTCGAGGTCGCCGTCGAGGATCGCCTGCGGGTTGCCGCTCTCCACGCCGGTGCGGAGATCCTTCACCATCTTGTAGGGGTGGAGGACGTAGGAGCGGATCTGGTGGCCCCAGCCGACGTCCGTCTTCGTTGCCTCGATCGCGTCCGATTCGGCCCGCCGCTGGGCGATCTCGCGCTCGAACAGGCGGGCGCGCAGCATGTCCATCGCCTGCGCACGGTTGCGGTGCTGGCTGCGGTCGTTCTGGCAGGCGACGACGATCCCGGTCGGCATGTGCGTGATACGCACGGCCGAGTCGGTCCGGTTCACGTGCTGACCGCCGGCACCCGAGGCGCGGTAGGTGTCGATCTTCAGGTCCTTGTCCAGGATCTCGATCTGAATCGAGTCGTCGACGACAGGGGACACCCAGACGCTGGCGAAGCTGGTGTGACGGCGGGCCTGGCTGTCGAAGGGCGAGATGCGCACCAGCCGGTGCACGCCCGACTCCGTCTTCAGCCAGCCATAGCCGTTCTGGCCCAGGATCTTCACCGTGGCCGACTTCAGCCCCGCCTCCTCGCCCTCGCTCTCTTCGATCCACTCGACCTTGTAGCCGTGCTGCTCGGCCCAGCGGACGTACATCCGCAGCAGCATCTCGGCCCAGTCCTGGCTCTCGGTGCCGCCGGCGCCCGCGTTCACCTGCAGGAAGCAGTCGTTGCCGTCGGCCTCGCCCGAGAGCAGGCTCTCGAGCTGGAGACGGGCCACCTCGCTGTGGATCCGCTCAAGGTCGGCCTGGATCTCGGCGATCGTCCCCTCGTCGTTCTCCTCCTCGGCGAGCTCCGCCAGACCCACCGCGTCGTCGAGCCCTCGCTCCAGCGAGCGCTGCTTCTCGACCGCGGCCGCGAGCTTGTTCCGCTCGCGCATCAGCGCCTGGGCCTTCTCAGGATTGTCCCAGAGCTTCGGGTCCTCGCTGAGGCTGTTCAGCTCGTCGAGGCGGAGGAGGGCCTGATCCCAGTCAAAGATGCCTCCGGAGCAGGACGAGACCCTCTCGGATCGGGTCGGCAAGGTTCACGAGTTCGGCACGCATCGTCCGCGAAAGCTCCGGCGGGGATCAGGGGGAAAGGGATGGATAGCAAATGGTGTCAGTAGATGCCACCGCCACTGGCACCGGTGACGCCGAGCCCGTTCGGCCCGTTCGGCCTGTAGATGCCGTCGCCGACATCGGTCTCGGCCCGGCGCACGGGCTCGGTGCCGGGCAGGTACGCCTCGGCGATGATGTCCTTGCCGTCGCCGCTGGCGAGTCGCCCGCTGGCGGCGTCGACCCGCACCAGCAGCACGCCCGGCGGCGTGCGGAACGGGATCGGACGCTCGCCCTCGGTGGCCTTCGCCATGACGTCCATCCAGATCGGCAGGGCCAGCTTCGCACCCGTCGCCTGGTCGCCGAGGCTGGCCGGCTGGTCGTAGCCGATCCACACCGCGATCACGAGATCGGGCGAGAACCCGACGAACCAGGCGTCCTTGGCGTCGTTCGTCGTCCCCGTCTTGCCGGCGAGCGGCCGGCCTAGCGAGAGGGCCTCTTCCGCCGTCCCACGCTCGATCACCCCCTCCAGGATGTTCACCACCTGGAAGGCGATCCGCGGATCCACGATCTCGGGGCGGTTGTCGGGCAGCGGGGGCGGCAGGGCGCCGTCCGCCCAGGCCGCATTGCAGCCGTCGCAGGGACGCGTCTCGCGCCGCATCACGATGCGCCCGTGCCGGTCCTGGATCTCCTCGACGAGGTAGGGCTCCAGCTGGCGGCCGCCGTTGACGAGCTGCGCATAGGCCGTCGCCAGACGCAGCACCGTCACTTCCTGCGTGCCGAGGGCCGCTGCCAGATGCCGCTCCATGCGCTGGTCGATGCCGAACCGGTGCGCCACGTCGATGACCGCGTCGATGCCGATGGCCTGCGCCAGGCGCACCGTCATGACGTTCCGCGACTTCTCCAGGCCGACACGGAGCGTGGTCGGCCCATAATAGCGCTCGCTGTAGTTCTCGGGGCGCCATGGCGGTTTGCCCGGGCCCTGGTCGATCGAGATCGGCGCATCGAGCACGATGCTGCTCGGCGTGTAGCCGTTCTCCAGTGCCGCCAGGTAGACGAACGGCTTGAAGGAGGAGCCCGGCTGCCGCCACGCCTGGGTGGCGCGGTTGAACTTGCTCTGGCGGAAGCTGAAGCCCCCGCTCATCGCCAGCACACGGCCGGTATGCGGGTCCATGGCGACGACGGCACCCTCGACGACCGGGCGCTGCCGCAATGACCAGCCGCCACCGTCCTGAGGCTCCACCAGGACGAGGTCGCCGGGCTTCAGGGCCTGTCGCCGCGACGCCCAGCGCACGTCGTTGCCGTCAAGGGCGATGCGACTGCCGTCCGCCAGACCGACCTCGACGCCCCCTTTGCCCGAGAGAACGACGCCCGTCCGCCAGCTCCTCAGTTCGAACCCCGGGTCCTGGGCCGCCAGTGCCGCGGGCCATTCCTTGCCGGCGGCCTTGAGGTCGATGTTACCCCACGGGCCGCGGTAGGCGTGGTTCCGGTCGAACTTGACGAGGCCGCGTCGCAGCGCCTCGTCCGCCATCGCCTGCATGTCGGCCGAGAGTGTGGTGCGCACCGAGAGGCCGCCCTCGTAGAAGCCGGCCTCGCCCAGCCGGTCCACCAGCTGCCGACGAACCTCCTCGACGAAGAAGTCCGCACTGGCGATCTCGGTCGCCGTCTGATCCTTGACCTGCAAGGGCTCCTGGCGCGCTGCCTCCGCCTCGGCCGGGGTGATGTACCCGTCTTCCTGCATCCGCTGCAGGACGTAGTTCCGCCGCTCGAGGGCGGTGTCCATGTTCTTGCGCGGATCGTAGCTGGCGGGGGCCTTGGGCAACCCGCCGAGGAAGGCCATCTCGCCCAGTGACAGCTCGTCCAATGACTTGTCGAAGTAGTTGAGCGCTGCCGCCGCGACACCGTAGGAGCGGTTGCCGAGGAAGATCTCGTTGAGATAGAGTTCGAGGATCTTGTCCTTGGTGAATGCCTCCTCGATGCGCAGGGCCAGCACGGCCTCCTTGATCTTGCGCTCGAACGACAGCTCGTTGCTGAGGAGGAAGTTCTTGGCGACCTGCTGGGTGATGGTCGAGGCACCCTGCGGTCGCTTGTTCTCCTTCGCCCGCTGGATGTTGTCGATCGCCGCGCGGATCACGCCGACGGGATCGACGCCGAAATGGCGGTAGAAGTTCTGGTCCTCGGCGGCGATGAAGGCCTGCTTCAGCCGGTCGGGCATCGCCTCGACCGGGACGAAGACGCGCTTCTCGCGGGCATATTCGGCGAGCAGGCTGCCGTCGCCGCCGTGGATGCGCGTCGCCGTCGGCGGCTCGTAGGCGGCCAGCTGCCGATGGTCGGGAAGATCGCCCGCATCGAGGTAGACCAGACCCGCGACAGCGGCGACGGCGACCACCACGAGACCGACGCCGAACATCACGAGACGGCCGAGGAACCTGAACAGGCGTCGCAACGGGAGCTTCCTTGAACGTGAGGGCGGGGCGGCGGCTGGGTCGCCGCTAGGAATCTTGCCGGCCGAAGTAGCGATCCAATGCCTGAAGTATAGCGGCGCTCAACTTGGCGCGAAACTGCGGGCGTATCAGATTGCGCACATCGTCCGGATTGGACAGGTAGCCCGTCTCCAGCAGGACCGAGGGCATGTCGGGCGATTTCAGCACGGCAAAGCCGGCGAAACGGCGGTGACGGCGCAGCAGTGGCGAGACATGGGACACCTCCTCCGCCAGCATCTCGGCGAAAGCTATAGATCTGTTGAGCGTATCGCGTTGTGCAAGATCGAGAAGGATTCCTGCAACCATCGCGTGATGGTTGGAAAGGTCGGCATGGGCCAGGATGTCGGCCTTGTTCTCGACCGCCGCCAGGCGCGCGGCCTCGTCGTCGGAGGCCGTCTCCGAGAGCGTGTAGATCGAGGCACCGCGCCGGTCCGGTGCAGCGATGCTGTCGGCATGGATCGAGATGAAGAGGTCGCCGCCGAGGGCGCGGGCCTCGGCGATGCGCTGCCGCAGCCCGACATAGACGTCGTCGTTGCGGGTCATGGCGACGCGGTAGCGGCCGCTCCGCTCGATCAGATCCGCCGTCGCCTGCGCCAGCTCCAGGACGATGTTCTTCTCGTAGCTGCCGTTGACGGCGATAGCACCCGGATCCTCCCCACCATGCCCGGGATCGAGCACGATCAGGGGCAGGCGGGCCTTCGGGAGGCGCACCGGGGCGGCAATGGCCACCGCCACCACCTTGGACTGCCGAGCGGCGACGGGCTGCCACGCCTCGCGCAAGGCGGGATCGAGCTTCGCTGTGCCGGCCACGTCGAGGGGCTCTGGACGGGCGAGCGGGAGCGGGGGAGACCTTCGTGCCACGATGGTCGGCGGGGTGCCTTCGAGGAAGATGATGAGACGCCAGTTTTCGGCGTCGGCATCGGCGGGCAGCAGGCGCTGGCCCGCGATCCGCGTGCCGTCGCTGACGTCCGCCACGAGCCGTGCCGCACCCTCCGGCGTGCGGCCGTAGCGCATCGACGTGACGACGCCTTCCGGCTCGATGCGGTCGCTGCCGAGGCGCCACATCGCTGCCGGCAGGTCGATCAGAAGCTTGCTGCCGTCCGCGGTGACGCCCGCCGTATGGGCGGTCTCGCGGTCGATCTCGAGGATCAGCCTCGTGATCTCGCCGACGGTCGTGACCCTAACGTTCCTGATCTCGGGTGCGGAATCGGCGAAGGCCGCCGCCACGGGCAGAAGCCACAGCGGCCAAAAAAGGAGAAGACGGACCAGGATCTTTCTCAAGCGTTGCGACCAAGTCTCGCGCTTCGGATCAACATAGGCCCGCAAGCCGCTGTTTCGTAACGGCCCCAGGCCTTGTCAATATCTCATTGTAGGACGTTTGCCCAGCGACTATAGTCGGCGTGCGATGGTCAGTGGGTGGTGCCGTGAACTCACGCCGCGCGGGCAATCCGTGCGAGGGACGGCACCGCAGAACGAACATCTGCTTCCATTACGGGTCATGTTGCGCGGGTCATGCCGTTCACGCACGTCTGTCGTTACGAGATGACCGACGGCTTCGTCGCTCCCGCGCGGTGCCCGACCGCGACCTTCCGTTCCTGCACCGCCTCGCCCCCGATGCGCCGGCACAACGCAGTGAGCGGAGCCCTCCCGCCCATACGGCGCCCCATCCGCGGCTGGCCTCGAGGTCGGCCCGTGGCGCGGCGCCTGGAGTTCATCTGCAATGACACGACGGATGCTCATCGATGCGACCCACCCGGAAGAGACCCGGGCCGTCGTTCTCGATGACAATCACCTCGTCGACTTCGATTTCGAGACGTCGACGAAGAAGCAACTCAAAGGAAACATCTACCTCGCCAAGGTGACACGGGTCGAGCCGTCGCTGCAGGCCGCCTTCGTCGAATATGGCGGTAATCGGCACGGTTTCCTCGCCTTCAGCGAGATCCACCCCGACTATTATCAGATCCCGCAGGCCGACCGCGCCCTGCTCGACGACCTCGAGCACGAGATGGCGTCCTCGCGCGCCAACGTGGCCGACGCCGATGACGGCAATGGCGGCAACGGTGCTGCCGACTCGGCCGAGGACGATGCCGAGGCCGAGCGCTCGGACATGATGGACGAGGCGGCCCGCCGCCGGTCCCGGCTGCTGCGCAGCTACAAGATCCAGGAGGTCGTGAAGCGCCGGCAGATCATGCTGGTGCAGGTCGTCAAGGAAGAGCGCGGCAACAAGGGTGCCGCGCTCACGACCTACCTGTCGCTCGCCGGCCGCTACTGCGTGCTGATGCCCAACACGCCCCGTGGCGGCGGCATCAGCCGGAAGATCTCCAGCGTCGAAGATCGCCGCAGGCTCAAGGACATCGCCCAGGAACTCGAGATCCCGCAGGGGATGGGCCTCATCATCCGCACGGCGGGCCAGGAGCGCACGCGGGCCGAGATCCGCCGCGACTACGAGTACCTGCTGCGGCTGTGGAACGAGATCCGCGAGACCACGCTGAAGAGCGTGGCCCCGAAGCTGATCTACGAGGAAGGCGACCTCATCAAGCGAGCACTCCGCGACCTTTACACGCGGGACATCGAGGAGGTCATCGTCGAGGGCGAGGAGGGCTACAAGAGCGCCCGGCGCCTGATGCAGATGCTGATGCCGAGCCGCGTCCGCGTGGTGAAGAAGCACGAGGACGAGCTGCCGCTGTTCGTGCAGCACCGGGTCGAGGAGCAGCTCGACGGGATGCACAGCCCGACGGTGCGGCTGCCGTCCGGCGGCTCGATCGTGATCCACACCACCGAGGCGCTGACCGCCATCGACGTCAACTCCGGGCGGTCGACCCGCGAGCGGCACATCGACGAGACGGCGGTGAAGACGAACCTGGAAGCGGCCGACGAGGTCGCCCGCCAGCTCCGCCTGCGCGATCTGGCCGGCCTCATCGTCATCGACTTCATCGACATGGCGGAGAATCGCCACCAGCGCGCCGTCGAGAAGCGGATGCGCGACGCGCTGAAGTTCGACCGGGCGCGGATCCAGGTCGGCAAGATCTCCACCTTCGGCCTCCTGGAGCTGTCACGGCAGCGGCTGCGCGCCAGCCTGCAGGAGCTTTCCAGCCAGATCTGCCCGCATTGCGCCGGCATGGGTGTGGTCCGCTCGACCGAGAGCTGCGCGCTGCAGGCGCTGCGCGCCATCCAGGAGGAGGGAATCCGGCGCGAGGCGGCGGCGATGCGCATCGTGCTGCCGCCCGACGTGGCGCTCTACGTGCTCAACCAGAAGCGCGAGGCGCTCTCGCGACTAGAGGAGCGCTACCAGATGCGGGTCATCGTCGGCGTCGGTACCGATCTGGTACCGCCGGCGATGGAGATGGAGCTGCTGGAGCGCCGCGAGCGCGGCGAGGAGCAGCAGCCTCCCGCACCCGGACCGATCACGTCGGTCGCTACCGCCGAGGAGCGCGAGCCCTACCGCGAGCCGGTGGAGGCCGAAGCGGAGCAGCCCCGTCGCCGCCAGCAGCCGGTACGTGCGGAAGGGGCGGAGCCCGTCGCCCGCGAGGCCCGGGAGACGCGAGAGGAAGGCGAGGAGGGCCAGCGCCGGCGTCGTCGTCGCCGGCGCCGTCGTCGTCGCGGTGGCGAAGTGCCGGGTCAGAACCAGCAGGGCGGTGCGGAAGCACAGCAGTTCGAGGGCGAGGACGTCGAGGACGAGGGCGACGAGCCGATCGGGCCGGAGGAGATGCCCCAGCCCGCGATCGACGAGCCCCCTCCCGAGTTCGTCGTGCTGGCGCCCATGGCCCTGCCGCCAACCGTGCCGGTGGCCGACGAGCAGCCGGCGATCAGAGGCGAGTCGGTCGAACTCGGCGCCTTGCCGGCCGCGGCTCCCGTACCGTCTGTCGAGGCGGAGCCCGAGGCCAAGACGCCGCGTCGTCGCCGGGCACCTGCAAAGCCGAAGGAGCCCACGGAGGCTGCAGCAGCAGAGCCCGAGCAGGCCGAAGCGAAGCCAGCCGAAGCGAAGCCGATCAAAGAGCCGAAGGCGCTCAGGCCGAAGAAAGCGCCCAAGGAGCCCAAGGAGGCGAAGGAGCCGAACGAGGCGAAGGCGCCAAAGAAGGCCGCGGCCCCGCGCCGGAGCCGCAAGAAGGTCGAGGTGTCCGCAGCCGAGGAGACGGCAGCGGCCGAGCTTGCGATCCCGCCCGCCATTCCGGAGCCCGTTGCGGCAGCCGAGGCCGTGGGCCCGGAGCCGGTGGCCGCCAACGGGGCGCCCACCGAGCCCGAGCCCGTGCGCGAGGAGGCGGCGCGCGAGCCGGAGCCGGCCTTGACGGCGAGCGAACCGCCGAAGCCGCCGCGCCAGGGCTGGTGGAGCCGGCTGATCCGCTAGGTCTTCCGCAGCCAGGCGACGAGGCGGTCCGCGGCGGCGTCGACGTCCGCAGCGGTGCCGGCGAAGGAGAGGCGGACGAAATGGCGGCCGCGGACCGGATCGAAATCGACGCCCGGGGTGAGCGCCACCCCGGTCTCGTCCAGCAGTCGACGGCACCAGGCCACCGAATCGTCCGTCCGCTCGCCGACGTCCGCGTAGAGGTAGAAGGCGCCGTCGGGCGGAGCGATCCGGTCGATCCCGACCGAGGCGAGGGCGGCGCGCAGCCGGTCGCGGTTGCGGCGGTAGCCATGCACCAGACCGTCCAGTTCGGCCTTCGCCTCGAAGGCGCCGATGGCGGCGTACTGGGAAATCGTGGGCGGTGCGATGAACAGGTTCTGCGCCAGCCGCGTCACGGCCGGCACCAGATCCTCCGGCAGCACCATCCAGCCCAGGCGCCAGCCGGTCATACAGAAGTACTTCGAGAAACTGTTGATGACGATCGCGTCCCGGCTGAGCGACAGGGCGCAGTCGGCCGGCGTCTCGTAGGTGATACCGTGATAGATCTCGTCCGAGATCAGCCGCATGCCGCGTGCGCGGCAGGTGGTGACGAGCCGCTGCAACTCGCTCCTCGGCAGCAGGCTGCCCGTCGGGTTGGATGGACTGGCGACGATCAGGCCGTGCAGCGGACCTTCCAGCGTGTCCAGGGCGGCGGCCGTCGGCTGGAAACGGGTTTCGGGCCCGACCGGCAACGGCACCGCCTCGATGTCGAGCGCTTCCAGGATGTTGCGGTAGGCCGGGTAGCCCGGCTCGGCGACGACCACGCGGTCGCCGGCGTCGAACATGGCGAGGAACGCCAGCACGAAGGCACCCGAAGCGCCCGAGGTCACGGCGATGCGGCCAGGATCGACCTCGACGCCGTAGGTCTCCGCATAATGCTGCGCGATACGCCGGCGCAGCTGGGGCAGGCCCAGGGCCTCGGTGTAGCACTGCCTCGCGCTCGGACCGGCGGCAGCCGCTGCCGCCAATGCAGGTGCCGGCGTTCCAGCACCGGGTTCGCCCACCTCCAGGTGCAGCACGTCGCGGCCGGCGGCCGCCCGCGCATTGGCCGCCGCCACCACCTCCATGACGAGGAACGGGGCGATCTTGCTGCGGCGGGATTGCTTGAGGGTCGTTTCGCTGCTCATGCTATGCTCGGTACGTGCTTGGGGGGACGGCCGGCGTGGCAGGCTTGTCGACTTCCCGTATCGCCGGCGTCAATGGACGTGCCGGCGCACCTGACAGGACGCGCAGGATCGTGAACCGCTGTGTACGTGCCCTCTGCGGGCTGGCCATGGTCGTCGTCGCCACCCCGGCGATGGCACAGACGATGATCCGTGACGCCGAGATCGAGGCGACGATCCGCACCATCTCGGACCCGTTGTTCTCGGCCGGCCACCTCAATCCGGAGGATGTGCACGTCTACATCCTGAACGACGACAAGCTGAACGCCTTCGTCGCCGGCGGGCAGAACCTGTTCCTCAACACCGGTCTCCTGCTGCGGACCGAGAACCCCGACCAGCTCGCCGGCGTGATCGCCCACGAGACGGGCCACATGGCTGGCGGCCATCTCTCGCGGGGAAGGCAGCAGCAGGAACAGAGCATGGCCTCCAGCGTGATCGGCATGCTGCTGGGTGCGGCCGCCGCCGTCGCCGGTGCGCCGCAGGTCGGCACGGCGCTCATGGCCGGCGGCCTGACCTGGGGCCAGCAGAGCTTCCTCAAGTTCAGCCGTTCGCAGGAGCAGTACGCCGATCAGGCTGCCGTCACCTATCTGGCGGCTGAACGCGAATCGCCGCGGGGGCTGCTCGAGTTCTTCAAGATCCTGGAGACGCAGAACCTGCGCATCTCGGGCGGCGGATCGCCCTATCTGCGCACCCACCCGCTGACCAGCGAGCGCATCGAGTTCATGACCCGGCAGGTCGAGATCTCGCCCTACAAGGACGTGAAGGACGATCCGGAGTTGGTCGAGCGGCATGCGCGGATGGTGGCGAAGCTCGACGGCTTTCTGTCCGATCCCGACGCGGCGCTGGGCCGCTATCGGGGCGACAGGCTCGTCGACCACTACGCGCGCTCGATCGCCTATCACCGCAAGGCCGACACCAAGCGGGCGTTGGCCGAGGTCGACAAGCTGATCGCCCTGCGACCGGACGATCCCTACTTCTGGGAGCTGAAGGGGCAGATCCTGTTCGAGTCGGGCAAGCCCGGGGACGCCGTCGGGCCGTACGAGAAGGCGGTGAAGCTGCAGCCTGACAGCTCGCTGCTGCGCCTGGGGCTCGCACGCGCACTCCTGGAGGAGGGCAAGCAGGCCGACGTGCCGCAGGCCATTTCACTTCTGCGCGAGGCGGTGCGCATCGAGCCCGAGAATCCGGGCCTGTGGCAGTTCCTCGGCATCGCACTCGGCCGCGACGGCCAAGAGGGCGAGGCGACGCTGGCACTGGCCGAACGTGCCGTGCGCACCGGCAACAAGCGAGACGCCGAGCTGTATGTCGGCAAGGCCGAGCAACTCGTCGGCCCCAACGATCCGGGCTGGATCCAGCTGCAGGATCTGGAGCGGACCGTGGCCGACATGGAGGAGCCGCCCCGCGAGGCGCGTCGGCAGTAATGTTGTGGCAGGCCGGGCCGCTCTGCAGTAGGTGTCGGCCGTTGCGCTGCGTGTTGGGAATGCCGCCATGATCCGCCGTCTGCTTTTTCTCGTCCTCGGCCTCGTTCTGCTTGTGGGGGCACCTGCCGCCCGGGCCGAGGATGCGACCAAGCTGCCGGTCGGCGAGATCGAGAAGATCGTGAAGGAGTACCTGCTCCGCGAGCCCGAGGTAATCTACCAGGCGATCCAGGAGCTGCAGCGCCGGCGCGACGCCGAGGAGGCCAGCAAGCAGAAGGATCTCGTGGCCCAGCACGGCGACGAGATCTTCATGAGCAAGGCCGATCCTGTGCTGGGCAATCCGGACGGCGACGTCACCATGGTCGAGTTCTTCGACTATCATTGCGGCTATTGCCGCTCGATGGTGCCGGGCATGCGGGCGTTGCTGGAGAAGGACACCAAGCTGCGGCTCGTGATGAAGGAGTTCCCGATCCTCGGCCCCGACTCCGTCACCGCCTCCAAGGCGGCGCTGGCTGCAGCCAAGCAGGGCCGCTACTCGGACATGCACTTCGCTCTCATGGGCGAGAAGGATCTGTCCGAGCCGTCGGTCATGGCCGTCGCCAAGCGCCTGGGCCTCGACCAGGAGAAGCTCGCCGCGGACATGAAGAGCCCGGAGGTGGCGAGCGTCATCGATGCCAACATGAAGCTGGCACAGACGCTCAACATCAACGGTACGCCGAGCTTCGTCATCGGCGAGGAGATCATGGGCGGGGCAGCACCGATTTCCGACATCCAGGCAAAGATCGGGTCCCTGCGCGGCGGTGCCAGCGGCTGAGGCTTCCTAGCGGCGACGGACCAGCGTGAGCCCGTCGCCGATCGGCACCACGGAGAGATCGACCCGCTGATCGTTCTTCAGCTTGCGGGTGAGGGCGCGAAGGACCTCGGTCTGGCGGTCGTGATTGTCGGGATCGGCGACCGCACCGTCCCAGAACATGTTGTCCATCGCCACCACGCCGCCCGGACGCACGAGTCTCAGGGCCCGCTCGACATAGGCGTCGTAGGTCTTCTTGTCGGCATCGACATAGGCGAGATCGAAACTGTCGGCGGCCCCCGCCGCCAGCAGCGCCTCGAGACTGTCCAGGGCGAGGCCGAGGCGCAGCTCGATGCGGTCCGCGACCCCGGCTTGCACCCAATACCGGCGGCCGATGGCGGCCCAGTCCTCGTTGACGTCGAGCGTGACGACCCGACCCTCGGGCGGCAGGGCCAGCGCCATGCTCAAAGCGCCGTAGCCCGTGAAGCAGCCGATCTCCAGGACGCGCATCGCACCCGTGAGCCGCAGCAGGAAGGCCAGGAGCTGCATCTGCTCGGCCGAGCTGCGCATGCTGGCATCGGCCAGCGCATCGGACTCGTGGCGGAGTCCGATCTGCGCCGGGTGCTCGCGCAGGCAGTTCGCCTCGTACCACGTCGCGAGGCGATCGCCGAACTCGGTCGCGCGTGGGCTCATTAGACATCTCCGCTGGGTGGCCCTCCAGCCTAACGCCGATGGCCGCCTCAGACGAGAGAGGGCTTGCTCGCGAGGGTCAGCGTCTCTGCCTGTCGGGTGCCCGGAGATGGTAGGGCAAGGGCTCCTTGGGATAGCGGAGCCGGACCTCGCCGCCGGTAGTCTCCGACGACCCGACGGGTTCCGACCGCTCCTCCGCTTGCTGCGTGCTCCGCGGGAGGTCCGAAGACCCGTTTACGGTCACTGGGCCAATCGTCGTCGGGTCGATGCCACCGGCCTCGTTCAGGTCGGGATCGTCCTCGACATCGTAATACTCCTCCTCGCCCGCTTCGTTGACGTAGGGCCGGTAGAGGGGCATGGCGGTCGCGACGTCGCTACCTGAGGACGACGCCTGATCCGACATCGCGTAGAACTCCCGCTGCTGCTCGGGTGTGGCAGCGGCCACCACGTCCATGGCGCGCTTGAACGCCTCCTCGCGGGTGCGCGGTCCTCGGCCTGCTCCTCTGGTTGCGAAACCGGTCGCCTTCGCCAGGATCAAGATCGCGCCGATGCGATCGTCGAGGAGGCCGCGATCCAGGGCCGCGAATACGGACAACTCCGACTGGGCGAGGCGCTGCTCCATGCTCTTCGCGGTGTGCCGTCGCTCGGCCTCCAGCGCTTCCTTGAAGTCCTCGCAATCACGCATCATCGACCGGAGGTCGGCGACCGCATAGCCGACATACAGAGCGACCTGCGGCACCTCGTGACCGAGAGCCAGCATCTGCACGGCCTTGAGCCGCTTCTTCGTGCCGGGAAGGTCGGGGAACTGTGTCATGCACCGCATATAGGATAATTATCCTAGATCGTCAACCGCTTTCTGATGCCGTCTTGGGGCCGACCGGTTCCGGTGACCTGCCGCCGGGGTGACCATGCACGCGTTCACGAGAGATGCCGGCGTGAAATGCAACCACTTGGAGGAGATCTGACGAACATTTGAACGGGGTTGACACGACCTGTTCGCAGTGCGCCGGTTATTCTTCCGATGATTAAAGAAAAATTCCGTGAAGTAGCGGTGGAAGCTTGACGTGGCAGGCCGCGACGGGCACCAACACTTGCAGACCTCTAATTCGTTCGGCCCCCATGCGAAGGACGGGAGAGATGCCCACCTTCCGAGACGACATCGCGAACCTGCTGCCGCAGCTGCGGGCGTTCGCGCGTGTCCTTGCGGCAGGGGACACGGCACTCGCCGACGATCTCGTGCAGGAGACCGTCGTTCGTGCGCTCCAGGCGGAAGCGCAGTTCACGCCCGGCACCAATCTGCGGGCTTGGTTGTACAGCATCATGCACAACCAGCTCCGAAGCCTGGCGCGGCGCTGGCGCTTCGTCGGCGAGCTACCACCGGAAGAGATCGAGCGACGCCTCGTCACGCCCGGTCATCACTCGGCGCGACTGGAAGCCGAGGAGTTCAAGCGCGCCTTCGCGAAGCTGAGCCCGATGCACCGCGAGGCCCTGATCCTGGCCGGCATCCACGGCATGAGCTACCCGCAGATCGCCGAGGTGTGCGGCTGCGAGGTCGGCACCGTGAAGAGCCGCATCAGCCGCAGCCGCAGCCTGCTGAAGGCCATGCTGCTGGGCGACGAGACGGTGGCAGCCGTGGAAGCGTCGGCCCAGGCACCTCGGGTTCGGCAGAGGACAGCAGCGGCCGCCTAAGCTGCTCTGCTCCATCGTGGGCGTCGTCGCAACGAACTCTGCCGCCTATCGAGCGTCTGTCCGTCGCGTAGACTTCATGCATGGTGGCGTCGGCAGGTTCGGCCAAAATGCGAGCCTGCAGAATACTGGGGGATGCTCGCCATGCTCTACCGGTCGGGTCGCTTAAGAACGGTTCCAGTTACCGTCGCGGCGATGGCACTTGTCGGCGCGAGCGTCGACGGGAGGGCCGAGGGGCTGCTGAACGCGGCCTGCACGCTGGGCCAGAAGCAGATCGTGACGGACTATCAGGGACCCGGCACCACGAACGGCCGCGGCCACGACATGGCGGCGTTCATCCGGGCCAAGAACGGCGGCGTCGATACCGACTACCTGATGCTCGTCTGGTCGAAGGACAGCGGCAAGGGCGAGGGCGGGATCAGCTTCTGGAACTGGGACAATCCCGGTAGCTGGGCGGCGGGTCCGACCCTCAAGGCCAAGATCACGGCCGCACCGCTGCGCGAGGCGCACAGCACACCCGCCACCAACATGTTCGGGTCCGCGTGGAAAACCTTCGTGCTGCAGACGACGACCGGTTTCGGCGTGTTCGATCTCGCCAGCGTCGCGTCGCCACCACCGCCGAGCCCCGTCTACTACGCGATCGCCGGTAGGACGAAGGGTGGTGCTGGTTCCGCAGCCGTCTGCTCGGGCACCTGTGCCGGCTCCTACGATGCGGTCAACTACGACTACAGCAACGGTGCCGTCTGGTTCATGGCGCTGGCGGCCCCCTATCTCTACGTGGCACAGGCGGACAATGGGCTGAACATCTTCAAGTTCACCGATCCCACCGACCCGTCCAAGATCGAATGGCAGAAGCGCTACGACACGGGTTGGTTCGGCCATCGGGTGAACCAGGTCTGGGTGCGCGGCAACCGGGCCGTCGTCAGCGCCGTGCAGGAAAACTACGGCGTCACGGTACTCGACCTCAGCAACCCGATCAGTCCCGTGAAGCTCGGCTCCTACGGCCTCGCGTCCAACCCGCCGATCCGCAACTCCTATGGCTGGACGCTGAACGGCGAGACCCTCTACGGCGCGTCGAAGCCGCAGGCGGCCCTGCCGTCCGGCCTGCTCGTCTACGAGCTCGATCCCCGCACCTGGGCGCTGGGGCCGAAGAAGGAGGTGTATGGCCGTTGCTCGTCTGGTGCCTATGTGGCGACCCAGGACGACAACGTGTTCATCGGGCTGTCGTCCTGCGCGCACAAGATCGCCCGCGATACCAAGGGTACCGCCAGCCACGCCGACGACACCTGGTCGAAGCTGTCGCCGGAGCAGCCGAACGCCTGGAAGATCGGCCCGTCGACCGCCGACAATGATTTCCCGACACCCTTCGGTAATGCGCTCTTCGTCGGCAACGACCACCACACCACGCCGGGCAGCATGGTGCTCTGCCAGCAGGCCGCGAAGGACACGACGGCCCCGCAGGTGAATGGCCGCGATCCCTATGCCGGGGCCACGAACGTCGCCGTGACCGCAGGCGTCGGGCTCTCTTTCACCGACAATCTGCAGCCCTGGACGATCACGACGGCGAACCTGCCGGTGCGGATCAAGGGCACGCCGACACCGATCGCCGGCTACTACAGCTACCAGCTCAATAATGTGAACTTCCGGCCGTCAGTGCCCTTCAAGCCCGGCACCACCTACGAGGTCGCCGTGACCGCCAGGGTCAAGGATCTCGCCGGCAACGCGGCGATCGCGTCGGTGGCGACGTTCCAGACAGCGCCGTAGCCGGTCGTTCCGCCTAGTTCGCCAGCATCTGCGCCCGGGCGCGCGTCTCGGCGGCCATCGCTGCGCGCAGGGCCTTGTCCCGCACGCTTGTAGTCCGCGCTGCCAGTGCCTCGGCGAGAAGTCCCCGAGCCGAGCGGAGCAGCGAGGTCGAGGCCACGTTGATGAGCACTGGCCCGCCGGTGAGGTCGATTGCGGCATCGTCGGTGTCCGCGCTCGCGAGCCGCAGCACCGACCTGCCATCGGCCAAGCCCAGGGCCATCGCCTGGACCATGAAGGCCTTGGCGCTGCGGATGTTCTCGATGGCGTTCAGCGTGCGCAGCAGGGCGCCGATCGCGTTGATGTCGGGTCCTGTCAGGCGGATTACCGGCAGGGCTTGGCCGTCGACCGAGTTGGCGAAGGTGGCCGTGGTGTAGAACCGGATCGCCTGCTCGATCGTCGCCGCCGAATTGTCGTGGAAGTAGGGCGGGGTGTCCGCGGCCTCGATCAGCGAAGGCACGTTGAAGCGGCCATCGCCGCAGCCCTCCCTGGTCGGACGCCCGACGCAGGGGCCGAAGCCGCCGTCGGGCGGGACGGTCGGGTCGAGTAGCCGGGCCGGCGTGTCGCGTCGCCGCTGGACGCCGATGTCGAACATGCCGTTGAACCCACCCTCGTCGAGCCCGGTCGCGTTGCGGTGACAGAGCGCGCAGGGGCCGGATACCTCGTTGTTGAAGAGGAAGCGGCCACGCTCGACCAGCTTCGAGCGGAAGGTGACGCCGATGAAGTTGCCGAGTTCAAGCTCGTCGCGCGCCCTGCGGCCCAGCGTGCGCATGAAGGCGGCCAGCGCGTCCAGTTCGTGCGGGGTGGGAAGGCGGAAATCGCGCCCCTCGATACGGGCAACGGACTTCGTCAGATGCTCGCGCACGGCACCGGTGGCGAAGGCCCGAAGGTTGCCGGGTTTCGGAGCGCCGTCGCCCGACCAGCCGGTGGCGTGCAGGAGATCGCGGCTGGCGCCGGGCAAGGTGAGAGCGCCTTCGAGATGGTCGAGGGAACGCGCCAGACCCAGGAGATGGGGGACCGAGCGCGGCACGCCCGGCCGGTCGAAGCCGTCGGCGTGGACAGTGACGAGCGCCAGCTTGCGCAGCAGTTCCGGCCGCTCGAGGAAGGCCGCCGTCAGCAGCGGATCCGACTTCGGCAGGTTGGCGATGTAGGCGGGATCGATCGTGTAGTTGTTCTCGGCCGGATGGCAGGAACCGCAGGTACGGCCGTTGCCGTCGAAGGTCTCCTCGAAGAAGAGCCTGCGGCCTTCGGCGATCAGGGCGTCGTCCGCCGCCGAGACCCTGAACGGCGCTGCGAAAATGACGGCGACGAGAGCGCAGACGAGGAGACGGGCTGCGGACATGGTGCGTAACGCCTTCGGGCTATCGCGCCATGCTCGGCGCTCCTTCCGTCATGTTCAAGCCGATCGCGTGTGCCGGTCGCCTCAAGGTCAAGATCGTCACTTTGCGCATAGACCGGCCAGCCTGCGGGAGCGATCGTCGCCGATGCTGGCGCAGCGGGCAGGAGACGCGCGTGCCGGGGCCGATGAGAGCCATGACGACCTGGTTTCGGGGCGGACGAACCGGCCAACGACACGACCCGGATCTGGGCCGAACGAGTATGCCGGGATCGGCATCGAGCCGGTCGAGCTCGGCCAGTAAAGGGTCGCGTTCAACGGCTCGGCGATATTCCAGGTCGAGGTCGCCGGCGCTTCCGAGGACGAGGGCGAGTTCCGGCCCGAGCAGCCGCTGGATGCCATCGTCGGCGTCGGTTGGAATGCGGCCTTCGCCGGCCAGAGCGGCGGTACCGGCGTCATTGGTCTCGGTGGTGACGTCGCCCGCCGCGGCGTCGTTGCGAAAGGCGGCGAGAACGGCGAGGGTCTCTTCGCCGACGCAGGTGGTGCGGCGACCGGGGTGGTGGGGCTAGGCGGGCCGAATCAGGGGACGGGCGAACTCGGCCTTGGCGGCATCGGCCTCCTCGGCCGCGGTCTGTCCGGTCCGGGCGTGGACGCCAGCTCGGTAGGTGACCGCGGCGGGGTGTTGACGAGATGGCCCAGGTCAATCTCGTCCCGCATCCCGTCCGCACGAAGCTGCCGGAAGCGCAGCCGGTGACGGCCACGGTCGTCCCGCCGGGCGAGCTCGAACGGGGTGCAGGCTCCCTGCCCAAGCGGGGCCGGGCCGGCGATCTGATGACGCTGGTCGACGATGCGGGTCTCGCCACCCTCTGGTTCTGCGTCAGGAGAGGAAGGCGGTCCGGCGCTGTGGACCCAGGTGTTGCTGGGGCCGAGCTTCCCAGGGCAGGCGTGAAAAAGGTACCGCTCAGAAGTCGGTGCAGAAGCCGCCGGCGCCGAGGTACACGCCATACCCGACATAGTCGATGCTGGCCTTGTTGACGCAGCTCCACTTGCCGTTCTTGATCTTCTGCCCTTCGAGCTTGATCCGGTAGCTGACGCCGACCTTGAGGTCCGGGATCACGTAGTAGGTGTTGGAGATCTTCCGCACCTTGGAGTTGTAGTCGCAATGGTCGTCGAGCCAGGTCGACGACTCCTTCTTCTTCCAGCAGATCTTCCACTCGTCGAACTTGTCGATGTTGCCGACGATCCAGTCGATCCCGACGTCGCAGGTGTCGGTGAATTTCGTGTCGCAGACCATCAGGTCCCGGTTGAGAAGGAAGTAGTTGGATCCAGCCCAGACCGTACCGGCAGCGAGCACTCCCGCACCTCCCACGAGAGCGGCGACAAGCTTTCGACCGCGGGAACAGCGCATCCTTGTCTCCCCTGTCTGGCGCCGCTCAGACTGCCGGCTCCCTTCGCGCGACGCAGTGCGATCGGCCACAGCCAGCGGCGTCGTAGGCTCTGCCAACGGGGAACGCCCTTTCCATCGGTGTGTTGAGGCGCGGGTTCTTGACGAAGGATTGCGAGATGAACCGGCCGTTAGGCGCTGACGACGTGCTGGAGGCGAACATCGCCGGCGGGGGCCGGACGGTCGATGCTGGCCCTCACGAGACCGTGAGACGCATGCACGAGATGCCGTTCGGGGCCGCCGTGCTGCCCGACGGGTCGGTCCGCTTCGCCTTCTGGGCGCCGCTACAGGAGAGGGTCGGGCTGTACCTCGTGGATGGCAACGAGGTGCTGCCGATGGAGCGGCTCGAGGAGGGTTGGCACCGACTGGTCACCGACCGTGCGGGTGCCGGCAGCAGGTATCTGTTCGAACTGCAGGATGGGATGCGGGTGCCGGATCCGGCCTCGCGCCGGCAGCCCGAGGATGTGCATGGGCCGAGCGAGGTGGTCGATCCGCACGCGCATGGCTGGACGGATAGCGGCTGGCTCGGCCGACCCTGGCACGAGGCGGTCGTCTACGAACTGCACGTCGGCACGTTCGCGGCTGAGGGGACGTTCCGTGCCGCGCTCGAGCGGCTCGACCACGTGGCCGCACTCGGTGTCACCGCCATCGAGTTGATGCCGGTCGCCGATTTCCCCGGCCGCTGGAACTGGGGCTATGATGGGACCTACCTCTATGCCCCCGACGCGAGCTACGGCCGACCTGAGGACCTCAAGGCCCTGGTGGACGCAGCGCATGCCCGCGGCCTGATGGTCCTGCTCGACGTCGTCTACAATCACTACGGCCCGGAGGGTAACTACTTCGGCAGCTATGCGCCGCTGTTTACCGAGCGGCACAAAACGCCGTGGGGTGCGGCGATCAACTATGACGGTATGTTCTCGCGCCCGATCCGCGACTTCGTGATCCACAACGCGCTCTATTGGTTGGACGAGTACCACCTGGACGGCCTGCGCCTGGACGCGGTGCATGCGATCGTGGACGACAGCGACCAGCACCTGCTGGCGGCACTCGCCGAGCGCGTGCAGGCGACGATCGGCCGGAACCGCCACGTCCACCTCGTGCTGGAGAACGACGCCAACGAGGCGCGGTGGCTGGAGCGCACGGCCGAGGGTGGGGTGCCTTGGTACGCTGCGCAATGGGCGGACGACCTGCATCACGGCCTGCACGTGGCCGCGACCGGTGAGGATGGCGGCTACTATCTCGACTATCACGGGAAGATCGAGCGCCTGGGCCGGGCACTGGCGGAGGGCTTCGCCTTCCAGGGCGAACCAAGCGACTTCAAGCACGGCGAGTGCCGCGGCCAGCCCAGTGCGCACCTGCCGCCGACGGCCTTCGTCGCCTTCCTCCAGAACCATGACCAGATCGGCAACCGGGCGCTGGGCGAGCGGATCGCCGCGCTCGCACCACCCGAGGCCGTGCGGGCCGTGGCCGCCCTCTATCTCCTGGCCCCCTCCATCCCCATGCTGTTCATGGGCGAGGAATGGGGTACGGAGCGACCCTTCCCCTACTTCTGCGACTTCGGCCCCGAACTGACCGAGGCCGTCCGCCGGGGCCGGGCCGAGGAGTTCGGCCGGTTTCCCGAGTTCGCGGATCCCGCGCGACGCCACCGCATCCTCGATCCTGCGTCAGAGGCGACGTTCGAGGCAGCGAAGCTCGACTGGTCCGAGATGGAGAGAGCCGACCACGGAACCTGGCTCGACTGGTATCGCAGCGTGCTGGCGGCACGGCATGAGCACATCGTGCCGCTGTTACCCCGGATCGCCGGCGGGACGGGTGCTTACGAGGTGATGGGCGGGAGCGCCCTGCGGGTCGCTTGGCGGATTGTGGGTGGTGGCGAACTCAGCGTGCTGGCCAACCTGTCCGGCGAGCCCCTGAGCGAGATCGTCGTCCCCGACACGGTGCCGCTCTGGCGGGAGGGATCCGAGGGCGCGGGCCTCGGCCACTGGACCGTCGTCTGGTCGCTGAGCGACGCCTGAGCCGTTAGTCGAAGATGTCCTTCACCTTGTCGACGGCGTTGCCGGCGTCCTCGCCCGCACCCTCGACCGTGTTGCAACCAGCCAGGGCGGTGAACGCCACGAGCACCAGCAGCAGCCCGAACCGCTTCATCATCGTCCAACTCCACGCAGTTCTTCACTGTCGGGAGTGTCGAACGGCGGCGGGCGTTGGCCGTTCCCTGGCGCCATGGACGACGGAACTCGAAAGCAGTCCGGCGGTCCCGAAAGACGCGCGAGTTGACCGTAGCCCGCCTCGCACCATAAGCTGAAATGCCGTTCGGGTCGTTGACGACGAAGTAAACAGGCGATCGACCACTCAGGGGGGCGGCGGGTATGGCAGTAACCGTCGATCTCCTCCTCGATGCCGCCGCCTTCACCGAGGGCGGGCAGATCTCCGGCAAGGTCCTGCGCAGCGGCGGTGACGCTGCGCTGGAGGTCACGGCCTTCGTCACCATCGAGGGCCTGCCGCCTGGGACTGTGGTGCTGGATCCGCCGTTGCTGCCCGTGCGGATCGGCCCCGGGACGAGCGAGACGAGCTTCACCTTCGCCACGAACCGCCTGCCGGCCGTGCAGGCGGCGACGGGCACCGCACGGGTCGCCAGTGCGCTGAACGCCATGATCGGTGCCGCGGCCAGCGTGCGGTTCACCTATGCGGACGATGTGCCCGCCGTCTCGCCGGAGGTGCGCTTCGCGGACTTGCCGGACGGCGCGCCGAGCATCCGTGAGGATCCGACGCGGGCGACCTTCCTGCGGGTCATGATCCAGCGGACCGTACCGGATCCTGCGGCCGACAACGGTCTCGTCGTGGCGTGGGAGAAGCTGGGCTACGAGGTGGGTGACAGGAGCCGGTGGGGTCGGACCGGGGTGACCCGGTTCGGGGTCGGCGAGACCTCGAAAGCGTTCGACGTCGAGGCGCTGGACGTCGGGGCGGACCGGCTGATCACCGCACGGCTGGTGGCGGGCGACAGCTACGCCGTGGCGGAGCCGTCGAGCTTCCAGGTGCGGATCGAGGACGTCTCGCACGGCGGGCCGGAGCCCAGCGGCGAGGCGTGGTGGAAGTCGGGCTGGACGCGGGACGGCGGCGGTATCCTCGTCTCCGCCGGCAATGGCCGCTTCACCAATTTCGGCAACAACTTCTACAGCAAGGAGAACACCGACCGCTTCCTGTCGTTCTACCGCGGCATCGACGCGGTCAACGGCTCGGTCTGTCGGGACTGGAGGCCGCAGGACTGGAATCTCTACAAGGGCGGCAGCGCCGGCGACGTCGGCACCATCCATCCCGACAGCTGGCTCAACTTCGACAAGAGCGGCCACACCGCCTACTGGTGGGACCGCGACTTTGCTCGTGACTGGCCCTGCGCCTGGCTCGTCGCCAACATGGTGGCGATCCCCAACATGAAGGTGACGAGCGGCTCGTCGCCGCTGGTGACCGCGGCCGAACAGGAGAAGATCGTCGAGGACGTCATCAAGGGTGACCTCGACGCCGACCTCGTCATGGTCGGGCGGCGGATGCGGCACCAGGTCGAGACCCTGGCAGGCGGCAGCCGCCGGGGCTGCGCCTCACGCGTGCTGCTGCGGCCGAACTGGGAGTTCCAGGGCTCGACCTCGCTGCAGGTCGGCAAGCGCGGCGTCGGCTTCCTCGATTGGTATGTCGAGAACCGCGGGCTGACCCAGGTGCAGGCGCGCGACAAGTACAGGGCCTTCATGTCCCGCTGGTGCCGCAAGGTGCGCGAGGGCTACGCCATGGACGTCCCGGGCGAGCCCGTGCGGCTGCGGATCGCCATCTCGCTCTGCATGTATGCGCGGCGCGGCTACCCGCTGGAGACCTACGTCCTGGACAGGGACGACTATGACTGCATCGACATGATGTACCACCCCTCCAGGGACAACGCGCAATCGTATCGCCAGCTCTGGGCGCTGTTCCACGAGCCGACGCCGGACGGCGGCTGGGGGTCGGGACGCTACAGCCACAACGACGCGCTCCGGGCGGCGCGGATCCTGGACCTGCCCTTCGCCAGCCTCGAATGCGGGCCGCGCTGGGAGACGAACGGCGACGGCGACCTCTACACCCCGGTGCGGACCTTCTGCTGCCCGCCGCCCTGGGAGGCGAAGGCCTACGAGGCGAAGCACTATGTCTTCACCGCGGACGGCATCTACCAGCTCGTGCGGCCCGCGCCGGGTGCGGCCTCGGTGCGGCCCTCGCACGGCTCCGGCGAGCAGACGGGAGGCGACGGCTATCGCTGGCGGTTCTGCCTCGACCTCGGGCGGCAGCTCAGCCCCTACGAGTTCGCCGAGCTGATCTTCCACGACTGCCACCGCGATTGCGGCCGCTCGGTCTGCATCGGCTCCTACCACGTCTCCTCGTCGACACCCGACTTCGCGGGCGGCGGCGACTGGAGCACGGCCGACCGCGACCGCGCCGACCCGACGAGCAAGGCCGCGGACTGGAACCGCTTCGTGCTGATGCGCCAGCGCCTCTTCGGCCGGGCCGCCTGAGCTCTCGCTGTCAGGTTCCCTTGCGCATCAGCGGGTTCGGCGTCGGCTCGGCCACCTTGCGCAGGAGGTTGGCGTCGGTGTGGTGGAAGGGCTCGTCCAGGCCCTCGACTCGGAGCACCGAGTCCTCCTCGTAGGCCCAGCTTCCGTCCGGATTGACCGTGATCGCGATCTTGAGCGACTCGGTCCGGAAGGCCTCGTCGAGGAAGGGGTTGGCGCAGATCCCGTTCACCGTGCTGCCGCGCACGGCGGAGAGCGCGAACCGCGTTGCGTCCGCCGTCGTCTTGCCCAGGGCGAGTGCCGTGAGCCCGCGCGGGATCGAGATGGTCTGGATGACCGTCCCGGTCGTCGGCTCCCACAGCCAGTGGCCGGTCTGGTGGTGGTAGGTCTCGACCTCGCCGGGCTTCACGATCCGGGTCAGGTAGCAGAGCCCGTAGAAGAGCTGCGGCCCGTTGGTCTGGGGATCGATCGGCTGCAGCTCGATCCGCTCGACGAAGGCCTGCCGCCGCGTCCCGTCCGGCCCCGGATTGACGTCGAGGCTCTTCGTCCCTTCGAAGATCCCGGCCAGCGCCCGCAGCGGGCCCAGATGGCGCAAGGTGTCCGGATCTGCGTCCGGCTCGGCGTAGATGTCCCTCGGCTGCGCCCGCATCCCCATTCCCCATTCGCTGCTGCGGGCCACCGTAGCGGATGCGGGCGCAACGGGCATCGGTCCCGAGCGGCCGGCGGCCGGGGACTGACGGGAACCTTCATGTTCGATGTCGCCGGGGGAGGCCGCAAGGCCTCCCCTTTCTCCCACCACGACGTCAGGGGCCGGCGCGGGGCTCCGGCACGCGGGTGGCGGCGGCCCGGTCCCGCAGCGGCGGCATGCTGAGGCCGGCACGCCAGTCGAGCGAGGCGGGTGCGGGCTGCAGCGGGTCGTGGCCCAACTCGTCGAGCAGCATGCTGCGACGGAAGGCCAGTTCCTCGATCAGCCGCAGGCGCAGCATCGCCAGCACGCGCCGCCGGGCGCGCCTGGCATAGGCATCCGACATCGGATCGCAGGCGAGGGGATCGGGAGGTGCCGACGGCGGCCGCCGCGGCGGCTCGGGCGGCGGCGTGCGCTCCAGCATCCGGTGTGTCGCCTTCGCGACTTCGTCGAAAGGATCGCGGTCACGCTGCGTCTCGTGGAAGAACCAGGCGCAGACCCGGGGCTCGCGCTCCTCGACCGCCTCCAGCACGACCTGGACGCTGACGACGCGCAGCATGTGCAGCTTCAGCGCCTCGGGCAGGACGAGCAGGTCGCGGTAGGTGGCCAGCACCTCCAGCATCCCGCTGTCGGCCAGCATCGCGCGGATCTCGGCCTCCGGCACGCCGACTGCCCGGGCGACCGCCTCGGCCTGCTGCCCCACGGCCATCCGGCGCATCGCCATGGCCTTCCGGCCGGCCAGCACGGGCCGGGAAGAAGAGGGAGCGGGACGGGCATGGTGGGGCATGAGCTGTTCCTACCACGTCCGCCTAATAGGATCAAGAACCTAATTCTGGGTGGTTCTCGGGGTGCCGCTCAGCGGCGCTGCCGGCCGATGAGGCGCAAGCCGTGGAGCACGCCGAGGACGCCGGTCGGCCACAAGAACCAGAGATAGGAGGGGTCGGTAACGAGGTTGATGGCGGCGAGTGCTGCGGCGGCGACGCCGAGGCGCAGCAGCATCGGGTCCGCGCGTGGCGCCAGATGGGGGACGGTGCGCAGGCCGAGCCAGGTGGCGAGCACGATGCCGGGCCAGATCGCCCAGAAGGCGTCGCTGGTGGCGAGATTGACGAGGGCCAATGCCATAAAGACGAGGCCGACGCGCTTGGCTTCCAGCAGCGGGTCGGCGGCGACGGGGGGAAAAGTGCGCCGCGGCGGCTCGAAGAGAGCCGGCTCGGGCGGGGGCGGCGGCGCGCCGGCGAGGCGGAGGCGGTAGACGGAGACGGGACCCGGCAGGTTCTTCGGCCGGCGCTCGCCCAGATAGTCGAAGCCGAGCGCGAGCTTGGCGCGCACCTGGTCGTAGACGGGCTGCGAGATGAGGATGCCGCCGGGCTCGGCCAGCTCCTGCAGACGGGCGGCGAGGTTCACACCCTCGCCGAACAGGTCGCCACGATCGACCATCACGTCGCCGAGATGCAAGCCGATGCGGAAGCGCATGGCGGCGTCGGGGTCACGGCCGTCGTTGCGGGCGGCCAGCTCGCGCTGGACCTCGACGGCGCACTGGACGGCTTCGACCACGCTCGGGAAGTCGGCGACGAGGCCGTCGCCCGCGGTGTTGGCGATGCGGCCGCGATGGCGCTCGATCAGGCGGGCGAAGACCGCACGCCCGTCGCGTAAGGAAGCGAGGGCCGCCACCTCGTCGGCTGCCATGAGGCGGCTGTAGCCGGCCACGTCGGCCGCCAGGATGGTCGTGAGCTTGCGCTCGATTCCGTCAGGCATCGGCGCCGGGCGGCGTTGACGGTGGCGGCCGGCGGTGCTGGTCTCGACGCAGGGAAGAGGGGAGGCCGGTCATGGGCGAGTTCACCACGAGCGATGGCGTGACGCTGCGCTGGATCGAGAAGGGGTCCGGTCGTCCATTGGTCATGATCCCCGGCTGGTCGCAAGGGGCGGAGCAGTTCCAGGACCAGATCGACGGCCTCTCCGGCCGGCACCGGGTCATTGCGCTGGACATGCGCGGCCACGGTTTCTCCGACAAGCCGGACCATGGCTACCGCGTGGCGCGTCTCGCTGCCGACCTCAAGGAGTTCCTGGACGGACTCGGCCTGGAGAGGGTGATCGCGGCGGGGCACTCCATGGGCACTTCGGTGCTGTGGAGCCATTTCGACCTGTTCGGACCCGGCCGGATCACGGATGCCATCTTTATCGACCAGGCGCCGGCCTGCACCGCGCGGCCCAACTGGACCGAGACCGAGAAGCTGGAGGCGGGCTGCCTGTTCACGCCCGAGAGCCTCGCCGCGACGGCGGCCTCGCTGGCAGGGGCGGACGGGGTGGCCGTCACGGAAGGCTTCGTCGGCGGCATGTTCGGCAAGGATTTTTCGAGCGACAAGCTCGCCCGCGTGGTCGAGTTGAACCTGATGCTGCCGCGGAAGCACGCCGCCGCCCTGCTGGTCGATCACTGCACCCAGGATTGGCGCGACGTCATCCCGAAGATCACCTGGCGGACGCTGGTGATCGGGGGACGGGCGAGCATCTTCTCGGCGGTGTCGCAGGCGTGGGTAGCGCGGCAGATCAAGGGGGCGAGGGCGGAGATCTTCGAGGAGGCGGAGGGGGGTAGGCACTTCATGTTTATGGAGAATGTTGCGAAGTCAAATCGGCTGATGAGTACCTTTGTCGGCAACGGATGAACAGCCGCTTGTAATTATCTTCATTGAATGGTATGTTCTGATGTCAACTTGATGAGACTCCAGGCGAGGGTTTATGTTCAAATGAATGGTTCCCGTATACTAAGTTGTTGGTGGAGTGTTGGCCGCTTTGTGCTGACCGCTCTAGGAGTACTTTTGCTCTCATACGTTGTGGTGAGGTTGCATGCAGGTTCGCAAAACAGTTTAGCGGCTCGAATCGACGATTTTTGGGTGCGGATATTGTACGCATCGTGGGTGGTGTTGGTGCCGGTATACTTTATGGTAGAGTATGTTTGGGGCATCAAATGGTGCAGGAGGTTCGATCAAGAATTCAAGGACGAACTGGATTACTGGAAAGGAACGCAGGAAAGAGCGAAGAATATTTGGCTCGCTGCCTCGGTTGCCATTGGCATAGTCCTGTTTGGAAAAACATAGTTAGCAGTGGCGCTATATGGTCCTCTGGAAAACTGTTCAATATTGTTCATTTTTCGAGTTTCTGCTCTTGGGAATGACTAAATGCTTCTGTACTATACTACATTCTGCAACTTCAGAACTCTAAAATGATTCGAACTCATGCATGGATTTAGCGCTGAGCAAAGTGTATAGCGAAATAGCGGCATGAATTGGGATAAACCTTGGTGCTTAGATAGAGTCTTTGGTAGATGGCACATTTACAGGGCGTGAGCTGCAGGATTTGAGCGAACATGCAGCGGTCTACCAAAGGCGCCCCGCCGGGGGCGATACCGGCGGGGCGGGGTGTGTCAGGCGTTGTTCTGGAGGAGCTTGACGAAGGTGTCGGACGAGATGACGGGTGCAAAGAAGTTGTTGATGCGGCGGAAGGCGGCGGCCTCGTCCTCGGGCTTCTGGCAGGCGGTGGCGTCGCCGACGACGATGGGCAGATAGCCGTTGTCCCGCGCGGCGCGGGCATTGCCCTCGATGCACCAGTCGAGGTGGATGCCGGTCAGCACGATGGTCTCGATGCGCTTCCTGGACAGCTCCAGCGGGAGCTGGGTGCCGATGAAGCTGCTCTGGAGCGCCAGCTCGTTGAACTGGAGGTCGCCGGGCTGGACCAGGGCCGCCAGCTCGTCGACCAGCTCATTGTCTTCCAGCTGCTTCTCGCGCGGCCAATTCAAAGCACCGGTCCAGGTCTCGTACTGGACCTTGTCGAAGATGGTCTGCGGGTAGTCCTGGCGGAAGACCTCGTAGCCGATCCAGCTGAACGACTTGAAGTTGGGGGCCTTGCGGGCCGCCTCGACCACCTTGACCGTCGCCGGCAGGCTGCCGCGGGCGCGGTGGTTCTCCGCTCCCTGGACGCCCCAGGGCTCGTAGAGGCTCTTCACCTGGCTGATCGAGACGAAGGCCGCGGGCCGCGAGAGGATCTCGGCGAGGTCGAGTTTTTGCCACTGCGGGGCCAGCTCGGGGATGGCACCGACACCGCCGACGGACGGGGTGTCGGCCTTGGCACTGCTAAGGCCGACGCCGGCGGCGGTCGCCACCGCGGCGAACCCGGTGGCCGCACTCAGGATCTCGCGCCGCGAGGAACTCGTGTCCGACATGTTCCACACTCCACCATGTGTTGTCGTGGAGGATTATCGGATAGCGATGGATAAATGTCTATCGAAAATGTAGGGAAATGATCCACGTCGGGGTGCCGTGTGGCACGCCGGGCGCTCACATCAGCCGCTTGCCGTCGAAGAAGACCTTGCGCCAGGGGTAGATCGAGACGGACTGGAAGAGGCCGTTGAGGCGGAAGGGGTCGTTGGCGGCGAAGTCCTCGGCCACGGCACGCTCCTCGGTGTCGTAGATGAGGAGGCTGCCGATGGGGGTGGCACCGTCTTCGCCGAGGATCGCACCGCCGGCCAGGAGCTGCGGGGCGTGCTGCTCCAGATAGGCGAGGTGGGTCGGGCGCAGGTCGGCGCGGAGCTTCGTGGAGTCGGGCTTGTCGAGGGCGAGGATGGCGAAGGGCACGGGGGCAGCCCCCCTACAGGCGGTGCGCGTCGGCCGACGGTGTAGCGCGGACCGGAGGGGATGTCGCCTCAGAGGTAGAAGTCGGCGGCCGTGAGCGTCTTGATCCCGGTGAGCTGGATCTCGATCTCGGCGGTGGCGTCGGCATCGGTGCTGGCGCGGATGATCGTGTTGCCGCCGGAGGTGAAGTAGCCGACCTGCTCGGGGCCGGTGAGGGCGGCGGTGCCGACGAAGTGGAAGGCCTGGTTGCCGGCGACGTTCGCGTCGGCGTCGATGCCCATGAGGTCGATGTCGTCGGTGCCCGGGGCGAAATCCTTGACGATGTCGCGGTTGCCGACGCCAACGAGGGAGTCGGCGGTGCTGTTGAAGTCGAAGAAGTCGTGGCCGCCGCCGCCGGTGAAGGTGTCCTTGCCGGGGCCGCCCATGAACCAGTTGGCGTTGGCGTCGCCCTTGAAGGTGTCGGCCTTGGTCGAGCCGATGGCACCCTCGATGCCGGTCAGGGTGTCGGTCTCGGTGCCACGTTTGGCGGTGTCGGTGGCACCGCTGAGGTCGACGACGACGGCCGTCGTGCCGGACGCGTAGGTAACGATGTCGATCCCGGCATTGCCGTTCAGCTTGTCGTTGCCGGTGCCGCCGTCGAGGAGATCGCCGCCGTCGCCGCCGTTGAGCGTGTCGTTGCCACCCAGGCCCTTGATGTAGTCGTGGCCGGCCAGACCCGAGATGGCGTTGGCGCTGCCGTTGCCGGTGAGCAGGTCGTTGTTCGCCGATGCGGTGGTGGAGAGGGCGAAGTTGCGCTCGAGCGCACCGGCGTCGGGCAGGCTGCCGGCGGGAAGGGGGCGGGCGCCACCGGTCTGGTCGACGGCGTTCGCGAAGGGGTCCGCACCACCCAGGGCCGGGTTGGCGATGGCGGCGAGCAGGGCCACGGCACCGTTGCGGCCGACCAGCCCGCCGCCGGTGGCGGGGTCGATGGCGGCGAACAGGAGGTTGGCCGCGACGTTCTGCAGGTCGCCGGCGATGCTGCCGGTGACGGTGGTGCCGAAGATGTTGTGACCGTTGGAGAGGCTGACGGCACCTCGAATGTCCGCGGCGGCGCTGTAGAGTGCTCCCAGTCGGTTGCCGGCGACGATGCTGTTCTCGATGGTCGTGTCGATGGAGCCGAGGTGCAGGCCGCCGCCAACTGTCACGGTTCCTGAGACCGTATTGCCCGTGACCGTCGTGCCGAGCACCGCGAGGCTACCGGCGACAGCGTAGACGCCGCCGCCTTTCGCATACTCCGTCGTCGTGGCGGTGTTGCCCGCGATGGCGCTGTCCACGATCGTGGTGTGGCCATTGAAATGGGCGAGGGCGCCGCCTCTGTTGGCGATGTTGCCCGTCAGGCTGGTGCGCGAGAGGGTGGTATCGCTGTCGCTCGCATAGATCGCCCCGCCCGAGCCCGTCTGTAACTGGTAGCTGCCGTTGCCGGAGAAGCGGCTGTCCTCGATGGTGGCCTGTGCCGAGTAGAGCCGTACGGCGCCGCCCACGGTGGCGCTGTTGCCGACGAATCTGGCGTCGTCGATCGACACCCTGGCCGTATCGGCGAGGATGGCGCCGCCGCCCAGCGACCCGACGCCGGCGACGTTGGCGGCAAAGGCGACGTTCTGCACGGCGAGGCTGCCGCTTTGGACCAGGACGGCACCACCGCAGTCGGCCGCTCCCGGTAGCGCGGAGCCGGGTGTGAAGCCCGAGGAGGAGATGACGAGATCGCGCAGGACGAGGTCGGTGGCGGCACCGGTGGCGTGAAAGACGCGGCCCTGGAAGTTCGTGCTGAGCTCGACGGTGAAGCCGTCATCGTTGCTGTCGCCGTCGATGGTGATGTCGCTGGTAACGGCGAGCTCGCCCTGGCTCAGCGTCAGGGTGGCGCCGGCACTCTCGATGGCGCTGGAGAAGACGATGGTGTCGGCACCAGCCGTGGCGTTGGCCTGGGCCACCGCCTCGCGCAGGCTAAGCTTGCCGTCACTAGCGTTCACGACGTCGGCGGCCGTGGTGACGGTGAACGTGGCCATCGGGAGGTCCTGCGGCTGTGGATTCCGCAAGGCTTAGATGCGGAATTCAACCGGTCAAGGACGAAGGCGCCAACTCGCTGAAACGGCTCAAGACCAAGGCGCCGGCTCTACCGCGAGGTGGGCGAGGTCAGAGGTAGAAGTCCGTCGCCGTCAGCGCTTTGATGCCGGTGAGCTGGATCTCGATCTCGGCGGCGGCGTCGCCATCGGTGCTGGCGTGGACGATCGTGTTGCCGCCGGAGATCTCGTAGCCGACCTGGGCTGGGCCGGTGAGGGCAGCCGTGCCGACGAAATGGAAGGCCTGGTTGCCGGCGATGTTCGCGTCGGCGTCGATTCCCATCAGGTCGATATGGTCGGTGCCGGGAGCGAAGTCCTTGATGATGTCGCGGTTGCCGGCGCCGACTCCGGAATCGGCGGTGCTGTTGAAATCGAAGAAATCGTGGCCGCCGCCGCCGGTGAAGGTGTCCTTGCCGAGGCCGCCCATGAACCAGTTGGCGTTGGCGTCGCCCTTGAAGGTGTCGGCCTTGGCGGAGCCGATGGCCCCTTCGATGCTGGTCAGCGTGTCGGTCTCGCTGCCGCGCTTCGCCGTGTCGGTAGTGCCGCTGAGATCGACCACGACGGCCGTGGTGCCGGACGCGTAGGTGACGATGTCGATACCGTTGCCGCCGTTCAGTTTGTCGTTGCCGGTGCCGCCGTCGAGGAGGTCGCCGCCGTTGAGCGTGTCGGCACCACCCAGGCCCTTGATGTAGTCGGCCCCGGCCTTGCCCGAGATGGTGTTGGCGGCTCCCGTGCCGGTGAGGAGATCGTTGTTGGCGGATGGTGTCGTCGAGAGGGCGAAGTTGCTCTCGACGGCTCCGAGGTCCGGCAGGGTGCCGGCCGGTAGCGGGCGGGCGGTGCCGTGCTGATCGACGAGGAAGGCGGTGAAGGGCTCCCCGCCGCCGAGTGCGGGGTTCGTCGCCACCAGGAGCAGCGGGACGGTGTGGGTGGCGTCCAAGATCCCGCCGCCCGTAGAGGCGTTAGTCGTCGGGAAGATGCTGCTGCCGATGACGTTCTGGCGGTCCCCCGAGACGGCACCCATGACCGTGGAGCCGAACAGGTTGTGGCCGTCGGAGAGAGCGATCGCTCCGAGAACGTCCTGCGCACCGCCCGGGGCGGCGCGGTTGCCGACGACGATGCTGTTGGCGATGTCCAGCGTCGAGCTGCTGAGCCCGATGCCGCCGCCGTCGCTGCCGTTCATGATGTTGTCGGTGACGGTGCTGCCGCGAAGGACGAGACTGCCGCTGAAGACGCCGATGCCACCGCCGATGCTGTTGACGCTTTGGGTCGCCTGATTGTGGGCGATCGTCGAATCCTCGATCGTCACCGGACCCTGATAGGCGAGGATGCCGCCGCCACTGGCCAGGTAAGCAGTGTTGGAGGCGATGGTCGATCGCTGGACCAGCAGGCTGCCGTAGTAGGACACGATCCCGCCGCCGCCAAACTTGTCGGCCGTGTTCCCCAGGACCAGGCTGTCGGCAATGGTCAGGTCGCCTGTAGAGAAGATGGCGCCACCCGATTGCATGGCGAGGTTGTCCTGGAACTCGCTCGAGCGCACGGCGACGCTGGCGCCGTCGGCAACGAAAATGGCCCCACCGTTTGCGGCAGTGCCGTAGGCGAAGCTGCTGCCGTCGACGGCCAGTGTGGCAGAGCCCAGAACGATGATGGAGCCGCCGAGGTCCTGTGCCGTGTTGCTGCTGAAGTCGCAGTTCGTGACCCCGAGGTGGCCAGCCTGAAGCTCGATCGACTCGCCGGCGCGCCCCGAGCCGTTGCTCAGGACCATGTCTGTGAGCTGGACGTCGGCGTCGACAGCTCCGATGCGGAAGTGCTGCGTGGTGCCCGCACCGTTCAGCGTGACGCGGGTGGCGTCGTTGTTCTGGTTGCCGTCGATGGTGATGTCGGTGGTGAGCGAGAGGGCACCCTGGGTCAGGGTGAGCGTGTTGCCCTCGACATTGGCGGCGAAGACGATCTTGTCGGCGGCCGCCGTCGCGTTGGCCTTGGTCACGGCCTCGCGCAGGCTGAGCACGCCGTCATTGGCGTTCACGACGTCGGCGGTGGTGGTGACGGTGAAAGTGGCCATGGCGACGCGATCCTGCGGCTCGAAGATTTTGCGAGCCTGCGGTGCGGAATGGGGCCGGTCAAGGCGCGAGGGGCCATCCTGGCGAGCGCGTTGACGCTCTCGTGATCGGCGCTATCGCGGGCCTGTCACTCGGACGGCGGATCGCACCTGTCTTCGGCATTGGCGAGGAGGGCCCGGATCTGCTCGGCGACCTTCTGCGGGTGGTACGGCTTGCCCAACAGCGGGCTCTCCTTGCAGAGGTCGGACGCCTTGTCGGCGGCGCGCTCGATACCGGAGGTGATGATCACGCGGATGCCGGAGCGCTCGGCCCTGATCCAGCGGGCGAGGCCGAAGCCGTCCATGCTGCCCGGCATCTGGACGTCGGTGAAGACGAGGTCGACATGCTCGTCCGAGCGCAGGACCGTCATCGCCTCGTCGGCGGTGGCGGCCTCGATGACGTGGAAGCCGCACCCGCGCAGGTAATCGGCGATGACCATCCGGACGAGGACCTCGTCCTCGACGACGAGGATGGTCTGCGGCGACCGGGTCAGCTCAGCTTCACGCGCCGCGGCCGCGGCCATGGCGTACCCCTCCTTCATGGCGAAGCGGACAACGGCGGAGATGGCAGCGGGTTCCCCCGGTTGCTGCCGAGCCGCCGTTCAGCGCAGCCCGGTGCCGTCGACGAGGCACAGGAGCGCGGCGACGGCCAGCATACCGGTGGTGAGCACCATGCCGGCGGCGCGCGGGGCGGCGCGGTATTCGGGCACGGAGAAGGCCTGGGCGTGCAGGACGCGGCCGGCGACGAGGGCGATGCCCAGCACGTGCAGGATCCAGTCCGCCCAATGGTCGATCTCGAGGATGAGGAGGAGGACGAGGCCGAGGGGGACGTATTCGGCGAAGTTGGCGTGGGCGCGGATGTAGCGGGCGGCGAGGCGGTCGCCGCCGTCGCCGAGGTCGATGCCCTTCGCACGCCGCTGCCCGATCACCCGGAAGGTGAGGTAGAGGTAGATGGCCACGAGCAGGCCGGCATAGAGGGCCGTGATCGGCATCGCATGTCTCCCCGCTGGAAGAGGATACGTGGGGGTAGGCCCGGCGGGTCACCGCGTCGGGGAGAAGAGGTGCCGGCGGGTCAGCCGCGGATGGTGCTCCAGGGGGCCTCGCCCGCCATGTCGACCACCGTGAAGCCGTCGCCGACGGCGGGGCCGAAGACGGCGAGGATGCTGGCTTCCTCCTCCCCGACCGTGAACGAGGCGTGGACCGTGTCGGCCGGAATGAAGGCGGCGTCACCCGGGCCCAGGAGATGCTTCTGCCGGTCGACCCACTGCTCGATCTTGCCGGAGAGGACGTAGATCACCTCCTCCTGGCGCGGGTGCCGGTGGAAGTCGTGGCCCTTGCCGACGAAGAAATGGGCGTGGACGATCGCCAAGTCCTTCGCCCCGGTGTTGGCCGGCCGGATGAGGGAGGTGATCCTGCCCCAGTCCAGCGTGTCGGCCGTCGCCTCGGCGGCGATGACGAAGGGTTTAGCCATGAGATGCCTCCTGCCCTGATCTCGGTCGGCCGTGGCTGGCCGATACAACGGGCAGAAGCTTAGTCGTGTCGGAAGGTCGCCGAAACAGCGGCACGTCCGGCACGCGGTGGACCTGCCATGGTGAAGGCCGTACCCCTCGGCCAGTCGTCGATGTCGTGAGGCGCCCATGTCGAGCTTTGCCTCTACCTATCGGGAGGCACGGGGGAAGTTCCTCTCGGCCGCAACGGCCCGTGGTGCGCGCCTCTGCGCCTATGAACGGGATGATCTGCGGGGTGCGGAAGACGAAGTCCTGGCGTGCGACGTTGCCATTCTCGGCGATGCGCATGCCGACCGCGCCGTCGTCTCCATCGCCGGCGTCCACGGTGCCGAAGGATTTTGTGGTGCGGCCATCTTCCATCATTGGCTGACGACGCGGTCGGGCTTGGCCGACCGCACGGATGTCCGCATCGTTCTTGTTCATGCCGTCAATCCGTGGGCGTTCTCCTTCAAGACCCGAACGACCGAGAACAATGTCGACCTGAACCGCAACTTTCTCGCCGCCTACGAGTATTCTCGGCTCAATGCCGCCTACGATCGGCTCCTGCCCTTCCTCCACGAGACGGCACCTGCCGGTAGTCTCGACGCCGGGCGGATGCTCGATGCCTACCGAGCCTACCGGGCCTACCTCGACGCGAACGGTGCCGCGATCGAGACGGAGATGCTTGAAGGGCAGACGCACCGGCCGGAGGGGCTCTACTACGCCGGGCGCACGCCGGAATGGTCGAACCTGACGTTCCGAAGGATCGTCCGGGACGAGCTCGAGGGTGCCACGAGGATCGGCTTCATCGATTGGCACACCGGGCTTGGCGACTTCGGCGAGGTCGTGTGCCTGGGCATCGGCAACGAGGGCGCGGTGCTGCAGCCCGCGTTCTGGACGGGCGCCGAGGCGGAGATCGTCTACAGGGCTGGTCGGGTCCCGGCCTACCGTGGTCTGCTCTGCAACGCGATCGGTCAGGAGTTGCCGGACGCGACCGTGAGCGGTGCTGTCGTCGAGTTCGGCACGGCCGACGACTACACCATGTTCCGGGCCGGTCGACTGGACCGATGGCTCCGTTTCGAGGGCCGTGACGACGCCGACTTCGTACGGCTGCGCGAAGAGTACCAGAACGTCTGCTGCCCGAGCGATCCGACGTGGCGGCGAACCGTGTTGCGCGAAGGACTTCAGCTCCTAGATCGTCTGGTCGCCAGCATCGCTGCCGGATAAGTGTGCCGGTGGAAGGCGTGGCCCTGGCCGACAAAGAAGTGGGCGTGGACGATCGCCAGGTCCTTCGCACCCGTGTTCGCCGGCCGGATCAGCGAGGTGATCCTGCCCCAGTCCAGCGTCTCGGCCGCCGCCTCGGCGGCGATGACGAAGGGTGTGGTCATGAGGTGCCTCCTGCCCTGATCTCGCTCGGCCATGGTTGGCCGACCGGTGCTCAGCCTAGGGCAGGGAGGCATCGAGGAACAGGAGCCGGGTTGGGATCAGGCCGCCTTGCATCGGCGGCGGGCGGCGAGTCCGAGGCCGGCGAGGTGTGGGAGCGACGTCGCGGACGGCTGGAGCAGGCGGAACTCGTTGGCCGTGTCGTTCACGAACATTTCACTATTCGGTGCTTTGAATATCTGCGGTCCATGTAGCGAGACAAAGTAGTCCACAATATAGAGGTTTCGACCGTGCAACCGACTGCCGCTGCACCCACCCTTACACCAGCCGCTCGGCCAGATAGCGGGCGAAGTCGTAGTTCGGGCGCTCCAGCCAGGAGAGACGGCCGGCGCGGGCGAGGGGGGCGTTCAGGCCCTTGAAGACGGCTTCGACGCCGGTGCGGTCTTCGATGTTCACCCTGTCGAGGAGGGCCTTGAGTTGGGCCATGTAGCCCGGGCCTTGCGGGTCGGCGAGGAACTCGGGGGCGAGGCCGCCGCCGAAGAGCATGTGGACCTTGCCGACGCCGCGCGGCTGGAGAACGAGGTACCAGAAGTAGCCCGGCGTCAGCGTGATCATGTGCGAGGGGTAGATGGCGAACAGGCCCGTGGTCTTGCGCCACTGGCCTTCGAGGTGGCGGTTGTCGAGGTGCGCGTTGCCGATGGGCAGCGTCGCGTCCTTGATGATCCAGTGATAGTTGAAGGTCGGGAGCCCCGGCGGGCAGTCCATCTCCTCGATCTTGGAGTAGGGGCCGATGGTACCCCGGTGCAGCATCGGGAGGTGGTAGGACTCCATGAAGTTCTCGGCGAGGATCTTCCAGTTGGTGTCCCAGACATGCTCCTCGCGAAAGGTCTCGACGTAGTTCTCCATGTGGTAGGGTGCCACCATCTCGGTGAGCGGGGCCAGGCGCTCGGCGACGGGGGCGATGTCGCGGTCGAGCGTGACGTAGACCCAGCCCTGCCAATGTTCGCAGCGCAGCTCGGGCAAGCGGCAGGCGGTGCGGTCGAAACCGTCGCTGCGGTCCATGTGCGGGGCAGCGCGTAACGTGCCGTCGAGATTGTAGGTCCAGGCATGGTAGGGGCAGACGATGGCGGCGGTGCGGCCGGAGCCCTCCAAGAGCGTCGACATGCGGTGCAGACAGACATTGGAGAAGGCGCGGATGGTGCCGTCGGGCTGGCGGATGACGGCCACGGGCTGGCCGGCGACCTCCAGGGTCACGTAGGCGCCGGGCTCGGCGAGGGTGCTCGCACGGCCGACACAGATCCACTCGCGGGCGAAGATGCGCTCCTGCTCCAGCGCCAGCACGCCGGGATCGGTGTAGGCGGCGGGCGGCATGGCGTGCGCGCGCTCGAAGGGCTCGGCGGCGCAGGATGCGAGGGCGCGGAGGGCGGCTTCGGTCATGCGGAGGCGTCCGGGATGACGGCGGTGACGTCGATCTCGACCAGCCATTCGGGGCGGGCCAGGGCCGAGACGACGAGGCCCGTGGAGACGGGGAACACACCCTTCAGCCAGCGGCCGACGGTGCGGTAGACGGCCTCGCGGTAGCGCGGATCGATCAGGTAGATCGTGATCTTGGTGATGTGCTCGAGTCTGGCGCCGGCCTCGTCCAGCAGGCGGGCGATGTTGGCCATCGCCTGGTCGGCCTGGGCGGCGGCGTCGCCGATGCCGACGTTCGTCGCCGTGTCGAGGTCCTGGCCGACCTGGCCGCGGACGAAGACCATGGTGCCGCGGGCGACGACCACCTGGCAGAGGTCGTTGTCGAGCTTCTGCTCCGGGTAGGTGTCCTTGGTGTTGAACTTGCGCAGACGGGTGTGGGCCATGGCGATCACTCGGCCGCGATCTTCGTGTGGGCTCCGTGCTCCTCGAACCATTGCCGGACGGCACCGTCGCCGGGCGGGCGCTTCGTCGGCTTCATGACATTGTCGGAGAGGCCGGCCGCCTTCTTCACGAAGTCGAGCGGGCCGTCCCAGTCGAAGTTGCGGTACACGGCCGCCAGATGCGCGAAGGGCGGGCTCTGGGCGAAGAGCTGGAAGGTGAGGCGGTGGCCGGCATAGTCGCTGTTCACGAGGTCGCGGGCGAAGGCCAGGAGCTTGCGGCGGTCCTCGGCGACCCAGCCCTCGTTCACCGTGTAGAACTTGTCGAGCCAGGGCTTCGTCTCGGGGGCCTCGAAGGCGGCGACGTCGGGGGTGACGCAGATCTGGCCGCCGCAGAGCTCACGCGCGATGTGGATCATCTCGTGCAGCTGCGAGCAGGCCAGCACGCGGCCGGTGTAGAGTAGCGACTGGTTCGGCATCATGAGGCCGGCGGGGCTGCGCTCGGCCAGGGCGATAGCGGCCGTGAGATGGGCGTTGATGCCCTCGCGGTAGACGGCGAGCTGGGAGAGCTTCTCCTGCACCGCCTGCTGCTTGTCGAGGCCGGTCTGGCGGGCGTTGAAGAGGGCGGCCCCGATCAGCATGTCGGCCAGCTTCAGATTGCGCTGGACGAAGGCGAAGGCCGAGTAGCGGTGCAGCGTTGCGCGGATGAAGGCCGCGGCCTTGGTGTGCCGGTAGAAGAGCACGTTTTCCCAGGGGATCAGCACATTGTCGAAGACGACGAGGGTGTCGACCTCGTCGAAGCGGTTGCTCAGCGGGTAGTCGCGCTCGGGTGCGCGGCCGGCGAAGCCCGTGCGGCAGATGAACTTCAGGTTCGGCGAGCCGAGATCGCAGATGAAGCCGACGGCGTAGTCCGAGTAGGCGTCGTTGCCCCAGTTGGCGATGGTGGGCTTGGTGAAGGCCTGGTTGGCATAAGCCGCGGCCGTCTCGTACTTGGCCCCACGGACGACGATGCCGGCAGCGGTCTCCTTCACCACGTGCAGCAGCATGTCGGGGTCCTGCTCCTGCGGCGGCTTGGAGCGGTCGCCCTTGGGATCGGTGTTGGCCGAGACGTGGAAGGGGTCGGCCTGCAGGACGCGCTGGATGTGGTTGCGGATGTTGGCGGAGAACTTGGGATCGACCTCGTTCAGCACGTCCTGGCCGTCGAACAGCGACCACATCTCGCCGACGGTCTCGTCGCCGACACGGGTGACGACACCGCCGATCTCCTCCAGCACGAGGTCGGTGGCGCGGCGCTTGTCCCACCAGTCCTCCTGCGTGCGCGGCAGCTTGTTGCCGATCGCGTTGCGCTCGCCGTCCTCGACAGAGGTCATGACGGCTTGTGTGCGGGCGTCGTGCTGCAGGTCGTAGATGCGCGCCCGGATGTCGACGAGCGGCTTGAACATCGGGTGGGTCGCGACGTCCTTCACCCGCTCGCCGTTGACGTAGACCAGGCGGCCGTCGCGGATCGAATCGATATACTGGCGGCCGGTGCGGATCATGGCTGCGGGTCCTTGGGTCGAGGGCTCGGCGGCGAGGATGGCGCGCCCGGTCGGGTTGGGGAACCGTCTTGTTGGAGCGCTCCGGCCGAGGCTGCGACGCCGGTGGCCCTTACGAATCGAGACCCTGGCGGTTACAAGGAGTGAAGATGCCGTTCCGTGCCCGGCCAATTCGCGGCGCGCCCGGCAGAACTCCCTCGCGAAAATGTAAGAAGGCGACAGCGATGAAATCTTCGCACGCATTGGCGGCGAAAGGGCCCAATCCGGCGGTGGCGATCCCGTCGATCATGCGATCGCAGGACAAGACTTGGCTGCTGGGCTTCAAGACCCGGCTCGGCAATGCGGGTGCGCCGGAGCTGATCGATGCCATCGACGAGCGTTTGGGCCAACTCGGCGAGGCGGCCCTGTTCGCGCAGCGCGGCCGGCCGAGTGCGGAGTTGGACCTGGGCGAGCGGGTGAAGGAGTCGGCGCGGATCTACGAGGCGTACCTCGCGCACACGACGAAGGCGAAGCGGACCCCAGCGCAGCGCATCGACGCGCAGGTCAAGCGCCTGGGTGCGAAGGAGGTCGTCGCCCGGGCGGTGATCGCGCACGACATGTCGCCGGGACTCGAGGTGTTCGCGCGGCATGGGCGGCTGGACTGCGCCTTCGAGCGGATCGTGCTCGACTTCGCGGACGAGTTCGAGCCCGAGGTGCGTGAGAAGGCGCAGGCGAACCTGGCGCGGCTGCAGGCCGGCTAGCTCGGGGCGACCTCGGCAGCCACAGGCGCGCTTTCCAGCGCGAAGCCCTCGTCCAGCCAGCCGGCGATGCCGCCCGCCATGATCTTCACCGGGCGGCCGAGACGGGCGAGACGCAGGGCACCGCGGGCCGCACCGTTGCAGTGTGGGCCGGCGCAATAGGTCACGAACAGGGTACCTTCGGGCCAGGGTGCGAGCTTCGAGGCGATGATCTTGCCGTGCGGCAGGTTGAACGCTCCTGGCACGTGGCCGCGGGTGAAGAGGGCCGGCGAGCGGACGTCGAGCAGGACGAAGTCGGCCCCCTTGCCGAGGGCATCGTGCACGTCCCAGCAGTCGGTCTCGAAGGTGAACTCGGCGGCGAAGTGCGCCTCGGCCTCGGCGGGCGGGGCGGCGGGGATCGTTGCGACGGCGCTGGGCATGGTCGGCTCCTCGTGCGGGTGCTGACGGCACGATCACGCTTCCGCTCGGCGGGTGCGAGTGGCAGGAATGCCATCCATGCACAAGATCACGCCAGAGTCGGTTCTCGCCGAGGCCGGGACCACGGGACCGCTCGTCGTGGCGCTGGCCTATGACGGGCTCTGCACCTTTGAGTTCGCGATCGTGGCGGAGGTGTTCGGGCTGGCGCGGCCGGAGATGGGGCCGGGCTGGTACCGCTTCGCGACGGCCGCGATCGAGCCCGGGCCGCTGCGGGCGCATGGCGGCCTACGGGTCGAGGTCGACGGCGGGATGGCGCTCTTGGAGCGTGCGGACCTGATCGTCGTGCCTGGCTGGAAGGGGGCCGGCCTGCCGGTGCCGGCGCCGTTGACGGAGGCGCTGCGGGCGGCTCATGGGCGTGGCGCGCGGCTGGCGTCGATCTGCTCGGGAGCGTTCGTGCTGGCGGCAACGGGGCTGCTCGACGGCAAGCGGGCGGCGACCCATTGGCGCTATGCCGAGGCGCTGGCCGCGGCGCACCCGGCGGTCGAGGTCGACGCGTCGGTGCTCTATGTGGAGGAGGACCGCGTCTTGACGTCGGCGGGGTCGGCTGCGGGCATCGACCTGATGCTGCACATCGTGCGCGCCGACTTCGGAGCGGAAGCCGCCAACAGCGTGGCGCGGCGGCTCGTCATGCCGGCGCATCGCAGCGGCGGTCAGGCGCAGTTCGTGGAGCGGCCGGTGCCGAAGCGGCCGCAGAGCCGGTTGGCCCCGCTGCTCGACCGTGTGCGCGCGGCGCCGCAGCAGCATTGGACGGTGGCGGCGATGGCGCGCGAGGCGGCGATGAGCGAGCGCAGCTTCCTGCGCCGCTTTTCCGAGGCGACCGGCACGTCGCCGGGCGACTGGCTGGCCGGGGTGCGGGTGGACGCTGCAAGGCGCCTGCTGGAGGCGACCGCCCTGCCGGTCGAGGAGGTGGCGCGCCTCTCGGGGTTTTGCAGCGTGGCGACGTTGCGCCTTCATTTCGGCCGGGCGACGAAGCTCAGTCCGCGCGACTATCGCGAACGGTTCGGCCACGGGCAGCGCATGCTGTCGGAAGCCTAGCCTGGGGCGATGCCGCGCACGGCCCAGGCGGCGGCGGTGTAGGAGCGGGGGCCGTCCGCCTCGCCGTCCAGGTAGGCGCGGCGGACATGGTCGCGGAGCCGGTCGCGGGCGGCGCCATCCAGGGCGGTCACGTAGCCTGCACCCGGGCCCTGGCCGCCGAGATAGGGGCTCCAGAAGTCGTCGAAGTCCGCGAACTCCATGCGGATCGTCAGCGTGGTGTCGCGCACGTCGCGGAAGCCGGCTGCTTGCCACGCGGCGGCCAGTTCGCCGGGGCGGGTCATCGGGCGGACGAGGCTTTGGGCGCGGCGTGCGTCGCCCTCGGGGTCGATCACGGCGGCGGTGTCGAGCATGATGCGGTGGGCGACCATGCTGCGCGCGTCCCAGACCGTGGCGGCGACGGTGGCTCCGGGCCGGGCGACGCGCCGCATCTCCGCGATGGCGTCGGGGGCGCGGGGCACGAAGTGCAGCATCAGGAGGGAGAGGACCTGGTCGAAGGCGGCGTCCGGGAAGGGCATCGCGCAGGCGTCGCCCTGCTGGAAGGCGAGGCGCGGATCGTCCGTCCGCGCCCGCGCGAAGGCGACGTAGTCGGGGGAGTAGTCGAGGCCCTGCACGCGACTGTTCGGGGAGCGGCGTGCGAGGGCCAGGGTCAGGCTGCCGGTGCCGCAGCCGACGTCGAGAATGTGGCCGTCGGCGACGGGGCCGGCGACGTCGAGGAAGGGCTCGGCCAGCCGCTGGCTCCAGCGGCCCATCATCTGCTCGTAGGCGGCGCCGTCGCTGGCGTTGAAGGTGGAGGATGGGATCATGCGGCTCGTCCGGTCACTCGACGCCTTCGACGATGCGGATGTCGCGGACGGCGGCGTCGCCCAGCGCATCGTGTGCTTTCTGATAAGCGGGGCTTTCGTAGGCGGCGAGGGCGGCCGCCACGGAGTCGAACTCGATGACCACCGCGCGCAGGTTCAGCCCCTCTTCGAGAACCGCCGCCGGGTTTCCCCGGGCGACCATGCGCCCGCCGGCATCGCGGATCGCCGGTCCGGCAAGCGTCGCATAGGCGGCGAGCGCCGTCTCGTCCGTGATCGAGCGGTAGGTGGCGATCCAGTAGGCCTTGGGCACGGCATCCTCCGTTGCGTTGTTTAGCCGGTCCGCCGCTAGTAGAGCGTTTCGCGACTGGCTCTATCGATCATGGCCTGAATGTCGTCGACCGGGGCCGGCATCTGCGTATGGGCCTTCAGCATCTCGGCGAAACTCGGCAGAGCGTCACGCCCAGGCCAGGTATCGACCTGCCAGAGGCCGGCACGGAGCATGCATTTCGGGCAGTGGGACATGACCTCGGTCACGCCGACGACGAGGGCGTGATCGGGCACCTTGCCCTGCTCGGCCATGGATTCCCGCAGCTCCGGGTCGCGCACGATCACGGCCTCGCCGTGCACGCGCAGCGTGTGGGTGATGCCGGGGACGATGAAGATCAGGCCGATATGCGGGTCGGCCAGCAGGTTGCGGAAGGTGTCGATCCGCTTGTTGCCGGGGCGGTCGGGGATGGCGAGGGTCGCGTCGTCGAGCACTCGCACGAAGCCCGGCGGATCGCCGCGCGGGGTGACGTCGATGCGGCCGTCGGCGCGTCGGGTGGCGAGGAACAGGAAGGGCGAGCGGGCGATGAAGGCCCGGGCCTGCCCGTCGATCGTGCGGACGACCTTGTCGAGGGCGCGTTGTTGAGCCGGCCCGACGACAGCACGAAGCTCGTTCTCGCTCGTGACGACGTCGCGGAAACGACTGCGGAGATCCTGCCCGGCCATCGCGTGTCTCCTCGAAGGAGACGAACCTAGCCCAAGCCACCGGCTTCCGGCGAGGCAGTATCGAGCGAACCGGTACCCCGGCGGCGGCGGCCGCCGGGGTGGCCGGGATCAGGCCGCCGCGTGGTGGAGGCGGAAGGTCAGCAGCGGGTCGCGGCCGGGGCGTGCCAGTGTCTTGGCGACGGCCAGCACCGCGAGGTCGATCAGGGGCTCGGCGATCACCACCGCCATGTAGGCGGCACCGAAGGAGCCGATGGCGGCGAGGTTGGCGGCACCGAAGCCCTGGCCGTAGACGGCCCAGAAGGCGACCCAGGCGACCACGCCGCCCTGGTAGGCGGTCGAGAGCGCCAGCACCTGGCGGTACTCGAGGTCGACATAGGCGGTGCGGGTCGGGATCACGCGGCGGGCGAGCAGGCTCATGGCCCAGAGCGGGACGAGCAGGGTGGTCACGTTCATGCCGTACTGCGGCAGGTCCCAAGGCGCGAAGAAGAGCCCTTGCACCAGCAGGCCGCCGGCGAGGCCGAGGGCGGCGGGTCCGGCGCCGAAGAGGAGGAACAGCGTGGTGCCGAGGATGAGATGCACCTCGGAGACGCCGACCGCGTAGTGCGGCAGGATCTCGAAGAAGGCGAAGACCAGGGCGGTCGCCGCCGCACTCCGGGTGACCAGAGCCTTGACGCCGCCGTCCTCGCGGACGGTATCGCGCGCCATCTTCGCGGCGAGGCCGAGGCCGCCGGCCGCCGTCGCATAGCTGAGGACGATCTTGGCGCCGTCGACGACGCCGGGCTCGATGTGCATCCGTAACTCCCTAGCCGCACCCACCGTGCCGATACCGGTACCGCCCAAGGGCCGTGCACCGGGCCGATGATGGCAGGTCTCCTGGCTCGCGGGTCCCGGCTCCACCCGCCTTCCCGGCCCAGAGGGACCAGTGGCGCGTCGGGTGTCGCTCGCCGCTCACAGTTGCGGGGGCAGCGCCGGCTTAGGCCCCAAGGCCGCACCGGCTTCCCTTTTCAGTCCTTCACGGACGCCATCGGAGCGAGGCTTGCGCGTTCGTGGCCGCCGGGTCAATTGGTCCCGGCGGCACAGGGGCATGGCGCGGCATTATTGCCGCTGGGACAGCGCGGACTCAGCTGCCGATGCACTTCTTCAAGAAGGCTGTGCGGGCGGCACCGGCCAGCTTCTTCGTGTCGGCCTCGCCGGTGCAGGTCTGCTCCTTCGTCATGGCGGCGGTGGTGGCACCGCTGTTCTTGATGCAGGAGGTCATGAATGAGGTGCGGGCGGCACCCGCCAGCTTCTTGCCGTCGGCCTGGGCGGCACAGGCCTGCTCGGCACTGGCGATCGGGGCCGCACCCTTGAGGCAACTGCTCATGAAGGACTTGCGCTTGTCGCCGGTGAGGCCCTTCTCGGCCGCCTCGCCGTTGCAGGAAGCCATGCGCTTCTGCTGCGGGGTCAGGTCCTTGGCGGCGGCCTCGCTGGCGGCATCGCCCTTGAGGCAGACCGTCATGAACTCCTTGCGGGCGTCGCCGCTGAACTTGCCTTCGCTGGCGGCGGCGTTGCAGTCGGTCATCCGTTGCTGCTGGGCGGTTGCGGCGTCGGCGCTGCCAATGGGCATGCCGAGGGCGAGGGTGGCGGCGAGCAGTGCGGGAAGCACGAGGCGCATGAGGAGTCCCCCTGGTCTTGCCCGGTCCTACGGGCAGGCAGAGCATAGGACGGAAGGCCCCGTCGCGCACATTTCGATACGTACATCCGTATGGCGGGAAACGGCATGACCACGATCCGGATCAACCGCGCGCCGGTGCTCACACTCTGGGCCACGATCGTCGCCGGGCGGCTGGGATTCGACCACGAGGAGGCGTTGACGCTGGGACGGGCCGTCGCCGGGATCACGGCGGCCTCGAAGGGAGCACGGCTCGGGATCTTCACGCCGAGCCCGGAGGGCGTGCGCGAGCGGCGGGAGAAGGCAGCCGAGGGCGAGGAGATCGTCGTCGACCTCCTGGGCCGGGCGGTGCCGACGGTGGTGACGCCGGATGGCCTTAGAGCCACCAGCAAAGGGGCGGCGATCGCTCCGGCCAGCGTGCAGAAGTACTTGGCCTCCAAGTTCGGGGCGGCGCTGCCGGAGTTCGAGGCGGCGATGGCGCGGCTGGCTTTGTCGCTGCCGCCGGCCGAGTTGGCGCGGCGCGGATTCCAGCTCTACGTCGCGTTCCGCCCGACGGTGCCGGAGGACGCGTCGGGTTGGGGTGCCGACGGCGAGTTGGACAGCGAGAGGATCGAGAAGCTGGCGGCGCCGGGCTAGAGCCGTTTGTAGAAGAAGCTCGCCGGGTCGGGGGTCGGAAGGTCGGCGCGCAGCGCGTAGCCGGGGACCTCGCCGAACTTGATCCAGCCGGCGCTGGCATAGAGGCGCTCGCCGTCGCTTCCGGTCTCGGTGTCGAGGGTGAGGAGGGTCCGGCCGATGCGGCGGGCCTCGGTCTCGGCGGCGGCGAGAAGGGTCGTGCCGATGCCCTGGCGGCGCGCGGTGCTGCGGACCAGCATCTTGGCGAGGTCGGCGCGGAAGGGCTGGTTCTCCTGCGGGGCTGGGACGAGTTGCACGGTGCCGTCGACGCGCCCCGTGGCCTCGGCCGTGAAGATCAGGCGCTCGCCGCGGGCGTGGGAGGCGAGGGCGCCGGTCCACCAGCGTGCCGACTTCTCGCGGGTCATCGGCCACACGAAGTTGACCGAGGCGCCGTTCTCGACGGCGTCGACGAGGAGGTCGACGAGATCCGTGTAGCGGTCCTGTGCCTCGGCGGGGGTGAGCAGGCGGATCTCGTGGCTCATGGCACCGGTTCCGAGGTGAGGATGACGGCGTAGCGGGCGGGCTTCGGGCCGGGGTTGCGGAAGGCGTTGCCGGGGCCGAGGCGCATGTGGAGGCAGTCGCCCTTGGCGAGTCGCCACGTCGTGTCGCCGAGCGTGGCCTCGATCGTGCCGTCCAGCACCCAGACATGCTGGTCGACGACGCGGTGTCGGGTGGGCTCGAAGGCGATCTCCGCACCGGGCGGGAACTCGACCTCGACGATGCGGACGGGCGAGCCGGTGCCTGAGGGGGCGACCTCACGGCGGAGATAACCGGTGGCGGGGTCGCGCCAGACGGGCTGGTCGGCGCGACGCAAGAGTGGTGGAGCGGCGTCGCGGGCGAAGAGGGCGGAGAGGGTGAGGCCGAGGCCGGAACAGAGCCGATCGAGGACGACGGCACTGGCGTGGACCTCGCCGCGTTCGATGCGGGAGACCATGGCCCGGCTGACATCGGCGCGGGCCGCCACCTCGTCGAGGGTGAGACCGAGGGCGGCGCGCCGGTCGGCGACGCGGGTGCCGATGAGGGTGAGGAGGTCGGCTTCGCTGTCCACGATAGGAGAATGGCGTCTCGTATCGTGGAGTCAACCGGTAGCGTCGACCTCGGGCGGGCGGCGCTGGTGGACGAGCTTTCCTTCAGCCAGATAGGCCAGTTCCTCGGGCGTGGAGCGGCGGCCGAAGATGGCGTTACGGTGCGGATAGCGGCCGAAGCGGCGGATCACGTCGAGATGAGCACGCGGCTGGCTGGCGGAGAACGCGTAGAGGGGGCGAAGGCGGGGGGGTGCCTCGGCGGCGACCCGCTCGGCGAGGCGGACGACGCGCTTCAGGCGGCGGACGTGGAACGGGCCTTCGGCGTGGGCGAGCGGCATGAAGAAGAAGGTCTTCTCCCAGGGTGTCCGCAGCGCGTCGTAGTGGCCGATCTCAAGGCCTTCGAGGGCGAGGCGAAGGGCCGGCGCGTCGCCGGCATAGGCTTCGGGTCGGCCGGCGAAGAGGCCGCGCGGGAACTGGTCGAGCAGGAGGATGAGGGAGAGGCGGCCCTGGGGTGTCGTGCGCCAATGGTCGAGCTCCTGCCGTATGGCGGCATCGACGAGGTCGGCGAAGGCGGAGAGACCGGGGTTGGCTCCACCGGCGAACCAGAACTCGAACGTCTTACGATGGGTCGCGGCATCGGCTGTGGGAAGGTGGGGCGGGAACCAGTACTCGTGGACGACCCGCCATTCCTGTCGGGTGGTGCGGTCGACGGCGAAGTCGATGTCGGCATGCATGGTCCGTTACCCTGGTCGGCGGATCCTTCGGATCCGTCATGGAGGGCAGCGTCCGAGCCGGTCGTTTCAGTGCGATGCGGAATGCGTTTCCGGCATGTCATGGCGGCAACTGGCCGCCTCGCCTCGGGCTCGAAACATCGGCATGGTCCGCGGCCACGGGGGACGTCGCGAGGCGGGGCCGAGATGGATCTGGCGACCGGGACGGCAGAAACGGACGCGGGCTACGGTTCGCTCGGGCGGGGGCTCGACTTCCTCTGGCTCGAGCTGACCTATCGCTGCAACCTCAACTGCGTGCACTGCTACACGGATTCCGGGCCGTACAGCGGCAACCGGGACCTGCTGACGGTCGAGGACTATCGCGGGGTCATGCGGCAGGCGCGGGATCTCGGCTGCGGCAAGCTGCAACTGATTGGTGGCGAGCCGCAGCTGAGCAAGGACTTCGGCACCGTTCTCACCGACGCCAAGGCGTATGGCTTCGGCACGATCGAGGTGTTCACCAACCTGACGAAGCTGGAGCCCGCAACCGTGGCCTTCGCGGCCGCCAACGATATCCGGTTCCTCACCTCGATCCATTCGAGCGACGAGACCGCGCACGACGCGATTACGCGGGTGCGTACGAGCCATGCGCGGTCCTTGCGCAATCTGCGCGTGCTGCTGGAAGCGGGCATTCCGACATCGGCCGCGGTGACGGTGGTCGATCAGGCCGAGAGCGACGTGGCCGAGACCGAGCGGTTCCTGCGCGCCATGGGCGTGCAGCACGTCACGGTGTCGCCGACGCGGAAGCTCGGGCGGGCGATGCAGATCGGGTCGGTACCGGAACAGCAGGACGAACTCTGCGGGCATTGCTGGGCCGGCAAGCTCTGCATCACGCCGGACGGGACGGCTTACCCTTGTGTGATGGCGCGGCACAGCCCGGTCGGGAACGTGCGCGAGACGCCGCTGGCCGAGATCGTGCAGGGTGCCGCCCTCGGCGCGTTCCGGCACAAGGTCCATGCCGAACTGTGGAGCGGGGTCGGCGACCGGACCCGGCAGACCTGCGTGCCGGATCAGGCCGGGTGCGAGGTGCCGGTGAACGACGTGATGCTGGAAGCGGCCGAGTAGGCGGGCGACGCGGCGGGAGCGTCGATCCAGCGGCGCCACCAGCGCTCGACGCCGGCGGCACGGAACAGCATCGACGCGGCGCGCGGGGTCGTGCCGGCGGCCTCGAACAGCCCGGTGAGGGCGCGCGGGTCGCAGAGGTCGCGGGTGCGGCTGTCGGGTGTCAGCAGCTCGTCACGCCAGCGCTCCAGGACGCGCGGCGTGAGCCAGCGGGCCATGGGTGTGCCGAAGCCCATCTTGTCGCGTCGCGCCAGCACGGCGGGCGCCATGGTTCCCTCCATGGCCCGACGGTGCACGATCTTGCCCACCGGTCCGTCCTGCTTCCAGCGCACGGGCAGGCGCGTGACCATCTCGACCAGGCGGTGGTCGAGGAAGGGCAGGCGCGATTCCAGAGCGTGGGCGGAGGAGATCGCGTCGCCGAAATGGAGCAGGTAGGGCAGGACGGCGCGCTCGTGGTCGTCGATCAGGTGGGCCGTCAGAGGATCGCGGCCGGAGGCGACCGGGCGGGGGAGAGGACGATCCACGCGCATGTCGCGCCGCAGCAGTGCAGTGACGGCAAGGTTCGGGCCCGTCCGACGACGGCGTAGTCTCGGGAGCACGACGTCGCGCAGCACTTGCGGCCGCACCAGGGCACGGGCGGCGCCGAGTAGGTCGCTGGCGGCGAGGGCGGCCCTCACATAGGGGCCGAGGCACCGATCGCCGTAGCCGGCCAACAGCTCGTCGGCACCCTGGCCCTCCAGGACCACCGTCCGCCCGGCCCGGGCGACGGCTGCCAGCAGAAGGTCGCGGGAGACGATCTGGCCCAGCGCAGGCGGGCCTTGCAGATGCTGGACGGTGGCGTCGAGGCCGCGGTCGAGATCGACCGGATCGCCCGACACCAGGGTCAGCGGCAGGCCCGCATGGTCGGCGGCGGCGGTGGCATGGCGACTTTCGTCCAGCTTGTGGCCTTGGAAGGTGGCGGTGAAGGCCGGGAGCGTGTCGCCGGCACCGTCCAGGCCGGCGAGGGCGGCGATGGCCGAGGAGTCCATGCCGCCGCTGAGCAGGAGCGAAGCTGGCACGTCGGCGAGGCAGCGCAGGCGAACCGCGTCCTGGAGAAGGGTGCCGAACGCCTCGACGGGTGCCGTGGCGGCGGGCTCGGCCGGAGCGGGCCAGTCCCAGTAGCGAAACGAGCGCAGGCCGTTGGCGTCGAGGATCAGGTTCGTCGCCGGCGGCACCTGCTCGATGCCGATGAAGGGCGTGCGGCTGCCGAGGATCGGGATGCCCGGGGCAAGCCACTGCCCGACAACGGCGAGATCGGCGGCGGACGTCACGATTCCGCCGACGAGGAGGGCCTGCGGCTCCGAGGCGAAGGCGGTCACGGCGGGCGTGCGTGCCATGACGAGCGGCTTGATGCCGAAGCGGTCGCGGGAGGAGAAGAGGCGGCGACGCCGGCCGTCCCAGAGGAGGAACGCCCACATGCCGTTGAAGCGGGTAACGCAGGTCTCGCCCCATTCCTCGTAGGCGTGGGCGATGACCTCGGTGTCGGAGGCCGAGCGGAAGACGTGGCCGCGGGCGATGAGGTCGGCGCGCAGGTCGGCATGGTCGAAGATCGCACCGTTGAGGACGACGAGGATGCTGCCGTCCTCGTTGGTCGCGGGCTGGGCGCCGTGGGGACCCAGGTCCGTCACGGCGAGGCGGCGGACCCCGAGCAGCAGGTCGGCCGGGACGTCACTGCTCAACTTGCGCGTGACCGTGGTCTTCCCCCGCCCGCGGTCGACCAGCGCGTAGGCTTCGTCGTCGGGGCCGCGGTGGGCGAGGGATCGGGTCATCGCCGCGATCCGACGTGGGTCCTCCTCGGAGGCTCCCTCGTGACGCCAGATCGCAGCGATGCCGCACACCCGCTCTCTGCTCCCGTAACCCTTGACTTTCCATGAAGTTAGTCGAGGTCTCCAATGTTCTGGTTCAGAAATGACAGTGAACAGATCGTCGGCGCAAGTCCTTCGCGGCGGTCAAGCGAAGCGGAAGAGCCCGAGGCCGGCGCGTACGTCGCGGAGGGTCGTCTCGGTGACGGCGCGGGCGCGCTCGGTGCCGCGGCGGAGGATGTCGAGGACATAGCCGGGGTCGGCAGCGTAGGCGGCGCGGCGCTGGCGGATGGGGGCCAAGAGGTCCTGGAGGATCGCTTCCAGCCGGCGCTTCAGGGCCATGTCGCCGAGACCGCCCCGGCGGTAGTGGGCCTTGAGGTCGGCGACCGTGGCCGTGTCCTCGTCGAAGGCGTCGAGCCAGGTGAAGACGACATTGCCCTCGACGGTGCCGGGGTCGGCGGCACGGAGATGGTTCGGGTCGGTGTACATCCGGTGCACGGCGTCGCGGATCTCCTCGGGCGTGGCGCCGAGCAGGATCGCGTTGCCCTGGGACTTGCTCATCTTCGCCTTGCCGTCGACGCCGGGGAGGCGGCCGACCGGCGGGATGACGGCTTCGGCCTCCGGCAGGAGGCGGCGGCCGGCCTGGTGGTTGATGCGGCGCACGATCTCGTTGGTCTGCTCGATGAGCGGCGCCTGGTCCTCGCCGACGGGGACGACGGTGGCCCGAAAGCCGGTGATGTCGGCCGCCTGGGCGACGGGATAGCAGAGAAAGCCCGCCGGGATGTCGCGGCCGAAGCCGCGGAGGCGGATCTCGTCCTTGATCGTCGGGTTGCGCTCCAGCCGGGCGACAGTGACGAAGTTGAGGTAGAGCATCGTCAGTTCGGCCAGAGCCGGCAGGGCGGACTGGACGCAGATCGTTGTGCGGTCGGGATCGATGCCGACGGCCAGATAGTCGAGGGCCACTTCCAGCACGTTGCGGCGGACCTTGTCGGGGTCGTGCGCATGGTCGGTGAGCGCCTGGGTGTCGGCCAGGAGCAGGAACTGGTCGTGCGTCTCCTGCAGGCGGACGCGGTTGCGCAGGGAGCCGACATAGTGGCCGAGATGGAGCGGGCCGGTGGTCCGGTCGCCGGTGAGGATGACGGGCTTCTCGAGACAGGCGTTCATGGGGGCTCTCCGGTTGGGAGCCGCCGAGATCGGAAGCGAGGTGGGGAGAGGACGATGTCGCCGGCCGATCGACGGCGGCGACATCTGGGACGAAAAGGACGACGCGCCGCTCCTTAGGAGGAGCGCCACCAATGACGACGGGTGGTCAGCGCGATGTGCATGGCCGGCGGATGCCATGGGGGCGGGACCGATGCAAGCGGCGCATCGTCCCGCCGTCGAGGTTCAGCCGGTGTATTCCATGATGTAGAGGCCGCCATTGTAGTCGTTGCTATAGATGAGGCCGTTCTTGTCGACGAACACGTCGCAGGACTGGATGACCTTGGAGCGGTTCGGGCGGTGGTCGACGAGGCGCTCGGGGGCGGGCGGGACGAGCGCACCCACCTCGACGGGGCGGTAGGGGTTCTTGATGTCGATCACCCGCACGCCGGCGTTCTGGTAGGTGGCGAAGATAAGGTCCGAGGAGACGAGACCCTCGGGCCGGTTTTCGTAGACATTGTGCGGGCCGAAATGGCCGCCCTTGTTGGCGTAGTCGACCTCGGCCGGTACGGGGAAAGTGCCGATGCTGATCGGGTTCGACGGCACCCGGTTGTCGAACATCCAGATGTGCTTGAGCCCGTCCTCCAGATTGTCGAGCACGGCCTCGTCCAGCACGACCAGCAGGTCGCGGTCGGGCAGCGGGAGGCAATTGTGGGTGCCGCCGCCGAAGGGGGGCGACCAGTTGCGGTGCACGATCAGTTGCGGCTTGGCGCGGTCCTTGACGTCGATGACCACCATGCCGGCGTCGCGCCAGGCGGCATACGCGGTGTCGCCGTGGACGATGGCGTGGTGCAGGCCGTAGCGACGGTGTGACTCCCAGGTCGGCTTCTCGCCCTTGGCGGTGTTCATGCCGGGGATCCACCAGCGGCCAGCCTCGCGCGGCTTGGTGGGGTCGCCCATGTCGACGGTCATGAAGATGTAGTCGGTGAAGCCGTCGAGCAGTGCCGAGACGTAGGCCCAGCGGCCGCCCGTGTACCAGATCCGGTGCACGCCGCCGCCCTCGACGGCCATGAACCCGATCTGTTTCGGGTTGGCCGGGTTCTTGATGTCGTAGACGGCCATGCCGGCCGACCAGTCGCGGCCCTTCTTCGCCGGTTCCGCGGTGCCGACCGTCTGGCCGACCTGGGTCTTGTAGTAGGCGCGCTCGTCCTGGAACTCGGCGGCGGCGAACATGTCCTTGGCGTGGATGACCAGCAGCAGGTCGCCGTGCGTCTGCAGGTGGATGTTCCACGTGCCGGCCGGTGCCGCGACGTAGTTCACCGCCTTCGGCTTGCGCGGGTTCTTCACGTCGACGATCGAGAAGCCCTTGCTGAACATGTGGCCGATGAAGGCGTGGCCGCGGCTGACCATGAGCTGGACGCCGTCGGGGCGACCGCCCTGGTCGCTATGGCCGATGAGCCGCATGTTGCGGGCGAAGTCGGGGACCGGCAGATCCTGGCTCGCCATGGGCGATCACTCCTGGAACGTTATGGTCGGGGTCGGCAGGCAGGGCCGGACCCGAGCTGAGGAAACAGAGAGATGACGGAAGCGCGTGCCTCGGCAGCGGCGACGATGCTGCTCAGCAGGGCTTTCCTGTTCGCCGCTGAGCGCCACCAACACCAGCGCCGCAAAGGCGACGCGGCCGAGCCCTATGTCAACCATCTGGCGGAGGTCGCGGCCCTGGTGGCGGAGGCGACCGAGGGGTCGGATCCGGGGCTGGTCGCGGCAGCCCTGCTGCACGACGTGGTGGAGGACACGGCGACCACGCGGGCCGAGGTGGCCGCCACGTTCGGCGAGGACGTGGCCGGTCTCGTCGCCGAGGTGACGGACGACAAGTCGCTGCCGAAGGCGGAGCGGAAGCGACGGCAGGTCGAGCATGCGCCGTCGAAGAGCCGGCGTGCCAAGATGCTGAAGCTCGCCGACAAGACGAGCAATCTGCGGGCCCTGGCGCAGAGCCCGCCGGCGAAGTGGCCGGTCGAGCGTCGCCTCGCCTACGTCGCCTGGGCGCGGGAGGTGGTCGACGGGTTGCGCGGGGTCAGTCCTGAGCTGGAAGCGATCTTCGACGAGACCGCCCTCAAGGCGGAGGCCGCCTGCAAGGCGTAGTGGCAGGAGAGCCCGGAGGACCGGGCTCTCGTCCCGAATGGATCAGTTCACGCCCCAGATCTTCCTGTAGGCGTCGCGATAGCCGTTGTCGGGATCGTAGACGTTCTTCGGGCCGCCGTCGAACTCGACATTGTCCTTGGTGACGAGGTGGACGGGCGCGAAGTAGCCGGACGACTTCTCGCCGGCGAAGGCGCGGTTCAATTCGTCGACCAGCTGCCAGCCCTGGAGGGTCAGGGGCTCGGGCACCGTGGCCGCCTGGAACTGGCCGGTGCGGATGCGCTCATAGGCCGACTCGGAGCCGTCGCCGGCCGAGATGTTGTAGGGCGCACCGCCCGGATCCTTGCCCGCCGAGATCAGCGAAGCGCCCATGAAGTCGAAGTAGAGGTCGTTGATCGCGAGGCTGTAGGTCCACTTGTCGCCGAAGCGCTGCAGCAGCGAGGTCGTCAGCTGCGGCATGCGGCCGGACGCGTCGGCCAGCGGCGAGTCCTCGAAGGAGAGGACCGTGCAGCCGGCGCACTTCTTGACGACCTCTTCCATGGCGCGCGCCTTGGAGAGGGCGATGGCGTAGGCGCTGTCGGTGAAGACGACGACACCGGCCTTACCGTCGGACTGGGCAATCGCGTACATGGCCGCCACCTCGGCGACCTTCGCACTGTCGGTCGTGACGTTGAAGAAGACCTCGGTGCCGTCGACCGGGCCGGGCTTCGGGGCACCGTGCCAGGCGACGAGCTTGATGCCCTGCTTCGCCGCGTCCTCGATCTTGGCGGCGTTCTGGACGATGTCGAAACCGCCGATGACGATGCCGTCGGGCTTCAGCGCCATCGCCTGGCCGAAGGCGCTATCGATGCCCGAGACGCTGCCCTGGCCGTCGAGGACGCGGGTGGTCCAACCCAGGACCTTGCCGGCCTCCTCGAAGCCGTTGGCGACACCCTGGATGCCGCCGTTGCGCAGGTCGGCAGCGACATAGACGACGGTTTTGCCGGCCTGGGCCTTGGGGCCGGTGGTCGGGCCGTCCCACTTGTCGGCGCGGCCGGTGGCGGCGGCGACCACGGCCTTGGCCTCGTCGAGGAAGGCGTCGGCGCGGGCGGTGGCCGCTCCGGCCAGGAGTGCCACGCCGGCGACGGCCAGCGGCAGGATGGATCGACGATACATGGTCTAGCTCCCCTCGGTGGCCCGTGCCGGGCTCTCGGTGATCGGTTTCAGGATGGGTGGGGCGGCGCGCCGGCGGCCGGTCCAGCCGGCGAAGCCGATGGCGATGAGCAGGGTGACGCCGTTGAACAGGGGCTCGACCCAGAAGGCCCCGCCGAACTGCTGGATGCCGGAGATGCCGACGGCGAGGATGGCGACGCCGACGACCGTACCCCAGACGTTCACGCGCCCGGGCTTGATCGTGGTCGAGCCGAGAAAGGCGCCGACCAGTGCCGGCAGCAGGAACTCGAGGCCGACGCTGGCCTGCCCGATGCGCAGGCGGGCCGCCAGGATGACGCCGGCGAAGGCGGTGATCAGGCCCGACGCCATGAACGCACCCATGACGTAGCGCCGGGTCGGGATGCCGTTCAGCTCGGCGGCGCGGGGGTTGGCGCCGATGGCGTAGAGATAGCGGCCGATCGGCAGGTATTCGGTGGCGATCCACAAGACGACGGCGACGGCCACGACATAGAAGGCGGGTGCCGGAATGCCCCACAGGCTCGCACTGTTCAACGTGAAGAAGCTGGGCGAGAGGGTGCCGATGACCTGTCGCCCGCCGGTGTACCACAAGGCAATGGCATAGATGATGGTGCCGGTGCCGAGTGTCGCGATGAAGGAATCGATCCTGGCGACCTCGACGAGGAGGCCGTTGAGCAGGCCGAACAGCAGGCCCAGGACGAGGACGATCAGCACCGCGAGCGGCCAGGGCAGCCCCATGTGCACCTGCAGGCTGATCGCCAGAATGTGCCAGAGGACGATGCCGTAGCCGACCGTGAGGTCGATCTTGCCGGTCATCATCGGGATCATCGCCGCCAGCGAGAGGAGGGCGATGACCGCCTTGTCGCTCAGGATCGAGCGCAGGTTCAGCATCGTCGGGAAGGTGTCGGGCAGCAGGATCGAGAAGAGCAGGGCCAGGAGCACGGTCAGGATGACGAGGCCATAGACGGGGATCAGGCGGGCGATCCGCTGTGCGAAGGGCAGGCGGGACAGCTCGCCTCGCGAGGGTTCCAGCGCATTGGAGCGCAGCGAGGTCATGCGTGGGCGGCTCCGTGGTCGCCGGCCGAGGCGGCGGCCAGCAGGCTGCCGACGCTGAGCCGCTCGCGGTCGAGCTCGGCGACGACGGCACCCCGGCTGAAGACCAGTGCTCGGTGGCAGATGTTGGCGATCTCCTCGAAGTCTGTGGCGACGACGAGGATGGCGAGGCCGCGGGCCAGCGCCTCGTCGAGCAGGCGGTAGATGTCGGCCTTGGCGCCGACGTCGACGCCGGCCGTGGGCTCCTCCAGGATCAGGAGGCGGCGGTCGAGGCCCAGCCAGCGGGCCAGGACCACCTTCTGCTGGTTCCCGCCCGAGAGCATCTCGACCGGCCGCGTCGGCTCGTTCGGGCGCACGCCGAAGCGGCGGCCGGTCTCGGCGGCTTCGGCCACCTCCTGCCTGGGGCTGCGCCAGTCGCGCAGGCGGCGGCCGCGGGCGGCCGGGTTGATGAACAGGTTCTCCCGCACGCTGAGCGGCATGGCGAGGCTCTCGCCGGTGCGGTCAGCGGCGACAAGGCCGATGCCGGCCGCCATGGCCCGCTCTGGGGTCGAGAGGTCGGGCTCCTCGCCGTGGATGCGAATGCTGCCACCATGGCAGGGAGCGAGGCCGAAGAGCGCCCGGCCAATCGCCTCCTGGCCGGCACCGCGCAGGCCCACAAGGCCAACCATCTCGCCCTGGTGCAGGCGCAGCGACACGGGCCCGGCCTCGCCCGAGACGAGGCCGTCGATCTCGGCGGCGGCGGATCGGGCGGCCTGAGCGGGGCGGACGAAGACCTGCTCGGGCGGGCGGCCGACGATGAGGCGGATGAGGTCCTTGGGATTCGTGTCGGCGACGCGGCCGCGGCCGACCAGCCTGCCGTCGCGCAGGACGGCGACCTCGTCGGCCAGCTCGAACACCTCGTCCAGGCGGTGCGAGACGTAGATCATGCCGGTGCCGCGGTCGCGCAGACGGCGGAGAATGGTGAAGAGGCGCGCCACCTCGTTGGCCGGCAGGCTGGCCGAGGGCTCGTCGAGGACGATCAGCTCGGCCTCGACGGCCAGCGCACGGGCGATGGCGACGAGCGAGCGCTCGGTGCGGGACAGGCTCGAGATCCTGGCCTCGGGGTCGATGTCGCCGCCGACGGCTTCGAGAGCCTTCGACGCCTCGCGGCGGGCACGGCGCCAGTCGATCAGGCCGCCGCGGCGGGGGAAGCCCTGACCGAACGCCATGTTCTCGGCCACGGTCATCCAGTCGATGAGGCCCAGATCCTGGTGGATGAAGGCGATCGGCTGCGCCTCGCCGGCCAGCGGCGGCCGGTGCCGGTAGGGAGCGCCGCGGAAGCGGATCTCACCCTCGTCGATCGGGTGGATTCCGGCCAGCATCTTGATCAGCGTCGACTTGCCGGCACCATTCTCGCCCAAGAGGGCCAGGATCGAGCCGGCGCGCACGTCGAGGTCGATCCGGTCCACGGCCAGCGTCCCGCCGAACCGCTTGGTCAGGCCGACGAACTCCAGGACCGGACGGTCCGATGCCGACGCGACTGTCCCGTCGCCCAACCTATAGCCTCCCCGCCGGCTCGTTGCGGCCGGCTCGCGGCAACTTGGCAGAACGGAACGGGAAGTCCAATCGTAAGCTCGTCACCAGAAAGCCCGGGCGGCGCCGAGTGCTGCGGCGACGGCGGCGAGAACCGGAATCCACGCTGGTGCGGGCAGCGATGGCGATAGAGCCAGTGCTGCGAGCCCCAGTGCGGCGACGATGAGGCCGGGTGTTGCGCCCAGGACCAGGGCGGCGAAGGCCAGGACCAGGAAGAGCGGCCGAAGCCAGACGAGGTCTGGTGCCGCGATCTGGGCCGCAAGATGGGCGAGGAGAACGGCCGACCAGGCGAGGAGCGCACTCCGGCTCCACTCGCCCGGCACCGAGCGCAGAAGGGAGCCGCCGGCGAGCAGGAGCGAAGGTAGCAGAAGCAGACCAGAGGCCGCTGTCATCGCAGTCCTCGTCCCTGGCTTCTAGGACTGAATTCTGGTACCATTCCCCCTAGCGTCATGCTTTTCATGGGAAGTGCATGGACATCCATTTCGCGACGAACCGCAACATCCTGAAGGAGACGCCCTCCTCGGCCGAGTTCGGCGAGCGGTTCGACGAGAGCGGACCGCAGTTCTTCCGGGTCGGCGTGGCCGACGTCGTGCAGGTCGGTCCGGACCCGACCGCCGACGACGGCTATGCCGTCCGCGGCAAGCGGCTCTACAGCGAGAAGCCGGCGCGCCGGGGCGGGCCGCTCGTGCGGGCCTCGCAAGGCATGTTCGAGGAGTTGCGGCAGCAGCTGAAGGACGACGAGCGGGACGTGCTCGTCTACCTGCACGGCTTCGCCAACGACTTCGACAACTCGATCATGCGGGCAGCGGCCCTGCAGACCCTCTACGCGCAGCGCAGCGATCCGGGAGAGCCGGATCCGATCGTCTTCGTCTTCGCCTGGCCCTCGAACGGCAAGACGTTTCCGGCGACCGAGTATTTCAGCGACCGCGACGACGCGCAGATGTCGGGCCTCGCCATGGCGCGGGCCCTGATTGCGCTCATCGACTTCATGGTGAGTGTGTTCCGCGACGATCGGCAGACGATTCTCGACGCGCGCGAAGCGGGGCGCGTGCCGACCTCGGACGAGCTGAAGTGCTGCGGGCAGCGGCTCAACCTGATCGCCCACAGCATGGGCAACTGGGCGCTGCGCCACGCCGTCCTGTCGCTGCATCGGCAACTCGGCAAGCGGCCGCTGCCGCGGCTGTTCAAGAACGCGCTCCTGGTCGCCGCCGACGAGGACGACGATGCCCTGGGCGACGACGAGAAGCTCGGCATGCTGAGCGAACTCGCCCAGTCGATTCATGTCTACCACAGCACCGACGACCGGGCGCTGCAAATCAGCGACGTCACCAAGCTGAACCCGAACCGTCTGGGGACCGACGGTCCGTCCGATCTGCCGCGGCTGACGCCGCGCGTGTTCACCGTCGACTGCAGCCTCGTCGACGAGACCATCCTGGAGCATGGCTGCCATCAGTATTACCGGATCCGGCGGGAGGTGATCGACGACATCAAGGCGATCATCAGCGGGACCCCGCCGGACCGGATCGATCCGACGCGCCGGCAGGTGATCCGGCCTGGGCGCAGCTGGCGGCTGCTGCCGCTTACCTGACGGCCGGAGCGCCTCGCCGTCTGCAGCGTTTGATCTCCGTCAATGCGCCACGCGGGTTTCCATGCTCCAATGGAAGATGGCTCCCCGTGTGGGGCCTGCTTCGCAATGGAGGCGGACATGGACGAGACGGGCACGAAGGGCGAGCGCCGCGGTTCGGCGTCCGGCAAGGGCGGCGGCGACCATCCGCTGGTCGGCCTGCGCGACGAGGTGGATCGGCTGTTCGACGACTTCCTGGCGGGGTTCGGCGGCTTCGGCCGCAAGCCCGTCGAGGTCGAGCCGCGGAGTGGTCTGGCGCGGATGTTCGGCGGCACCTTCCCGGCCGTCGACATGGTCGAGGAGGAGAAGGACTATCGGATCACCGCCGAGTTGCCGGGGCTGCAGGAGAGCGACGTCGAGGTGACGCTGGCCGGCGGCACGCTGACGATCAAGGGCGAGAAGAAGGCCGAACGGGAGGAGGAGAAGAAGGGCTTCCACCTCTCCGAGCGGCGCTTCGGCAGCTTTCAGCGGAGCTTCAACCTGCCCGAGGATGCCGACCCCGGGGGGATCGAGGCGACCTTCAAGGACGGCGTGCTGACGGTCACCGTGCCGAAGGCCGACGACGCCAAGGCCGGGCGTCGCAAGGTCGAGGTGAAGAAAGGCTGATCGGCTCCGGGTATCCAGCGCAGCTCTGGCTGACTGATTGCCCTGACGGCTTGTCAGTCTATCATCTGATAGATAGATACCTACGCATGGCCGAGGGCGAAGCGGTGACGGTTCGGGACCAGCTGATGGCGGTGGCGCGCGACATGCTGCAGCGGCGCGGCTTCAACGCGTTCAGCTTTCGCGACCTGGCCGCAGCGACGGGCATCAAGTCGGCCAGTGTCCATTACTACTTTCCGACGAAACAGGATCTCGGCATCGACCTGGTGCGCGACTACGCGGCCACGGTGGCGGAGGTGCTCGACGGTCTCGACCACAGCACCGATCTGTCACCGGAGGCGCGGCTGCGGGCGTTCTTCGGTCTGTTCTCGGAAACGGCCGCTGCCGGTGACCGCATCTGCCTCGTGGGCATGCTGGCCAGCGACTTCGAGACGCTGGGAGAGGATCTGCGCGGCGAGGTGCGGGCCTTCTTCACCATGGTCGAGAGTTGGCTCGCGCGGCAGATGGGTGCCATGAACCGCTCGCTGCGACCAGCCGAGCGTCGCCGGCTCGCCGGGACGGCGATGGCGGCGTTGGAAGGTGCTCTGCTCGCCAGCCGTCTCTTCGCCCAGCCGAACCGGGTCGGAGATGCTGGCGATGCGATCCTCGAGATGGTGAAGCGGGCGAAGCCGTAGCGAAGGGGACTTTTGTCGTGAGTTCTACCTACCTGTGGATAGATAGATGACCGGGCTCGCCGTGGTGCGCGAGCGGGTGGAACTGAAGGCGGACGGTGAAGCCCTGATCGGGGATCTTCATCGACCCGCCGGTTCCGCCGGAGGGCCGGCCGTCGTGGTCGCTGGTCCGATGACCAGCGTGAAGGAGCAGGTGACGGGCGTGTACGCGGCCGCGCTGGCGCGTCGTGGTGTGTTGGCGCTGGCGCTCGATCACCGGCATTTCGGGGAGAGCGGCGGCCTGCCCCGGCAGTACGAACGCCATGACCGCAAGATCGCGGACCTCAAGGCCGGGCTCGCTTTTCGTCGGGGACGATCGGATGTCGATCGGGGTAGGGTCGGGCTCTGCGGGGTGTGCCTCGGCTCCGGCTATGCCGCCTGGGCCGCGGCGGGTGACGAGGATCTCGCCGCCTTCGGTGCGGTCGCCGGCTACTACCGGGACCCGAACGAGATGAGGCGGTCGGATCCCACGGGCTTCGACGCCAAGGTCGAGCAGGGCCGACGGGCCCGAATGCGGTACGAAGCGGACGGGACCGTCGAGGTCATTCCGGCTGCCGCCGCCCTCGGCGATGCAGCGATGAGCACGAGCGATACCGTCGACTACTACACGCGCCGGGCGGCCGTGCCGACCTACGTTAATGAGTTCGCGGTGATGTCACGCGAGTACTTCCTGCCGTTCGACGTGCAGGCGGCGGCACCGAGGCTGGTCGCACCGGTGTTGATGATCCACTCGGACCGCGCCCTGGCCCCGAGCTGGGCGCACCGGTTCTACGACAACGTGCCGGGACGAAAGTCGCTGGTCTGGACGGAGTCGCGAGGCCAGACCGACTTCTACGACGACCTGGCTCTCGTTTCTGCGGCGGCCGATCGGCTTGCTGCCCATTTCACGCGACCAGACGGATCGGAGCCGCCATGACCGAAACCAACTTCGCCGGGCAGCGGGTCGTCATTACCGGCGGATCGGGCGGGATCGGCAGGGCGCTCGCCCGCGACCTCACGGCCCTTGGCGCCACGCCCGTGCTGCTCGGGCGCGATCCGGAGCGGCTTGCCGAGGCTGCGGCGACGGTGCCGGGCCCCGTCGAGACCGCAGCGGTCGATGTGACGGACGAGAATGCCGTCCGCACGTTTTTTGCCGACTGTCGGCGGTTCGATCATCTGGTGACGGCGGCGGCCGGTACCGTCCGCGGCAATGTCCTGGAACTCGACACCGACAAGGCCCGCGCACTGTTCGAGAGCAAGTACTGGGGGCAATACTACTGCGTAAAGTACGGTGCTCCGCGTTTGATCGAGCGCGGCTCGATCGTGTTGTTCTCAGGTTGGATCAGCCGCAAGCCCATGGCCGGCGTGTCGACCTTGGCGGCCGTCGACGCGGCCATCGAGGCCCTGGGGCGAACCCTTGCTCTGGAGTTGGCACCGCGGCGCGTGAACGTCGTGACCCCGGGCATGATCGACACGCCGCTCTGGTCGGCACGCCTCTCGCCCGACGCCCAGCGCGATCACTTCCGCCGCGTCGGCGAAGCGCTGCCCGTCGGTAGGGCCGGAACGGCGGACGACGTCGCGCACGCCGTCCGCTTCCTCTTGGAGAACGGCTTCACCACGGGAGCCGTCATCGACGTCGACGGCGGGCAACGCTAGGCGGGTACCAGCGCCAGCACGCGTAAGGGGCTGCCGGAGCCGTTCTCGATCTTGAGCGGCGGCGTCACGATCAGGGCACCCTTGGGCGGGAGTTGGTCGAGGTTGGTGAGGCTGGCGAGGCCGAAGCGGCCGTGGCCGTGGAGGATGTTGTGGGCCGGGAAGGGCGGGTCGAAGATGCCGGCCTGACCGGCGTCGGTGCCGACGGTCTCCACACCCCAGCCGCAAATGCCGCGCTCCTCGACGAGGAAGTGCATGGTGTCGGGGGTGGGGCCGGGCACGTGGGGGCCGTCGTCGCGGGCGTTGAGGAAGGCCGCGGGGTCGGTCCGCTTGCTCCAGTCGGTGCGCATCAGGACCCAGGAGCCCTCAGGGATCCGGCCGTGGCGCTCCTCCCAGTGCTGGACGTTGTAGGGCTCCAGCAGGAAGTCGTCGTCGTCCGCCGCCTCCGTCGAGAAGTCGAGCACGCAGGCGGGTGCGATCAGGCGCTGGGCCGGGATGGTGTCGGTCGAGGCCTGGTCGAGCTTCGAGCCGGTGATCCAGTGCACCGGGGCGTCGAAGTGCGTGCCGGTATGCTCGCCCATGCTGATATTGTTCCAGTACCAGGCGGGTCCGCGATCGTCGTAGTGCGAGATCTCCTGAATCGCGAAGGCGTGCGAGGGGGCGAAGATCGGCGGCAGCTGGATGACGGGTGTCGAGGGCCGCAGCGTCTGCGTCAGGTCGACGACCTTCACCGATCCCGATGATAGGGCCGAAGCGAGCTGGGCCAGGAGATCGGCGGCGTTCGACATGGCGATTGTCCTCCCCGGTGTGGGCCGGAACAAAGCACGCGGACGAGGCTGGCGGAAGGTCGAGCGGGGCGGCACGATGCCGTGGCGATCGGAGAGGAAGCCATGCGTCACCTGCCCGTCACCACGGCCGCCGAGGCCCTGCTCGCGACGCTCCGGGCGCGGGGCATCACGCATGTTCTGGCAAATCCCGGGACCGACTTCGCGCCCTTGATCGAGGGCTGGTGCCGCGCACCCTCGGCCGGGCTGAACATGCCGGTCCCTGTCGCCGTCACCCACGAATCGGCGGCGATCGGGATGGCGCACGGGCATTACCTTGCGACCGGCCGGCCGCTGGCCGTGATGTTCCACACCAATGTCGGGCTCGCCAACGCGCTGATGGGGGTCATCAACGCGCGCACCGATCAGGTGCCGATGCTGGTCCTCTCGGGGCGCACGCCCGTGGTCGAGGGCGGGCGGACGGGGGCCCGCGACCTGCCGATCCACTGGGGGCAGGAGATGCGCGACCAAGCGGGCATGCTCCGCGAGATGGTGAAGTGGGACTATGAGCTGAAGCTGCCGGAACAGGTGCCGGAGCTGATCGACCGGGCGCTGGCGATCGCGATGAGCCCGCCGCGGGGGCCGGTCTATCTCTCCCTGCCGCGCGAGATCCTGTGTCAGGCCGTGGACGGGATCGTCCTGCCCGAGCCGGCACGGCAGCAGCCGGCGGCCCCGAGCGTGCCGGCACCCGACGCGATCGAGACGGCGGCGGCGTGGCTGGCGGCGGCGAAGCGGCCCGTGATCGTGACGCAAAGGGCGGGGGCGTTTCACGACGCGTTCCAGGCGCTGGCCGATTTCGCCTGGCGCTGCGGGATCCCGGTGGTCGAGTTCTGGACCTCGCGGATCTCGATGGCGGCAGATCATCCGATGCACGCGGGCTTCGATCCGGGTCCGGTGCTGGCCCCGGCGGACTGCGTGCTCGTCCTCGATTCGCTGGTCCCCTGGCTGCCGCAGCGCCATCCGCTTCAGGAGGGATGCAAGGTCATCCAGCTCGGCCCCGATCCGCTGTTCGCCGGCACACCGGTGCGGGGGTTCCCGGCGGACCTGACGCTGCAGGGGGATCTGGCGCCGAGCCTCGCCCTGCTGACGGCAGCCCTGGAGCCGAGGTTGCATGGCGTTGCCGACCGGCGGCCGACGCTGGCGGCACGGCATGTCGAGGGGCGCGTGGCGCGGTGGGCGACGGCGGACAAGGGTGCTGGGCCGCCCATGCATCCTGGGTTCGTGTCGCGGCGCCTGGCGGAAGCGCTGCCCGAGGATGCGGTCCTGGTCTCGGAGTTGGGCGTCGATCCGTCGGTGATGAACTTCCGCCGGGCCGGAAGCTATTTCGGCTTTCCGCCGGCCGGCGGGCTCGGCTTCGGTTTGCCGGCGGCCCTCGGGATCAAGCTCGCGCACCCTGAGCGGACGGTGGTCGCGACGGTCGGTGACGGCAGCTACTTGTTCGCGAACCCGCCGGCCTGCCATCAGCTTGCCGAGGCGCTGGACCTGCCGGTGCTGACGATCGTCATGAACAACGGCGTGTGGAACGCCGTGCACAAGACGACGCGCATGGTCTACCCGGACGGGTTCTCGGCGCGCGCCAACGAGATGCCGCTGACGTCGCTGCGGCCGACGCCGGACTTCTCGCTGCTGGTCCAGGCGAGCCGCGGCCACGGCCGGCGGGTGGAGGATCCGGCCGAGTTGCCCGAGGCGATCGCGGAAGCCCTGCACGTCGTGCAGAAGGAGCGGCGGCAGGCGCTGCTCGACGTTGTGGTCACGCCGGCCTGAGCCAAGCGGCAAGCCGGCGGAAGGCGGCACCCGGGCGGCGGCGGGCGAGCCTGGCGCCGGCGAGGAGGATGGCCGGGAGGTCGCGGATCGGGCTGGCGGCGGCGAGGAGATCCAGCGGCCGTTGCCGACGTGTATGGACGGCCCGCAGGAGAAGCTGAACCGGGGACGCGGGCTCGGCCCGGTCGGCCAGGATGTCGGTCAGGTCGGGACGGTCGAGGCCAAGCTCGTTCAGGAGGTCGAGGACGGCCCAGGTGGCAAGCGAGGACCCTTGAGCCGCGCAGGCGGTCGCGAGCTTCGACGCTTCGAGATTGCGGGCGAGGACGGCGACATCGACCAGGGCGCGGCGGGCTCGCGGGCCGCCGTCGACGATGTCGCTGCAGCGGCGGCCGACGAGGGCGGCGGCCTCGCCGAGCCGGCAGCGGCCGAGCCAGGTGTCGGCCATGGTGGTCTGCAGCGGGACGCCGTCCGGCCGGTGCAGCACGAGCGGGAAGCCGCTGCGGTCCCTCACACAGTGTGGATGGTTGCGATCGGTGCCGGGTTCGAAACCGGCCTCTGCCAGAGCCCTGATCGCCTGGGCCGGGTCGTCGACCAGGAGATCGAGATCGTGGCAATGGCGGTGCGCCGGGTCCGGATAGTGAGCGGCGAAGGCGCAACCGCCCACGAGCGTGGGCGAGATGCCCGCGGCGTCGAGGGCGGCGAACGCCCGGCCGGCGATGGCGGCGATGGCCTCGCAGCGCGCCCGCTCGTGGATGAGGGCCACGCGCAGGCGCGCCGCGAAGGCCGACGGCAGGTCGTGTCCGCCACTTAGGAGAACGGCGCCGAAGAGCGGGTAGAAGCCGGCGAGACGCAGGCGAGCGTCGGACGACGACATCGACTCGGCGATCAGCCGCTCGAGGGCGGCCGGCGCGTCGGGTCCCTGCAGCACGACGCGGACGGGATCCAGCTCGAAGGCGTGCGGCAGGGCCAGGCGGACCAGGCGGCCAAGACGCGGCACCCGTTTCATGCGGCGGCAGCACGCCGGGAGCGGAGCCGGCGGTGGACGACGGCCAGGAACTCGGCCCGGCTGTCGGCGTCGCGGCGCGTGGTGAGATTGTTCCCGTGCAGGCGGCGGCGGACCAAGGCCTCGGGAAGCATGGCGATCTCGTGCCCGGCCGCCTCGACGCGGATCAGCCAGTCCAGCGCATCGGCGAACCACAGGCTCTCGTCGAAGGGGCCGATCTCGTCGAACAGGCTGCGCTCGGCCAGGAGAGCAGGGGTAGCGTAGCCCGGCACGATGCCCGTCCGCGGGTGGCCGGCACCGGGCGGGGGCGGCCCCGACCAGAACGATTCGACATGGGTCAAGGCGAGACGGCGGCCGGTACGGGTCAGGGCCGCCTGCTGCCGCTGTAGCTTGTCGGGCAGCCACAGATCGTCCGGATCGAGGAAGGCGACGAGCGGCGAGCTCGTCGCGGCGAGGCCGCGGTTGCGGGCCGCGGCCGGGCCCTGATCGTCCGTGCGCAGGATCGTGATGCGCGGATCGACGGCTGCCGCGATGGCAGCCGTGCCGTCGGTCGAGCCGTCGTCGACCACCAGGATCTCCGCCGGCGGCTGCGTCTGGGCCAGGACTGAGGCCAGTGCCAGGGCGATGAAGCTGGCGGAGTCGTGCGCTGGCAGGATGCAGGTGACGGGAAGACCGCTCACGCCGTGCCCGACCGGTCGAAGGTCGGCAGCGGGGGATCGAGTGCCAGATGCGCCATCATGTCGTCGTAGCGGCCGAGGACCGGCGGCGACCAGACGAGTGAGCCCGGGGCGTTGTCCGGGGCCGGCACGGCGCGCGGCGGGGCGGCGACGAGCAGGTCCTCGGCGCGAAGCTGCTCGACGAGCGTGGTCACGGACTCCCGCGCCGTCGAGGGCGGGATCGCGCAGGCCTCGGCCGCCAGGGCGACCGCCTCGGCCGTCGTGGCGCCGCGGGCGAAGGCCTGCCACAGGGCTGCACCCACCCCGTCCAGGCTGTAGTAGACGCTGGTGCCGAGGTGGATGAGGATCGCCTCGCCGTCGATCACCTTGCTCGCTACTTGCGCATCATTGGTGACGAGGGTCTCGTCGGTCACGCGGCTGCTCCCATCGCTCTCCCGTAGAGAGCCTGATAGCCCGAAACCGTAGCGTCGAGCGAGTAGAGCCGTTGGGCCCGCTCGTGTGCCACCCGACCCATGCGCGTGGCGGCGGCCGGATCGGCCAGTAGCCGGTCGACGGCGGTCGCCAGGGCCGGCGCGCTTTCGGGCTCGACCAGCAATCCGGTGATCCCGTGCTGCACGATCTCGACCAGACCGCCGGTGGCGGTGGCGACGACCGGGCGGCCCATCAGGGCCGCCTGGGCCGCGACCTGGCCGAAAGCCTCCTTCCAGCGCGAAGGCACGATCACGGCCGTGGAGCCAGCCATAAGGTCGGGCACGGTGTCCGGTGCCGCCCACCCGGCGAACGTCACGGCGTCGGCGACGCCCTGCGCTGCGGCCAGTGCTTCGAGTGCTGGGCGCTCGTCACCGTCGCCGGCGAGAAGGAGCCGTGTCGAGGGATACCGCTGCTGGATCGACGGCATGGCCCGGAGCAGGAGATCGAAGCCCTTGTCGGCGACGAGCCGGCCGAGGCTGAGAAGGCGGGGCGGGCCGTCCGGCGGAGGCGTCGGCGCGCGTGACGGCCAGAGCGCGCCGGACAGGCAGCGCACGGTGCTGTCCGCCAGATGGGGAAAGGCGGAAGTGACCTCGTCGAGGAGGGATTGCGAGCAAGCGCCGATGCGCGAGGAGGTGTCGAGCAACTCCCGAAGGAGCGGGGCCGGGCCGCCGAGAAGGCGCTCCACCGACACGTGGAGCGTCGTCAGTGTCGGAGAGGGATGGGCACGGCGAGTCCTCAGGTGGAAGAAGCCGGTGGGATCGGTGACCGCAACGTGGACCAGGTCGGGGCGGAAGCGTCGCTTCGCTTCGGCGACGGCGCCCAGGCACTCTGCGATCAGCGTCGCATCGCGTCGCTCGATCGCCACGGCCATCGGCAGGCGCAGGACGTCCACACGGCCGATGCGGTCGCTTCCGCACGCGTCGGTGGCGTTGGTGACGACGAGGGCCTGGTAGCCTTGCTCGGCGAGAGAATCGAGAACGGCGGCCAGCAGCAGTTCGACGCCGCCGATGCTGGGCCGATAGGCCTGGGCGAAGACCATGACCCGGAGCGGGGCAGCGTCCACGGTGGGAGGCGGCGAGATCAGGCCCGTCACCGCAGGATGATCGGTGAGGTCCACTGGCCGGTCAACGCGGGCGTGGTGGCCGGGGGGCCTACTTCCGCGTGCCGACGACGATCCGGTCGCGGCCCCAGACGGTCAACTCGTCGCGTCCATCGCCGTTCAGGTCGAAAGCGAGGGCGGCACTCGCCCAGTGGTCGTAGGCACTCACGGCCCGCTCGGACGGCAGCAGCGGCCTGAGATTCCAGTACCACTCCACGCCGAGGCGGCGCGCCCCGGTCGGACTCAGCACCTGGCCGAACCATGCGAGCAGATCCTCTGACCCCGCTGCGCCGTCGAGATTGGCGTTCTGCTGCGGCATGGGCTCCAGCGGCGACTGGTCGGCATAGGCGCCTATCACCCTGCCTGCGGAGCTGATCCGATACGTGGTGCCCTTGGGCTCGCTCCCGCGCTGGCGAACGAACAGGGTTGGGGCCGCACCGGGGGCCAGGGTGACAGCCCTCGTCTGCTGCGGGTTGCGGATCACACGGTTGGGGATGGTCCAGCGCAGCAGGCAGCCGGTCGCCGAGTAGAAGCGGGTGCCCGTCGCACCCACCGCCAGGACCTCGACGCCCGCGCGCAGTGGATCGAGGTCGCCGACGACCATCGAGTCGACATGGTCGTGCCCCCAGCCCGGCAGGGTGCAGAGCAGGCGCCCCTGCGCATCGAAAAGGTACTTGCCGATGAACACGGCCTCGGGCGCGCCGTCGCCGTTGGCGTCGAGAGGCCAGACATAGTGACCTGCGTTACATGTCGTGCTGCTCCAGAGATAGCGCAGGTTCATGTCGTAGGCGGTGACGGCGTCCCAGGTGTCGATCCCGCCATTGCCGCATCCGGCAGCAGGAGGTCCGGTCCGCGCGACGAGCAGGATCGGTCCGGGCGTGCCGGCGAAGCGGAACACCGCCTCCTGGCATTCCGACGTGGCGCCGTCCGCCGAAGGCGTGCTCGCCAGCACGACCCCCGTTCGCCCGTCGCGTCGGACCAGCAGGCGTCGGCCCGTGCGCGCCTCCAGCCAGCAGTGCAGGATCTCCTGCCGACCGTCACCGTCGGTGTCGAGGACGGCGATGGCGTCACGATGGACATAGGTGCGGTGGACACGACCCTGAGGATTGCTGATCTGCCAGAGCTTCCGCCCAGAGTGGTCGAAGACCCGCATCACGCGGTAGCCGTTGTAGTGCAGAAACCCGAAGGTACCCGTGCCGTCGACGTCGATGGGCAGCAGGTTGCCGCGGACGTTCGTCGTCCGGTCGCCGTCGAGCGGGACCTGCAGGATCGGCTTCATGTCGAACGTGGCGGGCTCCGCTCCGGGGGTCCGCTGCGACAACAGCATGTAGGCAAGGCCACGTTGGCGGTTGCCGTGCTCCTGCACACGCTGGCGCTCGAGGAGCAGCAGGCGGTCTTCGGCGCGCGATGGTTGCGCCAAGATAGCCGTAAGGAGGACGCACAGAAGGGCAAGTCGCGCGACGATCTTGGGCATTCGCGCAATCCTTTAGAGTGCTTAGGGCCGATTCAACTGGAGCGTTTGCGTACATTCGCGCGTCAGCCCGGGACAAGAGAACTTTGGCCCAGTCACCATTTCGCGCATCAGTTGTGGCCGAGAAGTGCTCAAGAGGCAGAGTGTGCTGCCCCGTTGTGGCACGAAATCGTGGCAACCGATCGCGAATCAGTGCAAAAAGTCCTCACCGCTACAACCGGGTGGTACTTCTAGCTTGGGCGCTCGACTCGGTGAGGGTGGTAGAGGGTCTGTCTAGGCTGCCTCGCACCGGCGGGAGCGCGATGCTCCCAACAGAGGCGTCGCCATGGACGAGCCGAACCCTTAGGCGGCAGGCAGGCTATCGGCCGATGCGGTGACCTGAACAGCGGTCGCGTGCTTTGCCCGGGGACTGCCGGCGATGGCCTCCGCCTGTGAGCGGAAGGACGGCGGAGTGAGCCTAGTGCGAGATGCTCACCGGGGCGGATGGGGCCGCTTTGCCGACCACGATGCGTTCGCGGCCCCACACGATGATCTCGTCCTGGCCGTCATGGTCGAGGTCGAAGGCGAGCGCCGCACTGGACCATTGGTCGTAGGGGCTCAGCGTCTCTTCACCGGGGAGGAGGGTCTGCAGGCTCCAGTACCAGTCGGCCGACAACCGGCGGGTGCCGTTGGCGTCCAGCACCTGGCCGAACCAGGCGACGAGATCCTCGTCCGCCGTGGCTCCGTCGACATTAGCGTTCTGCTGCGGGATCGGCTCCAGCGCCGACAGGTCGGAGTAGGACGACAGGATGAGGCCCTGCGCGCTCACCCGGTAGGTCATGCGCAGCGGCTCCGAGCCGCGCTGCCGCACGAAGAGAACGGGCGACAAAGACGGGTCCAGGCGGACTGCACCCACGTTCTGCGGATTCCTGATCTTGGCGGTCTTGATCGTCCAGCGGGCCGTGCAATTCGTGGAGTAGAATCGCGTACCCGTCGTCCCGACCGCCAGCAACTCCTTGCCCGGAAGGCCAGGATCGAAATCGCCGATGACCATGGCATCCACATGATCCGTGCCCCAACCTGGTAGGGTACAGATCAGCTTGCCGGTGGCATCATAGAGATACTTGCCGACGAACACGCCCTCGTCGACGCCGTCATTGTCGACGTCCAGTGGGGCCGGGTAATGTCCGGCATTGCAGGTGGTCCGACGCCAGAGCTGCTTCATGTTCATGTCGAAGGCGGTGACAGAGCTCCATTCGTCGACATAGTTGCGGGTGCAGCCGTCGAGCTTCGGGGCCGCGCGGGATAGGAGGACGACAGGCGTGGCGCTGCCGGCCATGTTGAACACGCCGAGCTGGCATTCGGCGGCGACACCGTCGATCTGGCCCGACATGGCGAGCACAGCACCCGTCGCCCCGTCGCGGCGCATCAGCTTGCGCTTGCCGGTCGCCGGATCGACCCAGCAATGGATGATCTCCTGACGGCCGTCGCCATTGGTATCGAGCACGGCGATCGCGTCGCGATGGACGAAGGTGCGGTGCAGCCGCCCGTTCGGATTGTCGATCTGCCAGAGCTTGGTGCCGTCCCGCGCATAGACGCGCATGGTCCGGTAGCCGTTGTAGTGCAGGAACTCGTAGGTGCCGTCGCCGTCGGCATCGATCGGCAGGAGGCCGCCGCGGACGTTCACGCCTCGGTCGCCGTCATAGGGGATCTGGAGGACCGGCCGCATCGAGATGGATGCAGGCTCCGCCGTGTCGCTGGCACGGGAGAGCGGCACATAAGTGAGACCGCGGAGTCGATTGCCGTGCTGCTGCACGCGTTCGATCTCACCGGGGACGGGAGTCGACTCGGCGCGGACGTGATGGGGGAGGGCGCAGCAGGACAGAATCAGGAGGACGACAGCCAGCATCGGTGTCCTGCCAAGCCGCCCTGCCATGTCGGTGTTCCCTGCCCTGTCGTCTCCGACCGCTTACAGCAGCGGTAACGCGTTGTAATTCCACTTCTGGCTGCCGGGGATCGTCCGGCGCTCTCCAGGGTGTGGCAGGGGTGCCAGCTTGCCGATCGGATGCGCTCGCGGCCCCAGACGATCAGTTCGCTCACCCCGTCATGGTCGAGGTCGAAGGCGACCGGCACGCTGGCCCACTGGTCGAACGGGCCCAGCGTCTCCTCGCCCGGCAGCAGCGTCTGCAGCTTCCAGAACCAATCGACCGTGAGCCGCCGCGCGCCGTTGGCGTCGAGGACCTGGCCGAACCAGGTCACCAGATCCTCCGCCGCCGGGGCACCGTCCAGATTGGCGTTCTCCTGCGGCACGGGCACGGTCGGCGAGAGATCCGAGTAGGAGGAGAGCACCACGCCCTGGGCGCTGATCCGGTAGGTGATGCGCAGCGGCTCGGATCGCTTCTGACGGACGAACAGCACCGGAGGCGACTTGCGGTCGAACTGCACGGCCTGCGTGTGCTGCGGATTGCGGATCACCGCGTTCTTCAGCATCCAGCGCTGGGGGCATCCGGCCGCCGAGTAGAGGCGTGTGCCCGTGGCGCCGACGGTCAGGACCTCGGCCCCGGGCAGGGTCGGATCGAACTCGCCGATCGACATCGAATCGACATGGTACGTCCCCCAGCCGGGCAGGGTGCAGAGCAGGTTGCCGGCCGCATCGTAGAGATACTCGCCGACGAACACTGCCTCCGCGGTCCCGTTATTGTCGGTGTCGAGGGGCTTCGGATAGTGGCCGGCATTGCAGGTGGTCCGGCTCCAGAGGCGCTTCAGCGCCATGTCGAAGACGTTGGTGTAGCTCCACCCGTCGACGAAGTTCCGCGTGAAGTTCGACGCCAAGGGCGCGTTGCAGGCGAGGAACAGGAGCGGGTTGGCACTGCCCGTCATCCTGTAGACGGCGATCTGGCATTCCGCGCCGACGCCGTCGATCGGCTTCGACATGGCGAGCGGCAAACCCGTCGCCCCGTCGCGGCGCACCAACTTGCGCTTGCCGGTCGCCGGATCGACCCAGCAGTGCAGGATCTCCTGTGTGCCGTCGCCATCGGTGTCCAGCACGGCGATGGCGTCGCGATGGACATTCGTGCGGTGCACGCGGCCCTTGGGATTATCGATCTGCCAGAGCTTCCGGCCGTCCTGCCGGTAGACCCGCATCGTGCGGTAACCGTTGTAGTGCAGAAGCTCGTAGGTGCCGTCGCCGTCGACATCGATCGGCAGGAGATTGCCCTGCACGTTCACCGTGCGGTCGCCGTCTTACGGAAGCTGGACGGTCGGGACCATGGCGAAGGTGGCGGGCTCCGGAACGGCGCTGTCGCGGGACAAGGGCACGTAGGCGAGGCCGCGCAGGCTGTTGCCATATTGCTGGACGCGCTCGATCTCGCCAGGGGCGGGAATGGTGCCGGCGTGGGCCAGGCGGAGCGCATTGGTACCGGCCCAGGTGATCGACACCGACAAGAGCGCCCAGCTTCAAGCAAACCGGCGCGCCATCCGTAGCCTTCCCAGAGACGTTGCGCGAAGGCGCCTCAAAGCTCCATTGCCGTTTGGCAATCTGCAAGCAGGGAGAGGGATGCGCCCTTCGGATCAGTCGAGGGGTGCTGGCGGACAATGGCTGCCGCACGCGAAGTGCGGGCCGCTGGGGCGATGCGCTCGCGAAGACGTAGGCACGACCACGGGCGGTGTGGCCTTGCCGATGACGATACGCTCGCGTCCCCAGACGGTGAGCTCGTCCTGGCCGTCATGATCGAGGTCGAAGGAAAGGGCAGCGCTCGACCATTGATCGTAGGGGATCAGCAGCTCCTCACCGGGAAGCAGCGTCTGCAGGTTCCAGTACCAGTCGACGGTCAGGCGTCGATTGCCGGCCACGTCGAGGACCTGGCCGAACCAGACGAGCAGGTCCTCATTGGCGGGTGCACCGTCGAGATCGGCGTTCTGCTGGGGAATCGGCTCAAGCGGCGACAGGTCGGAGTAGGAGGAGAGGATGACTCCCTGGGCGCTGACCCGATAGGTAATGCGAAGCGGTTCGGAGCCGCGCTGTCGGACCAGGAGCACGGGACCGGACCCGCGATCGAGGCGCACGGCGGCCGAGTTCTGAGGGTTCCTGATGAGCTTGGTCGTCAGGGTCCAGCGCGGGGTGCAGTCGGCGGAGTAGAAGCGGGTCCCGGTCTGACCGACGGCGAGCACCTCGAAACCCGGCAGCGCCGGGTCGAAATCGCCGACCGTCATGGAATCGACGTGATCCGTACCCCAGCCGGGCAGCGTGCAGAGCAGCTTGCCGGCATAGTCCAGCAGGTACTTGCCGACGAAGATGGCCTCCGGTGTCCCGTCGCCATCGGCATCCAGCGGCTTCGGATAGTGTCCTGCATTGCAGGTGACCCGGCTCCAGAGCGGGTTCATGTTCATGTCGTAGGCGGTGACGGAGCTCCACTCGTCGACATAGTTCCGAGTGCAGCCGGCCGCTTTCGGCGCCTGCCTCGAGAGGAACACGATCGGGGCGGTGGCACCGAGCGGCTTGTACACGCCCATCTGGCATTCGGCGCCGACGCCGTCGATCGGCTTCGACATGGCGAGCGGCAAACCCGACGCCCCGTCGCGGCGCACCAACTTGCGCTTGCCGGTCGCCGGATCGACCCAGCAATGGATGATCTCCTGTCGGCCGTCGCCGTTCGTGTCGAGCACGGCCAGGGCGTCGCGATGGACGAAGGTGCGGTGCAGGCGTCCGTTCGGATTATCGATCTGCCAAAGCTTCCGGCCGTCCTGCGCGTAGACGCGCATGATGCGGTAGCCGTTGTAGTGCAGGAACTCGTAGGTGCCGTCGCCGTCAGCATCGATCGGCAGGAGGCCGCCGCGGACGTTCACGCCGCGGTCGCCGTCCATCGGGATCTGCACGACAGGGCTGTACGAGAAGGTGGCGGGCTCGGGCACGTCGCTTTCGCGCGAGAGCGGGACATAGGCGAGGCCACGTTGCCTGTTGCCGTACTGCTGTACCCGATCAATCTGGCCGGGAACGGTAAAGTCATTTGCCAGAACAAGTTGCGGGACGGCGCTCGCAATCAGGGTGAACGAAAAAAGCAGCCGACGTACATTAACTTTGTCTGTTTTGAACATGGCGCATCCCCCGGCAGCTTTGTTTCTTACCGAGTTATGAAGTCAGTGTTACGGAATATCTACAAATGCTGCATTCGCAGCCAATGAATTCGCGTAGCGGCGCCCGAAAACGCCGCTACGCATGCCGTCGAGTATGCAACTCCGGGTATAGGGATGCTGCGGTCGGCTACAGGATGAAGTCTCCGGCCGCCCACTGACCGGGTGTTGCGGCACCGTCCTGGACGTGGATCTCCATCTCGGCACCGCCGGTTCCGGTCAGGTTGACCTGGACGATCGTGTCGGAACCGCTGGCCGTCACGCGGACCTCGCCGGCGGCATCGAACGCGTGGGTGCCGACGAACTTCAGCGTGCCGGCATAGACGTCGGCGAGGTCGATGCGATCGCCCGTAGCGGCACCGGCTCCGGTGAAGTCGGTGATCCAGTCGGCTTTGGCCGCCGGCCCGCTGTCGGCGGCGGTGTTGTAGTCGAACAGGTCGTTCCCGGCGTTGCCCGTGAGCGTGTCCTTGCCGAGGCCGCCGGTCAGCGTGTTCGCCGCCGAGTTGCCGACGAGGCTATCGGCCAGGGCGGTGCCGATCAGGTTCTCGACGGCCGCCAGCGTGTCGTGGCCCGCACCGCCGGTGTCCTGCGCCGTCGTGATCGCGAGGCTGACATGAACCCCGGCGCCGGTGATGTCGGCATAACTCGCCGTGTCAGTGCCGGCACCGCCGTCCAGGCGGTCGTCGCCGGTGAAACCCCACAAGGTGTCGTTGCCGTCTTGGCCCTGCAGGTCGTCGTTGCCGGCGTCGCCGTAAAGCTTGTCGTTACCGCCGCCGCCCAGGAGCGTGTTGGCGCCGCGATCGCCGCCGAGGGTGTCGTTGAAGGCGCCGCCGGTCAGGTTCTCGATGGCGGTGAGATGGTCGCTGCCGAGTGCGCCGCTGCTGGTTCCCTTCAGCAGGTTGGCGCCCACAGCGCCGGTGGCGTCGGCATAGACGGCCGTGTCGATGCCCGCACCGCCGTCGAGATCGTCATTGCCGAGCCCGCCCCAGAGCGAGTCGCTGCCGGCTCCACCGCGCAGGTGGTCGTTGCCGACGTCGCCGTAGAGCTTGTCGTTGCCCGCGAGGCCGGCCACGGTGTTGCTGCCGGCGTCTCCGCCCAGGCTGTCGTTTAAGGCACTGCCGACGACGTTCTCGATCGACACCAGCGTGTCGTGGCCGAGGGCCCCACCGGAGGTGCCGTTCTTCAGCGACACCGTCACCGCGGCGGTGGCGTCGCGATAGCTGGCGGTGTCGATGCCCGTGCCGCCGTCGAGCTTGTCGTCGCCGAGCCCGCCCTGCAGCGTGTCGCCGCCGGACTCGCCCTTCAGCGTGTCGTTGCCGCCGAGGCCGAGGAGCAGGTCGTTGCCCGCCTTGCCCGCGAGGGTGTTGGCGGCGGCGGTACCGGTGAGAACGTCGTTGTGCGCCGACGCCGTCGTCGAGATGTGGGTCTGGCTCAACTCGTAGGAGCCGATGTCCGGGTTGCTGGCGCCGGGCTGGGGCCGGGCGGCGCCCCGCTGGTCGACCTCGCCCGTCGAGGCGGGATCGGCCCCGGAGAGCGCTGGGTTGTCGAGCGCGTCACGCAGCGGTGCGACCCAGGTGCCGTTCACCAACACGAGTTGGCCGCCGCCTCTTGTCGGGTTCAGAGCGGCGAAGATGAGCGCCGGGTCGACACCGACCACGTCACCTTCTACGGATCCGCCGTTGATCTTGCCGAGGACGTTGTGTCCGTTCGAGGTCGTGATTGCCTGGCCTGAGATATCGTCCGTTCTGAGCGGTGCCGAAGAACTCCACAGATAGTTGCCGGCGACCACGCTGTTCGCGAGGGCAATGGAGCTGTACTCCAGATACACGCCGGCACCGAGGGCCGTAGCGTATTTGCTGGTGTCGGCTCCAACGGAATTGCCGGTGACCGTCGATGAGGTGAGAGTGAGCGTCACATTGCTGCCAGAAATTCCACCGCCCCAGGAGCCGTCACTGGCGTAGGCGATGTTGTCGGCAATGGTGCTGTCAGTGATATCCAGCATGGTGTTCCATGCATAGATGCCTGCGTGACCACCCTCGTACATCCCGCTCGCGATGTTGTTGATCACATCGGAACGTAAGACGACCGCCTGGGCCGCGCCGTTTATCAGCACACCCGCACCGAACTGCGCGTCATTGTGATTGACAATACTGTCTTGCAGAACAAGGTTGCTGTGGTCGCCAACGGCTATACCACCACCGAGGACGTTCTCTGTTGCAGAACTGTTGTGAGAGATGTCAGACGCCACTATCGTCAGTGATGCATTAGCATTCGCGTAAATCCCGATGCCCCGTACCGTATAGGGAGCGTCATAGAGGCCAAGCGAATTGTTATGCACTGAAACATTGTGCAGATCGAGATTGGCACCCTTCGACACGAGGATACCGCCACCATTCTCATCGATGACGCGGCCGCCCGTCAGACCCATGCCACTGAGTGCCGCATCCGTACCGGTGCCGCTGATCTCCAGCACCCGCGCGGAAACATCGACGCCGGTGTCGTCCGTCCGTTGGTCAATGACGACGCCCGTTCCGTCCTTGTCGGGATCGCCGAGGACGGTGACGTCGTTGGTGATATCGATCTGTCCGTGGGTGAGCGTCAGTGTCTTGCCTTCGAGGCTTGCAGCGAAGGTGACGGTGTCCGCGTCGGCCTTGGCGTTGGCGAGGGTCAGGGCCTCGCGGAGGCTGAGCTTACCGTCGTTGGGGTCGACGGTGTCAGTGAGTGTCGTGACCGTGAAGGTGGCCATCGGAGTGCCTCATCGATAGCACCGCGCGGAGCATATGCTTCATGCAGGTTATCTAAAATATCGGTTCGGCAAGCGAACGCACAATGCGCAGATGGGCAGGGGAGATACGCCGGAGTGCCCGGCAGGCCGTCAGTCGGGGCCGAGATCGTTCGCTCGAATGATCGGAGGAATGTGGTCCACGGACTTGGTCGGCCGCTCGGACCCGGGCGGCGCGACGGCATCACAAGTCTGTAGTTTTCATCCCCATGCCGGTCGCTTCGACAGGACCGACACGATGATGGTGCCCCCAACGGGATTTGAACCCGTGTATCCACCTTGAAAGGGTGGCGTCCTGACCACTAGACGATGGGGACCTGCGCCGCGGAGGTAGACGCGCCGGGGCAGGAAATCAAGGCAAGCGGCATCCCGCGCCGAGGGGCCACCTCCGCAGGAGTTCGAGGCCGCTCGCCCGGAGCCTATTCCTTCACCGCCCCGGTCAAGCTCGAGACGTAGTACTCCACGAAGAACGAGTAGATGAGCGCCACCGGGATCGAGCCAAGCAGGGCGCCGGCCATCAACGAACCCCAGTGGTAGACGTCCCCTTCGACGAGTTGGGTCAGGACGGCGACGGGGACCGTCTTGTTCTCGCTCGATTGAATGAAGGCGAGGGCGTAGATGAACTCGTTCCAGGACAGGGTGAAGGCGAAGATGCCGGCGGAGATGAGGCCAGGGACGGCCAGCGGTAGCGTGATCTTCCAGAGGATCTGCAGCCGGGTAGCGCCGTCGATCAGCGCGCATTCCTCGAGCTCGTAGGGAATCGACTTGAAGTAGCCGATCAGCAGCCAGGTGCAGAACGGGATGAGGAAGGTCGGGTAGGTGAGGATCAGCGCCCACATCGAGTCGTAGAGACCGAGGCGGAAGACCATGGTCGCCAAAGGGATGAAGAGAATGGACGGCGGGACGAGGTAGGCGAGGTAGATGCCGAGACCCAGCCATTTCGAGCCTTTGAAGCGCAGACGCTGAATGGCGTAGGCGGCGAGCACGCTGGCGAAGATCGAGAGCACGGTGGCGACAACGGCCACCGTCATCGTGGTCGTCAGCCAGCGCGGATAGTCGGTCTCGAACAGAAGCTTGTTGATGTTGGCGAGTGTGGGCGAGTGCACCCAGAAGGGGTTGAAGTTCTTGTAGTCGTAGAGCTCCTCGTTCGACTTCAGGGTGGTGATCGCCATCCAGTAGAACGGGAAGAGCAGGATGAGGAGAAAACAGGCGAGCGGGATCCAGAGCGTCACGATCCGGCGCGGGATCGAGTCCCACGAGATGACCCCGGTGCGCTCCGGGAGGAGGGCGGCGGCGGACTCAGTCATCGCCCTCTCCCTGCTGCCATTTGCGGTTGGCCAGCGCGAAATAGCTGAACAAGGTGGCGACGACGAGGAAGGGGATCATGGCGACGGCGATGGCCGCACCCTCGCCGATCTGGCCGCCGGGGATGCCGCGCTGGAAGGCGAGGGTCGCCATCAGATGCGTGGAGTTGGCGGGGCCCCCGCGCGTGATGGCGTAGACGAGCTGGAAGTCGGTGAAGGTGAAGAGCACCGAGAACGTCAGCACCACGGCCAGGATCGGCATCAGCATCGGGAAGGTGATGTGGCGGAAGCGCTGCCAGCCGGTGGCCCCGTCCAGCATGGCCGCCTCGTAGAGCGAGGGCTGGATGGTCTGCAGGCCGGCCAGGAGGCAGATCGCGACGAAGGGGATGCCGCGCCAGATGTTGGCGGCGATCAGCGACATACGTGCGTTCCAGGGATCGCCCAGGAAGTTGATGTAGGTGTCGCGCCAGCCCAGGACGTCGACCAGCACGTAGGAGATGATCGAGAACTGGGGATCGTAGATCCACCAGAAAGCAATCGCGGAGAGCACCGTCGGCACGATCCAGGGGATCAGCACGATGGCCCGGACGAAGGATTTGAACGGCATCGACTGGTTGAGGAGCAGCGCCAGCCAAAGGCCCAGCGCGAACTTCCCGATCGTGGCGACGATCGTGTAGAGCAGCGTGTTGAAGACCGAGAGCCAGAAGATCCGGTCTTCCCACAGCAGCTCGTAGTTGAAGGAGCCGACGAACTCGCCGGGGCGGCCGATGCGCGTGTCGGTGAACGCCAGCCAGACGCCGAGGCCGAGCGGGTAGCTGAGGAACAGCAGCAGCAGACCCAGCGCCGGCGTCAGGCAGACGACGACGAGGAACGGCTTCCAGTCGAACAGGCGCGAGAGGGCACCCTGCCGTGGCGGCCGGTAGGCGATATGGTCGACGACGGCCGCCACGGCAGGTTCTCCGCCTGAAGGGTCGGATCAGCTCCGATAGTAACGCTTGGCGCGCCGTTCGGCTTCCGCGGCCGCATCTTCGGGTGTGGATTGGCCGGTGCAGACGGACGCCACCATCTGCAGCATGACATAGTCGGCCAGCACGGCCTGCGAGGCGGCGTTCAGCGTGCCCTTGTAGCCGTCCCAGATGCCGTCCTTAAGCACGTCGCGGTAGGCGAGCGCCTTCGGTTCCTCGGTCCAGATGGCCGCCTGCTCGTAGGCCTGCAGCGGGTGACCCCAATAGCCGAGGCAGCCGTTGAGGAAGGGTTCGTACTGCTCGCGCTCGAGCATGAACCGAATATATTCCTTCGAGGCGTTCGGATACTGCGTGTACTGGAAGACCATCGGATTGACGACGAGCGGGCGCTCGGTCGGCTTGCCGACGGGGCCGATCGGCATCTTGGCGTGGTAGATGTCCTCGGCCATCGCCTTCATGTTGGGATCGTCGGAGTTCCTGGCCGAGAAGAAGACCGAGATGCCGTTGTTCGTGAGGCCGATCTGGCCGGCTAGGAACGCCTTGTTGTTCGACGGATCGAGCCAGCTCTCGGTGCCGGGGATGAAGGTCTCGTAGAGTGCTTTCGCGTATTTCAGCGCCTCGATCGTTTCGGGGCTGTTGATGGTGACCTGGTCCTCCTCGTCGACCATCGAGCCGCCATGGGCCCAGACGACCCAATGCACCCAGGCATTGCCGTCGCCGACGGCGTTACCGAGGGCGAAGCCGGCCGGGTGTCCCGTCTCCTTCAGCTTGCGGCACAGGGCCAGAAAGCCGTCGAGATCGGTCGGGATCTCCTCGTAGCCGGCCTCGTTGACCCAGGACTTGCGGTAGACAACGCGGCCGCCCGAGGCGCCCAGCGGGCAGCCCACCCACTTCGAGCCGTCGGGCGTCTGGCCGTACTTCTGGGCGGTCGGCCACCAGCCGCCATACTTGTCGCCGAGATAGGTCGCGAGATCGGTGAGGTCGACGACCTTGTCGGCATATTGCTGCGGATCGTCGGACCAGGCACAGACGATATCGGGGCCGGTGCCGACACTGGCGGCGACCGCCGTCTTCGGGCGCAGGTCCTCCCAGCTCTCATACTCGACCTTCACGGGCACGCCGGTAGCGTCGGTGAACTTCTTGCTGTTCTCGTTGAAGATCGTCTCGTCGGCGGAGACGAACTTGGCCGGGCGCAACACGCGCAAGGAAGCGCCCGATTCGATCTCGAACTTCGGTGGGGCAACATCCTTGACCGGAATCTCGGCCCAGACGGAGCCGGTCCCCAGTGCGGTGGCGGCGGCGAGGCCCGCACCCAGATGCAATGCGTCGCGGCGGGTGATCTGACCCATGGCGGCTCTCCCTGCTCGTAACCGGCGGCCTCCGTGGGCCTGCCTTTGATCGGGTCATCCTGCCGCAGGGAGGCGGGGCAGGCAACCCGGGGAAGGGCGGCCGGCCGCTACGGGCGACCGGCCGCGGGCCTCACTGCATGAACCAGCCGTGGCTGACGATGAGCGACTGGCCCGTCAGCGCGTTCGACGGGAAGGCCGCGAAAAAGAGGGCGGCCTGGGCGACGTCGTCGACGGTCGTGAACTCGCCGTCGACCGTCTCCTTCAGCATCACGTTCTTGATCACCTGCTCCTCGGTGATGCCGAGCTCCTTCGCCTGCTCGGGGATCTGCTTGTCGACGAGGGGTGTGCGGACGAAGCCCGGGCAGATGACGTTGGCGCGGACACCGTGCTTCGCCCCTTCCTTCGCCACGACCTTGGCGAGCCCGATCAGGCCGTGCTTGGCGGTGACGTAGGGTGCCTTCAGCACCGAGGCTTCCTTCGAGTGCACCGAGCCCATATAGATGATGCTGCCGCCGCGGCCTTGCTTGTACATGACGCGGAGTGCAGCCCGCGTCGTCAGGAAGGCGCCGTCGAGGTGGATCGCCAGCATCTTCTTCCACTTGCCGAAGTCGAACTGGTCCATCGGCTCGACGATCTGGATGCCCGCATTGCTGACCAGCACGTCGACACCGCCCAGCTGCTCGACGACCTTCGCCGTGCCGGCATCGACCTGGCCCTCGTCGGTGACGTCCATGGCGACACCGATCGCCTTGCCACCGGCCTTGACGATCTCGGCGGCGGCCGCATCGGCACCGTCCTGGTTGAGGTCGGCGATCGCCACGGCGGCACCCGCCTTGGAATAGACGAGGGCGATCTCCTTGCCGATGCCGCTGGCGGCACCGGTGACGATGGCGACCTTGTTCTTCAGATCCATGCCTTCTCTCCCTTGCTCACTTGGCCAGATAGTCGTGGACGACCTTGCCCAAGCCGAGGGTGAGGTCGGCGACGATGTGCAGGGCCGAGACGATCTCCAGAACCGGCAGATCGGCGACCGGTGCCAATGCGTGCGGGTGCAGGTCGAGGGCGGCCGGGCCGCTCCAGGCACCCTTGAGCGTCACGTCCTCAAGATAGTACTCGACGATCTCGCAGATCCTGGGCGTGCCGTCGACGTGCGGGATGATCTTGAGCAGCCAGTTGGGAGCGAGGAGCGCCTGCAGCACGGCCGCGTGGTCGGCCGCCACGTGCTTGTAGCCCATGGTGCCGCGGGCGACGCGGACGGGCCCGTAGTCCAGCATGCCGACGAGGGTATCGATCTCTTTCCGTAGCGTCGGCTGGGCCAGCTTCTTGGGGAATCCCCACAGCTCGCGGCCGCCGGCGATCGGCGGATGGTCGTTCAGGAACATGCAGTGGGTGTAGCCGCCGTGGCGGCTGTTGTAGGTGACCGGAATGACCTGGCCCGTCTCGGTGTAGTCCCCGAAGCCGGTCGAATCCGGCATGCGGATGAACTCGTACTTCACGATCGGGTTGGCGCGGTCGATCTGCAGCGGGGCCGGGACGACGGCCGCCAGGCGGTCGGGATCGGTGCGGTAGCTGATGATGAGGAACTCGCGGTCGTAGAAGCGGTAGGGGCCCTTCGGATAGGCTGGGCTCGTGAGCGGCATGGCGAAGGCGCGCTCGAGGACTTCCTTCTCGTTCACTCCGATCTCCTCGTCCTGGTGCGGCCGCGATAGCGCGGCGAAGATTACGATCCCGTGACGGGCTCAGTCGCGGCCGTCCACGTGGAGGTCGAAGGTCAGGAGCCGCTCGGCGTTCTGCGGGTGGCGCAGGATCTCGGGATGGCGGAGCGAGCGCACCGCGTCGTTGTACCCGGCGCGCCAATGCTCCTCCATGCTGAGCCGCGAGAACTCGTAGTCCTTCGAATCACCTTCGTAGTGCTGCGAGCGGTAGATCAGGTGGACGATGTTGTAGGCCCGGTCGTTCGCCAGCTCGCGCAGCTCGTCGTATCCGTCGCCGGACTGGAGCTGGGTGGGCAGCTCATTGAGGAACTTGGAGAGTTTGGCGCGGAGAACCTGGCGCTGCTTGATGACGTTGGTGCCGGCACGGGTGCGGCTGGAGAACTGGATCTCCTTCTGCCGCACGGCGACGTCCGGGAGCGAGGAGGGCATGGGGCCGCGAGCGCTCCAGAGGTCGATCTGGAAGGCCAGCACGTCGGCCCCTGGCTCGTTGTCGACCACCCATTGCAGCGGCGTGTTCGAGACGAGGCCGCCGTCCCAATAGTACTCGCCGTCGATCTCGATGGCAGGGAATCCCGGCGGGAGGGCGCCGCTCGCCATGATGTGGTCGGGCCCGATCTTGTGCGTGGTGGTATCGAAATAGACGAAGTTGCCGCTGCGCACGTTCACGGCCCCCACACTGAGCCGCAAATGGCCGTGATTGACGAGGTCGAAGTCGACGAATTCCAGGAGCGTCGAGCGGAGCAGGCTGGTGTCGTACCAGCTCGTCGATTCGGCTGTGCCGAGCGGGCTGAAGAAGGGGATGGGGACGCGCGGGGTGAAGAAGCCCGGGGCACCCGCCACCAACGCCCAGGCGGCGTTCATCTTGTTGACCTGGCTGCGCATCTGGTGGCCGCGGAAGGTGTTCTTTGCGGCGTCGAGCCAGGCGTTCGCCGGACCGTCGGTGATGCGTTCCCAGAAGCCGCGCAGCTTGGCCACGCGGTGCTGCGGATCGTTGCCGGCGATGATCGCGGAGTTGATGGCCCCGATCGAGATGCCGGCGATCCAGTTCGGCATCACGTCGGCTTCGGCCAGCGCCTCGTAAACGCCGCACTGGTAGGCGCCGAGCGCCCCGCCGCCCTGGAGCAGCAACGCTACCGTGTCGAACGAGTCCTTGGTGCACTCGCGGTGGGTCTTGTGCAGTGCACGCGTCCGCATGGCCGCTCCCGTGCTACGTCCACTGACGTCCATCTCGCGCATGCGAGCACCGGGCTTGTCAAGCGAAGTGAGCGTAATGGTTGCAAAGCGCGCCTCGGGATAGGCCTTTTGTCATCGCGCCCATTCGGCGCGCTGCAGCACGACCCGGTAGCCGTCAGGGTCCTCGAAGGTGACACCCTCATGGTCCCAGAACGGATTGAACGACGGGACGGGCGCGTAGCCCGCCTTCTTCATCCGGCGCACACGCGCCTCCCATGTGGCGGGATCCGGCAGATAGAGGACGATCAGATTGTCCTCGCTCGGCGCCCGGCCGGCGGCATGCCCGTGGGCGCGGGTGAACTCGAAGTGGTAGGGAGCGCCCGGCTCGCCCAGCATCACGCCGTCGAAGCCGTCATGGTCCGCGAACTCGTAGAGAACCGTGAGGCCGAGGCCGTCGCGGTAGAAGCGGACCAGGGCCGCCAGATCGTCCGACGGTCGGGCCACGCGCAGCTTCGGGACCATGTGCATCGGCGTACCCTACAGGGATCGGCCCGCGCTGCCACGCACTGCCTGCGCACGTTGCCAGTCGGGGGTGCGCTGCCCTAAAAGCCGCGCCTGATCCTGGAGGACCAGCCCCGTGTCGATCCTGTCCTCGGCCCTCGGCCGTATCAAGCCGTCGCCCACGATCGCGGTGACGAACCTCGCCCGCGAACTGAAGGCGCAAGGGCGCGACATCATCGGCCTGGGTGCGGGCGAGCCCGATTTCGACACGCCGGACCACATCAAGGCGGCGGCGATCGAGGCGATCCGGCAGGGGCAGACGAAGTACACCGCCGTCGACGGTACGCCCGAGCTGAAGAAGGCGATCCAGGGCAAGTTCGCCCGCGAGAACGGGCTCGAGTACGGCCTCGACGAGATCACCGTCGGCACCGGCGGCAAGCAGGTGCTCTACAACGCGCTGATGGCGACGGTGGAGGCCGGCGACGAGGTGATCGTGCCGGCCCCCTACTGGGTGTCCTATCCCGACATGGTGATGCTGGCGGGCGGCACGCCCGTCTTCGTGACCTGCCCCGAGCAGACGGGCTTCAAGCTCCTGCCTGAGGATCTCGACGCCGCGATCGGGCCGAAGACGAAGTGGGTGATCCTGAACTCGCCCAACAACCCGACGGGTGCCGCCTACACGGCGGGCGAGTTGAAGGCGCTGACGGACGTTCTGCTGAAGCACCCGCATGTCTGGGTGCTGACCGACGACATGTACGAGCACCTCGTCTACGACGGTTTCGAGTTCACGACCCCGGTCCAGATCGAGCCCAAGCTGCGCGACCGCACGCTGACCGTGAACGGCGTATCGAAGTCCTTCGCCATGACCGGCTGGCGCATCGGCTATGCCGGCGGGCCGAAGGAGCTGATCAAGGCCATGGGCGTGATCCAGTCGCAGTCGACCTCGAATCCCTGCTCGATCAGCCAGGCGGCGGCGACGGCGGCCCTCAACGGCAATCTCGACTTTCTGCCCGAGCGCAACGCGGTCTATCGCGACCGGCGCGATCTCGTCGTCGACATGCTGAACTCGGCCCCGGGCCTGCGCTGCCCGAAGCCCGAGGGCGCGTTCTACGTCTACCCGTCCTGTGCCGGGGCGATCGGCAAGCGCACGCCGGACGGCACCTTCGTCAAGGACAGCGAGACCTTCGCCAGCAAGCTCCTGGCGGACGAGGGTGTCGCCGTGGTGCACGGCAGCGCCTTCGGCCTCGATCCCTATTTCCGCATCTCCTACGCCACCTCGACCCAGGCGCTGCGCGACGCCTGCTCGCGGATCGTCCGGTTCTGCGAGGGCCTCAAGGACTAGGCACGGTGTCCATGTCTTCCGCCACGCCAGCGGGCATCGATCGCGCCTCGCAGCTGGCGGCGGGCAGCGTTGCCGTCGGCCTCGTCGTCCTGGCGCTGAAGTTCGCGGCATGGTGGCTGACGGGCAGCGTGGCGCTGTTCTCGGACGCGCTCGAGAGCATCATCAACGTCGTGGCGGCCGGCATCGCCTATGTGGCGCTGCGGGTCAGCGCGCGGCCGGCGGACGCCAACCACCCCTACGGCCATCACAAGGCCGAGTATTTCTCGGCCGTGATCGAGGGCGTGCTGATCGTCCTGGCCGCCATCGCGATCCTGCGCGAGGCGTATTTCGCCTACATCTCCCCCCGGCCGCTCGACGCGCCGGTAGTGGGCCTCGTCGTCAATGGCGTGGCGAGTGTGCTGAACGCGCTCTGGTGCTGGCTGCTGATCGACCGCGGTAAGCGGTGGCGCTCGCCGGCCCTGGTCGCGGACGGCAAGCATCTGCTGGCCGACGTCGTCACCTCGATCGGCGTCCTGGTCGGCGTCGGTCTCGTGGCTCTCACCGGCTGGCTGGTGCTCGACCCCGCCCTGGCGGCGCTCGTAGCGCTGAACATTCTCTGGTCCGGCGGGCAGCTGGTGCGGGAATCCGTCAGCGGCCTGATGGACGAGGCGGCCTCGCCCGAGCTTCTGGCCCGGATCAAGGAGGTGATCGCGACCCATGGGGAGGGGGCGATCGAGGCGCACGACGTCCGCACGCGGCACGCCGGCAAGAGCACCTTCATCGACTTCCACCTCGTCGTGCCGGGCGACATGCGGGTGGCCGAATCGCATGCCATCTGCGACCGCATCGAGGCGGCGCTGAAGGAGGATGTCGACGGCGCGCGGATCATCATCCACGTCGAGCCGGAGGAGAAGGCCAAGCACAAGGGCATGGTCGTCCTCTGATCCCCAGCTGACAGGCTCGAAACAGCAGATTATTCTTAAGCCGCCCCCGCTGAGAGGGGTGAAACGGTCCTCGGCGATAGCAGCCACGCGGTCGGCATCATCCGACCGGAGGGAGGACCATGATCCGTACTTCACTTTGCACGGCGGCACTCGCATTCGTGTTGCCCGTCTCATCCGTTCTCGCGGGCGGGATACCGCCCGAGGGCAAAATCGACGTCACCTGGATCTATAGCTACGCGCCCGTCACCATGCCGACCGGCGGCGGCGAGGACTTCAATATCAGTGACGTGAGCATCGGAATCGTCGGCAACGTGCCCGGAAGTCTCCTCGACCATATGGCCGGACGTTGCATGATGGCGGGTCCGAGCAACAGCAAGACAGGAGCCTACAAGCTCTCGGGCCGCTGCACCTATACGGACGCCGACGGCGACATGATCTTCGCGGAGGACGAGGAGGTCGGCCCGTCGGCGACGGAGACGGCGAAAGGCAGTGCCAAGTTCCTCGGTGGCACCGGCAAATATGCCGGCATCACTGGTGGCTACGAGTTCACCGACGATTATTTCGGGCAACTCAAGGCCGGAACCTACGCCGGTGGCGGCCGGAAGACGGGTACGTACAAGATCGTGAAGTAGAGCCTCGCCGGCCACCCCGCCATCAGCGGTGGTGGCCGGCCATCGCGTCAGGCGGCAGAACGGCGCCGGAAGGCGCCGAGGCCGAGAAGGCCCGTGCCGAACAGCAGGGCGGCCGCGGGCAGCGGCACGACGGCGGTGCCGACCAGGGCCTCGATCTTGATCGAGCCGGTGGTGATGCCGTTGGGCAGTCGGAAGGAGATGCCGTAAGTCCCGTTCGGGCCGGTGCCGCTGTTGAAGTTCTTGTCGACGGCGATGAGTCCGTAGGCCAGCGGGATCTCTCCCGACACGTTCAACTGCGTCGGGCCGTTCACGTTCAGATCGAAGATCTTGTTCGTGTCGGTCGAGCTGATGCGGATCTGCAGCGGGGTCGTGCCGCCGCTGGAGACGCCGATATAGTTGTTGAGATTGCAGTTCGCCGGACTGCCCGAGCAGAGCGTGCCGATGCTCACGTTGCTGCTGAAGATCTTGTTGATCTCGGTCACCTGGATCGGGAGGGGAACCGGTGCCGCCTCGACCTGGCCGGCGAGGCCGCCGACGAGAAGAGCGGCTAGAGCGATCAGTGAGCGCATGGCGTACAGGTCCGAGCGTGAGGCTTCCTGCCAGCAGCATATAACGTCCCGCGCGAGTTAGGGGAAGTCGAAAGAACTAAAGAGCGAAATTCAATCTCGACGTTCTACACGGTCTCCGGTGCGACACTGCGGACCGCAGGCGCGGAACGCCGCGCCGATCAGCCCGACGTCACTTGACGAAGATCGGGCTCATCAGCTTGTCGCCCGGCGCGATGCCGAGGCGGGCGGCGGTGCCGGCGTTGACCTCGAGGACGGCGCGGACGGGCACGCCCGGGCCGATCGGCGTCTCGTCGAAGGGTTTGGTGTCGGCGGCGATGGCGAGGATGGTGCCGTCCGTCGCCGCGAAGATCATGTCGAGCGGGATCTTGGTGTTCTTCATCCAGAAGGCGACCGCCTGCGGCTCCTGGAAATCGAACAGCATGCCGTGATCGGCCGGCATGCTGTCGCGGAACATCAGCCCCTGGGCCCGCTGGCCGGGCGTGTCGGCGAGTTCGATGGTGAACTCGTGGACGGCACCGGCACGTGTGCGGATGGCCAGCTTGCCGGTGTCGAAGGCCGAGGCCGAGGTCGCACTCAGGGCGAGCGACAAGGCCGCGCCCAGGACCGCTTGGCGACGCGTGGGTCGCGTGCGAAGCATCTCCCCGGCGGCATCCGAGGGCACGAGCATGGACCTGAAGGCGCACATCCGCACAATTCCCGATTTCCCGAAGCCGGGCATCCTGTTCTACGACATCTCGACCCTGCTCGGTCACGGGGCCGCCTGGCGAGAGACCGTGGACCGGCTGAGCGACGCCGTGTCAGCCTATCGGCCGGACCTGCTGGCCGCCATCGAATCCCGCGGCTTCATCTTCGCGGCACCCGTCGCGTACAAGCTCGGCATCCCGTTCACGATGGTGCGGAAGGTCGGCAAGCTGCCGGGCGAGGTGGTGAGCCACGCCTACGACCTCGAATACGGCTCGGACACGCTGCAGATCGCCACGGGGCTCGTGCCGGCCGGGAGCCGGGTCGTGCTGATGGACGACCTGCTGGCGACGGGCGGCACGGCGCACGCCTCGGTCGAGCTGATCAGCAAGGTGGGGGCCGAGGTCGTGGGTGCCGTGTTCCTGATCGAGTTGATGGGCCTGAAGGGCCGCTCCAGGCTCAATGTCCCGATGACGACCCTGCTCGGCTACGAGGGCGGCTGAACCTAGCGGCCGCCTCGACCACCCGCACCCCCGGCCGCTGCGAACTCGCCCGAGCTGACTTGGCCGTCATTGTTGGTGTCGGCGGCGTGGAAGCTCGAGTCCCATTCATTCTGCGAGACATAGCCGTCGCCATTGTGATCGACCTGGTCGAGGCAGAGCGGCTGGGTCGGGTTCTGCCCGCCCGAGCACTGGGCGTACTCGGTGCCCGGGCCGTTGGTGGTGTCCATGTACTGGCAGCCGGCAAGTGCCAGGACGGCAAGGAGCGGGACGAGCGTGCGGGTCATCGATGGTCCCCCCGGGGAGGCTCACAGCACGAACTGTTCGCGCAGGATGCGCTCCTCCAGATTGTGCTCCGGATCGAAGAGAAGGTGAACGGCGATCGAGCGGTCCTCCCATACCTCGATGCTGGCCACGTCACGCACCTCGGTGAAGTCGGCCACGGCACTGACCGGCCGCTTCTCGGGCTCGCGGACATGGATGGTGATGCGCGAGCGCGCCGGCAGCAGGGCCCCGCGCCAGCGGCGCGGCCGGAAGGGGCTGATCGGCGTCAGCGCCAGCAGGTTGGCGCCAAGCGGAATGATCGGCCCGTAGGCGGAGAGATTGTAGGCGGTGCTGCCGGCGGGTGTGGCGACGAGCAGGCCGTCGCACACCAACTCCGGCATGCGGCAGACGCCGTCGATGTCGATCGACAGGCGTGCCGCCTGCCGCGTCTCGCGGAACACCGAGACCTCGTTGATCCCCATCGCGTCGACGGTGCGGTCGTCCAGGAGCGTCGCCTGCATGCGCAGGGGAAAGAGGTCGACAGGCGTGGCGGCGGCGATTCGCTCGGGCAGGCGTTCGGCATCGTAGACGTTGAGGAGGAAACCCACCGTGCCGAGGTTCATGCCGTAGATCGGGATGCGGCGGTCGAGATGCCGGTGCAGCGTCTCCAGCATGAACCCGTCGCCGCCCAGTGCAACGATCACCTCGGCGTCGGCCAGGGGGCAGGCACCGTAGACATGCGTCAGCTCGGCGCGGGCGCGCTGCGCCTCCGAGGTCGGAGCGGCGACGAAGGCGAGGCGCATCAGTTTCTCCGTCCGGGCCGCCCGCCGCGGCCATGGACCTCCGTTCCCGACGTGCCCATATCGGGCTAGAAGCGCAAGACAAGCTTGTGATCGGGCAGGGATCTCAGGAGCCGCCGTCGATGCAGGATCCTTTCGGCCGCCATGTCAGCTATGTGCGGGTGTCTGTCACCGACCGCTGCGACTTCCGCTGCGTGTACTGCATGGCGGAGAACATGACGTTCCTGCCGAAGGCGGACCTGCTCTCCCTCGAGGAGCTGGATCGCCTGTGTGGCGCTTTCGTCGATCTGGGCGTGCGCCGGATCCGGCTCACAGGCGGCGAGCCGCTGGTGCGGCGCAACGTGATGTGGCTGATCCGCCAGCTCGGCAGCCGGGTGCGCGAGGGCGGGCTCGACGAGCTGACCATTACCACCAACGGCAGCCAGCTCCGGCGCTTCGCCGGCGAGCTGGTCGATGCCGGCGTGCGGCGCATCAACGTGTCGCTCGACACGCTGGACGGCGACCGGTTCACCGCGATCACGCGCTGGGGCCGCTTCGACCAGGTGATGGACGGAATCGCGGCGGCCAAGACAGCTGGTCTGGCGGTCAAGATCAACATGGTGGCGCTGAAGGGCACCAACGAGGACGAGATCGAGCGGATGCTCGCCTGGTGCGGGGCGGAAGGGTTCGACCTGACGCTCATCGAGACGATGCCGATGGGCGAGATCGACGGCGACCGCACCGACCAGTATCTGCCGCTCTCGCTCGTTCGCGCCCGGCTGTCGGAGCGTTGGACGCTGACCGACATCGATCACCGGACCGGCGGCCCGGCGCGCTATGTCCGCGTCGAGGAGACGGGCGGCAGGCTCGGCTTCATCACGCCGCTGACGCACAATTTCTGCGAGTCCTGCAATCGGGTGCGGGTTACCTGCACCGGCACCCTCTTCATGTGCCTGGGGCAGGAGGATGCCGTCGACCTGCGCGGGCCCTTGCGCTCGTCCGAGGCCGATGACGCGGTGAAGGCGGCGATCCTCCACGGCATCGCGCGCAAGCCGAGGGGCCACGACTTCATCATCGACCGCCGCCACAACCGCCCGGCGGTCGGCCGCCACATGAGCGTCACCGGCGGCTGACACGGGCGGCCCCGGGCGAGACACGCCCTTGCTGCGGGCCTTCGGCGTCGAGAACGGGACGCTCGACCATGTCGATGTCGACCCCGGCGCGCCGCTGCCGCCCGAGGCTGTGTGGGTCGATCTCGCGACGCCGACGCGCGAGGAGGAGGCGGTCGTCGAGGCGGCACTCGGCATCGACATCCCGACCCGCGACGAAGCCAGCGGTCTGCAGGTCTCCGACCGGCTGATCGTCGCCGGTGGTACGATCTACATGAGCGCCTTCGTGGTGCCCTCGCCGCCGACGGTACCACCGGTGGTCCCCCTGACCTTCGTCTGTGCAGGCGACAAGCTCGTCACGGTCCGTTACAGCCGCCTCGATTCGCTGGATCCCTTCATCGCGAAGCTCAGCAGCGGCCAAGCCGGCCGGCTCGAAGGGGCGGGCGATGTGTTCGCCGGCCTCTTGGAGCTGATCGTCGATCGGCTCGCCGAGCGCATGGAAGAGTTGGGCGAGCATCTGCACGATGTCGGCCGCGACATCTTCAGGGACCCGCACATGGTGGCCCAGCGGGCCGGGCGGCCGATTCCGCTCGGGCGACGCATCCACCGGCTTGAGGCGGTGATCAAGGAACTGGGTCGCCAGCACCAGGTCAGCACGACGCTGCGCCAGTCGCTGCACAGCATGATCAGGCTCGTCGCCTTCTCCGAGGAGCATGCGAGCGACGGCATGCGGCACCGGCTGCGCTCCGTCGCTCAGGACCTGAAGATCCTGAGCGACCTCAACGGCCACTTTGAAGCCGATCTCAGCTTCATGCTGGATTCGACCGTGGGCCTGATCGACACGCAGCAGAACAAGGTGATCTACCTGCTCTCGATCCTCAGCATCGTGCTGACCCCGCCGGTGCTGATCGCGAGCGTCTACGGCATGAACTTCCAGCACATGCCGGAGTTGGCCTGGCCCTGGGGCTATGCCTACGCGCTGACCCTGATGCTCGTCTCGGCGCTGGGTCCGTTCCTGTTCTTCAAGTTCAAGGGCTGGCTCTGAGCGGCGAAAGCAGCGCCTGTCACGTCGCCATCATCAATAAATCACGAAGGCAGGGATATTGGCGGCCAGCGCTTACGCAGCCTTGGAGTCGATGATGGACATGCTCACCGCCCTGCGCGGCTATCGCCGCCGCACCCTCCTGGGTGCCGCTGCCGCCGGCGTCGTCACCCTCGGTGCACCCGGCCTGATCCGGACGGCCCGTGCCGCCGGCACGCTGAAGGTGTTCGCCTGGGGCGACTACATGGACGCCTTCACCAAGGACGGCATCGTCCAGAAGTTCGAGGACGCCACCGGCGTCAAGGTGGAACTGTCCACCTACGGCTCGAACGAGGAAGCGCAGAACAAGCTGAAGGCCAGCGGCGGTGCCGGCTTCGACGTGCTGTTTCCCTCGGTCGACACCGGCCCGATCTACTACGAGAACAATCTGCTCGCGCCGATCGACGAGAAGCAGCTGAAGGTCGCGCAGATCATTCCGGCGATGTGGCGCAACTCGCTGAAGCTGGGTGCGGCGCACCGCGGCAAGCGCTACCTCATCCCGTTCGACTGGGGTACCGAGGGCATAACCTGGGACGCCGACAAGTTCCCGCAGCTGGCCTTCGGCATCGTTTCTTACGGCGACCTGTTCGAGGGTGACGCCAAGGCGGCCGTCCGGCAGAAGTCGGTGCTGGTCAGCCTCGCCCTCTACCTCGATGCGATCGGCAAGCTGAAGACCGACCGCGGCATGGACCTCTTCAAGTCCGAGGAGGAGTGCAAGCGGGTGTTCGAGGGCACGCTCGCCTATGCCCGCGAGCAGCGCAAGCACATCGGCGCCTGGTGGAACAACGCGACCGAGGCGACCTCGGCCTTCACCGACGCCGGCTGCAATGTGGGCCAGACCTGGGACACGACCGGCATTCTCCTGAACCGCGACGTCGCGCCGAAGTGGCGCTACACGATGCCGAAGGAGGGTGGCCTCGGCTGGACGGACACCGCGGCGATCACGAGCGGTGCCGCCAATCCGGATGCCGCCTACGCCTTCATCAATCATCTCCTCACCGCCGAAATGGGTGCCGCCTTCGCCAACCGCACCGGCTACAACAGTGCCGCCGTCGGTGCCGACAAGTATCTGAACGAGAAGGCGCAGGCCGCCTTCAAGATGGCCTATCCCGAAGAGGCCGCGATCGAGGGCATCTGGTGGTGGCCGGCGCAGACGCCGTTCTTCTCGAAGCTCCGCGGCGAATATGTCGAGATGCTGACCAACGCCTGACGTGATCCGGTCCCCGCAGGCCTCGGCCTACGGGGCACTGCTCGAGGGGGAGTGGCGCCATGGCGGGTGATCGGCTGGGCAAGGCGGTCGAGCTTCGTCGCGTGGCGATGCGGTTCGCCAATTTCACCGCCGTGCATCCGTCCGACCTGCGGATCGAGGCCGGCGAGTTCTTCTCGATCCTCGGCCCCTCGGGCTGCGGCAAGACGACGATCCTCAAGATGATTTCGGGCTTTCTGGAGCCGAGCGAGGGTGATGTCCTGATCGGCGGCGAGTCGATGCGCGGCATTCCGCCGGCGCATCGGCCGACCTCGCTCATCTTTCAGAACCTGGCCCTCTTTCCGCTCATGACGGTGTGGGAGAACGTCGCCTTCGGCCTTGAGGCGCGAGGCGTCGACCGGGCGACCCGCAAGCGACGGGCGGACGAGTTGCTGGACCTCGTGGCCCTGGGCGGTCAGGGCGACAAGAAACCGACCGAGCTGTCGGGCGGCCAGCGGCAGCGCGTGGCGATCGCCCGCGGCCTCGCCGTGGAGCCCGCTGTGCTCCTGCTCGACGAGCCGCTGTCGGCCCTCGACCTGAAGCTCCGGCAGCACATGCGCACCGAGCTTCGTGCCATCCAGCAGCGGGTCGGCATTACCTTCGTCTACATCACGCACGATCAGGGCGAAGCGCTCACCATGTCGGACCGCATCGCGGTCATGAGCCAGGGCCGGATCGAGCAGATCGCGTCACCCGATGCGCTCTATGCGGCGCCGAGCACGCCCTTCGTGGCGACCTTCGTCGGTGCCAACAACATCGTCCGCGGCCGTGTGTCGGACGCGGCCAACGGCTCGGTGCTGCTCGACAGCGAGGTCGGGCGGCTGCGGGCGGCCAATGGCAACGGTCTCACGCCGGGTGCCGAGGCGATCCTGTTCGTACGGCCCGAGCGGCTGCACCTCAATCCGCCGAACGAGACCGAGAACAGGCTCGCCGCACGCATCGTCCGGCGCGAGCTGGAGGGTGCCTCGGTGCATCTGGAGGTGGCCACCGGCGAGGGCCGCAACCTGCTGGTCCAGCTCACCAACACGCCGGCGCACGCCAACCATCGGATCGGCGATCCCGTGCAGGTCGGCTTCGCGGCGCACGACGCGCTGGCCCTGCCGCCCGGACCGCTCGCGGTCGAGCGCTGAGATGAAGGTCCTGCTCTCGACCTATGGACGGGTGCTGACGGGCGTCATCCTGGGTCTCGCCGCGTTCTGGATCGTGGCGATGATCCTCGTCCCCCAGGCGGTGATGCTGCACACCTCGCTCTGGTGGACGGAGAAAGCGAAGGACGCCGCCGCCGTCACGCAGCGGATCGACGAGCTCTACAACGAGGTGTCGATCCTGGAGCTGGATCTGGCCGACGCCGATGCGGCGAAGAAACCGGAGATCCAGGCTGACGTCGACTCCAAGAAGGCCGAGATCGCCGAGCTCGAGTCCGGCGAGGTGGGCGCCACCCGCGTCTACGGCCTCTCCAACTACACGCGGATGAGCTCGCTGCACGTCTACATTTTCGCGCGGACGATCGTCTACGCGATGCTGGTGACGGTGCTTTCGCTGATCGTCTGCTATCCGATCGCCTTCGTCGCGGCGCAGATGGTGACGGGCGAGCGGGCCGCCCTACTGATGCTGGGGCTCGTGGTGCCTTACGCGATCAACGAGCTGCTGCGGATCTACGCTTGGTTGATGATCCTCGACTATCAAGGCGTCATCAACTCGGTCCTGAACTGGATCGGTGTGGTCGACTTCGCGAAGAACCAGTCGATCCCGTTCCTGCAGTCGCCGGCCGCGGTCTTCGCGGCGATGGTGTACGCCTACATCCTGTTCATGGTCTTCCCGATCTACAACACGCTGGAAACGCTCGATCGCAACCAGATCGACGCGGCACGCGATCTCGGGGCCTCGACCTGGAAGCTGCACTGGCGGGTCGCCATCCCGCACGCCAAGCCCGGCATCGCGGTCGGGTGCGTGATGACCTTCATGCTGAGTGCCGGGTCCTACTCGGTGCCGCAGATCATGACCCGCGGCCAGGGCGGCGACTGGTTCTCGCAGCTCGTCTACCGGCAATTCTTCGAGGCGAACAACTGGAACATCGGGGCGGCCTATGCCTTCTCGCTGCTGATCGTCTGCCTCGTCTTCGTGTTCCTGGTCATGCGCCTGATGGGTGTGGGCATCCGAGAAATCGCGAGGTAGCGCCATGGCCCAGGCCGTCCTTCCCGCCCGCATCGAAGCAGCGCCGACGTCCCGGCGCGACTGGTCGGGCGTTATCCTGAACGTCTATCTGGCGATCTTCTTCTTCTACCTGTTCGCGCCGCTGCTGGTGATGTCGCTGGCGGCGTTCAATTCCTATCAGTACCCGTCCGTGACGCAGTGGCAGGGGTGGACGCTGCACTGGTTCGGGGCGCTGGCGCAGGACGGCCGCATCCTTCGGGGATTGTGGAACTCGATCCTGATCGGGATCGGTGTCGTCGTGATCTCGATCCCGCTGGGCCTCGCCGGCGCCCTGTTGCTGACGCGGCTGGACGGGCGCTGGAATGGGCTCCTCTACGGCGTCATGGTGAGCCCGATCCTGACACCGGGTATCATTCTCGGCATTTCCACGCTGGTCTTCTGGCGCAGCTTCGGTGTCCCGGGCGGTCTCTTCCTCGCGGGCATGGCGCAGGCGACCTTCATCGCCTCCTATTCGATGCTGCTGTTCATGTCCCGCCTGCAGCGCCAGGACCGGACGTTGGAGGAGGCCGCACAGGATCTGGGCGCCTCGCCGTGGTTCCTGTTCCGCCGGGTGACGCTGCCCTTCCTGATGCCGACGATCGCGACGGCGGCGGTGATCGGCTTCCTGCAGTCGATCGAGAACTACAACACGACCGTGTTCGCGATCGGCGGCGACTGGACGCTCGTCACCGAGATCGGCTCACGCTTCCGCTTCGGGCTGACGCCGGTGATCAACGCCATCGGTGTCATCTTCGTCGTCGTGACGATCGTCTGCGCCACAGCCTGGACCGTCATGCGCCGCAGAGCCGGCACCTGACGAACTCTTAGCCCGAGCGACTGGGCGCTACCTGCGTCAGGCGAGCGGCACCTGCTCGCGTTGCGGGACGGGATAGGCACCGTCCTTGGCGGTCCCCTGGCCCCGTTTGTCGAAGAAGGCGCGAACGGCCTCGACGGCGCGCCCGATGCGCTCCAGCACCTCGGGGGATGGCGGGAGATACTCCGCCTCGGCGGCGAGGTCAGCAACGATCCGAGCACCGATGTTGGCGCTGGCACCTTTCAGGGCGTGTGCTGCCGAACGCCAGGCCCGCTCGTCGGGGGCGGCACCCATCTCGTCCATGTAGACGCGGACCGTCGCCAGATAGAGCGAACTCAGTTCACGCTCAAGCTGGACGTCGCCGGCCGTGAACGAGGTGAAATGTTCCAACTCGACGGGTGGGACCTGATCGTCCGGCGGTGGTGAGGGCTCCAGTCGGGCGCGGCCGCGAGTCAGTTCGCGCACGCCCGTCACCAGCCGGGTGATCGATACGGGCTTCGGGAGGAAACCCTCGATCTGGGCGGCGCGGCAATCGGCGAGGAGACGCTCCTCGTCATCCGTGTCGCCGAACAGCAGGACGGGAATGGGGCCGGCCGGACCGCCTAGGGCCTTCAGGCGGCGGCCGAGATTGAGGCCGGCACCGTCGGGCAGCTGGAGGGCGATGACGGCCAACGCATAGTGGTCAGCCGCCATGGCGGCCAACGCTTCACGAACGCCGGCGACGCAGGTGACATCGTAGTCCAGGCGCGAGAGCACGAGGCGGATAAGGCCGCGACTTAGGGCCGGATCGCCCACCACCAGGACCCGGCACACATCTGGCCAGTAGCTCGGGCTGGTCGGCATTCTCAACCGCTTGGTGCCTCATCCGACATCACAATATCCGGATTCTCCCTTTTGGTTGCAAAGGGTCAAGTCGGATTTAGCCTTTTGGGAGAGTTTTTCCCGGTTGATGCATGTTTTGAGCGAAATGTCGCGCCAGCCTCGCAGCGAGCGTCGCATTGGCTTCGACCAACGCCTCGTTCAGGCGAACGCTCCGGCCTTTGGTGGCAAGAGCCAGCTGACGCAGCAGGAAAGGCGTCTCCGCCTGGCCCTTGATGCCTGACCGGCGGGCCTCGGCCAGTGCCGACGAGAGAAGGGCCTCGACCTCACCTCGCTCCATGGCGAATTCTACCGGCGGTGGGTTGCCGACAACGAGGCCCGAGGGCCAGCCCAGCGCCGCGTGCGCAGCCAACAGCTCGGCCGCGGCTGCAGTGCCGTCGACCCGTGGCACGGGCAGGCCGCTGCCGGCGCAGTAGAAGGCCGGAAACTCTCCCGTTTCGTAGCCGATGACGGGCACGCCCAGTGTCTCCAGGACCTCGAGCGTCCGCGGCAGGTCGAGGATGACCTTGGCACCCGAGCAGACCACGGCCACGCTGCTGCGCGCCAGCTCCGGCAGGTCGGCCGAGATGTCGAGGCTGTCCTCGCCGCCGCGGTGGACGCCACCGATCCCGCCCGTCGCCATGAAGCGGATGCCGATGGCGGCGGCCGCCCGTATGGTGCCGGCGACGGTCGTGGCCCCGAGCCCTCGGCGTCCCAGAACGAGGGCGAATTCGCGCGGCGCACATTTCTGGACATCGTCGGCGTTGGCTAGCCGCGTCAGCTCGTCGCTGCTGAGGCCGACCCGGATCCGTCCGTCCATCAAGGCGACCGTCGCCGGGACGGCTCCTTCGGCACGCACCGCCGCTTCCAGGGCGAAGGCGACGGCCAGGTTGCGCGGGCGCGGCAGGCCGTGGCAAATGAGGGTGGTTTCCAGCGCCACTACCGGCGCTCCATCGGCCAGTGCCGAGGCGACCTCGGGGGCGACGTCGTACGGCAAGGGCGCACTCCCTGGGCATCGGGCCGGCGCCGGCCCATGAAGGTGGTCCAAGGGGATAGGGCGGCTGGCGCGCCGTCCGCAAGCATGCGCAAGGAGTCCGCGGCAAGGATGGATCTCGAACTCGATCCGCACACGGCGTTGGTCTACACGATGGTGCTCGTTTCGGCCGCGGAAGGACAGATGTCGGACCGCGAGGTCGGCATGATGAGCCGGATGGTGCGCCATCTGCCCATCTTCACCGATTTCGACGCCGAAGAGATCTCGGCCGTCGGCGAGGACTGTGCCGCCCTCCTCAAGAAGGAGGACGGAATCACCATCGCCCTCGCGCGTATCGCGCGCGCTTTGCCGCCCCGGCTGCGCGAGACGGCCTACGTGCTGGCCTGTGACGTCGCCGCCGCGGACCAGAAGGTCGAGGAGGCCGAACTGCGCCTGCTGGAGCTGCTGCGCGACCGGCTGAACATCGACCCGCTGGTGGCAGCGGCGATCGAGCGCGCCGCCCGCGCTAGGTACCGGCTGCTGTAGGTCGTCCACCGTGGCGGGAGACGGCATTCTCCTGCCGCCCGATGCCATGGCCGCGGTCGACCGTGCCGCGATCGCCGGCGGGTGCCCGGGTCCATGGCTGATGGAGAACGCAGGCCGAGCCGTCGTTACGGCGATGGCCACCCGCTTTACGCGCCAGCCCGTGCTCGTCCTCTGCGGTCCGGGCAACAATGGCGGCGACGGCTGGGTGATCGCCCGCCGCCTCCACCGGGCCGGCTGGCCCGTTCGCGTGGCGAGCCTCGTAGACCGCGAGGCGCTGCGCGGTGATGCTGCCGAGGCGGCAAAGGCCTGGGATGGTCCCGTCGGGCCTTTAAGCCTCGCCGAAGTGAATGGCGCCTCGCTCGTCGTCGACGCCCTATTCGGCGCCGGACTGGCCCGCGATCTGGACGGGATTGCAAAGGGGGTCGTGGAGGCGCTGCCCGGAACCGGATGCACGGTCGTCGCCGTCGACGTGCCCTCCGGGGTTGACGGTGCGACCGGTGCCGTGCGCGGTGCGGCCGCGCAGGCCGATCTGACGGTCACGTTCTGCCGGCTCAAGCCCGGACATCTTCTCCTGCCGGGACGGAGCCTCTGTGGGCCGACCGTCCTGGCGGACATCGGCATTCCCGACGCGGTCGCGCGGTCCGAAGACGTAGGGCTCCGCCGGAACGAGCCCGCTCTCTGGCGCAGCGCCATGCGGCCGCGAACGGCGGCGAGTCACAAGTACGATTTCGGCCATGCGATGGTCGTCGGCGGTCTGGCGGCGACAACCGGGGCCGCACGTCTGGCGGCCGGTGCGGCGCTCCGTGTCGGTGCCGGTCTCGTCAGCATCGCCTGCCCGAAGGACTCGGCGGCGGCCTATGCGCAGCATGTGACGGCCGTGATGACGAAGCCGTTCGCCGATGCCGCCGCACTCGAAGCCATGCTGCAGGATCGGCGGTTCAACGCGCTCCTGATCGGCCCGGGTACGGGGGTGGGCGAGGGCACGAGGCAACTCGTCGAGATCCTGCTGCGGACGGGCCGGCCGCTGGTGCTCGATGCCGACGCGCTCACGACGTTCGCCGCCTCCCGAAGCGACCTCTTCGCCCGATTGCACGGCGGCTGCTTGCTGACGCCCCATGACGGGGAGTTCGCGCGGCTGTTCGACGTCAGGGGCGATCGGCTGACGCGGGCACGGGCAGCGGCGCGCGAGGCGCGCTGCACCGTTCTACTGAAGGGTGGCGACACCGTGGTCGCGTCACCCGATGGCCGAGCCGCCATCATGGCAGATGCGCCGCCCGATCTGGCGACGGCCGGAACCGGTGACGTGCTGGCGGGGCTCGTGCTGGGGTTGCTGGCGCAGGGCCTGCCCGCCTACGAGGCGGCGGCTGCCGGCGTGTGGCTGCATGGAGCGGTGGCCAGAGTGGTGGGCCGGGGTCTGATCGCCGAGGATTTGGCGGTTGCCCTGCCACGAGTGCTGAAAGGAATGAACCCTTAGGGCCTCGGGTCGTTCGCATACCCAGGGTTGAACTGGCCAAACCACCTCGTCTCCTGCTACGGCGCCTGCCCATAGCGCTCGAAGGCAGGGCAGATTGACCGCGAACATGCACGGACTCGTCCGGCGATGCGCGCATCCGCGACGCGGGTGTGTGGGATGACCGACGGCATCGACGTCCATGCCCTGCTCGATCTCGCCGCCGATCCCGTACTCGTGCTCCGTCGGACGGACGATGGTCGACCGACGCCGACCGTGTCGGCCGCCAACGCGGCATTCGCGGCCCTTACTGGAATTCCTATCGAGCGCGTCACGGGACGCGGGCTGCGGGCACTCCGGGGCGTGTTCGGCGGCAACGACGTCCTCGAGGAGGTGATCGCCGCGGTCCATGCGGCCGAGACCGTCCGCCAGCGGGTCGAGGTCCGCGCCTCGGGCGGAAGGACCGTGACGGTGGAGCTGCGGGCGGGACCGCTCGCAACGGATGGTGCCCACTATGCGCTGTGGCTGGACGTCGACGACGGACCGGCGCGGCGCCCGGTCGGCGGCGGCGAGCCGCTGCACCGCTTCGCCGGACTGACTCGGGCCCTGTTCTACGAGCTGGCGGTGGATCTCGACTGCCGCCTGCGCCTCGAATGGTGCGATCCTCGCCTCGGCGATCTGCTGGGCCGGACGACGGAGGACCTGGTTGCCCGAGGCGGCTTCTACGATCTCGTCGTCGCGGCCGACGCCGGCGAGCTCAACCGCCGCAACCAGCGGCTCCTTGCGGGCCAGGCGGGCACGGTCACCTATCGCGTGCGCGCACCCGACGGCGAGATCCGGCTGGTCGAAGACAGCGCCCGTCCCGAGCGCCCGCTCGACAGCGGCGTCGTCACGCGGGTCGTCGGTGCCCTGTCCGATGCCGGAACGCGGCAGACCGGCGGTCAGCTGGGGCTGGTCGAGAACCAGGGTGCGCTGCTGGCATCCTGCCTCGGTGCCGTCGTCTGCATCGTGGATGCCGAGGGGCGGATCCGATGGGTGGCGCCGGAGCCGGAGAACGAGGTCGCCGACCTGATCCGTGGCCAGACGGGCAACATGCTGGCGAGCCTTTTTCCGCCGGACGCCGTCGATCTCTGGCTGGACTGGGCGGAGGAGGCGCTGGCGGGCCACAAGGTCGCCGCGTTCGACGTGGAACTGGCCGTCGAAGGGCGTCCCTTCCGGCTTGCCGTTCGCCTGACCCCGGTCGGGGAGGACGTGGTCCAGGCGGTGCTCTGGTCCGACGACAGTAAGACTGCACCACCCGCCGAAAGCCCGCCGGACGAGGTGCGGGCCCTGCTCTCGGCCCTGCCGAACGCCGCCTTGCTGGTCGACGCCGATCTCGCGGTGGCGGCCGCCAATCCCGAGGCCGCTTCGCTCCTCGGGTATGAGCTCGGTAAGTTGCACGGAGCCGGCATCGCGCAACTCATGCCCGAGCCCGGCCCGCGGACTGCCCTGCTCGAGGCGATGTCGCGCGTGCGGCAGCGACGTTCGGCCGAGACGGTGTCCTCGCTCGTCTGGCCGGCCGCCGGTGGACCGAAGGCACTGGTCACGCGACTGGCACCTGTGGGCAGCAACGGCGTGCTCGTCGGACTTCGGGCACCACCGGCAGAGTCGCTGTCGCGGCCGGTCGTCGCCGCTGCCGGGCAGGCGGCCTGGTTCGACGCGGTCATGGAGTGCATCGGCGACGGCGTGCTCGCGATCGAGGCGGACGGCACCATCGCCTCACTTTCGCGCGCTGCCGAGCAGATCCTGGACTATACGGGCGGGTCGGCGTTGCGCCGCCCCCTGGCACAGATCCTGGCCGCGGGTGCCACCCAGGAGGGTGCCCTGTTGGGGCAGGCCATGGCTGCCACGGACGGTCGTCTGCCGGCTCAGGAAGTGCAGGCGCGGCGACGCTCGGGCGAGATCATTCCCCTGGAGGTGGAGGGGCGCGTCGTCGACCAGGACGGCAGGCGCCTGCTCATCCTAGCCGTGCGTGACATCACGCTGCGCCGCCAGACTGAGGAGACGATTCGCAGCCTCGCCTATCACGACCCGCTGACGGACCTTCCCAACCGGCTGCTGTTCCACGACCGGCTCTCGCAGGCGATCGAGCGGGCGCGGCGCAACCGGCAGCTTCTCACGGTCATCCTCGTCGATCTCGACCGCTTCAAGGTCGTCAACGACTCCCTTGGGCTGGAGAAGGGCGACCACGTCCTGCGCGCGGTGGCCGACCGGATGACCGCCGCCCTGCGCAAGTCGGACACCGTGGCGCGTCTCGGCGGCGACGAGTTCATGCTGCTCCTGCTCGGGACCAGCGGAGCCGAGGCGGCGGCGAAGGTGGCGCAGAAGGTGCTGGACTGTCTGCGCCCGCCCATTCCCGTGAACGGCCACGAGATCACGATCGGGGCCAGCCTCGGTATCGCCCTCTACCCGCACGACGGCGAGAATGCTGAGGAACTGATCAAGCATGCCGACACGGCGCTGACCCTGGCCAAGGAGCAGGGCGGCAACCACTACCAGTTCTACCAGGTCGACATGAACGCCGCCGCCTTCGAGCGGCTGATGCTGGAGAGCCGTCTACGGAAGGCGCTGGAGCAGGGGGAGTTCCTGATCCACTACCAGCCGCTGGTCAGCCTGGAGGATGGCGGCATCATCGGGGTCGAGGCATTGCTGCGGTGGAGTCATCCGGACCTGGGGCTCGTTCCACCGGGCGAGTTCATCCCGCTCGCCGAGGAGACGGGCCTCATCGTCCCCATCGGGGAGTGGGTACTCAACACGGCCTGCCAGCAGGTCAAGCGGTGGCACCGGATGGGCTTCACGCCGCTGCAGGTGGCCGTGAACCTGTCGGCGCGGCAGTTCCAGCAGCGGAACCTCGTCGACATGATCGCCGCCGCCCTCGAAACCTCGGGCCTGCCTGCCGAGTCGCTGGAGCTGGAGCTGACGGAAAGCGTCATCATGCGCGATGCGCCTGAAACGGTGCGTCGCTTGCGCGAGATCACGGCCCTCGGGATCAAGCTCGCGATCGACGATTTCGGCACGGGCTACTCGTCGCTGGGCTACCTCAAGGCGTTTCCGATCGCGGCGCTGAAGATCGACCGCTCCTTCATCCGCGACATCGACCGCGATCCGAACAGTGCTGCGATCGCGGAGGCGATCATCGCCATGGCCGGACATCTGCGCCTCGTGACCGTCGCCGAGGGCGTCGAGACGAGGGAGCAACTCGACCGTCTGCGGGGCTACGGCTGCCAGCAGCTGCAGGGTTTCCTGTTCAGCCGGCCGCTGCCGGCCGACGATCTCGCCGCCCTGCTGCGCGAGGGGCGGCGGCTGCAACTTTGAGTTCCACGGACGTTGCCAGTGTCATGCGCCGCGGTTATGGCACCCATGAGTGCCCTGCGCGCCGCGATCAGGTTCCGGTCTCGTGCCGCCTCGGCGACCAGAAAGCATCAAGGAGGCAGAATCAGTGGGTAATCGTCGCAAGTTCATCGCCGGCGCAGCGGTAGCCGGGGCCGGTATCTCGGCGGCAGCATCGAGCTTTCCTAAGCCCGCAATCGCGCAGTCCACACCCGAGCTGAAGTGGCGTCTGACGTCGAGCTTCCCGAAGTCGCTGGACACCATCTACGGCGCCGCCGAGGTGTTCTCGAAGGCGGTCGCCGACATGACCGACAACAAGTGGCAGATCCAGGTCTTCGCCGCCGGCGAGATCGTGCCGGGCCTGCAGGCCGCCGACGCGGTGACGAACGGCACCGTCGAGATGTGCCACACCGCCTCCTACTACTTTTGGGGCAAGGATCCGACCTTTGCACTCGCGACCGACGTGCCCTGGTCGTTGAACAGCCGCATGCGGAATGCCTGGCTTTATCAGGCGGGCGGGCAGGATCTGCTGAACGAGTTCTTTGCGAAGTACAACATCTATGCGCTGCCCGGCGGCAACACGGGCACCCAGATGGGTGGCTGGTACCGTAAGGAGATCAAGACGCTGGCCGACCTCAGCGGACTCAAGATGCGCATCGGCGGCTTCGCCGGAAAGGTTCTGACCAAGCTCGGCGTCGTCCCGCAGCAGATCGCGGGCGGCGACATCTATCCCGCACTGGAGAAGGGCACGATCGACGCGGCAGAGTGGGTCGGCCCCTACGACGACGAGAAGCTCGGCTTCTATAAGGTCGCCCCGTACTACTACTATCCGGGCTATTGGGAAGGCGGCCCGACCTTGCATCTCTTCTTCAACACGGCGAAGTGGGCCGAGCTGACGCCGACCTATCAGGCGATCGCGGCCAACGCCGCGTACCATGCGAACCTGTACATGCAGGCCCGCTACGACGCCCTGAACCCGGGTGCTCTGAAGAAGCTCGTGGCAAACGGTGCCCAGCTACGGCCGTTCTCGCCGGAAATCCTGGAAGCCTCCTACAAGGCCGCCCAGGAAGTCTACGCCGAGACCTCGGCGTCGAATGCCGACTTCAAGAAGATCCTCGACAACATGATGGCCTTCCGTGCCGACGAGTATCTCTGGTGGCAGGTGGCCGAGTACACCTACGACAGCTACTCGATCCGCTTCCGCGCCAAGAGCTGACCCAACGACGACCGGGGCGGGCCATGGCTCGCCTCGGTCCCCCTATACGCCCTCGACCATGAAGAGGCGGCTCTCGGCAGCGCCGGTCCGCAAGGGCAGGATCTCCTGATACTCCGCACTGTCGTAGAAGCGCCGTGCGGTCGCCATGTCCGCGATCTCGAGCACCACGACCCGCCCCGCGGGTCCCGCTCCTTCCTTGGCTTCGGTGGTGCCGCCACGGACGAGGAAGCGCCCGCCGAAGGCAGCGATCACGCCCGGCGTACGGGCCCGGTAGGCCTCGTACGTCGTCCAGTCCTTCACCTCGATCTCGGCGATGATGTAGGCGGGCATCGGCCAGCCCTCCACGCTCAGTTGTTGGACGGTGTCGCGGGCGGTTGGAGCTCGGGTGGGGGCGCCAGGTCCGGCGGTGGTGCCAGGTCGGGCGGAGGTGCCAGGCCCGGTATGCCGCCGCCACCCAGGTCGGGCGGGGGCAGCGCTTCGAGCTCGGGCAGGTCGAAGCTCTTGATCGACGCCGGATCCACGCCGGTCCCGACACCTTTGTAGTGCATCACCATCTGCGGGAAGAGGATGACGAGACCCACCATGATCACCTGGATGACGACGAAGGGTACCGCACCCCAGTAGATCTGGCCGGTGGTGACGGGCTCCATGCGCCGCTTGGTGATCCGGTCGATATAGGACGTCTTCGGCGCCACCGAGCGGAGATAGAACAGCGCGAAGCCGAACGGCGGGTGCATGAACGAGGTCTGCATGTTCACGCCGAGGATGATGCCGAACCAGATGAGATCGATGCCGAGGCGCTCCGCCGCCGGACCCAGCAAGGGTACGATGATGAAGGCGAGCTCGAAGAAATCGAGGAAGAACGCCAGGACGAAGACCAGCACGTTGACGACGATGAGGAAGCCGATCTCGCCGCCGGGCAGGCCGACCAGGAGCTCCTCGACCCATTTGTGCCCGTCGACGCCGTAGAAGGTGAGCGAGAAGACCCGGGCCCCGATCAGGATGAAGATGACGAACGCCGAGAGCTTCGCCGTCGAGTCCATGGCCTGCTTCAGCAGGTCGAGGGAGAGCCGCCTCTTGGCGATCGCCAGGAGGAGCGCTCCGGCGGCACCCATGGCACCGCCCTCCGTCGGTGTGGCGACGCCGATGAAGATCGTCCCCAGCACCAGGAAGATGAGGGCGAGCGGGGGCACCATGACGAAGATGGCCTGCTCGGCGAGCCGCGAGAGCAGGCCGATACCGGCGAAGTGGTTCAACAATGCGATGACGAAGGCCACGACGACGCCCACTGACATCGCCATGACGACGAAATCCGCACCCGCCTTGATGCCGAGATAGGGCATCACGAGAAGTGCCACCGCGACGGAGATCGCGACGACGATCGTCAGCGAGACGGTGATGGTGCGCACCACGCCGCGCATGGGGGCGGCCAGCACGATCGCCAGCAACGCCGTCCAGATGATGCGCATCACCAGCGGGTCGAGGCCGAGCGTTGCTGCGGTGAGGCCGCTCAGCGGTCCGCCGACCAGCCAGCCGATGCAGGCGGCAACGAGGATGCCCAAGGGCCACGCCAGCGGGTTCTCCAGCGTCTCCGGCTCGCGCAGGTTCTGGGCTTCGAGCGGCAGGGCCGGTGCCGCGTCGGGCCGGATGATCGTCATCAGCAGCACGTAGCCGGCGTAGATCGCGGTCAGCACGAGGCCCGGGATGAAGGCTGCGGCGTACATGTCGCCGACCGAGCGGCCCAGCTGATCGGCCAGCACGATCAGCACGAGCGAGGGGGGGATGATCTGGGCCAGGGTGCCCGACGCCGCGATGGCGCCAGCGGCCAGCCGCCGGTCGTAGCCGTAACGCAGCATGATGGGCAGCGAGATCAGGCCCATCGAGATCACCGACGCGGCGACGACGCCCGTCGTGGCGGCGAGGAGCGCGCCGACGAAGATCACGGCATAGGCGAGACCGCCGCGGACAGGGCCGAAGAGCTGCCCGATCGTGTCGAGCAGGTCCTCGGCCATGCCGGATCGTTCGAGAATGAGGCCCATGAAGGTGAAGAACGGGATCGCCAGGAGCGTGTCGTTCGTCATCACGCCGTAGACGCGATCGGGCAGGGCCTGGAGGAAGTTCGTCGGGAACAGGCCGAGTTCGATGCCGATCAGCGCGAAGGCGAGCCCATTGAAGGCTAGAGCAAAGGCCACCGGGTAGCCCAGCAGCAGGACGATCACGAGACAGCCGAACATGATCGGCGCCATGTTGTGGATCAGGAAGGCTTCCACGGATCAGCGCTCCCGATCCGGTGCGAGGGTCATCAGTTCCTCGGCGAACTGTTCCTCGGTGTGTACCGGATGCTCGCCGTGCGGATCGGGAATGCGCCCCATCATGACGGCGATGCGCTTGATGATCTCCGAGATGCCCTGCAGGAACAGGAAGAAGAAGCCGAGCGGGATCAGGAACTTGGCCGGCCATTGCGGCAGGCCGCCGGCATTGCTCGACTGCTCGTTGATCGACCAGGAGGCCCAGAAGAACGGCCAGCCGTCGACGATCAGCAGGATGACGAACGGCATCAGGAACAGCAGGTGGCCGATCAGGTCGATCCAGTCGCGCACCCCCTTCGGCAGGCGGCTGTTCAAGATGTCGATGCGGATGTGCTCGTTGCGGAGGAAGGTGTAGGCGGCGCAGAGCATGAAGACCGCCGCGAACAGCTGCCACTGCGCTTCGAGCCAGGAATTGGAGCTGATGTCGAACGCCTTGCGGATGATGGCGTTCACGGCGGAGATGATGACGGCCAGCAGGATCAGCCAGCCAGTCATCTTGCCGATGCGCGTGTTCACGGCATCGATGACACTACTCACGCGCAGCAGACCGTCCACGCCGCCCCTCCCGATCCCTGTCGCGTCCAGCACTAGAATCGACACGCCCCCGGGGCAACCCGGGGGCGTGTCTCTACGTCAATTCAGTCGGGATCAGCCGCCGATGCAGGTGGCGACGTTCTCCGGCGTGCAGACGTCGAGGCCGGTATAGGTCGGGTCCTGGAGCGTCTTGCCCTCGACCGCGTCCTTCAGCATGAACATCGCCTTGTAGCCCATCTCGAACGGGCGCTGGCCGACCTGACCGGCGGACAGGCCTTCCTTCATGAGCTCGATCTGCACGGGCAGCGTGTCGGCGACGACGAGTGCGAGCTGGCCCGAGGCGATCTTGTCCTTATACTTGCTGGCCACGTTCTTGTAGGCCTGCGGCAGGAACTGCGGGAAGCCGCCCGTCGGGACGAAGACGTCCAGGTTCGGGTACTTCGCCAGGATGTCCTCCATCTGGTTGACGGCCTTCTGGAAGTCGTCATCCGTGTAGAGGGGGCAGCCGTCGGCCTCGGTCCAGCCGTTCTGGCCCGTCAGCTTCACGCCCGGAGGCGAGTCGCTGGTGGTGCCGGAGAGCGTGTCGCGGATGCCCTGCATGCGCTGGTTGTGATTGTCGGCCGCGGCACCGCCGGACTGGATGCAGATGCTGCCGCCCTTCGGCTTCAGCTCCTGGATCCGCTTCGCGAGGTTGACGCCGATGTCGTAGTTCTTGGTGCCGACATAGGCGAGGCGCAGGCCGTGGTCCTTCGCCAGCAGGTCGGCGTCGAAGGTGATGACCGGGATGTTGGCGGCCTTCGCCTTCTCCAGCGCCTTCGCCATGGCGGCGGCGTTGGCGGGCGACACGGCGATGCCGTCGACCTTCTTCGCGATCAGATCCTGGACGATCTGGACCTCTTCCTCACCGCCGCCGTGCTCGGGCGGGCCGATGTAGATGCACTCGACCGCACCGCCCAGTTCCTCGACCGCCTTCTTGCAGCCGTCACGGGCCTGATCGAAGAAGGGGTTGTTCATGTTCTTCGGCACCACCGCCAGCTGCAGCGGCTTGGCGTTCGCAGCACCACCGAAAGCCATCAGGGCCACCGCCGCGACGGCACCCAGCAAGAGCTTCTTCATCTTTTCCATACCTCCCTGAAGTGGCCACACAGCCCGCGACCGCCCTAGTCGCGGGACCTTCCGCGGACCCGCTGGAGCAGGACCGCCAGAATGATGAAGCAGCCGACGAACGTGCCCTGCCAGTTGGCGTCGACGCCGGCCATCAAGAGACTGTTGCGGATCACCTCGATGAGGGCGGCACCGACGAAGGCGCCGAACGCGCTGCCCTCACCGCCCATCAGGTTCGCCCCGCCGATCACCGTCGAGGCGATCACGCGAAGCTCGTAGCCCTGGCCCAGCGCATTGATGGCGGAGCCGGCCCAGCTCACGGTGAGCACCGTAGCGATCGAGGCCATGACACCCGAGACGATGTAGGCCTCGGTCTTGATCCGATCGACCGGCACGCCCGTCAGGCCCGCCGCCTGCTCGTTGCCGCCGATGGCGAACAGATAGCGGCCCCACGAGGTGAAGTTGAAGATCCAGGCGAACAGCAGGGTGAAGATGACCAGCACCCAGACCGGGTTGGCGATGCCGAACACGTCGCCGCCGCCCAGCACGAAGAAGGTGTCCGCGTCGGGCCCGAAATCGTAGATCATCTTGTTCTGCGACAGCACGATCGCGAGCGAGCGGGCGATCGAGAGCATGCCCAGCGTGACGACGAAGGGCGGCAGGCCGACATAGGCGACGAACACGCCGTTGACCGCTCCGGCATAGGCGCCGACGAAGAGGCCCGCGATGATCGCGACGATCCAGATCGTCCCGACCGGCAGCGGGATGTAGAGCGCATCGTCGCCACCGACGACGAGCCCACCGATGCCCACGCAGATGATAAGGGTCGAAATGGCGGCCACGATGCCGCCACGCCGGCTCCAGGAGCGATCAAAGAAGCCGAACGCGGCGACGGCGAGGGCGATCGACACCACCCAGGCGATCGCACCCCATGCCGTGATCGGCGAGGGCAGGGGCAGGACGCCGTTCTGCAGCACGAGGCCGATCACGACGCCGACGAGGCCCATCAGCGAGCCGACCGAGAGGTCGATGCCGCCGGTCAGGATCACGCAGGTCATGCCCAGCGCCATGATCCCGATGAAGGCGAAGTTGCGGGTGATGTTGAAGAAGTTGTCGGCGGTCGGAAACGACTCCGGCTGGAGCCAGCTCATCACCAGGCAGATGGCGACAAGGGCCAGCACGACCCAGAAGGGTTGGCTGCCGAACAGCTTCTGGATGGGGCCGCGACCCCGCTGCTTGGTGACCTCGTCGATCTCGACGGTCGTCTGGACGGTGCGGCCGGTGCTCGCCATGGCTCAGGCGGTCGCGATCGCGCCGGTGATGAGGCCCGTCACCTCCTCCGGGGACGAGTCGACAATGGCCTTGTCGGCCACCTTGGTGCCGCGCCGCAGCACCACCACACGATCACAGACGGCGAACACGTCCGGCATGCGGTGGCTGATCAGGACGACGCCCATGCCGGCTTCCTTAAGGCGATGGATGAGATCGAGCACCTCGGCGACCTGCCGGACGCTGATGGCGGCGGTCGGCTCGTCCATCAGCACGAACTTGGCGTCGCTGAGCCGGGTACGGGCGATGGCGACGGCCTGCCGCTGGCCGCCCGACATCATTTTCACGAGATCGCGCGGTCGGGTCTCGGACTTCAGCTCTTTGAACAACTCGGCGGCACGGGCGTACATCGCCGTATAGTCGAGCCGCTTGAACGGGCCGTTGCCCTTCTTCAGCTCGCGGCCGAGAAAGACGTTCTCGGCGGCGGTCAGGTTGTTGCACAGCGCGAGGTCCTGGTAGACGACCTCGATGCCCTTCTCGCGGGCGTCGACCGGCTTGTGGAAGTGCTGTGCCTCGCCGTCGATGCGGATCTCGCCGTGGCTCGGCGGGAAGTTGCCGGCGATGACTTTGACCAGCGTCGACTTGCCGGCGCCGTTGTCGCCCATGAGGCCCACGACCTCGCCACCGCCGAGCGTGAAGTCGACGCCGCGCAGCGCTTCGATCGCCCCGAAATGCTTGGCGATCCCCGACAGCTCGAGCTGCGCCAATATGACCTCCCAGAGCCCGGTTGAAACCGGCGCCTTTCGTTCGCGGGCGGCAGCATACACAGGGCACGGACCGGGTAAACCCCCGTGAAGCCTGCGTAACCACCTTGTCACGAAGGCGGTTTGCCGCCTTCGCGAATGTCCGTCCGGCGACCTATCCTACGACGATTGTCGTGGCGTGCCCCGCGACTGGACCGGCCCGCGCGACGGGGAGGCACTGCCGATGCGCCCGCTCTACGCTTCGCACGGGATCGTCCTGCGCCACCCGGTGAACATCGGCGGCTGGCGCGGCAGGAGCACCGGCGGCCGCTCGCTGTACGGTTTCGTCTGGGCCGCGACGGGCCGCGAGCAGATCATCCTCTGCACGCTGAGCCTCGCCGTCATCGGGCTCTCCCTCGTGCCGCTCGATCTGCAGCGGCGCATGGTGAACGATGCCATCGGCGCGCAGGACCGCACGTGGCTTCTGAAGCTGGCGGTGGCCTACCTTATGGTCCTCCTGATCCAGGGCGGGGTGAAGCTGGTCCTGAACCTCCATCGCGGCCGGGTCGTCGAGGAAGTCGCCAAGAGCCTGCGCCGCCACATCCTCGACGTGCGGCGCGAGCGCGCTGTCCACGAAGGCACCCTCGTCTCGATGGTGGCGGCGGAGGCCGAGGACGTCGCCGGATTCGTGGCGGAAAGCGTGGCGACGCCTTTCCTGCAGGGCGGCACGGTCGTCGCCACGCTGGGATATCTCCTCTGGGTCCAGCCGCTGCTGGCCCTGCTGGCGATGGTGCTCTACGCCCCGGCACTCGTCGTGGTGCCCTGGCGCCAGCACCGCATCAACCGCCTGGGTCGCGTGCATACGCGCGTCGTCCGCCGGCTGGGCGATCACCTCGTCCTTGATCCCGACCGGCAGGGCTCGCCGGAGGCGCTGAGCACGCTGGTGCAGCGCGCCTTCGACTCCCGGCTGGCGATCTATCGGATCAAGTATTTCCTCACCTTCCTCGGCAACTTTCTCGATGCGCTCGGTCCGCTCGGCGTCCTCGCCATCGGCGGCCGGCTCGTGATGGACGGCCGGACCACGGTCGGTGCCCTAATGGTCTTCATCACCGGTTTCCAGAAAGTGGGCGATCCGCTTGACCAGCTCCTGACCTTCTACCGGACGGCGCAGAATGCGCGCGTGACCTACGGGCTCATCGTCGACGCCGTCGGATTGCCGGGCGAGCGAGGGGCGGGCCGGTGAAGGGCGGGCGCGGTCTTCTGCTGCTCCTGGCTCTGGCGATGGGATTCGCCTGGGTGGGCGAGCAGGACACGAGGCCCACGGGCGGCTCGGTCGATCCTCTCCTCGCGAGCCTGGATGCGATGGACGCCGCCAAGGGCCGCGAGGCGCTGGTAGCGCTCCGCGAGCAACTCGCGGACGATCCCGCCTCGCCGCGGGCCGGCAATCCCGAGGGCCGCATACCGGTCGTCGTGTTCTTCGACTATCGCTGCGTCTACTGCCGCCAGTTGCCGCCGATGCTGGAGCGGCTGGCGGCGGAGAACCCCGACGTGCGGCTCGTGTTCAAGGAATGGCCGATCTTCCGGGGCATCTCGGAGGTGGCGGCGCGCACCGCGCTGGCGGCCGACCGGCAGGGTGCTTACTGGCTGATGCACCAGGCGCTGATGGCGGAGCGACCGCTGACGGAAACTTCGATCCTGGCCACCGCCGAGCGCCTGGGCCTCGATCGTCAGCGACTGCTAAGCGACCGCGACGACCCCTCGATCGCGGCACAGCTGCGCGACACGGCCGAGCTTGCGGACGCGCTGCACCTCAAGGGCACGCCGGTGATCGTCGTCGGTGACCGTGTGCTGCGAGGGCTGCCGGGCGAGAACGAGTTGCGCGAGGCCGTGCGAGCGGCGGCGAGCTAACCCGTCGCGAGGCGGCGGCTCGTGGCACCCAGGCGGAAGACGAAGCGGCCGATCCGGTTGCAGGCCTCGGCCAGACGGTCCTCGGGCACGGTCAGGCTCATCCGGACATGGCCCTCGGCGGCACCGCCGAAGGCGTCGGCCGGGAGCACGGCCACCGCCTCGGAGTCGAGCAGGCCGCGGGCGAAGCCCATGGCGTCGAGGCCGGTGCCGCGTACGTCGAGCATCAGGAACATGCCGGCGGCCGGCGGTGTGCAGGCGAGGCCTGGAAGCTGGCCCAGCCGGCGGACGACGGCGTCGCGGCGGCGGCGCAGCGTCTCCTTGGCGGCGGCGGGCTCGGTCAGGGCCGTCGTCAGGGCCACGGTGGCGGCATCCTGGATGAAGCCCGGCGAGCCGTAGAGCATCGCCAGCGCCAGATTGGCGGCGTGCCTCGCCAGCTCCTGCGGCCCGATCAGCCAGCCCACGCGCCAGCCGGTCATCATGTGCGATTTCGAGAGGCTGGAGACGACGACCGTCCGCTCGGCCATGCCGGGCAGGGCGACGGGGCTCAGATGCTCACCCTCGAAGACGAGCCCGGCATAGACCTCGTCGGAGATGAGCCAGAGATCGTGGCGGCGGCAGGCCTCGGCGACGGCTTCCAACTCCGCCCGCCGCATGACCGCACCGGTCGGGTTGTTCGGCGAGTTGATCAGGATCGCACGGGTCGCCGGGGTGATCGCCGCTTCGAGCTCGGCCGGGTCGAGATGGAACCCGCGCTCCGGCCGGAGCGGCACGGGCACGGCGTCGGCACCGGTCGCCCCGACGGTCGCCCGATAGGTCAGGTAGGCCGGCTCCAGCACGATCGCCTCGGACCCCGGGTCGAGCAGGAGTTGGCAGGCGGCGAAGAGGGCGCATTGGGCGCCGGCGAACACGGTCACCTGGGACGGGTCGACCGTCTGGCCGGTGAGCAGCTTGTGGTGTGCGGCGATGGCCCGGCGCAGGTTCTCCTGCCCGGCGACGGCGGCGTAGCGGGTATGGCCACGGTCGATGCTGGCCTTGGCCTCGGCCGCGACCGCGTCCGGCGTGGGCTGGTCGGGATCGCCGACGGTGAGCAGGATGACGTCGTGACCCTCGCGACGGCGCGCGGTCGCCTCGTAGTGAATGCCCCAATTGTCCGCAGCCGGGCCACCCAGCTGCCCGCTGCGCGATGAATACCGCATTGTGGTCTTGCCCATGCCGAGCGCCGCGGAGCCGGTACCTCGGCCGGCGGCATCGGCTGGAAGTCTACAGATCTCCTCGGCGAAGAGAAAGCGAGGGAGCCTGTCGAAATCGTCGCCCCTCGCCCGTCATGGCAGAGGACGGCATGGTGCCGCCCGTACGAGGGAGATCCCGATGCAGTACGCACTCCTGATCTATGTCGACGAATCCGCCTACATGGGCATGACGCCGGAACAGCAGAAGACGGGCACGGCGGCCTACGAGGCCTACACCGCGGCCCTCCTGGAAGCGGGTGCCATGGTGGGGGGACAGCGCCTCATGCCGAGTGCCGCCGCCACCCGCGTGCATGTCGCGGCAGGCAGTACCCAGGTGCTCGATGGGCCGTACGCCGAGACCAAGGAACAGCTCGGCGGCTTCTACCTGATCGAAGCACCCGACCTCGACGCTGCGATCAAGTGGGCGGCCCGCTGCCCGGGTGCCTCGCACGGCACGGTCGAGGTGCGGCCGCTGTTCCACATGGGCGGCTGAGCGCTGCCCGACGAGGCAAGGCGGGCCGTCGAGGCGGCGGCCCGCACCGCCTATGGCCGGCTCCTCGGCTTCCTCGCGGCACGCCTGCGCGACGTGGCCACCGCCGAGGACGCCCTGGCGGACGCCTTCGCCACGGCACTGGAGCGCTGGCCCGTCGACGGCGTGCCGGAGCGGCCCGAAGCCTGGCTGTTCACCGTGGCGCGGCGCCGGATGCTGGACGGCGCCCGTCATGGGCGTGTGCGGCAGGAGGCGGGCAGCCGGATGCTGCTCGCGGCCGAGGAGGCGCAGGCCCGCTTCGAGGCCGGCGACGAATTGCCGGACCAGCGGTTGGGCCTGCTCTTCGCCTGCGCCCATCCGGCGATCGACGAGTCGGTGCGAACGCCTCTGATGCTGCAGGCGGTGCTGGGTCTCGACGCGGCGCGGATCGCCTCGGCCTTCCTCGTCGCCCCCTCCGCCATGGGGCAGCGGCTCGTGCGGGCGAAGCGCAAGATCGCCGATGCCCGGATCCCGTTCGCGGTGCCCGAGGCGACGGATCTTGCCCCGCGTCTCGATGCCGTCCTGGCTGCCATCTACGCCGCCTACACGCTCGACCGCGGCGAGGAGGGTGCCGACAGCCTCGCCATCGAGGCGATGTGGCTGGCGGAGTTGGTAGCGGCAGCGCTGCCGAGTGAGCCCGAGGCGCTGGCACTCCTGGCACTGCTGCTGTTCGACCGCTCGCGCCGGCCGGCGCGACGCCGAGAGGACGGAAGCTACGTTCCACTGGCCGAGCAGGACACGACCTCGTGGGACGGCGCGTCCATCGCGGCGGCCGAATCCCTCCTGAAGCGGGCGGCATCGGCCGCGCGGATCGGCCGCTTCCAGCTGGAGGCCGCGATCCAGTCCGTGCATGCGGCGAGGCGGACCAGCGGGCGGACCGACTGGCCGGCGATCGTCCGCCTCTACGGGGCCCTGCAGGAGCTGACCGGCTCACCCGTCATCGCACTGAACCGGGCCGTGGCGATGGTCGAGGCGGGCGACGTCCGGGGCGGACTGGCGGCGCTTCGCGCCCTGGATGACCAAGCGTCCTTGGCGGACTACCAACCCTATTGGGCCGCCCGTGCAGCCGTGCTGGCACGAGCGGGCGATCTGGCGGGGGCACGCGCCGCCTATCGACAGGCCCTGGGCCTGACCGAAGACGAGGGTAGCCGCCGCTTCCTTGCCGCCAGGCTGGAGGCGCTCGACTAGCCCGGCGAATGCGCCGCGGCAGCCAGCTCCATGTTCACCTGGGTCAGTATCTTGGCGGCCTCGCTACCCTGGATCTTCAGGATGTCGTCCTGGTACTTCAGCAGCGTGCCCAGCGTGTCGTTGACCACGTTGGGCGTCAGCTCCAGCGTGTCGAGCGTGCTGAGGGCCCGGGTCCAGTCCAGCGTCTCGGCCACGCCCGGCAGCTTGAACAGGTCGCGCCGGCGCAGTTCGTGGACGAAGGCGATGATCTGCCGGCTGAGCCGCTCCTCCACGCCCGGCACCTTGACCCGGACGATCTCCAGCTCGCGCTCGGCGTTCGGGTAGTCGACCCAGTGATAGAAGCAGCGACGCTTCAGGGCGTCGTGGATCTCGCGGGTCCGGTTGCTCGTTATGATGACGATGGGTGGGGTCTCCGCCCGCATCGTGCCGATCTCGGGGATCGTGACCTGGAAGTCGGAGAGGATCTCCAGGAGATAGGCCTCGAAGGGCTCGTCCGTGCGGTCGAGCTCGTCGATCAGCAGCACAGGGGCGCCCGCCATGTCGCTTTCCAGGGCCTGCAGCAGCGGACGGCGGATGAGGAAGCGCTCGGCGAAGATGTCCTGGGTGAGGCTGTCGCGGTCGGTGGTGCCGGCCGCCTCCGCCATGCGGATCTCCAGCATCTGCCGCGGATAGTTCCACTCGTAGACCGCCGAGGCGACATCCAGACCTTCGTAGCACTGCAGCCGGACGAGCTTGCGCCCGAGGGTCTCGGACAGCACCTTGGCGATCTCGGTCTTGCCTACGCCGGCCTCGCCTTCGAGGAACAGCGGGCGGCCGAGCTTCAGCGCCAGAAAGAGGGCCGTGGCGAGCGAGCGGTCGGCGACATAGCTTCCGCGCGTCAGGAGCGTCGCGGTGGCGTCGATCGATGTCGGGAGAGGGTTCGTCATCGTTGCCTTGAATGATGCTGTGCGTCGGCCGGCGCACGACCGCGGCGGCGAGGAAAACACCGCCGCTGCCGATACCGCAAGCCGGGCAGCGACTTTGCGTGACCGGCTCCGACAGCGGCGCAATGGCGCGTGGCTGGCGTTCGCCCTGCTCGTGGCGGTCGCCACGCCATCTGTCGAGCGTTTCGTGCCGCACCATGTGCGCGTGCCGGAGCCGTCGGTCGAGCTCGCCGGACCCTGGCAGATCGTCGGCACGCCCGCGGAGGTCAGGACCGACCGCGACGAGGTCCGGCTCGTGAACCACGATCCGAACGCGCTCGTCATGCTGCGCATGGTGCGCGACGTCACGCCCAGCGTCACCGGACTGTTCCGGGTGACCGCCACCATCGCGGCGGACGACGTGGTGCCGAATCGGCCGGACTATCCGTTTGCCGAAATGACGCTGCAGGCCGGCAAGGCGCTGGCGGACGGGGGCACGGCGAACGATCGTGTGGCAGCGCTTCGAGGTACCCTACCGGCCAAGCGCTACACCCGGGAGCTGCAGCTCGGGACAGGCACGGATCGTGTCGTCCTGACCATCCGGCTCCCCTACGCCACCGGGGCCGTGACCGTGCAGCACCTGCGGCTGAACGGCTACCGGACACGCCTCGTCTACGACGCTGCCAACGCGGCACTTCTGGCCGGTTGGGCCGTCCTCCTGCTGACGGGTGCGTTCCTGTTCTGGCGGGGGTCGGCCGACCGCCGCCTTTCCTATGCACTGCTCGCCGTCGTGCCGGTCGGCATCTTCCTCATCGTCATGCCGAACGATCTCCGCGAGTCCGGCACCGACTGGATCGCTGGCATGATCGGCCTGGCGGATGTATCGCCCGAGGTGGTGGCGAAGACCGGGCACTTCGTCCTGTTCGTCGCGGTCGGTCTGCTGACCCGGCTCAGCCGACCGCGCGATCCGTCCTGGCTCCAGCTGCTGGGACTCGTGCTCGCCGGTGGCGCCGGCGAGCTGCTCCAGTTCATGACGGCGTCGCGTCATCCAGCCCTGTTCGACTGGATGGTGAACAGCGGCGGCGGTGCCGTGGGGTGGACGCTCGCGACACTCTGGCTCGCCCGCTACGGGGACACCTTACAGCCGGCGACGCAGACCTCTTCGGACCGGACCTCGCCACCGCAGGCGGCGAAGCAGCTCCGGTAGTTGGCCTCGCAGGCGTCCACCTCGGCGGTGGAGCAACTCGGGCGCTCGCAGATCTGACGGTCGCAGGTGACGCCGGTGTTGCTCGTGGCACAGAGCTGATAGTCGACCGATGCCTGCTGCCGGCAGTTCGAGTATTGGAGCTCGGCACGGTCGAGGCAGGACGAATAGCGCTTGCCGGTGATGGCGCGGCAGGTCTGCAGAGTAGCCGCACAGTCCGCGAGGCATTGCTTGCTGCCGGCGGCGTCGGACGGCGGTGTCAGCGTGTAGCGGGTCTCGTAGACAGGCTGGCAGGTCGCCAGGAAAAAGCTCGCGAGAACAAGGGCGAGGCGAGGAAGGCTGGAGGGTGCCGAAGCACCCTCCCTGACCCTCGAGGCTGTCAAGCGGCCGCGTCGATCGCCCGCTTGGCCATCACCTTGATCAGATGCGCGCGGTACTCTGCACTGGCGTGCATGTCGCCCGAGAGCGAGTCGGCGCTGACCTTCAGCCCGTCGATCGCCGCCGAGGAGAAATTCGAGCCCAGAGCCTGCTCGGCCTCCTTCCAGCGGAACACGCCGTTCTGGCCCGCACCCGTCACGGCGACGCGCACGCCGTTCGACGTCTTGGCGACGAAAACGCCGACCATCGCGTAGCGCGAGGCCGGGTTCGGGAACTTGGCGTAGGCGGCCTTCTCCGGCTTCGGGAAGTGCACGGCCGTGACGATCTCGTCCGACTCCAGGGCCGTGTCGAACAGCCCGGTGAAGAACTCGTCGGCCGCGATGCTGCGCTTGTTGGTGCGCACGCTGGCCCCGAGCCCGAGCAGCGCGCCCGGATAGTCGGCTGCCGGATCGGCATTGCTGATCGAACCGCCCAGCGTGCCGAGATTGCGCACCTGCGGGTCGCCGATGCCCTCGGCCAGCGAGGCGAGGGCGGGAATGACACGCTTCACGGCCTCGGAGTGGGCGACCTCGCCGTGTTTGGTCATGGCGCCGACCAGCAGACCGCCCGACTCCTCCTTGATCCCCTTCAGTTCGGCGATGCCGGAGAGATCGATGACGTCGCTCGGCTGCGCCAGGCGCTGCTTGAGCGTCGGGATGTAGGTCTGGCCGCCGGCCAGGAGCTTGGCGTCGGCCTTGCCGGCCAGGAGCGCGGCGGCCTCGCTCACCGTCGAGGGCCGGTGCAGTGCGAAATTGTACATGGTCTCTCCTCCCTTACTCGGCGGCCATCGGCAGCTTCGCGCTCTGGATCGCCCGCCACACCCTCTCCGGTGTCGCCGGCATCTCCACCCGCACCCCGATCGCGTTGGTGATGGCGTTGATGATCGCCGGTGGCGTGCCGATGGCCCCGGCCTCGCCGCAGCCCTTCACGCCCAGCGAGTTCGCCTGGCAGGGCGTGCCGGTCGAAGTGACGACCTCGAAGGACGGCACGTCGTCGGCGCGCGGCATGCAGTAGTCCATGTAGGACCCGGTCAGCAGCTGGCCGCCCTCGTCGTACACGGCACCCTCGAGGAGTGCCTGGCCGACACCCTGGGCGATGCCGCCATGGACCTGGCCCTCGACGATCATCGGGTTCACGACGTTGCCGAAATCGTCGACCGCCACGAAGCGCAGGATCTGGGTGACGCCCGTCGCCGGGTCGACCTCGACCTCGGCGATGTAGGTGCCGGACGGATAAGTGAAGTTCGGCGGATCGAAGAACGCCGACTCCTCGAGGCCCGGCTCCACGCCCTGCGGGTAGTTGAACGGCACGTAGGCGGTGAAGGCGATCTCGCCGATCGACTTCGACTTGTCGGTGCCGGCGACGGTGAACTTGCCGTCCTTGAACTCGATGTCGGCCTCGGCGGCCTCCATCAGGTGGGCGGCGATCTTCTTGCCCTTGTCGACGATCTTCTTGCAGGCGTTGACGACGGCCTCGCCGCCGACCGCCAGCGAGCGCGAGCCGTAGGTGCCCATGCCGACGGGCGTCTTGTCGGTGTCGCCGTGGATGACCTCGACGTCCTCGTAGGCGACGCCGAGCTTGTCGGCGACGACCTGGGCGAGCGTGGTCTCGTGGCCCTGGCCGTGCGTGTGGGTGCCGGTCATCACCTGCACCTTGCCGGTGTGGGTGAAGCGCACCTTCGCACTCTCCCACAAACCGACGCCGGCACCGAGCGAGCCGACGACCGCCGAGGGGGCGATGCCGCAGGCCTCGATGTAGCAGGAGATGCCGATGCCGCGGAGCTTGCCCTTGCGCTCGCTCTCGGCGCGACGCGCCGGGAAGCCGGCATAGTCGGCGATCTTCAGCGCCTCGTTCAGCGTCGCCTCGTAGTCGCCCGTATCGTACATCAGCGCCACCGGCGTCTGGTACGGGAAGGCATCCTTCGGGATGAAGTTCTGCCGGCGGAACTCGGCCGGATCCTTGCCCATCTCCTTCGCGGCCTTGTCGACCAGGGTCTCGAGCAGGAACGAGGCCTCGGGACGGCCGGCACCGCGGTAGGCGTCGACCGGTACGGTCGTCGTGTAATAGGCCTGCACGTCGCAGTAGATCGCCGGCGTCTTGTACTGGCCGGCCAGCAGCGTGCCGTAGAGATAGGTCGGGATCGAGGACGAGAAGGTCGACATGTAGGCGCCGATGTTCGCCTTCGTGTTGACCCGCAGACCCAGGAAGTTGCCGTCCTTGTCCATCGCCAATTCGGCGTGGGTGACGTGGTCACGGCCGTGGCAGTCGGAGAGGAAGGCCTCCGAACGGTCCGAGGTCCACTTCACCGGACGGCCGCCGACCTTCTTCGAAGCCCAGAGGACGACGCACTCCTCGCCATAGATGAAGATCTTCGAGCCGAAGCCGCCGCCGACGTCGGGGGCGACGACGCGGAGCTTGTGCTCGGGCGCGATGCCGATGAAGGCCGAGATCACGAGCCGGTGCACGTGCGGGTTCTGGCTCGTCAGGTAGAGCGTGTAGGCGTCGTCACCGGTGTCGTAGGCGCCGACGGCCGCGCGCGGCTCCATCGGGTTCGGGACGAGCCGGTTGTTGACCAGATCCATCTTGGTGACGTGGGCGGCCTTGGCGAAGGCGGCGTCGGTCGCGGCCTTGTCGCCCAGTTCCCAGTCGTAGATCAGATTGTTGGCGACCTCGTCGTGGACCAGCGCCGACGCGTTGTGCGCATCGGTGACGTTCACGACCGGCGGCAGTTCCTTGTAGTGGACCTCGACCGCCTCGGCGGCGTCCTTCGCCTGCTGCGGGGTCTCGGCCACCACGACGGCGATGCGGTCGCCGACATAGCGCGCCTTGCCCTGCGCCAGCAGCGGGTGGGCGCCCATCTTCATGGGCGAGCCGTCCTTCGACTTGACCAGCCAGCCGCAGATCAGGTTGCCGAGGCCGTCCGCCTTGACGTCGTCGCCGGTGAGCACGGCCAGCACGCCGGGCATGCCCTCGGCCGCCGACTTGTCGATGCCGGTGATCTCGGCATGGGCGTGGGTGCTGCGCACGAAATAGGCGTGCGCCTGCCCCGGCTGGTTGATGTCGTCGGTGTACCGGCCGCGGCCGGTGATGAAGCGCTGGTCCTCCTTGCGGACGACGCGGGCGCCGATGCCCTTCTCCACCATCTTCCCTGACCCCTTATTTCACTCGGCCGCCTGCTTCAGGCCGCGCATATTGTCGGCCGCCGACAGGATGGCCTTCACGATGTTGTGGTAGCCGGTGCAGCGGCACATGTTTCCCTCGAGCCACTCGCGGACCTGGTGCTCGGTCGGGGAGGGGTTCTTCTGCAGCAGGTCGGCAGCGCTCATGATCATGCCGGGCGTGCAGAAGCCGCACTGCAGGGCGTGGTTCTGGCGGAAGGCCTCCTGCACGGGATGCAGCTGGCCGCCCGACGCGAGGCCCTCGATCGTCGTCACCGAGGCGCCGTCGGCCTGGGCCGCCAGCATGGTGCAGGACTTTACCGAGTTGCCGTTCACGTGGACCACGCAGCAGCCGCACTGGCTGGTGTCGCAGCCCACATGGGTCCCGGTCAGGTTCAGATTGTAGCGGAGGAAATCGACGAGGAGGGTGCGGGGCTCGACATCGCCGCTCACCTTCTTGCCGTTCACCGTCATCGTCACCGTCGACATACCAACAACCTCCCGTTCCAGGTTCGAGAGCCGCCGGTCGGCCGACGGCAGAATGTTGATCCGCGGGCCGGCGCGGCAAGATCCGCCGCACTCCCCCGCTTTGCGTCAAAGCTAAGGCCCCCTCGGGGGGCGGTCAAACGCGATATCCCTGCGTTTTCGGCCTGTCCCGGCGCCTCAGAGGATGAGCCAGAGCAGGATCAGGACGACCAGCGCCACGATCACCAGGTTGAGCGGCTTCGAGAAGAAGCCCGGGGCAGGTTTCGGCGCCGGCGGCGGCGCGGACGGCCGCGGCGAGGAGGCCGGCGGCACGCTCGTGGTTCGGGGCGAGGACGGGGGTGCTGCGGCAGGGGCCGCCGCGGCGGGGGCAGGCGGCGCCGCCGGCGTGGCGGCCACGGCGGCTGCTGCGGCCACGGGTTCGGTCGCCGGCTGCGGGGGCAGCTCGGCCGCCGGGGAGGGCGCCGCCTCCGCGTGGGAGGTCAGCAGAGCGGTCAGGTTGCCGAAGAAGTCGTCGGCCGTCTTCTTCGCTGCACCCTGGATCAGGCGCGAGCCGATCTGGGCGATCTTGCCCCCGACATCGGCATGTGCCGTGTAGCGCAGGATGGTCGTGGAGGGGCCGTCCTCGGCCAGGCTGACACGCGCTCCGCCCTTGGCGAAACCGGCCACACCACCCGAGCCCTCGCCGTTGATCGTGTAGCTCTCGGGCGCGTTGAGGTCGGTGAGGGTGACCGTCCCGGCGAAGGTGGCGCTGACAGGGCCGACCTTGCTCTTGACCTTGGCCGCCATCTCGTTGTCGCCGGTCTTGGTCAGCGACTCGCAGCCCGGGATCGTCTTCTTCAGGATCTCGGGATCGTTCAGCGCTTCCCACACCGTCTGACGCGATGCGGGTATGCGGTACTCGCCGCTCATGTCCATGCCGCAGCCTCTCCCTCGGCCCGACGGCGCCTGATCTGCGCCCGTTCGTGGTGTGGCGAGGGCTTAGCCACGGAATCGAGAACCGTTCAAGCAGGCACTGCGCGCCGGCCGTCGCCTACTGGACGGGCATGCTGCCGAAAAGCGCGTTCGGCAGCGTGAGCGAAATCGCGGGGACGTAGGTGACGATCACGAGGAAGGCCAGGAGCACCGCGAGCCAGGGCAGGGCTGCCCGCACGACGCCCAGGATGCTCATGCCCGTGATGCCGGAGGTGACGAACAGGTTGAGGCCGACAGGTGGGGTCACCATGCCGATCTCCATGTTCACGACCATGATGACGCCGAGGTGGATCGGATCGATGCCGAGCTGCATGGCGATCGGGAAGAGGATCGGCACGAAGATGAGGATGATCGCCGAGGGTTCCATGAAGTTGCCGGCGACGAGCAGCAGCAGGTTGACGACGATCAGGAATTGCCATCGCGACAGGCCCGCGCCGACGATCGCCTCGGTGATCGCTTGCGGGATCTGCGCGGTGGTCAGCACATGGGCGAAAAGGAATGCGTTCGCGATGATGAACAGCAGCATCGTCGTGACGCGCGCCGAGTCGACGAGGACCCGCGGGATGTCGGCGATCTTGAGGTCGCGATAGACGAGAACGGCGATCAGCAGGGCGTAGACGGCGGCGACGGCCGCCGCCTCGGTCGGCGTGAACACGCCGCCGTAGATGCCGCCCATGATGATGACGATGAGCAGCAATCCCCAGATGGCCTCGCGCCCGGTGCGCAGCCGCTCGCTCCAGCCCTGGCGCGGTTGCCGCGGCAGGTCGAGCACCGTGGCGGCGATGTAGATCGCCAGCATGAGGAGGAGCCCGAGCAGAATGCCGGGGACCACGCCCGCCATGAACAGCCGGCCGACGGAGCTCTCCGTGGCCGCCGCATAGACCACCATCACGATCGAGGGCGGTATCAGGATGCCGAGCGTGCCGGCGTTGCAGATCACGCCCGCTGCGAAGTCCTGGGAGTAGCCGTTACGGACCATGCCGGCGATGACGATCGAGCCCACGGCCACGACGGTCGCCGGCGAGCTGCCGGAGACGGCGGCGAACAGCATGCAGGCGAACACGCCGGCGATGGCGAGGCCGCCGCGCAGATGCCCGAGGCAGGCGACGGCGAAGTCGATCATCCGCCGCGCCACGCCGCCGGTCGTCATCAGGTTGCCGGCGAGGATGAAGAACGGGATTGCCAGGAGGACGTACTTCTCGCTGGTCTCGAAAAACTTGAGTGCCAGCGAGGCCAGGCTGTCGCTGGCGAACAGCATGATGGACAGCACGCTCGACAGGCCGAGAGCGATCGCGATCGGCATGCCGATGAGCAGGAAGGCGAACAGCGACGCGAAGACGAAGAAGGTCATCATCGCCGGCGCGCCGCCTCGGCCCTGCCGCCGGGATCGAAGTCGCGCAGGACGTCGGCCGCCTCGTCCGCCATCTCGAACCGGCCGATGAGGCCCGTGTAGATCAGCAGCGCCTGTTGCAGCAGGCGGAAGCCGAGCAACGCGAAGCCCAACGGCATGACGGCTGCCAACAGCCAGCGCTTCACGGGAATGTCCTCGGCCAGCACGCCCAGGCGATAGAGACGAAAGACGTAGTTGTAGGAGCCGACCAGCATGATGCCGGCGTAGAGCAGGCAGAGGCCGATCGCGATCAGGCCGACGATGCGTCGAGCGACCGGCGGCAGCGCCTTTACGACGAAGTCGACGCCGATATGCGCATGGGCCCGCACGCCGTAGCTTATGCCCAGCAAGATCAGCCAGGCGAACAGGTAGACGGTGGCTTCCAGCGCCCAGATGAAACCCGAGTTGAAGATGTAGCGCAGCACCACCTGGGTGAAGGTGACGAGGGTCATCGCCGCCAGCAGGAAAGCCAGGAGCGCTTCCTCGATCCGGGCGACGACCCTCATGCCATCACCTCCGCCGCGCGCGGCGCAGCGGTCAGCTCGCGCTGTTCGACTGCTCGGCCGCCTGGATCAGATCGGCGCCGATCTGGTCCTGGAACTTCTCCCAGACCGGGCGCATGGCGGTCCGCCACGTCTGCCGCTCCTCCGGCGTCAGCTCGATGATCTCGCTGGTACCGGCCTCGGCGATCTTCTTGCGGTCGCCCTCGTTCAGGTCGTTCGCCACCTTGTTGACGTGGTCCGTTGCCTCGGCGGCAACCCCCTCCAGCGTCGTGCGGACGTCGTCGGGCAGGCCGTTCCAGAACTCGGTCGAGGTCATGAACAGATAATCGAGCAGACCGTGGTTGCTCGCCGTGATGTACTTCTGCACCTCGAAGTACTTCTGCGAATAGATGTTCGACCAGGTGTTCTCCTGGCCGTCGACGGTGCCGACCTGCAGGGCCTGATAGACCTCGGCGAAAGCCATCTTCTGCGGGTTGGCGCCGAGCGCCTCGAACTGCGCCTGCAGGACGTCCGAAGCCTGGATGCGGAACTTCAGGCCTCTGGCGTCCTCGGGCATGCGAAGGGCCTTGTTCGCCGAGAGCTGCTTCAGGCCGTTGTGCCAATAGCCCAGTCCCTTGAACCCGACATCGTCCATGCTCGACAGGAGCTGGACGCCGGGCTCGCTGTGCTGGAAGCGGTCGACCGCCGCGATGTCGTCGAACAGGAAGGGCAGGTCGAACACCGCGAGCTTCTTCGTGTAGCGGTCGAACTTGGAGAGCGAGGGGGCCAGCAACTGCACGTCGCCCAGCGCCAAAGCTTCCAGTTCCTTCGCGTCGCCGAACAAGGAACTGTTCGGATAGACTTCCACGGAGACCCGCCCCGGCAACCGCTCCTCGGCGAGCTTCTTGAACAGCAGGGCGCCCTGTCCCTTCGGCGTATTGTCCGCGACGACATGGCTGAACTTGATGACGATCTGCTGGGCGCGAGCGCTGCGGCCGTAACCTGCGGTAAGGGCGGCACCGGTGCCGAGGAGCGTGCGTCGTGACAGGCGCATGATGGCGGTCTCCCTGGATATTCTTTAAGCCTGACCCTGTCATCGTTCCGACATGATCACAACCGACTTCTGTCGCAGCGGTGAGAGGTCGGGCGGCGCGGCCACTTGAACGAACGGCCGCCGTTATGAACTGCGCGACTGACCGGAGGTGTGCGTGCCCAAGGCCTATCTGATCGACATGGACGGTGTGCTCGTCCATGGCCGCCGCCCGATCCCGGGTGCTGCGGAGTTCATCCGCCGCCTGCGCGATGCCTCGGCACCCTTCCTGATCCTGACCAACAACAGCCGGCACACTCCGGCCGACCACGCGGCGCAGTTGCAGGAGGTCGGGATCCCGGTCGATCCCGGCAACATCTTCACCTCAGCGATCGCGACGGCCCGCTTTGTCGCCCATCAGCGGCCGGGGGCATCGGTCTACGCCATCGGCGAGATCGGGCTGCTCGCGGCGCTGCAGGCCGAGGACCTCGTGCTGAGCCAGCGCGATCCCGACTATGTCGTGCTGGGCGAGACGGTGACCTACAGCTTCGAGCAGATCACGACGGCGACCCGCCTCGTCCAGGCCGGGGCGCGCTTCATCGGGACCAACCCCGACACCTCGGGGCCGGCCGAGCACGGCATCGTGCCGGCCACGGGTGCGGTCGCCGCCCTCATCTCGGCCGCCAGCGGGGTACGAGCCTACTTCGTCGGCAAGCCCAATCCCCTGATGATGCGCGCGGCCCTGACCGAGATCGGCGCGCACGCCAAGGACGCCGTCATGGTCGGCGACCGGATGGACACCGACATCGTCGCCGGCACCGAGACCGGCATGGATACGATCCTGGTGCTGAGCGGCGTCACCCGCCGCGAGGAGGTCGGCAGCTTCGCCTATCTCCCGACCCACATCGTCGGCAGCGTGGCCGAGATCGTACCCTGACCGGGCAGGGGACGTAGGAACTCCGGACTTCCGCGCCACTTTCTCCGAGGTTCAACGCGGAGAGAACGAATGGCGAACGCTGAACTGGCGGAGCTACGCGAGCAGGCGCAGGGATGCAGGAACTGCCACCTGTGGGAAAACGCCACGCAGACCGTGTTCGGCGAGGGTCCGGCGGACGCCAGGATCCTGTTCGTCGGCGAGCAGCCGGGTGACGTCGAGGACCTGCGGGGACGGCCGTTCGTCGGTCCGGCGGGCCAGCTGTTCGACCGGGCGCTGGAGGAGGCCGGCATCGACCGGCGGCAGGTCTACGTCACCAATGCGGTGAAGCACTTCAAGTTCGAGCCGCGCGGCAAGCGGCGCATCCACCAGAAGCCGGATTACAACGAGATCGTCGCCTGCGGGCCCTGGTTGACGGGTGAGCTCGCGAACGTCTCGGCCAAGTCCGTCGTGGCCCTGGGCGCCACAGCCGCCCGCGCCCTCACGGGCAAGACCGTAACCATCAGCAGGGAGCGCGGCCGCTTCCAGCCCTATGCGGAGAACCGGCACCTGTTCGTGACGGTGCACCCGTCCTTCCTGCTTCGGCTGCCGGACGAGCGGGCGAAGGCGATCGAGTACCGGCGCTTCGTCGAGGACCTGCAGCTGATCGGCGCCGGCCCGGAACCTGCACCGGCGGAGGAGCCGTCGCTCGCCGCCAAGCCTGCGGAAGAGCCTGCCCCTATGCTGGACCTCTTCGGTGACCTGCCAGCAGCGCAGCAGCGCACGCGTCGAGGATCGAGCCCGCGTCGAGGCCCATGACGCGGTAGAGGTCGGGGATGTCCGCCGACTGGCCGAAGCGGTCGGTGCCAAGGGCGTGGAGGCGGTGGCCGCGGACGGAGCCGAGCCACGAGAGCGTGGCCGGGTGGCCGTCGAGAATGGTAACCAGAGCGGCGTCGGGGGCGAGGGGCGCCAGAAGGCCGGCAATCGTCGAATCTGCGCCATTCGTCCGCCATTCCGCGTGCAGGCGATCGGGGGAGGTGACGAGCAGGAGACCCACACCCGGCACGTCCTCGCGGACCTGCTCGAAGGCGTCCTGCAGCTCGGGCAGCACCGCACCCATGCCGACCAGCGCCAGCTCGGTGCCTTCGGCAGGCGGCACCAGCCAGTAGCCGCCGGCCAACACGGCGGCAGCTTCGGCTGGTTCAAGGGCCCGTTCCGGTTGCGGCAGCTGGCGGGTGGACAGGCGCAGGTACACCGAGCCGCCATCAGCCGCCTGAAGGTGAGCGAAGGCCCAAGCCAGCACGACCGCGACCTCGTCGGCGTGCGCCGGCTCGAAATAGGTCAGGCCCGGATGGCTCATGCCGATCAGCGGCGTGCCGATCGACTGGTGGGCGCCGCCCTCGGGGGCCAGCGATACGCCCGAAGGGGTCGCCACCAGGATGAAGCGGGCATCCTGGTAGGTGGCGTAGGTCATTGCATCCAGGCCGCGGGCGATGAACGGGTCGTAGAGCGTGCCGACGGGGAGAAGTCGGGCGCCGAACAGCTCGTGGGCGAGGCCGAGCGAGGCAAGCGTCAGGAACAGGTTGTTCTCGGCGATCCCAAGCTCGAGATGCTGGCCGGTGCTGGCCGACCGCCATTCGGTCGGCGAGGCCACCTGCTGCGAGCGGAAGACGTCCTCGCGCTCCTTGCGGTTGAAAATGTCCCGGCGGCTGACCCAGCCGGCAAGCCCGGTGGAAACCGTGACGTCGGGCGAAGTGGTGACGATCCTGGACGCCAGCGGCAGGTCGCTCTTCGCCAGTTCGCCCATGATCCGGCCGAACGCCTCCTGGGTGGAAGCGATCGCCGTTCGCCGTCCTAGCGCCAGCTCGGGCGGCACCGGCACCGGGGTTGCGATGTAGCGCTCGATCCGGTGGCGGTAGGGAACGGTCTCCAGGAACCGCTCCAGGGTGGTCGAGCCGATGTCGAGTCCAGCCCAGCGGGACCATTCGTCGCCCTCGGCGATACCGTTGCCGATGCGGAAGGCGGACATCTGGTCCGGGTTCATGAGACCCGAATGGTTGTCCTTGTGTCCCGCCAGCGGCAGGCCCCAGCCCTTGACCGTGTAGGCGATGAAGCAGTGCGGGGTGTCGTCCCGCACATTGCGGAACGCCTCCAGCATGGCCTCGAGGTCGTGACCGCCGAGATTGGTCATCAGGGCCGCGAGGGCCGTGTCGTCGTGGCTGTCGAGGATGGCCCGGATCGCCTTGTTGCGGCCGAGATCGCTCTCCAGATGCGCCCGCCATGCGGCCCCGCCCTTGAAAGTGAGGGCGGCGTAGAGGTCGTTGGGGCACGCATCGATCCAGGCGCGCAACGCCTCGCCGCCCGGTTTGGCGAACGCGGCCTCCAGCTTCTTGCCGTACTTCACCGTGACGACGGTCCAACCCACCGTGGCGAAGAACTGCTCGATCTTGGCGAACAGCTTCTCCGGCACGACGCGATCCAGGCTCTGCCGGTTGTAGTCGATTACCCACCAGACGTTGCGGACGTCGTATTTCCAGCCCTCAAGAAGGGCCTCGAAGACGTTGCCCTCGTCGAGCTCGGCGTCGCCGACGATGGCGATCATCCGCCCCGCCGGCGGCTCCTGCGGCACCATCTCGTGCAGGCGCACATAGTCCTGCGTCAGCGAGGCGAAGAGCGTCATCGCGGCACCGAGGCCGACCGACCCGGTCGAGAAGTCGACGCCCGACTTGTCCTTGGTCCGCGAGGGATAGGACTGGGCCCCGCCAAGTGCCCGGAAATTCTGCAGCTGCGCCAGGGGCTCGCGGCCCAGGAGGTACATGGCTGCATGGTAAATGGGGCTGGCGTGCGGCTTGACGGCGATCCGGTCGCCCGGGCGCAGCACGTCGAAGAACAAGGCCGTCATGATGGTCGCGACCGAGGCGCAGGAGGCCTGGTGCCCGCCGACCTTCAGCTTGTCGCGGCTGGGGCGGAGATGGTTCGCGTTGTGGATCGTCCAGGCCGAGAGCCAGAGCAGCTTGCGCTCGATCGCCTGCAGCAGGGCCAGGCGCTTCGTCTCCGCCGTCGTCTGCCGCTCCAGCACCGTCGCCATCGGCACCTCCTGCCCGGGACCGCGCAGCCTTCGCCACGCCCTCCGCTTCTAGCGGTGGCCCCGGCAGTCCTCAACGTCGCGGTCGGCGATCACCGGCTACCGTTCGTGGGCGGCTGACATTCGTTCCCGTCCCTGGAGGTGGCAGGGTGAGGGTGTTAAGCGAGCGGACCGAACCGGACAGGGAGGTCGACATGGCGAGCGAGCCGGAGGATCTGGCGGTCGAGATTCCGCCGGAAGCGCAAGCCGTGGCCGCGGAACTGGTGCGGGCCGTGCGGGTCGCTACCCGCGATCTCCCCTTCCATCTCGAGCCCGCCTCCTTCCTCGTCGCCCTGGAAGAGCTCGGCGCGGACGAGGCGCCATGAGCGGTCTGATCGATCTGGGCGTCGCCGGCATCGCGGCCGCGATAGCCCGTGGTGAAGTGAGCTCGGTCGAGGCCACGCGCGCGGCGCTGGACGCGCTCGATGGTGAGGGACGCCGGCTCAATGCCGTGGCGCGCCTTGAGCCGGAACGGGCCTTGCGCGACGCCGCTAAGGCGGATGACGCGAGGGCGCGCGGTGACAGGCTGGGCCTGCTTCACGGCGTGCCGATGGCGCACAAGGACATGTTCTACCGTGCGGGCGAACTCGCCGAGTGCGGCGCCAAGCTGCGCAAGGGCCATCGGCCGACCGTCACCTCGACCGCCATCGCGAAGCTCGACGCCGCCGGGGCGATCGATGTCGGCCGCCTCAACATGGTCGAGTTCGCGCTGGGCATCACCGGTCACAACGCGCACACCGGGCACCCACGGAATGCCTGGGACCCCGAGCGGATCACGGGCGGCTCGACCAGCGGCGGGGCCACGGCGGTCGCTGCCGGGCTCGTTCCGGGCACCCTCGGTTCCGACACGGGTGGCTCGATTCGGGCGCCGGCGGCTCTCTGTGGCCTCGTCGGCCTGAAGCCGACCTATGGCCGGGTCAGCCGCTTCGGCTGCATGCCGCTCTCCTTCTCGCTCGACCATGTCGGCCCGCTGGCGCGCACGGCGATCGACGTCGCCCTCCTGACATCGGCGATCTGCGGCCAAGATGCTGCCGACCCGACGACCAGCCGTCGGGCTGCCCCGGACCTCGTGGCCGGTATCGACAGGGGTGTCCGAGGTCTCCGCGTCCTCCAGGCGACCGACCTCGACGTGCCTGTCGACCCCGAGATCGGCGGGGCGGTGACCCGCGCCCTGAAGGCGCTTGAGGGGCAGGGTGCCACGGTCGACACCAGCCCGCTGCCGCCCTTCGGGCCCCTGAACGCCCTCCGGCGCACGGTGATGCTGGCCGAGTGCGCCGCCATCCACCGCGAGTCCATCCGCACGAGCTGGGGCGACTACAATCCCCAGACGAGCCTGCGCATGGCGCCCGGGTTCGCGATGCCGACGGTCGACTATCTGCGCGCCCTCGACGCCCGCACACCGACGCTGCAGCATTGGTGCGCCACCGTCTTCGCCAAGGCCGACATCCTGGCCCTGCCGACGAGCCCGGTTCGCACGCCGCGCATCGCCGACACCGACACGGGCGGCGACCAGCGCTTCCAGGTCCTGGCCAACGCCATCGGGGCTTTCCTGGGTCCGTTCAACTATATGGGTCTGCCGGCACTGAGCGTGCCGGTCGGCTTCGACTCGGACGGCATGCCCATCGGGCTGCAACTCGTGGCGCGACCGTTTGCCGAGGGCATCCTGCTCCGGGCTGCTCAGACGCTGGAGTCGGCACTCGGCCTGACGTCGAGGCGGCCGCCGCGGCGTGGCTGACGGCGGCGTCCAGGCGCGGCAAGGCTCGCTGTGGTCGGCGGAACTCAGGGGCATCCTGATGGTGCTGGCCACCATGGCCCTGTTCGGCATCATGGACGGGCTGCAGAAGTTCCTGACCCAGCGCTATCCGCCGCTGGAGGTGCTGTGGATCCGCTACCTGCTCTCGGTGCCACTGGCGTTCCTGATCGTCGGGCGGCGAGGCGGCGGACGGCATCTGTTCGCCACCCGGAAGCCTTGGCTCCAGCTCTGGCGCACGCTCCTGATCGTGGCCGAGATGCTGATGGTGCTCTGGGCCTTCCGCATGCTGCCGCTGGCCGATGCGCATGCGGTGCTGGCGGTGACGCCGCTCGTCGTCACGGCGCTGTCGGTGCCGCTGCTCGGCGAGCGGGCGGACTGGGCGCGCTGGCTCGCGGTCGGGATCGGCTTCGCCGGCGTGCTGGTGATCCTGCGGCCAGGCTTCGGCGTGGTGAGCCCCTGGTCGCTGCTCGTGCTCCTGGCGACGCTCCTCTACGCCCTCTACCAGATCCTGACCCGGATCGTCGGCCGGACCGACCGGGTCGAGACCTCGTTCTTCATCCAGTTCGTGGTCGGGGCGGTAGTCCTCTGCTTCATCGCACCCTGGGTCTGGACCACACCCGCCATGGTGCACTGGCCGCTCTTCCTGACCGTCGCGGGCCTGGGGGCCGCCGGCCACCTCCTGTTCATCCGCGCCCTCCAGATCGCTCCGGCCGTGGTGCTGCAACCTTTCACCTACACGCTGCTCTTGTGGGCCGTGGTCGTCGGCTGGGTCGCGTTCGGCGACTGGCCGGACATCTGGGTGCTGCTCGGGGCCGGCATGGTGGTGGGTGCCGGTCTCTTCACCGCATGGAGGGACCACGCATTGCGCCGGGCCGGATGATCCGCTTTCCTGGGACGTCTCTTTTGCTCAGCCCAACAACGAGGGTGATGTCATGACAGCCGGTCGGACGGACGCCCCGCGCACGCCGCACGTCGTGATCGCCGAGATCAAGTTCCGCCCGGAGCACCGGGAGGCGCTGATCGAGGCTGCCAGGCTGCACGCCCGCTCCAGCCTCGCCGAGGTGGGCTGCCTGCGCTTCGAGGTCGTCATCCCCAGGGATGCCGAGGATCGCCTCGTCTTCGTCGAGACCTTCGCCGACGAGGCAGCCTTCCACCTGCACCAGGCGAGCCCGCACGTGGCGCGCTGGCGGGCGGCCTCGGCCGACTTCATCACCGATCGTCGCGTCCGGGAGATGTCGCCGCTGGAGCCCGTCTCGCGCGGCACGATCCTGGTTTCTGTCCCCGCCCTGGCCCGGCACAAGGACTATCTGACACCGCTTGCCGATGCCGGCTTCGAGCTGCGCTTCAACGATCTCGGCCGGGTCATGCGGGAAGCCGAGCTGATCGAGCGCCTCGACGGTGTCCTGGCGACGATCGCCAGCATCGAGCCCTACACGGAGCGTGTGCTCGCCGCCGCCCCGCGGCTCGAGGTCATCGCGCGCCTCGGCGTCGGCTACGACCAGATCGACGTGTCCGCGGCGACCCGCCACGGCGTCGCCGTCGCCATGGCCTTCGGCACCAACCACGAGGCGGTGGCCGACCACGCCTTCGCGCTGATGGGTGCCCTGGCGCATCGGATCCGCGACTATGACGAGCGGGTGCGCAAGGGCGGCTGGGGCAGCCTGTTCCACGGCCGCCTGCAGGGCACCACCGTCGGTCTCGTCGGCTTCGGCCGCATCGGCCGCGCCATGGCCAAGCGGGCGCAGGGCTTCGCGATGGAGGTGCTGGTTGCCGATCCCTTCGCCGACGCCTCCACGGTCGCCCATCTCGGCTGCCGCCTCGTCGAGCTGGACGAGCTGCTGCAGACCTCCGACTTCGTCTCCATCCACGCGCCGCTGAGCCCGGAAACGCACCACCTCATCGGCGCCGAGCGTCTGGCGCTCATGAAGCCGACGGCCTTCGTCGTGAATACCTCGCGCGGCGGGCTCATCGACGAGGATGCCCTGATCGCCGCGCTCGAAAGCGGCAAGATCGCCGGCGCCGGTCTCGACGTGTTCGAGCACGAGCCGCTGCCCGATACGCCGCTGCGCCGCTTGAGCAACGTCGTCCTCACCCCACATGTGGCCGGTCTCAGTGCATGGACGCTGAGGACAATGGCCGAAAAGTGCGTCGAGAACATTCTGGCCGTCGTCAACGCACGCGATCCCGGCGACGGGCTCGTGCTCAATCCGGAAGTTCTCTCGACGCGCGGCGGCACCTGAGCGCAGGCGGTGCGGTTTGACAGTCGCTCGCGGCCGATGCTAACCGCGCGCGCTTGCGGCCCATGGGGTGGCCGGTCCTGATCTGTCGAAGTGGGTCCCATGGAGTTCGGCGTCGTGGCGGATAAGGGTGGCGCTGGTCGGACGGTGGCGCTCTATGGTGCCGAATCGTTCGCGGCCATGCGGCGCGCCGGGCGTCTCGCGGCCGAGACGCTGGACCACATCACGTCCTTCGTGCGCCCCGGGGTGTCGACCGCGGCGCTGGACCGCGAGATCGAGACCTTCACCCGCGACCACGGCGCCATCCCGGCGACCCTGGGATATCGCGGCTATCCGAAGAGCTGTTGCATCTCGGTGAACCACGTCGTCAATCACGGCATTCCCGACGAGGACGAGAAGCTGCGTGACGGCGATATCCTGAACATCGACGTCACCTGCATCCTGGACGGCTGGTACGGCGATTCGAGCCGCATGTACGTCGCCGGCAGCAAGCTGCCGGTAAAGGCGCACCTGCTGATCGAGCGCACCTTCGAGTGCATGTGGGCCGGTATCCACGCGGTGAAGCCCGGGACTACGCTGGGCGATGTCGGCCACGCCATCCAGAAGTTGGCGGAGGAGCCGCGCCAGGGTGTGCGCTTCTCCGTCGTGCGCGACTTCGTCGGTCACGGCGTCGGGCGCAGCTTCCACGAGGCGCCCGAGGTACGGCACTTCGGCAAGCCCGGCGAGGGCCTGACGCTGCGTCCGGGGATGATCTTCACCATCGAGCCCATGATCAATGCCGGCCGCCACGAGGTGAAGATCCTCAAGGACGGCTGGACGACGGTGACGAAGGACCGCTCCCTCTCGGCCCAGTTCGAACATACCGTGGGTGTGACCGAGGCGGGCGTGGAAGTTTTCACCCTGTCGCCCAAGGGCTACGACAAGCCGCCCTATCCCTGCTAGAGAGCGGCCCGCATCGCTGCTCGCGTAACCGGACAGATATAGGAATGTTGATGCGCGCCCTTTGCTGCACGACCGCCATTCTGGCCCTCCTGGCATCGCCCGTTCTGGCCGCCGACAAGGACGGCCGTGCCGCCGTTCGTGGTGCCGGGCAGCTTTCCTGCCAGCAGGCGATGGACATCTGCAACAAGGACAAGAACCAGTGTGCCGCGATCGACAGCTGGCTCAACGGGTTCATCAGCGGCATCAACGTGTCGGGCAAGGACCTCTACGACCTCGTCTTCTTCACGCCGTTCTCGATCATCAGCGTGCTGCAGGTCTGCAAGCAGAAGCCGGACCTGCCGGTCGCAAACGCGGTCGATCTTCTGGTCCGTGAGCTGGCGCCTTTGTCTGTGCCGACCGCTTCGAAGCCCATCGACTTCGGTGAGGGCAAGGAGCGGTTCCAGGTCTACCAGTCGACCGTGCGGGCCGTGCAGCAGGAACTGATCAACCGAGGGTTCCTCTCCGGCAAGGCCGACGGCACCTACGGTCCGGGCACCAAAGCCGCCCTGCAGAAGTTCCAGGACAGCGTCAAGCTGCCCGCCACCGGCATGCCGGATCCCGACACGGTGGTTCAGTTGCTCCGCTCGTCGCCGGGCCGCCAGGGACAAGCCGCCAAGCCGGCGAAGCCAGCAGCACAGGCCCCGGCAACCGCGGCACCCCTGCAGCTTCCCGCCCAGCCGCTTCAGCTGCAGCCGGCCAACTGATTTAGGGCTTCGGCGCCGCGTTCTTTCTGCGGCGCCGCCGGCTCACATCCCGCCGATATAGTTCGGCCCGCCGCCGCCTTCCGGCGTGACCCAGACGATGTTCTGGGTCGGATCCTTGATGTCGCACGTCTTGCAGTGGACGCAGTTCTGCGCGTTGATCTGCAGGCGGGGCTCACCGGCATCGTTGCGCACGATCTCGTACACACCAGCCGGGCAGTAACGCTGCTCGGGCGAATCGTAGCTCGCGAGATTGACGTCGATCGCGACCTTCGGGTCCTTCAGCGTCAGGTGGCTGGGCTGGTCCTCCTCGTGGTTGGTGTTCGAGAGGAACACCGAGGAGAGCCGGTCGAAGGTGAGCTTGCCGTCGGGCTTCGGATAGGCGATCGGCCGGCACTCGCGCGCCTTCTTCGTCGCCGTATGGTCGGCGTGGTGCTTCAGCGTCCAAGGCGCCTTGCCCTTCAGGACGAGAGCGTCGAAGGCGCAGTAGCCGAGCGCACGCCACAGGCCCCAGCGGAAGGAGGGGCGGATGTTCCGGACGTCGTACAGCTCCGGCCAGAGCCAGCTCTTCTTCAGCATCTCCGGATAGGCGTCGAGCGAGGGCTTCTCGGCCCCGTCCTTCAGGGCGGCGAACGCCGCCTCGGCGCAGACCATGCCCGACTTCATCGCGGTATGCGTGCCCTTGATCTTCGGCACGTTGAGGAAGCCCGCCGTGTCGCCGATCAGCGCCCCGCCTGGAAAGGTGAGTTTCGGGATCGACTGGAACCCGCCCTCGGAGAGTGCCCGGGCCCCATAGGCGATGCGCCGCCCGCCCTCCAGGATCTCCCTGATCACCGGATGTGTCTTGAGCCGCTGCATCTCCTCGAACGGCGAGAGATAGGGGTTCTCGTAGTCGAGGCCCATGACGAAGCCGATCGAGACCTTGTTCTCGCCGAACATGTAGAGCCAGGAGCCGCCATAGGTACGCCGGTCCATCGGCCAGCCGATGGTGTGCATCACCTTGCCGGCCACATGCTTCTCGGGCTTGATCTCCCACAGCTCCTTGATGCCCAGACCGTATGTCTGCGGCTGCACGCCGTCCCGCAGGTTGAACCGGTCCATGAGCTGCCGGGTCAGCGAGCCGCGGCAGCCCTCGGCGAAGATCGTCAGTCGCGCGTGCAGCTCCATGCCGGGCTGGAAGTTCGGTCCGGCCTCCCCGTCCTTTTGCACGCCCATATTGCCGGTGGCGACGCCACGCACCCGGCCGTCCTCGTCATAGAGAATCTCGGCGGCGGCGAAGCCCGGATAGATCTCGACCCCGGCGGCCTCGGCCTGCTGCCCCAGCCAGCGGCAGACATCGCCTAGGCTGACGATGTAGTTGCCGTGATTGTGCATCGTCGGCGGCGTCGGCAGACGGTACGAGCCCGTCTCGGTGAGATAGAGGAACTGGTCCTCGGTCGCCGGCGTGCTCAGCGGCGCGCCGCGCTCCTTCCAGTCCGGCAACAGCTCGTTCAGCGCCCGGGGCTCCAGGCAGGCACCCGAGAGGATGTGGGCACCCACCTCCGAGCCCTTTTCCAGCACGCAGACGGTGATCTCCTCACCGGCCTCGGCGGCGAGCTGACGCAGCCGGATCGCTGCCGCCAGCCCCGACGGCCCGGCGCCGACGATCACGACGTCGTACTGCATCGACTCGCGTTCCATTATGCCCCTCCGTTGCACGGCACGCAGGCCGCGTTACCAGACACCCCACGAGGGGTGAAGGGCTGCGGGCGTCAAGCGTTGCAAGCCGCGACAGGATGGCCCGCTAGCGAACGCGCCGGGCCGTCCGCCTTGGGCGGGGCTCGGTCGCGCCGTGCCACAGGAGGCGCCCGGCGCGGACCAGCATCGCCGCCGCCGGTTGCTGCGGATCGCAGGGATGTCGGTCCGTCAGGCACTGGTTGAGCCAGGCGCCCTCGACGAGGCTGGCGATCGAACAGGCGAGGTCCCGAAGCGTCGTGCCGACTCGAAGCTGCAGCCCGAAACGCTCGAGCGCTCCCTGGATCACCGTCTCCAACCGCCCGACGAGCTGGCCGTACTCGGCAAGACTGGGCTCGCGAATCCGCTTGCTCCAGAGACCGTAGGGCAGGGTGCTGAGCCAGAGCGCCCACAGGAGCGGATAGCTCGCCGCAGGCTTCATGCCGTGCACCGGCCCCCGCGCCGATTGGGCCGCGAAGAAGGCGTCGACCCAAGCCTCGACCGTCGGAAACTCGGCAGGTGGCGGGAAGACGAGCTCGGCGATCCAGTCTCCCGCACTCAGCGCCAGGGCCATGGTCTCGATCTGGAAGGCAGTCTGGCTGCCGAAGATGTTGCTGATCGCACCCCGCGTCCGGGACTCGCGCGCCGCCACCAGATTGGCGTCGAGCCGCGCAAACGGGCCCACGGGAAACGCCCGCTCGTCGAGCTGCCCTGCATCCTCGCGGATCTGCTCCAGCGCCACGAGCAGGCCCAGTGAGACGTAGTGCTCGCGCGCTGCTTCCTTCGGCAGTGTCGAGCGTCGTCGTTTCTTCTCCGCCGCTACGGGCGATCTCCCCAAGCTTTTCCGTACGGCAGGTACGTTAACGCCTTGACGAGCGGCATGTACAGCTGTCAGGTTCCGTAACATACGTACCGTTCGTACGTAACGAGTGAGCGTGCTGCCCTTGGCGACGGATATCGGTGGCCGAATGTGCGGTTCGATTAAATTCAGACGCTGGGGCATGACCCTCGGCGCCACCGCAGTCTCCACCTACGCCCTGGATGCCATTGCCGCGGGCGCCGGCATTCTGCTCGTCGCCTCGGAGATCCTGGCCGATCTCGACCAACGGAGCGTGCTCGTCTTCCTCGGCGGAAGCTACTTGTTGTGGATCGCCGGGCTGCGCGTGAACCTTGCGGCGAACTGGGAACTGCTGGAGAGCACGGGCACCAGCACCAATGCGCCCTCCAAGGCGGCCTATGACATCGTGGCGTCGCGCACAGGCAATGTCCGGGCGCGGCGGACGGCCTCGGCGGTCGGCTATGTCGCGACTGAGATCGCCAAGGAGACACCCTACTATGCGGGCGCCCTCGGCGCGGCACTCGCAAGCTAAGCCGTTTCGACCATCGACGCCCTGATCTTCCTGGGCGGCGCCAATCTCGGGGCCGCAACTTACGAGTATATGCTGGCACACCTCGTCAGGGCGTATCTACGCCACGAGGGCACCCCCAACCACGCCTCGTTCGAGACCGACTGGGTGCCCCAGGACTATCTCGACGACTACTATTGGAAGGTCGAGCCCGACGAGCGTTCGACCATCGCCTTCTTCGTCGATGCGATGCGTGAGATCAAGGGGGGCGAGCCCGTCCTGCTCTTCGGCGTGGGGCCGACTCTCCATCACGTCTTCCTGGCCGCGGAGAAGGCTTCGGAGATCCACCTCGGTGAGTATCTGCCGGCCAATCTGCACGAGATCGAGCGGTGGCTCGCGCGCGATCCGGGTGCTCACGACTGGACGCCCTTCGTCCGCTACACGCTGCAATGCGAGGGCGTGCGCCAGCCGACCTCGGCGCAGGTCGCCGAGCGTGAAGAGCGTACCCGAGCGAAGATCTCGCGCCTCCTGGAGGTTGACCTGCGACAGGCCGATCCGCTCCTCGGTGCCACCGTTCCCGCCTACGGCACCGTGATCAGTGCTTACTGTGCGGACTCGGCGACCGCCGATCGCGCGGCTTGGGCGCTCTACACCCGGCGCATCGCAGCCCTCGTGCGGCCGGGCGGAACGCTGCTTCTGGCCGCGCTGCGCCGGTCGCGTGCCTACCACGTGGGCGGAAAGTCATTCCCCAGCGCCGACATCGACGAGACCAGCGTCCACGCGGTGCTGAGGACATGCGGCTTCGCGAGCGTCGGGGTGGCTGCCTGTGCCCTGGAGGATGTGGCCGCCAAAGGCTACTCGAGCATCGTCCTCGCCCGGGCGGGACCAGTCCTCGAAGCGCCCGTCGCAAGCCTCAGGCGGCCGCCACCTGCGATTCCCGGCTGCGCCCGAACCACAGCTGATCGAACAGCCCTACCAGGGCCCTGAAGGTGTCGGCCGGGATCTGGTCGAACCCGCCGCCGGATCCGCTCTGCAGGAACACGGCCAGGGCACGATCGATCTGCTCCGGATCCTCCAGGAGAAAGCCCAGACGGACCAACTCTGCAGCTATCGACGCCCCGGCGACCAGGTAGGATTCGCCCACGGCCCAGGGAAGGTCTTCGGCGTTGATCCGGATCATGACGATCCGAGTCGCCGACGGCTCGCCCTCGGGGCCGATGACGGTGGAGCCCATCATGAGGCCACCCAGCACGCTGCAGGGCGCGCTCGGCGGGAACAGGCAGTGGACGAAGTGGACCCCGTTGCTGCCCCGCAGATCGAGGTGCATCGCACGCGGCGCGATCGTCACCTCGCCTTCGGCCCTGAGTGGCCCGGTCGGTAGGCCCTCCTCGTAGCAACCCTGGAGCCGGCCGCCGGCTGCCGCCCGGATGGTCAACAACCCGCGGATGAGCCGGCCTCGGAAGTAGGGCGACCAAGCGTGCGAGTAGCAGACATAGCGCCCTGCCGTCTCTGGCGGCCGTTCCGCCGGCGGTGCGCCCATGCCGCCGAACTGACCGGCACGGGCGAACAGTTCGTCGCGACCGAGGGGGCCCCGCTCGCACAGGGCGGCGACGAACTCGTCGAGAGTGCACGCGGCGACCCAGGCACCGGGCTGCCCGAGATCGAGGACGCGGGCCCAATCCTCGTAGAGGGCAGGATCCCGCGGCTTGGCCCGGCCCTGGATCCATTTGTGCGCCCGCTCGAGGTCGAAGCTCGTGGCCGGGTTCACCCGATGGAAGGCAGCCGCCAGCCGCTTTCGGCTCATCACCCCGAGCGCGGCGGCGGTCAGGCACAGCTTCCGATCGACGTCGCGGCTCATCGTGGACGAATCCCCCTCGGACCCACGCTGGTTCGGGGGCGTGGCATTTCCTGGAATTGACACGGAATCTTGGAGATTTCCAGCAATCCCAGGTTTGCCACTGCCGTCATTGTGGGTAAGTGGGACGCATAAATTCAACCGACGCTTGCAGCTTTGTGGATCTCTCTAGCGCCTGCCCGGCCCGTAAGCATGGCCAAAGACCAAAACTGGAGTGCTAAATGAATCGATTCGGAATGGCTGTCGCCGTGCTGACCACACTGGTCGGCGTCCAGATACTGGACAGCTCCGCCGCCCGGGCGGAACGCTCCATCCAGGTGACCAACGGTACCAGCGATCCGTTCTGGGTCCTTCCGTATAGCCGCGACGATGTCGCCCGCTCGGTGACCGTGGGGCAGACATCCTTCCATATCCTTCCCGGCCAGACGACGGCGGTCGCCTGCGGAACGGACAGCTGCGACCTGATCCTCGATCGCGCCGGTGGCAACGCTCCCTCGTTCCGCGACGTGCGGGCCGCCTGCATCAACGTGACGACCTACAGTGCCAGCCGCGGCATCGCCGCCTATTCGGCCTGCGGCGACTGAGGATCGGACACGCTGACCCCGCCGCCGGGGGGTGGTGGCGGGGTCAATCCGAGGGGTTCCCGGCGGGGTGGCTAGGTGGCCGTCATCCTCGCGCCGATCCAACCGGCGGCGCAGAGGATGGCGGCCAACCCTATCGCCGCGAGCGCCACGACGCCGAGCCGGCGCAGCGGCGGAAGCTCCCGCAACGGGCCGAAGCGGTCGGCCTGCGTCATGCCGACGAACAGCATGCCCATGAGCACGCCGAGTGTGCCCGTGAGCCTGTTCCTCCAGGCTTCGCCCCAATTGTCACGAGCTTCGCCCTTCGTCAGACGGTCGGCGGCGACCTCGCCAGGTGCCGCCAGGCCGATGGGGCTGCCGTCGGCCGCGGGCCAGGGGACGAGCCTTCGACCTTCCTGCCGTGCCACGACGCTGATCGTCCCCTCGGGTACCAAGGCCAACCTGACCCGGATATCGCCGGTCCCCGGTCGGGCTGGATCGCCCGACTGCAGCCAGGGACCCTCCACTGACATCGGCCGTCCGCCGAAGATCACTTGTCCCACGGCCTCCGGGCGCAGTCCCGCGGTCGCCGGCAGGGCCGCAATGACGGCCGGATCGACCTCGTAGGCGTCGATGCGCAGCGCCGCCGGCGCGAAGCTTGCCGAAGCCAAGGGTAGCGGGTCGGGATTGTGGTGCTCGGTCCGACGGTCGAAACGCTCCGACGGGACCCGATCGGTGCGCCATTGCTGCTCGTACCGCACCACCCGGTCGTGGTTCGCATCCTTGTCCTCGACCCACTGATAGGTCTCGGCCGTGCGATCGAGGCGGAGGCCGGTGCCTCCGACGTTGAGCACCGGGTCGCGCACAGGTCCGCCGCTGGCGGAACCGACCAGATGCACGAAGCGGCCATCGTTTTCCGGATCGACTCGCGCCGGATCGGCCTCCACCACCGACTGGGCCGCGGCACCCAAGGCCTGCAGGCGGGCACCAAGGCGCCACTCGTTGCGCAGCAGGTACACGGCCCAGTACGCGGCGAAGACGGCACCGAACAGGAGAAGCGTCAGCTTGACGAAGCGGCCCATGCGACCTCCGGCACCCGCTCTAGCCAAGCCGCCGTCCAGCGCCTAGGGGAGGGTCCGTGATCCGTCCGCTCGACGAGCCCCGCCTCCGCGCCGATCTCGACCGTCTGGCGTCGATCGACGCCGACGTCGCCTCGGCCATGGCGCGGATCGGCTATCCGTCACCCCGTGTGCGCGATCCGGGCTTCGCCACGCTGCTCCGCATCATCGTCGGCCAGCAGGTCTCGACGCGATCCGCCGCCGCGATCTGGGCCCGTCTGGAACAGGCGACGGAAGGCCCGCCCACGCCGGACCAGTTCCTGGGCCTCGACGACGAGGCTCTGCGCGCCGTCGGCTTCAGCCGGGCCAAGGTGCACTACGGCCGGCACCTCGCCGAAGCGGTGCTTGGTGAGACGCTGGCCCTCGACGCCCTGCACGCGCTCGACCCCGACGCCGCCACGGCGCAACTCACGGCTCTGCCCGGCTTCGGCCGTTGGAGTGCCGAGATCTACTTGCTCTTCGCCCTCGGCCACGGCGACATCATGCCTGCCGACGATCTGGCCCTGCAGGTCGCCTATGAGCGACTGAAAGGATTGCCCGCCCGCCCCACTGCGAAGCTGTTGCGTGAGCTGACCACCGCCTGGAGCCCCGTCCGGGGTGCGGGTGCGGTCTTCCTGTGGCATTACTACGGCGCCGCCACCCTGGACCCACGCTGATGGCTACCGCCGACCTGCTCCGCTCCGACGTCGACCCAAGGGTGGTGGTCGATCCCGCTGCCGTCGCGAAAGCGGTCGAAACGATTTTTCCCGAGGCCCTTGGGGTCTGGATCTATGGCAGCACCGCCGAAAGATCGGCTCTCAAGGAAAGCGACCTCGACGTCGCGATTCTGGCACCAAGGCGCATCGTGAAGGACTGGGACTATCTGGATCGGGTTGGAGAACTGGGCGCAGCGGTTCGGCGTAATGTCGATCTCGTCGACTTACGTGCGGTGCCGCCGGCACTCAGGTTCGAGATCTTCTCAAATGGCCTACGAATTGCTGCACGTGACCCGATAGCTTGCGACCGCTATGAGACGACCGCCGTCTCGGCGTTCCAGCGCCTGAACTTCGAGCGGCGCGAAATCTTCGACGCGATCCGCGAACGGGGCACCGTCTATTGATCGATGAGGTACTCATCAGCAAGGCCGAATCCATCGAGCGCTGCCTGGAGCGTGTGCGCTCCACTTATATCGGACATGAGGCGGATTTTGCCGAAAGCTACGACCTTCAGGACATCATTGTCCTGAACTTGCAGCGCGCATGCGAGGCCGCGATCGACATGGCGAACCGGATGATTCGGCTTCGGCGCCTTCGCTATCCGCGCGAAAGCAAGGAGAGCTTCGACCGGCTCGTCGCCGCCGGGCTGCTCACACCGGAGCTGGGTGAGACGATGGGCAGGATGGTCGGCTTCCGCAATATTGCGGTCCACGAGTACCAGGAACTCGACATTGAGAAGGTCCGCCACATCGTCGAGCATCGCCTTGCCGACGTGCAGGCGTTCAGCACCGCCATGCTCCGCGCTGACCCGGGCGGCTGAGCCCGCCTACCTTGTGAGCTTGGCCCCGGCCTGCTAGAAAAGCGGGCAGATTTCCGGGCAGCCTGCCGGATCGTCGACCACCCCCGAAAGACCTCGTTCCTTGGCCAGCAATCTTCCGCCGCGCCCCTTCGAGATCGTGCCGATCGAGGAGGAGATGAAGCGCTCCTACCTCGATTACGCGATGAGCGTGATCGTCAGCCGGGCATTGCCCGACGTGCGCGACGGTCTGAAGCCGGTACAGCGACGCATTCTCTTTGCCATGCGCGAGGCCGGTTACGATTTCGGCCGCCCGCACCGCAAGTCGGCGCGCATCGTCGGCGACGTGATGGGCAAGTACCACCCACACGGCGACGCTGCGATCTACGACGCCATGGTCCGCATGGCGCAGGACTTCTCGATGCGCCTGCCCTTGATCGACGGGCAGGGCAATTTCGGCTCGATGGACGGCGATCCCCCGGCGGCCATGCGGTACACGGAAGCGAGGCTCGCCCGTGCCGCCGACGCGCTCCTCGCCGACATCGACAAGGACACGGTCGACTTCCGCACCAACTACGACGAGTCGGCGCAGGAGCCCGAGGTCCTTCCGGCCCAGTTCCCGAACCTGCTGGTCAACGGGGCGGGTGGCATCGCCGTCGGCATGGCGACCAACATCCCGCCCCACAATGTGGGCGAGATCGTCGACGCCTGCCTGGCGCTGATCGAGAACCCCGAGCTGGATCTGGCCGGTCTCGCCGAGATCGTGCAGGGCCCGGATTTCCCGACCGGTGCCATCATCCTCGGCAAGAACGGCATCCTGCAGGCCTACGCCACCGGCCGCGGCGGCATCATCGTCCGCTCCAAGACGGCCTACGAAGAGGTCCGCGGGCGCACCGCCATCATCGTCAACGAGGTGCCCTACCTCGTGAACAAGGCGCGCTGCGTCGAGCGCATCGCCGAGGTCGTGCGCGAGAAGAAGGTCGAGGGTATCGCCGACCTGCGCGACGAGAGCGACCGCCAGGGTGTCCGCATCGTCATCGAGTTGAAGCGCGAGGCCGACCCCGACGTCGTCCTGAACCAGCTGTTCAAGTTCACGCCGCTGCAGACGAGCTTCGGCGTCAACATGGTGGCCCTGCGCGGCGGCCGCCCCGAACAGCTCACCCTGAAGGAGATGCTGGAGGCGTTCCTCGCCTTCCGTGAGGAAGTGATCCTCCGCCGCACCGCCTTCGACCTCGCCAAGGCCCGCGAGCGCGCGCACATCGTCGTCGGCCTCGTCGTCGCCGTCGCCAACATCGACGAGGTGATCGCCCTCATCCGCCGCGCCGCCGATCCGGCCGAGGCGAAGCAGGCGCTGATGGACCGCGCCTGGCCCGTCGCCGATATCCTGCCGCTGGTCCGCCTCGTCCAGACCGAGGAAGGCGAAGGCGAGAGCCAGATCACGGCCGAGGGTTACAAGCTTTCGGACGCCCAGGCCCGTGCCATCCTGGACCTTCGCCTCGCCCGACTGACGGCCCTCGAGCGCGACAAGCTCACCGCCGAGCTGCAGGAGATCGGCCAGCGCATCGGCGAGCTGCTCCTGATCCTGCGCTCGCGCGAGCGGCTGCTGGAGGTGCTCAGCGAGGAGCTGCTCAAGGTCAAGGAACTGTTCGACAGCCCGCGCCGCACGCTGATCGACCTCGAGGCCGAGCCCGACGTCGACATCGAGGAGCTGATCCAGCGCGAGGACATGGTCGTGACCGTGACCATGAAGGGCTGGATCAAGCGGGTGCCCCTGGCCTCGTTCCGCTCGCAGCGCCGCGGCGGCAAGGGCCGGGCCGGCATGCGCACCCACGACGACGACGTCGTCACCCGCCTCTTCGTCGCCAACACGCACACGCCCGTCCTGTTCTTCAGCTCGCTCGGGCGCGTCTACAAGCTCAAGGTCTACAAGCTGCCGCTGGGCAACCCGCAGGCCCGCGGCCGGGCCATGATCAACATGTTCCCGGCCCTTTCCGAGGGTGAGACGATCAGTGCGGTCATGCCGCTGCCCGAGGACGAGAGCTTGTGGGAGACCATGAGCGTCTTCTTCGCCACGGCCTATGGCAAGGTGCGCCGCAACGAGCTGGCCGACTTCATCCGCGTCCCGGGTAACGGCAAGATCGCCATGGGCCTCGACGAGGCCGACCGGCTGGTCGGGGCCGAGGTCTGCGACGCCAGCCACGACATCCTGCTGGCAACCGCGGCCGGCAAGGCGATTCGTTTCCCCGTCGACGACGTTCGCGTGTTCAAGTCGCGCAGCTCCGAGGGCGTGAACGGCATCTGGCTGGCCGACGACGACGAGGTCATCTCGATGTCGGTCGTCGACCATGTCGATGTGACGATCGAGGAGCGCGACGAGTTCCTGCGCGTCGCCGGTGCCCGCCGCCGGGCAGCGGAGGATGCCGGCGAGCAGGAGAACGGCGAGCTGGACATCCTCACGGCCGAGCGCTTCGACGAGCTGTCACGCCGCGAGCAGCTGCTGCTCAGCGTCACCATCAACGGCTACGGCAAGCGCACCAGCGCCTACGAGTACCGGATCCAGAGCCGCGGCGGCTCCGGCATCATCAACATCGAGACCTCGGCCCGGAATGGTCGCGTCACCGCCACCTTCCCGGTCGGCGAGCGCGACCAGATCATGCTGGTGACCGACAAGGGCCAGACGATCCGTATCCCCGTCCACGACATCCGTATCGCCGGGCGGAACACGCAGGGTGTCACCCTGTTCGATACGGGACCCGACGAGCATGTCGTGTCGGCGGCGCGACTGAGCGACGCCGAGGAGGAGAATGGCGGCGACGAGTCGGGCGAGGAGTGATAAGCCGGCGGCGCGTCAGCCAGCTCTGAGGACCCAGCCATGAGTCGGGCCCGGATCGGGATCTATCCCGGCACCTTCGACCCGATCCACAACGGGCACACCGACGTCATCCGCCGGGCGACGCAGCTCGTCGACATCCTGATCGTCGCCGTCGCCATCAATGCCGGCAAGGAGCCGCTCTTCTCATTGGAGGAGCGCAGCCGCATGGTCGAGACCGACATCAACGCCCTGATGGCGGCGAACGCCAGCAACGGCGCCCAGATCGAGGTCCGCCCCTTCGAGACTCTCCTGATGCACTTCGCCCACGAGGCCGGTGCAGACATGGTCATCCGCGGCCTGCGCGCCGTCTCGGACTTCGAGTACGAGTTCCAGATGGCGGCCAACAACAAGCGCATCTACCCGCGTATCGAGACCGTCTTCCTCATGGCCTCCGAGACCAGCCAGTTCATCTCCTCCCGCTTCGTGAAGGAGATCCACGGCCTGGGCGGCGACGTCTCGAGCTTCGTCTCCCGGCCCGTCCTGGCGATGCTGGACGCGAAGCGGGGGCGCTAGCCGCCGGGCTGACGGCTGTCCGCCGAGGTCACACGCCGGAGGCGGGTTCTCGGTATGGGCTTTGGCTGCCGCCGGTCGGCCGTCAGGGTATGGGCACCAGCGGCGGGTAACCGTCCGGCAACCGCGTGATCCGGTGGGTGAAGGTGTACTCCGCGGGCTGAGAATCGCCGGATGGGACCTGACAGTCGTCCAGGCACTCGCCGAGGATCGCCGTCTCCTCGACGATGTCGCCGACATAAGGCATCGCTGCCAGGAGATCGCCCAGCGGGAAATCTAGTGTGGTGCGGCCGATCAGGTCGTCGTTGAAGTCCGGCACGGCTGGCCCGCTGAAGCCGCAGCCGCCGAACGGGAAGTCCGAGAAGCAGTCCTGCCAGAAACCGCCGTCGACCTCTGCGAAGACGACGGTGAAGCTGAAGGGTCCGGGCGTGCCGATCTCGTCGCACACCCACCTGTCGGTACCGCCGATGAAGAAGCCGGTGCCGAGTCCCGAGCCGCGGCCCGCGATCGGCAGGATGCAGGCCTCTTCGGCCGGAAAGTTGCGGTCTCGCCGGTGTCGACGTCCTCGAACTCGCGCGAGATGAAGCCCGGGCTGCTCGTGGTCGAGATCCCGACCCTGACCTCGTCGGAGACCCAGGGTGCCCACCACGGGCTGTCGTAGCCCGTCTCGTCGTTGCAGCGGAAGCTCAGCGCCTCGATCTTGAAGTGGGGAATCTTGGCGCCCGGCAGGTCGAGCGGTGGCCGCCGGGGCTGCGCATCGAGGGTCGCCGTCGGAAGGACGATCGCTGCCAGGAACGCTAGCCGCCCTATGGTATTCGCCCGAAGACTCATGGTCTCATCCTCCGCCACCGTGAGTCGCAGACCTTGCGCCGGAATGTTCGGCACGGAGGTGAGAATCGCCACGTCGGTGCAGATCGGCCGGCGTCGCCGCAGGCACGATCCGCGCAAAGGCTCTCTTGATCGCCGACCCACCGACCCGTAAGGCCCCGCTTCCGTCTTCTGGAGCCGATCTTGCGCGTCGACCTTTTCGACTACGACCTGCCACCCGACCTGATCGCCCAGCACCCCTTCGAGCCCCGCGATTCCGCCCGGCTGCTGCACGTGACCGCCGACGGGCTGGCCGACCGCCATGTCCGCGACCTGCCGGACCTTCTCCGGCCCGGTGACCTGCTCGTGCTCAACGACACCAAGGTCCTGCCGACGCGTTTCTTCGCCCGCCGTGGCGAGGTGCCCGTCGAGATTACGCTCGTGGAGCGCGCCGGCCCCGCCGCCTGGTTCGCCTATGCGAAGCCCGGCAAGCGGCTACGCCCGGGCGACGCCGTGGCGCTGGCCGAGGACCTGGCCGCCACGGTCCTGGGCAAGGACGCAGAGGGTAGGGTGCGCCTGGGCTTCGACATGGCCGAGGCCGATCTCCTGGCCGCCATCTCCCGTCGCGGCTCGATGCCTCTGCCGCCCTACATCCGACGCAAGGCCGACGACGCCGCCGACCGGGCCGATTACCAGACCATCTTCGCCCGCGCCGAGGGAGCCGTCGCCGCTCCCACGGCGGCCCTCCACTTCACGCCAGCGCTGATGGCGGCGCTCGCCGCGCGCGGCATCGGCCACGCCTTCGTTACGCTCCATGTCGGTGCCGGCACCTTCCTGCCGGTAAAGGTCGAGGACACCGCCGACCACCGCATGCACGCCGAATCGTGCGAGCTTCCGCCCGCCACCGCCGAGCGGATCGCCGCCACGCGTACCGCCGGCGGCCGCATCGTCGCCGTCGGCACAACGTCGTTGCGCACCCTCGAATCCTTCGCCGACGGGGCAGGGGGTGTGCGCCCGGGGACCACCTCCACCAAGCTCTTCATCACCCCCGGCTGGCGCTTCTCGACGGCCGACCTGCTGCTCACCAACTTCCACCTGCCGCGCAGCACGCTGCTCATGCTGGTGGCGGCCTTCGCCGGTCTGGAGCGGATCATGGCGGCCTACTCCCACGCCATCAGGGAGCGGTACCGCTTCTACAGCTACGGCGACGCCAGCCTCCTGGAGTGCCAATGACCGGCTTCCGCTTCGAGCTGCTGGCGCAGGACGGCGCCGCCCGCCGCGGCCGTCTCCACACAGCGCACGGCACCATCGAGACGCCGGCCTTCATGCCGGTCGGCACGGCCGCCACCGTGAAGGCGATGACGGTCGAGATGGTGGCCTCGACCGGGGCCGAGATGATCCTCGGCAACACCTATCACCTCATGCTCCGCCCGGGTGCGGAGCGCGTCGCGCGGCTGGGCGGCCTGCACCGCTTCATGCGCTGGCCGGGCCCGATCCTGACCGATTCCGGTGGCTACCAGGTCATGTCGCTGGCTGCCCGCCGCCAGCTCGACGAGAAGGGTGTCGTCTTCGCCTCGCATCATGACGGCAGTCGTCACGAGTTGACGCCGGAGCGCTCGATCGAGATCCAGCATCTGCTAGATGCCACCGTCACGATGCAGCTCGACGAGTGCGTGCGCCTGCCGACCGAGGAGCCCGAAGTGCGCCGCGCCATGGAGCTGTCGTTGCGCTGGGCGCAGCGCTGCCGGGACGCCTTCGTCCGCCGCGATGGCTACGGGCTCTTCGGCATCGTCCAGGGTGGCACCGACCCGCAGCTCCGTCGCGAGTCCGCCGAAGGCCTCGTCGGCATCGGCTTCGACGGCTACGCCGTCGGCGGCCTCGCCGTCGGCGAGCCCCAGGCCATCATGTTCGAGACCCTCGACGCCACCTGTCCGGCACTTCCCCCGACCCATCCGCGCTATCTCATGGGTGTCGGCAAGCCCGCCGACATCGTGGGCTCGGTGCTCCGCGGCATCGACATGTTCGACTGCGTGCTGCCCACCCGCTCCGGCCGCACCGGCCAGGCTTTCACGCGCCGCGGTGCCGTCAACCTCAAGAACGCCCGCCACGCCGACGACCCACGCCCCCTCGACGAGACCTCCGACTGCCCCGCCGCCCGCGACTACTCGCGCGCCTACCTCCACCACCTCGTCCGCTCCGGCGAGATCCTGGGGGCGATCCTCCTGACCTGGAACAATCTCTGGTACTACCAGACCCTGGTCCGCGAGCTACGCCACGCCATCGAGACCGGCACCCTCGCGACCTACGCCGCCGACTTCGCCGCCACCCAGGCCGCAGGCGACATACCGGCCCTCACGCCTTGACGCTGGCCCGTCCTACGTGAGATTCGCGCGCCCACGGGCGCTTAGCTCAATTGGCAGAGCAGCTGACTTTTAATCAGCGGGTTCCGGGTTCGAGTCCCGGAGCGCCCACCAGCTACGGTCGCTCGGATCGCGCGTTTGTAGCGGTCGATTTGAACAAGCGTGTCGTGGTCTCGAACCGCGAACGTCGAACTTGTGCTCGACCAATGAACAACAGGGCCGGTTGCGAGCCCTGGGGTCGGAATGACGAATAGGCCGAACGGCTCCATAGGCACGTTGGGGCGCTCTCCATCGGTGTGGGTGGGATCGTCGGCGGCGGCTGCTTCCCATCCTTCGGGCTCGCCGTCGAAGGTGCCAGAGGCGCCACGCCGGAGGCGTTCCTGATCGGCGGGGCGATAGCACTGCTGACGGCCTTCACCCACACCGGTCTCACCCTGCGTTTTCCCGAACCGGGCGGCACGGTGGGTTTCCTGCAGCGGCCTACGGGTGCGGGCTGCTGCCGGCATCGTACGCGTGCTCCTCACTGCCGGACGCGACCCCGCCGCTCGTCCACGGCGCCGTGGCGGCGGTCGCCATCGTCGGCCTCGGTGCCGTCAGCGTCTCCGGCGCATCGCTGGTCGAGTAGTTCAGCACACTCGTCAACGTCGGCAAGCACGGCCTGCTGCTGTTCATCGCCGCCTGCTTCGCTCTCGGTCCCTTGGACTGGAGCCGCCTGGAGCCCACTGCCCGGGCGCAGGCCACGAGCCTGCGTGCCGATCGCATGCCTCGGCAGCGTCGCCATCGCGATCCTCGTCGACGTCCTGGCCTTCATCGTCGCCATTGGCGACATGAGCTTCGAGGCGGTGGTGACCTCGCGCGATTTCGCCGCGTCCGGCAGTTTCCTCGGTGCGATCGGGTTCGGGGCTCATGACGGTCGGTGCGGTGCAGCCTCGGCGATCAAGGCCGACTTCTTCGGTGCGGCGACGCTGCCGGTGAGCCTCGCCCGCGCGGATGAACCGGCATCCGCCATCCAGCGGCAGATGCGCGGCCAGTCGGACGTCAGTCTTCTCGTCGTCGGTGCGCTGGCCCCTCTGGCCGTAAACATCTTCGCGATTCGTCTGCGCGCAGAGACCGGCATCGTACCCTGGCTTCCGGCGGCCGCTTTCCTTCATTGCTTGACGGCCTTGCTGGTCATGGTGGGCGAGTTCCTGTCCGACCTCGGGCGGCCGCCACCCCAGCTGGCTCGGCCCTCGTGCAGCGGCCTGCTGCGGGGATCAATCAGACATTGGTCCACACACCCGGCCGACGAAGACCTCCTCGCCCGTCAGCCGGCTGCGGTAGACGTCGAAGCCCCGCTCGTGGCGGAGAAAGTCGAGGCTCTGAGGCACCGCGGCAGTGGGGCTGAAGCCGAACGAGGACGACAGCGACCTCTCGAACGACCAGCCCGGCGGCGTGGCGAGAGTCGTCTGCTTGCTGCCGGCAAGGCGACAGCATGCGACGCGTCTCGACGGGTCGCCGTCCATCGCGACATGGCCGAACTCGATCCAGTCGCACGCCACGGCCGGCCCGCGCTGCTGGTCGACCACGACCAGATCCCTGGCCTTGCCGTCCGCCAGATAGACGAGCCCGCGGCCGGCGAGGCGCTCGACGAACTGCCTCGTATCGTCCGGCACCATGAAGCCGACGCGCGCCAGCTCCCGGTCCGCGCACAGGGTATCGTTGGGCACCTCGGCCCGGAACGCGTCCAAGGCGCCCCCGAAGGCGGGCAGCAGCGCATCGATGCGGATGACCACCGAGATGGCCTCGACGAGTACAGCCATGCCGTTCCTCCTTCACGCCGGTTCGCGCCGCACTGGGGAAGATCAAGGAAATTTGGAACCGGCCCTTGTCCGGGCGGTTCTGCCTGCGAGCAGACCACTTCCCCTCTGCCGGAGCCGGCGGCACTTCCCCCGAGTTGCCTCGGCTCATCTACCTGGAGACCGATCCGGGCGGTTGATCCCCCCAGCCGCCCGGATCGCCTTCACAGATCGCCGGCACCATGGACCGGTCCACGCCCGAGGATCGCCCGCGCGTCGGATTGGGGTCGCAGGCACCTTCAGGCGGACCCGGTCGTCAGCTCCGCAATCGTGATCTCGCCGTCCGTGACGTAGCGGTTGACCTTGCCGGTCTCCAGACGCTCGCCCGAGAGATGGGAACGGACATCGCCGATCACCCCGGACCGTTTCAGTTCACCGATGATGAAGTCCCGCTCGGCGTTCGTGTCGGCATCGGTTGCGTGCGTGATCTGGAAGGTCAGGCGGGTGAGCGACAGGCCGGTGTCCTTCGTCCCTGCACCTACCCAGAGGGCACGCTCGCCTTTCGCCGGTTGGTCGTTGTTGGCCCAGAAGGCCGGCGTGTCGACCCATTGCTGGGCATGGTCGACGGGCAAGCCCCAGAAGCGGATATGGTGGCGCTTGCGCGGACTGTCGCCGATGGCGCGCTGGAAGCCGATGTCCTGGCCGCGGCCGAAGAGGAAGAGCGTGCTGAAGGGTGCCGTCGGATAGGGCCGGTTCAGCACGAAAGCCTGCGCCATCTTCCACGAGCTGACGAGGCCCAGCTTGTCCGACGGCTGCCAGCCCGCCGTGGCGAACGCAGCGCTCAGCTGGTCGACGGAGCCGATCAGGGCGAGGTTGACGGGATCGCCCGGCAGTCCGTCGGCGGTGGTCGTGTAGCTCGGGACGCGACCTCGCCCCATGATCTTGAGCACGAGACGGATGGCGCGCGGCAGGATGACGTAGGCGGCCACCGCATAGGTTACGGCCAGCGCGATGGCGACGGGCAGGCGCTTGTCGGCGAAGTCGAAGACGACGAACGCGATCAGCCAGACGGTCACCACACCGATGCCGGCCACCAGCAACCGCTGCAGCTGCAGTCTCAGCCACCGCACAGGCCTGTCCCCATCCGTCGAAACGCGCTCCCGCATCCTGCGGGCAAGCCGCACGCCACTTCAAGCCGTCCGGGACGACCGTCGATCGCCTTCGGGCGCGATGCCGCACGGACGGCGGCAACCCGCGGCGGCTGAGACTGGTTCTGCGTGCGTGGACGAGGAAGCGGTCACGGGTACGGAGCCGCCAGCGCGGAGATCACGATGCGACATACGTCACGGGCCGATGGTGGGCTGTCGCACAGATCCGGCACGGACCCCACGGGCCTGCAGGTCATCATGACGGCCGCTGTGACACTGGCCCTGCTGATCGGCCGGCGCACCGCCGGGACGGGGCACGCCGGCACGGCACCAGAAGCGACCGGTCGCGCTCACCGCGACCGGTCTCGGCCCGCTGCCCACGAGAAGACGTGGCACGACGGGCGGACGGCGGAGCGCCCGACGGAGATCCCGCCACATGGCTGGTGGGTGGTCGCCCGGCGCGTCTGGAAGGAGGTCGGCGAGGACAAGATGACGCTCGTCGCCGCCGGCTGTGCCTTCTATGCCTTGTTGGCCCTTTTTCCAGCCATCACGGCGATCGTCTCCGTCTACGGGCTCGTCTCGGATCCGGCCATGGTCGAGCAGCAGGTCGCGCGTCTGGGCGAGTTCGTGCCGTCGCAGGTGGTGCAGCTCGTCACGACGCAGGCGCATGAGGTGGCCGCCGCCGGGTCGAGCCGATTGAGCACCAGTGCCGCCCTGGCGCTGCTCTTTGCCCTCTACACGGCGACGTCGGGCATCAAAGCACTCTTCGAAGCGCTCAACATCGCCTACGAGGAGAAGGAAGATCGGGGATTGGTGCGCCTCAATCTGGTCGCGTTCGGCATCACGGTCGGCATCGTGATCGGGATTGCCCTGATGATCGCGGTCATCGTCGGCGTGCCGGTGGTCCTGGGCTACCTGCCTTTGGGTCCCTTGGGCGGCTGGGCGGTGCGGATCGGTTCCTGGCTGCTGCTTTTCGTCTTCATCCTGATCGGCGTTTCCACGCTCTACCGCTTCGGACCGAGCCGGGCGCCGGCACGATGGTGGTGGGTGACGCCGGGCTCGCTCGCGGCCACGGTCCTTTGGCTCGCCGGCTCGCTCGGATTCTCGTTCTACGTCGCCAACTTCGCCGACTACAACGGCACCTACGGCGCTTTGGGCGGCGTCGTCGTCCTGCTGCTGTGGCTGTTCATCAGCGCCTTTTCCCTGCTCCTCGGTGCCGAGCTCAATGCCGAGCTCGAGCTGCAGACGCGCCGGGATACGACGACCGGTGCCCCGGAGCCGATGGGACATCGGCAGGCGATGGTCGCCGACACCACGGCGGACAGGCGGCCTTCAGCGGGGTCGACATCCGCCCCCGAAACGGGGTTTTGAACCGCCGACGAACCGCTTGGGGCGGCATTTCAGGCGTCGATCAGACGGCGAACAAACAGAGGCGGCGACCGACATGCCGGTCGCTGCCCGCCTTCCAGATCGCCGCGAGCACGCGACTGATCGCCGGGCAGTACCGGAGCCGCGCAGGCGGGGGCGATTTCACGGTGGAGCGGAAATCGACAGAAAGTCCCCGCTGCTCGCAAGAAGTGCGCCCACGCTTTCGCAGGCGCGTCCACGCCGCGTCAGATCCAGTGGAGCACGGCCCAGTAGAGCGGCCACGCCTGCGCCACCACGAAGCTCAGGACGAGATGTAGGCACCATTGCCACCAGGCACTGTCGGCGACCGACCATTGTAGTGTGAGATAGACGAACGTCACGACGTCGCCCAGGAAGTAGGCGAGCCAGAGCAGGGCGTTCAGTTCTTCGTCGATCAGGTCCATTATCGCCGGCGCTGCTGCCGCGCGCCTCCGCGGGTGTCAAGCTCCGCGCATCTCATAGACGAGGTTCACGACCGTAGCCCGTACCCACCGTGCCGCATTGAAGATGCCCTGGTGACTCGCGACCTGTATTGGAGGCGTGGCGCGGAAGACAACCCCTCGGCGCCACTGGCCGACGCTTGCCCTGGGGCCGACGGTCCCGGGGCGCTCTTTCTTCGCACCCCCGATCCTCCGGTTGTCGCTGCCACCCGTAGAACAGACGGGGCCGCCATGCTTGCCCCTGAGTTCGGCAAGAATGGCGGCCCGCTCTGGTCATGGCGACGCAATCATGATCGTCACCTATGCTAGAATGCCCGACAAAAAAGCAGTATGCTCACATTCAAATCTGACACGAAACCGCAGAAAATCGCAGCGATTATCTTCGACTATGCTGGCCAAACCGGCCGGACCTTCGATCTACCATCTTCTCGCCGTGCCGCTGCCCTGAAAACTTGAATGTCGAAGCCACGGTATCGAAACGGCAGGCCGGCACGGGCGCGAACTCTCGATCCAAATCCCAACAATTTTATCCAAATATCACGAAACAAGCGTCAACGCGTTCAGCATCACCAGACAAAATCTCGCCTCGGCGGCGCGGCCGTTGGCCTGATGGCTGCGCATCGCCCGGTTCACCCATCCGAGTAACTTCCGGCGCATCGAGGGCGTCAACCCGGCCACGATCTCGGCCGCGGTCTTCGGCGACAACTCGGTCAAAGGGGCCGCCGGGCCATCGAGCGTCTCGAGCATTTGCGTGATCATCATTTCTATCCCGTTCGACTATTGATCTGGATGTAGGCTGCCTTACCAGCTGGAGGAATGATCGGAGATGGCCGAAACTTGATCGAATCCTGATACACCGCGGACAGAGGGTACGATCCAAGGTTCACCGGGGTGCGACATGTTGACGGGAAGCGAAGGCCGGCGATCGGGCCGTCGCGCGCCGACGTTCCGGCGGCATGTCGACGGGTACGCCGACCTCGACCGGGATGGCCGGAAATGCGGCACCTCGGTGCCGTGCTCCGCCGAAAGACAGAAAGTGCGGGATCAGCGCAGGAGCGACTTCAGCCCCACGGAACGGTCGGCGAGCTTGTCCGGGTCCGGCTGTGCCCGGCGCGCGATCAGCATCTCGGCGAGCTTGACGTCGCGTGCGATCGCCCCGTTCGGGCCGAAGGCACTGGCGGCCATGAGGCGGCCGTCCTGGTCGAGGTGGAAGAGCATCGCGGCGCCGTCCAGCTTCCGCTCGACCGTGATGCGGCCGAAGGAGGCCAGCCCCGCTACCTGCAGTGTCTGGTCGTATTGGTCCGACCAGAACCACGGCACCTTCGCATAAGGCTCGTCGGCACCCAGCATGTTGGCGGCGGCCGCCGCTCCCTGGTCCTGGGCATTGCGCCACGCCTCCAGCCGCATGCGACCGCCGCCATAGAGCGGGTGAGGGAAGGAGCAGCAATCGCCGGCGGCCCAGATGGCCGGATCGTCGGTCCGCAGGCGATCGTCGACCCGAATACCGTTCTCGACCGCGAGGCCGGCGGCCTCGGCCAGTTCGGTCCGCGGCACGGCACCGATGCCGGCGATCACCTCGTCGCAGGGAAGGGTGCTGCCGTCGGCCAGCGCCACCGCGGTCTTGCCGCCCGCCCGTTCGATGCCGGCTAGGCCGACCCCGGTCCGCAGGTCCACGCCTGCGTCGAGATGGACTTGCGCGACCCGCCGGGCGATTTCCTCCGGCACCCCGCGCTGCAGGATGCGCGGTGCCGCCTCGACGACGGCGACACGGCAGCCCCGGGCGACCGCACTCTCGGCGACTTCGAGGCCGATGAAGCCGCCGCCGACGATCACGATCCGAGCCCCCGGCCGCAATCGGCGCCGCAGGGCCAGCGCGTCGCCGAAGGTGCGAAGATGGAGGATGTCGCCGGGTCCGGCGCCGGCCAGGTGCAGTCGCCGCGGCCCCGCACCGACGGCCAGCAGCAGCTTCGTGTAGGGCACGCTGGCGCCGTCGGCGAGCAGGAGGAGGTGTGCCTCGCGGTCGATCGCTACCGCGCAGGCACCGGCCCGATGCGCCACGGCCAACGACTGGAGCCGCGCCGGGTCGAGGATGCTGGGTGGTCCGTCCTGCTCGTCCTCGGCCGTGAGCACGCCCTTCGACAGCGGCGGCCGCTCGTAGGGCCCGTGCGCCTCCTCGCCCAGCAGCGTCAACGGGCCGCCATAGCCCCGCTCGCGCAAGCTCGCGACGGCACGGGCACCGGCCTCGCCGGCTCCGACGACGACGATCCCGGCTTCCGCCACCGCCGTCTCAGTCGATCTGCAGCAGGACTTTGCCGCCCTCGACTTTCACCAGATAGGTCTTGAGGTCCACACAGACGGGAGCACCCAGCGCCTCGCCCGTCCGGTAGTCGAAGCGGCCATTGTGCTTCGGGCACTCGATGACGTTGTCCATGACGAGGCCGTCCGCCAGATGCACCTTCTCGTGCGTGCAGAGGCCATCCGTTGCGAAGTAGCCGTCATCCGGCGAGCGGTAGACGGCGAACGTCCGTCCGCCATGATCGAAGCGCATCACGTCCTCGGCCTCGATCTCCTCCGCGTCACACACCTCGACCCACGCCATCGCCTGCCTCCCTGGCCATCGCCGGCTTGCCGTCCCTTTAGGGGCAATCGGCGCCGTGCTCATCCCTGCTGTTGATCAGATCCGATCACAAGGCACCACTGCCGTGTCGGGCGAGGCCCGTACCCTGAGACTGTGCTAGGCGAAGTCCGTCCGCCCCTCGGAGGAGCCCCGCCATGAGCCTCGATCCCGCCGCCATCGACACCCTGAAGGGCGTGTCCACGGCCACCGTCACGACGATTCTGCTCAAGAAGGGCCTGCGCAATGTCTGGCTCCGGGGTCCGAAGCCGCTGCGCTCGGGTCAGGGGCGGATCGTCGGCCCGGCGTTCACGCTGCGCTTCGCTCCCGTGCGCGAGGATCTGGCGACACCCGAAAGCTGGTCATCGCCCGTCTCGACCCGGGCCGCGATCGAGGAGATGCCGGCCGGCTGCGTCACGGTCACCGACGCGATGGGGGTCACCGACGCCGGCATCTTCGGCGATATCCTGTGCGCCCGCATGGCCGAGCGCCGGGTGGCCGGCCTGATCACGGACGGCGTGGTGCGCGACGTCGCGGGCGTGCTCGGCACCGGTCTGTCGGTGTGGGCCGCCGGCATCGCCGCACCTCCCTCGGTCGCCGGCCTCACCTTCGTCGGCTGGCAACAGCCGATCGGCTGCGGTGGGGTCGCCATCTTCCCGGACGACGTGATCGTCGCCGACGACGACGGGGCCGTCGTCATTCCGGCCAAGCTCGTGGACGAGGTGCTGGCGGCCGGTCCGGAGCAGGAGCGGATGGAGGCCTGGATCATGGAGGAAGTCCGCCGCGGCGTGCCGCTGCCCGGGCTCTACCCGCCCAACGCCGAGACGAAGGCACGCTACGCGGGTTCGACCAGGACGAGCTGAGAAGGGCCGTCCGCAGTGCCCGTGTCAGCTCAATGCAGCAACGAGGAAGGCGCTTCGGGTGACGGCGGAGGTGCTCCGAACCAGCGTCGATAGGCGCTGTCGAAGTCGCGGGGGTCGGGCAGGCCCACGGCCCAGGCAGCTTCCGCAAGGCTGGCACCCGGCCGCGCGAGTATCTCCGCCACGAGGTGGGAGCGGACACAGTCGATGAGTTGTGCGAGGCTCGGACCTATCTCCGCCAGCCTCGCACGAAGCGACCTTGCCGGAATGCCAATCGCATCGGCGACCCGGTCCAGCGTCGGCGTGCCGTCCGGCAGCAGGGGCGCGATCGCGTCGCGGATCTTCAGCATCTCCTCACCCTGCGCCCGCAGCCTGGCGCACTCTTCCGTCCACAGCGGTTGCAGTGTGCGGGCCAGCATCGGATCCGCCCCGGCGAGCGGGCTGTCGAGCAGGCGTGCCGGAAAGGCGACGTAGGTGTCCCACGCCGCCGTTGCCTCGACCTCGCACTGCGCGCGCTCGGCCAAGCCCTGGATGCGCCTCGCGTCCTGTCCGCAGATGCCGACTCGCAGCGGCTGGAATTCCGGGCCTACGAGTTCCGACAGATGGCACAGGAAGGCGCGCAGGCACACCTGGCTCGTCGTGGTGTTGGTCGGCAGGCTCTGGGTCAGCCGCGCCTCGCCCCGCTCCACGCTCAAGGTCAGATGCGACGCCTCGGTGACCAGCGCACTGAGGTCGACGAGCCGGTGGAGAGCGTTCCCGACGTTCTGCTCGTTAAGGACCGAGTATCCGTACAATCCGAGATCGCGGAGTTCGATCTCCCCCAAAGTCCAGCCGAAGAGGGGATCCCCGCACAGGATCTCGGCATCGCGCAGGATCGCCTGCTCGCAGGCCGCCGCCACGCGCCCACCGGCCGGGCGGGAGAGATCGAGGCCGTGCGACCGCGCCAGACGCTTCCAGTTCACGCCCCGCCGGTCGAGTTCCCGCATGCACCGTCGAACCACCAGTTCCTGGGAACAAGCCATACGGACACCTCCGCCGGCAAGCAGCAGCGGCTTCGCCACCGACCCCTCGACCGAGACCCCGCCCCGGGCCTCCAGAATTTCACCTATCTAAGATATAGAAATAAAATTGAGGATGTTCCAGTGGTGGATGCTATGCCGTAGGCGCGTATGTCCGAGCCAATTGTAGGTCCATTGACAGACCTGTCCTGGCTCACCGCATGCCGCCACTTTGAAAGCAAATTTTCAACTACAGGTAAACGCAGCTACTGGACGCTTTCACTCAGCCCGATTCGCGATCGGCCGTCGGGGTGCGCCCCGTCCACCGCCGGTAGGCATGGTTCAGGGCACCGGGCTCCGAGAACCCTAGATGGGTGGCGATGCTCGACATGGTGAGGTCCGTCCGCTGGACCATCTCCTTGGCGAGCCGGCGGCGGACATCGTCCACCACCGTGCGGTAGCCGCCGATCATCGACAATTCGGCCGTGAGCTTCGACCGCCCGATGTTCAGCTTCGCAGCCAGCCGGTCGATGTTCGGCACACCGAGCGGCAGGTCCTGGACGACCGCCCCTTCGATCCTGGCGCGCAGGACAGTCGGGTTGCGTCGCGTCTGGGCGAGTTGGCGTTCCCAGTAGGGCCGCAGCGTCGCGGCCAGCCGCTCGTCCGCCCCCAGCACCCGCGCACGCAGATGGCGACCCGGGAAGCTCACGAAGCTGTAAGGCAGGTCCGCCGTCACCGGCCCTGCGATCTGGCGCGCCACCACGTCGACATTGTGGCGCTCGGTCACGTCGAGCCCCACGCGCGTCGGCGCGAACTGCGGACCGATGACGTTGCGGAGCAGGTTCACCATGAAGTTCACGGCGAAGACGCCGTTCTGCCGCGAGTCCGAGCTGGTGTAGACGAGGCTCGCCGTATCGCCGTCGACCATCACGTCGAAGAAGATCGCCTCGCAGACGGTGGGCATCAGCGCCCCCATCGTCGTCAGGGCGTCGCCGACCGTGGGCGAGTTGAGGATGGCGTAGCCGACGAGGCCGAAGTCCTTGATGCTCATGTCGGCGAGCCGCCACGAGAACAGCGGATCGCCCGCCGCCTTCGCCGCTTCGGCCAGGAATGCATGCTCGCGGTGGGTCGGGATGCGCCGCCCCTCGACCATCTCCTCGCTGAAGTCGAGCCCGTGTGCGGCTGCGATCGGGCGCCAATCGATGCCCATGGCCTCGAGCTTGGCCGTGCCGACACGAGCCAGCACTTCGAGGCTGCTGGCCTCGGGGTTCGGATCGGGTGGGCGGACCGTCAGTTCCGGCATCGCCTCACGTTCCGATGTCCCGTTTGCCCGCTGGAGACGGCAGTTTGGGCGCCGTTCCGAACCAGCGCCTGTACGCCTTCATCAGGACGTCGGTCGTCACGTACCCGAGCGCACGCGCCGCGCGCTCCAGCGTCATGCCGGGCTCGGCGAGCAGTGCCTTGACGAGGCCCGACCTAACGATGTCCGTCATGCGCGGAAGATTGGTGCCGAGGTCGGCGAGCTCATTGCGCAGGTCCCGGATGGAGATGCCGAGCTTCGCGGCCACTGCGTCCAGTTTCGGCTCGCCATGGGGCAGCAGCGGCACGATCGCCCCCTGCAGCCGCTGCAGTGCGCGCGTGCGGGCGGCGAGACGCGCCTGCTCCTCCTGCCAGAGCCGCTGCAGCACGGTGGCGAGAAGCTCATCGGCGCCGTGGACGCGCCTGCTCAGCAGCCTGGCGGGGAACGAGACGAAGCTGATCGGCTCCGAAAGACCCTCGACGGGTGTTCGGGCCAGATCCGAGAGCCGCTCCAGACGGTCCGGGTCCTGCTCCGGCAGGCCGGCACGCAGCGGCTCGAAGTCGGGCCCGATCAGCTCGGACAGATGGCCCAGCAGCGCGCGGATGCTGGCCTGGTCGGTGCATCGGCCGGTCGAAAAGACCTGCGCGATCGTGGCCTCGCCGTCGGCTTCGTGCAGCACGAAACGCGCGTTCTCCGACACGAGTGTCACGTGATCGACGATCGCGTGGAGCGCCGAGCGCACGTCCGGGGCGTTGAGTGCCGCATAACCGTAAAGGCCGAGGTCGCGCAGCTCGAGGTCGCCGATGGCCCAGCCGAGCAGGGGCTCGTCCGCCAGCATTGCCGCGTCGCGCAGCAAGGCTTCTTCGCTGCGCGCCGAGAGCCGGGCCTGTGAATCGGCCGAATCCGACAGGGCGATGCCATGGGCACGCAGCAACGGGGCGCAGCGATGGCCACGGACGTCGAGACGCTTCGCGCAACGCCGGACCAGCACCTCCAGGGAGCTGGCCATGGGATGCGGTTCGCCCGGCCTTATCGCCAGCGACGGCATCTCGTTAACCCCTCGACCCACCTTGGCGTGAGTAGGCGGCAGATTTCCCTCTGCCGCAATGGTTAATATGTGTTTAGTCGCCCTGCCGAGGCCCGCCGCCGGGCGCCCGACCAGGAACGCTCGGTGCCAGCCGCTCGCTCGCTGGCGAATGGCCGGTCCAGCGCCGGTAGGCTTGGGTGAGAGCGCCGGCCTCGGAGAAGCCCAGGCTTTCGGCGATCATCGCCATCGAGAGGTCCGTCCGCTGGATCAGTTCCTGCGCCAGCCGTCGCCGCACATCCTCGACCACCGCCCGGTAGCCACCCACGGCCGCCATCTCGCTGGCCAGCCGCCCGCGCCGCATCAGCAGGTTGTCGGCGAGCCGCTCCAGCGTCGGCACACCCTCGTGGAGGGTCTGGACGACGGCACCCTCGAGCCGGCTCCGCACGATGGCAGGCCGGCGGCTCATGGCGGCGAGCCCGGGCTCCCAATAGGGGCGAAGCGTCTCGGCCAGCCGCTCGTCCGCTCCCAATACTCGACCCCGCAGATGGCGGGCAGGGAAGGTGATGAAGGCATAGGGCAGGTCGGCGCTGACCGGGGCCGAGATCTGCCGCGCCACGACCGGCAGGTGGCACCGGTCGGTGATGGCGAGACCGACACGTGTCGGCGCGAACTGCGGACCGATGAGATCGCGGAGCAGGTTGAGCGTGCAGTGCAGCACGAACACGCTGTTCTGGCGGACGTCCGAGTTGGCGTAGACGAGGGTGGCCGAAGCCCCGTCGACGACGGTGCGGAGATACACCGCCTCGCACACCGACGGCATCATGCTGGCCAGGGTCTCCAGCGCTTCGGCGACCGTGGCGCCGTGCAGGATGGCGTACCCCGGAAGGCCGAACGAGGTGATCGAGAGGTCGCCGAGCCGCCAGAGGAACAGCGGATCGCGCGAGGCCTCAGCCGCCTCTTCGAGGAACGCGTGCTCGCGCCGGGTCGGGATCCGCATCTCGGGACGGGGCTCGTCGCCGAGCGCCAGCCCGTGGGTCGCCGCAATCGGCCGCCAGTCGACACCGGTCGCATCGAGCCGGGCCGTCGCGAGCCGGGCCAGAATGTCGAGGCTGCTGGCCGGAGGGCCGCCGACGGGAACTCGGACGCAGGGCTCCGGCATGCTCAGTGCAGCCGGCCGAGAACCGGTGCAACACCCCACCAGCGCCTGTGGGCCTGTTCAAGTGCTGCCGCATCCGCGTAGCCGAGAGCATGGGCGGCACGGGACAGCGTCATGCCCGGTTCCGCCAAGAGGCCGCGGACGATGTCCGCGCGCACCAGATCCGTCAGGCCCGAGATCGTGAGGCCCAGCCCGTCGAGTTCGAGCCTGAGCTTCCGCAGGGAGATGCCGAGCCGCAGGGCTACCCGGTCCAGCCGCGGCTCGCCTTCCGGCAGCAGCGGCACGACGGCATCCTGCAGCCGTCGCAGGGCGGCCGTGCGCGCTTGCAACCGCGGCTTCTCCTCGTCCCACAGCCGCCACAGCGTCTGGGCCAGCTGGTGGTCGGCGCCATGGACGGCACGGTCGAGCAGGCTCGCCTTGAAGGTGACGAAGTTGATCGGCACCTCGGCCGAGGTGATCGGCAGGCCGGCAAGCTCCCGGAGCTTCTCCAGACGTGCGGCCTCGCGTTCGGGCAGGCCCGCCCGCAGCGGCTCGAAATCCGGGCCGATCAGCTCGTCCATGTGGCAGAGGAGGGCCCGCAGGCTCACCTGATCGGTGAAACGTCCGGCCGAGATGATCTGGGCGAAGGTCGCCTCGCCATCCACTTCGTGCAGGATGTACCTCGCGTTCTCGGTGACCAGGGGCAACAGATCGATGAGTGCCAGAAGGGCGGCCCTGACATCGGGCGCGTTGAGCGCGCCGTAGCCGTACACGCCGAGATCCCGCAGCTCGAAGTCACCCAGCGACCAGCCGAGCAGCGGATCGCCCGCCACCTGCGCGGCGTCCTCGAGAAGGGCCTCTTCGCGATGCGCTGGAATTCGCGCGAGTGGCTGCCCGGGATCGGACAGCTGCATGCCGTGGGATCGCGGCATCGATCCGCAGACAAAGCCGCGATCTTCCAGACGTCGGAGGCAGCGCCGGACAAGACGATCGTGCGAGCTGGCCAACGGCCAAGGTTCGCCTGGACGTATCGTCAACGAGGGCAACGCCTCGACCTCCCGGAAACCAAGACGCGAGTTAATGTTTGCGGTTTGCGCCCTTTACAAGTGGAAAATAATGTTCGGACAATACAAGTTTGTTCAAGCGGTCCGGCGGGTACGTCGCGCTCGCGCCACAGATCGCGAGATCGCGAGGAGGTGAGCCCGGCCTCGTGCGTCAATTGGCGGCGCGGACGTGGGCCGAGCCCAACCCGGTCCAGCGCCGGCAGGCGTGGTTCAGGGCGGCCGGCTCCGAGAACCCCAGCAGCCTCGCCACCTGGGCACCGGACAGGTCGGCGCAGGCCAGCAACTCGCCCGCAAGGCGCCGGCGCACATCGTCGATCGTCGGCCGCAGCCCACCGATCGCCGCCAGATCCGCCCGCAGCTTCGATCGGCTGGTGCTCAGCGTGTGGGCCAGGAGGTCGACGGTCGGCACGCCGCGGTGCAGGTTCTGGACGATGGCACCCTCGACCCGGCTCCGCGTCGGTGCCAGCTCACCCGCATGGCGCGTCAGCTCGCGCTCCCAGAACGGGCGCAGCGTCTCGGCCAGCCGTTCGTCGGCGCCCACGACCCGGGCACGGAGAAGCCGGGCCGGCAGGCTGACAAAGGCATAGGGCAGATCGGCGCTCACCGGGGCCGCGATCTGGCTCGCGACCGCCGGCAGGTGCTCGCGGTCCGCGATGTCGATGCCGCAACGCGTCGGCACGAAGGACGGGCCCAGCAGGTGCTCGAGGAAGTTCAGCGTCGCGCGAAGGGAGAACACGCTGTTCTTCCGCGAGGCGGCGCTGGTGTAGACGATGGTCGCGGTGTCGCCCTCGACGACCACGTTGAGGGCCACGGCCTCGCAGAGGGTGGGCGTGAGCAGCCGCGCCAGTTCCATGGCCTCGCCCACCGTCGAGGCGTTGAGCGAGGCGTACATCGGCAGGCCGTAGCTTCGTACGTCCACCCGGCCCAGATGCCAGGTGAACAGAAGATCGCCCACGGCCTGCGTGGCCTCCATCAGGAAAGCGTTCTCGCGCTCTGTCGGAATGGATCTTCCGGGTGCGGGCTCGCGGTCGAGGTCCAGGCCGTGCGAGTCGGCGATACGCCGCCAGTTCACGCCCCGCGCCTCGAGTTCGGCGGCACCGCGCCGCACCAGGACCTCGACACTCTTGGCCACGGGATTGGGGACGACGGGTGGGATGTTCAGCTCGGGCATGGCCTCACTCCAGCCCGGCTGCCGCCAGCGGCGCGAGGCCGTGGGCCGGACGCGTGCCGGACCAGCGCTTCAGCGCCCGCGCCAGGCTGCCGGCTTCCTTGTAGCCGAGGGCCTGTGCTGCCCGATGCAGGGTCATGCCGGGCTGGGTCATCAGCGCGCCGACGATATGGGCGCGGATCTTGTCGATGATGCGGGGCAGCGTGATGCCGAGCGAGTCGAGTTCGATCTTCAACGTCCGCTTGTCGATCCCGAGCTGTCCGGCGACATGGTCGAGCTTGGGCTCGCCTTGTGGCAGCAGCGGCAGGATCGCCTGCTGCAGGCGCTCCAGGGCCAGTGCGCGCGCTTCGATCCGCGCCTTCTCCTCGCGCCACAGCTTCTGCAGCGTGGCGGCCAGGAGCGCGTCGGCACCATGGACCGGGCGCTCGAGATAACTCGTCGGGAAGCTGATGAACGCCATCTCGGCGCTCGTCGTCACGACGGGAGCCTCAGCCAGCTGCGACAGCCTCGCCAGCCGGTCCGGATCATGGTCGGGCAGGGCGGCTCGCGTCGCCTGGAAGTCGGGTCCGATCAGCTCGCGCAGCACGCTGTCGAAGAAACTGATGGAGACCTGGTCCAGACACGGGCCCGTGGAGAGGGTCCGGGCGAGCGTCGCCTCGCCGTCGACGACGTTCAGCGCATACTGGCCGTTCTCGGACAGTAGCTCGCCCATCTCGACGATGGTTCCGAGGGCCGTGCGCACGTCGGGGGCATTGAGCGCCATGAAGCCGCACAGGCCCGCGTCGCGCAGCTCGATCCTGCCGAGCGACCAGCCGATGAACGGATTGTTGAGCGCCCGCTCGGTGTCGCGCAGCAAGGTCCTTTCGCTGCGGCAGGAGACCCGTCCCGTCGGTTCGGCATGCTCCGTCAGGTGGACGTCGTTCGCGCGCAGCATGCCCTCGGGCTTCAGGCCCTGGTCGATGAGCAACTGCTTGCAGCGCCGGACGAGGATCTCGCAGGAGCTACCCAGCGGGTTGGAGATGCCGGGCTTGATGAGCGGTGCCGGCACGGTTCAAATCCTCTCCCGAAGTTCTGTCACAAGTATTCCGGTACATTGCGACCGGCGGGTCCATGTCACTGATCTGAGCATTCTCGGCGAAAGCCGTAGAGGGGTAAGCAGCGGCATGGTGTCCACCTGCTCAGGCATCGGCTGCTGCTGTGGCGGAAGTTGACGGCCATAGGCGCATCGCCCTGAACAGGGCGGTAGGTTCGGAGTAGCCGAGGCATGTGGCGACCTGCGCGGTCGACAGCGCCGATCCGTGCAGCATCTGCCGCGCCAGCTTGCGACGGACATCGTCGACGAGCGCTCGCCATCCGCCGACGGCGGCAAGGTCCCTCGCCAGTGCCCGGCGGCTCAGACCGAGCGCCCCGGCAATCCGTTCCTGGGTAGGCGTGCCGAGATGGAGGTTCCGCATGACGGCACCCTCGATCCTGCTGCGGATGACGTTCGTTCGGACGGCGAGCTCGGACGCGGCCCGCTGCCAGTAGGGCCGCAGCATGGCGGCGAGTCTCTCCTCGCCGCCGGCCACCTTCGAGCCGAGGTGCCTCGCCGGGAAAGCGACGAAGCTTAGTGGCAGTTCAGCAGTGAGCGGCGCCGGCACCAGCGGTGCGACCATCCGGAGATCGCAGCCTTCGGTGTTGGCGATGCCGACGCGCGTGGGGGTGTAGCTCGGCCCGATAAGATCACGCATCAGGTTGAGCCCGAAATGAACGCCGAACAGGCTGTTCGGGCGGTCGTCCGCATTGGTGCAGACGAGGGATACCGTGTCGCCGTCGACGACCTTGTGCAGGGTTACGGTCTCGGACACATCGGGGAACAACGACACCAGAACGTCGAGCGCCTCGCCCACGGTCGGTGCGTTGAGAGTAGCGTAGCCGATGAGGCCGAAGTTCTTGATGCTGAGGTCGCCTAGTCGCCAGGCGAGCAGGGGATCCTGGAGAGCAGATGATGCCTCGCTCATAAAGGCGCGCTCCCGCGACGTCGGAATGCGTGCGCCTTCAGCCGTAGCGCTGTCCAGAGTGAGGCCGTGAGCGGCCGCGATCGGTCGCCAGTTCACACCATTGGCCTCCAGCTCGGCGGCAACCCGTCTGGCCAGAACGGCGAGGCTCGTGGCGTGTGGTTTGGGGTCGGGAGGTCGAACACGGATCTCAGGCATCGGAGCGGGCCTTTCCATGGGCTGCTCTCGCCTCGTTGGGCGAGATCGGCTCGGGCGAGTATACCGTTTGGTCAAACCGGCGCCCTGCGGCACGCGCCGGCCTCCGGCGCCGAAAGGCATGGTTGAGCGCCCCTGGCTCCGAATAGCCTGGTAGCTCGGCGATCCGCGCCATGGTGAGCTCGGGCCGCTGGAGCAGTTGCCCGGCCCGATGATGCCGCACGTCGCCGCTGAGCGCGCGCGACCCATTCATCCCGGCGACCTCGGCGACGATGGCCCGGCGGGTGCTCTGCAGGAGGTCGGCCAGCTGATCCAGCGTTGCCGCCCCCAGATGCAGCGTCTGCAGGACAGCACCTTCGATCCGGCGGATCGCCTCTGGCTTTGGCCCTGGCAGAAGGACGCTGAGCTCGGCCATCGGCTCAGGCCCGGCGGTCCTGCTGGTCCGTCGGGGTGTCGTCGTTGCCCGACCTGCCCCGTTCCGCTCGGCGAAGCAGGACCAGCATCCCGGGCTCGGCGAAGCCGAGTGCCCGGGCCGCCCGCTCCTCGCTCATCCGGCCGTCCGTCAGGATCGTCTCCGCGAGATCCTGCCTCAGGCCGTCGATCAGCTCGCCGAGACCGAGCCCCAGCCTGTCGAGATCGTTCCGCAGCGCACGCTTGCTGACGCCGAGCGCACCTGCGACCTCGTCGAGACCGGGGGCGCCATAGGGCAACAGCGGCACGATGGCGTCCTGCAGCCGCCGCAACGCCGCATGGCGCCTGGCGTGGAGGACGCACTCGCTGTTCCACAGCCGCGTCAGTGTCGCCGCCAGCCGGGCGTCGGCACCGTGCAGCGGCCGCTCCAGGTGGCGGGCGTCGAAGGTCACGAAGGTCATCGGTGCGGCGGCGGCTTCGATGGGCAGGCCGGCCAGTGTCCGCAGGCCGTCGAGTCGGGTTCCCTCGGTTTCCGGCAGGGCAAGCCGTATCGGCCTGACGTCCGGCCCTGCGAGTTCGCGGAGATGGGCCAGGAAGCGTCGCAACGCGACCTGGTCGGTCGCAGAACCGGTCGACAGCGGGCGCGCCAGGATGGCCTCGCCGCCGGCGACGTGCAGGGTCGACAGGGCCGAGTCGGAAAGCAGCGCGTGGCGCTCGGAGGCAATGGTGAGTGCTTCGCCGACCGTCCCGGCATTGAGCACGCTGTAGCCGAACAGCCCGAGATCGCGCAGCTCGGCGGCTCCGACCCGCCAGCCGAGATAGGGATCGTCCGCCACCCGCCCGGCCCCGCGCAGCAGGGCCTCTTCCTTCGGCACCGGTATCCGGGCGTTCGGATCGCGCTCCTTGTCGAACCACAGGCCGTGCGCGCGCAGCAGGAAGGCAGGGCGCAGGCCACGCTCGTCGAGGTGGCGCGCGCAGCGGCGCGCAAGCTCCTCGCTCGACGTGGCCAACGGCGGGAGTCGCCCTGGCCTGATGGCCGGCGCCACCATGCCTCAGCTCCTTTCCGGCAGGCCGGGCAACATGCTCATCCTCCCTCGGCCGACCGCTTCGGCCGCGAGGGTGCCTTCCGAGCGCTTTCGATCGACCGGACCGGCGCGCCGTCGGCGCCGAGGAGCGGTCGGTCTGCGGTCGGTGCGTGGCCGGTCCAGCGCCGGTAGGCATGGTTCAGCGCACCGGGCTCCGAGAAGCCCAGCAGCTCGGCGATGCGCGCCGTCGTCAGGTCGGGGCTCTGCACCAGCTCCTGCGCCAGCCGCCGGCGCACCCCGTCGACCAGCGAGCGCGAGCCGCCCACGCTCGCGAGTTCCGAAGCCACCTTTGCGCGCCCCATGTCGAGATACGTCGCCAGCTGCTCCAGGGTCGGCACGCCCTGATGCAGGTTGGCGACGACGGCGTTTTCGAGGCGTGTGCGGACGACCGCGGGCTGGGCGCCGATGACGGTGAGCTGTCGCTGCCAGTAGGGGCGGAGGGTCTCGGCCAGCCGGTCGTCGGCACCCGCGATCCGCGATCTCAGGTGCCGGGCCGGGAAGCTGACGAAGGTGATCGGCAGCTCGGCGCCGACAGGTGCCTGAACCTGGCGTGCCACCGCGTCGAGGTGATCCCGCTCCAGGACGGAGATGCCGACACGGGTCGGCGCGAACTCGGGCCCGACCACGTCGCGTAGCAGGTTCAGGGCGATGCGCAGAGTAAAGACACTGTTCTGCCAGGAATCGGAGCTGGCGTAGACGAGCGAGGCGGTGTCGCCGTCCACGACGGTCCGATAGCTGTTCGCTTCGCAGATCGCCGGAATGAGGGCGCTCAGCGTGTCCAGCGCCTCGCCGACGGTGCGGGCGTTCAGGATGGCATAGCCGAGCAGGCCGAAGTCCTTGAGGCTCATGTCCCCGAGGCGCCAGGAGAACAGCGGATCGCGCGAGGCCCGCGCCGCCTCGGCGAGAAACGCATGCTCGTCGTGCGTCGGGATACGGATGCCCTCGACCGGGGCGGCTTCCAGGTCCAGCGCGTGGGCGGCGGCGATCGGCCGCCAGTCGACCCCCATCGCTTCGAGCTGGGCGGTGCCGAGCCGTGCCAGGACGTCGAGGCTGCTGGCGCCGGGGTTCGGATCGGGCAGGCGGATGGCGAGCTCGGCCATGATCAGGCCCGCGCGTAGCGCGCGTAGGCCTCCTTCCTCATGGCAACCTGCATCGGCGGCGAGCGTCCGTGGTGGTACGTCAGCGTGCTGACGTCGGCATAGCCCAGTGCCTGCGCGGCACGGGGCAGGGTCATCCCGGGCTCGGCGAGCAGGCCGCCGACGAGACCCGTCCTGAGCGCGGCAACAAGCTGCGTGAGCGAGGTGTCGAGCGAGGCCAGACGCTTGCGTAGCGCTGCCGTCGACATGTCCATGGCTTCCGCCACCTCGTCCATCCGCGGCTCGCCGAAGGGCAGGAGCGGCAGGATCGCCCACTGCAGCTTGTTCAGCTCGTGGGTCCGCTGCGCCAGCCGCTCACGCTCTTCTTCCCACAGCCGGCGCAGCGTGCGCGCCAGCATCGCGTCGGCGTCGTGCACCGGCTGGTCGAGGAGGCGGCTGGCGAAGGTGACGAAGGTCAGCGGCTGGTCCATCGGCTCGATGGCGAGGCCCGACCGCTCCCGCAGCCCGTTCAGCTCGTCCTCGTCGCGGACGGGCAGGCCGACGCGGATCGGCTCGAAGCCCGGTCCGACCAGCTCGCCCAGATGGTTCAGCATCAGGCGCAGGGTGACCTGGTCGCAGCAGCCGCCATTGCTGCAGGCCTGCGCCAGCGTCGCCTCGCCGCCATCGACGTGGAGCACGACGTGGGCGCTCTCGGACAGCAGGACGCTGAGCTGAATGACGATGTCGAGTGCCGCGCGCAGGTCGGCGGCGTTGCGGACCGCATAGCCGTAGAGGCCGAGATCGCGCAGCTCGAAGGCGCCGAGCGCCCAGCCGAGGAACGGATTGTGGGCGAGGCATTCCGCATCGCGGAGCAGCGCCTGCTCGTTGCGGACCGACACCCGCCCGCCGGGCACATCGGCCGCCGGGAGCCGGAACTTGAGGGCACGCGCGATGGGCTCGCACGACAGGCCTTCCCGATCCAACTCGCGCATGCAGCGTCGCACGAGGACGTCATCGGAGGTCGCCAGCGGACTCGTCGTGCCCGACTCGATGTCCAGCGCAGCCATTTCAACCCCTCGATGGCGCGCCGCCGCGCGATTGGTTCGCAACGGGTTACGGACTCGTCTGCGGTTCAGCGACTCCGTTACGCGCCATGGTTGTAATGTAATGCCCCACTGACGGTTTTGAACCGCGGGCCAACCGAGGGATAGGTGACGATCGCTCCTGCTGCCCCCTCAACACTGCGGCGTAGACGCACACGCGGCAGTGGTCGGCGGTCCCGGCCCGCAGCGACACGAAAGGTGATGGTCGGCGCGAGCCGCTATCGCGCTCCCGGACTCCGTTGGTAGGATGCGACCGGAGCGGCGCCGCGCCAGCGAGCGAGGGCTCGGGTGAGGCTCTTGGGCTCGCCATAGCCGAGTGCCCGGGCAGCCCGCTCGAGTGTCATGCCGGGCTCGGCGAGCAGGCCACCGACGAGCCCGTCGCGCACCATGTCGGTGACCTGCCGCAGATTGGTGCCGAGCGCGTGCAGCTCCCGCCGGAGCGCTTCGACCGGCATCAGCAGATGGTCGGCGACGGCCTGCAACTTCGGCTCCCCGCCGGGGAGGACGGCGATCACCGCCTGCTGCAGGCGGGCCAGTATATGTCCTCGGTCCGCCAGTCGCTGCCGCTCTTCATCCCAGATACGACGCAGCGCGTCGGCGAGCCGGGCATCCGCTTGATGCAGCGGACGTTCGAGCAGGTCCGCATCGAAGGTCACGAACGTCAGCGGAACGGCCATGCCTTTCACCGGCAGGCCAATCCGATCGCTCAGGCCCTGCAGGCGAACGGGATCGGCCTCCGGCAGCCCCACCCGCAGCGGCGCCACCTCCGGTCCGGCCAACTCGTGGAGGTGGGCCAGCATCATGCGGAGACCGACCTGGTTCATGCAGGTGCCGAGGTCGCTGATCTCCGCCAACGTCGCCTCGCCGTCCGCGACGTGCAGCACGAGCTGCGGCCCCTCGGAGAGGAGGGCGAACAGCTCGATGATCACATCGAGCGAGGCACGCAGGGTCGGCGCGTTCAGCGCCGCGTAGCCGAACACGCCGAGGTCGCGCATCTCGAAGGCGCCGAGCGACCAGCCGAGGAAGGGATCGTCCATGATCCGCTCGGCATCGTGCAGCAGCGCCCGCTCGCTGCGCGTCGCGATCCGGGCACCCGGAACCGGCTCCTCGCTTAGACGGAGACCGTGGCTGCGGACCAGCGGCCGCCAGGCGACGCCGCGTGTCTCAAGGGCCTGTGTGCAGCGACGGACGAGAACGTCGTGGGAGCTGGCGAGCGGGCTCGTTCGGCCCGTTCTGATCGATGACAGATCCATCAGATCACCTGCGGTGCCGGCCTGCAGCACACCTCATCGGGAGGCATCGAGCCCGACCCGCGCCCATGATCTTCGGCCCGTCACCGGGATTGCCCGGAGCGCAATACTCGTAAGTCTCGGGCAAGGCCGCCTCCCCAGCGGCCAAGATGTCGTCAATGAAGATCTCGGCGTGCTTGCCCATCGACGACCTGGATCAGGTCCGGCGTGCCCGGTCGGTCGTTCGCCCTCTGGCGGCGGTCGTCGTGCCGAACCATCGTCCTTGCGCCCGCATCAATGCACCCGCCTCGGCGTAGCCCAGCGCCTTGGCGACGCGCGCCGGTGTCATCCCGGGCTCGGCCATGAGGGCACCCGCCACGCTGGCACGGACCATGTCCGTGATCCGCGGCAGGCTGGTGCCGAGCCCGTTCAGCTCGGTGCGCAATGTTTTGGGCGAGACGCTCAGGCTCTCGGCGACGCGGTCGAGCCTCGGCTCGCCTTCCGGAAGCGTCGAGAGGATCGCCTTCTGCAGCCGGCCCATGGTGTGGCTGCGTTCGGCCAGGCGCTGCCGCTCCTCGTCCCAGATCCGCCGCAGCGTGATGGCGAGCTGCCGGTCCGCCTGGTGCAGCGGCCGGTTCAGTACGTCGGCCGGGAAGGTGACGTAGGAGATCGCGTGCTCGGACGCTTCCACCCGCACGCCGGCGAGATCGCTGAGCCCCGACAAGCGCACAGCATCGGTCTCGGGAACACCCACCCGCAGCGGCTTGAAGTCCGGTCCTGCCAGCTCCCGCATGTGGCTGAGCCGCATCCGCAGGCCGACCTGGTTGACCCCGGTGCCGAGATTGACCGTCTGCGTTAGCCAGGCCTCGCCATCGCGTTCCTGGAGCCCCATCTGCGGCCCCTCGGACAGCAGCCGGAAGAGCTCGATCGCCGTGGTGAGGGCGGAGCGTACATCCGGTGAGTTGAGGACCGAGTAGCCGTAGACGCCGAGATCACGGAACGAGAACTCGCCCAGCGACCAGCCGAAATAGGGGTCGTCGGCCTCGAGCTCGGCGTCGCGCAGGACGGCCAGCTCGCTCATGGACGGCACGCGCATGCCCGTACCGGGCTTGTCGGGCAGCCGCACGCCGTGTCGGCGCGTGATCTGCCGCCAGCTCTTTCCCCGCCGCTCCAGCTCTTCGGTGCAGCGGCGGACCAGGACATCGTGCGAGCTCGCCAGGGGCGACATCTCGCGTGGTCGAACGTCGAGCGCGACCATCACAACCCCTCGTATCGCGCCTTTCGCGACATTCGATTCCACTTTCCCGTAAACTGCAATCGCCGAATGCGGTAGTCGTCTCGCGTTAGGGTTGAGAAAATCGAGGCGCCGGCCGCTCCTTTCGACCAGAATGCAGAAAAATCGAGATCTTTGCGCGGCCCTCGTCGAGGCGGCTCGGCGCTGCGACTAAGCCGCACATGGGGTCGTCCGACCAATCGAGGTCGGGCGTTAGCCGAAGATGCCCGAGCAGCTATGGCGCCGCTGCTCCCATGTATGTTATTGAGCCGAATATCGGCATGTCTGTTCCATTGCTCGTTGTACCGACCTCGTCGGCGCTTATGATTTTCTGAATGTTTATGCGAGCCGTCAGTCGAGGTGGTGCACCGCAAGATGAGGGACACGGCGACATTCCGACGCCTTGCCGATCCAGTCGGCCCAGGGAGTCATGTCGCTCCATGGCCGAGCAGCACTAAGCCGCCATTTGCGGCACGAAAGGATCGGGGGGGATGCAGGCCCACGAACTGAGCCATCTGATGGCCAATGTCGGCATCGGTGCGCTCGTCGTCATTGTGTGGGCCCAGTTCCTGGAACGGTCGGCACGTCTCGGACCGGTGGCCCGGCATGTGGTGCTCGGTGGATTGATGGGCGTCGCGGCCCTTCTCTCACTTGCGATCCCGGTCCACCTGACCTCGACGCTCCATCTCGACCTGCGTGGCGTGTTCGTCGGCTTGGCCGGATTCTTCGGCGGCGCGCTCGCGGCCATCGTCGCCGCTCTTCCGGTCATCGCGGCCCACCTCCTGATCGGCCCGGTCGCCAACTATCCGCTCGATCCCGTCGTCCTCGCCTACGCGGCCGTCGGTGCCCTCGGCCACTGGATGTGCCGCCACCGCCGCCTCGGCTATGCCGAGATCGGTGCCGTGGCGATCGCCAGCTCGGCCTCGGCGGCACTCGCCACCGCTTTGTTTCTCCCGGCCGGCCACGAGGGACCGTCGCTTGCCTGGGAGCCGATCTTCGGTGTGATCGGTCTTGCCATCTTCACCCTCGGCCTCGCCATGGCCCAGGCGGAGAGACATCGGGACAGGATCGAGAGCCTCTCGCTCTACCGCGCCATGGTCGAGGCACTTCCGGATGCGATGACCGCGAAGGATCGCCAGGGCCGGTTCATCGCCGCCAATCCGGCCACCTTCGACCAGCATCCGGGGTTGACGCTGGCCCGGACCTTGGGCCGCACCGACGCCGATCTGTTCCCGCCTGAGATCGCCGAGCGCTATCGCGCCGACGAAGCGCCCCTGCTGCAGGGCTCGGGGCCTTTCACCGTCGATCAGCCCGTTCTCGCGGAAGACGGCACGACCCGTTGGCTCAGTACCTTGAAGGCACCTTTGCGGAGTGCCGATGGCCGCCTCGCGGGCATCATCACGCTCAACCGCAACATCACCGAGAAGAAGCTGCTCGAACTGGAACTGGAGAGCGCCCGGAAGAAGCTGGACGAGGCGCTGGCCACGGTTCCGGACGGGCTCGCCCTGTTCGATCGTGAGAACCGCCTCGTCCTCCACAACAAGCAGTATCTGAGCCTCTTCCCGCTCACTGCCCATGTGCGCGTCCCGGGCGTCGCCTTCGCGGACATCCTGCGCGAAGCCGTGCGCGTCGGGGAATCGGTCCCGGGCGACGGTGAGGACCTGGAAAGCTGGGTAGAAGAGCGCGTCGCGTCCCTTCATGCCCCGAGGTTCGACGAGTTCACGCTCGCGGACGGCCGCCACGTCGAATGCCGCAATCTGCAGACGGACGATGGCGGTACGCTGCTCGTTCTGACGGACATCTCGGAACAGCGGCGCCTGGAGCACCAGCTCGAGGCGAGCCGGAGCAAGCTCGACGAGGCGCTGGCGACGATGCCGGATGGTCTCGCCTTGTTCGACAAGGACATGCGCCTCGTCCTCTGCAATCCGCAGTATCAGGCCCTGTTTCCGATCACGGCCCACCTGCGGGTGCCGGGTGCCCTGTTCGCGGACATCATGCGGGAGGCGGTGCGGCTCGGCGAATCCGTGCGTGTCGAAGAGGCCGACGTCGAGCGCTGGGTGGCCGGTCGGGTGGCCGCCCTGCGCGAGCCCGGCATGAACGAGTTCGTCCTTGGCGACGGGCGGCATCTGGAGCATCGCAAGCTACGGACCGGTGAGGGCGGCACGCTCATCGTCCTGACGGACGTGACCGAGCGGCGGGCTCTGGAGCAGCAGCTGGCGAGCAGCCGCGCCAAACTGGACGACGCTCTCGCCACGATGACCGACGGCTTGGCGCTCTACGATGCCGATCTGCGCCTCGTCTTCTGCAACGCGCAATATCAGGCGTTCTTCCCGCGCACGGCCGATCTGCGCGTACCCGGCGCCTATTTCCCCGACCTCATTCGCGCCGGAGCCGAGCGGGGCGAGGGCCGGCTGATCGAAGGTGGTGACGTCGAGGGGCTCGTCGCCGAGCGCGTGGCGAGTCTTCGCCAGAACGGTCTGAGCGAGTTCCCCATGCGGGACGGTCGCTGGGTCCAGCAACGCGCTCAGGCCACCCGCGACGGCGGCGTCCTGCTGCTCCTGAGCGACATCACCGCGCGCAAGCGCCTGGAACTAGAGGTCGAAAGCAGCCGCCGGAAGCTCGACGAGGCGCTGTCGACGATGACCGACGCCCTCGTGATGTACGACGCCGATCTCCGGCTCGTACTGTGCAACGAGCGCTATCTGGAGATGTTCCCGAAGACAGCGCACCTGCGGGTGCCGGGTGCCAGTTTCCTCGACATTCTCCGCGAGGCCGCGAAGGTCGGAGAGGGTGCCTCCCCTCCCGAGGGAGATGCCGAGGCGGGGCTCCTGGAGGCCATCGAGCGGCTCCGCCAGGGCGGCGTCACCGAGCTTGTCACCGGGGACGGTCGTGTCATCGAGGGACATTCGCAGCCGACTCGGGACGGCGGCCTCGTCCTGCTTCTTCACGACATCACGTCGCGCCGCCAGCTGGAAACGGACCTCGCGCGCAGCCGGAGCGAGCTCGACGAGGCACTCTCGTCGATGGCCGACGGTCTGGCGATGTTCGATGCCGATCTGCGCCTCGTTCTCTGCAACGACCAGTACCGGCAGCTTTATCCCCGCAGCGGCCACCTGCGGGTGCCTGGCGCTTACTTTCAGGAGATCGTTCGCCAGTCCGCACAGCTCGGCGAGCGTATCGTCTTCGACGGCAGCCTCGATGAGCTCGTGGCCGACCGCGTCGCCTGCATGCGGCGCGAGGGCCTTGCCGAGTTCATGCTCGAGGACGGCCGCTACATGCAGGCGCGCACGCGGCTGACCCGCGACGGCGGCACCGTCCTTCTGATGACGGACATCAGCGCCCGCAAGAAACTGGAGCTGCAGGTCGAGCACAGCCGAAACGATCTCGATCAGGCGCTCTCGACCATGGCCGACGGTCTGGCGATGTACGATGCCGATCTGCGGCTCGTGCTGTGCAATCCGCAGTACCGCAACATGTTCCCGCTCACCGCTCACCTGCGCGTGCCGGGAGTATCCTTCGTCGCCATCCTGCGCGAGGCCATGCGGGTCGGCGAGGGCGTCAGGCCCGAGAACGGCAACGAGGAGGCGTTGATCGCGGAGTCGGTGGCCCGGCTGCGCCACGACGGGATGAGCGAGTTCACCCTCGGCGACGGTCGCAGCATCGAATGCCGGACGAAGCTCACGCCCGATGGCGGCTGTCTTCTCGTGCTGACGGACGTGACGGAGCGAAGGGAACTCGCGCAGCAGCTCGCGAGCAGCAAGAACAAGCTCGACGAGGCGTTGGCCACGATGTCCGACGCGCTCGTCATGTACGACGCCGACCTACGGCTCGTGCTCTGCAACGAGCGGTACCGCAGCATTTTCCCGCGTACCCGGGACATGATCGTCCCCGGAGCCTACTTCGGCGACATCATCCGCGCGGCCGACCGCAACGGGGAGGGCGTGGTCCGCGAGGCCGGCGACGACGAGGGCTTCGTCGCCCAACGGGTCGCCTTCGTCCGCAAGCTCGGCGTGCACGAGCTTGTCCTGCGCAATGGCTGCATCATGGAGACCAGCACCGAGCGCACCCGTGATGGCGGCGTGCTGCTCCTGCTGACCGACATCACCGAGCGCCGGCGCCTGGAACTGCAGGTCGAGAGCAGCATGAACAAGCTCGATCGGGCACTGGCCTCGATGTCGGACGGCCTCGCGATGTACGACGCCGAGCTGCGGCTCGTGCTCTGCAATGATCGCTACCGCCAGTTCTTCCCGTTGACGGGGCACCTTCGGGTTCCCGGGTCGAGTTTCCGCGACGCGATCAGGGAGGCGGCTCGGCTGGGCGAGATCCTCGACCTCGAGACAGGCGACGCCGAGGCCATGATCGACCAGCGCATTGCCTTCCTGCGGCAAGGCGGTGTGCGGGAGCTTGCGCTGTACGACGGTCGCTATCTGGAAGGGCGGGCGCATCCGACGCAGGACGGCGGCTTCGTTCTGCTCCTGGCGGACATCACGGCAAGGAAGCAGCTGGAGCTGCAGCTCGAGAGGAGTCGCAACGAACTCGACGAGGCGCTTTCCACGATGTCGGACGGCCTCGCGATGTACGACGCCGACCTGCGTCTCATTCTCTGCAATACGCGCTACCGCAGCATGTTCCCACTCACCGCCCACCTTCGGGTGCCGGGCGTGCGGTTCCAGGACGTGATCCGCGAAGCTGCCCGTGCCGGCGAGGGCGTTCCCATTCCGGAGGAGGACGCCGAGCGCGTCGTCGCCGAGCGGGCGGCCTGCATGCGCCAGCCGGGCACCGACGAGTTCGTGCTGCTGGACGGCCGCTACATCGAGACACGACGCCAGCGCACGCGCGACGGTGGCACGCTGATGGTCGTCAGCGACATCACCGAGCGCAAGCGCATTGCGCGCGAGATCGAGCATCAGGCGACGCACGACGCGCTGACCGGCCTCGCCAACCGTGCCCTGCTGCAGCGCGAGCTGAACCTGCGGCGCGAGCAGGCGGACAGGGACGGCAAGCGGCTGGGTGTCCTCCTCGTCGATCTCGATCAGTTCAAGGAAGTGAACGACGTCCACGGCCACGTCGTCGGCGATGCCGTCTTGCGTCAGGCGGCCCAGCGCCTCCTGGACACCGTGCGGGCCGACGACCTCGTGGCCCGCCTCGGCGGCGACGAGTTCGCTGTTCTGGCCTGGGGCAACAAGGGACCGGGTGCCTTCCGCACCCTGGCCCAGCGGCTGGTCGAGGCATTGGCCCAGCCCTTCACCATCAACGGCACCGTCCTGGAGCCCTGCTGCAGCGTCGGCGTCAGCGTCTACCCGCGCCACCCCGGCACGGCGGAGCAGCTGCTGACCAACGCCGACCGGGCCCTCTACGCCGCGAAGGAGGCCGGCCGGGCGACCTGGAAGGTCTTCGAGCCCGCCATGCTCGCCGACAGCAGGCGCATCGAGGCGATCGGCATCGCCGTGATGGGTGCCGTCGCCCGCGGCGAGATGGACGTCGACTACCAGCCGATCGTCGACCTCGCCACGCTGGAGGTCGTCGCCGTCGAGGCGCTGGCACGCTGGAACCATCCCGAGCGCGGCCGGCTCGACGCGCACGAGTTCATCAACGCCGCCGAGAGCGGGCCGGCCATCCTGCCGCTGACCTCGTTCATCCTGCAGCGCACCTCACGCGATCTGCACGCCTGGGGCACCGAGGGCCTCTGCGACGTGCAGGTGTGGGTCAACCTCGCCCCGCGCTGTCTCGTCTGGGACGGCCTGCTCGAAGCGCTGGCGACCGCGACCGACGATCTGGGCGTGCCGCCCGGACGTCTCGTGCTCGAGGTCACCGAGGGCATGCTGATGGGTGCGAAGAGTGCGGAGCGCCGCCTCGCGCATCTGCGCGAGCTGGGTATGAAGGTGGCGATCGACGATTTCGGGATCGGCTACTCGTCGCTCGGCCGCCTCTCCAGCCTGCCCGTCGACGTTTTGAAGATCGACCGCTCCTTCGTCGTCGAGCTGACCCAGTCACGGCGCGCCGCGGCGGTCGTCGGCACCATCGTCACGCTGGGCAAGGAACTGGGCCTCGTCACGGAGGCCGAGGGTGTCGAGACCCTGGACCAGCTCATGGAGCTGCGCCGGCTCGGCTGCCGTCTGGTCCAGGGCTTCCTCATCGCCCAGCCCATGCCGGCCGATCAGTTCCTGCTCTGGCTGGAACGCTGGCGGCAGCGCCGCTCACTCGACCCGGGTGCCGACCTCCTGAAGCTTCAGATGCTCCCCTACGCCGCTGGACCCGCCTCGTCTCTGCTCTGAGCCTGAGGCGCCGATCCGTAGCCGCGTTACGCGATTCGCTCGCCGACGGTGGTCAGGCCCATGCGGGCGACGTTTTGGGCCTCAGGCCAGTTCGGGGTACCCGACCGCGTCGGTGAACTCCGGCAAGGACCCGTCGGGCCAGAAATGGCCGTTCCTCAGGCGGGGGCCGGAAGTGAAGTTGAGCGGCGCCACGGTGGCGATCTGCGCGCAACGCCGCGTCCGATGGTAGAAGAACCAGCCGTGCTTGAACGGCACGACGTGGGTCCAACCGACCGCGAGTTGCGCCGTCACCAGGATGCGCGCCGCGTCGAGCGTGTCGCTGATACCCAGCTTCACGAACTGCCCGAGCCCGCTGGCCGGCTCGTAGACCAGAAGCGTGGAGCCATACGCGGTGCTGACTGGTCCGTAGACATGGCCGCGGAGCGTTCCGAGCCGGCGCATGACCGCGAGCCGGGGTGCTCGGTCGGAATCGAAGTACAGGTTCTGGAACTCGGCAAGGCTCGCCCCCTTGGCCATGCCCCAGAACCACGGATTGGCGCCGCCCGCGATTGCATAGTTCGTGTCGACCGGATGGTCTCCGATATACAGGCCCCGTGTTCGCAACAACCAGGACGAGTTCGCACTGGTGGTCAGCGTGAGCCGCATGTGCGCCGCGCGCTGCGCGCCGATCATCGTGATGTTCTTGCGATCGTCGTCTAGCAGCCACCGCTCAGGGATCAGCCGCGCGCCGTTGGACGTCAGATTGTCGCCTGCACGCCGGGTCCAGCCGTTGCCAGTGAAGGCGCTGACCTCCCAGGTGGGCGTGGCGACCGTGGACCCGCGAAGGGATAGCATGCCCACACTAAAGTTGCCCTGAAACCCCCGGACGACGCCGACAGAACTCGCAACACCCGCGAAACGAGCCGTGTCCGTGCCCCTGCTGCGGGTGCCCGGCAGCCTCAGTCCGGCTGGAGTCTGGAACAGCCAAGCGCCGATGCTGCGGTTGTAGAGGAGGATCGAGGGTATGTAGTTCGGGTTCCCCGCCTCTGCAGGGCGGCTCGGCAGTGTCGCGGCGGCGACGCTGCCGGCGAGCGTGCCGAGGACGGTGCGGCGGTCGAGGTTCATCTTGGTGCCTTTTTTTCTCAACCGAAACCGACCGCGTCGGTGAAGTCGCCCAGCGTGTTGTCGGGCCAGAGATAGCCGTTGACGAGCCGCCATCCGGGGCTCGGGAAGCGCGAGCGGACGGTCCCCATCTGCGCCAGCCGCCGGGTGCGGTGATAGAAGAACCAGCCGTAGCGGAACGGCACGACATGGGTCCAGCCGACCGCCAGCCGGGCCGTCAGCATCAGCGTGGCCCCGCGCAGCGAGCCGGTGCTCGGCAACCAATAGAACTGCGCGACCCCGGTCAGGCGGTCGTAGACCATAACCCGCCCGGGATAGGTGTAGACCTGCCCACGCTGGCTCGCGATCGAGCGCAGATAGACGATGTTGAGGTCGGCCTCGGTGCCGGCCTCGATGGCGGTGAACTGCGAAAGGTTGTCACTGCGCGCCATGCCGTAGAACCGCCCCGCCTCGCAGCCTATCGCGAAGCTTGAATCGAAGGGCTGGACGCTGTTGACCACGGCCCGTGTCCGCCACGTCCAGGACGTGTCGGCGGTGGAAGTGAGCGAGAGTTGGCCGCTTGCGATCTGCGTCGTGTCGAGTTGCAGGACGAGGCCGCCGGTGTCGAACAGCTGGCCGCGCGGCGTCCACGGCAAAGCGTTGAACCTGAGTGAGCCGCCCGCCTTGCGCAGCCAGCCCGTCCCGTTCCAGCCCGCGACCTCCCAGGCCGGCGTGACGCTCGTCGAGCCGCGCAAGGTCAAGACACCCCGATGCGTCACGGTCGATGAGGTGCCGGCGAAGCTGCGGGCGACGGCGGTAGCAGCGGTCACGTTCGCGAAGCGCGCCGCATCGGTGCCGCTCCGGGTCGTGCCCGGATCGTAGAGGCTGTTCGGCGTGAAGACGCGGTAGGCGCCGGTCGAGCGGTTGTAGAGCAGGATCGACGTCGTCGCCGTCGTGTCGAGCGCTTCGGCCGGCGAGGCGTCGAGGCCCGAGACGGCCAGGCCGGCGGCCATCGCACCGAGTGCTCTACGGCGATCGAATGTCATCGTTCAGACCCCCCGCGATGCATCCGCGGGTGATCTGTGTCGGGCCTGCGAGCCCGTCAACCTCGCGCGGACGTGGGCTACGGCTGGGTCGCCGCCCGACGCATGCGGTCGGCGATGTGCTCGCCGATCATGATGGTCGTCAGGTTCGTGTTGGCCTTGCAGTCGTAGGGCATGATCGAGGCGTCGGCGACGCGGAGACCCTGGATGCCGCGCACGCGCCCGTCCGGATCGACGACACTCTTGCCGTCCTCGACCCCATAGGGCCCCATGCAGCAGCCGCCGGCCCCGTGCTGCGCCTCGGAGCAGTCGGCGAGCAGCCAGTCGTCGTAGGCTTGGTCCGACCCGTCGACCAACTCCGCGATCGGCCGCCCCGTATTGCCGATCTGCACCTCGCGGGTGACCGCCTGCACCTTCTCGTGGACGCCGATCCGCACCAGCCGTCGCGCCCCGTCGCGCATGCGGACGAGGTCCCGCTCGTCGTCCAGCATGTTGAGGTCGACCAAGGGATCCTGCAGCGGATCAGGGGAGGCGAGGCGAACCCGCCCGCGCGAGAAGGCCTCGAACAGCCCGACATGGATGCCGGCCTCGCCGAACATCGAGGGATCGAGCTCGCCGCCGACGCCGCCATGGTTGAAGCCCATGATCAGCATGTCGTTCGACCCGCCGCTGGCGAGGCGCGAACTGTACTTCACGCAGCAATTGGTGTGGCGCGTTTCCGCGTCCGTAGGCTTCAGCTCGGGCTTCAGCTTCAGCTCGATCCGCACATAGGGATGGTCGAACACCCGCTCGCCGACCGGGAGCGCCTTCACCACCTCGATGCCGTGCTTCTTCAGCTCCGCCGCCGGCCCGATGCCCGACCGCATCAGGATCGGTGGCGAGTGGAACGCACCCGCACTGAGCACGACCTCCTTCGCCGCGAGATCGACCCACTCGCCTTTGCAGCGGGCGCGCACGCCGACCGCCCGCCGCAGGTCCAGCAGGACGCGGTCGACATGACTGTCCCCCCAAATCTCCAGGTTCGGCCGCGACCGAGCCGGCTCCAGATAGCCGTCATTGGTCGAGACGCGCACACCGTCCCGCGAGTTGATCGCGTAGCAGCAGACCCCCTCAGCCGTCGGCGCGTTCAGGTCCTCGCACCAGGGATAGCCGAGATCCAGCGCCGCATCCTTCAGTGCCAGGTCGACGGGACCCCACTGCTCCAGCGGTGCCCGCCAGATCGGGATCGGCCCGCCCTTGCCGTGCCAGGGCCGCTCGCCGAACGCGAGATCGTCCTCCAGCCGGTTGAAGAAGGGGAGAACCTCCTGCCCGGACCAGCCCTCGCAGCCCAGCTCCGCCCATTCGTCGAACGCATCGAGCACGCCGCGGATCGCGATGATGCCGTTGATGGACGTGCTGCCGCCGACACCGCGCCCGCGCCACAACAGCCGCGGCGCCTGCCGGCTCGTCCGCGTCGCCATCAGCGACGGCCACATGTACTGCGCCTGGAAGCGCTTCGGCAGGATCACGTTGAACGGGTTGAGGCTCTTCATCGCTTCCGGCGTATCCGCCGTGCGGTAGTCCGTCCCGGCCTCCAGCAGCAGGACGCGCCGCCCGGGATCCTCGCTGAGCCGTGCCGCCACGGCCGCTCCCGCGGCACCGGCACCCACGACGATCACGTCCCAGCTCATGCCGCCAATCCCAGATCGCCCGCATAGGCGAACAGTGCGGGCATGCCGCCGGTATGCACGTAGACGACGCGCTGGCCCTTGCGGATATGCCCCTTCCTGATCCGGTCGATCAGCCCCGCCATCGCCTTGCCGCTGTAGACGGGATCGAGGATCAGCCCTTCCGTTCCGGCGACGAGCCGCAGCGCCTCCCGGCAGCCATCGGTCATCACGCCGTAGCGCGGCCCGATATACTCGTCGTGGTTCTCCACATCTGACGGCTCGAGCCGCGTCTCAATCCCCAAGAGGTCCGCCGCCGCATTGCCGATCCGGGCGATGTCGACCGCCCGGTCCTCGCTCCACTTGATCGGCGCGATGTTTAGGATGCGCACCTGCCGCCCCAGCGCCTTCAGCCCCAACGCCATGCCGGCCGGCGTCATGTTGGCCCCGGCCAGCGCCACCCAGTCGACCTCCAGCCCCTGCGCTTCGAGCTGTGCATCCAGTTCGGCCGCCGCCTGGACGTAACCCACCGCCCCCAGTGCCAGACCCTTCAGGTCCATCGGTGCCACGACGTAGGGCTTGCGGCCGGCCTTGCGCAGCGCCTCGGCCTTCGCCTCTAGATGCGGGGCGATCTGCTCCAGCGACGGCAGGTCGATGACGGTGACGTCCGCCCCCATCAGCTTGAAGAGCAGGAAGTTGCCCTGCAGCGCCGGCCCTTTCTCGCCGTGGAGCAGCACAAGCGAGATGTCGAGCCCCAGCTTCTTCGCCGCCGCCGTCATCTGCCGGCACCAGTTCGACTGGGTGTAGGTGCCGGCGACGACCGTATCGCAGCCCTGCTTCAGGATGTCCGCGAAGACATAGTCGAGCTGCCGGGTCTTGTTCCCGCCGAAGCAGAGCCCGGTCATGTCGTCCCGCTTGATCCAGATCTCTGGCCCGCCCAGGGCAGCCGACAGCCGGGGTGCCGGCTCCAGGGCGGTCGGCAGCATCGCGAGCTTCACCCGCGGCATGGCCGCCAGCCGCGCCTCCAGCTCCGCGCCTGTGATCTTGCTCATGCCGCCAGCGGCCGCGTGGTACCCTGCAGCTCGCGGAAATTGTCTCGCAGGTTCTCCGCCGCGCGCAGCGCGAGGGCGCAGATCGTCGGCGTCGGATTCACCACGCCGCCCGTCGTCAACACGCTGCCGTCGATGATGAAGAGGTTCGGCACGTCCCAGCACTGGTGCCACTTGTTGACCACCGACATGTCCGGCGTCTTGCCCATCCGGGCCGTGCCGATCAGGTGCCAGGCCGGCGTGCGGTACACACCCTCCTTGTCGGTATAGTCCTGCAGCCGGTAGTCGAACGCGTCCGCCGCCTTCGCGATCTCCTCTAGGCGCTGCAGCATGTAGCGCATCATCTTCTTGTCGTTCTCGCGCGGCTGGTAGAACAGGCTCGCCACCGGCACGCCGTCCTCGTCCCGCTCGCTCGTCGAAAGCGTGATCCGGTTGTCGGGATGGGGCAGGTCGTCGCCGATCGCGAACACACCGAAGCCGCGTCCGAAGTGCCGGGCGAACCATTCGTGATGCCCGGACCCCCAAGGGGCGCGGTTGTCCGACAGGAAGCCGATCGCCTGCTCGCCGGCCCCGCCCGTCGTCACGCAGTTGAAGTTGAAGCCGTTGACGAAGCCGCGGCTGAGATCGGTCTCCGCGAACTGCCGGCTGATCAGGGCCGCGACATAGCCCGTGTGTGCCGCCAACGGCTCGTCGACCCACATCTCGCAGGCGACGAGCGTGTGGTGCAGCAGGTTCCGCCCGACCTGGTCCGAGCTGTTGGCGAGATTGTCGGACGCCATCAGCAGGCGAGGGGTGCCGACCCCGTTCGCCGCCAGGATGACGATGTGGGCCTTCTGGAAGTGCTGCCGGCCCGTGTTGCGGTCGATGTAGAGCGCCCCTGTGGCCCGCCCCGACTTGTCCTTCTCGATCCTGAGCACGCGGGCATAGGTCCGTAGCTCCACCCCCGCCTCCAGCGCCTTCGGCCAGATCGAGGTCGAGAACTTGCTCATCGAGCCGCGTGGGCAGCCGTTGCAGATTCCGCAACCGTGGCAGGCGAGGCGGCCGTCATAGTTGCGCGAGATCACCCCGGCCGGCACCGGCCACCAGTGCCAGTTCAGCCGGTCGAACGCTTTCGCCAGCCGCCGGCTCGCCGCCTGCATCGGCATCGGCGGGGTCGGATAGTCGTCGGACGGCGGCATGGCGAGATCGCCCGCCAGCCCCGACACGCCGACGAGCCGGTCCGCCCGGTCGTAATAGTCGGCCAGGTCCTCGTACGAGATCGGCCAGTCCGGCTGCAGCCCGTGCTCGGTGCCTTTGCGGAAGTCCGAGGGCCGGTAGCGCGGCCACAAGGCCCCGTAGACATTGGTCGAGCCGCCGACGCCGTTCCACATCAGCACCTGCGAGGAGTTGCTGCGGACCGGGAAGTCGTCGAGGTTGCCCTTCCTGACATTGACGTCCGGGCTCCAGCGCGAGCGTCGCTGCCACTGCCAGTCCGGGCTGTAGTGCGGATGGTCGTTCGGCTCGATCCAGCCGCCCTGCTCCAGGCAGACCACGTCGAGCCCGGCCTCGCCCAGCACCTTGGCGGCGATGGCCCCGGTCGCACCCGAGCCGATGATGAGGACGTCGCACGTCTCGTTGCGCGCCGGCATGGTCAGCTCCTCCCGAGCTGCGAAAGATCGAGCCGCTTCACCTGATCCGTCGGGATATAGGACCCGCGCCCGTGCTGCGGCCGGTCCTTCTCCATGTCAAAGGCGGGAATCGGATAGCCCTTGAAGCCCGGCATCGCTTGATAGGGCTGGCCCAGCGTGCGGACCGCGCGCACGACCGCCGGGTTCTCGTAGTAGGCAAGGTAGCTCGCATTGCGGACGAGGGTGAAGAATGCCGGATCGGTCGCCTCGAACTTGCGCACCACCTCGACCCGCTGCGTCGCGTCGAGGCCACCTAGCGGTCCCCCGCAGGCGACAATCGCCGCTTCCAGCTCGTCCGGCCCGCTCTCGCCGCGGATCTCCATGAGCCGCACCGCGAGCACGCCCTGCACGCCGACGGTCGAGGCCGCCGGCCAGACCCCGCCGCCCGGGATCAGGACGTCGACCAGATCGCGCAGCAGCGTGGCGAGGTCGTTCGCATCCGACATTCAGCCGTCCCCCGTTCTTGCGAGCATCCGTCGTCTAAAGGCGCTGCTCGGTGGCCTGATCGAAGAGGTGCACCCGTCCGGTGCCGAAGCCCAGTGATACGCGCTCGCCGGGTGCCGGTGCCGCGTCGGGCTCGCACACACCCTTGACGGCCGTGCCGGCGACGTCCACGTCGACATAGGAGACGGGCCCGATCGGCTCGACCAGGAACACCTCGCCCTCCAGCGATAGGTCGCCCGCACCGCCGACCGCCAGATCGGTCGGCCGCACGCCCATCACGGCGGGCCGGCCCTGGCCCAGCGCCCCGAGCGACGCCTCGGACACCGTTTCCAGCGGCAGGCGCAGCGTGCGGTCGCCGATCCGGGCCGCCAGTGCCCCGTCCTGCCGCGCCACCGTGACCGGGAAGAAGTTCATGGCCGGGCTGCCGATGAAGCCGGCGACGAAGAGGTTCGTCGGCCGACGGTAGACGTCCATCGGCGGGCCCACCTGCTGCAGTTCGCCGTGGCGCATGATCGCGATCCGGTCGGAGAGCACCATCGCCTCCTCCTGGTCGTGCGTCACGAACACCGAGGTGACGGCGAGATCGCGCTGCAGCCGCTTGATCTCTGTCCGCGTTTTCACCCGCAGGCTGGCATCGAGGTTGGAGAGCGGCTCGTCCATCAGGAACACGGCCGGGTTGCGCACCACCGCCCGGCCCACCGCCACGCGCTGCCGCTGCCCGCCGCTCAGCTCCGCCGGCCGCCGGTCGAGGAGCGGCCCGAGGTCCAGGATGTCGGCCGCGGCATCCACCTGCCGCCGGATCGTCGCCGCATCCACTTTCTGCTGGCGCAGGCCGAAGCTCATATTGTCCCGCACCGACATGTGCGGGTAGAGCGCGTAGTCCTGGAATACCATGGCGATGTTTCGCTCGGCCGGCTCGTACTCGCTGACGTCCTGGTCGTCGAAGATGATCGAGCCGTCCGACAGCCGCTCCAGCCCGGCGATGCAGCTCAAGGCCGTGCTCTTGCCGCAGCCTGACGGACCCAAGAGCGTCAGGAACTCGCCGTCGGCGATCTCGAGGTCGAGACCCTTCACGGCCGTGAAGTCGCCGTACCGCTTGGTGAGCTTCTGCAGCCGGACTCGCGCCACGCCTTCGTTCCCCCTCAGCCTTTCAACGAGCCCGACAGCATTCCGCGCACGAGGTAGCGCTGGAAGGCGAAGGCGATCACGACGGGCGGGATGACGGCCAGCACGCTGGCGGCGAACATCGGCCCGTAATCGTAGAAGCGCAGCTGGACGAGGAAGCCCGCGATGATGACGGGGATCGTCTGCGCCTTCGGCGATCCGGTCAGGATCAGCGCGAAGACGAACTCGTTCCAGCTGACGAGAAAGCAGAAGATGCCGGCCGCCACGATGCCGGGGCGGGCCACCGGCAGGATGATCTTCCAGATCGCCTGGAAGGGCGTGCAGCCGTCGACGAGAGCCGCCTTCTCCAGGTTCGGCGGCAGGTTCTCGAAGTAGCCTTTCATCATCCAGGTCGAGAGCGGCAGGATCAGGCTGCAATAGGCGATGACGAGTGCGGTCCGGGTGTCGATCAGGCCGACGTTCCGGAAGATGATGAAGAAGGGCAGGATCAGCGCCAGACTCGGCGTCATCCGGGTCATCATCAGCGCCCAGAGCGAGCCGTTCATAAACTTGCTCTTGCCGTGCCGGGCATAGGCGTAGCCGGCGAGCGAGCCCAGGACGAGATTGATCGCGGTGACCGTGACGGCGACGATCAGGCTGTTCAGGATCGAGTAGGGGACCCGCGTCGCCTGCACGCTCGACTGCCCGTCGGCGACGCCGCTGGGGAACAGCACGTAGCGGTAATTGTCGAGCGTCAGCGTGCCCGGCAGCAGTGTGGGCGGCGTGCGCACCAGGTCGGCCGCACTGGAGAGGCTCATGATGACGAGCCACAGGAACGGGCCGAACGACCAGACGAAGATGAAGATGGCGGCCGCCGCGAGCCCGATCTTGCCGAGCAGCCGCTTCGTCGGTGCGGGGAGGAAGCTGCGGCGCAGATAGGGCGGCAGCTTCGCGAGCTTCGTCGTCCCCGAATGGCCCAGCAGGTGCGGCGCTTCCTCGTCCACCTCGTCGGGCGTCACCGTCTTTCGCCGCCGGTCGGTCGCCGTGAACAGCTTCAGGTACGCCCAGCCCAGCAGCAGGCAGAGGATGCTGAGGATGTAGAGGATGGCCGCACCCTCGCCGAACTTCGAGAGCTGGAAGGCATAGGCGTAGCCCATCCAGGAGAAGACGGTGGTGGCACTGCCGGGACCGCCCTTCGTCATGGTCCAGAAGAGATCGAACGCCATGATCGAGTTGATGGTGGTCAGGATCATGATCAGCAGCAGCATCGGCCGCAGCCAGGGCAGCGTGATCTTGAAGAACCGCTCGATCGGTCCGGCCCCGTCGATGCGGGCTGCACGGTGCAGATTGTCCGGAATGCCCTGGAGGGCAGCGAGGATCAGCAGGGCGGTCAGCGGCGCCTGGTTCCAGATGTGCACCAGGGCCAGCAGGTTGAAGGCGCGCGTCCCGTCACCCAGCCAAGGAATGCCCTCGGTGATCAGGCCGAGGTCGAACAGGAGCGCGTTCAGGGTCCCGTAGGAGCCGTCGAACACCCAGCTCCACAGCACGCCGACGGTGACGGGCGCCATTCCCCAGGGGATGAGCATCACGCTGCGCAACAGGTTGCGGCCGGGGAAGACGGCGTTGAGCACGAGCGCCATCGCCATGCCCAGCGCCAGCCCTCCGCCCACCGTGATCACGGCGAAGTAGGCGGTGCGGCCCAGTGCGGCCAGAAAGTCCGGGTTGGGAAGGACGTCGGTGTAGTTCTTCAGACCGACGAAGGCCCACCGCTTGGTGAGCATGTTGATCCGGTAGAGGCTCAAGACCAGCGAGTAGATCAGCGGAATGCCGATCACCAGGAAGACGACGATCAGCGTCGGCAGGGTCAAGGCGAAGGGCAGGCTCAGCCTGGAGCGGCCCTTGATCCTGGGAGCCAGGGGACGTGCCGGCAGTGCGAGCTCGGAAACCCTGGCCATCCATGATCCGACGAAGGGGAAGGGAAGGGTGCCGGCGGACCGCGGGGGGAGCGGTCCGCCGGCCTGACGGGAGGCTTGCTGAGGGCCGCGTCGTCAGTCTGGGTATTGCACCTTCAGCTCGTCGTACTTCGCCTGCAGCTTGTCGACCAGTTGATCGGTCGACTGCTGCCCGCGCACATAGTCCTGGACCTCGCCCATCATGTACCAGTCCCACTCCGGGAACCAGACCGTCTTGGCGACGTCACGCGTGGTCGCAGTCTCCAGCTGCTGCGTGGCGATCTTCATGTCCTTCCATTTGCCGAAGGCCTCCTGGACCTCCGGGCTCTCGATCACCTCCTTGTGCGGGGTGCCGAGACCGAACTCGAGCGCCCAGCGTGTCGCCACGTGATACTTGCCGTCCTTGGCCTTGCCGCCGAAGAACTGCATCAGGTTCCAGACCCGGTCGGTGTCGATCGGGTTCGCCCCCATCTGGTAGACGGCCGTCCAGATGAAGGTCGAGCGCGTCTTGCCGGGCATGATCGCGTTGCGCGCCGCCCCGGCGATCTGGGACATGGACGGCGTGTTGAACACCTTCTGGTCGTACTCGTGCACGACCATGTAGGTGTGCTGGCCGGTGGCGAAGTTGGGCACCGACTCGCCGACATGCGTGAACACGTCCTGCGGGATCAGCTGCTCCTGATAAATGGTCTTCTGCAGTTCCAGCACGTTGCGGAAGTCGGTGCCGAAATCGGGCTTCGACTGCTCGTCGAAGACTTTGGCCCCCTCGGAGTACCAGATCGAGAACAGGCTCCAGGACAGGCTCGCCCACTGCCGGCCCCAGGCACTGATGTAGGGGTACTCGGCGATCTTGTCCTTCTTCAGCTTGCGGCACTGGTCGAGGAACTCGTCCCAGCTGGCCGGCGGATCGATCTTCGCCGCGTCCAGGTGCTTCTGGTTGCAGACGAAGGAGTTGAAGCCCGTATAGTAGGGCAGGCCACCCAGGCTGCCGTCGGCCAACGACATGTTCTTGACGTTGATCGGATACATCTCGGCCTTGATTTCCTCGATGCCCGGCAGGCCTTCGAGGGAGCGCGACCAGCCGGCCGTGTTCCAGCGGATGAGGCGGTCCTCTTCCGAGTACATCATGTCGATGTGCTGGCCGCCCATCAACTTGGTCTCGGCGACCGCGTGGTACTCGCCCGGTACCAGCTCGTAATTCACGTTCTCGTCATACAGCTTCTTGAAGATGTCGACGTTCTCGGCGACGATCTGCGGGTTGTACTGCCAGCCGATGAACTGCATCGGATCAGCGGGTGCGGCCTTCGCCGAGCCGGCGAGCATGCCGGGCATGGCCATGCCCGCGGCGGCTGCCACGCCGCCCTTCAGGACGGTCCGACGACGCATGAGAAAACGCGAAAGCTCTTCCTGCCGACGGCGTTCATCGCTGCCCATGATCGCTCCCCATTCGTAGCGGGTTTTTCGTAGCTTGTTTCGTATCGTAAACAAGGTTAGAGCGATTGGAAAAGAGAAAATCGTAGGCTCCGAAGCGGTGGAACAAGGGGCGGCTGCGTGTTCGATCTGCTCATCCGTAACGGCCGTGTGCTCGATCCCGCGGCGGGGCTCGACGCTTCGATGGACGTGGGCCTGAAGGATGGAAAGGTTGCCGCCGTCGAGCGCGGCCTGACGGCCGACAGCGCCGCGACCGTGGTCGACGCCACGGGCCGCCTCGTCGTACCCGGCCTGATCGACCTCCACACCCACGTCTACTGGGGCGGTACGTCCCTGGGCGTCGACGCCGACGCGATCGCGCGCCGCTCCGGCACCACCACCTTCGTCGATGCGGGCAGCGCCGGCCCCGGCAACATGGCGGGCTTCCGCCGCCACGTGATCGACCCCTCGCGCTCGCGCATCCTGGCCTACCTCAACATCTCCTGGGCCGGCATCTACGGCTTCGGCCGCAACGTCATGGTCGGCGAGTGCCGGGACATCATGCTCTGCGACGCTCGCGAAGCCGTCGCCGTCGCTCGCGAGCACCGCGAGCGCATCGTCGGGATGAAGGTCCGCGTCGGCCGCATCGCGTCCGGCTCCAGCGGCATCGCCCCGCTCGACATCGCCATGGAGGCGGCGGACCGCCTGGGCGTGCCGCTGATGGCCCATCTCGACTACCCGCCGCCCTCCCGCAGCGAGGTGCTGAGCCGCCTGCGCAAGGGCGACGTGCTCACCCACTGCTTCAAGCCGTTCCCCAACGACGCGCTGAACGGCAGAGGCGAGATCCGCGAGGAGATCCTGGAGGCACGCTCGCGCGGCATCTGGTTCGACATCGGCCACGGCATGGGCTCGCTCGACTTCGACGTCGCCCGTGCCATGCTGAAGCAGGGCTTCCTGCCCGACATGATCTCCAGCGATGTCCACGCCCTCTGCGTCGACGGTCCGGCCTACGACCTCCTCGTCACCATGTCGAAGTTCCTCTCCCTCGGCATGCCGCTCACCGACGTGATCCGTGCTGCCACCTCCGCCCCCGCCGCCGCCATCGGTGCGCCCGACCTCGGCACGCTCCGCCCCGGTGCCAAGGGCGACGTCAGCGTGCTGGAGCTGCAGGAGGGCCGCTTCGACTATGTAGATTCGCCGGGCCAGCGCATCACCGGCAATCTCCGTCTCGTCAGCCACGGCATCGCCGTCGACGGCGCCTGGTGGCCCTTGGACGGACCGCCCGCGTGAGTGCCGCCGGCGACGCCCACAACCGCAGCCTGCTCGGCCGCCCCGGCTCGCGCCTGCGCATCGACACCCCGGCGCTCGTCCTCGACCTCGACGCCTTCGACGCCAACATCGCCGCCATGGCCGACCTCGCGAAGGCGCGCGGCATCGCCCTGCGCCCGCACGCCAAGACCCACAAGTCCGCCGCGATCGCCCGCGCCCAGATCGCGGCCGGTGCGATTGGCCAGTGCTGTGCCAAGCTCGGCGAAGCGGAGTCCCTGGCCGATGTCGGCATCGAGGGCCTGCTCGTCACCTCGGCCATTCAGGACATCGGCAAGATCGACCGCCTCGTCGCCCTGCTACGCCGTGCTCCCGACCTCGCCATCGTCGTCGAGACCCCGGCCACTGTCCGGGCCCTCGGCGAAGCCGTCGCCTCGGCCGGCCTCCGTCTCGACGTCCTGATCGACTGCGATGTCGGCACCCACCGTTTCGGCGTCACCTCGCCGGCCCAGGCCGCGGCCCTCGCCGGGCTGATCGCCGAGCACCCCTCGCTCCGCTTCCGCGGCGTCCAGGGCTATGCCGGCCACTGCCAATCGACCCCTGACTACGCCGCCCGCCGCGACCTGTCCCACGCCGCCCTCACGATCCTGCGCGACATCCGAGACGCGCTGGTCGAGGCCGGCCACGCCTGCCCGATCGTCACCGGCAGCGGCACCGGCACCCACGATTTCGACCACGAGCCGGGTCTGCTCACCGAGCTTCAGGTCGGCTCCTACATCTTCAGCGACGTCATCTACGACGGCGTGGAACTCACGCCGGACGGGAGCCGCCGCTTCCGCAACGCACTCTTCGTCCACACGCGGATCGTCAGCGACCAGCATCCGGGCTTCGCCACCAGCGACGCCGGCTCGAAGAGCTTCGCCATGGACGGCCCGGCCCCCACCATCTTCGCCGGCGCCCCGCCCGGCAGCATCTATGACCGTTTCGGCGACGAGTTCGGCAAGGTCGTGCTGCCCGATCCGGCGGCCCGCCTGCCGGTCGGCACGCTGCTCGCCTGCGTCGTGCCGCATTGTGATCCTAATATAAACCTTTACGACTATTACGCATGCGTCCGGGGGGACCGGCTGGTCGACCTATGGCATATTGAGGCCCGGGGCTGCGCCGGCTGAGTCCGGCGTTCCACTTGTGGCCGGGAGCAGTCGTCGATGACTCCTGCGAAGGCCCGACTGGGCCAGGCTCTCCGTAACATCCGCCAGCGCCATCACTGGACCCTGGCCGAGGTCAGCGCCCGCACGGGCCTCGCCGTCTCCACGCTGTCCAAGGTCGAGAACGGCCAGCTTTCGCTCACTTATGACAAGCTGGTCCAGCTCAGCGAAGGCCTCGAGGTCGACATCGGCGTCCTCTTCGGCGCCCAGCCCGGCGAGCCGCGCAAGCCGGCCCCGGAAGTCACCGGCCGCCGCAGCATCACGCCCAAGGGCGAGGGCCTCCGCGTCGAGACCCCGAACTACGACTACCGCTACTTGTGCGCCGATCTCGCCATGAAGGGCATGGTGCCGATCGTCATCACCATCCGCGCCCGCTCGATCATGCAGTTCGCCACCATGAGCTCGCACTCGGGCGAGGAGTTCATCTACGTCCTGCGCGGCAAGATCCAGGTCCACACCGAGTACTACGAGCCGGTCGAGCTGAAGACCGGCGATTCCATGTACATCGACAGCACGATGAAGCACGCCTTCCTCACCACCGGCGGTTCCAGCGCCACCATGCTGAATGTCTGCTGGAGCCCCACCGCCGGCCACTTCCGCACCCTCTTCAGCCTGGCCCAGCTGGCCGCCACCGGCAGCGCGGGCCATGTCGACGCGCAATTGGGCGAAGCCGAGCCGGTCTAGGGCCCGCACGACACGACCTCGGCGGAGCCGCCAACTCGAGATGATTGTGTAGTCTCGGCCGACCCGAACTTGACGTGACACCGGCCGTACGGCACACGCGAGCGATCAGCAGCGGCTGAACATGACCTTCCTGTTATGTTTTTTCTCACAATTTGCACTTTAATTCTGTGTCAGACTTTCCGGAGTTCCATTTTTGGCCCGGGAAGCATGTCATGCATCACGGAAAAGACCGTAGCCTAGTCGATCCGAAGACGAAGAACCTGGTTATTGCGTTTGTCGGCATCCTCGCCACCGCTGCACTGACATCGCAGGCAGCGGTCCATGCCGCGACCTGGGACCACGCCCACGGCGACGCCGCGAACTCGGGTTTCGTCGATGTAGGCACGGCAGCGTCATTCCAGCCGTCCGCCAAGGTGTCGGGCCTCGGCACCTTCGCCCCCGGAGCAGGGCCGGTCGTCGGGCCCGACGGCACGGTCTATGTCGGGAACAGGGAAGGTGTGCTCTGGGCTCTGCATGCCGACGGCGGGATCTACTGGAACGAGCCCCTCGGTGCCGGGCAATCGATCCTGGCTTCGCCCGTAATCGACAGCGACGGCACGATCTACGTCGTGGGCGAGCGGACCTATACGGATCACCGGGTCAGGCCCGCGGTCAAGCGCACCGACTCGACCCTGTTCCACATCCATCCGACCGGCGGCCGGTTGTGGAGCGTGCCGTTCCCCGAGCACTTCACGGGCACACCTCAGGCCGCCAGCAGAGGCGCCACGACCGCTCCCCCCAACATCTGGCGCAGTGGAACGAGTGCCGCCGTCATCGTGCCGGCCGTCTACAAGGTGCTGGGCGGCGGCGAGGACCTCTACCTCCTCGCTTTCTCCCCGGGCGGGAGCCTGTTGCGCCAGCAGGAGGTGACCTATCGGGGTCAGGTCGTCAGCGGCGACGCCGGCGGGTTCAGCGATGCGTTCGGTTGCATCATATCGTTCTGCTACCTCTTTCCCGGTTTCAGTCCCACGCCGCCGAATTTCTATCCCGACGATCTTCTCCCCACACCCGTGAGCGCGCCCATGCCCGGCGTCGGCATCTTCACCTTTGCGGGTGGGGGAGTGCCCTGGGTGATCGTCAACGATCCCTGGGAGCAAACGATCGGCTACACCTTCACGCTCGACGGCGGTTTCACCGAAATGTTTCGCGACACCGATCGAGGCCGCATCGCCGCCACCTCGCCCATGGAACTGCCAGACGGGCACAGCGTCACCGCTGCGAGCTATGGCTCCGGCCATTATCTGGACGACGGTCACCTCACCTTCAGCGGGCCCAACGGCATGGCCCTGCCGGCGGTGCATTACTTCTATCCGCTGCTTGCCACGCCGGCGCGGACTGCGAATCAGAGACTGGTGGTGGTCAGCGACATCGGCACCGTCAGCGTCCTGCGCGACGCGTCCCTGCTCACCTCTGTCGATCTCGGGGCCGAAACCATCGCTCCGCCGGCGGTTTCCAGGAACTATATCTATGTCTCGACGGCGAGTTCCTTGCGCACCCTCAACATCCTGACGATGACCCAGGCCGGCGAATACAGTTGGAGCAAAGGCGGCCTCTCCGCACCCGCAATCGGTCCTTCGGGCAGCCTCTACGCCCTGGCCGACAACGTTCTCTATGTGTTTCCCGCTCCCCGGCGTCGACCCTGTTACATCTGCAATCCCTCGCCACCGGTCGGCGTTATTCATCCACGGTTGAACCCGCCCTAGCGCCGTCAGGAAAGCGACCTGCCGGATTGCCACGGAAGGTAGGACCCCTCAGGCCAGCGCTTCGCGATGTCGTAAACTATCGGCCCACATGGCGATGAAGATCACGGCCCCGTTGACGAAGCGGTAGGCGAAGGGGTCCGCACCCAGATGGTTGAGGCCGTTGCGCACGGCTTCCAGCATCAGCACGCCGAGCAGTAGGCCCGGCAGGATGTTGCCCCGCCCGCCGAACAGGCTGATGCCGCCGATGACGATCACGGCGACGGCGGTGAACTCCATCCCCTGGCCCAGCATCGGCGTTACCGAGCCCACTTGGATGCTGCTCATCATGCCGCCGAACGCCGCCAGTGCCCCCGACAGGACGAAGGCGGCGAACAGCAATCGGCCGGTGGGCAGGCCCAGACGCTGCGCAGTCTCCTCGCCATTGCCCACGGCCGTCAGGTGCCTGCCGAAGCGGTTGCGGGTGTGCAGCACGTGCATCGCTACGAGCACGAGGCCCGCCACCAGCACGTCCACGAACACCGGCCCGAGCTTCAGATTGCCCAGCACCCGCATCTCCTCGGGCAGGGCGAACACGCGCGACTGGCCGATCTCCAGCCCCACGCCACGCAGTGCGATCATGGTGCCGAGCGTGGTGATCAGCGCGTTGACCTGCAGCACCACGACGATGAAGCCGTTCAGGGCCCCGAGCAGCCCGCCGACCAGGATCGCCAGCAGGGAGGCCGAGACCGGATCGAGCCCGAGCTGGCTCATCGCCATCGCCGACAGCACGCCCGAGACCAGCGCGATCGAGCCCACGGAGATATCGAGCCGCCCGGCGATCACGACCAGCGCCAGCCCCGACGCCACCACGGCCATGGGTGCCGCCGCATGCAGCAGGCCCATCGCGTTGTCGAGCGTGGCGAAGGTGTTCGTCGCCAGCGCAAAGAACAGCAGCACGCAAGCGAACACGATGAGGAAGCCGTGCCGGCGCAGCGTCTCGATCATGCGCCGGCCGCCGCCGCCATGAGCTGTGCATAGTCGGCCCCGGCCGGCAGTTCGGCCTCGATCCGTCCCCGCCGCAGCACGAGGTAGCGATGGCAGAGCGCCATCATCTCCTCGACCTCCGAGGACACCACGAGGATCGCCGCACCCGCCGCCGCCAACTCGCCGGCGATGCGCACGATCTCGGCCTTGGCGGCGACGTCGAGGCCCCGCGTCGGCTCGTCGAGGAACCAGATCGGCGGGCCCACCTCCAGCCAACGGGCGATGATCGCCTTCTGCTGATTGCCGCCGGACAGGGTGCGGATCGGCTGCGCCGGCGAGGCCAGCCTGATGCCTAGCCGCTGCACGAGTGCTGCCACCGCGGCCGCGATACGGCGCCGGTCGACGAACGGGCCGCGGGTCAACTTCGGCAGGGCGGAGACGACGATATTGTCCGCCACCGGCAGCGGTAGCAGCAGACCCTCGCCACGGCGGTCCTCGCTGACATAGCCAATCAGCTTCGCCGCCAGCGCCCGATCGAGCCGCTGCCAATGGCCCTCGACGTCGACCTCGACAGTACCTGACTCGGCCGGGTCGAGGGCTGCCAGTGCCCGCAGCGTCTCCGTGCGGCCCGAGCCGAGCAGGCCCCACAGGCCCAGGATCTCGCCCCGGTGCAGCGTCAGGTCGATGCCCTCGAATGCACCCGGTCGGCCCAAACCTCCCGCCCGCAATACGGCAGCACCGGGCCTTGCCGTCGGCGCAACGCGCTCCGGCACGCCCACCTCACCGACGATCAGCTCGATCAGCCGCTTGCCGGTGAAGCCCGCCATCGGCCCGCCGCCGACCACGCGGCCGCCCCGCAGCACGTACGCCCGCTCGCAGACGCGCGCCACCTCGTCGAGGAAATGCGTGATGTAGATGATCGTCACGGCCTCGCGTTTCAGCGCCTCGATCACGGCGAACAGCCGCTCCTTCTCGCGTGCCGTGAGCGAGGAGGTCGGCTCGTCGAGGATCAGCACCTTCGGATGGCCCAGGAGCGCGCGGGCGATCTCCACCATCTGCCGGTCGCCGGTGGCCAGCGTGTCGAGCGGCCGGTCCGGATCGAGATCGCAGCCCAGCCGGGCCAGCACCGCCCGCGAGCGCTCCCGCATGGCGGTCCGGTCGACGAGCCCGCGCCGCTCGGGCAATTCCGCGATCAGCAGGTTCTCCGCAATCGTCATCGACGGCAGCAGCGCCGTCTCCTGGTGCACGAAGGCGATGCCGTGCATCTGCGCATCGCGCGGCCCGCCGATCCGCACCTCCGCACCGTCGAGCTCGATGCTGCCCTCGTCGGGCCGCAGCACGCCGCCCAGGACGTTCATCAGCGTCGACTTGCCGGCGCCGTTGGCGCCCAGCAGGGCCAGCGCCTCGCCCGCGAACGCTTCGAGGTCGACACCGTCCAGTGCCAGCGTCGGCCCGAAGCGCTTGCTGATGCCGCGCATCACCAGGGTGGGGGCGGGGCTCAAGGTGCCTGCCGCCGGAGCAGCCCGTCGAGCGCCACGAAGGCCAGGATGGCGAGCCCCTTGATGATCAGCGTGATGTAGAAGGACACGCCCAGCATGTTGAGCGCGTTGCCGATGACGGTGATCAGCACCGTGCCCAGCACGGCCCCGAGCGGCCCGCCGAGGCCGCCATAGATGCTCACCCCCCCGACGACGACGGCACTCACGACGTCCAGCACGACGGCATCGTTGCCCATCGGTGCCGACGCGGCCCCGAGCCGGGCGGAGAGAAGGATCGCCGCGATGCCCGCGGTCAGGCCCGAGACGACGTAGGTCCCGAACAGGACCTTCGCCGTCGGCACGCCGGCGATCCGCGCCGCCCTCGGATTTGTCCCGACCGCATAGAGCCACTGACCGGGCACCGTGCGCCGCATCAAAAGCGTGGCGACGGCGGTCAGTGCCAGCATCACCCAGGCCGGCAGCGGCAGCCCCAGGAAACGGACCAGCAGGCCGTCGATCCAGGGCTCGGGCATCGGCAGGCTCACGGCGTTGGTGGCCCAGATCGCCGCCCCGCCCATGACGATCATCAAGGCGAGCGTCACCACGAAGGGGATCATCCCCAGCACGGCGACGGCAAATCCGTTGAAGGCGCCGACGGCGATCCCCGTCGCCAGCATGGCGAGCCCGCCCAGCGGCAGCGGTGCCCCCTGCGCCATCAGGAGCGCGCCAATGACGGCGGCGAAGGCCATCGTCGCCGGCAGCGAGAGGTCGATCCCGCCGCCCACCATCACGGCCGTCATGCCGATCGCCATGATCCCCAGCATCGAGGACTGGACGAGGATGTTGGTGAGGTTGCGGGGGCGGAAGAAGTTGGGCGCTTCGACCCACATCAGCCCGAGCAGCAGGACGACCAGAACGACGGGCAGCAGCCGCACCGCGACCGCCAGTCCCGTCGTCCCCGATCCGGAAGAGGCACCCGCCACGGGGCGGGCGGCAGCGATCAGTCCTTGTAGTCCCGCGACCAGAGGTTATCGAGCGACCCGATCGTCGCCTGCGTGGCGACTCGGCCCTTGGCGAGGCAGCCGTCCGGCGGGCAGCCCGGGTCCTTCCCCTGCAGCACCAGGATCGACACCCGGATCGCCTCCTTGGCGTGGTTGTAGGCGTCGTAGCTGGTGGCGATGTCGATATAGCCGTCCTCCATCGCCTTCACCGCCGCCGGGAACAGGTCCTGGGTCGCCAGCCAGACATGGTTGGGCTCACCCGTCTTCGCCCACTTGCCGGCCCCTTCCAGTGCCGACTGCACGGCCGAGAAGGCGAAGTCCGAGGCCGCGAACATGCAGTTGGCCTCGGGATGCGCCTTCAGCGCGTTGCTGGCCCCCGACAGGAACAGCTCCGGCTTCCACTCGGTCGGCACCTGCACGATCGTCTCGATGGTGCCGTTCGAGCGTGCCGCGACCTCGTTCCAGGCCTTGCTGCGGTTGACGGCGTTGACGTCGGTCAGCGCCCCCTGCAGCTCGATGCACTTACCCTTCACGCCGGCTTTGTTCAGGATCTCGACCAGCCCCTCGGCCGTCGTGATGCCCTGGTCGTAGCTGTCGCCGCCGACGTGTGCCGTCGGCTTCGTGGTCGAGCTCGCCCGGTCGAAGGTGATGAAGGGGACGCCGGCCTCCTGGGCCGCCCGGATCGAGGCGCCGATGGCAGCCGCGTCCTCGGCCCGCGCCATGACGAGGTCCACGTTCTGGTTCAGGAGGTCCTCGATGTTGGCGGCCTGCCGCGCCGGGTCGTTGTTGGCGACGTTGCTGACCCAGGTGATGTCGATGCCGGCCTCCGCCCCCTGACGCTTCGCCTCGGCCTTGAGATAGTCTTCCCAGGCCTGCAGCAGCGAGGTGTTCTTCTCGTTCCAGGAGAAGCCGATCGTCTTGGTCTCGTTGGCCTCGGCCGAGACCAGGGTCAGGGCCGTGGCGGCAGCACCGAGCCACACCGCGAGCGTGCGCATCTTCTTTTGCCTCCCTTGCGGCCGACAGCCGATCGGCCCGGAGGCGACGGTGCCGTCCGTAGCGCGGTACGTCAACCGACCGGACAGGAACCGTCCCTGCCGCACGGGGTTAGCTCCGGACAGCCAACCGCCGGGACCGCCGCCATGCCGAACCTGATCTCCCGCCTCCTCCTCGTCGCCCTTCTGGGCCTGGGCGGCCTCACCGCCTGCAACACGCTGGAGGGTGCCGGCGACGATCTGGAGAATGCGGGCGACGCCGTCGAAGACGCCACGGACTGACCGGTCCCATGACCGAGCAGGTCCCCCTCGACCCCGCGGCTCGCGCCGCCGAGGCCCCGACCGACGACGGCACGCACCAGGTTGCCCCCGATCTCGCCTATCGCCGCCTCGTCATGGTCAATGTCGCCTTCGTCGATGCGCCGAGCGCAGGCGACGGCTCCTGGGTGCTGGTCGACGCCGGCCTTCCGCGCACGCGCCAGCTGATCGAATCGGCTGCCGCGGCCCGCTTCGGCGACGGTGCACGGCCCGCGGCCATCCTCCTCACCCATGGCCATTTCGACCATGTGGGTGCCCTCGAGGAGCTGGCGACCGCCTGGGACGTGCCCGTCTTCGCGCACGCCCTGGAACATCCCTATCTCGACGGCAGTGCCGGTTATCCGCCGGGCGATCCCGAGGTCGGCGGCGGCCTCATGGCCCGCCTCGCCAAGCTGTACCCGACCGCCCCCGTCGACGTCGGCGACCGCCTCCGCCCCTTGCCGGACGACGGCAGCGTCCCCTTCCTGCCGGGCTGGTGCTGGCTCCACACGCCGGGCCATTCGCCGGGCCACGTCTCCTTCTGGCGCGAGGCCGACCGCACGCTGCTCTCGGGCGATGCCGTCATCACCACCGCCCAGGAATCGGCCTACGCCACCGCCGTCCAGGCGCCCGAGATGCACGGGCCGCCGCGCTACTTCACGGTCGACTGGGATGCCGCCCGCCGCTCGGCCCAGGACCTGGCCGCCCTGCACCCGGCCCTCCTCGTCCCGGGCCACGGCCGCGCCATGCAGGGCCCAGCCATGGACGCGGCCCTGCAGACCCTCGCCCGCGACTTCGACAACGTCGCCGCCCCGAAGCAGGGCCGCTACCTCGACGCCCCGGCCCGCGCCGCCGACGGCACCGCCTACCGCTTCCACGACCGGTCGGGCAGCGGTACCGCCTGAGTCACCCACGACACTCTGTTGCCGCCGTCGACATCCTGAGGAAACAGCTGCGCACGACGGTCCCGTCCCTCCAGTCAGATCGGGACAGCGGACCATGGCCAAGCTCACCGGCACCGATGGGTACGACAACATCAACGGAACGGACGGGGCCGACCAGATCTTCGGCCTCGGCGGCAACGACAATCTCGTCGGCTTCGCCGGCGACGACGTGATCGAGGGCGGGGCAGGGGCCGACGACATCTTCGGCAGCGTCGGCTTCGACTATGCGAGCTACCGCGGCTCGACCGTCGGCGTCTATGTCAGCCTGACCGACCTGCTCGGCCATTACGGCGACGCCGAGGGCGATCATCTTTTCGGCATCGAGGGCGTCATCGGCTCCGGCAAGGCGGACGTCCTGGTCGGCGGCGAGGCGGGCGACATCCTCTATGGCGGTGGCGGGGCCGACCACCTGGGCGGGCTCGACGGCAACGACAAGCTCTATGGCGGTGACGGCAACGACTTCCTGGAGGGCGGTGCCGGCGACGACCGCATCGACGGCGGGGCCGGCAACGACACGGTCAGCCTCTACAACTATTCGGGCGGGGTCGTCGCCGACCTCGCCGCCGGCACTGCCACCGGCAGCTATATCGGCCACGAGCGCCTGATCAGTATCGAGAACGTCGTCGGCACGCCCTACGCCGACCGGCTCCTGGGCGACAGCCACGCCAACATCCTGGGCGGGAGCTTCAACGCGGACGTGCTGACAGGGCGTGGCGGTGCGGACAAGTTCACCTTCTACCAGGCCTTCGACAGCCCGCCGGCGACACCGGACCACATCACCGATTTCAGCCGCGCGCAGGGCGACAAGCTCGACTTCCGCAGCGTTGACGGCAATCAGGGTGTGGACGGCATCCAACACCTCACCTTCGTCGGTAAGGCGGCGATCACCGGGATCGGCCAGCTCCACTACCGCGAGGCCGGCGGCCACACCTACATCGAGGCCGACACCTCGGCCGCCACGCCCGGTCTCGACATGGTCGTCGTCCTCGACCACGCCCTGGCGCTGAAGGGCAGCGACTTCCTGCTCTGATGGCGCGCCGTGGCGCCGGCCTTACCCGGCGGCCGTCGCCAGTGCCACGCGCAGGGGGCTGTCGTTCAGCTCCTTGTCCGGCCGCTCGGCGAGGCCGATCAGGATCGCGGTCGCGGCGAAAGCGGCGGTGAACACGGCCAGCGCCATCGCCTGCGGGCGCATCTTGTCGAGATGCACCACCGCCACCGCCACCTGCGTCAGCACGCCCAGGATGACCATCGCCACCCAGTTCATATGGTCGCGCTCGCCGGCGACGAGGTCCAGCCGCTCCCGCCGCGCCTGCCGCACCTCCACCAGGCTCTCCAGGATCACCTCGTGCGCCGCCGCCGGCAGCGCCGCGGACAGGCTCGGCGTCAGAATCGCCACCGACAGGCTGCGCAGGGCGCCCAGGTCCTCGGCCTCGCTTCCCCACCGCTCCTTGGCCGGCCACTCCTTCTCCAGCACCGCGCGTGTGTAGGTCACCGCCGCCGCCTCGATCGGATCCCCGGCCGGCCCCAGCGCCTCGGCGATCCGCAGCATGGTCCTGATCCCGTCCGCCTCCTTCGAGATCGCGGCGTTGATCGCCGCATTCTGCGAGTGGACGTCGTTGGCGAGAAAGGCCGAGAACAGCCCGAACAGGATCGACACCGCGGCGAAGAACGGCCCGCACACGCCGACGAAGGTCGCGAAGAACGGCCGTGCCGGCGACAGATGCGTCAGCCAGACGATGCCGAACGCGATCAGGTTCAGCAGCACTAGCGGCACCAGCACGATCCCCACCGTGCCGCTCCGCAGCCACAGATCGATCATCCGTCCCCCGACCGAAGAATGTCGCCCGCTACCGGTGCCGGAACCTGCGCCGGCCCGGCCACACCGTCGGGGCGATCGGATGACCGATCAAGCTGCCACCCTGCGGGGTGGCTTGGTAAGCGGACGCTCAGGCCTCGATATAGTCGACCGTCAGGCTGGGTTCCGGTGCCTTCTGGCCGTCGCGCTCCAGCTTCGCCAGATGGCGGCGCAGTGCCGCCGCGATCTCCTTCTTCGCGTCCTCCTCGCTCGCGCCCGTCGCGACGCAGCCGGGGAGGTCCGGGACCTCCGCCCTGTACCCGCCCTGATCCCGCCTGATCACCACGGCATAGCGCATGATCGTTCACCTCCCTGTCGGTGGATTTCGAGCCTAGTCTTCGAACGTCGGTGCCGACTTCGCAAGCGCATCGTCAGGCCCGCAATGCGGCGGCCACGGACCCGCGATAGGCGAGTGCCGCGGGCAGCACGGCCAGTGCCATGGCCACCACGACGATGATGGCGACCAGCTCGAGTTCGGCGCCGGTGATCCGCACCGGCAGGTCGATGTTCGTGCGCCGGGCCAGGGCAGCGGACACGGCATGGGCTCCGGCCCAGCCCAACAGGAGGCCGGCAAGGGCACCCGTCAGGAGCGTGACGGCCACGTTGAGCCAGACCGCGGCGAAGACGAACCCGCGCGAAGCGCCGAGCGCGCGGACTACGCCGATCAGCCGGCGCCGCTGTGCAAGGCTCGCCAGCACCGCCAGCAGCACGGCGCCGATCACCAGCACCTGCGTCAGCACGGCGATGATCGCGACCAGATCGCGGACGTCGCCAAGTCGTGCGTAGAGCTGCACCAGCACCTCGGCCGGAAACACGGCCATCGTGCCGCGCTCCGCCGAGCGATACTGCGAGCGCAGGGCGTAGGCTGCGGCGAAGGACGTGGGCTTGACCACGACCGCCGGCACTCCGGGCAGTTCCTCCACCTGCCAGGGCGGTCCGATCGGCACCGCGCCGAGGTCCGGTTCTCCTGCCGCACCCGCGGGCCAGACCCTGGCCGCGTCGAGCACGTGGCCGACGGGCAGGCCGTGCACCCACCACACCGTCTCGATCGGCAGGATGATCGCCCGATCCCACGGAGTGCCCTGGTGCGGCAGGCGTCCGACCACGCCGTAGGCGATGTCGTGGTGATCCTCGTCCTCCGTCTCCACCTGTCCGTGCGTCGGCGTCAGGCGCTGCCCGATGGCCAGCGGCACGTCGGCCCCGACGACGACCTCGTCGAGCCGCTGGAACAGGCGTCCCGCGGCCAGGGCCACCTTGCCCCGGCGGGTCACGAAGTCGGCGGTCGAGCCGACGATCGGATGGCCCCGCCAGCTGTCGCCGAAGCCGATCGGTGCCGCGTAGGCGACGCCCGGGTCGACGCCGAGGTCGACCAGGATGCGTCCCGGAATGAGATCGATCGCCGCCGGCTGCAGGTAGACGGTGCTCAGGACGAGCTGGACCTCGCTACCGCGCGACCCGATCAGCAGGTCGAACGCATCCGCGGCCCGGGCACTGCCCTCCCGGAGCGCCCGCTCCTGCGCCGAGACGGCGACCCCGAGGCCGACGGCGAGCGCCACCAGCGACACGATCGCCAATGTCCCCGTACGCGTGCGCCTGAGATCGGCCCACACCAGCGGCCACGGGTTGAACACGAGCGATCAGAGCATCTCGTAGGCGGCATCGACGAGGCGCACGCGGCTGACGAATCCTGTCTCCTCGTCGATCTCGGTCCCCAGTGCCAGCGTGCCGGTGACGAGGATGGGCTGGTTGAAGTCGACCCAGTCCTGCCGCCGGCGCAGCCGCACGAGCACGATGTCGTTCGGCCAGTTCAACTCGCTGTCACAGAACGGGCAGACCGCCATCGGCAGCTTGGTGAGGACGAAGAAGTCCGCCTCGGGCTTCAGCGGCGGGGCCATGAAGCCCTGGATCTGCACTTCCTTCGCGGCCAGCTGCTCGGCTCGCTCGGAGAACGCGGCACCCCGCCCGTAGAGATCGCGGATCTTGAGGCGGTCGGCGGCGGTGGCCGGCCGGGCTTCGGTCACCGCCGCCGCGATCATCACCGCGAGAAGGCCGCGTCGTTCGAGCCCGGCCAAGACGTTCCTACTCCGCCTGCGCCAGCTTGGCGGCCCTCTCGCCGATCTGCGAGGCGTAGTTCATGACGTGGAAGGTGTAGTTCTCCTCGACCGTACCCTGGAACAGGTGCGACCAGGGCCCGATGGCGTAGATGCCCAGATCCTCGCCGCCATGCGATTCGCTCGCCAGCGGTACCAGCGACTGCTGGATGTAGTCGGGATCCATCGCCTCCTCCATGGTGACCGTAGGCCGCTCGCGCGGCTCCTTCGAGGCACCGGGCCCGTTGGCGAAACCGATCGTCGTGTAGGGCTTGCCGTCGGTGCCGAGAATGGGCTTGCCGTCGGTGCCGATCGAGATGCCGAGGATCGGATTGCCGCGCCTGGCATAGCCGGCGATCGTCAGCGTGTGGCTGTGATCGCCCGTGACCACGACCAGCGTCTCATTGAGGTCGACCTTGCGCAGCACGGTCTTGACCGCCTCGTTCAGCGCCACCGCGTCGCTCAGCGTGCGGTAGGCGTTGCTGGCATGACTGCCGTGGTCGACGCGTCCACCCTCGATCATGAGCACATAGCCGTCGGGATTGCGCGAGAGGATGTCGATCGCCTTCTCGGCCATCTGCGCCAAGGACGGCTCGCCGGCCTTGTCCTTTTCCCGATCATGCTCGTACTCCATGTGCGACATCTCGAACAGACCGAGCAGATGGTCGGTCTTCGCCGGGTCGACGGCGTCGAACTGGGTCTGGTTCCAGACGAAGGCACCCTTGTCGCCGTAGCGGTCCAGCCAGGCCTTGGTAAGGTCCTTGCCGTCCTTCCGCTTGCCCTTCTTCCCCTCGTCCTCGGGGTCGTTCATCGTCGCCGGCAAGAAGTTCTGCCGGCCGCCGCCCATCGCCACTTCGAGTCCGTCGCCGTACTTCATCTCGACGAGTTGCCGCGCGATGTCGGTGCAGCCCTGCTCGATCGCTTCGGGCGTCATCATGGCGTCCGATTCCCAATCGCGGCTCGCGATGTGGGCGTAGGTAGCCCCCGGCGTCGCGTGGGTGATGGTCGCCGTGGTGACCGTGCCGGTCGACATGCCGATGCTCTCGGCCATCTCCCACAAGGTCGTGACGGCCTTCGTCTTCTGGTCCTCGCAGCTCTCGAGCTTCGCCGTGTGGTCGAGGCCCATGAGGTCGTTGATCGTCTTGACACCGGTCGTCATGGCGACGGCACTCGGCGCCGAATCGGTGATCTGTGCGTCGGCCGAATAGGTCTTCGAGGCGGCGAGATGGGGAAAGGCTTCCCAGGCCAGGATGTTCGACTCGCCGTCCACCCCGCGCTGCTGGCCTTCGAAGATCCTGGCGGCGGTGACCGTGGAGAAGCCCATGCCGTCGCCGACGATGAGGATGACGTTCTTTGCCCGGTTCGTGTTGTTCTGCTGGGTCAGAATGCGCTGCAGCTGGCCCTGCGCCTGCTTGAAGTACGGATCGTCGCCCTGGACGAGCTTGGCACTTTCGGCTCGGACCTGCCACGACGCCGAGGCGATGATTGCCGTGGACGCCGCCAGGACCGTTGCCCGCCACTTCCGTGCCTGCTTCACGAGCTTCCTCCCTTGTCCGTTGTTGGATCGCGTTGCGACCCAAGGAACGACTTTGTGACCGTTCGATGACAGAAAGGCAAACGCTAACTCGGTCGGCGATCGAGGGCCTCCCTCTCGTCGCGGCGGGGCTGCGCGTCTCGTTCGGTGCGGATGCGGCACCGGCTCTCGACGTCGATCGGCTGACCATCGACCCCGGCGACCATGTGGCTCTCGTGGGGCCGTCGGGCTCCGGGAAGACGACGCTCGGTTATGTCCTGACCGGCATCACCCGCCCCGATACCGGCTCGGTGCGCTGGGGAACGGTCGATCTCGCCCACCTCTCCGAACCGTCCCGCGACGCATGGCGGCGCAGATGTGTCGGCTTCGTGTTCCAGGACTTCCATCTCGTGCCGGGCATGACCCCTCTCGGGAACGTGCTCCTGCCCTGCTATTTCTCCGCCCTCGGGCCTAGCCCGAAGGAGGTCGAGCGCGCCCATGCACTTCTCGACCTCGTGGGTGTCTCCCTCTCGCGCCCCGATGTCGCCGCCCTCTCGCGTGGCGAACAACAGCGTGTGGCGATCGCACGAGCCCTCCTGAACGACCCGCCCATCATCGTCGCGGACGAGCCGACGGCGAGCCTGGACGAGGCGAACGCCGCCCGGGTGCTCGATCTCCTGATCGGAGCGGCGGGTCATCGTACCCTGATCGCCATCACCCACGACCGGCAACTCATCGACCGCATGCGGCGCGTGATCCGCATGGAGCGCGGCCGACTGGTCGACGCACGGTAAGCTTGGCCGAACCTACACGGTGGGGCTGGCGCCCACCGGCTGCGGGTATTGGCGACCGGCAGCGCCGTCAGCGTTCAAATCGATCTCTCGGCCCATGCCGCCGTCTCGATCGGATCCCCCGCCGGCCCCGAACAAGGTCGACACCGCGGCGAAGAACGGCCCGCACACGCCGACGAAGGTCGCGAAGAACGGCCGTACGGGCGACAGATGCGTCAGCCAGACGATGCCGAACGCGATCAGGTTCAACAGCACCAGCGGCACCAGCACGATCCCCGCCGTGCCGCTCCGCAGCCACAGATCGATCATCCGTCCCCCACCGCCCCGAGATGCTCGCGAGGTGGATGATGCTTCAGGTCGCTGGCGGGTGCCACCGCGCCGCTGCAGGCGAAGCGATCGTCCTGCCCCGCACGAGTGCCAGGGCCGCCGGGGGCCGTGCCCGACGAGGGCGCTCGTGCATGAGGTGGGTGAGGCAACGTGCGGGACGGAGCGTCCCGGCCGGTTGCCTAGGCTTTACTGGCCCGTAAGACCGCAGACCGCGGCGCTCGTCCTCGCAAGGACGCCGCCGCTAGACCTTGGACCCGTGCTCCGGACGCGAACGCTGGGCGGATCACCGTGGCGGGATCCGTATGCGGAGCTGTTCGGTCGAGGAGCGGGTACGGGTTCATCGGAAAGTTCGTTGCAAACGCCCAAGTGATTTTACACGAGCAGATGTCGGAAATCAAGATGCATAGATTGATGATGGCGCACAGGGCGCAACGCTGTTCCTGTCGGCTGAAGCCTTAGTTGAACCAATCAAAAGCGCAATCTACGAGCGCTAAACTAGGAACATTTCCCGATAGCTTCGCGGCAACTCTGTCTTTACGTTCCGATGAGCTCAGTTTCAACTTAAGGTGGATCCCAAGATGTCCATTTTATTCACGGGAAAAAAGACAAGTTCCATTACTGCAGGTGACCCGATGCTCAACGAAGGCGGCCCGAACCTGCTGGGTCTAGCGCTTCTTGACGACTTCTACACGAGCTCAGCGCCAGATTCGACATCCCGGATAGGGGTCGGAGGATCGGCGCCAGTGACATCCACCATTCGTGTGGTGGGCACCGAGGGCAAACTGGTGAATCCGCTGATCGGGGCCTACAAGTGGGCCGGTACAGCCAGCGGAACTACGATCGACTATAGCTTTGCTGGCATCGGCTCTCCGTTCGAGGCGTCTTATGGTAACAACGAACCCAGCAAAATTTCGTCGCTGACGGACACACAGAAGGCCTACGTCCGAGCTGCGCTCAAATCCTGGGAAGCAGTGGCGAACATCCACTTTAATGAGGTCACCGAGACGGCGAGTAATGTCGGCACTCTCCGATTCGCGTTTACCGATGTCTCCCATCCGGCAGACACCGAGATAGTCAAGGCTGCAGGTTGGGCTTACGAGCCCACGACAAATCCGGCTCGAATCGCCGAAGCAGGGGATGTGTGGTTTAGCGGGGTATATAAGAGCGCAAGTTTCGCCCCTGGCACTTTTGAGTACTATACGGTGCTGCACGAGATAGGACATGCTATTGGCCTAAAGCATCCGCATGAAGGTGGCGATATACTTGCTGCGACTGATGACTGGCCTGGCAATACTGTTATGACATATCGGAGCTTTCCAAACGATGATCCTGACGGCGTCGCTCTGAGCTATTTTCCGACAACACCGATGCTTCTGGACATAGCCGCTACACAACGGAACTATGGGAAGAGTCAGATATCTCTCGGCAATACTACTTATAAATGGAGTGAAAACGTTAAAAACATATTTGAAACCATCTTTGACTATGGGGGAAATGATACTGTAAGCTGGGAAGGCCATACAACCTCAGCACGCATCGATCTAAAGCCAGGAAGTTGGAGTCAAATAGGTCCTGATATCTTGCCGGGCGAGTCGCCAGGTACCAAGCTGCCCGGCAATCTTGCTATCACAACCCTTAGCCTAATTGAGAATGCGATAGGAGGTGCTGGCAATGACAAAATCTACGGAAATGATGCGTATAACAAAATCGATGGTGGAGGCGGCAATGATGTGATATATGGGGACGCTCGGGGTGACGTTTTGACAGGTGGCACGGGTGCCGACATATTTCTTGGTACTCTTGGGACGACGACTGCACCTGGAAGCCTCAATGGTGACGAGATTACCGATTTCGAGGTGAGTGATCGTATTAGAGTGGAGAACTCCTCTTTCACGACCAGGGATGTTTCATTCAGAGCAGGATATCTATGGCTACCTAGTGGGACGACTATTAAACTAGGAACATTGTTTGATAACAAGTTTACCGCTGCGCCGGGGCCTAGCGGCTCGACCGATGTAGTTTATTCAGGTCTCGACCCTAGGGGCGATTTTGTCTTTTCATTGGCAGAGTTTGGCGCTCACTCGAAAATTGAGGGAAGTACGTCTGCTGCGAGCGAGTATCTTGAGTATTTAATTGTTCGGGAGGGTAATATCAACAAGACAGCAAGTGTAAAATATGCTGTTGAAAAAGGGCCGCTTCCTACCGCTAGCGGTGATGATTTTACTGCGGGCAAATATCCAACGGGTGTCGTTGTATTCAACCCGGGTGTTGCAAGTATCGCCGTGCAGGTGCTGTTGCACGGTGATACGGTTGCAGAGAGTGATGAGAACCTCACATTTCGACTTTTATCTGCAGATGGCGGACGTATCGATCAGGCTCGTGCAGTGCAAAGCGGATTAATCATCAATGATGACGGCGGGCCGAAAAGAACCGAATTGTCCATTGCCACGCTTGATGCAGATCACAATGAAGGTAGTTCGCTAGGCTCCACGGCTTTCACTTTCACTGTGAATCGTATTGGAGTGATATCAGGACCCGGCGCAGTTGCCTATGCTGTTGCAGGCAGTGGCGCATCGCCAGTTAACGCGGTCGACTTCGTTGGGGGTGCCTTCCCTTCCGGTATCATCAACTTTGCAGCGAATGAAAGTACTAAAACTATCGCAATTAATGTTGCGGCGGATACTCTCATCGAGCCCGATGAGAGTTTTAAGGTGACGCTGTCGAACCCAACCGGAGGAGCTGTTCTGACCACAGTCGTTGCGGTGGGGACGATTCGAAACGACGATTCGGACACTCAGCCAGTTACGGGAGACAATAGTCCCAACAATCTCAAGGGCGGTCCGGGCGACGACACGATATTTGGCCTTGGTGGAGACGACACGCTGCAGGGTGGTCTTGGGAACGACCATCTCGACGGCGGTTCCGGAATTGACACTGCCAGTTACGTCGATGCCGCTGGGCCGGTACAGGCGAACTTGAAGAATGGTACGTCACAGGGGGCACTCGGTAATGATCATCTGGTCAGCATTGAGAATATTACGGGTGGAAACTTCGCTGATAGCCTAGGCGGCGACTCCCTGAGCAACAACATCTTGGGAGGGGCTGGTAACGACAAGCTATACGGCGACGCTGGCGATGACACACTGCTTGGTCAGGCCGGTGACGACACACTCTATGGCTTTACAGGAGCCGATCGTCTCGACGGGGGGGATGGTGTCGACACTGCGAGTTATGCGGACGCCACAGGAGCCGTGCAGGCAAACCTGATCAAGGGCACGTCCAACGGCGCGTTAGGCCAGGATAAGATAGTCGGCATCGAGAACCTGACCGGAGGCAACTACAACGACACACTGGGCGGGGACACCGGCGCCAATATGCTTCAGGGGGGCGCCGGGAACGACAAGCTCTACGGTGATGCCGGCAACGACACGCTGCAGGGTCAGGACGGCGACGACACACTTTTCGGTTTCACCGGGGACGACAAGCTCGACGGTGGAGTGGGCACCGACACTGCGAGCTACGCTGACATCTCGGTGGCGGGCGTCACCGTCAACCTCGCCCTCACCACGGCGCAGGCTACGGGTGGCGCCGGAAAGGACACGCTCGCAAGCATCGAGAACGTGATTGGCACCGCCCTGGCCGATAGCCTGATTGGCAGTAGTGACGCTAATACGCTGACTGGTGGTTTCGGCAAGGACACGCTGAAGGGCAATGCCGGTAACGACTTGTTTGACTTCAACACGGCCGCCGACAGTGCCGTTGGGGCCAATGCCGACTGGATCACCGACTTCACCGGCGTCGGTGCTAATACCGGGGACCGAATCGACCTGGCCGACGTCTATGCCGGGATGTTGAGCTTCAAGGGGACGGGCGCATTCAGCGGCGTCGGGCAGGTGCGGGTCTTGGCCAGCGGTTCGGATACGATCGTGCAGGTGAACCTGTCGGGGACCACCGCACCGGAGATGGAAATCCATGTCCAGGACGGAGCCGCCACACCAGGACAGTGGGTGGCGGGAGATTTTATACTTTAGAAACGTAGTTCGTGCATTGAACGATCTCTCGAGCCGCAAGGTACATATGATCGGCGAGGCACAATCTACCTCCAGCCTGCAGCTCGGAGATGACCTTCGCTATTGCGTAGAGAAGATGCGAAGCTCTGCTTCGGCCTGCCGGAGACGCCTTTCGAGGCTGAGGTACCGCCAGCGCCTGATAAGCGTTGTGATGGGTGCTCGGTACACAGGGTCCAGCATTGCTCTCGTACGCGCGAAACAAGCGAAGGGACGTAGCACAAATTATAGATCTTGCCCTCATCCCATTATAGGAGTATGATCCTTACAGATGATCACTCAGGCTCTCCGCCGCGAGGTGTTCCCGCCGAGCCACCAGATCCGTCGGGTGCGGCTGCGGGCGTGGAACGTGCGTAGAGTCCTCTCGCCTCAGATGGCCTGCTGAGGCCAGGAACAGCTGCGCAATGGACGACATGCCCTACCGCCTCGACCCCGAGTTCCGAGCCAGGCGCAAGAAGCGCCGCTTCGTGCGGCTCATGGCGCTGGGTGCGACCGCCGCCAAGGCCGCGGCGAAGATCAAGATCAGCGATGCCGAGCTCGACGCCTTCACTGCCGATCCGGACCTGCCGGAGATGGTCGAGAGCTATCGCCAGATGTACGGCCGGCCCGAGGAAGAGATCCTTGCCGAGCTGCGCGAGCTGGCGCTCCAGGTCCTGGTCGAGTCCGTCCACGAACGCGATCCCAAGGTCTGCGCCTGGTTCTTCCGCGAGCTGCAGCGCGCCCGCAATCCCTGCGTCACCCTGGCGAAGTCCGTCATGCGCGCCCAGGAACGCGCCGCACGCGAGGCCGCCGAGGCCGAGACTCCACCGCCACCCCCGAAGCTGAAGCGGGTGCTCTATCCACCCCGCCCGTACGACGACCTCGAAGCGCTCCGCCACCGCATCACCGTCCGCCTCCGCGACCAGCTCATCGTCGAGGCGCAGGTAAAGGCGCGGGAGGAGGCGGAGGCGAAAGCCGCAGCGGGCGAGCCGCCTCGGCCGCCGCAACCTGTGCCCGTGCCACCGCCGGCCCTGACGCGTCGGCCGGAGACAGCGGAGGAACGCGACTACCGTCGCGTCCTCGGGAAGATCATGGGCAAGCGGATCAGAGTCCGCGTGCGGGATCCGGACGTCGACACGTCGTAAGCGCGTCGCGCCGAGATTTCAGGCCGCTCCGCCAACAGACAGCCCCTCCGCCAATCTTCCTCCTCGCCCCCAGCCGATCCAAGGCTGCCCGGGGCCAATCCCGATTCCACCTACTTGAACTCGCCCGTGGGGGCCCGGGGGAGCGCGGTGCGCTCCCCCGCTCTCCATTTTCAACAGCCTTCATCTGACGCGTCGCCGTCGCTATGCCGATCGCGAACGGGGCAGGGCGGTTCGGTCGGTGGGCGGAAGCGGAGCAGCGGCGAGAGGCGAAGAGGGTAACGGCCCTCTGCTGCTGGGGATCGATGCCGGCACCTCGGTCCTGAAGGCGGTCCTGTTCGATGGGGGTTTCCGCGTGGTGGCGATCGCCGCGCGGGCGATGCCGGCCTCGGCACCGCGGACCGACTGGTCCGAGGTCGGCATGGAGGAGGTCTGGCGGCGGACGACCGCGGCCATGCGCGAGGTGCTGGCCGGGCGGGAGGCGAGGCGGGTCGCGGCGGTGGGTGTCAGCGGTTGCATGGTGGGCGCATGGCTGATCGACGCCGAGGGCCGGCCCGTGCGGCCCGGCATCCTGTGGAACGACGGCCGCACGCAGGATCTCATCGACGCGTTCGAGGCGGAGTGTCCCGGCTTCAACCGGACGATCTACGACAGCTCCGGCTCGGTCATGCAGCAGGGCTGCACGCTGCCGTTGCTGGCCTGGCTCGCCCGCCACGAGCCGGAGGTGCTGGCCCGATCCGTGGCCTGCCTCGGCGCCAAGGACTGGCTGCGCTTCAAACTCACCGGCACGATCGCCAGCGATCCAACCGAGGCCTCGGTCGCCCCCGGCGATGCGCGCGGCCGCGGCCGCAGCGAGGCCATGATCGACATCATGGGCCTGCGCCCCTGGCGCCATCTCCTGCCGGAGCCCCGCCTGGGCAACGCTATCGCCGGCACCGTCACGCCCGAGGCCGCCGAGACCACCGGCCTTCTGGCCGGCACGCCCGTCGCCATCGGTGCCGGCGACGTGGGGGCCACGGTCCTGGGTGCCGGCGCCACCCGGCCCGGCACCGCGATCACCATCCTCGGCACCACCTGCCTCGTCGGTCTGAGCGTCGCCCGCCCGCTGTTCGAGCCGCGCGACCTCGGCCTTCTCTTCTGCACACCGGGCGGCGGCTGGTTCCGCGCCATGGTCAACGTCGCCGGCACCACCAACCTCGACTGGGCCATGGCCCGCCTTCGCGTCGTCGACCCTTCCGCCGCGGAGGCGCTGGCCTCGTCCGTCCCGCGCGGTGCCGAGGGCGTGCTATACCTTCCCTATCTCAGCCCGGTCGGCATCATCGCCCCCGTCGTCGATGCCGGTGCGCGTGCCGCCATCGCCGGGCTGCACGACCGCCACGGCGACGGCCACCTGCTCCGCGCGGTCTATGAGGGCGTCGCCCTCGCCATCCGCGATTGCTACGACGCCATGGCCCAGCCCCTCGACGAGATCCGCCTCGTCGGCGGCGGTGCGCGCAGCGGCTTGTGGCGCCGCCTCGTCGCCGACTGCACCGGCCGCCCCGTCCTCACCTTCGCCGAGACCGAACTCGGTGCCCGCGGTGCCGCCATCCTGGCCGCCCAGGCGATCGGCCTGCTGGGTCCCGACGAGGTACCCGCCCCCTCGATCGCCAGCCGCACCGAGCCCGATCCGGAGGCGACCGCGTTCCACGACGCCCAGCTGCAGCGCTACCGTTCCCTCGCCCGTGCCCTGCGCCCGGAGCCAGTTGCGATCGCCGCCGTAGCAGGGGATGAAGGCGCATGACCCTGGCTCACAGCTACATGGACGAGGTGCGCAAGCTCCTCGACCGCATCGCCGCCACGGAGATGCAAGCCATCTCGCGTGCCGCCGCCCTCTGCCGCGACGCCGTCGCCGGCGACGGCATGATCTGGCTCTTCGGCACCGGCCACTCGCAGCTCATGGCGATCGAGGGCCTGCACCGCGCCGGCGGCCTCGCCTGCGTCAGCCCGATCCTAGGCCCCGGCCTCTCGATGCAGTCCGGTGCCGAACTCGGCAGCGCCATGGAGCGCCTGCCGGGCCTGGCATCCGTCGTGCTCGACGCCTATCCGGTCCGCCCTGGCGACGTCCTCATTGTCTTCTCCAACAGCGGCGTGAACGCCGTCCCGGTCGAGATGGCCGTCGCCGCCAAGGCCCGCGGCCTCACGGTCGTCGCCGTCCAGGCCGCCGCCTATGCCGCCACAGCCAAGGTCGGTCCGACGGGCAGGAAGCTCGCCGACGTCGCCGACCTCGTCATCGACAATCAGGGCCCGCCCGGCGACGCGCTGGTCCAGGCGGGCGTCGTCCGCACTGGCCCCGCCTCCACCGTCACCGGTGCGTTCATCCTGAACGCCATCCTGTGCGAGGTCGTCGAGTTGCTCGGCGCCGACGCCCCCGTCTGGATCAGTTCCAACATGCCGGGTGCCACGGAGCACAACCGTCGCCTGCTCGACCGCTACAAGCCGCGGAGCCCGCACCTGTGAGCCTGCTCCATAGCCTCGCCGGCGGCCTCATCGTCTCCTGCCAGCCGGTCCGCGGCGGCCCGCTCGACACCGCCGAGATCGTCGCCGCCACGGCCCGTGCCGTCGCCGGCTCGGGTGCGGTCGGCCTGCGCATCGAGAGCGTGCGCGACATCGCCGCCGTAACCGCGGTCACGAGCCTGCCCGTGATCGGCCTGATCAAGCGCGAGCAGACGGGCGACCGGCTCTTCATCACTCCCGACGAGGCCGACGTCACGGCGATCGCCAGGGCAGGGGCCGCCATCATCGCCTTCGACGCCACCGACCGCGTCCGCCCGGTGCCCGTTCCCGCCATGGTGGCCGCCATCCACGAAGCCGGCTGCCTCGCCATGGCCGACTGCGCCAGGTTGGAGGAAGGTCTCGCCGCCTACGAGGCGGGTGCGGACCTCATCGGCAGCACGCTGGCCGGATACACCGGACCCGGTCCCGCGCCCGAGGAGCCGGACCTGGACCTCGTCGGCGACTTGGCGGCCGAGGGGCTGCGCGTCATCGCCGAGGGCAATATCCGCACGCCGGCGCAAGCTTTGGCCGCCCGCGACGCGGGTGCTTTCGCCGTCGTCGTCGGCTCCGCCATCACGCGGCCCGAGCACGTCACCGGCTGGTTCGCGGCAGCGCTGGCGGGTGGCTGAGACCGTCCTCGCCCTCGACCTCGGCGGCAGCAAGATCGCCGCCGCCCTCGTCCGGGACGGCCGCATCCTCGACCGCCGCCAACTGCCGACCCCGCCCGCCCCCGACCTTCGGGCCATCATCGACACCGCCGTCGCCACCGCCGGCGACTGGCCCAGACACGCCAATGCCGTCGGCGTCGCCACGGCGGGCCTCGTCCAGGGCGGCAGGCTGGATGCCGTCAACCGCGAGATCTGGCACCTCACGGCACCCAGCCCGTTCGCCGAGCCTCTTTCCGCCCGCCTCGGCCTGCCCGTCACCCTCGTGAACGATGGTGCCGCAGCCGCCTGGGGCGAGCACCGGTTCGGCGCCGGCCAGGGTGTCCGCAACCTTCTGTTCATGACCATCTCCACCGGCATCGGCGGTGGCCTCGTCGTCGATGGCCGGCTCGTCACCGGCCGGCAGGGGCTGGCCGGCCATGTCGGCTTCCTCGGCGTCGATCCCGCCGGCCCCGCCTGCGGCAGCGGCCGCGTCGGCACCCTCGAAAGCCTGGCCTCGGGCCGCGCCCTGGAGCGGCAGGCCTCGGCCCTGTTCGGCCGGCCCGTGAGCCCTCCAGACCTTCTCGCCATGACCGATCCGCGCGCCGTCGCCCTGGTCGACGCTGCCGCCGCCTGCACCTCCCGCGCCATCGGCGGGATCGTCGCCCTTCTCGATCCCGATCTCGTGATCGTTGGCGGCGGGCTCGGTCTGGCTGCGGGCTATCTCGACCGTATCCGCGCTGCCTTAGCCCTGGAGCGTGACCTGTTTCGGTTGCCGCTCGTATCGGCTGCGCTCGGCGCCGATGCCGGCCTCGTCGGCGCCGCCGACCTCGCGCTCAAGTAGGACGTCCCCTGCGTCAACTTGTACTTGTGGGTAGGTTTCCGTTCCGCCATCAAGGTCGACGGGTGGAACGGGAGGAACAGGCACATGAACCGTAGGCAGTTGCTTCTTGCCGGCACCGCGGCCGCCGCGTGGGCCGCATCCGGGCGGCCGGGCTCGGCCGCCGACTTCGACCTCAAGGCGACCAGCGGCGAGCCGGTCTACTTCCGCGGCTGGCAGTACAAGACCGACATCGTGCAGAGCAACGTCGACCGCTACAACAAGGAGATGAACGGCAAGGTCGACTACGCCACGGTCACCGGCGACTATCCCTCGATCATGGAGAAGAACCTGATCGCCGGTGCGGAGCTCGACGTGCTCTACGCCAACCCGGCGACCGCCGTCCGCTACTTCGATGGCGGGTGGGTGCTGCCGGCCGAGGACCTCCCGAACATCGCCGACATCAAGGCGGACATGTTCCCCAACATCCTCGATGCCTGGAGCTACAAGGGCAAGCTGTTGGGTCTCAGCTACTTCGTCTCGACCCGCGGCGTCATGCACGTGAACCTGGACGCCTACGGCAAGGCCGGCCTGAGCGATGCCGACTTCCCGAAGAACTGGGACGAGCTCTACGCCCAGCTCGACGTGCTGAAGGGCAAGGGTGTGGCCCAGCCGCTCCTGCCGCACTGGATCAACGAGTGGTTCGGGATCTCCTGGGGCTTCGTCTTCGAGGTGCTGAACCGGGGCGGGCAGGTGGCCGACCCCGAGACGCACAAGCCGATGCTGACGACCGACGAGACCGGCCCCGCCTACAAGACGCTGGCGGCCTGGAAGAAGATCTGGAACGACAAGCTCGTCCCGGAGGAGGTGCTGACCTACAACGAGAGCGCCTACATCGACGCGTTTGCCTCGGGCCGCTACGTCTTCAGCCCGCAGCAGCTCTACGATCTGGAAACCTTCAACCGGAAGGACCGCTCGCAGATCGCCGGCAAGGCCTCGCTGCTGCCCTATCAGGGCCAGAGCTGGGGCCTGCTCGACAGTGCCGTCTACCTGATGGCCGCCCGGCCGTCCCGCTCGCCCGCCGCCACCGAGGACGTCAAGCGCTTCGCCAGCTGGTACGGGTTCAAGGACCAGGACGGCAAGGTCTATGTCGGCGACCGCTGGATGCAGGAGTCGATGCTGTTCAGCGGCTACAAGTCGGTGATGAACAGCGAGGCCACCAAAAAGCGGATGGAGAGCGCTCTGGCCCGGCCGGAGGACGTCAAGGCCGTGCTCGAGGTCTATGCCGCGACACCCTACCCGAAGGGGATCTGGGCCGTCGTCTGGTCGGAGGAGTTCAACAGCTGGCTCAAGGAGACGCTGCAGAACTTCGTCACCGAGGACGGTGACATCGCCGGCACGATCGAGGAGATCAACGGCAAGATCAACGATCTGAACCGCAAATACAAGATCGGCTGATTCTGGTACCCGGAGCGGGCGGCATGCGCGATCTGTCGGATCTGCAGTTCGCGCTGCTGCTCGCCCTGCCGGTCCTCATCTTCCTCTTGCTGGTCGTGGCCTACCCGCTCGGCTACGCGGTGTGGCTGTCGCTGCACCAGATCCAGTTCTTCGGCGGCTATCAGTCGGACTTCGTCGGGCTCGACAACTTTCGGGCGGTGATGACCGACAACCGCTTCTGGTGGTCGGCCTGGGTCTCGGTCCGGTTCACGATCGAGTCGGTCGTCCTCGCGATGCTGATCGGCCTCGGCCTCGCCGTGGCGCTGAACCGGCCGCTGCCGGCACCGGGCCTCGTCCGCACGCTCATCATCCTGCCCTGGGCCGTGTCGCTCTACGCCACGGGCATCATGTTCAGCTATCTCGCCAAGGGGCAGACGGGCATCGGCACCTCGATCGCCTACGCCTTCGGCGGCACGGACGCCGTCAACTTCATCACCCGCGCCTCGGTCATCGAGGTGCTGGCGATCGGCAACGCTTGGAACATGGCCCCGCTCGTGGCCTTCTTCCTCCTGGCCAACATGCAGACGATCCCGAAGCGGCTCTACGACCTCGCGGCCATCGACCGGATGTCGCCGCTGTCGACCTTCCGCCACGTCACGCTGCCGCCGCTGCGCTTCACGCTCTTCGTCTTCACCTGCATCACGACGGTGCTGTCGCTGAAGCTGTTCGATTACATCTTCGTGCTGTCGGGGGGCGGCCCGGGCACGGCCTCGGCCACGCTGACCTATCAACTCTACAAGGTGAGCTTCAAGGACCTCGACCTCGGCACCGGGGCCGCGATGTCCTTCCTGCTGCTGGCGCTCATCATCGGCAGCACGACGCTGCTCTATCTGATCTGGGGCCGGCGGGCGGAGCGGCCGCTGTGAAGCGCGGACCCTGGGGCTATCTGGCGGTCGCCGTCGCCCTCGTCTGGACGCTGCTGCCGCTCTACTGGTTCCTCCGGCTCTCGGTGCTCACACCCGGCGAGATCGCCCGCTTCCCGCCCCCCTTGTGGCCGCTGGAGCCGCAGCCGGCGGCCTTCTTCAACATCTTCGGCTTCGACTGGACCCTCGCCGACGGCACCGTCCGGCGCGCCTCAGGGCAGGCGAACCAGATCATCCGCGGCCTCGGCAACAGCCTGATCGTCAGCATCGTGGTCATGCTGATCACGCTCCTGGTCACCGTGCCTCTGGCCTGGGCCTTCGCCCGCCTCGACTTTCGCTTCAAGGGTGCGATGCTGTTCGCGATCCTCTTGGCCGCCTCGCTGCCGCCGGTCAGCACGCTCATCCCGTTCTACGTCATGTACCTGCAGCTCGGCCTCAGCGGGACGCTGACCGGCCTCGTCATCGTCACCCTGACGATCACCATCCCCTTCGTCACCTGGATGCTCATCGGCTATTTCCGCAACCTGCCGCCGGTCGAGCGCTTGGCCCGCGTCGACGGCTACAGCCGGGCCGAGACGCTCGTCCGCATCGTGCTGCCGCTGGCGAAGCCGGGTGTCGCCGTCGCCGCCGTCATCGCCTTCCTCTTCGCCTGGAACGAGTACACCTACGCGCTCGTGCTCGTGAACGGCACGCCCGCCAACACGCTGCCGACGGCCATCTCGGGCTTCCTCTTCCAGCACCCCGAGCCCAGCCACCTCGCGGCCTCGCTCTGGCTCAGCATCCTGCCCCCCGCACTCGTGGCCTTCTTCCTGCAGAGGCACATCGCCGACATGAACCTCGTGGATCCGGTGCGCTGATGGCGGGTGTCCGACTGGAGCGCCTGCGCAAGAGCTTCGGCGGCTTCGTCGCCGTCGAGAACCTCGACCTCGACATCACCGACGGCGAGTTCCTGGTCCTGCTCGGCCCCTCGGGCTGCGGCAAGACGACGACGCTCAACATGATCGCGGGCCTGGAATCGCCCACCTCGGGCCGCATCACGATCGGCGGTGCCGACGTCACGACCGCCCCGCCGCACCGGCGGAACATCGCGATGGTCTTCCAGTCGGCCCTCCTCTACCCGCACATGACGGCCCGGAAGAACATCGAGGCGTCGCTGCACCGCGCCGGCCTCGCCCCCGAGGTCCAGCGCAAGCGCATCGACGACGCCGTCGCGATGCTCGACATCGCCTCCCTGCTCGACAAGCTGCCGTCCCAGATGTCGGGCGGCCAGCGCCAGCGTGTCGCCACGGCCAAGGCCATCGTGCGCGAGCCCGCGGCCTTCCTGCTCGACGAGCCGCTCTCGGCGCTGGACGCAGCACTCCGCCTCACGCTCCGCGCCGAGCTCGTGAACCTGCAGAAGCGGCTCGCCACGACCACGGTCTTCGTCACCCACGACCAGGTCGAGGCGATGACGATGGGCGACCGCATCGCCGTCATGCGCGACGGCCGCCTGGAGCAGATCGGCACCCCCGGCGACGTCTACAGCCGGCCCGAGACCCTCTTCGTCGCCGGCTTCATCGGCACCCCGCCGATGAACCTGATCGAGGGGCGCGTCGCGGGCGGCAGCTTCAGCTCCGGTCCTCTGGCCCTGCCCGTGCCGGTCCGCGACGGACAGGCCGTCCTCGGCGTCCGCCCACAGCATCTGACGGTCTCGCCGGCGCCACGTGCCGACGGGCTGCCGGTGCGCGTTTTCGCGCTGGAGCATCTGGGCCGCGAGTCGGTGATCATCGCCGAGACGGCCGACCGCCAGAAGGTGCGGGCCTTGGTCGATCCGGAGTTCGATGCGGCCGTCGGCGACGCCCTGCATCTGGTTCCGGACGCTTCCCGGTGCCTCGTCTTCGACCCCGCGACCGGCCGGCGCCTCTAGCCGGGACGAGGTCGATGCGACGTCTGAAGGTCGGTGTGATCGGGCTGGGCTTCATGGGCGAGCTGCACGCCCGCGTGCAGTCGCAGATACCCACCTTCGATCTCGTCGCCGTCGCCGACATCGACGCGGCCCGCGCCCGCGAGATCGCCGGCCGCCTCGGCTGCGAGGCGCATGCCGACTATGCCCAGCTGCTGGCCCGGCCCGAGATCGAGGCCGTCACGATCGTGACACCCGACCGCCACCACGTGGCACCCGCCGTGGCGGCGGCGAAGGCCGGCAAGCACATCCTGCTCGAAAAGCCGATGGCGCACGACGGGGCCGCCGCCCGCGAGATCGGCGCCGCGGTCGAGGCGGCCGGCGTGCGCCTCATGGTCGGCCACGTGCTCCACTTCGATCCGCGCTACGCCCAGATCCGCGATGCGGCGAAGCGCGGCGACCTCGGCCAGGTGATCACCGCGCGTGCCAAGCGCAACTGCCCGCGCGGCCTGCCGGCCCGCGTCGGGAAGGTCACCTCGATCCTCTATTATCTGGGCGTGCACGACATCGACATGCTGCAGCAGACGGCCGGGCCCATCGTCCGCGTCGACGCCCGCCGCGTGCAGAAGCTGGGCCTCGCTGAGGAGGATGCACTCTACGCCGTCCTGGAGTTCCGGTCCGGCGCCATCGGCCTCCTCGACTACAACTGGTCCTGGCCCGACGGCCTGCCTTACGGCTACCTCGCCCAGCTCGAGGTCATCGGTACCGAGACCGCCGCCTTCCTCGACGTCCGCGACCAGGGCCTCTGGTTCGTCGGCGCGGACGGCCCGAAGGGTGCCGACACCCACCTCTGGCCCGAGATCAACGGCCGCATCGTCGGCGACCTGCGCGACGAGGTCCTCCACTTCGCCGAAGCCGTCATCACCGGCCGCCCCTTCGTCCAGGACTGGAAGGACGCCCGCGACGCCATCTTCGTCATCGACGCCCTGTTCGCGTCCCTGAACGAGGGCGGCCCGGTCGAGGTCCGACGCTAACCCTTCAGCGCCCCAGCCAGCAGCGCCTTGCCGACATAGCGGTAGGCGAGGAGGCCCAGGAGCATGGGCGGCAGGGCGGAGAGCACCATGGCGGCGGCGGTGGCACCCCACTTCACGCCCCAGGAGGTGATGAAGAAGGTGGCGCCCACGGTGACCGGCACCGCGTTGCGGGTGGTCAGGATGAGACCGAACAGGAACTCGTTCCAGGCGAAGATGAAGGAAAGGATGCCGACCGCCAGCAGCATCGGCCGGGCCAGCGGCAGGACCACGTGGCGGAGCACGGTCATGGTGCCCCCACCGTCGACCCGGGCCGCCTCCTCCAGCTCCAGCGGCAGGTCCTGCAGGAAGCCGACGAGCAGCAGCAGCGCCATCGGCAGGTTGATGAGGCAGGCGACGAGTGCGAGGCCCGTGCGGCTGTCGAGCAGGCCCGTCAGCTGGAACATGAGGTAGAGCGGGATGGCGAAGATCACGAGCGGCACGGCACGGAGATTGGTGACGAGCGGCAGGATGGTGTTCACGCCGAGGCCGGAGCGCACGATGGCGTAGGCCGCAGGTAGCGCAAGCAGGAGAGCCAGCGCACTGCCGCCGAGTGCAAGGGCCGTGCTGTTCAGGAGATAGCGCGGGAAGTCGAGCGAGGGGTCGGTCAGCACCGTCCGGTAGTGTTCCAGCGTCGGCGCGAACAGCCAGACGGGCGGGCTCGCATTGATGTCGGCCGTGGTCTTCAGCGAGGTGGCGAAGGTCACGAGGATCGGCAGGTTGAAGACGGCGACGGCCAGGACGAGCACCAGCCAGCGCAGAGCGGTACCGATCACGTCCGGGCTCCCCGCAGGCCGAAGCGCATCATCGGGATCAGCAGCAGGGCGGCCAGCACGAAGAGCAGCATCGCCGTCGCCACGGCCTCGCCCAGTCGGTCCTGCTGGAAGAAGCTCTTGTAGACGTGGATCGAGACGCTCGTCGTCATCGTCCCCGGGCCGCCGCCGGTGAGCACGTAGATGTGGTCGAAGACGCGCGCGCCGTCGATGAAGCGCAGGAAGGCGGTGATCGCGAGAGCCGGCACCAGCAGCGGCAGGACGATCCGGAGCAGCCGCTGCGCCCGCCCGGCCCCGTCGATGGCAGCCGCCTCCAGCAACTCGCCCGGGATCGCCTGGAGGGCCGTGACCAGGATCAGGAAGGCGAAGGGCGTCCATTGCAGGATCTCGATGACGACGAGTGTCGTCACCACCCAGTCGGGTCCGAGCGGATCAATCAGGATGCCCAACATGGAGAGATATTGCGGGATGACGCCGACGAACTCGTTCAGCATCAGCCGCCACATGACACCCATCAGCGCCGGCGAGATCATCATCGGCAGCAGCAGCGGTGCCAGCAGACAGGGCCGCTTCTCGACTAAGGGGGCCACGGCCAGCGCCAGAGCGAGGCCGAGCGCCACCTCGGCCGTGGCGGTGAGAAGGGCGAAACGAACGGAGAACCAGACCGCCTCCCAGAACGCCGGGTTGGTCGCCGCCGCCAGATAGTTGCCCGGACCGACGAACCGCGGCTGCCACAGGGTAGCGAAGGAGAAGTCGGCGAAGCTCCAGCCCAGATTGGCGAGGAAGGGGAAGCCCAGCAGCAGGACGAGGAAGAGGACGAGCGGCAGCAGCAGGAGCCGCGCCTCGCCGCGGCTCGTCCCTCCCACGACGGTCGCGACTACTGCGAGAGCTTCTGTGCCATGCCCTCGGCGGCCTTCGACAGCGCCGTCGCCGCGTCGGTCTGGCCGGCCCAGTAGGCGGTGAAATTCTGCGCCAACACCTCGTAGATCGGCACCGCCTGCGCACCCGTCCCGCCCTTGACGACGAAGGCGTAGGCGGCGGCGTCGTCGGCCACGTTCTTGAACTCGGGCCGCTGGGCGGCGAGCCCTTCCAGGACCTTCGGCACGGGCGGGGTGCCGCCGGCCTTGCCGTAGATCTCCATCGCCTCCTCGCTGGCGAGATAGGCTAGGAACTTGCCGGCATCTTCCTTGTTGGGGCTCGCCTTGTTGAGGCCGATGCCCAGCGCATGGATGTGCGTCTTGTGCCCGGCGGACCCTGCCGGCAGCGGCGAGACGGCGATCTTGCCGGCGACGGTCGGGTTCCTCGAAGGATCGTTCAGCTCGTTGAAGGCGGCGTTCCACTGCAGCATCGTCGCCGCCTGCCCCGAGCCGAAGGCGGCGTTCGCCTCGGCATATTCGTAGTTCAGGCTGCCGTCCGGCGTGGCCTTCGCGTCCAGCAGCTTCTTGTAGAGCTCCAGTCCCAGCTGTGCCGCCGGGCCGTCGATCACGGGCTTGCCGTCCGGGCCCAGCCAGTCGCCGCCATTGCTGACCAGTGTGGCCTGCCAGATCATGATGTTGAAGATCAGGTTCTTCATCTGCAGCACGGTGCCGTAGCGCGTCGGGCTGTCGGGGTTCACCGCCTTCGAGAAGTAGAGGGCCGTCGCCAGATAGTCGTCCCAGGTCCACTCGCCGGGCGGCTTCGGGGTCAGGGCCTTGCCCAGCTCCTTCTGCGCCAGCTCGGTATAGGCCTTCTGCTGCGCAGGATCGGCCAGCAGGGCGTCGATCAGGTCCTTCCGCCAGTAGAGGAAGTGGATGCTGATGTCGGTCGGCACGCCGTACTGCTTGCCATCCATGGAAAGACTGTCGAGGGCGACGGGCGCGAAGCGCTGCTTGATGCCGGCGTCCATGTAGTCCCCGATCGGGTCGAGGAAGGGCGCGTAGCGGCCGAGCGTGTAGGTCGTGACGAGAGCCAGGTCGAACTCCGTGCTGCCGGCGGCGAGGTCGGCCAGCTCCTTGTCGAAATAGCCCTGTCGGCTGAAGAGAAGCTGCTTCACCGTGTTGTTGTCGGCCTTGCCCGGTCCGGCATTGTAGGCGTCGATCACCTTCTGCATGGCCTCGCTCTCGGGCCCCGGCCAGAAGAGGAGCGTCACGTCCGCCCGTGCCGCGGTGCTCGCCAACAGCCCCGCTACCGCCAGTCCCAGGATCCTGCCGAACCGCATCCTCTTCCTCCCTCTGTTCGCGTCCGGCGATATTGGCCGGCGACCCTGCACGCGTCCAGCGCGTGCGGATGTGATGGACGGCGAACGGCTCCGATCTTGATGCACAGCGCCACTTTGGCGAATGTTCATCTGAGGACGCCGAAAAACGGTCCAAAGGACGCGTGCGGGAGTGAGGACGATGGCGGTCAGCCGCGAGACGGGACTTGCATCTTCGGCCGGAACTTCACCGGCCGCCACGGGAGCCGGCGACTGGAGCCGCACGATCGAGGCGCTGAGGCGGATCGCCGGCGACAGGTTCGGCCGCCACCCCTTCCGCCTCGTGGCACCCGACGGCTCGGTAGCCGATTTCGGGCAGGGCGAGCCCGCCTTCACGGTCCGGGCGAGGAGTGCAGAGGGCATGAAGGCGCTGGCCTCGCTCGACGCGCTCAGCGTCGCCCACGCCTACATGGCCGAAGAGATCGACATCGACGGCAATCTGGTCGCCGCCCTCTACTATCAGGAGGGATTCGGCGACTTCCATCCGCTGGTTTACATCTGGCGTCGCCTGCAGCCCCTGCTCGTGGGGCGGCCGCGGGTCAATCCGGCCTGGATCGCCCTGCACTACGACGCGCAGAACGCGCAGTTGGCCGTCGCCGACCAGCAGTGGCACACCTACACGCCGGGCATCTATCTGACGGCCGACGAACCTTTGGAGCCGGCGGCCGACCGCAAGCTCGCCGCGGCCTTCGAGTCGCTGCAGCTGAAGCCCGGCCAGCGACTGCTGGAGATCGGCTGCGGCTGGGGCGGCATGACCCGCTACAGCGCCTCGCGCGGTGTCAACGTCACCGGCATCACGCTGTCGAAGAAGCAGAAGGCCTATGTCGAGCAGAAGATCGCCGAGGAGAAGCTGCCGGCCCAGGTCTTCTACCAGGACTTCTTCACCTATCGACCGCAGGAGACGTACGACGCCATCTCGATGATGGGGGTGATCGAGGACCTGTCGGACTACCGGCAGGTGATGCGCCGGTTGGTAAAGTGGGTGAAGCCGGGCGGGCGCGTCTATCTCGATTTCGCCGCCGAGCGCGAGCGGTTCAACACCCACAGCTTCGTTACGAAGTACATCTGGCCCGGCACCTTCCGCATGGTGTTCATGCCCGAGTTCGTCGAAGCGGTGCGCGAGTCGCCCTTCGAGCTGTGGAAGGTCGAGAACGATCGCTGGAACTATCACGTCTGGAGCCGCCAGATGTACGAGCGGTGGACGCGCGACCGCGCCGAAATCGAGGCCGAGCATGGGCCTCGGCTCTGGCGGACCTTCCAGCTCCTCTACGCGGCCGTGGCGGCGATGCACGACCGCCGCTCGCATAGCACGACGGCTTATCGTGTCGTTCTGGAGCTCCCGGCCGACAATGACGGCACCTTCCACACTCCCTGGCCGACGCGGATCGCCGACGCGTTCCGAGCGGCCGGCAGCGGCATCCGGGACGCCGTGGTCGGTCTGTGGCCGTCGCGGACGCCGTCGGCCGGGTAGGAAGGTCAGTCCGGGCCTGCGGTGAGAAGAGAGCGGGCCTGCACGAGCTCCGGGAGCGAATCCTCGGCAGCGAACGTCGAGGAGATGTCGCGGAGCAGCTTACGCGCCGCCGTGCCGTCGCCCCGGTCGAGCCAGAGCCGGGCCAGCGAGAGGCTGGCGCGCAGTTCCCACAGGCGTGCGCTCTGCTGGCGCGACAGCTCCAGCGCCCGCAGCAGCGCCTGCTCGGCGATCCGCTGCGCGTCGGCGCCGGGCCGCATCAGGTGCAGGTCCCCCTCCATCCGCAGCAGGTCCGCTTCCCACACGCGCTCGCCCGTCTCGCGCACCATGGCCTGGGCGGCGGCCAGCGTGCGCAGGCCGGCCCCGATCTGGTCGAGCTCGGCCTGGAGGGCGGCGCGCAGGCTCATGAAGTGCGGGGCGAAGAGCTTCGTCCCGATGGCGCCGAACCGCTCAAGGGCGCTCGTGATCTGGACCAGAGCCCGCTCGGGCTGGCCGCTCCGGCCGATGGCCCAGGCTTCGAGGATCCGGCCGGTCTCGATCCACAAGGCGAGGTTGCGCTGCTCGGCGAGCTCGATGGTCCGCGTTGCGAGCTCGCGGCAGGCCTCCGCGTCGCCCACCAACTGCTGCACGAGGGCACCGGCGAGACACATGGCGATCGCCTGCGTATTGGCATGGCTCATCGCCTCGGCGAACCGGAGCGCTCGACTACCGGCGTCCAGGCCGTCGCCGATACGACCCAGGACGAGGAGTGTCAGCGCCTCGAAGCAGAGTGCCGAGACGCGTGAATCGTGGCCGTAGAGGAAGGCCGAACTGGCGTGCAGTGCCGGGTCGTAGAGCTTCATCACCTCGTGCAGGTGACGGCTCGCCTCCGGCAACTCGCCGAGCCCGAAAAGCGAGAAGCCCATCATCCGCCGACCGACGATGAGCGGGGTCGAATCCGCCTCGGCTTCGGCGAGGCGAAAGAAGCGCTCCGCCTGCGTGCGTGCGGTGGCGATGTTCCCGCGGACCATGTTCGAGGTCCATTCGCCGTACATGATCGGAAAGAACGAGCCGGGAGCGGCACCCTTCTCGCTCAGCGAGCGGGCCGCCGCGACGGCACTCGCCGTCTCGGGGCTCGCATAGCCCTTGATGGCGATCACCGGGGTCAGGAGTGCGACGCGGATCGACAGCGCCTGGTGGTCGCGCTCCGGTGCGGCCGGCAGCGTGTGCAGCAGGTCGAGGGCACTCTCGAAATGGTTCAGCGCCTCGGCATCCGCCGATCGCTGGGCAGCACGCCTGCCGGCTTCGGTCCAGAGGTCGATCGCCTGCTGCGCCTCGCCACCGAGGGCGAAGTGATGCGCCAGGATCTCGGGCTGCGAGCGCTCGGTCTCGGGGAACCTCTCGACGAGGGTCTCCGCGATCTGCCGATGCAGCGAGCGGCGCCGGCTGCGCAGCATGCTCTCGTAGGCGGTCTCCTGGACCAGCGCGTGCTTGAACACGTAGTCGGCATTGGGCGGCGTGCCGCGCGTGTAGATGAGCTGCGAGTCGGTGAGCTGCCGCAACGCCTCGTCCAGCTCCGTCGCGGGTAGCGGCGAGAGGAAGGAGATGAGCTCGTAGCTGAACGAACGGCCCAGCGCCGAGCCGACCTGGGCCACCTGCTTCATGTCGCCCAGCCGGTCGAGGCGGGCCATCAACGAGTCCTGCAGGGTCGAGGGAATGGCGAGTTGGGGTGTGGCTCCGCTGTCCTCGCCGTTCTCGTCGCGCAAGAGGCCGGTCTCGAGTACGGCCTTGGTCAGTTCCTCGACGAAGAGCGGCACGCCGTCGGTCTTCGCCAGGATCTCGTTGATGAGCCGGTTGGGCGGGCGGCGGCCGGCCATCAGATGGCCAACGAGCGCTTCGGCGGCCGCGGCCGCCAGCCTCGACATGCTCACCGTGGTGACGTGCGTCGCCGCACGCCATGGCGGCGCGAAGTCCGGGCGGAAGGTGACGACGAGCAGCGCCGGGAGGTCGACCAGCCGCTCGATGACCTGACCGAACATCTCCGTCGTCGTCGGATCGAGCCAGTGCGCGTCCTCCAGCACGATGCAGACCGGAGCGCGGGCGGCCAAACCCTCGAGCTGGCGCAGGAGGGCGCGGAACGTCGCCGCGCGACGCTCGTGCGGGGTCATTGCGGCCGGCACCGTGTACCGGTCGTCGACGAGGGACAGCAGCTCCAGGATAAAGGGAAGCCCGGTGGCCACGTCCGGGTCCGCCTCGCCCAGCAGGCGAGCGAGCTTGTCGACCCTGGTCCGGACATCGTCGCCGCGGGCGAAGCCGGCGGCCCGGGTGAACTGGTCGACGACGGGATAGAGCGTGGTGCCGGTGTAGTAGGGTGAGCCCTGATAGCGCATCGTCAGGACGTTCTCGCTCCGCAGCCTCTCGCGGAAGGCCGCCACCATCCGGCTCTTGCCGATTCCGGCCTCGCCCGAGATCAGCACGACCTGGCCGTTGCCTTCCTTGGCGGTCCGCCACCGCTCGTCGAGCAGCGCAAGCTCGCGATGCCCATTCACGAGCGGCGGCCGCTTGGTAGCACCCTCCCGGGCGGGCCGGTCGTCGACACCACGCGGCCCGACGACACGAAAGCCGTGCACCGGGGCGGTGAAGCCCTTCATCTCGACCGCACCAAGGTCGTGGCAGTCGAACTTGTCGGCCACGAGCCTGTGCGTTGACCGGGCGATCACCACCGTCCCCGGCACTGCCAGCGATTGCAGCCGTGCCGCGAGGTTCGGTGTCTCCCCGACGACGGTCGTCTGCAGGGCACTGCTGTCCACCGAGACGTCGCCGGCCACGACGAGCCCCGTGGCGATGCCGATCCGTGCCTCGATCGGCGTACCGTCCGGCGCCCGCAGCCGGCCGACGGCCTCGATGATGGCCAGTGCTGTGCGCACGGCCCGCTCCGCGGCGTTCTCCTGCGCCTTGGGCCAGCCGAAATAGGCGAGGATGCCGTCGCCCATGAACTGGGCGACATGACCGCCGAAGGCTGCGATCTCGCCGGCCGCGGTCGTCTGGTACATCCCGAGGACCCGACCCAGATCCTCGGGATCGAGGCGCGTCGACAGTGCGGTCGAGTCGACGAGATCGACGAACATGACGGTGATCTGGCGCCGTTCGGCGTTGACCGTTGGCGCTACGGGTACGGCCGGTAGAGCGGCGGCCGTGTTGCGGATCGGCTCCTCGCGCAGGGCCGCGATCGCTCGCAGGAGCTTCTTCCGGTGGCCGAGCAGGATGCCCAGTTTCTCGAGGTCGGTATCGTCGAGATCGACCAGGACCTCGAAGTCGATGGCGTGGTCGGCGAAGACCTGAACATATTGCTCGAGGCCCAACTCGCGAAGCCACGCCACCAAATCCACCGCGCCTGCCTACCCTATCAAAATTTCCTTTGTGAACCAGAAGATAGCCGGAAATCGAGCCTTCGGGGAGGGCGTTCCTACGGCGGTTCGGCCATGCGGCCGGAACCATCGACCGAACGTGTGCAGGGGCGTATCTCGGGGCGAAGGGAGGAGACCATCATGCTGGCAGTCGTGTGCGAGACCCCGGGCGTGCTCAAGCTCGTGGAGCGGCCGAAGCCCGAGCCGGCACCGGGCGAAGTGCTCATCGCGGTCCGGCGGATGGGCGTGTGCGGGACCGACCTCCACATCTTCGAGGGCACCCACCCGTTCCTGGCCTATCCACGGGTGATGGGCCACGAGCTTTCGGGCGTGGTCGTCGGCGGCAACGGCACGAAGCTGAAGGCCGGCACCGAGGTCTTCATCATCCCGTATCTCTCCTGCGGCACCTGCGGCGCCTGCGCCAAAGGGCTTACGAACTGCTGTGCCAAGCTGTCGGTCCTCGGCGTGCACCAGGACGGTGGGATGTGCGACTACGTCGCCGTGCCCGAGGCCTTCGCCGTGCCGGCCGAGGGGTTGTCGCTCGACGAGATGGCGCTGGTCGAGTTCCTGGCCATCGGCGCCCATGCGGCCAGGCGGGCCTCGCCGCCGCCCGGCACCAAGGCGGTCGTGATCGGTGCCGGCCCGATCGGGCTCGCCTCGGCCCTGTTCCTCCGCGAGCGAGGGGCAGAGGTCACCGTCGTCGACACCCGGGCCGACCGCCTCGCCGTCGCGAACCGGCTCTGCTTCGAGAGCACGATGCCGGCCGGACCCGACCTGCGCGACCGGCTGCTGGAGCGGACCGACGGCGAGCTGTGCGAACTGGTGCTCGACGCCACGGGTCACGCCGCTGCCATGGAGGCGAGCTTCGGCTATGTGGCGCATGGCGGTACGCTCGTCTTCGCCGGCATCGTGAAGACCGACCTGCGTTTCTCCGATCCCGAACTGCACAAGCGCGAGATGACGGTGAAGGCGACGCGCAACGCGACGCCCGAGGACTTCGCCACCGTGGTGAATGCGATCCGCAGCCGGCGCGTGCCTGCGGCCAGCCTGATCAGCCATCGCGCACCCTTGGCAGCTTCGGTCGGCGAGTTCCCGTCCTGGGTGCGGCCGGACACCGGTGTGGTGAAGGCGGTGGTCGAGATCGGGGCGTGACCCCTGGGATCCTTCAGTTCGGCACCGGCCGCCTGCTCCAGGCCCATGCCGACCTGATGATCGGCGAGGCGTTGGCGCGCGGCGAGGCGGTGGGGCCAATCGCGGCGGTCCAGACCACAGGCAGCGAGGCCGCAAAGCGCCGGGCAGCGGCGCTAGCGGCGGGTGGCGGCTTCCCGGTCCGCATCCGCGGGCTCGAGAACGGCTCGCCAGTCGATCGGGAGGTCCGCGTCACCAGCGTGGTCGCGGCCTACGGTGCCGCCGAGGATTGGGACGAGATCGAGGCGCTGGTCCGCGGGCCGATCACGACGATCCTCTCCAACACGGCTGACAGGGGCTACGAGCTGGACCCGTCCGACCGCGCGTCGGACCGAGTACCGCGATCGTTTCCGGCGAAACTTTTGAAGCTGCTGCAAGCCCGCTGGCGCAGCGGTGGGTCACCGCCACAGATCTTTCCGCTGGAGTTGGTTTCGAACAATGGCGAGGTGCTGAAGGGCATCGTCACCGGGCTCGCCACCGACTGGGGACTGGAGCCTGAATTCCGGCGCTGGCTCGGCGAAGACTGCTTCTGGGCCAGCTCGCTCATCGACCGGATCGTCTCGGAGTCGCTCGATCCGGTGGGTGCGGTCGCCGAGCCCTATGCTTTGTGGGCGATCCAGGACCAGCCCGGGTTGCAGCCGCCCTGCCAGCATGCCGACGTCATGGTGACGCCGGATCTCACCCGCTACGAGCGGCTGAAGCTCTTCATCCTCAATCTCGGCCACACTTGGCTCGCGGAGCGCTGGTTGATCGAGCACCGACCGCGCGATCTTACCGTGCGCGTGGCGCTGGAGGATCCGGCACTCTCGGCCGGCCTCGACGCCCTCTACGACGAGGAGGTCCTGCCGGTGCTGGCGGCGCTCGGCCTCGGTGTCGAGGCGTCGGCCTACAGGACCACCACGCTCGGCCGATTCAAGAACCCCTACCTCGTCCACCGCCTGGCCGACATCGCGCAGAACCACGCCGCCAAGAAAGCGCGACGCATGGCGCCAGTCGTGGGCTACGCGGAGCAGTTGCTGCCCGGTCTCCGGCAGCCCAAGCTGCGGGAGGCGCTGGCCTCTACGGCGGGATTGGGATGATGAGCGGACGTCGCGTGGAAGAGTGTCTCGATCTGGATCGCCATCCCCTCGACCGTCTCGACGGCACCGAGGGCAAGCGCCTGGTCGAGGAATGCCGCGTCGCCCTGCAGGCCGAGGGGATGTTCGACCTTCCGGGTCTCGTCCACGCTGACGCGTTGGCGCAGATCATGGCCGAGGTGGCGCCGGTGATGGCGTCCTCGGCGTTCACCCATGCGCGCCGGCACAACATCTACTTCCGGCCGACCGTCGAGGGGTTGCCGGCGGATCACCCGGCCCTGGCACCGTTCGAGACGATCAACCACACGGTCTGCGCCGACCAGATCCCCGGCAGCCTGCTGCTGGCGATCTACGAATGGCCGCCGCTGGCGCGGTTCCTGGCCGCGGCGATGGAGCGACAGACCCTGCACCCGATGGCCGACCCGCTGGCGCGCGCCAACGTCATGGCCTACCGCGCCGGCGAGGCGCTGAACTGGCACTTCGACCGGTCGGAGTTCACCACCACACTGCTGCTTCAGGCGCCGGACGCCGGCGGCGAGTTCGAGTACCGGCGCGATCTGCGCTCGGAGACCGATCCGAACTATGAGGGCGTGGCTCGCTTGGTGCAGGGCCAGGATCCGGGTATCCAGGTCCGCCCGCTGGCACCCGGGACGCTCAACGTCTTCCGCGGCCGGAACACCGCGCACCGTGTCACCCCGGTCCGCGGCCCCCGCGAGCGCGTGATCGCCGTCTTCTCCTACTACGACCGGCCCGGCGTGATGTTCACGCCCGAGGAGCGCGTGGGCTTCTACGGTCGTGCGGCCTGACCTCCCGCGGACGGCATTGAAATCCCTTCCAGCGACGGGCAGCATCCCGGCAGAGAGAAACGCCGGCCAATCTGGAGCGCACCGATGCCGAGGGACCTGAGGCTTGTCGACGCCGTCCGCCGCCGGAGCGGCGAGGCGCAGAGCCACCTGATCGACAGCCTGGTCGCCGGCCGGATCGATCGCCGCGACTTCCTCCGTCAGGGCTCGGTGCTGGGCCTTTCGCTGCCGCTGCTGGGTGCGATCACCGCCGGTTTCGGTCTGGGTGGATTGCCGCGGGCGGCGCGCGGTGCCACCGGCGGAACGCTGCGGATCGGCCAGCAGGTGCCGGCGGCGGCCGTCGAGCCGGTCAGCATCGCCGACACGGGCGGGCTCATCCTGCTGCAGCAGTCGGGCGAGTTCCTCTGCATCGATGGGCCGGACCTCGTCCTGAAGCCGCAGTTGGCGCTCAGCTGGTCGCCGAATCAGGACGGCACGGTCTGGACCTTCAAGCTGCGCCAGGGGGTGAAATTCCACGACGGCCGCGAGATGAAGGCGGCCGACGTCGTCGCCACCTTCGATCGACTCGCGAACCCCGCCAACTCGTCCAACGCCCTCTCGGTCTTCACGGGCGTTCTCACCACCGGCAACACGCGGGCGGTCGACGACTACACGGTCGAGTTCAAGCTCGACGCACCGAACGGCAATTTCCCCTATCTCGTCTCCTCGGACAACTACAACGCCATCATCCTCCCCGCCGACTATGCCGGCGACTGGGAGAAGACCTTCATCGGCACCGGGCCATTCAGGATCGAGAAGTTCATTCCCAAGGTCGGCGCCTCCTTCGTCCGCAACGACGACTATTGGGGTCCGAAGGCGCTGCTCGATCGGACCGAGTTCACCTTCTTCAACGACATCCAGCCGCAGATCCTGGCGCTGCAGGGCGGGCAGATCGACGTCATCAACCAGCTTCCGGTGCTGGCCGGCGTCGGGCTGCTGAACGATCCGAACGTCAACATCATCTCGCTGAAGGCGACGACCCATCAGCAGGTCCACCTGCGCAACGATGCCGAGCCGTTCCAGGACCCGCGCGTACGCCGGGCGGTGGCACTCTGCCTCGACCGCGCGCGGATCGTGCAGGGTCTGATGAAGGGCAGGGCACAGGTCGGCAACGACAGCCCGTTCGCCGCCGTCTATCCCTCGACCGACCCGACCGTGCCGCAGCGCGAAAAGAACCTCGCCGAGGCGAAGCAGCTGGCGGAGGCCGGCGGCCTCAAGCCCGGCACCAAGGTGACGCTGACGACCGAGCGCTACCTGGAACTGCCCGACTATGCGGTACTGATCCAGAACGCGGTGAAGGAGATCGGGCTCGAGGTCGAGCTGAACGTGCTCGACCAGGGTGCCTATTACGGCGACGCCGTGTTCGGGAAGTCGCCCTGGCTCGACTCGCCGTTCGGCATCACCGACTACGGCCACCGGGGCGTGCCCAACGTGGTCCTGGCCGCACCCTTGATGAGCGACGGCACCTGGAACTCGGCCCACTTCAAGAACGCCGAATACGATCAGCTGGCGAAGAGCTACATCGCGGCCCTCGACCTCGAAGGCCAGCGGGCGGTCGCGGGCAAGATCCAGCGACTCTTGCTGCAGGAGACGCCGGTCATCTTCGGCTACTTCTACGACTTCCTGACGGCCACCAACCCCAAGGCTGCGGGCGTGCAGCCGACGGCGATGGGCCAGCTCTTCCTCGGCGAAGCCTCGATCGCGGCGTGAGGACCGGGGTGTCCGAGAGACCGGTGCTGCCGGATCGGCCGCATCGGTGATCCTGCGCTTTCTGGCGACACGGCTGGCCCTGGCGGTCGTGACGCTGTTCCTGCTCAGCCTGATGGTCTTCGTCGGCGGCCAGGTCCTGCCGGGCGACGTGGCACGCGCGGTCCTGGGGCCGCTGGCCGACGAGCGTGCGGTCGACGCCCTTCGCCATCAGCTGGGCGTCGACCGGCCGCTGCTGGTCCAGTACCTCGAATGGATCGGCAACTTCGTGCGGGGCGACATGGGCATGTCCTATGTCTACCGCTCGCCGGTCCGCCCTTTCATCACGACGGCCCTCCTCAACTCGCTGAAGCTCGGGCTCGTCGCCTTCGTGCTGGTGGTCCCGCTGTCGATCCTGGGTGGCGTCGTCGCGGCCCTGCACGCCAACCGTCCGCTCGATCGGATCATCAGCATCTTCGGCCTGTCGGCCACGGCCCTGCCGGAGTTCGTCTCCGGCATCGTGCTGATCCTCGTCTTCGCGATTTGGCTGCGCTGGTTCCCGCTCTCGGCGAGCTGGCCGGAAGGGGCGGGGCCGCTCACCCAGATCTACCACCTGATCCTGCCCTCGATCCCGCTCTTCCTTGTCCTCTTCGGCTACATCGCGCGGATGGCGCGCGCCGGCACGGTCGAGGCGCTTCAGGCCGACTACACCCGAACGGCCGTGCTGAAGGGCCTGCCCTGGCACAAGGTCCTGCGCCGCCACGTGCTGCGCAACGCACTGCTGCCCACGATCGCCGTCATCGCCACCCAGACCGGCTACCTGATCGGCGGCCTCGTCGTGGTCGAGATCCTTTTCCGCTACCAGGGCATCGGGGCGCTTATCTTCTCGGCGGCGAAGGCCAAGGACTTCCCGATGCTCGAAGCCGGCGTCCTGACGATCGGCATCCTCTACACCTTGGCGAACCTGTTGGCCGACCTGCTCTACTCGATCCTCAACCCGCGCATCCGGCTGGGCGGGGCGGCATGAGCACCGCGTCGCTGGAGTCGGTGGCACCCCCGCAAGTCGCTCGGCCGCGCAGCGATCTCGCCGACCGCCTCGGCATGCTGGCGCGCACGCCGACTTTCCTCGTCGGGGCCGCCATCGTCCTGTTCTGGATCGTCTGCGCCCTGTTCGGCCAATACTTCGTCCCCTACGACCCGCTGGCCGACGACATCCTGGATTCCCTCTCACCGCCCTCGGCGACGCACTGGTTCGGCACCGACCAGTTGGGCCGCGACGTCTTCTCGCGCGTCATCGTCGGCTCGCGCGACATCCTGACGGTGGCACCGCTCGCTACGCTGCTCGGCACGCTCGGCGGCACCGCGCTTGGCCTCCTGACCGGCTACTTCCGGGGCATCGTCGACGAGGTCGTGGGCCGCATCATCGACGCTCTCCTGGCGATCCCGCTCGTCATCGTCGCTTTGCTGGCGCTCGCGGCCCTGGGTGCGTCGACCTTCACTGTGATCGTCGTCATCGGCGTCTTCTTCATGCCGCTGGTGGCGCGGACGGTGCGCTCGGCGGTGCTGGCCGAGCGCGAGCTCGACTATGTCGCCGCTGCCCAGCTCCGCCGCGAGAGTGCGGCCCACATCATGTTCGCCGAGATCCTGCCGAACGTCGTCCCACCCATTCTGGTCGAGACGACGGTGCGCCTCGGCTACGCGATCTTCACCGTTGCTACACTGAGCTTCATCGGCTTCGGCATCCAGCCGCCCTCGCCGGACTGGGGCCTCAGCATCGCCAGCAATTACGGCCTGATCGGCGGCGGCTACTGGTGGACCGTGCTGTTCGACGCGCTGGCCATCGCGTCGCTGGTCATCGCGGTCAATCTCGTCGCCGACGGCATCGCCGGTGTCTTCAATGAGTGAGCCGGTCCTGGCGATCCGCGACCTGGAGGTCGCCTTTCGTGTGAAGCGGCGCGAGCTGGCCGTGCTGCGGCAGGTCGGGTTCTCCATCGGTCGCGGCGAGGCCTATGGGCTCGTCGGCGAATCGGGCTGCGGCAAGTCGACGGTGGCGCTGACGGCCGTCCGCTATCTGCCGCCGAACGGTCGCGTGACGGCGGGCAGCATCAGCGTCGACGGCCGCGACGTCCTGGCGATGGGTGCCGGCGAGCTGCAGCAGTTGCGCGCGCGCAAGGTCGCCATGGTCTATCAGGACCCCGGCAAGGCGCTGAATCCTTCGCTGCGGGTCGGCCGGCAGCTCCGCGAAAGCTTCGAGATCAACGGCCTCGATGCCGCCGAAGCGGGCGACCGGGCGCTGGCGATGCTGCGTCGCGTCCACATCGCCGACCCAGGCTCGGTGATGGACCGCTACCCGCACCAGCTCTCGGGCGGCATGCAGCAGCGCGTCTGCATCGCCGCCGCGCTCTCGGCCGATCCGGCGCTCCTCATCCTGGACGAGCCGACCACCGGGCTCGACGCGACGGTCGAAGCCGAGGTCCTTGACCTGATCGCCCAGCTGCGCCGCGAGCTGTCGACCTCGATCCTCTTCATCAGCCACAACCTCGCCGTCGTTGCCCGCATGTGCGACCGCGTCGGCGTGCTCTATGCCGGCACTCTGGTCGAGGAAGGTGCCACCGACCGCGTCTTCCACGACCCGCACCATCCCTACACCGTGGCCCTGCTGCGCTGCCTGCCGCGTCCCGGCCAGCGCAAGGACCATGGCCGGCTCGACACCATCCCGGGCTTCCTGCCGAGCCCCGGCGAGCCGATCTCGGGCTGCGCCTTCGCCGCCCGCTGCGCCCTGGCCGACGAGCGCTGCCGCACGGAGCGCCCGCAGCTTCGCGAGGTGAGTGGGCGCCTCGCACGCTGTCATCATGCCGAGCAGGCACCCGGCCTGCCGCGCAGTGCGCCGTCCGATCTCGATGCGGATGTTGCCGTCGATCGTACCGGCACGCCGTTGCTCGACGTCCAGACCGTGGCCAAGACCTTCGGCAGCAGCGCGGCACCGGTGCACGCGCTGAAGGATGTGCAGCTCGCCATCTGGCCCGGCGAGACGCTCGGCCTCGTCGGCGAGTCCGGCAGCGGCAAGTCGACCTTCGCCAAGGTGCTGCTGGGGCTCGCGGCTCCGGATCCCGGCGGTCACATCTGGCTCGACGGCAAGTCCCTGGCAGGCCTTCTCGGCGGCCGGCCGGAGGACGCCGTCAAGGCGCTGCAGATCGTCTTCCAGAACCCCGACTCGGCGCTCAACCGCGCCCACAGTGTGCGCCGCATCGTCGGCCGGGCGCTGCACCGTCTGGGCGGGCTGACGGGCCGGGCCGAGCGCGACCGGACCGTCGAATTGGTCAACTCGGTGCGCCTCGCCGACCGCTATCTCGATTCGAAGCCGCGCCAGCTTTCGGGAGGTCTCAAGCAGCGGGTCGCCATCGCCCGCGCCTTCGCCGGCGAGCCGAAGATCGTGGTGTGCGACGAGCCGACCTCCGCCCTCGACGTCTCGGTGCAGGCCGCCATCCTCAACCTGCTGGCCGAGCTGCAGGCGCGGTACAGGGTCAGCTACCTCTTCATCTCCCACGACGTCGCCGTCGTCCGCTATCTGGCCGACCGGATCGCCGTCCTCTATCTCGGCCGGATCATGGAGATTGGCCCTTCCGAGCAGGTGATCGCCGGGCCGCATCACCCCTACACCCACGCGCTGATATCGGCGGTCCCATCGCTCGAAGGCGACGCGGGCGATCGCATCCGGCTGGAAGGCGACGTGCCGAGTGCCCTCGACCCACCCTCGGGCTGCGTCTTCCACACGCGCTGCCGGCGGAAGATCGGCCCGATCTGCGAGCAGCGGGAGCCGCCTTTGCGGGCGATCGGAACCCTGCACGAGGTCCGCTGCCATCTGCCTCTGGGAGAACTCGATCGCGCCGCGGAGAGGATCGCGTCCGCCGCCTGACACTGGGCCTTTCCTCCTCGCTTCGGACTGCCACCTTGGCCGTCATCGCCATGCCAGCAGGTGGAGGCCACCGATGAAGCAGCCGAGCCCCGACCATCCGATCACGACCGCACCCCAGCCTCGGCGCGTCCGCGTTGTGGCCCGCGGGCAGGTGATCGCGAATACGACCCACGCGGTCGAGCTCCGCGAGGCCAGTTACCGGCCGGTGCAGTACATTCCCCGCGCCGACGTGCGCATGGACCTGCTCGAGCGCACGAGCCACACCTCGCACTGCCCGTACAAGGGCGACGCCGCTTATTTCTCGATCCGTGTCGGCGACCACGTGGCGGCGAACGCCGTGTGGAGCTACGAAGAGCCGTTTCCCGCCGTGGCGGATATCAAGGACCGGCTCGCCTTCCATCCCGAGCGGGTCGATACGATCGAGGTGCTAGACTGACCATTTTCGGCAAGACGGAACCCAGGCGCGGTCGCAGCTACCACGTTCTCGTCAACGATAGAGCAGGGACGGTGCTGGAGGTCGGTGCCGCGAATCTCCGCAGCCGGCTCGAGAGGGGCTTCGCCGCGGTGGGTGCTTCCTGCGAGGTCCATTTCGGCGCCGTGGCCGATCTGGAAGCCCGGCTCGGACAGTCGACGGATGCGGACGTCGTCCCGGTTCTGGTCGGCGGCGACGGCACCGTCACGGCGCTCCTCAGGGCCATCCTGAAGCGCGATCTGCCGGTCGGCGTGCTGCCGCTCGGCACGCTCAACCTGCTGGCGCGGGACCTCGGCTTTTTGGGTCCGCTCGAGGCCGACATCTCGACCCTGCACCACGGCACGGTGCGCCGGATCGACCTCGGCTCGGTGAACGGCACGCTCTTCCACAGCGCCTCGGGCCTGGGCTTCGCCCTCGATGTCGCCAACGAGCGCGAACGCACGCGGCGCCAGATCCCCTTCAGCCGGGGCCTTGCCACCGTGGTGGCGACACTGCGTGCTCTGGTCCGCATCCGGCCCGTCGAGGTCGAGGTCGAGATCGACGGTAGGGCCGAGCAGCTGACGGCGGATGCCGTGCTGGTGACGAACAACATGTTCGAGGGCACGCCGTGGCGGCGCGCCTGTCTCGATGCGGGCACGCTGGAGGTGCTGCTGCTCAGGGCATCGGGGGCCGTCTCGCGCTCGCGTGCGGCGCTTGCGGTGGTCTCGGGCGAGTGGCGCAACCTGGAGCACCTCAAGAGCCTGCCGGCACGGAAGGTCGTCCTACGCCGCAGCGGAAACCCGGCCCGGACGCAGGCGACGCTGGACGGGGAGATCGGCCGCTTTGCCGGCGATCTGGACTACTCCATCCTGCCCGGTGCCCTGAAGATCATCGGCGCCCGCACGCACTCGGCCTACTCGGAAGTGCTCGTGCCGCGACCGTGACGCCCTTCCGGTCGGAGATCATCCCATGGCCGTGACGATCCGCTGCGCCGGCCTTTTGGCCGTATCCGTCTTCCTCGCCGCCTGCCAGGGAAGCGACGGTCCGAGCAACGAGGTCTCGCTGCTCGAAGCCGCCGGCTTCAAGCGGATGTCGCCGGCATCGGCATCGCAGCAGGAAAGCCTCGGCCAGCTTCCGCCCGGACAGATCGTGGCTGTTCCGCGGCTTGGCAGCGTCCGCTACGTCATGGCCGACCCCGAGGGTTGCGGCTGCATCTATGTCGGCGACGCCCAGCAGTTCGAGGGCTTTCAGCGGCTGACCCGGGGCCAGGCGATCGCGGTCGGTTTCGATCAGCAGTCCGCCGCACGTTGGAGCACCGTCTACGGTGCCGCCTGGGGCGATGACTGGTGAGCAGGAAGCTTTTCATCCAATGGTTGAATCGTGAATTGATTTAAGCGAGCTTTCATGTAGTTGCTCTAGCGAGGTGCAGCGGCCTGAGGGCAGGGGGCTGATGCAGATCGCAACCCTAAAAGTCTCGATTCCGTGCGGCGCCGTCTGGCGGGCGATGGCAGTACGCCTCGCACAGCAGGCACTGGTCTGTGCGTTGTCCGTGGCCTCGACGATGACCGCGCATGCCGCGGGCGCCGCGTGGACCACACCCTCCGGTACGCTTCAGGGTACGCGCTACAGCACGCTGGCCCAGATCACGCCGGACAACGTCGCCGGCCTCACCGAGGAGTTCAACTTCCCGACCGGCGTGAGCGCCAGTCACGAGGCGTCGCCGCTTGTCGTCGGCACGACCATGTACGTGGTCACCCCGTTCCCGAACCGGCTCTACGCGCTGGATCTGGCGCAAGGCGGCAAGCTTCTGTGGAGCTTCACGCCCGAGGTGGACGAGTACGCGCGCGGTGTCGCCTGCTGCGACGTGGTCAACCGCGGGGCCGCCTACGGCGACGGCAAGATCGTCTACAATGCGCTGGACGACAGCACCGTCGCCGTGAACGCCGTCACCGGCAGGCAGGTCTGGCGCACGCGCCTCGGCGATCCCGCGACCGGCGAGACCATCACGATGGCGCCGCTGATCGTCGGCACTCGTGTCTTCGTCGGCAACTCGGGTGCGGAGCTTGGCATCCGCGGCTGGATCGCCGCACTCGACCTAAAGACCGGCAAGCAGCTCTGGCGGGCCTACAACACGGGCCCCGACGCCGACGTGAAGATCGGACCCTCGTTCCGGCCCTTCTACGCGAAGGATCGCGGCACCGACCTCGGCGTCTCGACCTGGCCCGCCGAGGCGTGGAGGCAGGGCGGTGCCACGGTGTGGGGCTGGCTCACCTACGATCCCACGCTCGATCTCCTCTTCCACGGCACGGCCAATCCCGGCGTGTGGAACCCGGACATGCGCCCCGGCGACAACAAATGGGGTGCCAGTGTCTTCGCCCGCAAGCCGGCGACCGGCGAGGTGGTCTGGGCCTACCAGTTCACGCCGCACGACGGCTGGGACTTCGACTCGATCAACGAGAACATCGTCGCCGATCTCCCCATCGGCGGGCAGACGCGCAAGACCCTCGTCCATTTCGACAAGAACGGATTCGCCTACACCTTCGACCGCAACAGCGGCGAGCTTCTGGTCGCAAAGCCGTTCGGTGCGGTGAACTGGGCGAGCGGGGTAGACCTCGCGACGGGTCTGCCCTCGGTCGATCCGGCCAAGGTCCCGCACCAGGGGGCGACCACGACCGACATCTGTCCCTCACCGCTGGGCGTGAAGGACTGGGAGCCCGCCTCCTACTCGCCGAAAACCAAGCTGTTCTACGTGCCGGCGATCAATTTCTGCGACGACCTGGAGCCGCTGAAGGCCCAGTTCATCGCCGGCACGCCGTTCATGGGTGCCGACATCGCCATCAAGCCCGGCCCCGGCGGGAACATGGGTGCTCTCGTGGCATGGGACGGTGCCCGTGGGCGTGCCGCCTGGACCGTGAACGAGACGCTGCCGCTCTATGGCGGCACGCTGGCGACGGCGGGCGGTGTCGTCTTCTACGGCACGCTCGACAAGTGGCTTCGTGCCGTCGATGCCAAGACCGGCGCCAAGCTGTTCGAGACGCGCCTCGACTGCGGCGTGGTCTCCGGCCCGATCAGCTTCACCGGGGCCGACGGCAAGCAGCGCATCGCCGTGACCACCGGCGTGGGCTGGCTCGCCGGCGGCTTTGCCGGCGGCGCCTGTCCCGCGACCAGGGGCGAATGGGAGGACGTGCCGCCGCCGCGGACACCCCCCGTCGGCGGTGGCGTCGTCCACGTTTTCAAGCTGGCCTCCTAGCGGTGCGCCGCGTCCGGCTCGCGCTGGCTTTCCTGGTGGCGCTGACCGCCGCGGGTGCGGCGGCCGCCCGCGAGCTTCGTGTCTGCGCGGACCCTCGCAACCTCCCGTTCAGCAATCGCGAGGGTGGAGGCTTCGAGAACAGGATCGCCGCCCTTCTGGCGGCGGATCTCGGTGCCGACCTCACCTACTACTGGCTGTCCCAGCATCGCGGGTTCATGCGGCGCACCATACAGGCGAACGAGTGCGACGTGGTGATGGGTGTGCCCACCGGCTGGCCCACGCTCGCCACCTCGAAGCCCTACTATCGCTCGTCCTATGCGTTCGTGACGCCGTCCGGCCAGGGTGGTGCCCCTTCGTCCTTCGACGACCCGGCCCTCGGTAATCTCCGCATCGGGCTTCAGGCGCTGGGTGCCGAAGGTGCCAACACGCCGCCGGCCCAGGCCCTGGCCCGCCGCGGGCTTTTCCAGCACGTCGTCGGCTACCCGATGTGGGGCGAGTCCTCGATCGCCGACCCGTCGGGCGTGATCGTCGACGCGGTGGCGAAGCGGGAGATCGACGTCGCCATCGTGTGGGGACCCTTCGCCGGCTACTTCGCCAAGCGGCATGCCGACACTCTGCAGGTGGCACCCGTTCTGGCGGACCCGGCCGATCCCGCCCTGGCCTTCGCCTACGACATGTCGGTCGGCGTGCGGAAGAAGGACACGGAGCTTCTCACGCAGATCGACGCCGTGCTCGACCGGCGCGGCCCCGAGATCCGGGCCATCCTGCTCGACTATGGCGTGCCACTTGTGGAGAAGGACGATGGCGCCTCGACACCTTGAGACGCTGCGCCGAATTCCGGCCGTCGTCTCGACGGCGACCCCCAACCTGCGGGTCGCCGTCGTACTGATCGCCGCCATGCTGACGGGTCCCGTGCCGGGGCTCGTTGGTACCATCACCGGATCGAACGCAGCCCTGGCGGCGGCCTCCACACCGCTGCCGGCAAGCTCCGAAGGGCGCCGCCTTTTCCTCAAGCTGAACTGCTATGGCTGCCACGGCATGAACGGGGCCGGCGCCATGGGTCCGAAACTGCGCGGCATGGACGACGATGTGAGCGAGATCGTGCGCGACGGCTCCGACTCCGGCATGCCGGCTTTCCGGCGCTACGTGACGACCCAGGATCTCACCAACCTGACCGCCTACATCCGCTCGCTCGGCACGAAGTCGGAGCCCGTCTTCACCCACTGGTGGGAGCCGTACCCCTCGAAGTAGCGGGCCGCCTTACAACAACCCCGGATAGGCGCCGCCGTCGAGGAGGATGTTCTGGCCCGTCAGATAGCTCGACTGGGCGGCGCAAAGCATGGCGCAGATCTGGCCGAACTCCTCGGCCGTTCCGAAACGGCCGGCCGGCGTGCGCGCAGCCGCTTCCGTCATGTAGGCATCGAGCGATTGCCCAGCGGCGGTGGCGGCCTTCGTCATGCCGCCCCGCAGGCGGTCGGTGTCGAACGAGCCCGGCAGAAGATTGTTGATCGTCACATTATGCCGGACCGTCTTCCGAGCCAGGGCCGCGACGGCACCGGTCAGCCCGGCCCGGGCGCCGTTCGAGAGTTCCAGCGAAGGGATGGGGGCTTTCACCGACGACGAGGTGATGTTCACGATCCGCCCGAAGCCGCGCTCCACCATGCCGGGAACGACGGTACGTATCAGCGCGAGGGGTGTCAGCATGTTGGCCTCGATCGCCCGCCGCCAGTCGTCGAGGTCGAAGTCGGCGAAGTCGCCGGGCGGCGGCCCACCGGCATTATTGATCAGTATGTCGGGCGAGGGGCAGGCGTCCAGCACCGCCCGGCGACCCTCCTCGGTAGCGATGTCGCAGGCGACCGTCCGCACTGCGGCACCCGTCTCGGACCGGATCGCGGCGGCCGTCGACTCGAGGGCCTCGGCACCACGCGCGCAGATCAAGAGGGCCACACCTTCCCGTGCGAGGGCCGTCGCACAGCCGCGCCCCAAACCTTTGGATGCGGCGCAGACGATGGCGCGCCGGCCGCCCAATCCCAGATCCATGCCTACTCTCCCGGTTCGCGAACCTCGCCCTCGCACAACAGGTCCCAACCGCATTCGCCGCCGTCGTGCGAGTCCGAACAGAGCAGGCGGTAATTGCAACCCTGCGGCGCCCGGTCGGCATCGGGCGGCTTCGGCCGGACATCGAGCATGATCGGCGGCGAAATCAGCGGCGAACGGCCGGCGGGCTCGCTCGGATCGGGACAGATCGCGACCTCCTTCGGTTCGTTCGGATCGGTCAGGTCCCACGCCCAGACGCAGGCGGCTGCAGCCGGCGACGCCGAGATCAGAAGACCTGTCGTCACCAGAGCCGGGGCGATGCTACACCTTGTCCACGTTACTAAACCGAAAGTTGGGAACCATCGGCGGGGTCGTGCATTGGTGTGCGCATCGAGGCCGATCCAGGCCCACATCAGCTCAGGGGGGACCATGCAGCACATCCGCAATGACCGACGTGCCGGCGCACCCCGGTCGCATCGCGACGCCGCCAGGTGGAGCCGCGCCGGCACGGAGCCGTCGCTCGACGAGGTGATTCACGAGCCGATGGTGCGCCTGCTCTGGCGCCGCGACGATCTCGACCCGGTCGACGCCATGGCCGAGTTGACCGACCTTCGGCACCTCATCCGACGGCGCGAGCGCGGCACGCATCTCTAGGCGTCAGTCGCGGGCGGCCGGATAGGCGCCGATCACCTGCTGGTCGAAGTCGATCAGGGCACCCGTCATCAGGCTGCTCTCGCCCGAGGCCAGGAAGCAGATGGTCTGCGCCGCATCCTCGGGTGTCAGCAGCCGGCCGAAGGGCAGGGTGGCCGCCGTCCGCTCGGGCCAATCCTCCGGCTGGCCGTGCGCCTCCATCTGGACGCGCCGCTCGTTGGGCGTGAGCGTCCACCCCAGATTGATGCCGTTGACTCGGATCCGGTCGCGCAGCAGCGAGGCCGCCACGTTCTTCGTCAGTGCCGCCAGGGCGCCCTTCGCCGCGACATAGGGGGCCAGATACGGCGCGCCGCCATGGACGGTGATCGAGACGATGTTGACGATCGTGCCGCCGCCGGCCCGTCGCATCCAGGGCACGGCACGCTGCATGAGGAAAAAGGGGGCGCGGGCGTCGACGGCGAAGATGCGCTCGTAGAGTTCAGGCGTGGTGTCCTCGATGGTCCCCCGGTCGGTGAGACCGGCGGCGTTCACAAGGCAGTCGAGCCGGCCGAACCGCTCGCCCGCCTCGTCCACGGCGGAAAAGCAGTTCGCTACGACGCCGAGGTCACCCGGAACTGCCAGGGCCGCACAGCCCATTCCCTCCAACTCGGCCGCGACCGCGTTCACCCCTGCCTCGTTGACGTCGGCCAACGCCACACCGGCCGCACCGCGCGCGGCCATCAGCCGGGCCGTCGCGGCGCCGACACCCTGGGCGGCACCCGTGACGAGCGCGACCCGGCCGCGGAAGGAGGATGGCTCGCTCATGTCGGATCCAGTTCGGCTGCAGTGTCGGCGACCTTGCGGCGTGCAAGCGGCGCGACCATTCCAGAGTGGATGCAGGCACTCAAGCGCGATGCGATGCTACCAGATCCGGACCTGATCCGGCGGATCGAGCGTGCCGCCTTGTGGGCGTGGCCGCCGCGCGAGACACGCTGGCTCGACGGTTGGCTGCTGCGCGCCGGCGGCGCCCATTCGCGCCGGCTCAATTCGGTCCAGACGCTGGAGTTCGCCTCGACCTGGCCGCTGGACCGTCAGGTCGCCGAGGTCGAGGCCTGGTATGCGGACCGCGGGCTGCCGGCCTGTTTTCACCTCGCCGACGGGGCGCAGCCGGACGAACTCGCGAGCTTCCTGGAAGCGCAGGGCTACTCCATCCGCACGCCGACGCACGTGGCGACGGCACCCCTTCCCGTGCCGGGCTCGCCGGTACCACGGGATGCGCTGGTCGACCTGCACCATCGCCCGATCCAGTCGGTGACGAGTGCCCTAGCGGATCCGCGCTGGCCCGACGCCATCCGCCGCGAGCGTGCTGCCCTCTACGCCCGGATCCGCCCGGCCCACCGCTTCGCGCTCGCCACCGTCGGAGGGGAGCCCGCCGCCGCGGGCCTCTGCGTCGTGCAGGACGGCCTCGCCGGCATCTTCGCCATGCGGACCCAAGCACCCTATCGTCGCCGCGGCCTCGCCCGCCACCTCCTGACCCTGCTGGCCGGCTGGGCGGCGGAAGCCGGTGCGGGCACCCTCTATCTCCAGGTCGAGGAGGGCAACGAGGCCGCCCTGGCGCTCTACGGCGCCTTCGGCTTCGAGCGGCGCTACGGCTACCGCTATCTGGAGCGCTAGCCGCCCCGCTGCGCGATGCGGAGCACCTCGTTGCGCAGTTCCGTGATCGCGTCGGCGCTCGCCGCCGGATCGTTGCTCGCCAGCGCCTGCTCAGCCTGCAGAATCGCCTTCTCGTAGGTCATCTGCTGCTCCTGCGGCAGACGATCCAGCGCGTCGCGCACGGCCTGCACAGCGGTATGGCCGTAGGCGATCGCCTTGTCCGTCCGCGACGGCGTGCTGGCCGCCTCCTGCAGGACATGGTTGGCCGTGATCAGCTTCTCGTTGATCACTTCGAGATGCTGGTCCGGCACCACCTTCTGCGGGTTCGCCGGCGGATCGGTCGGCATGTACTGCTGGGCGCCGGCCGACACGAAGACGAGAACAGCGGCGGCTGTGAAGGTCACCACGGTGAAGCGCATATCGACACTCCCACAAGCTTGCTCAAGTGTAAGGTCGGGGGCGAACATGGGTTCCGTGATCCGGGTTGTCTTCCTATTGTGCGGGAGACGTCGGCGGCGTTGGCAACCAAATACGGCCGAGAATGGCCAATGCACAGGCTGCTGCGAAAAGTGAGAATGATCACACTTTCGCCTCTTGCGCGCGGGACAGAGATGAACCTATCTTAACTTCAAGAACGGATGGTGAGCGACCCGCTAGGTTCGCTTGCCTAGACCAACAGAAGCTCGCCCATCAGCATTCGCAGACGATGCCAACCTCGGTTGTGCGGAGGGGGAATGCTGTCTAATCCGATGCTCGATGTCGCTATCGGGCTAATATTTCTGTATCTCCTTCTGAGCATCATCGTCACGGTGCTGCAGGAGTTCCTTTCTTCATTTCTCCGCCTGCGGAATGCCAACCTAGTCAAGGCCATTGCCGAGCTGGTGGGCAAAACCAAGGAAGATAAGGCGGAATTCTTCAGACACGCGCTGATTGCGCCGCTCTTCCGCGGCGAAGTCGACGATGCTACCGGCATCCCGAAGCTACCGCCGGCCTACATTCCGCGACGGAACTTCGCGTTGGCGGTCCTGGACCTGCAATCGCGGCGACAAGCAAAGCGTGCGGCGGCCGGCAACGCATTGCCGCCAGCACCTGCGCCTGCTTTTGCCCTTGCGGCATTCTTCGAGGATGCCGACTCGGGCGTCGGTCTGAGCAGCCGGATCAACAAATTCGGCGCTACTGCAACGAACGTCATCGCCAACATACAAAACGATGAGGTCAAGAAAGCAGCTACTAGCGCCCTGTCCGCTGCAGTTAGTGAACTGAAGACGGCTACCGACGTCGTCGACACGGCGGTCAAGGAACTCGAAAACCTGTTCGACAGCACGATGGATCGTGCTGCCGGGTGGTACAAGGTGAATGCCCAGCGAATCACCTTCGTCATCGGCGTTATTGTGGCGTTGGTATTGAACGTCGACACCATCTATGTTGGCAAGCAGCTCTGGGACAATGACGAGCTCAGGAACCGGGCGGTAGCTACCGCCGAGAGCTTCTACGCGAGCGAGACAGGACAGCGACAGCTAACAGCCCTCTGTTTGTCGGAAACGACAGCAACCCCGGTCGCTGGAGGCACGATCGACGGTTCGGCGCCGCTCGATCCGAAGGCTTGGAATAGCATCAAAGAGTGCACCGAACGTGAGCTCCGGGAAGTTACGAGCAAGATCGGCGAAGTCGGCTATCCAATCGGCTGGACCGGCTGGGCAGCCGACGGATGGCCCCAAGGACAACCCGGACAGAGCTTCGGCTGGGCCGTCGTCGGCATCGTGATCACCGGTCTCGCCCTGAGCCTCGGCTCCAGCTTCTGGTTCGACCTGCTCGGCAAGTTCATGAACGTGCGGATGACAGGAAAACGCGAGGCGACTGCAACTTCGATCAAGTCCGACGACCGACAGAACACCAGCAGTGTCAGTTAATAGAGACTGGCAAGCTGAGTGATGTCTCTCCCGTTCAGAAATTTGGTCTCCCCGCGATCTGCTGTAGCGCAGGTGACTGACGAAAAAGGGCTCACAAGAATGAAAACTTCTCATCGCCACCGGATTGCCGCCGCCAGCGCGTTATTGCCCCTTTTGTTTTCCGCGTGTACCACACCAGGCGAATATCAGCGTACTAGAGCCCTTGCCAAGACAGGGGTCAACCCCCGCATCGATGCAGCGGATGCAGCCAGTTGGTCTAATGATCAAACCGCGTACCTTATAGCCTTCAACGGAGGAAACGGGCTTCCGCCGGATCCAAGCGCGCAGTGGAGCTCAATAGCCCTAAGTGGCATGTCGTATGTAGACCTCAGATGCAATGAATTTTTTGTGGCTCTGGACGACTATGCGGACAATCAACGAAGCCTTCGTGAGAGCACGGGATTAGTCGGCACTGCGACCGCCACAGTAATGGGTCTCGTGCAAGCGGCCTCGGCCGCAGTGGCAGCAGTTGGTGCCAGCTTCACACTGGCGCAAGGTCTGATGGACAGCAGTGCGCAAACGATACTGTTTGCTGTCACGCCGACGCGTCTGAAGACATTGCAGACAAAGGCGGCAGATGCCTATCGTGCTGGTAGATTTGGGCCCGAAAGCCCGGAAATCAAAACCCGCGCCCAGGCAGCTGACGCCATTGGCGGTTACGTCGAACTGTGCACGCCCGTCGCACTGAAGAGCCTCGTTGGTGAAACTATAGATCAGGTTCGCCTCGGAGCCCGACCTGGTGACGGTCGCGTTACCGTTGAAGGGTTTAATGGCCCAGCAGCTCGCAACCTCGTTACCCCAGGTCGAGCCTTCGGATCCGAATCTCTGCTCCCACGGTCCTACAACTCTTCGGATCCGACCAAGCCACAACCTCCGATACAGATCTTCCCAGGGACAAAAGGCCCCGAAAAGTTCCTGGACGCCAGCCAAATCCAGCGCATTCAAAGCTATCTATGCGTCCAAGAGAGCGATGTACTCGGCCCAAAAACAAGGGAGGCAATCGCCCTTTGGCAGGAAGTCGAGGGCGTACCGCCTGCGTCGAGGGCCAACGCTGGCTTGAATGAGCGTCAGCGCGACACTCTCCTTTTGCAGAGTCGGCAGCAAGGTCCGTGCGACATGGCACTTTATCGGAATTACTTCGAACGATCGGCGTACTCTACGCCTGACGCGGTCAACGGACTGATTGAACAGATATCGAAAAAATCGGACGAACTTAATCTCGGACTTTCGATTCCAACTAACTCACAAACTCTCAACGATCCGGGTGTGCGTCAGTTAATCGAGGCAATCGCCAAAGCTCTTGGCCAATCCTCTGGTGACGCTGTGACGCCGGCTTTGGAAAACCGCCTCATCTAAGCGTTGTTGAAAGGACTTGACATGGCCGTGCTTCGCGTCCGCAAAGTTATCCGTGCGCTGCCTGGGCCTGCTGCGGGAACAGCCAGCAACTCTCCCGTAGTGCGTCCCAATTTTGCGATTGAGCTGCTGCGGGAAGAGAATGGTTTCAGTCAGATTAGGGCCGTCGCGCCCGGTGGGTTGGTGATCGAAGGTTGGGTGCCTTCCGGCGAGCTCGTCGAGAAGACCGTTGCGCCGACAAGCGAAGAGATCGACATTCCAGCTTTTGCCGAGCTGGTGTTGGTCGCTGCACGGCAATTCGAGACCAGTGCCGAATATCTTCTTGCTACAGCTTGGCATGAAAGTCGGATCAAGAACGTCAGGAACAGCAGCTCTGGTGCGTCGGGTCCTTTCCAGTTTCTTCCAACAACCTGGGCGGGCCAGATAGACAAGGTCGGAAGCGCATTTGGCATCACTTTGGCCGATATAGATAGGTGGGAAAGCCAACCAATAGTCGCGGCAGCATTCACGCGCGAGAACATGGACGGGCTGATGGGCATCGGCGCTCTTGAGGGCCGGCTGCCCACGGGGGCTGAGCTTTATCTTGCGCATTTCCTTGGGTTGCCGGCGGCACGGAAAGTTCTGGCTGCACCCAGGGCGGAAACGATCGATCGGCCACTCTTGGACCTCTATCAGAATAGACCTGATCGCGATGTTTACGTTCGAGACAAGATAATTGGCGCGCATCCGAAGTTGCTGGTCGTTGAGGGTGGCGGGGCAAAACCAATCGAATCTGTTCTTACAACATTAGCTGATGTGCTCAACACAGCGTATGCTGAAGTTATTCGGCATATACCCATGCCAGCGGTGGCGGGAGCCGGTGAAGCCGAACCCGCTTGGATGAGTGTAGCGCGGGCCGAGCTGGCCAAGGGCGTTGCGGAGGACATGACGCGATCCAATAGCAATCCGGAAGTGGAGAAATATTACGCTGCTACTAGGCTTGGCGGAGCCCACACAGATGATGTTCCTTGGTGCGCTGCCTTTGTATCCTACTGCATGGAGAACAGCGGGGACGAGAGAGTGCGCGCGGCGAACAAGCATTCGGCAAGGGCCGCAGATTGGCTCAGTTGGGGTGAACCGTTGGAAGCTCCCGTCGCCGGATGCGTCGCGGTATTCGAACCTTCTAGTCCTCGTACATCGGGTCATGTCGGTTTCATTACTGGTGCGGACGCAGGTACGGTGACGCTGCTCGGAGGTAATCAGGGTAGTGCCAGCGGTCCCGATAGGGTCTGCGAAGTGAAGCGGTCGGCGCTGAAGGTCAGAGGCTACCGTATGCTCTAGCAGTTAAGTTGGCTTGTGGATGACCTTGACAATTGGACGCAGAAAGTTAGGTCTGGCATATGTCGGAGTTCGCTACCAGAATCGCAGAGATTGCTGCGCTTGAATATGAAGAATATGGTAGATACTCTCAGACGGATAGGCAGATGATCCAACGCATTAGACATTACTATGATGTTCTTTCTCTGAGTTTTTCCTCCGTTGAAACCGGGTGGTCCGCAGTTTTTGTCGGGTATGTGGTACGATCAGCTGGAGCGAGTGAAGAGGAGTTTCGAGCCACGATGGCGCACTCCGAATATGTTTATTCGTCTATTTCGAATGCACGCCGGAACGAGGGTGCGTTTCGGGGCTATAGCGCGTTTAGCGTTACCCCTACCGTAGGTGACATTCTACAACAGAATAGAGAGAGTGGCAACTATGATTTTGAGTATGCCTCAGGTCATCGCCGATATTTTTCATATGCGTCGATTGTCGTCTCGGTTCTGCATGGGGAAGCTGGAAACGGCCTGTGCTCCGTCGGAGGCCACGACCCTGATCGATTGAGCCGTCGAACCTTTAGACTTGACGAAAATGTACGGCTTGCATGGGACGAAGGAGCGCCGTTTCGACCGATAACAATTGTGAGATCTTCAAAGTAACTTAACGTCTGAATGTCCGCCGGCTCGCTCTCCATCGCTAATGCGTCCGACGTTCACTATAGGATATCAGAGCAGCCCGTCCTCCACCAGTGCCTCGGCGATCTGGACGGCGTTCAGAGCTGCACCCTTCCGGAGATTGTCCGACACCACCCACAGGTTGAGGCCGTGCGGCACCGTCGGGTCCTTGCGGATGCGGGAGACGTAGACGGCGAAGTCGCCAGCCGCCTCCTTCGGCGTGACGTACTCGCCGCGACCCGGATCGTCGACGACCACGACACCCTCGGCGTCGCGCAGCGCTTCCCGCGCCTCGTCGGGGCTGATCGGCTCCTCGAACTCGACGTTCACGGCCTCGGAATGGGCGACGAAGACCGGGACGCGCACGCAGGTCGCCGTCACCTCGATCTCGGGGTCGAGGATCTTCTTCGTCTCGACCGCCATCTTCCATTCCTCCTTGGTCGATCCGTCGTCGAGGAAGACGTCGATCTGGGGAATGACGTTGAAGGGGATCGGCCGCGGGAAGTTCTCCGGCTCCTTCTGGTCGTTCATGTAGATGGCCTTGGTGTGCTCGAAGAGCTCGTCCATGGCCTCACGGCCCGCACCGCTGACGGACTGGTAGGTTGCGACCACCACGCGGCGGATCCGGGCGATGTCGTGCAGCGGCTTCAGCGCCACGACCATCTGGATCGTCGAGCAGTTCGGGTTGGCGATGATGTTGCGGGTGCGGAAGTCGCGCAGCGCTTCCCGGTTCACCTCGGGCACCACGAGCGGGACGTCCTCGTCGATCCGGAACTGCGAGGTGTTGTCGATCACCACGCAGCCCTTGCGCGCCGCCTTGGGCGCATAGATCGCCGACACCTTGGCACCCGGCGAGAACAGGGCGATGTCCCAGCCCTCGAAGTCGAACTTGTCGAGATCGTGGACATCGAGGACCCGGTCGTCGCCGAAGCTCACCTTCTTGCCCAGCGACTTCTCCGACGCCAGCGCCACGATGTCGTCGACCGGAAACTGCCGCTCGGACAGAATCTGAAGCATCTCGTTGCCGACGGCACCCGTGGCACCGACGACGGCGACCTTGTAACCCATGACGGACCTTGCTGCGCTGCGGAAGCGCTCACTTAGGCGATGCACCGGGCCGTGGGAAGGGCCAAGCCAGGAAGTTCCTGCCGTTAGGCGACGGTTGCTGCGGGGGAGCGCACCGCGCTCCCCCGGGCCCCCACGGGCGAGTTGAGGGAGGTAGAATCGGGATCGGCCCCGGACAGCCTTGGATCGGCTGGGGGCTGGATGAGGTCAGGGCCGCAAGGGGATTACGGGCCGGCGCGTGCTTCCGGTCCGGGCGTCATGACGGGATCCGGCGGCATCGGCGGCAGGCCGAGGCCGGGGAGCCAGTCGAGTGCAGCCGGTGCCGGCTTCGCCGGATCGTGGCCCAACTCGCCCAGCAGGTCGGCGCGGCGTGACGCGATCTCCTCGATGACCCGCATCCGCAACTGCGCCAGCACGCGCAGCCGGGCTCGGGCGGCGTAGGCGTCCGACATCGGATCGCAGTCGGCGCGACCGGCCGTCGTGGCCGCGGCTCGGCTCGCCGGCACCGCGGGCGGCCGGCGCGTCAGCATCCGCAGCACCGACTGCGCCAGCACCTCGAACGGGTCGCGGCCGCGCCGGCTCTTGGAGAAGAACCAGGCGGCGACCCGAGACTCGCGCTCCTCGATCGCTTCACGCACGACGAAGACGCTGAAGAAGGCCAGCAGGTGATGGCGGACCGCGTCGAGCAGACCCAGGAGGTCGCGCCACGTCGCCAGCACCTGCCCGACACCGCCCTCGGCCAGCATCGCGCGGACCTCGTCGGCCGGCAGCCGTGCTGCCCGGGCCGCGGCCACGACGTCCTGCCCCGCCGCGACCCGGCGCATCGCCATGGCCTTGCGGCCGGCGACGACGGGCCGGGGTGGGAAGCGGTCGGAACGTGAGCGGCGCGACATGATGCCAAGGACTATAGTCCTTTAGCGATCTAGGATCGAGATCCTTAACGACATGACACGCGCATTCGAGCGGGGCGGTTCGACCCGTCGACGGTTCTTCCCGTGTCCTGGCCTCTTGCCTATGCTCGGCCGTGGCAGGGAGACGTCCATGACCCGACACGATTCCGACCATGTGCACCACATCCACGAGGAGTTGCACAGCCATCTCCCCTCGGAGCCGGCGCTGCGGGTGAAGGCGCTGGAGAGCCTGCTGGTCGAGAAGGGGCTGGTCGACTCGGCGGCGGTCGATGCCTGGATCGAGGTCTATGCCGACGAGATCGGACCGAAGCGGGGGGCGTCGGTGGTGGCGCGGGCCTGGACCGATCCGGCGTTCAAGGAACGGCTGCTGGCCGATGCCGGGGCGGTCGTGCACGAGATGGGGCTCGAGGCGACCGCCACCGCCCATCTGAGGGCGGTCGAAAATACGGCGGGCGTGCACAACCTCGTCGTCTGCACGCTCTGCTCCTGCTACCCGATCGGCCTGCTCGGCATGGCGCCCGCCTGGTACAAGGCGGCGGCCTACCGCTCGCGGGCGGTGCGCGACCCGCGCGGCGTGCTGCGCGAGTTCGGGGTCGAGTTGCCGGAAAGCGTGACGGTCAGGGTGTGGGACAGCACGGCGGAGCTGCGCTACCTCGTGATCCCTGAGCGTCCGGCCGGGACGGAGGGGTGGGACGAAGCGCGGCTGGCGGCCCTTGTCACCCGCAACTCGATGATCGGGACGGACCGCGACCTCGGCCTTCGGATGGCGAGGGCCGCCTGATGGACGGCGTGCACGATCTGGGCGGCCGGCAGGGCTTCGGGCCGGTCGACGTCGCCGAGCCGGAGGTGCCCTACCACCATCCGTGGGAGGGCCGGATGATGGCGATGGCGCGCATCATGACCCGCGCCCCGGACTGGAACATCGACTGGTTCCGGCATGTCCGCGAGCTGATCGGCCCGGTCGACTATCTGAGTCGCAACTATTTCGACCAGTGGATGCAGACCTATTCGGCCATGCTGGTCAATTCCGGCTGGGCGACGGTGGAGGAGGTGGCCGCGGGCCGCTCGCTGGGGGCGGCGCCGACGGTGCCGCCGCCCATGACCGTCGAGGGTGTCGCCGCGTTCAAGCGCAAGTCGGCCTCGTTCACTGGCCCGGGACCGGGGCCTGCCTTCGCGGTCGGCGACACGGTGCGCACCAAGGCGCTGGCAGGACCTGGGCATACGCGGCTGCCGGGCTATGCCAGGGCGCGGGTCGGCCGGATCGCCTCCTACGAGGGCGATCACGTGCTGCCGGACGTGTGTGCGGTCACCGGCGAGCGGCGCTACCGGCCTCTCTACACCGTGGCCTTCGCCGCCGCCGACCTCTGGCCCGAGGCCGCGGGCAGCCGCGACGAGGTCATGATCAATCTGTGGGAGGACTATCTTGAGCCCACTTCAGCCTCTGGCGACGCGTGACGGCGAGCCCGCCTTCGAGGAGCCCTGGCAGGCCCAGGTCCTGGCGCTGGCCCACAATCTGACCCAGCGCGGGGCCTTCACGGCGACGGCGTGGTCGGAGGCGCTCGGGGCGGAGTTGCGGGCCGCTGCGGCCAGAGGAGAGCCGGACACACAGGCGACGTACTACGCGGCGGCGTTGGCGGCTCTCGAAGGGCTGCTGGCCAAGGAGGGCAGCGTCACCGCCGCCGCGCTCGACGGCCGGACGGAGGACTGGCGTGAGGCGTACCTCCACACGCCACACGGCAAGCCCGTCGAGCTGAAGTTCCAATCGGCGAGCTGAGCACCTACCGACTGGCGTTGTGGCAATTCTCACGGGCCTGTCGCACGAACGGGTCATACTCCTCCTGATCCGAGCACAGGGGGCGCCATGACGCGCTTCGCAATGATGACGTGGAACGTCGAGAACCTGTTCAGGCCCGGCACCTCGGAGCTGAACATCGACGGCGCCACGTACCGGCGAAAGATCGAGTTCCTCGCCGGCGTGATCCGGAGCAGGGATGTCGACCTCGTAGCGTTGCAGGAGGTGGGCGGTGACGGGCCGCTGGCGGACCTGCAGGCAGCACTCGGTGCCGATTATGCCCAGCAACGCATCGGGGTGGCCGACGGGCGGGGCATCGCGGTCGGCGTGATCTCCAGACTGCCGCTCGATGATGCGGCCGACATCGCAACCGAGCCGTTCCCCAGCGATACCGACCCCGCTTTGGTCGCGGGCGGACGGGGAGCCCTGAGGATCGCCTTGCAGGTCGGCGATCTCCGCCTGCACCTGATCACAGCACACCTGAAGTCGAAGCTGCTGACCTTTACCCGGCCGGACGGCACGCCGGCTTTCTCGACCAATGACGAGGAGGAGCGGGTGCGCGTCGGCGCCGAAGCCGTGCTGCGGCGGACAGCCGAGGCGCGGACCCTGCGGCGGCGCGTGAACGAGCTGCTGCCCGGCGATGCCGTGATCGTCACCGGCGACCTCAACGACGTGGCCGACGCCGCCACCACCCTTTTTCTCGCGGGCCCACCGGGCAGCGAGATCGGCACCGGCGGGTTTCACCAGCCGGATCGTGGCGACCCGCAGCGGCTATGGAACCTCGCCCCGGCGATCGCGGAAGACCGCCGCTATTCGCGCGTCTTCCAGGGCCGGCGCGAGCTGATCGATCACATCTTCGTCTCGGACCGGCTCCTGCCGCGCCAGGACGACGGCAAACGCCGGCTGCCCGAGGTCGACAGCCTCGTCGACCTCGAGGAGCACGGACTGCCGTCGATCACCGAGGCGCGCCCCGCCGCCTCGGCCCACAGTGTCCTGCCGGACCACGCGCCTCAGGTGGCCGTGTTCAGCCTTTAGGCTGCAACCTCAGGCAGCCAGGCGATCCAGTTCCTTCAGCACCGCGTCGCCCATGCCGGAGGTCGAGACCTTCGTCTTGCCGGGCTGCATGATGTCGGCGGTGCGGATGCCGGCGTCGAGGACGTTGCTGACGGCTTTCTCCAGGCGGTCGGCTTCCGCACCCTGGTCGAAGCTGTAGCGGAGGAGCATGGCGAAGCTCTGGATGCAGGCGAGCGGGTTGGCGATGCCCTGGCCGGTGATGTCCGGGGCCGAGCCGTGGACGGGCTCGTAGAGGGCCTTGCGGCGGCCGGCGGCGTCGGGGGCTCCCAGCGAGGCCGAGGGCAGCATGCCGAGTGAGCCGGTCAGCATGGCGGCACAGTCGGAGAGGAGGTCGCCGAACAGGTTGTCGGTGACGATGACGTCGAACTGCTTGGGCTCGCGGACGAGCTGCATGGCGCAATTGTCGGCGTACATGTGGCCGAGGCCGACATCCTTGAACTCGCGGTCGTGCAGGCCCTGAACGGTCTCGCGCCAGAGCACGCCCGTGTGCATCACGTTGGCCTTCTCGACCGAGGTGACGTGGTTGCGGCGCTTCCTCGCCAGCTCGAAGCCGACGCGGGCGATGCGCTCGATCTCGGGTGTCGTGTAGACCTGGGTGTCGACGCCGCGCTTGGTGCCGTCGGGCAGGGTCTCGATGCCGCGCGGCTCGCCGAAATAGACCCCGCCCGTCAGCTCGCGCAGGATCATGATGTCGAGGCCCTCGACGAGCTCGGGCTTCAGCGAGGAGGCGGCGGCCAGGGCCGGGAAGACGATGGCCGGGCGGAGATTGGCGAAGAGGCCCATCTCCTTGCGCAGACGCAGGAGGCCGCGCTCGGGCTTCGCAGCGAAGGGGAGGGAGTCGTACTTGGGCCCGCCGACGGCACCGAACATGACGGTGCCGATCTCCAGCGCCTTCGCCATGGTCGCATCAGACAGCGGCGTGCCGTGGGCGTCGTAGGCGGCACCGCCGACCAGATCCTCCTCGACCTCGAACTCCATGCCGCGCCGGCCGAGCCAGCCGATGATGCGGCGGACCTCGGTCATCACCTCGGGGCCGATGCCATCGCCGGGCAGGAAGAGGATGCGGCCGATCGCGGGCATGCGGAACTCCGGAAGCTGGGCGGAAAACGAGCGCCCGGCCTCTTAGCCCCGCCGTCCCCGCAAGGCAAACGCCGCCCGATCAGGGCTGGGCGGCGGCCGACGGCGTGCCGGCGGAGGTGACGCGCCAGACGGTGTTGCCGACATCGTCGGCGATCAGGAGGGCGCCGGTCCTGTCGAGCGCCAGGCCGACCGGGCGGCCGCGCGCCTCGCCGTCGGCATTCAGGAAGCCGGTCACGACGTCCTGCGCCTTCCCGTCCGGACGGCCGTTCGCGAACGGCACGAACACGACCTTGTAGCCGTTGAACTCGTCGCGGTCCCAGCTGCCGTGCTCGCCCACGAAGGCGCCGCCGGCGTACTGGGAGGGGAGCCCATTGCCCGTGACGAAGACGAGGCCCAGAGGGGCGACGTGGGAGCTGAGGCCGTAGTCGGGCGCGATCGCCTTGGCGACGAGGTCCGGGCGCTCCGGTTTCACGCGCGGATCGACGTTCTGGCCCCAGTAGCTGTAGGGCCAACCGTAGAAGGCGCCGTCCTTCACCGAGGTCAGGTAGTCCGGGACGAGGTTGGGACCCAGCTCGTCGCGCTCGTTCACGACCGCCCAGAGTACGCCGGTCTGCGGCTCGAAGGTGAGGCCGTTGGGATTGCGCAGGCCACCGGCGAAGATGCGGTGAGCGCCGGTAGCGCGGTCGACCTCCCAGATGGCGGCGCGCTCGTGCTCGGCTTCGAGCCCGTTCTCGCCGACATTGCTGTTGGAGCCGATGCCGACATAGAGCTTCGAGCCGTCGGGGCTGGCGACGAGGCTCTTCGTCCAGTGATGGTCGATCGGGCCACCGCGCAGCTGGGTAAGCACTGTCGGCGGCTCGGTGATGCTCGTGGCCCCCTCGGTGTAGGTGTAGTGCAGGATCGCGTCGGTGTTGGCGACGTAGAGGTCGCTGCCGACGAGCGCCACGCCGAAGGGCGAGTAGAGATGGTCGATGAACAGGCTGCGCTGGTCGGGCGTGCCGTCGCCGTCGCTATCGCGGAGGAGCGTGATGCGGTTGCTGGGCTCCGACTGGCCTCCGCCGGTGACCCAGTGCTCGATCCAGTTCATCACGAAGTCTTTCGGCCGGTCGACCGGCTCGATGCCCGGACCCTGCGCCTCGACGACGAGCACGTCGCCGTTGGGCAGGGTGTAGAGCGAGCGCGGATGCGACAGGCCGGTCGCGAAGGCCTGGATGCGGAGATCAGCCGGAACGGTCGGCGATTCGCCCTCCTTCCAGCCGACGACCTCGGCCAGATGCATCGGCGGGAAGAGGTACTGCTTGGGCGGCGGCAGCTTCGGGTTGGCGCCGATCTGCTGGGTGCGGTCGAACGGAGCCTCGTCGCAGGCGGCCAGGGTCAGGGTCAGGAGGAGGGCTGCGGCGTGCGGGCGGGCGCTCACGAGGCGACGCCCACGCGGTGCCGGTAGACCAGCGAGGCGCCGAGCCAGCCCGTGACGAGCATGAGGGCAACGGTGGCGGCGGACAGGATGAGCCCGGTCGGCACGACCGAGGTCCAGGCGTCGCGGCTGTGCACGAAGTTGTTGAACAGGGCCAGGATCAGCACGCCGGCATTCCCCAGCATGTGCGCCCAGGCCGGGCCCTGCTCACGGATGCGCTCGTTGCTCGCGAAGTCGATCAAGCCGGCAATGGCGGCGAGCACACCCATGGCCAAGCCGACGGCCAACAGCCAGGCGGAGAAGTTGGTCCACATCATCTCGGCGGTCAGCGCGTAGGCGATGTCGGTGACGAGGGCGCCGATGAAGCAGACGATGGGGAAGGGGACGAGCATCGGGTGGATCGGGTGACCGGCGATGCGCGCGGTCGACCGGAGGGGCGAGTCGATCATGGAGAGGTCCTGCTGCGGCTGCTGCAGCGGCGAACCGTTCGGTCCGGACAATGGTTCCGGTCAGGGTGCCCCAGCGAGCGGGTGCCGGTGGTGCGGGAACGCCACGGGTTGTGCGGCGCCTGCAACGTAGCCGGCCACAATGGTCACGTGCGCATCCCTGTATCTCGCGCAGGACGAGAGATCGTTCTCAGCGCCCGGTTGAGATTCCCACACGTGTAGACACATTTAACCTATTGGTCGTATCGCTGCTGCCGGCAGGGCACAGCGCGGGGAAAAATATGAAGATTCATTCCGCGCGGATGCGCTGGACGGGCTTTCTCGTCCTCACTTGCGCCCTCGTCTTGGGACAGATTCTCAGCGCTTCGGCCGACGACCGCATCCTGCTGCACCGGAACGGCCTCCGCGGCGTGGCCTATGCCCCGCTTGGCAACCCCTCCGACCTGACCGTGCCCGGGCCACTCGCCGTGACGACCATCGGACGTATTCCGATGGACGGCGATCCGGCGGTGAACGTCTGGGGCGGGCTCTACCCGCTCGACGTCGACCGCGACGGCGTGCCGGAGTTCGTCCACTTCAACGGCTACCGCACGATGCGGGTCTACAAGGCCGACGGCACCAAGCTCTGGCAGATCGACAATCCGAAAGGCCGCGTGCACCGCGATTTCAGCCACCGTGACACTATGGTGATGCTGGATGCAACGGACACCACCCCGGCCCAGATCCTGCACTGCTGGGTGATGCCGAACGCCTCGAACCGCTCCGTCGTGCTGCGCGATGCGGCTTCAGGAGCCATCGTCAAGCAGGTCACGCTGACGGGCCAGGCCGCCAGCGGCGAATGCCAGATCGCGGCGTTCAAGACCGCTCCGGCGGGCAACACCGTCGTGCTGGTCGCCCTCAGGGCGGCGGCGACGGCCGGCTGCAAGCAGGTCTTTCAGGATGTCTTTTCCAGCGTCGTCGCCTTCGACCGCAATCTGAACCAACTCTGGAAGCGCTCCACCTGCGATGCCGGCCACTATGTATGGCCGCTCGACGAGAACGCCGACGGGCTCGCCGAGGCGATGTTCATCGGCAAATATCTGGTGCGGCCGGACGGCACGCTGCAGTGCACACTTTCCGGCTGGGGCACGGACCATGTCGACTCGGCCGCCGTGGCGGACTTCGACCCGGCGACCCCCGGGCTCGAGACGATCGCCGTCGGCTACAGCGGGACCCGCTTCTACAAGGCGTCGACCTGCACGCGCCGTTGGGCGATCGCCCGGTCCGGCCTCACCAACGGGCAGTACGTCATCGCGGCCCATCTGACGCCGACGGATCCGGCCCCGCTCATGGCGGTGCGCCAGGAGCCGAACGCGGGCACGGTGAACAACACCTACATCCTGGACGCCGGGATGGTGCAGCGGGCGGTCTTCCCCGGGACCTACTACTCGATGATCCCGATGCAGAACGCCAATCTCGACGGCCTTCTGGGGGCGGACGAACTGGTCGGCGCCTATGGCGAGGTGTTCGACGGTCAGGGCACTCTGCGTCTGGACCGGAGCTGGTACTGGGACCAGCAGACGCTGACGGACGTCGAGAAGGCGACCCTCGACCCGCCCTCGCAATGGTCGCGCAGCCCGGTCATCGCCGACCTCGACGGCGACGGTAAGGCGGAGATCATCACCTGGGGCCGGCAGGCGATCGTCATCGGGTCGGTGGCGGTGAAGGACCCGGTGATCCCGCCGGTGCCGACGCGCACGCCGTAGCCGCCCCTGCAGCTGGATCCCGTGGTCAGCCGGGCCGCCTAGGGTGGCCCGGGGCGCCCGCAGGTGTGATCCGCAGGGCGGTGCTGCGGGCGGCGGCTTCAGAAAGGACCGCGGACAGCGATCGGGCCGACGCCAGCAGCCCTCTTCGGTCAGGCAGCGCTCAGGCGGCTCGGTAGAGCCAGGGGAAATTCTGGCGCTGGCCCGTCTCGAAACCGTCGATCCGCTCCCCGCGGGACATGGTGGTGCCGATCTCGTCGAGGCCTTCGAGGAGCTTCTGCCGGTTCGCCGGATCGATCGAAAACGGGATCGGCTGGTTGCCGGTCGGCCGGTGGATCAGCTGCGCTTCCAGATCGATCGTGAAGGTCGGATCGGGCGCGTTCGCCGCCTCCTTCATCAGGAGGTCGACCTGCTCCTGCGGCAGCACGATCGGCAGGATGCCGTTCTTGAAGCAGTTGTTGTGGAAGATGTCGGCGAAGGACGGTGCGATCACGCAGCGGATGCCGAAGTCGAGCAGCGCCCAGGGCGCGTGCTCGCGGCTCGACCCGCAGCCGAAATTCTCGCCGGCGATCAGGACCGAGGCCTTGGTATAAGGCTCGCGATGCAGCACGAAGTCCGGCCGCGGCTTGCCCTCGGCGTCGTAGCGATGAGCCTCGAACAGGCCCACACCCAGCCCGGTCCGCTTGATCGTCTTCAGCCACTTCGCCGGGATGATCTGGTCGGTGTCGACATTGCTCATCGGGAGCGGGGCGGCGATGCCGGTATGCTTGACGAAGGGCTGCATGGGACGAGGGACTCCGTGACGCGACGCTGCGGCTCTATGCCCGTCTTCGCTCCGGACTTCCAGAGGCGCGCCCTTTGGCCGTCGCCGGCGTCACCATCGACGGCACGTCGAGGCGGCGTCCGTTCGCAAGCGCCGTCGGCTCGACCCCATGCTGCAGCGGCTACGCCGTCGGGTGCGCCGCCGATCCGGTACTCGGCTCCTCGGGATGCATGGCCTCGTTCACCAGCCAGTCACGGAAGGCCGCGGCCGAGGGGCTGAGCGGCAGGTCCTTGGGGTAGATCAGCCAGAAAGCCCGGTCGGAGTGCATGGTGGCCTCGATCGGGCGCACCAGCTCGCCGCGGCCGATGAAGTCCTCGGCGAGGCGGCGGCCGCAGAGTGCCACGCCCTCGCCGCGGAGCGCACCCTGGAGCAGCACGAGATAGTTGCCGAACTCGATGCCGCGGCGCCTTGGCGCCTCCTCGACGCCGTGGTCGGCGAGCCACGCCTTCCAGGTGACCCAGTTGCGGTCGAAGCGGTCAAGATGCAGCAGCGTCTCGTCGAGCAGGTCCTCGACCCGCGACGGTCTGGCGCGGTCGGCGAGGTAGGAGGGCGCACAGACCGGCCAGATCTCGTTGTCGAAGATCTTCACGGCATTGGTGCCGGGCCAGCGGCCGTCGCCGTAGCGCACCGCGAGGTCGATGCCGGCACCGGCCAGGTCCTGGATCGGTGCCGCGGCGACGAGGCGCAGCTCGATCGCCGGATTGGCCGCCCGGAAGCGCGCGAGGCGGGCCATCAGCCAGTAGGAGGCGAAGGTGACGCTGCTGGCGACGGTGAGGTCGGCCCGGCCGCGATGGCGCCGCAGTTCGATGGCGACCTGCGCGATGTGCTCGAGGCCCATGCTGACGGCACGGTGCAGCCGGTCGCCCTCGCGCGTCAGCTTGAGCCCGCGGCCCTGCCGCTGGAACAGCGTGACGCCCAGATGCTCCTCGATCTGGCGGATCTGGTGGCTGACGGCCGACTGGGTGAGGGCCAGTTCCTCACTTGCCCGGGTGAAGTTCAGGTGCCGGCCGGCGGCCTCGAAGACCACCAGACCGTTCACGGGAGGCAGGGTGCGGCGCAGGACGGGCATGAGTCCCGCTCATCGATCAATGAGGATTTGTGGCATTTTCCGTACCCCCCTGCTCGCCTAGCATTCTACCGGGTCGATGCTTGGGCGCAAACAGGGAGCTGGAGCGATGCGCTACCATACCGGACTGTTCATTCCGGGTCCGACGAACATCCCGGAGGCGGTGCGGCGGGCGCTGAACGTGAGCATGGAGGACATGCGTTCCTCCGAGTTCCCGAAGCTCACGCTGCCGCTGTTCGAGGACCTGAAGAAGGTCTTCAAGACGACGACCGGGCAGGTCTTCATCTTCCCGGGCTCCGGCACCGGCGGCTGGGAAGCCGGCCTGACCAACACGCTCTCGCCGGGCGACAAGGTCCTGGCGGCGCGGATCGGGCAGTTCTCCCATCTCTGGATCGAGATGTGCCAGCGGCTCGGCCTGCAGGTCGAGGAGATCGACTGCGAGTGGGGCGAGGGCGTTCCGGTCGAGCGCTTCGCCGCCATCCTCGACGCCGACAAGTCGCACAGCATCAAGGCCGTGCTCGTCACGCACAACGAGACCGCGACCGGTGTGACGAGCGACGTCGCCGGCGTGCGCAAGGCGATGGACGCCTGCGGGCATCCGGCCCTGCTCTATGTCGACGCGGTCAGCTCGCTCGCCAGCATCGACTTCCGCATGGACGAGTGGAAGGTCGACGTCGCCGTCAGCGGCTCGCAGAAGGGCCTCATGCTGCCGACCGGCCTCGGCGTCATCGCCGTGAGCCAGAAGGCGCTGGCGGCCGCCAAGGGTGCGAAGCTGCACCGCGCCTATTTCGAGTTCGCCGACATGATCGCGGCGAACAAGAACGGCTACTTCCCCTACACGCCGGCGACGACGCTTCTCCGCGGCATGCGCGCCTCGCTGGACCTCCTGGCCGAGGAGGGTCTGGAGAACGTCTTCGCCCGCCACCACCTCATCGCCAGCGGTGTCCGTGCGGCGGTCGCCGCCTGGGGCTTCACCTGTTGCGCCAAGGAGCCGCGCTGGAACTCCGACACGGTGACGGCGATCGTCGTGCCGCCGCACGTCGACAGCACGGCGCTCGTGCGCCACGCCTACGACCGGTACAACGTCTCGTTCGGCATCGGGCTCAGCAAGGTGGCCGGCCGCGTGTTCCGCATCGGTCACCTCGGCGCCTTCAACGAGATCATGGCCCTGCAGGCGGTCGCGGCCGCCGAGATGGCGCTGGTCGACATGGGTGCGGGCATCAAGCTCGGCTCGGGTGTCGCCGCCGCCCAGGCGACCTTCTGCCTGCCGCAGGCGAAGGAGCATCGGGCAGCCGCCTGAGCCTTACCTTTCCTCCCTGAAGCTGGCCCCGGACGGCGACGTCCGGTGCCTTTCTTTTTGCAACCGGGCCAGCAAGCTCGGTAAGCGGCCGTTAACCTTATGAGCGCATGGTCCCTTCCGCCCGGTCCAGCGGAGGATCCATCGATGCCGATCGCACGTCATTCCAAGGTCGTCGCCCTTATCCTGGCGGTCCTACCGCTGGCGGCCCTGGCGGCACCGCCCGAGCCGCCTGCACCGGTCGCTTCCGTGCACGGCACCGTCGCGCACTACACGCTGACGGCCAAAGGCAGTGTGGACGGTTTCGTGCTCGACGACGGCACCCAGGTCCGGCTGGCGCAGCGCTCGACGGATCTGGCTTTCGCGGTCAAGCCCGGCGACAGCGTCACGGTCCAGGGGCGCCGCCCCGCAGACGGTCCCCTGTTCCAGGCGGTCGAAGTGAAGAACGACGGCTCGGGCGTGGTCGTCGTCAAGGCCGCCTCGCGCGGCAAGAAGGCGGATACCGACACGAGGGTCGAAGGGCGGGTCCGCTTTCCGCTGTTCGGCGCCAAGGGCCAGGTCGTCGGTGCCATCCTGGAGGACGGCACGGTCGTCCGCTTGGCCAAGGCGGCGATCGGGTCGGGCGCCCCGGACTTCACCGCGGGCAAGCTGGTCGCGGTCGAAGGGGTCGTCCGCACCAAGGCGATGGGACGGGTCGTCGAGGTGACGAAGCTCGACTGAGACTGGTCTGGCACTCGGCGCCAACAAGGCCGTAGCGCACGCCGCGTTCCGGCTCTTTCTCCCCAGTCAACGGCCTCCATGGTCGCGGTTCGCGTCTGGTCAGCAGGGGTCCGGTCTGCTAGCGAGAATCCCAGCCGCGCCGTCGAGAGGGCGGGCGGATCAGGGAGAGGACGGATGAAAAAGCTGTGGGTGCCGGCGCTGGCCGGCATGATGGCGGCATTGATCGCCGTCGGTGCCGAGGCGCAGGACAAGAAGACCCTGGCTCTCGTGACCAACGCGTCGGCCGACTTCTGGACCATCGCCCGTCGCGGCACCGAGAAGGCGGCGGCCGAGCTGCCCAACTACAATGTCGAGATGTACGTGGTGTCCGAGGCCACCGCGGCCGAGCAGCGCCGCATCCTCGACGATCTCCTGACCAAGGGTGTCGCCGGCGTCTCGATCAGCGCCATCGACCCCGCCAACTCCAACGACATCCTGAACAAGGTCGCCGACCAGGCGGCCCTGTTCACGACCGACAGCGACGCGCCGGACAGCAAGCGGCTCATGTATATCGGCACCGACAATGTCGCGGCCGGCGTGCAGGCGGGCGAGTTGATCAAGAAGGCGCTGCCGGACGGCGGCAAGATCATGCTCTTCGTCGGCACCATGGGTGCCGCCAACGCCCGCGAGCGCGTGGAAGGCATCAAGAAGGCGATCGGGGGTACGAAGGTCGAGATCGTCGACATCCGCACCGACGAGGTCGACTTCGCCCGCGCCAAGCGCAATGCTGAGGACACGCTGACGAAGTATCCCGACATCGATGCGCTGGTCGGCCTGTGGTCCTACAACACGCCGCAGATCGTCGAGGCAGTGAAGGCCGCCGGCAAGGAAGGCCAGGTCAAGATCATCGGCTTCGACGAGGATCCGGTGACGCTGCGCGGCATCGCCGACGGCGTGATCGAGGCGACCGTCGTGCAGCAGCCCTTCGAGTTCGGCTACCAGTCGATGATCAAGCTCGCCAAGGTCATCGAGGGCGACAAGTCGGTGATCCCGGCGAACGGCCTCGACATCATCCCGACCATGGTGATCGACTCCTCCAACGTGGCCGACTTCCAGGCCAAGATGAAGCAGCTGCTGGCGAAGTAGGGCTTCGCTGGGGACCGGTGCCCGGCACCGGTCCCTGGTCGGCTGCCATGAGCGTGCCCTTCCTCGAGCTTCGTGACATCACGAAGACCTATCCGGGTGTCACCGCACTCGCCGGCGTCGGCATGTCGGTGGGTGCCGGCGAGGTCGTCGGCCTCATCGGCGAGAACGGGGCCGGCAAGAGCACACTCATGAAGGTGCTGGGTGGCGTCGTGGCGCCGAGTTCCGGCACGATCGTCATCGACGACGCGGCGCACGCCGCCCTGACGGTGCCGCAGTCGCTGGCCGCGGGCATCGCCTTCGTCCACCAGGAACTGAACCTGTTCGAGAACCTGGACGTCGCCGCCAACGTCCATATCGGCCGCGAGCCGCTGAAGGGCGGCTTCCTGCGGCTGGTCGACCGGACCCGGCTACGCCGCGAGGTCGAGCCCTATCTGCGCCGGCTCAATGTCGACTTCGCACCCGACACGCTGGTCGCCGAGCTTTCGATCGCGCAGCGGCAGATGGTGGAGATCGCGAAGGCCCTCTCGCAGAAGGCCCGGCTCATCATCATGGACGAGCCGACCTCGAGCCTGACCCTCTCCGAGACGGACCGCCTGCTGGCCGTCGTCGCCGAGCTGAAGGCGCAGGGTGTCAGCATCATCTACATCACCCACCGCCTCAACGAGATCCGCACCGCGGCCGACCGGGTCGTGGTCCTGCGCGACGGGCGGATGGTGGGCGAGCTCGCCAAGGACGAGATCAGCCACGCGGTGATGATCCGCCTGATGATCGGCCGCGACCTGAAGTCCCTCTACGTCCCCCCGCGGCGCGAGCCCGGCGGCGGGGGCTGCGAGATCAAGGGTGTCCGCACCAGCGCCTTTCCGGACCGCAGCGTCGACCTGAACATCCGGCGCGGCGAGATCCTGGGCCTGGCCGGGCTGATCGGGGCCGGGCGGACATCGCTGGCGCGCACGCTCTTCGGCATCGACCCGCCGCTGGCGGGCGAGATCCTCCTCGACGGGGAGCCGCTCCAGGTGCGCTCGCCGCGGGAAGCGATCGGACGCGGGATCTATCTCGCACCCGAGGACCGGAAGCGTTCGGGCCTCGTGCTGGAGCTGCCGATCCGGGCCAACGTCACGCTGGCGGGCCTCGAGAGCTACGCGAAGCTCGGCCTGATCGACGGCGGCGCCGAGCGCGAGGTGGCCGAGCGCGAGAAGGGCCGGCTCGGGATCCGGGCCCCCTCGATCGACACGCCGACGGTGAGCCTGAGTGGCGGCAACCAGCAGAAAGTCGTGCTGGCGAAGTGGCTCTCGATGCGGCCGCAGCTCATCATCTTCGACGAGCCGACGCGCGGCATCGATGTCGGGGCCAAGAGCGAGATCTACCAGCTGATGCGGCAGCTGGCCGATGCGGGGGTGGCGATCCTGATGATCAGCAGCGACATGGAGGAGGTCATCGGGGTGAGCGACCAGATCGCCGTGATGCACGAGGGGACCATCAGCGGCTTCCTCGACCGGGCCGATTTCAGCGAGCACGCCGTGCTGCACCTGGCCGTCGGCCACAGCGCGGCGGCGGCCTGAGCGATGCCGAAGAAGGAACTGGGGCTACTCGTCCTGATCCTGGTCGTGGGTGCCGTCACAGCATTCCTCAACCCGCGCTTCCTCTCGCCGGTCAACCTCGTCAACATGGCGAACCTGATCGGCCTCTTCGGCCTGTTCAGCCTCGGCGAGGGCCTCGTCATCATCACCGGCGGCATCGAGCTGTCGGTCGGCTCGATGTTCGCCCTTATCGGCGTGATCTTCACCGATCTGATGGTGAACTACGGCCTGCCCTGGCAGTTCGTGCTGCCGTTTGCCATCGGCATGGGGGCGCTGCTCGGTGCCATTCACGGCTTCCTCATCACCAGGATGCGGATGCAGCCCTTCGTCGTGACCTTGTGCGGCCTGCTGATCTATCGGGGCATCGCCCGCTGGTACATGGCGGACGCCACGATCGGCTTCGGCTATGGCGGCGACTTCGACACGCTGGCCTGGCTGATGTCGGGCAAGACCTTCGGCGTGCCGCACACCTTCATCACCTTCGTGGCGATGGCGCTGATCCTGGCGGTGCTGCTGCACCGCTCGGTCTATGGCCGCTATCTCTACGCCGTCGGCAAGAACGAGGAGGCTGCGCGCTACTCGGGCATCGACACCAGCCTCGTCACCGCCACGGCCTACGTCATCTCCGGGGCGCTGGCCGGGCTCGCTGCCGTCTTCATCGCGTTCTACACGAATTCGATCTCGCCCTCGGCACATGGCAACTTCTACGAGCTCTACGCCATCGCCGCCGCCGTGCTGGGCGGTTGCTCGCTGCGCGGCGGCGAGGGCTCGATCCTCGGCATCGTGCTGGGTGCGGTCCTGCTCCAGGTATTGCAGAACCTGGTGAACCTGCTGGGCATTCCGAGCTCGCTGAACTTCGCCGTGATGGGAGCGGTGATCCTGGTCGGCGTGCTCGCGGACCAGCACCTGCAGCGGCGACAGGCGGCCAAGGTCGCGGCGGCGGGCTACAAGGCGGCGGCACCGGCTCCGGCCGGAGCCTGAGGGCCTAGACGCCGCTGTCCCGGTAGATCTCGTCGAAGCTCACAGTCGTTGCGAGGACGTCGCTCGCAAGCGTTGCAGTGCCCACGAAATCCAAGCCGCTCCAGGTCTCGTCCTGATGCCTCCAGACCTGGATCCAGCGGCGTTCGCTGTCGACCATCCATATCTCCCGCACGCTCGGCAGTGTCTTGTAGTCATTGAGCTTGCGGCCGAGATCATGGAGTCGGGTAGTGGGTGAGAGTACCTCGACGATCAATTGCGGCTCCAAGGTCTCGGGAGCCGGCTCGCGACAGGTGACCGCGATATCCGCCAGCCACCAAGTGCGGTCATCGATGCGGATGCCCGCCTCATTCTCACCCCGGCAGGGGCGCCGCGGCAGAAGGGCGTTGTAAATCAACCCGCTGAGATTGTTGACCAGTCCGCGATGGCTGCCGGACGCCGGCGCCATGGCCCGCGGGACGCCGGCCGCTAACTCGTAGCGGGTGTCGGTGCCGTCGTCCCACTGCAGGAACTCGGCCACGGTCATCGTCTGTACGGCAGGCTCGCCCATGTCGTCGATCCACGTCGTCCGTTGCACAGTCTAGCCGGTCCAACGCCGACGACCAAGAAATGAGCAGTTCTGCCGATTCGTTGCGCGCGACGGCAGCCGCAGGCGAGGCTAGCCTGTTCGAGCAGAAGCGCCGTGCGCCACAAGAGGAGGGACCCCCTTGGCCAAGGAAATTCTCGTCTCGTTCGGGATCGACGTCGACGCCGTCGCCGGCTGGCTCGGGTCCTATGGTGGCGAGGACAGCCCGTGCGACATCAGCCGCGGCGTGTTCGCCGGCGAGGTCGGCTCGCCGCGCCTGCTGCGCCTGTTCGATCGCTGGGGCATCCGCACGACCTGGTTCGTGCCGGGGCACTCGGCAGAGACCTTCCCCTCGCAGATGAAGGCCGTGGCGGACGCCGGGCACGAGATCGGCATGCACGGCTACAGCCACGAGAACCCGGTGGCGATGACGCCGGAGCAGGAAGAGGCGATCTTCGACAAGTGCATCGACGTCATCGAGAAGCTTTCCGGCAAGCGTCCGCGCGGCTACGTCGCTCCCTGGTGGGAGTTCGGCTCGAAGACGAATGAGCTGCTGCTGAAGAAGGGCATCAAGTACGACCACAGCCTGATGCACAACGACCACCACCCCTACTATGTGCGGGTCGGGGACAAGTGGACGAAGATCGATTATTCGCAGCATCCCAGCACCTGGATGACGCCGTTCGAGCGCGGCACCGAGACCGACCTGATCGAGATCCCTGCCTCCTGGTATCTCGACGACCTGCCGCCGATGATGTTCATCAAGGCGGCCCCCAACAGCCACGGCTTCGTCAATCCGCGGCACCTCGAAGAGATGTGGCGGGACCAGTTCGACTGGGTCTACCGCGAGTACGACTACGCGATCTTCCCGATCACCATCCATCCCGACGTCTCGGGCAAGCCGCAGGTGCTGCTCATGCTGGAGCGGCTCTACGAGCACATGAAGGGGCATGACGGCGTGAAGTTCGTGACGATGGAGGAGATCGCCGACGACTTCGCACGGCGCTTCCCGCGCAGCGGCTCCGCACGCCCGGTGTCCTGAGTGCGGTAGCATGTGCGGCCTCTGCGGTCTGTTCGGCACGGTCGGTCACTGGACCGACGGTGCCGGCGGGGGCCTCGGCCCCGCACAGCGCCAGCATCGCGTGCGCGTCGCCAATGCCGTCCTGGCCGAGATGGGGATCCGCTGTGCCGACTGGCAGGGCCGCTTCACCCTGACCGGCCCGACGGGCCGGTCCCTCGTGATCGACCATCTGGGTGCCTTGTGGCCGGCGGCCGAGAAGCTGTCCGGCAAGGTGCTGGATCCGCTCGACCCCCGCCTGATCGCGCGCGTCGAGGCGATGGGCGGCCGGCATTGAGGGAGCCGGTCACCGTCAATCTGCTGACGGGCTTTCTCGGCAGCGGCAAGACCTCGCTGCTTCGCCGCCTGCTGCAGCGACCGGAGCTGGCGCGCACCGCCGTCCTCATCAACGAGTTCGGTGAGGTCGGGCTGGATCACCTCCTGGTCGAGGCGGTGGACGAGGAGGTGGTGCTGCTGAAGAGCGGCTGCATCTGCTGCTCGATCCGGGGCGATCTGCGCGAGGGCCTGGCCCGGCTCCTGGGTCGGCGCGACCGCGGCGAGATCGCGCCTTTCGACCGGGTCGTGATCGAGACCACGGGCTTGGCCGATCCCGTCCCGATCGTCGCCAGCTTCTCGGCCGACCCCTCGCTGCGCTGGCATTTCCGGCTGGGTGCTGTGATCACCGTGGTCGACGCCGTGAGCGGGGCCGCCAATCTCGACCGGTTCGAGGAGGCCGAGCGGCAGGTGGCGATCGCCGATCGTCTCGTGGTGTCCAAGACCGACCTGGTCGACTCAGACGTGGTGCAGTCGCTCGCGCATCGGCTGTCGCGCCTGAACCCGACGGCCGGCCTGCATCCGACCTCGGAGAACGAGGCTGCGGATCTGGTGCTGCTGGACGGTGAGGCACATCGGAGCAGCGCCACACCCGATGTCGGCCATCATCGGCACGGCAGCGGGCTCGGTACCTTCGTCATCGGCGCGGACGAACCGCTCGACTGGGCATCCTTCGGGCTGTGGCTCAGCCTTCTGCTCCACCGGCACGGCAGCAGCATCCTCAGGGTGAAGGGGCTCCTGCATGTCGCCGGCTCGGACGGTCCGGTCGTGGTCCAGGGTGTGCAGCATCTCGTGCACCGCCCGGAGCATCTGACGAGTTGGCCGGACGGTCGGCCGGCCACCCGCCTCGTGGTCATCGGCCGCGATCTGGATCCGGTCCTCGTCGAGCGGTCGTTCAGAACGTTCTGCGGCACTGGCCAATCTACGCCACAAGGTGTGGCAGAAACTGTGGCCTGAAACGGCGTCGCCGGTCGTCCACCAACGGTCATTCTTCCCGGCAAGGTCACGATTTCGCCTGTTGTGGCAAAACTGACGGAATAGGGCTTCGCCACATCCGGCCGTGGGCATACGACCCGGCACACGGGGTGGCGAAAAGGAACTCGCCCAATGATCATAAGCCCTCGGCAGGGTCGTTACTTACTGTCGATATTGGTCGCTTTCGTCATGGTGGTGGGCCTCCTCGGGCGGGCCAATGCCCTCGACGCCTTGACACGCCTCGATCGGGTCCTGCTCCATCACCATCCTCTGCGGGGAGTCGCCTACCAGCAGAAGAGTGTGCCCGGTGCCCCCGCCCTGGAGCCGATGCTGACGGCGACGACGGTGACCAAGTTCGCCATCGACGGTGACCCACAGATCAATGTCCGTTCCGACCTGCATCCCATCGACGTCGATGGCGACGGCCGCTTCGAGTATCTGCAGCACAATGGCTACCGCCTGATCCGGGTCTACACGATCGACGGCATCAAGCTCTGGGAGGCGGACAATCCAGTCGGACGCGTCCATCGGCAGTACAACCACCGCGACACGCTGGCCGTCGTCGACATCGATGGGGACGGGGGCCAGGACGTCATCCACTGCTGGGCGGTGCCCGATCCGAAAGCCCCGGACGGGTTCGCCAAGCACCTCATGGTGCGGGACGGGCGGACGGGCCGGATCGTCCGGGACGTCGTGCTCGCCGGCCAGCGGGCGGTACGCGTCGCCGACGAGTGCCACATCGCCGCCTTCCGCGTGCCGGGCATGGCGAAGCCGCTGGTGCTGGTGTCGTTCAAGGCACCGGCCACGGCCGGCTGTGCCATGAACTATGTCGACACCTTCTCGCAGACGGTCGCCTTCGACACCGACCTCAACCGGCTCTGGTCGCGCACGACCTGCGATGCCGGCCACTACGCCTGGCCGCTGGACCAGAACAATGACGGCCTCGCCGAGGCGATCTTCGTCGGCAAGTACAAGTTCGCACCGAACGGAACGCTGCTCTGCACCCTGGCGGGTTGGCCCAAGGATCACGTCGATTCGATGGCGATCGGCGATTTCGATCCGGCCGTCCCGGGCTTCGAGGTGGTGGCGGTCGGCCTGACGGGTACCCGGGCCTACCGCGCATCGGACTGCGCGCCGACCTGGAGCCTGCCGCTCTCGAAGCTGCCGAACCCGCAGTTCGTCGTCGCCGCCGCCCTGGATCCGGTCAACAGCGGCAAGGTCCTGGCCATCCGGTCCAAGCCCGAGCCCACCGGACCGAACCGGCTCTGGTTCGTGTCGCCGTCGGGAGCCGTCCTCCGCTACCACGCCGGCACGGAGTTCACCGAACTGCCGATGCAGAACGCCGCCCTCGATGCCAATCCCGGCACCGACGAGTTGGTCGGTGCCTTCGGCGACGTGATGGACCGCTTCGGCAATCTCCGCCTGAGCCGCGCCTGGTACTGGAACCAGCAGACGCTCTCCGCGACCGAAGCGGCCCTGGCACCACCCTACCAGTGGTCCTCCCGCCCGCTCGTCTACGATGTCGACGGCGACGGCCGGGACGAGATCGTCACCTGGGGCCGGTACGCGATCGTGGTCGGCAAAGTGGTCCCCTGACCCGCTGGACGGGCAGAGTTGTGGCGGCCCAACGGCTATCGGCCCCGGGCAGCCGTTTGGGCTGGGGGCTGGATCAGGTCGGGAGGCGTTAGCGGCTAGGGACCGGCGCGCGCTTCCGGCACGGGTGCGGTGACAGGATCCGTCGGTATCGGCGGCAGGCCGAGGGCGGGGAGCCAGTCGAGGGCGTCGGGCACCGGCTTGGCGGGGTCGTGGCCCAACTCTTCCAGAAGGTCGGCGCGGCGCCAGGCGATCTCCTCGATGACGCGCATCCGCAGCATGGCGACCACGCGCAGGCGGGCCCGGGCGGCGTAGGCGTCGGACATCGGATCGCACTCGCCGGGCGGGGCCGGCGGTGGCCGGACGGCCGGCTCGCGCGGCGTGCGCGTCAGCATCCGCATCACGGATTGGGCCAGCACCTCGAACGGATCGCGACCGCGCTGGCTCTCGGAGAAGAACCAGGCGGCGACCCGGGGCTCGCGCTCTTCCATCGCCTCCTGCACGACGACGAGGCTGAGGAAGCGCAGCAGGTGCAGGCGCACGGTGGCCAGCAGGCCGACGACGTCGCGCCAGGTGGCGAGCAGGCCGCCGACCTTGCCGTCGGCCAGCATCGCGCGGACCTCGTCGGCGGGGAGCCGTGCGGCCCTGGCGGCGGCCACCGCGTCCTGCCCTGCCGCGACCCGACGCAGGGCGGCGGCCCTGCGGCCGGCGACGGCGGGCCGGGATGGGTAGGGGGCGGGACGCGAGCGAGGCATCCGCGAGGTATAGCTTCTTTCAGCGATGAGATCAAGGGCCTAGGAATGATTGCGCATCGCCTGTAGTCGTAGCATGCTGAAACTTCAGCCTAGGCCGCCGAATCCGGCACCAACGGCCATGGTGGCTATCGCCAGAAGGGGGTGTTGCGTCTAAATCTGCAACGGGACATCGGCTGGGGAACTTTCCGGCAGATGGGGTTTCGCCGATAAGCGAGCGACTCGGGGCAAGCGCGCCGAGCCCGGCACCTTCCAGATGCGGTCGCGGGCACGCACGGCATCGTGGATGGCGAGGAGCCGAGTATGGTTCCGCCGCGGCACGGTGCGTCCGGAAGGTGCCAGGAGCCTCGCCGGTGTGCCTCGTCGTCGCTGCAGGGTCCCGGCGCGACCTATGCAATCACGATCGGAGCTAGAGATGGACGGAGAAGTCGCCGCTGCTGCTGGGCAGTGCCCTGTCGTACACGGGGCCCGCAGTATCCAGTCGTTGAGGGGTCGCCAGAACCGCGACTGGTGGCCGGCCCAACTCAGCGTCCAGGTGCTGCATCAGAACTCCGCCTTGTCCAACCCGATGGGCGGGGCGTTCAACTACGCCGCCGAGTTCAAGAAGCTCGACCTGCAGGCCCTGAAGAAGGACCTGTACGCGCTGATGACCGAGTCGCAGGACTGGTGGCCGGCGGACTTCGGCCATTACGGCGGGCTCTTCATCCGGATGGCGTGGCACAGTGCCGGCACCTACCGCACGGCCGACGGCCGCGGCGGCGCTTCCTACGGCATGCAGCGCTTCGCGCCGCTCAACAGCTGGCCCGACAATGTCAATCTCGACAAGGCGCGCCGACTGCTCTGGCCGATCAAGCAGAAGTACGGCGATCGCATCTCCTGGGCGGATCTGATGATCCTGACCGGCAACTGCGCGCTGGAATCGATGGGCTTCAAGACCTTCGGCTTCGGCGGCGGTCGCGAGGACGTCTGGGAGCCGCAGCAGGACATCTACTGGGGGACCGAGGACACCTGGCTCGGCGACAAGCGCTACAGCGGTGAGCGCGTGCTGGAGAACCCGCTGGCCGCGGTGCAGATGGGTCTCATCTACGTCAATCCCGAGGGCCCGAACGGCAAGCCGGACCCGGTGGCGGCAGCCCACGACATCCGCGAGACCTTCGCCCGCATGGCGATGGACGATTCGGAGACCGTGGCGCTGATCGCGGGTGGCCATACCTTCGGCAAGACGCATGGGGCCGCCTCGGCGACCTATGTGGGTGCGGAGCCCGAGGGGGCCGACATAGCGGCCCAGGGCTTCGGCTGGCAGAGCGCCTACGGCAAGGGCCGGGGCAGCGACACCATCTCGAGCGGTCTCGAGGTCACCTGGACCAAGACGCCGACCAAGTGGAGCAACAACTTCTTCGAGAACCTGTTCGGCTTCGAGTGGGAGCTGACGAAGAGCCCCGCCGGTGCCTGGCAGTGGCAGGCGAAGGATGCGCCGGCGATCATCCCGGACGCGTTCGATCCCTCGAAGAAGCATGTGCCGACCATGCTGACGACGGATCTCTCGCTGCGCTTCGACCCAGCGTACGAGAAGATCTCGCGGCATTTCCTGGAGCACCCCGACGCGTTCGCCGACGCGTTCGCGCGCGCCTGGTTCAAGCTGACCCATCGCGACATGGGTCCGAAGGTCCGCTATCTCGGCCCCGAGGTGCCGGCCGAGGACCTGATCTGGCAGGACCCGATCCCGGCGGTCGACCATCCGCTGGTCGACGCGTCGGACATCGCGGCGCTGAAGGCTAAGATCCTGGCCTCGGGCCTGACCACGGCCGAGCTCGTCGCGATCGCCTGGGCTTCGGCCTCGACCTTCCGCAACTCCGACAAGCGCGGCGGTGCCAATGGTGCCCGCATCCGCCTGGAGCCGCAGAAGGGCTGGGAGGCGAACCAGCCGGCCCAGCTCGCCAAGGTCCTGGGTGTGCTGGAGGGCATCCAGAAGTCGTTCAACGGCAGTGCGGCCGGCGGCAAGAAGATCTCGCTGGCCGACCTGATCGTGCTCGGCGGCTGTGCTGCCGTCGAGGACGCGGCGAAGAAGGCCGGTCAGGCGGTCGAGGTGCCGTTCGCGCCCGGCCGGACCGATGCCAGCCAGGAGGAGACGGACGTCCACTCCTTCTCCGTGCTGGAGCCGAAGGCCGACGGGTTCCGCAACTACCAGCAGAACGACTACCCGTTCCTGCCGGAGGAGCTGCTCATCGACCGGGCGCAACTCCTGAGCCTCACCGCACCCGAGATGACGGTGCTCGTCGGCGGCCTGCGCGTGCTGGGTGCCAATGTCGGCGGCTCGTCGCACGGCGTGTTCACGACGCGCCCCGGTGCCCTGACGACCGACTTCTTCGTCAACCTGCTCGACATGGGTACCGAGTGGAAGGCGAAGTCGCAGGCCGAGGACGTGTTCGAGGGCCGCAACCGCAAGACCGGCGAGCTGAAGTGGACCGGTACCCGGGTCGACCTCGTCTTCGGCTCGAACTCGCAGCTCAGGGCGATCGCCGAGGTCTACGGCACTAACGACGCGCACGGGAAGTTCGTGCACGACTTCGTCGCCGCCTGGACCAAGGTCATGAACCTCGACCGCTTTGACCTCGCCTGAGCGAGGCCTGAGCACGCCCGACCGCCGCGGCGATCCCGCGGCGGTCGGGTGGCCCTTATTCAACGTAGTGGCGTCGGACGGCCCTGATGCTGGCACTGCTGTCCGACATCGTCGCCGTGATGGCGCCGGTCTTCCTGATCGCCGCCTTGGGCTATGGCTGGGCGCGGGCCGACCTTCCCTTCAGCGCGCCGTTCACGACGACCTTCATGATCAACGTGGCGTCACCGTGCCTGGTGTTCGCCACCCTGCTGCGGCTGCGCTTCGAGGCGACCGAGCTGGCGCAGATCGCGACCGCCTCGGTCGCGTGTCTGGTGACGAGCGCGCTCGTGGCGGCGACGATCCTGCGTGCGTCGCGGCTGTCGCTGCGGATCTACCTGCCGTCGCTGATCTTCCCCAACAGCGGCAATATGGGCATGCCGCTCTGCCTGTTCGCGTTCGGCGACAGGGGACTGGGCCTCGCCGTGGTGTTCTTCGCGATCATGGCCGTGGTCCAGTTCACGCTCGGCCCGGCGATCGCGGCCGGCAAGGCGGACTGGCGCCAGATGGTGCGGACACCGCTGGTGCTGGCGGTCGTGCTGGCGCTGCTGCTCCAGGTTTTGGACATCGACCTGCCGCGCTGGGCGGCCAACACGACGAAGCTGCTCGGCGATTGTGCCGTGCCGCTGATGCTGTTCGCGCTGGGAGTCGCCCTCTCGCAGCTGCGGATCAACGGCATGGGCCGGGTGCTGTCACTCTCCGCGCTGCGCCTCGGGATGGGCTTCGCCGTCGGTCTCGGCGTGGCGATGGTGCTGGGTCTCGAAGGCACCGTCAAAGGGGTGGTGATCCTGCAGAGCACGATGCCGGTGGCCGTGTTCAACTATCTCTGGGCGGTGACCTACGACGCGGCACCCGAGGAGGTCGCCGGCATGGTGCTGGGCTCGACCCTGATGTCGTTCGTCACGCTGCCGTTGCTGTTGGCTGCTGTCATGTAGGTGCCGCTTGACGGCAACGTTCGGTCGGGACGGAGTCGGGCCGGCGCGGCTTAGGGTCCGAGGCAAGGGTAGGGGGAGCGGAACGTGGCAATCGAGCAGGCCCAGGCGGGTCACCATCCGAGTCTGAAGGAGCGTGCCGCCGAGGAGGGCAAGCGCTTCCTCATCATGTTCCTCTATCTCTGGGTGCTGTTCGCCCTGTTCGCGCTGCACGAGAAGATGGTGCTGCGCGAGTTGCACACCGTCCTGCCCTCGCAGGGCTTCGCCTTCGTCAACGCGCTGGTGCTGGCGAAGGTGATGCTGCTGGCGGAAGGGATCAATTTCGGGGGCTGGCTGCAGGGTAGGCCGCTCATCTGGCCGATCCTGCACGAATCGGTCGTCTTCGCGCTGCTGTTCATCGCCGTGCACTATCTGGAGGGCATCGTCGTCGGGTGGTTCCACGACGAGAGCCTGGGCTCCAGCGTGCCGGCCGTCGGCGGCGGCGGCCTCGCCGGCCTCGTCTGCGTCGCCGTCATCATGGCCGTCTCGCTCGTCCCCTTCTTCGCCTTCCGCGACGTGAACCGGGCTCTCGGCGGCAACAGGCTGGCGCAGATGGTGTTCGGGACGCGCGGCCGGCAGTAATCGCGCGCAAGTGATTCAACAGGAAGCTCTAATGTTCCATCGCGCCGACAATAGTCCAGAGTCCGGATCGCCGGCGCGGGTCGCGAACATTTGAGAAAGACGATCTCCACCTGCGATTGACGGATCGTTCGCCCGTAGGCACCGTCGCGCCTCGGCATTGCGCGTATTCCGGCAGCGAACCGGCGGCGGCAGTGTCGGTGTGCGGGGGAGCCGATGCCGCGGATCGAGACCGTCGTCACCGATTACAACGCGTCCGTGGACGCGATGAAGCAGCATGCCGGCCTGAAGCCCGACGTCCTCGAAACGCAGACCCATGCCGCCAAGATGCGCATGGCGCCGATCTCCTACAGCCTCGACGCCGCCTGGCAGCAGCGGGTGCAGTCGTTCCGCGACGCGGTCGTCAACGACCCGACGCGCGGCCGCAACGAGGGCCCGGACAAGGCGCTGCTGAAGACGCTGGACGCCATCCGCGAGACCAAGATCGAGAGCCGCCTCGCCGACTGGCTGGTCGAGGCCGACCCGTTCAAGGAGCGGTCCGACCCGAACGCCATCGCCGAGCGTGGCGGCAAGCTGCTGGACGCCTTGCGGGAGAGCTTCGAGATCGCCGGCAACCGTGCCGACACGCTGCAGCTCCAGCCCGATATCCTGGCCCTCACCGACGTCGTCCGCACGCGCATGAGCCGGATGATGGACGGTGTGCGTCCCGACTCGCCGGCCGTCAGCGTCCCGCATCAGATGTACCTGGAACTGCAGGGTGCCATCAGCCAGCCGGTCGATGCCGTGCGCGCCAGGGTGCGGGCCGAGGCCGAGCGTCGGGGGGACGACCCCGGCGAAGCCGAATCCGATTGGGACGACGGCGTTCGCGAGGTGACCAGCCGGATCGCCCGCGGTGCCGCCGGCAATCCGGTGTTCGTCTGGGAGGTCGCCGTCGAGAAGAATCTCCCGAAATCCAATAGCAACCTGTACGGCAACGAGTTCGTCTTTACCGAGATCTTCAAGCGACGGGACTTCCGGCAGCAGGTCGTCGATTTCTATACCGAGCTGCAGACGAGGCCGCAGGCCGACGACTACGCCATGCGGGTCAGGGAGAAGGCGTGGCCGGTCCAGGAGACGATCAAGCTGTACCTCGACTCGATGGCCCAGAAATGGGGCGGAGCCCCCGAGATCCGCACGACCCTGGAGCAGACCCTGTCCGCCGTGGCGGGCCGGGTGCTGAAGGAAGTCAATTTCGTAGCCACGACGAAGCTGGCCCGGGCGGGCTAGCGGCCATCGCTGCGGGCGCGGCTCGCACGGAACATCGACGTCGGCATCGGAGCGGAGAAGGCCGTGAGCGAGCGCGCAGCATTCGCGGTCGACCAGAACTTCCACCAGGAGAGCGTCTTCTTCAAGGCGGGGGAGACCGCACAGGAGGTGCTGGTCCGCTCGACCATCCATACCTCCGAGTTCCTGGTGCTGACGGCACCGACGGCCGATCTCGGCACGGGTCGTGGCGTGTGCCCGATCGCCGAGACGGCCGACTACACGATCCATGGCGACGTGGTCCGGATCGCCGGGCCGATCCGGGCACCGGGCCGGTCGATCAAGATCGTCTGCCGGCGGCTGGAGCTCGACGCCGACGCGCAGATGCGGCCCGCCGCCATCGTGGTCGACGGTGTGGACGGCGAGCCGGGCGACGTCGTGCGCGCGGTGCCGGCGAAGGGCGCGGACGGGTCGTCCTTCGGCGATCACGGCGGTGCGGGGGAGGAGGGGAAGCCCGGGAGTGACGGCAAGTCGGCGGGTGCGGCCGGCGGGACGATCGAGATCCATTGCGGCGGACTGAAGCTGCGGACCGACGCCGTCCTCAGCGCCAATGGCGGGTGCGGTGGTGCCGGCTCGAAGGGCACCAGCGGCGGCACCGGCGGACGGGGCCACGAAGGCTTCAACCGGACGATGGATGACATGCGGCATCTGAAGGAGACCGCCGGCAAGGGGGGGCGAGGCGGGTATGGCGGTCCGGGTGGTGCAGGCAACCATGGCGGCCGGGGCGGCTCGATCATCCTCGACTATGGCGGCACGCTCGCGGAGGGCGGCAAGCTGACCCTCTCGGTGAAGGGTGGAGAGGGCGGAGCGGGCGGCGAGGGCGGCGAAGGCGGCAAAGGCGGCGACACCGCCCGCGGACATCGCTTCGACTTCAAGCTCCTGGCGGGCGGTGACGGCGGACCCGGAGGCGAGGGCGGCAAGGGCGGACAGGGCGGCAAGGGTGGGTGCTTGTCGATCGCAAACGAGGCTGCCGGCACCGCGGGCTTCGATCTTCATGTCGCGCATGGCGGACGCGGTGCCGACGGACCCAATGGCAAGGCAGGTGCCGCAGGTGCGAGGGAGCCCGACCGCCACGTCATGGCGACGGCCCGGGACGAGATTTGGGGGCCTGCCGTCGGCCAAGGCCCTCCCGCTCCACGTTCGCTGCCCGCTACCGCGCATGCGGACACGATGACCGACGGCTCGGTCCAGACCGCGGCGTTCAGCTATTCGAGCCTGTGTCGGCAGGTGTCGTTTGGCCAGCTCCGCATGCTGATGGAGCGGCTCCGCTACTCGTTCCTGCGCCTCGGCCGCGCCAATCTCGATCTCGATCCGAAGCAGCAGAGTGCTGAGTATTTCGACCTGCTGGCCGGGCTGCTGTGGATCAAGGATCTGTTCACCACGCAGGAGCGGCAGTTCGATACTGTCTTGCGGGACTCGCTGGACGACGCCTTGTACGTCTTCAAGGGTACGCACTTCCGGAAGTACGACGGCAGGACGCGTCGGCTGGTGGAAGAGGGTAGCGACCCCCGCGGGTCCGACTGGCCCGGGCTGTGGAAGGACGGCAGGCTCGATGCCGCCATTCTCGCCTACTACAAGCAGGATGCCCGACCCGGCGAGCAACCCAAGTTCGGCGGCCGGGCGATCTTCTTTCGTCCCGGCGAGATCATGTTCCATGCGCGCCGGGAACTGCCGGCCAACAAACGGGCCTGGGCCAAGGCCCTGGGCGACCGCTGTCCCGAACTGCGGGACGGCATCGACGCTGCGGTGAACGTCACCGCCGACGGCAGTTGCGGCTTTCTCTTCAAGGGGACCAACTACTTCAAATACACGCTGGAGCGGTATACCTGGGGGCTCGGCGAGCAGTTCTCGGCCATCGAGGGACCCTTCCCGGTGGCGCAGGATTTTCCGGGTCTGTGGACCACCGACGTCGCGTTAGCCTATGCGGGCAAGCCGGACTGCATCCTCGTCTTCCAGCGCACCGGCAGGTTCGACCATGGGATGACGTTCCGCTCGCCGGAGTACATGGTCTACAATCTGGCCTCGAAGATGGTGGAGGCGGGATATCCGAGATCCATCGCCGAGGACTGGCCTGGTCTCATTCAGCCCGAGACGGCGATGTCAGGCCTGGACCTGGGCTCGGCGGGGGTGCTGCTCGCCAAGGCGGACACGCTCCTGGGCAATCTGCGGCTGGAAGCGGACTATTTCGGCAATCCGTCCGAATACACGGTGCTGGAGCTTCATGACTATTTCGAGACGGCGAAGACGAAGGCGCTGAGCCATCTCACCTCAGCCGAGAGGGAATACAAGGCCTATCAGACCGCGATGAACGCCGCCGCCGAACGGACGGCTGGTCTGACCTTGGCGGTCAATTTCGAAGGCTCCCGCCTCAAGACACTGCAGACGGCAACGTCGGACACCCTCACCCAGGCGAACGACGCCTTCGCCCAGATCGACCGGCTGCGCGGACTAATGGAGGCCAAGGCCAACGCCCTCGCCAACGACACGAAAGACCTGCAGGCCGACCTGCGACGCGACTGGGGCGTGACGTGGCAGGATCTGTTCGGCTGCCTGACGCAGCTTTCCTTCATGCACTGGCTGAACGAATCGAAGGAGCCCGATACCGGCCCGGGTCTGATGGCGATGAGCCAGGTCGGCGACCTCCTGAACAAGGGCATCAACAACGTCGTCACCGATTCCGGCGAGTCGATGAACCGGCACTACGTAGTTCGGCGCGTCGACAGCCTCGCGAAGGAGGTGCGCTCCTTCAAGGACCTCACCGTGACGCGCAGCCGGCTCATCGATCCGACGAACCTCTACAACGACGCCTACAAGCTGGCGCTCACGCGCGATCAGTTCAAAGAGATGTGCGGCGAGTTCACGACCAAGTTCCCGGCGGCGAAGAAGATCATCGACGATCTCGACGAGTATGTGAGCCTGGCCGACCAGCGCAACGCCGCCGTGCTCGAGTACAACAGGCTGTGGCAGAGTGTCGGCGATCTTCAGGCCGAGGCCGCGCGCTGCAAGCTCGACGTCGAGCAGGCGCAGGCCGCCATCGCCGGTCGCCTGCAGCCGCAGCTTTCCGTGTTCACGAGCCTTGCCACCGAGCGGTACAATCGGGCGAAGGACCAGACCCTCCACATCTTCTATCTGGCAAGTCGCGCCTCGGTGATGAGGTCGCTGCAGGCCCGCAACTTCTTCGGTGAGATGCTGCGGACCCTACCCGACGGCGGGCAGATCGACGCCGCCACCTTCACCCAGTCGAGCCTGCAGGACCTCTACGACGAGGTGCTGGACGATCTGAAGCTGTCGAGCCCGACGGGACCCGGCACCGCGGCCCTGGTGTTCACCAAGGATACCCATCCCGAGATGTTCGCGGCACTCGCCAAGGAGGGCGTCGCCACGTTGGCAGTGCGCAAGGCCACGAGCAAGACCACGCGCGGCCCCTTCGCCTACATGGCGAACGTCCGGCTGAGCCGGGTCCGGTGCTGGGTCGGCGGACTGTCGGCCGGGGAGAAGCACCATCTCCGCCTCGTGCACTCGGGACGCGAGACCTTCGTCTCGGCGGCGGGAAAGGAACTGACCGTCGAGCACGATTCGTGCACGCTGGCCTACGCCTACACGGCCAGTACCGAGATCGACCCGACGGCTAAGGACTTCCAGTTCCACGGGACGGAGGAGGCGAAGCCATTGGCGGGCACGAAGTTCGGGCTGCTCGGCCCCTTCACGACCTGGTACCTGCTGATCGACGACGCCGAGGATCGGGTCAAGGCCACCTCCCTGCGCGTCGAGTTCGACGTCGTCTATGACGGGTTCGAGGCGCACCCAGGCAGTTGATCTTCGGGGTGCGATGCACCCGCCGAGTGTCGGGCGATAGCCGTAGGGGTGGTTGGCATCGGCTCGGGTGTTCGCCGCCCGTCGGCCCCGTAGACGATCGAGCCCACATGGCCGAGACCGTGTTCAGGCGGTTTATAGTAACCGTTCGTCCATCATCGTCACTTGCCGCCGTTTTGTGCGAAATATCACCGCACGTTCAAGTCAACTGAGCAGACTGCATGATCAGGTCAAGTCAGCTGCACGGCAGCTGGCAGATCGACTCGGGCGCTGTTCGGGAGAAGGGCCGTGTCTAGTCTCGCCTATGATGTCGAAGTGATTGTTCAGGAGCAGAATCCGATCTGCTGGATCGCGAGCTGTGCCATGGTCAAAGGCTACGGCACCGGCACCAGCACCGGGGTCGGCGAGTTCACGGGAGGGTTCGATCCGTCGAACAGCTGCATCTCGAACCTCGCCGGCAACTGGCAGCAATGCACCGACCTGATGCAGCAATGGGGCTTCGACGTTTACGGCGTCGGCAGCCTGTCGTCGGGCACCATGACGGCCGACGACCTGCATGCGGCCCTGGAGGCGGGGCCCTGCGTCCTGCTCCATCTCTGCTCGGGCTTTCCCTATGGCAGCCAGTATGCCGGGATGAGCTTCACCCCGAACGATGCGCACGCCGTGGTGCTCACCGGCATCGATACCGATGCCAACAGCGCCACCTTCAACAATCCGTGGGGCGACAAGGACCAGCCCTGCGATCTGGGCGTCCTGCTCGAGAAGATCAACGCCGACCAATATCTGGGTGCCACGCTCGGCTTCTGGCGCGGCTAGGTCCCCACGCTGCCGCGCAGGACCGATCCGCGCGGCGCATCAGCTGCCAACGACCCATCGTCCGACCGAGGAGTGATCGCCATGGCCCTGTTGGAGCCGAGCGTTCTCGCCAACACCATCATGAGCAAACTCTACAACGTCCTGACCAACGGCGACGACACCGTGCCGCCGTCGGCCGACAATTTCTTCAGCTGGTGCACGCCCGGCATCCCGATCGAGCCGGCGGATCTGGAGTTCCTGACGCAGGGCCTGACCGGCGTGGTGAAGAAGTCGGCGGTCGACGCGATGCAGCCGAGTGCGGCGGCGGCGACGGCCGCGGCCGGGGGCACGCCCCCGGCACCGCCCGCGGCACCGCAGCTGAGCCAGGAGCAACTCGACGCGCTCATGGCTCAGGACACGATGCGGCTCTACATGCAGGCGGAGAGTATGGCGCGGCTGCTGGACTTCGTACCCGACGTCGCGGCCGGCACCAACGAGCAGTTCGCGCGCCTGTCGGTGCAGAACAACGACGGCACCCTGTCCGACGTCTACGACTACACCCTGCGCATGAGCCAGGTGATGAAGGTCGAACTGCCGCCGGAGACGGTGGCGCAGATCGAGCGCCTCAACGGCCTGCTGCAGAAGACCGTGAAGACCAAGGACGTCATCACCCAGGAAGAGACCGAGACGACGGGTCCGAGCGATCTCGTCACCACCTATCTGGCGAAGATGGCGGCCTACGACGCGGCGGCACTGGAATACAATGCCCGACGGATCGACGCCCTGACCGCCACGAACTCGCGGGCCATCCACGATTGGGCGATCAACGCCAACATCTATCGCAACAAGGTGCGGGCGGCGATGGCCGACTGGGAGACCGCGGGCCACAAGCTCGACTACGAGAAGATCGCCGCGTTCTTCGAGCAGGTCGGCCGCCGCGACATGGCGCTCCTGAAGCAGCAATATGTCGAGGACCTGGAGAAGGCGCGGCTCACCTCGCCGATCTCGGGCAGCGACTTCTTCTTCACCTCACTGGTGCCGGGCAATTTCGCGACCTCGACGGGCTGGACACGGTTCGGCTTCTCGGCCGGCGACTATGCCAGCCATTCCAATTCGAGCTACAGCTGGTCGAAATCGAGCGGCGGCGGCGGCTTCTCGTTTCTCGGCATCGGCGGTGCGGGCGGTTCGCACGCGTCCTCGACCCGCCACAGCGAGTATCACGGCACCTGCGACAGCAGCAGCGTCGACATGAGCTTCGAGATCGCCCAGATCCCGATCGCCCGGCCCTGGCTGCGCACCGCCTTCCTCACCAGCCATTACTGGCGGTTCGATCAGAACAACGTGGTCGTGAAGGGCGACGTCCTGTCGGACGGCGGCTCGCCGCCGAAGGGCAAGATGCCGGCCATTCCGACCAGTGCGATCTTCGTACGCAAGCTGTCGCTCAAGTTCGGAGAAAGTCACGAGTTCTCGGACTACGTCAACAATGCCCGCTCGCAGTCGACGAGTGCCGGCGGCTACTTCGCTTTCGGGCCGTTCTTCGCCGGCGGGAGCGGGTCGTACCGGTCGGGCTCCGGCGACACGCGGCGCGACTACGGCTTCAAGTTCGAGAACAACACGATGTTCGTCGACGGGATGCAGCTCATCGGCTTCAAGTGCCATGTGCTGCCGAAGAGCCCCGATCCCTCGTCGGAGATCCCGGCTACCGCCTGGATCTGACCGGCCGCGGTCCGCCGCGGGCCTCGCCCGCGGCACCATCGCGACGCAAGCGAGAGATTCCGATGGACGCTTTCGTGCAGCTGGCCTTGATCGAGAAGGCGAAGCGCGTGTTCGCGCTCGATCCCGGGGTGATGCTGAGCTTTCCGCTGCTATCGCCAGTGAGCTTCACCCCGGCGGAGCTCGCGGCCCTCGCTGCCCCGGCGACGGCGGCCGATTATGCCAGTGCCGCCGACTTCGCCCGCATCGTCAACTTCCTCCCCAGGGACATGGTGGCCAGCGCCTCCGAGCGGATGCTGTGGGACGTCTACCGCGACGTGCTCACCCGTGCGGTGGTCGCGGCCGGCGACTCCGTCCCGGCGGACGATCCGGCCACCGCCATCCTCTATGCCGTCGCATCCGACGGCACCCGGACCGACAGCGAGGCGCTGAAGAGCTATCGGCAGTACCGGGACGCCTGGTTCGTCGCCCGCGAGGACTATGCGGCGCACAAGCTGACCGGCGAGCTGAGCGAGGATCCGGCCGTCCGCCAGCGCTGGACCGAGATCGACGAGCCGGCGCTGCGGGCGGCCCTCGATGCCGCGACCACCGCCTGGGAGACGCTGGGCAACCGGGCGGCCATCGAGGCGGCACTGCAGGCGGCGCGCAACGCGGCCTTGCGCGATCCCCGCCGACGGTGGGCCGACTGGAGTGCCGGCTTCAATCCGGACGTCGACCTGCTCGTGGACGCGAACGGTGTCCCCTACGCGCCGACCGGCCTGTCGCCGCGCAACTTCGTCGAGGAGGGGGACTGGCTCGGGTTCGATCTCTCGGCCGGCGAGGTCCAGGCCCTCGTGGATGCGGCCCCGGCGGCGCTGAAGGCGGTCCTCGACGGCGGCGACAGGCGATCGATCGAGCGCGTCTCGTTCCAGTACCGCTCGGTCGCGCTGGTGCGGCCCTGGCTGCAGCCCGACATGCTGACCTCGCGCATCTGGCGCAGCGACGATCCGCAACTCGTGTTGAGCGACGGCGGCGAGCCGCCGCAGGGCACCTGCCCGGCCTATGCGACGGCTTGCGTCTTCGTGCGCAACGTCCAGGTGGTCGAGCCGGCCGGCGGTGGCGCGCCCTCGCGCCAGGACCTGCGCTTCACGCTGGATGCCAGGCGTCTGAGCGTACGAGACGACCTTCGCGTCGATCCGGCGATCACGGCACGGATCGCCAGGAACTCGATCCCGACGGTGGTGGACTCGCCCCCTATCCTGGTGCAGCCGCCGCCTGCGTTCCGTGCCCTGCAGCGCGACAGCTTCACCGTTGCGCCGACGGCCCTCGAGCAAGCCCGTCTGGTGTCGGCAACGGGGAGGGTCTCGGCGGCGACGCGGCTGCAGGCGGGCATGGCGGTCGAGGATGACGTCCTCGTCGGCACGGCGACGCACCGTTGGCAGCGGCGTCGGTGGCCGACACAGGTGCCACCGCCACCTCCGTCAACGACACCGCCGAGTCCGGCACTGCCGGAGCAGCTCTCGATCCTGGCCTTCGTCTGCCGGCGTTTGCCGAAGACGCCCGATCCGGCACCCGACCTGCACTGGTGACGTGAGGTCCGGGGCCGGTCGCCCTGATGGGCACCGGCTGGACCCGATCGCCCGCCGCTCAGAGCAGCTTGCGCACGTCCGTGAGGTGGCCCGTCAGGGCCGCGGCGGCGGCCATGGCGGGGCTGAGGAGGTGGGTGCGGCCGCCTTTGCCCTGGCGGCCTTCGAAGTTGCGGTTGCTGGTCGAGGCGCAGCGCTCGCCGGGCTTCAGCTGGTCGGGGTTCATGCCGAGGCACATGGAGCAGCCGGGCTCACGCCATTCGAAGCCGGCCTTGGTGAAGACCTCGTCGAGGCCCTCTTCTTCGGCCTGGTGCTTCACGAGGCCGGAGCCGGGGACGATCATGGCCCGGACCGAGGGGGCGACGTGGCGGCCCTCGACGAGCTTGGCGACGACGCGGAGATCCTCGATGCGCCCGTTGGTGCAGGAGCCGATGAAGACCGTGTCGACCTTCACCTCCTCCAAGGGCGTGCCGGGCTTCAGGCCCATGTACTCGAGCGCGCGCTCCATCGAGCGGCGCTTGTCCTCGGCCGCGATCTCGGCGGGGTTCGGGACCTTGCCGGTGATCGGGGCCACGTCTTGCGGGGAGGTGCCCCAGGAGACCTGCGGCACGATCGTGGCGGCATCGAGGGTGACCTCGACGTCGTAGACGGCACCCTCGTCCGACGGCAGCGTGCGCCAGTAGCGGACGGCCTGCTCCCAGGCGGCCCCCTTCGGCGCCATCGGGCGGCCCTCGAAATACTTGAAGGTCTTCTCGTCGGGCGCGATCAGCCCGGCGCGGGCCCCGGCCTCGATCGACATGTTGCAGACCGTCATGCGGCCCTCGACCGAGAGGTCGCGGATGACCGAGCCCGCATATTCGATGACGTAGCCCGTGCCGCCGGCTGTGCCGATCTTGCCGATGATGGCGAGGATCACGTCCTTCGCCGTGCAGCCGAGAGGCAGGTCGCCGTCGACTGTGATGCGCATCGTCTTCGGACGTTTTTGCACCAGGGTCTGCGTCGCCAGCACGTGCTCGACCTCGGAGGTGCCGATGCCGAAGGCCAAGGCCCCAAAGGCCCCGTGCGTACTGGTGTGGCTGTCGCCGCAGACGATCGTGGTGCCGGGGAGCGTGAAGCCCTGCTCGGGCCCGATCACGTGGACGATGCCCTGGCGGACGTCGCGCATGCCGAAGATCTGCACGCCGAACTCGCGGCAGTTCTCCTCCAGCGTGTCGACCTGGATGCGCGAGGTCTCGTCCTCGATCGGCTTCGAGCGGTCGCTCGTCGGGACGTTGTGGTCGGGGACGGCGAGCGTGGCGTCGGGCCGACGCACCTTGCGGCCGGAGTTGCGCAAGCCCTCGAAGGCCTGCGGGCTCGTCACCTCGTGGACGAGATGGCGGTCGATGTAGAGGAGGCAGGTGCCGTCGGCACCCACCTCGACGAGGTGGCTGTCCCAGATCTTGTCAAACAAGGTCCGTGGCGCGCTCATCCCTGCCTCCTCACGACGACGATCATCCCACGCTGGGGTGTGTAGCCTATTCTTTGGCGGCGGCCGACTCGGCGCTCGGCCGGTCGTCACGGCGCTCGGCGATGCGGGCGCGCTTACCGGTGCGGCCACGCAGATAATAGAGCTTGGCGCGCCGCACGCGACCGCGACGGACCACGTCGATGCTGTCGATGCGGGGGCTGTAGAGCGGGAAGACGCGCTCGACACCCTCGCCGTAGCTGATCTTGCGCACGGTGAAGGCGGAGTTGATGCCCCGGTTGCGCCGGGCGATGCAGACACCCTCGAAGGCCTGCACGCGCTCACGGCTGCCCTCGATGACCTTCACGTTCACCCGCAGCGTGTCGCCGGGCTTGAAGTCCGGCACCGGGCGCTCGGCCAGGAGTGCCTTGATGCTGTCCTGTTCCAGCTGCTCGATCAGATGCATGTCGTCCTCGTCACACGTTGTCGTTCGGCGCCGGGCCCTACGGCGTCATCGGTTCAGGGGTGGAGAGCCGCGACGAGGTCGGGGCGGCGTGCCCGTGTGACCTCGAGCGCCCGCTGACGGCGCCAATCGCGGATCCGGGCATGGTGACCGGAGAGCAGCACCTCCGGCACCTCGCGACCCTCCCAGGAGGCGGGCCGCGTGTAATGGGGATATTCGAGGAGGCCGTCGGCGAAGCTCTCCTCCTCGTGCGAGGCGGCGGCACCCATCACACCCGGCAGCAGGCGCACGCAGGCGTCGATGAGGGTGAGGGCCGCGGGCTCGCCGCCCGACAGCACGAAGTCGCCGAGTGAGACCTCGACGAGGCCGCGGGCGTCGATCACCCGTTGGTCGACACCCTCGTAGCGGCCGCAGAGCAGCGTGACGCCGGCACCCGCCGCCAGTTCCTTCACCCGCTCCTGCCGCAGCGGCTGGCCGCGGGGGCTGAGATAGATGACGGGCCCGACGGCACCGGTCTCCAGGGCGTGGTCGACCGCACGGGCGACGATGTCGGCGCGCATGACCATGCCGGCCCCGCCGCCGAAGGGGACGTCGTCAACGGTCTGATGTCGATCGGTGGCGAAGTCGCGGATGTTGACCGTGCGCAGATGCCAGTCGCCGCGTTGCAGGGCGCGGCCGGCCAGCGAGTGGCCGAGCGGACCCGGGAACATCTCGGGGAAGAGGGTCAGGACCGTGGCGATCCAGGGTGCTCCCATCGTCCGGGCCCTCAGCTCAGCGCCGGCGGGTCGATGATCACCCGCCCGCCGGGCAGGTCGATCTCGGGCACCGCGTCGCTGGTGAAGGGGACGAAGAAACTCTCCTGGGCACCGTCCTTGATCTCGACGACGTCGCCGGCACCGAAATTGTGGATGCCGATCACCTCGCCCCGGCGCAAGCCGCTCCGGTCGACGGCGACGAGGCCGATCAGGTCCTCGTGGTAGAACTCGTCGGCCCCGGGCTCCGGCAGGCGGGTGCGGGGCACGAACAGCATCATGCCCTTCAGCGCCTCGGCGGCGTCGCGGGTCTCGATGCCCTCGGCACGCACGATCAGGCCCGAGGAGATGCGGTTGAGAACGGTCAGCCTGAACAGCTCGCGCCCGTGCGCATCGCACAAAGGCCCATAGGCGGCGACGTTCTCGGGCTCTTCGGTGAAGCAGCGGAGCTTCAACGCCCCACGCACGCCGTGCGCGGCGCTGATCTGCGCCACGCACACCATGCTGTCGGTCGACGCCGTCGCCATCCTGCCCACTCGACCAAATCCGGGATCAGGCCGCGGCCTCGGCTTCGGCCTTTGCCTTCTTGGCCGCGATCTCGGCCGCACGCTTGCCGGTGCCGCGATGCTTCGTGGCGCCCGGCATGATGCCGGCCTTGTCGAGGAAGCGGGTAACACGGTCGCTGACCTCGGCACCCTGGCCCAGCCAGTGACGGATGCGCTCCTCGTTCAGGACGAGGCGCTGGTCGTGGTCGCTCGGCAGCAGCGGGCTGTAGGAGCCCAGCTTCTCCAAAAAGCGGCCGTCGCGCGGGGCCCGCTTGTCGGCGGCGACGATCTTGTAGACGGGGCGCTTCTTGGTGCCGCCGCGGGCGAGACGGATACGGACCGACATGGCTCTCTTTCTGCTCCTGTGATTCCGGTCGGGGGTGTCAGCGCGGCATGAGCCCGGGCGGCAGGCCGCCCGGGAGCTTGCCGAGGAGGCTCTGCAGACCCCCGGCCTTCTTCATCCGCTTCATCATGTCCTGCATCTGGCGATGCTGCTTCAGGATGCGGTTGACGTCCTGCACCGTGGTGCCGGAGCCGATCGCGATCCGTCGCCGGCGCGAGGCGTTGATCAGATCGGCGTTGCGCCGCTCCTGCTTCGTCATCGAATCGATGATCGCCACCTGACGGGCGATCATGCGATCGTCCATGTTCGCCTCGTCGAGCTGCTTCTGCACCTTGGAGATGCCCGGCATCTTGGCGAGGATGCCCTTCATGCCGCCCATCTTGCGCATCTGGGTCAGCTGCGATTTCAGGTCGTTGAAGTCGAAGCTGCCCTTGGAGAGCTTCTTCGCGAGCTTCTCGGCGTCCTCGCGGTCGACGAGCTCCGAGGCCTTCTCGACGAGCGAGACGACATCGCCCATGTCGAGGATGCGCGAGGCGACGCGCTCGGGATGGAAGGTCTCCAGCGCGTCGAGCTTCTCGCCCATGCCGACGAGCTTGATCGGCTGGCCGGTGACGTGGCGCATCGAGAGCGCGGCACCTCCGCGGGCGTCGCCGTCCATGCGGGTCAGCACGATGCCGGTGATGCCGATGCGCTCGTGGAAGGTGCGGGCGGTGGTGACGGCGTCCTGGCCGGTCAGGGCATCGGCGACGAGGAGCGTCTCGGCGGGCCGCGACAGGTCGCGCACGGCCGCCAGCTCGGTCATCAGCGCCTCGTCGATCGAGAGGCGGCCGGCGGTATCCAGGATGAGGACGTCGTAGCCCTCGCGGCGCGCCGTCTCCAGCGCACGGCGGGTGATGTCGAGGGCACCCTGGCCGGGGACGATCGGCAGGCTCGCGACCTCGCACTGCTTCGCCAGCACTTCCAGCTGCGTCTGGGCGGCCGGGCGCTGCGTGTCGAGCGAGGCGAGAAGGACCTTCTTGCGTTCCTTGAGGCGCAGGCGGCGGGCGAGCTTGGCACTCGTCGTCGTCTTGCCCGAGCCCTGCAGGCCCGCCATCAGGATGGTCGACGGCGGGCTCGCCAGAGTGATCTCGGTCCCGCTGCCGCCCAGGATCTGGGCCAGCTCGTCGTGGACGATCTTCACGACCATCTGGCCCGGGGTGATGCTGCGGATCACCTCCTGGCCGACCGCCCGCTCCTTGACCCGGGCGACGAAGTCCTTGACCACGGGCAGAGCGACGTCGGCTTCGAGCAGGGCGATGCGGATCTCCCGCATCGCCTCGGCGACGTCGTCCTCGTTGAGTGCGCCCCGCCGCTTCAGGCGGTCGAAGACGGCACCGAGCCGGGTGGTCAGGTTCTCGAACATCGACGGCGGTGACAGGTGCGGGACCGGCGACGCAGGCGCCGATCGATCCTGCCGAAACTCCAAAGAAAAGGGTTGTCGCGGTCGCCCGACCGCAAGCCGAACGCTTCTGCGCCGGCGGCCTCACCTTGTCAAGGCGAGCGGGGCGTGGGCTCCATCGGCATACCGCTCGAATCTCCGGTCGTCTCTTCAGACGACCTGAAGGAGGCGACGAGGTGATCAATGAAGCTGCGGGCGCGCAGCGACGTCCGGCGACCGGCAGGAAGCAGGGCGTAAAGCTCGGCCGGCGGCAGCAGGTAGGGAGCCAGAACGGGCACGACCTCGCCCGCGGCCAACTCGGCGGCACACATCCACTGCGAGGCGATGCCGATCCCCATGCCCGCCGCGACGGCGGCCGTGACGCCTTGGGCGGCCGTGACGCGGAGATGGGCCTCGATGCGCACCGAGGCGACGGCACCGCTCGGGTGGGTGAAGGTCCACTCCTGTCCGGGCGTGCCGCCGGGGCCCAGGATGCAGCGGTGGCCGGCGAGCTCGGCCGGTGCCGTGGGCCGGCCGAACCGGGCGAGATAGGCCGGGGAGGCGATCGCGCGGCGCGGACTCGTCGCGATCCGACGCAGGCCGAAGGTCGAGTCCAGGGGGCGACCGATACGGAGCGCCAGATCTACTCCTTCCTCGACGAGGTCCTGGGGCCGCTCGTCCATCAGCAGGTCGAGGCGCAACTCGGGATGCCGTTCGAGAAAGGGGACGAGGCGGGGGACGATCTCGCGAGAGCCGAGGGTGACCGGCAGGGCCACGCGCAGCGTGCCGCGCAGGCCGTCAGTGCCTGTCGCGGCGGCATCGGCCTCGTCCAGCTCCGCCAGCAGGGGAGCGATCCGGCCATGGTAGATCTCGCCGGCCGGTGTCAGGCCGACGCGGCGGGTCGTGCGCAGCAGCAGAGGCGTGCCCAGCCGCTCCTCCAGCGCCATGACCAGGCGGGAGACAGAGGGCTGCGACAGTCCCAGCTCACGTGCGGCCCGGCTGAAGCTGCCGGTTTCGGCGGCTCGCGCGAAGGCGCGCAGCTCGAGGAAGCGATCACTCATTCGCCCAGCGTATCAATCCTATCCCGAAAAGCCGTCTAATGCCTCGTCGGCTGCATGGGTAGGTTGTCGTTCAGCGGACCGGCGGTCCGGATCGTCCAGACGGAGCGACGAGATGAGCATCGACTTCACCCTGCACACACCCGAGACCGCACCCGAGGCGTCGAAGGGCAAGCTCGACGAGGCGAAGAAGGCGTTCGGGTTCGTCCCCAACCTGCACGCCGAACTGGCCGAGGCTCCGGCCGCCCTCGCCGGCTACTCGGCCATCTGGGACAGCTTCGGGACGTCGAGCCTTTCGCCCGTCGAGCAGCAGCTGGTCTATCTGACGGCCAACTACGAGAACGAGTGCCGCTACTGCATGGCTGGGCACTCGGTGCTGGCCAAGATGGTCGGCATGCCGCCCGAGGTGATCGAGGCGCTGCGCGAGGGCCGTCCGGTGCCGGATGCGAAGCTGGAGGCACTCCGCCGATTCACCTCGGCGATGGTGGTGAAGCGGGGCTGGGTCGAGGACAGCGATATCGCAGCGTTCCAGGCCGCCGGCTACGGCCGGCAGCAGATCCTGGAAGTGATCCTCGGCATCGCGGTGAAAACGATCAGCAACTACACCAATCATGTCGCCGCCACGCCGCTCGACGCCTTCATGGCGGATACGGTGTGGGAGCCTCCGGCCAAGCGCCGCGCCGCCGCCTGAACCCCGATCCCCTACCCATCGCAATTGGAGACCCGCCCATGTCCCTGCAGGCGAAGCTGGACGCGTTCAAGGCCGACTTCCAGGCCGGCAAGCCACCCTATTCCGTGCCGTCGTCGGTCATCGACACCATGCGCCGTGCCACCGCCGAGCTTCAGGCGTCGGGGCTCGCCGAGCGGGCGCTGAAGGCCGGCGACACGGCACCCGGATTCAACCTTCCCGACCCGGACCGCCAGCCCGTCGCCTCGGCCGATCTGCTGCGCCAGGGTCCGCTGGTCGTCAGCTTCTATCGTGGCGTCTGGTGCCCCTACTGCAACATGGAGCTGCGGGCGCTGGAAGAGGTCCGTCCCGAGATCGAGGCACTCGGCGGGCATCTGGTCGCGATCTCGCCGCAGACGGCGGTCAACAGCCGCAAGTCCAAGCGCGAGAACAAGCTCGGATTCCCGATCCTCTCGGACCTCGGCAACGAGGTGGCGGCGGCGTTCGGCCTGCGTTTCGACCTGCCCGACTATCTGGTCGAGCTGTATCGCAGCCTCGGCAACGACCTGCCGGGCTTCAACGGCGAGGGGTCCTGGACCCTGCCGATGCCGGGCCGGTTCGTGATCGGGTCGGATGGCGTGATCGGCTATGCGGAAGTGAACCCGGACTATACCCGCCGCCCCGAGCCCGAGGACATGCTGCCGGTGGTGCGGTCGCTGGGCGTGGCCAGAGCGGCCTGACCAGCGCGAGGCGGGCACCGCTCCATCAGTCTTGCTCGAAGCCTCAGAGCTCCAGAGCGGTGTAGATCTCGTCGAGTGGAATAGCGGCGCCGATCGAGCGCAGCTCGATCACGGCCGAGCCGATCAGGTCACGGATGATCCAGCGCTCGCCTTCGCGCTGCTGCAGCTCGCAGTGCCGCCGGTCGCTGGCGACGAGCAGGATCTCCTGCACCGACGGCAGCGAGCGGTAAAAGGCGAGCTTGGAGCCGGCATCGAGCTTGGCCGTCGATGGCGACAGGATCTCGATGATGAGGACCGGTTCGTCGACCCACGCCTGACCGACGGTGCCGCACGCCACCGAGAGGTCGGGGACGCGGTAGTTCCTGTCGTCGCCCGCCCGCACGGCCCCGCCGCCCACATAGACGCCGCAGCCGGGCGGAAGGCGGCGCTCCAGGGCGCTGCCGACGAGGCTCACGAGACGCGCGTGCGCCGCGCGCGGCGGGTTCATGGCGACGACCCGGCCCTCCACCAGCTCGTGCCACCATTCCCCCGGCCAGGTGCGCCCGAGGAACTCCGAGACGGTCACCTGATCGTCGCTGGGTACCGGCTGTGCCATGGCTACTCCACAGCTTGATCTTACCGCGAGTGGCCGACGTTGCCAGTGCGGGGTGGTGCCCTTATCTGGGGCGCATGAGCCGCCTCGCCTTCCACAAGATGCATGGGCTCGGCAACGACTTCGTCGTGGTCGACGCCCGTGCCGTGCCGGTCGACCTGGGCGTGCGCCAGATCCGGGCGATCGGCGACCGGCATCGTGGCGTGGGGTTCGACCAGCTGATCCTCATCGAAGGCGACGCGACGGCCGATGCGCGCTTGCGCTTCTTCAATCCCGACGGCGGCGAGGCGGGGGCCTGCGGCAACGGTACGCGCTGTGCGGCCCGGCTGCTGCTCGCCGAGGGCGGCTCGCCGGAGCTCAAGCTCCTCACCTCGGGCGGCACGCTGACCGCCTCGGCGTCGGGCAGCGACGCCTATACGGTGGCGATGGCCGAGCCGCGTTTCGCCTGGACCGACATCCCGCTCGCCCAGGAGTGCGACACGCTGTACGTGCCGCTGAGCCTCGGCGTGCTGCCGCCGCCGGTGGCGGTCAGCATGGGGAACCCGCACGCCGTCTTCTTCGTCGAGGGGCTCGACCGGCTCGACGTCGAGGAACTGGGCGTCTTCGTCCAGAGCCAGCCGATGTTCCCGGAAGGGGTCAATGTCGGCTTCGCGGAAGTGAAGGGGCCGCACCATATCCGGCTGCGGGTCTATGAGCGCGGGGCGGGACTGACGCAGGCCTGCGGGAGCGGTGCCTGCGCCTGCTTCGTGGCGGCCGTGCGGCGGGAGCTGATGTTCGACTGGGCGGTGATCGAGGTCGACGGCGGCGAGCTGGAGATCGCCTGGAGCGGCTCCGGGCCGGTGCAGATGACGGGGCCGGCGGCCCATGTCTGCAGCGGCACCCTTGATCCCGAGACGTGGGCGGCATGAGCCTCGACGAGCCGCAGATCGTGACCTTCGGCTGCCGGTTGAACCTCGTCGAGTCGGAGGTGATCCGCCGGCACGCGGTGGCCGCCGGCCTGCGCGACGCCGTGGTGGTGCACACCTGTGCCGTCACGGCCGAGGCCGAGCGGCAGGCGCGGCAGGCCATACGCCGGGCGCGGCGTGAGCATCCGGAGGCCCGGATCGTCGTCACCGGCTGCAGCGCTCAGATCGCCAGCGGTGCCTACGCGGCGCTGCCCGAGGTCGACCATGTCGTCGGCAATGCCGAGAAGCTGCGGGCGGAGACCTGGGCCGCACTCGCCGGCACCGCACCGCGCGTCGAGGTCGGCGACATCATGGCCCTGCGCGAGACGGCCTCGCACCTCGTCGACGGCTTCGACGGGCGGACTCGGGCCTTCGTGCAGGTGCAGCAGGGCTGCGATCATCGCTGCACCTTCTGCATCATCCCCTTCGGCCGCGGCCCGAGCCGCAGCCTGCCGCCGGCCGAGATCGTGGGGCAGGTGCGGACACTGGTGGCGAACGGCTATCGCGAGGTCGTGCTGACGGGTGTGGATCTCACCTCCTTTGGCCGCGACCTCGACGGCACCCCGCTGCTCGGACGCCTCGTCAGGACCATTCTGCGCGAGGTGCCGGAACTGCCGCGCCTGCGGATCTCTTCGATCGATCCGGCCGAGGTCGACGACGACCTCGAAGCCGCGATGGCGGAGGAGACCCGGCTGATGCCGCATCTGCATCTGAGCCTGCAGGCCGGTGACGACATGGTGCTGAAGCGGATGAAGCGGCGGCATTTGCGGGCCGATGCGATCGGGCTCGCCCGTCGGCTGCGCGCGGTGCGCCCCGATCTTGCGCTGGGTGCCGACATCATCGCCGGCTTTCCGACCGAAACGGAGGACATGTTCCAGCGGTCGCTCGACATCATCGAGGAGGCGGGCCTCGGCTTCCTCCACGTCTTCCCGTTCTCCGCCCGCCCCGGCACGCCGGCCGCCCGGATGCCGCAGGTGCCGAAGGAGGTGCGCAAGGAGCGCGCCGCCCGCCTGCGCGCTAAAGGCGAGGAGGCGCTGGAGCGGTTCCTGGCCCGGCAACTCGGCCAGCGGCAGCAGGTGCTGGTCGAGAAGGGCGGGCGCGGGCACACGGAGCACTTCGCGCTCTTCCGCTTTCCGGAGGCGACAGCCCCCGAGGGTGCGATCGTCAGCGCGGTGCCGGCCTCGGTCGATGCCGGGATGCTCGTCGGCGTGGCGGCCTGACGCCCATGTCCTGGTTCCAGCGGCTCAAGGCCGGCCTGACCCGCTCGTCGAGCGCTCTCGCCGAGCGCATCGTGGCGGTGGTCAAGAAGAAGAAGCTCGACCAGGAGGCGCTGGACGAGCTGGAAGAAGCCCTGATCATGGCCGATCTCGGCGTCGACACCTCGGCCGAGATGGTGCAGGCGCTGGCCAAGGACCGCTTCGGCAAGGAGGTCACCGACGCCGAGGTGAAGGGTGTTCTGGCCGACCAGATCGCGGCGATCCTGGCGCCGTACGCCTCGCCGCTGCCGCACCGCGACGTGTTCCACCCGCAGGTGGTGCTGATCTGCGGGGTGAACGGCACCGGCAAGACGACGACCATCGGCAAGCTTGCCAAGCAGGCGACGCAAGCCGGGCTGAAGGTGGTGCTGGCCGCCTGCGACACGTTCCGGGCCGCGGCCGTCGAGCAGCTCGAGGTCTGGGGCAGGCGCAACGGCGTGCCGGTGATCCGCGGCAAGGAGAACGCCGATCCGGCCGGGCTCGCCTTCGAGGCGCTGCAGAAGGCGCAGGCCGAGGGTGCGGACCTGCTGCTGATCGACACCGCCGGGCGCCTGCACAACAAGCAGGTGCTGATGGACGAGCTGAGCAAGATCATCCGGGTGATCAAGAAGCTCGATCCCGAGGCCCCGCACGACACGGTGCTGATCCTGGACGCCACGACGGGGCAGAACGCCCACGCCCAGGTCGAGACCTTCAAGAGCATCGTCGACATCAGCGGCCTGATCGTGACGAAGCTCGACGGGACCGCTAAGGGTGGCGTCGTCGTGGCACTGGCGCGGCGGTTCGGGCTGCCGGTGCACGCGATCGGCGTCGGCGAGAGCATCGACGATCTCCGCCCGTTCGAGGCCCAGGCCTACGGCCGGGCGCTGCTCGGCCTCGAGGACGCCTGAGCCAACCTTCCGCGAGGACCGATGTCGCGCAACGTCGTCGAAACCGTGCTCGGAGCCGTCGTGCTGGCGGTGGCCATCGGCTTCTTCGTCTACGCCTACACCCGCAGCAGCGTCAGCACGCCGACCGGCTACACGCTGACGGCGGCGTTCGACCGGGTGGACGGGCTCGACGTGGGTGCCGACGTCAAGATCAGCGGCATCAAGGTCGGCAAGGTGCTGGGCCAGGACCTCGACCCACAGACCTACCGGGCGCGCGTGCGCTTCAGCGTCAACAACGGCATCGAGCTGCCGTCGGACAGCTCGGCCGTGGTGACCAGCTCCAGCCTGCTGGGCGGCAAATATCTCTCCCTGGCACCGGGTGCCGAGGACAAGATGCTGGCCGACGGGGGGCAGATCACGCTGACCCAGTCGTCGATGAACCTGGAGGACCTCGTCAGCCGCTTCGTCTTCGGCCAGGGCGCAGGGTCGGGTACCTCGAAGGAAGCTCAGCCGCCCGCGGCAGCGGACCAGCCGCTGCAATGAGGCTCGCAGCAGCCCTGGTCGTGGCGGCCTGCACCGTCGCAGGGACGGCACGGGCCGATGGGCCGGTGCTGCCGAACGGAGCGGTCGTCCTGCAGGAGCTGGACAAAATCACCGCGCGCGTGAGCAAGGCGACGGCGAAGCTCGGCGAGCAGCTCGTCTTCGGTACGCTCGGGATAACACCCCGTGCCTGCCTGACGACCCCGCCGACGGAGGCCCCCGAGAGTGCAGCCTTCCTCGAGATCCGGGATCTGCGCGACGGTGCCCAGAAGATGCTGTTCTCGGGCTGGATGTTCGCCTCCAGCCCCGGTCTGAACGCGCTGGAGGACCCAATCTACGACGTCTGGGTCGTCGAGTGCGCCGAGCCGCAGTTCGAGAACACCGAGCCCGAGCCGCCGCCGCTCGACCCGGTGCCGAGCGCCAAGCCCCAGTAGACACCGGCATCGGTCGGGAACGTCGCCGCGATGCGCAGGGCCTCGGCGAGGCAGCGGCGATACTCGGCCCGGCTGATCTCGATGCAGCCGAACGTCGTGAGGTGGTCGGTGACGAACTGCGTGTCGAGCAGCTTGAAGCCGGCGGCGCGGAGGCGGCCTACCAGCTCCACCAGGGCTACCTTGCTGGCGTCGCGCACACGGCTGAACATGCTCTCGCCGAAATAGGCGGCACCGAGATGGATGCCGTAGAGGCCGCCGACGAGCCGGCCCTCCTGCCAGGCCTCGACCGAGTGGGCACAGCCCAGCTGGTGCACCCGGCAGTAGAGGTCGATCAGCTCGCGGTTCAGCCAGGTGCGCTCGCGCTCCTCGGTCGGCTCGGCGCAGGCCGTGATCACCGCCCGGAAATCGGTGTCGCAGCGCAGCTCGAAGGCACCGCGGCGGAGCGTCTTCTGCAGGCTGCGCGGGACGTGGAAGGCGTCGAGCGGGATGACGCCCCGGCGGCGCGGGTCGATCCAGTGGACAGTCGGCTGATCGCCCTCGTCGGCCATGGGAAAGATGCCGGCCTGATAGGCACCGAGCAGCAGCTCCGGTGTCAGCGCGACCACGTGCGCCCTCAGCCGCTCCAGCCGGCGAGGAAGCGGCCGAGCCAGCCGGTGTCGTAGGCGCCGTCGCGCATGTCGTCGGTGTCGAGGATGGCGCGCAGCAACGCGATGCTGCTGGGGATGCCGTCGATCACGCACTCGGCCAGCGCCCGCTCCAGGCGGCGGATGCAGGCGGCACGGTCGACGTCGTGCACGATCAGCTTGGCGATCAGGCTGTCGTAGAAAGGGGGCACGGTGTAGCCGGCATAGATCGCCGAATCGACGCGCACGCCGGGGCCGCCCGGGGCGTGGTAGGCCGTGACCTTGCCGGGCGAGGGCATCAGCGTGCGCGGGTCCTCGGCGTTTATGCGGACCTCGATCGCGTGGCCGTCGATCTTCACGTCCTCCTGGCGGAGGTGCAGTGGCAGGCCGGCGGCGACCTCGATCTGCGCCCGCACGAGGTCGATGCCCGTTATCAGCTCGGTCACCGGATGCTCGACCTGGAGTCGAGTGTTCATCTCGATGAAGTAGAACTGGCCGTCCTGGAAGAGGAACTCGACCGTGCCGACACCACGGTAGCGGAGCTTGCGCATGGCATCTGCGACGACGGTGCCGATGCGCTTCCTCTCGGCCTCGTCGAGTACGGTGGAGGGGGCCTCCTCGACGACCTTCTGGTGGCGCCGTTGCAGGGAGCAGTCGCGCTCGCCCAGGTGGAGCGCGTGGCCGCGGCCGTCGCCGATGACCTGGATCTCGATGTGGCGCGGGTGGTCGAGATACTTTTCGAGGTAGACCCGGTCGTCGCCGAAGCCGGCACGGGCCTCGTTGCGGGCCATGTTGTAGGCCTCGACGAGCTGGTCGCCGTCGTGCACCACCTTCATGCCGCGACCGCCGCCGCCGGAGACGGCCTTGATCAGGACGGGGTAGCCCATGTCCTGGGCCAGGGCCGCGGCCTCGGCCTCGGTCGCGACCGGGCCGTCGCTGCCCGGGACGACCGGGATGCCCAGCTCGCGCGCGGTGGCCTTCGCCCGAATCTTGTCGCCCATCACCTGGATATGCTCGGGCGTCGGGCCGATGAAGGTGAGGCCGTGATCCTCGACCATCTGGGCGAAGTCGGCATTCTCGGACAGGAAGCCATAGCCCGGATGGATCGCTTCAGCGCCGGTGATTTCGGCCGCGGCCAGGATCGAAAGCGGGCTCAGATAGGACTGTGCGGCCTGCGGCGGGCCGATGCACACGCTCTCGTCGGCGAGGCGGACATGCATCGCGGTCGCGTCCGCGGTCGAGTGCACGGCCACGGTGCCGATGCCCATCTCGCGGCAGGCCCGCAGGACCCGCAGGGCGATCTCGCCCCGGTTGGCGATCAGGATCTTGCTGAACAAGGCCGGCTCACTCGATGATCATGAGGGGCTCGCCGTACTCGACGGGTGCCGCGTTCTCGACGAACACCTTGGTGACCCGACCGGCGCGCGGGGCGCGGATCGAGTTCATCACCTTCATGGCCTCGATGATCAGCAGGGTCTGGCCCTCGCGCACGGTGTCGCCAGGCTGGACGTAGTGCGCCGCACCGGGTTCCGGGCTCAGATAGGCGGTGCCGACCATGGGCGAGGTGACCGTACCCGGATGGGCCGCGTCCGGCGCGGCCGAGGCCTGCTCCGGTGCGGCCGCTGCGGCCGGGCCGGATGTCGCTGCGCGTGCGGGTGCGGTCACATATTCGATGGCCGCCGTCTGGACCTGCTTCGCCACCCGGATCCGGGTATCCGCCTGACAGATCTCGATTTCCGTGAGGCCGGTCCGCTGCAGGAGCTCCGCGAGCTTCTCAACGAACGCGGTATCGATGTCGAGCTTGGCCATCTTCTGGTTCGGGTCCTTGCGGGCGCGTGCGCTGGTCAGCGCGACTCGGCGAGCCGTGCTGCCAGGGCCTCCAGCGCCAGGGTGTAGACCGCGGGTCCTAGCCCGCAGATGACGCCCGTCGCGACGGGCGAGATGTAGGAGTGGTGTCGGAAGGGCTCGCGCTTGAACACGTTCGACAGGTGCACCTCGATCACCGGGCCATCGAATGCGGCCAGCGCATCGTGCAGGGCCACCGAGGTGTGCGTGTAGGCGCCGGCATTGATGACGATGCCCTTGGCTTCGCGCCGGGCCTCGTGGATCCAGTCGATCAGCTGGCCCTCGTGGTTGCTCTGCCGGAAATCGACCGCGAGTCCGCATTCGGCCGCCTTCGTCTCGCAGGACCGCTCGATGTCCGCGAGAGTCGTGGTGCCGTAGACTTGAGGTTCCCGCTCGCCGAGCAGGTTGAGGTTCGGTCCGTTGATGACGAGAATTTTAAAGATCATGATCGCGGTAGGACGCGTTTCTCGCGCACAGGACTTATAACACGGCTCGATGTTCGTGCAATGCGACGCCGCCGACGGCTACGCGGCGACGTCGACAACGAGGCGTCCCTGCACCGCGCCCTTCAGGAACCGGCCGGCGGCCTCGGGCACCGCGGCCAGAGGGATGACCTCCGTGATCGAGTCGAGGAGGTCTGGATCGAGCTCGGTGACGAGGCTCTGCCACGCGCGGAGACGAGGCTCGGCCGGCTGGTAGACCGAGTCGATGCCGACGAGGCGCACGCCGCGGAGGATGAACGGGAAGACGGTCGTCTCCAGCGCCACGCCGCCCGCATTGCCGCAAGCCGCGACGACGCCCCGCTGCTGCATGCCGCGCAGGAGGCCGGCCAGCGTGGTCCCGCCGACATTGTCGATCGCAGCGGCCCAACGGGCGCTGTCGAGCGGCGCCTTCGAAGGCTCGGAGAAGGTCTTGCGGTCGAGGATCTCGGCGGCACCGAGGCGGCGCAGTTCGTCCGCCAACTCGGGCCGGCCGGACACGGCCGCCACCTTGAAGCCGCGCTTGGCGAGAAGGGCCACGGCGATGCTGCCCACACCGCCGGCGGCACCGGTGACGACGACTTCGCCGCGCTCGGGCGTGATGCCCTGCTCGGCCAGCATCTCGACAGCCAGCATGGCGGTGAAACCGGCCGTACCGATCGCCATGGCGCGTTTCAGCGTCAGGCCCTTCGGCAGCGGCACCAGCCAGTCGCCCTTCACGCGGGCCTTCTGGGCGAGGCCGCCCCAGTGCCGCTCGCCGACGCCCCAGCCGGTCAGCACGACCTCGTCGCCGGGCTTGAAGGCGGGGTTGTCGGAGGCGGCGACGCGGCCGGAAAAGTCGACGCCCGGCACGAAGGGGAACTGGCGGATGATCTTGCCCGCCCCGGTGATCGCGAGCCCGTCCTTGTAGTTCAGCGTCGAGTAGGCGACGTCGACCAGCACGTCGCCCTCGGGCAGCGAAGCGACCGGCATGTCGGCGATGCGGGCCGTGGTCTTGCCGTCGGCTTGGTCGAGCAGGACGGCGCGGAAGGTCTCGGACATGGGCATTTCCAGCGGGGCTGCGGGCGTGTAGCACCGGCGGTCGGCAACGGCGAGACCCCGGCAGGGTTTCGGGCCGAGCGTGAGGTGCGGTGGACCGGCAGCGGCGGATCGTCGAAGGAATCGAGGCGGCGATGGGCTGGTGCGGCCGGGTCGGCGAGTGGCTCGTGCTCGCCACCGTCGCCCTCTCGTTCCTCTCCGTGCTGCTCCGCTTCGTCTTCAGGACCGGGTCGGTCGGCCTGCAGGAATCCTATGTCTGGGCGAACGGTTTCGCCGTCATGCTGGCCGGCGGCTGGGTGCTCGCCCGCGACGCCCATGTCCGTGTGGACGTGCTCTACCGTCCGGCACGCCCGGTGGTGAAGGCCTGGATCGACCTGATCGGCGCCTGCCTGCTGCTGGCCACGATCTGCGTGCTGATCCTGCTCGCCGGCACGCCCTATGCCGCCGAATCCTGGCGCCTCCTGGAGCGCTCGCGCGAGGCCGGCGGGCTGGCCGGCGTCTATCTGCTGAAGACCGCGATCGTGCTCTTCGCCGTGCTCCTGCTGTTGCAGGGCCTGGCGATGGTCATCCGCGCCTGGCGCGTCATCGTGGATCGCCCGCTGCCGGACGCTCCGTGAGCGGCGAGATCCTCAGCCTCGCGATGTTCGTCGTCGTGTGCGCGGTGATGCTCACGGGCTTTCCCGTGGCGTTCGCTCTCGGCGGCACCGCCCTCGGCTTCGCCCTTTTGGGCAGCGCCTTCGACGCCTTCGATCTGCGGGTGCTGAACGCCTACCCGTCGCGCATCTTCGGCACGCTCACCAACGAGGTGCTCCTCGCGATCCCGCTCTTCATCTTCATGGGCTTCATGCTGGAGCGCTCGCGGATCGGGGCACAGCTTCTGGACACGATCGGCAGCCTGTTCGGCCGGCGGCCCGGCGGGCTCGGCTACGCTGTGGTGCTGGTCGGGGCCATGCTGGCCGCCACCACCGGCATCGTCGGCGCCACGGTGGTCACGATGGGCCTGATCAGCCTGCCGGCAATGCTGCGGGCTGGGTACGACCCGAAGCTCGCCTGCGGGGCGATCTGCGCCGCAGGCACGCTGGGTCAGATCATCCCGCCGTCGATCGTGCTCGTCGTCGTCGGCGACCTGCTGCAGGGCGTGAACGCGCAGGCGCAGCTGGCGCTCGGCAATTTCGCGCCCGATCCGATCTCGGTGGTCGACCTGTTCGCCGGCGCTTTCCTGCCCGGCCTGCTGCTGGTCGGGCTCTACCTCGCCTATCAGGCCTGGGTGGCGTGGCGGCACCCCGAGCGGTGTCCGGGTCTGGTCGAGGTCGTCCGGCCCGATGCGCTCGAGACGGCGAAGACGCTGCTGGCCCCCGTGTTCCTGATCCTGGCGGTGCTGGGCTCGATCGTGCTGGGCATCGCGACCGCTACCGAGTCGGCCGCATTGGGTGCCGTCGGCACGGTCGTCCTCGCGGCACTGCGCGGACGGCTCACCCGGCAGGTGCTGCGCGAGGCGACGCGCTCCACACTGGAGACCACGACGATGATCTACACGATCATCGTCGGTGCTTCGCTGTTCAGCCTCGTCTTCTTCGGCCTCGACGGCGGCCGCATCGTCGAGGACGTGATGCAGGAGCTGCCGGGCGGGGTAATCGGCGCCACCTTCGTCGTCATGGCGCTGCTGTTCGTGCTCGGGTTCTTCCTCGACTTCCTGGAGCTGGTGCTCGTCACGGTCCCGATCATGGGCCCGCCGCTGCTCAAGATGGGGGTCGACCCGCTGTGGCTCGGCGTGATGATCGGGATGAACCTGCAGACGAGCTTCCTCACGCCGCCGCTCGGTCCGCCCTTGTTCTACCTGCGCGCCGTGGCACCGCCGGAGGTGTCGACCGCCGACATCTATCGCGGCGTGGTGCCGTTCGTCGGCCTGCAGCTCGTTGGACTAGGCGCCCTCTGGGTCTTCCCTGGCCTCGCCACCTGGCTGCCGCGGCTACTCTTCGGCTGAGGGCTCGACCTGCGGTCCCAGGGGCCGCCACGTGGCGCCGTCGAGCCGCTCCATGGGCCCGAACCGGACCTTGTAGGCCATCTTGCGGCAGTCGGCGATCCAGTAGCCGAGATAGACGTAGGGCAGCTTGAGCTCGCGCGCCCGCTCGACGTGCCAGAGGATCATGAAGGTGCCGAAGGAGCGCTTCTCGGCCTCTGGCGCGAAGAACTTGTAGACGCCGGAGAGGCCGGAGCGGACCCGGTCGGTCAGGCTGACGCCCACCAACTCGTCCTCGATGCGGAACTCGACGAGGCGGCTCGACGGCGGTGCCGATTCGACCATCTCGCGGTAGGCCGCCCGGTCCATCCGCGCCATGCCGCCCTCACGATGGCGGTGCAGCAGGTAGCGGTGGAAGAGGTCGTACTGCTCGTCCGTCGTCTCGCAGGAGACTTCCTCGACAGTGACGTCGGCGTTGCGCTTCAGGACCTTCCGGAAGTTGCGGCTGGGGTGGAAGTCGCCGACGACGATGCGCACCGCCACGCAGGCGCGGCAGCCGGGGCAGGCGGGCTTGTAGAGAAATCCCTGCGAGCGGCGGAATCCGAACTCGGTTAGGAGATCGAGGCTGCGCTCGTCGTCGACCAGCGCCACGAGCCGCCGCTCCCGTCGCCCGTCCAGATAGGGGCAGGGGGCGAGATCGGTGCTGTAGAAGCGCTGCAGATCGGCGATCGGCGTCAGCATGCGACCCTCGGTCCTTCGCGGGACATGGGCCCGCGAGCGGCCATGACAAGCCTAGGCCGGCTCAGGCCGCCGCGGGAAGCAGCTCTTTGGTCTCGGTCCGGGTGACGGAGGTCACCGGACCGGGCGGCTTGAAGGTCAAGGTGACGACGAGGCCCGGATTGTTGTCGCCCATCTCCAGCTTCGCCTCGTGCAGCTTGGCGACGGCGTCGACGAGGCTGAGGCCGAGGCCGCTGCCGGGCGTGGTGCGGGTGCTGTCGAGGCGGACGAACCGCTCCTTGGCCCGCTCGCGGTCGTCGACCGGAATTCCCGGGCCGCTGTCGGTGACCACGATCTGCGGTGCCGGCCGGCGCGTCGTGCGGACCACCACGGCACCGTTCTCCGGCGTGTACTTCACCGCATTGTCGACGACGTTGGCGATCGCCTGGGCGATGAGTTGCCGGCTGCCCAGCACCTCGACCAGCTCCGGCGTGTGCAGGGTCAGGCTGACACCCTTCTCCTCGGCCAAGGGCTCGTAGAGCTCGGCGACGTCGTGGGCGACCTCGGAAAGGTCGATCGGCTCCCAGTCGCCGCGCTGTCCCCCGGCCTCGGCACGGGCGATGTTGAGCAGCGCGTTGAAGGTCTCGATCAGGCGGTCGGCGTCCCGCATCGTGGCTTCGAGCAGCTCGCGCGATTCCTCGGAACTGGGCTCGCCCATCAGCGCCACCTCGATCCGCGAGCGGATGCGGTTCAGCGGCGTGCGCAGATCGTGAGCGATGTCGTCGGTGACCTGCCGCATGCTGGCGAGCAGCCGCTCGATCCGCTCCAGCATGCCGTTCACGTTCATGGCGAGATCGTCGAACTCGTCGCCGCCGCCGCCCTTGACCTGGACGCGCTGGCTGAGGTCGCCGGCCATGATGCGGCCCGCCGTGCGGTTCACGACCTCAAGCCGGTGGAGCGTCCAGCGGCTGGTCAGCCACCCGCCGAACAGGCCGAGCAGGATCATCAGGCCGGAGCCCAGGAGGATCGCCGTCCGGATGACGCCCTGGGTGTGGACCTTGTCGGCGATGTCGCGGCCGATGAGCAGGGTGGCACCGTTCTGCAGCCGCATCATGAGGCCGATCGCCGGATGCGACTTCACCGCCAGACGGCCGTCCTCCTTCACCTTGACGTCGAACCGGACATAGCCGTGCTCGTCGGGCTTCTCGACGGGCAACTGGTCGAGATTGCCGGCGATATACTGGCCGAAGATGTCGGTCAGCAGGAAGATGTTGCGGCGGTTGGGCTCGTTCTCGGCACGGCTGCGGACCAAGTCCGGAAGGCGGTCCACCTTGTCCGGGAAGATCTGATCCGTGAACCAGTCGCGGTCGGCCTCGATTCCCTCCCGCGTCTGGCCCTCCATGAAGCGGACCGACGAGAAGTAGACGAAGGCCAGGAGCGCCAACGCCGACAGGCTGAACACTCCGAGATAGAGGAGCGTCAGCCTGAAGGTCGTGGTGTTAAGCAGCTTTGTCCGGAGCACGTAAGCTGTATCCCGCGCCGCGGACGGTATGGATCAGGGGGAACGGGAAGCCACGGTCGATCTTCTGCCGCAGTCGGCTGATGTGGACGTCGATCACGTTGGTCTGCGGATCGAAGCGGTAGTCCCAGACCTTCTCCAGCAGCATCGTGCGCGTCATCACCTGACCGGCGTGACGCAGCAGGACCTCCAGCAGCTTGAACTCGCGCGGCTGCAGATCGATCTCGCGACCGCCCCGCTCCACCCGACGGGCGAGCAGGTCCATGACGAGATCGTTGTAGCGCAGCACCGTCTCCGGGGCGCTGCTGCCCGAACGGCGTCGGCCGAGGCTTTCGAGGCGGGCCAGGAGCTCGGAGAAAGCGTAGGGCTTGGCGAGATAGTCGTCGCCGCCGGCGCGCAGACCCTTCACCCGCTCGTCGACCTCGCCCAGGGCCGAAACGAACAGGACCGGCGTCTGATTGCCGGCCCCGCGCAGCGTCTTGACCACATTGAGACCGTCGAGTTCCGGCAGCATCCGGTCGACGATCAGGACGTCGTAGTCCCCTCCCGCCGCCATCAGCAGTCCTTCACGGCCATTGTGGGCGGAATCGACCGTGTAGCCGCTCTCCTTCAGCCCCTTGGCCATGTAGCTCGCCGCGTCGCGGTCGTCTTCGATGATCAGCAGGCGCATCGGACCAACTCTCCAGGGTCTCGCTGCGGCCGATGCGCGGGTCCCCTCGCAGGAACCCGCGCCCGGACACATAGGGTAGGCTTACGACACGGCGAACGGAATGGCCTCGTACCGCTCCTTGCCCTCGCGGACGAGGACGACGACGACGGCCTTCTTGCCTTCGCCCTGGGCCGTCTTGACCGCCTCGACGACGTCCTTCGGCTGGCTGACCGCCTTGCCGTCGACCGAGACCAGCACGTCGCCGGCCGCGATGCCTTTGGCCTCGGCCGGGCTGCCGGGAACGACCTCGGCCACGACGACGCCGTTCTGGTCGCCGTCCAGCTTGAGCTGGCTGCGGGTCTCAGGGGTGATCGGCGCCAGGCTCAGGCCCAGCCGCGGCTGCGGCTCGGTCGGCTGCTCGGCCGAAGCGACCTGATCCTGGTTCGGCATCTCCTCGACGACGGCGGTGAGCTTCACCTCCTTGCCGTCGCGGAGCACCGTCAGCGAGGTCGACGTGCCGGCCTTGGTCGTGGCGACCAGACGCGGCAGCTGTCCGACCTTGTCGATCTCGTGGCCGTCGAAGCCGACGATGACGTCACCCTGCTTCACACCTGCCTTGGCGGCCGGGCTGCCGTCCTCGACGCCGGCGACCAGAGCACCCTCGGCCTTGGGCAGGCCCAGGCCGGCGGCCAGATCCTCGTCCACACCCTGGATGTTCACGCCCAGCCAGCTGCGGTCGACCTTGCCGTCGTCAGAGAGGTCGGCGACCACCTGCTTGGCGAGGTTGGACGAGATCGCGAAGCCGATGCCGACCGAGCCGCCGCTCGGCGAGAAGATGGCGGAGTTGATGCCGATGACCTCGCCGTCGAGGTTGAAGGCGGGGCCGCCGGAGTTGCCGCGGTTGATCGGGGCGTCGATCTGCAGGAAGTCGTCATAGGGGCCGGAGCCGATCTCGCGGCCGGTCGCCGAGACGATGCCGGAGGTGACGGTGCCACCCAGGCCGAACGGGTTGCCGACGGCGACGACGCGGTCGCCGACGCGCACCTTCGAGCTGTCACCGAAGGTGACGAAGGGCATGGGCGACTTCGGCTCGATCTTGATGACGGCGATGTCGGTCTTCTCGTCGACGCCCTTCAGCTTGGCGTCGTACTTGGTGCCGTCCTGCATGATGACTTCGATCTTGTCCGCACCGCCCGCGACATGGGCGTTGGTCACGATCGTGCCGTTGGCGTCGACGATGAAGCCGGAGCCCTCGCCGCGGACGGGATGGTGCTCCATCGGGCCGCGCTGCTGCGGCATCGGCTGGCCGAAGAAGCGCTCGAAGAAGCGCTGCATGTCGGGGTCCATCTGCGGACCCTCGGCGACGTTCTCCTCGCCGTCGTCCTTTTTCTCGACACGGACGTTGACCACGGCGGGCTTCACGGCCTCGACGAGATCGGCATAACCGTCCTGCTTGTGCACGCCGACGATCTTCGCGTTCGCAGGCACCGGCGCATCGCTGAACGCGACGGCGCCAAAACCGCTCAGAAGCGCTATGACGGCGGCGGAGGCCAGTGCCGTCGTGGTGATGCGGCGGACCCCGCGGCTGCCCGTCGGAGTATTCTCGTTCACGGCCATGTTAACAGTTCTCCAGCTTTGGAGCCAGGTTTCGTCGATGAGCACCGCCGTGGTGTCATCGCTGAGTAGCCATATAGACATGGATTATGGTGGCGTATTTTCATGAACATTAACGTTCTGCCATTTTGTACAGAATCTTGTTCATGTTTTGGAGGGGGCCGAGCTTTGCACAGCGTCCTCGAGGGCAGCACGCCGCGATGCTGATCGCCGTCGCCGACCATGCGCCGGTGCGGGGCGATACGACGGCGAACCTCGCCACGATCGCCCGGCTCGCGGCAGGTGCCGCAGCGGCGAAAGCCAGTCTGCTCGTGCTTCCGCGCCTGTCCCTGACCGGCGTGCCCGCCACCGAGCAGGAGGCGGGCCGCGTGGCAGAACTGTCCGATGGAGCGTCCGCGCACGCCCTACGGGAGATCGCCGCCCGGCACGAGGTGGGGCTCGCCGCGGGTTACGTCGAGGCCTGTACGGGCCGCTGCTACGATGCCGCACTCGTGATCGACGCCGCCGGCCGCTGTCTTGCGAACTACCGCTGCAGCCATCTCGATCGCGTAGCCGCCCATGGGTTGTCGCAAGGGCAATGGCTGACGGTAGTACCGATCGGGTCGCTGCGCTGCGGCGTCCTGATCGGACCCGACATCGCCTATCCCGAGCCGGCACGGGCGCTGGCACTGGCCGGCGTCGACGCGCTGGCCGTCCTCGGCGACGCCACCGCCGACGCTGCCGTCGTGCCGGACATTCTCGTCCCGGCGAGGGCGGCCGAGAATGGCGTCGGCGTCATCTATGCCGGCAGCGGGGCCAGAATCGCGGCGGCGGACGGCACCCTGACCGGCAGGGCCGTGGGCGAGGGTCTGATAGTGGCGGAGCTGGCCGGCGCGTCACCCGCTCTCGGGCCCGCCTTCGCGCCCTTCGCCGGCCGGCGGCAGCGGCTCTACCAGCGGCTCGTCGCCGTAGAGGAAGGCGAGACCGGCCCGCCGATCTGACCCGCGGCGAATTTAAGGCTTGGCGCACGCGCGCGGCGCCGTCTTAATCCGGCCTCTCTGGCGGGACAGTCGGCAAGGAGGTCGCGGCCATGCGGACGCTTCTCGTCAACCTCGAGATCAGCCCGGTCCTCGACTCGGTGCTGCAGTGCGCGCTCCTCGTGGCGCAGCGCTTCGGCGGCTACATCGAGGGCCTGCACATGCGGCCGGGCCATCCCGACGTGATCGCGGCCGGGGCCGACGGCTTCGTCGCGGCGGCACCGGACCTCGTCGCCTCGTTCGAGCGCGACGCGCGGGACCGCGCCGAGCACGCCCGCTCGCTGTTCGAGGAGTTCGTCACCCGGCACGGCCTGCCGCGACCGGGTGTTTCGGCTACCGACCGGATCACCGCCGACTGGCGCGTCGAGACCTCGAGCGGCCACGGTGCGATCGGCAGCCTCGGCCGGGTGTTCGACATGGTGGTCGCCGGCCGCCCGCTGCCGGACGCGCTCTCGCCGAGCATGGCGGCCCTGGAGTCGGCCCTGTTCGAGGCGGGCCGACCGGTCCTGATCGCCCCGCCTGTCGCACCCGAGAAGCTGGGCGAGAACATCGTCATCGCCTGGAACGGCAGCACCGAGACGGCGCGCACGCTGGGCTTCGTCATGCCCTTCCTGGAGCAGGCGCAGAAGATCACCGTCGTCACGGTGCTGAAGGGCAACGTGCCCGGCCCGACGGCGGCCGAACTCGCCCGCAATCTGCAGCGGAGCGGGCTCGACGTGCACTGGCGCGAGACCGATCCCCGTGACCGCAGCGTCGGCCAGGCGATCCTCGACGAGAGTGCGGACCTCGGGGCCGATCTCATCGTGAAGGGTGCCTACACCCAGAGCCGGCTGCGCCAGATGATCTTCGGCGGCGCCACGAGCCATATCCTGGCCGAGGCGACCGTGCCCGTCGTCATGGCCAACTGAGCCCCGCAAACCTCCCCATCCTACGGAGTCGACCCACGCGATGACGCCACTCGCCCTCGCTCTGCATGCGCTCTCGGCCGTCGTCTGGGTGGGCGGGATGTTCTTCGCCTACGTCATCCTGCGCCCGGCCGTCGGTCCGCTGCCGCCGATCGACCGGCTGCCGCTGTGGCGGCGGACCTTCACCAACTTCTTCCCCTGGGTTATCGCCGCCGTCGCGCTCCTGCTGATCACGGGCTACCTCGTGCTGTTCTACCAGTTCGGCGGGTTCGCGGGTGCGGGCATGCACGTCCATGTCATGCAGCTCACCGGCTGGATCATGTTCCTCCTCTTCGGCCATCTCTATTTCGTGCCCTGGAAGCGCTACCAGCGGGCACTCGATGCCGGCGACACGGGAGCCGCCGCGACGCAGCTCAGCTCGATCCGCAAGATCGTCATGATCAACATGATTCTCGGCCTCGTGACGGTCGCTGTCGGCTCCAGCGGGCGGTACTGGTAGGGCCGATGCCGCGCAGGGAGGGTCGGCTGTCGCTCCTGAGATGACAGGAGGCGGGTGCGGCGGGTAAGCCCGCCTCATGCCCTCCATCCAAGACTTCGACTACGTCATCGTCGGCGCCGGCTCGGCCGGCTGCGTGCTGGCCGCGCGCCTGACCGAGGATCCCCACTGCCGCGTGCTGCTGCTGGAGGCCGGCCCCGTCGATCGGGGCTGGAAGATCCACATGCCGGCGGCACTCACCTACAACCTGATGACCGACCGGGTGAACTGGGCCTACCACACGGAGCCCCAGCGTCACATGGACGGCCGCAGCCTCTACTGGCCGCGCGGTCGGGTGCTGGGCGGCTCCTCGTCGCTGAACGCGATGGTCTACATCCGCGGCCACGCCTTCGACTATGACCGCTGGGTCGAGGAAGGGGCGGAAGGCTGGGGCTATGCCGACGTGCTGCCCTACTTCCGCAAGTCCGAGACGTTCTCGCTGGGTGCCGACCTCTACCATGGCGGCGACGGCCCGCTGCAGGTCGAGCGCGGCAAGATGGAGAACCCGCTCTTCGACGCCTGGCTCGCCGCCGGACGACAGGCCGGCTACCCGCTGACGCCCGACATGAACGGGTATCAGCAGGAAGGCATGGGGCGGATGGACATGACCGTCCACAACGGCCGCCGCTGGAGCACCGCCCGCGCCTATCTCCGTCCCGCCCTGAGCCGGCCGAACCTCACCGTGGTGACGCGGGCCCTGGTCACGCAGGTCCATGTCGAGCACGGCCGGGCGCGCTCGGTCAGTTACGTCGAGAACGCCAACACGAAGAAGGCCTACGCCGCGCGCGAGATCATCCTCTCGGGCGGGGCGATCAACTCACCGCAGCTGCTGCTGCTGTCCGGCATCGGCCCGGCCGATCACCTGAAGCGCGTCGGCGTGCCGGTGGTGCACGACCTGCCGGGTGTGGGCCGCAATCTGCACGACCATCTGGAGTTCTACTTCCAGTACGAGTGCACCCAGCCGGTGACGCTGCTGGCGGCGATGCAGCCGCACAACATGATCGGCATCGGCATCCGCTGGTTCCTGTTCAACGAAGGAGCGGCGTCGAGCTCGCACCTCGAAGCCGGCGGATTCATCCGCTCGGCACCGGGCATCCGGCACCCCGACATCCAGTACCATTTCCTGCCGGCCCTGGTGGAGGACCATGGGCGGTCGAAGGGGAACATGCACGCGTTCCAGGCCCATGTCGGCACCATGCGGCCGGTGAGCCGAGGCTTCGTCGAGCTGCGCTCGGCCGATCCGCGCCAGCATCCCGTGATCGACCCGAACTGCCTCGCCGAGGAGCGCGACCGGGCGGACATGCGGGCCTGCGTGCACCTCAGTCGCGAGATCTTCGCCCAGGCCGCCTTCGACCCGTACCGCGGGCGGGAGATCCAGCCCGGCGCAAACGTGACCAGCGATACCGACATCGACGCCTTCGTCCGGCGCAAGGCCGACAGCGCCTACCATCCCTGCTCGACCTGCCGCATGGGCACGGACGAGATGGCCGTGGTCGATCCGCAGACGCGCGTGCGCGGGCTGGAGGGGCTGCGCGTCGTCGACGCTTCGATCATGCCGTCGATGGTCAGCGGCAATCTCAACGGACCCACCATCATGATCGGCGAGAAGGCGGCCGACATCATCCGGGGTCGCGCACCGTTGCCACGCGCGGAAGTGCCTGTTTACGAAGCACCGAATTGGCAAACGCAGCAGCGGTGATCTCGCCACCTGCGTTCTCGACCACGATACCTCGATCGCCCTAGTGTGGTTGGAGGGACAAGGCCCGGCAGTGACCCGGCCAGAAAGGAACAAGAGGCATGACAGTCCGCAGCATCACCTTCGGCATCGGCATCGCAGTCGCCATCGCCGGCAGCGCCTTCGCCAACGACCCCGACAGCTGCAAGCAGGTGCGCTTCTCCGACGTCGGCTGGTCCGACATCGCGGCCACCACCGGCCTGACCTCGGTGGTGCTCGAAGGCCTCGGCTACGAGCCGAGTGCCACCATCCTCGCCGTACCGGTGACCTATCAGAGCCTGAAGAACGGCGACATCGACGTCTTCCTCGGCAACTGGATGCCGACGATGGAGGCCGACATCGCGCCCTACAAGGCCGACGGCAGCGTCGAGACCGTGCGCGCCAATCTGGAAGGGGCGAAGTACACGCTGGCCGTGCCGACCTATCTCGCCGACCAGGGTCTCAAGGACTATGCCGACATCGCCAAGTTCAAGGATCAGCTGGACGGCAAGATCTACGGCATCGAGCCCGGGAACGACGGCAATCGCCTGATCCAGAAGATGATCGACGAGAACCAGTTCGGCCTCGGCGGCTTCGAACTGGTCGAGAGTTCCGAGCAGGGCATGCTGGCCCAGGTCGATCGTGCCGGCCGCAACCAGGACGCGATCGTGTTCCTGGGCTGGGAGCCGCACCCGATGAACACGCGGTTCAAGATGGCCTACCTGACCGGCGGCGACGACGTGTTCGGACCCAACTTCGGCGGTGCCACGGTCTACACCAATGTCCGCAAGGGCTTGCGGACCGACTGCCCCAATCTCGGCAAGCTCCTGGATAACCTCGTCTTCTCCTTGCAGACCGAGAACGAGGTCATGGGTCTGATCCTCGACGACGGCAAGGAGCCGAACGACGCCGGCAAGGCATGGCTGAAGTCGCACCCCGAGGCCCTGGAACCCTGGCTCGCCGGTGTGACGACGATCGACGGCCAGGACGGTCTGGCCGCCGTCAAGTCCAGCCTGGGTTCGTAAGGGTAGTCACGGCGGGCGATCAGCGCCCGCCTTCCCGCTTCAGGGGGAGGTCGATCGATGGATTGGCTCAGTGCTTACAAGATCCCGCTCGGCGACTGGATCAAGTCGCTGGTCGACCTCCTCAACAAGCACGCCCAGTGGTTCTTCGACTTCATCTCGACGGTGCTGGGCGGGCTGATCAACGGCATGACGGACGTCCTGCTGTGGATCCCGCCGCTCGTCGTCGTGGCGCTCGTCGCGGCTCTCGCCTGGTTCCTGCACAAGTCCTGGAAGCTGGCCTTGCTGGCGGTGCTCTCGCTGCTGCTGATCGGCAATCTTGGCTACTGGAAGGAGACCATGCAGACGCTGGCGCTGGTGGTCTCGGCGACGGCACTCTGCATGCTGATCGGCATCCCGCTCGGCATCGCCGCGGCCCACCGGCCCCGCCTCTACACCTGGCTGCGGCCGGTCCTCGACCTGATGCAGACGATCCCGACCTTCGTCTATCTCATCCCGACGCTCATCCTGTTCGGCCTCGGCGTGGTGCCGGGCCTGATCTCGACCGTGGTCTTCGCCCTGCCGGCCTCGGTGCGGCTGACCTATCTCGGCGTGTCGAAGGTGCCGAAGGCGCTCCTGGAGGCCGGCGAGGCCTTCGGGGCCACGCGGAGCCAGCTACTGTGGAAGGTGGAACTGCCCCACGCCATGCCGACGATCATGGCGGGCCTGACGCAGACCATCATGCTGGCGCTGTCGATGGTCGTCATCGCGGCCCTGGTCGGTGCCGACGGGCTCGGCAAGCCGGTCGTCCGCGCGCTCAACACGGTGAACATCGCCCGTGGCTTCGAGGCCGGCCTCGCCATCGTGCTCTTGGCGATCCTGCTCGACCGGCTCTGCCGCCGGCCCGGAGCGGACGCCGACGGAGCCTGAGCGTTAACAATTTCTTTGCTCCGCACACGTTGAGCAACTAGGGTCCATTACAACCGCTGCGCGAAAGACGCGCGGTCACGTCCCATCCGTCGGCCGCGACGGGAGCGAGCGATGGCTGCAGTCTCGACCGGGTCCAGGACCATCACGGCGTCGGCGTCGCGCCTGCCACCGCGCCGTCGGCGGCCACGGCTGAACGAACTGGCGACGCCGCTGGGGGCGACGTTCCTCGGCGTGCTGCTGGTCCACAACCTGATCTCGGCCGGCGAGGCCCACGCGGCGGAGACCGGAGCCGGCGGCGCGGCGCCGGACGGCGGCATCCCTTTGGCCGATGATCCCGGCAGCCTCGCAGGTGCGCCCGTGCCCGACGTTCCGGCCGCATCGTCCTCGGCGGTCGGGTCCGTGATCAGCGTCGGCTCGCTCATCGACCTCGGTGCTCTCACGCAGCTTTCCGGCGACGCCCGATTCGCCGAGACCGCCCTCCTGCACGGGGCGAGCGCAGCCCCGCCGCCGACGCCTGCGTTCCTCAACGAGGCCGGCCTCACCCTCAGTGCCGGCTCGCCGCCCGGGGCCATGTTCCTCTCTTTGGCCGACCAGCCCTTGCCCGTCCTGCCGGCGGACGCCCTGACGCCGGTCGACGATCAGGCCGCACCGCCCATCGGCACCTACGTCAAGGCCGGCAACGAGGGCGGCACGATCACCGGCACGGGCGACGCCGACGTGCTGCTCGGCGGCACCGGCACCGACACGATCAATGCGGGCGGTGGCCAGGACACGATCGAGGGCGGCGGCGGAAACGACGTCCTGAACCTCGGCTCTGGTGACGACTTCGCCCGGGGCGACGACGGCAACGACGTCATCAACGGCCAGGACGGCAACGACACGCTCTATGGCGGTGCAGGCAACGACACGCTCGATGGCGGGTCGGGCAACGACATCCTCTACGGCGATGCCGGCGACGATCGTCTCGTCGGCGGCCCGGGTGCGGATGCGATGTACGGCGGGTCGGGCAACGACACCTACGTGATCGATCATGTGGCCGACCGGGCCGTCGACCTACCGTCGTCGACCGATGCCGGGATCGATACGATCGAGATCGCGCCGGGCTATGCGTCGAGCCTCAAGCTGGCCCTGCCGAGCCTCGCGCCGCAAGGTGCCGCGACGTTCGTCTTCGGCACGCCCGACCCGACGACCTTCCCGAGCGGCCTCCACGAGTTCCGCCAGCAGGTCGGCACCGGCATCGAGAACCTCCGGCTGCTGGACGATGCCGCGCACGATGCCGTCGGCGATGCGGGTGCGAACCACTTCGAGGGCAACTCGGCAGCCAACCATTTCTACGGCGGCGACGGCAACGACGAGCTCTACGGCAATGGCGGTGCCGACCATTTGTTCGGCCAGGGCGGCATCGACCATCTGGAGGGCGGGGCCGGCAACGACTGGCTGGACGGCGGGGCGGGCGACGACTGGCTCGACGGTGGCGACGGTGCCGACCAGCTTTTCGGCGGGGCCGGCGACGACACCTTCGTGCTCGGCCTGCACGAGTCGCCGGACACGATCTTCGACCACGAGGGCAGCAACGTGCTGCGCTTCGTCGGCGGCGACGCGGCCAAGTTGACTTTGCAGGCCGACGGCGAGGATCTCCTCGTCGGCTATGGCGGCTCGCCGCTCGCCGTGATCAAGCAATATGCCGGACACGAGAGCGCTTTCGCCGGGATCGATTTCGGCAGCGGTGTCCAGCCGCTCACGGCGAATCAGATCCAGGCAGCGGCCAGCGCCGACTTGCTGGCCGAGTTCCTCGAGCCGAAGGACGCGGCCACGGCGACATCGGCCAGCGACCAAGCCTCGGCGTCGGCAACACCAGCGGCCGCTCCCGTGCCGGAGCCGACACCGCAGGTCCATGCGGCCGCCATCCCGGCGCTCGACGATCTATGGGTGCCGCCCGAGATCGACCTCACCGAGCATCACCAGCCGCACGAGACCAAGCACGCCTAACCCGGACCGGTGACGGGCGTCACCTCGACGGGCCGGGGCCGCCGGCGCTCACGATCCTCGGCGGCTTCGCGCAGCAGGCCCAGCAGCCAGCGATGCCCTTGATCCTCCTCCCGGTCGCGGCGCCACACGGCTTGCACGGCGAAGGGCGGGGAGGCGTAGGGCGGATCGAACAGACGCAGATTGTACCGCTCGGCATAGGCGATCGCGAGCCGACGCGGGAGGAGGGCCGCCATGTCGCTCTGGCCGACGATTCGCGGGGCCGCCAGCGCGTGCGGTATGGTCAGCGCCACCCTGCGCTGCAGGCCACGTGTGGCGAGTGCTGCCTGAAGAGCAGTTGCATCGTCACGCATCACGCGGCGTTCCAGTCCGTTCTCTGCGACGATGCCGTCGACCGCGCGCGTGTCGTCACCGATGGAGGCGAGGATGAGGTGGGGCAGGGCGGCCAGCCGCTCCAGCGTCAGGGCGCCCGAGGCGACGAGAGGATTGTCGCCAGACACGGCCCAGACCATCGTCTCGCGGAACAGGGCCTCGGCCCGAAAGCGCTCGGGCACGCGGCCGAAGGTTCCGAGTGCGGCGTCGATCCGGCCGGCGTCGAGACCGTCTGCCATGCCGGTTTCCGGGGGGCGGACGAGAAGCTCGGCCTGTGGTGCTTCGGCCCGCATGCGCGCCACGAGGCGAGGCAGCAAAGCGGCGGACACATAGTCGCCGCAACAGAGTGCAAAGTGCCGATCGGTGGCGGCCGGCACGAAGGCCGCCGGTTGGAGCACCACCTGCAGGTCGACCATCGCCTGCCGCAGGCGGGGTGCCATCTCGACCGCCCGGGTCGTGGGCCGAAGCCCGTCGGGCACGCGGACGAAGAGGTCGTCGTCGAGGGCCGCCCGCAGCCGTGCGAGGGCATGGCTCACGGCCGACTGCGTGAGGCCGAGGCGGCGGCTCGCACGCGTGACGCTCCGCTCTTCGAGAAGCACGGAGAGGACGCGAAGGAGATTGAGATCCATCGCGTTGAAATGAAGGGCGCTCATGAAGCCGCATTAGCATGCGGCGGACCCGGCACCGAAGAAAGAATGGAAGACGGGGGGCCGGAGGCGATCAGGCCATCCCGGCGCCCCCGTCCAAGCAGGCGTCAGTTGGCGATGTCACCCGGACCGTCACCACCCGTCTTGAGCGGCGACATGTTGCCGTAGCCCTGATCGTAGCCACAGGCCGAAAGCGAGGCCAAGCCGAGCATCAGGACGAGCGCCGTGAGAACCAGTTTCATGCCTTGCGTCCCTTCTGTCGCAACCGTGGTCCGGCCATCCCGGGACGGCGGGCCACCCTGCGGCGGACCCACGACGCGAGATGCCGCGGCGGTCAGGAGCTAGGACGGGGACGGCTTCGGCCAAATGCGAAGTCGTCAGCTTCTATATGAGCCTGGTTCATGAAGGGGCGTAGCGTCAGGCGTCGAACAGACCCGATGCCTTGAGCGCGGGGTATGCCTTGCGCCACCGTGCGTAGACCGAGGCGTAGGCGGCCTTCAGTTCCGCATCCGGCGTCTCGACGGCCACCTCGCCGTGGGCTGCACGCCGCACGGCCGTGGTCAGGTCGGCAGCGAGACCGCCACCCACCTGGGCCAGCAACGCCGCCCCGAGTGCCGGACCCTCCTCGGCGGCCGGAAGCTCCAATGTCGAGCCAAGTTGGGCGGCCAGGATGCGCCGCCAGGCGGGGCTGCGGCCGCCGCCGCCGACGAGCGAGAAGCGCTCGGCCGCGGCACCGAGCGCCCGCATGCGCTCCAGGCAGTCGACCAGCGCGAAGCCCACGCCTTCGAGCAGGGCGCGGACCATGTGGCGCCGGTCGTGGGCCAAAGAGAGGCCGATCCAGGCCGCCCGGGCGTGCGGATCCAGATGTGGCGAGCGCTCGCCGGCGAGGTAGGGCAGGAAAAGAAGGCCCTCGGCGCCGGGCGGCACGTCCGCGGCGCTGTCGATCAAGGCCGTGAAGATGTCGAGGCCGAGCTTGCCGAGCACGGCAGCATCGCCGGGCTGCACCGCGTCTTTGTACCAGGAGAGGCAGCCGCCGGCCGAGAGCACCACGCCCATGCTGTGCCACCCACCCGGGACGGCGGCGCAGAAGGCGTTCAGCGCTCCCGTCGGGTCGACGAGCGGCTTGTCGGCGTGGACGAAAATGGTGCCCGAGGTGCCGACCGAGCAGGCCCCGATGCCGGCCGTGATGACACCGGCGCCGATGGCGGCGCAGGCATTGTCCCCGCCGCCGGCGACGACCGGGATCCCCGCCGGCAGGCCGGTCACCGAAGCGGCGTCGCCGGTGATCCAGCCCGTGATCTCCGGGCCTTCGTAGACTTCGGGCAGCCAGGATTCGGGGATCTCCAGGGCGGCGAGCATCTCCGGCGAGTAGCGCCGGGTCGCGATGTCCAGGAGCAGCGTGCCCGAGGCGTCCGAGGCGTCGCTGGCGGCCTCGCCCGTCAGACGTAGGCGGATGAAGTCCTTGGGCAGCAGGACCCGCGCGATGCGATCGGCGGCGGCGGGCTCGTAGGTGCGCAGCCACAGGATCTTGGGTGCCTGGAAGCCCGTGCTCGGCAGGTTGCCGGTGATCTGCACCACCCGCTCCTTGCCGACCCGGCGCGCGATGTCCGCGCATTCGGCATGGGTGCGGCCGTCGTTCCACAGAAGTGCCGGGCGGATCACCTCGTCGTCGGCGTCGAGGAAGACCGAGCCGTGCATCTGGCCGGAAAGGCCGACGGCGGCGATCTGGACCGGCCGAGCCGAGGTCAGCTTCTTCAGCACCTCGACCGAGGCTTGCCACCAGTCCTGCGGGCGCTGCTCGCTCCAGCCGGGCTTCGGTGTGTGCAGCGGATAGGAAGCGCTGGCGGTCGCAAGGACGCTGCCGTCGTCGCCGAGCAGCACGCCCTTGGTCGCACTGGTGCCGATGTCGAGCCCGATAGTGGCGCTGCCGGCCATTGCATTCTTCTCCCTGAGGGCGTGGCGGGACCGTCGCCTTTACGGTCCGGCACCCATCCTCTATAGGCTCCGCGCGCTTCGGTAGGCCCGAAGCGTCACGTCTCCCTCTTCGGATTCTTCCCGGTGTCCGCGATAGAAGCCCAGCGCGACGGCGTCGTCCATCTGGCCCTGCCGAAGGGTCGCATGGAGGAGAACGTCATGCGCATCATGAGCGATGCCGGCATTCGCCTGACCTTCGACCGCCGCGGCTACCGCCCGACACTGTCGCTCGACGGCTTCGAGACGAAGATCCTGAAGCCGCAGAACATCGTCGAGATGCTGCATCTGGGCTCGCGCGACCTGGGCTTCGCCGGTGCGGACTGGGTAGCCGAGAAGGGGGCGGAGCTGGTCGAGCTGCTCGACACCGGGCTCGATCCGGTCCGCATCGTCGCGGCGGCTGCGCCCAACTTCCTGGTGAACGGCAGGCCGCCGGCGGCGTCGTTCGTGGTGGCGACGGAATACGAGCGGCTGACCGGCAAGTGGCTGGAGCGCGAGGGCCTCGCCGGCCGCGTCGTTCGCTCCTACGGCGCCACCGAGGTGTTCCCGCCAGAGGATGCCGACTGCATCGTCGACAACACTGCGACGGGTGCGACGCTGCAGGCCAACGGGCTCACCATCTTCGCCGAGGTGATGCGCTCCTCGACCCGGCTCTACGCGCACCCGCGCTCGATGGAGCAGCCGGAGAAGAGGGGACGGATCGAGCACTTCGTGATGCTGGCGCGCTCGGTGCTCGATGCCCGCAAGCGGGTGATGCTGGAGCTGAACGTGCCGGCCGACCGGCTGGAGGACGTGGTCGCCGTGCTGCCCTGCATGCGCGAGCCGACCATCGCCCCTCTTCACCATGATGCCGGTTTCGCGGTGAAGGCGGCCGTGCCGCGCGACGACCTGCCGGGCCTGATCCGCGCCATCAAGGAGCGCGGCGGCAGCGACATCGTCGTCTCCTCGATCGCGCAGATCGTGGCGTGACTGCAGCCCGCCGCACCTCCGTCGCGCGCCAGACCGCCGAGACCGCGATCGAGCTGACCCTTGTCCTCGACGGGCAGGGCAGGGCCAGGATCGAGACGGGCCTCGGCTTCTTCGATCACATGCTGACCGCACTGGCCAAGCACGGCCGCTTCGACCTCGACCTCGTCTGCAAGGGCGATCTCCACGTCGACGACCACCACACGGTCGAGGACTGCGCCCTGGCGCTGGGCCGGGCCTTCGACGAGGCGCTGGGCGAACGACGCGGCATCAGGCGCTTCGCGCATGCCTACGCCCCGCTCGACGAGGCGCTGGCGCGGGTCGTCGTCGACTTCTCCGGCCGGCCGGCACCCGTGGTCGAGCTGGGCTTCCAGGGCGAGCGGATCGGTGCCGTCGCCACCGAGAACCTGACGCACTTCTTCCAATCGCTGGCCACGACCGGCCGGATGGCGCTGCACGTCGACGTCCTCCGCGGTGCGAACGACCACCACCGCGCCGAGGCCGCCTTCAAGGCCCTGGCCCTCGCCCTGCGCGCGGCCGTCGCCACCGACGGCTCCGGCGAGGTGCCGAGCACGAAGGGCGTGCTCTAGTGGCTCGCGCACGCCCGGCTTCCGATCTCCCCCGCACGCTGGCCGAGTTCGACGCCTGGCACGCACGCCAGCCCGAGCGCTGGGAGTTCCTGCACGGGTCCGCGGTGATGATGGCGCCGGCGTCCAACGCGCACAGCCTCATCAAGACCAACCTCGGCCGACTTCTCGGCAATGCTCTTCGCGGGACAGCGTGTCGGGCGTTCGTCGATGGCCCCCAGGTCCGGACAGCCGATGTCTCGGCGATCCCGGACGTCGTCGTCGCATGCGGCGAGATCGACATGCGCCAGGGCATCGTCGATGAGCCGAAGCTGATCGTCGAGGTCTCGTCCCGCTCGACGGAACGCGACGATACGGGCGTGAAGTGGCGGGCCTACTGCCTCATGCCGAGCCTGCAGCACTATCTGGTCGTCGACCAGGAACGGCGGCTCGTTCAGCTTCACACACGCGTCGAGCCCTATTCATGGCGCGAGGAAGTGGTTCAGGACGGTGGCATCGAGGTGCTGGGCGTCACCCTTCCATTAGCCGAGATCTACGAGGGCGTCGTCCTGGCGCCGCGCTCCGATGCCTGAGGTCCTGATCGTCCCGACGGGGACGGCCAACATCGCCTCGGTGATGGCGGCGTTTCGGCGGCTCGGGGCAGCGCCGCGGCTCGCCGAGCGGCCGGACGAGGTCGTGGCCGCCTCGCACGTCATGCTGCCGGGTGTGGGCACGTTCGGCGCCTCGATGGAGCGGCTGGTCGCCAAGGGGCTGGACGTCGCGCTGCGCGAGCGGCTGCGGGCGGATCGGCCGACGATCTGCATCTGTGTCGGGCATCAGCTTCTGTTCGGGACGAGCGACGAGAGCCCTGGCGTGAGGGGGCTGGGGCTCGTCGAGGGGCATGTGGGGCGGTTCGCGAGCGAGGTGCGGGTGCCGCAGTTCGGCTGGAACCACGTCCATGCGAGTGCAGGCTCAAACCTCCTGGAGGAGGGCTGGGCGTACTTCGCCAACAGTTATCGGGCGACCGAGGCCCCGGGCTGGACGGTGGCGAGGGCGACGCATGGCGGGCCGTTCGTGGCGGCGATGGAGCGGGGCAAGGTGATCGGCTGCCAGTTCCATCCCGAGTTGTCCGGCGCCTACGGTGCGGCGTTGCTGTCCCGCTTTCTCGAGCTCGCCTGATGCTGACCTCGCGGATCATCCCCTGCCTCGACGTCAGCCATGGACGCGTCGTGAAGGGCGTGCGGTTCCAGGGCCTGCGCGATGCCGGCGACCCGGCCGAGCGGGCGAAGCTCTACGAGGACCAGGGGGCGGACGAGATCGTCATCCTCGACGTGTCCGCCACGCCCGAGGGCCGCGGGCACCAGCACGAGACGGTGCAGCGGGTGCGCGAAGCACTGTCCATTCCGCTGACGGTCGGCGGGGGCGTGCGGACCGAGGCTGATGCGCTCGACCTTTTGGAGGCTGGTGCGGACAAGGTGTCGGTCAACACGGCTGCCGTAGAGCGGCCGGAGTTGCTGAGCGAGATCGCGGCGCGGTTCGGGCGGCAGTGCTGCGTGCTGGCGATCGACGCGGCTTGGCGCGACGGGCGGTTCGAGGTGCTGGTGAAGGGCGGGCGCGAGGGGACGGGACGCGACGCGATCGACTGGGCGGTCGAGGCCGAGACGCGGGGGGCGGGCGAGATCCTGCTGACCTCCTGGGACCGCGACGGCACGCGCTCGGGCTTCGATCTGGATCTGACCGGTCAGGTAGCGAAGGCGGTGCATCTGCCGGTCATCGCGTCCGGCGGGGCGGACAGTGCTGAGCATATCCGCGAGGCGTTCGCGATAGGGGCGGACGCGGTGCTGGCGGCGTCCATCTTCCACGACGGCGACACCACGCCCTTCGACATCAAGCTCTATCTTCAGGAGCACGGCATCAGGGTGCGGCCGTGATCGTTCCCAGCATCGACCTCCAGGGCGGGCAGACCGTCCAGCTCGTCGGCGGGGCCGAGAAGGCGCTCGATGCCGGCGACCCGCTGCCGATCGCCGAGCGTTTCTCGGTCGCGGGCGAGCTCGCGGTCATCGACCTCGACGCGGCGATGCGGAAGGGCAGCAATGCCGGACTGATCGAGCGGCTGGTCGCGAAGTTCCCCTGCCGGGTCGGCGGTGGCATCCGGGACGTCCACACGGCGGTGGGCTGGCTCGACAAGGGTGCCGCCAAGGTCATCCTAGGTACCATGGCGGTGCCTGAGATCCTCTCGCAGCTGCCGACGGAGCGGGTCATCGCCGCCCTCGACGCGCGCGACGGCGAGGTCGTGGTGCAGGGCTGGACGGAGCGCACAGGTCGCGCCCTGCTGGAGCGGATCGGCGAGCTGAAGGATTTCGTCGGCGGGTTCCTCGTCACCTTCGTCGAGCGTGAGGGGCGGCTCGGCGGGACGGACATGGAGCTGGCGAAGGCGGTGGTCGCGGCGGCCGGGTCGGCGCGGGTGACCATCGCCGGTGGGGTCACGACGTCGGAGGAGATCGCGGCCCTCGACCGGCTGGGGGCCGACGCGCAGGTCGGGATGGCGCTCTACACGGGCCGGCTCGATCTGGCCGATGCGATCATGGCGCCGCTCGTCTCGGACCGGCCGGACGGGCTATTCCCGACGGTGGTGACGGACGAGCGCGGGCTCGCACTCGGGCTCGTCTATTCGAGCCGGGAGTCGATCCGCCAGGCGGTGGCGCGTCGGATGGGCATTTACCAGTCGCGCTCGCGGGGCCTGTGGGTGAAGGGCGAGACCAGCGGCGCCACGCAAGAGCTGCTGCGGATCGAGCTCGACTGCGACCGCGACAGCCCGCGCTTCGTCGTGCGCCAGACCGGCGCCGGCTTCTGCCATCTCGACACCCGCACCTGCTGGGGCGAGGACGCCGGACTTTCCAGATTGGAGCGCACGCTGCGGCAGCGGCGCGACCAGGCGCCGGCCGGCAGCTACACGGCGAAACTCTTCGCCGACCCGGCTCTTCTGGGAGCGAAGCTGCGGGAAGAGGCGGACGAACTGGTGCGGGCGGAAACACGGGACGAGGTGATCTGGGAGGCGGCGGACGTGCTCTACTTCACGCTCGCACGCCTCGCCGCCGACGGCGTCGATCTGGCCGAGGTCGAGGCGCATCTCGACGCCCGGGCGCTGAAGGTCACCCGGCGCGGCTGATGGCGCATCGCTGGGTCGAGCCCTTCCTGGAGCGCCGGGTGCTCGTCGCCATGCTGATGGCGGCGGCGGGCCTGTGGGCCTTCTTCTGGATCGCCGAGGAGGTGGGCGAGGGCGACAGCGCCTCGCTGGACCGGGCCGTCCTCCTCCTCTTCCGCAGTGCGGCGGACCCGACCGATCCCTTGGGCCCGCCCTGGCTCGAAGGGGCGGTGCGCGACATCACGGCCCTGGGTGGGGTCACCGTCCTCACCATCGTGACGATCGTCGTCACCCTCTATCTCTGGCTCGCCCGCTACCGGCGCGAGGCCGTGTTCCTCCTCTGCGCCATCATCGGTGCCGCCCTGCTGGCGCACGGCATCAAGCTCATGATCGAGCGGCCGCGACCCGACCTCGTGCCCCATGGTGTGGAAGTCTACACGGCGAGCTTCCCCAGCGGACACGCCACCGGGGCGGCGGCCACCTGGCTGACCCTCGGCACGCTCACCGCCCGCTTCAGCCCCCGCCGCCGGCTCAAGGTGCTGGCGATCGGCACCGGCGTGACGCTGGCGCTGCTGATCGGCCTCTCCCGCATCTACCTCGGCGTGCACTGGCCGAGCGACGTGCTGGCCGGCTGGACGCTCGGTGCCGCCTGGGCCCTATTCTGCTGGGCCGTCGCCCGCGCCCTGCAGCGCCGCGGCGTCATCGCGGAGCCCGCTGGGGACGAGCGCGAGGCCTGAAGCTCTTGGCGTCGGCTACGGGACGACGACGCTGAACTGGACGGCGCGTGAGAGGCGGTAGCTGGTCCCTCCGGCCCGCCGGTCGAGCGTGACGAACTCCAGCGCCCGGCCGGTACAGACGGTGCGGTTCGACCTGATCTGCACGATCGCGTCCTCCAACGACGTCACCGAATAGTCCACCGAGGCGACCGGCACGACGGTGGCGAGATCGATCGTCGTCGAGCTGGGCCGCAGGCAATAGAAGCCCGTCAGCGGATTGGTCACCGACGCCACACCCTTGGCGCGGAGAAGCCCTCCGCCCGGTTGGATCAGCGCCATGATGCGGGCGTTGCCCGTGGCTTCCACGATCTCTCCTCCCCGCGGCAATGCTCGGGGCTCCGGCGGCTTGGCACGGGCGGCGAAGGACGCAGCGGCGGTGCCGAAGACAACGGCCGCGAGGAGAGCGGCGAAACGTCGAGTGCGCATGGCGGGATCCCCTGCCTGGATCGTTTGGATCGACGCGTTGCATCCTACGATAAGGGCGGCTGGGGGGAAGTCACCGGACTGATGTGTCGAATCGGCATCGGCCCCGGGCGGCCGATCGGCCGGGGGCTGGTGAGGACGGGCGGATTGGTTAGAGGTCGGGGGCAGGACGAGGTTGGTTCGCCTCCCGCTACGGCCCGGCGCGCGGTTCCGGCACCGGTGTCCCGGCCGCGTCCTTCGGCATCGGCGGGAGGTCGAGACCGGGGACCCAGTCGAGGGAGGCCGGGGCGGGCTTCGCGGGGTCGTGGCCGAGGTCTTCGAGCAGGTCGGCGCGGCGCGAGGCGATCTCCTCGATCACGCGCATCCGCAGATTGGCCAGGATCCGCAGCCGGGCGCGGGCCGCATAGGCGTCCGACATCGGATCGCACTCACGCGAAACAGGCGGTGTCGGCGGTGGCCGGTTGGTGGCCTCGCGCGGCGCCCGCCTCAGCATGCGCAGGACCGACCGGGCCAGCACCTCGAATGGGTCGCGGCCGCGCTGGCTCTCGTGGAAGAGCCAGATGCAGATGCGTGGCTCGCGCTCCTCGATCGCCTCCAGCACGACGAACATGCTGAGGAAGCGCACGAGGTGGAGGCGCACCGTGTCGGCGAGCGAGAGGAGGTCGCGCCAGGTCGCCAGCACGAGACCGACGCTGCCGTCGGCCAGCATGGCCTGGACGTCCTCGACCGGCAGTCGCGCGGCCCGGGCGGCGGTCAGGGCGTCCTGCCCTGCCGCGACGCGGCGCATCGCCATGGCCTTGCGGCCGGTGACGACGGGCCGGGTCGGGTAGGGAGCGGGACGAGTAGGGCGGGTCACAGTGGCAAGGACTATAGTCCTTCGCCATTCTAGGATCAAGATCCTTCTTCGTCCCTCGCTCATCGAACGGTCGAGGAGTGCCGCCTAGATTGCGAGCATCCACAATGCCATGCCGACCATCATCAGGTTCTCGGTCAGGGAAATGAAGCCCAGCGGCACGTTGCTGTTGCCGCCGACGCAGGCGCATTTCAGCTCGCGCTTGTCGATGTAGACGGCCTTGAAGACCGACACGGCCCCGATCGTGCCGATGAAGAGGGCGACCGGGATGGCGAGCCAGAGCAGGGTGTGGGCGATCATGAGGACGCCGGCCAGCGCCTCGGCGAAGGGGTAGACGTAGGCGTAGCGGACCTGTCGCTGGGCCAGGAGATCGTAGCCCAGGAACATGGTCGAGAAGCCTTCGATGTCGCGCAGCTTCAGGATGGCCAGCACGCACATGCTGAAGGCGATGAACCACTCGACGGTGCGGACAGTCAGGACTGTGCCAAAGGCCGCCCAGCTCGCGGCGAGCGCCATGGCCGCGGCGACGCCGAACACGGCGACGACGGGCGCGTAGGTGACGGCGTTCGGGTCGCGGACGGCCTTGCCGAAGTAGTGTAGCAGGTCATCGTAGCCGCCGATGCGACGGCCGTCGATGAAGGTCTGCGGCGTGGTCGCCACCTGCTGTTCTTCCTTGAACCGATCGGCCTCCTCACGCGAGGTGAGCGCATGGTCCTCGACCTCGAAGCCCTCGCGCCGGAGAAGGTCCCGCGACTTGAGGCCGAACGGGCAGACATGCTGGTCGGTGACCATGCGGTAGAGGGCGGCCCGATGGGCGGCAGCCGTGGCCATGGCGATGTCCCCGTGTGGTGGCGGTAGCCCCTGAGCGACCGGGACGTCTGCGTTCCGAACCCCGGCTGCCGGATGGAAGTTCCGCCGCCGGGACCGGCGTTCTCACCGGCTTGGCGCCATCCCTTCTTGCTGTAGCCGCGTCATTCCGGTGGCCGTCGCCACTCTTCCAGTCTCAGTCGAGTCGACGACCCACGAGGCCATGCGGCACGACGCGCTCACGGACGAGGAGGTCACGTGCGCAGCGGCGAGCGATCCTGACGATCCGCCGCTCGATGGAGCTGAGCAGGAGCGTGTGCAGGTGGCGGTGGCCATCCGTCGGCTGCGGCTGCGGCTGCGGCTCGGGTCGTCGCAGTGGGTCTTTGCCCAGCCTCGGCGCAGCGGTGGGAGATCGGGCGCAGGTCGTATGATGCGACTGCGCTCGCCTACCCGCGCGTCATCGCAGCCTGGCCGGCAGAGGTAGCGGCGAGATCGAGCGCCCAGCAGAAGCCCAGAGGCGCTCGGCGTATGGACCGGATAGGATCTCAGGCGACCTCGTCCATGGAATCAGCCGGCAAGGATGCGCTTCAGGACGCGCGTGTTCCGGTCGATGGTCTCGGTCAAGACGTCCGGGCCGTTGAGGGCGATGGGAAGCTGCCAGGACTCGACGCGGTCCATGGCCTCGTCGTCCTTGCCGGCGGACAGGACGGCTGCGGTCAGGCGGCCGGCCAGGGCCGGGTCCAGGCCGGGGGCCGCGAACACGGCGATGCTTTCGGTGAAGGCGACCTTCGGGTTGCCGACGATCTCGGCGAAGGTGGGCGTGTCGGCCGCCAGGACGAGGTTGCGCTTGGCGCCGAAGGTCGCAAGCGGGTGGAGCTTGTCGAGATGGTCGACGGCCACCGGCGTCGGGAGGACGCCGACATCGGAGCGGCCCTCGATGACGTCGTTCATCACGTCCGCGAGGGATTGGCGGACCTTCACGTCGAGCCTCAGGCCGCCGACCTTCTCCATCATCACGGTGGCGACGAAGGGTGATGTCGACAGCTCGATGCTGCTGACCGAGAGGGGCTGGTGGCCCGCGAGGTCGCTCCACGCCTTCAGCGTGCCGCTTGGGCGCGCGAAGGCGAGGACGGAGTAGCCGTTCGTGAGCTTCGCGATCGGGGTAAGCTCGGCCAGTCGGACGCGGGGCTTCAGCACCGTCTCGGCATATTGCGGGCCCATGACCGCGGTGATGACGAGGGCCGGCTCGTCGGCGGGGCGGTCGAGCACGGCGTCGATCGCGGCCAGGCCGTGGTCGCCGGGATCGGTCGCGACGGAGACGGGGACGCCCATCCGGCGCTCCAGCACCGGCTGCAGGAGATCGCACGCATCCCATGACAGCGACGGCTTGCCGAAGCGTTGATAGAGGGCCAGCGATCTGATGTCGCTGGCCCACGCCGGCAAGGTGCCGCCAAATAGACCGAGCAGGGCCACTGCGGTCTGACCCAGAACGGACCGTCGATCGATCATGATGCCTGCTCCCCTTCTGGCCGGCCGCAGGGCAGCATCGGGAGATGGGGAGGCGGGCGCAAGGCGGTCCGCGGGGACAGCGGGGCAACGAACAATAGAAGCGGAAATCTGGTGGCGGGGCTTCAAGACGCGGTGCGAAGTCCTCGCGGTAAAAAGTAGGCTCAAGGCCGTATCGCGGTACGGAACGCCAGGGGAGCGCAAAGTCAACGACGGAAGTTCTTGCTCGCGGTTGCCATCTGGTGAGCCGAGCGGGTACCCGCGGCGGCGAAGGTCGAAGTCGAGCGGCGCAGGGTGCAAACGGAAACGGGCGGCCCGCAAGGAGCCGCCCGTCGCCTGCTGTGGAGGGGGAGGTCGGTCGTTCCGTGCGACCCGCCGCCCCGGGGACGGCTACGGGTTGGTGGTGCCCGTTCCGGTGCCGGTCGTGCCCGTACCCGTTCCGGTGGTGCCGGTATCGGTACCGGTTCCGGTCCCACCGGTGCTCGGCGTGCCGGTCGAGGTTCCGGTGGTACCGGTGGTGGTGTCGGCGGGCGGTGTGGTGGTCGAGCCCGTGGCGGGCGGCGGGGCCGGCTCAGTGGCGGGGGCGGCCGGTGTGGTGGTGGTCGGGGCGGGTGTGGTGGTTGTCGGGGCGGGTGTCGTGGTGGCCGCGGGCGGTGTCGTCGTCGCCGGCGTGGTGGTCGTGGTGCGGCCGCCGAACCAGCCGAGGAACCAGCCGATCAGGATGATGACGATCACGATGATGACGATCGTCCAGACGCGGTTCCGGTTCATGCGGGATCCCCAAATGGTTTCGCTGCCCGCGATCCCGGCACCGGTCCAAGGGCCGTAGATCGCCGAAGGCTGCCCGAACAAACGGTGCAGGGGGTGCGGGGTTCCGGAACGGATCGGTGGCGTAAGTGGAAGGGTGGGGCCGTGGTCCGGGCCTAGAACCACATGTCGCGGACGCAGCGGCCGTCGCGGGGCAGGTCGTCGAAGGTGACGAGGCCGTCGAAATGGTCGATGGGGATGGTGGCCACCCTCTCGGGGTCGTCGACGAGGCGGAGATTGACGGCGAGGCGGCGGCTGCCGTCGGGCTCGAGCACGACGCCGCGCCAGTGGGTGACGCAGCCGCAGGTGGCGCAGAAATGGAAGGCGAGTGGGCTGCGGTCGCCGCGGGTGTAGGCCGCGGTCTCGCCGGTAACGTGCACGTCACGGCCCTCGTGGCCGTAGATCCAGAGCACGCCGTAGCGCCGGCAGGCCGTGCAGTTGCAGGCGGTGGCACCCTCGGGCTCGACGTCGAACCGCCAGCGGACCCGGCCGCAGAGACAGGCACCTTCGAGCATGGAGGGGGCTCCGGGGTTGAGGTAGCCAAAGCGCTGTCGGCGGGGGTGGCAGACGACGCAGGCGATTTCTCTGGCGATCGATCACGAGCAGGTGGCCACCGAGGTTGTCGCCGTGGGCGAGGACTGCCGCCTGGAGGCGCTCGCACAAGCGATCGAGGGGCAAGCCTTCGAGGCGCAGAACGATGACGCCATGTGCGCGTAGGCCCGTCCGCACCAGCAGTTCGCCGAAGTCCAGGTCGGCGGTGACGAGGACGAGACGGTCGGCGTGAGCCAGGGCCAGGACATCGCGGTCGTCGGCGGAAGGATCGATGTGGTGGACCAGGGCGACATCGTGCCCGAGCGCCCGCAAGGGGCCGGCGATCCGCGCGTCGACGCACTCGTCGAGCAGGAGCCTCACGCGTCGGCCAGGGCTACCGTCTCCTCGGCCATCCAGTCGGCCGCGAAGGCCTGCGCGGCGCGAATGTCCTCGGCCGTGAGCCGGGGATGCGCGCCCAGGATCTCCTCGACGGCCATGCCGGCGCCGAGCTCGCGCAGGATCTGCTCGACGGTGATCCGCGTCCCCCGGATCACCGGTTTGCCGAGCATCACGGCGGGATCGAGCGAGATGCGGTCGTGGCGAGGTGCGATGTGGATCATGGCTCCGATACTACCCGAATCCACGCGCGATCGTCACCTTCGCGTGCCGTGTCAGTACGCCCCTCGATGCACGAGGCTCGTGCGCTCGCCGAGGAGGAAGTCGAAGTCGCAGCCCTGGTCGGCCTGGAGGACGTGGTCGTGGAAGAGGCGGACATAGCCGCTGGGGCTGGCGGGGGCGGGTGGCTGCCACGCTGCGCGACGGCGGGCGACCTCGGCCTCGTCGACGAGGAGCTCGAGGCGGCGGGCAGGGACGTCGAGCAGGATCTCGTCGCCGTCCCGGACCAGGGCCAGAGGCCCGCCGACGGCACTCTCGGGGGCGGTGTGGAGGACGACGGTGCCGTAGGCGGTGCCGCTCATGCGGGCGTCGGAGATGCGGACCATGTCGGTGACGCCGGCGCGGAGCAGCTTCGGCGGCAGGCCCATGTTGCCGCATTCGGGCATGCCGGGGTAGCCGCGGGGGCCGCAGCCCTTGAGGACGAGGACGGACGTGGCGTCGACGTCGAGATCGGGGTCGACGATGCGCTCGTGATAGTGCTCGATGCTCTCGAAGACGACGGCCCGGCCGCGGTGGCGGAGCAGGGCCGGCGTGGCGGCCGACGGCTTGATGACGGCCCCGTCGGGGGCGAGGTTGCCGCGCAGCACGGCGATGCCGCCCTGGGGCTGCACGGGCTCGCCGAGCGGACGGATCACGTCGGGGCGGAAGTTGCGGGCGGCGGCGCAGGCCTCGGCCAGTGTCGGACCGCCGACGGTGGGGGCGGCGCCGTCGACGAGGCCGGCCTCGATCAGGGTACGCAGGACGACCGGGAAGCCGCCGGCGTCGTGGAACTCCTCCATCAGGAAGGCACCCGACGGCTTCAGATTGACGATGCAGGGCACGTCGCGACCGAGGCGGTCCCAGTCGGCCAGCGTCAGGGGCACCTTGGCGCGGCCGGCGAGTGCGAGGAGATGGACGACGGCGTTGGTGGAGCCGCCGATCGCGGCGTTGGACCGGATCGCGTTGTGGAAGGCGGTGGCGGTGAGGAAGCGGGAGAGGGGCAGGTCCTTCCGCACGAGGTCGACGATGCGGTTGCCGGAGAGATGGGCCAGGACCTGACGGTTCACGTCCACCGCCGGGATGCCGGCATTGTGGGGCAAAGCGATGCCCATGGCCTCGCACAGGGAGGCCATGGTGGAGGCGGTGCCCATGGTCTGGCAGGTGCCGGGCGAGCGGTTGATGCCGCGCTCTGCCTCCAGGAACTCGTCCTGCGAGATGAGGCCGGCGGAGAGTTCCTCGGCGAAGCGCCAGGCGTCGCTGGTGCCGATGGGTTTGCCCCGGAAGCGGCCGCTCAGGAGAGGGCCCGCCGAGACGACGATGGTCGGGATGTCGGCACTGGCGGCACCCATGAGCAGCGCCGGGGTGGTCTTGTCGCAGCCGACGAGCAGCACCACGCCGTCGAGCGGGTTGCCGCGGATCGACTCCTCGACCTCCATCGCGGCGAGGTTGCGGAACAGCATGGCGTTGGGGCGGAGCGTGTCCTCGCCGAGAGACATGGCGGGGAATTCCAGCGGCACGCCGCCCGCCTCCCAGACGCCGCGCTTCACATGGTCGGCGAGCTCGCGCAGCGACGCGTTGCAGGGGTTGAGGTCGGACCAGCTGTTGCAGATGCCGATGATCGGCTTGCCGCGGAACTCGTGGTCGGGGAGGCCCAGCTGCCGCTGCACCGCGCGGTGCATGAAGCCCGTCTTGTCCAGCCCCTCGAACCAGGTGCTCGACCGCAGCCGCCGCGTCTCGGACATGTAGCCTCCCCCGTCAACGTCCCCGTGGGACGTGCCGCGAAAGGGTGCGGGCCGGCAAGGGCGATCGCCGCGGAGGTGGCAGCAGGGAATGCCGTGTGCGCGGGGAATCGGCGCTGTTCGATGCGACCGCGCAGCGGGCCGGCATCGCGGTATCCCCTACACGCGCTTTCTGCGCGAACTGATCGAACGCGATCTCGCCAGGCCGGAGGAGCCGGCGTCGCGCTGAGCGGCGGGCCGGCGCGTCTCGGCTGCCTCTACCTGCGGGCGAGCTTCATCTGCATGTGGCGCAGCGAGGAGGCGCCGTCCGGCAGGAGGTGGCGGGCGGTGGCAGTGCTGCGGGCGGCGGCGGCCGGGGCGTCGGCGGGACGCCATACGGCTCGGGCGGTGAGGGCCTCGCGGGTCGACACGCGCTGCAGGAGGAAGGATTCGGCGACCTCGCCGATCTCGGGGCCGCCGAAGCCGACGAGGTCGCCCCTCGCGTTGATGTCGTAGATGCTGGTCCAGGGCGGCAGGCGGTCGGCGAGGTCGGCCAGGTCCACGCGCTTGCCGGCGGCGGGGACGAGGTAGCTCGCCCCCTCCGAGGTGTCGGTGATGACGATCAGGCCCTGCTCATTCCAGAGGAGGTCGCTGCTGATCGTCGGCACCTTTGCCGTGCCCTCGATGAAGCGCGTGTGGAACGTGGTCCCGCGCCAGAATCCGATCCGCTCCCTGGCGCCGAAGTCCAAGGAGTAGCCCAGCACGTCGCCGCGGCTGTTGGCGGTGAGGCCCAAGCTCTGCGGATCCGCGCCGACCGGGTTCAGCTGCGTCAGTGTCGCGGGCGGGTCGAGACTGAACGCGCGGTAGGCGTCCGTGTCGGCGACACTGCCGGTACCCGACACCATGCCGGCATTATTGACGTCGAGGAAGAACGGAAAGTCGATCGGGGGCTCGATCGCCGTGATGCCGCCGCCCATGCGGCGCAGATAGGCGTGCCGGCCCTGCAGGCCCATGGCATCGACGAGGGCGATGCCGGTGCCGGTGATGCGCACGACCCGGTCCGACGTGTCGCCCGACTGGTGGGGGAGGACCTGGCGCGTTGTGCCCCGGAACAGGGCCGCACGTGTCGCCCCATCCCGGGGGTTGCGCGCTGCCAGCACCGAGCCGCCGACCACGCCGTCATTGTTGCCGTCGTAGGCCTCGCCCTGCTGCAGGACGCGCGTGCGGCCGGCATGGCGCCTGGCGATCCAGGCGACGCAGCCGCCCGCCGTGCAGGCATAGGCGGTGCCGTAGACGTCGCCGTCGTCGGTCACCACCACGGGATCGAGGAAGTCGAACCCGGCCGGCAATCCGCGATCGAGCGACACGTAGCGGTAGACGGGCGATGCCTGCGCCTGCGCGGCTTCCGCACCGTTCGCGGCGACGACGGTAGCGATGGCGAGTATCGCCAGAGACCTCATCCAGTCCATGCCACCAACTCTTTCTGTTTCCGGCGGCAATCGACATGAACCGCCGGCCAATAGGCGAGACTAGCGACAAGGGGCATCCCAGGCATCATCCGTTCGGACGATGGCCTGAAGGAATTTTCAAGCCCGGAATCCCACGTTCGGGCGGCGCCGTGCCGGGCAGCGAGCGGCAGCGCTACGGCCCTCGTTCCGGAAGGCTGTTCGTGTCCGTGGGTGCGGAGCGTCGGCAAGGGTTGTGCAAGTATATCTCGCATAGCTGAATAGTTGATAGACGGCAAAGCGTTCCGTCGAAAGAGCTAGAGACAGCAGGTGGACGCTCGGACATCGTCGCGTGCGTGGTGGCGGATGCGCGCCCGACCAAAGAAAAAGGGCACGTGAGGAAATGCTGATCAAGCGTTTGATGCGGCAGGTGGCGATCGCGGCGATGGTGGTGGGTACCTCGTTGCCGTTGCTGGCACCGCGGGCAGAGGCTGCTCTCGTCCACTACCGCTACGACTTCACGGGCGCCTTCTCCAGCCCGGCGCCGCAGACGACCGTGACGGGCTTTCTCGACGTTTCCTTCGACACCGCGGTCAGCTTCGGTCCAAGCCAGAGCGGCTTCACGGCCCAGACCAGCCTAGGCTATACGCCGCTCACCCTCGCCTACGACAGTGCTACCAGTTTGTTGCGTCTGGGAACGTCCGTACCCGACAAGAACAGCTGCAACATCAACAGCAACGACTTCTGCCTGACGATCTCGAACCCCAGCAGTCCGAGCACTGCAGTCATCGGCACCTTCGCGTACCGTCCGGCATCGAGCAACTTGTTCTTTGCCTCCACGAAACAGCTTACGGTGACGCCCATCCCCGCAGCCCTTCCCCTGCTGGCGAGCGGGATCGCCGGGCTGGGGTGGCTGCGCAGGCGGCAGCTCTTCGCGGCATAGCGTGGGCATCTTCGCCGGATTTGCGGTCGCGGCCGTCCTTCGGGGCGGCCGTTGTCGTTCGGGGTGACGCAAGTGGGCGCCGGCATTGGTTCGAGGTGCCAGGGGCGCGATGTACGCCTGCCGTATGCAAACGGCCGACGACCCTGGCGACCTGCTCCACCCTGTTCGGGAAGAATCGCACGCAGGCGGTGCGGCTGCCCAAGGCCGTGGCGCTGCCGGAGGAGTTGCGCGAGGTCGAGATCGAGGCGGTCGGGCCGGGGCGGTTCATCGTGCTGGCGGGGCGGGCCCGGGAGTCGTTCTTCGATCTGCCGGCCACCTCGGACGACTTCCTCACGGAACGCGACGATCCAGCGCCGGAGCCGCGTCAGTCGCTGTGACGCTGCGCTGGCTGCTCGGCACCGACATCTGCATCTTCGTCCTGAAGACCCGGACGCCGAACAACCGCCGCGAGTTCGACCGCGTGGCAGGCCTGCTGGTCGAGAACTGGGTCGGACAGGGGGCGGTGCGGGCGGATCGCAACCCGCGCGTTTTGCCGGCGCCCGCGGGACGCTCACGGCACGCGGTGCTCAGGCGGGCTCCGAGCCGAAGAACTGGCGCCAGCGCCAAGTACCCTGGACCTGCTCGAAGATGCAGGATGCGAGATAGGGTTGCCGCGTTTCGACCCCGTCCGGGGTGCGGCTCACGAGGTCGCCCTCGGCGATGATCCAGCCGACGGATCCGGACAAACGGACGTCGCGGCGCGGCCAGTCGAAGATGAGGGTCCGGGGTGCAGCGAAGACCGCGCGCAGCTTCGCTTCCAGCTCGGCCCGGGTCCGGCAGATCTCGCCGCGCTCCGAGCCCACCATGACGAAGCCGTCGCTCCAGAGCTCGTCCACCAGTCCAAAATCCCTGCCGGCGACCATCGCTACGAAGCGGTCGAGCTTCGCCAGCAGGGCCGTCTCGTCGCCGGAAATGTCAGTGGGCTCCAGGGGCATTGGTTCGTCGCCTCGACGCGGACGTGGTGGCGTGGCGATCCTAGAGAGGAGGAGACGCTGATCAATCGTGTGTTCGCCCAGAAGGCGACCGCCACCCGTACTGCCGGAGCGCAAGGCCCGCTGCTGGCAAGCGGGATCGCCGGGCTGGCTGGGCCGCCTCGCAGCCTAGCGCCGGGGCGTCGTCTATGGGTCTGCGCCTGCGCCCGTGACGCGCCGGAACCGGGCGGTCGCGACGGATCCGGTTCCTGTCGCGACAGCCCGGCTGTCGCCGGCGTTGCTACTCGGACTGGCCGGCCGTCTTCATCTTCTTCACCTGGTCCATCACCTGCGTCAGGTTGTAGCTCGCCGGATCCTGCATCGGCGGGAACTCGACGTAGGATTCCAGCTCCTTCAGCCAGAGCGCCTGGCCGATCGGCAGCAGGTTCCAGTCGTAGATGTAGGCGGTGGACGGCGAGGCCAGCGCACCGCCATAGCCCAGCAGCGTCTTCATCTGGTCGCCGATCGCCGTCTCGAACGGGTCGCGCTTGATGTTGATGACCTGCGCCCAGTGGTAGGGCTGCACCCCGGAGATGAAGCCGGCCGGCGAATCGCTCACCATCGCGAAGTAGAGCTTCCAGTTCTTGTACCGGACCGCCGACGGATCGGCCCCCGAGTAGTAGAAGAAGGTGTCGCGCGCCGACTTGTCGGATTTGCCGGTCAGATAGTCGATCTGGTTGACGCCATCGAGCGTGGTCTTGACGATGCCGGGATACTTGCCGGCCTCGATCTCCTTCTTCAGCTCGTTGCCCTTGGGGCCGCCGGCGATCTCGACCAGCGTCGGCAGCCAGTCGAGCGACGCGAAGATGTCGTTCTTGACCGTCTCGGGCTTGATCACGCCCGGCCAGCGAACGAGCAGCGGGGCGCGCATGCCGCCTTCCCAGGTGCTGAGCTTGCCGCCCTTGAACGGGGTGGTGCCGCCGTCGGGGAAGGTGATCGTCTCGGCACCATTGTCGGTCGTGAAGACGATGATGGTGTTGTCGAGCTGGCCGATGTCTTCGAGCTTCTTCAACACATAGCCGATATTGTCGTCGAGCTGCTTCATGGCGGCTTCGTTGACGCCCCAGTCCTTGCCGCCGGGCTCACCCACCATGTCGAGATATTTCTGCGGCAGCATGGTGGTGATGTGCATGCGGGCCGGATTGTACCAGACGAAGAACGGCTTCTTGGTTTTCGCCGGGTCGTTGCGGTCGAGGAAGTCGATGACCTTGGCGGAGATCTCCTCGTCGACGGTCTTCGAGCGCTCCAGGGTAAGCGGACCTTCGTCCTTGCAGCTCTGCTTGCCGGCCGTGCCGTCCTCGGAATGGCACCACAGCATCGGCCGGGGCGGCGTGAGGCAGGCCGTGGTCTTCGGATCGACCGCACCCGGCACCTCGGGTAGGCCCGGGATCGGCGTGTTCTTGCAGGGAGGGATGACGGTCTGCTCGGTCGGGCTCCTGTTGATGTCGGGGAAGCTGACCCCCTGCATGGCGTCGAGGTGGTAGAGGTAGCCCCAGAACTCCTGGAAGCCGTGGGCGGTCGGCAGCGCATCGGTGTGGTCGCCCAGATGGTTCTTGCCGAACTCGCCGGTGGTGTAGCCGAGATCGTGCAGGAACTTCGCGATCGACGGTGTGCCAAGGCGGAGATAGCTGGGACTGCCCGGAAGCTGCGGCGGGATCATGCCGGTGCGCAGCGGGTGCATGCCGGTGAAGAACGCGTTGCGACCGGCCGTGCAGCTCTGCTCGGCGTAGTAGTCGGTGAACATTGCCCCTTCGTGGCCGATCCGGTCGATGTTCGGCGTCTCGCCCACCATCAGGCCGCGATGGTAGATCGACGGCTGCATCCAGCCGATGTCGTCGCCCATGATGAAGAGGATGTTAGGCTTCTTCGTTTCCTGGGCCGCCGTAGAGGCAATTGTAACACAAGTTACAAGCACGCAGGCGCAGCTAAATTGTAGAAAGTTCATGAACTGTGCAAGCAAGGGGCGATAAATCATGAAGGTCTCCCCGATCGGGTCCTTGACCAGAACTTCACACCGTTAGGGTCGAGAATAATCCCGGCGTGGACGAGGGGCAACGTATGACTGTTGCGACGTGGTATTGTGAGAGAGCGGCATCGGGCCGCACATGGCGTCGGGAGAACGCAGCACGGCATCGGCCTCAGCTCGGGGGGCGGCCGAGATAGCCGGTGACGAGCTTCACCCAGGTCTCGCTCTCGAGGATGTGGAGGATGGCGCGGTTGACCGGTTCGCGCAGCGGGGAGCCGGTCTGCAGGGCGATGCCGTATTCCTGGTCGGCGAAGGTCTCGTCGAGGACGCGGAGCTTCGCCTGGAAGGTCTCGTTCACCGTGTAGCGCAGGATCGGCTCGTCGTGGACGACGGCGTCGAGCTGGCCTGCGGCCAGGGCCTGCAGGGCCGCATCGAGGCTCGGATAGGGTAGTGAGGGGACGCGGTAGGCGGTGAGATAGTCGATCGTGGCCGTACCGCCGACCACGCCGACGCGCGAGCGCGGCAGGTCCGCCGGGCCGGTGACGGAGCCGCCCAGGCTGTTGACGGTGAGGCTCGCCGTGATCTGCGCGGTGAAGGCGGAGATCAGGATCACGCCGGCGAACATCCAGATCACACCCAAGAGGCGCCCGAGGGTCGTGCGGGGTGCCTTGTCGCCGTAGCCGACGGTGGTCATCGTGACGGCGGCCCACCAGAAGCCGCTGCCGATACCGTCCATCGGCCCGCGCTCGAACTGCTCGGCGTTGCGCCGATGCTCGGCCAGCCACATCAGAGCACCGACGCCGACCAGCAAGGCGGCCAGCACGCCGACGACGCGCAGGAAGTCCGTGGACATCAGGCGATCCAGGGTCTGCCGCCAGGCGCCCGTCTCGGGCTCCGCCTGGACGGCGATGCCGAGGCCCGTGTTGAAGAAGGGGTGGCTGAAGTCGAGCCTGGCCTCGCGCTCGGCGGTGATGGTGAGCGGGGCCACGGCGGCGTCGAGCCGTCCTTCGGCGACGCCGTCGACGAGATCGGCCGGCCGGGCCAGCTCGGTGAGGGTGTAGGTGAGGCCGAGCTCCTTGGCGATCTCGGCCCAGAGCTCGATGGCGATGCCCTGCCAGGCGCCGTCGGGGCCCTTCATGGCGAAGGGGGGTGCCTGGCGCGTGCCGACCGTGAGCGTGTGACCAGCGGGGTCCGCCGCCAGCACCGTGCCGGTGTACCAGCAGCAGAACGTCGCCAGGACGCCCGCGACGATCAGGCGGGAGCGCCACGCCCGGGCTTTCGAAAAGCGGCCAGTTCCGCCGCGCCGCCACAAGGTGCCGCTTCCGGCCGCTGCCCCGCCACAGCTCGGCGCCATCTTCGTCCCCCCTACGTCCACCGCCTGCGTCGTTTCCGCCATTCGCCGCTACGGGCCTAGAGCAGGGCCGTCACAGAGGGAGGACGACGATTGTTCGACCGGAGTGCCGCCTGTCGATCGACGCATCGGGGGCCTCGGCCGCGGGCGGCGTCCTCCGGGAACGGAGATGGTGCCGGGTGGCTTAGTGCAGCATCGCCTGCTGCGGCGCACGCCGCGGCTGGTTCGCCGGTTGCGGCGGCACGGCGATCCTTGAAGCGGGACCGACGAGGCTGCCGATGCGGACCGAGGACCAGGAGGTCGACGAGCGGGCGGATGTCGCCCCGGACGAGCGCGAGGCCAGGTCGCTCCGGAACGATCGGGACGATCGTCGTTCCGACAGACGGCAGCCCGCCGATGCCGAGGCGGAAGATTCGGCGGGGCACAAAGAGCAGCGCGGCGGGGCGCTGGCGTTCCTGCGGCGACACAGGCTCGCCGTCGGCCTGGGTCTGATCGTCCTGCTCGCGGCGGTGACGGCGGGGCTCCTCTACTGGGAGCACGCGTCGCACTTCGAATCAACGGACGACGCCTTCATCGACGCGCGCGAGTTCTCGCTGGCACCGAAGGTGTCGGGCTACCTGACCGCCGTCCGCGTCACCGACAACCAGCATGTCGCGACCGGCGAGGTGATCGCCCTGATCGACAGCCGCGACTACGAGGTGGCGGTGAACGAGGCGGCGGCGGCGGTCGACTCGGCGCGGGCCGCGATCGGGACGATCGACGCCCGCATCGCCGCACAGCGGGCCCAGGTGACGGAAGCGCAGGCGGGGCTCGACCAGACCCGGGCGGCGCTGACCTTCGCCGAGGACGAGGCGGCGCGGTTCGGCCGGTTGGCGAAGACCGGGGCGGGACCGGAGCGGCAGGCGCAGCAGGCGACCTCGAACCTGCAGCAGCAGCAGGCGGAAGTCGCACGCGCCCAGAGTGCCGTGCGCGCCGCCGAGCGCGAGGTCAGCTCGCTGCAGGCGCAGCGGGTGAGTGCGGAGGCCGACCTGGCGCGCGCGCAGGCGCAGCTCGACCAGGCGCGCCTCAACCTGTCCTACACCCAGGTGGTGGCACCACAGGCGGGACGAATCGCCCGGCTGGGGGCGGCGGTCGGGCAGTATGTCTCGGCCGGGACCAGCCTCGCGATGTTCGTGCCCGACGAGATCTGGGTGACGGCGAACTTCAAGGAGACGCAGCTGACCCGGATGCGGCCGGGGCAGCCCGCGAGCATCGGGATCGACGCCTATCCGGACCGCGACATCGGCGGGCATGTCGACAGCGTCCAGCCGGGCTCGGGCACGGCCTTCTCGCTGCTGCCGGCGCAGAACGCGACCGGCAACTACGTCAAGGTGGTGCAGCGGGTGCCGGTGAAGCTCGTGATGGACCGGGTGCAGCGCGGGGTGACGCTGGGCCCCGGCATGTCGGTGGTGCCGTCGGTCCGGGTGCAGCCGGAGCCCTCCTGGTACGAGCGGCTGACGGGCGGCCGATGAGTGCCGATACCGGTCGTGCGGCACCCAATCCCTGGGTGATCGCCGTCGTCGTGTCGGTCGCCACCTTCATGGAGGTCCTCGATACGACGATCGCCAACGTGTCGCTGCGCTACATCGCGGGCACCCTGGCGATCAGCAACGACCAGGCCTCCTGGGTGGTGACGAGCTATCTCGTCGCCAACGCGATCGTGCTCACGGCCAGCAGTTTCCTCGCCCGGGCGCTGGGCAGGAAGCGGTTCTACATCGTCTGCGTGCTGCTGTTCACCGCGGCCTCGGTGGCGTGCGGCCTCGCCTGGAACATCGAATCGCTGCTGCTCTTCCGCGTGCTGCAGGGGCTGGGCGGCGGCGGGATGGTGCCGGTCTCGCAGTCGATCCTGGCGGATGCGTTCCCGCCGGAGAAGCGCGGGCAGGGCTTCGCCGTGTTCGGCATCGCCGTGGTCGTCGCGCCGGTGATCGGGCCCACCCTCGGCGGCTGGCTGTCGGACAACCTGTCCTGGCACTGGTGCTTCCTGATCAACGGGCCGGTCGGCCTTCTCTCGGTGGCGCTGATCTGGGTGCTGCTGCCGGGCGACGCGGAGAAGGCGGCCGGGCGCCGGCCGGGCCTCCGGTTCGATGCGATCGGGTTCGGGCTCGTGGCCACGTTCCTCGCTTCGCTCGAGGTGGTGCTCGACCGCGGCCAGCGCGAGGACTGGTTCGGCTCCGGGTTCATCATCGTGGCCGCCGCGATCTGTGCCGCCGCCTTCCTGCTGATGATCCCCTGGGAGTTGAGCCGGAAGGACCCGGTGGTCGACATCAGGATGGTGGCGACGCGCCAGTTCGGCGCCTGCTTCGTCGTCATGCTGGCCACGGGTGCGATCCTCATCGGGACGACCCAGTTCGTGCCCGAGCTGCTGCAGACGAGCTTCGGCTACACGGCGACCTGGGCCGGGCTGGCGCTCTCGCCGGGCGGGCTCGTCACCATGGTGATGATGCTGGTGGTCGGCCGGCTCTCGGGGCGCGTGCAGCCGAAATGGCTGATCGCCACCGGGGCGACGATCATCGCCCTCGCGATGTACCGCATGACGTTCATCTACGAGGGCCTCAACTTCGCCTTCTTCGCCATGATCAGGGTCTATATCGGCCTCGGCCTGCCGCTGATCTTCATCCCGATTACCACGGCCTCCTATGACGGCATTCCGAAGGAGAAGACCGACCAGGCCTCGGCGCTGATCAACGTCGCCCGCAATGTCGGCGGCTCGATCGGCGTGTCGCTGGCGCAAAACGTGCTGGCGCACCGCCAGCAGTTCCACCAGAGCCGCCTCGTCGAGGGCGTCGTGGCGTCCGATCCGGCCTACCAGACCACGCTCGGAAGGGTGACGGAATTCTTCGCCGGCCGGGGCAGCCAGCTGGAGCAGGCGCATGGCCAGGCGACCGCCTGGATCGGGCGGCAGGTCCAGGAGCAGGCGGCGCTCCTCGCCTATATCGACGTGTTCTGGACGCTGATGCTGGTCTCCGCATCCGCCATCCCGCTGGCATTGATCCTGCGCCTGGTGAAGCTCGGCGGAGGCGAGGCCGCCGGTCACGCCGGCTGATGTCTTCGCGTCGGCGTTACCTCGTCGCGCCTGACCGAGCTTCGGGCATCTGCCCGCCCGCCGTGCAGCACGGCGACGCGCGTCCACAGGTCCGGTGGCATGTGCTAAGGAATGCGTGGTAGCGCAACCGTCGAATGTCAGTGGACTGGCGGTTGCGGGCGATGCGCCCGCGTGCATGAGGAACGTTGCGATGGACTCCGTGGCCTGCCCCACCACGAACGCGAAGCTGATCGCCTGGGTCGACGGCCTCGTGGCACAGTGCAAGCCGTCCGAGGTGAAGTGGGTCGACGGCTCGGAAGCCGAGTACGACCGGCTGTGCCAGGAGATGGTGGATGCCGGCACCTTCATCCGCCTCAACCCGGAGAAGAGGCCGAACTCCTATCTTGCCCGCTCGCATCCTTCGGACGTGGGCCGGGTCGAGGATCGCACCTTCATCTGCTCGATGAACAAGTCGGACGCCGGGCCCAGCAACAACTGGGTGAAGCCGGCGGAGATGCGGGACACGCTGGAGAAGCTGTTCGACGGCTGCATGCGCGGGCGGACGATGTACGTCATCCCCTTCAGCATGGGGCCCTTGGGCTCGCCCATCGCCAAGATCGGCGTGCAGGTGACGGACAGCCCCTATGTCGTCGCCAACATGCGGATCATGACCCGCATGGGAAGCCAGGTCCTGGACGTGCTGGGGCCGGAAGGGTTCTTCATTCCCTGCGTGCACTCGGTTGGCGCACCGCTCGAGCCCGGGCAGCAGGACGTGCCCTGGCCCTGCGAGACCGAGATCGCGCGCAAATACATCGTCCACTTCCCCGAGTCGTACGAGATCTGGTCCTACGGCTCGGGCTATGGCGGCAATGCGCTGCTCGGCAAGAAGTGCCTGGCGCTGCGCATCGCGTCGGTGATGGCGCGGGACGAGGGCTGGCTCGCCGAGCACATGCTGATCATGGGCATCCAGTCGCCGAAGGGGGAGAAGCTCTATCTGGGGGCGGCCTTCCCCAGTGCGTGCGGCAAGACGAACCTCGCCATGCTGGTGCCGCCCAAGGCCTTCGAGGGCTGGAAGGTGACGACGGTCGGCGACGACATCGCCTGGATCAAGCGCGGGCCGGACGGCAAGCTGCGGGCGATCAATCCGGAGGCCGGCTTCTTCGGCGTCGCACCCGGCACCAACACGCAGTCGAACCCCAACGCGATGGAGTCGGTCCGCGCCAACTGCATCTTCACCAACACGGCACTCACCGACGACGGCGACGTGTGGTGGGAAGGGATGACGAAGGAGCCGCCCGCACACCTGATCGACTGGAAGGGCGAGGACTGGACGCCGGATAGCGGGCGGGTGGCCGCCCACCCGAACTCGCGCTTCACGGCACCCGCCAGCCAGTGCCCCTCGATCGACCCGAACTGGGAGAACCCGGCCGGCGTGCCGGTGGCGGGCTTCATCTTCGGCGGCCGGATGAGCAAGGACATGCCGCTCGTGTTCCAGGCCTTCAACTGGAGCCACGGCGTCTATCTGGCGGCCACCATGGGCTCGGAGGGGACGGCGGCCGCGATCGGCACCTCGGCCGCGATGCGCCGCGATCCGATGGCGATGCTGCCCTTCTGCGGCTACAACATGGCCGATTACTTCGGCCACTGGTTGAACGTCGGCCGCAAGACCTTCAATCCGCCACGCATCTTCCGCGTCAACTGGTTCAGGAAGGACGAGAACGGCAAATTCATGTGGCCGGGCTTCGGCGAGAACATGCGGGTACTGCGCTGGATCTTCGACCGGCTGCACGGCAAGGGCTATGCCGTCGAAAGCCCGATCGGCTGGATGCCGCGGCACGAGGACATCGACTGGACCGGCCTCGATTACCCGGCCGAGACCTTCTACGAGCTGATGTCGGTCGGCCGGGCCGCCGGTGCGCTGGAGGCGCACGCGCACGAGGAGGAGTTCGACCGCTTCTTCGACCGGCTGCCGAAGGAGTTCATCTTCGAGCGCGAGCTGCTCCGCTCGCGGCTCTGGCGCTCGCCCGACAAGTGGGAGCTGGCGCACGAGGACTTCTCCCGTCCGGCGAGCTGAAGGCACCTGCCGTCATCGCGGGATCACAAGCGCTGAGTAGCCTTCCTTCGGTCATGACCGGAGGAAGGCGATGCGTTTTGCTTTGTCGATTTTGGCGGTGGGGCTCCTAGCCGGACAAGCAGTCCAGGCCGAGCCCCTGGTGAAGGCCGTGCGTCCGGTGATCGAGACGCGCAACCTGCCGGATAACATATACGAGTCGGACGCCGACGATCCGGCGTTCTGGATCCATCCGACAAAGCCCGCGAAGAGCCTCGTCGTCACCGCCGTGAAGAACGGGGGGCTGCGGGTCTACGGCCTCGACGGCAAGCGCCTGCAGGTGATCCCGCCCGTGAAGTCGCCCGAGGGCGAGGGTCGCATCAACAATGTCGACGTCTCCTACGGCCTGCGCCTGCCGGGCGGCAGGAAGATCGACGTCGCCGTCGCTACGGACCGAGCGCTCGACGTGATCCGGGTCTACAGGATCGATCCGCAGAACGGGACGCCGCTCGTCGAGGTGACGGCGGAACCGGGCAAGCGTGCGTTCCCGAGGCGACCCAGGGCGGACGGGACCGGCCTCGAGGCCAATCCGCTCGACGACCAGGACACCGCCTACGGCCTCGCTTTGTGGCGTGACCCTGCGAACGGCCGGCTGTTCGCGATCGCCACCCAGCGCAACCAGCCCCGCCTCGGCGTCTTCCGCCTCACCGGGCGCGACGACGGCAAGGTCGGCGTCGAGTTCGTCCGGGATTTCCGCTTTCCGATCAGCTTCCGCGGCCAGAACCTGCGCCAGGAGAACGAGGACGATCCGCGGCGCGACTGGAGCCCGCAGTTCGAGGGGCTGGTGGTCGATCAGCGCAGAGGCATCCTCTATGCCGGCGAGGAGGATGTCGGGATCTGGAAGGTGGACCTGAGGACCGGCCAGCGCGCCGACCGGCCCTTCTACACGACACGCGGCTCGAGCAAGAGCAGCTTCGACGCCCGCTCCAGCCGGATCGCCCGCGACGTCGAGGGGCTTTGCATCTACTACGGGCCCGGCCGCTCGGGCTATCTCATCGCTTCGAGCCAGGGGAACGCGCACGGCGACCAGCCCACGCCGGATGCACCTTGGGACGACAGCTTCGTCGTGTTCGAGCTCGGCGGCGCCGATCCGGTCTATCGCGGCTCGTTCCGCGTGCGCAGCGCCGGGTCGATCGACGCCGTGCAGGAGAGCGACGGGGCGGACGTGCTGAGCCTCGGCCTGCCGGGCTTCGAGCGCGGCCTGTTCGTCACCCAGGACGGCTACGACAACGACCTCGACGGCCTCTCGGGCGAGGTGGATTCGACCAACTTCAAGTACGTGCCCTGGGAGCGGATCGCCTACGCCTTCGATCCGCCGTTGAAGATCACGCCGCGGGCCTACGATCCGCGCAACCCCTGAACCAAGCCAGGGTCAGCGCTTGCGGTAGAAGACCGACATGGTGGCGACCTCGATGCCGAGCTTCGTCACCGACGCCCGGGCGATGAGGACGTCGCCGGGCTGCAGCCAGAACCAGTCGTCGAAGCCGAGGGTGGTGTCGCCCTCGGCGTCGGGAACGTTCCGCCGGTAGGTCCAGTGGAAGGCGTTGCCGGCCTGCTCGCCCCGGGCGGGCTCCAGCAGGCGCGGCTCCCGGCCTTCGTAGCGGCCATGTCCAGCCTGCGGATCGTCCACTCCAGGCGATCCACCTGGCCGTCGTCGAAGCGATAGGTCTCGGTCAGGCGCAGCGTGTTCGTCGCTTCGTCCCACCGGCCGACAGCATCGATCCGGAACTGGCGCTGCAGGGCGCCGAAGCGGCTCTGCATGATGCCCCAGCCTTCGCTTTCGCCGTCGAAGAAGCGCTCCAGGACGAGCGGGGGCTCCTTGCTCTGGAAGTCGTCGATGTTGATGGGCGAACACCCGGCGAGAATGATGGTGAGGGCGAGCGCTGCGGACCGGGCCAGACGGTTCATGCCCTCAGAACGGACGACCGCGGCAAGGGTGGCCTAGAGCAGGCGGCTGCCCGTAGCGAGGACGGTGCCGTCGGGTGACTGCGCGATGACGGCGAGGCCTTCGCCCGGTGCGGCGAGGGCGGATAGGTCGAGCGCGGGTCCCGCCGTCGCCATCTCCGCGAGGTCGCGGACGGCGTTGCGGTAGGTGATGCTCTCGCCGGCATTCTCGCCGCGCAGGATGTCGACGGTGATCACAGGCAGGTAGCGGACGGCGAGGAGGCGGGTGCCGGCGGGCAGGCTTGGCAGGTGCGCCGTGCCGTTGCCGTCGATGGCGATCGCGGCCGGCCGGTGGTCCGGACCCAGGGCGGCCAGGAACGGCTCCAGGCGGGCGTCGGAGCCGACGATGTCGACCCGGCCGGCAACGACCATCTGCGGGGTATAGGGACCGGTACCCAGCAGGCTCGCGTACCACTGCTGGCGCGCGGTGCAGCGGGCATCACCCAGCGTGTCGCGCCAGCCGAGATTGTCCCAGTAGGTGACGTGAAACGCCAGCGGCAGGACGTCGGACCGGCCGACGAGGCGGGCCAGGGCGACGTCGGCGCGAGGGCAGGAGCTGCAGCCCTGCGAGGTGAAGAGCTCGACCAGGATCGGGCCCCGTGCCTCATCGGCGCGGGCCTTAGTGGCCAAGGGCAGGGCGGCGGCGGTGGCGAGGAGACGGCGGCGCTTCATGACGCCAACATCGGCGTGGCCGCCCCTCACCGCCACTCACGGCACCGTGCGGCGCCGATAGGCTCAGACGAAGGGGGCGGTCGCCCCCAGGGCGGCGGCCTTCGCGGTCCGAGTGCCGGCGGCCCCGGTCGAGCCCAGGAGACCGACGCTGCGCCACCAGGCGATGGTGCGCTTGAGCCCTTCCTCGATCGTCACCTCAGGCGCGTAGCCGATCTCGGCCTTGCCCTTCTCGATCGAGAAGGCGCGGTCGAAATGGAAGAAGCCAAGACGGCGCGGGTACAGCGGCGGCTCGATCCGGGTCCAGCGGCCGACATGGCCGCAGACCTCGGCGGCGACTTTGAGGGGCAGCAGCGGCACCTGGAAGCGCGGCTCGGGCCGGCCGAGAAGCCGGGCAATGGTCGCCAAGTACTGGCGCATCGGCATGTATTCGCGCCCGGCCAGATTGTAGGCATTGCCCGGCGCGTTGGGGCTCGTGATCGCCCGCTCGAAGCCGTCCATCACGTCGTCGACATAGGACGGGTGGTAGAGGTTCTTGCACGGGCCCGGGCGGACGAAGTAGCCGCGGTCGATGCCGCGCACGAGCTTCAGGATGCGCGTGTCGCCCGGTCCGTAGACGCCGGTCGGGCGGATGACGACACCGCGGCCGGCGAGCGGCCCGTTGAACATCTCCCAGGCCAACTGCTCGCCGAAGACCTTCGTCTTCTGGTAGGCGTCGGTATGGTGATAGGGTTGCCCCTCGTCGGCCGGCAGCTTCTTCAGGACACCGTAGACGCCGGTCGTGCTGACATGGAGCACCCGGCCCACATCATTGGCGACGCAGGCCTCCAGCACGTTCTTCGTGCCGCCGACATTGATCTCCTCGAAGTCGCGGTAGGGGCGACCCTCGGCCCGGTAGGCGGCGGCGAGATGGACGACGACGTCATGGCCGCGGACGGCCTTCTGCACGGCCTTCGCATCGCGCACGTCGCCGGCGTGGAAGCCGATCCCCTTGCTCCAGATGGCCTCGGCGCGGTCGCTGGGGCGCGCCATCACGGCGACGCGATGGCCGCGGGAGGTCAGATGAAAGGCGAGGCTGCGACCGAGGAAGCCGGTGCCGCCGGTGATCAGGACTTTGTGCATCGGGCTTCTGTTACTCCTGCCGCGAGGGTCATGTGGAATCGCCGACCGCCCATCGACGACTGCGCCAGGGAGGCTGTGCCGCATTCCTATGATAGAAGAATATCCCCGGTCGCGTAGTTGAAGTCTAACGTGAACATCGGGTCGTCACGACATCGTACGATGGTGTGTTGTGGGTGCAACTTTCGATGTTTGGATGCCACAACAGACGACACAACTGTGCCCTGCCGGCCGCGTCCTGAGGTCCTCGGCCGTTCGAGGTGCTGCAATCGTCGACTAGAAGCCTTCGACCCGCTGGAGGTTCCAACCGCGATGCGCAGGCGGCACCGATGCAATCGCCCGTTGCTCTTCTGGCACTCGGCACTCTGGTGTTCCTCTACGGCTCCGCCGCCGCCGAGCCCGCATCCGTGCAGCCGCCGATACTCAGCTTGACCGATGTCGAGTTGGCCGAGCGGATCGGCTTTCTGGAGCAGCGGCTGGACGAGGCGCGGCCGACGGCGTTGACGTGGCAGTGGGGATGGACGGGGGCCTACACGGCGAGCTTCGTCTTCAATCTCGATTACGCGATCAGGGTCGACGACAACGACCGGCGGGTCCGTGCCGTCGTGGCCGCCGCCAAGTCGGCCGTGGCCGCCGTGCAGACCGCACGTCTGTGGCACGATCCTCTGGTGGCGACGCAGGGGGCCCGGCCGATGCGCGAGGTGCCGGGCGAGGGCCGGGCGGCGGAGGAGCAGCGCCTCGCGGTCGGCGAGAGCCTTTTGCTGACGAGTGCCGAGCAGGCGGAGACCCGTTATAGCCTGCAGCGGCACCTGATCGTGATCGGCGGCAACCTACTGGGCGGGGCGGCGATCCTGGCACTCGGCGACGGCGGCGATGCCCTGTGGTCGACGCTGATCGGCGTCGGCGTGGGCGAGACGCAGATCTGGACCCAGCCTTGGCGCGCCGGCAGCGATCTGCGGGACTATGACGGCGAGTTCGGCGGGACGGCCACGGCCTCGATCGCGGCTCTGCCGGCTGGCGCTGGCCTGCAACTGGCGGTGAGGTTCTAAGGTCCGTTAGAGAACTTTAGCTGGCTGTCGGCGTTGGCTTGGCATGAGGATGCTGAGTGACGAGGCTTGGATGCGCCTGAAGACGGCGCTGGACGGGGCACGTTCCGGGACGGGTCGCCCGCTACGGGACGAGCGCCGGCTGGTCGAGGGGGTGATCTGGCGGCAGCGCAACGGCGCCAAGTGGCGGGCGGTGCCCCCGGAGTACGGTCCCTGGTGGAAGGTGGCACAACTCCACATCCGCTGGTCGCGGGCGGGCGTGTGGGAACGTGCCTTCGCCCGGTTGCGCGATGCGGGCCGGCCGGAGCTGGGGGAGGTCTTTCTCGACGGCACCTCGATCCGGGCGCACCAGAAGGCGGCGGGCGCAAAAGGGGGGCCGCGGTCCATGCCCTCGGCCGCTCGCGCGGCGGCTACGGCACGAAGGCCTGCACGGTCTGCGACGCGCAGGGTCGTGCCCTCGGCTTCGCCCTGATCCCGGGGCAGGCATCGGAGCTTAGGGCGGCGCCGAGCCTGCTGTTGCTGGTGGTCCTGCTCGGGGTCGTGGCTCGGGTGATCTGCGACGGCGCCTACTCGTCCGCGACCTGGCGAGCCCTGGTCCGTCAGGTCGGGGCCGAACCGGTGGTCCGCCCCGATCCGACCCACCGCTCGGCGCCCGAGCACGACCGCGACGCCTACCGCAGGCGCTCCAGGGTCGAGAACCTCTGCGCCCGCCTCAAGGAATGGCGGGCCCTCGCCACCCGCAACGACAAGACTGTCCAGAGCTTCAGCGGCGCCCTACATCTCGCCGCCGCACTCGACTGGTTGTCTAACGGGCCTTAGGCCTGACCCGAAGCTCTACGGGCTGGTCGAGCCATGGTCGAGGCGACATCCTCTGGACCGACGCCACGGGCGCGCTACCTCGCAGGTTGTACCGCCGGAGGTAGGGGAAGCTTGGCGTCACGTTCGCTCCATTCGAGGCTGACTCCGGCCCTGCTCCAGCTACCCGGGCCCGTACTGTCGCGGTGCCTCAGCCGCGACCTCGCCGCCGACCTCGCGATCGCCTGCTCGGCACGCCACCGCGTCGACTTGCTCCGGTCCTGCGCCAACCCGCGGGGCACGCGGCACAATCTCGGGAACTGTCCACCCTAGCGCTGCTCGGCCGACCCCCGTCGCCCGACCCGGGACCACGTCCCTGCAGCGCCAGGTCAACCATGAAGATCGCCATCATCTATCCGCACGCGCGGATTCCGTCGCCGCCCACCAAGCTGTTCGATGCCGTCTCCATCGTCGTGCACGAGCATGCGCGCCGGCTGGCCCGCCACCATGACGTCACCGTGTTCCTCGGCCAGGAGAAGGGAACGCCGCGAAGCGAGCGGCACGAATGCGTGCACTACCTGCGCATGCCGCTCCTGACGGACCGCGCCATCAACAGGCTGAAGGTGCTGGACCGGTTCAAGCGGCCCGATCGACCGTTCAGGACCACCGCCGCGTACTATGCGCCGTTCGCGATGCGGGTGGCGCGTGTGCTGGCAAAGGAGCGGTACGACGTCGTACACCTGCACAGCGTGGTGAACTTCCTGCCGCGCCTGCGGCGAGCGCTGCCCGAGGCACGGCTGATCGCGCATATCCACGACCACTCGATGCGCGACTTCGACGGTCCGAGTGCCGAGGCTCGGCTGCGGCACGCCGATCTGGTGCTGGCCTGCAGCGAGCACGTGATCGACAAGGTGCGGCAGCGATTTCCGGCCCTGGCAGGGCGTTGTGTCGCCCTGCACAACGGCTTCGACGAGCGTTTCGGCTCGGTCCGGGCCGACCCGGCGGCCGGACGACGGATCCTCTTCTGTGGCCGCCTCGTGCCGGAGAAGGGCGTGCACGTGCTGCTGTCGGCCGTGGCACGGCTGAAGGAGCGCTTTTCCGATCTGCAGCTGGAGCTGGTGGGACCGGTCGACATGTCGCCGCCCGAGTTCGTCGACTGCTTCCGGGACGATCCTCCCCTGGCGGATGTCCGCTCCCTGCTGGCCGACCGCGCTGCCTGGGAGGGGCATCTGCGCGGGCTGGCCGAGCCACTTGGCGACAAGGTGCAGCTGGCCGGACCCGTGCCGCACGCCGATCTCGCGGAACGCTACGCGGCCGCCAACGTCTTCGCCTTTCCGTCCGCCTGGCGGGAGCCGTTCGGGATGCCGGTGGCCGAAGCGATGGCGACGGGTCTGCCGGTCGTCGCGACGCGGGGCGGGGCCATCGGCGAGATCCTGGAGGAGGGGCGCTCCGGCCTGCTCGTCGAGCGCGGCGATGCCCTGGGCCTCGCCGACGCGCTGGGCCGGCTGCTGGATGACGCGGACCTGCGGGTGAGGATGGGTACGGCGGGGAGGGCCCGCGCGGCCCGTCACTTCGACTGGGACAGCGTGGTGGCGAGGATGCTGCGGCTGTACGAGGGCTCGGCCGATGAAGCGGAGACAGGGGTGCAGGCATGCGTCGCGTCCTCGTAGCCGGCGCCCTCCTGATCGCCCTGGTCGGTGCGGCGGCCGGCGTCTGGTACGCGTCGCAGCCGCTGCTGCAGGTCTATCACGCACCCGGGCGGGTCGGCCTTCGCGAGGGTGACGTCACGGCCAACATCACGGGCCGGCTCGGCGCGATCGTGCGCGACGCCCGCTACCGTGTGAACGGCGGCGTGTGGCGACCCGTCCTGGAGCGACCGCCCCGCGTCAGGCGGCCCGACTTCACGGTCGAGATGACCGCCGCCGAGCTGCGGCCAGGGACCAACTCGGTCGAGGTCGAGGCGAAGGCGCCGCTGCGGGCGGCCGTGCGCGCGACCTTCGACATCGACTACGATGCCGCACCGCCCGCGCTGCCCACGACGGTGAGGTGGGACGCGTCGTCGCTCGACGTGCAGGACGGCCGGTGGGAGGTCGTCGAGGGACCAGACGGTGCGCCCTGGGTGCGGCCGGTGCCGGGCTTCGAAGGTTGGGACAGGCTGACACTCGCTGCACCGCCCTTTCGTGGCGGACGGAAGATCTCGACCACGCTCCGGCTCCGGGCCGTGCCCGACACGGGCGAACGGGACTGGGGCTTCGGCCTGTTTCCGCTCTGGGGCGGCCGGCCTGATCCGAGCAACGTCCATCCCGCGCTCGGCTGGCGATTCGCGATCGCCTGGTACTCGCGGAACGAGGGCGGCGTCGCAGCGGGGATGTCGGAGCGTCTGGGCGATATCCGGGACACGAAGGGCATCGTCGAGAAGCTGCGAATGAAGGTCGAGGCCGGCGTCAGCTACCGGCTGGTCGTGGAGGTGCGCGAGCTTCGCCGGCCGGACGGCTCTTTCCGCGGGTGGGCGGAGCGGATGAAGTGGTGGCCTGAAGGTGCGCCGGAGCCGGCCCATTGGGTCGAGGTCGAGGACCGCACGGGCATGGTCCTGCCGGATCAGGCTTACGCCGTCGGCGTCTTCAGCCTGCGGGCGGCGGCCGAGTTCGGGCCGCCGACGATCGAGAGCCTGCCGCCGGTCATCCTGCCCGAGGGAAGCGACTGATCACCGTCGCTGGAAGATGACCTTCGCGGGGTTGCCCTGGGCGATGACGTTGGGTGGCAGCTTTCCGGAGACGACGGAGTTGGGGGTGACGATGGTGCCGTCGCCGATCGTGCTGCCGTCGAGCACGATGACGCCGCTGCCGAGCCAGACATTGCGGCCGATGTCGACACCCTTCGAGGTGATGCCCTGCTGCTGGATCGGTACGTCCAGGCGGTCGTAGCGGTAGTTGCTGTTCAGGATCGTGACGTGGTCGCTGATGAGGCAGTCGTCGCCGATCCGGTTGCCGGCGGCACCTGCCCCCAAGAAGCAGCTGGAGCCGATCGAGACGCGGGCACCGATGCTGAGAGGGCCGTTGCTGGCCTTCACCTTGGTGAAGGAGCCGATGACCGTGCCCTTGCCGAGCTTCACGTTCTTCGACAGCTCGACTTCGGCCCGCGGGCTGACCGCGGCGCGGAAGCGGAACCAGTAGACGAGGGCGACGAGGTGGCCGGGGAGGAAGCGCGCCAGCTTCACGCGGCGGCGTCCAGGGCGCCGTGGGCCTGGAGGAGCGCGTTGAGGTCGCCGACGGAATGGATCTCCTGGATCTCGCTCATGGCGAGCCGGACCTGGAAGGTCTCCTCGACCGCGGTGACGATGCGCAGGGAGTTGAGCGAGTCCCAGGACTCGACCTCGTCGCAGTGCAGGTCGGGCCGGATCTGGTCGGGCTCCAGATCGAGGATGTCGCAGAGGATGGCGACCAGCTTCGGATGCACGCAGGGTGTCATGGCTCAGGCGATCTCGACGGTGATGTGGGGGCATGGACGGAGCGTGGCCTGCTCCCGTGACAGCAGATAGCGTTTCTCGCCACTTTCCAGGGTCGCGGCGACGGTGAAGCCCTCCCGCTCGAACAGGTCGGCGACCGGCATGTTCTTCCGCGTCGGCAGGTAGACGGCGCGCAGGCCGTCCTCGTCCCCGGCCAGCAGGTAGACCTGCTTCAGGTGGTTCACGATCGCGGTCTCGATCTCGCGGCCCATGGCACGGCAGCTCAGCACGAAGCTGTCGACGAGCGGTGTCGTGCTGTCCTTGTCGACCAGCACGAGACCGACGGTCCCCAGCTCGCCGAAGCGGTCGCGGACGTCGACCAGCAGCAGGTCGAAGCGGTCGTCTTCCAGGAAATGCTCGACCTCGGCCACGGTGTAGCGCTTGGTCGTGACGTTGAACTGGTTCGTCTTGACGAAGAGCTGGTGGATCCGCGGCACCTCGACCGCGGTGGCGTGGCGCAGGCGGACGACGGTGCCCAGGCTCTGCAGCCAGTCCTCCAGGCTGCCGGCCTCGGCGAGCCTGGAGCTACGCTTGTTGTTCTCGAGATATTGCCGCGCCTTGGCCCGGTCCTCCTCGGTGATGCGGATCGTCTCGAAGGCCATGAGCTGGTTGATCAGCTCGGGATAGTCGGACGGCGAGGGCGGCAGCGGGAGGACGGTGACCTGAGGGAGAAGCTGCTTGATCAGCTCGCACTCGACCGGGTTGTCGTCGACGAAGACCAGCGAATCGAGGCCGATGTTCAGGGCCTTGGCGATCCGCTCGATGCTCTTGTGCTTGCTCTGCCAGTTGATCTCGACGGCCGCGAAGTCGCCGAGCGAGAGCGGCATCGGGCAGCGGGCGAAGGCCTCTTCCACGTCGGAGAGATTGTTCTTGCTGGCGATGGCCAGCAGCACGCCGCGGCGCTTCAGGATCGCGAGGCGGAGCTGGAAGTCCCAGAAGGCCTCGCCGTGCGGCGTGCCGGGGCCGATGGCGATGCCGTCGGGTCCCTCCTCGCCGAGGATCCCGCCCCAGAGCGTATTGTCGAGGTCGAGCACGAGGCACTTCTTCGTCATGCAGAGCAGCGCATGGACGTAGCGGTGCAACTCTTGGGCGAGGTGCGTGAGGAGGGTCGTGTCCCACGGCATCCTGGCCAGGTAGTAGGTGCGCGCGTTGAAGCTGCGCTCCTTGCCGATGCGGCTCGTGATGCGCTCGATGTCGAGCACATGGGCGCGCAGATCGTCCTTGAAGGCTTCGAGCAAAGCGAGGTTCAGGCGGGTGTGGAACTCGACCTCGCCCATCTCGGCCTTGAGGTCGGCGATGCCGAGGCGGGGATAGCTGCGGCGCGGGAAGTTGGTGATGAGGAGCGTGGCGCCGGTCGCCTTCTTCGCGGCCTCGGCCCAGGCGACGAGCTCGCCGACGATCTGGTCGATCAGCGTCAGCTTGGACGGGCGGTCCAGCGTATCCAGCGCGTCATGGGCCTCGGGTGCTATGTCGCGCAGGCTGACGGCGAGGAGGATGAGCTGGGGGTCGAAGGCGACGAGGTCGGGGTCGGGCCGCAGGACCTCCTGATTGTATTGATTGAACTGGCCGAACCAGCCTGCGGCGACGAGCCCGGCGGTCGCCAGCGAGACCTCGACATAGGCCGGCAGGGGCTCGATGACGTGGCTGCCCATGTAGGCGACGCGGATGTCGGGCGCCTGTCGCAGACGCTTCAACCGCCGGTGGATGGCGGAAACCTCGCTCGAGCTCATCGCCTCCAGGTCGGCATCCTGGAGACTGGTCAAAAGCTCACCCAGCGAGTCGGCGCGCTTCGCCGTCTCGGCCACCCGAAGTTCCATTCGCTGAGGTCCTCGACCGTCGATCCGGCTAAAAAGTTAAAGCGACCCGATACCTGATTCAACCCGCGGCCTGCCCATTCTTGGGCACCCACTTCTGCTGCATTAACGACTTGTCACATTTGCCGCGACCTATCAACCGCCGGTGCTCCACGCGGCCGGACCCCGCCGGCCGCGATCAGGCGTCCCGACGGTCAGAGAGGCTTCAGGACATCGAGGAAGGCCTTGGCGATGGACTTGTGTCCGAGCCAGCCGAAATGGTTCCCGTCCCAGTAGAGGATGGACGAGCCGCTGTTCGCGGCGGACTGGCTGAACGTCGTGACGTTGGTGTAGCCGTAGTCGGCGGGGTGGGCGTAGATCTTCTCGAAGCGGCCATAGACGTCGACCTCGCGGACATGGGCGCCCGGCTTGCCGGCACCGCGGGCGCGGGCGACCTGGTCGACATAGCCGTTCCAGGTGATGCTGCGGCTGCAGCTGATATTGTGGTTCTTCGGGTTGCGGCAGAGCTGGTGGACGCGCACGAGGAGGAGCTGGCGGGAGCCGCTGGTGCAGCCGTGCGCGATCAGCCGGTCGACCTCGCGGGCGTAGGTAGCTTTCGCCTTCGAGAGGTCGGCCAAAGGTGCGAAGTTCTGGGCGCCGATGTCGTTGTAGCCGAGATAGACCGCACAGACCGCCTTCGCCTTCAGCGGTGCTCCGTGGCCGACCCAGTCGTCGACCTGGAATTTGAACGTCTTGTGGACGTTCTCGGGCTTCTTCGGGTCGATGTTCCGGTCCTGCACGAAGGCGCCGGCCCTCGAGTAGTTGCGCAGGCTCTTCACCGTGCCGGCCATGCGGACGCGCTCGGACCAGTAGGGGAAGGGTGCCCGCGCCTCGGGCACGTCGTAAGGATTGTACTCCCAGTCCGAGATGCTGTCGCCGAAGACGACCATCTCGTCGAAGGTGGCGGCACGGGCCGCCATCGGTGCGAGGAGGAGGGCGGCGAGGCAGGCGAGGGTACTGCGGTGAAGGAACGATGCGAGCGACAAGGGCCGGCTCCATGCGACGGTGAAGCGTCGCCCTTAGCATGAGGATCGGCGTCGACAAGCGGATTGCGGCGACCGGGAGCGGATTGCCCGGCCGCCGTTGCAGCCGCTCAGGCGAGGCGGATCTCGACCGCGGCGACGACGATGGTCGTGCGGCCCTGGGCGCTGAGGCCGTTGGGGGTGGCGAGGCCGCCCTGGACGACCTCGATGGTCGCACCCTCCCGGTAGGGCAGTTCGGCCAGGACGGCGGCCTGATCGACAGCGGAGGCTCCCTCGGGCACGCCCAGACGGACATTGACGCGCCACTTGCGGCCGGTATCGGCGACGAGGCTGCGCAGGCCGGGCAGCACGACGTTGCGGATGGCGGTGGCGACCGCACGCTTGGCGGCCTTGGTGGCATCGCCGCCGTCGATGTCGGCACCCAGCGCCCATTCGACGACGATGAGGGTACCGGCGGGCAGATCCGTCATTCTCGTTTACCTCCCGTTAGAGCCAACGGCGGACACGCCGACGATAGGCGTCGTAGGCGGGGCCGAGCCGCTCGGCCAGGAAGGGCTCCTCGCGCCGGACGAAGCGGCTGTCGATCACCAAAATGAACAGGGGCACCAGCAGAAACGGGAGGGTGCTGCCCAGGAGCATCGCCCAGCCGACCAGGATCAGCGCCAGGCCGAGATACATGGGGTTGCGGGTGAAGCGGTAGGGACCGTCGGTGACCACCGCACTGGGCTCCGCAAAGGGAATCGGCGAGGTACGGGCGCGGCGGAAGCAGGCCACGCCCCAGAGGCCGAGCCCGAGGCCCAGAACCATGGGCAGCAGGCCGAGCCACCGGGGGCCGCCGGCGAGCAGGACCGGGCCGGGGAGCAGGCGGTCGACGAGCCACATCAGGACCGCCGTGCCGAGAAACCAGACCGGCGGGACGTCGGGCGTGCGCAGGTGATCCAGGATCGGGGCTCCGCTGTCGGGTGACTCCGGACGGTAGTCGGGCGGGTGCCGCGGGGAAAGAGGCGGTCAGGGGTGGGCCGGCTCGGCCTGCGGGGTCGTGAACGGCTCCATGCGGTGCACGGCACCGTCGGCGTAGAGGTCGCCGATACGCTCGGCGGAGAAGCCGAGCAACGTTTCCAGGACGTCGGTGGTGTCGTCGCCGATGGAGGGGGCGCCGCGCCAGATGCGGCCGGGGGTGAGTGACATCTTGGGGACGACGCCGAAGACGCGGACGGGCACGCCGGACTGGCGGTCCAGCACAGGCACGGTCATGTCGCGGGCGGCGTAGTGCGCGTCCTCGTACTGGTCGCGGACATCGTAGACGCGGGCACAGCCGATTCGGGCCTCGCTCAGCTCGCGCTCGACCACGGCCGCGGGGCGGGCGGCACAGTACTCGCGCAGGCGCCGGTCGAGTTCGCGGCCCTTCTCGGAACCGACGGCGGCGGCGTCCTTGGAGCAGGCCTCGTAGCTGTATTCGTGCGGGTCGAGACCAAGGAAGGCGGGGACGCGCTCGTAGATCGCACCACCCACGGCACCGATGAACACCCACCCGTCGGCACAACGGAAGCTGTCATAGGGCTGATAGCCGGTGGCGCGGTTGCCGGTGAGGCCAGTGACACCGCCCTCGCCGGTGTAGAAGGGCAGGGTGTTGCCGTTGGTCTGGGCGACGGCCTCGAATTGGGCGAGGTCGACGACCTGGCCGCGGCCGGACTTGCGGACCTCCCAGAGCGCCATCATCACGGCGGCCCAGCCGGTGAGGGCCGTGACGTAGTCGCCGGTGTAGGTCTTGGCCCGCTGCGGCGGACCGGAGGGATCGCCCGTGATGCACATCATGCCACCATAGGCCTGGGCCAGCGCGTCGTAGCCGGGCCTGTGGAGGTAGTCCTCAAGCCCGTACTGGCCGTAGGTGCTGACGCGAAGGATGACGAGCGAGGGGTTCACGGCGAGCGCCAACTCGTTGCCGATGCCGTGATGCTCCAGCGTGCCGGGTGCGGAGGACTCCATCCAGACGTCGGAGATCTTCCACAGCGCCATCAGGATCTCGAGGGCGCTTTTGTGGGTGAGGTCGAGGCCGAGCGAGAGCTTGTTCTTGAGGTTGTCGGCCTCGTCGCAGCCCTGGCGGCGGCCGCCACGTGTCAGATGCGGTGCGCTGAGGCGGAAGGTATCGCCGCCCGGCCGCTCGACATGGATCACTTCGGTCCCGAACTCGGCGAGCTTGGTGCCGACATAGGGCTGGGCGATGAACACACCGGTGCCGACGGCACGGATGCCTTCGAGCGGGCCGAAGCGTGGGGTGAGAGCCGGTGTCGGCGGTCGCTCCAGTCGCCTGATCCAGTCCGGGATCGTGCGCCGGAGATCCTCGATCCTGTGCTCGTCCTTCACGAGCCGGACGTCGTGCGCCATGCCTGCCGAGCCCCCATCCAAGGCCCGGCGACAGTGCGTGCGCGCAGCGGCTACGGCAACTCAGACGTCGAGGTTGACGACCTTCAGCGCGTTGTCCTGGATGAACTCGCGGCGCGGCTCGACGACGTCGCCCATCAGTGTCGAGAAGATCTGGTCGGCCTCGTCGGCCTGCTCGATCCGGCACTGGAGCAGCGTGCGCTTCTCCGGGTCGAGGGTCGTCTCCCAGAGCTGCTCGGGGTTCATTTCGCCCAGGCCCTTGTAGCGCTGGATGCCGAGGCCCTTGCGGCCGAGTGCAAGGATCGCCTCGACGAGGCCGACCGGGCCGGCGACGGGGGTCGCCTGCTCCTTGCGGACGAGCTGGGTGTCGTCGCCGAAGATCGGGCCCATCGCGGCCAGATCCTCCATCACGCGGCGGGCATCGGCACTGCGGGCCAGCGCCGGGTCGAAGCGGTGGCGCTCGCGGCGCTCGCCTTTCATGTGGTGGAAGACGAGCTCGCCCTGCTCGTTGCGCACGGCCTGCCACGCCCCCTTACCGCCGCGACTGAGATTGCGGGCGGTGCGCTGCGCCAGTTCCAGGGCACTGGTGAGGTCGTCGAAGGCGTGGTCGGCGAAGCCGCCGGCGACGGCGACGGCCTCCAGGAGGTCCATCGGCACGCGGCGGGAGATATGGGCGAGCTGGCTGCGGGCGTGGCGCGCACGCTCGACGATCTCGGCGAGGCGCTCGCCCTCGATCCGCTCGCCGTCGACGACGAGTGCCGTCTCGTCGAGGCCGTCCTCGATCAGGAACTCTTCCAGTGCCGCGTCGTCCTTGAGGTAGCGCTCCTTCTGGCCGCGCTTGACCTTGTAGAGCGGCGGCTGGGCGATGAAGAGGTGCCCGGCCTCGATGATCTGCGCCATGTGCCGGTAGAAGAAGGTCAGCAGAAGTGTCCTAATGTGGCTGCCGTCGACGTCGGCATCCGTCATCACGATGATGCGGTGGTAGCGCAGCTTCGTGACGTCGAAATCGTCGCGGATGCCGGTACCCAGGGCGGTGATCAGCGTGCCGATCTCGTTGCTGCCGAGCACGCGGTCGAGCCGTGCCCGCTCGACGTTCAGGATCTTGCCGCGCAGCGGCAGGATGGCCTGGAAGGAGCGGTCGCGGCCCTGCTTCGCCGAACCGCCCGCACTGTCGCCCTCGACGATGAAGAGCTCGGACTTCGCCGGATCGCGCTCCTGGCAGTCGGCGAGCTTGCCCGGCAGGTTGGCGATGTCGAGCGCACCCTTGCGGCGGGTTAGTTCACGCGCGCGACGGGCGGCCTCGCGGGCGGTGGCGGCTTCGACGATCTTGCCGAGGATGATCTTGGTCTCGGCCGGGTGCTCCTCCAACCAGCGGGTCAGACCGTCGCCGATGACGCCGGAGACGACGTGGGTCACCTCGGAGGAGACGAGCTTGTCCTTGGTCTGCGAGCCGAACTTCGGGTCCGGCATCTTGATCGAGAGGACGCAGGTGAGGCCCTCGCGCATGTCCTCGCCGGAGAGTGCCACCTTGTCCCGCTTCAGGATGCCGGTCTCCTCGGCCTTAGCGTTCAGGACGCGGGTGAGGGCGGCGCGGAAGCCGGTGAGGTGGGTGCCGCCGTCGCGCTGCGGGATGTTGTTGGTGAAGCACAAGCTCGTCTCGTGGTACCCGTCGTTCCACTGCATCGCCACTTCGCACTCGATGGCGTCGCGCTCGCCGCGCAGCGCGATCGGGGCGTGGACCGCGGTACGGGAGCGGTCGAGATACTGCACGAAGGCCTCGATGCCGCCCTCGTAGTGCAGCACGTCCTCGCGATGCGGCTCGGGCCGGAGATCGCGCAGGCGGATGTAGACGCCGGAGTTCAGGAAGGCGAGCTCGCGCAGGCGATGCTCCAGGATGGCGTAGGAGAACTCGGTGTTGGTGAAGACCGAGATCGACGGCATGAAGGTGAGCTCGGTGCCGCGCCGGTCGCCCTGCGGGCCGACGGCCGCCAAGGGGGCCACCGGGACGCCGCCGTTCTCGAAGCGGATGAAATGCTCGTTGCCGTCGCGCCAGATGCGCAGATCCACCCAATCGGAGAGGGCGTTGACGACCGAGACGCCCACGCCGTGCAGGCCCCCCGAGACCTTGTAGGAGTTCTGGTTGAACTTACCGCCGGCGTGCAGGACGGTCATGATGACCTGGGCCGCCGAGACGCCCTGCTCGTGATGGATGTCGACCGGGATGCCGCGGCCGTCGTCGGTGACGGTGACCGAGCCGTCCATGTTGATGGTGACGTTCACCTTGGTCGCGTGGCCGGCCAGCACCTCGTCGATAGCGTTGTCGACCACCTCGAACACCATGTGGTGGAGGCCGGTGCCGTCGTCGGTGTCGCCGATATACATGCCCGGACGCTTGCGCACCGGATCGAGGCCTTCCAGGACCTGGATCGAGCTGGCGTCGTAGTGGGCGGGAACAGCGGTCTCATTCATCGGGGGTCAAGATCCCTTGGGCGACACGATAGAAAGCGGCATGGCCCCGTAAGGGTGCGAACAATTCCGCATCCGTGCCCGACAGCCATGTCTGCGCACCGAGCTCGATCAGCGCATCGAACAGATCGGCGCGGCGACCCGGATCCAGATGGGCGGTCGCCTCGTCGAGCAGGAGGATGGGCAGATCGCCCGCCTGCTGCCGTCGCAGCCGGGCCTCTGCCAGGACTATAGCACAGAGGAACGCTTTTTGCCTCCCGGTCGAGCACAAGCGTGCCGGCTCGCCGTTTGCCGCATCCGTCGCGACGAGGTCGCTACGGTGGGGTCCGATCGAGGCGCCGCCGAGGTGCGAGTCGTGGCCGCGGGCGGCGGCGAGGCCGGCGGCGAAACGATCCTCGACCTCGACAGCGGGGAGGTCCTCCAGCCAGCGTTCCAGCTCGCCCTCGACGGCGAGGTGCGGGCGGGGGAAGGGCTCGCCGTCGGCCGCCAGCGTGCGCTCCAGGTCGGCCAGCAGGGTGCGCCGGGCGGCGGCGACGGCGACACCGGACTCGACCATGCGGCGCTCGATGGCACCGAGCCAGGCCGGATCGGAGCGGCCGGTGCGCAGGAGTTGCGAGCGCTCGGCCATGGAACGTTCGAAGGCGGCGACGCGCGAGGCGTGCGACGGATCGATGGCGAGGACCAGGCGGTCGAGAAAGCGGCGGCGGTTGGACGGGCCCTCGACGAAGACGCGGTCCATGGCGGGGGTGAGCCAGACGAGGCTGACGATCTCGGCGAGCTGGCCCTGGCCGCGGAGCGGGGACCCGTCGAGCAGCATGTCGCGGCGCTCCGACTCGGTCTGGCGGCGGGTCTCGACGTCCTGCGGGCCCTCTCGGGTGTCGAGGCGCAGCGCGATCTGCCAGGGGCCGCCGCCCTGGCGATCCATCTCGTCGAGACGGGCGCGGCGCAGGCCGCGGCCGGGGGCGAGGAGGGAGACGGCTTCGAGGAGGTTCGTCTTACCCGCTCCGTTCTCGCCGGCCAGCACGATGGGGCCGCTGCCGACGGCGAGGTCGAGCGAGCGATAGTTGCGGAAGTCGCGTAGGCGGAGCCGCCGGACGGCCGGAACGGGCGGGGCGACGGAGGCGTGGGCTTCCTTGCGGGCGAGCGGCGCCGCCGTCATACCCGCATCGGCATCAGCACGTAGAGGGTGCCCATGTCCTCGGGATCGCGCACGACGGTGGGTGCCGCCGCACTCGCCATCTCGAAGCGGACCTTGGGCCCGTCGATCTCGCCCAGGATGTCCAGCACGTAGCGGGCGTTGAAGCCGATCTCGAGGGTGTCGCCGGCGAACTCGGCGTCGATCTCGTCGACCGCACGGCCGGCCTCGGCGCTGACCGCGCTGAGCGTCACCGTGTCGGCCGAGAAGGCGAGCTTCACGGCACGGGCCTTATCCGTGGAGATGGTGGCGACACGGTCGACGGCTTCGGCGAAGCCCTTCGTGTCGATGGTGGCGACCCGGTCGTTGCCGGCTGGGATGACGCGCTCGTAGTCCGGGAAGGTGCCGTCGATCAGGCGCGAGACGAGGACCGCACGCTCCAGCGTGAACTGGATGCGGGTCGGCGAGACGCTGATCTGCACTTTGCCCTCGGCCCCATCGATCAGCTTCCGGATCTCGCCCACGGTCTTGCGCGGCACGATGATGGGCGGGATCTGCTCGGCACCCTTGGGCAGCGCCAGCTCGATCCGGGCCAGGCGATGGCCGTCGGTGGCGACGCCGCGGAGCATGCTGGCGGCCCCGCTCTTGGTCGCGTGCATGTGGATGCCGTTGAGGTAGTAGCGCGTCTCTTCGGTGGAGATCGCGAAGCGGGTCTTGTCGATCAGCTTGGCGAGGTCGCTCGCCGCCATCTCGAAGCGGGTCGCCAGCTGCTCCTCGCCGATAGCCGGGAACTCGTCGGCGGGCAGGGAGGGCAGGTTGAAGACGGAGCGGCCGGCACGCAGTGTCAGCTCGCCACCGGACGGCGCCTGCTCCAGCGCGATCTCACAGCCGTCCGGCAGCTTGCGGACGATGTCGAAGAGGGTGTGGGCGCCGACCGTGGTGGTGCCGGCGCGCGAGACCTCGGCTTGCTCGTGGGCGAGCAGCGACAGGTCCATGTCGGTAGCGGTCAGCGCCAGTCTAGCGTCGTCGGCCGCCAGCTTGACGTTCGACAGGATCGGGATCGTGGTCCGGCGCTCGACGATGTTCTGGACGTGCGCCAGGGACCGCAGGAGGGCTGCACGCTCGATCGATAGCTTCATGGGCCGGATCAGCTCAGCTTGGCCGAGGCGGATGGGCGCGCCACCGGCGACGTCTATGGGACAGGCACGCTAACAAAAAATCGAGGAGCGCGACAGGTTTCGTGGCCGAGGCTGCGACCCGGCGTCAGCCCTGCAGGCGCCGCTTCAGCGTCTCGATGTCCTCGGCCATGGCACGGTCCTCGGCCGAGAGCTTCTCGATCTGGCGGACGGCGTGCATCACCGTGGTGTGGTCGCGGCCGCCGAACTTCTTGCCGATCTCCGGCAGGGAGCGCGGGGTCAGTTGCTTCGCGAGGTACATCGCCACCTGTCGCGGCCTTGCGATGGCGCGGGAGCGGCGGGCCGAAGTCATGTCGGCCATCCGGATCGAGTAGTGCTCGACGACGGCTTTCTGGATCTCGTCGATGGTCACACGGCGGTCGCTGGCGCGGAGCAGGTCCTTCAGCACCTCCTGCGCCATGTCGATCGAGACGGGTTTCTGGATCAGGCTCGCCTGGTGGACGATGCGGTTCAGCGCACCCTCCAGCTCGCGAACATTGGTGCTGATGCGGCTGGCCAGGAACTCGATGACACGCTGCGGGACGTCAGCCCCCAGTTTCTCGGCCTTGGACTGCAGGATGCCGAGGCGAAGCTCGTAGGTCGTGGGATGGATGTCGGCGACGAGGCCCCAGCCCAGGCGCGAGCGGATGCGCTCTTCCAGGCCGGAGAGGTCGGACGGACTGCGGTCGGCGGAGATGACGATCTGGCGGCCGCGATCGACCAGCGTGTTGAAGGTGTGGAAGAACTCTTCCTGCGTCGAATCCTTGCCGGAGATGAACTGCACGTCGTCGACCATCAATAGATCGACCGATCGGAACAGTTCCTTGAAGGTCATCGTATCCTTCGAGCGCAGGGCGCGCACGAACTGGTACATGAACTTCTCGGCGGAGAGATAGACGATCCGGCGCGTGGGGTCGGTCTGCTTCACCCGCCAAGCGATGGCGTGCATCAGATGCGTCTTGCCGAGACCGACGCCGCCATAGAGGAACAGCGGGTTGAAGGGCGGCTTCGGGGAGGTCGCAACCTTCTCGGCGGCGGCGACGGCGAACTCGTTCGGCTTGCCGACGACGAAGGATTCGAAGGTGAAGCGGGGGTCGAGGCGGGCACCGAGCTGGTCGACCGCGACCGGGAGGTCGACGACCTCCTCCCCTGCGGGCGCCGGGGCCGACGGCATCGCCGCGGCAGCGACGGCGGGCTCGACGCGGATCGGTTGGGCCGCCGGCGGCAGAGGTGCGGCGTTACCGTTCGCCGCACCGGCGGCGCGGACGTTCAGCACGATCGACCGCACCAGCGGGTTGATCGAGGTCCACAGCGCGCGGATGCGGTCGGCATAGTGGGCGACGACCCAGTCGCGCATGAACTGGGTCGGCACCGCGATGACGACCCGATCGCCGTCGAGGGCGGCGAGGTCGAGTGGCTTGAGCCAGGTCGCGAAGGCCGGGTCGCCGACCTCCGCCCGCAGCATGCTGCGGATCTGACTCCATTGATGCTCGATGTCGTTCTGCTGGGCCACGATCATGCGCACCCGCTGCTCCGCGGATAAAGACGGCGGTTCACACCTCTAGTAGAATGGCGCTGAGGTCGCATACGTTCCCGCACGCTCCTCAGGTGTCGTTTTCTACTTAGAGATGTTGCAGCGTCGCACTGTATAGGAAAGTCATCGTTGTTACCCACCCCATTGTTGTTTCCGTCCCTGTGCCGCAATCTCGGCGGAACTGGTTACGTTTTCTTCGTAACCTGCTTAAAATTCACGCACAAAGCGGAAAGTTATTTTAGCGCAACGAAGTTTTTGTTCTGCGGTGCGCCTTGGGCGACTGCCCTTGGCGCGTGTTGATGGACCGTAATCTGGGTATTGGGGCGTGGCAAGGGGATCGAAATGCGAACAGGGGCCTTCGCGCATTGGTTGAGCAAGTTGCACGATAATGGGCAACCGCGACAACCAACGACAAGGGCGGCGCCCTTTCGGACGCCGCCCTACGTCGTCGACATTACATTCGCCGGGGAACTTGCCCCCGGGTTGACCCTCAGGCGGGTGTGGTAGCCCCTAGCGCCTTCACCCGCTGCGCCAGCCGCGACAGCTTGCGCGACACCGTGTTCAGGTGCAGCACGCCCTTCGAGACGCCCTTGCGCAGCTCGGGCTCGGCGGCCGCGAACGCGCTGCGCGCGGTGTCGTAATTGCCCTGGGCGACCGCTTCCTCGACCTTGCGGACGAACGTCTTGATCCGGCTCGTCCGGCTGCGGTTGAGGGCGGTGCGCTTCGCTGTCTGGCGAATGCGCTTCTTCGCGGAACGATGATGCGCCACGTGAAAAAAACCTCGTTGCGTCGATGCGAGCGGCGCGTATAGCGAGTGCAGCCCCGCGCGTCAACGCGGGGCCGCCTCTGCTTGCGCTCAGCGGTGGGTGAAGGCCGGCGGCCGCTTCTCGGCGAAGGCGGCCATGCCCTCGCGCCGGTCCTCGGTGGCGAAGCTCGCGTAGAACAGGTTGCGCTCGTACTTGAGTCCCTCGCCCAGCGAGTTCTCGTAGGCCGCGTTCACCGCCTCCTTCGCCATGGCGACGATGGGCTGCGACTTCGCGCCGATGGCGTCCCCGATCTTGATCGCCTCGGCGACGAGGTCGGCGACGGGCACCACCCTCGTCACGAGCCCCGAGCTCTCCGCTTCCTTGGCGTCCATCATCCTACCGGTGAGGATCATCTCCATCGCCTTCGACTTGCCGATGGCGCGGATCAGGCGCTGCGTTCCTCCCGCACCCGGAATGGTGCCGAGATTGATCTCGGGCTGGCCGAAGCGAGCGTTCTCGGCGGCGAGGATGATGTCGCACATCATGGCGAGCTCGCAGCCGCCCCCAAGGGCGAAGCCGGCGACGGCGGCGATGATCGGCTTCTTGTGCCGCGAGATCCGCTGCCAGGGGCTGATGAAGTCCGTGGTGAACGCCTCCGAGAAGTCCTTTTCGGCCATCTCTTTGATGTCCGCACCGGCGGCGAAGGCCTTCTCGGAGCCGGTGATCACCATGGCCGCCACCTCGGGATCGGCGCCGAAGGCGGCCAGCGCCTGCTCCAGTTCGTCGATCAGGTCGGCATTCAGCGCGTTCAGCGCCTTCGGCCGGTTGAGCGTGATGAGGCCGACGCGCCCGCGGCGCTCGACCAGGATGTTCTCGTACGACATGGCGGACCTCACCCGGCTTTGACGCTTCGCACACCGCTCATGCTGCAGCGCGAAGCGTCAGGGATAAACACCCTCGGGTACAAGCCCGTCCAGATGACGGACTAGCGCTGGCAGCGGCTGCAGTGGAACGTCGCGCGCCCGCCCTGGACGAGGCGGCGGACGGGTGACGCGCAGGTGGGGCAGGGCATGCCCTCGCGGTCGTAGACGCGGAAGTTGCGCTGGAAGTTGCCGAGCTCACCGTTCGACTGGACGTAGTCGCGCAAAGAGGAGCCGCCGGCCTCGATCGCCTCCTCCAGCACCTCGCGGATCATCGTGGCGAGGCGGGCGGCCTGGCTGGGCCGGAGCCAGCCGGCGGTGCGCTTGGGCGAGAGCCCGGCGCGGAACAGGCTCTCGCTCGCATAGATGTTGCCGACGCCGACGACGAGCCGCTGGTCCATGATGGCGAGCTTCAGCGCCGTCCGCCGTCCCTGCAGCACCGACTGGAGGGCCGTGCCGTCGAAGGCCGGGTCGAGCGGCTCCAGCCCCAGATGCCGCAGCCATTTGTGGGTGGTACGCTCGGCCTGCGGCAGAAGGTCCAGCATGCCGAAGCGCCGCGGATCGACGAAGCGGAGGACCGTGCCGTCGTCGAAGCCGAAGGTCAGGTGCTCGTGCACGCCGCGGGGCTCGCCGTCGAACAGCAGCCGCCCCGACATACCGAGATGGAGCAGCACCTCGTTGCCGTCGTCGAGGGCGAGCTCGATGAACTTGGCGCGGCGCGACAGGCCCACCACCTGCCGCCCGCGCAGGCGCTGCGGCAGCTCGCGGGGCAGGGGGAAGCGCATGTCCGCACGGCGCTGGTCGACCGTGACGAAGCGCCGACCAGTCAGACGGGCGCGCAGCGCGCGCATGGTCGTCTCGACCTCGGGCAGCTCGGGCAAGGTCCAAAGTCCTCGGGGCGCGGCCGGTGGTGCGCTTGCTGGGCCGGGCCGCCTCTCCTACAAGGCCGCCATCCCCAACAGCGCGAGTGCGGCTTTCTGCATGAGCGATTCCGACGCTGCAAGCCGCTCGCCCCGCCAGGCCGCCACCCGGCTGGCGACCTCTTTCGGGTTCGAGAGCATCGACCCTGCCGAAAAGGCGGAGCGCGTCCGCCACGTCTTCGACAAGGTGGCGACCCGCTACGACCTGATGAACGATCTCATGAGCGGTGGCATCCACCGCTTGTGGAAGGAGGCGATGATCGACTGGCTGGCGCCGCAGCCGGGCCTCGAGGTTCTGGACGTCGCGGGCGGCACCGGCGACATCGCCATGCGCATCCTGCAGCGGACCGAGGGCAAGGCGCACGTCACGCTCGCCGACATCAACCCCGCGATGCTGCGGGTGGGTCGGGACCGGGCGCTGAACCGGGGCTGGCTCGCCGAGCTGGACTGGCTGGCGGCGGATGCGATGGCGCTGCCCTTTCCGGACCGCAGCTTCGATGCCTTCACGATCGCCTTCGGCATCCGCAACGTGACGCACATCGACAAGGCGATCGCCGAGGCCTACCGCGTGCTGCGTCCGGGCGGCCGCTTTCTCTGCCTCGAATTCAGCAAGGTCGTGCTGCCCGTCTTCGACAAGGTCTATGACGCATTCTCGTTCTCCGTGGTGCCGATGCTCGGGCGCTTCGTGGCCGGGGATGCGCCCAGCTACCGGTACCTCGTCGAGAGCATCCGCCGCTTTCCGGATCAGGCGGCGTTCGCGGCCCTCGTCCGCGAGGCGGGCTTCGGCCAGGTGAAGCACCGCAACCTGTCGGGCGGGATAGCGGCGATCCACTCCGGCTGGCGCCTCTGAGCCCATGTTCCGCAATCTGCGCAATGGCGCGCGCGTGGTCGCGATCGTGCGCTGCCTTGCGCGGCACAACGCGCTGTTCCCGCTCGACCTGCTGCCGCTGCCAGGCGTGGTGCGGAAGGTCGCCTATGCCGTCTCGAACAAGAGTGCGCCGGGCCGGCCCGGGGAGCGTCTCGCCCGTGCCCTGACGGAACTGGGACCGGCCTTCGTCAAGCTCGGGCAGACGCTGGCGGTCAGGTCCGACCTCCTGGGCGACGCGATCGCGCGGGACCTGTCGTCCCTGCAGGACCGGCTGCCGTCCTTCCCGTTCGGCAAGGCGCGGGCGGTGATCGAGGCCGATCTGGAGCGGCCGCTCGGCGAGGTCTTCAGGAGCTTCGACGAGACGCCGGTAGCGGCGGCCTCGATCGCCCAGGTGCACTTCGCCGTCACCACCGAGGGTGAGGACGTCGCCGTCAAGGTGCTCCGTCCGGGCATCGAGGCGGCGATCGACAAGGACCTCGACCTGCTGCTCTGGCTGGCGGAGATCGTCGAGCGGTTCCAGCCGAAGCTCCGGCGGCTTCGCCCCGTCGCCACGGTCGAGATGCTGGCGGTCACGACCCGGCGCGAGATGGACCTGCGCTTCGAGGCGTCGGCGGCGACCGAGTTCGCCCGCAACTGTGCGGACGACGAGGGCTTCCGGGTGCCCAAGGTGGACTGGCGGCGCACCGCGCGGCGGGTCGCCACCTTCGAGCGCATCTACGGCCTGCCGATGAACGACCGGGCACGGCTGATCCGGGAAGGGTTCGATCCCGACGCCATCCTGGAGCGGGCGGCGATCGTCTTCTTCAACCAGCTGTTCCGCGACGGCTTCTTCCACGCCGACATGCATCCAGGGAACATGCTGCTCGACCGGCACGGTGACATCGTCGCCCTCGACTTCGGCATCATGGGCCGGATCGACCTCGAGACCCGGCGCAATCTCGCCGAGACGCTGCTGGGCTTCCTGTTCCGGCAGTACGAGCGCGTGGCGGACGTGTTCTTCAGGGCGGGCTACGTGCCGGCGGACCAGGACCGGCAGGCCTTCCAGCAGGCCTGCCGCGCCATCGGCGAGCCGATCCTGGGCCTGCCGCTCGAGGACATCTCGATCGGCCGGCTGCTGGGCCAGCTCCTGACGGTGGCCGAGCAGTTCGAGATGAGCCAGCAGCCCCAGCTGGTCCTGCTGCAGAAGACCATCGTCGTGTCCGAGGGCGTGGGCCGGACGCTGAATCCCAAGGTCAACATCTGGCAGGTCGCCCAACCCCTGGTCGAGCGGTGGATACGGACCAATCTCGGTCCCGAGGCGAAGATCCGCGAGGGGCTGGGCGAAGGCGTGCAGGCGTTCCTGAAATTGCCCGAGCTGGTCATGCGGAGCGAGCGCGTGCTGGCCAAGCTGGAGCGGCACGGTGCGGCCGTCGTGCGCGAGGTGCACTGGACCGAACGCTGGTGGCCGATTTTGCTGGTGCTCGGTGTGCTGATCGGGCTTGCCCTCCGCTGACTTCAAGCTACCCTAACATGCTGTGAAAACCGAAATCCGCCATTTCTGACGGACCTTCATGCCCGGCAAGCGCGTTCTCCTCGTGATCGGCGGCGGTATCGCCGCCTATAAGTGCTTGGAATTGATACGTCGCGGCCGCGAGAGGGGCCTCGACTTCCGCTGCGTGCTGACCTCGGCAGGGCACCAGTTCGTCACCCCGCTCTCGATCGCGAGCCTCGCCGGCGAGAGGGCGTTCACCGATCTTTTCTCGCTGACCGACGAGGCCGAGATCGGCCACATTCGCCTCGCACGGGATTGTGATCTGGTCGTCGTGGCACCGGCGACGGCCGACCTGATGGCCAAGATGGCGAACGGCCACGCCGACGATCTGGCCTCCACCGTCCTGGTCGCGACCGACCGGCCCGTACTCGTCGCACCCGCCATGAACCCCTTCATGTGGGCGCACGCGGCCACGGCACGGAACGTCGAGCGCCTGCGCGCCGACGGTGTCATGGTGATCGGCCCGAATGACGGCGACATGGCCTGCGGCGAGGTGGGCGCCGGCCGGATGGCCGAGCCCGGCGAGATCCTGGACGCGATCCTGGCCCGGCTGGGCGAGGGGCCGCTGAACGGGCGGCATGCGATCGTGACGAGCGGCCCGACTCAGGAGGCGATCGACCCCGTCCGCTACATCTCCAATCACAGTTCGGGCAAGCAGGGCCACGCCATCGCCCGCGCCCTGGCCGAAGCCGGTGCGCGCGTGACGCTCGTCAGCGGGCCCGTGAGCCTGCCGGACCCGCCGGGGGTGGCGGTGCGTCACGTCCTGTCCGCGCGGGACATGTTGAACGAGGTGGTGGCGGCATTGCCGGCCGAGATCGCCGTCTGTGCGGCGGCCGTTGCCGACTGGCGGCCGAAGGCCGTGCCGACGGGCAAGATCAAGAAGGTGCGCGGCAAGCCGCCGCCGGCCCTGGAGATGGTCGAGAACCCGGACATCCTGCAGACGCTGGCCGCGCGCGGCAACGACCGACCGACACTGGTGATCGGCTTTGCCGCGGAGACCGACAACGTCGTCGCCAACGCCAAGGCCAAGCTCGCGCGCAAGGGCTGCGACTGGATCCTGGCGAACGACGTCTCGCCGGCGACCGGCGTGTTCGGCGGCGCCCGCAACAGCATCCACCTCGTGGCCCGGGACGGGGTCGAGGAGAGCTGGCCCGACCTCGACAAGCTGGAGGTCGGCCGTCGTCTCGCCGCCCGGATCGTCCGCGAGTTGGTGCCGGGAGCGGCGGCATGAAGGTGGCCGTGCCGATCGAGTGCCTGCCGCACGGCCAGGGCCTGCCGCTGCCGGCCTATGCGAGTGAGGGGGCGGCGGGGCTCGATCTGCTGGCGGCGGTGCCGGCGGACGAGCCCTTGCGGATGGCGCCGGGGACGCGGGCCCTGGTGCCGACCGGCGTGCGGATCGCCCTGCCGGAGGGCTTCGAAGGCCAGGTCCGGCCACGGTCGGGACTGGCACTCCGCCTGGGTCTCACCGTTCTCAATGCCCCGGGTACCATCGACCGTGATTATCGCGGCGAGATCGGCGTGGTTCTCGTGAACCATGGCGAGGAGACCGCCGTAATCACACGAGGAATGCGGGTTGCTCAACTGGTCGTGGCCCCTGTGGCCCACGTCGCCTGGGAGACGGACACGGGCTCGCTGTCCGCCTCGGCGCGAGGGGTCAGAGGATTCGGTTCCACCGGGACCGCGCCGCGCATCGCTGAAGAGGAAAGCCGTTGATGTTGCGACCATCCAAGAAGCTGGCGCTGGCACTCGAGGCCGTTGCCGATATAGCCTTCCACGGCGGTGCCGATCCGGTGCAGAGCCAGGACATCGCGCGCCGCCTGGGGCTGCCGCGGCGATATCTGGAGCAGGTGCTCCAGCAACTCGTTCGGGCGGGTGTGCTCAAGGGCGTGCGCGGACCGCGGGGCGGCTATCGCCTGGCGCGCGAGCGCCGGCGCGTGACCGTCGGCGAAGTGGTGCGGATCGTCCAGGGCTCGGAGGAGATCGTCGACGACGGGCCGGTTTCGGCCTCGCCGCTGGGCGTCAAGGTCGTCGCCCCGTTCTGGGAGAAGTTCGAGAGCGATCTCATGGCGCGGCTCGATTCCGTCACCATCGAGGACCTGTGCGGCGAGGCCGAGCAGCAGTCGATCGAGAGCGAGGGCAAGCGGAGCTTCGACTTCGTGATCTGAGATGCTGGACCGGCCGGGATCGTTGCGCCATTGCTCCCCCAACCTTGCGGGGGGCGCAATGACCGAGGCGGGTCCGGACCGGATCTACGATTCCATTTGCGACACCATCGGCGACACCCCGCTGGTCCGCCTCAACCGGCTGCCGGAAGAGGTGGGCTGCGAGGCCGAGGTGTTGGCGAAGCTCGAGTTCTTCAACCCGCTGTCCTCGGTGAAGGACCGCATCGCGCTCGCCATGGTCGAGGCGGCGGAGCGGAACGGGCATCTGCGGCCGGGCGGGACGATCATCGAGCCGACCTCGGGCAATACGGGGATCGCGCTCGCCTTCGTGTGTGCGTCGAAGGGCTACAGGCTCGTCTTGACCATGCCCGAGAGCATGTCGCTGGAACGGCGGCGGATGCTGAAGCTGCTGGGTGCGGAGCTGGAGCTGACGCCCGCCTCGCAGGGCATGCGAGGCTCGCTCGCGGCAGCACGGCGGCTGCTCGCCGAACGGCCGGGTGCCGTGATGCTGCAGCAGTTCGAGAACCCGGCGAATCCCGAGATCCACAAGGAGACGACCGCGCGCGAGATCTGGCGCGACACGAGCGGCCGGCTCGACGTGCTGGTCGCCGGCGTGGGGACCGGGGGCACCATCACCGGCTGCGCCCAATACCTGAAGCCGAAGCTGCCGCATCTGCGCGTCGTCGCGGTCGAGCCCGAGGACAGTCCCGTGCTGTCGGGCGGCAAGCCGGGGCCGCACAAGATCCAGGGCATCGGGGCGGGCTTCGTGCCGGGCAACCTCGACATGAGCCTCGTCGACGAGATCCTCCGCATCGGCAACGAGACGGCCTTTGCGACGGCCCGGCGGCTCGCCGCACTCGAAGGCATTCCGGCGGGCATCTCCTCCGGGGCCACGGCAGCGGCCGCGTTCGAGATCGGCGCGCGGCCCAGGATGGCCGGCAAGCGGATCGTCGTCGTGCTGGCCTCGGCGGCGGAGCGGTACCTCTCGACCGAGTTGTTCGCCGACCTCTAGGGGCGTCAGAGCGGGCTAGGTTACGGCGGCCCGGCTTGTATGATGCCGGCGGCACCACCTGCACGGAGAGCCCCCATGGACGGCACCTCGCTCATTCTGTTCCTCGTCATCGGCGCGGTCGCCGGGTGGCTCGCCGGAATCCTGATGAGCGGCGGCGGCTTCGGCCTCATCGGCAACATCGTCGTCGGCGTCGTCGGCGCCTTCGTCGGTGGCTTCATCTTCAACTGGCTGGGCCTGGCCGAGGGTGGCGGGCTGCTCGGCAGCCTCGTGGTCGCCGTCATCGGTGCGGTCGTGCTGCTCGCCATCATCCGCGTGTTCAAGCGGGCCTGACGCGGTGCGCCTGACCGTTGCGATCGCGGCGTTGACGATGCTCGCCGCCATGTCCGCCCGCGCGGCGGATGCTCCCTCCTTCGCCGAGGCGGGCAATCTCACCTACCCGGACGTCTTCGACCAGACGGTGACGCTGGTCGACGGTCGGTACGAGTCGGCACCGGCGGGCGATGGGGACAGTTCGCGGACGCAGGTCTGGCTGCTTCCGGCACCCACAGCGGTCGGCGATCTCGACGGCGACGGGACGGCGGAACGAGCGGTGATGCTGGCGTGGAACGGCAGCGGGAGCGGCACCTTCGTCTATGTCGCCGCGGTCGGCGTGCGCGATGGCAAGCCCACGGTGCTGGCGACCTACGGTGTCGGTGACCGGCCGCAGACGCGGGCGCTGGCGATCGAGGACGGCAAGCTGCTGGTCGATCTGATCACGGCTGGCCCCGGCGACGGCGCCTGCTGTCCGACGCAGAAGACGCACGTGGCGCTGAGCCTGAAGGACGGTGCCTTCGCCGATGCCGGCAGCCGGGAGGAGGGGCCGCTGACGCTGGCCGACCTCGCCGGGCCCGTCTGGCGGCTGGTCGCCTTCGACGAGGATCCGGTGCCCGCGGGCGCGGAGATCACGCTCCAGGTCGACGGCGAGCGGCTGGCCGGGAAGTCGGCGTGCAATCGCTACATGGCCGGGATCACCATGAAGGCCTTGGACGAGGTCAAGATCGGCGCTGCTGCGGGCACCATGATGGCCTGCCCCGAGCCGCTGATGACGCTGGAGCGGTGGTACCTGACGGCACTCCAGGGCGTGAACCGTCTCGGGTTCTTCCAGGGCAAGCTTGCGCTCGATTTCCAGGGAGAGGACGGCGCCGGTCGGCTGCTGTTCCAGAAGGAGCCTTGAGTAGCCGTTGATGGACGCTTGAGGCGGCGTGACCCGAGCGTCGCATTCCTGCCACATTGCTATGGCGCATGCACCACAGCGTACCCGCTAGGGCGCATGGGTGATCTACATAGAACGCGCATGCTGCGTTGCAGCAAACCCACCATATTCCGGGCCTTAGACCCATATCTTGCAGGCAGACATGATTTCCCGTGCCCTGGCGGCGGTGCGCACTTCGTCGATTGCCAAAGGAATCGGCTTCGCCCTCTTGAGCTACGCTGCGTTCTCGACCGCGGACGCCCTCATCAAGCTGTCGAGCGGCCGCTTCTCGGTGTTCCAGATCGCGGCCACGCTCAGCCTCTTCGCCTTCGTGCCCGTGCTGGCGATGACGCGCAGCCAGGGCGGCTGGTGGGCGCTCGTGCCCCGGCGCTGGCATCTCGTCGCCACCCGCGGCGTGCTGACCGCTCTCGGTGCCATCATGGCGTGGCGCGCCTTCGGGCTTCTGCCGCTGTCCGAGGCCTATGCCATTCTCTTCACGAGCCCGATCCTGGTGACGGCCCTTTCCGGCCCACTGCTGGGCGAGCGCGTCACGGGTGCCCGCTGGGCCGCGGCCGGCGTCGGCTTCCTCGGCGTCATGCTGATGCTGAATCCCGACTTCTCGGCCTTCGGCGTCGGGCATGCCTTCGCCATGGGCGGCGTGCTCTGCGGTGCGGTGTCGTTCCTCGTGCTGCGCAAGATCGGCGGCAGCGAGCCCACGCCCTCGATCCTGACCGCGGTGTTCACGGCGATCATCCTGGCCTCGGCGCCGATGATTCCCTCCACCTTCGTCGTGCCGACGTTCCACGAGCTTGGGCTCATGGCTCTGGCGGGCCTGCTCATGGGCTGCGGGCAGGCGGTGCTGGTGATGGCGACGCGCGACGCCCCGGCGGCGGTCGTGGCACCGTTCCAGTACACGCAGATGCTGTGGGCCGTGATGTTCGGCGCCTTCCTGTTCGGCGACCGGCCGACCCCGCTCCTGATCGCCGGCCTCGGCGTCGTGGTGCTGAGCGGCCTCTACACGATCCACGGCGAGATGATGCGGGCCAAGGCGGCGGCAGCCCTCGCCGCCGAGCCGGCCAGGGTCACCGCCTGAGCTACTTGGTTGTGAAGGTCAGCACCCCCGTCCAGCCCTCGTCCGGGGGCTCGGTGCGGTGGGTGCGGACCGAGTCGACGTAGAAGCCGGCCAGCCGGTCGTCGTTGCCGGCGGCTGTGAAACCTTGCTCGGCCGCGTCCCAGTCCCGCCGCAGATAGGCGGCGAACGCCTGCTCCCAGCGGACGACGCTTCCGGCCGTTGCCGCGTCGCCGGCCTCGGCCAGCAGTTCGTAGACGCGGAGCGGTCGCTGCAGGCCCTTGGGTCGGACGAGGCCGGCGGTGCGGACGAGGAAGACGCCGGCACATCGGTCGGCCGTCGCCTCCGAGATCAGGATGTTCGTGCCGAGGTGCCGGTTCAGGCTCTCCAGCCGGGCCGCCAGGTTCACCGTGGCACCGATCGCGGTGTAGGAGAGGCGGTCGCCGCCGCCGATCTGGCCGACGACGACCTCGCCCGTGTGGATGCCGAACCGGGTCCGGCGCGGCCTGCCGCCGAGCTTCGCCCACAGCTCCGGCCGCTTGATCTCGCGCGCGGCGCGGAGCGCGGCCCGGCAGGCGGCAACCGGGTGGTCGGGGGTGAGGGCGGGGGCGTTCCAGATCGCCATCACCGCGTCGCCGATGAACTTGTCGATGGTGCCGCCCTCCTGCTGGAGGACGTCGGTGAGGGCGGCGAAATAGTCCGAGAGGCCCAGCATCAGCTCCTCGGGGTCGGCATCCTCGGCGAGGTCGGTGAAGCCCGCGATGTCGGAGAACAGCAGCGTGCACTCGCGGCGCTCGCCGCCGACCACGGGGTCGGTGCCGGTGGCGATGAGGTCGCGCACGAGATCGCGCGGCACGAAGTGGGTGAAGCCGCGCAGCGCCGATTTCATGGCGGCCGTGGACTTGGCCAGATCGTCGACCTCGACGAGGCGGGTCTTCACCTCGACACCGCCCTCGAGGTCGAACCGCCGGATCCGCTCCACCTCGTCGCGCAGCTTGCGCAGCGGTGTCGCGATCATCCGTGAGGTCAGCAGCATGATGGGCAGGAACAGCAGCACGATGACGGCGGACACGACGGCACTGCGGCCGAGAATGATGTCCATCGTCTTGGTGAAGCGCTGCACCGGGACGACGATGCCGAGATAGGTCGTGTCGCCCAGCGTCAGCGGCAGCGCCGTGAGCCTCGCGACATAGCTGGTGCCGTCGATCGCGAGCTGGAGCGGACGCTCGATCTCGCCGCGCCGGAGCGGGCCGGACAGCGCCTTGGCCAGTGGGTCGCTGGTCGTGGCCAGCGCCGGCATCTCGGGGCGCGTGCCCGTCTCGGCGAGCGGGCGCGAACTCGCCATGACGAGGCCGTCGTGGCGGAAGAGGAGCATCAGGCCCTGCTCGCGGGCGACGGGATCCTGCCGCAAGTAGCGGGCGAGATCGGTCAGCGCGATGTCCATGCCGACCGCACCGCCGACACCCTCGGTGAAGCGCTTGGTCGCCGTGATGCCGGTTTCACCGGTCGACACGAAGCGATAGGGGCCGGTCCGCACGATGTCGTCGCTGGCCATCGCCGCCTTGAACCAGGGCCGCTCGCGCGGGTCGTAGCTCGTGGGCGAGAAGACGCGGCGGTCGATCTCCTGCCCATCAGGGCCGAGAAATCGCCAGATCTCGCTCGAACGAGGTGTGCTGGGATTGAGGACGAGCCGCGTGGCGTGGTCGGCACCCGCAGGCGCCTTCAGCGCCTCGCGCATGACGACATCCTGCGGTCCGAGGTCGAAGACCTGGAACATCCGCCCGTCGCGGTAGCCGATGAAGATCGAATAGATCTGCGGGTACCGCATGATGATGTCGGTAAGGAGCTGCTCGGCGGGCTCGCCCTCCTCGGTCGGGGGATCCCACACCCGGCGGACCGAGGCCGCGACCTCCACCATCGAGAGCGGGGGGATGATGCTGAGGCGGAATTGGGCGAGCGCGTGCTGGCCCGACTGCTCCATCAGCTCGTTGGCGGCTTCGAGCGAGGCCCGCCGTCCGGCGAAGAAGGCGTAGCCGATCAGCGCCAAGGCGAGGCTGAGCACGAGGGCCAGCATCACGGCCAGGATGTTGGTCCTGAGCCGGATGCGGAAACGATGCCCTGTGCCTGCCGCAGCCACCGCCCGGAGGCTGGGTCAACGCGGGCGCGAAATCAATCGGCGAGGTGGCCCGCTACTTGGTCGCGAAGGTCTCGACCCCGGTCCAGTCGGGTCCCGGCGGATCGGCGCGCAGCCGCGCCACGGCCGCTCGGTAGTGAGCCGCCAGCGCATCCTCGGGCGGTGCGGTCGCGAACGCCGCCTCCGCCGTGTCCCAGTCCCGGGCAAGGTAGGCCGCCATGCCGCGGTCCCAGGCATGGACGTCGAGCGTGATGGGATCACCGGCCTCGCCCAGCAGCTCGAAGACGCGGATCGGCCGGGCGATGCCCTTGGGGCGGACGAGGCCCGCGGTGCGGAAGACGAAGCCGTCGCCGGCCCGCCTCGCCGTGGCCCCGGCGACGAGGATGGTGGTGCCGAGGAAGCGGTTCAGGTTCTCCAGCCTTGAGGCGAGGTTCACGGCGGCACCGATGGCCGTGTAGGACAGGCGGTCGCCACCCCCGACATGGCCGACGACGACATCGCCCGTGTTGACGCCGAAGCGGGTGCGCAACTGTCGCCCGCCCATGCGGGCCCACAGCTCGGGCCGGCGGGACTCACGGGCGGCACGGAGCGCGGCGCGGCAGGCCGCGGCGGCATGGTCCTCGCGGTGCACGGGGGCGTTCCAGAACGCCATGACCGCGTCGCCGATGAATTTGTCGATCGTCGCCCCTTCCTCCTGAAGGGCGCGGGTCAGCGCCACGAAATAGTCGGACAGGCCCAGCATCAGGGCTTCCGGGGGCGTGTCCTCGGCGACGTCGGTGAAGCCCTCGATGTCGGAGAAGAGGATGGTCAGTTCGCGGCGCTCGCCACCCTGGTCGACCTCGGTACCGGTCTCGATCAATTCGCGGACGAGGTCGCGCGGCACGTAGCGGGTGAAGCTGCGGAGCGTCGACTTCATGGCGGCGGTGGCGCGGGCGAGGTCGTCGACCTCGATCAGGCGCGTGCGGACATTGACGCCGCCTTCGAGATGGAACTGGCGGATCCGCTCGACCTCGTTGCGCAGCCGGCGCAGCGGGTTGGCGATCATGCGCGAGGCCAGCAGCATGACCGGGACGAACAGCCCGACGATGATCGCCGAGACGATCGCACTCTTCTGCACGATGGCGTCGATGTCGCGGGTGAATTGGCTCGCAGGCACGATGATGCCGAGGAAGGTGTCGTCGCCGAGCGTCAAAGGCAGTGGCATCAGGCGGGCGACGGCGGGCACGCCGTGAACGCCGATCTCCAGCGTGCGATCGAACTCGTGCTTCTGGACGGGATCGGCCAGTGCCTCGGCCAGCGGATCGAGCAGCGACTGCAGGTGGGGCAGCTGCGGCCGGGTGCTGTCGTCGTCGAGCGAGCCCGAGCTGGCGATGATCTCGCCGTCGTGACGGAAGATCACCATCAGCCCCTTGTCGTGGACCAGGGGCTGGTTGTGCAGGAAGGTGTCGATCTCATCGATCGAGACGGCGATGCCGATCACGCCGCCGGTCCCGTCGAGAAATCGCTGTGCTGCGGTGATACCCATCTGGCCGGTCTCGGAGAAGCGGTAGGGCTCCGTCCGGATCAGCCGCGGGCTCGCCATGGCGGGCGCGTACCAGGGCCGGGTGCGCGCATCGAAGGTGCTGGGCTCGACGATGCGCTGGCCGATGACCCGATCGCCGCCACCGAAGTAGCGCCAGACCTCCCGCGGGACCCCGTCCGGTGGGCGCAGCACCGCGCGGGCCGCATGCGTGGCCGCCGCCGGCGCCTTCAGCACGCGTCGCAGCGAGGAGTCGTCGGGGCCGAGGTTCCAGACCTGGAACAGCTGTCCATCGCTGTAGCCGATGAACATGAAATAGACCTGGGGGAACTTGGTCGTGATGTCCAAGAGCAGCCGCTCGGCCGGATGCCCGGCCTCGGTGGGCGGCTCCCAGACCCGGCGGGCGGCGGCTGCGACTTCGACCACCGAGAGCGGCGGCACGAGATGGAGGCGGAGATGCCCCAGCGTCTTCTCGCCGGACTCCTCCATCAATGCCGAGGCGGTGACGAGCGCGGCACGGCGCGCGGCGTAGCCGGCGAACCCGATCAGCGCCAGCGACACGCTGAGCACCACGAGCAGCATCACGGCCAGGATGTTGGTCCGGAGCAGGATGCGGAACGCCGAGGGTGCGCCGTAGGGCGCCGGGCGCGCGGAAGGCGTCTCCTGCTCGGTCGGGCTCACGCCGTCCTGACGTTCCCGGCCGCCTTGCCGCCGGAGAGGCGGGTCAGCTCCAGCACGATGGAGCAGGCGAGGCCGGACGGCCGCCACTCGAGCGTCACCTTGCCGCCGTGGCGGTGGGTGAGGAGGGTCTCGATCAGGAGCGTACCGAAGCCGCGCTCGGGCTCGGTGGTGATCGGCGGCCCGCCATCCTCGGCCCAGACCAGCGTCAGGATGCCCTCGTCGATGTCGCCCTTGATGGCCACCCTGCCGGCCGGTCGGCTCAGCGCCCCGTACTTCGACGCGTTGGTGACCAGCTCGTGCAGCGCCAGGGCCAGGTCCTGGGCCGCCTCGGGCAGGAACATGACCTCGGGCAGCTCGACCTCGAAGCGCTCGGGCAGGTAGCCGGCAAGCCCGGTGCGGACGAGATCGCGCAGCCGCGCACCCTGCCAGCCGCCATAGGTGAGGAGATCGAGAGCCGCCCCAAGCGCACCGAGGCGGCCGTTCAGGATCTCCGTCATCTCGTCGACATTGTCCGCACGGCGGCCGCTCTCGCGGGCGAGGGCGGTGACCACGGCCAGCATGTTCTTGATGCGGTGGCTGAGCTCGCGGACCAGGAGCTCGCGATGCTCCTCGGAGCGGCGGCGGGCGGTGATGTCGCTGGCGACGCCCGCCGCCCGACGGCGGCGACCGGGGCCGGTGCGCACCGCCCGGCCGCGGTCGGCGATCCAGCGGATCTCGCCGTCGGGGCGGACGATCCGGTACTCGACGTCGAAGCCCTCGCTCATGACCTTGGCGAACGCTTCCGCGACCTTGGCGCGGTCGGCTTCGTGGATCGACTGGCCCCAGGCGTCGAAGCGGTCGTAGAGGTCCTGGACGGGCCGGCCCCAGATCCGCTCGTAGGCGGGGCTGACATAGAGCATACGCCGCCGCTCGGGCTCGGCGATCCAGGCCACCTGGTCGATCGTCTCGGCGATCTGGCGCAGGCGACCCTCGCTCTCCTGGAGAGCCCCTTCCTTCTCGCGCAGGTCGGTGATGTCGTTGGCGATGCTGATGAGATAGCGCCGACCGTCGGACAACATGGCAGGTGCGGAGGCGTTGAGGACCCAGATCCGCTCGCCGAAGCCACGCGTGCGGACGCGCACCTCGACCCCGGGGACAGGAAGGCCCTCGCGGAACCGCATCGCGGTCCGCTCGGCATATTCTTGCGCCTTGTCGCCGTAGGCGAGGCGGAGCCAGTCCGGAAAGCGCTTCAGCTCCTCGCGGGTGAAGCCGGTCGTCGTCAGCAGGCCCTCGCTCACGGCCAGGATCTCGTCGTCCTCGGCGTGCAGCATGATCGGGACGGCCGCGGTCACGATCGCCTGGCGGAAGCGCTGCTCGCTCTCCTGCAGGGCCCGCGTGGCACGGAGCTGTTCGGTGATCTCCTGGCAGATGGTGCCGACGCCGATGACGGCGCCGCCGACGTCACGCACCGGGTAGAACTGCTCGATCCAGTTGCGCCGCACCCCCGGCTCGCGCGCCGTCTCGCCCTCCAGCATGATGTCCCGGACGGCTTCGCCGGAGTCGAGCACACCCCTGAGGACGGGCTCGGCCGCCTCCTGCACGTCCGGCACGAGGTCGAAGATCCGGCGCCCCAGATGCGCCTCGACCGGGAAGCCGTTCATGTCGGCGAGGTGCTTGTTGATGCGGACGACGCGGAGATCGCGGTCGAACAGGCCGAGGCCGATCGGGGCCTGCTCGTAGAGCGAGTTCAGCTCGCCGATGCGCTCCTTCGCCTCCTGCTCGATGCTGCGCAGCGCGTCCGCCGTGGAGCGGCTGGAGGTGACGTCGATGCAGATGCCCGTGACCTCGCGCGGGGTCCCGTCTGGCTCGCGGTTGACGAGGCCGCGGGCGTAGAACCAGCGGATCGCCCCGTCTGGGTGGCGGATGCGGTACTCGGCCTCGTAATCCTTCCGGCCGGCCAGCGCGTCCTCCATGGTCCGCAGCAGGCGCGGCCGGTCCTCCGGCAGGACGAGGCTCAAAAAGCCGCCGCGGGTGCTGTCGAAGTCGGCGGGCTCCAGGCCGAACAGCGCGCACATCTCGTCCGACCAGAAGACGGTGTCGGACGCCATGTCCCATTCCCAGGTGCCGCAATGCGCGGCGTCCATCGCCAGCTTCTTGCGGGCCAGTGCTCGGCCCAACTCGGCCTCGCGCTCCTGGAGCCGATGCTCGATGCGGTCGCGGGCGGTGACGTCGACCGCGGACGGCACCAGATATGCGATGCGCCCCCGCTCGTCGCGCAGAGGTGCCAGCTGGAAGTCGATCGGCATGAGGCCGTCGCGCATCCGCACCATGACGTCGTACCGGACCGTCTCGCCCTGGGCCGCACGCTGGATGGCATTCTCGAGCTGATCCTGCACGGTCCCGTCGTGGGACCACCACCAGCAGTCCCAGAACGGCTTGCCGAGGACGTCTTCGGCGGCGATTCCGGCCGCGCGCAGTGCAGCCTCGTTCGCTTCGAGGAGGATTCCGGCGGGCGAAAGCAGGCCGACGAAGGCGAAGAGCACGTCGAACTGGCGCCGCAGCCGCGTGTTCTCCTGGCTCAACCGCTCATTGGCGAGGGTCAGCCGCTCGATCTCGGCGCGCATCTCCTTCTCGGAGGCGACCTGCCTCACGTCCCCCACTCCCGCATCTGATCGTCACCCGTCACCGGCGCTGACGCGGGTCTATCACGCTCGCGAGGGCGGCCCCAGCCTCAGCGCTCGGTTGAAATGCGGGGTTGCTCAGCGCGCCAGGCGGCCGGCGACGTCCATGGCGGCGTAAGTGAGAATGGCATCCGCCCCCGCCCGCTTGAAGGCGAGGAGGCATTCCAGCATGCAGGCGTCGGCGTCGAGCCAGCCCTTCTCGCCGGCGGCCTTCAGCATCGCGTACTCGCCGGACACATGGTAGGCGAGGGTGGGGACGCCGAAGGCCTGCTTCACGCGATAGATCACGTCGAGATAGGGCAGGCCGGGCTTGACCATGACCATGTCGGCCGCCTCGCCGATGTCGAGTGCCGTCTCGCGCAGCGCCTCGCAGCCGTTCGAGGAGTCCATCTGGTAGGTCTTCTTGTCCGCCTTGCCGAGGCTGGTGCCGGATCCGACCGCGTCGCGGAAGGGCCCGTAGAATGCCGACGCGTATTTCGCGGCATAGGACAGGATCATCGTATCCTGGTGGCCGTCCTTGTCGAGGGCCGCACGGATGGAGCCGATGCGGCCGTCCATCATGTCGGAGGGAGCGACGATATCGCAGCCCGCGGCGGCGAGGCAGCAGGCCTGGCGGATGAGGGCCTGGATCGTCTCGTCGTTCAGGACACGGCCGTCGCGCACGAGGCCGTCCTGGCCGTGGCTGGTGTAGGGATCCAGCGCCACGTCGCCGATGATGCCGATGTCGGGCGTGCGCCGCTTGATGGCGCGGATCGCGCGACACATCAGGTTGTCGTCGTTCCAGGCCTCCTCGGCGCCCTCGCTTTTGCGCTCGACCGGGGTGACCGGGAAGAGCGCGACCGCCGGCAGACCGAGCTCACGGGCATGCTCGACGGTGGCGGCGAGTTCGTCGACGGACAGCCGCTCGACACCGGGCAGCGACGGGACGGCGACCCGCTGGCCCTTGCCCTCGATGACGAAGAAAGGCTGGATCAGGTCGGCGGGGCTCAGCCGATGCTCGGCGACGAGGCGGCGCGACCAGGGATGCTGGCGCAGGCGGCGCGGACGCGAGGCGGGGTACGGGGCGGGGTTCAGGAGGTGGAGAGGCTGCGGCACGGCGACTCTTCAGCGGTGCTCGGTCCCTGATCGGACGATCCGCCGCTTGTAACGATGGTGACCCGAGGCGACAACCGTCGACCGGGGACCGAGTGCCGCACGGGAGGCGGGTGGTGGACTTCGAGCTGAGCGACGATCGGCGACACCTGCGCGAGGCCGCACGCGACTTCGCGGCCAGCGAACTGGCCCCGAATGCCGAGGCCTGGGACGAAGAGAGCGTGTTCCCGGTGGAGACGCTGCGGCATGCGGCGGAACTCGGCTTCGCCTCGATCTATGTCCGTGAGGATGTCGGCGGCAGCGGGCTCGGCCGGGTCGATGCGGCCATACTGTTCGAGGAGCTGGCGGCGGGCTGCACCTCGACCGCGGCCTATCTGTCGATCCACAACATGGTCTCCTGGATGATCGACAGCTTCGGCGACGAGGCGCAGCGGAAGGAGTTGCTGCCGGCTCTCTGCCGAATGGAGCGGCTGACCAGCTACTGCCTGACGGAGCCGGGCTCGGGCTCGGATGCCGCGGCGCTGCGCACCACCGCCCGCCGCGAGGGCGACCGCTACGTCCTGAACGGCAGCAAGGCCTTCATCTCGGGTGCGGGCGTCAGCGACCTCTACCTCGTCATGTGCCGCACGGGCGGCGAGGGGCCGAGCGGGGTGAGCTCGATCCTGGTCGAGAAGGGTACCGCCGGCCTCGGCTTCGGCAAGAAGGAGGCGAAGATGGGCTGGCGCTCGCAGCCCACGGCCGTGGTCACCTTCGACGACTGCGCGGTGCCGGTGACCAACCGGATCGGGCCGGAGGGACAGGGCTTCCGCTACGCCATGGCGGGGCTCGACGGCGGGCGGGTGAACATCGCCGCCTGCTCGCTGGGTGCCGCTCGGGCCTGCCTGGAGCGGGCGCTGGCGTATGTGAAGGAGCGCAAGCAGTTCGGCCGGCTGATCGCCGAGTTCCAAGCACTGCAGTTCACCCTCGCCGACATGGCGACAGAGCTGGAAGCGGCACGGCTCATGGTGTGGCGGGCCGCGGCGAAGCTGGATGCCAAGGCTGCGGACGCGACGATGGCCTGTGCGATGGCGAAGCGCTACGCCACCGACATCGGTTTCAAGGTGATCGACGCGGCGCTGCAGCTGCACGGCGGCTACGGCTACATCCGCGACTACGGCATCGAGCGCTACCTGCGCGACGCGCGGGTGCACCGCATCCTGGAGGGGACCAACGAGATCATGCGCGTCATCATCGCCCGCCGCCTGCTCGCCGACTGAGGCATGACCTCGGGCATCAGGTTCACCCGCGAGGGCCGGCTCGGCATCGTCACGCTCGACCGCCAGTCCGCGCTGAACGCGCTGACCCGGCGCATGGTGCAGTCGCTGAGCCTGCATCTGGCGGAGTGGAAGGACGATCCGGGCGTGGGTGCGGTGCTGGTGCGCGCCGCTCCGGGCCGCGCCTTCTGCGCCGGCGGCGATATCCGGCACGCGGCCGAGAGTGCCCGCGACGAGGGTGTCGAGGAGGCCGTCCCGTTCTTCCGCGACGAGTACCGGATGAACTGGCGGATCAAGAACTTCCCGAAGCCCTACATCGCGCTGCTCGACGGGATCACGATGGGTGGCGGGGTCGGGATCTCTGTCCACGGCTCGGACCGGATCGTGACCGAGAACACGATGTTCGCGATGCCGGAGACCGGGATCGGGTTCTTCCCCGACGTCGGCGGCACCTATTTTCTCCCGCGCGCCCCGGGTGCCGTCGGCACTTGGCTCGGCCTGACGGGATCGAGGCTGGGTGCAGCGGACTGCATCGAAGCCGGGATCGGTACGGCGTTCGTGCCTGCAGACCGGCTGGAAGCGCTGGCGCACCGGCTGGCCGAGACGGGCGATCGCGGTGCGATCGCCGAGTTCGCGGGACGGCCCGAAGGCGGCACGCTGGCGAAGCTGCGGCCGGCGGTCGACCGGTGCTTCGGCGGCAACGATGTCCATTCGGTACTCGTGGCGCTGGCGGCCGAGGGCGGCGAGTTCGCGGCCGAGCAGGGGGCTGCCCTGGCGACGAAGTCGCCCTTGGCCGTGCATGTGACGTTCGAGCAGTTGCGGCGCGGCCGCGACCTCGACTTCGCGCAGTGCATGCAGCTCGAATACCGCCTCGTGCACCGGATGCTGGTCGCCGGCGACTTCATCGAGGGCGTGCGTGCGCTGATCATCGACAAGGACAAGCGCCCGCGCTGGCGGCATCCGGATCTGGACGCCGTGCCGGCCGCCGAGGTCCAGGCCTGCTTTGCGCCGCTGGCCGGCGGCGATCTGCCGCTGGACTGGGACGGCCTGTAACCGAAGGAGAAGAGGGATGGCGCGGATCGCCTTCATCGGGCTCGGCAATATGGGCCTGCCCATGGCGCGCAACCTGCTGAAGGTCGGGCACGCGCTCTGCGGGTTCGACGTCAGCGAGGCGGGGAAGGCGGCACTGGTCGAGGCGGGCGGCGAGGCGGCTGGCTCGATCGCGGCGGCGGTGGCCGAGGCGGCGGTGGTCGTGACCATGCTGCCGGCCGGACCGCAGGTCCGCGAGGTGTATCTGGGCGAGGGCGGCGTGATCGCCGAGGCCGCCCAGGAAGCCTTGTTGCTGGACTGCTCGACGATCGACGTCGCCACGGCGCGCGAGGTGATCGCGGCGGCAGGCGCGCGCGGACTGGAGATGGCCGACAGCCCGGTGTCGGGCGGGGTGATGGGTGCAGCCGCGGGCACGCTCACCTTCATGCTGGGCGGCAGCGAGGCGGCCTTCGAGCGGGCGAAGCCGGTGCTTTCGGGCATGGGCAAGGCGGTGATCCATGCCGGTGGTCCCGGCACGGGGCAGGCCGCCAAGATCTGCAACAACATGATGCTCGGCGTGCACATGGTGTCGCTGGCCGAGGCGCTCCTTCTCGCGGAAAGGTTGGGTCTCTCGGCGCAGAAGCTGTACGAGATCAGCTCGGTGTCGTCGGGGGCGTCCTGGTCGCTGCTGAACGATCCGCCGCTGCCGGGCCTGGTGCCGACCGCCGCTGCCAATCGCGACTATGCTCCGGGGTTCTCGACCGCGATGATGCTGAAGGATCTGCGGCTCGCCCAGCAGGCGGCCCAGGCTGTGGGCGCGACGACACCTTTGGGAGCGGAAGCATATCAGCTCTACAACCTATTCGCCTCGAACGGGAATGAGGGGCTGGATTTTTCCGCAATCATCAAGATGATGGCAGGGAAAGCCACGTGAGCTGGGCTCGACGGGCTGACCGGTCCCTGGCGTCGAGGCTGCCGTGAAAGATCAATATCTCATCACCATTAGGCTGATCGAGCGCCTGCACCGCCGTTTCCTCGACGTCATCAAGACCGAGTTGGACCGGCTGGGCATCGAGGACATCAACAACGTGCAGACGCTGATCCTCTTCAACATCAACGAGGATCAGCTGACCGTCGGCGAGCTCACCGTCCGCGGTTACTATCTGGGTTCGAACGTCTCCTACAATCTGAAGAAGCTGGTCGAGAACCAGTACCTGATTCAGGAGCGGAGCAGTCACGACCGGCGGCAGACGCGAGTGAAGCTGTCGCCGAAGGGGCTTGACCTGACCGCCAAGATCAACGAGCTCTATCAGCGCAACTGTGCGGATCTCGAGAGCCGGTCGATGAACGAAGACCAGCTCAAGGGCATCAACGCGACACTGACGGCCCTCGAGCGTTACTGGTCCAGCATGGTCAGCTATGGACCGAGCTTCGACTGAGCCGGTACCGGACGGGCCGGTCGCCACGGATGGAACGGTCGTGGCGGAGCTTTCCCGCCGTCATCTTCTGCTGAGCGTCAGCGCCCTGGCGGTGACGGCTGGTACTGCGGTCGCGGCGGAAGAGCGGGGCGTGCCGTTCGACGACGGCACCTGGTTCGACGACGGTACCGGCTGGGTCGACTGAGTGAATTCAGCGACCGCGGGTCTGCAGGTCGGATAGCTGCGCCTGCAGGGATTCCATCCGCTCGCGCAACTCGCGCATCTGCCGGTCGAGGCTCGGCGAATCGTCGCCCGGTGCAGGTCCGGCCTTGTGCCCGGAACCCGCAGGGTCGGCGCCGTTCGCAGATGCAGTAGCCTCGCCCGTAGCCGGATTCCAGATGCTGGCGGCACGCTGGAAAATGGCGAGGTTCTGTCGCGCCATGTCCTCGAACTGGTTGATCGGGAAGAAGCGACCGAAAGTCTGCTCCATATAGGCGCGGATCTGGTCCTGGTGCTTGGAGAAGTTCTCCATGCTCATTTCCAGGTAGCGCGGCAGGAAGGCGTGCAGATTGTCGTCGTAGAACGAGATGAGCTGGCGCAGGAAGCCGATCGGCAGCAGGTTGCGGCCCTTGCTGTCCTCTTCGAGGATGATCTGCGTCAGGACCGAGCGGGTGATGTCCTCGTTCGTCTTGGCGTCGTAGACGACGAAATCGTCGCCCTTGCGGACCATCTGGCTGAGTTCGTCGAGGGTGACGTAGCTCGACGTCGCGGTATTGTAGAGCCGGCGGTTCGCATACTTCTTGACGACCGCGGCCTTACCGCTCGGCGCAGCCTCCGGCTTGTCGGTCGTTGGTGCGGCGGGCGAGCTCATGGGATTGTGCACCTGCAGCAAAGTTGTGCGCACGCTAGTGCCCGTGTCCGGGCCCGACAAGCACAAAGGGCCGCTCGCGCGGCCCTTTGCGATGCGGCACCGACCGCCGACGGACTCAGACGATGTCCTCATCGTCGAGCTCGCCCGGCATGGGCGGGATGACGCCGGCCTGGAGGTCGGCCTCTTCCTGCGAGCGGGCGACGTTCACCGTCACCTTGACCTCGACCTCGGGGTGCAGCGCCACCGTGACCTGGTGCATGCCCAGGGTCTTCAGCGCCGACTCGAGGCGGATCTGCGCGCGGTCGAGCGTGGTCCCGGCGGCGGTGAATGCCGTCGCGATGTCGCGCGCACTGACCGAGCCGTAGAGGGCCGAGCTCTCGGAAGCCTGACGGAGGATGGTGACGGCCTGGCCGTCGACGATCGCCGCCAGCTTCTGCGCCTCCTCCTTCTCCTTCAGATTGTTCGCTTCGAGCTGGTGGCGACGGCGGTCGAAGTCGGCCAGAGCCTCCTTCGTCGCGCGCAGCGCCTTGCCCTGCGGGATCAGGAAGTTGCGCGCGAAGCCCGGGCGCACCTTCACGACCTCGCCCATGATGCCGAGCTTCGGCACGCGCTCCAGTAGGATCACCTGCATCGGACGCGCCTCACTGGCTCACATAGGGAAGGAGCGAGAGCTCGCGCGCCCGCTTGATCGCCTCGGCCAGCTTGCGCTGCTCCTTGGCGGTCACCGCGGTGATGCGGCGCGGCACGATCTTGCCCCGCTCCGACATGAAGCGCTGCAGCAGCTTCACGTCCTTGTAGTCGATCTTCGGCGCGTCGGCGTGCGCGAAGGGGCTCGACTTCTTGCGCCGGAAGAAGGGACGCCGGATGGTGATGTTCGGCGGCTCGCCGCCACGGCCGCCGCCGCGACGCTCGTAGCCCTCGCCGCGGCTTTCGCCGCGCGGTTCGTCATGATCGGCCATGATGCTCAGCCCCTGGGATCGAAGCGGTCACGCCGGCCGCGGTCGTCGCGGCTCGACTTCGCCTGCATGATGGCGGAGGGGCCTTCCTCGAAGCCCTCCACCCGGACGGTCAGGTAGCGCAGAACGTCCTCGTTGATGCGCTGCTGACGCTCCAGTTCGGTCACCGCCGCCGCCGGGGCGTCGATGTTGAGGTGGATGTAGTGGCCCTTCCGGTTCTTCTTCACCCGGTAGGCTAGGCTCCGCAGACCCCAGTACTCGGTCTTCGCGACCTGTCCGCCCTGCTCGGCGATGACGGTACCGAACTGCTCGGCCAGCCCCTGAGCCTGTTGCGCGGTCAGGTCCGGCCGCGCGATCACCGTGTGCTCGTAGAGAGGCATGCCTTTGCGTCTTCCTCGGTTCGTGACACGACAAAAAGAGAGCCATCGCCTGCGCGATGACCCTCGCTCCGATCGCTGATGTGGTAGCGGGCGGCAGGACCAAAGGCCCCGTGGCACGCTGCGATGGAGGCGGCACTATACACACGGGGCCTCGTGGGGCAAGTCGGTGCGCGCTTGGGTAGTGGGTCAGTTTGAAATTAGGCCGGAAAAATTTCCTGCCGCTTCTTGTAGGGTCCGCGTGGCGACGGCTTCGGCGCCGCTTCGTCGATCATGGCGACCATATCGCCCAATTCCCAAAGCTTGGTCGTGACGCCGGCTGCCATGGCCGGGGTGACGCGCAGAGTCTGGTGAATGCGGGCGAAGTTGTAGTGCATGAAGTGAATGGCGATCGCATGGGCGTGGTTCTCGGCGTCCTTGCTGAATGCATTGGTCAGCCGGGTGAACCGCCGCATGCTCATCCGCATAGTGAGGTTGGCGCGCTCGGCGAAGCTCGTGCTGATGTGCTCAGGATCGGGGTTACCGGCGACGACCTCGCGCTTGCAGCCGACGCACTCGGGTGGGCTGTAGCGCTTCTGCCCGTCGATCGGCGTCGCGTAGACCTTCTGCAACTGCGCGAAGTCCACATCCGACCCGAACGCCTCCTCGACCGCCTCGGGGTAGGCGCTGTGGCCATCGCTGGTGATCTGCGGGCGGGTGGTGAGGCGGCTTGCCAGATCGAGCATGAACTCTTTCGCGGTAGCGGCTGAGCGGTCGCCCATCAGCCACGTCACAGCAAGCTTTGTGTCCGCGTCAATCGCCGTCCAGGTCCACACGTCGCCGATGCCGAATTCGCCGCGCCGCTCAGCGGGAATGTTCTTCTGCTTCATGCCGACGAAGCTCCAGATCTCGTCAACCTGGATGCGCTTGCACGCCACACCGCGCACGTGCTCGTCCTGGTAGCGAGCGCATGCCTCGCCAGCGTCCCGCAGAAACTTCACGACTGTGTTCTTGCTGGCACCGGTCAGGCGAGCGATGGCCCGGATGCTCATACCTTCGACCATGAGGCCGAGGATCTGGACGCGAGTTTCGGTCGGGAGCTTGTTCATGCCCCGCATGATATGACCCTTTATGCTTAGCGTCAAGCGTAAAGGGTCACTTGACGATGGCGAGCCTTGGCCGCGCTTGAGAGATGTGGCGCCCATAAAGCCGACGAACGTCGCCAGGCGAAGCGTGGACAAGTTGACCGAGGGCCTCGGGCGTGTACCCCATATCGTCCGAGTGCAGCCGTAGGATGTGCGGGAAGAGCGCCGGCTCCTCGGGGGGCACGTCCGTCTCCGCCGGCTCGCGTGTCCGCCAACCCATGGAACTCAGTTGCTTCCAAAGGTATTCGCTCTGGTGCCTCGTGATCAGGCCATGATGGCCTGCTTGGTACAGCAGAAAGGCCATCGAGGTGTGCCAGTAAGCCTTCTGTCGAGCCAGAAACTCAAGCGTTACGCGATTGCCTATGACATGGCTCCTGAAAGACTTTTCCGGCACAAGAAATTCGCCCGCAAAGCGGTTTGCTTCCGCTTCCATCTCTTCGGTCGGTACGCGGTGCATGATTAGATGGCCGAGTTCGTGGGCCAGCGAGAACCGCATCCTGTCCGCAGGACGCCGACTGTTCAGGAACACACAAGGCGGGAGGTCGCGAGTTCGCATGGCGACGCCGTCGATCGCCGCGTCGAAGTCGCACCACACCACGACAATCCCTGCCCGTTCGCACAGGTCGGTCAGGTTCTCGATCCGTCCGTCGGGCACCATCCAAGCTCGGCGGATCGAGCGCGCAAGTTCCTCGGCTCCGCCGCCTTCATCCACGTCGATCCACGGCAGAGGAAGTTCGGGCTCAAGCTCGACTGCGGAAAGGTAGCGGCGGACGTGCATGAGCCGGATGTTTATCTCGGCGTGAATGAGCTTCAGCTCCCGGTCCGACAGACTGGCCCGCTTGCGGTACATCGGGTGCACGCTAAGAGGCAGGCCAGTGACCGCATCCGGCTGGTAGAAGAACGAAGCTGGGAAATCGAGGGCGGCGGCAATCCGTCCGACGTTCTCGGCCGAGGGGCCGTCCGGCAGAAGCCCGTTCTCAATCCGAGAGTAGTGCCCCTGGTTGATCCCGCTTGCTTTGGCCACATCGGTCTGACTTCGCCCCCGGAACTGGCGCGCCAGACTGAGCAGAGCATGGTTGAACTCAGCATTCATGATTCACTCCCCTTGCCTTCAGCCGGCTCTGGCGGCTTCCTGAGCTTGGCGACGTCGCCGCCGGTCTTCCGAGGGGCTTCCGGAAACGGCAGCATCTCCGCAGAAGAGGCAAGATCGTTCAGCTCAAAATAAAAGAGCTTTTTCTTCTTCTCTCTTGCTACGATACCAATCCAATCCATCTGTGTCTCTAGCCTATTCAGAACATACGCGGCCTCAACCCGATGATAGCCGGAGAACCCAAAAAGATCTTCTTGGTGATCATGGAAGAGAGAGGCAAGGAATGTCTGCACATTGCTCGACATCAGTTCGATGCTTGCTTTCTTTATCCGCAGAAGCACTAAGTCATCGAACACGAACGACATCGTGTCGTGATGTGGCACGGGCCGTGCGTCGTCATCTTCGGCAAAGGCAGCTACGGCGTTCTTGACGGCGTGCTCCCATACAAGCCCAGCGCGGGTCGACTTGCGACGCCACCACGCCCGATCTGGGTAACTAGAGGTGAACGCGCTCCAGGCGTCGGCGAGGGCGGATCGCAGTCGCATCCCGCGGTCACGCTTCATCAAGATTTCGCGGACCGTGGCTTCGTCAGGCGTGGGCATCAAGTTCTCCGGCTTCGATCGGCGCACCTTGTCGCACCTAATTCCGGAAATCAAGCCCAGATTATGCGCGAGGCTATGCTTCTCCCCACCGCTTTACCGCGCCCCGGCGCGCAATCTCACGGCGTTCTTCGGCTGTCAGCCTCTCCGCCCGTGCCGCCCCACCCTTCCGCCCCAGCTCGGCGGCTGCAGCGTCTTTCCCATCGTCTTCGGCGTCGGGCGTCTGCCCCGTCGCGATGTCGACGATGAGCTTGCCGAGCTGGACGGGATCGCGCGGGCGCTTCTTGCGTGTCGTAGTCATGCGTGGAGTATGGGGTCGGGGCGCACCACATTCCACCACGGAATATATTCAGGTGATTTCAAACTGACCCACTACCCGCGCTTGACAGTGCCGGATCGGGCTTTAAGACGCCGCGCATCGCAGCCCCCGCCGCTGCCCGCCGCAGGATCCTTCGAGTCCGCATGGTCGCGATCGCCGTCTTCCCGGGCCAGGGTGCCCAGGCCGTGGGTATGGGCCGGGCCTTGTGCGACGCCTACCCGGCGGCCAAGGCCGTGTTCGACGAGGTCGACGAGGCGCTGGGCGAGAAGCTCTCGGCTCTGATCTTCGACGGCCCGATCGAGACCCTCACGCTCACCGCCAACGCCCAACCGGCGCTGATGGCGACCTCGCTCGCCGCGGTGCGTGCGGCCGAGGCGGCGACCGGGAAGCCGCTGGCCCAGATGGTCGACTATGTCGCCGGCCACTCGCTCGGCGAGTATTCGGCGCTGGCGGCGGCAGGCACCCTGACGATCGGCGATGCGGCGCGGCTGCTACGTCTCCGCGGGCAGGCGATGCAGGCCGCCGTGGCTCCGGGCGCGGGGGCGATGGCGGCCCTGCTGGGCGTCACGGCCCATGTCGCCCAAGAAATCGCCCAAGCCGCCGCCGAGGACGGTGGTGTCTGCGAACTCGCCAACGACAATGGCGAGGGTCAGGCCGTGGTCTCCGGCGACAAGCGTGCGGTCGAGCGGGCGCTGGAGATCGCCAAGGAGAAGGGTGCGAAGCGCAGCATCATGCTGCAGGTGTCGGCCCCCTTCCATTGCGCGCTGATGCAGCCGGCGGCCGACAAGCTCGCCGAGGCGATCGCCAGGACGCATTTTTCCGCACCGCAGATCACGCTCATCGCCAACGTGACGGCCGAGCCGGTACGCGATCCGGGCACGATCAAGGACCTGCTGGTGAAGCAGGTGACGGCGCGGGTCCGCTGGCGCGAGAGCATGCTGACCATGCATCGCCTCGGTGTGACGAAGGTCGTCGAGTTCGGCGCCGGCAAGGTGCTCTCGGGGCTCGCCAAGCGCGGGGTCGAGGGGGCGACGGTGCAGAACGTGCAGGAGCCGGCGGACCTCGCCGCCCTGTCGGGTGCGGCCTGAGATGGCGCTGTTCGACCTTTCGGGACGGCGTGCGCTCGTCACCGGTGCCTCGGGGGGCATCGGTGGTGCGGTGGCGCAGGCGCTGCACGCGCAGGGTGCCTTCGTGGCGCTGGCCGGACGGCGGCGCGAGGCGCTGGAAGCGGTGGCCGAAGGTCTGGGCGATCGGTGCAGCATCGTGACGGCCGATCTGGCCGAGGATGGTGCGGCCGAGAAGCTGATCGGCGAGGCCGACCCGGTCGACATTCTGATCAACAATGCCGGGATCACCCGGGACATGCTGGTTCTGCGGCTCAAGGACGCGGACTGGCAGGAGGTCCTGGATACCAACCTCACGGCGGCCTTCCGCCTGTCTCGCGCGGCGCTCAAGGGCATGCTGAAGCGGCGCTGGGGCCGGATCGTCAACATCACCTCGATCGTGGGCGTCACCGGCAATCCGGGCCAGGCGAACTATGCCGCGGCCAAGGCCGGGCTCATCGGCATGAGCAAGGCGATGGCGGCCGAGGTCGCCGGCCGCAGCATCACCGTCAACTGCGTCGCCCCGGGCTTCATCGAGACCGCCATGACGGCGGCCCTCGACGACAAGCAGAAGGCAGCACTGACCGAGCGCATCCCGGCCGGCCGCCTGGGTGCCCCGGCCGACGTCGCCGCCGCGGTCGCCTATCTGGCGAGCCCGGATGCGGCGTGGGTCACGGGCCAGACTCTCCATGTAAATGGTGGCATGGCCATGATCTGAGGGTCGACGCGGCGCGGCCGCGTGCCTATGCAAAGTATTACCATTCGTGTAGATACCGGGCCGCCGTTCGCCTCGTCATCCAGACGGCGCGGCGTCCGTTGTCGTCAGCCAAACCAGCCGGACAAGGCGGAGTCGAGGACCGATGAGTGACGTTGCAGAACGGGTCAAAAAGATCGTCGTCGAGCATCTTGGCGTGGACGAGTCGAAGGTGACCGAGGACGCCAGCTTCGTCGACGATCTTGGGGCGGACAGCCTCGACACCGTCGAGCTCGTGATGGCTTTCGAGGAAGAGTTCGGGTGCGAGATCCCGGACGATGCGGCCGAGAAGATCGTCACCGTCAAGGACGCCGTGAACTACATCAAGGAGCATAGCTGAGCTCCTTTCCGGTCGTCCGGACGGTCGTCAGCGCAGGATGAAATCGGCATGAGGCGTGTTGTCGTCACCGGGCTCGGGCTCGTGACGCCGCTTGGCTGTGGCACCGAGACCGTCTGGTCCCGGTTGACCTCGGGCCAGTCCGGGGTGAAGGCGATCACCCAGTTCGATGTCTCCGACCTGCCGGCGAAGGTCGCCGGCATGGTGCCGCGAGGCGAGGGCGAGGGTGACTTCCACCCGACCCGCGTCATCGAGGCGAAGGAGCTTCGGCGCAACGACGACTTCATCATCTACGGCATCGCCGCTGCGGTCGATGCCGTCGAGGATTCGGGCTGGAAGCCGGAGACCGAGGACGAGCGCTACCGGACGGGCGTGCTCATCGGCTCAGGCATCGGCGGTCTGCAGACCATCGCCGAGAACTCGCTGATCCTGGAGAAGAGCGGGCCACGCAAGATCAGCCCGTTCTTCATCCCGGCCTCGCTGATCAACCTCGCCTCCGGGCAGGTCTCGATCCGCTACGGCTTCAAGGGCCCGAACCACGCGGTGGTCACCGCGTGTTCGACAGGGGCGCACGCCATCGGCGACGCTGCCCGGCTGATCGCGTTGGACGATGCCGACGTCATGGTGGCCGGCGGCTGCGAGGCGGCCGTCTGCCGTCTCGGCATGGCCGGCTTCGCCGCGGCCCGCGCCCTCTCGACCGGCTACAACGAGACGCCCGAGCGCGCCTCGCGACCCTGGGACAAGGGCCGCGACGGGTTCGTCATGGGCGAGGGCTCGGGTGTGGTCGTGCTGGAAGAGTACGAGCACGCGAAGCGTCGCGGGGCCAAGATCTACGCCGAGGTGAAGGGCTACGGTCTCTCGGGCGACGCCTACCATGTCACGGCCCCGACGCCGGACGGCGACGGCGGCTACCGCTCGATGAAGATGGCGCTGAAGCGCGCCGGCCTGCAGCCTTCCGACATCGACTATGTCAACGCGCACGGCACCAGCACGCCGCTCGGCGACGAGATCGAGCTGGGTGCCGTGAAGCGCCTCTTCGGCAACGCCGCGGCCACGATCTCGATGTCGTCGACCAAGTCGGCGATCGGGCATCTCCTGGGTGCCGCCGGCAGCGTCGAGGCGATCTTCTCGATTCTCGCCATCCGCGATCAGATCGTGCCGCCGACCCTCAATCTCGAGGACCCGTCGGAGGAGTGCGAGGGCGTGGACCTCGTGCCGAAGGTGGCGAAGAAGCGCCAGGTGCGGGCCGCCCTGTCGAACTCGTTCGGCTTCGGCGGGACCAATGCCACGCTGGTGCTGACGGCGCCCGACGCGGCGTTCTGATCCCCTGACGTCGGTGCGCTTTCTCCGACGTCTTCTCCTCTTCGGGTTGCTGCTCGCCCTTCTGGCCGGCGGGGCTATTGCCGCCGGCTGGTGGTGGCTCGACCATTGGCTGCACACGCCCAACCCGCTGACCGCCGAGGCGGTGGTCACGATCCCCAAGGGCAGCGGGCTCGCCGCCATCGCCGACAAGCTGGCCGAGGCCGGTGCGGTCGAGGATCCGCGCCTGCTGCGACTCGGGGCCCGGATCGCCGGCAAGGACCGCCGACTGCAGGCCGGCGAGTATGCCATCGAGCCCGGCATGACGCCGCTCGACATCCTGGACCGGCTGGAACGCGGGCAGGTGATGCTGCACGCCGTCACCGTGCCGGAAGGTCTCACGGTCTACGAGGTCTACGGCCTGCTCGCCGGCAGCGACGTGCTGTCGGGCGAGCTGCCCCCGGCACCGCCCGAGGGCACGCTCCTGCCCGACACCTATATGGTCCCCCGCGACCAGGACCGAGCGGCCCTCGTGGCCCAGATGCGCCAGGACATGACGGCTTATCTCGACCAGCTCTGGGCGAAGCGGCCGCCCGACCTGCCGCTGAAGTCACCGGCCGAGTTGCTGACGCTGGCCTCGATCATCGAGAAGGAGACCTCGATATCCGCCGAGTATCCGCTGGTGGCGGCGGTGTTCGTCAACCGACTGAAGAAGGGGATCAAGCTGCAGACCGATCCGACGGTCATCTACGCCCTCTCCGACGGCAAGGGGCCGCTCGGGCGCGAACTGCTGCGCAAGGACCTGGAGGTCCAGCACGCCTATAACACCTATGTGATCGACGGCCTGCCGCCGGGTCCGATCGCCAATCCGGGCCGCGGCGCGCTTGCCGCCGCCATCGCTCCGGCCGACGTGGACTATCTCTATTTCGTGGCCGACGGCACCGGCGGACACACCTTCGCCAAGACCCTGAACGAGCACAACCGCAACGTCACCAAGTGGCGGCAGATCAAGAAGCAAGCAGCGGACTGATCTCGCCGCAAGGTCAGCCGGCGCTCGTCTCGCCGATGAAGCCCTGGTTCTCGTCGCGGATCTTCTTCGCCGCCTCGTCGTAGAGGAAGGGCAGGAAGGCGTAGCGCCGACCCTTCGTCACCGGGGTCGCCTCGTGCATCAGGGAGCAGGAGAAGACCAACGCGGCACCCTGCGGCGGGCGGTAGGTCCGCTGGCCGAACTCAGGGAAACGCAGATCGCCTCCGGCATGGCCGTCGGGGTTCAGGTTCACCGAGGCGGCGAAGCGGCGATGCGCCGTGCCCTTCGTCGTGTTGTCGCGATGGGCGCGGAAATGGCCGCCTTCCGAGGCGTCGTAACAGGCGACGAGGTAGCGCTCCATGCGCGTCGCCTCGAATTGGAAAGCCTGCCGGATGGTGGGGACGACGCGGCGGACGAACCGCGCGCGCAGCCCGTCGATCAGGCTCTGCTCCTCGATCTCCCAGTCGCGCCGGACCTTGTGGCCGGTGTCGCGCACCTCGACCGTGCGGCCGTCGACCTCCCGCATGAAGCCGCTGGCCTGGCCGCCATGCTTCTCGTAGCCCTCGATCAGGACATTGCATAGCTCGGGCTCGAGCACATGGGGGACGAGCAGGACCGGGGCATGGCCCAGCATCTCGGGCAGCGCCGATGGACCGGGCAGCCGCTGCAGCATGTCGAGGACACGGGCCCCCGGTGCGGTCGAGCCGTCCGGCTCGCGGAAGATACCCAGCACCTGCAGGCGCGGGCTCAGCACGAGCGTCACCGTGCCGCTGGCCGGCAGGTCGAGGCCGAAGCGGCCGGCAACCGAGCGGTCGGCGTCGAAGAAGGCACGCACCCCGGGCAGGCGGAGCGGCAGCGCACCCGATGCTTCGTTCGCTACGGCGGCCGTGACGATGAAGAGGGCGGCGCGGGTGTCGTCGAACAGCGGCGAGGCGGCGAGCGCCTGGACGACTGGACGGGCAGCGGCGGCCTGCGCGTCGACGGTGAAGCACAAGGCGACGTAGCGGCCGGCCACCGTGTCGAAGCGGAAGGTCGGGTTGTTGTTGCTGCGGGCGGTGAACCAGGGGGCCGGATCGCCGGGCAGGATGGGCATGGGCTCGCTCACTCCTTGCCGGGCCAGCGGCCGGTAGCGCGTTGCTGGATCCAGGCGGGCAGCATGCCGGCGACGAGAGCACCGACGTACATGGGCCAGGGAAAGGCAATCCTGCCGTCGTCTCGGGCTAGGCGGCGCTTGATGAGGTGGGCCGCGGACTCCGCGTCCATCAGCATCGGCATGGGGAACGGGTTGCGGCGGGTCAGCGGAGTGTCGACGAAACCGGGACAGATCACGCTGACCCGGACGCCGTCAGCGGCCAGCCGCTGGCGCAGGCCTTCGCCCCAGATCCGGACCGCAGCCTTGCTGCCGCAGTAGGCGGCGGTCCCCGGGCGCGCGACGAAGGATGCCAGCGAACTCATGATCGCGATCTGGCCACGGTGGCGCTCGCGCATGCGGGGCAGGAGGGGCTCGACCGTGTGCACGACGCCCATGACGTTGACGGCGAAAAGCCGGGCGACGCCGTCGCCTCCCAGCATCGTGCCGGCGATCCCGGCATTGGCGATGACGAGGTCGACTGGTGCGGCATCGTCGACGAGGGTGACGGCCTGCTCCATCGCCTCGGCGTCGGTCACGTCGACGAGCAAGGCAGCCACGGCTGCACCCTTGGCCCGGCACTGCTCGGCCACCTCGCGCACGCGCTCCTCGTCGCGGGCGAAGAGAGCGAGCTTCACGCCCGGTGCCGCGTAGGCCAGCGCCAAAGCCGCACCCAGGCCGCTGCTGGCCCCGGTGATCAGGACGTGGTGCGGCGTGTCGCTTTCACCCGTGGCGGACATGGGACTAGAAGCGTCGCACGCCGAGAACGGCGGACAAGGTGACCCGGGAAATCGACATGGCGGGATATGCCGAGGTGATGCCCGACGCGGCGCGACGTCGGGGCCTGATGCTGGTGATGTCCTCGCCCTCCGGTGCCGGCAAGACGTCGATCTCCCGCCGGCTGCTGGAACTCGAGCCGGAGCTGACGCTCTCGATCTCGGTGACCACGCGGCCGCAGCGGCCCGGCGAGCGCGACGGCGTGCACTACTTCTTCATCGACGAGCCGCGATTCCGCAAGCTGGCGGACGAGGGGGCGCTGCTGGAGCACGCCCGCGTCTACGGCCACTATTACGGCACGCCGCGGGCTGCGGTGGAGGAAGCACTGGCCGCAGGGCGCGACGTGCTGTTCGACATCGACTGGCAGGGTGCGCAGCAGCTGAAGCAGGCCGCGGCCGACGACATGGTGGGCGTGTTCATCCTGCCGCCGAACCTGGAGGAGCTCGAGCGGCGGCTGCGGACTCGGGCGCAGGACACGGACGACATCGTCCAGTTCCGGCTGGCGCAGGTGGCCTCCGACGTCACCCACTGGCCCGAATACGACTATGTGATCGTGAACCGGGACTTCGCGGTCAGCGTGGCGGCGGTGCAGGCCGTGCTCACCGGCGAGCGGCTGCGCCGCAAGCGGCATCCCGGGCTCGGCAAGTTCGTGCAGCAGTTCCGCAAGGCGGTGCCGCCGCAGACTTAGGCCGGAGCGTCGATGGGCAGGTCGAAGTGGAGGACCTCTTCGCGCGTGCCGAGCTTGTCGTAGAGGGCGACCGCCGCGTCATCGACGTAGTCGGCCTGGACGAAGACGACCCAGGCTGACCGGTCCCGCGCGATCGTCTGCACCTCCCGGAGGAGAGCCGTCGCGATGCCCTGGCGGCGGTGACGGGCGGCAACGGCAAGGTCGTAAACGTAGATCTCGCGCCGCTGCCGTTCGAGCTTGTCCAGTTCGTAGGCGACGAGGCCCCCGACCACCTCGTCCGCGATCGTGGCGACGAGGGCGACGACGTGCTCTCTCGCAAGAACCGACGACAGGTAAGGCTCGGCCGGAGGATCCGCGGCGTAGGTCTCGGGCTCGGCGAATGCGTCGGCGAAGAGCCGGTTGAGCGACCGCATGGGCTGGACGTCCGCGGGTCCGAGACGGCGGATCGTGGGAGCGAGGTTCGCCATCAGACGGGCGGGCCGACGAGGTTGGCGGCCAGAGCCTGAAAGGTCGGGATCGACAGCTCCTCGGCCCGGCGGGTCGGCTCGACGCCGGTGCCGGCGAGGAGTCGGTCGAGAGGAACGCCCAGGCTCTTCAGGCTCGAGCGCAGCATCTTGCGGCGCTGGCCGAAGGCGGCGGCGGTGACGCGTTCGAGCGCTCTGGTCAGCTCGGGCCCCGGCCGATCCGGCAGCGGTGTCAGGCGCACCACGCTGGAGGCCACTTTCGGCGGGGGATGGAAGGCGCCGGCCGGCAGATCGAACAGGCGTTCCACCCGGCACAGGCTCTGCGCCAGCACGGCGAGGCGGCCATAGTCGTCGCTGCCCGGGGAGGCCACGAGGCGGAGTGCCACCTCCTTCTGGAACATCAGCACCATGACCTCGACGAGGTCGAGCCGTCCGAGCCAGCCGAGGAGGAGCGCCGTGCCGATATTGTAGGGCAGGTTGGCGACGATGCGGACGGGCTGGCCCTGGGCGACGACCGCGAGGTCGAAGTCCATGGCGTCGGCGGCGACCAGCTCCAGGCGGCCGTCCGCGAGTGTCACCAGTTCGGTCAGCGCCTCGATGCAGCGGCGGTCGCGCTCGACGGCGACGAGCCGGCGGGCACCGGCCTTCAGCAGGGCGGCGGTGAGGCCACCCGGGCCGGGACCGATCTCGACGACGATGCCGGCATCCAGCGGGGTTGCGGCCTGGGCGATCCGGTCGAGGATCGTCGGGTCGAAGAGAAAATGCTGGCCGAGCCGGTGGTCGGCGGCGAGGCCGTGCCGGCGGACGATTTCGGCCGGCTTCGGCCAGGTCGGCTCAGAGGCGGACGTCGATGAACGCGTCCTTGCGGAGGTTGCGCAGGTAGCGGGCGGCAAGCCGTTCGAGCTGCTCCTGTTGAAGCCGCTGCCGGGTGGTGTCGCTGTTGGCGCCCGCGTCGGCGGCCTGGGCGCGCTTGTCGCGGACGAGGAAGATGTGCACGCCCGCCGGGCTGGGCAGGGGATCCGTCATCTGCCCCGGCTGCAGCGACGCGATCTGGCCGCGCAACTCCGGAACCATCGCCGAGGACGATACCCAGCCGAGATCACCGCCCTTCTCGGCGCTCGATGCCACCGACACCTGACGGGCGAGGGCCGCGAAGTCGGCGCCGCCGCGCAGCGCACCGACGAGCTGATTCGCGTCGGACAGCACCTTCTGCTGCTGCGAGGGGTCGTAGACGGGCAGGAGGATCTCGGACATCAGGAACTCGGTGTTCTGCTGGCCCGCGGACTCCTTCATCGCGAGCGACACCTGATCGTCGGTGATCACGACCTTGGGGCGCAGCTGGGCCTGAACGAGCTTCACCCAGGCGATCTGGCTGCGGATCTGGTTCTGCAGCGTGGCGAACTCGACACCTCGCTGCCCCAGGGCCTGAGCCAGCTGGTCGAGGGTCATGTTGTTGCGCTGGGCGACCGAGGTCAGCGCTCGCGTCACCTCCTCGTCCGAGACCTGGATGTTGAGCCGCTTCGCCTCCTGCACCTGCAGGGTCTCGTCGATGTAGTTGCGCAGGACCTGCGGCGCGATCTGCCGGCGGGAATCGTCCGTCGCCGGCAGGCCCGTGGTGACGAGCGCCAGATTGATGCGGGCGCCGAGATCGGTCGTCGTGATGACGTCGTCGTTGACCACCGCAGCGATCCGGGGCGCCTGCGCGAAGGACGCCGAAGCGGCAGAGACGGCGAGGATGCACGCCAGCAGCGCCCCGCGGAGAAAGCTCGCAACCCGCAACGTCGTGATCTCCTCTATTCGCTGCCGAGGAGTGCGCTTCCGGTCTCGAAGTCGCCGAGATTCTTCAGGGTGAGGCGCACGAGGAAGGTCTTTTCGTCCTTGAGCTCACCCGTCTGGGTGAAGCTGCGCTCATAGCCGATGGTGAGCGTGAGGCAGGGGTGCGTATAGATCAGGCCGAGATTGTCCGCCACCGTCTCGCCTGCGGTCAAGTCGCGGCGGATCTGCCCGCCCACGGCGATGCTGTTGGTGAGCTGGGCGCGGGCGCCGAAGATCAGCTCCTCGCGTGACTGGAAGTCGGCACTCGCCGTGTTCGACGGCTCCTTCGTCAGGTTGAGGTAGTTGCCGTACACGAACAGCGCCGACGGGCCGGCGACGAAGCCCAGTTCCTGACGGCGGAACTCGAACTTGTCCTTCGACAGCCGAAAGCGATAGTTGAGATCGAGCAGCGACACGGGCCGGAAATCGAGGCGGCCGACATAATCCGACAGGCGCGCATCGACGCCGGTATCGTCCGGATAGGGGCTGTCGCCGAAGAACCGGTAGCTCTGGCCGAAGCTCCCGCCGACCTGCAGGGCATCGGCACTCGTCGAGTTGAAGCGCACGCCATAGGAGATCTTGGTGCCGGTATCGAGCCGATCCAGACCAGGGAAGCGGTCGGCCTCCCAGAGGTTCGTCTCGTCGAACTCGAAGTCCTGGCTGTCCTCGTTGGGGATCGAGTTCTTGTTGCCGCCGTCGCGCGTGGCGGTGAAACTGACCGTCGGCTCGATCTCGTGCTGCCAACTGCCGGTCTCGCCGATCAGTGGCCAGCTCCAATCGGCCGTCAGGCGCGGGATCACCCGTGCCTCGCTGTTGGTGGGGCCATCGTTGGTGAAGGTCTGCGTGTTGCCTTCGGTATTGTAGAAGTCGGCGCGTGTGCTCAGCCGCAGGCGATAGATGTCACCGAGCGGGCCCAAATAGGGGACTTCCCAGGCGAGGGTGGACGACAGGCGGCGGGTGTCGAGTCCGCTGCGCCGGGTCAGCACCATCGTGCTGGTGTCGAGCGAGAAGCGCGAATCCCACTTCATCTCGTCGCTGACGAGATGCGACGTCAGCAGTGGCAGCGCCACCGGGATCAGCCCTTGGCGATCCTGCCCGCGCAGGCCCTGGAAATAATAGCCTTCGGCGGCCAGAAAGTTCCTGTCGTCGAAGTTCTCGATATAGACGTGGTTCTGCAGCACGTCGTCGTCGCTGATATTGTAGCGCTGCAGATATGAATTGTCGGTCGTGAGGAAAATCGTGGCACCGGCGGCGGTCTGATCGGACAGCCAATGCCGCCCGTCGGCGTAGATGTGGCCGCGGAACTCGTCGCCCTTTTCCTTCGCCAGGGCCGGATCCTCGGCATAGGCCTCGGTGTAGGTACCGCTGCCGGAGATGGTGGCGTAGCCGCTGTCCCAAAGTTGCCGATACTCGCCACCCAGCACCACGCCCGAGTTCTGCGTGACGATCGGGATGAAGGTGAAATCGCGGTCGGGGGCGAGGTTGAAGTAGTAGGGCGTCTTGGCGAACAGGCCGAGCGTCGAGTTGCTGCCGGCCACGGGTGCCAGGAACCCGGACTGCCGCTTCACCCCCGGATCGGGGGTGCGGAACCAGGGCGTGAACAGCGTCGGCACGCCGAAGAACTCGAGCCAGGCGTTCTTGTAGGTGAGGGTGCGGGCCTGCTCGTCGTGGACGACCCGCTGCGCCTTGATCTGCCAGAGCGGTGTGTCGTCCTCGCCCTGGCAGAGCGGGCAGGGGCTGTAGACCGCCTGCTCCATCTCGGTGAACTGGCCGTCGCGCCGGGTGGCGCGGTTGGCGGCGACCCGGTCGCCTTCCTTGCTCAGGACGCGAATGCTGTTGATGAAGCCCTCGCGGAGATCGCCCGTGACCTCCGCCTCGTCGCCGAAGACAGTGTCGCCGCCGGGGTCGACCAGCACGACATGGCCGCGTGCCTTCACCTTGTCGGCCTTCGGTTCGTAGGTGACCTGGTCGGCGAGGAGAACCTGCTTGCCGCGGCTGACCTCGACATTGCCGGTGGCGGTGAGCGCACCCGTGCCGTCGTAGGTCAGTGTGTCCGCCGTCACGACATAGGGCGGGCCGGACTTCTTCTCCTGCTCCTGGGTCCAGGCCGGCCGGAAGGAGCCGGACGCGAGCAGGGCGGCCACGGCGATAACCGCGGCGGTTCGGGCTCGGCTGACAGCCACGAAGCCTCTTGTCCCACCTCGCAATCGGGCCGTCCGCCGGGCAAGTTGGCGGCGACCATCTGGGCGTCGTTTGTAGCCGGGGGCCTCCGGCCAGTCCACGGGCGGCGGACGTTGACAATGCGGTCGGGCCGACGCCATTGCGTCTGGGCGACAGCACTCCAGGAGGCGAGCCCCAGGCATGGAGATCCATCTCGAGAGCGGCAGGCCCCCCGAGCGGGCGACGGCGGTGGTCCTGATCGGTCACGACGGACGCTTCGGCACGGTGGCGGCGGAGTTGGACGAGGCCAGCGGCGGTCTCCTGCGGCGGGCGCTGGACACCGTCGACGGCGAACTGACGCACGGTCGGGCCATCGACCTCCTCCTTCCGGCGGGCCTCTCCCTCTCGCGGCTCATCCTCTTGGTGGTGGGCAAGAAGACGGGCCTGAAGCGGCTGGACCTGGAACAACTCGGCGGCAGCCTGGCGGCGAAGCTGAAGGGTCTTCGCGTGCGCGAGGCGCACGTGACCTCGCTGGCCGGGCTCGATTTGCCATTGCCGCCGGCCGAGGCGGCGGCCGCGATGGCGCTCGGCGCCCAGCTGCGCGCGTATGAATTCCGCAAATACAGCTCTGCGGGCGAGGAGGACGAGAGCCGCAAGCTGGAGCGCCTGTGGTTCCTCGAGACCGGCGCCTCGGCCGCCTTCGCCCGCTCGCGCGGCGAGGCGGAGTCCGTGGCGGCCACCCGCGACCTCGTCTCCGAGCCGGCCAACGTCCTGACACCCAAGGCCTTCGCCGACGAGTGCGCGGGGCTCGCCGAGCACGGGGTCGAGGTCGAGATCCTCGAGCGCGCCGACCTCGAGCGGCTCGGCATGAATGCGTTGCTGGGCGTGGCCCAGGGCAGCGCGCAGCCTCCTTATGTCGCGGTCATGCGCTGGCACGGCGGCGGCGAGGGTCCGCCGCTGGCGCTGATCGGCAAGGGTGTGTGCTTCGATACCGGCGGCATTTCCATCAAGCCCGCGGGCGGGATGGAGGAGATGAAGTACGACATGGGCGGTGCCGCCGCCGTCTTCGGCGCGATGCGGGCGCTGGCCGTCAGGCGGGCGAAGGCCGAGGTCGTGGGCCTCGTGGGCCTCGTCGAGAACATGCCGTCCGGCACAGCACAGCGCCCGGGCGACGTGGTGCGGACCATGTCCGGCAAGACCGTCGAGGTGATCAACACCGACGCGGAGGGCCGCCTCGTCCTGGCCGATGTGCTCTGGTACGCGAAGGAACGGTTCAAGCCGCGGGCGATGATCGATCTCGCCACGCTGACCGGTGCCGTGATCGTCGCACTCGGCCACGAGCAGGCGGGTCTCTTCGCCAACGACGACGATCTGGCGCGCCAACTGATCGAGGCGGGCGAGACGGTCGGCGAGCCGATGTGGCGCCTGCCGCTCGGCAAGAACTACACCAAGCACATCAAGTCGGCGATCGCCGACATGAAGAACGTCGGCCGCGGGCGCGAAGCCGGCAGCATCGCCGGTGCCGTGTTCCTGCAGGAGTTCGTCGGCGACACGCCCTGGGCGCATCTCGACATCGCGGCCATGGCCTGGGCCTCGCGCGACCACGATCTCTGCCCCAAAGGTGCCACCGCCTACGGCGTGCGCCTGCTGGATCGGCTGGTCGCCTCCATGCTCGAGGGTGCCGCGACGGCTTGACCGAGGTCGGCTTCTATCACCTGACGCGCAGCACACTGGAGCAGGCGCTGCCCCGCCTGTTGGAGAAGGTCTACGCGTCGGGGAAGAAGGCGATCCTGCGCGCCTCCGATGCGGAACGGTTGGAACTTCTGAACCGAGCCCTCTGGACCTACGACAACGCCTCGTTCCTGCCTCACGGTACACGGGCGGACGGGCATGCCGAGGCGCAGCCGATCTATCTCACCACCGAGATCGAGAACCCGAACGGGGCCTCGATCCTTGTTCTGGTGGAGGGAGCGGAGGCGCCGGATCTCGGCAGCTATGATCGAGTGCTGGAGCTGTTCGACGGCGGCGACCCCCAAGCGGTGGAGACGGCGCGTACCCGCTGGCGCGAGGCCAGGGCGTCCGGACATGAGGCGGTGTACTGGCAGCAGTCGGAGCGTGGCGGCTGGGTGCGCGCGGGCGGCGGCAGCTGACCGCTTTGCGCTCTCCGGGGCGGTCGCTATAAGCCGCCCGACCTTTCAGCCGAGAACAAGAGAGACATCGTCATGGCCATCGAGCGCACCTTTTCGATCATCAAGCCCGATGCGACGCGGCGCAATCTGACGGGTGCGATCAACGACCGGATCGAGAAGTCGGGTCTGCGCATCGTGGCCCAGAAGCGCCTGCAGCTCAGCCGCGCCCAGGCCGAGAAGTTCTACGAGGTGCACAAGGAAAGGCCGTTCTACGCCTCCTTGTGCGACTTCATGACCTCGGGCCCGGTCGTGGTGCAGGTCCTCGAGGGCGAGAACGCCGTCGCCCGCTACCGCGAGGTGATGGGGGCGACCAACCCCGCCAATGCCGCCGTCGGCACGATCCGCAAGGACTTCGCCGAGGGCATCGAGGCGAACTCGGTGCACGGCTCGGACAGCCCCGAGAACGCGGCGATCGAGATCGCCTTCTTCTTCTCCGGGATCGAACTGGCCCCCTGACCGGCCCGCCGGCGTAGCGTCGATCAGGCCCCGGCCGGCGCCAGCAGCAGCGGATGCAGCAGCAGGCGCTCGCCGGGGCGCTCGTCCCTCAATCGGGCCACCTCGCCGTCGACGGTGAACCGGCCCGAGGCGAACAGGTCGAGCGCCCTCACATAGCAGGGATGCTCGACCTCCAGGACGCGGCCCGCCAGCGTCTCTTCCGTGTCGCCGGGTAGGACCGGTACGGCGCCCTGAACCAGGACGGGGCCGGTATCCAGCTCGTACCGAACGAGGTGGACGGTGCAGCCGGCGAGGGCACAGCCCTCCTTCAGCGCCCGGGCGTGGGTGTCGAGGCCGGGAAAGGCCGGCAGCAGCGAGGGGTGGATGTTGACCAGCCGGTCGCGCCAGTGGGCGACGAAACCAGGTGTGAGCAGCCGCATGAAGCCGGCGAGGCAGACGAGATCCACCTCGGCCCGCTCCAGCTCCGCCTGCATCGCCGCGTCGAAGGCCTCTCGGTTCGCGAAGGCACGGTGATCGATGCAGCGGGAAGGAACGCCGGCCAGTTCGGCCCGCACCAGGCCATAGGCGGCGGGCCGGTTGGCGATCACGAGAACGATCTCTGCCGGGTAGGCCGGATCCGCGGCGGCGTCGAGCAGAGCCTGGAGGTTGCTGCCGTTGCCCGAGATCAGGACGGCGGTGCGGCGGCGGGCCATGCCTCGTCCAGGTGCAGCAGGTCCACCCGGGCCTGACCGCCCGCCTCGACGATCGTGCCGATGCGGTAGGCGGTCTCACCCGCACCGACTAGGGCCGAGGTGACGGCGTCGACCGACTCCGGGGCGACCAACAGCACCATGCCGATGCCGCAATTGAAGGTGCGGGCCAGCTCGAGCGCGGAGAGCCGGCCGGCCTGTGCCAGCCACGCGAAGAGCGGGGGAAGGGGCCAGCTGCGGGCGTCGATCCGGGCCACGAGCCCTTCGCGCAGCACGCGCGGCGGGTTCTCGACGAGGCCGCCGCCGGTGATGTGCGCCATGGCCTTCACCCCGCCGGCGGCGATCGCGGCGAGACAGCTCGCGACATAGATGCGGGTCGGCTCCAGCAGGCGCGCGGCGAGCGTGCCGTCGCCGAAGGGTGCTGTGTCGGACAGGGCCAGACGCTGCTCGCGCAAGATCAGCCGCACCAGCGAGTAGCCGTTGGCGTGGATGCCGGAGGAGGCGAGCCCGAGGACGACGTCGCCCTCCCGGATCGCCTGGACGCGGGGCAGCACGGCGTCCCGCTCGACCGCACCCACGGCGAAGCCGGCGAGGTCGAACTCACCGCGTCCGTAGAGGCCCGGCATCTCGGCCGTCTCGCCGCCGATGAGGGCACAGCCGGCCTGCCGGCAACCCTCGCTGACCCCGGCGATGACGTCGGCGGCAATCGCGTTGTCGAGCCGGCCGGTGGCGAAATAGTCGAGGAAGAAGAGGGGCTGGGCCCCCTGCACGACGAGGTCGTTGACGCACATCGCGACGAGGTCGATCCCGACATTGCGGGTCGCATTCGCCTCAGTGGCGAGCAGCACCTTGGTCCCGACGCCGTCCGTGGTAGCGACGAGGATGGGATCCTTGAAGCCGCAGGCGGCGAGATCGAAGAGGGCGCCGAAGCCGCCGAGCCCCGTCATGACACCGGTGCGGCGGGTGGCACGGGCCATGGGGGCGATCCGGTTCACCAGATCGTGTCCGGCGTCGATGTCGACCCCGGACTCGGCATATCGCCCGCCAGCTGTGCCTTGTGTCATGCGGCGCGCCGCTGCTAGTTGCGAACCCGACTTGCCCGGCCCTGAGGCCGGGGGGCGCAAGACCTACCGGGTGACGGGCCGATGCGCAACGAACGATCCGTGCCGCGCGCCTTGCGGGCGGCCGCGCTGGCCGTCCTGGCGATCATGCTCTTCAGTTTTGCTGCCGAGGCAGCAGATCTGTACCGGGTCGAGGGCATCCCGGTCGATCAGGTGGCGCAGAGTGCCGTGCTGGCCCGCGAGCAGGCCATCGACGCCGGCAAGCGGCAGGGGCTCGTCACGCTGATGCAGCGGCTGACGGCACCGAACTCGGCGAAGCGTCTACCCTCGGTCGAGGGGATCAACATCGAGCGCTACGTCGAGAGCTTCGACATCGGCCAGGAGAAGTTGTCAGACACGCGCTATGTGGCGACGCTGAACGTCACCTATGCGCCGGAGCGGGTACGCGACCTCTTGGCCGGCAGCGGGCTCCCCTTCATCACGGCCCCGGTCCCCGTCCTGATTCTGCCGGTCTGGAGGACCGCGGGCGGAGCCGATCTCTGGGGCGAGGACAATCCGTGGCGCGACGCCTGGAGCCGCGTGCCCACACCGACGCTGACGGCCGACTTTAGGCAGCCGCTGGGCGATCTCAGCGACCTCACCGACATGCCGATGGACAAGATCCAGGGTGGCGACGAGGACGGATTTCCGACCGTGGCGGAACGGTACGGCGTCCGGGCGATTGAGATCGTGTCGGCCGAGCTGGTCCCGGGAGCCGATGGTCCTGGCCGCGTGATCGTCGAGGTGCGCCACCCGAAATCGGCGCAAGACGTCGTCATCCGCGAGGAGATCGTCGGGGAAGCGGGGCAGACGCAAGACCAACTGCTCGACGCGGCGACGGCCCGCCTGGTCCCGCTGCTCGAGGCCGACGCCAAGCAGGAGGCGTTGCGCCCGCCCGACACGGAGGCGCTTGAAATCGAGGTGCCGCTTGTCGATCTCCGGTCGTGGGTTCAGATAACGCAAATGCTGTCCAGGGTTCCTGCCGTGCAGGCGATCAACGTCCAGCGCTTCGGGCGCAAGGCCGCGATCATTACCCTGGCGCACACGGGCAAGTTCGAGGACCTGGAGCCGGCGCTGGACCGAGCCGGCTTGACGTTGACTCCGAGGGAGGACGGAACATGGCTGTTGCAAGCAGCGGGCGCCCCCGCGGGCTGAGCGCCGCCCTGCTCCGCAGCGGCTCGTTCGTCCTGTCGACCGGCCGGCGCAACATCGCCAATGTCCTCACCCTGATCCGTCTCTGCTGCGTGCCGCCGATCGCCGTGCTCACCGGCCGGGGCGACTTCACGAGCGCATTCGGCCTCTTCGTCCTGGCGGGCTTCACCGATCTCGCCGACGGCTACATCGCCAAGCACTTCGACGGCCGGACGCCGTTGGGTGCCGTCCTCGACCCGATCGCCGACAAGCTGCTGATGGCGACGGTGCTGATCACGCTGGCCGTGATCGGGCAGATCCCGGTCTGGTTGCTCGTGCTGATCGTGCTCCGCGACCTCGGTATCGTGCTCGGCACCGTGATCCTGCGCTGGCAGATCGGCGCCTTCGAGGTGCGGCCCTCCATTCTCGGCAAGATCTCGACCCTGCTGCAGGGCCTGCTGGGTGCTACCGTGCTGGCCGGCCTGGCGCTGGCCCCGTGGTTGCTCGACTTCGTCTGGCCGCTGGTCTGGGCGACGGCCCTCTTCGTGGTGGCCTCGGGCATCGGCTACATCCGTCTGGCGCTGATCGAATACGCCCGCACGCGTCGCACCGCCTGAGATGGAGGAGACGCTGCACCGCGCGCCCCCGGCGCCGTGCCAGCTCGCCTTCGATCTGCCGCACCCGACCAACTCCGCTTTGACCGACTTCCTGCCGGCGGCGGGTAATTCCGCGGCCCTCGACGCCGTGCTGCGCTGGCCTTCCTGGCCGGGTCCGGCCCTGCTGCTGGTGGGGCCGCCGGCCGCGGGGAAGAGTCATCTGGCCCGGATCTGGGCCGCGCGTGCCGGTGCGGTCCTGCTAGGTGGGGCCGAGCTGTGGGCGGCGGCGCGACCGCTGGCACGTCTCGGTGAGGCCTTGTCCTGCGTCGTTGATGATGCCGAGTCGGTGCTCGACGAGGAGATCCTGTTCCACCTCTACAACAGGGTGGCCGAGCGCCGGGGCGGCCTGATGCTGACGGCGACGGTGCCGATTCCGGACTGGAACCTGCGCCTGCCCGACCTGCGCTCGCGGCTGCGGACCGCGTGGACGGTGCGGATCGACCCGCCGGACGATGCGCTGCTGGCCGCCCTTCTGGTGAAGCAGTTCGCCGACCGTCAGCTTCGGGTCGACGCCGGCGTCATCGACTTCCTGGTGCCGCGGATGGAGCGGTCCTTCGCCGGCGCACGGCATCTCGTGGTGGCCCTCGATCGGGCGTCGCTGCGGGCGCGCCGGCCGGTGACCCTGGCGCTCGCTCGCGCCGTGCTGGAAGAGCTTGCGGGAGTAGAGGCGTGAGCAACGGCCGACGCACCGTGCTCGGGCTGATGAGCGGCACCTCGATGGACGGTATCGACGTGGCCGCGGTTGCCGTCGAATGCGGGGATCCCGGCCGGTTCGAGCTGCTCGCAGCCGAGACGTTCCCACTGCCCGATGCGATGAAGCGCCGGCTCGGCGCCTGCCTCGCCGCCGACACGGCGGAGCTGGCCCGGCTCGACATGGAGGTGGGCCGGCTGTTCGCGGAAGCCGCGGCGACACTTGCGGGCCGGCTCGACCGGACGGTCGATCTGGTCGGCAGCCATGGTCAGACGGTCTATCACGAGCACGCCGTCACCACGCTGCAGATCGGCGAGCCTGCGCTGATCGCCGACCGGCTGGGCTGCCCGGTGGTGGCCGACTTCCGGCGCAACGATGTCGCCGTCGGCGGCTGCGGCGCTCCCTTGGTGCCGATCGTCGACCGCTGGCTGCTCTCGCGGGACGGTGCTCCCGTCGTGGCGCTCAACATCGGCGGCATCGCCAACCTGACCTGGCTGCCCCCGCGGGAGCGGACCGAAGCGCCGCTCGCCGCCTTCGACTGCGGCCCCGGCAACATGATCCTGGACGAGCTGGCGCGGCGGTTCACGGGCGGCCGGCTCCAGGCCGATCTGGACGGCGCCTTCGCCGCCCGTGGCCGGGTGCGGGACGAGGTTGTCGCGCACATCATGGACGTGCCAACCCTCGGCATCCGGCCCCGCCGCTCCCTCGGGCGTGAGCAGTTCGGCGCGGCCTTTGTCGACGGCCTGCTCGCGGCATACCCACCGGATGACGAGGCGGGCTGGTACGTCCTGTTCGCCAGCGCGGTCGAGGCGACGTGCCTCGCAATCTCCGGGGCAGTGGCGGAGATGCAAGGCGAGGGCAGCGTCCCGGCGGAACTCGTCGTCGGCGGCGGCGGTGCCCGCAATCCGGCTCTGATGCGCCGGCTCGGCGAGCATCTGGCACCCGTACCGGTGACGGTGGCCGATGCGCGCGGGCTCTCGGCCGACTTCAAGGAGGCGATCGCCTTCGCCCTTCTGGCCTCGGCCCGAATCGACCGGATCCCGGCCAATGTGCCCGAGGTTACGGGGGCCTCGCGGCCGGTGCTGCTCGGCAAGCTCGTCGAACTCTGAGCGCGCGTTAACCATTCCGCAAACCGGCGGTGCGAGAGTGCGGGCATGTCCTGGCCGAAGCTCGCACCGATGCCCTACTTACGCCTCCTCACCCTCGTGACGGCGACCGTGCTGCTGGCGGCCTGTGCCGACACGGTGACCGGACCCAGCCTCGACGGGGCGACGACCGCGGACGGCAAGGCCCTGAGCCGCGCTTCCGGTCTCGTGCGTCTCGGCGACAACGCGTTGCGCGCCGGCGAGGCGGAGACGGCGGCCCGTCTGTTCGAGCAGGCGCTGGTCGCCTCGCCCAGCAACGCCGGTGCCGCCGTGGGCCTCGGCAGCTCGCTGCTGGTGGCGGGCCGCTACCAGGATGCGGGCCGCGCCTTCGAGATGGCGTTCGGCGACGGCGACTATGGGACGGCCGCCCAGTACGGCTATGCCCGTGCCATGCTCGGGCTGCGCCGCCCCGAGGCCGCCATTCCCCACCTGGAGAGCGCCCTGCAGGCCGACCCCGAGGACCTGAAGGCGCTGAACGCGCTGGCGGTCGCCTACGACCTCACGGGCCAGAGCGATCAGGCGGCCGCCACCTACCGCCGCGGCCTGGAACTGGCACCCGACGATCCGGCCCTCCTCAACAATCTGGGCTTGTCCCAGGCGTTGGCCGGACGGCAGGACGAAGCGCTCCGCACCCTCCAGCCACTGGCCGAGGGGCCTGTCTCGACCCGGCGCAGCCGGCAGAACCTCGCCCTCGCCTATGGGCTCAAGGGGGACCTGGCTTCGGCCGAGCGGCTCAGCCGGGTGGATCTCGCCGACGACGAGGTCCGCAACAATCTCTCCTACTTCACCGCACTCCGCGGCATGCCCTCGCGGCACGCAGCGGCGGCCCTCATGCCCAGGGTCGACGCGCAGGGAGCGCTCGAAAGGTCGGCGTCCTCTGCGCGAGCGCAGACGCGTGCGAGCAGGACGGAGCCGGCCGCGCCTGCCGCTAGCGCGGGTCCACGGCCGATCGTAGCCCCGCCGGCGGACGCTCTGCCCTGACGACGGGACCTTGCGGGCGGCTGTAGCGGTCCGGCGCCTGTCCCGTCCCACACCACGTCGTGATCGACGGACAGCCGTAGCGCCGATCGCCTAAGGGTCAGTCAGCGCCATCAGTGCCGACTGAGCCGCATCCATCGGCGCTGATGCTCGAGCAGCGACCGAACGGGCGAGGGCGGGGCCGGGGCCGGTCCGAAACCCGAACGAGCGGCCTGCGTGCGAGCGCACTGAAAAGACCTGGGCGGGTCGGCTGCGACGTGTTGCTCAGCCGGCGGGGGCGACGTTTGCGGTGTACCCGGCCTGCTCGACGGCCTTGATCAGGGCGTCGGTCGAGATCCCGCCCTTGACGTGGACATGGGCGCGGCCGTGCTCGAGGTCGACATCGGCGCGGGTGACGCCCTTGATCGCCGACAGGGCCTGGGTCACAGACTTGGCGCAGCCCTGGCAGTCCATGCCCTTGACGACGAGATGAACGGTGGATTCGCCGGTGGTCTCCATGGTGCGCTCCCTGGTTGGACGAGCGACGAACCTAGCACGGTGCGGCGGGTCTGTGGCTGCGGGCTGCCGTCACACGACCTCGGCCGGGGCCTGCCTGCAATGCGCCGTGCCGCGCTCGATCTGCAGGGTCACGTGCTCGATGCCGAAGCGGTCGTGCAGCGCGGCACAGGCATCGGTCAGGAAGTCGTCCTCGGTCGGGTCCGGGCGGACGAGGTGGGCGGTGAGCGCCGTCTCCGTCGTGCTCATCGCCCAGATGTGGAGGTCGTGCACCTCGCGCACGCCAGGCAGATCCCCCAGCATGGTTTCGACCGCACTGCGGTCGATGCCGGCCGGGACGGCGTCCAGCGCCAGATCGAGCGATTCGGTGAGCAGGCCCCAGCCGCTGACGGTGATGGCGAGGCAGATGGCGATGCTGGTAACGGGATCGAGCCAGAGCCAGCCCGTCGTCGCGATGAGGACCGCGGCCAGCACGACGCCCAGCGACACGGCCGCATCGGCCGCCATGTGCAGATAGGCGCCGCGGACATTGAGGTCGTGCTCGCGGCCGCGGGCGAAGAGCATGGCGGTGCCGGCGTTGATCGCGATGCCGATGGCGGCGACGACACCGACCACCCCCGCCTCGACCGGTGCCGGATCCTGCAGCCGTCGGATGGCCTCGAGCAGGATGGCGCCCACACCGATGAGCAGGGCGACGGCGTTGACGAGCGAGGCCAGCACCGAGGCGCGCCGGTAACCGTAGGTGCGGCGTGCCGTGGGCGGGCGCCGGCCGAGGACTGCCGCACCCCAGGCCAGCGCCAGGGCACCGACGTCGGTCAGGTTGTGGCCGGCATCGGCGATGAGGGCCAGCGAGCCCGCCCAGAAGCCCGCTGTCGCCTCGACCAGGACGAAGGCGAGGTTGAGGCCGACGCCGATGGCGAAAGCCCGGTCGTGCGTGCCCGGCCCATGGCCGTGGGCATGAGAATGACCGTGCGCGTGGTCGTGAGCCACAGGAAAGCCTCGTGTCGTCAGGTCCGTCGCTATCATGCCGGCACCGCGGCGGCGATGTCATCCAGGCTTGCCGCAGCGCCCCCGTTCCACAGATAGGTAGGCGCGACGCGGTCAGTGGGATCTCTCATGCACCTCTACGGTAAGGACGAAGCAGCCCAGGTGAGGCCGAGCCTCCTCGACCCTGGCGCTCGCCGGTCGACACGGCCGACGGGCTGAGCAGGGTCGTGCAAACCCACGCCTACTGGACGACCGGGCCGGGCCGCGGCGAGATTCGGGCCGAGCCTCTGGCCGCCCTCGCGGAGGGCGAGGTGCGGGTGCGGACCCTTTGGAGCGGGATCAGCCGCGGCACCGAGCGACTCGTCGCCATGGGCCGGGTGCCGCCCAGCCAATGGTCGGCGATGCGCGCCCCCTTCCAGGCCGGCGGGTTCCCGTTCCCGGTCAAGTACGGCTACTGCAGCGTCGGGCGCGTTGAAGCCGGTCCGGAGGATCTGCTGGGCCGCCACGTCTTCTGCCTGTTCCCGCACCAGACGGTCTACTGCGTGCCGCAAGCTGCGGTGACGATCCTGCCCGAAGACCTGCCGCCGTCGCGTGCCGTCCTTGCAGCCAACATGGAGACGGCGCTGAACGCGGTGTGGGACGCCGGCGCCCTGCCGGGTGCCCGGATCCATATCATCGGCGGCGGGGTCGTCGGCTGCCTCGTCGCGTGGCTGTGCGGCCGGCTGCCGGGGGCCGAGGTGACGCTGGCCGACGTCTATGCCCCGCGCGCGAGGGAGGCCGAGGCGCTCGGTGTCCGCTTCGCCCATCCCGATGCCCTGGACGGCGATGCCGACCTCGTCGTGCACGCCTCGGGCAATCCGGCGGGGCTGCGCCGTGCCTTGGAACTCGCCGGCGTCGAGGCGACGGTGGTGGAGCTCAGCTGGTACGGCGACCGCGAGGTGGGCCTGCCGCTGGGCGAGGCCTTCCACAGCCGGCGGCTGCGGCTGATGTCCTCTCAGGTCGGCAGGGTGGCACCGGCGATGCGGCCGCGATGGCCGCATGACCGCCGGCTTGCCAAAGCTTTAGGGCTGCTGTGCCAGCCCGTGCTGGACTGCCTGTTGGCCGAGCCCGTAGCCTTCGAGCGGCTGCCCGAGGTCATGCCGGCCCTCGCCGAGGGGCCGCCGATCCTGTGTCAACCGGTCAGCTATCGGCAGGACCCAAAGGAGTAGAGCCTATGTTCACCGTCGGCGTGCGCGACCACATCATGATCGCCCACAGCTTCAAGGGCGAACTGTTCGGTCCAGCACAGAAGATGCACGGTGCGACGTTCGTCGTGGACGTCGAGTTCAAGGCGCCGGAGATGACCGAAGACGGGGTCGTGGTCGACATCGGCCGCGCACACGAGGCGTTGAAGGCGACGCTGGGTGCCCTGAACTACCAGAACCTCGACGACTTGCCGCAGTTCAGGGGCCGCAACACGACGACCGAGTTCCTGGCCAAGCACGTGTTCGAGCAGATGCGGGACGCCATCAAGACCGGGCGCCTTGGCCCCGGCGGCGAAGCCGTGAAGTCGCTCAAGGTGACCTTGTGGGAGAGCCACATCGCCTGGGCCGGCTACGAGGCCGCCATTTGAGCCCGCGCAACGCCGTCGTCCTGGCCTTTCCGGGTCAGCTCACCACCCGCACGGGCGGCTATGTCTACGACCATGCCGCCTTCGCCGCCTTGGCGGAGCGGGGCTGGGAGGTGCACGAACTGAGCCTGCCGGAAGGCCTGGCGTTCGAGGACGGTGCCGTCGCCATTGCCACGGCGGACGCCCTCGACGGTCTCCCCAGCGGGACGACGGTGGTGATCGACGGTCTGGCCTTCGCCGGCATGGCCGCGATCGCGGCGGCGAGGCGGCACCGGCTCGACATCGTGGCGCTCGTCCACCACCCGCTCTGCCTCGAAACGGGCATGACGCCCATGCGGGCGAGCGTCCTGCGCAAAGAGGAGAAGGCGGCGCTGGCCGAGGCCCGGGGGGTGATCGCCACCAGCGAGATGACCGCACGTGCGCTGGCGGCCGAGTTCGGCGTGCGGCCGGAGCGGCTGACGGTGGCGATGCCAGGGGCGGAGCGCGGCCCCGTCGGCGGCGGCTCGGGTGCCGGATCGCTGCTCTGCGTCGGTACGCTGATCCCGCGCAAGGGTCATCTCGTGCTGCTGGAAGCACTGGCCGGGCTGAAGGAGCTGGACTGGCTGCTGGTCTGCGCCGGGGCTGCGCGCGACCGGAGCCTGACCCATCGCCTCGAAGCGTTCATCGAAGACCAGGGGCTCGACGACCGCGTGCATCTTCTGGGCGAGATCGAGCCCGAGGCGCTGGCGGCGGCCTACGAGCGGGCCGACGCCTTCGTCTCGGCCTCCTGGTACGAGGGCTACGGCATGGCCGTCGCCGACGCCCTGGGTAGGGGCCTGCCGGTGATCGCCACCGCCGGTGGTGCCGTCGCCGACACCGTGCCACCCGATGCCGGCATCCTCGTCCGGCCGGGCGACGTCGCCGGCCTGCGCGCCGCCCTACGGCGCTACCTAACGGACGCGTCGCTGCGCGGTGCGCTGCGGGCAGGAGCGCTCCGGGTACGCGAGAAGCTGCCCCGCTGGAGCGACACGGCAGCCGCGATCGAGCAGGCGCTGCTCATGGGTCGGCCCCCCGCTTGAGCGAGGGCTTCTCGTCCGACTGGCTGAGCCTGCGCGAGCCCTACGACCGCGCGGCCCGCTCGCAGGATCTCCTCGGCCGACTCGCCGCCTGGGCTGCCGGGAGTCCGCTGCACGTTCTCGACCTGGGTGCCGGTACGGGCAGCAATCTCCGCTGCACCGCCGCTGGATTGGGAACGGATCAGCGCTGGACCCTGGTGGAGATTGATCAGGGGCTGATCGCCGCGGGCCAGCGTCTCAGCGCTCCTCAGGGTGTGTCCGTCGAATGGCGGCGGGCGGATCTGGCGGCGGAGCTCGAAGGGCTCGCGGACGTGCAGGCGAACGTGATCACCTCGTCCGCCCTTTTGGATCTGGTCAGCCGGCGCTGGCTGCTGCGGCTGCTGGCGCTGCGCGCCCGGCTGGGTGCCGCCCTCTACGTCGTGCTCACCTATGACGGGCGGATCGAGTGGAGTCCCGCGGAGCCGCTCGACGGCCTCGTGCTGAGTCTCGTCAACCGCCATCAGGGGACGGACAAGGGCTTCGGTCCCGCCCTCGGACCCATGGCAGCGGCGGCGTTGGGCGACCTGCCCGACGTGCACACGGCGACGAGTGACTGGCGGTTCGGGCCCGCGGATCGGGCGATCCAGCAGGCCCTGCTCGACGGCTATGTCTCGGCCGCGCTCGCGATGGCGCCGGAGCAGGAGGGGCCGATCAGGGCGTGGGCGGAGCGGCGGGCGGCCCTGATCGCCGAGGGGGCTTCCTCGCTGACCGTCGGCCACATCGATGCGCTGGTCCTGCCCTAGGCCTCGAGCCGCGCATAGACGTCGCCCGAGTCGCCGTTCGGGTCGCGCGCACTCAGCCACCTGCGCACGGAATCGGCGTCGATCCAGTCCTCGTGGACGAACGTCAGGCCTTCGCCGAGGGCGAGGTTGTAGCGGTAGCGGCCGAGGCTTTCGAGGCGGTCGATGCTGCCGAGAGCACTGTCGAGGCTGGATGGGATGAACTCGAAGGAGAGGCAGGGCAGGGGCTGGCTCAGCCCGCGCAGCACCTCGTGCTCCATGCCCTCGACATCGATCTTCACGAAATCGGGCCGGCCATGGACCTGGATGAGCCGGTCCAGCGTGGTGGCCGTGACCTCGTGCCGGGCATCCCAGTTCACCCAGGCGAAGGACTCGGCGCGTCGGGTCTCGGCGATGAAGGTGGCGGAGCCGGTGCTCACCGTGGGCGTGCGGCGGCTGATGTGGAGGGTGAGGCGGCCGGGTGCGGCAGCGATGGCCTCGTCGACCACCGTGACGTTGGGATCGCCCCGGAAGAGCCAGCGCAGGAAGCGCACGAAATCGGGCTGCGGCTCGACCGCGACGACGCGGGCACCGAGCTTCGACCAGCAGCGGCTGCGGTTGCCGACATGGGCGCCGATGTCGAAGCAGAGATCGCCCGGGCGCACGAGCCCGCGGTAGAACGCCCTGCTGCGCCGGCGATGGGCCGGGTCGCCGTAATACATGCGCAGCGAGCGCACGAGCCCGTAGAGACGGTCGTAGAGCTGCATCGGCGTGACGGGCGGCCGCGGGGCCGCCCGGACCGTCAGACCATCTTGAGCCGGCGCGGCGCGTCCGACCCTGCCGTGAGGTCGTCGGCGGTCAGCATGTGGCCGCTCTTGTGCGCCTTGGTCAGCAGATAGTCGTGATTGTGCGCGTTCGACTCGAAGATGTGCGGCACGCGGCCGGTCACCTCGATGCCGTAGCGACGGAGCTGGTCTATCTTGGTCGGGTTGTTGGTCAATAGACGCACCCGCCCGATGCCGAGCTGGCGCAGGATCGTGGCCGCCGACCAGAAGTCGCGCTCGTCATTGTCGAAGCCGAGGTGATGGTTGGCGTCGACCGTGTCGAGGCCGCGGTCCTGGATCATGTAGGCGCGCAGCTTGTTGACGAGGCCGATGCCGCGGCCCTCCTGGGCGAGGTAGAGCAGCACGCCGGCCCCTTCCTCGGCCATCCGCCGGATGGCACCCCGGAGCTGGTCGCCGCAGTCGCAGCGGAGCGAGCCCAGAAGGTCGCCCGTGAAGCACTCGGAGTGCAGGCGGGCCAAAGGTGCCGCCTGGCGCTCGGGCTCGCCGACCAGGATCGCATACTGCTCGGGGCCGCCGTCGATCGGGCGGAACGAGACGACGCGGACCTGCTCGGCATCGGCCAAGGGCACGCGCGCCTCGCTCACCGGGCGGAGCGAGGAAGCCTGGAGGCGCCGGTAGGCGACGACGGACCCGGTCTCGATCAGGGCACGCTCGGCACCATGCGGGATGTTCTCGACCGCCGTCACCAGCACCGCCGGCAGGAGACCCGCCAGCTTGCAGAGCTCGATCGCCGGCCCGACGTCCCAGACCGGCGCCTTCGCCGTGGCGGCCACGACCTTCGCCGCCTCGGACACGGGGCTCGTCGGATCGATGAGGGCAGCCACCAGGGCCGGCCTCGCGGCGCCGTTCAGGTGCACGCCGTAATCGGCCTCGGCCGCGCAGGGCACGCCTAGAGCCGCCAGCCGCTGTCCGGTGAGGACGAGCTGCAGGTCGCGCGGCAGCGGGCCGCGGAACGGGTCGGCGCCGATCGCGGCGGCGTTCTCGGCCGCCAGCAGCGCTCGCCCGGGCTGATCGCTCAGCACCACGAAGCCACCCATGCGCAGGACCCGGGCGGCATGTTCAACCGCCAGTATCGGTGTCCGCGGCAATGGTTCGGCCGAATACGTCATGATGCCTCCGGGTCTCGCCCGTTCAATCCTCGGTGCCGCTTCTACGTGGTGTCCGCCGAGCCGGTTCAGGAGCAGCACGCGCGATCACTATGTAGCGAGCGGTGGTCCACCATACTAGGCGCCCCGTATCCCGCTGCGGTGAAGCACTTGACCCCGGCCGTGCTGTACAGGCAGCAGCGGCGACACAACAAGGTACCGGCGGCCCTGGTGGACGATATCCTCGCGTGCCCGACCCCGCGTGCGGCAGACCTCGCGGAGGCGGCACGACTGAAGCGGCGCCGGCTCGCGTTCGGCCTCCTCACCGGCGTGACGATGACGGCCCTCGTGCTGGCCATGCTGCGCGTCCTGGGCGGCGACGGGCTGGCCGAGGTCGAGGCGGCTCTGGTGCTGCTGTTCATCCTGATGCTGCCGTGGAACGTCATCGGTTTCTGGAACGCCCTGATCGGCCTCGGGATCCTCACTCTGTCCCGCGACCCCGTAGCGCTGGTGACGCCCTGCGCCCTCGACGGCCGCCGTCCGGCGCCGCTGCGCTCACGGATCGCGGTGCTGATGCCGGTGTTCAACGAGCAGCCGGAGCGGGTCTTCCGCCATCTGGGGGCCACCGTGGACAGCCTCGACGCCACGGGCGAGGCGAGTGCGTTCGAGTTCTTCGTGCTGAGCGACACGCAGGACGGCGACATCGCTGCCCAGGAGTCCGCGTGGTTCGAGCGCTGGCGCGCCCGCCAGCCGCGGCCGGAGCGCTGCCACTATCGCCGGCGGTCCGGGAACGAGGGCCACAAGACGGGCAATCTCTGGGACTGGCTGGAGACGCACGGCAGCCGGTTCGATCACATGCTGGTACTCGATGCCGACAGCGTGATGTCGGGCGCGGCTATCCTCAGACTGGCGCGCGTCATGGAGGCGCATGCCGAGGTCGGCATCCTGCAGAGCCTGATCGTGGGGCTGCCCAACCGGAGCCCGTTCGCGCGCATATTCCAGTTCGGGATGCGGCACGGCATGCGCTCCTACACGACGGGCAGCGCCTGGTGGCAGGGCGATTGCGGGCCCTATTGGGGCCACAATGCGATGATCCGCATCGCCCCCTTCATGGCGCATTGCCGCCTGCCGGTGCTGCCGGGCGGGCCACCGTTGGGCGGACGCATCCTCAGCCACGACCAGGTCGAGGCGGTGTTGATGCGTCGTGCCGGCTGGCAGGTGCGCGTCGTGCCCGAGGAGGGTGGCAGCTTCGAGGAGAACCCGCCGGCCCTGCCCGAGTTCATCAAGCGCGACCTGCGCTGGTGCCAGGGGAACTGGCAATATCTCGACCTGATCGGCCGGCCGGGCCTGCACGCGATGGGCCGGCTGCAGTTGCTGCTGGCGATCCTGATGTACGTCTCGGGGCCGGCCTGGGTGCTGTTCTCGCTCCTGGGCTTCGGCGGGGCGATCGGTGCCGGCCTGTCCGGGCCGGGCGCACCCGGGGAGCCTCTGCTGGGCCGGCCGGCGGCCTGGGAGGGTTGGGCGCTCCTCGCCGTCACCATGACGATCGTGTTCATGCCGAAGCTGGCGGGGGTGCTGCAGGCTATGGCCAGCCGTGAGGTGCGGTCCGGCTATGGCGGTGCCGTGCGGCTGCTGGGCTCGACACTGACCGAGCTCGTCTTCTCGTTCCTGCTGGCCCCCATCCTGGCGGTCGGCCAGACGATCTTCGTCGGCGGGATGATGTTCGGCCGGACGATCCGCTGGGAGGCGCAGCTGCGTGACCAGCGCGTGGTGCCGCTGGCGGAGGCCTGCCGCGGACTGTGGCCGCAGGCGCTGCTGGGGCTCGTGCTCGGTGCCGCCGTCATGGCGCTCGCACCACCGGCGGCACGGGTGTGGGCGGTCCTGTTCTGCGGGCCGCTGCTGCTGGCGATTCCGTTCGCCTGGGGCACGGCGCGGGCGGGGTTCGGCCGCCTGCTGGTGCGGCTAGGCATCTGTGCCACGCCGGAGGAGATCGATCCCGAACCTGTGGTGCGGGCGGCCGGACATGCGCTGCGGCCGGGACCGGAACGCGTTCCGGTGACAGGGGCCGCGGCACCCGCCGCAGTGACGGCACCCCGCGCGCCTCAGACCGACTGACGTCCTACTCGCCGGGGACGGCGAGGGCGCCGGCGTGCTCGTGGCCGAGATGCAGCCGGACACGCCCCTCGCGGCGGCGCCAGGGTTGCTCCTTCACGAAGCCGGCGAGGTAGGCGACGCCGACGAGGCTCGCGAAGCCGATCAGGTTGGCAGCGGTGATCGTCAGCGCGTTGCGGCCGATCTGGTCGAGCAGGATGCCCATGGTCCAGGCGAAGGCCATGCTCCAGAGGAAGACTGCCAGGGCCTGCTGGCCGACCCGCACGATCGGCCGCACCGCCGGCGAGCGCAGCAGATCGGGGCGGCCGTTGACGATCCACAGCGCGACATAAGCCAGGGCCAGGAAGTGGACCCAGCGCAGGATGCCGAAGTGGCTCTTGTCCTTCCACGGCACGAACTGGAGGCTGAACCAGTCGAGCCAATCGTAGCGGGACCAGATCGGCGCCCAGTTGAGCGGCACCATGACGAGGACGAAGGCGACGCAGGCCCAGAGCAGGCGGCGGTCGCGGAGGGGTTCGGGCAGCCAGCCGGAGCCGAAGGCGAAGCCGGTGAAGAAGAGGAACTGCCAGCCGAAGGGATCGAAGAACCAGCTCCGATCGGACCACCATTCGGCCGGAAGGTCGAGGCCGACCGTCCATTCGGCGAGGTAGATGAGGCCCGACGCGGCCATGGCAAGCCAGGGGCTGATGCGGGCCAGCCCCACCATCAGCGGCACCAGCGCCAGGGCCACGAGATACATCGGCAAGATGTCGAAATAGTTCGGCACGTAGGTGAGTGTGAGCAGCCCGACCACGCCGCGCTCGGGCTCGGCCAGAAAGTGGCGGAGGTTCATCTCGTGCAGATAGTCGATGCCGGTCGCTGCGGTTGCCACGATCGTGATCGCGAGAACGACCCAGAAGAGGCCGATATGCGACCAGAACACCTGCCAGCAGCGGTGCAGGATCCGGAAGGTGCCGATGGCGAAACCGTGGCGGGCGAAGGTGCCGCCGAAAGCGATCGAGGAGGCGAAGCCCGAGCAGAAGACGAAGATCTCGGTAGCGTCGGACGGCCCGAACCGCGCCGGTATCCAGTCGTTCCATGGATTGCGCGGCATATGCGCCATGAAGATGATGAACATCGCGAGGCCGCGGAAGAAATCGAGCCGCACGTCGCGCGGCAGCGACCCGTGATGGGTGTGAGGCCCCTGAGCCTGGGGCGTCGTCGTCCTCGGCATGGCGTCCCCTTAGCACCGCGTCCGGACACGCGGACTGAAATCTTCGCGAGGGCGGCTTTGCGCCTGCGGCGGGGCACGCTACGTGTTAACAGGATCTACAGCTTGTCGGTCGTCGGGGCGAGGACACCGGCATCGACCACTCGGGACGAGCATGGCTGACGCGAGCACGGACATCGCCTGGAACCTGCTGCTGGCGGCGCGCACCGCCGGCGATGCCGCGCCCTCGGCGGACCTGGTGGCCGTCGATGGCTTCGTCCTCGGCCGCCGGCCGGTGCGGGTGATCGAAGGTGCAGGGCGGCTCGACGATAAGGGTATGGAGCTCGTCGAGATACTGCTCGACGTGGCGCTGACCCCGCGCGGCGAGCGGCACGTGACGGCCATGCTGGGCCAGTCGCTCGACGGGTTCATCGCGACCCGGGGAGGCCAGTCGCGCTCGCTGAACTGCGAGGCCGCACTCACCTATCAGCACCGCGTCCGCGCACTGGCCGATGCCGTGATCGTGGGTGCCAGCACCGCCGCCCTGGACGATCCCCGTCTCACCACGCGTCACGTCGCCGGCCCCAATCCGGTGCGGGTCGTGATCGATCCGCACGGCCGCCTGCCGGCGTCGAGCCAGCTCCTCCACGACGGGGCGGCACCGTCGTTGATCCTGCGCAATGGGGCCGGCTCCTGCGGTGGCAGGCTGACGGATCAGGCCGAGATCGTCCATCTGGATGCCGAGGACGGCGCCTTCGATCCCGCCGCCGTGCTGGACTGCCTCGCCGAGCGGGGCCTGACCCGGGTGTTCGTGGAGGGCGGGGGCGTCACCGTCGGCCGGTTCCTCGCCGCCGGGCTGATCGACCGCCTCCAGCTCCTGGTGGCACCCATGCTGCTCGGCGCCGGCCGACCGGCGATCCACCTGCCCGAAGCCGAGCGGCTCGAGGACGCGTTGCGTCCGCCGTCGCGCCGGCATCTGATGGGCGAGGACGTGCTGTTCGATTTCTCCCTCCGGCCCGCAGAGGAGTACCCGTGATGCGCAGCACCGCTCTGACGCTGATGGCCCTGCTGCTGGCCGCCTGCACCACTCCGGCACCCAACGAGACCGGCGAGATGGCGGCCGAGCGACGCGGCGGCGACGTGGTGGCCGTCATCGGGACGCCCTTCTACATGCTGTTCAAGGGTGTGACCTGCGTCGCCACCGTCGCGGTCGCGGCCCCGAGCTCGGCGCTCCTGGGCGTCACGACGCGGCGCAACCGCTACGAGGAGCAGTCCACCCTCCAGTACGGCATCGGCCACAATTGCGGCGGCGACTGGACGCTGAACCCGACACCGCCCACTCCCTACGCCGCCTACGATTCGACGCACTAGGTCCGGTACAATCCGGCCCATTGACCGCAAAGGGCCGCTCTCGCATCGTGCTCGGTGATGTTTCCGTCAGGTGGCCTAGCCGTCTGACGACATGGCTTCGAGCATGCGGGGGTAAGGGCGTCGATGTCGAGGATAGTCATCCGCCATCTGAGCGGCAGCAAGGTCAACCAGGTCGAGATCTTTCCGCTCGAGACGACGGGCGAGCTTACGCTAGGACGCGATCCCGCATCCGCCATCGCGTTCGGCGGCGGCAGCGACGACCTGGTCAGCCGGCGTCATGCCAGGATCACGGTGCAGCACGAGCCCGAGCTGCGGTTCCAGCTGGCCGACCTCGGCAGCTCGAACGGCACCTTCGTCAACGAGGCGGCGATCGCCCGCGAGGTCGAGCTGATGCCGGGCGACACCGTCCAGCTCGGCAGCGGCGGCCCCAGCTTCGTCTTCGACGTCGAGCCGCGGCCGGCACACCTCCTGCCGCGCACGCGCCAGCAGGGCATCGCGTCGACGGCGTCGCCGGCCACGCGCATCGCCGGCTCGGCGGAAAAGTCCGTCGTGGGCCGGCAGACGCTGCAGCGCGAACTGGCGCAGGTGGCGAGCGACCGCCGCCAGACCTCGCGCCGCTGGAGCTACGCCGCGGCGGCCCTGATCCTGCTGGTCGGAGGGGCGGGGGCGTATCTCTTCCAGCAGCAGCGCTCCGAGGCGGCGAAGCGGGCGGAGGTCGAGGCGCAGGCGGCCCAGGTGGCGGCCAAGGTCGACTCGCAGGATCTCACGCGCCGGCAGGTCGCCGAGCGCTATGCCGGCTCGACGGTGCTCGTCGAGGCGTCCTGGCGGCTCTACGACAAGGCGACGGGGAATGCGGTCTACCAGCGGTGCCTGACCGATGGGGGCGTGTGCCATCCCCTGTTCGTCTCGATGCCCGACGGTAACGTCGCCCGCTGGCTGACGATCGAGGACGAGAACCAGTCGAACCTGGCCATCGCCGAGACCGGGCACGGCTCCGGCTTCGTCGTCACGCCGAACGGCTTCATCCTCACCAACAAGCACGTGGCCGCCGGCTGGCTGATGGAATTCGATCCGTCCCAGGTCATGAGCTATGCCGACGAGCCGTTCGTCGTCGACTATGGCGGCCGCAAGGAAAAGGCACGGCCCGCCTCCGCCACCGAGCGGGCGGCGTTGCTGAAGCTGCAGGGCTGGGTGCCGTCGGACGGCGCGCCTCTGTTCCGCAAGGATGTCGCCGCCGGCGATCCGGGCTCCGCCTTCGAAGGCCGCCTCGACCGTCTGTCGGTCCGGTTCCCGGGCACCACCAACAGCGTGGCGGCGTCGCTGATCCGCACCTCCGGCGAGGCCGACGTGGCGCTGATCAAGATCGACGTGCCCCAGCAGCTGACGCCGGTGATGCTGGCCCCTTCCGACCAGCCGCTCGCCCTCGGCGAAGCGGTCACGGTCATCGGCTATCCGAACATCACGCCGGCCACGATCAACGTGCAGGAGACCATCCAGAAGGGCGACGTCCGCACGATCACGGAAGCGGTACCGCAGCCGACCATCGCCGAGGGGATCATCGCCAATGTCGGGGCGAAGATCACGCCCGACGCGGAGAAGGGGACGCGCCTCAGCGAACTCGGCGACATGTTCCAGCTCTCGACCCAGGCGATCGGACCGGGCAGCAGCGGCGGACCCGTCTTCGATTCCCGAGGCCAGGTGATCGGGCTGATGACGATGATGGGCAACCGGGCGGCCTTCGCCGTGCCCATCCGCTACGGTAACGACCTGCTGAAGGTGTCGAGCTGATCGGCGATCAATGCCCCTGAGCCTGCATCCACTCGAGCAGCTTCCGGTCGCCGCCCTGCGGATCGAAGGGGCGATGCTGAGCGATCCGGGTCTGCTCCGGGAGGTGAACGAGGACCGCTGCGCCTACCAGCTGCAGCGGGCGGGGGCGGACCGCGCCATCTTCGTCGTCGCCGACGGCATGGGCGGGCATGTCGCCGGCGAGCAGGCGAGCGAGATCGCGTGCGCTGCGGTGATGCGCCACTTCCTCGACGAGACGCATCCCTTGGAGATGCTGGCGACGGCGTTCCGCGACGCCAACCAGGGCGTCTGGGGCCGGGCGCAGGCGGAGCCGGCGCTGGCCGGCATGGGCACGACGCTGACGGCGGTCGTCGTCGACCGCGGCCAGGGCTACTTCGCCCATGTCGGCGACAGCCGGCTCTACGGCATGCGGGGCAGCCTGCTGAGACAGTTCACCGACGACCAGACGGTGGTGGCCCAGCTCGTCCGGGACGGGCAGCTGACGGCGGAGGACGCCGCCCAGCACCCGCATCGCCACGTGCTCCTGTCCGCCGTCGGCACGCAGCCGGACATCGAGCCGTTCCTCTCGCCGGGGTCCCTGCAGCTCCAGCCCGGCGACACGTTCCTGCTCTGCTCGGACGGGCTCACCGACGGTGTCAGCGACGCGACGATCGCGCGGCTGCTGCCGGAGGGCGATCCGTTCGAGGTCTGCAACAAGCTCATCGCGGCTGCCCTGGAGGCCGGGGGGCACGACAATGTCACCGTCGGCGTCTTCCGGGTGCTCACCGGCGGTGACGATGCCGCCGACCTGACCACGACGCGCGTGCCGGGACGGAACGGCGGGCCATGATCGGGCGCACGCTCGGCCGCTACCGGATCGTACAGCGCCTCGGCGAAGGCGGGGTCGGCCGCGTGTTCGCCGCCTTGGACACGCGGTTGCTGCGGCCGGTGGCGGTGAAGCTGCTGCTGCCGGAGCATGCCGACGACCCGGTGCTGGTGGACCGCCTCCTGCAGGAGGGGAACGCGCTAGCACGGGTGAACCACCCCAACATCGCGGCCGTGCTCGACGTCGGGGAGGACCGCGACCAGCACTTCCTGGTCATGGAGCTGGTCCTCGGCAGCACGCTGCAGGACCTCACCCGGCCGCGGCGGCCCCTGCCGGAGGCGGTGGCGCGGGCCGTCGGCAGCCAGGCGCTGGCCGGACTGGCGGCGGCGCACGCGGCCGATGTCGTGCACCGGGACGTCAAGCCCGCCAACATGATGCTGAGCGGCGACGGGCGGCTGCGGCTGACCGATTTCGGGATCGCCCGCATCGCCGACTCGAAGCGGCTGACCCGCACGGGCGACATCGTCGGCACCATCACCTACATGTCGCCGGAGCAGATCCGCGGCCAGCCGGGCGACGCGCGCAGCGACCTCTACAGCCTCGGCATCGTCCTCTACGAGCTGGTCGCCGGTCGACCCGTCTACAGCGTGGCGACCGAGTTCGAGCTGATGAACGCGCAGGCGAAGGAGCCCGTGCCACCTCTTCGTGGTCTCGGGCTGGGCCTCGACCGCGCGTTCGAGGCGGCGATCATGCGCTCGCTCGAGAAGGACCCGGCGCGCCGCCCGCAGTCGGCGGCCGAGATGCTGGCGGGGCTGGGCATCGACCCGCAGCAGGCGATGGCGATCCTGCGCCAGCGGTTCGGGGCCGAGGTGGACCGCCGCGTCGGGCCGCTGCAGCAGCTGATCACCGAGTCGCGTCGGCGCGTGGAACCGCCCGAGGAGAGTTTCGCGGAGCCGGCGGGGTCGCGTGGGAGCCGTGGTGGCGACGTCGTGCGGGAGATGTCGCGAAGCTATCACCCCGAGCCGCCGAAGCCGCGCGAGCGTCCCGTGCGGTCGAAGCCGCCCGCGCCCCAGCCGTCGCGGTCACGGCACAGGTCGCCCGAGCCGGCCCCTCAGGCGGATGGGGGTTGGGGCGCCTGGTGGCCGGCCTTCGGTGCGGCGGCGCTGGTGGCGGCCATCTTCGCCTACCTGTTCCTGGCCGAGCCCGGTCAGACCCAGGCGACCGCGGCGCGGCAGCCGCGGATGCTGGACACCGCAAACGCACCGCGGGTCGAGCCGACTGTTCCGCCGCCGGCGGCACCACAGGCGGCACCGGCCGCCGAATCGGCCCCGCCAGCGGCCCCCACACCGGCCCCCGCATCGCCGGTTGTGCCGGTGACCCTCCCGGCACCGACGACGCCGGTCTTTCCGCCGCCTGTGGCTGTCGAGCCGCCGGCGGCCCCGCCCGCGACACCGACGCCGCCGGCGACACAGGCGAAGAAGGCGCCCAAACCGAAGACGACCAAGGCCGAGAAGGCGCAGCCGGCACAGAGCTCCGGAGGGTCCGGGTGGACCATCCAGGATTGAGGGGCGCGCTGCTCGCGGCACTCGTCCTGGCCGGGCAGCCGGCATCGGCGGTCGAGTTTCCTGCCATTCGCCAGAACGGGTTCAAGCAGCTGGCGATGACGGCACAGACCGAGCAGGACCAGGGCTGCCGTGGCAAGCCGTTGCCTTATGCGAGGCTGCTGAGCGCCGAGGCGCAGCCCCAGTCGGCCGCGCCCGGCCAGACCATCAGCCACCGCATCGTCTACGCCTATTGCCCGGCAGCACCGCGGCAACAGCTCGACGTGTCGCTGAGCAAGCGATTGACCTACAAGGGCAAGGTGCTCGTCGAAACGCCCAAGCAGAACTACCGCCTGCGGCCCGGCACCTGGGCCGACGACGATCTCATCCCAATTCCGGCCGACGCGCCCGCGGGCCGCTACGAGATGCGGGTCGATCTCATCATGGAGGGCACGACCTCGACGGTCGTGAGCATGTTCGATGTCCGATAGGAAGCGGGGCGTGAAGCCGCGCCACTTGGCCGTCCTCTTGGCGCTGGCCGGCTGCAGCACGACCCAGCAGCAGATCGCGGCACCCACACCGCCATCACCGCCGGCCGTTCCGGAGTCGGCGACGCGGGCGGTCGTCAATCTCGTGGCGCTCAAGATCGAGCCCAGCCACACGAAGCCGCAGCAGATCGCGCAAGGATCGGCGGTGTCGGTTGGGGACGGAGCCTTCCTGACCGACTGCGCCAAGCTGCTCGGTGCCGACGTCGTCGTGCTGGTCAAGGGCGAGAAGGACGGGCTGGCCGTCCGCGACAATGACTATTCCGGCGAGAAGGTGTGCCGACTCCTGTCGAAGGAGCTGCAGTTGCCGGCGGCCGCCAGCGTGCGCGAGATCGGCGACATCGGCCTCGGCGAAGCGGTCTATGCCGTCAGCGACGCCGAGGGCGGTCCGGTCCAGATCGCCCGCACCAGCGTCGTGCAGAAGGGCCGTGGGCCCGACGGGGACTGGGTGCAGACGGCCACCTCGCCGGCCAAGGCCGGGACCGGCGGCGGGCTGTTCGACGCCCGCGGCCGGCTGATCGGCGTCACCGCGGCGGACGAGGCCGATCCCGGTCGCCTGCTCGCCGTGGCCCCGATGGCCACCTTCGTGGCGGCCCTGCCGGTCGAGCAGGGCGGGGCATCGCTGGCAGCGGCGAGCGAGCCGGCGCTGACGGCGGTGGAGCGGGCCAGCATCGACCAGTTCCTCACCGAGCGGCGGGAGCGGCAGCGCAAGGACAGCGAGAGCCGCGGGGTCGCCACCTCGGGCGGCGGCTCGCGCCAGGGGGTGGGCTCGTCGGGTACGAAAACGGCCGCCGCCGGCACCGGCACTACGGGGACGAACGGCCAGGGTAACGGCGGAACCGGAGGCTCCACCGGTATGGGTGGCGGCACCGGCGGGGATACGGGCACGGGCTCCGATACGGGTGACTCGGATACCGGCGGTTCGGATACCGGCGGTTCGGACGCCGGTGGCTCCGATACCGGCGGTGGCTCCGACACGGGCGGTGGGTCCGATGCCGGGGGCGGTTCCGATACGGGCGGTGGGTCGGACACCGGAGGTGGCTCCGACAGCGGTGGCGGGTCCGACTCCGGCGGTGGTTCTGACTCCGGCGGTGGCTCGGACTCGGGTGGCGGCTCGGACTCGGGCGGGGGATCGGATTCTGGCGGTGGGGGCGGCTCGGACAGTGGCGGTGGGTCCGATTCGGGGGGCGGCTCCGACAGCGGGGGCGGTTCCGATTCCGGCGGCGGGTCGGACTCGGGCGGCGGCGGCTCGGACAGTGGCGGTGGGTCCGACTCGGGCGGCGGCTCCGACAGCGGCGGCGGTTCCGATTCGGGTAGCGGGTCGACCTGACGTGGCGGGAAAGGTGCTGCAGCCGCCGCGGGTGCTCTTCGTCTGCACGGGCAACATCTGCCGCTCGCCGACGGCCGAGGGGCTGCTGGTCCATAAGGCGAAGGCGGCCGATTTCGAGGTCGTCGCGGACAGTGCGGGGACGAGCGACGAGGAGCGGGGCAACCCGCCCGACCCGCGGGCGCGGCAGGTGGCGCAGCGGCGCGGGGTCGTCCTGCCGGAGCGGCGGGCCCGGCAGGTGGTGCGCCAGGACTTCGAGCGGTTCGACCTGATCCTGCCGATGACCCGGGGGCACGAGACGATTCTGCAGCGGGTCGTGCCGCAGGGCGCGACGGCGCGCATCGAGCGGTTCCTGAACTATGCGCCGGAGCTGGGGCTGCAGGACGTGCCGGATCCCTGGTATGGGACGGTCAAGGATTACGAGCACGCGTTCGACCTGATCGAGGCCGGGATCGACGGCCTGCTGCGCGAGCTGATGCGGGGGACACCGGCCCGTGGATGAGGCGCTGGCGGCGCGCGTCGAGAAGCTGCTGGGCATCCGGCCGGTGCAGGCGCGGCGCCTGCACGGCGGGTGCCTCGCCGAGGTGCTGCAGCTGGAACTGCACGACGGCAGCACGGTCGTGGCCAAGTGGGGCGGCGAGGCCGACCTGCCGCTCGAGGCCCGGATGCTGGAGGACCTGCGCAAGGCCGACGTGCCGACCCCGGCCGTGCTGGCGGTGGAACCGGGGCTCCTCCTGCTGCAGCACGTGCCGCACGACGCGGCGGGTGCGCCCGGCACCCTCGCCCAGCGGCACGCGGCCGAGATCCTGGCCCGGCTGCACGCCGTGACCGGCTCGGCCTTCGGCTACCATGCGGATGTGCGGCTCGGGCCCTTGGTGTTGCCGAGCCCCTGGACGGACTCCTGGGTCCACTTCTTCCGCGACCACCGGCTGCTGCCGATGGCGGCCGAGGCCTCGGCCGCGGGCGAGCTACCGGCCGCGATCGAGCACCGGATCGAACGGCTGGCCGGGCGCCTCGACGGTCTGATCGACGAGCCGGCGCATCCGTCCCTGATCCACGGCGATCTCTGGACGGGCAACCTGCTGACGCGCGGCGACCGGGTGGTGGCGCTGATCGACCCCGCCGTGCACTACGCCCATCCCGAATCCGAGCTGGCGATGACCACACTGTTCGGCACCTTCGGGCGGGCCTTCTTCGAGCACTATGCCGAGCTGGTGCCGCTGGCGCCGGACTTCGCGCGGCGGCGGCGCGACCTCTACAATCTGGTGCCGCTGCTCGTGCACCTGCGCCTGTTCGGGCGCAGCTACCTGCCGTCCATCGAGCGGACCCTGGTCCAGCTCGGGTTCTAGAGTTCGATAGAAAGTGCTCTAGCTAGATTGTAGTTGAGGCTCAATTTGCATAGGTGATACCGAACTGTTGTTACAACTCAAGAGATGTTTGTTTTTTTGTTCGATTCTATCTACAGAGCACTTGGGAGAACTCTCTAAATTGTCAGATTTGGCGTCGCACAGAAGTTTTACAGCCGCTAGTGCAACAGAAGTTCTTGTCTCCAAGTTGACTTTCAGCATACAATGATCCTTTGAAGTGTGACAATCTCGTAGGGCGGATAGTCACGTTCAACGGACGAGACTGAACCTCTTGGGAACAAGTATTCGGCGCTGACTTCCAGCGCCTTTGCCAGCCAGTCGAGAAATTGAGGCCGCGGCAAGGTCTTGGCGCGGGCGTAGCCGGAGATGTTGTCCCGACCAATCTCGCGGCCTGCAATCACCGACATACGGCGGGCAAGCTCGCTCTGATTAATGCCTAATTCACGCATACGCGCATTAACCCGTCGAGCGAAGCCTACCCTTGGATCAGCGCCTTCATCGCCGTGAACTTCAGACGGGGTGTTGTGGAACATCCTTTTGCGCATTGATCGGTGCCTCAGTGGTAGCTATGCGCTCAGATGTATATCAACTAATGGTAGAAAAATCGACTCAGAATTGTAACCATTCGTTCGTGCAGCGCCAGCAGGACGGCTTGCAGGCCGTCGGGTTCTAGCGCGCGGTCGTCGTCCCCACGCAGCCGGCCAGCACGAGGCCGCGGGTCAGCTCGATGGGCAGGGCCAGGACGGCGCCGGAGCGGAGCAGGCGGCCGGCGAAGTCGGGCTCGGCGCCGGTGACGTGCCAGGTCCAGGGCAGGGCCGTCGCACCCAGCAGATACCCTTCGGCACGCGCGGTGGAGCCGAGCACGGTCTCGGGCGAGGTGCCGGGCGGGAAGACGGCCAGAAGCTCGCCTTGGCGGTCGCTTTGGCGACCGGCGAGCCAGAGCGCGAGCAGGCAGGCGGCCGCCAGCAGCAGGACGACGCCCAGCAGACCCTTGGCCAGAGGCCCGGGGGCGGCGACGGGAGCGATGTCGGCGATCTCGCTCATGGGCTCCTTTGTGGCCCGGAGGTGGTGCCTGCTACAAGCTGGCCGTCGCCGCCTGCGACCGCAAGGAGGGGCATGGCCGTCGCCATCTTCGATTCCGGCAAGACGAACCTGAAGCTGCTGCTGATCGATGCCGGCGGCCGGGTCGTCGCCCAGCGCTCGACGCCGAACAGGGCCGTGGACGGGCCGCCCTACCGGCACATCGACCTCGCGGCCGTGGAGACGTGGCTGCTGGGGGCACTGCGCGAGGTGGGGCAGGAGGCCGAGGTCGAGGCGTTCGTGACCTCGGCGCACGGCTCGGCGGCGGTGCTGGTCGACGCGGACGGGCCGGTCCTGCCGATGATCGACTACGAGGGGACCGCACCGGCCGACCTGATGGCGGACTATGCGGAGGTCATGCCGCCGTTTTTGGAGCGGGGCTCGGCGGTGATGGGCGACTGCGCCCATATCGGACGGCAGCTGTTCTGGCAGGCGCGGGACTGGCCGGATGCGGTGGCGCGGGCCCGGCACTATCTGACGCTGCCGCAGTACTGGGCGTGGCGGCTCTGTGGGGTCGCGGCGTCGGAGGTGACCTCGCTGGCGGCGCAGTCGCATCTGTGGGACGCACCGAACCGGCGCTGGAGCAGCCTCGTCGAGGTCATGGGCTGGGAGCGGCTGCTGCCGCCCCTGCGGCCGGCCTGGGACCGGCTCGGCACGCTGAAGCCGGAGGTGGCGAAGGCGACGGGGCTGTCGCCCTCGACTCCGGTGCTGAGCGGAATCCACGACAGCACGGCCAACTGGTACCGCTACGCCGCGGCCGGCATCGACGACGCGACGATCGCGTCCACAGGCACGTGGGTCGTGCTGCTCGATCCGGACACGCCGCTGTCGAACCTCAGCGAGCGGCGCGGGATGACCGTCAATGCGGCGCCCGACGGGCGGCCGCTGGCGGGCGTGCTGGCGATGATCGGACGGGAGTTCGAGCGGCTGACGGGCGGGCAGCGGGTGCGGACGCGGGCGGAGGACGTCGCCGGCGTGGTGGCGCAGGGGACGATGGCGCTGCCGGGCTTTTCCGACATGGACGGGATCTTCCCGGGCTCGGCACGGAAGGGGCGGATCGTCGGGCCGGCACCGTCGGAGGCGGCGGCGACGCAGGCGCTGGCGACGGTCTACGCCGCCCTGGTGACCGATCGCTGCCTCGACCTCCTGGGGTCGCGGCGGCGGATCGTGCTGGACGGCGGGTTCACGGTCGATCCGAGCTTCGCCGGCCTACTGGCGGCGCTGCGGCCGGGGCAGGAGGTGCTGGTCGAGCCGAGCGGCGCCGGGGCGGCGGTCGGGGCTGCTTTGCTCGTCCGGCACGGCGAGCCTGAAGCCGCCGAGTTGAACCTCCTGCCGGCGACGCCCGTTACGGTGCCGGGCCTGGAGGCCTATGCGGGGGCCTGGCGGGAGGCCGTAGAGCCGCCCTGAGCGGCCGCACGCTGTCCCGTCATCCTGGCCGTGCTACACGTCGCGAAAGCCGGGAGTATCGATGCACGAGGATCTGCTCGCCACGTTCGGCGGGATCGGCATTCGCGACGCGATCGCCCACAGCGACGCCGAGAGTGCCGTCGAGCGCACGATCGAGCTGTACGAGGGGGCCACGAGCCGCCTGCGGGATGCGTTCCGCCACTATGCGGACAGCGGCAAGCTCCCGCACGAGGTCGACGCGCACTATCCCTTCATCGGTGCGCGGGTCCAGCCGGGCGACCTCAATCTCGACGGGCGGATCGCCTACGGCGCCCTGCACGACCCCGGGCTCTATGGCACGACGGTCACCACACCGCGTCTGTTCGCCGACTATTTCCGGACCCAGATCGGCCTCCTGATGCACAATCACCGGGTGCCGGTGGTGACGGGCATCAGCACGCGGCCCATCCCGCTCCCCTTTGTCATGGAGGAGGTGACGGCCCAGTTGTCGCCGGAACAGATGAACCGGGTACAGCATCTGTTCGCGATGCCCGATCTCAGCATGACCGACGACGACATCGCCAATGGCACCTGGCGGTTTCCGGGTCTGCCCTATGCACCACTGGCCTTGTTCACCGCCGAGCGCGTCGACTACAGTCTGGCCCGCCTCGGTCACTATACGGGCACGCATCCGCAGTATTTCCAGCGCTTCGTGCTGCTGACGAACTATCAGCGCTATGTCGACCACTTCATCGACTATGGGCGGACCGAAGTCGGCAGCGGGACGGAATACGACCGCTTCGTCGAGCCCGGCGACGTGGTCACGCCGAACCCGACGCTGACCCACCTGCCGGCCAGCGGAACCCCGCCCTCGCATCTGCCGCAGATGCCGGCCTACCACCTGACCCGGCCGGACGGGCGCGGCGTCACGATGATCAATATCGGGGTCGGGCCCAGCAACGCGAAGACGATCACCGACCATGTGGCGGTGCTGCGGCCGCATTGCTGGCTGATGCTGGGACACTGCGCCGGCCTCAGGCGCAGCCAGCAGCTCGGCGACTATGTCCTGGCCCACGGCTATGTCCGCGAGGACGGCGTGCTCGACCAGGAGGTGCCGCACTTCGTGCCGATCCCGCCGATCGCAGAGGTGCAGGTGGCGCTGCAGCAGGCGGTCGTGAACGTGACCGGCCTCACCGGGCGCGACGTGAAGATCCGGATGCGGACCGGCACGGTGGCGACCACGGCCAACCGGAACTGGGAGCTGCGCTACGACGAGCTGTTCGAGCGGCTGAACCAGAGCCGGGCGATCGCGGTCGACATGGAGAGTGCCACCATCGCCACCAACGGGTTCCGCTTCCGCGTCCCCTACGGCACGCTGCTCTGCGTCTCCGACAAGCCGCTGCACGGCGAGTTGAAGCTGCGCGGCATGGCGAACCAGTTCTACCGCGAGCGGATCAACCAGCACCTCCTGATCGGCCTCGAGACCGTCCGCCTCCTGCGCGAGGAGGGGCCGGACCGGCTGCATTCGAGGAAGCTCCGCAGCTTCGACGAGCCGGCGTTTCGTTAGGTTTTGCGCGCTGGCCTACCGGCCTTCGGCCTACATGAGGCCAGCGCCTTCGGCTCGACACCCGAGGCGGGTGTCGAGCATTCCGGTCCGGCAATCGCGGCTCGGTCAGGAGCTGTCGACGGTCGCGGCGGCGAAGGTGAAGTAGGGGCGGTCCTCGGGCGGGCAGTCGTCCATGCCCTCGGCGATTTCGGCGTGGAAGCAGCCGATCATGTGCCGGGCATAGCGCTCGGCGAGGCGCAGGCGAAAGGCCGCCAGCAGGCGGGCGAAGGTGGCCCGCTCGGGGTCGGGTGGCGTGGCCGTCCGGGGCCAGCGCGTCACGGCAAGACCGTTCCGCGCGCGGGTCGGCTCGAACGGGCGGGCGGCGGCGCGCAGCACGCCCTCGGCCATGAGCGTAGCGGCGTCCTGGCCGCGGCTTCGGCAGAGATCGAGGAACGTCGTGACGACGTCGGGTGCCTGCCGTGCCGACTGGTCGAGGATCCGCTGGGCCAGGACGAGGAGGTGCCGGCGCGGCTCCGAGGCTTCGAACCGGGCGCGCAGCATCAGGACGAACTGATCCAGACCGGGTGTTGCTAGGTAGGCGAGGCGCGTGCGCGTCCCGAGGCGGCAGAGCCGGGCCGCCGTGAGCGGTGCCAGGCCCAGCGCCAGGCGCCAGGTGAAGGCCAGGAATCGGCGCATCACGGCGGCGGGTTCGAGGGGCTGAGGCGGGCGGCGCATGGCCGTCGGTTACGGCGCGCGGCATCCCGTGTCAAGGAAAATAATCCGTTCTAGGAAATCAGGCCGCTCGCGGCAGCTCCTGGACGAGGCCGGCTGCGTGGAGCAGGAGGTCGGGGCCGGCGTCAGGTGGGGCTTCGCTCAGCGTGCGACGCCAGGCGCGGGCACCGGGGAGGCCGTTGAACAGGCCCAGCATGTGGCGGCTCACGGCACGCAGCGGCAGGCCGGGACGGGCCGCCAGATAGTCGGCCATGCGCTGGACGATCTCGCTGCGGGACGGAGTCGGCGCGGGGCCGAAGAGGGCGGCCTCGAAGGCGGGGAGCGACCAGGGATCCTCGTAGGCGGCACGGCCGATCATGACGCCGTCGAGGTCGGCGAGGTGCAGGGCCGCGACGGCCGGGTCGCGGAGGCCGCCATTGAGGACGATGGCGAGGTGCGGGAAGGCCGCCTTCAGCGCGTGGACCACGGGGTAGCGGAGCGGCGGGATCTCGCGGTTCTCCTTGGGGCTCAGGCCCTTCAGCCAGGCCTTGCGGGCGTGGACGATGACGGTACCGCAGCCCGCGTCGGCGATGGCGGCCACGAAGCGGTGGAGGAACGCCTCCTCCTCGCTGTCGTCGATGCCGATGCGGCACTTCACGGTGACGGGCACCTCGACGGCGGCGCGCATGGCGGCGACGCAGTCGGCGACACGCTCCGGCTCGGCCATCAGGCAGGCGCCGAAAGCTCCCTTCTGCACCCGCTCGGACGGGCAGCCGCAGTTCAGGTTGATCTCGTCGTAGCCGTAGTCGGCACCGATCCGGGCGGCGGTCGCGAGGTCGCCGGGTTCGCAGCCGCCGAGCTGCAGCGCGACGGGATGTTCGGCCGGATCGAAGGCGAGGAACCGGTCGCGGTCGCCGTACAGGATGGCCCCGGCGTGGATCATCTCGCTGTAGAGCCGCGCCCGCGGCGCCAGCAGCCGATGGAAGTACCGGCAATGCCGGTCCGTCCAATCGATCATCGGCGCCACGCAGAGGCGGTGGTCAAGGGAAGGCAAGAAGCGGGAGTCCTTTGCAGCGCAATCGCTATCGCCGCTTCTTAGAGATGGATGGCGCCGACGTCAGCCCAAAGGGTCTGCGCCCTTGCATGGTGCCTCGGGCCGATCTGCAGGCGGGTGCGCGAGGAAGCTACTTGATATCTATAGCTCTTAGAGCTACACCAAGATGAACAACCAGACCGCATGAGCGTCTACAGGACCAAAGAGTTCTCGAAGTTCGCCCGGAAGGCGAATCTTGGTAGCAGGGAGTTGCTCGCTGCGGCCGAGGCCGTGGCTTCCGGTCGATGGGATGCCGATCTCGGCGGCGGCGTCTACAAGCAGCGGATTGCCCGCGCAGGCGGCGGCAAGTCAGGCGGTTTCAGGACGATCATATTGTTCAAGTTGGGCGGACACTGCTTTTTCGTTCATGGCTTTGCCAAGAACGAGAAGGCGAACATCACGCCCAGGGAACTGAGGGCGCTGAAGAAGTTGGCTGGCATCTTTCTTGGCCTCGATGCCGAAGCATTGCGGATAGCCGGTGCTGCCGGCGAGATCGCAGAGATCGTGGGCGATGACGAAGACGGCACGAAAGGCTGAGAGCGGGATCCTCGACACGGTCCGGAAGACCGCCGCCGGTCTCCACCGCGCCGGTGTCATCGACAAGGCGACCATGCGTGAGTTCGACGCCCTGTGCCTGACTCCGGTGACGGCGATGTCGCCGGAGGAGATCAAAGCACTCCGCGAGCGCGAGCAGGTATCGCAGCCGGTGTTCGCGAGCTATCTGAACGTCCGCAAGGATGCCGTGAGCAAGTGGGAGCGCGGCGAGAAGCGGCCGGACGGGCCCTCGCTGAAGCTACTGAATCTCGTGAAGGCCAAAGGCTTGCAGTCGATCGCCTGACCCGCGCAGCGCTGGTCCGGCATTAAGCCGGAAGAGACACATCGTCTGACTGGCCCGCGGTCGCGGCTTTGCCCGGCAGCATGTTTGCACCCTTGCGTTCCGCAAGGGTGCTGACCGATCATTCATCCCATCAGTGCGGGGCAGTGTCGCCGTGCGCTGGTGGAAGCGGCCTCGACAAGAAACAGCCCAAGGCGGAGGTGGCCATGAAAGGCCTGGTCGGATTCGTTGCGGCGATGGTGGTGGCGGTGGGGTTGGCGGGCTCGGCTTCGGCCGAGACGCTGCGGATCCTGGCTTACGAGGGTTATGCCGACAAGGACTGGGTGGAGGCGTTCGAGAAGGAGAGCGGGGCCGACGTCAGCGTCGCCTATGCCGGCAGCCCCGAGGAGATGATCGCCAAGATGCAGGGCTCCAAGGGGGCCGACTACGATCTGGTCGCGATCGATACGAGCATCATCCAGCGTTATGCCGATCTGGGGCTCGTCCAGCCGATGGACGAGGCGAAGCTGAGCCGGCTCGGCAACATGCTGCCGAGCTTCCGCGACATCCCGCAGACGAAGATCGACGGCAAGCGGTATGCGGTGCCGATCGCCTGGGGCTCGCTGGGGCTGATCTACGACAAGGCGACGTTCCCCGAAGCACCAAAGGCGTGGTCGGTGCTGTGGGACCCGCAATATCAGGGTCGCGTGCTGATGGGCGACGACGGCAACAACAACATCGTCAACACGGCCCTCTCGCTGGGGATCAAGGATCCCTACCACCTGACGCCGGAACAGGCGGCGGCGGTGAAGGCGAAGCTGATCGAGCTGAAGAAGAACCTGATGTCCTACTATTCGGGTGCCGAGGACGGCGACACGCTGTTCGCCCAGAACAACGCCGTTCTGATGACGGCCTTCGGCGAGTTGCAATATGCGGAGCTGAAGAAGAAGGGCCTGGATGTCGGCTATGCGGTGCCGGACGAGGGGGCCGTCGGCTGGGTCGACTGCTGGGCGATCAGCAGCGGGGCGAAGGACCCGGCATTGGCCGAGCGCTGGGTCGATTTCTGGCTCGACAAGAAGATCGGGGCCGCGATGAGCGAGCGCTACGGTTATGGCAACACGACGAACCCCTCGGACTTCGACTATGCCGGCCGGCTCGCCTGGCTGACGGCACCCGAGGACTTCACCATGCGCACGAACCTGTGGAACGAGGTCAAGGCGACCCCGGTCCAATGAGCGGGGCGGGTCGGCGGCTGGTCGACCGGGTGGCGATCGTCACCGGGTCGGCCAGAGGCCTCGGGCTCGCGATCGCGACCCGGCTGCTGCAGGAGGGCTGCCGGGTCCTCGTCTGCGACGTCGACGGGGACGAGCTGGAAGCGGCGGCGGGTGGGCTCGTCGCGACCTTCGGGGCCGAGGCGGTGCTGAGCCGGCGGGCGGACGTGTCGAAGGCGGAAGATGCGGCGATGCTGGTGGCCGCTGCCGAGGAGCGGTGGGGGCGGCTCGACATCGTCGTCAACAATGCGGGCATCGCCGACTTCTCGCCGCTGTCGACGATCACAGGAGCGGATCTCGACCAGGTGATGGCGGTCAATCTCGATTCGGTGCTGCTGGTGACGCGTGCGGCCCTGCCGCTGCTGCAGCGGAGCCCGGCCGGGCGGGTGGTCAATCTGAGCTCCATCCTGGGCTTTCGGGTGATGCCGGAGAGCATTCCCTACTGCACGTCGAAGGGGGCGATCGCGACGCTGACGAAGTGCCTGGCGGTGGAACTGGCGCCGTTTGCAATCACGGTGAACGCCATAGCACCGGGCTGCTTCGACACGCGGATGGCCCGGCTGCCCGACGGCTCGAAGGAGTACGAGTCGGAGGAGTTCAAGACGATCTATCTCGCGGGCGGGCGGCTGCCGCTGGGGCGCGTCGGCCGCTTCGAGGAGCTGGCGGCGGCGGCCTTCTTCCTGGCGTCGGACGACAGCAGCTACATCACCGGTCAGACGCTGTTCGTCGACGGCGGCATCTCGGTCCGGTTCTGACGGGGTAGCATCCGATGCTGAGCTTGCCGGCGCGTCCGTTCGCGACGTTTCAGCGTGCCGAGTTCGAAGTTCGGATCGAGCGGTTGCGGGCCGAGATGGAGCAAGAGCGGCTGGACGCGCTGCTGCTCACGACGGAGGCGAACTTCCGCTACGTGACGGGGTTCGATTCGCCGACCTGGGTCAGCCCGACGCGGCCGTTCTTCTGCGTGCTCCCGCTGGTGGGCGAGCCCTGTGCGATCATCCCGACGGGCAGTGCCGTCGTCATGGCGGCGACCTCGTGGGTGAGCGACGTGCGCACCTGGCCCGCACCGGTGCCGGAGGACGACGGGGTCAGTCTCGTCGCCGGGGCGCTGGCGGAAGCCGGCGGGAGGTTCGGGCGGATCGGGGCGGAGCTGGGGCCGGAGCTGCAGCTCAGGATGCCGGCGCTGGATTTCATGCGGCTGCGGGAGCGGGTGGCGCCGGCCGCGATCGTCGATGGCGGGATGGTGACGCGCCGGGTGCGGATGGTGAAGTCCGCAGGCGAGGTGGCGCGGATCGAGCAGGCCGCACAGATCGTCTCGGCAGCGTTCGAGGGCCTGCCCGGAATCGTCACGGCGGGGGCCAGCGAGCGCGAAGTGTGCGCGGCGCTGCGGATCGATCTGCTGCGGCGGGGGGCGGATGCCACGCCCTATCTGACGGTCTGCTCCGGGCGGGGCGGGTACGGGACGATCAACACCGGGCCGACCGAGCGGCGACTCGCGTCAGGTGATGTGCTGATCCTCGACACCGGCACTCAGGTCGACGGCTATTTCTGCGACTTCGACCGCAACTTCGCGGTCGGCGAGGCGCCATCGGCGGCATGGCGAGAGCTGAGCGAGCGCCTCCATCGGGCGCTGGAGGCGGGGATGGCGGCGGCCGCGCCGGGGGCCCGGTGCAAGGACGTGTGGCTCGCCATGGCCCGGGTGCTGGGCGAGGAGGAGGTGCGGCGGGCGGATGTCGGCCGCATGGGGCACGGCGTCGGCCTCGTGCTGACGGAGCCGCCCTCGATCCACCCGAACGACGAGACGATGCTGGTGCCGGGCATGGTGCTGGCGATCGAGCCGGGGCTGGGCTTCGACCAGCCCGACGGGCGCAAATGCGTGCTCGTCCACGAGGAGAACGTGGTGGTGACGGAGACGGGCTGCCGTCTGCTCAGCCGTCGCGCACCGCTGGAAACACCGGTCATTCCGCTGGGCTGAGCATAGCCGGAGGGAGCAGCCTTTCCGTGCGGCTACAACCTGGAATTAAGTCTCTGCAACCGGCTTAAAGGCCTAGGATAAAAATTGTTCGCGCAGCCGTAGAGAAAGAAGGGCCCGGTGTCGCCACCGGGCCCGAAAGTTGGAGGAGAATACAAGGAAAGGAACGCCCCGCTTGCCCAACGGAGCGCTATGCGGACCCTTAGCTACACCCTGAGGTGGAGCCGCAGGTGTCGCATTTCAGGCAGGTGCCGTTCCGCACCAGCGTGAAGTTGCCGCAGGTCGAGCAGGGATCGCCCACATAGCCCTTGAGGCGGGCGAGCTGCGCCTGCTCGGCGCGGCTGTTCGTCGGGGCGGCGGGGCGGGCGAAGTCGGTGACCACCACCGTGCCCGCACCACCACCCGATCTCTTCAAGGTCGCGGTCTCGCCGCCGCCGGCCAGGAGCCGGAGGTTGCCGCGCAGGTAGCCGGAAGAGGCGACCTGCGCCACCTCGCGGCCGAGGTCGCCCTCGCGCGTGCCGCGACCGATCGCGTCGTGCCGCAACTCGGCCGGCTCGACGTTGGCGAGGTCGTTGCGTCCCAGATAGGACACGGCGAGCTCGCGGAAGATGTAGTCCAGCACCGAGGTCGCCATCTTGATGCTGTCGTTGTTCTGGACGACGCCCGAAGGCTCGAACCGCGTGTAGCTGAAGGCTTCCACGAACTCCTCGAGCGGCACGCCGTACTGCAGGCCGATCGAGATCGCGATCGCGAAGCTGTTCATCAAGGAGCGGAACGCAGCACCCTCTTTGTGCATATCGACGAAGATCTCGCCGAGGGTGCCGTCCTCGTACTCGCCGGTACGCAGGTACACCTTGTGGCCGCCGACGACGGCCTTCTGGGTGTAGCCCTTGCGGCGGCTGGGCAGGCGGCGGCGGTCGGTGAGCCAGCGCTCGACGATACGCTCGGCGACCTCGACCACCTTCTGCGCCTGCGGCTTCTCCTCGACGGCCTCCTCCTCGTCGGCGAGGTCCTCGTCCGCCAGCATCGAGGCCAGCGGCTGCGAGAGCTTGGAGCCGTCGCGGTAGAGGGCGAGGGCCTTCAGACCCAGGCGCCAGCCTTCGAGATAGGCCTCCTGGCAGTCGGCCACGGTGGCGTTGGCCGGCATGTTGATGGTCTTGCTGATCGCCCCGCTGATGAAGGGCTGCGAGGCCGCCATCATGTGGATGTGCGAGGAGGTCGAGAGGAACCGCTTGCCCAGGCGGCCGCAGGGATTGGCGCAGTCGAAGACCGGCAGATGCTCGTCGTGCAGATGCGGGGCACCCTCGACCGTCATCGTGCCGCAGCAATGGAGGTTGGCGGCTTCGATCTCGTCCTTCGAGAAGCCGATGGCCTTCAAGAGGTCGAGCTGCGGATCCGCCAGCTGCGCCTCGCTGAGGCCCAGCTTCTCGCGGCAGAACGCTTCGCCGAAGGTGTACTTGTTGAAGACGTACTTGATGTCGAAGGCCGACGGGAGCGCCTGCTCCAGCTTCTCGATCGCCGCGCCGTCGAAGCCCTTGGCCCGCAGGGCCGCGTGGTCGATGTGCGGCGCGTCTTTCAGCGTCGCGTGGCCGACGGCATAGCGGGTGATGTCCTCGATCTCGTCGGGCTCGTAGCCCAGGGTCTCGAGGGCCTGCGGCACCATCTGGTTGATGATCTTGAAGTAGCCGCCGCCGGCCAGCTTCTTGAACTTCACGAGCGCGAAGTCGGGCTCGATGCCGGTGGTGTCGCAGTCCATGACGAGGCCGATGGTGCCCGTGGGGGCGACGACCGTGGTCTGGGCGTTGCGGACGCCGTGCTGCTCGGCCAGGGCCAGCGCCTCGTCCCACACGCGACGGGCAGCTTCGACCAGCTTCGGCTCGGCGCAGTTGCCGGCATCCAGCGGCACGGGCGGGGTCTGGACGTGCTCGTAGCCGGCCTTCTCGCTCCAGGCGGCACGACGGTGGTTGCGCAGGACGCGGAGCGTACCCTCGCGATTCTCGGCGAAGCCCGGGAAGGGGCCGAGTTCCTTCGCCATCTCGGCCGAGACCTTGTAGGCCTCGCCGGTCATGAGGGCCGTGATGGCACCACAAAGCGCCCGGCCGGCGTCGCTGTCGTAGCCGAGGCCCGAGGCCATCAGGAGGCCGCCGAGATTGGCGAAGCCCAGGCCCAGGGTGCGGAAGCGGTAGGACAGCTCGGCGATCTTGGCGCTGGGGAACTGCGCCATCAGGACCGAGATCTCCAGCACCATCGTCCACAGGCGGACGGCGTGGACGAACTCGTCGATCGCGAACGAACCGTCGTCGCGACGGAAGGTCATCAGGTTCAGCGACGCCAGGTTGCAGGCCGTGTCGTCGAGGAACATGTACTCCGAGCACGGATTGGACGCGTTGATCCGACCCGAGGCGGGGCAGGTGTGCCAGTCGTTGATCGTGGTGTCGTACTGGATGCCGGGGTCGGCGCTGGCCCAGGCGGCGTAGGCGATCTTGTCCCAGAGATCGCGCGCCTTGACGGTCTTCGAGACCTTGCCGCTGACGCGGCGGGTCAGGTTCCAGTCGCGGTCCTCGAGGACGGCCGCCACGAAATCGTCGCTGACGCGGACGGTGTTGTTCGAGTTCTGGCCGGAGACGGTCAGATAGGCGTCGCTGTCCCAGTCGGTCGTGTAGGTCGGCACGTCGATCGAGACGAAGCCCTGGCGGGCATAGGTGACGGCCTGCTGGATCGCACCCTCGGGCAGGAAGACCTTCTTCGCGTCGCGAATGGCCTTCTTAAGAGCAGCGTTCTGCTTCGGGTCGAAGCGGTCGCCCTCGGCTGCCGGATCGTGGCAGGCGGCCATGATCGCATTCGCGTGCCGCTGCAGGAGCTTCGAGCCCGAGACGAGGGCGGCGACCTTCTGCTCTTCCTGCACCTTCCAGCTGATGAAATCCTCGATGTCGGGATGATCGACGTCGCAGATCACCATCTTGGCGGCACGGCGCGTGGTGCCGCCGGACTTGATGGCACCTGCGGCCCGGTCGCCGATCTTGAGGAAGCTCATTAGGCCGGAGGAACGGCCGCCGCCGGAGAGGGGCTCGTTGCAGCCGCGCAGGTTCGAGAAGTTGGTGCCCGTGCCGGACCCGTACTTGAAGAGACGCGCCTCGCGGACCCAGAGGTCCATGATGCCGCCTTCGTTGACGAGATCGTCGCGGATGCTCTGGATGAAGCAGGCATGCGGCTGCGGGCGCTCATAGGCCGAGTCGCTGGGCTTCACATCGCCCGTCTTCTCGTCGACCCAGAAGTGGCCCTGGGCCGGGCCGTCGATGCCATAGGCCCAGTGCAGACCGGTGTTGAACCATTGCGGTGAGTTCGGGGCCGCCATCTGCGCGGCCAGCATGTAGCGAAGCTCGTCATAGAAGGTGCGGGCATCGGCCTCCGAGGCGAAGTAGCCGCCCTTCCAGCCCCACCACGTCCAGGTGCCGGCGAGACGGTCGAACACCTGGACCGCACTCGTCTCGCCGATGGACCGCTCACCTTCCGGCAGCTCCTGCAACGCCTTCTCGTCCGCCACCCGGCGCGCCAGCCACGCCGGCACACCCTTCTCGCGGACCGCCTTCAACCGTGCCGGCACGCCCGCCTTGCGAAAGTACTTCTGAGCCAGGACGTCGATGGCCACCTGCGACCAGCCAGCGGGCGCCTCAAGCTGCTCCAGCCGGAACACGACAGAACCGTCAGGGTTCCTGATCTCGCTGCTCGCCAACCGGAACGGGATGTCCGCGTAAGGGGACTCTCCGGGCCGTGTGAAGCGGCGCTGGATCTGCATGGACACGATTCTCCTCCTGACGGAACGTAAGGTGTTCTCGTGTTGTTCGTCAAACGCGAACTCTGCGCCGCGGTCGCCTCAGGGCAAGATGAGGACGCCGTATTTCAGCTCAATCAACCGTCAGCTTAGTCGCGGTCCGCCTGAGCCTCAATCACGTCGCGCATCTTATCCCCACTTTCCCCAAAGCTGCGTCGCGGGGGTCACGTTCCCTGCCGGCCAGCCGGGCTCGGCCAGGAAGCGCCGAACAACGACCCAAAGGTAACGCCTGGCGGCGGCCATGGCAACAACATGTTGTGTCCGTAGGGGCTCAACATCACTAAACCTAGTGGCCCGTTGCCGTAGCGACGGAAGGCTCAGCGGTGCCGCGCGGTTTACGGCCGTCTATCAACTGCTCTCAATGTCCGACTCAATCAGTCTACAGATCAGTCGCTACGTCAGGACGCTCGCATCAATCCGCGAGTTGTGCACAGGTACAAACGTTGCGGTGGGCGGCTCACGGATGTTCACTTACGATTGATGAGCGGGGCTGACCCCGATCTCAGGACGGTGGTCCGTCCCGTCTTTTCCACAAGCTGTGCGCAACGTCCGTGATGCCGCGGGATGCTGGACAGTTCGGCGGGCCTTCCCTATGCCCGGGCTGCCCTGGGCAGAGGAGTGCTTCCGTCTTGCTAAGCTGGCTCACGCAGAACCGGATCGGTACCTGGCTGCACACGAGGCGCTTCGGTGAACTCGTCGGCCAGGACGATTCGGGCAACCGCTATTATCGGCAGCCGGGTGTCGACGGTGGTCGGGAGCGCCGCTGGGTGGTCTATGCGACACAGGGCGAGATCGAGGCCAGTGCGGTGCCGCCGGGCTGGCACGCCTGGCTGAACCACAATCTGGCGGTGCCGCCCTCGCCGGAGACGCTGCCGACGAAGCCCTGGGAAAAGCCGCACCAGCCGAACCTGACGGGCACCACGATCGTGCATCTCCCGGCCGGGCACGAGCTGCGCGGCGGGCAGCGGCAGAAGGCGACGGGCGACTACGAGGCCTGGCAGCCCGAGTAGGTCAGGCGCACTCGACCGCGTAGCGCTCGAGGTCGAGCATTTCCTGCAGCACCTCGTAGGGCTGGGCGCCGGCGATCGTCCGGCCGGTGCCGAACACGAACAGCGGCACGCCGTTCACCCCCATCCGGCACGCCTCGTCGTGCGCCGACCACACGGCCCGGCTCGCGGGTTCGGCCAGCGCCTCGGCGACCGTCTCCCGATCGAGACCGACGGCTAGGCCGATCTGCTGGAGTTCTGCGGAGCTGCCGACGTCGCGGCCTTCGACGAAGAAGGCCCGGAAGAGGGCGTCCGCCATGGCGAGGAAGCGCCCTGTCGACGCGGCGGCCAGGAGCAGGGCATGCGCCTTGACGCTGTTCGGCTGCCGCCGGATCCGGCGCGGCTCGATCGGCAGATCCTCGGCCTCGGCCGCTGCCACCACCCGGCGATAGACCTTGTCGGCGGCCCCGGCCGAGCCGAACTTGCGCTCCAGATAGAGGTCGCGCGGCACGCCCTGGACGGGCAGATGCGGGTTGAGCAGGAAGGGGTGCCAGACCAGCTCGACCGGGATCGAGGTCGAGAGGCGGCAGAGGCGCGCGAAGCCCAGATAGCACCAGGGGCAGACGAGATCGGCGACGAAGCTCAGCCGCGGGATGGGCAGCGAGCTGGTCGGTGCCGTGTGCTCGCGGTCGGCGAGGTCGCCTGCCGAGATCTGGGCGCTCATGCCGGCACCTCGGGGGATGCGATCTCGGGCAGGCCCCAGATGCGCGGGGTCGCCAGTTCCAGGCTGTTACCGGCGGGATCGCGGAAATAGATGGAGCGGCCGCCGCGCGGCCAGACGTGCTCGGCCTCGATGGCGACGCCGCGGCTCTCGAGGTGCTGCCGCCACGGGTCCAGCTCGACCTCGGGCACGGCGAAGCAGGCATGGCCGGGGCCGTGGCTCCCATGCGGGGGAATGCTGCCGCGGTCCTTGCCGCTGGTCGTGGGATCGAACAGCAGGAGCATCGCCTCACCGATCCTGAAGAACGAGAACAGGCCGGCCTGCCCGCTGTCCTGCTCCAGACCCAGCACCTCGCCATAGAAGCGCGACGCGGCGTCGAGGTCGTCGACGTACAGCACCGTCTCCAGAACGCGGCCCAGGGCCTGCATGCCTCACCCGATCCGTCCCGCTAACACATGGAAATCGGTCGTGTCTCGGCCGGCGGCAAGGGGAATCTCGAATAGGACGGAAGTCGTATAAGCCTCGATGGAGGGTCGCCATCAGGGCCGCCTCAGCGCGATGCCTGTGGACAAGTCCGGGAGTGTTCGGCCCGTAGGCTGTGCGCTACCTTGAATTTGCGTGCGGAATCCGGAAGGTCGCAGGAGCCGGGGAGGCGTCGCATGTTCAACATGGCCACCGTGGTGGCAGAGGCGTTCGCCGCGTACATGGCCGACTCGTACCGGTCGGTCTACGGCGAGCGGCAGAGCGAGAACGCCGACACGATCCGTGCCGTGGCCCAGCTCGCCGTCGAGCGGCTGCATTCCAGCGACGCGCTCTACCACGATGCGGAGCACACGATCCTGGTGGCCCAGGTCGGGCAGTCGATCCTGCGCGGGCGGCTGATGGTCGACGAGGTGACCCCGGCCGACTGGCTGCACTACACGGTCGCCACGCTGCTGCACGACATCGGCTATCTGCGCGGCATCCTTCCGGGCGACGGTGCCGGCCGCTACGTGATCTCGGAAACGGGCGAGACGGTGGAAGCGCCGCGCGGCGCCTCGGACGCCTTCCTCACCCCCTGGCACATCGACCGCGGCAAGCTGTTCGTGCGCCACCGCTGCAAGAGCATCCCGGGCCTCGACGTGGAGCGGATCGCCAGTGCCATCGAGCTGACGCGCTTTCCGGTACCCGACGAGACGGAGCAGACCGAGAACGCGTCGGAGGCGGGCCTCGTCCGGGCGGCGGACCTGATCGGCCAGCTCAGCGATCCGAACCACGACCGCAAGTACGTGGCCCTCTTCGCCGAGTTCCAGGAGACGGGCGTGGCACGCCAGCTCGGCTACAGCTCGCCGGCCGACATCGCCGAGGAGTACCCGCAGTTCTTCTGGTCGCGCGTCGAGCCGGTGATCGGCCCGGCGCTGGCGCATCTCGACCGGACGACCGAAGGCAAGCAGTGGGTGGCCCAGCTCTATGCGCACGTGTTCGTCGAGGAGCATCAACGCGACCGGTCGGGGCCGGAGCGGTAGGGCGGCGATCGCAGCGGCAGGGGTCAGATGACGAGGCTTTCCTGGAGTCCCTGGACGCCCGGCAGTGTCGCCGCGATGCCCGGTCTGGAGGCGGTCGTGGGGCATCGCGGGGCCAAGGCCTACGCGCCGGAGAACACGCTGGCGGGACTGCGCGAGGCCCGGCGGCGAGGCGTCACCTGGGTCGAGGTCGACGCGATGCTCTCGGCCGACGGCATCCCCGTCCTGATCCACGACGAGCGGCTGGAGCGCACCACAAACGGTGTCGGCGACGTCGCCGCCACGTCGGCTGCCGACCTGGCCCGGCTCGATGCGGGCTCGTGGTTCGGCAAGGCCTGGGCCCGCGAGCCGGTACCGACCCTCGAGGCGGCGCTGGATCTGGCGCGTGAGCTCGGCCTCTCGGTCAATGTCGAGATCAAGCCGGCGACCGGGCACGAGACGGCCACGGGCGTCACCGTGGCGAGGATGGTGCGGGAGCTTGAGGACGGGCCGCCGATCCTCCTCTCCAGCTTCTCGCTCGATGGGCTGCGGGCGGCTCGCGACACCGCACCCGAGGTGCCGCGCGGCCTGCTGGTCGAGGCGCTGCCGCCGGACTGGGCGGACCTGATGCAGGAGATGGGGTGCACCAGCCTGCATCCGGACCAGGAGCCGCTGCAGCCGGACGCGGTGCGGGCGCTGCGTGCCCAGGGGGTGGCGGTGTTGCTCTATACAGTGAATGACCCGGCACGGGCGCGGGCGTTCCTCGACGCCGGGGCGTCGGCCATCATCACCGACGTTCCGGACGTGATGCTGGACGTGGCCAGGAGCTGCGGACGCGCCTGAGCCGGCCGGGCCGTCAGGTGCAGCCGCGTGCCAGCTTCCGGCCGTCGCGGGGCAGGGTGCCCCACCAGCGGCGGTAGGCACGGGCCAGGGTCTTGCCGTCCGGCAGGCCCAAGGCCTCGCTTGCCGCCGCCATCGTCATGTCGGCGTCGGCCAGTAGGCGGACGGCGAGGCCCGAGCGGATCGCGTCGACGATGCGGGACAGGCTGCTGCCTACATGGTCGAGCTTGCCTTGCAGCTCCGCGGTCGAGAGGCCGAGCACATGGGCGAGGCCCGCCGGTGTGGGCGTGCCGCGCGCCAAGAGAGGGATGATAGCATCGGCCAGCGCGACCAGTTCGGCATGGCGGGCGGCGAGGGTATTCCGCTCTTCCCGCCAGAGGCTCGTCAGCACGCGGCTGAGGCGCTCGTCGGTGGCGTGCAGCGGGCGATCCAGGAGGTGCCGGCCGAAGGTGACGAAGACGACCGGTGCTCGGACCTCCTCCACGGCCAAGGATACCTGAGCTGACAGGCCCTGGACCAACTCCGGCGCCGCCGCCGGCAGGCCCAGGCGCAGCGGGCGGAGATCCGGTCCGACGAGGGCGCTGAGCGCACTGAGAAGGAAGTGGAGCCAGGCGGCTGCGGTGGCGCTGTTGGCCGGGAAGCGCTGGACCAGCGTGGCGGTGCCGGACTGCTCGACCAGGGCCAGATTCGCCGCTTCGCTTTCGAGGGCGGCGAGCTCGGTCATGGTGAGGAGGGCAGCACGGAGGTCGGGCGCGCTGAGGGTCGCGTAGCCGAACACGCCGAGATCGTGGAGGTCGAAGGCGCCCAGCGACCAGGCGAGGTAGGGGTCGGCGGCCAGACGCTCGGCGTCGCGCAGGAAGGCGTGCTGGTTGCGGGCGAGCACCCAGGTCGCCGGCGCCGTCGTGGGTGCGAGGTCGAGACCGTGCTCGCGCGCCAGCGGTCGCCAGGAAAGGCCGCGCCGCTCAAGCTCGCCGGCGCAGCGGCGTGCGATCCGATCACGGGCCATGGCCAGGGTATCGTAGCGATCGGCTTGGGCAAGGTTCGTCATCATCTTGGTGCCCCGAATGTATTGGGGATCATGGCAAACTGTTCATCAAGTCGTTTATGCAAATCGAAGAATGTCCGTTTCCCTCATGAAACCGCGACCAAATCTCAAGGACAACATATATCCATCCCGAGCCTATTCGACCATGGGATGCGGTGCGCAATGACCTACGTAGATACCGCAAGAACGAAGTAGCGGGGTAGGTTTCCGGCTGCTTGGCGAGTAGTGACGGGGCCTCTGCCGGTCAGAATTACCGGGATACGACAACTCGGAGTTGATCATCCTATTTTGGGCGCTTCGGGAAGGTGGCACGTGGCAGTGGCTTGCCCGGGGGTGCATCGTGATCCGCACTCTTCAAAGAGGGAGTTGGATCATGGCGAAGACCTGTATGGCCGCTGCCGCGGTCGCATCGCTGGCGCTGGTCGGGATCGCCCCGGCCTCGGCAGCCGAGTGCAGCCTCGCGACGCTGAAGGGAACCTACATCTTCAGTTCCTACGGCGTGGACAAGGACGGGAAGAACTACGGCGATGCCGGCAAGGAGATCTATGACGGGGCCGGCAGGCTCAAGCTCTACTTCGCCGATGCCGGCAGCAAGAAAGTGGCCGAGGACGTCGCCACCTACACGCTCGATGCGGACTGCATCGGCACCACGACCTATTCGGACGGCAGCGGTGTGACGATGTTCGTCGCCCCGGACGGCAGCCGCTTCAGCTTCGTGTCATCGAAGGGCGATCTGTCCTTCGCGGGCGAGGAGTATCGCGTCGCCGAGTAGCGCACCGGACGTGGCGCTGGCGGCGACCGGAAGGCGGTCGCTGCTGGTGCTGCGTCGGTTCGATGATCGAGGACTGCCGGTGCCGGACCGCGCCCGGGTGACTACGACAGGGATGCCGGGTGGCGGCGATCCTGCGCCCATTCGGGCGGCAACTGTCGCGAGTCCCGAGTCGCCGCGTGGTTGCGGTCCGGATGGTGGGCGCTCGCGTCCATCTGCGTGGCGAAGCCGGACGGGCTGTTGTGCTGGTCGCGGTCGGCCTTCGGCGTCTCGCCGGTCCAGCGCCGGTAGGCGCTGTTGAGGGCACTGGCGTCGGCGTAGCCGAGGGCGACGGCGATCGCGGCGATCGTCATGTCGGTCCGCCGCACCATCGCCTGGGCCAGCCGGCGGCGCAGATCGTCGACGACCGTCCGGTAGCCGCCGAGGGTGCCGAGCTCGGTTTCGACCCTGGACCGGCCGACCCGCAGGGTCTGGGCGATGCCGTCGAGGCCGGGCAGGCCCTCGTTGAGGCGATAGACGATCGCACCCTCGAGGCGGCTGCGGATCACGGCCGGCCGCTTCGCGGCGGTCGCCTGGGCCCGCTGCCAGTAGGGGCGGAGCGTCTCGGCCAGGCGGGCGTCCGCACCCTCGACCTTCAGCGCCAGATATTTCGCGGGAAACTCGACGAAGGTGAAGGGCACATCGGCCGTCACCGGCGGGCCCAGTTGCTGGGCGAACAGGGGCAGATGCTCCCGCTCCGTGGCCGCCAGCCCCAGCCTAGTCGCGACGAACTTAGGGCCGACGAGCTCGCGCATGAGGTTGAGGAGGAAGTGCAGGACGAAGAGGGCGTTCTGGCGCGAGTCGGAGTTGACGTAGGCGATGGCGGCGGTCTCGCCGTCCACGCTGTGGTGGATCCAGGCGGCCTCGCACACGGCGGGAACGACCGCCTCCAGCGTGTCCAGCGCTTCGCCGACCGTCGGGGCGTTCAGGACCGCATAGCCGGGCAGGCCGAATGCTCGGATGCTGATGTCGCCGAGCTTCCACGCGAACAGCGGGTCGCCCGAGGCGCGGGCGGCGTCTTCGAGGAAGGCATGCTCGCGGCGGGTGGGGATGCGGGTACCCTCGATCGGTTCGCCGTCGAGGTCGAGGCCATGGGCCGCAGCCATGGGGCGCCAATCGACACCGATCCGCTCCAGGCGGGTGGCGGCGAGGCGGGCCAGCACGTCGAGGCTGCAGGTCGAGGGCTCGCAGTCGAGGTGGTAGAGGGTGAACTCAGACATGATCGGGGGTCGCGGCGGCGTGAGGTGCCGGAGCCGCAAGGATGGCCCGGCGAAGGTCCGCGACATCAAAGGAGACGCGGCGGCGCCATACTTCCTGACCGCCGCCGCCGATCGCCCCCCTTGTCGCCTTCACACGCACAATCCTCATTCCAGAGCGGTCGATGCGCGCCGCGGTCGGCCTGGCGCATCCGTATCCGGGTGGTGCCCCGATGGGGGCACCTGTCGAGCAGCCCGGATCTACCGCACGGATAAAGATGTATTCGCTCGGAGCGCGTCGCGCGATACGGACCGAGCCGCAGACGGACTACGTAGAATCCACATATTGTCTGCCGGCGGAGTAGGAGTCACAGCTCCTTGGAGCTGAGCCAACCCTGGTCGGCCGCATAGCGCATCTGGTCGACGCGGTCCTGGACGCCGAGCTTTGTGATCGCCCGCGCCTTGTGCGCCTCGACCGTCCTGACGGCGATCCCCATGAGGTTGGCGATGGACTTGTTGCTGTGGCCGGTGAGAGAGAGGCGAAGCACGTCCCTCTCGCGGTCGCTGAGCACCGACCCCTGCGTCGCGTGCTCGACGGCCTGGGCCGCCACGGCCGGGTCGAGGTAGAGGCCGCCGGCGGCGACGGAGCGGATGGCACGGACGAGCTCGGTGGTGGCCGACCGCTTCACCACATAGCCCGCCGCCCCTTCGTCGAGGATGCGGCGGACATAGACGCGGTCGTCGTGCACGGAGAGGATGATGCAGCGACAGTTGGGCGAGGCCGAGGCGAGCGCGCGGACGACCTCGATGCCGCTGAGGCCCGGCATCGACAGGTCGAGCACGGCGATGTCGGGCTGAAGCGTGGTGGCCCGCGCCAGAGCCGTCCTGCCGTCGCTCGCCTCGCCGACCACCTCTATGTCGGACTCGGCGGCGAGCAGAGCCCTGATCCCCGCCAGGATCATGGGGTGGTCGTCGGCGAGGAAGACGCGGATCTCGGCCATGGCTGCTCGCCCGCTGCGCCGACCCTCTCGTGCGCAGTCGATGCTACGGTGTTCCACCGGTGAGAGAATCTTAGCGCGGCGGGGCGACACGATGCCATGGCATTCCGCGGCCCCGTGTCTGCGGGTGGGCGCCATGCGCGTCGTGGGAGGGGTGTAGGGCCATGCCCGTCCGCACCCAGGGGTTGGGGAGCGTCGATCTCACCACCTGCGATCTCGAGCCGATCCACGTTCCGGGCTCGATCCAGCCGCACGGCGTGCTGCTGGCCTGCGACCCCGACGATCTGAGCGTGCGCTGCGTCGCGGGGCCGACCGAGGCGCTGCTCGGGCACCCGACGGCCGCGGTGTTGGGCAAGCCGGCCACCTCGCTCCTGCACCGCAAGGTGGCGGCGAGCCTCAGGGCCGTGGCCCAGCAGCCGCCGCTGCGCCCGGAGTCGGTCGGCCGCTTCCGCGGCGGCCCGAACCTGTTCGACGTCTTGGTCCACCGTGCCGACGGCCATCTCATCGTCGAGGTGGAACCGTTGCGCGGGGCCGATCCGGCAGATCCCCTGGCGCTGGCCAAGGCCGTGCTGGAGCGGATCCAGCAAGCGTCAGATCTGCCGTCCTTCTATCAGGCGGTCGCCGACGAGGTGCGCGGGATCACCGGCTACGACCGGGCAATGGTCTACCGCTTCCACAGTGACGACTCCGGCGAGGTGGTGGCCGAGTCACGCGGTGCCGGCGTGGAGTCGTTCCTGGGGCTCCGCTATCCCGCCTCCGACATCCCGCTGCAGGCGCGCACGCTCTATCTGCAGAACCCGATCCGCAGCATCCCCGATGCGAGCTATGAGTCGGCACCGCTGCTCGGCGAACGGCCGGATGCGCCGCCGCTGGATATGTCGTTCTGCGTGCTGCGCAGCGTCTCGCCCGTGCACCGCGAATACTTGCGCAACATGGGCGTGGTGGCGAGCCTCTCCTTGTCGCTGGTGGTGCAGGGCAAGCTCTGGGGGCTGATCGCCTGCCACCATTCGGCCCCTCTCTTTCTCGGGCACCGGGCACGTCTCGTCGCCGAGTTCGTTGCCCAGTTCACGTCCGCCCAGCTCGAGATTCGCCTGGCGACCCAGGAGGTCGGCGACAAGCTCCGGAGCATGCGCATCCACGAGGCCCTGGTCACCCTGCTGAGCCGCGAGCAGGACATGGCCGAGGGCCTGACGCGGCACAACCCGAACCTCCTCGACTACATCGCTGCGGACGGGGTGGCGCTCTGGTTGGGCGGCCACTTCACCAGTCTCGGCGTTACCCCGCGGCGGGCTAGCGTGGCGAAGCTGGTCGGCTGGCTGAACGAGAACATCCAGGACGGGGTCTTCCACACCGACCGCCTCGGCGAGATCTGTCCGGCCATGGCGGACGATTCCGCCGTCGCCAGCGGTCTCATGGCGCTGTCGGTGTCGAAGACCGCGCGCGACTATGTTCTCTGGTTCCGTCCCGAGGTGGTGCGGACCGTCTCCTGGGCCGGCAATCCCAACAAGCCGGTCGAGGTCAGCAGGCACGGCTCGCGGCTGACCCCGCGGCGCAGTTTCGCCGCCTGGCGGGAATCCGTGCGGATGCGCTCGGTCGCTTGGCGCGGCCACGAGATCGATGCCGCCACGATGCTGCGCTCGTCGCTGATCGAGGTGGTCCTGCAGCGGATCGACGAGGTGGCGCGCGAGCGCGAGAAGGCGCGCCAGAAGCAGCAGATGCTGAGCGCCGAGCTCGATCTGCGGCTGGAGCAATGGCAGTCGGTGGCCGAGGAACTGCAGGTCGAGGCGCGGCGTCGGGCGGTGGCCGAGTCCGAGCTGTCCCAGGTCCTCCGGCATACCGTCGAGGCCCAGGAGGAGGAGCGGCGCCACATCGCGCGCGAGCTGCACGACACCGCCGGGCAGACGCTCACGCTGTTGGATCTCGGGCTGCACCGGCTGGCCAAGTCGTGTCCCGATGTCGCCGAGCTGCAGGCCCAGGCCGCGGCGCTGAAGGAGATCACCGCCCAGCTCGGCGAGGAGCTGAGCCGCATGGCGCGGGACCTCCGGCCCACCGCACTCGACGATCTGGGCCTGCAGGCGGCCCTGGCGCATCTGGTCGAGAACGTCGGCAAGCAGACGGGGATCGTCGTCGAGGCCGACCTGCCGCCGCTGGGCGAGCGCCTGCCGCCGCTGGTGGAGACGGCACTCTACCGGGTGTGCCAGGAGGCCCTGACCAACGTCACCCGGCACGCCGAGGCGACGCGGGTACGGATCGTGCTCGACGAGAGGGACGGGAAGGTCGAGCTGCTCATCGAGGACGACGGGCGCGGCTTCGATCCGACGCGGCTGTCGCATACGCGCTCGGCCGGGACGCAGCTCGGCATCCTCGGCATGCGGGAGCGCATCGGCCAGGTCGGCGGCACCTTCAGCATCGAGGCCAACCGGGGCCGCGGGACGAAGATCACGGCGAGCGTGTCGATCTAGACCCGCTAGAACGTGATGCCGAGCTGGCCGCCGACGATGAGCGCATCGTTGCCGTTACCGGCCCCTCCATTGTCGCTGTAGCCGCCGGGATTGATGACGTACTGCATGTCGGGCGTGAGGCTCAGCCACTGGTTGAGCTGGATGGTGTAGGCGACCTCCACGACCGTCTCGGCGTCGGCGTCGTCCACGGCTTCGCTGAACCAGCCCGTCGAGACCGCCACGGCACCGATGTCGCCGTCGCGGCCGGGCACGATACCCGGCCACACCGCACCGAGGCTCGTCTGCAGGTAGACGGCGTTGCGGCCGGACAAGGGCGCCCAGGCGACGGCGAACCAGGGTGTCAGCCCCTCGCTCCCTGACGCGCCGGGGTGGCGGTACACGACCTGCTGGCCGAGGGCGTAGAAGCCGAAATTGCCGTCGCGGTTCTCGCCGGTGCGCAGGTCGGGATAGTTGCCGCCGCTGTAGAGGGCGCCCAGCACGAAGGTCCCGGGCCACTGGTCGGCGCCGTCGGCCTGCTGGCGTGCGACGGTGACCTGGGCGATGCCCATGTACCCGTCGTCCTGCCAGTCGAGATTGCCCCAGGGCGAGGTGCCGCGAAGCTCGGACTCGCGCAGATTGTACTGGAAGACACCGGCCTGGATGCCCGATCCGTCGAAATCGGCCGGCAGGCCTTTCGGCGCGAAGCTGGCTTGCGCCGCCCAGGTCGCGGCCGGCGATTCCAAGAACGGGACGAAATTGTCCATCATGATCGCCGGGCTGTTCGTCTGGGCCGCGTTCACGAACACCTGGAGGGCACCGATCGTCGCGAAGGTCTCGTTGGTGGTGAGGCGGCCGAGGCGCAGGGTCAGCGTATCGTCGAGCAGGTCCTGCTGCAGGTAGAGCTGGCCGATATAGACGCCGGCCGGCGTATAGGTCTGCTGCACGTCGAAATAGCTGGCGATGCTGCGGGCGCTGAGGTCGTTGCCGGCCGCCCACCAGAACTCGGCGTGGAGGCTGGTATGGGCGAGGGCCTGCGCACCGAGCAGCTTGCCCCCGTCGAGCGCCAGCGAGAGATCGCCCAGCTGCGAGATCGCGGCATCGGAGCGGCTGCCGCCCGTCGGGTTGGCGAGCGCATCGATCTGGACGCTGCCGCCGAGCGTGACCCCGCGGTCGAGCAGCCAGGGCCGGAGCCCGCACAGGTCGCCGAGCGCACCGTCGCCGTTCCACCAGGCGGCCGCAGCCTCGGCGGTCCCGCAGGGCGGCGGGGGCGGATCGTCGGCAGCGAGCGCCGGCAGGACCGCCATGACGGCTCCCAATCCGGCCAAGACACCGATCGCTCGCATGCCGGCGCTCCCCACTTCGGCGCAGATGTACGGGCGGTCAGTTTCTCGTGCGGCGCGAGTAGCGTCCATGCCGGATAAGCGACAGTTGCCGCGGAACCTCCGGGCTTCACTTGACGGTACGGCTCGGGCTCGGCTTGTGACGCCCGGACCACGCCGTCCGTCGGCCTGCCTCGAGGATCTCTGCATGATCGTCCGACCGATCCGCGTTGTCGTGGGAGCTTGCCTCGCCTGGGTGTCACTGATCGGCTCGGCGACGGCGGCCGGACCGTACTTCCAGCGGATCGCCGCCTTTCCCGTCTACCTCAACCTGCCCGAGGGGACCGACCGGTCGACCGTGACCTCGGCCGAGGTCGTGGCCGCGACTCCCGACGGCGGCACCCTCGTCTACACGGACGTGCCACGGCGGAGCATCGGCTTCGTCGACATCCACGATCCGGCGCAGCCCAAGCCGGCAGGCACCCTGGAGGTGGACGGCACGCCCACCTCCGTCACCGTCGTCGGCCACTATGTCCTCGTGGGCGTCGACGCGTCGGCCGCCAGTACCGAGCCCGCGGGCTACGTGGCCGTCGTCGACCTCGACGAACGCAAAATCCAGGCGACCTGCGACGTCGGCGGAACGCCGGCGGCACTGGCCGCGAACCCGGAAGGGGACGTGCTGGCCGTCGCGGTCGACGCCGTGCACGACGAGACGCGCACGGCCGGGAGCCCACCGTTCCCGCCGCGCGGCCATCTCGCCATCTTCGATCTCAGCGCCAAGGGGCAGCCATCCAATTGCCAGCGGGCGCGGATCGTCGATCTCGCCGGGGTGGCCGAGATCGACCCGGCCGATCCCGATCCCGTGGCGGTGGCGGTGGGGTCGGACGATCTGGCGGCGGTGACCCTGCAGACGAACAACGCGGTGGCGATCGTCGATCTCAACAAGGGCAAGGTCGTCGGCAGCTTCGATGCCGGTGCCGTCGTGCTGCGCAACGTCGACGCCGACGACGACCGGATCATCGCCGGCACCGGCCAGCTCGACGGCCTCAAGCGCGAGCCGAACGGGATCGCCTGGCTCGGGACCGAGCAGATCGTGACCGCCAACGAGGGGGCCACCACGGGCGGCAGCCGCGGCTTCACGATCTTCACGCCGACGGGCCGGATCCTGTTCGAGATCGGGTCGAGGCTCGAGCAGCTGGCGATGTCGGCGGGGCACTATCCGGTGACGCGGGCCACCCAGCGCGGGGTCGAGCCCTCGGCCGTCATGGCCAGCACCTTCGGCGGCAGGCGGCTGATCGTGGTCGGCGCCAAGGCGGGGAATTTCGCCGCCGTCTACGCTCCCTCGCCCAGGGGTGCCTCGCTCGACTATGTGCAGCTCCTGCCGACGGGTGTGGGGCCCGACGGCATCCTGGCCATCCCGCAGCTGGGACTGCTGGTCGTCGCGACGTCCATCGACCGGCCGGCCGAGGGGATCCGCTCGCAGCTCGACATCTACCGCTACGGCTACGACAAGCCGGGCTATCCGACGCTGGTGTCGATCCCCGACCCCGACGTCGCGGCACCGATCGGCTGGGGTGCCCTCTCCGGGCTGACGGCCGATCCGAAGAACGACGAGCGTCTCTACACGGTCAACGGCGGCTTCTACGACGTGTCGCGCGTGTACGGCATCGACACCAGCCGCGAGCCCGCCCGCATCATCGGCTTCAACGACGTGACCCGGCAGGGCCAGCCGATCGGCTACGACGTGCAGGGGGTCGCGGCCGAGCCCGGCGGCGGCTTCTGGCTGGCGGCCCAAGGCGATCCCGAGGCGGAGCAGCCGCTGCGGCGCCTGAACCTCCTCGTGCAGCTCGACCCGTCCTATGCGGTGATAGGTGAGATTCCGCTGCCCAAGACCTTGGCGGACCTCGCTCCCAGGGCAGGTTTTCAAGGTGTCGCCTCAAGTGGCGAGGGTGCCGAGAAGCGTCTGGCCGTCGTCTTCGCCCGACCCTGGAAGGACGATCCGGAAGGCTTTGCCAAGATTGGATTCTACGATCCGCGGCAAAGGACCTGGACGTTTGCCCTCTACCCGCTCGAGGTGGCGGCCGACGGGACGACGACGATGCTGGCCGACATCGCCTCCTTGGGCGAGGGACGCTTCGCCGTCATCGAGGGCGACGACCGCAGCGGCCCTGAAGCGGCCGTGAAGCAGGTCAACGTGATCTCGCTCGACGGCGTGGAACCAAAGCCTTACGGGCAGGAGTTGCCGCGACTGGTGAAGACGAGGGGCATCGATCTGCTGCCGCTCCTGCAGGCCGGGCACGGCTGGACGCCCGGGAAGCCGTCGGGGCTCGCCGTCGGCGGCGACGGCGAACTCTACATGGTCACCGACAATGAGGGGCTGGAGAAGGCGACCGGGGAGACGCGCTTCTTGGACCTCGGCGAGGCCGACGACCTGTGATCGGGGAGGGTGCGGGCGAACCTCTTATCCTGGTCGAGAACGTCACAAAGACCTTCAACGATTTCAATGCTCTGGACGATGTTTCTCTCTCGGTTCGGCAAGGTGAGCGGGTCGTGGTGTGCGGACCGTCCGGGTCCGGAAAATCCACTTTGATTCGCTGCCTCAACCGATTGGAACAGCATGATTCCGGGCGAATCGTGATCGATGGGATCGACGTCGCCGGACCGCCCGCCGACGTACGCCACCTGCGGCGCGAGATCGGGATGGTGTTCCAGCAGTTCAACCTGTTCCCGCATCTGACTGTGCTGCAGAACATTTCCCTTGCCCCGATGCGCACGCGGGGGCTGGACCGGACCGAGGCGGAGCGGCAGGCGCGGCAACTGCTGGAACGGGTGCACATCCCCGAGCAGGCGGAGAAGTACCCGGCCCAGCTCTCGGGCGGGCAACAGCAGCGGGTGGCGATCGCGCGCTCTCTGGCGATGCGGCCCAAGATCATGCTGTTCGACGAGCCGACCTCCGCCCTCGATCCCGAGATGATCGCCGAGGTGCTGGACGTGATGGTCGAGCTGGCGCGCGAAGGCATGACGATGCTGGTCGTCACGCACGAGATGGGCTTCGCGCGCGAGGTGGCGGACCGGATCGTGTTCATGGACGGCGGCAAGATCGCCGAGGTGGCGCCGCCGGAGACGTTCTTCGCCGCACCTGCGACCGAGCGCGCGCGGCTCTTCCTCTCACGCGTGCTGGCGCACTGACCTAGCCGAAGCTGTCCTGGACGATCCCGGCGTACCAGTCGCGGGCGTAGGCGGCTTCCTTGGTGCGGTCGGCGTCGGGTGCGCTCACACCGCCGGCGAGCTCGGCGATCCCTTTGGGACCGACGCCGTAGACGCCCGTGACCGAGATCGCGTCGGTCGGGTCGAGCAGGCTGTAGCAGGTGTTGGCGTAGATCGGCTCGGGCGGCGGGTCGCCGCGGAGCAGGGCGACGATGGCCGCGGCGGCGGCCTTGGCCTGGCTGTTGGCGGCGGTGGCGGATTTCGGCATCGGGCCGGCGATGCAGGCGTCGCCGATGACGTGGATGCCGGGGACGAGGGTCGATTCCAGCGTCGTCGGATCGACGGGGCACCAGCCCTTGGCGTCGGTCGTGCCGGCGAGGGCGGCGATGCGGCCGGCCTGTTGCGGCGGGATGACGTTGATCACGGCACCCGTCTCGCTGCCCATGTCGGTCTCGACGGACATCGCGGCCGGGTCGACACGGGTGACGTGGCCGCCGGCAGCGGCACCGATCCACTCGACGCGGCCCGGATAGAGGTCGGCGAAGGCCTGCAGGAACAGCGCCTGCTTGGAGAAGCTGTCCTTGGCGTCGAGGATCAGGACCTTGGACCGCGGCTTGGCGCGACCGAGCCACCAGGCGATGAGGGAGGCCCGCTCATAGGGTCCCGGCGGGCAACGATAGGGGGCGGCCGGGGCCGTGATGATGACGGTGCCGCCGTCGGGCATGGCCTGGAGCTGGCGCTTGAGAAGCTCGGTCTGCGGGCCGGCCTTCCAGGCGTGCGGCATGAGCGAGGCGGCAGCCTCGTCGTAGCCCTGGAGGCCGTTCCAGACGATGTCGATGCCGGGGGCGAGCAGCAGGCGGTCGTAGGCGAGGGCGGCGCCGTCGGCGAGCGACACCTTGCGTGCGGTGGCGTCGACGCCCGCGACCTCGCCGGTGACGAGCGTGATGCCCGTGCTGGCGAGGCCGCTCCGGTCCTGGCGCAGATCGTCGAGGCGGCGCTCGCCGACCAGGACGAGGTTGCTGAACGGGCAGGTGAGGTAGTCGGCGCTGCGGTCGACGAGGGTGACGTCGAGCGAGGGATCGAGGCGGCGGAGGTAACGGGCGGCGGTCGCACCGCCGAAGCCACCGCCGACGATCACGGCACGCGGTGCGGCACCGCGGGCGATGCGCGGGGCGGCGACGGTCGCTGCGGCGGCGCCCAGCAGGCGGCGGCGGGTCGTCATCAGGAGCCCTGGGCCATCAGGACCGCCACGGCGGAGAGCTGCTCGTCAGTGTAGCCCTTCGTGATGCGGTTCATGATCGTGGCGGGGCGCGTGCCGGCCTTGAAGGCCAGGAGCAGGGAGATCAGCTCGGCGGAAGGCCGGCCGGCGAGGCGGGGGATCGCCTCGCGAGGTGCCGTCGGGGAATGGCAGACGATGCAGTTGCCGGCGATCGCCTGCGGCGTCGGCTCCGCCCGGGCCACGGCAGCGGGCACCAGGAGGAGCAGCAGAAGGGGGCCAAGCTTCGTCATCGCCACCCGGTGATTTCTAGGGCGCTTCGGCCCACTTATGCTCGCGGGTACCTTGGGGGTGCGCATCGGGCATGTCCAGCGACGGCGACGACGGCGAAGGTTTCGGGCGGCGGGAGGTCCTTCGGGCTGCCGCCCTTGCCGGCTGGCTCCTGCCCCGAGGCGCAAAAGCGGACGAGGTGGCGCCGCCCGATGTCGCCCGCCTGCTGGCCGGGCGGACACCAGGGGCGGAGCGCATCCGCATCGACCTGCAGGCAGCGGTCGAGGACGGGAGCAGCGTGCCCATCACGCTCGAAGCGCCTTCGGCGATGGAGGCCGCGGATCGGGTGGTCTGGCTGCAGCTGGTGGCACCGGCCAATCCCGAACCGGTGATCCTGCGCTGCACCTTCACCGCGCTCTCCGGGCGGGCGCGGGTGGCGACGCGGATCCGGCTGGCCGGCAGCCAGACGGTCTGGGCGGTGGGCGAGACGGGCAAGGGTGACGTGTTCCTCGGCAGCGCGCCGGTGACAGTCAGCGTCGGCGGTTGCGGGTGAGCATGGACGAGCCGCCACGCATCCGGGTGAAGCTGCTGGACGGGGTCGGCAAGGGCGGGATCGTCGAGGTGCGCACGATGATCTCGCACCCGATGGAGAACGGCCGCCGGCGGGAAGCCGATGGCGCGCTGGTGCCGCGGCGGATCATCAATCGGTTCACCTGCACGCTGGACGGCGAGCCGGTGATCGACGTCGAGCTGCACACCTCGATCGCCGCCAGTCCCTACATCGCCTTCGATCTCCGGGCCGAGCGCCCGGGGCGGCTGGAGCTTCGCTGGTACGACGACGACGGCGGGATCTATGCGACCGACGTGCCGCTGAAGATCGCCTGACGTCGGGTTGTGCGCTGCATCACAGCGGCAACGTGCGTCTGCTGCCAACTTGACGCGAACGTCCGCACAGCGGGTGCGGAGGAGACGACGTCATGTTGGGGCGACTGCTGGTCTATCTCTACCTCGTCGGCGCGGTGTTGACCTTCGTGCTCGAAGAACACCGTCAGGTGTCGATCGGCTTCTGACTGCTGTCAGACGAAGTCGTCGTTGAGGGCGACGAGGCCGAGGCGTCGGGCGACGGCCTGGGCGATGGGCCAGGAGGCCGTGAGGCCGGGGCTCTCGATGCCGAAGAGATTGACGAGGCCGGGGATGCCGTGGCGCTCGGGGCCGTCGATGACGAAGTCGATGGCGAGTCCGCCGGCCGGCGTAATCTTGGGCCTGACGCCAGCATAGCCCGGCTGGAGGGCGCCATCCGGCAGGGCCGGCCAGTATTTGCGCACCTCGGCGTAGAACACGTCGGCCCGGTGCGGGTCGACGTCGTAATCGATGCCGTCGACCCACTCGATGTCGGGGCCGAAGCGGCACTGGCCGGCGAGATCGACGGTCACGTGGACGCCGAGACCGGCCTGCTCGGGAACCGGGTAGATCAGCCGGTGGAAGGGCGAGCGGCCGGAGAGCGTGTAGTAGCTGCCTTTGCAGTAGTGGGCGGTCGGGACCATCTCGGGATCGAGCCCGGCGATGGTCGAGGCCACGGCCGGCGCGTAGAGGCCGGCACTGTTCACCACCTTGTCGGCCAGGAGGTGCATCGGCTCGGCGCCGCCGACGGCGAGCTCGATGCCGTCCTCGCGGACATGGGCGCTCTCCAGCGGCGCGTTGAAGGCGAGCATGGCCCCGCGACTCTCGGCATCGCCCTGATAGGCCAGCATCAGGCCGTGGCTGTCGATGATGCCCGTCGTCGGCGACCACAAGGCACCGGTGCAGAAGAGGGCCGGCTCCAGCTCCATGGCGCGCTCGGCGGGCCAGGGATCGAGGTCGGGCATGCCGAGGGCCGCGGCGTTGATGCGGATCCTGTCGAGCGTGGCGACCTGCTCAGGCGTGGTCGCCACGATCAGCTTGCCGCAGCGCTCGTGCGCGATGCCGCGCTCCTCGCAGTAACGGTAGAGGAACTCCTTGCCCGCGATGCAATAGCGCGCCTTGCGGGAGCCCTTGGGGTAATAGATGCCGGCGTGGATCACCTCGCTGTTGCGCGAGCTGGTCTCGCTGCCGATGGTCGGTCCCCGTTCCAGCACGATGACGTCGCGGCCCGACATGGCGAGCCGTCGGGCGATGGCGAGGCCGACGACGCCGGCCCCGACGACGACGCAGTCGACCTTCTCCATCAGACGGCGAGCGCCCGTTCCAGATCGGCGCGGGCGACCCCCAGGCTCTCGCCGGCGGCCAGGATGTCGGCGAGGCTCTTCGCGTCGATCGGGACACCGTCCCGGCCGCGGACCACGCGGGCACGCGCCTCGGGCTCGCCCGGCAGCAGCACCTCGGGAAAGGCCGGGGCGACGGGCGAGGCCTTGATGTAGCTCTTCACCGCCCGGACCTCGCCCTTGATCGCCGCCGGATCGCCCAGCGCCGCGGGGTCGATGATGATCGAGAGCATGCTGTTGAGAATGCCGCCCTGGCGCGGGTGGTGCGGGGCGATCGTCTGCCCGCCCGTGAGTGCGGCACCCAGCATCTCGCACATGATGGCGAGGCCGGAGCCCTTGTGCAGGCCGAAGGCGAGGAGTGCTCCCTCGTGATTGTCGACGAGTGCGGTCGGATCGGTGGTGGGGCGGCCTTCCTTGTCGATCACGGTGGCCTCGGGAACGGGCACCCCCTTGTTGCGGGCGACCCGGGCCTTGCCGAAGGCGATGGCACTCGTCGCCATGTCGAGGAAGATCTCGGTCCCGCCGTCACCGGGCAGGCCGGCGCTGAAGGGGTTGGTGCCGAGGCGGGGGGCGGCGCAGGCGAAGGGTGCCTGGTGCGGCTCGTGATCGCCGACGTTCACGAAGTGGATCGAGACCATGCCGGCAGCGGCACACTGCTCGGTGTAGTCGCCGATGCGGCCGACATGGCTGGCGTTCTTCAGCGCCACGACGGCCGCACCTTGGCGGCGGGCGCGCTCGATGCCGTGGCCCATCGCCTCGCTCGCCATCACGTGGCCGTAGCCGCGGCCGCCGTCGAAGTGCAGCAGCCCGCCGGCATCGGCGATGAGGCGCAAGGTCTGGTTCGGCACCAGCAGCTTCTCGTGCACGAGGCGGACATAGTCCGGCAGCATGCCGATGCCGTGGCTGTCGTGCCCGGCGAGGTTGGCGGCGACCAGATGGTCGGCGACGATCTCCGCCTCCTCGGGTCTGCTCCCCGTGGCGCGGACGACGAGGACGGCCAGGGCTTTCAGGGCGGCGGCGGAGAGATTCGACATCAGCGCGCTTTCGAGGCGAGGGAAGCGGCCTTCTAGCAGCAGCGCTGCGGCAAGGTCACGCGCCGGCCAGGGCTTTCTGGCGTGCGGAATCGGTGGCCCCCAGCAGGGCGCGGTGCAGGTCGGGGGCTGCGGCGAGGATGCCCCGGTGCTGCGGTGTGGGGCGATTGAGGGAGATGGACATGCCCTCGGCGTCGGTCAGCGTCGCACCGGACTCGGCCAGCAAGAGGACGGCGGCCGCGATGTCCCAGTCGTTGGTGCGGCGCCAACTGATGTAGCCGTCGAAGCGGCCGGCGGCGACGAGTGCGAGCTTGTAGGCCAACGAGCCGATGGTGGAGAGCTCGACGCTGGGCAGGACATCCGCGAAGTGCCGCCTGCGGTTCTCGGTGCTGGAGCAGACGATCTTCGCCCCGGCGAGCGTGGTTCGCGGTGCGACGTGGACCGGGCGGCCGTTGAGGAGCGTACCCGATCCGGCACGGGCCTCGAACATCTCCTCGGTCGCCGGATTGTAGACGAAGCCCAGGGCGGGGACGTCGTCGACGAGCAGCGCCACGCTGATCGAGAACTCGGGCACACCGTCGGCGTAGGAGCGGGTGCCGTCGATCGGGTCGACCACCCAGACGCGCGAGCGGCCGAGGCGGGTCGGATCGTCCTCGGTCTCCTCGGACAGCCACCCGTCGCCCTCGTTGCCGGCGCGCAGGGCCGTGGCGAGGTAGCGGTCGATGGCGATGTCGGCCTCGGTGACGATCTGGCCAGGACCCTTCTCCCAGCGCTCGTGCTTCTTGCGGAAAAAGCACATGGCGATGCGGCCGGCTTCGAGCACGGCCTCGCGGGCCCGCGCGACGTCGCCGTCGGCGGCGGGGAAGTTCGGAACTGCTTGCATGATCCCGATATGGTCGCAGCGTACGGGCTTTGCAGGATCGTCAGCGGCCGGCGACCGTCATCCCGTCGATGCGGATGGTCGGCGCGTCCCGCTCGCCCCGGATCTCAAGGTCGTACGCCGGGGTCATCTGCTGCAGCATGGTGCTCAGGTTGCCGGCGATGGTGATCTCGCTGACGGGATAGGCGATCTCGCCATTCTCGATCCAGAAGCCGGCAGCACCGCGGCTATAGTCGCCGGTCACCGTCGACACGCCGCTGCCGATCAGTTCGGTGACGTAGAGTCCGGCGCGGATGTCGGCCATCAGTTCCTGCGGGGAGAGGGTGCCGGCCTCGATGACGAGGTTGGTCGGGCCGGGTCGGCCCATCGCGGCCGGATCGCGGGTCGCGTGACCGGTACTGGCGAGGCCCAGGCGCTTCGCCGTCGAGAGATCGAGCAGCCAGGTCGTCAGCACGCCGGCATCGACGATGCGGCGCGTACGGCAGGCGATGCCTTCGGCGTCGAACGGGCGCGAACCGACGCCGCGGCGCCGTAGGGGGTCGTCGACGACGGTGATGCCAAGGGCGGCGATACGCTCGCCGAGGCGCTCCTGCAGGAAGCTTCGGCGGTTGGCGATGGCCTCGCCGGAGATGGCGCCCGTTATATGGCCTGCGAATGCCGCGGCCACGCGCGGCTCGAAGACGATCGGCACCTGGCAGGTGTCGACCTTGCGCGGACCCAGCCGGCGCACGACCCGTTCCCCGGCCTCGCGGCCGATCACCTCCGGCTCGGGCAGGTCCGTGCCATGCGTGGTGCGCCGATAGGCCCAGTCGCGCTCCATGGCGGTACCCGAGCCGGCCAGAGCCTCCCCGGTCACGCTCCAGCCACTGCGGTGGAAGCTGCCCCGAAAGCCGTTGCTGGTGCCGAGCCGAAGGTGAAGGCGGCCCCACCACGCCTGAGCCTCCGCCTTCGCGACGCCAGGGACGGCGCGTATCGCAGCCTCGCATGTCTCGGCCATGCGCATCAGCTGCTCGACGGCGGGCTCGGCCGGATCGTCGAGATCCAGATCCGGTATCTCCTTCGCCACCTCGTCGGGCGAGGCGAGGAACGCCCAGGGGTCCTCCGGCAGCAGGCGGGCGCTGGCGACGAGGTCCTGGGCCAGCTCGCGGATGCTGGCCGGATCCAAGAGCGTCGTGGCACCCGTCGCCGTGCGGCCGTCGACGAACACGCGGAGGCCCAATTCGCGGCCCTCCTTGCGCTCCAGCTCCTCGAGCGCGCCGAGACGCCAGCCGATGTCGAGCGCGTGCCGCTCGGAGACCATGCTATCGGCCGCGTCGGCACCGGCGGAGGCAGCGGCGGCGAGGGCCGCATCGAGGAGATCGTCATGGGTCATGGAGAGGAGATATAGGTGAACGCGGCGGCGGGGCCGAGTGGCGCAGCGACGGCGGTCGCCTTGACCTTGCACGCGTGCATCACCAAAGAGAGGCCGCGCGTGTCTACGCGCCCATCATGGAGCTGGAATGGCGAAAGAGGATCTGATCGAATTCGGCGGCACCGTCACCGAGGTGCTGCCCAATGCCATGTTTCGGGTCAAGCTCGAGAACGAGCACGAAGTTCTGGCCCACACCTCGGGTCGGATGCGCAAGAACCGGATTCGCGTGCTGGCGGGCGACAAGGTCACGGTCGAGATGACCCCTTATGACCTGACGCGCGGCCGGATCACCTACCGCTTCAAGTGACGTGACCGCCGCACCGCGTCTGGTGCTGGCTTCGTCCTCGCCGCGCCGCCTGGAGCTTCTGCGGCAGATCGGCATCGAGCCCGACAGCGTGATCGCCCCCGACGTCGACGAGGCCTGGGACAGGAAAGAGCTGCCTCGGGTCCATGCCGCACGTCTGGCGTCCGAGAAGGCCGCGGCCGTTGCCCTGCGCCTGGAGGGTGACGCCTTTGTGCTGGCCGCCGACACGGTCGTCGCCTGCGGGCGGCGGATTCTGCCGAAATGCGAGCAGGAGGCCGAGGCCAAGGCCTGCCTCGACCTGCTGAGCGGGCGGCGCCACCGGGTCTATGGGGGTCTCTGCGTGGTCGCCCCCGGCGGGCGCCGGGTGCAGCGGGTCGTGATGACGATGGTGCAGATGAAGCGGCTGAGTGCGGCCGAGCGCGCCGCCTATCTCGCGTCCGGCGAGTGGCGCGGCAAGGCCGGGGGATATGCGATCCAGGGCCGGGCGGGGGCCTTCGTGCCGGCGATCAACGGGTCGTACAGCAATGTGGTGGGGCTGCCGCTGAGCGAGACGCTGGGGCTGCTCGAAGGCCTGGGCTGGCGGCCATGAGCCTGTCGCTGGTGCTGGAGGACACGGGCTTCGGCCTGCGCGCCGCGGTGGTGGAGGAGGACCGCCTGGTCGAGCTGCTCGACGCCGACGTCGATGCCGGCGGGGTCACCGAGCGGCTGTTCCTGGCGCGGGTCACCTCGGTCGACAAAGGGCTGGGGGCCGCTTTCCTCGACGTCGGGCTGGCGGAGCCTGGCTTTCTCGCCGCAAAGGACGCGCGGGCGGCGAAGGGTGCCGTCGAGCGGCGGCCGATCCAGGAGCTCGTCGCCGAGGGCGACCGGCTGATCGTCCAGGGGCTGCGCGAGAGTGTCGGCGACAAGGGCCCGCGCTTCACGGCCGATCCGAAGCTCTTGGGCATGGCGCTGATCTATCAGCCGTTCGCCGGGCCGCGGGATGTTTCGCGACCCGGCAAGCGCGACGCCGAGGCGGTGCGGCAGCGGGTGGAGCAGCTCTTTCCCGAAGGCGGGATGATGGCACGGCGGTTCGCCGCCGATCTCGGCGACGCGGCGCTGCTGGCCGAGGGGCAGGCGCTGCAGGAGCGGTGGAAGCGGCTGCGGGCCGCCGCAGATGCGACGAAGCGGCCGGGACCGCTGGTCGACGGCGAGACGCCGCTGGCGCGCCTGCTGCAGCATCTGCCCGAGCCGCCGGAACGGATCGTTGTGGGCGACGGGCCCCTAGCGATCGAGCTGAAGCGGCTGATGGCCGAGCGGCCCGTGCTGCGGAAGGTCGCCGTCGAGCGGCTGCCACCCGGCGTGCGGGTCTTCGTCGAGACGGGTGTCGACAACGAGATCGAGGCGGCATTGGGCGAGGAGGTGCCGCTGCCGGGTGGCGGACGGATCCTTATCCAGCCGACGGCCGCTTGTGTCGCGATCGACGTCGACGGTGGCGGACGCGGGGCGCTGGCGACCAATCTGGCGGCGGCGGCCGAGGTCGGGCGCCAGCTGCGGCTGCGCAACCTCGGCGGCACGGTCGTCATCGACTTCATCGACCTGCCGGCCAAGGGCGAGCGGCAGCGGGTCGAGGACGCGCTGCGCAAGGCGCTGCGGCAAGATCCGCTGCCGGTACAGGTCTACCCGATGTCGCCCCTGGGCCTCGTCGAATTGAGCCGGGCACGGCGCGGCGAGCCGCTGGCGGCCCGTTTCCGGCGGACCTGTCCGACATGCGACGGGAACGGCTCGGTGCCATCGCTGAGGGCGTCAGCCGAGGCGCTCTTGGGCGAATTGGGGTCGGCGCGGACGCCACCGCGCGAGGTGCGCGTCGCCTCGGATCTGGCTGGCTTTCTGGAGCCTAGTCCGGCCTGGGAGCGCACGCGCAGCCGCCTGGGGCCTCTGGCACTCACGGTGGATCCCACCTTGGCGCCGGGCGGTTACCGCCTCGCATGAGCGAGGACGAGGAAGCCAAGCCCGAGCCCCGTTGCCCGGTCTGCGGCAAGCCTCGGAGCCTGGAGTGGCGGCCCTTCTGCTCGCGCCTCTGCCGCGACCGCGATCTGCTGAACTGGCTCGATGCCAAGTATTCGGTGCCGGCCGTCGAGAGCGAAGAGGACGACGACGAGGAACCGCCCGCTAATCGGGAATGACCGGCCCCAGCATCTGGCGGAGATGGCCGCGGCCCTGCTGGGAGACGCGGTAGCGGCCGCGGGCGGTGATGAAGACGCGCTTGGCGAGTAGCGACTGCTTCACGCACTGCGAGGGATTGCCGAGCTTGATGCCCTGCTCGGTCAGGCGGCGGTTGGCCTCGCCGGTGGCGAAGCTGTCGTCGGGGCTCGCCTGCTGCACGAAGAAGCCGGCGGCCAGCATCTTGTCGACCTCGGTGGCGGACGCCGGCAGGCGCTGGATGAACTCGCCGAAGCTCTGCTGTGGGGCCGTGTCAGGTGCGGCGGCTCCGTTGCCGGCGTAGGCGACGGGAGCGGGCGACATGACCGGGGCCAGCTCGAGACCGTCCAGAAGCTCGCGGAAGCGATCAACGAAACCGCCGACGAACTCCTCGCTGCCTTCGACCTCGAACTCGCGCTGCGCCAGATTGATCCTGAGACGCGCCTGCCGCTCCACCGCTCCACTCCCACGGGTCCCGAAGAATCCAGGGTAGACCGGCTCTCCGTCGCTCACAACATCAGGACGTGGAGATCCGAGACTCAGCCGGTCTCAATCGCGGGAGACGACGATCCGCTGCAGGGCGGTGCGGATCGGCTCGGGGATGGCCACCGGCCGCTGCTCGGCGCGCTCGACGAAGACGTGGACGAAGTGGCCCTCGGCACAGGCGTCCTGTTCGTCGTTCTTGAAGATGCCGATCTCGTAGCGGACGCTGGAGCGACCCAGATGGCCGACGCGCAGGCCGGCATGGACGCGGTCGGGGAAGGCCAGACTCTTGTGGAAGCGGCAGCCGGTCTCGACCGCCATGCCGACCACCTGGTCGGTCCAGGGGTGGAGGCCGCCCTCCTCCATTAGAAAATGCGCGATCAGCGTATCGAAGTAGCTGTAATAGACGACGTTGTTCACGTGCCCGTAGATGTCGTTGTCCATCCAGCGGGTCTCGATCTCGGTCCAGTAGTGATAGGCGGACCGCAGGCCGGGTGAGGGACGCGCCATCGTTCTTCAGGCCTTTCCGAAACGACGCTCGATGAGTGTGAGGAGGGCACGCAGGCCGGTGGCCTCGCCGCCGCGCGGGCGGCCGGGGCGGGTCTCGTCGTTCCAGGCGAACATGTCGAGATGCGCCCAGGCGGTCGTGGTCGGCACGAACTCCTGCAGGAACAAGGCGGCGGTGATCGCACCCGCGAAGGGCTTGCTGCCGGTGTTGTTGAGATCGGCCACACTGCTCTTCAGCCAGCTGCGATAGCCCTTGTGGAGCGGCAGCCGCCAGAGCGGGTCGAAAGCGTCCTCGCCGGCGCGGGAGAGGTCGGCCGCCAAGGCGTCGTCAGGGGTGAACAGCGCCGGCAACTCGGTGCCGACGGCGACGCGCGCGGCACCGGTCAGCGTGGCGCAGTCGATCAGGAGGTCCGGCTCCTCGGTCTCGGCCTCGGAGAGGGCGTCGGCCAGGATGAGGCGACCCTCGGCGTCCGTGTTGCCGATCTCGACCGTCTTGCCGTTGCGCATCCGGATGATGTCGCCGGGGCGGAAGGCATTGCCCGAGATGCTGTTCTCGACCGCGGGGACGAGCAGGCGCAGGCGGACGTCGAGGTTGCCGGCCATGACGAGGCGGGCCAGGGCCGTGAGCACGGCGGCCCCGCCCATGTCCTTCTTCATCATGAGCATGTTGGAGGAGGGCTTGATGTCGAGCCCGCCGGTGTCGAAGCAGACCCCCTTGCCGACGAGGGTGACCTTGGGCGCGTCCTCGCGGCCCCAGGTCAGGTCGATGAGGCGAGGTGGCCGCGTGCTGGCCCGGCCGACGGTGTGGATCGCCGGGTAGTTCGCACCCAGGAGATCGTCGCCGTCGATGATGCGGACCTGGGCGCCGGCGGCACGGCCGGTCGTGGCGACGGCCTCGGCCAGTTCGGCCGGGCCGAGGTCGCCGGCGGGGGTGGAGATGAGCGAACGGGCGAAGGTGGTGGCCGAGGCGATCCGGTCGGCGCGCTGCAGGGCGGGCGTGTCCTCGACGACAAGCAGCGGCTGCGGGCGTTCCTCGGTGCGGTAGCGGTCGAAGCGCCAGGAGGCCAGCGCCCACCCCAACGCCGCCTGATCGAGAGGCAGGCGGCCGTCGGGATCGTCGAGGCGCCAGATGCCGGCGGGGAGCGCCTCCTGCAGGCGCGACCCGTCCCAGGGCTCGGCCGGGTCGCTGACGACGAGGAGCGCACCGTCGAGACCGTGCGAGCCGGGGAGAAGAGCCGTGGTGCCGGCTTTGCCCTTGAAGCCGCTGGCCTCGAGCCAGCCGCGGGTCGCGGCAGGCGCGGCGGCGAGCCAGGTCGGGTAGTCGGCGGCCGATAGGACGCGGACGGGGCGGGCGCCAGCGGGCGTGGTCGTGAAGCAGTCGAGCATAGGGGTCCTTGTCCGCTTCAGGCGATCCGGGCGAGGGCACCTTCGAGGCGCTCACGGGCGGCGGTCGCCTCCGCCCGCCGGGTCTGCTGCTCCTCGACGACGTCGGCCGGGGCCCGCTCGACGAAGCTCGGATTGCCCAGCTTCTGCTCGATCTTGCCGATCTCGGCGATCATCTTGTCGATCTCCTTGCGCAGGCGCTGCCGCTCCTGCTCCAGATCGACCACGTCGCCGACGGGTAGGGCCAGCGTCGCCTCGTCGACCACGACCTGGAGCGAGCCCTTGGGCACGTCGCCGGTGCCGATCTCGATCCGCTCCAGCCGCGCCAGGCGGATCAGCGCCTCGGCGTGTCGGTCGAGCCGGGCTCGGGTCGTGTCGGCCGCGTGGTAGGCGACGAGCCGAAGCTTCGCCGCCGCCGGAACGTTCAGCTCGCTGCGCGCGGTGCGGATCGCCCCGATCGCACGGGTGAGCCAGGAGAGCTCGGCTCCGGCCTCGGCGTCGATCAGCTCCGGCCGCAGCTCGGGCCAGTCGGCGGTGATCAGCATGCCGCCGGGTGCCCCGAACAGCTCCTGCCACAGCTCCTCTGTGACGAAGGGGGCCAGCGGGTGGAGCAGGTGCAGCGTGCGGGCCAGCGCCCAGCCCGTGGTGGCGGCGGTCTCGGCCTTGGCGGCCGCGTCTTCGCCCGTGAGCAGCGGCTTCGCCAGCTCCACGTACCAGTCGCAGAAGGTGTCCCAGACGAAGCGGTAGAGGCCGAAGGCCGCCTCGTTGAAGCGGTAGGCTTCGAGATGCCCGGTCACCTCGATGCCGGCCCTGGTCAGCTCGCCGACGATCCAGCGGTTGACCGGCTGGGAGACGGCGACGGGGTCGAAGGCGGGATCGAGGACGGCGCCGTTCATCTGGGCGAAGCGGGCGGCGTTCCAGAGCTTGGTGACGAAGTTGCGGTAGCCCTCGACGCGGGAAGGACCGAACTTGATGTCGCGCCCTTGCGCGATGCTGGCGAGGATGGCGTAGCGCAGCGCGTCCGCCCCGAAGCCGTCGACCAGCTCCAAAGGATCGATGACGTTGCCCTTGGTCTTCGACATCTTGGCCCCGCCCTCGTCGCGGACGAGGCCGTGGATGTAGACGTCGCGGAAGGGCACCTCGCTCATCAGGTGCAGGCCCAGCATCATCATCCGGGCGACCCAGAAGAAGATGATGTCGAAGCCGGTGACGAGCACGTCGGTCGGGTAGAAGCGCTCCAGCTCCGGCGTGCGCTCGGGCCAGCCCAGCGTGGAGAAGGGCCACAAGCCACTGGAAAACCAGGTGTCCAGCACGTCTGGGTCGCGCTCCAGGGCGACCTCGTGGCCGTAGTGGGCGGCGGCTGCGGCCTTCGCCGCGTCCTCCGACTCCTCGACGAAGATGCGGCCGTCCGGCGCGTACCAGGCGGGGATGCGGTGGCCCCACCAGAGCTGGCGCGAGATGCACCAGGGCTGGATGTTCCGCATCCACTCGAAATAGGTGTTCTCCCACTGCCGCGGGACGAAGCGGGTGCGGCCGTCCTCGACCGCCTTGATCGCCGGGATCGCGAGCGTGCGCGCGTCGCAGTACCACTGGTCGGTGAGGAAGGGCTCCAGCGGCGTGCCCGAGCGGTCGCCGTGCGGCACCATGTGGACGATCGCTTCGACCTGATGGACCAGCTCCAGCGCCTCCAGGTCGGCGACGATGCGCTTCCTGGCCTCGAACCGGTCGAGGCCGCGATAGGCCTCAGGTGCCGCATCGTTGATCCGGCCCTGGCCGTCGATGACGCCGATCGCGTCGAGCCCGTGCCGGCGGCCGACCTCGAAATCGTTGAAGTCGTGGGCGGGGGTGATCTTGACCGCCCCCGTTCCCTTCTCGGGATCGGAGTAGCTGTCGGCGACGATCGGGATCTTGCGGCCGACGAGCGGCAGAACGGCGTGCTTGCCGACGAGGTCGCGGTAGCGCTCGTCGTCGGGATGCACGGCGACGGCGGTGTCGCCCAGCATCGTCTCAGGGCGCGTGGTGGCGACGGTGATGAAGCTGCCGGGTGCTTCGGCGATCGGGTATTTCAGGTGCCAGAGATTGCCCTTGGTCTCGACCTGCTGGACTTCCAGGTCGGAGACGGCCGTCTGCAGCTTGACGTCCCAGTTCACGAGCCGCTTATCGCGGTAGATGAGGCCGTCCTTGTGCAGCTGGACGAAGGCACGGATGACCGCCTTGGAGAGGCCCTCGTCCATCGTGAAGCGCTCGCGGCTCCAGTCCGGCGAATCGCCGATGCGGCGCATCTGGTTGACGATGCTGCCGCCCGACTGCTCCTTCCAGGTCCAGACCGCCTTCAGGAAGGCCTCGCGGCCCATGCTGCGGCGGTCCTTGCCCTCGGCCGCCAGCTGGCGCTCGACCACCATCTGGGTGGCGATGCCGGCATGGTCCGTCCCGGGCTGCCACAGGGTCTCCCGGCCGCGCATCCGGTTGAAGCGGATCAGCGCGTCCTGGATCGCGTGGTCGAGCGCGTGGCCCATGTGCAGGCTGCCCGTGACGTTGGGCGGCGGCAGCATGATGCAGTAGGGCGCCCGGTTGCCCTGGCTTCCGCCCGCATGCGGCTCGCGGACCGCGGGCCGGAAGGCGCCGCTCGCTTCCCAGGCGGCGTAGATCCGTGGCTCGACGTCGGCAGGGCGATAGGTCTTGTCGAGCATGGGAAGCGACGATCTCTAGGAAATGGACGGCTTAGGCCGCCGCGGTCGCGGGGCGCCGGCGTGTTTAGGCGATGCCCCGCCCGGCGACAAGGCGACCTGCCGGCAGATCCGGTTCCCGACGGGCACGGAAGCAGGCCCGGTCGGGCTGCTTCCGGCGGCGGGTGCCTAGGCGAAGCGCTTCGCGATGCTCGCGGCGGCGAGGCGTCCGGTCTGTGCTGCACCGTTCATGTAGCCATAGTACTCGTCCGAGAGGTGCTCGCCGACGAAGTAGAGATTGTCGACATAGACCTCCTGCTTCGCCCGCCTCCTGCCCTCGACCCAGAACCAGTTCGCCCACTTGGTGAGCTCGCCCGGTCGGAAGCTGCTGTAGGCACCCTTGAAGAGGGGATTGTTGCGCCAGCCGGTCTTCAGATACTGGCCGGTCGCTGCGGCGGCGAGGCCCGGGAGTGCGGTATCGAGCGCCTGGGTGAAGCTCGTCCCCACCGCGGCGGCGGTGCTCGCCGTCAGCACCGGATCGCTCGACTCGGCCCCGGTATAGTAGGTGAGGATGCCGTCCGGCCGGGGCGGTGCCCGCAGCGTATCGTCCCAGACATTGGGGAAGGGGAAGTCGCCCCAGATCTCGCGCGAGAAGCCGCCGGGCCTGCGCCAGGGCCGGCTGGCGAACTGGCAGAAGACCTTCTCGTTCGTGCCGAGCTCGCTGGTCGTGATGAAGTCGGTCAGGCGGGCCGGCAGTGCGAGGTCGAGCGTGGCATCGCGCAGGGCGGTAAAGGCCGTCGCCAGGACGACGACCCCGGCATTGACCGTCGTCGTTCCGGTCGCGGTGGCGAAGTCGAGCGTGTAGTTGCCGGGCGTGCCGCCGATCCGGGTCAGCCTGTGCCCGAGCTTCACCGCCGTGCCGAGATCGGCGCCAAGCGCCTGCGGGATCCGGCCGGTCCCCTCGCGCACGAAATAGGTCTCGTCGTTGGCGCTGTAGAGATCGACCTCGTTGCCCGTGACGGCCGGCAGGTTCGAGAGGAGCTGCAGGAGCGAGGACCGGTTCGGCTTCACCCCGTACTCGGTGCGGATCGTGTCCTCGAGCAGGCTCCGTGCATAAGCTGCGCCGAAGAGGCCGGCATACTGGTCGAAATAGTCCTTCACCGACATCGCATCGTAGACCGGGGCCCAGCGGTCGTAGTTGCGGTCCAGCTTCTTGGCGTCGGTCGCGATCTGGGCACAGATGCCTCGGAGATCGTCGGCGAGCTCCGACTCGGGATGGTAGCGGCCGTTGAACCAGTAGGTCGCCTCGGCATAGGGCAGCCCCGCCACCGCCTGATACTGATCGACCAGGGTGAGGCCGAAGGTCTGGACGTAGCCCAGCATGTCGGCGTGGTTCAGGTTCAGGAACGAGCCGCCGAAATCGACCACGAAGCCGGCATTGAAGGCGTTGGAAGTCGACCCGCAGCGGCCGCCGACGCGGGTACCGGCCTCGTAGACCGTCGTCGTGATCCCGCGCTGCTTCAGGTGCCATGCCGCGGTGAGGCCGGCGAGGCCCGCGCCGACGATGGCGATCGACGGTGTCGACGCCCGGGCGACCACGCTGCCGGAGCCCAGCCCGGCGGTCGTCGCCAAGGCCGATGCGAGGGCCGCGTCGCGCAGCAGCTGCCGGCGCGTGGTGGACGACGCTGCCGGCCGAGCCGATGGTTCACGGTCCGGGGTCGCCGCCTGTCGTACCAGCCGCCGGAGCAGCATGAAGCCGGGTGTGCGCGCCAATGTCTTGTCTCCGCCTCTCGGATGCACTCCGATCCAGCATAGGCGGCCATGGTAAATTTTTTCTACCTGAGGTCGAGCCGTCCGCGCGTACCTAGCGACGCTGGGCGCGCCATCGTGCGATCGTGGCGGGCAGGAGATCGTCCTCGACGTCCCGGGCCCACCGGTCGGCGAAGGAGGGCGTGCGGCTGGCGGGCCGCGCATCCGGCGGCAGCTCGGAGAAGCGGAGCTGCATCGGCACCAGGACACCCTCGCCAACGGCGACGGCCTCGCCCGTGCCGAGGGCGGGCAGGGTGCGGATGAGCCAGTCCGACCCGTCGGGAAGGGCGTTGCGGACGAAGGCCTGATCGCGCTCGTTGCTCATCCGGAGTGCGAAGATGGTGCCGCACTGGGAAAGTGCGGAGGCCGACAGCTCGGCTGGTCGCTGGCTGACGAGGCAGAGCGAGACACCGTATTTGCGCCCCTCCTTGGCGATCCGGTCGATGGCACGCCGGCTGGGCTCGAACACGGGCAGTCCATCGCCCGGCACGTAGCGGTGCGCCTCCTCGCAGACGAGCAGCAGAGGCGGGCTCCGCTCGCGGTCGGACCAGAGGCCGAAGTCGAAGATCAGACGGCAGAGCAGCGAGACGACGACGTTGACGATCTCCGACGGCACGCCCGAGAGGTCGACGACGGTGATCGGCCGCCCGGCCGTCGGCAGCCGCAGCAGATGCGCCAGGACCGCCTGCATGCTGTCGCGGACGAGGAGCGACTGGAACAGGAAGCGGTAGCGCGGATCCTCGCGCACGCCGGCAAGGCGGGCCAGCAGGTGGCGGTAGGCGGCGACACCCTCCGCCTTGGCGAGGGTACCCATGGCGTCCTCGATCGCGGCGGCGAGGTCCGACAGGCGGTAGGGAATGGGCGTGTCGACGGTGATGCGGCAGGATCCGTCGGCATCGCCGGCGTAGATCTGCTTCGCGCGCAGGATGCCGTCGCGCAGGATCGCCCCCTCGGCATAGGCCCGGTCGCCCTGGCCCGAGGTGAGGATGGCGGCGATCTCCTCGAAGGTGAGGAGCCAGTAGGGCAGCTCGAGGCTCGACTGGTCGAGGCAGAGGGCCCGGTCGCCGAAGGCCGCACCATATTCGGCGTGCGGGTCGAGCAGCAGAACGTGGGCGAAGGGGCAGCGGTCGAGGACGGCACTCAGCACCACGGTGACCGCACAGGACTTGCCGGAGCCGGTGCTGCCCAGCACGGCGAAATGCTGGCCGAGCAGGCCGTCGATCAGCACGTGGGCACCGATCGCCGGTTCCTGACGCAGGTGGCCGACGGGCGCGTGGGGCACTTTCGGGGCGGCGTAGACGGTGGCGATGTCGGCCTGGGTGGCGCGGCTGATCAGGACGTCGAGCGGGGGATAGCAGGAGACACCGCGGCGGAAGCCGGCGTCGGTCATCTCGCCCAGGAGATGGACCTCCACGCTCGGCTTGTCGTCGATCCGGCGGCCGCGGCGGATCCGGTGCACGATGCCGAAGACGCGGCCGGCACCGGCCGGGATGCTGACCAGCTCGCCGATCATGACCGGATCGCGGCCGGTGAACGCCGGATCCAGCAAGTGGCCGGTGACGACGGCACCCGACACGGCGAGAACGCTGCCGAGCGCCCGTCCGGCCTGGACCTCGTCCTGCATCGAAGAAGCCGCTCCCCTGCCGCAACGGTGCGGGAGCTTGGCGCCTCCGGTCTAAGGAACGGTTAAGGCTGGCGGCGACTCACATCAGCTCGGCGCGGCGGACGAGCTTCTTCACCTCCTGCTCGACGACGCGCTCGACGACGGCCGGCAGGTTCTTGTCGAGCCATTCCTTGAGCAGCGGGGTCAGCAGATCGGTCATGAACTGCTCGATCGTGCGGCCGGTCCCGGCGATCTCGACCGGGCGCTCCTCAGGCGTGCCGATGGCACGGTTCAGCCGGGCGAAGGCCGAGGCGCTGGCTTCGGCCGCGGCCGGCGAGACGAGGCTGTCCAGGGTCGGCATCGGCTTCTGCTCCGGCTCGCGGGCGACGGGCGGGGGAACGGCGGCAAGCGTCGCCAGGGTGGGTGCAGGTGGCGGCGGCGGGGGCGGCTCGTCGACGAGCTCGGTCAGCTCGAGGACGTCGTCCTCCTCGGGCGGTGGTGCGGTCTTCGCCTGGCCCGCGGGATCCTCGTCGGCGGCGATGATGCGGCGGATGGAGGACAGGATCTCCTCCATCGAAGGCTCCTGCGGGGGCTTGCCGTCGCTCATGGGTCACTCCGAGGTGCCGGGAGGTGCAGCGGCCGCCTCCTGCGCGTCGAGCTGGCCGCCGAGGCCGAACAGGGCGTTGCTGCTGGCGTCATGGTAGATCCCGGGGTCATAGGCTTCAATCTGCAGGCCGAGGGCCGTCGCCGTCAGCCGGCCGGTGGCGGCGCGCAGGCGATAGGCCGCGAGCACGGCATCGCGGCGGACGCGCTGCAGCTCGACCTCGCCCGCGAACAGCTCCTGCTCGGCGTCGAGCACGTCCAGCACGGTACGGGCGCCGACCAGCGCCTCCTGCTTCACGCCCTCCAAGGCGAAGGCCGAGGCGTCGGTCTGCTTCTCCAGGCTCTTGATGCGCTCGCGGGCCGTGCGCAAATCCTCGAAGGCCGCGGTCGCCTCGGCCGTCGCCGCGCGGCGGGCATCTTCCAGCGCATAGTCCTGCCGGCGTGCAACCTGTTTGCTCTGGCGTACCCGGGCGTATTCGCCACCACCCTGGTAGAGCGGGATCGCCAGGACCGCGGCCACGCCGACGCGCTGGTTCTGGCTGAGGGTGGAGGACGGCACGTCGGTATAGCCGAACTCGCCCGTCAGATTGAGCCGCGGGCGCGTCGCGGCCATGGCCACCTGGACGTCGTCACGGGCGGCCGCGGCCTCGAATCCCGCCGCCTCGACGGCATAGCTCTGTGCGGCCTGCTCCTCGGCCGTGGCACTGTCGGCCGGGAGATCGCCCGGAATGTCGGGCAGGTCGCCGGCGACGGGTGCTTCGCCCACGATGCGGCGATACTCGGCTTCCGCCGTGCGCCGGTCGCCTTCGGCCCTGACCCGGTCGGCCGTGGCCCGTGCCAGGCGCGATTCGGCCTGCGCGACGTCGGTCTTGGTGACGTCGCCGAACTTCTTCCGGTCCTTCGTGGCGTCGAGCTGCGCCCTCATCCGCCGCTCGTTCTCGCTCGCCAGATCGAGCACCGCCTTGTCCCGGACGAGGGCCGTGTAGGCGGCGATCGCGTCGAGGAGCACGTCCTGCTCGGCCTGGACGAGCCGCGCCCGCTCGGCGCCGACAACGTTCATGGCACGGCTGGTGGAGGCTTCCGTCTCGCCGCCCGAATAGACGTTCTGGGTGATGCTGACGGTGCCCGTGAACAGGTTGCCGCTGCCGCTGCCGCCGGTCTCGTAGCCGGCCGAGCCCGAGCTGGCGATGGTCGGGAGATAGCCGGCGCGGGCCCGGGCGACGCCGTCGTCGGCGGCGCGCAGGTTGGCCCGGGCGGCCTCCAGCCGGGGGTTGGTCAGGTAGACCTTGACCAGCATGTCCTCGAGCGGTCCCGCGCATGCGGGATCGTTGCAGAGGATAAGGATCGCAGGCAGCCCAACCGCCAGACCACGCCACATGCGGTCAATCTAGCCGCATTTGTCGTAATGGGCTAGTAGCCGCCGCCTTGAACAACCAATTCGCGAGGCAACTGCGTCGCGCGGGCCTAGAAGGTGAACGAGGGTGCCGGCTCGAAACCGGGCAGGCGCGGCACGCCGGCGTCGAACGGGCTGATCCGCCCCACCGCCTCGCCGACCTTCTCGAAGACGGTCACCTTGCCGTCGCGGCCCTTCTCGACCACGGCGACGAGGCGCCCCTGGTCGGTCAGCTGTTCGAGCAGGCTCTTCGGCACCGCCGGCACCGCGCCGACGAGGACGATGGCGTCGTAGGGGGCAGCGGCGGCATGACCAGCCGGCCCGTCGCCCTGCACGACGGTGACGTTGGCAGCTTCCTGGCCCCGGAGCACGGCCTCGACGGCCGCCCGGTCGTCGGAGGGTGCGAGCAGCAGGACGACCTTCTCGGCGAGCCGGGCCGTCACCGCGGCTGCGTAGCCGGTGTCGTCGCCGATCACCATTGCCGAGTCGCCGGACTGCAGCTCCGCGGTCTGCAGCAGCTTCGCCAGGGCCAGCGGCTCCAGCAGGAAGCGGCCGCCGCCGAGGACGAGGTCGGAGTCGCCGTAGGCCACGCTCTGCAGGTGCGTCGGTACGAACAGCTCGCGCGGGACGGCCCCCATCGCGTCAAGCAGGCGCGGATCGTCGATCCGGCTGGGGCGGAGCTGGTTCTCGACCATGTTGCGCCGGGCGATGGCGTAGTCGGGCATCGGGCAGTATCCGGCTGGCGGGTTCGACGGGACGGGCCGCTCATAGCAAGTCCGCAGGGCCAGCCGCAACGACGCGGCGGTCGCGCCCATTGACCCCCGCCGCTGCGGCTACCTATAGAAGCCGCGCCACGGCCCGGTGGCAGAGTGGTCATGCAGAGGACTGCAAATCCTTGTACGTCGGTTCGATTCCGGCCCGGGCCTCCAGGTTTCTTAGGATTGGCTAATATAGTTGGGGTAACACGGGGGTAACAGCGATGCGGTTTCCCTCGTCATTTGACAACGGGTAGCACGATGGATGAAGGTCGACCGCTCGGACGACGATTCTCACATGTTTACCTGGAGCGTAGGACACCCACAGAGGATAGTAATACAGCACGCGCAAGAATTTATTACTTTATTGCTCATGAGTTTCGAAGCTGTGATGGAGTGATATCGGTAGAAATCGGTAAAGAGCTTGGGGTAATAGTCTATCAATGGCATGGGGTTAAGGAATTCCTACAAAAATGTTCTCCGCACGAATTCTTAGATGCGCTCACGATCATTTGTCGAGCTATTGTAAGATATAAGAAAGAGATGTCTAGTTTTTCGGAACCCCAGCGGGTTTTGGCAAAGTTAGTTGGATTTTGCAATAGAGTGTTTCGCGAAGAGAACGTTGGGCATTTCATGGACGAGCTTGGGGGTGTTCATTACTTCGTGGATGTCGAATTCCAGCGAAACCGCCTCTCTGCCATTGCATGTCTAGATCGTAAATCCATGGCATCTGCCAAATTTGCCTTCGAAGCGGCTTATGCCGCGTTGGACCTATCCCCGCACGACACCCTCACAGCTTGCAGAAGAATGTTCGAGGCGGCGGAAATTGTCGTCAAGACCTATTTCCCCGCCGCTACTATTTTGGCGGCAAATGAGGTGAGTAAGTATGTAATGCCCGAAGTCGTTGGCCGTTTTGACCATGATAAACAAGCGGGGTATGCTGCGAAGCAGCAAGTAGAGGCTCTTAAAGGATGGGTGAATAGCTTGCAGGGGTACAGGCATGGCCAGAACACAGATGAGCCAATAAGTCCGCCATTGGCGCTCTGCGTAGCGTTACTGAGCGCGGGTGCATCTCATATTCGATTCTTAGTAGACACTCTGAGTGCACTGGACGAGCCAGCCAACCCTCGCCCGCAAGGGTGACGTTTCATCGCAGCGAGTGCATCCTAGTAGATGGACCAGGATGAGGGGCACTTCCCCCGCCTCTGCCCCGGTGCTCACGTGCCGGGGTATTTTTCTGCGCCGTCGATCTACCGCTGGTCGCCGACCTAGATTGAGCGGATCCTACTATAGCCTCATGTGTACGGGGCGGCCCGACGGCGGACGCGTGACACCGCCGCCGAGCCTGACCATCAACGTGCTGAGGAACACGTGATGGCTACTGACACACTATCCGACGACAACGACGATAGCGACAGGTTCGGGAACAAGGCCGAGGACATGGCGCACACGCCCTGCCGCAACGTGCAGGATGTGGCCGTCCGTGACCGGCACTTCGGCGAGTCGACCCCGGAGGCACATGTTTCGGGTTCTTGTTCGCGGCCCCACTCTTCGATCTCTTGCACAGCTTCCAGATCGACCGCGTGTAGCGGAAGTACGGTCACCGGCGGACTGCGTGTCGGGGTCTTCGACCCGATCGCCTATTCCGCCACCTTGGGCCAGTTCCGGACCAGCTTCATAAGAGCCTGAACCTCTGGAGCATGGCTATCCTGCGCCAGGAAATCGTCCACTTGGTAGGTCGAGATATGGCCGCCGGAGCGGTCATTTCGAACGTGGACGACCCGGTACTTGCTGCTGTCCGGCCATGGCGCCAGAAGCCAGCGATCGCCTGACGGACTGCGGTGCAACGTCAGACTTTGCGTGCTCATCCTCAACTCCCCTGCCGGAGTCGAACCAAATCACCCACAGGTGTAACATGATACCGCGACCGTCACCAGCAGTTGTTAACGCATGTCCATGCTGACTTTTCAGTGGGACCACGGCGGCGACGTTTCGCCACCACCCCTCACGATGTCCACCGGTCTCGACCGCGGCCCCGGCATGCCGTACCACAGTATCGACGGTGCTGCCGCTCCCACCGTGCCGGAGCAAAATTCTGCATCGTCGATCTTCGGCTGGTAGCCGACCTGGATCAGGCGCATCATAGTACGGCCCTACGCGGGCAGGGCGGCCCGACGGCCGTGCACCATTCAGCCGCCGAGCCTGACCATCACGAGGGAGTCGCTCGCGATGGCTGATTACACGGTACCGACCGAGATCGTCGACGACGACAGGTTCTGGGACAATGCCGAACGGCTCGCCCATACGCCCTGTGAGACTGTCGCCGATGCTCTCGCCTGCGCCGGCTACTGGTTGAACTGTTGCCGGAGCGGGACGAACTTCGCCAGCCGCGGCTCGCGTCCAATCTGGTGAGGTTCCTGGAACAGCGCATTTGCGAGGCATGACAGAGGCGGGCCGCAGCGGTGGGGGTTTAGTATTCTTAAGCTGATCATCACCATCGTCATGCTGCCGCGGCCCAGGCGCGCTCTAGCATGGTGCAAATGCAGCAGCCACGAGAGATGCCCCCAAAAGCGGGGCCATCTCCGATTAACGCCCTAGAGTACGCGCGCCGGTCACGCATCCTGCAGTCGCGTGATCTCGCGCGTGATCCCTTCCAGGCCCTCGGTCTGATCGGCCAGCGCCTGACCATCCTGTCGACTTGCTGCTGAAGCGACATTCACTACGACGGTCAGCCCGCCAGAGCTTCGTCCCATCGGCCTTCCAAGCTGACCAGCCAAGGCCGACGATTCGTCTTGGGAGTCCGCCGAGCCCGGGGACTCTTCTAGGCTATCTCGATCGGAAGCCGGCCTTCTGAGGGTCCGAACGGCACGCCAGGTGCTGATGCACAACCTTCGCGCTGTCCGTCTTCCAGGCTCAGAAATTTTCAACCAGACAAAAGCTTTGGGTCGCCGTAGAGTCCCATTCGTTGAATTCCCTACGACGATGATGTGAGAGAGCATAATGGCGACGTTCACGGTCACGACGCTTGAGGACACGGTCAACGCGAACGACGGCAAGCTGAGCTTGCGCGAGGCGCTGGCAGCGGCGAATGCCACCGTCGCCGAAGATACTATAACTTTTTCAGGGGCGCTGGAGGGCGGCACTCTCGTTTTAGTTAACGGCTCCTTAAGAATCGATACCGTTGTAAACATCAACGGAGACCCAGACAATGACAACATCGGCATTACGCTTGAACAACATAGTGACGATCAAGCTCAAGAGGTTTTCGTCAATGTTTTTGACATTAGCAGTAAATCAGAGCAAGTTAATATGTCTAATCTCACGATATCTAGTGGAACCATCGGAATAAATTCATCCGCGAAGTTGCTAACACTTGAGAAATGTGTTGTCGAAGGTAATGGTAGTTACTCAAATTTGGATAATGAACCAGTTGGCAACGGAATACACGCCGATAACGTCGTCATTCGAAACTCTACGATCCAGAATAATGGGGGCTACGCAGGCGCAGGCATCGAAGCAGTCAGTTGCTACATTGTAGACAGTGTTGTCTTGGGCAATTCAAGTAGTTCGTCGTATGGCTCCGGAGGAGGTGCAGGAATTAGCGCAGAGAAGCTGCACGCGATCAGAACGTCCGTTATAGACAATAGTATTTCGACCAAAAACGGCTCAATCGGCGGAGGTATAAGCGGCGGATACATACTGCTAGAGAGTTGCACAATCGCAGGAAATGCTGTTAGCGGAGGAGGAGGAAATTTTGCTGCTGGTATTATAGCAGGTATGGTCGTCGCCGTTAATAGCACGATTACGAACAATACAAATTACGGTGATTATTTAAGCGCAGGCATTTACGCGAGAGATGTTAAGCTTATTAACAGTATTGTAGCCGGAAATAACAACAGAGTTTGGAACGATGGATTTGACGGTTATCACTTCGAGGCTGCTGATGTTCAAGTATATAACTCGTTAAGTTCGAATGGGCACAACGTAGTTGGGGCTGTGTGGTCCGGAGCTAGCGCAGCTGTCTTGGCTGAAGGCGACACTGTAGACGCAGATCCTACCAAACTTTTCTTTGGCATCGACCCCAACACGGGCGGTGGTCGGCTCGTGCTTACCAACGGTAAGTGGGTCGTTCCGCTCCGGGACGCGCTCGACAACCCGGCCCTTTCAGGAGCCGACCCCGCGTCCTCAACGGACGCCGACCAAAGGGGCGCTGCACGTCCGCAGCCGGAGGTGAGCAACCCCGACATCGGCGCCTACGAACTTACTCAGACCGACATCTCGACGACGGCCACGACCAGCAATGACGTGCTGACCGGCACGTCGTCGGCCAACACCCTCTCCGCGAAAGCAGGCAACGATCTCCTGCTAGGACTGGCCGGCAACGACATCCTTAAGGGCGAGGCCGGTGGCGACACGCTGCAGGGCGGTCTCGGTGACGACCGTCTCGAGGGTGGCACCGGCATCGACACGGCGAGCTACCGCGACGCCACGGGCCCCGTGCAGGCAAACCTGATCAACGGTAAGTCGGGCGGTGCCGCCGGGATCGATACCCTGATCTCGATCGAAGGTCTGGTCGGCAGTGCCTTCAACGACAGCCTCGGCGGCAATGCCGGTTCCAACGCCATCAACGGCCTTGCCGGTAATGATAAGCTCTACGGCGATGCCGGCGACGACTCCTTGCGCGGGGGCAACGGCGATGACTCTCTATTCGGCGGGCTCGGCAACGACCGGCTGGACGGCGGAGCCGGCAAGGATACGGCGAACTATTCCGATGCGACTGCCGCCGTGCAGGCCAATCTGAAGAACGGAGCGTCGCAGGGTGCGCTCGGCACCGACAAGCTGTTCAGCATCGAGAACCTGACTGGCGGGGCCTACAAGGACACGCTGGGCGGCGATGCCGGCGCCAACACGCTGCAGGGCGGCGGCGGCGACGACAAGCTCTATGGCGACGCCGGCAACGACAACCTGCAGGGCCAGGACGGCAACGACACCCTCTTCGGCTTCACCGGCGACGACAAGCTCGACGGCGGCGCCGGGATCGACACGGCGAGCTATGCCGACATCACCGGGGCCGGGGTCACCGTCAGCCTTGCGCTGACCACGGCCCAGATTACGGGCGGCGGCGGCAAGGACACGTTGCTGAACTTCGAGAACCTGATCGGCTCGGCCCTGGCCGACAGCCTGACGGGCAGCAGCGGAGCCAATACCCTGACCGGCGGCCTCGGCAAGGACATGCTGAAGGGCAATGCCGGCAACGACCTGTTCGACTTCAACACGGCGGCGGACAGTGCGGTCGGCGTTAATGCCGACTGGATCACCGACTTCACGGGCGCCGGGGCGACGGTCGCAGACCGGATCGACCTCGCCGATGTCTACTCAGGCACGCTGAGCTTCAAAGGTACGGGAGGCTTCACCGGAGTAGGACAGGTTCGAGTCCTGGCCAGCGGGTCGGACACGATCGTGCAGGTCAACCTATCGGGCACGACGGCACCGGAGATGGAGATCCATGTCCAGGATGGTGCGGCCACACCGGGGCAGTGGGTGGCGGGCGACTTCATCCTGTAGAGCTGGCCGCGGACCTTGGATGGCTGGAGGCGTCGCCTCAGGTGCTTGGCGACCAGCGTTACCTCGACTGTTCACGAGGTGTGACAGCGCAAAAGGATGGTTTCATGACGGCAATGACGGGAGGGTGTTTGTGTGGGACCGTGCGTTACCACGTTGATGCGGAACCCTTGTGGGTCTGCCATTGCCACTGCGACATGTGCCGCAAACACACCGGATCGCCCCTCGCTACCTACGTCGGCTTCCCGGCAGGTGCCGTGAGTTGGCTCGGCGCGGAGCCGACGCGCTACCGTTCGTCTAAAGACGTGCAGCGGAGTTTCTGCTCGGCCTGCGGGAGCACTATCGGGTTTCACCGCGTCCACGAGACAAGCCTAGCCGTCGGCAGCCTTGATTTGGCGGAGGCGTTGCCGGTCGCGAGACTTGCGACCCTGCATGTCTGGTGCAAGGAGCGCCTGCACTGGTTCGACACGGCAGACGATTGGCCACGACACCTCGAGTTCCCGCCCGGTCGAAGCGAGGAACTGATCGCCTTGAGTGGCGGAGACATCGAGGGATAGCACGATCTGATGCTCGACCGATGGGGCGCCGCGTACGGCGGACTAGGCCGTAAGTGGCGCCCGTTCAACGGCTCCTCATGAAGAAGCCTAGGCGATTCCCGAAACGTCGGATTTAGCGCAGTTTATGCCCGACGCCGGTTGTAAGGGGCGAGTTGCTTGGAGATAGACTCCCCCCCCTACCCTCCGTCCATTACTTGCCCGGTATTGCCGGCGGACTGATGCATGGCAGCCCGCCGGCTCACCGACACCTGCCACCGCGGGCCAATGTCCGACACCGGCCTGCGTCGGACGCGTCGAACACTTTCGGCGACAGGGTAGGGTGATCACGATGACTTCAGCCGATCGACTTCGGCCCGCCGCAGGATCGCCCGGGCAGCCTGGGCCTCGCTCGGGGGCAGTGCGATCGCGGCCATACGCAACGCCAGCTCCTCCCCCCGCTCGTCACCACGGCGTCGGGCCAGCTCGGCACGGACCAGATTGCGCCCGGCGACATCGGCCTTCCTCGCCGTGCTGATCGCGTTCTGGCGTCGCAACAGTTGCTCGGCCTTGTGGCCGCGCCAGACTTGGTATCGCAACTGCATGGCGGGATCGGCCTGCGTCTCGACGGTCCGGACCACGGTCGGGGCATCGGCCCTCGTGACGGAAGGCTCGGCGGCCCGTGCCGTCGGCAACCGCGACTGGATCAATGCCTCTCCATTCGCCGGCACCGCGACGACGGACACCTCGAGAAGCTCCATTTTCCGGTAGTGCACGCCCGTGTCGGTGAACTCCCACGACACCGGGCGGAACCCGACGGACAGGGCATTGAGCAGGCCGTGCTCGATCATGCCCCAAACGGCATCGCCCTTTGTCGAGATACCCGGCGGTGCGAATTCGACCGTCACCATCAACTTGCCGCCGCGCACACCGACTTCGCTCGCCTTGGCGATCGGCAATGCCGCATAGTCATGACCGAATAGTACCGTCGGATTTCGCCGGTAGCTCGTCAGATCCCACCCGGACTGATCTATGGTGTCGCCGTGGCGGTCCGGCGCCGAAGTAGAAGCGACGGCGGTGAACTTGCGGGCACCGTCGGCCGACTTCGTGACCGTGAACGGCATCACGAGGCTATGCTGGCGCTGTTCCGTCGCCTCTTTCGTTACGTACTCACCGGGCTCGATCGGGCCGATGGTCTCGACGTTCCCTGCCCACCTCAGCAACTTTGCGTCGCCGCTGGTCAGTGCCACGACTTCGCCGGGCCGGAACCGGCGGCCCTCGACCACGGTCGGCCGCAGTACCTTGCACCGCACTCGACGGGCGGGCGGCCGCGGCTCGTCGTCAATAAGCATGGGCATCTCCCAAAGAAACGCCGTAGGACATGTTGACGAGTCGGCTTGCCGTCGCTGCGTCGAAAACCGTCTCGGTGCCGGACGGCGTCCAGGTTCCGTCGACCGGAACGAAGTCCTTCAGCACCCGCACCTTTTGCGGGCGATCGAACCTCACGAGGTTGTCGACCTTCAGCCGTCGGGCGACGGCCTCGTCGACGGGTGCCGCGACACCGGAGCGGATCCAGGTGACCGCATCCTGTTCCGGCAAGCCGATCCGATCACCGGCTCTGTGAAGGGCCGTGTCGATCAACATCTTGATCGCCACCGTTCCGGCCGCCGGCTCCACCTTGCGGGGTGTCAGCAGCTCGTCGCGGGCCTGGGTGAGGAACTCGAGCTTGTCGCCCGTCGGCATCGGGTAGGCCATCGCCCACGGCGGCGGCATCTCGGCGTCGTGCAGATTGGCGTAGGTGCACACCTCACGGAGACGGTCGTTCGCCTGGACGGCCATCGCGATGACATCGCGGGCCGAGTGGAGGGCCTGCCGCAGCAGCGGAGTCATCTGGACCCGGAACGCTTCCCGGGCCGTGGCGAGCGATTCGGCCCACCTGGTTTTTGCGAGAACGAGCGCAAGCTCGGCAGCGGCCAGTCGACGCCTTGCGGCGTCCAGTTCGGCCCGTGCATCGGTGTCGTCGACGACGAGGTCCTGGCCCTTGGCCAGCCGATCCAGCGCCTCGGCGGCGACCACGTCGTCGCCAGCCTCGGCGGCAGCCTCAGCGGCGGCAAGGGCCTGAGCAGCCGAGTCCCTGGCCTTCTGGGCGAGGTCGACGAGCTTGCCCGCGGCGATCACCGCAGGGCTGGACGCGGGCGACGGCGGCATCTCGCGCGGTCCGGGCGTGACGGTAAGATCGAGGCGACGAGCGGCCATGTCTGCTCCCGGTGATCCGGGCTCTGAACAGCCAGAGCGATTTCTCGCCGTCAAATTCGCCTGTCAGGCGCCTTCAACGGCCTTCTGCCAGGACGAGTCCAGGCTTCCGGAGCGAACCGACGACGTAGGTCCCGCACCCGCTCACGGCTCAGCACGAGACCGACAAGGGCTGCGGCTTCCAGGTCGTCACCTTCGGATGACGAGCGCCCCGCTTCGGTCAACAACTGCACTCGACGGCAGTACCAGTCGGCTGCGATCTGTTCCAGATCGACGGCAGGTTCGTCGACGATCGCGTCTAAGGCGGCGAGGGCATCACGCAACACGTCCCGGATGCGACCTAGGGCCGTCACTGGAGTCCCTCGTCGGGTGCGATCTCGGCGGCCAGGGTGAGCAGCAACTGCCGCAGGGCCGCCCACCCGCGCTCGGCGGAATAGATGTTGCCCGCTGCCGCGATCGCGCCGACCGCCACGGTGGCGCCGTCCACCCGCTCGCGATTGGCCGTCGCGACGATCAGCTTGCCAAATCCGTCGAGCAATCGCTTTGCCCGCTCGCCTGCGACAGCCTCGTGGTTGCCCCCGGAGCGGGTCGCGCGCCTTCTCGTGTGCATGTTCATCTCCAGGAACTTGGCCTCACAGCAGGACGCCCAGTCGGCGGGCGACGGGTACCCGCCGTCTTGCGCAAGATATTGAGGCTTAGTCGTTCAATGATCGACGCCTCTCCGTTCGTCCTACCCGTCATGTATGAGGCGGCGCGGGGGTGCTTGATCCCGAACAGAAATGCCTTCGGCAGCTCCTCGAGGACGGGTATCGCCACGCTCTCGTTGCCGCCCCGTAGTAGGCGGATTGCAGCCCGAACCCCGGCCGCCCGGTCTGGAATGGGTCTCATTCCTCGACCTCGCCCCGCAGCCAGCCCTCGGCGGGATCGTTCAACGGGAGAACCGCAAGCTGGGCCCGCCGCATCAAGTCCTCCCGGTCACATGACACGTGCACGCTCGTCCCGTCAGCGAAGGGAAGTGCGCGGGGACCTGCGGGGTCACGCCAGTTATCGGCGTTGATCCGCTCGCCACAGATACGGCAGGCGTCGCCCCTCAACAGGGCCATGATCTCGGGCTTGGCAGCCCGCAGAGCAGCGACAAGATCGGCCGAGGGGCGGCCCTTGAGGAGAAGCAGATGACCGTCAACGCGAAACTCGACGCCCTCGCGAACCGCGTCCTTCAGCAGTTCCACGGCGCGGCTCACAGGACGATCTCCTGGTCATCGTCGTCGCTATGACGGAAATGACGGTCGGCCACATATTCACGGTATTGCGCGCCCGCCCGCGCGCCTAGCGGATCAATACGGCCATTAAGGGGGTTTCCGTCATTTGCGTCATTGGCGTCCGAAGGCGCAGCCAATCCGACGCCCTTAAAGCCCATGCCGACCGCCCGCTTCTCCCCGTAGAAGCCCCGCTCGTCGAGATTTTTGCTCAGCCCCTTGAGCGTGCCGGGGTGCTGACCACGCGCTTCGGCCCACACCGTGTACGAGGCGTAGAGCGACCCAAGCGAGGTCCAGTCGATTCGAGCAGAGACGATGCAGCAATCGTCGAGCCACTGGCCGAGATCGTCTTCGGCGTTCAGGTAGTTGTCGGTTGCGACCCGCACACCGGCCGGAGGCTGCAGACCGATCCTCTGGTACTCGAGGCAGCCCTCGATGGCCCAGCGCAGGATGGCGGGCCACTCTGCCCGCAGCTTGTTGGGCAGAGCCGGGTCACGCTCCGAGTCCGGGATGTTCTGCAGGAATGGCAACAGCAGCAGCCGCCGCCGGATGGCCTGATCAACGCCCTTGAACCTTGGCTTGTGGTTGCCGGCCACGAACAGCGTGAACGCCGGCTGGTAGGTAAAGAAGTCCTGCCTCATGAACCGGGCGGTGATCGCGTCGCCGCCCGTCAGGCTCTTGAGCTTCGGCTCATCCCAAGCCCGGCCCGTGCCAAGCTCCTGGGCGGTGACGAACCGCGCCCCGCGGAGCATCGCCATGTCGCAGGGGTGTCGGTCCGATTGCGTGACGAGCAGCAAGTCCTGGGGAGCCACCGTCGCGTAGTCGCCAAGCATCCCACTTACGGAATTGAGCAAGACGCCCTTGCCGTTTCCGCCCTGTCCCCAGTTGAAGAACAGGACGTGCTCGTCCGTGCTGCCGATGAGCGCGTAGCCAATGGCGCGCCGCACGAACGGCACGAGTTCAGGATCGTGCTTGAAGATGCGCTCTAGGAAGCTCTGCCACACCGGAGCCGGGGTGCCAGGAGTGGCCGGCGCGACCGCGGTGCTCTTCGTGATGCAGTCCTGGGGCGTGGCCGGGCGCAACCGCCCCGTGCGCAACTCGACGGTGCCGCCGGGCGTCCCGAGCGACCACGGATCTCGGTCCCACTCCTCGACCCCGGCCGCCAGCTCACTGTTCGATCGCGCCAAGCTCACGACGTGGGCGATGAAAGGACCCGAGCGCATGACCTTCGCCCGATCCTTCGCCCAGGCGACAAGCCCCTCCGCCTTCTTCTCGTCCTTCTCCTGATCCGCCATTTTCAGGGCCCGCGCGACGAGACGATCACCTTCGTTGCGGAGAAAATCGCGACAGTGGGTCATATGCTGCAGGCGATCGTCGAACGCCCAGCGGCTTCCGCTCCAGTGAAGCCACTTGCCCCATTGCGCGACGTGACGGGCAACAGACGCCCACTTCTCGCCCATACGGCGCGCCATCGTATCGTGCGTAAAGTCGCCGAGCTGATCGTCGTTCGGCTCCTCCGTGTCGGCTGCGGTCTTATTGCGGCGACGAAAATACGGGTCGGCCTTCCGGGCCTCGTGGACCAGCGTACCGATGCCAATCCGGTCCGGCGGGCTGTCGGCAAAGTGGTTCCACCTGGCCCGCGCGACGGCCTCGTCGTCCTTGGCCGACTTGGCGGAGAACACGCGAAAGGCCGCGAGCCCCACCTCGGAGCCCTGGCTGGCCCGCCAGAACGCCATGCCAATCCGGTTCCAGGCTGCCCAGGGAAGTTCGGCGTTCTCGATCCGCTCAGCGCAGCCAAGGAGCAGGTCGGCATCCCCCGTCGAGCAACTCGACGGGGGATGCCAGTGTCGCGTGTCCACGCTGTCGCGCAGAGCCTCCAAGCCCTCAAGCTCGCTCAGAGCATCGTTGAGCACTATCTCAGAGTCGGTGTTCTCCTCGAGGATCCGTGCCAAACGGGGCCGGTTGGGGTTCTTGCGGTGGACGGTGCCCGCCCAGCGGATCGGGTGCACGATGCTCTTCGACGTGGCATCGGCCCCCACGAGGTCGCAGGCGAGTGCCCGGGCCCGCCGCAGGCGCTGGTGTTCCTCCACGCTCTGACTAGGCTCGACGAGGCGCCAGTGCGCATGGAGCTTGGGCGCCACCTCGCCCGTGTTGGGATCGGTCCACTCGCCTCCGCTGGCGACGACGAGCGTGGGCGCCCCCAAAATCGCTCTGAGCATGCCGACGGCATCGGCGGCGTGATCGTCCAACTCGACGCTGAGCGTCAGCCCTTCCAGGAGCGCCTTCTCACTCGCCACCGCCGCCGAGGAGAAGGTCGCGATTGGGGGGCAAACAACAACGGGACGGGTGGCGGCAACGGCACGTTCCGCGATCTGCGTCGCCATGGTGACCACGGGGTCGAGGCCGCAACCGTTCAGCTTGACGGAGCGCACCTCCACGGGTTTTTCGTTTTGCTGACGGGCAAGCTTGTCGTCGTAGAACGAGCGAAGCGAGACAAAGCCGCCCTCACTCGCGTGACAGAACAGCGCGTCGACGAAGCGCGAAATCTGGGCGGGATCGACGGCGATATCGGTCACGCCTCGCCTCCGGCAGCCAAGTTTTCGGCCACCTCCGTCGGCGCGAGCGCCAGAACAAGACGGGGCCCGTCAGTCCTACCCAGAAGAGCACGCAGCCGGGTCAGGCTATCCGCGTCCAGCGCCGCGATGATGATGGAGGCCGCCTCGGCCGCGGCATCGTTCCGCCGAAGCTCGTCGCGCTCCCACCGGTCACGCTGGGCCTGACGAGCCTGCTCGATCTCGCAACGCTTCTTCTTCGATACCTTTGCGAAGCGCTTCGCCGCGAATGCCTCGTTGCGTTCACGAAGGCGGGCGTCGTTGATCTGCCGCCGGATCTCGGTGACGGTCGCCGGCTCGCCGGCGGAGGCGCGGTTAAGAATCTTCTCGACAACGGCGGCCGGCGCTCCAGGGGCCGCAAGCGCGTACAACGCGGTCGGCGGCAGAACCGCAACAATTTCGGGTTTGTCTTGCGCCAGCCGGGCGGCGCCCATCCAGTTTTGGGCGCTGCGCTCGCTCCACCCAAGCTCAGTCTTCAGCCACTTACTGAAACGACCGTGCTTGAGAAGCTCCTTTGCGGCGATCAGATCCCGCCCGACCTCGATCTGGAACCGGTGGCCCCTGTGCCTGATCCGAAGAGCAATTTCATGGGCCTTGCTCGCCTCAGCGGGCGGCAAGCCGGCGTAAACCTTTGGAAGGGCAACCGGACCAGCGTTATGCTCGACGCCGCCCTCGCCCGCCGCCGCGCCCTGCCCGGGGCCGGCGGCAACCTGCTCGCCCATCATGATCAGGCCGCCTTCCGCGACGCCGCGAGGTCGTCGATCCAGGCGTTCACCTCCGACTCAAGCCAAGCGACGCGGCCCGGGCCGACCTTGATCCGTGGCGGAAACCTGCCGTCCTTTTCAAGGCGGAGGAGGTGCTGGCGCGTGTAGGGGACCCTGGCCTTAAGCGTAGGCCAGGAAAGGAGTCGGTCGTTCTTCGAAATGTGCATGTGCGTAGCCGCTTTCCGCGCTGTTCACGGGCGACCACCCACCTGACGCAGTATCGGCAGGCCGAAAACGGCCATTAAATCTGCCTCGATCGGCCGGATTAATTGGATGCCGCGTGTTCGATTGCGGCGCGGATGGTGCCGACGGACGGGGCGTCCAGACCGAAGGCAACGCATACCTTCTGGACGAACAAGGCGAAGGCGCCACCCGGCTTGTCGTTGCTGCCGTCCCGCCACGCCGTCGGCTTCGATCCGGTCAACAGCGGCCAATTGGCAGCCAAAGCCACGACGATGAAGCCCGCCCGGCTTTTCGGCCGTTTCGTCGTCCTCCCGTCCTTGGTCCGGAAGTCGAGACTGGCGAGGTGTTCCTGGTAGCCTGCCAAGGCTGTCCGCAACGCTGCGGCCGGGACGCCACCTACAGGTAGTGCTGCGGCCGCGATTGCTGCGTCGAGTGCCGCGGCCAGATCGGCGATCTGCCGAGCCTCTGCCATGGCCCCGGGGGCGACGGCCACAAGCTGCCCGTCGGATTGCCGCACCATGCCGCCACCGCCGTCGTAGATCGCCGCGTAGTGCAGGGCCTGCCGCAACGTCCGGTCGAGTAGACCGGCGTCGGCTATGCCGGAGGTGCGGGCAAGATCGTCAACGATCCACGCCCACGCCTCCGCATCGGTGCCGCAGGAGGCGGGAGCCCGAAACGCATAGCCACGAGGGCCGTCCATCAGACCACAACCGTCCTCTGCAACCTGACAACGTTCCCAGGGTCACCATTCACAAGTCCGTCGACGTGGGCACCCCAACGGATTAGGGCGGCCTTCGCCTCGGCCTCGAAGCGGTGCTTCTGATAGGTGCCGACGATCCCGGCCCGGCTGCCGCTGACATGGCCAAGAACGTGCTCGATGACCTCGAGCCGTTCGCCAAGGCGCTGCAAGTTCGTGGCGAGCGTCCGCCGAAGATCATGATGCCGCCAGTCGGGGATCGGGGTGTTTTCGCCGTTGGCAATCTCGGCGTCGAGCCGGATCTTGCTCGTGCCGATGGCCCGGAAGGGGCGCTTGCCGGTTGCCGTCACTAACCAGTCGGAATTGGCGAAGTGGGGCAGGGCCTCCATCACCGCCTTCGCCTGAGGCGACAGCCAGATGATGCGGGCCTCGTCGTTCTTCGATCGATCACGAGGCAAGCGGATGCCGTCGTCGACGATCTCGCTGCGGCGCGCTTCGAACACTTCGGCTATGCGGGCGCCGGTCAGCATGAGCAACTGCACGCCGTGGCCATAGGCCCCGCCGATCCGCTCGGCCGCCCTCCAGATCGCGATCAGCTCGTCGTCGCTCAGGACGCGGTCGCGCGGCCGCTCCTGGCTCGGCTTCTCGATCGACGCGGCCGGCGAGTGCTCGATCAGATCGCGGGCGGCGGCCCAGCGGAACATTCGTTTGGTGTGCGCCAGCACCCGGTTCGCCCGAATCGGCGCCTTGTCGGCCACCTTGTCGATCAGGGCGATGATGTCGCGCTTGCGGACCTCGTCGATCTGCATCTCGCCGATCGCCGGCAGCACTTCGCGATCCATGATGCGGCGCACGGTCGCAACGTCACGGTTGCCGGCTTGATCGCGTTTCAGCCAGTCGGTGACCACGGCCTTCACTGTCGTCGTTTCGGCCTTTTTGGAGGCCTCCGCCGCCTTCTCGGCTGCCTCCTGGGCCAGCCTCTCGGCCTCGCGCGGATCGGTGCCCGATAGCACGGCCTCGAGCTTGCTGCGGGCGAGTTCGCGGGCCTTTGCTAGCTCCAGCACCGAGACGGGGCCGAGGGTAAGTTTGGCGGGCTTACCGTTGATCCTGGTGCGGACGGCGAAGCTCCGGGCGCCGCTCGGCTGGATGACGAGGTAGAGCCCGGGCACGACCGAATCGGCGATTTCGCGCCGACTCGGTCCTGCTTTGATCTTCGTGACCGCCTCGGCGGTGAGGGTGCGCGGCATACAGGGATCTCCGCTGGGGTAACAGCTGGGGTAACAGAACCCCACGTTACCCGAAATCCCTGTATGTTCAAGAGTGTTCAGGAAACTGACATTTCTGACGTAGTTTCAGTGTCTTACGAAATTGTTCAGTTTAACCCATGTTCTGCTAATGTGCCCCCTCGGCAAGGACTGCAAATCCTTGTACGTCGGTTCGATTCCGGCCCGGGCCTCCAGCTAAGTCTCCTTCCGATCGCCACCGCGGCCGCCCAGAGCGTCGGCGCTTGCGGGTTGCGCGTCGCCGCCGTTCCATGTGCCGGGACCGTCGACGGGAGCCGACGGGCCGCGCTATGGATTTCGCGACCGGTTGGCAGCGGCCGCAATGCCGGGAAACGGCCTTTTCGGGAGGACACCCAAGATGCGCAGCACGGCAACGCGCCTCCTCGGCGCGAGTGCCCTCGCGACCAGCCTGTGGCTCGGCCACGGCGTCTGGGCGCAGGAGCAGTCCAAGACGGAAGCCGCTCCGGCGGCCACGGAGGCGCCGAACCCGCTCCAGGAGCAGGTGGACGCGCTGACCAAGGCGCGGGAGGCGGCGCAGGCCGCCGCGGCCGATGCCGAGGCGAAGCTGGCCGCAGCCACGAAGACCGCGGACGATCTGCGCGCGAAGCTGACCGATGCGACGACCGGGGCCGCTGCACAGGTCAAGGAGTTGCAGAACCAGCTGGCGGCGGCGACGGCGGATGCCGACGCCAAGGTGGCGGCTGCCACCAAGACGGCCGACGACCTGCGGGCGAAGCTGACCGCAGCGACCACGGGTGCCGCAGCACAGGTCAAGGATCTCCAGGGCCAGCTCACGGCGGCGGCGGCCGAGCGCGACGCCATGAAGGCCGACCTCGAGAAGGCGAAGGCCGATCTGGCGACGGCCACGACGAAGCTCGCCGATGTGGGCAAGCTGCGCGACGAGCTGATGAAGGTCGTCACGGCGGCCCGCGTCGACGTCGCCAACGCCGAGGCTTTGGCGGCCCAGGTGCCGGCCCTGCAGGATCAGCTCGCGAAAGCCCAGGCCGAGCTGCAGCAGACGAAGTCCGCCCAGGCTGCGGCGGAAGCGAAGCTGTCGGAGATGACGGCGGCTCAGGGCGACGCGGCGAAACAGCTGGAAGCCGCACTGGCCGCGCAGAAGGACGCCGAGGCCAAGATCGCGGCGGGCTCCAGTGCGCAGGGCGATCTGCGGACGCAGCTCGAGGCGGCGAATGCCGCCGCTGCCGCTGCCAGAACCGACTTCGACAATCTGTCGGCACAGCTGGCGAGCGTGCGGAGCGAGCTGTCGGAGACGGCTGCGGCGCGGGACAAGGCCGCCACGGATTCGACCGCCGCCGCGGCGAAGCTCGACGAGCTGACGAAGGCCGTCGAGGCCGAGAAGGCCAATGCCAGCGCCCTGAAGTCGCAGCTCGCCTCCACCCAGGAAGCGGTCGACGATCTGGCACAGCCGCGGGCCGACTTCTTCGCCGCCCTCAAGGAGTCGGTCGGCGGCAAGCCCGGGGTGATCGTCGAGGAGGACCGGTTCGTCTTCCCGTCCGAGGTGCTGTTCCGGCCGGCCTCGGCCGTCCTCGACGCGCAGGCGCAGAAGCAGGTGGCCGATTTCGCGAAGGTGCTGAAGACGCTGATCGCGAAGCTGCCGCCCGACAGCGACTGGGTGATCCGGATCGACGGCCACACCGACCGCTTTCCGGTAGGAGGCAAGAAGTTCGCCTCCAATTGGGAGCTGTCGGCCGAGCGCGCGATCGCCGTGGTCGAGGCCCTAGTCAAGAACGGCATCCCGGCCAACCGGCTCGTGGCCGCCGGCTTCGGCGACACCCGTCCGCGCGACCCCGGCAATACCGCCGAGGCCTATGCGCACAACCGCCGGATCGAGATGCGCCTGACGCCCGGCTGAGTCCGTGTCATTGCCGCACCGGGGAGGGGGTTGCCACCTCGGTGCGGCGCTGATACATCGCGCGTCCTCTCCGTTCCGGCGTAGCTCAGTCGGTAGAGCAGGCGGCTGTTAACCGCCGGGTCGTAGGTTCGAGTCCTACCGCCGGAGCCAATTTCCCCCGAATACCGTTCCTTCGTCGCGACCCGCCTCGGCGACGCGACGCCGCGCGGACTGGCGGATCGCGCCGCCGGCGCTAAGACTGTGGCCGGCCTTCATTCGGGGCGAACCTCGTTCGATGGACACACTCACCCCTGACGCGCGGATCGTCGTCCTGACGGGTGCGGGCGTCTCGGCGGAATCGGGCCTCGCCACGTTCCGCGGTGCGGGCGGCCTATGGGAGGGCCACCGGGTCGAGGACGTCGCGACACCCGAGGCGTTCGCCCGCGATCCCGTGCTGGTGCAGCGCTTCTACGACATGCGGCGACGCCGGCTGCAGGAGGCCGACGTGCAGCCGAACCCGGCGCACCGCGCACTCGCACGGCTGGAGCGAGAATGGCCCGGCGAGTTCCTGCTCATCACCCAGAACATCGACGACCTGCACGAGCGGGGCGGCTCGGAGCGCCTCCTGCACATGCACGGCGAACTCCTGCGGGCGCGGTGTCTCGCCTGCGAGCGGTCGGCGCGGTGGGTCGACGACCTGACCGGTGTCCATGCCTGTCCGACCTGCGGGCGGCACGGCTCGCTGCGGCCCGATATCGTCTGGTTCGGGGAGATGCCGCAGTACATGGAGGAGATCGAGGAGGCCTTGGTCCGCTGCGATCTGTTCGTGGCCATCGGCACGTCGGGGCACGTGTATCCGGCGGCCGGCTTCGTCGAGCTGGCGCGCCGTGCGCACACGCTGGAGCTGAACTTGGAGCCCTCGCTCGTCGGCTCGCGCTTCAGGAGCCGCCGCTACGGACCCGCAGGCGAGACGGTGCCTCAACTCGTCGACGAGCTTCTGGCCCTGGCATCGGCATGAGCACGATCGACGCCCTGGCGCTGACCCGGGACCTGCTTCGGTTCGACACGGTCAACCCCCCGGGCCAGGAGGCGCAGTGCATCGCCCATCTGGGGCGGCTGCTGGGGGAGCACGGGCTGCGGACGGCAGCGGTGGAGTGCGCTCCGGGTCGCCCCAGCCTCGTGGCGCGGCTCGACGGATCCGATGCGTCCGCACCGGCGATCGGCTTCACCGGACATGTGGACACCGTCCCGCTCGGCGAGGCGGCCTGGCGGCGTGAGCCTTTCGCCGGCGAAGTTGACGGTGACCGGCTCTTCGGCCGGGGTGCCTCGGACATGAAGAGCGGCGTGGCGGCCATGGTGGCGGCGGTCTGTGCCGTGGCCCGGCATGGTCGTCCCCGGCGGGGGATCGAGCTGGTGCTGACCGCCGACGAGGAGAGGGGCTGTTACGGTGCCCGGGCCATCGTCGCCCAAGGCGGTCTCCTGGGCTCGGTCGGCGCCCTCGTGATCGGCGAGCCGACGGGTCTGCGGCCCTGCCTCGGCCATCGCGGCGTCACCTGGGTCGAGGCGAGCTTCACCGGCCGGACCGCACACGCCTCGGCACCCGAGTTGGGCGACAACGCCGTCCTGAAGGGGTGCCGGGCGGCCCTGCGCGCCGCCGCATACGATTTCGAAGGGGTGCGGCACGAGCATCTGGGACCGCCAAGTCTGAATGTCGGGCGTCTCGCCGGCGGTCAGAACCTGAACTCCGTGCCCGACCAAGCCGCCTTGGGCATCGATCTGCGCACGATACCGGGCCAGACCGCGGCAGGACTCTGCCGCCATCTGAGCGGCGTTCTGGGCGAGGGTGCCGAGCTCGCCGTCATCGTCGAGACGCCCGGGATCTGGACCGATCCCGGCGGGGCGTGGATTACGGGCGTGATCGAGCGGACGCGCGGCTACGGCGAGCCCGGCCCCATCGCGTTCTGCACCGACGGGTCGATCCTGGCACCCGCCTATGGCGACGTGCCCACCGTCATTCTGGGCCCCGGCGAGTTCGATCAGGCGCACCGCACCGACGAATGGTGCTCGATGGCGAAGGTCGAGGCGGCGACCGCACTCTACGGGGAGCTGATGGAGAGCTGGGCCGCATGAACGCGGCCGTCGAGGAGGACGTCGCCCCGGTCCTCCTGCGCCTGCTCCGCCGCGAGACGCGGACCTACCAGAGTATCATCCGCGATCCGGTCACGGCCCAGGCGGAGGGACGCGAGCCGGAGCCGTTCTGCCGGGAGCTGCTGGCGCGCATCGAGCCGCGACTTCCGGGCGATGCACCGGTGTGGCGAAGGATCGCCGACCGGCTGGGCGCGTCGGCCAACGCGCCGGCGCTCGTCCTTGTGCTGGCGGCCCTGACGGCACTGGACGATAGTGCGTTCGAGGAGGCGGTGCGCTTCGCCGGGGCGGCCATGGCGGCCGACCAGCGCGACATCTTCGTGCAGGAGCTTCTACGGCGGGCGGCACGGTCGATGCACGGCACGGAGGACCCGGCCGACGATCTGGCCCAGCGCTTCTGCTCGCGGCCGTTCGACACCTTCGAGCTGCACGAGAGTGGGGACGTCTATGCCTGCTGTGTGAGCTGGCTGCCGGCCCCGATCGGCAATTTCCGCCGGCAGTCGGCCGAGGCCATCTGGAACTCGCCCACGGCCCAGGAGATCAGGCGCTCGATCCTGGACGGCGATTTTCGCCACTGCAGCCGCATCTATTGCCCCTACATCGTCGAGCGGAAGCTGCCGAAACGCGCCGAGGTGAAGGATCCGTGGCACCGGCGGATCATCGACGAGCGCCTCACGGCGATCGACCGGATGCCGCGCCGGGTGCTGATGTCGCAGGACCGGAGCTGCAATCTGAGCTGCCCTTCCTGCCGCACGCAGCCGATCCTGGCGCGCAAGGCGGAGCAGGACGATCTCAACGCGCTGGCCGAGACGGTGATCCTGCCGCTGCTGCGGGATGCCCGAAAGGTCAAGATCACGGGTAGCGGGGACCCGTTCGCCAGCGGCCATTTCCGCTACCTTATGAAGCGTCTCGACCCGAACGAGTTTCCCCGGCTCCGCCTGCAGCTGCAGACAAACGGGCTCCTGCTCGACGAGCGGGCCTGGAACGAGATCGGCCTCGACGGGAAGGTCGAGAGCATCTGGGTGTCGATCGACGCCGCGACCGAGGCGACCTATGCCAGCCTTCGGCGGGGTGGCGACTTCGGCCGCCTGCTCGACAACCTCGTCTTCATGGCCGATCTGCGCAAACAGAACCGCGTCGGTTTCCTGCGGCTGGACACGGTCGTCCAAGCGGCGAACTTCCGCGAGATGCCGGCGATTGTGGAGATCGGCATGGCGCTCGGGTTCGACCGGGTCCACTTCCAGCTGATCCGCAACTGGGGCACCTTCTCCCGCGAGGAGTTCATGCGACACGCGATCGGTGCCCCCGACCACCCCGACCACAAGGCGTTCCTCGAGGTGCTCGAACATCCCAATCTGGGGCGCCCGCTGGTCTCGCTGGGCGAGCTCAGCAGCCTGCGCCGCGGACCGGTGCCCGCGACCAGGGCGTGGTGGGCATGACGGTGCTGCTCGCCGAGGAGCAGCCCGTGCGTACGGTCACCGTCGGTGGCAGACTGGCGCGCTACGGCGAGGCGCTGGATCTCTTGCGCGTCTCGCGGACTGCAGAGACGCCGATGGAGGATCTCGACGAGGCACTCAGCCGGGTCCTGCGGGACAAGGACGGCAGCGAGCGGTCGCGCTTCGTCGACTGGATCGAACAACGGCAGCGGGACGCCGCGCCGGAGCTGATCGTCCTGGTGCGCCTGGAACTGGAGCTGGGTCGTGAGGGTGAAGCACTTCGCACCTGCGAGCGGGCACTGGCGCTCGACCCTCACGACCTCGACGCCCAGGAGATCATGCGCGAGCTGCGCTCACGGCTGTCGGCTCCCTCGGCCGTCGCCGGCGAAAATCTCTCGGATCTGTTCTGCCCGCGGCCGTTCGAGGAGCTGGAGATCTCGACCACGGGCGAGACCTTCTGCTGCTGCCGTGCGTGGCTGCCGAAGTCGTTCGGCAACGTCCACCGGCAGAGTGGCGACGAGATCTGGAACTCGCCCACGGCACAGGAGGTGCGCCGATCGATCCTGGATGGCGATTTCCGCCACTGCAGCCGCCTCCACTGCCAGGACATCGTCGGCCGCCGGCTGCCGCGGCGGGACCAGCTCGCCGACCCGGCGCACCGCGAGATCGTGGCGTCGCGCAGCACCGTCATGAAGCGGCGGCCGCGCTGGCTGACGCTGTCCTACGATCACAGCTGCAACCTCTCCTGCCCGTCCTGCCGGACCGAACTCGTCACCGCGCGCAAGAGCGAGGTGGACCGCTTGCGGGCGATGGCCGAGGCGATCGTGCTGCCGCTTCTGCGCGACGCGCGGCTGGTGCGGATCTCGGGTTCGGGCGACCCCTTCGGCTCAGCCCACTTCCGCTGGCTGATGCAGCGGATCGGCCGCGCGGAGTTCCCGCGCCTGCGCTTCATCCTGCAGACCAACGGCCTGCTGTTCGACGAGGAGGCGTGGGACAGCTTCGACTTCGACGGGCGGATCAAGGCCGTCTTCGTGTCGATCGATGCCGCCGATGCGTCGACCTATGCCGTCCTGCGGCGGGGCGGCACGTTCGATCGGCTGCTGCGCAATCTGAGCTTCCTGGCCGGACTACGTGCCGCCGGGCGGATCGACCGCCTGCGGCTCGACTTCGTGGTACAGGCCGCGAACTTCCGCGAGATGCCGGCGGCGATCGAGCTGGCGCGCGTCTTCGGCTGCGACCAGATGCATTTCCAGCTGATCCGCAACTGGGGGTCGTTCACCGCTCGCGAGTACGAGGCGCAGAACGTCGCCTCGCCGCTGCATCCCGAGCACGCCGAGTTCCTCGAGGTGCTACGTCACCCGAGCCTCGCCGACCCGATCGTCGACATCACGACGGGGCGGCGCCTGTGGGAGTATGCGCGCTCGGATCTGGCGCAGGCGCAGTGAGTTCCAGGGTCTCTCCGGCTGACCGGAGGGCGGCGACGAGCTTGTTCGCGGCGGGTCCGAAGGCGACCACACGGGTGGGCACGAGGCGGGCACAGAGACAGAGGATGCGCTCGGAGAGATAGTCGTCGGGCGTCAGCCGTCCCGGCAGCCGCCGCAGGGCGGAGGGCGCCGGCAGAGGCACGATGCGGACTCCGGCGAGGACACCGATCGGCGTGTCGGTGGCGATCACCGGGGTAGGGCCGTCATCCGCTCGCTCCCGCACGGCGAGGGCGACGACACCACGCACCTCGTCCGCGTCGAGGCCCAACGCCAGAAGCAGCAGGGATCGGCCCCGAGGCGGCAGGTCGGACAGGCCGGGGTCGGGCGGCTCCGCGCTCGCGAAGAGGCTCTGGGCGAGTGCTGCCAGCGGCGATGGGCGACGCTCCATCGCTGCCAACTGGCCGAGGACGCGGTCGACGAGGCGCAGCAGCCAGGCCCGGTCCTCGTCGGCTGCGGCCAACGACTTGTGCTGCCGCGCGCGGATGCCGGCCTGTTCGCGCAACGTCTGATGGAGGAACGCCAGCGTCCCGTCGCTGCGGGCATGCAGGTCCGCCAGCGCCTCGTTCTCGCGGTTGAGGACCTGGATGATGCGCTGCGCCGCCTCGTGGCGTGCCGCGGCGGCCGCGATCTCGCCCTCGCGGCGCGCCAGGAGCGTGCGGGTCGCCTCGAGCTCGGCGCGGGTGGCGGCGAGGTCGCTCGCCAGCTTGGAGACGACGTTGCCCAGCGACGAGGTGCGGGGCGGTGCCTCCCGCCGCATGACGCTCAACCGCCGAGCACCTTGCCCGGATTGAGGATGTTCTGCGGGTCGACTGCGCGCTTGATCGTGCCCATGAGTGCCATCTCCGCCTCGCCGCGGGCATGGCCGAGCCATGGGCGCTTCGCCGTGCCGATGCCGTGCTCGGCCGAGACCGTTCCCCCGAAGTCGCGCACGAGGTCGTAGACGATCCGCTCGACCTCGGCCTTGGGCTGCTGCTCCACGCCCGGCACGTGGGCGGTGATGTGCATGTTGCCGTCGCCGATATGGCCGTAGAACAGCGAGACGACGTCCCGGAAGCGCGCCCGCAGGGCATCGCGGCAGACGCCGACATACTCGTCCATCCGGGCCACGGGCAGGCCGATGTCGAAGCCGGCGTCGGGTCCGAGCCAGGTACGCAGCATCCCGGTCGCGTCGCGGATGGCCCACAAGCGGCGGACATCGGCCGTCGAGCGGGCGACGACCGCATCGGCGATGACGCCCTCCTCCAGCATCCGCTCCAGCCAGCCCTCGAAGCGGGCATGGTCGAGGGTCTCGTCGGTGCCCTGCATCTCGACCAGGACCGAGAACGGATAACGCTCTGCCAGCGGGTGACGGATGTCGGGGGAGCGCGAGGTGACGAGGTCGACATACTCCGACCACATAACCTCGAACACCGAGAGCATCGGGCCGAGGCCGCGGCGGGCACCCTGGAGCAGGGCCAGAACGTCGGCGTAGCTGGCGAGGCCGCAGAAGGCGACCTCGGTGCAGGCTGGCTTCGGCTGCAGGCGCAGCACGGCGCGCGTGATTATGCCGAGGGTACCCTCGCTGCCGATGAAGAGCTGCTTCAGGTCGTAGCCTGCATTGTTCTTGATCATCCGGTTCAGTGCGGAGACGAGCGTGCCGTCGGGGAGCACCGCCTCGATCCCTAGCACCATGTCGCGGGTCATCCCGTAGCGGATGACGCGGTTGCCGCCGGCATTGGTCGAGAGGTTGCCGCCGATGGCACAGGAGCCGCGGGCGCCGAGGTCGAGCGGGAAGAAGAAGCCGGCCGAGTCCGCCGCCTCCTGTACCTGCTGCAACGGCGTGCCGGCGCGGACCAACATGGTCGCGGTGGCGGGATCGACGTCCTCGATACCGGACAGCCGCTCCAGCGACAGGGCGATCTCGTCCGAGCCCGCGCGACCGCCCCCGCAGAGACCGGTGAGTCCTCCCTGCGGGACCACCGCCTGCCGATGCGCATGGCAGACCTGCATGACCGTGACGACCTCGGCCACGGTGCGGGGCCGCACCACGGCCAGCGGCCGAGTCGGCCCAAGGCCGCCCCAATCGTTCAGATTACGCTGGGGCTCGTCCTCGCCCGTGAGGACCTCGCCGGCCCCGAGGCGCTCCCGCAGTTCCTGCACCACCGACATGGCGAGCGGCTCCCGGCAACATTCGGCCCTCCGCTAACCCATGACGGCGGCGCAGCCAACTGATTACATGGGAGCAACGTCCTGGTTCTCGGCCGCGTTGCAGGTCGCACCCGAACAGGTCTTCAGGCTGTTCAACAGCGAGGAGAGCGAGGCGAGCAGGTCCGCCGACGCGAAGCAGTACTTGTTCACGAGCTGGTCCGGGTCGGCGATGTCGTCATACAGCTCGCGGTCGCCGTTCGCATACTCGACATAAGTGTATCGCGACGTACGGACGGCCCAGTACTCGGGCAGGAAGGCGGTCGGCGTGGCGATCGCGCAGCCATACTCCTTCGTCAGCGGCGGATACGGCACCGGTGGGGCGAGCGGCACACCGCCAGGCAGCCGCGTGATCAGGAATGACTTGCGCCAGGTAGCCGTGTCGGGCGGCGTCGAGCCCAGAAGGCTGGCGAAGGATCGGCCATCGACGTTGGTCGGGACGGTGCCGCCACCCAGGGCGACGAGCGTGGGGGCGAAGTCGTTGTTGATGACGACGTGCGGCAGATGGACGGCGGTGGGGACCCCTGGTCCGCGGACCATCAGCGGGATGCGGATGTCCTCCTCGAACGCCGTCATCTTGTCGGGCTTAAGGTTGTGCTGGCCCATGTGATAGCCGTGATCGGAGGTGACGAAGATGTAGGTGTTCGCGAGAAGACCGCGCGTCTGGAGACCGTTCACCACTGCGGCGACGAGATCGTCGGCCGCCGCCAGCATCCGCAGCCGTTTCCGATAGGCGGCGTCGATGCTGTCCATCTTGGCCTGCGTCATCGTCCGCCGCATGAAGGGCGGCTTGTCCCTGACGACCTTCTCGCCGAACCCGGGCGTGCGCGGGACGATGTCGGCCGGGAAGAGCGACAGGTCGCGCGGGGCCACGACCAGGGGGACGTGTGGCGCGCTCGGGCTGATGATCATGGCAAAAGGCTTGGCCGGAACCGCTGCCGTCGCGGTGTCGAGGAATTCGATGCTCTTCCGGCTCAGCACATCAGTGAAATAGTCGGCCGGCGTGTGCCCGTAGGACACGAGCGTGCCGTCCTCGTTCATCCCGTAGTCGTACTGGCTGTAGAACTGCTCGAAGGTGGCGCCGACCCAGCGGCTCCATCCCGGCGGCACGAACGTATTGGGGGCGCCGCGCGGGTAGTCGTTCACATACTTGCCGAAGAAGGCCGTCTGATAGCCGGCCTTCTGCAGCCACGGGCCGAGGCTCTCGACGTCGAGATGCAACTGGTGGAACTTCTTGTGGCCGCCGTTGCGCATGCCGGTGGTATGCGGGTAGCGGCCGGTGAAGAAGGTGGCACGGGCCGGTAGGCACAGGGTTGCCGTCGCGTAGGCGCGATCGAAGGTGACGCCCTGGCTCGCGATCAGCTGCAGCGTCTGCGGCATCTGCTGGGCCGACGGTGCGTCGAGGTCGTCCATCATGATGAGGACGAGATTAGGCTTGGCCGCGGCCCATACCGGCGTGGCCGCCAAGACGATGACGGTCAGCATCGTGAGGATCATGGTCTTCAACATGGCGAGCGAACGCACCGCTTATCTCCATCAATCATACGAGTGTAGCCTGCGAATTTCGGCTTGAGCAATATCGGTGTCGCGTTAACCCAACCGGCACCAAGAAAGCGCTGCTGTCGCCGCAGCAGGGCCGATATGTGGTTCCACTCTGTCGCTCAGAACGAGGGCCCGAGACACGGCCCGTCCCCGTGCGCACGTCGCAGCTTCAGCCCTCCGGACCGCGACTCGGCGGTCCGATGACACTTGAGATATGGTCGAGGTGCAGGACCTTGCCGACGCGGCCGCGTACCGCCGTGCGCCAGGTGGGGACGCGTCCCTCCGTCGGCGCGAGATGCCGACCAGACGGTCGTCAGCTCCGGTGCGGGTGGCCGTGGGTCGCCTGATAGGCCTGCTCGAAGGCCGCTTTCTTCTCCGCCGGCGCGTCGGATTGATGCAGCCGCTTCCACTCCTCGTACGGCATGCCATAGATGACCTCGCGAGCCGCGGGGTCGCTCAACTCGATGCCGCGCTCCACCGCTGCCGCCCGGTACCATTTGGACAGGCAGTTCCGGCAGAAGCCCGCGAGATTCATCATGTCGATGTTCTGCACGTCGGTGCGGGACCGCAGATGATCGACCAGGGTGCGAAAGGCTGCGGCTTCAAGCTCGATGCGGGTGCGATCGTCGATCTCGGACATGGTGTCTGCTTTCCTGCCGATGGGCGGCCCCGCCGCATGTAGGTGGGGGTGCGGGCGCACGCAATCGGCGAAGGTGCCGTGCTGCGCGCGCTCCTGATCCTGCTCGTCCTGGCTGCGACCGGTGGCGGAGGCTGGCGGTGGTGGACCAACCGGCCCGTATCGGGTGTGGCCGTCTGCAGGACGGAAGTGGCGCGGATCATCGCCGCCAGCGGCTATGTCCGGCAGCGCAACACGGTCGAGCTGCGGCCCGAGCATGCGGGGCGCCTCGGCAGCATGGTGAAGGACCAGGGCGATGTCGTGCGGGCCGGGGAGGTCATGGCCCGGATCGTCGACGAGCGGCCGCAGACAGCCGTGGCCCAGGCGCGCGCCGCCATCCAGGTGATGCGCAGCGAGGTCGAGGACGCCCGCATCGCCTTCGAGCGCGAGCGTCAGTTGCGCGAGCGCAAGGTGAGCAGCGAGGCCAACTACGACGCCGCCCGCCTGCGCTACGAGCGGCTGCAGCTGGAGGTGGTCCGGCTCGAAGCCGAACTGGCCGAGGCGGAGCGGACACTGGCCGAGTTCACGGTAACGGCACCGATCGACGGAACGGTGCTGGAGCGCGGCGTCGATCCCGGCAATTCGGTGGACACAAATACGTTGCTGTTCCGGATCGCCGACAATGCGGCACCCGAGATCGAGACCGAAATCGACGAGACCCTGGCCGGGCGGGTGAGCCTCGGCCAGGAAGCGATCCTGGCCCGCAATGGTGTCGACGAGCGCGTGCCGGCGAAGGTGAGCCGTGTCGCTCCGGGCGTGGACCGCGGGACGGGCGGACGACTCATCCGGCTGGAGCCCGACGCTCCGGTGGCTTGGCCGCCGGGCGCCACCGTCGACGTCAACATCCTGGTCGAGAAGCGACCGGACTCGCTGGTTCTGCCGCGCACGGCGCTGATCGAGAACGAGAACGGGGCCAAGGCGGCTCGCGTGGTCGAGGGGCGTGTGCAATTCGTGCCCGTCAGGGTCGATCCCTGGCCCGGCGAGCAGGCGGCGATCCTGAGTGGCCTCGACGCCGGCGACGTCGTGCTGGCCGAGCCCGCTCTGGCGACCGAGGGTGGACCGGTCCGGGTCGAGGTGCGGCCTTGCCCTTCCTCCTGAAAGTCGCCTGGCGGTATCTCACGAGCAGCCGGCTGCAGACCGGCCTGCTGGTCGCGGGCGTCGGCATCGGGGTGATCGTCTTCGTCTTCATCACGGCCCTGATCCTGGGCCTGCGCGCCTATGTGACCGACCGCGTCATCGGCAGCCTGCCGCACATCACGATCGAGGCGGCGAAGCGCGTGCCGCGCCTCCTGCCGTGGGACGGTCTCGACGGTGCGACCCTGCTCGTTGCCAGGGAGCCCGCGGCCGAGATCCGGCGCCAGCTTCGCCACTGGCGGCCGATCATGGCGGCCTTGGAGGTCGATCCGAGGGTGGCCGCTGTGTCGCCGCAGATCACGGGAACCCTGCTGATCCGACGCGGGCAGGGCAGCACGGCCGCCTCGGTGCAGGGGGTGATGCCGGACCGGCTCGATGCGATCTCGAACATCTCGGGCAACGTCGTCGACGGCGTCGCCCGGGTCGATCAGGACGGCATCCTCGTCGGCCACAGGCTCGCGGAGAAGCTCGACCTCAAGGCGCAGGACACGGTCGCCGTCCGCTCGGAGCGGGGGGTGGAGCGCACGTTCAAGATCAACGGCCTCTACGACACCGGCGTGGACAGCCTCGACGAGCGGGTCGTCTACACGAGCCTCGATGCCGCCCGTCGGCTGTTCGACATGCCGTTCGGCGTCGACAAGCTCGAGGTTAAGCTCGAGGACTACCGCATCGCCCGACCGATGGCAGCCGAACTCCGCACGGCCTGGAAGTCCGACGTGACGAGCTGGAACGAACGCAACGAGCGGATCGAGGACGCGCTGCGCTCGCAGGCCTCGACCGGCACGGTGATCAAGGGCTTCAGCCTCTTGCTGACGATCGTCGGCGTGTCCAGCGCGCTCCTGCTGACGACGTTCCGGCGGCGGCCCGAGATCGGGATCATGCGGGCCATGGGGGTCAGCCGCCGCTTCATCGTCGGCGTCTTCATCCTGCAGGGTATCCTGGTGGGGCTCACGGGATCGACCATGGGTGCCGCCATCGGCTGGGCCTTCTGTGAGGGCCTGTCCCTGCTCCGGCATCCCGACGGCCGGCCGCTGTTGCCGATCGATCCGGCGTTGGGCGGCTATCCCGAGGCCGTGCTGCTGACCACAGTGGCAGCCGCCCTGGCTGCCCTGCTGCCGGCGCGCGCGGCGTCCCGGGTCGATCCGGTCCAGGTCATCGTCAACGCCTGAGCATGAGCCTGCTCACGGCCAACGGCATCACCAAGACCTTCGGCACAGGCGAGGCGGCGAGCGAGGTGCTGCGGGGGATCGACATCGCCCTCGATCCCGGCGAGATCGTGGCGCTGACGGGAGCCTCCGGCAGCGGCAAGAGCACGCTGATGTCGGTGCTGAGCACGATGCTGCGGCCGACGGGCGGGGCTCTGACGATGCGGGAGGTCGACCTGCTGACGCTGGACGACGAGGGTGCCGCCCGCTTCCGCAACCGGCACATCGGCTTCGTCTTCCAGTTTCATCATCTGTTGCCCGATTTCACGGCGGTCGAGAACGTGCTGTTTCCTGCCGCGGTCGCCGAGGGCCACGAAACCCGCCGGATGCGTGAGCGCGCCCGCGAATTGCTGGAGCGGGTGGGCCTGGGCAACCGGCTGCGCTATCGCCCCGGCCAGCTCTCCGGAGGGCAGAAGCAACGGGTGGCGGTCGCCCGAGCGCTCATGAACCGGCCGGCCATCGTCTTCGCCGACGAGCCGACGGGCAATCTCGACCGTGCCGCAGCGACCCAGGTGCTCGATCTGGTCAACCGGATCAACGCCGAGGACGGAACCACCTTCCTGATCAGTACCCACGACCAGAGCGTGGCCGACCATTGCGCCCGGACGGTTCACCTGGTCGACGGCCGCGTCGAGTGAGGCCGGACGCCTTGCCCGTGATGTGCGGCATGGGATCGGGGGAGGTCGCCAGATGCACCCGGTTTCGACCGGCGGCCTTGGCCGCGTAGAGCGCCTCGTCGGCGTCGCGCAGCAGCTCGTCGTGACTGCGCCCGGTAGCACCCGTCGCGGCGATGCCGGCGCTGATGGTCAGCGCGTAGGCCTGTCCATCGGCGACGAGGCGCAACTCCGAGAGGGCGATGCGGAGGCGTTCGGCGATGGCGCTGGCCGCGGTGCTGTCCGCATCGGGAAGAAGGACGATGAACTCCTCGCCGCCCCAGCGTCCGATGAGGTCACCGGGGCGCACGACCGCGCGGCAGGTGTCGACCACGGCACGAAGGGCGGCATCACCGGCGTGATGGCCATAGCGGTCGTTGACCAGTTTGAAATGGTCGATGTCGAAGAGGATGAGGGCGGCACTCGCACCGTCGCGCCGGCAACGCTCCAGCAGGCGTGGCGCCTGCTCCAGGAAGAAGCGCCGGTTGTAGGCGCCCGTCAGCGTGTCGACGGTGGCCAGCCGGCGTGCCTCCGCCTCGGCGGTCTTCAGGTGGGTGACGTCGGCGCGGAACAGCACGGTCATGCCGCTGGCCGTGCGATGCTCGCGGATGACGAACCAGCGATGCCCGATCTGGACCTCGAGCGGCGAGCCGTCGGCCCGCCGATGGTGCCGGAGGCGGGTATGCAGAAACTCGTCCGTCCCGGCGTCCGAACCTCCGCCTTCGACGGCGTTCAGTCGCCGGGTGCAATCGGCGACGGTCAGGCCCCGCAGCTCGCCGGGCGGGCAGCCATAGTCCGCGCTGAAGGCCGGATTGCAGAGCACGAGCCGGCCGTCCCGGCCGAACAGCGCGAAGCCGTCGCCGAGAACCGACGTCGCCTCGGCCAGCATGTCGCGGGCCTGCTCCGCCTCTGCCTTGGACCGCTGCAGCTCGTCGGCCAGACGATGCAGCTCGCGCGCTTGGCGGGCGATCTCGCCGGCGTCGACGGCCAGCGCCTGCTCGGCGACGACCTGTGCCGTCACGTCGACCAGGGCGAACTGCAGGGCCTGCTCGCTCTCGTGCTGGATGGAGCGGATGGACGTCTCCACCCAGACGATGCTGCCGTCCTGGCGCCGGATCTCCAGGCGGTGTTGGGCCGCGATGTCACGCGCGCGCTGATGGCGGCGCAGCAGGGCTGCGATGACCGCCCGCGTCGGGTCCGGCTGCCGACGCCAGAAGCGCGGCCCTGCAGCCAGTGCCGCTCGCCGGTCGTCGAAGCCCATCAGGCCGACGAAGGCGTCGTTGACGAAGACGAACTCGGATCCTTGCTGCACGAGGATGGCCTGCAGCGAGCCCTCGACGAGGCCGCGGAACCGCGCCTCGCTGGCGATCAGGGCGGCTTCGGCGCGCTTGGCCTCGGTGACATCGCGCGCGGTGCCGCGGTAGCCGAGAAAGCTGCCGTCGGCGGCGAAAAAAGGCCTGCCGCTCGTCTCCCGCCAGACGTGCGACCCGTCAGCAAGATCGTAGTCGAACACGAAGCCGCGGAACTCGCGGCGCGCATCGAGATCCCCCTTGTGCCGCCGCCAGATCTCATCCCGCTCGGGATCGGCGCCCGCGATCTCCCAGCGCGTGCGGCCGACCATCTCGGTGCCGTCGGCATCACGGGCGCCGGTCCCGCCCGCACTGGCGACGAAACGGTGATCGGGACCGCTCTCCCACAGCCAGTCCGAGGCGGTCGCGAGATAATCCTCCAGCCGGCGGCGGACCTCGTCGCGTTCCTGCTCCGCGGCGCGGCGGTCGGTCGTGAACTCGGTGAAGGCCACGAGGCCGCAGATATCGCCGAAGCGGTTGCGGAAGGGGCGGACCTCCCAACGCAGATGGTCGAGCTTGCCGTCGTGGTTGCGGTGGACGTCGTCCTCGCAGCTCTCGACCGCCCCGGCGAGGCAGCGGGCATGCGCCTCGCGCACGCGCTGCGGCACGTCGAGCAGATCGTAGTGGCAGCGGCCGACCACATCCTGAGCGGCAAGACCGTAGCTCTCCAGCCAGCGGTCACTGGCGACGAGGTAGCGCATGCCGGTGTCGAACATGGCGACGGAGGCCGGCACATGGCGCACGAAGAGGCGGAGCGCCTGCTCCTGGTTCTGGGCCAGAAGCGGCGGCAGCGGCGTGGGAGGCGGCCACAGGCTCTGCTGCACCAGTTCGTGCGGGAAGCGGAACGCGTCGAGGAAAGACGCCAGCTCGGATGCGCGCAGCGGGACGCCCAGCAGATAACCCTGCGCTCGCCGACAACCTCGGCTGACGAGGAAGCCCAGCTGCTCGCCCGTCTCCACCCCTTCGGCCACGGTGCCGAGGCCCAGGGCGTTGGCCATGAACTGGATGGCCTCGACGATCTTGCGCGCGTCGATGCTGCCCTCGAGCTTGCCGACGAAGCGCTTGTCGATCTTCAACGTGTCGAGCGGGTACTGGTCGAGGTGGGAGAGTGAAGAATAGCCGGTGCCGAAATCGTCCAGCGCCACGCCGTACTGGCGGGCGCGGAGCAGCTCCAGCGACCGCGCCGCCTCCGAGCCGCTGTCCAAGAGGGCAGTCTCGGTCAGCTCGAAGGCGAGCGACGCCCGAGCCAGCACCGGGAGCGAATCGATCCGGGCGAGCAGGGACTGGACGCGGTCCATGCGCGCCTCGTGGCCCGATAGATTGAAGTGCAGCTCCAGTTCGGGGTGACTCGCCAGGACCGGGGCCAGTTCGGAGGCGGCACGCCCAAGCGCCCACAGGGTCCATTCGTGGACGACGTCCAGGCGCTCCGCCGCGGGTACGAACGCGTCCGGCGGTACCCAGCCATGGCCGGGGCGATACCAGCGCATCAGCATCTCGACGCCGACGACCGCGGCGTGGCGCAAGTCGATGATCGGCTGGTAGCGAAGCTCGATCTCGCCGCGGTCGAGCGCGAGCCGAAGGGCGACGCGGTCGATCTCGTCCGCGCCCGCCACCGACTCGGTGTCCTCCTGCACCTCCATCGGTGCAGATTCCTCGACTATGCGCTTCAATTGACCGCCAAGGGCGTCTGTTTCACCGGACTATAGCGCCGCCAGTCAGCGAGCGTCACCGGATGCTCCAACCAAACGATGACGATAGTGTAAAGCCCGACAATACGTCGATCGGCAACCAGCGAAAACTGTCCCGAAGGGTGCACCTCGCTCGACCCCTGTGGACGATCGCGCACCGGGGGGCGTCGGTTCCTGACCGATAAGCAGCCGGCGGCTCGACCCGCTGGCGATGCTCTGTCGAGCACCTTGGGGCCGGCACCCCCGAGCGAGGCAGAAGGCCGCATTTCGCTCGTTGCCTGCCCGGCGTCGGGGCAGATCCTGCCGTCGGGGTCCACCTACGATCTACCGGCCGTGCTGGTGGCGCCGATCACGGTCGAGACGGGCTGGTCGTGGGCCTCGGTCGTGGATGGCGTCTCGCTGGCCGCTCTCCGCCTTTCTCGTATCGGCGCTCGACTAGCACGGGCGGTGGCGCTGCTGCAGTTCCCAATGGCGCGGCGCCACGCCGGCCCGATCCTGCTGGTCCTGCTCAGGCCCGATCGCCCTCGCTAGTCTTCTGCCAAATCGCACTGCATAGCTGTCGGCGGAGGCGGCGGCACTAATCCTCGGTAGAGCCCTGCTGCAGCGGCTCGGCGTTGCTGGCAGGCTAATGACGCGGGTTGTTGCCGGTCTCCTCGCCGCCCTGCTAGTGGTCGTGCTGCTCCTCGCGTCGCGTTCTCAGAGATCGGCCAGCAGCCGATAGCCGACACCCGGCTCGGTCACGAGGCGGGCGGGCCGGTCGGGATCGGGCTCCAGCTTCTGGCGCAGTTGGCGGATGTAGACTCGGAGGTATTGCACCTCCTGCTCGCCGCTGCGACCCCAAACCTTGGTGAGGAGTTGGCGGTGGGTGACGACCCTGCCGGCATAAGTCGCCAGTTCGGCCAGGATCTCCCATTCCTTGGGCGAGAGGCGGATCTCGGCCCCGTCGCGGGTCACGCGGCGATACACGAGGTCGATGACGAGGTCGCCCGCCTGCACACGGGGCATGCCGCCCTGGGCCTGCACGCGGTGGCGCAGGGCGGCCCGCATCCGGGCCAGAAGCTCCGGGATGCTGAAAGGCTTGGTGACGTAATCGTCGGCCCCGTTGTCCAACGCCAGCACTTTGGACGCCTCGTCGCCCCGGGCCGTCAGCACGATGACGGGCGTGTCGCCGGCCGTACGGATACCGGCGAGTACGTCCATGCCGTCCGTGTCGGGCAGACCGAGGTCGAGCAGCACGAGGTCGGGCCGGTGGTGGCGCAGCATCCGCATGCCGTCGAGCGCCGTCTCGGCGAGGACCACACCCCAGCCCTGCGCCTCCAGCGTGGTGGCCAGGAAGCGGCGGATGGCCGGCTCGTCGTCGATGACGAGCAGCGTGGCGGGGCTAGACGGCAAGGCTCTCCTCCGCCGGCGGCGACAGGACGACGAGGTCGGACGGCAGGCTGATCCGGAACCGGGCCCCCGATCTGTGGTCGCGCCGTTCCAGTACTTCGATGGTGCCGCCCATCGCCTCGACGAAGCCTTTGCATACGGCAAGGCCTAAGCCGGTCCCGCTCTTCCCGTCGGCGGGGGACGGCAGGTGCCCGCGGTAGAACTTGTCGAAGATCAGTGCGGCCTCGTCGGCGGCGATGCCGGGCCCTTCGTCCTCGATCTCAAGCGCGACGCCCCGCGAACCGGCGGACGCCGAGATCGTCACGGTCGTGCCTTGCGGGGCATAGCGGGCGGCGTTCTCCAGCAGGTTCACGAGCACCTGTTCCATCAGCAGGAAGTCGAGCCGGACGAGCGGCAGGTCGGGCGGCAGGCTTGTCACCACCTCGTGCCGGGCCAGCAGCGTACCGGTCCGGGCGAGGGAGGCGCCGACGAGGTCGGCCAAATCGACGGGCTCCCGCTTCGGCCCGAGGTCGCCGCCTTCGAGCCGGGTCATGTCCAGAAGGTTCTCGAGGAACCGGTTCAGCCGGACGGCCTCGCCCTCGGCGGTCGCCAGTATCTCGTCGCGAGCCTTGTCGTCGTAGAGCCCGCCGAAGCTACGCAGCGAGCCCAGCGTGCCGAGGATCGAGGCCAGCGGGGTCCTGATGTCGTGGCTCAGCGACGTGAGCAGGGCGGTGCGCAGCCGCTCGGTCTCGGCCAGGAGCCGGCTGGCGTCGATGTCACGGGCGAGCTGGACGCGCTCGATGGCGACGGCCGTCTGGTCGAGCAGCGCGTCGAGCAGGCGGCGCTCGTCCGGGGTCAGCAGCGGCCCGGCGAGCGGCTTGCCGATGCCGACGACGGCGACGGTGCCGCGCGCGGTCCGCGCCGGCAGGAAGAGACGGGCAGCACCGGCCAGCGTGTCGGAGCCGCGCCCGGCAGGCTGGTCGTGCGCGAGGCACCATTCGGCGGCGGCCCGGTCGGTATCGTCGAGCTGGTCCTCGGGCGGATAGGCGGCTGCCAGCTGGAGCTTGCCGCCGTCGGGCAGGAAGATCATGGCCTCGCACTGGAGCATGGTGGCGATCTGGTGTGCCGCCGCCCACAGAAGATCGTCCATAGTACCGACACTCGCGATCTTCTTCGAGAAGCTGTAGAGCGCCGCCGCCCTGGCACCCTCCTCACGGGCGACGAGCGTCCTCTCGCGGGCGCGGGCGGCGAGACCGCTGATGAGCACGGCGGCGGCCGAGAACAGGACCAGGGTGGCGAGGTTGGCCGGGTTCGCGACCGTGAAGGTGTAGCGGGGGGGCATGAAGAAGAAATTGTAGGCGAGCGTGCCCAGAGCCGCGGCACCCAGCGCCGGCCAGAGCCCGTACCACAAGGCCGCGATCAGGACGGGTGCCAGGTAGACCAGCGAGACGTTGGGCAGGGGCACCAGATGTTCGAGCCTGAGCGATATGCCCGTCGCAGCGGCGACCAGTAGGATCGTCACCACCCAGTTGAGCGGACTGAACGCACCGGCGACGTCGCGCGACTTCACGGTCTTGGGCGGCGTCGTCTCGCCGTGCGCCGGCAGGACGTGGACGGTGATGTCGCCGGCCCCGCGGATGAAGGCGCGCGGCAGGGGATCGAGGAACCGGTCGCGCCAGCCGGACCGCCGCGTGCAGCCGATGACGATCTGGGTGACGTTGTTGGCCCGCGCCCAGGCCAACGCCTCGTCGGCGACGCGCTCGCCCGGGATGACGAGGGTGTCGGCCCCCAACCGCTCGGCGAGGCGCAGCGTGTCGGAGATGCGGTCGCGGACGAGCTGCGCGGCGCTGCGGTCGGCGATCGTCTCGACGTGCAGTGCGGTCCAGGGTGCCTTCAGGCGATCGGCAACGCGGCGGGTGTAGCGGACCAGCTCGGCCGCACCCTCGTTGCCGTGCACGCAGACGAGCAGGCGGTCGCTGGCGGCCCAAGGGCCGGCGAGCCCGCGGGCCTGCATGTACTGGACCATCTGGTCGTCGACGCGCTCGGCCGTGCGTCGCAGGGCCAGCTCGCGCAGGGCGGTGAGATTGCCTTCGGAGAAGTAGTGGTCGAGGGCCCGCTGCGCCTCGACCGGCACGTAGACCTTGCCCTCGTGCAGGCGCTTGCGAAGGTCCTCCGGGGTGAGGTCGATCAGCTCGATCTCGGCCATGTCGAGCACATGGTCCGGCACCGTCTCGCGGATGCGGATGCGGGTGATCTGGGCGACGATGTCGACGAGGCTCTCGACGTGCTGGACGTTCATCGTCGACCAGACGCCGATGCCGGCCTCGATCAGCTCGACGACGTCCATCCAGCGCTTTGGGTGCCGGCTGCCCGGCGCGTTCTCGTGCGCCAGCTCGTCGACCAGCGCCAGCTGCGGCCGTCGGGCGAGCAGCGCGTCGAGGTCCATCTCCTCGAGCAGGCGCCCGCGGTAGGGGATCCGGCGGCGTGGCAGCACGTCGAGCCCGTCGAGCAGGGCCGCAGTCTCACGGCGGCCATGGGTCTCCACGATGCCGACGACGACGTCGACCCCCTCGGCATGCCGCCGCTGTGCGCCGGCCAGCATCTCGTAGGTCTTGCCGACCCCGGGGGCGGCACCGAGGAAGATTTTCAGCCGCCCGCGCCGCTCCGCGTTCGCCAACTCCAGGAGGGCGTCGGGCGAGGGGCGGCCGTTCTGGACGGGGTCCGGCATGAGGCCAGCCTAGCTCATCCGGCGGCCCCTTCGAGGGCCAGATTGAGCTCCAGGACGTTCACCGTAGGCTCGCCCAGGACGCCCAGCACCCTCGGCCGGACATGGGCGTAGACCAGTTCCTTCAGCTTCGCCTCGTCGAGGCCGCGGGCCTTGGCGACGAGCGGCACCTGGGCCAGGGCGGCCGCCGGCGAGATGTGCGGATCGAGCCCGCTGCCCGATGCGGTGACGAGGTCGACCGGGACCGGGCCCCGCAGGCCGGCGTCACGCCAGCGCTGCACGTCGCCGGCGACGCGATCGACCAGCACCTTGTTCGTTGGTGCAAGATTACTACCGCCCGACGCGGTGGCGTCGTAGCCGGCGCTGCCGGCTGCCGACGGACGGGGGTGGAACCAGCGGTCGCCGCTGAAGCCTTGGCCGATCAGGCGGGAGCCAATCACACTGCCGTCGGTGCGGCGGACGAGGCTGCCCTGCGCTTGCTCGGGGAAGAGGGCCTGGGCCAGGCCCGTGACCGCCAGGGGATAGGCGAGGCCGGTGAGGAGGGTAAGCCCGACGAGCATCGTCAGGGCGGCACGGAGATGGGTCAGCATCGGAGGCATCCGTTCTTCAGGCGAGGCCCAGGGCCGTAACGGCGAGGTCGACGAGCTTGATGCCGACGAAGGGGGCGACGAGGCCGCCCACGCCGTAGACGAGCAGGTTGCGCCGCAGCAGCACGGCGGCGGGTGCCGGGCGGTAGGCGACGCCGCGCAGGGCGAGCGGGATCAGGGCCACGATGATCAGCGCGTTGAAGACGATCGCCGAGAGGATGGCACTCTGCGGGGTCGACAGGTGCATGATGTTGAGCGCGTTCAGCTCGGGATAGAAGGCCGCGAACATCGCCGGGATGATGGCGAAGTATTTCGCGACGTCGTTGGCGATCGAGAAGGTCGTCAGGGCACCTCGCGTCATCAGCAGCTGCTTGCCGATACCGACGACCTCGATGAGCTTCGTCGGGTCGCTGTCGAGGTCGATCATGTTGCCGGCCTCGCGCGCCGCGACCGTGCCGGTCTGCATCGCCACGCCGACATCGGCCTGGGCCAGGGCAGGGGCGTCGTTGGTGCCGTCGCCGCACATCGCGACGAGGCGGCCCTCGCCCTGGTAGCGGCGGATCAGCTCCAGCTTCTTCTCGGGCGTGGCCTCGGCCAGGAAGTCGTCGACGCCCGCCTCGGCGGCGATGGCGGCGGCCGTGAGCCGGTTGTCGCCCGTGATCATCACGGTGCGGATGCCCATCCGGCGCAGCTCGGCGAAGCGCTCCTTGATGCCGCCCTTCACGATGTCCTTGAGGTGCACGATGCCGAGCAGGCGGCCGTCGCGGATGACGGCGAGCGGCGTGCCGCCGGCCCGGCCGACGCGGCCGGCGATGCTCTCGATCTCGGCCTCGTGCGGTCCCGGAGCGCTCCGGTTGCGGGCGTAGGCGAGGACGGCGTCGACGGCACCTTTGCGGATCTCGATGCGATCGATGTCGATGCCGCTCATCCGCGTCTGCGCGGTGAAGGGGACGAAGCGGGCGTCGTGCGGGGCCAGCTGGCGGGCGCGCAGATTGTGCCGCTCCTTCGCCAGCACCACGATCGAGCGGCCCTCGGGCGTTTCGTCGGAGAGGCTCGCCAACTGGGCGGCGTCCGCCAGTTCGGCCTCGGACACGCCGGTGAGCGGCAGGAACTCGGCCGCCTGCCGGTTGCCCAGCGTGATGGTGCCCGTCTTGTCGAGCAGCAGCACGTCGATATCGCCGGCGGCTTCCACCGCCCGGCCCGAGGAGGCCAGCACGTTGAAGCGGACGAGGCGGTTCATGCCGGCGATGCCGATGGCGGCGACCAGCGCACCGATCGTGGTCGGGATCAGCGTGACGAAGAGGGCGACCAGCACCAGCACCGAGACGCTGCCGCCGGCATAGGCGACAAAGCTCGGGATCGTCACCACTGCGAAGACGAAGATCAGGCTCATGCCGGCCAGCAGGATGGCGAGGGCGATCTCGTTCGGCGTCTTCTGCCGCTCCGCACCCTCGACGAGAGCGATCATGCGGTCGAGGAAGGTCGAGCCGGCGACGGCCGTGACCCGCACCTTGATCTGGTCGGAGAGAACACGCGTGCCGCCGGTGACGGCCGAGCGGTCGCCGCCGGCTTCGCGGATAACGGGTGCGGATTCGCCGGTGATGGCCGACTCGTTGACCGTCGCCACACCCTCGACGACCTCGCCGTCGGAGGGGATGAGATCGCCCGCGTCGACCAGCACGAGGTCGCCCAGTTGCAGGCGACTCGCCGGGACCGATTCGGTGCGGCCATCGGGGAGCAGGCGCTTCGCCACGAGGTCAGTCTTTGTCTGGCGGAGCGAGGCCGCCTGCGCCTTGCCGCGGCCCTCGGCCACGGCCTCGGCGAAGTTCGCGAACAGCACTGTGACCCAGAGCCAAGCCACGACCTGGAGGCCGAAACCGAACCCGCCGCCCTGGCCGAGGACGAGGAGAACGGTGGCGAGCAGCGCCACGACGGCGGTGATTAAGATGACGGGATTGGCCACCAGCTTGCGCGGGTCGAGCTTGACGACGGCGTCGCGCGCGGCGGGGCCGAGGATCGCCGGGTCGAGCAGCGACACCGGCTGGGATTTGGTCGTCATGGGGTGACGCTCCGGGCGATCAGAACAGGCGGCCGGACATCAGGGCCAGGTGATCGACCACCGGACCCAGCGCCAGCGCCGGGAAGAAGGTGAGCCCGCCGACGATCAGGATGATCCCGACGAGGAGGGCGACGAACAGCGGGCCGGTGGTCGGGAAGGTGCCGGGCGAGGCCGGGACCGTCTTCTTGGCCGCGACCGAGCCCGCGATCGCCAGCATCGGCACGATGATGGCCCAACGGCCGATCAGCATGGCGAGGCCCAGGAGCACATTGTGGAGCGGGGTGTTGGCGCCGAGGCCGGCGAAGGCCGAGCCGTTGTTCCCGGTCGTCGAGCTGTAGGCGTAGAGCATCTCGGAGAAGCCGTGCGGGCCGGGGTTGAGGATCGCCCCGCTGCCGAAGCCGAGGCCCAGGGCCGTGCCGACCAGGGTGCCGAGAGGGATCGCCAGCATGGCGAGGATGGCGAGCTTCACCTCGCGCGATTCGATCTTCTTGCCGAGATATTCGGGTGTCCTGCCGACCATCAGGCCGGCGATGAAGACGGCCAGGATGGCGTAGAGCAGGATGCCGTAGAGACCCGAGCCGACGCCGCCGAAGATCACCTCGCCGAGCTGGATCATGACCATCGGCACCATGCCGCCGAGAGGCATGAAGCTGTCGTGCATGGCGTTTACTGCACCGCAGGACGCGGCGGTGGTGATGACGGCGAACAGCGCCGAGGAGACGATGCCGAAGCGGGTCTCCTTGCCCTCCATGTTGCCGGCCGTGCCGTCGACGCCGAGGGCGGTCAGTGCCGGGTTGGCCTGGGCCTCGGCCCAGTAGGCGACGCCGACGCCGACGAGGAACACGACCGCCATGGCGGCGAACAGCGCCCAGCCCTGGCGGCGGTCGCCGACCATGCTGCCGAAGACCCAGGTGAGGGCCGCCGGGATGGCGAAGATCGCCAGCATCTCCAAGAGGTTCGAGACGGCGGTCGGGTTCTCGTAAGGATGCGCCGAGTTGGCGTTTAAGAAGCCGCCGCCGTTGGTGCCGAGCTGCTTGATGGCGAGCTGCGAGGCGACCGGACCCTGCGCCAGCACCTGCTGGCCGCCGTCGAGCGTGGTCGCGGTGACGTAGCCGTCGAGGTTCTGGACCACACCGGTGGCGACCAGGGCGATGGCCAGCACGAGCGAGATCGGCAGCAGCACGTAGAGCGTGCCGCGCACCAGATCCGCCCAGAAATTGCCGATGCCCGCCGCCGAGCGCCGGGCGAAGCCACGGATCAGGGCCACGGCCAGCGCCACGCCGACGGCGGCAGACGCGAAGTTCTGCACGGTGAGCGCGGCCATCTGGGCCAGATAGCTCATCGTCGATTCGCCGCCGTAGTTCTGCCAGTTGGTGTTGGAGGCGAAGCTGACGGCGGTGTTGAAGGCGAGCAGCGGGCCGACCGCGTCGAAGTCTTGCGGGTTCAGCGGCAGCAGATTCTGCACCCGCAGCAGCGCGTAGACGGCCAGCACCGAGACGAGGCTGAAGGCCAGCATCGAGAAGGCGTAGACCGTCCAGGGCTGGTCGCTCGCGGGGTCGACTCCGGCGAGGCGATAGAAGCCGCGCTCGACAGGACCGAGCGCGACCGACAGCCAGGTGCGCCGGCCGTCATAGACCCTCACCATCCAGGCACCGAGTGCGGGTGTGATCGTGAGGAGAAGCAAAGCGTAGACGAGGATCTGCACCCATCCGTTGAACGTCATGGGCCGGTCCTCAGAAGCGCTCGGGCCGCAGCAGGGCCAGGAGCAGGTAGGCCAGGATGCCGACGGCCGTGAGGGCGCCGAGCCAGAGTTCGAGCGTCATGGCTCAGACCGTAGCGCAGAGGCGGACATAGGCCGCCAGGAGCAGGAACGCGCCGACCGTCAACAGGACGAGCAGAAGATCGAGCATGAGAGACACCTCGCATGGGGAGGCGTCTTGTCCCGCCGATCGGCATAGCGCCGCGAGCCGGTTGCCGGCTCGCCGGCATTTGGAAGGCATATACGGGTGAAAGACGTGTGGAATTCCGGGGCGCGATGCGGCCGCCTCGTCCTAATCCATTTCTAGCGTCCTCTCACACCGCGGCAGACGCTCGGCAAGCGCCGCTCTAACGCACGCTCGTGCAACCATTGCGGGATGTTCGCTCCGCCCAAATGCACACACAGGTCGGGACCAATTGGATGCCCATGGACCAAATCATAGGCGGAGTTCACCCCGAGGAGCCGTGCTCTCGTTTTCCGGCGGAACGAAGACCTCTCGCACGCGACCCCGAAGGCCTTCTCCGACGTCTGTTCAACGGACTGGCAGCGCGGCGTCGTGACGGCCAGGAGGCGCGACGCGGGAGGCGCGGCACCCAGGACGACATGCTGGTCGTGCTCGGTATGAGCCGTGCCCACGTCCTGACCCTGGTGATCGAAGGTCGGGAGCGGGAATCTGCCGGTGGAAGCAGGCCCCGCACCGACGACCCGCGACCCTCTGCGGCCTATCGATGAGAGGATCGAGGGGCGTCGGCCAGATGGGTCTCCTCCTCGTGATGGCGGCTGCCTCCCTGTGGGCGACGGTCGGCGTGGCGACGCAACTGGTACCCGAAGCCGCCGCCGTGCCCGCCGAGGCCATGGGTCTGGCGCGCATGATCCTGGCCGGCCCGCTCCTGCTCGGTGTGGCGTTCCTGCGGAGTCCGCGTTCCGCCCTGCGGCTCGGCAGGCTCATGCCGCTGCCGTTGCTGCAGTTCGCCCTGTCGAGTGCGGTTTTCCAGGTCTGCCTGTTCCGCTGCTTTGCGCTCCTCGGCGTGACCCTCGCCGTGTTCCTGACCGTCTGCCTGCCACCGGTCCTGGCAATGCTCTGGGCGCTGGCCAGAGGCCGCTCGGTGATGACCTCGGCGTCCCTGGCGGCGTTCGTGCTGGCCACCGCGGGCCTGCTCGTCATCTCCGGCGCGGCGTTCGGTGGATCGGCGCCCGCGGCGACACCCGCCGGGCTTTCCAGCGCCCTGCTGGCGTCGGTCGCCTTCGTTTCCATGTCCCTGGCGGCGCGCAGGCTTGCGGAGCGGTCGCCGCCGATCCTCGTGGCGGGCACCGGTCTCCTGGCGTCGGGCCTCGTCATCCTGGCGATGATGGCGCTGACCGCACCGTCCTCGCTGCCGGTGCTGACGGCGAGCCTGCAGAGTCCGCCGCTGCTCTGCCTGTTCGCCTATCTGAGCGTCGGCCCGACCGCACTCGCCTACATCTGCTACTGCCGCGGTATCGCCGCCTGCTCCTCGGCCTGCGCCGGCCTCGTCGCCTCGATGATCGAGCCCGCCGTGGCCGCCCTGCTGGCCATGTGGCTGCTCCACGAAACGCTCACTCCGACGACGTGTCTCGGCTGCGCGCTGCTGGCCGTGGCGATGGTCGTGCTCTGGTGGGGCGACCAGCGCAGCCGCCGCGCCTACCCGATCGCGAGAGTTCTGGCGCCCCCGGCGGGTGCGAGCTGAGTCCCATGGCAGGGCGATACGAACGATGAGCGAAGCACTTTTCCTGGCCGTCGTTGGTGTCGGCGCTGCGGTTCTGCAGGCGGCGGGCTTCGTGCGCATGGCGCTCGTCGTCGCTCGCGGCGAAGCCGTCCCCAACGCCTGCAGCTGGCTGATCTGGAGCGTCGTCGCCACGCTTGCCGCCGCCAGTTCCTGGCAGGCCGGTGCGACATGGCCGCTGGCCGGCGCCGTGATGAATGCGGCGGGCTGCCTCGTGATGCTGGGCTTGGCGCTGAAGTTCGGCACGTTCCAGGCGGTCGCCGTGGATCTCGTCTGCCTCGGCACAGCGGCCCTCGGCCTAGCGGCCTGGATCGTCACCGACGATCCCATCGCCGGGCTGCTGCTGTTCCTCGGTGCCGACGCCTGCGGTGCGATTCCGACACTGCGCCACGTGATCGTCGATCCATCCCGGGAGGACACCGCCGGCTGGGCGCTGCTGGCGATGGCGGGCGTGGCGGCGGTCGCCAGCGTCGAGCCGCAGCAATGGGCGTGGACCTGGGAGTCGTTCGGCTACTGGGGCGGTGCGGTCTACGTGGCGCTGGTGAACCTGACCATCACGGCGTGCACGGTTCTCGTCCACCGGCTGAGGCGGATACCCGATGCGGTCCAAGCACTCCCGACCGGCCAGTGATCGCCACCGGCGATTGCACGTCCCGCGCGCTCAATCCGGCAGGCCTGCTCTGCGCAGCATCGCCTGGAAGCGCGCGTGATGCTCGTCCTGGACGTAGCGGGGCATAATGCCGGGGGCGACGTCGCCGAGGCGGAGGTCGGGGACCAGGTCGCGGGCGCGGGCGACGGCCGCGGCCGCTTCGTCCATCTCGCCGACCGCCGCAGCACTGGCCGCAAGTATCAGCGCGCCCCGCAACAGCACCGGCTTCATCCAGATCACCTTGCGCGCGTTCGCCAGCGCTTCGGCATAGTCGCCGGCCGCGAAGTGTGCGCAGGCGAGGGCATGGTAGCGCCAGAACTCGACCACACCCATCGACCCCAGCCGGATTGACTCGTGGGCCGCAGCGATCGATTCCGCGGACAGACCCATGGTCGCGTACTGCTCCGCCAGCTCCGAGTACAATCCGGCATAGCCGGGATTGAGCGTAAGGGCGTGCTTCAGCTGTGCCACCGCCTCTGCATTGCGGCCGGCATTGCCCAGCGTCCAGGCCAGTACCCACCGCGCATGGTCGTCGTCCGGCACCAATGCGACCGCGCGCTCCGCGATCCGCACCGCCCGTTCCTTGTCCTCCGGTGCACGCAACAGGCCCTGCGCGATGCCGCCGCTGAGTGAAAAGGCCAGGGCGCGCATCGCGCGTACGCTGTTCGGATCGAGCCGCAGCGCCTGCTCGCACATGGCGATCGCCGTCGCGACGGACTCGTGCGTCAACTCGAAATATCTGAGCATGCCGCTGCGCACCAGCAGCCGGACCTCCGGCTCGTCCACCGGAGCCCGGTCGTGGAAGCAGCGGCGCACGGTCATGAGTTCGTAGTGCGTCGCGATTGCGATCGAGTGCGCCACCTCGTCCTGGAGGGCCAGCATGTGCCCGATGCCGCCGTCGTAGCGCTCGGCCCAGACATGGGTACCTTGGGCGAGGTCGATCAGCTGCACGTTGATCCGGATGTGGCTCGCCGTCGTCTGCACGCTGCCGCTGATGACGTAGCGGGCCTCGCCGGTCGGAGCCGAAGCTGAACCGGGCGGGCCCTCTGACAGAACCCGAACACCGCGATGGCGTAGCAGAGCGTGAATGACCTCGTGCGCCAGACCGCGGGCGAAGGCATCCGCTTCCGTACCAACCGTCAGGTTGACGAAGTTCAGCACTCGGACCGTGGGCAGGCTTTCGGCGACGGTGTCGGAACCGGTCGGCGCGATCGGCGGACTCGGGTCCGGCGCGGCGGTGACCCGCTCATCGGCCGCAATCCGGGCGCGCAGCGCCAGCGTCTCGGCGCTGGGCTCGACGCCGAAGACGCGGCGCATCATGTCCCGGCAGCCCTCGAAGTGCTGCAGTGCCTTGTCGCGATGCCCGGCCGCAGCACTCAGCTCCATCAGCAGGCGATAGGTCGCCTCGCGGGCCGGATCGATCTTCAACAGCCGCTTGGCGACCGGTAGCCCTGAATCCGGGCCGAGGCGCCGCGCCAGCTCGTCCATCGCGTCGCCGGCGAGGGAGAGGAAGCGTTCGCGCTCGGTTGCCGCCCACCCTTCGAATTCCTCGGAGCCGGCGAAGAACCCGTCGAGAAAGGGTCCTCGATACAGGTCTACGGCCGCCTGCAGGCTCTCCGTCGCGCGCTCGGCGAGCGAGACGAGGAAGTCCTGAGCGTCGATGCCGATCAGGCTCTCGTCCAGCGCCAGGACGTCGCGACGCGACTGGACGAGCTCGGCGAGGTCCGGACCCAGCTCGCGGCGCAGGACGGTCAGGGTCTGGCGGAGGCTGTTGCGCGCCTGCTCGGTCCCGCGATCGGACCAGAGCAGGTCGGCGAGCTTGTCGCGCGAGGCCGCCATGCCGGGTGCGAGGCCGAGATAGGCCAGAAGGGCCAGCGCTTTCCGGCTCGACAAAGCGAGCGCGCGGCCGTCCGGCGTCTGCAGGGACAGCCCGCCGAAGAGTGACAATCTAATCGGTGGCGAGCCGCCCGCGCGGGTCATGTGACCGGCGTCATCTCAACCCGACACCGGTGCTCAGGCCAACTTTACCGTCGATAGGCAGCCACGTCCGCGCCATGCGTCCCGCCAACCCGAGCATCACATATGCGCGCAACGTAGAGGCGAGATCGGCGTTCGTCGAGAAATACAGGAAACCTTTATTCTGCCGGTGCGCGACACTCGGATCGACGCTTCGTCATCATCGTGGCGCGTGCCGGTTGCGGGCCCGTCGGCATGGGGGCGCCTATCGCGGGAGCATGCTGTACAGTGCCGAACGACGACGGATTGGGAGAAGGAGCGACCAGCCGATGATCGTGGACGGCATGCACGCTTTCGTTCCGACAATCATGGCGGTCATCGGTTTCGCCGGTGCAGCCCTAGCGGCGGCCATACCCGACGGCCAGCAGGCCTTCGCGCAGAATTGCCAGCGCTGTCACCGCGCCGGTCCAGCTTCGCTCGGCAAGGCGGTGACCGGTTTGGACGACCCGAAGAAGCAGGCGTCGCTCGAGGCGTTCCTCCAGCGGCATCATGCGCCCGATCCTGCGACGCGGGACGCCCTCGTCGACTGGCTGGCGGGCGTCAGCCGCTGACGAGGGGCCTCGTCGCGAACAGCGCGATCCCGACCGCGATGGCGGCGAGCATCACCAGGAAGGCGTTGCGAGTCCGGCGCGCCTTGCGGTCGCCGGCGGCGGCGTAGCTGAACCGCTCATAGCGAATGCTGTCCGACGGCACGCCCAGACGTTCCAGCAGGTCCGCGGCGGCTTCCATCAGCGGCACCGGTCCGCAGAGCAGGGCCAGTGTCCGTGCGGGCGTCACCCCGTGCATGAGGCCCTGCAAATGCTCGCGGGTCATAGGACCGATGGCTCCCGTCCAGCCCGGCTCGGGCGTGTCGATCAGGTGCAGCGCCTTGAGGTGCAGGCGTTGGCCGAGCGCCAAGATCTCGTCGTGGAAGATCTGATCCGCCGCCGTCCGCGTCGCCACCACCACCCGGACGGGTCGGCGCTCGCCCCGCTCGGCGAGGCTGCGCAGGATGCCGATGATGGGGGCGATGCCGACGCCGCCGGCGACGAGGACCAGCGAGTCGAAGGCGTGGCCTTCGACGGTGAGAGCGCCGTGCGGACCGTCGAGGGATGCAGGAAGACCGTCCGGCAGACTGCCGATGGTGGAGGTCATGTCGCCCGCCTCGCGCACGACGAGGCGGAGGTTGGGTAGCTCGCCGGGGGCGGAAGCGATGGAGAAGGGATGATCCGTCATGGGATGGGCGTTGCCGAAGGTCACCCAGACGAACTGGCCGGCGCGGAAGGCGAACGGACGGCCGGCGCGCTGGCGGAGCGTCACCTCCCAAAGGTGCGGGGCCAAAGACCTGACGCCGGCCAGATTCCAGGGCCGCTGTCCCGCTCGCAGGGCGCGCAGTAACCAGATCTCCAGGATCGAGTAGAGGGCCAAGCCGAACAACAGGAGGGAGAAGATCTGCAGTGACGGATGCGCCTGCAGGTAGTCGCCGTGCCGCAGCGCATGGAAGGCCAGCAGGACCACGGCGGCGGCCGCCAGCACGCCGTGGCCGATGCGGAACGTCTCGTAGCGCAGCCGCAGCCGGTCACGACCGAGCGCCAGTACCATGAGGGCCAGGACGGCCGCCGCGGCGATCAGGCCCGAGAGGATGCTGGGTGCGAGGAGCATGTGGCCCAGGCGGTTGCCCATCGCGTGCAATGTCGGTCCGCCACGGGTGCCGAAGGCCACGACGTGGAGCAGCAGGACGCCGCAGAGGCCGATGCCGGCGAAGCGGTGGAAGCCCATCGTGATGTCGAGGCCGACCCTGCCGGCGATGGTCTCGAACCGCCCCGACGTCAGGAACTGGAGCAGCAGCATGGCGGCAGCGACGAGACCCGCGGCACTGCCCAACTCGGACACGGGCGTGCCGGGCGGCCGGCCCAGGAAGGCCGCCGCCGCGAGCGGAAGCAGGACGAGGGCAGGGTAGATGACGGCCAGCGCCGGACCGGGAAGTCCCGATGCGGGGAGTTTCGGTCGGCCGGTCCGTTCGGCCGGTTGCGGCGAGCTCTTCTCCGAGGTCATCACGACTCCCCAAACGAGCCTTGCATCGGGCGCCGGTCTGCCGGATCAACCCTCGCGTGCCGGCAGACGTCCCGGCTGCCCGGCAGCGAGGCACGGGTCTCATGGCGACAGGATCGACGAGTATCGGAGCTTCGGGGGCGACCGCACAGGGCCTTCTGTCGCGCCTGCCCGAGGGCATCCGTCGGCGCGTGCAGGAGGAGGCCGTGCGCATCGAGGTGCCGGCCGGCACGGTCCTGTTCAGGCCGGGCGACGCCTGCGCGATGTACGTGCTGCTGACCCGCGGCACCGTCCGCGTGCAGCTCGTGACGTCGACCGGGCACCAGATCCTGCTCTACCGGGTCGAGCAGGGCGAGACCTGCGTGCTCACCACCTCCTGCCTGATCGCGCACGAGGCCTACGGGGCCGAAGGCGTCGCCGAGACCGATGTGGCGGGGCTCGGCCTGACCCCGGCCCTGTTCGAGCGCCTGCTCGCCGAGTCCAACGAGTTCCGGCGCATGGTGTTCACCGATTTCGGCCGGCGGCTGGCCGATCTCATGGTGCTGCTCAACGAGGTCGCCTTCCGCCGGATGGATGCACGGCTGGCGGATTGGCTCGTGCAGACCGCGGCGCGCGAGGGCACGACGCTGCGGCACACGCACCAGGACGTCGCGGTCGAGCTCGGCACGGCGCGCGAGGTGGTGAGCCGGCAGCTCAAGGAGTTCGAGCGCGACGGGCTGCTCTCGCTGGCGCGGGGCCGCATCGACGTGCTCGACACCCGCACCCTGCGACAGATTGGTGCGACGGCCGAGCGGACCGCCTGAAGCGTGACTTAGTCACCGACCGGGGGTGCCCCCGGCGCTCTGATGCGCGTGCCGCCGGTGGTGGCGGCGTCCTGCTGCGGAGCTACCCGATGAGCAAGAATGTCGGCACGATCGATCGCGCCTTACGCATCGTCGTCGGTCTCTGTCTTATTGCACTCGCCCTCTTCGGCGGTCACTGGTGGGGCTGGATCGGCGTGGTGCCGCTCGCCACCGCCTTCATCGGCTTCTGCCCTGCCTACACGCTCCTCGGCCTCAACACCTGCCCGGTGGCGCAGAAGCAGGCATGAACGCCATTCTTGCAGCACTCGCCGGCGGTGCGCTGATCGGGTTCGCGGCCGTGCTGCTGATGGCGCTCGAGGGCCGGATCGCCGGGATCAGCGGCATCGTCGGCAGCCTGCTGCCGCCGTCGCCCGCTCCCGATGCGGGCTGGCGGATCGCCTTCGTCGTCGGCCTGGTGCTCGGTCCGATGGCGATGGCGATCCTGCTCGGGCAACCGGCGATCGGGCAGCCGCTGGTGGGCGTGGGCGGTGCCCTCCTGGCCGGTGCCCTCGTCGGTGTCGGCACCGGTCTCGGCAGCGGCTGCACCAGCGGCCACGGCGTGTGCGGTCTCGCCCGCCTGTCGCCGCGCTCGTTGGCGGCGACCGTCACCTTCATGCTTACGGCCGGCCTCACCGTGCTGGTGACCCGCCATCTGATGTGAGTTGACCGTCATGCGGCACCTGCTGGCCGGCCTCGGGGTCGGTCTCCTGTTCGGCGCGGGCCTGGGTCTCTCGGGCATGACGGACCCCGCCGTCGTGCTGGGGTTCCTCGACGTGACGGGGTCCTGGAACCCGGCGCTCGCCTTCGTCATGGCCGGTGCCCTCGTCGTCACCTTCCTCGGCTACCGCCTCGCCTGGCGGCGACCGGCACCCTTGTGGGCCGACCGCTTCCAGCTGCCGACGTCGACCGCGATCGACCTTCGCCTCATCGGTGGGGCTGCCCTGTTCGGCATCGGCTGGGGCCTCGCGGGCTGGTGTCCCGGCCCGGCGATCGCCTCGCTCTCGCTGCTCACCTCGCCCCTGATCGCATTTCTGGCGGCCATGCTGGCGGGCCTCGCCGCCGTCCGGTTCCTCGTCCAGCGCCGCGCCTAGGAGACTACCGATGTCGAACAGCTACATCGAGCTCGAGAAGGACTATGTCGGCCGCTCCCGCGCCCTGCACAAGGACGGCGGCGCGCCGTTCAAGGCCTTCCGCGACCTCGTCCAGGCCGCCGGCGCCGACGGTGCCCTGACCCACAAGCAGAAGGAGCTGATCGCCCTCGCGATCTCGATCTCCGTCCGTTGCGAGGGCTGCATCGTCTTCCACACCCGCGCCTGCCTCCGCCTCGGCGTGACACGGGCCGAGGTGCTGGAAATGATGGGTGTGGCGGTCGAGATGGGCGGCGGTCCGTCAGGCGTCTACGCCGCGCAGGCGCTGGCCTGCTACGACGAGATGGCCGCGGCGGGCTGACCACGCCACCGGGTGATGACGTGGGAGATCTTGCGCGCGGGCGCTTCGGTTCGAGGTCGGTTCCGGACCGAGTGGCGCCGTCCGCCACGCAGCATCTGGCTCTCGCAGCGAGCCGCTCGCATCAGCGGGTTCGGGGTCGGCTCGGCCACCTTGCGCAGGAGGATGGCGCGTAGCGCCGGCTGCCGTCCGCGTTCACGGTGACGATGGAACTGCTTGGTGAAGCAATCCTGCTCCAGTAAGGGCACCCCACAGATCCCGTTCGAAGTGCTGAGGCGGATCGCCGTCAGTTCGAAGCAAATCGCGTCGACCGTGATCTGCCCCATTGCGAGGTCCGTCGGGTCACAAGGGATCTCCGAGGCGTCGATGATCGAGAGAACCCAGCACGACCGAAGGCTCCTGTGAACACGTTGTTCGACCGTGATAGCTCCTTCCCCCTCTTGGAGCCCATCGCGGGCGAAGCTGTCGCTCATACTCGGAAGCGCGATCTATCTCAGCACACTAGTGGCGACGAGGTCGCCATCGAAGATGCTGTCCTGGCGCGTCAGACGCCCGGTGACGGAACTGCTCGTCACAGGACAGTATTCGGAAGTCGTTGCGACTAGTTCGCATTCCATCCGCTTGGTGCGGCACACTCATCTGGTCTCTGTCGCCGTGCACCGCCGCCGACAGACCGTGCCTCTGGGTGGGGCACCTGCCACATGCTGTCGCATGCGCGTCCACAGCGCTCGGCCGGCAGCAGAACGAGGCGACCTGCCAAGCCGAAAGTACAGGAATCATGCGGTCGGGGCAGGTGCCACGGGGCGACTCCGCCCAACAGGTGACCGAGCTACATCGGGTACGCCGGCATTTTGCGCCGCAGCATGGTCGGGCGTAGTGTCGGATCGGATTGTTGCGTCGGCTCGCTCAACCCCAGATTGTGTACGTGACGATTCGGGCCGTCTGCGACTTGGGGCGCGCTGCGATGCAGCAGTGCCGGTCCCCGGCAAACCGCATGTCGGTAGGAGACACGTTCATGGCGACAGCACCCGGCACGAGTAGGCCCGTGCGGACCGAAAGCCAGCCAGCAACCCGTCCCTTCGACCTGCCGGACATCTCGGCGATGGGCGGTGCTCTCGGCGAGTATCTCGTCGATGCGGCGCAGCGCACGGCCCTGCTGCTCGACGTGCTGCGCCAGCGCGGCAACGAGCAGGCCGATATGTCGTCCCGGCCGCTGGCCACGGTGCTGACCTTCGACCACGAGATCCTGGTCAGCGGGCGCGGCCTGAAGCGTCCGATCAACTACTCGCTGGCGCGCATCGTCCCGCCCGAGGGCGTGAAGCTCGACCCGCGCAAGCGCCCGGTCGTCGTGGTCGATCCGCGGGCGGGGCAGGGGCCCGGCATCGGCGGCTTCCACCGCGAGAGCGAGATCGGCGACGCGCTGGTGGCCGGGCATCCGGTCTACTTCATCGGCTTCTCGGCCGAGCCCGTGCCGGGGCAGACCTTCCTCGACGTGGTCGAGGGGCAGGTCGGCTACTTCGAGCGCGTCGTCGCGATGCATCCCGACAGCCCGCGCCCGATGGCGGTCGGCAACTGCCAGGCCGGCTACCAGACGCTGATGGTCGCCATGCTGCGGCCCGATCTCTTCGGCCCGATCCTGCTGCCGGGCTCGCCCATGTCCTACTGGCAGGGCGTGCACGGCAAGAACCCGATGCGCTACGCCGGCGGCCTGATGGGCGGGGCGTGGCTCGCCGCCCTCGCCAGCGACCTCGGCAACGGCAAGTTCGACGGCGCCTACCTCATCGGCAATTTCGACAATCTCAATCCCGGCAACACGTTCTTCAACAAGCTCTACAACGTCTACAAGAACGTCGACACGGAGGGCCCGCGTTTCCTCGAGTTCGAGAAGTGGTGGGGCGATTTCATCCAGCTGAACGGCGACGAGATCCAGTATCTCGTGAACGAGCACTTCATCGGTGACAAGCTGACCCGGAACGAGATCGCGACGGCCGACGGCCGCCTGTTCGACATCCGCAACGTCACCTCGCCGATCATCGTCTTCACCTCGGAAGGCGACAATATCAGCCCGCCGCAGCAGACGCTGGGCTGGATCCTCGACCTCTACGGCAGCGTCGACGACATCCGCGCCCGCGGCAAGACGATCGTCTACTGCATCGACCCGAAGGTCGGACACCTCGCCATCTTCGTCTCGCCCAAGGTCGCCGTGCGCGAGCACGAGGCCTTCATGCAGACGATGGACGTCATCGACTGCCTGCCGCCCGGCCTCTACGAGCTCGTCGTGACCCCGAAGGTGCCGGGCGAGCCCGGGGCGGATCTCGTCCAGGGCGACTTCCTCGCCCGGTTCGAGAGCCGCACGCTCGACGACATCCGCGCCTTCGGCCGCAACAGCGAGGCCGACGATCGCGCCTTCGCCACCGTCGCCCGCATGTCCGAAATCGGCCTCGCCGCCTATCGGACCTTCATGCAGCCCTTCGTGAAGGCGATGGGCAGCGAGCAGCTGGCGGCGTTCAACCGGGCGACCAACCCGGTGCGGCTGCAGTACACGCTCTTCTCCGACGACAAGCCCTGGATGCAGGGCGTCGCCAGGGCAGCGGAGCAGGCGAGGGCGGCGCGCAAGCCGGTTGCCCCGGAAAACCCGCTGCTGCAGATGCAGGAGAAGATGGCCGAGGCCATCGTGACGGCGTGGAACGCCTACCGCGACTCCCGCGACCGCATGCAGGAGCAGATGTTCTTCGCCATCTACAGTTCACCCCTGGTCCAGGCTTGGTACGGCACCGGGGCCGGGGTCGCGCCACCGCGCCGTGTGCCGGCGAAGACGCCCGAGGAGGTGGCGGCGATCGAAGCCGCCATGGCCGGCTACCGGGCCGAGGTCGAGACGGGCAGTCTGCCGGAGGCGAAGGTCCGGGCCCTCCTCTACGTGCTGGCCGCGGACCGGGCGCTCGACGAGCGCGTCGCCTTCGGCCTGCGCGCCTTCTCCGGCAAGCTCGACGGGGACGAGCTGGAGGCCGTGAAGCGCACCGTGCGGCAGCAGTTCTTCGCGCTCCAGCTGGAGCCGAAGCGGGCTCTCGAAGCGCTGCCGAAGATGGTGACCAGGTCCGAGGACCGGCAGGCTCTCGTCGCCGGGATCAGGACCGCACTCGCCGCGGCGGGGGCGCCGACCCCCGAGACGATCCTGCGTCTCGAGACGCTGGGACGGCTGCTGGGTGTCGAGGAGGGCGCCCGGCTCCTGCCTTCGAACGTCGTGCGCGGCCCCACGCCTAAGCTCGAGGCCGGACGCAAGCGCGCCGCCGGCGACGCCTGACGGATCGACGCCGGCCCACCGGGCCGGCGCCCGCCCGGGGCAGGGAGATCGCCCATGGAAACCAGTAGATGAGTTCGGTCATGCTCGATGAAACGGCTACCGGCACCGCGTCGGCGACGGCTGCCGTCGGGTCACCCGCACCCGCGGCCGCTGCGAAGCCGGCACCGACCAGCGGCGGGAAGCCCGGTCCGCTGGGCCCGGCGGCGATCGCGGCGAAGTTCGGTGAGCTCGGCAGCTCACCGAAGGGGCTGAGTTCGGACGAGGCGCGCCAGCGTCTCGAGAAGTACGGGCCGAACGCGATCGAGGCCAAGGAAGAGCCGCTCTGGCACAAGCTGGTCGGCTACTTCTGGGGCCCGATCCCCTGGATGATCGAGGCCGCGGCGCTGATCTCCTTCGTCCGCGGCGACTGGGCCGACTTCGCGGTCGTCGGTGGCCTCCTCATCTACAACGCCGCGGTGGGCTTCTGGCAGGACGCCAAAGCCGCCAATGCGCTGGCCGCCCTGAAGAAGGGCCTGGCGCTGAAGGCGCGGACCCTGCGCGACGGCAAGTGGATCAGCGGCGACGCCGCCGATCTGGTCCCCGGCGACATGATCGACATCGCCGCCGGCGAGATCATCCCGGCCGACGTGCTGCTCACCGAGGGCGACTATCTCAGCGTCGACCAGGCGGCCCTCACCGGCGAATCCCTGCCAGTCGGCAAGGCCGTGGGCGATTCCGCCTATTCCGGCAGCATCGCCAAGCAGGGCGACATGAAGGGGGTGGTGACCGCCACCGGCAACGCCACCTTCTTCGGCCGCACGGCGAAGCTGGTCGCCTCCGCGGGTGCCACGTCGCACTCGCAGAAGGCCGTGCTGCAGATCGGCGACTTCCTCATCGTCCTGGCGGCGGTCCTGGCCGTCGTGCTGGTGGGCGTGCAGGTCTACCGCGAGATGGTGGTGCCGGGAGCCTGGAGCTGGCACGCTGCCGGCTCGATCCTGCAGTTCGTCCTGGTGCTCCTCGTCGCCTCCGTCCCGGTTGCCCTTCCGGCCGTCATGTCGGTCACCCTGGCGCTGGGGGCGCTGGCGCTCTCGAAGCAGAAGGCGATCGTCTCGCGCCTCTCGGCGATCGACGAACTCGCCGGCGTCGACGTGCTCTGCAGCGACAAGACCGGTACGCTGACCCAGAACCGGCTCACCCTGGACACGCCGATCCCCTTCGGCGACGCGAAGCCCGACGACCTCGTCACTGCCGCCGCACTGGCCACTCAGGCCAGCAGCGAGGACGCGATCGACCAGGCGGTGCTGAAGGCGGTGCAGGAGCCTGCCGTCCTCGACCAGTGCAGGCAGATCAAGTTCGTTCCCTTCGATCCTGTCACGAAGCGCACCATCGCCACGGTCCAGGATCCGCACGGGCAGGTCTGGCAGTACGCCAAGGGCGCCCCACAGGCGATCACCGCCTTGTGCAAGCCCGATCCGGTCACCGAGAGCGCCTACGACGCCAAGGTCCACGACCTCGCCGGGCACGGCTACCGGGCGCTGGGTGTCGCCAGCTCGGCCGACCAGGGCCAGACCTGGAAGCTGCTGGGCCTCCTGCCGATGCTCGACCCGCCGCGGCCCGACGCCAAGGCCACCATCGCCCGGACCAAGGAGCTGGGCCTGCAGGTGAAGATGGTGACCGGCGACGACGTCGCCATCGGCAGCGAGATCTCGACCCAGCTCGGCATGGGCCCGCATCTCCTCGTCGCCGGCGACGTCTTCCCGAAGGGGACCGATCCCGCCCACATCCCGCTCGACGCGGCGCATGCGGTGGAGCGGGCCGACGGCTTCGGCCGCGTCTTTCCCGAGCACAAGTACGAGATCGTGAAGGCGTTGCAGGAGGTCGGCCACATCGTCGCCATGACCGGCGACGGGGTAAACGACGCCCCGGCCCTGAAGCAGGCCGACTGCGGCGTGGCGGTGAGTGGTGCCACCGACGCCGCCCGCAGTGCCGCGGCCCTCATCCTGACGGCCCCCGGCCTGTCGACGATCGTCAATGCCATCGTCGAATCGCGCAAGATCTTCGAACGGATCAACAGCTACGTCTACTACCGCATCGCGATGACGATCGCGATCATGCTGGTCGTCGTCATGGCGAGCGTCATCTTCGATATCCAGCCCCTGACCGCGATCATGATCGTCGTTTTGGCTCTCCTCGACGACATTCCGATCATGACGATCGCCTACGACAATGTCCGCACCGCCCCGCAGCCGGTGCGCTGGGACATGCACCACATCCTCGTCTTCTCGATCCTCATGGGCCTGATGGCGACGGCCCAGAGCTTCGGCATCGTCTTCCTCGGCATGGAGTGGATGCACGATCCGGCCATGATGGCCCGCATCCCGCTCGATGCGCATCATCTGCAGACCATGCTGTTCCTGCAGCTCGCCGCCGGCGGCCACATGCTGCTGTTCGTGGTCCGCACCCGCGATTCGGTGGTGATGCCGCCTTATCCCTCCGCACCGCTGTTCATCGCCATCGTCGCCACCCAGGTCATCGCCGTCCTGATGTGTGCCTATGGGGTCCTCGTCCCGGCCCTGCCCTGGGAGCTGATCGGCCTCGTCTGGGCCTATGTCCTCGTCTGGACGATCCTGACCGACCTCGTGAAGCTCGCCTACTACCGCTTCGCGCAGCCGCGCCACGACGCCCACATCGCCGCCGTCACGAAGCCGCTGGCGGCCTGATCGACGTGCATGCCGCCGGCTCCGTGCCGGCGGCGCCGCTCCAACAGGAATGCTCCCATGGTCGACATGACACCCACGACCATCCACGCCCACAATCTGGACGAGCTGATCGCGCGCGGCCGCAGGCTGAAGCCCCTGCCGACGGCCATCGTCTACCCGCTGAGCGGCGACGCCCTGGGCGGCGCGCTGGAGGCCGCCCGCGACGGCCTGATCGAGCCCGTGCTCGTTGGACCCGCCGACGCCATCCGGAAGCTCGCCGCGGCGGAGAAGCTCGACCTCGGCACCGCCCGCATCGTCGAAGAGCCCGATCCCGAGGACGCCGCGACGACGGCCTGTGCCATGGCCGGGAAGGGCGAGGTGCAGGCGCTCATGAAGGGCAGCCTGCACACCGACGTGCTGCTGCACGCCGTGGTGCAGAAGGAGGCCGGCCTGCGCACCGGCCGCCTGCTGAGCCACTGTGCGTTGATCTTCTCGCCCGCCTATGGCCGCCGCATCATCCTTTCGGATGCCGCGATCAACATCGCCCCGGACCTCGATCAGAAGCGGGACATCTGCCAGAACGCGATCATCCTGGCCCGCGCCATCGGCATCGAGCAGCCGAAGGTCGCCATCGTGTCGGCGGTCGAGACCGTCCGCTCGAAGATGCCCTCGACCCTCGACGGGGCCGCCCTCGCCAAGATGGCCGATCGCCGGCAGATCGTCGGCGGCATCGTCGACGGCCCCTTGGATCTGGATGGTGCGGTCGATCCCGAGGCGGCGCGCATCAAGAAGATCGAGTCGCCTGTCGCCGGGCACGCCGACATCCTGATCGCCGCCAACATCGATGCCGGCAACGCCATGTACAAGGAGTTCCTGTTCATGGCGGGTGCCCAGGCCGCGGGCTGCGTCGTCGGCGCCAAGGTGCCGCTCATCCTGACGAGCCGCGCCGACAGTGCCGAGACCCGCACCCTCTCGGCTGCCCTCGCCGTGCTGGTCGCGGACGCCTTCCGCCGCGATCCCTCGCTGCTCGACGGCCCGGCGGAGTGACGGCGGTGGACAAGGGCATCCTCGTCGTCAACTCCGGCTCCTCCAGCCTCAAGTTCGCCCTCTACCGCCACGCCTCGGGCACCGACCTCGACGTGCTCTGCCGCGGCGAGGTCGAGAGTATGATGAGCGCCCCGGCCTTCGCGGTGAAAGGGGCCGACGGTTCGAAGCTCGCCGACCATGCCTGGCCGCCGGGCAAGGCGATCGACGCCGAGACGGCCCTTCGCTTCGTCCTCGGCTGGCTCGACGGCCAGTTCAAGGAGGTCCGCCTGATCGGCGCCGGCCACCGGCTCGTGCAGGGCGGCACCCGCTATCCCGGCCCGACGATCGTCGATGCCGAAGCGCTCGACTATCTGGACGGGCTCGGCATGCTGGAGCCGCAGCACCAGCCGCCCGAGGTCGAGGGCCTGCGCGCCATCGCCCGCATCCATCCCGACCTGCCGCAGGTGGCCGTGTTCGACACCTCGTTCCACCGCACCATGTCGGAGACGGCCCAACTCTACGCCGTGCCGAAATCGGTCCGCGACGCCGGCGTCCGGCACTGGGGCTATCACGGCATCTCCTACGACTACATCAACCGCACCCTGCCGCAGCACGACCCGCAGGCCCGGCGCGTCATCGTCGGCCATCTGGGCTCGGGTGCCAGCATGTGCGCCATCCTGGACGGCAAGAGCATCGCCACCACGATGGGCTTCAGCGGCATCGAGGGCCTGCCCATGGGTACCCGCTGCGGCACCATCGACCCCGGGGCGCTGCTCTATCTGCTGCGCCGCAAGCTCTACGACGACGCCTCGCTGCAGCACCTGCTCTACGAGGAGTCGGGCCTGAAGGGCCTCTCCGGCATCAGCAACGACGTCCGCATCCTGCTCCACAGCAAGGCCCCCGAGGCGAAGCAGGCGATCGACTACTTCGTCCACCGCATCGTCTACTTCGCCGGCGCCTACACCGCACTTCTGGGCGGCCTCGACGCCATCGTCTTCACCGCCGGCATCGGCGAGAACGCGGCCCCGATCCGCGCCGCCGTCTGCGAGCGCCTCGCCTGGCTCGGGCTCGAGCTGGACGCCGTCGCCAACGCGACGAACGGCCCGCGCATCTCCACTGCCGCCAGCAAGGTGCGCGCTTGGGTGATCCCGACCAACGAGGAGATCATGATCGCCCGACACACGCTGGCATTGGTGACGAAGACCGCGGCCTGACCGGTCACGGCCTCACGCGCCGGAGCACGAAGAAGTAGGGCTGCGGCATCCCGCGCAGGTCCATGAGGCCCAGCATCGTGTCGGCGTCGACGCGGCGGAAGACGTCGATGATCGGCAGGGCGTCGTAGGCCATCGCGGCGGTCGACACGCCGCGGTGCTCCATCCGGCGCAGGCGTGCCCGAGGCTCGCGCGTGCGCAGCAGCAGCCGCCCGGCCGCGAAGGCGGCACGGCTCACGGGATTGCGCATCAGCCAGGGGCGGCGGAGGATCTGTCCCGCCAGGGCAGGTACCGGATCGAGGGCGACCGGGCTGCCGTCGGGCCCTGCGAACAGCAGGGGGTGGACGGTCTCGGCATCGACGAAGTCCTTGCCGTACCAGCCCAGCGTCTCGAGCATCCCGTCGAGCGGATGTCCACTGGGCAGGTCGGACCCGCGCCAGCGGCCGATGCAGGACTCGAGGCTGGCGTCCGGCAGCGAGTCGAAGAACGCCAGCGCGTCAGCCGTCGTGGTGCCATGCGCCTCGAGCTCACTTAGCCTTGCGGCTGCGTCATGGCTGCTGTCCTGCGGCATGGGCTTTCGACCTCTGGCGGCGCGAAGGACGATGACCGGCTTATCTCATCGGGAAGGTGCCGTGGACAAGCTGACGCCCGCCTGACCGTCATCGCTGTTTCGCATCGAGGTCACCGCCTCGAGGCTAGCGACTGCGATCGTCCATGCGGTCGATACCGGCCGACGGCTCGCGGAACAGAATCGCCTGCAGGCGGGCATTGACGAGGCGACGGTCGACGTCGCGGCAGGCGAAGAAGGGGACGAGCGAGACGGCCGTGACGACGGCGGTGGAGACGAGCCCGGCGATGCCGCCACCGCCGCCCCGTGGGCACGCTGACAGTCAGCGTCTCGTCGTGGACGCATACGTGCGCCCAGGTGAGGGATCTTGGGTGCGCCTACGTCTCCGCGACGACGGCTTCGAGTTCTTCCGCGAGGATGGGGACCGCGAGGTTGCAGGCGGCGACACCTTGGGCGACGCAGAGCTTCAGCACGGACATGATCTCGCGCGGCGTGGCGCCGGTTGCGAGGGCGGCCTTGATGTGGCGGCGGGTGCCCGGCGCGTACATGTGGGTGAAGGAGGCATCGAAGGCGACGCTGAGCAACTCGAGATCCTTCGCCGGCAGGACGCCGCCGGCGTAGATGCCGACGCCGGTCGCGATGAAGGCGTCGGTCCAGGCCGGATCGAGCTGCAGGAACGGGTCCCAGGCCACGTTCCACTGCCCCAGCTCCTTCATGCGGTCGCAATGGGGCGTGGTCGCGGGTGGCGCCGGGCCCAGCGCCACGGCGGCGGCCTTCGCCTCCTCGATGAGGATCGGCGCCCCCAGGCTGCAGGCATGAAGCGCCATCACGGTGGCGCATTTGATGACGACGAGGATCTCTTCGCGACTGGCGCCGACGTCGAGGGCGCGCCGGATGTGCCGCCGGGTGCCGGCGGCGTTCAGGTTGGTGCAGGCGGCGTTGAGGCCGAGCGAGATCAGCTCGACCAGCTTCGTTGAGAGCACGCCGTCGTGCCACGGGTTCGTGCTCATCCTCAGGCACGCCTCGGCCCAGTCCGGGTCCCATTCCCGCAACTGGCCGAGAGCCTCGCCCCAGGGTCCGGTCTCGCCGGCATCGGTCTCGGTCATGGTTACCCCCTTTTCGCTGCTGGTTCGTCGAGTCGGTCGTCCCGCCGACGGCTCGATCCGGCAGTGCCTCCCCCGGCCCTGCGTCGTCTTTCCGAGTTCCGGCGCACTACATCTTCAAATGCTGGAACAGGAACTCCTGCATCTTCCGGCGCGCCAGGAGCGACTCGGGGGCGTCGGGAATTCTGTCCTGGAAGTTGTGGATCATGCCCTCGTACAGATCGAGCTTCACCGGCACGCCGGCGGTGTCGAGGGCCTGGTAGAGGCGGACGAAGCCGCTGAGCAGCGTCTCCTTCAGGCCGCCCTGGATCAGGGTCGGCGGGAAGCCCTTGGTGAAGTCGCCGTACACGGGCGAGGCGTAGGGGTTCTTCTGGTCCGCGGGATCGGCGAAGGCCGCCGCGGCGTGGACGCCGTGCTTCTCGTAGAGCTGGTTCGGGTCGGCGTCGTGCAGCGTGGTCTCCGTGTCGCCGCTGCGGGTGACGTCGAGCCAGGGCGACACCAGCACGGCCGCCGCCGGCAGGCCCATGCCCCGGTCGCGCATCTTGAGGATCACCGCGGCGGCGAGGCCACCCCCGGAGGAGTCGCCGTAGATGGCCGTGTCCGCGAGCCGCTGGCCCTGCGCCAACAGGGCCCGTATCGCCCCGACGACCTGATCCGACATCCGGTCGAACTTGCTGTGCGGCGCCAGCGTATAGTCGAGGGACAGTACCCGCAGGCCCGTGCTGTGCGCGGCGACGACGGCGCGGCCGAGGCTCGACTCGGCGCTGTACATCACGTGCGCCCCGCCATGCGTGTAGACGATGAGGTTGCGGCTGGGCGTCCAGCCGTGCGGCCGCACGTCGAGTGCCGGCACGCCGCCGACTTCCCGTTTCTCGACCGTGTGCCGGTAGCGCTGCAGCAGGGGCTCGGACTTGGCCTTGCCGTCGGCTTCCGCCCAGGCCTGAAGCTTCTTCCACCCCTCGATATCGGAGGCGTCGGGGAAGGCGGGCTTGAGCGCCGGATCCGGCAGCGTGCGGAGGAACGCCTGCGCCTCGGGGGAGACGGTCTCGGGGACGTTCACATAAGGTCGGTCGGTCATGGGCGGTCTCGGGCTGGTCAGTCGGGCATGGGTGGGGGGAAGGCGGTTGCGTCCGGCTCCCAGACGGCGAAGGCGTTGCCGGCGGTATCGGCCAGCACCGCGTACCAGCCGGTGCGCGGAACGGCGGTGCGCGGCTTCAGTATCCGGCCGCCGTGGCGCTCCGTGATCGCCAGCGCTTCGCTCACCGAGGCGACCCGGATGTAGGCGAGCCATCCCTGCAACTCGAACGGCGGCCGCCGGGCGATCCCGCCGATGGGAGTGGCGGCATCGCTCTCACCCATAACTCGCCAGTAATCGACGCCTGGCGCCTGCTCGATCCGCCAGCCGAACAGCTCGCGATAGAGGTCGGCCAGCTTTTCCGGCTCATCGCCGAAGATCTCGACATGGCTGAGGGCGCCGCTCATCCGTCCGTCGCTCCAGAGGTTGGGGGCGAGCGGTCGGGTGCGACCGCCCGCACGACACTCAGCCGCGAACCACGGTGCCAGGCGGCACCATGCAGTAGGACATCGGGTGCGAGTCGCCGCCCGTCTTGGCGATCGTCTTGCGGCCGTCGGTGTCGTAGACGAGGAAGCCTTTCTCGCCGTCGCGGCGGTTGGGGGGCAGGCCCAGATGCTGCAGGGTCTCCTCGACGCTGTCGTACCAGACGCCGATCTTCATGATCTCGCGCGCCTGATCGGCGGTCGCGATCTCGCGGCCGAACTCGCGGCAGAGACGCACGGCACCCTCGACCTGCTGGACCGAGGTGCGCCGCTTCCTGTCCGCACCCCAGAAATTGTCCTCGTTACCGACGCGGACATGCTGGCCCAGCACGATCGCCATCGCCGAGAGCGAGATCAGCCCGCGCATGCTCGACCAGAAGGTGACCGAGGAGGCACCCTGCGGCACGTCGCGCAGGAACTGCATCCAGTGGAACGGATTGCGCCCCAGCGTGCCGCCGCCATAGCCGGCGATCGCCATGTTGAGCGGGCCCATATAGACGCCGGCGCGGATCAGCCGCTCGATCAGCTCCCACTGGTGGATGTGGCCGGGCACGAAGTAGGGCTGGATCTTGTGCGCCCGCAGCCGCTTCAGATGCTCGAGATAGAAGGCCGGCCCGGCGTCGACCCACATGCCGGCCCAGGCGGCCTGGACCTCCGGGTTGTTCTCGAGATGGGTGCCGACGATGTCCTCGGGCAGCATCATCGACATGACGTCCCACTGCGTCGTGCCGGTGGCGATCGTCACGCAGTCGGGCTTCGGGTCGAGCTCGGTCAGCATGTGGCGCGTGTCGTAGTCGAGCCACTTCGCCTTGCCCTCGGGCGTCTTGGGCGCGAAGGAGATCGAGCCGCCGACCTGCAGGATCATCTTCGGCACGGCCTGCCGCAGCCGGCCGATGAAGTAGTTGAACTGGTCGAAATCGACCGAGCCGTGGCCCCTGGCGGGGTCGCGCACATGCACGTGCAGCATGGCCGCACCCGCATTGTAGCAGTCGACGGCAGCCTGCACCTGCTCGTCCCAGCTTACGGGAATATCACCGTCGCCCGGCAGCCATGCCGGCCCGAAGGGTGCCGCCGTGATGATCAGCGGCGTCATGCTCTCGGGAAGGATCGAGTCGTCAGTGTAGTACATTCTCTTGTCCCTGCTCGTCGGAGCGCCGTCTCGCGGGCTCGGTTGCTCGATCGGGCCAGTCGCCGTGCGGCCGGCGGCAGATGAATGCTGTGGGTGAAACAGGGTGACTTGATGATTTGTGCCACGCGTCACAAGCTCGGCGTGTCGCAGCCAGCGAGGTGAGGAGACGAGCATTTGTTAACTCCCTCACCATTGCTGATTACCGAAGCATGATGGAACGATGACTTCGAACGTCGCCACCCGGCGAAGCGACGCTGCGGCCTTCGTCATCCTCCCCCGAGCCAACCCGCGCCGCGCGACGGCTTGGACAGACAACGGGCCAACGGCAAGGAGTGAATACTTCGTCATGCGCAGTACAGGCCCTGCGTCCGTCAGATTTCCCTAATATCCACGTAAACCAGCTTCAGCGCGTATCAACCATTGCTTGTCCGCCACTCTGCCTGTCGAAGAGATAACAACCGGTGGCCGTAAGGGAACTTGATCTCTTGCGCCAAGCCGTGCGAACTGCTTCCGGCTGAAGAGGGCAAGGGGGAGGCATGGTGGTAATGCAGCAGGTCGGTGCTTCGGGCAAGCCGGGGGCACCGCTCGGGTTGTCGCGGACCGGGCCTCATCCGGAGCGGCCGGCCGGGAACCGCACGTGACCGAAGGAGCCGTCACCCCGTGCAGGGCGCCTGTCGGCGATCCGGCGGCGAGGCCGTCGCCTGCGCCACCCGAACCGACACGCCGAGGTAAGGGACGACTGCCACATCCTTCTCGGCCACCGCGCGACGTGGGCACGGCCCGGAGTGCGGAGGCCATGGAGGAGGGGCGCCATCGGGTCGGTGCCATGGCCCGCGTTCCGGAGGTCTTGCGCGAGTTCGGTGTCGACCCGGTCGAGCTGTTGCGGTCGATACGGCTGCCGCCGGACGTGCTCGACGACCCTGAGAACCCTCTGACCTTCCCGCAGGTGGGCCGCCTGATGACGGCCTGCGTCGCGGCGACGGGCTGCGAGCATTTCGGGCATCTGTTCGCCAGCCGGTGTGACACCACGAGCCTGGCGTTGGTCGGTGCCCTGATGCGCAACGCGCCCACTGTGGGCGACGCCATCATGGATCTGTGCACCAACCATCACCGCTACATCCGGGGTGCCGTGACCTACCTCGCCGTGCAGGGCGACGCCGCCTTCTGGGGCTATGCGGTGAGCTACCCTGGCGTGCCGGGGCTGGAGCAGCTCTGCGAGGGTGCGATCGCGGTCGGCTTCAACATGCTGCGCGAGCTGGCCAAGCGCGGCGTCGACGAGGTGCTGAGCGCACGGGCTGCCGTCGCCGATCCGCTGCCCTACCGCCGTCATTTCGGAGTGACCCCGCGCTGGGATGCGGAGCAGCACGCTCTGGTGTTTCCGGCCGCCATGCTCGCCTGGCCCGTGATCGGGGCCGAACCGGCCCTGCGTCGCGAGCTGGAGGCCAGGGTGAAGGAGTACTGGGCCACGCGGCAGCCGACCGTCGCCGAGCAGGCGATGCGCCAGCTCCGCGCCCGCATCGTGTTGGGCGACGCCTCGCGCGAGAGCGTGGCCGCGCACATGGGCCTCTCGACCCGAAGCCTGAACCGGCGGCTGCAGGAGGAGGGGACGAGCTTCCGCCAGCTGATCGACCGGGCGCGCTTCCATGTGGCGCAGCAGCTGCTGCTCGGCACGCGCATGTCGATCACCTCGGTCGCCCTCTCGATCGGCTACGCCGAGACGAGCGCCTTCAACCATGCGTTCCAGCGCTGGTCCGGGGAGCCGCCGCGGCAGTGGCGCAGGCGCGCCCTGCAGGCACCCGCAACGTAGGCCCCTTGCGGGCGCCCTGCGTACCTCGCCGGTGAAGATTTTCGAACGACCATGACGAGCAGAAGGTGGGATGCGATGTCGACGGATACGAAGAAGTCGAAACCCGGGCCGGCGGTCGCCAGCGGCCAGTACAGCGACGGGGCCCTCTTCGACGAGATCCATTATCTGGAATGCAAGCTGATCCTGAAGCCGGAGCGGTTCACCTCGGCGCGCAGCTTCCAGGACTATGGCGATCTGGTGAAGCGGGTGGCCGAGCCGCTCGGCGTGTCGCTCGATGCCTCCAGCGTGGTCGGCATGCGGCCGAGCCTGCGCGAGGTGGCCTTCCTCGATACGGCCGACTTCCGCCTCTACAACAACGCCTTCATCCTCCGCCGCCGCGACGCGTTCGAGGACCATTTCCCGGTGGGCGATCCCGAGATCGTCTTCAAGTTCCGGCATCCCGACATGGCGAAGGCGGCGGCCCTCGACGTCCGGCCGAAGGTCGCCGGCGACTACCGCATCAAGTTCAAGGCCGAGGCCCTGCCGCTGAAGGACCAGGTCGGCGGCTACCGGCTGCTCTTCTCGCACAATGCGCAGATGGGCCTGAGCCAGGTGCCGGAAGGCGATCGGGGCTCAATGGGCTTCCTCGGCGGACTCTTCCCCGCCCTGAACGCGCTGAGCACCGGGCCGAACGACCGGATCGAGCTCGTCAACCAGACCATCGTCGAGGAGGTGCTGCAGGAACTGGGCGTGCTCTCCTTCGGCCGCAGCATCACGGCGAAGTGCAACATCGCCATCTGGCGGACCCGCGCCGAGCACCAGCCGCTGTGCGGCGAGTTCGCCTTCCAGGCCAAATTCAAGAAGCGGGACGACCTCGGCGACAAGGCGCTGGAGCGCTGCAAGAAGTTCTTCGTCGAACTGCAGCAGGCGGGCCGCGACTGGCTCTCGCTCGGCACCACGAAGACGGGCCTCGTCTACCGCCTCAAGGGCAACCCGCCGCAGGCGCACGAGTGAGGGCCGCCCTCCGCAGCGGCGGGCGGGTTTCCCGATGAGCGAGTCCGGCGACCGCCGCCTCGGCCATCGCCTCCGGGCCGACGGCTATCTGGGCGTGCGCTATGCGACGCTGATCTTCGTCGCGGCCACGATCTTGTGGGCGATCCTGGAGCTGGGTGCGAACACCAACCCGGTGTGGGCAATCAGCTCGATGGTGGCGATCGTCGATCCGCGCCTGAAGACGGCACTCTCGACCTTCCAGGGCCGCATCGTGAACACGCTCATCGGCTGCGGCATGGGCCTGGCGTTCCTCGCCATCGAGACCGACAGCCAGTGGAAGCTGCCGGTCGCACTCGCCACCACCGTGCTCGTGTCCTCCTACCTCCTGCACGTGGAATCGAGCTGGCGCATGGCGCCGACCAACGCCGCCTTCGTCGTCGCCACGGAGTTGACGCACCACTCGGCCGTCGGGGCGATGGAGGCCGGGCTCAAGCGCTCAGGCGAGGTGCTGCTGGGCTGCCTCGTCGGTTTGGCCGTGTCCTGGCTCTTCGCCAAGCTCTGGCCGATGCGGGAGAAGGCGTAGGAATTGCGACAGGCGAGTCGGGTGCTGCGTTGCGGCGGACTACCCAAAACGGGGCATGAGGCCCTTAGGCGCGCTGGTTCGGCCAATTAGGGTCGTCGCGGGAACTGCTTGAATGCAGGCGTAGGCGACATCCAGGGGGTCACATGCCTTTGCACGCCAAGGACCAGATCCGCGAGGATCTGCTGGACGACGTCTACTGCTCGCAGGACGCCTCGATCGCACTGCCGAAGTACAGGTTCCCCGCTGCCGAGACCGCTCCGGGTGCTGCCTTCCAGGTGGTGAAGGACGAGCTGATGCTGGACGGCAATGCCCGGCAGAATCTCGCGACCTTCTGCCAGACCTGGCTGGATGACAACATCCACAAGTTGATGGACCTGTCGATCGACAAGAACGCGATCGACAAGGACGAGTATCCGCAGACGGCCGAACTCGAACAGCGCTGCGTGCACATGCTGGCGGATCTGTGGAACAGCCCGGCAGCCGCCAACACTCTGGGCACCTCCACGGTGGGTTCGTCGGAAGCCTGCATGCTGGGCGGCATGGCGATGAAGTGGCGCTGGCGCGAAGCCATGCGCAAAAAGGGCAAGTCGACCGACAGACCCAATATCGTCATGGGGGCGGTGCAGGTCTGCTGGCTGAAGTTCGCCCGGTACTGGGACGTCGAGGTCCGTCAGGTGCCGTTGGCGAAGGACCGGATGACCCTGACGGCCGAGACCGTCATGCAGCATGTCGACGAGAACACCATCGGCGTCGTCATCACGCTGGGCCTCACCTACACGCTCCAGTTCGAGCCGGTGCCGGAGATCGCCAAGGCGCTGGACGACTATCAGAAGAAGACCGGCCAAGACGTGTCGATCCACATCGACGGGGCCAGCGGCGGCTTCCTCGCCCCCTTCCTCTATCCCGATCTCGTCTGGGACTTCCGCATCCCCCGCGTGCGCTCGATCAGCACCTCGGGCCACAAATTCGGCCTGGCCCCTCTGGGGGCCGGCTGGGTCGTCTGGCGCGACGCCGCCGACCTGCCCGAGGACCTGATCTTCAAGGTCGACTATCTGGGTGGCATGATGCCCACCTTCGCCATCAACTTCTCGCGGCCGGCTGGGCAGATCATCGCGCAGTACTACCTGTTCAACCGTCTCGGTCACGAAGGCTACAGGAAGGTCCAGTCGGCCTGCCGCGACGTCGGCATGTACGTCGCCGCCGAGATCAAGAAGTTCGGTATCTTCGAGGTGTTCTACGACGGCAGCGACGGGATTCCCGGCTGCTCCTGGCGGCTGAAGGACGGGGTCGATCCGGGCTGGACGCTCTACGATCTGGCCGACCGGCTGCGCACGCGGGGCTGGCTGGTGCCGGCCTACGCGATGCCGAAGGACATCGAGGACATCGTCATCCAGCGCATCCTCTGCAAGCACGGCTTCACCAAGGATCTCGCGAGCCTGCTGCTCGACGACATGAAGAAGCAGATCGCCATCCTGAACGAGCACGCGCCGAAGAAGCCGCTGACGGAAAAGGAGGCGGGCTCCTTCAAGCACACCTGAGCGGGCGATTGATGGAGGCGGCCGGTCTCGGGGACCGGTCGCTCGTTTGAGCTTGCTACGCCGCTGACCGGCGTGCCCGCTGCGGCGACCAGGCTCGCGGCGCGACAGGTGCGGCGACAGGTGCCGTCGCACCATCTTCGGATCGCGGGGCAGCAAGGACCTTGTCCAGCCGCTCGGCGGTCGCCAGGAGATCCTTCAGCGTCGTCAGGTTGAAGTCGGGCACGAACTCTTCGGCGACCTTGCTCGTCATGACGAGGCCGCCATCGTCACGCCTGATCCAGCCCCGGCGAATGAACTGGTCCACCCGCCGACGGACGGACTCTCGGGGAATGCCCGTCGCCTCGCTGATCGAGAGGACGTTGCAGGGTCGTAGTGGACCCGGAACTCGGCCCTTCACCACGGTCTCGCCGCTCTGCGTCAGGAAACCGTCCCGGACGAAAGTGCCGGCGACGTTGTGATGCGCGATTTCGCCGAGGACGATGGGCGCTACGAGATCGCCGTCGAACACACGATGTAGCTTGGTCAAGTGTCTGATCATGAAGCTGCTGATCAGCAGCGAGCAATAGTGAGCGACTTCATGGTAGCGGCCGATGTCGATCTCGACACCGAGACCGTTGCGCGCCGCCTCCAGGTCGGTGCGACGTATGTGGGGGTCAGCCGACCCGTCCCGCTTGTTCATGTAACCCCATCCTGTCGCCGGCAGCACGATGACGGCGCGTAACGTCGTACGTCAACTGTTGGAACTACGGATCAATGTCAGTGCGGGTCGCTGTTTCTCTTGGTCCGCCGGAGGGAACGCGCGAGCAGCGAGCAACCTCGACGCGGTAGCCGCCCAGAGGTTCCCGAGTGTGCGGCGACCGTCCGGGCTCAGGCGATAGGTTCCCAAGCTCCCGTTGATCAGGCCCAGCGAGCGCACCTTTCCGAGTCGATGGCGCACAACGCTTTCCGCGAGGCCGGTAACGCCCGCGACATCACCAGCAGTACTGACCGCGTTGCCGGTGTCGGCGCTGAGCAGGGCCAGTGCCAGGAGCACTGTCGCCGCGCCGAGGTCGGGGCCAACCGAGCGATAGAGAGGGGTCAGCAGCGCGTCTATTGCTGCCAAGGCAGGCTCGGTCCCTCGTTGCGGTGACCGGTCGGTGTCGTCCAGGTCAGGGTGGTCCCACCGCGCCACCCATGTGCCCGGCAGCCTCCTCAGTTGGCGGATGGACGGGGCGACCTGCCGGGGTCGGAGGCGCTTCGGGTCAACCGGCGCATGATGTCCTGGGTAAGCCAGCACAGCACGAGGAAGCCGACGAACTCGTACAGGACCTGCCGCTGGTCGTGCCATTGCTGGACGAGCAGCACGGCCAGCACCGCCGCGATGGCGAGCGACCCGGCAATGATCAGGAATCGCGAGCCGGCCGTCCGGTCGGCGAGGTTCCAGTGGGCCGCCTGGACCGCCAGATAGGTCAGGAGGAAGGCCGCACTGCCGAGGCTGGCGATGGCGCCAAGGCCCGAAAAGTTCAGCAGAGCCAGCGTGGCGACGACGATGAGGATGAGGCCAAGGGTGCCCCGGCCCCAGATCGGCCGGTTAAACGCTTTGGCGAGGGCACCCGAGGCGGAGAGTGCGGAGGTCACGTTGAGGCCGGTGAAGAGATTGGCGTTCACCGCCGACGCGGTCGCCAGAAGGGCCGCGATCGAGACCAGGACGAAGCCGAGATCGCCCAGGGCCGGACGCGCCGCTTCGGCGACGGCGGTGTCGCGGTAGGTCTCCAGCTGCTCCGGTGTCAGGGTGCCCAGCACGACGACAGCCAGCACGATGTAGAGCACGCAGACGGAGCCGATCGCGATCGTGATCGCCAGCGGGATGGTGCGGCGCGGCTCGTCGACGGAGCCGCCGGCATTGGCCATCATGCCGTAGCCGGCATAGGCGAAGAAGGCGAGGCCGGCGCCGGCGACGATGTTCGTCGGTGTGCCGTAATGGTCGGTGCCCAGATACTCGACGTGCAGCTGGCTGGCGCCGCCGACGACGAGCACGCCCAGGATGGCGAGCTTGATGCCGACCAGCAGCATCTCGGCCCGACCCGCCGCGGCACTGCCGGCCATGTTGACATAGGCCAATGCCAGCACGATCGCGGAGCCGAAGGCGTTGGCGAGCCATGGTGCCTGATCCCAGCCCGAGGCGAGACGTGCCGCATAGGCGCCGAACGCCTTGGCGACGACGGCCGTCGAGACGACGACCGTCACCAGGTACATGAGGGACATAGTACCCGACACGGCTCCGGCACCCATCCCGCGCTCGAGGAAGTCGACGATGCCGCCCGATGAGGGGAAGACGCTGGAGAGGCGGGCGTAGCTGTAGCCCGAGAGCACGGCCACGACGCCTGCGATGACGAAGGACAGGTATACGGCCGATCCGGCACGGGCCGCGATCTCGCCCATCAGGGCGAAGATGCCGGCACCGACCATCGAGCCGATGCCGATGGCGACGACGTCCCACAAGCTCATGCGGCGCGGGCGTTGGGATGTGTCGGAGGGCGTCATACGCCGAGGTCCTCGGTCTCGAGCCCCAGCTTCTGCCGGACGCGCTCGTACTGGATGAGAGTCGAGACGACGACGCCGGTAGACCAGCCGAACATCAGCCAGCCGAGGGCCGCGAGGACGATGGAGAACGTGGCACCGGCTGCACCCGGCAGCGGACCAGGGTAGCCCAGCGTGGTATAGGACGTTCCGGCGAGCAGAAGGCAGTGGCCGAGATCGGGCAGGAGCCCGCGCCACCAGATCCACCAGCCCATGAGCCAGATCTCGACGGCGTGGAGCAGGATCAGACCGACGGCCGCCGCGGGCAGGACCAGGACGGCCCGTGTCAACGCCGCCCGAGCGATCGCCTGCTGGAACGCCACCCGGCGCAGGCGGACGACCTCCATCGTGCCGTAGATGTGAAGGACCACGACGAGGGCCACCGGCACCAGATCCAGGGCCAGCAGCGTGGGTACGGTGAGCGGCATCAGCCCTTGAGCACGCTGAGCCCCAGCTCCGCCGCCACCTGCTTCACCATGGCCTGGCCGCGGACACTGTTGCCAATCGGATCGAGGGGTGGCGAGAAGCCGGCGATGGCGCATTTGCCCGGCGCCACCGCCACGATGCCGCCGCCGACACCGCTCTTGCCGGGGAGCCCTACCTGGTAGAACCAGTCGCCGGCGGTGTCGTAGAGCCCCTCCATCGTCATCTCGGCCAGCACGTGCGGCACGTTCTCCGCCTTCATGCAGCGCCTGCCTGTACGAGGGTTGACGCCGCCGTTGGCGAGGGTCGCTCCCATCACGGCGAGGTCGACGGTGGTGATCGCGGTCGAGCACTGTGCGGTGTAGACGTCGCAGGCCCGCATCGGCTCGCAATACATCGTGCCGTAGCTGTAGAGCAGCCAGGCGATAGCCCGGTTGTGGAAGTTGGTGTCGGACTCGGACTTGAAGACCTCGTCGTTGAGCGCGATCGGCCGACCGGCGAAGTCGCTCTGGGTGTCCAGGATCTTCTGCCAGTGCTCGTCGCGGGTGGCGGCCGTCACGAGGCTGGCGGTCGACATGGCACCCGCATTGACGAGCGGCGAGAGGGCCTTGCCCTTGTGCAGCTCGATCGCGATCACCGAATTGAACGGTGCGCCCGTCGGCTCGGCGCCGACCTTCTGGCGAAGGGCCGGCGCGCCGATCTCGTCGATGACCCGGCAGAGCGTGAACACCTTCGAGATCGACTCGATCGCGAACTCGAAGCGCGTGTCGCCCGCCTCGAACAGCTCACCGTCCACCGTCGCCACGGCGAGGCCGCAGAGCGAGGAGGGCACCTTCGCGAGGTAGGGGATGTAGCTGGCGTTCACGCCGCCCGGCAGATCCTTGCCGGCGGCGTGGGCCGACTCCACGGCAGAGCGGATGGCGTCGGTGGACAGGCCCGTGGCCATGGCGTTTCCCCTCGATCCTGCTCGCTCAGCGCGTGGACTGCTGGCCGGGATGCCGGCCCTCGCGCTCCCAGTTGAACGGCTCGAAGTCGGCCGCCCCCTCCGGTGTCCGCCAGTGCGGCTTGCGGGAGGCGTAGATCAGGAACGGGATGGCGACGCAGACGACCGTCCCGGCGATGAGGAACCCGACATAGGTGGCGGGTCCGCCGGTCGGGATCTGGCTCGGCGGGACGAAGCTGAGGAGGAACGCGATCAGCGATCCGACGAGGCCCGCACCGCCGATGATCCACATGCCGACCTCGCCGCCCGGCACCTTGTAGGCGCGATAGGTGTTCGGCTCCGAGTAGCGGAGATGGATCGCCGCCCCGAACATCAGCAGATACATGATGAGGTAGAGGATGATCGTGAGCTGGCTCAAGATCTGATAGGCCGTCTGCACCGACGGCAGGACAACGAAGAGGACCGAGAGGAACGTCACGATCAGTGCCTGCACCAGCAGGATGTGCACCTGGATGCCGTTGGCGTTGGTCTGCTGCAGGAACGGGGGCAGGTAGCCGGCGCGGCCCACCGCGAGCAGGCCCTTGGACGGGCCGCCGACCCAGGTCACGACGCCGCCCAGCACGCCGAAGGCGAGGCAGAGCGCCATGACGTATTTCAGAAAGCCGACATGGTAGGCGTCCAGCGTGTCGTCGAAGAAGACGAGCAGCGTCTGCACCAGGTTGATGTCCTGGTTCGGCACCACGAAGCCGACGGCCAGCGTGCCGAGCACGAAGATCGCCACGGTGAGGATCGACGCGACCAGGATCGCCAGGGGATAGTTGCGGGCCGGATTGTCCAGGTCCTTGACGTGGACGGCGGACATTTCCATGCCGGCGTAGAAGAGGAAGATGCTGGCGGCCAGCACGATGTTGTTGAAGTTGGTGAAGTCGGGAATGACCTGATCCCAGCCCAACTTGATCTGCAGGCCGGTGCCGGGCATGCCGGCAACGTCGGGCGTGCCGCTCATCACTTGGCCGAAATAGACGAAGCCCAGCACGATCAGGAGGGTCGCCGGGATGATCGTGCCGACGAGCGAGCCCCATTTGCTAACCGCACCCATGAAGCCGACGCCGCGGAAGTTGATGAAGGTCGCCCCCCAATAGACGAGGAGGACGATCACCAGCGTGTACCATTTGTTCGCGGCAAGCGCTTGGTCCCAGGTCTGATCGGGACCGAGGAAGGCGAGAGCCACCGCGGCGAAGGTGAGCACGGTCGGGTACCAGATCGTGCTCTCCAGCCACTGCAGCCAGATGGCGAGGAAACCCCAGCGCGGTCCGAACGCCTCGCCGACCCAGCGGAACACGCCACCGTTCTGCGGCCAGCCCGTCGCCAGCTCGGCGGCGACCAGCGACACCGGGATCAGGAAGAAGACGGCGGCGAACAGATAGTAGAAGATCGAGCTAAGCCCGTACTCGGCCTCGGCCGGGATGCCGCGCAGGCTGACGACGGCCGCCACGTTCATCATGGCGAGCGTGAAGACGCCGAGCTTGACCGCACTCGCCGCACCGCGGGGTGCGGCAGGAGCGGGGGCGGCCGAGCCGCCTTTCTGCAGGACGCTTGCCACTAGACTTTCCTCCGCTCGCTCAGAAGGTCACCTGGGCGTAGAGCATGCTGTAGAGCCAGTCGTCGTTCGCACCGCCGAAGGTCTCCTTGGCGGCATCGCCCGGCGTGCTCCACCCGAGCACGCCCGTGAACGACAGATATTTGTTGAAGGTGTAGGACCCGATCAGGTCCACTTCCTGGGCGAAGTTGCTGTCGGTGACCCCGGCGGCGTCCTTGTCGTCGACGCTGAAGTTGTAATAGAGCAGGAAGAGCTGCAGATCGTCTCTCGGGTTCAGCACCAGTCGAACATTGTGCGAGTTGAGGTTCGAGTTGCTGATGACCCACTCGCCGAGGACCTCGCCCTGGAACCAGGTGCCCCAGGACTGATTGCCGCTGCCGCCCATGCCGTAGAACAGCGGGTCCCAGTTGTGGCTCTTGCCGCTGTCGCTCTCACCGCCCTCGAACGAGGCGTAGCGGTAGCCGATGTACGGCGCCCAGGGCAGCACGCCCTTGAAGTCGTAGCCGACCTCCGTGAACCAGGCGGTCGACTCGAGCTTGTCGTCATTGTTCTCGTGCGCCCACTCGCCCAGCAGGTTGAGGCCGGGCAGCACACCCGTCGGCTTCAGCGGCGTCAGCGTCGCCCGAAGGTTCCACACGTCCATGCCGTCGCGGGTGTCGAGGTCGGAATGGAAGAAGTGCGAGTAGCCGGCCCCGGCCGTGCCGATGTCGACGAGCTTCGAGAAATCGTACTCGAGATCCGTCGTGATGAAGCGGCTGTCGGTGTGCGGATTGTCGTCGGGCTTCAGGTAGGCCACCTGGGCGGTCAGGCCGTGGGTCGTCAGCTTCGCGATGGCCGTCTCTTCCCAGGCGGTGCGGAGCGCGGTCCAGGCCATGCCCCGCTCGCCGCCGTTGGTCGACCCGTTCCAGTAGAGGAAGCCGGTGCCGATCTGATAGTTCTGCTTCCCGGCGGAGATGTCGATCGCGTTCGGGCCCAGAGCCGGGAACAGGTCCGCACTGCGCCACCCCCCGAAATAGGTCTCCCAGGCCAGATCCGAGCGCGCATTGTTGCCGCCGGGCTCCGTCGCCGTGGTCCAGGCACCGGTGACGGAGACCTCGCCGTAGACCTCGCCGAAGGACTTGGCCGTGCCCAGCCCCAGATGCCCGTCGACGGCGACGAGTCCGGTCAACTCCTGGAAATGATCAGAGCTGTGCCCGAAGACTTCCTTGTTCCGGCCGAAGGTCGTGTCCTTGTTGAACCAGAGGCCGATCCCGCCCTGGCCCGACACGACCACGCCGTCGCCGCGGAGATTGTTCCAGCTCAGATCGTGGACGACGTCGCCATAGTCGCGCCAGAAGCTCGTACCCTTGGAGGCGGCCTCGGCACCGGCCGCCATCCCTTGGGCGACGACGAGTGTCGCGACGAACGCCCAACAGGCCCGCATCGGACCAATCCCCCCAACCTGTTGACCGACGGCTCGCGAGATCGTTGCACCGCGAGTGGGGGCGATCCTGTTCGGGGCCGGCAGGTTGCGAAAGCTACAGGATGCCCACTTTGGGTAGGGGGGCCGCGGCCGGCTTAAACGGTGAGTTGAAGGATGACGGCAAGCGTGGAAGGCTTGCGTAAGTGCCTTCGGGTCAAGCTTCGAGTATCAAGTACCGCGGCACTGCCTGCACGAGCGGCCCATGCTGCTGGCGCTGGGGCTCAATGTCTGCCTCCTGGCCGTCGGCTCGATCGCCAGCGTTCTCCTGGCGGCAGGGCTGGTGCCGGCCGCGCCGTCCGTTCCGTTCCTTGCCGGGCCCTGGGCCGCCATGAGTGACCAGGGATGGGGTCTGATGCTTCTGTTGGCCGTACTGATGACCGTCTTCGGCGCCGGCACCGCCTTCGCCTACCAGATCGCGCCCGCCGCCCTCATTGCGGGATTCGACTACAGCTACGTCGCCTTCGCGGTGCTCTGGACCTTCATCTTCTTTGCCGAGACGCCGGACGGGCCGACGATCCTGGGGCTCGTGGTCATCGCCGCCGCCGGCATGGTCGTCGCCTGCGCCCCTGCTCCCGTCACTTCACCAAGTCTCACACTTCGGCGACGCGCGCGCGATCCACTTCCCAGGGCCTGACCGGCGACGCAGAACGAAGGCCTCGCGACTTGGAGGATCTCGGATGCCGGCTCGCCGCACATGTCTCGCCCTCGTTCTCTCCCTGGCCTTTGCAGGTGCGGCCAGCGCCGCGCAGCCGCCCGTGTTCGCCGATCCGGCGACGCACGTGGCGATCCACGGCACCGATCCCGTCGCCTACTTCACCGAGCAGAAGCCGGTGCCGGGCAAGCCCGAGTTCCAGACCGAGTGGAACGGGGCCGTCTGGCAGTTCGCGACCGCCGACAATCTCGCCAAGTTCAAGGCCGACCCGGCGGCCTACGCCCCGCAATATGGCGGCTACTGTGCCTGGGCCGTGAGCCAGGGCTACACCGCGACGACCGAGCCAGAGGCGTGGCGGATCGTCGACGGCAAGCTCTACCTCAACTACAATCTCGACATCCGCAAGAAGTGGGAAGGCGACATCCCGGGCTACATCGCCAAAGCCAACACCAACTGGCCGAGTGTATTGGAGAAGTAGAAAAATCTGATCGGCTCGCCAGCCCAACGAGCCGATCAGTAAATAACATAATGTCTTTTCAAAACGTTCTTGCGGAGTCCATATCGATTCCAAACAGATTATCGCGGAGTATCCTCAACCACCGTAGGCCAGCGTGCCTGGATTGGTCTTGCCGAAGGTGAGATACCAGCCTTGGCCGAGTTGGCCGCCGGGACGGACGAAGTTGCTGAAGCAGGGATTGGTCGCCGTCTGCCTGCATGCAACCTTGTAGCGGCGGACGGCACCCGTATCTCCGGGGGTGCTTCCATCCGTGAACGCGTTGGTGATCGGGACGAAGAGGTCGCCGCCCGGTCCGAACAGCAGCGCCTGCGCCGTCGAACGCTTCGGATTGGGCCCTCCGGCCTTGTCGAGGTCGATCTTGCCCACGCGGGTGCCGGGCTTGGCACCGGACGGCCCCTGATAAACCAGGATCTTGTCCGTGTCGCTGGCATCCGCTCGCAGGCTCGTGACGTAAAGCTTGCCGTCCGGCCCGAAGACGATGCCTTCCGGCGAGTTCAGCTTTCCGGGACCGCCCACGTTGGCGATGAAGGTCTTGAGATACTTGCCGGTGGCGGGATCGAACTGCAGCACCCGGCCGCCGAGATCCGACGAGAACAGGTTGGGCCGGCTGGTGACGTAGAGTAGGCCGTCGGGTCCGATCACGACGCCAAAGGGATGGAACTGCACGGGTCCGGGCGGGGGTGACAGGGTCTTCAGGTACACGCCGGTCGAGGTATAGACGAGGACGCCGCCGCCTCCCGGATCGTCGGGCGAACAAGGATTGCACACGTTGGCGACATAGAATTTGTTGTTCCAGCGCACCATGCCTCGCGGCGCGAATGGCGCGTCCGCCCTGGTACCCGCGACCAGCGGCGGCAGCACTTCGGCACCCGTGGTTCCGTTGAAGCGGAGTACCTCGCCATTGAACGGCGTATTGACGTTTTGATTGGCCAGCAGCAATTGCCCGCCGCTGTAGAGGACGCCGCGAGGTCCCACCACGGGGGCCGACGCCGTTGGGAACGTGCGCAGATAGTTGCCGTTCTGCGCGTTGAACACCTCGACATTGTTGTCGCTGCCGTCGCCGACGAAGAGCCGGTCCGATCCGGCCTTCGCACTGCCCGCGGTTGCGACAAGCAACGACAACGTCAAGGCCAGTCTGAAGTGGCGTTTGATTCGCTCGATCATTGATCACAGTTCCTTGGCATGGGTTAAGTGACAAGTTTACCAAGTAATTAAAACAGTGATGACTTGATCTACGATCCAGTTGGATGGCGGTCGCGAGCAGCCCGAGGCCTCACCGCCGCGCCCCGTCAGGGGGCCGGCGCCGCTTTCCGCTGGCCGAGCCAGCGCGTCACCGGCAGCGGCAGGACGATCCGACCGACGATCGCCCCGGCCGGGACCGGGCCGAAGTCGCGGCTGTCCAGGGAGGCCGCGATGTTGTCGCCGACGACGAAGACCGACCCGGGTGGCACGGGCTCGCAGCCCTCACGGCCGGCGTGGGCGACGGCATCGGCCGCCGCCCCGCCCCGTCCCGGCATGCAGTCCCCCGGCACGGCGACGGCGCGCTTGATGGCGAGCTCATGGGCCCCGAAGGGCAGCCGGAACACGATGACATCGCCGCGCCGGACGTCCTGCGCGTAAGCGGCGACACCGTAGTCGCCCGCCTGCAGCCAGGGCGCCATCGAGTTGCTGGTGACATGGACCGGGAAAGCGATCCGGGCCCCGCCGACCGTGGCCAGCGCGACGCCAGCCGCGGCGGCCAGTAGCATGCCAGAACTCGTGGAGCGTCGCGCCGGCCCAGATAAGCGCCAAATGCGGATCACTGGCAGTCACAACGCTAAATAGCGCACCGGCACGAGTTCAAAGCGCCGGCCCGTACCACCGTGCCATACAATATTGAGCCGGCTGGAGTATTAGTAGGGGCCGTTGTGCAGCGGAGTCCTATGCTCTTTGCGCATTTTGAGCTAGTGACCGGCGTGGATGGAAAACGCATGGCTTGTGTCGGTAGGTTGGAATAAACATAGGCTGCGGTCGTGTTGCATCCGGTCTGTCCGCAGAGCGGGGCTGTCGTCGCCGCCGGGCTGGGAGCCAGCACGTCATGGATCCCTGCCGTCCAGCTCACCGCTGCGCCGAGCATCACCGCGGCTCCCAGTTTCAGAAATCGTGCGACATGTGTCATGGATCGATCCTTTGAGGAGACGTTGCCCACCGCGGGCCGCGCACGGACCTGCCGCGACAGCGGCAGTGGCGCTCGTGTCGAACCCACGCTCACTCTTCCGATGGCTGCCGATCGGGTGACCGGTGCCATCAGTATTGCAGCTGGCATCGGCACATGTTCACGCCCCCGACCGACTGGGCGACGACGAGGCCGTACACGTCCCCGCCCACCGGCGTGGCGGCCGTGTTGCAGGGAAGGCCCGGGCCGACGCCCTCGGGGCACGGCACACCCGTCCCGGTGACAGGCGGAAAGTTGTACGCGGCCGTGGCGTTGCTGGACTCGAAGAGGTCGGTCGAGAGGAAGGTATGGTTCGGACCGTCGTACCAGCGTGCTAGAGCCACCTCGCCGCGAGCGGCGCCGAGCGGGGTCTCGAGCTTCGCGGCCATCGGCTCTGCCGCCGCGGGCTGGCTTCCGGCCAGCAGGCCCAGGACAAGGGCCAGCGGCGCCGCCAACGCGATCGAGCCGGCCTTCAAGGTTCTCGCCATGTCACCACACTCCTGTTCCGCGCGTTGCGGGTTGGTTCGAAAGGAAGCCTCGCCGGCCGCTACTGCGTCGCCGACTTGATCTGGAAGTCGAGCTCGACGTTCAGGACGAAGAGGTCCATGCCCGTGGCCGGCGGCTTCAGCTGGGTGCCGGTGAAGGTGCCCTGGCCGGTGATGCCGGCATATTTGCCGGTGCCGCCGACGATCTGCTTGGTGCCGCCATAGGGCTGGGTCAGCGTGAAGTTGACCATCACCTGGTCGCCGTCGGCGTCGAGGTAGAGGCAGGTGCCCGTACCCGGTGCCGCGTTGTGCTCGCCCCAGAAGAACTGGCCGGAGCAGTGCTCGGTCATCCGGTCGAACCAGGGCTTGCCGTCGGTGTTGCGGGTGATCCCGGCGAACTCCATCGCCCCGATGCCGGCTTGGTCGCCCAGCGTGATCTCGCGCGCCGGCGCCCACTGCACGTAGGACACCTCGATCCTGGCCTTGCCGCTCGCCGGCAGCTTCGCCACCTCGGCAGCAGCGGCCCCCGCCGCCGGAAGTAGGCAGCAGGCCAGGGCGGCGAGCGTTGCATGTCTGCGCATTCGAGCTCTCCCAGTTGTCGTCGGTCGTTGCCGAGCAGCGCGGGACGAGTGGCTATCCGGCCCGATCCCGGATGTAGCGGAGAGGAGCGCAACCCGCGGGCTGCTCCCGCCAACTGAAATTAGAGAAAGAAGCTCTCTCTTGTCACACCGGTGACACCGAACAGGACCAGCTCATCGCCGGCACCGTACTCGTTCTCAGCAAGTGGCAGAGCGGCCCAGGCCTCACCTAGTTCCAGCGTCGTCGAGGTCTTCGTGACACCCTGATCGGTGACGCTGCCCACGTCGACAAAGCGGTCCTCATCGTCGAGCAGACCATCGTTGTTCGAATCAAGATACTTGAACATGGTCGTATGATGTAAGGATAACTGGGTGACGTCGTCGTAGAATGAGATCCGAAGGCGATCGGTCCCGTTCTGGAAATCCTCGACGATGTCGCGTCCGCCCCCATTGTTGTATCTTGTCAGCAGTACGGCGAAATCGTCGGCCCCGGCACCCCCGATGAGTCGGTCATTACCGGCATCCCCCGTCAGGAAGTCGGCATCGGATCCGCCCTCGAGGCGATCGTTCCCGTTACCCCCAAACAGCTGGTCGCGCTCGTCGCCGCCGACGAGACGATCATCGCCATCCCAGCCGTTGAGCTGATCGGAGCCGGAACCGCCCAACAGAACATCGTTGCCGAGCTCGCCCGACAAGTAGTCGCTCTCGCTGCCGCCCTCGAGACGGTCGTCGCCCTCGCCGCCGTAGAGCTGGTCGTTGCCGGTGCCGCCCAGCAGAGTGTCGTTACCGAGCTCGCCCAGCAAAGTGTCGCCACCGCTGCCGCCGTCGAGACGGTCGCCGCCCTCGCCACCGTAGAGCTGGTCGTCGCCGGTGCCGCCCAACAGAGTGTCGTTGCCGAGCTCGCCGAACAAGGTGTCGCCGTCGCTGCCGCCCTCGAGACGGTCGTCGCCATCACCGCCGAACAGGTTGTCGAAGCCGGTGCCCCCGTAAAGCCGGTCGTGGCCCGCTTCGCCGTGCAATTCGTCGTTGCCACCGTCGCCCCAGAGCGTGTTGGCAGCGCCGTTGCCCGTCAGCGTGTCGCCTTGAGCCGATCCGCGCAGGTTCTCGATCGAGACCAGCGTGTCGGTGCCGTCTGCCGTCGTGGCGGTGCCCGTCGCCAGACTGGCAACCACGCCGGTGAAGATGTCGTCGGCATAGGTCGCGGTATCGAGCCCGCTGCCTCCCTCGAGCCTGTCGCTACCGGTGCCGCCCTGGAGCGTGTCGTCGCCCGCGAGGCCGCGCAGGAGGTCGTCGCCGCCGAGACCCCGCAGCAGGTCGGCGAACGATGTCCCTGTGAGCGTATCGTTGCCGGCCGTACCGATCTTCGTGACCATGATGCCTCCTCTCTCGCCGCGCGACCAAGGACTCGGTCGTATCCAAGAAAAAAGCAGCTTGGCTCAGCCGCGATCCTGACCGGACGGGAATTCGGCGAACGTCGCTACTCTCCGCATTCGACTTCTCCCTGCCGTCGACTGGCGGCGCTGACGCCTCGTGCACAGGAGAAGCAGGTCACGCGCGGGTCGACCTGAAAGCCAGATGAAGAAAGGATGAAATTTCGCTGAAACTTTGCTAAAATGCTGCCATAGCGAGCCGCTGCGACATGGGAGGATTGATGAGGGATGTCGCAGAGACGCCAGCGACCGCCTGGCGATTCGACCGGTTCACCCTCGATCTCGGACGCGGTACGTTGTTGGGCCCAGACGGCGACGAGATCCTGTTGCGGCCGAAATCCTTCGCCCTGCTGCGGCTGCTGGTCGAGAATGCCGGGCGGCTGCTGGACCGCGATAGGATCATGGCCGCGGTGTGGCCGAACGTGGTCGTCACCGACGAATCGATCACGCAGTGCGTGCGCGACATCCGCAAGGCGCTCTGCGACGAGGCACAGCAGCTTCTCCGAACGGTGCCGCGGCGGGGCTACCTCTTCGCGGCAGCCGTGGACCGGGTCGGACCAGTCGAGAGAGCGTTGACGCGGCCCGCCGTGCCTTCGCCTTCAGAGGGACCGCCGGCACTGGAGTTGGCGGAGGCGCACGAACAGTCGCCCCGCTTCGCGGGTGAACGTCGCCAGCTGACGGTGCTGTTCTGCGATCTCATGGGCTCGACAGCGCTTGCCGAGCGGCTGGAACCGGAGGACTACAGCGCGGTGATCCGCGCCTATCAGGATTGCTGCGCGAACGCTGTCGTCGGATTTCGCGGACATGTCAGCCAGTATATGGGCGACGGCGTGCTCGCCTTTTTCGGCTATCCCCATGGGCTCGAGAATGCCGCGGAGCTGGCGGTGCGCGCCGGCCTGGCCATCGCCAGGTCGGTGAAAGAACTGAAAGTCTATCCCGATCTCACGCTCCTGGCCCGCGTCGGGATCGCCACGGGCCCGGTGGTGAGCGAACGGAGCGGTGGCGCGAACGGGGAGATCTCGACCGGCGGGCCGCTGAACCTCGCTGCCCGGCTGCAGGCCGCGGCCGAACCGGGAACGGTGGTCCTGGCCAAGAGCATGCGCTCTCTCCTGGGAGAGCAGTTCGCCCTCGAGGATCTGGGTCCGCTCGTTCTCAAGGACTTGGCAGCGCCGGTGCAGGCCTGGCGGGTGGCAGGCGAGGGCACGGCCGAAGGCCGCTTCGAGGCGCTGCGCGGCAGCACCGTCACGCCACTGGTCGGCCGCGACGAGGAAGTGCGCCTGCTGCTGGAGCGCTGGAACCGTGCCAGGGACGGCGAGGGGCAGTTGGTGCTCCTCTCCGGCGAGCCGGGCATCGGCAAGAGCCGCCTCCTCAGCGAGCTGCGGGGGCGCCTGGAGCTGCAGGGTGCGCGCAGCCTGCGCTTCCACTGCTCGCCCACCACCGTCAACAGTGCGTTCTATCCCATCATCGACAATCTCGAGCGTGCCCTGCGCTTCGACCGCGCGGATACGACGGACACCCGGCTGGACAAGCTGGAGGCGTACATGGTCGACCGCCACGGTCGGCCGCGGGAGGACGTCCGCTTCATCGCCGCAATGCTCTCGATCCCCTGCGAGACGCGCTACGGCGCGGTCGCCATCACGCCGCAGAAGATGAAGGACGAAACACTGCGTGCGCTGGTCGATCTGGTGGAGTCGGTCGCGCGCGCCCGGCCGTCGTTGCTGCTGTTCGAGGATGCCCACTGGGCCGATCCGACGACGCTGGAAGCCATGGACCTCCTGCTCGCCCGTTTGCGGAATGTTCCTCTGTTGGTGGTGATCACCTACCGGCCGGAGTTCGCCTCGTCCTGGTCGCAGCACGGGCACGCGACCGTTCTCGGGCTGACCAAGCTGACCCGCAGCCAGAGCGAAGCCATGATGGCGGCCATCGCCGGTGGCAAGGTCCTGCCGTCCGTGGTGTCCGAACGGATCCTGGCCAAGACCGACGGCGTGCCGCTGTTCGTCGAGGAGCTGACCAGGTCGATCCTGGAATCCGACGCGCTGCGCGATGCCGGCGACAGCTTGGAGCTCGTCGGCCCTGCAGAGACCCTGTCGATTCCGCCGACCTTGCGGGACTCGTTGATGGCGCGGTTGGATCGCTCGACGCTGCTGCGCGAGGTGGCGCAGATCGGTGCCGTGATCGGGCGCGAGTTCAGTTACGATCTGGCCCTCGCGGTCGCCCCGCATTCGCGTACCGAGCTGGACCAGGCTCTGGCAGAGCTGGTGGAGTCGAGCCTCGCCTATCGTCGGGGCACGCTGTCGGACGCCGTGTACACGTTCAAGCACGCCCTGGTGCAGGACGCGGCGTACGACTCACTGCTCAAGCGGCATAGGCAGGAGCTGCACGGCAGGATCGCGACGGCCATCAAGGAGCGATGGCCGAACATCGAGTCGACCGAGCCCGAGCTGTTGGCACATCACTATACTCAGGCGGATAGGCCGCTTGAGGCGATTCCTCTCTGGCACAGGGCGGGTGCCTCGGGGATTGAGCGAATGGCGCTCACCGAGGCGATCGCCCACCTAAACAAAGGTTTGGAGCTGATCACCGCTCTTCCGCCGTCGGCGGAGCGCGACGGGATGGAGCTGGATCTGCGTTGCTCGCTCGGCGCCGCGTGGATCGCATTCCGTGGTTACGCCGTGCCCGAGGTCTGGTCCAGCTTGTATCCTGCGCTCGCGCTGGCGCAATCGCTTCACCGCCCCGATGCGCTGCTGCCGATTCTTTGGGGCCTATTCACAAACGTGATCGCCACGGGCCACGTGGCGGAGTCGCAGCGCTGGGTCACACAGATCCTGGATGGGGCCGAGGAATATCAAGATTCGAGCTGGCTGATCGTCGGGCACTTGGGGGCTGTTGTCTTGTATTTTTTTCTTGGCCAACTCGAACATGCCCTCGAACACTCAGACAAGGTATTGATTCTCTACTCCGAAGAGCAACACGGCATCCTGACCACCTTCCTCATTAATGATGCCAAGACGTTTTGTCTGCTTTGGACGGCCTATGCCACTTTGCTTCTTGGATATCCCGACCGTGCCTCGAAAATCTACTATGCAGCCGAGGCACATGCACGCCGGCGCGGCCATGCTTTTGACATCGGATATGTGTTGGGCATGGGATCCCGCGTATTCGACCATCGCGGGGAGTCCGACAAAGCGCTGCAGTTACTCGAGGAGTGCGACCGGATCGCCGGCGAGAACAGCCTGCCCTTCCTAAGGCAAGTGGTAGTGTGGCACTTCTCCGGAGTCGCCTTGATCAGGAAGGCTCGACTGGTTGACGGCATTACCTCGCTCGAGGCGGGTTTGGCCGTTTGGGGCGATGGCAACGTCCACGTTCCATATCTCAACTCCGTCCTTGCCGAGGGCATCGCGCAACGCGGCGATCTTGCCGGCGCGCTCCGGCTGATCGACGAGGTCATCGCGCAGATCGAGCAGCCGGGCGGCGAGGAGCGCGAGCATTTGGCCGAGACGCTTCGCCTCAAGGGTTGGATGCTCTCCTTGCAGGGCGACCTTGAAGGTGCCGAGAGCTGCTACATCACCTCGCTCGACTGGGCGCGACGTCAGCAGGCGAAGTCCTGGGAGCTGCGCACCTCCACCAGCTACGCGCGCCTCATGCGCGAGCAGGGGCGCGCCAAAGAAGCCTACGATCTTCTTGCACCCGTCTACGGCTGGTTCACCGAAGGCTTCGGTACGCGCGACCTTCGGGATGCGAAGGCGCTGCTTGCGGAACTGCATGGTTAACGCCGCGTGCTCGGTCTCGCCAGAGGCCACTCGCGATCCCGGCATGCTGATGCGCTCCTACGGAGCCGATGCAGCGAACGGAACCAGGAAGAGATTCCGGCCCCCTCAGTAACCGGGACGCTGGAGGTCGGAGAAAAGCCGGCGGCATTCCATGAAGCCGCGTGCGGTCAGAAGATCTTCTGCACAGCCGGGATGCGCATCAGCAGGCCGGCGCACGTGTAGCACAGAAGGCAGGCGATCGGGCCGACGACGGCGAACTTGAGGAGTGGCGGGGCGGCGATGGCGCGGACGGACAGGGCCGCGGCCACCAGGATCGGGGGGTGGATGACGTAGATGAGGAAGGCACGTCGCGCCAGCTTACGCCAGACGGGACCGGGGTCGGCGAAGCGGTGCTGGAACAGGCGGAGCAGCCAGAGGATCATGCCCCAGGCCACGAGCGGTTCCCAGAAGGCGTAGACCGCGGCCGGCACGGTCCAGCCGCCGCTCGGGTCGCCCTGCAGGAGCGGGACCGAAGGTGCCGCCAGCAGCACGAGGGGGACCACGGGGATCGTCAGCAGCGTGATGGGCAGCCACACGCGCACGCGGTCGGCCGGCACCTCCGAGATCCAGCGTCCTCTGGCGCCATAGCAGCCGGCGACGAAGAGCACGATGTAGCTCGCGAAGTAGCCGAGCTGCAGGCCGAGGACGTTCGTGCCGACCGGCCAGACGAGGCGGAGTAGAAAGGCGGTGGTGCCGACCAGGAGGGCGCCTACCGCCAGGACGCGGTTCGAGGGGAAGGGTCGGGCGCGCGAGACCGTGCGGGCGCCGCCGCCGGGTCCGTACCAGAGGCCGAAGAGCAGGGAGAAGATGAGCAGCGCGAGGACGAACCAGAGCGGGCCGATGATGTAGGTACCTCGCTCAGCCAGGGCCGCGAGCGTCGCGAAGAAGGGTTCACCCCGTGCGGTGCGGGCCAGGGCCACCGTGATCGGGCCGATGAGGAGAAGAAAAGCGACGATCGGTATGCCCAGCCGCTTCAGGCGCTCGCGGGTGAAGCCGGCGAGGCCGTGACGGTCAAGCGAGCCCGGGGTGAAGGCACCGGCGATGAAAAAGAAGAGGCCCATGAACCAGGCCTGGTTGACGGCACAGAAGACCGTCAGGACGAGGGAGGATCGGTTCGGGCCCGGCGGGATCTCCTGGTAGAACCAGGATCCCTGCGCGCCATAGGTAATCGCCGTGTGGTGCAGCACCACGAGCATCGTGAGGGCAGCGCGCAGCGCATCGATGCCGCCGTTGCGGGCTGCTGTCCCGGTGGTCGCCCTCGTGGCCCCGGTCACGCCGGGACTACAGCTCCGCGTTGACGATGAAGCCGGCATCCACCAGCAGCGTCGCCGAGGTGACGTAGCTGGAGTCCTCCGACAGCATGAAGGCGACGGCGGATGCGATCTCGGACGCGTTGCCGATGCGGTGCAGGGCGATGCGGTCGAGGTAGTATTTCATGGCCACCGGGTCGTCGAGCAGCGGGGCGCTCATCGGCGTGGCGATCGCACCGGGTTCGATGACGTTGACCCGGATGCCGTGGTTGCCGAGCACGGCCCCCAGCGCTTTGCCCAGCATGCTGATGGCACCCTTGGTGCCGCAATAGGCGACCTGGGTGGGCGCACCCACATGGGCCGAGATCGAGCTGATCATGCAGATGGCACCGCCATGGCCCTCCGCGATCATCTGCTTCGCCCCTTCGGTGCAGACGACCCACGCACCCCGGACGTTGGTCTCGAACAGCTCGTCGAACGCCTCGATCGAGGTCGTTTCCCAGGGCATGAACGGGTTGATGGCGGCGTTCGACACGACATAGTCGAGCCGGCCACCCTGCTTCGCCGCCTCCTTGACCATCGCGGTCACGGCCGCCGGATCGCGCATGTCGGCAGTGACCGCGAAGGCCTCGCCGCCGGCCTCCTTGACGAGGCGCAGCGTCTCGCCGGCGTCGAGGCCGGGCTTCTGGTTGACGGCGACGAGCGCCCCTTCCGCGGCGAGGCGCACGGCCGTCGCCTGGCCCATGCCCTGCGTGGCGCCGGTGATCAGGGCGACCTTGCCCTCGAAGCGCTTGCTCATCCCGTTCTCCCCCTCGGTGCTCTGGGCTCGTTGTTCAGAAGATCGCGATCGGATTCCAGGGCGATCCCGTGGCACCCGGCAGGCGAAGCGGCAGGCCGACGACCATGAACTCGAACCGGCCCTCCTCCTTGCACGCCTTGTGGAGATCCTCGAGCTGCAGGCTGTCCGAGACGCACATGCCCATGGCGGTGAGCTGCAGCGGGTGAATGGGGTAGGGCATCGCCTCGACATTGCTGGGTACGGTCTCGCCGTCACCGTCGGGCAGGAAGGCCGCGATCTTGCGCTCGTGCATCCAGGGGACGGTGTCGACGTGCAGCCCCGCCTTGCCCTCGCCGGCCGGCGGGTAGTCGTTGCTCCATGCACCGAGCGCCAGCCGCCGGGCATGGTGGCCGGTGCGGAAGACGAGGATGTCGCCCTCGCCGAGCCGCACGCCCTGAGCCTGCTCGATCGCCTCCAGCTCGGCCCGGGTCACGGCCTCGCCGGGCTCCAGCCAGTCCACGCCGCGATGGCGGGCGGCATCGAGCAGCACGCCGCGGCCGACGATGCCGTCGGCATAGGCCGCGATGTCGCCCCACTGCGACCCGCGCGAGGTCAGGTCCGACGCCGGTTTACCGTTGTACATCAGGCCCTTGTAGGCGACATGGTTCAACGCATCGACATGGGTGTGGCAGTCGCCGTGGCTCGCCATGCCGAGGAAGCACATGCCGAAGGAGAGGCCGCTCTCGCTGACCGGAAGGTCGTGCATCAGCGACATGAGGTGGACGGCGGGGTTCGGATTGTCCGGCCCCGCCACCTTGTTGATTGGGATCGCCATCGAGACGCTGCGACCGCTACGCACGAGCCTGGCGGCGGCGGCGATCTTCTCCGGCGTGATGTAGTTGAGGGTGCCGCGATCGTCGTCCGGTCCCCAGCGCCCCCAGTTCTTGACTTGTTCGAACAGGGCGTCGAACGCCGCGAGGCTCACGGGTGCGGGCGGGGTCAGGGTTCGCGTCATCGGCCTCCCTCCGGCTTTGGGCGGACCGATGCTAGGAGAGATCCGAAAGGACGGCGATACGGAGATGAAGGCCGCGACGCCGGCCGGCCGGGTCAGCCTACCGGAGGCAACCTCAGCGCCGCGGCGCGGGCTGCCGGGTGGAGGCCCTCGCCGCCCAGGGCCAGCGCCTCCTGCAGCTGGGCGCGCATGCGGGGCTCCCAGAACTGCTCGATATGCTCGGCGACGGCACCCTCGACGTCGGGCGAGGCGGCCAGCGCCTCGACGATCTGGTTCGCCATCTTCACCACCCGCGGCAGATCCGTGGTGTCGTCCGTGTCCATGCTCATGCCGGTCATGCGCGGTTCGAGGGATCTCAGGCCGCTTCGATGCGGTCGCGGCGGGTGTAGACGGTGAAGCCCTTGCCGCGTGCGAAGGCGACGAGGCAGAGGCCCGCCTCCTCGGCCAGCGCCACGGCGAGGCTGGTCGGGGCCGAGATCGCGACCAGGATGGGGAAGCCGGCGGTCGCCGCCTTCTGCACCATCTCGGTGCTGCAGCGGCTGGTCAGCAGGAGGAAACCGCTCGCTGGATCGGCACCCACTCTGGCGACGGCACCGACGAGCTTGTCCAGCGCGTTGTGCCGGCCGACGTCCTCACGGGTCAGCAGGATCGTGCCGTCCGCCGTCGCCATGGCCGCTGCATGCGCGGCTCCGGTGGTTCGGTTGGTGACCTGCTCCAACGGCAGGCGCTGCAGGGCCTCGAAGATGGCGGTCGCTTTCACGGGAGCGCCGTCGGGAAGGTGGGGCAGGGTGCGGATCGCCCGCTCGATGCTGATGATGCCGCAGAGGCCGCAAGCGGTGCCGCCGGCCATGCTGCGGCGGCGGTCGTCGAGGGCGGCGGCGCGGGCGTCGGGAATCTCGATCCGCAGCTCCAGGCCCAGCGCCATGTCGAGGACTTCGACCGAGAGGATCTCGCTCGCATCGGCGACGATGCCCTCAGCGAGGCTGAAGCCGATCCCGAACTCCTCGAGGTCGGCCGGTGTCGCCATCATCACGGCGTGGCTGACACCGTTGTAGACGAGGGCGACGGGGCACTCGGCAGCGACCGTCTCGACCCGGTCGACGGGTACCACCCCCAGCTCGAAGCGGGCCGCCGGCAGCTGGATCGTGGAAGCGCGCCGGCTCCTACTCTTCCGCCTGGGCGTGGCGGCCGGGGCACTCGCTACCGGCTCGACCAGACCGGTCATTCCGCCGCCACGACCCGGAACGCGGCCTCGCGGAAGCCCTCCTGGTCCTCCTGCCAGCGCGAGATCCGGTTGGTGAGGCGGACCTCGACGGCGGTCACCTTGTATTCGGGGCAGTTGGTGGCCCAGTCGGAATTGTCCGTCGTGATGACGTTGGTACCTGTCACCGGGTGGTGGAAGGTCGTGTAGACGACCCCCGGCGGAATGCGGTCGGAGATGTGGGCCCGCAGCGTCGTCTCGCCGGCCCGGCTCGCCAGCCCCACCCAGTCGCCGTCACGGATGCCGCGGTTCTCGGCGTCGTGGGCGTGGATCTCCAGCACGTCCTCGTCGTGCCAGACGACATTGTCGGTGCGCCGCGTCTGGGCACCGACATTGTACTGGGAGAGGATGCGGCCGGTCGTCAGCAGCAGCGGGAAGCGCGGCCCGGTCTTCTCCTCGGTCGGCACGAAGGGGGTGAGGACGAACCGGCCGGGGCCGCGCGCGAAGCCCTGCTCGTGCATGATCGGCGAGCCCTCGGGGTGGGCGTCGTTGCAGGGCCACTGCACCGAGCCCAGCTCGTCGATCCGCGCGTAGCTGACGCCGGCGAAGGTCGGCGTCAGCGCCGCGATCTCGTCCATGATCTCGGACGGATGCTCGTAGTGCATGGGATAGCCCAAGGCGGTCGAAAGCTCGGCCACCACCTGCCACTCGTGCTTGCCGCCCATGGGCGGGATCGCCATCCGTACCCGGCTGATGCGCCGCTCGGCATTGGTGAACGTGCCGTCCTTTTCCAGGAACGAGCAGCCCGGGAAGAAGACGTGGGCGTAGGCAGCCGTCTCGTTCAGGAACAGGTCCTGCACGATGCAGCATTCGAGCGAGGACAGGGCGGCCGTCACGTGCTGCGTGTTCGGGTCCGACTGGGCGATGTCCTCGCCCTGGATGAACATCGCCTTGAAGCTGCCTTCCACCGCGGCATCCAGCATGTTCGGGATGCGCAGGCCCGGTTCCTGGTCGATCGGGCGGCCCCAGACCGCTTCGAACATGGCGCGGGTCGCGGCATCCGAAACGTGCCGGTAGCCCGACAACTCGTGCGGGAACGAGCCCATGTCGCACGAGCCCTGGACGTTGTTCTGGCCGCGCAGCGGATTCACGCCGACACCGCGACGGCCGATATTCCCTGTCGCCATCGCGAGGTTGGCCATCGCCATGACCGTGGTCGAGCCCTGGCTGTGCTCGGTGACGCCGAGGCCGTAGTAGATCGCGGCCCGACCACCCTTGGCGTAGAGCCGGGCGGCGGCGCGGATCTCGTCGGCGGGGACGCCGGTGATCGACTCGACGGCCTCCGGCGAGTTCTGCTTGCGCTCGACGAAGGTGCGCCAGGCGCGGAAGTCGTCGAGGTCGCAGCGCTCGCGGACGAAGGCGTCGTCGATCAGGTTCTCGGTCGAGATGACGTGCGCGATCGCGTTCATCAGCGGCACATTGGTGCCGGGGCGCAGCTGGAGGTGGTGGGCCGCCTCGATGTGCGGCTGGCGGACGAGGTCGATCCGGCGCGGGTCGACGACGATGAGCTTCGCCCCCTCGCGCAGGCGCTTCTTCATCCGCGAGGCGAACACCGGGTGGCCATCGGTGGGATTGGCGCCGATGACGAGGATGACGTCGCTGTCCTCGACCGAATCGAAGTCCTGCGTGCCGGCCGAGGTGCCGAAGGCCGTCTTCAGGCCATAGCCCGTCGGCGAATGGCAGACGCGGGCGCAGGTATCGACATTGTTGTTGCCGAAGGCCGCCCGGATCAGCTTCTGGACGACGAACACCTCCTCGTTGGTGCAGCGCGAGGAGGTGATGCCGCCGATGGAGCCGCGGCCGTACTTCTCCTGCACGCGCTTCAGTTCGGAGGCGGCGTAGGTGATCGCCTCGTCCCAGGACACCTCGCGCCAGGGATCCTGGATCGAGGCCCGGATCATCGGCTTCGTGACGCGGTCCTTGTGGGTGGCGTAGCCCCAGGCGAAGCGGCCTTTGACGCAGGAATGGCCGTGGTTGGCCTGACCGTCCTTGTGCGGCACGAGGCGGACGATGCGGTTGCCCTGCAGCTGGGCCTCGAACGAGCAGCCGACGCCGCAATAGGCGCAGGTGGTGACGACGCTGCGGTCAGGCTGGCCGTGCTTCAGCACCGTCTTCTCGACCAGGGTCGCCGTCGGACAGGCCTGGACGCAGGCGCCGCAGGAGACGCACTCGGAGGCGAGGAAATCCTCGTCGATGCCGGGTGAGACGTGGCTGGCGAAGCCCCGGTCGCCGATGGTCAGCGCGAAGGTGCCCTGCACCTCCTCGCAGGCGCGGACACAGCGCGAGCAGACGATGCACTTCGACGGATCGAAGGCGAAGTAGGGATTGGAGACGTCCTTCGCCTGGTGCGTGTGGTTCGCCCCGTCATAGCCGTAGCGGACCTCACGCAGGCCCACGGCACCCGCCATGTCCTGCAGCTCGCAGTCGCCATTGGCGGCACAGGTCAGGCAGTCCAGCGGGTGGTCGGAGATGTAGAGCTCCATCACCCCGCGGCGCAGCTTGGCGAGCCGGTCGCTCTGGGTGACGACCTTCATGCCGGGCTCGACCGGCGTGGTGCAGGAGGCCGGCGTGCCGCGGCGGCCCTCTATCTCGACGAGGCAAAGGCGGCACGAGCCGAAGGGTTCCAGCGAGTCGGTAGCGCAGAGCTTGGGGACGGAGACGCCGGCTTCGGCCGACGCCCGCATGATGGAGGTGCCGGCGGGGACGGTCACACTCTGCCCGTCGATCTCCAGCGTGACCATGGCCTCCGACCTGCGCGCCGGCGTGCCCATGTCCTGCGAGGTGACCACTGCCATGGCTTCCGCTCCTTCTAGCCTGCGCGCTGTTCGAGCAGGGCCGCTTGACGCTTCTCGGCCGCCGGCGCTGCCACCGGTCGCACGAAGTCCTCGGGAAAATTGTCGATCGCCGACAGCACGGGCATGGGAGTCAAACCACCCAGGGCACACAGCGATCCGTCGCGCATGACCTCGGCGAGGTCGCGGACGAGGTCGAGATTGGCTTCGATATCTTCGCCGCGGCGGATCTTGCCGATCGTCTCAGCACCGCGCGTCGAGCCGAGCCGGCAGGGCGTGCACTTGCCGCAGCTCTCGATGGCACAGAACTGGAAGGCGAACTCGGCCTGCGCCGCGAGGTCGACCGTGTCGTCGAACACGACGATGCCGCCGTGGCCCACCATGCCGCCGTGCTGGACGAAGGATTCGTAGTCCATCGGCACGTCGAGCAGCGAGGCCGGCCAGTATGCGCCGAGCGGCCCGCCGACCTGGATCGCCCGGATCGGCCGGCCCGATGCGGTGCCGCCACCGAAGCCCTCGACGAGGTCGCGGAGCGTGAGGCCGAAGGCGCTCTCGACGAGCCCGCCATGCTTGATGTTGCCGGCGAGCTGGAAGGGCAGGGTGCCGTGCGAGCGGCCCATGCCGAAGTCGCGGTAAAAGGCCCCGCCTTCGGCCAGGATGATCGGCACGCTGGCGAGCGAAATCAGATTGTTGATGACGGTCGGCTTGCCGAAGAGGCCGCTGATCGCCGGCAGCGGCGGCTTGAAGCGCACCTGCCCGCGGCGCCCTTCCAGGCTTTCCAGCAGGGACGTTTCCTCGCCGCAGATATACGCACCCCCGCCTAGCCGCGCCTCGAGGTCGAACACCTTGCCGCTGCCGAGCACGTCGCGGCCGAGAAGTTCGTTGTCGTAGGCGATGCGGATGGCCTTCCGCATGGCGCGGAACGAGTGCGGGTACTCGGAGCGGATGTAGATGAAGCCCTTCTCCGCACCCGTAGCGATGCCGGCTATCGCCATGCCCTCGATGACGACGAAGGGGTCGCCCTCCATCAGCATCCGGTCGGCGAAGGTGCCGCTGTCGCCCTCGTCGGCGTTGCAGACGACATATTTGCGAGGTGCCTCAGCGGCGGCGACCGTACGCCACTTGATGCCGGTCGGAAAACCGGCCCCGCCACGGCCGCGAAGTCCGGAGAGCACCACTTCCTCGACGACGGCGGCGGGCTCCATCGCCAGCGCCTTGCGCAGGCCCTTCAGGCCGCCCAGCGCCTCGTACTCGTCCAGCGAGAACGGATCGACGATGCCGCAGCGGGCGAAGGTCAGACGCTGCTGGCCAGCGAGATAGGGGTGCCGCTCGATCAGACCGAGAGCCAACGGGTGGCCGGCCGCGAAGTCGCGCGCCGGATCCAGCATGCCGGCAGCGAGGAGGCCCTCGACATCGGCGACCGCGACGGGTCCGAACCCGACCCGGCCTGCCGGTGTCGTGACCTCGACCAGCGGCTCCAGCCAGAAGAGCCCACGACTGCCGTTGCGAACGATCTCGGCATCGGTACCCTGCCGCGAGAGGGCGGAGGCGAGGGTGGCGGCCACCGCATCGGCGCCGACCGAGAGCGCGCTGGCGTCGAGCGGGACGAAGACCTTCATCGCGGCACTCATTGGCTGCTCGCCGACACGAGCTGCCGGACGCGCTCCGCATCCACCCGGCCGTAGAGCTCGCCGTCGACGAGGGCGGCCGGCGAGAGGGCGCAGTTGCCAAGGCAGTAGACGGCTTCGAGCGTCACGCGGCCGTCGGACGTGGTGCCGCCCACGCTGACGCCCAGTGCCGATTCGACGTCCGCGACGAGCTGGCGCGACCCCCGGGACTGACAGGCCTCCGCACAGCACAGCTTCACCACGTGGCGGCCGGCAGGAACGGTGCGGAAGTCGTGATAAAAGCTGACGACACCATGCACCTCGGCGCGGCTCACATTGAGCACATCCGCAACGGTGCGGATCGCGGCCTCGTCGACATGCCCGAAGCGCTCGACGATCTCGTGCAGGATGGGAAGCAGCGGGCCTTCGTCGCGCGCCAGCTCGCTGGCTATGTGCCGCACCGCGTCCTGATCGATGTCGTCGGCCGGCGAGGCCGCATGTGCGGGCGTCGACATATGGGTTGGCCCGACACTCACCAAGATCGCCCCCTGAGTTGCTCCGCCCCCTGACAGGCGGTTACGACCCACCGATCGGCACGGCGACCGGGTGAGCCTGCGTCACCCTCATGCGCGATACGGGCGAGAACGTCCAACTACTTGTTCTGATTGCGCGATCATCCCTGTGTATCGCGTCGCGTCGGTGCAGCGCACACGTCGCCCGGTCACCGTGCCGGGAACGTTCGCGTGCGATGGCGCCAACCAGCGGGCCCCAGGGTCGCGCCGAGATTGTCGCCGTCATAAAGCGAATAGAGGGCCGGGTCGCCGAGCGGCGGGCGCAGCGCATCGTAGAGGATGCGGGCATAGCGGTGCGCATCTTCGGTCACGGCGATCTCGTCCTGGCGCACCTCGAACATGATGTGCGCCAAGCCTGGGCGCTGCGCGTGGAACTGGACCGTGAAGCCGAAGTCGCTGAGGCCGGAATAGGGCTGGTTGTCGCCGATCGTGAGGTCCCCGCGCGCCTCGAGAGCCGAGAGCACCGGCGCCGACAGCCGGCGGTCGCCCCGCCAGACCACGCCGACCTGCCAGGGCCTGTCCTGGCCGTTCATGCGCGGCGTGAAACTGTGGACCGCGACGACGGCCGGAACGACGCCACGCCGGCGGAAGCCGCCGATCCGCCGCGCCACGAGACGATGATAGGGGAGGAAGTACTCGCGGACCCGGGCTTTCGCCGCGGCCGGGTCGAGTGCCTCGTTCGCCGGCACGACGCAGCCGTCACTGATCGCGGGAATCGAGGTCGGCGTCAGCGGCCGCCGGTTGGCGTCGATCACGAGGCGCGAGACATGGTTGAGGATGGCCGGCGCATCGAGCAGGTCGGCGAGGCGGCGGGTGAGGTCGGCCGCACCGATGTCCCAGCCGATGTGGCGGGAGAGTGCGGCCGCGTCGATGCCGAGGTCGCCGACGGCGGCGGGCACCAGCTTGCCGGCATGATCGCAGAGAAGCAGCACGGGCGCCCTGCCGGTACGCCGGTACTCCTCGACCATCGCAGAAGGGACTGCAGCCGCCACCACGCGATCTCCGCCTTCGGCCCGGACCACTTGACCTGTTGCCGCCGGCCGCCGGCCCTCAACGGCGAAGATGGTCCCGTGCGATCCTGCCCATCCAGCGTTGCATCGATGCCACAGGTTCCGAGGAGCGCCGAGCGAGGCTCGCGCGAGGATCACGCCGCGCTTCAACTGGTGGCTGCAACTGCCTATGAATAAGTCGCAAGCCGATGGCGTCGAGCCCCGCCGAACGGCCGTGCGCTCTGGATCTCCCGCATGCCCACCCGCCGCCACTGCCTGAGCCTCGCCGCTGCCGGCTGTGCCGTCGCCGCCGTGCCACGACGGTCGGCCGATGCCGCCACCGGGCGCGCCGACCGCCTGATCGTGGTCAAGAGTGCCCGCCGCCTCTACGTCCTGGCCGATGGCCGCGAGCTCGCCACCTACCGTGTGGCGCTGGGCCGCGAACCGATCGGGACCAAGCTCTACGAGGGCGACGGCCGCACGCCCGAGGGCGACTACCGGGTCGACGCACGCAATCCGGCCAGCGGCTTCTATCGGGCCCTGCGCATCTCCTATCCCAACGCCGTCGACCGGGCCCGTGCCAAGGCGCTGGGTCAGCGCGCCGGCGGCCTCGTCATGATCCACGGGCTGCCGCCCGAGCGGGCCGGTTTCGGGGCCGACCAATGGAAATTCGACTGGACGAATGGTTGCATCGCGGTCAGCAACCGCGAGATGGACGAGCTTTGGGCGCGGGTCGAGGTCGGCACCCCGGTCGAGATCCGCCCCTGAGAGGGGCTGCGGCCCGGCGATTGTATCCAAGGCGAACAGAAAGGCCCTGACACATGAAGATCCGTTTCATCGCCCCGGTCCTCCTGGCCGGTGCCGTCCTGGCACTCGGCGGCTGCGCCACCAAGGGCGACATCGAGCAGCTGCAGTCGGAGATCGCCGGCCTGCGCGCCTCGCTGGCCAGCGTGGACGCCAAGGCGACCCGTGCCGAGCAGGCCTCGCAGCAGGCCGCGGCGGACGCCGCCCGCGCGGCGCAGGAGGCGCAGCTCGCCAGCGAGAAGGCGGACCGGATCTTCCGCACCGGCCTGCGCAAGTAGGCCCGATCGAGGCCGGCGCACCCGCCGCCGGCCTCGCCCCGCCGTGGCACCCATGACCCTGTCCGCAGCCGCGAGTCCGCTGCCGCTCGATCGCCGCCGTTGCCTGGCCCTCGGCGCCGCGGCCCTGGCACTCGGCCTCCGCCCCGCGGCGGCGAGCCTGCCGCGCGAGGACATGATCGGCGAGGTCACCTACCTGGTGACCGACGGCAACGAGACGCTGCTCGACATCGCCCGGGTCCGCGGCCTGGGCGTGCCCGAGATCTCCGCCGTCAATCCGGGTGTGGATCCCTGGGTTCCCGCCGCCGAGACGCTCCTGACGCTGCCGACCGCCCACCTTCTCCCCGACGCCCCGCACACCGGCATCGTCATCAACATCCCCGAGATGCGCCTCTTCTGGTTTCCGAAGGGTGCCCCGGTCGAGACCTACCCGATCGGCATCGGCCGCGAGGAGTTCACCACGCCGATCGGCTCGACCAAGATCGTCCGCAAGCAGAAGGATCCCGTCTGGCGCCCGACGGCCGACGCACGCCGCACCAACCCCGACCTGCCCGAGATGGTCCCGGCCGGCCCGGACAATCCCATGGGCGAGTACGCCATGTATCTGGGCTGGCCCACCTACGCCATCCACGGCACCAACCGGCCCTACGCCGTCGGCCGGCGGGTCAGCCGCGGCTGCATCCGCATGTACCCCGAGGCCGTCGAATCCCTGTTCCAGCGCATCCCCGTCGGCACGAAGGTCACCACCGTCTTCCAGCCGGTGAAGGTCGGCTGGCACCAGGGCGAGCTCTGGATCGAGGTCCAGCCCGACCTGTCGCAGATCGACGAGCTCGAGGTCAGCCAGACGATGAGCGTCGTCCCGGCCCCTGACGCCCGCGACCTCGTCCTGAAGAAGGCCGGCCCCGACGCCGACCGCATCGACTGGACGGCGGTCGATGCCGAGCTCATCACCCGCCGCGGCCTGCCGGTGCAGATCACCCGCCCGCGGCCGCCGGGCTCCTCTTCCGCCGTGGCGGACGGGGCCGCACCGGCGCCGCCACCGGCCGCGTCGGCTCCGGGACTGGACGGGATCTACTGAGGTCCTCAGTAGCCGACTTGCTCCGCATCGACTGCGCCACCCCGATCCCCAGCACCGTGGCGTAGGTCACCGCCACCGCCGGCATCTGCAGGCTGAAGTCGACGAGGCTGTGCACCGCCACCAGCACGGTGACGCTGGCCGCCACCAGCGGCAGCATCTGGTCCCGCCGCCGCACGAAGATCCCGCGCACGCAGTAGCCGAACAGCAGCACCGGCCCGGCATAGAGCAGCAGCGTCGCCGGCAGCCCCAGCTCCAGATAGTGCTCGAGATAGGTGCTGTGGGCGAGGTCGACGGTGAGCAGATACTCGTCGTTCTTGTAGGGGGCGACCCCTGCTTCATAGTTGCCGTAGCCCTGCCCGAGCCACGGCCGGTGCCGCGCCGCGCGCAAGGTGAGCGCCCAGATCACCGTGCGGAAGCTGAGCGTCTCGTCGGTGGCCGCCAGGCGCTCGCTCACCACCCCGCCGCTCACCTGGAAGATCCCGATCGCGATCAGCACCACCGCCACGGTGGCACCGATGCCGACCGCCCGCCGCGGCCGGCTGACCAGCAGGACCAGGAGGAAGAACACGATGATCGCCAAGGCGAGGCTGAGGAAACCGCCGCGCGAGCCCGTCAGCAGGCTGGCGGCGGAGAGGATCACCAGCGCCAGCAACAGGAGCAGCCGTGGGCCGACGAGCTTCTCGACCGTGTCGTGCACGATCGTGCCGAACCTGCCGATCGCCCCTTCCTTCATGAAGGGCTCCAGCAGGAAGCCCAGGCCGATCAGGATCGCGATGTTGGCGTAGGTGGCGAAGCTGTTGCGGTTGACGAAGGTGCCGGTGACGTAGCCCGCATAGTCCTTGGGCCCGTCCTCCCACAGCACCGTGTTCCACCCGGCGAAGAGGTTGATCAGGCCATAGAGCGCTTCCACGCTGATCAGCACCAGCAGCAGCGCGTAGCCCGCCCGCGCCCGCTCCGACTCCTGCGCCAGGGCGAAGGCCAGCGCGAACATCACGGCATAGGTCACGAGCTTCATCAGCGCGTCGCGCCCGGCCGCGGCATCAAGGCCCATCGTCGGCTGCACCTTCAGCCCCGCCGCCGCCGCGTCCGTCCAGACCGGGTTGGCCTTGTCGGCGAACCAGGCCGGCAGGTCCGCCACCGGCACCGTCTGCAGCCAGGCCCAGCCCCAGACCAGTGCGGTGGTGAGGAACGCCACCCACACGACCCAGGGCACCCGGACCCGCTTCGCCCCCAGGATCTGGGCCAGGGACCACGCCAGCAACAGCGCACCCGCCAGCACCGCCAGGAGCGCCCAGGACCAGGGCCGGTTGCTGGCATAGGGCAGGGGCGCCCACACCAGGACCGCCGCGAACAGCCAGGCCACCGCGCGGTTCGTCTGCTCGCCCGCACGTCCGAGCGCTGCCAGCATGCGCCTCGTCCCCTCCCATAACGTACCGGGCTGCATATGATGCCCGGCCTTCGTCGCCGCGACCTGCCTCTAGCGGCGTCGGGCCCTCCTGCCAACAGCGGGGGCCGGTCGGTCCGGCTCCGCCTCGGGGATCGCCGTCGACGGGTCGTCCGGTCCGCCATAGTCCTGGACGAGGCGCATGCGCGGCCGCCCCGCCGGTCCAGCCACCATGAGAAGACAGCGCCGCACCGTCTGTGCCTCCGCCGTCCACGGGCTGAGGCTCGGCAGGGGGCTGATCCCGAGATAGACGAGATCGCCGGGCCGCAGCAGCGTGCTCACGGCCGAGAAATACCCGTCGTCCAGCACCTGCCGGAGGGGGTCGGTGGTGACGTAGCTCCAGGCCATGAAGCCGATCTCGCTCTGGGCCTCGAACACGCTGCGCAGTCGGTGGGCGGCGAAGGGCATGCAACGGCTCCGTGCAGGGAGGACACAGCTCGTGTATCGATGACACGATTGTTATAGGAAAAAAGTCCGCTTCACAAGAGCCGCTGCCGTTTGCCCCTGGACAGCGCCCAAGAGTGCGCACCACTCTACCGCAACGCACAAAATTTCCTTGGTCGGATGCCGCGAAGCGGCTAACCAGTAAGTTGGGTGGGGTCGACGAATCCCACGCCCGAGTTGAGAGGCAGCGTGTCGGTGCCCGATGCCGGCCGAGCGTTGTAAGGGGATGTCGATGTTGTTCGGCGCGCCACAGCTGCACGGGATCGCTGTGGCATGGCTGGACAGCAAGGCCGCCCGGCTGGTAGGCGTCATGAAGCCTCGGTCTGCACCCATGATGCTAAGTACGCGCCATGACGGTGTTATCGGGCGATCGTACCGGAAAGTGACGGTCATGCGTTCAGCACCGCACTGCACCACGACCCGAGCTTCCGGGCGTGGTGGCGTCATGCTGGGACGCTGTAGGATCCGGACGGTATGAACAGCGCGCGCACCAGCCGCTTCGACTTCCTGGCCGACCCCGACACCGCGGCCCGCGGCGGCGATCGCCATCGGCGCCGCTCGGTCCTGCATTCCCGCCCCGTCGCCGACATCGTTGTCCGCGCCGGTGACCTGCTGATGGTCGTCCTGGCCGGACTCGTCGCCACCTTGTGGCGCTTCGGTGCCGAGGGGCTGCCCGACCTGCTCCTGGCCGTGTTCGCGGTGGGCGTCCTGCTGGCCGCCTACGCCTTTCCGATGACGGGCCTCTACAGCTTCGAGCGCTATGCGAGTCTCGCCTACCAGGTGCCGCGCCTGCTGGGTGCCTGGGCCCTGGCCGTGGGTGCCGACCTCGTCCTCTTCTATGCGGTGAAGAATGCTGAGGCCGTCTCGCGCCTCTGGGTCGGTTCCTGGTTCGTCGCCGGATCCGTTCTCCTCGTCCTCTGGCGCATCGCGGTGAAGCTGCAGGTGCTCGACGCCCAGCGCGCCGGTCTCCTCACCCGCAACCTGCTGGTGATCGGTCATCGCGATCTCTTGGCCGACTGCACCGCACGCCTCGACGACGGTGGCACCGCGCACCGCACCGTGGCCACCCTGGCCCTCGACGCCCCGCGCTCCGTCGCCGGCGTCGAGCTGCTGCGCGATGCCCCGGCCTTCACCGCGTTCGTCCGCGAGCGCGGGATCGACCATGTCGTCCTGGCGATCCCCTGGTCGGAGCCGGAGCTGATCGAGGACGTGCTCCGCCGCCTCCGCCATTTGCCGATCGAGGTATCGATCTATCCCGAGGCCCTGGGTGCTGGCATCCCCGTGCTCGGCGTCTCGCGCATCGGCGACGCCCCCCTCGTCCGCCTGATGGAGAAGCCCATCGACGGCGTGCAGTCGCTGGCGAAGGCCGTCGAGGATCGCGTGCTGGCCCTCCTCCTGCTGATCCTCCTGTCGCCCGTCATGGCGGTGGTGGCTCTGCTCGTCCGCCTCGATTCGCCGGGGCCGGTGCTCTACGCCCAGTTCCGGCACGGCTTCAACCGTCGCCCGATCCGGGTGTTGAAATTCCGCACGATGTACGCTGCGGCCTGCGATGCCCCGGACGCTCTGCGGGTCGCCCAGGCCACCCGCCACGATCCTCGCGTCACCCGCATCGGCCGGATCCTGCGCCGCACCAGCCTCGACGAGCTGCCGCAGCTGCTGAACGTGCTGCGGGGCGAGATGTCGCTGGTCGGCCCGCGCCCGCACGCCGTCGCCCACGACGACCACTACGGGAGCCTGATCGACGGCTATCTCTCCCGCCACCGGGTGAAGCCCGGCATCACCGGCTGGGCCCAGGTCAACGGCTATCGCGGCGAGACGCGTACCCTGGAGCAGATGCGGCGCCGTATCGAGCTCGACCTTCACTACATCGAGAACTGGTCGGTCTGGCTCGATCTGCGTATTCTCGTCCGCACCGCCTTCGTCGGCTTCGTCGGCGAGCGCGCCTACTGAGGCTTCTTTTCTCATGGCTTCGAAACGTGCCCTGATCACTGGCGTCACCGGCCAGGACGGCGCCTATCTGGCCGAGCTGCTGCTGGGCAAGGGCTACGAGGTGCACGGCGTCAAGCGCCGCGCCTCCTCCTTCAACACCGGCCGCATCGACCATCTCTATGCCGACCCGCACCAGGAGGGCGGCCGCTTTTTCCTGCACTATGGCGACCTCACGGACGCCACCAACCTGATCCGCATCGTGCAGGAGGTGCAGCCCGACGAGATCTACAACCTGGCGGCCCAGAGCCACGTCAAGGTCAGCTTCGAGACGCCTGAATACACCGCCAACGCCGACGGTATCGGCACGCTGCGCCTCCTGGAAGCCATCCGGATCCTCCGCCTCGAGGGCCGCACCCGCTTCTACCAGGCCTCCACCTCCGAGCTCTACGGCAGCTCGCCCCCGCCCCAGGACGAGGACACGACCTTCCGTCCGCAGAGCCCCTACGCCGCGGCGAAGCTCTACGCCTACTGGATCACCCGCAACTACCGCGAGGGCTACGGCCTCTTCGCCACCAACGGCATTCTCTTCAACCATGAGAGCCCGCTGCGCGGCGAGACCTTCGTCACGCGCAAGATCAGCCGCGGTGTGGCCGCCATCGAGCTCGGCTTCGACGACCGTCTCTTCATGGGCAACCTCGATTCCAAGCGCGACTGGGGCCACGCCCGTGACTATGTCGAGGGCATGTGGCGCATCCTCCAGCACGGGGTTCCGGCCGACTGGGTGCTGGCCACCGGCGAGGCGCACTCCGTCCGCGAGTTCATCGAGCTGGCCTTCGCCCAAACCGGCCGCGAGATCGTCTGGTCCGGCAGCGGCGTCGACGAGACCGGCCGCGACCGCCGCAGCGGCAAGCTGCTGGTCGAGGTCGACCCCCGCTACTTCCGCCCGCTCGAGGTCGACTACCTTCTGGGCGATCCCGGCCGCGCCCGCCGCGATCTGGGCTGGACCCACAAGGTGGCCTTCGCCGATCTGGTGCAGGAGATGGTAGCCGCCGACCTGGTCACCCTCCGCCGCGAGCGCGCCGCCGGCTATCAGCCTCAGGCGGCGGAATGAGTCCGGTGTTCGACCTTTCCGGCAAGCGCGTCTTCATCGCC
>JAXMCK010000004.1:80000-1061520 GCA_046349395.1 Geminicoccaceae bacterium | reverse complement strand
ATCTTGATCGCGAGGTCGCGCAGCCGGCGGAGGATCTCTTCCTCCGGCAGGCCGTACATCTCGCGATAGGCTTCCACCATGTCCGGCAGATCGGGATCGGCGGTGAAGGCGTCGAGCTCGGCGTCGGTGATGTTGAGCTTGGCTGCCGCTTTCGCGGCGGTGGCCCCCAACGCCATCAGGCGCACGAGGCGCCGCTTCTTGCGGCCGGCGCGGAACTCGGGGTCGAGGCGGTAGGGCGTGTCGTCCATGGTCGAGCAGGCTATACGAGCCTAGGATTATTGTCAAGAACTTGCCACGACGGCGCAGTTCAGCGGGTGGCGAGGCCTTCGGGCGGGATGCGGGTCCAAGCACCGACCCAGCGGGGGGCATAGATCGTGGCGCGGTGCTCGATGGCTTCCTCCTGGAGGCGGGCGGCGAGGGTGTCGGGCTGGACCTCGGCTTCGGTGGCGAGGCCCTGCTCGACGATGTGGGGCAGGAGGGTGCGGACCAGCTCGGCGATCCACCAGTAGAAGCCGTCGGGGCCGGCGCAGGACTTCTGGAAGGCGACGAGGTAGGGCCAGGGCAGGCCGGCGGCGCGGAACACGCCGGTGAGCCGCGAGCCCAGCGCCGGGTCGACGCCGCTGCCGCGGAAGGCTTCGGTGATCCAGGTCGCCACCGTGCGCAGCAGCGGGGCCTCGGGCACGCTCTCCATCTTTGTCGTGTCGAACTCCATCAGCGCCACCACGCCGCCGGGGCGCAGGTGGGCGGCGAGGCGCCGGAGCGTGGCCGGCGGATCGGCGAGGTAGGGCAGCACGAAGCGGCCGGTCAGGGCGTCGTAGGTCCGGGTGGGCCGGAACGTGTCGAGGTCGGCCGCCTCGAAGCGGACCGGCGCCACGCCTGCAGCCTGCGCACGGGCCGTCGCGATCCTGAGTGCGCCTTCGGACCGCTCGATGCCGTGCACGCTGCCGTTCGGCGGCACGAGGCGGGCAGCCAGCAGCGCCACGTCGCCAGCCCCGCTGCCGATATCCAGGACGTGCATGCCCGCCGTGATCCCGGCCCCGCGGAAGAACGCCTCGGTCTCCGCCGCCGCCAACGCCGCCTGCCGCGCCAGCCGGCGCATTTCCTCGGGGGCGTGGCCGAGCATGTAGTCGTCGGCGAGAATGGCGAATACCCTCCTTCGGTCTGGATCGGTCGCGCTAGCTTACAGCCTTGCATTCGCCGGGTCAGCAAGGTCACCCATTGGCCCCGAACAGGTATCGCTCACATCGAGCTAGTCCTGATATCCAGTTTAGCTCGTGGTATCCGCAACCTGAGCCGTCGGCCAGCCGACCAATCCGAGTCCCTGGAGAGTCGACGGGACCGACCGGCACAACATAAGATCGGGCTTGATTTCGCATATCCCGCACCTGCAATCTGATTGCAGCGGCAGCCCGGGCGAAGGGTCTTCTGTAATTTGAACCCACCTCACGTTGCAGTCGTACCCTGGTTACTTTGTCAAGTGCCAGAAACACGCTGATGACACAAGTCGGCGTATACGCATCGGAACGACCGAACAGCGAAGGGCTTAGCTATGAAGATTCGGCGATTTACGGCCACACAACTGCATGGATACATGACCTTTGATCTTGCATTTGGCGATCAGATTAATTTCCTAACAGGTATTAATGGATCAGGCAAGACAACAATATTGAATTCTATAATTGCCCTTATTACACCATCGCTAGAGGCGTTAGCCAACCTGCAGTACCAAAATATTCAAGTCGAATTCACAGAGGGCAACATATCTACCTTTATTAATGCAATGAATCATGGAGACCGGGTGAGATTAGGTCTGGGTCATCTGGATGACGTCTTCGAGTATGCCACGTTCGTACCAGATAACGCAACAAACCCTGGACGTGAAGACGAAGCAGAGCGAGAATATTACAAGAGTATATCTGCATTATCTACATCAAATGTGGTGCTAGATTACATTTCATCATTGCCAACCCCAATGTTTTTGGGACTAGACCGCCGAGTGCGTACCAATTACATGCCCTCAAGACTTAGAGCGTGGGCGGGACGTGCTCTACGACCGAGCCGCAATGTTTTTCGTGGCTCCCTCTTGGCAAGCATTAGCGATGCCGCGAGTTTAGCAGAGCAGAAGCATAGAGATAATCTGATTGCAGCCGGTAGTGTTGGTGATGAACTTCGACGAGAACTTATTCTTGAGTTATTGGACATCAGGCCGGTTGAAACCCCTGCGCAGCTTCAATTCCCCGGAGCATTCAATGAAAAGGAAATAACAAAGATAAAAACTAGTGTACAAAGCTTGCATGAAGTTCTTAACTTGCCCAGAGCCAAAGTAGAGGAACGAATATACCCGTTCATCGAAATGCTAGAGAAAAGTGCCTCGGTGGCTCAAAAATTCGAGTCTGCAAGGAGAAAGAATTCTACACCTGACAGTGAGACTGTAGAGATGTTGCTTTTCTGGAATTTTAACAGATCACATCTAGAGCGCATTGATAGAATGTCGCAGGCAGTCACAAAGTATAATGAAGTTATTCGGGAATTGCAAGCACCGTCAAGAAAATATTTATCCTCTGTAAATAGATTTTTGGAAGACGGCAACAAAAAGTTAATCTTTGATGAGAAGGGATATATCGGATATTCGGTAAGTTGGGATGATAATATCTATTCTATGGACACCCTTTCGTCGGGAGAGGCGCAGATATTCGTTATACTTACACATTTGTGGTTTAATCCAGGCGTTCAGGGAGGAAACGTCTTTATTATTGATGAGCCAGAGCTCTCACTTCATATACAATGGCAGGAGTTGTTTGTCGATGCTGTCACGGAGGCGAATCCAGCAATGCAGTTCATTATGGCTACGCACTCCCCTTCGATCATCATGGAGCGCATTGACGACTGCATCGAGCTTCCTCGGGCTAGTAGAAGTTGATCGATGCCACCACGTCATTCTGTAGCGGCTACTCGTGCTCGTGGCTTTTTGAAGCGGAGCTACAATGATGTGGAGATTTATGTAGAAGACACAGCAAATCACAATATGTGGTACTTGATAATTCGACGTTTGCTTGAACCTCATGTCAAATTTAAAAGTGTAAATTTGCTTGGCGGTAGAGAAATGGTTTTGCGAGCATGCAGTAGCGATCAAGCAAATGACGGTCGAAAAAAATTGTACATCATAGATGCCGACTTTGATTATATTTTGAACAAGAAGAAGCCCCGCCTCAAATATCTTTACAGGTTGCGTGCTTACTGCATTGAGAATCTGCTCCTTTCGACAGAAGGCTTCGTGAACATTGCGATGGATAGCAATCCTGTGATGGTGGAGTCTCATATCAGAAAAACATATAAATTTAACGACATGATCGAATTGATATATAAGCGACTTGCGCCCTTATTTGTTTTGTACGCAGTTGCCCAAGAGCTAAACTGTTCTGCAGTTACTGTTAGTTATTCGGTGGTGCGGCTATGCAAACCTGGGGCGGAGGAGCTATGCGCAGCCCGCATCCGAGCCCGCATGCGGCAAGTTGCACGAGAGATCGAGGCAACCGTTGGACGAAGTGCGTTCTTATTTGAGCTAAGGATAGTGAGAAGGCGCTCAAAGACAATTAAGCCTCAAAAGTGGATATCTGGAAAGGATTATGTTTTGCCGCCAGTGCATGCTTTTCTAATAAATCAGTTAACCTATAGAGGCAATAAGGAGCAAATGAAAGTGCAGCTCGCACGTCATTGGTTGAGAAAAAATGAACCTTGGTTTGCGTCAACTCTGGACCAATTCTCCAGACGATGAGAGCTTTCTCGCGGTCGACGGTACCGGGCACCATAAAGGCAGACTAGAAACCCCCGACGGCTACGCTGCCGCGTGCCTCGCATAGATGGCTGCCTGTAGCGGGCGGGCGGCGGTTCGCGGCCATCGGCAGCAGGTACGTCGAGCTACGCCTCGATTGCCGTCTCGACCTCGCGCAGTGCGGCTTCCGGCGTGGGGCCGTGCGCCGAGCAGTAGGTGAGGTCGGGCACGTCGGCGATCCAGCAGCCATCGTCATCGGACTAGAACAGGTCGATGTGATAGCGATGGTTCAAGAGAGGTCTCCGAGTCCTGACGGGAGCGTTCTACCAGGGATGCGAGGTGCCGAGGTTGTTACGGCTTCGCCTTACCGTCGGGTCCCGTGCCCCCTTCAGCGACCCTGACGGTCGGCGATCCAGACTTCGACGGTGCCGGCCAACGGCGGCGGGGTGAAGCTCTGGAAGTCGAGGGCACCCCGGGCGCACAGCGGCGGGTCGGCCTCGGCGTTGCAGATGTCGGCGAGGTTCCGGGCCAGCGCCGCGTCGGCGTCGTAGTAGTAGCGCACGCTGCCGGAGCCGATGACGAAGGGGACCGGGCGGATGCCGGCGACGGTGATGCCCTGCTCGCGGATGCGGGCCGCCAGCGCCTCGGCGATCGCGGCACCGTTCGCGTCGTCCGAGGTGTAGTGGAGGTAGACGCGGGGCGTGCCGGGCGGGCCCAGCCGGACGTTCGGGCTCACAGCGGGCGGCGGCTCGGCGGCGGGCGGGGCTGCGGGCTCGACCGCGGGAGCCGGTGGGGGCGCCAGGGGCGCCGGGGCCTCGACGGCGGGCTCGGGCGGCGGTGCCGGAGGTGGCGCCGCCGATGCGGGCGCTTCGTCCTGCGGCGGCTCGGGGAGGGCTGCGGGTGAGGGCGGCGGTGGCGCGGCTCGGGGCCAGGGCGGCGTGATCGCGGGCGGTGGGGACGGCTGGGGCGGCGCCGCGGCGGCGGGTTCGGCCGGCGGTGCTGGTGGTGGCGCCGCCGCAGCGGGCGCTTCGTCCTGCGACGGTTCGGGGATCGCTGCGGGCGGGGGCGGCTGGGTCGGTGCCTCGGCCTGGGGCGGTTCGGCGAGCGGCGCAGGCGCGGCGGGTGCTGGCGCCTCGGGGGGCGGAGGGGGCTCGATCGTGGCCGCGGTGGGTGGCGGCGGCGGCGCCGTGTCGGGGAGAGGTGGTGCGGTCTCGGGTGCTGTTGCGGTGGCCGCGGGCGGCGGGGCCGTGCGGAGGGCGTCCGGCAGCAGGCCCCACTGTTCGAGCCCGAAGCGGGTCGCGAGTGCCGTGACGGCCATCAGCAGGAGGCCGGCCAGGAGCCAGAGGAGGAAACGGCCACGGGGCTTCGGCTCCGGTTCCTCGGGCAGGCGCTGGGTGGGGATCTGGACGCGCAGCTCGCGGGGTGGCGGCGGTGGTGACGCGGCAGAGGGAGGTGGATCGGCGGCGGGTGCCGGCGGTGGTGCCTCGACGGCGGACATCCCTGGTGGGGCTTCGATGGGAGGTGCGGGGCGCACGGCCGGCACGTTCGCGAGCTCGGCGATCCAGCGGCGGGCGTGGCCGTAGACCAGGTCGTCGAGCGGGACGCCGGCGGGCGGGCGGGCGGCGCGGCGGGCGAGTTCGTGGAGCAGGCCCGGGAGGGCGCGCTCCGCCCTGGCCTCGTCGCCGAGGGCACGGACCAGCATCGCGCGCAGGGTGGCACCGTAGCGCCTCGTGAGCTCGGCGGCGTCGGGCGGCCTCGGCGCGATGCCGTCGATGGTGCTTCGTGTCGTTACGTCGCCCGCCATTGCCCGACCGGAACCCCGTTCGGCGGACATCGTTGCACGGCGGCGGTGGCGGCAGGACCCCGGGTGTCGCGATCCGGGTCGGCCTCGACCGCTTCGGTTGGATGGCTCGTCGGGGGCTCGCCTATGGAGCGAATACGCTCCGCCGGACTGTGACCCCGGATCCCCGCCGGCGCGGGGCGGAAGTCACACCACCGGCCGTGTCATGGGAAGGCGCGCTCGTCAGACTTCGCGACGGTGATCGCGGCCGGCCGGCGCCGAAGCCGTGCAGGATCCCATGATCGTGCCGGATGATGGGGGTTGCAGACATCCGTATGGAGTGGCGATCGCCGTTCGTATATACGAACGCCGAGTTGTATGTACCCAGAGGGTGTGCCTTGGCCCTTTCCATCCGCGACCCGGAGACGGACAGGCTCGCTCGCGAGTTGGCCGCAGCGACCGGCGAGACGATGACGCAGGCGATCCGCGTCGCGCTCGCCGAGCGGCTCGCGCGTACACGGCGTGCCGGAGCGGACGAGCGGCGGCGCAGGATCGAAGCGGTCAAGGCGATCCAGGAGCAGGTGGCCCGGCTGCCGGTGCTCGACCCGCGTTCGCCCGACGAGATTCTGGGCTACGATGCCGACGGCCTGCCGCGTTGATCGTCGTCGACAGTTCGGCTCTGGTTTCGATCCTCCTGCGTGAGTCCGGCTGGGAGGCGCTGTTGGAGACGATCGCGTCGGCCGAATCTGCGCTCGTTTCCGCTGCGAGTATCATCGAGGTCTCGATGGTCATCAGGGCGCGTCTCGGCGACGAGGGTGAGACCGCGCTCGACGAACTCATCCGCAGCCTAGATCTGAAACAGGAACCCGTCGGCGGCACACAGGTCGAGATTGCCCGCGACGCCTTTCGACGGTTCGGCAAGGGACGGCACCCGGCCGGCCTCAATTTCGGCGATCTGTTTCCCAATGCGCTGGCGAGAAGTCGCGACTGTCCGCTGCTCTTCGTAGGGGACCATTTCGCCCGCACCGACATCGCCGTCGCGGCGCGGTCCGGACCCGAAGCGACGGATCCTTAAAGTGCTGCCGTCGCGGCCTCCAGCCAGGCCCGGTCCTCGGCGCCCAGCAGCGGGGAGAGCTTGTCACGGACGTGGGCATGGTAGCCGTCGAGCCAGGTGCGCTCGTCGGGGGTGAGGAGGTCCGGGACGATCAGGCGGCGGTCGATGGGGGCCAGAGTGAGGGTGCGGAAGCCCAGGAGGTTCTTGTCGGCACCCTCCGGCTTGCCGCGGGCCTCGACGGCGACGAGGTTCTCTATCCGGATGCCGTAAGCACCGAGCTTGTAGTAGCCGGGCTCGTCCGAAAGGATCATGCCGGGCTTCAGCGCGGTGCCGGTGCCGGCCTTCGAGATGCGGGCCGGGCCCTCGTGGACGCAGAGATAAGCGCCCACACCGTGGCCGGTGCCGTGGTCGAAGTCGAGGCCCTCGCGCCAGAGGGCGGCGCGGGCGAAGGAATCGAGCTGGGCGCCGGTGGTGCCCTCGGGAAAGACCGCGGTGGCGATGGCGATCATGCCCTTCAGGACGAGCGTGAAACGGTGGCACATCTCGGCCGAGGGCTGGCCCAGGGCGACCGTGCGGGTGACGTCGGTGGTGGCGTCGAGATACTGGCCGCCGGAGTCGATGAGGTAGAGCGTGCCGCCCGTCAGGGGACGGTTGCTCTCCGGGGCGGAATGATAGTGGGGCAGGGCGGCGTTGGGGCCGTGGGCCGAGATCGAGCCGAAGCTGGGCCCGCGGAAGAGGGGATCGCGGGCGCGCTCCTCGTCCAGCTTCCTGGCGGCACCGATCTCGTCCAGGCTGCCGTCGTGGGGCTGCCGGTCGAGCCAGGCGAGGAAACGGACCAGGGCGGCTCCGTCCCGGATCTGGGCCTCGACTGCACCCTCGATCTCGACCGCGTTCTTGCAGGCCTTGGCCAGCACGATCGGATTGTCGCCCTCGATCAGGCGGGCGCCCGCGGCGTGCAGCCGGTCGAGGAAGCCGACATGGACCTCGGCGGGGTCGACCAGGACCTTCGAGCCCGACTTGCCGAGGCTGTCCAGCGAGGACAGCAGGCGTTCCTGGGGCTCGACCGAGATCGCGTTCTCGAGCGCCAGGTCCGGGGCCAGCTTCCGCTCGTCGACGAACCAGCGGCAGGTGCCGTCGGCACCGAGCAGCGCATAGCTGAGACAGAGCGGGTTGAAGGGGATGTCGCTGCCGCGGACGTTGAGAAGCCAGGCGATCGAGTCGGGCGAGGTGAGGAGAAGCTCGTCCGCACCCTTGGCGACGAGATCGGCGGCGATGCGGGTGCGTTTGTGCGCACTGCTCTCGCCGGTCCAGCGGTCGTCGAGACGTTGCGTCTGGCCGACGGGTGCTGCGGGGCGGTCGGTCCAGGCCTCGTCGATGGGATTGCGGTCGAGGGCGACCAGCGTACCGCCGCGTGCGGCGACGACGGTCTCCAGGCGCTCCTTCTCGGCCCGACGCATGAGGAACGGGTCGTAGCCGAGGCGGCCGCCCTCGGGCAGGTGCTCCTCGATCCACTTGCTGGCCGGCTGCTCGATGCTGTGGCGGCGCTCGAACAGCGCCTCGTCGACCTGGGCCGCCAGCTGGACCGTGTAGCGGCCGTCGCTGAACACGGCGGCCTTGTCCATCAGCACGACGACCTGCCCGGCCGAGCCGGTGAAGCCGGTCAGCCAGGCGACGCGTTCGGCGTCGGCCGGCAGATACTCGCTGCCGTGCTCGTCGGTGCGGGGGAGGAAGAAGCCGTCGACGCCCCGTTCTGCCAGGACCTTGCGGACGGCGGCGAGACGGGCCGCGTGCGCGGCCGTCACTTCAGCGGGGCCAGGACCATCACCATCTGGCGACCCTCGAACTTCGGCATCTGCTCGACCTTGGCCAACGGCTCGGTATCGGTCTTGATCCGATCGATCAGCGTCGTCGCCAGGTGCTGGTGCGCCATCTCGCGTCCCCGGAAGCGCAAGGTGATCTTCACCTTGTCACCTTCCTCCAGGAACTCGTGCACCTTCTTCATCTTGATGTCGTAGTCGTTGTCGTCGATGCCCGGGCGCATCTTGATCTCCTTGATCTCGATGACGCGCTGCTTCTTTCGGGCGATGTTCGCCTTCTTCTGGGTCTCGTACTTGAACTTGCCGTAGTCGAGGATCTTGCAGACCGGCGGCTGCGCGGTCGGGGCGATCTCGACCAGATCGAGCCCGGCCTCGTCGGCGCGGGTCATGGCATCGCGAATGTGCACGATGCCGATCATGTTCCCGCTCTGGTCGATCAGACGCACCTCGCGGGCATCGATCCGGCCGTTGATTCTATGTTCCTCGTCGCGTGGTGCCGCGCTCGACATATTCAGGTCTGCTGCTCCGTTTCAGGCACGAAAGGGGCCGTCCCGCACAGCGGAGCGACCCCGGACCTGCCGATCATGACATTCCCCACGAAGCGCTCATGCGTCCGGAGGTGCCGCCTCGCGCTGACATATTGCCACGAAATCGTCAAGCGCAAGCGTCTCCTGCGCTTGCCCACCCAGGCGGCGCAGGGCTACGGTACGGTCGGACGCCTCGCGGGCGCCGACGGCCAGCAACATCGGCACCTTGGCGAGGCTGTGCTCGCGCACCTTGTAGCCGATCTTGTCCGAGCGCGTGTCCGACTCGGCCCGGATGCCGGCGGCGCGCAGGCGGGCCGTCACCTCCTCGGCGTAGCCGTCGGCCTCGTTGGTGATCGTCGCCACCACGGCCTGCACCGGGGCCAGCCAGAGCGGCATGCGGCCGGCATGGTGCTCGATCAGCATGCCGATGAAGCGCTCCAGCGAGCCCAGGATGGCCCGGTGCAGCATCACCGGTCGGTGCTTGGCGCCGTCGGGGCCGATATAGTTCGCATCCAGCCGCTCGGGCAGGACGAGGTCGACCTGCAGCGTGCCGCACTGCCAGTCGCGACCGATGGCGTCGCGCAGCACGAACTCGAGCTTCGGGCCGTAGAAGGCACCCTCGCCGGGGTTCAGCGTGCACTCGATTCCGGCGGCCTTCACCGCGGCCCACAGGGCGGATTCGGCCTTGTCCCAGATCTCGTCCGAGCCCGCCCGCACCGGCGGCCGATCGGAGAACTTCACCCGCACGTCGGTGAAGCCGAAATCCCGATAGACGGACATCAGAAGCTCGCAGAAGGCGACGCTCTCGGCCGTGATCTGGTCCGGCGTGCAGAAGATGTGCGCGTCGTCCTGCGTGAAGGCGCGCACGCGCATGATGCCGTGCAGGGCGCCGGAAGGCTCGTTGCGGTGGCAGGAGCCGAACTCGGCCATCCGCAGCGGCAGGTCGCGGTAGCTGTGCAGCGTCTGGTTGAAGATCTGCACGTGGCACGGGCAGTTCATCGGCTTCAGCGCGAACGAGCGGCTCTCGGTCTCGACGAAGAACATCTCGCCGCCGAACTTGTCGGCGTGGCCGGACTGCTCCCAGAGCACCTTGTCGACGAGCTGCGGTGTCCTGACCTCGCGGTAGTCGGACTTGGCCAGCCGGCGGCGGATATAGTCCTCGACGGCCCGCCACAGGACCCAGCCGTGCGGGTGCCAGAAGACGGAGCCCGCAGCCTCTTCCTGGAGGTGGAACAGGTCCATCTCGCGACCGATGCGGCGATGGTCGCGGCGCTCCGCCTCCTCCAGCTGGTGGAGATGGGCGTCGAGCTCCTTCTTCGACGCGAAGGCCGTGCCGTAGATGCGCTGCAGCTGCGGATTGCGGGCGTCGCCACGCCAGTAGGCGCCGGCCACCTTCATCAGCTTGAAGGCGCCGATCCTGCCCGTGGAAGGACCGTGCGGGCCGCGGCAGAGGTCGAACCAGCCGCCCTGATGGTAGAGCGTGACCGGCTCGTTCTCCGGGATCGCGTCGAGCAGCTCGAGCTTGAAGTGCTCGCCCATGTCCTTGAAGCGGGCGTGGGCGTCGCTGCGGCTCACCTCCTCGCGGACGAACGGCTTGTCCTCGCGCACGATCTCGGCCATCCGCGCCTCGATCCGGGCGAGGTCGTCGAGCGTGAAGGGCTCGGCACGGTAGAAGTCGTAGTAGAAGCCGTTCTCGATCGCGGGGCCGATCGTGACCTGCGTGCCGGGGAAGAGGTCCTGCACCGCCTCCGCCATGACGTGGGCGGCATCGTGCCGTGTGAGGGCCAGCGCCTGCGGATCCTCGGCCTTGATCAGGCGGACCTTCGCACCGTTGGGGATCGGCCGGCTCAGGTCACGCAGCTCGCCGTCGACCTCGATGGCGACGACGGCCTTGGCGAGGCCCTTCGAGATGGACGAGGCCAGCTCCATGCCCGTGGGCGCGGTCGCGAAGCCTCGGCTGGACCCGTCGGGTAGGACGACCACATGGTCCGCTACGGCGGTGCTTGCGCCGCCGTGGAGTGCTGCTTCGCTCTGCATGGCCCGAATGTTCGACAGTTGCGGTATGCCGTCCGCAACCCGGGGCGCGAACGGGCGCGAAACCTCTTATGCACAGGCCCGTGTGTCAAGCCGGGCTATTCGGCAGCGAGCAGCCTCGGGTCCTCTGGCGCGCTGTGGTCACCCATCAGCCGGGCATAGAGAGCGAGGAGCCGGCTGCCGGCGATCGCGGCCCCGAACTCCCCGGCGACGAACTCGCGCGCCCTTGCCGCGAGGCGGAAACGCACCTCGTCCGACAGGCCCAGCGCCAGATCGAGCGCCCAGGACAGTTCGCCGACCTCGCCCGGCGGCACCAGCCAGCCGGTGGCGGCCGGCATCACGGTCTCGGCCAGGGCACCGGCATCAGCGACGATCACCGGGCGGCCCATGGCCTGCGCCTCCAGCGAGAGGCGGCCCGTGGGGTCCGGCGTGTCACGTGGCAGGACGACGAGGTCGGCCACCATGAACATGGCCGGCCGGTCGGCGACGCTGCCGCCGAAGCGGATCAGGTCGGCGAGGCCTGTGGCGCGGGCGACCCGGAGGATGGAGCGCAGGCAGGAATCGTCGTCCACCTCGCCGCCGGCGAAGAGGATGGTGAAGTCGCGCCGCGGCAGGCGACCCAGCGCCTCCAGAAGCTCGACATGGCCGCGGCCCGCGGCGATCGGGCCGGGGAGCAGCACGACCTTGGGGCCGATGGGCAGGCCCCAGCCGTCGCTCACCTTGGCGACGCGGTGGCCGCGGACGCGCTCGGGATCGAACTGGTCGAGATCGATGCCGACCGGAACGATCTTCACCTCGCTGGTGCCGAGGCCCCACCGCTCGCACAAGCGCTGGGCCAGCCAGCCGGAGCTGGCGATCACCGTCGCGGTCGGACGGGTCGTTCCCGGGGCGGGCTCGCCATGGGTCGAGATCAGGAGCGGCACGCCGGCGCGCTTGGCCGCCTGGGCAACCATGGCGTGCTGCGCCATGCCGTGCAGGTGAACCAGATCGGCGCCTCGCAGGCGCAGCACATTGGCCAGGGCGGCCGCGGTCTCGCGGTCGCCGCCGAGCCAGCCACGCTGCTTCGGGAATTCCATCAGGCTGAGGCCGCCCGCCACCAGATCGCGGCGACGGGCGGCCTCACGCGTGACGACGACGCTTCGGTGTCCGCTGCGCGCGAGTTGCCCCGCTGCCTGCAGCACGGCGCTGCGCGCCTCGACATCGTCCAGATCGGGCACGACCTGGACCACATTTCGCGTGGGCTCGCGAATCGAAAGCGCCATGTTAGGCGATCCGTTTAACTTGTATTCTCCTCAAGGAAAAACCATAACCCGCTCCGGATGGAGACGCAAACAATCACAGGTGCTCTGCCCCTGCCCGAGGGCGATCGGCTGGCCTATGTGAGGCAGCCGGGACACGGCCCGGAGCTCCTCTTCCTCTGCGGCTTCCGCTCCGACATGGGCGGGACGAAGGCGACCCGTCTCTCCGAGCACTGCCGCCGCCGTGGCCAGGCAATGACCCGTTTAGACTATCGGGGACACGGGGCGTCGACCGGGCGGTTCGAGGACGCGTGCATCGGCGACTGGTGCGACGACGCGCTGGCGATCCTCGATCGGGTGACGAGCGGACCGGTGCTGCTCGTCGGCTCCAGCATGGGCGGGTGGATCGCCCTGCTGGTGGCGCTGGCCCGCCAGCGGCGGATCGCGGGCCTGCTCGGCATCGCCGCCGCCCCCGACTTCACGAGTGAGTTGATCGAGCCGGCCCTGACCTCCGCACAGCGGACCGCGCTCGACACGCGAGGCAGCTTCGAGGTGCCATCGATCTATGGCGAGCCGCTGATCATCACGCGGCGGCTGATCGAGGACGGGGGCCGCCATCGCCTGCTGGGTGGCCCGATCGACCTACGCTGCCCCGTGCACCTGCTGCACGGCGAGCAGGATCCGGACGTCCCGCACTCCCTTTCCCTGCGCCTCGCGGCGCAGCTTCGCAGCCCCGCCGTCACGGTCGAGCTGATCGCCGACGGCGACCACCGCCTCTCGCGTGAGGAGGATCTGCGCCGTGTCTGTGCAGCCGTCGACCGACTCACGGACGCCGTCCGTGTCTGAGGGCAGTCGCACCCAGCCGATCTGGGACGGTGCCCGGCATCTGATCGTGGAGCCGAGGCCGCGGCGCGAGATCGGGCGCTGGGTCCTCACCGGCATGGGCGTGGCCCTGGCGGCGTTCTTCACGATCACGCGGCCCGAGCTGCGGACGACTGAGGCGCCGCAGCCGGCACCTCAGCCCAACCTCGTCAGCGTGGTGCAGCCGGCGGCCCCCTCCGCGCCGGCGCCAGCGCCGGCCGTCGTGGCGGAGGCTCCGGCCCCTGTCGCGATGCCGCCGGTGCCCTCGGCCGCTCCGGAGCGTGCTGCACCCGTGATGTCCACCGTGGCGTCCCTGGAGGTGCCGAACAGCACCTTCAAGGGCGACCTCGACGGGATGATCAAGCGGCGCTCGATCCGCATCCTCGTCGCACCCAGCCGCACCCAGTACTTCGTGGACATGGGGGCCCAAGGCGGGATCACCTTCGACTATGGGCGCGAGCTGGAGAAGCGGCTCAACAAGAAGTTCAAGACGGGCAACCGGCCGATCCAGGTGAGCTTCATCCCGCTGCCGCGCGACCAGCTGATCCCGGCCTTGCTGGCGGGGCGCGGCGACATCATCGCGGCCAACCTCACGATCACGCCCGAGCGGCGCAAGAGCGTGGACTTCACGGTGCCGATGGTGACGGGGGTGAACGAGGTCGTGGTCACCGGCCCCGGCTCGCCGACCGTGAGCGGATTGGAGGATCTGGCCGGCCAGGAGGTCGTGGCGCGGCGGACCAGCAGCTACTGGAGCAGCCTCGAAGCGCTGAACGAGCAGCTGAACTCGAAAGGGCTGGCGCCGATTCGCCTCACGGCCGTCAACGACGCGCTGGAGGACGAGGACCTGATGGAGATGCTGGCGGCGGGGCAGCTGCCGCTGCTCGTCGTCGACGACAACAAGGCGAAGCTATGGGCCAAGGTGCTGCCCGGTCTCATCGTGCGCTCCGACCTCATGCTGCGCGAGGGCGGCAAGATCGGCTGGGCGTTCCGGCCCGGCAGCCCGAAGCTGGAGGCGGAACTCGACGCTTTCGCGAAGGACACGGCCCAGGGCACCACCTTCGGCAACGTGGTGCTGGCGCGCTATCTCGCCTCGCCGGAGCGGCTGAAGAACAACGCCGGCGGCGCCGACCGGCAGCGCTTCCTCGACCTGCAGCAGCATTTCGACACCTACGGGCAGCTCTACGGCATCGACCCGCTGCTGCTGGCGGCCCAGGCGTTCCAGGAGTCGGAGCTGGACCAGAGTAGGCGCAGTGCCGCGGGTGCCGTCGGCGTGATGCAGCTGCTGCCCGACACGGCGAAGGCGCCGCCGATCGGGATCACGCGCATCGACCGGGTCGAGAACAACATTCACGCCGGTGCGAAATATCTCCGCTACCTCATCGACAGCTACTTCGCCGACCCGGCGATGGACGCCTTCAACCGCACGCTGCTGGCGTTCGCCGCCTACAATGCCGGGCCGGCCAAGATGGCGGCGGTGCGCGACAAGGCGGCGAAGCTCGGGCTCGACCCGAACCGCTGGTTCGGCCAGGTCGAGATCGCGGCGTCCCGCGAGGTCGGCCGCGAGACGGTGACCTATGTCGCCAACATCCTGAAATACTTCACGGTCTACCAGCGCCTGATGGAGCAGGAGCAGGTCAAGCGCCGGGCGGCCGGCATCCTGCTGGCGCAGCGCTGAGGGGCCGGACCGGTCATGGCGGGCTATTACGGGACGGAGCTGCAGCAGCATCTGCAGCGGCGGGCCGACGAGCTCGCCGCCGAGATCGGGCCCACGCCCGGGCTCTGCAGTGCGGGCCGGATGGTGTCCACGGACGACGTCGACCTGGTCGGTCTCGACTACTGTGCCAGCGTGGTCGAGGCCGACGGCGGCTTCGTCTTCAAGTTCATTCCCTCCGACCGCACGGAGGAGATCTCACGGTTCCTGGCGGCCAGGGGCCTTCGCGTGGACTGGTGGGACACCTTCACCGGTAGTGCTGCCGACTGCCGCGAGCCGTCGGCGCGGATCTCGGCCGGCGGGCCCCCTGCCGGATTTCGTCAGGTCGAGCCGACGGCGGAGTCGCTGGAAGGCGTCCGGGCCTTCCTCGCCGAGCAGGGGATCGCGGCGTTCTCGCGCTCGACGCTCGCCGGGGAGACGGTGAGGGGGCGCTGCTTCACGCTCGTCGACGAGCGGGGCACCCTTGCGGCGACGGCGTTCACCTACCTGCCGCACAACGCGTCGAGCCGATTCCAGGGCTACGGCTGGGTCGGACTCGTCGCCGTCGCCCCGGCACATCGCGGCCGGGCGCTCGGCACCTACATCAACGCCTGCGCGGTAACGGCGGCATTCACGCAGCTCGGCGCCACGCACGTCTACGAGCAGGTCTCTTCCACGAACACGCCCTCGCGACGGATGGTCGAGTCCAGCGGGCTCACCCTGCACCCCGTCATGAAGGCCGGGCTCGCGGTCCGGGGTACGGAGAAGTTCACCCGCTGAGCCGGGCCCGATCCGCCCTAGCCGGCGACGCCGGCGATCTCCTGCTCCTCCGCGTCGGCGCGCTGGCGGGCGGGACGGGCGATGAGGCGCGACGCATAGGCCTCGAAGGCCGGGCGCTCGGGGATGGCCCCCATCATCGACGCCCACATCAGGTTGGCGCCGACCACGATGTCGGCGGCCGAGAAGCGCTCGCCCAGAAGGTAGGGGCCGGGGGTGAGGGCACCGGCCAGGGTGTCCATCGTGCGGTCGAAGTCGCCGTAGCCCAGCGCCCGGGGCTCGGCCGGGGGACGGTTGAACATGCGGTCGGTGACGGCGGGCTCCAGGCTCGCGGGGCCGAAGACGAGCCAGCGCAGATAGGTGCCACGCTGCGGGTCGCCGATCGGCGGGGCGAGGCCGGCATCGGGAAAGGCGTCGGCGAGGTAGGCGCAGATGGCGGCGACCTCGGTGATCACCACGCCGTGGTGGACGATCACCGGCACCTTGCCCATCGGGTTCAGGGCGAGGAACTCGGGCTTGCGCTGGTCGCCCTGGTCGAGGCGCATGCGCTCGATCCGGTAGGGTGCCCCCAACTCCTCCAGCAGCCAGTGGACGACCATGCTGCGTGAGGGCACCGCGTGGTAGAAGATCACGGTCTCGTCGTGCGACATGGTTTCCTCCTGTCCTGGCCGGTGAAGTATGCGCCAGGGCGGCAGCGGTTCCCAAGGTAACGTCGATGTATCAGCCCGCCCATTTCCGTGAGGACCGGATCGAGGTGCAGCATGCGCTGATTCGGGCGCATCCGCTGGGTCTGTTGGTCACACAAGGCGAGGGTGGGCTGGAGGCGAACCCGATCCCGTTCCTGCTCGACCCGGCGGCGGGTCCGCTGGGCACGCTGCGGGCGCACGTGGCGCGAGCGAACCCGCAGTGGCGGACGCTCGATCCGGCGCGCGAGGCGCTGATCGTCTTCCAGGCCGTCGACAGCTACGTCACGCCCTCCTGGTATGCGAGCAAGCGCGAGCACGGGAAGGTGGTGCCGACCTGGAACTACGCCATCGTCCAGGCCTGGGGCCGGCCGCGGGTGATCGAGGACGCGGAGTGGCTGCGCGGGCAGGTGGGTGAGTTGACCGACCGGCAAGAGGCGGAGCGGGCGCGGCCCTGGGCGGTGAGCGACGCGCCGGACCCGTTCGTGGCGGTACAGCTGAAAGGGATCGTCGGCATCGAGATCCCGATCGCGCGGATCGAAGGCAAGTGGAAGGCCAGCCAGAACCGCCCGCCGGCCGACCGCGAGGGTGTCGCGGAGGGGCTGGCGGCGCAGGGGGACGAGGCGTCCCGCGCCATGGCCGAGATGGTGCGCGAGCGGGGTCAGGTCCCGCCGTCGACCGGGAGCAGGGCCGAGAGCCCTTCGCGATAGGTCGGGTAGGCGAGCATCACGCCGAGTTCGCGCTTGATCAGGTCGTTCCGGACGCGGCGGTTGTCCTTGTAGAAGGTGCGCGCCATCGGGGAGAGGTCGGCGGTTTCGTAGGGCTGCTCGGGCGGGGGCTCGACGCCCATGAGCGAGGCGGCGTAGGCGACGACGTCCTGGGGTGGGGAGGGCTCGTCGTCGCAGACATTGTAGATCGCACCGGGCCGAGGTTTCGCGATCGAAGCCTCCAGGACCGTGGCGATGTCTTCGACGTGGATGCGGGAGAAGACCTGCCCCGCCTTCACGATGCGGCGCGCGGTGCCGTCCCTCAGGTTCACGAACGGGTTGCGGCCGGGGCCGTAGATGCCGGCGAGGCGGAACAGGTGAACGGGCAGGCCGCTCTCCAGCCAGCCGGCCTCGGCGCGCGCACGGCGGTCGGCGCGGGCGAGGCTGGGCTCGATGAGGGTCGTCTCGTCCACCCATCCGCCCTGGCGGTCGCCATAGACGGCGGTGGTGCCGAGCCAGCCCAGCCAGCGGAGGTCGGGGAGCGCGCGGAGATCGTCGCCGTGCAGGTCGAGGACCGGGTCGCCCGCTTCGTCGGGAGCGATCGAGTGGAGGACGTGGGTCACGCCGGCGAGTGCGGCTTCGGGATCGTCCAGCGGACGGTCGCGGCCGAACAAGTGCGGCTCGAAACCCTCGGCCGCGAGGGCGGCGGCCTTCTCGGGCCGGCGCGTGGTACCGCGTACGGTCCAACCCTTCGCCTTCAGGCGGCGGGCCAGGACCCTGGCCGAGTAGCCGAGCCCGAAACAGAACAGTGTGTCGCTCACCCGACCTCCTGCCGCCACTCGTCCAGAACGCCCGGGTCCGTCTCAGGGGGGCCGTGGCTGTCGGCGAGGTGGCGCAATCGCGCCGGCTCGGCAAGGCGGGCGCAGGCCCAGACAGCCATGCCGCGGACGAGGGGCGAGGCATCGGCGAGCAGCGATTCGGCGACGGGCAGGAGATCGGGAGTGCCGCTGTTGCCGATGGCGACCAGCACGTTGCGGACGAAGCGGTCGCGGCCGATGCGCTTCACGGGGCTGCCGGCGAACCTCAGGCGGAATGCAGGGTCGTCGAGAGCGGCGAGGTTGGCCAGGGCAGGGAGGACGAGGTCGCCCCTGGCCTGCAGCTTCGCCTCGGCGGCGGCTTGCGCGAAGCGGTTCCAGGGGCAGACGGCGAGGCAGTCGTCGCAGCCGTAGATCCGGTTGCCGATGGCGGCGCGGAACTCGCGCGGGATCTGGCCGGCGTGCTCGATGGTCAGGTAGCTGATGCACCGGCGGGCATCGAGGCGATAGGGGACCGGGAAAGCGGCCGTCGGGCAGACCTCCAGGCAGCGGCGGCAGGAGCCGCAATGATCGCTCTCCGGCAGGTCATGCGGCAGCTCGGCGGTGGTCAGGATCTCGCCGAGGAACAGCCAGGAGCCGTGAGTGCGGCTGACGAGGTTCGTGTGCTTGCCCTGCCAGCCAAGCCCCGCCTGCTGGGCCAGCGGCTTCTCCAGGATGGGGGCGGTGTCGACGAAGACCTTGACCTCCGCACGCGAGCGGGACGCCAAAAGCTGGGCGAGCTCTTTAAGTCGGCCCTTCAGGACGTCGTGATAGTCGCGGTTGCGGGCGTAGACGGAGAGGTAGCCGCGATCGGTGCGGGCGAGGTCCGGCAGAGGATCATCGGGTGGGCCGTAGTTGAGGCCGCAGACGATGGCGGTGCGGGCTTCCGGCCAAAGACGGCGCGGGTCCGCGCGACATTCGGGGTCGCGGGCCAGCCAGTCCATGGTGCCGTGGGCGCCGGACTCGACGAAGGTCCGCAGGCGCTCCCCCGCGTCGCTTGGAAGCGATGCCGCTGTCACGCGGACGGGGGCGAGGCCGAGGGCGGCGGCGCGCTCCAGGAGGGCGCGCTTCAGCGTGGCGGGATCAGAAGTCCGGATCGTCGTAATGCGCTGGAGGCTTCAGGCCGGTGAGGCGCTCGGCCAGGATCGGCCGCAGCGAGGGACGCGACTTCATCTTGGCGTACCAGTCGCGGGTGCCGGGCGCTTCCTTCCAGGGGATGTCGCCCAGATAGTCGAGGACGGAGATGTGGGCGGCGGCCGCGATGTCGGCCAGGGTCATCTCGTCGCCCGCGAGCCAGCGCCGGTCCTGCCAGAGGAAGTCGATGTAGGCGAGGTGGAAGCGGATGTTCTGGGACGCCTCGCGCAGGCCGTCGGAGCGGGGAAAGCCGCGCTTGGTCCAGCGCTTCACCACCTTCTCGCGCCAGAGGAGATCGGTCACCTCGCGAGCGAACTTGCTGTCGAACCAGGCAACGAGGCGGCGCGTCTCGTTGCGCTGCATGAGGTCGGCACCGAGCAGGGTCTGCTGCGGGTAGGCCTCCTCCAGATAGTCGCAGATCGCCTGGCTGTCGCAGACCAGCACGTCGCCGTCCTCGAGGACGGGCACCTCGCGCGCCGCGTTCAGCTCGATGATCGGCGAATCGTCGCGCCAGGGCTCGACCTCGACCAGCTCGACCGCGAGCCCTTTCTCGCGCAGCGCGATACGGACCTTGCGACAGTAGGGGCAGAGCGGGACGTGGTAGAGGCGCATCGGGGCCTGGGTCTCCTGCACCATCTCCGGTCGTTAGAGAGGCAACCGGGCAACTACGCAAGAAGCGTGGACGTAGCGGTACCGCGGCAAACGCATCAGGCGGGAACCATGCGTCCCGGATTGAGCAGGTTCTTCGGATCGAAGCTCGCCTTCACCCGGGCGGAGAGCTTCCGCAGCGGCTCCGGCTGCGGCTGGAAGACCTCGATCCGCGAGCGCAGCTCGGGCGAGCCGCGGACCAGGGTGGCATGGCCGCCGCGGCCGACCAGGGCCTCGCGGATGACGTCGGCCGACTCCGCCCAATCCGGCCGCATGGCGAGCCAGACGAGGCCGCCGGCCCAGTCGTAGATCCGCTCGTCGGTCAGCTCGCGGAGCCAGCCGACCAGCTCCGCGGCGTGTGTCGGGGCCAGCGACAGGCGCCAGAGCGGGCGCTGCTTCGTGAGCAGGGTGACGTCGCGCACCTCGCGCCATAGGCGTGCCGACTCGGCGTCGTCGACGGACTTGGTCTCGACGCCTTCCGGGAAGAGGCGAATGAGCTGCTCGGCGCGGTAGGCGACCGACGGGCGCGGGCCTTCGAGGCGGATGAGCGCCACGGTGCGGGCGGGCTTCACCAGCACCCGGACGGACGAGCGGCCGGCCGCCAGCATGGGCAGGCAGGCGGCCCCCGAGACCTCGGCCGAGGTGCCGGTCGCCATGCGGAGGATGGCGAGCAGCTCCGGCTCCTCCTTGCCGCTCAGGATCAGCGTGCGCTCGCTCTCGGCCTTCGGCATCACCTTGAAGGTGACGCGGTCCATGACGGCCAGCGTGCCGAAGGAGCCGGCCAGCAGCTTGCAGAGGTCGTAGCCGGTGACGTTCTTCACCACGCGGCCGCCGGTCTTGATGCTCTGTCCGTAGCCCGTGATGCAGTTGAGGCCGAGGAGATGGTCGCGGGCGGCACCGGCCTTGAGACGGCGCGAGCCGGAGACGTTGCAGGCGAATACGCCGCCGATGGTCTGCAGGCCGGACGGGCCGCCGCAGATGGCACCGTAGTCGGCGGGATCGAAGGCCAGCTCCTGGCCGCGCTCGGCAAGGGCCGCCTCGATTTCGGCAAGGGGCGTGCCGGCGGCGGCCGACATCACGAGCTCCTCGGGCTCGTACAGCAGGATGCCGGAGAGCCCGTCGAGGCGGAGGCCGATGTCGGCTTCGACCGGACGGCCGAGGCCGCGCTTGCTGCCCTGGCCCGCGATCTCGATCCGCCGCTCCTCGGCTACGGCCCAGGCGACGAGCTGCTCCAACTCGGCACTGCTGGTCGGCCGGTACTCGGCGCGCTCCTCGCTCATTCAAGTCCCCTGGTCCCGACCGGCGGCAGGTGCCTCCGGGCGGTGCCGGACGTCAAGCGGCGGCGGGTCGCGTCTCCGCGGCGGGGGCCGGCAGCTTGCGGCCGCGGCGGCCGCCGAGATCGGGGAGGAAGGCCGTGAGCAGGCCGATCAGCGGCAGGAAGGAGCAGACCTTGTAGACGAACACGATGCTGGTGTGGTCGGCGAGCCAGCCGAGCAGAGCGGCACCGGTGCCGCCGAGGCCGAAGGCGAGACCGAAGAAGAGGCCCGAGACCATGCCGGTCTTCCCGGGCATCAGCTCCTGGCCGTAGACGACGATCGCCGGAAAGGCAGAAGCGAGGCAGAGCCCGATGACCACGCTGAGGGCAGCCGTGGCGGCGAGACCGACATAGGGCATCAGGAGCGTGAAGGGCAGCACGCCAAGGATGGACGCCCAGATGACGCGCTTGCGGCCGAAATGGTCGCCGAGAGGGCCGCCGATGACGGTGCCGCAGGCGACGGCGAAGAGGAAGAGGAATAGGTAGAGCTGCGCCTGCTCGGCACTGAGACCGAACTTGGACATCAGGTAGAAGCTGTAATAGCTGCTCAAGCTCGCCATGTAGAAGAATTTCGAGAACATCAGCAGGGCGAGCAGCACCAGCGAGATCTTCACCCGGCGCGGCGACAGGTTCACCGGCGGCGGCGCCTTGCGGCCGGCCGTGGCGATACGGTGGTTCTTGTACCAGGTGCCGACCTGCCAGAGCACGATCATGGCGGCGAGTGCCAGGAGCGAGAACCAGGCGATCGCACCCTGCCCGTGCGGCATGACGAAGAAGGCCGCCAGCAGCGGGCCCAGCGACGAGCCGAGATTGCCGCCGACCTGGAAGAGGGACTGCGCCAGCCCCGGCCGGGCACCGGCGGCGAGGCGCGCGACGCGTGAGGAATCGGGGTGGAACACCGAGGAGCCGGTGCCGACCAGTGCTGCTGCCAGCAGCACGACGTGGTAGCTGTGCGCGTTCGCCAGGAGGAGTAGGCCGCAGAAGCTGAGGCCGGCACCCAGCACCAGCGAGTAGGGCTTCGGGTGCTTGTCGGTGTAGAGGCCGATCATCGGCTGCAGCACCGAGGCGGTCAGCTGGAAGGCCAGCGTGATGAGGCCGACCTGGGCGAAGGTCAGGGCATAGGTCTGCTTCAATAGCGGGTAGACCGCGATCATCAGCGACTGCCAGGTGTCGTTCAGCATGTGGCAGAAGCTGACGGCCGCGATCACCGCGAAGACCGTGACTTCCACATGATGCTCGCGGGTGCCGCCCGCCACCGAAGCGCTCGCCATCGTCGTCCTGCCATGACTTCGAGTGCAGCCGAGATAGAGGCAATCGGCGGTGGGCACAGCCGACAAGCGGGCACGCCTCGATTGCATCTTTGCCGGATGCCCGGCACCGAGAGGGCGGCGGTGCGGTGGAGGAGAGGCAGGTGGGAAGATTCGGGCGGATGCTCGTCGCTGCGATGGTCGCGGCATCCCCTGCGGTAGCCGCCGACTACCAGCGACTGCATTACGAGTTGCTGGTGGTCGAGAACTGCGGGCTATTGGGCAAGGAGGTCGAGGCCGGGTTCGTGCTGGCGCGCGACGACAGCCTGCGCGCACAGCCGCTCGATCTCGACCAGCGCAAGGCGGCCAGGGTCGCGGCCAGCATCGCCTTCGACGAGGAATGGAGCAATCGCGGCCTCGGCGGTGCCCGCCAATGGTGCCGCGAGGAGGGCAAGACGGCGGCACTCGCCTTCTTCGCCCGCTACATCGACGACCGCTTCACCATGCCGGGCAACAGGCCGCCGCCGGTAGAGGCGGGGCCTTGAGGGCGTCGTTCAAGGATGCAGGCTGAGCGCCGAACGCGTACCGTGAGCGAGCACGGTGAGGTCGAGGTAGCATGCGCGTCACCATCGAGGTCGACGAAGCCCTGATGGCCGAAGTGCTTCAGGCGACCGGCATCAGGACGGAAAGCGAGGTTGTCGACGTCGCTCTTCGGCTGCTGGTGCGCCGAGCGCAGCAGTCATCTGCACGCGACCTGTTCGGCACTGTCGAGTGGCAGGGCGATCTCGATACCGAGCGGCGCGACTTGCCGCGTCGCGGACCCACCGGGACCGGCTGACCAATCACTTCGCGGTACCGTGTAGGACCCATCCCGGACGCGATGGGTGTCCTGCTCTACCGATCGGACTGCCCTGCGGCTCCGTCGCCCGCGAGACGTTTCTCGTCGTCTGCGAGCATGGAGCGTACGGCCCATTCCAACGGGTCGAGATTCTGCTCGACTACCATCCAGATGCGATCGTCGGCTATCTGGTCGTAGCCGTGGCGCAGGACATTCCCGATATCGGCGACACTGCGCCACGGGATCTCCGGATGAGCCGCACGCATCGGCGCGGGAATATGCCGTGTCGCTTCGGAAATGATCTCCAGGGAGCGCTCGACTGCGCGACGCAGCATCGGCATCTGCCGGTGGTCGTCGCGACTCCGTTCCGCGACGAAGGATCTGATCAGCGCTATCTCGTCCAGAACGTGCCGCAGCCGGTCGTGGACGGAGGCGCGCGCCATCAGTAGATGGTGACGAGGTCGTCGGCGATGCGCTGGCGGAACTCGGGCGATACGTCCTCGTCGACGACGACGCCGGCGTCGCGGCCCAATCGGTCGGCGACGAGGAGCCGGACCTCACTCATGTCGAGCAACGTGAAGGGAGCGCCGCGCTCGACTGTCAGGAGCAGGTCGACGTCGCTTGAGGGTGTCGCCTCGGCGCGGGCGAGCGAGCCATAGAGCCCGAGGCCCAACACGCCTCGGCGGCGGAGGTCGCCTTCCATGGCACGCAGGGCCGCGACGGTCCGCTCGCGCAGGGCTGCACCGCTCGGGACCGACGCTTTGGTGACCGTCGCCATCGTGCCCCTCAAAACCGCGGCAAATCCGGAAACCGCAGCTCGCCCTTGTGGACGTGCATGCGGCCGAGCTCGGCGCAGCGGTGGAGGACGGGGAAGACCTTGCCAGGGTTGAGGATCTGGGTCGGGTCGAAGGCGCATTTCACGCGCTGCTGCTGGGCGAGGTCGTCCGCGTCGAACATCTCGGGCATCAGGTCGCGCTTCTCGACACCGACGCCGTGCTCGCCGGTGAGGACGCCACCGACCTCGACGCAGAGCTTCAGGATGTCGGCGCCGAACTCTTCGGCGGCCTCGAGCTCGCCGGGCTTGTTGGCGTCGTAGAGGATGAGCGGGTGCAGGTTGCCGTCGCCGGCGTGGAAGACGTTGGCGACGCGCAGGCCGTGCTTGCGGCTGAGGTCCTGCATCCGCTCCAGCACGTGGGCCAGCTGGCCGCGCGGGATGGTGCCGTCCATGCAGAGATAGTCGGGCGAGATGCGGCCGACGGCGGGGAACGCACTCTTGCGCCCGAGCCAGAAGCGCAGGCGCTCCTCCTCGCTCTCGGAGACCTTGAGGAAACTCGCCTCGTGCTGGCGGGCCATGGCGCTGACCACGCCGATCAGGTGGTCGACCTCGGCCGCGGGGCCGTCCAGCTCGCAGATGAGCAGGGCCTCGACATCCAGCGGGTAGCCGGCCTGGCAATAGTCCTCGGCGGCCCGGATCGCCGGGCGATCCATCATCTCGAGGCCGCCCGGGATGATCCCGGCGGCGATGATCGAGGCGACGCAGGCACCCCCACTCTCGCTCGACGGGAAGCCGATCAGCAGGGCGCGGGCCGTCTCGGGCTTCTGCAGGATACGGACGGTGACCTCGGTGATGACGCCGAGCAGGCCCTCGGAGCCGGTCATCAGGCCGAGGAGATCGTAGCCGTCGGAATCCAGATGCTTGCCGCCGAGGCGGACGACGTCGCCGTTGGGCAGCACCATCTCGAGGCCCAGCACGTTGTTCGTGGTGAGCCCGTACTTCAGGCAGTGCACGCCGCCGGAGTTCTCGCCGATGTTGCCGCCGATGGTGCAGGCGATCTGCGAGGAGGGGTCGGGCGCGTAGTAGAAGCCGGCATGCTCGACGGCGCGCGTGATGCCGAGATTGGTCACACCCGGCTGGGCGGTGACGGTGCGGTTCTCGAAGTCGATGTCGAGGATCCGGTTGAACTTGCCCATCCCCAGTACGACCCCGTCTGCCAGCGGCAGGGCGCCGCCCGAGAGCGAGGTGCCGGCGCCCCGCGGGACGACCTTCACCTGCTCGCGGTCGCAGTAGCGCAGGACCTGCGAGACCTGCTCCGTGGTCGAGGGTAGGACCACCGCCATGGGCAGGGTCCTGTAGGCTGTGAGCGCATCGCACTCGTAGGCGGCGAGTTCCTCGGCCGAGGCAATGACGCCCTCGCCCGGCACGATGGCGCGCAGGGCGGCAACGACTTCGGCCCGTCGCGCCAGCACCGCCTCGTCCGGCTTCGGCATCAGCATGATCGCACTCCCATGGCGGTCGGAAGAGTAGGGCGGCGGGACCGGACCGTCCACGCCATCGGGGAGATCGGCCGAGGTGGCGGCGCGTGTCCTTCTATAGTGTAATGGCCGGATCTCCATGACCTGGGAGGAACCGGATGCGGATACGAAAAGAGCTCTACGGCTGCATCGCCTGCCTGCTCCTCACCGCGGGACCGGCGCTGGCCGAGCAGCCGCCGACCGACATCGTCCGCAACGTCTATCGCGGACCGAACGATCTTCTCACCGCCGGGCTCGGCGTAGCCGGCCTGCAGAGTGCGACCGCCCCCTCGGTCTCGGCCACGCCGACCGACGAGGAACTGCGCACGCTGGCCATCTGGTCGAACTACCGGGCGCTGGTCGACACCAGCACGGCCGGCGGCTTCGGCGTGCTGTACGGACCGACCATCGCACCCACCAAGGCCGAGCCGGCGACCGGCAAGGTCTACGGCATCGAGTATCTGGCCTACGCTCGGGGTCGTCAGAACGTCACCATGATGGTGCAGATCCCGGACGGGTTCGATCCGGCGAAAGCCTGCATCGTCACCGCACCCTCGTCCGGCTCGCGCGGCGTCTATGGCGCCATCGGCACGGCAGGCGAATGGGGTCTCAAGAACGGCTGTGCGGTCGCCTACACGGACAAGGGTACCGGCACCGGCGCCCACGACCTGCACGACGACACGGTGAGCCTGCTGCGCGGGCGCCGCGTGCCGGCCGACGAGGCCGGCCGACGCTCCAACTTCACTGCGCCGATCTCGGACCGGGAACGAACCGAGTTCGACGCGGCGTTCCCCTACCGCTTCGCCTGGAAGCACGCCCATTCGCGGACCAATCCCGAGGCGTCCTGGGACGAGGACGTGCTGCAGGCGCTCGACTTCGCCTTCTGGGTGCTGAACCGGGAGAAGGGACCGCGGAAGTACGGCCCGGGTAACACGATCGTCATCGCGTCCAGCGTCTCGAACGGTGGCGGTGCCTCGTTGCGCGCGGCCGAGGCAGCACCCCGGGGGCTGATCGACGCCGTCGTCGTTTCCGAGCCGAACGTGAACCCCCGCTACTCCTCGCGCTTCGTCATCAAGCAGGGCAACGGCCCGGCCCTGATCCGACACAGCCGGCCGCTGTTCGACTATGTGACGCGGGTCAACCTGCTGCAGACCTGCGCGAACCTCGCGGCATCCAACGCGTCGGCACCCTTCAATCCCGTCGCCACGGCGTCGAGCGTGCCGTTCGCGGAGAACCGCTGCCGCTCGCTGGCGGAGGCCGGCGTGTTGGAGGGTACCGAGCCGGCCGGATGGCCCGACGAGGCGCAGCGGCTGATCAACGCTTATGGCATCCTGCCGGCCCAGAACATCGCAGCACCTGCCTATTCAGGCTTCTACGTCCAGCAGGCGGTGGCGGTGACCTACGCCAATGCCTATGCGCGGGCCTCGGTGAAGGACGATCTCTGCGCCTTCTCCTTCGCGGCCGTCGCCAGCGGCGTGCCGGCGCCCTTGCCGGATGCGAGCGAGGCCATCTTGTTCGGCGTCGGCAACGGCATCCCGCCGACCGGCGGCGTGCAGGTGATCAACGATGCCAACCCGGCACCGGTCGGACCCCTGCTCGACCAGATCTCGACCTCACCGACCTTCGGCCGGGCCGATCTGAACCTCGACGGCGCCCTGTGCCTGCGCTCGCTCGACCGCGGCGACGAGTTCACGAAGGGGCGGCGCGCGCCGCTGAAGGATCGCCTGCGGGTCTGGGCGGGCGTCCGGCAGATACTGGCCGACGGCAAGCTCGGCGGCATCCCGACCGTGATCGTGCACGGCCGCAGCGATGCGCTGGTCCAGCCGAACCACAGCTCGCGCGCCTACTACGCGCTGAGCCTGCTGGCCGACGGGCGGCGCAGCAGGATCCGCTACTGGGAGGTGACGAACGCGCAGCATCTGGACGCGTTCAACGCCCTGCCGGGCCTCAGCAGCAGCTTCGTGCCGCTGCACTACTACTTCATGAAGGCGATGGACCTCGTCTACGGGTCGCTGACCGATCGCTCGGCCCCGGCATTGCCGCCGAGCCAGGTGATCCGGACCACACCCCGGGCCGGCGGTGCCCCGATCACCACCGCGAACGTGCCGCTGCCGACGGCGGCACCCGGCGGCGATGCGATCACCTTCGACGGTCGGGTGCTGTCGATCCCCGATTGAGGATAGGGACCAACGCGAAAAGCGCGCGGGCCTTCGCGGCTCGCGCGCTCTTTCTTCAAGACCTCTGGGGAAAGCGCCGGTCGGACGCCGACCGGCGGCCGATCAGCCCTGGCGCGCCTTGAAGCGCGGGTTGGTCTTGTTGATGACGTAGACGCGCCCCTTGCGGCGGACGACGCGGCAGTCCTTGTGCCGCGTCTTGGCGGTCTTCAGCGAATTGCGGATCTTCATGTCGGGCTCCGAACGCGGTCAGGCCCCGCCGTCACTTCTTGCGGCGGAAGCTCTGGAACTTCTTGTTGAACTTCTCGACCTGCCCGCGCTCGATCAGCTGGGCGACGCCCCCGGTCCAGGCCGGGTGGGACTTCGGGTCGACGTCGAGATGGAGGGAATCGCCTTCCTTCCCGTAGGTCGAGCGGGTCTTGAACGTGCTCCCGTCCGTCATCACCACGGTGATCTCGTGGTAATCGGGGTGGATATCGGCCTTCACTTTGACTTCCCTCCGAAACGCGAGCCGCGTATATAGCCAGGGGTGTCGCGCAACTCAAGGGGCGCGGGCGGCTTTCGTCGTCCCCATGCGTCCTCTCCCTGACGGCTCCGGGGGTTCATGGAAAGTGCTGCTCAGGCGCTGAAGGGCGCCGGTGCGAAGCGGGCGACGAGCCGCGATCTTCGCCAGCTTCGTCGTCTCGCCGCCTATCTGGCCCCGCACAAGGGCCGGGTGATCGGCGCCATCCTGGCGCTCACGCTGGCGGCGGCGGCCGTTCTCTCGCTGGGCGTCGGCCTGCGGCACCTGATCGACGGCGGCTTCTCCGACGGAAAGCCGGGGGCGCTGAACCACGCGCTCGAAGCCGTTCTGATCGTGATCGTGGCCCTGGCGGTCGCGACCTATCTGCGCACCTACCTCGTGACCTGGCTCGGCGAGCGCGTCGTCGCCGACATCCGCCGCGACGTCTACGACCGGGTCGTCCACCTCTCGCCGGGCTTCTTCGAGGTCACCCGCACGGGCGAGGTGCTCTCGCGCCTGACGACCGACACCACCGTCATCCAGACGGTGATCGGCGCCAGCGTCACCCAGGCGCTGCGCAACATACTGCTGGTCCTGGGCGGTATCGCGCTGCTCATCGTCACCAACCCGCGCCTGACCGGCCTCGTGTTGGTCGTGGTGCCGCTGGTGGTGATCCCGATCGTCATCGTCGGCCGGCGCGTGCGGGCCCTCTCGCGGCAGGCGCAGGACCGGGTCGCCGAGGTATCGGGAGCGGCCGAGGAGAGTGTCAACGCCATCCGCACCGTCCAGGCCTTCGGCCAGGAGGACAACGAGACCGCCCGCTTCTCCGCCGCCACCGAGCGCGCCTTCACCGCGGCTGCGGCCTACGCCAAGTCGCGAGCCCTGCTGGGTGCGATCGGCATCGCTCTCGTCTTCGGCGCCATCGTCGCCGTGCTCTGGGTCGGCGGGCAGGACGTGCTGCAGGGGCGGATCACGGCCGGCGAGCTGTCGGCTTTCGTGTTTTACGCCACCGTCGTCGCCAGTGCGGTCGGCGGCCTCGCCGACCTCGCCGGCGACCTGCAGCGTGCGGCCGGGGCCACCGAGCGCCTGTTCGAGCTGCTCGACACGCATCCCGACATCACCGCCCCGGCGAACCCCGTGCCGGTGCCGCGCCAGAGCAAGGCGCGGGTGCGCTTCGATCGGGTCGACTTCGCCTATCCCTCGCTGCCCGACCGGCTGGTGCTGGAGAACTTCGACCTCGAGGTGAAGGCAGGCGAGACGGTCGCCCTGGTCGGTCCCTCGGGTGCGGGCAAGACCAGCGTCTTCCAGCTCCTGATGCGCTTCTACGATCCGAGCAGTGGCACCATCAGCTTCGATGGCGTGCCGATCCGCGACTTCGAGCCCAAGGCCTACCGCACGCGCCTGGGTCTGGTGCCGCAGGAACCCGTGATCTTCTCGGCCGATGCCTGGACCAACATCCGCTACGGCCGTCCGAACGCCAGCGACGCGGAGGTGCGTGCCGCGGCCGATGCCGCGGCCGCAACCGAGTTCCTCGACCGCCTGCCGGAGGGTTTCGGCACCTTTCTCGGCGAGAAGGGGGTCCGGCTGTCGGGCGGCCAGCGGCAGCGCATCGCCATCGCGCGGGCCATCCTGTGCGATCCGGCCCTGCTGCTGCTCGACGAGGCGACGAGCGCTCTGGATGCCGAGAACGAGCGGCTGGTGCAGACCGCACTCGAGCGGCTGATGACGGGCCGCACCTCGATCGTCGTGGCGCACCGCCTCGCCACCGTGCAGCGCGCCGACCGGATCGTCGTCATGGACGAGGGCCGGGTGGTCGACCAGGGCCGGCACGAGGACCTCGTGCGCCGCGGTGGCCTCTATGCTCGCCTCGCCGCCCTGCAGTTCAACCTCGCCCGCGCCGCAGCCTGAGGTTAACCGCGCCTCAACCAAGGCGGCGTTAGCTCGCTCGGCCGGGGCGATGAGGCCCCGGGCCGGAACGGGTCCACATGCGGGCGCTGCTGGTCGAACCTGATCCCGAGCTGGCGGATGCCGTCCGCGCAGCACTCACCCTGCGGGCTCCGGCGGCCGGGCTCACCCATGCGCCGACCTTCGGCGAGGCGGTGACGTGGCTGGCGCGGAACACGGCCGACGTGGTGGCCGTGAACCCCACGGTCGACCGGCGCGACCCGGTCCGCTGCGTGGCGCGCCTCGCGGCATCGGCCCCGGTGACACCGCTCCTCGTGCTGCTGCCGCCGGAGGTCGAGCCCGACCGCGCCGGCTTTCTCGATGCCGGGGCCGTCGACATCCTGCCCCGGTCGGTCGCAGGTGCGGAAGCGGCCGCCGGTACGCTGATCCTCCTGGCGGCCCAGGCGGAGCTGAAGGCGCAGCTGCGCCGGGCGGGCAAGACGCGGCGCGATGCCGAGCAGCTCCTCTCGACCGTGCTCGATCTGACCCACGAGGGGGTTCTCGTCAGCGGGCCGGAGGACCAGATCCTTCTGGTCAACCGGGCCGCCGTGCAGCAGCTCGATCGGCCGGCTGCCGAGATGTACGCGACAAAGCTGCACGACCTCTTGGGGCTGCCCGAAACGGCCGCTGCCGAACCCCAGGGCCGGCTGCGCCTGGAGCGGGCTGCACCCGGCGGTGGGGCGATCGACTCGGCGCCGATCGAGGGCGAAGGGGGCCTGCGGCTCTGGCTGCTCCATGCCGGCACCGTGCCGGCTGTCGGTACTGTTCCCACACCGGGGCAGGACTTCGCGAACCGGCTGCGGGCACTGATGGAAGAGCAGGGCGGATTCGCCATGGCGGCACGGCTCCGGCTGCGGCCGCTGCCGGTCGGCCAGCCGTCGACCCAGGCGGCGGTCGCCGCCATCGCCGCGGCGCGGCAGAAGCTCCTGGGGCAAATCGCGGCGCGGGCGGTCGATCCGGCCGATGCCTGGGCCGTGTTCGACGGCGGCCTCGTGCTGGCGGTGACCGAGCCCGACCGGGTGACGACCGTGCGGCGCATGCGGCGGCTGGCGGCCTTCATCAACCGCGAGCTGGCGGCCTCGACCGAGCTCGCCGAGATCGTGGCCGTCCACGGTGCCGTCGGTCTCGTACCCCCACCCTCGGAGATGGGTGTCGCCGAGGTGCTGACCGCACCCGTCGAGCTGCACGGGATCGAGCTCCTCGGCACCGACGCGGCGACCCGGCTCCTGGACGGCATCGCCGCCGCCGAGGAGCGGCTGGGGCTGCAGACGGCGGCCGATCTCGACACGCTGGCGGCGTCCGCGCGGGTCGACCTCGCCATGGTGCAGGACCGCGACGGTGCGCCGGCGGCGCTGGTCATCCCGCGCTTCGAGCCGGCCTCGGCGGCGGTCGTCGAGGCGCTGCGACGACGGGCGGTGGCCCTGCCGGAACTGCATCTGGAGATCGACCTGATCGTGCTGCAGCTCGTCGCCGACCAGCTGCGGGACGAGGTCGACCGCGTCAGCCTCCTGCCTGTGATCGAGGTCCGCTACGAGGTGCTGACCTCGCTGCGGCTCGCCGAGCGGTTCATCGGCGCCTGCGCCGGACTGACCCGGATGGAGGCAGGCTGTGCCCTGGCAATCGCCGGCGTGCCGGAGGGCGTGCCGGCGCCGAAGCTCGCCCGCCTCGCCGGCCAGACGCAGGAAGCTTGCCGCGCCCGGGCCCTGGTGCTGGAGACGGTGCGCGTCGACCCCGCCGAGCTCGAGGCGGCGCGGGCCGCCCTCGTCGTGATCGACGCCGCCCTGCTGGAGCCGCTCCTGCCCGGCCGGCCGGACGAGATCGAGGCACTCGTCGCCCGGGTCCACCGCGCGCACGGGCGGATCCTGGTGCGCCGTGCCCGCCGCGAGTTCGCCATGCTGCTCCGCGACCGCTTCGACGTCGACCTCACCTCGGCGTCCTGAGCCCGCTCAGCGTGTGGTCAGCAGGATCTCGATCCGCCGGTTGCGCCGGTAGGCATCTTCGGTCTCGGCCGTGTCGAGCGGCTGGAACTCGGCGAAGCCGCGGGCGGCGACCCGCTGCGGCGGGATGCCCTGATCGATCAGGAACTCGGCGACCGAGATGGCGCGTGCCGAGGACAGCTCCCAGTTGGACGGGAAGCGGGCGGTCTTGATCCGGCGCACGTCGGTGTGCCCGTCCACCTGGAGCACCCAGGGCAGCTCCTCCGGCAGGTCGGCCGTCAGCGTCTTCAGCGTGGCCGCGAGCTTGGCGAGCTCGGCCTGGCCGCCGGGCTCCAGATCGGCCGAGCCGCTGCCGAACAGCACCTCGGACTGGAAGACGAAACGGTCGCCGACGATCTTGATGTCCTCGCGGTCGCCCAAAGTCTGCCGCAGGCGGCCGAAGAACTCCGACTTGTACTGCGACAGCTCCTCGACCTTGGCGGCGAGCGCCACGTTGAGCCGCTGCCCCAGGTCCTCGATCGTGGCCTTCTGCTTGTCGATCTCGCCCTGGCGCACGCCGAGCAGGGCACCGAGGTCGGCCAGCTGCAGGTTGAGGGCTGCGATCTGGCTTTCGAGGCGCCTGACGTCGGCCAGGGCCTGCGCCTCGGACTGGCCGGCACTGGTGGCCTTGCCCTCGGATTCGGTGAGCTTGCGGGTGAGCTCTTCGAGCCGCAGATCGCGCTGCTCGATCTCCTTCTGGGCCAGCACCGTCCGCGTTTCGGCATCCGCGAGGCGGGCCTCCAGCGCCTTCGAGCGGTCGCGCTCCGTGCCCGTCGCTCCGGTCGCGTCGGCCAGCTGCTTCTCCAGATCGGCCCGGGTCGCCTGCAGCGCCTTGATGTCGTTCTGCAGCTGCACGAGCTGACCCAGCTGCAGCTCGATCTGCTCCTTGTCGGTCTTCACCGTCGCCTTGGCGGCGTCCGCTTCCTTGGCCAGCGCGCTGGCGGCACTGCGGGCCTCGTCGGTCTCCTGGCGCAGCGAATCGAGCGAGCGCTGCATCATCGCCTGCTCGCGGGTCATCACCACGACGCGGTCGGCCAGCTGGTCGCGCTCGGCCGAAGCGGTCTCGAGCTGGGTCGCCGTGTCGTCGCGGGCCACGAAAGCCTGCCGCAGATCGGCGTTGAGGCGGCTCAGTGTGCGCTTCAGCTCGTCGGCCGTGTCCTGCTCCAGCCCGAGCTTCGTCGTCAGGTCCTGCACCTGCGACCGCAGCGTGCTCATCGCCTGGTCCTTGCCCTGGAGCAGCTGCCCCAGGAGGAACTGGCCCAGCACGAAGACGACCAGGAGGAAGATGACCGAGAGCAGCAGCGTCGAGAGCGCGTCGACGAAGCCCGGCCAGATGTCGAGATTGTGCCGCGAGGAGCGCGAGCGGGCCACCGGCTCAGTCCCGAACGGCCTGCGGCTCGCCGGCGATGATGGCGATGGTGCGGGCGACGAGCTTGATCTCGTTCCGCAGCTCGCGCGTCAGCTCCTGCCGGCCGCGGCCCATCTCCTCGATCAGCCGCGCGATCTGCACGTCGGTGTTGCGGATATGGTCGCGGGTCGCGGGATCCAGCATCCCGGCCCCGGTCTGCCCGAGTTGCTGGGCCAGCGCCTGCTGCGAGGTCGCCATCGTGCCGATGCTCTGGGCGAGGTTGCCGAGAGCCACCCGCAGCTCGCCCCGCTCGCTCTCGCTCCGGGCCAGCAGCTCCTCGATCCGCTCCAGATTGTCGGCCGTCTGCTGCAGGAGGGCCGAGACGTAGGCCGGCATGGCGGGTCCGCCTTCCCCGACCGGGCCCTCGGGACCGGTGAGCCGGGTCTGCCCGGAGAGCCATTCCTCGACGTCGAGCGCGAAGCCGTGCTCGGCCTGGCTCGCCTGCAGATCGAGGAAGCCCAGGAGGAGCGAGCCGGCGAGGCCGAACAGCGAGGCGCTGAACGCCGTGCCCATGCCGGTGAGCGGCCGGCTGAGGCCCGCCTTCAGCGATTCGAAGGCGGCGCCCAGGTCGCCGCTCGACACGGTGAGGCCGGAGATCACACCGCTGATCGTCTGGATCGATTCCAGCAGACCCCAGAAGGTGCCGAGCAGGCCCAGGAAGATGAGGAGGCCCGTGAGGTAGCGGGCGATGTCGCGGTTCTCGTCGAGCCGGTCGTGCGTGCTGTCCAGCAGGTAGCGCATCGAGAGGGCGGAAAGTGCGGCCACTCTAGGCTTGCGCTGGCGCTCGCCGAGCACGGCGGCGATCGGGGCCATCAGGCGCGGGGCGTCCTGCAACGACACGCCGGGGGTGCCGTTGCGCACCGCGGCGATCCAGCGGCTCTCCGCCTTGAGGCGCAGCATCCGGCGCAGATTGTAGAAGACGCCGAACAGCAGGACGAGAAGGATCAGGCCGTTGAGGTAGGGATTGTACTGAAAGGCCCGCAGGATGATCTGGTAGAGCGCTCCCGCCATGGCGAGGGCCAGCACCAGGAAGAGGATCGAGCGGTTTACGTATCGCTGCGGATTGGACATGGTCGCTGTCGCGAGCCTTTGGCGGTTATGTGCTCAAGTCTACCGGGCGGATCGCGGCCCGGCACTGCGAAAACGGTGTGCAGCACCACGTGGCTACACTGCTGTGTCCGGGACGTTCCTACGGCCTGGAACTCACGAGGAACAGCGAACTCATGCTGACGATCGATCCCGACAAGGTCTGCTACGTCATCGTCCAGGCCAGGGTGGTGGATGCCAAGGTCGACCCGGGCGACGGCGACGAATCCTCGAACATGATCGACGACGACATGGTCGAGATATTGGAGGACCGCGACGACGATGCCACCCGCGAGGAGCTGACCGGCTTCATCAACGAGCTGAACGAGGACGAGCAGGTCGAACTCGTGGCCCTTGCCTGGGTGGGCCGCGGCAGCTTCTCCAAGAGCGAGTGGAACGACGCCGTGGGCGAGGCACGCCGGGCGCACAACGACCGCACGGCGGAATATCTCCTGGGCCTGCCGCTGCTGGCCGATTATCTGGCCGAGGGTCTGGCCGAGTTCGGCCACACCTGCGACGAGTAGGCCTTCCGACCCTTGTCCACCGATCTCGTGATCTTCGACCTCGACGGGGTGCTCGTCGACAGCGAGCCGATCTCGGCCCGGATCATGGCCGAGGCGATGGTGGCCGAGGGCATCCCGTTCACGGTCGAGGACGCCTACGAGCAGTGCCTCGGCCGCAGCCTCGCCACCAACCGCGCGGCACTGGAGCGCCGCTACGGCCGGGACCTCTCGGCCGTGTTCTCGACGGCGATGCGCGGCCGGCTGTTCGACGCGTTCCGGAGCGAGCTGCGCCCCATCCGAGGCGCCAGGGACATGCTGGAAGCGCTGGCGGTGCCGCGCTGCGTGGCATCCTCCAGCTCGCCCGACCGCATCGAGCTGGCGCTGGAGTTGACCGGGCTCCTGCCGCTGCTGGCGCCGCACATCTTCAGCGCCACCATGGTGAAGCGCGGCAAGCCGGCACCCGATCTGTTCCTCCATGCCGCGAGGCAGATGGCGGCGGAGCCCGGGCGGTGTGTGGTGGTGGAGGACAGCCTCGCCGGTGTCTTGGCCGCGCGGGCGGCTGGCATGCGGGCGCTGGGCTTTGCCGGCGGCGGCCATGCCGGCGGCGCGGGTTTCGGCGAGGCCCTACTTGCGGCCGGTGCCGCACTCGTGTTCACGGAGCTTCCACAATTGCCGGGACTGATCGGGGAGGAGTGAGCGCATGCGGATCGTGATCGTCGGTGCCTCGGGCACCGTGGGCCAGGCGGTCGACCGTGCGCTCTACGAGCACCACGAGATCGTCCGCGTCGGCCGCAACGGGGCGGTGGCGATGGACATCCGCGATCCGGCGTCGATCCGTGCCGGCTACGAGAAGATCGGCCGCTTCGACGCGCTCGTCTCCTGCGCCGGCAAGGTGCATTTCGGCCCCCTCGAGACGATGCAGGACGCCGAGTATCGCGTCGGCCTCGACGACAAGCTGATGGGGCAGGTCAACCTCGTCCTGATCGGCCGCGAGTTCGTGAACGACAACGGCTCCTTCACGCTCACGAGCGGCGTGCTCAGCCAGGATCCGATCCGCTTCGGCAGCAGTGCGTCGCTGGTGAACGGGGCGATCGACTCCTTCGTCCGGGCGGCGGCGATCGAGCTGCCCCGCGGAATCCGGCTGAACGCCGTCAGCCCCGGGCTCTTGGAGGAGTCGCTGGGCAGCTTCGGACCCTATTTCCGTGGCCACATCCCGGTGCCTGCGGCCAAGGTGGCGCAGGCCTATGTGAAGAGCGTCGAAGGCTTGCTCACCGGTCAGATTTTCCAGGTCCTCTGACGTAGAGGTCGCAAGGACCGGCGGCTGACCTGTTGCCGGGCCTTGTGCTAGGCAGGCGTCGGTGGCGAGGGAGAACAAGCGTCATGGCCGAGTATGTCGAGCCGTCGGAAACCATCCACCCCGTGACGGAGCCCGAGTCCAAGGGGCCGTCGCTCATCTGGCGGCTGCTCCCTTACCTCGTCATGATCGTGATCGCCGTGATCGGCGTTGCCTTCTCCGACATGTACCCGCAGTCGGCGCGCTCGACTTGGCGGCTCGTCGCCGTCCTCTACGGCATCATCGCCATCGTCCACGTCTTTGTCCGCGAGGGCGATGACAAGATGAAACGGGCACTGGTCCAGGTCGCCCATTGGGGTGCGCTCATCGTCGCGATGTTCATCATCAACACGCCGATGGTGGAGCGCCTCGTCAGCGACGACGTGACGGGCATCGTGCTGCTGCAGTTGCTGGCGCTGGCGACCTTCCTCGACGGCCTCTACGTCGACTGGCGGCTCTGCATCGTCGGCGTGATGCTGATGCTAGGTGCGGCCTTCCTGGCTTTCCTCGATCAGGCGGCGGTCAGCATCGCGATCATCGGCGTCGTCGCCGTTGTGGCGCTGTTCTTCCTGCGCAAGGTGACGAGCGACAAGGGCGTGGCCCCGTCGACCTAGCTCTTTTTCGTCGCGTAGAGCGGCTTGTGATCCGTGAGCGAGGGCAGTCGGGGCCGGTCGGGCTCCACCGCCCGTAAGGGCTCGCAGGGCTCCATCGTTTCCAGATGGTTTTGGGTCAGCGCCTGGTACTCGCGGGTACCCGCGGCCTTCCAGGCGATCTCCTCGGCCTTCAGCTCGCGCACGACCCGGGCCGGGATGCCGGCGACGAGGTGCCCCGCCGGCACCTCGAATCCGGCCTTCACGAAGGCCATCGCCGCGACGAACGCGTTCTCGCCCACCACCGCCCCGTCCATGACGACGGCGTGCATCCCGACCAGCGCGTTGCGACCCACCCGGCAGCCGTGAAGCACGGCACCGTGGCCGATATGGCCGTCCTCTTCGATGACGCAGTCCGTTCCGGGAAAGCCGTGCATGACGCAGCAGTCCTGCACGTTGGCGCCGTCCTCGACGATCAGCCGCCCCATGTCGCCGCGGAGCGAGGCGCCGGGGGCAATGAGCACGCCGGCGCCGATGATGACGTCGCCGATCACGGTCGCCATCGGGTGCACGAAGGCCGTCTCGTGGACGACAGGCCGGATCCCGGCATAGGCGTAGATCGCCATGTCAGGCGACCGGCTGGCGGCGCTGGACGATGCGGAAGCGGCCGGCGACGAAGGCGTCGTCGGTCAGCGACGCGTTGCCGGCGGGGTTCGCCCCCGAGACATGGTAGTCGCTGAAGGCGGCCGACTGGTTCACGAAGGTGCCGCCGGTCAGGTTCTCGGACAGCGCCACGCCGGCATCGAGCATCGCCTCCTCGGCCCGGTGCAGGAACGCCTCGTCGGTGCTGTAGACGGCAGCCGTGATGGCACCCTTCACCTTGGCACCCGCCGCGGCCTCGGCCAGCGCCTCGTCGGCGTCACGGCAGGCGACCGCAAAGCTTATCGGGCCGAACAGTTCCTGCAGGTAGCGGTCCCGGTCCGCGGTCGTGGCCCTCAACATGAGCGGTGTCCGCACCGTCGCGTCGGGGAAGGCCGGATGGGTGAGCGGCGTAGAGGCGCGCAGCACGGCGTTGCCCGCCTCCTGTGCCGCCTTGTCGATCCGGGTCAGCGTCGCCGGGCTCTGGATGCAGCCCAGCACCTCGCAGGCCCTCTCGGCGTCGCCCAGGAGCTTGTCGACGCCGACGGCCAGTGCCCCCGTCACCTCGTCGAAGCTCTTGCGGCCCTCGTCGGTGTCGATGCCGCCCTCGGGCACGAACAGGTTCTGCGGGGTCGTGCACATCTGCCCCGAATAGAGCGAGAGCGAGAAGGCGAGGTTGCGGATCATGCCCTTGAAGTCGCCCGTCGAGTGCACGACCACGGGATTGACGCCGGCCTTCTCGGTGCGGACCTGCGCCTGCGGGCAATGCGCTTCCAGCCAGTCGCCGAAGGCACTCGACCCGGTGAAGTCGACGAGCCGGATCTCCGGGCGGACGGCCAGATCCTGCGCGATCGGCGCTTCCTCGGTGTCGACGACGAGTTGGACGAGGCTCGGATCGTGGCCCGCCTCGGCCAGCACGGCGCGGGCGGTCTCGACCGTGATCGCCAGCGGCAGCACGGCGCGTGGATGCGGCTTCACCAGCACGGGATTGCCGCAGACCAAGTTCGCGAACAGGGCGCCGTAGCTGTTCCATGTCGGGAAGGTGGCGCAGCCGATCACGAGGCCGATGCCCTGCGGAACGATCTCGTAAACCTTCCGGAACCGCTCCACCTTGTCCTTGCCGGCCGGCTTCTCCCACAGCGTGTGCTCGGGTACCCGGCGCATCGCGGCCACCGCATAGGCCACCGCCTCCAATCCCCGATCCTGCGCGTGGGGTGCTCCGGCCTGGAAGGCCATCATGAAGCCCTGGCCGGTCGTGTGCATGACCGCGTGCGCCAGCTCGAAGCTGTGCCGGTGCAGGCGCTGCAGGATCTCCAATACCACGCCGATCCGCGCGTCGATGCCGGCCCGGCGCCACGCCGGCAGGGCGGCGGTCGTCGCTGCCAGCATCGCGTCGACATCCGGGGCGGGGTAGGCGACGCCCAGATCGAAGCCGTAAGGGCTACGCTCGGCCCCAATTCGGCCGCCGCGCGTCGGCCGGTCGAGCTGGAACGGGCGGTTCAGCCTGGCCTCGAACGCCGCCTTGCCGTCGGCAGCGGCGGTTTCGCCGTAGATCCGGCCGGACGGAATCTCGGGATAAGCACTCCAGAAGCCGCGGGACTGGATGGCCGTAAGCGCGGCCTCCAGCGTGGCTTCGTGCTTGGCGTACAGCTCGCTCATCGCCGCGCTCCCGATCGATCGTGCCCCATTCCGGGGAGCCCGCTCGTATCAGTTCGGCCTCGGAGGGTCCATTCGGGCGGGTGTCAGCGGGTGCCGAGCAGCCGGCGGACCTCGCAGTAGCGGCGGCGGTAGAAGTCGGCCGTCGTCACATTGCGCAGGAACCGGCCGCGGCGGGCCGTCTCGGACAGGACCAGATCGGCCGTTGACACATAGAAGCCCGCCGCGGCGCCCAGGGCATCGGCCCAGGCGTGGTTCTGCTGGAGCATGCCCCGCCGCATCATGAGATGCGCCCAGAGGCCGGCTCGCGTAGTGGGGATGCCGGGCGGCATGCCCATGAGGTCCTGAAGGGTCAGGAGCCATGCTTCGGCGGCCGATCCATGGCCAACGCGTCCGAGCGCGTGCACCAGATCCTGGGCGGAACTTGGCCCGATGGAGGCGAGGAGGAGCCGGGTTTCTAGCAGGCCGCGGAGGTCGAGGCGGCCCACGGCGTGAAGGCGATGATGCAGCTGGGCGTGAGCCACGACGTGCCGAAGCTGGTGCTCGCGGCTGGGAATGCAGACCGTGATCGAGCCGACGGTCACGGCCGCGGCATCCCGCAGCACGTCCCGTGCGGCGAGCACCGACGCGAGCCTGGGGTCGTCGAAGAGGGCAGTATGGATCTCGAGCGCCGCGGCACCCCCCGGGCGGCGCAGCGGTGGTAGATGATGCTCGGGGCGTGCGGCCCCGCTCGGGTACTCCCGCGTGCCCCAACCCGCTTCGGTCAGCAGGCGACAGGCCGTTTCGGCGGCACCCGCGTCGGGCAGCAGGAGGTCGAGATCGCCCAGGAAGCGCCAGGCTGGGCTCGGATAGAGGTCGTCGATGAGACGGATAGCACCCTTGAGAAGTACCGGCCGCAATCCGGCTCCATGGAGCAGCCGCACGATTTCCGACAGCTCGGCCCGCAGCCGTACGTTACGCGCCCCGTTGGCGGCGGCGGCCTCGCTCAGCAGCGTCGCGGCGGGTTCCGGCAGCCGCTGCAGGGACGGGCCCGCGAGGGCTGCCCCTAGGGCGGGCAGGACCTTGGCGAGCGCGGCACAGCGCACGGCCTCGTCCCAGTCCGCCCCCGCCAACGTGTCCGGGTCCGGATCCTGTCCGTCCAGCCTCCGGCCGAGGATGTGGCCGACGAGGCGCATGGCGCCGAGGCCGCAGCGCCGCGTGGCCTTTTGGTCAGGCAAGGGACTCGACCGCGCGGACGGCGGCTGCCGTGTCGCCGTAGGTGAGCAGATAGGCGGGCGTGCTCGTCGCCCAGTCCAGGAAAGCGCGCAGCGATGCCTCCGCCGAGGGAGGTGGCGATCCGGTGGCCGCCAGCCGCGCCAGCATCTCGCCGCTCGGGATGCGGTCCAGCCGCATCCCGGCGCCGGGCGTGAACTCGGGGAACACGCACGCACGAACCGGAAAGGCGGAGCCGGCGGGCGCCCGCCGCCACTCTTCCGGCAGGAAATAGCGCACCATCTGGCCGCCCGAGCGGAGCGGGGTCAGGGCTTCGATCTCGGGGAACAGGGCCTGCGTGACCGGCCAGCCGCTCGCCTTGAGGCTCGCCGCCAGCGGGACGGCGCTCACCTCGGCGGGAGGCAGCAGGGGTGTCAGGTCGTCGGCGACGAAGCACAGGCCGGCGCGCGTGCAGGCGAGGGTCAGCGTGGTCTTGCCCGAGCCCGAGGTGCCGGCGAGGACGACCGCACCTCGTCCGCCTGCCACGGCCGAGGCGTGCAGCAGGCCCAGTGCGGTACGGCCGGGGTTGCAGAGCGTCCAGAGGCGTCGGAGCAGCGTCCAGCGGGCGGCGTGGGGTGCAAGCGTCCGGTGCACCGGGTGGCCGTCCTGGACGAGCACCAGGGCACGATCGCCGTCTGCTGCGCGACGCAGGACGAGGTCGGCGGCAGCGTCGCCGGACGAGGCGGCTGCCGTCGCCATCGCCTCGATCGAGGCCGCAACCTCGGCGTCGTCACAAACGACACGAGCCGGTCGTGGTCCGAGCGCATAGACGCGATCGAGCGCCGGACGCGCGGCCGGTGCCGGTATCGGGGAGTCGTCCGCTACGGACGGCGGTGCGCGAAGACCGTCCAGCGACGACCACTCCTCGAGCAACCGTCGGACCTCCGCCGCGCCGCCGGGCCCCTGGCCACAAAGGTCCGCGGCTGCGAGCGCCAGGGCGGAGGGCTTGTGGCGCACCGCCCAGAACCGGGCTGCAACCGGGTTGAGCAGGAGCACGCGCCCGCTCGGCCGGTGCAGCAGCACCATGCCCTCGTCGACCGTATGCTCGGCGAACAGGGCAGCTGGTTCTCCCAGGGTGGACGCCATCGCCTAAGCTACGGGTGCTGCTACCGATGGCGTCCGCTCGGCGCCGGCTTCAAAACGACAGTTCGCACTCCGGATCCCCGATGCAGTCGGCCTCCGCGCGAATAGGATCGAACAGGGCCAGCATGATCGGTGCGGCTGCGGCCCAGGCGCCGGCCTTGCGCAGCAGCTCCCGCCGGCGAGCGGCCTCGACCTCGGCCCGATCAGTGGCGTCCGCGGCGGTCGTGACCTCGACTGGGAGCCCGTTTTCGTTCTTGCCCGTCACGGTCGTTGCTATCCCCTTTTGGTCTCAAACAAAGATGAAGTCGGCGCTCGTCACTGCTCCAATGGTGGTGATCCCAGTGAACTCGATGGTTCCGGAATCATGCGACGATTCCGCAAACCCGTTCAGGTTCAACTGGAGATTGCCGGAACCGCCGACGCTCAATCTGCTCTGCAATGCGGTAAAATCCAAGGGAAAGCCGCGCAATTCCAGCACGTCGTCGGTGCCGCCGGGGGTGAAATCCTCGATGATGTTCAGTGCCGCTGCCCCGGGTGTCCCGGCCTGGATCACGAACTTGTCGTTGCCCGCACCACCCGACAGCCGGTCGGTTCCGAGATCACATTCCAGAATGTCGTCGCCGGTGAAGCCGTACAGCTTGTCGTTGCCGGTGCCGCCGCGGATGTCGTCGTTGCCGGCGCCGCCCCAGAGAAAATCATTGTCGGCCCCGCCCCGCAGGAAGTCGTTGCCGCTGCCACTCCAGATCGTGTCGTCACCGTTGTTGCCGAAGATGGTGACGAACGTCGAGTAGTCGGGGAGTGTAGAGGACGTAAGGTCGACGATGTCGTTGCCGTCGCCGGCATCGATGAAGGCGATACCGCTGATCCGCTGCTGCAGATGATCCCGTGACGAGTAGAAGTCATAGAAGATCGCATCGTCGCCCGAGGTTCCGGTGAGACTGTCGACGATACCGTCGCCGGCGAACACCTGTAGTGACGCGAGGTGGCCGGCCACCGGTATGGCAGCGATCGAGAGATCATCGGCGTTTCTAGCCATGCCGGACTTGAAGATGCCGGCGGCGACGAAATTGAAGTTGGACATGGTGGGCGCTCCTATCTTGACCGTTCCAGCCTGTATTGCAGCGTAGTAACGAAACGGATTGGCCGGCCTCTATCCGGCGAACCGAGCCTGATCTCTCGTCCCGACAGCGGCCGCCTGCGGTGCGGACGCCCATCATCATTCATGACCTCGGCGTCCGTTCTCGGCCCGATTCAACCGCTCGCGGTGCATCCGCCGTCGCCGTTTCCGTTAAGCAATGTGGGGAGAAAATCGCGTCGAAGTTGAGGTCGCAATGCGATCGGGACTGCTTGTCGCTGGCGGCGCACATACCACGCTACGCTTATGGACAATCGCCGTAGCCGGATGCGCTGGGGTTAAGGTTTCCGCAATCGATGCTCCTGCTGCGCTCGTTCGCGAGTCCGGGCTCGGATCGATCTTGCCGGCTCGTGGCGAGGCTGCTCGTATCGGACCTGCACCAAGGGTCCAAGCGGGCCGGGAGACGGGTAATGGCCGAGGCGACGGTCCTGGAGACACGGGCGGAGGGGGTCGCCACCCTCGTGCTGAACCGGCCGGACAAGCTCAACAGCTTCAACGAGACGATGCACAAGGAGTTGGCCTCCGCTTTGGCCCGTGCCGAAGCGGATCGGGAGGTGCGCGCGGTGCTCCTGACCGGCGCGGGTCGCGGCTTCTGCGCGGGGCAGGACCTCGGCGACCGCATCATGGGCGAGGGCGGGGCCGCCCCCGATCTCGGCGACACGCTGGAGCGGCTCTACAACCCGCTGATCCGCCGCCTGCGCGCCATGTCGAAGCCCGTGGTCTGCGCGGTTAACGGTGTGGCGGCCGGGGCCGGCGCCAATCTGGCGCTGGCCTGCGACATCGTCCTGGCGGCGCGCTCGGCGTCCTTCATCCAGGCCTTCTGCAAGATCGGCCTTGTTCCCGATTCGGGCGGCACCTGGTTCCTGCCGCAGCTGGTGGGGTCCGCCCGGGCACGCGGCCTCGCCATGCTGGGCGACAAGCTCTCCGCCGAGCAGGCGGCCGAGTGGGGTCTCATCTGGCGCTGCGTCGACGACGACAAGCTGGCCGAGGAATCCTCCAAGCTCGCCCGCGCGCTGGCAGCGGGCCCGACGCTGGGCCTGGGCCTCATCAAGCAGGCGCTGGATGCCGCGGCCGACAACGATCTCGACGCCCAGCTCGACCTGGAGCGCGACCTGCAGCGCCGGGCCGGCCGGTCGAATGACTATGCCGAGGGTGTCCGCGCCTTCGCCGAGAAGCGTCCGCCTCGCTTCACCGGCAGCTGATGGCGGCTCTGGCGAAGACCAGCCCGGTCGGCATTGTCGGTGCGGGGACGATGGGGGCCGGCATCGCCCAGGTCGCGGCGACGGCCGGGCATCCCGTGTTGCTGTTCGACGTCCGCCCGGGTGCCGCCGTATCGGCGCGTGAGGTGCTGTTGGGCCGGCTGGCAGGGCCGGTCGCGAAGGGGCGGCTCGCCAAGGCGCAAGCCGATGCGATCGTCGGCCGGATCGAGCCCGTGAGCGACCTCGCGGCGCTGGCGCCGGCGGGGCTCGTGGTAGAGGCGATCGTCGAGGAGCTTGCGGCCAAGCGCGAGCTGTTTCGCGCCCTCGAAGCGCGGGTCGCGCCTGATGCCATCCTCGCCAGCAACACCTCCTCGCTGTCGATCACGGCCATCGCCGCCGGCCTCGCCCGGCCCGAGTGGGTCGCTGGGATGCACTTCTTCAATCCGCCACCGGTCCTGCCGCTGGTCGAGATCGTGGCCGGACTGACGACGGCACAGGAGGTCGCCGCGACGCTGGTCGACACGGCGGCGGCGTGGGGCAAGACGCCGGTCCTGGCGCGCAACACGCCGGGCTTCATCGTCAACCGGGTGGCCCGTCCGTTCTACGGCGAGGCCTTGCGCCTTCTGGCCGAGGGTGCCGCGGACGTCGCGACGCTGGATGCGATCTACCGCGAGGCCGGCGGCTTCCGCATGGGCCCGTTCGAGCTGACCGACCTGATCGGCCAGGACATCAACGCCGCCGTGACGCGCTCGGTCTTCACCACTTTCGATTACGACCGCCGCTTCCAGCCCTCGCCGGTCCAGGACGAGTTGGTGGAGGCCGGCTGGCTGGGGCGGAAGTCGGGTCGCGGGTTCTATCGCTACGACCAGGGCGCCGAACGGCCCCAGGCGGCGACGGTCGCCGCGGGGTCGGCCCCGGCGTCGATCATCGTCGAGGGCGACCTCGGACCGGCCGAGGCGCTGCTCCCCCTGATCTCCGTCGCCGGCATTCAGGTGTCACGGCGGGCGGGTGAGGGGCTGCTCCGCCTCGGCGAGGTCGTTCTCGCCCTTACCGACGGCCGCTGTGCGTCCGAGCGCGGCGGCAAGGTGGCGTTGTTCGATCTCGCCCTCGACTACGCCACCGCCAGCCGCGTCGCCGTCACGGCAAACCATCCCGAGGCACTGGCGGCCGCGGCCGGCCTGTTCGGCGCTCTGGGCAAGGCGGTGAGCCCGGTCGCCGACGTGCCGGGGCTCGTGATCATGCGCACCATGGCGATGCTGGCCAATGAGGCCGCAGACGCCGTGCAGCAGCAGGTGGCGACGGCCGACGCGGTCGACACGGCGATGCGCCTCGGCGTCGCCTACCCGTTGGGGCCGCTCGCCTGGGCCGAGCGGATCGGCTGGCAACGGGTCGTCGCCGTGATCGAGCGGCTGGCGGCGGCTTATGGCGGCGACCGCTACCGGCCCTGCCTCTGGCTCAAGCGGCGCATCTGGGAGAGTTGATGAGCGAGTACGATCTGGCGCATCGCGTCGGCCGGGAGATGTTCGCCCGCGACCCGGCCTCGCAGGCCATGGGCATGACGCTGCTCGAGATCGCCCCCGGCAGCGCCCGTCTGCGGATGCCCGTGCGCGAGGACATGCTGAACGGCCACGGCACCTGCCACGGCGGGATCATCTTCACGTTCGCCGATTCCGCCTTCGCCTTCGCCTGCAACGCGCGCAACGAGGTGACGGTGGCGCAGGGTGCCCAGATCAGCTTCGTGCGGCCGGCCCGCGGCGGCGACGTGCTGGAGGCGCACGCCGCCGAGGTCACCCGCGCCGGGCGCACGGGCGTCTACGACGTCGAGGTGCGCGACCAGAAGGGCCACCTCATCGCGCTTTTCCGCGGCAACAGCTATCGGCTGCAGGGTCACGTCGTGCCGGTCGAGGGCGAGGCTTCCGCGAAGTAGGCGGCCGCGGCGTCGAGCCCGCTGCGGAAGGGAAAGTCGCAGACGCGGAACGCGGCCTCGATGGCACCGAGCGCCCCCAGGACCATCGGCTCGTTGAGATCGCCCAGATGGCCGATGCGGAAGGCGCGGCCCTGCAGGTCGCCGAGGCCGCCGCCGATTGAGAGGGCGAAGCGCTCGCGCGTCACCTGCCGCAGCCGGACGGGATCGAGGCCCTCTTCGGTGCGGATCGCCGTCACCGCGTTGGACCGCTGCTCGGGCTGGAGCGCGTTGATCTCCATCGCCCCGGCCTCGCTCCAGGCGGCGACCGCGCGGCGCACGCCGTCGGCGAGGCGGCGGTGGCGGGCCACGACGGTATCGAGGCCTTCCTCGAACAGCATGTCGAGGGCGGCGCGCAGGCCGAACATCGCCTGCACCGGCGGCGTGCCGTGAAACCACATGTAGCTCTCGTCGCCGCGGCGGAACTGGATGTCCCAGTAGCGGCGCGGGTGGCGGCAGCGCTCGGCGACGGCCATGGCCTTGCCGTTCAGCGCCACGAACGCGAGCCCCGCCGGCAGCATCAGGCCCTTCTGCGAGGCCGAGAGGGCGACGTCCATGCCCCACTCGTCCATGGCGAAGGGCTCGACGCCGAGCGAGGCGATGGCGTCGACCGCCAACAATGCTGGGTGCCCAGTCGAGTCCATGGCGCGCCGCAGGGCCGGCAGGTCGCCCGTGCAGGCCGTCGCCGTCTCGGTATGGACGGCCAGCACGGCCTTGATCCGGTGTTCGCGGTCGGCGGCGAGGCGCTCGGCGATCAGGTCCGGGTCGAAGGCGCGGCGCCAGTCGGTGGCCGTCTCGACGGCGACGAGGCCCAGATGCTCGGCCATCTCCGACCAGGAGCGGGAGAACCGGCCGGTGCCGGTGACGAGGATCGTGTCGCCGGGCTCGAACAGGTTGACGAGCGGCACCTCCCAGGCCCCGTGGCCGTTGGCGATGTAGGCGATCACCTCGCCCGCGGTGCCGAAGAGGCGGGCGAGGTCGCGGTGGCAGCTGCGCGCACTCGCCACGAACTCGGGCGAGGCGAAGTCGATGCCGCTCACCAGCATCGCCCGCTGGACACGCTCGGGCACGGGCGTCGGCCCGGGCAGCATCAGAAAATGACGGCCACGCTCGACCATCGGCCTCCCTTTGCGCTGCGAAGCCGCTCCTGTAGCCTCGATATCAAGGGAAAACGAATCGACAATCAGGGACGGCAGGCATGCGCACCGACAGGAGCCCGCGGCGCGAGGATCTGGACCCGATCGAGGTCGCGAGCCGGGACGAGATCGCGGCCCTGCAGCTGGGCCGCCTGCGCTGGTCGCTGCGCCACGCCTACGACAACGTCCCGGCCTACAAGGCGAAGTTCGACGCCGCCGGCGTGCACCCGGACGACCTTCACCGCCTCGAGAACCTGCGCAAGTTCCCCTTCACGACCAAGGACGATCTGCGCGAGGCCTATCCCTTCAACCTCTTCGCCGTGCCGCGCGAGCAGGTCGTCCGAATCCACGCCTCTTCGGGAACGACGGGCAAGCCCACGGTCGTCGGCTACACCAGGGCCGACATCGACACCTGGTCCGAGGTCGTGGCGCGCTCGATCCGTGCGGCTGGCGGAAGGCCGGGCGACATCATCCACGTCGTCTACGGCTACGGCCTCTTCACCGGCGGCCTCGGCCTGCACTACGGCGCCGAGCGCCTGGGCTGCACGGTGGTGCCCATGTCGGGCGGCATGACCGAGCGGCAGGTGCAGCTGATTTCCGACTTCAAGCCGAACCTCATCGCCGTGACCCCCTCCTACATGCTGGCGATCGCCGACGAGTTCGATCGCGAGGGGATCGACAGCCGCGAGTGCTCGATCGAGGTCGGCATCTTCGGGGCCGAGCCCTGGACCGAGGCGATGCGCTCGGAGATCGAGCGCCGCTTCTCGATGCACGCGGTCGACATCTACGGCCTCAGCGAGGTGATCGGGCCCGGTGTCGCAAACGAGTGCGTCGAGACGAAGGACGGCCTGCACGTCTGGGAGGACCATTTCTATCCCGAGATCGTGGACGCCGCGACGGGCGAGCCTGTGCCCGACGGCGAGATGGGCGAGCTCGTTTTCACCTCGCTGACCAAGGAGGCGATGCCGGTCGTCCGCTATCGCACCCGCGATCTGACCCGCCTCCTGCCCGGCACGGCGCGCAGCATGCGGCGGATGGAGAAGATCACCGGCCGCAGCGACGACATGCTGATCGTGCGCGGCGTGAACCTCTTTCCCTCGCAGATCGAGGAATTGCTGCAGAGCGATCCGCGGCTGACGCTCCATTACTTCCTCGAGATGCGGCGGCATGGACCGCTGGACGAGCTGACCGTGGTCGTCGAGGCGCGTCCCGAGGCGGCGGACGATGCGACTCGCGCCGCGGCGTCGGCCGACCTCCGCCATCACATCCGCAGCCGCTGCGGCGTCTCCGCGACCGTGGTGGTGAAGGAGCCGGGGGCCGTCGAGCGCTCGCTGGGCAAGGCGCGCCGCCTCATCGACCTGCGACCGCGCGGCTGAGGCGCAGGTCCCGGCTGCGGGTGTGAATCGCGGCCGCTATTCCGAGCCAGCCGGCGATGAAGGCGAAGAGAATCGAGAAGGCGCCCGGTCCCGTGATGCCCGCGTCGTGCGCGGCGGAGAGGACGAGGCCCGTGATCGCCTGCAAGAGTGCCGCCCCGGCGAAGCAGGCGCAGTTCAGGAGCGTGAAGCCGCGGCCCACCTCCTTGTCGGCCAGGAACCGGCGCGCCTGGGCCATGACGATGGCGTAGGTGGCGCCACAGGTGCCGATGCCGACCAGGAGGATGGAGGCGAGCAGCGCCGAGCGGCTGCCGACCAGGGCCAGAAGTGCCAGACAGGTGATTACCGCGCAGCAGCCGCAGAGCACCAGCAGGCGGCGGCGGTCGAGCCGTCGCTCCAGCATGCCGTAGACCAGCGTGCCGCCGACGATGCCGAGCGACATCAGCAGCAGCACGTTGCCCCGCGCCACGGCGTCCATGCCGAACACCTCGGCGAGGTAGGGACCGGCCCACAAGCCCCGCACGGTCACTAGCACGGCGTAGCCGGTGAAGCTGATCGGCAGGATCAGGAGCAGCGACCGGTTGCGCATCACCTCGGCGACGCCCCGAAGTGCACCGGCCAGGGTCTCGCGCGGCGGTGCGGCCATCCCCGCCGGCCGGTCGCGCACGAGCAGCAGCACGAGGAGCGAGGCCACGGCGACGAGGCCGCCCATGCCGAGGATTGCACCCCGCCAGCCCAGCCAGTGGGCGGCAAGCGCCAGCGGGGTGGCCCCCAGCACGGTGCCGAGGCTGCCGGTGGCGAGCACGATCGAGGAGAGCGTCGCGAAGCGGGCCGGCGGGTACCAGCGGGCCAGCACGACGAGGGTCGACATGAAGACCGGCGCGCAGCCGACCCCGATCAGCGCCTGGCCGCAGGCGGCCCAGGCGAGGCTCCCAGCGGTGGCGAACACCACGCAGCCCAGCGCGGCGGCCGCGAAGACGATCCCGCAAGTGCGGCGCGGCCCGACATGGTCGAGCATGACGCCGATCGGTATCTGAGCAGCGGCGAAGGCGACGAACCAGGTCGAGGAGAGGAAGCCCAGCCGGGCGGGGTCCAGGCCGAGATCGGCCGCGATCTCGGGTGCGACGACGGCCAGCGCGGTACGGAAGAACTGGCTCAGCATGTAGGCCGCCGCCAGCGCGCAGAGCCCGGGCAGCGGCCCGCCCAAGCCGCTCAGTCGCCCGGGTTAGGGATGCAGAGGATCTGCCCGCAGGCCTTGCAGTGGACGGCGTCGGCATCGTGGTTCTGCAGGCCGCAGCGCGGGCAGGGGAAGTCGACCTTGCGGCTCTTGAAGACGGCGTGCACCAGCTGCAGGAACAGCGAGATACCGAAGATCATGATGAAGATCGACAGCACCCGGCCTTCCCTGCCTTCCAGGGTAATGTCACCGAAGCCCGTGGTGGTGAGGGTCGCCATCGTAAAGTAGAGCGCGTCCAGATAGTTGTTGATGTCCGGATTGATCTTGTGCTGGCGGACGAAGACGATTGCGGCCACGACGAAGACGAACACCAGCAGGTTCACCGCGGCGCGGATCGCCCGGATATGCTGGCGCAGGATCGGTGCTTCGCGCTCGAGCAGACGCAGGACATTGTAGGAGCGGAGCAGGCGCAGGGCGCGGAGGATGCGCAGGAAGCCGAGATTCTCGAGCAGGGCAGGGGCGAGCAGCGAGCCGATCACCACCAGATCGACGATCGTCAGGGGCTGCCGGAGATACTGCAGCGGGCGCGGCGAGACGTAGAGCCGAGCCAGGAAGTCGAGAATGAGGATGGCGGCGATCGTATAGTCGAGCCCCAGCACCCAGCCTTCGGTCGCCGTGAACGATGTCGCGATGAAGAACCCGACCGTTCCGAGATCGAACACGAGCTGACCGAGCTGGAACGCCGTCGCCTTTGGGTCGCCCCCGAAATAGAGGTCGCGCAGGCGCGAGCGCAGCGACGCCGGCGGCTCGACCAGGTCCCCCACCGCCTCCATCGGAAGAGGTCAGCTCAGCGGCAACATGACGTTCCGGCGGAAGGGATCCCGCTCCTTCAGCGCCTGGAACCAGAGCTGCAGGTTGGGCAGTTTCGGGCGCCTTATGTCGAGGTTCAGATAACGCCAGAAGGCGCAGCCGATCGGGATGTCGCCCATGGTCAGCGTGTTGCCGGCGACGAAGCGACGGTTCGCGAGATGGTCGTCGAGGATCGGCCAAGCCGCCGCCAGACGGTCGACCGCAGCCTCGATGGCGGCCGCGTCGCGCTTCTCGGCCGGAGTCCGCACGAGGCCCAGGAAAACGGGTCCGAGGTCGACGTTGATGGCGGCGATCTGCCAGTCCATCCAGCGGTCCGCCAGAGAGCGCTCGGCCGGCGACTCCGGCCAGAGCGAGCCCGCGCCGTATTGGGCCGCGAGATAGCGGACGATCGCGTTAGACTCCCAAAGGACCGTGGCACCGTCCTCGATCGTCGGGATCTTGCGGTTGGGATTGAGGCGGCCGAATTCGGGCGTGTCGAGCTTGCCGAAGGCGCCGCCGGCGTCGACCCGCTCGTGCTCCAGGCCGAGTTCGTCGATCGCCCACATCACCTTCTGGACGTTCAACGAGCTGGTGCGCCCCCAGACCTTGATCATGGTGGATTCCCCTTGCGATCCGGCGGCGGAGGTAGACCGGCGCCGACCGAGCCGCAAGCACTGCCACCCCGGGTTGGAAGTCGGGGTCCGGCGGCCACGCACTGTGCTCCGGGCGAGACGATAGAGCGCAGGACGATATGCATCGTCGGTCGCAGGGCTGTGGTTTTGCCCACACGGACCGGACCGGTCCGTGATACCATCGCTCCCGTGACATTGGACTGAAACGTAAGGGGGGTAGAGGGTTCGGGCAGCAGGCAGCGAAAGGCCTGCCCGCAAGAGCCGCCTGTTCCGGCTCGCTGCGGGCTCGGGTGGACGCCGCCGATCCCGAATACCGACGCCGACCCGTTGCATGCTGGTCGGGATGTGGGGGGAGAGGACCATGTCGGCACAGAGCCCGCGCTCGCTTCGTCGGCGAATTGCCCAGATTCTGGCTCCTGGCCTGACGGCGGCGCTGGCCGTCAGTTTCGGCATCTCGGTCCTGATGCTCGCCGTCTCGCTCTACTCCCTGCAGATCTTCGACCGCGTCCTCTCGAGCGGGCACTATGAGACGCTTATAATGCTGACCGTGATGCTGGGCATCACGCTGCTGTGCATGGGCGGGCTCGACGGCGTGCGGGCGTCGATCATGAACCGCACCGGCGCCAAGCTCTCCGACAAGATGTCGGGCGAAATCCTCGACGCCGCGGCGCGCAGCGGCGTCTCGGCCGGACAGGCCCTGCGCGAGCTCGACATCGTCCGCGGCACCATGACGGGCCCCGCCGTCCAGGCGGTGTTCGAGGCTCCCTGGCTGCCGCTGGCCTTCTTCGTCACCTACCTCCTGCACCCGATCCTCGCCTGGTTCGCTCTCGGCAGTGCGGTCCTGCTCTTCCTGATCGGCTGGCTGAACGACAGCCTGACCCGGCGTCGCCTCAGGGAGGCGCACGAGCTGAACCTGCAGGCCCAGGCCCGTGGCGAGGCGGTGTCCCGCTATGCCGACGTCGTGCGGGGCATGGGCATGCTCCCCGCCCTCATGGGCCGCTTCAAGGAGGCGAGCCGGCCGTCGCTGATGCTGCAGGCCCGCGCCGGCGAGGCCGGTGGCTGGGTGAACGGCCTCGTGCGCGCCATTCGCCTCGGCGTGCAGGGCGGGGTGATGGGCCTCGGCGCCTACCTCGTCATCGAACGGCAGCTGACCGGCGGCGGCATGATCGCCGCCTCGATCCTGACTGCCCGGGCCCTGGCACCGGTCGAGCAGCTGCTCGGCAGCTGGCGCAGCCTCGTCCAGGCACGCGACAGCCTGGAACGGCTCGAAAAGATGGTCGAGCGCGCCGAGCCGGCGCCGAAGCCCATGCCGCTGCCGGATCCGGACGGCCGCGTCGCGGTCGAGGGGGTCAGCCTCGTCCTGCCCGACGGCCGTCAGATCCTGAAGAGCGTCTCCTTCCGCCTGGAGCCCGGCACCATGATGGGCGTCGTCGGTCCCTCGGCGGCCGGCAAGTCGACGCTCTGCCGCGTGATCTCCGGTGCGGCACGGCCGAGCCGGGGTGTGGTGCGCCTCGACGGTGCGGACCTGCATCAGCTCGCACCCGAGCAGCGGGGTCCGCATCTGGGCTACCTGCCGCAGGAGGCGGCTCTCTTCCACGGCACCGTCGCCGCCAATATCGCCCGCATGGCCGAGACACCCGACCCGGAGAAGGTCGTCGAGGCGGCGAAGATGGCCGACGTCCACGACATGATCCTGCGCCTGCCGCAGGGCTACGACACTGTGCTGGCCGACGGCGGCCTCCCGCTCTCGGGCGGGCAGCGCCAGCGCATCGGGCTCGCCCGAGCTCTCTACGGCCGGCCGCGCTTCGTCGTCCTCGACGAGCCGAACAGCAATCTCGATACCGCCGGCGAGTCGGCCCTGATGTCGGCCCTGCACGAGCTGAAGGAGCAGGGCACGACGATCGTCGTCGTGACCCACCGGCCGAACGTCCTCATCCACGCCGATCTCGTCATGGTCCTGGAGCAGGGTGCGATCACCAAGCTCGGCCCCCGCGACGAGGTCATTCCTTCCCTGGTCCGCCCGGCCCGCGTCGCCTGACGCGCTAGACGGCGACGGAGACGGCGCATGCAAAAACACATCAGCGGCAAGAGCTTCGAGAAGAGTACCTCCATCCGCCCGGCGCTGATCGCCGGCACCGCGATCGGCCTGCTCTTCTTCGGTGGCCTCGGCACCTGGGCCTCGACGGCACCGCTGGTCGGTGCGGCCATTGCTCCGGGGGTGGTGGCACCGGCCAGCCATCGCAAGACGGTCCAGCATCTCGAGGGCGGGATCATCTCCGAGATCCTGGTGAAGGACGGCGACAAGGTTAAAGCCGGACAGCCGCTCTTCCGGCTCGACGGGACCCAGTCCCAGTCGGAGTTGGCCGAGGTCGAAGCCCGCTGGTACGCGAAACGGGCCGAGCTGACCCGGCTGATGGCCGAGCAGGCCGGCCAACCGGAGCTGAACTTCCCGGCCGATCTGATGGAGAAGGCGCGTACCGATCCCTATGTGGCGAATGCGATCCAGGCCGAGACGCGGCAGGCGCAGGTACGGGCTTCCTCGCTCGCCAGCCAGATCGAGGTGCTGGAACGTCGGGCCGCCAAGGAAGAGGACGCTCTGGCCGGCCTCGAGGTGGGTGTGAAGAGCTACGCCGCACAGCGTCGGCTCACCGAGGAGGAGATCGACGTCGTCAACGACCTCCTGAAGAAGGGCCTGGAGCGCAAGCCGCGTCTGCTGACCCTGCTGCGCACGCGGGAGGATCTCGACCGCGCGTCGGCCGCGAGCGTGAGCGAGATCGAGCGTGCCAAGGAAGCGGCGGCCGAGGCCCGGCAGCAGATCGACTCGACCGAGCAGCAGTTCCACGCCGAGGTGGCCGAGAAGCTCGCGGCAACGCAGACCGAGGTCCGCGAACTGCAGGACCGCATCGACCGGGCGCGCGACCGCATGACCCGCACCGTCGTGGTCGCCCCGGTCGACGGGACGGCTGTCGATGTGCGGCAGCGGACCATCGGCGGCGTCATCCATCCCGGCGACCCGCTGGTCGACATCGTTCCTTTGGGTGACGAGCTGATCCTCGAGGCCCGCGTCTCGCCGAACGACATCGACGATGTCGGCGTCGGCCAGGCGGCGATCGTCCACCTGACCGCCTATCGGCAGCGGCACCTGCCGCGGATCGATGGGGTGGTCACGAGCGTTTCAGCGGACCGCATGCTCGATCAGCGCACCAACGAGCCCTATTTCGCGGCGAAGGTTAAGGTGGATCCGAAGGAACTGGAGCATCTCGACCAGCACGTCGTGCTGACCCCGGGTATGCCGGCCGAGGTGATGATCGTGACCAAGGAGCGGACGATGCTAGATTATCTGCTCGCACCACTCACGGATACCTTTCGGCGCGGCATGCGCGAGGATTGAGGGAGCGTCATGGTTGCGGGGACCGAGTGTCGCGGGTTGGCATCCATGAAGGATGCTTCACGTCGTGGTGAGCCGATCCATGTTGCACTGCGGGAACGGGGATGGCAAAAGTCAGGTCTGCGGTGATCTGACCAGAAATCCGACGTGCGGCCTGCGGGACGCGCGCTGTCTCCGTTGGTCGATCTCCACTGCATCGGGAAAGCAGGTCTGATCTATGGTCTCCAAAGCTAAGTCCGACGGTAAGGGCTCCGAGGCGAAGGCCGCCAGTGCGGCGGACAGCCAGACCATCGACCTCACCGCACTGTTGAGCGTGATCTGGCGACGTCGATGGCTGATCGCCGCGATCACGGCCATCGGCACGCTTGCCGCCGCTGCCGTCGGATCCCGCATCACCACCGCCTACACCGCCAAAGCGACGATCATGGTCGATCCGCGGACGACCAACGTGATCAATACGCAGGCGGTGCTGTCCGGGCTCCCGGCGGACAGCCAGACCATGGCGACCACCATCGCCCTGATGCAGTCGCGCGGCTTCGTCGAAAAGGTGATGACCGACCTGAAGCTGTTCGACGATCCCGAGTTCAATCTGGCGCTGCTGCCGCCAGACCAGCAGTCGCCGCTCGATCTGTCGAAGATCACGGATTCGGTGCTGGCGCTCCTGCCTAACGAGTGGCTGATCGCGACGGGTCTCGCCAAGGAGACGGAACCGGTTCTCGAGAGCGATGCGCCGCGTCTTGCACGTGAGCGAGCGATCAGCAGGTTCTCGAGCAGCGCGACCTATGGCGTGGCCGGCACGTCCTACCTGATCGACATCAACTTCACCTCACAGGACCGAGACAAGGCCGCGGTCATCGCGACGCGCATCGCCGACCTGTTCGTCGACGACCAGCGCAAGCAGATGTCGGGTGCGACCACCAAGGCGTCGACCTGGCTCGACCAGCGCGTGGCCGAGATGAAGCAGGAAGTCGCGAAGTCCGAGGCCGATGTCGAGCGCTATCGCGCCGAGCACAACCTCATCTCCAGCGCCGGCGACGGCCCGACCCTGAACGACCAGCAGCTCGGTGACATGAACGGTTCGCTGATCCAGGCCAAGGGCGATCTGTCCGCGGCGCAGGCCAAGCTCCGTCTCGTCCGTGACCTGCGCTCGCAGGGCAAGGCGGTGGACTCGATCGCCGAGGTCGTCTCGTCGCCGGTCATCGTCAATCTTCGCTCCCAGGAGACGGAGCTCCTGCGCCAGGAGGCCGAGCTTCGGACCCTCTACGGCGAGAAGCATCCCCGCATGGTCTGGCTCCAGAACGAGAAGGACCAGTTGCAGGGGAAGATCCGGGCGGAGATCGACCGGATCACCCAAGTGCTCGACAACGACGTGAGGGTCGCGTCGGCCCGGGTCGCCACCATCCAGGGGCAGCTCGACGGCCTCAGCACCCGCAACAGCAAGGACAAGGAAGCGGCGATCCATCTGCACGAGCTGGAGCGCGTCGCGCAGTCCAATCAGGAACTCTACGCCCAGCTGCTCCAGCGACTGCAGGAGACGAAGCAGCAGGAGGGCCTGATCGACCCCGACGTCCGCGTCGTCAACGTCGCGGCACCGCCCACCTCGCCGAGCACGCCCGGCACCAAGCTGATCGCGGCTGCTGGCTTCACGATCTCGGCGATGCTGGCCTCGCTGCTGGCCTTGCTGCTCGAGGGCCTCGACCGCGGCCTGCGTAGTGCGCGCGAGGTCGAGCACACGCTGGGCCTGCCCACCATCGGTCTCGTCCCGCATCTCGATCGGCTGAAGCGGAACCAGAAGCCGCACCAGTATCTGCTTGAGAAGCCGCTGTCGGCCTATGCCGAGGCGATCCGGTCGATCCTCACGGCCCTGAAGCTGTCGAGTCCGACCGACCCGCCGAAGGTGGTGCTGTTCACCTCGTCGCTGCCCGAAGAGGGCAAGACGACGATGGCGGTCAGCCTCGCGGCGCTCGTGGCGCGCTCGCAGAAGCGCGTGCTGCTGATCGACCTCGACCTGCGCCACCCCTCGGTGCACCGCGCCCTGGGCTGGCAGGTGTCGTCCGGCATCGTCGAATATGTCAGCGGCGAGCGGAGCCTGGAGGAGGTCATCCACAACGACCTCGAATCCGGCATCCACTTCCTGCCGGTGAAGATGCAGACGACCACTCCGACGGAGCTCATCGAGAGCGATCGCATGAAGGATCTGCTGAAGCGCTGCCGCGAGATGTACGATCTGATCATCCTGGATACGCCGCCCGTCGCCAGCGTGACGGACAGCAAGGTCGCGGCGACGCTCGCCGACCGCGTGGTGTTCGTGGTGCAGTGGGGCAAGACGATCGAGAGTGCCGCCAAAGACAGCGTCCAGGCGCTGCGCGACGCCGGCGTCGACCCGGCGGGTGCCGTGCTCTCGCAGATCGACCTGCGCAAGCACGCCCAGTACGGTTATGGCGACATCGGCCAGTACTACACGCGGAGCAGCCGCTACTACGTGAACTGACCGGCGGCCGACCGCCGTGCCGAGGGTGGCGCGCCTCGCCGCCCTGCTCCTCTGGCTTGCGGTGCTGGTTTCCGGCACCGCAGCCTTTGCTGCCGAAACGCCCGCGACAGACAAGGTCGGCGATCGGGTCCAGGACCTGATCGCGGCGTTCCCCTCGGGCATGACTCCTGAGCAGCTCGATGCGGTGTTGGCCGTCATGGACGACCAGCAGGTGCGCGAGGCGCTACGCACCACACTCGGCGGCGAGATGCAGCGGCGGAGCGCCGAAGCGGCGGCAGCGGCCGAAGAATCCCCGCTCGACTTCTATGCGCGCCGCTTTCGCGAGCTGTCCAGCGCACGCGGCCGCGTCCCCGAGGCGATCGCCGCCGTCTTCGCCAAGCCGCGCGGCATCGATGCGCCGCTCGATCCCGTGCTGGTCGCGGGTCACATCGGCCTCGCGATCGGCGTCGGCACCGTGGCTCTGCTGCTGACGGGTCGCCTGCTGCGTGGCCGGCGGCGGGCCCTCGAGGCGCATGGGCGGGCGCCGGGGCTGTTCTGGCGGATGCTCGGGCGCCTCGTTCTCGACCTCGTGCCGGCCGTCGCGTTCCTGCTGGCGATCATCGGCTGCTACATCGTCATGCATCCGGAACATCCGGCGGCACCGATCATCCTGGTCGAGCTGCTCCATTTCTTCGCGCTCTTCTTCGTCACGATGGTGGTGCTGCGCCTGCTCTGCGACCCCTGGCACCACGACCTACGGGTGATCCCGCTCGGCGATCCCGCAGCGCGCGCGGTCTACCGGACGGCCCTCGTTTCCGTGTTCCTGATGGGTCTCTCCTCCTTCATCGCCCGGACCCTCTCGGGCCTCGGCGTGCCGCGGGACGAGGTGACGGCCGTAGCCATGCCCTTCAGCATCCTGCCGTTCGCCTATCTGGGTTACGCCGCCTGGGCCCACCACGAGGCGATCACCGCCGGCATCGCGACCCAGCTCAGGCTGTCGGGCCGTGGGCGCTCGCTCGTGGCCGGCTGGCCGATCCTGGCCACCCTGTTCCTGGCCGGCCTGTGGCTGCTGCTGGCCCAGGCCGCCATGCACAACGAGCCGAACATCGGACCCAGGGCCCAGCTCTCGATCCTGGTGGCGACCCTCGTGCCGACGCTGGGTCTCCTCATCCGGCCGGCGCTCGAGCGCTTCTTCGGCGTGCTGCCGGCCGACATGGTCGGCGCTGCCGCACAAGGGCCCGAGGCGCCGCTACCGACGACCGACGAGTTCGGCGACGCCCTGCCGGCCTCGCCGCCACCGCCGACGTTCGACCGTCAGGCCTCGGCCATCGCCCACGTCGAGCGGCTGATGACCGTGGTGTGGGCCGCCCTCTTCGGCGGCGGCCTCGCCGCCATCGCCGTGCTGTGGGACATCGGCACCGCCAGCGACGGCTTCTTCGCCGTCGCCTTCCGCGCCGCCCTCGACATCGGTCTCGTCATCCTGATCGGCGTGGTCGCCTGGGCGCTGATGGAGCGCTGGATCGACGGCATGCTCGATCGCGCTCGCGACGATACGGAGGCGACCCGGGCGCAGCGGATGCAGACCCTGCTGCCGCTGCTGCGCAAGGTGCTGCAGATCGCGCTGCTCGCCATCATCGGCATGATGATCCTCTCCGCACTCGGCGTGCAGATCGGGCCGCTGCTGGCGGGTGCGGGCGTGGTCGGCATCGCCATCGGCCTCGGCGCCCAGCAGACCATCAACGACATCCTCTCGGGCGTGTTCTTCCTCCTGGAGGACGCGTTCCGCCTCGGCGACTATGTCGAGGTCGGCAACATCCGCGGCACGGTCGAGGGAATCTCGCTCCGCTCGCTGAAGCTACGCCACCAGCGCGGTGCCGTGCACACGCTGCCTTTCGGCAAGATCCCCTCGCTCACCAACCAGACCCGCGACTGGGCGCTGATGCGGCTGGAGTTCCGGGTCGCCACCGACACCGACCTCGACCTGGTCAAGAAGATCATCAAGGATATCGGCAAGCAGTTGGCGGCCGATCCCGAGCTGGCACCCGGCTTCATCGATCCCTTGAAGTCGCAGGGTGTCCGCAACATCGAGGACAACGCGCTGATCATAGCCGCCAAGTTCATCGCCCGGCCGGGTGCCCAGTTCGTGATCCGGCGCGAGGCCTACCGGCGGATCCGCGACGCCTTCCAGAGAAGCGGCGTCCAGCTCGTCGGGCGAGAGGTGGTCGTCCGCGTCGACGGCGAGGAGCCTCGCCCGCGCGCCGCCGCGGCCGGCGGTGCCGCCGCCGTCCTCGACGCTCAGGCGGCACAGTAGCCGGGCAGCCGGTAACGCCGTGCGAGGTTGATGCCCGCTGCCTTCGCCTGCGCCTCGGCCTCGGCATAGCGGCCGCCCGAGTAGCGCGGACAGTCACGCGCCAGGCCGCGACCGACCATGATCTCGCCGATGTCGCGGCCGTCGAGCCGGCAGACCGCCACGATCCGGTCGTAGCTCCTCGTCCCGTCGGGCTGGCAGCTCAGCTGGCGGTGCAGGGTCAGGGCCGTCAGCGCATCGCCGGCCCGCCGCCCGGCCTTGCTGTCGAGCTCGGGTGCGGCGATCCCCTGCAGGCGCACCGGCGTGCCGGCGACGACGAGCGTGTCGCCGTCGCGCACGTGGGTGACCGTTCCTTGGAGGATCGGCGTCGGCAACTCAGGCGACGAGCAAGCGGTCACGAGGGCGAGCACGGCCGAAGCCGCGCCACGCAAGCGCATGCTGATGTTCTCCGACCGGGCGTTGGCCGGAGTCTAGGACGATGGGCCGGGGTAGGCGAGACGCTCAGTCGGGCCAGAGATAGACGACCTCGCGCAGACGCTCGCCGCCCACCGAGACCGTCGTCTCGCCACCGATCTGGCCGCCCAGATGCTCGTAGAAGCGCCGTGCGCGCAGATTGAGCGCAAGCACCCCGACGGCGAGGCCACGATGGCCGCGACGGGCCAGCGCATAGTGTGCGGCGTCGAACAGCGCCCGGCCGATACCCTTTCCCTGGGCGGCGGCCAGGACGTACAGCACGTGGATCTCGCCAGTCACGTCCTCGCGCCAGCGCGAGAGACCGCCGCTGACGAGGCCGACGACACCACCTTCCCAGGTGGCTACCAGCACCGGCCCGCCGGTCCCGAGCGCACGTCGCCAGTGCCGGGTGTGGGCGGCCTCGCTCAGCGAGTCGAGATGCTCCTGGGGCACCATGCCGGGATAGGTCTCGCGCCAGCTCTGCACCTGGACCCGGGCGATCTCGGCGGCATCGGCGGCGGCGGCGGGGCGGACGACGAGCGAGCCGTGGCGCTGCGGGCTGAGGGCGGACATCGGTCTCTGCCCCTAAGCCGGCAGGGCGCAGTCGACCCAACGGCCCGACAGGCCGCTGGCCACTGCGGCCTCGATGAACGCGATGCCCCGGGCACCGTCGACCACGGTGGGGAACTCCAGGGCCAAGGGATCGCACGGCGTGCCCGTCCGGCGGGCGACGATCGCCTCGGCGACGTCCTTGTAGAGGTTGGCGAAGGCCTCGACATAGCCCTCGGGGTGGCCGATCTCGACCCGGGTCGCCCGCTCGCCCAGCGGTGTCAGCGCCCCGTGCAGGCGACGGGTCTGGATCTCCTCGAACCCGCCGAGGCGGCGATGGCGCAACTCGTTGGGCTGCTCCTGGTGCCATTCCAGGCCGCCCTTGCTGCCGAAGATGCGAAAGCCCAGTCCGTGCTCGCCGCCGGCGGCGGCGTTGGTCACCCACATGGTGCCGCGGGCACCGTTGGCGAACCGTAGGAGCAGAGCGGCGTAGTCGTCGCTGGTCCTGCCCGGCACCGTCGCAGCGACGTCGGCCAGGACCGAAACCAGCTCCGTGCCGCCGACATAGGCGCCCAGATGGTGGGCGTGGCTGCCGATGTCGCCGAGGATGAGCGACGCGCCGGCCTCCTCCGGGTCGAAGCGCCAGCCACGGCGGGACGGGTCGGCCTCGACGAGGGTGGCGTTGTGGCCCTGGACGTAGGTGACGTGGATCTGGCGGACCTCGCCGATCTCGCCGGCCGCCACCATGGCCTTGGCCTGCCGCACCATCGGGTAGGCGGCGTAGTTGTAGGTGGTGCAGAAGACGAGGCCGGTCTCGCGGACCTTGCGGACAAGGGCCATCGCATCCGCGAGATTGGTGGTCAGCGGCTTGTCGCAGATGACGTCGAAGCCGGCATCCAGAGCCGCCGAAGCGATCGCGAAGTGGCTGCCGTTCGGGGTCATGACCGCAAGAGCGTCGATCCCGTCGTCGCGGTTCCGTTCGCCCTCGATGAGGCGGTGCCAGTCGGGATAGGCGCGGTCGGGGGTGATCAGCAGGTCGCCGGCCGCTTCCCGGCTCCGGTCGGGATCTGACGAAAGGGCGGCTGCCACCACCTCGAACCGCTCGTCGAGCCGGGCCGCCGCGCGATGCACCGGGCCGATGAAGGATCCCGGCCCGCCGCCCACGACGCCCAGCCGCAGCCGGCGCCCGAGCCGGCGCACCACCATGTTCATTGGCCCGCCTCCGACCTGCCTCCCGAGACCGGACCCTAGACCCGCGTTGAGCGTCGCGCCAGAAGCTGCCTCAGTCCGGCACCACCAGGACCGGCTCGATCATCACCTTGTCGATGCGGCGGCCGTCGAGGTCGACCACCTCGAACCGCAGCCCGTTCCACTCGAACCGGTCGCCGACCCGCGCCATCCGCCGGAGCCGCCAGAGGACGAGCCCGGCGACGGTGGCATAGTCCTCGTCATGGGCGAGATCGCTGCGATGCAGGTAGCGCTCCAGCTCGTGGATGCCGAGTCGGCCGTCGACGAGCCAGGAGCCGTCGTGGCGCCGGGTAGCCTCCGGCTGGTCCTCCGAGGAGTCGGGCATTGCGCCGGTGATCGCCGCGAACAGGTCGGTCGGGGTCACCAGCCCCTCGACCGCACCGTACTCGTCGAGCACGATCACCATCGGTGCCGGCGTCGCCCGCAGGCGCTCGATGAGGCGCAGATTGGTCGTCGCCTCGTGCACCATCACGGCGGGGTGCACGAGCCCTTCGAGGTCGAGCGGCTTCGAGCGGATGACGGCGTCCAGCACGTCGCGCACATGGACGTGCCCGATCACCTCGTCGAGCGTGCCGCGGCAGACCGGAAACCGGCTGTGCTGGCTGCCCAGCACCTTCGCCTCCCACACCCGGGGTGCTTCGCCGGCGTCCAGCCACACGATCTCGGTCCGGGGCGTCATGATCGAGCGCACGGGCCGGTCGGCGATCCGCAGCACGGCACTGATCATGTCCTGCTCGGCACTGGCGAACACGCCGACCTCGGCTCCCTCGGCCAGCAGGGCACGGATCTCGTCGTCGCTGACCCGGCTCGACGGCCCGGCCGGCAGACCCAGCCAGCGGATCACGGCCTCGGTCGAGTGGCGGAGCAGCCAGACGGCGGGGGCGACCACGCCCGTGAGCAGGTCGACGACGGGGGCCACGCGGACGGCGAAGCCCTCGGGGTTGGCGAGAGCCAGCCGCTTCGGCACCAGCTCCCCCAGGATCAGCGAAAGATAGGTGATGCAGACGACGACGGCGGCGATCGCCAGCGGCTTCGCGGTGGTGGAGGCCATGCCGGCGGCAATGAGCACCTGCGCCAGATCCTCGCCCAGGGTGGCGCCACTGTAGGCGCCGGCCAGGATGCCGACGAGCGTGATACCGACCTGGACGGTCGAGAGGACGCGCGTCGGGTCCTCGATCAGGCGGAGGGCACTCGGCGCCCCGCGCGTGCCCGAGGCGGCCAGCTGTTCCAGGCGGCTGCGGCGCGAGGAGACCAGAGCCAGCTCGGACAGGGCCAGGAAGCCGTTCACCAGGACGAGGCCGAGCACGGCCACGATCTCGATCAGGACGCTCAAGCGAGTGCTTTCCGCCGCCTAGGAGGCCGGGCTGGAGGGTGGGCGTGATCCCAGCCGCCGCTGGATTGCCCGCAGGATCCGCTGGGCGATGTCCCATCCCGGGACCAGGAAGTGGAGTACCACCTCCACCTGAAGCAGACCGGCGGCCGCCCCGCCGAGTGCGGCCAGCGGCCGCTCCCACATCTCGAGGTCGCCCGCCAGCTCGGGTGCGGTGAACACCATGCCGACGACCGCACCCGCACTGCGGGCCAGCATCCGGCGCGGCAGCCAGAAGCCGGCCCAGACGGCGAGAAGGGCGGCCAGGGGGTTGACCAGCACGGAAGCGAAGGCGGCGATAGCGGCCAGCATTGCCCGCAACCAGGGTGAGGAGCCCTGACTATAGGTCAGGGACGCCCTTCTGACGACGCCTCAGCCGGTGGACGGCTCGTCGGCCTCGACACGGAGCACCGTGCCGTCCGCACCGACCACGCGGACCCGGGTGCCGGCGGCGAGGTCGGGCCCGGCCACGGACCAGACACTGTCACCGAGCTTGATCCGGCCGCGGCCGTTCACGAGGGGTCCGACCAGCTGGGACACGGCTCCGACATGGCGCCGGGCGCCGAGGTTCACATGCTCCTGGACCTGAGCCGGATGCCGGCGTCGCCACAGCAGCCAGCCGCCGAGCAGGGCGACGGCGAAAAAGGCGAACAGCAGGACCTGCCAAGTCCAGTCGATCGGCGGCAGGACCAGCAGCAGGAGGCCGGTGATGGCGGCGCCGAGGCCCAGCCAGAACAGGACGAAGCCCGGTGCCAGCGCCTCGGCGACCATCAGCACGCCGCCGGCGATCAGCCAGTGCCAGGAGGTGAGCTGCATCTCAGCCGCCACGCGGTGTGCGCGCCGCCATGGCCTCGCGGGCGAGTTCGGCGACACCGGCCAGCGAGCCGAGAGCGGCCGTGGTCTCGACCGGCAGGATCAACGTCTTCTGGTTCGGGCTCTGCGCCAGGGCGGTCAGCGCCTCAAGATATTTCTGCGCCACGAAGTAGTTCACGGCTTGCAGCTCGCCGCTGGCGATGGCCTTCGACAGGGTCGTGGTCGCATTGGCGTCGGCCTGGGCCAGGCGCTCGCGAGCCTCGGCCTGCCGGTAGGCCGCCTCGCGGTCGCCCTCGGCCTTCAGGATCACCGACTGCTTCTGGCCCTCGGCGGCCAGCACGGCCGCCTGCCGCTCGCCCTCGGCCTGCAGGATGGCGGCACGCTTCTCGCGCTCGGCCTTCATCTGCCGCGCCATGGCGTCGACCAGATCCTGCGGCGGGCTGATGTTCTTGATCTCGATGCGGGTCACCTTGAGGCCCCAGGGCGAGGTCGCCTCGTCGACGACTTGCAAGAGGCGCACATTGATGTCGTCGCGCTTGGACAGCAGCTCGTCGAGGTCCATCGAGCCCATGACCGTGCGGATGTTGGTCATGGTGAGGTTGAGGATGGCGCTGGAGAGGTTGCTCACCTCGTAGGCCGCCTTCGCCGCGTCCAGCACCTGATAGAAGATGACGCCGTCGACCCGCACCATGGCGTTGTCGCGGGTGATCACCTCCTGCTCGGGCACGTCCAGCACCTGCTCCATGACGTTGAGCTTGGCGCCGATCCGGTCGACGAAGGGGACGATCAGGTTGAGGCCGGGGGTGAGGGTCTTCGTGTACCGCCCGAAGCGCTCGACCGTGTAGGCCATGCCCTGCGGCACCGCCTTGATGCCGAGGAAGAGGAGGACCAGCACCACGGCCAGGATGACGAGCACGAAGCTCGAGAATCCGATGACGGCGTCCAACGACCCCTCCAACACCGACGGCCGATCTCGCGGCAGTCTTCAACGCACTCGGTTAAGAATAGGCTAGGCCCGGGCGTACGACCCGTCCATGGCCGAGGCTTGCGCCGGCACGGGCCGGGGTCTAAGCGCCGCACGGACCTGCGGGAGAGCGTACCCTTTGCTGCGACGTGCCTATGACTGGATGATGGCCCTGGCGGCCGGCCCCAATGCCGAAAGGGCATTGGCGGTCGTGGCCTTCCTCGAATCCTCGATCTTTCCCATCCCGCCGGATGCCATGGTCGTGCCGATGGTGCTGGCGAAGCCGCAGGCGGCCTGGCGCATTGCCACCATCGCCACGGTGGCCTCGGTCGTCGGCGGCCTCGCCGGCTATGCGATCGGCCACTTCCTCTACGCCACGCTCGGGCAGTGGATCATCGGCGTCTACGGCCTCGGCACGAAGTTCGAACAATTCGCCGCCACCTGGAACGAGTGGGGTGTGTGGATCATCCTGATCAAGGGCCTGACACCCATCCCCTACAAGCTCGTGACGATCGCCAGCGGTGTCGCCGGCTTTCCGCTGTTGCCCTTCGTGCTCGCGTCGATCGTGACCCGTGGTGCCCGCTTCTTCCTGCTGGCCGGGCTGTTGAAGCTCTATGGCGCACCCATCCGCGACTTCATCGAGCGGCGGCTTACGCTGGTGACGAGTGCCTTCGCCGGCCTGATCGTCGTGGGCTTCGTCGCCCTGCGCTATCTCTGAGGGAGCGCTTTCGATGAGCGACAAGGCACTGGCGCTGGGCGGCATGGCGGTCGCCGCGATCGCGGCGCTTTCCCTCGCGATCGCGCTGGCCTTCCAGTATCTGGGCGGTGCCGTTCCCTGCGAGCTCTGCATCACCGAGCGCTGGGCCTACGTCGCCACGATCGTCGCCGTCGGCCTCGGCGTGGCGCTGGGCCGGATGCGCCTGGGTCTCGTCCTCGCCGCCCTGACGCTCCTGGCCAATGTCGTGATCTCGGGCTTCCATGTCGGCGTCGAGGAGGGCGTCTTCGCCCTGCCGCAGAGCTGCAACGCGCTGGGCAAGGCCGACACGCTGGAAGCGCTGAAGGCGCAGCTGGAGACGGCACCGCTGCCCTGCGATCAGGTGACGGTCAGCTTCCTCGGCCTGTCGCTGGCGACCTGGAACCTCATCCTGGCGATCCTGCTAACGATCGCCACGGTGGTGATGCTGGTCTGGCCGCGCTCAGCAGCTGAACAGAACGGGAATCGTCGAGGCGCGTAGGATCTCGCGCGTCGCACCGCCCAGGACGATCTCGCGCAGGCGGGAGTGCCCGTAGGCGCCCATCACCAGCATGGTGGCGCCCGCCTTCTTCGCGGCGTCGAGCAGCATCGGGCCGTGATGGCCATGGATCTCTTCCGCCCTCTCCTCGCGCACGGCCACGTCGTGCCGCTTCAGCTGCGCCACGGCATCGCCCGAGGTCTCGAGCGCGTCCTCCCCGCCGGCGAAGACGATCACCTCCTCGGCGAGCTTGAGGAACGGCACGCCGTCCTTGAGCGCCCGCGACGCCTCGCGCGAGCCGTTCCAGGCGACCAGGATCCGCTTGTAGAAGGGATCCTCCCAGCCGCCGCGCGGCAGCATCAGCACCGGGCCGCCGGCGCCGAGGATGATCTGGTCGATCGGTTGCGGGGCGAGAGCGTCCACTCCGCCGAGCGAGCTCTGCGAGGCGATGGTGACGTCGGCCGTCCGCGCCGTGTCGCCGATGACGGTGCCGGGATCGCCCTCCAGATAGACGTCGCGCAGCGGCATCGTCTTGGCGTCGCACAGGCGGCGGAACTGGGCCTCGACGCGCTCGCGGACGAGACGGTTCGCCTCGCGCTGGGCCTCGAAGATCTCCGGTCCGACATAGGCCGCACCCTCGCCGTAACCGACCGGCACGAAGGGCGGGGGCGAGACGTGGATGCCGACCAGCTCGGCACCGAAGCGCTGGGCCAGGTTGCGCGCACAACCGATCCGCGCCTCGTTCTGGGTGTCGTCGACGAGCTCCAGCAGGATGGTCTTGTACGGCATCACGCGCCTCGGGCAGGTGGCAGGCTTCGTGGCTATGGCGTAGGTGCGCGAAAGCACGGACGCAACATCAATCGTTGGTATGACGAAGCGCACCATACGCCGAGGCAACCCGGGCCCCGGTCGTGAGCCAGCACAGCACGCCGAAAACCACCGCAAGTGCCAGGAAAAGCTCGGGAAAGAGGCAGGCGAGCACGAGCATCGCGATCGTCTCGGTGCCCTCGGTGAGTCCGCCCAGATAGTAGAGCGACTTCTTCCCGCGGCGCTCGGTCGAGAGGCCCCGCTTCGCCGCCATGATCGCGAAGGCGAGGAACGAGCTGCCGGTCCCGACGAAGGCCAGGATGAGGAACGCTGCAGGCAGCGCGTTCCGCCCGGGATCGGCCAGCGCGAAGGCGAAGACGAGGCCCGAATAGACGATGAAGTCGCAGACGATGTCTAGGAAGCCGCCGAGGTCGGTCGGGCCCAGCCGACGCGCCAGGGCACCGTCGAGCCCGTCCATCGCGCGGTTGAGTAGGATCAAGGCTAGCCCGAGGCCGTAGAGGCCACGAGCGATCGCCGCCATGGCCAGCAGGCCGATGCCGAAGCCCATGACCGTGACCGTGTCGGCCCGCAGGCCCCGTGCCGCCAGCCGGGCCGCCAGTCGATCCAGCGGCGGATCGATCAGCGGCCGCAGCCGCGCGTCGAGCATGGTTGCGGCGGCTCAGCCCGGCCGCTGCTGACGTCCCTCGATCGCGACCACCCGCTGATCGCCGGCGGCCACCGGCGTCGGGCCGGGGTCCGCACGGCGCATCTTGGTCGCCTGCCAGATGCCGACCGGGATGGACGCGATGTAGAGGGCCGCGATGATGCAGAAGGTGGCCCAGGTCTCGGTGATCAGGCCGACGATCAGCACCGAGGCGAAGAGCAGGACGGGCAGGACCTGCTCCGGTTTCACCCGCACGCGCTTGGCCGAGAAGGTCGGTACCCGGCTGACCATCATGAAGGCGACGAACACGAACATGATCGCGTTCACCGTCCAGCCGGTGGTCACACCCTCGCCGACGACGAACGACCACATCAAGGGCGTGATCGCGAGGCCGGCCGCCGCCGGGGCGGGGATGCCGGTGAAGAAGTAGCTGGCCCAGCGCGGTCGGTCGGGCAGGTCGATCTCGGTGTTGAAGCGGGCCAGACGAAGGGCGCAGCAGGTGGCGAACAGCATCGCCAGCGCCCAGCCAACGCCGCGGACCTCGTGCAGGCTCCAGAGGTAGACGAGCACCGCCGGGGCGACGCCGAAACTCAGGAAGTCGGCGAGGCTGTCGAGCTGGGCGCCGAGCTTGCTCGTCAGGTTCAGCATCCGCGCCGAGCGGCCGTCGAGACCGTCCAGCACGGCCGCGGCCACGAGCAGGCTCGCCGCGAGCTCCCAGCGAGCATCCAGGGCATAGCGGATGCTCGTCATGCCGGCGCAGAGGCCGGCGATGGTGATGATGTTGGGAAGCAGGTGCAGCAGCGGCGGATGGCGCCGCCGGAGGCCGTCGCGACGTCCCGAGCGGTGCATCAGCTGGTGCGTCCCTGGCGCAGGGGCTGGTTGCCGTGGAGGTCGGCGATGACGGTCTCGCCGGCGATCGCCCGCTGCCCGACGAGGACCAGCGGCACGGTGCCCTCCGGCAGGTAGACGTCGCAGCGGCTGCCGAAACGGATCAGCCCGACGCGCTGGCCGGCCGCCAGCGGTGCCCCTTCCCGAACGAAGCCCACGATGCGGCGCGCCACGAGGCCGGCGATCTGGACGAGGCCCACCTCGCGCCCGTCGGCCGCCCGGATGCGGAAGGACTGCCGCTCGTTGAGGTCGGAGGCCTTGTCGAGCGAAGCGTTCAGGAACTGGCCCGCATGGTAGGCCATGCCGACGAGCGTGCCCGGGACGGGCGTGCGATTCACGTGCACGTCGAACACGTTCATGAAGATGCCGACGCAGGGCAGCGGCTGGTCGCCGAGGCCAAGCTCCGGCGGCGGCCGCCGCGGCACGACGCTCTGCACCATGCCGTCGGCCGGACTGACCACGACCGCCGGATCGTCGGGCGTCGTGCGTGGCGGATCGCGGAAGAAGTAGACGCACCACGCCGTGGCCAGAAGGCCCACCCAGAACAGCGGCGCCCACAGCCAGCCCAGGACGAGGCTCAGGACGAAGAAACCGGCGATGAACGGCCAGCCGGCGCGATGGATGGGAACGAGCACGGCACTCAAGGTCGAAGGGTGAGACATCAGGGGGACATTATCCCGAAATAGGTGTCACAGAGATTGGGATCGGCCGCGCTCCGATAAAGACCCGAGGCTCCCGGTACCGGGGCGGGAATAAATCTTCGCAGGCTCCGGTCAGGACCGGTGACGGGGATCGCACCCCGGTACCGACGGACGAGGAGCCGACATCATGGCGATCATGGATACCAGCGTCGAGGCGGATGCGGACGGCATCGACCGGCGTGGCTTTCTGGACTGCATGCGCTGGGCGGGCACAGGCCTGCTCTGGGGTCTCAGCGGCGGACTGCCGCAGGCGATGAGCCTCGGCCGCGCTCTGGCCGCGATGCCAGCCACGGGCTTCGCCTTCGCTCAGCTGAGCGACAGCCATGTCGGCTTCAGCAAACCCGCCAACCCGGACGTGCGCGCCACGCTCCGCGAGGCCGTCGACCGCATCAGGGCGCTGCCGACCAAGCCCGCCTTCATCCTGCACTCGGGCGATATCAGCCACCTCTCCAAGGATTCGGAGTTCGACGACGCGAGTGCCCTCATCGGCGAGGCGGGTCTGCCCGTCTTCTGGGTGCCGGGCGAGCACGACCTGCTCGACGACGGCGAAGGCGCCTCGTTCCTCGCCCGCTACGGCAAGGGCAGCAAGGGTGCCGGCTGGTGGAGCTTCGACCATCAGGGTGTCCACTATGTGGGCCTCGTCAACGTCGTCGGGCTGAAGGCAGGCGGGCTCGGCAATCTCGGCGACGACCAGCTGAAATGGCTGGCGGACGACCTGCGCGACCATGCCGACAGTACGCCGATCGTGGTCCTCGCCCACATCCCCTTGTGGACGGTCTACGCCGACTGGGGTTGGGGCACGGCCGACGCGGAGCAGGCGCTCTCGCTGCTGCGGCGCTTCGGCTCGGTCACGATCCTGAACGGTCACATCCATCAGGTCATGCAGAAGGTCGAGGGCCGGGTCGCCTTCCACACCGCGCGCTCCACGGCCTTCGTACAGCCGGCACCGGGTGCCGCCGCCTCTCCCGGACCGATGACCGTGCCGGCGGGCGAGCTTCGCCACCTCCTCGGCATTGCCACTGTCGAGGTCGTTCGTGGCGACGAGCCGCTCGCCATCGTCGACACGCCGCTGGCCGGCTGACCGGAGCGACCCCCATGACATCGCTGCCGCTACGCGCCCTCCCGCTCCTCCTTCTGCTCGCCGCGTCGCCGGCAAGCGCTGCACCCGAGGTCGCCATCGAGATCTCGAACTTCACTTTCTCACCCGCCGAGATCAGCGTCCCGGCCGGTGCCACTGTCACCTGGGTCAACGACGACGACATCCCGCACCGGATCGCGGCCACCGACGGCGGCTTCCGATCTGGCGCTCTCGACACTGGCGACCGCTGGTCCTTCACCTTTGCCGAGCCCGGTCAGTATGCGTACTTCTGCTCCCTCCATCCGCACATGACGGGCAAGCTGACCGTCACGGCTGTCCAGTAGGGCGGGAGCGCGGAACGTGGCGGCAGCTCTCGACTGGTCGGAACTCGGCATCGTCCCGGCGCGCACCGGCCCGTTCAGGCGCGCCGCGGCCGGAATGCTCCAGTGGTGCGCGGTGGTCCTGGCCTCGCTCGGTCGGGATGGTGCGGCGCGAACCCACGACCGCGCCGACCCGGCGCTTCGGGCCGCCTTCCGCGCCCAGATCCTGCCTCACCTCGATGCCGCCTACACCCTTGCCCGCTTCCTCGCCCGTGACGCCACCTCGGCCGAGGACATCGTGCAGGAGGCCTATCTGCGCGCCTTTCGAGGCTTCGCCCGCTTCCGCGGCGCTAATCCGCGCGCCTGGATCCTGGCCATCGTCCGCAACTGCCATCGCGACTGGCGCACGGGACGCGGTCTGCCGCTGGCCTCGCTGGACGACGAGGAGGGTGTCGAGCGGGTCGAAGCGCTGACCGACGGCGCCACGCCGGAAGGTGATCTCCTCGACCGGAGCCGTGCGCAGGAGGTGCGGGCGGTGCTCTCGGACCTGCCCGAGGCCTTCCGCGAAGTGCTGGTGCTGCGCGAGCTCGAGGATCTCTCCTACCGGGAGATCGCCGAGGTCGCCGCCATCCCGATCGGTACCGTGATGTCCCGTCTGGCCCGGGCGCGGCAGCTCTTCGCCGCCGCCTGGACGGCGCGTGCCGGTGCAGGGGACCCACCATGACGCCCGGAACCTGTGCCGACCGGCAGCCGCTGCTGCACGGCCTCGCCGACGGCGAGCTGGATGCCGTCCATGCCGCCGAGTGCGAGGGGCATGTCCGCGACTGCCCGGCCTGTGCCGACGCCCTGGCGCGGATACGTGCGGTGAGCCATCTGCTGCGCTCCGAGCCTGTCGGCTGGGAGGCGCCGGACCGTCTCCGTCGCGCCGTCATGGCCGATCTCGCAGAGCCGCCGGACTCGCCCCTCCAGCGCCTCGCTGCGTGGCTGCGGCGTGCCTTCGGCCGCCCGGCCCTGTGGATCGCCGCACCCTCGCTCGTCGCTCTGGGGCTGGCGCTGCTGCTGGTCCTGCCGCCGGCTTCCCGACCCTCGCTCGACGACGAGCTCGTCGCGAGCCATGTGCGCTCGCTGCTGGCGGACCACCTGACAGACGTCGTCAGCTCCGACCAGCACACGGTGAAGCCCTGGTTCGGCGGCAAACTCGATTTCTCGCTGCCCGTCGTCGACCTGGCCGGCAGCGGCTTTCCGCTGCTCGGCGGGCGCCTCGACTATGTCGACGGGCGGGTGGTCGCGGCTTTAGTGTTCAAGCGCAACGGCCACGTCATCAACCTGTTCGCGTGGCCCGGTTCGTTGGCTGGTGCGGGCGAGGTCGCGATCAAGGGCTTCACCATCCTGGGCTGGAACGCCGCCGGCATCGAGTTCCGCGCCGTGTCCGACGTCAATCCGGCCGAACTCGCCCGCTTCCGTCAGGAGTTCCAGGCCGCGGCACCGACGGCCGAGCCGGCTCAGCGGTAGAAGACGCCGTCGACCTGGAGCTGCCGGCCGAGCTTGCGCTCATAGTAGCCGGGGATGAGCAGGTGCAGGTCGAAGCCGGCAGCGCCGAGTGCGCCGATCGTCTCGGTCCACAGACGCTCGCCGGCATAGACCGGGACCAGGGCCATCTCGACCTGGAGTCCGATCACGCGGCCCATCAGACCCTCGGCGCCGGCCAGGGCCTGCGGCTCGGCGCCCTGCACGTCGAGCTTCAGGAACAGGCGCTGCTCGTCCCGCAACTCCGGCAGGGCATCGAGGCGCTGCAGCGGGACGGCGATCCGCCGCTCGATGTGGGAGGAGGGCGAGACCTCGCGCAGCAGATCGTTCTGCGGCAGCAGTGAGCTCATGTCGGTCTCGGCGGAGACTTCGAGTATGGCGGTGCCGATATGGTCGCCCATCGCCATGGGTGGCAGCACGGTCCAGCCGGGATCATCCGCGGCTGCCGCCGCCAGCTCGGCCCTGATCTCGGGGATCGGCTCGATCGAGAGGATGCGTCCCTGCCAGCCCTCGCGGCGGAGAATGCGGGCGTACTGGCCGAGGTTGGCGCCGACGTCGACGACGAGGCCGACCTCGTTCCGGTGCAGAGTGTCGACCAGCTGAGCCCAGGGCTCGCGCGGCTTCACGCCGACCGCTCGGCCGTGATCCCGAAGACCTCCAGCGGCTCGCCCACGCCGCGCAGCGGAAAAGCGCCGAGCGGGGCCAGGAAGTCCGCACTGCAGCCGCAGAGATAGGCGAAGGGCGCCGAGATCACGAGCTGGCGCTTGAGGATTTTCGCCACCTCCTGCAGCCGGGCGGCGACGTTCACGGCGGGCCCGATGACGGTGAAGTCGAGCCGCTCCTTGGTGCCGACATTGCCGTACATCACGTCGCCGACGTGCAAAGCGAGGCCGAAGCCCAGCTCGAAGGTGCCCTGCTCGCGGCGACGCTCGTTCAGCGCCAGCATGCCCTTTCGTGCCTGGAGGGCGGCGTTCAGCGCCCGAAAGCACGCACCTTCGCCCTCCAGCGGAAAGACGGCCAGCATCCCGTCGCCGATGAACTTCAGGATCTCGCCGCCATTCTCCTGCACCGGGCCGGCCATGACGTCGAAATACTCGTTGAGCCAGGAGATCACGTCGTCCCGCGGCCAGGTCTCGGAGATCTGGGTGAAGCCGCGCAGGTCGGAGTTCCAGATGGCGGCCCGCACCGTCGAGCCGCTGCCGCGCCGGATGTCGCCGGCCAGGATGCGGCTGCCGGCGTGCTCACCGACATAGGTGTTGAGCAGGGTACGGGCGATCCGGCGGTTCAGCCGGATCTCGGCCGTCATGGCCAGCACGGGCAGCAGGTCGTCGATAGCGACGAGGTCGGCCGTCGTGAACCCGCCCGGGCGCTTGGTGGCCCAGGTGCTGGCATGGCGCCGCCCGTCGGTGAACTGCATCGCCAGGGCGACATAGTCGGTGAAGCCCTCGGCGCGCAGGTCGGTGTAGATCCCGTACTCGTCAGGCTGGTTCTCCAGCTTCAGATCGAGCCGCTTGCGGATGCCGTCGGCACCCTCCCACAGGGCCCGGATCGGGCTGTTGATGAAGGCGGCGTTGTCGACGAAGTCGAAGTTGAGGAAGCGCACCTCGGCCTCATCGAGGCCAGGGCGCCACAGCATCCGCGCACCCATGAACTGGGGATGCAGCGTGCGCAGCTGCATCGTCGCCCGGTCCAGCGGCAGGCCCTCGGCGAGCAGCCGGTTGCACAGTTGGGCGAACACCGACTCGACGAAGCGCTCGCCGGCGGATTCGTTGACCAGCCAAGCGAGGGGCGCGGACCGGTTCCGGGGCCACTCGACGCGGGCGACGTCGCTCAACCGCCGGCCTCGAGCTTGCGCAGGCGGCTCGAGACTTCCGTCAGGCGCTGGGTGGTCATGAAGAGACGGGATGCCAGCTCGTGCATGACCTCGACACCGACCTGGGGGAACTGGGTCACGAGATTGAAGAAGGCGTCCTTCGACACCCGCAGCGCCCGCAGGCCGCCGGTGGCCCTGACCGTCGCGGTCCTCGGCACGTCGCAGAGGATCCCGATCTCGCCGACGATGTCGTTGCGCCGGATGGTCGCCACCTTCACCGGACCGTCCGGCGTGTTGACCAGCACCTCGGCCTCGCCGTCGAGCACGATGAAGGCGGCATCGCCCTGATCGCCCTGCCGGCACAGCTCGTCGCCGGCCATGAACTCGAGATGCTCGCTCGTGAAGGCCAGCAGCTTCAGCTTCGGCGGGTCGATCTTGGAGAACAGCGGTACGGCCCGGAGAGCCTCGACGTCGTGATGCAGACCCATGGCGCTTCCTCGATCGTCAATGTGGAGCGAGCAGGCGCTGCAGGGCGCTGCCTTCGCTGTTGAGCTGCGCATAGGTCCCCGATGCGGCGATCCGGCCGCGGTCGAGCACCACCAGCTGATCGAACTCGCTGGCCCAGTCGTTCTGCGCCAGAGCCCAGATGATCGTGCGGTCCTCCATCACCGCAAAGAGATTGTCCCGAATAACCTTCTTGTCCACCGCATCGAGCGGTCCGGTCGCGTCTTCGAGCACCAGGATCTTCGGCCGCTTCAGAACGGCGCGGGCCAGCACGATCTTCTGTCGCTGTGCGGGCGACAGCCTGCCGCCGCCGACGCCGATGTCCGACTCCAGGCCGACCGCGGTGATCCGGGTCCGCAGCCCCAGCTCGTCGACCACGGCCGTGATCAGCTCGGCGACGCGGGCACCGGCATTGAGCTGCCCGAAGGCGATACGGCCGAAGATGATGTTGTCCTGGATCGAGCTCGGCTCGTTGTACTTGGTGGGGTCGAAGAACGCGATCGCGTCCTCGTACTCCGGCGGCAGGTTCTTCCGGAAACGGTGCCGGGCCTCCAGGATCTTCGCCTGCAGCTCGGGCGTGATCAGGTCGAGGCGGTGGCGGGCCACGATCAGCTTGAAGGGCAGGGCGAGCAGCCGCTCCTTGTCCTCGGCCGGCAGATCGTCGAGGCGGCCGGCGTCCGCCCGCCCGATCAGGCTGCGATATTCGGGCAGGTCGTCGGGCTCGATGAAGCTGAACTGCGAGTAGTACTCGTGGCCGGGCGGCAGGTCGGCGAACAGCTCGACCATCGTCTGGGCCACGCGCAGGCCGACCAGACGCAGCTCGGCGGTGAGGCCCATCTCGTCCAGCGTCTTCAGCACGTAGGGCTGGTGCGCCAGCTCCTCGGCGGCGAAGGTGCCACCGACCGGCGTGCCGAAGAGCAGGTTCTCCGCCATCGTCGAGTTGCTGTTGTACCGCTCGGGGTCGAACGGCTCGACGAGGCGGGCCAGGCGCTCGTCGCCGGCGAGGCGGGCCAGCATGGCTCCCCTTGCGTCGAGCAGGCGTGCCGCCAAGTCGCCATGGTCGCTTCCCGTGACGCGGCCGCGCAGGCCCAGCAGGTAGACGTCGTCGGCGAACAGGACGAGACCCAGCACGCGGACGAGGGCGTCGAGGCGACCTTCCGGCTCGTTGACGCCGATGTCGCCGTCGTCGACCCAGTCGGCCTCCAGCGGCTCCGGCGAGTTGCCCGAGTTCAGCGCCTCCTTGTGCTCGCGCTCGAACGCCTTCAGCTCCTCGGGCGGGCGGTCCGGCATCCTGACCGGGCGGTACTTCACGCCGTAGAGGATGTTGTCGACGATGCTGCCGCCGAAAACGTAGCCCGGATTGCCGACATAGCTCATCAGCCGGCCGAGAACGGATTCCGGCAGGCTCGACAGCTCGACGCCGTTGATCCGGACATTGCCCGAATCCGGCTCGACGAGCCCCGATATGAGCAGGGTCAGATCCTCCTTGCCCGAGCCGGCGGGGCCGACGATCGCGAGGCGCGTCGGCAGCGGCACGGTGAGGTTGATGCCCTCGATCACCGGCTCCCCGTCATCGAGCAGCGTGGCGTGGGTCAGCTTCAGCTCGCCCTTGCCGAAATCGGGAATCTCCTGCGGTGGATCGGTGTCGAGGCGCTGCAGCTCACGCAGGCCCTGCGGGGCGAACTGCGTGACCGTCTGCTCGTACTTGATCTTCACGTCGTACATCGTCTGGTAGTAGGTCAGCAGCTCCTTCCACGGGCTCGCCAGATCCTTCTGCGCGCCGACGACGGCGACGAGCGCACCCAGCGTGATCTTGTCGTGCAGGACGAGATAGCCGCCGATCGAGAAGAAGAAGAACGGACCCAGCTGCGACACGAAATTGTTGATGAACTTGATCATGAACTTCTTTTTGTAAATGTCGTAGCGGATCCAGAACACCTCGCCCAATTGGTCGGAGAAGCGGGCCCGCTCGAGGCGGCTCGTGTCGTTGGCGCGGATGTCGCGGATGCCGCTCGTCGTCTCGCTGATCCGCTCGGCATTGCGGCGGACCTGGCGGACGCGGAGCTTGCCCAGGCGGTTCACCTGCGCCTGCAATTTCGGGATCAGGTACATTTGCAGCGGGTAGAGGGCGACGGCGGCGACACCCAGCACCCAGTCCTGCTGGAACATGAAGACGAGGATGGTGAGCAGCGTGCCGCCCTGGAACGCCGGCACGGCCAGCGCGTCGCCGACATAGCCGCCGAGGGCCTCGGTCTCGGCGTTGATCATCTGCACCAGTTCGCCCTGGCTCACCTTCTTCATGTGAGGCAGGGGAAAGCGCAGCACGTGGCCGTACAATTGGTAGCGGAGCCGGCGCAGCATCCGCTCGGCGGTGATGCCGGCATAGACGTTGAGGACGTATTTGAGGGCGCCGCTGATCAGCACCAGGATCAGGAAGATGCCGCACAGGACGAACAGATACTCGACCGAGTCGAGCCGCTGGCCGAACACCACGTGCTGATTCTCGGGGTGCGCCAACGCCTGGTTGATGATCGTCTTGGGCAGCTCGAGCGAATAATACAGTGGGGGAAAAGAAAGTACCGTCAGGACAAGAATAACCAGCTGCTGGCGCCAGCTATGTGCCCGAATATAGCCAAAGATACTCGGCTCCAACGCCGCCGGCTCCAGCTTGCCCTACCGCCCACCCAATCTAGGCGGAAGCTTGCGGATTTGGAACGGGCGCGCTGCCCTCGCGTACCCGAGGGAGGTGTAGCGTGGCCCGCAAGCCTCCACCCTCGCGGTTCGCCAGGGTGACGTCGCCCCCATGCGAGCGGGCGATCGAGCGGGCGATGGCGAGCCCGAGCCCGGTGCCGCCCGTCTCGCGGCTTCGCGACTGCTCGCGCCGGTAGAAGGGCTCGAACACGCGTTCCAGGTCGGCCTCGGGGATGCCCGGCCCGTCGTCGTCGACCGTGATGTCGATGCCGTCCGCCGCCGCCTTCAGCCCGATCCGGGCGTTGCCGCCGTAGCGGACGGCATTCTCGATCAGGTTGCGTAGGGCCCGGGTCAGCGCCAGTGTGCGGCATGGGTAGACGCAGCGCCGCACCTCCGCGACCGCGACCGCCATCCCCATCTCGCCGAGATCGGCGGTAACGCTCTCGACGAGGGCACCAAGATCCACCGAGCGTGTCGGCTCGTCGCGCGAGGTGTCGCGTGCATAGGCGAGGGTGGCCTCGGTCATGGCCGTCATCTCGTCGAGCGTCGACAGCATGCGCTCCCGCGCGTCGTCGTCGTCGAGCAACTCTGCCCGCAGGCGAAGGGCCGTGATCGGCGTGCGCAGATCGTGCCCGAGTGCGGCGAGCAGGCGCGTCCGGTCCTCGACGAAGCTGTGCAGCCGCGTCTGCATGGCGTTGAAGGCCCGGGTCGTCCGCCTGACCTCGTCCGGTCCGGCCTCGGCCAGGGGCTCCACCGCATCACCCCGCCCCAGCCGGTCGGCCGCATCAGCCAATGCCAGGAGCGGGCGATTCAGCCGTCGCACGCTGAGCACGACGACGAGGCCCATCAGCAACGCCGCCGCCACCAGCGACACCAGGCCGGGCAGCGCCACCACGACCGGCCGCGGCAGCGGCACGGCGACGGCGTTGACCCAGGCACCGTCCGGCAGATGGATGCTGATCAGGAGCCGACGCGGCGGCTGCAGTCCGGGCTCGGGCGGCTTCGCCGGTTCGGGCCGCTCCTCGTCGGGTTCCTGCCAGCGTTCCAGCCGCGAATGCAGCATCAGCGGCGGCCCGAAGCGGACGCGGATCTCGCCGACCGAACTGCCCAGCATGTCCCGCAGGCGCTCGACGATGCCGTGGTCCGACCCGCCGGCCTCGTCGACGATCGGCTCGGTGCCGACCCGGAACCTGAGCAGGGAGGAGGAGGCACTCCGCGCCACGCGCATGCGGTCCTCGGGTGCTGCCCCGCTCAGCACCCGCACGACCGAGGTCGTCCGCGCCAGGAACTCCTCGCGCGCCGCGTCGACCATCGCCGCCCGCCGCGCGTCGTAGAACACGAACGCCGTCACCGCCTGCGAGGCGACGAGTGCCGCCAGCAGCATGAGGATGAGCCGGCCGGCCAGACCCTTCGGCCACACCCGCTTCAGCCTGTTCAGCAAGGCGTGACCTCGGCCTCGAAGCTGTAGCCGCCGCCCCAATGGGTGCGGATCAGGCCGGGTCGCCGCGCGTCGGTCTCGATCTTCTTCCTGAGCCGGCTGACCTGGTTGTCGATCGCCCGGTCGAACGGCCCGGCCTCGCGCCCGCGAGTCAGATCGAGGAGCTGATCGCGCGAGAGCACAAGGCGGGGATGCGCGAGGAACGCCGAGAGCAGCAGGAACTCGCCCGTGCTGAGCGGCACCGCCACCCCGTCCTCGCCGACCAGCTCGTGCCGGCCGACGTCCAGGATCCAGCGCTCGAAGCGCAGCCGCTGCGCCTGCGGTCGCCCACGCTGCGGCGGCAAGCTCCGCGCCCGGCGCAGCACGGCCTTGATCCGGGCCAGGAGCTCGCGCGGGTTGAAGGGCTTCGTCACATAGTCGTCGGCCCCCAGCTCCAGGCCGACGATGCGGTCGGTCTCCTCGGTCATCGCCGTCAGCAGGATGACCGGCGTCTCGGAGGTGGCGCGCAGGTCGCGGCACAAGGAGAGCCCGTCCTCGCCCGGCATCATGATGTCCAGCACGACGAGGTCGATCGCGTTCGCCTGCAGGACGCGGCGTGCGGCGGCGGCACTCTCGGCCGTGTCCACGCGGAAATCGTGCTTGGTCAGGTAGCGGGCCAGGAGGTCGCGGATGTCGCGATGATCGTCGACGACCAGGAGATGGGGCTTCGTGTCCATGGCCGGATTATGCAGCGACCGTACGGAGTTCGGCAGACGACTTTGTAACGCTTTGTCGCTCGAAGGCCGGCGCGACACTGGTCGTGACGAAATCATGGCTCAAGTGCGAAACCTCTGCGACGAGGGCGGGCTTAGCTTCGGGGCATCGGACCTGATGCGACGGAGACCCTCATGCGGAACAAGCGACTGATCCTGGGCGGCGTAGCCGTCGCGCTGCTCGCCGGCACGGGCCTGGCCCTGGCCGGTGGGCGCGGCGACTGGGGCGGTCCGCACGGGATGATGGGGCCGATGGGCGGCCCGATGGGCGGCATGCGCACCCTCATCATCGAGCGGATCGACACCAACAAGGACGGCAAGATCACGAAGGAGGAGATCGCGGCCTTCGATTCAGATTCGCTGAAGAAGTACGACACGAACGGCGACGGCACGCTCTCGCTCGACGAGTTCGACGCCTTCTTCCGGGACCTCACCCGGCCGGTCACCGTCCGGGCCTTCCAGTTCGTCGATCGCGACGGCGACGCCAAGGTGACGCTGGACGAGTTCTCCGCCCCTGGTGACCGACTCCTGAAGGCGCTGGACCGCAACGGCGACGGCACGCTTGACGCGAACGAGCTGAACCCGCGCTGGATGAGCCGTCGCGGACCACCTCCCGGTCCCCCGCCGGCGCCCAAGGACGACTGAGCGAAGGAGCGCGGCCCCGGGACGCAGCCGGGGCCGCCTTTCTGGTCATCTCGCCGCGTTGATGACGGTGCGCCGCCGGGTCCATGTTCCCGCTAATCGATCGGGGGCAGGTCCATGAGCGTCTACCGCACCATCTACGAGCGCAGCCTCGAGCGTCCCGAGCAGTTCTGGGCCGAGGCGGCAGACCAGCTGCACTGGGATCGGCGCTGGAACCGGGTGCTCGATTCGAGCCACGCGCCCCTCTACAAATGGTTCGAGGGCGGCCGTCTCAATACCTGCTACAACGCCGTCGATCGCCACGTCGCCGCCGGGCGCGGCTTCCAGCCCGCCATCATCCACGACAGCCCGGTCACCGACTCGGTCCGGGTCATCACCTACCAGGAACTGAAGGACAGCGTCGCCAAGCTCGCCGGCGCCCTCGTCCAGCAGGGCGTGAAGCAGGGCGATCGGGTCATCGTCTACATGCCCATGGTGCCCGAGGCGGCGATCGCCATGCTGGCCTGCGCCCGCATCGGGGCCGTCCATTCCGTCGTCTTCGGCGGCTTCGCCAGCGCGGAACTCGCGACCCGCATCGACGACGCCAAGCCCGTCGTGATCCTCTCGGCGTCCTGCGGCATCGAGGGGACGAAGGTCATCCCCTACAAGCCGCTGCTCGATCGGGCGATCGAGCTCGCCGCCCACAAGCCGCGCCACACGATCATCCTGCAGCGGCCGCAGTGCGAAGCTGCGATGACTCCCGGTCGCGACCTCGACTGGGCGTCCACCGCCGCGCATGCCAATCCGGTCGACTGCGTGGCCGTCGCCGCCACCGACCCGCTCTACATCCTCTACACGTCCGGCACGACGGGCCAGCCCAAGGGCATCGTGCGCGACCATGGCGGCCACGCCGTGGCCCTGCTCTGGTCGATGCGGAACATCTACGGCGTCGAGCCCGGCGAGGTGTTCTGGGCCGCGTCCGACGTCGGCTGGGTCGTTGGTCACAGCTACATCGTCTACGCCCCGCTCCTGAACGGCAACACGACGCTGATCTACGAGGGCAAGCCCGTCGGCACGCCCGATCCGGGCGCCTTCTGGCGCGTCATCAGCCAGCACAAGGTGCGCGTCCTCTTCACGGCACCCACGGCCTTCCGGGCGATCAAGAAGGAGGACCCGCAGGGCGACTATCTCGCGAAATACGACCTCACGGGCTTCCGCACGCTCTTCCTCGCCGGCGAGCGCTGCGATCCAGATACGCTGCTCTGGGCCGAGGCGCAGCTGGGCGTGCCGGTGATCGACCACTGGTGGCAGACCGAGACGGGCTGGGCCATCGCGGCCAACCCGATGGGGATCGAGCATCTCAGGGTGAAGCCGGGCTCCCCGACGCTGCCCATGCCGGGCTACGACGTCCGCATCCTCGACGAGGAGGGGGCCGAGGTCCCGGCCGGCCAGATGGGGGCGATCGTCGTCAAGCTGCCGATGCCTCCGGGCTGCCTGCCGACTCTGTGGCATGCCGAGGAGCGTTACCGGCAGGCCTATCTCAGCCGCTATCCCGGCTACTATCTGACCGGCGACGCGGGCTACAAGGATGCGGACGGCTATCTCTACATCATGAGCCGCATCGACGACGTCATCAACGTCGCCGGCCACCGGCTCTCGACGGGTGCGATCGAGGAGGTCCTGGCGAGCCACAAGGACGTCGCCGAGTGTGCCGTCATCGGCGTGGCCGACCCCCTGAAGGGCGAGCTGCCGCTGGGTCTCGTCGTCCTCAAGGCCGGGGTGACGAAGTCGCCGTCCGAGGTGCAGAAGGAGCTGATCGCCAAGATCCGCGACGAGATCGGCCCGGTCGCCGCCTTCAAGCTCGTCGCCGTGGTGAAGCGCCTGCCGAAGACCCGCAGCGGCAAGATCCTTCGTGGTACGATGAAGAAGATCGCCGACTCGGTCGAGGTCAGCGTCCCCGCCACCATCGACGACCCGATGATCCTCGAGGAAATCAAGGAGCAGCTGGCCGAGCTCGGCTACGCGCGGTAGCGGGTCGCCGACGCGCTCTTCAGGCAGCCACGCTGGATGTTAAGCGTGGCTGCCTCTAACCTTATACACGGGCGTCGATCCGTTCCAGGATGCCCGCCCAATCGAGGATCTGGCGATCCGAGGTGATGATCGACGCCTGCTCGTGCAGAGCGGTCGCGACGATCAAGCGATCTGCCGGGTCCTTGTGGAACCCGACAAGCTCCGCTGCCGCGACCGCGATCGCGCCGTCGATCGGAACCTCCCTGACTTTCTCGCCCAGAATCGAGCGCCGCCAGTCCGACGGTGAGCTTGCCAGATCGAGGCGCCCGGCTCGGTGCAGCCAGGCGACCTCACAGAAGCTGATAGCCGACACCAGAAGTCTGCGCGCCAGCACGGCTTCCGCGATGGCGCTGCGGGCATGCACGCCCAGGCGCTCGTCGCCGACCGCGTACCAGACCAGGGCCTGCGTGTCGGCCAGGATCAGCGCTGCATCTCCCACTCCATCTCGAAATCATCGAGATCCCCATGGATGACGATCTTGCCCCTGTCGCGACCGAAGAAGTCTCGCGGCGGCTGCTCGACCGCGCGAAGCTCGACGACGGCACGACCGTTCTTGGTCACCGTGATGGTGTCCCCGGTGGCAGCAACCTCGTCCATCAGCTTCAGGCACTTGACCTTGAACTCGGAGGCTTTCACGACGCGTACGGCCATCTCGCTCACCATGGTCACGACTATGGTCAGAATAGGCCAACGCGGCGATTTAGTCGACTCTCGCTCGAAGCCGTGTCCAATCTTCGGAGGAAGAGTCGCGACGGGAGCCTTGATCTGGATCAAGGCCGCTTTCGGCGACGCCTGCTAGAAGGGTCGGATCGTGCCAGGACAGGCAGGAGACGAACCATGCATCGCCGCCACCTGAAGGTACTGCAGGCGCTGTTCAAGCATCCGGTCAGCGGGAACATCCACCTGAAGGACGTCGAAGCGCTGTTCGAGGATCTCGGTGCGCATATGGAGCGATCCTCCCATGGCCGCCTGCTCGTGAAGCTGCACGGCCACGAGAGCGGCTTCCATGCGTCCGGCCATACGCTGGCCCCCGACGAGGCGCGCAGGGTGAGGAAATTCCTGGAGGATGCGGGCGTGCAGCCGCCCGAGCACCAGCACTAAGGTTCAGTGGGTCCGGCCGCCACGGCCGGTCATCTCGTCCATGAGCTGCCGGCGCAGCTTCTGCGGCAGCTTTTGGACGACGAGGCCCCAGGCCATGCGCAGATAGTCGAGCAGCTGATCGTCGGGCAGCAGGTCGAGCCGCTCCAGCTTCACCCAGTGGGCGCGGGCGAGATAGGGCGAGGGGATGATCCCATCGATCTCGGTCAGGATGGCGAAGCTGACGGCACTGCACTTGAAGCGGATGCCGCCGTCGGCGCCGGTGATGGCGAACATCTTGCCGCCCACCTTCAGCACCCGGTGGTCCTGCCACTGCACAGTGAGCGTGGTGCCCGGCAGGGCCAGGCAGAAGGCCTCGATCTCGGCCTCCCTCACTTCTTCTTGTCGCCGTTCCCGAACAGCGCCTTGCGCACATTGGCGAGCCGCGGCGGCTCCTCGGCGATGAAGGGCAAGGGCCGGCAGACCCGCATGCACTCGATGCCGAGCCGCCCCGCGAGGAGCGCGTTGCCCGCACCCTGGCCGGCCCGGGCCGAGAGCAGGGCGACCAGCGAGGCGCCGACATGCTCGAGGGCCGCCTGGGTCACCATGTCGGCCACACCGGCCAAGGCCGCGTTGCGGATGCAGCGTCGCAGCAGCGAGGCCGTCACCGCGGGCCCCGGCGCCATACCGTAGAGCCTGGCGATGGCGCGCAGCATCAGCGTGGTCCGCCAGAGGACGAGCACGCCGTCGAGCAGACCGGTCGGGGCCAGGGCCGTCAGCACGCCGATGTCCCGCGCCCCTTCGAGCACGAGCCGGTAGGCCTTGCGGTCGACCGGGGCCAGCGCCTTCCGCTCGAACAGCGTCAGCCGCTCGCGGTCGTCGAGCACGTCGCTGGCGTGCGTCGTGTACTCGAGGACGCCGCTCTTGAACTCCGGCTTCGCCTCCAGCTCGGCCAGGATCGGCTTCAAGAGTGGCTCGGCCTGCCCGTGCAGCTCCGACTGGGCGAGACGGTCCGCCTCCTGGCGGATCTCGGCCCGACGCGACAGGCGGCGCAGGTCGCGGATCTCGACCCAGGCATAACCGAGGCCCGCCGCCACGGTGAGGAGCAGGAAGATCGCGAAGGGAATGCCCAGCAGCGGGCTCGTCAGCAGCAGGCTCTCGACATAGTCGACCGCCTGGACGACGAGGGCACCCACGAGCCCGATGCCGAACAATCCGGCGAGCTTGGCGCGCCAGGATCGCCGCCGCGGCGGCTGGGCCAGGACGGCGGCCGTCTCCTCGGTCGATTCATCGGCCGGGTCGATGCCCTTCGTCGGCGGCAGAGGCGGCGGCTCCGGCCGCAGGTCGGGCCTGGCAGGGTCCAGCTCGAATGGCCGGACGGTGGTGCGGCGCTCGCTCATCGCAGCTTGTCGCCCAAGAGGAACTCCAGCGCCTGGTCGAGGCGGATATGCTGCCCGGCCACGCCGGCGACCAGCCGGCGCGGGGCGAAGTCGCGAAAACGGAAGATGCCGCTTTTCCAGTCCTCGGGCTCGGGCAGCGCCCCAGGGATCTCGCCCGGGAACAGCACGGTCTCCCGCGCCTCGTCCTTGAGGCGCCCGCGCACGCAGGAGAGGACCTGCCCTTGATGCTCGGTGCGGACGACGTCGGTGCAGCGCACCGAGGCTACGGCGATCACGTCGCGCTCGATGCCCATGTAGCGCGAGCTGCGCGCCGCCGGCGTGATCATCAGCTCCAGGAGCTGCTTCAGGTTCGCGTGCTGGTTCGGGGCGACGTGGTCGGCCTTGCTGACGGCGAACAGCACCTTGTCGATCTTCGGTGCGAACAGCCGGCCGAACAGGCTGGAGCTGCCGTAGCGGAAGCTCTCCAGGATGACGGTCAGCGCCTCCTGCGTGTCGGCGAAATGATCCGGGCCGGCGTTCAGGCTCGTCAGCAGGTCGACCAGCACGATCTGGCGGTCGAAGCGGCTGAAGTGGCGATCGTAGAACTCGCGGACAACCTTCTCGCGGTAGTAGTCGTAGCGCTCGGCCAGCAGGGCCCGGTTGCTCCCCGGCTTCACCTCGCCGGGCGGGACGGGGAAGAAGTGGAGCAGGCGCGAGCCCGCGAGATCGCCCGGGTTCGTGAATCTACCGGGCTGCAGGAAGCTCAGCCCCAACTCGTTCTGACAGCCCTTCAGGTAGGTCGCGAAGATCTCGGAAATGCGTGCGATCGCCGGCTGGTCGGCCGGTGCATCCGGATTGAAGGTCCGCAAGAGCTGCAGGAAGGGGGTGGCGTGCCGGCGGCGAAGCGGCCGCTCGGCGACGGCAAGCGCCGCCTCGCTGAAGGCTTCGTAGGACGTCTCCAGCAGCGGCAGGTCGAGCAGCCACTCGCCCGGATAGTCGATGACGTCGAGGGTCAGGTGCTGGATCGGCTGCACCTGCCGCAGCACCAGGCTCTTCGTCTTGTAGGCGAGCTCCAGCCGCAGGCTCGCGAGCCGATCCGTCGCCTTCGGCCAGGTCGGCGGGTCCGCACCCAGCTGGGCGTGGAAGCGCCGATAGGGGAACGCCTCGCGCCGGTCCGCGTCGACGAGCCTTCCGCCCAGATAGCGCCCGTCGTGCACGGCCGAAAGGAACGGCAGCCCATAGCCATCGAGGAGATGGTGGACGAGGCTCGTGATGAACACGGTCTTGCCGCTGCGGCGCAGACCGGTGACGGCCAGCCTGATGTGCCGGTCGAGCGCCCGGTCGGTCAGGATGTTGAACTCGTCCGCGAGGTCGCCGACCGCGCGGACGATCCCGAAGGCGTCGTAGAAGCGGGACAAGGGCGAACTCAGAGCGGCAGGCCGCCGACGGCCAGGGCCAGGGTGACGACGAGGCCGACGTCGCGGTTGGCGCGAAAGTGCCGGAGGCAGTCCGCGGGATCGTCCATGCGCAGGCCCAGGATCTGCTTCGCGAGCATGACGGCAGCGACGGCGAGGCCGATCCAGGTCGGCCAGCCCTTGCCGGCGGCGAGCGAGGCGGCGAGCAGCAGGGCCAGCATGAGACCGTAGAAGGCCCAGAGCCAGGCCGGCGTGCGCTCGCCGAGCAGGCGGGCCGTCGACTTCACGCCGACCAGCGCGTCGTCCTCCTTGTCCTGGTGCGCGTAGATCGTGTCGTAGCCCAGCGTCCAGAAGAAGCCCGCCGCATAGAGGAGGACCGCTGGGAGGGACAGGCCGCCCGTCACCGCCGCCCAGCCGACCAGCGCACCCCAGTTGAAGGTGAGACCCAGGAACGCCTGCGGCCACCAGGTGATCCGCTTCATGAAAGGATAGCTGACGACGAGCGGCAGGCTCAGCAGCGAGACGATGATGGCGGCACCCGGCAGGAACAGTAGGACGAGGGCACCGACCAGCATCTGCAGGGCGACGAAGAACAGGGCCTCGTCGGTCCTTATCCGGCCCGCCGCCAACGGTCGGTTGCGGGTGCGCTCGACCCGCCGGTCGAAGTCGCGGTCGGCCAGGTCGTTGATCGTGCAGCCCGCACCGCGCATGGCGACGGCACCGATCGCGAACAGGACGAACAGCTTCAGGTCCGGCAGCACACTCGCCAGGGCCGTGCCCCACCAGCAGGGCAGCAGCAGCAGCCAGGTGCCGATCGGTCGGTCCCAGCGGGCGAGCACGGCAAAGTCCCGCCAGCGTTCCGGCAGGCGCTCCACCCATCCGGACTGCCGGTCGGCGACCACGGTCCCGGTCTGGCGCCATTGCCCTGACATGTCCCGCTATCTAGCCTCGCGCCGATGGAGGGTAAAGGCGGCCACCCGACGACCGGTCCGCGCCTGCACGTCGAGGACGCGCTGCGGGACGGCACACCCGTAGCCCTCGACCAGAAGCGCACGCACTATCTGGCCCACGTCCTCCGCCTGAAACCCGGTGCGTCGCTGCGCCTCTTCAACGCGCGGGACGGCGAATGGGCCGCACGCCTCGACCGCATCGGTCGGCAGGACTGCCTTGCCGTTCCCGCAACCCTGCTGCGGGAGCCGGCACCCGAGCTCGGGCCGGTGCTGGTCCTGGCTCCCATCCGCCGCAACCGTCTCGACTGGGTGATCGAGAAGGCGACCGAACTCGGCGTCTCCCGCATCGTCTCGGTTATGACGCGCTACACTCAGGTGCGCATCGACAAGGCCGAGCACCTGCGGGCCATCGCGGTCGAGGCCGCCGAACAGTGCGAGCGCCTGAGCGTACCGGCGATCGAGGCGCCGCAACCCCTCGGCACATGGCTAGGCAACCGCGACCCGGCACGACCCCTCTATCTCTGCGACGAAGCAGGCGGCCCGCTGCTCGCGAACCGGTTCGACGTGGACGGCGATCTCCTGATCGGTCCCGAAGGCGGCTGGGCCGAGGAGGAGAGGGCGCTGCTTACAGGCTATGCCGGCGCCGTCCGCGTCGGTCTCGGCCCGCGCATCCTCCGCGCGGAGACCGCGGCGCTGGTCGCCTTGACCATGGCGATGGTGGGGGCGGCCCGCCGGGCCTAGGTCGCGGTCCCGCCGACGGTCATCCGCTCGATCCGCAGAGTCGGCTGGCCGACGCCGACCGGCACGCCCTGGCCGTTCTTGCCACAGGTCCCGATGCCGTTGTCGAGCGCCATGTCGTTGCCGATCGCCGTGATGCGGGTGAGCGCTTCCGGCCCGTTGCCGATCAGCATCGCACCCTTCACCGGTGCCGTGACCCGCCCGCCCTCGATCAGATAGGCCTCGGTCGCCTGGAACACGAAGCGGCCCGAGGTGATGTCGACCTGTCCGCCGCCGAAGCCGACCGCGTAGAGCCCCCGCTCCACCTCGCGCACGATCTCCTCCGGATGCCGGTCGCCCGAGCGCATGTAGGTGTTGGTCATGCGTGGCATGGTGGCATGCGCGAAGGACTGCCGCCGCCCGTTGCCGGTCGGCCGCTGCCGCATCAGGCGCGCGTTCTGCCGGTCCTGCATGTAGCCGACGAGGATCCCGTCCTCGATCAGCACCGTGCAGCCCGACGGCGTGCCCTCGTCGTCGACGGTCAGCGATCCACGCCGCTCCGGCAGGGTGCCGTCGTCGACGACCGTGACACCTGGAGCGGCGACCCGCTGGCCCATCAGTCCGGCGAAGGCCGAGGTACCCTTGCGGTTGAAGTCGCCCTCCAGCCCGTGTCCCACCGCCTCGTGCAGCATGACGCCAGGCCAGCCGGCCCCCAGCACCACGGTCATCTCGCCGGCCGGGGCCGCCACCGCATCGAGCCGCAGCAGGGCCTGCCGTATCGCCTCGTCGGCGACGGGCCGCCACCAGTCCTCGACCAGCACGCGGCGGGGGTCGAACCGCCCGCCACCGCCGTGATTGGCCGTCTCGCGCCGCCCGTTCTGCTCGACCACGATCTGCACGTTGAGCCGGACCAGCGGCCGGTGGTCCGCGGCCCGGTGGCCGTCGGCGCGGAACATCTCGATCGACTGCAGGCTGCCGCCGAAGCTGACGACGACATCCACGATCCTCGGATCGGCCGCCCGGCAATGGGCGTCGATCGCCATCAGCGCCGCGAGCTTCGCCGAGCGGTCCAGGCCCGCTACCGGATCGAGCGCGTCGTAAAGGGCCGAACCCGCAGTAGGTGTGGCCACGTTCTCGCGACCCTGATGACCTTCGGCGACGGCGCGGACCGTCGTCGCCGCCCGGCGCATCGCGTCCTCGTCCAGCGTCTCGGCCGAGGCGAGTCCGACCTTCTCGCCGGCGACAGCGCGCAGGCCGAAGCCCTGGCGCGCCTCGCGGGCGGCCGTCTTCAGCCGGCCGCCTTCGAGCACCAGGCTCTCCTCGACCTTCCGCTCCAGGAACAGCTCGCCATCGTCCATCGCGAGCAGGTTTTCCGCGGCCAGATCGGCGAGGCGCGCCGGATCGAGGCCGGCGGCTGCGGAGACGGGTCTGACGGCGTCGGACGTGGCGGACATCGAGCGCTCCGGCGTTGTGTGCGGGCTCCCGATCCGATATGGGCGCGCCAAGCGGTCCTGCACAGCGGCCGTTCATCGATGGCGTCGGGGGTTGTGTGACGCTCGTCCCGTTTCCCGACCAGCAGATCCTGGCCGAAGAGATCCACAGCCGGCCACAGCCCGAGCTGGAGACGCCGGCCGCGGTCTCGCATCTCGTGGTGTTGGCCGACGATGCCGCCACCGATCGTTCGCGTGAGGCGCTGGCCGCGCTCTGCCGCCGCTACGGGGCGCCGCCGCCGCACAACGAACGCTACTACGCGGTGAAGCTCGGCCTGTTCTCGGCCCGTTGGGAGCAGCACACCGAGTTTTTCCGCCTCACCTTCTCGCGTCCGCTGGAGCCGGGGACGCGCCCCTTCTCCGTCGGCGCGCTCGATCTCGTCCCGTCCGACTGGGTCCAGTCGTTGGATGGTGAGCTTATCGCGGCCGCCGACATCGTCGTCCTCGAACGCGGGCGGCAGCTGACGCTGCCCGAGATCGACGAGGCGTTCGAGGGCCATCGTGTGGTGGCGTCGCGGGTGATGGGTGGTGTGAGCGTCGTCTACACCGACTTCCGCCTGCATGCCGGCGAGGCCGCCCGCTATCTCGTGACCGACCTCGACCTGACGCCACCCCGTGCCGGCCGGCTCCTGCAGCGCCTGACCGACATCGAGGCCTACCGGATGACCGCACTCTTGGGTCTGCCGGTGGCGCGGGCGCACAGTCCGCGACTGCGCCACATCGAGGACTCGCTGGCCGATCTCGTGGCGAAGATCGGCGGCCCGCGCGACCTGACGGCCGACCGCAACGTGCTGGACGGGTTGTTCAGCCGGGCGGCCGAGGTCGAGCGGATGGTGGCCGAAAGCTCCTATCGGTTCGGCGCGACCCAGGCCTACGGACAGCTCGTCGCCGACCGGTTGGGCGAGTTGCGTGGGGAGCGTGAGGGCACGTTCCAGCCGCTGGAAGAGTTTCTCGAGCGGCGATTCGAGCCGGCCCTACGGACATGCCAATCGGTGGCCCAGCGTCAGGAGGCGGTCGGCGAGCGCATCGCCCGCACGGCGTCCTTGGCGCGGACCCGTGTGGACCTCGAGCTGGAGCGGCAGAACCAGGAACTGCTCGCCTCGATGGACAAGCGGGCCCAGCTTCAGCTCCGTCTCCAGGAGACCGTCGAAGGCCTCTCCGTGGCGGCGATCAGCTATTATACAGTGGGATTGCTCTCCTATTTCGTGAAGGGCGCGAAGGGTCTTGGAATCGAGGAGTCGACGGCCAATCTCGTGCTGGCCCTGGTGACCCCGATCGTCGTCCTACTGGTCTGGAGAGGCGTCCAGGCGATGCGCCGCCGGGTACATTCCGGGGTGCACTGACAAACAAAGAAATTGCGACAATCTGCCACGAGCCCGTACACAGACCCGCTAATATGTTCCCGAGCAGCGGTGCAACGAACAACACGCCCGACCTGAGCCGGGGCAACTCTCCCGGTATTTCAGCCGTTTAGCTAGCAATCGTGAGGAAATCAGGGTCCATGCGCCTCAAGACGCTGACTGCTACCCTGCTGGGTCTCGTGGCCCTGGCGCTTCCCGTCGCAGGCCATGCCAACCCGCAGCCCTGGGAAACGAACCTCCAGCCGGCATTCTCCCCGATCATGGAGCGGATCCACAGCTTTCACAGTCTTCTGCTGTGGGTGATCTCGCTCATTGTTCTGCTCGTACTAGCTCTCTTAGTCTATGTGTGCTTCCGCTTCCGAGAGGATAAAAATCCCGTCCCGTCGCGCCGGTCGCATCACACGTTGCTGGAGATCGTTTGGACCGCCGTGCCGGTCCTGATCCTGGTCACGATCGCCATCCCTTCCTTCAAGCTGCTTTACTACATGGACGTGGTGCCGAAGACGGAGATGACGCTGAAGGCCATCGGCCATCAGTGGTACTGGTCGTACCAGTACCCGGACAACGGCAACTTCACCTTCGACGCCTACATGCTGTCCGACGACGACCGGCAGCCGGATCAGCCGAGGCTCCTGGCGACGGACAATGCCATCGTTCTGCCCGTCGGCACCAACATCAAGGTGCAGACCTTCGGCGAGGACGTGATCCACAGCTGGGCGATGCCGGCGCTGGGCATCAAGGTCGATGCCATTCCGGGCCATCTGAACGAGGGCTGGATCCACATCAACGAGCCCGGCATGTATTACGGGCAGTGCTCGGAACTCTGCGGCGTCAATCACGGCTTCATGCCGATCATGATCAAGGCCGTCCCGAAGGACGAGTTCGATGCCTGGGTGAAGGACGCCCAGACGAAGTTCGCCAAGGTCGATGCACCGGTGACCCGCGTCGCCGATGCCCGGCCGGCGGCGCCGGCAGCCAATTGATACGCGTTTAGAGGGACACCGATGGCCTACGCCACCGCCGCAGACGCCCACGACCACGGCACGCCCCATGGCTGGCGCCGCTGGCTGTTCTCCACCAACCACAAGGACATCGGCACGATGTACCTTGTGTTCGCCTTCTTCGCCGGCTTCATCGGCATGATCATGTCGCTGATCTTCCGCGCCGAACTCATGGTGCCGGGCGATCAGATCCTCGGCGGCAACTACCAGCTCTACAACGTGCTGGTGACGGCCCACGGCCTCATCATGGTGTTCTTCTTCGTCATGCCGGCGCTGATCGGCGGGTTCGGGAACTGGATGGTGCCGCTCATGATCGGGGCGCCGGACATGGCGTTCCCGCGTATGAACAACATCAGCTTCTGGTTGCTCGTCCCGGCCTTCCTGCTGCTGATGATGTCGCCCTTCTTCGGCGGCGGCTTCGGCGGCGGCTGGACGATCTATCCGCCGCTCTCCTCCTCGGTCGGGCATCCCGGCCCATCCATGGACATGGCGATCTTCGCGTTGCACCTCGCCGGTGCCAGCTCGATCATGGGTGCCATCAACTTCATCACCACCATCTTCAACATGCGCGCGCCGGGCATGACGCTGCACAAGATGCCGCTCTTCGCCTGGTCGATCCTGGTCACCGCGTTCCTGCTGCTGCTGGCCGTCCCCGTCCTGGCGGGTGCGATCACCATGCTGCTGACCGACCGCAACTTCGGCACGCACTTCTTCGACCCCGCCGGCGGCGGCGATCCGGTGCTGTTCCAGCATCTGTTCTGGTTCTTCGGCCACCCCGAAGTCTACATCATGATCCTGCCGGCGTTCGGCATCATCAGCCACATCGTGTCGACCTTCTCCAGAAAGCCGATCTTCGGCTATCTCGGCATGGCCTACGCAATGGTCGCCATCGGCGTGATCGGCTTCGTCGTTTGGGCCCATCACATGTACACGGTCGGCATGGGTGTCGACGTGAAGGCCTACTTCGTGGCCGCCACGATGGTCATCGCCGTGCCGACGGGCATCAAGATCTTCTCCTGGATCGCCACGATGTGGGGCGGCTCGATCCGCTTCACCGTGCCGATGATCTGGGCCATCGGCTTCATCTTCCTCTTCACGGTCGGCGGCGTTACCGGCGTCGTCCTGGCCAATGCCGGTGCCGATCAGGTGCTGCACGACACCTACTACGTCGTGGCGCACTTCCACTACGTGCTGTCTCTCGGCGCCATGTTCGGCATTTTCGCGGGCTTCTACTACTGGGTCGGCAAGATGACGGGCCATCAGGTGCCGGAGCGCCTGGGCAGGATCCACTTCTGGCTGACCTTCATCGGCGTCAACCTGGCGTTCTTCCCGCAGCACTTCCTGGGTCTGGCCGGCATGCCGCGCCGCATCCCGGATTATCCCGACGCCTTCGCCGGCTGGAATATGATCTCCTCGATCGGCGCCTTCATCGGCGGCGCCAGCGCCCTCTTCTTCGTCTACGTCCTCTACAAGACGTTCTCGGAGAAGGAGCAGTGCGCCGACAATCCTTGGGGCGAGGGTGCGACCACGCTCGAGTGGACCGTCTCGTCGCCGCCGCCCTTCCACACCTTCAATGAGCTGCCGCAGCTCCGCTGAGGAGTTGTAGCGGCAGGAATCGTCATGGCCGTCAGCAGCCTCGAAGCAGGCCTGGTCCAGATGGATGGAGCCCCCCTCGACGGGGGCTCCTCCGTCCGGGACTTCTGGCTTCTCATGAAGCCGAGTGTGATGCAGCTCGCCGTGTTCACGGGCTGGGTCGGGCTCTATCTGGCCCCGGGACACCTGCACCCCATCCTGGGCCTCACCACCATCCTGTGCCTCGCGGCCGGGGCGGGTGCGGCCGCCGCGATCAACAACTGGTTCGATGCCGACATCGACCAGGAGATGGCGCGCACGCGGCTGCGGCCGACCGCCAACGGTGCCATTGCCCCGGCCGACGCCCTGGCGCTGGGGATCACCCTGTCGGTGCTGTCGACGGCCATGATGGGCCTCGCCATTAACTGGCTGGCGGCGACGCTGCTCATCCTGACGATCGCCTTCTACGTCTTCGTCTACACGCTGTGGCTGAAGCGGCGGACGCCTCAGAACATCGTCATCGGCGGAGCCGCCGGCGCCCTGCCGCCGATCATCGGCTGGGCCGCGGTGACGCACGGTGTCGCCGTCACGCCGATCGTGCTCTTCCTTCTGATCTTCGTCTGGACGCCGCCGCACTTCTGGGCGCTGGCCCTCTACCGCAGTGCCGACTACGCCAAGGTCAGCGTGCCGATGCTGCCCGTTGTGGCCGGGAGGCTCTCCACCCGGCGGCAGATCCTGGCCTACACCATCGCCCTGGTGCCGCTGTCGCTGGTGCCGTGCCTGACGCGCGAACTCGGCCTGCTCTATGCCGCTTCCGCCCTGGTTCTGGGTGGCCTGTTCGTCAGCCTGTCCCTGCAGCTCCTGCGCGACGACTCGAACGTCACCGCGATGCGGACCTTCAAGTACTCGATCCTCTATCTCTTCGCGCTGTTCACGATGATGGTCGCCGACCGCTATCTCGGCTTCAGCCATGCCTTCTGATCGGGGCGAGCGGCCGTCGAAGCTGCGGGCGAAGAACATCGCCTTGGGTCTGGCGCTGCTGGGGTTCGTCGTCCTGTTCTACTTCGTGACGGTGATCCGCATGGCTGAGAACACGCACTGATGGCCGTTGACGGGAAGCGGCGCACCGCCTTCATCCTGGGCGGCGTGGTGGTGGGCATGCTGGCGCTGAGTGCCGCCTCGATTCCGCTCTACGCCATGTTCTGCCGGGCGACGGGCTTCGACGGCACGCCCAGGGTCGCCAGTGCGCCGGCCGCCAAGGTGTCGGACGCGACGGTGCTGGTGCAGTTCGACGCCGCCACGGATCCGAAGCTGCCCTGGAGCTTCCATCCGACGCAGCGGTCGATGGTGGTGCCGCTCGGGGAGCAGATGCTGGCGGTGTACACCGCCGAGAACCACAGCGACCGGCCGATCGTCGGACGCGCGGTGTTCAACGTGACGCCGCTCAAGATCGGCGGCTATTTCGCCAAGCTCGCCTGCTTCTGCTTCGAGGAGCAGACGCTGGAGCCGGGGCAGAAGGTCGACATGCCGGTCTCATTCTTCGTCGATCCGGCGATGCTCGAAGGCGATGCGGACGTTGCCGCGGTGAAGGAGATCACGCTCTCCTACACCTTCTACATTGACGAGGCCGCGACGGCGGAACTGGCGAGGAAGCGGGGGCTCGGCCCGGTCGGCTGACCGGACGCCGACGAGAACAGAGAAGCGGACAAGGATATGAGGAGGTCGCTTTAATGGCAGCAGGAGCGAGCGCGGTCACCGCCGACCATGGCTCGGGGCATGGTCACGGCGAGGTGCACCATCCCTATCATCTGGTCGATCCCAGCCCCTGGCCGGCCGTAGGTTCGCTGGGCGGTCTGCTGCTGACCGGCGGCGGCGTGATGTGGATGCACGGCGTCGGTGCCGGCAAGTGGATCTGCCTCCTGGGCTTCCTCACGATCATCGGCACGATGTTCGGCTGGTGGCGCGACGTCCTCAAGGAGAGCTACCGCGGCGACCACAGTCCGGTCGTCTCGCGCGGCCTCCGCATGGGGATGGCGTTCTTCATCGCCTCGGAGGTCCTGTTCTTCTTCGCCTTCTTCTGGGCCTTCTTCTGGGGTGCGCTGAACCCGCCGGAAACGGTCGCGACGTCCTATCCGCCCGAGGGCGTGGAGCATGTCCCGGCCTTCGGCATTCCTTTCCTCAACACCCTCATCCTGCTGCTCTCGGGTGCCACCGTCACCTGGGCCCATCACTGCGTCCGTGAGGGCGACAACAAGACGGGCTCGCGGGCGCTGCTGCTGACGGTCTGCCTCGGCCTCCTGTTCACGAGCCTGCAGGTCTACGAGTACGTCCACGCCATCCACGAAGGCTTCACGATCCACAGCGGGATCTTCGGCTCGTCCTTCTACATGGCGACCGGGTTCCACGGCTTCCACGTGATGATCGGCACGACATTCCTCATCGTGTGCACGATCCGCGCCTGGAACGACCATCTGCGGCCCGAGAAGCATGTCGGGTTCGAGGCGGCGACCTGGTACTGGCACTTCGTCGACGTGGTCTGGCTGTTCCTCTTCGTCTGGGTCTACTGGTGGGGTGGTACCATCCAGTTCACGACCACCGGGGCCGGGTGAGCGAGCCCTCGCCCTGGTCGACCGGACCGGCCGGCCGCTGCCCCCGTTGCGGGCAGGGCCGGCTGTTCGACGGGTTCCTCCACGTGGCGTCGCGCTGCACCTCCTGCGGTCTCGACCTCTCCGACCAGGATAGCGGCGACGGGCCGGCGGCGTTCGTGGTGCTCATCGTCGGCTTCATCGTCGTCGGGGCCGCCCTCATCGTGGAAGTGAAATACGAGTGGCCTGTCTGGCTTCACCTGCTCGTCTGGTTGCCGCTCACCGTCATCCTGTGCCTCGCCTTCCTGCGGCCCCTCAAGGGCCTGATGATCGCCCTCCAATACCGTTATCGCCGACATGAGTTCGACGCCGGCGGCTGAGATAGGCGGCCGTCGCTTCCGCCCCCGTCTCTGGCCGACCATCGCCACTGCCCTGGGTCTGGCGATCCTGCTCGCGCTCGGCACCTGGCAGGTGAAGCGGCTGGCCTGGAAGACGGACCTGATCGCCAAGGCCGAGGAGCGGCTGGCCCTGCCGGCCATCCCGCTGCCCAGCGACCCCGATACGGACTGGGCCGCACTCGACTTCCGGCGGGTTGACGTGTCCGGCACCTACCTGCACGACGATGCGTTCGCGTTCGGTGTCAGCGGGGTCGACGGCCAGCCGGGCAGCACGCTGGTCACACCTCTGGCGCTCGACGACGGGCGGACCCTCTTGATCGAGCGGGGCTGGCTGCCCACTGCCATCCTGCCGCCCGACGTGCCCGACGGGCTGGAGCCGCAGGGCGAGGTCAAGCTGACGGGTGTGCTGCGCTATCGGGGCCAGCCCGGCCACAACCCGTTCGAACCCACCAACGATGCCCAGGGGCGACGCTGGTACGGCTGGAACATGGAAGCGATGAGCGAGGCCGTCGGCGACCCGCTGCTGCCCGTGTCGCTGGTCCTCGAAAAGAGCGAGGGCTCGGCAGGACTGCCGCACGCTGGGCCCGTCGTCGTCGAGTACCACAATCCGCATCTCGGCTATGCGATCACCTGGTACGGACTGGCCGCGGCCCTGGTCGGCGTCTACCTCGCCTTCAGCCTCGAAAAGCCGAAGGAACCGTCGTGAGAGCGATCCGTGCCGTCGCCGGCACCACCGCCGTCTGCGCCTATGCGCTCATCGTCCTGGGTGCCGTCGTCCGCAGCACGAACTCGGGGCTGTCCTGCCCGGACTGGCCGTCCTGCTACGGTCACATGCTGCCGCTGCCGGGCGACATCCCGGCCGAGGCAGGCTACGCCTATTGGCAGGTGATGCTGGAATGGGTCCACAGGCTGATTGCCGGCGTGGCGGTCGGGCCCCTCGTGCTCGTGCTCGTGGGCCTGACCTGGATGCGCCGGCAGGAGCGGCCGATCCTGTTCCGGGCCGGTCTCGTGCTCCTGGCCCTGCTGCTGATCCAGGGCATCCTTGGGGGCGTCACGGTCCTCGACCGGAACAGCCCCTGGTCCGTGGCCCTGCACCTCGGCAACGCGCTCCTGGTGCTCTCGACGATCCTCTTCGTCTTCGTGCGCTCGGGTCCAATTCCGGTCGCGACCGACCGAGGCGGGATCGTCCTGATGGCTGCACTTGCCTGGGTCCTGGCGCTTGCCGCCATGATCACCGCTGCCATCACCGCCAAGACCGGCTCGTCGCTTGCCTGCACGACGTGGCCGCTCTGCGATGGCGCCCTGGTGCCGGACCTGTCCGACGGCGGCATCCGGATCCACTTCGCGCATCGCGTGCTGGCAGGGGCGACCGCTCTCGCCGTCATCGGCCTCTTCCTGGCGTCACGGCACGAGACCGGTGGGGTGCGCTCGCTGGCGACGGCGGCTGTGGCGCTGGTCGTCGCCCAGGTGGGCCTTGGCGCCAGCGTCATTCTGCTCGAAGCGCCTGTGGCCATCGCCGTGACCCATCAGGCCGTGGGTGTTCTGACTTTTGCCATGGTGACGCTGCTGTTGTGGCACTGCCTCCCGCTGACGGCACCTTCATCGCTCGGGGGAGGATCGCATGGGCTCGCACTACGCGGCACTTGAGGAGCGCTTCAAGCGCATCGGGGACGTCGAGGGGGCGCTCTCGATCCTCGAATGGGACACGGCCGTGATGATGCCGAAAGCCGCCTCGGCCAGCCGGGGCGAGCAGCTAGCCACGTTGTCCCGTCTGGCGCACGAACTGCTGACGGCGAACGAGACGGGCGAGTTGATCGGCTCGGCCGAGCAGGAGAGCGACCTCGACCCGTGGCAGGCGGCGAACCTGCGCGAGATGCGCCGCCGCTACCGCCACGCCCACGCCGTGGAGCCGGCGCTGGTCGAGGCGCTGGCGCGCACCACGACGCGCTGCGAGATGACGTGGCGGAAGGCCAAGGCCGACAACGACTTCGCCGCCCTACGGCCGGATCTCGAGGAGGTCGTCCGCCTGACCCGCGAGGCGGCGACCGTCACCGGTGCGGCCCTGGGCCTCGAGCCCTACGACGCGCTGCTCGACCAGCGGCAGCCGGACCTCCGTGACGCCGACATCGTTCCCCTGTTCGAGCGACTCGCCGCCGAGCTGCCGCCGATGGTGGACGCCGCCATCGCGCGCCAGGGGCCGGAGCCGATCGCGCCCGAAGGACCGTTCCCGATCGACCGGCAGCGGGCGCTGGGCCGCGAGCTGATGGAGAGGCTCGGCTTCGACTTCGACGGCGGCCGGCTGGACGAGAGTGCCCATCCCTTCTGTGGCGGCACCCCGCGCGACATCCGGCTCACCACGCGCTACCGCGAGGACGAGGTCGCCAGTGCGCTCATGGGCGTGCTGCACGAGACCGGCCACGCCCTCTACGAGGCGGGCCTGCCGCAGGACTGGATCGGCCAGCCCGTCGGCAGTGCGCGCGGCATCGCCGTGCACGAGAGCCAGTCGCTCATCATCGAGATGCAGGCTTGCCGCTCGCCGGGCTTCATCGATTTCATGGCCGGCGAGCTGGCGCGCACCTTCGGCGAACGCGCTGCCTTCGCCCCGGACAATCTGCGGCGCCTCTACAGCCGCGTGCGGCGCAGCTTCATCCGTGTCGATGCGGACGAGCTCACCTACCCGTTGCACGTCATCCTCCGCTGGCGGCTCGAGCGGCTGATGATCAGCGGCGATCTTCAGGTCGCTGACCTGCCGGCCGCCTGGAACGAGGGCATGCGGGAGCTCCTGGGTGTCGTGCCGCCGACCGACCGGGAGGGTTGCCTGCAGGACATCCATTGGCCCGTCGGCGGCTTCGGCTACTTCCCCGACTACACCCTTGGTGCCGTCCTGGCCGCCCAGCTGTTCCAGAAGGCGCGCGACAGCGTGCCGGGTATGGAGCAGGCCATCGGCCGTGGTGACTTCGCTCCGCTGCTGGGCTGGCTGCGCGAGCATGTGCACGGCCAGGGTGCGCGGCCGCAGTTCATGGAGCTGGTCGAGACGGCGACGGGTCGGCCGCTCTCGCCCGAGTCGTTCCTCGCGCATCTGCGCCAGCGCTATCTCGGGGTGCCGGCCTGACCTTCACCTTGAGCGCAGGGCCGCGCACGCCTAAGACCGCCGGCACATCTGCGGAGCCCCGATGATCACCTATGTCAGCACGAGAGGCGAAGCCGGCGAGCGCAGCTTCGAGGACGTGCTGCTGGCGGGTCTGGCCGAGGATGGCGGCCTTTTCGTGCCGACCTCGGTGCCGGCGCTGACCCCGGCCGAGATCCGGGCGCTGCGCCCGCTCTCCTATCCCGAGCTGACGGCACGCCTGCTGGCGCCGTTCACGGCCGGCTGCTTCACCGAGGCCGAGTTGCTGGCACTGGCCCGCGACGCCTATGCCGGCTTCACGCACCCGGCGATCGCTCCGCTGCGTCAGCTGGATCGCGACTCCTGGATGCTGGAGCTGTTCCACGGCCCGACGTTGGCGTTCAAGGACTTCGCCATGCAGTTGCTGGCGCGGATGTTCGACGCCGTGCTGCAGCGCCGCGGCGAGCGCGTGACGATCGTGGGCGCCACGTCCGGTGACACCGGAGCCGCCGCCGTTCGCGCCTTCGCCGGCATGCGTCAGGTCGAGCTGGCGATGCTGCACCCTCATGGCCGCGTTTCGCCGGTGCAGCGTCGGCAGATGACGACCGAGACGGCGGAGAACGTCCTCAACCTCGCGGTCGACGGCACCTTCGACGACTGCCAGGACCTCGTGAAGGCGATGTTCGCGGACCAGCGCTTCCGCGACGAGATGCGGCTTTCAGGCGTAAACTCGATCAACTGGGCCCGCGTAGTGGCCCAGAGCGTCTACTATGTCTGGGCGGGCCTGCGCCTCGGCGCTCCCGACCGGTCGATCGCCTTCTGCGTGCCGACCGGCAATTTCGGCAATGTCTATGCGGGGTGGATCGCGTCGCGCATGGGCCTGCCCATCGAGCGCCTGATCGTCGCCACGAATGCCAACGACATCCTGGCCCGCTTCTTCGCGAGCGGCACCTACGCCCGCGGCACCGTCGTGGCGACGCAGAGTCCGTCGATGGACATCCAGGTCGCGAGCAATTTCGAGCGCCTGCTGCTAACCATGGAGGCCGACAGCCCCGAGCGGGTCCGGGCACGGATGCAGGGCTTCCGCCAGTCCGGCGAGCTTCGCGTCGAGCCCGACGCCTTCACCCGGGCCCGTCAGTTGTTCAGCGGCGGTACCGCCGGCGAGGCGGAGACCGCGGCGACGATCGCTCGGACGAAGCGGATGACCGGCGACGTCGTCGATCCGCACACGGCCGTGGGCCTCGCCGTTGCCGAGCGGGAGACGATCCCCCCGGGCGTGGCAGCCGTCACGCTGTCAACCGCCCATCCCGCCAAGTTTCCCGAGGCCGTCCACGCCGCCTGCGGCGTGACGCCCGCTTTGCCACCCTCGATGGCCGATCTCATGGACCGGCCGGAGCATGTGACGCCGATGACGAACGATCTGGGTGCCGTCGAGCGCTCGATCCGCAAGCGCTTCGGGGCTGTAGCATGAGTGAGCCCTGGCGCGAGACCACCCTGCCCAATGGCCTCCGGGTCATCACCGAGTCGATGCCGCGGCTGCAGACCGCGTCCTTCGGCGTCTGGGTCGACGTAGGTACCCGGCACGAGGACGCGGCCGTCAACGGCGTCGCCCACATGCTGGAGCACATGGCGTTCAAGGGCACCGAGCGGCGCAGTGCGCGCGGCATCGCCGAGGAGATCGAGCGGGTCGGCGGCTCGCTCAACGCCTACACCTCGCGTGACAACACGGCCTATTACGCCCGCATCCTGGCCGACGACCTGCCGCTCGCGGCCGACATCCTCGCCGACATCCTGCAGCACTCGACCTTCGACGAGACCGAGCTGGAGAAGGAGCGGCACGTCATCCTGCAGGAGATCGGGCAGGTCCTGGACACGCCGGACGACCTCGTCTTCGATCAGTTCCAGGAAACGGCCTATCCCGACCAGCCGATGGGCCGGTCGATCCTTGGCCCGGCCGAGGTCGTCGAGGCGCTGCCGCGGCACGCCCTGACCGACTACATGACCCGGCACTACGCGCCCTCCCGCATCGTCGTTTCGGCCGCCGGCAAGGTCGACCACGACCAGGTCGTCGACCTCGCGGGCTCGCTGTTCACCTCGTTGTCGGGCGGCGAGTCGGTGCCCGAGCCTGCCCGCTACGAAGGTGGGCTGCGGATCGAGCACTGCGCCGACCTCGAGCAGGTCCATCTCTGCGTCGGCGTCGAGGCGGTGCCGTTCACCGATCCCGACTTCTGGCCGCTGCAGGTCTTCTCGACCGCCTGGGGCGGCGGCATGTCCTCGCGCCTGTTCCAGGAGATCCGCGAGAACCGGGGCCTGTGCTATTCGATCTACTCCTTCACCTCGGCGCACGCCGACACCGGCACGCTCGGGGTCTATGCCGGCACGGGTGCCGACGACCTCGAGGAGTTGTTGCCGGTGCTGGTCGAGGAGACGCGCAAGCTGATCCTCGCACCCGATGCCGACGAGGTGCTGCGCGCCAAGGCGCAGCTCAAGGCTGGCCTCTTCATGGCGCTCGAAAGCTGTCAGGCGGTCTGCGAGGAGCAGGCCCGCCAGCTCTTCTGCTTCGGCCGGCGGATCCCGACCGAGGAGATCGTCGCCCGACTCGAGGCCGTCGACATCGACGCGATCCGCACGGTCGGCAAGCGGCTGTTCGGCAAGGGACGCACCTCCGTCACCGCCATCGGCCCGATCGAGCGCCTGCCCGAGATCACGCTGTCAGGACTCGTCTGAATCGAGGCCGATTTCGGCACGTCCTCCCTGTCGTGAAACCGTTCCCGCACGCTATGCTGGACGGCAATCGGCAGGGAGGCAGGACATGGACCAGCGGCTCAGCCTCGTGACACTCGGTGTCCGCGACCTTGCCGGAACGCGCGCCTTCTACCGCCGCCTCGGCTGGAAGGAATCGAGTGCGAGCAACGACGACGTGGCCTTCTTCCAGCTGGGCTGCACCGCACTCGCTTTGTTCGGCCGCGCGGCGTTGGCCGCCGATGCCCAGGTCGAGGACAACGCGCCCGGCTTCTCCGGCATCACGCTCGCCTGCAACGGTCGAAGCCGCGAGGAGGTCGACGCCATGCTCGCCGAAGCCGTCGCGGCCGGGGCCAGGCTCGTGAAACCGGCCCATGACGTGTTCTGGGGCGGCTATAGCGGTTACTTCGCCGATCCCGAGGGCCATCTTTGGGAGGTGGCCTGGAACCCGTTCTTCCCGATCGAGGCCGACGGCAGCATCAAGTTGCCGCCGTGCCCGTAGGCGGAGCCCACTCCGGCGGCATCTTCGAGCCGCTGCGGCACGCTCCCTACCGCGATCTCTGGATCGCCAACCTCGTCTCCAATCTCGGCTGGCTCGTCCACTCGGTGGCGGCCGCGTGGCTCATGACCTCGCTGTCCGGCACGCCCGAGATGGTGGCGCTGGTGCAGACCGCCGTGCAGGTCCCGATCGTGATGATCTCCCTGCTGGCGGGCGTGGCGGCCGACGTGTGGGACCGGCGGCGAGTCCTGCTCATCGCCCTGCTCTGGCAGGCATCCGCCGCGGCCATGCTCGGTGTGCTGACGCTCATGGGGCTGGTCGGCCCTTTGATGCTGCTAGCCCTGACCTTCGTGCTCGGTCTCGGCACGGCTCTGGGCGGTCCGGCCCTGCAGGCCGTCGTCCGCGATCTTGTCGGGCCCGAGCGGCTCCCTGCAGCCGTCACGCTGAACGCGATCTCGTTCAACCTGGCGCGGACCGCCGGGCCGGCCCTCGGCGGCCTTCTGGTGGCCTTGGCCGGTGCCGCCGTCGCCTTTCTCATCAATGCCGGCTCGACGCTGGCCGTCGTCGCCATCCTCCTGCGCTGGCCGAGCACCATGCGCCTCGACGACCTGCCGCGCGAGCGCATCCACCATGCGGTCGCCACGGCGTTCCGCTACGCGGTCGAGACGCGAGAGCTGCAGAACATCCTGATCCGCTCGTTCCTCTTCTCGCTGATGGCGGCCTCCACGTTGGCGCTGCTGCCGCTCGTGGCCCGGGATCGCCTCGGCGGCGGCCCGCTCACCTACGGCGTCCTGCTCGGCGGCTTCGGCCTCGGAGCCTTGGCGGGTGCTTTCGTCATCCACTCGGCCCGGCAGCGCTTCGGCTCCGAAGCGGTCGTGCGGGCGCTGAGTCTCGCCTGCGGGCTGGCGCTCATCGCCATCGGCCTGATCCCGCGGATCGAGCCCGTGCTCTTCGCCTTGGCGGTGGCCGGTGCGGCGTGGCTGGGGTCCTTCTCCAACTTCAACATCTCGGTCCAGACCACCTCCGCGCATTGGATCCAGGCCCGCGCCTTCGCCCTCTACCAGACCGTCATGTTCAGTGCGCTGGCCGGCGGCAGCTGGATGTGGGGCCGGATCGCAGAGAATGTGGGCGTTGGCGAGGCACTCGTGGTCGCCGGCGGGCTGCTCCTCGTCACCGTGCTGGCCTCGTTCCGCTATCGTCTACCCGGCGAGGAGCCACGCGATCTGCGTCCGCAACCCATCGTGTCCCGACCTGGGCCGAGCGTGCAGTTCGACCCCGCCGAGGGTCCCGTGCTGATCCAGGTCGAGTACCGGATCGCGCTTACCGACGCCGCCGCCTTCGCCGCGGCCATGGACGATGTGGGCGCCATGCGGCGCCGCAACGGCGCGCTGCGCTGGCGCCTGTTCCAGGACACCGCCGATGCCGAGCACTGGGTCGAGACCTACGTCGTCGCCGACTGGAACGATCTCCTCCGCCAGCGTCGGCGGTCCACGATGATGGACGAGACGGTAAGGTCGCGCGCGGCGGCCTTTCACAACGGACCGGAGCCGCCGCTGGTGCGCCGGCTCATCGCCAGGCGGGAGGATGCCCGCTTTCCTCTGGATGCGACCGAGCGAGCGGCTGCCGAGCATCAGTCTGCCGGTGCCAACCGTGCTTCGACTGCGCTGCGCTGAGCCAGCATCAGCGTTCGCCCGCATTGTCCACCTACCGTGTCGCATTGGCAGCACTAGCTGCTTGATGGGGTATGCCTGAACTCCTAAACGGCTCCCAATCGTCGGTCTCGGGACTTCGCCGATTCGCCTCTTGATCGGTAAGTTGAGATTGGATGTGACGCGCAACGACACGCACATCGAGGCAATGCATGGACAGAATTCTGGGTGTGGTGGCGGTGCTCGGAGTTGCCGTCCTTGCCTACTTGTACGGTTTTGCGTCTGATCGCTACGATCTGTTCCCCTCGAAGTTCGTCGCCGACGGTATCGTGGCGACCAAGGCGTTTACGGAGCTGTGGGCCGAAGACGACATGCCGCCGGGCTTCTTGAAGCTCGAGCCGGCTTCGACGCCCCGAGGGGTGGAGGCGACGCAGAACCAAGCGGCCCAGGCCGACGGGCTCATCCTCGTCGCCGGCGGCCCTTATCGTCTGATGGACAAGTGCCCGGAGCTTGGCTGCCTCGCATGGCTCATGAACCGGAGCGGCGAGGTGGTGTACGCTTGGCCGGTCCGCGAGAACCAGCCCTGGGCCAAGTTCGAGCACATGCAGGGCCAGCCGCGCCCGGACCGCATTTATCCTGTCGGCGTCCACGCCTTCGACAATGGCGATCTCGCCGTCTCCTTCCAGTCCAAGGGCACCTTTCCCTTCGGCGTCGGCATCGCGAAGGTCGACAAGGACGGCAACACCATCTGGAAGCACGAGAACTTCGCCCACCACTGGTTCGACGTGGGTGACGACGGACGCATCTACACCCCGACGCAGAAGCTCATTCCCAACCCGCACAAGCTGGGCGACACGCCGATCTCGCTGAACTGCGAGTCGCGGATGATCTACGACGACCATGTCACCATCATCGCCCCGGACGGCACGATCGAGACCGAGTTCTCGGTGCTCGATGCCATGGTCGACTCGGGTTATGTCGGCCTGATCGAGCGGACGCGCTCGCAGTGCGACCCGCTGCATCTGAACGACGTCCGCATCCTGAAGGCGGCCGATGCGGCGGAGTATCCCACACTACAGGCCGGCGACCTGCTTGTGTCGATGAACACCATCAACACGGCGGCCGTGCTCGATGGTACCACCCACAAGGTGAAGTGGATCACCTCCGGGCACACGGTCGGGCAGCACAATCCGAGATATGGCGGGAACAACAAGATCCTGCTGCTCGACAATCGCGGCGGCAGCGCAGCGGGTGGCGGAACGCGCATCGTCGCCGTCGACGTCGCGACCGACTCGATAGAGACCATCTTTCCGGGGCCGAGCACGCCCAAGGGTCTGAACTATCACACCGAAGTCGGCGGCCACTTCGATCTGGACGCGGATCGGAAGGCGGCCCTGTTCTCCATCGGTGCGGCCGGCAGCATCGTCGAGATCGAGTTCGGCTCCGGAAACGTCCTCTGGAAGTACAACAACGTCTTCGACATGGAGCCCTTCATGCGCGCCAAGGGGACCAAGCTCGATCCGACCTTTGCGCGCTTTGCCGTCAGCTCGTCCTACCACACGGGCGATCTGCCCTTCCTGCAGAAGTGACCAGACGGAAGGATCGGACGCGGCTCGCTCGGATCCTCCAGAAGACCAACGGCGCGCAGCCGATCCTAGCCGTCGGGCGTCGGTGCTCGTTACGTCACGGGATCGGGCGCGGTGCGGACCCGGACTTCGGCTTGGCCGATCGTCCGGCCAGCGCCAGGACGTCTGCTCGGTGAATAGTGCCGGTCACGAAGAGGCCACCGCCGTAGACCGCCATCCCGGCCAGGAAGCGCAGGACGAGGCCGTAACCATTCTCGGCCATCCAGCCGAGGAGCACGATCGTGCAGATGCCCAGCAGGATCGCGACGAGCGGACCGCGAAGGCGAGGGCTCCAGCCGGACGAGCGGATGGCGATCGAGGCGGCCCACGCACATCCGGTCGCTTCGCCGACTACGACCGCCATGGCGGCACCCGCTGCTCCGTAGGCGGGAATCGCCAAGGCGTAGGCCGCAAGCGCCACGACGAGGGCAACGACATAGCCCATGATCAGGCGATGCTGGGCGTCGACCGCCGTGGAGGCGTCCCGCATCATCATGCCGAGCGGGCTCACGAAGACGAGCAGGGCCAGGATCCGCAAGGCGGGCACGCCGTCCAGATAGGCTGCACCACCGACTACCCGGACGAACTCGGGTGCGAACGACCAGAGGATGACGATCGCGCCCACCGTTCCGACAGCCAGAGCGCGCAGGGCGTTGTCGAGGGTATCGCGGTACTCCGGCATGCTGCCGCGGGCGTGGCGTGCCAAGAGCGGCGTCACCATGCCGATGAACACGTAGATGAGGCCGACCACACCGTCGGTGATGCGGGCCGGCACGCCGTAGATGCCGACACTCTCGGGGCCCTTCCACAGGGCCAGGAAGATCGTGTCGCTCCGGTAGTAGATCACCTGCATGATGCCGGTGATGGCGATGGGTGCTCCGGCAATCAGGAAGGCTCGCCAACGCTCGGTATCGACGCGCAGGTGGAAGCGCTGCAGCCGCTGGGCCGCCCGCCAGGTGATGGTGATCGTGATCAAGTAGGCGATCGCCTGCATGGCGATCAGCGTCACGGCGTTGGCGAGCTGCAGAAGCGCCAGGAGAAGCACCAAAAGCAGGAAGGCCACCCCGCCCGTGACTTCCGCCAGAACGGAGCCGCGCTGGTCGAGCTTCTGCTGGAACAGCCCGATCAGCATCGTGTGGATGGCGTAGGCGACGAAACCGACCGCACCGACCGCAACGGCGATGCGGGTCGGCGCGTCCAGTGGCAGGACAAGCGCCAGCAGGGTGGCGAGCACCAGAGCCGTCGACGTCACGATCAGCCGCAGCACCACGGCGGCCCCGAGGATCGCACTCTGCGGCGCGTCCGGTCGCGAAATCTCCCGGACCAGGATCGCATTCACGCCCAGCGTGCCGATGCTCATCGCGTTCGACAGGAACGCCATTGCTGTGCGGAACTGGCCGAAGTCGGCGACCGAGGCGGCGCGCGTCATGACCGCGATCGCCAGCAGGCTGAGCCCGATCGTCGCGACCCTGCCGACGGTGAGGACGAGAGCCCCTAGGCTCAGCGAACGGCCGACGCTCATTCGTCGTTCGCGGAGCCGGAGGGAGCTGTGCTAGAGGCTCGCCTGCGCCGAGCCATATCAACGACGATCCTATCGTTTAGACCAGAACGGGCCTCGTAATGCCTCGCGTCAGCATTGGCTTGCCGGTGTTCAACGGCGAGAACTTCCTGGACGATGCCATCAGCTCCGTCCGCGCTCAGACCTTCGACGATCTCGAATTGCTGGTTCAGGACAATGCCTCGACGGACCGGACGTCCGCCATCGCGCAGGATCACGCTGCTGCCGATCCGCGCGTGAAATATGTCCGCAACGAGACCAATCTCGGGGCTGCTCCGAACTACAATCTCGCCTGGGAACGGGGGAGGGGTACCTACTTCAAGTGGCTGGCGCACGACGACCGGATCCAGCCGGGCTACGTGGCGGCCACGGTCGCCGCCCTCGATGCGGCACCCGACGCCGTGCTGGCGAACACCGTGGTCGACTATATCGACTCGCAAGGCAAGCGGCTGGGCCTCTACGCGACGGTGCTGCAGTACGCGGGCGGTCCGCGTCCGTCCGAGCGGCTGGCGGCCATGATCCTGCGCTCGCATTCCGTGGTCGACTTCTTCGGCATGGTGCGTCGCCGTGCGATGCAGGGCTCGCTCCTCCACGCCAGCTTCCACGGTGCCGACCGCGCCTTCCTGGCCCAAATGGCGCTGCGCGGACGACTGCTGCAGCTTCCCGAGCCGCTGGTCCAGATGCGTGAGCATCCCGGTCGCTACACGCGCCAGCAGAAAACGGCGAAGGCGCGGCTCAGCTGGCACGATGCGCGCCGCTCGCGCGAACGCAACCTGCCGACCCTGACCCTGTACAGGGAGTACGCGAAGCTCGTCGCGGCCGAGCCGCTCGACCCGGCGGAGCGTGCCGCCTGCCGGCACGTGCTCCGACGCTGGTGGTTCTCGAACTGGAACAGCATTCGTGTCGCCGTCGACCTCGTGGCCGTACCGTTTCCGGCGGTGGTGAGCCTGGCGGAGCGGGTGAAGTTCAGGGTGTTCGGCGCAGCGCCGGGTCACTTCGTCCGCTGAAGTGCCTCAATAGGGACGCGCAGCGGTCTCGTAGGCGTTGCGGATGAGGTTGACGAAGCTCGGCCAGCTCAGATGCGCATCCGCGTAGGTACGGCAGGCCGCCGCCAGCCGGGCGGCGACGAAAGGCTCGCGGAGCACGCGCAGGATGCCCTCGTTGAACGCGGTGGGATTGGAGTCGACGAGGATCGCCGTCGTCTCGTCCAGGACGGCACGGTGCGCCGCTACGTCGTTGGCGACGATCGGCTTACCGACGGCGAGGTAGTCGAAAACCTTGAGCGGTGAGTTCAGCCCCTTGCCGCGGCACGAGACGAGCACGTCGGCCAGGACGAAGAAGGCATCGAGCTCGCTGCGCGGCACGCGAGGCAGCAGGAACGCCCTGGTCTCGTCGACGAGGCCCAGTGTCCGTCTTGCCGCCGTGATCTCTTCTTCCTTGCCGGCGCCGACGCAGACGACGGCGACATCGGGCTCACTCGCCAGCAGGTCCTTGACCCCGCCGAGCAGCAGTTCGAGCCCCTGATAGGCGGCGAAAGTGCCGGCATAGAGGACGACGCGCATCTCGGGCGCCAGACCGAGACGGGCGCGAAGCTCGGCCACCGCTGCCGGCGTAGCGCTGGGGCGCATGGCGGGAAACCGCCACTCCGCGAACGGGATGTCCTTGCCGGCCGCCACGACCGTCGAGGCGAGCCCGGCGCTGCAGATGACGAAACGCGACCGGCGACAGACCCGTCGCTCCAGAAGCCGCAGGAACGGCCGCACCGCCCCCGATCCGAGCACCTTCACGGAGCGCAGCTCGTCGGGAATGGACGACGCCATGTCGTAGATCATCGGCGGCCGACGCAGGCCCGGCGTCAACGCCGTGAAGTAGGCCGCCTCCTCGATCGCGTGCACGACGTCGTAGTCGCCGGTGCGCAGCAGGTGGACGAGGTCGCGGAACAGGCTCGCGTCGAGCGCCAGCTTCGCCGGCGAGAACCCGACGGCGACGTGGTTGACGCCCAGCGGATTGGCCGCCCGGAGGATCCGCACGCCGTCGATGTCGACGCGCTCGCCCAACGGAAATGTCAGGAGATCGACCTCGATCCCCAACTCGCGCAGGGCGGTGACGACGTAGCGGACGGCGATCGGGGTGCCACGAGGTGCGTAGAAGGGCTGTGGCGCCACGACGAGCACACGGCGAGGCAGGACATGAACGGGCCTGCTCCCCTGCACAAGCCGTGGGGGGCGGATCGGCATGGGCTCTGTCGGCGACTGCGCCGCCATCTCAGCTCAGGCCCTTGAGGATCGGCCGTAGCCCGCGACGTTCGAGATCGCGCCCGATCTCGTCGAGATAGATCGCATTCATCACGACGACGACGTCGGGCCTCGACCGCTCCAGGCTCTCGGGCGAGACGATCTCGTTGCCGGCACCGGCCAGGAATTTGCCCCATTTGTGCGGATTGATGTCGACGACCGAGTCGATCTGATCGGCGAGGCCCAGTGTGGTCAGGTAAGAGACGGCCTTGGAGCCCGAGCCCCAGATGGCGATCCGCTTGCCTTCCGCCCGCCAGCGCTCGACGTCGGCGCGAAGGCCGCTCAGATGCCGGCGGATGTCCGTCTCGAAGCTCGCCACCTGGCGCGCGGTGCGCTCGAGATCGTCCTCGGCGGCGAGATCGGGCTCCGTCGGACCCGCAGTCGGCCGGGCTTCGAGCATCAGATACTGGCCGTCATAGGCCTTCCAGAGATCCGTGACGTCAAATCCCGTCCGCCGGAACAGTCGGGCCAGCGAGCCACCGGTGAAGTAGCTCGCATGCTCGTAGTAGATGTCCCAGAAGGCGCGCTCGATGAGCACGCGCTCCTGGTCCGGCAGCTCGAAAAAGACGACAACACTCGGCCGGTCGCCGATCGATTCCCGAACCAGCTTCATGAAGTCGAGTACGTCCGAGATATGCTCGAGCGTGTGACGGCAGCAGACATAGTCCGCCTGCAGATGCTTGTACTTCGGACCGTAGAAGTCCTGAATGAAGTCGAGCCGGCCGGCAGCCGGACTTTGCGTCCGCTCGGGACGGTAACCCGGGTCGATGCCGATGCCGGCACAGCCGGTCCGCTCGCATAAGGCAACGAGGAACTCGCCCTTGCCGCACCCGATCTCGAGCGCCGTCTTGCCCGCGAGCCCGTATTTCCGGTCCTGGTCGTCGCAGATCTCTTCGACGAAGCGCTGGAACCGCGGCGAGAAGATCTGTGTCTCCTCGTAGGCCGGCGAGTAGCTCTGGACGTGTGGGTCGAACAGGACGTTCTGGATGAAGCCGCAGCTCTCGCAGAAGCCGAGCTCCAGATCCCGCCTGGGGAAGGCGAGGGCCGCCTCGCGCGTGTCGAGCATCAGGCAGCTGTGCACCGGGATGTTGTCGACCCGGTAGAAGCTGCGCAACCTTGCACTTTCGCACGCGGCGCAGAGCGTGCGTCGATACTCCTGCGTCACGACGAAACAGGCTCCAACCGGGTGAACAAGGCGTGACAGCGCTGGGAGGCCCATCGGCGAGCGGCGATGAACCCCAGATATGATGTGCGGGCGAGGACCTTGCGCATCGCCGCCGAACCCCTCTCGAAACACGAATATGCAGGAATATTGTATAACGTGGAAGGGTCGGATGCACTGGACCAAAGCGACGCACACCGGCTGGAAACAGGGTGCCGACTGCGGTCCGGCCGAGCTGCCGTCACCATCAGATCAGGACCGGCGTCGGTATCGGCACGATGAAGCGACCGCCGCGGGCGGCATGGGCCGCCTGCTGGCTCATGATCTCTTCCTTGAAGTTCCAAGGCGTTATGAGCAGGACGTCGGGGTGGTCGCGCTCGATCCGGGCCGGATCGACGATCGGCAGGCCGACACCGGGAATCCAACGTCCCTGCTTGTGCACGTTCCGATCCGCCACCCATTCCAACACATCATGCCCGATATCGCAGAAGTTGAGAAGAATGGTTCCCTTGGCGGAGGCACCGTATCCGGCGATCCGTTTTCCCTGTCCTGCCAAGTCGGCGACCATGGCCCCCAGAGCCCGCCGGATCTCCTGGACCTGCTTTGCAAAATTCCTGAAGTAATCGGGTCGATCGAGCCCCAGTGCTTTCTCCTCGGCGAGGAGCGACCGCACGGACTCTTCAACGTGCTCGACCGGCTCCGCGAAATAGCGCAGCGAGCCACCGTGGATGGAGAGGCGCTCGACCCGGTTCAGATAGAGGCCGTGCCGGCGGAACAGAGCGTCGGCCGCGGTCGCCGAGAAGTAGCAGAGATGCTCGTGGTAGATCGTGTCGAACTCGCCGTGATCGATCAGGTCGCGAACATAGGGCGCTTCGATCACGACCAGCCCGTCGGGCTTCAGCAGGGTGGCGATGCCGGCGACGAAGCCGTTGGTATCGGCCACGTGGGCCAGGACATTGTTGCCGTGGATGATGTCGGCGCGGCGACCGACCGTCGCCAACTCCTTGGCGATGCCGAGGCCGAAAAAGGCCTCGATCGTGTCGATGCCTTTCTCACGGGCCGCCTTCACCGGCCCGGGTGCCGGGTCGATGCCCAGCACCGGTATCCCCGCGTCCCGATAGTACTGCAGCAGGTAGCCGTCGTTGCTCGCCAGTTCGACGACCAGGCTGTCCTTGCCCAGCCGCCGCTCGGCAAGGCGGGCTTCCACATTGGCCCGGCTGTGGCGCAGCAGCGCGTCGGTGAAGGAGGAGAAGTAGGGATAGTCCGCGCCGAACAACTCCTCGGGCGGCACCGTGTGGAGGATCTGGACCAGGGCGCAGCGGGTGCAGAACGCCACGTCGAGCGGGTAGCGCGGTGCAGACGTCGCTGCGGCCGCGTCGCCCACGAACCCGTCGGAGAGCGGCAGGTCACCGAGCTGGAGAAAGAGTTCAAGATCGGCCGATCCGCAGGATCGGCAGCCCTTGATCCGCTGGGCGCTCATTCGGCGGCACGCCTCCAGCGCAACGCACCGTCAAGCTCGCCCCGGGCGATCAGGTTGCGGATGTGCTGAAGCCGCATGTAGCGGGGCCCGGCGAAATCGGCCCCCGTCAGGCCGGTGTCGCGATAGGCGGCATAGATCTGCTCGATGCCTCGGCGCAGCGTCCATTGCGGCTGGTAGGCCGGGACGAGCCGTCGGATCTTGTCGCAGTTGACCCTGTAGTTGCGCTTGTCGGGGCTGGCACCCGGCGCATAGGTCACGCGGCAGTTCGGCACGATCTCGGCCACCATGTCGGCGACCTCGCGCACCCGATAGTTCTCGGACGTCTTCCCGACGTTGAAGGCCTCGTTGCGGACCACCGACGCCGGCGCCTCCAGCAGAGCCAGATAGGCGCGCGCGATGTCCTCGATATGGACGAGCGGCCGCCACGGCATCCCGTCGCTCTTGATCAGCACCTCGCCGCTCGTGATCGCGTAGCCGATCAGGTTGTTGACGACGAGATCGCCGCGCAACTTCGACGACATGCCATAGGCGGTAGCGGCGCGGAGGAAGACGGGCGTGAAGCTGTCGTCGGCCATCGGAGCTACCTGCTCCTCGACCATCACCTTGCTCTTCGCGTAGGGCGTGACGGGGCTGAGCTCGCCCGTCTCGTCGAGATAGTCGTCGCCCGAAGCACCGTAGTTGCTGCAGGACGAGGCGAACACGAACCGCTCGACACCGGCCGCCTTGGCCAGCTGCGCCACGCGCACCGAGCCCCGAAGATTGATGTCGTAGGTCAGCTCGGCGTCGAGATCGCCCAGAGGATCGTTCGAGAGTCCCGCCAGATGCAGCACGGCATCGAAGCCGGCGAGATCCTGGGCGGTGACGTCGCGGACGTCCCTGTTGATCACCGGCAGCTCGGCGCGTGGCTGGCCCGGAAAATCACAGCCGGCGAAGAAGAAGCTGTCGAGACCTACCGGCTCGTGCCCCGCCGCCTTCAGGAGAGGAACGAGGACCTGGCCGATATAGCCGTCATGGCCGGTGACGAGGACTCGCATCTTCTCAGCTCCACAATTTCCAGGGCGCGTTGCCGCTTTCCCAGAGCTCTTCGAGCCGGACGCGGTCGCGGATGGTATCCATGCATTGCCAGAAGCCCTCGTGGCGGTAGGCCATCAGCTGGCCTTCGCGCGCCAAGGTCTCCAAGGGCTCCCGCTCGAAGTGCGTCGGATCGCCTTCGATATAGTCGAAGATGGCGGGCTCGAGCACGAAGAAGGCGCCGTTGATCCAGCCTTCGCCCATCTGTGGCTTCTCGGCGAAGCTGACCACACGATTGCCGTCCATCTCGATCCGGCCGAACCGGGCGGGTGGGCGGACGGCCGTCACCGTGGCGAGCTTCCCATGGCTGCGGTGGAAAGCGAGGAGCGCGTCGAGGTCCACGGTGGAAACGCCATCCCCCCAGGTCAGCATGAAGGTTTCGTTGCCGATATGGGGTGCCAGCCGCTTGATGCGACCACCGGTCTGCGTGTTCTGCCCGGTGTCGACGAGATGGACGCGCCAGTTGCGCTCGTGAGCGCCGTGCGATTCGACCTTGCCGGTGCCCAGATCCACGGTCAGGTCGCTGTTGAGTGAACAATAATCGGCCATGTAGCGCTTGATGTATTCGCCCTTGTAGCCGAGCGCGATGATGAATTCCTCGTACCCGTAATGGGCGTAATGCATCATGATATGCCAAAGGATCGGCCGGCCGCCGATTTCAACCATCGGTTTCGGCTTGAGAACCGTCTCCTCGGAGAGGCGGGAGCCGAGGCCGCCCGCCAGAATGCACACGCGCATGCGGAGTATCCCGCGTTGAGAGGCCCGACGCCGGACCGGCATAGGATTGTGTCGGCGCGTGGGTCAAGCGGCGCGCCGCCAACCCGACCTTTGGGTAAGGTTCTGTGGCAGATCAGTCGGTGAACGGATCCCGCACGAGAATAGTGTCCTCTCGATCGGGGCTGGTCGACAGGAGCGCTACGGGGCACTCGACCAGCTCTTCGAGCCGCTTCACATATTTCACGGCGCTGGCAGGTAGCTGGGCGAAGCTGCGGGCACCTCGGGTGCTTTCCTCCCAGCCCTCCATCTCCTCGTAGACGGGACTGGCCGCCGCCTGTGCCGCCATGCCCGAGGGCAGGTGGTGGAGAAGCTGGCCCTGCAGGCTGTACGCCGTGCAGACTTTCAGCGTCTTCATCCCATCCAGCACGTCGAGCTTGGTCAGCGCCAGGCCCTTGATGCCCCCGATCTTGACGGCCTGCCGGACGAGCACCGCGTCGAACCACCCACAACGCCGTGGCCGGCCGGTCACCGTGCCGAACTCTCGGCCGCGCTCGCCGATGCCGGCACCGATCTCGTCGAACAGTTCGGTCGGGAAAGGGCCGGCCCCGACGCGGGTGGTGTAGGCCTTGCAGATGCCGAGCACGTAGCCGACCGAGTCCGGTCCGACGCCGGATCCGATCGCCGCTTCGCCGGCCACCGTGTTGGAAGAGGTCACGAACGGGTAGGTGCCGTGGTCGACATCCAGCATCGTGCCCTGCGCACCTTCGTAGAGAATGCGCCGCCCGGCCCGCTTCAGCTCGGCAAGGCGCAGCCAGATCGGCTCGGCGAACGGGAGCAGACGCGGGGCCAGGGCCTTCAGTTCAGCCAGCAGCTTGTCCCCATCCACGAGGTCGATGCCGAGGCCGCGCCGCAGTGCATTGTGGTGCAGCAGGAGTTCCTGGACCTTCGACGGTAGCACGCTCGGGTCGGCCAGGTCGCAGACGCGGATGGCACGCCGCGCCACCTTGTCCTCGTAGGCGGGCCCGATACCGCGGCCCGTCGTGCCGATCTTGCCGGTTCCCTGGTTGCTGCCGTCCCGTGCCGCCTCGCGGGCCCTGTCCAGCTCGCCGTGCAGCGGCAGGATGAGGGCGGCGTTCTCGGCGATGCGCAGCGTCTCCGAGCCGATCGACACGCCCTGGCCGCGGAGCGTCTCGATCTCCTGCAGCAGCGCCCAAGGATCGACGACCACACCGTTGCCGATCAGCGAGAGCTTGCCCTGGCGCACCACGCCCGAGGGTAGCAGCGACAGCTTGTAGGTGACGCCCTCGATGACCAGCGTGTGGCCGGCATTATGGCCGCCCTGGAAGCGCACGACGACGTCGGCCCGCTCGCTGAGCCAGTCGACGATCTTGCCCTTGCCCTCGTCGCCCCACTGGGCGCCGATGACCGCCACATTGCCCACTGCATTCCTCCCCGCCGCGGCGGGCTGCCTCTACACCCGACGGCCCGCCAAGGCCACCGGCTACTCGGGAACGTCCGCGGCGGCGTCGTGCCCCAGTTCCTCGCCCCAGCGCTTGAGCCGGCCGATGTCGATGTCGAACTGGTCGAGAGCCCGGCAGACGGAGTTCGTCACCATCTCGTCGATGCTGGACGGCCGGTTGTAGAAGGCCGGCACCGGCGGCATCACCACGGCACCCGCCTCCGTGACGGTCAGCATGTTACGCAGGTGGATGATCGTGAGCGGCGTCTCGCGCACCATCAGCACGAGCTTGCGGCGCTCCTTAAGCACGACGTCGGCTGCGCGCGTCACCAGACTCGACGTCACGCCGGTGGCGATCTCGGCCAGCGTGCGCATCGAGCAAGGGGCGACGATCATGCCCATGGTCCTGAAGGAGCCGCTCGAGATCGCCGCCGCCATGTCCGTCGACGGGTAGACGATGTCGGCGAGGCTGCGCAGCTCGCGTGCCGACATGTCGAGCTCGTGCGCCCGGGTCAGGTCGGCCGTGCGCGACACCACGAGATGTGTCTCGACGTCCGTGTCCCGCAACAGCTCCAGGACACGCACCCCGTAGACGATGCCGCTGGCCCCCGAGATCCCGACGATCAGCCGGCGACTGCCCGCCACCTCGCACCTCCGCTGAATGCTGCCGTCTGAACTAGGTGAGTGGCGGGGCAAACACAAACCCGGCGGCTTACGCGTAGGGCGGCGTCCACAAGTAGAGCCAGGTCTCGGTGAGGGCGGTCGGCCCCAGGCGGAGATAGAGACGCATGTCGATCGGCTCGGTCCCCTCCCAACTGACGTCGAAGGTGACGCGCCAGCCACCGATCTGCGGCAGCGGCCGCAGATAGGGCGAGACCTTGAACAGACCGCCCAGCGAGGTCTGCGGCTCGACCTTGCCGCGGGAGAGGGTGATGACCGGCTCGACCGGTGCGTCCTTCGGGATCAGCGGCAGGTCGCCGCCGACGAAGTCGATCACGAACTTGCGCAGGTTCTTGGGATTGGGCTGGCCGATCACCCCGCCTTTGCCGATCCGCGTGTTGGCGCACCAGGCGAGGCGCGGCGTCAAGGGCGGCGTCTGCGCGAAGGTCAGCCGGTAGGCGAGCTGGATCTCCTGGCCCGGCACGGCTTGGGACTCGGGCTGCCAGAAGGCGACGATGTTGTCGAATGTCTCGTCCTCGGTCGGGATCTCGGTGAGGACGATCGCCCCCTTGCCCCAGTCGCCGTGCGGCTCGATCCAGACCGACGGCCGCCGCTCGTAGCGGTAAGCCTCGTCCTGGTAGTGGGTGAAGTCGCGGTCGCGTTGCAGCAGGCCGAAGCCCTTCGGGTTCTCGTCGATGAACGTCGAGACGCGAAGCTCGGGCGGGTTGGCCAGCGGCCGCCAGACCCACTCGCCATTGCCGCGCCACATCGAGAGCCCGTCCGAGTCGTGGATCTCCTCGCGCCACTCGTCGGCGCCGCGGCGCTCGTTCTCGCCGAACCAGAACATGCTGGTCATGGGCGCAATGCCGAGGCGCTGGATCGGCTTTCTGGGATAGAGCGAGGCCACGATGTCCATGATGGTCATGCCGCCCGGATCGATCGCGAACCGGTAGGCGCCCGTCACACTCTCGCTTTCGAGCAAGGCGAAGACGGTGAGCACCGTGTCCGTCGGCGCCGGCCGTACCAGCCAGAACCGGGTGAACATCGGGAACTCTTCCGGCCGGTCCATGGCGGTGTCGATCGCCAGCCCGCGGGCCGAGATGCCGTACTGGTCGCCGGCGTCGGTCGCCCGCAGGTACGAAGCGCCGAGGAATACGGCCACGTCCTGCTGCGGCTTCAGGTGGCTGTGCAGCCGCCAGCCGGCGAAGCCCAGATCGTGCGGCAACGGTGGGTCGAAGGTCGTCGGCCCGTAGTCGAACAGCGACGGGTCGTACTCGATCGGCCGTGCCTCGCCGTTCGCCACCTCGAAGATGCGGACGGCGGATTTGAAGTGGCTGCCGAGATGGAAGAACTGGATCTGGAACGGCAGGTCGTCGCCCGCCCAGAGCGCCTGCTCCGGGCGGTAGCGCAGCACCTCGTATCGGTCCCAGGGCAGGTCTGCCAATTGCTGCGGCCGCTGGTCGCCCGGATCGATCCAGGGCTGGGCCGACAGACCGCTCGCCATCGCCTTCAGCCGGTCCCAGTCGAAGGGCTGAGGCGGCCCCAGCGCCGGCTGCGCCTCGGCACGGCCCGCCAGGAGGAGGATCGAGGGACTGATGCCCAGGGCCGCAAGGACCGGCAGGGCGCTGAGCAGGTTACGGCGATCGAGCTTGGGCATGTCCGCCAGATGGGGTCCGTCCTACCCCACGGGCAAGACCAAGGATGCCGCGGCTCCGGAACTTCGAGGTGATCGGCCGAGGCGACCGGTGCGCTGACCGGCCGCCACGGCGCAGATCCTTATACCAGCCGTGCGCCCACAGCCTTCGTCTCCAGGTAATGCTCCAGCACCTCCTTGCCCATCTCGCGTCCCCAGCCCGACTGCTTGAACCCCCCGAAGGGCACGGCCGCGTCGCCCCAGTTGTGCGTGTTGATCCAGACCGTGCCGGCCCTGATTTTGCGCGCCAGGGCATGCGCCCGGGTCAGGTCCTGGGTCCAGATGCTGGCGGAGAGCCCGTACTCGGTGTCGTTCGCGAAGCGCGCGATGCCGTCGAGATCGTCCTCCTCGAAGGGCTGCACGCAGACGACGGGGCCGAAGATCTCCTCGCGCACGACCCTCATGTCGCGGTTCGTGTTGGCCAGCACTGTCGGCTGCACGAAGTAGCCGCGATTGCCGGCCGTGCCGCCGCCGGTCACGACCTCGGCCCCCTCGCTTCGGCCGGACTCGAGAAAGCCCTGAACCTTCCTCCACTGCTCGTCCGACACGAGCGGGCCGAGCGTGGTGCTCTCGTCGAGCCCGTGCCCGATCTTGAGCTTGCCGGCCTCGCTCACCAGGCCCTCGACGACCCGGTCGTAGATCTTCTTGTGGGCGAACAGCCGTGAGCCCGCCGTGCAGCACTGGCCCATATTGTAGAAGATGGCACTCGCCGTGCCCTCCATCGCATTGTCAAGCCGCGCGCCCGGGAAGACGATCTGGGGCGACTTCCCGCCCAGCTCCAGGCTCACCCGCTTCAGGTTGCCGGCGGCGGCCTTCACGATCAGCTTGCCGACCTCGGTCGAGCCGGTGAAGGCCACCTTGTCGACGTCGGGGTGGGAGGAGAGGGCCGCACCTGCCGTCTCGCCGAAGCCGGTGACGATGTTCACCACCCCCTTGGGCAGTCCCGCTTCCAGCATCAGCTCGCCGAAGCGCAGCGCCGAGAGGGGCGTCTGCTCGGCCGGCTTCAGCACGATCGTGCAGCCTGCGGCCAGGGCCGGCGCCAGCTTCCACGCCGCCATCATGAGGGGGAAGTTCCAGGGGATGATCTGGCCGACGACGCCGACAGGCTCGCGCATGGTGTAGGCGAACCAGTTCCCGGGCGAGGAGACGGGGATCGTCTCGCCGGTGAGGCGCGTTGCCCAGCCCGACATGTATCTGAACATCTCGATCGAGCCGGCGACGTCACCGGCGCGCGCCGCCGTGACCGGCTTCCCGTTGTCGAGCGCTTCGAGTTCCGCCAGCTCGTCGGCGTGCGCTTCCAGGATGTCGCCGAGGCGCCAGACGAACCGGGCCCGCTCCGCCGGCAGCATGCTGGCCCAGGGGCCGCTCTCGGAGGCGCGGCGGGCGGCGGCGACGGCGAGGTCGATGTCGGCGGCGCCGCCCTCGGCGACGTGGGCGATCGTCTCCTGTGTCGCCGGATCCTCCACCGCGAACGTCTTGCCCGAGCGGGCGTCGACCCAAGCGCCGTCGATCAGCAGCTTCTTGGGCTTGGCGAGGAACGCCCGCACGCCACCCCCGATCGCCGGCTTCAGCACAGCAACACTCGACTACCGCCTCCCTGAGCGGACCGATCCGGCCCGCAGATGTGACCAAGCGCTATATCCAATACAATATAGCGACCGACAAGGTAGCGTGATATGTGGTCCGGTCAGAGATGCCGGACGCCGGCTCTGGTTCGCGCAGGCGTTCGTTGACCGATCGCTGTATTCAATCATATACAGCGAGCGCAGAAGGGAGGCATTCCATGGACACGATCGCTATCAACCCGAGGCTGAGCCCTGCTGCGCAGGCCTTCGTGGCATCCGAGCACAAGCTGCTGATCGGCGGGAAATGGGTCCCGGCGGCGTCGGGCAAGACCTTCGTGGTCGTCGACCCGTCGAGCGGTTCGCCGATCGCGCGGGTCGCGGAAGGCGAGGCGCGGGACGTGAACCATGCCGTCGAGGCGGCGCGGCGGGCGTTCGACGAGGGGCCATGGTCGCGGATGGCGCCCTCGCAGCGCGGCAAGCTGCTGTGGCGACTGGCCGAGCTGGTCGAGAAGCACAACGACGAGTTCGCCGAGCTGGAGTCGATCGACAACGGCAAGCGCTACGCCGTCGCACGGGTCGCCGACGTCCCGCTCACCGTCGACATGTTCCGCTACATGGGCGGCTGGGCGACCAAGGTCCGCGGGACCACGATCTCGCTCTCGCTGCCCGGCGAGTATCACAGCTACACACTGCGTGAGCCGGTCGGCGTCGTCGGCCAGATCATCCCCTGGAACTTCCCGCTGCTCATGGCGGCCTGGAAGCTGGCACCCGCGCTGGCGACGGGCTGCACCGTCGTGCTGAAGCTGGCCGAGCAGACTCCGCTGACGGGGCTGCGCCTCGGCCACCTGATCCAGGAGGCGGGCTTCCCCGACGGTGTGGTCAACATCATCACGGGCTTCGGCGAGACCGCCGGAGCGCCGCTGGCGGCCCATCCCGACGTCGACAAGGTGGCGTTCACCGGCTCGACCGAGGTGGGCAAGCTGATCGTCAAGGCGGCCGCCGGCAACCTGAAGAAAGTCACGCTGGAACTCGGCGGCAAGTCGCCGGCCATCGTCTTCCCGGATGCCGATCTGAGCCAGGCGATCCCCGGCACCGCCAACGCGATCTTCTTCAACCACGGTCAGTGCTGCTGCGCCGGGTCGCGGCTCTACGCGCACGAGAGCATCTTCGACCAGGTCGTCGAGGGCGTGTCGGCGCAGGCATCGAAGATCCGCCTCGGACCGGGCCTCGACCCCGAGACCGACATGGGGCCGCTCGTCTCGGAGGAGCAGTTCAACCGGGTGAAGAGCTTCCTGAAGTCGGGCTTCGACCAGGGTGCCAAGGCCGCGGTCGGCGGCCGGTCGCCGATGGGCAGCGGCTACTTCGTCGAGCCCACGGTGCTGACGCACACCCAGCCCGACATGAAGGTCATCCAGGAGGAGATCTTCGGCCCGGTCGTCTGTGCCATACCCTACAGCGACCAGGACCTGGATCACATCGCCCGCGAGGCGAACAGCAGCAGCTACGGCCTGGCCGCCAGCGTATGGACCAGGGACATCTCGAAGGCGCACCGGCTGGCGGCTCGCCTGCGCTCCGGCACGGTCTGGATCAACTGCCACAACGTGTTCGATGCCGCGCTGCCCTTCGGCGGCTACAAGGAATCGGGGTGGGGGCGCGAGATGGGCGAGTTCGCGCTCGAGAACTACCTCGAGGTGAAAGCGGTCACGACAGCGCTCAGCTGACCGCGCGCGGTAGGCGCCGACGCGTCTTGTATCGCGGATGTGTGCGGGCCATGCTTCGGCATGGCCCGCATCTTCGTTCGAGTCGACCTCATGCCGAGCGGCCGGGTGGGACCCGGCAAGATCGCACTCCTGGAAGAGGTCGACCGGACGGGTTCGATCTCGGCCGCGGGCCGGGCGCTCGGCATGTCCTACCGCCGCGCCTGGATGCTCATCGACCAGCTCAACCAGCTCTTCGTCGATCCGGTCGTCACGACGCAGATGGGTGGCAGCCACGGCGGCGGCGCCAAGCTGACCGAGATCGGCCACCTGCTCGTGGCGCGCTACCGGGAGTTGGAGACGGAATGTGCCGCGGCGGCGGATCGCCAGCTGGAAGCGCTCAAGGCCTCGGTGCGGTTCGCCGAAGAGGCGGCCTCGACCGAGGCGCCGACACCTGAGTCCAAGCAGCGGCGGTCCCGCGCCCGGGGCGCCTCGTCCTGAGCCGTGCGGCTACTGCACCTCGATGCTGACGACGCTCGATACGTTGCGCCCGCCGGCCTTGTCGCCGGGCAGGATCAGTCGGGCGAAGCCACCGGTCTGCGCATCCAGCGGCTTGCCGTCCTGCGCGTAGGCGAGGACGGCCCCGGCGGCACCGAACTTCGGATCCAGCTCGCCGGTCGAGAACACGACTCGGTAGCCATCCGTCGCCGCAACAGCGAGGGTGTGCTGCAGGCCGCCATTGTTGACGTTGGGGTCGGGCTTGATCGTCGCCTTCTGCAGCAGCGCCCACAGCGGCACGCCAGTGAAGGTGGCGCCGACCGGACCCGAGCCCGTGCTGAAGAAGACCTGCACCGTCGTGGCGGTCTCGGCCTGCAGGTCGGCCAGCCGCAGCACCCGCGGATGCTCGATGTTGCCCTTGAGGTCGATCTCGTCGCTGACAGGGATCGGCTTCTTATCCGCTGCGAGGGCGAGGGCGAGGGCGGGGGCGGCGGCCAGGGCGGCCAGCACCATAACGTGGACTAGGCGGCGTGTGGCTCTCATCGATCGGTCCCTCCTGCCGGCGGCCCGCACCGCCGGCGTCGGCCGGCAGTGCGGCACGAGCGCGCGATCAGCCCTTGGCGACCAGCACGCTGGAGGCCTTGATGACGGCGTGGGCCTCGTCGCCGACCTTCAGGGCCAACTCGTCGACGGCCTCGTTGGTGATCGACGAGGTGACGATGTTGCCGCCGCCGATGTCGATGCGGACATGCGCGGTGGTCGCCCCCTTGTCGACCGACACGACCTTGCCCTTGAACACGTTGCGCGCACTGATCTTCATGGATCGAGCCCCTCGGAGGTGTCGCCCATGGCGACGTCGCCGGCTGAATACATCGCTTCGCGACGGCCGCAAACCGTTGTATCGGGCAGGAGATGTCGAACGGAGCCGAGGCAACCCTGATGCGCATGTCCTGGAAACTGGCGAGACGTTCCCTTCTGGCGGCGGTCGTCGTCGCGACGGCCACGATGGCCGGGGGCCCGGTGCGGGCCGACGACAAGCCGGTCCTCGTCTTCGCCGCGGCGAGCCTGAAGAACGCGCTCGATCAGGTGATCGAGGCCTACGCGAAGCAGGGCGGCCTGAAGGTGACGGCGTCCTATGCCGCCAGCTCCGCCCTGGCGAAGCAGGTCGAGCAGGGGGCCGAGGCGGACCTCTTCTTCTCGGCCGACCTCGACTGGATGGCCTATCTCGACCAGCGCAAACTTATCGCCGCGGACTCGCAGGTGAATCTGCTCGGCAACGATCTCGTGCTGGTGGCCCCGGCTGATGCCCAGGTGCCCGCTGTCGAGCTGGCCAAGGGTGCGGATCTCGCGGGACTGCTCGGCGCGGACGGCCGGCTCGCCATGGGCGAGGTGAAGTCGGTCCCGGCGGGCAAGTACGGCAAGGCTTCGCTGGAGAGCCTCGGCCTCTGGGCATCGGTCGAGAAGCACATCGCCCAGGCCGACAATGTGCGCGCCGCGCTGGCGCTGGTCGCCCGCGGTGAGGCACCGCTCGGCATCGTCTACAAGACGGACGCTGCGGCCGAGCCCAAGGTGAAGATCGTCGGCACCTTCCCGGCCGACAGCCACCCGCCGATCATCTATCCGGTGGCACTGACGTCGACCGCCGCCCCGGGTGGCGCCGACTTCCTGAAGTTCCTGCGCAGCGCCGCCGCCCTCGACCTGTTCAAGGCGCAGGGCTTCACCGTCGTCGACAAGCCCGCCTCATAGAGCCGTGTGGGGCTTCACGCCCGAGGAGATGGTGGCGATCCATCTCAGCCTCAGGGTCGCCACCGTCGCCGCCGCGTGCAGCCTGCCGCTCGGCATCCTCGTCGCCTTTGCCCTGGCCCGCGGCCGCTTCCCGGGCCGCACGCTGCTCGACGGCATCGTGCACATGCCGCTGGTCCTGCCGCCGGTCGTGACGGGCTATGTGCTACTGCTCGCCTTCGGCCGCCGTGGGCCGATCGGTTCGTTCCTCAACGAGTATTTCGGCCTCGTCTTCTCGTTCCGCTGGACGGGTGCGGCCCTCGCCGCCGGCGTCATGGGCTTCCCGCTGATGGTCCGTGCCCTGCGCCTGTCCTTCGAGGCGGTCGACACGGGCCTGGAGCAGGCGGCGGCGACCCTCGGCGCTAGCCGCGCATGGGTCTTCCTCACCGTCACGCTGCCGCTGGCCCTGCCCGGCGTGCTGGCCGGGCTCGTGCTGGCCTGGGCCAAGGCGCTGGGCGAGTTCGGCGCCACGATCACCTTCGTCTCGAACATCCCAGGCGAGACGCAGACCCTGCCGGCCGCGATTTACACCTACACGCAGATCCCCGGCGGCGAAGGCGGAGCGCTCCGCCTCAGCCTCGTCGCCCTCGCCCTTTCCCTGGGCGCCCTCCTGCTGTCCGAGATCCTGGCACGTCCCGTCGCCCGCATGATCCGGGGACTATGACGCTCGACGTCGATATCGAGCGGCCGCTCGGTTCCATCAGGCTTCAGGCGAGCTTCACCGCTCCGCCCGGTGTGACCGCGATATTCGGTCGCTCCGGCTCCGGCAAGACCTCGGTCATCAATTGCATCGCCGGCCTGCTCCGCCCGGAGCGCGGCCGGATCGTCGTCGACGGGACGACCCTGTTCGATTCGACGCAGGGCATCGACCTGCCGACCCACAGGCGCCGCCTCGGCTACGTCTTCCAGGAAGCGCGCCTCTTCCCACACCTGAAGGTGCGCCAGAACCTGCTCTACGGCCGCTGGTTCAGCGGTAAGCACGGTGCGGGCTCGCTCGACGCCGTGACCGACCTGCTGGGCATCGGCCACCTGCTCGACCGCCGGCCGGGTGCCCTCTCCGGCGGTGAGCGGCAGCGGGTGGCGATCGGCCGAGCCCTCCTGGCCGAGCCGCGCCTGCTGCTGCTCGACGAGCCTCTGGCCTCGCTCGACGCCGCGCGCAAGGTCGAGATCCTGCCCTACCTCGAGCGGCTGCGCGACGAGATGAAGGTACCGATCGTCTATGTCAGCCATTCGGTGGACGAGGTGACGCGCCTCGCCGACACGCTGGTCACCATGACCGCTGGCCGTGTCGTCGCTGCCGGGCCGATCGGCGAGATCATGGCGCGACCGGGTCAGGACGACGATCTGGGCGGTGCCCTTCTGTCCTGCCGCGTCGTCGGCCCGCTGCCCGAGGACGGGCTGACACTGGTGTCCCATCCCGCAGGCGAACTGCGCGTGACCGGGGAGCTTCCGGTCGGCGCTTCGGTCCGCCTCAGGATCGACGCAGAGGACGTGGCCCTCGTCGTCGGCTCGTCACCGCTCACGGGCCTCAGCATCCGCAACCAGCTGCGCGGGCGCGTCGTCGCGATCACCCCGGCAGGCGCCTCGGCAGACGTGATGCTCGACGTCGGCGGCGACCCGATGCGGGCACGGGTGACCGCAGCAGCCGTCCGCGACCTGGGTCTCGTGCCCGGCACACCCGTGATGGCACTCATAAAGAGCGTGGCCCTCCACCGCCCGACCTGAAAGTTCAGGATCGCGGGGCGGCGGGCGCCTTGCGCTTCGTAACGGTTCTGGACGAGGCGGCGTGGGCCGGCCTGCGCGGGCTCGGCGGCGCTGCTTCCGGCTCGGGCCGGAGCAGCGCCTCGATCTCGGCCAGATCCCGCTCCGCATTCTGTGCAGCCTGCTGCTCCATCCGCCGGAAGCGCTCGACGAGGGAGGTCCCGAATGGAGTCAGGCGGGCGCCGCCGCCCTGGCTGCCGCCGTGCTGCGTGACGATGACGGGCTCGGTGAAGGCGCCGTTGACGCTGTCCACGAGCTCCCAGGCCCGCTTGTAGGACATGCCCAGCGCCTTGCCGGCGGCCGTGATCGAGCCCAGCCGGACGATCTGCTCCAGCAGCTGGATCTTCCCATGCCCCAGCCGCGAGCCGTCGGCGAAGTCGAGGCGCAAGGTAACCCGGACAGCCATGTGGGCCCCCATGTTCCGGCGGTGGCGATGGCAGGCGATGTGCCGCAACGCAAGGAGGCGTAGATGCGCTGCCGCCTCGCATCGGCTATGCAGCGGCGCATGCGAGCCACTACCCGTTCCCGCTCACCGCGCCGCAAGCACCGGCCGTCGGTGGGCTTCGTCAGCCTCGGCTGTGCCAAGGCCCTGGTCGATTCCGAGCGCATCATCACGCGCCTCAAGACCGAGGGCTACGAGATCGCCCCTGACTATGCCGGGGCCGACGTCGTCGTGGTCAACACCTGCGGCTTTCTCATCAGCGCCCGCCAGGAATCGCTGGAGGCCATCGGGGAGGCGATCGACGAGAACGGCAAGGTCGTCGTCACCGGCTGCCTCGGCGCCGATCCGGACGCGATCCGCGCCGTCCATCCCAAGGTCCTGGCCGTCACGGGTCCGCACCAGTACGACGCCGTGCTCGGTGCCGTGCATCAGGCGGTGCCGCCGCCGCATGCACCCTTCCTCGACCTCGTCCCGGTCCAGGGCGTGCGGCTGACGCCCCGCCACTACGCGTACTTGAAGATCTCCGAGGGCTGCAACAATCGCTGCTCCTTCTGCATCATCCCGGCCCTGCGCGGCGATCTCGTCTCGCGTCCGGCCGCCGACGTGCTGGCCGAGGCCGAAGCGCTGGTCGCGGGCGGCGTCAAGGAACTGCTCGTCATCTCGCAGGACACCTCGGCCTACGGCGTCGACGTGAAGTACGCCCCGAGCCTCTGGGGCGACCGCGAGGTGCGGGCGAAGTTCCTCGACCTCTGCGACGCCCTGGGTTCGCTCGGCGCCTGGGTGCGGCTCCACTACGTCTACCCGTACCCGCACGTGGACGAGGTCATCCCGCTGATGGCCGAAGGTCGGATCCTTCCGTACCTCGACATCCCCTTCCAGCATGCGAGCCCCACCGTGCTGAAAGCGATGCGCCGGCCGGCGAACCAGGAGAAGGTGCTGGAGCGGATCGCGCGTTGGCGGACCGTCTGCCCCGATCTCGCCGTCCGCTCGACCTTCATCGTCGGCTTCCCCGGCGAGACCGACGCCGATTTCGCCTACCTGCTCGACTGGCTGGAGGAGGCCCAGCTCGATCGGGTCGGCTGCTTCAAGTTCGAGCCGGTGACCGGGGCCGCCGCCAACGACCTGCCGGGTGCCGTGCCGGAGGAGGTGAAGGAGGAACGCTGGCAGCGCTTCATGGAGGTGCAGCAGCGGATCTCACAGCTCCGGCTGGCCGCGAAGGTGGGGCAGACCCTCGACCTCCTCGTCGACGAGGTCGGCGAGGAGGGGGTGATCGCCCGCACCCCCTACGACGCGCCCGAGGTCGATGGCCGCGTGCTGTTGGAAGACGCTCCTGACTGTTTGCCGGGCGACCTGATCCGCGGACGCGTAACGGCCGCCGGCGATTACGATCTGGTAGCCGAGTTCGTCCCCGCTTGAGACACCCTGTGTCCAGCTTTGGATGGTCAGGTTGCGAGGTTACGGGCTGCGGCGTGGCGGTCGGGGTCATAGGGGGTGCGTTCGTGCCATGCGCGCCAGAGGACGCGGACCCAGGCGCGGGCGAGGATGCGGATGGCGTGTGGGTGCTTGCAGCCTCGGTCGCGAGCTTTGCGATAGATGGCGGCGGCCCAGGCGGAAGCGTGGCGGGAATTGTCGGCGAAGCAGGTTATCGCTCGTCGGAGGCGGTGGTTGCAGGCCCAGCGCCAGACGACGCCGCGGCTCTTTCCGGAAGCGTGTGTGACCGGACAGACGCCGGCTTCGGCGGCGAGCTGGTCCTCTGTGGGGAAGCGCTCGCGGACGTCGCCGAGCTCGGCCAGGACCTGGGCGGCACAGACGCGTCCGGCGCGCGGGAAGGACATGACGATTCTCCCATCCGGCAGGTCGGCCACGGCCTGCTCGATGCGCGAGGACAGCTTGGCGATCTCGGTAACGAGGCGCTCGAGGACGGCGACCAGGGTGCGCGCGAGCTCTCCCCCTCCGGTGGCTCCGCCACCGGCTGCTTTGCAGACGGATCGCCAAGCGGCGATGGCATCGGCTTCGGCCTCGCTGGCGAGGCCGGTCGGGGCGGCCCGCAGCCGGGCGAGCAGCTCGGCCGGGGAGCGGCGTCCGCAATAGGCGTGTTGGGCCATGAACCCCGCCAAGCGTTTCTCGCCCAGGCGGCTGGCGCTGTCGGGGGTCGGATAGCGGCCGATGAAGGCGAGTGCCACCGGGCTGTCGATGGCGGCGAAGACGGCGGCCGCACCGGGCCAGAAACTTTCCAAGAGGCTGCGGAGCTGATTGGCGAGCGCCACGCGGTGGGCGACCAGATCGTCGCGGCCGCGGACGAGCGCGCGCAGGGCTCTGATCTCGTCCGAGGCGGGTACGAGCCGCTGGAAGCGGTGCCCGTCGGTGCGCAGCAGATCCGCCAGCAGGTAGGCATCGCCCGGATCGCTCTTGCCGCCGGCGGCCCGGTAGCGGGGCCGGCAGGCTTTCACCACGTTGGGGTGGATCGGGATCACCGGATGCCCGGCCTCGATCAGGGCATCGACGATCAGGCCGGAAGGCCGCTCGAGAGCGACGGGCAACTCGGCCGGCGGGGCTGCCCGTCGCAGCCGGGCCAGCATCTCGGCCAGGCCCTGCGCATCGTGGCAGGCCTCGAAGCGGGCGACGACCTGCCCCATCCCGTCGACGACACAGAGGGCGTGACGGGTACCGCCCCAGTCCAGACCGGCATGCAACGGCATATGAGGATCTCCTCGGGTTGCGCTACAGTCACCCGAGCCGGGAGATCGTGCGGATCGCTCACTGACAGGCGCTCTGGCCGGCAAGCACTGGCGCTTCACCCTGTGGTCCGTCCCGCTCTCCCGTCACCTGCCGTCCGGCGGGTCTCAAGCGGGCCGTCGAGCGGCAAGCGACCTTGGCCGTCACGGCAGGTGCTCGGGCCGGCGCATGCTAGGCCTCTTCGCGGCTCCGCATCCGCCGACGCCAAGGTGCACCAGTGAGCCTCAGGCGGCGGCGGGTGCCACCGCCCGCAGGCGCGGTGCGCTCAGGTTCCGCATCCAGCGGCGGGCAGGGATCTCGACGAAGCGGTAGGTGATGGTCGAGACGACCAGCAGCACGACGAGTTGGATGCCGACCATCAGCAGCAGGCCCGGGCCTTCCCGCCAGGGGGCCAGAGCCGGGACCAGCTGGACGAGCTTGGTACTGAGCATCATGCCGACCAGCGCGTGGGTGAGGTAGACCGAGTAGGAGATCTCGCCCAGCCAGTGCAGCGGGGTCGTGTTGAGCGATTTCGGCAGCCAGCCGCTGCCGCAGCAGACGAGGATCAGCAGGAGGAAGAGCGGCAGGCAGGCGGCGTTCGACCAGCCGTCGTGCAGCGCCCAGACGATCGCCACGGCGAGACCGGCCTGGAAGGCGGCGTGGCGCAACAGGTCGGGCATCCGGACGTGGCGCCACACATGCCAGAGGGCGATGCCGGCCACGAACTCGACCGCACCGCGGGCGAAGGGCACGAGATGGCCCCAGGCGATACCGCCCACCTCGGCCTTGAGGACGGCCATGATCTGCGGCTCCAACATCAGCAGCACCCAGGCGACGAGGAGTACCAGCGCCAGGGTCCAGCGACGCCACGCGGCGGCAGCCGCAAGGAGGAGCGGGGCCGCGAGGTAGCAGGCCCATTCGACGCTGATCGACCAAGACGGGTAGTTCCAGACCGTCGGCTCGTGCAGGCCCCAGGCGTGGACGAGAAGGGCACTCGTCGCCAGCGCTTCGGGCCGGTAGGCGCCGGTGAAGGCCGAGGCGGCGAGGTTGCCGCCGGAATGCAGCTTCAGCAGTTCGACCCCGACGAGCAGCAGCAGGACGAGAAGGTGCAGCGGCCAGATGCGGGCGAGGCGGATCCAGTAGAAGCGCAGCGCATGCTCGCGGCGCACGCCGGCGGCGAAGCCGCGGCCATAGACATGGGCGATGACGAAGCCGCTCAGCACGAAGAAGAAGTCGACCCACACCCAGCTCGTCGCAAGGATCTTTGTCGAGGCGTCGACGTCGAGCCAGGGCAGAAGTTGGCCGCGATAATGGTGCAGCACGACCATCAGCGCGGCGATGCCGCGGATACTGGTGAGCGGCACGATCTCGCCGCCGAAAGTGCGGGCAGGTGCGGCAACGGTCATGCACAAGGCTCCTTGCCGGCCGTGGGATGGCCGGTTCGAAACCTGATCGAGCAAGAGCAGGGCCAGTATGTGGGCCTGATTTCCGTGCTTTGCGGTCCAGACTTTCGCGTTTCGCGACGCGGCCGGCGAACGGGTCAGGCGGCCGCCGCCACCGGCATCTGGCGGCGGGCGGCGGCACGCTCGTCGTCGATCATGTAGTCGCGGATCAGCGGCACCGCGTGGCGGTCCTTCGCCAGCTGGATCTGGAAGTTCATGCCGTCCATCCGGCGGAAGAAGCACTCCGCCGAGACGAGATAGAACTCCCACATCCGGCAGAACCGCTCGTCGTAGAGGGCCTTCATCTGGTCGCGACCGGCCATGAACTTGGCCCGCCACTCCTTCAGCGTCTCGGCATAATGCAGGCGCAGGATCTCGACATCCGTGATCCACATGCCGGTGGGCTCGATGGCGGCGATGGTCTCCGACACGGCCGGGATGTAGCCGCCGGGGAAGATGTACTTGTCGATGAAGGCGCTGGTGGGTGCCGGGCCCGCCTGCCGGCCTATCGAGTGGACGAGGCCCAGGCCGTCCGGGGCCATCAGCGACTTGATCTTCTCGAAGCAGGTCGGGAGGTGGTTGGGTCCGACATGCTCCAGCATGCCGATCGAGACCACCCGGTCGTAGACGCCCTCGACCGAGCGGTAGTCCAGGTGCAGGAAGCGGACCCGGTCGGCGATGCCGAGTTCGGCGGCCCGCGCATTGGCCCACTCGTACTGCTCGCGCGAGAGCGTCACGCCGGTGACGTCGACGTCGTAGTGGCGGCCCAGATGCAGCGAGAGGGCGCCGAAGCCGCAGCCCAGGTCGACGATGCGCTGGCCGGGGCGGACGAGCAGCTTCGCCGCGATGTGCCGCTCCTTCGCCCGTTGGGCGGTCTCGATGTCCTCCTTGCCGGTCGGGTGATAGGCGCAGGTGTACTGCCGCTCGCTGTCGAGGAAGAGGCCGTAGAGGGCCCCCGAGAGGTCGTAGTGCCGCTCCACGTTGCGGCGCGATTTGGTGGCAGTATTCCACAGCAGCGCCCGGCGCTTCAGCCAGCCGATGGCCCGCTCGACTGGCACCGACCATTTGAGCTGCGAGAGGGCGAGGTTGTGGGTGCCGAGGTCGAGCAGGTCGTAGAGGTCGCCCTGCTCGAAGACGAGGGTGCCGTCCATGTAGCCCTCGGCCAGCGCCAGCTCGGGATCGAACAGCAGCTGACGCTCGGCCGCACGGCTCGTGAAGCGCACCTTGACCGTCCGACCAAGCGCACCCGTGAAGCGGTGCACCTTGCCGGCACTGTCGGTGACCGTGAGGTCGCCGATCTTCACGAAGCGCTTCAGTACCTGATCCATCAGCATCGGTCGGCTCGCATCCTGCCGGGGCTCGATCGTGGCGCTCTCACCAGCACCGTTGCCGTTCCAGCGCAAGGGACCCGCACCACAGCGGGATGACGCCGGGCGCAGGGGCTGGCATCGTGGCGGCAGAAAGCTCGTGCGGGAGGAGCCATGCCCTATCAGATCCGCCCGGAGGACCGGCTGCTCGTCGACGAGTTCCGTCGGCAGCCCTATGGCGGCCGCTACAGCCCGGATCTCCAGCGCATTCTCAACCTGATGCGGTCGGCCCCGATGGAGGGCAAGTACATCCTCCTCTGCACCAGGCCCTTCGCCGAGTGGAAGCTCGCCCGGCACCACGGGCGCAAGAAGCCGATCGAGGTCTTCCACGACCAGGTCTTCCACTCGCGGGAGGAGGCGGAATGGGCCGTCTTCCGGCTGCGGTGGAAGGAGCTCACCGGCGACGATCTGAACTGACGGGACGGGCATGCTGAAGATCTTGGGCTACGCGGATCGCTTCTCGGTCGCCCCGGGCGAGACCCTCCGCTTCATGGTGAGCGCCTACGAGAACCAGCCCTACAAGGCTTCCATCGTGCGCCTGATCCACGGCGACGCCAACCCACAGGGGCCGGGCTTCAAGTGCCAGGCCGTGGCGACGATCGGCGCCAAACAGGGCCACCGCCAGGAGATCCGGACCGGCTCCTCGGTCACCGTCCCCGACAACCCGGCCCTGCAGGTGACGGGCAGCTTCACCGTCGCCGCCATGGTCTGGCCGACCACACCGACCAAGAGCCGGCAGGGGCTGATCGGGCACTGGGACGAGGCGGCCGAGCATGGCTGGCTGCTTGAGATCGACGCTCACGGCTGCCTCGCCTTCCGCTCCGGCAGCGGGCGGGCCGCCGTGCAGGTCGGCACCACGCGGCCGATGCTTGCGCGGCGCTGGTATCTGGTGGCGGCCACCTTCGATGCCGAGGACGGCGAGGTGACGCTCGTCCAGCGGCCGCTCGTCCCCTGTGCCGGGATCGAGGACGTGGCCGCCATGACCTTCCCCTGTCCGCTGCCGGGGGTACCTGCCGGCAAGCCGCTCGTCATGGGCGGCATCGGGCAGCAGGGCACCGCGCACCTCAACGGCAAGATCGACGCGCCGCGGCTGCTCGACGGCACGGTGGCGCCCGAGCGGCTGGAGGCCCTCTTCCTGCGGCCGATGCCGGCGGACCTATCGTCCTGCATCAAGGGTGCGTGGGACTTCGCGCTGGCCATGGAGACGACCCGGGTCGAGGATACAGGGCCTCACCTCCTGCACGGGTCCACCCACAATCTGCCCACCCGGGCGATGAAGGGCTGGAACTGGGACGGCAGCGAGCATTGCTGGTGGCGCGCCCCCGACCAGTATGGCGCCATCCACTTCCACGACGACGATCTCTACGACGCCGGCTGGGAGCAGTCCTTCGCCTGGACGGTGCCGGCCGACCTGCCGTCCGGCGTCTACGCGGCCCACCTCGACTCCGGCAGTGCCGAGGACGGGACCGACGAGGACTATGTCCCCTTCTTCGTCCGCCCGCCACGCACCCGCTCAGGCCGCGCCCGGCCGAAGCTCGCCTTCCTCGCCCCCACCGCCGCCTACATGGCCTACGCCAACGACCAGAACCACATCGAGGCGCAGAACGCCGAGATGGTCATCGGCCGGGTCACCGTCTACCAGCCGACCGACGTCTTCCTCTACGACCACCCCGAGCTGGCGAAGTCGCTCTACGACAGCCACTCGGACGGCTCCGGCGTGGCCTACAGCTCGCGCCTGCGCCCCATCACCAACATGCGCCCGAAATACAGCTCCTGGCTCGGGGCCTCGGGCTCGGGCCTGTGGCAGTTCAACGCCGACACCCACGTCCTCGACTGGATGACGACCCATGTCGGCGAGCCCTTCGACGTCATCACCGACGAGGACCTCCACGCCGAGGGCCTCGCCCTCCTCGAGCCCTATGCCTGCATCGTCACCGGCACCCACCCGGAATACCACTCGACCCGGATGTGGGACGCCATGAAGGCCTGGATCGATAAAGGCGGCCGCCTCATGTACCTCGCCGCCAACGGCTGGTACTGGCGCATCGCCTTCTCCCCCGACATGCCGGGTGTCATCGAGGTCCGCCGCGCCGAGGACGGCATCCGCACCTGGGAGGCCGAGCCCGGCGAGTACTGGCACAGCTTCTCGAGGGAATATGGCGGCCTCTGGCGCCGCCAGGGCCGCCCGCCCCAAATCCTGACCGGCATCGGCTTCATGGCCCAGGGCTTCGACACCTGCTCCTACTACCGCCGCAAGCCCGAATCCTACGACCCCCGCTTCGCCTGGATGTGGCAGGGCATCGAGGACGAGCTGATCGGCGATTTCGGCCTCATCGGCGGCGGGGCCGCCGGCCTCGAGCTCGACACCGTCTCCTGGAAGCTCGGCACACCCCCCAACACCACCGTCATGGCCAGCTCCGAGAACCACAGCGACCTCATCCTGCTGGTCAACGAGGAGTTCGGCGTCGTCCCCCCGAACCTCACCGGCAGCCAGCATCCCCAGGTCCGCGCCGACATCACCTTCTTCGACACCGCCGCCGGCGGGGCCGTCTTCTCCACCGGCTCCATCGCCTGGTGCGGCAGCCTCAGCTGGAACGACTACGACAACAACGTCTCCAGACTGACGGCGAACGTGCTGAGGCGATTTCTCGACCCCGCCCCGTTTAGATGAGGTGACGGGGGAGCGCACCGCGCTCCCCCGGGCCCCCACGGGCGAGTTCAGATAGGTGGAATCGGGAGTGGCCCCGAGCAGCCTGGGATCGGCTGGGGGCTGAGAGGCGCAACTTGAACGGGCTGGAGGTGGACGGGGCGCGGTTCGAGAACCGCCTCAAGTAGGCCGAAGGCCGGTAGGCAGCCTAAGAAGTGTCGAAATCGAGATCCCGCACGCGTCTGCCCAGCAGCTTGGCCGTGACGAGTCGGATGTCGCGCTCGGCTTGGGTCTCCATCCGACGGTTCAGGGCTGGCGCCGGTGGGACGGGACCCGGTGCCGGGGGCTCACCTGCTGCGGCTTTGGCCTCGGCTTCCTCTCTGGCCTTGGTCTGGGCCTCGACGATGAGCTGGTCGCGCAGGCGGACGGTGATGCGGTGGCGAAGCGCTTCCAGGTCGTCATAAGGGCGGGGCGGATAGAGCACCCGCTTCAGCTTCGGCGGCGGCTTGGGCGCTTCGGCTTCGGCCGCCTCGCGTGCGGCGCGTTCCTGGGCGCGCATGACGGACTTCGCCAGCGTCACGCAGGGATTGCGGGCGTGCTGCAGCTCGCGGAAGAACCAGGCGCAAACTTTGGGATCGCGTTCCTCGACCGACTCGACCAGGATCTTGATCGCGAGGTCGCGCAGCCGGCGAAGGATCTCTTCCTCCGGCTGGCCATACATCTCGCGATAGGCTTCCACCATGTCCGGCAGATCCGGATCGGCGGTGAAGGCGTCGAGCTCGGCGTCCGAGATGTTGAGCTTCGCGGCCGCTTTCGCGGCGGTGGCCCCCAACGCCATCAGGCGCACGAGGCGCCGCTTCTTTCGGCCGGCGCGGAACTCGGGGTCGAGGCGGTAGGGCGTGTCGTCCATGAGTATGGAACATAGTCCTATAACACTTTGGAGTCAACGCTCTTGTGATACCTCGATCCGACCGCCGTTGAGGTCGACGTGAACGGTGACCGGGTCCAGAATGCTGACCTCGGACCGTTCTTAACGGTTTTTAATGGTACCCGGTACCGAGGCTGGGTACCGAGGCTGCGCCAGGTACCGAGCCCCGGCGAGCAGTCGCTAAGGGTTATTGCCGGTACCGAGACCACTACTGGTACCGAGACCACTACTGGTACCGAGGCCGCTCACATAACACCACTAGTGCAAAGAGTGTAAAAGAAGATCTCCAAATCCATGTAATAATTCTCCCGATATTGCTAATATAGTAACAACTATAATTGCAGATCGACGTTCCTCTTGGACTCTAGTCTGTTCAAGTTCAGAATTTCGGCTCAGAAATCGACCAATGAAATTCTCCCTAACTGGCGAAAGCTCTGTTAAACCTGCCCTAAGATCATCTTCTTCTCTTCCAATCCGGTTAAGTCTTTCATCTAGTTCTTCGTCGTGAAGATAGTGTTGCAAAATCATAAATGCGCCAAAGGCCGCGATTAAGGCTCCGCCGCGCTGAACGACATGAGGATCATCTAGCAAAAGTGCAATTATTACAGAGCATACGAAGATAGCAACAGCTACAAGAATAGAACGAAATGCTGGAAATGGACTGATAGGTCGCAATTTCTTACTTCCTATCAATCATTTCAATCCCTTTAGGATAAACGACCTTTCTTGAGTGACCATCTCGACGAACAACGTCGAAAAACTTTGAAAAGAGCGGATGCAAACAGTAGCGCGCATCCGAAGCGAAACCAATATTGCCATTTGTATTGAAATAGAAGTTCGCCTCAAAATATCTATCTGTTTCCTCCTCTACTTTTCCAATAATGCCAATTTGAAAAAGAACCCGCCACAAATCATATTGATCGAGCTCATTGACGTTCATTCTATTTGTCGTTTTGTCTAACTCACCGTAAGTAAAAACTGGCTGTAGATCGGGCAGAGTCTTCCGAAGCTCTTTAACTAAATCTGGGTACAAGGTCCTATATAATGCCAGGATATCAGTTGCAACGATTCTTTCTCTATCCGCGATGCCGTTCTTTATGGATTCATTATCAAACGGAATATATTGACCAGACTTCTCTCTTGCCCTTACAGCAATGCCATTTAGAATAACAAGTAGGTGCCGAGGAAGCAAATGAGTATGCCTAGTTACATAGGCAATCGGGTCCTCTGGTGAGCCAAATTCATTCGTAACTGTCGCAGGAAACAAAAGGTCTATAAATATTCGTCGTCCTTCGCCTTTACTTAAATCTAGTGATGAAATCCGTTGAAAAGAACTATGGTCATGCTTGCGAAGAAAGAGTCGATACCTATGTAATGCCATCGACCATAGTTCCGACGTTTGCCAGCGTAAGCGAAAAGATCTTTGATAGTCCTTTAAAATATTCGACGACAAGCTGGATGATAGATTGAGATACGCTTCGATTTCTTCGGGAAAGCAAAAGATGACATCAATTTCTTTGTATTGTTGGGTAAATCCGTTCACGCATCGGAGAAAACCAGTTAGAACTTGGTGGAACACAGGATCAAGTACAGGATAGTCTTCCATATTGTCGAAAAGAACATAACATTTCTTGTTTTGCTTAGCCAAAAATGTAAGCACTTCTTTACAAGCGGCTTCAAAAGTCTTGCTGAATGCGTTGTTCAATGATATATCTTTGATATATAGATCGAAGTTAAAATAACCGCGAACGCACTTAAATTCGTTGTCAAGATTATTATCTCGTGAGAAATCAAAGAAATGCTTGAATATTTCCTCCCAAATTACTTCACTCCAAAACTGCTCTATCTTCTCAGCGGGGATCAATGATGCGGAACGAAGAGTCGGATCAGCAAAAACGATTTTCTGCCTAACGCTACGATTCATATCGTAGAATCGGTCCCATGTCAAAACGGAGATACACAAATCTCCTTGTGTTGTCAGTTGTATTCTGCGGCCGCTTCGACTTGCCTTAAAACGCTCTTCAAATTCCTGCGCTAAACGGTAGGTAGAAATGATAGAAGTTTTACCCGAGCCTTTCCGTCCGAGAATTACAGTTGCGTGCTGAAACAATGGTGTCGTAAATGGTGGAACCAGATCAATTAACTCAACTAGCTCTGCAGACTGGCGTGGAATCCGATGATGCTCTGCATCGCCAAATGGCTGATCAGGCCTTAAAATTTCCTCTGAAGCAAGCATCAAGGAGCCCCTTACCAACTGGTTAGCGCATCCCCTATCGGAGTCCGATGGGGCAATGCGTTGTCGGCTGTGGGCTATGGCACTGTCTCAATTGTGGACAGTGATCACCGCCATGATCTTAAGACCTAAGCGGCTTGTCAAGCCGGCTGGCGGCTGGGCGGAATAGGAATACCACGTATCACAGTGGTATATTAGTAGATACATTGGCGCGGGGCTGGTCCGGGGTCCGCAAAGGTAACCGGCCGGTGGGGGCGGCAGCCGGCTCGCTGCGTTCGGCTGGTCTGACGGCCAACCACGCCACAATTGCCGTCTCCTCCTCGTGCAGTGCAGCATCTGGTGTGGGTCCGAGCGCCGAGCGATAGATGAGGTCGGGCACGTCGGTGATCCAGCAGCCATCATCCTCTGACCAGAACAGGTTGATATGACAACGACTCTGTATCAGAGCTCGTTCAGTTCGGGATCGAAGCACTCCAAGCCCACGTCGCCGCTGCATTCGACGGGAGGAGAATCGTCTACTGACGCGACTCGGTGGGTGTCCTAGTAGCCTCTCTTACTTCAGTGCCTCTGCCGTTAGGCCTTGCCTATCCTCCGCCTTTTGCGCCTCCGTCCTGTGCGGCCGCAGTTCCGGTGCCCGCCTTCGCATCACCGCCTCTCCGGGAGTACGGGAGCTCAGCACGTAGAGATGGGCCTCGCCTTCGCTGAGGCCGAGGCTGCGGAGCGCGTAGCCCATCATGGCGCGGGAGAGCTCGCCCTCGGCGAGGACGGCGTAGCCGACGCCGTTCTCGGTGAGGTGGTCGAGCTCGGCTTCGCTGTGGGTGCGGACGACCGTGTCGATCTCGGGGTTGAGGCCGCGGGCGATCTCGAAGGCGCGGCGGGCCTGGTAGCCGTCGGGGGTGGCGGCGATCAGGAGGCGTGCCTTGTCGATGCGGGCTGCGGCGAGGATGCCGGGGGCGGTGGCGTCGCCGTAGATGACCGTCACACCACGGGCGCGGAGGCTTTCGGCCCGCAGCCGGTCGCGCTCGACGACGATGTAGGGCAGCTCGAAATCGTCCAGCGCCCGCCCGATGGCACTGCCGACGCGGCCGAAGCCGACGATGACGGCGTGGTCGTGCAGCGCGTCGCCGTGCTCGCCGGGGGCGATAGTGGGCGGGCGGCCCTTGGTCGCGGCGAGGGGTGACCGGCCGCTGGCACGCTTGCCGAGCCAGCGGGCGAGGCCGTCGACGGCGGCGAAGGCGAGCGGGTTCAGGGTGATCGAGAGGAGGGCACCGGCGAGGATGAGGTCCTGGCCTTCCTTCGGCATCAGGCCGAGTGCGAGGCCCAGGGTCGCCAGGATGAAGGAGAACTCGCCGATCTGGGCGAGGCTGGCGGAGACGGTGAGTGCGGTGCGCGCCGGGTAGCCGAAGGCCAGCACGATGAGGAAGGCCGCCAGCGACTTGCCGAAGACGATGACGGCGACGACGGCCAGCACGGCCAGCGGCTCGCGGACCAGGATGGTCGGGTCGAACAGCATGCCGACCGAGACGAAGAAGAGGACGGCGAACGCGTCCTGCAGCGGCAGGCTGTCGGCGGCGGCCTGGTGCGAGAGGTCGCTCTCGCTGAGCACCACGCCGGCGAAGAAGGCACCCAGCGCGAAGGAGACGCCGAAGAGGGCGGCCGAGCCGTAGGCGATGCCCAGCGCCGTGCCGAGCACGCCGAGCGTGAAGAGCTCGCGCGAGCCGGTGCGGGCGACGCGCTCCAGGAGCCAGGGTACCGCCCGCTTGCCGACGACGAGGACGAGCGCGGTGAAGACGGCGAGCTTGCCGAAGGTGAGGGCGAGGGTGAGCCACAGATTGTCGCCGCCGGCCTGGTGGGCGAGGCCGGCGGGATCGGCGGTGCCGCCGAGGGTGGGGGCGAAGGCCGGGAGGAGGACGAGAGCCAGGACCATGGCCAGGTCCTCGACGATGAGCCAGCCGACGGCGATCCGGCCGTCGGTGCTGTCGAGCTCGCCGCGCTCGGAGAGGGCACGGAGCAGCACGACGGTGCTGGCGACGGACAAAGCGAGGCCGAAGACGATGCCGGCACCGAGCGTCCAGCCCCAGAGGTGTGCGAGGCCGATGCCGATCGCGGTGGCGGTGGCGATCTGGACGATCGCCCCGGGGAGCGCGATGCGGCGCACGGCCATGAGGTCGGCGATCGAGAAGTGGAGGCCGACGCCGAACATGAGGAGGATGACGCCGATCTCGGCCAGCTGCTGGGCGAGGCCGGTGTCGGCGACGTAGCCCGGCGTGAAGGGGCCGATGACGATGCCGGCCAGGAGATAGCCGACGAGCGGCGGCAGGCGGAGGCGGTGGGCCAGGAATCCCAGGCCGAAGGCGAGGACGAGGCCCATGCAGATCGTGGCGATGAGCGTGGTCTCGTGCGGCAACGGGAAGTCCTCGGTGGCTGGCAGCCGGGGCCGCGGGGCAGGGACGCGCATCCCGGGATATGAGAGCTGCCGGCCGCTCGATCAACCTTTTTGGTCGATATTGATCCTCCTGGGCGGTTGCTCCATGTTTCGTGCATGCTGTCGACGACGCGGCTCACCCCCCAGCAGTGCCGGGCGGCGCGCGGCCTCCTGGGGTGGACCCAGGAGGATCTGGCCGAGCGGTCGGGAGTGAGCCGGAGCACGGTGCGCGGGTTCGAGAACGGGCAGCACGAGCTGCACCGCGGCAGTGCGGCCGTGATCCGGCAGGCCCTGGAGGCGGCGGGGGTGATCCTGATCGAGGCGGATGCGGAAGCGGGCTCCGGCGTGCGGCTGCGGGCGGGGCACGGCGGGATGTAGGCCGCTGTACGACCCGGCGGCGTCGGCCACGACGCATGGTAGAATGTCCCGAGGACTTTTGGCCGGTTTTATTCCACGGACGAAGTGCAGCGGGCAGTTCCGTCGGCGCGCAGCTTGACGGGTGGAAGTGTCGGCGTCTACGTGCCCACCATAGGTCAAGTCGTCCGCCGCGAGGCGCCGCTATCCGGGCGTGTCGAGGGCGGCTCGCTGCATCCTGTGCGTGAATGGAAGTCCGGCTTTCACCGGACGCCCTGTTGGGGAGTAGGGGACATGGCGCCGAATCCGACCCGCCGCACCCTCGTTCGAGGTGTCGCAGGCATCGCCGGGGCCGCTGCTGCCGGTTTCCCGCTGTCGCTCCTGTCGCTGCGGCCGGCCTGGGCCGACGATGCGATCGACGAGCTGCCGACCCCGCTCCGTCCGATCGTCGCCGATCCGACGACCTTCGGCACCATCGTCGCCGGCCAGAGCTCCTTCGGGACGCTGCAGCCGGGCGATCACGTCATCCTGGAGGACGGCGTCTACGACGGTGCCGCCATACCCTTCGCCATCTCCGGGACGGCGACCGATCCGATCGTGATCCGGGCCAGGAACAAGCTCGCGGCCAACTTCAAGGTGCCGATGGGCATCAAGGCCGACCATGTCTGGTTCTGGGGGCTCGACCTGACCGACGGGCGGAATGCCTATGCCAGCGCGATGGGTGTGAGCATCCGCGGCACGACGACGACCGAAGCCTGCCAGCTGGCCTTCGAGGGTGCGAACTGCCGCTTCCTGCGCGGCCGCATCTCCTGGACGAAGCTCTCGGACAGCGAGCGTGGCGTCGGGCCGACCAAGCTGCAGGCGATCCAGGTCTCCTGCCGCTGCTCGGGCTTCAAGTTCCTGCGCAACGAGGTGAAGTACGCGGGCGTGCCGCTGCTGAGCGAGATCCCGGCGACGCCCACGACGTCGACGGCCTACTTCATCCGGCCGGTGGTCCTGCACGTGAAGATCGGCTCGCTCGTCAACAACCGGGATGCCGAGGTCGGCTGGAACCTGTTCAAGGGCTGGCCCGGCGGCGACTGGTGGGACGGCCTCATGGGCAAGAACTGGGGCAAGCGGATCGGCTACGACAAGCTCGTCCGCGGCACGGTGTTCTCGATCGGGGCCGAGTACAACGACTGCGTGAACGCCAAGACCTCGGGCATCGATCTCCATCACAACGTCATTGTCGGCAACGGCATGGAGATGGATTTCGGCGGCATCCGCGCCAACGGTCAGAACCTCTGCTTCCTGCGCTACAACACCAATCTCAGCGGGAGCGGGATGCGCCTGCGCGTCGCCAAGAACTGGCAGATCGTCGGCAACTACATCAAGAAGGCGGGGCGCGGCCTCTATGGCTGCTACGGCAGCGGGCACGCCTACATCGGCAATTACTCGGAAGCGCCGATCGCCGCGCGGTCCGGCAACTGCACCAACGAATCGATCGATCCGTACCCCACGACGGCGGCGAAATGGACAGCCAGCGGCTATCCCAACGCCAAAGCCAATCCCCGGCCCGCCTGCCGGGGCAACAGGTTCTACGGCAACCGCGGCCCGCTCTATATCGGGTGGGATCAGTTCGGCGACACCAAGACCGCCCTCGTCTCGGGGGCCGAGGTCTATGGCCACATGTCGTTGGCCGGTGAGGTGAGGGCGGTCTTCAACGCCACCGATCTCGTCGACAAGGGGTACTCGGTAGGGGACACGGTCATCTCGCCGGACATCCCCGGCGACATCGTCGTGCCGGCCGCGGTGCAGCTGCTGGAGACCGATGTCGGACCGAACTCCGTCAGCCCGGTGCCGGCCCTCTAGCCGGCCAGCAGCCCGAGGGGTCGCCGCCCGTCTGATCGCCGGCCGCGGCGTTCACGCCGCGACCCTCGTCGGCGCGATGAGCGTCGCCAGATGCCCGTCCTGTCGCTTCAGGAACGCCAGCAGCCGGTCCTCGTAGTCCGGTACCACGGCGTCGCGCACGGAGGGGCGCTGGGCCAGGGCCGCGCGCCAGCGGCGGACCTTCGGCAGGCCGGCGAAGACGCCGAGGTCGGCGATGCGATCGAAGACGTCGAAGTAGCGGAAGGCAGGGGCGAAGACGGCGTCGACGATGGAGAAGCGGTCGCCGGCGAACCAGGGGCCGGAGCCGAGTTCGGCCTCGATGCGGGCGAGCTTGTCATGGACGCTCTGCGCCTTGGTGCGGAAGACGGCCGGGTCCGGCGTGGTCTCGATCGTCCAGATGTCGGCCAGGATCGAGGAGCCCAGCTCCATCCAGGCGCGGTGGCGGGCGCGGGTGAGCGGGTCCAGGGGGTGGAGGCGGGGCGGCAGCGTCTCGTCCAGATATTCGACGATGACGGCACTCTCGAAGAGCACCGTGTCGCCGACCTGGAGGAGGGGGACCTTGCCCAAGGGCGAGATGGCGAGGAACCAGTCGGGCTTGTTCGCGAGGTCGACGTCGACCCGGCGGAACTGCTGGCCCTTCTCGGCCAGCACGATGGCCGCACGCTGGACGTAGGGGCAGAGATCGAACGAGACGAGCGTCGGGAGGTCGGCGGTCATGCCACGAGTCCTTCGGCGCGCAGGGTGGCCAGGACCTTGGGGCGGGCGGCGACGCGCGCCTGGAACGCCTTGAGGTGCGGATAGGGGTCGAGGTGGATGTTCAGGTACTGGCACCAGCCGAGGATGGTGAACGCGTAGGCGTCGGCGACGGTGAAGGTCTCGCCCGTCAGGTAGGGACGATCCGAAAGCACCTCGTCCAGTTCCTGGAAGCGTGTCGCCAGCATCTCCTTGGCGGTGTGGCGGGTGCTCTCGTGCGTCTCCTTGTGCCAGAGCCAGGGGCTGAAGGTCTTGTGCAGCTCGGTGGCGACGAAGCTCAGCCAGGACTGGACCTCGACGCGCTCGCGGCTGCCGGCGGGCGGGAGGAGGCCGCTCTCCGGCGCCATGTCGGCCAGGACCTGGACAAGGACCGCGGTCTCCGTGAGGCGCCGGCCATCGTCGAGCTCGAGCAGGGGCACGTAGCCGCGCTTGCTGATGGTCCGGTAGTCGGTGCCGTCCTCCAGCCGGTGGGTGGCGAGGTCGACCTTGACGATGTCGAGCGGCAGCCCCGCCTCGGTGGCGACGATGTGCGGGGCCAGCGAGCAGGCGCCGGGCACGTAGTAGAGCTTCATGGATGGATCTCCGTCTGCACCTGCGGGCGTTTTGATGCATATGCATGTACTTGTCAAGATGCATGCAAATGCATACAACATCGCGTATGGCGCAGCCCAGCGACGAGATCACGGCGGCATGGACCCGGCTGCAGCGGGCGGCCCAGGCCACCCTGTCCGGCGTCGAGCAGGCGCTGAAGGCCGGCGGTTTCCCGCCGCTCGGCTGGTACGACGTGCTCCTGGAACTGGAGCGGGCGGAGCCGGGGCTGCGGCCGAAGGAGATCGAGCAGCGGCTGCTGCTGGAGCAGTACAATCTTTCGCGGCTGCTCCAACGGCTGGATAAGGCGGGCCTGGTGACGATCTCGCGCTGCCCCGAGGATGGGCGAGGGCAGATCGTGGCGATCACCGACGCGGGGCGGGACCTGCGGCGGAGAATGTGGCCGGTCTATGCCGCGGCGATCCAGCAGGCGGTCGGGTCGAAGCTCCATGGGGGCGAGGCCAAGGCGCTGGCGGACCTGCTCGGGCGGCTGGTCGGCGAGCGCAAAGACTAAGCGACCGTCAGGACGAGCTTGCCCCTGAGGTGGCCACGGGCGGCCCGCTCGTGCGCTCGGCGGGCCTCCGCGAGCGGGAACGTATTGTCGATGGCGACGCGGACCGTGCCGGCGTCGAGCACGCGGCCGAGTTCTTCCAACTGGCGGCCGTTGGAACGGACCTGGGTGGTCGAGACGGTGACACCCCGCTTCGCGGCTTCATCGGCGTCGGCGAAGCCCAAAGGTAGGACGGGGAACAGGGCACCGCCGCGCTTCAGCGTGCGGAGGAAACGGCCGGTCTTGGGGCCGCCCACCGTGTCGAGGACGAGGTCGAGTTCGTGGGCGACCTCCTCGGGCGAGGTCGTGGCGTAGTCGATGACCTCGTCGGCGCCGATGTCGCGGAGGAAGGCCTCGTGCGCGCCCGATGCGACGGCGATGACGTGCGCTCTCTTCCATTTGGCGAGTTGGACGGCGACGTGGCCGACGCCGCCGCCAGCGCCGTTGACGAGCACCTTCTTGCCGTCGAGCGGCACCGGGCGATGCGGCTCCGGCTGGAAGGGGTTCGGCGCGGCGTGGCCGAGGTCGATCAGGAACTGCCAGGCGGTGAGGCCGGACATCGGGGCTGCCGCGGCGTGGACATGGTCGATGCCGGGAGGTTTGCGGGCTAGGTCGGACGCAGGTGCTGTCACGTACTCGGCGTAGGCGGCGCTGTCCCCGAAGCTGGGAAAGCGGATCATGCCGAAGACCTCGTCGCCGCGGGCGAAGTCCTGCACGTCCGGGGCGACGGCCTCGACGACACCCGACACGTCGGATCCGGGGATCGCGGGCAAAGTCACCGGCGGCTCGAAATCGGGGACGGACTTGTAGCCGTCGCGCAGGTACCAGTCGGGCGGGTTGATGCCGATGGCGTGGACGCGGACGAGGACTTCGCCCGGCGCCGGCTCCGGACGTGGCACCTCCTCATAGCGCAGCACGTCGGGGCCGCCGAACTGGTGCAGCCGAATCGCCATCATTCTGTCGGGCGGCATCGCTTTCTCCTTCGCGACAGATTACATAAGCGGAGCGCTGCCCCGCATATGCGGATCACTGCTCCGTTTATCAAGCCCAACCGATGCGAGCCGACGCCAGAAAGAACCGTGACCAACTGCTCGTGGCCGCCCGCGAGGCCGTGGCGGAGCAGGGAGCCGACGCGTCGCTACGTGACGTCGCGCGCCGCGCCGGGGTGGGGCTCGGTACGCTGTACCGTCACTTCCCGACGCGGGAGGCGCTGCTCGACGCCCTGCTGCGGGCGAGCTTCGACGGGCTGACGGCGAGGGCGGCGGAGCTGGAAGTCGCGGGCTCGCCGGCCGATGCGTTGCTGACCTGGCTCAGGGAGGCGGTGGCCGTCGCGCACAACTACAGCGGAGCCATCGCCTCGATGGTGGCTGCGATCGCCGACGAGGAGTCGGCTCTGCATGCCTCATGCGTGACCATGCGGAGTGCTGGTACGCGGCTCCTCGTCCGCGCCCAGGCGGCGGGCCAGGCGCGGAAGGACATGGATGGGGTCGACCTGTTCGCGCTGGTCGGAGCGCTGGCCTGGATCGCCGACCAACCCACGCTGGTGCCGCGGGCCGACCGGCTCTTCGACATCATCGCGGGTGCCATCGTGGCGGATCCGGAAGAGTAGATCCCGGCCGGTCAGCCGCCCGGCACCTCCGCCAGCATGGCGATCACCTCCTCGTCCTCGACCTGGGTGAAGTCGCGGTAGGCCTGCCCGACGGCCGAGAGGTGCGGGTTGCGGTCGAGGCAGACGGTGCGATCGCAGGTGGCGGCGAGGTCGGTGAGGACTTCCGGGGCGGCGACGGGGACGGCCAGCACGATCTCGCGCGGGGCGCACGCGCGGACGGCCTGGAGGGCGGCGCGGACGGTAGCACCGGTGGCGATACCGTCGTCGACGACGATGGCGGTGCGACCGGCGATGCCGGCACGCGGGCGGCTGCCGAGGTAGAGGGCTCGGCGGCGCTCGATCTCGTCGAGTTGGTGCCGGCGCTCGGACTCCAGCCACGTCTCGTCGATGTCGTAGTGGCGGATGACGTCCTCGTTACGGACCAGGACGGGCATGTCGCCGTCGACCACGGCACCGGCGGCAAGCTCGGCGTGGCCGGGCGAGCCGATCTTGCGGACCAGCACGAGATCGAGCGGGCAGCGCAGGGCCTTGGCGATCTCGACGGCGACGGCGACGCCGCCTCGGGGCAGCGCCAGCACGACAGGGTCGGGCAGATCGAGCTTCGTCAGCTCAGCGGCGAGTTGCCGACCGGCGTCGCGACGGTCTTTGAACATCGGTCATCTCCGCCATGCCCTCGGCATGCAACGGCGCAAGCGGTCAAGCGTGGCGCCGAAGGACGTCGCCCGCAAGGTACAGGGAGCCGCAGATGAGAAGGTCGAAGGGGGCCGTCTCGTCCCTGGCAATCTCCGCGGCGGCCGCCTCGGCGCTGGCGTGACCGGAGGCACGCAAGCCCAGGCCGCGCGCCAGGGCCACGATCTCCTCGGGCGTGTAGCTGGGAGCGGAGCCGGGGATCGAGACCGCGCGGAGGCTCGTGGCGGCGGTGGCAAGGGGGGTGAGGAACGAGCCGATGTCCTTCGTCGTCAGCATGCCGACGATGACGTGGAGCGGGCGGCGGACCGACGTGGCGGCGAAGGTCCTGGCCAGCATCTCGCCGGCGGCGGGATTGTGGCCGCCATCGAGCCAGACGGCGCACCCTTCGGGCATAGCCTCGACGATGGGACCGGTGCGCAGGCGCTGCAGGCGGGCGGCCCAGCGGGCACCGGTGAGGCCCGCGGCGATCGCCTGCTCGTCCAGATGCGCTTCGGTGAGCGAGAGGGCGGCCATGGTGGCGAGGCCGGCATTGTCGATCTGGTGCAGGCCGGCGAGGGCCGGCATCGGCAGGACGAGGCGGCGGGACGTCGTCTCGACGACCAAGTGGCCGCCTTCCTCGCGTGAGGTCCAGTCGCGACCGTGGACCAGCAGGGGTGCGCTGATCTCGGCGGCGCGGGCGGCGAAGACGGCGTGGGCGTCGGGCTCCTGCCGGCCGATGATGGCGGGCACGCCGGGCTTCAGGATGCCGGCCTTCTCGCCGGCGATCTTGGCGATCGTGTCGCCCAGATAGGACTCGTGGTCCATCGAGACGGGCGAGATCAGGCAGAGCCGCGGCTGCGAGACGACGTTGGTGGCATCCAGGCGGCCGCCGAGGCCCGTCTCCAGCAGCACCCAGTCGGCCGGGTCGTCGAGATAGGCGAGGAAGGCGGCGGCAGTCGTGATCTCGAAGAAGGTGATCGGCTCGCCCTCGTTGGCGCGCTCGCAGCGGTCGAGGACCGAGGCCAGGCGCGCCTCGTCGATCGACTCGCCGCGTTTCAGGATGCGCTCGGCGAAGTGGACGAGATGCGGGGAGATGTAGCGGTCGACGGTGTGGCCGCCGGCCGTCAGCATGGCGTCCAGCATCGCAAGGGTGCTGCCCTTACCGTTGGTGCCGGCGATGTGGACGACCGGGGGCAGGCGGCGCTCGGGATGACCGAGGGCCGCCAACAGGCGCTCCACACGGCCGAGAGAGAGATCGATCGCCTTCGGGTGGAGGGCCTGCAGCCGGTCGAGGATCAGGTCACTTCCGTTGCTCGCCATCGACCGGCTCTAGACCCTTGACGGCAGCAGGTGGCAGGCGGGTGTCCTCGCGGGAGGGCGTGATGACGACGCGGGCGTCGGTCGCCCGGTCGGGTCGGCGCAGGAGATCGAGCAGGCGGGCCAGCGTGGCGCGCAGCTCGAAGCGGTGCACGACCTGGTCGATCATGCCGTGCGCCAGGAGATACTCGGCGCGCTGGAAGCCTTCGGGCAGCTTCTCGCGGATGGTCTGCTCGATGACGCGGGAGCCGGCGAAGCCGATGACTGCACCCGGCTCGGCCAGATGGACGTCGCCGATCATGGCGAAGGAGGCCGTGACTCCACCCGTGGTGGGATCGGTCAGCACGACGATGTAGGGCAGGCCCGCTTCCTTCACCTGCTCGACGGCGATCGTCGTGCGCGCCATCTGCATGAGGGAGAGGGCACCCTCCTGCATCCGGGCACCGCCCGAGGAGGTGACGACGACGAAGGCGCAGTCCTTGTCGACCGCCTGGCGGGCGGCGAAGACGAAGGCCTCGCCGAGGCTGGTGCCCATCGAGCCCGCCATGAAGTCGAAGTTCATGACGGCCATGACCACACCGAGGCCGTCGATGCGGCCCATGGCGGCTTCGAGCGCGTCGGGGTTCTTGGTCCGGCCCTGCGCTTCCTTGAGGCGCTCGCTGTAGCGCTTCTGGTCGCGGAACTTCAGCGGGTCGGGCGGGGCCTTCGGCAGCTCGATCCGGGCCCAGCTGCCTTCGTCGAACAGGCTCTGGAAGCGGAACTCGGGGCCGACCCGCATGTGGTGGTTGCATTGCGGGCAGACGCGCTGGTTCGTCTCGAGATCACGATGGAAGATCATCCGCTCGCAGGCGGGGCACTGGTGCCAGAGATTGTCCGGCACCTCGGTTTTGCCGCGCTCGACAAGGGCACGGATCTTGGGCCGCACATAATTGCTGAGCCAGTTCACCGGCGGGCTCCCCGAACCGCGTCCGCGAGGGCGCGGACCTTGCCGTGGACGGAGTCGACGAGACCGGGGCGCGCCCTGCCGTCGGCGTCGAGGCCGGCGGCCACGATGTCGATCAGCGCCGAGCCGACGACGGCGGCGTCCGCCACGCGGGCGATCTCGGCCGCCTGTTCCGGCTCGCGGATGCCGAAGCCGACGGCGACGGGAAGCTCGGTGTGCCGCTTGATGCGGGCGACGGCCGGGCCGACCTGGTCGACGAGTGCCCGCTTCTGGCCGGTGATGCCGGCGACGGACACGTAGTAGATGAAGCCCGAGCTGTGCTCGAGGACCTTGGGCAGGCGGTGGTCATCGGTCGTCGGCGTGGCGAGCCGGATGAAGTCGAGGTCCTGCTCGCGTGCGGGGAGGCAGAGCTCCTCGTCCTCCTCCGGAGGCAGATCGACGACGATGAGACCGTCCACCCCAGCCGCCTTGGCGTCGCGCAGGAAGCGGTCGCGTCCGTACGCCCAGATGGGATTATAGTAGCCCATCAGGACGAGCGGTGTCAGGGCATCGTCACGGCGGAACGCGCGCACGAGGTCGAGCGTCGCGGTCATGCGCGCACCGTGCTTCAGGGCGCGGAGGCCCGCCGCCTGGATCGAGGGGCCGTCGGCCATCGGATCGGTGAAGGGCATGCCGATCTCGATGACGTCAGCACCGGCCTTCGGCAGGCCGCAGATGATCGCCTCGGAGGTGGCGGCGTCGGGATCGCCGGCGGTGAAGAAGGTGACGAGGCCGGCGCGGCCTTCCTTCTTCAGGTCGGCGAAGCGCCGCTCGATGCGCGTGCTCACAGCTTGGTCCCCAGGGCGTCGGCCACCGTGTAGATGTCCTTGTCGCCGCGGCCGCAGAGATTCATGACCAGGATCTGGTCGGGCCGCATCGTCGGGGCGGTCTTGCGGACCTGACCCAGGGCGTGGCTGGGCTCCAGGGCCGGCAGAATTCCTTCGAGCCTGGCACAGAGGCCGAAGGCTTCGAGCGCCTCGTCGTCGCGGATGGCGGCGACCTCGATGCGGTCGACGTCCTTCAGCCAAGACAGCTCGGGGCCGATGCCCGGATAGTCGAGGCCGGCCGAGATCGAGTGCGGCTCGATCACCTGACCGTCCTCGTCCTGCAGGAGATAGCTGCGCTGGCCGTGCAGGATGCCGGGCTTGCCGGCCAGCATGGCGGCGGCGTGCTCGCCCGACTCGATGCCGTGGCCGGCGGCCTCGACGGCGATGATGCGGACACCCGGATCGTCGAGGAAGGGGTGGAACAGGCCCATGGCGTTGGACCCGCCGCCGACGGCCGCCACCAGCGCGTCGGGCAGACGGCCCTCGCGCTCCTGAATCTGCTGGCGCGCTTCGGTGCCGATCACCGACTGGAAGTCGCGGACCATGGCCGGGTAAGGGTGTGGGCCGGCGACGGTGCCGATGATGTAGAAGGTGTCGAGCGGATTGCTGACCCAGTCGCGGAGCGCCTCGTTCAGCGCGTCCTTCAGCGTCTTCGAGCCCGAGGACACGGGGCGGACCTCGGCACCCAGGAGCTTCATGCGGAAGACGTTGGGCTGCTGCCGCTCGATGTCGCGTTCGCCCATGTACACGATGCATTCGAGGCCGAAGCGGGCGCAGACGGTGGCGGTGGCGACCCCGTGCTGGCCGGCACCGGTCTCGGCGATGATGCGCTTCTTGCCCATGCGCCGGGCGAGCAAGATCTGGCCGATCGTGTTGTTGATCTTGTGCGCACCGGTGTGGTTCAGCTCGTCGCGCTTGAAGTAGATCTTGGCACCTTTCAGGTGCTCGGTCAGTCGCTCGGCGAAGTAGAGGGGCGAGGGGCGGCCCACATAGTGGGTGAGGAGATCGTCCATCTCGGCCTTGAAGAGAGGATCGCGCTTGGCGTCCTCGTAGGCCTGGTCCAGCTCGAGGATGAGCGGCATCAGCGTCTCGGCGACGAAGCGCCCGCCATAGAGGCCGAACCGGCCGCGCTCGTCGGGCCCGGTCCGGTAGGAGTTGAGCTGGGTCATGCTGCGAGTCCGTTGTCGGCGGGAAGCGACGCCGCCGTCCTGAGGAAGGAAGCGAGGCGGGCCGGGTCCTTGACGCCGGGGCGGCTCTCGATGCCGGAGGAGACATCCACGATCGGCGCCCCGGTGGTGCGCACGGCGGCGGCGACGTTGTCGGGGGTGAGGCCGCCGGCCAGCGCCCAGGGCTTGGTCAGGCGCAGGTCGGCCAGCAGCGTCCAGTCGAAGGGCAGGCCGTTGCCGCCCGGGAGCCAGCCCGGCGTGCGCGGCGGCTTGGCGTCGAAGAGGACAAGGTCGGCGGCGTCGACGTGCTCGTCTAGGGTGGCGAGGTCGTCGGCGGTCTCGACGCGGATGGCCTTCATGGTCTGCAGGCCGGTGCGCAGGCCGATCGCGCGGACGCGCTCGGGGGTCTCGTGGCCGTGCAACTGTAGGATGTCGAGCGGGACGTGGCGGAGCACGGCGTCGATCGCCTCGTCCTCGGCATCGACGAAGAGGCCGACGATCCGTGGGCCGGCGACGTGCTCCGCAAGCTGGCGGGCGGTGGCGGGGTCCACGGCGCGGGGCGAGGGCGGGTAGAAGACGAAGCCGACGAAGGCCGCACCGAGAGCGCAGGCCTCCTCGATGCGCGGGGCCTCGGACATGCCGCAGACCTTGACGAGCGGGGCCATGTCAGGCGGCGGCCTTCAGCTGGGCGAGGAGTGCGCGGGCGGCCTCGGCGGGCGAGGGGGCCTGCGTGATCGGACGGCCGACGACCAGGATGTCGGCACCGGCGGCCAGCGCCTCGGCCGGGGCCATGGTGCGCTTCTGGTCGTCGCCGCCGCCGGCCGCACGGATACCAGGGACGACGAGCTTGAAGCCGGTGCCGTGCGCGCGGCGAAGCAGGGCGATCTCGTGTGGCGAACACACGATGCCGTCCACACCGGCGGAGAGGGCGAGATCGGTCAGGCGCAGCACTTGGTCGGAGAGGCTCGCGGCGACGCCCGTGGCGGCGAGGTCGTCCTGGTCGAAGCTCGTGAGCACCGTGACGGCGAGGAGCCAGGGGCGGTGTGCTGTGTCTTTCGCGGCGTCGACCGCGGCCTTCAGCATTGTCCGGCCGCCGGCGGCGTGGAGGGTGAGCATCGCGACGTCGAGGGCGGCGGCGGAGCGGACGGCACCGGCCACCGTGTTCGGGATGTCGTGAAACTTGAGGTCGAGGAAGATCGGGCAGCCGGTGGCGCGGACGGCCATCACGCCGGTCGGCCCGTTGGCGGTGACGAACTCCAGGCCGAGCTTCAGGCCGCCCACGGCCGGCAACACCGCGCGCGCCAGGGCGGTCGCCCCGTCGAGGTCGGGACGGTCGACGGCGCAGAAGATCGGGTTGGTGGAAGACGACAAAGGTGAGCGGTCCGGGGCCCGGCTGGGTGGCCGCGGCTTATAGCAGACACGCCTAGCCTTGCAAAAACTTGCCGCCGAAACGGCCAGTGGAGCGGTGACCGCATTCGTGTGCGGCAGATCGTCCCAGCGACGTTGCGTTCTCTTCGGGCCTCCGCGCGAACTTACCCTGTGGCGGCGCAGTGTCCCTGCGCCGGATGGTGGCCGGCAGGTGCGCAGATCGCCTGCCCAGGGAGAGGAATAGATGGCAGTACAAGCCTTACACCCAAGATCGGACTACGAGGTCCGACCGATGACCGCCGAAGAAAGGAAGGTCATCGTCGCGTCCTCATTGGGTACCGTATTCGAGTGGTACGATTTTTATCTCTACGGTTCATTGGCCGTGGTGATCGGCGCGCAGTTTTTCAGCCAATACGAGGAGAGCACGCGGAACATCTTTGCGTTACTGGCCTTCGCCGCGGGCTTCCTGGTGCGGCCGTTCGGGGCGCTGGTGTTCGGCCGTCTGGGCGATCTCGTCGGCCGCAAGCACACCTTCCTGATCACGATCGTGATCATGGGCCTATCGACCTTCGGCGTCGGCCTGCTGCCCAACGCCGCGTCGATCGGGTTCGCGGCCCCGGCGATCCTCCTCGCCCTGCGCCTGCTGCAGGGCCTGGCGCTAGGCGGCGAGTATGGCGGGGCGGCGACCTACGTCGCCGAGCACGCCCCGCACGGCAGGCGCGGTTTCTACACGAGTTGGATCCAGACCACGGCCACCCTGGGCCTCTTCCTGTCGCTCCTCGTCATCCTGTTCACTCGGGCCGCGGTCGGCGAGGAGGCGTTCGCTCAGTGGGGCTGGCGCATCCCCTTCCTGGTCTCGATCGCGCTGCTCGGCATCTCGGTCTGGATCCGGCTGCAGCTACAGGAATCGCCGGCCTTCCAGCGGATGAAGGAGGAGGGCACCGGCTCCAAGGCACCGCTCTCGGAGGCCTTCGGCCAGTGGCGCAACGCGAAGTGGGCGCTGCTCGCTTTGTTCGGCCTCGTCGCCGGGCAGGCCGTGGTCTGGTACACGGGCCAGTTCTACGCTCTCTTCTTCCTGCAGCAGACGCTGAAGGTCGACGGCTATTCGTCGAACCTGCTGATCGCCTGGTCGCTGGTGCTGGGCACCGGCGGGTTCATCCTGTTCGGCTGGCTGTCGGACAAGATCGGCCGCAAGCCGATCATCCTGGCCGGCTGCCTCCTGGCGGCACTCACCTATTTCCCGATCTTCAAGCACCTGACGCAGGTGGCCAGCCCCGCACTCTACGAGGCGCAGGCGTCGACCAACGTCACGGTCACGGCCGATCCCGCCAACTGCTCCTTCCAGTTCAATCCGGTGGGTACGGCGAAGTTCACCAACTCCTGCGATATCGTGAAAGCGCTGCTGGCGAAGAACGCCGTCAACTACACGGTCGAGCCTGCTGCGCCGGGAACGCTTGCTTCGGTCCAGATCGGCGCCACGGTCATCAACTCCGTCGACGTGGCCGCTGCCGGGGCGGACGCGAAGGCGCAGCAGGACGCCTTCACCAGTTCGGTGAGCGAGGCGCTGGCGGCGGCCGGCTACCCGAAGGCGGGCGATCCCAGCATCGTCAAGCTGGCGCACCCCTTCGACATCTTCCGCAGCCAGCCGCTCGCCATCGTGCTGATCCTGACCGTGCTCGTGATCTATGTGACGATGGTCTACGGCCCGATCGCGGCGGCCCTGGTCGAGCTCTTTCCGACCCGGATCCGCTACACCGCCATGTCGCTGCCCTACCATATCGGCAATGGCTGGTTCGGCGGGCTGCTACCGGCCACTGCCTTCGCCATGGTGGCGCAGACGGGCAATATCTATTTCGGCCTCTGGTACCCGATCGTGGTGGCGGTGATGACGCTCGTCATCGGCGTCTTCTTCATCCCTGAGACGAAGGATCGGGACATCTTCGCCGACGACGTCCGCTGACGAAAATGCCGCCGGACGGAAGTCCGGCGGCACCCCGACGTGATCGCGGAAGACCACAAAGAGAAAGGCGCGGCCTTGCGGCCGCGCCTCCCACATTCGACTGCCGAGTTCGCTTAGGAGCCGGCGCGGCGACGGATCTCGACGCGACGGTTACGCGGCTCGGGGGTGTTGTCCGGCGTCTGAACCGCGAGGTTCGTCTCGCCGAAGCCCTGGGTGAACAGGCGACCCTCGGGCACGCCGTCGCTGACCAGCTGCGCCTTCACGGCCGCGGCGCGGCGCTCGGAGAGCTTCTGGTTGTAGGCGGCGGTACCGGTCGTGTCGGTGAAGCCCCAGACATCGAAGTAGCTGTTCGTGTCGGCGATCATGTCCGGCGCGATCCGCTGCAGCTCGGCGAGACCAGCCGGGGTGATCTTGGCACTGCCGAGGGCGAAGAAGGTGTCGCTGGACAGCGAGTAGGTGTCAGCGGCCTTCGGGATAACAGCGTCCTCGACCGTCTTCAGGTTGGTCAGGAAGCCGTTGCGGCAGTACTCGATGTCCTTCGGCTGGAAGTTCTCGTGCAGCTGCTCGAGCCAGCAGTCATAGAAGGACTGCGCCTTGCCGGCGGCCTCGGGGGCGGCCTGGGCGCCACCACCCTCGAGGGCGGCCACGAGGCGGGCGCGACCCTGGGTGACGTCCTCGATCGAATCGGCCGGCAGCGAGCGCTCGTTGACGGCGGTGATCGGCGGGGTCTGACCACGGGCGGCCGCGAGGGCCTTGTTCGAGTGGTAGATCGCCGACGTGTAGTTCATCATCTTGTCGTATTCGTACGTCGCGTGCTCCATGTAGCCCTGGTAGAGGGCGGTATGGTACGCGTCGCCGGCCGGCGGCTTCGCGGCAGAAGCCGAGTTGTAGATCGGCTCCGCCTGGAAGGCGGTGCAGGCCGCGAGCAGGCCGCTACCCGCGAGTAGCGTCAGGGTCTTTAGCCGCAGATTCATGCTGCCCCCTCGTCACGTCAGGACATTACAGGTGACGGTCGGTCTATCGTCCGACACGACACATGTCGACTGACACCCCTCGTCGTGTGGACAGATCAGTGACCGTTTGGTCACCACTGTAGCGCGCAACCAACAGGAGCGGCCGCCAGGCGTCGCTACGTCAGGAACGCAGAAGGGGGATACCGAGCGATCAGCGGCGACTCGGCAACGCGGCCTCGACCTTCGCGTGAAACCAAAGAGAAAGGCGCGGCCTTGCGGCCGCGCCTCCCACATTCGACTGCCGAGTTCGCTTAGGAGCCGGCGCGGCGACGGATCTCGACGCGACGGTTACGCGGCTCGGGGGTGTTGTCCGGCGTCTGAACCGCGAGGTTCGTCTCGCCGAAGCCCTGGGTGAACAGGCGACCCTCGGGCACGCCGTCGCTGACCAGCTGCGCCTTCACGGCCGCGGCGCGGCGCTCGGAGAGCTTCTGGTTGTAGGCGGCGGTACCGGTCGTGTCGGTGAAGCCCCAGACATCGAAGTAGCTGTTCGTGTCGGCGATCATGTCCGGCGCGATCCGCTGCAGCTCGGCGAGACCAGCCGGGGTGATCTTGGCACTGCCGAGGGCGAAGAAGGTGTCGCTGGACAGCGAGTAGGTGTCAGCGGCCTTCGGGATAACAGCGTCCTCGACCGTCTTCAGGTTGGTCAGGAAGCCGTTGCGGCAGTACTCGATGTCCTTCGGCTGGAAGTTCTCGTGCAGCTGCTCGAGCCAGCAGTCATAGAAGGACTGCGCCTTGCCGGCGGCCTCGGGGGCGGCCTGGGCGCCACCACCCTCGAGGGCGGCCACGAGGCGGGCGCGACCCTGGGTGACGTCCTCGATCGAATCGGCCGGCAGCGAGCGCTCGTTGACGGCGGTGATCGGCGGGGTCTGACCACGGGCGGCCGCGAGGGCCTTGTTCGAGTGGTAGATCGCCGACGTGTAGTTCATCATCTTGTCGTATTCGTACGTCGCGTGCTCCATGTAGCCCTGGTAGAGGGCGGTATGGTACGCGTCGCCGGCCGGCGGCTTCGCGGCAGAAGCCGAGTTGTAGATCGGCTCCGCCTGGAAGGCGGTGCAGGCCGCGAGCAGGCTGGTACCCGCCAGCAGCGTCAGGGTCTTTAGCCGCAGATTCATGCTGCCCCCTCGTCACGTCAGGACATTACAGATGGGTTATGGGTCTATCATTCGACACCACACGTGTCGACTAAGGGCCCAAGTCCGGAAAGACTGTAGGGGGTGTTTGGCAATCGACCGTGGTCTGGCTGCCACGGTCCTACGGACGCCGCGCCGGCCGCTGTGACGAACCGCCTCTTTGCCGAGGACGCTCAAGCCCTTAGGCTCGCACAGCCAACGAGGAGGGCGGTGGGCATGCAGGCGAGCGAAGGACTTGGAACTCTGGGCTGGGCGTGCCTCGCCGTTGTTCTTCTAGGTGCAGTCCTGGCGGTAACATTTGGATTTACCGCCGTGTTCTGGATCGCCTTGATCCTGGTCCCGGTCGTCTTCGTCGTTCTTCTGATGCTCTGCCGCGGGCCGGCCACCGACAACGCCTGACCCGCGTCGCTTCCGCTTCCCTCAGGTCTCGTCGAGCAGAGCCTGAAGCTCGCGCCACTCGCGCGCACCGAGACCGCTCGTCTCCTGCGTGACCCGCTCGCCCCGTAGCCGGCGGCGGACAATGTCGAGGGCGGTCGCCGAAAGCGTGGCGGCGTTCAGCTTGTGCTCCTTGAACGCCGCGGTCGTCAGCGGCACCCACTTTTCGAGCACGTCGAGCAGCACTTCTGCGTAGGCCCTGATCTCGTACTGCGCGTGCGAGTCCGCACGCAGGGCCACGAAGTGCATCAGGTTGTGCAGGTCGATCTTCCAGTACCACTGCGTATAGGTGTTCAGCGGCAGGACCATGCGGGCCAGCTCCCGGGCGATGCCGGGGCGCTCGTCGGTGCCGAGCAGCTTCTCGTAGATGGTGAACGCGGTCTCCGACGTCCGGTTGACGTCGCGGAGCACCGCGGCGGCGACGTCCGGACCCAGCACAGTGTCCCGGCCCTGCTTGTTGACGGCGGACTGCTCGGCCGTGTGTTTCGGGGCGACCCCTTCCGGTCCGCCGAACAGATCGACCTGATTGGGCACCGCGCGCCGCTCGATCTTCTGCAGACGCAGGAATTCCTCGTCGGGAACGTAGAACTCGCGATCGAGCACCGAGTAGCGGGCGGAGTACTCGTTGACGTTGGCGGTCCGGTGCCGGATCCACTGCCGGGCGATGAAGATCGGCAGCTTCACGTGCAGCTTGATCTCGCACATCTCGAACGGCGAGCTGTGGCGATGCCGGATCAGATAGTTGATCAGTGCCTTGTCGTTGGAGGTCTGCTTGGTGCCGCGGCCGTAGGAAACGCGTGCCGCCTGGCAGATGGCGGCATCGTCGCCCATGTAGTCGACGATCCGGATGAAGCCGTGATCGAGCACCTTCAGCGGCTGGTAGAGGATCTCCTCGAGCGCCGGGACGGTCGCCCTACGGGTCGGGCGCATCTCGGCGCGGAGTTCGTCGACATCGGCCTGGCGGGCTGGATCGAGCACTGGCTGGCCTCCGGTATGCGATGAGCGCGTGCTCTAGACGCGGGCCGCCCGGGTGTCGAGGCGACCATTGCATGCCCGTCGCCAACCCTTATATTCGAGAAGCCGGCCTAGCCGGCTATGGCGATAAACGCTGTTCGGAATAGGCGTTGCGGACCCGGGGGCGGAGCCCGGCGCCTCCACCATTTCCCACGGCAGTACCGTGGGCCCATGGGGGCGACTTAGGATCGACGCGCGTAGTAAAGGGACTGCTTTTGCCCGGCATGGTACCGCCGTTATCGGGCCAAACAGAGAAGTGCCAACGACAACGTTGCACTCCGGGCGGCTGCCTAAAAAGTAGCTTGCTCGCGGCCCGGGGGGAGCCGGGCAACAGAATCCCCCCACCTCCTCTTGAGGCGCGTGTCGGCTGGGGTGCATGCGGAAGCAACGTTTCGAGTACGGTCGGCTGGTCGAGGCGGCGCTGCGCACGGTCGTGCGCGACGTTCTGGCGCGTGTCGCCAAGGAAGGCATCGACAACCCGCATCATTTCTTCATCACGTTCCGCACCAGTCATGCGGGCGTGGTGATGCCGCAGTTCCTGCGCGAACGTTATCCGACCGATATGACGATCGTGCTGCAGCACCAGTACTGGGACCTCGAGGTCGACGAGGCGGCCTTCTCGGTGACGCTGAGCTTCAACGACCAGCTGCAGCGGATGCGGATCCCGTTCGAGGCGATCAAGGTCTTCGCCGATCCCGGTGTCGAGTTCGGCCTGCAGTTCACGCTCGAGGATTCCGAGGAGGACGCCGAGGTGACGCCGCTCCGCGCCGATGCGCCGGCGCTCCCCGGGCCGAACGGTGCCGAGGAGGCGCCGAACGGGCGCGAGGGCGGGGCGGAGATCGTCACCCTCGACCGTTTCCGGAAGAAATAGGCCTCCCTCCGATGCGACACCGCCAGCGTTGACGCTGGCGGGGACGTCCGCCAGATGCCGCCTTTCACCAGGCGAGCGGGGACGGACGATGGGCAACGAGGTTCGCGTCGAGACCGACACGATGGGTCCGGTCGAGGTGGACGCCAGGCGCTATTGGGGTGCCCAGACCCAGCGCAGCCTGCAGAACTTCAAGATCGGCGGCCAGCAGATGCCGGAGCCCCTGCGCCGGGCGCTGGGCATCATCAAGCTCGCAGCCGCACGGGTGAACGTCCGCCTGGGTGCGCTCGACCCCAAGCTCGGCGAGGCGATCGAGAAGGCCGCCCAGGAGGTCGTCGACGGCAAGCTGATGGACGAGTTCCCGCTCGTCGTCTGGCAGACCGGCTCCGGCACCCAGAGCAACATGAACGCCAACGAGGTGATCGCCGGCCGCGCCAACGAGATGTTGGGCGGCAAACGGGGCGGGAAGACGCCGGTCCACCCCAACGATCACGTCAATCGCGGCCAGTCCTCCAACGACACCTTCCCGACGGCGATGAGCATCGCCGCCTACGAGGAGGTCGAGCGGCTGCTGCTGCCCGCCCTCCGCCATCTGCATGCGGCGATCGAGAAGAAGGCGGAGGAGTTCGCCGACATCGTGAAGATCGGCCGGACGCACCTGATGGATGCGGTGCCGCTGACGCTGGGCCAGGAGTTCGGCGGCTACGCCCATCAGCTGAAGAACGGCATGGCGCGCGTGTCGGCGACCCTACCCCGTATCGCCGAGCTGGCGATGGGCGGCACGGCCGTCGGTACCGGGCTCAACGCCAAGAAGGGCTTCGCCGAGGCGTTCGCCGCCGAGGTGGCGACGATCACGGGCTTCCCCTTCGTCACCGCCCCCAACAAGTTCGAGGCACTGGCGGCCGAGGACGCGATGGTGGAGCTGCACGGGGCGCTCAACGTCATCGCCTGCAGCCTGATGAAGATCGCCAACGACGTCCGCTGGCTGGGCTCGGGCCCGCGCTGCGGCCTGGGCGAGCTGCATCTGCCGGAGAACGAACCCGGCTCGTCGATCATGCCCGGCAAGGTCAACCCGACCCAGTCCGAGGCGCTGACCATGGTCTGCTGCCAGGTGATGGGCAACCAGACCGCCGTCAGCGTCGCCGGCTCGTCGGGTACCTTCGAGCTCAACGTGTTCAAGCCGGTCATCATCTACAATGTGCTGACCTCGATCCAGCTGCTGGCGGACGCCTGCGTCAGCTTCACCGACAATTGCGTGGTCGGGATCGAGGCCAACAAGGGCCGGATCGATCATCTGCTGCACAACAGCCTGATGCTGGTGACGGCCCTGAACCCGCATGTCGGCTACGACAACGCCGCCAAGATCGCGAAGAAGGCGCATGCCGAGGGTACCAGCCTGAAGCAGGCGGCGATGACGCTGGGTCTCCTGACCGAGGACCAGTTCAAGGCCTGGGTGCGGCCGGAGCAGATGCTGGGCCCGGAGGACTGAGCCTCAGGGAGCCGCGGCGGCGAGGTTCCTCGACACGGTATGCATGCGGCCGATCGGGCCCAAGGCCTCGATCGTCGCCACCTTGTCAGGGGCCTCGAAGGTGAAGGCCTCGGTGCGGATCTTCGCCACCCAGGCGAGCAGGTCCGCGTCGAGTCTGACCGTCCCCTCGCCGCCGGGCACGCGCAGGGTGAGGCCGGACGCGGGCGTGGAGGCGATCCCCCGATCGAAGTGCAGCGGCCCCTCGATCAGCAGGAGGTCGGCCAGGGCCGCGTCGTCCGCCACGCCGCCGTGCTTCAGACGGACACGGCCCGAGCCGGCGAGGTTGCCGACGAGATCGGCCGGGCTCCAGCCGGCGGCCGCGACGCTCACGTCGAGATCCAGTTCGCCGTGCGTCGCCGCGGCCGCCGGCAGGAGACGCTCGGCGCGGGCACCCGAGAGGGCGAGGTCGGCACCGAACACGCCGTTTTCGTCGGGCGTGGCGTCGAGCGTCAGCACGCCGTTGAGACGGCCGCCTGCCAGCGGCACATCGAGGTCGTGCACGGCGAGCTGACCATCCGACAGTCCGATCCTGGCGCCGATGGTGTCGCCGTCGGCATCGCCTTCGCCCTTGAGCGAGGCGGTGACGGCGAGGTCGAGGTCGATGGCGTCGAGGCCGTGCCAGGGCAGCGGGTCGCGCGGCCAGTCGCCTACCCATCTCTCGATCGGCGGCAGTGCCAGCGCTCCGGCGACGAGATCGCCGCCGAGGAGGACGTACGCGGGATCGAGGCCGTCGACGCCGACGCTGCCCGTGATGACCGGACGGTCGCCGTCGAGACGGCGACGCAGGTCCAGTTCGGCATCGGTGTCGCCGAGGGACAGGTTGGCACCCAGCACCAGTGCCTCACCGTCACGTTTCAGCTCGCCCGAGGCATGGACCGGGACCGCAGCGGGGAGGGCGACGCCGGCCGGGCCGCCCATCGCTTCGACGAGCGTCGCCAGATCGGGTGCAGCGGCGTTCAACGACAGGCGCAGCTTCTGATCGCCGGGGTCGCCGGCGACGTCGACCTCCAGAGCCTTCGTCGTCAGGGTGAGGTCGACATCGTCGCCGTCGGGGCTCCACCGCGCCGTGCCGGCGAGGTAGGCGGCACCCAGCTGATCGAGGCCCAGGGGCGGTAGCAGACCGAAGGCGCGCAGGGGCCGGCTGATCCGCTCGGCCCTGGCCTCGACCGCGAGGCTGCCCTCGCTGCCGTCGAGGGCGCCGTCGCCGACCAGACGGCCCTCGGCGCCGCCGAGACCGGCGGTCCGCAACTCGTCGAGCCGGAAGCGGCCGTGATCGGTAGCACCGCTCAACTTCACTCCGTCGGCCATGAGCCGTTGCCAAACCACACGACCCGCAGCGGCATCGACCGACAGGTCGACCTCGCCCAGCAGCGTCTGCAGCGCCGACACATCAGGGCGATCGTCCTGGCTCGCGAGGTAGGCGCCGAGGTCGATACGGTCGGCCGAGCCGACGATCGCGAGCTTCGGCCGCTCGCCCTTCACCAGAGCAGCCCTGCCGGCGAGCTTCGTCGTGTCGAGCAGGAAGTCCTTGGCCTCGACGATGGTACGCCCACCGACGACGTCGAGGGCGAGCGTGCCATGGGCGCTGCGCAGGCCCTGGGGCGGCATGGCCTCGAGCGGCAGATCGAGCCAGCTCAACGTCTTACGAAGATCGTCGCCCGAGACCTCCAGCGAGCCGCGCCACCCCTCGTTGACGCTGGTGTCACCCTGGAATCGCACGTCCGTGCCGCCCGGAAGCAGCGCCACGGCGCGCTCGATCCGGGCCTTGCCGTCGCCCGTCCAGGTGAGCGCCACACGGGCATTGCCGATGGCAGCGTCCCGTACCGTCAGGCTGCTCGCCTGCACGTCCAGGCGGCCGGTCGTCCGCGTCAGCAAGGGCGGCGCCAACTGGTCGCGGACGGCACGGCCGAGGATCGCCTCGAGCCCGGCCTTGAGGCGCGTCTTGTCGACCTTGAGATCGGCGGTGACGGTCGGCTTCGGGGCGAAACCGACGATGAGCGAGCCGCGCGCGGCACCGTCCGGAAGCTCGGCGACCATATCGTCGAGGACGAGCGATGTCCGGTCGACGGCAAGGCGGCCTTCGAGCCAGGCATGGCCCAGAGTCGGCAGGGTAAGGACACCGTCGCGTCCGAGCACGGTGCCCAGCAGATTGGGTGCCAAGCCCACCTCGGAGGTCTCGATCCGAAGCTTGCCGGAGACCGTCTTCAAAGTCGCGGCGGTATCGAGCGTGCCGTTGAAGGTGGCGGTCAGAGCGGCATCGCCCCGGCCGATGGTGATGCGGCCCGAGGCCGGTGCCGTGCCTTCGAGCGGGCCGCTCTGGGCGACGAAGCGGATCGGCTGGTCGTGGACGAAGGCACGGCCGTCGAGATCGAGGGCTCCCGTCTCCGCGTTGCGGACGAGGGTCAGATCGACGGCTTCGAGCTTGGTGGCGGCGAGCGGGGAGGAAGTCGCCTCCAGTGTGCCCTTGACGATGTCGAGGCCTGCCACATGCTCGGTACCGGCGAGCAGCGCCGCGCCGAGCCGTTGCATGCCGGGGCCGTCGAGGCGCAGAAGCGGGCGGACCAGCTGGATGCGCTGGACCTCGATGCGGCCGATCAGCAAAGCCAGCGGGGACAGCTCCAGCCGCACCCGGTCGATCTGGATCTCGGCCTGCCCGTCTCCGTCGCCCGTAGGCCCGGAGCTTAGGCGCGACGCAATCAGGCGCGGGCGTGGGAAGAGGTCGATCGCGACCGGACCCTTGATCGTCAGGTCCTCGCCCAGCGAGCGGACCGCGATCCGGCGCAACTCCTGCCGCAGCGCCTCGCGGTCGACGAGTCGCGGAGCCAGAAGCGCTGCCACCAGGGCCAGCGCCACGCAGCCGACGAGGGCGAGAAAAAGGAACCGCACCAGCTACTCCGAAGGATTCATCGCAGGACGATGAACCTCGCCACTTCTGCACCACTCCTGGCGGCGATGTAAAACCCGGGCGTGTATTTTGTTGCTCAGGCGCGGGGGTGCGCGGTCGCGTAGAGCTGCATCAGCCGATGAGTGTCCACCCCGGTGTAGACCTGGGTCGTCGACAGGCTGGCATGGCCCAGAAGCTCCTGTATCGAGCGGAGGTCGGCGCCGGCCTGCAGGAGATGCGTGGCGAAGCTGTGGCGCAGGGCATGGGGTGTCGCCGTGTCGGGCAGGCCAAGGGTGCCGCGGAGCTGGCGCACCGCCTTCTGGATGATGGACTGCTGGAGCCGACCGCCGCGAGCGCCCTTGAACAGTGGCGAGTCGGGCGTTGCGGCGAATGGGCATGCTGCCAGATAGTCGGCGATCGCCTCGGCAACGACCGGGAGCACCGGAACGAGGCGCTCCTTGTCGCCCTTGCCCCGCACCAGCAGCGAGCGCAGCGCTGCGGGATCACCGCCGACGGCACGGCAGTCGAGGCCCATCGCCTCGCCGATACGCAGGCCTGCGCCGTAGAGCAGCAGCAGCACGGCGGCGTCGCGCTTGCCGATCCAGGGTTGCGCGTGCTCCTCGCCGACGGCGGCGGCCAGTTCCTCGGCCTGGTCGGGTGTCAGCGGGCGCGGGAGGCGCTGCTCCAGGCGCGGCGTGCGCAGGGCTGCCAGTGCTGGATTGTGGACCTGATAGCGCCGATCGGCATGGCGGAAGAAGCTGCGGACCGCGGCGACCGCGCGAGCCGTGGAGCGGCGCGCATAGTTCTGGCCGTGACGCCAGGCGAGCCAAGCCCGCAGGTCGGCGAGGCGCAGTGCCGCCAGGTGGTGCAGCGCCACCGGGCCGGCCAGATGGCCGGAGATGAAGGTGACGAAGCTCGCGAAGTCACTGCGATAGGCAGTGACGCTCAGCGCCGACATGCGCCGCTCGTGCTGCAGCCAAGCGTGCCAGTCGGCGACCGCGGCCGCCAGATCGTCCGAAGCGTGCAGCAGCAGCGGCCTGCTCCCGATGGTGGTGCGCCGGGCAGCATGGTATCGCGCGCCTGCCTGTCAATGTCCGGTTTCATGCGCGTCACGACCGTTCCCGTCCTCGTGCCGGTCCCGTTGGACACGGCCCTCGACTATCGCGTACCCGCCGAAGCCGTGCCGCCGGTCGGCAGCTTCGTGCGCGTGCCAGTCGCCGGGCGGGAAGTGGTCGGCGTGGTGTGGGACGAGGCCGGCCAGAACAGTGTCGCGGAGAACCGGCTGAAGCCGGTGCGGGCCGTGTTCGACGCGCCGCCCATGTCCGCCGTGATCCGCGATCTGATCCGACATGTTGCACGGGAGACGCTGGCCCCGCTGGGCTCGGTGGCGCGCCTCGCGATGAGCGTGCCGGCGGCCCTGGATCCCTGGCCGACCAAGCCCGGCTATAGGCGCACGGCCGATGCGCTGCCCGAACGGATCACGGCACCACGCCGGCGCGTGCTGGACACCCTGGCGGGCGAGGTGATGACCGGGCCGGACCTGGCGAAGGCGGCGGGCGTTGGGGCCGCCGTCCTGAAGGGCATGGCGAAGGACGGCCTGATCGATGCCGTGGCGGTGGTCGACCGGCCGTTCCTGCCGGCACCGGATCCGGCACATGAAGGGGTGACGCTGTCGGCGGCGCAGGCCGCAGCGGCGAAACGGCTCGTCGCTGGGGTCGAGGCCCGCCGGCACGGCGTGGTGCTGCTGGAGGGCGTGCCGGGGGCCGGCAAGACGGAGGTCTACTTCGAGGCGGTCGCGGCGGCGTTGCGGGCCGGGCGCCGCGTGCTGGTGCTGCTGCCGGAGATCGCACTGAGCGCACAATGGCTCGAGCGGTTCGAACGGCGGTTCGGTGCGGCACCGGCGGTCTGGCATTCGGGCCTCACGGCGGTGCAGCGGCGAAGGACCTGGCGGTCGGTCGCGGAGGGGCGTGTAAGCGTGCTGGTCGGGGCGAGGTCGGCGCTTTTCCTGCCGCTGACCGATCTTGGTCTCGTCGTCGTCGACGAGGAGCACGACCCGAGCTTCAAGCAGGGCGACGGGGTCGTCTACAACGCGCGGGACATGGCGGTGGCCAGGGCGAAGCTCGAAGGCTGCCTCGCCGTCCTGACGACCGCCACGCCGGCCGTGGAGACAGCCGCCTCCGCGGGCGCGGTGACCGGCGGGCCGGCTGCCCTCGAGGGATGGTCGCACACGATGCTGCCGGCGCGCCACGCCGGGGCGCTGATGCCGACGATCAAGATCGTCGATCTGCGGCGGGACCGGCCCCCGCGCGGCGGCTTCCTCTCGCCGCCCCTACGCGACGCGCTGGAACAGACCCTGGCGAGGGCCGGGCAGTCACTCCTGTTCCTCAACCGGCGCGGCTACGCGCCGCTCACCTTGTGCCGGGCCTGCGGCTACCGGCTCGCCTGTCCGTCCTGCTCCGCCTGGCTCGTGGCGCATCGGATGCGCGGGCGACTGCAGTGCCATCACTGCGGCTGGAACATGCCGACACCGGAGCACTGTCCGTCCTGTGGTGCGGTCGACAGCCTCGCCGTGTCGGGGCCCGGCGTGGAGCGGCTGGCCGAAGAGGTGACGGCGTTCCTGCCGCAGGCGCGGCTCGCCCTGATGACGAGCGACACGGTGACGAGCGTGGGCGCTGCGGCCGACCTGGTCCGGGCGATGACCGACCGCGAGATCGATGTCCTGATCGGCACCCAGATCATCGCCAAGGGGCATCACTTTCCCGCCCTGACGCTGGTGGGCGTCGTCGACGCGGACATCGGGCTCGGCGGCGGCGACCTGCGTGCCGGCGAGCGGACGTTCCAGATGCTCTACCAGGTCGCGGGCCGGGCCGGGCGCGAGAGCCGGCCGGGTCGGGTGCTGATCCAGACGCATCTGCCGGACCATTCGGTGATGCAGGCCCTGGCGTCGAGCGACAAGGACCGGTTCCTGGCGGTCGAGTACGAGGAGCGGAAGGCGGCGCACATGCCGCCCTGCGGACGTCTCGCAGCACTCATCTTTTCGGGCCGCGACCACGAGCAGGTGAAGGCGGTGGCGCGGGACATCGCCGCGTCGGCGCCGGAAGATCCGGACGTGCTCGTGCTGGGTCCCGCACCGGCGCCCTTGAGCCTGCTGCGGGGGCGGTGGCGCGAACGCCTGCTGGTCAAGGCCGAGGAAGAGGTCGACCTGCCCTCCTGGCTGCGCCGCTGGCTGGCGGGCATCAAGCTGCCGAGTGCCGTGCAGCTGCAGATCGACGTCGATCCGCTGAGCTTTCTCTAGGCTGCCTGCTGGGAGTCGACCGAGGGCAGGGACTCCAGCAGTTCCTCGATACGCTGCGCGCTCGAGGGGTGGGTCGAGAGGAAGGCCGGCGTGCCATTCTGGTCGAGGGCGGCCATCCGCTTCCAGAAGGCCACGGCCTCCTCGGGCCGAAAGCCCGCATGGGCCATGTACCGGAGGCCGAGGCGGTCGGCCTGCAGCTCCTGCGTGCGCGAGAAGGGACGGATCACACCGTAGTCGGCGAGCGCGCCGCCGAGGGCGGAGACGAGCTCCGGCGGGATCGGAGCGTCACCGAAGGCGAGCGCCCGGCCGGCGGCCCAGAGTGCGAAACCGACGGCGTTCTCGGCCAGGATGCGCTGGGCCGAGTGGCGGGCGTTCACATGGCCGATCTCGTGACCCAGTACCGTGGCGAGCTGGGCCTCGTTGGCGGTGACGGACAGCATGCCGGTGAAGACGCCGACCTTGCCGCCCGGGAGAGCGAAGGCGTTCACCAAGGGATCGTCGAAGACGACGAACTCCCAGTCCGGCCAGGGCGAGGCGCTGGCGGCGACGAGCCGTTCGCCGATCGTCGCGACCGCGTTCTGCAGGCTGCGGTCCCGAACGGCCGGGAAGCGCTGCCGGATTTCGGCGAAGGAGGCTCGGCCGAGTTCGGCGGCGACCGACTCGGGGACGAGGATGTCGGCCAGCCAGCCGAACGTGCCGGCCACCCGGTCGCAGCCGGCGAGGGGTAGCGAAACGGCGGCTCCGGCGGCGGCACCGAGGAAGCGGCGCCGGTCGAGACTACCGCAGCCGCAGACCACGGCGTGGCCTCAGAACGAGAGCTGGCGGGCGCGGATCACGTTCGGGAGCTTGCGGACCTGGTCCAGCACCGCTTCGGGCAGCGGCTGGTCGACCTCGACGAGCGCGATGGCATCGCCGCCGGGCCGGTCGCGGCCGAGATGGAAGGTGGCGATGTTGATATCGGCATCGCCCAGCGTGCGGCCGAGATTGCCGATGAAGCCCGGCTTGTCCTGGTTGCGGACGTAGAGCATGTGCGGGGCCAGCTTCGCGTCCATGGCGATGCCGCGGATCGAGACGAGGCGCGGCTCGGCGTCGGCGAACAGCGTCCCGCAGACGGCACGGGTCATCTCGCCGCTGGTCACCTCGATGGTGATCATCGTCTGGTAGCCCTCGACCCGCTCGTGCGTCACCGTCGTGACGTCGATGTTGCGCTGCCGCGCCAGGGCCGGGGCGTTCACCATGTTGACCGAGGCCAGCGCAGGGCGCAGCAGCGCCGCGAGCAGGACCTGGGTCAGCGGCTTCGTGTTCAGCGTCGCGGCGTGGCCGGCATAGGTGATGGTGACACCGTTGAGTCCGGTGTCGGAGAGCTGACCGGCGAAGGAGCCGAGCTGTTCCACCAGCGCCATGTAGGGCCGGAGGCGAGGTGCCTCCTCGGCCGTCACCGAGGCCATGTTGAGCGCGTTCACGATCGCACCGGTGCTCAGATAGTCGCTGATCTGCTCGGCGACCTGCAGCGCGACGTTCTCCTGCGCTTCGGCGGTCGAGGCACCGAGATGAGGCGTGACGATCACCTCGTCGAGATCGAACAGCGGGGACTGCTTGGCGGGCTCGACGGTGAACACGTCGAGGGCGGCACCGGCGATGTGGCCGGCCTTGATCAGCTCGGCCAAAGCGTTCTCGTCGACGAGGCCGCCACGCGCGCAGTTGATGATCCGCACGCCGGGGCGGGTCTTCAGCAGGTTGTTGCGGCCGAGGACGTTCTTCGTCTGCTCGGTGAGCGGGGTGTGGAGGCTGATGATGTCGGCCCGGGCCAGAAGGTCGGCCAGCTCGACCCGCTCCACGCCGAGGTCGCGCGCGCGCTCGGGCGAGAGGTAGGGATCGTAGACGACGACCCGCATCTTCAGGCCCTGCGCGCGGTCGGCGACGATCGAGCCGATATTGCCGCAGCCGATCAGCCCCAGCGTCTTGCCGAAGACCTCGGTACCCATGAAGCGGGACTTCTCCCACTTGCCGGCCCGGGTGGAGCGGTCGGCGGCCGGGATCTCGCGGCAGAGTGCCAGCATCAGGCTGATGGCGTGCTCGGCCGTGGTCACCGCATTGCCGAAGGGCGTGTTCATGACGACCACGCCGCGGTGGGTCGCGGCGTCGATGTCGATATTGTCGACGCCGATGCCCGCACGGCCGACGACCTTCAGCTTCGTCGCCGCCTGCAGCACCGCGGCCGTCACCTTGGTGGCGGAGCGCACGGCCAGGCCGTCATAGTCGCCGATCACGGCCAGCAACTCGTCGGGCTTCATGCCGACGCGGACATCGGCCTCGATGCCGCGATCGTGGAAGATGCGGACCGCGGCCGGGCTGAGGTCGTCGGCGATGAGAACCTTGGGCATTCGACTAGTCCTGGGAACGCAATTCAGAAGGTGTGGGCGGCCGTCGTCGCGAAGGCCCAGTCGAGCCAGGGCAGCAGGGCCGCCATGTCCGACGGCTCGACGGTGGCACCGCCCCAGAGCCGCAGTCCGGCCGGCGCGTCGCGGTAGCTCGCGATGTCGTAGGCGACCTTCGACTCGGCGAGCACCTTGGTCATGTTCTTGACGAAGGCCTGCTTGGCGTCCTCGTCCAGCGCCCGGAAGCGCGGATCCTCGATCGTGAGGCAGATCGAGGTGGGGGAGCGGGTCTCGGGCGTGCGGGCGAGAAAGCCGACCCAGGCCGTCTTCGCCACCCAGGCCTCGACGGCGGCGAGGTTGGCGTTGCAGCGCCCGATCAATGCCGGCAGGCCGCCGATGCTCTCGGCCCATTTCAGGCCGTCGTTGGCGTCCTCGACGGCCAGCATCGAGGGCGTGTTGATCGTCTCGCCCTGGAAGGTACCCTCGATCAGCTTGCCGCCCTTGGTCAGTCGGAACAGCTTGGGCAGCGGCCAAGCCGGTTTGTGGCTCTCCAGCCGCTCGACCGCGCGGGGCGAGAGGACGAGCATGCCGTGCTGCGCCTCGCCGCCCAGCACCTTCTGCCAGGACCAGGTGACGACATCGAGCTTCGCCCAGGGCAGCGCCATGGCGAAGGCGGCGGAGGTGGCATCGCAGAAGGCGAGGCCCTTGCGGGCGTCGCTGATCCAGTCGCCGTTCGGCACCCGCACGCCCGAGGTGGTGCCGTTCCAGGTGAAGACGGTGTCGCGGTCGGGGTCGACGGACGCGAGGTCGGGCAACTCGCCGTAAGCGGCCTTCAGCGCCCGCAGGTCGGTGAGCTTCAGCTGCTTCTCGATGTCGGTGAGCCAGCCCTCGCCGAAGCTCTCGAAGGCGAGGCAGTCGATTCCGCGGGCACCCAGCATCGTCCACATCGCGCATTCGAAGGCCCCGGTGTCGGAGCCCGGCATGATGGCGATGCGGTGGTCCTTGGGGATGCCCAGGATGGCCCGGCTGCGGTCGACGACCTCGACGAGACGGGCCTTGCCCGGGGCCGAACGATGCGAACGGCCGAGCAGCGCACCTTCGAGGCGGGCCAGGGTCCAGCCGGGCCGCTTCGAGGTCGGGCCGGAGCCGAAGGAGGCGTTCAGCGGGCGCACGGTCGGCTGCTGCATCGAGAACCTGCGGTCGAGGAAATTTGGGCGGCCGGACGCTAGTGGCAAACGTTGTGCACCGCAACAACACCGCCCGTTCAATGCACGCCGGCACCGTGACGCGCGGCGAGAAGTGCCCAGACGAAGGCCGCAAGGGCGAAGATCGACATGCCGATGGCGACGGGCCAGGGCGTGCCGGTCTGGATCGAGCCCACGACCTGTGCTGCCGCGGCGGCGATACCCATCTGGACGAACCCGGTGAGCCCCGAGGCGGCACCGGCGATCGACGGGTAGACGCTGAGCGACGCCGCTTGGACGTTGGGCAGCCCGAGACCCTGGGCGAAGGCGCCGAAGGCCGTGGTGCCGAACAGCACGGCGGGCGTCCAGAAGCCGATGCCGAGCAGGGCCAGTAGGACGATGTTGGCGAGCAGCGAGCCGATACTGCCCAGCACGATCATCCGGTCGATGCCGATCCGGCGGCCGAGGCGGGCCGTGACCATGTTGCCCACCATGTAGGCGCCGGCGATCGACATGAACCAGAGGCCGTACTCGGCGGTGGAGCGGCCCAGCACCTTGATCATCACGAAGGGAGCACCGGCGAGGAAGGTGTAGAACACCGCCATCGAGCAGGCACCCTGCAACGTGTAGGCGACGAAGGCCTTCGAGCGCAGCAGCTTGGCGAAGGAGCCCAGCATGGCGGCGACGCTCGATCCGGTGCGCTCCGCCACCGTCTCGCGCAGATCGATCAGCGTGAAGGCGAGGATGCCGACGCCGACGAGAGCACCCAGGACGAAGATCGAACGCCAGCCGAGCGTGTCCGTGAGCAGGCCGCCGAGCAGCGGCGCCAGCATCGGCGCCACGACCATCGCCATGCTGACATAGGCCAGCACGGAGGCAGCGTGATCGCGCTGCCAGAGGTCGCGGACGATGGCGCGGGCCAGCACGATGCCCGCACAGCCGCCGGCGGCCTGCACGATGCGGCCGAGGATGAGGAGCGTGATGGAGGGGGCCAGCGCGCAGAGGAGCGAGCCCGCGAGATAGACGGCGAGGCCACCCACCAGCGCCGGGCGGCGGCCGAGCGAATCCGACAGCGGGCCGTAGGCGAGGGTCGCGACCGCAATGGCGAACGCCGACAGGCTGAAGGCCAGCTGCGCCACGGTGCCCGAGACCTGGAACTCGTCCTGGATCGCCGGCAGGCCCGGCAGGAAGAGCTGCATCGCGAAGGGGCCCAGGGCCGTGGCGACGATCAGGAGTGCGATCAGGCGCGGGCCGCGCAGATGCGCGCCGTGGTCGACCGTGCCGTGCATGGTTACGTGGCCGGGGGCGTCAGGCGCTGCCGATCAGGATGCCCGTCAGGAACACGAGCACGCCGCCCACGACGACCTGGAAGGCCGCCTGAAGGAAGGGCGTGTCCATGTAGCGGGCGCGGATCCAGGCGATGGCCCAGAGCTCGATCAAAACGACGACGATGGCGACCGCTGTGGCGATGCGGAAGTCTGGGATGAGGAAGGGCAGCGTGTGGCCGAGGCCGCCCAGTGTCGTCATGAGGCCGCAGACGGCACCGCGGATCCAGGGATGGCCGCGGCCGGTGAGGCTGCCGTCGTCGGACAGCGCCTCGGCAAAGCCCATGCTGATGCCCGCACCGATCGAGGCGGCGATGCCGACGATGAAGGCGTCCCAGCTCCGGCCGGTGGCGAAGGCGGCGGCGAACAGCGGGGCAAGGGTGCTGACCGAGCCGTCCATGAGACCGGCGAGGCCCGGCTGGACATATTGCAGCACGAACTGGCGGTGGGCGGTCTCGGCCTCTGCCTGCCGGACGTCTTTCGGCAGATGTTTCTCGCCCAGGCGCTCGGCCAGCGACACATGGTCCTGCTCGGCCTCGGCGAGGTCCACGAGAAGCTTGCGCAAGGAGGCGTCGGTCACCCTGCCCGCGGCCTTGACATAGAAGTTGGCGACCTCGGCCTCCAGCTCTTCGGCCTGCTTGCGCACGGCTTCGAGGCCCAAGGGACGGGTCAGCCAGAGCGGCTTGCGCTTGATGAACCCCTTCACGTCCTCGCGGCGGACGAGGGGGATGTGCTCGCCATATTTCTCGCGGAAGAGGTCGATCAGCATCCGCCGATGGCCGCTCTCTTCCTCGGCCAGCTCCTCGAACACCAGGGCGGAGGCGGGGTAGGCGTCGCGCAGGCCGTCCGCATAGTCGCGGTAGATGCGGCCGTCCTCCTCCTCCAGCGTGATGGCGAGGGCCAGGATCTCCCGCTCGTCGAGATCGGCGAAGCTCTTCTGCGGGCGCAGGGTCGGCAGCATCGAGCGGCTCCGGCAAGCGACTACTTTGGAACGATTCCAGGCGATGACGCCGTGCGGTGGCGACGTCAAGCCGAAGCTCCCTCGCTCGCATCACGGTGGCGAGCGTGATAATGAGCCCCACCTTAAGCGACATGCATCCCAGGACCGGCTCTTTGACCCCGAGTGACACGATGCCGCTGACCATTCTGCTCGCCGGCCCGCGCGGTTTCTGCGCCGGCGTCGAGCGGGCGATCGAGATCGTGAAGGAGTCGCTGGCCCAACAGGGTCCGCCCGTCTACGTGCGGCACGAGATCGTCCATAACAAGCACGTCGTCGACGACCTTCGGGCGAGAGGTGCCGTCTTCGTCGAGGAGCTGGACGACGTCCCGGACAACGGGCTCGTCGTGTTCTCGGCCCACGGCGTGCCGAAGAGCGTGCCCAAGGAGGCGAGGCGGCGCGATCTGCTGTTCGCCGACGCGACCTGCCCACTGGTGTCGAAGGTGCACCGGGAAGTCGAGCGGCACTCCAAGAACGGCAACACCGTCCTGCTCGTCGGACATACCGGCCACCCGGAGGTGATCGGTACCATCGGGCAGGTGCAGGAAGGCAAGGTGATCGTCGTCGAGACCGTCGAGGACGCCGAGACGGTCACGGTGCCGAATCCCGATAAGGTCGCGTTCTCGACCCAGACCACCCTCTCGGTGGCCGACACGGCGGACATCGTCGCGGTGCTGAAGCGCCGCTTCCCGCACATCGAGGGACCTCGGAACGAGGACATCTGCTACGCCACGACGAACCGGCAGCGTGCCGTCGTGGCGCTGGCACCGCGTGCGGATCTCTTCCTCGTGGTGGGTGCCCGCAACAGCTCGAACTCGATGCGTCTGGTCGAGGTGGCGCTGCGCAACGGCTGCCCGCGGGCGGAGCTGATCGCGACGGCGAAGGACATCGACTGGAGCTGGTTCGACGGCGTCGACACGGTGGCGATCTCGGCCGGGGCGTCTGCACCTGAGCTTCTCGTGCAGCAGGTCGTCAGCGCCTGCCGCGAGCGGTTCGCCGTGAGCGTCGAGGAAGTGACGCTGGCGGAGGAGAACGTCTTCTTCCGCACGCCGCCCATTCCCGTGCGCAAGGCGTCCTGAGACCAAGACGCCGAGCCGGGGATGGCCGTCTACACCGACATCGGCGAGCCCGATCTCGTGGCCCTTCTTGCGGCCTACGATCTCGGTACTCTGCGCTCGTTCCACGGCATCGCCGAGGGTGTCGAGAACTCGAACTTCGCCCTCGATACGACCGAGGGGCGGTTCATCCTGACGATCTACGAGAAGCGGGTCGATCCCGCGGATCTGCCCTTCTTCCTCGGGCTGATGCGGCATCTGGCGGGCAAGGGCGTGCCCTGTCCGCTGCCGGTCGCGGGCCGTGACGGCGAGGTGCTGCGGCAACTCAAGGGCAAGCCGGCGGCCCTCGTGAGCTTCCTCGACGGCGTCTGGCCGCGGCGCTGGAACGCCGAGCGGTGCCACGCGCTGGGCAAGGCGCTGGCCGAGCTGCATCTGGCCGGGGCCGACTTCACGATCCGCCGGCCGAACGCCCTGTCGCTGGAGGGCTGGGCGCGCCTGCGCGACGGCTGCCGCGGCAAGGCCGACCGGGTCGAGGCGGGGCTGGACGCGGAGATCGAGTCCGAGCTCGCCGCGATGAACGCGAGCTGGCCCAAGGATCTGCCGGCCGGCGTCATCCATGCCGACCTGTTCCCGGACAATGTGTTCTTCGAGGGCGACCGGGTGACGGGCGTCATCGACTTCTACTTCGCCTGCAACGACCTTTTGGCCTACGACCTCGCGATCTGCCTGAACGCCTGGTGCTTCGAGGTCGACGGCTCGTTCAACATCACCAAGGGCCGAGCTCTCCTGGATGGCTATCAGGGTCTGCGCCGGCTGGAGCCCGCCGAGCTGAAGGCCCTGCCGCTGCTGGCCCGCGGCTCTGCTCTGCGCTTCATGCTGACCCGGCTCTACGACTGGCTGCACCAGGTCGAAGGGGCGCTGGTGAAGCCGAAGGACCCGCGCGAGTACCTGACCAAGCTGCGCTTCCATCGTGGGGTGCGCGGACCGGAGGCCTATGGCCTCGCCTGAGGGTGACGTCGTCGAGATCCATACCGACGGTGCGTGCTCGGGCAATCCCGGTCCCGGCGGCTGGGCCGCGATCCTCGCCTGGCGTGGCCACGAACGCGAGCTGAGCGGTGCGGAGCCGCTGACGACCAACAACCGTATGGAGCTGATGGCGGCGATCGCCGCGCTGGAGGCCCTGAAGCGGCCCTCGCGCGTCGAGCTGTGGACGGACAGCCAGTATCTGCGGAAGGGTGTGCTGGAATGGCTGGCGGGCTGGAAGGCCCGCAACTGGAAGACGGCCGACAAGAAGCCGGTGAAGAACCAGGATCTGTGGGAGCGGCTCGATCAGGCGCGCGCCACCCACAAGGTCGACTGGCGCTGGCTGAAGGGCCATGCCGGGCACGAACTGAACGAACGTGCCGACAAGCTGGCGCGCGACGCAATCGCCGGTCTGTCGGGTCCGGCGGTGCCCGGTGACACATAACGTGGCGCGTGGATTCTCCGAGCCAGCCGATGTCGAGGCGATGACCCGCTACTGGATCGGCGTCGCCTCGCTCGACCATGTACGCAGCGGCATCGAGGGCGGATTCTGCCAAGTCTGCCACGGCAAGATGGCAGCCATTCGGCGCCTCTCTCCGGGCGACTGGATCGCCTATTACTCGCCCCGTACGCAGATGGGAGCCGGTGAACCGCTGCAGGCGTTCACCGCGATCGGCCGGATCGAGGCGGGAGAGCCCTACCGCTTCGAGATGAGCGAGAGCTTCACGCCCGCACGCCGTGACGTCGCCTTTGTCGCGTGCCGCGAAGCACCCATTCGACCGCTGATCGGCGACCTGTCGTTCATCGTGAACAAGCGGAACTGGGCCTACCCGTTTCGGCTCGGACTGGTGCCCGTCTCGCGAGATGACTTCGGGCTGATTGCGACGGCCATGGGCGCTGAAGCCTTCATCTCGACCGATCGAGCGTCCGAGGCGGGCTGCTCGCCGGCTTCAGGTCGCAGGCCATAGGGCTCGACCAGCGCCCAGACATGGGCCGGGATCATGCGCTTCATCCGCGCCTTCTGCTCGCGGCGGAGGTGGAGCACGGTCTCGATCGCCTTCATCTCGAGACGGGCACGGGCGAACTCCAGGCCCTTCGGGCCGACCTTCGGCATCAGCCAGCCCATGATGGGGCGGAGGAAGCCCGGCATCCGGCGCAGCGGCAGGCCGCCGGCGGCCCGCTCGACATTGACGAGGAAGCCCTTCACCGGGCCCGCCCGCTTGCCGCTGCTGCCCGGTGTCGAGAGGCGGACCTCGCCGTCGAGCAGGGAGAGGATCTCCTCGCCGCGCTCATTGCGCACAAGCAGCCACTGCTCCCCCTCGCCACCCATGTAGCCGACCGTGATGTCGGCCAGCACGTTGGTGTAGTCGACGCAGGTCCGGCAGGTGAGCGGGAAGAAATCGGGCGGCAGCTTGGAAATCGGCAGCTGCAGGAACGGGATCTCGCGTTTGCGGCCGTTCTCGAAGCGCAGTTCGACGTGGAAGTCGGCGCGGAACTCCAGATAGGTGATGCTGTCCGGATCGGGCGAGAGCAGGGCCAGGAAGTCGTGGAAGCGCTCGGTCGTCGTGTTGTCTGAGCAGGGCGTACCTACGACGTAGATGCGCTCGAAGCCGAGTTCCTGCTCCAGGGCGCGGAGCGCGTAGATCTGGCAGGGGATGCCGATGACGGCGAGGCGGCGGATACCGCGGGCGCGGGCCGGCTCCAGTAGGGCGAGAAGCGGGGCGTAGCCCATCCGCATGCCACGGCACCGGGCCATGTCCTCGGGCTTCGTGACGAGGACGGGCATCGGCCGCCACTTGTCGTCCGGATCGGCGGTCATGGTGAGGACGGCCTCGACCTTGCCCGTTTCGAGGAGGCGCTCGCCGAGGCGCGTGGCGATGCCGGTCCACTGCGCCCCATCGCGCGGAGGTACGAGGGCGGCGCGGACCATGTGGCGGAAGGGGCCGAAATACAGCTCGTCGGACCGGGCGGGGTCGCGGGTCCGGCCGTGCACGCGCTCTTCGAGGTGCGGATAGTCGGGCTTGATGAACTGGCAGGCGGTGCCGCAGCGCTTGGGCTCGGAGGACCGCGAGATACCGCAATCGGTGCAGAGAGAGCGCGGAACAGCCGGCCCGATGACGGGGCTTCCGACGGCGTTCCCTGACGCTTCGATCGTGGCCTCCATGCCCGCTCCCATCCTCGCCGCGGCTGCATCTGCCACGCCGGCGGGTCGGGGCGCCAGCGACGAGATGTCAGGCCGGAAGCGTCGACCCGAGATGGAAGGCGTGGGCCAGAAGCTCGTAGGACCGATACTTGGCGGCCTGATCGAAGATGGCGGTCATCACCATGATCTCGTCGGCGTCGACCTTGGCCGCGAACTCGGAGAGGCGATCGCGCAGGGAAGATGGGGTGCCGACGAACAGGCGTGCCCGGTTGGCCCGGCGCAGGACCTCGTCCTCGTGGGTGTAGGGATAGGCCAGCGCCTCCTCGGGGCTGACGATCGGGCCGAACTGGCCGCGCGAGCGGCGCACATGGCCGTAGTCGGCACTCGATGCCAGCCGCTCGGCTTCTTCGGTCGTCTCGGCGCAGATGGCGGCGACGGTCAGGATGGCGTGCGGCTTCTCCAGCCACTGCGAGGGCGTGAAATGGTCGTGGTAGACGGCCATGGCGTGGTCGGCGCCGAGGCTCGCGAAATGGTGGGCGAAGGCGAAGCCCAGGCCGACGCGACCGGCCAGCTCGGCACTATAGTCGCTGGAGCCGAGCAGCCAGATCGGCCGCAGCGGCACGTCCTCGGGCATGACGCGGATCGAGCGGAAGGGGTGGCCCTCGCCGAAGCCGCCGGTCTTCCAGGCCATCAGCTCCTGGAAGCGCTCCAGGAAGTCGTCGTCGGCGCGGACCTCCTGACGCCGGCGCAGGGCCAGCGAGGTGCGCGGATCGGTGCCGGGGGCACGGCCCAGACCGAGGTCGATGCGGTCCGGATAGAGCGCCTCCAGAACCTTGAATCGCTCCGCCACCATGAGGGGCGCATGGTTCGGTAGCATGACGCCGCCGGCACCGACGCGGATGCGGGAGGTCGCGGCGGCGATGGCGCCGATCATGATCTCCGGGGCACCACTCGCGACCGAGGGCAAGTTGTGATGCTCGGCGACCCAGAAGCGGTGATAGCCGAGCCGGTCGGTCAGGCGGGCGAGATCGATGGTCTCACGGATCGCGACGGAGCCGGGAGTGGCCGTCGTCGTGAAGGACAGGTCGAGGACGGAGAGTGGCGGCATGCCGGCTCATGTGGCGAGGCGACGGCGCGCGGCAAGGCTGCGACGGGCGCTTCGGCCGCGACCACCCATGCGAAAACGAGGCGCGCATCGCCTTCGCGGTGCGCGCCTTCAGTCGAGAGGAGACGACGAGACGAACTGGATCAGACGATGTCGTCGGACGCGGCGCGGCGGCGGATGTGCTCGACCACCTTCGGCACGGCGTGGCTGTGGAGGGCGTTCGGCGCCACCTCAAGCCCGGCGCCGCTCATCCGGATGGCCGGATGATCGCCGATGCCATGGTCGAGCGTGCGGGCTCTGCCGGCGTGACGGTGCTTTCTGTTCGGGCTGGTGGGGCGCGTGGCGAGCCGAACGGCCCCTTCGGTGATCTTCGCCCGATCGGCCTCCGACATCGGATGATGGTCGTGGTGGTGGTCGGTCGAGGATGCCTTCATCAAGAATGCTCCCGTGGACACCAGCGGAACGATGTTCCGCCGGGCGAGTTCCCGGTCACTGTGCAAGAAGGTCCGACGGATCAGCGAGCGGACCAGTCACATTTATACCGTAAAACTAAACTGTGGCCAGCCCGCATCGGTGCAAGTTAGAATGATAACTTGTCGCAGCCCCGCCGCTGCGCCCGTAGCGTGACGCTCGATGAAGAATGCTCGGCAAGTGTGTCGTAAATCGACGTTTCAGCTCGCCGCGCGAGAGCGGGCGATCGGGGGCGAGGGTTGCGGCTCGGTGTCCCACGGGAAGAGAATCCAGGTGTCCTGGCTGACCTCGGTGATGAAGGTGTCGACCACGGGACGGCCCGCGGGCTTGGCATATACGGTCGCAAAGTGTGCTTTGGGCAGCATCTCGCGGACGATCCGGCCCGTGGTGCCCGTGTCGACCAGATCGTCGATGATGAGCCAGCCCTGGCCGTCGCCGCCGACCCGCTTCAGGATCTCGGAGTCGCGGATGTTCGTCTCGTCGTAGGACGAGATGCAGACGGTATCGATCATCCTGATGTCGAGCTCGCGGGCGATGATGTGGGCCGGGACGAGACCGCCCCGGGTGATCGCCACGATGCCGACGAAGGGGCCGATCTCGGCCAGGCGCCAGGCCAGGGCCTTGGCGTCCCGATGCAGCTCCTGCCAGGAGACCGGGAAGTAGCGGATGTTCTTGTCGGTCACGGCGGGCCTCGGCGCTGGAGTGGCGGTGAAGTGCGAGGTGCCTCCGGGCCTTGTCAAGCACCGGCATCCTTCACAGCGCGTTCCCCAGTGCCTAGATTTCCGGCCTCGCTTGCGGGAGCCGAAGCATGGACGAGGAAGAGGTCCGCATCCGCCCGACGACGGGCATCGGCCGCAATCTGGCGCCGATGTCGATCGACGAGATGGAAGAGTATGTGACGCGACTGCAGGGCGAGATCGCCCGCGTCCAGGCCGAGCTGAGCAAGCGGAAGGACGTCCGCGGGGCCGCGGAGGCGCTGTTCAAGCCGAGGACCGAGCGGGCTTGATGCGTTACTGTGCGTGCTGCGGTTCGGCCGTCGAGCAGCGTGTGCCCGAGGGCGACGACCGGATGCGCGCGGTGTGCCCGTCCTGCGGCACGATCCACTACCAGAACCCGAAGGTCGTCGTCGGCAGCGTGGCGACGCTGGGCGACCGCGTGCTGATCTGCCGGCGGGCGATCGATCCGCGTTCAGGCTTCTGGACCATTCCGGCAGGCTTTCTGGAACTCGGCGAGACGGCGGAACAGGGCGCGCTCCGCGAGGCGTGGGAGGAGGCGGGTGCTCGGCTCGAGATCGAGGGGCTGATCGCTGTCTACAGCGTGAAGCGGATCGACCAGGTGCAGCTGATGTACAAGGCGAAGCTGCTCGACGCGGCGGTCGAGGCCGGGCCCGAGAGCCTCGAAGTGAAGCTCGTCGGCTGGCACGAGATCCCCTGGGACGAACTGGCTTTTCCCACCGTCGGATGGGCGCTTCGCCGTGCCATCGAGCTGCGCGGCACGCATCCGCCCTTCATCGCCACGGGCAATCCGGCGACCCATCCCGAAGGCGACCTGCTGCCGGGGGCGGTCTGATCCCGTGACATGGGATTTCATTGACAGGGGGTCGGGGTCTGCTATGGACGCCGACGCCGTGTTCAACAGCGATAAGCAGGCTGTCTTGTCCACCGAACGACGACGACGTGAGCGCGCTGCAGCGCGTGTCGCCCGACCGGAGACCGCCTGACTCGTTAGGCCTCCCGGCCGGGTGACGGTGTTTCACCTGTGCCGCCTCGGAGGCCTCCTTGTTCCAGATCGTTCCCGAGGGCCCGCATGACGGGCCCGCCATCGACTCCCTCCTCGACACCTCGTTCGGCGCCGACCGGCGGCGGAAGATCTCCTACCGTTATCGCGTGGGGCTCGAGCCGCTGACCGAGCTCGGCCTCGTGGCACGGGAAGGCGAGCGGCTGGTCGGCACCATCCGGTACTGGCCGATGCAGCTCGACGGCACGCCCGTACTGCTGCTCGGACCCATCGCCATCGACCCGGAGCATCGCGGGCAGGGCATCGCCCGGGCCCTGATGGAGCAGAGCATGGCGAAGGCGGCAGCACTCGGCTGGCGCCACGTCTTCCTCGTCGGCGATGCCGAGTACTACCATCAGCGCGGGTTTTCTTCCTGCCCTGCCAATGTCCGCATGCCGGGCGAGAACCCGGCGCGGCTCCAGGTAGCCTTGCTGAAGGACGGCGCCCTGCCAGCCGAAGGGGGCGTCCTACGCCACGCGCTGCCCGGCAGCAGGCTCACCGCCCTGCAGCGCAGCCAGATAGGCGAGGAGCGGCTGGCGGACGGTGGTGAAACGCTTGTAGGCGGCCATGCCGGGCTCGACCTCGTCGAGGCGGGCGGCGAGGGCCGGCGCCACGCCGGGCATGTGGGCGACCTCGTCCATGCGGCGGACGAAGGTGCGGATGGTGAAGACGATCGCCTTCGTCTCTGGCAGGCGGCGCAGGGTCTGCCGTTCCACCCGCAGCCACAGAAGCTCGCCGGCATTCTCCGCGTCTAGACCGGGGACGGAGCCTCCGGAGCCCGGCTGAAACAGGTCCGGGCTGTCCGTGATCGACCAGTTCGCACGCCACACTGGTCGGTCGACCTGAAGGCTCGTGAAGAACCGCTCGGTCGGCTGGGCGAGCCGGTCGCCGAAACCCGGCACCGGCGCATGGATCTCGCGCATCGGCCGGCCGAGCTTCTCGCGCAGCTTCCAGTGCGCGGGAAAGCACAGAATTGCCCCGGTCAGGGCATACAGCCCGTTGGCGTTGCGCTCCATGAGGCAGAAGTCTTCCTGCGCCAGCGGGGCCAGGGCCGCGAGCGGTGCTTCCGCGGGCTCGACATCGGCCGGGAGGTCGCGCGCCCGCAGCCAATCCTGGACGGTGGCCAGAAGCTCCTGCGCTGCACCTTCGGCCTCGGGCAGCATCGCGTGCACCTGATCGGGGTGCGCTGCGAGCAGGCGGATCCGCTCGGCCCTGTCCTCGGCGAAGCGGTCGTCGCGCCAGAGCCAGTCGTCGAGATCGAGGGCGTTGAGGCCCATGGCGAGCCGCCAGGGACCGTCGAGGAAGACGAGCGGAAGCTGCATGGGCGGCGTTGGAGCCCGGCCGGGCCGCGGCCGTCAAGTCACTCGGCGGGCAACGGCTCGGGCTCGGGCAGTGGCTCGGGCTTGCGCTCGGGCAGGCTGGCGTAGAGGGCCGGCAGCACGAAGAGCGTGAGGAGCGTGCCGAGCAGCATGCCGCCGACGATGGTCCAGCCGATCTGCGTGCGGCTCTCGGCACCGGCACCATGGGCCAGGGCTAGCGGCAGAGCACCCAGCGCGGTGGCGGCCGTCGTCATCAGGATGGGGCGCAGGCGCAGGCCGCCGGCCCTGAGGGCCGCCTCGGCACGGCTGGCCCCTTCCTCCAGCGCGTGGTTGGCGAACTCGACGATCAGGATGCCGTGCTTGGTGATCAGCCCGATCAGCGTCACGAGGCCGATCTGGCTGTAGATGTTGAGCGTGCTTCCGGTGAGGTGCAGCGCCAGGAAGGCGCCGGCCATCGAGAGCGGCACCGTCACCATGATGAGGAGTGGGGAGACAAGGCTCTCGAACTGTGCCGCCAGCAGCAGGAAGATGAAGGCCAGCGCCAGCCCGAAGATCAGCAGGATCGAGTTGCCGGCCTGCATGAACTCGCGCGACGGCCCGGCATGGTCGAAGCGGTAGCCTGCCGGCAGGATCTCGCGGGTGATCCGGTCGACCTCGATCAGCGCGTCGCCCAGCGCCACGTCCGGGGCGAGCGCCGCCGTGATCGTCGCCGAGCGGAGCTGGTTGAACCTCGTCAGCTCGCGCGGGGCGACGGTCTCCTCGATCGTGACGAGGTTGGCCAGCTGCACCATCTGGCCGTCGCGGCCGCGGACATGGATGGCCGCCAGATCGTCGGGGCCGCGCCGGTCGGCATCGGCGAGTTGCACGATGACGTCGTACTGTTCGGCGTTGCGGTCGAAGCGGGTCACCTGCCGGCCGGCGAGAAGGCTCTCCAGCGTGCGGCCGACGACGTCGATGTCCACACCCACATCGGCGATCTTCTTGCGGTCGAGGCGGACGTCGAGCTGCGGGGTGGCCAGCCTGATCTCGCCGTCCACGTCGGTGACGAGCGGCAGGTCGTCGAGCGCCTGCGTCAGGCGCTGCACGACCCGGCCCAGCTCCTCGAAGCTGTCGCTCGTCTGAACCACGATCTGCACGGGCGGGGCGCGGCCGTCCTGGCCCAGCGAGGGGGCGTTGGTCGGCGTGGCGATCACACCCGGCAGCTTCGCCAGCTTGCCGCGCAGCGAGGCCGCGATCTCCTGCTGGCTGCGCTCCCGCTCTTCCCAGGGCTTGAGGCGGAGGACGGCGACGCCGCGGCTGACCTCGGGCACACCGGCGATGACGAAGGTGCTCTCGGCCTCGGGCAGGGCCGCCATGATCGGCTCGACCTGCCGCATGTTGCGGTCCATCCAGTGGATCGTGACACCTTCGGGCCCGCGCACGCTGGCACGCACATAGCCCCGGTCCTCGATCGGGGCGAGCTCGCGCGGCAGGTTCTGGTAGAGGCCCACGGTGGCACCGAGCACGCCGGCGACCACGGGAACCAGGACCCAACGGTGTCGGAGCGTGGCGACGAGCGACTTCCGATAGCCCGTCTCCAGCGCCTGCAGGCTCCGATGGAAGACGCGCGCCAGCCAGCCCTCGGTCGCCGCCGAGCGGAGCAGGCGCGAGCACATCATGGGTGTGAGCGTGAGGGCTACGAACCCGGAGATCAGCACCGAGCCGGCGAGTGCCATGGCAAACTCGACGAACAGGCGTCCGGTGCGCCCGGGGGTGAGGGCGATCGGCGCGTAGACGGCGGCCAGTGTCAGCGTCATCGCGATGACGGCGAACACCAGCTCGCGGGTGCCGCGCATCGCGGCCGGCATGGGCTTCTGGCCGTGGTCGATGTGCCGCTGGACGTTTTCCAGGACGACGATGGCGTCGTCGACGACGAGGCCGATCGCCAGCACCAGGGCCAGCAGGGTCAGCGTGTTGATCGAGAAGCCGAAGGCCAGCAGCAGTGCGAAGGTGCCGATCAGCGACACGGGGATGGTGACGAGCGGGATGACGGTCGCCCGCCAGGAGCGCAGGAAGGCCAGCGTCACCAGCACGACGAGCAGGGTGGCCTCGGCGATGGTGACGAACACCGAGCGGATCGAGCGCTCGATGAACACCGTCGTGTCGTTGGCGATGGTGGCGTCGATGCCGGGCGGGAGTTCGGCGACGATGCCGGGCAAGGCACCCCGGACGGCACGGGCGACGTCGAGCGGGTTCGCGACCGCCTGCTTGATGATGCCGATCGTGACCGAGTTCTCGCCGTTGAAGCGGGTGACGCGGCGCGTGTCGGCGGCGGCGATCTCGGCCCGGGCGATATCGCCCAGCGTCACCTGGAAGCCGTCGGCGTCCTTGACGACGATGGCCTCGAAATCCTCGGGTGTCTGGAGGCCGGTGCGGCTCAGCACCGTGAACTCGCGATCGCGCGTCTCGACGCGGCCGGCCGGGATTTCCAGGTTCTGCGCGCGCACCGCGCGCTCGACGTCCTGGACGGTCAGGCCGTAGGCGGCCAGCCGCTCGCGATCCACCCAGATCCGCATGGCGTAGCGGCGCTCGCCCAGGATCTGGACCTCGGCGATGCCGCCCAGATTCTGCAGCCGGTCGCGGGCATAGCGGTCGACGATGTCGGTCAGCTCGAGCGGCGATCGGGTGGCACTGGTAAAGGCGATGTAGATGATCGGGTCGGCATCCGCCTCGACCTTGGTGACGACCGGCTCGTCGACCTCGTCGGGCAGGCGGCCGCGGACGCGCGAGATGCGGTCGCGGACGTCGGCCGCGGCCGCCTCCGGATCGGTGCCGAGGAAGAAGCGGACATTGATCCGGCTCGATTCCTGGCGGCTCGTCGAGGAGAGGACGTCGATGCCCGGCACGGCGGCGATCGAGGCCTCAAGCACCTGCGTGACCTGCGTCTCGATGATCTCGGCACTGGCGCCGGGATAGGAGGTGAAGACCGAGACGATCGGCTGGTCGATATTGGGGTATTCGCGCACCGTCAGCCGGAAAAAGGCGACCGCGCCGACGAGTACCAGCAGCAGGCTCAGCACGCTGGCGAAGATCGGCCGCCGGATGCAGATCTCCGGCAGGCTCACGCCGACGGCTCCGCGGCGGGCGTGACGATCTCGACCGACGCGCCGTCGCGCAGACGGACATGGCCGTTGACGACGACCTCCGCACCCGCGGCGAGCCCGTCCACGATCTCGACCATGCCGTCCTCGCGCACGCCGGTGACGACCGGGGTGGCGATCGCCTTGCCGTTCTCGATGCGGAACACGGCCGCACCGTTCTGGCTCAGCACGACGGCCTTCTCGGGTACCAGCACGGCATCGGGCCGCACGTCGACTTCGAGCGCGACCCGCGCGAACAGGCCCGGCCGCAGCACGCGGTCGGCATTGGCGACCGTGCCGCGCACGCGGATGGAGCGGCCGTTGACGTCGATCACGGGATCGACCGCCGAGACGGTCCCTTCGAACCTGCCGTCGGGCACCGCATCGACGGCGAGGCGCACGGGCATGCCGGGCCGGACCTTGGTCAGCCAGCGCTCGGGGATCCGGAAGTCGAGGTCGAGCGGATCGATTCGATCGATGCGAAGCAGCTCGTCACCAACGGTGACGTAGCGCCCGACGCTGATGTCGCGCAGACCGACGATGCCGTCGAAGGGCGCGCGGATCGTCGCCCGGTCGAGGCGGGTACGGGCCAGCGACGCCTCCGCCTCGGCGTTGCGCAGGGCGGCCTGCGCCTCGTCGAGCGCCCGTGTCGCGGTGGCGCGCTGGCGGACGAGGAGGTCCGAGCGGCGGAAATTCTCCTGCGCCAGGGTGAGGGCGGCCTCGGCCTTCTCCAGCTCCGCCTGGAGGATCACCTTGTCGAGCTCGATCAGCGGCGTGCCGGCGGCGACGGCATCGCCCTCGCGGAACGGCACGGCGATGACGCGGCCCGGCACGTCGGGCTGCAGGTCGACCGAGTCCGACGAGCCCAGCGTGCCGGTGGCGGTCACGATCGTCGCCGCCCGGCCCTGGCGTGCCGTCGCGACCTCGACGGGAAAGGCGCGGGGCGTGGCGGCCCGGCTCTCGCGCGCATCCGTGCGCGGCTCGGCAAAGAACAGCCAACCCCCGGCCGCCGCCAGAGCCGCCAGGGCCGTGACACCGATGACGGCCAACGGACCGCGCAACGTCCCCACCTTTCCGCCCGGCCCACGCGGGGCCGACCCTTCGTCACCTAAGCGCAAGGCCCCGCCTGTCAACGGCGAAGGCCACACGTAGCCCTGCGCGCGTTGTCCGCCGCCCGCTTCTGCGCTAGGTCCTGCTGCCGACGGGGCGTAGCTCAGCCTGGTAGAGCGCCAGCTTTGGGAGCTGGATGTCGCGTGTTCGAATCACGCCGCCCCGACCAACCCCCTTCCGTCATGCGCGTGATCCAGCCCGTTAACGGATTGGTCCGCTCTAGCTGAGCGAGCGTGTGGCCGGCCTTATCGGTCGTTCTCGCCGCCTGCTACTCGGAACCTCTCTCGCCCGTTTGCCGTTGAGCGACGCGTAACGCGATCGGCGAGCGAGGAGCCCGGGTCTGTCGGCGGCAACGAAACTGAGGGGTAGTGCAGGGCGTCCGAAGACTCCGCGGGTCGCAGTCATCGGTGCCGGGCCGGGCGGGCTGGCGGCGGCGATGCTGCTGGCGCGGGCAGGGCTGCAGCCGATCGTGTTCGAGCGGAGCCCGTGCGTCGGTGGTCGGACGCGCACGCTCGTCACCGACGGAGGCTTCAGGTTCGATCTCGGTCCGACCTTCTTCCTCTACCCGCGCGTGCTGCGGGAGATCTTCGATGCCTGCGGGGCACGGCTCGAGGATCACGTCCAGCTGAAAAGGCTCGATCCGATCTACCGGCTGGTGTTCGAGGCCGGCGGGCAGCTCGACGTCGAGGCCGATCCGGCACGGCTCACCCGTGCCATCGGCCGGATCGCTCCGGCGGACGCGCGCAACCTGGTGCCGTATCTGGTCGAGAACCGCCGCAAGCTCGAAGTCTTTGCACCGGCCCTGGGGCGTCCCTTCCACCGGCTGCTCGACTATCTGGCTCCCGACTTCATCCGGGCCCTGCCCTGGCTGCGCCCGTTCCGGTCGGTGGATGCCGACCTCGCCCGGCATTTCGCCGACCCGCGCATCCGGCTCGCCTTCTCATTCCAGTCCAAATATCTCGGGATGTCGCCCTTCCGCTGTCCCAGCCTGTTCACGATCCTGGCCTTCCTGGAGCACGAGCATGGCGTATTCCACCCGATCGGCGGCTGCGGGGCGGTGTCCGAGGCGATGGCCCGGGTGGCGCGCCGCCTCGGTGCCGAGTTCAGGCTCGGGGCCGAGGTCGAGGGCATCGACTTCGAGGACGGCAGGCCGGCGGCGGTCCGCGCAGGGGGAGAGACCATGCCGGTCGATGCCGTGGTCCTGAACGGCGACTTCCGCCACGCCGCCCCGCGTCTCGTTCCCGAGGCGTACCGGCCACGCTGGCACGACCGGCGCCTGAACAAGGCGCGCCTCTCCTGCTCCACCTTCATGCTCTATCTCGGCATCGAGGGCGAGGTGCGGGGACTGCCCCACCACTCGATCCTCTTGGCCCGGGACTATGCCCGGAACATCAAGGAGATCGAGGCGGGCCACCTGCCGGCGGAGCCCTCGCTCTACGTCCAGCATGCGGGTGCCACGGATCTGGCGATGGCCCCGCCGGGGCACACGAGCCTCTACGTGCTGGTGCCCGTCCCCAACCTGCGGGCCGGCGTGGACTGGCGGCAGACCACCCCGGTCTACCGGAAGCTGGTGCTGCAGCGGCTGGAACTGCTCGGGATCCGCGACATCGAGCACCGCATCCGTTTTGAGCGGGTCGTCACGCCGCAGGACTGGCAGGACGAGTTCGCCGTCGGTGAGGGGGCCACGTTCAGCCTCGCCCACGATTTCGGCCAGATGCTCTACTTCCGTCCGCACAACAGGCTCGGACCCGGTCTCTATCTGGCAGGCGGTGGCACTCATCCGGGCAGCGGGCTGCCCGTAATCTACGAAGGGGCCAGGATCTCGACCCGCCTACTCCTGGAGGATCTGGGCATGCCGCTGCCCTCGGTTCTCCCGGATGCACCGAACGTCTGGGAGGCGGCGGCGTGATCCGGATCGCCTGCCTCGCCCTCTCGGTCGTGGGCGGCACGCCGCCCGCCGCGGCAGCGACCCTTCGGGTCGACGTCAGCGGCATCGAGCGCTTCGAGGGGGTGCTGAAGGTCGCCATCTGCCGGAGCAGCCTGGATGAGACCGGATGCACGGTCGGGCTGGCGCGCCGGCCGAAGGGGCCGGTCGAGAGCTTCGACTTCGCCGGGCTCGATCCCGGCCGCTACGCCGTGATCTGCTACCAGGACCTGAACGGCAACGAGCGGCTCGACTTCGGCACCTTCGGCCTCCCGGCCGAGCCCTATGGCCTCAGCAACGATGTCGGGCGGTTCGCACCGCCCAGCTTCGAGGCGGCGGCGGTGACTGTCGGCACCGACGGTGCTCAGGTCGGGATTCGCGTCGCGTACTTTCTGGATTGACGGGGACGGAACGATGAAAGTCGCGGTGATCGGCTCCGGCCTCGGCGGTCTGGCGGCGGCCTGCGTGCTCTCCGCACGCGGTCACGAGGTGGTCGTCTTCGAGAAGAACGGTTGGCTCGGCGGCAAGGCGGCCCTGCTGGAGGAGGGCGGGTTCCGCTTCGACATGGGCCCGACGATCCTCACCGTGCCGCGCGTCCTGCGCCGTATCTTCGCCGAGGCCGGTGTCGCCCTGGAGGACCGCCTCGATCTGGTGCGGCTCGATCCGCAGTGGCGGTGCTTCTTCGACGACGGCACCGCCATCGACCTCGCCGAGGATGTCGGGGTCATGGCGGGGGCGATGGACCGGTTCGCGCCCGGCACTGGGGAGGGCTATCGCCGCTTCATCGATCTGGCCCAGCACCTGCACGGCGTGTCCGAGCGCTTCTTCTTCTGGAAGCCGGTCCAGGACATGCTCGACACGTTCGATTTCAAGAGCAACCTCAATCCCGGCACGCTGCGCGACGTGCTCTCGCTGCGCATGGGCCGCTCGGTCGCCGCCACCATCCGTGCCCGGGTGCGCGACCCCCGCCTCGCCCAGATGCTCGACCACTTCACCCAATATGTCGGCTCGTCGCCCTACGGCTCGCCGGCCGTGCTCTGCGCCATCGCCCACATGCAGGTCGCCGAGGGCGTCTGGTATCCGATGGGCGGCACCCGGGCCGTCGTCACGGCCCTGCACCGGCTGGCCGTCGAGCAGGGATGCGTGTTCCGCGAGGGCGAGGAGGTCGAGGGCCTCGGGATGGCCGGCAACGTTGTCCGCTCGGTGCGGACCAGTTCGGGCGAGACGGCTGTCGATGCGGTCGTTTCCAACATGGACGCGGTGCGGACCTATCGCGAGCTCGTCCGCGGCGATCTCGGCCGCAAATACCAGCGGCGCGGCTTCGAGCCCGCCTGCTCCGGCGTGGTGCTCTATCTGGGCCTGAAGGAGCGCTATCCGCAGCTGGCACACCACTGCTTCGTCTTCTCGCGCGACCCGAAAGAGGAGTTCCAGCGCATCTACAGCGACGGCGAGCCCGCCCCCGACCCGACCTGCTATCTCGCCGCCCCTTCGGCGACCGAGCCGGCGGTGGCACCGGACGGTGGCGAGGCTCTCTACGTCCTGGTCCACACGCCCTGGCTGCGCGAGCATCACGATTGGGGTGCCATGTGGCCGGGATATCGGCAGACCGTGCTCGACAAGCTGAAGCGGACGGCGGGTCTCACCGACATCGAGGACCGGATCGTCGTCGAGCGCCACCTGACGCCGGCCGACATCCACGAGCGCTACCGCGTGCTGAACGGTGCGATCTACGGCCTCGCCAGCCACGGGACCTTCACGGGCGCCTTCAAGCCCGGCAATCGCAGCCGCGAGGTGAAGGGGCTCTATTTGGCCGGAGGGGCCGCCCATCCCGGTCCGGGCATGCCGATGGTGATGATGTCGGGCTGGATCGCCGCCGACGCGCTCGACCAGGACATGCGGGCGGCGGGTCTCAGCCGAGCGTCGTGAGCGCAGCACCCTCGGCGGTCGAGCGGCGCTCGGACCGGCATGTCCGCTTCATGGGCTGGTGGCTGGAGAGGTTTCTCCGCAGGCACATGAACGGCCTGCGCGTCGCCGCCTGGGGCATGCCCAGCATTCCCAAGGGTGGATCTTTCGTTGTCTACTCGAACCACCCGTCCTGGTGGGACGCGGCCGTCTACATGGTCCTGGCCCGCCGCTTGTTCGCCGACGTCGCGTGCTACGCGCCGATGGACGCCTTGATGCTGGCGCGATACCGCGTCTTCGAACGCATCGGGGTCTTCCCGGTGGAGCCCGAGTCGGTGCGGGGCGCGCTGGCCTTTCTCGGTGCCTGTCGCGAGATCCTCTCGAGCCCCGGTCGGGCCGTCTGGGTCACCGCCCAGGGCCGGTTCGCGGATGTGCGCCAGCGTCCGCTCCGGCTGCGCGCCGGTGTCAGCCGTCTGGTCGAGGCGACGCGCGCGACGCACGTCGTGCCGCTCGCCATCGAGTACGCGTTCTGGACGGAGCGCGGGGCCGAGGTGCTGGTGGCGTTCGGGCCGCCCATGGCGACCGGCGATCTGGCGGCCCTGGACCGCCCCTCCCGCGAGACCAGGCTGGAAGAGACCCTGGCCGCACTGATGGATCAGCTGGCGGGCGAAGCCTGCAGCCGCGATCCGGCGCGCTTCGTGTCCCTGCTGGAAGGCCGGCCCGGCATCGGCGGGCTCTACGATCTCTGGCGGCGGGCCGCGGCGCTGGCGTCCGGAAGGCGCTTCGAGCCCGCCCACCGGGTGCGGACCGAGTGATCGCGGCACTGTGCTGGGCCGCACTGGTCCTGGCGGCGATCCCGGCGGCGATCGGCTGCTGGAACCTGGCCGTCCTCCGAACACCGCGGCCAGAGCCTTCCGGCGAGGAGGAGGAGGTCTCCATCCTGATTCCCGCCCGCGACGAGGCGGCCGAGATCGGCGCCGCACTCCACGCGGCGCGGGCGAGCCGCGGGGTTCGCTGCGAGATCGTCGTGATGGACGACGGCTCGACCGACGGCACGGCGGCGATCGTCCGCGAGCACGCCGCCGCCGATCGCCGCGTGCGGCTCGTGGCAGTGCCGCAGGAGAGGGCAGGCTGGGTCGGCAAGAACCGCGCCTGCCAGCACGGTGCCGAGGTCGCGCGCTATCCGACATTGCTGTTCGTCGATGCTGACGTCCGTCTGGCGCCCAATGCGGCCGCGTCCCTCATCGCCCATGCACGGCGCGAAGGGGCGGCGCTGGTCAGCGCGGTGCCGCGGCAGGAGATGCGAAGCCTCGGCGAGCTTCTGACCGTGCCGATGATCAATCTCCTGATCCTGGGCTATCTGCCGATCGCCCGGATGCGGTCGACGCTCGACCCCTCGCTGGGTGCCGCCTGCGGCCAGCTGGTCCTGGTCGATGCGGCCACCTACCGGACGCTCGGCGGCCACGGTGCCGTCCGCGGCCACCTGCACGAGGCGATCCATCTCGCCCGCCATGTCCGCCGGTCGGGCTACCGGACGGATCTCGTCGCCGGAGCCGACCTCGCCACGTGCCGGATGTATGGCAGCCTCGGCGAAAGCTGGGCCGGCTTCGCCAAGAACGCCCATGAAGGCATGGCGCGACCGATCGTACTGCCGGTATGGACGCTGCTCCTCGCCGGTGGCCACGTGCTGCCGTTCGTGTTGATTCTCACGGGCAGCATTTCCGCGCCGGCGCTTGGTGCTGCTGCCCTGTCGCTTGTTTTGCGCCTCGCCGTCACGCTGCGCACGCGCGAGAGCCTGTGGACCGTGCCGCTCCACCCGGCGACCGTGCTGACGGGACTGGCGATTCAGTGGACGGCCCTGGCGACGCGTAGGCTCGGCCGGCCGGTGGCCTGGAAGGGCCGGCTCTATCATGCCGACTGAGCCGGCGGAGGCCTATGCCGCCCTGCGCTCGGCCGACCGTGACGGCGGTCTGCCCCCAGAGCGCCGCGAGGCGCTGCTGGATCGGCTCCGCCGGATGGTGACCGACCGGCGGAGGGATCTGGTCGCTGCCCTGCAGGCCGATTTCGGCCGCCGCGCTGCGGAGGAGATCCTGGTCGCGGAGGTCCTGACCGTGGTCCGGGCGGCCCAGTATGCCCGGCGCCACCTCCGTCGCTGGGCGAAGCCGCGGCGCGTCGGGGTGCCCTGGCCATTCCTGCCCGCCCGCGCCTGGATCGTGCCGCAGCCGCTGGGCGTGGTCGGCATCGTCTCCCCTTGGAACTATCCCGTCCATCTGTCGCTGGTGCCGGTCGTCGATGCGCTGGCGGCCGGCAACCGTGTGGCCCTGAAGCCCTCGGAGCTGACGCCCCGGACAGCCAACGCGCTGGAGGTGTTGCTTCGCGACGCGCTCGGCGACGAGGTGGCACGGACGGTGCTGGGCGGACCGGAAACGGCGGCGGAATTCGTGCGCCAGCCCTTCGATCATCTGATGTTTACAGGCTCGACGGCCCGCGGTCGTGAGGTCTTGCAGGCATCTGCAGAGAATCTGACGCCGGTGACCCTGGAACTGGGCGGAAAGTGTCCCGCCATCCTTCTCCCGGACGCCGATCTCGACCGGGCTGTGGCGGCCATTTTGCGGGGCAAGGGTCTGAACGCCGGCCAGACCTGCATTGCGGCGGACTTGCTGCTCACGGTCGGCCACGATCGGACCCGGGTCGTGGACGCACTCCGCCGCGCGCATGGGCGGCTCTTCCCGGTTGGGCTACCGACGGACCTCCACCCTGCGCGACAGTATGGACTCTCGGATGTGGTCGGAGACACGCGACTGGAGCCACTCGGCGTCGAGCCGTGCGTCAGTCTCGCGACCGACCTGACCTCCGATTCGCCCCTTCTTCGCGAAGAGATCTTCGGACCGGTCCTCCCCTTGATAGAGCTGTCGGACGCGGCGGCGGCATCAAGCTGGGTGCGGTCCCGGCCCGCGCCACTCGCCCTCTATCTGTTCACACGCTCGACAGCCGCGGTCTCCGGCTTCCTAGCGGCCACGCGCTCGGGTGCCGTCGTGGTCAACGAGACTGTCGTGCACGCGGCGATGACGCCGCTGCCGTTCGGCGGCCTGGGTGCTTCCGGTTTCGGTCGCTACCACGGCGAGGCCGGCTTCCGCCGCTTCTCGAACGAGCGCCTGCTGGTCCGAGGTGCCCGCAGATCGCTGGCAGCTATGCTGGCGCCGCCCTACCGGCCGAGGTCATCGCGGCTGATCGACAGGCTGTTTCGCATGTAGCCGCACGGGAGCATTCGGATGGGCCAACTTCGAAGTTGGCGCGTCCGTTCCTGATTGCCTGCCCATGGTTCTCGTGCGAGCGGTCGCGGGGCGTCCACGGTATGTCAGGGTTGGAAATGAGCGGAGCGGATCTGCTGCTGCGGAATGTCCGGCCGATGGGCGGAGATGCAGTCGGACTGCTCGTGCGGGACGGGCGGATCGCCGCCATGGGTCCGAACGTAAGCGCTAGGCCCGAGACGGTCGCCGAAGACGGCGAGGGTGCTCTGCTGCTGCCGGGGCTGATCGACGCCCATACCCATCTCGACAAGAGCTTCATCGGTTATCCTTGGCAGCCCAACGGCGGCGGGCCCGAGATCATCGACTTCATCGAGAACGAGCGTCGCCTGAAGGCGAGCCTGAATCTCGATGCGACTGCCCAGTCCGAGCGGCAGGTACGAGCGTCCGTGGCGCGCGGCAGCACCTGCATTCGCTCCCATGTCGACGTCGATCCGCAGGTGGGCGTGCGGAGCGTCGAGGGCGTGCTCGCGACCCGGGAAAAACTCGCGGGGATCGTCGACATCCAGATCGTCGCCTTCCCGCAATGGGGCCTGCTCAGCCGGCCCGGGACCGCGGAGTTGATGGAGGAGGCGCTGCGGCTGGGGGCCGACATCGTGGGCGGGCTCGATCCCTCGGCGATCGACCGCGACCCGAAAGGCCAGCTCGACCTCGTCTTCGCACTGGCCGAGCGGTTCGGCCGCCCGATCGACATCCACCTGCACGAGCCGGACCATCTTGGCGCCTTCACGCTGAAGGAGGTCTGCCGCCGCACGCGGGCACACGGCATGCAGGGCCGGGTGATGCTGAGCCACGCCTTCTCGCTGGGGGCGGACGATCCGGATCTGGTCGCCGAGCAGGTCGAGGCCCTGGCCACTTCCGGGGTCGCCATCATGACCACCGGACCCGCCGGCTGGCCCGCCCCGGCCGTCGCTCAATTGCAGGCCGCGGGGGTGACCATCTGCTCCGGCAATGACGGTATGCGCGACGCGTGGCAGCCCTTCGGCGACGGCGACATGCTGGCCCGAGCCAACGCCGTGGCGCAACGCAACGAGTTCCGCCACGACGAGGAACTGGCCCTGGCGCTCGACACCGCCACCGGACATGCGGCGCGCGCGATCGGCCTCGACGACTACGGTCTCCGCGTCGGCGCCCTGGCCGACTTCTTGCTCGTCGACGCGGAGACGGTGGCCGAGGCGGTCGCTTCGCCGCCGGTGCGCAAGCTGGTGGTCAAGGCAGGCCGCATCGTCGCCCGCGACGGAGAGGTGGTCGGCCTGCCGAACTGATGGGCAGCCCGTGATCCAGCCGGCCCTCGACATACGCAATCTCAGGATCGAGTTCGGCAACCGGCACGGACCGATCACGGCCGTCGACGATGTCTCGCTGACCATCGCACCCGGCGAGATCCTGGGCGTGGTCGGCGAGTCGGGTGCCGGAAAGTCGCTCACCGGCAACGCCGTCATCGGCCTGCTGCAGCCGCCCGGACGGATCGCCGGCGGCAGCATCCAGCTCGGCGGCAAGCGGATCGACGGTCTGCCCGATCACGAGATGCAGCACATCCGCGGCCGGAAGGTGGGTGCCATCTTCCAGGATCCGCTCACCAGCCTCGATCCGCTGTTCACGGTCGGCAGCCAGCTCGTCGAGACGATACTGGCCCACCTGCCGCTGTCCCGTGCAGACGCCCGCAAACGGGCGCTCGCCCTGCTGACCGAAGTGGGCATCCCCGCACCCGAGGCCCGGATCGACCAGTACCCGCACCAGTTCTCGGGCGGGATGCGCCAGCGCGTGGTGATCGCGCTGGCACTGGCGGGCGAGCCCGAGCTGATCGTCGCCGACGAGCCTACCACGGCCCTGGACGTGTCGGTGCAGGCACAGATCACGGCCTTGTTGAAGCGTCTCTGCCGCGAGCACGGGACGGCCATCATGCTGATCACGCACGACATGGGCGTCATCGCCGAGACGGCCGACCGCGTCGCCGTCCTTTATGCCGGCCGGGTGGTCGAGATCGGTGCGGTCGAGGACGTCCTACGCCGCCCCCAGCACCCCTACACGGCGGCTCTCATGGGCTCGATCCCCTCGCTCGAACGCAAAGCCGACCGCCTCGCCCAGATCGACGGCTCGATGCCCCGACCGGGGCAGCTGCCGAGCGGCTGCGCCTTCCATCCTCGCTGCACGCTCCGTGGACCGCGTTGCGCGACGACCCGCCCCGAACTTCGTCAGACTGCCCAGTCGGCTAGCGCCTGCTGGCTGACCCAGGGTGGCACCGCCGGCTGATCGCCACAGGCCGGTCGGCGGGCGGCGTTACCTGGTCCGAGGTGCCCTCGATCTGGGCGGCGCTTGGCGCGGGGTTGGGCAGTGCCAGGTGCAACGAGGTGGATCGCTCCGCCACAGCCGGTTGCCGGGGGTGCAACGCGGTGGCACGAAGGTTGCCTCATCCACTGCCGTTCTTGTCGCGACGAAGGCCGGCAGCAACGACGATCCTTGTTCCTCGGCGGGCCCTTCACCGCGACGTCAGCTCGAAGCCTCGGAAACCGACGAGAAGAAGGGGAAACGCATGCGTCCGGTCGCCGGCCTGAAATGTCTGCTCCTGGCCTCCGCCATCGGCCTCGCCGCGATGGTTCCGGCCCAGGCCAACACGCTCCGCTATGCCGAGGCCAACGAGATCAACTCGATGGACCCGCACGCCGCACGCGACGACTTCGCGCTGGCGCTGCTGGCCAACGTCTACGAGGGCCTCGTGCGCTGGAACCAGGATCTCAAGCTGGAGCCGGCCCTCGCGCAGAGCTGGGACATCATCTCGGACACCGAGTGGCGGTTCCACCTGCGCCCCGATGTGACCTTCCACAACGGTAACGCCTTCACCGCCGACGACGTCATCTTCTCCTACCAGCGCGCCGGCTCGCCGGGCTCGCCCTTCGCCGGCCTCCTGGAGCCGATCGCGGAAGTCGTGAAGGTCGACGACCTGACGGTCGACTTCAAGCTGAAGCGCAAATACGCGCTGCTGCTGAACGACTTCGCCGGCTGGTACATCATGGACAAGGAGTTCCAGGAGTCGGTCGGTGCGGCCAAGCCGCTCGACCTCTCCACCAACACCGGCGGGGCGATGGTCACGCAGGGTGTCGGCACCGGCCCCTTCAAGCTCATCAGCCGCGAGCCCGACGTGAAGACGGTGTTCGCCGCCAACGATAAGTGGTGGGACCAACGCAAGCACAATATCGACGAGATCGTCTACACGCCGATCAAGTCGAATGCGACCCGCGTCGCCGCCCTGTTATCGGGGGAGGTCGACTTCATCCGTAACGTGCCGCCCCAGGACGTGGCGAAGGTGGAATCGACGCCCGGCATGAAGATCATGCGGGCTCCCCACCTGCGCAACATCTTCTTCGGCATGGACCAGATGAGCCCGACCCTGCCGGGCAGCGGCCTCGACAAGAACCCGCTGGCCGACGTCCGGGTGCGGCAGGCGATCTCGCAGGCGATCGACATCGAGGGCATCAAGCGCAGCATCATGCGCGACGCCAGCCGGCCGACGGCGATCCCGATGGCGCCGCAGCTGCCCTACTACGACGCCAGCCTCGACGTGCGCTTCCCCTACGACCTCGAGGCGTCGAAGAAGCTGCTGGCCGAGGCCGGCTATCCGGACGGGTTCACCCTGCCCATGGACTGCCCGTCGGGCTCCTACATCAACGATGAGCAGATCTGTCAGGCCGTCGTCGGCATGCTGGCGAAGGTCGGCATCAAGGGCCAGCTGACGATCCATGAGCCGGTGCAGATGGACACCGACCTGCCGGCCGGGAAGTACGCCTTCTACATGCTGGGCTGGGCCGGCCTGCCGACGATCGACGTCTACAACATCATGACGGCGACGATGGCGACGCCGAAGGGCGATCTCGGTGCCTGGAACCCGAACGGCTTCTCGGACCCGCGCGTCGACGAGCTGATCCCGCTGATCGGTGCCGAGTACGACCCGGCGAAGCGGCAGGCGATGATCTCCGAGGCGATCAAGATTCACCGCGACAAGGTCGGCAAGATCATGCTGCACCAGCAGTTCCTGACCTGGGGCATGAGCGACAAGGTCAACGCGATCGTCCCGGCCGACGAGTATACCCGCTTCTGGTACTACACGATGAACTGAGCCACACGCGCCGGGGCGGAGCGATCTGTCCCGGCCGGCCAGCTTCATGTTCGCTTTCCTGCTGTCGAGACTGGCCAGTGCCGCGGTCGTCATGCTGACCGTGGCACTCGTCTCGTTCAGCATCTTCAATTTTCTGGGCGACCCGGTGAACAACATCCTGGGCGTCAACGCGACCCTGGAACAGCGCCAGGAGCTGCGCGTCCAGCTCGGGCTCGACCAGCCGACCGTGGTCCAGTTCTGGCGCTTCGTGGAGCGGGCCGTCGTCGGCGACTTCGGGGTGTCGTACCGCAACCGCCAGCCGGTCCTCGACATCATCCGTGCCCGCCTGCCGGCGACCTTCGAGCTGGTCATGGTCGCCACGCTGATCGCCCTCTCGCTGGGCGTGCCGCTGGGCATCTACACCGCCCTGCGGCCGAGCGGCCTGCTCACCCGCGTCCTGCAGGCGGTCTCGCTGCTCGGCATCTCGATGCCGCAGTTCCTGATCGGCATGCTGCTGATCCTGATCTTCGCCGTCGAGCTGCGCTGGCTCTCCGCCTTTGGGCGCGGCGAGGTCGTCCGCATCGGCTGGTGGACGACGGGCCTGCTGACGGTGTCGGGCCTGAAGGCTCTGATCATGCCCTCGATCACCCTGGCAGTGTTCCAGCTCTCGATGATCATGCGCCTCGTGCGCTCCGAGATGCTGGAGGTCGTGCGCGCCGACTTCGTGAAGTTCGCCCGTGCGCGCGGCCTGCCCGACAAGTCCGTCTATTTGCGCCATGCGCTGCGCAGTAGCCTGCTACCGGTCATCACCATCGCGGGGTTGCAGATCGGCTCGCTCATCGCCTTCGCCATCGTCGCCGAGGCCGTCTTCCAGTGGCCGGGCCTGGGCCTCCTGATCCTCCAGGCGATCGAGTTCGCCGACTTCCCGGTCATGGCGGCCTATCTCGCCTTCGTCGGTGCCGGCTTCGTGCTCGTGAACCTGATCGTCGACCTGCTCTACCTCGTCGTCGATCCGCGGCTGCGCGCCCGATGAGCGCCTTGGCCACAACCTGGGACCGGCTGCGGCGGAGCGATCTCGCCTGGACCTGGGCGCACACGCCGAGTGCGGTGTTCGCCACGCTGCTGCTGGCTGCACTCGTCCTCTCGGCCCTGGGGGCCAACCTCATCGCCCCGCACACGCCGTTCGATCCGGCCACGCTTGAGATCATGGACGCCCGGTTGCCGCCCGCCTGGATCGAGGGCGGCTCGACGAAGTACCTGCTCGGCACCGACGAGCAGGGCCGCGACGTCCTCTCGACCATCCTCTACGGCATGCGGATCTCGATCTTCGTCGGGATGGCGGCGGTGGCGCTCTCGGCCGTCCTCGGCACGGCGCTCGGTCTCGTCGCCGGCTATTTCGGCGGCTGGGCCGACACCGTCATCATGCGCCTCGGCGACGTGCAGCTCAGCTTCCCGACGATCATGATCGCCTTCTTCATCGACGGCGTGGCCCGCATCGTCATGCCGCCCGAGATGCGCGAGGATCTCCGGCTCTACGTGGTCGTGCTGGCGATCGGCATCGCCGACTGGGTGCAGTACGCGCGCACCGCGCGGGCCATCACCATGGTCGAGCGGAACAAGGACTATGTCGCGGCTGCCCGCATCAGCCGCGTTCCCGGCCGGCGCATCCTGTTCGGGCACATCCTGCCCAACACGCTGGGCCCGATTCTGGTACTCGCGACGCTTGGCTTGGCGGTCGCGATCCTGACCGAGGCGATCCTCTCCTACCTCGGCCTCGGTGTGCCGCCGACGCAGCCCTCGCTCGGCACGCTGATCCGGGCCGGCAACGATCTCCTGCTGTCCGGCGAGTGGTGGATCTCGCTCTTTCCGGGCTTCGCGCTGGTGCTTCTGGTGCTGGCCGTCAACATGGTGGGCGACTGGCTGCGCGACGCGTTCAACCCGCGCCTGCGCTGAACCGCATCAGAGCGAAGGTGCTCATGACCGATCTCCTGATCACGAACGTGCGGCCCGACGCCGGGGCACCCGCCGACGTCCTGATCCGCGGCGGCCGGATCGAGGCGATAGGCCCCAGCCTTCCGCGTCCGCCCGGAACTGCCGTCGAGGATGGGGCCGGCGCTATCGCGATCGCCCCCTTCGTCGAGTGCCACGTCCATCTCGACAAGATCCTCTGGGGCCTGCTCTGGCACAGCATCAATGTGCCGCCCTCGCTGCGCGCGATGATCGACAATGAGGTCGAGATCCGGCGCACCCTGCCCTGGAGCGTGTGCGAGCGGGCCGGCAACCTGATGCGCCAGTGCGTGGCCATGGGCTCGACGCACATCCGCAGCCATGTCGACGTCGATCCGAACTACGGCCTCAGCAACCTGCACGGCGTGCTCGAAGCCTGGTCCGAGACGAAGCACGCCGTCGGCCTCGAAATCGTCGCCTTCCCGCAGACCGGCATGCTGATCAATCCGGGCACCGCCGAGCTGATGGAGGCAGCCCTCGACGAGGGCGCCAGCATCGTCGGCGGGATCGACCCGGCCGGAATCGACGGCGACCCGACCGGCCATCTCGACACGATCTTCGGCATCGCCGACCGGAAAGGGGCCAAGATCGACATCCATCTGCACGAGCGGCACCATCTGGGACTGTTCGAGCTGGAGATGATCGTCGAGCGCACGAAGGCGCTGGGGATGCAGGGCCGCGTCGTCGTGAGCCACGCCTTCTGCCTCGGCGATGCCGGTCGCGACCAGCAACAGCGCATGGCGGCCAGGCTCGCCGAGACCGGGATCGGTATCATCTCGGCGGTGCCGGGCGACATCGCCTTTCCGCCGATGTTCGACCTCGCCGAGGCCGGTGTGCGCTGTGCCGTTGCTTCGGACTCCTTGCGCGACACCTGGAACCCGCACGGCAACGGCGACATGTTGGAGCGCTGCTGGCTGCTCTCCTGGCGCACGCACGGCCGCACCGATGCCGAGTTGATCGCCGCCCTGCGGATGGGCACCTCGCGCGGCGCCGAGTTGCTGGATCTGGACGGCTATGGCCTGACGCCGGGATGCGAGGGCAGCCTCGTGCTGATCCCGGGCGAGAACCTGGCCCAGATCGTCGTGGACCGCCCGAAGCGCGCCCTCGTCGTCAAGAACGGCAGCGTCGTCGCCCGCGACGGCACGTGGGTCGGGGGGGCCTGAGCCGGTGCAGGCACCCCCGCTCGTTCGGGTCGACGACCTGACGCGGTGGTTCGACGTCTCGAAGCCTTTGGCGCAACGGCTGGTCGAGCGGGCGCCGCGGCGCATCGTGAAGGCCGTCGAAGGCGTCGACTTCGCCATTCCGCCGGGCGACACGCTGAGCCTCGTCGGCGAGTCCGGCTGCGGGAAGTCGACCGTCGCCCGTCTGGTCGCCGGCCTCGACCGCCCCACCCGGGGCTCGATCGAGTTCAAAGGCGGGCGCGGCGCCGCGGTCCGGCTGCAGATGGTGTTCCAGGACCCGATGGGCAGCCTCAATCCGCGCTGGCGGATCGGCCGCAGCGTCGCCGAGCCGTTGCCTGGAACCATGTCGGCAGGGCAGCGTCGCGACCGCGTCGCCGAGCTTCTGGCGACGGTCGGCCTGACCGCAGGCGACGCCCAGCGCTACCCGCACGAGTTCTCGGGCGGCCAGCGGCAGCGCATCTCGATTGCCCGTGCCCTGGCGGCCGACGCCGAGTTCCTGGTCCTCGACGAGCCGACCTCCGCACTCGACGTCTCGGTCCAGGCACAGGTGCTGAACCTCCTCGAGGACCTGCGCCGGCGCCTGGGCCTCACCTTCCTCTTCATCAGCCACAATCTGGCAGTCGTCCGCCACGTCTCGGACCGGATCGCGGTCATGTACCTCGGCCGCATGGTCGAGGAGGGCCCGGCCGCCGAGATCCTGGCCGAGCCGGCGCATCCCTATACGAGGCTTTTGCTCGAGACGGTTCCCGACCCCTTCCGACCGCGCCGCGACCGGACCCCGCTCTCCGGCGAGGTCCCGAACCCGATCGATCCGCCGGCCGGTTGCAGCTTCCATCCCCGATGCCCCCTCGTCATGCCGCTCTGCCGCAGCGAGCGTCCGGTTCTCAAAAGCGTTGGCGCTGCCCACAAGGTCGCCTGCCACGCGGTCGGCTGACGGTTGGTCCTGAAAGCCCCAGGAAGCGTGGCGAGAGATCGTCCTGCGAAGTATCCACCCGCAGCAACGGCCGACCGCGATGGAGTCCGATGCAGGATCCCTTGCTCTTCACCTTGGCGGTGCTCGCCATCCTGGCCACGCCCGGACCGACGAACACCCTCTTGGCGACCGCCGGTCCTGTGGCGGGCGTGCGGCGGTCACTGGTGCTGATCCCGGCCCGGCCGAGACAGCGGGATATCTCATCTCCGCTGGTCCGCTGAGCGGCGTGGCTCAGGCCGCCCTCGTCGGTGCCAGCGTGCGGAGCACGTGCTCGGCGACCTGCTCGGCCTGGATGCGGATGTCCGGGACCGAGGTGATCTCCCAGAAGGTGCCGCGCGTCACCGGCCCGACGCCGAACAGCGGCCTACTGCTGCCACCCAGGGCGTCGATCAGGGTGCCGGCGGGGGTGCTGTCGAGACCCAGGCGGAGCGGGTCGGGTCGCACCAGCCCGTCACTTACGAGCTGCCTGACGAGGGGGTCGTCGAGCTCGGCATAGTCGGTGCCGGGGCCGGTGCATTCGATCACGCGCTGCGCCACGAACCGCAGCGGCTCCGCCTCGCCCTTCGGGCGCCACGTCACCGCGAGGCCGTCCTTCTCGCGCTCGATCGTCTGGAGGCGGCCGGCCAGGACGCGGAGCTGCCCGGATTGGCGCACGGCCTCGAACGCCGCCGCCACGGGCGGGGCCAGCCGGTGCCGGTGCACGTCCCAGTAGGCACGGACATGGCGGAGGAACCTCGCCTTGTCGGCGCCGTCGAGCTGGACCCAGAGCTGCCGCAGGTCCGGCCGCAGCGCGTCGACGACGGAGCGCCAGCCGACACCCTGCGCGGCAGCCCGGGCGACCTCGCGCCGGACCGCACGCACGAGAGCGGTGAGCGAGCGCCGGTCATCGGTCAGGAGGCGCAGGCCGGACCAGGGCGAGGAGGGCGCATGGCTCTGCGGCAGCAGGCCCCGGCGCGAGATGGCGACGAGCGGCCCGGTGAACTCGTTCGCCAGCAGCGTCATGACCACATCGACCATGGTCAGGCCGCCACCGACCAGCAGGATGGGATCCGGCCGGTCGAGGCCCTCGGTCGCGGCCGGATCCCAGGGATTGCGGAAATAGCCCGGCAGACTCGCCCGCTCGGGCGCGAAGTTGCCCAGCGCCAGGACCGCGGCATCGAGCGGAAAGGTGCGGCCGCCGGCCGTGACCAGCCTCAATCCGTCGCCGGTCGCCTTCAGCGCTGTAGCGGCGTCCGCTACCAGGAACAGGTTCTGGGCGCCGCCCTGCTTCATCAAGGCGTCGCGCAGCAGGCTCTGCACATAGTCGGCATAGAAGCTGCGGCGGACGAAGAGGCCGGCCACGGTCAGCTCGCCGGCCTGGGCGCGCTCCTGCGGCGGCAACCGCTCGAGCCAACGCAGGAAATGCTCCGGCTCGTCGGCGAACGCACCCATATTCTCGGCACGGACATTGACGAGATGTCCGGCGTGCTGGGTGCCGTAGGCGAGCCCCGGGCCGATACGCCCGCTCTTCTCGACCAGATAGACGCGGTCGTGCCTGTCGCAGCGCCACAAGAGGTGGATCGCCGTCATGACGCCGCTGAATCCGGCGCCGATGACGCCGATGCGGCGCCCGCGCTCCGGCCGGGGCATGACGCTCACGCGGCTTGCGTGAACACGCGGGCGTTGCGGGCCCTGACCTGCACGTCGAGCCCGGCCCGAAGGCCCAGCTCGCGGGCGCGGGCGCGCGGGATCTCGGCCTCGACCGGATCGGAGAAGCCCGCCACCTCCAGCTCGATGCGGGCGACCGGGCCCAGCAGGTTGATGTGGACGACCTTGGCCCGGCTGCCGTCGCCGCCGGGAGTCGGCAGCAGGATCTCGACATCCTCCGGCCGTATATAGGCCTGGCCGCGCTCGATATGCTCGATCTGGGCCGGCTCCAGGTGGAATTCCTGGTTCCAGACCCGGGCGCGGCCGCGCGCCACCGTGCAGGCGAGACGGTTCACGTGACCCAGGAACTCGTAGACGAAGGGTGTTGCCGGATGCTCGTAGACCTCGTCCGGCGTGCCGACCTGCTCGATCCGGCCCTGGCTCATGACGACGACGCGGTCGGCCAGCTCCAGCGCCTCCTCCTGGTCATGGGTGACGAAGACTGAGGTCAGGCCCATGTCGTCGTGCAGGCGGCGCAACCAGCGGCGCAGCTCCTTGCGGACCTTGGCGTCCAGGGCCCCGAACGGCTCGTCGAGCAGCAGCACACGCGGCTCGATGGCGAGGGCGCGGGCGAGCGCGATGCGCTGGCGCTGGCCGCCCGAGAGCTGCGAGGGATAGCGGCGCGCGAAGCCTTCGAGCTGGACGAGCTGGAGGAGCCGCATGACGCGCTCCTTGATCTCGGACTCGGCGGGACGGATCCGGCGCGGCTTCACGCGCAGGCCGAAAGCCACGTTCTCGAACACGGTCATGTGCCGGAACAGGGCGTAGTGCTGGAACACGAAGCCGACATTGCGGGCACCGACATGCTTCGTGCTGGCGTCGACCCCGTCCATCTTGATCTTGCCGCCGGTCGGGAACTCGAGTCCGGCGATGATCCGCAGGAGCGTCGTCTTGCCCGAGCCCGAAGGCCCCAGCAGGGCGACGAGCTCGCCGGAATTGATCTGCAGGGAGACGCCGGCCAGGGCTGTGAAGCCGTCGAACTGCTTCACGACCTCTTTGATCTTGATGCTCACGGGATGTGTCCCTTCCAGACCCTAGTGGCCGCGGGCCGCTGCGAGCTCGTCCCCGAAGCGCCACTCGAGCAGGGACTTCAGCACCAGGGTGACGAGCGCCAGCAGGGCCAGCAGCGAGGCCACGGCGAAGGCGCCGACGAAGTTGTACTCGTTGTAGAGGATCTCGACCTGCAGCGGCATGGCGGTCGTCTGACCCCGGATGTGGCCCGACACGACAGAGACCGCCCCGAACTCGCCCATGGCGCGGGCGTTGCACAAGAGGACGCCGTAGAGCAGGCCCCATTTCACGTTGGGCAGGGTCACGCGCCAGAAGGTCTGCCAGCCCGAGGCACCCAATGACAGGGACGCCTCCTCGTATTCGGTGCCCTGCTCGGTCATCAGCGGGATGAGCTCGCGCGCAACGAAGGGGAAGGTCACGAAGATCGTGGCCAGAACGATGCCCGGAACGGCGAAGATGATCTTGAAGTGATGGGCGCCGAGCCAGGGACCGAGCCAGCCCTGGGCGCCGAACAGTAGCACGTAGATGAGGCCGGAGATCACCGGGCTGACGGAGAACGGCAGGTCGATCAGGGTGATGAGGAGGCTCTTACCCTTGAACTCGAACTTGGCGATCGCCCAGGCGGCGCAGAGGCCGAAAGCGACGTTGAGTGGTACGGCGATCGCCGCGACCAACAGCGTGAGCCGGATGGCCGCCATCGTGTCGGGCTGGGACACGGCACTCAGGAAGGCCAGCACCCCCATGCGCAGCGCTTCGGCGAAGACCGAGACGAGCGGCAGCAGGATGAAGAGGCACATCCACAGGACGGCGGCACCGATGAGCAGCAGCCGGACCGTCCGGGTCTCGGTCGTCGGCTGCTGGGTCGGGAAGACGAGCGTCGCCGTTGCCATGTTCAGGGAGCCATCCGCAGGCGGGACCAGGACTGGGCGAGGTTGATGACGAGCAGCATGAGGAACGAGGTCACGAGCATGATCACGCCGATCGCCGTGGCACCCGAATAGTCGAATTCCTCGAGCCGGATGATGATCAGCAGCGGGGCGATCTCCGACACGTAGGGCAGGTTGCCGGCGATGAAGATCACCGAGCCGTACTCGCCGACGGCGCGGGCGAACGCCATCGCCGTGCCCGTCGCCATGGCAGGTGCGAGGGAAGGGAGGACGATGCGCGTCAGGACCTGGAGGCGGGTGGCGCCCAGCGTGGCGCCGGCCTCCTCGACGTCGAGGCTGAGATCCTGGATGACCGGCTGAACCGTGCGGACGACGAAGGGCAGGCCGATGAACGTCATGGCCATGATCACGCCGATCGGCGTGTAGGCGATCTTGATCCCGAGCGGATTGAGGAACTGACCGATCCAGCCGTTGGGCGCGTAGATGGCGGCCAGGGCGATGCCGGCAACGGCCGTCGGCAAGGCGAACGGGAGGTCGACCGTGGCGTCGAGCAGTCGCTTGAACGGGAAATCGTAGCGGACGAGGACCCAGGCGATGAGCGTGCCCATGACGAGATTGAGCAGGGCCGCGACGATCGACCCGCCGAAGCTCAGCTTGAGAGCCGCAAGCGTGCGTGCATCGGTGGCGATGGCCCAGAACTGCGACGGGCTCAGCGACGCCGCCCGGATGAACATCGCCGCCAGCGGAATCAGAACGATGAGGCTCAGATAGGCGAGCGTCAGGCCGAGCGACAACCCGAAGCCCGGGATAACGCTCGGCTGCCGCAAGCTGCCGCCGGCGGCGAGGGCCGTCGCCAAGGTCAGTTGCCGGGCTTGTAGATCTGGTCGAACACGCCCCCGTCCGCGAAGTGCGTGGCCTGCGCGGTCTTCCAGCCGCCAAATCGAGAGATATCGAAGAGTTTGATATCGGGGAAACGAGCAAGATCTTCTTTGGCCGCATACTGCGGCTCGTAAGGCCGATAGTAGTGCTTGGCGATCGACGCCTGGGCCTCGGGGGTGTAGAGATATTGCAGATACGCCTCGGCTGCCTTGCGCGTGCCCTTGGCGTCGACATTGCCGTCGATTAGGGCGACGGGTGGCTCGGCCTTGATGCTTTCCGACGGTACCACGACCTCGAATTTGTCGGCGCCGAACTCGTTGAGCACGAGGAAGGCCTCGTTCTCCCAGGAGATCAGCACGTCGCCTATCTCACGCTGGGCGAAGGTCGTCGTCGACGCGCGGGCACCCGTGTCCAGCACGGGCACATTCTTGAAGACGTCGGCGAGGTACTGCTTCGCCTTCGTCTCGTCGCCGCCGAACTGGTCGAGCGCCCAGCCATAGGCCGCGAGGTAGTTCCACCGTGCCCCGCCCGAGGTCTTCGGGTTCGGGGTGATGACGGCGACACCCGGCTTGGCGAGGTCGGACCAGTCCTTGATTCCCTGCGGGTTGCCCTTGCGGACGATGAACACGATCGTCGAGGTGTAGGGCGAACTCGCATTGGGCAGGCGGCTCTGCCAGTCCTCGGGCAGCTTGTCCGTCTTCGAGGCGATGGCGTCGATGTCGGCGGCCAGCGCCAGCGTCACGATGTCGGCGTCGAGACCGTCGATCACCGCCCGGGCCTGCTTGCCCGAGCCGCCGTGGGACATCTGGATCGACACGGCCTCGCCGGTATCGGCCCGATACTTCTTGGCGAAGGCCGCATTCAGATCCTGATAGAGCTCGCGTGTCGGGTCGTAGGACACGTTGAGGAGGGTCACGTCCGCATGGGCGGCGCTACCGACGACCAGTCCGAGCGCGGCGACGGCGCTCAGCAGCAAGCGACGATGCAGGGTCGGCATCGAGTTCTCCTTCGGACGGATAGAAGCTATCGGTTCTATAGAGAAAAGGACGTGCGGCTCAGGCGGCTGAGCCGAGGATCCTCGAGTCGATCTGCCCCTTCAGGGCATCGGCCAGGGTAGTCCGGTCCAGGATGTCCGCCATGGCATCGCGAACCTTCCGCATGACTTTCCGGATGGCGCAGGTGCGCTCGTCGTCACAATCGGAACATCGGCGGTAGCCGGTAACGCTGGCACAAGGCAATGGCGCCAGGGGGCCGTCGACCAGACGGATGACCTGACCGAACGTCACCGCATCGGCCGGCCGTGCCAGACAGTAGCCGCCGCCACGGCCACGCTGGCTGAACAGGATGCCGTCCTTGCGCAACTCGAGCAGGATCAGCTCAAGGAACTTCTTGGGCACGCTTTGCCTGTCGGCGATGTCCTGCACGAGGATCATCTCACCTTCAGGCTGCTCGGCCAGCATGAGCAGCGCACGCAGGGCGTATTTGGCTTTCTGCGAGAGCATCCGTTTGCCTATCTGGTCACTCGACTTAAAGCGAAGCGTTGCACGCCGTCAAGGCCCGTCTGTGGCGATGACAGCAGGCTGACGCCATGGTTGCAGAGCGGTATCAGAAGCCGATGCCGCAGGCCTCCCATCTCGACGAGCTCAACCCCGAGCAGCGTGCCGCCGTCCTATACGGGTTGGGCGACCGACCGGAGCCGGGCCAGCCCTTGCTCGTCATCGCCGGGGCCGGGACCGGCAAGACGAAGACGCTGGCCCACCGGGTCGCCGAGATGGTCCTGCGCGGCGCCCATCCGCATCGGATCCTGCTGCTCACCTTTTCTCGGCGCGCCGCCGAGGAGATGCTGCGCCGCGTGGACCGGATCTGCGCCGCCGCGCTGAAGCGCGACCCGCAGCTTGCGGCGACCTTTCCCTGGTCCGGCACCTTCCACGCCGTCGGCAGCCAGATATTGCGTCGCCTGGCGCCGTCGATCGGGCTGGATGCGGCGTTCACGATCCTCGATCGCGGCGATGCCGCCGACCTGCTCGACCTCGTCCGCGAGGAGCAGGGGCTCGCCCGGACGGACCGCCGCTTTCCGCGCAAGGCTACCTGCCTCCAGATCTATTCGCTGGCCGTGAACCGCACACGGCCGCTCGGCGACGTGCTGCGGGCGACGTATCCCTGGTGCCTGGAGTGGGAAACAGAGCTGAAGCGCCTGTTCGCGACCTATGTCGAGGTCAAGCAACGCGAGAATGTGCTCGACTATGACGACCTTCTTCTATGGTGGGAGCGGGCGATGCGGGTGCCTGTCCTCGCCACCGAGGTCGGCGGGCTGTTCGACTATGTCCTGGTGGACGAATATCAGGACACCAATCCGCTGCAGGATGCGATCCTTCGCGCCATCCGCCCCGACGGCCGGGGGGTCACGGTGGTCGGCGACGACGCCCAGGCGATCTACGCCTTCCGCGGTGCCACGGTGCGGAACATCCTCGACTTCCCGAAACGCTTTGAACCCGGGGCCGAGATCGTCACGCTGGATCGCAACTACCGGTCGACCACGCCGATCCTGGAGGCGGCCAACGCGGTCATCGGTCTTGCGCGCGAGGGCTTCCGCAAGCGGCTGCACAGCGAGCGCTGGTCGCAGGAACGGCCGCGCCTCGCCATGGTCCAGGACGAGAACGCGCAGGTGGACTATGTGGTCCGCCAAGTCCTGTGGGCGCGGGAGGCCGGTGTCGCCCTGAAGGATCAGGCCGTGCTCTTCCGCAGCGCCCATCACAGTGCGGCCCTCGAGCTTGAGCTGACGCGGCGGAACATCCCGTTCGTGAAGTTCGGGGGGCTCAAGTTCCTGGAAGCGGCGCATGTCAAGGACGTGCTGGCCTTCCTGCGCTGGGCGGAGAACCCGACCGACCGGATCGCCGCGTTCCGCGTCCTGCAACTGCTGCCCGGCATCGGCCCCGGCACGGCGCGCAAGGCCCTGGCCCGCATGCCAGGGGGGCGTTTCGATGCTCTGGCGGCCTTCCTCCCGCCCGCTGCGGCGGCCCAGCGCTGGCCTGCACTGGTCGAGCTGATGAAGGACCTGACGGCCGGCGTGCCGTGGCCGGCGCAGATGAGCCGGCTGCGGCTGCTCTACGAGCCGATTCTGCTCGAGACCTACGACCATGTGCGGCCGAGACTGGCCGATCTGGAGCAGTTGGAGCGGCTGGCCGGGATGCGACCCACCCGCCAGCGCTTCCTGACGGATCTCGCCCTCGATCCGCCCGAGGCGGTCGGCGACGAGGCCGGCGTGCCGACACTGGACGAGGATTATCTCTGCCTTTCGACGATCCACTCGGCGAAGGGTCAGGAGTGGCGGGAGGTCCATGTCCTCAATCTGGTCGACGGCTGTATTCCCTCGGACCTCGCCACCGGCACTGTCGAGGAGATCGAAGAGGAACGGCGGCTTCTTTATGTGGCGATGACGCGGGCACGCGACGCGCTGCATCTCATTCAGCCACTGCGCTTCTACTCTTCTGGCCAGTCGCGGACAGGCGACCGCTACGTCGCCGCGACGCGCAGCCGATTTCTCCCGGCAGCACTGCTCCATCTGTTCGATCTGGGCGGCGCCGGCCTCGCGGATCAAGCAGGCGATTTCGGCGCGCAGCGCCGTCCGCAGGCACCTGTCGTCGATCTCGCGGCGGATGTTCGTTCGCTCTGGAAGTGAGCGGCCTTGATCGCTTCGAGCCTGCAAGGATATTGTAATCCACCGGCCCTGGATCACGCCTTGACGGTCATTCGCCAGGGTGCCTAGTTGCCGGTCAACGCAAAACTGGGCTCGCCGCGACGTGTCGGCAGGCCGGCCTCCGCGACCGGAGCTCCGGCCGGATCTGCACCTGGCGCGATACCCGTTGAACGAGGTTCCTTGTCGATGCCCAGTCGTGTGGTCAAGTTCGGCATCGTGTCGGTCGTCGCCTTCGCCGCCGGCATGGCGCTGGGCCCGATCTCGTCCGTCGTCGCCGACTCGACCGGTACCGATACCTTCCGCAACCTGAAGCTGTTCGGGGACGTCTACGAGCGCGTGCGCTCGGAGTATGTCGAGGAGGTGACCGATCAGAAGCTGATCGAGGCCGCCATCGACGGCATGCTGACGAACCTCGATCCGCATTCGAGCTATCTCAACGCCGACCGCTACAAGGACATGCAAGTCCAGACGCGCGGCGAGTTCGGCGGCCTCGGCATCGAGGTCACGATGGAGAACGGCCTCGTCAAGGTCGTGTCGCCCATCGACGACACGCCGGCGTTCACGGCGGGCATCAAGTCCGGCGACTTCATCACGCACATCGACGGCGAGCCCGTGCTGGGCATGACGCTGAGCGATGCCGTCGAGAAGATGCGCGGCCCCATCGACTCCGAGATCGGCCTCCGCCTGCTGCGCGACGGCAAGGAGGAGCCGATCGACGTCACGCTGAAGCGGGCGGTGATCAAGATCTCGCCGGTGCGCGCGAAGAACGAGGGCGACGTCATCTATATGCGCGTCACCACGTTCAACGAGCAGACCGCGACCGAGATGCGGGAGAAGATCGACGAGCTGAAGGGTGATCTCGGCGACAAGTTCACCGGCATGGTCCTCGACCTGCGCAACAATCCGGGCGGCCTGCTCGACCAGGCGGTCGCGGTCTCCGACGCCTTTCTCGACGGCGGCGAGATCGTCTCGACCCGCGGCCGCCGGCCGGATTCGATCCAGCGCTTCAACGCCCGGCCGGGCGACCTGATCGAGGGCAAGCCGATCGTCGTGCTGATCAACGGCGGCTCGGCCTCGGCCTCGGAGATCGTTGCCGGCGCGCTGCAGGACCACCACCGGGCGATCGTGATGGGCACCACGTCCTTCGGTAAGGGCTCGGTGCAGACCATCATGCCCATCCAGGGCAATGGGGCGATCCGGCTCACGACCGCGCGCTACTACACGCCGTCCGGCACCTCGATCCAAGGCAAGGGCATCACCCCCGACATCGAGGTCCATCAGGCGAATGTCGAACTGGTCAACGATACCGAGGGCCGCCGCGAGGCCGATCTGCGGGGCAGCCTGCAGAACGAGCAGGCGCCGGCTGCCCCGGCCACGCCCGGTGCTCCCTCGGTGAACGGTGCTGCGGCGACGGCGGACACGGTCGACGCCAAGGACTACCAGCTGGCACGGGCCCTCGACCTGCTGCGCGGCATCTCGCTCTATGAGGGCCGCTCGGGCGCACCGCCGGTCGGGCAGACCAAGAAGAGCTGATCGCCCGAACCGCTCGTCAGCGGGGTGCAGGCAACGGGATGAAGCGAGCACCGGCTTGAACTGGCGGCGCCTGCCTTGGCTCCTGGCCGGTGCCGTCCTTTCCGGGGTAGCACTGGGGCTGGCCTTCGTTCTCGTGTTCGGCCTGAGCGGTGCCGTGCGCTACCGGGACATTCCGGTCGTCGTGCTGCCGGTACCGCCCGCGAGCCCGGGGCCCGCCGAGGCCGCACTCGCTCCGTCGGCGCAGACCTGCTCGCGGCCCTGCGTCGCCATCCTCGTGACCGAACTCGGCCATGCGCAGGATATCGACCAGCGTGTCGAGGAGGCGTTGCCAGAGCCCGTCGGCCTCGTTTTCCAGCCCTATGCCAAGACGCTCGGCGAGGATCTGTCGGCAGCGAGGCAGGGCGACCACGAGGTGCTCGTCGAACTGCCCCTGCAACCCGATGCCGGCACCGGCGATGCGGGACCGAGCACGATCCTGATCTCCCAGGCCTCGACCCAGGGCCCGCAACAGCTCGACGCGCTGTTGGCCGAGGCCCAGGGCATCTTCGGCGTCGCGGCGACGGCCGGTGCCTTCGGCGGCGTGCCGCAGCAGTTCGCCCCGCTCGCGGGCGAGATCGCCCGGCGCGACCTGGCACTGATCGAGCTGGGCGGCTCGCGGCTCCTCGAGGTGGCCGGAGAAGCCGGGCTGCCGAGCAGCGGGGCGCTTGGGCCCCTCGATCTCGACCCGGCTCCCGCGGCGATCGATGCAGCACTGGTGGCCCTGGAAGCCGCAGCCCGGGAAAAGGGCTCGGCGATCGGGTTCGCACGGCCGCTGCCGGTCACGGTCGAGCGTCTGCGCGCCTGGATCGCCGGCCTCGATGCGCGGGGCATCTCCCTGGTGGCGCCGAGCGTCGTTCTCGCCCATGCAATGGGGAAGCCATGAGCAAGAAGCACGGTCTTCGCGCCTGCAACCTCTCGCTTGTGCCCGAGCCCGGCTATCGACCCTGCGTCGGCATCTTCCTGCTCGACAGCCAGGACCGCGTGTTCGTCGGCCGGCGGCACGACATGCAGCACGAGGCCTGGCAGATGCCGCAGGGCGGTATCGACAAGGGTGAGGACCCGGTCACCGCCGGCCTGCGCGAGATGGGCGAGGAGATCGGTACCTCCAACGCCACGCTGCTCATGGAGAGCAGCCACTGGCGGTCCTACGATCTGCCGGCAGACCTTGCCCGCCGCATGTGGCACGGCCGCTATCGGGGCCAGACGCAGAAATGGCTGGCCTTCCGCTTCGACGGTCATGACGGCGAGATCGTCCTGGACCACCACGAGGAGCCCGAGTTCGTCGAGTGGCGCTGGGTCGACGCCGAGGACCTGGTCGGGCTCATCGTGCCCTTCAAGCGCGACGTCTACCGCAGCGTGGTCGACGAGTTCCGGCCCTTGTGGGGTGGCAGCCCCGCTCCCTGAGGGTCAGCGCCGCCGGAAGGCGTCCCCGATCGGCTTCACGCCCGGGGTGCCCGACGGCCGGCGTGGAATGAAGCTCGGGATCTCCAGCGCATCGTCGCCGCCGCCGGGCGGCCTCGGCGCCGGCGGAGCGGGCGCAGCGCTAGGTGGCGGCGGTGCGGGAGCCGGTTCGGGCGGCCGTAGAGGAGCGGTCGCAGGCTGCGGTGGGGGAGGGGCCGGTGCTACGGGCGGCGCCATGACCGGTGCCGGCCCGGGTGCGGGCTCGGGCTCGACGGGCGTCGACGGGGGTACCGGCCGCGCCAACGGCTCGACCGGCTGCGGGAAGCTGAGCGGCGGTGGCGGGGGTGCGCTCGTCACCCGGGTCGGCGGCGGGTCCTCGGGCGCCGTTGCGGCCTCCCTGGCCTCCGCTGCAACCTCGGCCGCCGCTGCCGCCGCCCATTCCTGCATCGCCGGCAACGCCATCACGGCCGCGACATAGGCACTCGAGATCTCGTCGAGCGGCACCGCGTAGGTCGTGAAGCGCGAGCAGACGGGTGCATACATCGCGTCCGCGATGCTGAACTGGCCGAACAGGAACGGGCCGCCGCGGCCGTAGCGCTTGCGGCAGTCGTTCCAGATCGTGGTGATGCGGGCGATATCGGCCGCGACGCCGCGCAGCACCATGCCCGGCGGGCCGAATCGGGCGGTGAAGTCCATCGGCATGAAGCGCCGGAGATCGGCGAAGCCGCTGTGCATCTCGGCCGAGACCGAGCGGGCCACCGCCCGCGCTTCGGCCTGGGCGGGCCACAGCTCCGGACGCTCCTCGGCCAGGAACTCGGCGATCGCCAGGCTGTCCCAGACCGCCACGTCGCCGACGAGCAACGCTGGTACCTTGCCGCTCGGCGAGTAGCGGCGGATCTGCTCGGCGGTGTCGTCCCGGTCCAGGCGGATCGGCACTTCCTCGAAGGGCACGTCGGCCTGCCGGAGGAGGAGCCAGGGGCGCAGGGACCAGGAGGACAGGTTCTTGTTGCCGATGACGAGCTTCAGCACGTTGTCGATTTCCGCTTCTGCCGTAGATGGCGCACGAAGTCATGCGCCAGAGCCTGCTTCACCCGACCGTGACGACCACCTTACCGGAGGCTCGGCGGTTCACCAGTCGGCCGATAGCCTCGCCCGTCCGCTCCAAGGGCACGGTCTCCGAGATCAGCGGATTGATCTTCCCTTCCCGGTGCCATTGCAAGAGCTGCTCGAACGAGGAGCGCACCCTGTCCGGCGCATGGTGGCGGTAACTTCCCCAGTAGAAGCCGAGTGCCGCGGCGTTCTTCACCAGCAGCAGGTTGGCCGGAATCTGGGGCACCTCGCCCGATGCGAAGCCGATCACCACGAGCCGACCTTCCCAGGCGATGCAGCGCAAGGACAGGTCGAACAGCGCACCGCCGATCGGGTCGTAGACGACCTCCACGCCGCCGCTGCACACGCCCCGGATCCTGTCCTTCAGGTCCGGCAACTCGCTGTCGTGGGCGATGTCGGCACCGTAGCGCCGGGCGATCTCGGCCCGCTCGTCGCCCCTTGCCGTCGCGATCACGCGCGCACCCAGCGCCTTGCCGACCTCGACGGCGGTGAGGCCGACGCCACCGGCGGCCCCATGGACCAGAACCGTTTCGCCGGCCTTCAGGTCGGCCCGCCAGACGAGGCCGCCATACGCCGTGCCGTAGGCGATCGGGAAGCCTGCAGCGGTCGGGAAATCCATACCGTCATGGATGGGCACCACGTCGGCGGCCCGGGCGATCGCAAGCTCGGCGAAGCCGCCGCGATCGACGACGGCCAGGACGCGTCGCCCCATGGCGAGGCCCGTGACACCGTCGCCCAGGGCGTCGATCTCGCCCGCGATCTCCAGCCCCGGGACGAAGGGGAGCGGCGGCTTCTCCTGGTACGTGCCCTTCAGCATGAGGCTGTCGGCGAAGTTCACGCCGGCGGCGCGCACGCGGATCCGCACCTCGCCCGGCCCGGGCGTCGGGTCGGGCAGATCGGCAGCTTCCAGCACCTCGGGCCCGCCGAGGGCCCGGCAGATCATCGCGCGCATGGCGGCTCCTGGGGACGAACGGCGCGGACCTTAAGCATGCCGTCGCGACCCGCAAGGGGATCGGGGGCACCTCCCGCGACAGTGGCCTCGCCGACCGCGAGCCTGTATGGGGCCAGCGTCAGCACGTAAGCCGTCCGGTCCTCGTCATGAGCGTCAAAGTCGATCTGCCGCAGCGCGGCTACTTCGCGGTCGGGGCCGAGGGCATCAGCAAGATGATGAACCTCGGCAACCTCGTGCGCTCGGCACATGCTTTCGGTGCTGCGTTCGTCTTCCTCGTCGATCCGGAGCCTCGACTGGAGGAGGCGCGCTCCGACACCTCGCGCGCCGAGTTCCAGATGCCGGTCTACACCTACCCGAGCGTGGCGGCGATGACGCTGCCGCGGGGCTGCAAGCTCGTCGGCTGCGAATTGACGGACGACGCGATAGCACTGCCGAGCTTCCGCCATCCGGTGAATGCCGCCTACGTCTTCGGTCCGGAGCGCTCGTCGCTGTCCCCGGCGATGCTGGCGCGGTGCGATCACGTGGTACGAATTCCCACCCGGTTCTGCCTCAACCTCGGTGTGGCGGGGGCCATCGTGATGTACGACCGTATGCTGACGCACGGACGCTTCGCCGAGCGTGCGGTGCGTGTCGGCGGGCCCACGGAGCCGGTTCCCCAGCACGTGCACGGGATCACGCCGACGCGGCGGCAGTGACGCATTCGCGGCCCGGGCGCTTTCCCGATGGGTGGCGGGCAGCTATGCTTGCGTCATCTGTGATCCTGTCCCACCAGATGTAGCGGAGAACGATGCGGCACCTCATGTTCTGTGGCCTCGCCATCGGCACCATCGCCATGGCAGGACACGCCTTCGCCGAGGCCAGTGCGCCCAAGCTCGTATCGACGCACAACAACTGGGCCGTCTACTCGTTCACCGACTCGCAGGGGAAGACCTGCTACGCCGCCACGGAACCGTCGAAGCAGGAAGGCAACTATTCCAAGCGCAGCAACCCGGCACTTCTCGTGACACGATTCCCGACCAGCCCGCCGAAAGAGGAAGTGAGTGTCCAGCCGGGTTACGCCTACAAGGACGATTCTAAGGCGCCGCTGACGGTCGACGGCAGGAGCTGGCAGCTTTTCACCAAGGGCGAGCATGCCTGGGCCACCTCGGACAAGGAGGACAAGGCCATCATCGACGCGATGAAGAGGGGCTCGACGCTGGTCGCCAAGGGCAGTTCCAGCAAGGGCACCAGCTCGACCGACACCTACTCGCTGAAGGGTTTCACGGCCGCCTACAACGCGATGGTCGATGCCTGCAAGTAACGTCCAGCCCCGAGCACTGGCAGGGGACGGGCTGCCGTCCCTGATCGGTCTCGACGTGGCGACCCTGTGCGAAATCCTGCTCGCGGAAGGCGAGGCGGAGCGTCAGGCCGGTCTGCGCGCCAAGCAGCTTTTCCACTGGCTCTATTGCCGGGGGGCTCCGTCGTTCGAGACGATGACCACGCTGCCGAAGGGGCTGCGGGAGAAGCTGGAGACGCGCTGGTCCGTCGCCCGGCCCGAGATCAGCGCCGAGCAGCGCTCCAGCGACGGCACGCGCAAGTGGCTCCTGCGGTTCGCCGACGGGCAGGAGGTCGAGACCGTCTTCATTCCCGAGGACGACCGGGGTGCACTCTGCATCTCGACGCAGGTCGGCTGCACGCTGACCTGCAAGTTCTGCCACACCGGCACCATGCCCCTGGTGCGCAATCTCGGCGTTGCCGAAATCCTGGCGCAGATGCTTGTCGCCCGCGACTCGCTGGGCGAATGGCCGACCGTCCGCGACGGCAGGCTGTTCACCAACATCGTGGTCATGGGGATGGGCGAGCCCCTCTACAATTACGACGCCATCGTCGCGGCGCTGCGCCTGTCGTTGGCCGAGGACGGGCTCAACCTGTCGAAGCGGCGGATTACCGTGTCGACCTCCGGCGTGGTGCCGAAGATCGACCAGCTGGGCCAGGATCTGCCGGTCGGCCTCGCGATCTCGCTGCACGCCGTTCGTGACGAGCTTCGCGACGAGCTGGTGCCGATCAACAAAAAGTGGAACATCGAAACGCTGCTCGACGCCTGCCGGCGCTACCCGGCGCGGCGCCAGATCACCTTCGAATACGTCATGCTGCAGGGTGTGAACGACAGCGATGCCGATGCCCGTGAACTGGTTCGGCTGCTCGACGGCATTCCGGCCAAGGTGAACCTGATCCCGTTCAATCCCTGGCCCGGTGCCCCCTACGCCTGCTCGTCGAACGCACGCATCCGCTCCTTCGCGCAGATTGTCGAGGCGGCGAACTACGCCTCGCCGGTCCGCACGCCACGCGGGCGGGACATCCTCGCCGCCTGCGGCCAGCTCAAGACGGCGAGCCAGCGCGCGCGCCCGGCCCGAGCCGCGGCCTGAGACGCGACGCGGGTGATCAGACGCATCATCGTCGGCATTCTCGCCACCGTCGGTGCGCTGACGCTGCTGTTCCTCGTCATCGCCGGCATCGGTGGCTGGTGGCTGGCCGGCTCGCTCGGCCGTCCACCGGCACTCCCTGACCGGATCCTGCTCGAAGCCGACCTGCGCGGCACGCTGCCCGAGGCATCTCTACTTCCCGACCTGACCGAGTTCGGTCTGCGGCCGGAGCTGACCGTGGTCAACGTCGTATCGGCCCTGGATGCTGCCGGCGACGATCCGCGGGTGGCTGGGCTCGTCGCCCATGTCGAAGACAGTGAACACGGACTGGCGGTGGCGCAGGAGCTGCGCGAGGCGGTCGAGCGCTTCCGCGCCAAGGGCAAATTCGCGATCGCGCACGCCGACAGCTTCGGCGAGTTGGGTCCCGGGAACGAGGGCTACTATCTCGCCGCCGCCTTCGACCGGATCGATATGCAGCCGGTCGGCCTCGTCGGCCTGACCGGGATCATGGCGCAGGTGCCGTTCGTGAAGGATCTGCTGACGCGCCTCGGCGTCGATTTCGAGGTGGCACGGCGGGCCGAATACAAGACAGCGTTCGAGAGCTTGAGCGAGACGGCGATCACCGCACCGAACAAGGAGATGCTGACCGACATCGTCGATGGCCTGACGACGCAACTCGTCGACGGCATCGCCGAGGGTCGCAAGCTGCCGCCCGAGCGTGTGCGCCAGATTCTCGGAGCGGGACCCTACACCGGCAGCGAGGCCGTCTCGCTGGGACTGATCGACCAGATCCGGCACAGCGACGCCACGCTCGACGACGCGCTCGGCCGGGCCGGCGCCCATGCGGAGGTCGTTCCGCTCGACCTCTATGCCGAGGCGGTTCCGGCGCCGACGGGCAAGGCGGCGAAGGTGGCGCTGGTGCGGGCGGTGGGCGAGATCCACCGCGGCAACGGCTCTCCCGCGCGCAGCATCGGGGCCGACGACACGAGCGGTGCGCTGGCCGCCGCCGGCGAAGATTCCGGCATCGAGGCCATCCTGCTGCGGATCGATTCACCGGGCGGCTCGGCGGTGGCGTCCGAGACCGTTGCCAACGAGGTCCGCAAGGCCGTGGCCCGCGGCAAGCCCGTCATCGTCTCGATGGGCAACACGGCGGCCTCGGGTGGCTACTGGATCGCGATGAACGCGACCCGCATCGTGGCCCAGCCGGCAACGCTGACGGGCTCGATCGGCGTCATCGCCGGCAAGCCCGTCTTCGCCGAAGCGTGGAACAAGCTCGGCGTGACCTGGGCCGAGATTCCCGGCGGCGAGAATGCCGGCTTCTGGTCGATGAACCTGCCCTACACCGACGCCGAGCGGGCGCGGCTCGAAGCCATTCTCGACGACCTCTACGGCGCCTTCACCAAAGGCGTCGCCGACGGGCGCAAGCTGTCTCCAGAGGAGGTGGACCGGCTGGCGCGAGGCCGCGTCTGGCTCGGTGCGACCGCCGTGGGCAATGGCCTCGTCGACAAGCTCGGCGGATTCGACGAGGCGGTCGGTTTGATCCGCCAGGAGCTTGGCTTGCCGGGCGATGCCCCGGTCTCGCTGGAGCCTTTTCCGCCACGGCGGAGCGCTTTCGAGGAACTGGCGGACTGGGTGCAGAACGGTATCGGAGTCACGGCAGCCGAGATCATGAAGGGCGTGCTGACCCGCCTGACGGTTTCGGCTGCGCTGCCGACGTTCCGCTGACGTCGGTTCAGGCGCCCATGGCGTCGCGGACGGCGGCACCTTCATCGTCGCCGTCGATGCCGGTACCAACGCCCGCTGCCGCGAACTTGTGGTCCAGCGAGTAGCCCTCGGCGCGGACGGTACGCAGCAGGTCGGCCTCGGTGCCGAGGTTCAGCGCACGCCGCAGGCGGCGGATCGTGGCGTCGACGGTGCGGAGCTCGACCTCCAGGTCCGAGCCCCACACCCGGTCCAGCAGCTGGGTACGACTGAACACCCGTCCCGGATGCTCCAGGAAGTGGCGCAGCAGGCGGAACTCCGTCGGCGACAGATGCACCTCGCGCTCGCCGCGGAACACGCGGTGGGCTGCCAGGTCCATTCGCAGGTCGTGGAAGCTCAGCATCTGCTCGGCGAAGGCCGGTCGAACCCGGCGCAGCACGGCACGGATGCGCGCCACCAACTCGGCCGGCGAGAAGGGCTTGGTGATGAAATCGTCGGCCCCAGTGTCGAGGCCGCGCAGCCGGTCCGGCTCCTCGCCCCGTGCGGTCAGCATGACGATCGGCAGGTGAGCCGTCTCGGCACGGCGACGCAGCCGGCGGCACAGCTCGAGGCCGGAGACCTGCGGCAGCATCCAGTCGAGCAGGATGAGGTCCGGCGTGCGCTCCTCGATCAGGGTCACCGCCTCCTCGCCGTCGAACGCCTGCACCACCTCGAAGCCCGCCGCTTCCAGGTTGTAGGCGAGCAGCTTCTGCAGCGGCGGCTCGTCCTCGACGACGAGGATGAGCGGTCTCATACCGCGTCGTGCCTGGGCCGGTTGATCTGCCGGCCTTCCGCGATGTAGCTGATCTTCTCCGCGATGTTGGTCGCGTGGTCGCCGATCCGCTCCAGGTTCTTGGCGATGAACAGCAGGTCGATCGACCGGCTGATCGTCCGCGGATCTTCCAGCATGTAGGTGATCAGCTCGCGGAACAGGCCCGTGTAGAGAGTGTCGACTTCCTTGTCGCGCTCCCACACCGCGTTCGACTTGGCGACGTCGTGCTCGACATAGGCGTCGAGCACGTCCTTCAGCATCCCGAGGCAGATCTTGCCCATCTGCGGGATGGTGACGATGTGCCGCGTCTCGGGCTGCTCGGCCAGGCGCTGGGCCCGCTTGGCGATGCTGACGGCGTAGTCCCCGGTGCGCTCCAGATCGTTCGAGATCTTGAGCGCCATCGTGATCATGCGCAGGTCGCTCGCCATGGGCTGGCGCTTGGCGAGGAGGGCCACGACCATCTGGTCGATCTCCTCCTCGAAGCCGTCCATCACGGAGTCGCTCTCCATGACCTCGAGTGCCAGATCCCCGTCCCGCTTCACGAGCGATTCGATCGACTGGGCCACCTGCTTCTCGGCCACGGCTCCCATCTCCATCACCTTCGCGGTCAGGAGCGACAGGTCCTCGTCGAAGGAGCGGACCGTATGCCGGTTGCTCTGCAGGTCCGTGATGTCGGTCATCCTTGGCACACTCCTCGGCCGGTGCGGCGCATGCTGGTCACACGAGATGGCTGCGCAACCGATAGCCACCGGTAACGTCGATACACTCGACACGCCTCTAGCAGGACGGGGCCCACGACGTCGCCGGTCCCTGCAAAGCAGTCGCCGGTCCTTTATGCATTCTCTGTGACAGAGGCGTGACCGAGAGGCAGGGTCACCGCGAAGGTGCTGCCTTTGCCGATCTCGCTCGCGATGTCGAGATGGCCCTGGTGGCGGCGCACGATATGCTTGACGATCGCCAGCCCGAGGCCCGTCCCGCCCATCCGCCGCGAACGGCCCTTGTCCACGCGGTAGAAGCGCTCCGTGAGGCGCGGCAGATGCTCCGCCGGAATCCCAGGTCCCCGATCGGAGACAGCGACCTGCACCGATGGACGCCCGGCCGCCGCACCGGCTTCGGCCGGAGCCGCTTCGAGCAGCTTCACGTCGAGGCGGACCGTCGTCCTCGCGCCGCCGTATTTGATCGCATTGTCGAGCAGGTTCACGAACAGCTGGTGCAACTGATCCGGATCGCCCACGACCTCGGGCAGGATCGCCGGTGCGTCGTCGGCGATCTCGACCTGCTGCTTCTCGGCGACCCGCCGCATCCGCTCCAGGACCTGATCCAGCACCGCACGTAAGGACACCTGCTGCGTCGGTGGCCGGTTGGCCGCGAGCTCGATCCGTGACAGCGAGAGCAGGTCGTCGACAAGCCGCGCCATGCGCGCGGCTTCCTCGGCCATGATGCCGAGGAACTGGTCGCGCGCCCCCGGATCGTGGCGGGCCGGACCCTGGAGCGTCTCGATGAAGCCCTGGATGGCGGCCAGAGGATTGCGGATCTCGTGGCTGGCGTTGGCGACGAAGTCCGAGCGGATCCGCTCGATCATCACCTGCTCCGTCTGCTCGCGAAGGGCTACGAGCACGCCCTGCTCGTCGCCGAGGTCGACGGGCTCGATCCGGCAGCTGAACTGCTTGTTGAGGTCGACCGCCGTCGAGAACGCGACACTGCTGGCGCTGCCCGACGCGAGGGTGCCGCTCACGGCCGCCAGCAGGCCCGGGTCGCGGACGACGCGCACGAGGGGCGGACGGCCGGCAGGTGCCGAGAAGGCGCGCCTTGCCGCCGCGTTGGCCTGGACGACGTTCATCCGCCCGTCGATCAGGAGGATGGGATCGGGCACCGCCTCGATGACGGAAGCGAGCATACGTTGCTGCGCTGCGATCCGGCGCGACTCCTGCCGCGCCTGCCGCAAGATCTCCAGGACCGGGCGGCGGACGCGGTCGGCGATGGGAGAATCCGCGGTCTCGCCGCCGATGCCGCTCTGATCCTCGGGCAGCCGCTCCAGCCAGGCGGCGATCGAATCCACCTCCCGCTGTCGCCGGTAGGCGAGCCATGCGGACAAGGGCAGCGACACCAGGAAGCCGACGAGGGCGAACGGGAGAGGTACCAGCCCCAAGACCAGCAGCCCTCCGAGGCCGAGCGCCACGGGTCCGCTGTTCACGGCGGTCTGGCGGAACAGCGCGGCCGTGCCGAGGGGGAGGAGCGCCCGCTTGCGCCGCTGGGCGTCAGACAAGAATCATGACGCGAGGTCGTCGAGGTCGCGGAAATGCTCCAGCGCCTGCGGGTTGGCCAGGGCCTCGGTGTTCTTCACCGGCCGTCCGTGCACGATGTCGCGCACCGCCAGCTCGGTGATCTTGCCGGACAGGGTGCGGGGTATGTCGGGCACCTGGAGGATCCGCGCCGGCACGTGGCGTGGCGAGGCGTTGGCACGGATCCGCTTCCGGATCCGATCGGTGATGTCGTCGTCTAGCTCGATGCCCGGGCGGAGCCGCACGAACAGGACGACCCGAACATCGCCATCCCACTCCTGGCCGATGCAGACGGCCTCCAGCACCTCCGGCACCTGCTCGACCTCGCGGTAGATCTCGGCGGTGCCGATCCGCACCCCCCCGGGGTTCAGCACGGCGTCCGAGCGGCCGTAGATGACCATGCCGCCGCTTGGGGTGATCTCCGCCCAGTCGCCGTGGCACCACACGCCGGGAAACCGCTCGAAATAGGCCGCCCGATACCGGCTGCCGTCGGCGTCGTTGTAGAAGCCGATCGGCATCGAGGGGAACGGGCGCGTGCAGACGAGTTCACCTTTGTGGCCGACGACCGGCCGACCGTCCTGATCCCAGACCTCGACGGCCATGCCGAGCCCGCGCATCTGGATTTCGCCGCGGCGGACGGGGCCTGCCGGGTTGCCCAGGACGAAGCAGGAGACGATGTCGGTGCCGCCCGAGATCGAGGCCAGCTGCAGGTCTTGCTTGATGGCGGCGTAGACCCAGTCGAAGCTCTCCGGCAGCAGCGGCGAGCCGGTCGAGAGGATCGCGCGCAGATCGGGCAGTTCGCCGCCCGTGACATCGGCCTTCTTGCAGGCGTCCAGATACTTCGCACTGGTCCCGAAGACGTTGACCTTCTCCTCGGCCACGATCCGCCAGAGGACCTCGGGATCGGGGTGGAACGGCGAGCCGTCGAAGAGGACGAGCGTCACCTCGCTCGCCAGGGCTGAGGCCAGCCAGTTCCACATCATCCAGCCGCAGGTGGTGAAGTAGAACATGCGGTCGCCGGGCCGCAGGTCGGTGTGCAGCCGGTGCTCCTTGATGTGCTGGAGCAGCGTGCCGCCGACACCGTGGACGATCGGCTTCGGCTTGCCGGTCGTGCCCGAAGAGTAGAGCACGTAGAGCGGGTGATCGAAGGGCATCTGGGCGAAGTCGAGCGGCCCTACCGCCCTGGCCGCGAAGTCCTCCAGGCGCACAGCACCCTCGTGCGTTGCGGCGGGATCCAGGAACGGGATGAGGACGAGCTTGCGCAGCGTGGGTAGGCCGGCAGCTACCGTCGCCACCTTGTCGCGGATGTCGATCGCCTTGCCGGCATAGCGGTAGCCGTCGACCGCGAAGAGCACCTTGGGCTCGATCTGGCCGAAGCGGTCGAGGACACCTTGGGCCCCGAAGTCGGGCGAGCAGGAACTCCAGACGGCACCGACCGCGGTCGCGGCAAGCATCGCGATGATCGTCTCTGGGATGTGCGGCAGGTAGCCGGCCACGCGGTCGCCGGGGCCCACACCCTCACGGCGCAGGGCGGCGGCGATGTCGGTCACCTGCCGCGTGACCTCGGCCCAGGTCAGCTCGCGCCTCGATCCGTCCTCGCCGCGGAAGATGATGGCAGGATTCGAGTCGGACCGTCGGAGCAGGTTCTGGGCAAAGTTGAGCCGGGCACCTTCGAACCATTTGGCACCCGGCATCCTGTCGCCGTCGACGAGTACCCGGGTCGCCGGCCGGCTCGCGATCACGCCGCCCAGGTCCCAGACCTCCTGCCAGAAGGTTTCGGGATGGGCGATCGACCACGTCCAGAGCGCATAGATCGCACCGCGTCCCTCGAACCCGTGGCGCGCGGCGAGCCGTGCGATCTGTGTTGCCGCGGCACGTTCCGGCGACGGTTGCCAGAGGATCTCGTTCATCGGCCGTCAACTCCCTGCTGGCCGTCCATTGTCGGCGGCCGACGGCTTATTGCAACGGGATCAATGGGCGTCGGCGTCCGGCCCCGGAATCGCCCGCGGCCGGCGAATCACCGGCACGCAGATGCAGGCGATCAGGAACAACAGGCTCAACAGCACGAAGGTGTCATTGAACGTGAGCACCATCGCCTCGCGCTGGACGAGGCGGGCCAGCTGATGGATCGCCGCATTCTGCGCGTCGCTCGGCAGAAGGTCGCCGAACCGGCCGGCCAGCCGGTCGATGGCGGCGCGCACTTCGGGCCGGGTCATGTCGATCGATTCGCCGAGCCGCGACCAGTGGAGATTGTCGCGCTGCTGCAGGATCGTCGTGATGAGGGCGATGCCGACGGCACCACCCAGGTTGCGCATCAGGTTGTAGAGGCCGCTCGCATTGTTGAGCTGCTCCGGCGGCAGGGTCCCCAGGGCCAGACGGTTGATCGGGATGAAGCAGAAGAGCAGCGACATGCCGCGCAGCGCCTGGGGGATCGCCAGCTCGCGCACGCCCGTGTCGGCGTTGAGGCCAGCGTTCATGAACATGCCGAGCGCGAACAGGCCGAAGCCGATCGCCAGCATCACCCGCGGCTCCAGCACCTTGGAGAGGCGCGCAGCGAACGGAGCGGTGAAGAGCTGGACGACGCCCGTCACCGTCATGGCAATGCCGATGTCGTAGGCGTTGTAGCCGCGGACCCGGGCCAGGAAGAGCGGCAGGACGAAGGTGCTGCCGTAGAGCCCGATGCCGAGCACGAAGCTGAAGCAGCAGCCGACGGCGAAGTTGCGGTCGAGGAAACTTCGCAGATCGACGATCGGGTTGAAGTGCCAAAGCGCTCGCCAGAAGAACAGCACAGCACCGCAGAGGGTGACGACGGCCATGTCGCGGACCAGTTCGTCCGCCAGCCAGTCATTGTCCGGCCCCTCGTCGAGCACGACCTCGAGCGCTCCCAGGAAGGCGGCGAGGCCGATCAGGCCCAGATAGTCGAATCCGTGCAGCAGCTCGGGCCGCGGCCGGTCGACGTCGACGAAGGTCCAGACGCCAAGCGCGACCACCACGCCCGGAAGGACGTTCACGAGGTAGAGCCAGTGCCAGGAGAAGGTGGTCGTCAGCCAGCCGCCCAGCGACGGGCCGATCGTCGGGGCGAGCGTGGCGATGACCCCCAGGATCGCCGACATCTTCGCCTGCTCATGGGGCTTGAAGACGCGAAAGGCGGTGGCGAACACGGTCGGGATCATGCCGCCACCGAGGAAACCCTGGATGGCGCGCCAGACGATGACGGTGCTCAGCGTGTCGGCGGTTGCACAGCCGATGCTGGCCAGCGTGAAGCCACTGCAGGCGACGGTGAACAGGACCCTGGTCGAGAGCAGCCGGGCGAGGAAGCCCGACAGCGGGATCATGATGACCTCGGCGACGAGATAGGAGGTCTGGATCCAGGCGATCTCGTCCGGGGCCGCGGAGAGTGCACCCTGGATCTCGCCCAGCGAGCTGGCGACGATCTGGATGTCCAGGATCGCCATGAACATGCCGACCGCCATGAAGATCCAGCCGGCACGGTTGCGGCTGGAGGACGGGTTCGGCGGGTGGTTCAAGGCTCTCCGGCGGCGGCGGCGATCGGCCCGTCGCCGGCTTGGCGCGTGTCGGCCGTGACGACGACGGAAAGACCCGGCCGCAGGCGTCCGTTCAGCGGGTTGTCCCTGGGCAGGGCGATCCGCACGGGTACGCGCTGCACGATCTTCGTGAAGTTGCCGCTGGCGTTCTCGGGCGGCAGCAGGCTGAAGGTCGAGCCGCTGGCCGGCGCGAAGCTCTCGATGGTGCCTTCGAGGGGCTGGTCGGGGTAGGCGTCGAGCTTCAGCTGCACCTTCGCCCCGGAGCGCATCCGGGCGATCTGCGTCTCCTTGAAGTTCGCCTCGATGTAGAGCGCGTCCATCGGCACGACGGCCATCAGCTGCTGGCCGGGTTTCAGATAGTCGCCGACCTGTACCGCCTTGTTGCCGACGACCCCGTCGATGGGTGCCTGGATCGTCGTGTAATCGAGGTCGATCTTGGCACGCTCGAGCACGGCGCCGGCCATGCCCTTCTCCGCTTCCGCCGAGGCCTGGCGAGCGCGGAGCACGCCCACCTGGTCGCGCGCCGCTTCGAGCGAGGCGGCGGCGGCATCGACGGCGGCCTTCGTGGCTTCGGCTTCGGCCTGGGCGCTCTCGAGCTGCTGGCGGCTGGCATTCCGCTTGTCGGCCAGCTGCACATAGCGATCGAGGTCGCTGCGGGCACGTGCCGCGTTCGCCTTGGCGCTGGCGAGAGTCGCCTCCGCCTCGGCGATCCTGGTCGCCTGCATCTCGAGTTCGCTGTGGGTGCTCTCGACCAGCGCGGTCTTGGCGGCCAGGGCCGCCTCGGCCTCGTCAACTCTGGCGCGGAAATCGCGGTCGTCGATGCGGAGGAGCACGTCGCCCTTCTTCACGGGCGTGTTGGTGTCGACGTCGACGGAGACCACGTGGCCCGTGATCCGCGGGCTCACGATGGCGAGGTCGCCGCGGACGTAGGCGTTGTCCGTGCGCTCCAGGAAGCGGAGCTCGGTCCACCAATACCAGCCCGCCCCTGCGCCGCCGCACAGGAGCAGGACCGCCAGCGGTACCGCTGCCCTCTTCGCCATCGACCGTCCGCTGACCGAACCGTTCGGTCACTTGCAGGATATAGGGATTCACGACATGTTCAACCACGGACCGAATTCGAACCGGAAGGGAAGGAGCTGACGACCGCCAGCCTCCGCAGGGCCGAGCCGGCCTCGCTGGACGTCCCGAAGGCGCGCCAGATCCTGGCGGGTGCGCGCGAGATCTTCCTCACGGCCGGCTACGAGGGTGCCAGCATGAGCGCCATTGCGCTCCGCGCCGGCGTGTCGAAAGGTACCCTCTACAACTACTTCCCGTCGAAGGAGGACCTCTTCGAGGCCTCGATCCGGGTCTACGGGCAGGAAGCGGTCGACTCGGTCTTCATCCTCGATCCCGCGACCGATCGGATCGAGCAGGATCTGTTCGCGCTGGGAAAGCGCTACCTGCTTCTGCTGATGCGACCCGATGTCCTGGCCGTGGCCCGCGTGGTCATCGGGGAGGCGACGAAGTTCCCGCCGCTGGCGCGTGCCTTCTTCGAGACCGGTCCGCAGCAGGGCGTTCTGCGCCTCGCGGACTGGCTGCGGAGCCTGCACGACAAGGGCCTGCTGGACGTTCCAGAGTCCGAGCGCGCGGCTGCCCAGTTCCTGATGCTCTGCCGCTCGGACGTCTGGCTGCGCGGGATCCTGGGCCTGGAGATCGGTCCCCTGGAGCCGGCCGCCGACCGGGTAGTCGCCGCGGCGACGGATCTGTTCCTCAAGGGCTACCGACGCAGCCTTCGCTGAGCCTCAGTCGGCCATCGCCGGTTGGGTCTGCGCCTGTGCCACGGTCACCGGCTCCAGCCACACGGCGGTGTCGTGGAACGCCGCACCGCCGTTGGGCGGGGCCGGGTCGGCGCCGATCAGGAGGTTGATGCCGACACCCTCGTCCCAGTAGCGGTTCGGCCAGATGCTCTCGACGACGATGGTCGAGGGATGCTGGCCCGGCCGCGCCATCGCGCGGAGCACGACACTGCCGCGCTCGTTGCCGAGCCGGATCAGGTCGCCGTCGGCTAGAGACAGCTGCCGCATCGTGTCGGCGTGCAGGCGGGCCGTCGGCCGCTCCTCACGTCGGCGGGAGGTCGGCATCTCGGTGAAGCTGGTATTGAGAAACTGCCGCGCCGGGGCGGCGACGAGGCGGTAGGGCTTGTCCGGGGTCACCTCGTCGGTGGCCGTCATGTGGTCCGGCAGGACCGGCATCAGGTGCCCACGCGGGCCGAGTGACGCCCAATCGGGCTTGAACCGGAACTTGCCGTCCGGGGTGGGGAAACCGTCGAGGTGATGGGCGGTCCGGAAATCGGGCAGCACCTCGTGGCCGCCCTTGGTCCAGATCGTCTCGGCATCGGGCCAGCCCGAGCGGCGGCAGAGATCGTCGATCAGCTCCCACTCCGTCATCGCGAAGCCCGGATGATCGGCGCCCAGCCGCTTCGCCAGTTCGCACACGACGTAGTGATTGCTGCGGCACTCGGCGAAGGGCTCGAAGATCGGCTTGTGCAGCTGGATCGTCGGGTGCGCGGCGGCCTGATAGATGTCCGCGTGCTCGAGGAACATCGTTGCCGGCAGCACGATGTCGGCCATGGCGGCCGTCTCGGTCAGGAACTGCTCCTGCACGCAGACGAAGAGGTCTTCCCGCGCGAAACCGCGGTGCACGAGGCCGAGGTCTGGGGCGACGCACATCGGGTTGGTCGACTGGATCAGGAGCGCCGTGACGGGCGGACCGTCCGCGAGGTCCGAGGGGTCGCCCATGAGCACCGGGCCGATCCGCGACTGGTCGAGCAGGCGGGTCGACGGATCGAGGCGGTCCAGCCCCTCGATCATCGTTTTGTCCCAGTTGAAGAGGTCGCCCATGTTGTAGAGGGCGCCGCCGCCTTCGTGCTGCCACGCACCCGTCACGACCGGCAGGCAGGAGGCGGCGTGCATCGCGGCCGAGCCGTTGCGCGAGCGGGTAAAGCCGTAGCCGAGCCGCAGGTACGATTTCTTGGTGGAGCCGTAGAGCCGGGCGAACTCGCGGATCGCCGCCTCCGGCAGCCCGGTGATCGCCGACGCCCAGGCCGGCGTGCGGCTGCGCAGATGGCGCTCCAACTCATCGGGGACGTCGGCGTAGCGGGCCATGTAGTCGCGGTCGGCGAGGCCCTCGGCGAAGAGGACGTGCATCACGCCGCAGGCCAGCGCCCCGTCGGTGCCGGGGCGCAGCGCCAGATGGATGTCGGCCTGCTCCGCCGTCGGCGAGCGGTAGGGATCGACCACGACGAGCTTCGCCCCGCGCTCTTTCCGGGCTCGCGCGATGTGCGTCATCAGATTGACGTGCGTGCTGACGGGATTGCAGCCCCAGACCACGATGAGGTCGCTGGCCGCACCGATCTCCGTCGCCGGCACGCCCCAGCGGCGGCCGTGGCCGGCGCGGAAGCCCGTGTCCGACAGCATCACGCAGATGGTGCTCTTGAACCGGCTCCAGCGCTTGGTGTGCGTCAGCCGGTTGATGCCGTCCCGGTTCACGATCCCCATCGTGCCGGCGTACCAATAGGGCCAGACCGTCTCCGAGCCGTGCCGCTGCTCGGCCTTCGCCAGCGCCTCGGCGACCTCGTCGAGGGCGGCGTCCCACGAGATCCGCTCGAACTCGCCGCTGCCCTTCGCCCCTTTGCGGCGCAAGGGAAAGCCCAGCCGATCGGGATGGTGGTAGCGCTCGTGGTAGCGGGCGACCTTGGCGCAGATGACGCCCGCCGTGTAGGCGTTGCGCTCCGATCCGCGCACGCGGCCGAGCCGTCCGTCGGGCAGCTTCTCGACCTCCAGGGCGCAGACGCTCGGGCAGTCGTGGGGGCAGACGGAGGGATGGAAGGTCATGGCGGCTCCTCGTCGACCCATGAAGCTAGGCGAGGGTGGAACCGATCACAACCCGCTGGCCATCCAGGACACCGGGGCGCAGGCCTGTCGACGGCGGAAGGGGATGGTCCTATTGCCGAAGGTCGATGGCGGGCGTGCAGATGGACGGGACCAAGACAGATGCCGGCTAGCATCCTCGCAGCGGTCGACGGCTCGGAGCGGTCTTGGAAGGCGCTGGGTGTCGCCGCCGATCTCGCCCGCGCGCGGGCCGCGGGGCTCGTCATTATCCACGTCGTGCCGATCCCCTCGATGAACACGGCCATCAAGGACTATGCGCGCGCCGAGGCCATGCCGGTCGAGGAGGAGTATGCCCGATTCCAGGAGGACATGGGGCGCACCGACAAGGTCGCGCGCGAGGCCGAGAGGCGCGCCCGTGAGGCCGGGCTGAGCGACGTCCGCAGCCTCACCGTCGAGGGTGATGCCGTGCCGACCATCGTCGCCGCCGCCGCCGCGGAGCAGCCGTCCGCCGTCGTGATGGGCATCCACGCCCGCCCCGGCCTCGCCGACATCGTCCTCGGCGGCGTGGCGCACCGCGTGGCGCGCCAGCTCACCTGCGAGGTCGTCCTCGTCAAATAGTCCGGCCGTCGCTCACTCGAGCACGCCGCAGGCGATTCGCGCCCCCCCACCGCCCAAGGGCTTCGGCTGGTCGCTGTAATTGTCGCCGCCGGCGTGGATGACGACGGCTTTGCCCTTCAGCTGACCGACGTCGGTGAGTCTCGGTGCGGTCGACGCACCCTTAGCCGTGCCGTCGCTCGCCACGAAGATGAAGGGCAGGTCGCCGAGATGGCCCGATCCCTTCGGACCCTCGTGCTGCTTCGTACCCTCGGGGTCAAGATGACCGCCGGCGGCCTGTCCCGCCGTCATCTTGCCCTCGGCATTGGCGGCCGCCCCGCAATCGCCCTTCTCGTGGACATGAAAGCCGTGCTCGCCCGGCATCAGCCCGTGCAGGTCTGCCGTGATCACGGCGCCGTCCTGCCCGTCGGCGATCGTCACCGTGCCGATCGGAGCGCCGATGCCGTTCGCATCGATCAGGTTGATCGTCGCCTGCACCTCGGCCCCTTGGGCGGCGGCGGTGAAGAGAACGAGTGTGGTCGCGGCAGCGGCAATGCGCATCGATCGGCTCCGGTCTGAATGTGCGCCGTCACCTAGCGCGCCTCGTGGTCACTGACCATCGTGCGCCCGGGCTCTTCCTTCAGCGTCCGACGCCTAACGCCGGTTCGCTGGCGACGTGTTCACGAGCCTGTTAGGGAGAGTGGCCGCAACACAGGAGCGGTGGCGGAAGCGATCACTGGACCCGGAGTAGCCGTCCGCGTGAAGGGCGCGCCGAACGAGATCTTGGGAGTGCTGCGTCGCGGCGGGTTCGTCGGGCTCGACGACGAGCCTCTGGCCGAGCCGCTCACGGGCGGCGTCTCGTCGGACATCTGGCGCGTCGACATCGAGCAGGGTCCCGTCTGCGTGAAGCGCGCACTCTCGAAGCTGAAGGTCCGGGCCGACTGGCAGGCGCCGATCGAGCGCAACAGCTACGAGGCCGACTGGATGCGCGTGGTCCGGGGCATCGTTCCCGAGGCCGTGCCCGACCTGCTCTACGTCGATTCCGCCGCCTCGGCCCTGGTGATGCCCTTCCTGGACCCGAGCCGGTACCGTCTCTGGAAGCAAGTGCTGCGCGACGGCGAGGCCGAGCCGCAGGCCGCCGGCGCCGTCGCCGACCGGCTGGTGCGCGTCCACGCCGCGACGGCGCTTCGTCCCGACATTGCGAGCCGGTTTCCGACCGATGCCATCTTCCAGGCTATCCGGCTGGAGCCCTACCTCCTGGCGACTGCCGCCGCCCACCCATCGGTCGAACGCCCGCTGCACCGCATCGCCCGGCGCACGGCGACGACGAAGCTTGCCCTGGTGCACGGCGACGTCAGCCCGAAGAACATCCTGCTCGGACCCAACGGTCCCGTGTTCCTCGACGCCGAGTGCGCCTGGTACGGCGATCCCGCCTTCGACCTCGCCTTCTGCCTCAACCATCTGCTGCTGAAATGCCTGTGGACGCCGCGGGCGTCGGACGGCTTCCTCGTCTGCTTCGACACCATGGTCGAGACCTACATGGCGGGCGTGGTCTGGGAGCCCCGCCGGCTGTTCGAGGCCCGTGCAGCCAGCCTGCTGCCGGCCCTGCTGCTGGCGCGCGTCGATGGCAAGTCGCCGGTCGAGTACATCACGGAAGAGAAGGACCGCGAGCGCGTGCGCCGGGTCGCGGCGACGTTCCTCCACCATGCGAGCGACACGCTGATGCCGATACGGGAAGCCTGGGCCGTGGAGTTGGGCCTGTGAGCGGCACGCGCATCGCCGCGGTGCGGGGCCGCAGGGTCTGGGACAGCCGCGGCCGACCGACCGTCGAGGCCGAGGTCGAGCTGGCGCGAGGTGCCGTAGGCAGGGCCATCGCACCGGCCGGCGCCTCGACCGGCTCCGGCGAGGCGCTCGACCGCCGCGACGGCGGCACGAGGCTTGGCGGCACCGATGTGCTCGACGCTGTCGCTGCTGTGAACGATCCGATCGCCAAGAACCTTCGCGGCCTCGATGCCGCCGACCAGGCCGCGGTCGATTCGACCTTGTGTGAGCTCGACGGCACGCCCGAGAAAGCGAAGCTCGGCGGCAACGCCACCGTTGCCGTCTCGATGGCCGTTGCCCAGGCCGCGGCAGCGGCTCACGGCCTGCCGCTGTGGCGGTGGCTCGGCGGTGCAGGCGCCTGCACCCTGCCGCTGCCCGAGATCCAGATCTTCGGCGGCGGCAAGCACGCGGCCGGCAGGCTCGACGTGCAGGACTTCCTGATCGTCTGTCCTGGTGCGGCGACCTTCGCCGAGGCGCTCTTGTGGACGGCCGAGGTGTACCGGCACGCCGGCGAGCTGATGGCGGAGTCCGGCAGGCTGAAGGGTGTCGCCGACGAGGGCGGCTACTGGCCCGAGTTCGCCGGTAACGAGGACGCCTTGGCGACGCTGACCCGCGCCATCGAGCGCGCCGGCTTCCGGCCCAAGGAGCAGGTCGCGATCAGCCTCGACATCGCCGCCAGCAGCTTCGGCAAGGCTGGCCATTACCGACTCGCCGCCGAGGGAAGGGACCTCGACCGGGAGGGACTGCTGGAACTGCTGCTCGGCTGGCTCGACCGCTGGCCGATTCTCGCGGTCGAGGATCCCTTCGCCGAGGACGACGAAGCAGGCTTCATCGAGTTCACGCGACGTGCGAAGGACCATGCCCTCGTCATCGGCGACGACTTTCTCGTGACCGACGCCGCCAGGGTTCGCGCGGCCGCCGAGCGCGGCGCCTGTACGGCCGTCCTCCTGAAGCCGAACCAGCGTGGCACCCTCTCCGAGACCTTGGCAGCTTGGAAAGCGGCCAAGGCGGTCGGGATGACCGGGATCGTGTCCGCACGCTCCGGCGAGAGCGAGGACGTCACCATCGTCCACCTCGCCGTCGGCTGGGGCGTGCCGCAATTGAAGGTCGGCTCGTTCAGCCGGTCCGAGCGCATGGCGAAGTGGAACGAGGGGCTGCGGATCGAGGAGGCGCTAGGGGCCCGAGCCCGCTTCGCGGGTCGCGCGGCCCTTGTAGCGCCCGCCGCCGGGGACACATAAAGCGGCATGAGCGAGACCCTGACCACCCTACCCGTCGTCTATGAGGCTCCGGACGAGCGTCGCCTGTGGAAGAAGCTGGCGCGCGTCATCGCCCGCATCGCGTTCGCCGAGGATCTGCTGGCCGCCTGGTTCTGCGCCATGGACCGCGCCACGCCGATGCAGGTGAAGGCTGTGCTGTGGGGTGCCGTCGCCTACTTCATCCTGCCGGTGGATGTCGTGCCGGACTGGCTGATGGGGCTCGGCTTCACCGACGACGCGACGGTGCTCACCGCGGCGATCGCGGCTGTCGGCAGCAGCATCCTGCCCGCTCACCGGACGGCCGCCCGCGAGCGGCTGGACCAGCTTCTGAGCTGAGCCGCAGCAAGGGCCCGTGCGCCGCGGTGCCGATGGTGGGCGTCCGACTAGCGCCTGGGTCGACGCCGCATTGGCGGACTACGAGCGCAAGAGCCTCGCCCGGCTGACGATCGCCCGCACCGCCATGCTGGCGGTGCTACTGATCTGGCTTGGGCTCAACTACGGCACCGCCATCGCGCTCGAGAATGCGGGTGTCTTCGCCACATTCATCGGCCTCGGCATCCTGGGCTGGCTCGTCCTGCGCGATCACCCCGAGCGGCGCTGGGCAGCCTACACCTTTCTCGTTCTCGACATCCTGGTGCTGGCCTATGCGCTGCTCTCGCCCGGCCGCACCTATCCCGACGCCTGGCCGTGGCAGACCGTCCTGCGCCAGCCGAGCTTCCTCTACGCCCTGCTGTTCCTTGCCCTGGCGTCGCTCACCTTCCGGCCGCTGATCGTGCTCGCCACCGGTGGCACGATCGCCGCCGTGTGGGCGGCTGGAACCTTCGTCATCGCACGCCGGCCCGACACGTTGATCGGGCTGGCCGATCTGGCGCCCGACGACTGGGGCGGTCAGCTCCTGCGCTACTTCGATCCGCACTACGTGCACGTCGATGACGCGGTCGTGCGGATCGTCGTCACCCTCCTGCTGACCCTGATCCTCGCCTACGGCGCCTACCGGGCGCGCAGGCTGATCTACGATCAGGCCGAGGCGGCGCGCGGTCGTGCGAACCTCTCCCGTTACGTCGCACCCAGCATGGTGGAGCGCTTGGCGACCGCCGACCGCCCCTTCGGCCAGGTCGGCCGGCTGGAAGCGGCCGTTCTCTTCGCCGACATCAAGTCGTTCACGACATTGGCGGAAGGTCTCGGGCCCGAGGCGACCATGGCCCTGCTTCGCGAGTTTCATGGCCGCATGGCCGAGGTGGTGTTCGAGCATGACGGCACGCTCGACAAGTTCATCGGGGACGGCCTGATGGCGACGTTCGGCGTGCCCGAGCCGAGGCCAGGCGATGCGGCTCGGGCACTCGCCTGTGCGGCAGCGATGCTGGATGCCCTCGATGCCTGGAACGCCATCCGCAGCGATGCACGAGGAGCGATCAGGATCGGCGTCGGACTCCACTATGGACCCGTCATCATGGGCGACATCGGCGGCTCCGCCCGCTTCGAGTTCGCGGTCATCGGGGATACCGTGAACGCGGCGAGCCGCCTCGAGCGCATGACACGGGATCTGGACTGCGCCTTCGTCGCCAGTGCCGCCTTGATCGAGCGGGCACGGCTCGAAGGGGCGTCCCTGACCGGACTGCACTACGGTGGTGTGCAGGACGTGCGGGGCCGCGCCGGATCGTTGGAGGTCTGGACCGGGCGCCCGACCTTGCTCCGGCCGGCGGCCTGAGGCGATGTCCGCTCCCCGCCTCTTCGATCGCGGCCTTCTCGCCCAGAGGCGCGCCCGTGCGCGCCGGGGCGAGCCCGTCCGCTTCCTGCACGACGAGATCGCCGACCGCCTGGCCGAGCGCGTCGCAGAGATCCGTCGTGATCTCGCCTCGGTGCTGGTGCTCGGCCCCGAGGCTGAAGTCCTTGCAGATCGTCTGAGTGCGGACCGCTCCTCGACTGTCGTCACCCTGGAACCGGATACGGGCCTAGGGACCGAAGCGGCGCTGCGGGTCGTCGGCGACGACGAGGTGCTGCCGTTCGCCGACGAGCGGTTCGATGCGGTCGTGGGCGGCTTCGGGCTGCACTGGGTGAACGATCTGCCGGGTGTGCTCATCCAGCTGCGCCGGAGCCTGCGTCCCGATGGCCTGCTGCTGCTGGCCTTTCCGGGGGGCAACACGTTGCACGAACTGCGCGAATGCCTGCTGGACGCCGAACTTGCCGTGCGCGGCGGAGCGGCGGCCCGCATCTCGCCCTTCGTCGACGTCCGCGACGGCGGCGCACTTCTGCAGCGGGCCGGCTTCGCTTTGCCCGTCGCCGATGTGGAGCGGATCACCGTCACCTATGCCGATCCGCTCCGGCTGCTCGCGGACCTGCGTGGGATGGGTCAGACGAACGCGCTGGTCGACCGGCCGCGTCTCGGCCTCTCACGGCAACTCGTGGCGACGGCGTGCCGGACCTACGTCGAGCGGTTCGGCACGGCCGATGGGCGTGTCACCGCCACCTTCGAGTTCCTGTTCCTGACGGGATGGAAGCCGGCGGCATCGCAGCCGAAGCCCTTGCGGCCTGGGAGCGGCACTGTCGACCTGCGCGACGTGCTGGGCCGGGGCGGCTCGGACGAGGAAAGCGGAGGCTAGATCGAGCCGCCGACGTCGGCCCTCAGGCGATCGGCCAGGAGGTCGCAATGCCCGGCGGGGAGATTCGGCTCCGCCGGCCGTACGTCGTAATAGGCGACGCGCGGCTCGCCGCCCGCGGCATGGTAGAGAAAGATGTCGAGCTGGCAGCCGGCGAGATTGTAGCGCCAGTATTGCGATCCGTTCTCCTCGCGGACGAGGGTGGGCGTGCCGAGATAGGTCTTGAGCTGGTTCTCGTCGAGACCGGCCAGCACGACATCATCCGGCAGCTTCGCCAGCTGCGAGCGCTCGATCGCCTGATAGCGGGCCAGATCGTCCGGGCCGGTGTCGGCCGGGGTGGCACATCCGGACAGCGCCACCGCCATGCCCGCGAACGCCACGAACCCGATGGTCCTGCGACGTGCTGTGCTCATGGCGGTCGGCCCGGTCCTTCTCTAGCTGACCTCGGACATTACCACAGGTTGAGGCGAATCGGTAATGGAGATGTTGCCCGTCAAGCGTCCACCGCGCTGGATCTCCAGCTCGCCGTACCGGACGGTGCCTTTGACCTGACCGGTGCTGCGGATCAGGAGGCGCTTGCGGACGGTCAGCTCGCCCTCGTAGAGGCCGCTGATGTCCGCCTCCTCGACCTCGGCCCTGCCGCCGGTGAAGCGGCCGGTCTGGGTGATCTCGATCGCACGGGTCTCGTTCAGCGTGCAGGTCACGCTGCCCTCGACGACGAGGCGGTCGCAGGCGGTGATCTCGCCCGAGAGGCTGATGCCCTGACCGACGATCAGGCGCTTGCCCTGTTCCGTGGCGCCTGCGGGCTCGGTGGAGGCACCGGGCAACTGGACCGTGCGCGGCGACAGGTCGGGGGTGCGGACCTCGAGGGCAGGACGGCTCACACCGGGCTCGCCAGGGCGCTCCGACAGTCCGGGCGGACGACCGCCTGGCTCGTTGTCCTTCTTGCGAAACATGAGGCTTTCCCCTGGTGGGTGCAGGACGAATGCGGCGGGCCGGGTGAGATGCCGGGCGCGAGCTGTTCTTTTGGATGAGCGGAGCGTTACAACCGCTCTGGACTCACGTCAATTTGTGGCGCGCGGCATCAGCGGCGCCCGGCCCGTGAGTCGATGGAATCGCAGCGTCATGAGGGCGGCTCCGATCACGGGTGCCACGAGATTGACGACCGGGACGAGGGAGAGCAGGGCGACGAGGCCCCCCACGATCAGGATGGGCGTGCGCCAGCGGCTCTTGGCCGCAGACACGTCCGCCGAGGACAGCCGGCGCATGGCGACGAGCTCGAAATACTCCCGCCCCAGCAGGTAGCCGTTCAGCAGCACGAAGACGGCGACGTTCAGCACCGGCACGAAATAGGCCGGTATCACCAGGAGGTTCAGGACGATCGCCGTCAGCGCCAGCCGCACGGACGAGACGATCGACGCCGTCATCGATGGCGATTTGGCAGCCGGCAGCGTGGGGAAGTTGTTGTCCTCGGTCGCGTCGACCACGCGGTCGAGGAACAGGCCGACGACGGAGGTGAGAACCGCCGGGAACAGCAGCCACGCGACGACCGCCGTGCCGGCCGCACCGGCGAGGCCGATGATCCAGTTCAGCCAGTGGTAGGGGGTCTCGCCCAACCAGTAGAGCAGACCCTGCACCACGCCCAGCAGCAGGATGAAGGTCAGGACCGCGAGGCCGATGCTGATCAGCACGACGCGCCGAATCCGCGGATCCCTGAGCTCGGCGAAGGCACGGACGAGGTCCTGCAGCATCGGCGCTCCGATCTGGCGGCGCGGTTGAGGGCGCCGGGCGCGCCGCTATAGTCCGCCGCGCCATCCAACGCCAGGAGTGCCAATGCGTAACGCTTCTTCCGCCCATGACCGGATCGACGTGCTCGGCATCGGCAACGCCATCGTCGACGTCCTGGCCCGGGCGGACGAGGCGCAACTCGCCGATCTCGGCCTCGAGAAGGGGATCATGACGCTGGTCGACGAGGACCGCAGCGAATTCCTCTACCGGCGCATGGGCCCTGGCCGCGAGATGTCGGGCGGCTCCTGCGCCAACACCATGGCGGCGATCGCCGGCCTCGGCGGCAAGGCCGCCTATATCGGCCGCGTCCGCGACGACCAGCTGGGCCAAGTCTTCGCCCACGACATGCGCTCGACCGGCGTCACCTTCCGCAGCCAGCCTTCGGCCAGCGGCCCGTCGACAGCGCGCTGCCTCATCTTCATCACCGACGACGCGCAGCGCACCATGCAGACCTATCTCGGCGCCTGTGTCGAGCTGACCCCGGACGATGTCGACCCCGAGCTCGTGGCCCGCGCCTCGGTCGTCTACCTCGAGGGCTATCTGTGGGACCGGCCGGAAGCCAAGGCCGCCTGCCGCAAGGCGGCCGATCTCTGCCACGAGGCCGGCGGCCGGCTGGCGCTCACCCTCTCCGATCCGTTCTGCGTGGGCCGCTGGCGCTCCGAGTTCGTCGAGCTGATCGAGAACGAGGTCGACATCCTCTTCGCCAACGAGGGCGAGATCACCGCCCTCTACGAGACCGAGGACTTCGACCAGGCGCTGCAGGAGGTCCGCCGCGAGGTGACCTTCGCCGCCCTGACCCGCGGGGCCAAGGGCTCGGTCGTGGTGCGCGGCGACGAGGTCCACGTGATCGATGCCGCGAAGCCCAAGCGCATCGTCGACACGACGGGGGCGGGCGACCTCTACGCCGCTGGCTTCCTCCGCGGCCTGACCGCCGGGCTCGACCTCGCCGCCTGCGGCCACCTCGGCTCGGCCTGTGCCGCCCAGATCATCGCCCAGTACGGACCGCGCTCGGAGGAGCCGTTGCTGCCGCTCTACGAGAAGATCGCCCAGGCGTAAGGGACGCGTCATGGACCTGAGCTTCGCCAAGGCCTTCGACCTCAGCGGCCGGGTCGCCCTGATCACGGGTGCCTCCGGCGGCATCGGCAGGGTCATCGCCGACCTCTTCGCCGAGCGCGGCTGCCGGCTCGTCCTGATCGACCGCGCCGAGGCCGTGCTGGAGCAGGCGAAGGCGCTGGGTTCGCAGCACCTGGCCTTTGTGGCGGACGTCAACGACGAGGCCGCCGCCGTCCGCATCGTGGCCGACGTGGCGGCCAAGGCGGGGCGGCTCGACATCCTGATCAACAATGCCGGCGTCGCCCGGCTCGATCCCGCCGAGGCGCACACGGCCGAGCTCTGGGACTGGACGATGGGGATCAATCTCCGCGCCCCGTTCCTCTGGGCGCGCGAGGCCGGCAAGCAGATGATCCGCCAGCGCTACGGCCGCATCGTCAACATGGCCTCGCAGGCCGCGATCATCGCCCTCGACGGCCATCTCGCCTACTGTGCGAGCAAGGCGGGCCTGCTCGGCATGACCAAGGTGCTGGCCCTGGAGTGGGGCCCGCACGGCATCACCACCAACGCCATCCTGCCGACCGTGGTCGCCACCGACCTCGGCCGCAAGGTCTGGGCCGGCGAGGTCGGCGAGGCGTTCAAGCAGAAGGTCCCCACCCGCCGCTTCGCCGAGCCGGTCGAGATAGCACTCGCCGCCCTCTACCTCGCCAGCGACGCCGCCGGCATGGTCAACGGCACCGACCTCGTCGTCGACGGCGGCTTCACCATCGCCTGACCCGTCACCCTCTGGAGTTGGCGTCCTCGCGGTCGAAACGGTAGCCGGGCGGCAGGGGCCGGCTGCAGGCTCTAAGTGCTGCGAGCGCCTGCTGCTTCTTCTCTTCTGGCGTCTCTCCGGAGGAAGCGGCTTGGCCGACTTTGGACTGCGCTGGGTCGTCGGCCGTCACGCCTGCGGGTTTGTTCGACCTGTTCATGACGGCCGTACTCTCCATTACTCCGGACTTCAGCCTGCCGCCTTCGTCAGGGCCTGGTCGAGGTCGGCGATGATGTCGTCGACGGTCTCGAGGCCGATCGAGAGGCGGACGACGTCGGGGCCGGCTCCGGCCGCCACCAGCTGCTCGGGGCTGAGCTGGCGGTGCGTGGTCGAGGCCGGGTGGATGATGAGCGAGCGCGTGTCGCCGATATTGGCGACGTGGCTGAGCAGCTGGCAGTTGTCGACGAGCTTCACGCCCATCTCGTAGCCGCCCTTGACGCCGATCGTGAACACCGAGCCGACCCCGCGCGGGCAGTACTTCTCGAGCAGCGGCGTGCGGTTCTGCGGCAGGCGGGGATAGCTGACCCAGGCGACGTGCCTGTTGCTGGCGAGCCAGGCCGCGACCTTGTCGGCGTTGGCGACGTGCCGGTCCATCCGCAGCGCCAGCGTCTCGGTGCCCTGCAGGATGAGGAAAGCGTTCATCGGCGACAGGCAGGGCCCCATGTCGCGCAGGCCGATCGCCTTGTTGCGCACGGTCAGCGCGAAGGTGCCGAAGGTCTCGTAGAACCGCAGCCCGTGATAGGCGGCACACGGCTCCGTCATGTGCGGGAACTTGCCGTTGTCCCAGTTGAAGTTGCCGCCCTCGACGATCATCCCGCCGATCGAGTTGCCCTGGCCGCCGATATACTTCGTCAGCGAATGGGTGACGATGTCGGCCCCCCACTCCAGCGGCCGGCACAGGTAGGGGGTGGGCAGGGTATTGTCGACGATCAGCGGCACGCCGTTGGCGTGGGCGATGCCTGCTATCGCCTTGATGTCGGCGATGATCCCGTCGGGGTTCGACGCACTCTCGATGAAGAAGGCCTTGGTCTTCTCCGTCACCGCCCGCTCGAAGTTCTTCGGATCGCGCGGGTCGACATAGGAGACCTTCCAGTCGAACTGCGGGAAGGTCTGCCGCATCTGGCTGATCGAGCCGCCATAGAGCTTGGACGAGGCCACGATGTGGTCGCCCGGGCTCATCAGGTTGAGGAAGGTCAGGAACTGTGCGGCATGGCCGGAGGCCGTGGCACAGGCGGCCGAACCGCCCTCGAGTGCCGCCAGCCGCTCCTCCAGCACCGACACCGTGGGGTTGGTCAGCCGGCTGTAGATGTTGCCGAACTTCTGCAGGTTGAACAGCGAGGCCGCGTGGTCGACATCGTCGAACACGTAGGAGGTCGTCTGATAAATCGGCACCGCCCGCGCACCGGTCGTCGGATCCGGCGCCGCCCCGGCATGGATCGCCCGCGTCTCGAACCCGTACTTGCCCTCGCTCATCGGCCCCTCGCTCACCCGTCACATCCGTGGCGCGCGGGCATAGCCGGTTCGCGCCGGCCGGTCCATCCAGTGCCCGGATGGCAGCAGGGAGAAGGCGGGGAAGCGCACCGCGCTCCCCCGGACCCCCACGGGCGCGTTCAGGAAGGTGGAATCGGCATTGGCCCCGGGCAGCCTTGGATCGGCTGGGGGCTAGGAGGCGAGCGGACGTGGGGCTGAAGGTGGACGGGTCGGGCCGAGGTCGCCGCGCGGAGAGCGCCTACGAGCTATCGAAATCCGGATCCCGCATGCGGACCCTGATCCGCTTGCCGGTGATCTTCGCCAGGAGGCGGCGATAGTCGCGTTCCTCAGGAGTTTCCTGCCGGCGCGTGAGGGCCGGCGGCGGTGTCGGAGTAGGGCGCGGCGCCGGCGGCTCGCCTGCGGCCGCGCGGGCCTCGGCCTCCTCGCGCATCTTGGCCTGCGCCTCGACGATGATCCGGTCGCGGAGGCGGACGGTGATGCGGTGGCGGAGCGCTTCGATGTCGTCGTAAGCGCGGGGCGGATACAGCACCCGCTTCACCTTGGGCGGCGGCGGTGGGTTCTCAACTTCCGCAGCTTCACGCTGCGCCCGCTCCTGGGCGCGCATGACCGACTTCGCCAGCGTGACGCAGGGATTGCGGCCGCGCTGCAGCTCGCGGAAGAACCAGGCGCAGACCTTGGGGTCGCGTTCCTCGACCGACTCGAGCAGGACCTGGATCGCCACCTCGCGCAGCCGCTGGAGGATCTCGTCCTCCGGCCGGCCGTACATCTCGCGATAGGCCTCGACCATGTCCGGCAGGTCCGGATCGGCGGTGAAGGCATCCAGCTCGGCATCCGAGATCTTGAGCTTCGCCGCGGCCTTGGCGGCCGTGGCGCCGAGCGCCATAAGCCGCACGAGGCGGCGCTTGTTGCGGCCAGCGCGGAACTCGGGGTCGAGGCGATAGGGGGTGTCGTCCATGGTGGAGGATAATAATCCTATATCATCGCCGAGTCAATGCTCTTGTGGGTCGCCTGTCCGGTCGCCGTTGAGATCGGGGCAGGAGGTAACAGGGTTCAGAATACCGACCCCGAACCGTCCCTAGCGGTCGTTAATGGTACTTGGTACGGAGCCCTCAAATTGTTAATGGGTGCTAATGGTACCGAGGCCCCCGATGACAGAAGGTCTTCAGCTGGCCATTGAGCTCGAGGATCTCGCAGCCGCCGTTAAGTTCATTCTTCATTGTCGATGCGCTGCAGGATCGCGCGGTAACGATCGAGGATCGTGCGATCTTCGTAAAAGACTTCCTCTTTAATGATGCCATCAACAGTGATACCGGGAAAATGACGATAGCCTGCCCTAAGTCTTTCTAAAGCATATTTGGCCTCTCGTCTTTCACCTAATTCGGCATGGCAGATGGTAACGCATACCAGCGACCACGATGGCACGATTGCCATCTTGGCGTAACAGGCGAGCGCCTCGGAATAGCGTCCGGTGCCTGTCAGGATGATGCCAAGGAAGTCCTCAAACCACCCTACCGCGAACGGGTCTCGTCGCCGCGCTTGGTCTAATTCAGCAAGTGCCGCATCGAACCTGCCGAGGTAGTTCAGCAAAAGGGCGCGAATGCTGAGGATGAACGGATCGTTCGGGTTCAACGCAACGGCGCGGTCGAGGAATGTTTCGGCTTCTCGGAAGCGGCGCATGTACATCAGGGCAAAGCCGCCGGCGAGATGCCCATAAGCCTCCTCAGAATCCAGTTGCAGCGCGGCTTTCGCCATCTGCAGCCCCGACTCCAGATGTGCGCGGTTGTATGACCAGTAGTACTTTATTGACTGGACAAAACTCAGCATGGCGCACGCTGCTGCGAATCTAGGGTCCAGTTCGATGGCTCTTTGCAGATATGGTTCCGCCTGGATCACCGTGTCATACGCGCCAGCCAGCTGCAGCGCTCTAAGATAGCTCTCATATGCGGACATGTTGCTGGTCGGGTGGCCCCTGGCGCGCGAGGCAATTGCACTTCTTGCCTGGCGGGCCAGCCGCGCCGAGATGATTTGGGTGATTTCATCCTGGATGGCGAAAATGTCGTGGAGTTCGCGGTCGTAGTGCTCGGCCCAGACATGGGCGGTCGAGGAGGCGTCGATCAGCTGAGCACTAATCCGGATCCGGTTTCCAATCTTCCGCACACTGCCTTGGACGACACACTCGACGCCGAGCTTACTTGCCACCTGGGCCAGATCATTCGCCCTTCCGCGGAACTGGAAGGAGGAGTTCCGGGCAATGACCAAGAAATCCTTAAACTTGCTGAGGCCTGCAATAATGTCTTCGGTGATGCCGTCGCTGAAATAGTCTTGCTGCGGGTCCCCGCTCATATTGTCAAACGGCAGAACGGCGATCGATGGTCTGCGATTGTCCTGGGATCTTAGCGCGACCGCGATGGGCTTCGGGCCGGCATATTTGTAGCCCCGGCCATGCACCGTCGTTATCATTCCGGCGGGGATCGCCTTGCGCAGTCGAGAGATGTGAACCTGCAGGGTGTTCTCCTCCACCACCCGGCCGGGCCAGACAGCTTCGAACAGATCGTCCTTGCCGACCACCTCATCCGGTTTGCTGAGGAGGGTGTTAAGGATATCGAACGATGGCGCCGAAAGCTGCACCGGTCCCTCAGGCCCGATCAGCAACTGGTTGGCGCGCTTCAGCCGATAGTTCCCGAACTCCCAGTCCATTTGCCAGGGTACCTCCTCCGGGACGGCAGGATAGCCCAATGCGGTTCTGAAGGCGAACTTCAGGGCAGTTCAGGACTTTTCAGGTCCGAGCCAAGGACCTGAGTGCAGTGTGGCGTCATTCTCACCGTCAGAGGAGGACGCCATGAACGACATCTCCACCGAGGCCAGATCACCATCCGCCACCTTGGCCTGCAACGACTACGCTCCCAAGATTCGAGGGAAAGCCGTGCACGACGCGCTGGAAACTCGCTTGGTGACCAGATCGGAGAAGGATCGATTTGAAGCGGCTATGACCATGGCGTTCAGTGCCGATCCGGCCGCGCGCTGGGCCTGGCCTGACGCGCTTCAGTTCATCAACACATTTATGCCATTGGTGAGCCTGTTTGGCGGCAAGTCTTTTGACCATGACTCCGCCTATGTCATTGGTGATTTTGTCGGCGTCGCACAGTGGTTGCCTCCAGGTGTCCAGCCGGACGGCGACGCCATCGGCGAACTGTTTGAGCAGAATATGTCTGATCCGAAGCTCAGCGAGGTTCTATTCCTATTTGAACAAATGGCCGAGTTTCATCCCCATGTTCCCCACTGGTACATTCCACTGATCGGCGTTGATCCGGTGTATCACGGGCGAGGATACGGAGCGCAGTTGATGCGGCAGGGGCTGGTTGCCTGCGATCGCGCTCAGCAACCGGCCTATCTCGAAGCAACCAGCCCCACCAACAGGCTGTTCTATGAACGTCACGGTTTCCGGGTGCTGGGAGAGATTCGATCGGGCGATTCTCCGCCTATGTTTCCGATGCTTCGCGAGCCCCGGTAGCGGACTCCTCGTCTTTGGCTGCGGATTCCGGGGGCATCGTGCCAAATCGGCCCTCCGTCAGGGCGTTAAGCCGCTGACTCAACGCCCTGAACGTTTGAGGGTACATATCGCGTTAGCTTCGACCCGGGGGCGCGAAACCGAGGGCTTTGCTGTCATCGCCCAACTCCACAGAAATGATAGTAGTCCTGGACACGCAAGACAGAAATACTATTATATTCGATGTCCCAAAATTTTGCAAGATGAACAAAGATGTTTTCATTCTCCTTATCTAAAGTGGGATTTACTTTTTTATATCTCCAGATGTTCATGGCCGCCCGGCAGCGTGGCAAGAACGCCAGCTGCATCTGACGTCCGCTCGCCCACGACAGCGGAAGCCGGCGCGGGCGAGGGTGACGGTCGCGTTCAGTTCGGCGGGAGCTGGAAGACGACGCCGCAGCCGGTGTCGTTGAATCCGCACGCACCGCTGCCGCCGGTGTAGCCGCCTTCGTAGGTGGTACCGTAGATCGACCCCTGTGGGCCCTTGATGACGCCGGCATAGGGGTAGCTGCCGTTGGCGATGCTGCGGAAGGTGCGCAGCAGGGTGAAGCCATAGGAGCCGCCCGTCGGGGTCATCTTGAACACCGTGCCGTAGTCGAAGGCACCCCCCTCGCTGGCGGTGCCGTAGAGGCTGCCGTTCGGGCCGACGAGGAGCGTGCCCAGCGGGAAGGCGCCGTCGTTGCCGCCGGAGAAGCTGTGCAGCACGGTGAAGCCCCATGTGCCGTTGGCGCTGGCGGGCTTGGTCAGCTTGTAGACCGTGCCGCAGCCGGTGACGCCGCAGGCATCCGCCGAGCCGCCCTCGTAGGTGGTGCCGTAGAGATTGCCCTTGTTGTCGAGGCCGACGCCGCCCTGGGGCGACGAGCCGCCGTCGTCGTTTGGGAGGAAGCGGTGCAGGACGGTGTGCTTCCAGGGATTGTTGGCGATGGCGGGCTTGGTCAGCTTGTAGACCGTGCCGCCCCCGAAGCTGGTCGTGCCGTAGAGGTTGCCGGCCGCATCGGCGGTCAGGCCGGAGAGCGGGTAGGCGCTGCCATTGTTGCCGGAGAAGGTGTGGAGCACGGTCAGCTTCCACGGGCCGAAGGAGGTCGGCGACAGCTTGACGACGGTGCCGCAGCCGATGTCGAGGCAGCCGTTGATGCTGTCGTCTCCGCCTTCGTAGGTGGTGCCGTAGAGCTCGCCGTTGATCAGCAGCAGGTTGGAGCGTGGGTAGGCGCCGTCGGCGAGGCCGGTGAAGGCGTAGAGCACCCTCTCCGTGTAGCCGTTGCCCGACTTCTTCAGCATGAACACGGTGCCGAAGTTGAGCGGACCTTGCTTGACCGAGCCGCCGCCCTCGTAGGTGGTGCCGTAGATGTTGCCCTGCGCGTCGAGGGTCACTTCGGCCTCGGGGTAGGAGCCGTCGATGCAGTCGGCCGACTGGCAGAAGCTGAAGAGCGTCGAATATTGCCAGGCGGTCGGCCCGTTCGGCGTGCGCACGAGCTTGAAGACGGTGCCACGGCCGTTGGCCCCGCCCTCGTAGGTCGTGCCGTAGAGCGACTTGTTCGTGTCCATGACGACGCCGGCCTTGGGAAAGGCACCGTCGGCATTGTTGTTCAGATCGTTGGTGAACCGGTGCAGCGTGGTCTGCTGGTTGGCGGCCTCCGCACCGGACCCCGGGCCGGCAAGGCCCAGGGCCAGTATCGCCAACGCCGCATGGCGGCCGATGCTGCTCATGTCTTCGCCCCCTGACGGACTGGCGGGCGCCGCCGAACGACCACTGCCGGCTCCCTCGTCCAAAGGACATGGTGCAGAGGCCGTCGCGCCATCTCGGCTCGCCCTGGTGATCGGGCAGGATCGCCCACTCTCCCGACTCGCGTGTAAGCGGGGGAAGTCGTGGCGACGCAAGCATGCTCTTTGGAAGTTCCGTGGCATTTCTTGGAAGTTCCAGGGGGATTTCCAGAAGAGAAGGCCGCATTTACCGCCTGCCGAAGTAGAGGCCCCTTCGGTGCTGTCGGGGTCACGCCGGAGGGTGCCCGCAGCGCGTCCTTGGCCAAGGCTGCGGGGCGCGGATCGGGGCTTGCGCAGCGGCGCGTCATCAAGGTCCATGGCAACGTGCAGGGCGCACATGGTGGCAGGTTGCGGCACGCCGCGAAGGATCCCGACGGGAGCAGGATCGGCATGATCATCGACAGGTTCGATCACCTGGTGCTCACCGTCGCCGACGTCGAGCGCAGCGGTGCCTTCTACTCGCGCGTGCTGGACATGGAGGTCGTGACGTTCGGCGGCGGGCGGAAGGCGCTCCGGTTCGGGCAGCAGAAGATCAACCTTCACGAGGCCGGCCGCGAGTTCGAGCCGAAGGCGCGGCGCCCCACGGCGGGGTCGGCCGATCTCTGCTTCGTCGCGGGCGTGCCGTTGGACGAGGTCGTCGAGCATCTGGGCACGTGCGGCGTGGCCATCGAGGAAGGACCGGTGATGCGGACTGGGGCGGTGGGGCCGATCCGGTCGGTCTACATCCGGGATCCCGACGGGAACCTCGTCGAGATCGCGAGCTACGAGTAGGAAAGCCGGAACGCCGCGGCAGCCAGGGCACTGGGCGAGCCCGAGGACGGCGACGCCGCCCTGGCCCGCCGCGAGCTGCCGGCGCTCGATTAGGGCTGCCGCACGGCGGGACGGGGCGGCGTCGGTACGCCGGACCTTCGTAGCCGTAGCGGAACGATTCGGCCGGTCAGCGGTAGTGTCGACCATGGTGGACCCGGCCGCTCGACCGTCCTGCGGGGGCGACAACGCGGCGGGGCGCCACAATGGAGGCAGGCGATGAAGATCCTGATGGTGCTGACGTCCCACGATCGGCTGGGCGACACCGGTCGCAAGACGGGGTTCTGGCTGGAGGAGTTCGCGGCACCCTACTTCACCTTCCTCGGCGCCGGCGCGGAGGTGACGCTGGCCTCGCCCAAGGGCGGGCAGCCGCCGATCGATCCGAAGAGCGACGAGCCCGACGGCCAGACGGATCTCACCCGCCGTTTCAAAGCGGATCCGGCGGCCCAGAAAGCGCTGGCGACGACCCGTGTCCTGGCCGAGATGCGGGCCGAACATTTCGACACGGTGTTCTACCCGGGCGGGCACGGACCGATGTGGGACTTGGCCGAGGACCCGCACTCGATCGCCCTCATCGAGGCGTTCTGGAACGCCGGCAAGCCCGTGGCGCTCGTCTGCCACGCGCCGGGCGCCCTGCGCCATGTGCAGGCCGACGGCCGTCCGCTGGTCGAGGGCAAGCGCGTCACCGGCTTCACCAACAGCGAGGAAGAGGCGGTCCACCTCACCCACGTCGTGCCCTTCCTCGTCGAGGACGAGCTGAAACGCCTGGGCGGCCGGTTCGAGAAGGCGGCGGACTGGCAGAGCTTCACCGTCACCGACGGCCGCCTCGTCACCGGCCAGAACCCGGCCTCGTCCGAGGCGGGGGCGAAAGCGCTGCTGAAGCTGGTGGGCTGACGGCTCGAGCGGGGGAACGCACCGCGCTCCCCCGAGCCCCCTCGGGCGAGTTCAGGGAGGCGAGGAGTGGGACCGACTCGGCAGGTCCTTGGACCGCTCGATGCCGTGCTCGCTGCCGTTCGGCTGCACGAGGCGGGCGGCCAGCAGCGCCGCGTCGCCGGCCCCGCTGCCGATGTCGAGCACGTGCATCCCCGCCGTGATCCCGGCCCCGCGGAAGAACGCCTCGGTCTCCGCCCCCGCCAACGCCGCCTGCCGCGCCAGCCGCCGCATCTCGTCGGGGGCATGCCCCAGCATGTAGTCGTCGGTGGACATGGCGGGATCCCGCAGTTTGGTCACTTGGCGTAGCATAGAGACAGGTTTGGGTGCATGTGGCCCGAGTGGCATAAAATGCGTCCCAACGCTGTCACTTAGGCCGTTAATGATACCTGGTTCTCAGGCCCGACGATTCGCTGCCAATTCTCAGCTCGTTACCCCAATCGCATAGTAAGGATTCAATTCTCCACCAAGGACGTCAGCAGCTATCCTCCCATAAACTTGGAAGAACTGATAGAAGAACCTGCGATTGTTCCCCACTGTCCAAGGCGCAAACGTCTGATATGCACCGACGTTGGAATCGAAAAACGTCATGTGATCGGATTGATTCGGCGGAAAGTAAAATCCCACCGCATGAAAGTCTATGCCTTCCAAGCCCACGATCCTGTAGACGAAGAAGACCCCTCGATGCCTCCGAGCGAGCAAGCCAGTTTGCTGATGAACTTTGAACTCACGCAAAACAGTTACAATGGCATCCACAAAGTAATCTTGATCTGCGCCGAATTCATGTACCTTTTCCTCCGTGCCAGATGAAGCGAGCGCAGCTTCGTTCCTCCACTGTTTGATATATCCACTAGCCGCGCTATCGGAAACTCGCAAGATCATTCCAAATCAGGCTCTCGGCATTTTTGAATCTAAAATAAGTCTGGAAGTATCCGAGAATTACATTGAGGCACATTTCGATTGATTCATTATGATGGGCTATATTGTTGAACACTAATGCAAGTCAACAATGCTTTTTCGAGCAAAGTACACTCGCTCTCCGACGGCATCAACAAAGTTCGCGTTCTGAGTATTTCGCTGGCTGAAGGCTCCGCCAAGTGCAGTTCGCAGCGGATCCCGACGGTCGCGACGATTCAAATTCATCATAGCACGCAACCAGACGGCGGTCAGTCCTGCGCACAAACCCTTATTTACTTTTTCCACATTGAGCAACGCTTCAAGGGCGTCTACGGTTTTGTCGAAACCTTCCGCGGCTCGCCACTGCCGAAAAGAATAATCAACAAGCTTATCTATAATCTTTGCTTGCTGCAGTTTGCTCGTCTTAACTCCGTAACTTTTAAAGCACGAAAGTGGTTATTCTGGCCCACGGGAGTGTATCCTACCGCGCTAGATGCCTAGTGGCTTTCGGTAGGAGGCGTCGCTTCAGCATCGGGATTGTTAACGACAGGACTGTCATCCTCATCATCGTTCTTCCATGCGGGAAGGAACTCGAAGAATTCGCTACCGTCGTCTTGCTGTTAGCTACATCATTCACGCGACTGCCGAACAATCCTTCAACACGGCTTTGGCATGCTGCAATCCGCCGGCTTTGCCGTCGAGCCGCTCTGCCGCGTTGAGCACCGCGCCGGTGTTGGACATGTTCACGTTCGACGGCAGCCGCCCGAGTCCGCCCCCGCCAACGCCGCTTATGCCGCCGCCCAGAGATCTTCCCGATGCTTCCGGCTGCCGCCGTCTCTGGTGCCACCATAGGCAGGAGCGTCTTGGCCGCGTCCATCGCCAGCCTTGTCATCTCGCGCTGGTGTTGGAGGCTCGCCTGGTACGCGGCCAGGCTGTCTTTCCCGCGGTCTGTGCCCCTTCGCCGGATTGCTTCAGCGAGGCTTCGGAAGTCCTTGCTGCTTCGGTGGCATGGCTCATATCGTCGAAGATCTTGGCCATCAGGGCCTGTGCGGCCGCCTGGCCCATGGTCGGGTCGGGCAGCTTGTCGAACGTTTGGAAGGCTGCCAGCGCCTGCTCCATGTTCTGCGGGCGCAGGTCCATGTCGCGGGCGCGCGAGTCGAGCGAGAGCGGCGCGATGTCCGACGGCAGGATCGGGATCGGCGATTCCGCCAGTTCCAGAACCGAGTCATATCCAGCTTCTCGGCCGCGTTTGAGGTGCCCAGCACCGCTTCGGCGAAGACGCCGCCGGTCGGGAGGGCGATGCGCCTGGTCTGATCCGCGGCCTCGGCAACACAGGATTTCAGCTTTCCATACCATTCTTTCCCAGAGCCGGCTTCGGGCTCGTCATTAAGGCGGAACCCGAGCATGTTGCCCACGATCGCGACAGGTTGCGGGTCAATTTGATCAGAACCGGCGCGCCGTTGTACGCGTAGGCGTCCAATGCCTCCGGGAGTGATACGCCACTGCTCGCCAGACCGCCAAACTGTAGTGCATGGCGTATCGGTTCAAGTGTTGTTCGACCAGTATATTCTCAGTTGGTACCGTCCATCGTGTCCATGCAACAGCAGCTGCAAACGGGCCCTTGCCGCCGCCCACCGCCTGGGTTGGTGGCTCTACTTCTTGATCGAGAAGAAGGACCATTGCCGGCTCCGGCACAAAGATGCGATAACGCAGACGAATTTTCCTCCATTTTGTTCGGTCGGAGGAGTAGTGAATTACAATGCATGTTTCTTGACCTAATTCGAGCAAAGCGTTTCTCCGCGCCATTTGTAATGTCTTTTGCCAATACTGAAAGAGATGTGGGCTTGCTATTAAGAAGCTCGATGCTATCAAAAATTTCTGTTGCATCCGATATCACTTGGATGCCGACCAGGGAACATCCTCGGACATGAGGATTGTTTAGGGTAACTGTGGAAGGGTCAATCTCTGTATTGCCATATTTGGAACGTCCGGACAGAACAGGCCACCTAATTGTTGGCCCAGGTGCTTGCTCTTTGAGGCTTGGAAGGCTATCAAAAGCTGTCAACTCAGCCGGTGCTACAAAAGTGAAGACCCTATAGCGGGCTAGACAATCCTTCCAAGACTGCCCCATTTCGGTCGGCGGTGGGCCAGCATCGACGCTTTCGGCTGCATTCATTAGCGTGGATATATGGCTCTATGCTGACAGGGTCGAATTTAATCAACTTCACTGGAATGAATAGTAAAGGATCTATTGATATTGCTTTGCATTTCGTATCATGACTTGTACAACTTCAAAGTACTGGATGGTAAGAGCATGCATATGGTTGTAATTCGTCAGGACACGTGACGACGCGACCGCGGACTCCTGCTCGCTCGTCTCGGTGATAACAGCCGCTTTGCGGCCGCGGGCCGAGGTGATGCTGCTGGTGCGCTGCTGCACATGCTGCCCAAGTCCACAGCTACGTGCTTTCTGCCGGCGGTGGTGGCAACGCTGGTAGCCACGCCGGTGTTGCCGGCAACACCGACGGAAAAGCCCAACCATTGGCCGAGCCCACCCGTGACGCCTGCCTGCCCAGACGTGCTGTTCGTCCGTTGTGCCGACGTGCCGTGCTGCAACTCGCTGGCAACTGCGCTCGATACTTCGGACAGCGCCCGTGCCTGCTCGCCGATCGATCGAAGATCCTCGATCTGCTCGGTCTGATCCTGTCGACTACCCTTAACGCGCCGAGTCCAGTCGATAACCGCGATTCTTGTGCTCTCGCCGGGGGCCAGGGACACGGAGTTGAGCAACTGACCGAATGCTAGGCCACATGCGGTCCAGGTCTGCTCAAGGGTCGCGAGCGCGCCGAGCACCGGCTTGGTATGCCCCCGTCCGACCATAGTCAGCGGATCAAGCGCTCCTTCATCTGGCCGGTCATTCGAGGCGCTGCCGCCCGGCTGCTTCAAGACCTTCTGCTAGTAGATGACTTCGCTCGGCAGGCCCGCCCATTGTCGGGATGAGGCCCGGCGGCACTTCACCTGAATCTCCTGCGTCAGAAAAGCGTCTGTCGCTGCCAGTAGCGACGCTCGCGCGGACGTGGAGCAGGCGCAGCGGCTGGTTCGACGCCAGATGGATCCACCTGTTTGTCGATTGCAGGTCCGCGTCATGTTGCGCCTCCCCACTTCTGCCCCACCGGCGATGATCGTCGGCTATCCAGAACTACAAGAAGTTGGCGCTCACAGCGCCCGACCGCCTTGGCACGCACGAATACTGTGCTCTGTTGCGCATTCCTGGCCGCAACATGCACTCAAGATACACGGGCCTGAACTTCTTGCATAGAAGATATCAATCACAGGTGTGAACGGCGGGGCCTCAACGTGATGCTTCAACAGCATACGAGTCCGGTGGCACCGGCTCCGTCCACCGCAATGCATCCGCCACCACTTTGAACATCCGGAGGTTCTGCCTACGGCTCGGGTAATAGATGTAGTAGCAGTGAAAGTCGAGGAAGAGGTATCGAGGAGTTGGACGAGGTCACTCTTCGCGATTGCGACGACGAGATCATCCTACGAATAGGCGTTGGCGTGGCCGGAGCTGGCGGCGATGCTGTGTTGAAGTTGAGTCGGCCTTCGACGCGGGCCCGGAGATACTGGCCGTCCTTGCCGAACTCCGAGGCGTAGAGGCCGCCGGTGGTGGACTGGGCGGTGGTTGATGCTGAGGTGGGCGACGAAACCCCCGGGTGCGTTTCCCGCTCGGAGTCAGCTCAGTATCAGCTCACGCCGCCACCTCCGCCGGGGCCGGCCGCCGCCGGCGCGCCAGGCTGCGGCAGACGACGTAGAACACCGGGGTGAAGATGAGGCCGAAGAAGGTGACGCCGATCATGCCGGAGAAGACCGCGGTGCCGAGCGCACGGCGCATCTCCGAGCCGGCGCCGGTGGCGATGACCAGCGGCAGCACGCCCAGGATGAAGGCGAAGCTCGTCATCAGGATCGGGCGCAGGCGGGTGCGGGCGGCGGCGATGGCGGCCTGGGCGCGGGTCTGGCCCTGTTCCTCGTCCTGCTTGGCGAACTCGACGATGAGGATGGCGTTCTTGGCGGCGAGGCCGACCAGGACGACGAGGCCGATCTGGACCAGGATGTCGTTGGCGAGGCCGCGCCAGAGGACGCCGGAGATGCCGGCGAGGAGGCACATCGGCACGATGAGGACGACGGCGAGCGGCAGCACCCAGCTCTCGTACTGGGCGGCCAGCACCAGGAACACGAAGACGACCGAGGCGGCAAAGACGATCAGCGCCGTGTTACCCGCCAGCTTCTCCTGATAGGCGAGCTCGGTCCATTCGTAGGCGAAGCCGGAGGGCAGGACCTCGGCGGCCTTGGCCTCCATCTCGTTCAGGGCGGTGCCGGTCGAGGTGCCGGGGAGGGTGGAGCCCTGGACCTCGGCGGCGGGGTAGAGATTGTAGCGCGTCACGCGGTAGGGGCCGGTGATGTCCTCGAAGGTGGCGATGGAGCCCAAGGGCACCATCTGGCCGGCGTCGTTGCGGGCGCGCAGGCGCTCGATGTCGCGGATCTCCTGGCGGTAGGGACCGTCGGCCTGGGCGGTGACGCGCCAGGTGCGGCCGAACAGGTTGAAGTCGTTGACGTAGGCCGAGCCCAGGAAGACCTGCAGCGTCTCGAACACGCGCTCGGTCGGCACCCCCAGCATCTCGGCCTTCGCACGGTCGATGTCGGCGAAGATCTTGGGCGTGCGCGTGTTGAAGAGGGTGAAGACGCTGGTCAGGCCCGGCAGGGTCTGCGCCTGGCCGACGAGCGTGTCGGAAGCCTCGGCAAGGGCTTCGAGCCCGCGGCCGCGGCGGTCCTCGACCATCATCTTGAAGCCGCCGCCGGTGCCGATGCCGCGGACCGGCGGCGGCATGATGACGAGGACGACGGCATCGCGCTCCTGGGCACCGCGCTGGCGCAGCGAGGCCAGGAGGCCGTCCGTGGTGAGGCCCTTCTCCGTCCGCTCGGCGAAGGGGGCCGTGCGGACGAAGATCGCACCGGCGTTGGGCGCGTTGGTGAAGGAGGCCCCGTCGAAGCCGGCGAAGCCCACGGTGTTGATGACGCCGTCGATCTTGAGGAAGTCCTGGCTGAGGCGGCGGACGACCTCGTCGGTGCGGGCCAAGGACGAGCCGGGCGGCAGCTGGACGACGGTGATGAAGTAGCCCTGGTCCTGCTCGGGGATGAAGCCGACGGGGGCGCGGTGGAACTGCCAGCCGGCGAGGCCGACGAGGCCGACATAGACGACGAGCACCACGGCACTGAGGCGGATGAGGCGGCCGGTGAGGCTGCCGTAGCCGTGCGAAAGGCGCTCGAACCAGTGGTTGAAGCCGCGGAAGAAGGCGTTGATCGGGCGCATCAGGGGGCTGCCGCCGCCGTGGTTCTCCTCGTGGCGCTTGAGGAGAAGGGCGCAGAGCGCCGGCGACAGGGTCAGCGAGACGAGGAGCGAGATGGCGGTCGCCGAGGCGATGGTGAGCGCGAACTGGCGGTAGAACGCCCCCGAGATGCCGGTGATGAAGGCGGTGGGCACGAAGACGGCGATGAGGACGAGGGCGATGGCGACGAGCGCCCCGCCGACCTCGTCCATGGTGCGGTGGGCGGCTTCGGCCGGCGACATGCCTTCGCGCAGGTTCCGCTCGACGTTCTCGACGACGACGATGGCGTCGTCCACCACGATGCCGATGGCGAGCACCAGTCCGAACAGCGAGAGATTGTTCAGCGAGAAGCCCAGGAGCTGCATCACGGCGAAGGTGCCGATCAGCGAGACCGGGATGGCGATCACCGGGATGACGGCGGCCCGCCAGGTCTGCAGGAAGAGGATGACGACGATGACGACGAGGCCGATCGCCTCGAAGATCGTCTTGTACACCTCGTCGATCGACTCGGCGATGAACTCGGTCGGGTTGTAGACGACCCGGTATTCGAGCCCGTCCGGGAAGTCGTGGCTCAGCGTCTCCATCGTCTTCAGCACCTCGTCCGCGGTGCTGAGCGCGTTGGAGCCCGGGCGCTGGAAGATCAGGAGGGGTAAAGCACCCTTGCCGTCGAGATAGCCGTTGGTGAGGTAGTCCCGCGCCCCGATCTCGACCCTTGCGATGTCGCGCACACGGGTGAGCTTACCGTCGGCGTCGGTCTTGACGATGATGTCGGAGAACTGGCGGGGGTCGGTCAGGCGGCCCAGCGTCTCGACGTTGAGCTGGAAGGCGCCGGGGTTGGGGACGGGCTCCTGGTTCAGGGCGCCGGACGCCACCTGGACGTTCTGGGCGCGCAGGGCACCCAGCACGTCGCCGGCGGTGAGGTCGAGCTGGGCCATGCGCTCGGGGTCGAGCCAGATGCGCATGGCGTAGTCGCGGGCACTGAAGACCTGGACGTCGCCGACACCGTCGAGACGGGCCAGCACGTCGCGGATCTGCAGCGTGGCGTAGTTCGAGATGTAGAGCTGGTCCTGTTTCCCCTCCGGCGAGACGAGGTGGATGACCAGCAGCATGTCGGGCGAGTTCTTGCGCGTCGTCACGCCGAGGCGGCGGACGTCCTCCGGCAGGCGCGACTCGGCGGCGGCGACACGGTTCTGCACCAGCACCTGGGCGGTATCGAGATTGGTGCCCAGCGCGAAGGTGATCGTGATGGTGAGGTTGCCGTCGCCCGTCGCCTGCGAGGACATGTAGAGCATGTTCTCGACGCCGTTGATCTCCTGCTCCAACGGAGCGGCGACCGTGTCGGCGACGACGGGGGCACTGGCACCCGGATAGGTCGCACGGACCTGGATCGTCGGCGGGACGACCTCGGGATACTGGGCGACGGGCAGGCCAAAGAAGGCGATGCCGCCGACCAGCACGATGACCACCGACAGGACCGTCGCGAAGATCGGCCGGTCGACGAAGAAGTGGGAGAAGCGCATCGGCGGCTCAGCCGGCCGAGGCCTGCTGGACCGGCTCGATCTTGCCTTCCTCGGGCGTCACCTTGCCGCCGGGCCGGGCCTTGATCATGCCCGAGATGATGATCCTGTCGGCGGGATCGAGGCCGGAGCGCACGATGCGCAGGCCGCCCGGCTGGCTGGGGCCGGGGCGGATCTCCTTCGGCACGACGGTGCCGTCCTGGGACACCGTCAGCACCATCTTGCGCGCCTGGTCGGTGACGATGGCGGCGTCGGGAATGAGCAGCGCCTCGTATTCGGGCGAGCCCGGGATGCGGATGCGGGCGAACTGGCCGGGTGTGATGAGGTGGTCGGGGTTGGGGACGACGGCCCGGGCGCGGAGCGTGCCGGTGCCCTGGTCGACGACATTGTCGACGAAGTTCATCGTCCCTTCGTGCGGCCAGCCGGTCTCGTCGGTGAGGCGGACCTGGACGGGCGTCGCGTCGCGGGTCGAGGGCAGGGTGCCGGCCAGCACGGCACGCTGGTAGGCGAGGTAGTCGCTCTCGCTCATGTCGAAGACGAGGTAGAGCGGTTCCAGCTGGACGACGGTCGTCAGCAGTGTGGTGTCGTTGACGAGGTTGCCGACGTCCACACGGCGGTTCGAGGCGCGGCCGGTGAGCGGCGAGGTGACCCGCGTGAAGCCGAGGTTCAGCTCGGCGTCGCGCACGGCGGCCTGGGCGGCACTGAGCGAGGCTTCCGAGGACTGCCGCTCGGCGACGCGCTGGTCGAGCGCGGCGCGCGCCACCGCCGAGGTGCTGACGAGCTTCGTCGTCCGGTCGGCTTCGAGCTGGGCCAGGGTCAGGCGGCTCTCGGCCTCCTCCAGCTGGGCCTTGGCACGGTCCAGCGCCAGCTCGAAGGGGCGGGGGTCGATGACGAAGAGGAGCTGGCCCTTCTCGACGATCTGGCCGTCGGTGAAGTGCACCTCCTGCATGTAGCCGGCGACGCGCGCCCGCACCTCGACCCGCTCGACCGCCTCGAAGCGGCCGGTGAACTCGTCCTGCTCGATCAGCTTCTGCTGCAGCGGCTGGGCCACCGTGACCGCCGGGGGCGGTGGCGGTGTGGCCCCATTCGCGGACCCGTCGGGCTCACCATCGCAGGCGGCGAGGACCAGCAGACCCAAAAGCGGTAACGACCCGAAGAGACGCCGGTCCATGCGCAGGCTCCACCACCACCAGCAGACGATATGGAGCGCCGCAGTCCGCCGCCCAGCTAGGCGGCAGGCATCACTCCCCCAGGCAGCAACGGGCGGTGCGTGCGGTGGTTCCCCCGCTACGGACGCTGGCGGAAGGCTGGTTCGTTGACAGCAGCGCCGGAACTTCCGACCTTGACATGAGGTCGATGCACTTCAGGCGAAGCCATGGCCGGTACCTCATTCAACGTATCTCTGCCCGACACCCTCAAGGACTATGTCCAAGAGCGGGTCGACGCCGGCCACTACGGAACGGCCAGCGACTTCGTGGGCGACCTCATCCGTGCGGACATGCGCCGGCGCGGTCGCGAGCGGCTCGAACGGCTGCTCCTGGAAGGCTTGGCCTCGGGTGAGGCCGAAGACGTCACCGAAGAGACGCCGAGCCAGATGGAGCGCGAGGCCGAAGCCATCATTGCGCAAGCCTCAAGTCGGCCGGGCAGGGCTCCAACGGGTTCGCCAACGACCCGCCGCACGACGGGACGTTCTATCCGGTCAGCGTCAGCTATGTCGCCGACCACAACCCAGCCGCTGCCCGCACTGTTCTTCGTGACACGCGAGGCGCTTGCCATACTCCGCGACTATCCAGAGGCAGGTCGACCCCTTGAGACTGCGGCCAAAGATGTTACAAGCCAGCAAGGTGCCGTTTCCCTGGCTTCGCCAACTGGACACCTCGAAGAACTTCGCTTTTGCCGCTCTGAGTGAGGGGCATGACGGCTGGAGGGTGTCTGAAGGGTCTGGTTCTTGGTAGATGGCCTGTGTCGAGGGTGGAAGGAGCGACCCTTAAGTCATTTGCCAAGGAGGCGGTCGACAGCTCGACCGGAGCCAGGGTGAAGCGGAGGATTGCAGGCGAGGTTCAAGCCGCGCCCGGAGCTTGGTTCTGGCGCGGGCGAGCCCGATCGTGCGGACGACCAGGCGCAAGCGCCGCTTCGACAGGGCGAAGACGTGCTCGACCGTGCCCGGATCTTGCCGCGCGTGGCATTGCCGCGCCGGACATGGGCCGGCATCGCCCAGTTCCTGGGCTTGGGCCGCTGATTCCGGCAGTCATGCCCCGCCCGCGCCAGGGCGGTCAGATTGGCGCCCTCGAACGGTAGGCCGTATCGGCCCAGACCCCACTTGCCGTGTTGCCGGCGTCGAGCAGGTTTTCCAGTTGCCCACCGTCGATGCGCCGCGGCGTGGGTGACCGTCCAGGTGCGGATCAGGCCATGCCCACGGTCGATGCCGATGTGGTTCTTGTAGCCGAACACCGGCACCGCGATCTCGACCTGTTGCAGCCTGTTCTCGCCAAGCTCGGAGGCGGCCGTCTGCGACCGCGCTTCAGCGTCCACCGCCGTCGCGATCGATCTGCGATCGCCTTGCCGGCGACCAGCCGGAAGGCGTTCCGCCGCCGCGGATCACCGCTTTCTCCCGCCGTCAGCCGTGCCGGTCGGGCCTGGACCACCGTCGCGTCGAGGATCGGGCCGCCCATCGCCAACAGCCCGCGGTCGCGCGCACGATCGAACTCGTTGAAACAGGCCTTCGATCGCTTCGGCCCGGCTCAACTCGCTCGCGGAACAGCCAGATCGTCTTCATGTCCGGCACCGGGTCGTGCAGCGCCAGGCCGACGAAGCGCATGAACGACAGTCGATCCTTGATCTGGTACCGGCTCGATCGTCAGAAAGCGGAGCGGGCCTGCAGGACCAGGATCTTCAGCATCAGCACGCGTCGTAGGGCGGCCTGCCGCCCCTGGCCCGATCCGAGCGCTGCAGGGCCGGCTCAAGCTCCGGCCGGAACAGCTCGAAATCAACGGCACCCGCCAGCCGCTCCAAGGCGTCACCGGCCGCCGACAACGCGCGATACCGCTCATCCAGATCGAAGAAGCCCGCCTGACCCGACATTCCACCGCTCCCACTCACCAGAGCAGCGAATCACGCAAACTCTCAACCAGCCAGCGGTTTTTCGAGATGTTCAACTGTCTTATCTTCGTTCGCTACGATGGCCGCGTCCTAGATATTGTCAGGGTGTTACACGGCGCTCGCGATATCGTTGCGGCATTGAGTGAAGACGATTGACTGTCAGGGTCGACGCGATCCTAGACGAGTCCACCCTTCTTCTTGCTCAACTGCACCGCACTGCCGCGCTTCGACGACAGCATGCCCCGGTTCACCCCCAGCCAGCCGATCTCGCCGAAGAGGCGGCCGTATTCGATCTTGGGGCAGCGGTTCATGACGATCTCGGCACCGGCGGCGCGCACGCGATCGGCGGCCTCGTCGTCGCGGACGCCGAGCTGCATCCAGACGACGGGGATGCCGAGGCGGACGGCCTCGTCGGCGACGGCACCGGCTTCCGAGGAGCGGCGGAAGATCGAGACCATGTCGGGGACGAGCGGCAGGCTGGCGAGGTCGGGGTAGACCTTTTCGCCGAGCAGGGTCTCGCCGGCGGCCCTGGGGTTCACCGGGATGACGCGGAAGCCTTTGCCCTGCAGGTAGAGCATGGCGAAGTAGGAGGGGCGCATCTCGCTGGTGGAGGCACCGACCATGGCGATGGTCTTCACCTTCTCCAGGATCGAGCGCAGGTAGGAATCGGAATAGACGAGATCGTCGGCCATCGCCTCACCGCCGGGGATTGCGGCCCCTCACTATAGGTGCGGACGGGCGGGTGCAAAGGGCGGCGGTGCCGCCCCCGTCATGCGTCGAGCGCGAGCCCGAGGAAGGTCGTGCCGGCGATGGGGGTGGCGTAGTAGGGAGCGATCGGCGCGAAGCCGGCCTTGCGGTAGAGGGCCATCGCCTCGGTCATGCTCGGCAGGCTGTCGAGGCGCATCTCGCGGTAGCCGAGTTGCCGTGCCGCCTCGATCACGGCGTCCACAAGGGCGCGGCCGAGGCCCAGGCCGCGTGCGGACGGGTCGACATAGAGCCGCTTCATCTCGCAGCAGCCGTCCGGCGGGAGCGGGCGGAGGGCGACGCAGCCGAGCGGCGTGCCGTCCGAGGAGAAGGCCAGCAGAAGCTCGCCCGTCGGTGGCGCGTACTTGCCGGGCAAGGTCGCAAGTTCGGTCGCGAAGTCCTGATAGGCAAGGTCGACGGGCAACGAGGCGGCGTAGGCTTCGAACAGCTTGGCAGCGACGGCCATGTCCGCGGCCGACCGGGCCGGCCGAATCGAGAAGCTCGGGCCTTGTAACTCGGTCTTCGCCTTCATCGCATGCTCGTCCTGCCAAGCGAGCACGCTCTTGATGGCCTGCTCGCTCGGGACGTCGAGGATGCCTTCCTCCAGGAGAAAGTCGTCCAGTGTCGAACCCCGTTCGTCGCCACTCATCTGCTCAGTTCTCCCGCCGCAGCGCACTCTCGTGCCACTTGTGCAGGAGGAGCCATGAGAGGGCGGTGAACAGCAGGTAGATGGCGATGCCGGTCAGGGCCAGGAGGAGGAGGCCGGCGAACATGCGGGGGATGTTGAGGCGGTAGCCGGCTTCGAGGATGCGGAAGGCGAGGCCGGTGCCGGTGCCGCTGGTGCCGGCCACGTATTCGGCGACGACGGCACCGATCAGCGAGAGGCCGCCGGCGATGCGGAGGCCGCCCAGGAAATAGGGGAGTGCGGTCGGCAGGCGGAGGTGGCGGAGTGCTTGCCAGCGGGAGGCGCCGTAGAGGTCGAAGAGGTTCTGCAGGTTGTGGTCGGCGCTGGCGAGGCCCAGCATCGTGTTCGAGAGGACCGGGAAGAAGGCGACGATCCAGGCGCAGAGGACGACGGCGGTGAGCGTGTCGTCGACATAGATCAGCAGCAGAGGGGCGATCGAGACGACGGGGGTGACCTGGAGCACCACGGCGTAGGGGAAGAGCGAGGCCTCGATAAGCGGCGAGAGGGAGCAGAGCAGGGCCAGGCCGACGCCGCCGACGATGGCGGCGAAGAGAGCGAGACAGGCGATCTTGAGGGTGATCAGCAGGGCGGGGCCCAGGACCGGCCAGCCGTTGACCAGCTCCTTCAGGACCGGCAGCGGGCCCGGGAGGATGTAGGGCGGGATCTGGTTGATCCGGACGACGAGGTCCCAGAGGCCAATGACGAGGACGGCCACGATCACAGGGGCGATGATCCGGATGGCGTAGAGCTTCGCCCGGCTCTCGCGCTCGGTGCCGTCGTCGGCGATCGAGGCGGCGGCGGCCATGAGGCTCAGGACCCCATCGCCCGGTGCAGCACGGCGGAGACCTCGCGGCAGGCGGCGTTGTAGGGCTCGCTGGTGCGGAACTCCTCGTCGCGCGGGTAGGGGGCGTCGACGGCGAGGTCGGCGACGCCCCGGCCGGGGCGGGCGGCCATGACGACGATCCGCTGCGAGAGATAGACCGATTCGTACACGCTGTGGGTGACGAAGACGACGGTCCAGCTCTCGCGCTGCCACAAGTGGAGCAGGTCGTTGTTGAGCTTGAAGCGGGTGATCTCGTCGAGGGCCGCGAAGGGCTCGTCCATCAGGAGGAGCCGCGGCTTCGTCACGATGGCCCGCGCGATGGAGACCCGCATCCGCATGCCGCCGGACAGCTCGCGGGGGTAGGCGTTCGCAAAGCCATCGAGGCCGACGAGTGCCAGGGCCGCCTCGATCTCGGGCCGCACGGCGGCACGGCCCTGGCCCTTCAGACGCAGCGGCAGCCAGACATTGTCGAAGACGGTGGCCCACGGCATCAGCGTGGGCTCCTGGAAGACGAAGCCGATGTCGCCGACCGCCAGCGGCTCCGGCCAGGCGATCCGGCCACGGCTGGGCTGGCCGAGGCCGGCGATCAGGCGCAGGGCGGTGCTCTTGCCGCAGCCCGAGGGTCCGAGCAGGCTGACGAACTCGTGCCGGCCGATGGCGAGGTCGAGATTCTCCAGCGCCACCGTGCCGTTCTTGAACGCCTTGTGCACGCCCTGCAGGACGACGACCGGACTCTGCGGGTCGTCGTTCCTCAGGGGCTCGGAAGCTCGGGCCGCGGCTGGGCTCACTGGCCGGTGAGCTTCTTCTTGAGCTCGAGGCCGACACCCTTGTTGACGAAGTCGAGGGTATAGCCCTGCTCGATCGGCAGGTCGGCGGGGTAGACACCCCAGCTCACCGACTTGTCGAAGAAGCTCTTCCAGCGCTCGGCGGTCATGGCACCGATGCCCTGGGTCAAGGCATCACCGGAATCGACGATGCCGTAGCTCTTCATGGCCTCGATCGAGAACGCGATCTGGTCGTCGGTCATCTCCGGATTGTCGGCCTTGATCGCCGCGTTGGCCTTGGCGTTGTCGCCGTAGAGATAGTTGTACCAGCCCTCGATCGAGGCGCTGACGAAGCGCTGCACCAGGTCGGGGTTGTTCTTCACCTTGTCCGTCAGGGTCTCGATCGTCGTCGAGTAGGTGTCGTAGCCGGCATCCGCCATCAGCAGGACGACGGGCTTGAAGCCGCCCGCCTGCTCGACCGCGAAGGGCTCGGAGGTGACGTAGCCCTGCTGGGCACTGTTCTTGTCGGCGATGAAAGGCGCGGGATTGAAGGTGTAGGGCTTCAGCTGGTCGTCGCTCAGGCCGTAGACCTGCTTCAGCCAGAGCCAGAAGGTGAGCTTGCCGTCGTTGCCGACGAAGATCGTCTTGCCCTTCAGGTCGGCGAACCCGCTCACCCCGGTATCCGGGTGGGCCAGGAGCACCTGCGGCTCCTTCTGGAAGATGGCGGCGACGGTGGTCACCGGAATATTGTTCTGCAGGAAGTTGAACTGGCCGAAGAGATTGCCGCCCATGTTGAAGTCGATCTTGCCGGCGGCGAGCAGCTGGCTGTGATTGACCTGCGGGCCACCCTGCCGGATGGTCACGTCCAGCCCGTACTTGGCATAGGTGCCGTCGGCGACGGCCTGATAGTAGCCGCCGTGCTCGGCCTGGGCCTTCCAGTTGGTGCCGAAGGTGACCTTGTCCTGGGCCGCGGCCGCCCCGCTCCAGGCGACCAGTGCCGCTGCGATCCAGGGCACGACGGCCCCGAGCCACGAGATTTTCCGCATCCTTGGCGCTCCCATCCCATCCCTGCCGTGAGGCGATGGCCTGAAGATGGCCCTGCGTCCAACTGCTGGCCAGATCCGTGCCGCCATGCTGCGCAAGAGAAGGTCATCTGCCCAGCGCGGTGGCAGCTGACCGGACCCGTTTCCTCGGCGTATACGGCCGCCACGGTCGGGAGGATGCGATGACGATCGAGAAGGCACTGGCGGCATTGGCCGGTCTCCTGGGCGACCGGTTCACGACCTCGGCGGCGCTCCGCGAGCAGCACGGGCACGGTGAATCCTATCACGGGCTGAAGCTGCCGGATGCGGTGGCGTTTCCGACCTCGACCGCGGAGGTGGCGGCGATCGTCAAGGTCTGCGCCGCCGAGAACGTGCCGGTGATCCCGTTCGGCGCCGGCACCTCGCTGGAAGGTCACGTGGCGGCCCTGCGCGGGGGCGTCTCGCTCGACCTGACGAAGATGGATCGCATCCTGGCCGTGCGGGCGGAAGATCTCGACTGCACGGTCGAGCCCGGCGTCACGCGGATGCAGTTGAACGCGCACCTGCGGGACATGGGGCTGTTCTTCCCGATCGATCCCGGGGCGAACGCCACGCTCGGCGGCATGACGGCGACGCGCGCGTCGGGTACCAATGCGGTCCGTTACGGCACGATGAAGGACAATGTGCTGGGCCTCACCGTCGTCACCGCTCAGGGCAACATCATCCGCACCGGCGGGCGGGCGCGGAAGTCGTCGGCGGGCTACGACCTGACGCGGCTCTTCGTGGGCTCGGAGGGGACGCTCGGCGTCATCACGGCGATCACGCTCCGGCTGCACGGCATCCCGGCCGCGATCTCCTCGGCCGTGTGCAGCTTCCCGACCGTCGATGCGGCGGTCGAGGCCGTGATCGCGACGATCCAGGCCGGCATTCCGGTGGCGCGGATCGAGCTTCTCGACGAGCACCAAATGAAGGCCTGCATCGGCTACTCGAAGCTCGAAGGCTTCGTGGTGGCGCCGACGCTCTTCTACGAGTTCCACGGCAGTGAGGCCGGCGTGGCCGAGCAGGCCGAGCAGGCGATGGCGATCGCGCACGAGCACGGCGGCGGCGACGCGCGCTGGACGACGCGGCCCGAGGAGCGGACGAAGCTCTGGCAGGCGCGGCACGACGCCTACTATGCGGCCCTGTCGCTGCGGCCGGGTGCGAAGGCCTGGCCCACGGACGTCTGCGTGCCGATCTCGAAGCTGGCCCAGTGCATCGCCGAGACGCGGACGGATGTCGCCGAGTCGGGGCTGCTGGCGCCGCTCGTCGGCCATGTCGGCGACGGCAACTTCCACCTGCAGTTCCTGATCCACCCCGACGATCCGGCCGAGATGGAGCGGGCGAAGGTGGTGAACAAGAAGATGGTGCGCCGTGCCATCGCCATGGGCGGCACCTGCACCGGCGAGCACGGTGTCGGCTACGGCAAGATCGACAGCATGAACGAAGAGCACGGCGAGGCCGTGCAGCTCATGGCGGCGATCAAGCATGCGCTCGACCCGCAGAACATCATGAACCCGGGCAAGATCATCCCGCTCGCGGCGTAAGCCATCAGGGCGGCAGCAGGTCCAGGATCGCCACGTGCAGCAGCGCGTGGCGGCGGACCAGCACCTCGATGTCGTGGGCGTAGCCGCCGCCGACGACGCAGGCGACGGGGATGCCGGCCCGCTGGCACAAGTCGAGGACGAGGCGCTCGCGGCGCGCGATGCCGTCGTTCGTCATCGCGAGGCGGCCGAGGCGGTCCTCGGCATGGGTGTCGACGCCGGCATTGTAGAAGACGAGGTCGGGGCGCACGCGGCGCAGAAGATCCGGTAGCACCGCGTCGAGCACGCCCAGATAGGCGGTGTCGCCGGTGCCGGGGTCGAGCGACACGTCGAGATCGCTCTGCTGCTTGCGGGCCGGGAAGTTGGTCCGGCAGTGGACCGACAGGGTCACGACGGCCGGGTCGGTGGCGAAGATCGCGGCGGTGCCGTCGCCCTGATGGACGTCGAGGTCGATGACCAGCACCTGCCGGACGATGCCCTTGGTGAGGAGAACGCGGGCGGCGACGGCGACGTCGTTGAAGACGCAGAATCCAGAGCCGAAGCCGGCGAAGGCGTGGTGGCTGCCGCCGGCGGTGTTGCAGGCGACTCCGTGTTCCAGGGCGAGGCGGGCCGCCAGCACGGTGCCGGCCACGGCGCAGCGGCTGCGCAGGACCAACTCGGGGGAAAGGGGGAGGCCGAGGCGGCGCTGGTCCTCCTCGCCGAGACGCTGCTCCAGGATCGCGGCCACGTAGGCCGGCGTGTGCGCCAGCTCGAGCCAGGCGCGGGGGACCGGCTGCGGCTGGACCACTTGGCCCGGCTCGACCAGGCCCGACTCCAGCAGGTGGGTGTAGAGGCGGCCGAACTTCGGCATCGGGAAGCGGTGCCCCGTCGGCAGCGGCGACACATAGGCCGGATGGTGGACGACAGGGCAGCGCATGGCGCCGTCGAGCTAGGTCGCCGCGGCGCGTCCGGCAAGTCGCCCTAAGGGACGCACGTCGTTCTTGCCTTTCCAATTTCGGGATAGTAAGCGACATACAATCGCCGAATAGTTGAATTTAATCGGCAGCGATGGCCGAGCCGGGCGGTGCTGGAGGTGGGGCGATGATGGATCGCGGCTTGTGGGCCGGGCGACGGGTGCTGGTGACCGGGCATACCGGCTTCAAGGGCTCGTGGCTATGTACGTGGCTGGATCTGCTGGGCGCCAGGGTCACCGGCCTGGCGCTGGCACCGGCGGACGACGGCGCCCTGTTCCACAGTGCCCGGGTGGGCTCGCGGGTCGACAGCCGGATCGGCGACGTCCGGGACGCTCGCATCGTGCGCGAGACGCTGACCTCGACCCGACCGGAGATCGTCTTCCACCTCGCCGCACAACCGCTGCTTCTGCGCAGCCTGGAGGATCCGGTCGAGACGGTGTCGACGAACGTCATCGGCACGATGAACCTCCTCGAAGCCGTGCGCCTGACCCCGTCGGTCCGGGTGCTGGTCGCGGTCACCAGCGACAAGTGCTACCGCGACCCCGCCCGCATCTGCGCCGAGGACGATGCGCTGGGTGGGCACGACCCCTACAGCGCCAGCAAGGCCTCGGCCGAGATCCTGGTCCGGGCATGGCGCGATTCCTTCCTGCCGGCCTCGGGCGGCATCGGGGTGGCGACGGCGCGCGCCGGCAACGTGGTCGGCGGCGGCGATCTCAGCGCCAACCGCCTCGTCCCTGATCTCGTGCATGCCTTCTTCGCCGGGCGCAGCATCGAGCTTCGCCAGCCGGCCTCGGTGCGCCCCTGGCAGCACGTGCTCGACGCGCTGGCGGGTTATCTGATGCTGGCCAAGCATCTCTGGAACGAGCCCGCCGCCTACTCGACGGCCTTCAATTTCGGGCCCGATCCCGCCGCCTGTCGCACCGTGGCCGAGGTGGCCGACGAGATGGCCCGCATCCTCGGCCGGGGAAGCTGGTACCCGGCGGCACGGCTGTCGCCGCACGAGGCGCCGACCTTGCGGCTCGACTCCACCCGGGCCCATCAGCGGCTGGGTTGGCGGCCGCTGCTCGATCTCGCGGCGACGCTGCGTTGGACGGTCGAGGGCTATGCGAGGTTCCTCGAAGGCGGCGACGTAGCGTGGCTGGAGGACCAGATCCGCCGCTACGCGACGCTGCAGGGCATCGTCGCGACCCCGTCGACCCATCTGGAGAGTGAGGGGGTCCATGCGCTCGCCGCAGCCGAGTGAGGTCCCAGTCTTCATCCTCTGCGGCGGCCTCGGCACGCGCCTCGGCAGCCTGACGGCCGACACGCCGAAGCCGATGATCGACATCGGCGACCGGCCGATGATCGTGCACATCATGTCGTGCTACGCGCGCTTCGGCTTTCGCCGCTTCGTGCTCTGCACAGGCTACCGGGCCGACGTCATCGGCTCCTACTTCCTCAACTTCCCGGCCATGGTGGCCGACTTCACCATCGACCTGCCGACGCGCGAGGTGAGCTTCCACCAGCGCGAGCAGCCGCCGGACTGGCAGGTGACGGTGGCCTTCACCGGCACGCGCACGATGACGGGCGGCAGGCTGGCGCGTGCCTGTGCGCGCTATCTGGGCGATGCGCAGCATTTCGCCGTGACCTATGGCGACGGGCTCACCGACGCGGATCTCGCCGACGAACTGGCATTCCATCTCGGCCACGACTCGGTCGGCACGGTGCTGGGCGTGCAGCCGCCCTCGCGCTTCGGCCGGTTCGAGCTGCACGAGACCGGCGGCTGGCACTTCGCCGAGAAGCCGAAGCCCGTGCGCGAGTGGGTCAATGGCGGCTTCTTCGTCTTCCGCCGCGCCTTCCTCGACTATCTCTCGCCGGACGAGGGGTGCGTGATGGAGGACGGGCCGCTGCGCCGCCTCACCGAGGCCTCGCAGCTCCAGATCTACGAACATCCCGGCTTCTGGTCCTGCATCGACACGCCGCGCGACCGCGAGGAGGTGCAGGGCCTGTGGGAAGCCGGTGCCGCACCCTGGAAGGGCTGAACCGACCATGCGCCTCCTCGCCCGGCCTCTGCCCGGCATCCTGATCCTGGAGACCGAGCCGCGTCGCGACGATCGCGGCTTCTTCGCCCGCACCTTCTGCCGCGAGGAGCTGAAGGGTCTCGGCCTCGATCCGGAAGTGGCGCAGGCCAACGTGTCGTTCACCGAGGCCGAGGGTACCTTGCGCGGCCTTCACTACCAGCTCGGCCCTAGTGCCGAGTCGAAGGTCGTCACCTGTCTTGCCGGGGCCGTCCACGACGTCATCCTCGATCTGCGGCCGACTTCACCCACCTTCGGCCGGCACGTCGCGGTCGACCTCGTCGGCGGCTCCGGCAAGATCGCCGTGGTGCCGAAGGGCTGCGCCCACGGCTTCCTGACGATGGCGCCGCAGAGCCTCGTGCTCTACTTCGTCTCCACGCCCTATGATCCCGTGCGCGAGCGCGGCGTGCGCTGGGACGATCCGGCCTTCGCCATTCCGTGGCCGCGAGTGCCGCGGCTCGTGTCGGAGCGCGACTCCAGCCATCCCGACTTCGACCCGGGCTTCCACCTCGCCGCCTGATGCGGGTCCTCGTCACCGGGGCAAGCTCGTTCACGGGTGCCTGGTTCGTCCGGGCCCTCGTCGAGGCCGGCATCGAGGTGGTGGCTCCCTGCCGCGGGGCGGCCGATGACGGCGATCCGCTCCGGCGAGCACGGCTCGCCGCACTTCCGGAGACGGTGCGCCTCGTCCCGAAGTGCCCGTTCGGTTCGCCGCCATTTCTCGACCTGATCGACCGGGCCGGACCATTCGAGGCACTCTGCCACCATGCGGCCGAGGTCGGCGATTTTCGCCGGGCGGACTTCGATGTGGGCGCTGCGCTGGCGGCCAACACGGCCGGGCTCGGTGCGGTGCTCGACCGGCTGCAGGCCGGCGGCTGCCGTACGGTCGTGGTGACGGGCACGGTGTTCGAGACGGACGAGGGGGAGGCCGGGCCATCGCGCGCGGTGAACGCCTACGGCCTCGCCAAGGCGCTGACCTGGCAAGTGTGGCGGCACGCCTGCGAAGGACGGGGGTTCGCCCTAGGCAAGTTCGTCGTCCCGGCACCCTTCGGCCCGCTGGAGAAGCCCTGCCTCGCCTCCTCGCTCATCCGCTCCTGGCTGCGGGGCGAGACGCCGACGGTGCGCGCCCCGCATCTCGTCCGCGATCACATCCCGGCGTCACTGCTGGCCGACGACTATGTGCGCTTCCTTCGTGCGGTCTGGGGCCGGTCCGGCACCTGGTACCGGCGACCGAGCCTCTTCGCCGAGTCGTTGGGGCGGTTCGCGGAAAGGCTGGCCGAGGCGATGCGCCCGCGGCTCGAACTCCCGTGCCCCGTCGAGATCGCCGACCCGCCGGTGCAGGTGGACGAGCCGGTCTCTCGGGTGAACCGCGACCCGCTGGTGCAGGACGGCCTGGCAGCGTTCTGGGACGGCTACGCAGGGTGGTGGCAGCGCGCACTCAAGGGTGATTTCAATTTATAGTTGAGGTTGTTTCCTGTTTGAGCGATGATCCTAACGGCCCGCACTGTCGACGGGTCGGGGAGAACGCGGTGTCCAGCGGCCATACGCCGTTATGCTCGTCGGCCGAGCCCAGTGTCGGCGTGGTGGTCGTCACCTGGCGGGCGCGTGAGCATCTGTGCCATTGCCTGCCGCCGCTGCTCGCCTCGCCGCTCCGGCCGCGCGTGCTGGTCGTGAACTCTTCCTCGAACGACGGCACGGTCGAGCGTGCGGCCGAGATGGGCGCCGACACGCTGGTGGTGCCGCGGGCTGAGTTCAACCACGGGTTGACCCGCGAGTTGGCCCGGCGGCATCTCGGCACCGACATCGTCGTGATGCTGACGCCGGACGCCTATGCCACCGACGTGGGCTTCGTCGGGCGGCTCACGGCACCGATCCGGTCCGGGGAGGCGGTCGTCGCCTATGGCCGTCAGGTGGCCCGTCCCGGCGCCGGCCTGTTCGAGCGATTTCCCCGCGACTTCAACTATCCGGCCAAGAGCCAACTGCGCTCGCTGGCGGACTGGGACCGCTACGGCAGCTACACGCATTTCTGCTCGAACGCTTGTGCCGCCTGGAAGAACGAGGCGCTGGACGCGATCGGCGGCTTCCCGACCACGCTCGTCTCGGAGGAGACGATCGCCGTGGCGCAGCTGCTGGAGCGCGGCGGACGCATCGCCTACGTGGCGGACGCGGTCGTCGTGCATTCCCACGCCTATGGGCTCGTCGACGAGTTCCGGCGCCACTTCGACATCGGCTACACGCGGCGCCGCTTCGGCCACCTGCTGCGCGCCCGCGAGCGGGACGAGGTGCGGGGCCGGCGCTATGCGAGCGACCTCCTGCGCCTCGTGCGCCGGAAGCGGCCGCTGCTCCTGCTGCAGGCGGTGGGACACCTCGGCGCCAAGTATCTAGGCTTCCGGGTCGGCCTGCTCGGCCCGCGGCTGCCGGTGTGGCTCGCCCGCCGCCTCAGCGGCCAGGACTTCTACTGGTCCTCGACGGTCGTCGCCGGTCGGCCCGGCCTGGCGCTGGCGGGCACCTGATCGATGCGGGTCGCGATCGTCACCAACAACCGGCTGCCGCCCCGCGAGGGCATCGGCCGGCACGCGCTGGAGACGGCCCGCAGCCTGCGGGCACGCGGCCACGAACCGATCCTGCTCGCACCGGGTGAGGGCAGGAAGTGGATCCGCGGCGAGATCGCGGGCGTGCCGGTGCGCTGGTACCCGCACGTCGCCGTCCGGCCGTTCCACCATCTGCTGGCGCGACGCGAGATCGGCGCCTGGCTCGCCGACGGGGCCGAGGGTGCCTCGCTCCTGCACGTGCATCTGCCGCTGCTGCCGCCGCTGCCGACCTCCCTGCCGACCGTCGTCACGATCCACACGCCGCTGCTGGTCGACACGGCGGCGATGCCCGAGAAGGGCTGGCGGCCGTTCGCCTTCCGCAGCCAGGCACGGCTGCTCTCGCACCGCTGGGAGCAGTGGTACCTCGACCGGGCCGTCTCTGTGATCGCCGTGGCGCAGAGCGTCGCCGACGATCTGGCCCGGCTCTATCGCCTGCGCGGCCGGCATCCCCTCGTGGTGCGCAACGGGGTCGACACGGCGTTCTTCGCCTATCGCGGGCCCGAGGGGCGGTTCGGCCGCGTGCTCTATGTCGGCCGGCTCGGCTACCGGAAGGGGTTGTCGCGGCTGCTCGCGGCCGTGGCGCTGCTGCCCAACGTCTTGCTGCGGCTGGTCGGCGAGGGGCCGCTCGAAACGGAGTTGAAGGACCAAGCGCAGCGCCTCGGCATCGCCGACCGGGTCATGTTCCTCGGCTTCCGCGATGCCGAGGGGGTGCGCCGCGAACTCTGGCGGGCGGCCTGCTTCGTCAATCCGGCCGACTACGAATCCGGGCCGCTCACCCTCTTGGAGGCGATGGCGGCCGGGACGCCGGTGGTGACCACGCCGACCGGGCTGGCAGTCGAGCTCGGGCCGGACCCGCCGCTGCGGGTCGTACCGCCCACCGCGGCCGATCTCGCCGCCGGCATCCGGGCGACGCTCGACGACCCGCATTCGGGTGTGCGGACGGCGGCGGCGCGAGCGCTGGTCGTTCGCGGGCATGACTGGGAGCGGGCCGTCAACGGGCTGGAAGCGGCCTATGGCTTGCGGATGGAGCAGGCGGCGTGATCCGCACCGCCCGGCGGCCGCAGCCGTCACCGCTCCATGTCGTCGTGGCCAGGGGCTTTGCGGCCGACCGGGTGCGCCGCCAGCCCTGGCATACCGCGGACGGTCTCGCCCGTGGGCTCGCGGCCCATGGTCACGACGTCCTGCTGCTGACCGACCAGGGCGATGTGCCGTCCGCCGCCGGCTACCGGATCGAGCGGGTGGAGGGTGGCCTTGGCGCTTCGGAGCTGGCGTCGACGATGTCGACCACCCTGGCCGGCCGGCCGGTCGAGTGGATCTGGATCATCGGCGGGGCTGCGGGCCTGGCTCGGCTCCGGCCGTTCGCGGCGAGCGCACCCGTGACCTTTGTCATGGCGGCCCCGCGGCTGCGCCTGCGCGAATTCCTGGCCCTGGGTCCGCGTCGCCTGTGGGAGGAGCGGGCGCTGCTGGCGCTACCGCTCGCGACAGCGATCCTGCCCGGATGGGTCCTTCGCCGGGGCTTCGAGCGGTCCGGGGCGGACGGCCTCGTCTACCTGAGTGCAACGGCGCGGGACCGCTTCGCCGAGGCGGGCCTGCCGGCGGGTCCGGTGCTCAGTCCCCAGATCGAGGCTGCCAGCGTCCTGCCGCGACCGCGGCGGAGCGAGGGGCCGTTCACCGTCGCCTATTTCGGACCGCCGCTCGCGGCCCGAGGTGCCGATCTGGCGGTCGAGGCCTTCGAGATCGCGGTCGAGCGAGGGCTGCGCGGCCGCCTTCGCCTGCTGCTGCGGCCGGACAGTGGCGAGGCGAGCATCGAGCGCCTGCTGGGGCGGGTTCGGCGCAGCCGACACGCTGCGCTGATCGACGTCCTGGTCGGGATGCTGTCGGAGGCGGAGCTTCGGCGCGAGTTGGCCGCCTGCGACGCCTTCCTGCTGCCGTTCCGCCTGCCGATCTCGGAGGTGCCGCTCGTCGTCATCGAGGCCTGCCTGTCCGGGCGGCCGACGGTCGTGCTCGATGCGCCGGGTGTCGGCGAGGTGGCGCGCCGGCTCGGCGGCATCGTCGCCGCCTCGCCGTCCGAGCTACCGGATGCGCTGCTGCAGGCCGAGACGCGACGGGCGGCATTGCCCTCGTCTGCCGCCTGGACGGACTGGGAGCGGGCCGTCGGCGCCGTGCTGGAGTCGGACCTGCAGCGTCTGGCGCGCCTGCGGCTCCTGGCCCTCGTCGGCGTCGACGGGGCAGGCAAGACCTACCTGCTGCGCCATCTGGCGGCACGGCTGGATGCCGCCGGCATCCCGCACCGGCACGTCTGGACAAGGTTCCGCAACTACCTGTCGAAGCCGCTCCTCGCCCTCACGCGCCTCACCGGCCACAACCGCAAGGAAGAGGTGAACGGGGTGCGCGTCGGCTATCATCGCTTCGCCGGCCGGCCCTGGCTCGCCTGGCCGTTCCTCGTCCTGCAGACCATCGACACGCTGCTCGACATGGCCCTGCGCTACCCGCGGCGCGGCCTCGTGCTGGGCGATCGTTGTGCCTACGACACGCTTGTCGATCTCGCCGTCGACACCGGGCTCGACGATGTCGTCTTCGGGCGGCTCGGGCACTTCCTGGTCGGTCGGCTGCCGCCGCCACGTCGTGCCGTCGTCATCGACCGCCCCGTGACGGCGATCGCGGCCTCGCGGCCCGACGCGCTCGCGGACAGGAATTTCGCCCGGCGGCGGGCCCTCTACATGCGGCTGGCGCGCGAGTTCGACCTGCCGGTGGTGAGCAACGACCGCCCGGTCGGGCAGGTGATCGACGATATCCTCGGGGCAGCGGCGGGCAGCCCATGATCTACGTCTTCTACAACAACGATCCCCTGGCCCAGGACCTGGGCGGCGGTGCCGAGCATTTCCGCTGCATCCACCGGGCGCTCCTGGCCTCTGGATTGCCTTTCCGGCTGGTGGCGGCAAGGCTGCAGCGCGGGGCCGGGCCGCCCTATCTCACCTACATCTCGAAGGGCAGCAATTTCCTGCGCTTCTGGCTGGGGCTGTGGTGGTGGTTCTTCTGCCATCGCCTCGACTTCACCGACGAGGACGTCTTTCACTTTCATCGCAACTACGCCGCCTGGCCGAAGCTGGTGCTCTGCCCACGGCGAGGTTCGGTCGTGGTCAGCTACCATAATGTGTCCGGCCGGGTGCTGGAGGGCCTGCTGGGCACGCTCGGGCGGCCCGTCCGCAGCCTTATGCTGAAGCTGGAGCGGCAGGTGGCGCGGCTCGCGGACGCCATCGTCTGCGTCAGCCGTCGCGACCGGGCCGAACTCGGCCGGATCGTCGTCACCGAGCCTTTCGAGCGGGCGGAGGTCATTCCGGCGGCTTTCGACTCGGCCGCCTTCGCCGGCAGGAGGGTGTCGCCCCCGCCGCCGGAGCTGGCGACCCGTCTCCTCGTGCTGGGCCGGATCAGCCACCAGAAGAACGTCGGGCTCGCCATCGCCACGCTGGAGGAGCTTGTCACGACCGGCGAGGACGCGACGCTCACCATCGCCGGACGGGGCGAGGGGGCGCGTGACCTCGTGCAGCGGATCGCGACCAGCCCCTGCCGCGACCGCATCCGCTGGGTCGGGGCGGTGCCGCACGACGACGTGCCGGACCTCCTGGAGCGGCACGGCATCCTGCTGCTGACGAGCCGCTACGAGGCGTCGCCCACGGTGGTGAAGGAGGCCCTGCGCGCGATGCGGCCCGTGGTGTCGACGGACGTCGGCGACGTCGCCGACTGGCTGGACGTGGACCGGACGGGGTTCGTCTGCGACGCGACCCCGGTGTCGCTTGCCATGGGCGTGCGCCGCGCGGCGCGCCTCGTCCGCGAGGGTCGCTACCGCCACACGGAGAAGATCGCCATGCTCGACGAGGAGGCGATCATGGGCGAGGTCATGCACCTCTATCGTCGCCTTTCGGCCGCCGCCTCGTTCTGAGCCGGCATGTGACCGCCGGCACCCAGCGGCTGCTCCCGTCCTGGGTCAGCCTTCGCCGGATCGGCACGCTTGCCGTCGGGCGCGCCGCCGCCGCCGGGATCGGGTTTCTGGGCGTGGCGATGGTGGCCCGCCTGCTGTCACCGGCCGAACTCGGCCTCTGGTCCATGGCGCTGGCGGTGCAGGCCTACGCCCTGCATCTCGGCGAGTTCGGCCTGCGCAGCGTGGCGACGGCGGAGGCCGCCCGGGCACCGGCCGGCATAGGGCGCTTGCTGCCGCGGTATCTGGGACTGCGGCTCGGGCTTTCGCTTGCCGTGCTCGCGGTCTTGGTGGTCGGGACGAAGCTTCTGGCGCCGGACGCGCTCACTCCTGTGACGCTGGCGACGGCGGCCATCCTGCCGGTGTCGCTGCAACTCGATTGGTTGGCGCTGTCGGCCGACCGACCCGGGCTCGCCGCCGGCTTGCTGCTGGTCCGGCCGGTCGCCTTCGTCGTGCTCCTCGCTCCCCTGTCGTCGCCGGGTTCGGCTGCGGCCGTGGCGCTCGTCTATCTGGGCTCGTGGTGGATCGCGGCGGCAGCCTCCTGGACGACGCTGACGGACCTGCCGAAGGGGGGTGGATCGCCGGTGGACGGTCCCCTCGCCATGCTCCGGGCGGGAGCACCGCTATGCGCGGTCACGCTGACCAACCAGATGCAGACGGCGGCGGACCTCCTCGCCGTCGGTGCCGTGCTGGGCATAGCGACTGCCGGCGACTACTACCTCGCCTCGCAGATCGCGGTCGCCGGGCTCGTCGTCGCCAATGCCGCCGGACAGGCAGGGCTCGCCCGGCTGGCGCCGCTGGCGGCGGATCCGCAGGCTTTCCGGCAGCTTCTCGGACGCGAGCTTCGCCTCGTCGGCGGCCTCGGGTTTGTCTTGGCTGCCGGGCTGGGTCTGGCGGCGCCGCTCGTGGTGCCCGTCGCCTTCGGGGCGGAGCATCGAGGGGCCGTGCCGCTCGTCCTGTGGCTGCTGCCATGGTTCGTGCTGCAGCATCCGACGACGCTGCTGCAAGGAGGGCTGGCCGGTATCGGTCGCGGGCGGGACGTGCTCCTCGGCAACGCCGTTCTCCTGGCGGTGCTGCTGCCGGGGCTGGCGGTCGCCGCGATGACGGGGCGTGCCGAAGCTTTCGCCTGCGTGCGGGGGCTGGGCGAGGCGGCGCGGTTGCTCGTCCTGCACCGGCGGGCCTTCGGCGAACGGCTGCGAGGCCCGGCAACCGCGGAGTTGTGCTGACGCCGGTGCCGTGCTCTTGCCTGCCGCAGCCGCCGACCGGCGGTTTCCACCGGCAGGATCGAACCGATGTCCCCGAGCGACCTCCAGCTCATCCCGGCCCGCATGGGGTCGGCCGCCCGCGTCAAGGCGGGCCAGACGGTCCGCGTGATCAACACGCACGGCACCCAGGTCGTCGACACCTGGGCCTTCTCGACCGACGATCTCGGCGAGTTCATGTCGATGCAGCACACCCGCGCCGCGATCTTGAAGCTGCGCCCGGCCGTCGGCGACAGCCTCGTCACCAACTGCCGCCGCCCGATCCTGACGCTGACCGCCGACACCTCGGGCGGGGTGCACGACACGCTGATCGCCGCCTGCGACCGCTGGCGCTACGAGGGGCTGGGGCACAAGGGCTACCACCGCAACTGCACGGACAATCTCTCCGAGAGCCTGCGCATGCTGGGCCTGATCGCGCCCGAGACGCCGAGCCCGCTGAACCTGTTCATGAACATCCCGTGGACGGCCGAGGGTACTCTGTCCTTCGACCCGCCGCGCGGTGTCGAGGGCGGCCATGTCGATCTGCGCGCCGAGATGGACCTCGTGATCGCCTTCTCCGCCTGCCCCCAGGACATGCTGCCGATCAACGGCGAGGCCTGCGTCATCCACGACGCGCACTTCCAGATCCTGGACGCCTGAGGGGGAGGGCCGGCTCCGAACGCGGGCCTTCGCCAGCGCTGCGGTAGAGCAGCGGGAGAATCTGCCTCGACTTGAAGCACATCGCTGCGCCCGGTAAATGCGACGGTGTCGGCATAGTGGCCGGCGACGGCCCCGGACGGGCAGGGATGTCAGATGAGCCAGCCCTCGAGGGTCGACGAGCAGTTCCTCGAGAACAGTCTGGCGCAACTCTCCGCGGCCCGTAGCTGGCCACCGGAGACGCTGGAGGCGCTGGCGACGTTCGTCCGGCTGGCGGACGACTACGATCTGTTCCGGGTCAACCCGATCCGGTATGCGGCCGAAGCGGGCCTCACCGAGACCGACGCGATCGACCTGTTCCTGCACGCGGCCAAGGTCGGTCTGTTCCAGATGGACTGGTTGGTACTCTGCGCCTACTGCCCGCAGGTCGCCGGCGGCTTCCGCGAGCTGAACCAGGTCCATCCCAGGTTCCAGTGCGCCTTCTGCAATGCCATCAACGACGTGGCGCTGGACGACTACATCCAGGTCGCCTTCACCGTCGCAGACAAAGTGCGGGACATCGTCTACCGGCATCCGGAGACCTTGCCGGTCGAGGACTATTACCTGCGCTACAACTTTGCGAAGGGCTTCGTGCCGCCGCACGGCATGACGCCGGCACAGATCGTGGCCCTGCTGTCGCGCCAGTTCGCCGATCTCGGCGCTCGCGAGAAACGCACCTTCGAGCTCGACGTCACCGCCGGGCGGTTCGAGATCCTGGATCTGAGCCACAAGCTGCTGCTGGTCTTCTTCGTCGACGGCGAAGGAGTCGGCCTGCAGACCACGTCGATCCGACTCGACGACGGGCGCTTCCTCGTGCCGGACCGGCCGACCGCGCCGCGCGAGATGGTGCTGGGTGACGGTCGCTTCGTCTTCAACCAGACGGCCGACCTCCGGCCGGGCCGGCATCGCTTCGAGATCGAGAACCGCATGGACAAGCGGGGAAGGCTCTGGTTCGTCCAGTACCCGCCGGGCTTCGCGCCGCATCGTGTCGCGTACGAGCCGTTCCTGTCCGGCAAGCGGCTGCTGCTGACCCCCAGCTTCGCCGAACTCTACAAGGGCCAGCTGGTCGACGAGGGCGAGGGGCTCACCGTCTCGGACATCACCTACCTCTTCACCGACCTGAAGGAATCGACCCCGCTCTACGACAGCGTCGGCGATCTCAACGCCTACTTCCTGGTCCGGCAGCATTTCGAGATCCTGAACCGGATCGTCCGCCAGCAAGGCGGTGCCCTCGTCAAGACGATCGGCGATGCCGTGATGGCGGCCTTCGACCGGCCGCGGGACGCCGTCGCCGCCGGGATCGCGATGGTCGAGGAACTGGCCCGCTTCAACCGCACGGCGGCACGCCCGCTGGGCCTCAAGATCGGCATCCACAAGGGCCAAGCGATCGCGGTGACGCTCAACGAGCGGATCGACTATTTCGGCCAGGACGTGAACATCGCCGCCCGTGTCCAGGGCCTGGCCGGGGTCGACGAGATCTGCGTCACCGAGGCCGTGATGAGCGCACCCGGTGTGGCCGACCTCGTCGGCAGCCGCCCGACCTCGCGCGCTTATGTCCAGCTCAAGGGCGTGGGCCAGAAGCAGGAGATGCACCGGATCGCGCTCGGGTAGGGCACGAGCGGCGGCTTCTACGGTGTAGGCGCCCGTGTGGCGCCTGCAGGATCAGCGCATCTCCACGCTCGAAATCACCGTCGGATCGCCGCGCGGCGTGCGGACTCTGAGGTCGATGCTGCCGCGCGCATTCGCCTTGCTGGAGAGGTCGACCCGGCAGACATAACGGGTAGGGGACTGGGTGAGGTCGGTCGCCCACACGCAGATCCGGCCGGCCCCGAGCGAACTGCCGCAACTGTTGACGGAGAGGCTCAGCACGAAACCGGTATCGTTGAGGATCTTCGGGTTGGTCACCGTGATCGTCGATGGGCCCGTGTTGCCCAGATAGCAGACCACCTGGTTGACGTCCCGGGACGAACTCGCCAGCGGAGAGGCCATCACCTCGGCCCGGGCCGGGGCACCGGGAACCAGCAGAGCGGTGAGGGCGGCCCAGGCGAGCGTACCCCATGGAGCGCAGGACCGGGCCATCACCGCATCTCCGTCGCGCCGAGGAGGAGACCCGAGCCCCTGATCCCCATCTGGCCGCGCAGGCCGGCCTTGTTGGAGACGGTGACACGGCAGAGATGGGCGCCGCCGGTTCGCGTCGCAGCGTTCCAGGTGCAGTTCTGGGTCGGGCCCAACGTGGATCGGCACTCGTTGGGCGCGAGCTGGAGGTCGAAGGTGGGACCGACCTCGGCCGCCACCTTGGGATTGCTGACGGTCACCAAGGTGGAGCCGACATTGACGATGGTGCAGGTCACCGTGGTCTGCCCCGCCCGGAAGGTCGGCCGCGAGGACAGGATGTCGGCACCCGCTGCCGGCGCTGCCAAAAGAAGAAGCGTTCCGAACGCTACCCACCGCATGTCGGCTGTCTCCCGCTCGATCAGGATCGCTGAACTGCGAGCCCAATGGGGCCACGGGGAGCGTCCGTAGAGAGAAGCTCACGTGACACCGCCACCATCTGCCCTAGGCCCTACGGACCCGCGTCGCAAGGCACCGGCACGAATGTTCAGGCGAAGGCGATCGGCCCTTGCGGGTGGTGGCCTGCGCTGCGCGTCGGCTCGAGCGCATCGCCGAGATTTCTAGGAGCGGGGTATGCTCCCGATCCTCGACCATGGTCGCAGCCAGGAGGCGGACGACCCAGCTCCGACAGCCGGAAGGTCAGCGCATGTCGATGCTGAAGACCACCGAGGGACCCGCAGCGAGGCCACGGACGCGGAGATCGAGGCTGCCGCGCGCGTTCGCCTTGCTCGACAGGTCGACCCTGCACTGATAGCGGGCGAACGGTGTGTTGGCGGGCAGATCGACCGCCCAGACGCAGACGCGGCCGCCTGGCAGAGAGCTGCCGCAGCTGTTGACCGTGTTGGTGCTCACGGTGCCACTAGCGTCCATGATCTTGGGGCCGGAAACCGTGATCGCCGACGAGCCGGCATTGGCGAGATAGCAGACGATCTGGTTGACGCCCGAATAGCCGGCGAGTGCCGAGGCCATCACTTCGGCCCGAACGGGTGCCGAGATGGCGAGCAGAGCGGTCAGTCCGGCGCCGACGGCCAGCGACGCGTCGGACCATTTAGGGAGGAACATCATCACCGCATCTCCTCCATGGCGAGCGCAGCCTCGAAGGTCGCGATCTCCATCTGGCCGCGGACGCCACTCTTGCTGGAGACGGTGACGCGGCAGAAATGCGCGCCGCCGGTCCTGATGTAGGCGAGCCAGCTGCAGTTCTTCCCGGGACGCAGTGTGGACGCGCAGTTGTTGACGGCGAAGGGCAGGTCGAAGGCCGGCCCGATCTCCGCCGTCACCTTGGGATTGCTGATCGTCACGGCGGTCGAGCCGACATTGGAGAGGCTGCAGAAGACCTGCTTCTGTCCGGTCCGGAAGGTCGGTCGCGAGGCCAGGATGTCGGCACCCGACGCCGGTGCCGCCAGGAGAAGAAGTGTCCCGAGTGCCGGCCACCGCATGTCGACTCTCCCCCTCTGCGCCAATGGTCGCTGGAACGAGATCTAGCGGCATCACGAGGAGCGTCCGTGACGAAGCTCACATAGCACCCCCTCCATCTGCCGTAGGCCCCACGAACGCCTCTCGCAAGGCGCCCGGACGGCTCTTCAGCTGCACGTGATCGCCTCCTGCGGGTCAGTAGCCGCACCGTGGGGGCGACCGGCAGCGTCGGTCCCCGAAAGCTCGACACCGTCACCGCCGGGCACGGCCAGCTGATGGATGCGCGAGGGCGAACAGTCGATAGGTCAGCGCATCTCGAGGCTGAAGATCCGCTTCGGAGCGCCGCTGCCGTTGCGTTTGCGCAGGTCCATGCTGCCGCGCGCGTTGGTCTTGCTGGAGAGGTCGACCCGGCAGAGATGCCAGTCGCCGAGGTCGGCTCCCGACTGGTTCACGGCCCACACACAGATGCGGCCGCCGGCGAGCGAGCGGCCGCAGGTGTTGATCGACAGCGGCACCGCGCGGGCGTTCTGGTTCAGGATCTTCGGGTTCGACACCGTGATCGACGATGAGCCGACATTGGCCAGGTAGCAGACGACCTGGTCGGAAACCGCGGGGCCGATCCCGCCTTCGGTCAAAGGCGAGATCAGCACCTCTGCCCGCACCGGCGACGCGACCGCCGTTAGAACGGCGAGAGCGACGGCGAGGCCGAGCCGGCTGGCCGAGACACCGAGCGGGCGCGTCATCGCATCTCCTCCATGACGAGCGTGTCGTTCCCGGCCCCGATCTCCATTCGCCCGCGAAGGTTCGTCCTGCTGGACACGGTGATGCGGCAGACATGGGCGCCGCCGGTCCTGAGCAGCGCCTGCCAGTGGCAGTAGCTGCCCGGCTGCAGCTTGGACGGGCAGGTATTGCCGGCAAGCGGCAGGTCGAAGGTCGGCCCGACCTCCGCCGTCACCTTGGCGCCGCTGAGGGTCACCGCGGAGGCGCCGCCATTGGTGATGGCGCAGTCGATCGAGGTCTGCCCCGCCTGGAACGTCGGCGGCGAGGCGAAGATCTCCGCCCGGGCTCCGGGTGCCGCGGCGAGAAGAAGCGCTCCCAATACCAGCCGGCGCATGTCGGTTCTCCCTGTTGTCCCGTCCGATATAGCAGAGACTAGGGCGGTGCCGTGCGTCGATCCGTGACGAAGCTCACAGGCTGCCGCTGCACGCACCATGGGCGGCACATACCGGTGCAGGCGCCGGCAACAAGGCCAAGAGTCGCCCGCGCTCTCCACACCAGCGGTTGTGCGTTCGATCACAGCCTTCCCCGCCGGGTCGGACTACGGTTTGGCCGGACGCATCGTGGGGAGTGGGACGATGGCGCAGAATTTCGTCGGCAAGGGTCTGCCGATCTCCTCGAAGGGCATGAGTGCCGTCTGCGAGACCTTGGGCGTCGGCGAGCCCGAGATCTGGGCCGTGCTCACGGTCGAGACCCGAGGCTTTGGCTTCCTGCCCGACCGGCGGCCGCAGATCCTGTTTGAGCGGCACATCTTCAGCCGTCGGACCGACGGGAAGTTCGATGCGAAGAACCCCGACATCTCGAACCGCAAGCCCGGCGGCTATGCAGGCGGGGCCGACGAGTATCCGCGGCTCGAGAAGGCGATGAAGCTCGACGAGGACGCGGCGCTGCGCAGCGCCTCCTGGGGCCTGCCGCAGGTGATGGGCTTCAATTTCCGCGTCGTCGGGTTCGAGAGTGTCAACGAGATGGTGACGGCCTTCGTCGAGAGCGAGGACCGGCAGCTCGATGCGCTGAGCCGCTTCATCATGGCCACGCCGAAATGCCGTATCGGCATCCAGCGGCGCGACTGGGGTACCTTTGCCGCCGCCTACAACGGCCCGGACTTCCGCAAGAACGACTACGACAACCGGCTGGCCGCCGCGTTCGAGAAGTCAAAGCGCATGCTGCCCGACCTGGGCCTGCGGGCCGTCCAGGTGGCGCTCACCTATCTCGGCTACAAGCCCGGTGCCGTCGACGGCCTGCGCGGCCGCCTTACGCGCGGTGCCCTGATCGAGTACCAGACCAAGGCGAAGCTGCCGGCCACCGGCGAGCTGGACGAAGCGACGGAGACGAAGCTCATGGCCGATGCCTTCCCGAGCTGAGAGAGCCTGCCGTCTCGGTCGTGCGGCGGCTGTCGGCGCCGTCCTGGCGGTTCTGCTTCCCTCCTCGCTCCGGGCCGGCGGCGACGACGGCACGAACGGGCTGGATGCGATGCTGCCCGGCTTCGGCGAGGTCCGGATCGCCGTGATCGAGCAGCCGGACGCGAGCCCGCCCACGGCGGAGATCGTTCTCCAGGGCACGGATGGCCAGCCGATCTACCGCTTCCCGCCGCTGCCCGGGTCGGACAGCTGGGCCTATGTCGGCACGGACGGGCTCAGGCTCGCGGACATCGACGGCGACGGCCAGCAGGACCTCGTCGCCGTCGTCGAGATGGCGACGGGCATCGGCCCCGGCGGGGCCGAGCCCTTCAAGGCGGGTGCGGTCTATCTCCGCCGTGCAAACGGCTTCGAGGCGGATCGGAAGCTCGACGAGAAGCTGAACGAGCCACCGTTGCGTGACCAATGGTCGGACGCCGCGACGCTGGCCGAGGTGGCCGGGAAGATTGCCGCGCCCGGACGGTAGATCTTCGCTGTGCCGCATGTCTACGTCGTGGAAAAAGATCATTCGCCGCCATTCTCTACTCGGGATTGACATTTCGCGTCCGCCGGAGCATTCGGCGGTTGCTCATCGAGTAGTACGTTTTCCGATGACCGAGTCCGACGTCTGGCGCGAGCTACTCCTCGCACCCGTCCGGAGTCCCAGCGCGGCGGCGGGATCCGGTAGCTAGTCCAAGCCGCTCGACGCTCTGCTCCCCGGCCCAGGGCTCGGGAGTGCATCCGCGCGTCCGTCATGAGAATGCCGGAAGCGCTGGCGAAACGACCGCAAGGGCGGTCTGCGTCGGTAACGGCCGTGACATACAGTTCCCGTTATGCCCGTTCGCATTCGAACGCGGCACCCACCTCCAGTCGTTCGGTGTTCGCGTCGTCCCACAAGGTGCGCCTCGAAGGCTCGAGCGGATCGGACCATCGCGACGAGCCCTGCAGCAGGTTCTACAGAGAAGACCGCGCCGTCATGGCCGTCGACGTCGTCGGCTTCAGCGCGCTCGTGGAGCATGACGATCTGGGTACCGCCCTCCGTCTTCGTACCTTGCGCGCGGCAATTCTGACGCCGCTCATCCGTGGGCACGACGGCGAAGTCTTCAGCGTAGCCGGCGACGGCAGCATGTCGATCTTTTCGACACCGGGCGACGCTGTCGCCAGTGCTCTGAATATCCAGCAGGTACTTGATCTTCCCGGCTCGCCTGTGGGCAGGCTGCTGGTCAGAATAGGGATCAGCTATGGCAGCGTGATCGGCATAGGTTCCGAGATCTACGGCACGCCGCTCAACGTGGCCGCACGGCTGCAGGCACTCGCCGAGCCCGGAGAGGTGATCGTGACAGGGGACGTTGTCGAGCGAACTCGCCCCCAAGATGGCGCGCGCTTTTCTTTTCTCGGCGTTCGGAAGCTTCACAAGATGACGACAGAGGTGAGCCTCTTCCGCGCCGAGGCACCGCCGGTGACAACAGTGTTGGCCGCATAGAAAAGGCCGACGCTGTATGCGTCAGGAGTGCGGAGATAAGTCGATTTTGACCTTCATCGAGGCATCGGGCGTGACGAAGCTGCCTGCTAGACTTGGCGGCTCGCCACGGCGCACGGAACGAGCGCGTGTTCGGATCGGTTGCGCGTGGTGAGCGGACCCAGGTAGTGATCCTGATCTGCTCGTCGATTTGGAGCCGAGCCGAAAGTCGATACGTAGCGAGCCGGGCTTTTTCAACATGACCGATCGGCTTCGGCCTCTGAGCGATCTGTGCGACCTGCTCGAGACGTTCCGGAGCGTCGCCGATCTTGCAATCTTACGTGCGGATCTGGGCGCGGCGCTCGGCGACCGGTCGGGCCCACAGGGCGGGAGCGCGACGTCGGCGTTAGACCCCTAAGCGCCTCGACCTCGCCCGGTGGCTGTCGCAACTGACCAGACATTCATACCCGCCCGCGGCGTCGGCAACCGCGGGCGGCCACGTGGAGACGTAATGCGCAGGTCGCTACTGGCCTGACATGGCCAGGCGCTATTTCGCGGCCACCGGGGGGCTGAAAGCGACGAGGTCGATGTCGTCGACGACGGGGCCGAACGGACCACCTGGCGAGAGGGACTGGAAGGAGAGTACCTGGGTCGTGCCAGTCGCGGTGAAGAGCAGCCCGAACTTTTGGTACTTCATAGCCGCCCTGGTAACGCCGGCCATCGGAAACGAAAAGGTGCCGGACTGATTGGCGATGGTAAGCTTCAGCTTCCTGACGCCCGTGGTACCATTGTCCGGGTTACCCGACATCCAGAAAGTGACCAAGTACACCTTGCCGATGGTCAATCCAGTGTAGGTCTTGGAAATCTTACCAGCGTCGGAACCGTTGAGGTCGACGCTGAAGTTGCCCTCGTGCGCCTGCCAGATCGTGTTGCGGATCCAGTCGACCGAGGTGTTCGCCAGTCCAGTGACGGCGATGACCTTCCAGCCGGTAAGATCGGTATTCCCTGGATTGAGCTGCCGCAGAGTCGTCGGCGGGTTCGTACCGGTCTCGAAGGTGGGGCCGGCATAAGCGATGCTGCCACCCAGCATGGCCGGCAGCAGGGCGGCGCCCACTGCCAGTACCGCCACCTGGGACCACCGCATCCATGGCGGCATGCTGCCACCAACTGACTTACCCATGTTCCCCAACTCCCCATCTTTGTTCAGGCCTGGCGCGAATGTCGAGCCTGATGGCAGAAGTTAACACGCGGACTCAGCCTCGGGTAGGGGGCTTGCGAAGCGTTGGCCGTAATCTTTGCAATATCGGCGTCGTCAACAAGTGCGGTTGAACAGTAGCAACTCAAGCTCGACCGTAAATCCGCACAGATTACGGTACGAAATCCTGAGGCTAAGGCCGAATTAAACATACGGAAGAGCTAATATGGCTCACAAATACTGCCTTTTTTGTTCCCTGGCCTATCCTGACACGATGACTGAGCACGACCGGTTCCTGTTCGACCTCGCGATGGCCCTGCGGCAGGTGCCGCCCGGCCTCCGCGACCTAGGCAAGCGGCGGCGGCCCACCGACGAGCGGCCCGATAGGGTGGTGTCCGAAAAGATTGCCGGGCACCAAGGGGTGTCGGCAGCGGACGAGGCGTTCGCCGCGCCGGGCCGTGAGGCCGGGCCGGCCGGCGCTCGATGGAAGCACCCGATCACGGGCGGGCGAGGTCCAGTCCGCAGGTCTGGTGCAGGTTCATCCAAAGCTCGGTCGAGGTGCCGAACCAGCGGCCGAGGCGCAGTGGCGTATCCGCAGCGACAGCGCGGCGGCCGCCGAGGATTCGACTGATCCGGTTCGCCGGCACCTGGATCTATCGCGCCCTTCGGCGGCGCTGAGGCCGACCTCATCGCACCCGTTCTTCAGGATCTCGCCAGGGTGGATCGGGCTGCGTGCCGAGGCGTGTCTCAAGGCTGGGTTGTAAACTTCCGCCTCTCCTATCGAGTCGTCACTTGCGAGCGTCCACCGGGCGACGGTGCGCTTGGCAGAGACGGACCGGCACACACTCCCTATAGTGCACTGGTGACGGACGTGCTGCACCACCTCGAATCGAACAGTCGGATGACGATCGATGGTGACCTTGTCGGCTATCAGGAGCAAGCGGAGCCGCCTGCTGGACTTGGCGGCTCGGCATGGTGCGCGAAACATCGGCGTCTTCGGATCAGTGGCACGTGGCGATGCGGACCAAGCGAGTGATCTCGATCTGCTCGTCGATCTGGAGCCGGGCCGGAGCCTCATCGACCTCGGTGCTTTCCTCGCCGATATCGAAGTGGAACTCGGGGTGTCGGTCGACGTCGTGACCGAAGCCGGCCTTCGGCCCGCACTCCGCGAGCGGGTGCTGCAGGAGGTGGTTCCGCTTTGAGCGCGTGTCCAAGTCAGAGCGACGAAGCAGAAACCCGCGTCGGCAGCCGATCGATGGACGCGCCGACCTGCTGGCGGGCGAGGTCCAGCTCATAGGTCTTCTGCAGGTTCATCCACATCTCGGCCGAGGTGCCGAGCCAGCGGCCGAGGCGCAGTGCCGTATCGGCGGTGACGGCGCGGCGGCCGGCGAGGATCTGGCTGATCCGATTCGCCGGCACCTCGATCTGCCGCGCCAGTTCGGCGGCGCTGATGCCGATCTCGTCGAGTTCGTCCTTCAGAATTTCGCCGGGGTGGATCGGGGTGCGTGCCATGACGTGCCTCAATGGTAATCCGTGATCTCGACATCACTTGGACCATCCGCCCCTGCGGCCCACGTGAAGCAAATGCGCCATTGCCGATTGATCCGGATACTGAACTGACCCCTTCGGTCGCCTTTCAATCCTTCCAGTCGGTTGCTCGGCAGCTGTGCCAAGTCATCGAGTGTCGTCGCTGCTTCGAGTAGCCGAAGGCGTTTCTCCGCTTGCCGCCGAAACGGCTCGAACTGCGGGACATGTTCCCCGTCGGCGAACTTTTCAGTTCTGCGGTTCCGAAACCCTCGGATCATGCAACAGTATAGGTACTCGTACGCGTGACGTCAAGCGTACAGCCCGATCCCGCGATGCTAGTGCGCCTTCTCCCAGCTGGCCCCGTGGCCCACCTCGACCACCAGCGGCACCGACATCGCCGCCGCGCGCTCCATCGTCTGCTTCACGACCGCCTGGGCGTCCTCGACCTGCTTCTCGGGGACCTCGAAGACCAGCTCGTCGTGGACCTGGAGGAGCATACGCACCTCGGGAAGCTGGCGCTTCAGGTCGCGCCAGGTGCGGATCATGGCGCGCTTCATGATGTCGGCGGCCGTGCCCTGGATGGGGGCGTTGATCGCGGCGCGCTCGGCGTAGGCGCGGCGTGAGGGGATCTTCACGTTGATCTCGGGCACGTAGCAGCGGCGGCCGTAGAGCGTGGCGACCCAGCCCTTCTCGCGGGCCTCGGCCTTGGCCTTGTCCATGTAGGCGCGGATGCCGGGATACTGCTCGAAATAGCTGTCGATGTAAGCTTTCGCTTGGGCCTGCGGGATCCCGAGACGCTGGGCGAGACCGAAGGCACCGATGCCGTAGACGATGCCGTAATTGATCGTCTTGGCCGAGCGGCGGAGGTCCGAGCCGACCTGCTCGACGGGGACGCCGAACATCTGCGAGGCCGTGACGGCGTGGATGTCGATGTCCTTGGCGAAGGCTTCCTTCAGCGGGGCGATGTCGGCGATATCGGCCAGGATGCGCAGCTCGATCTGCGAGTAGTCGGCGGAGACCAGGAGGTGGCCCTCCTCCGGCACGAAGGCCTCGCGGATCTTGCGGCCTTCCTCGGTGCGGATCGGGATGTTCTGCAGGTTCGGCTCGTTGGAGGAGAGGCGGCCGGTCGAGGTGGCGGCGAGGCTGTAGCAGGTGTGGACGCGGCCGGTGTCCGGATTGACCTGCTCGACCAGCGTGTCGGTGTAGGTGCGGGTCAGCTTCTGCAGCTGGCGCCAGTCGAGGATGACGCGGGGCAGGTCGTGGCCCTGGAGGGCAAGCTCCTCTAGCACGTCCGCGCCGGTGGCATAGGCCCCGGTCTTGGTCTTGCGCCCCGCCCCGCCGAGGTTCAGCTCGTCGAACAGCACCTCGCCCAGCTGCTTCGGCGAGCCGATGTTGAAGCTGCGGCCGGCGAGCTTGTAGGCCTCGGCCTCGAGGCCGGCCATGCGCTGGGTGAACTCGGCCGAGAGCCGGCGCAGCAGGTGCGCGTCGACCCTGATGCCGTGCCGCTCCATCTCGGTGACGATGGGCGAGAGCGGGCGGTCGAGGCTCTCGTAGACCGACATCATGCGCTGCTCGAGCAGGCGCGGGCGCAGGTTCCGCCACAGGCGCAGCGTCACCTCGGCGTCCTCGGCGGCATAGGCCGTGGCCTTGTCGATCGGGACCTGGGCGAAGCCGATCTGGGCCGCACCCTTTCCGCACACGCTTTCGTAGGTGATGCAGTCGTGGTCGAGATAGCGCTGGGCCAGCTCGTCCATGCCGTGCCCGTGACTCGCACCGTTGAGCACGTAGGAGATCAGCATCGTGTCGTCGATCGGCGTCACGACGAGCCCGTAATGGGCCAGCACGCCGGCGTCGTACTTGATGTTGTGGCCGACCTTGAGCACCGCGGGATCGGCCAGCACCGGGCGCAGGCGCTCGACGACGGTCGAGAGATCCAGCTGGCCGGGGTGGCGCTGGCCGAACTCGTCGACATGGGCGAGGGGCACGTAGAAGCCTTCGCCCTCCTCGACGGAAAGGCACACGCCGACGAGCTTCGCCCGCCAGATGTCGAGCGAGGTCGTCTCCGCATCGATGGCGAGGATGCCGCCGGCCGTGGCGCGGGCGAGGATGCGGTCCAACTCGTCGAGCGAGGTGACGGTGATCGAGCGCTGCTGGCCCTTCTCGGTGCGCTCGGCACGGTGGACCTCGGCGGCGGCCGCCACCGTCTCGATGCGGGCCGCCAACGACTTGAAGCCGTTCGCCTGCAGGAAGGCGAGGAGGGTCGCGGGGTCAGGAGCGGTGCGGGCGACCTCGCTCAACGGCACCGGCTGCGGCGCCCGGTCGTCGAGGCAGACGAGGCGGTAACTGAGGCGCGCGATGTCGGCGTTCTGCTGCAGGGTCTCGCGCCTTTTTGGCTGCTTGATCTTGTCGAGATTGGCGAGGATGCCTTCGAGCGAACCGAACTCCTCGATCAACTGGGCTGCGTTCTTCGGGCCGATGCCGGGGACACCCGGGACGTTGTCGGACGTGTCGCCGATCAGGGCCAGAGCGTCACGGACCAGCTCCGGCTTCACGCCGAACTTCTCGACTACCTCGGCGGGCCCGATGGGCTTCTGCTTCATCGGGTCCCACATCTCCACACCGGAAGCGACGAGCTGCATCAGGTCCTTGTCGGAGGAGACGATCAGCACCTCCTCGCCGGCTTCCCGTGCCGAGCGGGCGTAGGAGGCGATGAGGTCGTCGGCTTCGTAGCCGTCGAGCTCGACGGCGGGCAGGCCGAAGGCGCGGGCGGCCTCGCGGACGAGAGCGAACTGCGGGATCAGCTCGTTCGGCGCCTCGTCGCGGTTGGCCTTGTACTGGTCGTAGAGATCGTTCCTGAAGCTGGTGCGCCCGGCATCGAAGACGACGACGAGGTCGTCGTTCGGCCGGTCCTGCATCAGCTTGAACAGCATGTTCGAGAAGCCGAACACGGCGTTCACGGGCGTTCCGTCCGCGCGCGTCATCGGCGGCAGGGCGAAGAACGCCCGGAAGATGTAACCCGACCCGTCGACCAGGACGAGGCGCTTCTTGGCTGGCTCGCTCATGTCAGGAGGCTTAGCCGACGGTGCCGGCCGAGGCGAGGGGCCTGCGCGACCCCTAGATACCGTCACTTGCCGGTCTAGGGACCGCGACATAAGAGAATGGCATGGACGTAGCGTCCATCCAATGGGGGGCACATTCGATGTCCGTAAATCTCGTCAAGCTGATCATGGATCAGCTCACGCCGGACATGATCGGCAAGATCGCCGGCGGATTCGGCGTCAACAAGGACAGCGCGCAGGGTGGCCTGGCGGCCCTGATCCCGGGGCTGCTCGCCGGCCTCACCGGTGAAGCGGCGAAGCCCGGCGGCGGCGACCGGCTGATCGAGGCCGTCAACCGGCAGCAGCAGCAGGCACCCGACCTGCTCTCGAACCTGGGCTCGATCCTCGGCGGCAGCGGGCAGGGCCAGCTGGTCGAGCAGGGTTCCGGCCTGATCTCCAGCCTGCTGGGCGGCGGGACCGCGACGGCACTCATCGCGGCGGTGGCCAAGTTCGCCGGCCTCGGCGACGGCACCGCGAAGTCGCTGCTAGGCTTGGCAGGTCCGCTGATCATGAGCGTGATCGGCAAGCAGGTATCCGCGGGCGGCCTCAATGCCGGCGGCCTGACGCAGCTTCTGGCCGGGCAGAAGGACAATATTGCGGCCGCGATGCCCAAGGGCTTCGGCGACCTGCTGCAGGGCACGGGCCTGCTCGACAGCTTGGGCCCGCCGAAGGCCGCCGTCGCCAGCGCACCGCACCAGTTCGCGGCCAAGGCCCAGACGGCGGCCCCGCGGGCACCGATGCCGCCACCGCCGCCTCCGCCCCAGCCGAACCGCGTCTCGGGCATGGGCAAGTGGATCTACATCGCCGTCGCGGTGGTGGCCGCCCTGCTGGGGTGGAACTATCTGGGCGGCAGCCGCCAGGAACCCGCCGTGCAGACCGCTCCCGCCCCGGCGGCGACGACGGCGGCACCGGCCGCAGCCAATCTCACCGTCGGCGGCGTCGATCTCGGCAGCCAGCTGAAGTCGCTGGTGGAGTCGGTCACAGGCTCGCTCGGCTCGGTGACCGATGCGGCGAGCGCCCAGGCGGCCCTGCCGAAGCTCAACGACGCCGCGACCCAGGTCGACCAGATGTCGACCGCGGCGGCGCAATTGCCGGCGGCCGGCAAGTCCGCGCTGGCGGGGCTCGTCGCGGCGGCGATGCCGGCGATTCAGGGGGCGATCGACAAGGCGATCGGCATCCCGGGTGTCAGCGACCTCTTGAAGCCGGTGCTGGACGGCATCGTCGCCAAGCTCGACGCGCTGATGAAGGTGTGACCCGAGGGCGGGCCGGGCTCGTCCCGGCCCGTCGCATCGGCTAGGCTCCGGCGCGCAAGAACGAGGGAGGCAAGCCTTGGCGCCGAGCCACGTCCTGGCGATCGACCAGGGGACCACCAGCAGCCGCGCCATCCTGTTCGACGGCGAGGGGCGGATCGTGCAGGTGGCGCAGCGCGAGCTGCAGCAGCTCTATCCGGCCGACGGCTGGGTCGAGCACGATCCCGAGCACATCTGGACCGACACGCTGGCCGTGTGCCGCGACGTGCTGGACGCCTCCCGCCTGCCGGCGGCGGAGGTGGCGGCGATCGGCATCACCAACCAGCGCGAGACGACGGTGCTGTGGGACCGCGCCACGGGCCGCGCCCTGCACAACGCGATCGTCTGGCAGGACCGGCGCACGGCACCCTTGTGCCGCGAGTTGGTGGCCGAGGGGCTGGCGCCGCATGTCCAAGCGACGACCGGCCTCGTCGTCGACTCCTACTTCTCCGGGACGAAGCTCGCCTGGCTGCTCGACAAGGTGGCCGGTGCCCGCGCCGCGGCCGAGCGGGGCGATCTCGCCTTCGGCACGATCGACTGCTTCCTGCTCTGGCGCCTGACCGGCGGGCGGGTGCATGCGACCGACGCATCGAACGCCGCCCGGACCATGCTCTACGACATCCACAAGGGCGAGTGGGACGAGACGCTGCTGAAGCGGCTGCGCATCCCTGCCAGTGTGCTGCCGACCGTGACCGACAATTCCGGACTGCTCGGTGCCGCCTCGATCGAGCATTTCGGGGCGGCGATCCCGATCACCGGCATGGCCGGCGACCAGCAGGCGGCGACCTTCGGACAGGCCTGCTTCGAGCCCGGGATGCTGAAGAGCACCTACGGGACCGGCTGCTTCGCACTGCTGAACACTGGCACGACACCGGTCACGTCGCGCAATCGCCTGCTGACCACGATCGCCTGGCGGCTCGGTGGGCAGACGACCTACGCGCTCGAGGGCAGCATCTTCGTCGCCGGTGCCGCCGTGCAATGGGTTCGCGACGGCCTGCGCGCCATCGGTCATGCGGCCGAGTCCGAGGCGCTGGCGAAGGCGCTGCCGGACTCGGGCGGCGTCTATCTCGTGCCGGCCTTCACCGGCCTAGGGGCGCCGTGGTGGGATCCTGACGCGCGCGGCGCCATCCTGGGCCTCACGCGCGATTCGACGGGAGCGCACATCGTCCGCGCAGCACTGGAGGCCGCGGCGTACCAGACCCACGACCTGATGCGGGCGATGACCGACGACGTCGCGGCCAGCAAGGCCACGGCGTCGCTGCACGCGATCAGGGTCGATGGCGGCATGGTGGCGAACGACTGGCTCTGCCAGTACCTGGCCGACATCCTGGATGCGCCGGTCGAGCGGCCGGCCGTGATCGAGACGACGGCCCTGGGTGCGGCCTATCTCGCCGGGCTGGCGGTCGGGGTCTATCCCTCGCAGGCGGCGATCGGCGAGCGCTGGCGCTGTGCCGCGAGGTTCGAGCCGAGGATGCCGAAGGACCGGCGCGAGGCCCTGCTCAGGGGCTGGAACGACGCCGTCGGCCGGGTCCGCACGCGCGAGTAGCGCGGCGGCTCACGCCTCGTCGGCGGGGGCCGGGATCTCGTGGATGTGGACGTCGTGCGTCGAGTACTCGGTCAGGATCTTGATCGCGGCGCGCTCGTCGTCCTCGGTCGGCGTGCGGACCCAGAGCAGGATGCCGCCGCGGTCGAGCTGCTCCTGCAGCCAGTCGGCGTGGCGCTTGTCCATGAAGTGGGCGAGCACCGTGCCGATCAGCGCACCGCCGACGGCGGTGCCGACGATGGCCGCGGCCACGGCACCGGCCGAGGCGACCACGGTGCCGGCGGCGAGGATGGTCGGCAGCACCGTCAGCGAGCTGACGACGCGATCTTCGCGGGCGCCGATCTTCTCGAGACTGACATAGGCGGTGCGCGGCGCCTTCGGGTCGTCCTCGAGATCCTCGACCCGCTTGTACATGCGGCCGAGCTTCTTCTCGACGGCGCTGTGACCGGCCAGAAGGCTGATCGAGCCCTCGACGAAGCCGGCGGTGCGCAGCTCCTTCACCGCCGCCTCGAGCGAGGTGACGTCGTCGAATACCGCGACCGCCTCGCGCACTTTCGTCTCGTCGATCGCCATCGAAATCCCCCGCGGCCCGGCCGGGCGTCCAGGCGCAGCAGCTAGGGTTCCGGGCCCTCCGAAGTCAAGGCGGCGTGACCGCCCGCGGTCTTCGGGCTAGCCTCTGCACCCTGGTCAGGGAGGTGGCGCATGGAACTGGACAAGGTCGGCCGCGTGCTCGTCACAGGTGCCTCGGGAGCGCTCGGCAGGGTGCTCACGGCGCATCTGCGCGGACGTGTGAGCGCCCTGCGGCTGGCGGACTATGTGCCGGCCCCGCCGGAGTTCGCGGGCGACGAGTTCGTGCTCTGCGACATGGCCGTGGCACCCGCCGTCGAGCGGCTCATGGAGGGCGTCGACGTCTGCGTGCATCTCGCGGCGCAGGGTCTCGAGTCGGACTGGCCGACGGTGCTGCACTCGAACATCATCGGCGGCATCAACATCTGGGAGGCGGCGCGCAAGGCCAGTACCCGCCGGATTCTCTTCGCCAGCTCCAACCACGCGATCGGCTTCTGGCCGCGTACTGAGCGGCTCGACCACACGGCGGCCCCGAAGCCCGACTCACGCTACGGCGTCACCAAGGCATTCGGCGAGGATCTCGGGCTCTACTACGCCAACAAGCACGGCATCGACTGCTTCTCGATGCGTATCGGTTCCTGCTACCCGAAGCCCGTCGATGCGCGGATGCTCTCGACCTGGCTCAGCTACCGCGACTTCTGCCACCTGATCGAGGTCGGCCTCACCGCCGACTATCGCAACGAGATCGTCTACGGCGTCTCCGCCAACACCCGTTCCTGGTGGGACAACGCCAACGCCCATCGCCTCGGCTTTCGGCCCCAGGACAATGCCGAGGACTTCGCCGCCGAGGTGGAGACCAGGATCACCGGCACCGACCTCGACCAACTTTTCCAGGGCGGCACCTTTATCAGCCCGGACTTCTCAGGGGATCCGGAGAAGATCGTGTGAGGGTCCCTTATCTCGTCGATCGATGACCTTGCATGATGGCGACTTGAAGCACAGCTTCGAAACCATGAGACCAGCCGACGTCGCCGAGATAAAGGCCGCCCTTCGAGCGATGTTGCCCGATCTGCGGGCGCGCTGGCCCGTGAGCTACCTAGGCGTCTTCGGCTCATGGGTCCGTCATGAGCAACGAGCGGACAGCGATGTCGACCTGCTCGTCGATTTCGACGCGCCGGTCGGTCTCCAACTCGTCGCCTTCAAAGACGAGATTGAACGTCGCCTAGGTCTGCCGGTCGATCTTGTCATGCGCGGCTCACTGCGACGTCGAATCGGCAAAGTAATTCTAGATGAGGTCCAGCCGGTTTGAAACGCATCGTCCTCGACTATTTTGAGGATATCATTGAGAATTGTCGTGTAGCCTGCGAATTCGTGGGCGCTATGGGCTACAACGAGTTTTCTGGGGATCGCAAGACGCTTTACGCCGTGCTGAGGGCACTAGAGGTCATAAGTGAGGCAGCAAAGCGAGTGCCAGATGAGGTGCGAGCTCGGCATCCCGCCATCGATTGGCGAGGCATGTCCGGACTTCGTGATGTTATCATTCATCAATACGACCGAATCGATTATCGCGTTCGATTCGAGGTCGTAACGGCGCAGTTGCCTTAGATCATCGGCCAGCTTGACCTGGTCCTTGAAGTTGAACGTTGACTTTCCGATGACGGCCGCGACGCGGACGACACCTGACCGACCTCATTCCTCCTTCGGCAGCAGGAAGATCGCCGTGCCCATCGCCAGGCTGCCGAACGTCACCGCGAAGCCGGCGGCGGCGAGGAGGAGGGTGAGGAGGGCGTGCTCGGAGGTCCAGAGCAGTTCGCCGATGCGGGCGATGTCGAGCCAGATGATTCCGGCCAGCAGGACCCAGCCCGCGAGAACGCCGGCGAGGCAGTTCGAGGCGAGGAAGGCGAGGAGCCGGAGGTCGGGAGGCATGGGTCCCCTGAGAATGCGGTGGGGTCGGACATCCCTGCCTGACGGCCGACCGCCACCGCAAGGTGACATGAGGGGCACCGGCCCCGCGTCAATGGTCCGTGGCCGACAACTCGCCTGTGTTGTGGCGGCGCTTGCCTGACCCTCGGCGGGCGGATAGCGATGGGGCTTTCCGGCCAAGGGCAGAGCGCATGCGTCGTGCCGTCACTTCCGCGCTGCTGGCAGTCCTGCTGCTGCTCCCCGCCGTCGCCCGCGCGGAATTCCGCGGCGCCTACGCCTACCCGTTCGTCGATCCGCTGGCCGCCACGGTGGCGCAGACGCCCCAGGCCAACCAGGCGAAGCTGCCGAGCGAGGCGCGGATCAACCAGATCGCCGAGATCCGCTACGTGCGGCCCTTCCCGAACCGCAAGCTGCCGGAGATCTTCTGGTACAACCGGGACGGCATGCCCTACTGGTTCCTCAAGCAGCCCTTCCCGGACGCGCCGCTCGCCTTCAACATCGGCGGCACCGGGGCCGGCGCCGACGCCCAGACGTCGCGGCTGCTCGCGCGTGCCCTCTACAGCGTGGGATTCCACGTCGTCTCGATCCCGAGCCCGACCCATCCGAGCTTCATCACGACGGCTTCGGAGACGATGATTCCGGGTCGCATGCAGAACGACGCCGCCGACATCTACCGCGTGATGCGGATGATCGACGCCGACCTGAAGGGCGAGATCAAGCCGACCGGCTACTACGTCCTGGGGTTCAGCCTCGGCGGCACCCACACGGGCTTCGTCGCCGAGCTCGATTCGCGCCTGCATGCGTTCGACTTCAAGCGGGCCCTGATGATCAACCCGTCGGTCGACCTGATCAACTCGCTCCACATCCTCGATGACATGCTGGACAAGTATGTCCGGCAGGATCCGCATGCGGTGCGCAACTTCCTGGACGGGATCTTCTCGCAGATCGTCGCCAACTCGAATCCGAACGATCAGATCAACCTGACCGACGACAATCTCGTCTATCGCGCCTACACGACGCTGGAGCCGTCGGAGCGCGAGCTGGAGATGGTGATCGGCTTCGTCTTCCGGCTCAGCTCGAACGACATCGCCTTCACCTCCGACGTCATGACGAACGCCGGCTACATCGTGCCGAAGAACGCCGTGATCCGCATCCCGACCACGCTGACCGACGTCTTCGTGAAAGGCTTCGGTCTCAATTTCGAGGACTATTTCGACGGCGTCTACGTGCCGTACTACGCCAAGAGGTATCCGGGCCTAACCCGCGAGGACATGATCAAGCAGGCGAGCCTGCGGGCGATCGAAGGCTTCCTGCGCAAGGACCAGCGGGTCCGGGTCATCAGCAACGAGGACGACATCATCCTCTCAAGGGGCGAGCCGCAGTGGCTGAACCAGGTGTTCGGCGCCCGGGCGCAGATCTTCCCGACCGGCGGCCACGGCGGCAACCTCGCCCAGCGCGACGTGGTGCACACGATGCTGCAGCTTCTGATCCAGTGACGGCACGATGATGCGCCGCTTCCGCCTCCCAGCCCTCGTCGTCCTGGCGGGCCTACTCTCGGGCTGTGCCGCCGATCCTCTCGTCGGAACGTCACCGCCGATGCACCAATCGGTGCCGGCGGAGATGATGGCCGACAACCAGTTCGTGGTCTACGACCCCTGGGAGGGCATGAACCGGCGCGTCTACGTCTTCAACGCGCTGTTCGACAAGTACGCCTTCCTGCCCGTGGTCAACGCCTACGACTACGCCGTGCCCGACCCGATGAAGACCGGCGTCAGCAACTTCTTCTCCAACCTGACCGAGATCAGGAACGGCACCAACGGCGCGTTCCAGGGTCGCCCCGAGGTCACGGGCAGGGCTGCCATCAGGTTCGCTCTGAACTCGACGATCGGCGTGGCCGGCCTGTTCGACGTGGCGACACCGCTGGGCATCCCGCAGCAGAACGAGGATTTCGGCCAGACGCTCGGCCGCTACGGCGTGGGTGCCGGCCCCTATCTCGTCCTGCCGGTGCTGGGGCCGTCCAACGTGCGCGATGCCAGCGGCCTCGCCGTCGACACCGCGGTCTCGGGCTTCCTGCCGCCCTTCTCCTACGTGGCGAACTGGGTCTACTTCCACCCCACCATGTATTTCCTTTACGCGGTGAACCAGCGGCGCAGCATCAGCTTCCGCTACTACGGCTCGGGCTCGCCGTTCGAGTACGACCTCGTCCGCTGGCTCTACACCAAGTACCGCGAGTTCGAGATCAGGCGCTGAGCCGCTCGCGGCCGTAGGCCAGCAGCATGGCGATGATCACGACACCGTAGATCACCTGTCGACCGGCCTCCGGCATCTGCATCACGGCCAGCACCGAGGAGAGGAGCGTGATCAGGATGGTGCCGACCACCGTGCCGAGATAGCGCCCGCGCCCGCCCAGGATGTGCGTGCCGCCGATGACGACGGCAGCGATCGAGGGCAGGAGGTAGGCGTCACCCATCGCCTGGTAGGCCTTGCTCGAATAGCCGGCGAGCAGCAGGCCCGCCAGACCCGAGCAGAAGCCGCACAGCACGAAGCTGCCGATCAGGATCGAGCGGGTCTGCACGCCCGACAGGTAGGCCGCCGTCTCCCGGTTGCCGATGGCGTAGAGGTAGCGGCCGAAGGTCGTGCGGGTCAGCATGAAGACGAAGACGACCGAGAGGGCGGCCCACACCAGCAGAGCCGCCGGCAGGAAGCCGAACAGCTTGCCGACGGCCAGCGTCTCCATCAGCGGTGTCGCGTGCGTCTGCGGGGCGAAGCCGCCCGTGTAGAGCACCATGAGGCCGCGCAGCACGGCGTTCACGCCGAGCGTGAAGATCATCGACGGCACGCGGAGCACGGCCACACCGAGGCCGTTGACGAGGCCGACCAGGAGGCCGACGGCGAGGCCGGTCGGGATCGCCATCGGTCCGCCGACGGCGGTCGCCATCATCGCCGACGCGGTCAGCGTCCAGGGCACCGAGAGGTCGATGTGGCCGAGGAGGATGACGAGCATCATGCCGGCGGCGACGATGCCGAGGAAGGCACCCACCTGAAGCTGCTGCAGCAGGTAGATGGGGCGCAGGAAGCTCAGCGTTCCCTGCGTCGCCATCGTGTAGACGCTGCCCAGCGCCAGGATGATCAGGATGCAGACGCAGGCGACGACGATCGGCCGGTCGGCCGGGGCGAGGCGCGGCAGGGCCGTCATCCCAGAAGCTCCAGACGGTTGCGCACGCGGAAGACGCGGCTGGCCCCGAGCGAGACCGCGGCGAGAAGGACGAGGCCTTCGATCAGCGGTTGCAGCAAGGGTGCCACGTCGAAGATCCGGAAGTTGAACGAGATGGCGCGGATGACGAGCGCACCGATCGCCGAGGCGAAGGCACCGCCGCTGCCGCCCATGAGCGACGTACCGCCGATGACGACGGCCGCGATCGAGTTCAGCGTGTAGGCCGCGGCCTGCGGCAGGTCGGCATTGCCCGAGGAAGTCTGCAGGGCGAGGTAGACACCACCCACACCTGCGAAGAAGCCGCCTAGCGTGAAGGCGGCGAGCTTGGCGCGGTCGACGGCGAGGCCGGACATGTAGGCCGCCTGCTCACTGGAGCCGACGGCGTAGACCGAGCGGCCGGTCACGGTGCGCTTGAACGGCAGCCAGACCAACAGCAGGACGGCGACCAGGATGATGAGCGGGACGGGGATCCAGGCGATGGGCTGGAACCAGGCCGCGTCGCCATTGTCGAACAGGCCGAAGGTCGCCGCCATCTCGTAGAGATCGTTGGTCAGCGCCCAGGCGAGATCCTGGTCGATCTCGCCGCCGGGTGTCGGGCGCAGGAACAGGGCGAGGCCGATATAGACCGCACCGCTCGCCAGGGTGGCCACGATCGGCTGCAGCCGGCCATAGACGACGATGCAGCCGTTGACGAAGCCGGCGAGGAGCCCGGCGACCAGGCAGACGACGATGCCGCCGACGACGGAAGCGGGGCCGCCCGTGATCAGGTGGCTGGCGAGGCAGTTCACGAGCGTGATGATCGCACCGACCGAGAGGTCGAGGCCGCCCGCCAGGACCGGCACGGTCTGCGCCATGGCGGCCATGATCAGCGCCAGCGATTCGTTGGCGTTCTGCACCAGGACCGAGCCCGTGAAGCCCTTCGGGTGGTTGGCGTTGTAGACCCCGTAGAAGAGGATGAAGAGCAGGATGGCGACGAGGAGCCCCTGGCTGCGGCCGAACATGGCGCGCCAGCCGCTCATGCCGCAGCTCCCGCGGCGGGCAGGTTCAGCGAGCTCGCCACGATGGTCTCCTCGTCGATGGCCGCACCTTCCAGGGTACGGGCGATCCGGCCGTCATAGAGAATGAGGACCCGATCGCAGCAGCCGATCAGCTCGTCATAGTCGGTGGTGTAGAAGAGGATCGCCGCACCAGCGTCCGCCAGCTCGCGCAGCAGGTGGTAGAGTTCCTGCTTGGTGCCGACGTCGATACCGCGGGTGGGATCGTTCAGCAGGATGACCCGCGGGCCGATCAGCAGCCACTTGCCAATGACGACCTTCTGCTGGTTGCCGCCCGACAGGGTAGCGACGGCATCCGACGCGTTGCCGATCTTGATCCGGAGCCGCTCGATCATGGACCGGATGCCGGCCGCCTCCTTGCCGCGGTCGACAACGCCGAGCGGGCTCACGCCGGAGAGAGCGGCGAGGCTCAGATTGTCGGCGATCGACATCGGCAGCAGGAGGCCCTCGGTCTTCCGGTCCTCCGGTACCAGCGCCATGCCCTGGGCGCGGGCTGCATTGGGCCCGGTGAGGGCGGCTGGCTCGCCGCCGATGCGGACATTGCCGTCGATCCCGCGCAGCACGCCGAACAGCGCCAGCAGCAGCTCGCGCTGGCCCTGGCCGTCGAGGCCGCCGAGACCCAGGATCTCCCCGGGTTCGATCTTGAAGGAGAGATCCCTCAGCCGCTCGCCCCAGCCGAGCCCCTCAACTTCGAGGAGCGGGGCCCCGGTCCTCCCGGTCTGCGGCTTCGCCGGGTAGACCTGGGTGATCTCGCGGCCGATCATCAGCCGGACGATGTCCTGGTCGGAGCGGGTCCCCTTGTCGAAGGTCTCGACATGCCGCCCGTTGCGGAACACGGAGCAGCGGTCGGCCAGGGCCTCGATCTCGTGCATGCGGTGCGAGATGTAGAGGATGGCGAGACCCTGCCGGCGCAACTCCTTCAGCAACCCGTAGACGCGCTCGACGTCGGCGGCGGTCAGCGCCGAGGTCGCCTCGTCGAGGATCAAAAGGCGCGGGTTGCGGGCCAGCGCCTTCGCGATCTCGACCAGCTGGCGGCGTGAGAGCGGCAGGTCCTTGACCCGTGTCGCCGGGTCGAGGTCGGTGCACCCCAGGCGGGCCAGGAGTTCCTCGGCCCGCTTGCGCTGGGCGCGGCCGTCGATGAGCCCGAGCCGGCGCGGCGGGTCGGCGAGCGAGATGTTGTCCGCGACCGAGAGATCCGGAACGAGCGACAGTTCCTGGAACACCGAGACGATGCCGCGCCCGGCGGCGTCCCCCGGTCCCCGGAAATGGGTCTCGGCACCGTCGATACGGATTTGCCCGGTATCGGGCTGCACCACGCCGGCGATGATCTTGATCAGTGTGGACTTGCCGGCGCCGTTCTCGCCCAGAATCGCATGGATCGAGCCCCGGTTGCAGGTGAAGTCCACCTCTTCCAGGGCACGGACACCCCCGTAGCGCTTGCCGATCGCGTGGAGGGCCAGGAAGGGCGTGCCTTGCGGCACGCCCACGTCCCGGACGGTCAGTTGGCGACGTCCTCGGAGGTCTTCGCCATGATCTCCACCGCCGTGATGTTGACGTCACAGGGTGGGAATTCGTTCACCGTGAAGAAGTTGTCGGTGAGGTTCGACCAGAAGTTCTTGCCGTCCTGCAGCGTGGTGTAGTCGTCGGACGGCAGCGGGACCGAGATCAGCTGCGGCATGACCTGGCCGTCGAGGGCGGAGAGCGCCGCCTTGATCGAGATCGCGACGAGGCCCGGGGACTGGCCGTAGCTGAGGCCCTTCAGCCCGTCCTTGGCGTGCTCGGCGATCAGCTTGCGGAATCCGTTCTCGGACTCGCCGGCGATCGGGATCCAGGGGTGGTTGGCGTCCATGAGCGCACGGACGAGGCCGGTCGAGCCGCCCTGGGTGAACGCCGCCACGAACTGGCCATGGACCGCCAAAGCGTCGGCGGCGGCCTTCTGCGAGGTCGCGTCGTCCCAGTTGCCGACGATCTCGACGATCTCGAGGTTCGGGGCTTCCTTCGCCATCACCTCGTGGAAGCCGACGTGGCGATCGCGGTCGACCGAGTTGCCCGGCACGCCGCGGACTTCCAGGACCTTGCCGGTCCGCTTGTCGCCCAGTTCCTTCAGCAGGAACTCGGCCGACATGACGCCCATCTGATGCTGGTCCTCGTTGACCATCATCACGGCATCGGTATCGAGGATGTTGTCGAAGGGCACGATCACGACGTTGTTACGGTCCGCGAGGCGGATCACGCGGTCGAAGCCCTCGGGGCTCACCGCGATGGTCACGATCGCGTCGAAGCCCTGGTTGATGAAATCCTCAATGGCGCCCAACTGGGCGGCGGCATCGGTGCCGGTCGAGATGACCTTGAATTCCTTGATCTTGTCCTTGATGCCCGGCTGCTCGACGAAGGCCTTCGCCGTCTGGATCATCTGGATGCGCCAGGTGTTCCCGACGAAGCCGTTCACCAGCGCGATCCGGTACGGACCTTCCTTCTTCGGCCACTGGAAGAACTTGGTGTCGGCCGTCCACGGCTTGAAGCATTCGGGCAGGTAGCCCGGTCCGGCCACCACGTCCGGCTTCGCTTCGACCCGCGCCGCCGACACCATGAGTGCGGCGACCGCAACGGCAGTCATCAGATGCCTGCGTACCATCCCGTATCAGCCCCCTGATTCGGCACCGCCATTTCGCGGCGGATGCTCCTGGGCCTGACTAGCCGGTCCGTTTGCTACATGGAAGCAGCAGACGCGACTTGATGATGCATGGACCGCATCCCATCTAGATGCTGCGTTGCAGCAAGAGAATTGTGCGAAGCTCTAATTCGTGTCTTTTCAGACACTTAAAGCGGCTTCTTGCAACAATCTGCAACGAATCGTGAGTGGTCGAGTCAGCTTTCGCTTTCTAGGTTCCGGCCGGAGAGGTGACAGCTGCGTAACGAGTTGATGACCTGAGAATGTCGGGAACGCCAACCTTCAATACAGCACTGCCCTTTCGGATGGGTGGCGCAGCGACGCTGGTCGACGGCCTCGACTACGCAGCGCAGGGCGAGACGGGCTTCAATTTCTTCGGTGCCCGAGGCAGCGTCGAGACGGTGCTGCCCTACGCCGAATTGCGCCAGCGCGCCCAGGATCTGGCGGTACGCCTCGTCGGCGCGCGGCTAGGTCGCGGCGAGCGCGTGGGGATCATCGCCGAGACCGGCCCGGACTTCATGGTCGCCTTCTTCGGCTGCCAGTATGCCGGCCTGCTGCCCGTCCCGCTGCCGCTCTGCGTGAACTTCGGCGGCCGCGAGGCGTACGAGGCGCGGCTCGCCGGCATGCTGGAAGCCGCCGGTGCGTGTGCCGCGATCGGCCCGGCCGACCTGCGCGACAGCGTGACCTTGGCCGCCGCGCGCGTCGGCATCGGCCTCGTCGGCACCCTCGACGACTTCATGGCGATGGCGGCCGGCGACGGCGCCCTGCGCCCGCTACAGGCGCACGAGCCCTGCTACATCCAGTATTCGTCCGGCAGCACCAGCCTGCCGCGCGGTGTCCTCGTCAGCCAGCAGGCGGTGCTCGCCAACGCGACGGCGATCGGGCGCGACGGCGTCGCCTTGCGCCCGGGCGATCGCTGCACGACATGGCTGCCGCTGTACCACGACATGGGCCTCGTCGGCTGCTGCATCACCCCGATGCTGGCCCAACTCTCGGTCGACTACCTCGCCACCGCGAGCTTCGCGCGCCGCCCGCTGGTCTGGCTGCGGATGCTCTCCGAGCAGGGCGGTACCATCTCCTTCTCGCCGACCTTCGGCTATTCGCTTTGCGCGCGCCGCGCCGGCGAGACGGCACTTCCCGATCTCGACCTCAGCCGCTGGCGCGTCGCCGGAATCGGTGCCGAGATGATCCGCCCGCAGGTGCTGGCGAGCTTCGCCGAGCGCTTCGCGCCGGTCGGCTTCAGCTCCGGCGCCTTCCTGCCGAGCTACGGCCTCGCCGAGGCGACGCTGGCGGTGACCATGAGCCCGCTCGGCCGCGGCATCCGCAGCGACATGGAAGCGCCGGGCAGTGCCGGCTTCACGCTCTGCGGCAAGCCGCTGCCGGGCTACGAGATCGAGATCCGCTCGGGCGACGGGGAGCCGATGGACGACCGCTCGGTGGGGCGGATCTTCGTCCGCGGCCCGAGCCTGATGAACGGCTATTTCCGCTTCCCGCATCTGAGCCGCGCACCGCTGGTCCGCGAAGGTTGGCTCGACACGGGCGATCTCGGCTACATGATCGGCGGCGAGCTCGTTGTCACCGGCCGTTACAAGGACCTCATCATTGTCGGTGGCCGCAACATCTGGCCGCAGGACCTCGAATGGGCGGCCGAGCAGGTCGAGGGTGTGCGCGTCGGCGACACCGCCGCCTTCGCCGTGCCCGACGAGGAGGGTGCGGAGCGGGTCATGCTGGTGGTCGAGTGCCGCCGCCAGGACGCGACCGACCGCGACCTGCTGCGCCGCGAGGTCGCGGGCCAGGTGCGGCGCAGCTCGGGTGTGGACTGCGAGGTGATCCTCGCCGCCCCGCGCAGCCTCGCTTACACGACCTCGGGCAAGCTCAGCCGCTCGGCGGTGCGCGACGCGCTGCTGGCCGGCCGCATCACTGACCTCGATCACGGCCCGGTCGACCTCGTTCCTGCGGTGCCGCCGCAGCTCTCCGCCGCCCCTTCCTGACCGGAACGCACCGATGCCGCCGCACTCCGGTGTCGTGGCGCTCACCGGAGCCACGGGCTTCATCGGGCGCCGCCTCGTTCCTGCCCTGCAGGCATCGGGCTACCGGGTGCGGGCACTCGTCCGGCGTCAGGACAAGGCTCTGGCCGCCGCGGACGTCGCGCAGGTCCAGGGCGATCTCGACGACGTCGACGCGCTGAAGCGCCTCGTCGCCGGGACCTGCGGCATCATTCACGCCGCCGGCGCCGTGCTGGCCCCGAATGCCGCCCGGTTCGAGTCGATCAACGTCGCGGGGACCCGGCGGGTCGCAGCCGCGGCCATGGATGCCGGCATCAGCCGCTTCGTCCTCGTCTCGTCGCTCGCCGCTCGCACCCCGGCGCTGTCGCCCTACGCCTCCAGCAAGGCTGCGGCGGAAGCGCTCGTTGCTTCGCTGCGGCCCGGACTCGACGTGGCGATCGTCCGGCCGCCCGCGGTCTACGGACCCGGCGACCGCGCCACGCTGCCCATGTTCCGGCAACTGGCGCACGGCTTCCTCGTGGCACCGTCGAGCCCCGAGGCGCGCTTCTCCCTCATCTTCGTCGACGATCTGGCGCAGCTCATGGTCGGCCTCCTGAGCTTCAAGGAGATGCCGGAAGCGCCCATCGAGCCCGACGACGGGCGGCCCGGCGGCTATGGCTGGCGCGACCTCGCCACCATCGCGGCGGACAGCCTGCAGCGCCGGGTACGCGTGTTGCCGCTCTCACGGGTGCTCGCCGATGCCGCCGCTACCGTGATAGAAGCGGGCAGCAGAGTGGCGGGACGGAGTTCCCTCATCAATCGCGGCAAGCTGGCCGAGCTGTTCCATCCCGACTGGATCGCCCGAGGTGGGGCGATCGAGGGGTGGAGGGCCTGGACGACGTTCGCGGACGGCTTTCCCGCCACGCTCGAATGGTATCGCTCGGCCGGGTGGATCCGCGGCTGAGCGGCCGTAAGGGAGCGGCGTAGATGGCCGGGCAGGCGCAATCGGTGCTGGACGGTGTGCGCGAGATCGTCGGGCGCTACAATCGGAGCGACCGGCCGCTCGAAGCCGGCACGCATTTCACCGACGATCTCGGCATCGATTCGACGGCCGCCATGGACATCATTATGGAGGTCGAAGACAGGTTCGAGATCGATATTCCATTGAACCGTGTCAGCGAAATCCTGACGATAGGCGATCTTGCCGCCGTCGTTGCCGAGCGCGTCTCGACGAAGTGAGCCGAACGATGGACATTTTCGACAAGTATTCAGCCATCGCCCAGCGTCGGCAGACGGTGCTCGGTGCCGGCATCAATCCCTTCGGCGTCGAGATGGAGAAGCTGATCTCGCCGACGGAGGCGCTGATCGGCGGCCGGCACACGATCCTGCTCGGCACCAACAACTATCTGGGTCTGACCTTCGACCAGGGTGCCATCGACGCCGCCACTCGCGCCCTGCACGATTTCGGCACCGGCACCACGGGCTCGCGCATCGCGAACGGCACCTACGGCCTGCATCGCGACCTGGAGAAGGCGTTCGAGCGTCACCTGCATCGCCGCTCTGCCATCGTCTTTTCGACCGGCTACCAGGCCAATCTGGGCACCATCGCCGGGCTCGCCGGGGCCAAGGACCTGATCCTGCTCGATGCCGACTCGCATGCCAGCATCTATGACGGCTGCCGGCTGAGCGGGGCTACGGTCGTCCGGTTCAGGCACAACGATCCGGCCGACCTCGACCGCCGTCTCGCCCGGATGAAGGGCGAGTTCGACTGCTGCCTCGTCATCGTCGAGGGCCTCTATAGCATGCTGGGCGACACCGCCCCGCTGCCCGAGTTCGTCGAGGTGAAGCAGAAACACGGGGCGTGGCTGCTGGTCGACGAGGCGCACTCCTTCGGCTGCTACGGCGAGCACGGCCGCGGCCTCGCCGAGGCGCAGGGGGTCGAGGCCGAGGTCGATTTCGTGGTCGGCACCTTCAGCAAGAGCCTTGGGGCGATCGGCGGGTTCGCCGCGTCCGACCATCCGGGCTTCGACCTGCTGCGCGTGTGCAGCCGGCCCTACATGTTCACGGCCTCGCCGAGCCCCGCCGGGGTCGCCTCCGTGCTGGCCACGCTGTCGACGATCGAGGCGACACCCGATCTGACGCGCCGGGTCCAGGCGAACGGGCGCCTGCTCCACGAGGGCCTGGGCTCGCTGGGCCTGGAACTCGGCGCACCGCCGGGGCCGATCGTGGCGGTGCGGATGCCCGACGAGAACACGGCCGTTGCCGCGTGGCACATGCTGCTGCAGCGAGGAATCTACGTGAATCTGGCGCTGCCGCCCGGCACGCCGAACAGTGCCTCGCTCCTGCGCTGCAGCGTCTCGGCCGCGCACGAGCCGGCGCAGATCGCCGAGGCGGTCGACAAGTTCCGTGCCGTCCTGGCGGATCTGCAGCCGGCGGCCGCCGCCTGAGCGGTCGCGCTCAGCGGAACGCACCTGCCCGGTAAAGCCGGAAATAGAGGAAGGGTGCCGCCAGTATCGGGTGCCGGCGCTGCCAGTCGGTGACCTCGATCCGCACACCCGAGTGGCGGCCGATCTTCCATGCCAGATAGTCCGCTCCGCCGTCGAAGGTGAAGGCCGCCTTCATCAGCCGCAGCACCGAGCGCAGCTTGCCGCGCCGTCGGCGCCGTCGCCAACGGGCCGCGGTGACCGCCGCAGATAGAGCAGGGTGACCCTCGGCGCGATAGGCGTCGAGCATCGCCGCATATCGCTCCGGCTCGGCCGCGACGATGGCTTGCGCCTTGCCAGGACGTTCCGAGCGAAGCTCGCTGCCATAGCTGAGAGAAAGGGCGTGCGCCCAGACCTCGTCCGAACCCGCGCCCGGAGGCAGCAAGGGTAGCGCCTCGCCGAGGAAGGTGCGGACGGAGGTCGCGACGATGGTCTCTGCCGCTACCCTGGCGGCCTCGTCGCGCGACCAGACGAGCCGCACCGGTTGGGCGAACCGACCCCAGAAGTAGGACTCGTCAGCACCGTCCGCCGCCAGCCGCGTGAGTTGGTCCGTCTCGACGATCGCGTACTTGGCCCTGACCGTCCGCCCGTCGAGCGGTGTCTCGACATAGTGGACGTTGGGCGGCAGCAGTCGAGCCAGCCGCGCCAGGAGCGGCCGCGGCTCAACCCGGGCATAGCTGTCGACGAGCAGATAGAGGTCGAGCATCCGGTCGGAGCCGGACGGGTCCTCGCGCAGGCAGCTGCCGTAGAAGAGCACGGCCGCCACCGCCGGCCCGTGCCGGAGCCGTGCCGCCTCGGCTAAGGCGTGAGCGTCTTGCGACACCGGTCGCAACATCTCCACGGCGACCAGCCGCTCCAGCGGCGGCACCGCCTCAGAAATGGACGAAGCGGAGGCGCTCATCGGCGCTGACGATCAGGGGCCGGCCGGCGCCGGCATGGAAGAACTCGCCGTCGATCGTGAAGGGTCCGTCGAAGCGAAGCTCGGCGCGCACGGTGCGCACGCTGCGATAGTGCTTCCTGGGCAGACCCCTACCCAGACCCAGCAGGGCCCGCGGCACGGCGAGCAGCGGGCGCGGGGCGCCCTGGGCGACGGAGGTCAGGTGGACCGGTCCGTCGCCCTCGCCCCAGAAGGGCTTCGAGCGCAGCACCAGCCGGTCCAGCGTGCTGGCGAAAAGTAGGAGTTGCTGGCCGGCGAAGCCCGGAGCGTCCGGAAACCGCACCTCGACTTCAAGGCCGCCGATGCCGGCATTGGCCGGTCCGCGCACCGCCGCCCGGGTCAGGAAGGTGAGAAGCGTGCCGAAATGGGCGATCTCGCCCCCGATGCCGCGGCTGATGAAATCGGTCGCACAGAGCCGGATCGAGTCGACGATGCCGGCGAGACCGAAGAAGAAGCCCCGCATCGGGGCATGGGACAGGATATTGTCGACCTTCAGCACCGGGCGATCGATGAGGTGCTCCTGCAGCTTGCCGGAGCGCAGCCGCTCCAGGATGCGAACCACCGCACGGGCCGGGGCGCCGCGGGCGCCGAGATCGGCCGCCGTCATGTTGGCCGTGCCGCCCTGCAGCAGGGCCACCGCCGGGAGGGTGGTGAAGGCCCTGCTTTCGAACAGTGCCGAGAGGATGCGCATGGCGGTCCCGTCGCCTCCGTTCACGATCAGCACCTCGATGCCCGCCGCGGCGAGGTCGTCCATGAGGTCCGGCAGCGCGCTGTCGGAGGTCAGCTCGCGATCCAGGATCTCCGGCATGCCCGGCAGCAGCCGGTCGAGTGCCGCCCGCGAGCGGACATAGCCGCCACTCTTCGGATTGCTGATCAGGCCGATGCGACCGTGGACGTGGCTCATGCCGTCCGCCAGGTGGCGGGCACCGCGCGCAGGCGATGCCGCCCCTGGGCCAGGAAGAAGACGAGGACCGCCAGTCCCAGCGTCGGCAGCCAGGCCGCGAGAACGGGTGGCACGATACCGACCTCACCGAGCGCGCTGAGCACGCCGCCCAGGATGAGGAAGGTGAAGCCGGTCGCCACCGCCGTGACGAACACCGGAGCGATGCTGCCCGTGCGCTCGAACCGCCGGGCGAGGCCTACCGCCACGAGCAGCAGCAGCGGCGGCACCAGCGAGCCGGCGATCCGCAGGTGCAGCCAGGTGGCATAGGGCTCGTCGGCCCGCATGCCGTAAGCCCCCGCGCGCAGCACCTCGACCAGCTCGCCGAGGCTGAGCTCGCGTGCGGGGCGTGCCAGCAGGGCGACGCGATTGACGTCGATCGGTGCCGGCCAGAACAGCTGGTCGAGCTTCTCCGCCCGGCCGGCTCCCACCGTGCGACGGACCACGTCGATCAGCACGATGCCGTCGGGAACGGCCTGTGCCTCCTTCGCATCGATGCGCTCGAGGAGAAGGCCCTCCTGGTCGCGGTCGAAGATGGTCAGCTCCACCAGTTCGCCAGCGGAAACGGCGTTCGCCGACAGCCGGATCACGTCGTTGCCGTTGCGCAGCCAGTAGAAGCCGCCGGCCTCGCCCTCCTCGGCATGGTGCTTGAAGTCGCCGATACCCCAGGCCCGCAGCTGCTGCGCGGCATAGGGCACCGCACGGTCCTCGACCACGAGGCGTAGGCCGATCAGGATCAGGATCGCCGGGACCAGAAAGCTCATGAGCTGGAACGGCGTGATGCCCGAGCCCCAGAGCACCGCGAGCTCGCGGTGCCGCATCAGGTCGCCCACCATGAGCAGGCCCGCCACGAGGGCGCAGATCGGCAGCAGTTCGGAGATCATCAACGGCAGCCGCAGGGCGATGTAGCGCAGGCCGGCGAGCAGCGGCCCGTCCGGCGAGACGGCGAGGTCGTCGACGACGTCGACGAGGTCCAGCACGGTGGCGAAGCCCAGCACGGCGAAGCCCACGACGGCCAGCCGGGCGAAGAACATGCGGTTCAGGTAGCGGCCGATGACGCTCATGTCGCCGGCGTCGGCCGGAGGCGACGGAGGAGGGCGACGACGGCGTCGACGACCCGGTCGACCCTCGACCAGCGCCGCGGATCCGGTACCCGTGTCGCGGCGCGGAAGAACAGGCCGATCGCGAACAGGCAGAGCACGCCGAACGGCAGCCAGATTCCGAGCAGGGCGGGGATCTTGCCGTCGTCCACCATCGACTCGCCGAGCTGCAGCGCGTGGTGGAAGGCGACGAGCAGGGCGAGGCCGATCACGAGCCCGTAGGAGCGCTGCCCGCGTTGCCCGCCGATCGCCAGCGGCACCGCCAGGAAGGGCAGGACGGGAAGGGCCAGGATGCGGGCGAGGCGCCCGTCCAGCTCGGCCGTGACCTCTGACCGTTCGACGCCCGGCGGGAGCTCCTCGTCGCGAATGGACCACAGCTCCGGTAGGGTCATCTCGCGCTCGTTGGTGCCGCGTGCGCCCATGGCGTCGGCACCGCGGAACGTCGTCTCGAAGTTGCGGAAGCGCACGACCAGCTCGTCACCCGACGGCTGCAGCAGCTGCTGCACGCCGTTCTGCAGGTGCAGGAGCAGGGGGTCGGTCTGCGCCTGCTGGTCGATCGTGCCGGTCTTGGCGGTAATCGTCGCCGAGTCGCCGTTCGCCTCCAGCGAATGGATGAAGACGCCGTTGAGCCCGTGTTTGTCGGCGGAGAGCTTGTCGACCATGTAGGTGGCCCGGCCGACCGTCGTGAAGATCCCGTCCTGCAGCAGCTGCTGGAAGGAGGCGCTGGTCAGGATGTTCACCGCCGCCCGGTAGGCATAGCGGGCATAGGGCTGGATGTGGCTCATCAGGATACCCGTCGCCAGCGCCAGCACGAAGCCGGCGACCACGAGCGGGCGGACGAGCTGCACGAGGCCCACGCCCGAGGCGTACATCGCCGACAGCTCGCCTTCCTTCGACAGCCTGGAGAAGGTGAGCAGGATGCCGAGGAAGAACGCGACCGGAAGCGCCAGCCCCATATAGTGCGGGACGAGGTAACCCAGCATCTCGAAGACGAGCGTGAGGTTGCCGCGCCAGTCGACGACCAGATCGACCACCCGCAGCATGCGCTCGGCGAGCAGAGCCACCAGTGCGACCAGGATCGTCGTCAGCATGGGCCTGGCGACGAGACCCAGGAGATAGCGGCTGTAGGTCGACATCTCTTTCGCCCGGCGCCGGTAGATCGTCAGGCCGTGCCGGCCGTCGCGAGGGCGGGCTTGCCCGCCGTCCGCTCGCCGAGTTGCCGGGTCAACACGGAGCCGAACCTGCCGGTCGCCCCGTCATAGCGGCGCAGTTCCAGGCGGATCTGCCAGATGTCCCGCAGGCGTTCCAAGTCGAACAGAAGATAGCCTCCCTCGTAGTTGCGATCGCCTCCGTGCAGCGAGGCGGAGGGCCCTCCGACGACGGGAACGCTGCCGGCTGCGGTCCTGATCTCGCCGAGCTGGAAGATGTGCTGATGTCCGCAGAGCACGAGCTCGACCGGATGCCGGCGGATCAGGGCGCAGAACGCCTCGTCGTCGACCAGCCTACGGCGATAGTCCGTCATGGTCGGCACAGGAGGGTGGTGCAGCAGCACGACCCGGCAGAGCCCGCTGCCCTCGAGGTTCGCCAGCATCCGCTCCAGCGAGGCGAGCTGCGACGGCCCGAGGCGGCCGGTGGCGAAGGTGGGCGGTGTGGCGATCGCGGTCGAGAGGCCGATCAGCGCCACGTCGCCGCGGCGGCGCAGGAACGGGAAGTAGCGGCTCTCGTGCCCGGGATCGCCGTCGTCCCCGCACATGTACTCGGCCCAGTTGCGCAGGGCGTCGTTCCAGCGGACCGTGATGTAGGCGTCATGGTTGCCCGGCACGACAGTGACCCAGTCCGGGCTGCCGAGCTCGTCGAGCCACACCCTTGCCTGCACGAACTCTGCCGGCAGGGAGATGTTCACGAGATCGCCGGTGACGGCGACGTGCGAGGGCGACTGCTCGCGCAGGTCGGCGACGAGCGCATCCAGCACCTCGCGCCGGTGGACGCGGTAACGGCGCCGCCGCCAGGAAAGATAGCCCAGCACACGCTGATTGAAGAGCTCGCGCGGGGCCGCCCTGGGCATGGGGCCCAGATGAAGGTCGGTGAGATGGGCGAGGCGGAACAAGAGCTGCCTCAGGCGGCCCGCCGGGCCAGGATCGAGTTGGCGAGATCGAGGTCGGTGGGCTTGTCGACGTCGATGGCGGCCTCCGCGAAGGGCAGCACGATGGGGGCGATCCTCACCTTCAGCCGGCGCGACAGCCGGGCGAACGCCTGCTGCAGCGTCAGCAGCCGGCAGAGATAGAGCAGCAGATTGTCGACGCCGAGAATGCGAACGATGCGCCACGGGCGCTTGCGCTCGTCTTCGGCACGCCGCCAGAACGAGACGGCAGGCTCGGCACCCTTCGACATCAGGGCGAACAGGTTGGCACCCGAATAGGCCTCGTCGCGGAAGCGCCAGAAGGTCCGCACCGCATCGGGATAGGCGGCGCGGATCGTGGCCGAGGCGGCGACACCGGCGGCGACGTCGGCACCCGAGGCGCTGGCAGCGGTACAGAAGGTCTCGACCATCGCCGGGGTCAGCAGGGCGTGATCGGAGGTGGTGACCAGAAGGGGAGGTGTCACCGACCGGAGTGCCGAGCCGACGCTGCGGCTGGGCGAGCCCTCGGCCGGGAAGAAGTCGGTGCCCGGTGCGGCCGTGGTGACAAGTCCACGGTCCTCGGCACAGACCAGGATGCGCCCGACGCTGGGGCTCTGGCGCAGGCTGTCGACCACGCGGGTCAGCATCGGCACGCCGCCGGCGGGCGCCAAGCTCTTGTGCTTGACACCCGCGTGCATCGCGACGCTGTCGGTCTCCCCGCGTCGGCTGCCGGCCAGGACGAGGGCCGTGAACGCCGCCATCAGGCGATCGCCTTCTCGTAGACGCGATAGGTCTTGTTGGGCACGCCGCCCACGGCCTCGATGATGTCCCGCATGCGCCGGTTGTCGGCCAGCACCCAGGACAGCTCGCCGTGCTTGCGCCCCTGGGCGGCGTGGAAATCGCGGGCCGCCTCGATGACCGAAAGGGCGAGGGCGGCACCCTTCGGGCTGTCGTGGAACCGGCGACGCACGCCCATCAGCGGCATGCGGCCGGTGGAGACGCCCTTCACCTTGAGCCGCCAGAGCAGCTTTGCCCAGCCGAAGGGCAGCAGGCGCCCGTTCAGGTCGCGGATAGCCTCGTTGAGGTCGGGCAGGGTCACGACCATCGCCACGGGCTCGCCGTCGAGCTCGGCGATGCTGATCCAGTCCGGGCTGATCAGCGGCTTGATGCTCCTGCCGAGGTAGCGCATCTGCGCCGCCGTGAACGGCACGAAACCCCAGTTGTTCGCCCAGGCGTCGTTGAAGATGTCGCGTAGCAGCTCGAGCTCGGCATCGAGGTTCTTGAAGTCGATGCGCCGCACGCGGAGCCCCGGCAGCTTGCGCATCCGGTCGAGCATCCGCTTTGCCTTGGGCGGCCAGTCGGCCTGCAGGTCGAAGTCGTAGCAGATGAGGTCCTTGATCGGGACGAGGCCCTGCTCCTCCAGCCGCGGTCCGTAGTAGCGCCGGTGGTGTCCCATCATCATGTTGGGCGGCGTGTCGAAGCCGTCGATCAGCAGGCCGCTCTCGTCGTTGATGGAGACGCTGAAGGGACCCGTCAGCCGCCGCAGCCCCCGCTCGCGCAGCCAGGCCTCGACCGTGTGCAGCAACGTGGCGACGACCTCGGCATCGTCCTCGGCCTCGAAAAAGCCGAAATGGCCGGTCGCATCCTTGTGCCGCTCGAGATGCGGGCGGTCGTGCTGGGCACTGATCCGGCCGACGCAGCGGCCATCGCGCCAGGCCAGGAAGTAGGCGATGTCGATGCCGTCGAGGAACGGGTTCTTGGCCGCGTTCAGATGGTCCATCCGCTCCATGACGAGCGGGTGGACCCAATTGGGGTCGTCCGCATAGAGCGCTGCCGGCATGGTCAGGAAGTGGCGGAGATCGCCCTTCGAGGCCACCTGGGTGATGGTGACGGCGGACATTGGCCGCCTTGTAGCAGGCCGTCGCCCGTCAGGCGACCCGACGGTGACGACGCACCGCGTACTCGTCCTCGCTGGCTGAGAGATCGGCGACCCAGGGATAGCGGCGACGCTCGTCCTCGGTGTAGCCGAGATTGAAGGCCGTCACGCTGCGCGGCATGTCCTTCGGCACGGCGTAGAAGGTGCCGAGGATCCGGTCCCACAAGCCCGACGTGATGCCGTAATTGCCCTTCTCGCTGTGGAAGTGATGGGCGAGGTGGCGGCGCTTGATCTCGCGCAGCCACGTGTTCTTCGGCGTCACGGGCAGATGCTGCACGCAGTGGCACCACTCGTAGACGCTGAACACGATCACCGCCGTCGCCAGCGCCGTCGTCGCACCGGCGGCACCGGCAACCAGCCAGCCGACCGGCATCGAGACCAGCGCGATGGCCGGCAGGGTCGTGTAGAGGGCCCCGAACAGGACCGAGAGATCGTGTGGGTTCTGGTGGTGGTCGTAGTGGATCCGCTTCCACACCTTCGCCGTGTACGGGCTCTTGTAGAGGAAGCGGGCGTGCAGCACGAAGCGGTGCAGCACATACTCGGCGAAGGGATAGACGACGAGCACCACCGCCACCGTCAGCAGCGGACCCTGCCAGCCACCCGCCAGCCAGACCGTGGCCAGGATCGCCAGTGCCGCGACCAGCAGGTAGACCTGGATCGAATAGTGGGTGAAGAACGCGACCACGAGATCGCGATAGGTCATCTTGTCCAGGAAATATTTCTGGCCCGACCAGGTCCCGAAAAGCTGGGGCATCGAGAGAAGACCTCGAAAGGATAGGGGTCAGAGAGGATCGTTTCCCTCTGACCCCGGAAGGTAGGCAGGCGGGCGCGCCGCGACAACCGCCGCGACTTGCCGCCGATGCGACAAGCTAGCCCGCTTGTGGCAGCTCCGTCATAATCCGGCGGATGCGTGCCGCCACCCTCGCGGCATCATCCAGCGGCTTCGGCTGCGCGACCCGCTCCTTCGTCCCGGCGCGCACGACCACACCCCGGGCCTCCAGCGAGCGGTGCAACTCGTCCAGGCTGCGCGGACGGAGCTGCAGGCCGCGCGTCGCCAGCCAGTCGATGAACCGGCCGGGGATGTGCTGCTGCAGCGGCGTGCCGCGATAGGTCTTGCCGGCCAGGAGCGGCTGCAGGGCCTTCACGATCCCGCCCAGCACGGGTGCTGCCTCGTACCAGCGCGGCAGGTCGTAGAGCGTGACCGGCTTGCCCGTGGTAGAGGCTGCCAGCAGAGTCGTCGTGTCGCCCGCCGTCACCACGAGCCGGTCGGCCGCCGCCAGCAGGGCCGCACGCACGTCCCCGTCTTCCCTCGTCGGCGTGCGCACGACCTCGACCGGACCGCCGACGCCCGCACGTACCGCATCGAGCGTCGTCGAGGTGACGCTCTGGTCGGCGCACACCACGACCGACCCGCCGTTCTCGGCACCGGTCCTGCCCACCTTGTGGGCGTCGGCCGTGCCCAGCGTGTAGGGGCCGATGGTCTCGCTCACGAAGACCGCCGTCAGCGGCCGGGGCAGCCTGGCGACGGCCTCAGGCAACGTGCCGCGGGCGGAGATCGCGGCGGCACCGAGCGGGCCCTGCGTCTGCAGGACGTTCGGCCGCTCCGGAAGCTTCTCCTCGGGTGGTGCCACGATCAGGTCGAACAGGTCGAAGGGTGCCGCCGGCCGGCCCAGCTGCACGAGCTTCACCGGCTTGCCGGCCCGGGCCAGGATCCAGCGGGCGACCGGCACCGCCTTGCGGCCGGAGGTGATGACGAGATCGGGCCAGGGTGCCTCCAGCGTGGGTGAGGCGCCCTTGTCCACGCCGCCCAGCGAGGCGCCGATGACGGCGTTCGGCAGGATCGACAGCCCGCCATAGACCATCGCCTTCACCTCGAACGGCCAGCCCAGGGCTGCCGCGAGGGCCGTGGCGTCGGCATCGCGCGCTGCCTCGCCGCCGGTGACGACCCACACCCGCGGCGTCGCGGGCGGCGTCACGGCACGCACCTCGGTGGCACGGACATAGATGGAGCCCGTCGCCTGCGGCTCGCCGACCTCGAGCCGCCAGCTGATTCCGGGATGGCGCTGGGCGCTCTCCTTGATCCGTCGCAGCCACCAGTCGGCACTGCCGAGCCAACCCTCGGGCTGGGCGGTGATGCTGACCACCACCGCCTTGTTCGCGTGCGCGAACAGCTCGTCCATGATCCACTCGATATCGGCACCCGGCACCGTCTCGAACACGCCGGCGGCGATCACCGCATCGGCCTTGCCTTCGGGCAGGCGGCCCCGGCTCCGCGCGAGGTCGACCCGCGTCGCCGCGAAGGGCAGCTTCGCATCGAGTGCCGCACCGAGCGCGGCGTAGGTGACGTTCCACGTGCCGATGGCCTCCAGCAGGCGCTGCGTACCCTCGTCGAGCGGGGCGGACTTCGGCGTCGCAAGCGGCCGGTTGCTGCCCAGCAACGCGTCGAAGCCGGGGCTCGGCCGCTCGCGGTCGAACATGCGGAAGCCTTCCGCGTCGGCCTCGCGCTCGAGGTCGTAGAACAGATAGGCCAGCGGGTTCGGGTGGTAGGAGAAGGCGCCGGGGAAGGGGTGCCAGGGCTGCTGGTGCAGGGCCGTATAGTGCAGGCACATCGTGCGGCCCTCGACATATTCGAGGTCGCGCGCGTTCCAGTGGCCGTCGAGAAGCCCCCACAAGCCCGGGGTGTCGGCGGGCTTGTTCGTCAGTTCGTGCTTGGGTGCGTGCGAGGCCCGCTCGCGGTTCCAGATCGGCAGCATCTTCGTACAGTCGATCAGCATGACCGACGTGTCCTTCGCCGAGATGGCGAGATAGCCGTGATCGCCGAGGTCGAGGTCGAACAGCAGCGCCGGATCGACGAAATAGATCTGGTCGACGTCGTTGTAGATCGCCTTGCCGGTGCCGCCGGCGAGGCTCGGGATGGCGAAGCGGTAGTTCGTGAAGCCGGTCCGCCAGGCTCGCCGGTCGAAGCCTGTCAGGTTCTTCATCAAGTAGATTTCGTAAATCCGGGCCGGGTCGCGATGCTTCACGATGGTGTAGACGAAGATGCGCTCGGCTCGATACTGGCCGTCCTCGGTGCCCAGGAAGATACGGACGGGAGGCTTGTCTGAGGGCTGGACGCCTTCGACGACGTCGAGGCGGATCAGGTCGGGATGCTCACGGAAATAGGGCCAGCTCTCGAGCAGGTCGGTCGACACGTTGTTGACCTCTTATTGGGGCAGGGACGCGACCCTCCCTTTAGGAGGACGGGCACGGGTCGTCAATTTGGGGGCGGCAGCGGCTCGGCCAAGGGTCCGGGCACTGCGGCGAGGCCGCGCCCCCGTGCCGCCTCGGTCCAGTCGCGCAAGAGCGCATAGCCCACCGCCAGCAAGGTCGGACCAAGAAAGATTCCAATCACGCCGAAGGCCAGCGCCCCGCCGAGCACGCCCAGGAAGACGAGCAGCAGCGGCAGCTTGCTCTCGCGACTGATCAGATAGGGCTTCAGCACATTGTCGACGCCGCTGACGACGAAGAAGCCCCAGATCGCCATGAAGATCGACCAACCTATCTGGCCTTCGAGGAAGAGCCAGATCGTCGCCGGGATCCACACCATCGGCGGCCCGGCGGGGACGAGTCCCAGGATGAACGTGAGGAAGCCCAGCGAGAACGCGGCGGGTACGCCTGCCATGACGAAGCCTACCCAGGCGCAGAGGCCCTGCACGAGGGCGGTGCCGATCACGCCGTAGACGACGCCACGGACTGTCGATGCCGTCACCGCCACCAGATGCTGGGCCCGGTCGCCGAGCAGCCGGTGGCCGACCACGCCCACCTGATCCACCATGGAGATTCCGTCGCGGTAGAAGAAGAAAGCAGCGAAGACGCTGAGGCTGACCTCGGCGATCGCCTTGCCGATGGCGAGGCCGCTGCCGATCGCCCAGTAGCGCAGCTCGATCAGCTGCGACTTCAGCAACTCCGCGAACTCGCCCGTATCCTGGGCGAGGCGGCGCCAGAAGGTTTCGAGCTCCTGTCCCACCACCGGCAGGCCCGCGATCCAGGGCGGCGGTGCCGGCGGGCCGTCGCTCAGCAGCTCGCGGATGAACTCGACGGCGTCCGACGCCGTCTGGGCGATGGCCGAGCCCAGGAAGAACAGCGGCACCACGAAGCCCAGCGCCAGCATCACGGTCATCAGGAACGCCGCCACCGAGCGGTGATGATTCAGCGCCCGCTCGAGGCGCATGTAGAGCGGCCAGGTCGCGAAGGTGACGATGGCGGCCCAGAGCAGGGCAGAGAGGAAGGGGCGCAAGACCAGGATGCAGCCCAATGCCAGGGCGGCGATCGCGATGAACGCGGTGACATTCTCGAACCGCCGCAGCGAGCCGAACATGGGATGTTACCGCAGGTCGAAGGGCCTCTACGCTACGGGAGAGGTAGCGCGTGGTCGGCGAACGTCCACTGGTCAGCCCTTGACCTTGATGCCGGCCAGCGTCTCGTACACCTTCACCACCGCCGAATCGTCCTCGCGGCCATGGCCGGCGGCCGCAGCCCCCAGGAACTGCTGGTGGGCGGCCGCCGCGACCGGCAGCGGAAAGCGCAGGGATCGGCCGGTGTCTAGTACGATGCCGAGGTCCTTGACGAAGATCTCGACCGCCGAGAGCGGCGTGAAGTCCCGGGCCAGCATGTGCGGCACGCGGTTGGTGAACATCCAGGAGTTGCCCGCACTGTTCGAGATCACCTCGAACAGTGTCGCCGGATCGGCCCCGGCCCGCGTCCCCAACGCCATCGCCTCGGCGGCGGCCGCGATGTGCACGCCCGCCAGATGCTGGTTCACGAGCTTCACCGTCGACCCGATGCCGGGCACATCGCCCAGCCGGTAGACCTTGCCGGCAATGGCGGCGAGCAGCGGCTCCGCGGCCTCGAAGGCCGCAGGGCTGCCCGAGGCCATGATGGTGAGCTTGCCGCTCTCTGCACCCACCGCACCGCCGCTGACGGGCGCATCGAGCAGCCTATGGCCGTGCGCATCGAGACGCTGGCCGAGGTCTGTGGCGTAGGCTGGCGCAACCGTGCTGTGCAGAACGATGGTCGCTCCGGGTGCGAGCGCCGTCACGGCTCCGTCGGAGCCGAACAGCACGGCCTCCGTCTGGTCGGCCGTTGCCACCATGACGACGAGGACGGAGGCACCGTCGGCCACTACTGCGGGCGTGGCCGCCGCAATTCCACCAGCCGCCGTGAACGCGGCCACGGCCGCCGTCGCCACGTCGAAGCCGCGGACGGCGATGCCCGCCCTCAGGATGTTGCGGGCCATCGGCAGGCCCATGGCGCCGAGACCGATGAAGCCTATGGGTGCGCTCATGGCTCAGATCTGCTCGACATTGCCGTCGACGCTGATCGACTGGCCGGAGACGTGGGCGGCCGCGGGGCTGCACAGGAACGCCACCATGGCGGCGACGTCCTCGGCCGTGACCTTGGTCCGCATCGAGACCTTCTCGAGATAGCCGGCCTCGATCTCGGCCACGGGCCTGTTCAGCGCCTCGGCCCTGGCCTGGAACACGCGGTCGATCCGGGGACCGGCCACGATGCCCGGCAGGATCGCGTTCACCCGCACGCCGTCGGGCCCCAGTTCCTTGGCGAGGCTCTGGGTCAGGCCGATGATCGCCCATTTGCTGGCGGCATAGGGGGTGCGGAAGGCGTAGCCCAGCCGCCCGGCGACCGAGGAGATGTTGATGATCGAGCCCTTCGCCGTCTTCAGATAGGGTGTGGCGAGGCGGGTGACGTAGAAGGCCCCGTTCAGGTTGATGTCGATCGTCCGCCGCCAGTCGTCGGGGTCGATGGCGTCGATCCCGCCGGTCGGCCCGGCGATGCCGGCATTGTTGACCAGGATGTCGAGGCCGCCCCAGCCGCCGGCGACCTCGATCATGAACTGGTCGACCGCTGTCTGGTCGGCGACGTCGCAGACCGAGCGGCGCCAATCGGCCGGGCAGCGCTCCAGGGCGGCCGCATCGACGTCGCAGACCCAGATCGAGGCACCCGCGGCAGCAAGGGCGGTCGCGATCGCGTGCCCGATGCCGCCGGCCCCTGCAGTGACCAGCGCCTTCTTGCCGGCCAGTGTTCCTTCGCCCGCCATGCTCGTCGCCTCCCTCGTGTTCTTGTCGATGCTCAGCCCGGTAGCACGCGGTGCTTGTGGACCGGGATCATGCCGCGCACGCGCTCGACCTCGGCACAGGTGACCTCGGCCGTGACGAAGCCCGTGCCATCGGCCAGTTCCGCCAGCACCTTGCCCCAGGGATCGACGATCATCGAGTGCCCCCAGCAGGCGCGCGTGTCGCTGCCGACCCGGAACTCGCCGACCTGGGCCGCCGCCGCCACGTAGCAGCCGGTCTCGATGGCCCGCGCCCGGAGCAGCACCTCCCAGTGCGCCCGTCCCGTCGGCACGGTGAAGGCCGCCGGCACCATGATCAGCTCGGCCCCTTGGGCCGCGAGCTTCCGGTACAGCTCGCCAAAGCGGAGGTCGTAGCAGATGGTGCAACCCACCCGGACCTCGCCCGCATCGTAGGTGACGACCTCGGCGCCGCGGCCGATCAGCGCCGATTCCCGGTACTCGCGGCCATCGGGGGTGACGACGTCGAAGAGATGCATCTTGCGGTAGCGGGCGATCTCGCCGCCGTCCTTGGCGAACACCACCGTGGTGTTGAACAGCTGCTCGCCGACCCGTTCCAGGAAGCTGCCGCCGTGGAGCACGATGCGGTGCTCACGCGCCGCATCCTGCAGCAGCCGGTAGGCCTCCCCGCCCGGGATCGCTTCAGCCGCCTCGCGCTTGGTCGCTGCCGTCCCGCCCTGGAAGGCCCACACTTCGGGCAGCAGGACGAGGTCCGGCCGGTCGGCCGCGACCGCTGTGGCAATCAGGTCGCGCACGGCCGCCAGATTGGCCGCCTTGTCGTCGATCGAGCTCGTCTGGATCGCCGTGACGCGCATGCCGCTCCCCGCACTCTTGCCGGGAGAAGCTAGCAAGTCCGCCGCGAAGCGCGAGGGGCACCGTCGCTCCTGCCGGTCGGAAGCGGCTCCGTAGAGCCGGTTCACGAGCTTGACCGCGAGGTGCTCCGGAACTAGAACAAAACAAGAACATTTCCCTTCGACAACCGGGAAGGAGACGACGCATGGAGGCTCTGCCCGAGCTCGAGAACCTGAAGGCCAAGGTGCGCGCCATCGAAGGCGGCGGGGTCGATTTCGGCCGCGAGACCGCGACGCTGGGCGACGGTATCGATGCCGGCCTGCCCTGGGGCGGGCTGCCCTATCGGGCCCTGCACGAGATCAGCGGCAATGTGGCGAGCGGGGCCGCGGCCGCCATCGCCGGGCGCTTCCTCGATCGCGGCGGCGTGCTCGTCTGGTGCCGCAGCGAGCGGCTGGCCCGCGAGCTGGGCGAGCCCTATGGCCCCGGTCTCGCCGGCTTCGGGCTCGACCCGGACCGGGTCATCGTCGCCCGCTGCGAGGACGACCGCGAGGTGCTGTGGGCGTTCGAGGAGGCGCTGCGCTGCCCCGGTGTGGCCTGCGCCATCGCCGAGCCGCGCCAGCTCGATCTGCTCGCCAGTCGACGGCTGCAGCTGGCGGCCGAGTCCGGCGGCGGGGCCGGGCTCCTGCTGCGGCCCGGCGCTCCCGATCCTGCCCCCAACGCGGCGCTGACCCGCTGGCGGGCCGAGCCGCTGCCGGGCGAGGCCAGCTGGCGGCTGATCCTGTGGCGCTGCCGGGGCGGTGCTCCCGGCGTATGGACGGTGCGGTGGAATGACCAGACGCTGTCTTTCGCTGTGGCTGACGGACTGGCCGATCGAGCGGATGCGCCTTTCCGCCCGGCGCCGCGGACGGCCGTTTCCGCCGGCTGAGGCCCCGTTCGCCCTCGTCGCCCCCGACCGCGGGGTGCCGCGCCTGACGGCACTCTCGGCGGCGGCGAAGGCGAAGGGCCTGCGGCCGGGCATGAACCTGGCCGACGCCCGGGCGGCGGTACCCTCGCTGCTCATCGCCGAGGCCGAGCCCGAGGCCGATGCCAAGGCGCTGGAAGCTCTGGCACTCTGGGCCGGCCGCTGGAGCCCCTGGGTCCGCTGCGACGGTGCGGACGGCCTGCTGCTCGACCTCACCGGCTGCGCCCATCTCTTTGGCGGCGAGGCGGGCCTGCTCGACGCCGTCCAGGCCGGTCTCGATGGACTGGGCTTCACCGCCCGCCTCGCCATCGCCGACGGGGCCGCCCGCGCCTGGGCCTGGGCCCGCTTCGGTGAGGGGGGGATCGCGCCGCAGGGAACGCCGCCGTTCCACGATCTGCCCGTCGAAGCCCTGCGGCTGGAACCCGACACTGCCGCCGGCCTGCGGCGGCTGGGCTTCCGCCGGATCGGCCAGCTCGCACCCCTGCCGCGCCAGTCGCTGCTCGTCCGCTTCGGCGCCGCCCTGGCGCTACGCCTCGATCTGGTCCTGGACGGCGGCGACGAGCCCTTCGTGGCCGTGCGCGCCCCCGCGCGCTTCGCCGCCCGCCTCGGCTGGGCGGAGCCGATCGGCCATACCGAGGCCATCCTGCTCGCCGCCCGCCGCCTGCTCGACCTCGTCTGCCGCGAGCTGGAACATGCTCAGCAGGGGGCGCGCCGGGTCGAGCTGAGCCTCGGCCGGGTCGACGGTGCGGTGGCGCGGATCGCCGCCGGCACCGCCCGCCCGGTCCGCGCACCCGATCACCTGCTGCGGCTCTTGGCCCCTGACCTCGACGGCCTCGACATCGGCTTCGGCATCGAGGTCATGCGCCTCGACGTGCTGGAGACATCTCCGCTCGGCGCCTCGCAGGCCGAGCTCGCCGCGCGCAACGATCCCGCCGCCCTCGACCGCCTGCTCGACCAGCTGGCCCGCCGCCTCGGCCGCCACCGCGTGCTGCGCCTGGCACCCGTCGACAGCCACTGGCCCGAGCGCGCCCAGCGCCTCGTCCCCGCCGGCACGCTGGCAGTCCCTGAGGTCTGGCCCCTTCGCCAGCCGCGCCCTCTGCGCCTCCTGGAGCAGCCCCGCCCCGTCACCGCCATGGCCGTCCTGCCCGACGGTCCGCCGCTTCAAATCGACGGCCGCCGCCTCCTCGCCGCCACCGGGCCAGAGCGCCTCCTCCCCGAATGGTGGCGCCCCGACCCCGAAGCCCGCCCCCGCGACTATTTCCGCATCACCGACGCCTCCGGCCGCCAGCTCTGGACCTTCCGCGAAGGCACCTACGGCGACGCGACTCCGCCCGCATGGCGGGTGCACGGGCTGTTCGCTTGAAGCTCAGGGCAGCGTCGTCAGGCCGAGCGCGCGGAAGTCGTCGTCCAGCGAGATCGCCGTTTCGATCTCCAGGCGTCGCATCAGGACGAAGCTCGTGCAGTCCGTGAAGCTGAGCCGCTGGTCCGGTCGGCTGCAGAACACCGACCAGGCCGCCTCGATGTCGTCCGGCCCGAGGCGGACCAGCTTCGCGACCGCACCGCTGCGCAACAACTCCCCCGCCTTCCGTGCGAGGCTCCAGCTCCGCCTGCTCCGCAAGAGCGTGACCGTCTCGTCGAAGACATAGTCGGAGGTGACGAGGCGATCCCGATACCCCCGCATGATGTCGACGATTTCTCGATGCTCGGACGTCTTCCCATCGACGAGCGCGAACCAGGCGCTCGTGTCGACGAAGACGGTCCTCACTCGCGCGGCGCGCCGTAGAGGTAGTGATCGTGGTTGCGGGCGATGTCGGTCTCGTCGCCTTCAGTCGTCTCGCTCTCCGCCAGCGCGATCAGTTGCTCCAGGGCGCTACCCGGCTCGCCTTCCCGATGCATCTCTGCCGTGACCAGATCGCGCACGATCTGCGCCGCGCTCACGCCCCGCCGACGCGCCTGCGCCGTCAGGAACTCGTACTGGTCCAGCTCCAGGCTGATCTGCGTTCGATGCATCGCTCTTACATCACCCATCGGGGGACGTGATGTAATCAGAAACTTCTCTCTTCACAAGGGGGAGCAGCCAACTCCTACGGCGCAGCAGCGTGGGTTCACAGTGAAAACTACCAAGGAGCACCGTCAGTTCTGATCGTACTTAGACTTGTAGCGTTCGTCGGGCGCCAACCACTCTTCAAGAAAGTCGAGCGGATCAAGTGTTCCAAGAAGTGCCCTTCCAAGAGCCAATCGCTCCTCAAGGGTATTTCGACGTTCGGAATCCACGCCCTCTAGACGAACCTCAGCTTCCAAGAAGAACCGCGCAATCGCCACAGCTTCGGACCATCTAGAGATTACGCCAAAGAGTTGTTTCCGGCTGTCCTCGGTTGCTTGAAACACAAGCCGCCTATCTTCCTCTCGCCGCCAGCGCTCCTGTGTTTCCTCCCGTTCCCGCTGCCGCTGAGCAGCGAGGTTAGCAGCTTCTTCCGCCAGAGTCCGAAGTTCCTGCTCTGCGCTTGCCAACTTCCGAACGATCACGGCGGACATCTTGTCTATCGAGTTGGCTGCCGTCTCCTGCCAGCTACATGTCCAGTCGACACCAGCGAGCGGAGAGTAAGCAACCAGCCGAAATCGTCCGGAAGGCAGGTCCTGTTCAGTGGTCAATGAACTTGCTGCATCCCACGGCTTGGCTGACCCAGCCGACTTGCTGATCTCTCGAACATACTTACCTTTAATCCAGCGCAGAGGAACGCGCTCGGTCATTTCGGTGAGAGCAAGGCCAACGGGCACGGAACCGATATAAGTCACTGTTGGCCTATGCGGCGACCAGATACGCGTTGTTCCATAGCGGCCGTACTTACTGTTCTTAAGCGGTACTTCCTGCTCCTTAATCTCTGAGCGATACATGTTGCTGCCCGGTGGAGCGAACAGCACCCGATGCCCAGTTCTTTCCAGTGCATTGTAAATGGTGTTGGCTACTTCGAGCGCTCGCGTCAGGCTCGCCGCAGAGGAGACAATGTCTGGTAGAAGGTGTTTGTACGGGCGAAGAAACTCTCCGTCCTCAGTATTGCGTGACTTTCGGAAAGCGCCTTCCACGCCAAGCAGCATTGGATGAAGTCTGGCCTTAGCAGCTCTTGCCTCGGACGTACTGTCTACCTTAGGTGGGATATTTCTCTTCAAAGGAGGGGATATCGCTTGGTCTTTCGTCCAGCTTAGCTGATCGCCCGGCAGCGCAGGTGGTAGGTCCGGACGCGGCTTGGCTCTTCCGACAGCCTTTTTCTGCCAGTACCCAACGGGTGGCCGCGGAACGTTAAGGGCAGCGCAAACGCGTGCAAGATAGGAGCCTGAGACGCCAAACTCCTTCGCGAGATGGTCTATCGGCGTCTCCCAAACCTTCTCGAACAACTCCTTACGAGAAATCCGTGTCTTGGTATGATATCTAGTCTGGTCTTCCATGATCAGCGTTCAGTAGTGTTGATGTGAATGGAAGTTAAACGGCAATTTCAAGAGATTCATCATTTTGAACTACGGCATGATCGTCGAGTTGGATCGCGCACGGCGACCGAAACGGTTCTTGCCGCAGCCTCAGGCAATTCGCAAGCCGAGGTCGTCGCTGCCGCTCGGATCGGCAGCCAAAGAGGTAGATGGCAACGTTCTATCGACGCTGCCGTAGCTCCTGGGTGGGGCATATGCGGTATCCTACGTCAAACCCATTGAAGAACAAAACTAGAACATATTTCATGCCCCGGCGCACGAACGACGGCAGCCATGACCGCCTACGCCGAGCTTCGGATCACCTCGAACTTCTCCTTCCTGCGCGGCGCCTCGCATCCCGAGGAGCTGGTGGAGCAGGCGAAGGCGTTGGGGCTGGCAGCCATTTCTCTCACCGACCGCAACAGCTTCGCCGGCATCGTGCGGGCGCATGTGGCGGCGAAGGCGGCCGAGATCCGCTTCCTCGTCGGCTGTCGGCTCGACCTCGTCGACGCGCCCCCGCTGCTCGCCTGGCCCACCGACCGGGCCGCCTATGCGCAGCTCTCCTCGCTGCTCACGCAGGGTAAACGCCGGGCGGGGAAGGGGGCGTGCACGCTGCATCTGGCCGACGTCGAGGCGCACCAGGAGGGCCTGCTCTTCGCCTTCCTGCCGCCCGAGACCCTCGATCCGCAGACCGAAGAGCAGTTTTCGGCCCTGGCCTCCCGCTGGCCGGGGCGTCTCTGGCTGGCCCTCGACCATCTGTACCGCGGCGACGACGCCCTGCGCCTGGAGCGGCTGGCCGATCTCGGCCGGCGCGCCGGCGTCCCGCTGCTGGCGACCAACGACGTCCACTACCATGTGCCCGACCGGCGCCCACTGCAGGACGTCGTCACCTGCATCCGCGAGCATTGTCGGGTCACGGACGCCGGCAGCCGTCTCTTCGCCCATGCCGAGCGCCATTTGAAGCCGCCGGCCGAGATGGCGCGGCTGTTCCACGCCTACCCCGAGGCTCTCGCCGCCTCGCTGGAGATCGTCGAGCGCTGCCGCTTCAGCCTCGACGAACTAGCCTACGACTACCCCGCCGCCGACGGCTATGACGGCCGCACGCCCGACGAGGAACTGGCCCGGCGTGCGGAGGAGGGGATGGCCTGGCGCTATCCCGACCACCGGCCGGACAAGGTCGTCCGCCTCGTCGAGCACGAGCTGCAGCTCATCGCCCAGCTCCGCTACGCCCCCTACTTCCTCACCGTCGACGACATCGTCCGCTTCGCCCGTGATCGCGGCATCCTCTGCCAGGGCCGGGGCTCGGCCGCCAACTCGGCCGTCTGCTACGTGCTGGGCATCACCGCCGTCGACCCGGCACGCATGGACCTCCTGTTCGAGCGCTTCGTCTCCGCCGAGCGCAACGAGCCGCCCGACATCGACGTCGATTTCGAACACGAGCGGCGCGAGGAGGTGATTCAGCACGTCTACGGCACCTACGGCCGCGAGCACGCCGCACTCGCCGCCACCGTCATCCGCTACCGTGCCAAGTCGGCGATGCGCGAGGTGGCGAAGGTGATGGGCCTTTCGACCGACGTGCAGGACGCCCTCTCGCGCACCGTCTGGGGCTATGGTCGCGAGGGCATCGACGAGCCGGTCCTGCGGGAGGCGGGCCTCGATCCGGCCGACCCCGCACTCCGTCAGGCCATTTCGCTGGCCCAGGAACTGTTGGGCTTCCCCCGCCATCTCAGCCAGCATGTGGGCGGCTTCGTCATCGCCCGCAGCCCGCTCCACCATCTCGTTCCGATCGAGAACGCCGCCATGGTCGACCGTACCGTGGTCGAGTGGGACAAGGACGATCTCGACGCACTGAAGATGCTGAAGATCGATATCCTCGCACTCGGCATGCTCTCCTGCATCCGCCGCGCCTTCGAGCTCTTGCGCGCGCATTACGGCATCGATCTCGACCTCGCGCGCACCCCGGCCGACGATCCCGCCGTCTACGAGATGCTGTGTGCCGCCGACTCGATCGGCGTCTTCCAGGTCGAGAGCCGGGCGCAGATGTCGATGCTGCCGCGGCTCAAGCCCAAGACCTTCTACGATCTCGTCATCGAGGTCGCGATCGTCCGGCCGGGCCCCATCCAGGGCGACATGGTCCACCCCTATCTGCGCCGCCGCGAGGGCCGCGAGGTCACCTCCTTCCCGTCCAAGGAGCTGGAGGCGGTGCTTGGCAAGACGCTCGGCGTGCCGCTCTTCCAGGAGCAGGCGATGCGGATCGCCATCGTCGCCGCCGGCTTCACCCCCAGCGAGGCCGACGGGCTGCGCCGCTCGATGGCGGCCTTCCGTCGCCGCGGCGAGCTCGACAAGTGGCACGAGAAGCTCGTCGGCGGCATGGTCGCCCGCAACTACGACCGCGACTTCGCCGAGCGCTGCTTCAAGCAGATCGAGGGCTTCGGCTATTACGGCTTCCCGGAGAGCCACGCCGCCAGCTTCGCGCTCCTGGTCTACGTCTCGGCCTGGCTCAAATGCCATTATCCGGACGTCTTCTGTGCCGCCATCCTGAACGCCCAGCCGATGGGCTTCTACGCCCCGGCCCAGCTGGTGCGCGACGCGGTCGACCACGGCGTCGAGATGCGCGAGGTCGACGTCAATTACAGCTTCTGGGACTGCGTGCTGGAGCCGCGCCTGCGCCGCGGCCCGCTGCAGACGGCCGTCCGCCTGGGCTTCCGCCAGATCAAGGGGCTCGCCGAGGCCGAGGCGGTCCGGATCGTCACCGCCCGCCTCAAGCCCTACCGCACGGTCGAAGAGCTGAAGCGGCGCGCCGGCATCGATCGCTCGACCCTCGTCGTCCTGGCCGAGGCGGACGCCTTCCGCTCGCTGGGCCTCGACCGCCGCCAGGCGCTCTGGGCCGTCCGCGCTCTACCGGACGCCGCCCTGCCGCTGTTCGACCACGCAATGGACGCGGCCGGCCCCGGCTCCAACCTGCCGCCGGTCGAGGGCTCCGACGAGCCCTGGCTGGAGCTGCCGTCCATGACCCTCGGCGAGCACGTGATCGAGGATTATGCCCGCCTGCGCCTGTCGCTGAAGGCGCACCCCATGGCCTTCCTGCGCGATCGCGTCCGCTCGGAGGGTGTCATCACTGCCCGGCAGCTCTGGGAGGTCACACCCGGCCGGCGGATCACCGTCATGGGCCTCGTCCTCGTCCGCCAGCGCCCCGGCAGTGCCAAGGGTGTCATCTTCTCGACCCTCGAGGACGAGACCGGCTTCGCCAACATCGTCGTCTGGCCGAAGCTGTTCGAACGCAACCGGGCCGTCATCATGACCGCCCGGCTCCTCGCCGTGCGCGGCGAGCTGCAGCGCGAGGGCAGGGTGATCCACGTCATCGCCGAGCGCCTGATCGACCGCACCCCCGATCTCCGCTACCTGCGCGGCGAGGCCGTCGACCCCAAAGTCGTCGACGGTGCCATGTCCCGCGCCGACGAGTTCAAGCGGGAGCCGCGCGACCTCCGCGACGCCATGCCGGAGGGGCGGAACTTCCGGTGATCACCCTTCACCAGTCGTGGTAGATGCTGGAATCTGGTCAGGTTCCTGACGATATCGAGGCCATGACAACCGTCAGCATCTACGAGGCCAAAGCTCGCCTTTCCGCTCTCATTCAGGCGGTCGAGAGGGGCGAAGAGATCGTCATCACCAACCGCAACCGACCGGTGGCGCGTCTGGTGCGGGCATTGCCGGCCCGTGAGCGCCCCATGTTCGGTGTCGCACGAGAGGCGTTCGAGCGGTCCGGCTTAAGCCGTGAGGATATGGCCAAGGCGCTGGCACCGATGAGCGAGGACGAACTGCCCGAATGGGGCATCGAGTACGCCGCTGGCTCGCCGACGCCTGTGCCCTGATCGATTTCTTTACGGCAGACCCCAATTTCCCATCGACGGTTCGCCAGATCCTGGAAGTCGAACCGGAGAGTGTTGCTGTTGCCGCTTCGACGGTTGGGGAAATCGCGATCGAGACGGCGCGCGGCAAACTCGCGGATATCCGCATAGGTGGACACGATACGCCGGTCGAGATGCTGCAGGCTCACGGCTTCGACCTTCTGCCTCTCGATCCGGCAACGGCCGAGCAAGCGGAGACCCTTCCGTTCCTGCATGCTGACCCATTCGACCGTGCCTTGATTGCGGTCGCTCAACGTACAGGGCGAGGCATCCTGACGTCAGACGGCATTATCCGCCGCTATGGCGTCTCGGTGGTCTGGTAGGCGCTCACCGGTACAGGCGCCTCGCCGCTTCTGAAACACGTCGCGGCACACGCCTGAAACGCCGGCCCGCGATCCTGGGTCGTGACCATCCGAGCCGGGGCCGAGCCCATGACGTTCCTGCACCGCATCGTCGTCTCGACAGTTGCCGCCCTGGCGAGCCTCGCCGCCCTCGCATCCTATGCGTCGGCCAACGATCGCGACCTGCGCGCCTCGCCAATTCCGGCGGCAGCCTGCGCCGAATACCGGAAGGCCGACGTCTTGACGGAGGACCGCTGGATGGCGGGCTTCTTCCGCATCACGGGCGAGGGCCGCTGGCTGTCGCTTCGCTGCGCGCTGCCGCTGAACAATATCGACCTGTCGGGCACCACGAACCACGCTCACATGACCAAGCTGCGCATCCAATACCGCGACAGCGACGGTCCAGGCGGCGGTGCGTGCGTCGTCGTCGGCGTCGGCCGCACCTTCGTCGACTCCACCGGCAAGATGACCGAGAAGTCGATCTGCTTCTGGAACTCGAACGCGCACGGCACCGGCTCGACCAAGGCGGCGAAGTCGACCCGCCCTTGTGTCCACGACTTCGTGCCGGGCTCGTTCTACTTCGTTGACGTCTTCATGAGCACGCTCGCCGGCCAGACCGCCGAGTTCCTCGGCATCGACTTTCCGGAGTGACGGGCCAGCGATTGCGGGGACGGTGGAAAGGGTGTATATCCTTTCTCAAGAAGTGAATATACGGACGCTGCCATGGGCCTCTTCATCCGCGACGACGAGGTACGCGTCCTGGCCAAGCGCCTCGCCGTCCGCCGGGGCCAGACGGTGACCGAGGTCGTCCGTCAGGCACTCAAGCGCGCCTGCGAGGAGGACGAGCAGGCCGTCGAGGCGAAGCTTCGGGCGCTCGACGACATCCGGGCGCGCGTGGGCACGATGCCAGAGTTGCGGCCGGGGTTCACCGACAACGACCTCTATGACGAGGATGGAAACCCGATCCTGTGAGGATCGTCGTCGACACCTCGGCACTGGTTGCAGTCCTCTTCGGGGAGAAGAACGGCGACCGCTATGCGCAAGCTCTGGCCCGGTCCACGCCTGCGATCTCCGCCGGTACCCTGATCGAGCTGCTTCGCGTCGTGACACTGCGCCGGACTGAGGCGATGCGCGCGGAGGTGCAAGCTCTGCTCGGCACGTTCGAGATCGAGGTCGTGCCGGTCGACGCTGCACAGGTCGACCATGCGACGGAGGGTCATCTGCGATTCGGCAAAGGCCGCAGCGCGCCACCTGCCGTCCTGAACTTCGGCGACCTCTTCGCCTACGCTCTCGCCCGGCAGCTCGACGCGCCGCTGCTGTTCAAGGGCGAGGACTTCGCCGCGACCGACGTGCGGCCGGCGGCGTGAACAGGGAACTGCTCGCCGCCGGCCCTTGTCCTCAGTCTATGCCGGCCAGGTGTCGGCATGGTGGTGCACGATGCGCCACTGGCCGCCTTCGCGTTGATAGATGTTGGTGACCCGCACCTGGGTGCGGATATGCTGCCCGCCCATGGTAGCATCGACATGCTCGACGCCGACCTCGTAGGCCACGTCGCCGTGGGTCCTGATGAGCTGGTCCGCGAGGGTCACCGTGCCGCCGGAGAACACCTTCGCCACCTGCTCGTAGGTGCTGCCCACTTGGTCCCAGCCAACCTGCCGACCGCCGATCGGGTGCAGCGTCGTTACGCCGCCGCCACGCGACCAAACCTCGGTCATTGGTCCCGGATCGCCACCGCACAGCTTGATCAGGGCCGCATAGAACTTTGCAGAAACGGCACGAACCTCGTCCTCTGCCGACATTCCAACCTCCCTCGGGGCGGTCCACCTTGCCGTCCCACACGGAGAGCTTGGCCGCAGCGGAGGCCGGCCGCAATCACCAGGATGGCGATGCAAAATATGCCTCCGTTCAACCGAGGGCCATGACTTGACGCCGCCACCCGGAACAACGAGCCTCCCGATGGTGACCGTCAGTGCTACGTTTCGCTCCCTTTTCATAGCAGCACCCCGGCTCCTCGCGGTGGCCGTGCTGCTGGCATCTTGCGCCCAAAGCGGTCCGCCGGCGCCGGCCGGGGCGCCACCGGTCGACCCCGCCGCGACGGCCTCGGCTCCCGAGCCGACGAAGCCGGCGACAGGCGTGCAAGCCGTCGGCCGCCTGCTCGTCGACGGTGAAGGTGCCTGCACGGCGACCGCCATCTCGCCGCAGAAGATCCTGACCGCGGCCCACTGCCTCGGCGAGCCGCCGCGGCCGGAGATGGCCGTCTTCATCATGAACAGTGTCGACTACGGCATCGACGGCATCCATCGTGGCGGGAAGGTGCGGGCCGGCGGCAAGGCCCCGCTACAGACGATCCGGCGGGACTGGGCGGTCCTGACCCTGGCCCCAACGGCACCTTCGGTCGGCCCGCATCCCTCCGTGCCCCTGTCGGGCCTCGAGGAGGCCAAAGCGGCGATGCAGCGCCAAGCACCCATCAAGAAGGCGGGCTTCGTCTTCGATCCGACCGGTGCCGCCTCGCTCGGGGCCACGGCCGACTGCCGGATCCGCGCCATCGACCCGACCGGCGAGACATTCCTTTTCACCTGCGGCCAGAAGGGGCTCGGACCCGGCATGTCGGGTTCGCCGCTGCTCGTCGACGGCCCCGAGGGCGAGATCGTCATCGGCCTGCAGAGTGCCGCCGTCGACCTCGAAGGCGAACTGTTCGGCGTCGCCGTCATCCCACCGCCTGCCGCCCACGCCCCGATCCCCTAGTCGCGTGTGGCGCGAAATGGGGCGCCACCCTATGGTCGCCGGCCAGGATGCGGTGGGGATGTTCAGGGTGCGACTGCTGCTCGGATACTTGCTCGTCGGCGTTCTGACTGCCTCGGCGGCCTCCGCCGACACCGGGGGACAGCCCTGGGACCGTTCCCCGCCCTGGTCCGCGATCGGGCGCGTGCAGCGCGGTGCCGCCGGACCGTGCAGTGGTATCCTGATCGCACCGGACAAGGCGCTGACCGTTGCACATTGCGCCGGCGACCCCGGATCGCCCCAAGGGCTGACCTTCGTCACCAAGACCCAAGCCTACAAGGTCACCAAGATCCTGACCGCCTCCGGTGCGGCGACGGCCGGCGGCAATGCCCAGCTCGACCAGCTGCGCCGCGACTGGGCGATCCTCACCTTGACGCGATCGGGCAGCGGCACGCCGCCGCCGCCCGCGACATTCGCCGGCCTGCCTGCGGCGCGCGCCGTCTATCTCGCCAGCGACCAGCTGGCGAAGGCGGGGTACCAGGAGGCGAACGGCCGGGTCGACGTCCTGCGCGATCTGGACTGCCGCATCATCGACCTCGACCCGACGGGGCAGGTCTTCGTCTTTCACTGCCGCGGCGGCATGGGACCCGGCGTCTCGGGCTCGCCGCTCTTCGCGCCGACCCAGACGGGGTGGACGGTCGTCGGGTCCCAGAGTGCGAAGTTCGAGAAGGACCAGGAGACTTACGGCATCACCGTGATGCCGCCCGAGGAGATCGTCCGCGACGCGATCAAGCCGCCGAAGTAGGCGGCCCGAGGCTCAGCCGCGCAGCGAGGCGATCTCGCCGCCCTTCGGGCCCCAGAACACCACCCAGGTCGCGAAGTCCGGGCCATAGTCCTCGAACCGGTGCTCGGCACCGGCCTCGACGAAGATGAGATCGCCGGGTCCGAAGGTCCGCCGCTCGCCCTGTTTCACGAAGGTGCCGCGGCCGCTGATCACGATGTAGAGCTCGTCCTGCTCGTGCGGCTGCTGCGGATCGGCGGGCGGGCGAGGGGCGTACACCCCGACCCGCATGCTGCCGTGGCGGATGGGATAGTTGATCCGCTTGCCGTCCGGCGTCTCGACCAGCTCCGCCAGGATCCTGTCCAAGGGAACGATCCAGTCGGCCACCGTCATCGTAAGCTCTCCGGTTCGAGTTCTGCCCGCGAGGCCGACAACCTGCCGCAGTTCGGCCGCGACGGCACCTCTTTCTGCTGGGGCCGCGCGCATCGGGGCTGGGCTACGGGCGACGGCGACGCTACCAACCAGTCCGCGCGTAACCGGACCTCTGGGCCCTGGAATCGATGGAACGCACGCTCGAACGCCTGATCTTCGCCAGCCGCTGGCTGATGGCGCCCTTCTATCTGGGCCTCATCGTGGCACTCGCGTTGATGATGGCGCGCTTCGTCGTCGAACTCGTCCACATCGCCCCGGTCGTGATCGACATGGCCGAGCAGGACGTGCTGCTGGCCGTGCTGTCGCTGGTCGACCTCACGCTCGCGGGCAGCCTGGTGCTCATGGTGATCTTCTCGGGCTACGAGAACTTCGTCTCCAAGATCAACACGCCGAACGAGAACGAGCGCTTGGCCTGGATGGGCACTCTCGACTTCAGCGGCCTGAAGCTGAAGCTGATCGCCTCGGTCGTGGCGATCTCGGGCATCGATCTCCTCAAGGAGTTCATGAACGCCCAGCACACCGACACCACGATCCTGTTCTGGAAGCTCGCGATCCACATGGGATTCGTGGTCTCGGGCGTGCTTCTGGCGCTGATGGACTTCCTGGCCGAGAAGGCCCGCAAGGCGAAGTACGGCGAGTAGCTCACTCGCCCTTGGGCGCCTTTGGCGTCAGCCAGCCCAGCTGCTGGCCCCCGTCGAGGGTGATCATCTGGCCGGTCATCGCCTCCATGCGGAGGATGAAGCGGAGTGCCTCGGCGATGTCCTCGGGCGACGGCCCGCGGCGCAGCGGAAGGGCGGCCACCAGCTCGGCGAACCGCCCGTCGGACATGGCTGGGTGCGCCAGCGTCGGCCCCGGGCCGATCGCGTTCACCCGGATGCGGGGTGCGAGCTCCCGCGCCAGTACCTGCGTGACCGCCCAGAGCCCCATCTTCGCCGCACTGTAGGAGAGGAAGTTCGGCGTCAGATTGTGGATGCGCTGGTCGAGGAGGTTCACGATCGCACCGTGGGCACCGGCCGGCAGCTGCCGCACGAAGCCCTGCGCAAGCACCACCGGGGCGCGCAGGTTCACCTCGATGTGCTTGTCCCACGAGGCCCGGTCGGCCGTCAGCAGATTGTCCAGCTCGAAGGTCGAGGCGTTGTTCACGAGCACGCCGATGGGACCCAGCGCCGCCTGAGCCCGCGCAACGACCGTCTCGGTCGCCGCCTCGTCGGCGAGATCCGCCTCCACAACCGTGGCACGGCGCCCCGACGCCGTTATCTCGGCGGCTGTGGACTGCGCCTCGTCCGTCGAGGTCCGGCAGTGGATGGCGACGTCGTAGCCGTCCTCGGCCAGGGTCAGGGCCATGGCGCGGCCGAGGCGTCGGGCGGCACCGGTGACGAGAGCGATTTTGGGAATCGACATGGCCACTATTCTTTCGCCTCGGGTACCTCGCCCTGTCCACTTCGGATCTGCGGCCGTGGCGGACGGGCCACGCCGGCCCGGGCAGCGCGTGTTTGCGCCTTGTCCTGGCGCTCGGCAGATGATGTTCTCCGGCCGAGGTTCGGACCGCCCACGGGGATGATGTCATGGGAACTGCTGCCGCACTGCGTCTGGGCGCGGCAACCTGCACGCTCCTGGCGGCAGCCCTCGCCGGGGCCGCACCCGCTCGGGCGCAGGCCGACGACATCGAGGTCAGCCCCCGCCTGGAGTTGCTGAGCGACGCCGAGATCGCGCAGCGCCTGTCCTTCATCGAGGGCCGCCTCGAGGCGGGCAAGACCTACGCCCAGGTTTGGCAGTACGGCTGGACCGGCATCTACACCGTCACGGCGATCGCCGGTGCGTACGGAGCGATCACCGCCGACGACGGGGATGCACGGGCCCTCTCGATCGTCAGCGGCGTCAAGTCGGCCCTTGCTGCCGCCGATCTCATCGGCAATCCGCTGCCGGCCCGTCTCGGTGCCGCCCCGCTGGCCGCCGTGCAGGGGACCGGCCGCGACGCGCAGCTCCAGCGCCTGGCACTCGGTGAGCGGGCGCTGCTCGACAATGCCGAGCTGGCCGACCGCCGCTACGATCTCCGCCCGCACGTGCAGAACGTCACCGTGAATGCCATCGGTGGCCTGCTCGTCTGGTATTTCGGGAACAGCACCGACGCGCTCGTCTCCCTGGTCGGCGGCGTCGCCGTCGGCGAGGCGCAGATCTGGAGCCAGCCCTGGCGGGCCAGCGCCGATCTCAGGGAATATCGCGGCGAATTTCCCGGGGCGATCGCTGAGGGTTGGGAGCTGCGGCCCCGCCTTAACGGGGCCGAGCTGGCCTACCACTTCTAGCCTCGAGGGCGCGCGGGCGCCCTTCGCTCACTCGGAGTGGGGTGGTGCACCCTCGCGCGGCTTCGCCTCGCCGCGACGCGTCCGCACCAGCTCGTGCAGCTGACGCTCGCCGGCATCGAACGTGTCGCGCAGGGCGACATAGACATCGGCGTGGCCCTGGTCCTTGGGCCCCTGGCGGTTCACCACCACGTCGCGGCCCGGCACGTGCAGCCGCAGGCCGACACGGAACAGATTGCCCTGCTGGTGCGAGCGGCTCTCCTTCTCGACCGTCACCCGAAGGCTGGTGAGGTCGGGGCAGATGCGCTCGAGCGCGTCCACGCGCTCCCGGATCTTCGCCTCGAGCGCCGGAGAGCTGTCCATGCCCTGGAAATAGATCTGCAGTGCCTGTTCCATGTCCGTTCCGTACGAAGCCTCCGGGCGCGCAGGGGTGCTCCGCCCGACGCTCGACGTCAATCCATGGAATCTGTCTCAGTTCGCCGCAAGGCTCACGGGTACGGTCCGCAATACCATGCACTCCTGCCGCGACCGCTTCAGCTTGCGGCAGGCCGAGTCGGCATCGTCCTTGGCGAGTCCCACCAGGGTCGCCCGGTACAGAGTCTTGCCGTTCACCTTCTTGCTGCTGACGTTGACGAAGGTGCCGCGCAGTTCGCTGGGTGCTTTCTTGAGCGCCGCAAGCGCAGCGCTTCTGGCCGGCTTGGCGGCGCTGAAGGCGCCGACCTGGATGCCGTAGGGCGTCGCCTCCGCAGGGTTCTTCCGGCTCGATCCCTTGCGGGCAGGCTGTGCTGCCGCCACCTGTACCGACTTCTTGCCGTTGCGCGTGCTGGCCACCTTCGTCGACTTCGTGGTCTTGCCCGCCACCCGCTTCTGCGGGGTTGGGGCCGAGGCGACGACACGCCGGTCGGCCTTCTTGCCCTTCGTCGTGGGCTGGGCCTTCGCGACTGCGCTCGCCTTCGCCGTCGACTTCTTCGGGATCGCGACCGAGGCGGCCTGCTCGACGGCTTCGTCGTCGTCGCTCTCGTCGACCGATTCCGTCACCGCCACCGAGGCGTTGACCGTCCGGGCCGCCACCACGGACGCGGCCGGACGCGCCGGCCGCCGGTCGGCATCGGCCACCAGCACGCCCCTGCGGTTCACCTCGTCGAAGCCGTCGTCGAGGATCGAGGTCATGTGCGCGTCGCGCACCCGCGGGGACTGCGCTCCCAGGACCACGGCCACCAGTCGCCGGCCGTCGCGCACCGCCGAGGCGGCGAGATTGTAGCCGGCCGACCGCGTGTAGCCCGTCTTGAGACCGTCCATGCCGCGATAGATCGCGAGCAGGCGGTTGTGGTTGCCGTGCGACCGCCCATTGTGGACGAAGACCCGGGTCGAGAAGAGACGGTAGTATTGCGGGAAGTCCTGGATCAGTCGCGTCGCCAGGATGCCCATGTCCCGGGCCGTCGTCTGCTGCGCCGGGTCGGGCAGGCCCGAGGCGTTGCGGAACGTCGTCCGGCGCATCCCCAGCGCGCGGGCGGTGCGGGTCATGATGTCGGCGAAGCGGGATTCGCTCCCGCCCAGGGACTCGCCGAGCGTGGCGGCGACGTCGTTGGCCGACTTGGTGATCAGCGCCAGGATCGCTTGGTCCACCCGGATCGTCCCGCCGGCCGGCACGCCGAGCTTGGTCGGCGGCATGCCGGCGGCGCGCGGCGACACGCGCAGCTTCGAGTCCATGTCGAGGCGACCGGCCTGCAGCGCGCTGAAGGTGATGTACAGTGTCATCATCTTCGTCAGCGAGGCCGGAAACATCATGGCGTCCGGATTTCTTGCCTCGAGAACTTGACCCGTGTCATAGTCGAACAGGATCGAGCTTTCTTCGCGTGCCCAGGCAGCCTGACTGCCGAGGAGAACGAGGGAGGCGAGCAGTCCGACGAGCAACCGGAACCGCCCCTTGGACTTTTCCGTCGCCCGGGACAGAAATCCGCAACCAAGCTCGTTCACGCACGTTTTCGTCACGCTTAACCCTCGTACGCCCGCAGGTTAGCTCGTTTGGTTAAGAAACTACTTAAAGCCAGAGCGAGCTTGAGAGAAGCGTAAAGTGCGTCACATTTGTGGCCAGATGGCCACAAATCGGCATTTGATCCTAGAAAAACGCAGGAACGGCAATCTTTCCGCCAGGAACGGAACGGTGGAACCGTGCCCCTGCGGCCACGCCCGGTTCAGCTGCGGGGGCGGCGGAATCGCGCCCGTAGCACCGGTGCGGCACCCTCCCGGTTGACCTGCTGGCCGCGGGCGACCGCGAGGGAATCGGCCGGGACGTCACGGGTGATCGTGCTGCCGGCCCCGACGATGGACTGATCGCCCACCGTTACGGGTGCGACCAGGGCCGTGTTCGAGCCGATGAAGGCGCCGGCCCCGATCTCCGTGCGGTGCTTGCCGAAGCCGTCATAGTTGCAGGTGATGGTGCCGGCCCCGATGTTCGCACCGGCCCCGACCGAGGCGTCGCCGAGATAGGTGAGGTGATTGGCCTTGGCGCCTTCGCCGAGCACGGCGTTCTTAGTCTCGACGAAGTTGCCGACCCGCGACCCCACCCCGAGATCGCTGCCCGGTCGCAGGCGCGCGAAGGGCCCGACGCTGGCCTTCGCCCCGACCACGGCCCCTTCGATGTGGCTGAAGGAATGCACCACGGCCCGCTCGCCGACCCGCACGCCGGGCCCGAACACGACATAGGGCTCGATCATCGCCCCCGGTGCGATCTCGGTGTCGGCCGCCAGATACACCGTCTCCGGTGCGGGCATGATCACGCCCGCCGCCAGCAGCCTCGCCCGCCGCCGGTCCTGGAACAGCCGCGTCGCCTCGGCCAGCTGGTCCTGCGAGTTGACGCCCACGGCCTCCTGCCAGGGCCCCTCGATCGCCGTGCAATGCCAGCCGCGTGCCACCGACAGCGCCACGATGTCGGTCAGGTAGTACTCGTTCTTCTCCGGCCGCAGCGGGATAGCGGCCAGCAACTCGCCGAGGCGTGCGGCGTCCATCGCCATCACGCCGGCATTGCACAGGCCGTCCCGCTTCAGCTCGGGCTCGGCGTGACGCTCCTCGACCAGCTCGATCAGGTCGTCACCGTCGAACCGCAGCCTTCCATAGCCTGTCGGATCGGGTGGCCGCATGCCGAACACGGCGACGGCCGCGTCCTGCGCCTCGCGCACCTCGACCAGCCGCCGCAGCGTCTCCGCCTCGATCAGCGGCGTGTCGCCATAGAGGACGAGCACCGTCCCCTTGCTCGGCAGCTCCGCCCCCGCTGCCATAAGCGCGTGACCCGTGCCGAGCTGCGGCTCCTGCACGGCGACCGCGGGCGGGCTCTTGCCCGCGGACAGCGCCTTGCTCACCTCGTCCATGCCTGGGGCCAGCACAACGACCGTCTTTTGCGACCCCAGCTCGCCGGCCGCCGCCAGCACGTGATCGATCAGCGCCCGACCCGCCAGTGGATGCAGCACCTTCGACAGCGCGTTCTTCATCCGCGTGCCCTTGCCGGCAGCCAGCACGACGACGCATAGGGGGCCGCTCATCTCGTCCTCACGGGGCAGGTTCCATGGCTACCGATAGTAGCGGAACGGGTCCCGGCGGCTCAACCACGGAGAAAAAATGCCTGATTTCCCGGCAGGGGTGGTGTTCGATCTCGACGGCACGCTGATCGAATCTGCACCGGACCTGCACCTCGTGCTCTCCGAGCTGTTCGCCGAGGAGGGCCTGGCCGCCCCGCCGCTGGCCGACCTGCGCACCATGATCGGCGACGGGGCCCGCGTCCTGATCGAGCGCGGCCTGACCGCGGCCGAAGCCCCCTACGACACGGCCCGTCTCGACGACCTCTACGCCCGCTTCCTGGAGCGCTACGTCGCCGAGCCCTGCCGGGCCAGCACCGTCTATCCCGGCGTCTTTCCCGTCCTCGACGCACTCCGGGACGCCGGCGCCCGCCTCGGCATCTGCACCAACAAGCCGCAGCGCCCGAGCGAGCTGCTGCTGCAGATCCTGGGCCTCGAGCCCTACTTCCCCTGCCTGCTCGGCGGCGACGCCCTCTCCGGCATCCGCAAGCCCGACCCACGCCACCTCACCGCCGTGCTCGACCGCCTCGACGTCCCGGCCGAGCAGGCCGTCATGGTCGGCGACAGCCGCAACGACCTCATCACCGCTCGTGCCGCCGGCCTGCCCTGCATCCTGTTCAGCCACGGCTACACGACCATCCCGGCCGCCGATCTCGGCGCCGACGCCGTGCTCGACCATTTCGACGAGCTGCTGCCCGCACTCGCCCGCTTCGCTTGACTCCCACCCCGCCGGTCCCTACCTAGCGACCGCCCGGGCGCGTAGCTCAGCGGGAGAGCACTCGCTTCACACGCGAGGGGTCACAGGTTCAATCCCTGTCGCGCCCACCATCCCATTCCCGTGTTTTCAAGCCCTTAGGGGCATCTCCGCAAAACTGGTCAACCAGTGGTCAACCGCAGAGACGAAGAACCGGTCAGTGACGCTTGTCGTAGATCGGTGAAAAGGTCTGGGTGCCATACCCCTGAAGGGGGGCCCTACGACAGCGTTGGTGACGGACCGCAGGGCTAGCCACCGCGATAGGTGACCTCACGATTGCTGCTGCCAGAGATACTTGTCCGGCGCCCAAAGGGCACCCCTGAGCCACCACCCAGATCTCAACGGCTTTCGTGCGTGAGGTGCTGGTAGTGATGCGCACGACGGTCGATTAGCAGCCCACCATCAACTGCATCGTACGCGCAACCGGGTGTCAGGGCCGCCTGCGGCTGAGGTAGCTGTACTTGCCGGCTTGGTGCACCTGGAGGCGGCCCGTCGCTGTATACGGCCTGCATCCGCGCCTCCTTACCTTCGCGGCGCATGGCCTGCTTTGTGCGCACAAAATTAGCCAGCCTAGCTTCCGCGCGGCCTTGTTCAACAACAACAAACGGCTCTCAATCGGGAGCCCCTCCAGTTTTTGGTCAAATAGCGGTGAAAATCGCCACTCACAGCAAACTTTTTTCTATAGCCTGCAGTACCTCCAGATGAATAGTAGTAGGAAAAGGTGCGCTGGAAAAGAACCTGTTGTTCTCAAAAGGAAGACCAGCGCGTCTTTCTAGAACGAATTCACTATAGGCTGATTTGCTCGGCAAGTTTACGACATCTTGGGAGAAGCCGATCCTGGTGGGCACATATTCAAGCTCCAATTTGTATGTACTCGAAACTGTCTTCGAAATCAAAGATGCAATCTCGTCCAGCTTTGTGATCCGATCTATCGCACCTGTTTCGAACTCTACAATAATATTACTGGTATAAATCCTTCTCGGAACGCTAACAGGGCTAAAGTTCAGCTCTTGCGTGCTCCATTTGACGAAGTTAAAGAGAAAACTCTCGGCAATCTCTGTGATTGTCGCCTCCGCTACAAAGCCATCATTATAAATAGTAAATTCGCCTATCGTAAACTCGGATTTCTCATTGGCGAAAACGCCTCTCTTAAACGTTAGTCCTTGATTCGCTACGACCTCTGTGGGTCCTGGATGTAGCATAAATCTATATTGCTCTAGAATTTTTTGCAAAGCTTTGTTGCTAAATTGACCATAGAGAGCTTCCATCTCTTCTGTTGGCAAGACAAAGGCGCATCGAGCACGGACACTTGATACCAGATTCATGCAGAGCGCCTTGCAGCTTCGCTTAGATTCGACGGTTCAATCTGGTTTTGATTTGCCTGAACAAGACTGGCGGCATTGAAATCCTGGTATGATCCGGCCAAAACAGTGCGAATAGAGCCCTGTAGCATCCCGCGATCCAACGAATTCAGCGATTCTTGTATGCTGTGCTGACCTGCCCGCTTTAATGCATTGAGCGCGCTGGCGCTCTTCTCGCGCTCGGGCGTCGATGCCTCTATTGCAGGTGAAGGAACTTGAGAAAGAGTGGCATGACGCCGGCTCGTTTCCGAAAAGTCTTCGCCGCCACGAGGTGTCTGGGAAGCAAGCGGGTATACTATTTCTGCTTGGAGTTCTGCCGCAGAAATGGCCAACAGGAGATCACTAACTGTATCTAACGTCCAGTTACCCGGGGCTCCAAGCCAACGAGTGACCTGTTCCGGCCTCCGCCCGATACGACGCGCTAGTGCAGCCTTTGTTATGCCGCTTCTCATAAACTCCCTAATCACTACTTCATACAACCGGAGTCGTTGGCGCTCCCTGAAGTAAGCCAACGCTCCAGCCGAAAGCCTTCCTTCGCCAGTCAATTCAGACAAGAACGAAGTTTGCTGAGACGTAATCACTCGGTGAACCTCCTGAATGAGGTGGGCAGGGGTGGAATAGGGCGCTCCAGTCTTTCTGACAGTCGTCAATCATCCAATGCCATTCGTGAGCGTAACGCCCTCCCATCAAATTGCGAAACTGCCATCTAAAAGCTATAAAGGTATCACGCTCTGCGAAACGTCCAAATACCCTTATGCCCGGTCTTGGAGCTCGGCAACGAATCTCCCAAACTTCGTCACTTGGCGGATCAAGCTGCGCCAGTAATGCTGTTCCTGCTTTGAAGGGGCTTTTCGCTATGCTGATAAGACCTCCTTGAACACAACTGTCTAGATTAGCGCGAACTTGGAACCATTGTTCTTCATCCTTGCGGGAACTCCACGGCCCCTGAAGGTGGATCTGTACTGCTGCGGCCAGCAGCACGCGCCTTGAAGGGCCTATCCCTGGGAAAAGTGGAACATGCTCAACGAGGCCGCCAGCAGCCAAATGCGCTGATACCCTGCTTGCTATTGACATAGAAGTCAACTAGCCATCGTCCTGCCGCCTTCCGTACTATCGGCAAGGCTATATCAGGATGCTGCGAGGGCCCAAAACTGTAGGTCGAATGCCTTATCCGCGCCGCTCCGGGCGTCTCGGCGGCCCCCGGCATCAGAAAGTTAAGGCTGGGACGTCGACCAAGCGTCAAAGCTAGCGCAGCGGAAGGCGCACACCGGCCGGCATCTCGTCCCTGGCCGCGTCGGCTCGGGCTCTGCGCGGGCTGCGCCCCTCCTGTCGTCCCGCCGCCCTGGCGGGGTCCGCGCCATGCGTCTAAGGTCCCCGGCCTTCCGTGATAGCGCCGTGACCGCCGCAGCCGCATGACCCCGCTCGTCTTCTTCGTCGTCCTCGGGGCGGCGATCATGCACGCGACCTGGAACGCGCTGGTCAAGCATGGCGGCGACCCGTTCCTGCGCCTCGCGGTCGTCAACCTCACGGGCTCGCTGATCTCGGCACCGTTCCTCTTCTTCATCCCGCCGCCGGTGGCCGCCGCCTGGCCCTGGATCGCGGCCTCGATCGGCATCCACATCCTCTACTGCTCGTCCTTGTGCCTCGCCTACCGCACGGGCGACCTCAGCCAGATCTACCCCGTGGCCCGCGGCGTCGCCCCGCCGCTGGTGGCCCTCCTGGGCTTTCTCGTCGCCGGCGAGACGCCGAGCGGCACCGGCATCCTGGCCCTTGCCATGATCTCGGGCGGCATCCTGCTCATCGCCTTCGGGCGAAGGGCGCCGGACCAGAGCACGCACCCGCTCTTCCTCGCCGCCTTCTGCGGGGCCAGCATCGCGACCTACACGCTCTGCGACGGCCTCGGCATCCGCGCCTCGACCGGCACGCTCGACTACATCGTGTGGTTCTTCTTCCTCGACGGGCTGCCCTTTGGCCTCTCGATCTTCTGGCTGCGCCGCAAGCGGCTGAGTTTCGAACTGCCGCCGATCCTGCTGCCCGCCATGGCCGGCGGCACGCTCTCCTTCGTCGCCTACGGCCTCGTCATCTGGGCGATGCGCAGCACGCCCATGGCCTACGTCTCCGGCCTGCGCGAGACGAGCGTCATCCTGGCGGCGATCATCGGCACCAGGCTCCTGGGCGAGCCCTTCGGCCGCGAGCGCGTCACCGCCGCCTGCATCGTCGCCGGCGGCATCGGGTTGTTGAAGCTGGTGGGATGAGGGCCCTCAAGGGCCTCTGAAACAGGACGGGCCGCCATCCTTGCGTTCTGAGTTTCGCAAGGATGGCGGCCCGCCGCAGGTCCGAATCCGAAATCCTCGTATCCCGTCGCGTCAGTTCCTCAAACCCTCTACCGCAATATGGTCTTCTCTTTCTTTAGTATTCCTGCCGCCGATATTGCAGCAGTCTTGAAAATGCCGAGGGCCAAAGCGGCCATGTATCCGATCAATGTTCGCCTTGCCGGGCCACCGCCCTGAAATCCTGTTCGTCGAAGCCACGGTATCGAACGGCGTTGTGGCCCCGGCTCGGCGCGTCGATCCAAAAAATCGCTACAATTTTATCCAAATATCCCGAAACTTAAGTCAAAGCGTTCAACATCACGAGACAAAATCGGGCTTCGGCAGCATGGCCCTTCGCCTGATGCGTGCAAAGCGCCTGGCTCACCCAGCCACGCAGCGTCTTGCGCACCGAAGGTGCCAGACCGGACACGATTTCCGCTGCCATCCTCGGCGTCAGGGCGCTCAGAGGAGCCGCCGGCTCGTCGAGTGCCTGGAGAAGCTGCGCGATCATCTTGAACAACCCTTCGTCTTTATTGATCTCCATGTAGGCGGCGCTCCGTCCGCCCGGAATGATCGTAGAGGCCCAAAACTTGATCGAATCCTAAAGAACGCCCCGATGCGGGTACGAACCCGTACCGAACCGGGTGCGACATGTTCGACGGACGCCGCGACGCCCGTGGCGGTGAACGCAGGGGGTGAAGAAGTCGCGGGATTGCTCGACTTCTGCGCGTGGGCGCGCGTTCGGCCTTCAGCCCAGCGAGGCGGTGATCGGCCCGTAGCACTCCGGGCGGCGGTGCAGGTTGAAGGCGAACATGTGTCGCCGCAGCTCCGCACACCGCTCGAGGTCGACGGTGGCGGTGACGAGTTCGTCCTCGAGCGTTGTGCACATAGCGACGATCTCGCCCGTCGGGGCGATGATGCAGCTCTGCCCGATCAGCAGGCAGCCCTCCTCGACCCCGCACTTGGCGACACCCACGACCCAGCAGCCGTTCTGGTAGGCGCCGGCCCGCATCACGAGATGGTTGTGGAAGTTCTGCAGATGGTCGTGCTGCGGCACCGGCGGGTAGTGCTGGGGCGTGTTGTAGCCCAGCGTGACCAGCTCCGCTCCCGCGAGGCCCAGCACGCGCCAGGCCTCCGGCCAGCGCCGGTCGTTGCAGATCAGCATGCCGAGCCGGCCGCCGAAGGCGTCCACGGTGGGGAAGCCCAGATCACCCGGCTCGAAGTAGCGCTTCTCCAGATGCTGGAACGGCCGCTCCGGCTCGTGCTCGCGGTGCCCCGGCAGGTGGACCTTGCGGTATTTGAGCAGGACCTTGCCGTCCGGCCCGACCAGGATCGAGGTGTTGAATCGGTGGCCGTCCGGCGTCAGCTCGCCATAGCCGAAGCTGAACCCGATCCCGAGGTCGGCCGCGACCTGGAACAGGGGTGCGGTGTCCGCCGACGGCATCTCCCCCTCGAAGAAGGCGAGTTGTTCCGCCTCGGGCAGCCACCAGCGCGGGAAGAAGGTGGTGAGCGTCAGCTCGGGGAAGACGACGAGGCGGCAGCCGCGCGCCTTAGCCTCCCGCATCAGCGCCAACATGCGGGACACGGCCGAGGTCCGACTCTCGTTCCTGGCGATCGGGCCCATCTGTGCGGCCCCGACGATCAGCTTGCGGCTCAACCCTTTCCCCCCTCCGGCACCGCCCGCCGACGATGCAAGAGGAATGCCGCCACGGCGACCAGCACGGCCGCGATGAGCCAGGGGGCCGCTGCCCGCACGAACGGCAGGATGACGGCCATGTGCTCGTCGAGGAACCACACGCCGCCGACCCACACCGCCACCCACAAGCTGCACCCGAGGAAGGTGGCGGCAGTGAACCGCGCCCAGGGCATGCCGAGCAGGCCGGCGGCGATCCCGTTGAGCTGCCGCAGCCCGTCGAAGAAGGGCGCCACCACGACCACCCAGATGCCGAAGCGGCGATGCTTCGCGCGCAACTGCTCCAGCTTCTCGTCGAGCCCGGCCCAGCGTCCGCGCAGGACCCCGCCGAAGCGCTGGCCGATGGCGTAGCCGATCTGGCTGCCCAGCATGATGCCGACCCAGGACGCCAGGGCCACGGCCCAGACCCGCAGATGGCCGGCCGCCGCCTCCAGCGTCGCCGCCACGGTGAGCGCCTCGCCCGGTGCCGGCACGCCGGTGAAGTCGAGCGTCCCGGCGGCGAGCACGGCCGTATAGCCGAACCGGTCGAGGGTCGGCTGCACGTCCTTCACGACCTCGCGCAGATGCTCCTTCCCGACGTCGACGACCGTCTCGGCGCGAAGGGGTGCCGCGGCCAGCAGCAGAAAGGCCAGCAGGACGAATCGCAGGCGCATCAGCTTGCCTTGCGCGCCTCGGTGGTCTCGTCGCGCCCCTCTTCGAGGAACCAGCGCGAGCCCGCATCCGCCACCCGCGTCCCGGCCGCCACAACCGCCGCGTCGGGCAGCTTGTGGAGCTTCGTGTAGGACGGGTGGTGGTGCGCCTTGTAGGGGTTGTTCGTCGCCTTGTTGTAGCAGCAGATCAAGAGGTTGCGCGGCTGGTCCGAGGTGTTGGCGGCCGAGCAGTGCAGCGTGTTGGCGTGGAAGAAGAGGGCGTCGCCAGGGTCCATCTCGCAGTGGACGAGGTCCATCTGTTTCATCGCCTCCTGCACGCGCTCCTCGTCGGCCCCGGTCTGCCCGGCGACGCGCCCGTGCTCGATCCGGCCGAGCTTGTGGCTGCCCCTCAAGACCTGCATGCAGCCATTGGCCTTGGTCGACGGGTCGAGGGCGATCGCCACCGAGAGCATGTCGGGGAACAGGCAGCCGTTCTGGTACCAGTAGCCGTAGTCCTGGTGCCACTCCCAGCGCCCGCCGCCGCCCGGGCGCTTCATCGTCAGCTTGCTGTGATAGTGGTAGACCTCGCCGCCCAAGAGCGCCTCGGCCCCGCCGGCGATCCGCTCGCAGCGCGCGATCGCCCCGAAAACGTCGTCGCCCGGATGGTTCCACAGCGCCAGGGCCGTCGACCCGCCCTCCGCATCGGCGATCTTCAAGACGTTCTTCGAGATCGCCGGATCGGTCTCGATCATCCGCTGGGCGAGCCCCACCTCCTCGGCCGTCAGCATGCCCTTCACGAGGACATAGCCGTCGCGTTGGAACGCCGCCTGCTCGGATGCGTCGAGATGGTGGAAGGCCATCGTCTTTGCCTCGCCTGTTGTTGCGTGCTCGCCCGCACTTGAACTGGACGATAGCAATGGTTCTAGTTGGTTCAATGCATTAGCTTTGCGGGCCGCGATCGAAAGGCGAGGGCACACAGTGACGGACGAGCACGAGCATACGGACGCTGAGGCATCCGAGAGGGCGTCCGCAAATTCGAACCGACGCGACGAGTTGATCTGGCGCACGGTCTATGACGAACTGCTGACAAGCCTCCGCGCCTGGAACGGTGACGGCTATCGGGTCGGCAAGATTACCGAAGATGACAAGTACGGGCCTTTTCCCCGGCAGTGGCAGGAAGCTCAGAGCTGAGGCGCACCCGGCCGATCAACCGCCGTTGTCGAGACCGTAGCGGGCCAGGCGCGCTGCTCCATAGGCGGCCTCTGCGTGCAGCGGATCGACCAGCGGGACGCCCAGCTCGCGAGCGCGGATCGCCTTCCAGGCCTTGTTGGCGGCACCGCCGCCGACCGTGCGCACACTCTTCAGCTTCGGCGCGCCCAACTCGGTCATGCGTCGGTAGCCCAACGCCTCGACTTGGGCGATGCCCTCCAGCAGCGCCTGCAGGAACTGCGCGTCGTCCTCCGGCCGCGGTCCCTCGCGTGACGCCATGATGGGGTCGTTGATCGGGAAGCGCTCGCCGGGGCGGGGCAGGGGGTAGAAGTCGAGCCCCGTCGGCTGTTCGGGCTTCAGCTTCGGCTCCAGCTTCGCCATCGCCTCGGGCGTGAAGAACTTCGCCAGCGCAGCACCCCCCGTGTTGGACGCCCCGCCCGTCAGCCACATACCGAGCAGCCGGTGGCTGTAGACACCCCAATGGGCGTCGAACATCGGTTTGTCGGCCAGGAGCTTCAGCGTCAGCGTCGTCCCGAGCGACGTGACGCCGTCGCCGGGCTTGTCGGCCCCGGTCGCGAGAAACGCCGCACAGCCGTCCGTCGTGCCGGCGACGACGAGGCAGCCCTCGGGGAGGCCGATCTCGGTCGTCGCCTCGCCGACGACGGTGCCGGGCTCGACCACACCGGGCAACACGCTGCGGTGTACGCCCAAGGACTCGATCCATTCCGGCCAATGCCGGCCGACCGGGTCCCAGCCGGTCTTGAGTGCATTGTTGTCGTCCGAGATGCCGTGCCGGCCGCACAAGCGCCCGAGAAGCCAGTCCGCCTGGTGCACCGCGTGCACGGCACCCTTGCACTCGGCCGCATGCACCATCAGCCAGGCGAGCGGCGAGGTCGCCCCGTGCGCCCCGCTCTCCAGCGGTGCCACCTCGCGGATCCGGCCGGCATGCGCCGCCCCCGACCCGTCATTGTACATCCGCACGGGTCCGGTCGGCCGGCCGGCACGGTCGACCAGGAGCATGGTGCCGGAGGTGCCGTCGACCGCGACGGCGGCGATCCGCCCGGGCTGCGCCTCGGCCAGCTGGGCCAGCACGGCCGCCACCGCCTCCCACCAGGCGTGCGGGTCCTGCGTGATCTTCGCTCCGTCGGTCACCGGCGCCGGCAGCCGCCGGCTCGCCTCCGCCACGACCTTGCCCTTCGGGTCGACGGCGAGCCCGCGCACCCCCGAGGTTCCGACATCCACCCCTGCGACCAGATCCATTGTCCCCTCAGAGTCCTTCGAAGAGTGCGGTGGTGATGTAGCGTTCGGCGAAGCTCGGGATGATGGTGACGATGGTCTTGCCGTGCATGTCGGGGCGCCTGGCGACCTCGATGGCGGCGGTGAGTGCGGCCCCGGCCGAGATGCCGCCCGGGATGCCCTCGGTGCGGGCGAGGCGGCGGCTGGCGGCGAAGGCGGCCTCGTTCGGGACCTTCACGATCTCGTCGATCAGCCCGGTGTCGAGGATCGAGGGCACGAAGCCCGCACCAATGCCCTGGATCGGGTGCGGGGAGGGCGAGCCGCCCGAGAGGACCGGGCTCGCCTCCGGCTCGACCGCGACCATGCGGACCGACGGCTTGCGGCTCTTCAGCACCTGGCCGACGCCGGTCAACGTGCCGCCGGTGCCGACACCGGAGATCACGACGTCGACCTTGCCCTCGGTGTCGACCCAGATCTCCTCGGCCGTGGTCCGGCGGTGGATCGCGGGGTTGGCCGGGTTGTCGAACTGGCCGGCCATGACCGCACCCGGCGTCTTCGCCAGGATCGCCTCGGCTTCGGCGATGGCCCCCTTCATCCCCTTCTCGCGCGGGGTGAGGACGACCTCGGCTCCCAGGAAGGCCAGCATCTTGCGCCGCTCGATCGAGACCGATTCCGGCATGGTGAGGATCAGCTTGTAGCCGCGCGCCGCGCTGACGAAGGCGAGGCCGATGCCGGTATTGCCCGAGGTCGGCTCGACGATGGTGCCGCCCGGCTGCAGCTTGCCCTCGGCCTCCAGCGCCTCGACCATCGCCACGCCGATACGGTCCTTCACGCTGGCGATGGGGTTGAAGAACTCGAGCTTCAGGAGGAGGTCGGCCGCGATCCCCTCCTCGGCACAGATCCGCTTCACCCGCACCAGCGGCGTGTTGCCGATCGTCTCCAGGATGCTGTCGTAGATCCGCCGTCGGAGCGGCGGGTCGAACCAGAGCGTGTCGCAGCTGCTGTTCATGGCGAGCCTCCCCAAGCCGGCTTGGCCGCGCAACATCGGCCAAGCCTGAACGTCGCGCAACCTGTCGAGCGCTCGATCACGTCGCCGCGAGCGCGATCACGCCCGGTCACGCCGGCGCGAGCCCAGCGATCCACCGGCGCCCGAGATGTCGTCCAAGACGGCGTCGCCCACAACCTGGAGAATGGTCCATGCGACGTTTGTTGATGGCTACTCTCGGCATGTTGTTCCTCGCCTCCGCGCCGGCGTCCGCCGGCAATCTCCTGCGGGAACTGGAGGAGCGTCCCCGCTTTGCCACCCTCGTCGCCGCGATCAACGCCGCCGGACTGGCGGATGCGGTGGCGAACTGCACCAGGTGCACGCTCTTCGCCCCCAACAACCAGGCCTTCCTCCGCCTGCCACCCGGCACGGTCGCGGCCCTCCTGCTGCCGGGCAACAAGGGCAAGCTCGGCGCCATACTCACCTACCACCTCGTGGGCGCCCAGATCCCGGCCGCTGCCGTGCCGACCAAGGCGACGCTGGTGCAGACGGCGAACGTCTCGGAAGCGAAGATCCGCGCCGTCCGCTCCAACGGCAACGTCCGGATCAACGGCATCCGGGTCGTCAACGCCGACATCCGCGCCAACCAGAGCATCATCCACGAGATCGGGGACGTCCTCTTCCCCGGCGAGATCCGCCACTGACATCGGCTGCCCGGCCGCCGGCATGGCGGCCGGGCCATCTTCCGCTTGTGCCCCGTCCGGGGCGCTGGCTCTCTGCGGCCCCACGCGCTGCGAGAGCCGCCATTTCCGTCATCATCGACACCGTCACGCCCGTCTTCGGCATCGTCCTCCTGGGTTGGGCGGCGCTGAAGCTGCGGCTGTTCGACGAGGCGGGAGCCCGCGGCCTGTCGTTGTTCGCGTTCAACTTCGCGATCCCCGTGATGCTGCTCCGCTCGCTGGCGTCGGCGGAGCTTCCGGGCCATCCCGAATGGGGCCTCGTCCTCGCCTATTTCGGCTGTGCGGCCGTCATCTTCTTTCTCGGCGTCGCCATGGGCTTCGGCCCGTTCGGCCGGCGCGGGGCCGATCCCGCCATCTTCGGCATCACGGCCGCCTTCTCGAATGTCGTCGTCCTTGGCACGCCGCTCGTCATCACCGCCTATGGTCCGCCCGCCGCCGTCCCGGTGGCGCTGATCATCGCCTTCCACAGCCCTTTCCTGTTCACGCTCACAACTATCGTCGCCGAGACGGGGAAGGGGGCGACCGGCGCCCTCCACCTCCTGCCCTGGAACATCGCCAAGGGGCTGGTCACCAACCCAATCCTCTGGGGTATCTTCGGCGGCCTTGCGCTCAACATGGCCGACCTGCCGCTGCCGCCCGTCCTCGACCGCCTCGCCGGCAGCCTGGGTGCTGCCGCCCTGCCGGCCGCCCTCTTCGCGCTGGGCGCCAACCTCGCCCGCTTCCATCTGGCGAAGGCGCTGCGCCCGGCGCTCGCGCTGACCGGGCTCAAGACCCTTTTGCATCCGCTGCTGCTCTGGGCGGTCCTGCCGCTCTTCGACATGTCGGCGGCCTCGGCCGCCGTGGCGATCACCGTCGCGGCCCTGCCGGCCGGCATCAACAGCTACCTCTTCGCCGCCCGCTACGAGGCGGCCCTGCCCGAGGCGACGAGCACGATCCTGCTCTCGACCGCCGTCTCCGTCGTCACCCTCTCGGTGCTGCTCGCGACGCTCCGCCCCTGACCGGCCTCAGCCGTCGAGCGAGGCCAGGAGCGCGTCGAGCCCGATGGTCGCCACCCTGGTGAAGCTGTCCGCCACCGCATAGGGCAGCACCAGCCGGCCGCTATGGACCAGCGCCCCGCAGGTGTAGACGACGTTCGGCACATAGCCCTCGCGCTCGCCCTCCTGCGGCTCGATCAGCGGCACGCGGCTGCGCGCCAGTACCTTCGAGGGATCGTCGCGGTCGAGCAGCACCGCCCCGATCGTGTAGCGCCGGACCGGCCCCACCCCGTGCGTGAGGACGAGCCAGCCCTGGTCGATCTCGATCGGCGCCCCGCTGTTGCCGAGTTGGACGAACTCCCAGGGGTAGCGCGGCTCGACGATGACCGTGCCGTCGTTCCAAACGTGCAGGTCGTCGGAGTAGATGAGGAACAGGTTCTCGTTGTCCTGCCGGCCGATCATCGCATAGCGGCCGCCGAGCTTGCGCGGGAACAGCGCCATGCCCTTGTTGTGCGTGGCAGAGCCCTGCAGCGGCGAGAGCGTGAAGGTGAGGAAGTCCTCGGTCCGCAGCAGTTCGGAGCGGATCGCCTTGCCGCTATAGGCCGTGTAGGTCGCGTAGTAGGCGCGTTCGCCCTCGTCCTCGAACAGGACGAAGCGGGCGTCCTCGATGCCGTTCATCTGCGGCATCGTCACCGGAAAGATGACCCGCTCGCCGAGATCGACGTCGGGCGGGAAGGCGACTTTCACGGTGTCGCCACCCGGTCCCGTCGTCCGCCGCTGCAGTCGTGCCTCCAGCGTGCCCCGGCCCGCGCGATCGATGCGGACCCGACCGTCCGCCGTGACCACGCCGCTGCGGAAGGTCAGCGAGGAGACGTGCCCCTCGCCGACGGCGCGCAGGCTCATGACGAAGCGCAGCGCCTCCGGCTCCAGGCCCGACTGGTCCGGGTGGGCGACCATGCTCGGATTGAAGAGGGCCGCCGCCTCGAACGAGTATTCGTGCAGGAAATAGGCCCCGACGAGCCGGCGCTGGACCTCGGTGAACGGCGGATGCGGCGAGAACGCCGGCTCCATCTCGTCCGCCCGCGCGTCGAATGCCGCCAGCACGTCGCGGTGGCGGTGGCCGAAGCCCGCCATGATGTCGTCGAGATCGGCCTGGGCCGCGGCCACATCCAGCGCCTGGATCCGCTGCACGATCTTGTCGGCCCGCGTCCTGTCGGTCGGATTGAGCCCGCGCGGCTCGGTCGCCGGCTTGAACGGCCGCAGCACCACGCGCGAAGGATCGGGACGCAGGACGAGGTCCTGCTCCACCAGGAAGTCGCCTGCCGTCAAAGCTCCAGGGCCTCCGTCGCTGCCGTCAGCTGACGCGTGCCTCCAGGCTACGGCGCTCCACCGCCTGCCGCTCCTGGGCACCCGTCAGTCCCATCAGCCGTCGCATGTCGCATAGGCCGGTGAGATAGGCCAGCACCGATTCCCCGCCCCGGTTCTCGTTCGGCCGGTCGCGGTGCAGCCCATCGCGGCAGCTTCCGGTCTCGATGTCGGCCAGCGGCTCCGCAAGATCGTTGGCCCCCAGGAACCAGGCGAACGCCCGCGCAGCCTCGGCCCGCCAGAACGCGTCCGGCTCGGCCCGCCAAGCGGCGAGACAGGCCGCAATGGTCGCCGCTGCCTCGATCGGCTGCTGGTCGAAGGGTCGCGGCGGCCGTCCCTGTTCGCCGAAGCCCTCCGAGCCCACGGGACGGAACAGCCCGGCGGGCGAGGTCTGCACCCCGCAGAGCCAGCGCAGCGAGCGTAGACCCGCGTGAACCATCTCTCGGTCCTCGGTCGCCATGCCCGTCAGCAGCAGCGCCTGCGGCAGTCGCGCATTGTCGTAGGAGAGTCCCGGCTCGAACCAGACCCAGTCAGCTTTCTCTGTCGCCGTCAGCAGCGCCATCAGCCGTCCGGCGAGCCTTTGCCTCATCCGGCCGGCACGAGCGTCCGCATGCCGCGTCGCGCAATAGGCATCGAGTCCCAGAAGGGTGAACGCCCAGGCCCGCGGCGAGCGGAAGCCCTCGACCGGCTGCAGCGCCTCCAGAAGGAGATCCGCCGCCCACCGCCGCCGCACATTGCCGGCGTCGTGACCGGCGCACTGCCCGAGCGCCCAGAGTGTACGCCCGTGGCTGTCCTCGGAGCCCGCCTCCTCCAGCCAGCGCCGGTCGAAGCTCATGAAGTTGCGGAAGCGGGATGCCGCCGGGTTCCAGGCATGCTGCACGAAGGCGGCAAAGCGCGCCGTCATCGGTTCCGACAGCCGCGGCCCGCCTGTCGCAGCCAGCGAGCAGGAGAGAAGCAGCGCACGCGCATTGTCGTCCACACAGTAGCCGTGCGCACGGTCCGGCACCGAATAGACCGCGTGCTGGTACAGCCCCGTGTCGTCGCACATGGCGTGCAGGTGATCGAGGCGCGGTTCGGGCAGCGCATCCCGTCCCGGCAGCCCCTGCGCGCGGGCCACCACCTTGAACCGCCCGTGCCGGCGGGCTCCCTCGAACACCGAGAGATAGCGCTCCGCCGTCTGCTCCCAGGTCATCGCCCGGCTGGCCGCGTAGGCTCGACGCCGCATCGCCAGCCGGCGCGTCTCGTCGCTCAGCAGTGAGCCGATCTCGCGTCCGAGTGCCGCCGCATCGCCGAACGGGACCAAGACCCCCCGCCCGTCGGCCAGCAGTTCCTGTGCATGCCAATAGGGAGTCGACACCACGGCCTTGCCCATGCCGAAGCTGTAGGCGAGGGTGCCCGAGGTCATCTGGGCCTCGCTCAGATACGGCGTCACGTAGACGTCGCAGGCGGCGATGTGCTCCAGCAGCGTCGGCTGATCGACGAACCGGTCGAGCAGAAGGACCGAACCTTCGAAACCGAGCGCCCTCGCGCGCTCGACCAGCCCCAGGCGATAGGTCTCGCCTTCCTGCCGGACGAGGTTCGGATGCGTGGCGCCCAGCACGACGTAGAGGGCTCTCGGGCACTGCTCCAGGATCGACGGCAGGGCATCGATCATCACCTCGATGCCCTTGTTCGGCGACAGCAGGCCGAAGGTGAGGATGATCGGCCGGTCCCCGAAACCCAGGGCCGCCTTCGCGCTATCCGGTTCGACGAACGGCACGTCCGGGATCCCGTGCGGGATCACCTCGATCCTGTCCGCGGCCAGCCCGTAGCCCGCCCGCAGCAGATCGCGAGCCTTCTCCGCCATGACGACGATCCGGGCCGACGCCTCGATCACCTGGCGCATGACGCGGTGCTGCTCGGGCGAGGGACTCTCCAGCACCGTGTGCAGCGTCGTCACGACTGGCATGGTGAGCCGGCGCAGCAGGGCCAGAACGTGCTCGCCCGCCTCGCCGCCGAAGATGCCGAACTCGTGCTGCAGCGAGACCACGTCGAAGCGGCCGGCGTTCAGGATACCCGCCGCCAACGCGTAGTCGTCGAGCCGGCCTTCCTCGATCTCGGCGAGGACGGATGCCGGATAGTCGTACCCGTCGCCGTCGTCGTTCAGCGCCACGATGCGGGTCGCGACCCGCGAGGCGGCACCTGCCACGGCCTGCTGTAAATCCGTCGTGAATGTCGCGATCCCGCACCGGCGTGGCAGCGAGTTGCCGATGAAGGCGAGACGCTCGATGGGCGCCATGTCCGATCTCCCTGCCACGAGGTCATCAAGATGCCGTCGTCGGTGGCGTCGCTGCCACCCACGTCTTGCCGCCTACTCCGTAATGACCGAGAGCCGATGTGCTATCGGCGTGTGATATACCGGTGACCGTGACTATATCCGTCTGCATCGTCGCTGATATGAACTAAGTAATTCTGCCGTCAACGAAAGAAATATTTGACAGTAATCCAGTATTTTGCTCGCGCAAAGACGACTCGCCTTTCGGCGAGTTGCGGAACTGACCGGATCCGTGTGCGCATACAACGTTCAAGGGAGCCGGTTCGTTCCAGACGTCCTCGTGAGGCGAGTTTGCCCAAGGCGAGGGCAGGGCTGCCCGCTGTCTATGCAGCCCTCTGCCGCTTTCCTGCGCAACTTGTTAGGGTGACGACGGCCGGGGCGCGTCGATCCCGTCCTGCCCCTCGTGGCCGGCACTGGCACGTGTCTTGCCATTGGACGGCGAGGTCCTGCAGGGGGAGCGATGGCAGCCGTCGAGCTCATTGCCGTCACGAAGCGCTATGGTGCTGTCGTCGCCGTCGACAATGTCGATCTGAAGATCCCGGACGGGAGCTATTGCTGCCTGCTGGGCCCCTCGGGCTGCGGCAAGACCAGCACGCTGCGCATGATCGCTGGCCACGAGAACATCAGCTCGGGCGACGTGCTGATCGGCGACAAGATCGTTGACGACCTGCCGCCGATCAAGCGCGGCACGGCCATGATGTTCCAATCCTACGCACTGTTCCCGCACCTTTCCGTCGTCGACAATGTCGCCTTCAGCCTGCACATGCGCGGCGTGCCCAAGACCGAGCGGCGCGAGCGCGCCATGCGGGTGCTGGAGCGGGTCCACATGGAGACCTACTCCGACCGGCTGCCGAGCCAGCTCTCGGGCGGCCAGCAGCAGCGCGTGGCGCTGGCCCGCGCCCTCATCATGGACCCCAAGGTCCTCCTCCTCGACGAGCCGCTCTCGGCCCTCGACCCGTTCCTGCGCGTCCGCATGCGCGAGGAGCTGAAGCGCCTGCAGACCGAGATCGGCCTCACCTTCGTCCATGTGACCCACAGCCAGGACGAGGCCATGGCGCTTGCCGACCTGATGGTGGTCATGGACAAGGGCCGCATCGCCCAGGCCGGTCCGCCGCGCGAGGTCTTCAACGAGCCGAAGACGCCCTTCGTCGCCCGCTTCATCGGCGCCCACAACGTGCTGCCCGGCGAGGCGCTGGGCCTCGGCCGCAGCGAGGTCGCACTCCGCGCCGATCGTGCCCGCATCGGCGCGCCGGGACCGGACGAGGTCGGCCTGCCGGCGATCGTCCGCTTGATCGAATATCAGGGCACCTTGGTGCTGATCCGTCTTTCCACCTCGGCCAAGGACGAGCTGCAGGTGGTCATGGAGGAGGCGGCCTTCGACGCCGCCCCGGTCGCCCTCGGCGACGCGGTCCAGCTCGCCTGGCCCCGCGGCGAGGTTCGCACACTCAACTGAGACGTCGGCAAGAAACAAGGGAGCCGTCTTATGGCTGACACGATCTATCGGACGTTGGAGCGGAAGGGCGGCCTCACCCGCCGCGACCTGTTGCGGACCACGGCACTGGGTGCCGCCGGTGTGGCCGCCGCCAGCAGCTTCCCCGCTCCGTTCGTCCACGCCGACGATCCGATCACGCTGCGCTACGCCGGCACCGGCGTGAACGCGTTCAAGGAACTGGCCGATCAGTGCAAGGCTGACACCGGGATCATCATCCAGTACACGACGCTGACCTCCGATGACGTGGTGAAGCGGGCGGTCACGCAGCCGACCAGCTTCGACATGCTCGATTCCGAATACTGGATGCTGAAGAAGATCGTGCCCTCGGGCAATTTGAAGGGCATGGATACGAAGAAGATCAAGCTGTACGACGAGATCGTCCCGATCTTCACCAAGGGCAAGCTCCCGGACGGCACCGACACGACCCGCATCGGCATCGCCCCGATCAAGGTTAGCTACCTGACCGGTGCCGAGAGCACCGAGTTCGCGAGCGACCCCACCGAGTTCATGACCCTCATCCCGACGGTCTACAACGCGGACACGCTGGGCATCCGCCCGGACCTGATCGACGTCAAGATCGAGAGCTGGGCGCAGCTGGTCGACCCGAAGTTCAAGGGCAAGGCCTCGATCCTCAACATCCCGGCCATCGGCATCATGGACGCCGGCCAGGTCGCCCAGGCGAACGGCATCGTGAAGTACGGCGACATGGGCAACATGACCAAGGAGGAGATCGACAAGACGATCGCCTTCCTGATCGAGGCCAAGAAGGCCGGCCAGTTCCGCGCGCTGTGGAAGGAGTTCAACGAGAGCGTCAACCTGATGGCGTCCGGCGAGGTCGTCATCCAGTCCATGTGGTCGCCGGCCGTCACCAAGGTCCGCCAGATGGGCATCCCCTGCACCTACCAGCCGCTGAAGGAAGGCTATCGCGCCTGGGCTGCCGGCCTCGGCATCCCGACCCATGTCGAGGGCAAGACGCTCGATGCCTGCTACGAGTTCGTGAACTGGTTCCTCTCGGGCTGGGCCGGCGGCTTCCTCAACCGCCAGGGCTACTACGCGGCCGTGCTCTCGACCGCGCAGAAGAACATGGAGCCCTACGAGTGGGCCTACTGGATGGAAGGCAAGCCCGCCGAGAAGGAGATCAAGTCGCCGACGGGCGAAGTGATCGCCAAGGCCGGCGAGATCCGCGACGGCGGCTCCTTCTACGAGCGCATGGGTGCCGTCTCGGTGTGGAACACCGTGATGGACGAGGACAAGTACATGGTCCGCAAGTGGAACGAGTTCGTCGCCGCTTGATCGAGGGGATCTGAGCTAGTGGCCGCCGCCGCCGTTCCTGCCGCCGTCGTTGCCGAGCCTGTGGCACCGGCGGCGGCGCGCCCGCGCGGCGGCCTCGCCGCCTATCTCCTGGCGACTCCGCTCGCCATCGTCTTCCTGCTCTTCTTCATCGTGCCCATGGCGCTGGTCGTCGTGGTCAGCTTCTTCAATTACGAGAGCTACCAGATCCTCATCCCGGATTTCACTTTCCAGAATTATATTGACGTCTTTACCGAGCAGGTGACCTGGGACACCTACCTCAACACGCTGAAGTTCTGCATCGTCGTCTGGGCGATCACCCTCGTCCTGGGCTTCACCATCGCCTACTACATGGCGTTCTACATTCCGTCGCTGACCTGGCAGATGACGCTGTTCCTCGTCTGCACGATCCCGTTCTGGACCAGCAACGTCATCCGCATGATCTCCTGGATCCCCATCCTGGGGCGCAACGGGCTCGTCAACTCCGCATTGCTGTCGCTCGGCATCGTCTCCGAGCCGCAGGAATGGCTGCTCTACTCCGACTTCTCGGTGATCCTGGGCTTCGTGCATCTGTTCACGGTCTTCATGATCGTGCCGATCTTCAACTCCATGGCCCGCATCGACCGCTCGCTGCTGGAAGCGGCCCGCGACGGCGGGGCCACCGAGTGGCAGACGATCCGCCACGTCATCCTGCCGCTGACCAAGCCCGGCATCGCCATCGGCTCGATCTTCGTGCTCACCATCGTCATGGGCGACTTCGTCACCGTGAACGTGCTGGGCGGCGGCAAGGTCGCCAGTGTCGGCAAGTCGATCTACACCGAACTCGGCTACCTCCAGTTCCCGCCCGCCGCCGCCAACGCCATGGTGCTGCTGGCCACCGTCATCCTCATGATCGTGGCGCTGACCCGCATCTGCGACATCCGCAAGGAGCTCTGAGCCGGTGCTGCGCGAGGCCCATCCCCGCACCTTCGTCGTGCTGACGCTCGTCTTCGTGCTGTTCGTGCTGTTCCTCTACGGGCCGACGCTCACCATCACCGTGCTCTCGTTCCAGGGACCGTCGGGCGGCCTCGTCTTCCCGATGCAGGGCTGGTCGGTCCACTGGTTCGCCGACGTCTTCAAGCCGCAGTCGATCGGCGACATCGGCGGCTCGTTCACCCGCTCGATCTGGCTTGGCCTCACCGTCATGGTGCTGACGGTGCTGATCTCGTTCCTGGCCGGGCTCGCCTTCCGCCGCCGCTTCTTCGGCTCCGGCTTCCTGTTCTACACGGTGGTCGCCAGCCTCATCATGCCGTCCGTCGTCGTCTCGCTGGGCATCGGCTCGCTGTTCGAGCTCTTGGGCATCGAGCGCTTCTGGTGGAACGCCGGCCTCGGCGCCCATCTCACCTGGACGCTGCCTTTCGGCGTCCTGATCATGTTCGCCGTCTTCAACCGCTTCGACCCGCGCTTCGAGGAGGCGGCCCGCGATCTCGGCGCGTCGCCGTTCCAGACCATCATGTACGTCATCGTGCCGATCATCCTGCCCTCGCTGATCGGCGTCGGCCTGTTCGGCTTCACCCTCTCCTACGACGAGCTGGCCCGCAGCTCGCAGGCCATGGGTGCCCTCAACACCCTGCCGCTCGAGCTGCAGGCGATGCAGGGCAACGCCACCACGCCCGTCATCTACGCGCTGGGCACCCTGACGACCGCCCTCTCGCTCCTCGTCATCGCCATCAGCCTGGGCTCGGTTCTCTGGCTCCGCAGCCGCCAGGCCAAGAAGGGCAGCGACGCGGGGAAGGGCATGGTCTGACGCGGATCCCGCGTCAGACCACTGGCTGAGGACTGGGATCTATGGTCGGCGACCCCGTTACGGGCTCGCTACGACTTGGGATAACCGACGTAGTAGACGCCGATCACCTTGTTCTTTGCGTCGTGGATGGGCTCGTAGCCGGTGATGTAGGGCTTCCCGAGGATCGCCGCCTCGCCATAATAGCTCTGGTCCTTGGCGATGGCGGCGATGGCCTTGCCCTTCGGGTCCAGGACCGTCCCGATGGCGCGTGATCCGTCGTCCTTCTTGACGTTGGTCGCGACGCGCACGAATTCGTTGCCTTCCTTGACGAAGAAGGTTGCGGTAGCCTTCGTCTTCTGCTGAACGTCGTCGACGATCGTAAAGTTGTTGTTGATCGCAGTCTTGCCGAAGTGAAGAACCGGGACGGTCTTGTCGCCGACCTTGTCCTTACCCGAGACGCTCGCAGCACCGAGTGCTGCGGACTCTGACTTGAGAAGCTGCATGGCGGCCTGCACGTCTTCCGCCGTCCCGGCCATCGCCGGCACGGGCAGCTGAAGCGCCAGGCCAACCGCCACGACGGCCAACGACAGTGTCGAGAACATCTTCTTCATGTATCGCTCCCCTTAGGATAGCCGGCCTGCCGGTGTGTTGTACTGATCGGCAGCACGGTGCCGGATTAAATACACTACTCGTGTGGAAAAAGTCGAATTAACTTTAACTAATCACCAGTCCACAGAGGCTCGTGGCGCTGTAAGCGGCAGCTACAGCAGCGCTTGTCGAACTGGGATCAGAGCTACCGGCGACGCGGGCAAGGGCATGGTCTGACGCGGCAAGCCGCGTCAGACCGCTCGGTTCAACGCGACCAGATCGTCCGGTCGACGCCGTCGCCCAGTTCCGGATAGTCGCCGGCGTGGAACACCGGCTCCACGCCGTGCCGGCGCTGGGTGAAGTAGTCCCGGGTCAGCTTCACGACCGTGCCCGACAGCAGCAGGATGGCGACGAGGTTGATCGTTGCCATCAGGCCCATCGAAGCGTCCGCGGCGTCGAACACCGTCGCCACCGTCTGCCAGGCGCCCCAGACCACCATCAACAGGACCAGCACCCGCAGCACCACGAAGCCCGTGGTGTGGCCGTGGCCGATATAGGTGATCGCGTTCTCGGCATAGGAGTAGTTGCCGATGATCGAGGTGAAGGCGAAGAAGAAGATCGCGATCGCCACGAACCAGCGGCCGGCATCCCCGAAGTGCACGTGCATCGCCGCCTGCGTCAGCTGCGTGCCGGTGACGCCGGAGCCCGGCTCCAGGGCGCCGGAAAGCAGGATCATCACCGCCGTAGCCGTGCAGACGAGGATCGTGTCGATGAAGACGCCCAGCGCCTGCACGAAACCTTGTGAGGAGGGGTGGTGCGGGTTCGGCGTGGCGCAGGCCGCGATGTTCGGTGCCGAGCCCATGCCCGCCTCGTTCGAGAACAGGCCGCGCTTCACGCCGTTGAGCATCGCTGCCGCGATCCCGCCGGTGATGCCGCCCGCCGCCTCCTCGAAGCCGAAGGCATGGGCGAAGATGCTGGCGATCACGCCGGGCACGGCGGCCGCGTCCATGATCAGGACGTAGATCGCGAGCAGGAGATAGGCGCCCGCCATGAAGGGGACGACGAACTCGGCGACGCGTGCGATCTGCCGGAGACCGCCGAAGATGATGATACCGGTGAGCGCCGCCACCGCCACGCCGACGACGAGCTTGGGCACGCCGAAGGCACCCTGCACCGCATCCGCGATCGAGTTCGCCTGCACCGCATTGAAGACGAGGCCGAAGGAGATGATCAGGCAGACCGAGAAGACGTAGCCGGCCCAGGGTGCCTTCAGCCCGCGCGCGATGTAGAACGCCGGCCCGCCGCGATACTGCCCATCGTCGTCGGTCACCTTGTAGAGCTGGGCCAGGGTACTCTCGGAATAGGCCGTGGCCATGCCGACCAGTGCTACCATCCACATCCAGAAGATCGCCCCCGGCCCGCCGAGATAGAGGGCCACCGCCACGCCGGCGATGTTGCCGGTGCCGACCCGCGAGGCGAGGCTGACGGTGAGCGCCTGGAAGGGCGAGATGCCGGCCTTGTCGGTCTCCTGCGAGCCGCCGATGACCCTGAACAGCTCGCCGAAATGCAGGATCTGCACGAAGCCCAGTCGCAGCGTGAAATAGATCCCGACGGCCAGCAGGCCGTAGATCAGCACATAGCCCCAGAAGATCGTGTTGAGAAAGCCGATGACGGCGTCCATCTGCGTCGTGTTCCTCCGTGTTCGAGTATCGGCCACCAATTATTTGGAAGCCTGCCGCACCGAGCACGGTTGGGGTCTGCACGCGCTGCTGTCAACATGGCGCCGTGAGCCCGTAGAGCCTGCCGTCAGGCGATCAGGGCGGCCCCCGTCAGCAGTGCCGTCTCGGCCTCCGCCGCCATCGTCTCGACGATCTCCGCGGCCGGCCTGACCTCGTCCACGAGCCCGATCCCTTCGCCGACGAGCACCCCGCTCTCGGCAGCATCACCACGCGCCGCGGCCGCCGCATAGCGCTCCGCCGCCTCGTCCACATCGGCGCTCAGCGCCGCCTCCCGTCCGTGCCAGCGCGCGACGAAGGCGTTGCGCAAGGTCCGCAGATCGTACGGTGCCGGCCAGTCGAGCCGCCGCACGATGTCGACCGTCTTCGTCCGTACCGTCGCATCGCCGTCGGCGGCAACTGCGGCCGCCTTGTGCGCCGGCGACACCAGCGCCTCGCTCGAGGCGTAGAACCGCGTCCCCACCAGCACCCCGTCGGCCCCAAGCGTCAGTGCTGCCGCCAGTCCCCGCCCGTCGGCGATGCCGCCCGCCGCCAGCACCAGCACCTCCGGCCGCTCCCGCGCGCAGAGATCGCGCACCTCCGGCACCAGCGTCATGGTCGCCCGCGACGCCCCGTGCCCGCCGGCCTCGGTCCCCTGCGCCACGACGATGTCGGCCCCGTTCGCCAGGGCCGTCCGCGCATGCGCCAGCGTCTGCACCTGCAGGATCAGCACGGCCCCGGCGTCCCGGATCGCACCGGCGAACGGCGCCGGATCGCCGAAGGACAGCATTACTGCCCGCGGCTCGTGGTCGAGGACGAGGTCCAGCAGTTCCGGCTGCTTCGCCAGCGACCAGGTGATGAATCCGCACCCCACCGCCTGATTGCCCGCCGCCGCGAACTGCGCCTGCAGCCACGCCGCGTCGCCGTACCCGCCGCCGATGAGGCCGAGCCCACCCGCCCCCGACACCGCGCCCGCCAGCGCGCCGCCGGACACGTACCCCATCGGTGCCGACACGATCGGGTGCCGCAGCCCCAGCCGCTCCGTCAGCCGTGTGCGCAAGACCATGGTCGGATCCTCGATGGAGTCGGTCGCTCTACAGTGCTGCGCCGCGCTCTCGATGAGGTCAAGCTGCGCCGCGCCGATTGACCCGACGCAGCCCGGCGTCCGAAGCTGTGCCCATGACGCTCACGATCCGTACCATGAGCAGCGCCGAGATCGGCTTGGCCCTCGACTGGGCGGCGGCCGAGGGCTGGAACCCCGGCCTCGGCGACGCCGACCCCTTCCACGTCACCGACCCCGGCGGCTTCCTCATCGGCACCGTCGACGGCGAGCCCGCCGCCATTATCAGCGTCGTCCGCTACCCCGACTCGTTCGCCTTCCTCGGCTTCTACATCGTCCACCCGGCCCATCGCGGCCGCGGCCATGGCTGGGCCGTCTGGCAGGCGGGTATGGCCCGCCTCGAGGGCTGCACGGTCGGCCTAGACGGTGTCGTCGCCCAGCAGGACAACTACCGCAAATCCGGCTTCGCCTACGCGTGGCCCAACTACCGCTTCGGCGGCACCATCGAGCCCCGCCCGGACGCCGCCTTCATCGACGCCCGCACCGTCCCCTTCGACCGCCTCCTGGCCCTCGACGCCGCACTCTTTCCGGCCCCGCGCCCGGCCTTCCTCGCCGCCTGGCTGGCAATGCCCAACGCCAAGAGCCTGGCCCTGGTCCAGGACGGCGACCTCGTAGCGCTGGGCATGCTCCGCCGCTGCCGCACCGGCTGCAAGCTCGGCCCCGTCTACGCCCCGGACGCCGCAATTGCCGAACGCCTGATCCGCGCCCTCGCGGTCGAAGCCAACGGCGCACCGACCTCCCTCGACGTCGTCGGCCGCAACGACCCCGCCCTGAAGCTGGCCCAGGACCTCGGCCTCACCGTCGGCTTCGAGACCGCCCGCATGTACCGCGGCCCGGCCCCCACGGTCGCCACCGACCGCCTGTTCGGGATCACGACGTTCGAGCTGGGCTGAGTATCGCTCGCTTCGTGCCAGGCCGCCCCGGCTCGATCGATCCTCCCCAACCTCCCCGTCGCGGCGCGTCGGATCGCTTCTTAAACTATCGCCTTCCGGCAACGCAGGCGGCGAGACCGTGATCCGCCTGCCACGTCTCGCGGACCGCCCGTGAACGACCAGCATCTCTGCATTCGGCCGCTCGGGCCTTTCGGGTTGACGCCCGGTGCGAGCCCTGATTGCCATGCCGTCGTCTTGCTGCAGCGCGGCAAGGGATGCACGGACGCGCCGCACCGCCGGCGTACCGGACCCCGACGGATATGGGACGGTCTGAATGATCGATGGCGCAGCGACGCTCGGGCGCCGGCTGGCGGTCCTTCGAGCCCTGCTTCTGGTGCTGGCCTTCTGCGCCGCTACCCCCGCCGAGGCCGCCGATACCGCCACCGCGCGGCTGCAGCCGGCGGACACGTCGAGCCCGCGCGCGACCCTGCGTTCCTTCCTCGCCAATGTCGGGGAGGCCTATGAGCGCTGGCGGAACCGCTCCGGCCGCGCCGAGACGCTGGTCCCCGCCCAGCGGGCGCTGCACACCCTCGATCTGCGCCATGTCGGCGAGGCGCTCATCTTCGAGATCGGCATCGACAGCGCCCTCTATCTCTACGAGACGCTGGCCCGCCTCGACCTGCCCGACGAGGGGGCAGTCCCCACCGCCGAGGAGTTGGAGCGCGCCGGCCGCACGCAGTGGACGGTGCCGGGCACGGAGATCGTGATCGCCAAGGTCGCGGACGGCCCGCGCGCCGGCGACTATCTCTTCACCGAAGCCACCGTGCAGCGGGCGGCGCACTTCTACGACCTCGTCAAGGAGCTGCCGGTCCGGCGCGGCCCGGAGGACGTCATCGGCGCCTGGCGCTCCGCACCGGGCCTCGGCATGCCGGCGGCGCTGGCCGCCGGGATCGCCCGCCTGCCGGCCTGGGCACATGCGCCCTTGGTGGAGCAGCCCCTGTGGAAATGGACCGCCGCCCTCGCCGCCTTCGGCCTCGTCGTCACGCTGGGCTGGCTCGCCTGGGGCCTCGGCCGGCGATGGGACCGGGCCTGCCACGCCACCGGCCGGGGCTGGCCGGTCGGCGGGCTCGGTGCGGCCAGTGCCGCCATCGCGCTGGCCTTCCTCCTCGCCGCCTTCCTCAACGACATGGTCCTGCTGCGCGGCCAGCCGGGCCTGTGGGTCACCGTGTTCCTCACCACCGTGACCTACGGCCTCCTCGCCTGGCTCGCCGGCACGATCATCTCCGGCATCGGCCAGCTGGTCATCCGGCTGTCCACGACCAGCTCGAAGAGCCTCGACGCGGCGCTGATCCGGCTCTGCTTCCGAATTCTCAGCATCCTGGCGGCCCTGCTCGTCCTGCTCCACGCCGCCGCCGAGCTGGGCCTCAGCATCGCCCCGATCCTTGCCGGCCTCGGTGTGGGCGGCCTCGCCGTGGCACTCGCCATCCGCCCGACGCTGGAGAACGTCATCGCCGGCTTCGTGCTGTTCGCCGACAAGCCCGTCCGTGTCGGCGAGTTCTGCGCCTTCGGCGACAAGCTCGGCACCGTCGAGGAGATCGGCCTGCGCTCGACGCGCATCCGCGGCCTCGACCGGACGGTGATCACCGTCCCCAATGCCGACTTCGCCCAGCTGCAGATCGTCAACTACAGCCGCCGCGACATGAACCTGCTCAACACGACCCTCGAGCTGCGCACGGAGACGACGCCGGACCAGCTCCGCTACATCGTGGCCAAGATCCGCAAGCTCCTGATCCAGCATCCCGAAGTCATGAACGACCCGGCCCGCGTGCGCGTGGCGGGTTACAAGCCGACCGGCATCCAGCTCGAGCTCTTCGCCTTCGTCCACGCCATCGACTGGAACGAGTTTCTGGCCGTGCGCGAGGATCTGGCGCTGCGCATCGCCGAGATCGTGCGCGACGCCGGCTCCGAGTTCGCCATCCCCGCCCAGGCCGTCCATGTCAGCCGCGATCCGGGCCTCGACCAGGGGCGCGCCGCCGAGGCCGAGGAGGCCGTGCAGCGCTGGCGCAAGGAAACCCGCCTGCCGTTCCCCGACTACGACTATGCCGAGCGCGCCGAGATGGAGGACACCCTGGCCTATCCGCCCCCGGGCTCGCCGCACCGACGCCGACGCGAGACGGCACCCGCCACGTCACTGGACGAGCGGCCACGTCCCAACGGCTGGTCGGGCCTGCTGCGGGGTTTCCGCCTGCGCGAAGGAACCCCGTTCCAGAGCTGACGCGGACTCAACGCGCCCGGGCGTCGACCACCCCCGGGATCGCCTGCGTCGGCCCGGCATAGCGGTCCTTCAGCGCGTCGACGCCGACCTGCGGCTTCGCCAGCGGCACCAGATCCTGCCGCGCCTCGCGCGTGGCTTCGGTGCTCACCCCCAGCCGCCGGTCGCGGGCCGCGACCAGCTCCGCCTGCGCCTCGCCCAGCCGGTTGAACGACCAGGCGAGCCGCGGCGGGCCCAGCGGCAAAGCGAGGTCGCCGTCGGCACCCTGCGCGGTGTCCCAGGTGTGCCAAGTCTTGCCGTAGCTGTTCATCTTGCCCCGCATCAGCGCGTGCTCGGCCGGCTCCGGCACGCCGGGGGCAATCAGCTGGCCCGAGAGGATCTCGAAATTGTGCGGGTGCCAGAACCGCCTCTCCTCGCGCGGAAGCGTCAAAAACAGCCGCTCGGAGACGATGTACTCGACGCCGGTCAGGTTCGCCGTCGCCGAATTGCCGTCGAACAGCGCACACTGCATGAAGTCCTCGTTCACCTGCCGGCAGAAATGGTGGGCTTCGATCTGGTGCGAGGGATCGTCCTTCATCGGGTGGAACCCGACGAGATGCACGTCCAGCGCGTCCACCGGGGCGTCGCCCTGCACCATGGCGGCACCCGTCTCGAGCAGGCGGGTTCCCACACCCTTGTCCTCGCCCGGCGGGCTCGCCGCGGGCGGTGTCGTCTGGGCGGCCGCGGCAGCGACCGCCAGCAGCGGCAGCAGGCAGGCGAGGGCGAAGCGGAACAACATGAAGATCCTCCGGGCAGCAATTCGATGCCCGCTCCAACGCCGCTCTCTGGGGAAGGTCGCTCCCTCCCGCCGGCTCGACCCGGTCAGTCTGCCCCTACCGCGCTTCCGCGATGTTCCCGAGCGGGCAGGCGACTTTCCACAGGAAGCCGCCCGGCGCGTAGTCGACCGTGACCTCGCCGCCGAGGCTCATCCGGGTCATGGTCGTCGTCACCTCCGTGCCGAAGCCGAGATGCCGCGGCGGTGCAACCGGTGGCCCGTCGCGCTCCGTCCAGCTCATGACGAACAGGGGAGCGGCATCCGCCCCGATCCGGGTCCCCCAGGCGACCTCGACGCGACCGGCATCCGTCGACAGGGCGCCGTGCTTGGCCGCGTTGGTCGCCAGCTCGTGCAGCGCCAGTCCCAGGGCCTGCGCCGCTGCCGGCGAGAGCGACACCGCCGGGCCGGTGATCGCGATCCGCGTGTCGATACGATCCGAGAGATGCGAGAGCTGCGAACGCACGAGATCGTCCAGCGGCACCGATCGCCAGACATTGTTGACGAGCAGCGTCTGCGCCGCCCCCAGCGATCGCAGCCGCTCGCCGAACCGCTCGATGAAGTCGTCGGTGTCCTTGGGTGCCGTCAGGCGCACGATGCCCTGGATCAGCGCCAGCAGGTTCTGCGAGCGGTGGTTCACCTCCCGCATCAGGAACTTGATGTGGTCCTCCTGCCGCTGCCGTTCCGTGAGGTCGTAGAAGTGGCAGACCACGCCCGGCCGCCCGTCCGGCAGCGCGATCCGCTCGAGCTTCCAATCGTAGGCTTCGGTATCGCCGATATCCGCCCGCTGCTCGACCGTGGTCGGCGCGTGGAAGGCCTCGCCGGTCACAAGCGTGTGGCGGAAGCGGCCGATGGCCTCGCTGGCGAAGGGCTCCGGCCAGATGGCACGCAGCACCTCGGCGAAGTCCCGCCCGATCAGCGGCCGCACGTTCGAGAACACCTTCTGCGCACCGTCGCTGACCTGGACGAGGCGGAAATCCGCATCGACCACATAGATGCCGAAGGGCGAGCGGTCGACGAGATGCCGGAAGGTGTCGTGCGCCGCCCTCAGCCGCTCCTCGACGAGCTTGCGCTCGGTGATGTCGATCACCGTGCCGGTGATGCGGAAAACGCGACCCGTCCCGGGATCCAGCGGCCCTACCGCTTCCCCACGATCCATGATCCAGCGCGTCTCGCCGTCGGGGCGCATGATCCGGCATTCGATCTCGTAAGGTCCGACCCGATGCTGGATCGCCGCCATCTCGGCGCTCACGCGGTCCCGGTCGTCAGGATGCACGGTCGTCAGGACGTCCTGGGGTGACTTCGGTCCGTCGGCCGGGATACCCAGGATACGGCCCATCTCCGGTGACCAGGTCGCCTCCTGGCGGGACGGGTCGAACTCGTGGATGCCGAACACGGCGGCCCGCGCCGCACCCCGCAACCGCGCCTCGCTCGTCGCCAGGGCATTCTGCGTACGCTTCTGCTCGGTCACGTCCGTCGCTACGCACGTCAGGCCGATGACGCGTCCGGCCTCGTCCGGGCGAGGATGCACGGGGAGGTCGAAACAGTCGAGGGGCGGACCGTTAGTGCCGACCCTCAACGATCGGCGGACCGCGACGCTACCGGTCAGGGACGCGTGACGGCCGACGCTTCTGCGCCGCCTCACTCGTAGCGCAGTGAGCGCCCGTAGCCGTTGCGCAGCGGCCGGCCCCACCAGCGCTCATAGGCCCGGCTCAGCTCGTCCGGCTCGTCGAAGCCGAGGGCCTTGGTGGCACGGACCACGGTCATGTCGGGCTTAGTCAGGACGCGCGTCGACAGCCCAGAGCGGATCGCGTCGACCAGGCCGGACAGGCTGCAGCCGATGCGATCGAGGCCGCATCGCAGCTCTGCCGTCGAGACACCGAGGGCACAGGCGGCAGCATCGAGGGAAGGCATGCCCTTCACGAGCAGCGGCACGATCGCATCCGCAAGGTCCGCCAACTCCGCATGACGGGCGGCCAGGTCGGCCCGGTCCGACAACCAGCACTGCTGCAGCGCCTGGGCCAGCATCTCGTCGGCACCGATCACAGGATGATCCAGCAGGCGTTCCTCGAACGTCACGAACGCAATCGGCGTGTCGAGATCTTCGATCGACATGCCCACAAGGTCCGACAGGCGGGCCGACCGGTTTGGATCGGTCTCGTAGCGACCCATATGCAGCGGCACGAAGTCCGGCCCGATGAGTTGGCGCAACGCGCAGAGAAACATGTTGAGCCAGGAAGCGCTCTTGACCGTGATCGGCACCCAGGTCTGCACCAGGGCTGCCTCGCCGTTCTGCACTTGAAGACGCAGTTGCGCCGCCTCGGTCTCCAGGCTCACCAGATCGATCATCAGCCGCAAGGCGGACCGCAGATCGGGCGCATTCAGTACCGAGTAGCCGTACAGCCCGAGATCGCGAAGATCCCATGCACCGAGCGACCAGCCGAACAATGGATCGCCGGCCAGACTCTCGGCGTCGCGTGCGAAGGCGTGCTGATGGCGGGCCAGGACCCAGTCTCCCGGCGTCGCCGGCCGCGCGAGGTCGAGACCGTGCTCGCGCGCCAAAGGCTGCCATCTCACGCCCCGCTTTTCGAGTTCCTGGGCGCATCGCCGGGAGTACCGGTCGCGCGTTAAAGCGGTCGGTATGTCATGACCGACCGGCACCAAGAGACGGGGCATCTTCTGATCTCTCGTCCACGACTCACGTTACGCGAAACGCTGTCCGCATAACCTGTCACCAGGGTCGAAGCATGGGCGGGATGCAACCGATGTCGCAGTAAGGCGCTCCTCGCCTCCGAGATATGATCGTCCGCGGGTGTGCTGTCGACTTGTGGTCGACCGCACTTCGGATACGTAGAATCCACATGCTGTAAAGGGGTGTTAGAGGCCGCCGGGCGATCTGCACGATTCTGCTCGCAAACACGCTGGTGCACCGTGGAACGGACCACCACTGCCAGCCGATCGCTGCTCGTCTGGGCAGGGCAGATATCAGCCCTCGGCTGCATCTGTCCGTCCGCCTCGGCATATCGCTGCCAAAAAGGCCGTCCAAGCGAATGATGTTTTCCCGCGCTGAGCGATTTCAATGGGTATGACCAGCTGCCTCGATCGGGCCATCCGGCTACCTGTTTCTTTAAGGGGGCTGCCCCGGCTCATGGCGGTGGTCCAGCGCCGAAAGCCCAACTCGCAATCGGTCTTGCCGCGATGTCACCGCGTTGTCCGAAGTTCCAAGCTCATGATGTCCTTCGATAATTACAAAATGCGTTAACATTAGTGGCTTCAAAATAAAGGATTTCTTTTGATGATATTCCAGCCAATCTTGAGGATATTGCATTCGACTGAGAAAGACGAGGTGCCCTTTGACCGACACGATGCTCGACCCTCATCTCGCCTGGGAAGCCGAATGGCTGGATGCCTGGGAGGAATGCCGCCGAGTCGGCGAGAACCACGACGAAGCGGCGCAGCAGATCCTGCGGGAACGTTGCGACGCCATCCTCGCGAAGATCATGGCGACCGCCGTCCGAACCCCGCAGGGTGCCGCCGTTCAACTTCGGATTGCAATGGAGAAGCAACTAGACATGGAGCGCTGGCTGCCCCACCTGCCGACCCAACTCGACGGCATGGCGACCTGAGCAGGGGGCGCCGCCGCGCGGGCAAGGGTCGTCATCCGCCATCCCGTAGAGAGACATTGATCCTAGGCTAATGATCTGCTATACGCAGCTCATGGCTCGTTTCCGTCCAACGCCTTATCCCTCCCGGCCCATCGTCGCCGGCCGCAAGGCCATGGCGCTCCGCCGGGTCGCCGCAGGGCAGGACCCGGTGGCTGCCGCCAGGGCCGCACGGCTTCAGCCGGAGGAGGTCCGGGCGATGCTGGCCGACGGCAAGGTCGGTGGCCTGCTCGCCACCTGGCGCGACGTCGTCGGCCTGCTGGCCACCGTGCGCCTCCACCTGCTGCGCTTCCTCAGCCTCGTCGTCGTGCACGAGGCGATGGAGGAGCGCGAGCCCCGGGTCGCCGCCTGGTTCTTCTCCGAGAGCCAGCGCGGTCGCGACCCGTTCGAGGTCCTGGCGCAGTCCGTGTTGCGGATGCTGAAGCGTACGCCACGCGAGCCGGCCGTCCGGCCACCGCCGGCCCCGCCCGGTGAGTGCGATCCGATGTCCGACGCCTACGCCGCCCGGGCCCGCCTGCGCGTGGTCGCCATGCTGCGGATGCGCGTGATCGAGGAGATCGCCTGGCGCCGCGCCGACCTTCTGGAAGACCTCGGCCACGACCCCGCGAAGCCGGTGCCGGCGTCGCTCGACTGGCTCCCCGGCCTCGGCCTGCCGCCGATGCCGACGGATCCCGTCATGGCACCCGTGCCGAAAGCACGCGCCGGACCCTAGCCGTCATGCCCACCTGACCTGATCCAGCCCCCAGCCCAAACGGCTGCCCGGGGCCGATCCCGATTCCACCTGCTTGAACTCGCCCGTGGGGGCCCGGGGGAGCGCGGTGCGCTCCCCCGGCTACTTCGCCTCGCTGTAGGCGAGGTAGCGGAAGATCCGCCACGTTCCGTCGGGCTCGCGGCGGAAGAGATCGAGCCCCGGCTCTTCGGTGCTCTCGAGGAGTTTGCCGGCGGCGTCGCGCACCTCGCTCGTCCAGACGAGGCGGACGGCGGCGAGGTCGCCGGAGACGATGATCTCCTCGATGTCCGGCCTGTAGGCGAGCCGGTGGTCGCGGTCGGCGAGGGCGCGCTGTAGCTGGGCGCACATTTCGGGATAGCCGCGCTCCGGCGTGCCCTGAAAGCGGAAGCGCAGGTCGGGTGCGAAGAGGGCGCAGACCCGATCGGCCCGGCCGGCGTTGAAGGCGTCGGTCCAGTCCAGCAGCGCCTGCCGGATCGCCGCCGCGTCGTCGGCTCGTGCCGGAAGCGACCCGAGCAGGCTAGCGGCGAGCAGGGCCGACGCGAGGCGGCGCACCGAAGTTAGAGGCTCGTGAACCCGCCCTCGACCATGATCGTGTCGCCGGTGATGAGGTCCGAGGCGGAGGACGCCAGGAAGAGGACGACGTCGGCCACTTCGATCGGCTGGCCGAAGCGGCCGAGCGGGGTGCGGGCCAGCATCGGGCCGCTCTTGGCGGGATCGCCCCAGACCTTCTGGCCCATGGGCGTCATGACGATGGTAGGGCAGACGGCGTTGCTCTGGATGTTGTGCTTCGCCCACTCGACCGTCATCACCTTGGTCAGCGCGTTGAGGCCGCCCTTGCTGGCGGCGTAGGCGCCGTGCAGGTCGAGGGCGATCACGCCCGTCTGCGAGCTGACGTTCACGATCTTGCCGCGCTTCTGCGCGATCATGCCCGGCACCAGTGCCTGCGCCATGAGGAAGGGGGCGCGCAGGTTCACGGCCATGGTCGTGTCCCAGTCGGCGACCGTGGCTTCCAGCAGCGGGGCGTTGAGCGCGATGCCCGCATTGTTGACCAGGATGTCGACCGTGGCGAAAGCGGCGAGGGCCTCCTTGGCCGCGTGCTGCGGCCCCTCGATCGTCGCGAGGTCGGCCACGATCGGAATGCAGCGCCGCCCCAGCGCCTCGACCGCCGCCTTGGTCTCCGCGAGCCCCGCTGCGTCGCGCGCCACGGCCGCGATGTCGGCCCCGGCATCCGCCAGCACCTTGCAAATCTCGACCCCGATGCCCTTGGAGGCACCGGTCACGACCGCCCGCCGGCCCGCGAGGCCGAACCGCTCGACGAACTTCGACATCAAGCTCTTCCCCTGATCCTGGTCTATTCGAGGTTGGTGTGCCGGGCCCGCATGGTGACCGCCGTCTCGCTCGTCCGGTCGCGCAGGCGCAGGATGACGAGCTCGAAGAACACCATCTGGGCCGTCTCGTAGAGCGACCCCATCGGCAGCACCGAGACCTTCGACCCGCTGTCGTCCGCCATGGTCTGGGCGGGGATAACGGTCACGACGTCCGCGAGCCGTGTCGCCTGGCCCTCAGGCTGGGCCGTCACCATCGCGATCTTCGCACCTGCGTCCTTCGCCACCCGCATCAGCGCCTCGGTTGTCGCCAGCGTGCCGGGCCCGATCGAGACGACGAGGAGATCGTCCGGCCCAAGCGGCGGGGTCGTCATGTCGCCCACCACGTGCGCGTCGCGGCCCAGATGGAAGAGGCGCATGGCGAAGCCGCGCATCTGCAGGCCCTCGCGGCCGAGACCGTGCAACGCGATGCGGCGGGCCGCCAGGATCGCCTCGATCAGCTGGTCGGCCGCCGTGTCCGGCATCCGCTCGAACACCTGGCCCAGCTCGGCCAGGGCACCCCGCGCGAGGTCCCGCAAGCTCGACGTCATCGTCCGTCCTCCCCGATTGTCGCCACTTCACCAAGGATGGCGCGCGGCCGCAATGCCGGCGAGGTCAGGCCGGGTGCAAAATGCTCTTGATCACCCCGTCGCGCCGGTCCGCCTGCAGGGCGAACGCCTGCGGCGCCTCGGCCAGCGGGAAGTGGTGCGTCGCGAGTCTGCGCACGTCGACGAGGCCGCGCCGCACCAGCTCGATCGCCCGCGGATAGACGTGCCCCATCCGCCGCGAGAACTTGACGCCCAGACCCTTGCGCCGGGCGAGCGAGGCCTGCAGCGCGTAGCTGTCGCCCTCGGGAATACCGACCAGCACGATCCGGCCGCCGATGCGCGCCGCCTCCGCCGAGAGCTGGAACCCCTCCGGCCGGTCCGTCGCCTCGATGACGAGATCGACCCCACGCCCCTTGGTCAGGCCCGCGACCTCGCCGGCACTGCCGACCGCCTCGTCCGCTCCGAGCTCCAGCGCCAGCTCGCGCCGCGATGCCACCGGCTCGACCCCGATGATCCGCCCGATCCCGGCGGCCCTGGCACATTGCAGGATCAGGAGGCCGATGGCACCGCAGCCGATGATGGCACAGGTCTCGACGAACCGCGGCCGGGCGAGGTCGATCGCGTGCACCGCCACGCCCAACGGCTCCAGCATGGCGGCATCCGTTGCATCGAATCCCTCGGGCACCCGGAAGAGGGCCTCGGACTTCGCCGTCACCAATCGGGTCATGGCCCCGGTGTAAGGTGGAGCACCCTTGAACACGACGTGCGGGCAGAGATTGGGATGGTTCTGGTGGCACCACTCGCAGCGGCCGCAGGGTGTGGCCGGATCGACCGCCACGAGCTCGCCGATCTTCAGCCCGTGCCGCTCGGCCGGACCATCGACGATCCGCCCGGCGAACTCGTGCCCGGGCAGAAATCCGCCCTTCACGATCTGGGCGCCGATCGCCCCCTCGAGATAGTAGTGGATGTCGCTACCGCAGATGCCGACCGCGTCGACCTCGATCAGCAACTCGTCATCGCCGGCACGCGGCTCCGCTACCTCGCCGACCACGACCTTGCGAATGCCCTCGATGAAGGCCGCCTGCACCGTCCCTGACCCGCCCGCTGCCTAGGAGGCGGCAAGACATGCCGGCTTACCCGAGGAAATCAAGTGCGCTGGCAGCCACGGAGCTTGCCGTGCAAGCCGATCTAGGATAGTTTTCCCGACGACGGTCGAGCAGATTTGACACCGCGTTCGGCATCGCGGAAGTGAGGTTTCCCGGCCGAACGGGCCGGGCAAAGGGGAGGTGCGCTGATGCCCATGCGGCGGACGATGATCGTGGCGGTACCTGCACTTGCGGCGACTGCTCTGCTGAGCCGGCCAGCGGCGGCCGTGACGCGGGAGTCGATCAAGGCCCAGGTCGGGCTGGCTCTGGACGCCCTGGAGCGCAGCAACCCCGCCGCCAAGGAACTGGCGGCCAAGGCGAAGGCGGTGCTGGTCTTTCCCGAGATCGTCAAGGGCGGGCTCGGCTTCGGTGGCAGCTACGGCACGGGGGCGCTCATCGAGAACGGCAACCAGGTGAAGGGCTACTATCGCACCTTCTCCGTTTCCTGGGGCCTGCAGGCTGGAGCGCAGTCCTACGGCTATGCGCTCTACTTCATGAACGAGGCAGCACTCGCTTATCTCCGCAAGAGCGGCGGCTGGGAGATCGGTGTCGGCCCGTCGATCGTGGTCCTCGACAAGGGAGCGGCCAAGAACTTCAGCACGACGACCGCGAAGGGCGACATCTACGCGTTCATCTTCGACCAGCAGGGACTGATGGCCGGCGTGGGACTCGAGGGCTCGAAGATCAGTCAGTTCACGCCGGACTCCTGATGCACCGGTGACCCCGTCGTTCCGCGGCATCTGGCCGATCCTCTACGCCTTCTTCGGCCCCGACGGCCGCCTCGACCGGGCGGCCATGCGGCTGCAGGTGGAGGCGTGCGTCGCGGCCGGTGTCCACGGCATCGCCGCCCTCGGCCTCGCCACCGAGGTGAGCAAACTCTCGCCGACCGAGCGGCGCGACGTCATGGCTTGGGTGGTCGAGGATGCGGCCGGCCGCGTGCCCGTGGCGATCACCGTGTTCGGCGAGGACGTCGCGGCGCAGGTGGGCTTCGTCCGCGAAGCGGCATCGCTGGGGGCCGCCTGGGTCATCCTCCAGCCGCCCCCGCAGCGGCCGCTGGAAGAAGCCGACCTGCTCCGCTTCTTCGGCCGCGTGCTCGACGCCTCCCCGATTCCGGGTGCGATCCAGAACGCCCCGCAATATCTGGGCGTGGGTCTCGGCATCGACTCGCTGCGCAGCCTGCGTCGGCAGCATCCCAACTTCGTGCTGCTGAAAGGGGAGGCACCCGCACTCGACATCGCCGCCACGATCGAGGCACTGCACGGCGAGGTCGCCGTCTTCAACGGCCGCGGCGGCCTCGAACTGCCGGACTGCCTGCGCGCCGGCTGCGCCGGCCTGATCCCAGCACCGGAATGCGTCGACGTGCTGGTGGCCGTCTACGAGACGATGCGGCGCGGCGACGAGGTGGAGGCAGAGCGTCTATACGCCAGCGTGCTGCCACTGATGGTATTCGTGATGCAGTCGATCCCGCAGTTTCTCTGTTACGGTAAACGCATACTGGCGCACCGACTTGGTCTTGGGGAGGTCCACGACCGACAGCCGGCAATGGCTCCGACTCCTCTCGGCGTCGCGACGATGCGGCGGTACGCTGCAATACTGCCGATGCTGTTGGAATCGGCTCCGACCGTCAGACGATGATGCTCGACAGGGTGACTGCCGGTCCCGATCGCCCGCGTATCGCTCTTGGGGCCGCACTCGCCGCAGTCCTCGGGTTCGTCTTCTTTCTGCTTACGGTCGGCGCCGGTGTCCTAGATCCAGGCAATATCGCTTGGTTCGATGACGGCGATGCCCGAACGCAGCTCTTGGGCTGGGCTTTCTTCGGCCGGGAGCCCTGGACGGTGCCACCTGCGGCCGTGCACGGGTACGGAGGTCCCGTCGCGAGCTCGATCGCCTACTCGGATTCGCTTCCGCTCTTCGCCCTGCTCCTCAAGCCTCTTGCAGGTCTTCTTCCGGCCATCTCGCAGATCACGGGCTGGTGGCTCGCCCTCTGCTTCGTGCTTCAGGCGGTGTTCGGCTACCTGTTGGTCGGGCTCGTGGACCGGCGCCTCACCGTTCGGATCCTCGGCGGCTGCCTGTTCCTCCTGGTACCGGCATTTCTCTTCCGCGCCACGCTCCATCCATCGCTCTGTGCCCATTGGCTGATCCTCGCCGCCATTTTTCTCTACTTCCGGCCGCTCTCCTCATCTCACCTGCTGTTCCCTCTGCTGCTCGTGGCCGCCGGCCTCGCGCACATCTATCTGCTCGCCATCGTCGGCGGGATCTGGGTGGCATGGCTGGCCGCCGAATTGCTCGACCGTCGCCCCACCGGCCGTGTCGCGCTTGATCTCGTTGCCGGTCTTGCCGCCGTGGCTCTTGGTGTTTGGGCGGCCGGCTATTTCACGTTGGTTCCGACCCCTGGTGCGGGAGAGTTCGGGCTCTATCCCATGAACCTCCTGGCCCCGTTCGATCCGGCGGCGACCCTGCCGCAGGCTGGAAGTGCCGGAGATATCAGCGCCTGGTCGGCGGTCATGCCCGATCTGCCCAACGGTCCCGGGGACTACGAAGGCTTCAACTATCTGGGCCTCGGCGGGCTCCTTCTCTCCATCGTCCTCCTTATGGCGGCTCTGTGGCGCAGACCGAGCGTGACCGTGCCGAGGACCCTCCTACCGCTGCTGGTCATGGCGGTCGGGCTTGCTCTCTTCGCCGTGTCGACCACCATCCTGCTGGGCAGCAGCACGGTCGCGGTCATCTCGCTGCCGGAGAAGGTGGAGCAGGTTCTCTCGCTCCTTCATGCTTCCGGACGGATGTTCTGGCTGGCCGGGTACTTGCTCCTTCTGGGCGGTATCTGGGCCTTGGCACGACTGCTGCCACGCAGGATCTTGCCCGGTGCCCTGGCGGCGGTGCTTGTGCTGCAAGCCGGCGACCTGAGCCCGGGCCTGCCATTGTTGCGCCAGGATCGTGTCGGGACATCTTGGCCCGACGAGCCGGCGTCACCTTTCTGGAGCTGCGCCGCCGAGCGGTACGACCGCGTCAACCTCATTCCCGGTGGCAACTTGGCCCCGGGCTGGGACGTCGTCGGGCTGTACGCGGCGCGTCACGGACTGACGACGAATTCCGGGTATTGGCGCGTCGTCGACTCGGTCAAGAACGAGCGGATGCAGTCGGAGATCGTCTACGCGCTGCTCTCGGGTGAGCTCGACCCGCATGCCTTCTATGTGCTGGATCAGTCGACGGCCGCTCTGGCCGCCGAGACAAAATCGCCCGACGACCTCCTGACGGTCGCCGACGGTCGCATCGTCCTGGCACCACGGTGGGATGCCGCAACGTGCGCGGGATTTTCGCCCACCGAGGTGCCCACGGTTGGGGACGGGGTGCCCGAGATTCCTCTGGGCCGGGAAATGGACTTCAGCCCGACCGGGGGAGGCGCGCCTTTTCTCGGTTATGGCTGGAGCATTCCTGACGAGGGTGGCGTCTGGTCGGATGATCCCGTTGCACTTCTCCTGATGCGTACCCCGGCTTCTCTCGGCGGCAACGCGCAACTGCGTCTTCGCGCCGACGCCTACCTCGCGGAAGCCCGACCCACGCAGGACGTGGCGGTACGGGTCAATGGTGCGGCAGTCGCCGATCTCCATTTCGACAGGGATCACCGCGAGCAGGAATTCGTGATACCGTTGCCGCCCGAGGCCCTGCGCCGGCATCCCGATCATCTCCTGGTAAGCCTGACCATGGGGGAGGATGCCTCTCCCGCGGAGCTCGGCATGTCGCCGGACCCTCGCCACCTCGGTCTTCTTCTGAAGGGTCTCCGGCTGGACGGCATGCCGGGGCCGGAGGGCGCGGCGACCCTGCTCGCCTCCGGCTCTCTCCATTCGCCCTTTTGGGCCTGCGCAACGGAGCGCTACCCTCGGCTTCAGTTCGTCGCCTCGAACGATTCCGTGCGGGATTGGGACATTCTGCGGTTGTACGCGGCCGATCACGGCCTGGAGTTCTCGAGCTATCTTGCGACGCCGGAAAGCGTGCGCCCCAACGCTCTGCTTGAAGGCGTTGTCGATCCGGGAACGCTGTACGTGCTCGATCGAGGTGCTGCGCCTTTGGCCGCGGACTTCCTCCCGGACGATGCTCTGTTCTCGGCCGTCGACGAGTGGACGGTGCTGGCTCCGGGCTGGAACAGCAAGGACTGTCCGCGCTTTCAGCCCGCCGCGGTGTCCCTTACCCCGGAGCCGCTGCCATCAGCTCCGATGGGAGAAGCGCTTGCATTCGCTCCCGAGGGTAACGGCGTGCCGCTGCTCGGGCCGGGCTGGTCGGCACCGGAGCCTTGGGGAATCTGGTCCAGCGAAGCTGCGGCATGGCTGCGTATCGGCCTGCCGCAGGGGACAACGGGACCGGTTCAGCTGCGACTGCAGACGAAGGGCTTCGTGGCCGACGGCCGTCCGGACCAGGTGGTCGACGTTCACGTCAACGGTGTCGAGATCGGTCGCCTGCGGTTCGACCTGTCGAAGAGCGCCCAGGACGCGACGTTCGATGTGCCAGAATCGGTGCGGGACCGAAGAGCGGGCAGCTTGGTGGTGCGGTTCGACATCTCCAACCCGACCTCGCCGGAGTCGCTTGGCTTGTCCGAGGACAAGCGGCGGCTCGGTTTGGGACTGACCGGACTGGAGATCGTTCCGGCGCCTTAGAGAATGTGGCGCAGTGAGTGGCCAGCGGCTCCGCGACTGGCCGGGAACCCGCTAGACAACGGAGCGAACGTCGCGCCAGACGATGCGCTTACCCCGGGCGGCCACGAGCGCGCCATAGAGCCGCTCCGCCGCATGCTCCAGCTCACCGTCGCCCAGTTCCTCGAAGGTGAGCGTGTCCGAGTTGCGGAACTGGTGCCGGCCGAGTGCTGCGGCGAGTTCGCCGAGAACGGATGGGGTGATGAAGAACATCGTACCGGCGACGAAGGGCGAGCTGGCATAGCTGTCGGCAATGCCGAGATCGGCCAGCAGCGCGGCATGGCGTCCGGCGGCGAGGCCACCGAATTCGCTGCAGCAGGAGGCGGACGCGATCATGCCCACGCCTGGATCGCCGGCCATGAGGGCAAGATTCTGGCGGGCGATCTCGCCCGATCCAAGCAGCGGATCGATCAGCGCCCGACGCCAGTTCCGCCCGTCGTTCTCGCTCAGCTTCAGGCTGCGCTTGGTGTGCAGCACGAGCGCGGCGGAGAAACGGGCGAGGTCGACATCCCGCAGCAAGGACAAGGTGCCGCCCACGTCCCGCCCCACGTTCGGCGAGACCTTGATCGTCGCCTCGGGAAAGTCGGCCCGAGCGCGCTCCAGAGCGGCGTCCGTCACCGTCGACTCGACGAAGTTGAGGTGGATCTCCCGCTCCAGCCCTTCGAGGCTGCGCAGGTACTGCGCCAGTTCCGGCCACTGGTCGACATAGTAGACGTGGACGAGGCAGCACAGCCGGGCGCCGGCGTCGGGAACTCCCGTCGACGCGGCACGGAACGGCTCTGGCTCGGCCCAGCGGGTAAAGTTCTTCATCTCCGCGGGAAGTAGGGAGCCCAGCGGTGCGTGCAGCTCGGTCGGCACCCGACTGCGGGGACGTCCGACGAGCCGCTCCGCCCCCGTCTCGCGCCGCGCCTGTGCGACGACGTCCAGCAGGCGACTCGCGAAGAGCTGCGGCGAGCAGTCCTTGGCCACCCGATCCAGGGCGTTCCGGCGCAGCGAGGTCCAGAGCTCCTCGGATGCATAGAGCCGGGCACAGGCCTCGACCATCGCCTCGGCCGTATCGGCCACGATGAGATCGCGTTCCGCCTGCCAGCCCAGCTGCTCCGCCAGAAGCGAGGTCGCGACGACGGGCAGGCCGCGGGCGGCCGCCTCGTGCACCTTGTGCGGTACGCCGGCGGCGAACCGGGTGGGTGCGACGAAGATGCGTGCCGAGTCGTAGAGGTGATCGATCTCGGCGACTCGGCCGAGCAGCTCCACGCCGTCGCGCGGCAGGGCGTCGACCTCGCGCGAGCCCAGGCGTCCCGCGACCTTGAGGCCGACCGACGGGCCCAATCGGTCGCGCAGACCCGGCAGGATCTCGCGAACGAACCAGACGAGCGAGTCCGTGTTCGGCGTTCCGTCGTCGGCGAGGGCGCCCACGAAGAAAAGGCCCTGCCGTTCCGCGAAGCTCGCCGGTCCTGGTCGCGGCTCCAGCGCGTGACCGATCACCGTGACCTCACGGATCCCGCCACTCTTGAACTGCCGGGCCTCGCCATCGGACACGGCGACGATCCGGGCAGCGCGGTTCGCCAGCTTCAGCTCGTGTTCGAACGACGTCTCGGGCGTCGCATGAGGTCGGCCCGTACCCAGGACGGCCGCCTTCAGAGCCTCCCGCGTCGCGAAGATCGCCTCGGCATCGTAGACGATGTTGTCACGGGCGATGAAGTCGGGCACCGCGTCGAGTGCGCTGCATACGGTCCGCATATTGTGCGGACGGCTCACCAGCATGACGTCGTAGTAGCCGCGCCGCTCGCGGAAGAAGTCGGCGAGCTGATCAGGCCCGTGATCGATCAGCGCTTCGATCTCCGGGGCGAGGAGTGTACGCACCGCGGCCCACGCCTCGGGTCCGCCGCAGAGCGGGTAGAACGTCACCGAGTAACCCGCAGCAGCGAGACTCTGCAGCATCGCCGCGGCGCGCGGATAACCTGCACCGAGATCCGGGTAGGGAATGCGGTCGTCGACGACGAGGAGGCGGCCGAGGCTGCGCTGCCAGTCCCTCGAGCGCGCCGGCAGCACATTGTCCGGGCTGGGCCCGATGTGCCGCGTGTTCAGCTTGTAGGCGTGCCGGTCGACGAAGAGCGCGTGGTTGCGCTGCATGAGGTCGAACGCGGAGCCTTGCGCGGACGTGCTTCCGAACTCGAAGTGCCTGATCAGGCAGCGGGGATCGTAGACGACGCGCCATCTCCGCTCCCACAGGCGCATGCAGAAGTCGGTCTCTTCGTAGTAGGCCGGCGCAAAGGACTCGTCGTAACGCCCGAGTTCGTCGAACAACCGTCGCTGGACGAGAAGGAATGCGGCCGAGCAATAGTCGACGTCGCGGCGGAACATGAACGGGCCGGCATCGGGCCGGGCACCTCGGCCGTAGCCGAGACAGGTGCCGTCCCGCCAGACGATGCTGCCGGCCTCCTGGAGCGAGCCGTCGGGCAGGACGAGCCGGGCACCGACGGCACCGATGTCGTCCGCGGACTCGATCGTCTCCAGGGCGGCCTCGACCGCACCGGGCTCGACCCAGGTATCGTTGTTGAGCAGCAGGAGATATGGGGCCGAGGCCCGGCCGGCACCGAGGTTGCAGCCGCGCAGATAGTACAGGTTCTCGGGGCTGCGCTCGACGGTCGGGCCGTCGACGCGGCCCAGCAGTTCGCTCGTCCGGTCCGTCGATCCGTTGTCGACGATAATGACCTCGAACGGCACCGTGCAGTTCGCGATCAGCGACCGCAGGCAGCGATACGTGAAGGACGCCTGATTGTAGAGGATCAGGAGGATCGAGACTTTCGGGGTCGGCCAGCTGGGGATCACCAGCCGATCCGGCCCGCGGAGGAACTCGTCGAGCTCCCGGTCGGCCTCGGCGCGGAACGCCTTCTTGGCCGCATCCGGATCGACCTGTGGCTCCGCCGGTGCGACCTGCACCGGCGGAGCCACGTGAGCCGCCTTGGCGTAACGATTCGACTTCCCCTTCTTTTTCTTCTTGCGGAACGGTTTGGCCACGAGGTCGACCGCGGCCCGCATGGGTCGAGTCAGCCGCCAGGAGAGGGAGCGGCGCACCTTGAGGCGCTCCCGGATCTCGTTGTCGAGCTGCTCCCGCAGTTTGGCCGAGTTGGCGACGCCGGCGCCAAGATCGGCCTCGATCCGAACGATATGGGCGGACAGGCGCTGCGCCTCCTGCCGCAGCTTGGCAACCTCGAGATCCTGCTGCTGTCCCGCGTCGTTCCGCTGCTCGAGCTTGCGCTGAAGCTCCCCAAGCTCGCTCGAGATCTCGGCGAGGCGACGTTCGCCATCAGCGATGCGGCGCTCACTCTGCGCGAGAAGCCGTTCGCCATCGGCGATGCGGCGCTCACTTTGCACGAGAAGCCGTTCACCCTCTCCGATCCGCTTCTCGGCTTCCTCGACCTGACGCCCAGCTTCCGCCAGTTTCGTCTCGAGCCAGGAGCGGTCCTGCACCGAACCTTCGAGGTCTGCCTTCGCAACCTGGGCCACCGCCGCGGACTCGATACCTTGCCCCAGCGTGGCGAACAGCTGGCGTACCACCGGTACCGTTTCCGGACTGTCCGTTCGCAATGTCAGCAGCGCACGAACCGGTTCTCGAAGCTCGGTCCCCAGCGCGAGAACGCCGAGTCCGTTGCCGTGCACGAACTCGAATGCCGGGTACGCTTCGCTCAGCTCACGCCAGAGGCGCCAAACGCCGAACTCGCGCTCGCGCACGTTGGTATCGTGGAACAGCACGACGGCCCTGCCGGACAGCTTCGGCCGCCAAGCCTCGAAGTCGTGGAGCACCGCGTCGTAGGTGTGCAGCCCGTCGATGTGCAGCAGATCGATCGAGCCGTCTGCGAAGTAAGCCAGCGCCTCGTCGAACGTCATCCGCAGCAGGCGGGAGAACGAGCCGTAACGGCGATCGTGGTAGTCGGCGAGGTCGCGATAGACATCGTCCCCGTACCAGCCGGCCTGCTCGTCGCCTCGCCACGTGTCGACGGCATAGCAGGAGGTGCCCAGCCGTGACGCCTGCACGGCCTGGCAGAATGCCATGAAGGAGTTGCCCGAATGGGTGCCGAGCTCGACGAGACAGTCAGGGCGATGCGCCTCGACCAGCCAGAAGGCAAAGGGAATGTGGGTGACCCAGGGCAGCGGCTGCACCACCCTGTCCGGCGGCAGGAACACGGCACTGGTCAGGAAATGGTCGAGCAGATTGGCCGGCACTGCAGCCGCACGGTCGATGGGCGCGTTCATGCCGGTTCCCTGGCGTTCCTGACGGTATCTTGGTCTTGGCAGCAGTCGGCCGAGTCGAAGCTCAGGCCGCGACGGCTGCGGGAGGAAATGCTTGCAAGCCAACCGGCAGCGGATCGGGTGGCAGCTCCACATCGCAGCCGTCCGGAGCCGGACGCCACGCCATGCGGAATCCTAGTGTGCGCATGACCGCGCCGACGCATCGCTCGATGCCATGCGCAAGCTGGCCGTCGATGTGGAAGTCCAACGGCATGTTGTCGCCGAGCTCGAACTGGACATCGGCGATCGGCTCGTACAGTCGCCGCAGCACCTCGCTGCGGAGCATCAGCATGGTGCCGGTCACGTACTCGCAATCCCGCAGGGGCTCGGGCACCCCCAGACGCTCCACCAGCATAGCGTAGGCGGGACCGTTGCGACTGATGTCCGTCCGCCGGGCGCCTGCTGCCGCCAGTCCCCCGATCTTCGGGTGGGTGGCGAAGATCGCGAGATTCTCGCGGACGATGTCGCGTGACCCGAGCAACGCGTTCAGCAGGCGATGTCGCCACGCGCCGGCCAAATGGGCCTTGCAATGCGGGCTGCGCTTGGAATGCACCAGCATGAAAACGTCGTGGTCAGCGAAGTCGACGAGCGAAAGGAGGCGAAAGAAGCCCCCGATGTCGCGGCCGCGATTGGGCGAAACGACGATCCTGGCCTGCGGAAACCGCCGCTCGATGCGGCGCCGCAGCTCCAGTGTCGCCGCCGGCTCCGGTATGTTCACCAGCATGGTGGTGGCGCAGGTACCTTGCAGCGATGCCAGATAGGCCGCCAGCTCGTCCCAGAGATCGGCGTAGAAGAGGTGTACGAGCACACAGCAGCGGAGGTGCCGTCCGGCATCAAGGTCGAGTGGCTCCGGCAGCGGGCCGCCGCTGGTCGCGAAGTGCGCCAGAGGATTGACGTGCTGCTCGACGATCTCCGGCCGCAGCATCGTGTACATGATGCCATCGAAGCGCGGGGAAGGAGCGTAGCCGCTGCGAGCGCCCACTTCCAGGTAGTGCTCCGCAGCCGTCCAACCCTCCGCACCTACCTCGGGATGCTGCCGAGCATACCAAGCCGCGTCGAACATGCCCGATGCACGGATAAGCTGTAGGGATTCGAGCTTCTTGCGATCGGTAGGGGATAGAAAGCGGCGCAGGAGAAGCGAGCCCGGCATTCGCGGCACCGTGGCCCAGAGCACTCGACTCAGAACCGTTCGTTGCAGAACTTCCTCTGGGCTGGCGAAGCTACACACCTCCTCCAGCCTGGGCGTCCCGACGAAGATCCGGTCGTAGCGTCTCCTCAGCTTGCGGAGTGCACGTCTCGACCAGGACGGTCGCGTGACCGAGTTCATCCCCCCGGTTTCGTCTATCAGTTCCGACCCCAGCAATTCAGCGCTATCCAAGTACATACTGTGGACGCGTCAGGCGGGAGCCTTGTTCCCGCCCATAATCTCCACGTTGTTGTCGCAGAAGCAACCGACCCGTGGCAAGAGCATGACCCCTGCGATCGCGGCGGCACGCCTGGCCTGCGACGTTCCGGTCACGTGGCGCCACAACGATGCTCGGGCTAAGCCTCCGCGAACCGATCGGGCGGCGGCGGACCGGCCAATTCCTGGCTTGGCCGGTTCGGGCTGCGCGGGTATTCACGCCGAAATCGACCGGGCGGGACTTTCGGCTGCACGCCGCTGGTAGCCGCCTCGGCCTTGGGGAATGGAAGCGTCCCGATGGAGTGCGTGGAACTCGAGATCGCCGGCGTCAGGCTGCTCCGACCGAAGCAGCACGGCGATGCCCGAGGGTTCTTCTCGGAGACCTACAACAAGCGCGTGCAGGCGGAGCTCGGGATCGTCGACGAGTTCGTCCAGGACAACCATTCATTGTCCGCGGAGGTCGGCACCATAAGGGGACTGCACTTCCAGCTGCCGCCTTTTGCGCAGGCGAAGCTGCTGCGGGTGGTGCGTGGCGCGGTGCTGGACGTCGCCGTCGATCTTCGTCGAGCCTCGCCGACCTTCGGCCGACACGTCGCCGTCGAGCTGAGCGCGGCCGCGTGGAACCAGCTCTATGTGCCGGTCGGCATGGCGCATGGTTTCTGTACACTGCAGCCGGATACCGAGATCATCTACAAGGTCTCCGACTATTACGCTCCCGACCATGATCGCGGTGTGCTGTGGAACGATCCGCAGCTCGGCATCGACTGGCCCGTCACCGCCGAGAAGGTTAAGCTGTCCGAAAAGGATCGCCGCCAGCCGTTGCTTGCCGACATCGTAGACGCTCTTCCTTTTTGAGATTGCGGACGAGAGGATTGTGATGCGGGTTCTCGTGACGGGTGCCGGCGGTTACATCGGCACGATCCTGGTGCCGATGCTGCTCAGCGACGGGTTCAAGGTTCGCGCGGTCGATCGCTTCTTCTTCGGCCGCGACCTGCTCGCCGACCATGAGGGGCTGGAGGTCGTCCGCGACGACGCACGCCTTCTGCGCCCCGAGCATTTCGCCGGTGTGGACGCGGTCATCGACCTCGTCGCCATTTCCAACGATCCGAGCGGCGAACTCTTCCAGCAGGCGACCTGGGAGATCAACCATCAGGCCCGCGCCCGGACCGCGAAGTTGGCGAAGGCGGCCGGTGCGCGCCGCTACGTCCTGCCCTCCTCATGCAGCATCTACGGCTTCCAGGAGGGCGACACGGTCGCCGACGAGACCTCGGCCACCAACCCACTGACGACCTATGCGCGCGCCAATCTCAAGGCAGAGGAGGAAGTGCTGCCCCTGGCGGACGACCGGTTCTGTGTGGTCGTGCTCCGTCAGGCGACCGTGTTCGGCCTCTCGCCGCGCATGCGGTTCGACCTCGCCATCAACGGCATGACCTACGGGGCCTGGAAGACGGGCCGTCTGCCGCTGATGCGGGACGGGCAGCAATGGCGACCGATGGTCCACGTGAAGGATGTCGCAGGTGCCAACCGGTTCATGCTGGAAGCTCCGGCGGACAAGGTGAACGGTCGCCTGTTCAACGTCGGCTCGCGCGAGAACGTCTACCAGATCGGCCCACTGGGCCAGATCGTGGCCGACCTCGTGCCGCGTGCCGTCGAGATCGAGTGGTACGGCGATACCGACAATCGGTCCTACCGGGTCAGCTTCGAGCGGATCGAGGGCCTGGGGTGGAAGGCGACGCGGACCGCGGCCGACGGCGTGAGCGAGATCTGTGACGCCTTGGCTGCCGGCCGGACCGACCGGACGACGAAGACGATCACCCTCGACTGGTACAAGCAGCTGGCGGAGTGGCACCGCATCGTGCGGGAGACCGAGCTCGACGGAGCCATGATCGACCTATGAAGCTGGCGCTTCTCGGGTCCAACGGCCAACTCGGCCAGGATATCCTCGCGCGGGCCGATCGGCGCTTCGAGATCGTGCCAGTGTCGCGCGCCCAGCTCGACGTGACGGACGGTGAAGCGCTGGCGCGCCTGCTGCCGTCTCTCGATGCCGACGTCGTCGTGAACGCGACGAGCTATCATCGGACCGACGAGGCGGAGGATCAGGCTGGGCTGGCCGTAGCGGTCAACGCCCATGCCGTGCAGCGGATGGCCGAGGTCTGTGCCCGGTCGGGCATCCGCTTCGTCCATGTCAGTACGGACTACGTCTTTTCCGGGATCGACCGGCGGCAGCCCTACACAGAGACCGACGCACCAGGCCCGCTCAACGTCTATGGCGCCTCGAAGCTGATGGGCGAATCGCTGGCAGCGATCTCGGCCCCGGATGCACTCGTTCTGCGCGTGGCGTCGCTGTTCGGGGTGGCCGGCTCCAGCGGCAAGGGCGGCAACTTCGTCGAGACGATGCTCCGTCTCGCACGGGAACGCGGCGAGGTCCGGGTCGTCGACGACATCGTCATGTCGCCGACCTCGACCGCCGATCTGGCCGGCTGGCTGCTCGACATGGTGGCGGCAGGCGCTCCGCCAGGAACCTATCACCTCGTGAACAGCGGGCTGACGAGTTGGTGCGGCTTCGCGCGTGCCATCCTGAGCGGGGCCGGGCTCGATGCCGGCGTCGTGGCGCTGGCGAGCAGCGACTATCCAACGCGCGCCAGGCGGCCGGCCTTCAGCGCCCTGGACAACAGTAAGGCGGCACAGACGCTCGGCCGCGAGCTGGCCCCGTGGGAAGACGCGCTGGAGCGCTACCTGCGGGCCAAGGGGCACCGGTCGTGAAGGGCATCATCCTCGCCGGCGGCACCGGCAGCCGGCTGTTTCCGGCCACGCTCGCCGTCAGCAAGCAGCTGCTGCCGGTCTACGACAAGCCGATGATCTACTACCCCCTCTCGGTCCTGATGCTGGCCGGGATTCGGGACATCCTGATCATCACCACGCCGCGCGATCGTGCCGCGTTCGAGATGCTGCTGGGTACCGGCGAAGCCTGGGGCCTGAGACTCGAGTTCGCGGCGCAGGACCAGCCGCGGGGCCTCGCCGAGGCTTTCCTGATCGGCCGCGACTTCATCGCCGGCGAGCGGTGCGCGCTCGTGCTGGGCGACAACATCTTCTACGGCCATGGCCTTCCCGAGCAGTTGCGCCAGGCGGCGTCGGCGACGAGTGGTGCCACGCTGTTCGCCTACGCGGTGGGCGATCCGCGCAGTTACGGTGTCGTCGAGTTCGACGCCGCGTGGCGCCCGGTGGGCCTTGTCGAGAAGCCCAGCGAGCCGCGCTCGAACTGGGCCCTGACCGGCCTGTACTTCTATGACGAGCGTGTCTGCGACATCGCCGCCGCCGTGAAGCCGTCGCCCCGCGGCGAGCTCGAGATCACGGACGTCAATCGGGCCTATCTGGACCTGGGCGCTCTCGAGGTCGTGCGGCTGGGTCGCGGCTATGCGTGGCTCGACACGGGCACGAGCGACCTCCTGCTCGAAGCAGCCGAGTTCGTGCGCGTTCTCGAACAGCGGCAGGGCTACAAGATCGCCTGTCTCGAGGAGATCGCCTACCGCGTCGGTTTCATCGACCGGGCGACCCTGCTGGCCGCCGCCGATCGCCTGAAGAACAGCTCCTACGGCGACTATCTCCGGCGGATCGCGGACGAGCGGGCTTAGGTGCCGGTCAGCAGCGACGGCTGCTTCTCGAGACCGCCGACGAGCACCGCGGCCCCATCCTCGATCCTGTAGAGCACGTCCGCTACCTGTTGCCAGGTCGGCTGGTGCGAGACGGCCAGGACGGTAAGACCATCGCGGTCGCACAAGCCGCGTATCTCTTCGCAGATCGCGGTCTCGGTAACCGGGTCGAGCCCGGTCGTAGCCTCGTCGAGCACGAGCAGGTCGGGTCGATGCAAGAGGCCGCGTGCCAGGGAAATCCGCTGCCGCTGGCCGCCCGAGATCTTGAGGCCGCGCTCACCGACGATGCTTTCCAGCTGTTGCGGCATCCGCTCAACGAACTTCCAGGCCCCGGCCTTCTTCAGCGCCTCGATCACGTCCTCGTCCGTGATCCCCTCCTCCCATAAGGCCACATTGTTGAAGACGGTGTCGTGGAAGAGAGAGACTTCCTGCGGCACGTACCCGATCCGCTTGCGCCAATCGCGCAGATCGACCTCGCGGAGGTCGATGTCGTCGATCGTGATGCGGCCGGCGTCGGGCAGCTGCAGGCCCAGAACGAGATCGACGATGGTCGACTTGCCCACGCCCGAGGGACCGGCGATCGTGGTGATCTTGCCGCGAGCGATGACCATGTCGAGGTCCGTGAGCACGCGCTTCTGGTCGTAGGCGAAACTGACCTTCTCCAGCCTGATCTCGCGACGCAGGCTGGCGCGCACGGTGCCGTTCGTCAGCTCTCGGGCCTCCTCCGTGGCCTGCAGCAACTCGTTGAGCGTCTTGTACTGGTCATAGGTCTGGATGAATTTCTGCGCGATGCGCTGGAGCGGCAGGAGCGAGTTGATGGTCCTCACGAGCAGTATCGCCATGATGACGACGTCGTGCAGCGGCAGGGCCAGATTGTTGAGGGCGACGAAGAGGCCCACCGCCACCAGGACGCCGATGATCGGCTCCTGCAGATCGGCGGCGAACTCGCCACTGAGGATGCGGGACCGCGTCGTGCTCGCCAGCTGATCGATATCATCCTCGAACAGCCGGACGAACCGGTCGGACCGACCCATGGCGCGGATCGGCTTGATGCCGATCATGGCATCGGTGAACTTGGCGGAATTCTGACGCATCAGGGCGCGCTGGGTCTTGCTCAGTGCCCGTCCGCGCTGCACCAGCGAGCCGAAGCTCACGAACATGACGACCGCGACGAGAAGGACGAGCGCCAGCAGCTCCCATGAGATCAGGGCGGCGACCAGGAGGAAGAGGCACGATTGCAGGATGCCGGCGATGAGGGAGGTGACGTGCTGGAAGCACTCGCCGGCCGCTGACGCCTCCGGGCCGGTCGCAAAGGCGAGGCGCCCGACCGACTGCCGCATGAAGTAGTTCCAGCGCGCCGCCAGCAACGAGCGGATGAGCCGCAGCTGCATCTGTCGGCTGACCTCGGCCACCGTCTCGCCCACATACTTCGTGACGACGAGTTGGACGAGGCCCTTCAGGATCATACCGACGACGATGATGATGACGATCGCTGAGGCTTCGAACGGGACCCCGATCTTGGCGAAGGCGTTCTGCATCGCGATGACGATGCCTTTGGTGTTCTCCTTCGTCTGGCTGGCGCTGGCGATCAGCGGGATGATCATGGTGATCCCGATGAGGTCGAGCACCCCTGCGAAGAAGGTGCCGACGATCACCGTCACGCGCGTGCTGAGGGGTGTTAGCCTGAGAATCGTGCGGATCGCGCGACGCCATTTGCGGAGGCGTCTGATTGATCTCTCAAGCGGTGTCCGGCGCGCCTCGGGCATCGATCATCTCAACGGGGTCGACAACGGGTACCGCCTTCGGCATGCCGCATCCGGCGGTCGGGAACGGCGGCCTGTCTACACGGAGGGGCGCGACCGCGCCAATGGCCGGCCAGACCTCCTGACAAATGCCGTGACGCCGTGTCGGTTGCGACCCGGCCGCATCGAGGGGATTGTCGAGCGTAGCATGATGCAGGACTTGAGGTGAGCGCGGGACCACTCCTGCAGCCCCGGCCACCGGCGCCGAGCTATCTGGAAGGCCTCAATCCGGAGCAGAAGGCGGCGGTCGAAGCACCCGACGGCCCCCTGCTGGTTCTGGCCGGTGCCGGCACGGGCAAGACCCGCGTCCTGACGACGCGGCTGGCCCACCTGCTGATCACGGGCCGGGCGCGCGCAGGGGAGGTGCTCTGCGTCACCTTCACGAACAAGGCGGCGCGCGAGATGGGCGAGCGCGTCGAGCGCCTAATCGGCCGCAGCCTGCAGGGCATGTGGCTCGGCACGTTCCACGCGATGGGTGTCCGGATGCTGCGCCAGCGTGCCGAACTCGTGGGCCTGCGACCGAGCTTCACCATCCTCGATACGGACGACCAGGAGCGGCTCTGCAAACAGGTCATCCAGGCGGCCGATCTCGACGAGAAGCGCTGGCCGGCGCGCGTGCTGTCGACCGTCATCCAGCGCTGGAAGGATCGTGGCTACCGGCCGGACCAAGTGCCGGCCATGGAGGCCGGCGATTTCGCTCTCGGCAAGGGTGCGGAACTCTACGCCGCCTATCAGGAACGGCTCGTCACGCTGAACGCCTGCGATTTCGGCGACCTGCTCCTGCACTGCCTCACCCTGCTCAACCGGCATCCCGATGTGCTGGCCGGCTACCAGAGGCGGTTTCGCGCGGTCCTCGTGGACGAGTACCAGGACACCAACGTCGCCCAGTATCTCTGGCTGCGCCTGCTCGCGTCCGGGCACAAGAACATCACCTGCGTCGGCGACGACGACCAGTCGATCTACTCCTGGCGGGGTGCCGAGGTCGGCAACATCCTACGCTTCGAGCAGGACTTCCCGGGTGCCGGCGTCGTCAGGCTGGAGCGCAACTACCGCTCCAAGGGGCACATCCTAGGTGCCGCATCGGGCCTCATCGCGAACAACCGGGCCCGTCACGGCAAGACGCTGTGGACCGAGGACGAGAGCGGCGAGCCCGTCCGCGTCGCCGGCCTGTGGGACGATCAGGAGGAGGCCCGCTACGTCGCCGACGAGATCGAGGCGTGGCAGCGGCGCGGCGGCAAGCTGGCGGACACGGCGATCCTGGTGCGCGCCGGCTTCCAGACGCGCGCCTTCGAGGAGCGGTTCATCCAGGCCGGGATCCCCTATCGGGTGATCGGCGGCCCGCGCTTCTACGAGCGCGCCGAGATCAGGGACGCCATCGCCTACTGCCGTGTCCTCTGCCAGCCCGACGACGATCTCGCCTTCGAGCGGATCGTCAACCTGCCGCGGCGCGGCATCGGCGACGGCACCATGAAGCAGGTAGCCACCGTCGCCCGCGCGGCGCAGACGAGCCTCTATCAGACCGTCCGTGGCCTCGTGACGACGGACGAGCTGCCGGCACGGGCGAGGGGTGCGCTCACGGACCTGCTCCGTTCCTTCGAGCGCTGGCGGAGCCAGATCGGCGAGCGCAGCCCGCGCGAGATCGCCGAGATCGTGCTGGAGGAGTCGGGCTACACGGACATGTGGCGCCAGGAGAAGTCGCCCGACGCGCCGGGCCGCCTCGACAATTTGAAGGAGCTGACCAAGGCGATCGAAGAGTTCGACTCGCTGCCGGGCTTCCTCGAGCATGTCAGCCTCGTGATGGAGAACGCGAGCGACCCGTCGGCCGACCTCGTCAACGTCATGACCCTGCATGGTGCCAAGGGCCTGGAGTTCGGTGCGGTGTTCCTCGCCGGGTGGGAGGAGGGGGTGTTCCCCTCACAGCGAGCGCTGGACGAGGGCGGACAGAAGGCGCTCGAGGAGGAGCGGCGGCTCGCCTATGTCGGCATCACGCGGGCGCGCTCCCGGCTGACGATCTGCTTTGCCGCCAACCGGCGCGTCTACGGCCAGTGGACCTCCAGCAGCCAGTCGCGGTTCATCGAGGAACTGCCCGCCCTGCACGTCGAGCACCTGCACCGGGCGCCGGACATGCGGCCCGACCGCGACACGATGTTCGACGACAGCTTCGCCGCCCGACCGAGCCGGTTTCGCTCGCAGCGGCTGGATGCCGCGAAGCTGATCGAGGGCAAGGCGGAGCTGCTGCAGACGCGCCCGGTCGTGAAGCCTGGAACCTTCAAGGTGGGCGACCGGATCTTCCATCAGAAGTTCGGTCCCGGGCGGGTCGAAGCCGTCGATGGCAACAAGCTCGACATCGAGTTCGACAAGGCGGGCCGGAAGAAGGTGATCGACAGCTTCGTCGAGGCGAGCCCGGCATGAACATCGCCGCAACCGACGGCACCGTCTGGCGCGCCAGCTTCCGGCACGAGGGTGCCGAGGAACCTGCGGTGCCCGAGTCCGTCGAGGACGAGACCCTGTCGGTCGCGACCTTCGAGATCGAGGACGAGGCCGGCACACTCATCGGCTGGCAGGTCGATCTGCTGTTCGGCGAGCGGCCCGATGCAAAGGCGTTGGCCAAGCTGTTCGGCGCCGAGGTGACGGTCGAAGAGGTGCCGCCCGAGGACTGGGTGAAGAGCGCCAGCCTGCGCTCTCCGCCGGTGCGGGCGGGCCGGTTCTGGGTCCACGGCTCGCATGTCGAGGAGCTGCCGCCGCCTGGATCCGTCGCGATCCAGATCGATGCGGGGCTGGCGTTCGGCTCGGGCGACCACGCGACCACGCGGCTCTGCCTGCAGGCTCTGGACGATCTCGCCCGCACGCGGCGGCTGCGGCAGGTGCTGGACCTCGGCTGCGGGTCGGCGGTGCTCGCGATCGCTGCCGCCAAGCTCTGGCCGTGCGCCATCGTGGCCGCCGACAACGACCCGATCGCGGTCCGAGTCGCCGCCGAGAACGTGTCGCTGAACGGCGTCGCTCGACAGGTCACCTGCACGCTGAGCGACGGCTACCGCGCGGGCATCATCCGGCGCCGGCGGCCGTTCGACCTCGTGCTGGCGAACATCCTGGCCGATCCGCTGATCGAACTCGCGCCGCGCCTGCGGGCGCATTTGGCGCCGGGCGGGACGGCGATCCTGTCGGGCCTGCTCGACCGGCAGGCCGAGGCGGTGGCCGCCGCCCATCATGCCGTCGGGCTGCGTCTGGTCGGCACCGGCCAGGAGGGACCGTGGATGGCGCTGGTGTTCCGGCTTCCGGCGCTACGGGCACGCCGTCCGGCACCCGTTCCGACGGGCAGGCTCGCTCCAGCATTCTGCCTCGGCTGAGGCGGCGCTGGCGCCCGTTCGAGGCGGGGGCTGCGACATTCTGTACCGATAGCGGATTGACAACACCGGTCGTGGGGGTGATCCGTTCTTCTAACCGAATGGTCACAATCGAATTCAGGGAGACCCGCATGCACCTGCGTCGCATGTGCCGCCGCACCGCTGTCGCCTGCGCTCTGGTCCTCGCCGCTGCGGTGGGACCGGCCCGGGCCGAGATGAAGGAGATCATCGTCCCGGCCAATCCGGGTGGCGGCTGGGATCAGACTGGGCGGGCGATGCAGGCCGCACTTCAAGACGCGGGGATCGCCAGCGGCATCCAGGTCGTGAACATCGGGGGCGCCGGCGGCACCATCGGCCTCGCCCAGTTCGTCACCTCGAAGAAGAAGAGCGGCGACACGATCCTCGTCGGCGGGCTGGTGATGCTGGGAGCCATCCTCAGCAATGACGCGCCCGTGACGCTGAACGACGTGACCCCGCTGGCGCGCCTTACCGGCGAGTACGAGGTCCTGGTCGTTCCGGCCGATTCGCCGATCACGTCGATGGCGGACCTCGTCGCCAAGCTGAAGGCCGATCCGGGCTCGGTCAGTTGGGGTGGCGGCTCGGCCGGGGGTACGGACCACATCGTGGCCGGGCTCATCGCCAAGGCGACCGGGGTCGATCCGACGAAGGTGAACTACGTCGCCCATTCGGGTGGCGGCGAGGCGCTGGCCTCGATCCTGGGCGGCCACGTCACGGTCGGTGTCAGCGGCTACCAGGAGTTCGCCGCTCAGATCGAGGCCGGCAAGCTGCGCGGGATCGGCGTGACCGCGGACGCGCCGGTGCAGGGCATCCCGATCCCGACGCTGAAGGAGCAGGGCATCGATGTCAGCCTCGTGAACTGGCGGGGCGTGTTCGCGGCCCCGGGCATCCGTGACGACGACCTGAAGGCGCTGTCCGAGACGGTCGCGAAGATGGTCGAGAGCCCGCAGTGGAAGGACACGCTAGGCAAGCGCGGCTGGCTCGACATGTACCTGCCTGCCGAGCAGTTCAAAGCGTTCGTGGCCGAGGACCAGACCAAGGTGGAAGAAACGCTGAAGGCGATCGGCCTCGTCAACTGACCGGCAGCCCGCAGGAACGCCGGCGTGACGACGGCCCGTAGCCTCCGCATCGGTGAGGCGCTGCTCGGCGGCAGCGTGCTCGCGCTGGGCCTGTTCATCCTCGTCGAGACGATGCGGCTGAAGGTGGCCCCGGTCCATGCCGTGATCGGCCCGACCGTCTTTCCCTATATCGTCGCCGCCGGGCTCATCATCGTCGGTGCCCTGGTGCTCTACCAGGGCCTGTTCGGACACATCGCGCATGAAGGCGGGTTCGAACTCGACTTCGGCGCGGTGGCGTTCGTGGCCGGCGGCCTGCTCCTTCAACTGCTCATCATAGAGTGGGCGGGGTGGATTCCGGCGGCTCTCGTCCTCTTCGTCGCCGTGGCGCGCGGCTTCGACAGCCGCCGACTTCTGCTCGATGCGGTCATCGGGCTCGTCCTCGCGGCCGCCACCTTCTTCGTCTTCAACTGGGGTCTCGGCCTTACCCTGCCGGTCGGCTCTCTGCTCGAGGCGATCGGGGTGCGCTCGTGATCGGGTGTAGGGAGCGCTAGTGTGGAGACCTTGGCCTCGCTCGCCCACGGCTTCGAGGTGGCCCTGCTGCCCTACAACCTGTTCTGGGCGGCTGTCGGCGTCACGGTCGGCACGGCGATCGGCGTCCTGCCGGGGATCGGTCCGGCACTCACGGTGGCCCTGCTCCTGCCGGTCACCTACGATCTCGATCCGACGGCCGCCTTCATCATGTTCGGCGGCATCTACTACGGCGCCATGTACGGCGGCTCGACCACCTCGATTCTCCTGAACACGCCGGGGGAGTCGGGAAGCATCGTCACCGCCATCGACGGCAACATGATGGCCCGCCAGGGGCGCGGGGCACAGGCGCTGGCGACGGCCGCGATCGGCTCCTTCGTCGCCGGCACGATCGCGACGGTGGCGCTGACATTCGTCGCCCCGCAGATGGTGAAGCTGGCCCTGATGTTCGGGCCGGCGGAGTACTTCGCGTTGATGGTGGTGGCACTGACCACCGTGACGGCGGTGCTCGGCCAGTCGCTGATCCGCGATCTCAGCAGCCTCTTCTTCGGTCTGGCCCTGGGCCTCGTCGGCATCGACGTGCAGACCGGCCAGGCCCGATTCACGCTGGGCGTGCCGGAACTCCTGGACGGCATCGACATCGTGGTCGTCGTCGTCGGCCTCTTCGCGGTCGGAGAGACCCTGTTCCAGGCGGCCCGCCACCGCTTCGAAAAGGAGACGATGTACGCGCTCCGCGGCTCGAAGTGGATGAGCCGCGAAGACTGGGCGCGCTCCTGGAAGCCCTGGCTGCGCGGCACGTTCCTGGGCTTTCCCATCGGCGCCCTGCCGGCCGGGGGCAGCGAGATCCCGACCTTCCTCTCCTACCTCGTCGAGAAGCGCCTCTCGAAGAACCCGGACGAGTTCGGCAAGGGTGCGATCGAGGCCGTGGCCGGCCCGGAGGCCGCCAACAATGCGGCGGTGGCCGGCACCATGGCGCCGCTGTTGGCGCTGGGCCTGCCGACCTCGGCCACGGCGGCGATCATGCTGGCGGCGTTCCAGCAGTACGGGCTGCAGCCCGGCCCATTGCTGTTCGAGAGCAGCCCCGACCTCGTCTGGGGCATGATCGCGTCGCTCTACATCGGCAACGCGCTGCTGCTGATCCTGAACCTGCCGCTGGTCGGGATCTGGGTGAAGCTTCTGGAGATCCCGCGGCCGTGGCTCTACGCCGGCATCCTCGTCTTCGCGACGATGGGGGCGTACACGCTGAACAACAATGTGGTCGACCTCGTGATCCTCTGGGTCATCGGCCTCATCGGCTTCGCCATGCGGGTGCTGGACGTGCCCGTCGCTCCCTGTATCGTGGGCCTGATCCTGGGGCCGCTCGCTGAGCAGCAGTTCCGGCGGGCGCTGTCGATCAGCCAGGGCGACCCCTCGGTGTTCTTCACTCACCCGCTCTCGCTGGGCCTCCTGGTCGTGGCGGCACTCCTGGTCGCGACCCCGGTCATCCTGCGGCGCCGCAACGCGGCGTAGGATCGGACCGCCGGGCAAGGGAGGGTGTTGCGAAGCCTCCTCCGCTTGTCTATAAGCCGCCGACTGCCGTCGCGCTGCGGCGCGCGCTCGGTGTCGTTTGGAGTTATCCCCTATGCCGAAAATGAAGAGTAAGCGGAGCGCCGCTAAGCGATTCACGTTCACCGGTACGGGCAAGGTGAAGTTCGCTCGTGCGTTTCACCGCCATATCATGACGGGCAAGTCGCAGCAGTCGAAGGTCCAGCAGCGCAAGGCCGGATACCTCAGCGAGGGCGATGCCACGCTGGTCCGCCTGATGCTGCCCTACGGCGGCTGAGCGAGAGACGGACGAGGAAGTAGAGCCATGGCTCGTGTCAAACGGGGCGTCACCAGCCACGCCCGGCACAAGAAGGTCCTGGAGCAGGTCAAGGGTCACCGCGGCCGGCGCAGCACCTGCATCAAGACCGCCAAGCAGTCGATGGAGAAGGCGCTTCAGTACGCCTACCGCGACCGGCGGGTGAAGAAGCGCGAGTTCCGCGCCTTGTGGATCCAGCGGATCAACGCCGCGGTGCGTGAGGCCGGGATGACCTATGGCCGCTTCATGCACGGCCTGAAGCTCGCCGGCATCGACCTCGACCGCAAGGTCCTGGCGGACATCGCCGTCCACGACGAGGCGGCGATCGCGGGCTTCGTCAAGCAGGCGGAGGCCGCTCTCGCCGCTTGAGCGGCGACCCGCCGAGGGTCGCTGACGTGGCGGGGCGAGGATCGCCCCGACCACTGCGAGAGGGGCCTCGAAGGCCCCTTTTTGCTGCGCAGGTGAACCGATGGACACGATGCAGCCGCAGATCGACACGCACGGGCTTCGGGCGGAGATCCTGGGTCAGATCTCCTCCTCGCCAGATCTCAAGGCACTGGAGAACGTGCGCGTCGCCGCGTTGGGCAAGAAGGGCAGCGTCACCGAGCTCGTGAAGCAGCTGGGCTCGCTTCCCCCCGAGGCGCGCCGCGATGCCGGTCAGGCCTTCAACACTCTGAAGCGCGAGATCGAGGACGCCTGGGCCAGCCGCCGTCAGGAGCTGGAGCGGTCGGCCCTCGATGCTCGTCTCGCGGCCGAGCGCATCGACGTCACGCTGCCAGCGCGCGAGCGGCCCGAAGGACGCCTGCATCCGGTGAGCCAGGTCACGGAGGAGATCACCGCGATCTTCGCCGACATGGGCTTCGCGGTGGCCGAGGGTCCCGACATCGAGGACGACTGGCACAATTTCGAGGCGCTCAACATGCCGCCGGAGCATCCGGCCCGGCAGATGCACGACACCTTCTATCTGGAGGCGACAGCCGACGGCCGGCCGCTGGTGCTGCGCACGCACACGAGCCCCGTGCAGATCCGCACGATGCTGAACGGCCGGCCACCCTACCGCATCATCGCCCCGGGCCGCACCTACCGGCGCGACTCGGACATGACGCATACGCCCATGTTCCACCAGGTCGAGGGGCTGCTGATCGACCGTCGGACGCATATGGGCCACCTGAAGGGCTGCCTGACCGACTTCGTGCGCGCCTTCTTCGAGCAGGAGCACATCCCGGTCCGCTTCCGACCGAGCTTCTTCCCCTTCACGGAGCCCTCGGCCGAGATGGACATCGGCTGCAAGCGGACGAAGGACGAGCTGATCGTGGGCGAGGGCTCCGACTGGCTCGAGATCCTGGGCTGCGGGATGGTGCATCCCAAGGTGCTCCAGGCCGTGAACGTCGATCCCGAGGAGTGGCAGGGCTTCGCCTTCGGCATGGGCATCGATCGGGTGGCGATGCTGAAGTACGGCATCCCCGACCTGCGCACCTTCTTCGAGGCCGATCTGCGCTGGCTGCGCCACTACGGCTTCATGCCGCTCGACCTGCCCACCACCTATGCGGGCCTGTCCCGATGAAGTTCACGCTGCCCTGGCTGCGCGAGCATCTCGACACCGACGCGAGCCTCGACGAGATCTGCGCGAAGCTGACGGCCCTCGGCATCGAGGTCGAGGGCGTCACCGACCCGTCCGCCGGTCTCGACGCCTTCTCCGTCGCCTATGTCCGCGAGGCGCGCCAGCACCCGAACGCCGACCGCCTGCGCCTTTGCACGGTCGAGACGAAGCACGGCGTGTTCGAGGTGGTGTGCGGGGCGCCCAACGCGCGCACCGGCATGAAGGCGGTGTTCGCACCCGAAGGCAGCGTCATCCCGGTGTCGGGCGAGGTGCTTAAGCGCGCCACGATCCGCGGCGTCGAGAGCAGCGGCATGCTGTGCTCCGCGCGCGAGCTGAAGCTCGGCGAGGACCATGATGGCATCATCGAGCTGCCGGCGACCGCCGAGGTGGGCGCCCCGGCCGTGTCCGCACTCGGCATCGAAGCCCCCGTCATCGAGATCAAGCTGACGCCCGACCGCAGCGACTGCTTCGGCGTTGCCGGGATCGCGCGCGACCTCGCGGCGGCCGATCTGGGGCTGCTCAAGCGGCGCAACTTCACGCCGGTGCCCGCGGTGGGCGAGGCGGGGATCGGCATCCGGCTCGACTTCCCCGATCGTGATGCCGCGGCCTGCCCGCTGTTCGTCGGGCGCGTCATCCGCGGTGTCCGCAACGGCCAGAGCCCGGCCTGGCTGAAGGCGCGGCTGGAAGCGATCGGGCTGCGGCCGATCTCTGCCCTGGTGGACATCACGAACTACGTCACCTTCGACCTCTCGCGGCCTCTGCACGTGTTCGATGCGGCGAAGGTGAGGGGGGATCTGGTGCTGCGCTTTGCCCACGAGGGCGAGAAGCTCGAAGCGCTGGACGAGAAGACCTACACGCTCGACCCTTCCATGACCGTCATCGCCGACGACAGCGGGGCGATCAGCCTGGGCGGCATCATGGGCGGTGCGACCACCGGCGTCGACGAGTCGACCCAGGACGTGATCCTCGAGGTGGCGCTTTTCGATCCGCTGCGCACGGCGACGACCGGCCGGCGGCTCGGCATCGAGAGCGATGCGCGGCAGCGGTTCGAGCGAGGCGTCGACCCGGCGCTGGTCATTCCCGGAGCCGAGCACGCCACACGGCTCATTATGGATCTCTGCGGGGGCGAGCCCGGTCCGCTCGTCGTTGCGGGCAAGGTGCCGGCCGGACCGGCCTCGATCCGCTTCCGGAACGCGCAGCTGCCGCGCCTTGCCGGCATCGCCCTGCCGCCGGCGGAAATCGAGATGATCCTCCGCAGCCTCGGCTTCGACCTGGAGGGCGGTCCCGACGAGTGGCGGGTGACACCGCCCACTTGGCGGCACGACGTGACGACCGAGGCCTGCATCGTCGAGGAACTGGCCCGTCTCCACGGCTTCGACCAGATTCCGCCGGTTCCTGTCACCCGTGCCGAGGCCGTCAGCCGCGGCGTGCTGACGCCAACCCAGCGGCGTCGGGGCCAGATGCGCCGGGCGATCGCGGCCGCGGGCTTCGCCGAGGCGGTCACCTGGTCGTTCATCCCACCCGATCATGCACGGCTGTTCGGCGCTCCCGAGCCCGTGCTGGTCCGCAATCCGCTGAATGCCGAGCTGTCGGCCATGCGCCCGTCGCTGCTGCCGGGCCTTCTGGCGGCGGCGGCTCGCAACCTGACGCGTAGCCTGGACGACGGTGCGCTGTTCGAGATCGGCTCGCGCTTCACGGGCGCGATGCCGGGCGAGCAGCTGATGGCGGCTGCCGGTGTGCGCTACGGTGCCATCGAGCCCCGCGACTGGTCGCGGCCGGCACGGCGGGCCGATGCCATGGACGCCAAGGCCGATGCGCTGGCGGCGATCGCCGTCGCCGGCATCAAGGGCGATCATCTGCGCGTAACCGCCGATGCGCCGGCCTGGTATCACCCCGGCCGCTCGGGCCGGCTCTGGCAGGGGCCGGTGCTCCTGGCGCAATTCGGCGAGCTCCATCCCGAGGTCCTGCGCAAGCTCGACATCGAGGTGCCGGTCGTCGCCTTCGAGCTGGACCTGGAGCAGCTGCCGCCCGCCAAGGCGAAGGCCGGGAAGTCACGGCCGCCTTTGCAGGCGCTGCCGTTCCCGCCGGTCGAGCGCGACTTCGCCTTCGTGGTGGATGCCGGTGTCGCCGCCGACGAGTTGCTGAAGGCCGTACGCGCCGCCGAGCGCAAGCTGATCCGCGACGTCCAGCTGTTCGACGTGTACAGCGGGACGGGCGTGCCCGAAGGCAAGAAGTCGTTGGCCGTCGCCGTCCGGCTGCAGTCGCCGGAGCGTACGCTGACCGAGCCCGAGATCGAGGGGGTGGCGCAGAAGATCATCGCGTCCGCCGCCAAGAACACTGGGGCAGTGCTGCGGGCGTGATGGAGACCGGGGTGGCGAGAGGGGCGTTGGGCCGTCGATGACCGAGCTGTCGCGCATCCGCAACTTCGCGATCGTGGCGCATATCGACCACGGCAAGTCGACCCTGGCCGACCGGCTGATCGAGACCTGCGGTGGCCTCGAAGCACGCGAGATGACCTCGCAGGTGCTCGATTCGATGGACATCGAGCGCGAGCGCGGGATCACGATCAAGGCACAGACGGTTCGGCTCAACTACACCGACCGTCAGGGCGACGCCTACGTCTTCAACCTGATCGACACGCCGGGCCACGTCGACTTCTCCTACGAGGTCAGCCGGTCGATGCGCGCCTGCGAGGGTGCGCTGCTGCTGGTCGACGCGACGCAAGGTGTCGAGGCGCAGACGCTGGCGAACGCCTACCAAGCGATCGACGCTGATCTCGAGATCGTGCCGGTCCTCAACAAGATCGACCTGCCGGCGGCCGAGCCCGCCCGCATCAAGGGCCAGATCGAAGACATCATCGGTCTCGACGCCAGCGACGCCTTGATGATCTCGGCCAAGACCGGCCTCGGCGTGGAGGACGTGCTGGAAGCGATCGTCCATCGGCTGCCGGCACCCGACGGCGATCCGAATGCCCCGCTGCAGGCGCTGGTCGTCGACTCCTGGTACGATTCCTACCTCGGTGTGGTGACGCTCATCCGCGTCAAGCATGGTCGGATCGCCAAGAGTCAGAAGATCCGCTTCATGGGCACCGGTGCCGCCCATCAGCTCGATCGGGTCGGCGTGCTGACACCCAAGGCGGTGCTGATCGACGAGTTGGGCCCGGGCGAGGTGGGCTTCATCACCGCCGCGATCAAGGAGATCAGCGACGCCCGGGTCGGCGACACGATCACCGACGACCGCAAGCCGGCACTTTCGCCGCTGCCCGGCTTCCGCCCGAGCCAGCCGGTCGTGTTCTGCGGCATGTACCCGACGGACGCCGACGACTATGCCTCGCTGAAGGACAGCCTCGGCAAGCTGCGGCTCAACGACGCGAGCTTCGAGTACGAGCCGGAAAGCTCTTCGGCACTGGGCCTTGGCTTCCGCTGCGGCTTCCTCGGCCTGCTGCATCTGGAGATCATCCAGGAGCGGCTGGAGCGCGAGTTCGACCTCGACCTCGTCATCACCGCGCCCTCGGTGGTCTATCGCGTGCACCGGACCGACGGCTCCGTGCTGGAGCTGCACAACCCGGCCGACTATCCCGACCCGACGCTGATCGACCATGTCGAGGAGCCCTGGATCAAGGCGACGATCCTCGTCCCCGACGAGTTCCTGGGCGGCCTCCTCCAGCTCTGCACCGAGAAGCGCGGCCTGCAGCAGGAGCTGACCTATGTCGGCAACCGCGCGATGCTGGTCTACAAGCTGCCGCTGAACGAGGTGGTCTACGACTTCTACGACCGGCTGAAGTCGATCAGTCGCGGCTATGCCAGCTTCGACTACCAGCTGGACGGCTACGGCGAGTCGGATCTAGTCAAGCTCGACATCCTCATCAACGGCGATCGGGTCGACAGCCTGTCGATGATCGTCCACCGCGGCTCGTCCGAGTACAAGGGGCGCGCCATGTGCGAGAAGCTGAAGGACCTGATTCCGCGGCAGATGTATCAGGTGGCGATCCAGGCCGCGATCGGCGGCAAGATCGTCGCCCGCGAGACGGTGAAGGCCTTCCGCAAGGACGTGCTCGCCAAGTGCTACGGCGGCGACATCAGCCGCAAGCGCAAGCTCCTGGAGAAGCAGAAGGAAGGCAAGAAGCGCATGCGGAACGTCGGCAATGTCGAAATTCCGCAGGAAGCCTTCCTCGCCGCTCTCAAGATGGGTTGATCGGCTTCACCGACGGCTCGGCGGTGCGGTGCTCGCACCTCGCCGCAGCTTGACGTCGAGCGTCACGAGGCTTTCCGCCGGCGTCAGCGTTTCGCCCTGGATCATGCGGACCAGGATCTCGGCAGCCGTGCGGCCCATCTCCTCGCGGGGCTGACGCACCGTCGTCAGCGGCGGCTCGCAATAGTCGGCGAACTCGATCCCGTCGAAGCCGACGATCGAGACGTCCTCGGGCACCCGCCTTCCGTCCTCGTGCAGTGCCCTGATGAAGCCGATCGCCATCATGTCGCTGGCGGCGAAGATGGCCGTCGGCGGATGTCGCAGCCCGAGGAACTGCGTTCCGGCGGCGAGGCCCGAGGCTACGTGGAAGTCGCCCTGCCAGCGGACGACAGAGTCGGCGGCAATGCCGGCGTCCGCCAGGGTCTCCGAGAAGCCGAGCCACCGTTCCTCGTCGATATGGCCGGGCGGACCGCTGACATAGCCGAAGCGTCGATGGCCGAGGTCGAGCAGGTGCCGGGCCGCCTGAGCCGCACCCCCGCGTTCGTCGACGAGAACCGTCGGCACGCTCGGCAGGTCCGAGGGGACGCTGACGGCAACCAGGGGTGCGCCGATGTCGGCGAGGGAGCCGTGCCGGCCGCGGAGAATACGACCGTCCAGGAGCAGCGCGCCTTCGGCCTGGCCCGAATAGACGAAGTCGGCGAGCCGCTCTTCCTTGCCCGGACTGTCGTGGAGATTGCCGACCAGCATGCCGTAACCGTGGGCCGAGAGGCCGCGGTCGACGCCCAGGAGTAGCTGGCTGAAGAACGGTGTGATGATGGTCGGCACCACGGCCAATACCATCATGGAACGGGCGGCACGGAGGTTCCGGCCGGCGAAGCTCGGCGTGTAGCCGGCTTGTCTGACGGTTTCCAGCACCCGCTCGCGCGTGGCGGCACTCACTCGGTCGGGGTTGGTGAGCGTGCGACTGACGGTGGCGATGGAGACGCCGGCCATCGCCGCCACCGCCTCGATGCTCGGCCCTCGTCGGCGCGGTCGCGCCGGCCGCTCGCTCCCAGCGTTCATTCCCCCTCGGCCGCCATCACGAAATCTGTTGTCAAGGTTTTGGTAAACGTTTACCGTCCTCAATACAACAGGGAGGCCAATATGCCGCGCACGCTTCGCACGATCCTGCTCGCCGCTACGGTCCTAGCGACCGTCCCCGGTCTCGCCCGAGCCGACGAGATGAAGGCGGAAGTCCTGCACTGGTGGACGTCGGGCGGTGAGTCGGCTGCAGTGAAGGTGTTCGCGGATGCGTTCACGGCCGCGGGCGGCACCTGGGTCGATACCGCCATCGCGGGCGGCCAGAACGCGAGGACGGCCGGGATCAACCGGATCGTCGGCGGCAATCCGCCGACTGCGATGCAGTTCAACACCGGCAAGCAGTTCGACGAGTTGGTCAGCAACGAGCTGTTGGGTGACCTGGACGAGGTCGCGACGAAGGACAACTGGAAGGGTGTCCTGCCCCAGGCGATCGTCGAGGCAGCGACCCGTGACGGCAAGTTCTACGCCGTCCCGGTTAACATCCACGGCATCAACTGGCTCTGGTACAACAAGAAGGTCTTCGCGGACGCCGGCATCGCCGAGCCCAAGACTTGGGCCGATGTGGTCGCCGCCGGCCAGAAGTTGCAGGAAAAGGGTCTCATCGGCCTCGCCCAGGGCGGCCAGCCCTGGCAGGAGCGCACGCTCTTCAACTCGCTGCTGATCGGCGAGGGCGGCACGGACCTCTACTACCAGATCTACCGCGACAAGAGTGTGGACGCGGTGAAGAGCGACAAGTTCAAGCACGTCGCCGAGATGTTCCGCCAGCTTCACGGCCTCGTCGATCCGGGCAGCCCGGGCCGCAACTGGAACGACGCGACGGCCATGGTGATCACCGGCAAAGCCGGCATGCAGGTCATGGGCGACTGGGCGAAGGGCGAGTTCAACGCCGCGGGCCTCACCGCCAACGACCAGTATGGCTGCGTGGTCGTGGGCGAGGGCGGCTACCTGATGGGTGGCGATGTGTTCGTGTTCCCGACCACGACCGATGCGGCGGCGCACAAGGCGCAGGTGACGCTGGCCGAGGTGATGCTCGATCCGAAGACGCAGATCGCCTTCAACTCGAAGAAGGGCTCGGTGCCGGTGCGGCTCGACGTCGACGTGTCGAGCATGGATTACTGCGCCCAGACCGGTGCCGCTGCGCTGAAGGACCCGAAGCGGCAGGTGCCGACGACCGACTTCCTGATCTCGCCCGATCTCTCGGGTGCTCTGGACGACGTCATCACCCAGTACTGGAACAACCAGAACATGGGAACGGACGACTTCGTCGCCAAGTTTGCCAGCACACTCGGCACAGCCGGCTGATCGTTCCGAGTAACGCGGTGGCCGGTTCGCCGGCCCCGCGGCTGGAGGTGCAGGCATGGCTACGGTGACCTTGCCGGCGGCGGCCGTTGCTGCCCGTCCACCGCGTCGGATCCGCTATCCCGCGGCCTACATCGCCATGCTGCCGGCGGCGGCGATCATCATCGTCGCCTATCTGGGCTGCATGCTGTGGACAGCACGCCTGTCCTTCACCAGCTCGAAGCTGTTGCCGAAGCTCGACTTCGTCGGACTCGCCCAATACCAGCGCCTGTTCGAGAACGAGCGCTTCATCCTGTCGATCCAGAACATCGTAGTCTTCGGGGTGCTCTATCTGATCGGCGCCCTGATCATCGGCTTTCTGATGGCGGTGTTCATCGACCAGCGGGTCCGCGGCGAGGCCGTCTTCCGCACGATCTACCTCTACCCCTATTCGATGAGCTTCATCGTCACCGGGTTGGCCTGGCAGTGGTTCCTCAATCCGACCCTGGGACTTCAAAAGCTGGTGCGTGATGTCGGCTTCACGGGCTTCACCTTCGACTGGATCGTGAACCAGGACATGGTGATCTACACGCTGGTGATCGCCGGCCTATGGCACGCCTCGGGCCTCGTCATGGCGATCCTGCTGGCGGGCTTGCGGGGCATCGACGCCGACCTGTGGAACGCGGCCCGTGTCGACGGCATCCCGACCTGGCGCGTCTACCTCTCCGTCGTCATCCCGCTCCTGGGGCCGATGGTCGTCACGGTCGTCGTGCTCCTCTCGGTGCAGGTGGCACGCCTCTACGATCTCGTGGTCGCCATGACGCGCGGCGGACCCGGCATCGCGTCCGAAGTACCCGCCAAGTTCGTGATGGATCACCTGTTCGAGCGGAACAATATCGGCCTCGCGACCGCCGCCGCGACGGTGATGCTGGTCACCGTCGTCTGCCTGTTGGCCCCGTGGCTCTACGTTCGCTACATGCGCCCGCAGTTGAGGCGCGTCTGATGACGGTGGAGCCACAGGGGCCGCGACCGCGCGGCGTGACGGTAGGGCGGATCGGCGTCTACGCCTTCCTCGTCATCGCCGCACTCTTCTTCCTGCTGCCCTTGTGGATCATGCTCGTCACCTCGCTGAAGACGATGGACGAGGTGCGGCTGGGCAACATCCTGGCCTGGCCGTCGACACTGACCGTGCAGCCCTGGATCGACGCCTGGGCAAACGCCTGCACCGGTCTCGAGTGCAACGGCATCAAGGTGGGCTTTTGGAACTCCGTCAGGATCCTGGTTCCCTCCGTAATTCTGTCGATCGCCGCTGGTGCCGTCACCGGCTACACGCTGTCCTTCTGGCGGGTGCGTGGGGCGAACATCCTGTTCGGCATCCTGCTCGCCGGTGCCTTCCTGCCCTACCAGATCTTTCTCTACCCGCTGGTCCGGCTGTTCTCGGCCAGCGGCATCTACAGCTCGCTCGCCTGCGTCGTCATCGTGCACGTCATCTTCGGCCTGCCGCTGATGACGCTGCTGTTCCGCAACTACTACGCCTCGCTGCCGATCGAGCTGTTCAACGCGGCACGGATCGACGGCGGCGGCTTCTGGACCGTGTTCACCCGCGTGATCCTGCCGATGTCGACACCGATGCTGGTCGTCGCCGCGATTCTGCAGGTCACCGGCATCTGGAACGACTTCCTCTTCGGCCTGACCTTCGCCGGCCGGGAGAACCTGCCGATGACCGTCCAGCTCAACAACATCGTCAACTCGACCCAGGGCGAGCGCGCCTACAATACCGACATGGCGGCCACCATCCTCACCGCCCTGGTGCCGCTCGCCGTGTACCTGTTCTCCGGTCGCTGGTTCGTGCGCGGCATCGCCGCCGGTGCCGTGAAGGGCTGATCGCCATGGCCGCAGTCTCCGTCCGCGACGTCTCGGTGGCCTTCGGTCCCGTCCGCGTGTTCGACAATCTGGCCCTCGACATCGAGGAGGGCGAGTTCATCGTCCTGCTCGGTCCCTCGGGCTGTGGGAAGTCGACCCTGCTGAACGCGATCGCCGGCCTGCTCGACGTCGCTACGGGCCAGATCTGGATCGGTGATCGCAACGTCACCTGGGACGAGCCCAAGGACCGCGGCATCGCCATGGTGTTCCAGTCCTACGCGCTCTACCCGCGCATGAGCGTGCGCCAGAACATGTCGTTCGGTCTCAGGATGGCGAAGACACCCCAGCCCGAGATCGAGAAGCGCGTGGCGCGCGCCGCCGAGATGCTGCAGATCGGCCACCTGCTCGACCGTCGGCCCGACCAGCTCTCGGGCGGCCAGCGGCAGCGGGTGGCTATCGGCCGGGCGTTGGTCCGGGACGCCGCCGTGTTCCTGTTCGACGAGCCCCTCTCGAACCTCGACGCCCAGCTGCGCAACGAGCTTCGGGTCGAGATCAAGCGCCTCCACCAGGCGCTGGGCTCGACGACGATGATCTATGTCACCCACGACCAGATCGAGGCGCTGACGCTGGCCGACCGGATCGCGGTCATGAAGGACCAGAAGATCCAGCAGCTGGCGAGCCCGATCGAGACCTATCATCGTCCGGCCAACAAGTTCGTGGCGAGCTTCGTCGGCAATCCGCGGATGAACTTCGTCGACGGAAGGCTGGTGGACGGCACTGGCGCGCTCGACATCGAGGTCGGCGGCCATCGTCTGTCGCTCGCCGGCTACCAGTTCAAGCGGCGGCCCGAGGCCGGGATGCCCGTGACGCTGGGGGTCCGGCCCGAGAATCTCCAAGCACGCTCCGATGGCGCCGGCTGGCCCGGCTTCAGCATCGAGCTGGTCGAGCCGATGGGCTCCGACAATCTAGCCTGGTGCAGGTCCGACGGGACCACCATGGCGGTTCGCATCACCGGCGAGCGGCTGCCCCCGGTCGGGTCGGCCTGCTCGCTCGACATGGACCCGGCCCGCATCTCGCTGTTCGACCAATCCGACGGCGAGAGGCTGTGAGCCAAGACAAGGATTCGGCATCGATGAAGCCCGAGGACATCCTCTCGATCCAGCTCTACTCCCTGCGCGAGTACGGCGATCTCGACCGCCAGCTCGACGCCCTGGCCGGGCTCGGGTTCAAGAAGGTGGAGACGATCGGCGGTCAGCTGGTGGATGCGGCCGGCACCCGCGCCAAGCTCGACAGCCGCGGCCTTACCGCACCCAGCTCACACGTGGGCATGGCCGACCTCCGCTCGCGGCCCGACTGGGTCGTCGAGCAGGCGAAGACCGTGGGCGTGACGCAGCTCTACATGCCGGCCGTGCCGCCCGAGGAGCGCCAGGGACCGGCCGAGTATTGGCGGGGCGTCGGCGCCGAGTTGGGCCGGCTGGCGGACCAGTTCGCGGGCCAGGGGCTCGTGCTGGGCTACCACAACCATCATTGGGAGTTGGAGCCCTTTACCGACGGCAGCACGCCGCTGCAGCATCTGTTCGAGGGTGCCGGCAGCTCGCCGCTGCGCTGGGAGGCCGACATCGCCTGGCTGGTGCGCGGCAAGGCCGACCCGGCCGCTTGGCTCGAACGCTATCGCGACCGGCTCGTCTGCGCGCACGTGAAGGACATCGCACCCGAGGGGCAGAACCAGGACGAGGACGGCTGGGCCGATGTCGGCCGCGGCGTCCTCGATTGGCCGAAGCTCTGGTCGCTGGCCCGTGCGAATGGTGCGGATCTCATGGTGCTGGAGCACGACAAGCCGAAGGATCCGGTCGCCTTCGCCCGCAACAGCCGCGAGTTCGTGCTCGCCTCCATCCGCTGATCCAGGAAACCGTCATGGCACCGGTCAAGCTCGGCATCGTCGGCTGCGGTAACATCAGCGACGCCTATCTGCGGGGTGCTGGGCGCTCCTCGCTCGTCAGCGTGAAGGCATGTGCGGATATCGCGCCGGAGGTCGCCAAGGCGAAGGCTGAAGCCTACGGAATTCAGGCGATGTCGGTGGAGGATCTCCTGGCCGATCCGGAAATCGAGATCGTCATCAACCTGACCGTGCCGCTGGCGCATGCCGAGGTCGGCCTGCGCACGATCGAGGCCGGCAAGCACTTCTATACCGAGAAGCCGCTCGCCGCCTCGTTCGCCGAGGCGCGCGAGGTGATCGCCGCCACCCGCGCCAAGGGCCTGCAGGTCGGCTCGGCGCCCGACACGTTCCTCGGCGCCAGCCATCAGGCTGTACGCGAGGCGGTCGACGAGGGGCGCATCGGCAAGGTGGTCGGCGGGGCCGTGTGCTTCGCCACGCCCGGCATGGAGATGTGGCACCCGAACCCCAGCTTCTTCTTCAAGCGCGGCGGCGGGCCGGTGTTGGACATCGGCTGCTATCCGATCACGCAACTCGTCAACGTGCTGGGCCCGGTCGCCAGCGTCGTGGCGCACGCCTCGCGCGGCCAGGACACGCGTACGGTGACGAGCGAGCCGCGCAACGGCGAGGTGATCGCCGTCGAGGTACCGACCACGGTCAACGGCGCTCTCGTCTTCGCGAGCGGGGCCAACGTCGCCTTCACCGTGTCCTGGGACATCTGGAAGCACACGCGGCTGCCGATCGAGTTCTACGGCACCGAGGGCTCCATTCTGAATCCCGACCCCAACTTCTTCGGCGGCACACCGAAGATCTCGGTCCGCGACGGCGACTGGGAGGATCTGGCGATCGCGGCCTTCCCCTTCGGCATCCCGAATCGCGACACGCGGCGGGGCGACATGGTGGCCGACTACCGGATCATTGGCGTGCTCGACATGGCGCAGGCGATCCGGGCGGGGCGGCCCTATCGGGCCAACGGCGACTTGGCACTCCACGTGCTCGAAGTGATGGAGGCCCTGGAGCGGTCCTCGGTCGAGGGCCATCGGGTGCGGATCGAGACGCTGTGCGAGCGGCCCGCACCCGTGCCGCACGGGGCGGACGAGAACGTCTTCGTCGACGGCGCGGCCTAAGGTAGGGTTGCGCCGCAGGGTCGATCGGGCGAGCGTGCGCCGACACAGCACGCGGACCCCTTCCATGATCGAGCTTCGTTGATGTCCACCGTTGTCATCGTCGGCGGTGGCCAGGGCGGCTTCCAGACAGCGGCATCGCTGCGCAGCGGCGGCCATCAGGGCCCGATCGTCCTCCTGGCCGACGAGCCCTACCGTCCCTATCAGCGGCCGCCGCTGTCGAAAGGCTTCGTCAAAGACGAGGTGGCGCAGGAGGCGCTCTTCTTCCGCAAGTCAGATTACTTCACCGCCAACGACATCGACCTGCGCCTCGAGACGCGGGTCGACCGCGTCGATCGCGCAGGCAAAGAGGTGACGACCGCGAGCGGTGACCGGATCGCCTACGATCATCTGGTGCTGGCGACGGGTGCCCGCGTTCGACCGCTTCCCGTGCCGGGTGCGGATCTGTCCGGCGTGCTCTATGTCCGCACTCTGGAGGACGCGCTGGAGCTGAAGGCCCGGCTGCATGCCGGCAAGCGCGTGGTCGTGGTCGGCGGCGGCTTCATCGGCCTGGAGGCGGCGGCTGTGGCCAACGAACTCGGCTGCCACGTCACAGTGCTGGAAGCGCTCGACCGCCTGATGGCGCGCGTCGTGCCGCCGCTCGTCTCCGAGTTCTTTCTCGGACTGCATCGCGAGCACGGCGTCGACGTCCGGCTCGGCACGGTCGTCTCCGCCGTGGAAGGCGAGGGGGGCAGGGTGACCGGCGTCCGGCTCCGGGACGGCACCCTCCTGCCGGCCGATCTCGTCATCGTCGGCATTGGCGTGCTGCCCAATGTCGAGCTGGCGGCGGAGGCCGGGCTCGAGTGCCGGGACGGGATCCTGGTGGACGAACTCCTGCGGACGAGCGACCCTGACATTTTTGCCATCGGTGACTGCGCCCGCTTTCCGCACCCGAGCGTCGAGGGACCGGTGCGGCTCGAATCGGTGCAGAACGCGCTCGATCAGGGGAAGGCCGTGGCGGCCACGATCTTGGGCGAAGCGTCACCCTACTCGGCGCTGCCCTGGTTCTGGTCCGACCAGTTCCATCTGAAGCTGCAGATGGCGGGTCTGGCCACGGGTCACGACCAGACCGTCCTGCGCGGCGATCCGGCCGCGAAGAGCTTCTCGATCTTCTACTACCGTGCGGGCGAGATGGTCTCCGTCGATAGCGTGAACCGGCCGGGCGACCATATGGTGGCCCGGCGCCTGCTGACGAGCGGAGTCGCCGTCAGCCCCGAGCAGGCGGGCGACGACGGCTTCGCGCTGAAGTCGTTGCTCTAGGCGGGTCGGACTTCAGTCCTTCGCGCGCTCCACGTAGGACGCGTCCTCGGTCATGATGACGACGCGCGTGCCGGCACTGATGTGCGGTGGCACCATCGTGCGCACACCGTTCGACAGCACGGCGGGCTTGTACGAGGAGGATGCCGTCTGGCCCTTCGTCGTGGGTTCGGTCTCGACGATCTCCAGCGTCACGCGCTGCGGCAGCTCGATCGCGATCGGGTTGCCCTCGTGCAGGCTCAGCTGCACGGCCATGCCTTCCTGCAGATAGGCAGCACCGTCGCCCAGGATGTCCTTCGAGACCACGACCTGCTCGTAGCTCTCGGGGTTCATGAAATGATGACCCTCGCCGTCGGCGTACAGGAAGCTGTACTCGCGCGATTCGACGAAGGCGCGCTCCACCTGCTCCGTGGTGCGGTAGCGCTCCGAGATCTTCACGCCGTCGCTGATCCGGCGCAGGTCGAGCTGCGTCACCGGGGTACCCTTGCCCGGGTGGATGTTCTGCGCGGTGAGGACGACGTAGAGCTTGCCGTCGAGATCGACGACGTTACCCTTGCGCAGCGAGCTGGCGATGACCCTGGCCATAACGATCCTTGACAATAACAGGAGTGCGCCGCCGAATCCTGTCCGGCGCGCGTTGCCGGTGCCCTTAGCCTGACCGGCGCTTCCGGTCCAGACGGATCGCCGTCACCCACGTAACGGAGACCGCAGTGAGCGAGCCCTCGCCTTGGTGGCGGCCGCACGTGCACGCCGACCGCCGGCCCTTCCTGCTCGCACGCAGCCGCATCCAGACGGCCATCCGTAGCTGGTTCCTCGACCAGGGCTTTGTGGAGGTCGACACCGCGATCCTGCAGGTGTCGCCGGGCAACGAAGCGCATCTGCACGCCTTCGAGACGAGGCTCGTCGGCACCGATCCTGCTCAAGCGGGGCCCCTCTACCTCCATACTTCCCCGGAGTTCGCCTGCAAGAAGCTTTTGGCGGCCGGCGAGACGCGCCTCTTCACCTTCGCCCACGTCTTCCGCAACCGCGAGCGCGGTCCGCTCCACCACCCCGAGTTCACGATGCTGGAGTGGTACCGTGCGGGCGAGAGCTACGAAACGCTCATCGAGGACTGTGCAGCGCTTCTGCGCCTTGCGGCCGATGCTGCCGGGTCGTCCGGGCTTGCTCATGGAAAGGAGATGGTCGATCCCCGATCGCAGCCCGACCGGGTGACGCTCGTTGAGGCATTCAGTCGGTTCGCCGGCATCGACCTCGGGGCCAGCATCCATGGTGACGGCAGCACCGATCGCGAGGTGCTGGCCGGTGCTGTCCTCCGGACGGGTATCCGTGTCGCTGCGGACGATACCTGGGCCGACATCTTCAGCCGGGTGCTCGTTGAGCGTGTGGAGCCGGCCATCGGCAGGGGACGGGCGACCGTCCTGTGCGACTACCCAACCGCCGAGGCCGCCCTGGCCCGGCCGAAACAGGACGATCCGCGCTTCGCCGAGCGGTTCGAGCTTTATGCCTGCGGCGTAGAGTTGGCGAACGCGTTCGGCGAACTGACCGATCCGGTCGAGCAGCGCCGTCGCTTTCTCCTGGAGATGGACGAGAAGCATCGCGTCTACGGCGAGCGCTACCCGCTCGACGAGGACTTCCTCGCCGCACTCGGCGAGATGCCGCCCGCCAGCGGGATCGCCCTCGGGTACGACCGTCTCGTCATGCTGGCGACGGGTGCCCGCCGCATCGAGCAGGTGCTGTGGACGCCGGTGGCCCTACCTGACGACTAAGGATCAGCCGCGGCTCGCCTGGACATAGAGCCCGTACAGGTGCGCCGACCCGACGGCGATCAAGAACACGATGATGAACACGACGACCACGATCAGCGACGCGCGCCAGAGGTCGCGGGCCGGACGGCCGGGCTCGCACATCGGCACGAGGTTGAAGGCGAGGCCGCCCAGCACGACGAGGCCCATCCCGATGCCCGAAGCGAGCTTCGAGAAGGGCTGGAAGATCATGATCAGCGATGCGGCGCAGAGCAGGATGATGGCATTCGCAACCCGGCCAGCCGTGGCGGCCGACATGCCGACGGGCGATGGTGTGCTCATGCGCTGATCCTCGCACCGCTTTCGGCGAAGACATGGACCTGCCCCAGCTTCGGCCGTAGATGCAGTCGGTTACCCGGCTGGACCCGCGCCTGTCGCGGGACGACGACGCGGATGTCGCGGCCCGCCTCGACGCCGTGGATGAGCGTTTCCGCCCCCATGGGCTCGATCAGGTCCGCCTCGGCAGTCAGCGTGTCCAGTTCCTGCTCCGAGGCGAGGTCGAAGGCACGCGGCCGGATGCCGAGCGTTACGCTGGCACCGCTGGCGAGCTGGGATGCGGCCCGATCCATCGGCAGGCGCAGTTCCTGCGCGTCGATCGCGTAGCGTGCCAACCCGCCATCGGCGCCGAGATAGCGCGCCTGCATCAGGTTCATCTGCGGCGTGCCGATGAAGCTGGCGACGAACAGGTTGGCGGGCTTGGTGAAGATCTCGTGCGGGCTCGCGACCTGCTCGATCCGCCCGTCGCGCATGACGGCGATCCGGTCGGCCATGGTGAGCGCTTCGAGCTGGTCGTGGGTGACGATCACCGTCGCCTTGGAGAGCCCGTTCAGCACCTCTTTGATCTTGCCGCGCATCTGCTGCCGCAGCTCGACGTCGAGGCGTGACAGCGGCTCGTCGAAGAGGAAGCAGTTCGGATCGCGGACGATCGAGCGGCCGACCGCGACCCGCTGCTTCTCGCCCTCGGCAAGCCGGCCGGGGATGCGGTCCGTGACGTCGGTGAGTTCGAGCGTTTCCGCCACCTGATCGACTCGGCGGTCGATCTCGGCCTGGGTGAGACCCTCGGACTGCAGCGGAAAGGCCAGGTTCTCGCGCACCGTCAGGCTCGGGTAGAGCGCGTAGAACTGGAACACCATCGCGATGTCGCGCTGCGAGGGCGACAGCTCGTTGACCCGCCTCCCAGCGACCAGGATCTCGCCCGAGGTCGCACTCTCGAGGCCGGCGATCATCCGTAGGGTCGTGGTCTTGCCGCAGCCCGAGGGCCCGAGCAGGCAGACGACCTCGCCCGCGGCCACCGACAGGTCGACATTGTCGACGGCCTTCAGCGGGCCGAAGTGCTTGGTGAGCGAGCGGACCTCGATCGTCGACATGGGTCCTCAGCGCTTGATCGTGCCGAAGGTGACGCCGCGCAGCAGGTGATTCTGCAGGAAGAAGACGACCACGATCACCGGGATCAGGAACAGCGTCTCGATGGCGGCCAGGAGGCCCCAGCGCACGCCGATGTCGCCGCCGATCGTCTGTGCCATGGCGACCGGGATCGTGCGGGTCTCCACGCCGGTCAGCAGCAGGGCGAGGAGGAACTCGTTCCAGGTCAGGATCAGGCCGAACACGGCCGTGGCGGCGATGCCGGCCATCACCTGCGGCATGCAGATCTTGAAGAACAGCTTCCGCTCGGTGCTGCCGTCCATCCGGGCCGCGTCCTCGACGTCGAGCGACAGTTCGTCGAAGAAGCTCTTCATCATCCAGACGGTGAAGGGCAGGTTGAAGGCGGTGTAGAGCAGGATGATTCCGAGATAGCTGCCGGCCAGACCCGTGACCTGGAACATCAGGAAGATCGGGATGATGACCACGATCGCCGGCATCATTCGGGTGGTCAGGATGATGAAGAGGTAGGTGTCGTTACCCTTCAGCGGGAAGCGCGAGAAGCCGTAGGCCGCCAGCGTGCCGATCACGAGGGCGATGGCGACGGACGAGCCCGAGATGAAGATCGAGTTGAAGAAGAAGCGGGCGAAGCCCGTGTCCACCGCCTCGGCACCCGCACTGTAGGCCCGGCTGAACACCTCGACGAAGTTCTCGAGCGTGGGCGTGAAGAACCAGACGGGCGGGATCGCCAGCGCGTCGTTGTGGGTCTTGAACGCGGTCAGGATAATCCACAGGACAGGGAAGAAGTAGATCAGGGACACCACGGCTGCACCGAGGGTCCAGCCCCAGCCCGCCTGCCCGATGGGACGCCGCTCCGCCATCTCAGGCCTCCTGCGTCCGCCGGTTGACGAAGTAGAGGTAGAGGTTCGTCAGCACGATCACGATGAACAGGATGATGTAGGCGAGAGCCGCACTCTGGCTGGTCCGGAAATACTGGAACGCCAGGCGATAGACGTACACGCCGATGGTCTCGGTCGCCGTCCCGGGCCCGCCATTGGTGATGAGGAAGACGAGATCGAACAGCTTGAAGGCCTCGATCGTGCGGAAGAGCAGGGCGAGCAGCAGCAGGCCCTTGATGTAGGGAAAGGTGATCGTGCGGAACTTGCGCCACCAGGAGGCACGATCGATCTCGGCGGCCTCGTAGAGGTATTTCGGCACGGAGACGAGACCGGCCAGGACCAGCAGCATGACGAAGGGCGACCACATCCAGGCATCGGCGATGACGATGCCGGCGATCGCACCGGCCGGGCTCTCCAGCAGAATGAAGGGCTGCCCGGTGAACGCGCGGATCGCCTGGCTCAAAAGGCCGAATGTCGGCTCGTAATAGTAGCGGAAGAAGGCGCCGACGGCGACGTAGGACAGCATCATCGGCGTGAGCACCAGGATCAGCAGGTAGCGACGCAGCGGAAACTGGCGCTCGAACAGCAGCGCCAGCAGGAAGCCGATGATCATCTGCAGCGTGACCGTCAGGACGACCATCAAAGCGGTCACCTGGAGGCGGTCCCAGACCGTCGTGTCGTTCAGCACCCATTCGTAATTGTCGAGGCCGACGAACTTCGGGGGTGCTATGCGGTTGGCCCGGAAAGCGAAAAAGCTCAGCCCGAACGACCACATCAGCGGAAAGATGTTCATGAGGAAGAGGAGAGCCAGAGCCGGTGCGACTAGCAGGCCGCCGGTGTAGCGACCCCAGGCGTTCACGACCGCCGTGACGCAGACGAGGGCGACGAGGGCGAAGGCGATCCAATAGGAGAGCTGAACGGGCAGGAGCGCGATGGCGAGCGGGCTCAGCACGACGGCCGCGATCAGCGCCAGGCGCCAGTTCGACCATGTCGGTGCCAGGAGACCGGGCAGGCGCCCGGCATCGATCACTGCCGCGTTCATACGTTGCCCGGAATGCTCGATGGCAGGGAAGGGGGGCGGGTGCAGCGCCTGCACCCGCCCTTGCGTCAGGCGATGGTTACTTGATCAGTCCAGCCTGGGTCAGCAGGTCCTGCTGGAAGGCGGCGATGTTGTCCATCGTCGTCTTGGCGTCCTGCTGGCCGGTGATCGCCTTCACATACTCTTCCTGCGACTGGACCAGGAGCTCGAAGAAGTCGGGCACGTGCCAGACGTCCTTCTGCCAGTCGAGGCTGGCGGCCCAGGTCCGGTTCCACGGACGGAAGGTGACGTAGTCGTCCTTCTCGTACACGCTGCGACGCCCGCTCTGGCCGCCGCGGCGCGCATACTCGGTCTGGGTCTCGGGCGAGAGCCACCACTTCACGAGGTTCAGCGACTCCTGCTCCACCTCGGGCGAGTTCCAGGTGGTGAGCACGAAGGGCTGGCCGCCGATATTGTTCCAGTAGGAGATCGTGCCGTCGGCCTGCTTCAGGCCGGGGGCCCGGGCGAACGCGACCTTGTCGAAGACCTTCGAGGTCTTCGGGCTGATCGTGCTCTCGGCGAAGCCGATCCACTGCACCATGTAGGCGACCTTGCCTTCACGGAACAGTTCATCGGTCTTGAAGATGTCCATGGTGCCCGTCTTCACCACGGGCGGCATGTACTGGATCAGCGAGAGATAGTGCTCCAGGGCCTTCACGGCCTCGGGCGAGTTGACGACACCTTCGGCCTGACCGTTGGGGGCCTGCGTCTCGTCCCAGATCGACGCGCCGTGCTGCCAGATGAACCCGTTCACCTGCATGATCGCGAAGTCGTAGTCCTTACCGGCCTGGTAGGCGATGCCGTAGAAATCGTCGTCGAGCGTCTGCCCGGCCAGCTTCTCGCCCTTCGAGCGGCGGAAGAACTCGCCGAAGTTCTTCACCTGATCCCAGTCCGCGACGTCCATCTCGGACGGATCGCAGGGCAACTTCATGCCGTACTTGGCCTGATACGCAGCCTGCTCTTCCTGGTTGCAGAAGACGTCGGTGCGATAATAGACGACGAGAACGTCCGGCATCTGCGGGAAGCCGTACAGGTTCTCGGACTTGTGCGGGTAGGTGGAGTAGGCCGCGACCAGGTTGGGATGGAGGTCGGCGAAGATCGCCTGCAACTCCGGGTCCTTGTCGACGAACTCGTTGATTTTCTTGTAGTAGCCGCCCTCGACGAAGGCGCCGAGCCACTGGCTGTCGGACACCGCCATCTGGTACTTCTTCTCGCCCGAGGTGAGCGAGGCGGCGAGGCGTTCATAGTAAACGGGCCAGGGAATGAAGTCGGCCTCGAGCTTCACGTTGTTGCCCGACGGCGACTTGTAGCGCTCGTTCGCCAGATCCTGCATGATACGGGTCGGCGGCCAATCGGGCACCGCCATCTTGATCACGATATCCTTGGCGTTCGCAGTAGTTACCGCGGATAACACCAAGCCGGCGGCAATCCCTGCGGCAGCGACACTCCAGGCAGCCTTTTTCCCTGCCATCGTCCAACCTCCCGTTCTTGCCTTTCTCACAAACCGACGTTCGGGATTACCGGACGGTCGTTTGCGAAGGTAACGAAAGGGTTATCGGATCGCCGTTCCGGTGTCCATCGTGAAGGCGTGACTCTCTGCCACAGCGAGTTCGAGCTCGATGGTGTCCCCTTCGCGGTAACGGATGGCGCGCTCTTCCGGCAGGACCATGCGGAACGGCGTGTTCTGCGCCTCCATGTCGAGCACGGTGATGTCGCCCAGCGGCTCGGTCAGGTGGACCTTGGCGGAGAAGCGCGGGCCACGGCCGACGGCCTCGACCGGCTGCACGTCGTGCGGGCGGAAGCCGAACAGGATCTCGGTGCCCTTGGGGAAGCCGCCCAGCGCCTTCGCCCAGGGGCCGCCGCTCACCTCGGCGAACGGCAGGCGCAGGCCGCTGCCTTCGCCCGTCACGACCGCCGGCAGCAGGTTCATCCGGGGCGACCCGACATGGGCGGCGACGAAGCTGTCCAGCGGCCGCTCGAACAGTTCATCGGGCGTGCCGACCTGGACCATCGAGCCGTCGCGGATCACCCCGATGCGCTGGCCCATGCTGAGTGCTTCCAACTCGTCCGGCGTCGCATAGAGCATGGTGAGGCCGAACTCGCGGTGCAGCCGCTTGAACTCGGCCCGCGTGTCGTGCCGGAGCTTGGCGTCTAGGTTTGTGAGCGGCTCGTCGAGCAGCAGCAGCTGCGGCCGCCGGATCAGCGCCCGGCCGATGGCGATGCGCTGCTGCTCGCCGCCGGACGCGGTCGTCGGCTTGCGCTGCAGCGTGTGCGAGATGCGCAGCATCTCGGCCACCTCGCCGACCCGCCGGTCGATCTCCGCCGCGGACGCCCCGGCCTCGCGCAGCGGATAGGCGAGGTTCTCGCGCACGCTCAGATGCGGGTAGAGGGCGAAGGTCTGGAAGACCATCGCCATGCCGCGACCCTGAACGGGTGCGTCGGTGACGTCCTTGCCACGGAAGAACACACGGCCCGTGTCCGGCCGCTCCAGCCCGGCGATGACGCGGAGCGTCGTCGTCTTGCCCGCCGCACTGGGGCCCAGCAGGCAGAAGAACTCGCCGTCCCGGACCTCCAGCGACATGTCGGAGAGAGCGGTCACGCGGCCGAACCGCTTCGTCACGCCGTCGAGCCGAAGATCGCTCATCGCTGCTTCCGATGCCGTTGCGGCCCGGTCCGGCCCGTCGCGCGGGGTCGTTACCGGTGCCTCCCTATCGCCGACATTAGAGATGTCCTGCAGCGGCTGGAAGTCGCGGCACGCTTCTGCACCCGTTCTGTAACACGACCGTCACAAACCACAGGCACTACGGGGCCCGAGGTGCCTGGAGGCTCCGGTTGGACCGAAGAACTGTCATCACGGCTGCATCCGCAGCCGCCTTGCTGCGTGCCCGCCCCGCTCGGGCCGCCCGGATCACCGGCGCCGGCTCGACGTTCGCGGCTCTCGTCGTCGAGGAGTGGGGCAAGGCGTTCGCCGCGAACGGGCAGGCGGAGGTCGGTTACGACGCCGTCGGATCCGGCGAGGGTGTCGCGCGCATCAAGGCCGGGCAGGTGGCGTTCGGCGCCAGCGACATGCCGCTCGGGGCCGACGAGCTGGATGCTGCCGGCCTGGTCCAGTTTCCGTTCATCATCGGCGGTGTGAGTCCCGTCATCAATGTGCCGGGCATCCAGGCCGGCGAGCTGATCCTGGATGCGGACACGCTGGCCGGGATCTATCTCGGGAAGATCACGCGCTGGGACGATCCGGAGCTGCAGCGGACAAACCCTGGGCTGCAGCTCCCCGGGCTGCCGATCAGGCTCGTCCGCCGGGCGGATGGCTCGGGAACGACGTTCCTCTTCACGGACTTCCTGACGAAGCGGGTGGCCGACTGGGCCAAAGCCGTCGGGACCGGCCTGCAGGTGACGTGGCCCGTGGCGACGCTTGAGGCCAAGAGCAGTGCCGGGGTCGTCGAGACCGTGGCCGCCACCCCGGGTGCGATCGGCTATGTCGAGTACTCTTACATCCGCCGCGAGCACCTCACCTACACCCGCATGTACAACCAGTCCGGACGGCCGGTGCGTCCGGCGCGCGTTGCCTTCCAGGCGGCCGCGGCGCACGCCGATTGGGCCGCGGCGCCGGACTTCCGCGTCGTGCTGACGGCCCAGCCGGGCTACGGCAGCTGGCCGATCACGGGTGCCACCTATGCGCTCGTGAAGAAGCAGCCGGCCGATCCGATGGCCACGCTCGATGCGCTTAAGTTCTTCGCCTGGGCCTATGCCAGCGGCGGCGAGATCGCCGCGTCGCATGACTTCGTCCCGTTGCCGGCGGAAGTACCCCGCCTTGTCGAGGATCTGTGGCGGTCGGCCCTGGTCGATGCCGCAGGCAAGCCTCTCTGGAGCTGATCCACCGAGCGGTGCAGCCGCTCGGAAACGTACCAAGGAGACACCGATGGATCGCAGAACCGTACTGACTGGAGCTCTCGCCGGAGCCGCTGCCGTCGCTCTGCCGCGGGTTGCCCGGGCCGCCGACATCTCGGGCGCCGGCGCCACCTTCCCCTACCCGATCTACGCCAAGTGGGCCGCTGCCTATAAGGACAAGACGGGGATCGGCCTGAACTACCAGGCGATCGGCTCGGGTGGCGGCATCAAGCAGATCACCGCCCGCACCGTCGTTTTCGGCGCCAGCGACCAGCCGCTCGACGGCAAGAAGTTGGCCGAGATCACCTGCACGCAGTTCCCGATGGTCATGGGCGGCGTGGTGCCCGTCATGAACCTGCCGGACATCACCCCGGGTCAGCTCGTCCTCGACGGCCCGACGCTGGCCGACCTCTACATGGGCAACATCGCCAACTGGAACGATGCCAAGATTCAGGCGCTGAACCCGGACGCGAAGCTGCCCGATCTGGCGGTGGCTCCGGTTTATCGCTCGGACGGGTCCGGCACGACCTACAACTTCACCAATTACCTCGCCGCCGTCAGCGAGCCGTTCAAGAGTGCGATCGGCGTCGCCAGCTCGGTCAAATGGCCGTCCGGCATCGGCGGCAAGGGCAATGACGGCGTCGCCAACATGGTGACCCAGACACAGGGCGGTCTCGGCTACGTCGAGTACGCCTACGTCAAGCAGAACAAGATGACCTATGCCCGGATGGTCAACACGGCCGGCAAGGTGGTCGAGCCCGGTGCCGAGTCGTTCCAGGCCGCGGCCGCCAATGCCGACTGGGCGAACTCGGACCACTTCGCCGTCCTGCTGGGCAACCAGCCGGGCGACAAGAGCTGGCCGATCACGGCGGCGACCTTCATCCTGTTCCCGACCGATCCGAAGGATCCGGCGATCGCCAAGTCGGCGCTGGACTTCTTTGCCTGGGCCTATGCCGAGGGCGACGAGATGGCGCTGGCGCTGGACTATGTTCCGATGCCAGACGAGGTCGTGAAACTGGCGAAGGACAGCTGGTCGGCGATCAAGGGTCCGGACGGGGCGGCGCTCTGGTCGGCTTGAGATCCGCCTGAGGCACGGTGACGGAAGCGGCGTCGGCACGTCCGGCGCCGCTGCCACACCCGGGAGATGTCCGTGAGCCAGTCAGTTGCGGCTATAGGATCCGGTCAGGTGCGTGCGTCCAAAGGGCCAGATTTCTCGATCGCCGCCCGGCAGTCGATCATCGACCGCGTCTTCCATGTCGCCGCGCTGTTCTTCGCCGTGCTCGTCCTGGCCCTGCTCGGTGGGGTCATCCTCTCCCTGATCCTCGGGTCCATCCCGGTCTTCAGGCAGTTCGGCCTGTCCTTCATCTGGACCGACATGTGGGATCCGGTGATGGACGAGTTCGGTGCGCTGGCACCGATCTACGGCACCATCGTCACCTCGATCATCGCGATGCTGTTCGGCGTCCCGATCAGCTTCGGGATCGCCGTCTTCCTGACCGAGCTGTGCCCCGAGCGGCTGCGCCGTCCGATCAGCACGGCGATCGAGCTTCTGGCCGGCATCCCCAGCATCATCTACGGCATCTGGGGCCTGTTCGTCCTCGTCCCTCTGATGCAGCGCTACGTCGAGCCGTTCCTGATCAACACCTTGGGCCTCGTTCCCGGCCTCGGCATGCTGTTCAAGGGCCCGCCCTTCGGCATCGGCATCTTCACCGCCGGTGTCATCCTGGCGGTGATGATCCTCCCCTTCATCACTTCGGTCATGCGCGACGTCTTCGCCGGCACGCCCGAGATCCTGAAGGAATCGGCCTACGGCCTCGGCTCCACCACCTGGGAGGTGGTGTGGAACATCGTGCTGCCCTACGGCCGGACGGGTGTGGTCGGTGCGATCATGCTGGGCCTCGGCCGTGCGCTGGGCGAGACCATGGCCGTCACCTTCGTGGTCGGCAACGCGCACCGGATCTCCACCTCGATCCTGCAGCCGGGCACCACGATCTCGGCCACGATCGCGAACGAGTTCACCGAGGCTGTGGGCGACCTCTATGTCGGATCGCTCATCGCCCTCGGCCTGATCCTCTTCCTCATCACCTTCTGCGTGCTCGCCGCATCCAGGCTGATGCTGGCACGTCTCGCCAAAGCGCAGGGGAGCTGAGCCGATGAGCCTCTACGGGTCACGCCGCCGCTCCAATGCCATCGCCTTGAGCCTCTCGCTGGGCTCGGCGCTGATCGGCATCCTCTTCCTGTTCTGGATCCTCGGCACGCTGCTCTACAACGGCTTCACGTCGCTCAATCTTTCGATCTTCACCGAAAGCACGCCACCCCCGGGTAGTGCCGGCGGCCTGATCAACGCGATCTACGGCAGTGTCGTGATGACGCTGCTGGCGACGCTTATCGGCACGCCGATCGGCATCATGGCCGGAACCTATCTGGCCGAGTACGGCCGCAACAATCTGCTTGGGAATGTCGTCAGGTTCGTGAACGACATCCTGCTCAGCGCACCCTCCATCGTCGTCGGCCTGTTCATCTACACGGTGATGGTGGCGCAGATGGGGCACTTCTCCGGCCTTGCCGGTGCCTTTGCGCTCGCCGTGATCGTGATCCCGGTCGTGGTGCGGACGACCGAGGACATGCTGACCCTCGTCCCGACGCAGTTGCGCGAGGCGGCCCAGGCGCTGGGTGCACCGAAATACCGGACCATCATCGACATCCTCTACAAGGCCGCCCGGGCCGGCATGATCACGGGCGTGCTCCTGGCCGTTGCCCGCATCAGCGGCGAGACCGCCCCGCTGCTGTTCACCTCGCTCAACAACCAGTTCTTCACCGCCAGCCTGAACCAGCCGATGGCCAACCTGCCCGTGGTCATCTTCCAGTATGCGATGAGCCCCTACGAGGACTGGCGGCAGCTCGCCTGGGCCGGCGCTCTGCTGATCACCGTCACCATTCTCATGCTGAACATCATCGCCCGCAGCCTCTCGGCCGGGAAGAAGTGAAGGAACCGACATGCAGACCGCACAGGCTTCCGGCACCCATCCCGGCGTCCACTTCCCGCCGCAGCATCAGGTCGAGCCGGCACACCCCGAGGAGAAGATCCTCATCCGCAATCTCGACTTCTACTATCCGAACGGCTTTCACGCGCTGAAGAACGTCAACCTGCCGATCTACGACAAGCGGATCACGGCGTTCATCGGCCCGTCGGGCTGCGGCAAGACCACGTTGCTGCGCATCCTGAACCGGATGTACGCGCTCTATCCGGGTATGAAGGCTACCGGTCAGGTGATGTTCGAGGGCGAGAACGTCATCGACGGCCGGCATGACGTGAACATCTTGCGCTCCAAGATCGGCATGGTGTTCCAGAAGCCGACGCCGTTTCCGATGACGATCTACGACAACATCGCCTACGGCGTGCGGCTGTACGAGCGGCTGTCCAAGGCGGCACTGGACGAGCGCATCGAGCATTCGCTCCGCCGCGCTGCATTGTGGGACGAGGTGAAGGACAAGCTCGGCCAGAGCGGCCTCGGCCTGTCGGGCGGCCAGCAGCAGCGCCTCTGCATCGCCCGTGCCATCGCCGTGCGGCCCTCCGTCCTGCTGATGGACGAATCGACCTCTGCCCTCGATCCGATCTCGACCGCGAAGATCGAGGAACTGATGGACGATCTGAAATCGGACTACTGCATCGTGGCCGTCACCCACAACATGCAGCAGGCGGCCCGCGTCTCCGACTACACGGCCTTCATGTATCTGGGCGAGCTGATCGAGTACGGCGAGACCAACGGCATCTTCACCGCACCGAAGGAGAAGAAGACCGAGGAGTACATCACGGGCCGCTTCGGCTGACCCCCTCGGTCCTCCAACCGCGTCAACGGTGGTGGATCTCGGTGCCCAGCACCTTCAGGCACTCGCGCATGAACGCCGCTAGGCCGGGCCAGCCCTTGGCGGAGACGAGATTGCCGTCCACGCAGGCACCGGTCGGCTCGACGTCGACATAGATCCCGCCGGCCAGGCGCACCTCGGGCTCGCAATAGTGCAGCGCGGCGACCCGCTTGCCGGTCAGCACGCCCTCGACCGCCATCAGCACCTGGGCACCGTGGCAGATGGTGAAGATCGGCTTCTTCGCCTCGTGGAAGTGCCGCACGATGCGCTGCACGCGGGGATCGATGCGGATGTATTCGGGGCCGCGCCCGCCCGCGACATAGACGGCGTCGTAGGTCGACGGGTCGACGTCCGCGAAGGTCTTGTTCAGCGTGTAGAGGTGGCCGAGCTTCTCGGTGTAGGTCTGGTCGCCCTCGAAGTCGTGCAGGCTGGTCTTGATGTTCTCGCCCGCCTTCTTGTCGGGGCAGACCACATGGACCGTGTGCCCGACGGCGTGCATCGCCTGCTCGAAGACGAAAATCTCGTATTCCTCGCTGAACTCCCCGGTCAGCATCAGGATCTTCTTGGCCGGCATCCTAATCTCTCCCTGAGTGCGGCGCCCCGCCGTCAGCTCAGGCCCGTGTTCTCCCACGTGCCCGCAACGGCCGATCGAAGCACCGCATCACAGACCCGCTGCGTGCGCAAGGCCTCGCGGAAGTCGGGCTCTGCGGCGACGCCGGTCTCCAGGCCGCGCAGAAAGTCCGCTACGGCGTGCACGAAGCTGTGCTCGTAGCCGATCACGAGACCCGGTACCCACCAATTCCGCATGTAGGGGTGCTCGGCATTGGTGACGTGGATCCGCCTCCAGCCCGTCAGGTGGGACGGCACCTTCTCGCCCGAGTCGGGAGTGCGGTACTCGAAAAAGTCGAGATACTCCGGCTCCTCCAGGTCCCACATCACCGACCCGTCGGCGCCGTTCAGCTCGAACGTCTTCAGCGCCTTGTGGCCGCGGGCGTAGCGGGTGCTCTCGAACACCCCCATCGAGCCGTTGGCGAAGCGGCAGAGGAACACGCAGGCATCGTCGATCCCGACCGGCTCGACCTTGCCGGTGTCCTGATGCAGCCGCTCCCTGACGAAGGTCTCGGTCGCGGCCGTCACCTGCGTGATCGGCCCGTTGAGCCACATCGCTGTATCGATCGTGTGGGCGAGGAGGTCGCCCGTCACGCCGGAGCCCGCGGCCTTCACGTCCAGCCGCCAGAGGGCGGCACCGCCCTGCGGCACGTCGGCGGCGATGGTCCAGTCCTGCAGGAACTGGGCGCGGTAGTGATAGGGCCGGCCGATCCGGCCCTCCTCGACGATCTGGTGGGCCAGCGACACCGCAGGCACGCGTCGGTAGTTGTACCAGACCATGGTCGGCACGCCGGCGCGCTCGACCGCCTCCACCATCACCTCGCCCTCGGCCACGTCCATGGCGAGCGGCTTCTCGCAGAGGATCATCTTGCCGTTGGCGGCCGCCGCCAACGCGATGTCCTTGTGGAGGTTGTTCGGCACGCAGATGTCGACCGCGTCGATGTCGGGGCGCGTCACGAGCTTGCGCCAGTAGGTCTCGACATGGGCGTAGCCCCAGGTTTCGGCGAAGGCCCGCGCCTTGTCGGCAGCGCGGGCGCATACCGCCTGCAGCACGGGTCGGTGCCGCAGGTCGGGGAAGAAGTTGGCGACCTTGCGATAAGCGTTGGAATGCGCCCGGCCCATGAAGCCGTAGCCGATCATGCCGATCCGCAAGGGCTTGGTCATGACCGCCACCTCAGCGGGCTGGCTTGGTCCAGGCGCCGTTCCTGGCGCTGGAGCGCACCACCGCGTCGATGAAGGTGACACCCTCCACACCGTCCTCGACGGTCGGGACCGCAGTGGCACCGGGATCGGGCTGGCGGCCGTCGATCTTGGCCCAGATCAACTCGGCGGCATCCGTGTAGATGTTGGCGAAGCCTTCCAGATAGCCCTCGGGGTGCCCGGCCGGAATGCGGGTGACCCGGCCCGCGACCGCTTCCGCCCCGGAGCCCCCGCGCCGGATCAGGCGGGGTGGCTCGCCATAGGGCGTGAAGTGCAGGTAGTTCGGGTCCTCCTGGGCCCATTCGAGCCCGCCCTTGTCGCCGTAGATGCGGACCTTGAGGGCGTTCTCGTTGCCGGGTGCGACCTGGCTCGCCCACAGCATGCCCTTCGCCCCGCCCTCGAAGCGCAGGAGGATCCCGGCATTGTCGTCGAGCACGCGGCCCGGAATGAAGCTCGTCAGTTCGGCCGCCACCGAGTCGAGCTTCAGGCCCGTGATGAAGGCTGCGAGGTTCATGGCGTGGGTGGCGATGTCGCCGGTGCAGCCGGCGGGACCCGAGCGCGCCGGGTCCGTGCGCCATGCCGCCTGCTTGTGGCCCGTGTCCTCGAGCTTCGTGGTCAGCCAGTCCTGCGCGTACTCGGCCTGGACGACGCGGATCGTCCCCAGCAGCCCGTCGGCCACCATCTGCCGCGCCTGCCGGACCATCGGGTAGCCGGTGTAGTTGTGCGTCAGGACGAACACGCAGCCCGACTTCTCCACGGCCTGCGCCAGCTTCTGCGCGTCCTTGACGGTCGTGGTCAGCGGCTTGTCGCAGATCACGTGGATGCCGCGGTCGAGGAACGCCTTGGCGGCGGGGAAATGCACATGGTTCGGCGTGACGATGGCGACGACGTCGATGCCGTCCCGAAGCCGCTTCTCGCGCCGGGCCATGTCGTCGAAGTTCGCATAACAGCGGGCGGGGTCCAGCCCCAGCGCCTCGCCGCTCGCCCGCGACTTCTCCGGCGTCGAGGAGAGGGCGCCGGCGACGAGGTCGTAGCGTCCGTCCATGCGCGCCGCCAACCGGTGGACCGCCCCGATGAAGGCCCCTTCGCCGCCGCCGACCATGCCGAGGCGCAGGCGCCGACGCGGTCCCGACGCCACCTGCGAGCTTTCGCCGACCATGCTCAGTTCCCTCCCTGTGGCGCCAGCTTCGTCCAGGCGCCGTTGTTCTTGCCCGATGCCAGCACCGCCTCGATGAACCGCATGCCGGCCAGCCCCTCGCGGACGCCGGGCACCAGTGCCGCCTCGGGGTCCGGCTTTCGTCCCTCGATCCGCGCCCAGATCAGCTCGGCGGCATCGCGGTAGATGTTGGCGAAGCCCTCGAGGAATCCCTCGGGGCAGCCGTTCGGAATGCGGGTGAGGCGCGCGGCCGCCGGTCCCGCCACCGCACTGCCGCGGGCGATCGCGCGCGGCGCCTCGCCCAGGGCCGCATGGTGCAGCACGCCCGGATCCTCCTGCGCCCAGGCGAGGCTGCCCTTCTCGCCATAGACCCGAAGGCGCAGCGAGTTCGCATGGCCGGGTGCCACCTGGCTGGCCCACAGCATACCGGTGACGCCCTGCTCGAAGCGCAGCATCGCATGCACATTGTCGTCGAGCCGGCGGCCGGGAACGAGGATGTTCACATCCGCCGCCACCTCCAGGAGGTCGAGCCCGGACACGAAGCAGGCGAGGTTGTGCGCGTGGCTGCCGATGTCGGCCACCGTGCCGCCCGGTCCCGAGCGCGCCGGGTCCGTCCGCCATTCCGCCTGCTTGTGCCCCTGCAGGTCGACCGGCGTCGAGAGCCAGTCCTGCGGATACTCGACCTGCACCATGCGCAGGCGGCCGAGCGCACCGGCCGCGACGAGGACCCGTGCCTCGCGCACCATCGGATAGGCCGTGTAGTTGTGGGTCAGCACGAAGACCCGGCCGGAGTCCTCTACTGCCCGGACCAGGTCCTCGCCCTCTGCCACCGTCCGCGTCAGCGGCTTGTCGCAGATCACATCGAAACCGGCCGCCAGGAATGCCGCCGAGACAGGCAGATGGAGGTGGTTCGGCGTGACGATCGCGACTGCATCGATGCGGTCGCTTCGATCGCGTTCGCGCTCCACCATCACGGCGTAGGAGCCGTAAGCCCGTTCGGGCGGCACCCCGATCTCCGCGGCACCCGCCAGCGAACGCTCCGGCGTCGAGGCGAAGCAGCCGGCCACCAGCTCGAACTGGTCGTCCATCCGAGCCGCGAGCCGATGGACGGCGCCGATGAGGGCGTCGGGACCGCCTCCGACCATGCCCAGCCGGAGGCGGCGACGGCGGCTCACCTGTCGAGACCGAGCGCCCGCCGGTTGGCGGCTTCGTCCGCAGCGCCGCCGCCGGCGAAGTCCTCGAAGTTGGCGGTGGTCGCCTCGATGATGTGCGAGCGGACGAGGTCGGCCGACTCGGCGGCACCCTGCTCGGGTGCCTTCAGGCAACATTCCCACTCGACGACGGCCCAGCTGCCATAGCCGTACTGGGTGAGCTTGCTGAAGATCGCCCCGAAATTGACGTCGCCGTCGCCCGGTGAGCGGAAGCGACCGGCGCGCTCGGGCCAGTCCGCGAAGCCCGAGAACACGCCCTGCTTGCCGGTCGGGTTCAGCTCCGCGTCCTTGACGTGGAAGGCCTTGATACGCTCGTGGTAGAAATCGATGAACTGCAGATAGTCCAGCGCCTGCAGCACGAAGTGCGACGGGTCGTAGTTGATGCAGGCCCGTTTGTGGTTGCCGACCTTGCCGAGGAACTTTTCATACGAGGTCCCGTCCAGGAGGTCTTCGCCCGGATGGATCTCGTAGCAGACGTCCACGCCGACCTCGTCGTAGGCGTCGAGAATGGGCCGCCAGCGCCGCGCCAACTCGTCGAAGGCCGTCTCGATCAGACCCTTGGGCCGCGGCGGCCAGGGATAGAGATAGGGATAGGCGAGGGCGCCCGAGAACGTCGCCGAGGCGTCGAGGCCCAGATGCCGGGACGCCTTCGCGGCCATCAGCATCTGCTGCACGGCCCATTCCTGCCGGGCCTTGGGATTGCCGCGCACATGCGGTGCGGCGAACGCGTCGAACCCCTCGTCATAGGCCGGATGCACGGCCACGAGCTGCCCTTGCAGATGCGTGGCGAGCTCGGTGATCGCGAGGCCGTGCTTGGCCGCTACACCCATGATCTCGTCGCAGTAGGTCTTGCTCTCGGCAGCCTTGGCGAGATCGAACAGCCTGCCGTCCCAGGCCGGGATCTGGACCCCTTCGTAGCCGATGGAGGCGGCCCAGCCGCAGATGCCGTCGAAGGTGTTGAACGGAGCCTTGTCGCCGGCGAACTGGGCGAGAAACAGGGCCGGGCCCTTGATGGTCTTCATCCGTGCGCTCCCTGGACGTCTTCGGACGCTTCCTTGACCGCAGGCTAGCGAACGGGTCGGCGCATGACTACAGCGCCGGCGGCCGGTGCAGGCATGGATTGTCATCATTCTCGCACGGAACCGGCGCCAGGAGTCCGCGCAGGGGAAATGGCGCGGTCCGGGCACGCGCGCCGCAACGTGCGGCTGTCGCCGGGTCGGCGGAGGGGGCCAGATGAGCGAAGGCAAGAACGGCGGAGACTCGAGGTCCTGGGTCGATGCCGAGCTTCAGGACAGCTTCGACGAAGAGCTCGAGATGGAGATCGACGACGAACGCGTCTCCGCCGAGCTCAAAAAGATCACCGATCTCCGGCACAAGTCGGAGATCGAGCGGCGCTTCTACTTTCACGAGCTGTTCCGCCTGCAGGCCGAGCTGGTCAAGCTGCAGGACTGGGTCGCCTATACGAAGTTCAAGCTGGTCGTCATCTTCGAAGGCCGCGACTCGGCGGGAAAGGGAGGCGTGATCAAGCGCATCTCGCAGCGGCTGAACCCGCGCATCTGCCGGACCGTCGCCCTGCCGGCGCCGACGGAGCGCGAGCGGTCGCAGTGGTATTTCCAGCGCTACGTGCCGCATCTTCCGGCCGGCGGCGAGATCGTGCTGTTCGACCGCTCATGGTATAACCGCGCCGGCGTGGAGCGCGTCATGGGCTTCGCCTCGCCCGACCAGGTCGAGGAGTTCTTCCGCGATGTGCCGGAGTTCGAGCGGATGCTGGTCCGCTCCGGCATCAAGGTGGTGAAGTACTGGTTCTCGATCACCGACCAGGAGCAGCAGCTCCGCTTCCTCATGCGCATCCACGATCCGATGAAGCAGTGGAAGCTGAGCCCGATGGACCTGCAGTCCCGGGTTCGCTGGGAACAGTACACCAAGGCCAAGGAGGAAATGTTCGAGCGGACCAACATTCCCGAGGCGCACTGGTACATCGTCGAAGGCAACGACAAGAAGCGCGCGCGTCTCAACTGCATCGCGCACCTCTTGACCCAGGTGCCCTACACCGACGTCCCGCACGAGGACGTCGTGCTGCCCGACCGCGTGTTCGACCCGAACTACGAACGCAAGACCCTACCGGACGAGCTCTACGTCCCCGAGACCTATTGAGGCCGCTCGCCGTGGCCGAAACATCGCTTCACCCCGGCGTCGAGGCTCGGTCCGGTTACGGGGGCCGGTTCTTCCTGTAGGGTCCCTGGCAGTTGCCTCGTGAGGGGCCGACGAAGAGGGGACGGAATGCGTGTCGGGGTGATCGGTGCCGGGCCGGCTGGGCTCACGGCCGCGTACCGACTTCAGCAGCTCGGCGCTCAGGTGGAATTGTTCGAGGCGTCCTCCACCGTCGGCGGTCTCGCGCGCACGATCGAGCTCTGGGGCCAGCGCGTCGACATGGGCCCGCACCGCTTCTTCAGCAAGGACGCGCGGGTCAATCGCCTGTGGCTGGAGGTGATCGGCCGCGACTACCGTATGGTCGAGCGCTGCACCCGCATCTTCTACGGCGGGCGCTTCTACGATTATCCGCTGCGTGCGACGAACGCGCTGCGGACCATGGGTCCGGGCCGCGCCGCAGCTTGTCTCGCGAGCTACGCTAGAGAACTCCTGAGCCCGAGCTGTCCGCCCGAGAGCATCCGGACCTTCGAGGACTGGGTCGTCTCGCGCTTCGGCCGGCAGCTCTACGAGATGTTCTTCAAGTCCTACAGCGAGAAGCTCTGGGGCATCCCTTGCCACGAGCTCGACGCCGACTTCGCCGCCCAGCGGATCAAGGGCTTCTCGCTGGGCGAAGCGGTCCGGGACATGCTGGGCCTGAACAAGGGCAGCCACCGCACGCTGGTCGACCTGTTCGCCTACCCCACGGCCGGCACCGGCGAGGTCTACGAGCGGATGAGCCGCGCCGTCGTCGAGGCCGGCGGCAAGGTCCACCTCTCGCGGCCGATCCGTAAGGTTGCGACGGACGGCTCGACCGTCATCGGGATCGAGCCGACGGACGGACCTCCGCTGGCGTTCGACCATGTGGTCTCGACCATGCCGCTCACGCATCTCGTTCGCGGCCTGGGCACCCTGCCGGCAGAGGTGGAACGCGCCACGGCCAACCTGCGCTACCGCAACACCATTCTGGTGTTCCTGCACGTCGAGGCCGTGGATCTGTTCAAGGACCAGTGGGTCTACGTCCATGCGCCATCGGTGGGTACGGGGCGTGTCACCAACTTCCGCAACTGGGTGCCCGAACTCTACGGGGAGCAGCGCTCGTCCGTGCTGGCCTGCGAATACTGGTGCTACGACGAAGACGCGATCTGGACCGAGGCTGATGCCACCCTGGTCGATCGGGCCACCCGCGAGTTGCGGGAGATTTCGCTGCTCGCCGGCCAGCCCGTGATCGGCGGCCACGTTGTCCGCCTGCCACGCTGCTATCCCGTCTATGCCAGCGGGTACAAGGCGGCACTCGACCCCATCGTCGAACATCTGCGCAAGTTCGCGAACCTCTGGCCGATCGGGCGCTACGGGTCGTTCAAGTACAACAATCAGGATCACAGCATCCTGATGGGCCTGCTGGCTGCGGAGAACATCATGCAGGGTGCCGGTCACGATCTCTGGGCGATCAACACCGACTATGACACCTACCAGGAAGAGGCGGTGATCGACGCCACCGGTCTCGTCGAAAGCGCAGCACCGGCCTGACGCTCGGCTCGCGATGATGCTGGGCCTTCTGGACCGCATCGACACCCGGCTCGATCGCGTGCCCGCCGCATGGTTCAAGGGCGGGCTGCTCGTCCTCTATGCGCTGGTCGTGGCGCTGACCATGAGCCGCCACGAGATGTGGCGCGACGAGATCCAGGCCTGGCTGATCGCACGCGACAGCCACGGCATCGCCGATCTGGTCTGGAACAGGCGTTACGAGGGCCATCCGCTTCTCTGGCATCTGATCCTGCTGCCGGTCTCGGCACTCGGACGCGACCCCCGCCTGATGCAGGTGGCGGCCTGGGTGATCTCCGTTGCCGCCATGGCCGTGCTGATCCTTCGCGGACCGTTCCGCCGCTCCGAACTGCTGCTCCTGCCGTTCGGCTACTATCTCCTCTTCGAATACGGGGTGAAGTCGCGCGGCTACATGCTGGGCTGCCTTCTCCTGTTCGCGTTCTGCGCGCTCTTCGGACGGAACAGACGAGGCACGCTGCCGCTCGCCGTGGCTCTGGCGCTTCTAGCCCAGGTGCACGTGCTGTTTCTGATCGTGGCGATCGGTGCCGTCGCCTTCGTGGCGCTCGACCGTCTCTCGAGCCGGGAGCCGGCAACGGCTGCAGACATCTGCGCCCTCGTGATCGTCGGCCTCGGCGTCGCGGGTGCGGCACTGAGTATGGTTCCGCCGGCGGACTCCGGCTTCGCCACCGAATGGTTCTTCGCGCCGAACTGGAAGCGATTCGCAACGACCTTCCGAGCACTCGGCGGCATGATCGTGCCGACGATCCTGCCGCTCAACCGCGCGGCCGCGGTCGTCGCAGCACTGCTCTGCGCGGTCATGCTGATGCGTTGGCGACGGAGTCCGGCGGCGACCCTGTTCCTGGCGATCTCGACCGGGGGCATCCTAGCCTTTCTCTACGTCAAGTATCCCGGCCATGTCTGGCATCACGGGCTCTTCTTCGTAATCCTGCTGGCCACCGTGTGGCTGTCCCGGCTCCGCGGGTCGGGCGATCTGCTGCCCCGCGGACTCTTCGTGCTCGTTCTGCTGGTGCAGGCGTCCATCGGCTTGCGCGCCGCCGCGATCGACCTCGCCGGGACCTACTCGAACGGTAAGAGCGTCGCGGACTACCTGAGGGCGCAGGGCTGGGCGGTCGATCCGCTCGTCGGGGTCGGCGATACAGCCGTCGTCACCGTGGTCGGCTACCTCGAACGCGACAGCGCCTACTACGCGGAGGGCCGTCGCTTCGGCTCGTTCGTCCGGCTCGACGCGGCGCGGACCGAACCGGTGGACCTTGCGGCCACGCTGACCGACGCCGACGCGTTCGGCCCTTGCGTCAATCTCGTCAGCGCCCGCCCCCTCGATGCCGACGTTCTGGCGGCCCATGCCTATCGCGAGGTGGCGCGTTTCGACGACGGCGTGACCGAACCCTACGTCCTCTACCGCCGTGCGACCGGCCCCTGCCCGAAAGCGCCCTAGACCCTCGCCCAGGTCTCCCGCAGGAAGTCGTGGCCGTGTCGGTAGACCTCCTCGCGATTGGGGAAGAAGTCGCGCCAGACGCGCGTCGCCGCCGCCAGTGCTGGGAGTGCCCGGCCGAAGGCCTCGATCGCGAACCAGCCGTCATAGCCGCCCTGCTTGAAGGCGCGTAGCGTCTCCTTCCAGGGCACGTGCCCCTTGCCCGGCGTGCCGCGGTCGTTCTCGGCCAAGTGGACGTGATTGATCTCGGCGAGGTTCCGGCCGATGGCCCCTACCGGGTCCTTCTCCTCGATGTTGGCGTGGAACGTGTCGTAGAGCATGCCATAGTTCGGCTTGCCGACTTGCCGCACGAGCTCCGCACCGTCCGCGGCTGTGTTCAGCACATGGCACTCGAACCGGTTCAGTGGCTCCACCCCGAGCCTGATGCCGGCGGCCGCCGCATAGTCCGCCGCCGCCTTGTGCACCTCGACCACGCCCTTGCGCTCGGCGGAAGTCGGCGGCTCGCCGGTGAACTCGCCGAGCGGCTGGTAGAACGGCCCACAGAGCAGCGTCCCGTTGGCCGCCTGCAGGCAGTCGATCGCCCATTTCATGCGCTCCAGAGCACCGGCCCGGGCGGCCGGATCGGCGGAAGCGGCATTGTGCTCCGCGTCGGGCAGCACGGTCACGGCCGACACGGGAAGCCCCTGGTCCGCGGCCACGGATCCGACGGTCCGGAAGTGCTCCGGGGTGCCTTCGAAGATGGGGATCTCGACGCCGTCGTATCCGCTACGCTTCAACTCGGCGAAGAGCGGGAAATGTTCCTGCGTGACATGGGTCGTCCACAAGAGGAGATTGAAGGCTAGCTTCATCGAACGGCCTCCCACAGCCCTTCTCGTCCGGGCCTTCGCGCGACCATAGTCCTTCCACCGTCCGCCGAAAGCCCGCCGGCGTGGCTGCACGATCGTTCAGCGCTTGAAGAAAGGTTCACTCCGCACTACAACATCGGCAACAGGGTCACAGGGAGGCCCCCGGTCGGTGCAAGACATCGAGCTCAGTCTCGCGACGCGTGCGGCGTGGCTGTCCTATGTGGGCGGCCTGACGCAGGAAGAGATCGCGGCACGGCTCGGCGTGTCCCGGGTGAAGGTGACCCGCCTCATCGCCGCCGCCCAGCGCGCGGGCCTCATCCGTGTCTTCGTCGAAGGCAGCGTGGCGGAGTGCGTCGAGTTCGAGGATCGGCTCAAGCGGCGCTACGGCCTGCACTTCGTCACTGTGGTCCCCGATCTCGGCGAGCAAGGTCTGCCGCTGCGATCATTGGCTTCGGCCGGCGCCCATTATCTCTGCCGCGTCCTGGAGAGCGATCCGCCCGAGGTGATCGCCGTCGGGCACGGGCGCACGCTGGCCGCCGTGGCCCAGGAACTGCCCCGCGTCCCGAGCAACGGGACGCGCTTCGTGTCGCTGTTGGGCAGCCTGACCCGCCAGGCCTCGGCCAATCCGTTCGACGTCATCCATCGCCTCGTCGCCGTGACCGGTGGCGAGGGCTACTTCATGCCAGCCCCGTTCTTCGCCGACAGCCTGGAGGACCGCGAGGTGCTGATGGCGCAGCGCAGCCTGCGTCAGGTCATGGATCTGGCGGCGAAGGCCACGCTGTGCCTCGTTGGGATCGGCGAGCTTGGGCCCGAGGCGCATCTGCGCGAGACCGGCATGGTCACGCCGGCGGAGTATGCGGAGCTTGAAGCCTCGGGTGCCATGGGTGAGCTGCTGGGTCAGTTCATCGACCGGTTCGGCAACCCGGTCGATGCCGAGGTGTGCCGGCGGGCGGTGGCGATGCCGCTGCAGGCACTCGCCGGCAAGGAGGTCGTGGCGATCGCTGGGGGGCCGGCCAAGGCCGCCGCCATCGACGCCGTGTTGCGGGGACGGGTGATCACGGGTCTGATCACCGACGAGTCTACGGCCCGGCGGCTGGCGGCCGTCCGGGAACCGGGGCATGGTCCCGTCAGGACGCCGACCCGGGCGAAGGTCGCGTAACAGGGAGAGCGACGGATGTACGAGAAGGCGAAGGACGCCGCCAAGGCGTTCGCCGAGAAGCGGATCGACCGCCGCGAGCTGATGCGGCGCATGGGCCAGCTCGGCGTGGGTGCCGTGGCCGCCAACTATCTGGTCGGCCAGGCCACCACGCGGGCGATGGCCGCCGACTTCGACTGGAAGAAGCACAGCGGCAAGACCGTCAGCCTGCTCTTGAACAAGCATCCCTACGCCGACGCCATGATCGCCAACCTGCCGGCGTTCAAGGAAATGACGGGGATGGACGTCAAGTACGACATCTTCCCGGAGGACGTGTACTTCGACAAGGTGGGTGCGGCCCTCTCCAGCGGCAGCAGCCAGTACGACGCGTTCATGACCGGCGCCTACCAGACCTGGCAGTACGGGCCTGCCGGCTGGATCATGGACATGGCCGAGTTCATCGGCGACGCATCGAAGACGAACCCCAACTACAATTGGGACGACCTCCTGCCGAACCTGCGGGCCTCGACGGCCTGGTCCGGCGTCCCGGGTGCGGCCCTCGGCGGCGAGGGCTCGAAGCAGTGGGCGATCCCATGGGGCTTCGAGCTGAACTCGATTACCTACAACCGCAAGTTCTTCGACGAGCAGAAGATCCAGCCGGCCAAGAACCTGCCGGAGCTGGTCGAGCAGGCGAAGGCGATCTCGGCCTCGGGCAAGGGCTATTACGGCGTCGGTGTCCGCGGCTCGCGCTCCTGGGCGACGATCCACCCGGGCTACCTGTCGTCCTTCGCCAACTACGGCGCCAAGGACTTCGAGGTCACCGACGGCAAGCTGAAGGCGGCGATGAACAGTGCCGCCGGCAAGGAGATGACGAAGCTCTGGGTCGACATGATCCAGAACGGCGGCCCGAAGAACTGGTCGACCTATACTTGGTACCAGGTCGGCACGGACCTCGGGGCCGGTGCCTCGGCACAGATCTTCGACGCCGACATCCTGGGCTACTTCATGAACGGGACGGGCAACAAGGAGGCCGGCAATCTGGGCTTCCACGCCTTCGCCCCGGACCCGAAAGCCTCGGCCCCCACGCCGAACGTCTGGATCTGGTCGCTCGCCATGAGCAACTTCAGCGCCGACCACGACGCCACCTGGTACTGGATGCAGTGGGCGACATCGGCCGAGCACGGTCTGTTCGGTGCGCGTACGATGGACTTCGTCAACCCGGTCCGCGCCTCGGTCTGGAAGGACGAGCAGTTCCGCGCCCGCATCGACAAGTCGTACCCGGGCTACCTCGCCCAGTTCGACGCCTCGGCCCCGGGCTCGAAGATCTACTTCACCCCGCAGCCGCTGTTCGAAGCAGTGACCACCGAGTGGGCGGCCACCCTGCAGAAGATGGTGGCGAAGGAAGTAGGCGTCGACGAGGGCCTCGACGCTCTGGCTGCCAGCATCGACAGCCAGCTGCAGCAGGCCGGTCTCGGCTGATCGGGATCGGGGGCGGCCACCGCGCCGCCCCCGGCACCTCGGCCCGCACCGCATGGCAACAGCCGTCGCAGCTTCACCGAGCGCAGCCGGCCGGTCCTCGATCGGCCGCTCGGTGCTGCCCTATCTCCTGTCGCTGCCGGCCTTGCTGGTCTGCATCGGGATCCTGATCCCGTTCTTCACCGCCGCCTGGTACTCGCTGCAGCGCTACAACCTGAACTTGCCGATGATGCGCAAGTTCACCTGGTTCGAGCAGTACACGCAGCTGTTCCAGAGCCACCAGTTCTGGTGGACGCTGCAGATCTCGCTCACCTACGCGATCCTCGCGGTGGCGATCGAGCTGGTGCTGGGTCTGGCCATCGCGATGCTGCTGCGCCGCCGGACCTGGTACAACAATGCGTTGTCGGTGGCCCTGCTGCTGCCGCTGATGGTCGCCCCGGCCATCGCCTCCTTGATGTGGAAGCTCATGACCCATCCCGATTTCGGGATCCTGAGCTACCTTCTGACCCTCGTCGGCGTCACCGATTTCCGCTGGGCGTCGGCCCCCTCGACCGCACTTCTGACTGTGCTGCTGGTCGACATCTGGGTCTACACGCCGTTCATCATGATCCTGCTGCTGGCCGGCCTCCGTGCCCTGCCGACGCAGCCCTTCGAGGCCGCCGAGCTCGATGGCGTGCCGGGCAGCTTCGTCTTCTTCCGCATCACGCTGCCGATGCTCATGCCCTACATCATCACGGCGGCCCTGTTCCGGATGCTGGACAGCCTGCAGCAGTTCGACATCATCTACGCCATGACCCAAGGCGGGCCCGGCGATTCGCTGCTCGTCTTCCAGGTCCAGGCCTATCTCGACTTTTTCAAGAACTTCAATGTCGGCCGGTCGACCGCACTCCTGATGATCCTGTGGGCCATCACCTATTTCCTCTCCAACATCTTCATCAAGCAGTGGCTGCGCCTGCGCGAGCGCGCCCATGGGGCCGCCTGAGCCATGCGCCGATCCTCGCCGCTGAAGAAGATCGGAAAGATCGTCGCCTACTTGCTCGTAGCGACCTTCTTCCTCTTCCCGCTCGTCTGGATCCTCCTCATGTCGTTCCAGACGAACGAGCAGATCCTGCGCATTCCGCCCTCGCTCGTCTTCGAGCCGACGCTGTCCAACTACGCGGCCCTGATCTCCGGCAAGCTGGAGACGGCCGCCGGCACGCTCGAAGTGCCGTTCATGAACAACCTCAAGAACAGCGTGGTGTTGAGTGCGGTCTCTGTCGCCCTCTCGCTGCTGCTGGGCGTGCCCGCGGCCTACGCCTTCGCCCGGTTCCGCTTCCGCCTCGGCGAGGACATCGCCTTCACGCTGCTGAGCTTCCGCTTCGCGCCGCCTCTCTTGGTGCTGCTGCCGCTCAGCCTCTACTTCCGGCAACTCGGCCTCACCGACACCTGGGTCGGCCTGATCTGGGTCTACCAGCTCATCTGCCTGCCGCTGATCCTCTGGATCGTCCGCGGCTACTTCGAGGACATCAATCCGGACATCGAGCACGCGTACCGGATCGACGGCCACTCCTGGTGGACGACGTTCACCAAGATCGCGATCCCGCTGGCGCGGCCCGGCATCGCCGCCGCCGGCCTCCTCGCTTTCATCTTCGCCTGGAACAACTTCGTCTTCGCGCTCATCCTTGCCTCGGCATCGAAGCAGCCGGTCACCGTCGGCGCCCTGGCGTTCGTGACCGCGTCGGGCATCCAGTACGGCCAGATCGCCGCGTCGATCGTGCTGTCGATCACGCCGGTCCTGCTGCTGGCGCTCTATGCCCAGCGCTATCTCGTCGAGGGCCTGTCGCTGGGGGCGGTGAAGGGATGAGTTACCTCGTCCTGCAGTCCGTCTCGAAGTCGTTCGGCCGCAACAAGGTTCTGGACGGCCTCGACCTCACCGTCGAGCGGGGCGAGACGGTCGTCGTGTTTGGCCCGTCGGGGGGCGGGAAGACCGTGCTGCTGCGCCTGATCGCCGGCATCGAGCAGCCGGACCAGGGCGACGTTCGTATCGAGGGCGTCTCGCTCGTGGGCCTCGGCCCGGAGCAGCGCGACGTCGGCATGGCCTTCCAGAACTTCGCGCTCTACCCGCACCTGACGGCGTTCGAGAATATCGCGAGTCCGCTTCGCGCCCATGGCGCCGAGGGTGCAGACCAAAAAGTAAGGGAGATCGCCCGCCTGCTGCGCATCGATCACGTTCTGGAGCATGCGCCGCGCGCCCTTTCCAACGGCCAGAAGCAGCGCACCGCCCTGGCCCGCGCCCTGGTCCGCGGACCGAAGCTGCTCCTGCTCGACGATCCCTTACGCAACGTCGACGCCAAACTCCGCTACGAGATGCGGCTGGAGCTGCCACGGGTTCTGCGCGCCGTTCACTCGACGGCCCTCTACGTGACGCAGGACTACCGCGAGGCGATGGCGCTGGGCGACCGCGTCGGCGTGCTCATCGACGGCAAGTTTCGCCAGATCGGCAGCCCCAGGGCGATCTACAGCGATCCCGACGACGTCCGCATCGCCAGCCTGTTCGGCGATCCCACCATCAATCTCTACCCGGTGACACCCAAAGCCGGTGCCAACGGCCCGGAGGTCGACCTATTCGGCGGTTCCGTCACGCTTCCCCCAGGCTATGCCGGCCTCGCCGGTCGATCCTGCCTGCTGGGGCTACGCCCCGAGCACATCGAAGTCCGGAACGAGGCGGCCGAGGACGCGCTGCCGCTGGAGCTCGACGCCGTGACGCCGCTCAATGTCCGCACGGTCCTGTTCCTGCGTGCCAAGGATCGGAGCGAACTTCTGGCATCGGCCGGAGAGGCGGCGGCCGTTGCATTCGGCCGCGGCCACAGGGCCGTCTGGGCCAGGATCGACTACGAGAAGGCGATGCTGTTCGACGCCGAGAGCGGTACGCGGCTGCGGGCTGCTGCCTGATGGCGTCGCTCGTCATTCGGGACGTCGACAAGGTCTACCGTAGTCGCGGCAAGGCGGACGTGCATGCCGTGCGTTCGCTGACGATGACCATCGCCGACGGCGAGATCGTCGGTCTTCTCGGCTCCTCGGGCTGCGGCAAGACCAGCACGCTGCGCATGATCGCCGGTTTCGAGGACATCACGGCCGGCGAGATCACGCTGGGCGGCCGCCGGCTGAACGATCTGGCCCCCTCCGAGCGGGACGTGGCGATGGCGTTCGAGGGCTACGCCCTCTATCCGCCGCTGCGCGTCCGAGACAATATCCAGTTCGCCCTGCTGCGCGATCGCAAGCCTGCCGCCGAGGTGCAGGGCAAGGTGAAGGCGATAGCCGATCTCCTGGAGATCGGCGACATCCTGGACCGCTACCCGCCCACCATCTCCGGTGGTCAGCAGCAGCGAGCCGGTCTCGCCCGCGCCCTGGTCCGGTCGGCGGGGCTCACCCTGCTCGACGAGCCGATGGGCCAGCTGGAGCCGCAGCTCCGGGCGATCCTGCGCGCCCGGATCAAGGACTGGCTCATCACCCACGGCATGACGAGCGTGCTCGTCACCCACGACCAGACCGAAGCGCTGGCGCTCGCCGACCGGATCGCCGTCATGGAAGGCGGCCGGCTGATGCAGCTCGGCACGCCTGCCGAGTTGAAGGAGCGCCCGGCCAACCTCTTCGTCGCCTCGTTCATCGGCGAGCCGCCCATGAACATGCTGGACGGCACGCTGCAGCGCGAGGACGGCAGGCTGCGGCTGGCGATAAGGCAGCCCGGCGGCCAGCCGGCATTTGTCCTCGAATTGCCTACCCTGCCGGAGGGTCTCCCGACCGACAGGCCGGTCGCTCTGGGCATCAGGCCGCATCGCATCCGGGTCGGCGACGGGCCACTCAGCGGCACCGTCGTTTCCAACCAGTGGCTCGGTGACCAGACCCATGTCGGCCTCGACGTCGGCGGCTGCATGCTGATCGCGGTGACGGACGGCTTGCTGCCGGTGTCGGCGGGCGACCAGGTGCGTCTCGACCTGCCGCCTGCGGCCCTGCATCTGTTCGACGCCGGCTCCGGCGACGCACTCCGGCATGGCCTGGGTGCCGGCACCGCGGAGCCGAGGGCCGCCGCGTGAGCCGCGATCTCATCATCGGCGTCGATGCCGGCACCTCGGTCATCAAGGCCGTGTTGTTCGATGCCGACGGCCGACAGCTCACCGTCGCCAGCCGTCCCAACAAGTACGAGACCCTTCCCGGCGGCGGGGTAGAACAGGATCTGGATCGCACCTGGACGGAGACCGCCGCCTGCCTGCGCGAGCTTGCGGCCGGAACGCCCGATCTCGGCCGGCGGCTTCGCGCGATCGGCGTGACGGGGCAGGGCGACGGCACTTGGCTGATCGATGCCGAGGGCCGGCCCGTCGGCGGCGGCTGGCTCTGGCTCGATTCCCGCGCCGCCGGGATTGTCGAGGAGTTCGACCGCTCCGGCGCTCGTATCCTCGTCTACCGTTCCACCGGCTGCGGCATGAACGCTTGCAACCAGTCGGCCCAACTCGTCTGGCTGAAGCGGCACACGCCGGAACTGCTGGAGCGGGCCTCGACCGCCTTCCACTGCAAGGACTGGCTCTACTTCAATCTCACCGGCGAGCGGGCAACCGACGAAGCGGAAGGCACCTTCACCTTCGGCGACTACCGCAGCCGCACCTATGCCGGCTCGGTGTTGGAGGCGATCGGCATCCCTGAGCTCGGCCGGCTGCTGCCGCCGATGCGCAACGGCTCCCGCGAGACCCGACCGCTGTCCGAAGCTGCCGCCGAGGCGACGGGCCTGCCCGCCGGCACGCCGGTGGCGCTGGGCTTCCTCGACGTCGTGTGCACCGCCCTCGGCGGCGGCCTCTACGCTCCCGGCCGGCAGGTCGGCGCTTCGATTGTCGGCTCGACCGGCATGCACATGCGGTTGTTCGACTCCGCCGATCGGATCGAGCTGGCGGCCATGCCAACGGGCTATACCATGCCGTTCCCGGTGCCCGGCACCTTGGCGCAGATGCAGTCGAACATGGCGGCGACGCTGAACATCGACTGGATCGTCGGGCTGGCCTGCCAGGCATCGGCCGCGCTAGGTCACGAGGTCGAGCGGCGAACGGCTCTGCTGGCGCTTGATTCCAAAGTTCTGGACGCCAAGCCCGGAGCCGGCATCTACCATCCCTACATCAGCAGTGCCGGCGAACGCGGTCCCTTCGTCGACGTGAACGCCCGTGCCCAGCTTTCCGGTCTCGATCAGTCGGTGGGCTTCGTGGACGTCGTCCGCGCGGTTTACGAGGGCTTGGGCCTCGCCGCACGTGACTGCTACGCCGCCATCGGCCACCGTCCCGAGGAGATCCGCGTCGCCGGCGGCGCCGCCCGCTCGCGGTCGCTGAAGAAGATCCTCGCCAGTGCTGTCGGCTCCCCGGTGCGCGAAAGCTCGCGCGAGGAGGCCGGTGCCGCGGGCGTGGCGATGATGGCCGCGGTCGGCACGGGTCTCTTCCCCGACATGGCCGAGGCCTGCGCCCGCTGGGTCGACCCACTCCTGGGCGCCACCGTCGAGCCCGATCCGAAGCTGGTCGGCCTCTACGACCGCCTCTACCCGATCTATCGCGAGATGCACGAGCAGATGCACGGCAGCTGGGCCTCGCTCACCGCCGCCAGGGAAAACGCATGAGTTCGACCGAGATCGCCATCGTCGGCGACCGCTTCATGCTGCCGTCCTACTTCCAGGCCGAGTTGGACAAGCTCGGTCTCGATCTCGCCTGCCGCTCGCTGGAACTGCCCTGGCCCGACGAGCCGATGGAGCACGGCTACGCCAAACCCGGCCTCGCCGGCCTCAAGGAGTTCATGGGCGATCCCGACGCCATCGCCGATTTCATCGGCAATGCCTCCATCTTGGTGAACCACCTGGCACCCGTGACCGGTCCCATGCTCGACCGGCTGCCGGACCTGAAGCTCATCGCTGTGTCGCGCGGGGGCCCGGTCAACATCGACATGGCGGCCGCCCGCGAGCGCGGCGTGAAGGTCGTGAACGCACCCGGCCGCAATGCCTCCGCGGTGGCCGAGTTCACGATCGGTGCCATCCTCGCCGAGACGCGCCTGATCCGGGCGGGCCACGAAGCGCTCCGCCAGGGCGTCTGGCGCGGCGACCTCTACCGGGCCGACCTGACCGGCGACGAACTCTGCGACCTCACCGTCGGCCTCATCGGCTACGGCTTCATCGGCACCCGCGTCACCCGGCTCCTGCAGCCTTTCGGCTGCCGCATCCTGGTCGACGACCCCTATGTCCCGTTGCAGCAGGTGGACATCGACGACGGTGTCGAGGCGGTCGGGCTCGACGAGCTTCTGGAACGCTCGGACATCGTCAGCCTGCACGCCCGCGTCACCAAGGAGACGACGGGCTTTCTGGGCGCACGTCAGTTCGCCCGGATGCGCCGCGGCGCCTACTTCATCAACACCGCGCGCGGCCCGATGGTCGACTACGACGCCCTTAACGCAGCGTTGGCGTCCGGCCATCTGCGCGGGGCGATGCTGGAGACCTTCGGCATCGAGCCGCCACCGCCCGACTGGCCGCTCCTGAAGCTGCCGAATGTCACTTTGACCCCGCACATCGCCGGCGCCTCCCGCCGCACCGTGCGCTACGCCGCCGAGATGGTGGCCGAGGAAGTGGCGCGGTTTCTCCGCGGCGAGCCCCCGCTCAATCCCTGCTGAGCCGGATGGACGAGGTCGACCTTCTCGTCGTCGGCGGCGGCATCAACGGTGCCGGCATTGCAAGGGACGCCGCCGGCCGCGGCCTGTCCGTCCTCCTCTGCGAGAAGGACGATCTGGCCCAGGGCACCTCGTCGCGCAGCGGCAAGCTCGTGCATGGCGGCCTGCGCTACCTCGAATACTACGAGTTCCGGCTCGTCCGCGAGGCGCTGATCGAGCGCGAGGTGCTGCTGCGCCTAGCACCGCACATCATCTGGCCAATGCGATTCGTCCTGCCGCACGTGCCCGAGATGCGCCCCCGCTGGCTCGTCCGTACCGGCCTCTTCCTCTACGACCATCTGGGCGGTCGCCAGCGCCTGCCCGGGACGCGGACCCTCGATCTCCGCCGCGATCCGGAAGGGGCGCCCCTCAAGGCCGACTTCGGCACTGCCTTCGAGTACTCGGACTGCTGGGTCGACGACGCACGACTCGTCGTGCTGAACGCGCTCGACGCCCAGCAACGCGGTGCCGAGATCCTAACTCGCACCGCCATCGTCAGCGCCCGCCGCGATGGCGATGGCTGGGTAGCGGAATTGGACGGCGAGCACCCACGCACAGTGCGGGCTCGCTGCCTCGTCAACGCCGCCGGCCCCTGGGTCGAGGACGTCCTGGCCCATGTGGCCGGTGTGAACAGTGCCCGCCGCGTGCGGCTCGTGAAGGGTAGCCACCTCGTCATCCGAAAGTTCTGGGACGGCCCGCAGGCCTATCTGCTGCAGAACACCGACAAGCGCGTGATCTTCGTGAACCCCTACGAGGGCGACCTCGCCCTCATCGGCACCACCGACATCCCGGTCGAGGGCCGGCCCGAGGACGCCGTCTGCGATAAGGCCGAGACCGACTACCTGCTCGGCGTCCTTGCCCGCTACTTCGAGACGCCCCCACAGCAGTCGGACATCGTCGCCACCTTCTCCGGCGTGCGCCCGCTCTACGACGATTCGGCCGCCAACCCCTCGGCCGTCACGCGCGACTACGTCTTCGACATCGATGGCGGCGAGGGCAGGGCGCCGCTGCTCTCCATCTTCGGCGGCAAGATCACGACCTACCGCAAGCTCGCCGAGCACGCGATGGAGCGCCTCACCCCCTTCTTCCCGAAGCTGAAACCCGCCTGGACCGCCGATGGCACGCTACCCGGCGGCGACATGCCGAATGCCGACTTCGACCCGTGGCTGGCCGATCTGCGGAAGCGCCACCCTTGGCTGCCCGAGCCTTTGGCCGAACATTTTGGCCGCCTCTACGGCACGCGGACCGACATTCTGCTGCGGGATGTTACCGACCTCTCCGGGCTAGGCCGGCACTTCGGTGGGCTGCTCTACGCCGGCGAGGCCGAGTTCCTGCGTCGCGAGGAATGGGCTCGGACGGCCGAGGACATCCTCGAACGCCGCACCAAGCACTATCTCCACTTGACCCGGGATCAGAAGGCTTCCTTCACCCGCTGGTTCGACGGTGCCGCTGCTGCCGTTACTTGAGGTAGGTCGCCTCCAGCCTGGCGAGCGGAGCCCCGTCCTCGCCCTGAAGCTCCAGATGCTCGCCCTCGATCCTGAAGGTCCGCGTGGCATCGAGTGCCGCCGCGAACGCCTGCTCGACGTCCATACCGTCGGGGCACGCCATCCGCGTCATGGCGAGCGGGCCGAAGCGCAGCGTGTCGCCGTCGCTCTCGTAGGTGCCGGCGAGCTGGTTGCAGCCGCCCGATCCCGACAGCTTGCCGTCGAGCCGCAGGATGATGTGCGGCTCACGCTGGTCGAACGCGGCGGTGACCGGCTTGTCCGCGAGCCGCGTCAGGCGCCAGTAGGTGTTGCGCAGGTCGGCCGTCGCGAAGACCGCCCCGCAGGTCTCCCGCGGCCAGACCCCGATGAACTTCTCGACCACGAGGGTCAGGACCGGCTTCGGCCCCTCCATCGGCGGCAGCATCGCGATCCGCCCCTCGACCTCGGCCAGCAGCGGCTGCGCCGGTTCCCGGCGGACCTCGCCGTACGCCCGTTCCAGGGCGGCATTGTCGGCCTGCGTGGCCACGGGCAGGTCGAGTTGCGTAACGCACTCCCTGAACCGCCCTGCATCGGCCATGTAGCTGTACATGCCTCGGAGCTTCAGCTTCGGCTCCAGCGCCGGCAGGCCGTCGGCACGCTTCAGGTCGCGCTCCGCTCCGCCCGGGATGTCCGCGCCTTCCGCATCGACCTGCCGGAACGTGTCGGGACCGATCATGCGAAAGCGCATGTCGCCGCTCGGCCCGCTGCGCAGGCTCAGTATTCCGCCCTGCGGGTCCAGCGCCCATCGCCCGACCTCGTCGAGCGCGGCATCACGCTCGAGGTAGGTGTAGTGCGCGAAGTAGGCGCCGTCCGGCAGCAACTCGAGCTGCCAGCGGATGCCGGGGCAATCGGCGCAGGGCAGCTCGCCCGTGAAGGTGGCCGGCGAGGTTCCGAGTGCTGAAGACCCGTCGCCCGTTGCGGTCACCATCTGCATCATGAGTTCGACCGTGTCGCCGGCCCCCTGGGTGAGGACGGGGTAGATCTGGGTGGTGGTGAAGCGAAGCCCACCGCCCTCCATGATCCGTCCGCGCACCGAATAGCGATGGTTCGGCTGGATTGCGGCGGCGTCGTAGGGAATGGAGAAAGCGATTGGGACCTGACCCGCCGGCGCGACGCGGGCCTGACCGACGATCTTCGCCGGGGCATCGGCCAGCGAGACGTCTTCGAGTGTCGCCTCGAACACGGCATCCGGAGACAGGGCGATCCGTTCCCTGTAGGTCGCGTGGCCGGTGACCGCGGTCTCCGCTCGCCCCGCGACCGGCAGGAGAGCCATTGTCACGAGGAACACCAACGTGCTCGTGCACCAACTCGGCATCGCGGACCCCCCTCAGCGGACGACGCGGATGCTATAGAGCGCTCGCCCATGCCGCACGAGCCTGTCTCACCGTAGTCGGGGTTCATGACTTGCCGCGCTCGTCCGTACTGATCCTGCTCCTCGCCTGCCTGCTCGCTCCATCGTCAAGGTCCATGGCCGGGCAACTCGCCGGTGCCGACGTCGATCGGGCCCAGCTTCACCGCAACGCCAGTCGCGGCCTGCCCTATCTGAGCACCGCGACCGCCGGGGCACCGCACGGCCCGACACGCTTCGAGATGACTCCGATCGCGAAGATCGACCTGGACGGCGACCCGGTGCTGAACGTGCGGGGCAACGTCTACCCCATCGATGCCCATGGCGACGGCCGCTTCGAGCTGCTCCATTTCAACGGCAGCCGCTTCATGCGCGTCTACGACCTCGATGGACGCATGCTCTGGCAGGTCGACGACCCGGACGGCCGCGTGCATCGCGACTTCATCCATCGCGACACGCTGGCCGTTTTCTACGGCGACCAGAACGGCGGCCAGGACATCGCGCATTGCTGGATTCAGGACGGTCGCAAGAAGCTCGTCCTCCGGCGCGGCAGCGACGGTGCGGTCCTGAAGAGTGTCGATCTCGGCGATCCGGTCACCAGCGAATGCCAGATCGCAGCGTTTCGCACCGGTGCCGCGAACGATCCGGTGATCCTGGTGTCCCACGCTCCGGGCGAGAGCTGTGCCGCGAAGGATCAGATCGACACGTTCTCCAGCGTGCTGGCGTTCGATCGCGAGCTTCGGCCTTTATGGACCGCCGACACCTGCATGGCCGGTCACTATGTCTGGCCGATCGGTCCGTCAGACGGGCCGACGACGTCCGTGATGGTCGGCAAGTACGTGGTCGACCTCGCCGACGGCCACATCCGCTGCAACGCGCCCAACTGGGATGGCGACCATGCGGATTCCGTCAGCGTCGCGGACTTTCTGCCGGATCGTCCGGGACCCGAGGCGGTTCTGATCGGCCGTACCCGCGTCGCGATGATCGCACCCCTCGACGGCTGCGTGGAACTCTGGACCAACGCGGATCCCGCGATCGACAACACCCAGCACCTGCAGGCCCTGCGTCTGGAGGCCGACGCCCCACCCTCCATCGTCCTGCGCCAGCGCGGCAGCGTCCGGCCAGCCGCCGCGTCGCTGCTCGAACCCCAGGGGCGAATCTTGCTGACGACGCGCAAGACGCCGGCGGCCAGGACCATGCCGTCGGCGACCGTCAATCTCGACGGCGCCCGCGGCGAGGATGATCTGGTCGGCCAGTTCGGACGGGTCGTCGATCCCCGCACCGCGACGGAACGGCTCGGCACGGCTTGGTACTGGTCGCTCAAGGGGACGAAGATCGAGGCGGTAAAACCTCCCAGCTTCTATGACCGCTGGGCGGCCTTTCCCCTCGTGCTCGACCTCGATCGAGATGGCCGTGACGAGATGGTCGTCTGGAGCCAGACCTTGATCGTCGTCGGAACCCTGGCCGACGGGGTCGAGCTAGAGGAGAAAGATCCATCGAACTAGGAGATTGATCCTAGTATTCTCTTCATGTAGGGTGCGCGCATTCAGTCCTCTCGCGGGCGACGGCATGTCGCGAGGAAGGAGCGCGCCCTATGTGTCCAGGTACCCAGTCTTGTGTGAGATCGTGGGTCGCCACGCTGTCGCTGGCAGCAATGGTCGCTTGCGCTGGCGTCCCAACGGCGCCCGACACGAAAGCCGTGTCCGCCTTCGCTCTCGGGACGACGGAGCTGACCCGCGGGATCGACGCGGCCGTCGACGCGACGACACGTCTGGATGCGCGCGCGATCGAGCTCGAGGGAGCCCGCGACTATCTGGCGGGCGCTCCTCCTCACCTCGATGACGCGCGCCCCGCGGTGCCGGCGGGCGCAAGGGAAGCGAACGGAGCCCTGCTGGCCGCGTTGAGCGCCTATGCGGAGCGCCTCGCCGACCTTGCGGACGGCAGCGAAGCCGAGATCAGCGGTGAGGCGGCTGCCTTGCTCGCCGGTAGACTTGTCGGACTGACCGCCGCGGCAAGACTGCCGAAGCAGACCACCGAGCAGGGCATCGAGGCTGCTAGCACGCTGGCTTCGGCCCTCGCCGAGGCCTGGGTCGGACGCACCGTCGCCGAGATCGCGGCCGAGCTGGACCCGACGATCCGAGCCGCCGTCGGCGCCCTCGACACGCAGTTGAGCGAGGTCTCGGCGGTCGCCGCCGACGCCGCCCACGAGCTTCGGTTCAATCGGGAGCAGATCCTGATCGAGCTGCGCGACCAGTCGACACAGGACGGTGCCGACCTGCTCGCGGCCTATGACGCGGCACTCCGGGAAAACGAGCTGGCCGAAGTCAATGTCGCCTTGGCCGACGCGCGCGCCGCACTCGGGCAGCTCGTCACGGCGCACGCGGCACTGGCCCATCCGGATCCGGCCGATGCTGCCGCCCAGGCAGCACGGCTCGTAGCACTCGCGCGCAAGATCGCTCCGCTCGTCAAAACGGCGAGCTGAGGGGAAGGAGATCGAGATGCCCACGAATGCCGACGCCATCGAGACGCTCCGCGCGGCCCGCGACGTGGTCGAGACGGCTCTCGATAAGGCCACCGCCGAACGCGAACGCCAGGATCTCCGCATCCGCCACGACGACATCGCGGACGAAATCCGCGCTCTTCACCGTCTCCGGCTCGAAGCCCTGACGGTGCCCTACGCCCCGATCACCGCGCACATCGCGCAGTCCGTCCAGCGGCTCGACCGCTTGAAGAAGCGGCTCGTGCTGCTGAACAAGGGAGCTCGGACCGTCGATCAGGTCCTGGGCGTGGTCGCCCGCCTTATGGTCCTCGCGGCCTAAACACCGGTCGCTTCAGAGCGAGCGCAGATAGGCTTCGTGCTCCGCCGGTGGCACGATGCCGGTGAGCCGCCGCTCCTCCTGACGCTTGCACGCGGTGTAGTAGCGGACGAGATCGGGACCGAGATACGCCTTGGCGATGGGCGAGCCTTCGAACAGCCGGAGCGCTTCCGGCAGTGTCGGCGGCAGCGCTCCGTCCGGGTCGTCGGTGTAGGCGCAGCCGGTACTCGGCGCCGGCGCCTCCAGCTTCTCCTCGAGACCATGCAGCACGCCGGCCAGAATGGCTGCCAGCGCCAGATAGGGGTTGGCGTCGGCGCCGGCCACCCGGTGCTCGAGCCGCCTTGCCGGTCCGCTGCCTTGCGGGATGCGGACGGCGACCGTCCGATTGTCGTAGCCCCAGGTGGGTGCTGTCGGTGCGAAAGCACCCGGGCGCAGGCGACGGTAGGAATTGGGATTCGGCGCCATGATCGCCGCAAAGTCGCGCATCGTGGCGCAGAGCCCCGCGACGGCGTGGTTCAGCAGCGGGCTGCCCAGGGCGCCATCGTCGAACACGTTCCGGCCCTGACGGTCGAGCAGGCTCATATGCACGTGGAGGCCGCTGCCCGCCATCTGCCCGAAGGGCTTGGCCATGAAGGTCGCCACGAGACCGTGGGCGCGGGCGCAGCCCTTCACCGCGCGCTTGAACATCACGGCATGGTCGGCGGCACGGAGCGCATCGGCCTGATGGAGCAGGTTGATCTCGAACTGGCCGGCACCGTGCTCGGTGATGAGTGTGTCGGTCGGGATGCCTTGCGCCCGCGCCGCCAGGTTGATGGCGGCGAAGACGGCCTCGAACCCTTCGAGTTCGTCGAGGCTCAGGAGATAGGGATCGCAGGAGCGCCGGCCCGAGGTCGGGTGGGGCGGCGGCATGGGGCCATGCTCGCCCGAATGTGCTTCCAGCAGGTAGAACTCGAGCTCGGTCGCCACCACCGGCGTCAGCCCGAGACGGGCATAGCGACCGAGGATCTGGGCCAGCACCTGGCGTGGATCGCCGAGAAACGGCGCGCCGTCGGCATCGTGCATCGTGAGCTGGAGCTGTGCCGTCGGGCTCTTCGCCCAGGTGACCGGCTGCAGGGTGCCCGGCACCGCGCGGCAGAGCGCGTCACCGTCGCCGGCGGTCGCAGCGAGCCCGGCGGCCTCCACATCGTTGCCCCACACGTCCAGTGCCATGAGGCATCGGGGCATGGGAACACCGGCGGTCGCGATCTTGCTCAGGCTGGCGGCCGGGGCGCGCTTGCCGCGCGCGATGCCGTGCAGGTCGACGATGTAGATCTCGGCGGTCTCGATGCCGGGATTCGCGGCCAGGAACGCCTGCGCTTCCGCGCCGAGGTCGCTCTCCGCCGCCGTCGCTGCGAGCCGCAGCGACTGACCGGTGGCGTGCATGGATAGCCTCACTGCTGCACAGATTCGTCGAACTCTGCGCGACGAATTGTGATCACATTCCGTGAATTTGGAAATTTGTGATCACAATTTGACCATCTGTCAACCCTGTGCCATCACCTCGGCACGGTGCGCGCCAGCGTGCACCGAGAACCAGACCGGAGAGGGGATGTCCGCAGAGAGCTCCTTCGAACTCGTCGACGGCTCCTCGGCCGAACGGGAGACCGTTCAGCAGAAAGTCTACCGGGAGCTGCGCTCGGCCATCGTCACCGGCAGGTTCGTGCCGGGCCGCCCGGTCACGCTTCGCGGCGTCGCCCAGGATCTGGGCGTCAGCCCCATGCCGGTGCGCGAGGCCCTACGCCAGCTCGTCGCCGAGCGGGCGCTCGTGATGTTCGACAACCGGCGCGTCGCCGTGCCCGAGATGTCGACGGAGCGCTTCGAGGAACTCTGCACCGCGCGGGCGATGCTGGAGCCGGAGCTTGCGGCCAAGGCCATGCACCATGCCGGCCCCGAGATCGTCGGCCGGATGCAGGCGATCGACATCGAGATCGACCGGGCGCTGGAGCAGGGGGATACGGAGAGCTACATGCGGCGGAACCACGAGTTCCACTTCACGCTCTACCGCACCGCCTCCTCATCCGTCTTCCTGCCGCTCGTCGAATCGCTCTGGCTCCAGGTCGGCCCGTTTCTCCGGATGGTCGTCGGCCGTCTCGGCACCAACTACGTGGTCGACCGTCATCGCGCCGCCGTGGCCGCGTTGAAAGCCGGCGACGAAGCGGCCCTTCGCGCCGCCATTGCCGCCGACGTCCTCGACGGCCGCGAGATCATCCGCCGCGACGTGCTGGCCGCCGCCTAGCCAGGGTCAGGCAGCCAAGGGGCGCCGCGGCTTCATCTTCCAGGCCCGCGCCGCTTCGCCGAAGGCGCGGAACAGCGCGGTCGACGCCGGATCTTCCCACCAGCGCCACTCGGGATGCCACTGCACGGAAACGGCGAACGTCGACGCCTTCACGCGCACGGCCTCGACCACGCCGTCCGGTGCCAGCGCTTCCACCTCGAGCCCCTCGGCCAGCCGGTCCACGCCCTGCCCGTGGATCGAGTTCACCTTGATCTCGCGCGTACCGAGCAATCTCTGCAGTAGCCCGCCTTCGGTCAACCGGACCGGGTGGGCGGTGGCGTACTGCACCTCCCGGGGAGCATCCTTCGGCTCGCGGTGATCCATCAGGCCCGGCTGCTCGTGGACATGCTGGTGCAGGGTGCCGCCCAGGACGACGTTCAGTTCCTGATGGCCGCGGCAGACGGCGAGCAGCGGCAGGTCGCGATCCAGTGCGGCGCGGACGAGTGGCAGGACGGTGGCGTCACGCTGCGGATCGTGCAGCGTTCCCGGCCGGCTCTCGCCGAGGCCATAGTGGCGGGGCTCCACGTTCGACGGGCTCCCCGGAAGGAACAGCCCGTCGATGATGTCGAGATAGTCCTCGGGCCGCTGGATACCTCGCAGATCGCCACCGGCCTCGGTGGCCGGGATGAGCACGGGCAATGCCTCGGCGCCGTTCGCCACCGCCTCGATGTATTTTTCGCCGACGGCGTGGAACGGGTGGATGCCGATCTGCCGGACGTCCGACAGAATACCGATGACGGGCCGGCGCCCGGACGAACGGTCATCCTGCATCCTCACCTCCGCTCCTGCCACGGCGACCCTTGACGCCGAAATGTGATCACATTATGGCTGACGAGCACTGCGGCTGCAAGCGCTCCCATCCGGCACGCCTCGTCCTTCGCGTTCGTCGCGGACGGCGCTGCCGCCGGCACGCGCTTGGCGCACCGGGCCGCATCATGGATGGCGGCGACCTCGAACCGAGAGTGACCTCGATGAGCATGCAGCGGACGACCCAGGAATGGCAGGCCCTGGATGCCGCCCACCACTGGCACCCTTTCACCGACTCCAAGGGGCTGCATGCGGAGGGTACCCGCGTCATCACGCGGGCCGAGGGCTGCTACATCGTCGACAGTGACGGCCGCCGCATCCTCGACGGCATGGCGGGCTTGTGGTGCGTGAACATCGGCTACGGTCGCCGCGAGCTGGCCGAGGTCGCCTACAAGCAGATGCTCGACCTGCCGTTCTACAACTGCTTCTTCAAGACGACCCATCCGGCGGCAACCGAGCTCGCCGCCCGCATCGCCGAGGTGACGCCGCCGCACCTCAACCGCGTCTTCTTCACGGGCTCCGGCTCCGAGTCGAACGACACCGTGTTCCGCATGGTGCGCCGCTACTGGGACGTGATGGGCAAGCCGCTGAAGAAGACGATCGTCTCGCGGCGCAACGCCTATCACGGCAGCACGGTGGCGGGTGCTTCGCTCGGCGGCATGAAGCCGATGCACGGCCAGGGCGACCTGCCGATCCCGGGCATCGTCCACATCCGCCAGCCCTACTGGTTCGGCGAAGGCCGCGACATGGACCCGGCCGCTTTCGGCTTGGTCTGCGCTAAGGCGCTGGAAGAGAAGCTGCTCGAGGTCGGTCCCGAGACGGTGGCCGCCTTCATCGCCGAGCCCGTGCAGGGGGCCGGCGGCGTGATCATTCCGCCCGAGACCTACTGGCCCGAGATCCAGCGCATCTGCCGCAAGTACGACATCCTGCTCGTGGCCGACGAGGTGATCTGCGGTTTCGGCCGGCTCGGCACCTGGTTCGGCAGCCAGCGTCTCGGCATCGAGCCCGACCTGATGCCGATCGCCAAGGGCCTCAGCTCCGGCTACGCCCCGATCGGTGGCGTGGTGATCGGCGACCGTGTCGCCGACACGCTGATCGCCGAGGGCGGCGAGTTCTTCCACGGCTACACCTATTCCGGCCATCCCGTGTCCTGCGCCGTCGCCGCGGAGAACATCCGCATCCTCAAGGAGGAGGGCATCGTCGAGCGCGTCGGCACGACCATCGCCCCCTACTTCGCGAAGCGCTGGGCGGAACTCGGCGATCATCCGCTGGTCGGCGAGGCGCGCTCGATCGGCCTCGTCGGTGCCCTGGAGCTGGTCGCCGACAAGCGCACGATGGCGCGCTTCCCCGAGGAGGGCAGGACGGGCCTGATCTGCCGCGAGCACTGCTTCCGCGAGGGGCTGGTGATGCGGGCGGTGCAGGAGAGCATGATCGTCTCCCCGCCGCTGGTGATCACCGAGGCCGAGATCGACGATCTCGTCCGGCTCGCCCGCCGGGCGCTCGACCTCACCCTGGACGAGGTTCGGGGCGACATGCGGCAGGCCGCCTGAGGCCTGCAGGGGGTCCGATCCAGCGCGGAACGGACCCGGAGTGAGGTCGTTGGGGGCGCAAGGGTGCCGACAGGGCGCCCGCGTCCCTCAACGCCGGAACTCCTCTAATGACGACACGAACCTTCGCCCTCGTCCTAGGCATCATCCTGCTCATCGTCGGCATCGCCGGCTTCATCCCCGGCCTCACGGTCCACCACGTGCCCGACACGGGCATGGCGCCCGGTGACGCCACCGCCGCGCCGACCGCGACGGTGGCCGCCAGCTACGGCTATCTGCTGGGGATCTTCCCGGTCAACGTCCTGCACAATCTCTTCCACATCGCCTGGGGCATCTTCGGCATCGTCGCCTATCGCAGCCTCGGTGGCGCCACGGGCTTCGCCCGGTCGACGGCCATCGTCTACGCCGTCCTCACCGTGCTCGGCCTCGTTCCCGCCGGCTTGAGCACGGTTTGGGGTCTTCTGCCGCTGTTCGGGAACGACATCTGGCTGCACGCCCTGATCGCTCTGGCCGGTGCGTATTTCGGTTGGGTCCACAACCGGAACGAGGCCTTGGCGACCGATACCGCCACGGTGTCCGGAGCGGCCGCGACCCGACGCTCCTGACCCGCCCGGCGTTCCTGCCTAGAACGTGAACCTGGCCTGCAGGCCGAACACGTCCACACCCGCGTTCGCCGTCTTGGCGCGGGTGTTCACGGTCGTCGCCAGCGCCGTGCCCTCGTAGAAGGTCTGGCTCTGGTCGACGGTCGTCGAGACGACGAAGATGTGGGCGTAGGCGGCGTCGACCGTGAACCAGTCCGTGGCCTGCCAGCTGGCACCGACCGACAGCCAGTAGCGGTCGCCGTCCGGGATGCGGGTCGTGCGGTACTCGTTGCGGGTCGGCGTCTGGTCGAACTGGAAGCCGGTGCGCAAGGTCAGTGAGGGCAGGGGGCGGTACTCGGTGCCGACGGCCAGCGACCAGGTATTGTCGTAGTTTTGCACCGAGGTCGGTTCACCTCGTTCCGCGTCGCCCTCGATCTTGATCTCGCGGAACCGCTCCCAGTTGAACCAGGTGGCGGAGCCCAGCAGCGTCACGCCGTGGCCGAGTTCCTGGGAGAGGCCGAAGCTCACGATGTTCGGCAGGTTGAGCTTGGCATCGGCGCTGTTGGTGCCGTTGAGGAAGGCCAGCGGACCCGTGAGGTCGCTGTAACGGGCCGAGCCGCGGAGATCGTGGTCCATCTGCGAGCGGTAGTGGACGCCGATCTGCGTTCCCTCGAGCGGGTTGAGCAGGATGCCGAAATTGAAGCCGACATTGGTGTCGTCGCCCTGCACCCGGAACTCGCCGTCCGTGGCGGTACTGGGACCGCCCGGGGTCAGCGGGTTCGGCAGCGCGTTCTTCAGCTCGGCGCTGGCGTGCTGGATGTCGAGGCCGCCGCCGATCGAGAGCCAGTCGGTGACCTTCACCGCCAGCACGGGCGACACGTCGATCGTGCGGACCTCGCTCTTCGTCGAGTCGTAGCGACCGAAGAAGTCGTCGGCATATTCGGTCTGCAGGCCGAACGGCACCGTGACGCCGAGCCCCAGCCAGATGTCGTGGTCCTTCACCGGGACCGCGGCATAGAAGTTCGGCACGCCTTCGAGCCCATAGGGATGCTCGGCGCTGCTCGTCAGGCCGATCGTCTGGCCCAGGGTTCCGGGCGAAGCAGCCGTGCTGCCCTCGTCCTTCACCTCTCCCGAAGGGTTGATCGCGAAGCCGCCGATCAGGACCTGGGGTCCCGACAGCTTCGTCATGCCCGCGGGATTGAAGTAGATCGTCGAGGCGTCCTGTGCTGCGGCGACGGAGCCGGCATTGGCGCGGCCGATGCCCGTGACGCTCTGCTCCTGCAGGTAGAACGAGCCGGCCTCGGCGCCGGCGAGGGGCAGGCACAGGGCCGAGCCGGCGAAACCGAGCCGAAGGACCCGCCTCAATCCCGCCATCGCCCCTCCCGTCGTGCGAAGTCCTACTATTGTGTGCTTTACAGCTATCGAGGAGGAACTTACCGCGCCAGGGTAGAACACCCGAGTGTGCCTTTCTCCCGTAGGATCGAGGCAGGAATGTCACGTTGTCCATGCCCGGGCCGGGCGTGACAGGGCACCGGCGAGCCGTCAGACTGCCACCAGCCTCCGACTGACCCGGGCAGACCCATGCCGCGTTTCGCCGCCAACCTCTCGATGATGTTCCAGGAGCACGCGTTCGAAGACCGCTTCGCGGCGGCGGCGGCCGCCGGATTCGGGGCGGTCGAGTTCCTGTTCCCCTATGCCGTTCCGGCGGACCGGCTGGCGCAGCGGCTCCAGGCGGCGGGTCTGGAGCAGGTGCTGTTCAATCTTCCCCCCGGCGACTGGGACAAGGGCGAGCGCGGCCTGGGGTGCCTTCCCGGGCGCGAGGCCGACTTCAGGGCCGCACTCGAGACCGCCATCGGCTATGCCAAGGCCCTGAACTGCCCACGCCTGCACGCCATGGCCGGGCTCGTCGCCCCGCACGACAAGGCAGCTTGCACCGAGACCTGGGTCGGCAATCTGCGCCACGCCGCAACGCGTGCGGAGGCCGAGAACCTGACGATCGTGCTCGAGGCGCTGAACACGCGGGACGTGCCGGGCTATCTCTACAACCGGCAGTCCGAGGTGGTCCGCATCATCGAGCGGGTCGGCTCCCTGCGCCTGAAGCTGCAGTTCGACCTCTATCACTGCCAGATCATGGAAGGGGATCTCGCCACCCACATCCGCGAGCTGTTCCCGTTCATCGGCCATGTGCAGGTCGCCGGTGTCCCGGGCCGGCAGGAGCCTGACATCGGCGAGATCAACTACCCCTACCTGTTCGAGCTGCTCGACAGCCTCGGATACTCGGGCTGGATCGGCTGCGAGTACCGGCCGCGCGGGCGCACGGAGGATGGCCTCGCCTGGCTGAAGCCCTGGCGCTGAGCGTCAGGGCATCGTCCGCAAGGCCTTGAGGAAGAAGTCGGTCCCGCCGAAATTGCCGGACTTCAGGGCGATGGCGAGTGGGCGGTCGCCGATCGAGACGCAGGCCGGCACGCCCGGATCGATCTGGGGCCCAATGCGCAGCGCCTGGATGCCCAGCGCCTTCACCACCGCACCCGACGTCTCGCCGCCGGCCACGACGAGGCGACGGACGCCGGTATCGACGAGGGCCGTGGCGATGCCGGCCATCGTCTCCTCGATCACTGCCCCCGCCTTCTCGCGGCCCAGCCGGTCCTGCAGGGCGCGAACCTCGTCGGGCGGTGCGCTCGCATAGATCAGCACCGGTCCGGACGGCAGGCGCTCGCGGGCCCACTCGACCGCCGACTCGACGCGACGGCTCTCCGGCCCATCCCAGCCGTCGAGCTTCAGCGCCGGCCGCGTCGACGCCATCGCCTCGATCTGGCCCAAGGTCGCGACCGAACAGGAACCCGCCAGCACCAGCTCCTGGCCTTGCACCGCCGGCAGCCCGTCGGCCTGCACCGCGTCGAGCAGACCTGCACGGCGGAAGTTCGGGGGCAGCCCCAGGGCGATACCCGAGCCACCGGTCACCAGCGCCAGATCTGCGGCGGCGGCACCGAGCTCGACGAGATCGCCGTCGTCGATGACGTCCGGCACCGCAAAGCGGCGGCCGGCACCTCGCAGCTCCGCGATCCTGGCGCGGATCGCCTCCGCCCCCTGCCGGACGACGGGGTAGGGCAGCAGGCCGACCCCGTGCGGCGTCTGCCGGCCGAGGACACGGACGAGATCGGAGTCCATCATCGGCGTCAGGGGATGATGGCGCATATGGGTTTCGGACAGGAGCCGGTCGCCGACGAAGAGATGGCCCTGGTAGATGGTACGCCCTGCCTCGGGAAAGGCCGGGCAGGCGAGGGTGAAGTCGCCCCCCAGAGCGTCCAGCAGCGCGTCGGCCACCGGTCCGATATTGCCGGCGTCGGTGCTGTCAAAGGTGGAACAGTACTTGAACAGGATCTGGCGCGCACCGGCGCGGCGCAGCCAGTCGAGTGCCGCCAGCGATTGCGCCACCGCGTCCGCCGCGGGAATGGTCCGCGACTTCAGCGCCACCGTGACCGCATCGACGTCCGGGACCGGCAGGTCCGCCGCCGGGACGTCGATGAGCTGTACCGTCCGCATCCCGCCCTTCACGAGCGTGTTGCAGAGATCGGTCGCCCCGGTGAAATCGTCGGCGATGCAGCCGAGCAGAATGGGCATCAGAGCGGCCGCACCTTCACCAGTCCCTCGTCGGGCGTCTGCTGAAGCGTGTTCCGCAAGGGGCGGCCGAAATCGGGGCTGCCGATCTCGAACCTGTCGCCCGGTTGCGGCTTGATCCCGTCGGCGAAGCTCAGCGTGGCCGTGCCGAAGTAGTGGACATGCACGTCGCCCGGCCGGCGGAACGCGGCGTACTTGAAGTGATGGTGCTCCAGATTGCCCAGCGTGTGGGACATGTTGGCCTCGCCGGACTTGAACGGCTTCGACCAGACGACCTCGCCGCCCCGCCGAATGGCACTCGTCCCTTCGACCGACCCTGGCAGATCGCCGAGGCGAAGCTCCGGGCCGAAGGCCGACAGCCGCAGCTTCGAATGCGCCAGGAACAGGTAGTTGATGCGCTCGGTGACGTGATCGGAGAACTCGTTGCCGAGCGCGAAGCCGAGCCGGCAGGGCGTGCCGTCATCGGCGATGAAGTAGATGCCCGCGATCTCCGGCTCCTCCCCGCCGTCGAGGGAGAAGCCCGGCATCGTGATGTCGGCCTCGGGTGCGACGACCGTGGAGCCGTCGCCCTTGAAGAACCATTCGGGCTGCACGCCGATGCCGCCCGCGGCGGGCCGTCCGCCTTCAAGGCCCATCTTGAACATCTTCATCGAGTCGGTGAGGTCGCTCTCCTTCACCGCATGCATCGCGTCGCGCGTGGCGGCACTGCCCAGATGGGTGAGGCCGGTACCCGTCACCAGGAGATGCGCCGGATCGGGATGATCGACCGGCGAAAGCAGCCGCCGCTCGTCGATCACCCGCTGATAGTCCTCGGTTCGGGTGCCGCGCGCCTTCTCGGCAGCGCTCGCCAGCGTTGTCCCCGCGGCCAGGGCCTGCCGTGCGAGGTCCAGCGTGGACGCCACACCGTCGAGTAGAGCCAAGCGGTTGCCGTCGACGATCCCCACCGCACGGGTTCCGTCCGCCAGCTTCAGCTGGACGATGTTCATGTCGGCCTCCCTTCGAGCGCTTCCGCCGATGATGCGCCCGAGCGGTGGCCGCGTCGAGGCTCAGGCGGGTCCGGGGCGCATGGGCTCTATGCGAAAGAGGGCGCCGTTCGCCTCGTCGGTCAGCAGGTAGACGAGGCCGTCGGGACCGACGCGGACGTCGCGGATACGTCCCAACTCGCCATCGAGCAGACGCTCCTCGCCGACGATCCGGTCGCCGTCCAGATCGAGCCGGACGAGTTGTTGGGCCGCCAGCGCCCCGACCAGGAGATCGCCCTGCCAGCCCGGTATCTCCACGGCCGTGTAGAAGGCCATGCCCGAGGGCGCGATGGAGGGGACCCAGGTGTGGATCGGATCCTCGATCCCGGGCTTCGTCTTGCCCTCGCCGATCGGCAGCATGTTGTAGTTGATGCCGTGGGTCACCACAGGCCAGCCATAGTTCCTGCCCGGCCTGATGATGTTGATCTCGTCGCCACCGCGTGGTCCGTGTTCGTGCTCCCAAAGCTCGCCCGTCCAGGGATTGAGGGCCAGACCCTGCGGGTTGCGGACCCCGTAGGCATAGATCTCGGCCAGACCTTCGCGGTTGGCGGCGAAGGGATTGTCTGCGGGCGCACGCCCGTCGATGTCGATGCGCACGATCTTGCCGGCAAGGTCACCGCGGTCCTGGGCGCGACCCATCTCGCCGCGGTCGCCGACGCTGAGATAGAGATGCCCGTTCCCGTCGAAGACGATCCGCGAGCCGAAGTGACGGGTCGTCCCGCTGCCGGGCTCCGCGGTGAAGATCACCCGCTGCTCGGTGAGCGAGTCGCCGGCCAGCTTCGCTCGCAGCAGATGCGTCGTAGCACCCCCGCTGCTGGGCGCACTGAAGGTCAGGAAGACGAGCCCGTTCGACGCGAAGTCGGGATGGACCGCCACCTCCAGGAGGCCGCCCTGGCCAGAGGCCAGCACCTCGGGCACGCCCTTCACCGGCTGGGCTTGCCCCTCGCTCACGAGAAGCAGGCGACCGTCCCGCTCGGTCACGAGCATCCGGCCGTCCGGTAGGAAAGCGAGGGACCAGGGATGCTCCAGGCCGCCCAGCACCTCGACCGCACGAAGCTCCTGACCCGCACTCTCGAAGCGGGTCTCCGCAAGAGCCGCCTGCATGCCGAGGCAGGTCAGAGCCGCCGCTACGAGCAGGCTGGTGCGCGACTTGAACATGATGCCGACCTCCGGATGCGAACCTCGGAGGTCAGATGGACGCCGGGCGCCCCGCGCCCAGGCGCCTTCAATCCGATGTGATCTGCCGCGCGAACAGTTCCAGCGCGTTCACATCGAGCACCATCAGATCGCCCGTACCCTTGCGGGTGATCCCTTGTTTCTGGAGGCGGCTCATCAGGCGCGACACCGCTTCCCGATGCGTGCCGACACGACTGGCGATCGCCGCGTGCTTCGGTGCTGGCACCAGCCGCGCCGCGCGGTCGTTGATCATCGACGCGCGGGCCTGGCGGATGAGGTCCATACAGATGCGCATGTCGACCGAGAGCGTCGTCTCCTCGACCCGCTGCGACAGGGCGCGCACGAGTGCTACGAGCTTCTTCAGCACCGCCTGGGCGACCGCGGGGTAGCGCAGCAGGATGTCGTTGAAGGCGTTCGCCGGCAGGACGCCCACCTTCGCGTCGGTGAGGGCGATGACGTTGGCCGAGCGCTTGCCGCCGTCGATGGCCGCGACCTCGCCGAAGCTCTGCCCGGCACCGAGATCGCGGAAGAGGATCTCTTTGCCGGCGTCGGAGTAGATGGTCACCCGCAGGCGGCCGGCCAGGATCATGTAGACGTCGTGGGAGTCGTCGTCCTCCAGCACGACGGGCTGACCCGTCTTGTAGTGGCTGATGCGGACATGCGTCTCCAGCGCCTGCAGGGTCTGCGAATCGACACCCTGGAACAGGTCGATCGTCGACAGGGTCTGCGGTCGCTCCTGACTGGCGTGCATTGGGCTGTCTATCGGCGCTTCGCTGGTTACCGACAGTCCACATCACCCGGATAGGAACGGCAACAGCGAATTGTCGACGCTTTCGGGCGCGACCGACATCTTGCAACCCAAGTGTGACGGATCTCACATCTTCCCGGGCAGGTCGAGGTTAGGTTCTGCCCGTGCCTCCCTAGTTCCTCGATGCCAATTCGGGCCCCCTCGGGGGCCCGTTCTTTTTTCAGCTGGCGCGCGCGAGGCATCCCGCGACGGCGTGTCCGAGCCGGCGCATCATCTCGACATAGGCGTCCGGCCCGGGTGCAAGGTCCGCCGTACCCTCGGCATCGAGCTCGGCCGTGCCGGCACCGCTCTCCTCGGCGACGGTGGCGACGAGATCCGTCCGCGTCCTGGGCTCGCCGAACACGCAGACGGCACCCCGGTCCACGATGGCCTGACGAAGCTCGACCAGCCGCTTGGCGCTGGGCGGCCGGTCCGGCGACACCGTGATCGAGCCCGCGGCCGCCAGCCCGAAGGCGTGCTCGAAATAGTGGTAGGCATCGTGGAACACGATGAAGGGCCGCGTGCGCACCGGTTCGAGTGCTGTCGTCAGTTCCGACTTCAGGTCGTTCAGGCGCGCCTGCAAGGCGGTCGCATTGTCCCGGTAGCGGGCCGCGTTGCCCGGGTCGACGGCGGCCAGCGCCTCGGCCATGCGGCCTGCGAGGATCGAGGCGTTCGCCGGATCGAGCCAGATGTGCCCGTCGGTTTCCCCGTGCTCGTGCTCCGACTCGTCATGGTCTTCGGGCTCCCACACACCGCCTTCGCGCGACGGCAGCAGTGTCAGGCCGGGCGTGTCGATCAGCCGGACGGCGGCGACACCGGAGCCCAGCGTGTCCAGCGGCTTCTCCAGGAAACCCTCCATCTCCGGGCCGATCCAGAAGATGAGGTCCGCCCCTTCCAGCGCCGTCGCATCCGAGGGTCGGAGCGCGTAGCCGTGCGGTGAGGCTCCGCCCTTGAGGAGCAGATCGGGCGCGCCGACGCCCTCCATCACCGCCGCGGCAAGCGAGTGCACCGGCACGATGGAGGCGACCACCTTCGGCGGTTCGCTGCGTGCCGAGGCCACGCCTGCCAGGGTCAGGACGATGGAAAGTGCCAGTCGACGCAGCAAGGCCATGCGGCGGATCCTCGATCGGGGGTGGTCGCGGCTGACATGCAACGTTATACTATAACGATGACGGCGCAAGTGAGCGTGCTCAACTTCCCGAAGGTGGCCCCACCGCTCATCGAGGCGCGGGGCGTGGTCGTGAGCCGCGAGGGTCGACTGCTCCTCGACCATGTCGACCTCGGCGTGGGTGCGGGCGAGATCGTCACCCTGATTGGGCCCAATGGGGCCGGGAAATCCTCGCTGGTCCGAGTCCTGCTGGGTCTGCTGAAGCCCGACACCGGCACGGTGAATCGCGCCGCCGGCCTCCGCATCGGCTACGCACCGCAGCGGCTGCACATCGAGCCCACGCTGCCGATCGACGTCAGGCGCTTCCTCACGCTCGGCGAGACGGCGGCCGAAGCGGAGCTGATGGCGATCCTCGGCCGGGTCGGTGCCGGCAGCGTGCTGGACCGCCAGATGGGTGCGCTCTCCGGCGGCGAGCGGCAGCGGGTCGTCCTCGCCCGCGCCCTGCTCCGGCGGCCGGACCTCCTCGTCCTCGACGAGCCGATGAGCGGGGTCGACCTCAACGGCCAGGCCGAGCTCTACGCGCTGATCGGCCGGGTCCGCGACGAGACGGGCGCCGGCATCCTCCTCGTCAGCCACGACCTCCATCTCGTGATGGCGCGCACCGACCGGGTGATCTGCCTGGAGCGCCATGTCTGCTGCGCCGGCCGCCCCATCGAGGTCACGCGTTCGCCCGAGTTCGTGCGCCTCTTCGGCCACCGCTTCGGGGAGGCGGTCGCGCTCTACCGCCACGAGCACGACCATGTGCACGGTCCGGGCGGTGCCGTGATGCACGTCCACTCGGACGATCACTGATGCTCGACGGCTTCGTCCTGCGCGCCCTCTTGGCCGGCCTCGGCGTAGCGCTCGCCGCCGGCCCGCTGGGCTGCTTCGTCGTCTGGCGGCGCATGGCGCTCTTCGGCGAGGCGCTGGCCAACGCCTCGCTGCTCGGCATCGTCCTTGCCCTGCTGCTGGGCCTCAACCTGGCGCTGGGCGTCATCGTCTTCTGCCTCCTGCTCGCCTTCGCCCTGACGCGGCTGGAGCGTCAGCAGATCCTGCCGCTGGACACGCTGCTCAGCATCCTGGCCCACGGCGCTCTGGCGGCGGGCCTCCTCGTGCTCAGCTTCATGGATCGCGTCCGGGTCGACCTCATGAGCCTGCTGCTGGGCGACGTCCTCGCCGTCGACCGCGTCGACCTGCTCCTCGTCGGTGCGACCGCCGCCCTGGTCCTCGGCACCGTCACTTTCCTATGGCGTCCGCTCCTCTCCGCGACCGTCGACCCCGACCTCGCGCGGGTCGAGGGCCTGCCCGTCGATCGCCTCCGCCTGATCGTAGTCCTTCTGGTCGCCGCCCTGATCGCGGTCGGCATGAAGGTCGTCGGCATCCTGCTCGTCGTCTCGCTCCTCGTGATCCCGGCCGCCGCCGCCCGCGGCTTGGTCGCCTCGCCCGAAGCCATGTCGCGGCTCGCATCCTGCCTCGGGGCGCTGGCCGTGATCGCCGGCATCATGCTCTCGCTGCAGGCGGACGTGCCGACCGGCCCCGCCATCGTGGCCAGCGCCGTCGCGATCTTTGCACTCGCCACCGCGGCCCGCGGCCTGAAGCTCGCAACATCGGCCCGAAGCACCTAGGACCGCGGACATGGCATCCGAGCCCAGAGACCAGCAGCCAGCGTCGGGACTGTTCCCCAGTCTCGCCCATGATCACCGGGGCTGCGTGTCGGCCGCCCTCGAACGCGCCGAGACGGTGTGCTCCGCCCGCGACCTGCGCCTCACCGAGCTGCGCCGCCGCGTGCTGGAACTCGTCTGGGGCAGCCACGCCCCGATCGGCGCCTACCGCCTCCTGGAGCTGCTGAGCACCGAGCGCGGCCGCGCCGCCCCGCCGACCGTGTACCGCGCCCTCGAATTCCTCACGCGCGAGGGCCTCGTCCACCGCATCGACAGCCTGAATGCCTACGTCGGGTGCAAAACGCCGGCCCGCACGCACCAGGCCTATTTCCTGATCTGCAGCCGCTGCGGCGTGGCCGCGGAGTTCGATGATCAGGCGGTCACCGGCAGCCTGGCGGCGGTGGCGACGCAGGCCGGCTTCACCGTGACGGCCCGCACGGTCGAGCTATCCGGCCTCTGCGGCTCCTGCGCGACGGCACCCGCGCTCAGCGCTTGAGGATCGACCCCAGCACGCCCCGCGTGATCGACCGGCCGAGCTGGCTGCCGAGGCTCCGCGCCAGCGACTTGGTCAGCGCCTCGGCCGCACTCTGCCGCCGGCCGTCGCCGACCAGGATCTGGCCCAGCACCGATCCCAGACCGCTGTCGGCCTGCGGCTGCTGTTGCGGTGCGGAGGTCGTCCGCCGCGGCGCCGCGGTCCGCGTCGCCGCCGAACCGACCCGCCGCGAGGTCGTCGAGGTCGGTGCCGGTGCGGGCTCGACCGGCATGCCCCACGGATTGCCGGTCGTCTTCGCGGCCGTTCCGGCGACACCCGTACCCCACGGATCGTGCGGTGCGGGATCCGCTGCCACCGTGTCCGCCCGCTGCTGCAGCATCTCGTAGGCCGACTCGCGGTCGATCGGCACGTCGTACTTTCCGGCCAAGGGGCTCTGGGCCATGATCTGCTGCCGCTCCTCGGCCGTGATCACGCCCATGCGCGACCGCGGCGGGCAGATCTTCGCCCGCTCGACCACGCTGGGCACACCGCCCGGCTGCAGGGTCGAAACCAGCGCCTCACCGACCGCGAGCTCGGTGATCGCCGTCTCCGTCTTGAACTTCGGATTGGGGCGGAAGGTCTCGGCCGCCGCCTTCACACCTTTCAGGTCGATCGGCGTGAAGGCGCGGAGCGCGTGCTGCACCCGGTTGCCGAGCTGGCTCAGGATCGTCGGCGGCACGTCGATCGGGTTCTGGGTGATGAAGTACACGCCCACCCCCTTCGACCGGATGAGCCGCACCACCTGCTCGACCTTGTCGACCAGCGCCTTGGGCGCATCCTTGAACAGCAGATGCGCCTCGTCGAAGAAGAAGGCGAGCTTCGGCTTCGGCAGGTCGCCGACCTCGGGCAGCTCCTCGAACAGCGCCGACAGCAGCCAGAGCAGGAAGGTCGCGTAGAGCCGCGGGCTGTTGATCAGCTGGTCGGCCACGAGCACGTTCACCGCCCCGCGCCCGTCCGGGGTCGTCAGCATCAGATCTTCGAGCGACAGCGCCGGCTCGCCGAAGAAATGGGCACCACCCTGCTGCTCCAGCGTCAGCAGCCGGCGCTGGATCGTCCCGATGGTCGCCTTGCTGACGTTCCCATAAGCGGTCGTGAGCTGGTCGCCGCGCTCGGCCACCGCCTGCAGGATCGCCGTCAGGTCCTTGAAGTCGAGCAGCAGGAGGCCTTCGTCGTCGGCGAGCTTGAAGGCGATGTTGAGAACGCCCTCCTGCGTGTCGTTCAGCTCCAGCATCCGGGACAGGAGGAGCGGCCCCATCTCGGCGACCGTCGCCCGCACGGGATGTCCGTTTTTCCCGAACAGGTCCCAGAAGATGACGGGCGACCCCGTGTAGGCGTAGTCCGTCTCGCCGAGTTCGGCCGCCCGCTGCTCCAGCTTGGGATTGGGCTTGCCCGGCTGGCTGATGCCGGCGAGGTCGCCCTTCACGTCGGCGCAGAACACGGGCACGCCCGCACGCGACAGGTTCTCCGCCACGACCTGCAGCGTCACGGTCTTGCCGGTACCGGTGGCCCCGGCGATCAGCCCGTGGCGGTTGGCGAGCGGCAGGTAGAGATATTGCGGCGCCTCTCCGGCACCGATCAGCACCGTGCCCTCAGCCGTCATCGACCGCACCCCGTCTCGCCCGCGGTCCATCCACCGCGCGCCCGCAGCTATAGCGCAATGCGCGAGCCTGCAACGAGGGCTTAGCCGACCTCAGATCGAGTCGTCGAAATCCATGTCGGAATCGCCGCCCAGATCGTCGTCGAAGCGCCGCTGGTCGTCCTGCGCATAGTCGTCGGCCGGCACGACCTCGTCGACGACCTCCGGCACGACGACCTCGGCGGCGTTGGCCGTCCCGGCATGGAACGCCGAGCTGATCGCGTCCGCCACCAGCATGCCGCCGGCCACACCCATCGCCGTCTGCATCGCCCCGGCGAGGAAGCCCCCGCTCTGCATGCCGCCGCCCCATGGTCCGCGCGCTGCGACCGGAGGAGGCGAGGTCGGCACCGGCGGAGGCACCTGCCGCTGGGGCGCCGGCTGCTGGGGCGCCGGCTGCTGCGGCGCACCGCCGAAGAGGCTCGACAGGAAGCCGCCGCCACCACCCGTGGGCGCCTCGGCCAGCTGTCGCTCCAGTTCCTGTACCCGCGCTTGGGCGGCCGAGAGTGCCTGCTCCTGCACGTGGATCGCCTGGGCCATGTAGTACGGGGCCGCCGGCAGCCTCGCGAGGTGGTCGGCGATCACCTGCTCGGCCTCCGGGTCGCGCCGGGTCGTCTGGGCGTCCACGGTACGAAGCTTGCCGAACAAATCGTCGATGATCTGACGTTCGCGCTGGTCCAAGGCCTTTCCTCCATGCTCCCTGGATCAAGATGGTAGGGAGCGGCGTTACGCCAAGGAGCTGCCGGGTCGATCCTCACCCGTTCCGCTGGACGAGGGGGGTCGGTCCTGCGATTCTCGGCATCCGCCCGACCCAGCAAGGAACAACCCGGCTTGTGCGCGATGGCGCTACGCCGACTGACGGCACCCAATGACCCCAGTTGGCGGATCGAGCCCACCGTCGATCACGTGCAGACCTTGCCCGGGGGCAAACGCCTCGGCATAGCGGAGTTCGGACCGCGCGGCCGCCTGCCGATCGTCTATTGCCACGGGTTCCTCGGCAGCCGGCTCGAGCCCGGTGCTGCCGGCCAGCAGCGCTCCTGCATCATCTCGTTCGACCGGCCGTCCTACGGTCACTCCACACCGCAGCCCGACCCCTCGCTGGCGGCATGGGGCAGCGATGCCAGCGCCGCCGTCGACGCTCTCGGCGTGTCGACCTGCGTCGTCGCGGGCTCCTCGGCAGGTGCCCCTTACGCGCTGGCGCTGGCCGCCGCCCTGGGCGAGGCGAGGGTCCCCCGCGTCGTGCTGGCGGGTGGCATCGCCGGACACGAGGTCGTCGAGACCGGCGGCGGCACGGCCCTGGTCCTTGGCCTTCTCGGCCGGGGCGGCACGCCGACCAGCCGGCTGCTGCGCCGCCTCCTGCGCTTCGCCTTGATCACCGGCGTGGACAACGCCCTGCTCCGCGCCATCGTGTCGAGCGAGCGCGAGGCGTTGGAGCGCCTGGGCCTCTCGCCCGACGTCCTGCGCCGGCGCCTCCTGCAGTCCATGCGCACCGGCAGCCGCGGCCGGCTCGAAGGTGCTCTGGCGGACGCACGGCTGCTTTCCAGGCCGTGGGACTTCGACCTCGGGCGGGTCCGCAGTGAGGTCCTCGTCCTGCATGGCGCCGAGGATCCCGTCGTCCCGCCGAGCCACGCCCATTGGTACAAGGCGCATCTGCGGCGGGCCCGGGTCGAGATCGTGCCGGGAGAACTGCATCTCTCGCTCTGCTTTCGCAGTGCCCGCGTGATGGTGGACACCGCAGGCGCAGTCGGACGGCGGCTGCCGGCCTGATCAGGCCGACCCGTCCGGGATCGGAACGTCGAAGCCGTTCAGGATCACCGACACGAGGCAATAGAGCCCGACGAGATTGATCAGCTCGCCCGTCGCCTCGTGGCCGAAGGTCCGGACAGCCGTGTCGTACAGCAGCGCCGGCAGGGGGCTGCCGCCCACCAGGGCCGAGGTGACGTCGTAGGCGACGGCTTCCTCGCGGTTGAGATCGGTCGGGCGCTGCCCGGCCACGATGGTCGCGATCTTCTCGTCGGCCAGGCCCCGCGCCTCGGCCACGAGGATGTGCGCGTAGAGCTCGTAGCCGGCGTGGAAATGGGTGCCGGTCACCAGGATCGCGACCTCGCGCACCGGGCGGGGCAGGGCAGGCGAGCTCGAGAGAGCCTTGGTCAGCTCCCAGATCGGCCCGCCGAACTTCGAGAAATGGAGCCACGGGTTCCACGGGCCAACCAGGGCCCTGTCCTCGCCGATCGCCGTGAAGCCCTTGAAGTTCGTCTCGATCCCGTGGCGCATGTCCTCGTAGAGAGGGCGCTGCTCGGGCGTCAGGTCGCCGGGTGGTATGAGGGGCAGACGCATGGTGTCTCCTTCGCCCACGGGCACGGCACCCCATCGCACCGCCGGCCGTAGACCGTGCGAACGGGTCGATGCTGCCCCGGTTCCCGCGTCGCGCCGTGCATCCCCGACCGGATCGCATGGAGAACTTGATCCTAGGTGTTATTTCTGATATGGGACGTCCATGCCCCGCACTGCAGGATCGTCCGCATTCCCGCCACGGCCCGTCCTCGCAGGCCGCAAGTCCATGGTGATGCGGCGCGTCGCCATGGGGCAGGAGGTGGCGGTGGCTGCCAAGGCCGCCGGCATGGGGGAAGACGAGGTCCGGGCAATGCTCGGCGACAGCAAGGTGGCGAAGGTGCTGGCCACCTATCGAGACCTGCTCGTGGTACCCGACAAGCTGCGGCTGGTCATGCTGCGGAACGAGTGCCTGAAGGTGATCCTGGAAGCGGTCGAGGAACGCGAGCCTCGGGTCTGCGCGTGGTTCTTCCACGAGACGCAACGCAACCGGGAGCCGCACTTGGTGCTGGCGCAGTCGATCGAGCGCATGTTGAAGCGCCAGCCGCCGGCCGAGTCCGCAGACCGTCCGCCTACGCCACCGCCGGACCCCGACGCCTACGACCCGTACGGCGATGACTACCCCAATCGCGCCCGGCTGCGGGTCCTCACCCGCTTGCGCCTGCGCGTCATCGAAGAACTTGCCGACCGTCGTGCCGACCTGCTCGAGGAGTTGGGCTACGATCCTGCGGCGCCCTCGCCGGCACTCGACTGGCTGCCCGGCCTGGGATTGCCACCGATGCCGTCCGACAGGGTGACGACGCAGGTACCCGAATCTCGCGCCGGTCCGTGAGCGGCCGACGACCCGACCTCACGAACCTGCCAACCCCCAACCCCACCGCCGATCCGTCCCAGCCTCCACCCCGTTAGGGGCGCCGAGGCCGATGCCCGTTGCGGCATCGGCAGCCGGTCAGTCGGTGAGGTAGTAGTCGACGGTCGACACGACGCGCAGGCGCTTGTTCACCTGATAGGGCTCCTGGATGCCCGGCGCCTCGTCGCGCGAAAGGATCTGGAACACGCCCTGGCTGGCGCGGCGGATGCCGCCGAGTTGGCTACCCGAGTCCCGGGCGAACTCCTGGGCGGCTTCCCGAGCGTTCCTGGTCGCCTCGGCCACCATCTCGGGCTTGGCGTCGTTGAGGGCGGTGAACAGGAACACAGGCCCCGAGGGTGCCCCTTCGGTCGAGAGCACCACGCCGGCATCGACGAGATCGCCCACCTTCTGCGCCAGGGCCGCGATCCGGTCGACGTCGTTGCTGCGCACGATCAGCGTCGCCGCCAGCACGAACCGGCTCTCGACCGGCCCCGAGCGATAGACCTGGGCCAGGAGATCGGTGACCTCGAACCCGACGACCTCGATTGCCGAATCGGGCACGCCGGCACCGGTCACGAACTTCCGGATCGCCGCTTCGTCCGCCGCGATCTTGGCTTTCGCCACCTGCAGGTCGTTGCCGGTCGCCACGAAGCGCAGCGGCCAGAGGGCGAGATCCGCCTTCACGTCGCGCTCGGCCAGACCCTTCACGCTGACGAAGCGGTCCGAAGAGCGCGCTTCCAGCAGGCCGCGCCCGATCAGCCAGCCGCCGCCCGCGATCCCGGCGGCGATCAGCAGGGCTGCCACGATCTTGCCGATGCTCCACGCCGTGCCGCCGATCGAGCCGTTCATTTCCCCATCACCCCGTGTGGCTCCCTTGGGCTTAGGCACTGGCGTGACACTGTGCCAGCGGAGCGCATGGCAGAGGCGCCGCCAGCGTCCATTTGTGGCACCGGAGCACCCAGCATTGCGGGGACGGCCCTTGGCGCAGCAGATCCGTGTCTACCGGGACGAGGGCAAGGACACGCTGATCGAGATCAGCCTCGGCGACCTGCGCCAGCTGTTCAACTCGCTGGACCCGGCACCCTTCCGTGCCCGCGACCTCGACGGCGATGCCGAGGAGTACATCGTGGGTGCCGCCGGTGAGCTACCGATCGCCCGATCCTTGCGCCTCGTCATCCACGTCCCGGCCGCCGAAGCGCCGAGCGGCCAGACAGCGGCGGACGTCCAGTCGGCCGTACGGAACTATTTCGTCTACCGCGGACAGGTGGAGCGCTGGCGGCTTGCGGCCCACATGCGCGACGGGCGGCTGCAGCTGGCGCTGGGTCTTCCGTTCCTCGCCATCTGCGTGGGTCTGTCGGAACTCGTGATGGCGCTGGGGTCGAGCACCTTCGCCGAGGCCGTCAGCCAGGGCTTCATCATCCTGGGCTGGGTCGCCCTGTGGCGGCCGGCCGAGGTGTTCCTCTACGACTGGTGGCCGATGCGGCGGCAGGTCCGGCTGATGGACAAGCTGGGCGACCTGCCCGTCGAGATCAGGACGGCGGCGGCGTGACCTCGTCGAGGGCGGCGCGCAGCTTGGTGTAGATCTCGGGATTGCCGGCGACGATGGTGCCCTCGGCGAACATGTCGTCGTCTCCTTCAAGGCGCCCGACGCGTCCGCCCGCTTCCCGCACCATCAGCATGCCGGCCGCGATGTCCCAGGGATGCACGCCATATTCCCAGAAGCCGTCCTGCCGCCCGGCCGCGACATAGGCGAGGTCGAGGGAGCAGACGCCGAGCCGCCGCAGCCCGCCGCATTCGTCGGCGATGCGCTCCATCTGCTTGGTGAAGCCGCGCTCGCGACCCTTCCAGTCGCGCACCGGCAGCCCGCAGCCGATCAGCGACAGCTTCATATCGTTGCGTTTCGACACCCGGATGCGTCGGTCGTTGAGGAACGCCCCCGTCCCCTTCTCGGCCGTGAACAGCTCGTTGCGTAAGGGGTCGAACACGACGCCCGCCGTGACCTCGCCGTGCTGCTCCAGCCCGATCGAGATCGCCCAGTGGGGCAGGGCGTGGAGGAAGTTGGTCGTGCCGTCGAGCGGGTCGACGATCCAGCGATTGTTGACCGAGCGCCCCACCTCCGAACCGCTCTCCTCCATGAGGAAGCCCCAGTCCGGGCGGCCCTTCTTCAGCTCCTCGCGGATCACCTGCTCGGCCCGCCGATCGGCGGCGGAGACATAGTCGCCGGGTCCCTTGATCGAGACCTGGAGTTGCTCGACCTCGTTGAAGTCGCGGCTGAGCACGCGGGCCGCCTTCGTGACGGCGCGGACCATGATCTCGATATTGGCGGAGCGGGGCATTGAACGACTTTCGATACGGTAAGAGGCTTCAGCGTCTCGCGGCCGCGATCGCCCCTGCCAGGGCGCCGACCTCCCGGGCCGGATCGGCCCAGGCATTGTCGCCGACCCAGAGGAAATCCACGCCAACGGCCAACAGGTCTGGCAGCGTGTCGGATCCGCTGGAGCAGGCGACGGCACAGGGCAGCACGAACAGGTCGAGCCACCACTCGACCATCTCGACGGTGGCGGAAGGCTCCGCCGCGAGCGCGCCCAGCAGCAGGTAGTCGGCCCCGGCCTCGCCCGCAACCATGGCGTCGTGCCGCGACAAGCCGCAGCCTACCCCGAGAATGGCGTCCTTGCCCAACCGTTGCCGCGCCGCCTCGACCGCCGCAGGGCCGTCGAGATGCACCCCGCTCGCACGAAGTCCGGCCGCTTCGCCGACATCGCGGGTGAGAGCGGCCTTGCCGACGCCGATGCAGCGCGCAACGAGCGACCGGGCGTCGGCGGCCGAGAGACCCGGCGGCAGCAACAGCGCCGCCACCAGAGGCTCGGTCAGGACCGGTTCGATCAGGCCGGCAGGGGTGCCGGCCGGAGGGGCCAGGATCAGTCGGGTACCGGCTTCTGCCGGATCGATCGATGGCCCCTCGAAGGTCTGCTCGCCGCGGCTCACGCCTCGTTCAGGAAGATCTTCACCACCTGATCGAGCAGGGACAGCGCGTCCTCCTTCGACCGCTGGAAGCTGTTGCGGCCGATGATCGAACCCGAGCCGCCGCCGTCGCGGATCTGGCGGATGTCCTCGAGCAGGCTCTTCGTATCCTTTGCGTCGCCGCCCGAGAACACGACCAGCCGCTTGCCGTTGAAGCAGCACTGCACGACGTGGCGGATCCGGTCGGCCAGCGTGGCGCTGGGCACCTTCGCCTTCTCGTAGGTGGCCTTCGCCGCGTCGAGGTCGATCAGGTCGATCGGAGGCTTCACCTTGATGATGTGGGCACCGCCGAGGGCCGCGAGGTGGGCCGCGTAGGCGACGATGTCGAGGGCCGTCTCGCCCTGCTTGCTGACCTTGCCGCCGCGCGGATAGGACCAGACCACGACGACGAGGCCCTTCGACTTCGCCTCGCGCGTGATCTCGCGCAGCTCCTCCATCATGTCGAAACAGGCGTCGGAGCCGGGATAGATCGTGAAGCCGACGCCGACGCAGCCGAGCCGCATCGCGTCCGCGACCGTCGAGGTCACCGCCTGGTCCGCACCGCTGCCGGCCAGGCTGTTGGCGCTGTTGACCTTCAGGATCAGCGGGATCTCGCCCGCGAAGGTGTCGGCACCCTGCTCCAGCGGACCCAGCGGGGCGGCATAGGCCGAGAGGCCGGCCTCGATGCCGAGCTCATAGAGATAGTGCGGGTCGTAAGCGGCGGGATTGGGTGCGAAGCTGCGGGCAGGCCCGTGCTCGTAGCCCTGGTCGACCGGCAGGATGACGAGCTTGCCCGAGCCGGCGAGGCGGCCCTGCATCAGGAGCCGGGCGAGGTTCGTCTTCACCCCGGGATTGTCCGCCTCGTACCAGGAGAGAATCTCCTTCACCTTCGGCGTCACGCGCATCGCAAGCTCCTCGTCGATCCAGACATGCGGGCTATTCGGGCGGGTGCGAACCTACAACCGCCCCGGGTCCAATGCCATGCGTTGCGATAGCACCCGGCGTACACATGGGCAGATACGCCCCGGCGTCCACCTCGGGCAGTCCCGTACCGCTCCGTACCGTTCCGCCCAGCTGTGCCGCCACGTCGACGAGCCTTGCGGCTACGGCCGCATCGCCGCTGAACAGCAAGCTCCGGCTGCCGCAGCGCAGGGCAGCCATCACGTCGCCCGCCTTGTCCAGGCAGTCCACGGTGACGCCGTGCCCCAACTCCTGCTCCAGTGCATGGACGAAGGCGACCCCGCCGAAGCCTGCGAGCCAGGGCTGGCTCACCAGCTCGATCTCGATGCCACGGCACGCCGCCTCGCCGAGGACTGCCCGCGCCTCGGCCAGATCGGCGATCCGAACGGCGAGGGTCGCCGTCACGTGGCGCGATAGAGTGCGGTCACGCCCGGCAGGTCCTTGCCCTCCAGCCATTCGAGGAAGGCGCCGCCTGCCGTCGAGACGTAGGTGAAATCGTCGAGGACTCCGGCATGCACCAGCGCCGCTACCGTGTCGCCACCGCCGGCGACGGTCGTCATCCGACCGGCCCTCGACAGACCTGCGACCTCGCGCGCCACGGCATTGGTGCCGGCGTCGAACGGCTCGATCTCGAAGGCGCCGAGAGGTCCGTTCCACAGCAGCGTCTTGCAGCGCGCCAGCCGCTCGCCGATGGCCGCAACGCTGGCCGGGCCGATGTCGAGGATCATGTCCTCGGGCCCGACATCCGCCACGGCGACGACCCGCGTCTTCGCACCGGGCTCCAGCTTCGGCGCCACCACGGCGTCGACCGGCAGCACGATGTCGACACCCTTCCGCTCGCCCTCGGCCAGGATCTCCTTGGCCTGGGCGGCCAGATCATGCTCGCAGAGCGACTTGCCGACGGGCAGGCCCTTGGCATTCAGGAACGTGTTGGCCATGCCGCCGCCGATGACGAGGACGTCGACCTTGGCCAGCAGGTTGCCCAGCACGTCGAGCTTGGTCGATACCTTGGCCCCGCCGATGAGCGCCGCTGTCGGCCGCTCGGCGTGCTCCAGCGCACTGCCCAGCGCCTCCAACTCCGCCTGCATTAGTCGCCCGGCATAGGCCGGCAGCCGCTCGGCGAGGCCCGTGATCGAGGCGTGGGCACGGTGGGATGCCGAGAAGGCGTCGTTGACATAGGCGTCGCCGAGCTTCGCCAGCGCATCGGCGAAGGCCGGATCGTTCTTCTCCTCCTCCGCGTGGAAGCGGAGATTCTCCAGCATCACGACGTCGCCGTCTTTCATGCCGGCGACGACGGTCTCGGCCGGCGCCCCGATGCTGTCGCTGGCGAACGCCACCTTGGTGCCCAGCACGCTTTCCAGTGCCCGGGCGATGGGTGCAAGCGACATCGAGCTTTCGACCCGGCCCTTGGGGCGGCCGAAATGGGCCAGCACGATGGTCTTCGCACCCGCCTTCATCAGCTCCTTGATGGTCGTGGACCCTCGCTCGATGCGGGTGGCGTCGGTGACCTCGCCGTCCTGCATCGGCACATTGAAGTCGACCCTGACCAGCACCCGTTTGCCGCGGGCATCGAGATCGTCCAGCGTCTTGAAACGTGCCATGGCCAGCGTGCCCCTTGTCCAATCGGGCTCGGCGCTACCATGCGCCGCCGCGCGCTGTCCATGTGACCCGGACGGTCAGGGGGCCTTACGGAACCGACATAGCAGGGCGTAGCGCCGTGCTATCGGAACGACCTCGAGCCGACCGGCGCCCGTCGCTGCGACCGCGCGCAAATGGGCCTCGACCTCGGGCCGGTGATGCACGCCGAACTTGTCGAGCCAAGCCCGCATGATGCCGCCGAACCAGCCCGGGAGACCCGCCATGTCACCGAAATCGGCGACGTGCAGCGTGCCGCCCGGCTTCAGCGCCGCGATCGACCGGTCCAAAGCACCGAGCGGATCGTCGACCATCGACAGGCAGTAGGAGATCACGACATGGTCCAGACCGTCCGGTGCCCCGAACATCGCCCCCGGATCGAGTTCCTCGGCAATGCCGCGCGCCAACGTGATCTGCAGTCCGGCCTTGCCGGCGGCTTCGCGAGCCGCATCGAGCATCGGTGCCGCGGCGTCGAGCCCGAGCAGCCGCACGTCCGGATAGCGGCGGCCGATCGCGACCAGGTTCCGACCGGTACCGCAGCCCACCTCCAGCACCGACTGGCCAGACTTCGCGTCCAGCTCGGCGATCAGCCGGTCGCGCCCTAGCAGGTAGTATTTGCGCGTCGCGTCGTAGATCAGCTTCTGCGGCGCATACATCCGGTCCATGCGGACACGGATGTCCTCGAGCGCCTCGGCGCGCACGGCACTCACGAGGCGAAGTGGTAGAGGTGGAAGCCGCCGTAGATGGCCGAGCGGTCCTTCGCATGCAGCTCCTGCGAGCGCAGGGCGTCGTAGGTCCAGCGTGCGAGCAGATCGGCGGGCAGCATGTCGGGCAGCTGCGACTCCTCGGCGGCCGTGCGGAAGATCACACGCGCACCGGGTCGTGCCGTGCGTGTGATCTGGCTCCAGAGGGCGGTGAGCTGGGTCCGGTTCATCCAGTCCTGCGCATCAAGTAGGATGTACCGGTCGACGCTGGCGGCGTCGAGCTTGCAGAGCTGGTCGGTGAAGTTCGTCTGGTGCACGTCGATGCGATCGGCGCGGGTGCGGATCGCCTCGAAATTCTCCGCCCGCAGATAGGGCGGTAGGGCGCGTCCGTGCTGCGGATAGCGGCGGGCGAACGCCTGCCAGGCGAACCAGTTCTCGTGGATCGGGAAGTCGCAGGCGAGCCGCTCGATGCGTGAGCGGATGACGCTCACGATGTCACCGTCGGCGTCCGAGGTCAGCGCGTCGAACTGCGCCGGCGGGATGCCGAGGCCGAAATAGAGTGCGGGCATGTGCGCCATCTTCTTGACGAGCTTCGTCTCGAAGACGGGTGCTATTTCGCGGGCGAAGATGGCCCGCTGCTGCTCGAGGTCGGTCGCGTCGACGATCCGCTCCGGCTCCAGGCCGTGGAGCTTGAACACGACGTGGCCCATCTGAATGGTCCGGCCGAGCAGGCCGTGCTTGTAGACGTTGCGGCGGAACATGCTGATACGGCGACGCCCGCCGGGACCGCGCTTGTTCCAGAAGGCCCGGCTCTCCTCGTCCAGCGCCGGCTCCAGATACCCGTCATAGACCTCGAGATTGTCCCGGCCGCGCGCGTCACCGAAGAAGCGGAGGAATCGCGCATGGTCCGGCAGCCGCTTCGCCGCCAGGATCTTGAGCTTGAGGAGCGCTATGTGCGCCGGGTTCAGGTCGACGGCGATCACGTGGGCCGGATCGGCCGTGAGATAGCTCATCACGTTGCAGCCGCCGGACGCGATCGTCACGATGCGGTGCTTCGGCCCCAGCTCCATCGCCTCCATGTCGACCTCGGGGTCTTCCCAGATCTGGGCGTAGACGAGGCCCTCGAACATCTTGGCGAACATCCGCTCGAGCACGCCGCGCTTGGACGCGGGGCCGGCCTGCAGGGCAGCGGAACGGACGAGCTCGTTGGCCAACTAGAATCTCCCTGGTGATCGATCGTGGGTTCAGTGACAGCGCTGGATGGCGACACCGCGCTCGCACACGGTGATGAAGCTGGCCGGGCGTTCCACCCAGCCGCCGGTGTTGAAGTATTCGACCTGACGTCCGCTCGGCCCGGCCTTCGGCAGCACGCGGTGGAGCGGTTCGTGGGTATGGCCGCAGACGATGACGTCGGCCTCGGCCTCCTCGGCGAAGTCCTCCACACCGCGGATCACTTCCTCGGTCAGCCGGCGGATCCCGACATCCAGCTTGTCGAGATGCCTCGGCCAGTCGCCGAGCCAGGCTAGGGTCCGGCTGATCGTGGCGTAGGCGCCCGAGAAGAACTCGGCGAGGCGGGCATTGCGGGAGACGAAGCCGTCGAAGCGGTCGCCGTGCAGGGCCAGGAACGAGCGCCCGTGATGCGACCAGCGGAAAGACTCGCGCGTCTCGATCCCGATCAGCGCCGCGACGATGGGTGCCAGATGCCGGTCGTGGTTGCCGAGCACCCACACCACCTCGGCGTCGCTGCGCTGGCTGAGCCGCCGGATATGGGCCAGCAGCCGCCACGTGTCGGCGCAGAGATGGCGGAAGCTGAAGTCGTGGAAGACGTCGCCGAGCAGGATCAGCCGCTTGAAGTCGGCATCTTCCAAAAGTCTCAGCAACTCGCGCGGGCGGCTGAACGGCAGCCCCAGATGGATGTCCGAGACGATCAGCGTATCGACCTGCGGCGCGGCGCTCCTGCCGGTCACCTCCGGCAGACGCTGGGCAAGGGCGGCTGTCGCGAGCACTGTCGTTCTCCGACCGGTGGGCCGTTCAGTGCCGGTCCTTCCTCAGTCGCGAGCCGCTCTACGCCAATTCGATGACAGTAACAGTCGAGCTATGTGACCAAACGGTGGCGATGATGTCGCCCTTGTCAGAAAGAAAAACGGCCGCGTCGCCGCGGCCGTCCTTCATCCGAGTTCGACGTCGGGGTCGATCAGAGCTTCGCCATGAGCGAGGCCGTATCGATCATCCGATTCGAGAAGCCCCACTCGTTGTCGTACCAGGACGCCACGCGGACGAGTTGGCCCTCGATCGCCTTGGTCGCGTGCAGGTCGACGGTCGAGCTCGCCGGATTGTGGTTGAAGTCGATCGAGACCAGCGGCTCCTCGGTGCAGGCGAGGATGCCCTTCAGCGGGCCGGCGGCCGCCGCCTTGATCGCGCCGTTGATCTCCTCGACCGAGGTCGAGCGCTTGGGCACGAAGGTCAGGTCCACGAGCGACACGTTCTGCGTCGGCACCCGGATCGCCACACCGTCGAGCTTGCCCTTCAGCTCCGGCAAGACGAGGCCGACGGCCTTGGCGGCACCGGTGCTGGTCGGGATCATCGAGCAGGTGGCGGCACGCGCCCGATAGAGGTCCTTGTGGTAGACGTCGAGCAGGCTCTGGTCGTTGGTGAAGCTGTGGATCGTCGTCATGTGGCCGCGCTCGATGCCGACGAGATCGTTCAGCACCTTGGCCACCGGGGCCAGACAGTTCGTCGTGCAGGAGGCGTTGCTGACGACGGTGTGCTCGGCCTTCAGCTTGTCGTGGTTGACGCCGTAGACGACCGTGATGTCGGCGCCGTCGCCGGGTGCGGAGATCAGCACCTTGCGGGCACCGGCCCCGATATGGCCCGAGGCCTTGTCCTTGCTGGTGAAGATGCCCGTGCATTCGAGCACGATGTCGACGCCCAGGTCCTTCCAGGGCAGCTTCGCCATATCGCGCTCGGCTACGACCTTGATCGGGTTGCCGAGGCCGACGTCGAGCGTGTCGCCTTCCAGCTTCACGGTGCCGCGGAAGGGCCCGTGCACGCTGTCGTACTTGAAGAGATGCGCGTTGGTCGCCGGCGGGGCGAGGTCGTTGATCGCCACGACCTGGAAGTCGTGGCGGTTGCTCTCGCAGAGCGCCCGCAGGACGTTGCGTCCGATCCGGCCGAAGCCGTTGATGGCTACCTTTGCCGTCACCGCACTACTCCTTCTCGCCTAGCTGGCGACGAGCGTCCGTACCCTGGCGGCCACATGCTCGGGCGTGATCCCGAAATGCGCGTAGAGTTCCTGGAACGGACCGCTGGCGCCGAATGTCTTCATGCCGATCACGTCATCCTCGCTGGCGACGTAGCGTGTCCAGCCGAAAGGCGACGCAGCCTCCACCGCGACCCGCGGCACATTACCCAGAACGGCCGAGCGGTAGCTGGGGTCCTGCCGCTCGAACAGCTCGAACGAGGGCAGGGAGACGACGGCCGTGGGCACACCGTCCGCCTGCAGCTTGTCGCGCGCTGTGAGGGCGATGTGCACCTCCGACCCGGTCGCCAGGATCGTAGCGCGGCGTGTCCCGTCGGCTTCGGCCAACACATACCCGCCCCTAGCGGCAAGGTTCTCCGCCCCGGCGTCGGTCCGGACCAGCGGCAGGTCCTGCCGTGTCAGCGCCAGCACGCTGGGCCCGGTCGCGTTCTCCAGAGCGATCTGCCAGCACTCCAGCGTCTCGACCGCATCGCAGGGGCGGAGCACCAGCGTGTTCGGGATGACCCGCAGGCTCGCGAGCTGCTCGACCGGCTGGTGCGTCGGCCCGTCCTCGCCGAGGCCGATCGAGTCGTGGGTCGCCACCAGCACGACCGGCTGCTGCATCAGGGCGGCGAGGCGCAGGGCAGGGCGGCAATAGTCGGCGAAGATCAAAAAGGTGCCGCCATAGGGGATCACACCCTTGTGCAGCGCCATCCCGTTCATGGCCGCCACCATCGCGTGCTCGCGCACGCCGTAGTGCACGTAGCGCCCGGCGAAGTCCTTGCGGCTGAGCGGCAGCGTCGACTTCGTGTTGGTGTTGTTGGAGCCGGTGAGGTCGGCCGAGCCGCCCACCATCTCGGGCACGGCCGCCGTCAGCACCTCGAGCGCCATCTGGCTCGACTTGCGGCTGGCGACGGACGGCTTCTCGGCGACGAGCTTGCGCTTGTAGTCGAGGACCGTCTGGTCGAGGTCGGCCGGCAGCTCGCGGGCGATCGCCCGCTCGAACGGCGCCTTCAGCTGGGCGGCCGAAAGCTTCTTCGTCCACGCGGCCCTGGCATCACTGCCCCTAGCACCGGCCGTACGCCACGCCGAGCGGATCGCTTCGGGCACTTCGAACGCCGCGTACGGCCAATTCATGGCCTTGCGCGCACCCTCGATCTCGGCGGCACCCAGCGGCGAGCCGTGGCTGGAGGACTTGCCGGCCTTGGTCGGCGCGTTCTTGCCGATCACCGTGCGGCACGCGATGAGGGTCGGCCGGTCGGACGCCTTGGCGCGCGTCATGGCGGCGTCGATTGCGGCGGGGTCGTGCCCGTCGATCCGCTCGCCCCGCCAGCCATAGGCCTCGAAGCGCTTGATCTGGTCGTCCGACACCGAGAGGTCGGTGGCACCGTCGATGCTGATATTGTTGTCGTCCCAGAGGACGACGAGCTTGCTCAGGCCCAGATGGCCCGCGAACGAGCAGGCCTCGTGGCTGATGCCCTCCATCAGATCGCCGTCACTGGCGATGACCCAGGTCCGGTGATCGACGAGGTCGCTGCCGAAACGCGCCGCCAGGTGCCGTTCCGCCAGGGCCATGCCGACCGCCGTCGCGATGCCCTGGCCGAGCGGGCCCGTCGTCGTCTCGATGCCGAGCGCGTGCCCGTACTCGGGATGGCCGGCCGTGCGGGCGCCCAGTTGCCGAAAGCGCTTCAGCTCCTCGATGCCCATGTCCGGCGAGCCGGTCAGGTGCAGCAGGGCATAGAGAAGCATCGAGCCGTGGCCGGCCGACAGCACGAAGCGGTCGCGGTCCGGCCAGTCGGGATGCGCGGCATCGTACTTCAGATGCTTCGTGAACAGCACCGTGGCGACGTCGGCCATACCCATCGGCATGCCCGGATGCCCCGACTTCGCCCGCTCGACGGCGTCCATCGCGAGGGCGCGGAGCGCATTGGCGAGGTCGTCGTGGGACACGTCGGAGGATGCCATCGCGGTTTCGCTGTTTCGTTGTTGTAGGCAGAGAAGTGAGATGCCTCCGGCGCACCGGTCGAGGCGGCCCGCAAACTGGCCGAGAAGCCAGAAAAATCAACCTCGTTTTTTCCGGCTGCTGTACCGATGGTTGACGCCCATTTGGGCCTGTGACACCTCACGGGCCACGTCGTCGCCCGTGGAGCAGCGAGCCGGACATGTCGACTCTCGCGGCCGCCCAGGACAGGGTGGAGAAGGCGTTGGCCCGTATCGAGCGCGCGGTGCAGGAGCGATCGTCCGCCGCGGCCGAAGGCGGGGGCGATCATGCCGTCGAATGCGCCCGCCTGCGTCGGCTGCTCGCCGAGTCCGAGGCGGAACGTGCGAGGCTCGACGACGCCCTGGACGAAGTGGGTCTGAGGCTCGATCAGGCGATCGACCGGGTCGCCGAGCTGGCGGGGGATTGAGCCATGGGCATGGTCGACATCGCGATCAACGGCCGCCGCCATCAGGTGCAGTGCGGCGACGGCGAGGAGCCGCGGCTGAAGCGCCTCGCCGCCTACATCGACAGCTGTGCTTCGAAGATCACCCAGCAGCACGGCCAGGTGCCGGAGCCGAAGCTGCTGCTCCTCACCAGCCTCACCGTCGCCGACGAGTTGGCCGATGCCTATGAGGAAGTGAAGAAGCTCCGCACCCAGCTGGCCGAGGCCACGAAGGTGCCGGAGCGCGAGGCGGCCGCCGCCCTCGATCGTGTCGCCCAGCGGCTCGAACAGCTTGCTGCGGCCCTCGAGACTCCCTAACTAACGATCGTGACGGTGGCTGCTGGGTGCGTGACGTGTCGTATCATCACCCTGGGCCTATTTCGTTCCAAAGGGAGCTGTCCCTGACGTGGTCGTGGCCACGCCACACGGCGCCCACCTGCGTAGCAGGTCCCAGGGACGAATCCGACGCTACGGCTTCGGCGGCGCCGTCGCGCCTCTCCTGACGTTTCCATGACCCAGGACGTCGGCGAGTTCGAACTGCGGGCGCAGAAGTCTGCGCTGCGCAAGGAGATGATCGCTCGCCGGGCGGCCCTGCCCGAGGGTGACCTGCGCGAGCGGAGCCGACTCCTTGCGGAGGCGGCCCTTCGCGAGATCCCCTGGCGATCGCTCAGGAGAATCAGCCTCTTCTGGTCGCTCGCAGGCGAACTGGACACGCAGCCACTGCTCCAGGCCCTGCATCGGGGTGGTGCCACGCCGCTCCTGCCCCGCATGCACGGGCGCGGCCGTCCTTTGACGTTTCATGCCTGGACGCCGGGTGCGACCCTCGTTCCCGGTCCGATGCAGGTGATGGAACCGCCTCCGGACAGCCCCGTGGTGGTACCCGACATCGTGCTGGCCCCGCTGCTGGCGTTCGACCGGCGCGGCGGCAGGCTCGGCTACGGTGCCGGCTTCTACGACCGTACCCTGGCCGAGCTTGCCGGGCAGGGGCACGACGTCATCGTCATCGGATATGCCCTGGCGATGCAGGAAGTCCCGGCGGTGCCGACAGGCTCGAACGACGTTGCGCTGCGGTCGGTTCTCACCGAGAACGGCCTGATTCGCTGCGTCGCCTGAGGCCGTCTGCCCGGGGTCGCCTCCTGGAGATCCATCTTGCGCGTTCTTTTCGTCGGTGACGTCGTCGGTCGTTCCGGGCGCACCGTCCTCCTCTCACGTCTTCCCGAGCTGCGGGAGCGCCTCGCCCTCGACGCCGTGGTTGTGAACGCCGAGAACGCCGCCGGCGGCTACGGCCTGACGCCGACGATCGCGTCGGAGTTCCTGGCGGGCGGGGCGGATCTTCTGACGCTCGGCAACCATGCCTGGGACCAGCGCGAGCTGCTGGGCCACATCGACCGCGAGCCGCGCATCGTCAGGCCGCTCAACATGGCGCCGGGCACGCCGGGCAAGGGTGTCGGCGAGTTCAGGACGGCGCGGGGTCGGCGCCTCGTCGTCGTCCAGGTGCTGGGGCGGCTCTTCATGGGCATGACGGACGACCCGTTCCGCGCCGTCGAGGCCGAGTTGACGAGGCACGTGCTGGGCGGCAGTGCGCAGGCGATCATCGTCGACGTCCACGCCGAGGCGACGAGCGAAAAGCTGGCCCTGGGCCACGCCTTCGACGGCCGTGTCTCGGCGGTCGTCGGCACGCATACCCACGTGCCGACGGCGGATGCACGGGTGCTGGTCGGCGGCACCGCCTATATGACCGATGTCGGGATGACCGGCGACTACGACAGCGTCATCGGCATGGAGAAACAGGGTTCGCTGCACCGCTGGCGAACCGACATTCCGGGAACGAGGCTACAGCCGGCCGACGGGCCGGCCATGCTCTGTGCGGTGCTGATCGAGACCGACGACGCCACCGGCCTCGCCCGCACCATCGAGCCCGTCCGCGTCGGCCAGGGCCTCGGCGAGGCCCTCCCTTGAAGACTCAGGTGAGCGCCTGCTGCACCGCGCGATGGGCCAGCAGACGGTCGACAGCCCTTTCCAGGCGGTCGTAGTCCCCGACCATGTGCTCGATGAAGCGCGACCGTTCTTCCGCACTCAGATCCGGATAGTCGCGCAGGATCTCCGACATCGAGCGGAGCGAAGCCAAAGGCGTTCGAAGCTCGTGCTCGACTTCGTCGAAGGTCAGGCGTCGCTCAAAATCCTGCTGTAACGAAGCCATTCTCGTTCTCCACCGCCGAGGGTCGCCTGCCAGCGAAATCCTCCGAACCTTCACACACGCATGTTTCAAAGCTATGGCGATGACCATTAACGACCAACGCGGGCGCCGGCCGCATGGCGCCGATCCGCCACGGATCGCTACGGGCATCGTTCGCCTGCGCCCACGGGCTGGATCCACGATGAGCTACCCACCGCATTCGCATCCTTCCGGGTGAGGACCGTCGCCTGCGCGCCGGCAGCCCTGGCTGTTCTCGAACGAATTGCGGATGGACGGCGAGGCCAAGGCCATCGAACTGAAGATGCAGTGCGCCTCATGTCGCCGAACGGCAAGATGATCATGGGTGTGGCGTATCAACTGCACTCGCTGATTGCGGCCCGTTTGCTGACCCGAACAAGGATGCCACTATCGACCGTGCGTTCGTCGAGCGGCGCTCGCCCGAGCGCTGGTCATCCGCGAGCGCCTGTTCGACGCGCCCTACTACCGTCTTGTTCTACGCCGAGGCCGACGGCCTGCCCGGCCTTCGTGGTCGACCGCCACGGCGACGTCGTCATCCTGCAGCCGAACGGCTGGCCGGCATGGATCGCCTGAAGCGGTTCTATTTCTGCCGAGGTGCTGGCGCGGCTGCTGAGCCCGCGCACGATCGTGGCCCGTGACGACACGGGCGTGCGCCGCCTCGAAGGTCTGCCGGAGGAGGTTCGCGTGCTCCACGGCGAGTTGCCGGAGCACCTGGACCTCGTGGAGAACGGTCTTCACTTCCGGGCCGATGCCGGCGGCGGCCAGAAGACCGGCTGGTTCTACGACCAGCGCGACAACCGCGCTTTCGCCGCCCGCTTCGCCGGCGGCCAGGACGTCCTCGACGTCTACAGCTATTGCGGCGGCTTCGCGTTGACCGCCGCGTCGCGCGGGGCGCGCTCGGTCACCGCGGTCGACGGCTCGGCCGCGGCACTCGCCCAGGCCGAATCCAGTGCTGCGCTGCAGAAGGTGACCGAGCGGACGAAGTTCGTCCGCGCCGATGCCTTCGAGTTTCTGCAGGCGCAGGCGGCCGAGAAGCGCCGCTACGGGCTCGTGATCGCCGACCCGCCTGCCTTCGTGAAAGCGCGCAAGGATCTGAAGCCGGGGCTGAAAGGCTACGAGAAGCTGGCGATGCTCGCCGCCGGCGTGACCGCGGAGCCCGGATACCTCTGCCTCGGCTGCTGTTCCTACCATGTCGGCCTGGACGATTACCGGGCTGCGACCTGGGCGGGCATCCGTGCCGCCGGGCGCGGGGGCCGCCTGCTCCTCACTGCGGGTGCTGGACCGGATCACCCCGTGCATCCTGCCCTGCCCGAGACCGCCTATCTCAAGTTCCTTGTATACGCATTGGATTGATCACCACCACGAGATCAACCCGAAGTTGATGTGTGGCGCGGGATCCACTATGCATCGACCAGGTTCGAGTGCCTGGGTTCCAAGTTCATGGTGGCCGCTACGGCAACTGCGCCGAGGTCGACCGAGCCTCCCCGCCAGGACGCTCTCCTGCAGGGCTTGTCGCGTCTCCTGCGCCAGTTCGACCGGACCGTCACCGAAGAGGAGCTTCGTTCCGCTTCGGGCCTGGGTAACGGAGTCGCCGATAGCGGCACCCTGATCGGTCTAGCCGCCTCCTTCGGCTTTGCTGGAAGACTGGACAAGCTCACCAGCCGCCGGCTGGCGCGACTGCCGACGCCGTTTCTGGCGATCGGGCGCCTGCCGGGCCTCGCGTGGATCGTGCGCGCCCGCAGCGGCTCCACCTACCTCGTCGTGGAAGCCGTCTCCGGCAACACCGCCGCCTACACCGCCCAGAACCTGCTGGCCCTTTGCGATGCCGCCCTCGTCCTCGCCTCAGCACCCACGGCTCAACCCGTCGGCGACTGGCGCCGGGCGGTCCTGCTGCGCGTCGGTGCCGTACGCTGGCAGATCATCCTCGCCTCGGTGCTGATCAACCTGCTGGCGCTGGCGACCCCGCTGTTCATGATGGCGGTCTACAACAAGGTCATCGGTCACGCGGCCCTGCGCACGCTCGATGTCATGGCCATCGGCATGGTCACGCTGTTCGGCTTCGAGCTTCTGCTGCGCTCCGTCCGCGGCACCGTGATGGCCCACACGGGTGCGCGGTTGGAAGCCGCCTTCGGCACGCAGGTGGTGCGCCACCTGATGCGGCTGCCCTTTGCGAGCATCGATCGCGAGTCGCCGACGGCCGTCCTCGAACGGATCCGCCAGACGGACCAGTTGCGCCGTTTCCTGACCGGGCAATTGCCGTTGCTGCTGGTCGACCTCGCCTTCGTCGGGCTGTTCCTCGTCGCCCTGGTGGCGATCGCCCCGCCGTTGGCGCTGGTGACCGCCCTGGCGATGCCGCTGTTCGTCATCCTCTCGATCCTCTCGCAGCGACGGCAGTCCGCACTGTCCCGCGAAGCGGGTGCTGCGGCGGTGGGCAAGAACGGTGCCTTGGCCGAGGCCGTCGTGCAGATCCAGACGGTGAAGATGCTGGGGCTCGAAGGCGAGATGGAGCAGCGCTACGAGCAGCGCCTGGTGCCGGCCGCGTGGGCTGGCTTCCTCGCTGGGCGCATCGACCATGTGGCGGGCGGGCTGGCGCAGGCGCTGCAATCGCTGACCGCACTCATCCTCATCTATGTGGGTGCCCGCCTCATCATCGCGGGCGAGCTTTCGGTCGGCGCCCTTGTCGCCGCCTCGATCCTCTCGGCAAGGGCCCTGACCCCGCTGCGCCAGATCGCCGGTGCCTGGACGCAGATCCAGCAGGCGCGCACGGCGTACGGCCAGATCGACGGCTTCATGGCCGAGCCCGGCGAGCGGACCGACAGCCGGCAGAGCGACTTCAAGCTACGTGGCCGCATCCGGTTCGACGCCGTGTCCTTCACCTACCCCGGCGCCAAGACCACGGCATTGGATGGGCTGAGCTTCGACATCGCCCCGGGCACGACGCTGGGCGTCGTCGGCCCCGCAGGCTCGGGCAAGAGCACGCTGGTGCGGCTGATCCTGGGCCTCGACTCGCCGTCGGCCGGCCGCGTGCTGCTCGACGATCTGCCGCTCGAGGGTCTCTCGCGCGAGGAGTTGCGCCGGCAGATCGGCGTGGTGCCGCAGGAAGTGCAGTTGTTCTCGGGCACCATCGCCGAGAATATCGCCCTCGGTGCTGCCGACGGCTCCTTTCCCCGTGTCGTCGCGGCGGCCAAGTTCAGTGGCGCTCACGACTTCATCCGCAACATGCCCGACGGCTACGAGACACGTCTCGGCGAGCGCGGAGCCGGCATCTCGATGGGGCAGCGCCAGCTCATCGCGATCGCCCGCGCCCTCGTGCGCAACCCGCGCATCCTCGTTATGGACGAGGCGACGAGCGCCCTGTCGCCGGCTGCCGAGGCCTATCTCCTGGGCAATCTCAGACGCGCCTCGCGCGGGCGGACGCTGATCCTCGTCACCCACCGCCCGGCGGTGCTCGCCATCTGCGACCGGGGTCTCCTGATCGAGGGGGGACGCCTGGCGAAGTCCGGCACGGCCGCGGAGATCGCGGCGACGATGCAGGTGATGCGCCGCTCCGCCGGCCTGCACGCGGTGAGCTGAGCCTTTGGCCGCCGCACGCCTCGCCTGTCCGCCGACGGCCGAAGCCCTTATCGACGCCCGTCTGCCGGCAGCGACGAACGCCCTGGTCGGCGGCGTCGCCTGCCTGCTGCTGGCCATCCTCGCCTGGCTGGCGCTGGCGAAGGTCGAGGAGGTCGTCCGGGCACCCGGCCGCATCGAGCCCGCCGGGCAGGTCAAGATCATCAACCACCCCGAGGGCGGGCGGGTCGCCACGATCCACGTCGCCAACGGTGACCGGGTCGAGGCCGGCGCCCCGCTCGTCACCCTGCAGGCCGACATCCGTTCCAGCGAGCATGCGCAGCTTCTGGGCCGCTGGCAGGTCGAGGCCGCGGCGGCGGCCCGCCTCGAGGCCGAGTCGACGGGCGAGCCGCTGAGCCTGACACCCGATCTGGCGGAGCAGCGTCCGGACCTCGTGGCGGCCCAGGCCTCGCTCCTGGGTGCGCGCGAAGGCACGCTCGCCAGCCGTCGCGACACCCTGGCGAAGGCCGTCGAGGCGAAGCGGGCGGAGGTGCGTACGGCCGCGGCCGAGGTCGGCCGGGTGCGCAACAGCCTGGCCTTGCTCCGGCAGCAATTGGCGGCCGTGAAGGAATTGGCCTCGCGCGGCCTCTACCCGGAATTGAAGCTCGTCGCCGTCCAGCAGCAGGTGAGCGACGCCGAAGGGCAGGGCGCCAAGGCGGACGCCGCCCTGGCGGCCGCCCAGGCCGGCCTCGCCGAGAGCCAGAGCCGCCTCGCCGGCCTCGAACGCGAATGGCACACCGAGGTGCTCGACGAGGCGGCGCGGACGACGGCCGAGCGCGACCGTCTGGCGGAGGAACTCCGGGCCCGGCAGGTCGCCTTGGACGATCTCGTGGTCCGCGCTCCGGCGGCGGGTGTGGTCCAGAATCTGGCCGTCACGGCACCCGGCCAAGCGGTCGCCGCGAACGAGACGCTGATGCGCCTCGTCCCGGCGGACGAGGGCCTCGTCGTCGTGGCGGAGGTGTCGAACGAGGACATCGGCCGGGTGCACGAGGGCATGCCGGCGACCGTCAAGGTGCGCGCCTTCGACTATCTCCGCTACGGCACCCTGCACGGCACCGTCCGCACGGTCGCGGCGGACGCGACGGCCGACCAGGGCGGCGGCCATCTCGCCTATGAGGTCACCGTCGTCACCGACAGCGCCTATCTCGGCGACGCCGGCCAGGGATTCGCCGTGAGCTCGGGCATGGCGGCGGACGTCGACCTGCTGGTGGGCGAGCGGACGATCCTATCCTACCTGACCGACCGCCTCTTCCCCCTGCGCGAGGCCTTTCGCGAGGGTTGAGTAGCCGCGCTGTCAGAACCCGGAGGAGCGGCGTTGCGGGCCGCTCATCCCGGCGATCGTCAGGGTGCCGTCCGTCATCTTGTCGAAGGTGAAGTCGCGGGTGTTCCACCCCTGGCAGTAGCCCGCGCCCCCTGGCACGCCGAGGACGAAGCCGCCGCTCAGCGGATCGTTGTTGTCGATCCGGCTCCGGTCGATCCAGAAATACTTCACCCGCATGACGACCTTCTGCGGCGTGTCCTCGATGATCGTGGCCTCGTTCAGCGTCTGGATGCTCGGCGAGTTGCAGGACGCGCCACGCTCCTGCGCATTGTTCTCGTAATAGCTCCGGATGAGCCAAGCGGTGTTCGGATAGCCGCCGACGTTCCCGACGTGGGAGCAGGCCACGACCGGGAAAAGGGCGACGAGAAAGGCGAGGCTGCGATAGGCCATCGTGGTCATCCGTGGCGCGGGAAAGCGGAAGGCCAGCTGTCGTGGGAGGGTGAGACGGAATCTCGTGCCGGCCGGCGAACTTGCCATGAGCTCCAGATCCCCGCCATGGGCGCGTGCGAACTCGCGCGCGATGGCGAGGCCGAGGCCCGAGCCGTCGCTCTTGGTCGAGCCGCCGAACGGCTCGAACAGATGCTCCCGAACCTGATCGGGAATGCCCGGCCCGCTGTCCGCCATCTCGACCGTCACGACGTCCTCGCTCTCCTCCTCGCTCACCGTCAGCCGGATCGTTCCTCCCGCCGGCATCGCCTCGGCCGCGTTGCGGGCGAGGTTCGTGAGGATGCGGAAGATCTGGTCCTGATCCGCCCTGATGCCCAGACCATCCGGGATGTCCGTGTCCCAGTGCAGCATCGGATTGGTGTCGGCCACGAGATTGCGCAGACGCTCCACCAGCTCCGCCAGCCGGATCGGCACCGGTTTGGGGTCGGGCGCACCGCTGCGGGCGTAGCGCAGCGTGTCCGTGCAGAGCCGGATCGCACGGTCGAGGGAATCGACGAGCCGCGGCGCAACCTGTCGCACGGAAGGATCGGCACTGCTTTCCAAACGGTCCGAGATCAACACCGCGGTCGCCAGGACGTTGCGGAGATCATGGCTCATGCGGCTCATCCCGGCGCCGAGTGCGGCGAGCTTCGTCCGCTGCGCGAGTGCCGCACGCACCGAGACCCGCATGCTGGCGAACTCGTTCTGGACGATGCCGATCTCGTCGCGCCGGGACCGCAGGTCGGCCTCGCTCGCCTGATCCTCCGGGTGCTCCCGGAAATGCTTCAAGGCTGCCGTCACCCGTCGCAGCGGCTCGACGATCATCCGGTGCAGGCTGGCGAACAGCAGCAGTGCCACGATGGCGGAAAGAACCAGCGACAGCGTCAGGATGCGGAAGGAGTAGTCGAGCATGGCTTCACGCAGCGGACGCTCGTCGAGAGTGACGTCGACGAGCACACCGGTGCCGCTCGGTGCATTGCCCATGAGCCGAAGCATGCGTCCGGTGGGATGGGCGAGGACATCCAGAGCCGCCGGAATGAGCGTGCTCCAGCTGAGGTCGCGCAGGTCGACGACGGCGTCGACGGAGGTCGGCTGGCCCAGGATCAGGCGCGTTTCGCCCGAGTGCAGGACGATCGACAGTACGCCTGCACCCTTCAGCAGCGCTTCCTCCACGTTCATGTCCAGGCGCTGAGCGGCTTCGGCGTCCAAGGTCAGTGTCGCGAGGTCGGCTGCCGCCACGCGCTCGCGCAGATAGGCGAGGCGGAAACGGGCGATCGAGGGCACGTAGATGAGCACTTCGCCGAGCAGCACGAAAGCCACCGCGAGCAGCAGGATCTTGGCGGACAGGCCGCGCAGCCGCATGCTCATCCCAGGACAGGATCACTCACCCTGCCGCGGACAATAGGCGCCGGCGAAGGGCTGGAACAGGCGGCTTGGAACGGAACGTCAGCGGGCGTCGTTCAACCGCCAGTCGTATCGGTCCCCGGCGATCGTCCCGACGTCCTGCAGGCGCATGGCGAGGTTCGGCTCGGCGAAGGTCATGAGGTGGCGAATGACGCCATTGTCCGTTCCGCCGAAGTCGGCTTGATACCAGACATAGATGCTGGAGACGACGAGACCGGCGGGACCGAGCGTCACGCCTCGCGGGTCGTTCACATAGGCCCGAGCCGCGCCATCCAGATGCCGGGTCAGCAGATCGGTCGAGAAGGGCAGCTTCTGCAGATTGGGGCAGCCTATGGAAGCGCAGTTCAGGGCGTAGTGGACACAGGTGTCGCGCCAGATCGGCCGCAGGATCCGGTTCTCGATGTCGTCGAGCGAGATCGGCTCGCCCTCGACGGTGACCAACGGCGCGCCCCAAGGCCCGACCGCGAACCATCCCGGCGAGATGTCGATGTCACGGATCGAGGCGACCGGATAGTGCTGCAGCACGACGTCCACCGTCAGCGCATTGTAGAGATTGCTCCAATAGGCGAACTGCTCCGGACGCCGCAGCAGCGACACCTGCACCGACCCGAGCTGTGCTATGTACTGGCGGAGGCGGGCACGGTCCTCGGAAGTCACCTCGCCGTAGGCGACGCGATTGATGCCGTCGCCCCCCGCACGGACATAGCGGGACAGGAACTCCGCCCAAAGGCGATGGTCGACAGTCACCGCGGAGGTGGGGTCGTTGGCCTGCCAGCGTGCCCACACATGCGTGTGCGCCGCGACCGCCGGTCGGGCGAGCACAGGAAGCGACGCTAGGCCGGCAAGTATGGCGCGACGTGGACGTCGCATCTTTGAGGTTCCGGCTCGACAGTGTTTCGACGGAATGACATGTAGAGGCACGTCGAGGCCCTCGTCACCCCCGGCGGCGTCACGACGCGGTGAGGCGCGCGGTTTGACAGCATTCCGCCCGGTCTCTATATCCGCGCGTCCAGCGTTTTCTCGATCGCAGTAAGGTTCCTCCCGTGAAGCGTACCTATCAGCCGAGCAAGCTCGTCCGGAAGCGTCGGCACGGTTTCCGCGCCCGCATGGCCACACTCGGCGGCCGCAAGGTGCTGAACGCCCGTCGGGCCCGCGGCCGCAAGCGCCTGTCCGCTTGACGGACGGCGGCGCCATCGCCGGCGCCGAGGTCGTGGGTCTCCGCCGCCGTAGCGAGTTTCTCTCGGTTGCCCGAGGCAGTCGGGTGACCCGTGACGCGTTCGTGCTGCAGTCCGGCCGTCGGCCCGGAGCCGATGCGGACGGGCAGATCGGCATCGGCATCACCGTGACCCGCAAGATCGGCAATGCCGTAGTCCGAAATCGGGCACGTCGTCGGCTTCGTGAAGCTCTCCGTGAGGTTCTGCCGGGGCCAGCGGCACCGGGGCGCGACTATGTGGTGGTCGCCCGCCCCGCATCTCTGGGCCAACCGTTCGCGCAGCTTGCGGCGGACCTCGCCGGTGCGTTCGAGCGGGCGAGCCGGCGCCCGGGATGAGCCCTGCCGCCTACCTGCTGGCCGGTCTGGTCAACGTCTACCGCCTGTTCGTGTCGCCGGTGATCGGGCCGCGATGCCGCTATCTGCCGACCTGTTCCGACTACGCGCTGGAGGCGTTGCGACGCCACGGCGCCTTGTACGGAGCATGGCTCGCATTACGTCGTGTCGCGCGGTGCCATCCCTGGGGTGGCCACGGCCTCGACCCTGTCCCAGCCGTTTCCGACGCCGATCGGGGCCGTTGAGCCCCTCCGTGGCGAGCCGAGGTTCCCGTCCTTCATGAGCGAACAAAAGAACCTGATCCTCGCGATCGTCCTGTCGGTCGGCATCATCCTGGCCTTCCAGTTCTTCTACGAGATGCCGCGGCTGAAGGAGCGTCAGGCCCAGCAGGCGGCGCAGCAGGCCGCCCAGACCGAGCAGACCCTGAACCAGGCGGCCGGGACCACGCCGGCGGGTGACGCCAACGTGTCCGTGCCGGGTACTGCAAGCGGTGCGCCGGTGATCGGCCGCGCGGAAGCCTTGGCCCAGTCGCCCCGCGTCGCGATCGACAATGGCGCCCTGCACGGCTCGATCGCGCTGAAGGGCAGCCGCATCGACGACGTGACGCTGGCCCGGTATCACGAGACGGTCGATCCGAGTTCGCCCGAGATCGTCCTCTTGAGCCCGCCCGGCAGCCCGCATCCCTATTTCGCCGAGTATGGCTGGGTCGGCGGCGAGCCCTCGACCGTCGTGCCCGGGACCGACACGCTGTGGTCGGCCCAGGGCGACAAGCTCACCGCCTCGAGCCCGATCACCCTGTCGTGGGACAACGGCTCCGGTCTTGCCTTCAAGAAGGAGGTATCGCTCGACACCGACTACATGTTCACCGTCAAGCGGAGCGTGACCAACACCGGCGACAAGCCGGCCACGCTCTATCCCTACGGCCTCATCAGCCGTTGGGGCACGCCGCCGACGATGAACTACTACATCCTGCAGGAAGGCCCGCTCGGCGTCTTCGACAACGAGCTGCACGAGTACAAGTACAGCGCGGTGGTGAAGGAGAAGGAGGTCAGCTTCGAGTCGACCGGCGGCTGGCTCGGCATCACGGACAAGTACTGGCTGGCGGCGATGGTCCCGCAGCAGGACCTCTCGCTGAAGGCCAATTTCCGGCACCTGGAAGAAGGCGACCGGTACCAGACCGATTTCCGCGGGCCGCCGCTCGTCGTCCAGCCCGGGCAGACCGTGGAGGTCACCGACCGCCTCTTCGCCGGTGCCAAGGTCGTCACCCTGCTCGACCATTATCGTGACGAGTACAAGATCCCGCTGTTCGACCGTGCCGTCGACTTCGGCTGGTTCTACTTCCTGACGAAGCCGATCTTCTACCTGCTGCACTTCATCCATTCGACCGTCGGCAATTACGGCGTCGCGATCCTGATCCTCACGCTGCTGGTCAAGGGTGCCTTCTTCCCCCTCGCCGACAAGTCCTATCGGGCGATGGCGAAGATGAAGAAGCTGCAGCCCGAGATGGTGAAGCTGCGCGAGCGCTTCGCCGACGACAAGCCGCGCCTCAATCAGGAGATGATGCAGCTCTACAAGAACGAGAAGGTCAACCCGATGGCGGGCTGCCTGCCCATCATCATTCAGATCCCGGTGTTCTTCTCGCTCTACAAGGTGCTGTTCGTCACGATCGAGATGCGGCACGCGCCGTTCTTCGGCTGGATCAAGGATCTCTCGGCGCCGGATCCGACCAGCATCTTCAACCTCTTCGGGCTCATCCCCATCACCCTGCCGCACGCCCTGATGATCGGCGTCTGGCCGCTGGTGATGGGTGTGACGATGTGGTTCCAGCAGAAGCTGAACCCGGCACCGGCCGACCCGACGCAGGCGAAGGTGATGAGCTTCCTGCCCATCATGTTCACCTTCCTGTTCGCGACGTTCCCCGCCGGCCTCGTGATCTACTGGGCGTGGAACAACTCGCTCTCGATCGGGCAGCAGTGGCTCATCATGCGCCGCCTCGGCGTGAAGGCCAGCTGAGCGAGCCTTCGCCCGAGGCGCTGGAAGCCGGCCGGCTGCTCTTCGCGCGGCCGGCGACCTTCCTGCGCGGTGTGGCGGAACTCGGCCAACTGCCCCCGGTGGGCCTGCCCGAGGTGGCGATGGCCGGGCGCTCCAACGTCGGCAAGTCCAGCCTGATCAACGCGCTCACCGGGCGCAGCGCCCTGGCACGCACCTCGAACACGCCGGGCCGCACCCAGGAGATCAATCTCTTCGATCTCGCCGGGCGGCTGATCCTCGCTGACCTGCCGGGTTACGGCTACGCGCAGGCGCCCAAAGCCAAGGTCGACGCCTGGACGAAGCTCGTCTTCGCCTATCTCCGCGGCCGCCCCAGCCTGCGCCGCGTCTGCGTGCTCGTCGATTCCCGGCACGGCCTCAAATCATCGGACGAGGAGGCTATGGCGCTGCTGGCCCAGGCCGCCGTCCCGTTCCAGCTCGTTCTGACGAAGGCCGACCTCGTGCGCCCGACCGCCCTTGGTCAGCTTCAGGGCGAGCTGGAAGCGAAACTGCGGCGGACCGTTGCTGCCGTGCCCGAGATCGTCGTCACGAGCTCGAAGAAGAACGAGGGCATCGATCGGCTGCGCGCGGCTCTGGCCGAGCTGGCGGCACCCCTGGCGCAGGAGACATCGGCGTGAGCGGACCGGCGGACACCCCCGAGGTGCACAGGATCGCGGCCACCCTGATCGAGGCGCTGCCTTTCATGCGGCGCTATCAGGACGCCGTGATGGTCATCAAGTATGGTGGCCACGCGATGGGCGATGTCGCGGCGGCACGCGACTTCGCCCACGACATCGTCCTCCTGAAGCAGGTCGGCATCAATCCGGTCGTCGTCCACGGCGGCGGCCCGCAGATCAAGGCCATGCTCGACCGGCTGGCGATCCGCTCCGAGTTCGTCGACGGGCTGCGCGTCACGGATGCCGCCACCGTCGAGGTGGTCGAGATGGTCCTGGCCGGGAAGATCAACAAGGAGATCGTCTCGGCCATCCAGAACGCCGGCGGCAAGGCCGTCGGGGTGTCGGGCAAGGACGGGCGCCTCATCGAGGCGAAGAAGCTCACCCGCACCCGCCGCGATCCCGACAGCGCCATCGAGCAGGTGGTCGATCTGGGCTTCGTCGGCGAGCCGCAGCGCATCAACACCAGCCTGCTCGACGTCTTCATGGGCACGGACATCATCCCGGTCATCGCCCCGGTCGGCTTCGGCGCTGATCAGGAGACCTACAACATCAACGCCGACACGGCGGCGGGAGCCATCGCCGGCGCCCTCAAGGCGCGTAAGCTGCTTATGCTGACCGACGTCCGTGGCGTGCTCGACGCCCACAAGCGTTTCGTGCCCACCCTGACCGACATCGAGGCGCGGGCGCTGATCGCCGATGGCACGATCTCCGGCGGGATGATCCCCAAGATCGAGACCTGCCTCGACGCCGTGGACGCCGGGGTCGGTGCGGCCGTCATTCTCGATGGCCGGGTGCCGCATGCCATCCTGCTGGAACTCTTCACCGAGCACGGCTTCGGCACCCAGGTCCTGGGCACGCCGAACGCCTGAGCGTCGCCGCAGCTACATCCAGCTGATCGCCAGCGCCCGGCGCACCGCCATGCCGACGGCCGTGCGCATCGGCACGCGCTCGAAGGGATCGAGTTCGACACTGCCCGACAGGGCGCCGAGCAGGGCGTAGAAGCCCGGGACGGCCACCGGCATGCCGGTGATGGCATCGACCACGCGCCGGCTCGCGACCTCCGCACCCTCCTCGTCGGTGTCCGGAAGGAGAAGACCCAGCCGTAGCGGTCCAAGCCTCGCGATGTGGTCGCTTTCCCGCAGGACCTGCCGACAGCGCTTGACGGCGACGCTGGCCGCGATGTCGGCGAGGGCACGACTACCCGTCCGGCCCGGCACCAGATCGACGACGGCGAGCGACAGGCGACCACCCTGACGCCGCGCACGCGCCATCTCCGCACGGATGCGCTCTTCGAGCCCGCGCCTGTTCAAGGCACCGCTGACCGGATCGGTGATCGTCGCGGCGCGTAGCGTCGCCGCCTTGGCGTGTTGCCGCTGCAGAGCCTGCTGCAGGACGTCGATGGTGCTGTCCCGGTCGATGATCGCGGTCAGCAGCGACTGCTCCCGGTCGGTCGACGGCTCGATGGCCTGAACGATCCCGGTCTCGACCACGGGTTGTCCCGGCTCGGCATGTTCCCGGTGGGCCACACCCGTCATCTCGATCACGGGCCCATGCGTCGGCACCAGCCGGAAACGGAAGCGCCGCTGGCGCCAAGTGCGGTCGCCGAAGAGCGCGGCCAGGTTGTCGCGATCGTCGGGATGTACCATGGCGTGCACGTCGTCGGCGGTCACGCGCTGCCCGCGGGGCACGCCGGCAAGTCGATAGAGTCCGTCGGACCAGGTGATGTCGCCGGTGACGAGGTCGCAACGATAGTAACCGATGCCGGCCGCTTCCAGCAGACCGCCCCAGCCCCCCGCCGTCAGTGCGTCATCGCCTGCGGCGCCCATGAATCCTGCCGACCTCTCGTTCGACGGCAGGACCTTAACGCGAATGCCGAAGGGTGTTCAACACCGCACGGCATTTTTCCCGTCTCAGTTGCGGTACTCGGGCGCTTCCTTGTCGAGCATCCGGCGAAGCGAGCCGAAATGGCGCTCGGCCACGATCGGCATCTCGTCACGCATCTGCTGCGCCGTATGGCGGACGACCTCGTCGGGCAGCCGGCGGAGCTTGTGTCCGCCGGAGGCGGCAAGGACCTGCGTCCGCGCCGCGGCCTCCAGGTAGTAGAGATCGTTGAAGGCGTCGGCGACGGTGCGGCCCGTCACGATCACGCCGTGCGAGGCCATCATGAGGGCGCTGTTGTTGCCGAGCCGTAGGGCCAGCCGGTCGCCCTCGTCCGCGTCCAGCGCCAGCCCATGATATTCGTCGTCGTAGGCAATGCGCCCGTAGAAGGCGAGCGCGTTCTGCTCGCACATCTCGAGCCGGCCCTGCTCGCGCAGGGTCAGGGCCGTGGCGTGGGGCATGTGGGTGTGCAGCACGCAGACCGCCTGCGGGACCCGCACATGGATGCGGGAATGGATGAAGAATGCCGTCGGCTCGACGGTATTCTCGCCTTCGAGGACCTTCCCGTCGGCATCGCAAAGGACCAGCGAGGAGGCGGTGATCTCCGACCAGTGCCAGCCATAGGGATTGATCAGGAAGCGGTCGCCTCGGACGATCCCGTCCTCGTCCGCCACGGCCAGCGAGAAGTGGTTGCAGACACCTTCCTGCATGCCGAGCTTCGCCGCCCAGCGCAGTGCGCAGGCGAGATCGATCCGCTGCTGGGTGAGGCTCGTCGTCATGCTGCAGTCCGCCCGCTTGTCCGCTGCCGAGGCGGCCACCATAAGCACGACAACGACGTCAGGGGAGAGGGCGACGCGCATGACGAATCGGCTCGAAAGCAGGGCAGGGCGGATCAACCGTCGGACCACCCTGATGCTGGCCGCCGCTGCCCTGGCCGTCCGTGCGAGGCCCGCCGCGGCTGCTGCTCCGGTCCATCTCCTCAACGAGAGCCATCCGACCCTCTGCGCCGAGCACGACAACGTCTATTTCGAGCTGAGCGGCGACACCTTGCGCTCGTTCCGTATCGAGGCCGCCCAGCCGCCCTATGGGGCGGGCATCGTGACCGACACGACGGCACCCGACTGGGACGACTGCCCCCCACCCGATGCCGATCCCGCCTTCACCTTCGAGCCGGCCGAGATGGTGCTGTTCGAGGATGCCGACTGGCAGATGGTCGGCCATACCTTCCCGCGCTTCTGGCGGCCGGACCGCATTCCCTTCACCGTCGGCAAGGACAAGACGGTGGCTGGCCTCCATCTCGTTCGGCTCCTGCGCAAGGGCGGCCCGAAGGCGATCGAGGTCCTGGTCCTCTATCCGGCCGACGGCTACTGGCGCCCGAAGCCGCTGCCGCCCTCCAACCTGCCGGACAATATCTTCGGCAGCTCGTTCCTGGTCGGTCCGATCGAGCACCGGCACCGCCCGATCGTCGACATCAGCGCCGTTCGCTTCGATCCGACGACGCAGCGATTCGACCTCGACTTCAAGCGCGGCGGCAGCGGCTCGCTCGCGATCGTTGGGCTGGACGCGGAGCGCCTCGTACTGGCGGTCACATTCACGGAGCCGGTCTCGGGGGGGCCCTTCGCCGGGCTACGCTCGATGTTCGTGACCGCCGACAATTGCGATGTCGGTCTCGTCGACTGGACAGCCGGCGGTGCGACCTCCAGTTCACCGGTTATGGAGTTCAAGGAGGCGGCGATCGATGCGGTCCGCTTCGGCAGGGACGTTCCCTCGCAGCACAACACCAGTGCTCCCGACCTCGTCTTCACGGGCTTTGCCGCCTGACGCGCGCTTTTGCGCCGCGTTCAGTTGCGCGGGCTTGGCCCCTAGACTTACCTTGCAGTGTTCCGCGGGACCGGGGCGCTCCCCGCCGCGCGGCTGTAGGAACCTGAACCCTTGAGGAGGGCTCAAGCCGTGCGCGTTTCCGGCCACGATTCCCTTAAAGTCCGCCGCCCGCTGGATGTCGGCGGCATCGAGTACGACTATTTCTCGCTGCCCGAGGCCGCGAAGACCCTGGGCGACGTCTCCCGCCTGCCGTTCTCGCTCAAGGTGCTGCTGGAGAACCTGCTGCGCTTCGAGGACGGCCGCTCGGTCACCGTCGATCACTTGAAGGCGATGGTCGCCTGGCTCGGCAGCAAGACCTCCGAGCAGGAGATCGCCTATCGCCCGGCGCGCGTCCTGATGCAGGACTTCACCGGGGTCCCCGCCGTCGTCGACCTCGCCGCCATGCGTGATGCGATGGTGGCGCTGGGTGGCGATCCGAAGAAGATCAACCCGCTGGTCCCGGTCGACCTCGTCATCGACCACTCGGTGCAGGTCGACGCCTTTGCCAGCCGCAAGGCCTTCGCGGAAAACGTCGAGCTCGAATACGAGCGCAACGGCGAGCGCTACGCCTTCCTGCGCTGGGGTTCGAAGTCGTTCGACAATTTCCGCGTCGTGCCGCCGGGTACCGGCATCTGCCACCAGGTGAACCTGGAGTACCTCTCCCAGGTCGTCTGGACCGCCCCTGAGGGCAACCGGCAGGTCGCCTATCCCGACACGCTTGTCGGCACCGACAGCCACACGACGATGGTGAACGGCCTCGCCGTGCTGGGCTGGGGTGTGGGCGGAATCGAGGCCGAAGCCGCGATGCTGGGCCAGCCCGTCTCGATGCTGATCCCCGAGGTCGTCGGCTTCAAGCTGACCGGCAAGCTGCCCGAGGGTGCGACCGCCACCGACCTCGTGCTCACCGTCACCCAGATGCTCCGCAAGAAGGGTGTGGTCGGCAAGTTCGTCGAGTTCTACGGCCCCGGCGTCGGCAAGTTGCCACTGGCCGACCGTGCGACCATCGCCAACATGGCGCCCGAGTATGGTGCCACCTGCGGCTTCTTCCCGGTCGACGAGATCACGCTCGACTATATGCGGCTGACCGGCCGCGATCCAAAGCGGGTGGCGCTGGTCGAGGCCTATGCCAAGGCGCAGGGCATGTGGCGCCACGACGATGCCGCCGATCCCGTCTTCACCGACACGCTGGACCTGGACCTGGGTGCGGTCGAGCCCTCGCTCGCCGGCCCCAAGCGCCCGCAGGACCGTGTACCCCTGAAGGCCGCCAAGAAAGGCTTCGAGGAGGCGCTGCCCTCGCTCGCCGGCGACAGCCCGGACGACGCCAAGGCGCCCGTTGCCGGCATGGGCCACGATCTCGCCCACGGCGACACCGTCATCGCCGCCATCACCTCGTGCACCAACACGAGCAATCCGGGCGTGATGATCGCCGCTGGCCTCGTCGCCAAGAAGGCGGCCGAGCGCGGCCTCACCCGCAAGCCCTGGGTCAAGACCTCGCTGGCCCCGGGCTCCAAGGCTGTCACCGACTATCTCGCCCGTGCCGGCCTCGACGGCTATCTCGACCAGGTCGGCTTCGATCTCGTCGGCTATGGCTGCACGACCTGCATCGGCAATTCCGGCCCGCTGCCGGATCCGGTCAACGACGCCATCACCGAGGGCAAGCTCGTCGTCTCGGCCGTCCTCTCCGGCAACCGCAACTTCGAGGGCCGTGTCCATCCGCTGGTGAAGGCCAACTACCTGGCCTCGCCGCCGCTCGTCGTCGCCTATGCGCTTCTGGGCTCGATGCGGCGCGACATCACGACCGAGCCGCTCGGCACCGGCAAGGACGGCAAGCCCGTCTACCTGAAGGACGTCTGGCCGACCCCGCAGGAGATCGACGCCGCCGTCCGCCAGGCGGTCACCCGCACGGCCTTCACCGACTCCTACGCCGACGTCTTCACGGGCGACCAGCACTGGCAGGCGATCGGCGGCGGCGACGCCGCCATGACCTACAGCTGGGACGACTCCAGCACCTACATCCAGCTGCCGCCCTACTTCGACGGCATGGCGCGCACGGCAGGGACGGCCACTCCCGACATCAAGGGTGCCCGCATCCTCGCACTCCTCGGCGACTCGATCACCACCGACCACATCAGTCCGGCCGGCAACATCGCCAAAACCAGCCCGGCGGCGAAGTACCTGACGGGCCGTGGCGTCGAGCCAAAGGACTTCAACCAGTACGGTGCCCGCCGCGGCAGCCACGACGTCATGATGCGGGGCACCTTCGCCAACATCCGGATAAAGAACGAGATGCTGGGCGGCAAGGAGGGCGGCAACACCATCCTCCAGCCCGACGGCACGGAGATGTCCATCTACGACGCCGCCATGGAGTACAAGAAGCGGAACGTGCCGCTCGTCGTCATCGGCGGCAAAGAGTATGGCACCGGCTCGTCCCGCGACTGGGCGGCCAAGGGCACCAACCTCCTGGGTGTGAAGGCCGTGCTGGCCGAGACCTTCGAGCGCATCCACCGCTCGAACCTCGTCGGCATGGGCGTGCTGCCGCTCTGCTTCTACCCCGGCACCGACCGCAAGACGCTGGGCCTCGACGGCAGCGAGACCATCGACATTCTTGGCCTCGACGCCGGCCTGAAGCCGCGCATGGAGCTAACCTGCCGCATCCACCGCAGCGGCGGCAAGGTCGACGACGTGCCCGTCCTCTGCCGCGTCGATACGCTCGATGAGGTCGACTACTACCGCAACGGCGGGATCCTGCAGTACGTGCTGCGCCAGCTTCTGGGCAGCACCCCGGCCGGCAACGCCTGAGCTACGTCGTCCCGTGACCCCCGGGTCACGGGACGCTCCTCCGCGCTGGGCGCATCACCGACGCGACAAGAAGCATCGCCCCCGCACCCCGCCCCGGCTTGACGGCCTCCGCCCGGCCCTCTACATGCCGCCCACCCCGCGGGCGCATAGCTCAGTTGGTAGAGCAGCTGACTCTTAATCAGCGGGTCCAAGGTTCGAGTCCTTGTGCGCCCACCACTTCTTCCGCGGGTCTTCACGCAAGCCGAAGCGACCTCAATTGGCGTCGATCCGACGGATGCCGCTGGCGGCTTAAGCTGAATGAAGCGGCGTCGCGGCTGTGTCGGGCGACGCGGCGTCGCCCGACCGGACCCCATCGACACGACAGCAGTGCCGTTGCCAGTCTGGACCGAGGCGTCACTGCTGGAGTGCGCCGGAGCTGCTGCTCTGCGAGCACCCGCTCTCGTCCTAGGCGCAGAAGGTCGAGATCGCGCTTCGCGAAAAGTAGATCGAGTTCAGGGCTGAGCTGCCCGAGACTTTTGGCACCGGTCGCACGGACGGTGCCTTCGCGGTCGCGGACACCAGGGCCGAGGTCCCGGTGCTGATCGACGGTCTGACCGGGATCTTCGAGTCGACCGTGATCATGGACTACAGCGAAGAGCGCTGGCGCGACCCGCTGCCTTTGCCGGCCGACAGCCCACTCGCCCGCTGACACGCGCGCCTGAGCGCGAGGCCGTCCGAGATGTCTACCTTCGCCGGGCTCGACGCGGCTGTGGCGAAAATGACAGCGGCGGGCGAGACCTACATCACGGGCGGGCGCAAGCGTGCGTATCGCGACCACCGGCTGGAATGGATGGTGAAGTCGGGCGGTATCGAGGTTGTCCAGGCCGGCCTGCGCGACCGCAGCATCCGCTTTTCCTGGGCCGGGGCATGGTCTTCCGAAGGCGACTGATGCACGGGAGCGGCGGACGTCGACTGTCGCCCGGCATCCCTCTCCCCTACACTCCGCCGCAGCGAATCGGGAGGACGGCATGGAGTGGTTCGAGGAGCGGCTGCACGCGAACTGGCGGCAGTCGATCAGGATCAAGGACGTGATCCTGCACGAGCAGACGACCCTGCAGGAATTGCTGATCTTCGACAGCGAGGACTGGGGTCGCGTCCTGGCCCTCGACGGCATCGTGCAGACCACGACCGGCGACGAGTTCTGCTACCATGAAATGCTGGTCCACGTGCCCGTCATGGCGCACGGTACAGCGCGCGAGGTCCTGATCATCGGCGGCGGCGACGGCGGTTGTCTGCGCGAGGCGCTGAAGCACCCGGGCGTGCGCCGGGTCACCCAGGTCGAGATCGACGCCAGTGTGATCGAGCTCTCGAAGCGCTATCTGCCGACACTGTCCGACGGCGCCTTCGACGATCCCCGCGCCCGCGTGCTGGTCGCCGACGGCGAGCGCTTCGCCGCCCTGACCGATGAGCGCTTCGACGTCGTCATCGTCGATTCGACCGATCCGATGGGTCCTGCGGCCGTCCTCTTCACCGAGCCCTTCTACCGCAACTGCCGCCGCATCCTGACGCCGGGCGGGATCATGGCGACCCAGTGCGGCAACCCGTCCATCAAGCCCGACGAGCTGGTCGAGACCCAGGCGACGCAGCGTGCCGCCGAATTCGCGCATGTCGACTATTTCCTGCCCGTGGTTCCCACCTATGTCGGGGGTGCCATGGCGCTGGGCTTCGCGACCGACGATCCGGCCAAGGCACGGCTCGACGCCGAGGCGCTGCGCAGTCGCCCGGTCCCACTGGGCCTGCGGTACTACACGCCGGCCGTCCACGTGGCCTCCTTCGCCCATCCGGCCTGGATGATCAAACGGGTCGGCTATTGATGGCGCGCATCGCCGTCGGCGGGCTGCATCACGAGACCAACAGTTTCGCCCCGCAGCCCGCCACTTTCGAACGGTTCGTCCAGGCCGACGGCTGGCCGGCCTTATCGCGCGGGCCCGACCTGATCCCGAACACCGCCGGGATCAACCTCGCCGTCACGGGTTTCATCGATGCCGCGCTGGCCGCCGGCCACGAGGTGGTACCCCTGACCTGGGCGAATGCCGTCCCGTCCGGCCCGGTGACGGCCGATGCCTTCGAGCGCCTTGCGGCCATGATGGTGAACGATCTGGCCGCTGCCCTTCCCGTCGACGGCGTGTTCCTCGACCTGCACGGGGCCATGGTCACCGATGTCACCGACGACGGCGAAGGCGAGCTTCTCCGCCGCCTCCGCGCGGTCCTGGGCGCTCTACCGCTGGTGGCGGCCCTCGACCTGCACGCCAACGTGTCGGCGGCGATGGTCGAGCTGACCGACGCGATGGTCGCCTACCGCACCTATCCGCACATCGATCTTGCGGTAACGGGGGCACGCTGCCTGCCGCTCCTGGAGCGTCTCATCGGCGGGCAGAGGATCGCCAAGGCGCACCGCAAGATCGACTTCCTCGTTCCCTTGCCCTGGCAGTGCACCACGATCGAGCCGGCCCGCGGGCTCTACGCCATGCTCGACGACACTACGCTGCTGTCGGCCTCGATCTGCCCCGGCTTCCCGCCCGCCGATACGGCCGCCGGCGGCCCGTCGATCCTGGCCTATGCCGACACTCAGGCAGCAGCCGACTTGGCCGCTGACCGTTTGGCAGCAGCGTTCGCCGCCGCGGAGTCCGACTTCGCCGGCCGCTTCTGGTCCGCCGACGAGGCCGTCGCCCACGCCATGCTGGCTTCGGGCGAGGGACCCGTGATCCTGGCCGACACGCAGGACAATCCCGGCGGAGGCGGCAGCTCGGACACGACCGGGCTGCTCGATGCCCTCGTCCGGCACCGCGCGGAGGACGCCGTGCTGGCCCTCCTGTGCGATCCGGAGGCCGCTGCCGCTGCCCACTCAGCCGGTGTAGGTGCGGTTCTCGCCGATTTGGCGATCGGCGGTCGCTATGGACCGGCGGACGTCGTGCCACTACGCGAGACCGTGCACGTCATGGCGCTCGGTGACGGCAAGTTCACGGCGACGGGACCGATGTATCTGGGCAATCGAATGCAGCTCGGTCCTATGGCACGACTTCGCTTCGACAGTGCTCCAGGTGTCGAAGTTCTTTTGTCGTCGCGCCCCCTGCAGGCCGCCGATCAGGCGATCTTTCGCCATTTGGGCGTCGAGCCGGCTGAGAAGCGGATCCTGGCGCTCAAGAGCTCCGTTCACTTCCGGGCCGACTTCGAGCCGTTGGCGAGTGAAATTCTCGTAGTGCGTGCATCTGGTGCAAATACAGCCGATCCGTCAGAGTTGAATTTCGCTCGTCTGCCTCGCGCAGTCCGCCTATGCCCCTCGGTTAATTCGTAACTGGGTGCAGCAGAATAGAGTGTTTTGCCCCGAATGCTGGAAAACGGGGCGGCGTCAGGTTGCACCGATCTTGGGTGCGGCGTATCGCATTGGGCAACGATTGAGAACCATTGCCCACGACCTTCTGTAGGACAACTAATGATGGGACGAACCATCAGCGCGTTGATGCCCATCTTCGACGGTGTCGGCAGCAGTGACGACATGGAGGCGCCGATGCTCACCCTCGAGCAGTTGCTGCCGGACGCGCGCGGCGCCGTCGTCCTGATGAACGACTCCCACCTCCGCTACATGATGGTCGAGGCTTCTTCGTCCGTCGTCGGCAAGGGCGTTGCCGGTGCAGAGCGGACTCTCGCGGGCGACGACGTCACGGGATTCCACTGGTTCCGCTTCGCCAACGGCGTGACGCTCTATTGCCCGCCCGACGTCGTCCTGACGCTCAAGGTTCCGCCGACGTAGCGCTCAACCGGAAAGCCATTGAGTGCGATGGCTGGAATAGCGTATAGGTTGAGAGACGGTAACGATGATCGCCCGGATCGGGGAATGATCTCCGGCGGCCAAAGAAGGGGATGTACATAGATGGCGGTGATGGCTCTTCGTGCGCCCAGGGCAACCCGCGCGGACGCGATCGGCACCCCGATGCCGGCCGACCTGATCGACGTCGAGCCGGCGGCACCGACCATCCACTTCGAGGATCTGGTACCGGACGCGCTGGGCGAGATCGTCCTGCTCAACGACTCGTTGCTGCGGTCACTCAATCTGATCGCGTCGGTGCCCGTGGTCAGCCACGGCGAAGCATCGACCCACGTCACGCTGTCCGGCGACGACGTGTCCGGCTTCCGGCAGATGCGGTTCGCCAACGGCGTCACCGTCTTCTATCCTCGCGAACTCGTCGTCAGGGTCATGTCGCACAACGGCGCCTGATCGGCACCGGAACAGCTTCGGGACGAACGACGTGCATCGCCGCGGCAGGGCGGTGCGGCGCAGCAGGTCCGCCCTTCGGCGCGAGCTTGGCGAACTGCGCCGTCAACTCACGGCGGCACAAGCCGCGAGCAGCAACCGTGCGCTCCTGATCGCGACCACGAGCCACGACATCCGCGAACCCATGAACGGCGTGCTGGGCATGGCGCGCCTCCTGCGCGACACACACCTCGACGAGGAGCAGGCCGGCTGCGTTTCCACGATCGTCGAGTCCGCAGAGACTCTCTTGGCCCTCGTCAACGACCTTCTCGACATCGGCCGCATCGACGCCGGCCGGTTGGAGCTGGCGCCGGTCGATTTCGCCCTCGAGCCGTTCCTGCAGCGGCTGCGCGCCATGATGCTGCCTCGTGCCGAGCGCGCGGACCTCGACCTGCGGCTCGCGATCGCGCCCGGCACCCCCGCCATTCTGCATTCGGACCCGGCACGGCTGCGCCAGATCCTGGTCAATCTCGTCGGCAACGCGATCAAGTTCACCGAGCGCGGCCATGTCGCGATCGACGCGGCTCCGGTCGCTTCACGACCGGATCGCGCCGGACTGACCATCAGGGTCGCCGACACGGGGATCGGCATACCCGCCGAGCGACTGCCAAGCCTTTTCGACGCGTACGCGCAGGGCGAAGCACCGGGGCGCTACGGTGGCAGCGGCCTTGGTCTGGCCATCTCCCGCCGGCTCGCCACGGCTCTGGGCGGTACGCTCGAAGGTGCTGCGCGGCCGGGCGGCGGCACGGTCATGGTACTCACGCTCGATCTGCCGGTGGCATCGACCGATGCCCCCCTTCGCGATACGTCCGAGTCGAACCTCTCCGGCGCCTCGCTGCTGATCGTGGACGCGGTCGATCGCACCCGAGACCTGCTCTCGGCCCTTCTCGGCCAATCCGGCCTGCTCGTCCGCACCGCCCGCTCGGCCGGTCAGGCTCTGGCCCACTACGACGACGCCGCGACGCGTGGCAGCCCGTTCGACGTCGTGGTGATCGACCGCGCCCTGCCCGACCTGCCGGGCAACGAGTTGGGTGCACGGATCGCCGGCGAGCCGCGGTTCGGCCGCCCGGCCATGGTGCTGCTCGACGGGTCCGGCCTCCGCGGCGATGCGGCCGCCGCGCGCGCGGCCGGGTTCGCCGCCTATCTGCCGAAGGACATCGCGGCGGAAAGCCTGCTCCGATGCCTGCGTCAGGTGCTGGCCGGTCAGGCCGGTGAGCTCGTCACGGTCCACACGCTCGAAGAGACCCGCCCGCCACCCTTGAAGGTGCTCGTCGCCGACGACAACCCGGTGAACAGGCGCCTGCTGGGCATCCTCCTGGAACGGGCCGGCTGCACGGCCCGGCCGGTCGGCGACGGCGCCGAGGCGCTCGATGCCCTTCGGGCCGAGCCGTTCGACCTCGTGCTCATGGACGTCCAAATGCCCGGCTTGGACGGGCTGGAGGCGACACGTCGCATCCGGGCGCTGGACGAACCGAGGCGCGCCCGGACCCCCATTATCGCCGTGACCGCCAATGCCATGCAGGGCGACTCGGAGCGCTGCCGGAATGCCGGCATGGACGGCTATCTCACGAAGCCGGTCAGCCCCCAGGCCTTGCTCGCCGAGATGTCCCGCCTGACGCGACAGGCTGCCTAAACGCTCCGCCGTCTACCGGTCCCCCGAGCTTTTCCGCCGCCGCCTTCACGCCTAAATCGACGCCTGGGTGAAACAGTCGGGGTGATCAGTGGTGCACGGCACGAGATGGCGACGTCGCGGCGTGCTCGGGGGGCTGGCGGGCGCCCTTGCAGCACCTTCCCTGGCCGCGGCAGCCGATCAGCCGTTCGACGTGTGGCTGGACGGGATCGCCCGCAAGGCGGCGCAGCAAGGCATCCGGCGGGAGACGCTGCAGGCGACGCTCGGCGGGATCTACCCGCTCGTCGACGTACTCGACCTCGACCGCAGCCAGCCCGAGCACCGGGCAACCTTCGTCGAGTACCGCGCCAATCACATCAGCGACTCGCGGATCGAGCAGGGCAGGGCGCTGCTCGAGTACCATCGGGACGTGCTGGCCGACATCCGGGCCCGGTTCCGGGTGCCGCCCGAGATCATCGTCGCGCTTTGGGGTCTCGAGTCGAGCTACGGCGAGCGGCCGGGCGGCTTCCCGGTGATCCCCTCGCTGGCCACGCTCGCCTATGACGGAAGGCGTGCCGCGTTCTTCGAGGGTGAACTGCTCCATGCTCTGGCCATGGTCGACCGGGGCAGCATCTCCCCCGCGGAGTTCCTGGGCTCCTGGGCCGGTGCTTCCGGCCAGTGCCAGTTCATGCCCTCGACCTATGTGCGCTACGCGGTCGACTACGATCGCGACGGGCGGGCGGACATCTGGACGAGCCGCCCAGACGTGTTCGCCTCGATCGCCAACTATCTCGGACGCTCCGGCTGGGCGGACGGTTACATCTGGGGCCGCGAGGTCATCGCCCCGAGCGGGATTGATGGCTCCCTTGCGGGCCTCGACCGCAAGCTGCCGCTGGCCAAATGGCAGGCGTTGGGCGTGCGCGCGATCGACGGATCGAACCTGCCGAAGGTTCGCGTCAACGGCTCGCTGCTCCTGACCGATGACGGCGAGGGGCCGGCCTTCCTCGTCTACGAGAACTTCCGCACACTGATGACCTGGAATCGGTCGACCTATTTCGCCCTGACGGCGGGGCTTCTCATGGATTCACTAGGGGATGGATGATGAACTTCGCGTATGGTATGAGCCCGGGGCATGCGCCAGATACCTGCCCTTTTGGGACTTTTCCTAGCCCTCGGGCTCGCCGCCTGCAGCTCCACCTCGGACACGGGACCAAGCTCCCCGAGCGCGCAGTTGCCGGCCGGCAACTATAAGCTCGGTCCGCCCTACAAGATCAAGGGCCGCTGGTACTATCCGGAGTACGATCCAACTTACGACAAAGTCGGCGTCGCCTCCTGGTATGGCGGTTACTTCCACGGCCGGGACACGGCGAATGGTGAAACCTTCGACAAGCGGCAGATCACGGCTGCCCACAAGACGATGCCGCTGCCCAGCATTGTCCGGGTCACCAACCTTGAGAACGGCCGCACGATCGACGTGCGGGTCAATGACCGCGGCCCCTTCGTCGACGACCGCCTGATCGATCTTTCCGAAGCCGCCGCCGCCAGGCTCGGCTTTCACGACGACGGTTTGGCTCGCGTCCGGGTGCAGTTCATCCAACTGGCACCGGCTCATGGCACGCCGCCCCGGCCGAGCGCGCCGCGGGTCGAGTACGCCGCGGTCGCCCCGACCCCCGCCCCCGTCGCCATCCCGCGCCGCCCGGCTCCCGTGCAGGTATTCGACCCGTCCCCGCAGGTCGTCGCCGTCCAGCCCGCCCGCGCCGTGGCGCCTCGTCAGCCCGTCCGCGTCGCCGCGGCGCAGCCTTCGCGCATGTGCCCGGCCGGTCCTCGCTACGTCCGCATCTTCGGCATTCCCGACGGCACTGCGATGGCCGAGGTGCGGCATGTGGTAGCCGATGCAGGGCCGATGGTCGTCGAGCCGATCTTCGGTGCCGGCAAACCCGAGGCGCGGGTGCGGGTCGGCCCCGTCGACGATGCCGAAGCGGCGGCGGCACTGCTGGACCGCATTCAGGCGCTGGGCTATCGGGATGCGGTCATGACCGCCACCCCGGCCCCAGGTGCGTCGCCTTTGGCCTGCTGAGGGCCGGATCCCGGTCAATCTCGACGGGATATTCATGCGCCAGCTTCTTTGCGCCCTCTTGCTGCTCATCGCCTCCCTCGGCCCGGCGGGTGCGCAGAGCTTCGAGACCTCCGCCCGGGCCGCCATCGTCATCGACGCCTCGACCGGCGACGTGCTGCTAGCGAAGAACGCCGACGAACGCCTGCCGCCGGCCTCGATGAGCAAGCTGATGACGGCCTACGTCGTCTTCGACAAGCTGGCCTCGGGCCTGCTCAAGCTCGAGGACGAGCTGCCCGTCAGTGAGAAGGCGTGGCGTACCGGCGGCTCCAAGATGTTCGTGGCGGTCGGGACCCGGGTACCCGTGCAGGAATTGCTGCAGGGGATCATCATCCAGTCGGGCAACGACGCCTGCATCGTCGTCGCCGAAGGTCTCGCCGGCAGCGAGCCCGCTTTTGCCGACAAGATGAACGAGAAGGCGACGGAACTGGGGCTGACCAACAGTCACTTCTCGAACGCGACCGGTCTCGACGAGCCCCAGCACTTCATGAGCGTGCGGGATCTGGCGACGCTCGCCCGCGCGATCATCACGCGCTTCCCGCAGTTCTACAAATACTACTCGATGACGGACTTCACCTATAACGGGATCAAGCAGCCGAACCGCAATCCGCTGCTCCAGGCCAAAGTGCCGGGTGTGGACGGAATGAAGACGGGCTTCACCGACGAGGCCGGATACGGTCTCGTCGCCTCGGCCCAGCGCGACGGCCTGCGACTCATCATGGTGCTGGCCGGTCTCGAATCGCCGACGGCGCGGCGGCAGGAAGGCGAGCGCGTGCTGGAGTACGCCTTCCGCGAGTTCCACTCCTATCCTCTGTTCAAGGAAGGCGAGACCATCGCAGCGACGGGGGTATGGATGGGCGAGACGTCGAGCGTGGCGCTCGTCGCGGACGGCACGGTCGCGGTGACGCTCTCCCGTGACGCGCGTGCGGGCCTCCAGGTGAAGCTGAACTACGACAATCCGGTCCCGGCACCCGTGCAGAAGGGTCAGAAGCTGGGCGACATCCAGATCAGTGCCCCGGGCATGCCGGTCCGCACCGTGCCTCTGCTCGCCGCCGCCGACGTGCCGCGCGCCGGGGCCATGGGCCGGCTCGGCGCCTCGGTCACCCACCTACTCGGCCTGGGCAGCGGCGGGTGAGCGGCCGCTTCATCACCTTCGAGGGCGGCGAGGGGGCCGGCAAGACCACGCAGCTGGGCCTCCTGCGTGCGCGTCTCGAAGCGACGGGCCACAAGGTGCGCGTCACCCGCGAGCCCGGCGGCACGGAGGGGGCCGAAGCGGTCCGTCGCCTGCTGCTGGAGGGCCCGGCGGACGCGTGGCGGCCCCTCAGCGAGCTTTTCCTCGTCATGGCGGCCCGGGATGATCATCTGCACCGCGCCATCATGCCGGCCCTGGCGGATGGCGCCTGGGTCCTCTGCGACCGCTATCTCGACTCCACCCGGGCCTATCAGGGTATCGCCGGCGGCCTCGGACTCGATCTGGTGGATCGCCTGCACGAGCCGCTCTCGCGGACGCGTCTGCCGGATCTCACCATCCTGCTCGATATCGACACGGAGGCCGGCCTCGAGCGGGCCCATGCAAGGGGGCAGGTCCAGCGCTTCGAGCAGAAGGGCGTGGCCTTCCTCGACGCGGTGCGCCGCGGCTTTCTCGATCTCGCCGCGCGCGAGCCGGACCGCATCATCACGATCCCGGCCGTCGGCCCCGTCGACCGCGTCGGCGAAGCCGTCTGGGCCACCGTCAGGAGCCGTCTCCTCGGGTCGTCCCCGTGAGCGTCCCCGCGCCGGAAGCGAACCCGCTGCTCCTGGGACAGGAGCTGGCGGAGACGGTCTTCCGCCGTGCACTCGATCGCGGCAGGCTGCCCCATGGCTGGCTGCTCCGCGGTCCCTTCGGCGTCGGTAAGGCGACCCTGGCCTTTCGCCTCGCCCGGCTGCTGCTCGGCGGCGTGCAGGCGCTCGACCCCGCTTCGGCGGTCTTCCGCATGGTCGCGGCCGGTGCCCACCCCGACCTCTACATCCTGCGCCGGACGGTCAACCCGCGCACCAAGAAGTTCGGCAAGGAGATCGGCATCGATGCCGTGCGCACGGTCAACGAGCGCATGTGGGAGACGCGCGCGACGGCACCCTACCGTGTGCTCGTCGTCGACGTCGCCGACGAGCTGTCAACGGAAGCCGCCAACGCCCTGTTGAAGCTCCTCGAAGAGCCGCCGCCCGCCACGGTGATCCTCCTCGTCTGTGAACGCGTCGGCCATCTACCCCGCACCATCCTCTCCCGCTGCGCGGCGCTCGTGCTTCGCCCGCTGCCGACCATCGAGGTGGAAACGGCTCTCGCCCGCTTCCTCCCGCACCTGACCGAAACCGAGATCTCGGCACTGGCCGCCCAGTCGCGTGGCTCGCTTGGCCGTGCATGCGACCTCGCCGCCACCGACTGGCTCGCCCGATATGCCGCGACGCTCGAGCAACTGGCGGCAGGTGCCGGTTCCGAGGCGGCCAGGCTGCGCTCCGCTCTCGGCGTCAGCGCCCTGGCCGACGATCTCGGTATCCGCACGGCGGCCGATCTTCTGGGCGAGGTGGTGCGGCGCACCGCACGGCACGTTTCCGGTGCCGCCGGACCCGAGATCTTCCCGGGCGAGGGCCGCGCCCTTGCCACCATCGCGACCGGCCGTCGGCTTGATCACTGGGTGGCCTTGTGGGACAAGCTCGCATCGCTCGCCGCGCGCGTGGAATCGCTCAATCTCGATCCGGTCCAGGCCTTGCTGCGGATCGGCTACGAGATAGGTGGCGGGGAGCCCAAATCCGGCACCGCCCGTATCTGAGACCCGAGGAGACCAGGCCTTGTCCGCGGCCGACGCATACTACGTCACGAGCCCGATCTACTATGTGAACGATTCACCGCATATCGGGCACGCCTACACGACGCTTGCCTGCGATGCGCTGGCCCGCTTCCAGCGGCTGGACGGCCGCCGGGTCTACTTCCTCACCGGTACCGACGAGCACGGCCAGAAGGTCGAGAAGGCGGCGGAGGCGGCCGGCGTCGATCCGCAGACCTTCACCGACCAGGTCTCCGGCCGCTTCCGCGACCTGGCGGCCCAACTCGACATCAGCAACGACGACTTCATCCGCACCACGGAAGCCCGTCACAAGCGCTCCGTGTCGGCGCTATGGGAGCGTCTCGTCCAGTCGGGCGACATCTATCTCGGCAAGTATGCCGGCTGGTACTCGGTGCGCGACGAGGCCTTCTACACCGAGACCGAGCTCGTCGACGGCAAGGCACCGACCGGGGCTCCCGTCGAGTGGGTCGAGGAGCCTTCCTACTTCTTCCGTCTCTCGGCCTGGCAGGACCGGCTGCTCGACTGGTACGCCGCCCACCCCGAAGCCGTGCAGCCCGCCACCCGCCGCAACGAGGTGATCAGCTTCGTCAAGGGCGGGCTGCAGGACCTCTCGGTCTCGCGCACCAGCTTCAAGTGGGGCATCCCGGTGCCGGGCGATCCGGCACATGTGATGTATGTCTGGCTCGACGCGCTGACGAACTACATCTCCGCCCTCGGCTACCCTGACACCCAAGGCGACCTCTACCGCACCTTCTGGCCGGCCGAGTTCCATATCGTCGGCAAGGACATCCTGCGCTTCCACACCGTCTACTGGCCGGCCTTCCTGATGGCAGCCGGCTTGCAGCCCGCTAGGCGCGTCTTCGCCCACGGCTGGTGGACCGTCGAAGGCCAGAAGATGTCCAAGTCGCTGGGCAACGCCGTGGCACCGGCCGACCTCGTCGCCCGCTACGGCCTGGACGCCACCCGCTACTTCCTGCTCCGTGAGATCCCGTTCGGCTCGGACGGCGACTTCAGCCATGCCGCCATGGTCCGGCGCATGAACCACGATCTCGCCAACGACTACGGCAATCTCTGCCAGCGCGTCCTGTCGATGATCGCCAAGAACTGCGGCGGCGCCGTACCGGCGCATGGGCCGCTCGGGCCTGAGGACCTAGCCCTGCTGGACGCGGCCGAGGCGCTCCTGCCGGGCCTGCGCACGGCGATGGACGAGTGCGCCATCCACAAGGCCCTGGAGCAGATCTGGGAGGTCGTCGGCCAGGCAAACCGCTACATCGATGCCCAGGCACCCTGGACCTTGCGCAAGACCGACCCGGCGCGCATGGCGACCGTGCTCTGGGTCCTGGCCGAGACGATCCGGCACTTGGCACTGCTGACCCAGCCCTTCGTGCCGGGCGCGTCGGCCAGGATCCTCGACCAGCTTGCCGTGCCGCCTGGCCAGCGTGGCTTCGCCGCGATCGACGCGGACGACGCCGTCCTGCGGGCCGGAACGCCGCTGCCGGCTCCCTCCGGCGTCTTCCCGCGCTTCGTCGATCCCGTCGCGGCATGATCGTCGATTCGCACTGCCACCTCGACTATCCGGGCCTCGCCGAGGACGAGGCCGGTGTCGTGGCGCGCGCCGAGGCGGCGGGTGTCGGGCTCATGCTGACGATCGCCACCAAGCGCGAGACGTGGCCGCGCGTCGCCGACCTGGCCGCACGGCATGCCTCCGTGGTCGCCGCCGTCGGTGTCCATCCGCACGAGGCGGGTCGCGAAGGCCTCGACGACCCGGCCCCACTGCTCGCCGCCGCCGCCGAGCCCAAGATCGTCGGCATCGGCGAGTCGGGCCTCGACTATTTCTACGACTACGCCCCCCGCGACCGTCAGGCCGTGAGCTTCCGCACCCACATCGAGGCCGCCCGGAGCACCGGCTTGCCGCTCATCGTGCACACCCGCGACGCCGACGAGGACACCATGGCGATCCTCGAAGAGGAAATGGGGAAGGGGTCCTTCAAGGGTGTGGTCCACTGCTACAGCTCGTCCCGCCGCCTCGCCGAGCGGGCGGTGGCGCTCGGATTCTATCTCGGCATCGGCGGCATCCTGACCTTCCGCCGCTCGGACGAGCTTCGAGCGACGGTCGCAGACATGCCCTTGGCCAACCTGATCCTGGAGACCGACGCACCCTACCTCGCGCCGATGCCGTTCCGCGGGAAGACCAACGAACCCGCTTACACCGTCCACACGGCGAAGGTCCTGGCAGAGGTGAAAAAGGTGCCCCTCGCCGAGGTCGAGCACGCCACGACCGAGAACTTCTTTCGCCTGTTCGACAAGGCGGCCGGCTTCCGCCCGACGCCATGAAAGTCACCGTTCTCGGCTGCGGCACTTCGGCGGGCGTGCCGCAGATCGGCTGCACCTGCCGCGTCTGCCGCTCGCCGGATCCGCGCAACAAGCGCCGCCGCTGCTCGATCTTCATCGAGGTGCAGGGGCGCCGGATTCTCGTCGACACCGGCCCCGACCTGCGCGAGCAGTGCCTCTCGGCCGGCATCGGGGCCATCGACGCGCTGCTCTACACCCATGCCCATGCCGACCATGTGCACGGCCTCGACGACCTGCGCACGATCAACAACATCATCATGGCCCCGATCCAGGCCTATGCCGACGAGGCCGTGTTCGGCCGCATCCGCGAGCGCTTCCCCTATGTCTTCCTGGGCGGCAACGACCGCCACGGGTTCTGGCGCCCCGAGATCACCCCGCACCCGTTCCACGGCCCCTTCGAGGCCGCCGGCGTCGAGATCGTGCCCTTCCGCCAGAAGCACGGCCGCGGCGAGAGCTGGGGCTTCCGCATCGGCCGCTTCGCCTACTCGACCGACACCGACGGTCTCGACGACGCGGCCTTCGCGGCGCTTGCCGGCACCGAGGTCTGGCTCGTCGACGCGCTGCGCGACCGCCCGCACCCGAGCCACGCCCATCTCGACGTCACCCTGCACTGGATCGACCGGCTGGAGCCGAAGCGGGCGTTCCTCACCCACCTCAACCACGAGGTCGACTACGCCACCTGGGCCGCCAAGCTGCCCAACGACGTCCTGCCGGCCCACGACGGCCTCGTGATCGAGATCCCTGATTGACCGAGGTCGACGCCGCCGTCGTCGGGGCGGGTGCCGCCGGCGTGGCGGCGGCAAGGGCTCTGGCCGACGCCGGCCTCAGCGTGCTCGTTCTGGAGGCTCGCGACCGTATCGGTGGCCGCGCCTGGACGGCCCGGATCGAGGGCCACACCGCCGACATCGGCTGCGCCTGGCTCCATTCCGCCGACCGCAACCCCTGGGTGCCGATAGCCGAGAGCTTCGGCCTCGGGATCGACCGGAAGCTCCCGGACTGGGGCGTCCATTTCATGCGCGAGCGTCAACTCGGCCGCGCGGAGGCGTCCGCCCGTGGCAAGGCGTTCGAGCGCTGGTGGACCGAACTGGACGAGTACGCCGGCCCCGACCGCGCCTGGAGCGACCTCCTACAGGCGGACGATCCCTGGCTACCCGCGTTCGCCTGCGTCAACGGGTTCATCTCCGGCGCCGGGCCGGACCGGCTCTCGGTCGTCGACCTCGCCCGCTACGCCGATACGATGGTCAACTGGCGCGTGGTCGAGGGCTACGGCACCCTCGTCGAGCGCCACGCCCGAGGCCTGCCGATCCGGCTCTCGACACCCGTCCAGGCCATCGATCACCGCGGTTGCTCCATCGTCGTGACGACCGCCAGCGGCCCGATCACCGCGCGCACCGTCATCGTCACAGTGCCGAGTTCGGTCCTCGCGGCCGAGTCGATCCGCTTCGATCCACCGCTGCCATCGGAAAAGCTGACCGCCGCAGCGCAGGTGCCGCTGGGCCATGCGTCGAAGCTGCTCCTGACCGTCGAGGGCGACCCGTTCGGCCTGGAGCCCGACCGGCAGGTGCTCGGCAAGCCGGCCGCGAGCGAGACGGCGATCTACCATCTCCGCTTCCTCGGCCGCCCTCTCGTCGAGGCGTACTGGGGCGGGCCGCTCGCCCGCGAGATGGAACACGCCGGCATCGGCGCCATGGGCGCCTTCGCCATCGAGGAGCTTGCAGCTATCTTCGGCGAGAATGTCCGCCGGCATCTGCGACCTGCGCTCGCTTCAACCTGGTCCGTGGAGCCCTGGTCGCTGGGTGCCTTCTCCTACGCCGTTCCGGGTGGCTCCGATGCCCGCCCGGTCCTCGCCCGGCCGATCGACGACCGCATCTTCTTCGCCGGCGAGGCCTGCTCGACCGACCACTACTCGACCGCCCACGGCGCCTACCTGACAGGGCTCGCCGCCGCCGAAGCCGTCCGGCGCGCCCTCAGCCACGTATCGAGCGAGTAGAGCAGCAGCGCCACCCAGATCAGGCCGAAGGCCACCAGCCGCGCCGGCTCCAGCGGCTCGCCGAAGATGAACACGCCTTCGACGAACAAAAGGCTCGGCACGATGAACTGCAGCACGCCCATGGTGGCCAGCGGCAACCGCTTGGCGCCTAGGTTCCACAGCAGCAGGGGCAGGGCCGTCACCGCCCCGGCGAGGCTCAGCAGGATCGTGGTCCCCAGACCTGCGGTCCCGTACGCGATCCCCGGGCCGACACCGACCCACAGGAAGAGGGCGGCCGCCGCCGGCAGGCCCAGGATGCTCTCGACGAGGAGGCCCGCGGCCGGGCTCACCGGCAGGCGCTTACGCTGCAGGCCGTAGACCGCGAACAGGACCGCGAGGCTGAGCGCCAGGTACGGCACCACCCGAAGCTGCACCATCAGGAAGATCACGGCCACGGCCGCCAGGAGCACGGCGGCGGCCTGGGCCCTGCTCAGCCGCTCGCCCAGCACGAACACGCCGAGGGCCACCGTGATGAGCGGGCAGAGGAAATAGGCGAGGCTGGCCTCGAGCACGTGGCCCCACACCACCGCCAGCACATAGAGCGACATGTTGCCCAGCGTCAGGAGGCTGGTGACGAGCAGGCCCCGCCGCAGCAGCGGGTCCTTGAGCGCCCTGATCGCTGCCGGCAGTTGGCCGAGGAACGCCGCCAGGGGGATGAGTGTCACCGCCGACCAGAACACGCGATGGGCGATGATCTCGCCCGGATGCACGTGCGCCACGGCCTTGAAGTAGAACGGAAAGGCCGCCCACAGCACGAACGCCGAGGCGCCGATGAGAAGATCCATGATGTGAGGGCCTCAGTCCGTCAGCCTGCCCAGCAGGTGCTCCGCCTCTGCCAGATCTTCCGGCGTGTTGGCATTGAAGAACGGATCGACCGGATCGGTTGCGAACTCGGCGACCGCCACCCGGTACCGCGCCGTCCAGGCGTCGATCTTCCGCTCGCCCTCGTCCACCAGCGCCCGCCGCAGGTCGCCCGCCAGCCGCACCGGCCACAGCCCGAACACCGGATGCGTCCGCCCACCCGATGCTGCGCACGCCATGTCGGCCCGCTCCCGCTCGACGGCCGCCGTCATCTTGCCGACCAGATCCCGCGGCAGGAACGGCGTGTCGGCTGCGATGCTGACGACCCATTCGGTCCCCGGACGGTTCGTCCGAGCCCACTCCAGTCCCGTCAGGATGCCCGCGAGCGGCCCCGCAAATCCCTCGACCACATCCCCTACGACCGGCAGCCCGAACCTCTCGAACCGCCCCGGATCGCCGTTCGCGTTCAGCACCAGCCCCGACACCTGCGGCCGCACCCGCTCGACCACGTGCTCCAGCAGCGTCCGCCCACCCAGCACCCGCAGACACTTGTCCCCGCCCCCCATCCGCCGCGCGAGGCCGCCTGCCAGGATGAGGCCGAGGGTTTGATCGGGCAGGTTCACGACGAGCCTCATTGTCAGCGATTCAAGATCGGCCATATAATCTGGTCAACTGACCAGACCAAGTTGAGCGGCGATGATCGAAGTCGGTACGTACGAAGCAAAGACGAACTTCTCGAAGCTCCTGGAGCGTGTAGCCGCCGGCGAGACCGTGGTCATCACGAGCCGTGGGCGGCCCGTCGCCAAACTCGTCGGCGTGGATGACGACCGAAGAGCACGGGCGCAAGCGGCCGTCGCTCGAATCTTGGAGCTTCGCAAGCAGATCAAGCCCGTCTCCATAGAAGAGATCTTGAGTGCTCGCGACGAAGGTCGCCGCTACTGACGGGGTTCGTGGTCGACGCGTCGATAGTCTCGGCCTGGGCGCTCGTCGACGAGCAGCGGCCGGCAACTGACGAGTTGCTTCGCCGTGCAGCGCTAGACGGCATCGCAGCCCCGATTCTCCTATGGTTCGAGATCCGCAACGTGCTCGTGATCCAGGGTCGCCGTGGCCGTATCCATCCGGCCGAACGAGACGAGTTCCTGGATGCGCTCGAAGCTCTGCCGCTGCGCCTCGATCGTGCTGCCGACAGCCAGGAGATCATCGATCTCGCACTCCAACACCGGCTCACCGTCTACGATGCAGCCTATCTCGAACTGAGCCGGCGCCTCCGTCTTCCGCTGGCGACACTGGATCGCCAACTAGCCCGAGCGGCCGAGGCCGAACGGGTCGACGTCCTCCCTCTGCGCTGACGAGCCACGCCCGACCATCGCCCTTGCGCACACGTCGCCGGTTCTCCACAGGGTTCGACCGGGGGCCGGTTTCGTCGGCTCGTTGCACCTCACGACCACGGTCGCGCTCCTCTGTCCAAGCCCTGGTCGTCACCCCGCCGACGCTCGGGTACGGCCTCGTCCACTGACCGAGCGTGACCGTGATTTCACGTTGGTTCTCGTTTGCGATGCGACAAAAAGCTAAGCTATTGCTTCGGGCTGTCATGAGAAGGCCACCCCCAGGACGTCGACCCGGCACGCTGCCGGCCAAGGCTGGTCGTACCGCATCCCCGAGGCGGCGCGGCAGTGCCCTCGGATTCGTCTGGCGCCTCGGCCTGTTCGGCGTCGTCGCCCTGCTCGTCGCCTGGGTCGCCCTCTTCTACGTCTATGCGCCCATCCTTCCCGACCCACAGGCGCTGCGCGACCAGAGCCGGCAGAAGACGATCACGGTACTCGCCGACAATGGAGCGGTGCTGGCCGTCCGCGGCATGGAGGGCGAGCCTTTCGTCGATCTCGACGAGATCTCGCCCTGGCTCGTGAAGGCGGTCGTCGCCACCGAGGACCGCCGCTTCCTCACCCATTTCGGCATCGACCTGCAGGGACTCGTGCGCGCCGCCTGGACGAACCTTCGTGCCGGCGGTGTCGTCGAGGGCGGCAGCACCATCACCCAGCAGTTGGCGAAAAACCTCTTCCTGACACCCGAGCGCTCGATGCAGCGCAAGCTGCAGGAACTCGTCATCGCCATCTGGCTGGAGACGCAGCTCAAGAAGGCGGAGATCCTCGCCCTCTATCTTAACCGTGTCTATCTGGGTGCCGGCGCCTACGGCGTCGAGGCCGCCTCGCGCCGCTATTTCGCCAAGCCCGCCAAGGACCTGAACCTGCCCGAGGCGGCGATGATCGCGGGACTGCTGAAGGCGCCGTCGCGCCTGGCGCCGACGGGCGACTACGACCTCGCCGAGGAGCGCGCCTCGATCGTGCTGGCCCGGATGGAGGACGCCGGCTTCATCGATGCGGCGGCGGCCGCTGCCGCCCGCGCCAAGCCCGCCAAGGTGGCGCCGGACTCGCAGACCCGGCTCGCGGGCTGGTTCGTCGACTGGGTGCTGGAAGACGTTCGCGCCCAGCTCGGGCCCACCGGTCGCGACCTCGTCGTGCGCACCACGCTCGAACCCGCCCTGCAACGGACCGCGGAGGCGACCCTCGCCCGCCGCCTCGACGCCAAAGCCATACGCCGCGGTGCCAGCGAGGCGGCCATCGTGCTGATGGACGAGGAGGGAGCCGTCCGCGCCATGGTCGGCGGCACCGACTATCATGCCAACGCCTTCAACCGTGCCATCGAGGCCCGACGCCAGCCCGGCTCGGCCTTCAAGCCATTCGTCTACGTCACGGCCCTGCAGAGCGGCTACACGCCCGAGAGCGTCATGGAGGACCGCCCGATCAGCATCAAGGGCTGGCGACCGCAGAACCATGACGGCCGCTATGCCGGCCAGGTCACGCTCGACCGCTCCTTCGCCGCCTCGATCAACACGGTCGCCGTCCAGCTGGCCCAAGCACTGGGTCCGGCCAACGTCGTAGCGACCGCTCGTCGCTACGGCATCACTTCGCCGCTCGAGCCGGTGCCGTCGCTGGCGCTCGGTACTTCTGAAGTGACGCTGCTGGAGCTGACGAGCGCCTATCTGCCCTTCGCGACGGGTGGCATCCGGCGGCCGGAGTTCGGCGTCCTGGAGGTGACCGACGGGAAGGGGAACCTGCTCTACCGCCACCAGAAGGTGCAGGCGCGGGTCGCCGACCCGCGCATCGCCGCCCAGGTGCAGCAACTCATGGTGACGGCCGTCGAGAACGGCACCGGCCGTGCCGCCCTGCTTCCCGACCGCCGCGTCGGCGGCAAGACGGGCACCACCCAGAACGCCCGGGACGCTTGGTTCGTCGGCTTCGCCGGCGACTATGTGGCCGGCGTGTGGGTCGGCAACGACGAGGGTAAGCCGATGCAGGGTGTGTCCGGCGGCACGCTGCCCGCACAGATCTGGCGCGAGGTCATGGCCGGCACGCCCAAGCCCGAATCCACCGTCGTCGCCGCGCGCGAGCCCGTCCCTTCCGCCAAGCCGAATGCCCGCGGCGGGGGCTTCGACTGGCTGCTCGACCTCATCGGTGGCGTGGTCGGCCGCGCCACCAACTGATCGCGGAGGGAATTCACCGCCCAGAGCGCGTTTTATATGTCTATTGACTTAATAGATAATATGTACAATGTTCGAGACAGCAGATGAACGGTGTGGTTTCGCCATGAGGCCCTTCGACATGTCGACCGATCAACAGCCTGCACGGACGATCGAGGTCGCTTCGACGCCGGTCGGACGGGTTCTGGAGTAGGACGGTTCCTGGAGCTTCGTCGCCACCGACGACCGCTTCGGCCTTCTCGACGGCAGCCGTTTCAGGCGTCTCGCGGCCGCCCAGGCCGCGGCGGAGCGACTCGGCCGCATCGTGCTCGGCGAGGGCGCTTCGGTCCAGTCCGAGTCCTGGACCCGGTTCTGGGGCTGCCGCCTCGCCACGGTGACCGCCCTCCTGGCCGTGGCGGCCGCCCTGTCCGGCACCTGGATCCCGGAACCGCTCCTGACCTGACCCTCCCCACCCCCGACGTGGCCAACGGGGGCACTTGGTCCGCCGTTCTGGGCGGTTCCCTCCAGAGCGGCGGACCTCTCCTATACTCGTAACGCAGTCGGACCTGCGTCGGGGCGTCGTCGTTGCCTTAGGGCGGCGGCGCCCCTTTTCAGCGCCGGCGGAGAAAGCCTATCAGCAGCCAGATGAGCCAGATCGGGACCACCACCGCTGCACCCAGCAGCACGTAGGATACGGCCCAGCCGATCCAGGCGCCGGCATTCTGGACCACGCGCTCGGCACCATCGCTGACCCAGCGCAGAATGTCGGCCGGCGTGACGCCGGTGAACGCCATCACCATCCCGACCAGCAGCGACGCGACGAGGAGCTTGACGACGGTCGACAGGGTGATGCGGGCCATCGATTCAGCGGTTCGCACGGATGGCATCAAGCTTCTTGTCGGTGTTCCACTGCGAGAGGGCGTAGACCGCCCACAAGGCGGCAGGGATCCACCCGATCACGGTGATCTGCAGGACGAGGCAGATCAGCCCGGCGACGGGCCGGCCGATCGTGAAGAACACCAGGAATGGCAGGAAGATGGCGAGCAGAAGACGCATGCGGAACCTTGCTACGGGGTGCGGCGGGCCGCCCCGACTTGCCGCAATCCTATAGTTGGCCCACACCGGGGCGGCAATCGCGCCGGGCAGCACAGGACGGGAGAGCTGGCATGGGCTTGTGGAGCTTCATCAAGGAGGCGGGGCACAAGATCGGGATCGGCAAGGCCGAGGCCGCGCAGCCCGAGGGCTCCCCGCCGGTGCCGCCGCCGGGTGCCGATGCGATCAAGTCCTGGGTCAAGGATCTGGGTCTGGACGTGAAGGACCTCGACGTCGCGGTCGAGGGCGACAAGGTCGTCCTCAAGGGCGAAGCACCGGATCAGGCGACGAAGGAGAAGGTGATCCTTGCCGCCGGCAACATCGCGGGCGTTGCCAAGGTCGAGGAGACGGTGACGACCGCAGTTCCGGCAGCGGCCCAGACCGCAGCGACTTCGGCCCAGGCCGAAAGCGTCTTCTACACGGTGAAGAAGGGCGACACGCTCTGGGCGATCGCCAAGGCGCAGTACGGCGAGGGCGGCAAGTATCCGGCGATCTTCGAGGCCAACCGACCCATGCTGAAGCACCCCGACAAGATCTTCCCCGGCCAGACGCTCCGCATCCCGCCCGAGCCCGCCTGACCGGGCGGCGCAAACGAAAAGCCCCCGGACCGGCCGGGGGCTTCGCGCGAGAGCGAAACGATTGGGATCAGGCAGGAGCCTTCGCCCAGGCGTCGAGCTTCGCCAGGATCGCGTCGAAGGCCGACTTGATCGACTCCGCACCCGGCACGGTCGAGACCTTCGTCGCCAGATCCTTCAGCGTCGGCAGCGAAGCATTCACCATGCCGGCCAGGGCCGTCTTGGCGGCCGCCGGTAGCTGGTCGACCTGGGCGGTCAGGCCGTCGACCTTCGTCTGCAGCTCCTGCAGGGTCGGCAGGGCTGAGGAGGCGGTTGCCTGGTCGGTGATGCCACTGAGCGTCGCGGTGGCCTTGTCGAACACGCCCTTCAGCTCGGCGCCGACGTCCACGCCCCCGACGACCAGCGAAGCGGCGTTCTGGGCGGCGTCCTGTGCTGCATCGACAGCGGTCTTGGCGGCCTCGGTCGCCTGGGTCGCCGCCTGCTGCGCCGTATCGGCCGCCGTCTTGGCGGCATCGGTGGCCGCTGTCGCCGCCTGCTGGGCGGCCTGACTGGCCTGCTCGGCCGCCTGCTTCGCCTGCTCGGCGATGGTCGCCTGCTGGCCCTCGTAGTAGCGGTAGCCGAAGAAGCCGAGCACGGCCAGAATGACGATGATGATGATCGCGCGCATGCGGCGCTCTCCCCCCTTAGTGGGCCCGAGGTGGCGGGCTTCTCTCACAGCCCCGTTACGTGAGCAAGGCGGTTCAACGCTTGATTGAGCGAGATCAGAGATGACCGTAGCGGGTCGGGTACGGGCATGCGGCCGGGGGTCTTCGGGCCGACGGGGACACGGGTGATGGCGGGTTCGTTCTATGCGCTGCTCAACCGTTGGTGGGGTGATGCGGACCGCATTGCCCTGAGCACACCCGAAGGCCGGCGACTGAGCTACGCCGACCTCGATCTAATGGCTGCGCGGATCGCCGGTGCCCTTGCCGACCAGGGTGCTGTCCCCGGCGACAGGGTCGCGTTCCAGGTCGAGAAATCGCCCGAAGCGCTGGCCCTCTATCTGTCCTGCCTTCGGGCGGGGTTCGTGGCCATGCCGCTGAACCCGGCCTATCAGGCGGGTGAGGTCGCCTACCTTCTTGGCGATGCGGAACCCGCGGTCCTGGTGGCCGATCCGCCGCGGCTGGACAGCCTGAAGCCGGTTGCGAACGCCGCCAAGGTCCGGACGGTACTCGACCTCGCACCCGATGGTACCGGCAGTCTGACGGCCGCGGCCGGCACGGCCGCCCCGCTGCCCGTGGCTGCCCTAGAGTCGTCGTCGCTCGCCGCCATGCTCTACACGTCCGGCACGACCGGACGGCCCAAGGGGGCACCGTTGAGCCACGCCAACATCGCTTCGAACGCCGAGGTGCTGGTCCGTGCCTGGGGATTCACCGAGCGCGACGTGCTGCTGCACGCATTGCCGATCTTCCACGCCCACGGCCTCTTCGTCGCCTGCCACTGCGCGCTTCTCTCGGGCGCCTCGATGCTGTGGCTGGCGAAGTTCGACGCCCATCGGATCATGGACCTGCTGCCCCGGTCGACGGTGCTGATGGGCGTGCCGACCTTCTACACGAGACTTCTTGCCGATCCCGCCTTCGGTCCGGCGACGGTGGGCGGCATGCGTCTCTTCATCTCCGGCTCGGCCCCGCTGCTGGCCGAGACGCATCGCGAGTTCGAGCGCCGCACGGGCCAGCGGATTCTCGAACGCTACGGCATGTCCGAGATCCTGATGCACACCTCGAACCCGCTCGTCGGCGAGCGCCGCCCCGGCAGCGTCGGCCCGGTCCTGCCCGGTTCCGAGGTGCGGATCGTCGGCGACGACGGTGGCGTCTTGCCCGCGGGCGAGGTCGGCGAGGTCCAGGTGAGGGGGCCCAACGTCTTCTCCGGCTACTGGCGCTCCCCCGAGAAGACTGCCGAATCCTTCACCGCGGACGGCTGGTTCCGCACCGGCGATCTCGGCACGCTGGCACTGGACGGCTACCTGACGCTGGTAGGCCGGGCCAAGGACCTCGTGATCACCGGCGGCCTCAACGTCTACCCGAGCGAGATCGAGACCGTGATCGACGCCGTTTCGGGCGTGCTCGAATCGGCCGTCATCGGTTTGCCGCACGCCGATCTCGGCGAGGCCGTGACGGCCGTCGTCGTGCCGCGCCGCCCCGACCTGGACGAGGCCGCCGTGCTCGCCGCCTGCCGCGACGAGCTGGCCGGTTTCAAGCGGCCGAAGCGTGTGGTGATCGTCGAGGAACTGCCGCGCAACGCCATGGGCAAGGTGCAGAAGAACCTGCTGCGCGATCGCTACAAGGAGCTTTACGCCGGATGAACTACACCATCGACGGTTTTGGCATCGAAGCGGATCCGGAGAGCTGGACGGCACCCAATGCCGTGCTGATCGGCAAGGTGAAGCTGCTGCGCGACGCCTCGGTCTGGTGGGGTGCGATCCTCCGCGGCGACAACGAGCTGATCACGGTGGGCGAGGGCAGCAACGTCCAGGACGGCTGCGTCTGCCACACCGACCCGGGCTTTCCCCTGGAGATCGGTCCGGCGGTAACCGTCGGGCACATGGCCATGATCCATGGCTGCGTCATCGGCGAGGGCACGCTCGTCGGCATCGGTGCGGTCATCCTCAACGGTGCGAAGATCGGCAAGAACTGCCTCATCGGCGCCAAGGCGCTGATCGCCGAGGGCAAGGAGATCCCCGACAACAGCCTCGTCATGGGCATGCCCGGCAAGATCGTCGGCGAGGTCCGCCCCGAGCAGGCCGAGAGGATACGCCGGGGCACGGCCCGCTACGTCGCCAACTGGAAACGCTACCGCGCCGGGCTCCGGCCGCAGGGATGAGCATCCTGCGACAACTGCCACAGCCAAGCCAATCTTGAGTATCGTAATTCTCTAGATATCTTTTAGTAGTACGAAATCAAGTAATTGGAATATCAGGGTAAAATTCATGGCCCCTGATGAATTTGCTGTGGCGGCCGATGTTGCCGATCGTCCGCTCGGCGAGGCCGAGCGGACGATCGCCTCGCTGCGCAAAGCCCTCCATCGTCACCATGTGGCCGAGCTTGCGCTCCGCGCGACCGCCACCACCGACGAGGTGACGGGTGCCCTGAACTGGCGCGGTCTCGATGAGCGAGCCACGGCCGAAGTGGCTCGCGCCGAGCGATTCGGTTCGAGGCTATCGCTGCTTCTCGTCGACTTGCCGCGAACCCATGGCGACGCCGCGCGTGCCGCCGCGTACTGGACGGAGTTCATCCGTCGGCACGTACGCAAGTTCGACGTGCTGGCAAGCCTGGGCAAGGGTCGGATCGCTCTGCTGCTGCCCGAAACCGATCTTGAGGGCGCTCTGGCCCTTAGCCGGCGACTTCACGAGGCTACGCAGGCGGACGTTGCCCGGCAGGAAGGCGGCGCGACCAGCTGCGATTGGAATGCTAAGGCGGTGGAGGTGGACCCTTATGAGCCTCGGAGCTGGCGCCGCGCGGTGGAAGAGGCCGTGCTGGCACTCGGCGACTGCACGCTGAAGCTTTCCGTTCTCCTTCTCCCCTATGCAATGGAGATGCCGCTCTGACGAGGATCGCCGCCTCCCGGCGCGAAGGGTTCTAGCACCCCGACCTCGGCGAATGCTCGAAGTGATCGACGGGAGAAGGTGGCCGATGACCCGCAAGGCCTCTGGGCCGTCAGTCATCCCGCGGGCTGTCGAGACACGTGTAAGGTGCCTACCGGGCGTACCAGCGGCGACTTGTCCCGTCGGGGATCGCCCGTGTTGTGGCGCGACCTGCCTGGGCCATGGTAGAACCCTTCGCCGATTTCTACCGGGCGGGGAACGTCGATTTTCTTTGATCGTCTATGGCGGGGATGGCGACGCGACGCGTTCGGCTCCTCCGTCATCCTGCCGGTCGTGCTGCTCGTGGTCGCCGTGGTCGTCGCGGCGACAGGCGTGGTCGTCTGGAACGCTCACAAGCAGGACGAGATCGCGATCGAGGACTCCGAGCATCTCGGTACCACCGCGGTCGACACGCGGTACGACCGAACGGCGGGGCTGATCCGCGAATACGCCGTCTGGGACGAGGCCGACCAAGCGCTCGGTGGCGACGACGTCGATCTCGATTGGGCCGACAGCGAGATCGCGTTCGCGACCGGTCCCACCTTTCCCGCCAAATGGGCTTTCCTGGTCGATGACCAGGGCCGCACCCGCTACGCCGGCCACGCGGGCGAGCGCTCCGACGCGACGGCGGCGGGTGTCATCGTCGACGGGCTCTCGAACCTCGTGGCACGCCTAGGGGCCGACAACATGCCGGTCAGCGCCACCGTGCTCACGCGCGACGGTCCGGCCCTGGCCAGCATCGGCCGCGTTGCGCCCCATACGGCGACGATGAAGCCTACAAAGGGGCCGCCGTCCTATCTCGTCTTCGTCGATCCCATCGACCAAGAATGGCTGAAAGAGCTCTCAGCAGCCTATCTGCTACCGGACCTTCGGCTCGTCGACCCGAAGGAGAATGTCTCGCCGCGAGTCGTGCTCGCGGACGCCGAGGGCATAGCATTGGCGGGACTAACCTGAACCGTGCCCCGTCCGGGCCACGATCTTCTCATCCGGGTGCTGCCCTTGATGCTGGCGGTTGGGGTGGGGCTTGCCCTGCTCACCGCGGTGGTCCTCTCCCACGCGAAGCGCGCCGCGGCGATGGTCAGCCACGCCGAGGCGATGGCGCTGCACGATCCGTTGACGGCGCTGCCGAACCGCCGGCTGTTCCAGGATCGTCTGGAGCGGGCGCTGGCCGCGATCCGGCGCGACGAGGGCCGCGTCGCCCTGCTCCTGATCGACCTCGACTGGTTCAAGGACGTCAACGACAGACTAGGTCATGCCGCCGGGGATGATCTCTTGCGCGAGGTGGCGGGCCGCTTCCTGGCCTCCTTGCGTGAGACCGACACCGTCGCCCGCATCGGCGGCGACGAGTTCGCCGTGGTGCAGACCGGGCTCAATCAGCCCGACGGGGCGAGCCGCCTCGCGGACCGCCTGATCCAGCGCCTGACCGCACCGTTCGACCTCGCCGATGGCAGTGCCAACATCGGCTGCAGCATCGGCATCGCGATCGCCCCCTGGGACGGCACGGATGCCACCTCGATGCTCCGCCGTGCCGACGCCGCCCTCTACGCCGCGAAGAAGGCGGGCCGCGGCCGTTTCCGCTGGGCGATCGAGACCGAGAAGGGGGTCGCGGCTCTCGGCACCATGCCGACCTGACCGGGCCGCCCACTCGCACTCTTGCCGCCCGCCGGCTTCCGGCCAATTGGAGGGTCGCGAGGGAGAGAGAGCGGCATGCGCATTCTGGTGACGGGCTCGTCGGGCTGGCTCGGGCAGACGCTGGTGCCGCGCCTGCGCGACCTCGGCCATGAGGTCGTCGGCATCGACCCGGTCGCCGCCCCGACCACGACCATCGTCGGCTCCATCGTCGATCGACGTCTGGTCGAGTCCACGATCGGCGACCACGGCATCGAGGCGATCGTCCACGCCGGTGCCCTCCACAAGCCGCACGTAGCCTTGGAGACGCGCGAGCGCTTCATCGCCGTCAACGTTCAGGGCACGCTGAACCTGCTCGAGGCAGCCGTCGCTCCGGGCGCCCCGGTCGCCCGCTTCGTCTTCACCTCCACCACCTCGCTGATGATCTCGCGCGCCATGTACGACGGTGCGGGCGACGGGCAGGGGCGGGCGGCCTGGGTCACCGAGGACTTGGCCCCGCTCGTCCCGCGCAACATCTACGGTGTCAGCAAGCTCGCCGCCGAGCATCTCTGCCGCCTGTTCCACGAGCAGCACGGCCTGCCGTTGATCGTGCTCCGCACCGCCCGCTTCTTCCCCGAGGCCGACGACATGGCGCACCGGATCGAGCAGTCGGACGAGAACACGAAGACGAACGAGTTGCTGTTCCGCCGCCTCACCGTCGAGGATGCCGCCGAGAGCCACGTCGTGGCCCTCGACCGGGCACCCGAGATCGGCTTCGACACCTTCATCGTCGCCGCCCCAACACCCTTCCTGCCCGAGGACTGCGCAGACCTGCTGCGCGACGCGCCCTCCGTCGTCGCACGCCGCGTGCCGCAGTACCGCGAACTGTACGATCGGCTCGGTTGGACCATGTTCCGCACGATCGACCGTGTCTACGACGCCGGCCGCATCGCCCGCCGCCTCGGCTTCGTCGCCCGCACGGATTTCGCCGCTCGCCTGCGCCAGCTGGCACGCTGATCTCGTTCAGAATCGTTTTAGTAAAGACGTCGCAGACTGCTTTTGTCACATTCAATTCTTTCTGACGCGTACCAACATGTTTATTTGTATCCGTTCTTGGGGGAGCGTGTTATGCCCCGTAAAGATTTCCGATCAGCTTTGTTGGCCTCCGGCGCTCTCATCCTTCTGCTCGCTGCCGGCCCGGCCTGGGCACAGGCCACGACCGAGCGCGTGAGCGTCGGGCCCGGCGGCATTGAGGCCAATGACTTCACCGTCGGCCATGGACTTGGCCTGTCGGCCACGGGCCGCTACGCGGTGTTCGAGTCGAGTGCGACCAATCTCGCGACCGCACCTATCGGCAAGTACTTCGACGTTTACGTCCGCGACCGGAATGACGGCACCAACCAGTTGGTCAGTCGTACCTGGAACGGACGCCGTCCGGATGGCTCAAGCGGTGACGGGATTATTACGCCCGACGGCCGGTTTGTCGCCTTTGCGTCGACCTCGACCAATCTCGTCCGCGGCGATACGAACTTCCTGGGGGACATCTTCGTTCGCAACCTGCGTACCGGCAAGACGGAGCGGGTCAGTGTCGCCTCGGACGGCCACGAGGGCAACGGGGAAAGCTACGGTCCGTCGATCTCGGCAGACGGAAGGTTCGTGGCCTTCTACTCCATCGCGAGCAACCTTGTTTCCGGTGACACGAATGGCGGCACGGACACCTTCGTCCACGACCGTCAGACCGGCACGACCGTCCGCGTCGACCTCGGGCCGGGGCGCGCGCAGAGCAATGGCGGCCACGACTCCTTTGCTTGGCAGCGCACCGTGATGTCGGCCGACGGGCGTTTCGTCGGGTTCATCTCGTCTGCCACCAACCTCGTCCCGAACGATACGAACGGCGTGGTCGACGTGTTCGTCCGCGACCGCCTGCGCGGCACGACGGAACTCATCAGCCGGGGCGCCGGCAACCGGGCCGACGGCGAGAGCTTCGTGCCGTCCATCTCGGCGAACGGCCGCTTCGTCGCGTTCATGTCTCGCGCCACGAACCTCGTCCGCGGCGACACCAACGGCTACTATGACATCTTCGTCCGCGACCGGCTGACCCAGACGACGAGGCGAGTGAGCGTCGGCGCCGGCGGCGTGCAGGCCAACGGGTTCTGTGGTGATCCCTTCATCTCCGCGGACGGGCAGGTTGTCGCCTACCAGTCCGACGCGACCAACCTCGTTGCCGGCGACCGAAACGGCCTTATCGACATCTTCGTCAGCGCCACCTCGGGCGGCAAGACCGAACGCGTCAGCGTTACTGCCAACGGGCAAGAAGCGAACGACGAGAGCACGGGTCAGCCGGCCCTGTCGGCACGTGGGCGCATCGTCCTGTTCGCGTCCGAGGGGACGAACCTCGTTCCCGGCGACGCGAACGGCGTGGCCGATGCCTTTGTCCGGGTGCGTTCGCCATAGGTCCGAGGACGTCCCGCGGAGCGGCCTCACCGCGTTGGAATGACTCTTGCGTCCCCGCTACGGCTGTCGGCAGGTGGGCCGGCAAACGTGGCGGGATGCAGGTATGACCTTCGACGCCAGCGACACGATCGTGATCGCCATCCTGGCCTATTTCGCTGGCCGCTGGCTGACCCGACGGATCGAGCCGCTCGACACCTACCGCATTCCGGTCGCCGTCACGGGCGGACTCACCGTCGCCGTCCTCGTGGCCCTGCTGCACAGCCTCGCCGGCATCGACATCCGCTTCACCTCGGGCGACCTGCCGCTCCTGGCCTTCTTTGCCACGGTCGGCCTGACGGCCCGGGTCAGCGACCTGCGCAGCGGCGGCAAGCCGCTCGTCCTGGTGCTGGGTGTCGCCATCGCCGCACTGCTCCTGCAGGACCTGATCGGCGTTTTCCTGGCGAAGCTGCTGGGCTTCCACCCGCTCCTGGGCCTGATGGCCGGTTCCGTGGCCCTGGTCGGCGGTCACGGCACGGCGGCCGCCTGGGGCCCTGTGTTCGCCGACGCGGCACCCCTGGCACTCGCCGTCGGCCTCGCCACCGCCACCTTCGGCCTCGTCGCCGGCGGTGTATGCGGAGGCCCGCTCGGCCGGTTCCTGATCGAGCGTTACGGCCTGAAGACGGACGGTGGTCCGGACTACGCGTTCGGCGTGCCTGCCGCCGAGGCACGGCGCGCCGAGATCGACGTCGATTCGGTCTTCGCCTCGGTGCTGACCATCGCGGTCTCGATCGGCCTGGGCGAGCAGTTGAACAGCCTGGCGACCTGGGGCGGCATCAATCTCCCGCACTTCGTTACGGCGCTCTTTGCGGGCATCCTGATTGGTAACTTCGGGCCTGTCGTGGCCCCCACCCTGCGCTGGCCGATGCACGGGCCCGCAATGGCGCTGGTCGCCGAACTGGCGCTGGGCCTCTTTCTCGTCCGCGCCCTCATGGGGCTCCAGCTCTGGTCCTTGTGGGCCGTGGCGGGACCGCTGCTCCTCATCCTCGCCTGCCAGACGCTGCTGGTTCTGGCACTGGCCGTCTTCATCCTCTTCCCGCTGCTGTCCCGCAGCTTCGACGCCGCCGTGATCGCCGCCGGCTTCGTCGGGCTGGCCCTCGGCGCCACGCCCACCGCCGTCGCCAACATGTCCGCGCTGACGCTGCGCTTCGGACCTTCGCCTCTGTCCTTCGTGGTCGTGCCGCTGGTCGGCGCCTTCTTCGTCGACCTCGTCAACGCCGTCGTGCTGACGACGAGCTTCAACCTGCTGGGACCTTAGCCCTGCTCAGTTGGCCGGCTTCGTGACCGGTCCCGGACAGCCCTGGCGGATGACGATAGCCGAGGTCAGCGGTCCGCCGGGCGGTCCAGGTGCGCGTGTGGTCTGACTGACGAACTGCATCCAGGCCTGCGGCTGTCCGCTGTTCGCCGGGAAGGCGCCGAGCTTCAGCGACCTGATCTTCTGGATGAAGGGTGCCGCGGTCGCGCCCGGCGGCAGCTTCGTCGAGCCTGTGAGGATCGATACCGTCGTCGGATCCACCGTGCCGTCCGCCCTCACCTTGAAATAGTCCGACGTGATCTTGAACGTGCCGATGACGTTGTCCGGCACGCGTTCCCGCAGGATTCGCTCGAACTCCTCGTACGCCTTGTAGAAGCCGTCGCACCACTTCGCCCAGGCCAGCCCCAGCGGATCGTCGGGCGCGTTGCACGTGCCGCCACGCGCCGCCGACTGGGTCGTACGGCCCGGCGCCTGTCGCATGTCGTTGGTGCAGGCGGTGAAATCCTGGGCCAAGTCGTAGCGCAGCTTGAATTGCGCGTTGGCATCGCGCAGCGCCTGGCTCCGCACCGACTGGGGTACTCGGGGGTTGGTGGCAATCGCGTAGAGGTCGAGCGCATTGTACTCGATCCGGGCCGCGACCTTGTCGAAGGGCTCGCAGACACGTGCGCAGCAGCGCTGCGGATCGGGGAGCTTGCGGTAGCGCTGCCACGCTTGATCCACGACCAGGCCCTTCGTGCTGATCCTGGTCGGACTGACCGCAGGGCACGAAGCGGCGAAGGCGGGATCACCAGCGAACAGGACAGACGCCGCTACCAGCGCCAGTGCTGAGGTAAGGAACAGTCTTCCCATGCCTAGCTCCCTCGACTGCCCTGCGGATAGGATTGTGCCCGACTTACAAGACTCGGTCGAAGTAAAGCATTCCTCGAGGAACCCGAAGCGGAACAAGCGCGGTGAAAGTTCCTATCGGGGCAGCGCCCATTCTTGGTTAAAATGCACGATGCGGAGCACTATTCGAGCTGTCAAGCGAACAAGGTCTATGTCCCACCATGGTGCCAGTGGGCATCGAGATCGCGCCCAGCAATACTCGACCGGCTGACTGACGGTCGCGCCCGTAAGTCGTGGTCGACAGCTCTGCAGCCGAACGGCCACGGCCCTCCCAGCCCCGCTCAGCCGGCCTTCTTCTCGCTGTCGAGCATGGCCATGCCGTGCTTGTCGTAGCGGTCCCCGGCGGCGGCACCCGGCGGCACCACCTGCTCGATGCGCGCCATGTCCTCTGCCGTCAGGCGCACGTCCAGCGCCCCCAGCGCCTCCTTCAGCCGTTCGCGCGTGCGGGCACCGGCCAGCGGCACGATGTCCTCGCCCCGCGCCAGAGCCCAGGCGATCGCCAGCTGCGCCACGCTGATGCCCTTGTCGCGGGCGATACCCTGCAGTCCCTCCACGAGACCGAGGTTCCGCTGCAGATTGTCCCCGGTGAACCGCGGCATGTGGCTGCGGTAGTCGCCCTTGCTCGCTGCTTCGGGCTTCCATCGGCCGCCCAGAAGGCCGCGCGACAGCACGCCATAGGCCGAGATCCCGATCCCCAACTCGCGCGCGGTGGGCAGGATCTCGGGCTCGATGCCGCGGGACAGCATCGAGTACTCGATTTGCAGCCAGTCGATCGGTGCCACCGCCCGCGCCCGCCGCAGGGTGGCGGCACCCGCCTCGGAGAGGCCGATGTGCCGGACGAGACCCGCATCCACCATCTGCTTGATGGCACCCACCGTGTCCTCGATCGGCACCTTCGGGTCGACGCGCGCCGGGTAGTAGACGTCGACATGGTCCGTACCCAGGCGGACCAGCGTGTAAGCCAGGAAGTTCTTCACCGCCGCCGGCCGGCAGTCGAAGCCGACGAAGGCACCGCCCGGGGCCCGCAGCGCCCCGAACTTGACCGCGATCTTCACTTTGTCGCGCGGGCGGCCCTTCAGCGCCTCGGCGATGAGCAGCTCATTGTGCCCCATGCCGTAGAAGTCGCCGGTGTCGAGAAGGTCGATCCCGGCATCGAGGGCGGCATGAATCGTGGCGATGCTCTCGGCCCGATCGGCCGGGCCATAGAAGTCCGACATCCCCATGCAGCCGAGGCCCAGGGCCGAGACCGTGGGGCCGTTGCGTCCGAGTCTGCGCTGCTGCATCGCTAAACTCCGTCGTTCCGCTCGGGCGTAAGCTAGGCGGGTCGTGCCGAGTCTCCAGCGACCTCACGCATAGGCGACTTCCAGCGACCCCAGGCCTTCGACCTCGATCCGGTAGCGCGCCGGCTCATCCACCCACTGCACCGCCGTGATGCTGCCGAGACTGACGAAGGTGCCTGCCTCCAGCCCGCGGCCGAGGCTCGAGAGGCGGTTGGCGAGCCAGCGGAGCGCCTCGATCGGGTCGCCGTAGAGCGCATCGGCCGTTCCCTCGCCGACGAGTGCCCCGTTCTTGTAGGTCCAGGCGCGCAGCTTCGGCAGGTCGAGTGCCTGCCAGTCCGTCCGCTCCGTGCCGACGATGTTGGCGGCGTTGAAGGCGTTGTCGGCGATGATCGTGGCCGCCCCGATCTTGGCGAACTCCTCGTAACGGTCGTCGACCAGCTCGATCGCCGGCATCAGGGCACCGATCGCGGCCACGACCTCCTCACGCGTATAGGGGTCCGGACGCGAGGGCAGGGGCTTCGCCATCCTGACCGCGATCTCGGTCTCGACTCCTGGCCGCCGATAGTCGGCGATCCGCAGCGTGGCCCCATCCTGCAGCAGGCCCTTCTTGAACGTTTCGCCGCCCAGCGGCTCCGGCACGTTCAGGTACTTCCGCATGCTCTCGGTGGTGCCGCCTATCTTGTGGCCGACGCGGGGACCCAGAGCTGCTTCCAGCTCGGCATTCGCGGCAAGCTGCACGGCGTAGGCATCCTCGAGTCCGCGGACGCCCAGCTCCTCGGGCAGGCGCTGCAGCTTATGGCCGCCGAGCCGCGCGGAGATCACGCGTGCTGCCGCCTCGGCCAGTTGGTCGTTCCGCAAGTTTCGCCTCCCGAGCTTATTGTTGGCGCCTTCTAGCACGCTTTGCCGGGCATCGGCTGCTGCGGCTTTCCCGCCGCAACCAGGAACCCGTTGGCGCGATGGCGAAATTCCATCTTTCACCTTGTGGGAAGCGTGCGCAAGGATTGCCGGTGGTATGGTGGGGGGCTCGGCGCATGTGGGTCCGGTTCGCACGAGCCTGCTGGAACGGTGGGCTCGTCCTGTGGCTTCTCCTGGCCATGGGCCATGGCGTCGCCGCCGCCGAGCCGGACGCCACTCCCGCGTCCGCCCGTGCCTTCGCCGAGTTGCTCGACGATCCGGCGTTTCGCGCCTGGCTGAAGGGTCAGCTCGACGACGAGCCCGAAGCGACCTCGGAAGCCCCGGACTCGACGGCACCCGTCAGTCTCACGGACGCCGTCGCCGGCCAGATCACCGGGGCCCGCATGCGGCTCGCCGATCTCGCCGATGCGGCACCCCGCCTGCCGGGCGAGCTGGTGCGGGCGGCCTCGACCCTGCAGGACGAGATCGGCGTCGGCGGTCTGGCCGAGACCGGCCTGCTGCTGGCCCTCTACTCGGCCATCGGCGCCGGTGCCCAGTACCTCTTCCTGCGCTGGACGCGTCCGATCCGGCGCCAGGTGCTGGACGGCGAGCGGAAGACCGTGGCGGCCCGGGTCGGGGCGCTGAGCGCGCGGATCGTACTGGCAGTCGGTGCCGTCCTCGCCTTCGCGATCGGTGCCCTCGCCAGCTTCGCCGCCCTTGGCCCGGCACTGTCCGCACGGCCGATCGGCCTCATCGGCTTCTTCGCCATCCTCTGGATGCAGCTCGCCTTCATCACCTCCCGGCTGCTGTTCTCACCGGCGAGGCCGCAACTCCGAGTGATTCCCGTCAGCGACGCCACGGCCGATCTCGTCCACCGCTGGGTCAATATCCTGGCCGTCGCCATTGTCCTGACCTGGACCCTCCTGCAGATCGGCGGCGAACTCGGCATCTCGGCCGTCGTCCTCGACTTCATGCTCGACGCTGCCGTCCTGACCGTCGCAGCGCTGCTCATCGTCTTCGTCTGGCAGTTGCAGCCGCACATCCGGGCCTGGCGTGCCACCGCCGCCGAGATCGCCGAGGCGGAGCGCACCTGGGGCTGGGACGACTACCTCCCCATCGCCGCGACGGTGATCATCGTCCTGATCTCGGTCCTCTACATCCTGGGTGCCCACAAGTTCGTCGGCACGCTTGCCATCCTTGGCGGCCTGCCCGTCGCCGTCTGGACCGTCCGCCTGATCGTCGACAACCTGCTGCGCCCGGCCGGCACCGAGCACCTCCCCGCCGGCCCGCCCAGCGTGCTGGCGGCCCTTCTCGACCGTGGCGGTGCCGCGCTGCTCGTAGTCTGGGCCGCCTGGGCGCTGGCCCGCCTCTGGGGCCTCGACATCGCAGCCCTCACCGGTGGCGACAGTCTGTCCGCGCGTCTCTTCCGTGCCGGCCTGCAGGCCCTGATCGTCATCATGGTGGCCGACGTGTTCTGGCACGTGGCGAAGACCGCCATCGACCGCACCATGCACAACGCCGCCCAGCCCGGCGAGACCGACGAGGAGACCCAGCGCCGGGCGCGCCTGCGCACGCTCCTGCCGATCATGCGCAACGTGCTCTTCGTGCTCGTCGTCGCCATCGCCGGCCTGATCGCACTGGCCTCCCTCGGCGTGCAGATCGCCCCGCTGCTCGCAGGTGCCGGTGTGGTCGGTGTCGCCGTCGGCTTCGGCGCCCAGACGCTGGTGAAGGACGTCATCGCCGGCATGTTCTATCTCCTCGACGACGCCTTTCGGGTTGGCGAGTACGTCCAGTCCGGTTCCTATAAGGGAACGGTCGAGTCCTTCTCGCTCCGCTCGGTGAAGCTCCGCCACCATCGCGGCCCGCTCTTCACGGTTCCCTTCGGCGAGCTGGGTGCGATCCAGAACATGAGCCGCGACTGGGTCATCGACAAGATCTCGATCAGCGTCGTCTACGACACCGACCTGACGCTCGTGAAGAAGATCGTGAAGCAGGTCGGCAAGGAACTGGCCGTCGAAGAAGAGTTCAAGGACAAGATCCTGCAGCCCTTGAAGCTGCAGGGTGTGGAGCAGTTCGGCGACTACGCCATCGTCCTGCGGCTCAAGATGATGACCAAGCCCGGCGAGCAGTTCGTCATCCGCCGCCGCGCCTATGCGCGCCTCAAGGACGAGTTCGAGCAGAACGGCATCGAGTTCGCCACCCCAACCGTCACCGTCGCCAGTGGCCCCGCACCGGCTGTTGCAGCGGGCGCGGCGCATCTGGCGCTCGCCGGCGACAGCGACCCGGACGACGGCTGAGCCCGCACCGTTTGACCGGCAGCGGGCGCCCTCCTAGCGTCCCGTCATGGACCGCGTGCTTTCCCGCCTCGACGACAGGCAGGACGAGATGGTGGCGCTGACGCGCGATCTCGTCGCCGTACCAACGATCAATCCGCCGGGCGAGGCCTATGCCGACTGTGCGCGCCTCCTCGGCGAGCGCCTGCGGCGGTCCGGGTTCGAGGTCGCCTACCTGCGCGCCGAGGGCACCATCGGCGACACCGACCGCTACCCGCGGCTCAACGTGATCGCGCGGCGCGAGAGCGGCCGGCCCGGCCCCTGCGTCCACTTCAACGGCCATATCGACGTCGTCGAGGTCGGCCATGGCTGGACGGTCGACCCGTTCGCCGGCGTGGTGAAGGACGGCAAGGTCTTCGGCCGCGGCACCTGCGACATGAAGGGGGGCATCGCCGCCTCGGTCGTCGCCGTCGAGACGCTCCTCGACGTAATGCCGGACCTGCCCGGTACGATCGAGATCTCGGGCACCGTCGACGAGGAGTCGGGCGGCTTCGGCGGCGTCGCCTGGCTGGCGCAGCGCGGCTATTTCAGCCGCCCCCGCGTCGACCACGTCATCATTCCGGAGCCCCTGAACGTCGATCGTGTCTGCATCGGCCATCGTGGCGTGTGGTGGGCCGAGATCGAGACCAAGGGCCGGATCGCCCACGGCTCGATGCCCTTCCTCGGCGACTGTGCCGTCCGCCACATGGGTGCGGTCATCGACGCCTTCGAGAACGAGCTCTGGCCGCGCCTGGCCCAGCGCCGCACCCGCATGCCGGTTGCCCCGGAAGGCGCCCGCGCCTCGACCCTCAACCTCAACTCCGTCCATGGCGGTCAAGCCGAGGGCTATGAGGGCCTGCCCAGCCCCTGCGTCCCGGATTCCTGTCGCCTCGTCATCGACCGCCGCTTCCTGATCGAGGAGGACCTCACCGAGGTGAAGTCCGAGGTCGTGGCCCTGCTCGACCGGCTGAAGGCCCACCGCGACGGCTTCGCTTATGCCATCCGCGACCTGATGGAGGTCCACCCGGTCCTGGCCGACGCCAACGATCCCGTCCCGCGCTCGGTGGCGGCCGCGATCCGCGACGTGCTGGGCCGCGAGGCGTCTTTCATCTGCTCGCCCGGCACCTACGACCAGAAGCACATCGCCCGCATCGGCCATCTCCACGACTGCGTGGCCTACGGCCCGGGCATCCTCGACCTCGCCCACCAGCCGGACGAGTTCGTCGCCATCGTCGACCTCGTCACCTCGGCCAAGGTGATGGCGCTCACCACGCACCGCCTCTTGACGGGCCGGGCGTGATCGTCCCAGGGCCCCGCAACGCGCTGACCGACGTCAGGGGCCTCCTCGTCGGCAACGCGGCAGACGCCAGCGTCCGTACCGGGGTCACCGTCATCCTGCCCGAGGCGGTCGCGGTCACCGCCGCCGTCGACGTGCGCGGCGGCGCTCCCGGCACCATCAACACGACGGCACTCGCACCCGGCGGCCTCGTCGACGCCGTCCACGGCCTCGTCCTCGCCGGCGGCTCCGCTTTCGGCCTCGAAGCCGCCTGCGGCCTCACCAACTGGCTGGCAGCCCGCGGCCGTGGCTTCGGCGACTGGGGTCCCGTCGTACCGGTCGTCGCCGGTGCCATCCTGTTCGACCTCGTCAATGGCGGCGACAAGGACTGGGGCGAGGCTCCGCCCTACCGCGACCTAGCCTGCCGGGCCGCCGACGCGGCCGGCCACGAGGTCGCCCTCGGAAATTCCGGTGCCGGCTACGGCGCCATGTCCGGCCAGGTGAAGGGCGGCCTCGGCACCGCCTCCGCCTATGACTCGTCGAGCGGCATCACCATCGGAGCCTTGGTGATCGTCAACTCCGTCGGCTCGGTCACCGTCCCCGGCACGTCCAGCATGTGGGCCTGGCACCTGGAGCAGGGCGAGGAGGCCGGCGGCCAGCTGCCGCCCGACGCCGCCACCGGCCACCGCCTGGAGACCAAGCGCGGCATCGCCATGAACACCACCCTCGGCGTGATCGCGACGGATGCCGCCCTCGACCGCACCCACCTGCAGCGCCTCGCCGTCGCCGGCCAGGACGGCCTCGCCTACGCCATCCGTCCCATTCACACCCTCTACGACGGCGACACCGTCTTCGCCCTTGCCACCGGCCATGTCCCGCTGCCGGCGAAGGACGACGCCATGGTCCGTCTCGGCGCCATCGCCGCCGACGTCATGGCCCGTGCCGTCATGCGTGGGGTCTACGCGGCCGACGATCTGGGCGAGATCGTGTCGTACCGTAGCCGGCGCGCGGCGGGCACCCTGTCCAAACCGGGTTCTGGCGACTAGCTTCCGCCCGCACACCTCGCAGTTCACGGGATCGCGCATGAAGCTCTGGCAGCGCCTCGCGTCCATCTTGTGCCTGACGCTCGGCGTCGGCCTAGCCGAAGCCCAGGAGTTCGCGCCTGGCCTCGCGATGCACGGCACGCCGGCCCTGCCGCCCGACTTCACCCACTTCCCCTACACCGATCCCGGCGCACCGAAGGGCGGCTCGCTCGCATTGGCGGCGATCGGCACCTTCGACAACACCAATCCGTTCATCATCAAGGGTGCCGCCGTCACCGGCACCAGCCTCATCTTCGACACGTTGACCGAGCAGTCGCAGGACGAGCCGTTCACCGAGTACGGCCTGCTGGCCGAGTCCATCCGCACGCCCGAGGACCGCTCCTGGGTCGAGTTCAGGCTGCGCCCCGAGGCGCGCTGGGCCGACGGCCAGCCTGTCACGGCCGAGGACGTCGTCTGGACCTTCGAGACGCTGCGCGACAAGGGTGCTCCCTTCTACCGGGCCTACTATGCCGACGTGACCAAGGTCGAGACGACGGACGAGCGGACGGTCCGCTTCACCTTCGACGGCAAGAGCAACCGCGAACTGCCTTTGATCCTCGGCCAGCTGACGGTGCTGCCCAAGCACTGGTGGGCCGGGAAGGACTTCGAGCAGACCACGCTGGAGCCGCTGCTCGGCAGCGGCCCCTACCGCATCAAGCGGATCGATGCCGGTCGCTCCATCGTCTACGAGCGCGATCCGAACTACTGGGGTGCGAAGCTCCCGGTCAATGTCGGACGCTTCAACTACGATGAGATCCGCTACGAGTATTTCCGCGACCCGACCGTGGCGTTGGAGGCGTTCAAGGCCGGCCAGTTCGACCTGCGCCTGGAGAACAGCTCGCGTTTTTGGGCCACGGGCTATGACGGGCCCGCCCTGACCAACGGCCTCATCGTGAAAGAGGAGATCCCGACCAGCGGCGGCGGGGGCGTGCAGGGCTACGTCTTCAATCTCCGCCGGCCGGTGTTCCAGGATCCGAAAGTGAGGAAGGCGCTGGCCTACGCCTTCGACTTCGAGTGGACCAACAAGACGCTCTTCTACGGCTCCTACATGCGGACCAAGAGCTACTTCGCCAACACCGAGCTCGCCGCCGAGGGCACGCCCAGCCCCGCCGAACTCGCCCTGCTGGAGCCGCACCGTGCCCAGCTACCGCCCGAGGTCTTCGGCCCGACCTACGAGCCGCCCGTCACCGACGGCTCCGGCAATCTGCGCGACAATCTCCGCGAAGCCGTGAAGCTGTTCAAGGAGGCGGGCTACGAGGTGAAGGGCGGCAAGCTCGTCAACACGGCCACGGGCCAGCCGCTTTCCTTCGAGATCCTCCTCGACCAGGGCGGCCTGTTCGAGCGCATCACCGGCCCCTTCGCCAAGAACCTGGAGCGTCTCGGCATCACGGTGACGCTGCGCACGGTCGACGACATCCAGTACGAGCGCCGGCTCGAGACCTTCGACTACGACATGATCACCAATATCTGGGGCCAGTCGAACTCGCCGGGCAACGAGCAGCGCAACTTCTGGGGCAGCAAGGCTGCCGACATGCAGGGCAGCAGCAACTATATCGGCATCAAGGACCCGATCGTCGACGAGCTGATCGACAGGATCATCCAGGCGCACGACCGCGACGCGCTGATCGCCGCCTGCCGCGCCTTGGACCGGGTACTGACCTGGCACTATTACATCATCCCGCACTGGTACAACGGCGTCACCCGCGTTGCCGAGTGGGACAAGTTCGGCCGCCCCACGGCCTTGCCGCAATACGGCCTCGACCTCTTCGCCTGGTGGATCGATCCGGCGAAGCTCGAAGCACTCGACGCCAAGAAGAAGTCGCTGGGCCTGCGCTGAGAGCGATTCCGTGACGGCCTACGTCATCCGGCGGCTCTTGCTGATCGTGCCCACGCTGCTGGGCATCATGCTGCTCAACTTCGTCATCATCCAGGCCGTGCCGGGCGGACCGATCGAGCGCGTCCTCTCCACTCTCTCCGGCCGCGGCGACGGTGCCACCCAGCGCGTCACCGGGGGAGGGGGCGACGCGCCCACCGCCGGCAACAACGAGCCGTTCAACGCCGGCGCTCCCGCCAACAGCCGCTATCGGGGCGCCCAGGGCCTCGATCCTCGCTTCATCGCCCAGCTCGAGAAGATGTACGGCTTCGACAAGCCGGCTTGGCAGCGCTTTGTTCTGATGCTCGGCAACTATGTCCGCTTCGACTTCGGTGAGAGCTTCTTCCGCAGCGCCAAGGTCACCGATCTCATCGTCGAGAAAATGCCGGTTTCGATCTCGCTCGGCATCTGGACGACACTGCTCACTTACCTGATCTCGATCCCGCTCGGCATCCGGAAGGCGGTGCGCGACGGCACCCGATTCGACGTCTGGACGAGTGGTGTCATCGTCGTCGGCTACGCCATTCCGAGCTTCCTCTTCGCCGTGCTGCTGATCGTGCTCTTCGCCGGCGGCAGCTACCTCCAGATCTTTCCGCTCCGCGGCCTCGTCTCCGACAATTTCTGGAGCCTCTCCTGGCCCGAGCGCATCGTCGACTATCTCTGGCACATGGTGCTGCCGATCTCCTCGCTGCTCGTCGGCTCCTTCGCCACCCTGACGCTGCTGACCAAGAACAGCTTCATCGAGGAGATCAACAAGCAGTACGTCACCACCGCCCGTGCAAAGGGTCTCGACGAGGGACAGGTCCTCTACGGCCATGTCTTCCGCAACGCGATGCTGATCGTCATCGCCGGCTTCCCTGCCGCCTTCATCTCGGTGCTGTTCACCGGGGCCTTCCTGATCGAGATCATCTTCTCGCTCGATGGCATGGGCCTGCTCGGCTACGAGGCCGCATTGAATCGCGACTATCCCGTGATCTTCGGCACGCTGTTCATCTTCACGCTGATGGGCCTGCTGCTGAAGCTGCTCTCGGACATCACCTACATGTTCGTCGATCCCCGGATCGACTTCGAGGCCCGCGCCGCGTGAGCATGGCCCTGCCCGTTGACGCCGCCGCCTCGCCGGTCCTGTTCGGCTGGCACCCGTCGCCTTTGGCCCAGCGCCGCTGGTACCAGTTCCGCCGCAACAAGCGCGGCTACTGGGCCTTCCTCGTCTTCTCGGTCCTCTTCGTCCTCTCGCTGTTCGCCGAGGTCGTCGCCAACGACAAGCCGCTCCTCGTCCGCTACGACGGCCAGTTCTACTTTCCTGTCTTCGTCGCCTATCCGGAGACCGACTTCGGCGGCATCTTCGAGACCGAGGCCGACTATGCCGATCCGGAGGTCCGCTCGCTGATCGAGGAGAAGGGCTGGATCGTCTGGCCGCCGATCCCCTACTCCTACGATACCGTCGTCACCGGCATCGAGCGCGCACCCTCGCCACCCACCTGGCAGAACCTTTTGGGCACCGACGACCAAGCGCGCGACGTGCTTGCGCGCGCCATCTACGGCTTTCGCATCTCGGTCCTGTTCGGCCTCATCCTGACCGTGTTGAGTTCTGCCATCGGCATCGCCGCCGGGGCCGTGCAGGGCTATTTCGGCGGCTGGGTCGATCTCGGCATGCAGCGCTTCATGGAGATCTGGTCGGGTCTGCCCGTCCTCTATTTCCTCATCATCATGTCGAGCCTGTTCGTCCCGGGCTTCGTCACGCTGCTCCTGCTCATGCTGCTGTTCAGCTGGGAGACGCTGGTCGACCTCGTCCGCGCCGAGTTCCTCCGCGCCCGCAACCTCGACTTCGTCCGTGCCGCGCGGGCGCTGGGCGTCGGCGATGCCACCATCATCGTCCGCCACGTTCTCCCCAACGCCATGGTCTCGACGCTGACCTTCCTCCCCTTCACGCTCAGCGCCTCGATCACGACCCTGACCTCGCTCGACTTCCTTGGCTTCGGCCTGCCCCCCGGGTCACCGTCGCTGGGCGAGCTTCTCTCCCAAGGGAAGGCGAACCCCCAGGCGCCCTGGCTGGGCCTCACCGGCTTCTTCGTCGTCGGCCTGCTGCTCTCGCTCCTGGTGTTCGTCGGCGAGGCCGTCCGCGATGCCTACGACCCGCGCAAGACCTTCGCCTGATGCCGCTCCTCCAGGTCAAAGATCTCTCGGTGACCTTCGCGGTCGAGGGCCGCGTGCTGGAAGCCGTGAAGCGCGTCTCCTTCGACCTCGACCGCGGCCAGACCCTGGCCATTGTCGGCGAGAGCGGCTCGGGCAAGTCGGTCACCGCCCTCTCGCTCCTGCAGCTGCTGCCCTATCCGAAGGCGCGGCACCCCGAAGGCTCGATCAGGCTCGACGGCCAGGAGATCGTCGGCGCCCCGGAGCGCGTGCTCCGGCGCCTGCGCGGCGACCGCGCCGGCATGATCTTCCAGGAGCCGATGACCTCGCTGAATCCGCTGCACACGGTCGAGCGGCAGATCAGCGAGGTGCTCTTCATCCACCGCGGCCTCGGCCGTGCGGCCGCCCGCGCCCGGGCGCTGGAACTCTTGCACCTCGTCGGCATCGCCCGCCCCGAGGAGCGTCTCGCCTCCTACCCGCACCAGCTTTCAGGCGGCCAGCGCCAGCGCGTGATGATCGCCATGGCGTTGGCGAACGAGCCCGACCTGCTGATCGCCGACGAGCCGACGACGGCACTCGACGTCACCATCCAGGCGCAGATCCTCAAGCTCATCAAGGACCTGCAGGCGCGGCTCGGCATGGCCGTGCTGCTCGTCACCCACGACCTCACCATCGTCCGCTCCTTCGCCGACCGCGTCGCCGTGATGACCAAGGGCGAGATGGTCGAGCAGGGGTCGGTCGAGACGGTCTTCACCAACCCGCGCCACGCCTACACCCGCCACCTCCTGGCGTCCGAGCCCAAGGGCACGCCGCGGCCCGCCGACCCCGCGGCGAAGCCGCTCGTCACCGGCAGGGACGTGAAGGTCCATTTCCCGGTCCGCCGCGGCATCCTGAAACGGCAGGTCGACGCGATCCGGGCCGTCGACGGCGTCGACCTCACGGTCCGCGAGGGCCACACCGTGGGTGTGGTCGGCGAGAGCGGCTCCGGCAAGTCGACGCTCGGCCTCGCCCTTCTGCGTCTCATCCAGAGCCAAGGCGACATCATATTCGCCGACCGGCCGCTCCAGGGTCTCTCCTGGAACGAGTTGCGGCCGCTGCGGCGCGAGATGCAGATCGTCTTCCAGGACCCGTTCGGCAGCCTCAGCCCGCGTCTCTCGGTCGCCCAGATCGTCGAGGAGGGCCTGGCGCTGCATCGGATCGGCGCGGACGCGAAGGATCGCCGCAAGCTGGTCGCCGGGATCCTGGAGGAGGTCGGCATCGACCCCGCCACCATGGACCGCTATCCGCACGAGTTCTCGGGCGGCCAGCGGCAGCGGATCAGCATCGCCCGTGCCATGGTGCTGAAGCCGCGCTTCGTCGTGCTCGACGAGCCGACCTCGGCGCTCGATATGTCCGTCCAGGCCCAGATCGTCGATCTCTTGCGCGACCTGCAGACCCGCTACGGCCTCGCCTATCTCTTCATCAGCCACGATCTGCGCGTCATCCGCGCCATGAGCCACGAGGTGCTGGTGATGAAGGACGGCAAGATCGTCGAGCGCGGCCCCACAGAGCGCATCTTCGACCGGCCCGAGAGCCCCTACACCCGCACTCTCATGGCGGCGGCCCTGCGCAACGAGGCCCGGCCCGTGGCCGCCGCGGTGGCCTGAACGGTCAGCCCGTCCGCAACGTGGTCGCGGATTCCTCTCCCTCGTCGCCCAGATGGCGGACGAGCACCGTCCGGAGCGTCGCCCGGTCGTAGGGCTTCACGAGACAGTCGGTCATGCCCTGGCTGCGGTAGAGGCGATGGTCCTCCGGGGCGGCATTGGCCGTGACGGCGACGATCGGCAGGGCGAAGCCCTCCTCGCGGAGCCGGCGCGTGGCCTCCACGCCGTCCAGCACCGGCATCGACACGTCCATCAGCACCGCGTCGTAGGGCTGCTCCTTCACGGCGTGCATCGCGGCGGCCCCGTCGCTCACCGTGTCGACCCGGCAGCCCAGGCGCTCCAGCATGGCCCGCGCCAGCAGCAGGTTCGCCGTATTGTCGTCGGCCACCAGGAGCCTCGGTGCACGGCCCTGGACCAGCACCGGTGCCAGCGCCACGTTGCCGCGCCGGTCGGGCAGGGAGGTCGCGGCGGCGGCACCCAACGGCACGTCGAACCAGAACTTGCTGCCGCGGCCGGCGCTGCTCTCCACACCCACGCTCCCGCCCATCACGGAGGCGAGGCGCTTGGTGATGGCGAGGCCCAGGCCCGTCCCGCCGATATGGTGCCGTCCGGGTCCACGCAGCTGCGAGAAGTCGCGGAACAGGTCGCCCTGCCGCTCGGGCGGGATGCCGATGCCCGTATCGGTGACCGCGAAGCGGTAGGTGCCCTCGACGGCGGCGGGCGCGATACTGACCCGCACTTCGCCCTCGTCGGTGAACTTGATCGCATTGGTGACGAAGTTCAGCAGCATCTGCCGCAGGCGCCCGGCATCGCCGACGACGTGCCGCGGCATGGTCGGTGCCACCTCGAGGGTGAGCCGCAGATGCTTCGCCTTCGCCTGCACCGCGCAGAGATCGACCACCGCCTGGGCCATCGGCAGGATGGCGACCGGACCCAGCTCCAGCGACAGTTTGCCGGCCTCGATGCGTGAGAAGTCGAGGATGTCGTTGATGATGAGGAGCAGGGCCTCCGCACTGTGCCGCGCCGTGTCGAGAAGGCGCGACTCCTCGGTCCTCTTCTCCGTCTCGCTGAGCAGCCCCAGAGCACCCAGCACGCCGTTCAGCGGTGTGCGGATCTCGTGGCTCATGGTGGCGAGGAAGGCCGACTTCGCCCTGTTCGCCTGCTCGGCCTTGTGCGCCAGGTCCTCCATGGCCTTGGCCTGGTGCTCGAGCTTGGCCTGGGCCGCCTTCAGCTGCGTGATCTCGGTCCAGGAACCGACATAGGCCACGATCCGCCACCTCTCGTCGGTGACGGCGCGCAGTTCGTCCTGCACCCACCGCTCGCGGCCGGCATGGTCGTGGATCCGGTATTCCGTCACCGAGAGCGTGCCGATGCGCGCCGCCGACCGGCTGGCCACGAGCCGCTCCCGATCGGCCTCGACCACGTGCTCCATCCATGCGTTCGGATCGCCCGTCAGTGCCTCCGGCTCCATGCCGAAGACGCGCCGTGCGTTCTCGCTGACGAAGCTGATCTTGCCGTCTTTTCCGGCCTCCCGGCGGTAGATGACGACCGGGCTGCCCGCTAGTAGCTGCTGCAGCCGCTCGCGTGCGGCCGCCAGATCCTGGCGCATGCGGTCCAACTCGCCGGCCAGCACGCCGAGTTCGTCCGTGCGGTCGAGGGCAAGCGCGCTCGAGAGGTCGCCGCTCCGCTGCATGGCGGAGATCCGCCGCGTCAGCTTGACCAGCGGATCGAACAGGACCTTGCGCACGCCGAACCAACACGCCGCCAGCACGATGGCGGTCGCCGCGGCGAAGCCGAGCGAGGCCAGTGCCAGTGTGCGCCACGCGATCTCGGACACGTCGCGCGGCGTGTCGACCCGCATGATGATCTGCGGGTCGCCTTCGATGTCGCGGACGACGCCGTAGGCGGCCATCCGGTCGTCGTCGAGCGTGACCACCATCGGGCCTGCCTTGGGGTCGGCCAGGAGCGGGGCCGCCTCGGCGAAGTCCGCCGGCAGGTCGCCGTCCGGCAGATGCACGGCCAACGACTCGTGGACGCGTCCCGCGATCTCCTTGAACTCTTCCTGGCCGAGGCGCTTGGCGAAGATCTCGGTACCGGCCGCGGGCCCGCTGCCGTCCGTGTGCAGGATCGAGCGCATGCCGACGAGGAGTGGGCCGACGGCGCTGTCGATGATCGTCTGCTCGGCCGCCTCGGGCACGCCGTCGGCCTGGAAATGGCGCCGCAGCGCCGTCAGGTCCTCGACCAGCTTCTGCGGTGGCGGCGTGATCTCGTCGTCCTTCAGCATGCCGGCATGGACGACCTTGCCGGTCGCGTCGAGCAGGACGACGATGTCGACGCCCAGATTCTCCAACGGAACGGCCGAGTAGTTCTCGTAAAGATAGGCGTCGTTCGGTTTCTGGATGTAGCTCCAGGTCGCGTCCCACACCGCATAGTCGTTGGCCAGCGAGCCGACATGGTCGAGATCGTGGCGCAGCGCGTCCTGGACCCTGGCGAGGCTCTGCTCGGCCTGCTGGCGCTCGATCTCGGAAAAGCCGGGCAGCACCAGAAGGGCCAGGACGGCGAAATTGATGAGCACGGAGAGCGCCAGAAGGCAGGCCAAGCCGCCGACGAGGCGACGCCTCATCGTGGAGGCGGTAGCGCTACGCATAATGGGCGCCTTGCTCAGGGCAATTCAATCGGTGGTTAATAGGCCGTCCACACGTTCCGCGCACTCGAAATCGGATTTTCCCCGCATACCGGGGGACAGTTGGAGCACGGTTAAAGGGGCTCGCGGTTTTCCCGTCGCCGCTTGAGCACGCTGTTGAACTCGGCACCAAAAATGAACAGCAGTGCGGAAATATAGAAGAAGAGCAGGGTCACGATCACGCCGCCCAGGCTGCCATAGGTGACGCTGTAGCTGGGTACGGTGCGGATGTAGAGCGTGTACAGATACTGGGCCGCCACCCAGATGACCCAGGCGAGCAGGGCGCCGGGCACGATCTCGACGGCATAGAGCCGCTCGTTCGGCAGCACCTTATAGAACACCATCAGCAGCACGAGCAGCAGCCCGATGCCCACGAGGTACTGCTCGCTGGCGTAGAAGGTGTCGCGATCGATCGGCTTGTCGAGGATGAAGGTCGCGACGTCGAAGGTGATCGGGATGATGATCAGGAGCAGCGTCGCCGCCAGCAGCACGATGGCGCCGACGATCGTAATCAGGATGCTCTGCAGGCGCGAACGCCAGTAGGAGGGCGGGTCCTTCACGTCATAGGCGCGGTTGAGGGCGTGGCGCAGGCTCTCGACGCCCGAGGATGCGGTCCAGATCGTGACGAGGATGCTGAAGGTGACGAGGCTGCGGCTGGGGCCGCTCACCACCTCGTCGATCGCCGGGCGCAGCGACTCCGCCACGTCCGGCGGCATCACCTGCATCGCCAGCTCGATCGAGCGGCTGGCGGCCTCGCCGTGGCCCAGCATGCCGGCGATCGCGATCAGGAAGATGAGGAAGGGGAACACCGAGAAGATCGCCATGTAGGCGATGTTGCCGGCCAGCGTGAAGGCGTCGTCCTTCATGAAGTGGTAGTAGGACTGCCACAGGATGCGGCGGAGCCGGCGCACCGGTCCCGGATAGTGAAGGGCCGCGATCTCGCGCGCCAGCATGCGGTCTCCGCCTGAACGCTGCGTCGTCCGACACCCCTAGACCCCGCCGTCGCCGACGCCAACCGCTCAGCGGCCCGCCGGCACAACCGTCGGGGGAACTGCGGCCTGCCGGCAAGAAATCTAGGGAGGCGATGTCGAAACGGCGACGGCTCGCGGCTCCACCTGACGAGCACGGAACCGTCCGTGCGCAACCACGGAGCCGATCCATGTCCATCCGCGCTCTCTTCACCGCATCCGCAATGCTGCTCGGCAGCGCACCGCCCCTCTCAGCAGAGCCCTTCACCATCCTCATCTATGAGTCCGACCCCGACCTCGCCGCCCGCACCGACCCCGCCCGCGCCAAGGACTACTGGGCCTCCTACGCCGCCTTTGCCGGTGCCATGCAGCAGGCCGGCATCCTGAAGGGCGGCCAGGCGCTGCGCTGGGGTGACGACGCCCGTACCGTCCGCGTCGGCGGCTCGGTGACGAACGGCCCCGTCGCGGTGGCCGCGGAGCAGCTCGGCGGCTACTTCATGATCGACGTGCCGGATCTCGACGCGGCGCTCTCCTGGGCCGCCAGGGCGCCGGCCGCTGCGACGGGTGCCGTGGAGGTCCGGCCGGCCCATCCGGCCCCGGCGATGCGCTGAGGTGGGGGAGCGAGCGCCATGCAGTACATGATCGCGATCTACGAGACCGAGGCCGAGTTCGCCCGTCGCGAGTCGGAGGAGGCACCCGCCTACTGGGGTGCCTGGACCCACTATGCGGCAGCACTCCGCGACGCCGGGATCCTCGTCGGCGGCGAGGGGCTGCAGCCGCCGCATGCCGCCACCACCGTTCGTGTGCGCGACGGCCGCCGCATGGTCCAGGACGGGCCCTATGCCGACACCAAGGAGCGCCTCGGCGGCTTCTTCGTCATCGAGGTGCCTGACCTCGACAGCGCTCTCGACTGGGCCGAGCGCTGCCCCGGTGCCGCCACCGGCGCGGTCGAGGTGCGTCCCACCCTCGGCCGGATGCCGACCTGAGCACGGCCATGGAGAACGACGCGCGCCGGGCTGCCGAGGTCGCGGCGCGCGTCGCCTATGGCCGCATGGTGGCGTGGCTGGCCGCGCGCTCGCGCAACCTCGCCGCCGCCGAAGACGCGCTGGCCGAGGCCTTCCGCACCGCCCTCGAGACCTGGCCAGTCCGCGGCATCCCCGACCGTCCCGAAGCCTGGCTCGTCACCGCTGCTCGCCGCCATCTCGGCCATGGCTGGCGCCACGAGCGCGTGCGCGCCGACTCGGTCCCGACCTTGGTCCTCCTCGCCGAGGAGGCGGCCGAGGACACACCCGATCAGCTCGGCGACGAGCGGCTTAAGCTGTTGTTCGTCTGCGCCCATCCGGCGATCGACGAAGCGGTCCGCGCACCGCTCATGCTGCAGACCGTGCTGGGCCTCGACGCCGTCCGGATCGCCCGTGCCTTCCTGGTAGCCCCCGCCGCCCTGGGCCAGCGCCTCGTCCGCGCCAAGGCCAAGATCCGCGACGCCGGGATCCGCTTCGAGGTGCCGGGACGCGACGAGCTGGAACCGCGGCTCGAGGCCGTGCTGGAGGCCATCTACGCCGCCTATGGCAGCGGCTGGGACGATGTCGCCGGTGCCGACCCGAAGCGCCGCGACCTCGCCGACGAGGGGCTCCATCTCGGCCGCATCGCCGCCTCCCTGCTGCCGGACGAGCCCGAGAGCCGTGGCCTCCTGGCCCTCATGCTCTACTGCGAGGCGCGTCGGCCGGCACGGCGCGATGCCGCGGGCGGCTTCGTGCCCCTGGAACGCCAGGACGCCGCCCTGTGGAGCCGCGACCTCATCGTCGATGCCGAGGCGGAGCTGACCCGGGCGCGCGCCGCGAACCGCATCGGTCGCTTCCAGCTCGAGGCCGCGATCCAGTCGGTCCACGCGCAGCGGGCCGTCACCGGGCGCACGGAATGGCGGGCGGTGGCCCTGCTCTATGAAGGCCTCGTCCGCCTCTCGCCGACCGCCGGCGCCCTCGTCGGCCGTGCCGCCGCCGTCGCCGAGTGCCATGGCCCCGTCGCCGGCTTGGCGATGCTGGAGACCATCCCCGCCGAGCTTGTCGACGGCTACCAGCCATTCTGGGCCCTTCGCGCCCATCTCCTGGCCACCCTCGACCGCAATGACGAGGCCGCCATCGCCTACTATCGCGCCGCCGACCTCAGCGACGACCCTGCCGTGCGCGCCTTCCTCGACGAGCGGCGGGCAGGGCTGGTCTAGCCGGCCCGGTCTTCCTACTGTCACCGAAACTTCAGCCGGCAGGTGAGGCAGGGCGATGGCGACGACGACCGTGTTCGACAAGACGAAGATGCCGAGCCGGCACAGCTCGGTCGGGCCCGAGCGGGCGCCGCACCGCTCCTACTACTACGCCATGGGCCTCTCGAAGGACGACATCGCCCGGCCCTTCGTCGGCGTCGTCACCACCTGGAACGAAGCCGCCCCCTGCAACATTGCGCTGGGGCGGCAGGCGCAGGCGGTGAAGCGCGGCGTCGCCAAGGCCGGCGGCACACCCCGCGAGTTCACGACGATCACCGTCACCGACGGCATCGCCATGGGCCATCAGGGCATGAAGGCCTCGCTCGTCAGCCGCGAGGTGATCGCCGATTCGACCGAGCTCACCGTCCGCGGCCACGCCTACGACGCCCTGGTCGGCCTCGCCGGCTGCGACAAGTCCCTGCCCGGCATCATGATGGCGATGGTCCGCCTCAACGTGCCCGCCGTCTTCATGTATGGCGGCTCGATCCTGCCCGGCAAATGGCAGGGCCGCGACGTCACCATCCAGGACATGTTCGAGGCCGTAGGCCAGCATGCCGTCGGCCGCCTGTCCGACGAGGACCTCGAGGCCATGGAGAAGGTGGCCTGCCCCTCGGCCGGCTCCTGCGGCGGCCAGTTCACCGCCAACACCATGGCCTGCGTCTCCGAGGCGATCGGCCTGGCCTTGCCCGGATCGGCCGGCACGCCCGCCCCCTTCGAGGCGCGCGACAAGTGGGCCGAGGCCTCGGGCGAGGCCGTCATGGCCCTCCTCGCCGCCGGCATCCGTCCCCGGGACATCGTCACCCGCAAGAGCTTGGAGAACGCCGCCCGTGTCGTCGCCTGCTCCGGCGGCTCGACCAACGGCGCCCTCCATCTGCCGGCCATCGCGCACGAGTGCGGCATCGACTTCGACCTGCACGAGGTGGCGGCCATCTTCCGTGACACGCCCTATATCGGCGACCTCAAGCCCGCCGGCCGCTACGTGATGAAGGATCTGGCCGAGGTCGGCGGCGTGCCGCTCCTGATGAAGGCCCTGCTCGACGGCGGCTACCTGCACGGCGACTGCATCACCGTCACCGGCCGCACCATCGCCGAGAACCTCGCCGACACGCCCTGGAACGAGAAGCAGGACGTCGTCCGCCCGACCACCAACCCGATCACGAGCTGGGGTGGTGTGGTCGGCCTCAAGGGCAGCCTCGCCACCGAGGGCGCAATCGTGAAGGTCGCCGGACTCAAGAGCCTGAAGTTCCGCGGCCCCGCCCGCGTCTTCGACAGCGAGGAGGACTGCATGGCCGCCGTCCAGGCCGGGAAGTACCAGCCGGGCGAGGTCCTCGTGATCCGCTACGAGGGCCCGAAGGGCGGCCCCGGCATGCGCGAGATGCTGGGCGTCACCTCGGCCATCTACGGCCAGGGCATGGGCGACAAGGTGGCGCTCATCACCGACGGCCGCTTCTCGGGTGCCACGCGCGGCTTCTGCATCGGCCATGTCGGCCCCGAAGCCGCCGACGGCGGCCCCATCGGCCTGCTCCGCGACGGCGACATCATCGCCATCGACGCCGAGACCGGCACCCTCGACGTCGAGCTGGACAATGCCGAACTCTCGCGCCGCCACGCCGCCTGGCAGCCCCGCCCGACCATGTACGCCTCGGGCACCTTGTGGAAATACGCCCAGACCGTCGGCCCCGCCGAGAAAGGTGCCGTCACCCACCCCGGCGGCAAGGCCGAGGTGCAGGTCTATGCGGACATCTGAGCTGAGATGACCAAGCGCAACAGGCGTTCAGTCGAGCCAACAGACGCGGAAACGGACGGAAGTGCGAACCGTGCTCTCGGGCAGGACGCCGGCAGTCGGCGTCCGCCGCCCGGTCTGTTCAAAGGGCAGATCTGGATGTCCGACGATCTCGACGCGCCGCTACCCGATGATCTGCTACGGTTGTTCAACTTCGGGGACGAAGACGATCCACTGCGGCTCGAAGCACCGAGCCGGCCGAAAGCCTGACCACCCTCAATCCTCCGCCCACAGCCGGAGCAGGTTGGCGGCCGTTTTGCTCAGCAGGTCGAACTCCGGCGTCTTGCCGTGCTGCTCGAACAGGCGGCGCCGCGCGGTGTCGAGGTCGAACAGCAGTTCGCGCTTCGCCGGGTCCCGGATCAGCGAGCGCGCCCAGCCGACCGCTGCTAGGCGAGCGCCGCTCGTGACGGGCTCGACCCGGTGCAGGCTGGTGGAGGGATAGGTCACCACCGATCCCGCCGGCAGCTTGAACGCTTGCTCGCCGGCCGTGGACTCGATGACGAGGTCGCCGCCCTCGTAGGTCTCCGGATCGCTGAGGAACAGCGTGAACGAGACGTCCGTCCGCAGCCCCTGCATCAGCGCGTCGTCGACATGGCTGCCATAGGCCATCCCCGGTTCGTAGCGCGACAAGAGCAGCGGCGTCAGCTTCTTCGGCCGCGCCGCCAGCTGGAACAGCGCGTTCCCCTGCAGCCGCTGCTCGATCAGCCGGCGCAGGCTCGCCAGCGCCGGGTCGTCACGCCCGGCCTGCAGGTTGTTCTTGACCAGCTTCGCACTCCAGCCGGCCGTCGCCCGCCCGTCCTCGAAGCGGGCCTTCGCCAGGGTCTCGCAGGCCAGCTTCACCTCGTCGGCGGGCAACAGGTCCGCGATGCACAACAGCATGTCGTCGTCCTCAACGGTACCGGCGCCGCTTAGCAGCCGACCATGACATCCGGCAATGTCGTCGCCTGCAGCGCAATCTTCGAAATGTTCCAAACAGTACATCCGTCCCGGCCACCCTGGAACGGTTCTGCTTTCTGCTATTGAATCCGACGGCTACCAGAACTTGCGTCATCTGTGGCGGAGGGCAGGACATGCAGATAAGGACGAAGCTCTGGATCAGCGTCGGCAGTTGCGTGCTGGTCGGGGGCGCCTCGCTGCCCTTGGACCATCACGACGGCCTGTCCTTCTTCCCGCAGGCCTTCGCCCAGGCGGAGGGCGGCGAGGGCGAGGGTGGAGAAGGGGGCGAGGGCGGGGAGGGCGGTGAAGGCGGCGGCGTTCCGTCGTCCTACAGCCTGCTGTCCAAGGACCCGAACGCCTGGAGCTTCGACGCGAAGCCCCAGATCGACGGCTATGTCGACCTCGTCCGCGCCAGCTACGTCGAGGCCGCGGCCCAGGCCGGGAAGCTGCGCGCTGCCGTCGGGGCCCTCCTGGCGAGCCCGTCCGAGGCGTCGCTCGCCGCGGCGCGTGCCGCCTGGGTCGCCGCCCGCCCGAGCTACCTCGTCACCGAAACCTTCCGCTTCTACGACGGCCCGATCGAGGCGGTCGAAGGTCGGATCAATGCCTGGCCGCTCAACGAGTCGGTCATCGACTACGTCGTCGGCAACAGGACGGCCGGCCTGATCAACGATCCGGGTCAGCCGGTCTCGATCGAGCACATCGACGCCGTCGACCAGAAGGCCGACGAGGCCGACGTCACCACCGGCTGGCACGCCATCGAGTTCCTCCTCTGGGGCCAGGACCTGTCCGCTACCGGCCCCGGTGCGCGCCCCTGGACCGACTATGTCCCGGGTCAGGGCACGAACGACCGCCGCCGCACCTATCTCGACCTCGTCACCCAGCAGCTTGCGGCCGACCTCGACTCCCTCGTCGCAGCCTGGGACGTCACCGACCCCCACTCCTACGCCGCGAGGTTCAAGTCGCTTCCGCAACGCGAGGCGCTGGGCCGGATGCTGAACGGTATGGCGATACTGGCCGGCTTCGAGTTCATGTCCGAGCGCCTCACCGTCGCCCTCGACTCCGGCGACCAGGAGGACGAGCACTCCTGCTTCTCCGACACGACACATCAGGACTTCGTCTACGACCTCGTCGGTATCGAGCGCGTCTGGAGCGGCGACGGCGGCAAGCATGCCGGCCTCGACACCCTCGTCGGCAGCCGGGATCCCGCCCTGAAGACTCACGTCGACAGACTCCTCGCCGACGCCAAAGCCAAGGTCGCCGCCCTCGGCGATCCCTGGGACCAGGTGCTGGCGAGCCCGCCCGGCTCAACGGAGCGCGAGGCCGCCGAAGCCGCCGTGACTTCGCTCCAGGCCCTGGGCGACGGCCTCAAGGCCGCCGGCAACAAGCTCGGCGTCCTCGTCCTCATTCCCACGGCATGAGGTGCTGGCTCGCAGCGCTGGCCGTCCTCGCCACGGCTCTGGTGGTCGGCGCTTCAGTTCCCCTCTCCTTGCGGCAGCAGCTTCTGGCCCTGCCGCAGACGCCGGACCTGGGTGGTGAGACGACGCGCCCGCTGCAGGGCCAGAAGGCGTTCACGTTCCTCGCTGCCAACGCGAGGCGCGAGCACGAGCGCCCCTTCTTTTTCGGCAACCGCATCTTCAACACCAACTGGGTGGCCGCCCCCGCTTCGGTGAAGAGCTTCGACGGGCTGGGCCCCACCTTCAACCGCGTGTCCTGCGCCGGCTGTCACACCTTCGACGGCCGCGGTCGCCCACCCGAGGCCCCCGGGCAGCCGTTCGAGTCGATGCTCGTCCGTCTCAGCGTGCCCGGCACCGACGCCCATGGGGGCATCGCTCCCGACCCGACCTATGGCGACCAGCTGAACGACCGCGCCCTGCCCGGTGTGCCGGCGGAAGGCCGCGTCGACCTCCGATACGAGGAGATCGGCGGCACCTACGGCGACGGCACGCCCTTCACCCTCCTGGAGCCGGTGCTGCAGCTGACCGACCTCGCCTTCGGCCCGTCCGGCGACGGCCTCATGACGAGCTCCCGCGTCGCCCCGCAGATGATCGGCCTGGGCCTCCTCGAAGCCGTCCCGGAGGCGACGCTCGAGGCCCTTGCCGACCCGGACGACGCCGACCATGACGGCATCTCCGGCCGGCCCAATCGCGTCTGGGACCCGACCGCCGGGGCCATGATGCCCGGCCGCTTCGGCTGGAAGGCAAACGTCGCCTCTCTCGCCACCCAGAACGCCAACGCAGCGCTGGGCGACATCGGCCTCACGACCGCGCTCCACCCGCAGCAGAACTGCCCCCGGGCCCAGGCCGCCTGCGCGGAGGCGCCGACGGGCGGGGAGCCAGAGCTGGCGCAGGCCTTCCTCGACAAGCTCACCCTCTACACCCGACTTCTGGCGGTTCCCCGCCAGCGCAACGTCGACGACCCCGCCGTTCGCCGCGGTGTCGGCCTCTTCCGTGCCGCCGGCTGTGCCGCCTGTCACCTACCGACGCTGCAGACGGCCGCGACCGCGGACCTGCCCGAGCTCGCCGGCCAGACGATCCACCCCTTCACCGACCTCCTGCTCCACGACATGGGCCCGGACCTCGCCGACGGCCGCCCCGACGGTCAGGCGAGCGGCAGCGAGTGGCGCACGCCGCCCCTCTGGGGCCTGGGCCTCGTGCCCCAGACCAACGGCCACGACCGCCTCCTCCACGACGGCCGCGCCCGCGGCTTCGCCGAGGCCATTCTCTGGCACGGCGGCGAGGCACGGCCCGCCCGCGAGGCCTTCCGCACCATGTCGGCGCAGGATCGGGAAGCACTGATCGCGTACCTTGGCTCACTCTGAGCAGCCTCAGCAGTCGCCCAGCACCGCGTCGACCCGGCCGCGCAGCCCCACATAGGCCGTCTCGGCCAGCACCAGCCGGTTAGCGGGGCCGGCGCGGCTCAGCGGGCAGCGGGATCGTACGCGTCGAAAGCGAAGTCCTCGGCATCGAGGCAGCCGCGCCGTGCGCCCAGCATGTCGTCCGCTACGACCCGCCGCTCTTCCTCCGCCAGTCGCGGCAGCAGCCCCAGCTTCAGGCCCTCTCGCAACGGCAGCAAGTCGGGCGCCACCCGCCGCATCGAGGCGAGCATGAGGCGCCGCAATCGTTCCGGTCCGTGCTCGCCCATGTCGATCCAACTCGTGTCGATCCGGATCTCTCTGCACGCGGCTGGCACGAGAAGCCGCGCCTCGATCGAATCCGTCTTCGAGGTCCGCAAGGGCGGCACCACATCCTTCACATCTTCGCTCAGAGGAGCGGGTTTGCGCCCGCCCCATGCCACCAGCCCCAAAATGCTGATCCCGGTGTCACCCTGCTCTCGAGTGTGCTGCAATTGGATCCGTTACAGAGAACGCTCTGGCTGTAACTAAGCCGATTCCAGCCAGATCGTGCCGACGCCGCTCGACACGCGTCAGCGCCCCTTCCGGAGTGCGGATGGCGTGACGGTGGGTTGGTCGGCCGGCGGGTTGTTGGTGTCGTCCGGCGGCTGATCAGTCGGATCGGTCGGCGGGTCTGGCGGCGGGTCCGTCGGGGGCGGCTCGACGGCCGCCATCATCATCCTGGCATGCGAGGGGACCCCGGCGGCGTCGAAGGCGAACAGCATGTAGGCCCCGGGCGGGGCCACCCGCCGGTCGGCCGGTGCGTCCACCGTCAGGGTCGTGCCGTCCTGCGTGAAGGGCAGGGCGAAGAAGCGCTGGTCCGGGTTGAAGTTGTGCGTCGCCGATCCACCCCGCACCAGCGTCACTCGCGAGACCGTGGTGCCCTCGCCGACCTGTACCGCGAAGCTGCCGCCGGCCGGCAGCGAGGAGGGGGAGTCCACGATTTCCGGCCGCGGCGCCAGTTGGCCGGACGAATCGAACAGATATGGCGGGTAATAGATCTCCGCGTTCATGTTCAGCACGGGCCCGGGCGGACCGCCGCCGCCGGTCAGCACGGTGGCGTCCGGCAGCAGCAGCGACGAGGAATGGTAGAGACGCGGCTTCGCCGCTGCCGCCGTGGTCGTCCATTGCTCCGTCGCCGGATCCCAGATGATCCCGAGATAGGCCACGCCGCCGAGCTTGTTGATGACGATCGAGCCGCCATTGTACAGCACCTTGCCGTCGGCCATCACCGTCAGGCTGCCATAGTAGCGCAACTGGTCGATCGGCGAGGTCTTGCGGACCGTCGGCTCGCTGCCGTTGATGTCGATGACATCGGCTTCGAGCTTGTTGCGGATCGACAGCAATCGCCCTGGTTGGAACATCACCGTCGCCAGCGACTGATGGGCGACCGTCACCTTCTTCGCCAGCTTCGTGATCGCACCGGAATTCGTCGGGTCGAGCCGGAACATCGCGCCGTCGTGCCCGAGGATGAACACGTCCCCGGTCGGCGTCAGATAGGCCTGGGGATACCACCAGTTGCCCTTGGCGAGTCCGAAGGCGGCGATGCTGTCCGCCAGCGGCAGCGTGCGCCAGCCGGCCGTGGCACTGAAGATCTCGGGCATCGTCGTCGGCACGCCGATGTCCTGTCGGCCGCCCACGGTGAGCATGTCGCCATTGGGCAGCGCGACCAGCGTGGGGTACCAGCGCGCGTACGACATCGGCTGCGCCGCGCGGATCGCATTGCTGCTCGAATCGAAGATCGTCGTCGAGTTGATCGAGTAGTTGACCTTCCGGGCGCCACCGGTGATCAGCGTCTCGCCCGTCTGCGCCATGATCGACTGGGCGCTGCAGAAGATGTCGGTCGTCGTCGTGTTCGGCATCACCGACAGCGCCTCGGGCCCCGTTCCCTTGTCGGGGTCGAAGAGCACGTAGACGAGCGAGCCCGATGCCTTGCCGGCCGGTGTGGTGCCGTAGGTCAGCACCCGCCCGTCCGGGAGCAGGGACATGTGGATGGGGACGATCGGCCAGCTGAGCGGCTGCCCGAAGATACCCTGCGTCGCGGCCACCGGATCGACAGGCAGTTCGGGCACGATGCCGGCGAGGTTGAGGGCCAGGCGCGACATCTTCCGCCACCGCGTCGGCTCGACCCCCGGACCGTAGCCATGGTCGATCAGTTTCGGCTGCGGCAGCCGGGAGGCGTCCACGTCGGCGGCCGGACCACCACCTCCGGCGCTGGCCGGAGCCGTGAGCAGCAGCAGAAGGCACAAGGCAAGCGGTGGCGCTCCAACTAATCCGCGCATCTCGACCCCTCTTCGTTATCAACCGGAGGCGTCGGCCGCCGTCGCTTCGCCACCGAGGCCAGATAAGCCGAATTGTCGGACTACGTTCAATTCACATTCTTGGTGGATCGGCTCGGCTACTCGATTGCGCGGAGATGGAAATCTGATCTTCAACGAGGATTTGAATTAGATCCCATTCATATTTTTGAGATATGCTTTACCATAACTTGGTCCAAAGTCTCCATAGCTTCCCACCGTCCGCCCGCAGCCGACCCGATCCATACGACGACGAGCATCGCCGTGCGGCGGCGCCGCACCGAGTTGGGTCGTCCTGCGAGAGAGTTCGGGAAGTCGCCCGGGAGTCGAAGAGGGCGGAAAGACGGCTCCGGAGGGCCCGGAAATAGACGCCCGTCTGCACGCCGTGACGCGAGCGGCCGGTCGTTCCGGCCGCCCTACGATCGGGTCGCTAGATCTGCGACTGGCCGAAGTTCTGGAGGCCGATCCTGTCGATCAGCTCGAGCTCGGACCGGTTGTGGTCCTGGTGCTCCTCCTCGTCTTCCAGGATCTCGGTCAGCAGGTCGCGGCTGACATAGTCGCGCGCCGCCTCGCAGATGCCGATCGCTTTGCGGTAGTGGTCGATGCCCTCGAGCTCGAGGCGGTAGTCGCACTCGATCACTTCCTTCAGGTTCTCGCCGATATAGAGCTTGCCGAGATCCTGCAGGTTGGGCAGGCCGCCGAGCAGCAGGATGCGCTTGATCAGCTTGTCGGCATGCCGCATCTCCTCGATGCTCTCGTCGTATTCCGCCTTGCCGCGCTTGAAGAAGCCCCAGTCCTCCAGCATCCGCGCGTGCAGGAAGTACTGGTTGATCGCGGTCAGCTCGCCGCGGAGCGCCTCGTTGAGGGCGGCCAGCACCTGCGGGTCGCCGGTCAGTGCCTTGGTCATGCCGATCCCTCCTGGCGTTGCGGGTCTGTCAGAGCGGCGGGGATAGGCGAAGGTCCCGGGATGTCAATCGCCAACGATGCCCTCGCCGCTAGGGCCGACAGCCGGTGTCGCGGATGTAGTCCCGCTTGAACACCGAGCCAGTGGTCGTGAAGCACGCCGGGCCCTGCGTGAAATCGATCGCCTCGCGGAAGATCGCCGTCCGGCCGGGAATGCCGTTGTAGTAGCCCTGCACGACCACGTTGCCGGCGTCCGGCGGTAGGTCGAGGCTGCGCTCGTTGAGGTTGACGACGTTGAGGACGGGACCGACGTCGAGCTTCTTGGCGACGCCGCCGATCGTGTACGTCACGTCCAGACTGGCGACGTAGGCGCCCTCGTTCCTGAACACGACCTTGCGCGGCGTCCCCGCGACCGCACAGACCCCCCCATACGGCACCAGCGGTGGCGGACAGGCTTTCGTCCGTGTGCCGTAGTCGCAGCCGATCTCCGTCTTCCAGGTACCGGAGGGGCACTGCATGAGCGCATGGATCGCCCCACCCGGCTGCAGCAGACGATCCGCGTCGTCGTCATAGGCCTCGAAAAAGGCCGAGATCCAGGCGGGCTCCGGCCGAAAGCCGAGCTCGGCCGCGATGTCGACGGGCCGCAGCGAGCCTTCCACCTTGACCCCGACGCTCGCCTCGCCGCCCATGCTGAGCAGGACGTCGTCGACCGAGCCGCCGCCGTTGAGCGGTAGGACCACCTCCCGCCCACGCCCCGAGCCCACAGCACTCGCACCATCCATGGTGAGGCGCGGATCGCTGACGCTGCGCGTGTAGGTGTCGGGTTCCTGATCGCTCTGGAACTGGAGGCCGTCGGGCGTGGCGTAGAAGGTCCGTTTGCCCGGTACGCGGGTGACCACCACATTGGCGCCGAGGTACCAGTCCTTGTCGCAGCAGCCCTGGGCCACGACCGCACCCGCCTTGCGCGTCCCCTTCGGAGCGAGCGAAATCGCCAGCGACTCGATTCGGCCATGAGGCGTGGCACCGTTCACGGTGAACATCGTCTCGACCGGCTGCGCCTCGAGTGCCGACAACGGATAGGCGACGGGCGGTGACAGCTCGATACGGCGCCCGTCGGCCAGAACGCCCTGAACGACGATGTCGACCCCGCCCGTCGCGATATCGGTACAGAGCAGCTGCTCGCCGCTCTGGCAGGTCAGGCCCGCCTTGAGGCTGAGCCGCACGGTGCGGAAGGGCTCGATGTCCGCATCGGGTGCCGCCGCCATGCGCTTCTTCACCTCGGCGCGCACCTTCTGGCGCAGATCGACGATGATCGCCGGGTCGGTGAAATAGGGCGGGGCCAAGAGGCCGTCGATCGTCCGCAGGTGCAGGAACACCGGGACGAGGTTGGAATGCGCGTCCACCTTGCCGTCGTTGCAGCCCGACCCGCCGATGCAGACATAGGCGCTGGTCTCGAGCTCTTTCTCGTTCTTCAGCTTGCCGATCTGCTGATGCTCCTCCTCGGTCTCCTGGCTGAAGCCGCCCTTCACCGGCCCGAGCTTCGCATCGAGCCCCACCGTCTGCTCGACCTTCGATTTCGTTTCCAGGAAGTGCTCGACGGCCTGCGAGGCGTAGCTGACGGTCTGGCGTCCCCAGGCGCCGTAGGTGATCGCGTAGGCGAAATGGGTGCCGTAGAGATCGAGGAAGCTGCCGACACTCAGCGGCACCGCCGTCGGACCCTGGAACGTCTCGGGGCAGTCGTCCGCATCGTCGCCCCCAGCCTGACGCTTCGTCGGGTCGGCTTCGGCCTCGAAGTAGGCGGGGGCCAGCGCCGTCGGCGCCATGCGCAGCACGCGGCGGATGAAGCAGTCGTTCAACCGCACATAGATCGGGTCGAGCACGATCGCATGGCTGGTCGCGATGCTCTGATGCACCGACATCATCCGGCCGTCGGTCGTCATCTGGCCCTCGCGGCGGCCGAAGCTCTCGTTGCGCGAGAGGTCGGCGGACAACCCGTACTTGTCCTTCTCGCCACCGCCGATGCCGAGATTGACCGAGGTCGTCGTGCCGCCGTTGAACGCCTTCTCGACCTCCTCGGTCGAGGTCACCATCGAGGAGAAGTAGCTGCCGGTCTCCACGTGCCGCTGCGCGTAGCGCCAGCCATAGGGCACGATCGTGCTGTCGATGGTCCTGTAGTTGGCCGATTCCAGCGGCGGCAGCTGGAAGATCGTGCTCGTGCAGCCGGTATTCTGGAAATCGACGAGATCGGTCCGCTGGACATCGAAGCAACCTCGGATCGAGCTGTTGAAGCCCGAGGGAATGTCCTTGGCGAGCCAGACCTCGTCGAGCTTCTGGCCCGACGGATGCTCGTTCGGCAGATCGCCCAGATGCTCCACCCGGAGATAGCGCACGCCCTCCGAGAGCATTGGCAGCATCGGTCTATAGGGCGACACGCCCTTTGCCGTGAAGGTCTCGTTGGTGCCTTCCGGGAACTCCAGCCGGCCCAGCCAGGCCAGCGCCGGATCGGCCGGGACGAGGCTGCGCGCAGCCATCGGATCGGATGCCAGCGGCAGGAATCCGCCCCAGTCGAAGCTGATCCCGAGCCGGCCCTGGCGCTCGACCAGGGCGAAGAACGACTCCCGTGCATAGAGTCCGTGCGCCAGCCCGGGCCGACCCACCGCCGGCAGCGGTACGCTGATCTCGCTGTCGGCCTGCTGATAGATCCCGAGCCGCGGCGCGAACCGCTTCAGCAGCGTGCCATCGTCCGCGATGGTCACCACCTGCTCGCCGTCCGGGGCGGTGATGCCGAAGGTATTGATGGTCCCGACATAGGCGCGCCCACCTGCGCGCAGCATCAGCAGGTCGTCTCCTGCCGGTTCGAAGAAATCCTTCGCCAGTGTCGCTCGCGGACCCGTCCCGTCGGCGACGGCCCAACCGCCCTCCGGGACGTGCTTCAGCGTCAGCTCGTAGACGCCCTCGCTCACGGCATGCAGATCGACCGATACCGCCGCCCCGTCCTGATTGCTCAAGGTGATCTGACCGGCCGTCTGGCCGAGACCGATCATGAGCTGCTCGTTGGCACCGCTCAGCCCGACGAGCACGGCACCGGGCTTTGCAGCGGGCTCGGTGCCCTGGCCGGCTGCTGCCCCGTAGTGGGGACTGAAGCGGAGGGTGAGGGTGGCGAGTTCGGCGCCGGTTACATGGTCGACAGTCTTCACGAGCGGGACCGGTCCGGACGTCCCGTCAAAGCTCAAGGTACCGGCCGAGACCGGCCCTGCGTCGGCGAAGGCGGCCAGCAGGAGAGGAAAGAGGGCAGCCCAGCCGCCGATCAGGCGCCTGCTCGGCTCAGAGGCTGCCATTGCTGTCACGCGCCTTCTTGTCCTCGTAGTCGTCACTATTGGCGACGGAGATCCTGCTCGTCCCCAGGAGCACCGGGATCTTGCCGTCCTGCAGCTTGCCGTTGATCAAGGCTGTGTCGTACTGGCTGGGCCGGTTCGGGTCCGTCTTGTTGATGACCTGCCGATTCACGGCCTCGAACAGCAGGAATTTCTTGTCCTGCGCCACCGTATATAGCTTCTTGGACTTGTTCTGGTTCTGACGCTCGACAGCAACGCCGCCCACGTACATGAAGGCGGCGCGATCAACCAGATCGGTGAAGTCCTTGATCGTGACGACCGGCTTCTCGGCCTGGCTCGCATCGAGCTCGACGAGCACCGAAGCGTCGTTGAGCGACTTGGTCTTCGCAATGACGTCGATCTTCGCCTTGTCTTTCAACTGGCGATCGTAAGTCCGCGCACGCTCTGCTTCGGACCGCATGACATCGAGATCGTTCAGCAGCATGGCAATAAGATTCAAATAGTCATTGTTAACAAGCGTGCGGTTGATTCGCTTAAAATGCTTGTTGTAAGCGAATATTACCGTCATTGGATCGATGACGTACTGCTTCTGTATTACCTTGGTCGAAGAAGAACGGGCGCGATCTGTTTCGAATATGGACCAAAGCTTGTGCTGTAACTGATACTCCCATTGCTCGCCTTGCAAATTGGCGGGAGTTTTCGCGGAGTCGTAGGTCGCGTAGATCTCGGCGAGGAACGCCGCGGTAGGCTGCAAGTCGATCGACTGCGCTGCCGCTCTGTTCGCGCCGGCAATGAGGCACAGGAAAAGCACTGCCGCACGGGCGCCGATGGCCCTCAGCACTGCCCTGTCCGATACACTGGTTCCGCCATCGCTGCTCCCCCTCGGCACATTCATGGAGAGTGGCGGATTTCCCCCGATCCGAAAAGCGCGTCGACTGGTAGGAACCTTCGCGCGAAAAGATGAGAATCCACGCGACCGCTCAGCATCCGCTTGATGGCGGGCGCTCGATCCGAGTCACGTTCGCGTGAGCGTCTGCTGTGCGTCCCGGAACGTGCGAAAATGGGTGTCGAAGGGTCGAGGCCTATAGAGGCGAGACGGGCAGGCGCCGGATGGCCACGCTCAGCGCGCGGGGCTTCCGAGTGCGCGCAACATGTTCGGGGCGCCCTCCCCGATGCCCGGCGTGGTGGCCGGTGCATGGGCTGTCAGGATCTCGCCCATCATCGGCAGGCACTTGCCGCAGCGCACGCGGTGACCATTCAGGCGGTACATGCAGCCGACGGTCCGGCAGCGGCCGCTCGCCGCTACATCGCGGCATGCGGCCTCGTTCAGTCGGTTGCAGACACAGACGATCATGACACCCGCCACCAAGTCACGACGGCGCATGTACGCATGGAGTCGTCGGAGGTCAAACGAGCGGCGACACTTTGACACTAGAAAAACTTCAAAGTGAAACAGTCTGTCACAATTGGAAAAACTATAAACTGCGTAGCATCCATTCCGTAGAGTTGCGAAGGCCCGAGCAAACTTGCTATGCGCGCCTCGGTCGCCGGGCGGGCGGCGAGTTCAGCGTGGAAGTCTCCGGATGAGCGACGAGCAGCGCCGACGCACCAAGCTCTGGGTCGGCGTAGGCAGCTGGATGCTGCTCGCCGGTGCCGCCGGCTTGGCGGCCGGACCGGCAGCACCCCTAGTCGTTCGCCCGGCCCTCGCCGAGAGCGGCAACGAGGGCGGCGAAGGTGGGGAGGGCGGCGGCGGCGAGGATGCCGAGGCGACCCCGCCCGAAGTTCTGGCCGCGACGATCAGGGCCTTCCTCGACGCCTCGCGCGATCTGGCGACCGCCGGGAACACCGAGGGTGCCGGCCTGCAGCTCGATCACGCCGACACCTATGCCGATGCCGAGCCGCTGGAGGATATCGGGGGCAAGGCAGTCGGCCAGGCCATCGACGCGACGCACGACGCGCTGGAGAAGGGCGATGCCGCTGCCGTCGCCGCCGCCTACGATGCCGCCGACTCCAGCGTCACGGCCCTGAAAGTGCCCGACGAGCCGGCCGAGGTCATCGTAGCCCTCCTGCTCCACGCCACCGAGGAGTATGGCGAGGCTTGGCGCGACGGTGCCATCGCCGAGGCCGCCGAGTATTCGGGCGCCCGCAGCCTCTACGACGAGGCGGCCGCCCGCTTCGCCGCCAGCGAGCCGGCCCTGACCGCCAAGGATGCCGAATCGACGAAGGCCATCGCCGATGGCCTCGCCCGCCTGAAGGCCGCTTTCCCCGCCACCGGCCTGCCGTCGCCGGCCCCGAAGATCGGCGAGGTCACGGTGGAAGTGTCGAAGATCGAACTCGCCGCCAGCCGCCTACGCTGAGAGGGCGCGCCAGGCCGTGACGAAGGCCCGCGCCTTCTCGCCGACGGCCGCGGCGGAGTCGCCCGGCTTGTAGAGAGCGCTGCCGAGCCCGAACCCGGCCGCCCCCGCCGCCCGCCAGGGCGCCATGGTGTCCGGGGCGATCCCGCCGACGGGCAGGACCGCCGTGTCCTTCGGCAGCACCGCGCGCATCGCCTTCAGGGCCGCCGGGCTCGATCCTTCCGCCGGAAACAGCTTCAGCGCGTCCGCCCCGGCGGCCAGGGCGGCGAACGCCTCGGTCGGCGTCGCGATGCCGGGCACGCAGGCGCAGCCCAGCCGCTTCGCCGCCCGGATCACGGCCGTATCGCCGTGCGGCATCACGATCAGCTTCCCGCCCGCATCCGCCACCTGTGCGGCCTGCTCCGGGCTCAGCACCGTCCCGGCCCCGACGAGCGCCACCGTGTGCAGGTGTCGCGCCAGCGTCGCGATGCTCTCCAGCGGCCGCGGCGAGTTCAACGGCACCTCGATGAGGTGGAAGCCCGCCTCGACCAGCACCTCGCCGATCGCCAGCGCCTCCTCGGGCTGGACCCCGCGCAGGATCGCCACCAGCGGCAACCGCGCCATCGCACCCGCGAGTTCCTGCTGCATCAAGCCTCCTCCACCAGTCCCGCCGCCACGCCGATCCGGTACAGCCCCGTCACCACCACGTCCGGATCCGCCGCCACCGCCTCGACACCGTGCAGGGCCAGCGCCTCGGTGTACCGCTTGGCCAGCGTGCTCGACCCCAGGATCGTCACCCGCTGCACCTGTCGACCCGCCAGCGCCGCCGCCACCTCGGTCCCGATCAGGAGCCCGCTCAGATACGACCAGACCTCGCTCGCCCGCAGCCCGCCCGTCAGCGGCAGCGTCCGCGCCGAGAAGATCGTGTGCAGGAACTGCCCCGGCTCCGCCCCCGCCGCTCTCACACCCTTCGTGAAGGCACCCGGATCGTGCGCCTCGCCCTCCATCAGCCGACCCAGGATGCTGTGCCGGCGGAGCACGTCGAACATCTCGCCCGTCAGATAGGTGGCGAAGTCGACCACCCGGCCGCCCTCGACCCGCGCCCACTTGCTGTGCGTCCCCGGCAGCACGACGAGCGCCTCCTCGGCACCCAGACCGAAGAGTTGCGTCTCCTCGCCCCGCATCACGTCCGGTGCCTTGTCGGCCCCCGCCGGCCGCAGCAGCCCCGGCACGATCCGCGGCCCGTCCGGGACCTCGATCAGCCCACGCGCCAGCGCATCCAAACTGCACGGGCATTCGACATAGGGCGCCTCGCGCCAGCCCTGCCGGCTGCCGATCATCCCCGACGCCAGCACCGGGACGCCCGTCTGCCAGTCGCCGACAGCATCCTTGAAGGCCGCCGCGAAGGCGCCGTCCTTGACCTGCATGATGCCCTGCGGCATCTCGCGCCGCTCGATCACGATGCCGCCCGCACCGATCCGATAGGCCCGTAGGCTCGTCGTTCCCCAGTCGAGGCCGATCAGGACGGTGCGCACCGTGCGGGCTCCCTGCCGTTCCGGCCATTCTGGCCCGTGCGGGCGGTCGGGCAAAGGCTTTGACAAACGGGCGGCGACGACTATAAAGCCCGCCACGGTGCGGCCCGGCCTCAGGCCGCGGCCACTTTTTGCGTCCCGTTGGTAGCCGAGGATCATGACGAAGCGTATTCAAGCAACGAACAAGATCTGCCGCCGTCTCGGCGTCAATCTGTGGGGGCGGGCGAAGAGCCCCCTGGCGAAGCGCGACTACGGTCCCGGCGAGCACGGCCAGAAGCGGCGCAAGCTGTCCGACTACGCGGTCCAGCTGGCGGCGAAGCAGAAGCTGAAGCGCTACTACCTCAACATGAGCGAGCGCCAGTTCCGCCGCGCCTACGAGGAAGCGTCGAACCTGCGCGGCGACACCGGCGAGAACCTGATCGGCCTGCTCGAGCGGCGCCTCGACACGGTCGTCTTCCGCCTCAACTTCGCGCCCTCGATGCAGGGTGCCCGTCAGCTCGTGAACCACGGCCACGTGCTGGTGAACGGCAAGCGGGTGAACATCCCGAGCTACCGGGTCCGCGAGGGCGACACGGTCGAGATCGCCGAGCGCTCGCGCAACCACCTGATGGTGCTGGAGACGCTGCAGCACCCCGAGCGCGACGTGCCGGACTATCTTTCGCTCGACGTCAAGCAGATGAAGGCGAGCTTCGTCCGTACCCCGAAGATGCAGGACGTGCCCTATCCGGTGCAGATGGAGCCGAACCTCGTCATCGAGTACTACTCGCGCTGACCTTTTCCGCCTCGGCATCTGTCGGAAGCCGCCCCCACGGGCGGCTTTCGCGTTTTCTGGAGCCCCGTCGATGAGCCCGAAGCCGCGCGGCCGTGAGCTGGGTCTGCCTTTCCCCGGCGAGACCGGCCCGCACAACGCCATCACCGACGTCCCCGGCCTCGAGGTGGGCCTCACCACCATCGTCCGGGGCGACGGCCCGCTCGTCACCGGCCAGGGCCCCGTCCGCACCGGGGTCACCGCCATCCTGCCGCTGGGCAGCGCCGCCGACCTCGAGCCCGTCTGGGCCGGCATGTTCGCCCTCAACGGCAACGGCGAGATGACCGGCACGCACTGGATCAAGGACGGCGGCTACCTCACCGGCCCGGTCTGCATCACCAACACCCACAGCGTCGGCATCGTCCACCATGCTTGCGTGCGCTGGATGATCCGCCGCTACGCCGCCGTCACCGAGCGGCATTTCTGGGCGATGCCGGTCGTCGCCGAGACCTTCGACGGCGTGCTGAACGACGTGAACGGCCTGCACGTCACCGAGGAGCATGCGCTCGCGGCCCTCGACGGTGCCAAGTCCGGGCCCGTCCTGGAGGGCAATGTCGGCGGCGGCACCGGCATGATCGCCTACGAGTTCAAGGGCGGCACCGGCACCTCGTCCCGCCGCGTGCGGACCGGGGGCGGCGAGGGGACGGTCGGCGTGCTCGTCCAGGCCAATCACGGCCGCCGCGAGAGCTTCACCGTTCTGGGCGTTCCCGTCGGCCGGCACACCGACGGCCCCGACATCTGGCGCCGCGAGACGGGCTCGATCATCGTCGTCGTCGCCACCGACCTGCCGCTGCTGCCGCACCAGTTGGGCAAGGTGGCACGGCGTGCCGCACTCGGCATCGGCCGCGCCGGCACCCAGGGCGGCAACTCCTCGGGCGACATCTTCCTCGCCTTCAGCACGGCCAACCGTATGCCGCTGCCGGAGTTCGGCCCCTCCCGCTGGCGCCTCGAATCGCTCAGCGACGAGGCGATCGACCCGGTGTACCAGGCCACGGTCGAGGCCACGGACGAGGCCGTGATCAATGCCATGCTGGCGGCGGAGCCCATGACCACCCTGCGCCCGCCGGGCCTCATCGTGCCGGCCCTCGACGGGCAGGTCGTCGTCGATCTCCTGCGCCGTGCGGGCCGGATTCAGGCGCCCGGCACGTAGAAGAAGCAGGTGGTGTCGCCGCCGCTATAGTCGTCGATCATCGGCCGGAAGCCTGGATCGGCCGTCGCCAGCAGCTTCTCCAGCCGCCGCGCCTCCGGCCGGTCGCCGAAGCGGGCGATGTAGATCTCGGCCCAGGCCATGTAGTGGCGGTCGTGCCCCCGCGTCACGAGGAACGACAGGTCCTGCTGCGTCCAGTCCTCGTCCAGGCCCGGCCGGTGGTTTTCCGCGGCATAGCCCTCGACGAGGCCGGGGTTCTCGATTCCATCGAGGAGGAACCGCACGGCGTCGTGCAGCGACTTGCCGTCGACGGTCAGGCCGTAGAGATCCACCCCCTGCCGGCTCGCTATCTCGGCGATGACGACCAGCGAGGCGATCGCATGGCGCTGGTACCAGAGGGCCCTGGCCCCGCGCGCCGTCTCGGCCGGCAGGCTGCCGTCGGCGCGCATGTCCCGCAGCGCCTCCCGGTAGACCTCCGGTCCCTTGGCCCAGGTCTCGGCGTCGCCCTTCAGTGCCGCCCAGGCCATCGTCACCGAGGCCGCCAGGTAGGCGTGGTTGTTGCGCCCGATCATCTCGTTCGGCCCCGGCATCGGACGGTTCTTCGCCCGCTGCCGCATGACCTTGCCGAGCCAACCGTCGATCGCCTTCCGGCGCTTCGGGCCGATCTCCGGCGCTTCGCGCACCAGCGCCCAGCCCGTGATCACCGGCAGCAAAGCGCGGTCGAGCGAGTAGTAGGCGTTCGGCGTCGGCTCGACCTTCAGGAGCGCTCCGGCCTTCGCCCAGCGGCCGAGCATGTTGGCCATCCGTTTGCGCGCCGTCGCATCGTCGAGCCCGAAGCCCGCCGCCGCGTCCACCATGACGAGCAGCGACATGGGCTCCAGCCGCCGGTCCGGCACGCCCTCCGCATCATCGCCGCGTACCCGCTTGATCGGTGTCGGATCCGCATCCGGCGTCGGCCGTTCCGATGTGCACAAACTCGCCCGCTCGTCGGCCGACAGCGCCTTCAGTTGCGCCTGGCGCGCGGCGGCATCGACCAGCACCGTCCCGCGATGGGGAAGTTCCGCCGCATCGGATTGCCCGGCTGCCGCCCATGCAGGCATAGTCGCGTCGACCGTCTGCAGCACCAGTAGGGAGACGAAGGTGACGAAAAGGCGTCTCTCAGCCCGCATGGCGCTGCTCGGCGCGCTGGTGCTGCCGCTTCTTGCCGGCGGCCGTTCGTTCGCGGACGACAAGGTCAAGGTCGAGTACTCGATCCAACTCGGCAGCGTCGAGGTGGGGAAGGCCGAGCTTGAACAGCGGCCCGGCGGTGACCGGGTGAAGTCGCAGTTCGAGTTGCGCACGGGCGGGGGGCTGCTCGGGCTCCTCCAGGAGAAGACGAGTTCCGAGCTCGAAGGGACGACCTTGCATCGCGACGGCCAGGCGGTGCCCAGCGAGTTCCACGCCGAGTACAAGAAGCCGGACCGCAAGCGCGAGATCACGATGCGGTACGACGATGGCGGTGCCGTCGCCGACTTTCAGTACGTCAACAATGGGCAGGACCGGGATAGCGACGTGCCGAAGGACCGCTGGGCGGAAACCGTCGACCCGCTGACCGCCCTGCAGCGGGTCCAGCTCTGGCTCGCCGGTGGTGCGAAGGCCAAAGGGGAAGTTCTCGACATCCCCGTCTTCGACGGTCGTCGGCGGAGCGACGTGAAGGTCCGCTATCTCGGTCGGGCGCAGGCGCAGGACGGCGAGGGCGGCGGTCAGGTCAGCGCGCTCGAGGTCCTGATCGTTGGGCACGAGGGCTTCGACGAGAAGGACGAATTCGTGACACTCGCAGATGGCGGTCCCGAGAAGTGGATCGATGTCCGCTTCAGCACCGATGCGATGCCGGTCCCGCTGGGCGGCCAGGTGCGCACGTCCCGGCCGCCCGTGACCGTGACGGTCACCGATCGGGATTGAGCGGGCTCAGGCCGCCGTCTTGGCGGCGATACCCTTCTCGGTCAGCAGCGTCTGCAGCTCGCCCGTCTCGTACATCTCGCGGACGATGTCGCAGCCGCCGACCAGCTCGCCCTTGACGTAGAGCTGCGGGAAGGTCGGCCAGTTCGAGAACTCCTTGAGCCCCTGGCGCAGGTCGGAGTCCTCGAGGATGTTGTAGGACTGGAACTTCACCCCGGTGTTCGAGAGCACCTGGACGACCATCGCGGAGAAGCCGCACTGCGGGAACACCGGCGTGCCCTTCATGTAGAGCACGACGTCGTCGCCGCCGATCTGCTGCTGGATCTTGTCGAACACGGGATTGGTCATGGCCTGCCGTCCGGTGGGAAATGGGGGAATGATCAGGGAGTGGCGGTGGTCAGCGCAAGGGCGTGCAGTTCGCCGCCCATCCGCTCGCCGAGTGCCTTATAGACGAGCTGATGCTGCTGCAGCCGGCTCTTGCCGCGGAACGCCTCGGAGGTGATGTGGGCGCGGTAATGGTCACCGTCGCCGGCCAGATCCTCGATCCGCACCTGTGCGTCGGGAAACGCGGTTCGGATGAGCCGCTCGATCTCCTGGGCCTGCATCGGCATCGCCGCAACCAGCTCCTGCTCTAGATCTCGCCCGCCATGTAGGCAGGCAGCCAAGATTCGTGGGTCTTCCGCAGCTCGTCCACGGATATGGGGACCTCGCCGCGCAGCATCAACGAGTGGCCACCGCTCTGGCCGATCTCGCGCACCAGCACACCGGCCGCCGAGGCCGCCTGCAGCACGGGGTGCAGGTCCTCGTCGCGCACCGCGATCACGTAACGACCCTGGTCCTCGCCGAACAGCCACCCGGCCGCGCTCGGCACATCGCTCGGGACATCGACGGTCGCACCCATCCCGCCGGCCATGCACATTTCGGCCACGGCCACGGCGAGTCCGCCGTCCGAGACATCGTGACAGATCGCGACACGGCCGGCAGAGATCTGCTCCAGCAAGAACTCGCCCGTCCGCCGCTCGGCGACCAGATCGACCGGCGGCGGAGCACCCTCGTCGCGCCCGAGCAGGATCTGCCAGTAGAGCGAGCATCCGAGCCAGCCGACACATTCGCCGAGCAGCAGGAGATGCAGGCCGGACTCCGTGAGTCCCATGCGGCACATGCGGTCGAGATCGTCGATCACGCCGAGGCCGCCGACCGCTGGCGTGGGCAGGATGCCGACCCCGTCCGTCTCGTTGTAGAGCGACACGTTTCCCGACACGACGGGGAAGTCGAGGGCCTTGCAGGCTTTCGCCATGCCCTCGATGCAGCCCACGAGCTGACCCATGATCCGGGGCCGCTCGGGATTGCCGAAGTTCAGGCAGTTGGTGATCGCCAGCGGCCGCCCGCCGACGGCGACGATGTTCCGCCACGCCTCGGTCACCGCCTGGATGCCGCCGATCTCGGGATCGGCCAGGCAATAGCGCGGGGTGCAGTCGGTGGTCAGCGCCAGGCCGCGATTGGTGCCGTGCAGGCGCACGACGCCGGCGTCACCGCCGGGCCGCTGCACCGTGTCGCCCATCACGGTGTGGTCGTACTGCTCGTAGATCCAGCGCTTCGAGGCGAGGTCCGGCGAGCCCAGCAGCGTCAGGAGCGCCTTCTTCGCCGAGGGCATCCGCTCGCTGTCGTTGGCCGGGATCGGCACGCCGCGTGGCGTGGGTTCGACCGGCCGGTCGTAGACGGGCGAAGCGCCGCTCACCGGGGCCACCGGCACGTCGGCGACGACCGCACCCTGATAGCGCACGATCATCCGGCCGGTGTCGGTCACCCGGCCCACGGTGGCGAAGTCGAGGCCCCACTTCGTGAAGACGGCCCGCGCCTCCGCTTCGCGCCCGTCCTGCAGCACCATGAGCATCCGCTCCTGGCTCTCGGACAGCATGATCTCGTAGGCCGTCATCTGCGTCTCGCGCAGCGGCACGGAGTCGAGATCGAGCTCGATCCCGCACTCGCCGCGTGCGGCCATCTCGAAGGAGGACGAGGTCAGGCCCGCCGCACCCATGTCCTGGATGGCGACGATGCAGTCCTTCTCCATCAGTTCGAGGCAGGCCTCGATCAGCAGCTTCTCGGTAAAGGGATCGCCCACCTGCACCGTCGGGCGTTTCGCCTCCTCCTCCTCGCTGAAGGAGGCCGAGGCCATGGTCGCCCCGTGGATTCCGTCACGGCCCGTCTTGGCGCCGACATAGACGACTGGGTTACCGATGCCGCTGGCCTTGGCGTAGAACACCCGGTCCTTGCGGGCGACGCCGACGCACATCGCGTTGACGAGGATGTTGCCGTTGTAGGCGCGGTGAAAGGTGCACTCGCCGCCCACGGTCGGCACGCCGACGCAGTTGCCGTAGCCGCCGATGCCGGCGACCACACCCGACACCAGATGCCGTGTCTTCGGATGGCCCGGATCGCCGAAGTGCAGCGCGTCGAGAATGGCGACCGGCCGGGCCCCCATTGTGAACACGTCGCGCAGGATGCCGCCGACCCCCGTCGCCGCGCCCTGGTAGGGCTCGATGAAGGAGGGGTGGTTGTGGCTCTCCATCTTGAACACGGCGACCCAACCGTCGCCGATGTCGACGACGCCGGCATTCTCGCCCGGTCCCTGCACGACCCAGGGAGCCTCAGTCGGGAACTTGGAGAGATGCTTCTTCGAGGACTTGTAGGAGCAGTGCTCGCTCCACATGACCGAGAAGATGCCAAGCTCGACGAGGTTCGGCGTCCGACCCAGGATCTTGAGGATCAGCTCGTACTCGTCGGGCTTCAGCTTGTGCTCGGCGACGACCTCGGGCGTGATCGTCATGCGAGTGCCTGCAGCAGCGACTGGAACATCGGCCGGCCGTCGCTGCCGCCGAGCAGCGGCTCGATCGCCCGCTCCGGATGCGGCATCAGCCCCAACACGTTGCGGTCTTTGCCCAGCACTCCGGCGATCCGCCCGGCCGCACCGTTCACCTCCTCGGCATAGCGGAAGGCGATGCGGTCCTCCTGTTCCAGGCCCTTCATCTCCTCGGGCTCGACCACGTAGTTCCCGTCATGATGCGCCACCGGCAACCGCAGCCGCGTGCCGGCCCCGTAGCCCGCCGTGAAGGCGCTCCCGCCCGTGGCGCATTCCAGCTCGACAAAACGGCAGACGAACTTCAGCTGCGCGTTGCGCACGAGCGCCCCCGGCAGCAGCCCCGCCTCGGTCAGGATCTGGAAGCCGTTGCACACGCCAAGCACATGGACGCCCGCCTTCGCGCGGCGCACCACCTCGTGCATCACGGGCGAGCGCGCCGCGATGGCGCCACAGCGCAGATAATCCCCGAAGGAGAACCCGCCTGGAATGCCGATCAGGTCGAGCTTCGGCAGTTCCGTCTCGGCATGCCAGACCCGCAGCGGCTCGGTCCCGAACACGGCCTTGAACGCGACCGACAGATCCCGATCGCAGTTGGACCCCGGAAAGGTGACGACGGCAGCGCGGATCAAACGGCCCCCTCGGGAAAGAACGTCTCGTCCATCGCCTGCTCGACGCTGAAGGGGCAGGTCTCCGGCATGGCGGCGAGCGCCAGCCCCGTCGCCAGCGCCGCCTTCAGCCGCGCCGAAGTCCACGCATCGTCGAACTCACCGGCGACCTTGGACTGCAGACCAGGGTTCTTCCGCAAGAGACGAGCAATGGCGAACCGCTGCTCCGCCAAGCCGATCTGGCTGCTCGTCCCGCGATGGGAGGGCAGCATTGACCATTTGAGCAGGTCCGAGAGCAGCATGGTGAAGCGGGCGTACAACTCGCGCTCCAGCGAGAGGCCGAGATCCTCGACCTCTTCCGCCAGATCCTGCCAGTCCAGCTCGGGAACTTGCCCGGGCCGCAGGCTCGCCGCGTCGCGCAGGCGTTGCGCCTGGGTCAGCGTCCAGCTGTAGAAGTCCGTCTCGTAGAGCGTGCTCATGCCGGGAGGATCACTCGCCGAGCTGGACCCGGTAGGTCTCGATCACGGGGTTGGCCAGGAGCTGGTCGCACATCGCCTTCACCTGGGCCTCGGCCGAGGCGCGGTCGCCGGCGTCGAGCTCCAGCTCGATCACCTTCGAGCGGCGCACGCCTGTGACGCCTGAGAAGCCCATGGTCCCCAGCGCCCGGCCGATCGCCACGGCCTCGGGGTCGAGCACGCCCGGGCGGAAGCTCACCTCCACCCGTGCCTTCACTGGATCGTCTCCGGCCCCTTCAGGTCCTTCGGCCCCGCCTCGGGCAGGATGCCGAGCCGGCGCGCGATCTCGGCATAGCCCTCCTGGACGTTGCCCATGTCGCGGCGGAAGCGGTCCTTGTCGAGCCGCTCGTTGGTGCGCAGGTCCCACAGCCGGCAATTGTCCGGGCTGATCTCGTCGGCCAGCACGATCCGCATGTCGTCCTCCTCGTAGAGGCGGCCGAACTCGAGCTTGAAGTCGACGAGCTTCAGGCCGACGCCGAGGAAGAGGCCGGTCAGGAAGTCGTTGATGCGGAGCGAGAGGTTCAGGATCTCGTCCAGCTCCTGGTAGGTCGACCAGCCGAAGGCGGTGATGTGCTCCTCGCTGACCAAGGGGTCCTGCAGCTCGTCGGACTTGTAGTAGTACTCGACGATCGAGCGCGGCAGCGGTGTCCCGTCCTCGAGCTTGAACCGGGTCGCGATCGAGCCCGCCGCCACGTTGCGCACGACGACCTCGACCGGGATGATCTCGACTTCCTTGATCAGCTGCTCGCGCATGTTGAGCCGGCGCACGAAATGCGTCGGCACGCCGATCTCGCCGAGACGCAGCATGAGATACTCGGAGATCCGGTTGTTCAGGACCCCCTTGCCGGTGATGACACCCTTCTTCTGGTTGTTGAAGGCGGTCGCGTCGTCCTTGAAGTACTGCACCAGCGTGCCCGGCTCGGGGCCCTCGTAGAGCACCTTGGCCTTGCCTTCGTAGACGGTCCTGCGCCGGCTCATCGTCTCGTCATCCGCTGTTGCCACGGGCCGTGACAAAAGGGTCCGGCGCCCACGAAGGCTCCGGACCGCTGCGAGGGCTTATAGTCGACCCGTGGCCTGCGCACAACGCGGGGCCGGGGCAGAGTCCTCCTCCTCCGTGTCGAGGAGGCCTGCCCAGCCCAGCTCGATGATGCGGTTCATCTCCTCGATCGACAGCGGCTCGCGGCCAGGCTGCCGCAGCAGGCCGAACACGTTCCGGATATCCCCCTTGGGCCGCGGCTCCTCCTCGTCAGGTTTCCCGCTCATCGCTCAATCCTTCCACGGATCGAAGTCGCCCCTGCCCGCCATCGCCACCGCGAACGGCCGGAGCGTGTGCAGCACCTTCACCGTCCCCGCATGGACCTCCAGCACGTCGGGGAGGCGCCTGTACGCCATCGGGCTCTCGTCGAGGTCGCCGCCGGCGAGGTGCACGCCGGCGTCCTGCAGCCACTCTTCCATCTGGGCGCGGGTGAAGGTCCGCTTCGCCTGCATCCGCCCGCAGACCCGCCCCGCCCCGTGCACCGTGGAGTAGAGGGCCGCCGCCGAGGCCGGGCTCTCCACCCCCTCCAGGATCACCGCATCGTCGCCCATCGAGCCGCCGACGAAGCCCCGCTGCCCCGGAAAGGCCGGTGTCGCCCCCTTCCGCACCACCCACATCTCCTTCCCCCCGTGCACCTCCTTCCAGGCGAAGTTGTGGTGGTTGTGGACGCTGTCCGTCACCGCCCCACCGATGATCCGGCGCACCCGCTCCACCACCCACTCGCGCCCCGCATAGGCGTAGCGCCCGGCGAGATCCATCGCCGCCAGGTACTGCACCCCGAGATCGCTCGACGTCCCCACCACCGTCGGCGGCACGTGGATCCCGTCCTGCCCGCCCGCCTTCTTCAGGTACGTCGTCGCCGCCGTGTGCCCGAGGCCGCGGCTGCCGAAATGCACCCCGATCCAGACCCACCCCGCCTCGTCGGCGAACAGGTCGACATAGTGGTTGCCCGAGCCCACCGTCCCGAGCTGCGCCCTGGCCTTGTTCCGATAGTCCCGCATCCCGCTGGCCGCCCAGGCGGGCTCGTCGTCGAACAGCGGATGCTCGACCTTCTCGGCATTCGGCCGCCCGACGCCGAACGACACGGTGCGCACGATGTCGCCCAGGATCTCGTTCGTCTTCTGCGCGATCTCGGCGTGCTTCACGTCGAGCCGCACGGCCATGTTCCCGCAGCCGATGTCGAAGCCGACACCCGAGATGCTGATCTCGTCCTCGTAGGCGACGACCCCGCCCACCGGCTGCGCGTAGCCGATGTGCCCGTCGGCACAGAGCACCCCGCCCAGCACGGCCCCATAGCCCATGCAGTTGCGCATCTGCACGACCGTCCCCGGCTCGTGCGTCCCGAACACCTCGAGCGGGCTGTCCTTGTACCGCTCGTCCTGCGGCGGCGGGGCCGCCGCCTCCGCCGCGCGCAGCACGCGCTCCTGGCGCGCCTGGTCCCGATAAAGGCACCAGGCCGGCATGGTCCGCTCCGTCCCGGGCTTCGGCACACGGCTGTCCGGATCGACGCCCGCCGCCGACGCCAGCTCGCGCGCCAGGGCCTCGTCCTGATGAGGCTTACGCATGTGAGTCTTCCTCGTATGGTATGGATGAGCGCCCGCCGGCTTCCTCGGCCGACGGGACGCATGGCGCCCTACCGGGGACCTTCCCCGGAAAGGGCACTCGTGAATGACGTGGGTGAGGCGACGTGCGGGACGGAGCGTCCCGGCCCGTCGCCTAGGCTTTACCGGCCCGTAAGTGGGCGGGTAGCCGCGCTCGTCCTATCGAGAACGCCGCCGCTTGACCTTGGACCCGTTCTCCGGACGCGAACGCTGGGCGGATCACCGTGGCGGGATCCGTGTGCGGAGCGGTTCGGTCGAGGAGGAGGTACGGGGTCATTTTAGTGATGCCATCAATTGACACAACGGCCATTACACTAGTGACTACCCGAAAACAAGACATATGGATCCAAGCGGACGCTGCCGACTTCATCTCGCACGCGCGGCTAGCGCCAGATTGGTTGATGAGAGTTAGTGGTGTACGGAACAGAGACCTATCGGATCGTGCACTCAGTCCTCCACACAGCCAAAACCCATTCCTTAAGTGAAGCAGCCGCTACGGCGCCGTCGAAGGTACCGGTCTGTTGCGCGCTGGCTCCCAACTCCGGCGTACCCCAACAGCAGTGTTGACGAGGCTGTCAACTGAGGGAATCCTATTAGCGAAGCTGTTTCGAATCATCGCAAAGGAGTGTCTGGTCTGCCCCTTGCAAATTCCATGGCTTCCGCGTGGAACGAAGGCGAGCTGTAGTGACACTTATACACTTTAGAAGTTCAACCAGACTAAACTTGCCAGAATGAACAATCGAATAGAGAAGTTATGAACTTGCGGCCATTCACTTAAGAGGACTGAGCCAGATGGTAGGTACTCCAATGTTCCAACGGATCACCGCCAAGCGGAGAACTTTCTTTTCATTCCACTTCCAACATGATATCTGGCGAGCCAATCAAGTTCGTCAGTCTTGGAGATTTCGACACGAGTCAGAGAGAGAGTACGCGGGTTTTTTTGACGAGAGCCTCTGGGAGCGAACCAAGAGAACAAACCCACAGGCGCTTAAAGGTCTTATCGATGAAGGACTAAAGAATACTTCGGCCACATGTGTGCTAACAGGAGAATTCACATACTCTCGGCCGTGGGTAAGATATGAGATTGTTAAGAGCTTGGCTCGTGGTAATGGCATTTTGAATGTTCACATTCATAATTTGCGCGACAGGAATGGCTATGGGTCCCCCGAAGGACCAAATCCGCTTGAATACATTGGCTGTTACCTAAAAAACGGTAAAATCTTCGTTGCTGAGTGGAAGAATGGTCGGTGGACAGAGTACGATAATTATTTACAGTCGATTAGCTTGCCAATTGGTTGGGACTACCCGTCCGGAAATAGTGTTATCAAGTTATCTCACTATTGCAGATCGTACAATTACGTTCTGCAAAATGGCTCTCAAGAGTTTCCCGGCTGGGTGGATGACGCAGCGTCCGACGTCGGAAAATAGTTGAGAAGTACCTAGCGCGGCTATATCTCGCTCCATAAATAGGGAGTAGTGTCGATGTCACTCTTAAGCTCTAAATACCAAATAGTAATTCTAGGTTTTATTGGAAAGAGGTCGAGCGACGCGCTCCGCCGCAGAATCGATAAGCGGCTGAGAGAGCTTGATGACAAGCTGCCATCTTATGTCGCATATTTCGACCGTTCTACAATGAACGAGCGTGATACTAAAGCCCCAACTGTAGCTCTTTATTTTGGTAGGAAGGGAAAAGTGATTGACAAGGCTGAAGTGAGTCAATTGCGCCTAGAGTCGATAGCGATACTACCAGTGGTTCAAAGAATTGAGGATTTCTCAGAAAGTGTTCCGGACGAGCTATTCGAGATAAATGGAATTGCTACTGCGTCGCTTTCCAGCCAGCTTGACGAGATCGTAAACTTGGTTCTAGAAAACTTGGCTCTTTTAAGAAGAAGCCGAAGGTTGTTTATTAGCTACAAGCGCTCAGAGTCTGCTCAGGTTGCACTTCAGCTCCGTCACGAGCTAGACCTTAGGGGATACGATGTCTTTCTTGATACACATTCTGTGCCGAAGGGCGACAAGTTCCAAGAGGTTCTCTGGCAGAGGCTTGCCGATAGCGATGTAATGATTCTGTTAGACACACCGTCCTTTATGGCTAGCCGCTGGACCCGAGAGGAACTAGCAGAAGCGGAGGCTATGAATATTGGTATCGTTCAATTGATTTGGCCAGGCCATACTCCCAGTCCGTACACCGATCTGTGTGAGCGGATGTATTTAGATTTGGCCAGCTTTGTGAACGACAATTTGACAAATGAACAAGCTATTGAGGTGGCTCACACTGTCGAGGCTCTTCGATCTCGATGTCTCGCTGCTCGGCACCAGCGACTTATTCGAGAGTTTTGCTTGGTCGCGAGCAGTGTAGGAATTAAAGCAGAAGTACAGATAGATAGACACCTGACATTCAAGAACGCTGCTGGCGGTGATGTGGCGGTTATTCCGGCGGTCGGTGTCCCGGATGCAATGTTGTATCATGACATCTCAAACAAGTTTATCAAGAATCCCGGATCTCAAGCGCTTCTATTGTACGACCAAAGAGGGCTTCGGCCCACTTGGCAGGCCTTCCTGGACTGGCTAGATGACTTCTTGCCAGTAAAGGCCATGTCCATTCACAAAGCTGAGCTCGCCTTAAGGAAGGTGTAATGCGTGCGTTATTTTTATCGGCGAGTGTGCCAGATCCGGAGCGAGATCCAATTTACAATCAAACTGCTGATAGGATCGCAATACGGGACGCGATCACCGCATTAGTGACTACGTCGATATCGTCGTTCTCGATAACTTGGGGTGGTCATCCGGCCATCACGCCACTTATATATCAGGTCGTATTGCAGTCGCGCTCAATTACAGACTTCGAGATGCGAATATTTCAGTCCGACTTTTTTCGGGGGAAGATGCCGAGGGAAAACTCCTTGTTTCGAATTAGTAAAATCAAAAGTGTAATCGGAGATAGAGATGAGAGTTTAAAGGCGATGAGGGAAAAGATGTTAAGGAGCAAAAGATTCTTTGCGGGCGTTTTCATAGGAGGTATGGATGGCGTTGTGGCAGAATATCAAATGTTTCGCAAACTGCATCCGGAGTCATTAGCGTTGCCTGTGGCCTCCACTGGGGGGGCGGCGAAGCTTCTCTACGATGATTATAAACACAACGCGAACTTTCCAGGTGAGTTGGAGACTGAAATGGCCTACGCAAGTCTCTTTCGGAGCTTGCTCTCTTGAGGTGTTTAGTCAGAGTGGTGATACAGAAATGAGTAGTGATAAAGGTCAATATTTGGAGTTCATAGTCCGGACTGTCGAGAGACTTGCTAGTAATTCGTTTGGTTACAAGACTTTGGCAGTTACTCTGACTGCTGCATTGCTTGCATGGTTCAGTGGACATCGGGATTATAGCTGGAAGGCATATGAAGATTTCATTATCTTCGTTCCGATTGTGGGTTTGTGGTATCTGGATAGCATGTGCTTATCGCGGGAGCGAGCGTACCGGGAGTTGTACGATGTGGCACGGAAGGAAGAAATGGCTAGCTTTGATATGAATGTCCTTCACGGAGTTAAGCGGTATAGGCGACATGCGGCAGCGTTTTTTTCAGCAGAGATACTGACGTTTTATTTAGGCTTGATGGCACTAGCTGTGTTAGGCCTAGGCATCAGGCCAGCTTCGTCTGGTTGGTGAGCGACGAGGCGTCGGTGCCAGGTACCAATAGGACGCGTGGGGCTTCGGTACCAGGGGCTTCTGTACCAGCGGGCTTCGGTGCCAGCCACTGTCTTGCCGGTGTCTCATGCTTCTGTCTTCGCCGCGTGCCGTGGGGTGCTGCTGCGCAGGACCGCGTTGAGCATCACGATCAGTTTCCGCATGGCGGCGGTGAGCGCAAGCTTCTTCGGTGTCCCGGCACTAGCAGGCGTTGGTAGAGGGTTCGGATCGTCAGGTTCAAGCGGGTGGCGATGAGTGCTGCCATGTACAGCGTGCTGCGGACCGCCTCCCGCCGCCTCAGACGGTGCGTTTGCCGCAAATCAGACTGACGCAAAAAACGAACCCAACAACCCCACCTCAACAAGGACCTTGCTCCTATCCCATTTTAGGAGTATGATCCTCACCCATGCACACCAAAGCCCTCCGCCGCCAGGCCTGTCCACCCCGCCACCCGGTCCGCCGGGTGCGCCTCTTGGCGTGGAACGTCCTCAGGAGCCTTTCGGCTCAGATAGCCTGCTGAGGCCAGGGACGGCTGCGTTATGGACGACCAACCCTACCGCCTCGACCCCGAGTTCCGCGCCCGGCGCAAGAAGCGCCGGTTCGTGCGGCTGATGGCGCTCGGGGCGACGGCCGCCAAGGCCGCGGCGAAGCTGAAGATCAGCGACGCCGAGCTCGACGCCTTCACCAACGATCCCGACCTGCCGGACATGGTGGAAGCCTATCGCGCGATGTACGGCCGGCCCGAGGCGGAGATCCTGGCCGAGCTGCGCGAGCTGGCGATCCAGGTGCTGGTAGAGACGGTCGAGGAACGCGATCCCAAGGTCTGCGCCTGGTTCTTCCGCGAGCTGCAGCGTGGCCGCAATCCCTGCGTCACGCTGGCGAAGTCCGTCATGCGTGCCCAGGAACGCGCCGCACGCGAGGCCGCCGAGGCCGAGGCACCCAAGCCGCCGCCGAAGGTGAAGCGGGTGCTCTATCCGCCCCGCCCCTACGACGACCTCGAAGCCCTCCGCCACCGCATCACCGTCCGCCTCCGCGACCAGATCATCGTCGAGGCGCAGGAAAAGGTGCGGGAGGGAGCCGAGGCCAAGGCAGCCGCAGGCGAGCCGCCAGCCCCACCGCGCCCTGTGCCCGCACCGCCGCCGCCGGCCCTCACGCGCCGGCAGGAGACCCCGGAGGAACGCGACTACCGCCGCCTCATCGCCAAGATCACCGGCAAGAGAATCAGGGTCCGCATGCGCGATCCGGATTTCGATAGTTCCTGAGGCTTTCCGCCCCGCGACCTCAGCCCGACCCGTCCACCTCCAGCTCCTTCACCGCACGTCCCTCAGCCCCCAGCCGATCCAAGGCTGCCCGGGGCCATTCCCGATTCCACCCTTCCTCAACTCGCCCGTGGGGGCCCGGGGGAGCGCGGTGCGCTTCCCCGGCTACTTCGGCGCCGGCAGCACGTAGTGCAGCTTCGGATCGGCCCAGTTCTCGTTCGGGCTGAGGCCGTACCAGTCGGGACGGGCGGGGTCGCGGTCGTAGCGGTAGCCGCCGTGGCGCTTGAAGGCTTCGGCGTAGCGGGCGACGCGGTCGGGATCGAGGGCGACGCCGAGGCCGGGTCCGTCGGGGACGGGCATGGCGCCGCCGCTGTAGGGGAGCTTACCGCCCATGATCACGTCGTCGGCGAGGTGGTGGTAGTGGGCGTCGATGGCGTAGGGCAGGGCCGGGAGGACGGCCCCGAAGTGGAGCATGGTGGCGAGCTGGATGCCGAGCTCGCCCGAGCTGTGGACGCAGACCTCCTGCTGGAAGGTCTCGCAGACGCCGGCGGCCTTGAGGCAGGGGCGGACCCCGCCCCAGAAGGTGGTGTCGAGCAGGATGACGTCGACGGCGGGGTCGCGGAGGTTGGTGGCGAGCTGCTCGAAATTGACCACGACGGTGTTGGTGGCGAGCGGGATTCGGGTCGCTTCCTTCACCTGGCGCATGCCGTTGAGGCCGAAGCAGGGGTCTTCGAGGAAGTCGTTGTCGAGGTCGGCGATGGCACGTGCGAACCGGATCGAGTCGTGCACCGACCAGGCGGCGTTGGGGTCGTGGCGGAAGCGTTGGCCGGGGAGGGAGGTGCACAAGGCCCGGTAGGCCTCGAGCTCGTAGGTGGGGGAAAAGACGCCGCCCTTCAGCTTGTGGCTGGTGAAGCCGCATTCGGCGGAAAGGCGCTTCGCTTCAGCGACGAGCTGGTCGGGCGTGCGGACCTCGGCGCCGGAGCCGCCCTCGGTGGGGTAGGTGAAGAAGAGGTAGCTCGCGAAGGGGACGTGGGTGCGGCGCTTGCCGCCGAGGAGCGCCCAGAGGGGCTGGTCGAGCGCCTTGCCCATGAGGTCGAGGCAGGCGAACTCGATCGCGGCCAGCATCTGGGTGCGGTTGTTGTAGAGGCTGGCGGTGGGGTTGGCGATCTTCCAGCGCAGGCCTTCGACGTCGAACACGTCGTGGCCTTCGAGGTAGGCGCCGAGCGAGCGGAAGGTGGCCTCGGCCGACTCGCCCCCTCCGCCCATCTCACCGAGGCCGACCAGGCCCTCGTCGGTGTGGACCTCGATGAGGGTGCGGACGAAGCAGCCCCAGTGGCAGCCATTGGCGTGGCGGAGTGCGGAGGTGAGCGGGACGCGGACGGTCGTGGGCTCGATCCGCGTGATGCGGGGGTGCCTGCGCATCAGCCGGCGAAGCGGTAGGAGGGGGTGCCCTCGACACCGGTGTGGACGGCCAGGAGGGCTCCCTCGTGGGGGTTGGCCTGGAGCTGTTCCTTGGTCAGGCCGTGGCGGGCGGAGGTGACGTAGAGGGTCTTCAGGTCCGGGCCGCCGAAGGCGCAGGAGGTGGGGTTGGTGACCGGCAGCTCGATCTGGCTGTCGACCTTCCCGTCCGGGGCGAAGCGGATGAGGCGGCCGGCGGCGAAGCGGGCGTTCCACAGGTAACCCTGCGCGTCGATCGCCGAGCCGTCGCAGTGGCCCGGCAGCTTCTCGTCGCTGAAGACGCGCGGGTTGGAGACGTGGCCGTCGGCGTCCACATCGAAGCGTCTGATGATGTTGGTCATCGTGTCGGCGAACAGCATGGTGCGGCCGTCGGGCGACCAGGCCAGCGTGTTGGAGAGGCCGACATTGTCGACCTCGCGGGTGATGCGGCGGTCGGGGCGCAGGCAGTAGAGGGCGCCGAAGCTGCCCGTCATCTCCTTGCCGGAGCCGTCGGGGTTGAGGTTGTTCTGCATGGTGCCGACCCAGAAGCGGCCCAAGGGATCGACCTTCGCCTCGTTGGTCCGGTTGTCCGGGCGGTCGCGCTCGTGGCGGAGGTAGAGACCCGTCTCGCCGGTCGTGGGATCGAGGGTGTAGATGCCGTCCCGCACCGCCAGGAGGAACCCGCCCTCCTTCCGGCCGACAACGGCGGACGCCATGTCGGGTAGGCCGTAGCGGCGGGGGCTGCCGTCGCCGGGGCGCCAGGCGAGGACGAGGCGGGCGGGGATGTCGACCCACCACAAGGTGCCGTCGGCATCGTCCCACCAGGGGCCCTCGCCGACGCCGTTCCTCGCATCGACCGCGATCTCGATCCGCATGGCAGCCCCCTGAGTCCGGTTCGTCGGAAGCCTAGCGGGGCATCCTCCGCGCGCAAGCGAAGGTGCCGGCAATATGTAGGATTTATTCTTGGCAAGCCGCCAGGACCCAACGTAGGGTCGAGCCAAGGCCCCGCGCACGGGCCGCAACCGGGAGGCTCATCATGCGCATCCGCACAGCAGCGGCCACGGCAGCCGTCGCCGTCGTCCTGGCCGGCATCGGCGTGGCCCGGGCCCAGGACAATCAGGAACACTACACCTACATCCACCACAGCACGCCGACCAACGTGTTCTGGCAGGCGGTGAAGAAGGGCATGGACGAGGCCTGCGGGCAGATCCAGGCCGACTGCCAGATGGTCTTCCTGCAGCAGGACGGCAACTTCCAGGAGCAGCTGAACAACCTCGAAGCCGCCATCGCGCAGAAGCCCGACGGCATCATCATGACCTTCGCCGGCGGCGAGGTGTTCGACGAGGCGCTGGATCGGGCGGCCGCCGCCGGCATCCCCGTGCTGGCGTCGAACGTCGACCACCCGAAGAAGACGCACCGCCTCTCCTTCACCGGACAGGACCTGGAGCAGGCGGGCTACGATCTGGCTCAGGGCCTCGCACCGCAGTTCCCGAAGGAGGGCCCGATCCACGTGCTGATCGGCATCTCCGGGCCCGGTCAGGTCTGGGCCGAGAGCCGGGGTGCCGGCATCGCGCGCTTCATGGACGACTACAAGAAGGCCAATCCCGGCCGCGACATCACCTACGAGAAGATCGACTCGGGCCTCGACCTGTCGGTGACCGGCCAGCGCGTCGCCGCCTACGTCCAGTCGAAGCCGACCACCGCCTATTTCGACGTCGGCTACTGGGCGGCGGGTGCTGCGGTCTCGCTGCGCGACCTCGGCAAGAAGCCCGGCGAGATCCTGCTCGCCTGCTTCGATCTGGTACCCGTCGTGCTCGACGAGATGAAGACCGGCTACATCCAGCTGACGATCGACCAGCAGCCCTTCCTCCAGGGCTACGTCCCCATCCACCAGCTGCACATGATGAACAAGTACAAGCTCGGTGCCTACGACGCCAACACCGGCAAGGCGCTCGTGACACCTGATCAGGTCGACGCCCTGATCGCCCTGTCGCAGCAGGGTATCCGCTGATCCGCAGCTGAACGCCCCGGGGCGGCGACGTCCCGGGGCCCGCCGGACCGACCGATGCAGAAGATTGTCAAGGCGCTCCTGTCGCGACCCGAGATCAGTGCCCTCGTGATGCTGGTCGTCGTGATCGTCGGCTTCTCGATCTACGCGCCGCAGTTCATGAGTTCGGGCAACTCCCGGGTCATCCTCTTCGCCCTGCCGGAACTCGGCATCATGGCGCTGGGTGTCGGCGTGCTGATGATCGCCGGCGAGTTCGACCTCTCGGTCGGGTCGGTCTTCGCGCTCGTCCCGATGGTGATCGTGATCCTGTCCGGCAAGTTCGGCATCGACCCCTGGCTCGCAATCCTGCTGGGCCTCGTGGTTGCGCTGGTGGTCGGCTACCTCAACGGCTGGATCACGCTCACCTTCGCCATCCCGAGCTTCGTCACGACACTCGGCATGCTGTTCATCGTCCGCTCGGCCGGGACGGTGCTCTCCGGCGGCTTCCCGCCGCCCTTTCCGCCGAACACGCCCACTTATCTCTTCGTCGCCGACCTCAGCCTCTTCCGCGCCTCGATGATCTGGTACCTGGCGTTCATCGCGATTCTCGCGGTGATGCTGACCCGGACCAATCTCGGCAATTGGATCTACGCGACGGGCGGTTATCGGCAGGCGGCCGACGACATGGGCATCGACACCCGCAAGGTGAAGATGTTCTGCTTCATGCTCTGCAGCTTCCTCGCCGGCTTCTCCGGCATGATTACGACCTTCCGCCTGAAGTCGGCGTTGCCGTCGCTGGGCGAAGGTCTGGAGCTGCAGGCGATCGCCGCGGCCGTGATCGGCGGCACGGCGCTGACCGGTGGTGTCGGCTCTGTGGCAGGGTTCGTCATCGGCACCATCCTGATCCGGGCGATCGACAACGGCCTCGTCATGGCGCGGATCGACGCCAACTGGTTCCGGATGGCGATCGGCACGCTGACCATCCTGGCCGTGATCCTCAACACGACGCTGCGCAACCGGGCGCGGCGCATGCGGGGCTGAGGCGATGACCGAGACCCTCGTCGAGCACGCCCAACCGTCGGCCACCTTCGTCAGGCCGTCGGCCAACGCCCTCATCCGCTGCGAGGGCCTGCAGAAATGGTATGGCGGCGTCCACGCGCTGAAGGGCGTCGACTTCCACGCCGAGCGGGCGGAGGTGGTCGGCCTCGTCGGCGACAACGGGGCGGGCAAGTCGACGCTGATCAAGCTGCTCTCGGGCGCCCACCGCCCCGATGGCGGGCGGATCTACATCGAGGGCCAGGAGGTGCACCTGACCTCGCCCAAGGAGGCGATGCGGCTCGGGATCGAGACCATCTACCAGTACACGGCGATGGTCCCGCAGATGTCGATCGCGCGGAACATCTTCATCGGCCGCGAGCCGCTGAGCGGGCTGCGGATCGGGCCGATCGGCATCATGGACCAGAAGGCGATGCACGAGCACGCCCTGCACTCGCTGACCAACATCGATCTGCGCACCCGCTCGCCCGAGACCCCGGTCGACGAGCTGTCCGGCGGGCAGCGCCAGGGTGTCGCCATCGCGCGCGCCATGTACTTCAAGTCGAAGGTTCTCATTCTCGACGAGCCGACCAATCATCTCTCGGTCAAGGAGACGAACAAGGTCCTCGACTACGTCGTGAGCCTGCGCGAGCAGGGCATCACCTCGATCTTCATCAGCCACAACCTGCATCACATCTATCCGATCTCGGACCGGATCGTGGCGATGGCGCGCGGCGAGAAGATCGCCGACATGAAGAAGGGCGACACGACGATCGAGGACCTGACCGACATGATCGTCTAGGGACCGGACGATGGCGGCGCGCCGGGTTCGGATCTATCAGGAAGACTGGCTGCCGTTCCAGAACCTACCGGCGGCGGCGAAGGCCTTCGAGGCGGCCACCGGCATCGGGGTCGACCTCGCCTGGGACAGGGTCGGCGTCGGCACGATCGAGCACATGTTCGACCAGATGGCGCGCTCATTCGGCGATGACGATCCGCCGTTCGATCTCGTCTGCATAGACGAGGTCATGCTCCGCGCCTACGCCCGCGACGGCCGTGTGCTGGAACTCGACGAGTGGATGGCGCGGGACGGCGTCACCCTGGCCGACTACACGCCCGAGACTGTCGAGGAAGCGACCTACGAAGGACGCTGCATCGGCCTGCCCTGCGTCAATGTCAGCAGCATGCTGATGTTCCGGCGGGACCTCCTGGAGCGCTATGGCCTGCCCGTGCCGTCGAGCTGGGACGAGCTTCGGCAGGTCGGCACGACCCTCCAGGAGGCCGTGCGGCGCGACGAGGGTCGCGACTTCTGGGGCTTCCTCACCCGGGGTGCCGGCGGCGGCGGACACTCGGTCTGGACCATCGGCTGCTTTCTGGGCTCCTTCGGCGCCAAGTGGCTCGACGAGACGGGCCGGCCCAATCCGGTGAGCGACGCCACCGTGGCGGCGATGGCCTGCTACGCCGACCTCCTGGATGCCGTGGCACCCCCGGACCAGCCGGACTGCAGCTTCGTCGAGATGCGCGGCGCCTTCGCCAGCGGTCGGGTCGGCATCATCATGGACGTGGGCATGGAGTACGCCCACGTGCTGGCGACGAACCCCGAACTGGCCGAGCGCAGCGGCATCGCCCTGATCCCGGCTGGCCCGGTGCGTCGCGCCCCCAACCTCTACTCGCCGCTCTGGGCAATCCCCAACGCCTCGCCGGTCAAGGCGGAGGCCTGGGAACTGGCGAAGTGGCTCTGCAGCCCGCGTCAGTTGCTGGAGGACGGGGTCAAGTCGAACGCGATCGAGACGGCCCCGCTGTCGGTTCTCTACAGTGCCGAGTTCGACCGCCACTTCCGCGACGACATGCTCTCCACCGTGCGCGCCGGCCGCGCCATCGCGCGCGAGGAGCGGCCCTTCGGCGATCTCGGCATCGAGGCCTGCACGATCGTCGGTGACATCACGCACGAACTGCTGCTGAAGCGCTGGACCCCGCGCACCGCCGCCGAGGCGATCGTGCAGCGCCTGGGCAAGCTCGCCGACAGCCGAGGAGATTGAGCCATGGAACACAAGGGCAGGACCGCACTCGTTACGGGTGCGACGGGTGGCCTGGGGGTCGCCGAGACGACGGCACTGGCTCTGGCCGGCGCCAACGTCCTCATGCTCGACGTCAAGGGCGAGGAGGAAGCCGACAAGATCAAGCGCACGCTGCCAGTCGGTGCCGGCGACGTCCGCTTCGTCCATTGCGACCTCGCCGATCCCGAGGCCTCGAAGGCGCTCGCGAGCCGGCTCGATGCTGAGGCTGGCGGCATCGATATCGTCGTCAACAATGCGGCCATCAATCCGCTGAAGCCGATCGACGGCTACGACCTCGCCGAGTGGCAGAAGGTCCAGGACGTCAACGCAACGGCGGCCGTGGCCATGGCCATGGCCTGCGTGCCGTCGATGAAGCGCAAAGGCTGGGGCCAAATCATCAACATCTGCTCGGTGACCCTGAACGGCGGCTGGGGCGACTTCACCTCCTACGTCGCGTCGAAGGGCACGCTGCTGGCGCTGACCCGGGCGATGGCGCGGGAACTCGGCAAGTTCAACATCCGCGTCAATGCGGTGAGCCCTGGTGCGATCCCCACCGCCCTCGAGCGGGAGGTCTGGGCCGACCAGCTCGAGACCTACGTCAAGTTCCTGGTCGACCATCAGGCGCTCAAGTATCGGGGCTCGCCCGAGGACATCGCGGAAGCGATCATGTTCCTCATCTCCGACCGGGCGCGCTTCATCACCGGGCAGAATCTGAGCGTCGACGGCGGCTGGTGGATGCACTGAGCCGATGCCCGATGCCGAGGCACGCTTCTACCCGTCGAAGGGCGTGCACGGCCGCATCGTCGAGCATCTCGCACGGCGCATCCTGAGCGGCGAGATGGCACCCGCCTCGCTGCTGCCGCGCGAGTCGGAGCTGGCGTACCAGCTCGGGACCAGCCGCACGGCGGTGCGGGAAGCCGTCAAGGTTCTGGCCGCCAAGGGCCTTGTCGAAACGCGACAGCGGCGGGGGACGGCCGTGCGGGCCGCCAATTCCTGGAACCTGCTCGATCCGGATGTGCTGGCATGGCGGATGGCGGAGACGCCGGACCCCGACGTCACCCGGCAGCTGGTCGAGCTGCGGCGCTTGATCGAGCCGCCGGCGGCACGCCTCGCGGCTCAGCGCCGGACTGCGGCGCAGATGGCGGCGATCGACGCGGCACTCGGCCGGATGCGCGAGCACGAGGGCAAGGCCGAGGGCTACTACGACGCCGACCTCGCCTTCCACCGTGCGCTGTTCGCGGCGTGCGGCAACTCCTTCCTCGATCTCCTCGGAGCCGCAGTGACGGCCGTGCTGGAGGTCAGCTTCCACCTGCAGCAGCGCTCGCTCATCCCGCACGCGGTGGGCCTCGCCATGCACGAGCGGGTGGCGGCGGGTATCCGCGCGGGCGACGCCGCGGCGGCCGAAGCCGCCATGCACGACATCATCGCGGAAGCCGAGATCGAGCTCGAACGGGCCTTTCGGGCCGGAGACGACGCATGAAGATCACCCAGCTCGACACGATCCGGCTCCTGGAGTTCCCGAACATCCTCTGGGTGCGGGTATGGGGCGAGGACGGGCTCTACGGGCTCGGCGAGACCTTCATGGCGGCCGAGAGTGTGGCCGCGTACCTGCACGAGATCGTGGCACCGCGCATCCTGGGCGAGGACGCGCTGGCGATCGACCGGATCGCGCAGCGGCTCTACGGCTATCTCGGCTTCCGCTCGACGGGTGTGGAGACGCGGGCCGCCTCGGCCATCGACATCGCCCTCTACGATCTTTGGGGCAAGGCGACGAACCAGCCCGTGGTCCAGCTGCTGGGTGGCCGCACGCGGGAGAACGTGCGCACCTACAATACCTGCGCCGGCTACAAGTACATCCGCGACACCCGCCTGCAGAAGGTCGAGAACTGGGGCCTGGGGCAGGAGCCGGGCGGTCCGTACGAGGATCTCGAAGGATTCCTGCACCGCGCCGACGAGGTCGCCCTCTCGCTGCTGGAGCAGGGCATCACCGGCATGAAGATCTGGCCGTTCGACCCGCCGGCAGAAGCCTCGGGCGGGCTCTACATCTCCGGGCCGGACCTCGACACCGCACTGGAGCCCTTCCGCAAGATCAGGAAGGCCGTCGGCAACAGGATGGACATCATGGTCGAGTTCCACTCGATGTGGAACCTGCCGACCGCTGTGCGGATCGCCCGGGCGCTGGAGGAGTTCGACACCTTCTGGCACGAGGACCCGATCAAGATGGACGGCCTCGCCGATCTGGTGAGCTATGCCGCCGCCAGCCGGGCGCCGGTATGCGCGTCCGAGACGCTGGCCTACCGGCAGTCCTTCCGCGAGATCATGGAGGCGCGCGCCGTCGGCATCGTCATGCTCGACCTCTCCTGGTGCGGCGGCCTCTCGGAAGCGAAGAAGATCGCCACCATGGCCGAGGCCTATCATTTGCCGGTGGCCCCGCACGACTGCACGGGTCCGGTCGTGCTGGCGGCCTCGACGCACCTCTCGTGCAATGCGCCGAACGCCATCATCCAGGAGTCGGTCCGCGCCTTCTACACGGGCTGGTACAAGGAACTGGTCACCGCCCTGCCGGAGGTGAAGAACGGCATGATCGCCCCGCCGCCCGGTCCCGGGCTGGGCCTCGACCTGCTGCCCGACATCGACCGCCGGAAGGATGCCGTGATCCGGACCAGCAGGCCCGAGTGATCGAGCTTTCCGCCGGCGACCTGCGGGCCGTCGTCGTTCCCGAGATCGGCGCCGGCCTCGCCCGCTTCGACTGGCGCGGTGTGCCGCTGATGCGGCCTTGGGACGGCAAGGCTGCCGACCCGACGACGCTCGCCTGCTGTCTGCTGATCCCCTGGTCGAACCGCATCTCCGGCGGCGGGATCGAAATCGACGGACGCCTTCACCCTCTGCCGGCCAACCTTCCGGGCGAGCCATGTCCCATCCATGGCGACGCGTGGCAGCGCTCCTGGGAGGTGCTCCACGCCGATAGAGGGGTGGTTCGCTTGGGCCTCGACGGCGGGGTCGGCCCCTTTCGGTACAGTGCCGAAGTCGCGTGGCGGCTGACCGATACGGCCCTGGAGATGGGGATATCTGTCAGCCACACCGGTGAGGAGCGGGCACCTTATGGTGTCGGTCTGCATCCCTGGTTTCCGCGCACGCCCGGAACGACGCTGCGGGCCCCGGCGAGGGCCGTTTGGCTGGAAGACGAACGCCATCTGCCGACGATGTGCGAGCCGCTGGCCGAGCGCCCGGGCTGGGACTTCGGCAGCGCACGTGTCTTGCCGGCTTCATGGATCAACAACGCCTTCACCGGCTGGGACGGCAAGGCCAGGATCGTCTGGCCGGAGTGCGCAGTGGCACTCGACATCGAGGCCGATCCAGGCCTCGACAGCTACATCCTTTATGGCCCGTCGGCCGATGCCGACTTCTTCTGCTTCGAGCCGGTGAGCCATCCGGTCGATGCGCACCACCTGCCGGGTTTGCCGGGCCTCGTGACGCTTGCGCGTGGCGAATCGCTGAGGACGTGGTGCCGGTTCAGGCCCGTCGTGGCCTGATCACCAGGGAAGCTCGCTGCCGCACCAGCTCCAGAAGCGGCCCGTATTGGACGGCGAGAGCCGCTCGATCACGCGCTTCATGCCGGCGACACTCGTCGCCACGTCGATGGTCGCCCCCGGACCGCCCATGTCGGTCTTGACCCAGCCGGGGCTGATGACGGCGACGGCGAAGCCGTCGCTGCGGAGGTCCATGGCGACGCTGCGCATGGCGGCGTTCATGCCGGACTTCGACGAGCGGTAGATCTCGTTCCCGCCGCCCATGTTCTGCGCGATGCTGCCCATGGCACTGGAGAGGGTCACGATCTTGCGGCCCCGCGCGGCCCGCAGGTTCGGCAGCAGCGCTTCCGTGACGCGCACCGGGCCGTACAGGTTCGTCTCGATCACCTCCTGCCACGCCGCGTAGTCGATCTGGCCGATGCGGCCGTCGCGCGGCCCGAACAGGCCGGCATTGTTGATCAGGAGATCGATCGGGCGACCGTCGAGGCGGGAGGCGAGAGCCGCGATGGAGTGCGGATCGGCGACGTCGAGCGGGAGGAGGTCGCTGCCCGGCTCGGGCCGGCGGGCCGTGCCGATGGCCGTCCAACCGCCTGCCGCATAGGCCGCGACGAAGCCCTGGCCGATGCCGCGGTTGGCACCCGTGACGAGTACGGTGCCCGTCATCGGCGTTCCTCGACCTGGCGCTGGCTTGGCGCGTCCGACCCTCTCGGGCCCATCTCGGGCATGTTCACGTCCATGGCAGCCTCGTCCGCACGTTCTGTCAGTCCGTCATCGCCGGGTTCCGGGCGTCTTCTACCCGGCCGCCGCCCAGCGGTCGCCCCTGCGCGTCGAGACCGCGTTCATGCCCACCGACAGCGGCGCGGGTGCGGGCGTTCCAGCGCTCCCGGATCGGCGCGAATCCCTGTTCCCGTAGGCGCCGCAACTCGACGAGGAAGTGCTCGCCAATGGCTTGCGCAAGGTCCGTAGCGGCGACGCCCGGCAGCATCGATGTGCGGATCTCCACTCCCAGAACCAGCCAGGGCGGCGGCAGGCTGGCGATCGAGGGTGCTTCGGCAACCCTTGTGCGACCGAGCCGCGTCCGCCCGAGCAGCACGTGCGTCGGCCAGGCGAAGGTCAGCTGGGCGCCTGCGGGCAGAAGCTCGGCGAGGGCGTCGCCCACGGCCACCGTCATGGCATGCGCGGTCTCGAGCGTCCGCCCGTGATCGGTTTCGGGCTCGAGAATGAAGGCGATCTCGAGCCGGTCCTCCCGGTTCGTCCAGTAGACGGTACCCTCGGCCGTGCCCCGGGGAGCGGCCCGCACGGCGCGCGCGAAGGCGCCCGATTCGGGATCGAGCGTGACGAGGGAAAAGGCAGGCGGGAGTAAGGGAGCGGACATCGCGACCGGGAAGGGGTGGGATGAGGAGAAGCCGACTGGCCGACGATATCTAGCGGCCCTAGGTTCCGGCGGCCAGCAGCCCATCGCGGACGACCCATGCTCGAAACCTCTCTCTACGACGTCCGCCACTACGACCGCACGGTGCCGGTCGGCAGCTACTGGGAGGCGACGGCAGGGCCCGACACGCTGGGGCTGAGTCCCCTGAACGCCGATATGTCTGCCGAGGTTGCCGTCATCGGCGGCGGCTATACCGGCCTGTCGGCCGCCTACCATCTGGCGCGCGAGCACGGCATCCAGGCGGTGGTGCTGGAGGCCGGTGCGATCGGCTGGGGTGCCTCGGGCCGCAATGGCGGCTTCTGCGGGATGGGCGGCAGCAAGCTCGGCTATGGCGAGATGGCCCAGAGCTACGGGGGCGACGCGGCCCGCCGCTACTTCAACGCCCAGAAAGGTGCGGTCGCCCTCGTCCGGCAGATCACGCAGGAGGAGCAGATCGACGTCGAGCCGACGGGCGACGCCGAGTACTATGTGGCCCACAAGCCCTCGCGCTGGATCGAGCTGCAGAGCAAGCAGGCGATGGTGCAGCGGATGTTCGGCGAGAAGTGGGAATTGCTGCGCCAGCCCGAGCTGGAGGAGCGGCTGCTGCGGGCGCCGGAAGCCTACGGGGCCCTGGTCGTGCCGCACTATTTCGGCCTGCACCCGATGCGCTGGGTGCGCGGCCTCGCCGGCGCTGCCGTCCGACATGGGGCGAAGGTCTATCCGCACAGTCCGGTCACCAGATGGGAGCAGGACGGCGAAGGGCATCGGCTCGTCACGCCGGGCGGGACTGTGCGGGCGGGCCGCGTGCTGGTCGCCACCAACGGCTACACGCCGGAAGGTCTGGATGGCGATCTCGCTGGCCGCGTCTTGCCGGCACTCTCGGCGATTGTCGTGACGCGGCCGCTGACCGAGGCGGAGCGGGCGGCGCACTGGAGCAAGCCGGCGCTGATCGCCGATACACGCAACCTGCTGTTCTATATCCGCCTTCTGCGGGACGGGCGGCTGCTGTTCGGTGCACGCGGCGGCACGGACGCGTCGCCCGCGGCGTTCCAGGAGCGGATCGCCTGGATGCGGCGGCGGCTCGGGGAGAAGTTCCCGGCCTGGAAGGAGGTCGGGACCGACTATGCCTGGTGGGGCCTCGTCTGCCTGGCACGGGACTTCATGCCCCATCTGGGCTGGCTCGACGATCGGCGGAGCACGCTCGCCGGCATGGCCTATCACGGCAGCGGGGTCTCCTTCGGCACGCTGTTCGGCAAGGCGGCGGCAGCGCTGCTCGCCGGCAAGGAGCCCGATCCACCGTTGCCGGCGCCGTTCCTGACGCCGCCGCCGCGGTTCCCACTGCCGGGTACGCGCATGCTGGCCCTGAAGGCGGCCTATGCCGGCTATCGCTTCAAGGACGAGGTGCTCTGAGCGCTCAGAGCCGCCGCGACATCAGGAGCCAGTGGGATCCCTCGAAGCCGGCACGACTGTAGACCGCGCGGGCCGGGGCATTCTCCGGATCGACGACGAGGTGCATCGCCTTCGCACCCAGTCCGCGCGCCTCGGTCTCGAGCAAGGTCATGACCGCCTTGCCGAGGCCACGCCCGCGCGCTTCGGGGACGATGTAGAGATCGTCCACGAAGACGTCGCGACCGCCGAACTCGATGCCGAAACCGAGGCCCAGGACCGTGTAGCCGACCGTGCGGCCCTCGACCTCGATGAGGTAGCCCCGCGCTAGCGGCTCGCCGGCGCACACTTCGGCCAGCGCCCGCTCGCCCTCGGGACGGAGCGGGTGGCCGTCCTCCGCGCGGAAGGCACGGGCCAGCTCGATCAGGAGGGGAAGATCATCCCTCCCGACCCGACGCAGGGTCGGCTGGCTCAACGGTTCGGCTGGGGCGTCACCCGCAGATAAGGCTTCAGCTCCTTCCAGCCCTTCGGGAACTTCTGCTTCATGACCTCGGGATCGGTCAGCGAGGGCACGATGATGCAGTCGTCGCCGTCCTTCCAGTTCACCGGCGTGGCCACGCTGTAGCCGTCGGTCAGTTGCAGCGCATCGAGCGCGCGGAGGATCTCGGCGAAGTTGCGGCCCGTCGGTGCCGGGTAGGTGATGATGAGGCGCACCTTGTTGTTCGGGTCGATGATGAACACCGAGCGCACGGTGAAGCTGTCCGAGGCGTTCGGGTGGATCATGTCGTAGAGCAGACTCACCTTGCGGTCGGCATCGGCCAGCAGCGGGAAGTTGAGCGCGTGGCCCTGCGTCTCGGCGATGTCGCCGACCCAGCGGCGGTGATCGTCGAGAGGATCGACGGAGAGGCCGACCACCTTCGTGTTGCGCTTCTCGAACTCGGGCTTCAGGCGCGCCACCTCGCCGAGCTCGGTGGTGCAGACGGGGGTAAAGTCCTTGGGGTGCGAGAAGAGGATCGCCCACTTGTCGCCTTTCCACGCGTGGAAGCGGATCGGGCCATCGGTCGACTCCTGCTCGAAGTCGGGGGCGACATCGCCGATGCGTAGCGCCATGGTGGATTTCTCCGTGTTGAGCTGAACACCTGCCGTTAGATATCTCGACCGAAGTGGTAGGCAAACCCGATGGGTCGAGTCTCGAGTCCATATCAGACCTGCGAGCCATCGCCCATGACAGACGATACCCTGGCGCAGCAGTCCGCCGCCGACCTCGCGCAGCTCTACCGGACCCGGCAGGCCTCGCCGGTCCAGGCGACGCAGGCGGCACTGGCCCGCATCGAACGCTGGAACGAGGCCACCGGCGCTTTCTGTCAGGTCTATCCTGACTCCGCCCTCGCAGCGGCGGTGGGCTCGGAGGAGCGCTGGCGGACAGGTGACGAGCTCGGGCCGCTCGACGGCGTCCCGGCGACGATCAAGGACATCATTCATGTCCAGGGCTGGCCGACGCGGCGCGGCAGCCGAACGCTGGCTGACGCCGGTCCCGAGTCGGCCGATGCGCCGATCACGGCACGCCTCCGCGAGGCCGGGGCCGTGCTGCTCGGCAAGACGACCACGCCAGAGTTCGGCTGGAAGGCCGTCACCGACAACCCGTTCGGCGAGGTGGCCCGCAACCCGTTCGATCTCCGGCTGACCGCGGGCGGGTCGAGCGGAGGTGCGGCGATCGCCGCCGCCCTCGGCATGGGTGTCCTCCATGTCGGCACGGATGGCGGCGGCTCGATCCGCATCCCGTCCGCCTTCTGCGGGATCGTCGGGCTGAAACCCACCTTCGGGCGCGTGCCGGCCTGGCCTCTCTCGCCCTTCGGCACCGTGGCGCATCTCGGTCCGATGACCCGCACGGTGGCCGATGCGGCGGCGATGATGAACGCCGTCAGCCGCCCCGACCTGCGCGACTGGCATGGCCTGCCGTACGATGACCGCGACTACACGGCCGACCTCGATGCCGGGATCGCCGGCCTGCGGATCGCGGCCAGCGTCGATCTCGGTCATCTTGAGGTCGATCCGGAGATCCGCTCCGGGTTCGTCTCGCTTTTGAAGACGGTTGGCGATCTCGGTGCGGTGGTCGTCGAGGAGGATCCCGGATTCGCGAATTCGCGCGATCTGTTCGCCGCGACCTGGTTTCCGGCGGCGGCGCGGGTCGTCGATACACTGGATCCTGCGAAGCGGCAGCTTGTCGATCCTGGCCTGCTGGAGGCGGCGGCGGAGGGTAGGGACGTCGACGCCGCCCGCCTCCTGACCGCCCAGGCGGAGCGCGGTGCCATGGGCGTGGCGATGCAGCTGTTCTTCGGGCGGTACGACCTGCTGCTGACCCCGGCGGTCGCCGTGAAGCCGCTGCCCGCCGGTGCGGAGACCGTGCGCGGCAGCGGCCAGCGGCGCTGGATCGATTGGGCCGGGTTCAGCTTTCCCTTCAATCTCACCCAGCAGCCGGCTGCCGTGGTGCCCTTCGGGCGCACGAAGGACGGCCTGCCGCTCTCCTGCCAGGTGGTCGGGCCGAAATATGCGGACGCGCTGGTGCTCCGCGCGTGTCGGGCGATCGAGCGCGCACTTCCGCAACCGCAGCTCACGGCCCCTGTCGCAAAGCCGTTGCCTCAGGTTTGACAATGGATTGACCCGGGAGCATCCGTCGCCCACCACATGCTCCCGGCGTTCCGTCGCCGGGATGGAATGGGAGGACAAAGATCGATGCACCGCATGCTCAAAGCCGGTCTGCTGGGTGCCGTCGCCGCGCTGGCGCTGGTGGTCCAGGCCGAGGCCAAGACACTCGTCTTCTGCTCGGAGGGTAGCCCCGAGGGCTTCAATCCCCAGCTCTTCACGGCCGGCACCACCTTCGATGCCAGCTCGCGGCAGGTCTTCAACCGTCTGTTCGAGCCGGAAAACGGTACCACGACGCTGCAGCCGGCACTGGCCGAGAGCTACACCGTCTCGGACGACGGCACCGTCTACACGATCAAGCTGCGCCCGGGCGTGAAGTGGCAGACGACCAAGACCTTCACGCCGAGCCGCGACTTCAATGCGGACGACGTGCTGTTCTCGATCAACCGCCAGCTCGACAAGGAGCACCCCTATCACAAGGTGTCGGGCGGCACCTACGAGTACTTCGAGGGCTCGGGCTTGCCTGAGCTGATCAAGAGCATCGAGAAGGTCGACGACCTCACGATCAAGTTCACGCTGAACAACCCGGATGCGACTTTCATCCCGCTGTTCTCGCAGGACTTCGCGGTGGTGATGTCGGCCGAATATGCCGACCAGATGATGAAGGCCGGCACGCCCGAGAAGTTCGATCTCGAACCGGTCGGCACCGGTCCGTTCCAGCTCGTCGACTATCAGAAGGACGCCGTGATCCGTTACAAGGCGTTCCCCGACTACTGGGCCGGCAAGGCACCGCTCGACAACCTGATCTTCGCCATCACGCCCGACGCGTCGGTGCGCTGGCAGAAGCTGAAGGCCGGCGAATGCCATGTGATGACCTACCCGAACCCGGCCGACATCGAGGCGATGAAGGCGGACCCGGCCATCAACGTGCTCGACCAGCCGGGCCTGAACGTGGGCTATCTGGCCTTCCAGACCGAGAAGAAGCCCTTCGACGACAAGCGCGTGCGTCAGGCGCTCAACATGGCGATCAACAAGCAGGCGATCATCGACGCCGTGTTCCAGGGGGCCGGTACTGTCGCCAAGAACCCGATGCCGCCGACGGTCTGGGGCTATGCCGAGGACACGGTCGACTATCCCTATGATCCCGAGAAGGCGAAGGCCCTCCTGAAGGAGGCGGGCGTCGACGGGCTGAAGACGAACGTCTGGGCGATGCCGGTGCAGCGGCCCTACAACCCGAACGCCAAGCGCATGGCCGAGCTGATCCAGGCCGACTGGAAGGCCGTCGGCGTGGATGCCGACATCGTCTCCTACGAGTGGGGCGAGTATTTGAAGCGCTCGAAGGAGGGCGAGTTCGAGACCCTGCTGATGGGTTGGACCGCCGACATCGCCGATCCCGACAACTTCCTGGGCGTGCTCCTGAGCTGCGAGGCCGTCGGCAACACCAACCGCGCGCGCTGGTGCAACCAGGAGTATTCCGACCTGATCAAGAAGGCCAAGTCCACGACCGATCAGGCCGAGCGCACCAAGCTCTATGAGCAGGCGCAGAAGATCTTCAAGGAAGATGCTCCCTGGGTGACCATCGCCCACTCGGTGGTCTACAAGCCGATTCGCAAGGAAGTGAAGAACTTCAAGATCGATCCGTTCGGCGGTCACGTCTTCTACGGCGTCGACATCGAGGGCTGAACGAGCTCTGACGAGCCGAAGGCCCCGGACAGGAGTCCGGGGCCTTTTTCTTTAGAGTTCCGGCCGCGGCTACAAGCGGCGGGCGACGACGACCCAATCCTTCGCAGGATCCCGCGGCGGATCGCCGAGATCGACCTTGGTACCGCCGGTGACGGTCGCGACCGATCCGAGCTGCGGACCGCCGCCGGCCCGGGGATCGTACCACTTCACCGAGAACTGCCGCGGATAGCCCGTCAGGTCCAGGGTCGGTCGCCCACCCTCGGGCAGGTAGATCGCGTAGACTTGGCCGGCCTGCGCCATCACCGAGTCCGTCGTTGGCGTGGTGAGCGCGTCGGCGTTGCGCATCAGGGCGACCGGAATCGCCTGGGCGACGATGGAGACCGCGGCACCGGTCCAGCGCCAGACGCTGTCCCAACGATGAAGGTCCTCGATCGACCTCTCCACGCCGACGCCGCCGGGACGGAGGATCCACTCCGCACCCGCACTGCTGTTGAAGACGATCTGCCACCACTTCTTGCGCAACTTGTCGTTGTTCGCGGCGGCACCGTCGCGGTCGTCCGGGAAGGCGCCGGCAAAGGTGGGGGCCTGCTCGTCCCAGGTGACGGTCCAGGGGCGTCCAGCCGACGCCGAGCCGCTGACCCAGCGCCGGACGATCGGCGTCGGGTCGACCTCCTGCAGCGAGACACCGTCGATGGGCGGGGTGCCGAGAAGGGGCGCGAACGTAGCCTCGCCCTTGTTGCGGTCGTTGTGCAGGATGATCGGGTGATCGTAGGGGTCCAGCGCGCGGAACAGGTTCGCGATCGCGAGGATCTGCGCCCGCGTGTAGTGGATCTCCTCCTTGGGAATGATGAACAGCGCGTTGTGGTGCGCGAAGCGGGCGACGATTTCGCGGTAGTAGATCGAGCGGGCGACGCTCCCATTGCCCGAGTCGAACATGTCGAGCGGCACGTCGTCCTGGAGGACGAGTTGGGCCGCAATCCCGCGCCTCTCCATGTGGGTGAGAACGATCTCCCACTGCGCCAGCTTGCTGACGTCGTAGGTCGTCGTGGCGGTGGCGGTCGTCCACGGCCAGACGTCGTTGGAGTCGCCTCTGGCATTCAGTGTCAGGAGGTAGAGCGAGTTGATCCCGCGACCGGACAGATAGTTGATGGCACCGATCAGGCCCTTGCCACGGCCGCCATGCCAGGTCGGGTCGCCGGCCCGCCACTCGGCAACATGCGTGGCGTAGCGGTGGGTAGCGACCGTGCCATCGATGTCGGCGAATGCCAGCAGATCCTCGGGGCTGTCCGAGCCACCCTTGACGAACGTCGTACCGCCGGCGAACCGGGCATAATGGCCGGACGTGTGCCGCAGCGGTCCTAGGGCGCGGAAGTCGCGTCCGGTGGCCGTCCCGGCACCGACGGTGAATCCGCCGTTTGCACCGTCGATGGGGGCCTGTGCCGTGCCCGCGGTTGCGCTGGCGGAGGCGGCCACGTCCGTTCCGGTGCGGAAGGATGCCCGATAGGTCCAGGCACCGGCCAGCGGCGGGGCGAAGTTGGCCCGCCACACCGTTCCCGAGGCGGCACCGCTGTCGGCTGACCGGCCGTCGGCGGCGAAGAAGCCCGGCACCACGAGCTTTGTTCCGGTCGCGGTGTGGGTGAAGGTGACGTCGAGCCGGTAGTCGCGGAAGGTGGCCGGCTCCTCGCGGCGATCGGGGCCGGTGAAGTCCACCGTCACGCAGTGCCAACGCTGCAGCGTCCCGCCGACGACGGCGCGCGGGGCGCCCAGCGCGTCACCGGCTGTGCATGCCGCCAGAACTACCGCAGCTACACGGATGTATCGGCCATCGAGGACGCGGCGCAGGGCCGTGCGAAATCCGTCATGCAGCAGCATGGCGTCTCCTGCCGTCGCCATGTAGTACTAACGATTAAGAATACTTTACCATACGCGGAGCACGGCGACCAGCTTTGCCGACGTCGTCGCGTAGATCAGCAAGAAGGCGACAGCAGCACTGTGGCGCTTCGCGTGCATCAGGCGTTCGTCGCCATGTCCGAAGCGGTCGTTGCGCCCGACGCCTGCGACTCACCCTGCATCGTGATGCGCCAGGCGGCCGAGCCCTTCGGGTCCCGCCAGAAGGCCAGCGCGGCGTATTTCTCGAACAGGTCGGGAGGGAGCACCGTGCGGCGCGGCTTCCACTCGACCTTGCGCTTCACGGTGTGCAGGCCCGAGGTGGCGAGTTGGGCGTCGAACTCGGGCTCGGCATAGTCGACGCTGTCGAAATCGTGCTCGTACCAGGGCTCCTCCAGGAACTGGTAGACGAGCTGCAGCGTGTCCCGCGGACGCTGGCAGAGGATGTCGTACTCGATCAGCAGCAGGGAGGCCGAGTGCTCGCCGTAATAGGCCTCCTTCAGCGCCGACCAGGCGAAGCCGACGAGGCGGTCGCGGTTGGCCAGCGCCTCGACCCGGCTGAACACCGTCGCCCGCTCGTCGGGGCTGCCGAACAGGCGTGACGGCTCGAAGGCGTTCTTGCGCACCAGCGACTCGATGCTGTCCATCACCCAGGCGACGTTGCGGACACAGCAGAGCACCTTGCTCTCGGGATAGAGCGACAGGAGCGCCGGCAGCCGCGAGCACCAGGCTCGGTTGGTGTCGAAGATCACCTCCTTCTCCGCCTGCGGCCGGTAGTAGGCCTCGAACAGGCCGCGGAGCATGTCCCGCTTCTGGTCCTCGCTGAGGAAGAGGGCGGTCTCGTTGCCGGCCCCCATGGCGTTCAGCATCAGGCCGAAGAGCGTGCCGACCGGTCCCGTCATGGCGGCGTAGAAGCGCGGGTTCTGGCGCAGGATGCCGGCCAGCAGGGTCGAGCCGGAGCGCGGCAGGCCGGAGATGAAATGGAGGCGCTGGTTCATGGGTCGGCCCGTCCGGCGATCGTCATCCGCCCTGCGCTAGCCGAACGGGTTGGCCCTGACCAGCATGTGGGGGCGTCAGGCCACGGCGACCGCCCGTCGTCCCTTCAGCGCCGAGCGCAGCCAGGACTGGGCGGGGCGCTCCAGGCGGGTGTGGAGGATGCCAGCGGCCGTCAGGATGAGGGCCGCATAGAGGGCCATGAACCACGGCTTGTCGACGGGGATCGGCAGGCCGAGTGCGACCAGCGCCAGCAGGATCGCCATCTGGACCGGGAGGTGGACGAGATAGACGGCCAGCGACCGGTCGCCCAGCCAGACCAGGGCGGGGCGCTCCAGGGCATGGCGGAGCGGGGGCAGGACGAACGGGGCGGCGATCAGGAGGGTGAAGAGGGAGGCTGCCTGGAGGTCGGTGACGCCGATGTGGAGCAGTCGGCCGAGGACGGAGACACCGGCTAGCATCGAGGCGGCAGCGAGGGCGGCGAGCATCGGGCCGCGCGGGGTCGCCAGCCACTGGGCGAGGATGACGCCCCAGCAGAAGCCGAACAGGCCGCGGCCGATCTCGACGTTGAGGAGGAAGGTGTGGTGGAGCTGCAGGCGGCCCATGGCGAGGCCGAGGAGGGCCAGGGCGGCGAAGGCCAGGAGCGGGGCGCGGCGGACGATGAGGACGAAGAAGACGAGATAGAGGAAGGCCTCGACCGACAGCGACCAGGAGGGGGCGTTGAACGACATGCCGGCGTCGAAGAACCCCTTCTGCAGGAAGAGCAGGTTCAGGCCGAGGTGATAGAGGTCGTTGTTGTGCTGGTGGAGCGGGAAGCGGCCGGTGAGGGCGTGGAAGGCCGTCATCAGCACGAGCGTCGCCAGCAGGGTGACGAGGTGGACGGGGTAGAGCCGGCTCACCCGGTGGACGAAGAAGGTGCGGGCGTCCACGGCCCCTTTCGCCACCGCCTCGCCGTAGACGTGCTGGAAGACGCAGCCCGAGATGATGAAGAAGAAGTCGACGGCGAGAAAACCCTTCTCGTAGGCCAGCGACAAGAGCGGCCAGCCGTAGCCCGGGGCCGCGGCGAAGGGGAGAGCGCCCGGCTGGAACGTGCCGCTGAAGTGTTCGAAGTGATAGAGCAGGGCGACGGCCAGTGCCGCCAGACCCCGATAGGCGTCGAGGAAGGCGAGGCGTTCGCGGGCGGGCGGCAGATGCATGGGGGCTCCGGCGAAGGGTCCGCCGGCCATGCTGCAGGAAGCGTGCCGCCGATTCGTGTCCGATTCGTGGCCGCTGCTTGCAAAGTGCGACGCGAAGGGCGGTGCCTCAGGCGAGGGGCAGCCGCCGGAACACGCCCGGGGCGACCGGGTCGTGATACTTGTTCATCGGTCCGTTGGTCTCGAAATGAAGCCGGCAGAAGGCCAGCCGATCGGGATCCAGCGTAACTCCGAGACCCGGACCTTCCGGCACGCTGATCACGTTGCGGTGGGGGCGGAACGGGCCCTCGGCGATGACGTCGACGGGCTGCATGCGGAACAGGGACTGGCTGGGCCCGCGGGCGATCGGCGTGGCGGCCAGCAGGTGGAGATAGGCCGCACTGCCGATGCCCGAATCGCCCGAGTAGCACCAGAAGCCCAGGCCCATCGCCTCCAGGGCGCCGACGAACCGCTGCGTCCGCGCGAAGCCGCCATGGCCGGCGATGCTGGTGACGACGGCGTCGGGAACACCCAGGGCCACCGCCTTCGGCAGGTCTAGATGATGGGACGAGAAATGCAGGCGCGTGTGCGGCCGCAGGCGCGCCATCTCCTCCCAGGTGCCGACGGGATCCTCCCAATTGTCGACGCCCAGTTCCTCGAAGGCCGGGGCCAGCATCCGGGCGGCCCCCACCGAATAGGCATGGTTGGAGTCGATCCGCAGCAACACGGCATCGCCCAGCCGCCGTCGCAGGGTGGCGACGAGGCGGATGGCGTACTTGGGGTCGGGATCGGCGACCTTGCCCTCGAAGAAGGTTGTGCCGTGCTCCGCCATCAGCATCTGGCAGTAGTCGGCGACGGCTTCGGGCGTGGACTCGCCGCCGGCACCGTCGGCCTCGAGCCGGTAGGCGAAATAGTCGGTGAAGGCGATCTCCTTGCGCACCGCCCCGCCGAGCAGCTGGTACACCGGCTGGCCCCACGCCTTCCCGCGCAGGTCCCACAAGGCGATCTCGATTCCGCCGAACGCCGCCCGCGTCGCAAAGTCGGTAAAGGACTGGATGCCGGGCTCAGGCGACAGGCAGCGGAGCTCGGCACCCTGGATGTCGAACGGGTCACGGCCCACCAGCGCCGGAGCCAGCCGGTTAAGGATCAGGGCGGCACTGCCGGCACCCGGCGCCTCGCCGATGCCGACGAGCCCGTCGTCGGTGACCACCTCGACGACGGTCTGGGAGAAGCCCGGCAGCGACCCGTAGGACCACAGATAGGGCGCTTCGAGCGGCACATTGATCGGCGTCGCCCTGATGTCCCGGATCTTCATCGCCTCGTCCCACCACATCGCCGGCGGGCCCGAGGGTAGAGGCAACGGGAACGGGGACCAAGCGGGACGGGCCAGCGCAGCGGCGCTCCCTCGGGACGCCAGCGTGGAGTCTGCCCAACGCGGAATCGGCAGCGGCCCCGATCACCCGAATCGGGTGGGGGCTGGTCGGGGAATGGACGATGAGGCGAGAAGGGGTAGGACGAGCGGGACCGGCGGGCCCGATCAGGAGGTGTCGTGACGCGGTCGGCTGTGGACCGGCTCCGGGGTGAGGCTACCGGTTGGGGCGGATGGCATCGTCGGGGCCCGGCGAGCTTCCGGCAGATCAGGGCGGGGGGAAGCCGGCGGCGAGGACGTCTCGGGTGCTGCCCGTAGCCGGGCGCCGTGCTCGGCCAGGACGACGGCACGCAGATAGGCGCTGATGCGATGACGCAGAGCGTCGATGTCGTCGTAGGCGCGTGGCTTCGGGCGCCGTCTCGGCGGGGGCGTTGCCGGCTCGCGGCTCAGGCGCTCCAGGCTGTCGGCGACCATGCCGGCCAGCACGGCGACGGGGTCGCGCTTGCGCAGGCTGTGGTGGAAGAACCAGGCGCAGACACCGGGGTGCCGCTCCTCCATCAACTCCAGGAGGACGTATTGGGCGACATCCTCGAGCCGTGCTATCAGCTCGTCGCGGGGCAGGAGGCGCAGCTCGCGGTAGGACGCGACGAGTTCCTGGAACTCCTCCTCGCCGAGGATCGCCTGCAGTTCGTCCGGGCCGATGTGGAGGGCGGCACCCGCCACTTCCGGGGACGCGCCGCGCGCCAGCTTGCAGGCCAGCCGCCGGCGGGTCCGCCCGACCCGAAGGTAGGGCTCGCGGCGGACCCGCGGCGTCGGCGAGGGGGCAGCGCTCACGGCACGGCTCAGTGCCAGCGTCGCCGGTCGGCCGGCCCCTCGAGCTTGCCGAGCCACTCGCTCACCACCTGACTGGCCTGTTCGTAGAGCTGCTGCATGAGCACGTCGTAGGGCAGATTCATCTGCTCCTCGATCTCGCGCTGCGTCACGACATAGGCGTCGGACGCCATCATCTTCTGAAGCTGGGCGACGGAGCGGCCGGAGATCTCGGCGAGCCGCTCCAGCGGCAGGCCGAGACGGCTCCAGCGGGCGAGCCGGCGCATGGCCTGCTCATCGGTCAGCTTGGGTCGGGTCTTGGTGGTGGGCTTCATGATGGAGAGGAACATACTCCTGACAACCTCAAGGATCAAGTTCCTTTTTGTCCGAGTTTTGGTTGATGGAGGCGTAGGAATTTCCCGTACCAGCTACGATGACAGGCTTCGCCAGCAGCATTAAACTGCAAAGCGACAACGTAAAATGGGGGTTTGAGTGGTGCAGAAAGCGGTGACACGCAAGATTATGGCTGTTTTTGCGGCCGGTCTCGGGACAGTGCTCGCCGGTACCGTATACGCAGCGGAGTTGATGGCGGCTGGAGGGTTGTATGCGGGTCAGTCGCAGGCTGTCGCTCTCTGCAGCATTTTTAATGGAGGCTCGGCGGCGATCACGCTGTCCGGTTTCAAGATTCTCGGGAGCAACGGAGCCACCGCGCTGCAACTGGGAACCACCTGCAGTTCAACGCTGACCGCCGGTTCCACCTGCCGTATTTGGACAGGCATCACTGCGACCGATACTTATGCCTGTCGCGTCATGGTAGGTCCGTCCAAGGCCGCAGTGCGTGGGACGTTCGAGCTTCGCAACAGCAATCAAAACGTTCTGGGTCGCATCGAACTGCGGTAGCGCGAGGGGGCGACCGCCAGCAAAGAACGCCCCGTGCGCCTGAGTCTCGGACAGATCGGCAAGATCGCTGTACCTGTCGCCGACACCGACCGGTCGGAGTTATTCTACGGCTCCGTTCTTGGTCCGCGCAAGCTCTACCGCTTTGGCGATCTCTTCTTCTTCGACTGTACCGGCTAGGGGCATTTCCTCGCCAAGACCGACGATCCGGACGCGATCGCGCCGATCGGTTGCCTCTACTTGCGCCACGCGGACATCGCCCTCGCTTCGGCCGAGTTGGAATGCTGGGTGTCCTCCTCGACGGCCGGTGGCATCCCATTGTCGAGATGAACGACCACGATCTCGGGACGCGCCTCTTCAATGACCCGGACGGGCATCCTAAGGCCCCGATGCTGGAGGCGCCCAGGGGGTGGAGTCCGGCGGAGACGAGCGACCCGCGCTGACCTCAAGCCATCGCTCCGCGTAGCCTACCACGCCTTCACACTGCTCGCCGCGGCGGTTCGTAGCTTAGAATTCAACCATTGCAGATGGTTCTGCAGGCAAAAAATTTGGCACCGGCTCTGTGCCGTGGGATGGACCTAAGAAGAAGATGATGCTTCCGCCCGTAGAGGTGTCGATGATCTCGTCAAACTACTAAGGCTTGTGCGGTAATTGTTATCAACCGCATCTCCAAAGTACCTGGACGGGACATGGTGGCGGGGTTGCCAAAACGTCATCGTCTCAACAGCATGCTGTCCTTTGATGCCCATGTCGGGCGTAGACAGGGAGTGAAGCATGCGAGGTTGGACGACAGTCGCCCTGGGCGCGGCGGCGCTCGGCTTGCTGGGCGTGCAGTCGGCCGGGGCGGTCAGCCCCGCCGCGTGCGCGGCGCGCATCAACAATACCGAGAAGAAGCTGCTCGAATGCGTGACGCTTCAGGGCGTGCGGGAGCATCAGCGGCAGCTGCAGAACATCGCGAACCGGAGCGACAACAGGCGGTTCGCGGGCCTGCCGGGCCACGAGCGCTCGGCGGCCTACGTGGCGCGGTTGCTGCGCGAGGCGGGCTATGCCGTGAGGCTGCAGCGGTTCGACTATCTGGCGGCGACGCCGGTCGGGCCGTCGGCCCTGGAGCAGACGGCACCGACGGCCACGACCTACGAAGAGGGGACCGACTTCCTTGTCGCCGACCAGAGCGAGCCCGGCGACGTGACCGGTGCGGTCAAGGCGGTCGATCTGCAACTGGGACTCGGCAATACCTCGACGAGCGGTTGCGAAGCTGCCGACTTCGCGGGCTTTCCGACGGGTGCCATCGCGCTCATCCAGCGAGGCTCCTGCGACTTCCGGGTGAAGGCTGAGAACGCGGCGAACGCCGGTGCGGCGGGTGCCGTGATCTTCAACCAGGGCAACCTGGACACGCCGGACCGTCAGGACTTGTTCCTCGGCACGCTCGGTGCGGAGTATTCGGGCGACATCCCGGTCGTGATGACGAGCTACGACCTGGGTGCCACGTTCGCCAACACCGACGGACTGACGCTCCGCCTGTTCGCCAATGTGATCCGGCGCTCGCTCTCGACGGCCAACGTGCTGGCCGAGACGCGCGGCGGACGGGCCGACAATGTCGTGATGGTCGGGGCGCATCTCGACTCGGTCTACGAAGGACCGGGCATCAACGACAACGGCTCTGGCAGTGCGGCCATTCTCGAGACGGCACTGCAGATGAAGAACGTGATCCCGCGCAACAAGGTGCGCTTCGCCTGGTGGACGGCGGAGGAGGCCGGGCTCGTCGGCTCGACCCATTATGTCGAGAGCCTGTCCACCGCGCAGAAGATCAACATCGCCCTCTACCTGAACTTCGACATGGTGGGATCGCCCAATCCCGGCCGCTTCGTCTATGACGGCGACGGTTCGGGCTTCGGCACGCCGGGGCCGCTGGGCTCGGGCCCGATCGAGCGCTTCTTCACGAACTTCTACAAGGCGCGCGGGCTCGCCTCGCGGCCGACGGCGTTCGACGGGCGGTCCGACTACGGCCCCTTCATCGCCGAGGGCATTCCGGCCGGCGGCCTGTTCACCGGGGCGGAGGACATCAAGACGGCCGAAGAGGCGCGCCTCTTCGGCGGCACGGCGGGGGAAGCCTTCGATCCCTGCTACCACCAGGCCTGCGACGACTTCCGCAACGTCGACCTGCCCGTGCTGAGCCTGAACGCCGACGCGATCGCGGCGGCGACGCTGCGCTACGCGATGAGCACCACGGACATCAACGGCCTGCGGATCGCCGGCAAGTCGGCGGCGAAGAAGCTCAAGAACACGGAGCGGCGCGGGCACCTCTTCGTCCGCTGATCTCCTGACGGCACGCGGGCGTGAGGGGCGCCCGCGGCTTTCTCCGACACCGTACCGCGTGACGGCGGCGTGCCGTTTGGTCCGGAAAATCGCCGCAGGCACATTGTCCTGTCGGGCCCTTGTCCGGAGCATGTCCGATCGGGCGTCCGCTTGAGGGATCGCCCGGAGGGGACGAAGCATGCGAGCCTGGACGAGGCCGGCCCTCGCCGCCGTCGCAGCCCTCTGGCTGGTACACGGTGGACCGGTCAGCGCTGCATCGACGGACTGTGCGCTCCGACGGAACGACACGCAGCAGAAGCTGCTCGAATGCATGACGCTGGACGGCGTGCGCACCCACCAGCAGGCGTTGCAGCACATCGCCAACATCAGCCGCGGCAACCGTTTCGCTGGCTTCCAGGGTCACCGGCGATCGGTCGGCTACGTGGCCGGCCTGATGCGGGCCGCGGGCTACCTCGTGACGGTGCAGAAGCTCGACTATGTGGCCGCCACGCCGATCGGGCCGTCGATCCTCCATCAGGTTTCGCCGGATGCGGTGAGCTATGTCGAGGGCACCGATTTCGCGGTCGCCGACCAGAGCGATCCCGGCCGGGTGACCGCCGGGGTGACGGCGGTCGACCTGAAGCTGGGTCCCGGCAACCGATCGACCAGCGGCTGTGAGAAGGCCGATTTCGCCGGCTTCCCGGCCGGTGACATCGCGCTTGTCCAGCGTGGTGCCTGCGATTTCGAGGTCAAGGCGGAGAACGCGGCGGGGGCGGGCGCCTCGGCGGTCGTGATCTTCAACCAGGGCGACACGGCGGACAGGAAGGCCCTGTTCGAGGCCTCGGTCTCGGCGGCCTATCGGGGCGGCATCCCTGTGTTGATGACAAGCTATCCCCTGGGCGTGGCCTGGTCGTCGACGCGGGGAACCAGGCTGCAGCTGTTCGCCAATGTGCGGCGGCAGACGCTAACGACGGCCAACCTGCTGGCCGAGACGCGAGGCGGGAGTGCCGATCACGTCGTCATGGTCGGGGCGCACCTCGACTCGGCCGCGGCCGGACCCGGCATCAACGACAACGGCTCGGGCAGTGCCGCCATCCTCGAGGTCGCCCTGCAGATGAAGAAGGTGAGCCCGCGCAACAAGGTGCGGTTCGCCTGGTGGACGGCGGAGGAGGCGGGGCTCGTCGGGTCGACGCACTATGTCGATCACCTGTCGGCGGTGGCGAGGGGCAGGATCGCCCTCTACCTGAACGTCGACATGGTGGGTTCGCCCAATCCGGTGCGCTTCGTCTACGACGGCGACGAGGGTCCGCCGGGATCGGCGGCGATCGAGCGCTTCCTGGTCCGCTTCTTCAAGGTACGGAGTTTAGCGACCGCGCCGATCCCGATGGACGGCCAGTCCGATCACGGTCCGTTCGTGGCTGCCGGCATCGCGACGGGCGGCCTCTATACCGGGGCCGAGGAGGTCAAGACGACGGCGCAGGCGGCGATCTTCGGTGGCACCGCGGGCCAGCCGATGGACGCCTGCTATCACAAGGCCTGCGACACCATCCGGAACGTGGACCGCCAGATGCTCCTGCTGAATGCCCGGGCGGTCGCGGCGGCGACATTGCACTATGCGATGGACGTCGACGATGTCGTCGGCACCGGTGCGCGGGCCGCAGTGGCGCTGGGGGCGGCGAGGAGCACCACACGGAGGGGACCGCTCGTTATACGGTGAGCTTGCGGGGCGCTCGCGTGGTGCCGGCGTGCGTGGCAGATAGCGGGCCTTGCCGCATGCGAGGTCCGGAATGCAGCCTTTGTTCGCCGCCAGGCTCAACTCGTTCGCCGCGAGGCCGGAGCTGTACTGGGGCGACCAGCGCAAGCCCTCGACCGCGGAGTGCCTGGAGCGGGCGGCGAGCGTGGAGAGCCTCGACACCGTCGATCTGAACTATCCGGACCAGGTGGAGGGGCTGCCGCCGGGGGCACTGCGGCAGATGCTGGGGCGGCTGACGCTGAACGGGTTCGCCATGCGGTACTATGGCGATCCGGCCTACCGGGCGGGGGCCTTCACCCACGCCGATCCCGCCGTGAGGCAGCGGGCGATCGACCTCACCAAGCGTGGGGTCGACGCGCTGCAGGAGGCCGGTGGGCGGCTGATGACGTTGTGGCTCGGGCAGGACGGGTTCGACTACGCGTTCGGGGCCGACCATGCGCGGCTGTGGGACCTGGAGCTGGAGGGGATCCGGGCGGTGGCCGAGCACGCGCCCGGGATCGATATCAGCCTGGAATACAAGCCGAACGAGCCGCGGGCCTTTTCCATGCTGCCGGACGCGGCGACGACGCTGCTGGCGATCCGCGAGCTGGGCCTGCCCAATCTCGGCGTGACGCTCGACTTCGCGCACGTGCTCTACGCCGACGAGCAGCCCGCCTATGCGGCAGCCCTGGTCGGGCGGTTCAGCCGGCTGCTCGGCGTGCATCTCAACGACGGCTATGGGAAGCGCGACGACGGGTTGATGGTGGGGGCGGTGCACACGCTGCAGACGCTGGAACTGCTGCGTGAGGTGCGCCGGCAGGGCTATCCGGGCTGCCTCTACTTCGACACGTTTCCGGACAGCTCGGGACTCGATCCGGTGGCGGAGTGTGCCGCCAACATCGCGACCGTGCGCGGGATGCTGGGCGTGCTGGAGCGCCTCGACGCCGTGCCGGAGCTGGAAGCCGCGATCGCCCGGCAGGACGCCGTGACGGCGCAGCGGCTGGTGCAGCGCGAGCTGCTCGGGGCATGACCGGGTTCGACGTCGTCGTCCTCGGCAGCCTGCACCTGGACGTGATGGTCGATGCGCCGGCCCTGCCACGCCGGGGCGAGACTGCCGTCGGCACGGGCTGGGGCTTCAAGTGCGGCGGCAAGGGTGGCAACCAGGCGATCGAGGCGGCACGGCAGGGGGCCAGGACGGCGATGGTCGGCCGGGTCGGCGACGACGATTTCGGGCGCCGGCTTCTCGCCAATCTCATCGCGGCCGGCGTCGACCGGGCGGCGGTGCGGGTCGATGCGGGTGCGGGCTCCGGGATGAGCGTGGCGATCCGGGAGGCGGCCGGCGACTACGGGGCGGTCATCGTCTCGGGCGTGAACCTGCGCCTCGACGGGAGCGACGTGGCGGCGGCGACGGAACGGCTGCGGCCGGGCGGGGTCCTGATGCTGCAGAACGAGGTGCCGGACGCGGCGAACGTGGCGGCAGCCGCGGCGGCGTCGGCCAAGGGGGCGCGGGTGATCCTGAACGCGGCACCGGCCCGCGAGCTGCCGGGACCGCTCGGCGCCCAGATCGAGATCCTGCTCGTGAACGAGATCGAGGCGGAGATGCTGGCGGGGACGGCCGATCCGGTCGAGGCGGCGGGGCGGCTGGCGATCCTGAACCGGGTGGCGATCGTGACGGCGGGTGCCGCAGGCCTGGCGGTGGCGGGGCGCGGGCAGCGGTTCGAGCTGGCCGGGCACAGGGTGCAGGTCGCGAGCACGCATGGTGCGGGCGACGCGTTCGCCGGTGCGCTGGCCGCGAGGCTGGCGAAGGGCGAGCCGTTGCGGGACGCGGTGGCCTTCGCCAATGCGGCGGCGGCAGCAGTCGTGGCTACGGCGGAGGAGGCGCGGGGGAGCCTCGGGCCGGAGGCGGCCGAGGCGCTGCTGCGCGAGGCGGGGCGCGCTTGACAGCGGGGGATAGCTCCCATACCGCTGATCAAAGGTTTCGAAGTCGGTACAAAGGTTCAGGGAGGCCCGCCCGCGAGCGGCCTCACAACGGTGACGCCGGAAAGGCGGTGGGCTGCACGTGGCGACGGCGGTGGCTGAGCGATCGACGCCCGGAAAGCTGACGCTGCCGCGTTGGCTGACGACCGATCATCCGTTCCCCTGGCTGGCCCCGCTGACGGCGATGCTGCTGGCCTTCGGCATCTACCCCCTGCTCTACGCCTTCTGGCTCAGCACCCAGGAGCGCAACCGCGTTACGCGGCAGTACGACTTCGTCGGGCTGAAGCAGTGGGCCACCGCACTGAACGACGAGCGCATGTGGCACGCGCTCGGCATCACCTGCATCTACACGCTGGCCTGCCTCGCCGTGCAGCTGACGCTGGGCATGGCGGTGGCCCTGCTGCTGGATTCGGACCGGCGCGGCTACGGCGTGCTGCGGGCGCTGATGACCCTGCCGCTGGTGGTGCCGCCGGCGGTGGCGGGCATGATGTTCCTGCTGATGCAGGACGCGCAGTTCGGTGTCCTGACCTATGCCCTGGTGCAGATCGGCGTGCTCGACCCGACGCAGCCGATCCTGGCCAACCTGAACACGGCCCTTATCGGCGTCATGCTGGCCGACATCTGGCAGTGGACGCCCTTCATGGTCCTGATCTTCCTGGCGGGCCTTCGGGCGCTGCCGAAGGAGCCGTTCGAAGCGGCGGCGATCGACGGGGCCTCGGCCGTGCAGAGCTTCTGGCACCTGACGCTGCCGATGCTGTCGCGGGTGATGGCGGTGGCGGTGCTGATCCGCTCGATCGATCTCTTCCGCGTCTTCGACTATGTCTACGTGATGACGAGCGGCGGGCCCGGGATCGCCACCGAGACGCTGAGCTTCTACGCCGGGCGCATCTTCACCCTCGCCAACTTCCCCTATGCCGCGACCTTGAGCCTGATCGTGCTCATCGTGCTGAACGTGCTCGCCGATCTCTTCATCCGCATCTTCAAGGTGCGGCTGTGAACGGGTCGGTGGGCACCCGGGCCCTCCGCGACGTCGTCGCCTGGCTCACCGTCGGGCTCTTCATGTTCCCGCTGTTCTGGTGGGCGCTGGCGTCCTTCAAGCCGTATAAGGCGATCTTCAACCAGGTCCCGATCTTCTTCGACTTCGAGCCGACGCTGCTGAACTACAAGGTCACGCTGCTCGGGCAGTCGCGGCTGGAGAACGTCATCGAGGGCGGCGGTGTCGGTGGCACGGCAGGCGGGGCCGGCAGCTACTATTCGCTGCCCAGCATCTTCGACAGCATGGTCGTGGCCTGCGGCTCGACGGTGCTGGCGACGTTCCTCGCGACGCTTGCCGCCTACGGCCTGTCGCGGTTCGTCTTCAAGGGCCGCCCCAGCTATCTCTTCTGGGTGCTGGCGCAGCGCATGATGCCGCCGATCGCGGTCGCGATCCCGCTCTTCTTCATCTTCCGCGACATCGGCCTGCGGGACACGGTCTGGGGCCTGATCCTGGCGCATACGCTGATCAACCTGCCGATCGCCGTGCTCCTGATGAAGAGCTTCCTCGACGACGTGCCGCGGGAACTGGACGAGGCCGCACTCATCGACGGGGCGACGCGCGGGCAACTCTTCTTCCGCGTGGTGCTGCCGCTGGTGCGCGGCGGACTCGCGGCGACCGCGGTGCTCTGCTTCATCTTCTCCTGGACCGAGTTCCTCCTGTCGCTGCAGCTGACGACGAGCATCCGCACCATTCCGGTGAAGATCTCGACCTTCGTCACCTCGACAGGGACGGAATGGGGCTTCATCACAGCACTGGGCACGGCAGCACTGGTTCCCGGCTTCATCTTCATTCTCTTGGTACAGCGGCATCTGGTCCGCGGCCTGACCCTCGGCTCGCTCAAGGACTGAGGGCAAGTAGCGGACGAGCTCGACACGACTTTGGCCACCACTGGGAGGTTGGACGGATGAGCTTCAAGAGACACGATCGGCAGACCTTCATCGCCGATACCTGCGCCGAGTTCACGGCACGCCGGATCGGCAAGCGCGAGTTCTTGCGCAAGATGGCGCTGGCCGGCGTCGGCTTCACCGGCTTCGCGTCGAGCTTCCTCGGCTCCACGCGGCCGCAGAAGGGCCTGTTCGGTCTGGGCGGCGACGCGGCCCAGGCGCAGGCCTCGGACGAGGTCACGAAGTGGCTGAAGGACGTGGGCGGCCAGTATAGCGGCACGACGATCCGCTACACCTCGGAGGCGACGCCGCCGACGCAGGTGCTGAGCCAGATCGTGAAGGACGAGTTCACCGCACTCACCGGCATCAATGTCGAGATCGAGATCGTGCCGCTGGAGCAGGTGCTGCAGAAGGCCACACTCGACGTGCAGGGTCAGCTCGGCACCTACGACCTGTACTATCTCGACCAGTCCTGGATGGCGACCTTCGCCCCGGACATGGTCAACCCGGTCGAGCTCTACAAGTCGAAGCCCGAGTTCGCGATGCCCGGCTTCGACTGGGACGATTTCAGCAAGCCGCTGGTCGACGGCATCTCGATGTTCAACGGCCAGATGGTCGGCATCCCGTTCGACATCCCGATCGCGATCCTGATGTACCGGCGCGATCTCTACGAGAAGCACGGCATCTCCGTGCCGACCACCATGGACGAGTACATGGCGGCGGTGAAGAAGATCAACGAGGCCGAGAAGGGCAACGGCATCTACGGCACCACCGGCCAGATGCGCTCCGGCCATTACAGCCTGGAGTGCGAGTGGACGATCTGGCTGTGGGGCAATGGCGGCTCGATCTTCGACAATAACGGCTTCTTCTCCGGCGGCGACGAGCAGGGGATCAAGGGCCTCGAATACATGATGGAGCTGTCGAAGAACACGCCTCCGGGGGCGCTTACCTGGACGTGGGACGGGCAGGGCCAGTCGGTGTCGCAGGGCATCGCCGCCCAGCTGATCTCCTGGGGGGAGTTCTTCCCGGGCTTCGACGGCAAGGACAGCAAGGTCGTCGGTCTGATGGAGGCGGCGATCCCGCCGAAGCCGACCAATGTCCGCTCGCCGAAGGATGCCGGGTTCGGCGAGATCCCGAACATCGGCCACCAGGGCGGCTCGGCCCTGGCGCTGTCGAAGTACTCGCAGAACCAGATGGCCGCCTGGATCTTCATGCAGTGGGCGACGAGCAAGGACGTCGTGGCCCGTGGCTGCATCCTGGGTGGCGGCGCCTCGCCGGTCCGTCTCTCGGCGTTCAAGGATCCGCGCGTCATCGACCACAACAAGGTGGGCCCCGGCACCACCCGGCACTTCGAGGCGATCGACTACACGATCAACAACATGATGGGCTCCGAACCGGACTTCCCGGCCTGGGCCGACATGTCGAACAACCTGATCCCGGTCGAGCTCGGCAAATACCTGACCGGTCAGACCAAGACATCGGCCGAGTGCATGGCGGCGATCAAGCCGCAAGCGGACGAGATGGCGAAGCCCTTCCGCCAGGGCTGAGCATCGAGAAAGGGAGGCGGGTCCGCCCGCCTCCCCGTCTGTGGCAGGAACGATGGATATCGTCGTCGGAATCGACAGCAGCACCACGGCGACCAAGGCGATCGCCTGGGATGCGAAGGGCAGGGCGGTGGCCGAGGGCCGGGCGACCGTGCCCATGGTCTCGCCCCATCCCGGCTGGTTCGAGCAGGGTGTCGAGGACTGGTGGGCCTCGCTCTGCGCTGCCCTTGCCATGCTGTTCAAGGAGGTCGATCCGGCGCGCGTCGCCGCGGTGGCGATCGCCAACCAGCGGGAGACGGTGGGCTTTCTCGACGAGAACGACCGGGAGATCCGCCCGGCCATCCTGTGGCTCGATCTGCGGAGCCGGCCGGACATCGACTATCTCTCGGAGAAGCTCGGGTCCGGGCGCTTTCTCGCCATCACGGGCAAGACGCCGGACACGACGCCGGCGGCGTTCAGCCTGCATTGGATGGGGCGCTGCGAGCCCGAGAACTGGCGGCGGACGGCGACGACGGTCGATCCGCACGGCTACCTCGTCTGGCGGCTGACGGGCGAGCGGGTGACGAGCTGGGGCAGTGCCGATCCCCATGGCGTGATGGCGCTGGTTAGCAAGCGCTACAGCCCGGAGATCATGGCCGCACTCGGTGCCGTCGAGAGCCAGTTCTTCCCGCCGGTCCGACCGGGGACGCATCTGGGCGGCGTGACGCCGGCGGCCGCGGCGGCGACGGGGCTGCGGGCGGGAACGAAGATCATCGCCGGCGGCGGGGACGGGCAGTCGTCCGGCCTCGGCACGGCGACGCTGGGCGGCGGGCGCGCCTATCTCAATCTCGGCACGGCGGCGGTGTCGGGGGTGTGGAGCTGGCACTTCGCGGCCGATCCCGCCTTCCGCACGCTGACGAGCCTCAGCGGCGAAGGGTACATTTACGAGCTTTGCCTGCTGACGGGCTCGTTCCTCACCGACTGGATGGTGAGCCGCCTGTTCGGTTTCGATCCCAAGGCCGATCCCGGCGTCTACGAGCGGCTGGAGGCCGAGGCGACGGCGCTGCCGATCGGGTCGGGCGGCCTGCTGCTGTTGCCCTATTGGCAGGGCGTCATGTCGCCCTTCTGGAACCCGGACGCGCGGGGTGCCGTCGTTGGGCTCGGCGCCGGGCACGGGCGGGCGCATGTCTACCGGGCGATGATGGAGGGCGTCGCCCTCGATCTGGCCATGGGCTACGACGCGATCGAGAAGGTGACGGGCGTGCCCGTGACCGAGTTGCTGGGCATCGGCGGCGGCTCGCGCAGCCGGCTGTGGCGGCAGATCGTGGCGGACGCCACGGGCCGGCCGGTGCGCGTGTCGGCGACAGTGGAGGCGACGTGTCTCGGTGCCGGCATGCTCGCCGCGGCGGGTGCGGGATGGTACGCCACGCCGGCCGACGCGGCGCGGGAGATGCAGGGCGGCATCACCGACTCGGTGGAGCCTGACCCGCGGCGGCATGACGATTACGCCGAACTGCTCCAGATCTATAAGGATATTCACCCGGCACTGGAGAGCACGTTCAAGCGCCTGGCCGATTTTCGCAGCAGCAGGATGTGAGCACCTTGGGCGAGCCGATCATCGATGATGTCGTGTCCGAGCGGTTCGTCGCTCCGGAGACCGGCCGTCCGTTGACCTCGGGCATCCGCAGCCTCGTCATCTCGCCCTCGCTCGAAGGCCGCGAGGCGGATCTCGTGCGTGGTCTCAAGGTGCCGGGGCGGATCGCGGTGGTCTCGGACGAGAACACGCACGCCGTGCTGGGCTCGCGGGTGGCGACGGCCTTAGGCGATGTCGACGAGATCGTGCTCGACCATCCGAAGGCGGACGAGGACCGGGCGGCCAATCTGGCGCACAAGGCCCGGCACGCCGACCTGCTGGTGGCCGTGGGCTCCGGCACGCTGAACGATCTCTGCAAGTACGTGACGCACAAGACGGGACGGTCGTGCGCTGTGTTCGCGACCGCCCCTTCGATGGACGGCTACGTCACCAGCACGGTGTCGATCGCGCGGGACGGGTTCAAGTACAGCCTGCCGGCGCACAGCCCTCGCGGCGTGTTCTTCGATCTGTCGGTGGCGGCGGCTGCCCCCGCACGGATGATCAAGGCGGGGCTCGGCGACACGGTTTGCAGAACAACGGCACAACTCGACTGGCTGTTGTCGCACCGGCTGCTCGACACGGTCTATGCAGACACGCCCTACGCCCTGATGCGCGAGGACGAGCCGCGCCTTTACGCGGTGGCGGACAAGACGCTGGACGGCGATCTGGGTGCCATGCGGCTGCTGGTCAGGCTGCTGGTGCTGTCGGGTCTCGGCGTGCTGGTGACGAATACGAGCCATTGCGGCTCGATGGGCGAGCACGCGATCAGCCATTTCATCGACACCTTCGCCGACCCGCATCCGAAGACGCTGCACGGCGAGCAGGTGGGGGTGGCGACCTGGTCGATGGGGCGGCTGCACGCGGCGATGCTGGCGCAGGCGGAGCCGCCGGTGCTGAAGCCGCTGGCGCTCGATCCCGCGGTGTTCGAGCGTGACTATGGGAAGTTCGCTTCGATCTGCCTCACGGCGGCGCGGAAGAAGCCGTTCGATGCGGCGGGTACGGACGCGCTGAATGCCCGTCTCGCCGAGCGCTGGGGGGCGATCCGCGACGAGTTGCTGGGGTTCATGTTGCCGGTGGCGCGGATGGCCGAGGTGTACGACTCAGCGGACCTGCCGCGGACGGCGGAGGAGGCGGGCATCCCGTCCCATCTCTACCGTCGGGCGGTCGGCCACGCGCACGAGATCCGGGACCGGTACGGCTTTCTCGACCTCGCCGCCCAGAGCGGGCGGCTCGAGGCGTTCGCGGCAGGCGAGCGGTGAACATCGCCGCCCGACCTGGAGAACCGGGACGGGCACTGGCCGATATCGTGCTCGACGTGCTCGACGACGACGAGCACCGGCGCACACGGATCGCGCATCTCTACTACATCGAGGGCCGCACCCAGGCCGAGATCGCCGAGCAGTTGGGCATCAGCCGGGTCAAAGTCGTCCGCGACCTCGCGATCTGCCGCGAGACGGGGCTCGTGCAGATCCGGATCAACGGCCGGCTCGCCTCCTGCGTGCGGCTGGAGCGCGACCTGCAGGCGCGGTTCGGGCTGAAGGAAGTGCTCGTGGTGCCGACGCCCTCGGACCCGGAGGGCATTCCGGCGGTGCTGGGGATGGCTGTTGGCGCCTACATCTCCGACCGGCTGCAGCCGGGGAAGACGATCGGGATCGGCTGGGGCAGCACGCTGCACTGGAGCGTGCGCGCGGTGCGGCGGCAGAAGCTGCCGGGGGTCACGGTCGTCTCGCTGCTGGGTGGGCTCGGGCGCGGCTCGGAGATCAACACCTACGAGACGGCCTCGCGCCTCGCCGATGTACTGGGGGCCCAGTGCTACTATCTGGCGGCCCCCACCTTCGCCAGCACGACCGAACTGCGCGATATGCTGCTGGAACAGCCGGGTCTGCGCGAGATCTACGATCGGGCGCTGGCGGCCGATCTCGCGGTCGTCAGCGTCGGCTCGCTGGAGCCGCGCAGCACGAACCGGCGCCTCGGCCTGCTGCGGGACGAGGAGATCGCGCAGCTGAAGGCCTTGGGCTGCGTCGGCGATCTGCTCGGCCACCTGCTCGATGCCGACGGCAACATCGTCGAGCATGAGTTGAACCGGCGGGTGGTGGGGCTAAGCCCCGTCGACCTGCGGGCCGTGCCGACCGCACTCCTGGCCTCGGGCGGGCTCGACAAGGTGCCGGTCATCCGGGCGGCGCTGCGTGCGGGCTACGTCAACACGCTGATCACCGACGAGGCGGCGGCCGAGGCTCTCAGCGCGGCGTGACGCGTTTCCCGTTGCACTCCGATACGCCATGATGCGGTGTAGCGTCGGCCGGATTGGATAGTCATTGTGAGCATGCGGGTCGCAGGCCGGATCGTCACCGAGACCGGCATCGTCACGGGCGTGGTCGGTTTCGGCGGCCGGATCGAGCGGATCGAGGCGGCCGATCTCCGGGACGAGGAGGCCGAGCAGTGGGTGCTGCCGGGCTTCGTCGACCTGCACTTGCACGGCGGCGGCGGGGCCGACACCATGCGCGGCGAGATCGACATCAGGAAACTCGCCCGCTTCCACGCGACCCACGGCACGACCTCGCTGCTGGCGACGACGGTGACGGCACCGCCGGAGGATCTGGAGCTGGCCGCCGCGGGAACCGGTGCCGTGGCGCGGCGGCCGGCGCCCGGCGAGGCGCGGGTGCTGGGGCTGCATCTCGAAGGCCCGTTCATCAACCCGAAGCGGCTGGGGGCGCAGCCGCGCTTCACCCGCAAGCCCGACATCGACCTGTTCGACCGGCTGCGCTCGTTCGTCGCCATCCGCGTGCTGACGATGGCGCCCGAGATGGACGAGGGCCTGCAATTCCTGAAATACGCCACCGCGAACGGGACTCGGGTCCAGATCGGCCACAGCGACGCCGACTTCGTAACTGCCTGTGCCGCCCTCGACGCCGGGGCCTCGGGGTTCACCCATCTCTTCAACGCGATGCGGCCGTTCCAGCATCGCGATCCCGGGACGGCGGGGGCCGCACTGGCGCGGGCACGGCACGCGGAAATCATTCCGGACCTGCAGCACGTGGCGCCGGGTGCCATCCTGGCAGCACTCCGGGCGGTGCCCCAGCTCTACTGCATCACCGATGCGATGGAGGCGACGGGCATGCCGGACGGCGGGTACAGGCTGGGGACGCACGCGGTGACCAAGCACGGGGCCGTGGCGACGCTGGCCGACGGCACGCTGGCCGGCAGCGTGCTGACGATGGACGCGGCCCTGCGCAACCTCGTCGTGCTGGGGCTCGAGATAGGCGAGGCGGCACGGCGGCTCTCGACCATTCCGGCCGACTATCTGGGCCTCAAGGAGCGGGGGCGGATCGCCGTGGGTGCGATGGCCGACCTCGTGGTGCTGGGGCCGGACCTCGCCATCCGCTCGGTCGTGCTCGAGGGGCACACCGTGCATGTCTAGGATGCTGGAGGAGAGCCTCGAAGCGCCGGACCGGATCGCGGACCAGCTGGCATCGGATGCGGAGCTCTACCGCGAGCTGGGGCGGCGGCTGCGGGAACTCGACCCGATCCTGGTGGCGACGGTGGCGCGCGGCAGCTCGGACCATGCGGCTGGGTTCGCGACCTATGTGCTGCCGCTGGTGACGGGGCGCCTCGTGGCGTCGCTGCCGCCCTCGCTGGTGACGCTGTCGGGTGAGGTGCCGCGGCTGGCGGGGCAGGTGGCACTCGGCATCTCGCAGTCGGGCGGCAGTCCAGACATCGTACGGACGTTGGCGGCGGCGAAGAGTGCCGGGGCGCTGGCGCTGGCGCTCGTGAACGAGACGGTGAGCCCGCTTGCCGAGGTGGCGGACGTCGTGTTGCCGCAGCATGCGGGACCGGAGCGCAGCGTGGCGGCGACGAAGAGCATGCTGGCGAGCCTGACGGGCGTGCTCCGGCTTGCAACGGCGTGGAGTGGGGCGGCCGAGCTGGAGGCGTTGTTGGCGAGCCTGCCGGGGCGGCTGACGAAGGCCGCGATCGCGGGCGATGTCGTCGCACCCGGGTGGGCGGATCCCGACGGCAGCATCTACGTGCTGGCGCGGGGGGCCGCCCTGCCGGTGGCGGGAGAGACGGCGCTGAAGCTGAAGGAGACCTGCGGGCTGCACGCGGAGGCCTTCAGTGCGGCCGAGGTGCGGCACGGGCCGAAGGAGATCGTGGGACCGGACTTCCTCGTGCTGGCGCTCAATGTCGAGGGGCCTGGGCGGGACGACCTGCTGGCGGCGGCGGCCGAGCTGGAGGCGCAGGGGGCACGGGTGCTGCGGATCGGCGACGGGGCGGATGCGTGGTTGCGGCTGCCGGAGGGTGCGAGCCAGCTCTCGGCGCCGATCGAGGCGCTGCAGGCGATCTATCCCGTCCTGGCGCGCGAGGCGGTGGCCCTAGGACGGGATCCGGACCGGCCGCGGACCCTCAAGAAGGTGACGCGGACCCTTTAGCCGATCCCGTCCGGCCCGGCGCCGCAGACGAGGGCGCAGACGCGCTCGCCGGGCTTCGGCACGTAGGCGCGGGTTAGCAGGGCCGCCATCGAGGCGGCACCGCTGAGGTCGGCGGCGATGCCGAGCTCCAGCCAGAGCATCACGGCCGCTTCGCGCATCGCCTCGTCGCTGACGAGGACGACCTCGTCGACGGTCTGCCGGCAGATCTCGAAGTTCAGCTCGGCCGTCGCACTGGCGGCCATGGTCGGCACGATGGTGTCGATCCGGTCGAGCTTGACGATCCGGCCGGCATCGAGGGCGGCCTTCATGGTCGGGCAGCCCGTTGGCTCGACGCCGACGATGCGGATGCCGGGATGCAGCGCCTTTGCGGCCACGGCCATGCCGGAGATGAGGCCGCCGCCGCCGATCGCGATCAGGATCGTGTCGGTCTCGGGGTCGTCGGCCAGGATCTCCAGCGCCACGGTACCCTGGCCCGCGACGACGGTCGGGTCGGCGAAGGGGTGGACGTAGGTGGCGCGGCGCTCCTCGGCGATGGCGTGCGCATGGGCGTTCGACTGGTCCCAGATCTTGCCGTGGACGACGAGGTCGGCCCCGTAGCTCCGGATCTTTGCGGCCTTCAGGGGAGCGACGTTCTCCGGCACGACGATGGTGGCCGGGACATGGGCGCACCATGCGGCGTAGGCGACGGCGATGCCGTGATTGCCGCCGGAGGCCGTGACGAGGCCGCGGCGCAGGGCGGCACCGTCCAGGCTCAGCACCTTGTTGGTGGCACCGCGCGCCTTGAAGGAGCCGGTGACCTGCAGCGACTCGACCTTCAGCGTCGTGCCGGCGGGCAGTTGGGCACGGGTGGGGGCGGCCGTCATCAACGGCGTGCGGCGCACGCGGCCGGCGATGCGGGCGGCGGTCGCCTGGATGTCGGCGAGCGTGATCATGAATCTCTCCGGGAACGGCGTTTCGGGCCGGTGGCGACCTCGATGCCGGCGGCTTGCAGGGTGGTGAGCAGGCACTCGCGGTCGAGGCCCATGAACTCGACGACGAGGTCGACGTAAGCCGCGACGAACTGGGGCCCGTGCTTGTCCGGCGCCATGCCGTGGGCGCATTCGTGCAGGACGACCGGCACCGTGCGTGCCCAGCGGGGCAGCTTGATGACCTCGCGCGAGCCGCAGGCGTGACGGCGGCCGCGGCCGTCGCTCACGGTCGGCGGCTTCCAGTCGGTCTGCAGCAGACCGGGCTTCTCGCGCCAGCGATAGGCGGCCTCGACGAGAGAGCGGCACTGGTCGAGGTCGAGCGGCTGCGGTGCCTGCGGCAGGACGTGCTCGGCTTCCCAGCGGTAGACGCGCGTGCGCTGGTGGTCGCGCGGGCCGCGCGCGACACGGCGTCGTCGGGGGCGCCGGGTCGTGGGCCGTGCGGGCGCCAGTGCTACCGGCCGCGGGTCGAAGCCGAGATCGGCGAGCCAGGCGAGCATGCGACGGAGGCTCGAATAGGTGGCCATGGGGGTTCCGACGATGGCGGCGCTGAGCTTGGGTCAGGCGTGGCCGGACTGTCCAGCGCGCTAGACGAGGGGGCCCCCACCGCGCTCGGTGAGCGTGTCCACGATGCGCCTCAGGGCCATCCGCAGGTGCGCCCGCGTCGGCGAGGCGGAGAGGGAGACGCGGATCGCTCGGGGCGCACTGCCGCGGCCGACCCAGAAGCGCTCGGCCGGGGCGACCATGACGCCGGTCCTCGCGAGGGCGAGCGCGGCTTCGGCACTGCTCCAGGGCTCGGGCAGGCAGAGCCAGACGTGCAGGGCGGTCGGCTGCGAGCGGACGTCGAGGCCGAACAGGATCTCGCGGGCGAGGTCCTGACGAGCCTTCATCTCCTCGCGTTGCTGGCGCATGGCGTCGACGACGACACCCTCCCTCCAGGCGGATGCGAACAGCTCGGCCGAGAGGGGGGTGTGGCCGAGCGAGATGGCACTCTGCACGGCGGTCAGCTCGCGGACGACGCCCTCGGGGCCGCTCAGCGCACCCAGGCGGAGACCCGGCGCCAGGATCTTGGAGAGGCTGGTGACGTAGACGGTTCGCTCCGGGGCCAGCAGGGCGAAGGCCGGCTGCCGGTCCTCGATCAGCGGGCCGTAGACCTCGTCCTCCATGATGAAGAGGCCGGCCTCGCGGGCGACCTCGGCCAGCGCCATGCGGCGGGCGAGCGGGGTGGCGACCGTGCTGGGATTGCTGATCGACGGGCTCAGCACGACGAGCCGGGCGCCGGTATGGCGGGCGGCGTGGGCCAGCGCGTCCGGCAGCATGCCTTCGGCGTCGGTGGCGACCGGCTCCAGGCGCTGGCCGAGGCGCGAGGTCAGCGTCTTCAGGCCGCTGTAGGTCAGCTGCTCGACAAGAACCGGGTCGCCCGGGCGGGCCAGGGCCAGCAAGGTCGTGGCGAGAGCACCTTCGGCCCCGTTGGTGATGACGATGCGCTCAGGGACGGTCGGAGCACCGAGATGGGCGAGCCAAGCGGAGGCCAGGGTGCGGTGGCGGAGCGAGCCGGCCGCGGCCGGGTAGCGCAGCAGATCACCCAGCACCGAGGTCGCCATGTCCTCGCGACCAAGGAGATCGCCGAGGCGGGCCTGGGCGGTCGTCGGGGCCGGGTAGTTGGAGGTGAGATCGTGAACATCGGCGTCGTTGGCCGGGTCGAGCGGCGGGTGCACCACCGCCGTTGGTCGCTCCAGGACGTAGGTACCGCGGCCGACCTCGCCGCGCACGAGGCCGCGCTGGGCCAGGAGGTCGTAGGCGCGACCGACCGTGCCCGTCGTGACTTTCAGCTTCCAGGCGAGGTCGCGCTGCGGCGGCAGCCGTTCGCCTTCGGCGAGACGGCCGGCGGCGATTGCATCGGCCAAACGGTCAGCGAGCGCCCGATAGGTCGGACCGGGTGCGGATGCAATCTCGCCCGCGGTGATTGTCACCATGGCAATCTTTCGATTGACTCACCAACCGGTCAAAATTGTATCTGAACACTCACGGCTCAAGCAAGGAGGATGATCATGACGAGGATCGACATCCGCACCGCTCCTTGGACCGCCGGGCTCCACGTGACCCGGCAGATCGGGCGCATGGCCTCGGTGGTGGCCGTGCAGGCGAGCGCGTGGCACGAGCGCCGACGGCAGCGTCGCGCCCTGCTTTCGCTCGATGATCACATGCTGAAGGACCTGGGGCTGACCCGGGCGGATGCCTGGCGTGAAGGGCGAAAGCCCTTCTGGGAAATCTGAGGACGACGGCCATGCGGCTTCGCTTCCATACGGTGGACGTGTTCACCGACCGCCGGTTCGGCGGCAATCCGCTGGCCGTGCTCCCGGACGCCCAAGGCCTGGACACGGCGGCGATGCAGGCCATCGCCGCCGAGTTCAATCTGTCGGAGACCACCTTCGTCCTGCCGCCCGAGGATCCGGCACATACGGCGCGCGTACGGATCTTCACGCCCCGCGCCGAGGTGCCTTTCGCCGGGCACCCCACCGTCGGCACGGCACTCGTCCTGGCGAATGAAGATCGCGTTCGTGCCGGCCAGTCCGTGACGTTCGAGATGGCTGCCGGCATTGTGCCGGTACAATTGCAGTGGCGCGGCAATCGCGCGACTCATGCCGAGCTGACGGCCCCCGCCGCTCCACGCCGCGGCATGGCGGTCGATCCGGAGCCGGTGGCGGCAGCGCTCGGCATCGGCGTCGCCGATCTCGTCACGGCCGGCGGTCTGCCGTGCGACGTCTCGGCCGGACTGCCGTTTCTTTTCGCCGAGGTGCGGAACCGCGATGTGCTGGGCAGGTCCCGTTGCACGAGCGCACTCGACCTCTCGCCCGGGGCTCGCGAGGGACTCTATGTGTTCGCTCGCGTCGGAGACACGGAGATCGCAGGTCGCATGTTCGCTCCGGCCCATGGCATTCCCGAGGACCCGGCGACCGGAAGTGCTGCAGCAGCACTCGCGGGCCTGCTCGCGGAAGGTGCTGGCGAGGGACTGCATCGACGGACCATCATGCAGGGGGTCGAGATGGGCCGGCCGAGCCGGATCGAGACGGTCGCCGTGGTGCGCGACGGCAAGGTGGTCGCATCCCGCGTCGGCGGGCAGGCCGTGCCGGTGATGACCGGAGAGATCGACCTCGGCTGATGGCGGTGTCGTTCACGGTCGGCGGCGCCCTGCGGGGTGCCCGGGCGGTGCTGCCTCTCATGCCGGGGGCGGCTGCTTTCGGGCTCCTCTACGGCTATCTGGCGGCGCAGAAGGGGATGGGGCCGGTCGAGGTCGGGCTCTCCAGCGGGCTCGTCTTCGCCGGCGCCTCGCAGCTTCTGGCGCTAGAGCTGTGGAGCCATCCGCTGCCGGCTGTGACGATCCTCATCGGCGTTCTCGTCATCAATCTGCGGCATCTGCTGATGGGGCCCGTCCTCATGCCCTGGCTCGGGCCGCTGGGCGGCTGGCGTGGCTATGGCAGCCTCTACCTGATGACGGACGAGAGCTGGGGTGCCTCGGTCGCCGACATGCGCCGCGGCGGCAGCGACGCCGCATTCCTGCCGGGTGCCGGGATGACCTTGTGGCTGGTCTGGGTCGCCTGCTCCGTGGCGGGCACCTTCGCCGGCGACGTGTCCGGCTTCGTGCACGATTGGGGGCTGGAGTTCCTCTCGACGGCGTTCTTCGTGGCGCTGCTGGCCGGCTTCTGGCGCGGGCACGGGGATCTCGTACCCTGGCTCGTCGCCGTGATCGTGGCGATCCTGGCGAAGATGGCGTTCGGTCCGGGCTGGTCGGTGCTCGCGGGTGCTTTGGCCGGAAGCCTTCTCGCGGCATGGCGCGATGTCCGCCGCACCGGCTGAGATCGCCCTCATCCTGGCGATGGCGGCGGCGACCTACCTGACCAGGGTCGCCGGCTACTGGCTGGCCAGCCGGATGGATCCGGGGCCGTTCCTGCGGGCGTGGCTCGACCATCTGCCCGGAGCGGTGTTCGCGGCGCTGGTGGCGCAGATGGTGGCCGAGGCGGGTCCGGCGGGGTGGGCGGCGGCGGCGGTCGGCTTCGTGACGATGCGGTGGACGAAGCTGTTCTTCGTGGCGCTGGCGGCCGGCGTGCTCGCCTATCTGCTGCTGCGGAACCTGATCTAGGTCGCCGTTCCGATCCGGTCGTCGAGGCGGCCGCGGGTCATGCGGACCAACTCCGGCACGCTCGTCGGGAACACGCAGTGATGGTGGCCGGCCGCGGCCCAGACCGTCGCGAAGCGCTGCAGGCTGGCGTCGATCGCGATCGGCAGGTCGTGGCCGAGGGGGGCGACGCCGCCGATGGCGAAGCCCGTGGCCTCGCGGACGGTGTCCGCGTCCGCCCGGGCGACCTTGCCCTCGAGCCCGAGGGCCGCCGCGAGGCTCCCGGTGTCGCAGCGGCGGTCGCCGGCGACGAGCGCCATGACGGGCCGGCCGCCGACCGTGAAGACCAGCGACTTGACGATGGCACCGAGCTCGCAGCCCAGGGCACGCGCGGCGTCCTCGGCGGTGCGGGCGGTGTCGGAGAGCTCGACGACCTCGGACGTGGAGCCTGCCTCGCCGAGGGCGCGCTGGACGCGCTGGACGGACGCGTTCTGCAGGTAGCCGCTCACTTCAGCATCTCCCCGAGCTGGCCGATCCAGGCCTGGAGGCGGCGGCGGTTGGTGCCGGTGTCCCAGTAGCCGGTGTTGCTGTGGCTGTAGGCGGCGAAGGTGACGCCGCCATCGGCCGCAGGCAGGACGCGGATCGCGATCGAGTCGACGAAGCGGAAGACGAGCGTGCGGTCCTCGGCGTTCAGGATCAGGCGCGCCGGGTCGGCGGCCAGGATCGAGGTGCGCGGGGCGGCGAGGAGCAGCTGCAGCCAGGCCTCGTAGAGCTGCTGCGGCGAGACCTCGTAGACCGGGGCTGGTTCGCTGGCCTCGGCCGCACAGGCGCCGGGCGGGCAGACCAGCCAGTCGTTGGGGGTGCCCGGACGGGTGAGCGTGGTCGGGTCGACCATGTCCTCGGCGGTCGCCGCCCCTGGCTGCAGCCCGACGGCCAACATCAGGGCCGCACCGATCGCCATCATCTCGCCCGCGCGCATCGATCTCTCCATGAAGCCGGGCCGGCGTTGCGGTCCCATTCACCGGTTCTTCATCCGGCGGCCGCAGTCTCCTGTCGACGACAGGGGTGGAAGGGCAGGGTGCAGATCGCCGCGGGCGGCAGTCTCGTCAACCGGTTGACAGCTCTCCTGCTGCCGATGGCGGCGGCCCGCGCGGCACCGTTGCTGGACGTGCTGGACGGGGCTGCCCTCCTGGCGCGGGCGCTGCGGGCGGAGGCGGGGAGGAGCGGAGGACCGGCCGGTGAGGCACTGCAGGATGTTGCCGACGCGCTGCAGCCGCCAGGAGGTGGCCCACCCGACAGGGCCTTGCTGGGGGCGCGGATCGAGGCCGCCGCACGGGCGCTGCTGGCGGCACGGCCGGAGCTTCGGGTGCTGGATCGCCTGATCGAAACGCTCGGCAGCAATGTGATGGGCGGCCACGAGGTCGCCGGGCGCGACCTCGAACGGGTCGATAGGGCTCTGCAAAGGCTGCTGGACGGCAAGCCCGCGGAGTCCATCGAACGGAGTGTGCGCGAAGCGCTGCACGACATCGCGCCCGACATGACGGCAGGTACAGTGCGGGCAGCCCTCGTCCGAGAGCGTGCGATCCTGAACGGGCTTCCGCAGATCGATCTCCTGCGTGCGGCGCAGAACGTGGCGGGCCAGCCCCCGCCTGCGCAGGACATCATCCTTACCTTACCACCAATGGGGCCGGCACCGCCGCCCGAGGCACGCATGCGCCTGGAGCCGGAGCAGCGCGGAGCGGGTAACGAGAGTATGTCGACACCGCCGGTCGGAGCCGTGGTGCGGGTGAGCCTGCCGCATCTCGGGGCGACGGAGGTGCAGCTGTCCCTGTCGGGGCACGATCTGAGGCTCGATGTCCAGGTCGCCGCAGCCGGGCAGGTCGAGGGCCTCCGGGCCGAGGTACCGCTGCTGGAGGCGTGGCTCGCCGAGGCGGGACTGGCGGCGGCAACGCGCGTGCGGGCGTTGCCGCTCGTCGCGGGGGCATGGACCGGGCGATCGGGGATGTCGCTGTGGGTGTGAGCCGGCGGCAGGTGGCGGTGGCGCTGGGGCACGATCGCAGCTCGCCGGCACCGCCGCGCGTGCTGGCGGCGGGGGTGGGCGACGTCGCGGAGCGGATATTGCAGGTGGCCCGCGAGCACGGCGTGCCGGTGCGGGAGGACAGTAGTCTCGCGCGGTCGCTCGCCGAGGTCGAGGTCGGCGCCCATGTGCCGCCCGAGCTGTGGACGGCGGTGGCGACGGTACTGGCGTTCCTCTACCGGTACGAGACGCAGCAGGCGGGGTGCCGTGGGCGATGATGGCCATCGCACGGGGCCCGAGCACTACCTTGTCGGACGGCGTGCCGGGCGTAGGCCTACCGCTTCTGCTCGGCGCGGCATGCGCCGCGTGGGTGAGGCCGTTGCTGGGCCTTGCCCAGATGGTCCTGGGCACGCTCTGGGGCGCGCTGTTCGAGACAAAAATCCATTCAGCCGCATCGGTCGTCCGACAGAGGACATCCGGCTCGAGGCTGCCATGTCACAGAGCCGGCGGGCTTGGCGGAACAGCGAGATCGAGCCGTGGCGCCGATGGCGCCTGCGGTCGGGGACCGCGGCGATCTGGGTCAGCCGGCCATCACGGCCACCGAGCGGCGCTCGTGGGCTTCGACGGTCGCGGGCCGGCGTTGCTCGCGGAAGGCTTGGAGCAGCTCGGCCTCGTGGGCCTTGGCATGGGTGAGGTGGCGGTCCTTGACCGGACCGAAGCCGCGGATCTCCTCCGGGATCGAGGCCAGCTCGACCGCAGTACCGTGATTGTCGGCGGTGAGGCCGGCCAGGATCTCGTCCATGAGCGTGGCGTACTCGTCGATCAGGCGGCGCTCGGTCCTGCGCTCGGCGGTGTAGCCGAAGGGGTCGAAGGCGGTACCGCGCAGGCGCTTGAGGCGGGCGAGGAGCCGGAAGACGGTCGGCATCCAGCGGCGGTAGGGGCGCTTTCTGGGCTCGCCCGTGATCGGGTCCGGGGCCGCGAAGAGCGGTGGGGCGAGGTGGAAGGTGATGGTGTAGTCGCCCTCGAACTGGTCGCGGATGCGGTCGAAGAAATCGGTCGCGGTGTGCAGGCGGGCGACCTCGTACTCGTCCTTGTAGGCCAGGAGCTTGAACCAGTAGCGGGCGACGGCCTCGGTCAGCGCCGTCTCGCCGGGCAGTGCCGCGGTCTCGGCCTTGCGGACGCGCGCGACGAGGTCGGCATAGCGCCGGGCGTAGGCCGCGTCCTGGTAGGCGGTGAGGTAGGCGATGCGGCGGGCGACGGTCTCGTCGAGGCTCGTGGAGAGCCGGTGCGACTCCGGCAGCGCTTTCGGCGGCTCGGCCAGCGTCTCGACGGCGGCGAGGTCGTGGGCGGCGCGGCGGCCCCAAAGGAAGGCCGCCCGGTTCAGGGCGACGGCGGCACCGTTCAGCTCGATCGCGCGGTCGATCGCCTCGGCCGAGAGCGGGACGAGGCCCTTCTGCCACGCATAGCCCAGCATCAGCATGTTGGTGGCGATCGAATCGCCGAGCAGGCCGGTGGCGAGGCGGGTGGCATCCACGAAATCGGCACGGCCCGGGCCGACGGCCTCGACGATCTCGTCCTCCATGGGTGCCAGCGGCAGGGCCGGGTCGCGGTAGCGCTGCAGGTCGCCGGTGGCGGCCTGGGCGGCGACGGTGCGGACGAAGTCGCTCGTCACCGCGATGTCGCTGTTGACCACGGCCCGGGCGCGCCCGGCCGCCATCTTCGCCAGCGATTCGTCGGCGACGGTGACGACGAGATCGCAGCCGATGACCGCATCCGCCTCGCCGGCGGCGATGCGCGGCGACCAGAGGCGGTCCTGGGTCGGCGCAATACGGACATGGGACCAGACGGCCCCGCCCTTCTGCGCGAGGCCCGCCATGTCGAGGGCGGTGACACCCTTGCCTTCGAGATGGGCCGCCATGGCGAGGATCGAGCCGATGGTGACGACACCGGTGCCGCCGACACCGGTGAGCAGGATGCCCCAGGGCTCGCTCAGAGCCGGAAGCTCGGGTGCGGGGACCTTGGGGAACGCCGTGTCGGCGTCGACACCCTTGCCCTTGCGCAAGCTGCCGCCCTCGACCGTGACGAAGCTCGGGCAGAAGCCCTGCAGGCAGGAATAGTCCTTGTTGCAGGAGGACTGGTCGATGGCGCGCTTGCGGCCGTATTCGGTGTCGACCGGGACGACGGAGACGCAGTTCGACTTGTTCGAGCAGTCGCCGCAGCCCTCGCAGACATGGTCGTTGATGACGACACGGCGCTGCGGGTCCGGGTAGGCGCCGCGCTTGCGCCGGCGACGCTTCTCGGCGGCACAGGTCTGCACGTAGACGAGCACGGTCACACCCGCGGTCTCGCGCAGCTCGCGCTGGACGGCGTCCAGTTCCTCCCGCGGGCGCACGGCGACCTCGTTGTGCAGGCCGCTGCCGATACCCCAGCTGCCGACGTCGTCGGTGACGAGCACGATTCGGGACACGCCCTCGGCGTCCACCTGCCGGATCAGGTCCGGCACGCTGAGCGGCCCGTCGACCGGCTGACCGCCAGTCATGGCGACGGCGTCGTTGTAGAGGATCTTGTAGGTGATGTTCACCTTGGCGGCGACGGCGGCCCGGATCGCCAGGATGCCCGAGTGGTAGTAGGTGCCGTCGCCGAGATTGGTGAAGACGTGGTCGGTCGTGGTGAAGGGTGCTTGGCCGATCCAGGCCACACCCTCCCCACCCATCTGGCTGAAGGTCTGCGTCTGCGCCCCGTAGATCCAGGTCGCCATGTAGTGGCAGCCGATGCCGGCCAGGGCCCGGCTGCCGTCCGGCACTTTGGTGCTCGTGTTGTGCGGGCAGCCCGAGCAGTAGTGTGGCACACGCTGCACGGCGAGGCGGGGTCGGGCCAGGGCCGCCTCCTTCTCGCGGATGAACTTGAGCCGCTCCTCGATGCTAGGGCTGGTGACGAAGCGGGCGATGCGGCCGGCGATGGCGCGCGCGATCATGGCGGGCGTCAGCTCGGAGGCCGCCGGCAGCAGCCAGCCGCCCTGCGGCAACTCCCACTCCCCCTTGTCGTCGAACTTGCCGATGACGCGCGGGCGGACGTCCTCGCGCCAATTGTAGAGCTGTTCCTTCAGCTGATACTCGAGATGCTGCCGCTTCTCCTCGACGACGAGGATCTCTTCCAGGCCTTCGGCGAACTGACGCGTGCCCTCGGGCTCGAGCGGCCAGGTCATGCCGACCTTCATCACGCGGATGCCGACGGCGGCGGCCAGATCGTCGTCGATGCCGAGATCGTCCAGCGCCTGGCGGACGTCGAGATAGGACTTGCCCGAGGTGATGATGCCGAGGCGCGGCTGCGGGCTGTCGATGACGATGCGGTTGAGGCCGTTGGCGCGGGCATAGGCCAGGGCGGCGTAGGCCTTGTGCTGCTGCATCCGCGCTTCCTGGACGAGCGGCGGGTCCGGCCAGCGAATCGACAAGCCCACGGCCGGCATCGCGAAATCGTCGGGCAGGCGAACGGTCACGCGCTCCGGGTCGACGTCGACCACCTCGCTGCTCTCGACCGTGTCGGTGACGGCCTTCAGCGCCACCCAGCAGCCGGAGAAGCGCGACATCGCCCAGCCGTGGATGCCGAGGTCCAGATAGTCCTGCACGTCGGCCGGGCTCAGCACCGGGATGACGGCAGCCGCGAAGACGTGGTCCGACTGGTGCGGCAGGGTCGAGGACTTGGCCGCATGGTCGTCGCCGGCGACGACCAGCACGCCGCCATGCTTCGAGGTACCGGCATGGTTGGCGTGCTTCAGCACGTCGAGCGAGCGGTCGACGCCCGGACCTTTGCCGTACCAGAGGGCGAAGACGCCATCGTACTTCGCTCCCGGAAAGAGGCTCACCTGCTGCGAGCCCCAGACGGCCGTCGCTGCCAGATCCTCGTTGAGGCCCGGCTGGAAGACGATGTCGTGCTCCTGCAGGTAGGGCCGCGCCTTCCACAGCGCCTGGTCGACGCCGCCCAGGGGCGAGCCGCGATAGCCGGAGATGAAGCCCGCCGTGTGGAGCCCCGCGGCACGGTCGCGCTGATGCTGCAGGATCGGCAGGCGGACCAGCGCCTGGATGCCGGTCATGAGCGCCCGGCCGCGCTCCAATCGGTAGCGGTCGTCGAGGCTGATCGCGGCCAACGCCATCTCAATCTCCCGCAGTCGAGCCGAATGGAGCCCATCGCCGTGGGCCGCCGTCAAGCACGACGGCGCTGAAAGAAGAGAACCCGGGACCGCCCTCGGCTGTTCCTACCCCGCCGGTTGGCAAGAACGGCCGGCACCACTACCTGTCCACTCGTCCTGACCTTCCGCCTGCCGCTACGGCGGGCTGTTCGTGGAGACACCGATGCGCGATCCGCTGTTCCGCACGCTTCTGACCACCGCTCTGGCACTGGTCCCCGCCCTCGCCGTGGCCCAGGGCCTGCCGCAGAGCTTCCAGGCCGGCTTCGACCTCAGCCGGCCGCTCACCGGCTGCGCGCGGCAGAACGGATCGCTCGTCCAGACGAGCCCCGTGGTGGTGACGGGCAACGTCGTCGCCACCTCGGGCATCGCCGACACCGACGGCAACCGCTGCACCTATCTGACGACCGACACCGGTACCGCCCTGGTGTGGGGCACCGGGTTCACGGGCGTGAACGCGCCGCTGACGGGTGCTGCGGCCGGTGCCGGTGCCGCCTACCAGCCCGCACCGGCGGCGACCTCGGAGCCGCCGATGCGGGCCAATGCGCCGGCCGCGTTCCAGGCCGGGTTCGGTCACGGCAACAGCTACGAGGGCTGCTCGGAGCAGAACGGCATGCTCGTGCGCGGCCAACCAATCACGGTCAGCGGCAACATCACCGGCCGCAGCGTGCGCGGCGACGTCGACGGCAACCGCTGCACGATCCTGACCACGCAATATGGCAGCCAGATGGTCTGGGGTCAGCTCATCCCCTAAGGCCCGCCCTCGGGCGGGCGGGGCGCCCGTAGCGGCTCGCCCCGCCCGCCGGACGCCCCTGACAAGCAGGGGGCCATCCGCTAGGATGCCGTCCGTGCGGGTCCTGATCGTCGCCGATATTCACTACAGCCTGCGGCAGTACGATTGGGTGCTGAAGCACGGGCCGGCGTTCGACCTCGTCGTCGTCGCCGGCGACCTCCTCGACCTCGCCGGTCACGTCGACATCGAGACGCAGATCGTCGTCGTCTCAAAGTACCTTTCGCGCCTCGGTGCCCTGGTGCCCGTGGTCGTCTGCAGCGGCAATCACGACGCCGACAATCGCAATGCGGCGGGTGAGGCCATCGTCGAATGGCTGCAGGACTGCCGCGAGGAGGGGATCGCCGTCGACCGGGACCATGTGCCGGTCGGCCCAGGCCTGATCACGATCTGCCCCTGGTGGGACGGGCCGACCAGCCGGCGCGAGCTGGAGGCGTTCCTCGCTGCGAGCCGGCGTCCGGAAAGGGGCAAGTGGATCTGGATCCACCATGTCCCGCCAAACAACACGGCCGTCAGCTGGTCCGGCAAGAAGCACAATGGCGACGATTTCCTGAACGGGCTCATCGAGCGCTTCGGACCCGATCTCGTGATCTCGGGTCATGTCCACGAATCGCCTTTCAGGCGCGGCGGCTCCTGGATCGACCGCCTCGGCGGTGCCTGGGTCTTCAATCCCGGCCGGCAACTCGGCGAGATTCCGACCTGCATCGAGCTCGACCTCGCGGCGGGCACGGCGACCTGGCTGTCGCTGGCGGGCGAGGAGGAGCGTGCGCTTGACGAGGCGCCGACGGCAGCCGACTAAGGTCCGTTGGACAACCAGTCGCGTGCTGCGGCGCGATGTAGGCCGCCGCTGAAGCTCTGGACCGTCTTATCGTAGCGGGTGGCGCGAGCGCGCAATTCCTTGAGGCGGGCCCAGAGGTTCTCGACCCTGAGCGCCTGCGGTAGGCGTCGCGGTCGTGCTCGGGCGATGAGCGGTGAGTCGGATCGGGGCGGACCACCGGTTCGGCTCCGACCTGACGGACCAGGGCTCGCCAGGCCGCGGACGAGTAGGCGCCGTCGCAGATCGCCCGAGCGACGACCCCGAGCAGGATCACCAGCAGCAACAGGCTGGGCGCCGCCCGGAGTTCCGATGCCTGCCCTGAGATCAGGGCGAAGCCGAGGGCAAGCCCCCGCGCATCGCAGACCGTGCAGGCCCCTCGCCAGCCTTTTCAGGCCGGCGTGCCCTCGGCAACGGATGATCGGCTCTGTTGATCATGGTGCAGTAGCCGCCGCGCGAGCGGCCGAGGGCATGGACCGCGGCCCCCCTTATGGATGGCCCGCCCCTCACCCGAGGTGCTCCGCTGTAGGTTAGCGGATCAGTTCAGGAGAGGAAGGATCGGATCCATGCAGATCGCGGTTCTCGGCATCGATCTGGGTAAGAACAGCTGCAGCGTCGTTGGGCTGGACGCGGCGGGCAAGGTCGTGATGAAGCGGCGGATGCGCCGCGAGACGGTGTTTACGCTCACTGCCAAGCTGCCTGCCTGCGTCATCGCCATGGAGGCATGCTGTGGCGCCCATCACATGGGCGGCGTGCTGACCGACCAGGGGCACGAGGTACGGCTGATGTCGCCGGAGTATGTGCGCCCCTACGTCAAGGCGCAGAAGAACGACGACCGGGACGCCGAGGCGATCGCCGAAGCCGCGACGCGGCCCACCATGCGCTTCGTCGCACTGAAGAGCGAGAGCCAGCTCGACCACCAGACGCTCCACCGGGTGCGCGACCGGCTGGTGGCTGAACGCACCTCGCTGATGAACCAGGTCCGCTCACTCCTGCTCGAGCGCGGGATCGTCGTGGCGCAAGGCCGGCGCAGGCTCGCGGCAACCCTCGACGAGGTGGCCTCCGGCGCGACGGCGCTGAGTGCGCGCATGGTCGCGCTCGTGGGCGATCTCGGCGCGCGGCTGCGCGAGCTCGACGCGCGCATCGGCGTCTTCGACGAGGAATTCGCCGAACATGCGCGCACCGATGACGCGGCCCGGCGCCTCGCCACGATCCCGGGCGTGGGCCCGATCAACGCCACCGCGCTCGCCGCAGCCGTCGGCGACGCGGCGACCTTCGCGCGCGGCCGCGACATGGCCGCTTGGCTTGGGCTCGTGCCACGCCAAGCCACGACCGGCGGCAGGCCCAAGCTCCTCGGCATCACCAAGCGCGGTAGCAAGTACCTGCGCAAGATGCTGATCCAAGGGGCACGGGCGGCCATGCCCCACCTTGCCAAGACCGCCGGCAAGGTCGGCACTTGGTTGCGCGGTCTGCTGTCGCGGGCGCACCCGAATGCGGTGGTCGTGGCGCTCGCAGCCAAGATGGCGCGCACCGCCTGGGCCCTGCTCCGCCGCGGCGGCACCTACGAGCGCCCTGCGGCAGCCTGACGAGGATCGGCCGAGCCTACCACCGGGCACCGGCCCACGATGTCTGCGGGTGGTGAGAAGAAGATGGCCTGACAGTCGGATCGGCGGACCGGAACCCTACGCGCAAAAATGGCGTTCAGACGCCGTCCCCCTTAGGAGGACCGGCCCGCGCGGATCTCCATCTTGGCCCAAGGTTCACCCCGGAGGCCGGATACGTTCTCGCAGACTGCTCGGCCCATCCAACCCAAACCACTTGCCGACGGGGCGGGCCATACGTTTTGCGCCCGCGGCCTTTTTGTGTGCCCGGATCGAGGTGCCGTCGAGAAAGACCTCTCCAAGCTCCGGCCGGCCCGCATCGCGCAACCCAGCGAAGGCACGCTCCCACACACCCGCCCGCGACCAGCGGATGTGGAGTTGCGCCACCTCACACCATCATCGGCGACGCCGATGATCCGTCCCGTAGGGCGGGAGCCACCGAGTGGCTCCCGAGGGGGCCGTACTCCGGCGGCAGCGCCCGCCACTTGGCGCCGTTGCGCTGCCGCCAGATCACCCCCTCGACCAGCCGGCGCTCGTCCCGCAGCGGGCGACCCGTCCCGGAACGTGCTCCGTCCAGCGCCGCCTCCAGGCGCACCCAAGTCTCGTCACTCAGCATCCTCATGCCAAGCCAACGCCGTCGAACGACTAAGTTCTCTAATGGGCCTTCGCGCCTCGCCCGTGCGGCTGGGCATGGATGGCCGGCGATCTCTACGTTCGCTAGGCTGCGCACCGGTGGTGGCGGCAATCGGTTGGCGTCGCCGAGGCTCGGAGGTCGTCGATGTCGCCACGTTTGCGGCGCCTGTCCGTCGCAGCATTGCCGTGTGCAGCACTCGTTCTGGTCGTGCTGCTCGCACTGCGGCCGTTGCCCGTCCCGGCGGCAGCACCGGGGGTCACCGTGGAGGCCAGCGGCAGTTGCACCGCGCCGGCCGGCGTGCGTGGCGATTGGGACGTGTGGCACGAACTGGTGCTGGTGCAGCAGGACACCTGGTTCCCGCCGCACGTCCATGACGGCGTGGAGTGCATCCTGACGGTCGAGGGGAGCAGCACCTGGTGGTTTCCCGGCAACGAGGTGCACGAGGTGCCGGCAGGCAAGAGCTTCCTGGTGCCCGACCTCATGGCCCACACGGCCGGCAACAAGCACCCGGGAACGATGCGCTACCTGTCGGCCCACATCCTGCGGCCGGGAGCGCCGTTCCGGAGCGAGATCTGCGCCTCGGCCGCACCCGTTTCGGGTCCTGCCGGCAGCTCCAGCACCGTCTTCAACTGGGTGTTCCGGAACCAGCAGGGCCGCGACGGCAGCATGACGATCGCGCAGCGCCTCGAGCGTCTCGATCCGGGTGCCGGGTACAGCTTCAGCCGTCCGGAGCGGCTGACCTATCTGACCGTGCTCGAAGGATCCGTTTCGCTGGAGACCGAGGACGGCAGGCACGTGCTCCAGCCCAACGAGGGAGCACCGATCCGGCGCGGGCTGAAAGCAACGCTCAGCAATACTGGCACCACGCCGGCGCGGCTGGCGGTGCTGGAGCTCTGAGGGGCCTTACCCCAATGCGCGGGCGCCCAGCCCGCGGGGCTGGCGGTTGAGGACCGATTCCAGCACCTCGTCGATCATGCCGAGATGGCCGCCGAGGTCGGCGAACTGGGCCTTCACGTCGACGAGATAGCGGGTGACGGCATCGAGGCGGTGCGCCAGCACGGCGGCGACGAAGGCCATCATCTCGGGATGGTCGAGCAGGAAGTCCTTGGCGTCGTGCACCTCGCGGCAGGCGACCGCGTCGACCGCCACGACGTCGGCGGTGTGCGGGCCTTCGAGCAGGAGCGACATCTCGCCGAAAACGGCACCCGGATGGCGCACGCGGGTCACCTGCACGCCGTTGCGCACCACGGCGATCTGCCCGCGCTCCAGGAACAGCAGCTTGCCGCTGCGCGTACCCGCCCGCAGCAGGATCTGGCCCGCCGCATATTCGTGCAGCGGGAGCTCCGCGATGATGTCCCGCACCGACTTGACCAGTGCCGTTTCCTCCGTTTCAGGGCCTCGTTGCAGGCGACCGTAAGGTCGATGAGAACGAAGGGCGAGAGGCAAGGTGACGCCGGAACCCGCCTGTGGTGGACTGCGGACGCTGGTGCGGAGCCGAGGAGTGCGATGACCGAGCTCACCTTTCTGGTCGAAGTGCATCCCGACGGCGGCCTGACGGCATCGGCCGTCGGCCGGTCGATCGTCACCCAGGCCGTCGACGAGCGGGAGCTGCGCGCCTTGGTGAGAGACGTCGTGCGCTGCCACTATGGTGACGAGGAGCCGCCTGAGCGCATCCGCCTGCGGTTCCTTCGCGAGGACGTCGTCCTGGCCGTATGATCTTGCCCGACGGGTGCTGCCGCGTGCCCTACTTCCAGATCGGCTTGCCCGACCCCGGCAGCCCGTAGCGGCTCCACTTGTCCGTGACGCGCGCCACGACGTCGTCCGCCATCCGCAGCTTCTTGCCCCATTCGCGCTTCGTCTCGGGCGGCCACTTGTCGGTGGCGTCGATGCCGAGCTTGCCGCCGAGGCCGGATTCGGGGCTGGCGAAATCGAGATAGTCGATGGGCGTGTTCTCGATCGTCATCAGATCGCGGCCTGGATCGACGCGCGTGCTGATCGCCCAGATGACGTCGTTCCAGCTGCGGCAGTCGATGTCGTCGTCCACGACGATGACGAACTTCGTGTACATGAACTGGCGTAAGTAGGACCACACGCCGAACATCACGCGCTTGGCATGGCCCGGATAAGCCTTCCTGATGCTGACGACGGCGACGCGGTAGCTGCAGCCCTCGGGCGGGAGCCAGAAATCCACGATTTCGGGGAACTGCTGGCGCAGCAGGGGGACGAAGACGTCGTTCAGCGCCTCGCCGAGGACCGAGGGCTCGTCCGGTGGGCGGCCGGTGAAGGTCGAGAGGTAGATCGGGTCGCGGCGCATGGTGATGGCCGAGACCTGGAACACCGGGAAGGGCTCGACCGAATTGTAGTAGCCGGTGTGGTCGCCGTAGGGACCCTCGTCGCCGTGCTCCTCGAGGCTGACATGGCCCTCGATGACGATCTCCGCGGTGGCCGGCACCTTGAGCGGGACGCTGACGCAGTCGACCAGCTCGACCTTGCGGCCGCGGAGCAGGCCGGCGAACTGGTACTCGGACATGGTATCGGGGACGGGGGTCACCGCCGCCAACGTCACGCCGGGATCGGCGCCGATGACGGCGGCGGCCGGCAGCGGGTCGCGGTGGGTCTGCGCCCAGCGGCGGTGGTGCTGGGCGCCGCCGCGGTGCTTCAGCCAGCGCATCAGCGTGCGGTCGCGGCCCAGCACCTGCATGCGGTAGATGCCGAGGTTGAAGGCGTCCTCGCGCGCGCTGCTGGGGCCCTTGGTGACGACGAGCGGCCAGGTGATGAGGGGGGCCGGCTCGCCGGGCCAGCAGGTCTGGATCGGGAGCCGGCCGAGGTCGATGTCGGACCCTCGCAGGACGACCTCCTGGCAGGGCGCGCGGCCCACCGTCTTCGGCTTCATCGCCAGAGCGCGCTTGACGAGCGGCAGCATCTCCCAGGCTTCGCCCAGGCTCTCGGGCGGTTGCGGCTGCTTGAAGAAGGCCAGCGTCTCGCCGAGCTCCTGCAGCTGGTGCGGCTCGCGGTCCATGCCCCAGGCGACGCGCTCGACCGTGCCGAAGAGGTTGACGAGCATGGGCATCGAGAAGCCCTCGACGCGCTCGAAGAGGACGGCTGGACCCTGGTCGGCCAGGAGGCGGGTCTGGATCTCGGTCACTTCCAATACGGGCGAGACCGGCTCCTTCACCCGCACCAGCCGGCCCCTGGCCTCGAGATGGGCCATGAAGTCGCGTAAGGACTCGAAGGGCACGTCTGGACACTCCCGGGGCGAGACGCCTCAATACCGTCGACGGCGCGCGAGATAGCGAGGGGCGGGCCGCCCGTCCAATCCTCGTGGCGGACCAAGGGGGGAGCCGACGTGCGGGGCGAGCGGGTCTGGATGTACCTGATCGGTGCGCTGGTCGTGGCCCTGGGCTTCGCCGCCGTCTACCCGTTCGTCAAGCCGGCGCCGCCGCCGCAGATCACCGTGGCGACGGGTCCCGAGGACGGCGCCTACTGGCATTTCGCCGAGCTGTACCGTGCCGAGCTGGCGAAGTCCGGCGTCGAGCTCGTCCTGCGGCCGACCGTAGGAGCGGTCGAGAACGTCGATCTGCTGCAGGACCCGGCTTCCGGCGTCGATGCCGGCTTCGTCCAGGGTGGGCTGCTCGGCGTCGACGGTGCGGACGGGTTGCGGGCGCTCGGCACCGTGTTCGTCGAGCCGGTCTGGGTGTTCTCCCGGTTGCAGCCGCTGCCGGACCGGCTGGACCAGCTGCGCGGCAAGCGGGTGGCGATCGATGCCGAGCGCAGCGGAACGAGTGCCCTGGCGCTCCAGCTCCTGGCCATCAGCGGCGTCGGCCCGAAGGACGCGACGTTCCTGCCGCTCGGCAACGAGGCAGCCGCCGATGCCCTCATTGCCGGCGATGCGGACGCGATCTTCCTCGTCGCCGAGGCCACCTCGCCGCTCGTCCGGCAGCTTGCGGCGACGCCGGGGATCGGGCTCGTCGACCTGCGCCGTGCCGAAGCTTACCGGCAGGCCTATCCCTTCCTGGAGCATGTCGTGCTCAACGAGGGCGCGCTCGATCTCGGTCAGGGCATTCCCGGCAGCGACATCGATCTCGTGGCGCCCAAGGCCGTGCTCGTCGTCCGCGATGACATGCATTCGGCCCTCATCAACCTGATGATGCTGGCGCTTACGAGGATCCACGCCTCGGGCGACGTGTTCAGCCCGCCCGGCACCTACCCCTCGCCGCATGGGACCGAGGTGCCGCTGGCGGACGAGGCGCAGCGCTTCTACGAGCACGGGCCGCCGATCCTGATGCGCTATCTGCCGTTCGGGGCGGCGACGCTGGTCGACCGAGCGGCGATCCTGCTCTTGCCCATCCTCACCCTGCTCGTGCCGCTCGGCCGCATCCTGCCCGCGGCCGTCGACTGGCGGATCAAGTCGCGGGTGTGGCGGCGCTACGCCGAGCTTGCGGACATCGAGCGTCAGGCGCTGGGCGGCGAGACCCTGGCCGCGCGGGAGGCCCTGGCGCGCGTGGAGGGCGAGATCACGAAGCTGAAGCTGCCGATCTCACACGCGCATCTCGCCTACCATCTGCGCCAGCATGTCGACCTCGTGCGGCGTCGTGTGGACGACATCGCCAACCGCCCGCCCTGATGGGACGGTTTCAGCCGCCCGACGAGGGCTGGGGTGCCACCACGATGCCCGCACCGTAGGCGTCACTGTTCGAGATGGTCGCCCCGCCCAGGTGGCAGTAGCCCTTGCCGCAGGCGACACCCGTCAGATCGCCCTTGGACTTGTCGGTCGCCGAGAGGACCTGGGTCAGATTGCGTGCGCTGCGCGCACCCGCCTTCAGGGCGGCGACGAGTCGGTCGGGCTTCCCGCGCAGCGCAGGCTGTGCGCTGGCGATGAGCGCCAGGACCGCGGAGACGTGCGGTGTCGCCATCGAGGTGCCCTGGATCGTCGAGTAGCACTGGTTCGGCGTGAAGCCCGACCCCTTCGTGAAGATGAAGCAGTCGATCTCGGCCGACCAGTTCGATGTCGTGCTGAATTCTTCCCAGGCGTTGGTCAGGTCGTCGCCGACATAGGGAAAGCCGGGCGTGCCGCCGCGATCCCAGTAGGGGAGGTTGAACTTGCGGGCACCGCCGGGTGCCGCGACGTCGATCCGCGGGCCGTAGTTGCTGTAATAGGCCAACTGGTCGGTCAACGATTGGCCCGGCGCCTGATGCCGGTCGTTCCGGGGCTTGCACGTGGCGTAGTCGCCCCGGTTGGATGGGGAACCACCGGTGCCCCAGGGACAATAAGCACTCGACGGGATCGTGCGGTTGCCGGTGGACGAGACGGTGACCACACCCGGTACGCCGCCCGGCACCTCGTAAAGGCCGAACAGGTCTTCCACAGGGTCGCCCGGCCGGGTCAGCGAGCCGTGCGAGAGGACCTTCCCGCCGGTGCCGAGCCGCACATGCTCGTTGCCGGCGGCAGCGACGATGAGCATGCCCTTGCTACGGGCGAGCCGCACCGCATCCACATAGAGGCCGTAGTCGGCGTCCTGCTTGGGGTCGGTGCGGTCGAGATAGCCGCCGAATGAGATGCTGACGATGTCGACCCCGTTCTTCGCCGCCCAGACGAAGGACTTGAGGATGGTGCTGTCGTAGGCATAGCCGCAGTTCTGGGCGATCTTGAGGGCGACGAGCTTCACTTTCGGCGCGATGCCGTTGATGCCGGTGCCGTTGAGCGCACCGGCGATGTTGCCGCCGATCCAGGAGCCGTGGCCGTTCCAGTCGGTCTTCGCCGGCCCACCATAGTAGTCCGCGTAGTCCTGGTCGCTCGGATCGCAGAGAGGCGGATTCTCCGAGACCGTGAAGTCCTGAACGCGCACGATGGACGGCTTCAGGTCGACATGGGTGAAGTCGAGGCCGGTATCGGCGACCCCGACGACGATGGTCGGGTCGCCGGCCGAGCGTGCCCAGCCGGCGGGCAGGCCGATGCGCTCGAAGTCCCACAACAGACCGCGGTAGGAGAGGGCGGGATCGGGCCTAATGGCCGCTCGAGGTGCCGCCGCGAGCGACGCCGACACGCGCCGCGCCGAGAGCAGCCCCGGCGCCTTGGCACGGGGCTTCGAGCCCTCTGGCGGGGAGACCCGAACGATCCGGTCCGGAATGAGCGTGCCCAATGCCCGGATCGCTGATCGCGTCGTGCCACCATCCGTGTCGGAGCGAACGACGACGACGCCGAGCTCGGGGATCTCCTCGATCACCGCGATCCCGCTCCGCTCCAGGGCGGCCCGGGCCGACGTCGCAGCCGAGGGACTCGTGAGACGCAACATGTAGCGGTCGCCCGCAGCCCGGCTCGAGCCGGCGCCCAAGGTCGAGACGACACCCACGGTCGCGATCGCGACCATCAGACGGCGCAAATGCCGCTTCGCCAGACCAACCATCAATGCAACTCCCTGCCGCTATCTCCCTCACTTTACAGTTGAAATGGGCGCGCCGCTAGCGTCAGAGATTCATGGATTCGCCAGCGAGCATCCGTCGCAAGATCACGTAGTCGTCGGCAGGCGCGCAGCGCGTTATGGCAGCGACCCGCTACTCGGCGCCGCCTCGCGCAGGTGCATGGCCGCTGTAACCAACGCCGCATTCGAGGCTGCGGGCGTGCCGTCGCACAGGATGGCGCCGTCCTCGAGACCGATGCGCGTCGAGAAGCCTCGCGCGAAAGCGTGACGAACGAGCGGCCATACACTCGCGTCGAGCCCGTGCAGGAGGATGGGCTTGGCCGTACGGGCGCGCGCCAGTATCGCGAGAATGCTGTCCGCGGTGGCGATCGCCGCTGCCGTGTCCTGCTCTTCCATCTCGACCAGGACGCGCATGGCGTGCCGGCCGAGACCGGCGCCCACCAAGCGCTCGGCGTCGGCCACGCTGGCGAGCCCCGCCTCAACGGCCACCCCGCGCTCGCGCAGCAGGGCGATGAGATCCGGGGCGCCGGCCTCCGACAGGTTGACGGACGCATGGTCGGGCAGTTCGCGCCAGCCGGCGATGAACTTCAGCCGCTGCTCGTCGTCGAGCGCGATCCAGGCACCGGTGCTGATGCCGACGAGAGTTCCCGGCACCGCGCGACGGACCGCGGTCAGCGCGGCGTCGACAGCGTCGGGAGACAGACTCTCTGCCCCGTCGAGGTCCCGGACATGCAGATGCAGCTCTGCGGCCCCCGCCGCGACGACCGCTCGCGCATCGCGGGCGATCTCCTCGGCCGTGATCGGCAGCGCCGGGTGCCAGCCCCGCGCCCGGCTGCCGTTGAGGCAGGCCTGGACGATCATCCGCGGCTCAGGCGGCTTCCTTCCACTTGATGCTGCAGCCCATCGACGGGGTCTGCGCATCGGGTCCGCGGCCGGTCTCGGCAACGGCGGTCATCGCGTCCACGAGCTCGCGGCGGACGTCGGGCGGGGCGGCGTTGCGGCCGGACTCGTCGAGCCGGCCGCGATACTGCAGCTCCAACTTCGCATTGTAGCCGAAGAAATCGGGGGTGCAGACCGCACCGTAGGCGCGGGCAACCTCCTGGCTCTCGTCGTAGAGATACTTGAAGGGGAAGCCGTGCTCGGCGGCCCAGCGCTTCATGTTGTCGAAGCTGTCCTCGGGGTAGCGTGAGGCATCGTTGGCCGAGATGGCGACGACGTTGACACCCTTGGCGGCCAGATCCTTCGCGTCGCGGACGAGGCGGTCGATGATCGCCTTCACATAGGGGCAGTGGTTGCAGATGAAGACGACGACCGTACCCTTCGGGCCCTTCAGCTCGTCGAGGCTGTAGCTGCGGCCGTCGGTGGCCGGCAGGGTGAAGGGGTGGGCTTTCTCGCCGAAGTTGCACACGGGTGGGACGGCCGCCATCGTCAGTTTCCCTCGCCTCAGATTGTGCAGCAGCTTGCTCAGAAGTCGGGGCATGGGCTAGGCCCGCGTCAGTCGTATCGGGACAGATGGCGCCCTTGCCGCTCCCGGACAAGCCGCGTGGCGAGGAGGGCCTTTGCCGGACAGCCGACCGACTGGGTACGCGACGCCGCGCCAGCTGTTCGCCTGGGCGAGCTTCGACTGGGCGGCGACGCCGTTTTTCGTTGTCGTCATCACCTTCATCTTCGCCTCGTACTTCACACAAGCCGTAGCGGCGGACCCGGTGCGGGGCACGGCCCAGTGGGGCTGGGCGATGACCTGTGCCGCCATCGTCATCGGCGTGGCGAGCCCGGTCTTCGGCGCCATCGCGGATGCCGGCGGGCGACGCAAGCCGTGGCTGTTCACCTTCGTGCTGCTGGCCGCGGCTGGCATGGCGGCCCTGTGGGAGATCCAGCCCCATGCCGAGCATGTGCTCTACGCGCTGATCCTCGTCGTCGTGGCGGACGTCGCCAGCGAGGTGGCGCAGACCTTCTACAATGCGATGCTGCCGGAACTCTCGCCACCGGAGCAGGTGGGGCGCTGGTCGGGGACGGGCTGGGGACTCGGCTACATCGCCGGTATCGTGGCGCTGCTGATCCTGCTGTTCGGATTCGTGCAGCGCGACCCGCCCTTGTTCGGCCTCGACACGGCGACGGCCGAGCATATCCGGATCGCCGGGCCCATCTGTGCGGTCTGGCTGCTGGTCTTCAGCCTGCCGCTGTTCTTCGTAGTGCCGGACAAGAAGAGTGCGGGCCTGCCGCCGGTCGCGGCGGCGAAGCAGGGGCTGCGGGCGCTGGCCAAGACGTTCCGCGACGTGCGGAGCCATGCGAATCTGTTCAAGTTCCTGCTCGCCCGGATGATCTACCAGGACGGGCTCAACACGCTCTTCGCCTTCGGCGGGGTCTATGCCGCTGGCACCTTCGGCATGGACACGGCAGAGGTCATCATGTTCGGCATCACGCTGAACCTTACGGCCGGCCTCGGTGCCTTCGCCTTCTCCGCCATCGACGACCGGATCGGCTCGAAGAAGACGATCCTGATCGCCCTCGTCGGCCTTCTGGTTTGTGGGACAATAGCGCTCCTTGCGACCGACAAGACCGTGTTCTGGATCGTCGGCGGCCTGCTCGGCATCTTCGTCGGGCCGGCGGGCTCGGCCAGCCGGACGATGATGGCGCGCCTCGCCCCGCCCGAGCAGCGGGCCGAGATGTTCGGCTTGTTTGCCCTAACGGGGAAGGTGACGGCCTTCATCGGACCGTTCCTGTTCGGCACGGCGACCTGGCTGTTCGACACGCAGCGGGCCGGGATGGCGATGATCCTCGTGCTCTTCATTGTCGGCGGCCTGCTGCTCACCCGGGTCGCGGAACCACAGCGCACCTGACGGGCCTGTGCCACGTGCAGCGCATCTTTTCGTCACGGCAGGCCACTAGCATCCGAGTTGCAGGGGAACTTCATTCTTGCACCCTGCGTGTTCTTGCATCCCGCCCGATTGGGGCGCCTCGGCACTGCCTGGGCGCCCCGTTCTTTTTCGGGCCAGACATCGGACGGTCACCGGGCTGTCGATGGCCCGGGCTAGGGTGCAGCCGGTTCCGCCGCCGGGGAAACGCCCATGCCTCTGCAGATCACGTCCATGCCCACCCGTCGCCGCTTGCTGACCTCTGCCGCCGCCTTGGGCGGTGTCGTGGCGACCGGCCTGCCGCGTGCCGCTGCGGCCCAATCGGTAACGTCGGATGCGATGCGGGTCGGCGTGCCCTACGGCGTCCAGGTGGGCGATGTCGTTGGTGACCGGGCGGTGATCTGGAGCAAGGCCGACCGTCCGGCGCGCATGATGGTCCGCTGGTCGACCACGGAGAGCATGGCCGACTCATTATCAGCACCGGTTGTGAACGCCGTCGAGGACAGGGACTTCGTCGGCAAGGTCGACTTGGCCGGCCTGCCGCCGGGGCAGCGGATCTTCTACGAGGTGAGCTTCCTCGATCTGGGCGATCTTAAATCGACGAGCGAGCCGGTGCGCGGCAGCTTTCCGACCCCGCCCGCCGAGCGGCGTGACATCCGCTTCGTCTGGTCGGGCGATACGGCGGGCCAGGGCTGGGGCATCAACCCCGACTTCGGTGGGATGAAGATCTACGAGGCGATCCGGCAAGTCGAGCCCGACTTCTTCATCCATTCGGGCGACACGATCTACGCGGACGGGCCGATCCTGGCCGAAGCGCAGACGGCCGACGGCAAGCCGTGGCTGGGTCCCGACGGCAAGCCATGGAAGAACGTCACCATCCCGGAGAAGCAGAAGGTCGCCGAGACGCTGCACGAGTTCCGGATGAACTACGCCTACAACCTGATCGACGAGAACATCCGGCGCCTCTACGCGCAGGTCCCGCTCTACATGCAGTGGGACGACCACGAGGTCACCAACAACTGGTACTGGGAGCTGCGGAAGGACCAGGACAAACGCTACCAGGAGAAGAGCGTGGCGCGTCTGGCCGCCAATGCGATGCGCGCCTTCCACGACTACATGCCGACACGCCTGAGCCCGCTGGAGCAGGACCGCATTTTCACGACCTTCGCCTACGGCCCGTCGCTGGAGGTGTTCCGGATCGACCTGCGCTCCTACCGGGGGCCGAATGGCGAGGGCAAGCAGACCGAACTCAGCCCCGAGGCGCGGGTCGTCGGCGAGCGGCAACTGGGCTGGCTGATGCAGGCGCTGGCCGACTCCAAGGCCACCTGGAAGGTGATCGCCTGCGACATGCCGATCGGCCTCGTCGTCTGGGACGACGGCAAGAACAAGAAGGGGACGGAGGCCGTGGCCCAGGGCGACATGGGCCCGCCGCTGGGACGCGAGCTGGAGTTCGCCGATCTCTTCCGCTTCATCCGCGACCGCGGGATCAGGAACGTGGTCTGGCTGACCGCCGACGTGCACTACACCGCCGCCCACCGCTACGACCCGAACAAGGCGAAGTTCCAGGAGTTCGCGCCGTTCTGGGAGTTCGTCTCGGGCCCGCTCAACGCCGGCACCTTCGGCCCGAACGATCTCGATGGCACCTTCGGGCCGGAACTGGTCTTCGCCAAGACGCCCGAGCCGGGACAGGCGAATCTGCCGCCTTCGGCCGGCCTGCAGTTCTTCGGTCAGGTCGACATCGACGGGAAGACGGATGTGATGACCGTCCGGCTGAAGGACATCGCGGGTGCCACGCTCTTCACCCAGGAGCTGACGCCGGAGGTGTGAACGCTGCTGACGTGCACGCTGGCCAATCAGGGGTGTCGATATCGTCGTTCCTAACGTCGCTATGCGGCTTCTCGGGAGCCGAAAATCGCTGGTTTGGGTCCATCCTGAAGTTGGAATATTGTCGCAGTGCGTAAACGCAGGTCGGTACAGACTACAACGGACATCTTGCAAAGTCAGTGCGCAAAGTAGTAAATTTGATGTTGTTGAATACCGAAGAGGCTTCATATAGCGTATTTGGTCACAACATGCACTTTAGGCTTGCGCTATCCGCTCTCCAAAAGCTTTCGCCATCGACTGCAAGAAATCAAAGGGCAAATCGGCAAGCCGAAGGACATAGTTTTTCGTCCACTTCTTCAGCGGGCGTGATCGTTGTTCCACCTTTAGCTGGTCAATTCGTCGCTTCAATTTTATGATCATTTCATTGTTGCCTACTTCCGCGCGGGCTTCGCTTACTGCCGAAAACAAGTCCGATATGATGGTCTCGGCCTCTTGTTGGTCTGTTGCTGCAAATGCCTTGGCGCTAAAGGGCAGATATGCGGCATGCCTAACGCATATGTCCCCAGCCTCAAGTGTAAAGAATAGAAATGACGGCAAAGCGTTTGGCGGTATCCGAAACTGACTTGCAATGGTAAGGCTACAATTCTGGTAACCATTGGCCTGATTAAAAGTAATGGGAATAAAAAGCAGCATCGAATTTGCTCTGGCGAGACCATCAAACCATGCGAACTGAGTGATGCAGTATTCTTTAATCGCGTTGTGCGATTGCCTTTCGTCAAAAAGAACAAAACCGAACAGATCGCACTCATCTTTGGCCGAATTGAAAGTATCTAGGAAATCCTTAAACGTAGGGACTGGAAGTGCCACCAGCGTTCTCCCAGGTTTGTCATCAAGAGTGGACGAAGGGAGCGATTTCGAAGAACCTTCCGAATTGCCACGACAATGTCAATAGGGTACGCCTGAAAACTGCTGGTGGCCGCGGACCATCGCTTTACATGTTTGTTCAAATTAGGAGCTTGAGATGCACCGAACTCCTGGAAGGAGTCAGTGCCGGAAGTGCCTAACCCCAGTGAACACCATGGCGATCCCGGCCTTGTCGGCGGTGGCGATGACGTCGTCGTCCTTGACACTGCCGCCGGGTTGGATGGCGGCGGTGGCACCCGTGGCGATGGCGGCTTCGAGGCCGTCGGGGAAGGGGAAGAAGGCGTCCGAGGCGACGACGCAGGGGCGGCGGCCGGCGCGGGTGGCGGCTTGGCGGACGGCGTCGACACGGCTCGTCTGCCCCATGCCGATGCCGACCGTGGTGCGGTCGTAGGCCAGCACGATGGCGTTCGACTTCGCGTGCTTCACGACCGTCCAGGCGAAGAGAAGGTCCGCCAGTTCCGTGTTCGACGGCTCGCGGCGGGTGACGACGGTGAGGTCGGCAGGGACGAGCGGTGCCGTGTCGCGCTCCTGGATGAGGAAGCCGCCGGCCAGCGTGCGCAGTTCGTAGGGAGAAGTGTCCAGGGCCTGCTCCAGGAGGAGGAGGCGGAGATTGGTCTTGGCGGCGAAGAGGGCGCGGGCGGCCTCGTCGGCGCCGGGGGCGATGACGACCTCGGTGAAGATCTGGGTGACGGCCTTCGCCGTCGCCTCGTCGAGCGGGCGGTTGAAGGCGACGATGCCGCCGAAGGCGCTGGTGGGATCGGTGGCGAGTGCCTTGCGATAGGCGTCGGCGGCGTTGGCACCGAGTGCCACGCCGCAGGGATTGGCGTGCTTGACGATGACGCAGCCGGGCTCGGTCAGCTCGCCGACCAGCGCCAGGGCGGCGTCGGCGTCGTTGAGGTTGTTGTAGCTCAGCTCCTTGCCCTGGAGCTGGACGGCACCGGCGAGGGCGGCACTGCCCTGGCCGGTTGCGTACCAGGCCGCCCGCTGGTGCGGGTTCTCGCCGTAGCGCAGGAGCTGGCGGCGGCGGCCGGCCAGGACGATACGCTCGGGGAAGGGCTCGGCGGTCTCGCGGGCGAGCCAGCCGGCGATGGCGGCGTCGTACGACGCGGTCGTCGCGAAGGCCTTCGCGGCCATGCGGCGGCGGAAGGCGTCGTCGGTGCCTCCGGCTGCGAGCTGCTCCAGGACGGCCGGGTAGTCGGCGGCGTCGACAAGGACGGCGACGCCGTCGTGGTTCTTGGCGGCGGCGCGCACCATGGCGGGGCCGCCGACGTCGATCTGCTCGACGCAGGCCTTGAAGTCCGCACCCGAGGCGAGCGTCGCCTCGAACGGGTAGAGATTGACGACGACGAGGTCGATCGGCGGCAGCTTGTGCTCGGCGAGGGTCGCCATGTGGGCCGGGTCGTCGCGCTTGGCAAGGATGCCGCCGTGGACCGCGGGGTGCAGCGTCTTCACGCGGCCGTCCAGAATCTCGGGGGCTCCTGTGACCTCGGCGACCTCGGTGACGGGGAGGCCGGCGGCGCGGAGCGCGGCGGCGGTGCCGCCGGTTGAGAGCAGCTCGACGCCATGCGCGACGAGACCTTTGCCGAGGTCGGCGAGGCCCGTCTTGTCGTGGACGGAGAGGAGGGCGCGGCGGATGGGGCGGCGCGTCACGGCGACTTCCTTGTGAGCCGGGCGATGAAGAAGCCGTCAATGCCGCCCTGGGCGGCGAGGTGGCAGGGCAGGGTACGGACTTCGCCGGCAGCAGTGATCTCGGCTTCGAGGCCCTTCAGCTCCGAGCGGGCGATCGGGCTGCGCTCGAAGGGGGCGCCGCTCGCAAGGAAGGCCTCGATGCGCTGCGGACCCTCCTCGGGTTGAAGCGAGCAGACGGCGTAGACGAGGGTGCCGCCGGGTGCTGTTAGCCGTGTGGCGGCATCGAGCAGCTGGCCTTGGGCCTCGGCGAGGCGGGTGACGTCGTCCGGCGACTTCACCCAGGGGATGTCGGGGTGGCGGCGGATCGTGCCGGTGGCGGTGCATGGGGCGTCGAGAAGGACGCAGGGGAACGGCTCGGGGGACTGCCATTCGCGGGCGTCGGCGACGACGATCTCGGCCGTCTGCTGGAGGCGGCCGAGATTGGATCCCAGGAACTCGGCCCGCTTCGGCGAGCGCTCGATGGCGGTGACGAGCGCACCCATGGCGCAGAGCTGCGAGGTCTTGCCGCCGGGGGCCGCACCGATGTCGAGGACGCGCCTGCCCTTGACCTTACCCAAGAGCAGGGCGGGAAGTGCGGCGGCGGCGTCCTGCACCCACCACGCACCCTCGTCGTAGCCCGGCAGTGCCTCGACGAGACCGCCCGAGCGGCGACGCAGTGTGCCGGTTGGGAGAAGCTCGGCACCCAGCGTCTGCGCCCAGCGCTCGGGCTCGGCCTTGACCGAGAGGTCGAGCGGCGGCTCGTGCTGGTGGGCTTCGGCGATGGCGCGGGCGGTGGCCTCGCCGTAGGCGGCGGCCCAGCTCTCGTAGAGCCAGCGCGGCGTGTCGAGGCGGACCTCGTCCTGGCCTTCGAGGAGCTTGCGGCCGTCGGTGGCGACGCGGCGGAGCACCGCGTTCAGCATCGGCGCCTCACGGCGTCGGCCGGCGGTGGCGAGGCGCACGGTCTCGCTGACGGCGGCGTGCGCGGGGGTCTGCAGGAAGAGGATCTGGGCGGCGCCGAGACGGAGCAGGTTGGTGGCCTCGATCGACTTCGGCCGGTAGCGCAGCAACGGCAGGACGGCGTGGTCGATCTGGCCCAGGCGACGCAGCACGGTCGTCACCAGCAGGCGGGCGAAGGCGCGGTCGCGGACGGCGAGGCGGCCCAGATGCGGATGGCCGGCGAAGGCCTCGTCGAAGGCGCGGTGCGGCGGGGCCAGGACGTCGTTCAGCACGTCGAGCGCGACGCGGCGCGAATCGGGCAGGCGGGGCCGCGGGCGCGACTCGCGGGTGCGGGTCTCGGCGGACCCATGCTCGCGGCGTGCTGGCCGGGGATCGCGCGGCTTCGCTGGGCTCACGCGTGCACCTGCTCGCGGAGCAGGCCGGCGTCGATCAGGGCGACGCTGTTGGCGATGCCGTAGATCGCGACGAAGGAGCCGAAGCGCGGTCCCTCGCTCTGGCCCAGGAGCACCTCGTAGAGGGCCCTGAACCAGTCGCGGAGCGGCTCGAAGCCGTGGCGCTTGCCGATCTCGTAGACCTCGGCCTGGATCGCCTCGCCGTCGGTGGTCTCGTCCATGCGGGCCAGAAGCTCGCGCAGGTCGACGAGCGCGGCACGCTCCTTCTCGCTCGGCAGGCGGTAGCGCTTCGTCGGGCGGACGAAGTCCTGGTAGTAGGCGACGGCGTGCTCGACGAGGCGGGCGAGGCGCGGGCTCGTCTCGGGCGTGGTGCCGGGCGCGTAGCGGCTGACGAAGCCCCAGATCATGCCGGGCTCCTCGGCGTTCACCACGCTGGCCAGGTTCAGCAGCATGCCGAAGGAGATGGGCAGGCCGTCCTGCGGCGGCGTCCCGTCGTGGATGTGCCAGACGGGGTTGGCGACCTGCTGCTCCGGCGTCTGCTTCGGATAGCCGTCCAGATGCTGCTGGTACTCGTCGACCTGGCGCGGGATGACGTCGAAGAAGAGGCGCTTCGCCGCCTTCGGCTCGCGGTAAAGGAACAGCTGGAGGCTCTCGCGGTCGGCGTAGCGGAGCCACTCGTCGATGGTGAGGCCGTTGCCCTTGGACTTGCTGATCTTCTGCCCGTGCTGGTCGAGGAAGAGCTCGTAGGTGAGGGTGAGCGGCGGCTCGCCGCCCAGCACGCGGGCGATCTTCGAGCCCAGCGTCACGGAATCGATGAGGTCCTTGCCCGACATCTCGTAGTCGACGTCAAGCGCCACCCAGCGCATCGCCCAGTCGCACTTCCACTGCATCTTGCAGTGGCCGCCGGTGACCGGGACCTCGGTCAGCGTGCCGTCCTCGTCGCGGAAGACCACGGTGCCGGACGCGACGCGGCACTCCTCGATCGGCACCTGCAGGACGCGGCCGGTCTTCGGCGAGATCGGCAGGATCGGGCTGTAGGTGGCGCGCCGTTCGGGGCCGAGCGTGGGGAGGACGACGTCCCGGACGGCGTCGTGGCGCTCCAGCACGCGGAGCAGGATCCGGTCGAACTCGCCCGAGCGGTAGACCTCGGTCGCCGAGCGGAAGGTGTAGGCGAAGCCGAAATTGTCGAGGAACGCCTGGAGGCGGGCGTTCATGTGGGCGCCGAAGCTCGGATGCGTGCCGAACGGGTCCGGGATGTCGGTCAGCGGGCGGCCCAGATGCTCCGCCACCATCTCCTTGTTCGGGACATTGTCCGGCACCTTCCTGAGGCCGTCCATGTCGTCGGAGAAGGCGTAGAGGCGGGTCGGCAGGTCCGACAGGCGCTCGAAGGCGCGGCGGACGAGGGTGGTGCGGAACACTTCGCCGAAGGTGCCGATATGCGGCAGGCCGGAGGGGCCGTAGCCCGTCTCGAACAGCACGAAGCCCTTCTCGGGCGGCCGCTTGGCGACGCGCTCCAGGAGACGGCGGGCCTCGACGACGGGCCATGCCTTGCTGGTCTCGAGAAGCTCGCGCTCTCCAGTCATCCTCTGGCGATCCTGTGCTGACGGTCGCGGCACCATAGTGAAAAAGCTCCGGCTGACCAGACCGCAGGGGCCCTCGCAGGGTTGGTGGCGGCGGCCTATGTGTCGCGTCCATGGCGGTGATCGAGACCCTTGAGCGCCCCCCGACAGCCGACCTGCCGCCGTCGCTACTGGCGTGGTTCGCGGCCAAGGGCTGGTCGGTGCGGCCGCATCAGGCGGCAATGCTGGAGGTGGCGCGGGCCGGGCGCGACGCGCTGCTGATCGCACCGACGGGCGGAGGCAAGACGCTGGGCGGGTTCCTGCCGAGCCTCGCCGAGATGGGCGAGCGACCGGGGCCGGGATTGCACACGCTCTACGTCTCGCCGCTGAAGGCGCTGACCAACGACATCGCGCGCAATCTGGCGGCACCGATCGAAGGGGCTGGGCTCGACATCCGGTTCGAGGTGCGCACGGGCGACACGCCGCAGAACCGGCGCCAGCGGCAGAAGCGGAACCCGCCCCACATCCTGCTGACCACGCCGGAGTCGCTGGCGCTGCTGCTGTCCTATGCGGATGCGGCGAGCTTCTTCGGCAATCTGCGCTGCGTGGTGCTCGACGAGTTGCACGCGCTGGCGGAGAGCAAGCGCGGGGCGCTGCTGAGCCTCGGGCTGGCGCGGTTGCGGGGGCTGGCGCCGCAGGCGCGGTGTGTCGGGCTGTCAGCGACGGTGGCGCAGCCCGAGCTGCTGCGGCGGTACCTGTCGCCGGACGTCGAGCGGGTGACGATCGTGCGCGGGGCGCCGGGGGCGGAGCCGGACGTGCGGATCGTGCTGCCAGAAGCACCGATGCCCTGGGCCGGGCACATGGCGGTGTTCGCCGTCGACGAGGTCTACCGGCAGATCGCGGCCAACCGGCTGACCCTCGTTTTCGTCAACACGCGGGCGCAGGCGGAGCTGATCTTCGGGGGCTTGTGGCGGATCAACAAGGACGGGCTGCCGATAGCACTGCATCACGGCAGCCTCGCCGTCGAGCAGCGGCGCAAGGTCGAGGCGGCGATGGCGCGGGGCGTGCTGCGCGCCGTTGTGTGTACCTCGTCGCTCGACCTCGGGATCGACTGGGGCGACGTGAACCTCGTCATCCAGGTGGGGGCGCCGAAGGGCGCGGCACGCCTGCTGCAGCGGATCGGGCGTGCGAACCATCGCCTCGACGAGCCCAGCCGGGCGGCCCTGATCCCAGCCAACAGGTTCGAGGTTTTGGAGTGCATGGCGGCGCGCGAGGCGCTGGAGGAGCATACCCTCGACGGCGGCGATCTCTGGCCGGGCGGGCTCGATGTGCTGGCGCAACATGTGACGGGGGTGGCCTGCTCGGGGCCGTTCGACGCGGATGCGCTCTATGCCGAGGTGGTGCGGGCGGCACCCTATGCCGACCTGCCGCGGAGCGACTTCGAGGCCGTGCTCGACTTCGTGGCGACCGGCGGCTACGCGCTCGGCACCTACGAGCGCTACCGGCGGTTGGCGAAGGACGCGGAGGGGCGCTGGCGGCTCGCCGACGGCAGGCTGGCGCGCCAGTACCGGATGAATGTCGGGACGATCGTCGAGGCCCCCGTGATGCGCGTGCGGCTCGGCAGCGGTCGGGGCAAGCGGCTGGGCGAGGTCGAGGAGTATTTCGTCGCCATGCTGGCACCGGGCGATACCTTCATCTTCGCGGGTAGGCTGCTGAAGTTCGAGGGTATCCGGGACAACGAGGTGATCGTCAGTCTGGCGAAAGAGCGGGGCGATCCGAAGGTGCCGGCCTATGCCGGAGGCAAGCTGCCGCTGACGACGCATTTGGCCGATCGGGTACGCCGTATGCTGGCCGATCCCGCCGCCTGGGCGCGCTTTCCGGACCCGGTGCGGGAATGGGTGGAGGCGCAGGCGGCACGCTCGGAGCTGACGCGGCCGGACGAGCTGCTGGTCGAGACCTTCGCGCGCGCCGGGCGGCACTTCCTCGTCGCCTACGCCTTCGCCGGGCGAAACGCGCACCAGACGCTGGGCATGCTGCTGACGCGGCGGATGGAGCGGCGGAACCTGCGGCCGCAGGGCTTCGTGGCGTCCGACTACTGCATCGCGGTGTGGTCGGCGCGGCCCGTCACGAGCATGGACGATCTGTTCGACGTCGACATGCTGGGCGACGATCTCGAGGAGTGGATGGCCGAGAGCAGCCTCGTGAAGCGGACCTTCAGGAACTGTGCCGTGATCGCAGGCCTGATCGAGCGCCGGCATCCGGGGCAGGAGAAGACGGGGCGGCAGGTGAACATCAACGCCGATCTCGTCTACGACGTGCTGCGTAAGTACGAGCCCGACCATGTGCTGCTGCGGGCGGCCCGTGCGGAGGCTGCACGCGGGCTCACCGACGTCAGGCGGCTCGCCGATCTTCTGGTATCGGTGCAAGGGCGTATCCGGCACGTCCGGCTCGACCGCATCTCGCCCTTCGCCGTTTCGATCATCGCCGGGATCGGCAAGGAGTTCGTCTCGGGCGAGGTGCTCGACGAGGCGCTGGACGAGGCCGTGGCGGAACTCGTGGCCGAGGCGATGGGCTGAGATGCTGGTCTCGTTCCGCGGCCAGGCGCTGGAGCTCGACCCCGCGGGGGCGCTCTGGTGGCCGGCAAAGGAGATGCTAGTCGTCGCCGACCTGCATCTGGAGAAGGGTACCGCGATGGCGCGGCGGGGGAGCCTGCTGCCGCCCTACGACACGCATGCGACTCTGGACCGGCTGGAGGCGCTGCTGGAGCGGCGGCGGCCGAAGGCGGTGGTCAGCCTCGGCGACGGGTTCCACGACCGGGTGGGGGCGCAGATCCTCTCGCCGGACCTGCACGACAGGCTGGCCGGGATCGTGCGGCGGACCGCGTGGCTCTGGATCTGCGGGAATCACGATCCGTGCCTGCCGCTGGGGCTCGGCGGGGCGATGCTGCGGCGGCTCGATCTGGACGGGCTCGTCTTCGCGCATGCACCGGACGGGGTGGAGGCCGGGGAGATCGCCGGACACCTGCATCCCAAGGCGCGGCCCGACAGCATGCGGTTCAGGCGCAGCCGGCCCTGTTTCGTGGGCGACGGCACGCGGCTGCTGCTGCCGGCCTTCGGCAGCTACACGGGCGGACTGAACGTGCTGGATCCTGCCGTGACCTGCCTGTTCGGGCGGGGGTTCACAGCCTATCTGCTGGGCGAGAACCGGGTCTTCGGCCTGCCGCACCATTGTCTCGCCGCTGAACCGGTCGCGATGCAGCACCGTATCGGCCGAGCATGAGCGCACCCGTTCTCGTCTGGTTCCGCAACGATCTCCGTCTGGCCGACAACCCCGCCCTCGCGGCAGCCGCCGCGACGGGGGCGCCGGTGCTGCCGCTGTTCGTCCTCGACGATGAAGCGGCTGGACCGTGGAAGCCTGGCGGCGCTTCCCGCTGGTGGCTGCATCACAGCCTGACCTCGCTGGCGGCCGATCTCGGCGGGCTGGTGCTGCGGCGAGGCGAAGCGGCGGCGATCGTGGGCGACCTCGTGCGCGAGCATTGGATCGGCCAGGTGTTCTGGAACCGCCGCTACGAGCCTTTTGCGATCGAGCAGGACAAGGCGATCAAGGCCGAGTTGCAGGCCCGTGGCGTCGAGGTGAAGAGCTTCAAGGCGAGCCTCGTCCACGAGCCGTGGGAGGTCGCCCAGAAGGGCGGGGGGCCGTACAAGGTCTACACGCCCTATTCACGGGCATGGTTCGACCTGCCGCCCGATGGTCCGGCATTGCCGAGGCCCGACGGGCTCACGCTGGCGACGGGCGTGGCGTCGGATCGGCTTGAGGATTGGGCGCTGCTGCCGACCCGTCCGGACTGGGCCGGTGGGTTGCGGGAGAGCTGGAGGCCAGGCGAAGCGGCGGCGCGCGAGCGGGCGCTGGCCTTCATCGAGGACTCGGTCGCGAGCTACGGTTCGACGCGGAACGCGCCGGGGACCGACGGCGTCTCGCGGCTGTCGCCCTACCTGCATTTCGGTGAGATCTCGCCGCGACAGCTGCTGCACGCGGTGCAGGTGCTGGGCAGCGAGAAGGCGGCGTTCGCCTGGGTGCGGCAGCTCTGCTGGCGCGATTTCGCCTACCACACGCTCTACCACTTTCCGCAGTTCCCGGACCGGCCGTTGCGGGAGGAGTTCGAGCGGTTCCCCTGGGCGGAGCGGCAGGACCAGCTGCGGGCGTGGCAGCGGGGCCGGACGGGCTATCCCATCGTCGATGCCGGGATGCGCGAGCTGTGGCACACGGGCTGGATGCACAACCGTGTGCGGATGATCACGGGCTCGTTCCTGGCGAAGGACCTGCTCGTCCCCTGGCAGGCGGGAGCGGCCTGGTTCTGGGACACGCTGGTGGACGCCGATCTCGCCAACAACTCGATGGGCTGGCAGTGGGTGGCCGGGTGCGGGATCGACGCCGCCCCCTATTTCCGGATCTTCAACCCGTTGCTGCAGGGCGAGAAGTTCGATCCGCACGGCACCTATGTGCGGCGCTGGGCGCCGGAACTGGCGAAGCTGCCGGCCGAGTGGATCCACAAGCCGCACGCCGCACCGGCCGAGGTGCTGCGCGCCGCCGGCGTGACGCTGGATGGAACCTATCCACGGCCGATCGTCGATCATAGCATCGCGCGGGATCGGGCACTCGCCGCCTATCAGAGCCTGCGCGAGGCAGCCTGACCGAACCGGACGTCACGAAGGAAGGTGCGATGGACCGTCGCTCGCTGCTCGTTGCGCTCACGCTTTTGGCCTTGCCGCCGCTCACCGCGTCGGCCGAGGAGGTGTGGCAGACCATTCCGGCCCCGCCGCCGATGCCCAAGGCCCACCAGAGCGGCTACGCGCCGGTCAACGGGATCGAGATCTGGTACGCCACCTACGGCGATCCGTCGAAGCCGGCCGTGGTGCTACTGCACGGCGGTCTCGCCAACTCGAACTACTGGGGCAACCAGGTCCCGGCGTTCGACAAGGACTTCTACGTCATCACCATGGACAGTAGGGGTCACGGCCGCAGCACGCGGAACGATCAGCCCTACAGCTACGGCCTCATGGCGTCGGACGTGTTGGCCCTGCTGGACTACCTCAAGATCCAGAGGGCCTCGATCGTCGGCTGGAGCGACGGCGGCATCATTGGGTTGGATCTGGCGATCCACCATCCCGACCGGCTAAACAAGGTTTTTGCGCTGGCCGCCAACTACATCCCCTCCGGCGTGCGCGAGGACATTGGCCAGAGCGTTGTCTTCAACCGCTTCATCGAGGAGGCGGGCGAGCAATACAAGCAGCTGTCGAAAACGCCAGACCAGTATCAGGCCTTCGTCGACCAGATCTCGAAGATGTGGGCGACCGAGCCGAACTATACCAAGGAACAGCTGGAGAGCATCCGCGTGCCGATGGCGATCGCTCAGGGCGAGCACGACGAGGCGATCAAGACCTCCCACACGGAGGAGATGGCGAAGCTGATCCCGGGTTCTAAGCTCTACATCCTGCCCGGCGTCAGTCACTTCGCGATCCTGCAGAACCCGAAGCTGATGAACCAGACGATCCTGGACTTCCTGAAGAGCTGAGGCGTTCAACCCATCCGGGCGGCGACGAGGTCGAGCCAGCGGTCGGCGATGCGGCGGCCGAAGGCTTCGGCCTCGGCCCCGTGCTGCTGGATGGCGCGCTCGTGCGCCTCGCGGTCGATCGACATGCCGTAATGCTCGACGGCGAGCTGGCCCCACCAGCGCATCGTCGTCCGGTCGGTCTCGAAGTGGCACTGGAAGCCGTAGACGATGTCGTCGAGGCGGAACGCCTGATTGCGGCACACCTCGCCCGTGAGGAGAGGGACCGAGGCGGGCGGCAGATCGAAGGTGTCGCTGTGCCACTGCATGGCGTGCGTGCCGGGTGCGGTGTCCGCGACGAGCGGGTCGGCCGCCGCGGCGTCGGTCGGCTGCAGAGGCACGAGGCCAAGCTCGTGGGTGGCATCGACGTGGACCTGCGCACCGAAAGCCCGCGCCAGCAATTGTCCGCCGAGGCAGATCCCGAGGACGGGTCGCTGCCGCTCCCTGAAGGTCCGGGCGAGGCCCAGGAGTGCCGGGAAGTGCGGGCAGAGGTCGTCGGCATAGGCGTTCATCGTGCCGCCGAGCAGGAGCAGGCCGTGATGGTCCAGCGCGTCGTCGGGGATCGCGGTCCCGTGCTCGGCGTGGAGCACGGTGGCCTCCGCACCGCGGGCCTCCATCCGCTCGGCGACGAGGCCGGCGGTCGAGGTGGGGTGATGCTGGAAGACGAGGATGCGCAAGGTACCTGTCGCTCCCGCTCGCGTTGATCGGGGTGTCTCGGACGCGCATATCAGCTGCGGCGCCAGGGCGGGAGAAGCATGGGCAGGAGTTACGATGCGGCTGCGGCCGAGCTCCAGGAGGAGTTCGCGCTGTTCGACGACTGGCGGGACAAGGTCGAGCACCTGATCGAGCTGGGCAAGGAGCTGCCGCCGCTGCCGGATGCCCTGAAAACCGAGGGCAACAAGGTGCGTGGCTGTCAGAGCCAGGTGTGGCTCGTGGCCGATCTCGATCCCGACGAAGGCGCGGTACACCTGCGAGCGGACAGCGACGCGGTTCTGGTGAAAGGGCTGATCGCCCTCTTGCTCCGGCTCTACGACGGCCTGCAGCCGGCCGATATCCTGGCCCATCCGCCCGATGTGCTGGAGAAGATCGGACTGTCGAAGCTGCTGACCCCCGGCCGTTCGAACGGGCTCTACAGCATGGTGGCCCGGATCAGATCGGTCGCCGAGGCGTTCGCGACGGCGAAGGCCGGCTGATCTGGTGTGGTAGGGCTGCATCGCGCCGCCGCGTATGCACCCTGTGCCGAGGCTAATGCCTTCTAGTCACGAATTCCTGCTATACCATCGGCCCAGCCCGGAGGAGATTTCACCCCAATGGCGCAAAGCAGCACCGTCAGGTCGCTTGTTCAGCACTATGCGCCCGAATCGGGTGCGGCCGCGAAGCAGCGTATCCTGCTGGAGTTGGCCCAACGCCTGAACATCGTGGTCGGCGAGTTCGCGGTCGGGAGGCCCGGCCTATCGGGTGAGCTCGCGCTCGATCTCGACGACGCGCTGATCGCCGGCGGGGACAGCCGGCTGCGGCTCGATACGACGAACCGCCTCAACAAGTACGGGACCGCCCCGCGGCCGCGGCCCGAAGCCGTCCAGTTCTCCTCCTCGACCGCCTCCAGCATCAGCGAGCACAGCTACGCACTCTGTGGCGAGCTTCTGGCCACGCTGCAGGCCCGGGCGGCCGACGGGCGAGAAGTGGGCGCGCTGCAGCTCGACCTCGCCGACAGGATCCGCGCCGAAATTGCCTGCCAGATCGTGCCGGGCAGCCGGGGTGCGGACGTCGTGCTGGCGGCCTCGGGCACCGATACCGAGGCCCTCACGGTCCTGCTTTCTCTCGCAGCCGACGAACGCCCGATCACCAGCCTGCTGATGGCGCCCGAGGAATCGGGCCGGGGCGTTCTCCTGGCCGGACGGGGCTGCTGGTTCGACGGCTGCACCGCTCGGGGTGCGACGGTGGAGGCGGGAACGCCCATCTGGCCGGGGCGCCGGATCGAGGTCGCCACGGTCACCATCCGGGGCGTGACAGGCCGGCCGCGACTGCCGGAGGACATCGGCGGCGACGTGTTGCGGCTGGCGCACGAGGCGTTGGAGCGCGAGCACCGGCTGCTGCTGCATGTGCTGCTGGGCTCGAAGACGGGACTTACGGCACCGAATTTCGACCTCGTGCGCTCGATCGTGCGCGCTGCCCCCGAGCAAGTGGACGTGGTCGTCGACGCCTGCCAGCTCCGGGTGAGCCCGAGCGTGCTCACCGGCCTCGTCGACGAGGGCTGGATGCTGCAGGTGACGGGCTCCAAGTTCTTCACCGGCCCACCCTTCTCGGGTGCCCTCATCGTGCCGTCACGGTTGCGCGGACGGGCCGCGGCCGTGGGTGCTCTCATGGCCGAGGCGCCGGCGCTGACCGGACCGGAGGATTGGCCCGCCGAGTGGCGGAGCCGTTGGCCCACGACCGGCAAGGTGGGCAGCTTCGGGCCGCTGCTGCGCTGGACGGCGGCGCTCGCCGAAGGGGCCCTGCTGGAGCCGCTCGACCGGACGCAGGGCCGGCTCGCTTTTGCCAGGATCGCCGAAGCGCTCCGCAAGCGGGTGGCCGACAGCCCGGTGCTGCTGGGGCTGCGCACGCCCGAGTTCCACATGGCCGATCTCGGCGAGGCGCTGCCGGGCCTCGGCTCGCACGCCATCATCGGCTTTGCGATCGCTCCCGAAACCGCGGACGGCGAACGGCCGTTCTGGCCGCTCGCCGACTGCCAGCGCGCCTTCGAGTTGCTGAACCGCGACGTGCGCCCGCGGCTGTCGGACCTGTCGGACGACGAGGCGGCCCTTGCCGGACATTTGGTGCACATCGGACAGCCGGTGCAACTGCGGCCGGACGTGCCGACGGCACCGACGGTACTGCGACTCGTGCTGGGTGCCCGCTTCTTCACGATCGTCGGCTATGCCGAGGATCACGAGAAGGCGCTGCAGAGCCAGATCGACGACGCGCTGCTGGCTCTCGACAAGCTCGAGCTGCTGATCCGCCACTGGGACCGATTGCAGCCCGCAGCGGCGTGAGCCTCAGTTCGGGCGCGGCAGACCGCTGACCTTCGAGAGGTAGTCCGCGAGTCCCGGCGTGCAGGCGAGCACGCCGCCCTTGCCCAAGAGACCGTGCAGGGCGACGAAGTCAGACGCGAGGCCGCCCGCTTCCCGGACGAGGACGAGGCCGGCGAGGCAGTCCCAGCTCGCACAGAGCAGGGTGACCAGACCGTCGGTGCGGCTGTCGGCGACCCAGCAGAGCTTGATCGCGGTGGAGCCGCTGCGGCGATGGTCCGAGCCGCCGCGGATCAAGTCGTCGACCAAGGCGGTATAGGGCTCGACGTCCATCTTGAAGCTATAGGTGAGGCCGATCAGCGATTCGTTCGGGTCGGTGCAGCCCGACACGGTGATCCGCTGACCGTTCTTGAAGGCCCCGTGGCCGCGGCGCGCGGTGAACAGCTCGTCGTGGACGGGATCGTAGGTGATGCCGAGCTCGGTGACGCCGTTGACGACATAGGCGATGCACACGCCCCAGCACGGCACGCCGCGCAGGAAGTTGGTTGTGCCGTCGATGGGGTCGATCACCCAAACCCGAGGGGCATCGGCACCGCCGCCTTCCTCGCCGACGAAGGCGTCGGTGGGAAATGCCCCGCCTAGCTCGGCCCGAATCAGGTCCTCGACCGAGCGATCGGCGATCGAGACGAGGTCCTGCATCCCCTTGCGCTCGATGATGAGCGCGTCGCGACGGTTGAAGAAATCCAGCGCCAGAGCACCGGCGCGCTTGGCGACTCGGGCCGCCGCATCGAGACGTCCGTCGAGATCGAGGTCGCTCATGCGAAAAGCTCCGGTTGCTGCAGCCGTTGGCGCAGAAGGGTGTGGCGAGCGTGACCGCCGGCGGTGACCGCGCGCTCCAGGCTCTCCGGCTCGGTCAGCAGAACGACCAGATGCTTGGCCCGCGTGATGGCCGTGTAAAGCAGATCGCGCCGGAGCATGCGACCGTGATGGCGGACGAGCGGCATCACGATGGCCGGATACTCGGAGCCTTGTGCTTTGTGCACGGTCGTGGCGTAGGCGAGCGTCAGCCGGTCCAGGTCCTCGCCGGCGACCTGCAGGTCGCGGCCGTCGATGGTGACCTGCAGCGTGCCGGCTCGGGCGTCGACGCCCGTCACCAAGCCGACATCGCCGTTGTAGACCTCGCGCTCATAGTCGTTCTCGAGCTGCATGACCTTGTCGCCGATCCCGAAGCGCTGGCCACCACGTTCCAGGCTCGTGGCCGGCAAGGGGTTCAGATGGCTCTGCAACAGCTCGTTCAGCGCTTTGGTGCCGAGTGGACCGCGGTTGACGGGGGTGAGCACCTGGACATCCGCCATCGCCTCGTAGCCGAAGCGCTCGGGAATGCGGCGGACGACGAGGTCGAGGAGCTTTGCCGCTCCATCCTCCGGGCTCTCGACGCGGATGCCGTAGAAGTCCGAGAGGTCAGCGCCGGCGCGGGCGAAGACCGGCAGCTCTCCGTGATTGATGCGATGCGCGTTGGCGACGATCGAGCTTTCGGTCGACTGGCGGAAGATCTCGGTCAGGCGAAGGACGGGCAGCACGCCGGAGTCGATGAGGTCGGCCAGGACCTGCCCGGGTCCGATCGAAGGCAACTGGTCGACGTCGCCGACGACGAGCAGCGCCGCCTCAGGCGGGAGGGCGTCGAGGAGACCCGCCATGAGCGGCGTGTCGATCATCGAGGCCTCGTCGACGATCAGGAGATCGCAGTCGATCGGCCGTTCGGCATTGCGGCGGAACGCACGGTCGGGCTGGGCCTCGAGGAGCCGATGCAGCGTGCGGGCCTCGGCACCCGTGCTCTCGCCGAGGCGCCGGGCGGCCCGTCCGGTGGGTGCTGCCAGTTCGACTTTCAGCGCCTGCGGTTCGAGGGCCGCGAGGATGCCGCGGACGAGTGTCGTCTTGCCGGTGCCGGGTCCACCGGTGACGATCAGCAGGCGCCGGCGGAGCGCTTCGGCGATGGCCTCGCGCTGGGCCGCGGCGAGCGGAAAGCCCAGGGCCGCCTCGCTCCGCTCCAGCGCGGAGTCGACGTCGTCGCCTCCCCAGGGCGGCGGGCCGTCTACCCGCTCGCGTAGCGCCGTGGCGATCGACTGCTCGGCCCGTGAGAGCAGCGGCAGCATCAGCCATCGGCCGTCACCGACGGTGAGGTGAACGAGACGCTTCGCCTGAATTTCGGCCTCGATCGTCGTGACGGCGAGGGCCGGGGGTACCGACAGAAGCTCGGCGGTGCGCTCGACCACGGTCGCGCATGGTAGGGTCGTGTCGCCGTCCATTGCGGCGACTCGCAGCACCTCGGCGAGGCCGGCTGCGATGCGCTTGGGGGAATCCGGCTCGATACCGAGCCGGCCGGCCACCTCGTCGGCGGTCGCAAAGCCAATCCCACGGACGTCGCGCACCATGGCATAGGGATCGGCGCTGACACGCTCTATCGCCTTGTCGCCATAGGCCTGCAGCACGCGCCCGGCACGGCCGGTGCTGAGGCCCTTACCGGACAGGAACACGACGGCATCGCGCTGCTGTCGCTGCTCGCTCCAGACCCCCTGGAGGCGTTCCAGCAGCTTCTGTCCCATGCCGGGGATCTCGCGCAGGCGCTCCGGATGACGCTCGACCACATCGCCGAGCTTCGCGCCGAATCGGGCCACCAGACGGCGGGCCAGAACCTCGCCCATGCCCTTGATGCGGCCGGAGGCGAGATAGGCGACGAGGCCTTCCTCCGTCGCCGGCGGCTCCAGCGTCGCCAGCATTGCCCGGAACTGACGACCCCAGATCCGGTCGAAGTACCAGGAGCCCTCGGCGCGCAGGATCTCACCGGTGTCGGCGTCGGGCAGCGTGCCGACGACGACGACCGGCTGCACCTCGGTTGCGACGTTGACGCGGATCACCCGCCAGCCTGTTTCCGGCCGGCTGAAGATGACGCGGTCCACCACGCCCACGATCGAGACGGCGGCGTCTTGCGAATCGGCTGCCTGATCGGCGGCGCGGTCCATGAGGAGGCCCGGAGCGGGGAACCCCGGCTGCTTTGCCCGATCCCCGCCGGCTTGCAAAGGTGCGGGCCTCAGTAGCGCCGCAAGAGCCCGACGAGGCGGCCCTGCACCTTCACCTGCTGCGGCCCGAAGATGCGGGTCTCGTAGCTGGGATTGGCGGGCTCCAGCGCGATGGAGGCGCCACGCCGGCGCAGGCGCTTCAGCGTGGCCTCGCGCTCGTCGATGAGGGCGACGACGATATCGCCACTGTCCGCACTGTCGCCGCGCTTGATGACCACCATGTCGCCGTCGAGAATGCCGGCCTCGACCATCGAATCGCCGACGACCTGCAGGACGTAGTGCTCGCTGCCGTCCAACATCATGCCGGGCACGTCGATGACCGTGCTGGTGTCGGCCAGGGCCTCGATCGGCGTGCCGGCGGCGATGCGGCCATAGAGCGGAAGCGGAACATTGCCGGAGGCGCCGCGCAGGAGCGTGTCGTTCTTCCGGCTGAACACGCCCTGGACGACGTTGCCTGGGGCACGCCTGTTGGGTGGTGTCGCCTGATCGGCCGGCTGCAGCGGCTTCACGATCTCCAAGGCACGGGCGCGGTAGGCCAGACGACGGATGAAGCCGCGTTCCTCAAGGCCCGATAGGAGCCGGTGAACACCCGACTTCGACTTCAGCCGTAGCGCCCGCCGCATCTCCTCGAACGAGGGCGAATGCGTGTTGTCCCGGATGTAGTCCTGGATGAACAGCATCAGCTGTTGCTGGCGTTTGGTGAGCACGCAGACCTCCGCCGGCACCGAGCGGACCGACAGGAAATGTTCTAGTTTGGTTCTGGTTTGGCCGTCAAGCGGACCATTGCGTGACAGTGGGTGTCAGGTGCGCAACGCCTCGGCGAGATCGATGACGGAAACGGGCTCGCCGACTGCAAGGGCGGGTGCCCGTGGCGGGCGCACGATCAACGCGTCGGCCCGGGCGAAGGTTGCGAACATCGAGCTGTCCTGCCGCCTCGCCGCGAGCACCGAACGGTGTCCGTCGGCATGCGCGACGTAGCTGGCGCGCATATAGTCTTCCCGTACGTCGTTGGCCGGCAGCGGCTGTTCGAGCGGCAGCCGGCGCTCGGGAAGATCAGGTGGCAGTCCCAGCATGTTCCGCATCGCCGGACGCAGGAAGATGATCGCGCAGACGGCCGAGGAGACGGGGTTGCCGGGCAGGCCGAGGATGGGCGTGCCCGCGAGCGTGCCGAACAGCAGCGGCTTGCCGGGACGCATCGCGATCTTCCAGAAGCCGAGCTCCAGCCCCTCGGTCCCCAGCGCCTGCTGGACGAGGTCGTAGTCGCCGACGGAAGCGCCGCCGCTGGTGAGCAGCGCGTCGAGGCCCCGTGCTTCGCGCAGATGGGCAGTCAGCTCATCGGGCCGGTCCTTGGCGATGCCCAGATCGACAGGCTCGCCGCCCCAGCCGGTGATCATGCCGGCAAGTGCCGTGCTGTTCGAGCTGATGATCCGGTCGGGTCCGGCTGTCTCGCCGGGCCATGCCAACTCGTCGCCGGTGGCGAGGATGCCGATCCGGGGGCGCAGCCGGACCGGGAGCCACGCGTGCCCCATCGCCGCGGCCAGCCCCAGCGCACGCGAGTCGAGCACCGTGCCGGCGGCGAGGCCTTCCCAGCCGATCGCGAAATCGAGGCCGGCGGGGCGGACGAACTCGCCGGGCGTGCAGGCCCGGCTGAAGCGGACGCGGTTATCCAGGACCTCGGCGTTCTCCTGGATGGCGATGGCGTCCGCACCCTCGGGCAGAGGGGCCCCGGTGAAGATGCGGGCAGCCTCGCCAGGACGGAGCGGTGTCCCCAGCCGGTGCCCCGCCGGGACCTCGCCAATTACGGAGAGCCATCGCCCGGGCGGGTCCGTATCGGCGGCGTGCACCGCATAACCGTCCATGGCCGAGACGGCGGCCGGCGGCTGATCGCGACGGGCCAGGAGCGGGGCCGACAGCACGCGACCCAGGGCAGCGCCCAGCGGGATCCATTCCGTCGGTTGTGGCGAAAAAGCGGCGAGGATCCGGGTGCGGGCCTCAGCGACCGGGAGCATCGGTGCCCTCGGCCCGGTAGTCGCCGGAGCGGCCGCCTGCCTTGTGCAAGAGGCGGATGCCCTCGATCCGCATCCCGCGGTCGATCGCCTTGCACATGTCGTAGACGGTGAGCGCTGCCACCGAGACGGCGGTCAGCGCCTCCATCTCGACGCCCGTGCGGCCGGTCACCTTGCAGGTGGCCGTGATCCGCACTCCAGCAGGCTCGGTCTCCGGCTGCAGATCGACCTTCACGGAGCTGAGGGGCAGGGGATGGCACAGCGGCACGAGGTCGGCCGTGCGCTTGGCCCCCATGATGCCGGCCAACTGCGCCACCGCCAGAACATCGCCCTTCTTCATCCGCTGACCCGTGATCTGCTGCAGGGTCTCGGGCTCCATCAGCACGCGGCCTTCGGCCGTCGCCGTGCGCTCGGTGACGTCCTTCTCGGTAACGTCGACCATGACGGCGTTGCCGGCGCGGTCGATATGGGTGAGACCGCTCATGCGGCGCGATCGAGTCCCAGGAGGCGCCGGGTCGCGGCCGTGACGTCGCGTTCGCGCATCAGGCTCTCGCCGACGAGGAAGCAGCGGGCGCCGACACGGGCCATACGCTCCAGATCCCCGTAGCTGGCGAGGCCGCTCTCGGCGACCAGGAGCCGGTCCGCAGGCACACGCGGTGCCAGATCCTCCGTGACCGCCAGATCGACGCTCAGGGTCTTCAGGTTGCGGTTGTTCACGCCGATGAGTCGGCAGGGGAGTCGCAGCGCGCGCTCCAGTTCCGGGGCATCGTGGACTTCGACCAGCACGTCCATGCCGAGGTCGGTTGCGGCCGCGGCCAGCTCGGACGCGGCAGCGTCGTCGAGGCAGGCCATGATGAGCAGGATGCAGTCGGCACCGAGCCAGCGCGCCTCGACCACCTGGTAGGGGTCGAGCATGAAGTCCTTGCGCAGCACGGGCAGCGGGACGGCCGCCCTGGCAGCGACGAGATAGTCGTCGCTGCCCTGGAAGAATGGTTCGTCCGTCAGGACGGAGAGGCAGGCTGCACCGCCGGCGAGATAGTCCTGTGCGAGCGACGGCGGGTCGAACGGATCCCGTATCAGGCCCTTGCTCGGCGAGGCCTTCTTGATCTCGGCGATCAGCCCGAAGGTGCCGGCGGCAACCTTCCGCTCGAGTGCTGCGGCGAAGCCGCGTGGCAGTTCCTTCGGCAGAGCGGCTTCGAGGGTGGCCAGCGAGCGCTCGCGCTTGCGTGCGGCCACGTGCCCACGCTTGACCGCGCAGATCCGTTCCAGGACGTCGGCCATCAGGCCGCGGCCTGGTTGGTGATGCGGACGAGCTTCGCCAGAGCCTCTTCGGCGGCACCGCTGTCGATCGACCGACGAGCGAGATCGGCGCCGTCGCGCAGGTCCGAGGCCCGGCCGGCGACGACGAGGGCGCCTGCGGCACCCAGAACCACCGCATCGTGGAACGGCCCTCGCAGGCCGGTCAGGACGGCCTTGATGGCCTCGGCATTGTGGGCGGGATCGCCGCCTTTCAGGTCTTCGATGCTGGCCCGCTTGATGCCCGCCGCCTCGGGCTCGATCTCGAAGGTGCGCACGCGGCGGCCGTCCCACTCGGCGACGAGCGTCGGTCCCGTCGTCGAGACCTCGTCGAGGCCGTCCCGGCCGTGGACGATCCAGGCGAACTCCGAGCCGAGACGGCCCAGCGTATGGGCCAGCGGCTCGACCCAGGCGGCCGAAAACACGCCCATGAGCTGGCGCTTGACCCCGGCCGGATTTGCGAGTGGTCCCAGCAAGTTGAAGATCGTTCGCGTACCCAACTCGACCCGAGGGCCCGCGACGTGACGCATCGCACCATGGTGGCGCGGCGCCATCATGAAGCCGATGCCGGCCTCACGGATCGCCTGCTCGACGTGGGCGAAGTCGGCCTCGATGTTGACACCCAAGGCCGTCAGCACGTCGGACGAACCGGACCGCGAGGAGAGTCCGCGGTTGCCGTGCTTGGCGACGGGTACACCCGCACCCGCCACGACGAGGGCGGCCGCCGTCGAGATGTTGTAGGTGCCGGCCGAGTCGCCCCCGGTGCCGCAGGTGTCGATCGCACCCTCGGGTGCCGAGATCGGCGACATCCGCGCCCGCAGCGCCATGGCGCCGGCCGTGATCTCGTCGACCGTCTCGCCGCGCACGCGCAGCGCCATGAGCAGGCCGGCGACCTGGGCCGGCGTTGCGTTGCCCGCCATCATCAGATCGAAAGCGTCGCGCGCGTCCTCGAAGCTCAATGGCGAGCCGGTGGCCGCCTTGGCGATGAGTTCCTTGAATCGCTGCAGCTCCGTCGTCATGCGTGACCGCCGACGCCGGCCAGGGCCAGAAAGTTCGCGAGCAGCTTGTGGCCGACCTTCGTCTCGATGCTCTCAGGGTGGAACTGAACGCCGTGGATGGGGAAGTCGCGGTGCCGGAGGCCCATAATGGTGCCGTCGGCGGTGCGTGCGTTCACGACGAGGCAGTCGGGGAGCGTCGGCGGCAAAGCCACCAGCGAGTGATAACGTGTCGCTTCGAAGGGCGACTCCACACCCTCGAATACGCCCGTGCCATCATGCTCGATGGCGCTGAGCTTGCCGTGCATTACGACGGGGGCGCGGCCGACCGTGGCCCCGAAGACCTGGGCGATCGCCTGATGGCCGAGGCAGACGCCGAGCACCGGCACCCGGCCTGCCGCTGCGCCGATCAAGGGCAGGCTGATGCCGGCCCGATCGGGGTCGCAGGGGCCGGGCGAGATCACGATGGCGTCAGGACGCATCGCGATCGCGTCCTGAACGGTGATCTTGTCGTTGCGCTCCACCCTCGCTTCGGCTCCGAGTTCGCCCAGATAGTGCACCAGGTTGTACGTAAAGCTGTCATAGTTATCGATCAGCAACAGCATGGTGCAACATTCGTGAAGGGGTGGGTTTTGGGGTCGCGGGAGGAAACAGGTAGGGGCATCTGACGTCAAGCTGGCGCGCGTGTAGCGGGCACCGTCCGACAGTCGGGGGGTGCCTCAGGGCGGATCGGGAGTCGTAGGCATCGGCAAGAATATCGGAAAACGGTCGAGTCGTGTGGAGCGGCGCATCTGGGCCGTGGTCTGGCTTGGCCTGATCGCGGCGACCGCAGCCCTGGCGACCGGAATACTGCGAGATCCGCCGAAGCCGACGAGGACGGCGCCCGTCGCGAATGAGATCGAGCAGCGCAAGGCGGCCTTCAGGCAGAAGGCAGGCCTGCCGCCGCCTGCGCCTGCGGCCCCGACCACGGCCGGGGTACCGGACGCACCGCCAACGCCAGCCGGAACAACAGTTGCGCCGACGATTGAACCGCCGACACCGAGCGTCGCGAGTTCGTCGCCCGACAAGCCGCCTGGCGCCTCGGTGGTGCCCGATCCCTCCCAATTGCCCGTGCAGGGCGACGGGCCACCGCCCACCTCGCTTCCGCAGCCTGCCGTCACACCGCAGGGTGGCGTGGTACCCAACGAAAGTGCCACGAGAGCACCAGCCGCGCCGCGGGAGATCCACTTCCTCCCGGCAGTCGCGCCCAAGCCCGCGACGGACGCCGTCGTCGCCGACGACGCAGCCGCGCCCCCTGGGCCGCCTGCTGCCGCGCCGCTCGCCCCGACGACAGACGCCCGCCTGGGCGCGTCGGCTCCGGTCCTGAAACCCGAGGGCCCTCTCCCAAGCCGTCCGCCAGTGGCGGGGAACACCTCGTCGGAAAGTCAAAAGGTCACCTCTCTGACGGCGAGGGCCCCGGAGACGGCCGGTCCGCCCATTGCAGTACCGGAGACGAGCGTCGCGATTGCTTTACCGAGTCCGCCGGTCCCACCTGCGGAGCCTGTCGCCACACTCTCCTCTCCGCGGGACGCATCCAAAGCCGTCGTTGACAGTCCGGTTCCAGCGCCGGCTCAGCCCGCCCACTCGGCCGAGATAGCCACGGCGAAGGCGTTCGCGGCGATCGTTCCGCCTCGTCCGAGACTGCCGGTGGCACCCTCGCCGATGCCGGAGCATGGCCCCGCACTTGCGATCGTCATCGACGATCTCGGACCCGGTGTCTCGGCCAGCCGCGAGGCGATCGAACTGCCTGTTGGGGTGACCCTCTCGTTCCTACCTTATGCCGATGATCTGCCGATGCTCACCGCGGCCGCGCGCGCCCGCGGACATGAAATCCTGGTCCATCTGCCGATGGAGCCGATCGGAACCGACGATCCGGGCCCGAACGCTCTTCTGTCGCGCCTCACGCCTGACGAGATGCTGCGCCGCGCCGTCTGGGCCTTCGACCGGGTGCCCGGTGCGGTGGGCATGAACAATCACATGGGCAGCCGGCTCACCGCTCAGCCGGCGGCGATGCGCCTCGTTCTGGAAGAGGCTCGCCGGCGCGGCCTGCTCTTCGTCGACAGCCGCACGAGTCCGGCATCGATCGCCTACGACGTGGCCGAAGGCCTCGGCATGAAGGCGACCTCACGCGACATCTTCCTCGACAACGATCCCGGGTCGCGGGCGGTGCTGGAACAGCTCGATGCGGCGGAGCGGCTGGCCCGTCGCACCGGTACTGCCCTGGCGATCGGGCACCCGCATCCGATCACGCTGAAGGTGCTCGCGGGCTGGCTCCCGGGGGCGATGTCTCGCGGCCTGCGGATCGTCAGCACGGGCCGGCTGATCGCACTTCGGAACTGCGGCGTGGCAATGGTGATGCCGGTCGCCGCCTGCGTCTCGGGCGCGGCCGACTGTGGCCCCAGGCCGACCTGCTAGCCGCGCCGGCTGGCGAACCGCACGGCTTCTTCCGCGGCCCTGATGAGGGCGCGGGCCTTGTTCACCGTCTCCTCGTACTCCGCCTTCGGGTCGCTGTCGTAGACGACGCCGCCCCCGGCCTGGACGTACATCGTGCCGTCCTTCACGAGTGCCGTGCGGAGCGCGATGCAGGTGTCCATATTGCCGTCGGCCGAGAAGTAGCCGACACAGCCGCCGTAGAAGCCGCGCCTCTCGGATTCCAGCTCCTCGATGATCTCCATGGCACGGATCTTCGGCGCCCCGCTGACCGTACCCGCCGGAAAGCCGGCGATCAGGGCATCGAGCGCGTCCAATTCGGGCCGGATCTTGCCCTCCACGTTCGAAACGATGTGCATGACGTGGCTGTAGTATTCCACGATCATCTTCTCGGTCACGCGCACGGTGCCGATCTGCGCCACCCGGCCCACGTCGTTACGGCCGAGATCCAGCAGCATGAGGTGTTCGGCCAACTCCTTGGGGTCGGCCAACAGTTCAGCGGCCAGCGCCTCGTCTTCGGCGCGGTTCGCGCCCCGGCGACGGGTCCCGGCGATGGGTCGGACGGTGACGGTGCCATCGCGCAGGCGAACAAGGATCTCAGGACTCGAGCCCACCAGGGCATAGCCGTCGAGATCGAGGAAGAAGAGAAAGGGCGAGGGATTGAGCCGGCGCAGGGCACGGTAGAGCGCAAAGGGCGGCAGCTCGAACGCCAGGGAGAACCGCTGCGACGGTACGACCTGGAAGATGTCGCCGGCGCGGATGTACTCCTTCGCCCGCTCGACGAAGTCGTAGTACGCCTCGGGCGTCACGTTGGAGCGCGGCGCCGACGTCGTGGCCGTGACCTGCCGGCTGCCATGGGCCAGGCCGCGGGCGAAATCGGCGGCGGCCTCGTCGAGCCTCGAGCAGGCGAGGTCGTAGGCGGCGGCCGCCGAGATGTCCCGCGACGGCCAGACCGGCGTCACGATCGTCACCCGATCCTCGATGTTGTCGAAGATCGCGATCAGCGTGGGGCGAAGGAAGACCGCGTCAGGCAGGTCCAGCCGGTCCTGGTTCTTCTCCGGCAGTCGCTCCATCAGACGGACGGTGTCGTAGCCCATCTGGCCGAACAGCCCGGCCGACATCGGCGGCAGCTCGGGCGGCACGTCGATCCGGCACTCGCGGATCAGGTCGCGCAGCGTGTCGAGGGCCGCGCCATCCAGCGGCTCGAAGGCGTGGCGGTCGGCCCGCGCACGACGGTTGATCTCCGCCCGATTGCCGCGGCAGCGCCAGACGAGGTCGGGCTTCGTGCCGATGATCGAGTAGCGACCGCGCACGGCACCGCCGGTGACGGATTCGAGGAGAAAGCTGTAGGGACGCCCCTCGGCCAGCTTCATCATCGCCGAGACCGGCGTCTCGAGATCCGCCACGAGCGAGGCCCACACCACCTGCGGGCGGCCCGCCTCGTAGGTGGCGACGAAGCTCTTTGCGTCGGGGCGCAGGTCCACGGCTACTGGGCCTCCTGCTCCATGAGCTGGCCCAGCACATTGTTGTTGATCTCGACGGTGTACCGTTCGCGCAGGCCGGCCTCGTACTGTGCAAGCACGTCGGAGCGCATGCCGTCCGTCATCGCCTTCGCGATGTCCGCGCCGTCGGTCTCCTTCACCTGTGCGGGGATGACGGCATCGACGGCGAGGATGGCACTGCCCTCCGGCACCGCGAGCACGCCCGGGGCGACGGAGCCCGCTTCGGTGGCGAACATGGCCGCCACGGCCGCCGGGTTGAGGAGCTGGAGGAAGCCCTGCTCCCCGCGCTTGATCGGGCCGACCTCGCGCACCTCGACCTCGGGCAAGCCGGCGGCGACCGTCGCGAGATCGGCCGGGCTCGTGATCCGCTGGCGAAGCTCCTCGGCCTTCGCCTTGGCCTGCTTCTGCTGTTCCTGCTTGGTCCACGCCTCGACAAGCTCGTCCCGGGCCTCGTCGACCGTGCGGGCGCGGGCGGGCTCGATGCCGTCGACACGGAACATGTAGTAGCGGCCGTCCGTGGTCTCGCTCAGGAGGGACGTCTCGCCGACCTTGCCGGCGAAGATGGCGGTCAGGATCTCGGGCGTGAGCTTGTCCGGTGCGAGAGCTTCCTTCTTCGCATCGTGGCCGCGGGCGTCTACCTGCTTCAGCACGAGTGGCTGCAGGCCGAGTTTCTGCGCGGCGGCGGCGAGATCGGTGCCGGCCGCGATCTCGTCGTCGAGCTGAGTCGACAGGTTGGGGAGCTGGTCGATCGCACGCTGATGGGCGAGGTCCCGCCTGATGTCGTCCTTCACCGCATCGAGCGGGCGCACGGTCTCGGGCTGAAGGCTGGTAACCTTGATGACATGCCAGCCGAACGGTGTCTCGACCGGGCCGCCCACGGCACCTTCGGCCAGGGAGAAGACGACCTTGTCCAACGCTTCCGGCAGATCGCCGTGCCCGAGCGCGTCGAGCTGCGTGCGCTCGACCTTCTTGTCCTTGAGTGCAGCAGCGATGGCCTCGAAGCTCTCGCCCGAATTGGCGCGGGTCACGGCCTCCTGGGCCACTTCCTGGCTCGGTGCCAGAAGCTGGTCGATGCCCCGGCGCTCGGGTGTTCGGAACTCGGCGGCACGCTCGTCGTAGGCCTGCTTGATGTCGGCCTCGGGTATGTCGATGCCGTCGGCGATGTCGTCCGGACCGGCAATGACGAGGGTGACGGCACGAAACTCGGGTGCCTCGTACGTCTTGGCGTTGTCTGTCAGGTAAGTCTGCAGGACGTCGTCGGCGGGCGGGGCCACCTTGATCTCGTCCGACTTCACGAACAGGGCGCGCCCTTTCCGCTGCTCGTCGCGGAAGGCCTGGATCCGCGCGGCTACCGTGCTCGACGCCTTGAGGTCGGTGGCGAGGCTCTCGACGATGCGCGAGCGCACGATGTCGTGGCGGACGGTATCGAGATAAGCCTCTTCGCCCATGCCGATGCTGCGCAGGTAGAACTCCAACCGCTGCCGGTCGAAGACTCCCGTGCCGTCCTTGAAGATGTTGCGCACTTCCTCGGCCACGGTCTCGTCGGCCGCGGTCATGCCGAGATCGTTGCCATAGGCGTCCACGAGCCGACGAGCGACGATCGACTGAACCGCCTGGTTGAGAAGCCCGAGACTGACCGCTGCCCGCTTGTCGATCTGGCCCTGCGCCTGCTCCTGCACGCGCCGGTACATCGAATCGAACTCGCTCTTCACCTCGGCCGTCGGGACCTGATCGCCCGCGACCTCGGCGATCACGCTGCCGCCGTGCGGTCCGCGGAAGATGTCGCCCACACCCCAGATGCCGAACGCCGCGATCAGGATGCCGAAGAGCACCTTCGCCATCCATCCGGTGGCGTGGTTGCGCAAGGTGTCGAGCATGGGTGCGGGCCGTACGTTTGCTGGTGGCGGCGGAATCGGCCGCCGGACATTGTGGGGCGCGCACACTAGGCGGGCAGGTCGGCGACGGCAACCTCCGCGGCCCGGAAGCTCGGTCCCGAGGGGGCGCTGGAAAGCGCGAACCGGCTGTGATACCTAGCGCCCGTCTTCAAATTGAGCGGATGCAGTATGCCCCTTCCCCGACCGGTCGTGTTCGGGAATTGGAAGATGCATGGACTGCGGTCGGACGGGCTGGCGCTGGCGGGGACACTCGCCGAGCGCTCGGTGCGCTTGACCGGTACTCTGGGCATCTTCCCGCCGACCACCATCCTGGCGCAGGTGGCCAAGCGCGTCGCCGACACCAACATCGTCGTCGGCGGCCAGGATTGCCACGAGAAGGAGAAGGGGGCCTTCACCGGCTCGGTTAGTGCGCCGATGCTGGCCGACGCAGGGGCAACGGCGGTGATCGTCGGCCACTCCGAGCGGCGGCACGGGCTCGGCGAGACGGACGCGCTGGTCAAGGCGAAGGCCGAGGCGGCGCTGGCGGCGAAACTTCTGGTCGTGCTGTGCATCGGCGAGACCGAGGCCGAATGGTTGGCGGGCAGCACGATCGAGCGGCTGCAGTCCCAGCTTCCGGCGAGCTGGCCGCGCGGCGGCAACGCCATGAACCTCGTGGTCGCCTACGAGCCCGTCTGGGCCATCGGTACCGGCCGGACGCCGTCGCGTGACGACATCGCCAGGGCGCATGCGGCGATCCGTCAGACACTCCGCAGCCTGACCGACGACTATGCGGACGTCGCCGTGCTCTATGGCGGCTCGGTCAAGGCCGACAACGCGTCCGAGATCATGACGACGCCCGGTGTCGACGGCGTCCTGGTCGGCGGCGCCAGCCTCGATGCCGCGGGATTCTGGTCGATCTACACGGCGGGCGGCGGTGCCTGATCTGGGCCGCCCGCGCCGTCCTTCCCATTCGAATATCGAGCTTCGCACATGACGACAGTCCTTCTGGTCATCCACCTCCTGTTGGCGCTGGCACTCGTCGGCGTGATCCTGCTCCAGCGCAGCGATGGCGGTGCCCTGAGTGGTCTCGGTGGCGGCAACATGGGTGGCCTGATGACCACGCGCGGCACGGCCAACCTCCTGACCCGGACGACCGCGATTCTGGCCGCCGGGTTTCTGACGACGAGCCTGGTCCTGGCGATCCTCGCCGGCAAGGCGACGCGGCCGGGCTCGATCCTCGACCTGCCGGCGGCAACCACGCAGCAGGCACCGGCCGCCCCTGCGGAGCCCGCCGCCCCGGCCGCACCGGCCGAGCCCGCAGCCCCGATCGCGAAGTGAGCGGCGGACGGGCCACCGGCTCCGGCCCTTGGCGATGAAGCGGTTCGTCTTCATCACCGGGGGTGTCGTCTCCTCGCTCGGCAAGGGATTGGCTTCGGCGGCGCTGGGAGCGCTCCTGCAGCGCCGGGGCTACCGCGTGCGGCTGCGGAAGCTGGACCCCTACCTCAACGTCGATCCCGGCACGATGTCGCCGTACCAGCACGGCGAGGTGTTCGTGACCGACGACGGGGCCGAGACGGACCTCGATCTCGGCCACTACGAGCGCTTCACGGGCGTGCCGGCGCGGGTCAGCGACTCCGTTTCGGCCGGCCGCATCTACTGGACCGTCCTCACCCGCGAGCGGCACGGCGACTATCTGGGCGGCACCGTCCAGGTGATCCCGCACGTCACGAACGCCATTAAGGAGTTCATCCTGGGCGATCTCGACGACGCCGACGTGGTGCTCTGCGAGATCGGCGGCACCGTCGGCGACATCGAGGGCCTGCCCTTTTTCGAAGCGATCCGGCAGTTCGCGCTGGAGCACGAGCCGCAGCAATGCTGCTTCATCCATGTGACCCTGGTCCCCTGGATCGCCTCGGCGCACGAACTGAAGACGAAGCCCACTCAGCACTCCGTGGCCGCACTCCGCGGCATCGGCATCCAGCCGGATGTCCTGCTCTGCCGGGCCGATCGCGAGATCTCCGAGGACGCGCGCCGCAAGATCGCCCTCCAGTGCAGCGTACGACCGGGTGCCGTAATCCCCGCACTCGACTGCCAGAGCATCTACGAGGTGCCGATCCGCTACCACCAGGAAGGGCTCGACGTTCAGGTCCTGAAAAGCCTGGGCCTGCCGCACGAGGAGGAGCCCGACCTCGCCGCCTGGGAGACGATCGTCAGCCGCATCAAGCGGCCCGAGGGCGAGGTGCACATCGCCGTGGTCGGCAAGTACACCGGCCTCGCCGACGCCTACAAATCGCTGAACGAGGCGCTGGTCCACGGTGGCATCGCCAACAATGTGCGCGTCCATCTGGAATGGGTGGACGCCGACGAGTTCCTGCGCGGCGACGCCTGGGCGCGGCTCAAGGACATCAACGCCGTGCTGGTGCCGGGCGGCTTCGGCGAGCGCGGGGTCGAGGGCAAGATCGCGGCGATCCGCTGGGCGCGCGAGCGCCGCCTGCCGTTCCTCGGCATCTGCTTCGGCATGCAACTCGCCTGCATCGAGGCGGCACGCGATCTGGCCGGCGTCAACGGCGCCTCGTCGACCGAGTTTGGCCCCTGCCCGGATCCCGTCGTCGGCCTGCTCTACGAGTGGGAGAAGGACGGACGCGTGCAGCGCCGCGACGAGGCGGCGGCGAAGGGCGGCACGATGCGGCTCGGGGCCTATCCCTGCCTGCTGGAGGAGGGGAGCCTCGCTCGCCAGATCTACGGCGATGCCGAGATCAGCGAGCGCCACCGCCACCGCTACGAGGTCAACATCAACTACAAGCCCACGCTGGAAAGCGTCGGCTTGCGATTCTCGGGCATGTCGCCGGACGGCCGGCTGCCGGAGATCATCGAACTGCCGAGCCACCCCTGGTTCGTCGGCGTCCAGTTCCATCCCGAGCTGAAGTCGCGGCCGATGGAGCCGCACCCGCTGTTCGCGGCGTTCGTCGGGGCGGCCCTGGCCCAGTCGAGATTGGTCTGATGACAGCAAGCCGCACCGTCACCGTCGGCAAGGTCGAGATCGGCAACAGCCTGCCGCTCAGCCTGATCGCCGGCCCCTGTGCCATCGAAAGCCTCGACCATGCGCTGGAGACCGCTTCCGCGCTCGTCGAGCTGACCCGTCCCTTGGGGATCGGGCTCATCTACAAGAGTTCGTTCGACAAGGCGAACCGCACCAGTGCCACGAGCGCTCGCGGCATCGGCCTGGAGAATGGTCTCTCGATCCTGGCGGAGGTGCGCAGCAGGATCGGCGTGCCGGTGCTGACCGACGTGCACGAGAGCTGGCAGTGCGCGCCCACGGCCGAAGCCGTCGACGTATTGCAGATTCCGGCTTTCCTTTGCCGCCAGACCGATCTCCTGAAGGCGGCGGCCGAGACCGGGGCCGCGATCAACGTCAAGAAGGGCCAGTTCCTGGCCCCCTGGGACATGACGCAGGTCAGCCGCAAGCTGGAGAGCTTCGGGGCACAGAAGGTCCTGGTCTGTGAGCGGGGGGCCTCCTTCGGCTACAACACGCTCGTCTCCGACATGCGCTCGCTCGTCTATCTGGCGCAGACCGGCTGGCCCGTCGTGTTCGACGCCACGCATTCGGTGCAGCAGCCGGGCGGGCAGGGGGCCACCAGTGGTGGCCAGCGCGAGTTCGTGCCGGTCCTGGCGCGGGCGGCGATCGCGATCGGCGTCGCCGCCGTCTTCATCGAGACGCACCGCGATCCGGACCACGCGCCGAGCGACGGGCCGAACATGGTGCCGCTGGATCGGATGGGCGAGCTCCTGGCCGACCTGAAGCGCTTCGACGACCTCGCCAAGTCCTCGACGCCCGTGAAACTGACCTGACCATCGAGAGGCCGACATGAGTGACACCGAGATCACCTCGATCCGGGCCCGCGAGATCCTGGACAGCCGCGGCAATCCCACGGTGGAGGCGGATGTCGTCCTGGAATGCGGTGCGCTCGGGCGGGCCGCCGTGCCGTCGGGTGCCTCCACAGGGACGCACGAGGCCGTTGAGCTGCGCGACGGCGACAAGGGCCGTTATCTCGGCAAGGGCGTGATGCAGGCCGTCGATGCGGTCGACGGCGAGATCGCCGATGCGATCACCGGCTTCGATGCGCTCGACCAGTGCGGCATCGACGCCGCGATGATCGAGCTCGACGGGACCGAGAACAAGAGCCGGCTGGGTGCGAACGCCATCCTGGCCGTGAGCCTCGCCACGGCGAAGGCCGCCGCCGATGCCACCGGCCAACCGCTCTTCCGCTATCTGGGCGGTGTGGGTGCGCGCGTGCTGCCGACGCCGATGATGAACGTGATCAACGGCGGTGCCCACGCCGACAATCCCATCGACATCCAGGAGTTCATGATCCTGCCCGTCGGGGCGCCCACCTTCTCCGATGCGCTCCGCATGGGCGCCGAGGTGTTCCACAGCCTCAAGAAGGGGCTGAAGGACGCCGGCCACAACACGAACGTCGGTGACGAAGGCGGCTTCGCGCCGAACCTCGCCTCGGCCGAGGAGGCGTTGGCCTTCCTCGACAAGGCGGTGCAGGCCGCGGGCTACAAGACGGGCGAGGACATCGTATTCGGCCTCGACTGCGCGTCGAGCGAGTTCTACCGCGACGGCCGCTACCGGATGGAGGGCGAGGGCAAGACGCTCGACGCCGCCCAGATGGTCGAGTGGCTGGCGAACTTGTGTGACAAGTTCCCGATCGTCTCGATCGAGGACGGCATGTCGGAGGACGACTGGGCCGGCTGGAAGGCGCTGACGGATCGGCTCGGCAGCAGGATCCAGCTCGTCGGCGACGACCTCTTCGTCACCAACAAGAAGATCCTGGCCCGCGGCATCGAGGAGGGTGTGGGCAACGCCATCCTGGTCAAGGTGAACCAGATCGGCTCGCTGACCGAAACGCTGGAAGCGGTCCATCTGGGTGCCCGCAACGGCTACGCCTCGGTCATGTCGCACCGCTCGGGCGAGACCGAGGACGCCACGATCGCCGATCTCGCGGTCGCCACGAACTGCGGCCAGATCAAGACGGGCTCGCTGTCGCGCTCGGATCGCCTCGCCAAATACAACCAGCTGTTGCGCATCGAGGAGATCCTGGGCGACGGTGCCGTCTACGCGGGACGCAGCGGCCTGTCGCGCGGACGCTGAGGAGAAGCGGATGCAGGGAGTGATGCAGGCGATCGGGCTCTGGTTGCGCGGCCGCTGGCTCGCCTTCGTCGTCACGGCGATCCTCGCCTATTTCGGCTACCACGCCATCCACGGTCAGCGGGGCATCCTCGCCTGGGTCGACAAGAGCCGCGAGATCGAGCACGCGAAGCAGAAGCTAGCCGAGCTCGACGCCGAGCGGGCCGGCTTGGAGCGGCGGGTGGCCGGGCTGCAGCCTGATCGCCTCGATCCCGACCTCCTCGAAGAGGAACTGCGCAAGCTCGGCTATGTTCGGCCCGACGAGGTGATCCTGCTGCCGCCCAAGACCGCGACCAACTGACCCGCGGCGCGGTTTCCGTAGCTCGGATCTTGTGTCAGAAGGTTCACGGCGGGACCGGCCGTAGGTCCTTTCGTGGCGAGAGGGAGGAAGCCGGCAGATGGCAGCGACCAAGACCTCCAGGCGTCCTGCGAAAACGGGAGGACCGGCGCGTCCGGCACCGGAGACGCTGCTCAGATACTATCGCGAGATGCTGCTCATCCGGCGCTTCGAGGAGAAGGCCGGCCAGCTCTACGGCATGGGCCTGATCGGCGGCTTCTGTCACCTCTATATCGGCCAGGAGGCCGTCGCGATCGGCATTCAGCACGCGCTAAAGGAGGGTGACTCGGTCATCACCGGCTATCGTGACCATGGACACATGCTGGCGACCGGCATGGATCCGCGGCGCGTGATGGCCGAGCTGACCGGGCGCATCGGCGGCTACTCCAAGGGCAAGGGCGGCTCGATGCACATGTTCGCCCGCGACCGCGGCTTTTACGGCGGGCACGGCATCGTCGGCGGCCAGATCCCGCTCGGCGCCGGTCTCGCCTTCGCCCACAAGTACCGTGAGGACGGCGGCATCTGCGTCGCCTCCTGCGGAGACGGTGCGGTCAATCAGGGCCAAGTCTACGAGGCCTTCAACATGGCGGCTTTATGGAAGCTGCCGGTATTGTTCGTGATCGAGAACAACCGCTACGCCATGGGCACCTCCGAGTCGCGCCATGCGGCCGTGCCCGAGCTGTTCAAGCGCGGCGAGGCCTACGGCATCCCCGGTCGCGAGGTCGACGGCATGGACGTACTGGCGGTGAACGCCGCGGCGAGCGAGTCCGTCGCTTATGTGCGCGGCGGGCACGGCCCGATGATCCTGGAGGCGCTGACCTACCGCTATCGCGGTCACTCGATGTCGGACCCCGCCAAGTACCGCACCAAGGAAGAGGTGCAGGAAATGCGCGAGCGGCACGACCCGATCGAGGGGCTGAAGGCGATGCTGATCGCCGACAAAGCCGCGACCGAGGACGAGCTGAAGCAGATCGACAAGGACATCCGCGACATCTGCAACGAGGCGGCACGCTTCGCCCAGGACAGCCCGGAGCCCGATCCGAGCGAGCTGTGGACCGACGTGCTGGCCGCCGCCTGATAGGCGAGGGTCGCAGTAGAACGATGTGCCCGCCCGACGGGCCACGAGGGAGACTGGCATGCCGACCCCGATCCTGATGCCGGCTTTATCGCCGACCATGACCGAGGGCAATCTGGCCAAGTGGCTCAAGAAAGAGGGCGACCGGGTCAAGGCCGGCGACGTCATCGCCGAGATCGAGACCGACAAGGCAACGATGGAGGTCGAGGCGGTCGACGAGGGTACGATCGGCAAGATCGTCGTCCCGGCTGGCACCGAGGGCGTGAAGGTCAACTCGCCGATCGCCATCTTGCTCGACGACGGCGAGGACGCCTCGGCACTCGATGCGCCGGAGTCGGGGGCGAAGAAGCCGAACGGCGGCGGGGCGGTGATCCGCAAGCCCGATGCCGATTCGCTGATGGGCGAGCAGAAGCCCGGGCCGCACGCGACGGCGACCCCGCCGGCCCATGCGCCGGCCCCGGAGCACGAGATCCCGGTCGGCACCGAGATGGTCAAGATGACCGTCCGCGAGGCGCTCCGCGACGCGATGGCCGAGGAGATGCGCCGCGACAAGGACGTGTTCCTGCTCGGCGAGGAGGTCGCGCAGTATCAGGGCGCCTACAAGGTCAGTCAGGGCCTGCTCGAAGAGTTCGGCGCCAAGCGGGTGATCGACACGCCGATCACCGAGTACGGTTTCGCCGGCCTCGCCGTCGGTGCCGCGATGGCGGGCCTGAGGCCGATCGTGGAGTTCATGACGTGGAACTTCGCCATGCAGGCGATCGACCACATCATCAACTCCGCCGCCAAGACGCGCTACATGGCCGGTGGCGAGCTGGGCTCGCCCATCGTCTTCCGCGGCCCCAACGGTGCGGCCGCCCGCGTTGCCGCCCAGCACAGCCAGGAATACAGCTCCTGGTACGCGCACTGCCCGGGCCTGATCGTGATCGCCCCCTGGTCGGCGGCGGACGCGAAGGGCCTCCTGAAGGCCGCGATCCGGGACCCGAACCCGGTCGTGTTCCTCGAGAACGAGGTGCTCTACGGCCAGAGCTTCGACGTGCCGAAGCTCGACGATTTCGTCATTCCGATCGGGCGGGCGAAGATCGTGCGACCCGGTACCCACGTCACGCTGACGGCCTTCTCGCTGATGGTCGGCAAGACGTTGGAAGCGGCGCAGAAGTTGGCCGAGGAGGGGATCGAGGCCGAGGTCATCGATCTGCGCACGCTGCGGCCGCTGGACGTCGAGACGATTGTCGGCTCGGTGAAGAAGACGAACCGGATCGTGTCGGTCGAGGAGGGGTGGCCGCGCTTCGGCATGGGCTCGGAGATCTCCGCCATCATGATGGAGGAGGCGTTCGACTGGCTGGACGCGCCGGTAGTGCGTGTTACCGGCAAGGACGTGCCGATGCCCTATGCCGCCAACCTGGAGCGGCTGGCGCTGCCGCAGGTCGAGGACATCGTCGCCGCCGCCAAGTCCGTCTGCTACCGCGATTGAGGGGAGGCCAGCATGCCCATCGACATCCTGATGCCCGCCCTATCGCCGACGATGACCGAGGGCAATCTCGCGCGCTGGCTGAAGAGCGAGGGTGACCCGATCAAGTCCGGCGACGTCATCGCCGAGATCGAGACCGACAAGGCCACCATGGAGGTCGAGGCGGTCGACGAGGGCACCCTCGGCAAGATCGTCGTGCCCGCCGGGACCGAGGGCGTGAAGGTGAATGCCGTCATCGCCGTGCTGCTGGGGGAAGGCGAGGACGCTTCGGCGGCGAAGCCGAGCGCCCCAGCGGAACCATCGCCGGCTCCGGCACCGGCACCGACCCCTGCGCCGGCTGCAGCGGCACCCGCTGCAGCGCCGGCACCTGCACCCGCCCCTGCGGCGAAAACAGCGGCGAACGGATCGGAGCGGGTGTTCGCGAGCCCGCTGGCCAAGCGCATGGGCGAGCAGGCGGGAATCGACCTGCGCTCGCTCAAAGGTACCGGCCCGCACGGGCGGATCGTGAAGGCGGACATCGAAGCGGCCCTGGCCTCGCCACGCCCGGCGGCCGCACCTGCGGCTCGGGCGGAAGCGCCCGCGGCACCTGTTCAGGCGCCGGCTCCGGCACCTGCGGCACCGGTGGCGGCCCCGACCGGCGCCTACGACGAGATCCCGCTGAACAACATGCGCAAGGTGATCGCGCGGCGCCTGACCGAGGCGAAGCAGACGATCCCGCACTTCTATCTGACGATGGACATCGAGCTGGACGCGCTGCTCGAGATGCGCGCGAAGCTCAATGCCCGCGAGGGGGCCAACTACAAGCTTTCGGTCAACGACTTCGTCATCAAAGCGACGGCCCTCGGTCTTCGCAAGGTGCCGGGCTGCAACGCCGCCTGGGGCGGTGACAAGATCTTCCAGTTCAAGGACATCGACGTGTCGATCGCGGTCGCGATCGACGGCGGCCTGATCACGCCGATCATCCGCAAGGCCGACCAGAAGGGTCTATCGACCATCTCGAACGAGATGAAGGACCTCGCCAAGCGGGCGAAGGACGGCAAGCTGAAGCCGGAGGAATTCCAGGGCGGCGGCTTCTCGATCTCCAATCTCGGCATGTTCGGGGTCAAGGACTTCGCCGCCGTCATCAACCCGCCCCAGGCCTGCATCCTGGCCGTGGGAGCCGGCGAGAAGCGGCCGGTGGTCAAGGGCGAGGCGCTCGGCATCGCGACCGTGATGTCGGTGACCCTCTCGACCGACCACCGCGTCGTCGACGGTGCCCTCGGTGCCCAGTTCCTGCAGGCCTTCAAGGCGCTGATCGAGGACCCGCTGGCGCTGCTGCTCTGAGCGCTTCTGCCGGTCTCAGGCAGGCTCCATCGCCACCCTGACGCGGCGGTTGTGCCGGCCCTTGTTCTCGATCTTCACGATGCGGGCCTGACGGGCCTCGCCGGTGGAGCGCAGGTGCGTGCCGCCGCAGGCCTGGCGGTCGAGGTCGCCGATCGAGACGATGCGCACGGTGCCGTCCTCCAACGGGGGCGGGGCGACGCTCTTGCTGCGGAACATGCCGGGTGTGGCTTCCGCTTCCGCGCGGGGCATCCAGGCATAGCCGACGGGAAGGTCCTGCCGGATCACCTCGTTCAGCGGCCCTTCGAGGGCTCGCAGCCGGTCGTTGTCGGCTCCCGGCAGATCGCAGTCGACGCGCAGCGTGCCGTCGGCCGACAGCTGCGCGCCGGTCAGCAGGGCACCGCCGAACTCCTGGAAGACGAGCGCGTTCACGAGGTGGGCAACCGTGTGAAGCTCGCACATGAGCGCCCGGAACGCCGGATCAACCCGCATGAGGACACTCGCGCCCGGGTCCATGTCGCCGATCTCAAGCCAAGTGCCGCGCTCATCCGTCCGCATGCCGGCGAACGGTACCTCACCGCCGCGCCCCACGATGACGCCTTGATCTGCGAGTTGCCCGCCGCCGCCGGGGAAAAAGGGAGCCCGGTCGACAAGGACGACCGATCCGTTTCGGTCGAGCACGGCTGTCTCAATCTCCAACGTGTCTGGATCCTCCTGGCACAATAGGCGGGGCATGGACTTCCTTTCCGATCGAGCGTGCTTAGCTATGCCAAGACAAACAGTGGGTCGACCCGATGCATGACGTCAAACGGCAGCGCGCTGACTTGGAGCGCCTGTTCGCGTCTGGATGGCCCTTCAGCATCGGGCGCCTGGAGAGAGACGAGCTTCTCGACCGGCGCTGAGCGACTGGCCCGTGGTCTTCACCAGGTGCTCGCCGGTTGACACGCTACGCCGGGGCGGGCACCGGCTACGGTGAATTGGCAGGGAGGCATCGATGCCCCAATCCTTCGAACTGGTCGTCGTCGGCGGCGGCCCGGGCGGCTATGTCGCGGCGATCCGTGCGGCCCAGCTCGGGATGAAGGTGGGCCTCGTCGAGCGCGAGCATTTGGGCGGCATCTGCCTCAACTGGGGTTGCATCCCGACCAAGGCGCTGCTGCGCACGGCCGAGATCTTCGAGACGATGCACCATCTGAAGTCGTTCGGTCTGGAGGCGGACAATCTCCGCTTCGACCTCGGTGCCGTGGTCAAGCGCAGCCGCGGTGTGGCGAACCAGCTGAGCCGGGGCGTCGCCCATCTTCTGAAGAAGAACAAGGTCACCGTCCTCGACGGCGAGGCGAAGCTCGCCGGCAAGAACACGCTCGAGGTCAAGCTGAAGGACGGCAAGACCGAGCAGGTGACCTCGCCGCACATCATCCTGGCGACCGGTGCCCGTGCCCGCCAGCTTCCCGGCCTGGAGACCGACGGCAAGCTCGTGTGGAGCTACAAGGAGGCGATGGTCCCGGACGTGATGCCGAAGTCGCTGCTGGTCGTCGGCAGCGGGGCTATCGGCATCGAGTTCGCGAGCTTCTTCCGGGGCATGGGTGCCGAGGTGACCGTGGTCGAGGTGCTCGACCGCGTGCTGCCGGTCGAGGATGCCGAGATCTCGGCTTTCGCGCACAAGCAGTTCGAGAAGCGTGGCATCAAGCTGCGGACCTCGGCGACCGTCAAGGCGCTGGAGCGGGGCCCGAACTCGGTCACCGCCACGATCGAGGCCGGCGGCCGAAGTGAGAAGCTGACCGTCGACCGGGTGATCATGGCCGTCGGCATCACCGGCAACACCGAGAATCTCGGGCTCGAAGGGACTGGCGTCAAAGTCGAGCGCGGTCACATCGTCATCGACCCGTTCTGCCGCACGGGCGAGCCCGGCGTCTACGCGATCGGCGACGTCACGGGCCCTCCCTGGCTGGCGCACAAGGCGAGCCACGAGGGTGTCCTCTGCGTCGAGAAGATCGCCGGGAACGAGCATGTCCACCCGATGGACGTCACCAAGATCCCGGGCTGCACCTACTGCACGCCGCAGGTGGCGAGCGTCGGCCTGACCGAGGCGAAGGCCAAGGAGGCGGGCTACGAGATCAAGGTCGGCCGCTTCCCCTATATCGGCAACGGCAAGGCGATCGCTCTGGGCGAGCCCGAGGGCCTGGTGAAGACCGTGTTCGACGCGAAGACGGGCGAACTCTTGGGTGCCCACATGGTCGGTGCCGAGGTCACCGAACTGATCCAGGGCTACGTGATCGCGCGGACGGCCGAGCTGACGGAGGCCGATCTCATGGAGACGATCTTCCCGCACCCGACCCTCTCCGAGATGATGCACGAGTCGGTGCTGGATGCTTACAAGCGCGCGATCCACATGTGATCGCCCGTCCTGCCGACGTGCTCGTGGTGAGGGTTCCATGACACGTCGGCTGCAGGGCCCCCGCGCATCGGCCGCCTGACGGCTTGATTCCCCGGCCGCGTTTGTCCACTTCTGGCGACATGAGCGCCGTCACCGTCCTCGACCGCACGACCATCAAGCGCAAGCCGTCCTGGATCAGGGTGAAGGCCCCGACCTCGCCGGCCTATCACGACACGCGGAAGCTGCTGCGCGAGAAGCGGCTGCACACCGTGTGCGAGGAGGCCGCCTGCCCGAACATCGGGGAGTGCTGGACCCACAAGCACGCCACGGTGATGATCCTCGGCGACACCTGCACACGGGCCTGCGCCTTCTGCAACGTGAAGACGGGGATGCCGCAGGCGCTGGACCCGCACGAGCCGGGTCGCCTCGCCGATGTCGTCGTGACGATGGGCCTGGAGCACGTGGTCATCACCTCGGTCGACCGCGACGACCTGCCCGACGGCGGTGCTTCCCAGTTCCGACGCTGCATCGAGGCGATCCGCGCCGCAGCACCCTCGACCACCATCGAGATCCTGACCCCCGACTTCCTGCGCAAGCCCGGGGCGGTCGAGGAGATCGTCCGGGCGCGGCCCGACGTCTACAACCACAATCTGGAGACGGTACCCCGCCTCTACCGGACGGTGCGGCCTGGTGCGCGCTACTTCCACTCGCTTCGGCTGTTGCAGCAGGTGAAGGAGCTGGACCCGAGTCTCTTCACCAAGTCCGGGATCATGGTCGGGCTCGGCGAGGAGAAGCGCGAGGTCCATCAGGTGATGGATGACATGCGCTCGGCGGACGTCGACTTTCTCACCATCGGTCAGTACCTGCAGCCGACACCGAGGCACCACAAGGTAGAGCGCTTCGTGGAGCCCGTCGAGTTCGAGGCCTATGCCCGCATGGCCCGCGCCAAGGGCTTCCTCATGGTCGCATCGACGCCGCTGACCCGATCGTCCTATCACGCCGGCGCCGACTTCGAGCGCCTCCGCGCCGCCCGCAACGCCGCCCTGGCCCAGGCCTGACCGCATGCCGACCCACGCCGAAAAACGCTACCTGCCGCATACGCCGGACCAGATGTACGATCTGGTGGCGCGGGTCGACCGCTACCCCGAGTTCCTGCCCTGGTGCAAGGCCGCCCGGATCACCAAGCGCGACGGCCCGAATCTCTTCTACGCCGACCTCGTCATCGCGTTCAAAGTCTTCCGCGAGCAGTTCACCTCCAAGGTCCACCTGGATCCGAAGACGGGTGTGGACGTCGAGTACATCAACGGACCGTTCCGCTACCTGAACAATCACTGGCGGTTCGAGCCGGCGCCGGGCGGCGGCTGCATCGTCGACTTCTATGTCGACTTCGAGTTCAAGTCGAAGCTGCTGCAGAGCCTGATCGGCCTTCTGTTCAACGAGGCCGTGCAGCGCATGGTGGCCGCCTTCGAGGCGCGGGCCGAGAAGCTCTACGGCCGGAACGAAGCCGGACCGCAGCGGCAGCACGCCGGGCCGGCGCGCGTCGCCGAAGCCACGCAATAGAGGCCGGGTGCCAGCCGGCCGCGATCTCTCGGGGGTGATGGCCGGCGGCGGTTACTACAACCAGCATTCCCTGCCGCAGCACGCGGCCTCTGCCACCGGGCTGCGCTTCCTGATCGAGGCGGCCACCGAGGCGCCGTTGCCGGCGCGTGGCGAGCCGCTCGTCATCGCCGATTTCGGCGTGGCCCAAGGGCGCAATTCGATGGCGCCGATGGCCGCTGCGATCTCTGCGCTCCGGGCACGGCGGACCGGTGGACTGCCGATCGAGATCGTTCACACCGACATTGCGGGCAACGATTTCAGCTCTCTGTTCCGGCTGCTGGCTTCGGGTGCCGGCAGCTATCTGGAAGGTGTCGACGACGTCTACGCCTATGCGGCCGGCCGCTCCTTCTACGAGCGGCTGTTCCCCTCCGCACGGCTGACCCTCGGCTGGTCGTCGATCGCGGTGCACTGGCTGAGCCATGTGCCGAGCGCCATTCCGGGACAGATCTGGTCGCCGCGCGCCACCGGCGATGCCGCCGCTGCGTTCGCCGCGCAGTCCGCGCGGGATTGGGAGATGTTCCTCGGCCATCGCAGCGTCGAGTTGCGGCCCGGCGCCTCGCTGGTCGTCATAGCCGGTGCTTCCGATCCCGGCGGCGATAGCGGTGCCGACGGGCTGATGGAGATGACGGCGGTCAGCTTGCGCGAACTGGTCACGACCGGTCTGCTGCGGGCGCACGAACTGGCGGGAATGGTCATCCCGACCTGGAACCGGACACCCAAGGAGTTCCTGGCACCCTTCGGAACGACCGCGGCGGCAGGGCTGCAACTCGTCGCCCACGAACTCTCCTTGGTGCCCGACCCGTTCTGGCCGGCCTACGTCGAGAGCGGTGAATCCTCACCGTTCGCGCTCGCCTGGAGCGAGTTCGTGCTGGCGGCCTTCGGGCCGAGCCTGTGGGCGAGCCTGGACGCCGACCGCACGGCCGAGGACCGCGAGACGATCTCGGCCGCCCTCGGCACCGAGCTGACAAGGCACATTCTGGCCGATCCCGAAGCTGCCACCACCGCTTGGCGCGTGTTCACGATGCGCATCGTGAAGCCCGCCGCCTGAACGTCAGCAGTCCTGCAGGCGCCGGACCTGTCGGCCATCGGGGCCGAAGTTCGAGGGCGCGAGCCAGCGCTCGAACCTGACCTTCAAAACGGGCCACTCGCTGTCCAGGATCGAGTACCAGGCGGTATCGCGGTTGCGTCCCTTGTAGACGATCGCCTGGCGGAAGATGCCCTCGAAGGTGAAGCCGAGCCGCAGGGCGGCCCGACGCGACGGCTCGTTCACGGCATCGCACTTCCACTCGTAGCGGCGGTAGTTCAGCTCGTCGAAGACCCGGCGCATGAAGAGGTAGCTGGCCTCGGTGGCGGCGACCGTTCCCTGCAGCCGGGGCGACCAGGCGATGTGGCCGACCTCGATGACACCCATGGCGGGGTCGATGCGCAGATAGGAGGCGAGGCCGACGGCCTTGCCGGTGGCCAGGTCGATCACCGCGTGCATCAGCGGGTCGTCCTTGTCCTGCACCGACTCGACCCAGCGCCGGTAGTCGGCCAAGTCGGCGAAGGGACCGACGCCCAGATAGGTCCACATCCTGCCCTCGACGTCCTCGGCGTTGGCCGCGAAGAGGTCGGCCGCATGCCTGCCGGCGTCCAGCATCTCCAGCCGGCACCAGCGACCTTCCAGAGGTGTGCGCGGTGGGCGCGGGCGGGCGGTCCAGTCCGGGACGGGCCAGCCGATCGGTTGGCCGAGATCGTTGGTGCGGTTCGTGCGGCTCATGCGAGGTCGCTGCTCCCGGCCAGAAGCTTGGCGCCCAGGTCGAGCGCTGCTCGCACCGTCGCCAGCCTGATGGCCTGGCGGTCGCCGTGGAACTGGGCGCGCTGGTGGAGGGTGCGTCCGGTGGAGGCCGCCGCGAGGTGGACGAGGCCGACCGGCTTCTCAGGCGTGCCGCCGTCGGGACCCGCGATGCCGGTCACGGCGAGGGACAAGCCGGCGCTGCTTCGCTGCAGGGCGCCCTCCGCCATCTCGCGGGCGACCCGCTCGCTCACGGCCCCGTGGCTGCGGAGGCTATCGGCGCGTACACCCAGCAACTCCTCCTTGGCCTTGTTCGAGTAGGTGACGAGGCCACGGTCGACGACCGCGGAGGAGCCGGCGATCTCGGTCAGGCAGCCGGCGATCAGGCCGCCCGTGCAGGATTCAGCCGTCACCAGCATCAGACCGCGCTGCCGGCAGGCCGCCAGGAGCCATTCCGCCGCGGCGACACACTCGGGTGGGAACATTCGACACTCACCTCACGATCAGCGCAGAGGGTAGGGTACGACAGAACCCGCCACAACGCCGCTGTCCGAGGAGCCCGACGATGGTCGATCTCGTCCTGACCGATGCCGAGGCGGGGAAGACCCTCCAGGTCGCACCCCAGACGGTGATCGAGTTGCGTCTGCCCGAGAACCCGACGACGGGCTTCCGCTGGATCGTCACAGCAGAGCCCGAGGACTGCGCCGTCGTGCAGGGCGACAGCTACGAGAGACCGACCTCGACCGCGATGGGTGCCGGCGGTGAGCGGCGGCTGCTTCTGCGCTCCGCGGGTGCCGTCCGCTGCGAGCTTGTGCTGACCTATCGCCGCTCTTGGGAGCAGGAGGACCAGACCGCGCGCAGCCTGCGCTACGTGCTGGTGCCGCCCGGCTGATCAGGCCGGGAAGGCGACGCTCACGACCGCCTGGGCGGCGATGCCCTCGCCCCGGCCGATGGCACCCAGCTTCTCCATCGTCGTCGCCTTGATCGAGACCTGATCGGCCTGGAGGTGCAACAGCTCGCAAAGGCGGGCGGTCATGGCTTCGCGATGCACGCCGATCTTCGGCCGCTCGCACATCATGGCGAGGTCGACATTCTCCAGCCGACCGCCACGCGCGGCGACGAGCCCTACGGCGTGACGGACGAAGACCGAGGACTCGACGCCCTTCCACCGCTGATCGGAGGGCGGGAAATGCGTGCCGATGTCGCCGGCCCCGATGGTCCCGAGCAGCGCGTCGGTGATGGCGTGCAGCGCTACGTCCGCGTCCGAATGGCCGGCGAGACCGAGCTCGAAGGGGATCTTGACCCCGCAGAGCCACAAGGGTCGGTGCGGAGCCAGGGCGTGGATATCGAATCCGAGGCCGGTCCGCCAGCGCAGCGAAGGCGGGCTGAGGAAGCTCTGGGCCAGCGTATGGTCCTCGGGCAGGGTCAGCTTCACATTGGCGGCGTCGCCGGCAACCCAGCCGACGGACAGGCCGCAGGCGGCAGCGACGGCGACGTCGTCCGTGAAGTTGCCGCCGGCGTGACGGCGATGGGCGTCGAGAATGGCCTCGAACCGAAAGGCCTGGGGTGTCTGCGCCCGGACGAGGCCGTCCCGTTCGACCTGGCCGATCACGGCGCCGGCTTCGACCCGCCGGAGACTGTCAACCACGGGTACTGCCGGCAGCACCGCCGGCCACTGCTGCAGCCCGCCGACGAGGCGGTCGATCAGTTCGGCCGAGACGCAGGGTCGTGCGGCATCGTGCACCAGCACGAACTCCGGCGCGAACTCGATGAGGCTTTCGAGCCCAGCATGGACCGAGGCCTGCCGGGTCGCCCCGCCCGTGACCGGCGGCAAGGCGGGCAGATCGCCGACGGCGGCGTCGTAGAGGTCACGATGCGCCGGATCGATGACGCAGCGCACGCCGTCGATCTCGGGATGCTCGATCAGCCGCTCGACCGTATGCCGGAGGACGGGTCTGCCGGCGAGGGCCGCATACTGCTTGGGCAACTCGCTGCCGAAACGTTCGCCACGGCCCGCGGCGACGACGACAGCCATGAGGCGTGCGGTCACGGGTTTTCAGCCGCCGCCATGGTGATCAGGCGCTTGCCGGAGGTGTCGTGGCCCCATATGGTGTGCCTCAATTCTAGGCAGAGGCTCGGCGGTGCCTCCTGTCTGGTCAAGTCGGCCAAAGAACGAAGAAAGGGTATCCATGGCAGAACTACCTGCGAAGCTGCGGCCGCGCGCCTGGGCTCATGATCCGGCAGTCATTCTCGACGGCATGCCCAGTCCCGTCTTCTCGCTCGACGACAAGCTTCGCTTCGCCACGGCCAATCCCGCTGCCGAGCAGCTCTTCTCGGCGAGCTGGAATACCCTCGCCAATCGTCGGCTCGAAGAGTTCGTGGCGCCGCACGCGACCATAGTGGCGCTGGTGCGGCAGGTACAGGCGACGGGCACCTCGTTTTCCGACTATGCGGTGGAGATGTCGCTCGTTCGTGGCGACACGGTCCATGTCGACATCCATCTGACACCCATCGCCGAGCATCCGGGGCACATCCTGGCGGTGCTCCATCCCTGCTCGGCGGCTCGCCGCCTCGACCAGCAGATCCTGCAGCGCCGCTCCACGCGCGCCGTCGCCGACTTGGCGGCCACGCTGGCGCACGAGGTGAAGAACCCGCTGTCGGGCATCCGGGGTGCTGCCCAGCTCCTGGAGCCGAGCCTGGACGACGAGGACAAGGCGCTCGTCAAGCTCATCTGTGCCGAGACGGACCGGATCTGCGCACTGGTGGAGCGGATGGAGGAGGTCGGCGAGACGCCGCCGATTCACCCGGCCCCGGTCAACATCCACCAGGTCCTGGAGCATGTGCGGCGCGTGGCGGCCGCCGGCTTCGGCCGCTCAATCCGCTTCCACGAGCTCTACGATCCGTCGCTGCCCGAGGTCGAAGGCGACCGCGACCGCCTGATCCAGGTCTTCTTGAACCTGATCAAGAACGCGGCCGAGGCGGCACCCGCCGAAGGCGGCCAGATCACGCTCGTGACCCATTACCAGCACGGCCTGCGGGTCGCCGTGAACAGCAGCAGGGAGCGCCTCGAAGTGCCGATCGCCGTCGAAGTGCGGGACAACGGTCCGGGCGTGCCCGAGGACCTGGTCGACCATCTGTTCGAGCCGTTCGTCTCGACCAAGCGCCGCGGCAGCGGTCTGGGCCTGGCGCTCGTCGCCCGCATCGTCGCCGATCATGGAGGCATGGTCTCGTATTTGCCTGGGGACCCGGGAGCCATCTTCCGCGTCAGGCTGCCGGCTGCGCGCCGACAGACGAACGCGTCCGAGATTCGTGAGGTCGCATGAGCGGTGAGAAGGTCCTCCTGGCGGAGGACGATCCGGCCATCCGGACGGTGGTCAGCCGTGCCCTCTCGCGCCACGGCTATCGCGTGCAGGCGACGAGTGTCGCCGCCGCACTCTGGCGCTGGATCGCGGCCGGCGACGGGGATGTCGTGATCACGGATGTCGGGCTGCCGGACGAGAACAGCCTCGACCTGCTGCCGCGGATCCGGACCATGCGCCCGGACCTGCCGATCATCGTCATGAGCGCCCAGAACACGCTGCTGACGGCCGTGCGGGCGACCGAGCGGGGTGCGTTCGAGTATCTCCCGAAGCCCTTCGACATCGGCAACCTCGTCGCCGCCGTCCAGCGCTCGCTCTCGCAGCGCAAGCGCAACGGCAAGCCCGCGGCCGAACCCGGGCTCGTGGACGAGCAGCTTCCCATCATCGGCCGCTCGCCGCCGATGCAGGAGATCTACCGCGTCATCGCGCGGCTGACCGCCACCGACCTCACCGTCCTCATCTCCGGCGAGTCCGGCACGGGCAAGGAGCTGGTCGCCAAAGCCCTGCACGATTTCGGCAAGCGCCAGCACGGTCCCTTCATCGCCGTGAACATGGCGGCGATCCCGCGCGAGCTGATCGAGAGTGAGCTGTTCGGGCACGAGAAGGGGGCGTTCACCGGGGCCGCCGGACGGCGGATCGGCCGCTTCGAGCAGGCCGAGGGCGGCACCCTCTTCCTCGACGAGATCGGCGACATGCCGCTGGAGGCGCAGACACGTCTCCTGCGCGTCCTGCAGCAGGGCGAGTTCGTGCCCGTCGGCGGGCATCACCCGGTGCGCACGAACGTCCGCATCGTAGCGGCCAGCCACCGCGACCTGCGTCAGATGGTGCAACAGGGCCTGTTCCGCGAAGACCTCTATTATCGGCTCAATGTCGTGCCGATCCGCCTGCCGCCCTTGCGCGAGCGGATCGACGATATCCCCGCACTGGTCCAGCATTTCCTGGCCAAGGCGCAGGCCGAGGGTCTGCCGATGAAGACGCTGACGCCGGAGGCGATGGTCCGCCTCAAGGCCCATGCCTGGCCGGGCAATGTGCGCGAGCTGGAGAACCTCGTCCGGCGTCTGGCCGTCCTCTACGCGGAGGACGAGATCGCCGAGGACGTGATCTCGATGGCCCTGGAGCAGGCGGCCACGCCGATGCAGACGACGGCGGCGGCCCCCGTCGAGGACACGCTGGCCGGCGCCATCGAGCGGCACATCGACCGCTACTTCCGCGCGCATGACGGCAATCTGCCGCCGCCCGGCGTCTACGATCGCCTGCTGCGCGACGTCGAGCGGCCGCTCATCGCCCGGGCCCTCGCGGCGACCCGCGGCAACCAGCTGAAGGCCGCCGACGTGCTGGGCCTCAACCGGAACACGTTGCGGAAGAAGATCCGCGATCTGGACATCCACGTCAGCCGGGCGCCATGATGCCGGCCCTGTCGGGCCAGATCGGAACCAATAGTTGAGAGCCGCACTAGCCGAGCAGCCGGGCGAGGAGCCGGGCATGCTCGAGCGCATCCGGCAGTTCGACATCGAGCGGCGTCTGGCCCTGCTGCTCACGATCGCCGCCGTCGTCTCGGGCCTTGCGACCTACGCCGTCATCTCCGGGGCACCGCCCGACGGCAGCGGCGTCCAGACGATCGTCGTCCTGCTGAACCTCGATCTGATCCTGCTGCTGCTGCTCGGGATCATCATCGCGCGCCGGCTCGTCCGCATCATGCTGGAGCGGCGCCAAGGCTCGGCCGGGTCGCGCCTCCACACCCGTCTCGTCGCCATCTTCGCCGTCGTCGCCGCGGCCCCCGCGATCATCGTCGCGTCGTTCTCGGTCTTCTTCCTGAGCTCGGGCCTGGAGGCCTGGTTCAGCGACCAGATCCGCAGTGCCTTGGCGAACTCCCTGAACGTCGCCCAGGCCTATCTGGAGGAGCACAAGGAGAATATCCGCGCCGACGCTCTGGCCATGGCGGCCGACCTCAACCGGGAAGGGTCCGAGCTCGTCCTAAACCCCGAGCTGCTGCGGCGGGTTGTCGACGCCCAGGCCGCACTGCGCTCCCTGACCGAGGCGGTCGTCTTCGACAGTACCGGCGAGGTGCTGGCGCGCTCCGGCCTCGGCCTGACGCTGGAGATCGAGAACCTGCCTCTGGACGCCATGAAGCGGGCGTCGGACGGCGAGGTGGTGGTCCTGACGAGCGACAGCGACGACCGGGTCCGTGCCCTGGTGCGTCTCGACGGCTTCGGCGACGCATTCCTCTTCGTCGGCCGATTCGTGGACGCCAAGGTGCTTGGCTTCATGCAGCGGACGCAGAGCGTCAATGCCGAGTACCGGCGCATGGAGACGCAGCGTTCCAGCATCCAGATCAACGCCGCTCTGATCTTCGTCATCGTGGCGCTGCTGTTGCTGTTCGCGGCTGTCTGGATCGGCCTCAATTTCGCCAACCAGCTCGTGACGCCCATCAGCCAGCTGATCGCGGCGGCGGACCGGGTACGCGCCGGCGATCTATTGGCGAGGGTACCGGAGCTGGAGCCCGAGAAGGACGACCTCAACCGGCTGAGTCGAGCCTTCAACCGCATGACGAGCCAGCTCGACAGCCAGCGTCGCGAGCTGATCGAAGCCAATCAGGAGCTGGACGATCGCAGAAGGTTCACCGAAACGGTGCTGGCGGGAGTGACGGCCGGCGTCATCGGCGTCGATGCGGACCACCGCATCATCCTACCGAACCGCTCCGCGACCGACTTCCTGGCGGGCGCTGAGGGCGAGATCCTCGGCCGGCGGATCGAGGATGTCATGCCCGGCATCGAGTCCCTCATGGCCGATGCCGCCCGTTCGCCCGACCAGACCCTCGAGCATCAGCTCACGCTGACACGAGGCGGCAGCACCCTGACCCTGCTGGTTCGGGTGGCGGCCCAGCGCGACGAGGGCACGATCCAGGGCTACGTCGTCACCTTCGACGACATCACGGCCCTGCTCGGCGCGCAGCGGCAGGCCGCCTGGGCCGAGGTCGCACGTCGGATCGCCCATGAAGTGAAGAACCCGCTGACGCCGATCCGGCTGTCGGCGGAACGGCTCGGCCGCAAGTATCAGGGGCAGATCGTCGACGACAAGGACACCTTCCACAATCTCGTCGCCACCATCGTGCGCCAGGTGGATACGATCGGTCACCTCATCAGCGAGTTCTCGGCCTTCGCGCGTATGCCGGCTGCGGTCATGCGCAACGAACGCCTGGCCGAGATCGTACGCGACGCGGTGCTGTTGCAGCAGACGGCCTATCCCGCCATCAGCTACGAGATCGAGATGCCGAAGGAGGCGCCGATCGAACTGGTCTGCGACGCCCCCAAGGTCTCACAGGCGCTCACCAATCTCTTGAAGAACGCCGCGGAAGTGCTTACGGAACAAGCGGGACGAAGCTCTCGTCCGATGATCAAGGTGCGTGCCTGTCGCCAACCCGACGCTGTGGTGATCGAGGTCGAGGACGACGGTCCCGGTTTCCCGCCGGATCGCGCCAAGCTCTTCGAACCCTACGTCACGACTCGCAGTCGCGGCACCGGCTTGGGGCTTGCTATCGTCAAGAAGATCATGGAGGAACACTCCGGCAAAGTCGAATTGCTGACCGGGTCCACCGGCGGAGGTCTCGTCCGGCTGACATTCCCGACCCGGCCTGTGTGAACAGGCGCGCCGCCATGCCTCAAGCAATGAACCCGGGTCAACCGCGCCCCCCAAGAGAGATGCGGCCGCACGCATGAGCAAAGACGTACTTATCGTCGATGACGAGGTGGCGATCCGCGAGGTCGTCGGCGCAATTCTCGAAGACGAGGGCTATCGGCCCAGAGGTGCCGGCAACAGCACCGATGCCTTGAAGGAAATCGAGCGTCGCCGGCCAGGACTTGTGCTGCTCGACATCTGGCTCGAAGGCAGCCAGCTCGACGGCGTGCAGATCCTCGAACGGGTCAAGGCACTCTATCCCGACCTTCCCGTCATCATGTTCAGCGGTCACGGCACCATCGAGACCGCGGTCGCCGCGATCAAGAAGGGTGCCTACGACTTCATCGAGAAGCCCTTCAAGTCCGACCGGCTCCTTCTCGCCGTGGAGCGGGCGCTGGAGGCCACGCGGCTCCGCCGTGAGCTGCAGGAGTTGAAGCAGATCGCGTTCGACGAGGCCGAGCTGATCGGCAGCTCGCCGGCGATCGGCAAGGTGCGTCAGGCCATCGAGCGTGTGGCGCCCACTGGCTCTCGCGTGATGATCAGCGGTCCTCCGGGGTCGGGCAAGGAGGTGGCGGCCCGTCTGATCCATGCCCAGTCGCGGCGTGCCGGCGGCCCCTTCATCGTGATCAACGCCGCGTCGCTGGCTCCCGACAAGGTCGATGTGGAGCTGTTCGGGGCCGAGCCCGGCTTCCAGGCTCCGGACCAGCCGCGCGTGATAGGCACCTTCGAGCGGGCCGACGGCGGCACCCTTCTGATCGACCAGGTCGCCGACATGCCGCTCGAGACGCAGGGCAAGATCCTGCGGGTGCTACAGGAGCAGCGCTTCGTCCGGCCGGGCGGCGACAATCGCGTCGAGGTCGACGTCCGCGTCCTGGCATCGAGCAGCCGCGACCTGCGGCAGGAGATGGCGTCGGGCCGCTTCCGCGAGGATCTGTATTATCGCCTGAACGTCGTGCCGCTCGTGATGCCGGCATTGGCCGAGCGGCGCGTCGACATCCCCGAACTGGCCGCGCACTTCATGTCCGGTGCGGCGCGCCACGCCGGCCTGCCGCCGCGGTCCATCAGCGACGACGCCATGGCCATCCTGCAGACCGCGGAGTGGCCGGGCGACGTGCGCCAGCTGCGCAACGCGATCGAGTGGATGCTGATCATGGCGCCGGGCGAATCCGGCTCGCCGATCACCGTCGAGGGCCTGCCGCCCGATCTGACCAACAGCGCCACGGGCCACATGGACCCGAGTGCCAATGGCGAGCTCGTCTCGATGCCGCTGCGCGAGGCGCGCGAGCAGTTCGAGCGCTCCTACCTGCAGGCGCAGCTGCAGCGTTTCGGTGGCAACATCTCGCGCACGGCCAACTTCGTCGGCATGGAGCGCTCGGCCCTGCACCGGAAGCTCAAGACGCTGGGTCTTCACGGCGACGACTGAGCCATGTCGCGGATCGCCTATGTCAACGGGCGGTACCTGCCGATCGACCGCCCGGCGGTGGCCGTCGAGGAGCGCGGCCTGCAATTCGCCGACGGTGTGTACGAGGTCATCAAGTGCGTCGACGGCGTGCCGCTCGACATCGATCGGCACATGGCTCGGCTGGAGCGGAGCCTCGGCGAGCTGCGGATCGGCATGCCGACGTCCCGGCGGGCTCTTGCCGCCATCATCGGCGAGACGCTGCGGCGTAACCGGCTCCGACAGGCGATCTGCTACATCCAGGTCGGCCGTGGGGTTGCGCCCCGCAATCACCCCTTTCCGCGGAACGTTCATCCGAGCCTGATCGTCACCGTGCGGCGGGCGATCTGGCCGAAGCCGACCGAGGTGGAGCGGGGGGTGGCCGTCATCACGATGACGGACGAACGCTGGACCCGTTGCGACATCAAGTCGGTGAACCTGCTGGCCAACCTTCTGGCGCGGCAGAAGGCGCTGGAGGCGGGCGCCAGAGAGGCGTGGCTTTACGACGACGAGGGCCGTGTCCACGAGGGCAGCTCGTCCAACGCCTGGATCGTCGACGGCGAAGGCCGGCTCGTCACCCATCCGCTCGGGCCCGAGATCCTGGGCGGGGTGACCCGCAGCGTGGTGATCGAGCTGGCTAGAGACGATGGGATCGAGGTCGTCGAGCGACCCTTCACGGTCGCGGAGGCGAAGGCTGCACGTGAAGCGTTCATGACGAGCACCAGCTCCTTCGTGTTGCCGATCACCTCGATCGACGGCCACACCGTGGCGAACGGGATGCCCGGCAGCACGACGCTACGGCTGCTGGCGCTCTACCGCAAATGGCAGGGCCTTGAGGCAACATTGGCCGATCCCGTTACGTGCGGGAGAAAATGACGCTTGCTCCACCTGTAGTCGCCCGGTATCGGGCAACCTATGTTGGTGCCATCGGTTCGGCGATGGCAGATCGGACCTGACTGCACGCGGCGGTGAGCGGGCGGGCTTGACCCAAGGGTCGATGCTTTGCTGCAGCGTGCGCCACAAAAAAAGAAAGGATTCGCTGCATGCCTGCTGAAAAACAACAGAATTTGCAGGATGTCTTCCTCAATCACGTCCGCAAGAACAAGGTGCCGGTCACGGTGTTCTTGATCAACGGCGTCAAGTTGCAGGGCGTCATCAGCTCGTTCGACAACTTCTGTTTGCTGCTCCGGCGCGACGGTCACGTGCAGTTGGTCTACAAGCATGCGGTGTCGACGGTGATGCCGTCGGCGGCGGTGCGCCTCTACGATCCCGAGGGTGGCGGCGAGCAGACGCCTTCAGCCCCGATGCAGGGCTGAGAGCCGACGTCCATCGATCCAACTCTCCCGTCGGGGGCGAGTGATCCGGCCGGTCGGGCCTGGGTCCTCACCCCCTTCGAGCCCGGCGTCGCGTCGTCTCGTGAGCCCGAAGCCAAGCTGGCGGAGGCCGTCGGTCTCGCGCGCGCCATCGACCTCGACGTCGTCCACGCCGAGCTCGTGTCACTGCGCAAGAAGGTGCCCGCCACGCTGCTGGGCTCCGGCAAGGTCGAGGACCTCGGCAAGGCCCTCGAGGAGCAGCCCGCCGAGATCGTCGTCGTCGATGCTGCCCTGACACCCGTCCAGCAGCGCAATCTGGAAAAGCGCTGGAAGACCAAGGTCATCGACCGCACCGGTCTGATCCTCGAGATCTTCGGCGAACGGGCCCGCACCGCCGAAGGCGTGCTGCAGGTCGAGCTGGCGGCACTTACCTACCAACGCTCCCGGCTCGTCCGCTCCTGGACCCACCTGGAGCGGCAGCGCGGCGGCTACGGCTTCCTGGGTGGACCTGGCGAGAGCCAGCTCGAGCTTGACCGCCGCAAGATCACGGAGCGGATCGTCAAGATCAAGGACGAGCTCGAAGCGGTGCGCCGGACGCGCGCCCTCCACCGCTCGGCGCGCAAGGAGGTCCCGTTCCCGGTCGTAGCCCTGGTCGGCTACACCAATGCCGGCAAGTCGACGCTGTTCAATCGGCTCACCGGCGCCAAGGTCGACGCCCGCGACCAGGTGTTCGCCACGCTCGATCCGACCATGCGGCGGCTCCGCCTGCCGTCGAACATGAGCGCCATCCTCTCCGACACGGTGGGCTTCATCACCGACCTGCCGACGAGCCTCGTCGCCGCCTTCCGCGCCACGCTGGAGGAGGTGTTGGCGGCCGATCTCGTCCTGCATGTGCGGGACATCTCGCAGTCCGACACCGAGGCGCAGCGCGAGGACGTCGACAAGGTCCTGGACGAGCTGGGTCTCGACGAAGCGGATCGCAACAAGCGGCTCATCGAGGTCTGGAACAAGATCGACCTCGTCCCGACGGATGCCTTGGATGCTCTGCAGGCCGAGGCTCTGCGGCGGTCCGATGTCGTCATGGTGTCGGCCGCGACGGGTGCCGGGACCGAAGGGCTGCTGCGGCTCGTGGACGAGCGGCTGAAGTCGGGTCGCGCCATCGTCGACGTCCAGGTGCCCTATGGCGAGGGCGAGCTGATGGCGTGGCTGCACAGCCATGGCGAAGTGCTGGAACAGCACGACGATGGTGCTGCCATGCGCCTTCGTGTAGCGATCGCCGAGGAAGACCGGGCGAAGCTGGCCCGGCGCCTCGGCCACGCCGTGTGAGCCGGATCTTCGCGGGGCAGGGAAGGGCCATGCGCTACGGGTTCGTGACGGTAGGGTGCTTTCTCGTGCTGGCAGCATGTGCCGAGTCCGGACCGCCGCCGCGAACGCTTGCGCTCGCCTGCGACCAGGACAAGTCGGCAGCCGTCGCGATCGACGACGCGACGGGCACGGCGAAAGTCACCGTCAACGGCGAGACCCGCAAGCTGCAGGAGCAGCCGTCGGTGACGGGCGAGCGCTATAGCGGCAATCGCTGGGCCGTTTGGCGCGACGGCGATCAGGCGTCGTTGGAGGTCGACTACGGCAGGATGAGCTGCACGGTGGCCTCGGCCCCGAAAGCGGGCGTGCTGCCGCGGGTGTGATCTTTTTCAGTTTCGTCATACTTGCGGTCGTGCCAAGGTTGCTCCCGGAACCTACAAGCAGAGAGGAGACGCCGATGATCCGACCGCTGCAGCGGTTTGCCGCGACGGCCGCCCTGATCCTGACGCCGACGATGGCGATGGCGCATACCGGTGTCGGTGCGACGACCGGCTTCGCTCACGGCTTTCTGCATCCTCTGAGTGGCCTCGATCATCTCCTGGCGATGGTGCTGGTGGGCATGTTCGCCTGGCAGCTCGGCGGCCGCGCCCTCTGGGCGGTGCCCGCGAGCTTCGTCGGCGTGATGGCGCTGGGTGGCGTGCTCGGTGTCGCCGGGCTCCAGCTGCCGTTGGTCGAGATCGGCATCGCCCTGTCGGTCGTCGTCCTCGGCACGATGGTGGCGTTCCGCATCCAGCCGCCGGTGGCGCTGGCGATGGGAGTCGTCGCGTTCTTCGCCGTCTTCCACGGCCATGCGCACGGGTCCGAGATGCCGGAGACCGCGTCCGGGCTGACCTATGCCGCAGGCTTCATTCTGGCCACGGCACTCCTGCACGTCAGTGGGATCGCGCTCGGCCTGGGGTTGGGCCGCGTCGGCGGTCGTCTGGCACCGACCGTCGTGCGCTCGGCTGGTGGCGTCGCGGCCGTGGCGGGCCTTGCCATCCTGACCGGCGTGCTCTGACCGGGGGACCCGAAGTCCTTCCGTGCAGCGCGTCACCGTCAGTCTCGACGACGAGACGGCCGCGGCCCTGGACGCCCACGTGGCGGCCATGGGCTACGGCAATCGCTCGGAGGCGGTACGCGACCTCGTCCGCGAGGCGGCGAGCCGCCGCGTGAGTGCGGCCGGCAGCCAGCACTGCCTCGGCATCCTGAGCTATCTCTACGATCACGAGCAGCGGGATCTGGCGCGCCGCCTGACGCATACGCATCACGGCCGCCACGATCTCAGTCTCTCGACCCTGCATCTCCACCTCAGCCGGCACGCCTGCCTCGAGGTGGCGGTGCTGCAGGGCACCCTGGCCGAGATCCGTGAGATGGCCGACCGGGTCAGCGCCGAGCGTGGGGTCAGACTGGGCGATCTCCGGGTAATCGCGGGGCCCGGGGAGACGGGTTAGCCGACGCGAGCTTTGGCCCGCTGCCACGCGGCTTCCAGCTCCTCGGCCGAGCGTTCGGCGAGATGCGTGCGCGACTCGGCCGCCTCGGCCTCCATCGCCCGGAAGCGTGTCTCGAACCGGTGATTGGCCTCGCGCAGGGCCGTCTCGGCGTCCACGCCCAGATGGCGGGCCAGATGGGCGACCGTGAACAGGATGTCGCCGACCTCGTGCCGAACATGATCGGCCTTGCCCGATCGGCGCGCCTCGGCGAGCTCGGCCAGCTCCTCGTCCAGCTTCGCTAGCACTGGCTCGGCATCTGGCCAGTCGAACCCCACCCGGGCGGCCCGCTTGCCGAGCTTCGTGGCTCGCACCAGAGCGGGAAGTCCGACCGGCACGTCCGCGAGCAGGCTCGAATCCGAACCCCTCTTTGCGGCCTTGCGCGCCCGCTCCGCCGCCTTGCGCTCTTCCCAGCGCACGTGCAGCTCGGGAGTGCCGGACACCCGGTCGTCGCCGAAGACGTGCGGGTGCCGCTCGATCATCTTGTCGACGATGCCCCGCACCACGTCGTTGAAGTCGAAGGCGCCGGCCTCGTCGGCCATCTGGGCGTGATAGACGACCTGCAGCAGCAGGTCGCCCAGCTCGCCCTCCAGGTCCTCGAGGTCGCTCCGGGCGATCGCGTCGGCGACCTCGTACGCCTCTTCGATCGTAAAGGGAGCTATGGTGGCGAAGCTCTGCTCGATGTCCCAGGGACAGCCCCGCTCGGGATCGCGCAGGCGACGCATCACCGCCAGCAGCTCTTCCACGCCCTGCCTGCTCATCGACGCTCCACGACTTAAAGCAGCGTGCCCTGACCGGGGCCGCTCGGGGCCGACGCCCGCTTCGGTTTCAGGTCGGTCCGCCGGACGGGCGTTTCGCCGTCGACGAACACGATGGTGAGATCCGCTTCGGCGCCGAGCGCCGCCCGGCGCGGGACCACTGGCCCGCCTGTGCCGGCGCGGACGATCGCATAGCCGCGCTCCAGGACGCGAGTGTGGGAGAGGGCGTCGAGATGCCTGGCGCACGCGGACAGCCTCTGCGCCGCCTTTTCCTGCACCGCGGCCATGGCGCGGTCGAGGGCCACCGCCTCGCGCGCCAGGGGCGGACCGAGCTGCGTGATCTTGGCCTGCAGCGTCGCCGAGCGCAGGCGTCCGCCGACCGTAGCGAGCAAGCCTTTCGCCTCGCGGAGGCGATCCCGTGCCAGCTCGTCGATGCGCGCGAGGCGCAAGTCGACCCGCTCGCCCGCCGCCTTGACCAGATCCAGCGGCGACCGCAGCCGCAGCCGCTCGGCGAGGTCGTCCAGACGCTGTGCCGCCATGCCGACGGTCATTTCCGGCCTCGGCAGCCCGCGCGCCAGACCGGTTAGTCTTTGTCGTCGCTCGGCGACCTGCCGCTCGATGCCGTGGCGCAAACGGTCGCCCAGACCCTGGATGGCGACGACCAGCTCGCGCCGGACCGGAACGGCCATCTCCGCTGCCGCGGTCGGCGTCGGTGCCCTCCGGTCGGCGGCGTGATCGATCAGGGTGACGTCCGTCTCGTGGCCGACCGCCGAGATCAGAGGTATGGCCGAGGTGGCGGCGGCGCGGACGACGACCTCCTCGTTGAAGGCCCAGAGATCCTCGATCGAGCCCCCGCCGCGGGCGACGATCAGGACGTGAGGACGCGGCACGCGTCCACCCGGGGGAAGGGCGTTGAAGCCGCGGATGGCGGCGGCGACCTGCTCGGCCGCACCCTCGCCCTGGACCAGCACCGGCCAGACGAGCACGTGCCGCGGGAAGCGATCGCCAATGCGATGCAGGATGTCGCGGATCACGGCACCCGTCGGCGAGGTCACCACGCCGACGATCTCGGGCAGGAAGGGCAGGGGCCGCTTGCGAGTGTCGTCGAACAGGCCCTCGGCCGCGAGCTTGCGCCGCCGCTCTTCGAGCAGCGCCATGAGGGCGCCGGCTCCGGCCGGCTCCATGCGCTCGATGACGATCTGGTACTTGGAGCGGCCCGGATAGGTGGTGAGCCGGCCGGTGCAGATCACTTCGAGCCCGTCCGCGGGCTCGAAGCCGAGCCGGCCGAGGCTACCTTTCCATACCACCGCATCGAGGCAGGAACGGTCGTCCTTCAGCGTGAAATACTGATGCCCCGAGCCAGCGCGCTTGTAGCCCGACAGCTCGCCCCGCACGCGCACCAGGGCATAGCTCTCCTCGACCGTCCGCTTCAGCGCGAAGGACAGTTCGGTGACGGTGTACTCTGGGAGGTTGGACGTCGCGGCCTGCATCAGGATAGGCATGCTCGAAGAACCAGCACCCTGCCGTCCGGCAGCGCCTTCGTCCAGAGTTCCGGGCCGCCAGCCGCCGTGTTACCAGCGCCGACCTGACAGGCGGACAACTCGGGCGCGAGATGCCGATCTACACGATGGTGGAGCACGAGAGCGGCAGGGCGGGCATGCGCCGTGCACGGCTCTCAATCCTGCGCGCCGTCGGCCTGCTGCTGACCGTGTTCTTCAGCTGTGCGGGGCTGCTTCTGCTGTTCGACCGCCGCGCCGACGCCGATTGGGAGCGCCGGGTCTTCGACGCCTTGTGGAACGCCGCGAACACGATCACCACCCTCGGCGATTTCACGGACCTGACCCGCGAGCAGCAGTGGGTGATGATCGGCGCCATGATCGGCATCGTGGTCGGCGGCGGCTACGCCCTGACCTCGCTGACGGGCATCCTGAACGCGCCCGAGATCACCGCCTATCGCGAGAACCGGAGGACCGGCCGCATGCTGACCGACATCAAGGACCACCTTATCGTGGTCGGCTATGGCGACTATGGCCGTCTCATCGCCGACGCCGCGAAGGCAGGTGGCGATCCCGTTCTCATCATCGAGCAGGACGAGGCCGCGGCGGCCCAGGCCTCGGCCGCGGGTCACATCGTGATCGTCGGTCAGGCCAATCTGGAATCGACACTTCAATCGGCACGGATCGGCGAAGCCAAGGGCATCGTCATCACCATCGACGAGATGGATCGCCGGTTGTCGATCACGCTGATGGCCCGCGGCTACAACAGTGCCTTGCACATCCTGGTCATCGCTCGCGGCACCGACGGCGAGAACTGGCTGATGCGGGCAGGTGCTTCCGAGGTCATTCGAGTCGACAAGCTCGTCGCCGACACGCTGCTCCGCCACTACCGGGCCACGGCTCACAAGAAAGAGCCGGTGGTTGGCTAGCCCCGGTCCACCGGCGAGGCGAACGCCTCGTCCACGGCGTGGAACGGCAGTAGCACGCAGTCGTGCCGGCTCTTCACCGCCTGGACGGGCCGGAACATCTCCAGCTCCGGCCAATCCGGCCGGTCGTCGCTTCCCTGGAGGAGCGCCTCGACTTCCTGCGCCACGCGCCGCAGGTCTTCGCGCGTCGCCCCGGCGGCATGGGCGGCGATGACGGCGGCGGCGGCCTGGGTCAGCAGGCAGCCGCGGGTCTTCTGCGCCACGGCCCCGACACGACCGTCCTCGACCTGCAGGTCGAGGGTGACGCGGTCGCCGCAGAGGGGATTGTCGCAGGTGGCACTGTGCGTCGCCGCCGGCAACCGGCCGGCACCCTGGTTGGCCTTGGCCGTACTGACGATCGCGTCGTTGTAGAGTTGCTGGCTCATCCGAGCGTCCTGATCGTGCTGTCGAGCCCGTTCAGCAGGGCGTCGACGTCGGCGGCGTCATTGTAGAGGGCGATGCTCGCCCGGGCGGTCGCGGCGAGGTCGAAGCGCTCCATCAGGGGCTGCGCGCAGTGATGGCCGCCGCGCAGGCAGACACCATGCGTATCGAGCATCTGGCAGACATCGTGCGCGTGCACGCCATCGACCTCGAAGGCCACGACGCCGAGGCGCTGCTGGAGGCCGGTCGGGCCGACGATACGCACGCGCGGCATCGCTTCGAGCCCGGACAGGATGCGTCCGGTCAGCTCGGTTTCCTTCCGCCCGAGGGCCGCCCAGTCGAGCGTGGTGAGCCAGGCGGCCGCGGCGCCGAAGCCGAGGATCGGGCCGACCGCGGGCGTGCCCGCCTCGAACCGGTGCGGCGGTGGCGCGTAGGTGGTGCCCTCGAAGCTCACCCGGCGGATCATCTCGCCCCCGCCCAGGAAAGGCGGTAATTCCTCCAGCAGGTCGCGGCGGCCCCAGAGGGCACCGGCCCCCGTCGGGCCGAACATCTTGTGCGCTGAGAAGGCGTAGAGATCGCAGCCCAACACTCCGATGTCGATCGGGCCGTGAGGCGCCCGCTGGGCGCCGTCGACGACGAGATAGGCACCGACCGCACGTGCCGCGTCCGCCACGTGCCCGAGATCGGTCACGGCACCGGTCACGTTGGAGCAGTGCGTCACCGCAACGATGCGCGTCCGCTCGCTGACGGCATCGTCGAGACGGTCGTAGTCGAGGCGGCCCTCCTCGGTGACGGGGAGGGCGCGCACCCGGGCACCGGCACGCTCCGCCACCATCTGCCAGGGGACGATGTTGGCGTGGTGCTCCAACTCGCTCAGCAGGATCTCGTCGCCCGGCCGCAACTTGGAGCCCAGCGCGTGGGCCGCCGTGTTGAGGGCGAGGGTGGCGCCCGAGGTGAAGACGATCTCGCTCGGATCGCCGGCACCGACATAGGCGGCGACCCGCCGGCGCGCCTCCTCGAACGCATTGGTGGCCGAGTCCGCGAGCCGATAGACGCCCCGCTTCACATTGGCCCGTGCCGTCGTCTCGTACGCGATCAGCGCCTCGGCCGCCGCGCGGCAGATCTGTCCCGTGGCTGCATTGTCGAGATAGTGGAAGCTTGGTCCCTGGGCGGCGAAGATCGGGAACTCGTCGCGCAGGCTCATGCGCCGGCTCCGACCAATTGCTTCAGCGCCTCGGGCGTGTCGACGTCGATGAGCGCACCTTCGTCCGCATCCACCTCGACCACCGCCGCCTCGTTCTCACCGATCAGGTGCTTCGCTCCCACATCGCCTGCCAATCCTTGGACCGCACCGAAATAGGCTCGACCCCACAGCACCGGGTTGCCGCGCCGCCCGCCGGACACCGGCACGACGATGCCGCGGCCCTCGACGGGATTGAACGCTTGGATCAGCCGATCGATCAGTCCGGAGTCGACCTTGGGCATGTCGCCGAGCAGCACGACGGTCCCGTCGACGTCCTCCGGCAACGCCGCGACGCCGACCTTCAGCGAGGTGCTGAGCCCCTGCGCGAAGTCGGGATTGTGCACGAACCGCACCGGCTGATCGGCCAGTGCGGCCTCGACCGCTTGGCGCATGTGTCCCGTGACGACGACGATCTCGCCCACTCGGCTCGCCCGTGCGGCCCGTACGGCGTGGTGCACCATCGGCTCGCCGTCGATCTCGACCAGGAGCTTGTTGCGCTCGCCCATCCTGCTCGACCGACCGGCGGCAAGGACGACGGCGGCGACGCGTGGGCGGCTCGGAGGGCTCGTCTGGCCGGCACGCGGCTGCGGCCGGTTCGGGATCTCCATCAGGAGACCACCGACGCCCATGGCCTGGATGTCGTGCCGCGTGACCGGCACGCCGGCCGCCAGCCGCTGCATGACCCAGTCGAAGCCGTTGAGCTTCGGCGAGCGGGCGCAGCCGGGCAGGCCCAGGATAGGGCGGCCGTCGCGATGGGCCAGGAGCAGGAGGTTGCCCGGATCGACCGGCATGCCGAAATGCTCGACCCGACCGCCCGCCGCCTCGATCGCCGCCGGGATGACGTCCGCCCGGTCGGTGATGGCCGAAGCGCCGACAACGAGCAGCATGTCGGCCGATGGGGCCGCCTCCGCGATGGCGGCGGTCAGCGGCTCCGTCTCGTGCGGGCAGCGCGTCTCGCCGAGCAGCGTGCCGTCGAGCGCCTCGACCCGGTCGGCGGTGATGCGCACCGTCTTGTCGAGCATCTTCGCGGACGTGCCGGGCAGCACCGTCTGGATCAGCCGTGCCCGGAACGGCCGGAAGGGTGCCACCTGCACCAGCGGCCTGTTGCCGACCGCGAGGAGACAGCGCTCCAGCACCTCGGCGGGTGCCGCGAAGGGGATGATCTTGACCGTCGCCAGCATCTCCTCCGGCGAGACGGCGGCCCAGGCGGGCAGCGTGGCGACGGTGACGGACTCGTCGATCCCGTTCACGGCATCGATGCGCTCGCGGTCGACGACGAGGACGCCACGTGCCTTCGCGAACAGGTTCACCCGGCCGGTGAAGGCCCGATCGACACTGACCTCGGGTCCGGCCAGAGCCTGAGCCAGGCGTGCCGCCGCCTCGTCTTCGCCCACATCGTCGGGGCCTAGGCGGGCGGCGACGACGGTGGCGATTCCTGCCTCGCGCATCCGGTCGATGTCGGCTGCCGAGACGTTGCGGCCCTTCTTGAAGGCGACGCCGGGCCCTGTCACCGCATGGGCCAGGACGGCGCCCAACGCTTCACCGATCGCTACCGCACCGAATTCCATCGACCTCGCCCGTCGCCCGCCACGTCTCGATATAGCAACGCGGCCGCACCGCAACGAGGTCCGCACCCCCGCCAGATTGTCGGGCCTGACAGGCGCCGTGCCGGGATCTAGAGACGACCCGGCGCTGGGGACGCAATATCGATCATCACCCTTGCCGCCGAGCTCGCGGAAAAACAATGAAGCGGTTCATGCTGGATCTCGGCCACTGCTGACACCCGACCGGCCGCCTGCCGCCGGCCCGAGCGGGCCGGTCCTCGGCGCCCTGCTCTGGCTAGCGGGCCTGTTGCTGCCGGCCGGCTGGTTCCTGCCGCTGTTCACCGCCCGCGTCCCGTTCCTGTGGCGGGAGGAGATCTCGGTCGTCACCGGGCTGCTCCAGCTCTGGTCGATCGACCTCGTGCTCTTCGCCATTGTGCTGCTGTTCGCCGTCCTCATGCCGGCAGTAAAGGCGATCGCCACCCTGTGGGTATGGTACCGGGTGCCGCTGCGCGACGCGCCCGTGTGGCTGGAGCGGCTGGGCGTCCTCGCCAAGCTCTCGATGACGGAAATATTCCTGCTCGCCGTCGTGATCGTCGGCTTCAAGGGTGTCGGAATCGGCACCGTCGACATAAGTTGGGGGCTCTACGGCTTCGCCGGCATCGCGGTGTTCTCGCTGCTGATGTCGATCGCCGCCACCATGGCGATCCGCCAGGCGAAGGCGTAGCCGCATCCCGAAGGAGAAGACCGAATGCGCGGACGCCTGCTCCTCGCGACCCTACTGCTCGTCTCCTTGATGGCCGCGTCCGCCTCCGCCGGGCCCAGCCGCTCCCCGACGGTGCAGGATCTCCAGACCCTCGTGGCGCAGCACTTCGAGCGTCGCCGCGAGCCCGAGCACCTGACCGGCATCGGCGCCTATGTCAGCCTGGGCGATCCGTCGCCGGGGGTCGACCTGTTCGTCGGGAACATGCGACCCGAGCCCACCTCACCGCCGATCAGCGCCTCGACGCTCTACCAGATCGGCAGCAACACCAAGGCCTACACGGCGGCGATCCTCTTGAAGCTGGAGGCGGCCGGCCTGCTGTCGATCGACGACAAGCTCGGCAAGTGGCTGCCCGAGTATCCGGCCTGGAAGGACGTCACGATCCACCGGCTGCTCGACATGACGGGCGGCATTCCCGAATACACCGAGACCACCGCCTTCGTGACCGCGATCGCGGCGAACATCGACCGGATCTTCAAGCCCGCAGAACTCGTTGCCTTCGCCTATCCGAGCACCAGCAACGAGCTGCCGCCCACGCCCGGCTATCACTACAGCAACACGGGCTACATCCTGGCCGGCATGATCGCCGAGAAGGCCGGCCAGGCGCACTACGGCAAGCTGCTGGAGGACCTGCTGCTGCGGCCCCTCGGCCTCGCCGACACCTTCTACGGCGACCGGCCGCAGCCCCACGCCGTGCTCTCGCGGCTGATCAGCGGCCATCTCTACGATCCGAGCTGCCTCGAATACGAGCCCGAGTGCAAGACGCCGCCGGCACAGCCCCTGGTCGGCAAGGACTTGAGCCGGGCGCCCATGTCCTGGGCCGGTCCCGCCGGGGCTATTATCGCCTCGCCGCGCGACGCCGCGCAGTGGATCAGGGCGCTGTTCGGCGGGCGGGTGCTGCCGGCGAAGCAGATGAAGGAGATGCAAACGCTCGTCTCGATGCGCACGGGCGAGCCCTTGGCCGAGACCAACGAGACCGAGCGCCAGGGCTTCGGTCTCGGCATCGTGCAGACTTTCCTGCCCGGCTATGGCCGCATCTGGATCTACGAGGGCGGCACCATGGGCAACCGGTTCTACACGGTGCTCAACCCGTCCCTCGACCTTGTCCTCACCTTCGGTCTCGACAGTGCGGTGTCCGACGAAGCGGACAAGCCCGGCGACCTCATCAAGGCGGTGTTCGACGCGGCGAAGTGAGAACGGCTCAGGGGTGGAGCGGCCAGAAGAAGGCGATCGAGGCCGTCCCCAGCACCAGGACGAGCAGGCTGAGCGGCGCTCCCAGCCGCGCGTAATCCACGAACCGGTAGCCGCCCGGGCCCATCACCAGCGTGTTCGACTGGTGACCTATCGGGGTGAGGAAGTCCGACGAGGCGCCCACGGCCACGGCCATGAGGAACGGATCGACCGCAAGCCCGAGTTGCCGCGCATAGGCCGCCCCGATCGGCGCCATGACGAGGACGGTGGCGGCGTTGTTGAGGAACGGGGTCACGATCATCGTGGCCAGCAGGATCAGCCCCAGTGCCGTGACCGGCGTCAGGCTGCCGCTGACCGAGCCGAGCCAGCCGGCGATCAGATCGGTACCGCCGGTCGCGCGCAGGGCATCGCTGATCGGGATCAGGGCTGCGAGGAGCACGATCACGGGCCAGGAGATCGCGGCGTAGGTGTCGTCGGCCGGAATGGCGCGGAAGATCACGAGCAAGGTCGCTGCCGCCAGGAAGGCGACGGCGGGCGTGGTCAGCTCGATCGTGGACGCGACGACCGCAGCCGCCAACGCCAGCAGCGGCAGCCATACGAAGCGGCGCTGCCCCAGCCGGATGCCGCGGCCGGCGAGCGGCAGGAGGCCGAGGCTGCCCAAGGCATCCTGCGAGCCGTCGCGGCGGCCCTGGAGCATGAGGATGTCGCCGGGTCGCAGTGTCAGGCCGGCGAGGCGCGTGCGCGGCCGATCCTGCCCGCGCCGGACCGCCAGCAGGTTCAGGGCATGGTTCTCCCGCAGGCCCAGCATCGCGACGCTGCGACCCACCAGCGGCGAGTCGCTGCCGACCATGACCTCGAAGATGGCGAACTCCGTCGCGTCCCTGTCGCCCTCGGAGGGGTCGTGGGCGGTCGGAGCGATCCCGACCGAGTCGAGGAAGCTCTCGACGAGCTTCGGCTCGGCCTCGATCTGCAGGTCGTCGCCGGCGCGCAGGACCCAGTAGCGTGACGGCACCTCGGCGGTACGGCCTCGCATGACGGCCAGGACACGCAGATTGCCCTCCGCCGCCTCCTCGAGCTGGGCGACGGTCTTGCCGTCCATGCTCGATGTCTCGCCGAGCCGGACCTCGATCACATAGTCCTGAATCTCGAACGCCGTTTCCGGGTCACCCGACGAGGATCGGTTCCGCGGCAGCAGCCGCCAGCCGACGAGGAGGAAGGCGAGGCCGGCCACGGTGAGCGTCAGCCCCACCGGCGCGAAGTCGAACATGTGGAAGCCTTCGCCCTGGCTCTCGCGGCGTACGGCCGAGATCAGCAGGTTCGGCGGCGTGCCGATCAGGGTCACGAGGCCGCCCAGCAGCGAGGCGAAGGACATCGGCATCAGGAGGGCCGAGGGCGGCGATCCGGTCCGCCTCGCCGTCTGCAGTGCGGCCGGCAGGAAGACGGCCAGCGCACCCACATTGTTCATGACGGTCGAGCACGCGGCGACGAGACCGGCAAAGACGACGACCTGTCCGTTCACGCCCTGCAGGTGTCCGGCCAACGGTGCGAGCCCACGCTCGATGAGGCCGCTGTCGCGCAACGCCCGGCTGATCACGAGCACTGCCGCCACGGTGATGACGGCCGGATCGGAGAAGCCGGCCAGCGCACCGTCGGCCGGCACCACGCCGGTGGCGACCCCGGCGAGGAGAGCGGTCATGGCAACCACGTCGTAACGCCAGCGACCCCAGACGAAGAAGACGAGCGCGATGCCGAGGATCGCGAAGACGAGGCCCTGCTCGACGGACATCCACCCCTCCGGCCGATGCCCGCAAACCGGCCGGGGAGGTGGAGGTTCCGGAACACGTTACGGTGCGGTGGGCCGGCGCAGGGCCGCCGTCATCTCCGCCAGCACCGAGATCGCGATCTCGGCCGGGCTGATGGCCCCGATGTCGATGCCGGCGGGTCCGTGGATCCGGGCCAGCGTGGCGTCGTCGAAGCCAGCGGCCCGCAGCCGTTCCAGGCGTCCGGCATGGGTACGCCGGCTACCCAGGGCTGCGATGTAGAATGCCTCGCTCCGCAAGGTTACCTCCAGCGCTGGGTCGTCGATCTTGGGGTCGTGGGTCAGGGCGACGACCGCGGTGCGCGTGTCGGGACCCAGCCGCTCCATGGCCTCGTCGGGCCAGTCATGGTCGATCGTGACCCCGGGGAACCGAGCCTCGGTCGCGAAACCACGGCGTGGATCGAGGACCGTGACGGCGTAACCTGCCAGGGCAGCCATCGGCACCAGCGCCTGCGCGATGTGGACGGCACCGACGACGACGAGGCGCAGGGGCGGGTTGAAGACCTGAAGGAAGGCCGGGCCGTCCGGCGTCTCGACGCTGCCGCTGCGGTCCTGCCGATGGGCGGCGGCCACGGCCTCCAGGACCTGGGAATCGAGCGCCGGACCGACCTTCACGACGCCGTCGACGACGAGACTCTCCTGGTGCGTGTTGAGGAAGCGGACGAGGCAGGTCCGGCGTTTGGCGCTGCGGGCCTCGTTCAGGGCCGCGAGAAGGTCGAGCTTCACTCGACGGCCTCGACATAGACCTGGACCTTGCCGCCGCAGGCGAGGCCGACTTCCCAGGCCTGCTCGTTGCTGACACCGAAGTCGAGCAGGCGCGGCGGAGCACCGGCCATGATCTCCATCGCTTCCTTGATCACCGCACCCTCGATGCACCCGCCGGAGACGGAGCCGACCATCTCGCCCCGATCGTCCACCAGAAGCTGGCTGCCGACGGGGCGCGGCGACGAGCCCCAGGTCGTGACGACGGTCGCCAGGGCCACCTTACGGCCTTCTAACTTCCAGGCCGTGGCCGTATCGAGGAGGGTGTCGTCGGTCTGCATCATGCTGTCCCCGTGATCGCGACGTTCCGAAACATGAGAGTGCCGGATGTCCGCCGCAAGCCTACCTCTGGTCACGGCGTCATCCCACTTGTGTCACCGTCCTGCGCTCTCTCACGGTCTCTTCGATCGGGATCCGCATGCTCAAGCTGTCCGCCCTCGCCGCCATTCTCGTGCTCGCACTCACCGCGGAATCCGTCTCGGCCGCGCCGACGGCCAGTTCCGAGAACGGCTTTCATTTCGGCCCGGTGAAGGCCTTCACGCCTGAAGGAACGCCGCGCGCGCTGGTGATCGTCTATTCCGATGCCGAGGGCTGGACTTCGTCTTTGGACGAGGTCGGACACGATCTCGCCGCGGCGGGTGTGCTGGCCGTCGGCGTCGATAGTTCGAAGGTCGTCCAGGGTCTGAAGCCCGGGCGCGAAGGCTGCCTCTACGCTGTGGCCGACGTCGAGGACACGAGCCACACCCTGCAGCGGAAGCTTGGCATCACGAAGTACCTGTCGCCGATCGTGGCCGGTGTCGGCGAGGGCGGTACCCTGGCGGCGCTGACCATCGCCCAGTCGCCTGAAGCCACCGTTCAGGGTGCGGTGGCGATCGACCGGGGCCACCAGTTGGCCTCGTCGAGCCCGTTCTGCGGCCGAGGGCAGGCGACGCCCTTGGCAGGAGGGGCCTTCTTCTACAAGGACGCCAAGGACCTGCCGGGCTTCCTCGACGATCTGCAGAGCGTGCCGACCAAGGCCGTCGAGGCACAGCTCACCGAGGCGATCCTCGCCGCTGTCGACCGGAGTGCCGCGGCGCAGCAGGCCGCCCTCGGCGACCTCCCCATCGCCGAAATCCCGCCCGAAGGCGACGGCACGCTCCTGGCGGTCATCATCTCGGGCGACGGGGGCTGGCGCGACATCGACAAGGAGATCGGCGCCGCCCTGGCGCAGAAAGGGGTGGGCGTCGTCGGCATCGATTCGCTTCGCTACTTCTGGAACGAGCGCAAGCCGGACGAACTGGCGGCGGATCTCCAGCGCATCATCGCGCACTACGCCGCGGCCTACGATCGGCATCAGGTGGTCCTGGTCGGCTACTCCTTCGGCGCCGATGTCCTGCCGGCGGCGATGAACAGGCTGCCCGCCGATCTGCAGAAGAGCATCGTCCAGCTTTCCCTGTTGGGCCTGGAGCCGACCGTCGAGTGGGAGTTCCACGTCGCCGGCTGGTTCGGCGGCAGCTCCGACAAGGCCGTGCTCGTGGCACCCGAGGTCAAGAAGCTCGATCCGGCGAAGGTGCAGTGCTTCTTCGGCGCCGAGGAGGATGACAGCTTCTGCCACGACAAGCTGTTCGACGCGGCGGAGCGGGTGCCGACCAAGGGCGGTCACCACTTCAACGGCGACTATGCCGGGCTCGCCGCGAAGATCCTGAGCGGGGCCGAACGGCGCCTCGGCAAAAGCTCATGAGCGAAGGCGCCCTGGCGGAGGACATGGCCCCGGCCTCGCGCCATCCGGCGCTGGCCTGGCTCCGCGACCATGCCGGCTGGATCGTCGGCTTGGCCCTCGTGGCGTTTGCGGTCGGCGTTCTGCATAGCGAGTTCCAGCAGATCCGCTTCGCCGAGCTGCGCGCCTACATGGTGGGCGTCGGGTGGCCGAACCTGCTGGCGGCCATCTTCTTCACCGCCGTCAGCTTCCTGGCGCTGATAGGCTACGAGCACTGCGCGCTGCTCTTTGCCGGCCGTCCGCTGCCGTTTTGCCAGACCGCACTGGCCGCCTTCGTCGCCCAATCCATCGCCCATTCGACCGGGTTCGCCGCGGCCGTGGGTGGCGGGCTGCGCTATCAGATCTACTCGGTGACCGGCCTTGGCCTCGCCGACGTGGCCAAGGTCCAGGCGTTCTTCTCCGCGACGTTCACGCTGGGGGTGATCACCCTCGTCGGCGCCGTGCTGCTGCTCGAGCCGCAGTTCGTCGCCCGCCTCGTCGGGCTGCCGCTCGGCCTCTGGCGCTTCGTCGGGCTGGCCGCACTCCTGCTGGTCGCCGCCTATCTCCTCTGGGCCGCCAGCCGACCGAAGCCGCTCACCATACGGGGCCACACGATCGAGCCGCCGCGGCCCGGCATCACGCTGATCCAGATCGGCCTCGCCGTGCTCGACCTCGGCGCTGCGGCGGCGGCCTTGTGGATCCTGATGCCGCCGGGTCTGGAAGTCGGCTATCTGGCGATTCTCGGCATCTTCGTCATCGCCGTCATCGGCGGCGTCATCAGCCATGTCCCCGGAGCGCTCGGCGTCTTCGAGTCGCTGGTGCTGCTGCAGATCTCGCCACCCGGTGACCTTGCCGTCCCGGTGATCGGGGCGCTCCTTCTCTACCGGGCCGTCTACTACTTCCTGCCGCTCGGTCTTGGGGCCGCGATCCTGGCCGTGCTCCAGCTGCGTCGCTTCATGCCGCGGAGCGAAGCCCGCCTGCGGGCAGCGGCGGTTTGGGCCGAGCCTCTCCTACCAGTGGTGTGCGCGGCGCTGAGCCTGCTCGTCGGTGCGGTGCTGCTGTTCTCCAGCGTGACGCCGCCAGTGGCGGAGCGCATCGCGCTGATCGGCGCCACGCTGCCCGTCACCTTCCTTGAGGTCGCGACCTTCGTCGGCAGCCTCGTCGGTGCCGGCCTGATCCTCCTGGCCTTGCCGCTGCGACACCGCCTTTCGGGTGCCTGGTCCGCCGCGATCATCCTAATGTCGGTCGGCGTGGTCACGAGCCTCGTCAAGGGCCTCGACTGGGAGGAGGCGTCGGTTGCCGCCTTCGGGGTGCTGGTGCTGAGCGGCACGCGGAGCGCCTTCTACCGTCGCTCCCGCCTCTTCGCCGAGCGCCTGACGCCGGCCTGGTGGCTCGCCGTGGTGGCCGTGCTCGGTGCCACCATCTGGCTCCTGTTCTTCGCCTATCGCCACGTCGACTACGCGCACGAGCTGTGGTGGCAGTTCGAGCTCGAATCGGACGTCTCGCGAGCCCTGCGTGCGGCGTTGGGTGCTGTGCTGCTCGTCGCGGGCGTGGCGGTCCTCCATCTGGTCCGGCGCGCCCCGGCGCAGCCGACCGCGCCTGACCCGGCCGAGCTCGACGCCGCCCGTGCCGTCGTCGACGCCTCGGGCAACTGCGAGGCGTGGCTGGCGCTCACCGGCGACAAGTGCCTGCTGTTCAACGAGGCGCAGAGCGGCTTCGTCATGTACGGGGCGAGCGGGGGCAGCTGGATCGCCATGGGAGCGCCCGTGGGACCGCGGGACCAATGGCCGAGCCTTATCTGGCAGTTCCGCGAGGAGGCCGACGCGCACGGCGTGCGGACGGTCTTCTACGAGGTCGATCCCGACGACCTGCCGCCGCTCCTGGAACTGGGGCTCGCCGTGATCAAGCTCGGCGAGCGGGCGCGCGTGCCGCTCGCGAGCTTCGATCTCAAGGGCAAGCGACGGAGCGACATGCGTACCGCCATCAACAAGGCGACGAAGCTCGGAATCACCTTCGAGGTCGTGCCGGCGGACGGCGTGCCGCCTTTGCTGGACGAGCTGGAAGCGGTCTCCGCTGCTTGGCTGCAGCAGCACAAGGCGCGGGAGAAGCGCTTTTCGCTCGGTTTCTTCTCCCGCGACTACCTGGCCCGCACGCCGGTCGCGATCGTCCGCCGCGACGGGCGGCTCGTCGCCTTCGCCAACATCTGGCCGTCGACGCCGCCCGTCGGGTGCAGCCTGGACCTGATGCGCTTCCTGCCTGATGCCGGACCCGGGATCATGGACTTCCTCATCACCAGCACGATCCTCTGGGCCAAGGAGCAGGGCTACCAATGGTTCGATCTCGGCATGGCGCCGCTGTCGGGTCTTGCCGATCATCGGCTGGCACCCCTCTGGTCACGCCTCGGCAGGCTCGTCGTCCGGCACGGTGCGGAGTTCTACAATTTCGATGGTTTGCGCGCCTTCAAGGCGAAGTTCGATCCGGAATGGCGGCCGGCCTATCTGCTCTTCCCCGGCGGCACCCTGCCCAGCGTGCTGGCCGACACGGCGGCCCTGGTGAGCGGCGGCCTGCTCGGGGTCGTCCGCAAGTAGCGGATGTACTTTTTCAATTGCGCGATGCTGCGGAAGCCGCTCATTTCCTTCCCGTAACGTGTTACGGGGGAGAAGTTCCTTGCGGCGCATTCGGTTTTCGCAGCTTGCCCTGGTGGCCCTGGCGTTTCTGTTGCTGGGTACGCTGACCGCCTGCAACACCGTGGCCGGTGCGGGCGAGGACATCTCGGCGACCGGGCAGGCCGTGTCGAAGACGGCGACGGACGTGAAGTCGCAGTTCTGAACCGCGCGCCCCAGCGGGCCCTTGCCCCCTGGTCAGGAGTGACGGTGCTCCGAGGCGGCCACCCATTCGGTGAGCCCCTCGGCGCGCCGATCGCCCTCGCGGCTTAGCACCTTGGTCAGATCGGTCAGGCTGTTGAGGTTGTGGACCGGCCTGAAGTCGTCGACATGACGGATCATCGCCCGGGCACCGCCGGTGATCGGCTGGTAGGCGTCGAAGCGCAGTAGCGGGTTCAGCCAGATCAGGCGGCGGCAGGACTTGTGCAGCCGCTCCATCTGGTCGGCGAGGCCGTGGCCCGCCTCGCGGTCGAGCCCGTCGGTGATAAGCAGCACCACCGCACCCTGGCCCAGCACGCGGCGTGACCAGACGCGGTTGAACTCCTCGAGGCAGTGCCCGATGCGGGTGCCGCCGGACCAGTCCTTCACCACCTCGCCGATCCGATCGAGTGCGACGTCGATGTCGCGGTAGCGCAGGTAGCGGGTGACGTTGGTCAACCGCGTGCCGAAGAGGAAGCTGTGCACCCGGTCGCGGTCGTTGGTGATCGCGTGCATGAACAGCAGCAGCATGCGCGAGTAGCGGCTCATCGAGCCCGAGATGTCGCACAGGATCACGAGCGGCGGGTGGCGCTTGATCCGCTCCTTGCGGGCGAGGTCGATCGCCCCGCCGCCGCCCCGCAGCGTGCGCCGCAGCGTGCCCCGCATGTCGATCCGGCGGCCGTAGGCGTCGGCGGCGAAGCGGCGGGTCGGCACCTGCATGATCGGCAGCCGCAGCTTCATGATCGCCGACTTGGCGTCCGACAGCTCCTCGGCCGACATCTGCTCGAAGTCCTTCTCCTGCAGCTGCTCCTTCGCCGACCAGGTGAGGACGGCATCCAGCTCGATCTCGTCCTCCTTGGCGTCGTCCTCGGCGGCCCCCTGGCCCGGCTGCTTCTCGGGCGCCATCGCCTCGGCGAGGCGGCGGTTGGCCTCGGTCTCGGGCGGCGGCGGGTTGTCGGCCTGCAGGGTGGGCAGGAGGAGATGCATCATCTTCTCGAGTAGCTGCGGGTCGCGCCAGAAGATGTGGAAGGCCTGGTCGAACAGCTCGCGCTGGTCGCGCCGGTTCACGAACACCGAGTGCAGCGTCCAGTAGAGGTCGCGCCGGTCGCCGACGCCGACGGTCTCCAGCGCCCGCAGCGCCTCGATCACCCGCCCCGGCCCGACGGGCAGCCCCGCCGCGCGCAGGGTGCGGGCGAAGTGCATGACATTGCGGGCGAACCGCCCGTGCCCGCCGTCGGTGATCTGCATCGTCCGTCCCGGTTGGAAGAGAGCCGCCGCAGAGATGCCGGTCCGTGCTGCGAAATCAAGCCGTCAGCTGGAAGCGGAACGCAGGTGCGGCCGGTGCCGTTGGCTTCGATCGACGCCTGACCGAGGACCCGCCGATGCGCCGAGCCGTCACCCGTACCGCCCTCGTCGTGACCGGGGCCATGATCCTTGGTGGTGCCGCACCCGACCCGAACACCTCGCTCACCGACTGGAGCCGCTACGCGCAGACCGTGGCAGATCTCCTCGGCGACCAGATCGGGCGGAAGGTCAGCATCGGGTCGATCGAGGTCGAGACGGCTATGCCGCCCCTGCTGCGGCTGCAGGACGTGCGGATCGGCAATGCCGATTGGGGCCGGGCCGATTTCCTGGCCCAGATCGGCGAGATGCGGGTACGGATCGATCTGCAGCAGCTGCTCGGCGGCACCATCGTGCTTACCGAGGTCGCCCTGCAGCACGCCCGGATCGCCCTGGAGCGCGGCCCCGACGGCAACACCAACTGGACCTTCGGGCCGCCGTCGACCGGTGGGCCCGCCGTCCCGTTGCCGCTGCCGGTGACGCCGACCGTCGAGAAGCTGCAGATGGACGACGTGGCGATCGCCTACATCGACACGCCGGCAGACAGGACGGTCGAGGGCCGGCTGGCGACGGTCTCGGGAGCGGCGACGCCGGACGGTGGCATCCACCTGACCGGCGACGGCACCCTGGCCGAGCAGCCGATCCGCTTCGAGCTCACGGGCGACCCGCTGAACGATCTGCAGCCCGGCCGGCCCTACGCCCTGAAGGCCGATCTGAGGCTGGCCGACAACCAGGTGGTCGCCGACGGCAGCATCGGCCAGCCGGCCCGGCTGCAGGACCTCGATATGAGCGTCTCGGCCCACGGGCCGGGGCTTTCCACCCTCGGTGCGGGCTTCGTCGACCTGCCGCAGACACCTCCCTACCGGCTCCGGGCCCAGGTGAAGGGCGGCGGGGACAGCTGGAGGCTCGACGACCTCGACGCGTCGCTGGGTGAGACGCATGCCGTCGGTCGGGCGGAGCTCGCCCTCGGCGGAGAGCGGCCGATGGTGAAGGCCGAGCTGCGCGTCCCGAATTTACGGTACGAGGACCTCGTTCCCGCCACCGACGCCGCGCAGCCCCTGACGCAACCTGCGGCGGACGGTCGCTTCCTCGTTCCCGACGCGCCGGTACCCACCGACTGGCTGCGCTCGCTCGATGCCGACCTCCACCTCACCGTGGTCCAAGGCGACCTGCCGGCGGGGATCGACCCGGTCGAGCTGCAGGTGAGCCTGAAGGACGGCGATCTCGAGGTGCCCCTGCTCTCGGTCGGCGTGGCCGGGGGCACGCTCGCCGGGAAGCTGGCGCTCGATGGCGACGGACCCTCGCCGACGGCCAGCGCGGATCTGCGCTACGACGGCATCGAGTTGAATGAGGCCTTCGAAGGCACGCGGTTCGCCTCCAAGACGAGCGGTACCGTCCGGGGCCGTGTGACGCTTCGGGCGGCCGGCGAGCGGATCCATGCGATGATGGCCAGCCTCGACGGCGAGGTGACCGCACTGATGTCGGAGGGCACCATGAGCGGCCTCGTCATCGAAGGCGTCGATCTCGACCTGGCCGAGGCGCTGGCACTCTACGTCGGTAACGACACTCCGGTCCGGATCCGTTGTCTGATCGCCGAACTGCCCATCCGCGACGGGGTGGGCACGTTCCGGCGCCTGCTCATCGACACCGTCGACTCGCAGATCCGCGGCGGCGCGAAGATCGATTTCGGTCAGCAGACCGTGCAGCTCCGCCTCGAAGGCCAGGGCAAGGACTTCAGCATCCTCGACCCCGATGCGCCGGTGTTCGTGCAGGGACCCTGGGCCGATCCGTCGATCTCGGTCGGCAAGACCGCCTTCATCCCGCTGATCGAGCTCGGCCTGCAGGAGGATGCCGATTGCGCTGCCCTCGAACGGGAGGTGCAGGCACCACCCCCGGGCGACCAGGGCGTCCCGCCGCCGACCTCGACGACCGGAGGAGCCGGCTGACCACGCGACCGGTATTCTGAATCACCATCGGCCCCGGTCAGCCTTGGATCGGCTGGGGGCTAGGAGGCGAGCGGACGTGGGGCTGGAGGTGGACGGGTCGGGCCGAGGTCGCGGCGCGGAGAGCGCCTACGAGCTATCGAAATCCGGATCCCGTACGCGGACCCTGATCCGCTTGCCGGTGATCTTCGCCAGGACGCGGCGGTAGTCGCGTTCCTCAGGCGTTTCCTGCCGGCGCGTCAGGGCCGGCGGCGGTGCGGGCGGGACCGGTCGCGGTGAAGTCGGCGACTCGCCTGCAGCAGCTCTGGCCTCGGCCTCCTCGCGCATCTTGGCCTGCGCCTCGACGATGATCCGGTCGCGGAGGCGGACGGTGATGCGGTGGCGGAGCGCTTCGAGGTCGTCGTAAGTGCGGGGCGGATAGAGCACCCGCTTCACCTTGGGCGGCGGCTTCGGTGCTTCGGCCTCGGCGGCCTCGCGGGCCGCCCGTTCCTGGGCGCGCATGACCGACCTTGCCAGCGTCACGCAGGGATTGCGGCCGCGCTGCAGCTCGCGGAAGAACCAGGCGCAGACCTTGGGATCGCGTTCCTCGACCGTCTCGAGCAGGACCTGGATCGCCACCTCGCGCAGCCGCTGGAGGATCTCGTCCTCCGGCCGGCCGTACATCTCGCGATAGGCCTCGACCATGTCCGGCAGGTCCGGATCCTTGGTGAAGGCGTCGAGCTCGGCATCCGAGATCTTGAGCTTCGCCGCGGCTTTCGCCGCCGAGGCCCCCAACGCTAGCAGACGCACGAAGCGGCGCTTGTTGCGGCCGGCGCGGAACTCGGGGTCGAGGCGGTAGGGTGTGTCGTCCATGGTGGAGGATAATAATCCTACATTGATGAAGAGTCAACGAGACCTTGCTGGACCGCGCCGCCGGGTCTCGGCCGCACGATGCACTCTCCGGTGGAGGGACGATTGATCCCGCTCAGGATCAGATGGCGGGCCACTCCATCTTCCGCTGCAGCGGCGCCAGCCCGGACGATGTGACACTTGATCTGGATCAATGCACGTAAGGTCGACCTAATATAAAAGATTCCTGGAGTATTCACGTCCTGCGGCGTGCAGGGCGCAAGGAGGCTGCGATGGCGACGTTCACCGTCACGACATCGGCCGATAGCGTCAGCGCTACCGACGGCAAGCTGAGCCTGCGCGAGGCGCTCACCCTCGCCAACGCCAACCCGGATGCGGACACCATCACCTTCGCTGCCGAACTCGAAGGCAAGACGATCCAGCTGACCAAGGGCCAGCTCGACATCACCAGTGACGTGACCATCACCGGCGATCCGGATCACGACAGGATCGGCGTCACCATTGATCAGAGATCCGATGACGTTGATCCATCGGTACATGCAGCAAAGGTCATCGCGATCAGCGGTGAAGCAACGTACGCAAGTCTGCAAAATCTCACGATCACTGGCGGCTTTTGGGATGGCCAGTTAGAGCATGCCGGTGGTGGCGGCATCTTTATGTATGGTCAGTCGACGCTCACGCTTACATCCTGCGACATTACCGGCAATCGCGCCATCACTGGAGGAGGTATCTTAGCTGGCTATGATTCCAAAATAAATATTTTGGACAGTACAGTTGAAAACAACTATGGTCGTGCGGGTGGCGGCGGAGTGGACATCCGGGGCGGGACAGTTTTGCGAATGGAGAATAGCGTAATTGATGATAATCGTTCATTTTATTGTGGTGGCGGTTTGTATGCGGGCGTCGATACGTCCGTAACATTGCTTCGCACGGCGGTAGTCAGAAACTCTGTCGCTGCCATTGACTATCTCAACAATGCCCACGGGGCCGGTATCTACGTCCGCGACGGAGGCTCGCTCGACATCGTCCAAAGCACGATCGCCGACAACACCGCAACCGGGGCGGGTTCTCGCCCGGGCACAGGCGCTTGGGGCGCGGGCATTGATGCTGGTGGGACCAACGTCTCGATTCGCGAGAGCACGATCACGGGTAATGTCGCGGAGCGGCTCGTTCATGGCTCGGCGGGTATCTACGTCTCCCCGGACGGCACGCTGGAGCTCACCAACAGCATCGTCGTTGGCAATCTGAGCCATGATTTGGGATCGACCCTGTATACCCGCTCGGACGTCGACCGCATCGACTTCTCGAACGGCCACAACGTCCTGGGCGTTCTCGGCACCGGTGCCGCACCCGGCGACGTCGTCGGCGCCGACCCGGCCAAGGTGTTCGCCGCCCTCGACGCCCATGGCGCCGGGCAGCTGGTGCTGGCCAACGGCACCTGGGTCGCCCCGCTGCGCGACGCCTTGGACAACCCCGCCCTCTCCGGAGCGGATCCGGCGACCGCCGGCAGTGCCGACCAGCGCGGCGTGGGCCGCCCGCTGCCCGGCGGCACGGCCCCGGACGTCGGCGCCTACGAGCTGGCCCAGACCCACGTCAGCCATGTCGGCAGCACCGCCAACGACGTGCTCACCGGTACCGCCGGCGCCAACACGTTGGACGGCCGCGCCGGCAACGACCTCGTCTCCGGCCTCGCTGGCAACGATACGCTGAAGGGTGCTTCGGGCAGCGACACGCTCGACGGCGGTGCCGGCAACGACCGGATGGACGGCGGTACCGGCACCGACACCGTCAGCTACGCCAGCGCCGCCGCCGGCATCACGGTGAGCCTCGCCACCACGGCCCAGCAGAACACCGGCGGCTCCGGTCTCGACACGCTCCTGAACGTCGAGAACCTCACCGGCTCCCGCTTCGCCGACCACCTGACCGGGAATGCCGGTGCGAACCTGCTCCTCGGCGGCAGTGGCGGCGACGAGTTGCGCGGCGGTGCGGGCGACGACCGCCTGCAGGGCGGGGCCGGCAACGACTGGCACCTCGAGGGCGGCCTCGGCCGCGACGTCCTCACCGGCGGTTCCGGCAACGACCGCTTCGACTTCGACACCGCCGCCGACAGCCTGCCGGGCCATGCCGACCGCATCACCGACTTCCAGGGCGTAGGCGCGGCCACGGGCGATCTGATCGACCTCGCGGACCTCCCCGGCACCCTGACCTTCCGCGGCACCGCGGCCTTCACCGGAATCGGCCAGGTCCACCTCGTCGCCGCGGGCTTCGACACACTGATCGAAGTCAACCTCGCCGGCGACACCGCACCGGAGATGGCGATCCGCGTCGCGGACGGCGACGTCCAGCCCGGCCAATGGACCGCCGCCGACTTCATCCTCTGAACACCGCTACGACCCACCAGGGACGGCCCCGATGGCCACCTTCACCGTCACCACCCTCACCGACAGCGTCAACGCCACCGACGGCAAGCTCAGCCTGCGCGAAGCACTGGCACAGGCCAATGCCACCACGGCGGCCGACACGATTACCTTCGCCTCGTCCCTCGAGGGCAAGACGATCGCCCTGACCAGGGGCCAGCTCGAAATCACCAGCGACGTGACGATCACGGGCGATCCGGACCACGACGGAAGCGGCGTCACGATCGACCAGCGCACGGACGATGCGCAGCAGGATTACTCCGGCGAGTACGGGGCCCGCGTGCTGGCGATCGACGGCGACCATGTCACCTTGAGCGGGCTCACGATAACGGGTGGCTCCGTCTACGGGGACGGCGGCGGCATCTGGGCCGGCGGTGGGACTCTCCGGCTGGAGCGGTGTGCCGTCGTCGGCAACGGCACCTGGGGCTATGACAACACGACCTATGGGGGAGCGATCCGCGTCTATCGCGGCGCGCTCGACGTCGTCTCCAGCACCATCGCGGGCAACGGCGCGTCGGGCGGCCACATGTCGGGGTATGGTGGGGCGATCGCGGCCGGTGCCTTCCTCTACGGCCAATCCGCATCGGTCCGCATCGTCGACAGCACCATCACGGGCAACACAGCCGACATCGGCGGCGGCGTCCTACTCGGCGGTGGGTCGACGGTGCGCTTGGCGAATAGCATCGTTCTCGGCAACCTCGAGACGTACAGGGGAGAAGACTACCGGCCGTCGGATGTGGACGGGGAGATTGCCGCCTCGAACGGCCACAATGTGCTGGGCGCCGCCTACGACAGCTTCGCCGACCTTACATCGGTGGATCCGGCGATTGTGTTCGCATCTACTGACGATTGGGGCGGTGGCGAGCTGGTGTTGATGAACGGCACGTGGGTGGTGCCGCTGCGCGATGTGGTGGGCAATCCGGCGCTGGCGGCTGCCGATCCGGCGGGTTCCAGCCATCTTGACCAGCGCGGGGCCGAGCGGCCGTCACCGGACGGCACCCTGCCCGACATCGGTGCCTTCGAACTGGCGCAGACGGTGACGATCTCGCACCGGCCGACGCCCGGTCCCGACCTCATCAAGGGGACGGCCGGTGCCGACACGATCGACGCGCTCGCCGGCAACGACACCGTCTATGGCCTGGGCGGCGCCGACCGGCTGAAGGGCGGTGCCGGGGACGACACGCTCATGGGTGGGGACGGCAACGACCGGCTGGAGGGTGGTGCAGATGCCGACACGCTGCAAGGCGGTACGGGCGACGACCGTCTCGACGGCGGTGCCGGCATGGATCTCGCGAGCTACGCCGACGCGCTGACCGGTGTGACTCTCAGCCTCGCGGTGAGCGGGCCGCAGGAGGCGGGTGACCGCGGACGCGACACGCTCGTCGGCATCGAGGGCCTGGTCGGCAGCGCCTATGCGGACAAGCTCCAGGGCGACGCGGGCGCTAACTGGCTCCAGGGCGGCGCGGGCGACGACCTCGTTCAGGGCGGTCTCGGGAACGACCGCCTCGATGGCGGCACAGAGGACTGGTGGGGCGGCGGCGATACGGTGAGCTACGAGGAGGCATCGGGCTCTGTCCAGGTCTCCCTGACCTCCGGCCGCGCCTATGGCGCCCTCGGCAAGGACATCCTCACCGACTTCGAGAACATCCGCGGCGGCCGCGGCTGGGACAGCCTCGGTGGCGACTCCGGATACAACCATCTCGACGGCAATGCCGGCAACGACAAGCTCTACGGACTTGGTGGCGAGGATTGGCTCGACGGCGGCGGCGGCGAGGACATGCTGCTGGGTGGCGTCGGTTCGGACCGCCTCACCGGCGGTGCCGGCCGGGACCGCTTCGACTACGACCGGGCGACCGACAGCCGGCCCGACGCCCCCGATTACATTCTGGACTTCCAGGGCGTCGGCGCGGCTGTGGGCGACAGGATCGACCTCGCCGACATCTATGCGGGGACACTCACTTTCCGGGGCACGGGTGCGTTCACGGGCATCGGCCAGGTCCGTATCCAGACGGACGACGCTGGCAACACCGCTGTCCTGGTGAACCTCGGCGGGGACAAGGCACCCGAGATGGCTATCTGGGTCGATGGCGATGCTACGCCCGGCCAGTGGGTAGCGGGAGATTTCATCCTATAGGAGGTGGACAGCGGCGTAGCCGGCTCGACCGACCAGGACGAGGCGATGCGTGCCGACGTGCGGGGGTCATGCACCTGCGCCGCACCGGCCGCGGTGCCGCGCTGGTGCGTTGTCGCAGAGGCGTGGTCGGCGTGCTCGAGTTCTGGCACCCTCCGGCGTTGATCAACCGGCGGTGGGGTGGGGGTACCGAGCCTCGACGAGACTGTCGGCGGCAGTTCGAGGGTACGGTCATGAGTCTCGTCCGCGTCTCCAAAGAGGGCCCGATCGGCACGGTCGCCTTCGACCACTACGCCAAGCGCAACGCGCTAGGGGCGGAGTCCATCGCCGAGACGCTGGCGGCGTTCGAGCAGTTCAAGAAGGAGCAGGTGCGGGCCGTCGTCATCCGCTCGGCGCAGGCCGGCAAGGTCTGGTCGGCGGGGCACGACATCGACGAGTTGCCGAAGGCGGACATCGATCCCTTGCCCTACAGCGATCCGCTGGAGCAGCTGCTGCGCGGGGTGAAGGCGTTTCCCTCGCCGGTGATCGGCATGGTGCAGGGCTCGGTCTGGGGCGGCGCCTGCGACCTCGTCATGGCGTGCGACATCGTCATCGGCGACCCGACCGCCACCTTCGCGATCACGCCGGCGAAGCTGGGCCTGCCCTACAACATCGCCGGGTTGCTCAACTTCATGAGCCGGCTGCCGCTGGCGATCGTGAAGGAGATGTTCTTCACGGCCGACCCGATCTCGGCCGAGCGGGCGGTGCAGGTGGGGATCATGAACCTGCTGGTGCCCGAGGCCGAGCTCGAGGAGCGGACCTATGCGATGGCGCGGACCATCGCCTCGCGCTCGCCGATGGCGATCAGTGCGATGAAGGAGGCGCTGCACGCGCTGGCCGAGGCGCTGCCGCTGAGCCCGCAGACCTTCGAGTATCTGCACGGGCTGCGGCGCGAGGTCTATTTCGGCAGCGACTATCACGAAGGTGTCCAGGCCTTCGTCGAGAAGCGCCCGGCGAAGTTCTAGCTTCGGCGGAGCAGCCACGAGCCGAGGAGTGCGGCGGCGGCGATCCAGAGCAGGCCGATGACGATGGCGGCTGTGCGGCTCACGGGCCGCGCGTTGGCGAGGCGTGCCGTCGCCTCCGCGCGCAGCTCCAGCATGAGCGGGGTCGGGATCAGCCGGACCGTCAGCCAGATCAGGCCCGGCAGCAGGATCAGGTCGTCGAGATAGCCCAGCACCGGGACGAAGTCCGGGATCAGGTCGATCGGGCTCAGCGCGTAGGCTGCCGTCACCAGCGCCAGCGCCTTGGCGTACCACGGCACGCGCGGGTCGCGGGCGGCGAGGTAGAGGGCCAGGACGTCCCGCTTGAGGGCACGGGCCCACTGCTTGAGGCGGTCGAGCATGGTGGGCGGATAGCGGAGCGGGGCAGTGGTGGCGAGGGTAAGGCGCGGACGGCCTTCGGAGCGCTCCATCGCTTTCCTCTACCTGTCGTTGAACATCTATTTTGTAATAAAAGTATTGTGAGGACGGCAGGGCCTCAATCCAACAATTCTATTGCGTGCTTTCGTGGGCGGGCCAAGATGGCGCCGCTACGGTCAAGAAGAGAGGGTGGCCATGGGTGCTCCGATCTGCTTTCTCGAAGGCACGTTGATCCGCACGCCCGAAGGTGAACGGCGGATCGAGGATCTGCGCATCGGCGACGAGGTCGTCGTGCATGCAGGCGGATCGCGCCCCCTCAAGTGGATAGGACACCAGGTCTTCAAGCGGCGGACCGCGCGCTGGCTGGACAGCGTGGAGCCGATCCTGGTGCGCCGCGGCGCGCTGGCGGCCGAGTCGCCCTGCCGCGAGCTCTACGTGTCGCCGAACCACGCGCTTTATGTCGACGGCGTGCTGGTGCCGGCGAAGTTCCTCGTGAACGGCCGCTCGATCGTGCAGCAGGCGCCGCTGCATGCCGCGGACCAGATCCACTATCTGCACGTGGAGTTCGAGACGCACGAGGTCGTGTTCGCCGAGGGCGCGGCCGCCGAGAGCTTCACGCCCTGGGGCGGTCGCGAGCACTTCAACAACTTCGCCGAGTATCTGCGCCTCTACCCGAACGAGGCGCCGGCCCCGGTGAGGTTCTATGCTCCGATGGTCGGCAACTGGTCGCGCATCGATCGAGCCGTCACCCATCTGCGCAGCGCGGTGGCCCCGCTTGTCGACTTGCGCAACGACATGGAGCGCATCCGCGACAGGCTCGCCGAGCGGGCCAAGGCTCTCGTCGGCTGAACGGAGCCGCTTCGGCGATCCATTGCGTCAAGGATGCGCTCCGCCGAACTTCGGCGGGGCGTGCCCTCGTCTGGCTGCGACTGAATGCGCGCCTGCGTAAGCAGTTCGGGCCGCGCGTGCCGCCTTGGTCGGTGTCCTCGAAGACTGGCTGGCCCGGGGACGCCTTCTTCGAAAAGAGCTTCGCGCGTAAAGGAGCGATCTTCTCGACCATGCTCTACGGCCAGCAGGCGGTCTGCGTGCTCGGTCTCGGCCTGGGACGGCGGATTCTCCTCCAGTACGGGGACGACCTCATATCGCCCTGGCGCTGGCTAGAGAGGCTGATCCCGAAGGGCTTCCTGCGCAGCATGCAGGGCGAGGAGCATGCGCGCTACCGGCGGCTGATGCTCCGCGTGTTCCCGACGGATCCGGCACCGGGGGACATCGAGGTCGTCCGCGGGATCTGCCGGCATCATCTGGCGGAGCTGGCCTCGCAGGGACCCGCCGGTGATCTTCGCGGTGCCCTGAACGGCATCGCGACGGACGTCATGATCCGCGTCGCCTACGGCGTCGAACGGCCGATGGCCGACTGGCACGACCTGACGGAGCTGTTCGACCTGCTCGCTCCCGGCGGGCGCCAGGTTTGGGAGCCGACGGCAGAGCAGGCGGCACCCTTTCACACGCTTTGCGATGTGACGCGCCGCCTCGTCCGGACCGGCGCGGCCGCCGGAGGGCTCGGACAGCTCCTCACCGAGCACGGGATCGATGCCCTCGACGACACGATGGTCGGCAACATCGTCTACGGCGTCGACATCGGACGCTATGATCTGACGGGTCTGTTGTGCTGGCTCCTGAAGATGCTCAGCGATGCGCCGAAGGTGGCGGAGCGCGTCCGGGGCGGCGCCGAGCCGGCCCCGGCCCGGGCAGTCGTGCAGGAGACGCTGCGTCTGCAACAGGCCGAAGGTCTGCATTACATCGCGACGGCCGATCTGGAAGTCGAAGGCTATCACATTCCGAAGGACACGTTCCTGCGGGTCTGCCTTCGCGAGAGTCACCGCGACCCGAATGTCTTTCCCGACCCGCTGCGCTTCGATCCCGATCGCTTCGTCGATCGACGGTACGACATCGAGAGCTATGCGCCCTTTGGGCTGAGCCGGCATCGGTGCATCGCGGCGGACCTTGTGCTCACGGTCGGGACCGTCTTCGTCGAGGAGTTGGCGAGGGGCTATCGCTGGCGGGTGGTGGCGGACGGTCCCGAGCATCGGGGGACCTTTCACTGGGAGCCCAGCCCGAAGTTCGCAATCGAGCTTCAGCCGATCCACTGAGAGACAGAGGTCGCCGGCCTGTCATGGCTGGCATCGAGCTTGCTCTACCCTGACGCGAAACATCGTGTCGGGAAGGGACATGACGCTGCTCGCAATCGCCGCGTGGCCGGCCGGGCGCGGCCTTTCGGCCGGTCTTGCCGCGGGGCTGGTAGCCGTCGTCGCGATGGATGTGCTGTTCTCCAGCGCACTCGCGGATGGTCTGCTGCAGGGCCACATGCCCGCGATCGGTCTGCTGGAACTCGTCACCTTGGGGGTGGCCGTGCGGGCTCTCTGGCGGGCCGGCGAGACACCGGTTCTTGCCTCCTCCATCACGATCCTGGCGGCTCTGATGACGTTGGTACCCGGTGCAGCACTCGGCCGGGCAGCACTGGCCCTACTCGGCGTCGGGCTAATTGCGGGTGGCGAGCCGTCGATGCGGCGGCCCGGCGTTCTCCTGGCCCGCCTCAGGGTGGTCTTGCTGCTCCAGGCCGTGGGGCTGAAGCACGTCGCGGGGCCGATCCTGGCGGCGGAGGCCTGGGGGGCAGCGGGTCTGTGCAACCTGCTCGGGATGGGTGTCGAGCGGACCGGCAATCTCATCGTGCACGGGGATCATCGCCTCGCCGTGCTGCTCGGCTGTTCGGGCCTCGTGAATGCCGGGCTGGGTTCCCTGGCGTACCTGGCGCTGGTGCCGCCGGACCGGCCGGCGATCGGCGGCGTCCTGCTGGTGGGGGCCGCGATGCTGCTGCTGAACACCGTGCGGCTCGCCGGTATGGCGACGGACCCCGCCTGGTATCCGATCCTCCACGGCACCGTGGGGCAGGTGGCGGCCGATGCCATCGGCATGGGGATCATCGTCGCCGCGCTCGAGCTTCGCGGAGACGGGGCGTGAAGCGCGGACTCTGGGCAATGGCAGGACTGGGTCTGCTGGCCATCGGCGTCGAGTTGGCGCGGGCGGGTGGACCGGCGGTGCCGGCCGTCGACGTCAAGGCGGCGCTCGTCGCCCGCGGGTTCGCCGCCTTGGGAGAGGTGCCGGTCACCTCGGGCGGCACCGTCCATGTGCAGCGCTTCCGCGCCCCCGGCTGCCGGTCAAGGCGATGGTCGCCGGGGTCGATCTTTCGGGCGATGCGCTGGCACTGGTCCAGGCGGCGGATCCGATCAAGGAGATGCCGGCGGGCATGACAACGGAGCCGATCGATCCGGCGCTGCTGGAGACGATCCGGGGCGTCCTGCCGGAGTCGAAGAACGTCAACGCGATCTTCCTCGATCCTTCCTACAAGCCGACCCTGCTGCTCAGCGAGAACGCCACGATCAAGCTGACCTTCGTCGACGAGGGTGCCGGCTATCGCAACAGCCTCGGCTGGTTCTCGGTGTCCCCGACGGCATACGAGTCCACCACGAACGGGCAGATCAACACGGACGGCAAGCCCGGTGTCAGCCTGACCGAGCTGACCTCGAACCTGAAGACCACCGAGATCGGCTGGGTGTTCCCCAACGCGTCGGAGCTCTACAGCGGCGGCCAGCTCGTCCCCGGCAACACCGTCGAGATCGGCAACGGCAAGGTCTTCGCCAAGGACACGGCGGTGGGCTTCTTCCTGGTTCAGGATGGCTGGGACGGCCGCACCGTGGCCGGTGCGATCGGCGACACGCGCTCGCCGCTCGTGATGTACACGCTCGACTACCTCAACCCCGAGGCCAAGTCGACGATGACCGGTACGTCCAGCAGCGAGGGCACCTCGACCCGCCATGTCGCGATGCTCTTTGCGAACCAGCAGAAAGACTATGTCATCATGGGGTTCGAGGACCTCAACCGGACGACCCCGAAGCTGAACGTCAACGGCTATACCTCGGACAAAGACTTCAACGACGCGGTGTTCATCATCAAATCGTCGCCGGTGACCGCGATCCAGAGCAGCAAGATCGCCACCGCACCGGGTCCGCTGGCCGGGGGCACCCTGGGGGCCTCGGTGCTGGCGGGCTTTCTGGGCCTCCGGCGTCGGCGCCGGGCATGATCCGCGTTTTGTCGCTGGTGCTGCTGTGCGGTCTGCTCGGCCATCCGGCCGAGGCCGCAACCAACGCCGCCAGATCCTGCCTCGAGCGGTTCTTCGCCGGCGATCTGAAGGCAGCGCAGGTCGAATGCGAGCCGCTGGCGACGATCGGCGAGCCGGCAGGCAATTTCGTCGTCGGGGCGCTGGCCGAGATGGGTGCCAACGGTGCTCCGCAGCCGGCCCTGGCCGAGCGCGGTTACCGGGCTGCTGCCAGCGAGGGCTTCGCCCCGGCGCAGACCGTTCTGGCGGTCTTCCTGCAGCGGGGCGCCCCGACGAGCGAGCACTGTGCTGCAGATCTGGCCGAGGCGGCGCGCTGGCTCGCGGCCGCTGCCGGTCAAGGCTATGCGCCGGCACAGGTCCGGCTGGGCATCACCTTGTCGGAAGGCCTGGGTGTCCCTTCCGATCCCGCGGCGGCCGCCGGGCAGTTCCGTGCCGCCGCCCAGCAGGGCTCGGCGGATGCCCTGTTCCTTCTCGGAGGTCTCTACCGCACTGGCCAGGGGGTGCCGCAGGACAATGGGCTCGCCGGGCTGTTCTTCGCCCAGGCGGCGGAGCGGGGTCATCCCGCTGCCGCGCACAATCTTGGCGTGCTGCTCAATCTCGCCGGTCGCCCCGATGCGGCGAAGCCCTGGCTCGCGAAGGGGGGCGAATCGGGGGTGGGCATGGTCACCGGTGCCGACCAGCCTGATCCCGCCGTGACGGAGCAGGCCAAGCCGTTCACCTGCGCCAACTGAGGGCGCGCCGGCGGAGCGCGGCGCGGCCGTTTCCTGCAGTTGCCGGCCGATCGATTGCCAGCTTCCCTCGGCACGGCTAAGCGTCGGGACGCTCAGTCCGAACAAGCGCAATCAACCGTGATCCCCCGGCGGAGGGACGATGGCGCGCGACATGTTGGGGCTGGTCGAGCTCTGCTATGCGGCTGCGGCGGACGGTGCAGCGTGGTCGGACTGCCTCGCCGCGATCACAAACGGCTTCGGGGCGCGCACGGCCACCATCGGCACAGCACCCATGGCGGGCCACCCGATGGCCTGGGCCGTCATGCACGGGCTCAACCAGGAAGCTTGGGAGGAGATCGTCAAATGGGCGCCGCAGGATCCGCGCGCGCAGGTGATGGGACCCCTGCCGCGTGGCGAGGTGGTGGCCTTCGGGGACGGGCCGGAGACCGAGGCGTTTCGGCGCTCGACCTACTACATCGAGTGCCAAAGCAAGCACGACCTGCTCTGGGCGTTGATCGGGCGGCTCAGCGAGGGGCGCGACGTGGAAGGGGTGATCTGTCTCCACCGCGCCGAACGCGAGGTCCCATTCGATAGCGTCGACATGCACGATCTCGCCGTGCTCACGCGGCATGTGGGGCGGGCGCGACGGATGCAGCTGGATCTCGACGCGGCGCGGCAGGGCTCGGCGGTGCAGCGGGACCTGCTCGACCGGTTGCCGGTCGGTCTCGTCGTGCTCGGTGCCCAGGGCAGCGTCCTGGAGACGAACCGTGCCGGACATGATCTTCTGGCGAAGAAGGACGGCCTCGCCCTGCAGCGGCACCGGCTCGTCTGCACCGATTCCGCCGTCGCCGAGACGCTGGCCGCCATGGTCGACGCGGCGGCGCGTGGACGGCTCGACGGTGTGGGCGGCGTGCTGACGATCCCGCGGCCGTCGGGCAAGCCCGACTACCTCGTCTCCGTCGCGCGCTGCGAGGCCGGCATGCACGCGCTCCTGGGTGCCAGAGCTGCGGTGGTCGTCACCATCGTCGATCCGGCGCGGCCGCCGGGAGTCAGCGGAGAGACGTTGCGTCGATTGTGGAACCTGACGGCGACCGAGGCGCAGATCGCGCTCGCCTTGGCGGGGGGCGCCACGCTCGAGGAGGTGGCCGTGCGGAGCGGCATCACGAGGGAGACGGCGCGCGTGCATCTGAAGCGCGTCCTCGCCAAGACCGGCACGCATCGCCAGAGCGAACTCGTGCGGCTCATCCTGATCGGACCGGCCCAGCTGCCGTCATGAAAAAGCCCGATCCGCAGAGCGGATCGGGATGGAAGTTCAGCCCTCAGCGAGAAGAGCGCTAACCTGCGGTTGTGATCGTCGCATCCCCCATTCGGGGTATGCCGCAATCCGATCCCGGCTCAGCTGCCCTGGCAGGACTGGAGGGCGATCATCGCCGCCTCGGCGACGGCGGTGCCGCCGATGCCGGAGGGGCGCAGGGCTGCCGTGGCATTGCCCGGCGAGGTCTGCACCAGCTCGATCGAGAGGAGCTGCATGCCCACGGCCGGGGCAAAGCTCGGGACCGCGCGGTAGACGATTTCCGACCGCGGCCGGCCGACATAGGGCCGGAAGGTGAGCCCCGGCGGGCCGTAGCCTGCAGCGGTGAGCTGCTGCATGGTGCAGGGTGCGATGCGGTCGATGCTGCCGGTGAGCGAGACCGGGCGATCCTGGCGCAGCTCGTGCTCGGCGCAGGCGGCGAGCAGGACGCAGAGCGTCGCCGCGAGCGGCTTCAGGTTCGGCTGCACGGTGGAGCGTCTCCGGGGCGTGGCGGATGGTGGTGAAGGGACCCGATTGTCGCGGGTGCCCCAGGGCAGCGCAAGGGTGCGCGCCGGAATGGCCCTTGCGGTCACTTTCGTTCGGGTTAGGTGGTAGGCTCGCACCGGGCAGGTCCGGGCCGACGGAGACGACAGATGGGTGGTGCCGAACTGGCGATGTGGCTCGTCGGCGTGAGCGAGCAGCGCTTGCCGCTACCGCACTTGTTCGAGGGATTCTGCAACCGGCTGGTCGCGGACGAGATTCCGCTCTCGCATGCGCTGCTCGGTCTCGAAGTGCTGCATCCGGAGCTGAGCGGCACGCTGCTGCGCTGGCAGGACGGGGAACTCGAGAAGATCCACACGCAGCGGGCCGGCATCCTGACGAGCGACAGCTATCTGCGCAGCCCGACCCGGATCGTGGACGAAACCAACAAGCCGTTCCGCTGGCGGGCCGGCGAGGACACGATGGAGATGCCGCGGCTCGAGGCCTACGCGGCCGAGGGTGTCACCGATTATGTGATGCTGCCGCTGCCGTTCCTCGACCAGTCGCGCACGGCCGTGACGGCGTTCACGACCAGGGCGCAGGGCGGTTTCTCGGATGCGCAGATGCAGCATCTGGACGTCGCCTCACGCCTCTTGAGCCCCTGGGCCGAGCGCGCCGTGCTGCGGAAGATCTCGATCGACCTGCTCGCGGCCTATCTCGGGCCCGAGGCCGGGCGGCGCGTGTTCGAGGGGCAGATCGAGCGTGGCGACGTACAGACGATCAAGGCCGCGATCTGGTTCTGCGATCTCCGTGGGTTCACCGCCATGTCGGACCGGTTCGAGCGCCAGATGCTCATCCGGGTGATGAACCGGTGGTTCGACATCATGGGGACGGCGATCGAGAAGGCCGGCGGCGAGATCCTGAAGTTCATGGGCGACGGTCTGCTCGCCGTGTTCCCGCTCGACGGCGACCATGCCGGGACCTGCGAGCGGGTGCTGGACGCGGTCGGCGAGGCGTTCGCCGGCACCGAGGAGCTGAACCAGAAGCTCGCGGCCAAGGGCGAGGCCCCGATGCGCTTCGGGCTGGCGCTGCACGCCGGCGACGTCGAGTTCGGCAATATCGGGACCGCACACCGGCTCGACTTCACCGTGATCGGCCCCGCCGTGAACATGGCGAGCCGGCTCGAAGGGCTGACGAAGGAGCTGGGGGTGCCCGTCGTCGCCTCGGCAGCCTTCGCCGGACTTAGCGGCCGATCGCTGCGTAGCTACGGCCGGCATCGGCTGCGGGGCATCGCCGAGCCTGCAGAGGTGTTCGGGCTCGAGGAGGTGGTGGCGCCGCTGGCTGCGGCTTAGGACGGCAGGTCGAGCAGTCCTCTCGCTTTCGTTGCGGCGTCGGCGTGGCTCTTCCGCTCGATGAAGCGGTGGGCGCGGGGAACGGGGTCGAAGAGGTACTGGTCGGGTCCGAGCATCTTGCGGGCATTGAGCGCCGGCGCGCTCAGTAGCGAGAAGTCGACCTTCGTCACGGTGCAGTCCCAGCCGGGCTGGCGGCCGGTCCACCCCTTGCGGTGATGGTCGAGCAGCCGCCAGCGGGTCGAGTAGCCGTGATGGTCGAAGGCGATCGCACCGTCCGTCACGTACACGTGGCCGCCGGACAGGCCGTCCGTGGGGACGATGCGCTCCGCCCAGAACCCGGGCAGCGGCGGCCGGTCGAGATAGGCGCCGGCCAGGATGTGGCAGGCGCCGTGACCGAAGAAGATCCTGTCCGGCAGCGCCCAGCGCCTTGCGGGATCGCGCTTGATGCCGGGCTTCAGGACGTACATCGGACCCTCTAGGTCGGGATCTCCTCGCCGCGGCCGAGGCGGCGCAGTTCCTCCAGGAAGTCGGGGCGGGCGACGGCCTGGCGGCGGTAGAGGTCGACCAGGGCCGCGTTGAGGCGGCCGCCGCGTTCCAGGAGGTCGTCGGCGAAGCCGATCATCCGCGAGTTGGGCCAGGCCTGCGAGCGGATGGCGTGGATCCGCTCGAAGATGGCGGGCTCCTCGCCGAGCGGGGTATGCCGCGCCAGCAGGGTGACGAGGGCGGCGGTCGAGCGCGAGATGCCGGCGTGGCAGTGGACCAAGAGGTGTTTGAGCGAGGGCCCGGCGCGGTCGAGGTCGGCGCCGAAGCCGATCAGCGCCTCGACGTCCTCGCGCTCGGGCGCCTGCCAGCCGGGCCAGCGGCCGATGATGTCGTGGAAGCGCATGGTGAGGCGGTGGTGGGGGTCGTAGGCCGCGAAGGCCGCGGGCTCGGGCGTCCCGGGATCGAGGATCGAGAGCACGTGCGTGACGCCGGCCGTGGCGTGGGAGTCGAGCTCCGATATCCCGCAGATGGTCAGCCGCAGGCCGGGCTCGAGAAGGGTCGTCTGCATGATGGGTCCGTTGCTGAAGGCGGCGGTGCCGCTGTGGCGTAAGTAACTGATATTGACTGACTGGGATGGCGGCTAGCTCAGGACCGTGCGCACCTGATCTGCCATCGCGATGCCGAGGGTCCTCTGCGACTCGCCGCTGAGGTGGACGCCGTCGACGCCGTCCGAGGTGACGACCGAGCCCGCATCGAAATAGGCGACACCGGCGGCAGCGGCTACCTGGGCGTAGGCCGCGGCCAGCCCGTCGTGGCGCTCGACGGCACCGGCGTACAGGTCGTCGGCCGCGCGAACGATGTCGCCGAAAGGTGGCGGGCAGACGAGCAGGATCCGGGGTGCGGAATTGGTCAGCCAGAGCGTGCCGAAGAAGTCGGCGGAGCGCTGGACCGTGTCGATGAGGCGGCCCGCACCTACGGCGATACGGAAGGCGCTGCGGGCGAACTGCGGCTTGCAGTCGTTCGAGCCCAGCATCAGCACGACAAGGTCAAGCGGCAGATGGGCGGCGAGGGTCGCCGGGAGGCACGCGTTGCCATCGGTGCTGACGCCGGGGATCTGCGGGGCGAGAGGGTCCGCGACGTCGGTGGTGCGGCCGGGCATGGCGTCGATGACGACCTCGTAGGCGGGGCCCAGGCTCTCGCCCATGACGCGGGGCAATTGCCGGTCGGACGGAAAACGCTCGGCGGGGATGAAGGTGCGCTGCGGGACCCAGCCCCAGCTCAGCGAGTCGCCATAGACGAGGACGCGGACCGGCTGCTCGGTTTCCGCGTCGGGTTCCTTCCTGCCGAACAGCAGTCCCGCCATGCTGGTCCTCGAAGGGCCGGGTGACTCACCGGCACGTGATGCGTTGCTGATAGCTTGCGACGCGCATATCGCAATCCGTGCCCGCCTGTCCGGAGTGTCGTGGATGGTTCGATTTCGCCGACGTCTTGTGTTCGTGCTGCCGCTGGCCGTGGCTGCTTTGGGCTCGCTGCACGCGGCCGAGGAGACGGCCCGCATCCGGGGCCAGATCACGGCTGTCGACGGGCACACGCTGACGGTGGTCTCGCGCGAGGGGCCGACGGTGACGCTCACGCTCACCGACGATGCGAAGATCAGTGCCGTGCTGCCGGCCGACCTGCAGTCGATCGCTCCCGGCAGCTATATCGGGGCGGCAGCGACCCCTGAGGACAATGGCCGGCTGCTGGCGCAGGAGATCGTGATCTTCCCGCCCTCGATGAAGGGTGTCGGCGAGGGGCATCGGCCGTGGGACCTGACGCCGGACAGCACGATGACCAACGGCACGGTCGACGCCACGGTCGGCGATGTCACGGCACGCGTCCTCACCCTCGAATACAAGGACGGGCAGAAGGAGCTGGAGGTGCCGCCGGGTATCCCGATCGTGACGCTGGCACCCGGCGATGCGGGCCTGCTGGTGCCGGGTGCCTGGGTGTTCCTGACCGCGAAGAAGGCGGACGACGGTGTACTCACCACGGACCGCGTGGCGGTCGGCAAGGATGGCCTCAAGCCGCCCATGTGAGCCGCGAGGGCTCGCTGGAGGTGTGCAGCCGCATCATGTAAAGCCTCGTCACATCCCAAGATCGGCGAGGGCATGGAGCGGCGGGGCTATCATCACGGCAATCTGCGCGAGGCGCTGATCCGCGCGGCGCTGAGCCTGATCGCGGAGAAGGGGCCCGGTGGGTTCACCTTCGCGGAAGCTGCACGCTCCGCGGGCGTCAGCCCGGCGGCACCCTACCGTCATTTCCGCGACCGCGACGATCTCCTGGCCGACGTGGCGCGGCAGGGCTTCACCCGATTCGAGGCGATGCTCGGCCACGCCTGGAACGAGGGGAAGCCCGACCCGGTCACGGCGTTCGGCAATATCGGCAAGGCGTATCTGGCCTTCGCCAGCACCGAGCCCGCCTATTATTCGGCGATGTTCGAATCCGGCCTGCCGCTGGAGGCGCATCCCGACCTGCAGCAGGCGGGCGATCGGGCGTTCCAGATCCTGCGCACCGCAGCCGAGAAGGTCTGCCGGCTCCTGCCGCCGGCGAAGAGCGCACCGGCGCTGATGGTGGCACTGCACATGTGGTCGCTCGCGCACGGGATCGCGGCTCTCTTCGGGCGGGGCGACGCGGCGCGGCGCAAGCTGCCGATGACGCCCGAGGACCTGCTGGAGGCGGGGCTGCTGGTCTACCTGCAGGGACTGGGTCTGCCCTCGTCGGCTCCTTGACATTCCTCGCGGCCGCGGTATGTAAATGTTACTTACATTAACTTGGAGGTTCGGATGGCCTTCGCTGCCAGGCTCGACGAGTTCGGCAAGCCCGCCTGGATCGCCTTCGTGGTCCTGGCTTTCGCGATTTTCTGGCCCCTCGGCCTAGCCGTCCTGGCCTTCGCTATCGGGAGTGGAAGGATGAGCTGCGGCGGTCGCGGACGCTGGTTCAACATGGATGGCGAGGGCTGGGGCAAGCGTGGCCGCCGCTCGCGCTGGGGCTCCGATGGGGGCGGCACAGGCAACCGCGCCTTCCAGGAGTATCGCGACGAGACGCTGCGGCGGCTGGAGGAGGAGGAGCGCGAGTTCCGCGGCTTCCTCGAGCGGCTGCGGATGGCCAAGGACAAGGCCGAGTTCGACCAGTTCATGGCCGAGCGCCGGCGGAGCCCCGAGGCACCTGCAGCCGAGGGCTGATCTCCCCTAGACACCTTCTGCCCACGAAATAGGCGCCCGCCCGATCAGGCTATCGGGCGGGCGCGCAGCATGCCAGAGTGACCCATGGCGGGCAGGCGAGACCCTCGCCGCGCCCGGCCCTCGGCAACGAAAAGTGGAGGGAATAATGGGTCCGTCACGCTTCAAGCTCGGCGTTCTTGCGCTGGGTGCAGCACTACTCGCCGGAACCGCCCATGCCGAAACGATCGGCAATTGCGAGGTCACCGGCGCCAAGGGACAGTTCTCGATGACACCGGCCGTCGCCGGGCAACTCACCGTCGAGGTGAACCTGCCGGCTCCGGGCTTCTGGAACGGCGACACGCCGGACACGATCAAGGACGGCTTCGAGTACTGCATGGCGGCCGAGATGGCCCACCGTTTGGGCCTCGATAAGGTCGGCGTGGTGAACGTCGCCTGGGACGCCCTCGTCGCCGGCCAGACGCGCAACTACGACCTGGCCCTCTCGCAGGCCTCGATCACCGACGAGCGCAAGAAGGTGGTGGACTTCTCGGTCCCCTATTTCAGCTCGGATGCCGGCGTGCTGGTGAAGAAGGGCGCCGACGTCACCGGCGACAACATCAAGTCGAAGCGCATCGGCGTGCAGCAGGCGACGACGGGTGCCACCTTCGTCGAGAGCACGCTTAAGCCCGAAACACCGGCCAAGGTGTTCCCGGACACGCCCTCGATGTTCACGGCATTGCTCGCCAATCAGATCGACGCCGCGATGACCGACACGGCGATCGTGTTGAGCCAGGCCGCGCAGTCGGGCGGCAAGATGGAGGTCGTCGGCCAGTACACGACCGGCGAAAGCTATGGCGGGATCTATCCCAAGGGCTCGGCGAACGCCGCCGTGCTCGACCAGGTGATCCAGTCGATGCTGGACGACGGCACGGTGAAGAAACTGGCCGGCAAGTACCTGGCCGAGGCGTGGGGTGCCGATCCCACGGCGATCACCTACTTCAAGCCGTGAGCGACGAGCCCACGGCGGCCGTCCTTCGCGGGCGGCCGCCCTCGGTTCCAAAGCCGCCGAGCACGCTCTCGGCCGTCGCTCTGGCGGTGGTCTTCGGCGTGATCGCGGTGTCGTTCTGGGTCGCCGAGGCCGTCCGCCGCTCCATGGCCGGCGGCGGCATCGGCTCCTCGCTCACCGACATCCTGCTCTTCGTCTTCGCCGCCGGCACGCTGCTGCTGCTGATCCCCGCCTGGCGGGGCCGGCAGGCGGCGAAGCGGGCGAGGGAGGCCATTCCGGGCGATCTCGTCACCGCGCGGGTCGAGACCGCGGCCGGCGAGACGGCCTCGGGCGTGGCGCTGGGCTACGCGGCGGCGGCCCTGCTCGTCGTCATCGCCGCCGTCTTCATGATCGCCAACGACGCCGCGGTGGCGCGGACCTTCTTCTACCTGCCGCTGATCCAGGACTCGTTCTGGCTCATCCTCGACGCCTTCTGGCTCAACATCTTCATCTTCGTCGTCGCCGAGATCCTGGTCCTGGTCTGGGGGCTCGTGGTGGCGGTCGCCCGCCTGATCCCGGGCGAGGCCGGCCGGCCGATCCGCATGATCGCCACGGTCTACACCGACGTCTTCCGCGGCCTGCCGGCGATCATCTGCATCTATCTCGTCGGCTTCGGCCTGCCACTGACCGGCCTGCCGCTCCTCGGCAACTGGCCGCCCGAATGGTACGCCATCCTGGCGCTGACGCTGACCTACGGCGCCTATGTCGCCGAGGTGTACCGGGCCGGCATCGAGAGCGTGCACTGGAGCCAGGTGGCCGCCGCCCGCTCGCTGGGTCTCAGCTTCTTCCAGACGCTGCGCTTCGTGGTGGTGCCGCAGGCCGTGCGCCGGATCATCCCGCCGCTGCTGAACGACTTCATCTCGCTGCAGAAGGACACCGCCCTCGTGAACGTCATCGGGGCGATCGACGCCTTCAACCAGGCGAAGATCGTGGCCAGCAACCACTTCAACCTGTCCTCGGTGACGACGGTGGCCTTCCTCTTCGTCCTGATCACAATCCCGCAGGCACGCTGGGTCGACCGGCTGCTGGAGCGCGAGCAGCGCCGCACGAGGGCCGGCTGATGGCGCTGGTCGAGATCAAGCAGGTCCACAAGCGCTACGGCCAGTTCGAGGTGCTGAAAGGCATCGACCTCGACGTCGAGGCGCATGCCGTCGTCTGTCTGATCGGCCCCTCGGGTTGCGGGAAGTCGACCCTGCTGCGCTGCATCAACGGCCTGGAGCCGATCCAGGAGGGCGAGATTCGCCTGCACGACGACCGCGTCAGCGGCCCCGGTGTCGACCTCGACCTGCTACGCCGCGACGTCGGCATCGTCTTCCAGAGCTACAATCTGTTCCCGCATATGACCGTGCTGGAGAACATCACGCTCGCCCCCGTCCAAGTGCGGGGTGTTTCCCGCAAGGAGGCCGAGGAGCGGGCGATGCAGCTCCTGGCCCGCATCGGCCTGGAGGCGAAGGCGAAGGAGTATCCGGACCGTCTCTCGGGCGGCCAGCAGCAGCGTGTGGCCATCGTCCGGGCACTCGCCATGGAGCCCATGGTCCTGCTGCTCGACGAGATCACCTCGGCTCTCGACCCCGAACTCGTCGCGGAGGTGCTGGGCATCGTCCGCCAGCTGGCGCGGGAGGGCATGACGATCATCATGGCCACCCACGAGATGGGCTTCGCCCGCGACGTCGCCTCCAAGGTCTGCTTCCTCGACGGCGGCATCGTCCACGAGGAAGGACCGCCGGAGCGGATCTTCAAGGACCCGACGAGCGAGCGCACGCGGGGGTTCCTGAAGCGGATCATCGAGGCGGGGCGGTTGTAGGGGAGATAGCCTGGACCGGAGCGGTGTCCCGGCTCTTGCCCGGTCGAGAAACCGCTCGGAGCCTTGGTTGGTCGTCGGGATGCCATGCCGCCTCCGCTGCTCGCCGAGGCCGATGCGATACCCTGACGGGTCCGATCAGCCCTTGGACGGGTCGGTCCCGGTCCGGATCGATTCGAGCAATCCGGCCCGATCCGTGTCGTAGGCCTGGATGAAGGACCCCGGCGCCGCGGTCTGAGGGTCGTACTTGGCGCCCCAGTAAGCCATCTCGACCAGAACCGGGAGCAGCGCGTGGCCTCGTGCTGTCGGCTCGTAGCGGATCTGACGGTTGTCGCCCGGGACACGCTCGGCAGTGACGAGGCCCGAGCGTGTGAGCCGCTCCAGCCGATCGGCGAGAATGTTCGTCGAGATGCCTTCTTCGGAACTCTGGAACTCTTTGAAGCTGCGTTTGCCCTGCAGAAGAAGGTCGCGAAGCACGAGCAGCGTCCAGCGGTCGCCGAAGATCTCGAGGCCGAAATTGATCGGACAATGCGAGCGCGCATCTCTTCGGGCCTTCACCATGACGAGAGACCTTTTCACTTGCGTTTCGCAAGTGAGCGCCATATCACTTGCAAAAGGCAAGTGAACCACGGGAGGGGCACATGGCGCAAGACGACCAGCAGGTCGTGTTCAGGGGAGGCTGTCTGTGCGGTGCTGTCCGGTTCGAGAGCCGCGCAGCGGTGCAACTCGCCGGCCATTGCTACTGCGTCGACTGTCGCCGATCGAGCGGCACCGGGCACTGCACCCACGCGATGGTGCCGGAGACGGCCTTCGCGATGACCGGCGACGTGACCTTCTACGAAAGCGCCGCCGACAGCGGTCATCGCGTGAGCCGCGGCTTTTGCGGCATTTGTGGATCTCCGCTGCTGTCGAAGAATGCAGCGATGCCGGGCATGGTGTTCCTGCGGGCGTCTGCGCTCGACGACCCTGAAATCGTCAAGCCGCAGATGATCGTCTATGCCAGCCGGGCGCCGTCATGGGACCGGCTGGATCCGACTTTGCCGGCCTTCGCCACGATGCCGGAGGGCGGTGCAGATGCCGCCGTGAGCCAGAGCAGCGGGGGATCGTGATCACCGGCCCGACCGCCCTGCTGCCGGTCGGTGCACCTGCGGTGGTGGGAGTAACCGGGCGGCGCTGGTCTCCGCATCGCCCGACCTTCCTCCCGGGTTGGTCGCCGGGGTGCGAGGCATTGTCCGCCCGCAGGCGCGAGATTCCGTAACGATCATCAAGGCCAGCCACGGAATGGGATTTACCCGCGACGTGGCCTCCGATCTCCGCTTGCTCAACGGCGGGGTTGTCCAAGAGGAGGGGCCGCCCGTGCGGATCTTCAGGGACCCGACGAAGGGGTTCCCGAAGCGGATCATCGAGCCGGGACGGTTGTCGATGCGCAGCCGTCAGGTCCCGATGGTCACCATCAGACCCTGTCGCGGGCGCCCCGCAGGAAGTTCAGCAGCAGCGGGTTTACCTGCGCCGGCTGCTCTTGCTGGACCCAGTGGCCTGCGCCGGGAACGAGACTGGCGCCGGTGAAACGTGTGCAGACGTCGTGCTGCATGCGCTCGAACGCGCCGGGGTTCTGGTAGATACCCCAATCGGCGGCACCGGCGATGAAGCAGGCCGGCACGGTGATGTGGGCACCATCGAACATCTGCAGATCGCGCATCTGTGCCGGGTCGGTGATGCAGCGGTACCAGTTCAGCCCGCCTTGGAAGCCGGTGCGCGCGAACTCGGCCGTGTAGACCGCAAGATTCATGTCGTCGAGCCAGGCACAGCGAGCCGCCTCGTCGGCCGAGGGTGCGTGGGCGGCCACGGCGGCTGGCATGCCGGTGTCGGCAGGCATGATGTAGTAGTGCGGTAGGGCCGCCAGCGAGGCGCCGCTCCAGCCGTCGAGCGGGTGCGGTGCATTATGCGGCCAGTCGGCGCTCTTCACGTGATAGTAGGCGCGCAGGAAGGCGTGCAGGCCGCCCGGCGGGACGTGCATGTCGAGGTCGGCCTGCGGCGTCGAATAGCACCACTGATAGTGCTGTCGTGGCGGGTCGAGCGCAGCGAGAGCAGCCACCATGTCGAAAGGCGGCGCCGCACCCAGCCGGGGTGCGCCGCCGAACGGCGCGCTCATGAGTGCCACGGCAGGGAACACATCGGGTCGCATCAGCGCGCAGCAGCCCGCGACGAAGGAGCCGAAGTCGTGCCCGATCACGGCGGTGACCCCGGGCAGACCCAGTGCTCGGACCAGGGCCAGGACGTCCTTGGCGAGATTGAACAGCCGGTAAGGTGCCAGGTCGGCCTCGAAGCGCCCGTCCCAGCCGGTGGTCCTTCCGTAGCCCCGCTGGTCGGGTGCCATCGCGTGGTAGCCGGCGGCAGCCAGCGCCGGCAGTTGATGTCGCCAGCTGTAGGCCAATTCCGGAAAGCCGTGCAGCAGCAGGACGACAGGTTGCCCGGGCGTGCCCGCTTCGAGCAGATGCATCCGGAGACCGGTGCCGGTGTCGACAAAGCGGGAGCGCACGCCGTCGACGACCGGCGCTCCGGCATAGGCGAGGGGTTCGGCGTTCGGCATCGTCGACGAAGTCTCCCTCATGACGTCGCCCGGCGGAAGTGAGCGCTCGGCGTTCCTCCCTCGACGCGCAATGCACCTCGACTTCGCGAAAGAACGACACCGCACGAGCTCGAATGGAGCGACGGATGGAGGTCAGCGCCAACGTCACCTTCAGGGTCTGCTTGATGGATCTGGGGAACGTCCACGAGGAGGGTCCGCTGGAGCGTATCTTCCAGAATCCCACGAGACCGACCGGCTTCGGGCGTCGACCGGGCGTGGTTCGATCCTGGTCGGCGATCTCGTGCTCGCCGAGGTGCTGCAGGGTTTTCCGGACGAGCGCCTGGCCGAAGCGGGGCGGCGGACGCTGGAGATCTTTCCGGTCCAGTCCCTGTGGTGGGCCGGAACGTTGCTGTCGCGGCGGCGCGCAACTATCGCCAGCTACGCTCGCGAGGAATTACCGTACGCCGGTCGATCGACAACCTGATCGGAACGTTCTGCATCGAGGACAATCATCTGCTGCTGCACAATGATCGCGACTTCGATCCGATGGTGGCTCACCTGGGGCTGCAGGTTACCCGAGCATAGCCGAAAGTCTTTCGCTCGTCGGGGGCGCGTGAAAGCTGGGCTCGGTAGCTGACAGCGAAGACATTACGATGATGGCGTGGCGCACCCGACAGGACTCGAACCTGTGACCTACGGTTTAGGAAACCGCCGCTCTATCCTGCTGAGCTACGGGTGCCCCGCGTCGCTATAGCAGCGGGTGCGGCGGGGCCACAAGGCGGCGGAGGTTGACCGGCTTGACGATCGAGCATTTCCATGCTTTGTTATATAAAATGTTATCGAAACGGCGGCCATGGACGATATCGTCAGGGATCTGGGGCTGCTGGCGCTGGGGACGCGGCTGAAGCGGCTGGGAGAGAGGTTGCAGGCGGAGACGCAGGGGATGCTGGACGGGTTGGAGCCGAAGGTGCCGGCGAGCCAGCATCCGTTGCTGGCGGCGATCGACAGGTTTGGCAGCTTGTCGGTGGGGCAGCTGGCGGAGACGCTGGGGGTGACGCAACCGGGTATCACGCGGGCGGTGGGCGACCTGGTGGAGCAGGGGCTGGTCGAAGTGGCGGCGGCACCCGAGGATGGGCGGCGGCGGATGCTGACGCTCACGGCTGCAGGGAGGGTTCTGGTGGACGCGGCGAAGGCGCAGGCGTGGCCCGGGGTGGAGCGGGCGGTGGGCGACCTCTGCGACGGGTTCGGGGACGAGTTGCTGCAGCACTTGGCGGTGCTGGAGGACAGGCTGGCGGAGAGGCCGCTGCGGGTGCGCGGAAGGTCCCGGTCATGAGGCACGATCTCGACCGGGCGGTCTGGTCGGCGCTGACCTCGACGCATGCGGGCATTGCCGAGGGCGGGGAGCGGGCGCGGCGCTATCCGGTCGGGGTGGTGCCGTTCGCTGCGGCTCGGGACGACGAACCGGAGTCGCTGGAAGCGTTGGGCGATCTCGTCGGGGCAGAGGAGGTGGCCGTCCTCCTGCAGCCGGATCCCATCCGGCTGCCAGCCGGTCTGGAAACGGTGTTCGAGGGCGAGGGCGTGCAGATGGTGGCGGCGCGGCCCGTGGAGGCGGTGGAGGACGCGCGGATCGTGCCGCTGGGTCCGGCTGACGCCGTGGACATGGCGGCGCTGGCGGAACTGACCAAGCCTGGGCCGTTCACGCTGCGGGCGCTGGAGATCGGGCGGTTCTGGGGCGTGCGGGAGGAGGGGCAGTTGGTCGCCATGGCGGGTGAGCGCTTGGCGCTGCGGGGGTATGTGGAGGTCAGTGGCGTGTGCTCGCACCCCGACCATCGCGGACGGGGATTGGCGCGGCTGCTCTCGGCCTACGTGGCCGGCCAGATCGAGAGGCGGGGTGACCGGCCGCTCCTTCATGCCTTCGCGGGCAACATTGCGGCGATCCGGCTCTACGAGTCGCTGGGCTTCGAGTTGCGGACGGGCGTGCGCATGATGGCGGTGCGGCGGCGCACGTGATCCTGCCACGGGACCGGAGGTGGTGCCCGCTGCTATAGCCGCCGCCATGGAATGCGCTGCGCGACGACGACGGCTTCTGCGGCTCGCAGTCGGCACGGCGGCGTCGATGGCGCTCGCGCGGACCGGTCTCGCGGAAGAGCCGCCGCCGGTGCCGGTCACGTCGGTGTCGGGGGAGCTCGTGCTGCACCTCGCGACCGGGCAGGACGTCGTGCCGGGCGGGATCATGATACCCGCATCCCTCCGGGACGATGCGAAGGAGCGAATCGAGGCTCTGGTCGCCGGTGGAGTGGTTCTGCCGGAGAAGCCGCCGCTCGATCGGCGGGGCAGGGTGCGGTCACAGATCCACGCGGCGGACGGGACCTGGCTGCAGGGCGATCTGGTCGGGCGGGGACTGGCCGCGATGGCGGCGGTGGGCGACCAGGATCCGGCGGCGCTGGACCAGCTGCTGGCGATCGAGGGCGAGGCCCGGGCGGCGAAGGTCGGCGTGTGGGCAGCTGACGTGATCGGGCCGCAGCCGGCGACGGCCGTGAGTGCCAAGGAGGGGGAGTTCGTGCTCGTCGAGGGGACCGTCGTGGCGGTCGGGCGGGGTGGGGAGGACGTCTACCTCAACTTCGGCCAGGAGCGGAGGCGCGACTTCACCGTGCGGGTGCGGCCGGAGGTGGCGGCCGTGGTGAAGAAGGCGGGGCTCGACCTCTACAGCCTCGAGGGACGCCGGATCCGGGTGCGGGGGTGGGTGTTTGACAATGGCGGACCCATGATCGAGATCGAGCAACGGGCCGACATCGAGATGCTGCCATGAGAAAGCCTCTTCTGGCGGTCGCCGCCGTCGCATCGAGCCTGGCACTCGCCGCCTGCTCGACCACGACCAGCCGCGATCCGCTGACCGGTCAGACCGTCCGCACCTGGATGAGCCCGGCGCAGGAGAAGGAACTCGGCGCCAGCGAGAACTCGAAAGTCCTGGCGCAGTTCGGCGGGGTCAATCCGGACGCGACGGCGGTCGCCTATGTGCAGAAGGTGGGCGAGAAGGTGCGCAAGGCGGCAGCTCAGGCCGAGCCCAGTGCCGCGGCGTCGCTCGGCGACAGCAAGGAACAGATCGTGACGGGCGAGCAGATCGCCTCGCAGCCCTTCACCTTCACCAACCTCAACGATCCGATGGTCAACGCCTTCGCCCTGCCGGGCGGCTACGTCTACACGACACGGGGCATCCTGGCGCTGGCCAACGACGAGGCGGAGCTTGCTGGTGTGCTGGGGCACGAGATCGGGCACGTCACCGCGCGGCACTCCGCACAGCGTGCGGATACCGCGCAGATGGCCGGCATCGCCGGCGTGCTCGGCCAGGTGGCGGCCACGGTGCTGGGCGGGGTGCTGGCAGGCGACCAGGGGGCCCGGCTCGGCGGTCAGCTGGGCAGCCAGGCGGTCCAGTATGGTGTGACCGGCTATGTGAACGGCTACTCGCGCGAGCAGGAGTTCGAGGCCGACCAACTGGGCATCCGCTACATGGCGGCGGCCGGCTACGACCCGAAGGCCATGGGCTCCTTCCTCCAGGCGCTGGAATCGGACGACCGCTACCAGCGCAGCCTCGGCGACAAGGGCGAGGAGGTGCCGAATTGGCTCTCCACGCATCCGCGCACGCCGGACCGGGTGATCGCCGCCGCCGAGGCCGTGAAGCAGGTCGATCCGGGTGCGAACGAGCGCAACCGCGAGCAGTACCTGGCCGCCATCGACGGCGTGATCTACGGCGACGACCCGAAGCAGGGTTTCGTGCGGGGCAACACCTTCCAGCATCCCGAGATGCGGATCGCGTTCAACGCGCCGGAGGGCTATCGACTCAAGAACACCAGCGAGGCCGTGCTGGGGACGAACCGGCAGGGTCGCATCTTCGTCTTCGACGCCGCACCCGGCAGCGGCAATCCCGCGACCTACCTGGAGCGGGACTGGTTCCGCGGCAAGCAGATCAACCAGGTGCAGACCGTGGAGGTCGGCGGTCGACCGGCTGCGGTCGGCTTCCTGCAAGTACAGATCGGCAACCGGCAGGGTGTCGCATTGGCGGCGGCGGTGCCGGGCGACAGCGGGCAGATGTGGCGCTTCATCTACGCGCAGCCGGGCGATCTCAGCACCGCCGACGTCCAGACCTACGAGCGCAGCCTCCGCAGCTTCCGCCGGCTGACGCCGAGCGAGGCTGCCGCCCTGAAGCCGCTGCGCATCCGCATCGTGCCGGTGCGCGCGGGCGACACCATCGACAGCCTCGCCCGGCAGATGCAGGGGGTCGAGAATCCGCGCGAGCTGTTCGTCGTGCTGAATGGCTTCGACCGGGGCCGCCAGCTCACCGTGGGCGACAGCGTGAAGATCGTGCGTCCGGACGGCGGCGGTGGCAGCGGCGGGGTGCCGGTGGCGGAGGCGGTAGCACCGGTCCCGCCGCCGGCCTGAGGATCAGCTCACCAGCTTGGCATCGAAGCCGCTCTCGGTGACGCTCATCATCGTCTTCTTCCCGCGTACGCTGGTCTGCAGGTAGACCTCGCCACCCCACAGCTTACGCAGGTGGAGCATCGTCTTCTCGGCGGCGGTCATCTCGAGGTCGCGGCCGTCATGGTCGTGCACCAGCATCAGCGCCCGGCGGCCGCGGAAGTTGGCGTCGTGGATACGGATCGTCGGGAAGCTGCCCGTCCCCACCTGACGCAGCAGAGCCGCCTTCACGTCCTGCCAGTGCTCCTCGTCGGAGACCTCGGACACGACATAGTGCTCGCCGCGGGTCTTCCAGGTGAAGAGGTCGAGCTCGCGCATCAGTTCCTCGGTGAGGAAGCGGCGGAGGAAGGCGACGTCGCGGTCGCTCTCGCGCACCTCGAACATCTTGGCCCGTCCCTCCTTGGTGCCGGGGCCGCCGAAGCGCTTCTCGATGTCGTGCCAGACGACGAACCCGACATGGTAGGGGTTGAGCCCACCCGGGTGTGGGCAGATCACCTGATTGTGGCGGACCATGAACTCCAGGAGGATCTCCTGCGGCAGGTCGAGGCTCGTCATGATCTTGTGGTGCCAGTAGCTGGCCCACCCCTCGTTCATGATCTTGGTCTCGATCTGCGGGATGAAGTAGCGGGCCTCCTCGTCGACGATGGTGAGCAGGTCTTTCTGCCAGTCGGCCAGCTCGCGATTGTGGTCGCGGATGTAGAGCAGCAGGTCCGCCTCGGGCTGCAGCGGCTCGTGCCCGAGATCGATCTGCTTCGGCTCCTCGCGCTTGCGCAGGTGCGAATACGGGTCGTGCGCCGGGTAGGCCGAGTCGATCAGGCGCTGGCGCTGCTCGGCGGCACCCACCTTGCGGATCGCCTGGTTGTGGGTGCGGTTGAAGGAGAGGGCGTGCGCCGCGTCGAGGAAGTCCTCGACCGCCTCCGAGCCGATCGAGGGGTCCTCGATATAGCTGCGCACCCTATCGGCGCGCACCTTGAAGGACGCGATCGTCTCTCCGGCCTGCGTCGCCGAGGTGAAGGTGAAGTTGTTCTTGAAGAAGTCGTTGTGCCCGTAGACGTGTGCGACGGTCAGGACCTGCAGACAGAGCGAGTTGTCGCGCATCAGATAGGCGAGGCAGGGATCGGAGTTGATCACCATCTCGTAGGGCAGACCCTGGACGCCGTAGTCGTACATGGTCTTGGTCTGCTCGAACGACTTGCCGAACGACCAGTGCGGGTAGTGGGACGGCATGCCGTGATAGGCCATGTAGCCCAGCATCGCGTTCTGGTCGCAGACCTCGAACTCCTGCGGGTAGCAGTCGAGGCCGAACTCGGCGACCTTCTCGCCGATCCGCTGGTCCCAGTATTCGAGGTCGCGCAAGGTCCAGTTGGTCATCGCTCGTCCGCTCGCTGCCGACATGCAGAGATGGGGCGGCGACCGGCACCGGTCGAGGCCGGACTGCCCCGTAGAGGATAGTGTACCACTACAAAGGACAATTGTCCTCTAAGTTCCATCGTGCTCAGCCGCCGCCCCCGAGCGGCAGGCCGATGCCGAGGCAGGTGAGCTTGAGCTCGGACTTGCGCCAGACGCAGGCATCGCCCCCGCCGCCGCCGACCGAGCCCGCCGAGAAGACCTGCTCGCCACCGGGTCCATAGGTCGAGACGTTGCCGCCTTCGGTCGACTTGCTCTTGCGCAGGGCGGCCGCCACCTGACCGCCCGGTGTGAACAGGGCGACGTAGCGCTCGGCGGCGTCGATGCCCGCGATAGGCACCTTGCCGTCCGTAACGTAGACCGAACCGGTGCCGCCGCTCGACGCCGCCATGAAGGCCGAGGCACGCTCCTGGCCCGCCGCGGTGACGGCGATCTGTCCGGCACCGCCGAGTGCTGGATTGGACCCTGCCGACACGACGGCGTGGCCCTGGTCGTCCATCACCCGCACGGCGACGGCGCGCCCGGCGGGCCGGCCGATATTGGCGAACTCCTTGTCGCCGCTCTTCAGCTGCCAGCCGTTGAAGTCGGACCCGGTCACCATGTTGCTTTCCACGCCGCCGGCCCCGGCGAAGACGGAGCTGTCCTCCTGCCGGGTGAGGAGGCCCGCCACCTTGTCGTCGCCGCTGTAGGCGCGAAGGCCGGTGAGGTCGCTGGTGGCGGTCAGCAGGAAGCGGCCGGTGCCGCCGGAGCTCTTGCCCTCGACCCGGAGGCCGCCGTCCTCGGGCTGGACGACGAACACTACTTCCTCGCCGTCGAGCACCTGGAGCGCTCCCTTGATCTTCAGGTCGTTGACCTCGAGCGTGGAGGCGAAGGCGTCCTCGATCTTCTTCACCCGGTCCGCCAGATCGTCCTCGGGTTTCTTCTTCTCCTCCTCTTCCGGTGCTTCGGCCTCGTCACCCTCGCTCTCGAGCTCGACGATCCGCTTCGTCAGATCCTCGATGCAGGCCTTCAGGCTCGGAATGGTGTCCTCGATGTCCTTGCACGGATCCTCGTCGATCGCTCGGGCGGGGCCGAAGGGAACGAGGAGGGCCAGAAGGCCCAAGACGATCGCGAGGCGCATGGGCGCTCCCTTCACTTCAGAAGCAGATCCACGGTCGGCGAGGCGCCGGGGGCGAGGTCGAGGACCGCGGAGGCGGTACGGTTCTCGTGGTCAACGGCCTCGACCTGGTAGCGGCCGGCGGGAAGGATGATCGAAAGGGACTCGGACGAGCCCCCGGAATAGAGGGGCTCGCCGGGCGTGCCGTCGGCTGCCAGCGGGCGGAAGGCGTAGACGGTGTTGACCGAGCGCTCGATGCCCTCGGCGGGATGGGCGTCGGCGGTGACTCGGCCGGCGTTAAGGTCGAGACGTTCGGTGACCGTCGTGTCGGCCTTGACGTCGATCTCGCGCAGGGCGGTGGCGACGCCGCTGGTGACGGCGACCTTCCAGCGGCCGGGGGTCAGCTTGAGTTCCGGCGCGGCCGAGGCCAGCGCATCGGCTGTCTTCGTGCCCGGGGGCACGCCCAGGGCATCGACGGACTCGACCGTCCAGGAGGCGTCGCGCCAGTCGGTGTAGGGCTCGGCGCCGGGTGCGAGGGCGGCAGTGAACGTGACGGTGGAAGCGGGGACGACGATGCGGGCGGTCGTTTCCTCTCCCTCCTTGATCTCGGCGTCCTTGGCGACCTCCACGCCCGCGAGGCGGGCCGTGGCTCGATACCTGCCCGCACTCAGCAGCACCGCCGGTGCCGGGCCGTCCAGTTCGGTCACGGGCTCGTCGGGCGTGTATCCGGTGGCGTCGAGGGCGGTCAGGCGCCAGCTCGCATCGCGCCAGTCGGTGATCGGCGGGCCATCCTCGGCAAGGGCAGCTTCGAGGTGGAGCGTGCCGGCGTGGAGGTCGACGATGGTCGTCGTCTCGGCACCCGCCTTCACGTCGAGCGGTGCAGTTGCCCGCAGGGGGCCGCTGCGCGCCGTGACGGCGTAGGGGCCGGCGGCCAGGAGCAAAGTGGGGACGGGGTCGGGCGTCGCGGCCGGTGGCTCCTGACCCTGCTTCGGCTCGACCGTCCAGGCGACCTCGCCCTGGCCGCGCAGCGGATCGCCGCCAGCCGACGGAATGGCCTGCAGCGCGGCGCGGCCGGCATCGAGGACCAGGACGTGCTTCTCGTCCTGGCCGCCCGCGACCGTGACCTCCATGGTGGCCGTCACGTTGGCGGCCTTGCCGGTGACCCGGTAGCGCCCGGCGTCGAGCGTGGTGGCGAAGCCGGCACCGCCGCCGGCATAGGCTTCTTTCCCGGGCTCGTTCCCGTCGAGGCGTTCGACGCGCCAGGACAGCGCATCCTCCACCTCCGGGCCGTTCTGGCCGAGCCGTGCGGTAAAGCCGACGAGGGCCGTCTTCGGGGCCGGTGGAGGGGGTGGTGCCGGCTCGGGAGCGGGGGCCGGAGCAGGCGGCGGGGGAGCGGTGGCGGCAACCGTCACGGCCGTCGCCAGTTCGGCGGCGGTCGCCGCGGTGTGCAGTTCGCCGCCGCCCGCCTCGGCGATGCACTGGAGCTGTTTCCTCGCCGACTCCTCGGTGGCGAAGCCGATGACCTGGATGACGAGGTCCGCGTGGGCGGCCTTCAGCTCCTTCGCGATAGCGCAGGGATCGCTGGCGCAGTTCTCGATGCCGTCGGTGACGAGGACGACCGTCGCCGGGCCGCCGGTACCTTGCAACGCCCGGGCCGCCTGCTCCAGCGAGGCGCCGAGCGGCGTCTTGCCCTTGGGCTGCAGCTTCTTCACGGCCGCGAGCAGCGCTTTGGCGTTGCTCGGTGCGGGAGCGGCCAGCAGCTCGATGTCGGCGCAGTCGCTCTTGCGGCGGTGGCCGTAAGCCATGAGGCCGAGCGGCGCCTCGTCGCCCCACTTGGCGACCAGGTCGCGCAGGACGCCTTTGGCGATGTCCATCCGCGTAGCCCCGCCGATCTTGGCGGCCATGCTGCCCGACGCGTCCATGACGATGAGCGTCGTGCGCGCATCCTCGGCGCGCAGCGGCGAGGTGAGGACGAGGGGCAGAAGAACCAGGAGCCGCAGGAGCCACATCGACATGCACCACCCTCCGCGCGACGAGGGGATGCTAAGGCGGCGCGGGGCTCCTGACGAGAAGGATCGGCGGGGGTCTCAGCCGCCGGCCTTGAGGTCGAACTGCTCGGTCGCGGTCTGCCCAGGGCTCAGGGTCACCTCGCGCGAGATCGTCGTGCCGTCATGGGCGAGGGTGACGCTCCAGACGCCGGGTGCGAGGGTGAGGCTGGGGGAGGGAGTCTTCACGGCGTCCGCAACCTTCGTGCCGGCATCGACGCCCAGCGCATCGACTGCGGTGACGGTCCAGGCAAGTCCCGCTGTCGAGGTGGCCGGCGGGAGTGCCAGAGCCAGGGTCGCCGAGGGCACCACGACGCGCGCCAGGTTCTGCTCCTTCTCGACCGCGGTGACCTCGGTCGAGAGCTCCACGCCCAGCACCTTGGCGATCGCCCGGTAGCGGCCGGCGCTGAGGATCGTCGTGGCGCTGGCCTTGTCGAGCTGCTGGACGGACTCCCCGGCCGCGAGGCCCGGGACGTCGACCGCCACGACCTGCCAGGAGGGGTCGCTCCAGGAGCGCAGGGCCGGACCGTCCTTGGCCATCGCCGCCTCCAGCCGCACCTGACCGGCGCGGAAGTCGAGCGTGCGGCTCTCGATGGCACCCGGAGCGAGCGTGAGGCTGGTCGTGGCGGCGAGCGGTCCGGAGCGAGCCTGGATGGAGTAGGGCCCGGCCGCCAGGATGAGGCGCGGTGCCGCCGACTGCAGCGGGTCGACGGCCCCCTGGCCGGCCTGCGGCTGGATGGTCCAGCTCGGCTCCGGCGCGTCCACCGGTTCCTCCTTGCCGCTGGCCGGAACGACCCCCAGCGACAGCACCCCTGCGTCGAGCACGACGTCGCGGATGCCGTCCTTCCCGGCCTCGACCGTGATGTCGGCCGTGCCCTTGACGTTCTGCGCCTCGGCGGTGGCGACGTAGCGGCCGGCCGGCAGGGTCGTGATGATGTTGATGCCGCCGCCGGTGTAGACGACGTTGTCGGGTGGCGTGCCGTCCGGACGGGCGACCTGCCAGGATAGCGGCAGGTCGACCTCGGGTCCCTGCGGCGTGAGCAGCGCCCCGAAGGCGACCAGCGCCGTCTGCGAGATCGGCGGCACCGTGTCCGTCGTCTCGGCGCGGCTGCCTCCCGGCAGTGCGAGAAGTGCCGCAACCGCAGCCATCGTCAGCGTGCGCGCCCGCATCGGGATCCCTTCGGCCGGAACGCAGCGGAGGTTAGGCCCGAGGCAGCCGCCTGACGAGCAGTAACGTACGGTCGGCGTCGGTCGGCAGGGTACCGGCGAAGGCGAGGAGCGCACGGTCGATCGCCGCCAGCTGGGCTTCGGCCGGCAATTGGCGGCTGTCGCGAAGCAGCGATTCGAGACGGGCCACGCCATAGCGATGCCGCCCGGCATCGAGCAGGTCGAGCACCCCGTTGGACGCGACCAGGAACACGTCGCCCGGTTCGAGATGCACGGTGCCGACGCCCTCGCCGGGCAGCGTCGAGGCACCAAAGGGTGGGTTCGTGCTCGCCAGCACGGTGGTGGTGCCGGCAGTTGCGCGGACATGCACCGCGTTGTCGGCGAGCCCGGCACAGCACAGGCGCAGCCGGCCGCTGGCGGCGTCCAGGACCGCCACGGCGCCGCGGACGGCACCCGGATCGCGGATGTCCTCGCGCAGGCAGGTGCCGATCTTGCCGGCGATCTCCTGCACGTCGGCACCGCTGCGCTTGGCCGTGCGGAACACGGCCCGCAGCTGAGCGGTCAGCACGGCGGCCTCGACGCCGAAGCCGTCGGGGTCGAGCAGGAGGAGCGCGACCTCGTCGCCCCCGTCGGGACCGGTGCGGACCACGGCGTCGAACACCTCGCCGCCGGTCTCGCCGGCGGGCTTCCACGCACCCTCGATCTCGTAGCCCGGGGGCCGGGGCAGTGACTGGGGCAGCGAGGCACGCACGATGGCATCGGCGATGCGTACTTCCTCGCTGATGGAAGCGTAGGAGCGCAGCGCCCGGCGCATCGATTCCAGCGTGCGGCCGAGGATGCCGATCTCGACGATGTCGGTGCGGACCTCGGTCGGCTGCTCGAAGTCGAGGCGCTGCATGCGGCGGCTCTGGTCGACCAGGACGTCGACCGGCTGGGCGTAGCTGCGTGCGAGAGAGCTGGCCCGCCATGCCGCCGCCAGCATGGCGAGTGCCGTCGCACCCAGCACCCACCAGGGCGTGCTCGGCAGCCGCCGGCGCAGGTCGGCCTCCGGGATCACGGCGACGATCCAGTTCGGCTGCTCGCCCTGGCGGGCGAAGAGTGTCGCCGTCACCGGCCGGGCGAGCCCCAGCCAGGTCTCGTGGTTGTCGGCGAAGCGCGTTGGCCTGCCCGAGGCGAAGCTGCCATCGGGTGCTGCCGCAGCGACGAAGCTCGCGACCGGGCCCGGCAGTTCGGCGACGGGCTTCAGGAGGTAGTAGTCGGGGTTCGGGTCGTCGGTCCGGGGGACCGTCGTGTAGACGAGGTCGGCCGTGCTGGATCCTGGACCATAGAGATTGGCGACGATGCCGTTCTCCAGCACCCGCTGCTTGCCGAGCCGTTCGCTGAGGGCCGACAGCGAGCGGTCGAAGCCGAAGACGAGCCGGCTGCTGTTCACCGCCGGCGCCATGAAGGCGAAGACGCGGCCGGCATTGCCCGTGGTCGGACTGACCTGCGGCTTGGCCTCGAAGATGCGTTCGGCGATGGGGGCGTCGGCACCCACCGCTCCGGCCCGGGCCACGGCACCCTTGAACCAGGGCAGCAGCGTGACGTCGAAGCCGCGATCCTCCCAATGCTCCTCGCGATGCCCGCCCGTATCGTCCCAGCTGCGCACCAGCACGCGGTTCGGCCATTCCTTCGGGCGCACGGTCCAGCTGGTCCAGCTGCCGTCGGTCTCGTGGCTGAGGAAGTAGAAGTCGCCGTTCTCCTGCGCCAGGTAGAGCGAGGACGCCTCGGTGAAGGCGAGGAGCAGCGGCGGCACCGCCTCGTCGAACTGATCCGGATCCCAGCGGCTGTCCCAACGGTGGCGGGCCCAGTACTGGACGAGGACGAAGACCTGCTCGAGGCTGGCGTAGAAGCGGGCCTCGGAGCTCGCCAGCGCCTCGACCACCTCGGTCATCACCGCACCGGAGCTGCGGCGCAGCGTCTCGCGCAGGGCGACGTGCGCCACGCCCGCCAGCACCACGCCGAACAGCAGCACGATCAGGAGGATGTTGGTGAGCAGGCTGCGCTGGAACGACCGCGCCCGGGCCAAGGTCTGTCTCCCGACTGCCACAATTGCCGGCTAGCGTCCGAACTCGCCGCTGGCATAGCTTTGCTGCAGCGCAACGTAAAGATGATCTACAAGTAAATCTTCCGCATCTATCTTGGAATGGCGGCTTGGGTACTATCGACCGTCGCGACGTCGAAGACGTCGACAAGTATTCGAGTGCGTGGCTCGACCGCGTGCTCAAGCCGCTCTACACCCGTGCGGACGAGCGTGGGCCGCGCGACGAGCGCTCGGACGTGGGTGCCATCTATCGGAGGGCGGCCCAGCAGACCCTGCTGACCCGCAACCCGGTGATCGTCATCCCGGGCATCATGGGCAGCCGCCTCGTCGCCAAGGACGCCAGGCGGTCGATCTGGGGCGATTTCCTCAAGGACTATGTGCGGCCCGATTCCGACGACGGCGCGCGCCTCATCGCCCTGCCGATGGAGCGGGGCGTGCCGCTCGACCGGCTGACGGGCGAGGCGCGCTCCGACGGTTCGCTGGCCGACGTCCGCTGCAAGTTCGCCGGCATTCCGCTGCGGCGCCGGGTCTACGGCAACGTGCTGAGTGCGATGGGGGTGCGCAATTATGCCGAGGTCGACGAGCACGAGATCGACGAGCACGAGGGCGACGCAGCGGCCTTCGAGTTCGACTATGACTGGCGGCGCAGCCTGGACGAGAGTGCTGTCCGCTTCGGCCGCTTCCTCAAGCAGCTGGCGCGCTTCATCAAAGCCTACCGGCCCTACCGCGCACCGCTGCGCTTCGACGTCGTGGCGCACTCGATGGGCGGGCTGCTGCTGCGCTACTTCCTGCGCTACGGCACCCAGTACCTTGCCTACGACGGCAGGCCGCCGCGGCTGACGTGGGAGGGGTCCGGGCTGATCGAGACGGCCGTCTTCATCGCCACGCCCAATGCCGGGGCGCTGATGGGCGTGGACCGGCTGCTTTCGGGCCTAAACGCCAATGCGGTGCTGCCGGCCTACGATCCGGCGATCATCGGCACCATGCCGTCACTCTACCAGCTGCTGCCGCGGACCCGGCACGGGCGCGTGCTGGTGGCGGGCGAGAAGGAGCCGGTCGACCTGCTCGACGCCGAGGTGTGGGTGGCCCGGAAGTTCGGTCTGGCCGACCCCGCCCGTGCCAAGCAGCTCGAACGGCTACTGCCGGGCGTGGACGGCGATGCGGCGCGCCGCGATGTCGCCATCGACCACCTGACGAAGTGCCTCGCCAGTGCCAGGGCGTTCCAGGACGCCCTCGACGTGCCGGCTCCGGGTCGGCCGGCGCATCTGCGGCTGCATCTCTTCGCCGGCGACACGGTGCGGACCCCATCGGAAGCCGTGATCGACCCCCTCCAGCGCACCGTGCGCACGACGGCCTACGCGCCGGGCGACAAGATCGTGCTGCGCTCCAGCGCGCTGCTCGACGAGCGGGCGGGGCAGGAATGGCGCCCGCGACTGGAGACGCCGATCGACTGGAGCAGCGTCACCTTCGTCCCCGGCGACCATCTCGGCATCACCAAGGAGCCGGTGACGATCAACAACATCCTCTACCGCCTGCTGGAACAGCCGACGGCGATGGCCGCCTGAGCGGGATCCCGGTGCCGGAGGGAGCCGGGATCCCGTCGGCGATCAGTGGTTCCGGCGCGGGGTGCCGTAGGTTTCCTGGATCTTGAGGAAGAGGGTGGCGGGTTCCAGGCAGCCGCCCGTGCCGAGCTGGCCGACATTCTCGCGGTAGATCTGCTGCCAGGGGGTCTGGCTGGGCGGCAGCTTGTGCGGGTTCGCCTTCAGCTCCGCACGTCGCTGCTCGATCTCCTCGGGGCTCAGCAGCACGTCCATGCGGTTCTTGTTGAGGTCGAGGCGGATCCGGTCGTCGGTCTTCAGGATGGCAAGATTGCCGCCGATCGCCGCCTCGGGGGAGGCATTAAGGATCGAGGGGCTCTCGCTGGTGCCGGACTGGCGGCCGTCGCCGACGCAGGGCAGGGCCTTGATGCCCTTCTTCAGCAGTGCGGCCGGCGGGCGCATGTTCACGACCTCGGGCGCACCCGGATAGCCGACCGGGCCGACATAGCGGATGAAGAGGATGCAGTCCTCGTCGATGTTGAGGCTCGGGTCGTCGATCCGGTGGTGGTAGTCCTCCGGGCCGTCGAAGACGATCGCCCGGCCCTCGAACAGACCCGGATGCGCCGGGTTCTCGATGTACTTCTCGCGGAACTGCGGGGTGACGACCGAGCTCTTGAAGACGGCATTGTCGAAGATGTTGCCGGAGAGGATGACGAAGCCCGCATCCGGCATCAGCGGCTCCTCGTAGGGCCGCACGACGGTGCGGTCGGGCGAGAACGGCACGCTCTCGTGGTTCTCGCCCATCGTCTTGCCGCTGACGGTCAGCGCGTCGGTGTGGAAGCGGCCGGCCTTGATCAGCTCCTTGATGACGGCCGGCACGCCGCCGGCGCGGAAGAACTCCTCGCCCAGGAATTCGCCGGCCGGCTGCATGTTCACGAGCAGCGGGATGTCGTGGCCCTTGCCCCAGTCCTCGATCTTCAACTCGACGCCGATGTGCCGCGCGACCGCGATGACGTGCGGCGGGCAGTTGGTGGAGCACCCCGCGGCGGCGGCGACCGAGATCGCGTTCTCGAACGCCTTGCGGGTCAGGATCTTCGAAGGCCGCAGATCCTCCCAGACCATCTCCACGATGCGCTTGCCCGTGATGTAGGCCATCTGCCCGCGCTCGCGGTACGGTGCGGGGATGGCCGAGCAGCCCGTGAGCGACATGCCGAGTGCCTCGGCCATCGCGTTCATCGAGGAGGCCGTGCCCATCGTGTTGCAGTGGCCGACCGAGGGGGCCGAGGCGCAGGCCATGTCCATGAACTGCTCGACGGTGATCTCGCCTTTCGCCAAGAGCTGGCGGGCGTGCCAGACGATCATGCCGGAGCCGGCGAGCTTGCCGTCGTACCAGCCGTTCAGCATCGGGCCACCCGAGAGCACGATGGCCGGAATGTCGACCGTGGCCGCACCCATCATCATGGCGGGCGTGGTCTTGTCGCAGCCGGTCGTCAGCACGACGCCGTCGATGGGGTAGCCGTAGAGGGCTTCCACCAGCGAGAGATATTGCAGGTTGCGGTCGATGTTGGCGGTCGGCCGCTTGCCGGTCTCCTGGATGGGGTGGACCGGGAACTCGATCGGGATGCCGCCGGCGTCGCGGATGCCGTCGCGCACGCGGCTCGCCAGCTGGATGTGGTGCCGGTTGCAGGGGGCGAGGTCGGAGCCGGTCTGGGCGATGCCGATGATCGGGCGGCCGGACTGGAGCTCGTCGCGGGTGAGTCCGTAGTTCAGATACCGCTCCAGATAGAGCGACGTCATGTCCGGCTCTTTGTAGTCGTCCCACCAGTCCTGGCTGCGCAGGCGGCGCTTGGGCTGGTCCGTCATCGCGAGAGCTCCCTGGGCGGTTCTGGTGGCGTTGAACGCCTGCGTGTGCGGCCCGTCAAGCGAAGGCGGTGCGAGTTTGCCGCAGGGCCGGGCTGCGCTGCACCGGAGGCTAGGTTACGGGGATCAGGCCGTACCGCAGCATGATGGCCTTCATCGCCGCGGGATCGGGGGCGCCGCCGCCGAGGGTTGCCGCCATCTCGCGGAAATAGGCGGGGCCCAGGGCGCCCGGGGTCAGGATGCACAGGCAGGTCGCCAGCGCCTGCGTGTCGTTGCGGAAGCCGTGGACGATCCCGCGCGGGATGTGGACGGTGTCGCCCGGCCGGACGTCGACGTCCTTGCCGTCGATGCGCCAGGTGGTGGTGCCGACGAGACCGTAGACCGTCTCGTCCCAGCTCTCGTGATAGTGCGGCACCGGCATGCGGGCGTTGGGCTGCACGTCCATCTCGAACAGGTCGAGGCTGTCCTTGGTGTCGTCCTTGCTGCGCAGGAAGCGCAGCGTCAGGCCGCCCATCGCGATCGTCTCGGTCATCTCTGCCGTTCCCCTTGCCGACGCGGCCGCACTAGACCGCAAGGCGGATCGAATGCGAAGCGGGTAGCGACGGGGCGGGGCAGGAGGATCGGAGTTGGACACGAGTCGCAGCGCCTGCGAGGCGAGGGATGCCGACGATCCGCTGGCCTTCGCCCGTGAGCGGTTCCTGCTGGAGCCGGGGACGATCTATCTCGACGGCAACTCGCTGGGGCCGCTGACGTGGGCGGCGAAGGCGCGGGTCGCGTCGGTCGTCGAGGAGGAGTGGGGCCGCTCGCTGATCCGCGGCTGGACGCGGCACGGCTGGATCGACCTTTCCCGCAAGGTCGGCGACAAGGTCGGGCGGCTGATCGGCGCCGAGCCGGGTGCGGTGCTCGCTGTCGACACGACCTCGATCAACCTGTTCAAGCTCTTGTCCGCAGCACTGGCGCTGCGGCCCGGACGGCGCGTAATCCTGTCGGACAAGGGCAACTTCCCGACGGATCTCTACATCGCGCAGGGGCTGCGGGCGCTGTTGGACGGCCGGCACGAGTTGCAGACGGTGGCGCCGGAGGACGTCGCGGGGGCGATCGACGGCGACACGGCGGTCGTGATGCTGACGCAGGTCGACTATCGGACCGGGCGGCTGCACGACATGGAAGCGGTCAACGCGGCGGCACGGGCGGCCGGTGCGCTGACCTTGTGGGACCTGGCGCATTCGGCGGGTGCCCTGCCGATCGATCTCTCGGGGACGGGGGCCGACCTCGCCATCGGCTGCGGCTACAAGTACCTGAACGGCGGACCGGGGGCGCCGGCCTTCCTCTATGTCCGGCCCGGGCTGCAGGGCGAGGCGTCCTCGCCGCTGTGGGGGTGGCTGGGGCATGCGGCACCGTTCGCATTCGATCCCGACTACCGGCCGGCCGAGGGCATCGAGCGCTTCGTCTGCAGCACGCCGGCGATTCTCAGCCTTTCGGCGCTGGATGCGGCCCTCGACGCGTTCGAGGGCGTGTCGATGGCCGAACTGCGGCGGAAATCGGTGGCGCTCTGCGAGTCGTTCATCGCCGCGGTGGAAGCGTACGGAGGCGAGCATGGGCTCGTGCTCGCGAGCCCGCGGGAAGCGGAGCGGCGGGGCAGTCAGGTGAGCTTCCGCTGCCCGGAAGGGTACGCCGTGATGCAGGCGCTGATCGCAGAAGGAGTGATCGGCGACTTCCGGGCACCCGATCTCATCCGCTTCGGGTTCGCCCCGCTCTATGTCCGTTTCGTCGACGTGCACGATGCGGCGGCGACCTTGCGGCGCGTGCTCGAGCAGCGGCTGTGGGACCGGCCGGAACATCGGATGCCTGCGAAGGTAACGTGATCTGCCAGGGACTTGTGGACAGGCGGTGCCGATCTATGTATGACATGCGTACTAACGCAGAGACGATGCCATGAACGCCTTCCGCAAGATCGAGGTCACGAGCCAGCTGTCCAAGCATGGGAACAGCACGGGCCTGACGCTGACACGCGAGGTCCTGCAGGCCGCGGGGCTCGCCCGGGGCGACGAGGTCGTCGTGACCGTCAGCGACGTCGACGGCTCGATCACCGTACGCAAGGCGGACGACGACCGTGCGCAGGCGATGGAGCTCGGCAAGCGGTTCATGGCGCGCTATCGGCACGCCCTTGCCGAACTGGCGAAGTGACCGCGTGGCTTTCGGTCGAGGTCGTCGTCGATCTGCAGGCGATGCTGATCGACGAGTTCGGTGGAGCTTCGGGCCTCCGTGATCGCGGCGGTCTCGAGGCCGCCGTCGCCCGACCGCGGCAGATCGAGGCCTACGAGGAAGACGCGAGCATCTTCCGGCTGGCCGCGGCCTTGGCCTACGGCCTGACCCAGAACCACGCGTTCGTCGACGGCAACAAGCGGATCGCGCTGACGGCAGCCGGCGTCTTTTTGGGCCTCAACGGTTGGTATCTGGATGCCGTCGAGCAGGATGCCGTGCGCTTCACGCTGGAGCTGTCGTCCCGGCAGATCGACGAGCACGCCTTCGCCGCGTGGCTGGAGGCGTGCTCGGTTCGGCTCTGATCAGGCGACGGTCAGGCGGACGTCGACATTGTTCCGGGTGGCGTTCGAGTAGGGGCAGACCTGGTGCGCCTTGTGGACGAGGTCCTCGGCCTCGGCACGGGGCATGCCCGGCAGGTTCACCGTGAGTGCCACGTCGATGCCGAAGCCGTGGTCGATCGGGCCGATGCCGACATCCGCCGTCACTGTCGTGTCGGCCGGGACCGTCTTCTTCTCCTGGCCGGCGACGAACTTCATCGCACCCAGGAAGCAGGCGGCGTAGCCGGCGGCGAAGAGCTGCTCGGGATTGTTGCCGGACCCGCCACCGCCGCCCAGCTCCTTCGGCGTGCTGAGCTTGACGGACAGAGCACCGTCGGCCGTCTTGGCCTCGCCGTCGCGGCCGCCGGTGGCGGTCGCCTGCGTGCGGTAGAGGACGTTCACCTTCATCGTCATCGGGTCGCTCCCTAGCTTCGGCCGTACCGGCCGTCTGCTCAGCATAGCGCTCGGACCGAACGTCTCTAGGCCCGAAGGCGCTTCGGTCCGCTGACGCAGGGATTGCCGCGCTCGTAGAAGCGGAGCACGCGGTGCGCCTCCTTGGTGATGCCGATGCGGACGCTCTCGCCGATGGCGCCCAGGGGGCGCGTCGCGGGCGCGAGGTAGAGGGGGCCCGGGGTGCAGAGGTCGGTGCCGTCCAAGCTGCGGTCGATCGCGAACGCGGTGGCGAGGCAGCCGGGTCCGCGGGCAAGCTCGTGCTCGGCCACACCTTCGCGGCGGCGCCGGCGCATCAGCTCGATTCCGTCCAGCGGCTCGAGCGCGCGCAGAAGGACGCCCGTCCCCTCGCCGTGGGCGCCTCCGCTGACGTTCAGCGCGAACCAGGTGCCGTAGATGAAGTAGACATAGGCGTGGCCGCGCTCGAGGAAGAGCGAGCGGTTGCGCGGGGTGGGACCGCGGAAGCCGTGGCAGCTGGCGTCGCCGACGAGATAGGCCTCCGTCTCGACGATGCGGCCGCTGGTGCGGCCCTCGGGCGTGGTGCGGACGACGGTGCGGCCAAGCAGCCAGCGCGCCATGGCGACGGTGTCTTCGGGGATCTCCGTGCGGGCTATCGGCCGGTACGTTTCGAGGGCGCTGGCGGGCTGTAGCAGGGAGCTGGATCCGAAGGCTTGGCGGGAGGCCGGCAGGAGGTGGCACGCTCGCCGGCTCCGTCAATGGGACGGAAGTGGTCCAGCCTCTGAGATGTGAGCGGACGGCCCGAGCGGGGCATCGTAGCAGCTGAGGAGGCGGATGAGTTCCGCCTGCCGGCGCGTGCCCGTCTTGTCGAAGACGCGCTGCAGGTGGGTCCGCGCGGTGGTGGGGCTGACGACCAGGCCCTGGGCCGTCTGCCGGAGCGAGCGTCCGTCCAGGATCGAGCGGGCGACGCGTGCCTCGGCGGGAGTGAGGCCGAACATGGCGGCAAGGTTCGCCTCCGAGATCGCCTCGCGCGCCTCGGCCGTCAGCAGGTGACACAGAACCCGGCCGGGCTCTTCCGGCGGTGCGTCGACCGCTCCAGGCATCCTGGAAAGCAGGGCCAGTGCCGGACGGCCGCCGAGTGCCGGCAGGACGAGGCTCACGCGTCCGTCATCGGCACCGCCGGCGAGCGAGCCGACGAGCTTGCGCAGCCGGTCCGTCGTGACGGGAGCACCGGCGGCGAGTCGTCCGTCCTCCACACGCACTATTCGGCGGCACCGCAACTCGGCCCTGCCCATCGCCGTCATGTCGAGCAGCATGCATCGCTGGTCGACCAGAAAAGCGCATTGGCACAGGGCCGCGGTGAGCTGATGGGCCAACATACGCTGGTCGCACCTTTCCTGCCGTCTGGTGCGTCGTTTCTTCGGAGAATCTGAATTTTTCTTTATACCCAAACCGAAAGGTATGTCAAATGCGGGTCCCGATGCAGATCGCCAAAACGCGCGATGGTAGAGAATTCGAATTCGTGTTTGCGTAACTTGTCATCCTACGATCGTAGGAGGCGCCGAACATAGAGCCCGTGATATGGGCAAATTGGCACAACTTGAGCCGTGACCACGAGAAGCACGGCACGAAGAAGCGGCGTTGCTCCGCCCGACAAGAAAGAACAGGGGAGTGGGTCCTATGGCAGGGACGGATCTTTGTCGCCAAGGTGGCGGTGCACATTTCACTCGGCGCAGGGTCGCTGCGCTCCTCGGAGGTGTTCTCGCGGCCGGGCGGCCGGGGCTGGCGGCGACACCGGTCTTTCCGGGGGCTTCCTGGCAGAGTCGATCGGCCGATCGGTTGGGGCTCGATCCGACGAGGCTGCGCCGCCTGCGCGCCGCCACCGGCGACGACATCGGGGTGATCGTGCGCGATGGCTACATCGCCTGCCAATGGGGCGATATCGCCGCGAAGTTCGACTGGGCGTCGGCGACCAAGCCCGTCGTGTCGACCATGCTGCTGTTCGCGCTCGCCGAGCAACGCATCGGCAGCGTCGATACGCGCGTGTCCCGGTTCGGCTGGCCGATGGCGGCCAAGGACCGGACGATGACCTTGCGCCATCTCGCCAACATGACGAGCGGTTACGCGCTGCCGGAAGCGCCGGGGGCACGGTGGGGCTACAACGACTATGCCATCGCCCTCTACTGCCGCACCGTCTTCGAGCGGATCTTCGCCCAGGATCCGAGTTCCGCAACGCAGGCGGCGAAGCGACTGGGTGCGCTGGGCCTGCAGGACGGCCGGCTTTTCGGCAGTGCTCGGGAAGGCTTCGCGCTGACCACCTCGGTGCGGGACTATGCGCGGATCGGCTGGTTCTGGCTGAACAAGGGCCGCTGGCGGGACCGGAGCCTGCTACCCGAGGACTACATGGATACCTACTGCCGCAATCAGGTGCCGGCCTCGCTGCCGCGGACGGTGGGAGGCCTCAACGACTATCTCCGGGTCGGCACGCATGGCGGCGGCACCAACCAATCCTCGCAGGCGCAGGGCTTCTACGGCTTCAACTGGTGGCTCAACACCGAGGGCCGAGCGTGGCCCGACGCGCCGCACGACACCTTCCAGGCGAGGGGACACCAGAACGCGGAGACGTTGGTCGTCATGCCGAGCCTCGGCATCGTCGCGGCGTGGCGCGGCCGGCGCTCGGGGATGGGGCAGCCGGCACTGGACGACGCGAACGTCTATTTCGGCCTGCTCGCTTCGGCCGTGCGGTGACCGAACTCAGCGGATCGCCTCGAGCACGCTGACATAGGAGGCCACGCAGGCGCCGCCCATGTTGTAGATGCCGCCGAGTTTCGCCCCCTCGACCTGCATGCCGCCGGCGTCGCCGCGGACCTGCATGGCGGTGAGCACGTGCATCGACACGCCGGTTGCACCGATCGGGTGCCCCTTGGCCTTCAGGCCGCCCGAGGGGTTGACGGGAAGGCGGCCGTCCTTGGCGGTCCAGCCTTCGAGGACGGCGCGCGCACCCTGGCCCTGCGGGGTCAGGCCCATCGCCTCGTATTCGAGCAGCTCCGCGATGGTGAAGCAGTCGTGCGTCTCGACGAGGTCGAGGTCGTCGAGCGTGAGCCGGGCCTTGCCCAGAGCCTTCGCCCAGGCCTGCCCGCAGCCTTCGAAGGCGACGATGTCGCGACGGCTCATCGGCAGGAAGTCGTTCACCTGCGCGGTGGCGCGGAAGGCGACCGCCTTGCGCAGGGCGAGCGCCGTTTCCACGTCGGCCAGAACCAGAGCGGCGGCGCCGTCGGAGACGAGCGAGCAGTCGGTGCGCTTTAGCGGGCCGGCGACGAGCGGGTTCTTCTCGGACACCTCGCGGCAGAAGGCGAAGCCCAGATCCTTGCGCAGCTGGGCGTAAGGGTTGTCGACGCCGTTCTTGTGGTTCTTGGCCGCGATGCCGGCCAGCGCGTCGGACTGGTCGCCGAAGCGCTGGAAGTAGGTCTGCGCGATGCGGCCGAAGACGCCGGCAAAGCCCTGCTCGATTCCTGCGTCTTCCTCCAGGTAGCTCGCCTTCAGGAGCGTCTCGCCGATGAGCGGCCCGGGCAACTCGGTCATCTTCTCGACGCCGACGACGAGGACGAGCCGTGCCGCCTTGGCCTCGATCGCGCGCAGGCCGGCGTGGACAGCGGCCGAGCCGGTGGCACACGCGTTCTCGACGCGGGTGGCCGGCTTGAAGCGGAGTGCCGGATCGGCCTGGAGGACGAGCGAGGCGGTGAAGTCCTGGCGCACGAAGCCGCCGTTGAAGTGGCCGAGCCAGATCTCGTCGACGTCGGCGGCCCCGATACCCGCATCCACCAGGGCCGCCGTCGCCGCCTCGACGACGAGGTTCTCGACGGAGCTGCCCTCGTGCTTGCCGAAGGGCAGGTGGCTCCAGCCGACGATACAGGCGGTCATGGTGCGCTCCGGGGGAAATGGTTCCGGCACCTAGAGGTGCTGCGTCGCGGGGCGTCTGGCAACAGGGCGTGATGGCCGCCACATCAGGTTGGCTGTAGAGCGGCGCGGAGCGCCGACATCGGTTCCCGAGGGGTGTCGCCATGTCCACGCCGGTCACCGATCTCCTGGCGACGGTGCGATTCGCCGCCACGGCACACGCCAACCAGCGACGAAAGGGCGCCACCCAGGAGCCCTACATCAACCATCTGCTCGAGGTCGCGGAACTGGTGGCCGCGGCCTGCAAGGGGCTCGACTTCGAGGTGATCCAGGCGGCCGTCCTGCACGACGTCGTCGAGGACACGCGCTACGGCATCGGCGACGTTGCCGAACGGTTCGGCGAGGCCGTCGCGGGCCTCGTCGCCGAGTGCAGCGACGACATGAGCCTGCCGAAGGAGGAGCGGAAGAGGCGTCGGATCGAGAAGGCCGGCAGCCGCTCGCCGCATGCCAAGCTGATCAAGACCGCCGATCTCATCTCCAATCTTCGGGCGATGGCCGAGTCGCCGCCCGCCGGATGGCCGCCCGAATGGCGCCTCGGCTATCTCGGCACGGCACGGGCCGTGCACGCCGCCATGGGCGGAACGGTGCCGTTGCTCGACGGGCTGTTCGAGCGCGAGGCCGCACGGGTCGAGGAAATCATCCGCGCCGATGCGGCAGATCTCATCCACGGTAACGCGAAGACCCGGGCACCCGCACCCGAGCCGGCCGCCGGCCAGCCGGTGAACATCGTCTACCTGCCGAACACCGAGGTCGCGACCATCGACGAGGGCTACAAGGACCGGGTGGCCCATGTGGTCGGCGAGTTCTTCCCGAGCTTCACCATGCAGGAGGGGGACGGCGTCTACGAGGGGCGACGGCGGCCGATGCTGCTGCTGCGAATCCGCAGCGACGCCACCTCGGCGGTGGTGGCGCTGGCGCAACGACTCTGCGTCGTCTTCGGCGAACGCTTCGTCGGCATCGAGACGGAGCGCCGCTACTTGCGGATCTACGCCGACGACACCGCCTGACGTATAAGCGAGCCTTAATGTTGGCTCTTGCAGGGCGCGGGGAGCCGATTCTATCCCGAAGCCATGCAGCACCCTTGCTATTGCGTTCTTCTGCGCTCCGCCGCCCGCAAGGTGACGGCCGTGTACGATGCTGCCCTCGAGCCCGTCGGCCTGAGCGTGGCCCAGTACAGCCTGCTCCGCACGGTGGAGCAGGCCCAGCCCGTCTCCCTGACCGAGATCGGGCGGCGGACCGAGCTCGATCGCTCGACCATCGGCAGGAACGTGAAGCTGCTGCAGCGCCGCGGGTTCGTGGCCGTGAAGCCGGGCAACGACCAGCGCGAGGCAACGGTGGTGCTCGCGGAGGCCGGCGAGTCGGCCCTGCGCGACGGGCTGCCGCTCTGGAACGAAGCACAAAGCAAGATCGAGACCAGCATGGGCCCTCAATTCGTGGGGCAGCTGCGCTCTTTCCTCGAGGTACTCTGAGATAACCCTGGTCCATATTGCGCACCCCAATACGGGTATGTGCCCGCAACTCGAGGAGCATTGATGCTCTCGACGGCCCTCTCGTCCCGCCTTGCGGCTAAGGACATCCACTACGGGTGGGTGGTGGTGGGGGTCACCTTCCTCACCATGCTGGCGACCGCCGGTGCGCTGAGCGCGCCCGGCGTGATGATCGTGCCTCTGCAGCGGGAGTTCGGCTGGCAGAACGGCGAGATCTCCTCGGCCCTCGCACTCCGTCTCGTCCTCTTCGGGCTGATCGGCCCGTTCGCCGCCGCGTTCATGAACCGGTACGGCGTGCGGCCGGTCGTCGGCGTCGCCCTGACGCTGATCGTGGCGGGGCTGCTCGGCTCGTTCCTGATGACGGAGGTCTGGCAGCTGGTGCTGCTGTGGGGGATCGTCGTCGGCCTCGGCAGCGGCATGATGGCGCTCGTTCTCGGCGCCACCATCGCCACACGCTGGTTCGTCGAGCGGCGCGGCCTCGTGGTCGGCATGCTGACGGCCAGCACGGCGACGGGACAGCTCGTCTTCCTGCCGATGCTGGCAGCACTCACCGAGCGTTACGGCTGGCGGATAGGCCTCTGCCTCGTTCTCGCCGGGCTTCTCCTGGCGATGGCGCTGGTGCTGCTGCTCCTGCGCGACCGGCCGTCGGATGTCGGCCTCGCGCCCTACGGTGCCACCGACATCGTTCCGGCGCCGGCCCAGGAGCAGGGGCTGCGAACGCTGCTGATGGCGCCGCTCGTCGCCCTGCGCGCCGCCTCCGGCAGCCGTACCTTCTGGGTGCTGTTCGCCACCTTCTTCGTCTGCGGGCTCAGCACCAACGGGCTCATCCAGACGCACTGGATCACGCTCTGCGGGGATTTCGGTGTGCTGCCGGTGCTGGCGGCGAGCGTGCTGGCCGGGATCGGCATCTTCGACTTCGTCGGCACGGTGCTCTCCGGCTGGCTGTCCGACCGCTACGACAATCGCTGGCTGCTGTTCTGGTATTACGGCCTGCGCGGGCTGGCCCTGCTGTTCCTGCCGTTCACCGAGTTCACGTTCTACGGCCTCGCGTTCTTCACGGTCCTCTACGGGCTCGACTGGGTGGCGACGGTACCGCCGACGGTCCGCATGACGGCTGAGCGGTTCGGCGCCGAGAAGGCCAACATCACCTTCGGCTGGGTCTTCGCCGGCCACCAGTTGGGTGCTGCCGTCGCCGCTTTCGGTGCGGGTACCACGCGCGACGTCTTCAACACCTACATGCCGGCGCTGATCGTCGCCGGCATCATGTGCCTCGTCGCCGCAGGCCTGGTGCTGGCTCTCGACAAGCACCGACCAGGGCACCGCAAGCCTTCGCCGGAGCCCGAGGGCGGCCGGCTCCGGCCCGAGGGTGCACCGGCCTGAGGGGCGATCAGTCGATGCGGTCGACGGTGACCTCGACCGTCATCGTCGAGGTCGTGCCGCCGGGGCCGCTGAACGAGCCCGTCAGCGGCATGGCGGCACTGGGGTCGCGGGCGACGGCGATGCGGATGAGGTCGGCCCCGCCATAGAGCGCGTTGGTGGGGTCGAACTCGACCCAGCCGGCACCCGGCAGATAGACGTCGAGCCAAGCGTGGGTGGCGCCGCCGCCGACATGCGCCTCGCCGCCATTGGCGGACGGATCGGCTGCGGGATCGTAGAGGTAGCCGCTGACGAAGCGGGTGGCGAAGCCCAGCGTCCGAAGCGCCTCCATCATCAGCACGGCGAGGTCGCGGCAGGTGCCGCCGGTCGTGAGCGTCTGCTCGGGCGGCTGCACACCGAGCTCATCGCGACGGTGATATTGGATGGTTTCGCGAATGCCCTGCATCATGTCGAGGAGCACCGACTGGGTCGGCAGCATGTCGCCGTCGCGCACGAACTGGCGGGCCCAACGTGGGGTCGCGGCGTCGCCCGGATAGAGGCGCTCCAGATAGGGCCGCAGGTCGGGCAACTCCTCGGCACTGTACTCGAACGGCCACTGTTCGGCCGAGGGGTCCATGACGATGTCGGGGGCGACGAGGCCATAATGGTTCACGACGAGCCGGCTTTCGACCATCAGCCGGTCGGTCTCGCCAGCGAAGGTCGCGACCGCCACCGAGTTGCCCCAGACGTCGTGCAGCCAGCGGATGTTGGCGGCCGGCGGCTCGAGGACGAGGGTCGTCTCGTCGAGGTTCATGTCGTGGCTGTCGCGCGGCCGCATCATCAGCCGCTGGGGCCCGAGAGCCACCGGCGCGCTGTAGGCGTAGGTCGTGCGATGCGTGATCCGAAAGCGCTTCATTCCCCGTCCACCCTGGGCCTTTACCGGCCTCTACAACAGATGAGGCTACGTCCGGTAACGCGCGTTTCGCGCCGGCTTCGAATCAGCCGGAATGCGCGACATCACGCCCCGGGCGTCATGGCCTCCGGGAAGACGACTTGCCGGCCTTCCGTCACGCTCGCGGGCGGACGGACGCTGCGGCAATAACGAGGAGGGGTTGCCCGATGACCATCGACCGCCGACGCCTGCGGCAGCTCCGCCTGGCGGAGGAGGAACGTTTCCGGCAGCGGACGCCGACCTCCGCCCGACTCACGGACCGGGCCGAGCGGCATCTGCCGGGCGGCGTACCGATGAGCTGGATGCGCGGCCTCTTCCGCACGCCGCCGCTCTATGTGAGCCATGGCGAGGGGCCGCGGTTCGTCGACGTCGACGGCAACGCGTATCTCGACTTCAACCTGTGCGACCTCAGCATGACGATGGGCTACGGTGCGCCGCTTATCACCCGTGCTGTGGCCGAGGCGGCCGCACGGGGGGCTCACTACCTGCTGCCGGTCGAGGGGGCGATCGAGGTGGCGGAGATGCTGGCCGCGCGCGTAGGCATGCCTTTCTGGCAGTTCACGCTCTCGGCGTCGGGGGCGAACACCGAGGTGATCCGCATCGCCCGCACCGCCACCGGGCGCGAGACCGTCATCCTCTTCGGCGGCCACTATCACGGGCATCTCGACGACACGCTGGTGATCGAGCAGGACGGGCGAAGCGTGCCGTCGCTGCTCGGGCTGCCGAGCGGTATCAGCGGGCGCACCGAGATCCTGCCGTTCAACGATCTCGGTGCGGTGGAAGCGCGGCTGGCGCGGGGCGACGTCGCCCTCGTCCTGACCGAGCCGGCGCTGACCAATTGCAACCTCGTGCTGCCGCAGCCCGGATTTCTGGCGGGTTTGCGTGACGTCACGCGGCGGCACGGGACCCTGCTCTGCCTCGACGAAGCCCACACGTTCCAGTTCGCCTATGGCGGCCTCGTCGGCGCTTGGTCGCTGGAGGCGGATTTCGTCGTGCTGGGCAAGGGCCTCGGTAGTGGCATCCCCTTCGGCCTCTACGGCATGAGCGAGGAGATCGCCGGCCTGTTCCGCCGGCATCTCGACGTCGACATCGGTCCGGCCGGAATCGCGACGGGCGGCACGACTTACGCCTCGGCGGTCGCCATTGCTGCGGCACGCGCGGCACTAAGGGACGTGCTGACGCCGGAGGGATATGCTCGCCTTGACATGCTCGGTGGGCGGCTCGCCGGCGGACTGGACGACCTGTTCGCCCGCCACGGCCTGCCCTGGCGTGCCTTCCGGCTGGGTCCACGCTCGGGCTACTGCCTGTCCCCCGACCTGCCGAGGAACGGTGCGGAAGCGGCAGCCTCACTCGATGTCGAGCTGATCGACACGCGGCGGGTCTTCATGGCGAACCGGGGCTGCTGGGACGCCGTGGCCTCGGCCGGGCCGCAGGCCTCCGCCCACGACGAGGCGGACATCGACGCCTATCTGGCGGTGGCGGACGCGTTCCTGGCCGAGATCACCGGACGAACCGGGTAGAGCGGGTGCGATGTTACCCAAACCTCCGGGTCGACGAGATGCGAGATGACGGTGGTAGGTGAGGCGTGGGCCCTGCCGCAGTTCGGTCCGGAGCTGTTCATGTGCGACGGCGGGTTGGAGACCACGCTCGTCTACGAGCAGGGCATCGAGTTGCCGGAGTTCACCGCCTTTCCTTTGGTGCAGACGGAAAGCGGTCGGGCGGTGCTGCGGCGCTACCTCGACCCGTACGTCGCCGTAGCGCGCGAGCGCGGTGTGGGGCTGCTGCTGAACACGCCGACCTGGCGGGCGCACGGTGCCTGGGGTGAGCGCCTCGGGTACGATCCGGACGCCCTGGCAGCCGCGAACCGGGACGCCTGCAGGTTTCTGCTGGCCCTGCGCGACGAGTTGGCGGGCTCGGTCCGGCTGGTGATCGGGGGCTGCATCGGGCCGCGTGGTGACGGCTATGCCGTGGGCCAACGCATGACGCCCGAGGCGGCAGCGGACTATCACGCGCCACAAATTGCGGCGCTGCGCGAGGGTGGGGCCAATTTCATCGCCGCGATGACGCTGACCTATGCCGAGGAGGCGATCGGTGCGGTCCGGGCCGCACAGAAGCAGGGGATCGCCGCCGTCGTCTCCTTCACGGTCGAGACGGACGGGCGGTTGCCTTCCGGCGAGAGCCTCCGCGAGGCGGTCGAGCAGGTCGACGCGGCGACGGAGGGAGCGCCGGCGTACTTCATGGTCAACTGCGCCCATCCTAGCCATGTCGCGCCGGCGTTCGCGGAAGGGGGCGCATGGCTCGGGCGAGTCCGTGGCTATCGCGCCAACGCTTCGGCGCGGAGCCATGCGGAGCTCGATGCGTCGACCAGCCTCGACCGCGGCGATCAGCAGGATCTGGCACGGCGCTGTGCGGACCTGCGTCGGCACCTGCCGCAGCTCACGATCGTGGGCGGCTGCTGCGGCACCGACCACGAGACGGTCGCCGCGATCGTGGACGCTTGCCTCGGCTGAAGAGGCTACTCCGGGAAGCAGGCCGCCACGTCGAGCGAGAGGCCCGGCGGGTCGAGCGTCAGGGTGCCGCCGGCAAGCACGGTCGTCGTGATGGTGCCGTCGTCACCGCGGCGGTGGTGGATGATCTTCCGGTGCTCGACGGCGACGATCAGGTAGTGGCGGACCGAGGGAATGCGGAAATAGCCTTCGAGCTTGATCGCCTTGTCGATGCGGCTGCTCGACGGCGAGGCGACCTCGACGACGACGAGCGGATCGGGGATCTCGATGGTGCCCTTGGGCAGGCGGGGTCCGCAGCGTAGCTGGGCGTCCGGCTCGTACACCGTCGTCTCGTCGACACGCACGGACATGCCATCGCCCAGGGCACTGCACGGTAGGCCGGCACGTCTGATGCCGTCGTTCAGTCCGCCCCAGACGGCGGTCTTGACCTCGTTGTGCTCCAGGCGCTCCGGCGACATCGCGAAGACCTCGCCGGCGTGAAGCTCCTGGCGGCGTGGCTGACTTTCAGCCCAGGCGAGGAACTCGTCGGCGGTCATCGGGCGTTTGGCGGGTGCGGTGGCGGTCATGCTCAGGCTCCGTCGGTTGCAGACTACCAGCCCTGCGGGCTCCGGTCACGCTGGCGGCTTGCGGGTGGGCGGAGAACGCGCCACCAAGCCGATGGATTTTCCAAGGAGCGGATCATGGCGGCGGGTCGGTACGACGCGATCATCATCGGCGGCGGGCACAACGGCCTCGTCTGCGGCTCCTACCTCGCCAAGGCCGGCCTCAAGACGCTGGTGCTGGAGCGGCGCCCGATCTTCGGCGGGGCGGCGGTGACGGAGGAGTTCAGCCCGGGCTTCCGCGCCTCGATCTTCTCCTACGTCATGAGCATCCTGCACCCGCGCATCATCGCCGACCTGGAGCTGGCGAAGTTCGGGCTCGAGGTGCTGCCAGCTAACGACCTCTTCTGCCCGCTGCCGGACAATGGCGGGATCATCTTCTCGGACGACATGGCGAAGACGCAGGCGAATTTCGCCCGCTTCTCGCAGAAGGACGCCGCGATCTATCCCGAGTTCGACGCCTATCTGCAGGAGTCGCTCAAAGTCGTCCGCAAGATGCTGTTCGACACGCCGGTCGACCCGACCCGCGGCGACTGGCGGGATCTAAAGGAGACGGCGTCCTTCGCGTGGAAGTATCGCAAGATCGGCGGCACGTTCTATCGAATCGTCGACCTGCTGACGCAGTCGGCCGACGACTATCTGGCGCAGTGGTTCGAGCGCTCGGAGATCCGGGCGATCTTCGCCTACTACGCCTCGATCGGCACCTTCGCCGGGCCGAAGACGCCGGGCTCGGCCTATGTGCTGCTGCACCATCTGATGGGCGAGCACGAGGGGGCCGGCGGCTGGGGCTTCGTGCGCGGCGGGATGGGGACGATCACGAAGGCGATCGCCGCCTCCGGCGCGCGGTTCGGGCTGGAGGTGAAGACGGACAGCCCGATCGCCCGGGTTCTGGTCGAGGAGGGGCGGGCGGTCGGCGTGGTGACGGCGGACGGGGAGGACTACCGCGCCCCGCTCGTGATTTCGAACGTCAACGCCAAGACGCTGATGCTGAAGATGGTCGATCGCAAGGAGTTGCCGGCTGACTATGTCCGCGACCTCGAAGGCTATCGAACCTTCTCGACGGCGTTCAAGATCAATGTCGCCTGTCACCGGCCGCCGCAATACAGCGCCTTCGACCCCGAAAAGGCCGGGTTCGACTATCCGACCTACGTCCATATCGGCCCGGACATCGACTATCTGGAGCGGGCCTACGACGACGCGAAGTACGGCTGGTATTCCTCGAAGCCCTTCGTGACGCCGGTCGTCCCGACCATCCGCGACGACAGCCTGGCCCCGCCCGGCAAGCATGTCGTGAACCTGTTCGGCGGCCATGCGCCCTACGAACTGAAGGGCGGCAGCTGGGACCAGGAGCGGGACAAGCTCGTGTCGAACGTGCTGGACGCCATCGAGACCTTCGCCCCCGGCTGGCGCAACGAGATCATCGACATGCAGGTGCTGCTGGCTCCGGACCTGGAACGGATCGTTGGCCTGCCGCAGGGCCATATCTTCCATGGCGAACTGGCGCCGGACCAGGTGTTCTTCACCCGACCGGCCGCACACTACGCCGACTACCGGACGCCGATCCGCGGCCTCTATGTCTGCGGCAGCTCGATGCATCCGGGTGGGGGCGTGTCCGGCATCCCGGGCCACAATGCGGCGCGCGAGGTGCTGAAGGACCGGAGCCGGCGCCTGAACTGAACGGTTGCGATGCTGCTCGATCTTCGGGCGCTCGACGACGGGCAGCACTTCGAGGCCGACGTCTGCATCATCGGCGGCGGGCCGGCCGGGATCACGCTGGCGCTGGAGCTGGCATCCTCGCCTCTGCGCGTGCTGCTGCTGGAAAGCGGCGGCTTCGGTTTCGAGCAGGCGGTGCAGGAACTGGCGATCGGCGAGACCGAGGGCGATCCCTACTACGACCTCTTCACCTCGCGCCTGCGCCGGCTCGGAGGCACCACCGGGCACTGGAGCGGTTGCTGCCACCCGCTGCTGCAGATCGATCTGGAGACCCGGCCGGCGGTTCCGCACAGCGGCTGGCCGATCACGATGGCGGAACTGGCGCCGTGGTATCCGCGGGCGCAGGAACTCTGCGAGGTCGGGCCGCAGCCCTTCGACGGGGACCATGAGGTCGCGACGGGCAGGGCGCCGCTGCCGTTCGATCCGGCGATGCTGGGCTTCACTTACTTCCGGGTCAGCCCGCCGACCCGGTTCGGCACGCGGTATCGAGAGGACCTGGAGCGGGCGGAGCGGGTGCGGGTCGTGCTGCATGCGACGGTTACCGGCATCGACAGCGACCCGCAGCGACGCGCGGTGACGGGCCTGCGGATCGGTGACGTCGAGGGCCGCACCGCGACGGCAACGGCCCGCACCTACGTCCTCGCCTGCGGCGGCATCGACAATGCGCGCCAGCTTCTGCTGGCCGGGCTCGGCAACGAGCACGACTGCGTCGGCCGGTTCTTCATGGAGCACCCCGAGCCGGAGATCGGCTGGATCGAAGGCGACGCCGAGCTGCTGATCGCAGCACGCTACGGCCGCTTCGGCCGCGATCACATGCAGCACTGGACGAACATCGAGCTGCCGGCCGAGGTCCAGCGCAAGCAGGGGCTGGTACATGCCGTGCTCCGCTTCACCTACCCGCGCACCGAGGACGGCAAGCGCGTCCATGTGCCGAGCGGCGCCTACAATCTGGCCCAGATCGTAGAAGGTCACGGCACGGGCGAGGCCTTCTGGCGCGTCGCCAAGGATCTCCGTGGCACGGGCAAGGGTTTGTACCGGCGCCTGCGAGACGGCTCATGGCCGAAGGCGCCGGTCATGGCGTTGACGCTCTTTCCCGAGCAGCTGCCGGATCCCGACAACCGGGTGACGCTGACGGATGCGACCGATTCCTTCGGCCGGCCCCAGGCGCTCCTCACCTGGCGCCTGCGCTCCAACCTGGAGCTGAAGACGGGCCGCGAACTTGCCCTGAGACTCGGGCGCGAACTGGGGCGGCTCGACATCGGCCGCGTGCGGCTGGCCGAGTGGATGACCGAGCCCGAGCCGCAGTGGCCCGACATCGTGTTCTGCGGCTACCACCATATGGGAACGACGCGGATGGCGGCGGATCCGAGAAAGGGTGTGGTCGACGCCGACTGCCGCGTGCATGGCGTCGAAAACCTCTATGTCGCCGGCAGCTCGGTGTTCCCGACCTCGAGCTGGGTCAACCCGACCTTGACCATCTGCGCCATGTCGGCCCGCCTCGCCGCCCATCTGAGGTCGGCATGATCCCGCGCCGCGGCGCGCTCGGGCTGCTCGGCGGCGCTCTCGTGCCGTTCCCGGCGGCGGATCCGGCGGCGACCGTGGGCGCCCTGTTCGACGGGACGCCGGAGAGTGTCGGCCGACGGCATTTGAGTGCCCATCCGGACCATGCACGTGAGGCTGCCGCCATGGCCCACGATCTGGTCGGCGCGGCCGCGGGGCGGCAGGCCCTGCGCGCTATGGTTGGCGACCTAATCCGCGACGATTTCGCCTCAGGTCGAATCGTGCTGGTCGACGGCTGGGTGCTGTCGGTCACCGAGGCACGAGGCTGCGCCTGTCGTGTGCTCGCCGGCTGAGCGACGACACAATCGAAACACTCCGGCAGCACCAGCCGACGCACCTGTTACAGAGCCGGCCGATCTTCCCGCCAACGACGGTTTTGCGGGCGGGAGACGATGATGAACGACGTGTCGCGGTGGTTTCTCAGGTTGGGTGTGGCGAGTGCGCTGGTCGGGATGTCGATCGGCATCGCCATGGGGATGGCGCAGGACTTCACGCTGGCCCCGGCGCACGCCCACCTCAACCTCCTGGGCTGGGTGTCGATGATGCTCTACGGCCTCGCCTATCACGTGGTGCCGGGCATGGCCGGGGGGCGGCTCCCGCGCGTCCACTTCGCCATGGCGACCGTCGGCATGCTGCTCATGGTGCCGGGGATCGCCATGGTGGTCATGGGCCACCACGAGGGCGAGCCCGTCGCCATCGCCGGTTCGCTCGTGACCATCGGCTCGATGCTGCTCTTCGCCGTCATCCTCTACCGGGCGACGGCGGCCCAGGGTCGGCGCGTGGCGAGCCTCGCCGAGGCGCCGGCCTGATCCGCAGCTACGCCGCTTCGACGAACTGGTGGCCGGGCTTGCCGTGGGCGAAGCCGTTGGCGAAGCGGGCGCCGGGGACGAGGTCGGCCAGGCGCCGCTCGCCCTCCGCTGTATCGCAGGTCCCGTCGAGGACGGCGCGGAACAGCTTGGCCACCGCGACCATGTCGCAGGTGTGCGGCGAGAGGCGGAACGAGCGGATGCCGGCGGCCAGCAGGCGGGGCAGGTCGCCGAGCAGGCTCACATAGGCGTCGGACAGCGTCTGCACGCCGTTGACGGCGAGGAACGGGCGGCCTTCGAGCGTGTCGACCGGCAGCCCGTCCAGGTCCTCGCCGCAGACGAACTGGCAGGAATCCTTGGCGAGGCCATTAAGGCGGGCGTGGTAGCAGCGGGCCGAGATGGCGAGCGGGGCACGACCAAATGCCCAGGCCTCCAGGGGCACCGAGGCGTTGGCGGCGAGGGCCGCCATCGAGGTAATCGGCAATTCCGGCGGTAGAGCGACCAGTACCGCACCCTGCTTCTCGACGAAGCGGACGGTGCCCTCGTTGTAGGTGTTGATGAACGGGCCGATCGTGTGCGGACGGCCGGCGAGATTCGGGAAGGTCGAGACGTCGTTCGCCTCGACCAGCACGCCCGGGATGGCGACGAGGTCGCGGATCATCGCCCGCTCACGCGTGAGCGTCGGCAGGGCCAGCGAGGACAGGATGACCGTCTTGCCGCCCTTCTGCAGCCGCTCGATCATCACGGGCAGGTCTTCGGCGTAGAACGGCAGGCGCTTCGAGCAGACCACCTCGCCGATGCACACGCGCTCGACCGGCGCCTCGTCGGCGATCCGGGCGTAGAAGTCGTGCAGTTGCTCGACCGGCCAGTTGAAGAGGACCGCACCCAGCGTGAGCATCGGCCTGTTCGTGTCGGCGGGGCTCGTGCTCCCGCGCTTCTTCTTCACGCTCATGTCGTCACCGCCACGTCTTCTGGTAGGCGCCGCTGGTGGTGGCCGCACCTTCCGACAGCGCCATCAGGGCCCGGCTGTCGATCGGCAGGCCGCGCGCGTGCGCGTCGACGGCACCGCGGAGGGCCCGCACCACCGCGTCGGTGTAGCTGCGGCTGCGCTGGCGCCCCTCGATCTTGAGGGCGGTGACGCCGGCTTCGGCGAGCGGCGGGATCAACTGGCTGGCATCCAGGCTGCCCGGATCCTCGAAGATGTGCGCGGTGACGCCGCCGGCGGTGAAGCGGCCCTTGCACAGGGTCGGGTAGGGGACGGGCACGCCGTTCGGCACCTTGTTGATCATGAACTCGCCGAGGCGCGAGGCGTAGTGGTCGCCTTCCTGGGCGAAGGTGACGTGGCTCGCCGGCGAGCAGGCGCCGTTCATGTTGGGCGAGCAGCCGGTGGCGTAGGACGAGAGCGAGCAGCGCCCTTCGGCCATGACGCAGAGACCGCCGAAGACGAACACCTCGGTCTCGCAGGCGATCTCCTTGTTGAGTGCTGCGATCTCGGCGACCGTCAACACGCGCGGCAGCACCACGCGCTTCACGCCGAAGCGGTCGACGTAGAAGTTGATCGAGTCGGCACTGGCGGCGGCCGCCTGGACCGAGAGGTGCAGGCGCAGCTTCGGATGCTTCAGGGCGGCGTAGTCGAGCAGGCCGATGTCGGCCAGGATCACGGCATCGCCGCCGGCCGCCGCGACGTTGTCGACGGCCCGGTGCCAGGCACCGGGCGAGCCGGCGCGGGGGAAGGTGTTGATGGCCACAAGGACCTTCACGCCGCGCTTGTGGGCGTAGGCGATGCCCTCGGCCATCTCCTCGGGGCTGAAGTTGAGGCCCGGGAAGTTGCGGGCGTTGGTCTCATCCGAGAAGCCGCAATAGACCGCATCGGCCCCGGCCTCGATCGCGGCGCGCATGGCGGCCGGGGTGCCGGCGGGGCAGACCAGTTCCAGCTTGCGGCGTCCGGAGCCCATGGCCGGGCCTCGGGTGGAGCCGGCCAGCGCCGTCATGGTGACCGTCATGAGCCGCTCCCTGGGCGGGCGAAGGTGATGCCGGTGACGCGCTCGGCGAAGCCGACGGCGAGGCGGCCGACCCGCTCGGCCGGATTGGCCAGCGGACCCAGCATCGCGGCGGCCTCGGCGACGAGGTCGATCTCGGCATTGTCCAGCGTGTTGCGCAGGGCCACGACGGCCGACATGTCGCCTTCGACGACGAGATCGCGGGTGAAGAAGAGGGCGTCGCCGTCGTAGACGCCGTGCACGAGGCCGACCAGCGCCGCGAGCCGACCGGTGATCCGGGCGTCTGCGTCGGACTCGTGGCCGCGGCGCACCGCCGCGATCTCGGGGTTCTCGGTGCGCGGCGTCATGACCACGACGAAAGGCAGGTCGGTCGGGTCGATGACGAAGACCTTGCCGGCCTGGTCGCCGAGGCGCGCGAACATCGTCGGGTGGCGGCGCACGGCCGAGCGGACCATGGCCTGGAGGGCGATCGAGAGCGGGAACAGGGGCAGGGGCCGCAGGCCGAAGGTGAGGGCTGCCGGAAGCTCCGGCACGGAAACGGAGGTGCCTGTCATGATTCCAGGCGGTTAGCGCCGCGGGCACGGGGCGTCATTGACCTAGGTCAAGGACGGAGGGTGCCGGCAGCGGTTCAGCGACGCAGTGCGCATGGGGCGGGTGTGTCGTCCGTCTTGTGCGCTGCCGTCGAGACGCTAGCTTCGCGGCGAACACGAGGGCAGGAGGCCATGCGGCCGAGGCTGACCGCCGCACTGGTCGAGCGCGTGCACCGGACGGTGGAGGACACCGGGCCGGAGCCGGATCGTGTTCACCTCACCGACGAGGACTATGCGCGCCTCGCGCAAGAGATGCTGGCGCTCAACGGTGCCGGCCAGGATCTCTGGCTCTTCGCCTACGGGTCGCTGATCTGGAAGCCCGCTTGCGAGGTCGCCGAGCAGCGGCAGGCGGTGGCGCGGGGCTGGCACCGCTCGTTCTGCCTGAAGCTGACGCGCTGGCGCGGCACGGTGGAGCGGCCGGGCCTGATGATGGCGCTGGACCGCGGCGGGCAGTGCCGCGGCGTTCTCTACCGAATCCCGGCCGAACACGCGGTCGAGCGGATGGAACTGCTGCTGCGCCGCGAGATGAGCTACTGGCCGCCGGCGAACGTGCCGACCTGGCTGCTGGTGCGCACCACCGACGGGCCGCTCCGGGCGCTGGGGTTCACGGTCAACCGCCGGCATTCGGCCTATGCCGGGCGCCTGCCGCTCGACGAGGTGGCGGACGTGCTGGCGACCGCGGTCGGGCATCTGGGCTCGGGTGCCGAGTATCTCTGCAACACGGTCGAGCATCTGGAGGCGATCGGCATCCGCGACGTCAATCTCTGGCAGCTGCAGGAGATGGTTGCGGAGCGCATCCTGGCGGCGACAAGCTCGGCGGCGTAGCGCTCCACGACAGCGGAACTCCCATGCCGAATGCCGAGACGATCGAGTTCGCCGGCCAGTGCGTCGATCTGGCCGGCGTGGCGCTGATCATCATCGGCATCCTGCTGGCGACGCTGCGCTTCCTCTGGGCTGTGGCCCGTGCCGATGCCGGCGCCTATCAGGGCTACCGCAGCGGGCTCGGCCGGTCGCTGCTGCTGGGTCTCGAGTTCCTGGTCGCCGCCGACATCATCCGCACCGTCGCGGTAACGCCAACATTTTCGAGCGTCGGCGTGCTGGCGATCATCGTCGCCATCCGCACCTTCCTCAGCTGGTCGCTCGAGCTGGAGCTCGAAGGCCGCTGGCCCTGGCAGGGACGGCCCGGGAGCGAGACCGGGGTGCAGCAATAGGGGCTGCCTCCGGGCACGCCTGCGCCTACTCTCGACACCAGAAAAAGGGAGGTGGCGCATGTGCACGTCGTGGCTGATCGCCGGGCTGAAGCCGTTGTGGTCGCCGGCGGATGCGGGGCGGGGTCCGAGCCGGCGCGTGCGTCGGCCCGTGACGTTCTCGACGGTGGTCGACCTCACCCATGTGCTGAGGCCGGACTTCCCGACCTATGGCGGCGATCCGGCGGTGGTCATCCAGCCGTTCAAGACCTGGGCGAACGAGAAGGTCAACTCGGCCCACTGGCGGATCCGCGAGCATGCGGGCACGCATCTCGATGCGCCCATCCACTTCACCGCCGACGGTCGGACGATCGACCGGGTGACGGCCGAGGAACTGGTGGTGCCGCTGGCTATCGTCGACATCTCGGCTCGGGCGGCCGACGACCCGGACACCACAGTGACGCCCGACGACATCAAGGCCTGGGAGAGCCGGCACGGTACGCTGCCGGAGGGTTGTTGCGTGGCGATGCGAAGCGGGTGGGATACACGGACGAACGGTCCGGGCTACCGCAATGCCGACGAGGCGGGCGTGATGCACTTCCCGGCCTTCCACGACGAGACGGCACGCTTCCTGATCGAAGAGCGCGACGTGCTCGGGCTGGGGGTGGACACGCTGTCGATCGATCCCGGGCCGTCGAAGGAGATGCGCACGCACCGGACTTGGCTGCCGGCGAACCGCTGGGCGGTGGAGGGGCTGGCCAATCTCGGCAAATTGCCGCCGGTCGGGGCCACGCTCGTCGCGATGTCACCGCCGGTTCAGGGGGCGAGCGGCGGGCCCGGGCGCGTCGTGGCGCTGGTCTGATGGCCCCGCTGCCGCCCTCGCCGACGCTCGACCGCTGCAAGGGTGCCGTGATGGCGCCCTTCGCGCTGCTGGCCGGCATGAAGCTCGATCTGTTCACGGCATTGGCGGAGGGTCCGGCCGACGCGAAGGAGCTTGCGGCCCGGCTGGGAGGGGCTTCGGCGGAGCGGTTGCGTGGCCTGCTGAACGGGCTGGCGGCGATCGACATCCTCCGGGCGGGGCCGGACGGGCGCTTCGCCAACAGCGAGGAGGCTGAGCATTATCTGGTGCGCGGCCGGCCGCACTTCATCGGCGACCAGCACAAGCTCCTGGAGGACCTCTGGCGGGGCGCCCTGCTGGCGGCCGAGTCGATCCGCAACGACAAGCCAATGGCGGCGCACGACTTCGCGCACATGACACCGGCGCAGGTCGAGGCGTTCTTCGAGGGTCAGCATCCGGACGGGCTGCTGGCAGGGTGGAAGCTGGCGGACGCGGTCGACTTCGGTGGTTACCGCCACCTTCTCGATGTGGCCGGGGGCTCCGGCGGGATCTCCATCGCTCTCTGCGAGCGCTGGCCGGGCCTTCGGGCGACCCTGCTCGAACCGCCGACAGTCCTGCCGATCGCGGAGCGCCGCGTGCGCGAGGCGGGGCTCGACGGGCGAATTGCGCTGCAGGCGGCGGACGTGATCGCGGCACCGCTCGCGGGCAGCTTCGACGTCGCCGTGGTGCGCTCGTTCCTGCAGGTCCTCGCCCCCGACGAGGCCGCGGCGGCGATCCGGAACATCCGGCCGGCGCTGGCACCGGGGGCGTCGATCTACGTCATCGGCCAGATGGTCGACGACGACCGGCGGCGGCCGGAGGGCTCGGCGCTGTTCGACCTCGTCTTCCTCAGCTTCTACGAGGGCGGGCGGGTCTACACCGAGGGCGAGCAGCGGGCCTGGCTCGCGGCGGCGGGCTTCGAGCGGATCGAGCGCCGGCTGACGCCGAACGGGCTCAACATGATCACGGCACGCGTGCCGGGTTAGGCAGGCTGGCGGCTGACCGACTGGCGGCGCCAGAGGCGGGCGTAGAGGCCGTTCCTCTGCAATAGGTCGGGATGGGTGCCACGCTCGACGATGCGGCCCTTCTCCAGCACCAGGATCTCGTCGGCATCGACGATGGTCGAGAGGCGGTGCGCGATGACGATGGTCGTCGTACCCTTGCAGACCTCGCGCAGGTTCTTCTGGATCGCCCGCTCGGTGGCGCTGTCCAGCGCGGAGGTCGCCTCGTCGAGGATGAAGATGCGGGGTCGCTTCAGGATGGCGCGGGCCAGGGCGACGCGCTGCTTCTCGCCGCCCGAGAGCTTCAGGCCGCGTTCGCCGACCAGCGTGCCGTAGCCGTCGGGGAGCAGCTTGATGAAGCCGTCCAGCTGCGCAGCACTGGCGGCGGCCTCGATCTCGGCCGACGTCGCCTCGGGGCGGCCGAAGGCGATGTTGTAGCCGATCGTGTCGTTGAACAGCACGGTGTCCTGCGGAACGACGGCCATGGCCTGACGCAGGCTCGCCTGGGTCACCTCGCGCAGGTCGTGGCCGTCGACCAGGACGCGACCCTCGGTCGGGTCGTAGAAGCGGAAGAGGAGGCGGGCGACGGTGGACTTGCCGGCACCGGTCGGGCCGACGAGCGCCAGCATGCGGCCAGGGGCGACGTCGACGTCGACGCCGTCCAGGATCGTGCGGCCGGCGCCGTAGGCGAAGCGGACGTCCTCGAAGCGGACGGCACCCGGGCCGGCCGGCAGTGCCTTGGCACCCGGCCGGTCGGCCACCTCGGGCTCGACATCGAGGAGCTCGATCAGCTGCTCCAGGTCGACCAGCGCCTGCTTGATCGAGCGGTAGAGCTGGCCCAGGCGCTCCATGGGGCGGAGCAGCTGGAGCAGGTAGGCGTTGACCAGCACCAGCTCGCCGACGGTCATCGCCCCCGCCGCGACGCGGCTCGTCGCGGTCAGCAGCATGATGCCCATGCCGAGGGCAATGATGCTGACCAGCACGATGCCGGTGACGCTGCGGAAGAAGAGCGAGCGGACGGTGAGCCGCTCGACCTCGGCGAGGCTGCGGTCGTAGCGCTCGGCGATGTGCGTCTCGTTGCCGAAATACTTGACGGTCTCGTAGTTGAGCAGGCTGTCGACCGCCCGGCCGTGGGCGACGGCACCCTCGGCCACGGCTCGGCGCTGGTGCACGCGCAGCCGCTCCGAGCCGGCGACGAGTGCCACGGCGTAGAGGGCGAGCGTCACCATCAGCACGAAGGCGAAGATCGCCGGGACGCGGATGAGCATGACGGCGGCGACGAAGGCCATCTCGGCGACAAGCGGCAGGATCAGGAAGACGGAGTCGAAGAGCAACTCGCGCAGGCCGTTCAGGCCGTTGTCGAGCACACGGCTGATCTGACCGGTGCGCCGCTGCAGGTGGAAGCCCAGCGAGAGGCCGTGCAGATGCTCCAGGCTGCGGAGTGCGAGACCGCGGCGCAGGCGCTGTTCGATCGGGCCATAGAGCCCCCAGCGTAGCTCGTTGAGGACGCGCGCCACCCATTGCAGGGCGACATAGGCGAGCATGAGCGCGATGGGTGCCGCCATCGCCTGGGCCGAGGGCGACAGTCGGTCGACCACCTTGGCGAAGAGGAGCGGGACCAGCGCGTTGACGAGGGCCGCCACAGCAAGGAGCAGGCCCGTCAGAACGAAGCGCAGCTTCAGCGCACCGTCCGCCGGGTCCCACAAGAGGCGGCGAAGGCGGCCGAAGGTGGCGGGACCCGGGCCGGCCTCGCCCGGGCTGCGTGATAAGGCGTCCAGGTCCCGCGGCATTCAGGCCGTCAGGCTCTCCTTGAAGAAGTCGATCGTGCGGTTCCAGGCGAGCTCGGCCGCCGCCTTGTCGTAGCGGGCTTCCGAGGTGTCGTTGTGGAACGCGTGGTTGACCTTCTCATAGACGAAGAGGTCGTAGCGCACGCCGGCCTTGTCGAGGGCCGCCTGGAACTCGGGAATGCCGGCGTTGATGCGCTCGTCGAGGCCAGCATAGTTCAAGAGCAGCGGCACCTTGATCGACGGCACCTTCTCGGGCTCGACCGTGCGGCCGTAGAACACGACGGCACCGCCCAGGCCCTTCGGATCGGCGGCCGCCACCTGGCCCGCCATCCCGCCGCCCCAGCAGAAGCCGACCACGCCGACCTTGCCGTTCACGCCCGGCTGCTCTGAGAGCCAGGTGACCGCGGTGGCGAGGGCGCCGACGGCCTGTTTCGCATCCAGCTTCCCGATCATCTCGCGGGCCTGGTCCTCGTCCTTCGGCGTGCCGCCCGAGAGCGAGAGCACATCCGGGGCGAGGGCGACGAAGCCCGCCTTGGCGGCACGCCGGGCGACGTCCTCGATATGCGCATTGAGGCCGCGGTTCTCGTGGATGACGACGATGCCGGGCAGCGGCCCCGACGCGTCCTTGGGTGCGGCGCGGTAAGCCCGGATCTGCTTGTCCTCGTAGCCGTAGGTCACCTCGCTCGTATCGAGGTCGGGATCGTCGGCGGGGACCAGGGCTGCCGCCGCCGGATCGGCGGCGATCGTCTGGACGAGCGCCAGGCCGGCCGCCGTCGTGCCTGCGATCTTCGTCAGGCCGTCGAGGAAGATGCGGCGGTCGATCCGCGCATGCGTATAGTCGTCGTAGAGGGCGATCAGTCGCTGATCCAAGGTCTGCCTCCTCGTGCCGTTTCCGCCGGAGAGCTAGGGCGGCGCGACCTCCGAGCAATCGGACGCGACTCCCGTGCCGGGTGCAGGGCTGCCGGCCGGGCCCGCGCTTCCGCTCGTCACGGGCAGGGTGTATGGAGGCGCGCAACCTGAATCGGACCAAGGTTGCAATGGACACGGACACACGCGTGTCGGTGCGTGAGGCGCTGACTTTCGACGACGTCCTGCTGGAGCCCGCCTATTCGGAGGTGCTGCCGGCAGAGGTCGATCTGACGACCCGCCTGACGCGCGAGATCGAGCTGCGCATCCCCCTCATCTCGGCCGCCATGGACACGGTGACCGAAGCCCCCATGGCAATCGCCATGGCGCAGCACGGTGCCCTCGGCATCGTGCACAAGAATCTCGGCATCGAGGAGCAGGCGGCGCAGATCCAGCAGGTGAAGAAGTTCGAGGCCGGGATGGTGGTGAACCCGCTCACCGTCCGGCCCGACACGCCGCTGTCTGAAGCCCTCGACATCATGAAGCGGCACAACGTCTCCGGCCTGCCCGTGACCGACGGTGCGAGTGGCCGGCTGGTCGGCATCCTCACCAACCGCGATGTCCGCTTCGTGCCGCGCAGCGACCGGCCCGTGCGCGAGCTGATGACGGCCGAGAAGCTGATCACGGTGCGCGAGGGGACCACCAAGGCCGAGGCGACGGCGAAGCTGCACGAGCACCGGATCGAGAAGCTGCTCGTCGTCGACGAGGGCTTCCGCCTCAAGGGCCTCATGACGGTCAAGGACATCGAGAAGGCGGAGCGCTTTCCGCTGGCGTGCAAGGACGAGTTGGGCCGGCTGCGGGTCGGGGCCGCGACGGGGACGGGCGATTCCGGGCTGGAGCGGGCCGCAGCACTGATCGAGGCCGGGGCCGATGTCATCGTGGTCGACACGGCCCATGGCCACAGCCGCGGTGTGATCGACATGGTCGGCCGCATCCGGCGGCTGTCGAACGCGACCCAGATCATCGCCGGCAACGTGGCGACGGGCGAGGCGGCCTCGGCCCTCGTCGAGGCCGGGGTGGATGCCGTCAAGGTCGGCATCGGCCCGGGCTCGATCTGCACGACTCGGATCGTCGCCGGGGTCGGCGTGCCGCAGCTGACGGCCGTCATGGACGTCGCGGCACGGTGCCGGGCGAAGGGTGTTCCGGTGATCGCCGACGGTGGCATCCGGGCCTCGGGCGACCTGGCGAAGGCCATCGCGGCCGGGGCCGACTGCGTGATGCTGGGCTCGATGTTCGCCGGTACGGACGAGGCACCGGGCGAGGTGTTCCTCTACCAGGGCCGCTCCTACAAGGCCTATCGCGGTATGGGCTCGATCGGCGCCATGGCCCGTGGCTCGGCCGACCGCTACTTCCAGCAGGAGGTGCGTGACACGCTGAAGCTGGTGCCGGAGGGCATCGAGGGCCGCGTGCCCTATCGCGGCAACGTCGCCCAGATCATCCATCAGCTCATCGGCGGGCTGCGGGCGGCCATGGGCTACACGGGCAACGTCGACATCAAGGCGATGCAGCGCGGCTGCCGCATGCTGAAGATCACCCAGGCGGGCTGGCGCGAGAGCCATGTGCACGACGTGGCGATCACCCGCGAGGCGCCGAACTACCGCCCCGAGTTCTGATCGGCTTCGCCTCGGCCGCCGCGAGATTGACGGCCGTCGCCGGATCGAGCTCCAGCTCGTTCCGGCGCGCCGCCTCGGCGGCGACGTCCAGCAGATGATCGAAGCCCTCCAGCTCCGAATCGATCCGCACCGTAGCACCCGGAGCCTTCAACTCCAGCTCCAGCCAACCCTGGCCGGTGCGGGGGGAGCCGAACCAGCGCAGCCGCAGGTGCGAGAGGTCCTGCCACGGGACCCGCGCACCGGTGGGCGTCACGAGCACGCCCCACGCCTCGACGCCGACCCGGGTGCGTTGACGCAGTCTCGTGCGGGCGAGGAACCAGAGGCATCCCGCAGCGGTTGTGAGCAGCACGAGATGCACCACCGTGCCGTCGGTGATGACCAGAAGGCAAAGCGACAGGCCGAGCCCGATCGCGGCACGCGCATAGTCGAACGCAATGCTCCGGAACGAGTAGGCGAGCGTGTGGCCTTGCTGGTCGGCTGCAGAAACGTTCGTCGGGGCGGGGGCAGGATGTGATTTCAAGGGGATCAACGCGGCGGGCTGGTGTCGAGGGCGGCGGATCCGCGGAGATCCGTCTTGTACCGGCAATCGCGGCACCTAGATACTTTCCATCAGCGGACAACGTCACGATCGAACGACAGGTGTTCAGTCGCAAGATTGAATGCCTCAGGGGCAGCGATAACGTCCTCGGGCAACATGGCCGGCGCCTTGTGCTTGGTGCGATCGCGCCGGCGGATGGCAGGAAGTTTTTCGCTTGATTTTCCGTTGCTCAACGGTATCGGTTGAGGAAACCCGAAATCAGAGATCGCAGCCCTGCCAACGTCGCTTTGTGCCGCCCGTGTCGTATGCGGCCGCAGCGTCGACCAAGCTCAGCTACTTGGGCCGGATCATCTGGGTATGTACTGGCTCCTTGGCGATCCTGGGATTGTGAGCCGTCCGTCAGGCATGCGCATGCCGCGTTGAGCAGAGTGTCTCCCGCATGACATGGGCACACCCGAAAGGTGCGCGTTTGAGCTATCCTCTACTGTCCAGGTGATGACGACATCGATGTTCCCCTATCGACGCAATGGCGGCAAGAAGCGCGGCAAGGGCGGTAACCGGCGTCCGGGTGGTCCCGGCGGGCCGGGACAGAACCTGGGCCGCGGCATTCCGGGCTCGGCCGGCGAGGTGCTGGGGGTGCTCGGGCCCACGACCAAGGCCCTGGCCCAGGCGCTGGCCGGTCACACCAAGATGTCGGGCCAACTCGTCCACGCCCGCAACGTGCTGCAGCGCGCCGAGCGCGTCGTCGAAGAGCGCCAAGCCGATCGCCTGCCGCCCCAGTTGCGGGAACAGTTCTTCGAGCAGTTGGCACTTCTGAAGCTCACCCTGGCGGACGTCGAGGAGATGGAGCGTCAGGCGGCGGAAGAGCCGGAGCCCGAGGTGAGGCCGACGCGCGAGATCGGGGTCGACCGTCTCCGCGAGCTTGCACTCCGGATCGCCACCAGTGAGCCCGTGCCGACGCGGGTGGTGGCACCGACACCCGAACTGATGGAAGAGCGGCCCGAGCCGGCCCGCACCGAGAGCGAGGCCGACGAGCCGAAGACCGCTTCCACGGTCCGTCCGGGTTCCACCAACCGCGAGCGGCTCCGCCTGAAGCGCGTCATCCCGGCCGAAGGCAGCGGTGGCTGAGGCGCCGCAAGAGCGCAGTCCAGCACTTTCGCGTTGTCCGGGTTGCCGTTTGCTCTATCATTCTGGGCGTCGAAGCAGACGAGGTTCGATAGCCCGCGCCCATGAGTGAACGCGTTCCGTTCAAGCCCGACACACCGAAGGGTGAGGTCGTCACCAAGGCGCGACCGAAGACGCAGCGACCTTCTCTCTACAAGGTGCTGCTGCTGAATGACGACTACACGCCGATGGAGTTCGTCATTCACGTCCTCGAGAGGTTCTTCTCCAAGAACCATGAGGACGCCATGCGCATTATGCTGCACGTGCACAATAATGGCGTCGGTATCTGCGGCGTGTACACGTTCGAGGTCGCCGAGACCAAGGTGGCCCAGGTGATCGAGTTCGCCCGCCAGAACCAGCACCCGCTACAGTGCACGATGGAAAAGGAATGAACGCCAGCGCCGGCAAGCGGGCCGCGCCCAGCCCGTCTCACATCAGGAACCTCAGCCGATGCCGAGCCTGTCTCGTACCCTAGAGAAGACACTCCGCCGGGCGCTCGCGCTGGCCAATGCCCGCCAGCACGAGTTCGCGACGCTGGAACATCTCCTGATGGCCCTGACCGAGGACCAGGACGCGATGGCGGTCCTCAAGGCCTGCGCCGTCGAGATCGAGCGCCTGCGCACCACCCTGGCCGATTTCCTCGATCACGAGCTGACCGGCCTGCAGATCGAGGGTGTGGTCGACGCCAAGCCGACGGCCGGGTTCCAGCGCGTCATCCAGCGCGCCGCCATCCATGTGCAGTCCTCTGGGCGCAACGAGGTGACCGGGGCCAACGTGCTGGTCGCCCTTTTCTCCGAGCGCGAGTCGCATGCCGTGCATTTTCTGCAGGAGCAGAACATGTCGCGGCTGGATGCCGTCAACTACATCAGCCACGGCATCGCCAAGAAGGCCGGTATGTCCGAGGAGCGCCGCGTCCGCGGGGCCGAGGAAGGCGAGGCGGCCGAGAAGCGCGAGGGCGATGCGCTCTCGACCTACTGCTCCAACCTGAACGTCAAGGCGAAGGAAGGCCGGATCGACGTGCTCGTCGGCCGTGAGCACGAGATCGAGCGCACCATCCAGATCCTCTGCCGGCGGTCGAAGAACAACCCGCTGTTCGTGGGCGACCCGGGCGTCGGCAAGACGGCCATCGCCGAGGGCTTGGCGCTGCGCATCGTGCAGGGCGAGGTGCCGGACGTCCTCAAGGAGGCCGTCATCTACGCGCTCGACATGGGGGCGCTGCTGGCGGGCACGCGGTATCGCGGCGACTTCGAGGAGCGGCTGAAAGCCGTCCTCAACGAGCTCGAAGCCAACAAGTCGGCCGTCCTCTTCATCGACGAGATCCACACCGTGATCGGGGCCGGCGCCACGAGCGGCGGCTCGCTCGATGCATCCAACATCCTGAAGCCGGCGCTGGCCTCGGGCGACCTGCGCTGCATCGGCTCGACGACCTACAAGGAGTTCCGGAACTACTTCGAGAAGGACCGGGCACTGGTCCGCCGCTTCCAGAAGATCGACATCCCCGAGCCCAGCGAGGACGAGGCGATCAAGATCCTGGACGGGCTGCGGCCGAGCTTCGAGCAGCACCATCAGGTGAAGTACACGGCCGGCGCGATCGAGCAGGCGGTGCGCCTGTCGGTCCGCTACATCCACGACCGCAAGCTGCCGGACAAGGCGATCGACATCATCGACGAGGTGGGTGCCGCCCAGATGCTGCGGCCCAGCCACCTGCGCAAGAAGACGATCAAGTCGAAGGACGTCGAAGAGATCGTCGCCAAGATGACGAAGGTGCCGATCAAGACGGTGAACGCCAAGGACAAGGAAGCGCTCCGCACCCTCGACACGGACCTGAAGACCGTCGTCTACGGCCAGGACGAGGCGATCGACGCGCTCTCCTCGGCGATCAAGCTCAGCCGAGCGGGCCTGCGCGACGCGACGAAGCCGATCGGCTGCTACCTCTTCTCCGGCCCGACCGGCGTCGGCAAGACCGAGGTCGCGCGCCAGCTGGCCAAGATCATGGCGGTCGAACTCGTCCGCTTCGACATGTCGGAGTACATGGAGCGGCACGCCGTCTCGCGGCTGATCGGTGCGCCTCCGGGCTATGTCGGCTTCGACCAGGGCGGCCTGCTCACTGATTCGATCGACCAGCATCGCCACTGCGTGCTGCTGCTGGACGAGATCGAGAAGGCACACCCCGACGTCTTCAACATCCTCCTTCAGGTGATGGACTACGGCAAGCTGACCGACAACAACGGCAAGACGGTCGACTTCCGCAACGTCATCCTGATCATGACGACGAATGCCGGTGCCTCGGACATGTCGAAGAGTGTGATGGGCTTCGGAACGGCCACACAGCGCGAGGGCGAGGACACCGAGGCGATCAAGCGCCTGTTCACGCCCGAGTTCCGCAACCGGCTCGACGCCACCATCGCCTTCCGCGGCCTGTCGCCCACTATCATCCGCAACGTGGTCGACAAGTTCGTGAAGGAGTTGGCCGCACAGCTGGCCGACAAGCGGGTGCACATCGAGCTCGACGACAGTGCCCGCGACTGGCTGGTCAAGAAGGGCTACGACCCGCTCTACGGCGCCCGCCCGCTGGCCCGGGTCATTCAGGAGCACATCAAGCGGCCCTTGGCCGACGAGCTTCTGTTCGGGCGGCTAGCGCGCGGCGGCAAGGTGTTCGTCACCATCGACGCCGACAAGCCGGCCTTCCACTTCGCCCCGGCCGGCGACGTGCCACTCCTCACCCCGCCGGAAGAGGAGATCGAGGAAGGCGGCGTGCTGGAGCCGGTGGGCTAGCCGCTGCCTGCTGCCGTCGCCTCGGCGCAGCCGGGGTAGTGCTTCTCGAGGCGATGCAGGGCCGCCGCCATGGCCGGGATGCTCTGGTTGGCGGCCCGTAGGCTCGATGCGATGCGGCAGCAGGTCGGACCAGCGTCGGGCCAGCCGCCCGCCTTCCAGAACGGCGGCTCGGTGGAGCAGTAGCCGGCTTCGGTCAGCACGGACACGCCGTAATACTGCGCGTCCGCGACGCTGCTGGAGAACTCCGGGTCGGCGGCGAACACACCCTCGGGCGAGAGGGAATCTCGCAGGCTCGTCCTCACGAGGTCCTCGATCGCCACCGCCGTCTCAGCCTGTTGGGCGGCGTCCATGTGCGGCCACCCCAGCTTCATCAGGCGGATGACGTCGTAGGCGTTGTGGTTGTTCATCCGGCCGTGGAAGCGCCAGCCGAAGGGGTATTCCTCGTCGCGGATCGCCAGCAAGGTCGCGATGATCTTGCTCCAGTCCGGCACGTCGCCGCGGCGGTAGGCGACGATATGATAGGTGAAGCTGAGATCGGCGGCTTTCAGCAGCTTGCCGTCGATCATGTACCAGGGTCCCCAGAACCCGGTCTCCGGATCCTGCCAGTCGTCGGTGTAGCGGCGGAAGGCCTCGACATAGCCGGGATCGAGCTCGATCCCCTGCACGCGCTTGGCGAGATACTCCTCGACCTGCTGCTTGAAGACGATCTCGGCGACGACGGTCGAGACAGCACCCAACTCCTCGCGGCGGTCGAGGCCGGTGTTGGCGATGTCCGAAATGCGGACCCGGTTCAGATAGGCGATGAGCTGCTCCGGCGAACCTATCGGCTGCAGGAACTGGAGCTGCGAGTATTCGGGTGCCACACCCTTGCCGGCCATGGCGTCGATCGCCTGGATCATGGGGTCGAGCTTCTTGAACCACTCGTCGTAGCAGATGCCCCAGGAACCGTCGTAAGCCTCCTGGCCGATGGCGAACGCCTGGTCCTCGTCCTCCATGCTGACACCCAGCAGCCAGAGCTGCCGGTCGATGCGCGACCATTGCGTGGTCGCATCGAGCAGCCAGCGCAGCTCGTTCAGCATCTGGGCGGAGCAGAAGAGCGGCTCACCCTTGGCCTGGAGCGCCAGCAGCCGGTCGGCCAGCGGCCGCAGCTTCGCGGCGCGCTCGGCCTTCAGGGCCGGATGCCGGGCGTCGAACTTGGCGAACTCGGCATCGACCATGGCCCGCGTCACCGGTGGACGCCACGGTTCGGCATGGACTGGAGACCACAGCAGCGCCACCAGCGCTGCGAAAACTGCTAGCTTCGCCATCGAACGCCTCGGCGGCACATTCATGCCGTAGGCAGTCGCATCCGCCTGTGACGATCCCGCGACAGCGGCCTTCAGTCCTCCTCGGCGGAGCGGTAGGGCAGCATGGCGCGCAGCTCGTCCATCTGCGCGTCGAGACTCTCGTTCTCCTGGTCGAGGAAGCGCTTCACCGCCGATTTGAAGGACGGGTCGGTGATGAGATGGGCGCTGTGGGTGAAGACCGGCGCGTAGCCGCGGTGCAGCTTGTGGACACCCTGCGCCCCGGCCTCGACCCGCTGCAGGCCGCGCAGAATCGCGAACTCGATGGCGGCGTAGTAGCAGGCCTCGAAGTGGAGGAACTTGTACTCTTCGAGACAGCCCCAGAGGCGACCGTAGAGCGTGGTGTCGCCCAGCACGTTGAGGGCTGCCCCCACCATCTTGCCGTCCTTGACCGCACTCACGAGCACGACCCGGTCGCGCAGCTCGGAGCCGAGGCGGCGGAAGAAGGTGCGGGTCAGGTAGGCGTTGCCCCAGCGCTTGTCGACCGTGGCCCGGTAGAACGGGAAGAAGGCGTCCAGATGCTCGGGCGTCAGGCTGTCGCCGTGCAGGACCTGGATCTCGACCCCGGCCGCCGCGACCTGCTGGCGCTCCTTGCGGACCATTTTCTTCTTGGCACTGCGCAGGGTCTCCATGAAGTCGGCGAAGCTGCCGTAGCCCTGGTTGGTCCAGTGGAACTGGATGCCGCGCCGCTGCAGGAAGCCTGCTTCGCCGAGTTGCCGGCTCTCGGCTTCGGTGCAGAAGGTGACGTGGAGCGAGCTGAGCTGTGCCTGTTGCAGCGTAGTGCGCAGGGCGGAGACGAGGGCGGCGCGGGCGGCGGCGTCGCGGGCGAGCAGTCGCGTGCCGGGGACAGGCGTGAAGGGGACCGCCACCTGCAGCTTCGGGTAGTAGCTGCCGCCGGCCCGCTCGTAGCCGTCGGCCCAGCCATGGTCGAACACGTACTCGCCGTAGGAATGGCTCTTCGCGTACATCGGCGCTGCCGCTATCAGGCGGTCGCCGTCCTCCAGCACGAGATGCAGCGGCTGCCAGCCGGTCCGGGTCGCGGCCGAGCCGCTGGCTTCGAGGCCGGCCAGAAAGGCATGGGCGAGGAACGGATTGTCCGGCGGGACCAGCGCGTCCCACGCCGCCGCATCGATCTCGGCGATGCCGTGAACGAGGCGGCCGACGAGGGTACCCTGGCTCAAGCGACCTCGAAGATGGCGTCGATCTCGACCGCGGCGTTCAGCGGCAGGACCGGGGCACCCACCGCCACCCGCGCATGGCGGCCGGCATCGCCCAGGACGCCGACCATCAGGTCGGACGCCCCGTTGATCACCTTGGGCTGGTCGGTGAAGTCGGGCGTGCAGGCGACGAAGCCGCCCAGCCGCACGCAGCGGACCACACGGTTGAAGTTGCCGTCCAGCGCATTGCGCAGCTGGGCCAGGATGTTGATGGCGCACAGGCGCGCCGCCGCCTGCCCGGTGGCGAGATCGACCTCGGCCCCGAGCTTGCCCGTGACCGCGACCTTGCCGTCCTGCATCGGCAGCTGGCCCGAGATGATGACCTGGGTGCCGCTGCGCACATAGGGCACGTAGTTGGCGGCCGGGGCCGCCGCCGCGGGCAGTTCGATCCCGAGCTCGGCGAGGCGGCTTTCGATCATGGTCGGCATCGGCACTCCCGTTCCCTTGCGGTGCTGCCGGAGCAAGATAGGCGAGGGCTCATGCCACCGCCACCGCCGCCGGCGGTTGCATGCGGCCCGGCATTGGCGCAGCGTCGGTTTCCTTCGACGCCGGGGACGGGAGACGCCTTGAGCACACCACGCGAGGACGGTTGCCGCCTCCTGCCGGACTGGGTGCCGCACGAGCGCACCTGGATGGCCTGGCCCAGCAACGAGGCGATCTGGGGCCCGGAACTGGACGAGGCGAAGCTCACCGTCGCCGCCGTCGCCACCGCCATCGCCCGGTTCGAGCCCGTCACCATGCTGGCACGGCCCGAGGCCATTGCCGAGGCCTCGCTGCGCTGCGGCACCGGCGTCACCGTGATGCCGATGGCGATGGACGATTGCTGGATCCGCGACACCGGTCCGCTCTTCCTCGACGGCGGCCCGAAGGGCCTCGCCGCCACCTCCTTCCGCTTTAACGGCTGGGGCAACCGCAGGACGCCCTATGCCGCCGACCAGAAGCTGGCCGAGCGCCTCCTGGCGCACCAGAACCTGCCGGCCTACGTCGCAGATCTCGTCTTCGAGGGCGGCTCGATCGAGACGGACGGCGAGGGCACGCTGCTCGTCACCACGCCGACCCTCCTCGACCAGCGCCGCAACCCCGGCATTACCATGGCCGCCGCCGAGGCCGCCTTGCGCGACTGGCTCGGCATCGAGCGCGTCATCTGGTTGCCCCACGGCCTGCTCGAGGACGAGGGCGGCGGCCAGGTCGAGAACGTCGCCCGCTTCGCCGCCCCGGGCATCGTGCTCACCCTGACCGCCCAGGATGCAAACGACGCCAACGCCGAGGGCCTCCTCGCCAACCAGGCGGCCCTGGCCGAGGCCGTCGATGCCAAGGGCCGGCACCTCGAGGTGCATACCCTCCCGCTCGTCCGTCCCCGCCACGCTCCGGACGGCCGCCGCCTCGCCGTCTCGCACCTGTCCTATGCACTGACCAATGGCGGCCTGATCATGCCCCAGTTCGCCGGCCCGAGCGACGCCACCTCGAGGAAGGCGCTGGCCGCCGCCTTCCCCGGCCGCGAGATCGTCGAGCAGGACGCGCTTACCATCGCTCTCGGCGGCGGCAGCATCCACGGCATCACCCTGCCGCAGCCGGCAGCGGCCAAGGCCGGAGACTAGAGAAGCGAGGGAGCGCACCGCGCTCCCCCGGACCCCCACGGGTGTGTTGCGAGAAGTGGAATCGGGATCGGCCCCAATCAGCCGTCTTTCGGCTGGGGGCGGGATCAGGTCGGGAGGGCGTTAGCGCCTACGGCCCGGCGCGCGGTTCCGGCACCGGTGTCCTGGCCGCATCCATCGGCATCGGCGGGAGGTCGAGGCCGGGGACCCAGTCGAGGGAGGCCGGGGCGGGCTTCACCGGATCATGGCCGAGGTCTTCGAGCAGGTCGGCGCGGCGCGAGGCGATCTCCTCGATCACGCGCATGCGAAGCTGGGCCAGGATCCGCAGCCGGGCGCGGGCGGCGTAGCCGTCCGACATCGGATCGCATTCGCGCGGACCGACGGGGGCCGGCGGCAGCCAACCGCTGGCCTCGCGCGGCGCCCGCGTCAGCATGCGCACCACCGACCGGGCCAGGACCTCGAAGGGGTCGCGGCCGCGCTGGCTCTCGTGGAAGAGCCAGATGCAGATGCGGGGCTCGCGCTCCTCGATGGCTTCGAGCACGACGAACATGCTGAGGAAGCGCACGAGGTGCAGCCGCACCGTGTCGGCCAGGGAGAGCAGGTCGCGCCAGGTGGCGAGCACGCGGCCGACGCTGCCGTCGGCCAGCATGGTCCGGACTTCCTCGACGGACAGCCGAGTGGCGCGGGCCGCAGTCACGGCGTCCTGCCCTGCCGCGACGCGGCGCATCGCCATGGCCTTGCGGCCGGTGACGACGGGCCGGGTCGGGTAGGGGGTGGGACGGGGGCAACGCGACATGTAATAGAATATAATCCTAGATTGATCTAGGAGCAAGATCCTTGAGGGTGGGGCGGCGCTGCCGCCACACGACGGCGTGCTGCGGCTTTTCGATCCAGGTGAGGGCTTGTCATCTGGATGTGTGTGAAAGCCGGAGTAAAGAGCCGGCGCTGCGCTCGAAAGTCGGCCCAACGATAGACCAGAGGAATCGCCATGACGTCCGAGGAGGGACTGGAGGCGCGTCTCGTCGACGAGACTGTCGAGGGAGGCGAGAGCGGCGTGGCGATCACGCGGCGGAGACCACGGCCGATGCTGCCGGCCGCGACGAGCGGCGGCGAGGCGCTGAGCGATCTGCCGGAACTGGTCTGCCGGGTGTGCGAGGCCAGCTTCGGCAAGAGCAGCAAGTCCTATGCGGGCATGGCCGGCGGCGTGTGCACCGGCGCCTGCCGCTGCGGGAGCTAGGCGGTCCACCGCTGACGGCCGGTGAGGTCAGGCGAAGTCGGACGCCGTGATGCCGACGACGCCGGAGAGCTTCAGGGTCGCTACGCCGGTACGCCAGATGCCGTTCGGATCGTAGACCTGCGCCTGCAGGCCGTCGAAGTCGATGAGCTTCGATATCGGCACGCCGGGGCTGGTCGTCGACCTCGGCGACGCGACGACGTTCGAGCGGTGCGAACAGGTCTTTCGCCACTGCGCGCGTGAGATCGAGGAGGATTCATCCTTGTGGCAGAAGGGGCGGACCTGCGGACGCTGACTTCGAAGCAGCAGCATCTGGCCGTCCGGCGGGGCTGCAGGCTCTTCCGGAGCGGAGGAGGCTGAGTCCGCTTCTGGAGTGAATCGGCAGGCTCGCCGTTCCCGGTGCCCTGGGCCTTCTATTCGGCGTGGGTGCCATCGCGAGGTTACGCCCGACGGCCGATGGCGGCGTCATCCTCGGGGTGGTCGCGTGCGTGGGTTTCGTCATGATCCTCGCCGGGCTCGTCGCGCTGGTGTGCGGCAAGCCGGCGAGACGGAAGGAACACGAGAAGCGGCTTGAATGCCGCTCGCCCGGTACGCGGCTCAGAACAGGTATCCGACACCCACGCCGAAGATCCAGGGATTGACGTCGACGTCGGCCTTGATCGAGTTGTTGATCTCGGCGTTGGTCGAGAGGAAGATCTTCTTGACGTCGAAGTTGAGGTACCAGTTGCCGGAGATGGCGATGTCGGTGCCGGCCTGCAGCGCCCAGCCGAACTCGCTGTTGTCGACGGTGAAGCTGTCGGCAATGCCGCGCGCCTCGGCATCGTAGAACAGGGTCCAGTTGAACCCGGTACCGATATAGGGGCTGATCCGCGCCTTGGGGAGCGGATGCCACTGCAGGGTGAGGGTCGGCGGCAGCAGCTTGACGTTGCCGACCTTGGCATTGCCGATCGAGGTGCCGCGGACCTTCACCGAATGACTGGTCGTGGCGGCGATCAGCTCGACGGCCAGCTGGTCGAAGATGAAGTAGCTGAAGTCGATCTCGGGTACGGTCTCGTTGGACAGGTTCGTGTTGCCGCCGATCGGGTCGATCTTCGCGTGATTGTCCGGGCGGACATAGATGCCGCGAACGCGGACCATGAAATCGCCGGCCGACTTGCCCGGGAAGCTCCAGTCGTGCCAGCCGTCGAACGTGTAGTCGTCGGCTCCGGCCGGGACCGATTGCAGGGCCAGTAGACCACAGAGAAGCGCGGCCACTTTCAGGCTCTTCATTTTCGTTTTCCCCTCACTTGTTCGTTATGGGGAGTTCAGAACTACGAAATAGGACCGGCAATAGTCCTGCGCGCGGCGGTCGCAGCCCGTTCGGCGGTGCGGCGGTGGATGCGACGCTCAGGCCACGAGGAGGTCCGGGTCGAGCGGCGGGAGATCCGCCCGGATGATCTCGGCGAGGCTCAGGGCGGGCGGGAGAAGCTGGCCGAGGTAGAAGCGGGCAAGGCCGGGCCAGGAAGCACCGGTCGGGTCGTTCGCCGCTGCGGCGGCACCGCGGGCGAGGAGGAAGCCGCCAAGCGTGGTGCCGAACAGGCGAACATAGGCTTGGCCGTGGACCAAGCCGGCCTCGGGACGGTCGCGGAGATGGTCGGTCGTCTTTTCCAGGACCGCCAGGGCGTTCACCAGGGCAGGGCGGAGGTCGGCCGGGAGGGACGGCAGCTCGGCCTCCAGCTCGCCCATGAGGGTGCGTGGCAAAGCACCGTCCTTCAGCGCCAGCTTGCGGCCGGCGAGGTCGAGGCCCTGGATGGCGTTCGTACCCTCGTAGATCGAGAGGATACGAGCGTCGCGGAAATGCTGGGCGACGCCGGTCTCCTCGATGTAGCCCATGCCGCCGAAGCACTGCAGGGCCGAGGAGGCGATCTCCTGGGCGAGGTCGGTGGACCAGGCCTTCACGATGGGTGTGAGGAGGGCGACGCGGTCGGCGGCGTGGTCGCGGCGCTGCGGGTCCGGGTCGCGCTGGGCGCGGTCGACGTAGGACGCGGTCCAGTAGGCCAGGGCCCGCATGGCGGCGATCTGGGCGCGCATGGTGATGAGCGTGCGGCGCACGTCGGGGAAGTCGACGAGGCGCGCCGGCCGGCCCTCCCAGGTGCCCTGGACGCGGTCCTGCGCGTAGGCGAGAGCCGCCTGCCAGGCGCGCTCGGCGACACCCAGGCCCTCGTGGCCGACGGCGAGGCGGGCATTGTTCATCATCGTGAACATGCAGCGGATGCCGCCGTTTTGCTCGCCGACGAGGAACCCCAGGGCACCGCCGTCCTCGCCGTAGGAGGTCACGCAGGTCGGGCTGCCGCGGATGCCGAGCTTGTGCTCCAGCTTCAGGCAGCGGACGTCGTTGCGGGGCCCGAGGCTGCCGTCGGGGTTGGGCAGGTATTTCGGGACCAGGAAGAGGGAGAGGCCGCGGGTGCCGGCAGGCGCGTCGGGCAGGCGGGCCAGCGCCAGGCAGACGATGTTGTCGGCGAGGTCGTGGTCGCCGAAGGTGTTGAAGATCTTCTGGCCGAAGAGGCGGTAGCCGTCGCCGTCGGGCACCGCCCGGGTGCGCACGGCACCGAGGTCGGTGCCGGCCTGGGGCTCGGTCAGGCCCATGGCGGCGGTCCATTCCCCTGCCACCAGTTTCGGGATGTAGAGCGCCTGCTGCTCGGGGCTGCCGTGGTGGAGGAGCGCCTCGATGGCCCCCTGGGTCAGCAGCGGCAGGATCTGGAAGGCCATCGCCGAGGCGTGCCAGAGCTCGCTGACGGCCGTGTTGACGAGCCAGGGCAGGCCCTGGCCGCCATACTCCTCGGGGAAGACGAGGCCCATCCAGCCGCCGTCGCGGTAGCGGTCGAAGGCCTCGCGGAAGCCGGCGGGCGAGCGCACGACCCCGTTCTCGAGCTGCCAGGGCTCGCGGTCGCCGATCTCGTTCAAGGCGACCAGGACCCCGGCGGCGAGGCGGCCGGCTTCGGTCAGGATGGCATCGACGGTCTCGGGCGTGGCTGCCGCGTAGCCCGGCAGACGCGCAACCCCGTCCAGGTCCGCCACGTGGCGCAGGACGAAGCCGATGTCGGCGAGCGGGGGAGCGTAGACGGTCATCGGACGGGCCTCGTTGCGGGCCGCCCGGTTCAACCACCGCCTTGGACGGCCGCCAAGACCCGTTGCTCGACGCGGCCGGTGGAGGTGCAGGCACGGGTGAAGGTCGTGCCGCGGTAGCGGTCGCGGTAGGTCGCCTCGCCGGTCACGCCAATCTTGACCGCGGTGCCGCCGGTGGCCTCGGTCATGGCGACGGTGACGTCGGTGCGCTGGCTGCTGGGGGTGGCGAGGTAGGAGCGATTGGCGGAGCCCGACTGGTCGTCGACGACGCGGGCCCGGGGGCAGTCGATGGCCGCGTCGGGCCCGTGTGCCGTTGCCGTGAGGCCGCTGCCGGTGGGCGAGGCGGAGAAGCCGGCAGCGGTCAGGGCCGCCTGCGCACGGGTGCGGGCCTCCGCCATCGGCATCTGCGCAGTGGTGCTGCGCTCGACGGGTGCCTCGGACATTGGGCCGCCGCTTTGGGAGGCGCAGGCGGCGAGGCCAAGGGTGAGTGCCAGAAGCAGGAGGCGTCTCATGCCGGCTCGCGCAGGATGACGCCGGGGTTGAGGATGCCCTTGGGATCGAGGGCCGCCTTCAGCCTGCCCATCAGCTCGAGCTCGAGCGGCGTCTTGTGCTTCGCCAGCTCCTCGCGCTTGGAGCGGCCGATGCCGTGCTCGGCACTGATCGAGCCGCCGAGCTCGGCCACGAGGTCGAAGACGGAAGCCTGGATGCGCTTGCTGAGCGCCGCGATGTCCGGTGTGTCCATAGGCACCAGGATGTTGAAGTGCAGATTGCCGTCGCCGACATGGCCGAACGGCAGCAGGCGCCCTTCCGGGACCAGCCGCTCGACCAAAGCGGCACCGCGGGCGCAAAGTTCCGGGATGCGGGCGATCGGTACCGAGATGTCGTTGCGGGCGATCTTGCCCATCTTGCGCATGGCACCGCTCAGCTCCTCGCGCATGCGCCAGAGCATGGCCCGCTGCGCCTCGCTCTCCGCGCGCATGGCGTCCTGAACGATGCCGGCGTCGTAGACGGCTTCGAGCCAGGACTCGGCGGCCTCGGCCAGACCCTCGGACAGGCTCCAGCCCAGCTCCATCAGCACGTACCAGGGCGCATGTGTGTCGAGCGGGCGCCGGATGCCGTCGAGATTCTCGACCGCGGCATCCACGCAGCCGCCGTGTAGCAGCTCGAAACTGGTGACGAGCTCGCCGAAGCGGTCCTTCGCACGGGCGAGGAGGGTGACGGCGGCCTCGGGATCGGGGACGGCCATGAAGAGGGTGACGCGCTCGCGGGGCAGGGCGAAGAGGCGCAGGCCGGCGGCGGTGATGATGCCGAGGGTGCCCTCCGCACCGAGGAAGACCTGCTTCAGGTCGTAGCCGGTATTGTCCTTGCGCAGGGTGCGGAGGCCGTTCCAGATCCGGCCGTCGGCGAGGACGACCTCCAGACCCAGGACGAGGTCGCGGGCCATGCCGTAGCGGAGCACGTTCACTCCGCCGGCGTTGGTCGAGAGGTTGCCGCCGATGCGGCAGCTGCCCATGCTGCCGAGTGTGAGCGGGAAGAGGCGCCCGGCCGCCGCCGCGGCCTCCTGGACCTGGGAGAGCGTGCAGCCGGCCTCGACGACGATGTGGTCGTCGGCGGGGTCGACGCCGCGCACGCGGTCGAGGCGGGCGAGGCTCAGGACGACCTGGGAGCCGGTGCCATCCGGGATGCCGCCGGCGACGAGGCCGGTATTGCCGCCCTGGGGGACGATGGCGACGCCGTGCTCGTTGGCGAGGGCGACGACGGCCGCCACCTGCTCGACGGTGCGGGGGCGGAGCACCAATTCGGTGCGGCCCTCGTTCTGGCGCCAGAAGTCGACCGTGTAGGCGGCGATGTCGCCGGCGTCGGTCAGCAGGCCCTCGTCGCCCAGCAGCCGGCGGCAGGCGTCCTCGAAAGATGCAGGCATTTCCCTATCCCGTTGCTGCACTGCACATGGGCCTCTTTGCCTCGCCGCACCAGAGCGTCGGGGTGGCGACGTTGACAGTGAAAGCTGCCCCCTGTTACCCCCGCGCGGCCTTTTCGGCGGGATTCGGCGGACGATGGCCTACGAAGAGTTGAAGAAGACGGTCGAGGCGGCCTTCGCCGACCGCGAGTCGATCAGCCCCGGCACGACGGGGTCGGTGCGGGACGCGGTAAACGCGACGCTCGACCTGCTCGACCGGGGCGAGGTCCGCGTCGCAGAGAAGGGCCCGGACGGCTGGGTCGTGCAGCAGTGGCTCAAGATGGCCGTGCTGCTGTCGTTCCGGCTCAACGACATGGTGCCGATCGAGGGCGGCCCGGGCGGGGCCACCTGGTGGGACAAGGTGCCCTCCAAGTTCCAGGGCTGGGACGCGCTGCGCTTTCGCGAGGCGGGCTTCCGCGCGGTGCCGAACTGCGTCGTGCGCCGCTCGGCCTATATCGCGCCGGGCGTCGTGCTGATGCCGTCTTTCGTCAATCTCGGCGCCTATGTCGACCGCGGGACCATGGTCGACACCTGGGCGACGGTCGGCTCCTGCGCTCAGATCGGGAAGAACTGCCACATCTCGGGCGGGGCAGGGATCGGCGGCGTGCTCGAGCCGTTGCAGGCGGGGCCGGTCATCATCGAGGACGACTGCTTCGTCGGCGCCCGTGCGGAGGTGGCCGAGGGTGTCATCGTCGAGACCGGATCGGTGCTGTCGATGGGTGTGTATCTCGGTGCGTCGACCAAGATCGTGGACCGCGAGTCGGGCCAGGTCTTCCTCGGCCGCGTGCCGGCCTATTCCGTCGTCGTGTCCGGCACCATGCCGGGCAAGCCGCTGCCGGACGGCTCACCGGGCCCCGGCCTCTACTGTGCCGTCATCGTGAAGAAGGTCGACGCCCGCACGCGGGCCAAGACCTCGATCAACGAACTGCTCCGGGACTGATGTCCGCCCTCGATCCCGTCGGCCTCACCCGCGATCTGGTCCGCTGCGAGACCGTCACCCCGGCGGCGAAGCCGGCGCTGGACCTGCTCGAGAAGCACCTCGGCGACCTCGGCTTCTGCTGCGTGCGGCCGGTGTTCGAGGAGCCCGGCACCTACCCGGTCGAGAACCTCTTCGCCAAGCTCGGCAGCGGCAGCCCGCACCTCGCCTTCGCCGGCCATGTCGACGTGGTGCCCGTGGGCGATCCGGCGCGCTGGTCGGTGGCCCCCTTTGGCGGCGAGTTGAAGGACGGGAGGCTCTACGGCCGCGGCTCGGCCGACATGAAGAGCGGGGTCGCCTGCTTCGTGGCGGCCGTGTCGAAGTTCCTGGAGAAGGGCCCGCCAGCGGGTGCGATCAGCTTCCTCATCGCCGGCGACGAGGAATCCGAAGCCGTCAACGGCACGGTGAAGCTGCTGGCCTGGGCGCAGGAACGCGGCGAGACGTTCGATGCGTGCCTCGTCGGCGAGCCGACCTGTCCCGAGCATCTCGGCGACATGGCGAAGATCGGCAGGCGGGGCTCGCTGGTCGGCCGGCTCAAGGTGCGCGGCAAGCTGGGTCACACCGCCTATCCGCAACGGGCCGACAATGCGGCGCATCGGCTGGTCGCGGCCCTGCAGGCGCTGGCGACCACGCCGATCGACGGCGGGACGGAGTGGTTCGAGCCGTCGAACCTGCAGGTCACCAGCATCGACATCGGCAATCCGGCGGCGAACGTGGTGCCTGGTGAAGCGTCTGCCGTGTTCAACATCCGCTTCAACGACGGCCAATCGGTCGCGAAGCTGGAAGCTTGGCTGCGCGGGCTGATCGAGCCGTTGGCACCCGACTACGACCTCAATGTGCAGAGCAACGCGGACGCGTTCGTCACGGCACCCGGGCCGCTGACGGACATGCTGGCGGATGCGGTCGAGGCGGTCACCGGACTGCGGCCCAAGATGAGCACCACCGGCGGGACGTCGGACGCGCGGTTCATCAAAAATTACTGCCCCGTCGTCGAGTTCGGTCTCGTCGGGACCACGATGCACCAGGCCGACGAGCACGTGGCGGTCGCCGACATCCAGGGCCTGACCAGGATCTACGAGGCCTTCCTCGACCGCTGGTTCGGGCGGGCTTGATCCCCACCGGCGAAGAGGTCCGTCGCGCCCTCTCGGGGGCGGTGCAACTGGCGAAAGGGGATCCGGCGGGCCTCGGCTGGTTCGACTTTTCCTTCGACGGGTTCTGGCGCTCGTTCGGCGCCATGTTCGTGGCCGCCCCGGGCTACGCGATCCTGCTCATCGAGCAGTATGCGCGCACCGGATGGCCGGAAAGTCCCTTCGGCACCATCGTCGCCGAGGCGATCACGTATGTCGCCGGCTGGATCGCCTATCCTGTCGTGGCGATGGGTCTGACCCGTGCCCTGGGCCTGAGCAACCGGTACGTGCCGCTGATCGTCGTCTCGAACTGGACGGCGGTGCTGCAGGTCGCCTTCTACACGGGCGTGGTGATCGTCACCGCACTGATGCCGCTGCAACTGCGCACGACGCTGTTCCTGGCAGCGACAGGTGCGGTGCTCGTCTATCAGTGGTTCACGACGAAGACGGCGCTGGGCTCCAGCGGCGGCGTCGCGGCCGGGTTCGTGGCCGTGGACGTCCTGCTCAGCCTGCTGGTCAGCCGCTCGATCGACGGTCTGCTGCACCCGGCGTAGGCGGCTCGTCGTCTGGAACGTCGAGGTCCCTGTAGATCTGATCGACCGAGACGCGGGCGCTAAACGATGGCAGTTCGACCGTTCCGCCGCCGACCAGATCGTCTATCGACCACCTATTGGCAACACGCTGCACTGTCTGTACTCGGCGTCGGTCCTGCCAGATGAAAATCACCATCTCGACGGACGCTATAGAACGGTAGAAGTCGAGCTTGTCCGTTCGGTCTTCTCTTTCCGTGCTCGGCGACAGGACCTCGATGATGACACGCGGGGAACGGTAGTAGTGACTCGGCGTCGGCTCGCAGGTCACGAACGCATCGGGGATCCGGAATTGATCGTCCGTCTCTCGGCGCGCCACGCCGCCGCCCACGGCGACCCGGCAAGGACGCTTGAGTTGCGGTGAGAGGGCATCGTTCAGATTCGTCACGACGTCGGTATGCCGCGGCGTGGGGGGTGCCATCGCGACCGGAGCACCGCGCACGAGCTCGTAGCGCGTCGGCGTCCCGTCGTTCCAGACGACGAAGTCGGCGACCGACATGAGACCGGTAGGAACGGAGCGGGCCATGACCTCAATCTATCAGCGCACCGGTCCATAATCCACGCCGACCAGGAAAAGGCCCGCTGCAGGGGCGGTCTGGCCGGCGGCCTTACGGTCGCGGTGGGCCAGTACCTCGCGGACATGGTCGACCGGGGCCTTGCCTTCGCCCACGAGCTTCAGCGTGCCGACGATGTTGCGGACCTGGTGGTGGAGGAAGGAGCGGGCCGCGAAACGGATCTCGATCAGGTCGCCTTCGGTCCTGACGTGGATCAGGTCGAGCGTTTTCACCGGGCTCGGCGCCTGGCACTCGATGGCGCGGAAGCTCGTGAAGTCGTGGCGGCCGATCAGGGCTTGTGCGGCTTCGTGCATGCGCTCGGCGGCGAGGCGGACGGGCACATGCCAGACGCGCTCGCGGTCGAGCACCGGCGGCGCCCGCCGGGCCAGGATCCGGTAGAGGTAGCGGCGGCGTATGGCGTCGAAGCGGGCGTGGAAATCGGGGGCACAGGCGGCGGCTTCCAGCACCGCGATCGGGTGCGGGCGAAGGTGGAAGTTGAGCGCACCCGCCAGACGCTCGGGGAGCCAGTCGCGCGACAAGTCGAGATGGGCGACCTGGCCCAGGGCGTGGACGCCGGTGTCGGTGCGGCCGGCGCCGGTGACCTCGGCCGGCTCGCCGCAGGCGGACTGGACGGCCGCTTCGAGGGTGCCCTGGACGGAGGGGATGTCGGCGAGGCGCTGCCAGCCGTGAAAGGGGGTGCCGTCATACTCGATGCGGAGCCGGTAGCGCGGCATGTCAGCCGAGGCGGCTGCCCAGAGGCAGGGCGAAGCCGCGCTGCAACTCGGCGGCGGTCATGGCCTTGCGGCCGGCGCGCTGGACGGTGTCGACGCGGAGCGCACCCGACCCGCAGGCGACGGTGAGCGGCAGGGCGATGACGGTGCCGGGCTCCCCAGTGGCCTCGATGGGCTCGCCGGCAAGGATATTGAGGCGCTCGCCGCGGACCTCGACGAAGCAGCCGGGGCGGGGGTTCAGGGCGCGCAGCTTGCGGTCAAGCTCGTCGGCGGGGGACGAGAAGTCGAGGCGGCCTTCGCCTCGATCCAGCTTGGCGGCGTAGGTCACGCCCTCGGTCGCTTGTGGCTTGGCCTGGAGCGTGCCGGCGGCGATGCCCGCGAGCGTGTCAGGCAGAATGTCGGCGGCGAGTTCGGCCAGACGCCCGTGGAGCATCGGTGCCGTGTCGCGCGGGCCGATGGGCGTCCGGACGCTGGCAAAGACGGGGCCGGTGTCGAGGCCCGGCTCCATCTGGAAGATGTCCACACCCGTCTCGGCGTCGCCGGCGAGGATCGCCCGCTCGATCGGGGCGGCACCCCGCCAGCGCGGCAGCAGCGAGCCGTGGAGATTGATGCAGCCGAGCCTCGGGGCGGCGAGGATGGGCTTGGGCAGCAGGAGCCCGTAGGCGGCGACGACGGCCAGATCGGCGTAAAGGTCGGCAAAAGCCTGTTGGGTGGCCTCGTCCTTCAGCGTGACCGGCGTGCGGACGTCGAGGCCCAGCTCCAAAGCCACGTCGTGGACGGGTGTGCGCTGCTCTTTCTGACCGCGGCCGGCAGGGCGGGGCGGCTGGGTGTAGACGGCGACGATCTCGTGCTCGGAGGCGGCGAGGCGGCGCAGTGCCGGCAGGCCGAACGCCGCGGTGCCCATAATGACGAGGCGCAAGGCGGTCAGGCCTTCGCCTTGCGGGACTTCGCCAGCTTCTTGAGGATCATGCTGCGGCGAAGCGCGGAGATGTGGTCGACGAAGAGCACACCGTCGAGATGGTCCAGCTCGTGCTGGACGCAGCGGGCGAAGAGGCCGTCGCCTTCCAACTCCTGCGCAGCACCGTGCTCGTCGTGGAACGTGACCTTGACCGCACTCGGCCGCGTGACGTCGGCGTACTGCTGGGGGAGGCTGAGGCAACCCTCCTCCATGGTGACCATGTCCGGCGACGCCCAGACGATCTCGGGGTTGATCAACGCCCGCGGAGCCGGCTCCTCGCCCTTCTCTTTGTTGGCGACGTCCATCACGAAGATGCGCTGGAGCACGCCCACCTGCGGGCCGGCGAGGCCGATACCGGGGGCCTTGTACATCGTGTCCAGCATGTCCTGGACGAGGCGGCGCAGCCGGTCGTCGAACTCGCCGACGGGCGTCGTCTTCTGCCGCAGCATCGGGTGCGGCACTTCGAGGATGGGCAGCAGGGCCATGGACTTAGCGTTCCGCGACAAGAAGCAGGCCTCAGGTGGCCCGCCGGCGTCGCCCGGTCAAGCGACGCGCTGGCGCGCCCTGAGTGCTGCGTCGAGCGTGCCCTCGTCGAGCCAGGTCAGCTCGCCGCCGATGGGCACACCCTGGCCGAGGCGGGTGACGGTGAGGCCCAAGGGCTGCAGGCGCTCGGCGAGATAGTGCGCGGTGGTCTGGCCGTCGACGGTGGCGCCCAGCGCCAGGATGACCTCCTGGACGCCGTCGGCCGAGGCGCGCTGGAGGAGGCGCTCGACGCCCAGCTCCTCGGGGCCGATGCCATCGAGGGCGCGGAGCGTGCCGCCCAGCACGTGATAGCGGCCGGAAAAGACGGCTGCCCGCTCCATCGCCCAGAGGTCCTCGACCTCGGCGACGATGCAGAGCAGCGTGCCGTCGCGCTTTGGATCTGTGCAGATCGAGCAGGGATCGACGGTGTCGAGATTGCCGCAGCGGCCGCAGCGCCGGACTGCCGACAGGCAGTCCCGGAGTGCGTCGGCCAGGGGCTGCAGCAGTGTGTCGGGGCGCTTCAGCAGGGCCAGGGTCGCACGCTGGGCCGAGCGTGGGCCCAGGCCCGGCAGGCGGCCCAGGAGACGGACGAGCCGGGCGATCTCGGGAGAGCTCAAGGCCTCAGAACGGCAGCTTCATGCCCGGAGGCAGCGGCAGGCCGCCCGCCATCTTGCTCATCTCGGCCTGGACGTGCGCCTCGATCTTGGCCTTGGCGTCGTTGGTGGCGGCGACGATCAGGTCCTCCAGCATCTCGACCTCGGCGGGATCGACGAGCGATTTGTCGATCTTGATCTTGCGCATCTCGGACTTGCCGTTGAGTGTCACGGTGACCATGCCGCCGCCGGCCGATCCCTCCATCTCCGTGCGCGCCAGCTGCTCCTGCATCTCGGTCATCCGACCCTGCAGCTTCTGCGCTTCCTTCAGCATGTTCGAGAGGTTCTTCATCGGTCCTTCTCCAGGGATAGAGGGGTGGCGGCCGGGCGGACGTCGACGATGCGCGAGCCGGGAAAGAGGTCGAGCACGGCCTTCACCTCGGGATCCTGAGCCAGGGCCTCCATGCGGGCGAGCCGGTGCTTCTCGGCGACATCCGCCAGGGTCGGCTCGCCCTCGGCACTGCCGACGGCCACGAGCCAGCGTCGGCCCGTCAGGCGCTGCAGGGCCTCGGTGAGGCGGGCGGCGAGATCGGCCGGTGCGCCGGGCTCGGGGCGCAGCTCGACGCGGCCGGGCTCGAAACGGATCGAGTGCACGCTGCCGTGCAGCCACGCGGACAGGATCGGTTCGCCTTGCCGCAGGCGGTCGACCAGCTCGGCGAAGGTCTGCGGGTCGGGCGTGGCGGCAGGTGCCTCGGCAAGGGGCGGGGCATAGGCACGGGCCGGGGCTGCCGAGCCCGAGGGTGCGAAGGCGGGGCCGCTGCTGCGCGGACGCTCGGGCGGGCGCCCGCCGGCGACGAGGCGGGCAAGCTCGCCCGGCGGCGGAAGTTCGCTGATGCAGGCGATGCGCATCAGCAGCATCTCCAGGGCTGCGGCCGCGTCGGGCGCATTGCGAACCTCGTCTAGGCCCTTCAGCAGCATCTCCCAGGTGCGGGCGAGGATCGGCAGCGAGAGGGCCATGGCCATGTCGTGGGCGCGCGACACGGCCTCGGGCGAGACGCCCAGAGCCGAGCTGGCGTCGGGCTTCACCTTCAGGCGCGAGAGCCAGTAGGTGATCTCCAGGAGATCCTGGATGAGGGCCGTCGGGTCGACGCCGATGGCGTAGAGGGCGTGGAAGCGGTCGAGGGCCTCGGCGGCGGCCCCCTTCAGCAGGGCGTCGAACAGCTCGATCACCTGCAGCCGGTCGCCGAGGCCCAGCATGGCCTGGACGTCGCGGGCGGCGACCGGGCCCTCGCTCATGGCGATTGCCTGGTCGAGGAGCGAGAGCGAGTCGCGGACCGAGCCCTCGGCGGCGCGGGCGATCAGCGCCAGGGCGGCGGGCTCGGCCTCGACCTGCTCGCGGGCGCAGATCTGCTCCAGGTGGTGGAGCAGGACCTCGGGCTCGACGCGGCGGAGATCGAAGCGCTGGCAGCGGGAGAGGACGGTCACCGGAACCCGGCGCGCCTCGGTCGTCGCGAAGACGAACTTGATGTGCGGCGGCGGCTCCTCGACCGTCTTGAGAAGCGCGTTCCACGCCTTCTCGGACAGCATGTGGACCTCGTCGAGGATGTAGACCTTGAACCGCGACGAGGCGGGCGAGAACATGATGCCTTCGAGCAGCTCCAGGACGTCGGCCTTCCCGGTCTGCGAGGCGGCGTCCATCTCGACGACGTCGAGCGAGCGATCCTCGGCGATCGAGACGCAGGACGAGCACACCCCGCAGGGCTCGGGTGTCGGGCCGCCGGTGCCGTCCGGGCCGGTGCAGTTGAGGCCGCGGGCGATGATTCGGGCGGTCGTCGTCTTGCCCACGCCGCGGATGCCGCAGAGCAGGAAGGCGTGCGCGATGCGTCCCGACGCGAAGGCGTGGCGCAGGGTGCGCGCAAGGGCGTCCTGGCCGATCAGCTCCGACAGGCGGGTCGGCCGGTAGGTGCGCGCGAGCACCCGGTAGGCGGACGAACCGGTGTCGAAAAGGCTCATCGTGGAGGTTGCGGGCCCTGACGGCGATGGGAGCAGAAGGCTGGACGACGACCCGGCACCGAACTCGTTACGGCTGCTTCCTTCCGGACCTGACCGGGTTGGCGAGAGCACCGTCCGCCGCCAGCCTTCCGCTCGGCAATATCGGCTGCGGCCCGCGCTTGCGCAAGGGCCGGCCTGCCGCGAGAGTGCGCGCCGCATGACGGGTCCCATCCTGAACTCTCCCCCGCACGTCTACGACACGGCCGGCTTCGACCGGGCGGCCGATCGTCGGCGCGATCCGCACTGGCTGGCGGAACGCCGCGCCGATCCGGGCTCGCGGCTGGTCCTGATGTCCGCGCTGGCTGTGCCGGTACGAGGCGATTCGGCGGAGCTTCTGGTGCCGCGGGTCGCCGAGGTAGGCGAGGTGCCGGAGGACGGCATCTTCCTCGGCCTGCGCGGCGAGGAGGCGTGGTTCGCCAGGGCGGCCGAGGCGCATCCGCTGGCGGAGGCGCGGTTCGTCGAGCTGCGGAGTGTGGGCACGCTGCTGCCGGCGGGCGATGCGGCATTGCTCGCCTATGCCCGCGGCCTGCTGCACTGGCACGCGCGCAACCGCTTCTGCGGTGTGTGCGGGACGGCGACCGAGGTGACCCAGGCGGGCCATGCGCGGCAGTGCCCGAACTGCCATGCGGAGCATTTCCCGCGCACGGATCCGGCCGTCATCGTGCTGGTGCACCGGGGCGAGCACTGCCTGCTGGGGCGCTCGGCCCGCTTCCCGACCGGCATGTACTCGACGCTGGCAGGCTTCGTGGAGCCCGGCGAATCGCTGGAGGAGTCGCTGCGGCGCGAGGTGCTGGAGGAGGTCGGCATCGAGGTCGAGACCCCGGTCTACCGTTCCTCGCAGCCCTGGCCGTTCCCGCAGTCGCTGATGCTGGGCTTTCATGCCGAGGCCCGGACGACCGAGCTGACGCTCGACGCCGACGAGATCGAAGATGCCCGCTGGCTGCACCGGGACGAGCTGCTCGACGAGGAGCGCCGCCCCGTCAGGCTGCCGGGGCCGGACAGCATCGCCCGCTACCTGATCGAGTCCTGGCTGCGACACGGCTGACACCGGCCGTAGGATGGTACACGTACGGTTGCATAAGCGCGGGCATTTCTCCGCGCCCGAATTGCATTTCGCCCAAATGGAATATTAACTCCTCCTTATACGTCCGTAGAAGGCAGGAGGAACAAAAATGCGAGCCCTCAGGAACGTCGCGGCTGCTGCCATGCTGCTCGGCACCGCCGCCTATCCCGCTTCGGCCCAACCCTCGGGACAGATGCTCGGCGACAGCTGTGCGGTCTGCCACGCCACCGACGGCAAGGGTGGTGTCGAGCGCATCGCCGGCATGTCCAAGGGCGAGTTCTCCGAGGAGATGCACGAGTTCGTTTTTGAACCCGGCGAAGGCCGGCTGATGTCGGTGATCGCCAAGGCCTTTACCGATGCCGAGATCCAGGCCATGGCCGCCCATTTCGCTGCCATCGGCGGAGGTGCCCGATGAACGCGCTCCTGACCCGCCGCGGTGCCCTGGCCGGTGCCGTCGCGACCCTCTCGCTCGCCGCCCCGCGTCTCGCCAGGGGTGCGGCGCCCAAGATCCTCGTGGTCGGCGGCGGCTTCGCCGGTGCCACCTGTGCGAAGTACCTGAAGCGCGCCAACCCCGCCTTCGAGGTGACGCTGCTCGACAAGGCGGCCCAGCATGTGAGTTGTGTCGGCAGCAACGAGGTGCTGGTCGGCATGCGCACCCTCTCCGGCCTGAAGAAGGGCTACACGGCCCTCGCCTCGACTTACGGGGTGCTTCCCAAGACGGGGACGGCGACGTCGATCAACACGACGGCGCGCACCGTGCGGCTCGCCGACGCCACGACGCTCGCCTACGACAGGCTCGTCCTCGCCCCGGGCATCGAGTTCCGCAATGACGCCATCAAGGGCTGGACGACCGCCACGACGGCGATGCCGCATGCCTGGATCGCCGGAGCCCAGACGACCACGCTGCAGAACCAGCTGAAGGCGATGCCCAACAAGGGTACCGTGATCATCAGCGTGCCGCCGGCCCCCTATCGCTGCCCGCCGGCACCCTATGAGCGCGCCAGCCTGATCGCCTGGTACCTGAAGAAGTACAAGGGCGGCGGCCGGGTCGTGATCCTCGACTCGAACGAGACCATGCCGAAGCAGGCGCTGTTCCAGGAGGCTTGGCAGGCCCTCTATCCCGGCATGATCCAGTGGGTGAAGGGCAGCGAGGGCGGGCAGGTGCTGTCCGCCAACGCCACCACGCGGACCGTCGAGACAGCTTTCGACAGCTGGCGCGGTGACGTCGTCAACATCATCGCCCCGCATCGCGCACCGGCCCTGCTGCGCAATGCCGGCCTCGCCGACGCGGCGACCGGCTGGTGCCCGGTCGATCCCCTCAGCTTCGCCTCGACCAAGGTCGCCGACATCCACGTCATCGGCGATTCCTGCACCGCCTCGCCGCTGCCGAAATCGGGCACCTCCGGCAGTGCCGAGGCCAAGGTCTGCGCCTCCGCCATCGCCCGGCAGCTGGCGGGCCAGGTGCTGGACGATCCGCTCTTCATCAACACCTGCTACAGCACGATCCAGCCCGACTACGCGATCGGCCTCGCCGGCGTGTACCGCGTGCAGAACGGTGCCGTGGTCACCGCCGCCTTCGGCACCAGCCCGACGGGGGCCAGCCGCGACTACCGGCACAAGGAGGCCGAGGATGCCGCCGGCTGGATGCGGAGCTTCTTCGCCGACACCTTCGCCTGAGGGCGGGCGCCTCGGGATTCCGTTTCTCCGCAGGGGCCGGTGTCGGCACCGGCCCCGAGCGGAACCTACCAGCTGCCCTCCTCGGCGATCGGGTCGGCCAGACCCTGCAGCCGCATCGCGGCGGTGCGGGCGAAGCGCAAGGTAAGCGCCTTGCGCCGTGCCGGGGCCAGCGGCCGCTCCTGGGCGGGGCGGGCGAGGTGCGCCTCGTGCCGGTCGGCCAGGATCAGACCCTCCTCGGCCGGCAGCAGATCCAGCGGAAAGCCCGGGGCGACGGCGAACAGGAACCGGTCGGCAAAACCCAGATAGTCCCGCCACTTGCGATCGGTGAGGAAGTCCTCGCGGCTGCTCTTGATCTCGATCGCCCACAGGCGGCCGTCGCGGTGCAGGCCCATCAGGTCGACGCGACGGCCGGTCCGCAGCGTGAACTCCGGCAGGCAGGCGATCTCCAGATCGAGCAGCAGGCGGGCGACGCCGCGGGCGATGTCGGCCGCCGTCGGCCGCTCCAGGTCGTTCACCGCCACTTAAGGATCCCTCGCTAGTCTCGGTGCTGTCACGAGCCTGTGGGGTGCGGTGGCGTGTCGGCGGACCTTCTGGAGATCTCGACCGGTGGGCGGCGCCGCGAGGCGATGCTGCGGCACGGGGCTGCGGCCACGGCCCGGCTGAGCCAGGCCGATGTCGCCGCACTGGGGCAGGACAATTCGCCCGAGCAGCGGGCGGCCGTCGCCGCCAAGTTCGGGCACGATTTCGAGCGGCTGGTGGCCGGGGCCGAGCGCGACCTCGCCCGGGCGGTGCTGGACCTGCTGGTGGCGGATGTCGCCCGCGAGGTGCGCACGAGCCTCGCCGAGGCCGTTGCCGACTGTGCCGTGCTGCCACCCGTGGTGGCGATGCGCCTCGCCACCGACGAGATCGAGGTAGCGGCGCCCGTGCTCTCGCGCAGCCCGGTCCTGGGCGACGAGGAACTGGCCGAGATCGTGCGCACGCATGCGCTACAGTATGCGCTGGCGGTGGCCGGCCGCCAGGACATCTCCGAGGCGCTGAGCGAGGTGCTGCTGGCCAAGGGCGACGAGGCGGTGACGCTGCGCCTCCTGGGCAACCACGGGGCGCGGATCCGGGCGGCGGCCCTGGTGCAGGTGTTCGAGGACCATCGGGGCACGCCTTCGATCCAGGACCGGCTGCTGCGCCGCCCCGAGCTGCCCTATCCCCTGGTCGAGCGGATGCTGGACGCGATCGGCGAGCGGCTCGCCTGGAGCCTCGTCTCGCAGCGCCGGGCCACGCCGGATCAGGCACGTACCGTCGCCGCCGCCGTACGCGACCGGGTGACGATCGGTCTCGCCGTGCGCGGCCACGACGAGCGCCAGCGTCTCCTGGAGGATGCGCCGCGCGATGCCGAAACACTCCTGGCGGCGCTTCGCGACGGCCGGGTCGCCGAGGTCGAGGCGGGCCTCGCCCGGATGTCGGGCCTCGACCTGCGCCGCACGCGCTCCTTGCTCTACGGCGCCGACCGCCGCGGCCTGGCAGCCTTGTGCCTCGCCGCCGACATCGCCGCCCCGCATTATCTGGCGCTGAGGATGGCGCTCGAGCTCGCCGAATCGACCCTCGACCCCAAGCAGCCGGACAAGGTCTACGGTGAGGCTTCGCTCCGCTTCGTCCTCGACCAGTTCCAGGCGCTGAAGGCCAACCCCACGGCCGTCGACGAATTGCTCGGGCGGCAGGGTGCCGTGCCGCCGGGTTGAGCAGCTTGTTCTAACCCCGAGACCGAAATGCCTGTGTCGTGTGTAGCAAAGACTGGACGGTGATGTGGTCGGGCTGTCCGGAGAGTTAGCGTCCACGGCGGTGGTGGAATTTGGCGACGGGAGGCGGCGCGGCGCAGCGACCGCCACGAGTCTGGCGGAGGCGCGCCGCCGCCGCGCGGTGCAGGTGGCCATCGGGTCAATCGGCTAAGGGTGGAGTTGCGAGGCTTCACCTGAAACCGAGGGAGATCCCGATGGCCACGGAGAGATTGGCGTTGGCCGAGCTGATGGAGAAGGCCGGCGACGGCGATTTCCTGCGGGCGGTCGCCGAGGCGGTGCTGCAGCTGCTGATGGAGACCGACGTCGAGGGCCTGATCGGTGTCGGCCGGCACGAGCGCTCGCCCGAGCGGCTCAACTACCGGAACGGCTACCGTGACCGCACGCTCGACACCAGGCTCGGCACGTTGGCGCTGCGGGTCCCGAAGCTGCGCCAAGGCAGCTATTTCCCGCCCTTCCTGGGTCAACAGCGCCGCTGTTGACCGGAAGATGACCGAGAAAGCCTTGGTCGCGGTGATCCAAGGTCGAGCCGCGGCGCGGATCGACGGGATCGGCGGCGTGTCCACCCGCCGGGTCGACGACTTGGTGCAGGCGATGGGGCTCGCGGGCATCTCCAAGTCGCAGGTCTCCAAGCTCTGCAAGGACATCGACGAGCGGGTCGGCGCCTTCCTGGAGAGGCCCCTCGAAGGCGAATGGCCCTATCTCTGGCTGGACGCCACCTACCTCAAGCAGTGGGAGGGCGGTCGGATCGTCTCGGTGGCGGCGATAATCGCCGTCGCGGTCAATACCGACGGCCGGCGTGAGATCATCGGGCTCAAGGTGGGCCCGTCGGAAGCGGAGACGTTCTGGTCCGGCTTCATGAAGAGCCTGGTCCGCCGCGGGCTGAAAGGCGTGAAGCTGGTCGTCTCCGACGCCCAGCCGGCAAGCCGGCTCCGTCTGCGAAGCAGCGGGCGCTCATGGCGCCCGAGGGAAGGCCTCAAGCAAGCGATCGCCAGGGTGCTCGGCGCGACGTGGCAACGGTGTCGCGTCCACTGGATGCGCAACGCCCTGGCCCACGTGCCGAAGGGCCAGCACACCATGGTCGCCGCCGCCTTGCGCCAGGCCTTCATGCAGCCCGACGCCGACACCGCTCGCCACACCTGGCGCCAAGTCGCCGACCAACTCCGACCCCGCTGGCCGAAGCTCGCCGCGCTGATGGACGAAAGCGAGCACGACGTTCTCGCCTACCTGTCCTTCCCGGCGCAGCACCGGACGAAGCTGCACAGTACCAACCCGCTCGAGCGGCTGAATAAGGAGGTCAAGCGCCGGGCCGACGTCGTGGGCATCTTCCCGAACGAGGCCGGAATCATCCGCCTCGTCGGCGCCGTCCTGATGGAGCAGCATGACGAATGGCAGCTGCAGCACCGCTACATGCAGCTCGAGGCGATGGCCGAGCTCAACTACGCGTCCGCCGACGCCGAGCCGCTCCAACTTCCACCTAAAGCAGCCTGATCGATGTCCACCTCAAACGATCAGAGAATTTCCACCACGTTGACGGACGTGACCTCCGGAGATCGGGCACACGGAAGGTCCGAGTTTCGCCCTGCTCGGTCGATCCCGCGGTGGCTGCCGGTGCCAGTGGTCGGACACCGAGGTTCCGCTACTGCCGCTCGAGGACGCTTCGGCGATTGGGCACAGAACCGATCCGCCTGCTGGTTCGACGGGTCATGACGGCGCGAGGCGGGCGTAGACCTCCACCGGAGTGGCGAGCGGCTAAGGGGTCATCGGTATCGCCGCTGTGCGGGCCTCTGAATCGAGCGGTGGTCCGGCTTCACGCTGTCGGCAGGTCGGCGGTGGCGCCGGGCCGTGAGGTTCACCGCCTCATGGTCACCATCCCGGCCGTCGCCGCGATCCCGGTGGCATCCCGGCCGGTAGGATCATGAACGTCCGCGTAGGCGTCGATAGACTGGCCCGCGGATGGGTATGCGCATTCAGCTGCAGCGAAACCGCGAGATCCCGGACCGGCGCTCCGTATGGGTTGGAGGTTGGTTCGTCGTAGGTTCGACGGCCGCCCGTCCGCACAGGACCGCCCGATCGTGGCGAGTGACACCGGGAGCGGTGGCCCCGCATTGTGGATCGGTCCCACGCCTGGTTTCGGCCTCGGGGTTGCACGGCTCGGCCGACTGTCGCTCATCATTTCCAGGCAGCATCCTCTTCGTGCTGGGAGCTTCGGATGCGGGCGGCGCGAAGGCTCATGGCGGACGGCAACAGCAGGACCGGCGGACGGTGCCCAGAGCCGCCCGGCCAGCGCCTGCGTTCGGTTGTGCTCCACGAACCTGGCCGGCTTGGACCAGCGAGGCGGTTCGGTGGGTTAGAGGAGACCCGTGGAGTGATGCCTCGCCCCGGTACGGTCAGGACATCCCCATCGGGCCTGCCTCGTGCTCCTGCCGCGGCGGCCGCCCGCTAGGCCATCGAGCTGACCAGGATCTCGACGGCATCGGCGGAGCCGGTGCCTGGAGTGCCGTTCGCCGGCGTGCCGGGCGTGGCTTGGCCCTCGGTGCTGATGCGGGCACGGTCGACGCCGTAGACGGCCAGCGCGTCGCGCACGCTGGCCGCACGGGCTTCGGCGAGCTGGCGGTTCGCGTCCGGTGTGGGCGCGCCGCTGGCGTGGCCGACGATCCGGACCTTCGAGCTGTCCTGCTTCGCAAGTGCGTCGGCGACGCGCTCGATGGTGGGCAGCGCATCGGGGCGGATGTCGGCACTGCCGGGATCGAAGGCGAGCTCGTCGCTGAGTGCCACCCGGATCTGGTCGTCGGCGACGCGCTGGACGCTCGCCTGCTGAGCCGCCTGTTCGGGCTCCAGGGCCTCGTCCAGCGCCTTCTGTTGCCGGTCGAGGCCGTAGCCGACGGCACCGCCGAGAACGGCACCCACCCCCGCACCGATGAGCGGGCCGATGAGGTCGTTGTCGGCGACGGCAGCACCGATGGCGCCGCCGAGGATGGCACCCACTGCGGAGCCGGTTGCGGCACCCCTGCCAGGGCCGGACGAGGTCGTGTCGGCACAGGCCGCCATCAGCGCTGCGGCGGCGAACATCGCCGTGAGCTTTGGAACCGGACGTTTCGTCATGTCTTCACGCCCCCAGCAGCCGGTCTCCTACGAGACAGGGTGAAACACAGACGGCAGCCGTGGGTTGCGTGGATCGCGGCCCATCGATCGGCGTCCCGTCTAGGGCGGCCCGGGTGGCCGTGCTAAGACCGGGACGCCGCCTTCCTCCCGCCTTCGGAGCTGCCTTTTGCTGGCCGAGCCTGCCGTCGCGTTCCGCATCCAGCCGCACAATATCGAGGCCGAGCAGGCGCTGATCGGGGCGATCCTGGTCAACAACGAGGTCTACAGCCGGGTCAGCGAGTATCTGCAGGCGGGGCACTTCTTCGAGCCCGTGCACGCCCGGATCTACGACGCCTGCGGCCAGCGCATCGGCCGCGGCCAGCTGGCCGACCCCCTCACGCTGAAGGTCCTGTTCGAGGAGGACGCCGCCCTCAAGGACTTGGACGGGGCGCGTTATCTGGCGCGGCTCGCGCAGGCGGCCGAGACGATCATCGACGCGACGCACTATGCCCGCGTGCTGCACGACCTCGCCATGCGGCGGGGGCTGATCCGGGTGGGCGAGGAGGTCGTCAATCGCGCCTACGACGTGGCGGCCGAGGAGGCCGGGCGCGAGCAGATCGAGATCGCCGAGCGCGAGCTGTTCGTGCTGGCGGAGCAGGGCGAGGTGCAGGGCGGCTTTCAGCCCTTCAACACCGTGCTCGGGCGAACGATCGACATCATCGAGGCCGCCCATCGCAAGAAGGCGCGGATCACGGGCGTGCCCTCGGGCCTCGACGGCCTCGACGAGAAACTGGGTGGCCTGCACCCCTCCGATCTCCTGATCCTGGCGGGGCGACCTTCGATGGGGAAGACGGCACTCGCCATGACGATGGCGGCCAATGCCGCGGCGGTGCAGGCGGTCGGCCCCGAGGCCGAGGGCCTGAAGCACCCGAACTATGTCGTCGCCGTATTCAGCCTTGAGATGTCGGCCGAGCAGCTGGCGACGCGTCTCCTCTCCGCCGAGGCCGGCATCTCGTCGGAGGAGCTGCGGCTCGGGCGTTTCGACGACCAGGACTTCCACAAGATCGTCCGCGCCAGCCAGGATCTCGTGAAGCGGCCGCTGTTCATCGACGACACGCCGGCCCTCTCCATCGCCGCCCTGCGGACCCGGGCGCGACGTCTCAAGCGGCAGCACGGCCTGTCGCTGATCGTCGTCGACTATCTCCAGCTGCTGCGCGGTGTGGGCAAGCAGGGCGAGCAGAGCCGCGTGCACGAGATCTCGGAGATCAGCCAGGGACTCAAGGCCATCGCCAAGGAGCTGCAGGTGCCTGTGCTGGCGCTTTCGCAGCTCAGCCGTGCGGTCGAGACCCGCGAGGACAAGCGGCCGATGCTGTCCGACCTGCGCGATTCGGGCTCGATCGAGCAGGACGCGGACGTCGTTATGTTCGTCTACCGCGACGACTACTACCAGGAGCGGGCGGAGCCGAAGCAGCGGGCCGACGAGAACGTCGAGCGGTTCCAGGAGCGCTACAATGCCTGGGTGCAGCGCTTCCAGGAGAGCCGGAACAAGGCCGACGTGATCATCGCCAAGCAGCGTAACGGCCCGATCGGCACCGTGCAGCTCCAGTTCGACCCGTCCTTCGGCCGGTTCCGCAATCCCGAGTTCGTCGATTACGGTGACCGCCGCTCTTGACCCGTGCCCGGCTGACGATCGACCTCGACGCCATCGGCGCGAACTGGCGCCTGCTCCGCGACATGGCGGCGCCGGCCGAGGTGGGGGCCGTGGTCAAGGCCGACGCCTATGCGCTGGGTGCGGAGCCGGTCGCGCGCCGGCTGTGGGCCGAGGGCTGCCGGACCTTCTTCGTCGCCCGGCTCGACGAGGGAGTGGCCCTCCGCCGGGTCCTGCCCGACGCCGCGATATGGATACTGGACGGTTGCGCGCTGGACGATCCGCGGGCGTTCCTCGAAGCGAGCCTCGTTCCGGTACTCAACACGGCCGAGGACGCGGTCGCCTGGCGTGAGGGTGGTGGCGGCCGGCCGGCGGTGGCGCATGTCTGCACCGGCCTGACCCGGCTGGGCCTGCCGGTAGCGGAACTGCCGGCACTGGACGGGCTGAACCTTATCGGGCTGATGAGCCATCTCGCCTGTGCCGACGAGACGGAGCACGACCTCAACACGGTGCAGCTCGTGCGATTCCGGGAGTTGCGGGAGCGGCTGCGCGGCGTGCCGGCGAGCTTCGTCGCCTCGGCCGGCATGTTGCTCGGACCGGACTATCATTTCGATCTCTGCCGGCCGGGCTATGCGCTCTATGGCGGCAACCCGACGCCGCACCGCCCCAATCCGATGGGGCCCGTGGTGCGGCTGGAAGCGCCCATCGTCCAGCTCCGTACGATTGACGCCGCCGGGACCGTCGGCTACGGCGCCGCGCACGCGACGGTTCCCGGCATGCGCATCGCGACGGTGCCGGTCGGCTATGCCGACGGCTTTCCGAGGGCAGCGGCGCTCAGGGCGACGGCCCGCATTGGCGACCACGAGGTACCCCTGGCAGGCCGGGTGTCGATGGATCTGATCACGCTGGACGTCACGGGGGTACCCGACGATGCGGTGCGCCGCGGCACCATGGTCGACCTGCTGGGCGAAGGCGGGATCGACGGCCTCGCGGCCGCCGCCGGCACCATCGGCTACGAGATCCTGACCGGCCTCGGGCGGCGCTTCGAGCGGGTCTACCAAGGGTCGGCTGCGTGAACCCCTTCCGCCTCGTCGGCCACGCGATCCTCAGCGTCTGCGAGAGTGTCGGCGAACTCGTCTTCTTCGCCGTCCGCACGCTCGCCGCCCTCTTCCGGCCGCCCTGGTATCTCCGCCAGATCGGGGCGCAGATGGTCGACATCGGCTATTTCTCGCTGCCGGTGGTCGGCCTCACCGCGATCTTCACCGGCATGGTGCTGGCGCTGCAGAGCTACACCGGCTTCGCCCGCTTCGAGGCGCAGTCGGCGATCCCGACCATCGTCGTGCTGTCGATGACGCGCGAGCTGGGCCCCGTCCTGGCGGGCCTGATGGTGGCGGGCCGCGTCGGCGCCTCGATGGCGGCCGAGATCGGCACCATGCGGGTGACCGAGCAGATCGACGCGCTGACGACCCTCTCCACCGATCCCTTCCGCTACCTCGTCCTGCCGCGTGTGCTGGCCGGCGTGCTGATGCTGCCGCTGCTCGTGGTGGTGGCCGACATCATCGGCGTCATGGGCGGCTGGCTCGTCTCGGTCTACAAGCTGGGCTTCGGCCCGATCGAGTATCTGAACCGGACCTTCGAGTATCTGAAGACCGAGGACGTGGTCTCGGGCCTCGTCAAGGCCGCCGTGTTCGGCTTCCTCGTGGCGCTGATGGGCTGCTTCCAGGGCTACAACTCGAAGGGCGGGGCGCAGGGTGTGGGCTCGGCGACGACACGCGCCGTGGTCTCGGCCTCGATCATGATCCTCGTCGCCAACTACATCGTGACCGAGCTCTTCTTCAGCCGATGAGCGAGGCCGCACCCAAGATCCGCATCCGCGGCCTGACCAAGAGCTTCGGGCCGAAGAAGGTGCTGCGCGGGCTCGACCTCGACGTGCCGACCGGCCGCTCGCTCGTCGTCATCGGCGGCTCGGGTACCGGCAAGTCGGTGCTGATCAAGTGCATCCTGGGACTCATCGAGGCCGATGCCGGCTCGATCCAGGTCGACGGCGAGGAGATCGTGGGTGCGGACCGCGCCACCATCGCCCGCCTGCGGCGCAAGTTCGGCATGCTGTTCCAGGGGGCCGCCCTCTTCGACAGCCTGCCCGTCTGGCACAATGTCGCCTTCGGCCTGCTGGCCGCGCAGCGGATGAGCCGGACCGAGGCGCGGGCCAAGGCGGTCGAGGTCATGGCGCGAGTCGGCCTCGGGCCGGAAGCCGCCGACCTCTACCCGGCTGAGCTTTCCGGCGGCATGCAGAAGCGCGTGGGCCTCGCCCGGGCGATCGCGACGACACCCGAGATCATGTTCTTCGACGAGCCGACGACGGGGCTCGACCCGATCATGGCGGACGTGATCAACGATCTCATCGTGCACTGCGTCGAGGAGCTCGGGGCTACGGCGCTCTCGATCACCCACGACATGGGCAGCGTGCGCAAGATCGCCGATCGGGTGGCCATGCTCTACGAGGGCCGGATCGTCTGGAGCGGTGGCAGCGACGAGATCGACGCCAGCGGCAATCCCTATGTCGACCAGTTCGTCCATGGCCGCGCCGACGGCCCGATCGTGCTCCCGGCGCTGCTGCGGGACTGAGCGGGCGGCGCCGTCGTCAGCTTCGGGTGCCGATCGTGCAGGCGAAGCGCCGGGGTGGCGCGAACCGAGGATGCTCGTTCATCCAGGCTGCTACGCGCTGTTGGGCAAACAGCATGCATTCCTGCATGCTGCCCTCCCAGCTCACCTCGAAGCGTTGGCAGCGGTCGGGCTGATGCGCCAGACAGGCGAGGAACAGTAGAGCGATCATCTGTCGTGTAACCTTGGCTGTTCAGTTCGTGTCGTCAGGTCGAGACGGGGGCGTCCAGCGACTGGGAACCGAGCAGAGGCGACTATTCTGTCGTGGTTGCTTGCACGGACCGGAAACGTGGGCTCGCGAGGTAAGTTCCTGGAGCGCGCAGTGGGCGAGCGTGGCTACGGTCACGACTGTGGCGGTGATGTAGCGCCGCTCGGGCCAGGCCCAGCACCCTTGCCCGAGATGTGGGTGGCGATGCCGTTCACGAGGGCTTCGAGGGCGGCGTAGACGGCTTTGGCACCGAGACCGGCGACGAATGCCGTGGCCATGGTCGGCAGGGCCGTGCTGTCGGTCGGGAAGGCCACGGGCGCCATCAGCCCGAACACGGCTCCGATCAGGATGCGCGCCGCCGTGCCGCTGAGCCGGCGTTCCTCGTAGGCGAAGTCGCAGACCTTGTCCGAGAGGGCCTTCATGAGGAAGACCGCGGCCCCGAGGCCGCCCCAGGCCATGGGGCCGAGATAGCGTGCGACCGCCGGCAGGAACGGAACATGCTGCCCGAAGAGGTCGTCGCCGGCGGAGAGGATCTCGCAGCCGACGCCCAGGAGAAGCAGCAGCCCGCCACACCAGACAATGGACTGCCGCGTCCAGGAAAAGGTGGAGCTGTCGTAGACCGAGGCACCGTTGATCGACCTGTCGGCCAGCAGATCGTTCAGCTTGTTATAGCCGGCAATGATCGTGCCCGCGGCCGACGCCGCGTCCGGTCCCTTTCCGGAATTCGCCTCGTAAGTGACGACGGCGTCGTTCAACGCGACGACATCGCTCGTCTGCAGGCCCGAGAGCCGACGGATACAGAACGCCGCAACGATCCGGACCTCATCGAGCGCGAAGGGGAGGTTCACCGGGAAATCGCCGTGTTGCGGAAGCATCGGTGCGTCGCGTAGCGGAGAGGCCGCGACGGTCTCCATGGGTGTCGAGGGCTCCGATGCCCGCATTTCCCTGCCAAGATCGTCCATCGCCGCACTCCATGTGTACTAGGAGAATAAACCTATCACACGAAGAATGGAAGAGGCTTTCATCGGAGTGCTGCGACGGAACGGCGTCGCTTCGGCTTTCAGATCGTCGATCTGCGGAACGCGGGCTGGGCCGTGCTGCAGGCCTAAGCGGGTTTCGAGGCGTTCAGCTTGTACTCAGTTCGATCGCGCAGCTGGCATGTCGACGGGGCCCGGGCCCGTGGTCTGGCCCGAGATCCGCTAGGCGGCGGCATTCACGAGAGTTTCGAGGGCCGAGTACACCGCCTTAGTGCCGATACCGGCGACGAACGCCGTGCACACGGCTGGGAGCGACGAAAAGTGCTCGCGGAAAGCCAATACTACAACCAGGCCCAAAACTGCCCCGATCAGGACGCGAGCCGCAGTGCCGCTCAGCCGGTTCTTTTCATAGGCGAAATCGGAGACGCGATCGGAGAGTGTTTTCATGATGAAAACCGCTGCACCAAGCCCGCCCCACGCCATCGGAGCTAGAAAGTACGCCATCTTCTCCCAGGTCGTGAGATATACGTGATACGTTTGTGGCGACATTGCTTCTGCAACCAATCCGACTATCAGGAGCAGAGCCGCAGCCCAGACAATAGGCTTGCGAAGCCAGCGGAACGTGCTGCTGTCGTAGACCGAGGCACCATTGACATTTTTTTCGACAAGCAGATCGTTCAGCTTGTTGTAGTGTTCGATGATTGTCCGTGCCGCCTCTGCTGCCGATGGGCCTCTCCCGCCAACAGCCTCGTAAATGACCAGCGCTTGATGAAGGTCGGTGACGTAATGTGTCCGTTGATTGCATAGACGACGAATACAGAATGCCATTACCAATCGTACTTCTGCAATCTCAAACGGCAGAATGACAGCGAAGTCGACGTCCTGGCTCTCAAGGGTCTCGGCGTGACCAAGTCGAGATCGATGACTGGCAACCGATTGGGTGCCATTTGCCTTATCGTGCTCTTGCAACGCGAGCGCATCATCGAAAGTCATCTCCAACACTCCCCCAACAGATGGAGCGCATCGGATCACGAAGGGCAAACGGGGAATGTGTGTTTTCGCACAGGGCGCCGGATGCCGCGGCGTTTAGAGGCTGGCATGGTCGTGGCGGCTCCCCCATGCTGACCCCGGTCATGGCAAAACCTTCCCGAGCCTTCGTCTGTCAGTCCTGCGGCACGGCGCATCCGCGCTGGGCGGGGCGTTGCGATGCGTGCGGCTCGTGGAACAGCCTCGTCGAGGAGGCGCCCGAGCCGCCGGCACGGATCGGGGGCGGCGTGGCCAAGGGCGGGCGCCGGGTGGCGCTGGTGCCGCTGGCCGGCGAGAGCGAGCCGCCGCCGCGGATCGGCACCGGGATCGACGAACTGGATCGGGCGCTGGGCGGCGGCATCGTCCAGGGGGCGGCGTTCCTGATCGGTGGCGATCCGGGGATCGGGAAGTCGACCCTGACGCTGCAGGCGGCCGCTGCCCTGGCGCTGCAGGGCAGGGAGGTCGTCTACGTTTCGGGCGAGGAGTCTATCGATCAGATCCGGCTGCGGGCACGGCGGCTCGGGCTGGAGCGGGCGCCGGTGCGGCTGGCGAGCGCCACCTCCGTCGCCGACATCCTGGCGACCGTCGATACGCGCGAGCCGCCGGCATTGCTCGTGATCGACTCGATTCAGACGATGTATGTCGAGACGCTGGAGCAGGCGCCGGGAACCGTGCTGCAGTTGCGGGCGTCGGCCGATGCGTTGATCCGCTTCGCCAAGCGGCGCGGCACCGGGATCATGCTGATCGGGCACGTGACCAAGGAGGGCCAGATCGCCGGCCCGCGCCTCCTCGAGCACATGGTCGACGCGGTGCTCTACTTCGAGGGCGACCGGGGGCACCAGTTCCGCCTGCTGCGGGCGGTGAAGAACCGCTTCGGGCCGGCGAATGAGATCGGCGTCTTCGAGATGGGTGAGCGCGGCCTGCTGCCGGTCGCCAATCCCTCCGCGCTGTTCCTCCAGCAGCGCGACGAGGCCGTGGCGGGGGCGGCGGTGTTCGCCGGCATCGAGGGCTCGCGGCCGCTGCTGGTCGAGGTGCAGGCCCTGGTGGCACCCACCTCGTTCGGCACGCCGCGGCGCGCCGTGGTGGGCTGGGACAGCAACCGGCTCGCCATGCTGCTGGCGGTTCTGGAGACGCGGTGCGGCCTTGTGATGGGGATGCGCGACGTTTATCTCAACGTCGCGGGCGGGCTGCGCATCCAGGAGCCGGCGGCGGACCTGGCGATGGCGGCGGCGATCGTTTCGGCGGAGATGGGACGACCCGTGCCGGCGGCGACCGTGTTCTTCGGCGAGGTGGGACTGGCCGGCGAGGTACGCGGCGTCGGCCAGATCGACGCCCGGTTGAAAGAAGCCGGTAAGCTCGGTTTCACCCGTGCCGTCCTGCCGTCCACCCGGCGCGAGACGGGCTCGGACCTGGAGCTGGTCGAGCTGTCGCAACTGCGCGATCTCGTGGGCCTCGTCGGGCCTCTGAAGAGCCGGACCTGATCTTGGAACAATTCGGCGTCACCTTTCTGGACCTCGGCATCCTCGCGGTCGTGCTGATCTCCGCCCTCCTGGCACTTGGTCGCGGGCTGGTGCGCGAGGTTCTCTCGCTGGCCTCCTGGATCGGGGCCGCCATCGTCGCCATCTTGTTCTTCGCCAAGGTGCAGCCGCTGGCACGCGACGCCATCGCCAACACGACGCTGGCGGACCTCGCGGCCTTCGGCGTCGTGTTCGTGGTCCCGCTCATCGCCTTCCGCATCACGGCCGGGGTGATCGCCGACATCGTCGGTGCGAGCCCGTTCCGTGGCCTGGACCGGCTGGGCGGCTTCGCGTTCGGGGCGGTCAGAGGCATTGTCATCGTGCTCATCGGCTATCTGGCGGCGACGAGCCTGATGCGGGTGGAGAACGAGCCGGACTGGGTGAAGAATGCGCGGCTGATGCCCGCCCTGGAGGCCGGGGCCGCGGTTGTGCGGGCGAACCTGCCCGAGAAGCTGCGCACGCGGCTCGAAGAGCACGACAAGCCGATCGGCCCGTCGCCGCCGGCGGCGCAGAAGGTTCCGGCGACGAACGAGGCGAAGCTGCAGCAGCTGCTGCAGACGAACTGAGCGGAGTGTGGAGATTGTGATCCGGCCCGACCTGCCGTTCGACGGGGACGAGCTGCACGAGGAGTGCGGGATCTTTGCCGTCTACGGCCATGCCGACGCCTCGGCGCACGCGGCGCTGGGGCTGCACGCCCTGCAGCATCGTGGCCAGGAGGCGGCCGGCATCGTCAGCTTCGACGGCCAGCACTTCCACAGCCACCGCGAGATCGGCCTCGTCGGCGACAATTTCAGCAAGAAGAGCGTGATTGAGGGCCTGCCGGGCCACGCCGCGATCGGCCACAACCGCTACTCGACGACCGGTGCGTCGATGCTGCGCAACGTACAGCCGCTCTTCGCCGACTTCGCCTTCGGCGGCCTGGCGCTGGCGCACAACGGCAATCTCACCAACGCGCTGGCCCTGCGCGAGCGGCTGGTGGGACAGGGCTGCATCTTCCAGTCGACGACCGACACCGAGGTCATCATCCACCTCATCGCGCGCAGCCCGGCCAGCAGCATCGTCGGCCGGCTGGTCGATGCGCTGGACCAGGTGGAGGGCGCCTGGTCGCTGGTCGGCCTCTACGACGACGGCATCATCGGCGTGCGCGATCCCTTGGGCGTGCGGCCGCTGGTGCTGGGGCACATCGACGGCAGCCTGATACTGGCGTCCGAGACCTGTGCCTTGGACATCCTGGGGGCGGAGTTCGTCCGCGACATCGAGCCCGGCGAGGTCGTCATCATCGACGCCGATGGCCTGCGGTCGCTGCGCCCGTTCAAGCCGCAGCCGCGCCGGTTCTGCATCTTCGAATATGTCTACTTCGCACGGCCCGACAGCGTCGTGGAAGGGACCGGCGTCTACGAGACGAGGAAGCGCATAGGCGCCGAGCTGGCGCGCGAGACGGCAGTGGCAGCCGACGTCGTGGTTCCGGTCCCGGACAGCGGTGTGCCGGCGGCGATCGGCTACGCGCAGGAATCGGGCCTGCCCTTCGAGCTCGGCATCATCCGCAACCACTATGTCGGCCGGACCTTCATCGAACCGACCGACCATATCCGCAATCTCGGCGTGCGGCTGAAGCACAATGCCAACCGGCCGACGCTGGAAGGCAAGCGGGTCATCCTGGTCGACGACAGCATCGTGCGCGGGACGACCTCGACCAAGATCGTGAACATGGTGCGGGCCGCAGGTGCTACCGAGGTGCACATGCGGATCGCCAGCCCGCCGACGACGCACAGCTGCTTCTACGGGGTGGACACGCCCGAGCGCTCGAAGCTGCTGGCGGCCAATCACAGCATCGCCGAGATGCAGCGGCTGATCGGCGTCGACAGCCTGGGCTTCCTGTCGATCGACGGGCTCTACCGGGCCGTCGGCGAGCCGGGGCGCGACGGCGTGCGGCGGCAATACTGCGACGCCTGCTTCACCGGCGACTACCCGACCCGGCTCACCGACAAGGAGGGCGAGTTGGCCACGCGCCAACTGACGCTGCTGCTGGAAGATGCCTGAGCCGTCGCCGGCGCTGGCCGGCCGCACGATCCTCGTCACGGGTGCGAGCCGCGGCTTCGGGGCTGCGGTCGCGGTCGCCTGCGCTGCCGCGGGTGCCAAGCTGATCCTCACCGCCCGCACGCGAGGGGCGCTGGAGGAGACGGACGACGCGGTCCGTAAGGCCGGCGGCGAGGCGACCCTGATCCAGCTCGACCTCGCCGATGGCGAGCTCGTGGACAAGCTGGGCGCACCGCTGTTCGAGCGGTTCGGCAAGCTCGACGGCCTCGTCGCCGCGGCGGCGGAACTTGGGCCGCTGACGCCCACCTCGCACCTGAAGCCGGCCGATCTCGAACGGGTCATGGCGATCAACTTCGTCGCCAACCAGCGGCTGATCCGCACGCTCGACCCATTGCTGCGGGTGGCGGAGGCCGGGCGGGCCGTCTTCGTCACCGACGCCGAGGCGCAGCGTGGGCGGCCCTATTGGGGCGCCTATGCCGCCAGCAAGCAGGCACTGGAGTCGCTGGTGCTGGGCTGGGCCGGCGAGACGAGGCTGACGAACCTCAAGATCAACCTCGTCGATCCGGGACCCATGCGCACGCGGCTCCGGGTGAAGGCCTATCCGGGCGAGGCCGCCGAGCGGAACCCGCTGCCCGAGCTGATAGCACCCGGGGTCGTCCCGCTGCTGGCGGCGGACTGCCCGCACCATGGCGAGCTCGTGCGCCTCCAGGCCGGCTAGCTTTCCTTCTTCGTCTCGTTGGCGAGGAAGCGGGCGAAGGCCGCCAGCGTCTCGTCGCTCGCATGGTGCTCGAGGCCCTCGGCATCCGCCTCGGCCGTCACCGAATCGAGGCCCACGGCCATCAGGAAGCGGACCATCAGGTCGTGCCGGCGGCGGGCGACGTCGGCCATCTCGTGGCCGCTCTCCGTGAGATGCAGGCCGCGATAGGGACGGGTCTCGACGAGGCCTGCCTTCTGCAGGCGGGCGACGGTGGCCGTCACGGTCGCCTGGCTCACCCCCATGCGGCGCGCCAGATCGACGGCGCGCGCCTCGCCCTCCTCGCGCAGGAGGTCGCCGATCAGCTCGACATAGTCCTCGGTGAGTGCGGTCCGGTCGGCCTCGCGCTGTCGCTCGAAGCGCAGCGCCTGGTCCTTCGGATCGGGCAGGCGGCGTGGGGCAGGGGCCGCTCGTGTCATGCTCGCATTCTTCGTTGCGGACGTCTTGTTGACAAACCATAACCCGCGCGACAGATCTTAGTCACCACTAAGTTTTGGAGTGATGGATGAGCCCGCCTGATCTCCATCTGGCCGGCAGCGCCGTGGCGGCACTCGGCGTCGGCGGCATGGGACCGCCCAGCCTGCCGGAAGTTCACCGCAGCATCGCCGTGCCCAACGCCGGCAGCTTCCTGCGCAAGCTGTTCGCCTTCATGGGGCCGGGCTACCTCGTCGCCGTCGGCTATATGGACCCCGGCAACTGGGCGACCGCCCTGGCCGGCGGCTCGGCCTTCGGCTACACGCTCCTCTCCGTCGCCCTGACCTCCTCGCTGATGGCGATCCTGCTGCAGGCACTCTGCGTGAGGATCGGTGTCGCCACCGGCCGCGATCTCGCCCAGCTCTGCCGCGAGCGCTTCCCGAAGCCTGTCGCCTACCCGCTCTGGCTCCTGGCCGAGGTGGCGATCTGCGCCACCGACCTCGCCGAGCTGATCGGCACCGCCATCGCGCTGGAACTGCTGTTCGGCATCCCGCTGCTCTACGGCGTGATGCTCACGGCCCTCGACGCCTTCCTCATCCTCTGGCTGCAGCACAAGGGCATGCGCTGGCTGGAGGCCCTGATCTTCGGGCTCATCCTGCTCATCTTCGGCTGCTTCGCGATCCAGCTGGCCCTCTCGCACCCGGTCTGGGGCGACGTGCTCATGGGCTACGTGCCGGCGGCCTCGATCGTCACCAACCAGACGCAGCTCTACCTCGCCATGGGCATCCTCGGTGCCACCGTGATGCCCCACAATCTCTACCTCCACACCGCCGTGGTGCAGTCGCGCCGCTGGACCGAGACCGAGGAAGGCAAGCGCGAGGCGATCCGCTTCGGCACGATCGACAGCACCATCGCCCTCTCGCTGGCCCTGCTGATCAACTCCTCGATCCTCATCACCGCCGCTGCCGTCTTCCACACCACCGGCAACACCGAGGTGGCCGAGATCGGCGACGCCTACCGGCTGATGTCGCCGCTGCTCGGCACCACGCTGGCCTCCACCCTCTTCGCCGTGGCGCTGCTGCTCTGCGGCCTGAACGCCACCGTGACGGCTACGCTCTCGGGCCAGGTCGTCATGGAAGGATTCCTCCGCTTCCAGCTGCCGCCGGTCACCCGCCGCCTCGTCACCCGCCTCATCGCCATCGTCCCGGCCGTCCTCGTCACCTGGCAATACGGCCAGTCCGGCACCGCCCAGCTGCTCATCCTCTCCCAGGTGATCCTCTCCCTGCAGCTCCCCTTCGCCGTCATTCCCCTCATGCTCTTCGCCCAGGACAAACGCCGCCTCGGCAGCCTCGCCGCCCCCGGCTGGCAAGTCGTTCTCGGCTGGGCCTGTGCTGCCCTGATCGTCGGGCTGAACGTCAAGCTGCTCGTGGACGTGGCGACGGGGGCCTGAATAGCCGGGGGAGCGCACCGCGCTCCCCCGGACCCCCACGGGTCAGTGCAGGAAGGTCGAATCGGTAGCGGCCCCGGGCAGCCCTGGATCGGCTGGGGGCGAGGAGGAAGATTGGCGGAGGGGTTGGTTGCTGGCGGAGCGGACTGAAATCTCGGTGCGCGGCACGCTTACGACGTGTCGACGTCCGGATTCCGCACGCGGACTCTGATCCGCTTGCCCATGATCTTCCCGAGAACGCGACGGTAGTCGCGTTCCTCCGCTGTCTCCGGCCGGCGCGTCAGGGCCGGTGGTGGTGCCGGTGGAACGGGGCGCGGTGGCGTGGGTGGCTCGCCTGCGGCGGCTCTGGCCTCCGCCTCCTCCCGCGCCATTTCCTGCGCCGCGACGATGAGCTGATCGCGCAGGCGGACGGTGATGCGGTGGCGGAGCGCTTCGAGGTCGTCGTAGGGACGCGGCGGATACAGCACCCGCTTCAGCTTCGGCGGTGGCTTTGGAGTCTCGGCCTCGGCGGCCTCGCGTGCGGCGCGCTCCTGGGCGCGCATGACGGACTTCGCCAGCGTGACGCAGGGATTGCGGGCGTGCTGCAGCTCGCGGAAGAACCAGGCGCAGACCTTGGGATCGCGTTCCTCGACCGACTCGACCAGGATCTTGATCGCGAGGTCGCGCAGCCGGCGCAGGATCTCCTCCTCGGGCTGGCCGTACATCTCGCGGTAGGCTTCCACCATGTCCGGCAGATCCGGATCGGCGGTGAAGGCGTCGAGTTCGGCGTCGCTGATCTTGAGCTTGGCTGCCGCTTTCGCGGCGGTGGCCCCCAACGCCATCAGGCGCACGAGGCGGCGCTTCTTGCGGCCGGCGCGGAACTCGGGGTCGAGGCGGTAGGGCGTGTCGTCCATAAACTAGGATATTATTCCTTTCGCCGAGTCGAGTCAATCGGTATCGCTCGGCTGGCGGAACAGGTCTTCGCAGACGACGAGATTGCTGCTGTCCGGGATCCACGTGGACCGAGTAGCCATGAGCGGGCGCTGCCGATACCCGGTCCGGAAGCACGAGCTCTTCGGCTCAGACGGCGCTGGCGGGGGCGGTGCGTGCAAGCGGGAGGTCGCCGGGGATGTCCTCGGCTACGGACGACAGGACGCTGAAGGAACCGTCGGTTTCCATGACGATGGCGTCGACGTCCTCGGCGTCGGCCTTCCCGTTGGCGCGCAGCACGGCCTGCAGCTCTTCCCTGGTCACCCGCTTCTCCCGCATGGCCCGGTCCAGGAACCGGCCGCGGCGCAGCAGGAGCGTCGGCTCCGACTTGACCAGGTCCTGGACCTGCGGCGAGCGCACGGATGCCCAGGTGATCACGTACTGCAGGGCCACGAGGAGGAACAGGGCGAGCAGGCCTTCGGCGAGTGCGGTCGAGCGGTCGAGGATGATCGTCGCCAGGGTCGAGCCCAGCGCCACCGTGACGACGAGATCGAAGGCGTTGAGCTTGGTCAGCGTGCGCTTGCCGGACGCACGGAGGAAGAAGACCAGCGCCAGATAGGCCAGCGGTGCCACCACGAGCACGTGCCAGATGGCAGTCCAGGACGTCCAGAACATCGGTACCTCGATCGGTTGTCGTGGCGGCAACCGCCGATGCGCCGCCCCGTTGCTCGATGGCAGGCCCCGAACGACACGCTCGCGCGGCCGTGACCAGGACGGGAAGGCGGGGCGGATGTTCGATCAGGCACTCGAACGGCTGAACGGTCTGTCGGCAGGCTTCGCGACGCTGCTGCCGGGGCTGCTCGTCGGGCTCGTCCTGTTCCTCGTCGGTCTGCTGGTGGCGCGCGGCATCCGTGCCGGGGTGCGCCGGGCACTCGCCGTGCGCGAGACCTCGACCGAGGTCGCCGCCGTCGTCGGCCGGATCATCGGCGGGGTGGCGGTGCTCGTCGCCTTCCTCGTCGCCGCCTCGGTCGCCTTTCCCTCGATCTCGGCCGCCGACCTGTTCAATCTTCTGGGCATCGGCGGGGTGGCGATCGGCTTCGCCTTCCGCGACGTGCTGCAGAACCTGCTGGCCGGCATTCTCCTGCTGCTCACCCGGCCGTTCCACATCGGTGACCAGATCCGCCTCGGCGGCCAGGAGGGTACGGTCGAGGACATCTGGGTCCGGGCCACGGTGCTGCGCACCTACGACAACCGCCGCATCCTCATCCCGAACGCGTCGCTGTTCACGAGCGAGATCGAGGTCATCACGGCCTACGAGAAGCGCCGCCTGTCGTTCCCGCTGACGATCGGCGGCGGTGACGACATCGACCTCGCGCGGCGCCTCGTCACCGACGCCTTGCGGCGGACCGAAGGGGTACTCGCCGACCCGCCGCCGGAGGCGCTCGTGACCGGCCTCGGCGCGTCCGGGACCGGCTTGGTGGCACGGTTCTGGATCAATCCACCCCGCCGCCGCGATGCCGTGGACGCCCTCGACGGGGCGATCGAGATGGTCAAGCGCGCCCTGACGGAAGGGGGTATCGACCTCCCCTATCCGACGACGCAGATCCTCGTCCAGGATTGGGCCAGGGCCAGCGATGGCATAGGCTCCCGCCAGCGGGCGCGCCGGCCGGCCACGAGGTGATCGCAGACGGCTCGGCCGGCCGTCATCGGGGTTCCTGTCGGGCCGCGGTGCCGACTCCTGGCAGAGCCCCGTACCCGGTGCCGTAGCGGGTCCTCTAGCCGGATGTGGGTGTCCTAAACTAAGAACGGCCCCATGCTCGATCCCACGCTTCTGAGACGGCGGACGCTGCTTCGTGCGGTGCCAGCCCTGGCACTCGCGGGTGTGCCGGCCCACGCCGCGTCGGCGCGGCTGCCGGTCGTCATGATCCACGGCGCCTTCTCGGGCGGGTGGAGCTTCGAGGTCTTCGCGCCGGTGTTCCGGGCGAAGGGGTGGGAGGTGCGCACACCCGACCTGATGTATCACGGGGCGGACAAGGCGCAGGGTGACAAGCTGGCGGGTGTCAGCCTGACGCGGTTCACCGAGCAGATGCGCCGCTATGTCGAGGCCCTAGGCGTCGTGCCGGTGCTGGTCGGGCACTCGATGGGGTGCGTGATCGCGCAGCAGCTGGCGGCGGCGGGTCTGGCGAAGGCGCTGGTGCTGGTGGCGCCGGCGGGGCGGGCGGGGATCCTGCCGTCGGCGGATTTCGAGAAGGGGACGGACCAGGGCTTCATGTCCCTGGGTCCGTTCTGGAAACAGGCGATCACGCCGGACTTCGAGGGGGCGGTGGAGTCCTCGCTGAACCGGATCCCCAAGGACCGGCAGCGGGCGGTATTCGACCGGTTCGGGCAGGAGTCGGGGCAGGCCCTGTTCGAGCTGTTCTTCTGGATGATCGACCAAGGCGAGGCGACGAAGGTCGACACGCCGGAGGTGCGCTGCCCGGTGCTGGTCGTGCGCGGGACGGACGATCTCGTCGTCTCGGAGGGAACGGCGCGGGCGACGGCTGCGGCCTATCCCGGTGCCCAGCACTGGGAGGAGCCGGGCCACGGGCACATGCTGCTCGTGGAGCCGGGGGCGGATAAGATCGCGGTGAAGATCCTAGGCTGGGTCGAGAAGGCGGTGGGCTAGGGCGCAAGACCGGGCCGAGCGATCGGCACCGGCGCTGGGCGACGGCGTCGCCGTTTTGCGCCTCTGCCGCGTGACGCCAACCTTCGAAACGTCGTGATCGTCGCGCGGGTCTTCGGTCACGCAAGCAGACAGTTTGGACGATTCTCTTCCACCCTAGGTACATTTCTATGTCTGAAGATAATAAATACTTCTTCATCAGAATTGAATCGTGACTATTGCCACAGCATAAATGCCATCGAGGCGTACCTTCGACAGCGATCCCTTCCGGACAATTTGGAGCAGCGGGAAGATCTGAGCTCTTTCCCAAAGACTCGTCTGTTGTCCGGTCGACGCGGATCGACACCTCGGTCGGTTGACGACTGAGGACTGCACTGTTGGAGATCGTCATGAGAATGCGTGTGTTGGCGAGTGCCGTCGTCGCGGCGGCCGGTCTGGCGATGGCTGCTCCGGCCTCGGCGACGAACCTGCTGGGCTCGACGTCGAGCGCCACCATCAGCGGCACAACCTTCGGCTTCGGGCCAAGTGCCATGCCATGGACCGCGGAGGTCTATTCCGGCGCGGGCGGCTGCCTGCGGATCGCGGTCACTTCGCAGGCGACCGATCTCAAGGCGACGGTCGTGGCCCCGAACGGCACGGTCTATCGCGACGACGACAGCGGCGGGTCTCTCCGCCCGCTCGTCAAGATCAACAACACGCCGAACAACGGCTGGTACACCCTCTCGATCAACAATTTTTCCGGGGCCGCGGTCTCGGCGAACTTCACGGTCACACTGCAGCGGCTGGCGGCGAACAGCGCCAGCTGCCTGCCCGCGACCGGGCCGTTGTTGATCGCCAATGCGGCGGCCAAGGCGCGCAGCAGCACCGGCGACTCCGGACCGAAGCCCGGCGAGGCCGGCGCGCGCTAAGCCGGCGGGCCGGCGAGGTACCGCAACGGGGCGCGGAGCACCTCGCCGGCTGGCTGCTTTGCTCGGATTGCCTAGCGGGTTAACCCTACGTCAGGCGCTCTCCTTGCGCCGCTTCGGCTTCGGCAGCAGGCGGGCGAGGTACTGGGCGGTGTAGCTGGTGCGGTCGGCGGCGACCTCTTCGGGGGTGCCTTCGGCGATCAGGCGGCCGCCGCCGGAGCCGCCTTCGGGGCCGAGGTCGAGGATCCAGTCGGCGGTCTTGATGACCTCCAGATTGTGCTCGATGACGATGACGGTGTTGCCGGCATCCACGAGCGCGTGGAGGACTTCGAGGAGCTTGCGGACGTCCTCGAAGTGGAGGCCGGTGGTGGGCTCGTCCAGGATGTAGACGGTCTGGCCGGTGGCGCGGCGGGACAGTTCCTTGGCGAGCTTCACGCGCTGCGCCTCGCCGCCGGACAGCGTGGTCGCCTGCTGGCCGATATGGATGTAGCCGAGGCCCACCTGCTGCAGGGCGACGAGCTTGTTGCGGACGGGCGGGACGTTCTCGAAGAAGTCGACGGCCTGGTCGACGGTCATGTCGAGCACATCCGCGATCGACTTGGTGCGGTAGGTGACCTCCAGCGTCTCGCGGTTGAAGCGCTTGCCCTTGCAGACGTCGCAGGTGACGAAGACGTCGGGCAGGAAGTGCATCTCGATCTTGATGACACCGTCGCCCTGGCAGGCCTCGCAGCGGCCGCCCTTGACGTTGAAGCTGAAGCGGCCGGCCTTGTAGCCGCGCGCCTTGGCCTCGGGCAGCTCGGTGAACCAGTCGCGGATGGGGGTGAAGGCGCCGGTGTAGGTGGCGGGGTTGGAGCGCGGCGTGCGGCCGATCGGCGACTGGTCGATGTCGACGACCTTGTCGACGAGGTCGAGGCCGGAGAGGCCCAGATGGTCGCCGGGGACGGCGCGCGCCCCGGTGAGGCGGCGGGCCAGCGCCGGGTAGAGCGTGTCGAGGACGAGGCTCGACTTGCCGGAGCCCGACACGCCGGTGACGCAGACGAAGCACCCCAGCGGAAAGCGGGCGTCGATGCCCTGGAGGTTGTTGGCGCGGCAGCCGTCGACTTCCAGCCAGCGGTTCTTCTTCGGCTTGCGGCGTTCCCGCGGGAGGGGGATGGACCGGTGGCCGGAGAGATACTGACCCGTAAGGCTGGCCGGATCGCGCATGACCTCGGCAGGCGTGCCCTCGGCGATGACGAGGCCGCCATGGATGCCGGCACCCGGGCCCATGTCGATGAGGTGGTCGGCGGCGCGGATGGCGTCCTCGTCGTGCTCGACGACGATGACGGTGTTGCCGATGTCGCGGAGGCGGCGGAGCGTCTCCAGCAGGCGGTCATTGTCGCGCTGGTGGAGGCCGATCGAGGGCTCGTCGAGGACGTAGAGCACGCCCGTCAGGCCGGAGCCGATCTGCGAGGCGAGGCGGATCCGCTGGCTCTCGCCGCCTGACAGGGTGCCGCTGTCGCGGGCCAGGGTGAGGTAGGAGAGGCCGACATTGTTGAGGAAGCCCAGGCGCTCCCTGATCTCCTTCAGGATGCGGGCGGCGATCTCCTGGTGCTTGGCCGAGAGCTTCTCCGGCAGGGCGTCGAACCAGGCGCCCGCGTCGCGGATCGAGAGCTCGGTGACCTCGCCGATATGGCGCTGGTCGATCTTCACGCAAAGGGCCTCGGGCTTGAGGCGGTAGCCGGCGCAGGCCTCGCAGGTGGAGGAGCTCATGTAGCGGGACAGCTCCTCCCGCATCCACGCACTCTCGGTCTCGCGCCAGCGCCGCTGCAGATTGTTGACGACACCCTCGAAGGGCTTGGTCGTCTCGAAGCGACGCAGGCCGTCCTCGAGCTCGATGCGGATCGGCTCGCTGCCGGAGCCGTAGAGGATGGTCTCGCGCACCTTCTCCGGCAGCTGCTTCCAGGGCGTGTGCGGGCTCGCCTTGTAGTGCCGGCAGATCGAGATGAGCGTCTGCGGGTACCAGTTCATGGTCTGCGAGGACCAGGGCTCGACGGCACCGTCGGCGACGGACTTGTCGGTGTCGGGGACGACCAGTGCCGGGTCCATCAGGAGCTTGCGGCCGAGGCCGTCGCAGGTGGGGCAGGCGCCGTAGGGATTGTTGAAGGAGAAGAGGCGGGGCTCGATCTCGGGCAGGGTGAAGCCGGAGACCGGGCAGGCGAAGCGGGCGGAGAGGGTGGTGCGCTCGGCGGTGTCCGCGTTCTCGACGATGAGCAGGCCGTCGGACAGGCCGAGGGCGGTCTCGATCGAATCGGCGAGACGCTGGGCGAGGTCCTGCGCGGTGACGAGGCGGTCCACCACGACCTCGATCTCGTGCTTCTTCTTCTTGTCGAGGGTGGGGACGGAGTCGATGTCGTACAGCTCGCCGTCGACCTTGACGCGCTGGTAGCCCTGCCGCTGCAGGTCCTGGAATTCCTTGCGGTACTCGCCCTTGCGGCCGCGGACGATGGGCGCCAGCAGGTAGACGCGGGTACCCTCGGGCAAGGCCAGGATGCGGTCGACCATCTGCGAGACGGTCTGCGCCTCGATGGGGAGGCCGGTCGCCGGCGAGTAGGGGATGCCGACGCGCGCCCAGAGCAGGCGCATATAGTCGTAGATCTCGGTGACGGTGGCGACCGTCGAGCGCGGGTTGCGCGAGGTGGTCTTCTGCTCGATCGAGATGGCGGGGCTGAGGCCCGTGATCAGGTCGACGTCGGGCTTTTGCATCAGCTCCAGGAACTGGCGCGCATAGGCCGAGAGGCTCTCGACGTAGCGGCGCTGGCCCTCGGCGTAGATGGTGTCGAAGGCGAGGCTCGACTTGCCGGAGCCGGAGAGGCCGGTGATGACGACGAGCTTGTGCCGCGGGATGTCGACGTCGACCGACTTCAGATTGTGCTCGCGGGCACCGCGGATGCGGATGGCGTCGTCCATGGGTCACCGACGGGAGGCGGGTGCGGGAACCGCCCGGTCCCCGTCATTCGATCCCGAGTAGATGCGCCGGCCCCGCCCGAGCGGCAAGGGCCGGCGTCTTTCACTTCCGGCGGAAGTAGATCCTGGGCGTGTTGCCCGAGAGGCAGAGCACCTCGTCGTTGCCGCCACTGCGGAAGATGATGGCGCGGCCCCACGCCGTGTCGGTGCTGGCAAGAACGTCCTTCGTCCCGTAGCCGGCGCGCTTGGCGGCGTCGCGGCACTTGGCGATGGCATCGCTGTCGCCGGAGTCCTGGTTCTTGGTCTGGAACTCGGTGATGCGGTTGCTGCCGGAGAAGGCCACGGTGCAGCGCAGGCGGACGATCTCGTCGGCACCCTTGCGGCGGATCCGCATGTCGCCCTCGAACTTCACCGTATCCTTCTTGTAGTCGTTGCGGATCGTGCGCTCGACCGAGACGTCGGCGCGGGCGCGGTTGGACAGCTCGCGCGAGCACATCTCGACCGCCTGCCGCTGCCGGCTCGACGCGCTGTCGCCCTTGAGTTGCTGGGCCCGAACGGTGCCGTGGACGAGGAGGACGGCCAGGGCGAGGGAAAATGCGATGCGCTGCGACAGGGCGGTCACTCGACGGCGCTAGGGGTCGGCGGTGGACTAGCGGTTGTTCGCCTAACGCCTCAAGCTTCGTCCGCGTCGTTGCCTACCGAGGGACGCCCATGTTCCGTCTGATGCTCCTTCTGTCGCTAGCGGCAGGGGTGGTGCTGCCGAGGCAGGCCACGGCCGAGATGCTGGCCGACATCCGCGCCAGCGGTGTGCTGAAGGCCGGCATGGCGGAGATGCCGCCCTGGCTGCACCGGAACGAGAAGGGCGATCTGGTCGGGCTCGAAGTCGACATGATGCAGCGGCTGGCGACCGACCTCGGCGTCAAGCTGCAGATCGTCGTGCTGCCGTTCGACGGGTTGGTGCCGAAGCTGGCCGCGCGTGGGGTCGACATCATCGCCTCGGACCTGTCGATCACGCCGGAACGGGCGCTGCAGGTCGCCTTCACCCAGCCCTACGGGACCTCGGAGATCGAGCCCGTCATCCGTGTCGACCGGTTCCCCGACGACGTGACGACCGACGCGCTGAACAAGACGGGTGTGAAGGTCGGGGCGGCTCTCGGCACGACTCCCGCCGCGGCGGCCGTGCAGCATTTTCCATTGGCGACGTTCAAGGACTATCCGAGCGTGGCGGCCGCCTCGAAGGCTCTCGTGGCCGGCGAGATCGATGCGCTCGTCGCCTCCTCGCCACTGCCGGATCTGCTCGTGCAATCCAATCCGGACGCCCTGGCGCTGCTCGAGGAGGATCCGCTGCAGCAGACCGTCGAGGCGCTGGCGATCCCGCAGGGCGAGCCGGTGTTCCTCACCTTCCTCAACAATTGGATCGATGCGGTGAACGCCGAGGGCTTCATCGAATCGTCCCGGCAGCAATGGTCGACGCCGGAGATACCGGCGGCCGGAGCACAGCCGCCGGATCCCTGAGCCGTTTTCAGCGCCGACGGGCGCCCGCGGCGGCAAGCGCGGCCGCTGCAGGGTCGGCACCGCCTTCGGGCTGCCGCAGCAGGCCCTCATTGCGCCAAGCCTGGATGGTGCGGGCGAGTCCGGTCTCGATGCCGATCTGCGGATCATAGCCCAGCTCGCGCTGCGCCTTTTCGGTCGAGAAGGCCCGATCGAAATGGAAGAAGCCAAGCCGGCGCGGGTACAGGGGCGGCTCGATCCGGGTCCAGCGGCCGAGGGTGCCGCAGACCACGGCGGCTGCCTTCAGCGGCAGCAGAGGTACCTGCCAGCGCGGCACGGGCCTGCCGAGCAGCCGGGCGATCGTGGCCAGATACTGCCGCATCGGCATGTATTCTCGACCAGCCAGATTGTAGGCCTGCCCGACGGCCTCGGGCCGGGTCAGGGCACGGTGGAAGCCGTCCATCACATCGTCGACATAAGACGGGTGGTAGAGGTTGGTGCAGGGGCCGGGGCGGACGAAATAGCCGCGGTCGATACCGCGCACGAGCTTCAGGATCCTGTTGTCACCGGGGCCGTACACGCCGGTCGGCCGGATGACGACGCCGCGGCCGGCCAGCGGCCCGGCGAACATCTCGCGCGCCATCTGCTCACCGAAGACCTTGGTCTTCTGGTAGTAATCCGTGTGGTGGTAGGGGTGCTCCTCGCGGGCGGGCAACTCCTGCAGCACGCCATAGACGCCCGTGGTGCTGACATGGACGACACGCTGAAGGTCGTTGGCGACGGCGGCGTCGAGCACATTCCGCGAGCCCATGACGTTGATGGCATGGAAGTCGGCGTAGGGCCGCGCCTCGGAACGGTACGCGGCGGCGAGATGGACCACCGCATCCTGGCCGGCCAGCGCGTCATGCACGGCCTTGCGGTCGCGCACGTCGCCCGGGACGAAGCGAATACCCTGCGCCTGGACGGCATCGGCGCGCGCACTCGGCCGCGCGAACACGCTCACCTCGCAGCCCTGACGTCGCAGGTGGCGCGCGAGACTTCGCCCGACGAATCCCGTACCACCAGTAATGGTGATCTTCCGCATTCAATAGCTCCCGGCTGAGCCAAGTTCGTGTTGTCGGGTAGGCTAACCTGCGCCCGCCTGCCGACAACCGGGAGCGGCAGATATTTTTCCAACTGCTGCACAGGCATGCATTCTTGTGCGTAGCGAATGCGCAGATCCGCAGCTCCTCGTGTCATCATTGTTGATGATGCGTGATCTACTGACCACACATGTCCCCATCGTGGCACACACGATTGCGCGCGGGGCTGCGTGCCCTCAGAAATCCGCGGGCGCGGATATGGCGAGGGCCGCGCCCGTAGACGGTCCGGCATCATGCGGTGCCAGAACGGTGATCGCCTCGGCGCGACCACGGACGCGGCGGTCCGGCAGCTCGTCCCAGCCGGTCGGCTCGTGGCCCGCCGCCGTCAGAGCGGCGTCCGTCACGAGCAGCGCATGCCCCGTCTCGCGGGTGAGGCGCTCGACGCGCTGGGCCACGTTCACCGTGTCGCCGAGGACCGCGTATTCGAGGCGCTCCTCGTCGCCGACTGCGCCGACGAAGGCCGGACCGGCGTGGACACCGATGCCCAGTGCCACCGGCGTATCGCGGCCCTCGTTGAAGCGCGCCATCGCCGCCAGGAGGGATTCGGCCGCGACGATGGCCGCAGCCGCGGCTCCAGGCGACGGGTCGGGCACACCGAAGACCGCCATCATGCCGTCGCCGACGAACTTGTCGACAATGCCGCCGTGGCGCTCGACCGCCTGCCGCTGCACGGCGCGCAGATCGGTGAGCAGCGTGCCCACCTGCTCCGGCGACAGCCGCTCGGCGAGCGTGGTGAAGCCGACAACGTCGGCGAACAGCACGGCGACCGGCTGCTCCCGGCCGCGGCTGAGGGCGGCCGTCCCCTCCTCGGCGACACGGGCGGCGACGGGCGGGGGGAGATAGCGGGCGAGATTGGCAGCACGCTCGCCGATCTCGGCGGCGCGCAGGACGAGCCGGCGGTTGCGGACGACGGCTGCGCCCAGCACCAGGGCGACGGCCGCAAGTAGGGCGACGCGAAGCAGGTTGATGCCTGCCTCGAAGAAGGGGACCGGCAGGCCCGGCATGTCTTCGCCCGTCAGGAGACGGACATGGGTTGAGCCCTGCGTGAATGCCACAACGATGCCGTAGACGGCCAGGAGGGCGGTCGTGATCAGGATCGGTAGCGGGGTGAAGCGGAACGCGCCGAGGGCGAGGAGTAGGAAGGCGACAATGAAGGGTGGGGCGGCGCCGAAGAGTGCCGGCGGCACCCCCAGGACGCGGAGGCCGCCGACCAGCATGGCGACGAGGAGCACGGCGTCCATGACGGCAAGGGCCACGGTTAGGCGAAACTCGACCTGTCCGCGGCGGGCCGTCCACCAGCCGGCGATTGCCACAACGAGGTAGATGACCTCGGCGCCGAGCACGATGGCGATGAACCGGTCGGGCACGTCGCTCGGATGGAGCAGCACGAAGAGGCCGCCCATCACGAGGAGGATGCCGATGCGGATCAGCGACGAGGTCCGCTGAGCCTCCGTGTCGGCATGGGCGAGGAGTGCTGTGACAGCGGGCGAGGGGCCGATCCGGTCGGCCATGGGCACCTTCCACGGGTCAGATGAGCGTGACCCTCCTTGGACCGCCGCCGGCGACCCCCGGTGGAAGCGCCAGTGCTAGCCGGTCAGGGCACCATCGAGAAGTCGACGTCGCTCGCCTGCAGGATATAGTTCGTCGTCGTGATCGTTCCCTGAACGACGCCGGCGAGGGAGAGCGTCAGCGTCGAGGTGCCGAAGCCGGAGACGGTGTAGCCCTTGGAGATTGCCAGCGTATCCTCGGCGGCGAAGTCCGCGACGACGTCGGCACCGACCTTGCCGCCTTCCACGGCCGGCGCGTACCAATAGTAGGTGTCGGCACCGGCGCCGCCGTACATCAAATCGTTGCCCGGACCGCCCACCAGCATATCGTTGCCGGTATTGCCTACGAGCACGTCATTGCCGGCGTCGCCGAACAGGCAATCGTCGCCGGCACCGCCGTCCAGACGATTGGCGCCGCTATCGCCTTCAAGATAATCGTAGAACGACGTCCCGACCAAGTTCTCGACGCCCACCAGCGTGTCGAAGCCGCCATAGCCGTCGTCGGCGAAGCCGTCAGATCCCAGAATGACCAGCACGCCCGACGAACCCGAGAAGTTGGCGGTGTCGATGCCGATGCCGCCGTCCAGGATATCGTTGCCGGGACCGCCCACCAGGACGTCGTCGCCGTTGCCGCCGACGAGGCGGTCGTCGCCCGCGTTTCCCCAAAGGGTGTTGGCGAGATCGTTGCCAGTGATCGAGTCGTTGCCGGTCGAACCGTACACGTTCTCGACGTTGAGCAGGGTGTCGGTCTCGAGGCCACGGGTCGCCACGCCCGTCAACAGGTTGACCGTCACCGGCGTGACGAGATCGTGATAGTAGACGGTGTCGCTCCCGGCACCGCCGTCGATCCGGTCGTTCCCGGCGCCACCGATGAAGCCGTTGCCGAACGCGTCGCCGGTTAGGGTGTCGTTGCCCGTGGAGGCATAGATGCTCTCGATCCCGATGACCGTATCGGTTTCGGTGCCGCGCGTGACGACGCCCGTCGCCAGATTGGCGGCGATAGGGGTGGCCGCATCGTTGTAGTATATCGTGTCCCAGCCGATGCCGCCGTCGATGCGGTCGTTGCCGAGGCCACCGACGAACGAGTCGTTGCCGGCGTTGCCGCGCAGGTCGTCGTTGCCGCCCCGTCCCCAGAAGAGGTTGTCGTAGGCATCGCCGATCAGTGTGTCGGCGCTGTCGGAAGCGTAGATCCGCTCGATGCTCGTGAGCGTGTCGACCTCGGTTCCGCGGATAGCGGTGTGGAGGTTGAGATCGACGGTGACGGAGGTAAGGCTGTCGTCATAGGCGGCGGTGTCGATGCCGTTGCCACCGTCGAGGATATCTTTGCCCGTCCCGCCGGTGAGCCAGTCGTTACCGTCGCCACCCTGCAGGGTATCGGCACCGGCGCCGCCCGCCAGCCTGTCGTCACCGGCGCCGCCGACGAGGAGGTCGGCGCCGAGCGTGCCGACGAGCGTGTTGTTCGCACGCGTGCCGAAGAGCCTTGCCATGATGATCGTGCCCCAGCCGACGCTGCCAACGGCGGGTAGCCGTAGCCCGGTACGGAGTAAAATTTCAGTTGAGAAAAGGTGTCAATATTTTCCTTCTGCGGCCGGATAGTCCTGGGATTATGACAATGTTCACCTTACGATCAAAGAAACTCTGCTAAGTGGCGCTCGTTGCAGAGCCGGAGGGGGTAGTGGCAGTACCCTAGGCGAAGCGCGCGCCAATCGGTAGAACGGAAGGCCTCGCGCAAGGCGGAACGGATCATGGCGGGCAGCGTCAACAAGGTCATCCTGGTCGGCAATCTCGGACGCGATCCCGAGGTCCGCTACACCCAGGGCAACCAGAAGATCGTCCACATCACGGTGGCGACCTCGGAGCGCTGGCGCGACCGCCAGTCGGGTGAGCAGAAGGAGCGCACCGAGTGGCATCGGGTCGTGATCTTCAACGAGAACCTCGCCGAAGTCGCCGAGAAGTATCTGACGAAGGGCCGGACGGTTTACCTCGAAGGCCAGCTGCAGACCCGCAAGTGGCAGGACCAGAGCGGCCAGGAGCGCTACACGACCGAGATCGTGCTGCAGCGCTTCCGGGGTGAGTTGGTGCTGCTCGGTGGCGGCGGTGGCCGGGGCGACGATGCGGGTGGCGGGCGCGAGGTCGGCGGACCGGACGATTACGACATGCCCGTCTCAGACTATGGCGGGGGTGGCGGCGGTGGGGCGCCGACGCGCGGCGGCGGTGGCGGGCGGCCGCCGGCAGGCTCGCGGCCGCGACCGGTGCCGCAGGATCTCGACGACGACATTCCGTTCTGAGCCGCACCGTGGCGGTCCAGGCCGACGTCGCTCCCGCGGGCGTCGCCTCCTCGCGCGACTACTGGACGAGCGTCGCGCGGCTTCTCTTCGTCACCTGCCTGTGGAGCACGATCGGCCTCGTCGTGCGGTCCATGACGACGGCCAGTGCCCTCGAGATCAATGCCGGGCGCTCGGGCGTCATGGCGGTGGCGGTGCTGTTGGCGCTGCGCTTCATGCGCGGGCCGCGCTTCATCCCGCCGCCGGAGCGTAGCTGGCTCGAGCCGTCGCTGATCGTGGCCCTGTTCTACGTCACGGGCTCGACCTTCTACATGTTGGCGATCAACAATACCTCGGTCGCCAACGCGGTGGCGATCGGTGCCACCTCGCCGGTGTTCGCGGCGTTCCTGGCACCCTTGTTCCTGCGCGAGAGGACGACGGCACGTGTGGCTGCTGCGGCGGTGGCCGCACTCTTCGGGGTCTGGCTCATGGTGTCGGGGGCGGACCCGACGGGCCGCGTCACCATGCTGGGCGATCTGGCCGCCGTCGCCAACGCCGCCTGCTTCGCCGGCGAGATGATAGCACTCAGGCGCTACCGTCACGTCGACCTGGAATTCGCTTTCGTCATCGCCGGCTTCGCCACCTGTGCCCTGTGCATCGCGGCCAACGGTGGCTTCTCGGTCAGCCTGCACGATTTCGCGCTGATCGCCTTCATGGGCTGCGTGCAGCTCGGCCTGCCGGTGTTCCTGCTGCCGCGCGGGGCGCGCGACGTCCCGGCGGTGCAGATCACCCTGATCTCGCTGCTCGACGTCGTGCTGAACCCGCTCTGGGTCTGGCTGGCCTTCGCCGAGCGCCCGGGCAACGGCGCCCTCCTGGGTGCCGGCGTCATCGTCGGTGCGGTCGTGATCGCGACCGTGACCTTCTCGCCGCGCCGCCGGGAGGTGGCGGGCGCGCGCTGAAGGCGCTCGTCGCCGGTCAGTGGATCTCGTCGGCCTCGCCCATGGCGGCGGCGAGCTTCTCGAAGTCGAAGCCCTGGGCGCGGGCGGCCTTGAGGATGACCGCCTCGCGGCGGGTGAGCAGCTCGATCGCGGCCGGCAGGTCGAATAGGGCCTGCGGTGGGATGACGACGGCACCGTGCCGGTCGGCGTGGATGATGTCGCCAGGCGCCACGCGCATGCCGTGCACCTCGACCTCGACCCGGATCGCCTCGACATGGACCCAGGCGTGGGAGGGGCCGACGCGGCCGGCCAGGAGCTGGAACTGCGGGGCGATCACGTCGAGGTCGCGGATCGAGCCGTTGGTGATGCAGCCGAGCGAGCCCAGGCCCTGGTGGATGGCCGTGTTCACCTCGCCCCAGAAGGCGCCGAAGCCGGGCTCCTCGTCGAGGTCCTGGATCACCGTGATCGCCGGTTGCGGCGCTTCCGCCATGTAGGCGTAGTAGGCGAGGCGAAGCTCGCGCGCCTCGGCCTTGCTCTGTTTCGCCGGCTCGCGGGCACGGATGGTGGCGGTGTGGGCGAAGCCGACGATCGGCTTCAGGTCGGGCAGGGCGCAGACGAAGGGGCGGTCGGTGAAGCCGGTGGCGCGCCGCTCGGGCGTCACGATCTCCAGCGCATTGCAGATCGTGGGCGTGTCGAACGCTCGCAACTGGTCGAGCAGCTTCAGGTCGATGCTCATTCCGGCCTCCCTCGTCCTGCCGGCCGCACGAGGCAGGGAGCAGGGGTGGAAGTCAAGCACGGCGGCACCCCGCTGCGGCATGGCTGGCGTGCTCGGGACCGACGACCGCTACGGGCAACCGATGCGGCGGCCTTCGACAAGTTTTCTTGAGACGAACGACAGGCGTGGAATCCTGATCGTGAAAGATGTGACAATCTTCACAGACCAGCCCATGTCAATGGTCGATAGGCGGGGTACGTAGTTCGACGCCAGCAAGATAATCCCGAAGGCACACGGATCGTTGACAGGGATCGCCCGCCGATGGTGTGGTGATCAATGCATCGATCTGCATGGAAGACTGAGCGTCGACTACAGAGTGCCCCGTTTCCTGGAGGAAACCATGTCGATGCGCAGAAGTGTGCCTATCGCCGCCGCGATCGCCTGCCTGCTGGCAGGAACGGCGAGCACCGCCCGAGCGGATACGCCCGACCTCACGAAGCTGGCGGGTGCCGCCAAGTTCGTGGCCCAAACCAAGGTCAGCAAGGTCGACTACGGCATGTCGGCCGCGGGCGGGAACGGCCAGGGTCCGGTCCCCTATACCATCGTCACCTACCAGGTGGTCGATCCGGTGCGCGGCAGCACGGGCAGTGCCAGCTTCAGCCTGCGCTTCATCGGCGGCCCCGACGGGCGCGGCCATTTCCTACGCGCCTCGGAGGTCCCTGTCTTCCAGACGGGCGACGAGGACATCCTCTTCGTGCAGGACAACGGCGCGAAGGGCTGCCCGCTGGTCAGCTGCATCGACGGCCGCTTCCGCGTCCTCAACAACAACGTGCACGACGGCCGCGGCTCGCCGGTCCAGAAGGTGGTCGACAACAAGGTCGTGTCGAGCGGTGCCGCCCCGGCGGCGTTCGGCAGGATCAGCTTCCCGGCACCGTCGTTCGACGAGTTGCTGAAGGACCCGCAGGTGCGGGCGATCATCGCCCAGCGCGGCATGACCGTGGACGAGGCGCGGCGCCGCTACGCGGCCGAGGCGCCGGCGACGATCGTGATGGCGGAGCGGTCGGGCGGTGCGAGCACCGGCGACCGGAGCGGTGCCGGCGGTGGTGCCGCCACGGGCAATTCCGGCCGTGCTGCCAGTGGTGGCTCGCTCAGCGTCGCCAAGTTCGTGGCCATGATCGAGGCCGTCGGCGGCGGCAGCCGTGCGGTGACGACCTTCCAGAGCGTCACGGCGCAGGACCAGATCGCGGCACCGACGGCGACCGCGGCGGCACCGCCCAGTGGCGGCGCGTCCCGCTCGGCCGGCGGCCCGGCCCGCTCAGCGGCGGACATCGCCGAGGAGCAGTCCCTGCCGAAGGACGATCCGTCGATCGTGCGCAACAAGGCGCAGTGACCGGCCGCTTCCGTCCGATCCCGACCTTTAGCTGAGAGACCAGCCATGAAGACGAGACTTGCCCTGATCGGGGCATCGCTGCTCTGCGCGCTGTCGGCACCCGCCATGGCGTACAACGTCAACTACTGCCTCGGCACCAAGATCAAGTGGGGCACCAATTCTCCGGCCCTTGGTGCCAGCTCGGTCAGCTTCCCGACCGGCTACTGGCGCAACGGCCTGCAGCGCACGGTCGATCTCACCAACCAGAACCCCACGCCGTTCTTCTTCACGCTCGGCACCGATTCCGGTGGCGTCGCCATCGACAACGGCCAGAACGAGGTCTGGGGCAGCACCAGCGCCAGCGTGCTGCAGGGCGCTCCGGCCATTACCTACTGGCAGGACACCTGCTTCTGGTTCTTCGGGGTCATTACCCATCGTGACGAAGCCGATGTCGTGTTCGACTACAACGCGCCGTTCCAGTGGACGGCGGACGAGCTGAAATCGAGCATCATCCGCTACACCGGCACCCGTCGCCAGTTGCAGAGCACCGGCGTTCACGAATTGGGCCACGCGCTGGGCCTGCTGCACGTGAACACCGAATACAACATCATGGGTGCGGACTTCGAGCACATCTGGGCCAACGGCTCGGCCGCGCGCGGCTATCTCGGCGAGGACGCCAGCGATGGTGCGGTGTTCCTGTACGGTCCCTGGTCGTTCAACTACCAGGACCTGGGCGTCGCGCACTGGAAGTATTCCTTCGCCGACGGTCAGTATTCGCGCCACGTGAAGACCGGCATCTACAACACGTCCGGCATTCTGTTGCCCACCTGGAACGTGAACGGTGAGACGGGCTACCGCGTCAACCGCGGCCAGTCGGTCCAGGTGGAGTTCTCCTACGAGAACAACGGCAAGAACACCCAGACCGTCAACACCGGCTGGTACATCTCGACGAACGATGTGATCTCGCGGACCGACCGCCTGATCGCCACAAATACCGGCATGACCCTGGCCCGGGACAATGTGCTGACCTACCGACGGACGCTGACGATCCCGTCGAACCTGACTCGCGGACGGAACTACTGGCTCGGGACGATCGTCGACAAGGAGAGCCGGGTGTCGGACAGCGTGCCCAGCAACAACGCGACGTACATACCCATCCACGTCAACTGATCTCGATCCTCGATCTCGGGCGGCGGTCGCGAAGGCGGCCGCCGCTTGCGTTCGTCGCAGGTTCCGGGTCGTGGCGCCCGAGCGGCTCGGGCAAACGGGTCGGGGCTGCGAAGGAGGCGAGCGATGAGCGGGACGGAGTTGGCTGCCATCGACTGGAGGGGTGTCGGGGCGGATCTCGATGCGCACGGGGCGACGGTGATCAGGAGTGTTCTGCCGCCGGCGTCGTGTTCGGCACTCGCCGCCCTCTACGACGAGGACGATCGGTTCCGCAGCCGGGTCGTCATGGCCCGGCACGGGTTCGGGCGCGGTGAGTACAAGTACTTCGCCTATCCGCTCCCGGAACTCGTCGCGGGTCTCCGCAGGGCTCTCTATCTTCAGCTAGCCTCGATCGCCAATCGCTGGAACGAGGCGCTCGGGGTTTCGGTACGGTATCCGGCGGAGCACGGCGCGTTCCTGGAACGGTGTCATGACGCGGGCCAGAAGCGGCCGACACCCTTGCTGCTCCGCTATGGCCCCGATGACTTCAATTGCCTTCACCAGGACCTGTATGGCGAGCACGTCTTTCCGCTCCAGGTGACGATCCTGCTCTCGGAACCGGACGTCGATTTCACGGGCGGGGAATTGGTCGTCACGGAGCAGCGCCCGCGACTACAATCGCGAGTGGAGGTCATTCCGCTAGGGCAGGGGGATGCCGCCGTCTTTGCAGTGCGCCACCGGCCCGTCGCCGGCACACGGGGCACCTATCGGGTCAATCTCCGGCACGGTGTAAGCCGCGTCCGTTCGGGTCGCAGGCACACGCTCGGCATCATCTTTCACGACGCTGCCTGAGCCAGGGCCGTCAGGTCGCGGCCTCGCGTCGGGCGCGCTCCTCCAACTCGTCGAGGCGGCGTCGCTCGGTCATCGAGATGGCGGCGTCGGGCCCGAACCTTTCCAGGCGATCCTCGATCCCGCGGAGGAAACTGTCCGTCCACCGCGGCCAGTGCCCACGCGGCACGGTGAGGAGCGACCGCACCCGATCCAACGCCTCGTCCGCGACGTCGCCGATGACGGCACGGTATGAGCCCAAAGTCAGTCTCCCAAGATCGCGGTACGCCGATCAATTGCGACCGCCAAGGCCACCATGGCCAGATCCTGCCTCCCGGCCCAATAGGGGTTCCTAATCACGCCATTACCGGGTGGTCAATCTCCGGCGAGTGCCCGGGCGATCTCCGTACCCTCAGATGTGGTGCTGCCACGCGCGTTTTGCCTGCCGGCGCGCCGATACCAGTATGCAGCGTTCGCGAGATCGCCCTCGATCCGGTGAAGCCAGGCATGAACCCAGGCGGCATCGGAGCCCTCGTCGGCCTGCACGATCTCGTGGGCCTCGTCCCACTCGCCGCGGAGCCCGTGCCACACGGCCCGCAGCAGAGGTGCTTCGGGCGGATCGGGTAGGTCGCGGAGTGGTGCCGACATGTGGATCAAACGCTTCAGGGCGGCTCAGGTTCAAGGCTGCACGAACGGCCGGGCACGATGCTGCCATGGCGCCACGCGGCCGGGCAATCACTTGTAGCGATGGTTGTCGACAGCACCGCCGAGTTGATCCGAAAGAGATAACATTCCATACATCTCGGATGGGGGGCTGGAGCGTTGTCTTGTCCAAGGAACGAGCACATCAGGTCGAGGGTGCCAGCGAGACGCTCGGCGAGGTCGAAATCCGGCTGTCGACCACGATCCGGCAGTTCAGGCTCAAGCGGGGCATGAGTCAGGCCGACCTCGCAAGAGCCCTCGGCGTGCGCAATACGGCCGTCAGCCGCTGGGAACTGATGGAGGCTGCGGTGAGTGCCGATGCCCTCTTGCGCCTCGCGCGCGTGTTCGAAGTGCCCATCTCCGCACTGTTTGGCGACCAGGCCGTGGCCGTGCCGACTTCGCCCGCCGAGCGGTCGCGCATGCTCGACTTCCTGAAGCTGGCGGGCAGCATCCAGGACCACGTCTCCCGCAGCGCTCTCCTGCAGATATCGCGGGTGCTCAGCCGCCATGCCGGACGTGCACGCGGTGCCACGGACCTGGCCGAAGCTCCGCTGGCCGACGGGGCTTCGACCCTGTTGTGCGACGCGCCGACAGAGCGGCGAGCCGCGGGGAGCAGGCGTCAGGCGTCGAGATAGACGGCGATCAGCCAGCGATCGTCACGGCGCACGAAGCGCGCCTGACGCACGGGCTGCTGCTGCCATGCACGCCCCGGCACCATGCGGGGTCGTAGCCTAGCGCTCCACTGGCGCTGCACCGCCAGCGGCACCTCGAGGTGGTGGTCCGGTGGGGCGGCTTCCGCGCCGAGCAGCGCTTCGAGAGCCGCGGAGTGCTCGCGGAGCACGGCCCGATCCAGCAGCAGGTCCGACCAGCGTCGGTCGTCCGTGCCGACGATGTTACCGTCGATCGTGACCGTCTCCGGGCTCAGAGCGACGGTGATGCAATTCTCACGCTCACCCATGTTCGATGCCTGAGGCGTTTCCGTTGGCTTTCGTGAGTCGTCGTTGTAGCGCGACTCGCGATGGGAGATGGCGACGACGGCGGGGCCAAATCAAGGCTACGGACCCGTGAAAATCCTGCAATGCTCTGGCAAACCTCGATTTTGTGGCGAAACTCACAAGTACGCCCATTGCTTCCACTCGTGTCATCGGGCGGCCAATGTCCAGCCGGACACTACGCCGTCGCCACTGTGCATAATTGTGTGATGATTTCGCGAGTGAATTGAGGCGGCGATGCTCTTGCGCCCTACCAGAAGGTGGCGGGGAGCTATGTCGAACTGCCTGCGGGCGGACTCGTAACCTTAGGGTCGTGTCGTAGCGTTTCGGCGCCCCGGGCTTGCGGAGGTCGCCGGAACAGCGCAAGTTGCGGTTGAAAAGCGGTGCCGGTCATGTCTCTTGCATGGCCGTATCTTCGGTCGCGGGGGAGTGGGCCATGGCAGGTGGCGGCACGACTTGGAACCGGCGTCAGGTTTCGGGCGGACTGGCGGTGGCCGGACTGGCGTCGTTGACCGGTGTTCGAGCTTCGACAGCCCGGGCCGACGAGCCGCCGCCGGAGACGAAGACGATCCGGCTGATCCGCGATCCCGTGTTCCCCGTCCTGTGTTACGCGCCGCAGTACATCGCGGACGAGTTCCTGACCCAGGAGGGCTTCACCGACATCCAGTATGTCGGGAAGGGGGAGGAGGGCTCGGAAGCGCAGACGTTGGTGCGCAACGAGGCGGACATGAGTGCGGCCTTGGGCGTCGACTGGATCTTCCCGATCGTGCAGGGCGATCCGATCGTCGTGCTCTCCGGCCTGCATGCCGGCTGCGTCGAACTGTTCGCCAATGCGGACGTGCGGACCATCCGCGACCTCAAGGGCAAGCGCCTCGCGGTCCACGGGCTCGGCAGCCCCGAGCGCTACCTGCTGGCCAGTGTGGCCTCCTATATCGGGCTCGACCCGAACAAGGACATCGAGTGGGTGCTGGCCCATCCGCTCGAGTGGGGGGCGATGCTGCAGGCCGGCAAGGTGGACGCCATCGCCGGCTTCCCGCCGATGAACTACGCCCTGCACGCCGAGAAGGTCGGCCACGTGATCCTCAACACGATCACGGACGATCCCTGGCGGCACTATTTCTGCTGCCTCGTCGCCGCCCGGCGCGAATATGCCGAGCAGTATCCGGTGGCGACCAAGCGCGCTCTGCGGGCACTGCTCAAGGCGAACGAGCTCTGCACGAAGCAGCCCGAGGTGGCGGCAGGCTGGCTCGTCGAGCACAAGCAGGCGCCGGACTACGACACCGCCCTGCAGATCCTGAAGGACATCCCCTACGTCGCGTGGCGCAACTACGACCCCGAGGACAGCATGCGTTTCTACGCGCTGCGCTTGCGTGAGGCCGGCCTGATCGACCAGACGCCCGAGGAGATCATCGCCGCGGGCACGGACTGGCGGATGTACAACGAGCTGAAGCTGGAACTGAAGGCCTGAGCCGGCGGTGGTCCGTCTCGGACGTCGCGCCTTCGCGCTGCTGCTGAGTGCACCGCTGCTCGGTGGGCGCGGGGCCTCGGCGCACAAGAGCCACGGCACCGAACCTGAAGCACGGCTGCCGGTCATCACGACGGCACCGGCGTTCATGCTGACCCGAGAGGACGGGACACCGTTCGGCTCGGAGCAGATGGCAGGGCGGGTCGCCGTCGTCTCGTTCGTCTATACGAGCTGTGCCGACATCTGCCCGCTGCTGACGCAGCGGCTGGCGACGGTGCAGGACGATCTCGGCGGGGATTTCGGCCCTGAGGTCGTGTTCGTCTCGATCACCATGGACCCGGAGACGGACCGGCCGCCGGTGCTGGCGCGGTTCGCGGCGGACATGGGGGCGGACCCGAAGGGCTGGGCGTTCCTGACGGGCGAGGTCGACGCCATCCGGAAGGTGGCGGGCGGCTACGGCGTGGTCTTCGCCCGGCTGCCGGACGGCGACGTCACGCACAACCAGCTGACCTCGCTCGTCGACCGGGCCGGCAAGATCAGGGTCCAGTACCAGGGCAGCAGCTTCGATACCGATGAATTCGGGCACGACATCAGGCTGCTGCTGGACGAGGCCGCCACCGGGTGATGGGCTGGCTGCCGCGGCTGGTCGGACGGATCCCGGTCACGCTCCAGACCAAGCTGCTGGCGGCCTTTCTCAGCATCGTCGCCATGTTCATCGTGCTGGGAGCGCTGGGCATCGGCATCCTGCGCAGCGCCGACCGGCGCTCGGACGAACTGATCGACCTGCAGCGGCAGGTGTCGGCCTACCAGCAGCTTCAGGGCAACGCGACCGAGCTGCAATATACGGTCACCTCGGCCTTCCTCACCTCGGACCAGCGCACGCTGGACACGCTGCTCAGGCGGGTCAGCCAGTTCAGCTACGACTTCGACCGGGCGGAGTTCGTCGGCCGCCACCGGGCCGACCTCATCGAGAAGATCAAGGCGGACTACTCGGCCCTCGTCGAACTCGGCATCGACGTCATCACCCACATCCAGGACGGCGACCTTGCCACCGCACGGTCGATGCAGACGGGCGAGGCGGCGACGCTGGCCGACCGGATCGCGCGCAACACCTATTCGCTGATCAACAGCGCCGAGGCGGACATGCTGACGGCGGCCGAGGCCGGCAACCGTGCCTTCGTCCGCTCGCAGGAGGTGCTGGTCGGCGTGGCGCTGGCCGCCATCCTGCTGGCCCTGGGGCTCGGCTACACCTTCTCGTCCTCGGTCATCCATCCGCTGCGCAAGATGGACGAGCGCTTCCGTGCGATTGCGCGCAGCGACTTCAGCGGCCGGCTGGACGTGCCGAACCGGGACGAGGTCGGCGATGTCGCCGCCGGGCTCAACCAGATGACGGCGGAGCTGGACCGGCTCTACCGCCAGCTCGAGGCCGCGAGCCGGCACAAGTCGGATTTCCTAGCGAACATGAGCCACGAGATCCGCACGCCGATGAACGCCGTCATCGGCATGTCGCAGCTGCTGCTCGAGACGCCACTGAACGCGGAGCAGCGGGACTTCGCACACACGATCAAGGACAGTGCGGACGCACTGCTGCGGATCGTGAACGACATCCTCGACTTCTCGAAAGTCGAGGCCGGCATGCTGGAGCTGGACGCCAAGCCCTTCGACGTCGCGCACTGCATCGAGGGGGCGCTGAACGTCCTGGCACCCTCGGCCGGCAAGAAAGGGCTGCATCTGGCCTGCGTGCTTGGCGAAGGCACGCCGGCGGCCCTGCTCGGCGACCAGGCGCGGATCCGGCAGATCCTGCTGAACCTCGTCGGCAACGCGATCAAGTTCACCGAAGCCGGCGGCGAGATCACGGTCAGCACGACCGGCCTGACCGTCGACGCCACGGACGAGCGGCCGGACGCGGTCTGCGAACTGGAGATCGCGGTCAAAGACAGCGGCATCGGCATACCGGCGGACAAGATCGACCGGCTGTTCCGGCAGTTCAGCCAGGTCGATGCGTCGACGGCCAGCCGCTTCGGCGGCACTGGGCTGGGGCTCGCGATCAGCCGCCGTCTCTGCGAGCTGATGGGCGGGCGCATCTGGGTCGAGAGTGAGGTCGGCCACGGCTCGACCTTCCACGTCACGGTGCGCCTGCCGCGGGCGGAGCCTTTGGGCCGGCGCCCGGTGCTGCCGGGGCTGCGCGGTCGCCGGGTGCTGATCGGCGTGTTCGATGACGCGGCGACGCAGCAGGCGCTGGTCCGTCAGGTCGAGGCCTGGCAGATGCGCCCGACCGTGGCCGGGAAGCCCGCCGAAGTCCTGGAGCAGGTCGAAGGCGATCGCTTCGACGTCGTGGTGGTCGATCAGGCGATCGAGGCCGCCCCGGACCGGTTGCAGGCGTCACGGCCGGATCTCCAGGTGGTGCTCGTGGCAGAAGGCGAGGGCACCGGACCGCCGGGTGCGGTGCGGCTCACGAAGCCGATCGCACCGTCGCGGCTCCTCGACACCTTCACGCACCTGCTGTTGGAGCCGGTGCCGGAAGCTGCCGCCGCGACCGATGCCGCGACGGCGTTCGACGCCGAGTTGGCGCGGCGGCACCCGCTGCGCATCCTCCTGGCCGACGACCACGCGACGAACCAGAAGCTGGCGGTGCTGATCCTGGGCCGGCTCGGCTATGTGCCGGACGTGGTGGGCGACGGCTCGCAGGCGCTGGCGGCGTTGGAGGCCAAGACCTACGACGTCGTGCTGATGGACGTGCAGATGCCGGTGATGGACGGCCTGCAGACGACGGCCGAGATCCATAAACGATGGGGTGCACGACGGCCCTACATCGTGGCGATGACGGCGAATGCCATGCAGGGGGACCGCGAGATCTGCCTCGCCGCGGGCATGGACGACTATGTCAGCAAGCCGATCCAGGTGCAGCAGCTGGTGGCGGCGCTGAGCCGGGTCCGTGGAACGGGCGAGGCCGTTCCTCCAGCGACAGCCGCTACGCCTGCGCCGGCACCTTCGGGCGATCTGCTCGACCGAAGGGCGCTGGATGCCCTGCTCGACGTGATCGGCGGCGACCGCCGCCAGCTCTCAGCCCTGATCCAGAGCTTTCTGGATACTTTACCCAAACTGCAGAACGAGCTCGACCAAGGGCTCGCCGGGAACGACATGACCCTCATCCGCCGTGCTGCCCACAGCATCAAGTCGAGTGCGACCGATTTCGGTGCACGCCAGCTCGCGATCCTGGCCTCGGAGGTCGAAGCCGGCGCCAAGGACGGCACGCTCGCCGATGCCAGCACGAAGGTCGACGCGTTGGTGGCCGAGTGCCGGCGCGTCGCGGCGGCGTTGGAGTGCGAGGCGGCCGATGACCGTGCCATCGCGGTCGAGGCGGCCTGAGATGGCGGTCACACCGGGCACCGTGCTGGTCGTCGACGATCACCCGACGAGCCGTCTCAAGCTCTCGCTCGCCGTGCGCAATCTGGGGCATGCCACCATCGAGGCGCAGAACGGGGTCGAGGCGCTGGAGAGGCTGCGCAGCACGGCCGTGGACCTCGTCCTGCTCGATATCCTGATGCCCGAGATGGACGGCTATCAGGTGCTGCACGCGATGAAGGCCGACCCGAAGCTGCAGTCCCTGCCGGTGATCGTCATCTCGGCGCTCGACGAGCTCGAAAGCGTCATCGCCTGCATCGAACTCGGGGCCGAGGACTATCTGCCGAAGACCTTCGATCCGCTGCTGCTGCGGGCGCGGGTGAACAGCAGCCTCGAGAAGAAGCATCTGCGCGACGCCGTCGTGAAGCAGATGGAGTTCATCCGCGAGATCTTCGGCAAGTACGTGCCGGACAGCGTCGCCTCGGCACTCGTCGAGTCGAAGGGCAATCTGGCGCCGGTTCGAACGGCCGTGTCGATCGTCTATTCGGATCTGGTCGGCTTCACGACACTGTCGGAGACGATCCAGCCCGAGCATACCTTCCGGATGCTGAACGAGTACTTCCCGGCGGTGATCGAGCCGATCACGCGGCGGGGTGGGGTGGTCAGCGGCTTCCACGGCGACGGGATGTTGGCCTTGTTCAACGTGCCGTTGGCCGATCCGAGGCATGCGGATCACGCGGTGCAGGCGGCGCTCGAGATCGCGGAGAGGACGCGCTCGCGGACCTTCGCCGGGCTGTCGCTCGTGACGCGGATCGGCGTGAACACGGGCGAGGTGCTGGCCGGTACGGTCGGGTCGGGCAATCGCCTCAGCTACACGGTGCTGGGCGATCCGGTGAACGTCGCCGCCCGGCTCGAAGAGATGAACAAGAGCTACGGCACGAGCGTGCTCGTCTCGGGCAGCACGTTCGATGCACTGAGCGAGGAGTGCCGGCTGGCGGCGATGGGTCAGGTGGCCATTCGCGGCAAGCGCGAGCCGGTGCGGATCTACTGTCACGAGGCGGAAGTGCAGGCGGCCAACCAGAGCCGGGTGGCCTGAGGACGAATTCTGACCAGCGAGGGGTGGAGCGACGATGGACAGCCATGGCGGTACACAGCTGACGGACAAGCATCTGAAGGAGCACCATCACCACCGTCTGGCGGTCCGCAACGGACATCTCTCGGGCGATTTCGACGAGATCAACAAGTATCAGCTGCATGTCCTGGCCGAGATCACGAAGAACCCCAACGCGCCGCTACTGCCCGAGATCGCGGCCCTGCGCGACACGATCGCTCGCGAGCCCTTCGTGCGCATGTATCTGGAGCGGATGCTGCACGAGGTGCCGAAGAACCGGCAGCATTTCACGACGATCGACATGATGCTGCGGGCGATGAACTTCGTCGTGCACTCGGCCCCGATCTACAAGGACGTCGAGACGATCTCCTGGCAGTTCCCGCTCTCGGCGCTGATGAACTTCTGGATGATGACGCCATCGGGCATGGCGGCCCTGCGGATGCCGCAGCTGAACGACCACATCAACTGCATCATGAAGGCGTGGTGCAAGTTCCTGGACAGTCCGAAGAGTCTCTTCGTCCTGAACGAGGGGCCGGAGGGCTGGCTCTGTCCCGCCGCCTACAAGTACAACGACCTCGACTCCTACATCATTCCCGACAAGAACAAGCCGCACTGGGGCTGGAAATCCTACAACGAGTTCTTCCATCGCGACATCAAACCGGAGTGCCGGCCGATCGACGGGCCGAACGATCCCTCGATCGTCAACTCGCCCAATGACGGCGTCGCGTGGGCGCTGCAGTACGACGTCAAGGCCGAGGACGCCTTCTGGCTGAAGTCGCAGCGTTACTCATTGGCCGACATGCTGAACTACAGCCCGCTGACGGAGAGCTTCGTCGGTGGGATCGTCTACCAGACCTACGTCAATGGCGGTGCCGACTGGCACCGTTTCGCCTCGCCGATCGACGGCACCGTGGTCGATGCGCAGATCATCACGGGCTATGCCTGGACGGAGACCGACACGGCGATCCCGGATCCGACGTCCGGCACCTACTCGCAGGGCTGGGCCGCCGGGGTGGCGACGCGCGGGCTCATCTTCGTCGACTCCGGGATAAAGCCGCTCGGCATCGTGTGCATCGTACCGATCGGCCTGACCGAGGTCTCCTCGCTCGACTGCTACGTGAAGAAGGGGCAGCGGGTGAAGAAGGGCGACCAGCTTGGTGCCTTCAGCTTCGGCGGCTCGTCCTTCGCGATCGTGTTCCAGCCGGGTGCAGTGAAGGAGATCCTGGTACCGCCCCCGCCGCACGGAAGGAACCACCAGGCGAAAGACACGCTGCAGACCAACCGGCGCTGCGCCATCGCCAACGTCTGAACGCCGGGAGGGGACGATGGCGGTGGACGAGGCGCACTCCGAGGATCGCTTCAAGCAGCTCTACGGCTATCAGGCGGGCTATCTGCCGTCGGACTTCGAGGGTCTGCTCCGGTTCCAGCGCTGGCTGAAATGGGCGGCCGAAGAGGCGGCGGCCGACGAGCCGGACCGGCCGATGGCCGATTCCGTCGCCGCTCTGGCCCGCCTCCTCTTCGTCGACGGCGTCACACGGATGTATGTCGACGAGATGATCCGCGAGGTGCCGGCGAAGCTGCGTACTGTCGAGGACATCCCGCAACTGCTGACCCAGTTGAACCACATCGTCCGGCTGGCACCGCGCTGGGAGGAGGATCCCAAGAAGCGCGTGTTCTTCCCGATGTCGGCTCTCTTCGGGCAGATGATGATCACCGAAGCGGGCGAGGCCGCCTTCCGGCAGGGACCGTTCAACGATGCGATCCGGGGCATCCTGAAGGAGTGGTGCGCCTATCTCGACAGCTGGAACAGCCGTACGGTCCTCAACGAGGGACCGAACGGCTGGCTGTGCGAGGCCGCTTACGCCTACAACAAGCTCGACGAGTTCGTGATCCCGGACCGTGCCGCACCGCACTGGGGCTGGTCGTCCTACAACGCGTTCTTCCACCGCGAGATCAAGGCCTCGGCCCGCCCGATCGCGGAGCCGGGCAATCCGAAGGCGGTGATCTCCGCCAACGACGGCACGGTCTACCGGATCTCGCGTGGCTTGAAGGCGGAAGACCGGTTCTGGCTGAAGGGCCAGCCCTATTCGCTCGTCAACATGCTGGCCGGCAGCGCCTATCTCGACCGCTTCCTGGGCGGCGACGTGTTCCAGTCCTTCCTCAGCGGGGCCAACTACCATCGCCTGCACGCGCCGGTCACGGGCATCGTGCGCGAGGCCTATGTCGTCGAGGGCCTGATGTTCGGTAGCTACAAGACCGGCACCGATCCCCAGGGCATCGAATCACAAGGGTACCAGGCGTCGGTCAACACGCGGGGGCTGATCTTCATCGAGAGCGACGACCCGGTGATCGGCCTCGTCTGCTGCATCCCGATCGGCATCACCGAGATCTCCTCGATCCGCCTCGGCGTGCAGCGCGCAGCGGGTGAAGAAGGGCGAGGAGATCGCGCGCTTCTGCTATGGCGGCTCCAGCATGGCGCTCGTCTTCCAGCCGGGTGCCATCGCCCGGTTCGAGGCGGAGCCCGCGTCGCCCGGTCAGGACCCGACGCAGGTCCAGGTCAACGGCCTGATCGCCGTCGCGAACTAAGGCGTCCGACGTAGCCGCCCCGTGCCCTGGCAGCAGGCCCAATGGTTAGCCGGTTCGGAAAGTTTTGATTGACGCTTGCTGCGCATGCGCCGATAGTTTCCATCATGGCTAACTTTCCAGTCGACCTCGACAGGGCATTTTCGGCGCTCGCGGATCCGACGCGGCGGGCGATCGTCAGTCGTCTGTGCGAGGGGCCGAAGTCCGTGAGCGAGCTTTCGGCACCGTTCGCCCTGGCCCTGCCGTCGCTGCTCAAACACGTGCGAGTTCTCGAGGAGAGCGGCCTCGTCAGGTCGGAGAAGAATGGACGGGTTCGAACCTGCCGGATCGAGCCGAACGCCCTGCGAGCGACCGAGTCCTGGCTACAGCAGCACATCGACGCCTGGGATAAGCGGCTCGATCGACTGGAAGCCCACCTCGAACGCAAGCAGAAGGAGACATGAGGCCATGAGCGACCCGTTCATGAATGCCGACTCCGCATGGTGCCACTGGCCGATCGAGCAGGAGATCGTCATTAGCAGGGTGATCGAGGCGCCCCGAAGCCTCGTCTATTCGGCCTGGACGGATCCGGATCAGATACAGAGCTGGTTCGGACCCGAAGGTTTCGCGATCGAGACCAAGGAGATCGACCTCAGGGTGGGCGGTGTCTGGCGCTTCGACATGGTGGCACCCGATGGCACCCGCTACGGCAACCGGATGGTTTTTCGCCGGATGGAGATGCCGGCCTTCATCGAGGTCGAGCACGGCTCGGATCAGGACAACGATCCCGCCAAGTTCAGAATGCTCGTGACCTTCGACGAGCAGAAGAACGGCAAGACAGTTCTGACACTCCGCCAGATGCATCCCTCCAAGGAGTTGCGGGAGACGAAGATCGGCTTCGGTGCCGTCGAGTATGGAGTACAGACTCTGGAAAAGCTGGCCCGCCATGTTGCAAGGAACAGGCGCACATGAGCAGCGTCGCCACGAAGACCGGTACCGCTTCTGGTCAATAGGCTGATCGCCAGGGCGAGCCGGGAGGGGTCCGGAGCGCGCCCGAGCCTTCGATGATGTCGGAACGTAGCCCGGTATCGGGCAAGACGCTTCGGGCCCTCTACGGCATCGGTTGATCTCGATGCCGCATTCTCACTCGTGGATTGCATATTATCGCTTGCTTGTTTTCCGAAGAGGGGAATGAGCGATGCGTCGGCTTTCCTTCAAGACAATGTTGCTGGCGTGTGCGACCACCATGATGCTGCCGGCTGCAGCCGTGGCGTATCCCGAAGGGGTCACGCAGCGCGTGAGCGTCGGTCCGGGTGGCGTCCAGGCGAACGGTGCATCGTCGAACGACAGCATCGGTGTCTCCGCCAGCCTGCGCTACATCGCCTACAGTTCCGCCGCTACGAACCTCGTCGCGCAACGCACGAGCGGGTCTGTCGACGTCTACTACACCGATCTCGCGATCGGGCGGACCCTGCTGGTGAGCCGGTCGTGGGACGGTCGCCGTGCCACCGGACCCAGCCTCCAGGCGACCATGACGCCGGATGGCCGCTACGTCGCCTTCCTGTCGCTGGCCGACAATCTCGTGCCGGGCGACACCAACCACGCAGTGGACGTCTTCCTCCGCAACATGCGGACGGGGAAGACCGAGCTTGTGAGCCTCGGGACGGAGGGGCGGCAGGGCAATTCCCACAGCTTCGGTCCTGCGATCTCGGCCGACGGTCGCTACGTCGCCTTCTATTCGCTGGCCTCCAATCTCGTGGCCAACGACACCAACGGGGCCCTCGACGTCTTCGTCCGCGACCGTCTCAACGCGACGACGACCAGGGTCAGCGTCGGACCCGGCGGCGTGCAGGGCAACGGGACGAACTCCATCTTTCCGCTGCAGCACGTGGCCATGTCGGCGGACGGTGGGGTCGTCGCGTTCCTGTCCGACGCGTCGAACCTGGTGCCGGGCGACACCAACGGCACGCTCGACGTCTTCGCCCGCGATCTGGTGAAGGGAACGACCGAGCTCGTCAGCCGCAGCAACAACAAGCAGGCCGACAGCTACAGCGTGTATCCGAGCCTTTCGGTCAATGGGCGCTTCGTCGCCTTCGCGTCCGAGGCGACGAACATCGTGCCGAAAGATACGAACGGCGTGGCGGACATCTTCGTGCGGGACCGCAAGACCCAGACGACCCGGCGCGTCAATCTGGGACCCGATGCCGTGCAGGCGAACGGCGAGAGCGCCCTGCCGACGATCTCACCGGATGGGACCATGGTGGCCTACGCGTCGATCGCCACCAATCTGGTGGCGGGTGACACCAACGGTTTCGTCGACATCTTCAGTTCATCGACCACCGACACCTTCACCGTTCGCAACAGCATCGCCTACGACCTGGCCCAGGGCAACGGCAACAGCATCAGCCAGCCGGCGGTCACCGCGCGCGGGCGTTTCGTGGTCTATTCCTCCGAGGCGACGAACCTCGTTCCGGGCGACACCAACGGTGTGGCCGACATCTTCGTACATCTCCCGTTCTGACCCGCGGCACTCGGCGAGCGATGTCGAACAGGGAAGATAACCATGTCGTGCAAAGCAAGACGATCGGCACTCCTCGTTGCGGCGGCGGCGTTGACGATGCTGGCCGCCGGACCCGCCCTGGCGCAGGCGACGACGTCACGGGTGAGTCTCGGTCCGGGCGGCGTGCAGGCGAACGGCGGCTCCTGGGGCGACCAGATCGGGACTTCGTCACCGCCGCGCTACGTCACCTTCACCTCCAACGCGACGAACCTCGTCGCCGACCGCACGAGCGGTGTCGCCGACATCTTCTACACCGACCTCCGGATCGGCCGGACGCTGCTGGTCAGCCGGGCCTGGAACGGTCGTGCCCCGAGCGGGCCGAGCTTCGGTTCGGCGATGACGCCGGACGGCCGCTATGTCGCCTTCGCGTCCCTGGCGGACAATCTGATCCGCGGCGACGGCAATGGGAAGTTCGACATCTTCGTTCGTGACATGCGGACGGGGAAGACCGAGCGCGTCAGCCTCGCCTCGACCGGTGCGGAGGCGAACGATCACAGCATCGGGCCCGCCATCTCGGCCGACGGCCGGTACGTGGCCTTCTACTCCATCGCCTCGAACCTGGTGCAGGGCGACACCAACGAGTGGGTCGACGTCTTCGTCCGCGACCGGCTGTTGAAGACGACCATCCGCGCCAGCGTGGGGCCTGGAGGTGTTCAGGCCGTCCCCGGCAGGGCCCGGTTCAGCATCGACGTGCCGGTCGCGATCTCGGCCGACGGCCGGTTCGTCGGATACGTGTCCGACGCGGCCAATCTGGCGCCCGGGGACACCAACGGGAAGGTCGACGCCTTCGTCCGCGACCTCGTGGAGGAAAGGACGGAACTCGTCAGTCGCGGCAACGGAAAGCTCGCCAACGCGCCCAGCAACTATGTCAGCCTGTCCGCCAACGGCCGCTACGTCGCCTTCGCCTCGGCGGCCTCCAACCTTGTCGCGAAAGATACCAACGGTGTCGCGGACATCTTCGTCCGCGACCGCAAGACCCGGACGACGCGACGGGTCAATCTCGGCCCCGGAGCGGTGCAGGCCAACGGCTTCAGCGATGCCCCGACGATCTCCCCGGATGGCAGCAAGATCGCCTACGTTTCGAGTGCGACCAATCTCGTCGCGAACGACAGCAACGGCGCCTTCGACGTCTTCACCTCGTCGACGATCGAGCCGTTGACCGTGCGGGACAGCGTGGCCGCCGATGGGCAACAGGCGAACGGCCACAGCGCCGGGCGCCCGGCGCTCACCGCGCGCGGTCGGTTCGTGATCTTCGTCTCCTATGCCACGAACCTCGTGCCCGGCGACACCAACGGGTTACCGGACGTCTTCCTCCACGCCGGCGCGGATGAGCCGCCACCGCACTGAGGCCGGGGCCCCATCGCCAGCCGCAGGAGGTCGTTGCACCCGCGCCCGCGTCATGTCCTGATCGCCGCGATCGGGGAGGGTGCCGATGGCGTTCGATCAGAACCTGGCAGGTAGAGTATGTGCGGCGCTGGCCGGGGCGGGGCCGGTCCGCGAGGTGAGGATGTTCGGCGGCCTCGTCTTCATGCTCCGCGGGCACATGTGCTGCGGGGTGACGGACGATCTCGTCTTCGTCCGCCTCGGGGCGGAATCCGCCAGCGCAGCGATCGCGGCCGGTGAGGCGCGGGTGTTTCCGCCGGTCGGCCGCCGGGTGACCAGCATGGTGACGATCCCGCCAGCCGGCACGCTCTCGGCGGCGGCTCTGCAGGGGTGGATCGATCGGGCCATCGGCCACGTGACGACGCTGCCGGCCCGTGGCTGAGCATCGCCGGCATCCTGCCAGGGACGATGCTGGCGTAGCGCTATTGATTTGCGCCGTGCTGCAGCAAGCGCAGCAGTTCTTTAGCAGAAACCACGCAGTATAAACTGAAAGTTGTTCTCAAAAAATTACTTGGTCTTGTCGGCGCTGTCATGTCTCACTACAATTTTCACGTGCCGTCTCCATGTAACGAGAAGCGATGCCGGTGCATCGCTCCATCGCGGCGGAAGCTCGCCGGCGAGGGGAGTCGGATCATGAGCCCCACATCATCCTTCGCGTCGGATGTGGACCCGCACGCCACGTTGCTGCGGCGGCGGGCGGACCTGTTCGCGCAGCCCCTGGCCCGGGGCAACATCCCGAAACGGCGGAGCGACGCGATCTGCCGGCTGGAGCACGAGGTGGCGGCGACGCCACCCAAGACGCTGGCCGGGGCACTCTCGCAGCTCGAGTTCGCCTGGGAGAACGCCCAGGACGACATGCACCTGACCTGCGACCAGCGCCAGGCGATGCGTTCGGCGATGGCGCTGATCCAGAAGCTCGCGGACCCCTGAGCGGCGTTTTCCGCCCTCGGGGTGCCGAGGATCAGTGAAGCAGCCGTCCTCTTCCGTCACAGGGTGGTGAGGCCCACCAGCGCTGGTGGGCGTCGACGAACGCCTCGACATCGGTGAAGCCCAGGATACGGGCGGCCTGGACGAGAGAGGTCTGGCCTCGCGCCAGCTTCCGGGAACACAGCACCCGCCGCACGGAATCGACCATGGCGGGAAGATCCGTGCCGAGGTTATCCAGCTCGGCTTGGAGCGCTCGGGTCGAGATGCCCAGCACGGCCGCTACGTGTGAAGGTGTCGGTGTACCCCGGGGCAGCAGGGGCAGGATCGCCGTCTGTAGTTCCTGTAGCTTGTCGTTCCGATCCTGGAGCGTCGCGAGCTCCTCCATCCAAAGTGGCCGAAGTGTCCGCGCTAGTTGGGCGTCGGCACACGGGATCGGCCGATCTAGCAGCCGGGCTGGGAAGGTGACGAGGGCGATCGGGGCTCCGATGTCCTCGACCTGCATGCCGGCCTCGTCTGCAAGTCGTGCGCGCCGGGCGGGGTCCGGCTGGTTCACACCGAGACGCAGGGGCCGGAAGTCCTGACCTGCGAGTTCCTTCAGGGCGCGCAAAAGGAGGGGCAGGCAGAACTCGCTCACCGTGCTGTTGGTGGAGTTGCGAAGCGCCAGCGTAGCCTCGCCGTGGTGTTCGTAGAGAGCGATGATGCTGTCGTAAGATACGAGTCTCGACAGCTCGACGATGAGCCGCAGTGCGGTGCGCAGGTCCGGCGCATTCAGCGCCGCATAGCCCATCAGACCGTAGTCGCGAAGCTCGTAGCTGCCCGCGGCCCAGCCGAGTAGCGGATCATCCGCCATACGCTGGGCGTCACGAACGAAGGCCTGCATGATGTGGGTGAGGACACGGGTCCCGGTCGGCTGGCCATCGAAGCCCAGGCCGTGGGTTCTAGCCAGAGGTCGCCAGTTCAGCCCACGACGGTCGAGTTGCTTCGTGAAGCAATTCACGAAGATGTCTTGCATCGAGGCCGTTGGGTCCGGGGGTAGGATGCTGACGAACGGAGGCGTCATGGGTGCGAATCGTCCCAGGAAGCATGGAGTCTACTTTCTCATATAAGCGGCCGAGCCGGTTATGGGGTGTGGTGCGGGTGAAATGTCGCAATAGATCGACTTGGGCAGCAGCACCGACCTTCGTGTAGGAGGCGTCTCGCCACCAACCTAATGCAGGGGACGCCCGCGGCCGTCACGGGGTGGTGCCGCCCACCAGCGGCGGTAGGCCCGCGTCAGCTGGATCGTGCTCCTGTAGCCGAGCTCCTCGGCGGCACGGCTCAGGGTCATGTTCGGTTTCGCCAGCAGGGTCGTGGCGAGATCGGCGCGGATCGCGTCCACGATCCAGGTCAGCCGAAGACCGCGTTGCCCGAGCTTCTTCCTCAGGCTCTCAGGCGCCATGCCGAGTGCAATTGCCACGTGAGGCAGGGTGGCACCGCCGTCGGTGAGGAGCGGGACGATGATGTCGCGCAGGGCCGCCAGTTCCCTGGCATACCGGCGGAGCTGGGTCTTGGCCTGCTCGCGGAGCGGTTGCAGCGTGCGTGCAAGGGAAGGATCGGCCCCGGGCACCGGCCGCTCCAGGAGTGCTGCGGGAAAGGTGACGAAGGTGACGGGCGCATCGCCGCCTTCGGCACGCAGTCCCGCATGTCGGGCCAGGCCAGCCAGATGGCGGGCGTCGGTGCCGTAGACCCCGACGCGCAGCGGCTCGAAATCCGGGCCGCAGAGTCGCTCCAGAAGGCCCAGGAACATGCGCAGCCAGATCTGGCTCGTCACCGCGTTGGACGAGCGGCTCTGTGCCAGCGTCGCTTCGTCGTTCGTCACCTGGAGCACGAGTTGCGCCGCCTCGGACAGGAGGCCGGCATGATCGACCAGCAGCTGGAGCGCCCTGCGGACATCGGGCTCGTTCAGCACCGAATAGCCGAGGACACCCATGTCCTTGAGGTCCACGTCGCCGAGTTTCCAGCCGAGACGAGGATCGTCCGCGAGCCGCGCGGCCTCGCGTAGGAACGCGTCGGCACCTTGCACCAGGATCCGCATTCCCGGCAGTCGAGGCTGCGCCAGATCGAGGCCGTGCGCGCGTGCCAGCGGGCGCCAGTCGAGGCCGCGGCTTTCCAGCTCTCGCGCGCAACGGCGAGCGATCAGATCCTCGGAGGTGGCCAAGGGGTCGAGCCGGCCGACTTCGATCAGCACCGGCGCCATTGTTGTCACCGCAGCCTACGAAACCGTCGCTGCCATCATAGCAATCGATAAATCAAAATTTCTTGAATCTCTCGAACTGTGCGGTGTTGTCGCATGCTGAAGACAGAATTGTACCTGAGTATGGTAAGCGAAGGTCGGACCTGAAATCAGATCCGCGCGCTACGGTTGCAGGAGATCTACTGAGTTCAAGTAGTCAGCGATTGCCTCGACGTGATGGGATTTTTACCACCGATTGCTTTCCACCTGCGAATGCCGAGCGCTGTGTCCACAGGCGGAAAGCTGGCGCCCGAACATCAAGCGCGCCCGTGCCGGCTGTCGGGCAGGGACTGGCCTCGAGCGTTGAGCGGTGGCGTGCCCCACCAGCGCAGATAGGCATTGATGAAGGCTTTGGCGTCGCCGAAGCCGAGAACGTGGGCGGCCTGCATCAGCGTCACGTTGGGCCGAGCGAGCAGACGCAGGGCCAGACGTGCGCGCACGGCATCGACGATGTCGTGCAGGCAGAGGCCCATCCGCGCCAAGCGGTCGGCCAGTTGTTCCGTGGCGATGCCAAGGAGGGCGGCGATCCGGGACATGCTTGGCACCTCGCTCGGCAGCAGGCGGACGATCGCCGTCTCCACCCGTGCCAGGAGAGCGCGGTTCGCCTCGATACCCTGTCGCTCACGGTCCCAGCCCCGATCCAGAGTGCGCAGCATGGCGGCGTCGGCACCGGCAATGGGACGGTCGAGTACGGCGGCCCGGAACGTCATGTAGGTGATCGGCGCCGCCACCCCCTCGACGTTCCTGCCGATCTGCTCGCCGAGGCTGTCGAGCCAAGCCTGGTCCGTCTGATGGACACCGAGCCGCAGCGGCTCGAAACCCGGTCCCACCAACTGGTGCATGAGGGTGAGGAAGAAGTGGAGCATAGCGGCGCTCATGGCTGCGTTGGCGGCGAAGCGCTGGCCCAGGAGGACTTCTTCGCCGTCGACCCGCAGGACAAAGTTGCTCGCTTCCGACATGACGACACTGCGCTCGGTCATCATGTCGAGGGCCGCACCGACGTCCGGCGCGTTGAGCAGCGAATAGCCGAAGAGACCGAGATCGCGCAGGTCCCATGCCCCGAGCGACCAGCCGAGATAGGGATCGCCGGCGAGGCGCTCGGCATCGCGGATGAAGGCATCCTGGCTGCAGGCCAGAACGCGGGCACCTTCCCGATGCGGCCGGCTCAGATCCAGCCCATGCTCATGGGCCAGTGACCGCCATCTAATCCCGCGCCGCTCCAGCTGCGACGCGCATCGTCTCGCCATATGGTCCTGGGCCGTGGCCAGGGGGTCGTGACGGCCCAGCGTCAAGAGAAGCGATACCATGATACGATCCAAATCATTCTATTATTATGTAATCGATGTTAAGAAAAATTTAAATTATTAGATCACAACGCCAACGCCGAAATTCAGCGCGCTGGCGAGTTGTGACGAATACCGCAAAATGACCGCTCGGTTGAAATGACGCTATGCCCAACCGAGGTTTCGGGACTGGAAAAGAAGGTCAGACGACTTTGTTCGCCGGCCTGTATTCACACTTAAGCGGGTGTCGAGCGACAGGCGACCTGCGACTGGCGACGGTGCCAACTGCCATGTCACCGACCCTGACCGGACGACTCGTCCAGAGGTCACGCGAGAGGCTGGGACGGGATGCAGTTCTTCGGCTGGTCGGACGATCGACGTGCGACCGCTTCGTAGCGGTGCAGGTGCTGCAAAAGACGCTGCGATATGGCGCGCCCGACAGGACTCGAACCTGTGACCTGCCGCTTAGAAGGCGGCTGCTCTATCCAGCTGAGCTACGGGCGCCCGGTGCGGTTGTAGCCGATCAGGTCTTGCGGATGAAGTTCTCGGCGTAGGCCTTGGGCTTGACGATGCGCGGATGGGGCTCGGCCACGTTGTAGGCGAGGCCGTTGCGCTCGCAGTAGGCGATGGCGGCTTCCCTGGTCGGAAAGCGGAGCGTCACCTGCCGGTCGGTCTCGCCCTGGCCGACCCAGCCGATCAGGCGGTCGGGCTCCTGGCGATGGGTGGGCTCGTGCTCGACGAGCCACTCGCGCGTCTTGCGCCGGCCGGACTGCGTGGCGGGCTTGGCAGGCTGGTAGATGCGAGCTTGCATCGGGGGCACCACGGTGCGGTTGGCGTCTGTCGGCGTGGTAGGCGGTACGCCCGCCTCGATCAAGGAGTCGCCCAGTCGCGGCGGAGCCGGTCGCGATGCAGCATCAGGTGCTGCAGCGGCACGATGGTGTTGGCGGCCGTGATCCGGCCGTCGGCGATCCAGCCATAGGCCTCGGCGGCGGGGACGGCGAAGGCGCGGATGTCCTCGTCCTCGCCCTCGTGGCCGAAGACACCTTCGGCTTCGGGTGCCGTGACCTCGCCGACGAAGGATTCGACCATCTCGGAGGTGCAGCCCGGGCTGGAGCGATAGGCGCCGGCCCGATCGAGGCGGCGGCATTCGAGGCCGCATTCCTCGAAGATCTCGCGCCTCGCGACGTCTTCGGGCGACTCGCCCTGTTCCATCAGGCCGGCGACGGCCTCTACCAGCCAGGGGCGGCCCGGATCGTCGACGCAGCCGGCGCGGAATTGCTCGACCAGGACGACGCGGTCGGCGATCGGGTCATAAGGCAGGACGCAGACCGCACGGCGCTGGAGCAGCACTTCGCGCTTGAGGACGGCACTCCAGCCGCCGCGGAACAGCTCGTGGCGGAGATGCAGGATGTCGACGTCGAAGAAGCCGGCATAGATCCGGCGGCGGTCGACGATCTCGACCTTCTCGGGCTTCTTCAGGTGAAGGCCTTGAAGGTGATGAGCGTGAAGGTGTCCTTCACGTTCGGCAGGGTCTGCACCTTCTCGGTGACGAAGCGGCCGACATCGTCGCCGTCGTCGAGATGGAACTTCATGATCAGGTCGTACTGGCCCGAGATCGAGTAGACCTCGGACAGGCGCTCGACCCCCTGAACAGCGGCATCGGCCACGTCGTAGGCGTGGCCGAGCTGGCACTTCACCATCACGAAGATGGTCTGCATCAGGCCGCCTCGGTCTCGACCTCGGCCTTTTTCGGGGCGGCGATCGGCACGGCGCGGAGCATGAAGCTCGGGACGTGATCGCCGAAGGCGAGGATGGGCGCGCCGTCGATCATCGGCGTCGGCCGCGGCGGTGCCGGGGTGCGGGACGGCTGCGCACGGCCGCTGCTGCTGCGCGCATGGGTGGCGCGCCGGTCGGCGGGTGGTTCGGCCGCACGCTCGGGGCGATGCGCGCTGTCGGTGCGGCGCTCGGCCCGCTGGCCGGCAGGCCGGCGGCTCGACTCGCGGCGCGGCCGCGGTGCGCGCTCCTCCTGAACCTCCTCCTGCTCCTCGTCGCCGCGGGCGATCTCGAGGCGGGCGATCGGCTTGCCGGTGAGGCGCTCGATGGCCCCCACCTGACGGCCCTCGTCGGCGGTGGCGAAGGTAAAGGCGCGGCCCTTCTTGCCCGCCCGGCCGGTGCGGCCGATGCGATGGACATAATCGTCCGGGCTGAAGGGGACGTCGAAATTGATGACGACCGGCATGTCGGAGATGTCGAGGCCGCGGGCCGCGACATCGGTGGCGATCAGGAAGTCGACCTGATCGGCCTTGAAGGCGTCGAGCGTGGCCTGCCGGTGCGACTGCTCCAGGTCGCCGTGGATGTCCCGCGCATTGAGGCCCGACTGCTGCAGGTAGCGGCAGAGCGAGGAGACGTCGCGCTTGCGGTTGCTGAAGACGATGGCCTTGCCGACGCCCTGCTGGCCGATGAGCTTCACGAGAGCCCGGCGCTTGCTCTCGGAGGAGGCCGGGACCAGCCAGGTCTCGACATTCTCGGAGGTGGTGGCCGGACGGGCGACCTCGATCCGCTCGGGATCGCGGAGGAAGCGGTCGGCGAGGCGGCTGATGGCCGGCGGCATGGTGGCCGAGAAGAGCAGCGTCTGCCGCTTGCCGATGATCAGCGAGAGGATGCGCTCGACGTCGGGGATGAAACCCATGTCGAGCATGCGGTCGGCCTCGTCGATGACGAGGATCTGGATGCCGCCCAGCAGCACCTTGCCGCGGTCGAACCAGTCGAGCAGGCGGCCGGGCGTGGCGATGAGGACGTCGACACCCTTTTCCAGCAGCTTCTCCTGATCGCCCATGCCGACGCCGCCGATGAGCAGCGCCATGGTGAGCGAGAGATGCTTGCCGTACTTCTCGAAGTTCTCGGCGGTCTGGGTCGCCAGCTCGCGCGTCGGCGAGAGGATCAGCGAGCGCGGCATGCGCGCCCGGGCCCGGCCTTCCGATAGGATCTGCAGCATGGGCAGGACGAAGCCCGCCGTCTTGCCGGTGCCGGTCTGGGCGATGCCGACGAGGTCGCGACCGGCTAGAACGAGGGGGATGGCGCTGGCCTGAATGGCCGTCGGGGTCTGATACCCGGCATCGGCGATGGCGCGGAGGATCGGTTCACCCAGCTGGAGCTCGGCGAAGCCTGTCTGTTCTTCGGTGGTTGAGGTCAAAGGTACCTATCTGAATCTGGATCGAGTGATCGAGACTGCATGTAGTGGTTTTGCAGGCAGAGTCAACGAACGCGCCGAAATCCGGGCTGGACGGCGCCGCGACCTATGATTGACTCGAAGACGGGCCTAGCGCAAGCGGTGCGCCCAACCGAGGAGCCGGATCGGATGCTGCTGGACGCGAAACGCTCGACGCTGCTCGTCGTCGACATCCAGGAGCGGCTGGCGGCCGCCATCCCGGATGCGGCAGCGATCATCGAGCGCACGAAGATCCTGCTTGCGGCGGCCACGCGGCTGGGCGTGCCGGTCGTTTTTTCCGAGCAGTATCCGAAGGGTCTGGGCGGTACCGACGCGCGGCTGCAGCCTTTGCCCAACAGTGCCGTCGTGCTGCCGAAGCTCGACTTCTCCTGTGCCGCCGATCCGGGGCTGAAGGCGGCGATCGCCGCCACCGGGCGGGACCAGATCGTGCTCTGCGGCATGGAGACCCATGTCTGCGTGCTGCAGTCGGCCCTGGGCTTCATCGCCGAGGACCTACGGGTGTTCGTGGTCGCGGACGCGGTCGGCTCGCGGCACGAGGAGCGGCGGCGGCTCGGGCTCGAGCGGATGCGGTCGGCCGGGGTGGAGATCGTCGACAGCGAGATGGTCGTGTTCGAGTGGATGGGAGCCGCCGGGACGGATGCCTTCCGCGAGCTTTCCAGGCTGATCCGGTGAGGTGGGAATGACGCGCGAGACGCTGGTTCTCCTGCCCGGGCTGCTCTGCGACCGTCGGCTGTGGGCGCATCAGATCGAGGCCCTGAAGGACCGGGTAGAGATCGTGGTCGCCGACCTGACGCGCGACGATACGACGGAAGCGATGGCGCGCCGGGTGCTGGCCGAGGTGCCGGAGCGGTTCGCGCTCGCAGGCCTGTCGATGGGCGGCTACGTGGCACAGCAGATGGTGCGCCTGGCGCCGGAGCGGGTGACGCGCCTCGCGCTGATCGACACGCGGGCGCGGCCGGACACTGAGGAATCGAAGGCGCGGCGGCGGAACCTGATCGAATTGGCGCGGACGGGCCGCTTCGCCGAGGTGGCGCCGATGCTGATCCAGGTGCTGCTGGCGGAGCGGCACCGGATGGACCAGCGGCTGGAGGACACCATCGTCGCCATGGGGGCTACGGTCGGACCCGAGGCGTTCGAGCGGCAACAGCACGCGATCATGGGCCATCCCGACCACCGCGAGGACCTGAAGAGTGTCCGCTGCCCGACGCTGGTGCTCTGCGGGCGGGAGGATGCGATCACGCCGATCACCTTGCACGAGGAGATGGCGGCGGCCTTGCCGAATGCGACGCTCGTCGTGGTGCCGGGGGCGGGGCATCTGGCCCCGATGGAGTCGCCGGACGCGGTGAGCCGGCAGATGGCGGCGTGGCTGCAGGCATGAGCGACCTCTTCGGCGGCGAGGCGCCGGTCCAGGCAGCACCGCCGGCGGCCGACCGGCCGCTCGCCGACCGGTTGCGACCGCGGGATCTGGAGGGGCTGGTGGGGCAGGGGCATCTGCACGCTCCCGAAGCGCCGCTGGGACGGATGCTGGCGCGGGGGCGGCTCGCCTCGCTGATCCTGTGGGGGCCGCCGGGGTGCGGGAAGACGACGCTGGCGCGGCTTCTGGCCCGGCGGACGGGCGAGCCGCTGCTGGCGCTGTCGGCGGTGATGGCGGGTGTCGCGGACCTGCGGAAGAGCTTCGAGGAGGCGAAGAAGCACCGGGCGCGGGGGCGGCGGCCGATCCTCTTCATCGACGAGATCCACCGCTTCAACCGCACGCAGCAGGACGGCCTGCTGCACGAGGTCGAGGACGGGACGGTGACGCTGGTCGGGGCGACGACGGAGAACCCGTCCTTCGCGCTGACGCCGGCCCTCGTGTCGCGCTGTCACGTCCTGGTGCTGGAGCGGCTGTCGGCCGAGGCGCTGGAGACGCTGCTGGAGCGGGCGGAGGAGGAGTTGGGACACACGCTGCCGCTCGATCCGGATGCACGGGCGCGCCTGGGCGAGCTGGCCGACGGGGACGGGCGGTATCTCCTCAACCTCGTCGAGGCGATCGCCGACCTGCCGGCAGAGCCGCGGCTCGGGGCGGAGGCGCTGGGTGCCCACCTGCAGCGGCGCATGCCGGTCTACGACAAGGGCCAGGAGGCGCATTACAACCTGATCAGCGCGCTCCACAAATCGGTGCGCGGCTCCGATCCGGACGCCTCGCTGTATTGGCTCTGCCGGATGCTGGAGGGCGGGGAGGATCCCCGCTACCTCGCGCGCCGGCTGGTGCGAATGGCGATCGAGGATGTGGGGCTCGCCGATTCGACGCTGCTCGGCGAGGCGCTGGCGGCGGCCGACACCTACGAGCGGCTGGGCTCGCCCGAGGGTGAGCTGGCGCTGGCCCAGGTGACGATCCGCCTCGCCTTGGCGCCGAAGTCGAACGCCGGCTATCTCGCCTACAAGGCGGCCAGCCGCTCGGCCAAGGAGCACGGCTCGCTGCTGCCGCCGATGATCATCCGCAATGCGCCGACGAAGCTGATGCAGAAGATGGGCTACGGCGAGGGCTACGCGTACGACCACGACGCGCCCGACCGCTTCTCGGGGCAGAACTACTTTCCGGACGGCATGGCCCGCGAGCGCTACTACGAACCGACGCGCGAGGGGGCCGAGGCGGCCCTGGCCGACCGGGCGGAGAAGCTGGACGCACTGCGGAAGGAACGCTCGTGAGCGGCGTCGAGCACCGCACCGTTGCCACGACGGATGCCGACCTGCGGCTCGACCGCTGGGTCAAGCGGCACTTTCCGCAGCTGGGCCACGTGGCGCTGCAGAAGCTGCTGCGGACGGGGCAGTTCCGGGTCGACGGCAAGCGGGTCGAGTCGGGCACGCGGCTGCAGCCGGGGCAGGTGGTGCGGGTACCGCCGCTGCCGGTGGCCGGACCGCTGCCCGAGCGGGCGAAGGTGCGGCCCGAGGATGCGGCCCTCCTCCGCAAGCTCGTGATCCACGACGACGACCAGATCGTGGTGCTGAACAAGCCGGCGGGTCTCGCCGTGCAGGGCGGCAGCAAGACGGTGCGCCACATCGACGGCATGCTGGATGCGCTGGAGCGCAACGGCGAGCGGCCGCGGCTCGTGCACCGGCTGGATCGCGACACGAGCGGGGTGCTGGTGCTGGCCCGGACGGCGGCAGGCGCCCGCTCGCTCATGCACGCCTTCCAGCAGCACCGGGTGCGGAAGCTCTACTGGGCGATCACGATGAAAGGCCCGGAGCGCAACGAGGGCATCGTCGACCTCGGCCTCGGCAAGGCGGGTCCGGCAGGGCGCGAGCGAATGAGTGCCGATGCCGAGGACGCGCGGCCCTCGCGCACGGCGTTCCGGGTGCTGCTGCGGGCTGGAAAGGTCGGCGCCTGGACCGGTCTCATGCCGCTGACGGGGCGGACCCATCAGCTGCGCGCGCATTGCGCCGCGATCGGGGCGCCGATCCTGGGCGACACAAAGTATGGCGGGGAGACCTCCCTGCCGAGCCAGGTGCCGCCTGGCCTGATGCTGCATGCCCGCGAGATCGACCTGCCGCATCCGAAGGGCGGGCGGTTCAAGATCGCCGCGGACCCGCCGAAACCCTTCGTCGATGCGCTGGCCTGGCTCGGCATGCAGCCGGACAAGGTCGCCTATAGCCGACTCCAGGACTGGCCGGAGTTCGAGTGAGGGGTCAGCCGATCTCGATACCGAGGTAGAGATCGTTGACGGCGATCTCGGCATTCAGGAACGGGCTCACCATCTGCATGTCGGTCAGGTAGGGGAGGCGGCCGACCCAGGTCCCTTCCATACGGCGCCAGACAACGACCCAACGGAACTCGCTTTCGACGAGCCAGATCTCTTCTACCGAGGGAAGTTCTGCGTACAGCCAGAGCTTCAGTTCCTTGTCGTTCCGTCTTGTTCCAGGTGACAGGATCTCGACGATCAGACGCGGTTCTTCCAGGTAAATCTGGTCGCGGATCGCCTCGCAGGTGACGGCGAGATCGGGAACATAGAATCGCTCGTCGGCGTCTTTTCTCACACGGACGCCGGGCTGATGCACTATTCCACAATTGCCCGTCGGGAGGTGGGTGCGAATCTTCGCTGCAATATTCTCCTGCAGACGACCGTGCCTCGAGCTTGCAGGCGCCATGGCACGCGGCAGACCACCCTCGAACTCGTAGCGGACGTCGGGCTCGCCCTCGAAAGCGAGGAACTCATCGAACGTCATCTTGCGGCGTGCAGGTTCGGCCATCAGTGTCTCCGATGCCGAAGCTACACCAACGTCACCCCAGCAGCCAGCGGTGGGCGGGCTCGGTGTTGAAGCGCCAGATGCGCTTCGGGCCGGCCATGACGTTGAGGTAATAGAGGTCGTAGCCGTGGGCCGCGGCACAGGGGTGGTAGCCGCGGGGGACGAGGGTGACGTCGCCATCCTCGATCGCCATCGAGACGTCGAGCGAGCGGTCGTCGGTGTAGACGCGCTGGAAGCCGAAGCCGTGGGCCGGGTGGAACCGGTGGTAGTAGGTTTCCTCGAGCAGCGACTCCTCGGGGAGGTTGTCGGTGTCGTGCTTGTGCGACGGATAGCTCGACCAGCAGCCGCCGGGCGTGATGACCTCGACGACGAGGAGGCCGTGTGCCGGCTCGGTCTCGGGAATGATGTCGTAGACGTGGCGGGTGTTGGTGTCCTTGCCGCGCTTCGAATACTTCACCTGATCGGGGCCGATGAGCCGCGGGGTGAAGTCGCCACCGCCCGGGGCCGAGCACACCGCGATCTCGATTGGGGTCAGCGCAGTGACGCTGTAGACGTGATCGTGGGGCACATAGACCGAGTGGGGCTTCTTGCCCTCGAACGGGGTGGTGCGGTCGCCGACGTTCGACCAAGTGTGCGTGTTGACCGTGATGTCGGCACGGCCGCCGATCAGGACGAGGCAGGCCTCGCGGTCGCCGGTGGCGGCCTCGATCGTCTGCCCGGCGGCGAGCTTCCACAGCTCGAACCCGACATGGCCCCAGCCGGCGCTTTCCGGAGTGACGCGGTGGACGAGGCCCGCCGCGTTCGGGGCGTGATGCTTCAGCAGCAGGTCGGTCATCGGCTCTCGGCTTTCAATCGGTCCCAGGTGGCGACGAGCCGCCCGTAGGATTCGGCCATCATCGTCACGGCGGCGGCATCGTCCAGCGTGCCGCCGAGCCAGCCTTCTGCAGCGCGGCCGAAGATGGTGCGGCCGACGGCGAAGCCCTTGCAGACGGGCTGCCGGACGGCCAGGGCGTAGCTGGCCTCCAACTCGTCCTCGGGGGCTTCGAGGCCCAGCAGGAGAACGCCGCGGCAGTGCGCGTCGTTGCCCTGGATCACCTCGGCGATGGCCGACCACTCCTCCTGGCTCGCCGGGGCCGGGAGCTTCCACCAGTCCGGGAAGACGCCGAGATCGTAGAAGCTGCCGAGGGCGCGGGGCATTGTCGTCGCGTCGATCGGCAGGCCGGACTTCGTGGCGATGATCTCCAGCAGAAGCTCGTGGCCGGTCTTGCGGCAGGCTTCGGCCAGAGCCAGCACGTGGCCTTCCTGCTCGGCGCGGAGCGGCTCCGGATCGCTCGGGTGGTAGAAGACGAGGCACTTCACGCAGTGCTCGGCCGGCCATTCGCGCAGGCGCGTCCCGAGGTCGTGGGCGGCGTCGAAGCGAAGGGGCACGGTGGCGGGGCGCTCGATCGGACGGCCGATCCAGATGCCGCTGCCCGACGCTTCGGCCAGCGTGTCCTCGCCGAAGCGGTCGTCGCAGAGGATGCCGAGGTCGCCACGGCCGGCGCCGACCTTCCTAGCCGCCTCGAAGCAGAGTTGCTTGAAGCGGGCGATCCGGTCGTGCGGCTGGCCGGCGCGGTCGGCCAGAGCTTCGAGCTGGATCCGGTGGTCGAAGGCGAAGGCCAGGACCTGCGGCCAGTCCTTAGTGCGGTTCGTCGACCAATGAAGCTGCTCGATGCGGGCGTCCTTCCGCAGCTCGCGATGCGGTGAGCCGTTGGCGAGGAAGAAGCTCAACTCCTCCCAGGAGGGGATGGCCGGGGCGCAGCCGTGGCGTGAGACGGCGAAGGCGCCGCAGGCATTGGCGAGGCGGCAGCATTCGTCCAGCGGCAGGTCGCGCAGCCAGCCGCGCAAGAAACCGCTCATGAACGCGTCGCCTGCACCCAGGACGTTGTAGACCTCGACTGGGAAGCCGGGCCCCTTCACCCCGTCTTCGATATCGGCGGGGATCGCACCCCCGAAGGCGACGCAGCCCATCGGCCCGCGCTTGACGACGATCAGCGCTCCAGGGGCGCGGTCGCGGATGCGCTTCAGGGCCACCAGCGTGTCGGTGCTCCCGCCGGCGATGTGGATCTCCTCCTCGGTGCCGACAACGAGATCGCAGTGGGGCAGGATCGTCTGCAGATGCGCGCTGACATTGGCGCTTGCGACGAAACGCTCCTCGCCGAGGCCGTGGCCGGTGAGACCCCAGAGGACCGGCCGGTAGTCGATGTCGAGGACGATGCGGCCGCCCTGCTCGCGCATCAGGCGCATCGCCTTGCGGGACGCGGCGTCGAGGTTGGGCCGGCTGAAATGGGTGCCGGTGACGACGACGGCGGCGGCGTCCGCGATCAGGGCCGGGTCGATATCGTCTTCGGTGAGCGCCGAGTCGGCGCAGTTCTCGCGGTAGAAGATGAGCGGGAAGGTGTGCTTGTCGCGGATGCCGAGGATGACGAGCGCCGTCAGCCGGTCCTTGTCGGTGACGACGCCGCGGGTGTCGACGCCCTCCTTCGCCACCTGCTCGCGGATGAAGCGGCCCATATGCTCGTCGCCGACGCGCGTGATGAGGGCGGAGCGCAGGCCCAGCCGGGCGGTGCCGACGGAGATGTTGGTGGGACACCCGCCGACATATTTGGCGAAGCTCGCCATGTCCTCGAGCCGGCCACCGACCTGCTCGCCGTACAGGTCGACGGACGACCTGCCGATGCACACGACATCGAGGGATTTGTTCGACATGGCGCCTCTCCGACCCGGGCCGCTTGTAACATCCGTTCCAGGTATTTCGGAAGCAGAATGTTCGTTCTACTGCGTCTCGTCCCGCAGGAGGCGCTGGCCGACGGCGAGGATGAGGGTGGTGGCGAGGCCCATGCTGGCGGTCAGCGTGCGCACACCGCGGATTTCGGACTCCTCGACGAGCAGAGCCGTGTCGGCGATCCGGGCCAGCGGGCTCAAGGGCGCATCGGTAATCGCCACAAGCGAGGCGCCGGCGGGTCGCGCCAGACGTGCGACGGCCATGGTCTCTTCGGCATAGGGGCGGAAGCTGACGGCGAGGAGCGCGTCGCCGGGGCCTAGCGCCTTGGCCTGGTGCTGCAGCATGCCGCCCATGCCGTCCATCAACTGGGCGCGCCGGCCGAGTTGGCCGAGCCCGTAGGCGAGGTAGACGACGACCGGGAACGAGCGGCGCTGGGCGACGAGGTGGACCATCGGCGCCATGGCGAGGAGGCCGACCGCGCGCTCCAGGCGCTCGCGGTCGAGGCCGTCCGCAAGGCGGTCGAGGGCGCTGCGGCCGGCGGTGACGACGCTCGTGAGAATGCCCGGTGCGTCGCTGCCCTGCGGCCCCGGCGGCTCGCGGCGGAGGCGCTCGGCATAGGTCGGGGAGCGCTCGATCAGCCGCTCGCGGAACGGCCGCTGCATGTCGCTGAAGCCGTCGAAACCAAGGGCCTGGGCGAAGCGCACCATGGCCGAGGGCTGCACGCCGGCACGTTCGGCGATGACCGCCACCGTCTCGAGTGCGACCGTGTCCGGATTGTCGACCACGAATTCGGCGATCTGGCGCAGACGCGGGCTGAGCTCGCCGTAGCGGCGGGCGATCAGGCCGCGCAGCTCGGCATAGCCTGGGCCGGGTCCTGGCCTCTCACGACGCGTGGGGCGCGACAGCTCCGCTCTCCGGCAATGCAGCTCGGCAGGAGCGAGCCATGGAACGGAAATTCTGTAAAGAGAAATGACTGGAAAGCCTGATCCACCGTGCTATGCTGCACGAACATAAGGGGCAGTCGCCAATGCATGGCAGGCGGCGCCGCGAGGGAGGTCTCGATGAACGTCGCCCAGCGACTGGGCCTGCCGGCCGACGCCAAGGTGGTGGTGCCTCACGTCGACGATGTCGGCATGTCGCACGGCGCCAACGGTGCGTTCCTGGAGCTTGCCGGACGCGGCTTCATCACCTGCGGGTCGGTGATGGTGCCGTGCCCCTGGTTTCTCGAAGCAGCGGGCATGGCGGCCAGCCGGCCCGAGCTGGACCTCGGGGTACACCTGACGCTGACGAGCGAGTGGACCCATTATCGCTGGCGGCCGCTTACCGGGGCATCGAAGGCCTCGGGCCTCGTCGACGACGAGGGCTTCATGTGGCGCAAGGCGAAGGACGTCTGCGACAACGCCGTGCCGGACGCCATCGAGGCCGAGCTTCGGGCGCAGATCGAGACGGCGATCGCCAACGGCATTAAGCCCAGCCACCTCGACTGCCACATGGGCACGGCGTTGGCCGAGCCGTTCACCGACACCTATCTGAAGCTCGGGCGCGACTACCGGATCCCGGTACTCTTCCCGCGCACCTGGTCGAATTACGGCTGCGGGCTGCGGCTGCCGTCGCCGGCCGAGGACACGCAGAGCCGGCGAATTGCGGCGCTGGAGGCGATCGGGCTGCCTGTCGTCGACAAGTTCATCGAGACGCCGTGGGTGCCGCGTGCCGAGAGCGACGAGGCCTACGACCGGATCATCGAGGGCATCGAGCCCGGCCTCAGCTTCATGGCCGTGCATCCCAATCTGAGCGGAGACATCGAGGTGATCGATCCGCCCCGCGCCCACTGCCGGGTCGATGAGGTGCGCATCTTCGGCTCCTCGCGCTTCCTCGACCATGTCCGCGCCAGCGGCGTCCATCTGATCAGTTTCCGCGACCTGCACCGGATCTTTCCGCCGGAGCGGATGGCGGATCTGCACTGAGTTTCACTAGGGAGGCCCGCCGGTCAGCGGCGGCCGATTTCTCAGGGGGTAGAGAGGAATGAAGAAGCTGCTGATGTCCGCTGCCGTGGCCGTCGTGGCCCTGGCGACCGGTGCGGCCTATGCCGATGATCCGATCCGCATCGTCGTCGTGACGCACGGCCAGGCCGCCTCGACCTTCTGGTCGGTGGCGAAGAAGGGTGTCGACGACGCCGACGCCGATCTCGCCGACGTCACCGTCGAGTACCGCTCGCCCGAGACCTTCGACATGGTGACGATGGCGCAGCTGATCGACGCCGCCGTCGCCAGCAAGCCGGACGGCCTCGTGGTCTCGATCCCCGACGCAGACGCGCTGGGCAAGTCGATCGAGGGTGCCGTCGCCGCCGGCATCCCCGTGATCTCGATGAACTCGGGCAGCGACGTCCGCAAGAAGCTCGGCGTGCTGCTGCATGTCGGCCAGACCGAGTACGAGGCCGGCCTCGGCGGCGGCGAGCGGATGAAGGCCGAGGGCGTCACCAAGGCCGCCTGCGTGAACCAGGAAGTGGGCAACGTCGCCCTCGACGTGCGTTGCGAGGGCTTCAAGAAGGGCCTCGGCGACGGTGCCACGGTCGACATCATCCCGACCTCGATCGACCCGACCGAGGTGAAGAACGCCGTCACCGCCTACCTGTCGTCGCATCCCGACGTGCAGGCGCTGTTCGCGCTCGGCTCCGACCCCGCCATGCCGACGCTCGATGCCGTGTCCGGTGCGGGCCTCGACGGCAAGGTGAAGGTCGCGACCTTCGACCTGTCCGAGGGCATCCTGAAGGCGGTGGACGAGGGCAAGATGGACTTCGCCATCGACCAGCAGCAGTACATGCAGGGCTACCTGCCGGTCGTGCTGCTCCGGCTCTACCACAAGTACGGCCTGCTGCCGGGTGCCGACGTGCTGACTGGCCCGGGCTTCGTCACCAAGGACAACGCGGCAAAGGTCATCAACTGGTCGAAGGAAGGCTACCGGTAGCCTGAGGCACGGCGCCGGACCGTCGACGTCCGGCGCCTCTTCTCGAGGGGAGGAGACGAGGTCGTGGCCACGATAGCCCAGCCCAGGTCGGACGAGCGCGTCCGCGAGATCTCGCTGACGAAGAAGCTGCTGCAGCGGCCTGAGCTCGGTGCGATCGCCGGCACGATCCTCGTCTTCGCCTTCTTCCTCATCGTCGCCAGCAGCAAGGGGATGTTCACGCCGAAGGGCATCCTCAACTTTCTCGAAGTGTCGGCCCAACTCGGCATCGTCGCCGTGGCGGCGGCACTCCTCATGATCGGCGGCGAGTTCGACCTCTCGGTCGGCTCGATGATCGGCTTCGCCGGGGTCTGCATCGCGATCCCGGCGGTGCAGTATGGCTGGCCGATCTGGGCCTGCATCCTGTTCGCCTTCGCGGTCGCTCTGGTCGTCGGCTGGATCAACGGCACCCTCGTGGTGACGACGGGGCTGCCATCGTTCATCGTCACGCTGGGCGGCCTCTTCATCCTGCGCGGGCTCACCATCGGCATCACCCGGGCGATGACCGGCCGCACGCAGATCCCGGGCCTGAAGGAGCCGGCTTCGCAGGACTGGCTGGCACCCTGGTTCGGCGGCGAAGCATTTGGCGGGCTGTTCGCCTGGCTGGCCGATGCAGGCTGGATCGGCAAGCTGCCGAACGGCGCGCCGTCGGTGACGGGCGTGCCGATGTCGATCGTGTGGTGGCTGGTGCTGACGGCCGCCGCCACCTGGCTGCTGATGCGGACGAAGTTCGGCAACTGGATCTTCGCCTCGGGCGGTGACGCCAATGCGGCGCGCAATGTCGGCGTGCCGGTCCGGCGGGTGAAGACGATCCTCTTCATCTTCACCGCCGTCTGTGCCGCGATCTTCGCTACCTGCCAGGTGATGACTTACGGCTCGGCCGACACGCAGCGCGGTCTGCTCAAGGAGTTCGAGGCGATCATCGCGGTGGTCATCGGCGGCACGCTGCTGACCGGCGGCTACGGCTCGGCGATCGGCTCGGCCTTCGGGGCGCTGATCTTCGGCACGGTGCAGATGGGTATCTTCTACACCGGCGTCGACACCGACTGGTTCAAGGTGTTCGTGGGCACGATGGTGCTCATCGCCGTGATGTTCAACAATCACATCCGCAAGAAGGTGACGGAGGCGCGGTGATGGCCGAGGTGAGACGCACGCCGCTGATCGACGTCCAGAACATCGAGAAGCATTTCGGCTCGGTCATCGCGCTGGCCGGCGTGTCGATGCAGGTCTATCCGGGCGAGGTGCACTGCCTGCTCGGCGACAACGGTGCCGGCAAGTCGAGCCTGATCAAGACGCTCTCGGGCGTGCACAAGCCCTCGGCCGGCAAGATCCTGATCGAGGGCACGCCCGTCGAGTTCGACAGCCCGCGCGACGCGCTCGATCGGGGGATCGCCACGGTCTACCAGGACTTGGCGATGATCCCGCTGATGAGCGTGGCCCGGAACTTCTTCATGGGTCGCGAGCCGACCAAGGGCTGGGGTCCCTTCCGCCGCTTCGACATCGACCGGGCGTCCGAGATCGCGCGCGACGAGATGCGCCGGATCGGCATCGACGTGCGCGACCCGAGCCAGGCCGTGGGCACGCTCTCGGGCGGCGAGCGGCAGTGCGTGGCGATCGCGCGGGCGGTCTATTTCGGTGCGAAGGTGCTGATCCTGGACGAGCCGACCTCGGCACTCGGCGTGAAGCAGGCCTCGGTCGTGCTGCGCTACGTGGCGCAGGCGAAGGCGAAGAACCTGGGTGTCATCTTCATCACTCACAATGTCCATCACGCCTGGGCGGTCGGCGACCGCTTCACTGTCCTGAACCGCGGCAAGACGATGGGCACGTTCGCCCGCGACGAGATCCAGCGCGAGCAACTGCTCAACATGATGGCCGGCGGCAGGGAGCTGGAGCTGCTCTCCTCCGAGCTCGAGGAGTTCAGCCGGGCCGATGCGGCGAAGGCCAAGGGCCAGGACCATCCGCTGGAAGCTGCGGCCGCCGGCGAGCACGCCATCGCCGCGGTGCTGGCCAAGGAGGTCGAGGAGGACCGCCGGGCGGCGCATACGCACTGACGCAGGTCGACGGACCGGACACGGAGGACGGATGGGGCGGGAGATCGGTGTCGGCCTGATCGGGACGGGCTTCATGGGCGAGTGCCACGGGCTCGCCTATGCGGCAGTCGGCGGCACGTTCGAGCCCCCTGTCCGGCCACGGCCGGAGATGGTGGCGGACATCGGTCTCGCTGCCGCCGAGCGGGCGGCGACGCGGTTCGGCTTCGCGCGCGCGACGGACGACTGGCGCAAGCTCGTCACCGATCCGGCGGTCGGGCTCGTCGCCGTGGCCTCGCCCAATGCGCTGCACAGGGAGATGGCGCTGGCCGCCATCGCCGCCGGCAAGCACGTCTATTGCGAAAAGCCGCTGGCGCTTAACGCCGCCGATGCGCGGGAGATGGCGGACGCGGCGGCGCGTGCCGGCGTGGTGACGCTCTGCGGTTACAATTATCTGCGCTCGCCGGCGATGCAGTACGCCAAGCGGCTGATCGACGATGGCGTCTTGGGCGAGCTGACCGACGTCCGCTTCCTGTTCGACGAGGAGTACATGGCCGATCCGGCCGTGCCGTTCTCCTGGCGCTGCCGCAAGGCGACGGCGGGGACCGGGGCACTGGGCGACATGGGCAGTCACGTGCTGAGCCTCGCCCGATACCTCGCCGGACCGATCACCGAGGTAATGACCGAGTTCCGCACCGTGATCGCGAAGCGCCCGATGCCGGCCGGCGACGGGAGCAAGGAAGAACGGGCCGGCCCGGTCGCGGTCGACTGGTCGCGGATGGCCGAAGTCGAGAACGAGGACATCGTCCACGCGCTGCTGCGCTTCAAGAACGGGGCGGTCGGCCATTTCGGGTCGAGCCGCCTCGCCTGGGGGCGGCGGAACGGGATCGACATCGAGCTCTACGGGTCGAAGGGCTCGATCCGCTTCACGCAGGAGCGGTTCAACGAGATCGACCTCTACCTGCCCGATGCCGATCGCGGCTCGAACGGTTTCCGCACCATCCTGACGGGGCCAGAGCACCCGCCCTATGGCCGCTTCAGCCCGGCCGGAGGGCACGGGCTCGGCTTCAACGACCTCAAGGTCGCCGAAGTCGCGCATCTGATGGCGGCGATCGCTGGTGAGGTGGAGCCCTATCCCGACTTCGCCGAGGGTGCGGCCATCGAGGAGGTGTGCGATGCCATGGTCGAGTCGGCCGCGTCGGGCCGCTGGGTGAAGGTGCCCTGATGACCGAACAGGCCGTGACGATCGTACCCGTCGGCGCGCGCCATCGGGAGGACTGGAACCGGCTCTATGCGGGCTATGCCGAGTTCTATCGCGTCACGCAAACCCAGGAGATGCGCGACACGGTCTGGGGCTGGCTGATGGATCCGGCCGCAGAGGTGAAGGGGCTCGTCGCCGAGGACGCGGCTGGCAAGGCCATCGGGCTCGCGCACTACCGGCCCTTTGCCCGGCCGTTGCGGGCGGCCTGGGGCGGATTTCTCGACGACCTCTTCGTCGATCCGTCCCTGCGCGGGAAGCGGATCGCCGACGCGTTGATCGGACGCGTCGCCGAAATCGGGCGCGAGCGCGGCTGGACGGTGATCCGCTGGATCACGGCGGATGACAACTACCGCGGTCGCGGCGTCTACGATCGTCTCGCGACGCGGACCATGTGGGTTACCTACGACATTCCACTCTGAACGCTGTCAGGCGGTGACCTTGCCCGGCGTGGCGAATGCGGCGCGCAGGCTCTTGGCGCGTTCCATGGCCGTCTTGGCCTCGGCCGTCGTCATCGCAGGGATGATGTGCGAGTCGATGCCGCCGGCGGCACCGACGGCCATCGCCAGGGCGGACGCCGTTGCCTGATCCGGCAGGTCGGCGGTGACGATGAAGTCCCACTCGCCGAGTGTCACGTAGTAGCTGAGCAGCTTGCCGCCGCCGGCCTCGACCATGCGCGCCGTCGCCTCTGCACGGTCCTCCGGGTTCTCGACCATCCCGCGCATGGCTTCCTTGGTGTAGCGGCCCTGGAAGATGAAGATCGCCATCGCCTGCCTCCCGTGATGGAGGGGCGACCTTATACCTCGGCGGCGCCGTAGTAGAGCGTCACCGTGTGCCGGGCCTCGGCGAAGAAGAGCCAGCGCTCGGCGAGCACACCGACGGCCGCCGAGATCAGGGCGAGGACGGGCGGCAGTGCGAGAGCGAGGCAAGCCAGCGGCAAGGCGAACAGCGAGATGCGGACGATGCCGCGCAGTTTCAGGCGGTGCTTACGGGCGACCTTGTAGGCCATCTCGCGGAGCAGCCACGTCGTCTCGGTGTGCGGAGCCTCGAACAGCTTGGCGGTGCCGAGGGCGGCGAGGCCGGTCGCGTCCGCCACCGTCGCCACCGGCTTCCGTTTCCGAATGTGCCGCCAGGACGCTTCCTTGACGGCGAAGGCGGCGGCGAGGGCGAGGAGCGCCACCTCGCGCAGCGTCGCGACCGGATACTCCCAGAGCGACGCCAGGACCACGAGCAGGAGCGACCCGGTCGCGGCCGACAGGGCCAGATAGGCGGGCACGGTCCAGGGCTGGTGCCAGTCCGGGATCGGTGGCAGCGAGGCGTAGATCATGCCCGTGCAGATCACGGTCAGGACGGCGGCCAAACACGTGGCCAAGCCTAGAGCACCGGTAAGTACGGGCACATCCGCCAGCCATGCGGCCGCGAAAGCGAGGGCGGTGGGGTAGGTGACGACGGCCATCACGCCTTCGCGCGACAGCCAGGACGAGCGGAACTGGGAGAATGCGCGCCACGCCCGTTCCGGACGGCCGAGATGGCCGGTGGAGGCGAGAAGTCCGGCCGTGACGAGGACAAGGGCGGTGCCGAGGGTCGCGAAGGCAAAGCCGCGGTCGGGTGGAAGCAGGCCGAACAGGGCGCCCAGACCCAGAAGAGTCAGCAGGCCGTAGCCGGCGCCCGACAGCGTCGAGAAGAGGATGACCGACCAGGCGGGATGCATCGTGTCAGCCGCCGAGGAGCCGGTCGATGATGCGCAGGAAGGGGTGGCCAGAAAGGTCGAGCGGGCCCTCGTCGAGTGAGGTTGTGGTGACCTCGACCGCTTTGCGCGGCGGCAGGTACTTGTTGGTCGGGCGGTAGCCGAGTTGCGGCATGAGGTCGACGCCGCCGCGGTCGGCGACGAGCTTGGACACCTTGCTGTCGGGGTCGCCGAGGTCGCCGAAGGAGCGTGCGCGCGTCGGGCAGACGGCGACGCAGGCCGGGACGCGGTCCCGCTCCGGCAGGTGATCATTGTAGATACGGTCGATGCAGAGCGTGCACTTCTTCATGACCCGCTCGGTCTCGTCGACCTCGCGGGCACCGTAGGGGCAGGCCCAGGAGCAGAGCTTGCAGCCGATGCAGAGGTCGGCGTTCACCAGGACGATGCCGTCCTCGGACCGCTTGTAAGAGGCCCCGGTCGGGCAGACGGTGACGCAGGCGGGCTCCGCGCAGTGCAGGCAGGAGCGCGGGAAGTGGACGACCCGGCCGGCGCCGCCGTCGTCGACCTCGAAGCTGTGGATCCGGTTGAACCAGACTCCGTTGGGCTGCACGCCATAGGGCTCCTGGTCCGAAAGCGGGCCGGAATGCCCCTGGTCGTTCCACGATTTGCAGGCGGTCGCACAGGCGTGGCAGCCGACGCAGGCGTCGAGGTCGATGACGAGCCCCAGGCGCTTCTGGCTGGGCACCGGATCGGGCAGCGAGGTCATGCGAGGCGCTCGATCCGCACCTTGAGGTCGTACCAGGCACCCTGACCGGTGATCGGGTCGGCGTTGGCGAGACCATCGGGGAGGAGATCCGGGATCAGGTCGTTGAGCAGGAAGCCGGCGCTCATCTCGGGGGCGTCGTCGGGCAGCGTCCAGGCCCCCTTGCCCTTGCCGATGGCGTTCCAGGTCCAGACCGTGTGCGGGGCGGCGGTCCGGGTCAGATGCACATTGGCCTCAATGCTACCGTAAGCGCTGACGACGCGGACGCGGTCGTCGTCCGCGATGCCGAGCGAGGCGGCGGTGTCGGGATGCAGCTGCAGGCGGTTGCGGGTCAGGATCTGCCGGAGCCAGCGGTTCTGCGAGCCCCAGGAATGGTACATCGGCATCGGCCGCTGCGTGACGGCGTGGAGGGGAAAGTCGGGCTCGTCGCCGGTCGGCGGATACCAGGACGGGAGCGGGTCGCAGTAACGGCGGACGCGCTCGCGCAGGTGGTCCGGCGGCTGGACGGGCCCGTGCCCCTCGGCGGCGAGGCGGAAGCGTTGCAGCGGCTCGCACCAGAGATGCATCGGGATCGGCTCGGCCGAGGGCAGCAGGCCGAGATTGACGGCCGCTTCGAGATAGTCGCGGTTCACCGTCTTCATGAACCGGGCTTCAGGCGGAAACTCGCGGTGCCAGAAGCAGTCGTGGGCGAGATAGGCGTCGAGCTGGTCCGGGTTGGCGTCGCCGCGGCCCTCGCTGCGACCGCCGGGTCCGCGCCAGCCGGCGAGCAGGCCGATGCCGGGCCGGCGCTCGTGATTGACAATGTAATCGGGATAAAGGCCCGGATAGCGGGGCGTGCCGTCGCCCTTCGTGAAGGCGGGTAGCTTCAGGCGGGCGCCGAGGTCGATCAGGACGTCCTGGAAGGGGCGTACGTCGCGGTCGGGCTGCAGCACCGGACGGCGGACGGCGTCGCCGGGGCCGTCGGCGTGACCGATCGGGCGGTCGAGGAGCGAGATGCAGTCCCAGCGCTCGAGATAGGTGGTGTCGGGGAGGACGAGGTCGGCGTAGTCGACCGTCTCGGAGTGGTAGGCGTCGCAGTAGATGAAGCGTGGGATCCGGTAGGCGCCGGTCGCCGGGTCCTTGTCGGCCAGCATGCGGCGGGTGCCGGCGGTACTCATGGCAGAGTTCCAAGCCATGTTGGCCATGAACAGGAACAGGACGTCGATTGGGTAGGGATCGCCCGCATGGGCGTTGGCGATCACGGTGTGCAGCATCCCGTGGATCGCGAGCGGCGCTTCCCAGCTGAAGGCCTTGTCGATGCGGCTCGGCCGGCCCTCGCCATCGACCAGCAGGTGTTCCGGCCCGGTTGGGAAGCCGAGCACCGGACCGGGAAGTGGCTCGCCGGCGCAGACATGCTCCGGCCGGCCGGTCGGCGGAGGACCCTGCGGCGTAGGACGGGGGAAGGGGGCCTTGTAGCGCCAGCCGCCCGGGACATCGACGGTGCCCAGCAGCAGTTGCAGGACGTGCAGGGCGCGGCAGGTCTGGAAGCCGTTGGCGTGGGCGGAGATGCCCCGCATGGCGTGCATCGCGACGGGCCGCCCGACGAAGCGCTCGTGGCGCACGCCGTGCACGTCGGTCCAGGGCTGCTCGATCGTGATGGCCTGGTCGAAGGCTACTGTCGCCAACTCGGATGCCAGCCGCCGGATCGTGTCGGCGAACACGCCGCAGCGCTCGGCGACGGCATCGGGCGAGCACGCCGGATCGAGATAGCGCTGCGCCAGAAGCTGGAACACGGAAGCGGTGTGGCGACCGTCTTCAGGGGGCGAGCGCAGAGGCTTGCCCTCCGCGTCCCTGAGGTAGAGACCGTGCTCGGGGCTGCCGGGCTCGTCGAGCAGGAGCCAGGACGCATCCGTCATTCGATCAAGATAGTCGACATCTACGGCACGGGTGCGCAGCAGTTCATGGATGAGTGCGGTGATGAGCAGGCCGTCCGTCCCGGGGCGGATCGGCACCCACTCGTCGGCCAGCGCGCCATAGCCGGTACGGACCGGATTGATCACCACGATCTTGGCGCCGCGGGCCTTCAGCTTGGACAGGCCGATCTTGATCGGGTTGCTGTCGTGGTCCTCGGCCACACCCCAGAGCATGAGGTACTTGGTACGCTCGTAGTCGGGCTCGCCGAACTCCCAGAAGCTGCCACCCACGGTGTAGAGGCCGGCGGCCGCCATGTTGACCGAGCAGAAGCCGCCATGGGCGGCATAGTTGGGCGTCCCGAACGAGGCGGCCCAGGCGCCCGTCAGGGCTTGGCTCTGGTCGCGACCGGTGTAGAAGGCGAGCTTCTTCGGATCGCGCGCGCGGACTTCTCCCAGCCACTCGGTGGCGAGGCCCAGGGCCTGCTCCCAGGAGATCTCCTTGAAGCGGCCTTCGCCGCGCTCTCCGACGCGGAGCAGGGGTGTCTTGAGCTTGGCGGGCGAAGCCTGCTGCATCGGGCCGGCGGCACCCTTGCCGCAGACGACGCCATGGTTGACCGGGTGCGCAGAGTTCCCGTCGATGAAACGGACGCGGCCATCCTTCAGGTGGACGCGGATCCCGCAGCGGCAGGCGCACATGTAGCAGGTGGTCGTGGTCACCTCGTCCGCGACGCGCGGCGAGAGATCCACCGCCTCCCGCGGGCGCAGATAGCCCGCAAGAGCCTGCCGCCATTGCATCCCCGACCTCCTCGCGATCACGTGCCTCCAGCGGACCGCGGAGCACCGCCACAGTCAAGCCCGACGGCTTGCGGCGAGGCCGTCAGAACAAGATAACGGCCCTGCAGCCGCACCGGGGTTCAGCTTGTCCATCCTGATCGTCTTCGACTGCGACGGCACCCTCGTCGATTCGCAGGCCACCATCGTCTCCAGCGCCCAGGCCGCCTTCGCCTATCTGGGCCAGCCGGTTCCGGAGCCGGCGGCGATCCGGCGGATCGTCGGCCTGTCGCTGGTCGAGGCGATGCGCGAGCTGCTGCCGCCGTCGGAAAGGGGCAACGCCGAGCGACTGGCCGCCGCCTACAAGGAGGCATTCATCGCCCAGCGCAGCCGTGCCGATTTCCAGGAGGCGCTGTTCGAGGGTGCGCTCGAGATCCTGGTCGAGCTGGACCGGCGTGGGGTGCCGATGGGCATCGCGACGGGAAAAGCAATGCGCGGTCTGCGCCACGTGCTGGAGCACCATGGGCTCGAAAGGTACTTCGTCACGCTTCAGACGGCGGACCTCCATCCCAGCAAGCCGCATCCGGCGATGCTGGAGGCGGCCATGCGCGAGGCGGGCTACCAGCCAGAGCAGACCCTGCTCGTCGGAGACACGACGTTCGACATCCTGATGGCGCGGGCGGCGGGTGCGGTGCCGATCGGCGTGGCGTGGGGCAACCACGAGCCGGAAGAGCTGACGGCGGCCGGGGCCGTTCGGGTGCTGGAGCGGTTCGACCAGCTCCTGGACCATCTGCCGGAGCGGGCGGCGTGAAGCGGTTCTACAAGGAGGTCGCGACGGTACCCGCCGAGGCGGGACGCTGGCAGATCGAGCTCGACGGCCGGCCGGTGCGCACGCCGCAGCGACGGCTGCTGACGCTGCCCACGGAAGGCCTGGCGGCTCTGGTGGCCGAGGAGTGGGCGGCACAGGGCGAGGAGATCAAGCCGCGCGAGATGCCGCTGACGACGCTGGCGACGACGGTGCACGACCTGATGCCGCAGCGCCGGGAGGACGCCATCGCCGAGATCGAGGGTTACGCCGCCACGGACCTTCTCTGCTACCGCGCGGACGGCCCCCCGGATCTCGTCCAGCGTCAGCACGCGTCCTGGCAGCCCTGGCTCGACTGGGCGGAGCAGCAGTTCGATGCGAGGCTAGCCGTCGCCACGGCGGTCCAGCCGCTGGAGCAGCCGGACGCGGCCCTGCGCGCGCTGGCGGCAGCAGTCCGGGCGAGCGACGACTGGCGGCTCGTCGGCCTGCACGCGGTGACGACGCTGACCGGCTCGATCGTGCTGGGGCTGGCTCTGGCGCGGGGGGCGGTGGACGCGGAGAGGGCCCTGGACGTCGCCCTGCTCGACGAGCTGTTCGAGATCGAGCGCTGGGGGCTCGACGAGGAACAACGCATCCGCCACGAGCGCCTCCTGCGCGACCTCGTGGCGGCCGAGCGCTTCCTGCGGTTGCTGCCCGTCTGAGGTCGGATGCGGCGGCGCGGTCGTTTACCGGCCGCGGGAGCGCATGCTACCTCGCTGTCACACTCGTTCCGGGGCCGTCGAGGACCGCCCCGCGGGTGCCGTATGTCCGAGGACGTTCGGCCGCGGGATCGGCAGGGAGTTCAGAGCAGCGTGCAGCAGATCATCGAGCAGCTCGAAGCCAAGCGCCAGGGTGCCCGCATGGGCGGTGGCGAGAAGCGCATTGCGGCCCAGCACAAACGCGGCAAGCTGACGGCCCGGGAGCGGATCGAGCTCTTGGTGGATCCCGGCTCCTTCGAAGAGTCGGACATGTTCGTCGAGCATCGCTGCGTCGACTTCGGCATGGACGACCAGAAGATCCCCGGGGACGGCGTGGTCACAGGGCACGGCACCGTCAATGGCCGACTTGTCTTCGTCTTCAGCCAGGACTTCACGGTGTTCGGCGGCTCGCTGTCGGAGCCGCATGCCGCGAAGATCGCCAAGATCATGGACCGGGCGATCCAGGTGGGTGCGCCGGTGATCGGCATCAACGATTCGGGCGGTGCGCGCATCCAGGAGGGTGTGGACTCGCTGGCGGGCTATGCCGAGGTCTTCGTCCGCAACGTGCTGGGCTCGGGCGTGGTGCCGCAGATCAGCATGATCATGGGGCCCTGCGCCGGTGGTGCCGTCTACAGCCCGGCGATGACCGACTTCATCTTCATGGTGCGCGACAGCTCCTACATGTTCGTCACCGGACCCGAGGTGGTCCGCACCGTGACGAACGAGACGGTGACGCAGGAGGAACTGGGCGGGGCCGGGACCCACACCTCGCGCTCGGGTGTCGCCGATCGCGCCTTCGACAACGACGTCGAGGCGATCCGCGAGCTTCGTCGCTTCATCGACTTCCTGCCGCTGAACAACCGCGAGCAGCCGCCGGTGCGGCCGACCTCGGACACCGGCCTGCGGGACGATTGGTCGCTCGACACGCTGATCCCCGACAATCCGAACAAGCCCTACGACATGAAGGAGCTGATCGAGAAGGTCGTGGACGAGCGCGACTTCTTCGAGATCCAGCCCGACTACGCACGCAACATCATCGTCGGCTTCGCCCGGATCGAGGGCTCGACGGTCGGCATTGTCGCCAACCAGCCGATGGTGCTGGCGGGCTGCCTCGACATCGCCAGCTCGACCAAGGCCGCCCGCTTCGTGCGGTTCTGCGACTGCTTCAACATCCCGATCGTCACCTTCGTCGACGTGCCGGGCTTCCTGCCGGGTACCGCCCAGGAGTATGGCGGCATCATCAAGCACGGGGCGAAGCTGCTCTACGCCTTCACCGAGGCCACAGTGCCGAAGGTGACCGTGATCACGCGCAAGGCCTATGGCGGCGCCTACGACGTGATGAGCAGCAAGCATCTGCGCGGCGACGTGAACTATGCCTGGCCCACGGCCGAGATCGCCGTCATGGGCCCCAAGGGTGCAGTGGAGATCATCTTCCGCTCGGACATCGGCGATCCGGCGGCGATCGAGGCCCGGACGCAGGAGTATCGCGAGCGGTTCGCCAACCCCTTCGTGGCGGCGCATCGCGGCTTCATCGACGACGTGATCATGCCTCACGGCACCCGGCGCCGGGTGGTGCAGGCGCTGCGCTGGCTGAAGAACAAGCGGGTCGAGAGCCCGTGGCGCAAGCACGGCAACATCCCGCTCTAGGCTGAGGCGGCGGGTAGGGGGGATCATGACGCTGCCGGGCGCGGTCGAGCCACCGGTCGTCGAAGGGGCGATGCCGCCGCGCTCGCATACCTTCGCCTACGTGCTGCTGACGCTGCTCGTCCTGGGCTGTGTCGTCGTCGTCAGCCCACTCCTGATGCCGGTCCTCTGGGCGATCGTGCTGGCGGTGACCTTCGGACCCGCGCATCGGCTGCTGCGGCGCAAGCTTGGCGGCAGGGGCGGCCTAGCGGCCATTCTGCTGATGCTGGCGCTGACGGTCTGCATCGCCCTGCCCCTCATCCTGGTGGCCCACGAGGCGCTGTCCTACATCCCGGGCCTGATCACGCTCGGCGAATCGCTGCGCGCCCAGACCGTCCCGCAACTGCCGACCTTCATCGGGGATCTGCCGCTGGTCGGACCCAAGCTCGCGAACCTTTGGGCGAGCGTCGAATCCGGTCAGGTGCCGCTGATCTCGTCTCTCGGCCCTCGGCTCATCAGCATCGGCGAATGGGCGCTGGACCGGGGGGGCTCGTGGCTCGACGCTCTCTTCTGGCTGCTCATCTCGCTGGCCGTCGCTGGCATCCTGCTGGCGAAGGGCCAGCCGCTGGCGCTGTTGATGCACCGGATCGTCGAGCGTGCGGCGGGGCGGACCGGCGTGGAGATGCTTCCGGTTGCGGTGAACACGGTCAGGGCCGTGGCTTTCGGCATCGTGGGCATAGCACTCGTCCAGAGCGTGCTCTCCGCCGTCGGCTATGCGGTGGCCGGCGTTCCGGCCGCACCGCTCCTCGGTCTCCTCGCGTTCTTCTTCGGCGTCGTGCAGTTGCCGACCTTCATCATCTGGGGTCCGGCGGTCTTGTGGCTATGGCACGAGGGGTCGACCGCCGCCGCCGTCCTGCTCGCTCTCTATTGCCTCGTCCTGATCGACGGCGGACAGGCCATGGCGGCACCGGTGCTGATCCATTCCCGGGCACCCGCCCCGCTCGCGATCATCATCGTCGGGGTCATCGGCGGCCTGCTCACCATGGGCCTCATCGGCATGTTCCTCGGCCCGACGCTGCTCGCGGTCGGCTACGCGCTGCTGCTCCGCTATATCGGCGAGCGGCCGGCCTGAGGCACCGTCTCCTGCGTCAACAGGAGACCCTCGACGGCAAACATTGCGCGTAGCATGGTGACGATCTGTTCGGCGGGGAGCGAGTCATGGCCACCGGCAAGATTCCAGGCATGTTCCAGCCCGAGGCGCTGATGGAGGCGCAGCGGCGGAACATGGAGGCGTTCACGAGCGCCGGCCGCATCGTCGCCGACGGCCTGCGCACGGCCGGCGAACGTCAGATCGCTCACATGCAGGACGCCATGCGCGATCTCTGGGGCGAGATGCAGCTCGGTGCCACGGCCAAGCCGGCCCAGCCGCACGAGCAGATGGAGCGCATGCGTGGCGCCTTCGAGCGAGTGATGAGCCAGGTGCAGGAACTCTCCGGCCTGCTGCTCAAGGTGCAGCAGGAGGCGATGAAGGTCCTGAACTCCGCGGCCAACGCCAACATGAAGGCGTTCGGGGCCGAGATGCCGGAGATGCCCGACCTGCTGGCCCTGCAGAAGACGGCGAGCGAAGCCGTGCAGGCGGCAACGCGGCAGACGGCCTCGGCCGTCGAGGAGATGCGCCGCCGCATGACCGATCTCGAGCTTGAGACGAAGAAGGCGGCAGCGGCTGCCTCGCCCCCACCCGCTGCAGCACCGGCGAAGCCGGCGCCCGCTCCGGCCGCGCCGAAGAGGGCCGAGCCGCCGAAGAGCGCTGCTCCGGCGGAGACCAAGAAGCCGGAGGAGCCGAAGAAGCCCGCCGCCGCCAAGGCGCCGCCGCGGCGCAGCAGCAAGGCCGCGAAGGAGTAAGGCCTTAGGCGCTGCGGCGGCCGAAAGCGATGAGTAGGCCGCCGGCGACCAGCGCTGCGGCGGCGGCCAGCGACGGGACGACGAAACTACCGGTGCCGGCGGCGAGCAGGCCCGAGATTCCGGGTCCTACCATCTGACCGACGCCGAAGACGGCGGTCATGAGAGCCCACAGCTTGCGCGGATCGGCCGGTGCCGCGTCCCGTGCGGCGACCAGATGCAGGGCGGTGAGGCCCATGAAGGTGCCGCCGAGCAGCAGGGCACCGATCAGCAGGACCAGGGGGCCGGTGCCGACCGCGGTCGCGAACACGCCGACGGCCTCGAGCAGATAGGCCGCGGCCAGAGCCGATTGGACGCCGAAGCGGCGGCCCAGGGCCGACCAGACCGGGATCGACGGCACGCCTGAGAGGCCCACCACCAGCCAGACCGCCGTCTCGGCCGTGCGACCGAGGTCGAGGTCGCGCACCATGGTGACGATGAAGGTGGCCGTGACGATGTAGCCGAAGCCGAACAGGCCGTAGGCCAGGGTGAGCGGCAGCACGCCCCTGGGAAGCCGGGACGTGCTCGGCGGGGTGTCTGCTGGGACGGATGCCGTGGTCGGAAAGAACGGCACGGCCAACGCGACACCCACGAGCGAGACGGCGGCCAGCAGGAGCCACAGGCCGTGCGAGCCCAGGCCGGCACGCAGGCCCGCCTCGACCAGCAGGGCCGAGGCGGCGATACCGACGCCGACACCCATGAACGGCACCATGCCGAGCTTGGGACGCCCGGCCGCCATAACCGCCTGCATCACCGTCGTCGTCGTGACGACGAGCGCAAGGGCGCTGGCGAGGCCGCTGAGGAACCGGATCGTGGCCCAGCCGATATCGCCCTGCGCCAGGGCCATCGCCGCCGTGGTCGCGACACCGCCGAGGAGGCCTACCACCAGCCAGCCGCGCCTCGAGCCCGGCAGGGGGAGGAAGGCCAGCAAGAGGGCACCCACCAAGTAGCCGGCGAAGTTGGCCGAGGCGACGAAGCCGGCCGACGGCAGCGAAAGGCCGGCGTCGGCGCGCATCACCGGAAGCACCGGCGTGTAGGCGAAGCGCCCGATGCCCATGGCCACGAAAAGGGCTACCGCTCCGGAAAGAGCGGCGGCGAGCGGGTCGGTCGGTGTCTCGTGTCCGTGCCTGCTCACCGCCCCGCTTGCCTAGGACTGCCGGTGACGCCGGGGAGCGCCCTCGGTGCGACGGTCGGCTCCCTGCTGCGGCCGCCGCTGCGGACGTGCCGCACCGGCAGGACGAGGTGCTGTGGGACGACGCTCGCCGCGCGGCCGCTGCGTCGGCTCGAAGGCCGGCATCTCAGGAATGGGCTCATGAGCGCGGGTGGCATCGGCCTCCCACAGGCGCCGGCGGATCAGGCGCTCGATGTCGCGCAAAGAGCCGCGCTCGGTCGGATCGCACAAGGAGAGCGCACGACCCTCGGCTCCGGCACGCGCGGTGCGGCCGATGCGGTGCACGTAGCTCTCGGCGGTGTCCGGCATGTCGTAGTTGATCACGTGCGTGACGCCGTCGACGTCGATCCCGCGGGCGGCGATGTCCGTCGCGACCATGACCGGCGTGTGGCCGCTGCGGAAACCCGCAAGCGCCCGCTCGCGCTGGCTCTGCGACTTGTTGCCGTGAATGGCGGCGGCATGGATGCCGGCGACGCCCAGATAGTGCGCGACCTTGTCCGCACGGTGCTTGGTGCGGGTGAAGACCAGCACGCGACCGACCGAGGGATGGCGAAGGATCTGGGCCAGCACGGCATTCTTGTTGCCGGGCTCGACCGGGATCACTGCCTGCTCGATCCGGTCTGCCGTGGTGGCGACCGGGGTCACCTCGACCTTGACCGGGTTCTTCAGCAACTCGGCCGCGAGCTCGGCGATGTCGTCGGGCATGGTGGCCGAGAAGAAGAGGCTCTGCCGCGCTGCAGGCAGGCGGGTCAGGATGCGCCGGACGTCCTTCACGAAGCCCATGTCGAGCATGCGGTCGACCTCGTCCAGGACGACCGTCTCCACACCGTCGAGGCGGATGGTGCCCTGGCCCAGATGGTCGACGAGGCGGCCCGGCGTGGCGACGAGGATGTCGACACCCTTCGCCATGGTGCGCACCTGATTGTGCATCGACACGCCGCCGAAGACGGTGGTCGACCACAGGCGCAGGCCGGCGCCGTAGGTCCGGAAGCTGGCCTCGATCTGGCTCGCCAGCTCGCGCGTGGGGGCCAGGACGAGAACGCGGCAGCCGCGCTGCGCCGGCTGGCGGCGGTCGGCCGCGAGCCGATGCAGGATCGGCAGCGCGAATGCCGCGGTCTTTCCGGTGCCGGTCTGGGCGATGCCCAGCAGGTCACGGCCTTCGAGCAGATGCGGGATGCTCTGCGCCTGGATGGGGGTGGGAGTGGTGTAGCCTTCGCCCGCCAGCGCCTTCAGGATCGGTGCGGCGAGGCCGAGCTGTTCGAAATTCAGCACTTTGTGTCTTTCAGAGTTCCGGCGGACGGGCACGGCTCAACGGAGCCGGGCCATCGGCCCGCCACATGGGGGTAGATCTTGAGCGCCCCGCGTGGCTGGGCGGTCGGGTGAGGGGTGCCGGAGATCCAGCAGAACGGCGTCCCGATGGGATCGCCCTCACGCGGCCGGAAAACCTGGAGCCGAGAAGTTCGGCATTGCTCAGGTGCCCTTTCGCACCTGCGAAGTCAAGGTGGGGGCGTACGGATCAGCCCCACCAGAACACGGCGGCGATCAGAACGTAGAGGCCGATGAGGGCCGCCCCCTCGACCTCGTCGGCCTCGCCGTCGACCGTGATGACGGTGACGAGGATGGCTGTCAGCGCCACCGCGATGGCGAGCACGGGCGGCAGGGCCAGCGTGACGGGAGCGCCGCCGACGAAGAAACTGACGAGGATCAGGATGGGCACCAGCGCCACGGCGATCTGCAAGGCGCTGTTGAGGATGACGCTGACGGCGTAGTCGGCCTTGCCCTGGGCTGCGAGTTGGATGCCGACGACGTTCTCGACCGCATTGCCGGCAATGGCGACGATGACGAGCCCGGCGAAGGCCTGGCTGATGCCGAGCGCTTCGATCGCGGGCTCCAGGGCGGCGACGAACCACTCGGACACGAAGGCGGCACCGATGCCGGTTACAACCAGCACGCCGATGGCAAGCCCTAGCGGCCAGCCCGAGGCGGCCGCATGCGCCGCTTCCGGCAGGACGCGCTCGCCCTCGCCGAGCATGGCACGGACCGAGGTGGCGAAGACGGCGAGCAGGACGAGGGCGCAGATGACCGCCAGTGCCGGTTCGTGGCTGCCGGCCGGCAGATGGAGCTGCGCCGCCAGCGTCGGCAGAATCATGGCGCTGACGGCCAGCAGGAGCAGGACCGCGATCATCCGCGATGTGCGGCTCTCGAACCGCATGCGACCGCCGCGGACATTGCCGACCACGAAAGCGAGGCCCAGCACCAGTAGCGCGTTGGCGAGGATCGAGCCGATGAGCGAGGCCTGGACCACGGCGACGAGGCCGGCGCGGAGCGCGAAGATGCAGACGAACAGCTCGGGCAGGTTGCCGATCGCCGACTGCAGGATGCCGGTCGCGGCCGGTCCCATATAGGCGCTGAGCTGGTCGGTCGCTTCACCCACGGTGGCGGCGAGCGTGGCGAGAGCGACGGCCGCCACGGCGAAGGTCAGAACCGCCGGGGCGCCATAGCCCGTGAGGAGCCCGGCACCAGCGCTGCTCGCCGCTGCCAGTGCCAGGACGACGAGCTGGCCTCGCGTCAGGACCCCGGTCACGTCAGACCGTGACCTGGGTGCCGAGCTCGACGACGCGCCCCGAGGGAATGGCGAAGAAGTCGGTGACGTTGGCCGCCTGCTTCGCCATTCCGATGTAGAGATTGTCCTGCCAGGCCGGCATCGCGGATCGGATCGCCGGCTTCAGCGAGCGGCGGCCCAGGAAGAACGACGTCTTCATGATGTCGAAGCGCAGTCCCTGGCGGCGGGCAATGACCAAAGCGTGCGGGATGTTCGGCGTCTCCATGAAGCCACACTTCACGATCATCCGCTTGAAGCCGAACGGCATGTCCTCGATGGTTACCCGCTCGGCATCGACGACCCGCGGCACGTCGGTCACCCGCACGTTGAGAATGATGTTCTTCTCGTGCAGGACCATGTTGTGCTTGAGATTGTGCAACAGCGCAGAGGGCGTGACGTTCGGATCGCTGGTCAGGTAGACGGCCGTGTTGGGCACGCGAATGGGCGGCTTCCTCTCCAGGATCTCGATCAGTTGGTCGATCGGAAGGCTGTCCTTGTGGATCTTCTCCAGCAGCAGGCGGGTCCCGCGTGACCAGGTCCACATCAGCAGGATCATGCCCGTGGCCAGCAGCAGCGGGACGTAGCCGCCGTCGAACAGCTTGAAGAGATTGGCCGCGAGGAAGATCGTATCGACGACGGCGAAGGGGGCGATCAGCGCGATCGTGAGCGGCAGTGGCCAATGCCAGCCCTTCCACACCACGGCCAGCGACAGCAGCGTGGTAACGATCATCGTGCCCGTCACGGCGATGCCGTAGGCAGAGGCGAGGGCGGTCGACGTCTTGAACAGGAGGACGAGCAGCAGCACGCCCACCAGCAGCAGTCGGTTGACGTCGGGCATGAAGATCTGCCCGAACTGGGTCTCCGAGGTGTGCTGGATCTCCAGCCTCGGCAGGAGCCCTAGCTGGATCGCCTGCTGGGTCATCGAGTAGGCCCCGGTGATCACCGCCTGACTGGCGATCACCGTCGCGATCGCCGCGAGCACGACGAACGGCAGGATCGCCCAGGCCGGACCCATCAAAAAGAACGGATTCTCCAGAGTTCCCGGATCCTTCAGGATCAAGGCCCCTTGGCCCAGATAGTTGAGCGCCAGCGACGGGAAGACGATGGCGATCCAGGCCAGCTGGATCGGCCCGCGGCCGAAATGGCCCATGTCGGCATAGAGCGCTTCGGCACCGGTGACGGCGAGGAACACGCTGCCCAGGACCAGGAATCCGACGATGCCGTGACTGAAGAACAGGCTCACGGCATGGACGGGATTGAAGGCCGCCAGGATGCCCGGGTCATCGCCGATGTGCCGGAGGCCGAGGACGGCCAGCACAACGAACCAGACCAGCATGACGGGGCCGAAGAACGCAGCGACACGTCCGGTCCCGAAGCGCTGGGCGGCGAACAGAACGACCAGGATGCCGAGCGTGATCGGGATGATGTACGGCTCGAACACAGGTGTGACGAGCTTCAGCCCCTCCACCGCCGAAAGGACCGAGATCGCCGGTGTGATGATCGCGTCGCCGTAGAACAGTGCCGCCCCGGCGACGCCCAGAAGAAACACCACCATCGTGCGCCGGCCGAGCGCGTGCTGCGCTAACGCCAGAAGCGAGAGAGTGCCGCCCTCGCCGTGATTGTCGGCCCGCATCAGGAACACGACGTACTTGCAGGTCACGATGAAGATGAGTGCCCAGAGCAGGAGCGACGCGACCCCGAGCACCTCTGCACGGGTAACGCCGTCGCCGGCGGTGTGCACCAGGGCCTCGCGGAAGGCGTAGAGCGGACTCGTGCCGATGTCGCCGTAGACGACGCCGACCGATCCCAGCGTCAGGGACCAGAAGCTGGACTTGGCGTGGGCGGCCGCCGTTTCGGCATCGCCGTGGGTCAACGATGCGGCTGCGGACACGTGACTTCCCAGGCGATCCCCTGTGCTGCATTGCACAAGCGTTCGCGACGACAGGCAAGGGGCGTTGAAGTCGCTACGGAGCGCCCGGGGTCGGCAGGCTAGACGGTGACCTGGGTGCCGAGCTCGACCACGCGGCCGGACGGGATGGCGAAGAAGTCGGTGACGTTGGACGCCTGCTTCGCCATCGCGATGTAGAGATTGTCCTGCCAGGCGGGCATCGCGGAGCGGGTCGCCGGCTTGATCGAGCGGCGGCCGAGGAAGAACGACGTCTTCATGATGTCGAAGCGCAGTCCCTGTCGCCTTGCGATCACCAGGACGCGCGGGATGTTCGGCGTCTCCATGTAGCCGCACTTCACGATCATGCGCTTGAAGTCGAACGGCATGTCCTCGATCTCGACCCGCTCGCTGTCATCGACCCGCGGCACGTCGGTGATGCGGACGTTGAGGATGATGTTCTTCTCGTGCAGCACCATGTTGTGCTTGAGATTGTGCAACAGCGCCGACGGCGTCACGCCGGGATCGCTCGTCAGATACACGGCCGTGTTCGGCACGCGCAGCGGCGGCTTGCGCTCCAGGATCTCGATCAGGTCGTTGATCGGCATGCTCTCCTTGTGGGTCTTCTCGATCAGGAGGCGCGTGCCGCGCGACCAGGTCCACATCAGGATGATCATGCCGAGCGCGAGGAGCAGCGGGACGTAGCCGCCCTCGTGCACCTTCAGCAGGTTGGCGGAGAGGAACGTCGAATCGACGGTGAAGAACGGTAGGATGAAGAGGATGGCCAAGGGCAGCGGCCACTTCCATCCCTTCCAGATCAGGACGAAGGCCAGCGCCGAATCGACCAGCATCGTGCCGGTGACCGCGATGCCGTAGGCCGACGCCAGCGAGCTCGACGTCTTGAACAGCACGACCAGTGCCAGCACGCCGATCAGCAGCAGACGGTTTACGTCGGGCATGAAGATCTGCCCGAACTGGATCTCCGAGGTGTGCTGGATCTCCATGCGCGGCAGCAGGCCCAGCTGGATCGCCTGCTGGGTGAGCGAGAAGGCGCCGGTGATCACCGCCTGGCTGGCGATGACGGTGGCAGCCGTCGCCAGCAGGACGAGCGGCAGCACCGCCCAGTCCGGCGTCAGCAGGAAGAACGGATTCTCCAGCGCCTCGGGGTGCTTCAGGATCAGGGCGCCCTGACCCAGATAGTTCAGCGCCAGGGCGGGAAAGACGAGCCCGACCCAGGCGATCTGGATGGGTCCGCGGCCGAAATGGCCCATGTCCGCGTAGAGTGCTTCGGCCCCTGTCACGGCGAGGAACACGCTGCCGAGCACGACGAAGCCGACCAGCCCGTGATCGAACATGAAGCTGATCGCATAGGCGGGATTGAACGCGACCAGGATGCCCGGATCGTCGCCGATGTGCCGCAGGCCGAGGATCGCCAGGATGATGAACCAGACGCACATGACCGGGCCGAACAGGGCGGCGACGCGACCGGTGCCGTGGCGCTGACCCGCGAACAGCGCGATCAGGATGACGATGGTGATCGGCAGGATGTAGGGCTCGAAGACGGGTGTGACGAGCTTCAGGCCTTCGACCGCGGACAGCACCGAGATGGCCGGGGTCAGGATCGAATCGCCGTAGAACAGGGCGGCACCGGTGACGCCGATGAGGAACACGGCCGTCGTCCGGCGGCCGATGCCCTTCTGGGCCAGCGCCAGCAGGGAGAGCGTGCCGCCTTCGCCGTGGTTGTCGGCGTGCATCAGGAACAGCACGTACTTGATCGTGACGATGAAGATCAGCGCCCAGAGGAGCAGGGAGGCGACGCCGATCACCTCCGCCCGCGTGACCCCGTCGGCTGCGGCGTGGAACAGGGCCTCGCGCATCGCGTAGAGCGGGCTCGTGCCGATGTCGCCATAGACGACACCCACCGACCCCAGGGCCATGGCCCAGAAGCCGGCTTTGGGATGGGCGTGGTGATTCTCGACCGGGGCTGCGCCGTCGAGGGCGGTCGAGGAAGATGTCGGCACTACGCCATCCGCACCGTTGCGCGCGCTGCATTGCACAAAAGAAAAGCCGCGGCGGCAAGGGCCCCGTCGCCGCGCGCGGCCGGTCTCATATCAGCCCTTGGTCGCGGGCTCCAGTCGGAGTGCGGCCGAGTTCATGCAGTAGCGCTCGCCGGTGGGTTGCGGCCCGTCCGGGAACACGTGCCCGAGATGGGCGTCGCAGCGCGAGCAGAGCACCTCGGTCCGCCGCATCAGGAGACTTCTGTCTTCCCGGGTGGCGACAGCATCCGGGCTCGCCGGCTCCCAGAAGGAGGGCCAGCCCGTCCCGCTGTCGTATTTCGTGGACGAGTCGAACAGCTTCTGTCCGCAGCACACGCAGACGTAAGTCCCCGGTTCCTTGCTGTTCCAGTAGCGGCCGGTAAAGGCGCGCTCGGTCCCGTGCCGGCGGGTGACCTTGTACTCTTCGGGTGACAGTTGAGCCTGCCAGTCGGCGTCACTCTTGACGACTTTGTCGACCATTGCCGATACCTCGTATGGGAGAGCCGCCGATCAAGTTAGGTGCTCGTATCTTGGGCAAAAGTCGCAAAGGAGCGGGTCGGGTATGCGGCTCTACAGCTACTGGCGCAGTTCGGCCTCGTACCGCGTCAGGATCGCCCTGAACCTCAAGGGCATTCCCTTCGAGACCGTAGCGACCAATCTGCGCAACGGCTCCAACCGCACGCTCGATTTCCTCGGCAAGAACCCGCAAGGCCTCGTCCCGGTGCTGGAGGAGGGCGACATCCGCCTGACCCAGTCGCTGGCGATCATCGAGTGCCTGGAGGATCTGAAGCCCGAGCCGGCGCTGCTGCCGGCCAATCCGATCGAGAGAGCCCGTGTGAGGGCCCTGGCACAACTCATCGCCTGCGAGATCCACCCGCTCAACAATGTGCGCGTCCTCAATCACCTGCGAGCGCGAATGGGTCTCAACGATGGCGACGTCAATTCCTGGTACCGGCACTGGATTGCGGAGGGCCTGACCGCCCTCGAAACCCAGCTCAAGGACTATGCCGGCCGCTACGCCTTCGGCGATCGGGTCACGCTGGCCGACGTCTGCCTCGTGCCGCAGCTGTACAATGCGCGTCGCTACAATTGCGATCTCAAGCCCTATCCCACGACCCTGCGCGTCGAGGAGGCCTGCCTCGCCCTGGCGGCGTTCGACGACGCCCAGCCCGAACGTCAGCCGGACGCCGTCTGAGCGTGTCGGCTAGACCTTCGTGCCGCCTTCGGGCGGTTCCTTCGCCTTCAGGTTCTCGGCCGCCTTCCGGGTGGCGTCGGCAAGGGCCGTGAACATCTCGCCCATCGTGTTGAGCGCGAGGCCGCTGAACTCCCGCGCACTCTCCAGCACGCCGGCAGACGCCGACTTCAGGGTCTCGGCCGTCGAGTCGGTGTTCACCCCGTCCAGCACGCCGTCGAGGCTGCGGCGTGCGGCGGCTGCGACGTCGGCTCCGCGCTCGGCCGCCTCCTTGACGAAGGCGGAGGTCACCTCACGGGCCGCACCGACCGCATCACCTCCGGCATCGCCCACGCCCTGCATCACGCCCTTGGCGATGCCGCGCATCGTCGCCAGCTGAGTGGCTCCCATGGTCTCGGCCATGGTCATCGAGGCGGCGATCGAATCGCGCACCGCCTTCGCGGTGTCGGCCGCCGCCGAGCTGGAATTGCGCAAGGTCGCGGCGATGGTGCGACGGACCTCGGCGGCCAGCGTCTCCTCGATGCGGGCGGTCTCCTCCGGATCCGGGCTGCCGGCGTCGCTCGTCATGGGGACCTCCCTCGTTCCGTGTCGCACAAGGCACCGGCGACCGACCGTCGATGCAACTGCAGATTAGCACACGGCTCGACCCGGCAACCAGCGTTCGGCACGGGCCCGCTCGACGTGCCCGAGGGGGCAACGCAACGCAGGTGCGGGTGTTCAGACCGCGAACGAGGTCCCGCAGCCGCACGACGAGCTGGCGTTGGGGTTCTTGACCCGGAAATAGGACCCCGTCAGGTCCTCGACCCAGTCGAGCTCGGAACCGATCACGTAAAGCAGGGACATGCCGTCGACCGCGACCGTCGCACCGTCGCGCTCGACCAGAACGTCGTCGGGTTCCTGCTTGTCGTCGAGGGAGAACTGGTACTGGAACCCCGAGCAGCCACCGCCGGTCACGCCGACACGGAAACGCAGGCCGGGCTTGCCTTCGTGGGCCACCAGCTTGGCGATGCGGCGGGCCGCACTCTCGCTCACCTGGAGCGGCGCCGGGCTAGCCTTGATCTCCGACATGGGGGCCACCTATGGTGTGGGCGGTTCGCGGATCGCTTAGATGTAGGCGGTAAGCTGCCCCTGTCAAACCGCCGGCCTCGCGCCGCGAGTTCGGGCACGGTATGAGCCAAGCCCCTTTCGCCTGTCGGCCGGAGCGCAGTCTCGGCCGTGCGGCGAGCGAGCCTTCGAGCGATCTGCGCAGTGTCTATCAGCGCGACCGCGACAGGATCGTGCATTGCACGGCGTTCCGCCGGCTCGAGTACAAGACGCAGGTCTTCGTCAATTTCGAGGGTGACCATTACCGCACCCGACTGACGCACAGCCTCGAGGTGGCGCAGATCGCCCGCACGCTGGCGCGTGCCCTGCGGGTGGACGAGGACCTCGCGGAGGCGATCGCGCTCGCCCACGACCTCGGCCACAGCCCCTTCGGCCATGCCGGCGAGGCCGCCCTCGAGGACGTGCTGGCCCCCTTCGGCGGCTTCGACCACAACCTGCAGACTTTCCGCATTCTGACGCGGCTGGAGCGCCGGTACGCCGATTTCGACGGCCTGAACCTGACCTTCGAGACGCTCGAAGGTGTGGTGAAGCACAATGGACCGGTGGCAGCGCCGCATCGCCTGATCGCGGAGCACGCCATCGCGGGGGCCGTCGCGCTCGGTGGCCAGGCACCCGTGGAAGCGCAGATCGCGGCCATCGCCGACGACGTGGCCTACTGCAACCACGATCTCGACGACGGGCTGCGCGCGGGCTTCCTGGATCTGGACGAGCTGCGTGAGCTGCCGCTCACGGGCCCGGCGCTGCGCGACGTGGATGAGGCCCATCCGGGCCTCGATCCGCCACGGCGGACGGCCGAGATGATCCGCCGGCTGATCGACCGGATGGTGCGCGACCTGCTGACGGAAGCGACGGCGCGTCTGGACCGGCTCGACGCGGAGGCACCGGCCGATATCCGGCGCGCGCCGACACCCGTCATCGCCTTCTCGGCGGCCGCGGGCGACGACCTTTCGATCCTGCGCGAGTTCTTGCGCCTTCGTGTCTATCGCCACTACAAGGTCGCCCGCATGACGCTGAAGGCGCAGCGGGTCGTGCGCGAGCTTCTCGGCGCCTTTCTGGACGCGCCGGAATGTCTTCCCGACGGCTGGCGGGACCGCGCCGGTCCGCCGCAGAGCCAACAGACCGCCGAGGCCGTACGCGACTACGTGGCGGGCATGACCGATCGCTACGCCCTCGACGAGCATGATCGCCTCTTCAGACTGAGCCGAAAGAGCCTATGAACCCCTTCGCGGAGCTCCTCGACCATGTGCGCCGGGCGGTGGCACGGCTGCAGCAGGACGGTGTCCTGCCGGCGGAGCTCGACCTGTCGCGCATTGCAGTGGAGCCACCGCGCGACGCCGGCCACGGTGAGGCGGCGACGAATGCGGCGATGGTCTTGGCGAAGCCGGCCGGGGTGCGGCCGCTCGATCTGGCGCAGCGGCTTTCGGCACAGCTTGCCGACGTGCCCGAGGTGACGGCGGCGTCGGCCGTGCCGCCCGGCTTCGTCAACCTCACGCTCTCGCCCGCGTTCTGGCAGCGGCAGGTCGGCGAGGTGCTGAAGGCCGGCAACGGCTACGGCCGCTGCGGTCTCGGTGCCGGCCGGAAGATCAATGTCGAATTCACGTCGGCCAACCCGACAGGGCCACTGCATGTCGGCCACGGTCGCGGCACGGTCTTCGGTGACGCGCTCGCAAATCTTTTGGAGCAGGCCGGCTACGCCGTCACCCGCGAATACTACGTCAACGATGGCGGTGCGCAGATCGAGACGCTGGCCCGCTCGGTCCACGCCCGCTACCGCGAGGCGTTGGGCGAGGACATCGGCGACCTGCCGTCCGGCCTCTATCCCGGCGACTATCTGAAGCCGGTGGGCGCCGCGATCGCGGCGCGCGAAGGCCGCCGCTGGGTCGATGCGCCCGAGTCCGAATGGCTGGATGCGGTCGGCCGCGAGGCTGTGGCGCTGATGATGGAGCGGATCAAGTCGGACTTGGCCGCCCTCGGAGTCGAGCACGAGGTCTTCACCTCCGAGCGCGAGCTGATCGAGGGCGGCGGCATCGAAGCGGCGCTCGAAGCGCTCGACCGCATGGGTCTGCTCTACACCGGGACGCTGCCGCCGCCGAAGGGCAAGCCCGACGCCGACTGGGAGCCGGTGCCGCAGCTCCTCTTTAAGGCGACCCAGTTCGGCGACGAGATGGACCGGCCGCTGAAGCGCTCGAACGGTGCCTGGACCTACTTCGCCGCCGACATCGCCAACCACTATGACAAGTTCCGCCGCGGCTTCGGCCTGATGGTCGACGTCTGGGGTGCCGACCATGGCGGCTACGTCAAGCGGATGCAGGCGGCCGTGCGGGCGATCACGCAGGGCGAGGGGTCGCTGGACATCCGCTTGTGCCAGCTCGTCAATCTGCTCGACGAGGGTCAGCCGCTCAAGATGAGCAAGCGGGCTGGACGCATCGTCAATCTTAGCGACGTGGTCGCCGAGGTAGGTCGCGACGTCGTCCGCTTCATCATGTTGACGCGCAAGAACGACGCGCCGCTCGACTTCGATCTGGCCAAGGTCACGGAACAGTCGAAGGACAATCCGGTCTTCTACGTGCAGTACGCGCACGCGCGGATCTGCTCGGTGTTCCGCAATGCCAAGGAAGAGGGGCTGGGTGCCCTGCTCGACGAGGTTCGTGGCGCGAAGCTCGCGCTGCTGTCGGACCCGGCCGAGCTGGCCCTGCTGCGTGAGATGGCTTCCTACCCACGCACGCTCGAAGGGGCCGCCGTTCACTGCGAGCCGCACCGGATCGCCTTCTACCTCCACGATTTGGCGAGTGCCTTCCACGCGCTCTGGACGCGCGGCAAGGAGGAGCCGAGCCTGCGCTTCCTCCTGCTCGACGATCCGGAGACGACGCGTGCCCGGCTCGCCGTGCTGACGGCGGTCCGGCAGGTGATCGCCAACGGTCTGGGCGTAATGGGCGTCCGCCCGGTCGAAGAACTGCACTGAGGGCCAACCAGCCGTGCCCCAACCCGTCGTTCGCATGATGGAGATGGACCAGGACCGCGACACCAAGCGGAAGCTCGTCCTGGGGGCCGTTGGCGCTGCCATCTTCGTGCTGTTCGGGCTCGTCGTCGGCTATGCGTGGCTCGAAGGCCTGCCGGGCCTCGGCGGCGAGCCGCAATACGTGAAGGCACCGCCCGGACCCTACCGTCACGCGCCGAGCGAGCGCGGCGGCATGGACATCGCCAACGAGAACACGACGATCATCGACGTGATCCGCCCGCCGAAGAAGGCCGGCAACCAGGTCGAGCAGGTCCTTCCGCGCGAGCCGGCACCCCAAGTAGAGGAGCCGGCGGGCGAGGAGCCTGCCGTCGCGGCGAACGACGAGCCAGCCGCCGAACCGGTGTCACCGCCGCCCGACGCTGCGGCGGCTCCCGCACCCGTGCCGCCGAAGCCGAGCACGGCAGAGCCGACCCTCGTGCAGCCTGCGCCGACGGCCCAAGCTCCCGAGACGCCTGCCCCGACCGAGACCCCTGCGGCCGAGTCCGCGCCACCGGCAGAGGCGACGCCCTCTGAACCGACGGAGGAAACTGCAACGGCCTCGCCGCAGGACCAGCCGGTGGCCGAGACGGAACCCGCGGCCGAGCCGCCCTTCATCCCGGTTCCGCAGCCGAAGGCGGAACCGCCGGCTCCCCCGGTGCAACCGGCACGCACGCAGCCGACGTCGACAAGGGTCGCCACCGCGGAGCCGGAGCCGAGCGCACCCGAAGAGCCGGCCCCGCCGCCGAAGCGGGTTGCGCCGCCGCCGGAGCCTGCGACCCCACCCGTCCGCACGGCACCCGTAACAGCCGCACCGCCCGAGCAGCCGCCTGCACCGGCGGCGACGCCCCGGACCGCGCCCCCCGCCCAGCAGCAGGCGACGGCGGGCACGCCGCGGCGGCTGGTGCCGTCGCCGGCCGACGAGCCCACGGCACCCGCACCTCAGCCACCCCAGCAGGAGGTCGCCCAGGCCCCGGTCGCGGCCCAGGTGGCACCAGCGGCTGGTGCCGCGACCTTCCGGCTGCAGCTGGCAGCACTGCGTAACCAGGCTGCGATTGATCGCGCCTGGTCCGATCTGCGCAACCGTTTTCCCCAGGCCTTGGGGAGCCTGGCCCCGAGGGTCGAGCAGGCGACCACGGCGAGCGGCACGGTGTTCCGGCTGCAGGCCGGTGCCTTCACCAGCCGCGAGGCCGCGGTGAACGCGTGCAGTGCGATTCGCGCCGGCGGCGGCGAGTGCTTCATCGTCGGTCCGATCCGGTGACGTCGTCACCGCCGCTGGCGGCGGTCATCGGGCTCGGCGGCCCCGTCCTGGCGGACGCGGAGCGCGAGTTGCTCCAGCACCGGCGTCCGGCCGGGGTCATCCTGTTCGGGCGCAATTGTCAGGATCACGGCCAGCTCACGGGCCTGATCGCGTCGATCCGCGACGCCTGTCCTGGCTGGCAGCCGCTGCTCTTCATTGACCAGGAAGGCGGCCGGGTGGCTCGCCTGCGGAACCCGTCCTGGCGCGCGAAGCCCGCCGCGGCACGGACCGGCGCCGCCGGTGCTGAAGCCGTCTGGTCGGCCGCCCGCCTGATCGCCCGCGACCTCGCCGATCTCGGCATCGACGTCGATTGCGCGCCGGTGCTCGACGTCGCGGCACCGGGGATGACGGATGCCATCGGCGACCGCGCGTTCTGTCGCGATCCGGAGCGGGTGGCGGATCTCGGCCGCGCGTTCCTCGACGGTCTGGCGGCCGGCGGGGTGCAGGGCTGCATCAAGCACATGCCGGGCCATGGCAGGGCCGTCGTCGACAGCCATGCCGAGTTGCCGGTTGTGGACGCACCGCTGGACGTGCTGCGCCGAAGCGACTTCGTCCCGTTCCGGAAGCTCGCCGACACGCCGTTCGGCATGACCGCCCACGTGCTTTTCCGCGCCCTCGATCCGGACCGGCCGGCCACGCTGTCGAAGCTGGTCATCGAGCGCGTCATCAGAGGCGAGATCGGGTTCGGCGGCGTGCTCCTGACCGACGATCTGGCGATGAACGCTCTGTTGGGGGCGCCTGCGGACCGGGCCGCCGGGGCCATCGCCGCCGGCTGTGACCTCGCCCTCTACTGCAAGGGTGACCAGGCGGCGAACCTGGCGGTGCTGGAGGCGGTGCCGCCGCTCTCCGACTCCCTGCTCGAGCGACTGGACTCCCTGCGCCTGGCCGTCGGGGAAGCGGTCGATGTCGCGGCACTCGAAGCGCGCCTCGACGATCTCGTCGCGACGGCCGCCGCATGATCGATCTCGCGGAGATCGCGCGCGGCATCTCGGTGTGGGCGCTGCCGGTCCTGTTCGCCATCACCTTCCACGAGGCCGCGCACGGTTGGATGGCGGAGCGGCTCGGCGACGATACGGCACGCCAGCAGGGCAGGGTGAGCTTCAACCCTCTCGTCCATGTCGACCGGTTCGGCACCATCGTGCTGCCGGCGATCCTGCTCCTCGTCGGCTCGCCGTTCCTGTTCGGCTACGCGAAGCCCGTGCCGGTCGCCTTCCATCGGCTGCACAACCCGAAGCAGGACATGATCTGGGTGGCGCTGGCCGGGCCTGGCATCAACATCCTGATGGCGCTGGCCGCCGCGATCCTCATGCAGCTTATCGGCCAGTTGCAGGCCAACGGGATCACGCTGTGGGTCTGGGAGAACCTGCGGAACGCCATCCTCGTGAACGTCGTCCTCGCCTGCTTCAACATGCTGCCGATCCCGCCGTTGGACGGCGGCCGCGTGGTCACCGGCCTCCTGCCGAGGCCCTACGCATGGAAGTACGCGCAGATCGAGCGCTACGGCCTGCTGATCGTGCTGGGACTGGCGATCATCGTGCCCATGATCGGCGAGCAGCTCGGGCAGAGCTGGAACCCGTTGTCCTGGGTGCTCCTGCCCATGGTCGAGGCGGTCCATACCGCGGTGCTGCGCCTGACGGGCTGGTGAGACCGGTGGCGGACGAGGTTCCACCCGATGCCTTCATCGTCGATCTCGGCGAGTTCGAGGGGCCGCTCGACCTGCTGCTGGATCTGGCGCGCACCCACAAGGTCGATCTCAAGCGCATCTCGATCCTGGCGCTGGCCGACCAGTATCTCGACTATCTGAAGCGCATGCAGGCGCAGAAGCTGGAGATCGCCGCCGAGTATCTCGTGATGGCGGCCTGGCTCGCATATCTGAAGTCCCAGCTCCTGCTGCCGCCGCCCGAGCGGGCCGAGCCCGACGCCGAGACCTTGGCCGAGGATCTGGCCGCGCGCCTGCGCAAGCTGGAAGCCATCCGCGCCGCGACGACCCTTCTGGCTGACCGTCCGCGACTGGGCGAGGTGCGGCTGCCGCGCGGCATGGCGCAGGGTGTGGAGATCGTGCTCCGCCCGGTCTGGAAGTCGACGCTCGGCGAGTTGATGGGCGCCTACGGGGCCGTGATGCAGCGCGGCCGCCAGGTCTGGATGAAGGTGCCGCCACGGCGGCTCGATTCCGTCGAGGCAGCGCTGGACCGGCTGGCGCGGCAGCTGACCGGCCACGACTGGCGCGAGCTCGCGGCCTTCCTGCCCGAGTCGCTGGGGGATCCGCTTTGGCGGCGCTCCGCCGTTGCGGCGGGGCTGGTCGCCACTCTCGAGCTGGCGCGGACCGGCCAGATCGACGTCGAGCAGACCGCCCCCTTCGGCCCGATCATGATCCGCCGCCGCTGATGGACCGCGATCTGGCACTCCGGGTGCTGGAGGCGGCCCTGTTCGCCGCCGATCAGCCGACCGACGAGGCGGCCCTGCAGACGCTGCTGCCGGGCGAACTGCACGTCGCCGACCTCCTCGATGAGCTTCGCCGGCACTACGAGGGGCGGGGCGTCCGGCTGGAGCATGCCGGCTGCGGCTGGGCGTTCCGCACCGCCCCCGAGGTCGCACCCCATCTCAGGCTGGAGCGCAAGGTGGCGCGGCGGCTGTCCAAGGCCGCCTTGGAGACCCTGGCGATCATCGCCTATCAGCAGCCCGTCACCCGGGCCGAGATCGAGGCGGTCCGTGGCGTGGCGGTGAGCAGCGGCACGCTCGATCTCCTGGTCGAGGCCGACTGGGTGGCCCCCAAGGGCCGCAAGGAAGTGCCGGGCCGTCCGGTGACCTGGGTCACCACCGCGGCCTTCCTCGACGCCTTCGCCCTGGGGTCGCTCGACGACCTACCCCGGCTCGACGAGCTGGAGGGTGCTTCACTTTTCAACGCGCCGCGCGACGGATAGAACTCCCGGCCCTCCACCCCGGCAACCGGATGTCGTCTTGAACGCCGCCGCCCTGCGCCACGATGTGCTGTCCACGAGCGGCCTCGCCGTCAGCTCGCTTGCGCACAGCTTCGGCACGCGCCGCGTGGTGGACGGCGTATCGATCGACATCCGTGCGGGCGAGGTCCACTGCCTCGTCGGACCCTCCGGCTGCGGCAAGACCACGACCCTGCGCCTGATCGCCGGCCTCGAGGTGCTGCAGGAGGGACGGATCGAGCTCAACGGCCGTGTCCTGGCCGCCCCGCGCAGCGCCCTGCCGCCCGAGCGGCGGCGGGTCGGGCTGATGTTCCAGGACTTCGCCCTCTTCCCCCATCTGACGGTCGCCGAGAACGTCGCGTTCGGCCTCGTCGGCAGCGACCGGCGTCGGCGCGAGGCTCGGGTTGGCGAGCTTCTGTCGCGCGTCGGCATGAAGGCCTTCGCCCGCGCCTATCCGCACATGCTCTCGGGCGGCGAGCAGCAGCGCGTGGCGCTGGCCCGTGCGGTCGCACCCGAGCCCGAGCTGATGCTGCTCGACGAGGCCTTTTCCGCCCTCGACACCTCGCTCCGGGCGCAGGTGCGCGAGGATACGCTGGCTCTGCTGAAGGAGTCCGGCACGCCGACGCTGCTCGTCACCCACGATGCGGAGGAGGCGATCCGGGTCGGTGATCGCATCCATGCGATGCAGGCCGGGCGGATCGTGCAGTCGGGCACGCCTGCCGAGCTTTACAGGGCGCCGGCCAGCCCCTTCGTGGCCGGCTTCTTCGGCCCGGTGAACCGGTTCTCGGGTGTGGTTGAAGGTGGCTTGGTTCGCACCCCCGTGGGTCCCGCCGCCGGCAAAGGTCTCCCCGAAGGCACGCCCGTCCAGGTGATCGTCCGGCCCGAAGCCCTGCTGGTGGCACCCGGCGGTGGCCTGCGGGCCCATGTCCTCGCCCGGCGCGATCTGGGCCCCATGCACATCCTCCGGCTGGCGCTGCCCGACGGCACCAAGGTGAAGGTCCGGCAGGCCGGCGACGTGACGGCCGCGGTCGGGGACGAGGTGGAGATCGAACTGGACCCCCGGCATCTTTTCGTCTACCCCGCCGCGGACTGAGAGGGTGCCTCCCAGGCCATCGGGCGTTGACGGCATGGCGCCATCGCTGCGATGGCAGGCGCGCCGCGCCTGGAGGATTCGATGAGCATCGGCATCCGGCAGACCGCCCTGTCGCCCTTGTCCATCGTGGTCGGCCGTTGCCGGTCGTCGTCGGCTCCGGCCGGCGATCGTCGCGGCGGCGGGAACGAGGACTGACGGGCGAGCACCCGGAGCGGGACGCATGTTCGATATTGGCTGGTCCGAGATGGGGATGATCCTGATGGTCGCCCTCATCGTCATCGGGCCCAAGGATCTGCCGAGACTGGCGCGCGAGATCGGCAAGTGGACCGCTAAGGCCCGATCGATGGCGCGGGAGTTCCAGCGCTCGTTCGAGGACATGGCGCGGGAGGCGGACCTGCAGGACATCAAGTCCGAGCTCGAGAAGGTCAGCCGCACCGACATGCGTCGCCAGATCGAGAATACCCTGGACCCGGACGGCAGCCTGAAGCGCGCGCTGCAGGCACCAGACCTCTCCGACAAGACGTCCGACCAGCCCAAGCTCGAGGCGGCCGAGGAGGTCCTCGTGGACGAGGATCCCTATGGACCCGACGGGCGGTTCGTGGAGGAGGACGATGAGGGCAATGACGCGCCGGCCTCGACCACGCGTGTCGCCGCCAGTGGCAGTCTGAAGCCGCCGCCGGCACCGCCTAGCGAGGTCAAGGCCGTAGCGCCAGCCGAGACCGGTGTGCCCGCCAAGCCCGCCGAGAGCGTTCCGGCCGAGAAGCCGCCCACCCCGGCCGGGACCGGACAAGCCTGATGGCCATTCTCAAGGACATCGACGATCGCGAAATGCCGTTGCTCGAGCATCTGCTCGAGCTGCGTACCCGCCTCGTCTATTCGGCGGCCGCCATCCTGTTGGGCTTCCTCGTCTGCTATTTCTTCGCGGCCGACATCTACGAGTTCCTGGTCCGCCCGTTGGCCAGGATCTACGAGCAGATGGGCTACACCAATCGGCGGATGATCTATACCGGCCTCACGGAGGCGTTCTTCACCTACGTCAAGCTCGCCTTCTGGGCCGGCTGCTTCGTGACCTTTCCGTTCGTGGCCATCCAGATCTACATGTTCATCGCACCGGGTCTGTACCGGCACGAGAAGGAGGCGTTCCTTCCCTTCCTGGTCGCCACCCCGATCCTATTCTTTATCGGCGGTGCGTTCGTCTACTACTTCGTGTTTCCGATGGCCTGGAAGTTCTTCCTGAGCTTCGAGACAGCGGCCGCCCCGGGCGACCTGCCGATCCAGCTCGAAGCCAGGGTCGGCGAGTATCTCGATCTCGTCACGAAGCTGATCTTCGCCTTCGGCATCGCCTTCCAGCTCCCGGTTGCCCTCTCGCTCCTGGGCCGCGTCGGCATCATCACGAGTGATCAGCTCCGCTCCGGGCGCCGCTACGCCATCGTGCTGATCTTCATCATCGCGGCCATCCTCACACCCCCGGACGTCATCAGCCAGACGTCGCTGGCTATACCGCTGTTGGCGCTCTACGAGATCTCCATCTATCTCGTCCGTTACTTCGAGCGTCAGCGTGCGGCGAAGGAAGCGGCCGCGGATGCCGAATCGAGCCGCGATCTGACCACCACCTCCACCGAGTGAAGCTAGCGGGCACGTCCGGATGGTTCCGGGGTGCCCTACCACCGGAAGCTGCGGAACCTGTCCCGTGATCGACCTCAACTGGCTGCGTGACAACCCGGCCGCTTTCGACGCGGCCCTGGCCCGCCGTGGATTGCCCGCCGCCTCGTCCGTCGTGCTGGAGCTGGACGCGCGCAAGCGGTCGATCGAGACGCGGCTGCAGGACGAGCAGGCGACCCGCAACCGCATCTCGCGCGAGATCGGGCAGCGCAAGGACAAGGGCCCGCCGCCGCCGGAGCAGCTGGCCGAGATGGCCGCGCTCAAGGAGTCGGTGAAAAAGGGCGAGGACGAGCTGCGTCAGCGCGAAAAGGAGCTGACCGACGCGCTGGCCTCGTTCCCGAACATCCTGGCCCCGGACGTGCCCGAAGGTCGTGACGAGACGTCGAATCTCGTCGTCCGGAGCTGGGGCACGCCGCGCGAGTTCGCCTTCAAGCCTTTGCTGCACGACGAGGTCGGCCAGCGCCTCGGCATGGACTTCGACCGTGCCGCCAAGATCTCCGGCGCCCGCTTCGTCGCCTTATGGGGCCAGCTGGCGCGCCTGGAGCGGGCGATCGGTCAGTTCATGCTCGACCTGCAGACGCGCGAGCACGGCTACACCGAGGTCGCCGTGCCGATCCTGGTCCGCGACAACGCGCTGTTCGGCACCGGCCAGCTGCCCAAGTTCGGCCCCGACCTGTTCCGCACCACGGGCGAGCACTGGCTGATTCCGACGGCCGAGGTGTCGCTGACCAACCTCGTGGCGGGCGAGATCCTGGACGACGCCCATCTGCCGCTGCGCATGACGGCGCTGACACCCTGCTTCCGCTCCGAGGCGGGTGCGGCCGGCAAGGACACCCGCGGGATGATCCGCCAGCACCAGTTCTACAAGGTGGAGCTGGTCTCGATCACCACGCCCGAGCAGTCCGAGGCCGAGCACGCCCGGATGACAGGCTGCGCCGAGGAAGTCCTGAGGCGCCTGGAGCTGCCCTATCGCGCCGTCGAGCTCTGTGCCGGCGATACCGGCTTCGGCTCGCGGCGCACGATCGATCTCGAGGTCTGGATGCCGGGGCAGAACACCTACCGCGAGATCTCGTCCTGCTCGACCTGCGGCGACTTCCAGGCCCGGCGGATGAACGCGCGCTGCCGGGGTGCCGATCGGAAGGTCCGGCTCGTCCATACGCTGAACGGCTCGGGGCTCGCCGTCGGCCGCACGCTCGTCGCCGTGCTGGAGAACTACCAGGAGGCGGACGGCTCGGTGACGGTGCCGGCAGCCCTTCGACCGTTCACGGGCGGTATGGAGAAGCTGGAGCCGGCTCATGGCTGAGGCGAGCCTGCGGATCCTCGTCAGCAACGACGACGGCATCAACGCCCACGGCATCAAGGTGCTGGAGGAGATCGCCCGCAAGCTCGGGGCGGATGTCTGGGTCGTCGCACCGGAAACGAACCAGTCGGGGGCCGCGCACTCGCTCACCCTGCAGCGGCCCCTGCGCGTGCGCCGCCTGTCCGAGCGCCATTTCGCCGTCGACGGCACGCCGACCGACGCCGTCCTGGTCGGCCTGCAGCGTATCGTGCAGGGCAAAGTCGACCTCGTCCTCTCCGGCATCAATCACGGCCAGAACCTCGGCGAGGACGTCACCTACTCGGGCACGGTCGCTGCCGCGATGGAGGCGACGCTCTTCGGCATCCCGTCGGTCGCCCTCTCGCAGGTCTGTAACGACCGCCAGAAGATCCGCTGGAGCACGGCCGAGCACTTCGCACCCGAGGTCATCGGCCGCCTGCTGGCCGCCAACGAATGGCCGACGGACGTGCTCATGAACGTGAACTTCCCCGACCTGCCCGTCTCCTCGGTGGTCGGGGTGCGGGTCACGCGCCAGGGCAAGCGGAAGATCGGCGACACGCTGATCGAGCGCATCGATCCTCGTGGCGAGCCCTATCTGTGGATCGGTGCGCTGCGCGAGGATTCGGCTCCTGGTGCCGGGACCGACCTCGAGGCCGTCGCCGAGGGCTTCGTCTCCGTCACGCCGATCCACCTCGACATGACCCATCACGCGAGCTTCGCGGCGCTGGACAGGGCTCTTTCGGACTGAATGGTGGGCGTTTCGTTGCGGTGGCGTCACGACGCCGTCGCAACGTCGCCGCGCGACCCGAGGCCGCTTGTTGTGTGGAAAGAGCTACGCCTATCCTCCTAGGTCATGGCGAACAGGGCGCGCAGACTCAGAACGGGCCTCGGGGCGGCGACCATGGCGGCGTCGCTCGCCGCCTGCACCACCTATCAGCCGGTGGCCTGGAACGGCAGCGGCTCCTGGGAGGATGCCCGGAGCGCTTCGCAACTCGGCCCTGCCGAGACGCCGCTGGCCCAGCCCGATCCCGCCGGCATGACCCGACGTCTCGTCCTGCCCGGCGAGACGCTGTCCGAAATCGCCGAGGAATACGGTCTGACCTCGCGTGAGCTGGCCTCGATCAACGGGGTCAGCCGTCCCGACCATATCGTGGCGGGCCAGGTTCTCCGGGTGCCGAGGAAGTCGAACGACGGCCAGCCCGACCGCAGCACCGCTCTGGCGTCGCGTGACCCATTGCCCGAGGAGCGCCGAACGCCCGACGCGCTCGAACCGGGCCTCAGCCGCGCGTCGGTCACGGCGCAGTCGGCGCCGATGAGCGACTCCGAGATCGACGCCACACGCCGGGCGGCCGCCACGCCGCCGCCATCGCTCTCGGGGGAGGGCTTCCTCTGGCCGGTCCGCGGCACGGTGATCGGGACGTTCGGGGCCAAGGCGAACGGCAGCCGAAACGATGGCGTCGATATCGCAGCACCCGCCGGCACCCCGGTGCTCGCTGCCGAGAACGGCATCGTCGTCTATGCCGGTTCGGCCATATCGGGCTACGGCCTGATGCTCTTGATCCGCCACGGCGACAGCTACACGACGGCCTACGCCCACAATGCGAGCCTGCTCGTCGGCGTGGGCGACGAGGTGCAGCGCGGCCAGCAGATCGCCAGGGTCGGCGACACGGGCGGCGTGCGTCGGCCGCAGCTCCATTTCGAGATCCGCTCCGGCAAGACCCCGCTCGATCCCGTCCGTCACCTGGAGCGTGACGAGACCGAGGTCGCCAGCGCACAGTAGCCTCTCTGCCGGCCGACTGGCGCGGCCCGTTCACCCGACAACGCCCAGATGTTCGGCGGTGGATCGAGCTAACGAAGCTCGGCGATCATGCGCCTGAAGGCCGGATAGATCACGAGATTACCGTAGGCACTCAGATGGTCGCCGTCGAAGAACAGCGGACGGCCGTCCTGCTCTGTCCGGCAGGTCTCATCCGGACAGAGCAACGGGAAGGGATCCCAGACATGGACGTTGGGCATGGTCCTGGCGAGGGAGGCCATGCTGTCGAGGATCGGCTGCCGCAGCCGGGCGAGGTCGGCGCGCGGCTGCTCGTTCTTCCCGACGCAGATGGGGTTCATCGCGTTGAACCAGTCGGAGCAGCGGAAGGCCGGAGCCCTGAAGATCGGCGTCGGCGCCATGAAGACGACCTGCAGATCCTTCTCGGCGAAGCGTTGCAGCCACTGCACGGCATCGTCATAGGCGGCCTGCCGGGCGCCTTCGGTGTCGGGGTTGTACATCAACGCATACATGTCCGGCACGTCGAAGCTGCCCCATTGGTCGCCGTAGCGCTCCAGGAGCAGGCTGGAGAGGAAAATGATGTCGCCGGGCTCGGCCGTTGCCAGGACGTCCTCCGTAGCAGCGACCGTGAAGGCCTGGCAGTCGGCCGGACGCTCGTTGTTCATCGGCCACTTGAAGTCGATGTAGGTGCAGCCGGGGAATTCGTAGAGGCGCACCGTGATCCCCTGCTCGGCGCTGATCTGGTCGAGCATGGGCGCGATCATGGCCGCATGTGAATCGCCCAGTACGAACATGCCGCGCGAGGGCAGATCCATGCCGCAATGTGAGGGCTCGTAGAGCGTACGGCTGCCGCCGGCGAGCTCGTCGATCTCAGTCGCGACCTTGCATCTGCGCTCGCCGACATCGGCGTAGCGCATCAAGCCTTCAGCGTACCAATCGCGGCCGTTGCGCGTGACCGTGCTCAAGGAAAAGCGCTCGGCGTGATCGAACACGTGGCTCACTACGAGGAAGCCGACGACGGGCAGTGCCAGAAAGCCGGCGATACGTAGCCACCTGGGCCGCCGCTCGATCCAGGGGTCGTGCCGGAGCGGGCGCTCGACCCACCGGTAGGAGGCGATCGAGCAGATGACAGTAGCACCGACGGCGAGAAGGATGGTCGGAGCGGCGTCCAGTCCCACGGTCCAGCGCATGAGCACCAGAACCGGCCAGTGCCACAGATAGAGCGAATAAGAGCGCTTGCCGATCCAGACGAGCGTCGGGGCGGCGAGGACCGAACGGACTGGGCCCGTCGGACCGGCGGCGGCACTCTGGATGATCAGCACCGTGCCGAGCGCCGGCAGCAGGGCGTAGGGCCACGGGAAGCTCGAAGGCTCGGCCAGCAGGAACCCGAGCATGACGCACACGGCACCCAGCACCTGGATGAAGGTCGCCTCGTCGGCCGACGGCCAGGGGCGGGGCCCCGAGGCGGGCTTCGGAACGGTGATCAGGAACAGCGTCACACCGAGCATCAGCTCCCAGAGCCGGCAGCCGATGAAGTAGAAGGCCACAGCTGGATCGATGGCGCTCCACCACACCAGAGCTGTCAGCGAGACCGCGGCGAGCAGCAGCAGGCCGCCCAGGGCCATCTCAGCACTGTTCTTCGATCCGCGGCGCACGGCCCGGACCCAGAAGAAGACCAGCAGCGGTGCGACCAGGTAGAACTGCTCCTCCACCCCCAGCGACCAGGTGTGGGTGTAGGGATTGAACTCGGCCCGTGGTGCGAAGTAGGCGTTCGTGTTCGACTGGAGGATATAGTTGCTGAGCCCGAAGAAGGCGTACTTCGCCGTCTCGTTGCTGAGTTCGCTGAGCCAGGCATTCGGGATGAACGCCGTCGCAGCGAGGGCCGTCGCGACCAGGACGACGACGAGGGCGGGCAGTATCCTCGCGAGGCGACGGGCGTAGAACTCCGCGATGAAGCTGCCGAGCGTGTCGCTGCGGCTAGCCAAGAGCGAACCGGTCACCACGAAGCCGGAGATCACGAAGAAAATATCGACGCCGACGAACCCGCCCGGCAGCCACGCACCGTTCAGGTGGTAGATCATCACCGAGATCACGGCGACCGCCCGCAGGCCGTCGATGTCGGGACGGTAGGTCGGGCTGCTGTCCATCAAGCGACGCTGTCTCTCCGCAGGTTGCCGCCGGCGGACGCAGCCCCGACCCTTGAGGGCCTGCCCTAGGCGGTCAGGCTCCCACCCGCAATGTCGGCCGCGTGGCCCGTGACATGCTGCCCCGCCCGCAGGGCGAGGGCGGAGATCGTGCTGGTCGGGTTGACGGCGGCACCGCTCGGCATCGAGGAGCCGTCGACGATGAGCAGGTTGGGGCAGTCCCAGGTCTGGTGCCAGCGGTTGGTCACCGAGGTGGCGGGATCGTCGCCCATGCGGCAGGTGCCCAGCAGGTGCCAAGCGGGAGGCCGGTAGCCGGGGCCGGACAGGCCGAAATCGTTGACCTTGCAGTCGATCGCGTCGACGGCGCCGGCGAGGTCCTTTGCACGGTCGATGGCGTAGCGGATCAGCTTCTGGTCGTTGTCGTGCAGGCGGTAGGCGATCTTCGCGGCCGGCACGCCGCTCGAGTCGATCAGGCTGTCAGATAGGGTAACGCGGTTGCTCGGCTGGGGCAGGTCGTCGCCGACGAGGAGCGCGCAGAACCCGTGGCCGAAATGGCGGCGGAAATGGGCGTGGTGGGCCTTGCCCCAGGGGGCCGTGTTGCCGGAGTGTGAGCCCAGCGCCTGATAGCTCGCACCGTTCAGCCGCGCGATGTGGATGGTGAAGCCGTTGACGAAGCCGCGGGAGGGGTCGGTCTCGGCGAACTCCTCGCTGATCCAGGCCGAGGAGACCACACCCTGGTGGCTGTCCAGGCGTTGCCCGGTCCAGATCTCCACGATCGAGAGCACGTGATGCATCAGGTTGCGGCCGACCTGGTCGCTGCCGTTGGCGAGGCCGTTCGGGTGCTTGCCGCTGGCCGACAGCAGCAGGAGGCGCGGCGTGCCCACGCCGTTGCAGGCGACGACGACGATCTTCGCCTCCTGGCGGTGGCGCACGCCGGAGTTGCGGTCGAGATAGACGACACCGGTGGCGCGGCCGTCGGGGCCGGTCTCGATCTGCTCGACCCGAGCGCCGGTGCGGAGTTCGCAGGCGGCCGCCAGGGCGCGCGGCCAGATCGTGATCGCCGTGTTGTTGAGGGCTCCTGTTGGACAGCCCGACTGGCAGGCGCCGCAGCCGGTGCAGGCGGGGCGACCCTGCCAGTCCTCCGACAGAATGGCGCAGGGCATCGGCCAGTAGTGCCAGCCGAGCTTCTCGAAGCCTCTCGCCGTTACTTTGCCGATTGGCGTCGGCGGCAGGGGACGGGTCTGGAAGGGGCCGCGGGGCGGGATCGCGGGGTCGCCGAGGGCGCCCGACACGCCCATCAGGGCGTCGGTCGCGTCGTAGAAGGGGGCGAGGTCCTCGTAGGCGATCGGCCAGTCCGGGGCGAGGCCGTGTTCCTTGCCCTTGCGGAAATCCGACGGGCGGAAGCGGGGCCAGGTCGCGGTGTAGATGGCGGTAGCACCACCTACGCCCGACCACATGAGGGTCGCCTCGTCGGTCGTGTCGACCGGGTAGTCGTGCGGCTTACGGCGGACATTCACCGCCGTGCTCCAGTCGGTGAGCCGCCGCCACTCCCAGTCGGCCTTCGTGTGCGGGAAGTCCTCCGGCCGCCACCAGTGGCCCTGCTCCAGGCACACGGTCTTCATGCCGGCCTCGGCCAGCACCATCGCCATGATCGAGCCGGCGCAACCCGCGCCGACGATGACGACGTCGACGGGGTCGTGCTTCGTGCGCTGCACGGTCATGGCCGGCCTCCCACCTCGTCGGTCGGCACCCAGTGCCCGCGTCCGTGCTGCGGCAGGTCGGCCTCGATGTCGAAGGGTTCCAGCGCGTAGCCCTCCGGCAGCGGGGCGTCGTTGTAGGTGAAGCCGAGAGCCCGGATCGCCTCGATCACGGCCGGCTGCTCGTAGTAGCCGGTGTAGAGCGCGAGACGGACCGCGGCGAACAGCTCGGGCTCGTTCTGCTCGAGCCGGCGCGCCACCGTCTCTCTCGCTCCTTCGTCGAGACGGGCGAGGGGAGCGCCCGCTGCGGCGAGTGCCGGCGCCAGTCGCTCCAGCACGCCCAGCGTGCGCAGCCGCTGCGCCAGCACGCCGTGGGCGCCGACCAGCGAGGCAGCCGGGAACAGGTCGTCGCCGGGTAGCATGGTGTCGGCGAGGGCCACCAGTTCGGCCGGATCCAGTGCCGTCGTCATCCTCCGCCTCCCTCTGAGCGTCGTTGTTCTAGAGTTCTTGCAAGGGCGACGACATCCGCCGGAAACGAGCGGGCGCTAGCCGTCGATAGCGGGGCATCGCAGGGAGCCGTCCATGCAGACCAGGATCGACGAGATCGCCGCCGGGATCTACCGACTGTCGACTCATGTGGCGGAGATCGCACCGCCTGCCGGTTTCACCTTCAACCAGTTCCTGGTCCTGGGCGATGATCCACTGCTGTTCCATACCGGCCTGCGCCGGATGTTCCCGCTGGTCAGGGAGGCCGTGGCCCGCATCCTGCCGCCGGAGCGGCTGCGCTGGATCGCCTTCGGCCACTACGAGGCGGACGAGTGCGGGGCGATGAACGAGTGGCTGGCGATCGCCCCGAGAGCCGAGGTGGCGCACGGGCACACCGGCTGCCTCGTCTCCCTCAACGACATGGCCGACCGGCCGCCGCGCACGCTGGCGGACGGCGAGGTGATCGATCTCGGCGGCATGCGCCGCCTCCGCTACATCGACACGCCGCACGTGCCGCACGGCTGGGAAGCCGGCGTGATGCTGGAGGAGTCGAGCGGCACGCTGCTTTGCGGCGACCTCTTTACCCAACTCGGCGACCGGCCGGCGCTGGTCGAGGACGACATCGTCGGGCCGGCGATCCAGGCCGAGGAGATCTTCCGCTACTCCAGCCTCAGCCCCGGCATGGCCGGCACCATCCGCAAGCTCGCCGGTCTGTCGCCACGCACCTTGGCCCTGATGCACGGTCCCGCCTATGCCGGCGACGGGGCGGCAGCGCTGCACGCGCTGGCCGACGAATACGACCGCCGCATCAACGCAGCGCTCCCGCGGTGAGGCCGCGGATGAGCCAGCGTTGGAAGAAGGTCGCCAGCAAGTAGACCGGGGCGATGCCGACGAGCGAGGCGACGGCCATCTGGCCGTACCGGAGCTGGCGGTCGCCCTGATAGAGCGAGAGGCCGACGGGCAGGGTCTGCGTCGCTTCGCTTCGGGTGAAGAACGCGGCCAGCAGGAACTCGTTGTAGGCGAGGATGAGACAGATGATGCCGGTCGAGACGATGCCGGGGAGCAGCAAGGGGACGACCACGCGGCGCAGCAGCGTGCCGTAGCCGGCACCATCGATGACGGCCGCCTCCTCCAGTTCGACCGGCAGGCGGCGGACGAAGCCCGAGAGCAGCCAGAAGGCGACGGGCAGGTTCATGACCCCATAGACCAGCGCCAGACCCGGGAGCGAGTTCACGAGGCCGAGGCTCTTCAGCAGGAAGAAGAGTGGGAACAGGGCCACGATGGGCGGGGCCAGATAGGCGCCGAGGATCAGCGAGGGCAGCACCTTGCCGCCCAGTTCGTAGCGCACGATGGCGTGTGTGGCCGGAACGGCGATGAGGAGCGTGACGGCGGCGCCGCAGACGGAGACGAGGGCGGAGTTGCGGAGATAAGTGGCGATGGCGATCGAGCCGAAGGCGTCGGGCCAGTTCGGCCAGAACCACTCTCTCGGGAAGAAGCCGCCGAGGGCGATCTCGCTCTGGCTCTTGAACGAGACGGCGACGAGGAAGGCCAGAGGCACCAGGAAGAAGGCCAGCACGAGGGCGGTGAGGCCGCGCCGGGTCCAGACGGCGGTCACGACAGCTTGCCCTCGGCCCAGCGCTGGGCGCGGGTGAAGGGAATGGTCACGATGCCGACCACGAGGCCGAAGAGGATCGTCTGCGCGGCAGCGAGGCCGATGTCGAACTGCTGGATGGCGGTGCGGTAGATGTCGAAGCTGGCGACCGTCGTCGCCTGGCCGGGGCCGCCCGCCGTCAGGACGAAGACGAGATCGAACACCTTGAAGCCGATGACGAGCTTCAGGACGGCGATGCCGATGAGGGCCGGGGCCAGCATCGGCAGGGTGATCGAGCGGAAGAGCCGCCACTCGCCGGCGCCATCGAGCCGAGCCGCCTCGTAGACGTCGTTCGGCAGGGTCTGCAGCGTGGCATAAGTCAGCAGCGCCACGAACGGCGTCCACTGCCAGACATCGGCGAGGCAGAGCAGCGGGAAGGCGAGGGAGGGCGAGCCCAGGAAGGTGATGGGCTCGGCCGTCAGGCCTAGCTGCAGAAGCCAGCTGTTCACGAGCCCGCCGGCCGGCATCAGCAGCAACTGCCAGATGATGCCGACGGTGACGGGCGGTGTGAGGAGCGGCAGCAGGATCAGCGTCCGCAGCAGCGCGCGCGCCTTCACCGCCCTGTCGAGCAGCAGGGCGACGCCGAGGCCGAGAAGGAGGGCCGCTGCCGTCGTCGTCAGAGCAAAGCCGACCGACCGCAGGAGCGCGTCGACGAAGTTCGCCTCGCCCAGGGCCTTCATGAAGTTCGCGGTTCCGACCCAGGACTGAAAGATCTTGCCCAGGCTGGATTTGGACGCGGCCAGGGCGAGCAGGAACAGGGTCGGGTAGAGCGCGAACAGCGTCAGGCCGACGAGCATCGGCAGGCCAACGAGCCAGAGCACCGCGCGGGAATGGAGTGCCCATCCTCGCGCGGCGTCGCTGCGGAGCGCTGCCGGCAGGCGAACCGCCGCGGCCAAGTGAGCCTCAGGCGCCGAGGATCTTTTCCCAGCTGGCCTGGGCCGTCTTCATCGCCTCCTCGGCCGTCTTCTGGCCGGCCAGCGCCAGGCCCAGTTCGTCCGTCAGCACCTGCATCAGTTCCGGCGACTGCGGCTTGGTCGGCCAGGGAAAGGCCGTCTCGATCGCGGCCTTCACCGCGGCCGCCTGCTTCGGCGCGAACTTCTCGTAGGCCGGCAAAGCGGACTTGCGGGTCGGGTCAACACCGGTCGTGTTGTTGGTCAGGACCTTGATGTGGAAGTCCTTGCTGGTCGCCATCTTCACGAAGGCCCAAGCCATGTCGGGTGCGGCACTGCCGGCCGAGACGGCGAAGCCGAAGCCGGCGTTCATGGCCGGGCGGTGCACCTTGTTGCTGCCGCCGACGGGCATCGGGACCACACCCCACTTGCCGACGATCTGGCTCTGCTTCGGGTCCTCGGCCCAGGTGCCGAGATCGGTCCAGAACTCGATCATCGCCGCCTTGCCACCCAGGAAGACCGGGATCGAGTTGCCGAACTCTGTCTCCAGGGGGGTCGGCACGGCATAGGGTGCCGCGTCGAGCAGCGCCTGGGCAGCACCGATGGCCGCATCGGTAGTCAGGCTGGGCTTGCCGTCCTTGTCGAGGAAGTCGCCGCCGAAGCCGCCCAAACGGTTGGCGAAGGAGGAGCCCAGGATGATCGGGAACTGCTTGCCCTGCAGCAGGGCGCCGTAGATGCCGTTCTTCTTCTCGGCGTCGGTGATCGACTTCTCGACCTCCAGATACGCGGCCCAGGTCTCGGGCGGCTTCAGGCCGTACCGGTCGAGCAGTTCCTGATTGTAGTAGAGAACGTGGGTGTCGCCGTCATAGGGCAGGCCGTAGCGCTTGCCGTCGACCAGCGTGTAGGAATCGTAGAGCGAGCCCAGGAAGTCGGCCGGGTCGATCGACGGGTCGGCCGCGATCCGGTCCGTGATGTCGAGCAGCGTGCCGTCGGCGACGAGCGATTCCTTGTCGGCGTACCAGTATTCGAAGACGTCGAAATTGTTGGTGCCGGAGCTGACGTCGAGCTTCGCCTGGCTGGTGATCTGATCGTAGGGGACCTTCACGGCCTCGACCTTGGCGCCGGTCAACTCGGCGAAGGCGGCCGAGAGCGGGTCGATCGAGCCCGCATGCGGGTTGATGACCATGAAGCGCAGGGTCTTGCCGGAATAGTCGGCGGCTTGGGCCGCGCGCCGCAGCAGCGGGCTCGCCAACAGCGGTCCGGCCAGGGCCGCTGCCGCAGCACCCCGGACGAAGGTGCGGCGTGTGGCGCCTCCCTGTAGCGCCTCGGTCAGGATGCCGTCCTGCGAGATCATGGGACCCTTGTTCATTGCCTGCCTCCTCTTGGGTGCCGGGCGGCATGCTGCCGCGCCGCCGTGCTTTGGCACAAGAGAAAGGCTAAGGCTACTGGCTAGCTAGGGATATGGCTCAGTCGCCTGCAAAAGCGATCAAGCGGCCGCACAGCAGCGCCGCGGGCCAGCAAAGCAACGAGATGGCGGCGTGCACGCGCAATCGGATGTCGCTAGCCGTCTCGAGCCAAGCGCCGTGCCGCGCGTGCAGCAGGAGTGCAGAGGCCGTGCCGAGGAGAACGAAGGCCAGCTTCGCCTGCATGAAGCCGTTGCCGGCATATTCACGCGCACGGATCGGGAACAGGAACAGACCGGCGGCAACCGCCAGAGCCAGACCTGTGGCTGCTGCCGGGACCAAGACGCGAACGAGCGCTTCCCGCGGCTCCTGCGGCCACAAACCCAGAAAGCGCATCTGCAGCGGGACGATGGCGCCGATCAGCAGCCCGATCCCGAGAATGTGAGCGGCGTTGAGGAGCGCATAGCCCCATCGCGACGCCCGCAGAGTCGCAGCGACCGGTGTGGCCTCGACCGCCGCCAGCAGCCAGTCCAACGCTCAGTCGCGCTCGGGGTAGAGCACGAAGTCGCGCTCGCCGATCACGAGCCGCTCGGCCTTGAGGCGCTTCTCGGCCGGATCGGCCGACGGTTCGCCGATGATGCGGAGCAGGACGCCCGGCGCCAGGTCGCCGTCCTTAAGGCCCGCGCGCTCGTTCCGCCAGGGCTGGCCGACTTCCACGCTCCAGATCTGGCCCTCCGAGTCGACCTGCAGGATGCCGTGCGGATTGCCGAGCCGCACGCCGGTGATGGTGCCGACGAGTTCGATGTTCTCGCCCGTCGTCCAGGACCAGCCGTGATGCGCGAGGGCCGCTCCGCCCGGAACAGCGACCGCCAACAACCCCAGCAGTGCCAGCATGCGAGCCTTCATCCACGACCTCCGCGGCCTACCCCGACGCGCAGGCACCTGGATGGGCACCGTCCGAAGTCAATGCGGGCGCTGCATCCGGAGCCGCGATCCATGTAGGATGCGCCCGCGACGAGGGGTCGACGGGGATCGCTGATGCTCTATCCGACGGCACTGCTTGCCGATGCCTTGGCCGAGCGGCTGGTGGGCAACTACAAGGAGCTTTTCGGCGCGCGCGAGCCCGAACACGCCGACACCGTGGCGGCTGCGGCCCGGCTGGCACTGGAGCTCATCGGTACCAGCGACGCGCTCTATCACGACGCCAACCACACGGCCCTAGTCACCCTGGTGGGGCAGGACATCCTGCGAGGGCGCATGCTGGCGAAGCGGCTCGAGCCGTCCGACTGGCTGCACATGACGCTGGCCTTCCTGCTGCACGACATCGGCTATGTCCGCGGCGTATGCTGGGGCGACCGACCCGGCCGCATCGTCGTCGACGAGAAGGGCAACACCGTCGCGCTGCCGCGGGGTGCCAGTGATGCCTGGCTCGCCCCCTACCATATCGAGCGCGGCAAGCTGGCGGTGCGGGCACGGCTCGGCGGCCAGACGAACATCGATGCCGAGCGCATCGCGCGTGCCATCGAGCGCACCCGGTTCCCGGTGCCCGAGGGCGCCGACCATGCCGGCACCAGCGACGAGGCGGGCCTCGTGCGCGCCGCCGACCTGATCGGCCAGCTGGCCGACCCGCTCTATCTCCGCCGTGCGGTCAACCTGTTCCACGAGCTGAACGAGACCGGCGTCGCCGCCAAGCTCGGCTATGCCAACCCCGCCGACCTCGTCGACAAGTACCCCAAATTCTACTGGGAGCGGATCACCCCCTACATCGGCGACGCGCTGCACTGCCTGGGCCGCTCCATGGCCGGCAAGACCTGGATCGCGCATCTCTACGCCAACGTCTTCATGGTCGAGCACCACCTCCCGGGACCAGGCCCCGAGATGAGGCACGACGGCGTGGTGTCGGCCTGAGTCAGCGGCCGGTGATCTCGCGCTTTCGGCGCGCGACATAGGCTTCGAGCGCTTCCAGGATGGCCGCATCGAGCGGCGGCGGCTCGTAAGCCGCGAGAAGCTGCTCCACCACCTTGGCGGCGCGTTGGGCGGTCGTGGGCGAGCCGCGGTCGCGCCAGTTGTCATGATTGTCCCAGTCGGACACGAGCGGCGAATAGAATGCCGTCTCGTAGCGGGCGAGGGTGTGGGGCGTGCCGAAGAAGTGGCCGCCATGGCCCACCGCGGCGATGGCGTCGAGGCCGAGACTGACATCGTCGACTATAGGGGGGACGAGCCAGGCGGCCATCATCTGCAGCATATCGGCGTCGATCACGAGCTTCTCGAACGAGGCGACGAGGCCGCCGCCCATCCAGCCCGCCGCGTGCATGACCATGTGCGCCTGCCCGGTCAGCGCACCCCACAAGGACATCATGCTCTCGTAGCCGGCTTGCGCGTCGAGGCCGTTGGCGACGCAGGCGTTGCTGGAGCGGAAGGGCAGATTGTAGCGCCGCGCCAGCTGACCCGAGATCTGGGCGGCCTGAGCATATTCCGGCGTGCCGAAGGCGGGCGCACCCGTGCGCATGTCGACGTTCGTCGTAAAGGCCCCGTAGAGCACTGGATTGCCCGGCCGCGCGCACTGGGTCAGCACGATGCCTGCCAGCGCCTCGGCGTTCTGCTGGGCGAGCGCGCCGGCGAGGGTGACGGGGGCCATCGCCCCCGAGAGGGTGAAGGGGGTGACGACGATCGGCTGGCCGAAGCGGGCCATCTCGATCAGGCCCTCGGCCATCGGGATGTCGAGTTGCAGCGGCGAGTTGGTGTTGATGACGACGGTGAGGCAGGGAATGTCGACGAGCCCCTCTGCCGGCACACCAAACATGATCGCCGCCATCTCGATCCCGTCGCGGGCCCTCTGCCGGCCCAGCGCCCAGGGCTGCCAGTTCTTGTCGAGCAGCGTGATCTGGGCGAGGTGCAGGTCGAGGTGGCGCGTCTCCTGCGGCAGGTCGAGCGCTTCGAACGGGCCGCCGCCCTCCTGGTGCAGGATGTCGAGGCTCTGGATGAGGCGGAGATAGTCGCACATTTCGGCATGGGTGCCCGCACGCCGGCCTCCGGCCAGATCCGAGACATAGGCGGGGCCGCCGACGGCCGAGAAGAAGGCGTGTCGGCCGCCGACCTGCAGGTCGCGGGCGGGGTTGCGGGCGTGGAGCCGGAAGCTGGAGGGTGCCTGCGCCAGCTTTTCCATGACGAGGCCGCGGTCGAGGCGGACGATGTCGCCCGTCACTTGCGCACCGGCGGCGGCGAAGAGGGCACGCGCCTCGGCCGAGAGGATGCGCATGCCGATGGTTTCGAGGATCGTCAGTGAGGCCTGGTGGATGGCCTCCAGCGCGTCGGCGCTGATGATCTCGACCGGCGGGTAGCGGAACTCGGGCTGCCGCCAGGGCGGCTGGATGATCGCACCGACCTGGCGCTGCGGACGGGCGCGGCGGCGCGGGTTGGTCACACTCAAGGGTGTGACTTCGACAGGTGCATGTCGACCCAGGCGAGCGCCATCGCCTGTGCGTCCTCGGTGGGGATGGTGCCGGGGCTGAGGCCGAGATCGAGCCAGAAGCCGTCGAGGACGACGACGAGGCTGGCGGCGATCGCATCGGCGTCGACGGTGACGCCACGCTCGGCCGCGAGGGCGCCGATGGCGGGGGCGAAGAGGGCGCGGCGGGTCGCGTGGAAGCCGGCGAAGCGGGCCTTGAGGTCGACGTCGGTGCGCGAGAGGGCCCAAAGGGCGACATAGGCGCCAATCGTCTCGTCGGCCAGTTCTTCAGGCGAGAGGGTCCAGGCGATCATGGCCTGCAGGCGGTCGCGCGGGCTCGCCGGCCGCGTGGCGGCCTCGTGCAGGCCGTGGAGGTAGCGCTCGGCCAGGGCATCGTAGGCGGCCTGGAGGAGGTCGCTCCAGCCGGCGAAGAAGTGGGCGACGAGGCTCGGCGCCACGCCGAGGTCGCGGCAGAGTTGGCGCACGCCGGCGCCTTTCGCACCGTGCCGGGCGAGGCAGGCGAGCGTACCGGCGACGAGGCGGTCGCGACGCTCGTCGTGACGCAGGCGGAGGCGCGGGGCGGCAGCGGTCATGGCAGGCATTATTGAACAGGCGTTCAGTAGCGTCTAGCATCCCGGCACGGACCCCGGGGGATCCATGCCGCGCAATCCACGCTACGACGTCCTGTTCGAGCCGGTCCGGATCGGGCCGGTGACGGCACCGAACCGCTTCTACCAGGTGCCGCATGCGAGCGGCATGACCAACGCCCTGCCGCGCGTGCGGGCCGCCTTCCGCGAGGTGAAGGCCGAGGGCGGCTGGGGGGTGGTGTGCACAGGCGCCTGCTCGATCCATCCGACCTCGGACGACAGCCCGCTGCCGATGGCGCGGCTGTGGGACGAGGCCGACGTGCGCTCGCATGCGCTGATGACCGAGGCGGTGCATCGGCACGGGGCGCTGGCGGGGGTGGAGCTGTGGCATGGCGGGGCGTCGGTGATGAACCGGGCGAGCCGGCTGCCGGCGCTGTCGCCCTCGGGTACGGGATGGATGGCGACACATGTCGGCTTCATGTCGAACATGCACCCGAAGGCGATGGACGCGGCCGACATCAGGGACCTGCTGCGCTGGCAGGCCGCGGCGGCGAAGCGGGCGCGAAGTGCCGGGTTCGACATCGTCTACGTCTATGCCGGCATGGGCTATCTGCCTTACGAGTTCCTGCTGCCCGAGTACAACCAACGCACCGACGCCTATGGCGGCAGCCTGGAGAACCGGGCGCGCCTCGTCCGCCAGATGCTGGAAATCACCAAGGAGGCCGTCGGCCAGCAGTGCGGCGTGGCGCTGCGGGTGAGCCTGGAGGAGCTGCGCGGACGGCCCAGCGAGCACGATGCGAGCGAGGCGCATGCGCTGGTGGCGATGCTGGCCGACGTCCCGGATCTCTGGGACGTCAAGATGGACAGCAGCACCACGGACTGCCCGGCCTCCCGCTTCGCGCCGGAAGGCAGCCACGAGCCCATCATCGACTTCGTGCGCACCCGCACGACGAAGCCCGTCGTCGGCGTCGGTCGCTTCACCTCGCCCGACGCCATGGTGAGCCAGATCAGGCGCGGCGTGCTGGACCTGATCGGTGCCGCCCGGCCCTCGATCGCCGACCCTTTCCTGCCGAGGAAGATCGACGAGGGGCGCGAGGACGAGATCCGGGAGTGCATCGGCTGCAACATCTGCATCTCGTCCTGGCACGACGGCGTGCCGGTGCGCTGCACGCAGAACCCGACCGTCGCCGAGGAATGGCGGCGCGGCTGGCATCCCGAGCGTATCCCGCCGAAGGGCTCCGGCGACCGCGTGCTGGTCGTGGGTGCCGGGCCGGCGGGGCTCGAATGCGGCCTCGCCCTGGCGCGGCGCGGCTACGAGGTGGCGGTCGCCGAGGCCCGGCCCGAGCCCGGCGGGCGGCTCCTGTTCGAGACGAAGCTGCCGGGCCTCGCCGAATGGCGCCGCGTTCTCGACTGGCGGCTCGGCCGCCTGCAGGCGCTGCCCAACGCCCAGCTCTACCGGGACAGCAGGCTCACCGCCGCCGACGTGCTGGAGTTCGGGTTCGAGCGCGTCGTGATCGCCACCGGCAGCCGCTGGACCCCTGAGCTCTACAGCCCGATGGAGGTGCCGGCCCCGGCCCTGCCGCGGACCGCAGGGGTGATCACCCCGGACGACATAGCAGCGGGCCTACGGCCGAAGGGGCCGCTCGTCGTGTTCGACTTCGACCATTACTACATGGGCGGGGTCATCGCCGAGCATCTGGCGCTGAACGGCATCGCCACGACCTACGTCACCCCGGCGGGCCAGGCCTCGGCCTGGACCATCATGAGCAACGAGATCGTCCGCGTGCACCAGGCCCTGGCGCGACGCGAGGTAGCCGTCCGCACGCTGAAGATCGTGCAGGACTTCGACGGCCGCACCCTGACGCTGGCCGACCTTTACACCGGCCAGCAAGAGACGCTGCCCTGTGCCACCCTCCTCGTGGTCGGCGTCCGCCGCCCGGTCGACGACCTCCTCCACGAGCTGAACGCCGACCCGGACCGCCTCGCCGCCGCCGGCATCCGCTCCGTCGCGGCGGTCGGCGACGCGCTGGTCCCGGGTGCGATCGCCCATGCCGTCTACTACGGCCACAAATACGCCCGCGAGCTGGACACGGTCCCGGGCGAGCTGCCCTACCGCCTGGACAGCCCGATACCGAGCCTCGACCTCGCCTGAGCAACGCGCATCGGTCCCGATCGGCCGCGGGGCCGGGGACGGAGGATAAGCGAAGAAGAAGGACGGGAAGGGGGAGGCCGAAAGGCCTCCCCCTTCGACCCCCACCACCACTACGGGCCGGCGCGAGGTTCGTGGACCCGCAGGTGCGGGATGTCGGCTTGCAACGTCGGGAGGTCGAGGCCGGGGACCCAGTCGAGGGCGGCCGGGGCGGGCTTCACCGGATCATGGCCGAGGTCTTCGAGCAGGTCGGCGCGACGCGAGGCGATCTCCTCGATCACGCGCATGCGAAGCTGGGCCAGAATCCGCAACCGGGCACGGGCCGCATAGGCCTCCGACATCGGATCGCACTCACGCGAAACAGGCGGTGTCGGCGGTGGCCGGTTGGCGGCTTCGCGCGGCGCCCGTGTCAACATGCGCAGGACCGACCGGGCCAGCACCTCGAAGGGGTCGCGGCCGCGCTGGCTCTCGTGGAAGAGCCAGATGCAGATGCGGGGCTCGCGCTCCTCGATGGCTTCGAGCACGACGAACATGCTGAGGAAGCGCACGAGGTGGAGGCGCACCGTGTCGGCGAGCGAGAGGAGGTCGCGCCAGGTGGCGAGCACGCGACCGACGCCGCCGTCGGCCAGCATCGCTTGGACGTCCTCGACCGGCAATCGCGCGGCCCGGGCGGCGGTCACGGCGTTCTGTCCAGCGGCGACGCGGCGCATCGCCATGGCCTTGCGGCCGGCGACGACGGGCCGGGTCGGGTAGGGGGTGGGACGGGGGCGGCGCGACATGGCCGACTTGTAGCAGGTCCTAGATATAGGATCAAGATCCTTGTCTGTTCAATCCTCGACGACGGTACACGCACCTGCGGGCCGAGGGGCGTCCGTGTAGGTCAGGGTATCAGCAGGACGGTGAACGCGGTGTTGGTGAAGGCGCAGGATGTGCCATCGTCCATCCGCAGGCGGGCGACCTTGAAGTAGACCGTCTTCCGCCCTGCCGTCGCGTAGGTGATGGCACGGGTCGCCGCCACGTTCAGCGGTACTGTATCCGGCAGAAAATTCAGGAGATCGAGGGAAGGATTCGTCAGTACCATCGTGTGCCGCGCACCTCCCGGGCCGGCTTGCGACGGGGCCGCAGTGCCCGTGGTGATCTGCGAGACGAGGTCCACGACACCGTGGAAGGCCTCGGCACTCAGATTGCAGAAAGCGCTGCCGTTGAAGGTGACGAGTGCCGTCGAGCGTGCCGGCGCGTCGAAGCTGAAGCTGGCGATGGTCGGGATCCGCGTGGCGGTGCCCCCGGAGACGTAGAACTCCGCGCAGGTACCCGAGCAGGGCGTCTGGCTGATCACCTTCGCCGCCTCGGCGCGGCCGCCGGTCAAGACCGCCGCCACGAAGAACAACAGAAAGAAGATCGAGTTCTCATGTGCGCGAATCATGTAACTTCTCCTGCCTGATGACAAACCGATGCTAGCAGGACGGCAAGAGTACCGAGCAACGCGAATGCGTGAGTGAATCGCGCTGGGGTCGTCGAGCATAACAGGGTCGTGCGCCAGAAACGTCCACCAAGACTACCGGCGACTCGTCGTTGACTCAGGCGGCGCGGCGTCGAGACCTTGATCCAGATGATGTGGATCCGCTTGCCGGGAAGTTGAGAGAGGCCGCGGCGTCACGTCGAATGAGTTAGAGACAGACGCTCGACGCTCGAACATGGTCGTGGCCGCAAGGTGTGCTCGTCCAATAACGAAGAGGGACGTCGGGGAATGCTGGATAGGCTGCTCGCAATGGTGTCGGGCTGCCGGATGGCCGTGCTGGCCGGTGGGCTGGCGGTGGCATGGATCGTCACGCCGATGCAGGCCTGGTCGGCACTCTACAATATCAGCTGGACGGGATCCGGCGGCTACACGATGAGCGGGCAGTTCAGCTTCTCCGATTCGCTGCTGTCCAGCACCCGCATCTCGGGCAGCGATCTGCAGAGCCTGTCGATCGAGGGCTTTCTCAACGGCACCTCTGTCGGCTCGTGGGATCTGCTAAAAGATGGGGTAACCAGCCCGACGCCGCTGAACTTCAACTTCAATCCGCTGCAGGGGACCTTCTACCTCAGCGGAGCTTACGACGGTCCGAACGGTCAATATTGGAACTACAACGGCAGTTTCGGCTTCATTTCATTCATGGACAATGGGCAAACGACCCAGGCGATCAAGGTGGACGGAACGGGACGCGGCGTCACGAGGCCCAATTCGACGCTCACCGCCACACCCGTCCCGCTCCCTGCGGCCCTGCCGCTGCTGGCGAGCGGGATCGCCGCACTGGGGTGGGTGCGGCGGCGGCAGCGCAAGGTGGCGTGAGTCTGGGGCCGGCCTGAGTGGTCGCGTCGGACATGGCGGTGTCGGTCCGGCGGGTGCGGAGTGCGGCCGACTACGCGGCGGTGGCCTTGATGCTCCAGGAGATGGCGGCGTGGGACGAAGCCGAGGTGGCGCGGCTCGGCCTGCCGCACGCGGCAGTGATTCCGACCTACTACGGCGATGCCGACGCGGCGGGGCTGAAGCGGAGCTATGGCGGTGCGGCGGCCGGCCTTTATCTCTGCCGGCTGGACGGGGTGCCGGCCGGCTGCGGCGCCTTCGCGGTGGCGGACGAGGTGGCCGAGATCGGCAAGGTCTATGTCACGCCTGCCGCTCGCGGGCGGGGCGTTGGCCGGGCGATCCTGACGGCCGTGCTGCGCGAAGTCGACGGGCTGGGCTGCCGGCGCACACGGCTCGTGACGACGTCCTTCATGGCGGCCGCCCGGGCGATGTACGCCGCCTTCGGCTTCGTGCCCTGCCCGAAGTTCGACGACGGGGACGAGGTCTACGATCCGATCACGGTGTACCTGGAGCGGGTGCGCGGCGGGGCGTAGGCGGCGTTGTCGTTAGTGCATCCCGGTAAGATGCGCCAACCCGTCCTATTGTCTTGATGTCCGTCCAGAGCGATTATTGTCTTTTCTGTCCTGCCGGCTGACAATTGCCGCCGGCGCGGGGAGTAGCAGACATGCAGCTTCATGCACTGAAGATGCTCCGCCGAGTGTTTGTCGCCGGCGTGGCAGTCATAGCGTTCGGTGGCGTGATACTTGCTCCGACTCCGGCCTCTGCTTGGCTACAAGCAAAGGTCTGCGTCAAGGCCAACGCAACGACCGCTTACAAGCGGAACGTCGTCAGCGTCGTTCGGGCACCCGGGAGAGCCGCCGGCGTGTACGACGTCACGTTCAACGGCAACATCAAGGGCTGCTACGTCCAGGTGACGCTCGGCGATTGTGTCAACCAGTTCGAGGGCAGCAGTATCGGCATGGTCTATGCGCGGCGGATCTCCGAGACGCAGATCCGGGTCGACAATCACCGGCCGGTCGTGTGTTCGCCCGGAGCAACGGACATCTGCTTCTTCGCGGTCGACAGCAGCTTCACGGCGATCGCCGACTGCCCGACGGACCGCTGAGCGGCGCGCTACGGTGTCAGGATGACCGTGAAACCCGTGTTGGTGATGGCGCCGTCCGTCAAGCGGTCCATGCGGAGGCGCGCGATCTTGAAGTACACCGTCTTGCGGCCCGCGGTGCGGTAGGCGACCACCCGGGTCGCAGCGAGGTTGAGCGGCCAGGTGTTCTGCTCCAGCGTGCGCCCCTGCTTGACGAGATGGGCCATGACGTGGCGGGCGCCGCCGGGTCCGTCCTGGGTCGGCGCCTGGGTGCCGGTCGTGATCTGCGCCACGAGATCGATCACGCCGTAGCCCGGGCCGATGTCGAAGGCGGTGCAGAAGCCGGTGCCGTTGAAGAGGACGGTGGCCGTCGTGTTCGCCGGCACGTCGAAGCTGAAGGTGGCGATGGTCGGGATGGCGGTGGGCGTGCCGCCGGCGTCGACGGCGAAGGTGGCGCAGGTACCGGAGCAGGGGGTCTGCGTGACGACCGACGCCGCCGGGGCGGGGGATGCCAACACGCCGAGCAGGGTCAGTACCGCCGACGCGAGGAACCCGAGGCGAACCACGATCATCTGCCGTCTCCCCCGCACCCGACCGGGAACAGCTAAACAGACCGCAGTAGAACGCTCAAGCGGGAGCACCGCGTTGCGCCCGGTACTTCATTTCTACGGCAAGGATCGGGCGATGGAGAAGAAGTCGTGCCGTCGAGGCGACGGGGCACCACGCTGACCTGTGCCTCATCATCGGATGCTGCCGGGATGTACCGTGCCCACAGCGGCAGCTTCGGTGGTCAGGCGGGCAGGAGGGCCCAGCGCTCGCTGCGGCAGCTGCCGCCGAAGGCGGCGACGGTGCCGATGGCGATGGCCCTGAAGGTCCGGCCGAAGCAGGCGTGGCACGCCTCGTCGATCAGGTGCGGCAGGTCGCGGGCCAGATCCTCGTCGGAGGTCGAGACGGCGAGGAGCTTTGGAAGATGGCGGCTGGTGGCGATCAGGAGGCCGGATTCGTCGCTTTGGATGTCCACCTCGATCAGCCGCAGCCGCGGCGTCGGATCTGGCGTCATGTCGATACCCCCTCGTGAAGCAGCAACAGACCCTGTGGTGGTGTCCGGCCGCCTACCCCCATCGGGCGCCGGCTCGCCCGACGCGAATTTTCATGCGCTCACCCGTGGAAATTCTCAACTATTGGTCGACGCAACCAAGATGGTGCTGCCCCGGAGTACGGTGCGGGGTGTTTTCCTGACGCACGGGGATGTGACCAGAGGCCGGCCGCAACTGTGGCGTTCCGCACAGACGCAGGAGCACGCCGCATCCATGCCGGCATGGGGCCGCGGCCGAGTCGACGGCAGCACTCAGCCCGACGCCGAACCGCGCCGCCGCGGCCCTGCGACCGTCCAGCGGCGCGATTGACACTCCAAAGAGAGATACCCAAATGAGAATAAACTTGTAGTTATATTGTCTCTTCTCCGACGGGGGATCGAGAGCGATGGGCGTCCTCAGCATCATGTTGCACCGGAATCCCGATGGCGACCGGTGGCTGCTGGTCCCCTGGCCCGACCAGGAGGCGTACCGCGTGGTCCACATCGAGAGCGAGCGTGCCGGCGGCCACATCGCGATCTTCGAGGTCGACGCTTTCCTCAGGCAGGACGGGAATGCCCCTCCCGTGCGCGCGCTGCGCGACCTGTTCGACACGCCGGTCGCGGTCATGGAGAATGGAGGGCGGCCCCTCCTGGCCGAAGCGGCGCTCGCCTAGAGCGACGCTCCTGGGCGGCCTGCCGCGCGATGATGGCCTGAACGCCGATGGACACGAGCGCCGGGTAGGCTAGGCGGCGCCGCCGACCCTGGCTCACGGGGGTACACTTCAGGGTCGCCTGCTGCTCCAACGAGCTGCCGACCGCGCTTTGCGCTCGCCGTCCTGTTCACGCTTGCCCCGCGTCCCGCGCCACCGGCCGCCCAGATCCGCACGCAGACCCCCTGCGCCGTCGGCGCCGACCGCGAGTGCTTCGGTTTCGGTTTCGGCGTCGGGTCGCGGCCGCTCGACCTGCGCACCTTCTCCTATACCGCTCCGAGTGCCGGCAACGCCGAGGCGACCTACCGGGCAGGTTCGTGCAGACAAGCGAGTTCGTCGGTCTCGACAAGCCCGGCGGGATGCGTCGACGCAATCCTCAGCAACGCCGTCCCGAGTCCTGCGCCGGAGATGAACCTCGACGGTAGCTTGAACACCAAAATCGAGAGCGGCGACACGTGAAGGCCGCCGCTCTCTCCACGAGGAGCCGCCCACGACGCGCGCAGCGGAACCATGTGCACCCGGCCGCGTGGTCTCATGGACAGGGTCGCACCGGGGCACAAGGCATCGGAAGGGCCACGATCACGCGACCGTCGTGCCCTGCCCGAACAGATGCGGCTTCGGCTTATGCCGCCGCCTTGGCAGCCTCCAGGACCTCCTCGACGTGGCCCGGGACCTTCACGCCACGCCAGGCCTTGAGGATCTTTCCGTCCTTGCCGACGAGGAAGGTCGAGCGGTCGATGCCCATGTACTTCTTGCCGTACATCGACTTCTCGACCCAGGAGCCGAAGGCTTCCACCGTCTTGCCTTCCTCGTCGGCTGCGAGGGGGAAGGTCAGCTCGTGCTTCTTCCTGAACTTCTCGTGGCTGGTGACGCTGTCCTTGGAGACGCCGATCAGCTCCACACCGGCGGCCTTGAACTGGTCGTAGATGCAGGAGAAGCCGATCGCCTGCTTGGTGCAGCCCGGTGTATCGTCCTTGGGGTAGAAGTAGATGACGTAGGGCTTGCCGGCCAAGGACTTGGAGCTCACATGGCCGCCGCCGTCGGCCGGCAAATCGAACGCCGGTGCGGGATCACCTTCTTTCAACATGTTCCATCCCCTCGATGTGTCAGGCCGTAGCCCCAGGCGGGCACAAGCTGGCGAAGATCTGGCGCACGGCGGTCTGGCTTTCAACCAGCTGGCGCTGCAGGTCGGCGAAATCGGCGGGCGGGCGCTCGCCTTCTAGTGCCAGGCCGGCGGCTCGGACGAGGGCTTCGAGGAGGCGGAGCGGGGCCGTCCTGGGGTCGAAGCGCTCGCTCAGCGACAGGCGGCAGACGGCCTGGAGCGCCTGGTAGAGGGCATGCGCCCGACTGAGCGCCTCGGCGGCATCGGGGTCGATCAGGCCCGCATCGCCGCAGACCTGGACGATCTCGGGGATCTCGGTCGTCCGCAGTGCGGGCAGTTCGTGGGCGTAGGCGAGCTTCAGGTACTGGGCGGCGAACTCCAGCTCCACGATGCCGCCGCGGGCGTGCTTCAGGAGCCAGGGATCCTCGCTGCCGCGCTCGCGGAAGATGCGCTCGCGCATGGCGCGGACGTCCTGGGCGAGCGTCGCGAGGTCGCGCGGGCGGGCAACGCTTTCCCAGATCGCATCGTCGACGGTGCGGCACAGATCCGGGTCGCCGGCGACGGCACGGGCGCGGGTCAGGGCCTGCTGCTCCCAGGTCTGGGCGGTAGCGGCGTTGTAGGCGCGGAAGTTGCCGAGCGAGGTGGCGACGGGGCCGACATTGCCCGAGGGACGCAGGCGCATGTCGATCTCGTAGAGCGTGCCGGCCGAAGTCTTGGCGGCGACGGCACTGACGAGGCGCTGGCCGAGGCGGGCGTACCAGGCGGGTACGGCCAGGGGCTTCTTGCCCTTTGAACTTGCCTCGTCGGCGGCGTCGTAGACGAAGACGAGGTCGAGGTCGGAGCCGGTCGTCAGCTCGCGGGAGCCGAGCTTGCCGAGGCCGATGACGGCGAAAGCACCGCCGGGGACGGCGCCGTGCTGGGCGACGAGCCAATCGGTGGCGGTGCGCAGCAGGTGCTGCAGGGCGACCTCGGCGATGGCGGTCAGCGTCTCTGCGGCGTGGCGGGCGGGGGCGAGGCCTAGGAGCACCTGGAGGCCCGCCTGGAACTGGCGGCCGTGGGCCCAGCGGCGGCAGAGGTCGAGCACGTCCTGGACGTCGCGGGCATCGACGAGGCGGCGCTCGAACTCGGCGGCCAGAGCCGTGGCGGAGGGCAGGCGCTCGAAGAAGTCGGGGCCCAGCATCGCGTCGAACAGGTCGACATGGGAGGAGAGGTGGCGGGCGAGGCGCGGCGCCGTGCCCATGAGGTCGGCGATAAGAGTGAGAAGGCGCGGGTTGGCGCGGAGCAGGGAGAAGAGCTGGACGCCGGCCGGGAGGCTCGAGACGAACTCGTCGAACAGCTTGAAGACGGTGTCGCACTCGCCCTGCTGGCGCAGGGCCTCGAAGATGGCGGGGGTCAGCTCGGTCAGAAGCTCGCGCGCACGGGTGCTGCGGGTAGCGCGGATGTGGCCGTGGTGCCAGCTGCGCAGGCGGGACGAGACGTGCGGGGCGTCCTTGAAGCCCATCGAGGTCAGGTTGGCGATGGTGGCGGGGTCATCGGCCGTGCCGGTAAAGACGAGGCTGCCTCCGGCGCCGAGGTCGGGCTCCTTCTCGAACAAGGCGGCGTAGTGGCGCTCGACGGTGAGAAGCGTCGCTTCGGTGGCGCTCTCCAGGGCGGCGACATCGGGGAAGCCTGCGAAGGCAGCGAAACGCTCCAGCTCGCTCTCGCGCTCGGGCAAAGCCTGGGTCTGGCGGTCGGCCACCATCTGCAGGCGGTGCTCCAGCGAGCGGAGCAGGCGATAGGCGCCGATCAGGTCCGTGGAGGTCTGCGAGTCGATCCAGCGGCCGGATGCGAGTGCCGTCAGCGCCTCGCAGGTGCCGGGCAGGCGTAGCTCGGGCGCCCGGCCGCCCAGGATGAGCTGCTGGGTCTGGGCGAAGAACTCGATCTCGCGGATGCCGCCGCGGCCGACCTTCAGGTCGTGGCCGGCGACCTTGATCGTGCCGTAGCCGCGATAGGCGTTGATCTGCCGCTTGATGGAGTGGATGTCGCGGATGGCGGCGTAGTCGAGCGAGCGGCGCCAGACGAAAGGCGCGACGAGGCGCATGAAATACTGGCCGGCTTCCATGTCGCCGGCGACGGGGCGGGCCTTGATGAGGGCAGCACGCTCCCAGTTCTGGCCGTGGCGCTCGTAGTAGAGCTCGGCGACCTCGGTCGACAGCGCCAGCGGGTGGCCGGGGAGGTGCGGGCGCAGGCGGAGGTCGGTGCGGAAGACGTAGCCGTCCTTGGTCCTGGTCTCCAGGATGTAGACGAGGGAGCGGGCGAGGCGGACGGCGAAGGCCATCGGCGCCTCGCCGCCGCGATAGGGAACGCGCTCCTCGTCGAAGAGGACGATGAGGTCGATGTCGCTGGAGTAGTTCAGCTCGCGGGCACCGTGCTTGCCCATGGCGAGGATGACGAGGCCGCTGCCGTCCGAGGGGCGCTCGGGGTCGGCCAGGGCCAGCTCGCCGCGCTTGCCGCCCTCGATCAGGAGATGGTCGACGACGGCCCGGACGGCGGCATCGGCGAAGCTCGTCAGCGCCTCGGTGACGCGCTCCAGCGGCCACAGGCCCCAGAGGTCGGCCAGACCCACGAGCAGGGCGACGCGCCGGCGCTGGCGACGCAGCGAGGCCATGAGGCGGGTGCGGTCGTGCAGGTCGAGGGCCGTGCTCTCCGCACGGAGGCGGGACCAGACCGCATCGGAGCCCTCCTGGCGCAGGGCGGCCAGCAGCTGCGGCTCGGCGACGAGGCAGTCGGTGAGAAAGGGGCTGCCGGCGAAGAGGCCGTCCAGGCGCTCGCGGGTGACGGGCTCGGCGTGGGTCGACTCGACCAGCTCCTTCAGCGCCGGGTCGGGGCTCAGGGCGGCCAGATGACGCCAGCGTCGCCAGCCCGCCTCGGCGGCCTCGGCATCGTTCGCGAGGGGTGCGGAGAGGAGCCGCGGCGTCATGGTCGACATGCGCCTTCTGTTCTATTTGGGGACGGTCACATTGCAGCCCGAGAGCTGGTGGTCAAGGCGCCAGCACCACGGGGGAGGGTGCTGGATGGTGCGGCGTCTGCTGCTGGTGCTGCTGGTTCTCGTGTTGCTGCTCGTCGCCGGCGGAGGCCTTCTGGTCTGGCGGCTGCAACGGGGGCCGGTGTCTCTGGCCGCCTTCACACCCGTCATCGACCGGGTCGTCGCCGCCAGTAGCCCCTACGCCATCAGCTTCAGCAATCCCGAGCTGACCTGGCTGCGCAGCGAGGGCAATCTCGGCGTCCAGGTCGACAATATCGAAGTGCGCACCCATGCCGGCGATTTCGTCGCCAGCGCGCCGCGTGCCTCGGCGACGCTGGCCCTGCGGCCACTGCTGTTCGATCGCGACGTGCAGTTGGTCACGGTCGAGCTGCAGCTGCCCGAGATCGAGCTGAACCTGCACAAGGATGCACCGCCGACGCTGTCCTTCGCCGGGCAGGCGGCGACCCTGCCGGCGACGCAGGCGGCTGGGCCGGGCGGTCTCGCGGCGTTTCTTGGCGACCAGGCGGCGGCCCAGGATCCGCGGCTCGCCTCGCTGCAGCTGGTGCGGGTGAATGCGCCGCTGCTCCAGGTCTACAACGAGGAGAGCGGGGAGCTGGCGGATGCCGACGACCCGGTATTCGAGCTGCGCCGCGAAGGCGAGGCGTGGTCGGTGGGGCTGGCGGCGGCAATCGACAAGGGCCGTGTGGCGGTGCGCCTCGTCCCCAGCCGCGGCGCCGGCTCCGCACCCCAGCATCTGAGCGTCGACCTGTTCCGGGCACCGCTCGAGGTAGTGCACGCGGTGGTGCCGACGGTGCCTTTCGAAGGGCTGCAGTTGCCCGTGTCGGGCGGCCTCAGCGTCGACGTCGCTGCCGACGCCAGTCTCGGGCCCGGCACCTTCGACTTCGACGTCGATCCGACCACGCTCGACCTGCCGAACGTCCTGGAAAAGCCGATTGCGCTCAAGTCGGCGACGTTCGAGGGCTCGATCTCGGCCGGAATGCAGACGGTGAAGCTCGACAAGGTCGAGGCGGTGACCGACCGGTTCAGCATCGCCGCCCAGGGCACGGCGACGATGACGTCGACTTCGGTGAGCGGTGACCTGACGGTGACGCCGAAGGGCCTGTCGGCGACCGACATCCCGAGCCTGTGGCCGGTGACCGCGGGTGGCGACGGCCGCAAATGGGTGAAGGAGAACGTGCTCGCGGGCACGGCCACGGGCGGCACCGTCAAGTTCACCGTGCCCGTCGACGCGCCGCAGGTGAAGCCCGCCATTTCGGGGACCTTCGTCTTCAACGGGGTCTCGGTACGCTATCTCGACACCTTTCCGCCGGCGCAGGGCCTGAGCGGGAACGCCACCTTCGATCTCGACACGATGCGCTTCACGGTCGGCCCGGCGAAGACCGGGGACGTCGAGGTGCTGAACGGGGAGGTGACTCTCTCCGCCATGTCGAAGCCGACGCCGACCATCCTGGATGCCAAGGCCGACCTGCGCTCGGCCGTCGGGCCGGCATTGAAGCTCGTCAATCTGCCGCCGCTGGAACTGCTCAAGGGCACCGACCTGCCCTGGGACAAGGCCAGCGGCACGCAGACGACGAAGCTGACGCTGAAGCTGCCGTTGAAGGACAAGGTCCTGGACTCGGAGATCGTCTACAAGGCCGAGGTGGCGCTGAAAGGGGCCGGCGTGCCCGACGTTCGGCCCGGTTACTCGATGGCGGACGGCGACTTCACGCTGACGGCGAAGCCGAATCTCGTCGACGCCAAGGGCAAGGCCAGCGTCAACAAGGTGCCGGTGACGGTGACCTATGACGAGCAGCTGATCCCGAAGAAGGGCCTGAGCCGCAAGGCCAATGTGAAGGCCGACCTCGATGCCCGCGGGGCGAAGGCGCTGCAGATCCCCTGGCCCGGCCAAGCCACGGGCACGGCGGCGGTGAACCTCGACGTGACGCTGCCGAAGGGGAAGGGCAGCCCGCGCTACGATCTCAATCTCGACCTGAAGCGGATGGGGATCCAGGCGCCGGAGCTGGTGTTCGAGAAGATGACGGGGACGGCCGGCAAGCTCTCCGTCACGGCGACGCAGCCCGATCCGAAGACGGTGAGCCTGGACGCCATCTGGCTGCAGGTGCCGGGCCTCAACGGCAAGGGGTCGGCGCGGGTCGGGCTGGATCCGACCTCGCTCGACAAACTGAAGGTCGACCGGCTGGAGATGCCGCTGGGCGCGCTGGCGGTGGATCTGGAGCGGCGACAGGGCAGTCTGCGCGGCAACGTCGCGATCGACCGGCTCGATTTGCGGCCCGTCGTCGGCAAGCTCACGGCGGGCGGTGCCGGCGGGGGCAGCGATCCGCTGCCCAACATGGACATCCGCCTCACGGCGAAGGAGCTGCGGGTCGGCGAGGCGCCGTTCAAGGCCGTCGACGCGCGGGTCGTGCGCGACCCTGGCGGCTGGGGGCCGGTCAACATCACCGCGAAAATGGAGGCGAACAACGATCTCAGCGTGGATCTCGTCCGCGGCAAGGCGACGGGCACCCTGAACGCCAAAGCATCGGATGCGGGCTGGCTCGCCCGCTCGCTGACCTCCGGGCAGGCGCAGTATCAGGGCGGGCGCGTGCGGGCGACGGCGACGATCCGGCAGACGCCCAGCTTTCGTGCGGACGGCGAGCTGAAGGTACGCGACTTCACGATCACGGCCGCACCCTTGCTGGCCCGCGTCCTGACCCTGGCGTCGTTCTCCGGGCTCACCAACGCGCTCTCGGGCCAAGGCATACCGATCGAGAAGCTGACCGTGCCGTTCGCTTACGAGAACAGCGTGCTGCGGCTGGAAGAGCTGCGGTTCGTCGGCTCGCAGATCGGGGCGCGGGCGGAGGGGACGGTGAACCTCGCCCAGAACTCGCTGAAGATCGACGGGACGGTGGCCCCGGCCTACACCATCAACCGGATCTTGGGCCGCATCCCGATCGTCGGCAACATCCTCCGCGGCGACAAGGCGGACGCGGCGCTGGCCGCCACCTTCTCGATCACCGGCAGCCTCGACAGCCCGCAGGTGTTCGTGAACCCGCTGGCCGCCCTCGTCCCGGGCATGGTGCGCGACCTGTTCAACGCGCTGAGCGACAGTGGAACCCCGAAGACGGGGCCGATCGACGAGCGATAGTCGGCCTCAGGCCGGGCGCACTAAGACGTGACGCTTGCGGCCGGCGGACAGCTTGAGGTGGCCGTCGCGGAGGTCGCCGCGGGCGACGACCAGCGCCTCGTCGTCGATGCGCTCGTCGTTGAGCCGGGCACCGCCGCCGCGGATCAGCCGTCGCGCCTCGCCGTTGGAGGTCGCGAGGCCGGCGATGAAGAAGAGCTCGACGACCGGCATCCCGGCGTCCAGACGCGTGGCGTCGCAGTCGACGACTGGCAGACCCTCCAGCGAGCTGCCCTTGCCCTCGAATTGGCTCAGTGCCGCCTCGACCGCACGCTCGGCGGCGTCGACGCCGTGGCAGAGCTTCGTCGCCTCGAAGGCCAGGACCTTCTTGGCGTCGTTGATCTCGGAGCCCTGCAGCTCCTCCAGCCGAGCGATCTCGTCCAGCGGCAGGTCGGTGAAGAGACGGAGGAAGCGGCCGACGTCGCCGTCTTCCACGTTGCGCCAGTACTGCCAGTAGTCGAAGGCCGTGAGCTTGTCGTCGTTCAGCCAGACGGCACCGGCGGCCGTCTTGCCCATCTTCTGGCCGGAGGCGGTGGTGAGCAGCGGTGTCGTGAGGCCGAAGAGCTGCTTGCCGTCGATGCGGCGGCCGAGCTCGACCCCATTGACGATGTTGCCCCACTGGTCGGAGCCGCCCATCTGCAGGCGGCAGTCGAGCCTGCGCGACAGCTCCAAAAAGTCGTAGGCCTGCATGACCATGTAGTTGAACTCGAGCAGCGTCAAAGGCTGCTCGCGTTCGAGCCGCAGCCGCACCGAGTCGAAGCTCAGCATGCGGTTGACGGTGAAGTGGGTGCCGAAGTCGCGCAGAAACGGGATGTAGCGCAGCTCGTCGAGCCACTCGGCATTGTCGACCAGGAGGGCCTTGCCCTCGAAGTCGAGGAAGCGGCCGAGCGAGCGGCGGATACCCTTCTTGTTGTTCTCGATCAGCTCGTTCGTCAGCAGCGGGCGGCTCTCGTCGCGGAAGGAGGGGTCGCCGACTTTGGTGGTACCGCCACCGACGAGGGCGATGGCGCGGTTGCCGCTGCGCTGCAGGCAGCGGAGCATCATGATGCTGACGAGATTGCCGACATGGAGGCTGTCTGCGGTGGCGTCGAAGCCGACATAGGCGGTGAGCTGGCCCCTGGCCGCCACCTCGTCCAACGCTTCCGCGTCGGTGCATTGATGGATGAACCCGCGCGCGTCGAGCTCGCGCAGGAAGTCCGAGCGGAAAGATGTCATGAAAGGGTCGCTTCGATCCGGATCAGCGGGCCAGCGCCAGCGGGCGCTCGGCGGGCTTCAGGCGCTTGTTGAGGTAGGATTCGCAGAGCTCTTCCAGCTCCGGCATGAAGTCGGTGAAGAAATGGTCCGACCGCTCGATGCAGTGATAGTCGATCGTGATGCCGCGCTGCTGCGAAAGCTTGTTGACGAGCTTCACGACGGCTTCCGGCGGGGTGACCGTGTCGCGCTCACCGTGCACGATGAGGCCCGAGGTCGGGCAGGGGGCGAGGAAGCTGAAATCGTACATGTTGGCCGGCAGGCCGGCGCACATGAAGCCGTGGATCTCCGGGCGGCGCATCAGCACCTGCATGGCGATCCAGGCACCGAAACCGAAGCCGCCGACCCAGCAGCCGGACGAGTTCGGGTTGTGCTGCTGCATCCAGTCCAGCGCGGCGGCGGCATCGCGCAGCTCGCCCTGGCCGTGGTCGAACACCTGCTGCGAGCGGCCGACGCCGCGGAAGTTGAAGCGCAGGGTGGAGAAGCCGCGCCGCGCGAAGAGCTGGAACATCATGTGCACGATGCGGTTGTTCATCGTGCCGCCGTGCAGCGGATGCGGATGCAGGATGACGGCCAAGGGAGGGGTCGGGCCCTCGCCGTGCACATAACGCCCTTCGAGGCGACCGTCCGACCCGTTGAAAATGACCTCGGGCATCATGCTCTCCGACTGCGTTCCTGTCGCACCCCGTCACCGGGGTCGCTCGCCCCACCCGCTGCCACGCCGAGCCCTGCGCTCATTGACCATGAGGTCGAGGCACATATACTAGTCGTTCGAAGGCAGATGAGCACCGAGCCTCGCCGCGCGTACCATGCCGCGCGGTTTTTCTCGTAGTGATCCCGCATCGGCCGGCGACGGAGCGACTGGTCGATATAACAGGCGACCGGGCATGTTCAAGAGTTTACGCGAGGACATCGAGGCGGTCTTCCAGCGTGACCCGGCTGCGCGGTCGCGCGTGGAGGTCCTCCTCTGCTATCCGGGGCTGCACGCCCTGATCTTCCACCGTCCGGCGCACGCTCTGTGGCGCCGCGGCTGGCTGGCGACGGCCCGGTTCATCTCGCAGATCGGCCGTTTCATGACCGGCATCGAGATCCATCCGGGTGCGAAGATCGGCCGCCGCTTCTTCATCGACCACGGCATGGGGGTCGTGATCGGCGAGACGGCCGAGATCGGCGACGATGTGACGCTGTACCAGGGCGTCACGCTGGGTGGTGTGAGCCTGAACAAGGGCAAGCGGCATCCCACCCTGGGCAATGGGGTCGTCGTCGGTGCGGGTGCCGCGGTGCTGGGTCCGTTCACCGTCGGCGACGGGGCGCGCATCGGCTCGAACGCTGTCGTCGTGAAGGAGGTGCCTCCCGGCATCACCGTGACCGGCATCCCCGCCCGGCCGACCGGTCCGCAGCCCGTGCGCGACGACGCATTTTGTTTCACGCCCTATGGCGCCACGCCCGGCAGCTCCTCGATCGACCCCGTGAGTCGCAGCATCGAGCGGCTGGCCGAGCGCATCCGCGAGCTGGAGAACCGGCTGGACCGCAGCTCGGGCGAGAGCGAGCCGGCGCCGAAGCGGGTGGTGAACGGCAGCTGAACGGCCGCCGGGTCTATCTCGACTACAACGCCACGGCCCCGCTTCGGCCGGAGGCGAAGGAAGCGATGCTGGCGGCCATGGATGCCGTCGGCAACGCGTCCTCCGTGCATGCCGAGGGACGCCGGGCGCGGGCGCTGATCGAGCGCTCGCGGCGCACCATCGCCGATCGCCTGGGTGTGGCGGCCGACCGCGTCGTGTTCACTGGCGGCGGGACCGAGGCCAATCACTTGGCGCTCCTGGGCTTCGCGGGGCCGCGCATCGTTTCGGCGATCGAGCACAGCTCGGTGCTGGAGACGGATGCAGCGGCGACGCGAATTCTCGCCAGCCACGCCGGGGTGGTGGAGCTGGCCTCCCTGCAGAACGCGATCGAGCTGAACGAGCCGAAGCTCGTCTCGCTGATGCTGGCCAACAACGAGACGGGGGTGATCCAGCCGGTCGCCGAGGCGGCGGAGTTGGCCCACCGCGCCGAGGCGCTGCTGCACTGCGATGCGATCCAGGCGTTCGGACGGATCGAGGTCGAGCCGGCGCGGCTGGGGGCCGACCTCTTGACGATCTCGGGGCACAAGCTGGGTGGACCGCAGGGCGTGGGTGCGCTGGTGCTGCGGGAGGGGCTGGAGCCCGAAGCGCTCCTGCGCGGCGGGGGACAGGAGGGCCGGCGACGGGCCGGGACGGAGAACGTACCGGCGATCGCCGGCTTCGCGGCTGCGGTCGAGGCGACCACCGACTGGGACGCCGTGCGGCGCTTGCGTGACCGGATCGAGAACCGGTTGCCTTGGGTCACGCGCGTCGTCGGGAGCGATGCCCTCCGCCTCCCCAACACGAGCTGCATCCTCACGGGCGGGCTCAAGGCGGAAACGGCCGTCATCGGGCTCGATCTCGACGGCATCGCCGTCAGCAGCGGTGCGGCCTGCTCCTCGGGCAAGGTGGCGCGCTCGCACGTGCTGCTGGCGATGGGCTATGGCGGCGGGTCGGACGCGGCGATCCGGGTGAGTCTCGGCTGGGGCTCGACGGCGGAGGATGTCGAGGCGTTCCTCGCCGCCTACACCCGGATCGTGAAGAACGCCGGCCTGCTCTGAGCGGCCGCGTCAGACGGCGGTGAAGCAGTTGTCGACGAAGAGATGCGTGCCGCTGATGAAGCTCGCCTCGTCGGAGAGGAGGAACAGCGCCGCGCGGGCGATCTCCTCGGGCTCGGCGATGCGGCCCTGCTGGACGGCCAAGGCCGCGTCCGAGACGTCGACGCCGAGCTTGCCCAGGGCTTCCACCTCGCGCAGGCCGTGCGGCGTGCGGACGAAGCCCGGGCAGACGGCGTTGCAGCGGATGCCCTGGTCGCGGAACTCGACCGCGATGGCGCGGGCGAACATGTGGCACGCCCCCTTGGTGGCGTCGTAGAGCACCTCGCCCGGCGTGGCGGCGACGGCCGAGATCGACGAGGTGCAGACGATGGCCCCGCCGCCGGCGGCGATCATCTGGGGCAGCACGGCCTTGGTCATCAGGTACATGCTCTTGACGTTGATCGCCATCAGCCCGTCCCACTCCGCCTCGGTGGTCTCGAGGAACGGCTTCACGATCAGCGTGCCGGCATGATTGAAGAGGGAGGTGATCGGTCCCAGCGCCGCCGTCACTGCCTCGACGGCGGCCTCGACCTCGGCGGCGACGGCGACGTCAGCGGCGGCGAAGACGGCCTTGCCGCCGGCGGCATTGATCTCGGCTGCCATTGCGTTCCCGGCCTCGGCGTTGCGGTCGACGATGCCGACCTTGGCCCCTTCCGCTGCAAACAGGCGCGACGCCGCCCCGCCCATACCCGTCGCCCCGCCCGACACCAGGGCCACCTTGCCCGCCAGCCGTCCAGCCATCGTCCTCGTTCCCTCCAGGTTCGCGAGGCGAGCCTAGCGCCGATGGGACCCTTGCGCAGCGTCGGCCTTGTCTTGTGGGCCTGGACCCCGACATAGTGACCGGTAGTGGTGGGTGGAGAGTGTGCGATGGCACGGGCCGCGATCTCGCTGACGCCGGCGGCGGTGGACCGGGTGAAGCATCTGATGGCCGCATCGGGTAACGGTGCGCTCGGCCTGAAGCTCGGCGTGAAGCCGTCGGGCTGCTCCGGATTCAGCTACCAGATGGATTTCGCGCGCGAGGTGGAGCCCGGTGCCGAGGTGGTCGACGTCGACGGGCTGAAGCTCGTGATCGATCCGAAGGCCGTCTTCTACCTGCTGGGGACCGAGCTCGACTATGTGGAGGACAAGCTGGGCTCCCAGTTCGTCTTCCGCAATCCGAACGAGAAGGGTCGCTGCGGCTGCGGCGAGAGCTTCACCGTCTGAGCCCACTTTGCCTTCGATGACCTTCCTGCTTCCCGACGGGTCGGCCGTGCGGGTCGAGGCCCCTGCGGGCACGACGCTGCTGGAGGCCGCACGGCTCGCCCATGTCGAGGTCGAGGGGGCCTGCGGCGGGTCGATGGCGTGTGCTACCTGCCACGTTCACGTCGCCGACGACTGGTTCGACCGCCTGCGACCGGCGGCCCCCGAGGAGGAGGACATGCTGGACCTCGCCTCGGAGCTGGCCACGACCTCGCGGCTGGGCTGCCAGATCAGGCTGACGAGCGAGCTGGACGGTCTCGTCGTCAGCGTGCCGCGCACGACGCTGCTGACATGAGCTTGGACCTGCCGGCCGGGTCCCGCGTCGTCGTGGCGATGTCGGGCGGGGTGGACAGCTCCGTCGCCGCCGCGCTGCTGCAGGAAGCAGGCTACGAAACGATCGGCATCACGCTGCAGCTGTACGATCACGGGGCGGCGGTCGGGCGCAATGGGGCCTGCTGTGCGGGCCGGGACATCCTGGACGCGCGGCGCACGGCCGAGCATCTCGGCATCGCGCACTATGTGTTGGACTTCGAGGAGCGCTTCCGCCGCGCGGTGATCGACGATTTCGCCGCGACCTATGTTGCCGGACGGACGCCGGTTCCCTGCGTGCGCTGCAACGAGCGGGTTAAGTTCGGCGACCTGCTGCAGGTAGCGAAGGACCTCGGGGCCGCAGCACTGGCGACGGGGCACTATGTACGGCGCCTGCCCGGGCCCCAGCTGCACAGGGCGCGGGACGAGGCGAAGGACCAGAGCTACTTCCTCTTCGCGACGAAGCCCGACCAGCTCGATTTCCTGCGCTTTCCGCTGGGCGACCTGACCAAGGCGGAGACGAGGGCGCAAGCGGCGCGGCTGGGCCTGCCGGTGGCGGAGAAGGCGGAGAGCCAGGACATCTGCTTCGTGCCGGACGGCGACTATGCCAAGGTCGTGGCGGCGCTGCGGCCGGAGGCGGCGAAGCCCGGCGCCGTCATGCATCTCGACGGGCGGGAGTTGGGCCGGCACCAGGGTCTGCACCGCTTCACGGTCGGCCAGCGTCGCGGGCTCGGCGTCGCGACGGGCGAGCCGCTCTACGTGGTGGGGCTTGATGCCGCGACCGGAACGGTGCGAGTCGGGCCGCGCGATGCAGGTGCTGTGACCGCGGCTTGGCTCGACGATGCGAATTGGCTGACGGCGCCGCCCGACGGCGAGGTGTGGATCAAGCACCGCTACAACGAACCTGCGGTACCGGGTCGCGTCGAGCGTACCCAGACGGGTGCTGTGCTGCGCTTCGCGAGGCCGCAAGCGGGCGTGGCGCCGGGGCAGGCGGGTGTGGTCTACGCCGGCGACCGGCTCGTCGGCGGCGGCTGGATCGCCCGCACCGAGGCCGCCGTTCTTGACTCCCCCAGGGCCGTTGCCTAAGTGACCGCCCGCGCCGGCCACCGCTGCCGGCCGGTTTCGGCGGAGTAGCTCAGCGGTAGAGCAGGGGAATCATAATCCCTTGGTCGGGGGTTCAAATCCCTCCTCCGCTACCAACCTTTTCAACCACTTAGAGCACACGAAAGTCCCTGGTCGGGACTTTTTTTGAAGACCGGGTAGCGGGAAGGGTAACGGGCGCAAAGCACGGGTAACGCTTGGGCCCTTGCGGCGACTTGGCACACCTAACGACAACGGCCGCCCCTCGCGGAGCGGCCGCGCCGGCCAGGGCAACTGGTAGGGTAGTTACGCGGATCGGGCGCCCACGTGGCGCTCGACGGCGGCCAGGGCGGCCATGACGGGCGCGCGGTTCGGCCCGCAGGTCAGGAGCGGAACCCCGACGTCCAGCGCATACGTCACGTAAAGGCGGAGCTGCGCCATTGCGCCGTCAGCGCTTTGGGCGGGTGTGTGGATGATCCGGTCCTCCAGGGCGGCGAGCTCCGCCGCGCGGGCGTCGTTCTCGTCGTCGCTAATGTCCCGATCCGCTCCCCAGCGGGCCACCAGCGCGTCACGCTCTGCAAGCCACGCGACGTGCGGATCGGTGGCAAGGGCGGCCGGTGGCGCTTGCTCGATTGGGCGAGTACTCGTTTCCGCGATCACGTCCGAGGTCCTTTCTCGGGTTGATGGTCAGCCGCGGGGCCGCTCGAACGACCCCGCGGCACCTCTACAATCCGTCTACGGCCCGGCCTCGTCAATGCTCTGCCTGGCCCTTTTCCGCCGACGCGGGAGCCGGCCGCGGGCGTCGGCAAGCCGCGACCCGCTGGTGATCTGGCGGCCGATCCACCCTCTTTCCGCCTCACCGGCTCGATCCGGTGCCGGGACTTCGTCGACGGGCCGGCGCACGAGCCGGCGCAGCTCGGCCAGCAGCTCGGGCGAGGGCTTGCCCGTCAACGTGCGGCAGCGGCGGCGACCGGGCCACGCTGCCGGCGCGCAGGGCGATTGAAGTCGGCGACGATGTGGGGCGGAGGCGGATCGGCCCGCTCGTGAAGCGCAACCGTCTCGGATCGGCCAGGGCCGCAGTGGGATACGCGGATCTCGGGAAGTCCGCTGCGGCGCTCAGGGGCGCCATGGACATGCCAGCGATCGCAGGCCGCACACCAATAGGTTAGGCGGCTCTTGATCCGCCAAGCGGTTACTGGTCTGGCGGCGCCATCCATGCCGGTATTGCCCGAAGGTGGCCGTCGCGGCGGGTCAGCACTCCGCCGCGACGGCCGATGTTGAACCGGCCGCCAGCAAGGAACCGGCCGGCATCGTGCGCGGTCACCCGGAAACCGCGCGCGATCTCTTTAGGACGCCGCGCCGGGATTGGCCCACGCGCGGTAGTCGACCCAGGCCGACGCCACACAATGTCTTGCCTTGATCGCTATCGCGTCAGTGTTCCAGTCGTCCATACTGTCGACGAACGGACCGTTGGCGTTCTCCGCCAGTCGAGCCAACACGAGACAGGGGGCAAGCAGCGGATCGGGAAAGATATACCACGAATGCCCCGAGTTCGCGCTTAGATTTGCGTCCGCAATGACTTCCACCGTCCCGCGCAGGGGCGTGTTGTCCTTGGTGATGTCGGTCACCGTGGCGGTGCCGGTGGTCACCACCCGCGCTTGATACTCCCAGATCGGCGAAGTCACGATGTAGCGACCGCGGAGGTTCAAGTAAGCCGTACCGTTCACGCCCTTATATGCACGCATGGCGACGTTGCCCGCGTCGATCGTCGCGATCGACGGCGGCGCGCCCGTGGCGGCTACGTTGCCGCGAGTAGAATGAAAGACCACAGTCCCGTCCTTCAAGGTATCTGTGGCACGACTGGCGTTCAAACGGTCGGCGATAAGCTTACCCTCAAGTGTTGCAGCCGAGAGACCGGCAGTCCGGCCGGCTTGGTCCACTCCTCCCAAGTCGTCGTTCCTCGCCATCTCGAACGAATACCGGAACTGTCGGGCGTACCGCTCGATCTTGAAGGAGTTGAACTCCTCGGAAATCGGACCGTACTCGATCTCCGAGTATTCACTGGGCAGCTTCAGCAGCGCCGGGAAGTCGCCAGCACGGCCACGTTGCTGTTCGTTGAAGTTCTGAATATCGTTCTCGATCCGAGCAACCTTAAGTAGCTCGCTTGAGCCCGCTTCAAAATAGTTCAGTGAAAGACGATTGATCAGGTTTGCGAAAAGCCAGGGCAGGTCCGACTTGGACATGCTGCGAGACTGTTCGATGATTTGAGCGGCTGGCGCGTGCCGCGGCACGCGGATGTTGCGGCTTTCGAGCATCGTTGCGGCACAGCCGGGCACGGTCATCCCGCGATACTGGCGAGCTGCATCGGACAGCGGCGTCCGTCCGCCCGAGGCGCGGTGCGCCAGAGCTTCGGCAATGCGCTCCCGCACCGTGTCGGGCGCGGCGTGGTCGGCGATCAGCTCGGAACGAACCGGTGAGATTGCCGGCGCGCGGGCCGCCACGGCGTCGAGCGCGGTGGCCCGAAACGCATCGACGCTCGTGCCGGCGGCAACCGCGGCCTCGGCCTCGTCGACGAGAGCCAGTCGACGGCCGAGCCTGGTGATTTCGGCCGCGCGCTCGCGCTCTGCGGCGACGGCCGCCGCGGCAGTGTCCGGCCGCACTTCGGCCGTCGTCGTCGTAGTCATTGGAAGTGAAACCCCTGTTTCAGTTGGCATAGAACGAAATCGAGCGCCGGCATCGGCGCCGATCGGGACAATGGACACCTCGAGCGGCATCCACTTTATTGCGGTAAACGTCGGCTCGTTTCTGTCGCCTGTCGGGCCGGACCACTCTTGGACTTGATAGCCGACGCTGAGCTGGCGTCGAATGCCGTCCGCAACATCGCGCCCGGCCGAGAAGCCAGCATCTTCGCGGGAGAAGCGAACGAGACAGACGATGCCCTCGGCAGTGCGGCGAGCGGTCTCGACCACGCCAACTTGGAACTCGCTGACCGGTACGTGGTCGACGAGGAGCGGCGCGCCGACGAGCCGGCTCAGGTCGGCTCCAGCCAACTCCAGAACTTCGATGTAGGGTCCGTAACCGCTGCCGTCGGGCTTCGGCCCGATGCGCCGGACGGGCGCCTGCGGCGTCGCCACCACGGCCTCCACGGTGCGGCTGGCCTCGTCGAACGTCGCCGGCTTGGCGACGGTGCGCGTGAGTGTCATGGGCGGCTCCCGGCGACGAGCTCGGCAAGCTGGGCTGCGGCGACCTCGGCCGCGTGGTCGGCGGCTTCGGCTTTGCTGGCGGCAACGGCGAGTAACCGAAGGGCCAAGGCCTCTAGAGCATCCGGCGCCAGCGGCGACGACGCGAGACCGTCGCCAGCTCGGGTGCAGAGCAGAATTCGACCGTGGCCATCGACCGCCAGGGCCGGGCCGGACGCGCGCACGCGGGACACGGTCAGATCCTCAATCTCGAGCATGGCGGGCCTGCGCGGGAGTGGTCGGCTGAAGGTCGAGCGGCAGCGTTCCACGGCCGCGGCGGCGCTCGCGGGCCGCAGCGAAGCGGAGGGCCTCGACAACGCGGGTGATGGTGCGCTCCAAGCGCACGAGCAACAGGTCGCTGCCGCCTTCGAAGGCGCCGACGAGCGCGCCGTTGGTCGCCTCGACGCTGACGGCCAGCACCGCCGGCTCGGAACCGTCCGGCCGCAGCCCGAACGCAGCGATGGCGCACTCGGGCATGGCACCGCCCGCGAGCGCGGCGGCACAGAGCTTGGCCGTCTCGGGGACCAGAGCCTCGGCCCGGCGCTTCGCGGTAGCCAGGTCCGGCGAGACGCGTGCCAGGCGCGCGAAGAGCGCGGTCATGACCAGATCGGGCGCCACGTAGCGGCCATCTTCGCCCGGCTGGGGGAGGACGCCGCGCCGCTGCCACGTCTGCACCGTCGCATAGGGCGCCGGATCAGCCACCCACACGAGGTCGGAGAAGATCAGGGGTGTTTCGTGTTGCATTTGACCACAAATACCGTGGCGTACGACAGAAATCAAGCCTTTGACCGAAGTAGGCGAAAGTATTGAGCCTAGTTGAACCTCAGAGAACTTGCCTGAGCACTATGCATCTGCATAACGGCCTCGTCGACCTCATCCGTCACAGCTTAAGCGGCAGGCGACTAGATCGTCCTGAAGTGGGACCGTCCCCCTTGTAGCGGTCCTGCGAATACTGCTGTCGGGCCCTGCTGCCCACCGCTCACGTCAGGGCTTCAGAGGGACCCGAGCGCCGTTCCCCACCGCAAAGAGATCGGTATCTGCGAGTGCGATCCGGTCTGCCGAACTGGCGGCGAGGTGCCGGGGTGCCGGGGTCTGCCGGGGTTGATTCAGGCCTACGCGTGGAAAATGCAAAAGTGGCGTGTTGCATATTGCGGGGGCGGAGTGAAAAGACCCCGGCAGACCCCGGCACCCCGGCACCTCCAACTACTCCAGCCCGCCCCGAGCCGCGACCTCGGCCGGATCAGCCTGGACGGCCTCGGCGACCGGCTCCGTTTCGACCGCGTAGGTCCTGAGCCCCTTGCGCGTGACGCTCGGCGAGGACAACCGACGCCGGCAGCGCTGGCCGTCGACCTCCACCTCTTCGACCCGGCCCAGATGCTTTGCCAGAAACCGCCCGACCGCCGTGGCGTCGGGCCGCTCGTCGCGACCGCGGGTCGGAGCAATCGCGAGAAGCGCCGCGAGGAAGTCCTCGGAGCTTGCCATCTGCACTATTTCCTTCGCCGTCTGCTCCTTCTTGAAGGGCCATCCTGCCAGGATCGGCAGCAGGGCATCACGCTCCGGGTCGACTGCCCGCACGGCCTCGCGCGTGCGGACGGGATCGGCGCAGCCGAGCCACAGCAGCGGCGAGCGGACCATACGCGACCAATCCTCGAAGCGGCCGAAACGGGGGCCGGGGGTCGCGGGGGAGCCGGCGACAGTGTAGGCGAGCATGATCGTGAGGCAGGCGGCGACCAACTCGGGGCGGCGGCGCGGCACCTCTTCGTGGAGGTTGACGCCGAACTCCCGTTCGCCGGGCTCGGGCACGCCGGCATCGATGCGGCACACTAGCGCCCGCTCGCCGAGGTCGCCGAAGAACCGCAGATTGTTGCCCGTCGCCAGAAACGTCACATTGGTCGACACCTTGGCGTTGCCGCTTACTCCGAGCACGCGATCGTCCCAGCTCGGCTCGGTCAGGATCGTGCAGAGCGCGTCGGATCGGAGGACCCGGCTCACATTGTCGATGCAGACCACGGCGGGCGCATCGAGCAAGGTGGCGAGCAGGCGCTTGCGCTCCTCCTCAGGCTTCTCGGCTTGGTTCATGAGGGCCGGCGCAACCCCGGTCGCGACGTAGGCGACGAGGCTCGCAAGTAGCGTCTTGCCACTGCCGGCCTTCGGTGCATCGAAGCCAAAGAGCGGTGCGGATCGAAGGCAGCGCCGCACGAGGCCGGTGAGCAGCGCCGAGAGGGCGACCGCTCGCGCCTCGCGGCTGACGAACGGGAAGCCGGTCAGCAGCGCGTCGACCGTCGCCAGCGCCGCTCGCGCGTCCTTTTCGCTCGGCCGCGGATTGATCGCCGGGAACCGCACACCACCCGGATCGAATAGAAGCCCCGTCGCGGCATCGAACCCGGGCTTGTCGAGCAGGGTACCGTCAGTTCGGAGCGTCGGCGCCGTGACGGTCCCCCGGAGGCTCGGCACCTTCTGCCAGGGAGCCGCCGCCATGAAGGCCCGGCAGACCGACATGGGAGGATCGGACGGGACCCACTTCGCCGGCTTCCTTCGCCGGTCCCACGTCTGCCAGCCCACCGCCCGCGAGAACAGGAGCCGAAGATACTCGGCATCAACGCCGAGCGTCAGCAGAGTGTCGGCCGGGTAGTGAACGCCGGCCGCCGCCCTAGGATCGGTGAGCCGCACAACCCGGACCAGCGATGCGGCCCCTGCCCGACGATAAAGGGTCACGAAGGGACGGCGCTTGGCGCGGGCATGTCCGAAGATTTCCTCGAGCCTCCCGACGAACTCGTGCAGCTTGCCTGCCTGCACGTGAATGAGGGGGCGCCCGTCTTCGTCCGCGTCCGGCAGAGCTGCCGTGTCCTGCGGGCCGTCCTCAGCGTCCACGTCGCCAGGCCGGTCGATCGGGGGGCCGCGTCGCGCCGAGCCTCTAGCCGGCCGAGCGCGCTTGCGCCTGGCGGCTTCCTCGCGCGCCAGCTCGTCGAGCTTGCTCATGAAGCCTCTGGGGGCAGGGGGTGGCAGCGGCGGCAGCTCGGACCGCAGGACGGGGCGACAAGGGCGGATCGTAGCCCGCGGAACGCGAGGGCCACCGCGCCCAAGCCGCGGCGCAGCTCGTCGACGGCGCCGCGGGCGGCACGGATGTGGAGGTGCACGTCATTCCCCCACTCGACCGCCGCGTGCGCGTCCGCGTGGGCGGCGCGCAAGGTGTCGAGTGCACCCGAGGCCTCGTCGAAGCCTTGCTCGGCTTCGCCGAACAGCCGGGAGGCGGCGGCCTCTGGGATCGTCCACAAGGCGGGATCAGGCCTGCCGGGGCATTCCGGCGGGGTCGCCCCAGCATTGACGTTCTGGTACATCGCGGGCGCTCGTGTAGAGCAGGCCCGGCGGCTTAGCGGTCTCGCCGGGCCTGCAGCTTCCTCGGATGACACGCTCAGGCCGATGCGGTGCCGGCACCGCAGGCGAGCGCCAAGCGGTACTCCTCCGCTATGCTGACATCCGTCTCATCGACCCAGCCGAGCGCGACGTACTGAACGCTATCGAGGTAGGCGAAAGCAGCGCACCAGCTTCGCGGTAGACCGCACGCGGCCGACATGAAGCCGACCATGTTTTCAAAGACCACGCCGTGCGTGCCGTTCTCAGCCTTAGGGCCGAGAAACTGAGGGAAAGCGGCGCGATTTTGATCACCTTGCCGCACAAGGTCTGCGTCGTCGTCCATGACACGGGAGAAAAAATAGTAACGAATTAGAGCATTATGGACATCATTGATGCGATTGTCTGGTATTTCAACAAGTAGATCCTTAGGTGCTGCTGAAATTACTTCGTCATATCGCTTCTGATTGTCGGGAAGTGGTGCCATTAGTGGAATGCGGAAGTATTGGTTGGCGTTCATTCCGCCTCTCCCGCGCCAGCTCGGGGGAGGTTCGCAAGCCACTCCTCGACCTCGTGCTCGAACCAACCGACACTATTCGGCCCGATCTGGACGCGGCGGGGAAAGCTGCCGGCCTTTTCGAGGCGGCTGAGGTGCTGGCGGGTGTAGGGCACCCGCTCGTGGACCTGTTCGTAGCGGAGCAAGCGCGGCGGCGCGGCTTGAGGTTCTCTGCGGTGCATGACCGTCTAACCCTGCGATTGGTGACGGCCGCCTATTCATCGCAGTTCAGCGGCGCTGGATAGAGACCCTACCCCTGTGGAAAACTGCGGGGTTCACGCTGCCGCCAGCGCTTGGCTTCGACCCTGCACCAACTCGACATGTTGTGCCCGTTGCCGAAGGCGGCCTCATGCAGGAGACCTGCGACGACAACGAACTCACCCTTAGGGCTGGTGATCGTTTTGCGCCGATCGAACACGTCCAGCAGTTCGGCCAGCCATGCGACGAGCAGCTCCTGGGGTCGCCGGAAGCCCGGCCCCCTCGTATTGCCTCCGCGATCGGCGGCGGGCCGGCGGTTGCCCGTGATCGGGTCGACGATGACCCCGCGCCGCAGGGCCGCCGCCTCTGCCGCAAGCTTGGCCATTACCATGAGTTGCAGAGGAAGTGACGGCAGCGGATCAAAACTGCTCATGCGTCTATGGGTGATTCGCCGCACGATTGCAGCGCTCGCAATCGGATCGAGGCTGTTCATACGATCCTCGAGCTCTCGGCAGAGCCGAGCGATTTCTTCTAACTGGTCGGTGATGTGGCGCTGTCGCGGCGCGGCATTCCACGCTGCGTGCGCGCAGAGATAGCGGTCGACCAGACTGGAGAGGGCGTCGCGGCACGAGACGACATAAGCCGGCGGCGGTGCCACGATCGCGACGGCCTCGTCGATCAGCGTCGACCTGGAAGCCTTCGCAGCGCGCTGCGGCATTATGCGCTCCGGAGCTGCACAACTTCGGCAGTCTGCCCGGTGACGATCCGATCGAGGTACCGCGCCCACGCATCCAGGGCCGCGCGCTTCTCGTCAGTGTACCGATGCCGATTGTAGACGGCGGTGATACCCATGACGCTGCCGGGCGTGTGGTTGAGCACGGCCGCGACCACGTGCGGCGGGTGGCCGAGCATCGCCATGGCGCTGGCGGCGGTGCGGCGCAGGTCGTGGAGCCGCCACGCGGCGAGCTCGCGGCCCATCACACTTGCCGCGGCCTTATCGAGGCGTTCCTTCGCCCGCGCCCACCCCGACGGCGGCGTGGTCCCCGTCGTGCTGAACGCGAGGTCGATCGTTTTTCCGTCCTGGTCAACGAGCACCGGCACGCCCTTGATCACGTCGACGGCGAGGTCCGACAGGGGCACTTCGTGCCGCCGATCGGCCTTCGTCGCCTCGCGAGGCAGGATCCAGACCTTGCCGTCGAGGTCGACGCCGGACCATCGCAGGGCGGCGACCTCCCCCTCACGCTGCGCCGTTGCGATCATAGTCCGCACCAGCGGGCCAAACGGCCAGCCAATGGCGCCGGCCCCAAGCCACACGGCCCGCAGCTCGTCATCGTCAAGAACACGATCCCGGGCAACCTCGCGCGCCGGCTTACGGATGCGCGCTGCGACGTTGCTCTCGACGAGCCCTCGCTCCTCGCACCACGCGAGAAAGCGATGGGTGTGTGCGAGCAGCCGGTTGCGGCCCTGCTCGACGCCACGATCGGCCATCTCGTCGAGCAGCCGCACGAGGTCGCCGCGGGTCAACTCGGCGATGGGCCGAGGCCCGTAGGCGCGGACGAGGTCCCGCTTCAACCGGCCCTCGATCTCCTTCCACGACTTCAGTCCGCGGCCCTTCGCGTACCGGCGCACAAAGTCGTCGACGGCATTCGCCACCGTCATCGCTCGGGCGGCCCTGACCTTCTCGCGCGGGTCCTCGCCACGCTTGGCGGCGACGATGATCTCGTGCGCCCGCTTCCGCGCGTCCGAAAGGTCGACGACGTCGCAGTCCCCGAGCGTGACCTTGATCGGCTTGTCATGCAGTCGCGTGCGGACGGCATAGGAGCGCCGGCCGGTCGGCTGGACGATCACGAAGAGCCCCACCTGCTGCCGATCGGGCACCTCGATCCGCTTCGTCGGGTCGGGCTTCAGGCGGTCGACGACGGCCTTGGTGAGCAGCTTCGCAACCATCCCTTGGTCCCTCGGGTAGCCGGTCGGGTAACGGAACGGCAGTTTATGCCCCGTTACCCGGAGTTCAACGTAATTCACAACGGGACAGAGATTGAGAAGCTTCTACAGCCGCTTAGAGGGGGTAGACCAAAAGGGAAATTCAGCCCGTTTCAGCCGTCGAACCTAAATCATAATCCCTTGGTCGGGGGTTCAAATCCCTCCTCCGCTACCAACCTCTCCGTATCCCTCGGCAACCAGATGTGAGCACGGCGCCGGCCAAGGCGTCGCGGGCGTTGCGTGGGGGAGAACGTCATGGATGTGCCGTCCGCCGTCAGGTTCTGGCGGCGCCTGTTCGAGAAGGCGCCGAACGGCTGGGTGCTGTTCCGTCACGGCACCCTCATTGCGGCTGAAGGCGGCGAGGCAGACCAGGACGCGGCGCTGGACATCATCAGGCAGTACGGTCCTGTGCGGCCCGGGTCGCCGAATGGCGATTTCAGCGTGTACGTGATGAAGGGCCGGCGCGGCTGGCTCGTGACCTGCAACCATCCGCGCCTGCTGAACCATGTCGGCCGAGAGGTGCTGGACCAGACCAACTGGCAGGGCGTCCGGATCGGCACCTTCCGTGGTGAGCAGCGCCGCTGGCAGGTCGGCCTCGTCGGCCGCGACATTCGTCATCGCGACTCGCTGGCGCCGGAGATCGTGCATGTCGAACGGCGATGATCTGGCTGCCGTAGCGGGAATACATGGCCGCAATCAGAAAAACGTGAACCGACTCAAGTAGCATGTATCACGAGAAGGTGAATTGGAGCGTCATCGGCGCAGTGTTCTCTGGCAGCAAACCAGGGTGGCGGGCGGAAACAATGGCGACGCAGATCATCGAGAGTTTCTACGTCGCGGCGTGGATGCCGGAGCGATGGCCGCAAGCCCTGGCGGGGCTGGCGGACCGCTTGGGCGGGCTCGACGCGCAGGTGCTGGTGAACGACTGGTCCTCGGGCCCTCGTCTCATCGGTTTTCCGCGACACCTGTCGATGGAGGGCCAGCAGAGCTATGTCGCGCGATGGATCGCCGAAGATCCGCGCCCGCCGCTGGCGGACGGGATGGCAGTCGGCAGGATGTTCTCCTGCCACGAGCACTGCGACATCGACTATGTGCGCCGAAGTCCCTTCTTCCAGGAATTTCTCATTCCTGACGGCGGACTGTTCCTGACGGGCGGCCGGATCATGGAGGATGCAGGCGTGACGGCCTATGTCGGCGTGCATCGCAATGCCAAGCAGGGACCGCTGGCCGAAAGCGAGGTGCGGACCCTCGAAGAGATGTCGTCGCACATCGGCCGGGCCGTCCACTTCCATGTCGAGCTGGAACAGCTGCGGACGCGGAACGCCGCCCTCTCGGCGGCACTCGATTTCATGCCGAAGGTGGCACTCGTGGTCGACGGGCATTGTCGCGTCGTGGCGGGGAGCCGGCGTGCCGAGACGCTGCTCGCGGCGGGGGACGCGCTGGGCGTGCGACGGGGGCTGCTGACGGCGCCGGATGGCCAGGAGGACGAGCGGCTGCAGGCGCTGGTGCGGCAGGCGACGGCCCGGCGGCAGGGCAAGCGAGGCGGTGCCCTGCACCTGCACCGGGCCTCGGACGGGGCGGTGCTGAAGGTCGAGGTCGTGCCGCTCGGGGCCTCAGTGCCGGCCTGCGCCGAGTGGCAGCGCGACCTGGCATTGCTGCTGATCGACGAGGGTGCCGTGGCCCGCGTTCCGTCGGGGCGCCGGCTGCAGGACGTCTATGGTCTGACCGCCGCCGAGGCGCGCCTTGCGGTCGAGATCGCCAAGGGCATGCGGCCGGACGCGATCGCCGTGGCGCACGGTGTCCGAATCTCGACGGTACGCAGCCAACTGCGCGCGGTACTGCACAAGACGGGCACGAGGCGACAGACCGAACTGGTGGGCCTGCTGGCGCGGTTGCCCACCGGCTGACGGCCCGGAAAAGACCCCGATCCAAGGAGTGGATCGGGGTTGGCAGCTTCAGCCCTCAGCACCATCCGAGGTAGAAGATGGTCGGTGCTCGGGCATCCTCCATTCGGAGGACAAAACATGCCCGCTCCGTCAGAATTGCAGCTGCCGCGGGTCGGTCACCAGGGCGTACCGTCCTTGTGGGTGAACTGCCATTTGCCCTCGACCAGCACGGCCCGGAGGTCGTCGCGGGGGTACGCACCCTCATCGCCCGGCGTGCGGTCGCCGATCTCCAGGTAGAGGACGGGCTCGTCCGCCCGGTTGTGCAGGTGGTGGGCGGTGCCGGCGGCGGGGAAGCCGGCGCACATGCCGGGGGAGAGCACCGTCTCGGCGTCGTCGGTGACCAGGGTGGGCGTACCTTCGAGGATGTAGACGAACTCGTCCTGCTTCGAGTGGCGATGATGCAGGGCGGAAACGGCGCCCGGAGCGAGGCGGGTCAGGTTCACGCCGAAGTTGCGCAGGCCGAAGACGTCGCCGAGCGCCCGCTTCTCGCGGCCCGCCATGCGTGACGCGAAGGGTTCCGGGTAGTTCGAGGGCTTGGTCCTGGGCGGAACGTCGAGGGCGACGACGGCGCTGGGAGATGCGGCATCGCTCGGCATGCGGCGGGCTCCTGTGACGGCGGGCGCTCACACTGCCCTGCGCCCGCGAGAGCCTCAATCGTGCGTGGTGGAATGGCTCCCGTGCGTCGGGAGGCTCAGATGGCCGGCCGCAGCACCGCCGCGGCGCGGGGCCGTTCGAGCAGCGCAAGTAAGCGGCGACGAACCTGTCGAACTCGACGCCGGTCGGCCTCACCCTGCGCCATCAGGGCCGCGGTCTGCCTAATCGCGAAGCGGACATAGGCAGTCCGCATCCTTTCCCATTCGTGCTGCAGCGAGAAAACGGCACCGGACATTGCTCTGGCCTCGGACCACCTTCTGGGCGACCCGGACAGCTCCGGGTCTCTACGTCTTGCCCTTCTTCAACGTTCATATCCGGCTACGGGTTGCTTCTTGGTTAACAGGGCTAAACCATGACGATCATCTTCGGCCAACACGCCGGTGTAGTCGGGCATGGACGGGTGGTGCGTCGGGTAGGCGTGGACGGCGGTGATGACCATCACCCGCGAGCCCGCCGCCTCGCCGGCAGCGATGCCGGCCGGAGCGTCCTCGAAGACGAGGCAGTCGGCGGCGGCGAAGCCGAGGCGTCGCGCCCCCAGCTCGTAGCAGTCCGGCGCCGGCTTGCCGTTGGTGACGTTCTCGGCCGTGACGATGACGTCGGGCAGCGGGATGCCCGCAGCACCGAGGCGGAGAAGCGCCAGCTCCCGCGGGGCCGAGGTGACGATGCCCCAGCGGTGACGTGGGAGGGAGGAGAGGAACTCCGGCGCGCCAGGAATGGCGACGACACCGGTCATGTCGGTCAACTCGGCGCGCTCGATCTTGGCCGCTTCCTCGAGCGGATCGGCGCCGGGCAGGTTCAGGCTGCGGATGGTGTCGATGGCGCGGATGCCGTGGATGGTGGGCAGGAACCTGTCGACGTCGAGGCCGTGGCCGCGGGCCCAGTCACCCCAGGCCCGCTCCGTCGCGGCGATCGAGTTGATGACGGTCCCGTCCATGTCGAACAGGAAGGCGGCGAACCGCTGATCGTGGAACATAGGTCACCCCGTGGGGAGCCCCCCGGCCGGGGCTCGTCCGCGGGTGGTATCACGCCGTACCGGGCCCGCCACCCCAGAGGTGGCGCAGCCCGGATGCGCGCGTGTCAGTTGATGCGGCCGATCACCAGCGTGTTGCGGCCCCAGGTGATCAGCTCCTCGCGGCCGTCCTTGTTGATGTCGAACCAGAGCGGGCGGGCGGCCCACTGCTCGGGCGGGACGAGGCTCTTCTCGGAGCTGCTGAGCGGCTGCAGGCCCCAGTACCAGCTCCGTGTGAGGCGGGTGCTACCGTCCACACCCAGGACCTCGCCATAGGCGCCGGCCAACTCGTCGGTGCCGCGCTGGCCGTCGAGATTGGCGTTCTGCATCGGGATCTTCGAGTAGTAGGTCCCGCGCGTGGTGGCGATCTTGTTGCCCTTGTAGTCGGTGAAATAGAGATAGTGCGTCACCGCCTTCGAGGTCGGCTCCTCACGGATCGCGATGTTGAGGCCGGGCGTGCCGGGCTTCAGCTTGGCGAAGAAGACGTACTGGGCGTTGAGGAAGTCGCCGTTGCCCTTGGACCAGAGGGGCGTGCAGGACTTGCCGGTGGAGCCCAGGCTGTACATCCGGGTGCCGGACCTGCCGACGGTGATAGCCTCGTTGCCGGCCTTTGTCGGGTCGGCGTCGCCGATCGAGATCGAGTCGATATGGTCACCGCCCCAGCCCGGCAGGGTGCAGAGGATCGAGCCCTTGCTGTTGATCTGATACTTGCCGACGAAGACGCTGGAGACGGCCTGCCCGTTGCTCTCGGCCGCCCAGACATAATGCCCGGCGCTGCAGGTGTTGGTGCGCCATTTGAGGTTGAGGTTCGTGTCGAAGGCGATGGTGCCCGACCAGGTGTCCTCGAAATTGCCCTTGCAGCTCGCAGTCGACTTGCCGGCGACGAGAATCAGCGGCTTGCCGAGATCGGCGAAGTTGAAGGCGGCGATCTGGCACTCGCTGCCCGAGCCGGAGCCTGGGATCGAGACCGACTTGATCACCTGGCCGGTGGCACCGTTGCGAGCCACGAGCTTGGTGCCGCCCTCGACCCAGCAGTGGACGATCTCCTGCTTGCGGTCGCCGTTGAGATCGATGACCGCCAGCGTGTCGCGATGGCTCCAGGAGCGGTGGACGCGGCCGCTCGGATTGGTGATCTGCCAGAGCTTGGTGCCGTCCTGGCGGAAGACCCGCATGATGCGGTAGCCGTTGAAATGGACGAATTCCCAGCTGCCGTCGCCGTCGACGTCGACCGGGTAGAGATTGCCGCGGACGTTGACCGCCCCGTCGCCGTCGAGAGCGAACTTGCGTAACGCGCTGCCGGAGAGATTGCCGGCACTGGACGGGGCACCGGCCACGCTGAGCTGCGCGTAGGCCACCCCGCGCAGGCCGTTGCGGTGCATGAGGATGCGGTCCGAGCTGCCCGCATGGGCCGCGACCGACACGGCCAGTGTCGCCAGCACGGTGAGAACGGTCACAAAAATCCACCGTCCGGGCGGATTGGCTCCGCTCGCTTGCACAATCATCGGCGATTTCACTCCCTCGGCGATGGGCTTGTGCTGCCCGCCGCGCAGTTCAGGTCCACCCCCTAGGACGGCCTATTCGCCGTATCGTTCCTTCGCCCGGCGGGATTCCCTGTGCGGACGATGTGGCGGCGGCGGGCTCCTCTGGGTGGGCGAACGGAAAGTGCGACTCCGGGCCAACAGGTTGTGGCCGGCGGGCCATGAACCTAGGGAGGCTGCCCGGGCTTGCTCCGGTGATCTCCGTTGCCCGCCGAGGCTTTCGTCGCCATGCTCCATCCTCGGACCGAGAAGGAGTGCCGGCGTGGGGATGAGGATCGCGGCGATAGTAGGAGTGGCGGCGGCACTCGGCTGGTCCGCGGCGCTAGCCGATTCGCTGCCGCTACCGCCGAACCTCATCGACGTGCGGTCGGAGCAGGGCGAGAAGCTGCTGCTCGAAGCCGATGCGCTCGACGCCTATGTGCCTCTCAGCGTGAACTTCGTGACGCAGAAGCTGCAGAGCTTCTGCGGGGTGGCCAGCATCGTGATCGTGCTGAACGCGCTCGACGTGCCAGCACCAACGACGCCCGAGTACGAGCCCTACCACACCTTCACGCAGGACAATTTCCTCGACGAGCGGACGGAGACCATCCTTCCGCGCGAGGTCCTGACGAAGCAGGGCATGACGCTCGACCAGTTGGGCGCCTTGCTGCGGCTGCACCCTGTCGAGGCGACGGTGAACCATGCGGCCGACAGCAGCGTCGACCAGTTCAGGGCGGCGGCGCGGGAGCACCTCGGTCAGGACGGCAGAGCTGTGATCGTGAACTATCTGCGCAAGGCGATCGGGCAGGAGCGGGGCGGGCACATCTCGCCGCTTGCCGCTTACGATGCCGAGACCGACCGGTTCCTCATCCTCGACGTGGCGCGCTACAAGTACCCGCCGGTGTGGGTGACGGCGGCCGACCTGTTCGCGGCGATGAACACCACCGACTCGGACAACGAGAACCGGACCCGCGGCTATGTGCTGGTCGTGCGCAAGGCCGAGGTAGCGGCCGCCCCCGTCAACTGAGCCTCAGCGCTCGGCAACGATCATCCAGGGCACGCCGAAGCGGTCCGCCAGCATGCCGAAGGCCGGCGAGAAGAAGGTCCTGGTCAGCGGCATCTGGACCTCGCCGTCTGCGGCAAGCGTCGCAAACAGCCGCTCCGCCTCGGCGGTGTCGGCCGCGAAGAGCGAGATGGAGCAGCCGCGGAAAGCCGATGCGCCGCTGCAGCCGCCGTCGGAGAGGAGGAGCAGGCTTTCGCCGACCTTCAGCGAGGCGTGCATCACCTTCCGCTCGTAGCCCTCCGGCATGGATCCGGCCGGCGGCTGCTCCGGGCTGTCGCCGAAGCGGATCATCTGCACCACCTCGGCACCCATCGCCGAGCTGTAGAACTCGATCGCCTCCTCGGCCCGGCCCTCGAAGAACAGATAGGGCTGCAGCTTCATCCCGGCCTCCACTCAAGGTTGTCGAAGGAAGAGCGCATGGCTCCGTCGGCGGTTCCGCCGAAGCTCGACGATCAGTAGGCGGCCGTGCGGATGGCCTGGAAGAGGGCCGTACTCGGCTCGCAGAGATCGTTCAGGATCGTGAAATGGTTGCGCTCGCCGACGGGCAGGTAGGTCGCCTGCAGGCCCGCGGTCGTAGCCGCGGCGGCGAAATCGTAGGACTGGCGAACGAGCTCGGGCAGCTCCGCGGCACCCACGGCGACGGTCATCGGCGGCATCGCGCGGGGCAGGTGCAGGATCGGGCTGTTGCGGCGGACCTGGCCCCAGTCGAGCTGCAGCTTCGGCTGAAGATAGCTGTAGGGAAAAGGGGCGAGATCGAAGAGGCCGCTGATCGGCACGCCGGCGCGGAGCGTGTCGGCCGGCAGGTCGTAGTCGCGCGCCCAGTCGGTGAGCAGCGCCATCCCGGTGAGGTGACCGCCGGCCGAGTGGCCGGAGATGCTGAGCCGGCCCGCATCGCAGCCATGGACGTCGCTCCGCACCTTGCACCAGGCGACCGCGGCGCGGACCTGGCGCACGATCTCGTCCATCGTGACCGTGGGGCAGAGCGCGTAGTCGATGACGGCCAGCGAGATGCCGGCGGCGACGAAGGTGGGGGCCAGAAAGCTGAAGTCGGCCGCACTCAGCGAGCGCCAGTAGCCGCCATGGACGAAGATGTGCAGCGGCGTGCCGGCGCCAGCGGTGAAGAGGTCGAGCTTCTCGGCACGGGTCGGGCCGTAGGCGAGGCGCAGACGTGCGCAGGGCAGGTCGCGCGCCGCAGCGCTGCGCTGCGCCCAGTCGGCCAGCAGTGCCGGCGCGTCGGGCACGGCCGCCATGTTGTTGTAGCCGGCATCGATCTCTTCCTGCGTCGCGAACCCACGGTAGAGCATCGCTCGTCGCCTCCCATGCTTGGCGCCCCGGCATAGTCCGCGGCCGAACCCGGGCCAACAACCCTTCTCAACCGGACTGAACTTTCGCCCCCTACGGCGGTTACTGCGGCGTCAAATCCCGAAAGGAGCACGACATGGGACGTGGCCTGGTCTTGTGGCTCGTCGGCATTCCGCTGCCGATCATCCTCATCCTCTACTTCATGGGCTATCTCTGAGCTAGCTGCTCTGCACCCTGCCGGCGGGCCGTTGCGCTTGCCGGCAGGGTGGTGGCGATGGTACTTGCCACCCCAGGTTGAGAATGCCGAGGGTGCCGCGATGGGGAACAAGCCGCAGAGCCCGCCGGATCAATCACCCGAGGTGGCGGGCGGGAAGCCCCTTGATGCCGGACGCCGCACGCTGATCGGACGGCTGGGGAAGGCTGCGGCAGTACCGGCCGTGATCGCCGCGGTCAGCGGCAAGCCGACGCCGGCCACGGCCTACTGATCGCTCGGCTGCTTCAAAGCCGACCCGTGTGTCGTCGATGCATATCCTGACGGATCTCTTGAACGTACAGTCGTGAAGTGAGGTTGCGTGGTGAAGAAGTCTCGAGAAAGCGAAGGGACGGTGCAGACGCGAAGCCCCAATGATGCTGGCCGACGGGCGCTTCTTGCTCGTCTGGCCAAGGCTGCTGCGGTGCCGACCGTCATTGCTGCGATCGCCAGCGCTCCGAAGCCCGCTGCCGCTTCCTGACGTCGGTCGGATCCCCGTCGAGCTTCTGGGTTGATGCATGGCTTTACTTGGCGTCACCCGGCGGTAAAGGTGACACGACGGGGATGAAGGGGGGCGTAGATGGGCAGGCAGTCGCCGAGCGTCGAGCCGAAGATGCCGGCGGGGGTAACCCACGACGCCAGACGCCGCGTTCTTCTGCAGCGGATCGCAAGAGCGGCAGCTTTGCCTGCGGTGATCGCGACGAAGGCCGTAGCGCCGGAAGCCGCGGCGGCATCGACATGAGCCTGGAGCCTGCCGTTGCGGCTTCGAAATCTGAAGGCCCAGCCGAGCCCAAACGCACGAAGCGCCGAGCGTTCGTGCAGCGCATCGCGCTCCTGACCGCCGCGCCTGCCGTCGTCGCGACGCTCAGCGGTCATCGGGCGACGGCATCGGGCAGCGTGTGCCTGGCGGCCGAGTCCCGATGCTAGAGCGATCTTCCGTTCAGGACCGGAGTGTCGGCACACGCGATCAGGCTCGGGCCGCGCGGCGTCGCGAGTTGCTCGCGAAGCTTGCAAAGCTGTCGGCGGCCCCGATCGTCCTGGCGGCCGTGGCTGCGACCGAGAGCGCAAGCGCTGGATCATAGGCGGAGAACAGGGAGAGCTAGATGATGCCGACGGACCCCAAAAATTCCTCCACAGCCGTCAAGAACACAGAAGGCGAGCCTTCCCGCCGCCGCATCCTGCTCCGCAAATTGGGCAAGGTCGCCGCGGCTCCCACAGTTGTCGCTGCTTTAGCCGGAGTTGCCTTGAGTTCGGCCAAAGCATCGCCCGGGTGAGAGCGTGTCGCCGCGCGTGGTCAACCCCCGGCGGCGATCTTCAGGAGAGCGGAAACGTCGGGATCGACGTCACGCTGCAGGAGAATGGCGCGCTCTGCGAGCATGTAGCTCTTCCGCAGCGAGGTGTGATGTTCGTCGGCGAAGCGCCGGACGACGTGGTTACGGCGCGACGTCGACCAGAGGATCTCTCCCTGGGCGCGGCACGACTCGCAGAAGACGTTGTCCTCGCCCAGGCTGAGAGGCGGGAAGCCGGGTGACAGCCCAAGTCGCCGCCCGAACACCAACGTTCCACCCGGGAGATAATGCTGCTCGTGATGCGAGGCTCCGGGGTGCCACAAGTGAAGCTCTCGCGACGGCACGTAGTAGATGAGATGTTCCGCCTTCCCGACGACACCGGCCCGTCCTGTAGCGAGTTGGGTGACAGCCTCGGAGAGGTAACCCGGAGTGTAGATGTCGTCGTCGTCGATCTTGGCGATGATGTCGCCGCTCGACTCCGCGATCCCGGCATTGAGGCACTCGCCGAGACTCCAGGCGGCGGGAGCGCTCATCACCTTGTCCGCGGCCTCGACGCGTGGTGGCGGGTCGATCCCGTGCAGGACGAGGACGATCTCGACAGGGCGATGGTCCTGCGCCCGCATCATGGCCAGGATCTCCGGGACGAAGGCCGGCCGCCGGGTGGCGATGAGGGCGGTGACCAGGGGAGAGGCCGGCACAGCCAGTCAGGCGGCTTCGGTCTCGGTCAGGATTCCGGCGTCGAGCAAAGCGGCGAGCACGGACTCCGCCCCCTGGTGCAGGTCAGCGGCGGACAGGTGGGGGGCTCCCTCCTGCAGGAGCGCGTGCAGTTCGTCCCGCGTGTCGACGAGGTCGAGGGCGTCCCAGACGAGATGACCGGCATCGTTGAGGACCACGACCTTGCGGGTGACGAGGTGCATCAGGATCAACTCGTCGCCGATCTTGTCGACGTCGATCTCGCTCGCCTTGCGCAGCTGCATTCCCATCATCTCCGATGAGGTCGGGGTCCGACGAGCCTTCGGCGTTCCTGACGCTGCGCTGGCGGCACCATACGCTGCGTGTCGGGCCGTTGCCGAAGGAGGTGCATGAGGCACTCCCGGCACTTCTCGGCGTCGAGGCGACCACGGCGGCACATGGCGAGACGGCGCAGCTTCTGCCCGTGGCGCAGGATGCGGAAGGCCGCCCCGTGCTGGAGGACGGTGCGCCGCTGGCGCCGGCGGACTTGATTGCCCGCCTCGCCTGCATCGTGTGGTTCCAACTCGTGGATGAGACGGACGGGATCGTGGTGCATGCCGCGGCGGTGGGCCGGCAAGGTGTGGCGACGCTGCTCCTCGGGCCGGGGCGCGTGGGGAAGTCGAGCCTCGCCTATGCCGCATGGCGCGCGGGGCTGGAGGTGCTGGGCGACGACCGGCTCCTGCTCGATCCGGCGAAGGGGACGGTCGAGGCGCTGCCGCGTCCGCTCAGCCTGCGCGAGAGGGACGGGGCGTTTCCGCCATCCCTTGCTGAGTTGCCCGAGGGTGCCTGCAGCATCGGCTCGGCCTTCGGCGAGCGGCGCGCGACGCTGTCGCGGAGCTTGCCCGGTATGACCAGGACCGGCGAGGCTTTCGCCGTTGACCGACTGGTGCTGCTCGAGCGGATGGACGAGTCCGGGGTTGCCGTGGCCGAGGTGCGCCGGGAGGAAATCCTGCAGGGCGCCGTCGAGGCCCTGGTCGGGAACGAGCGGCGGCCCTTGCAGGTGCTCCGGCCGCTCTTGAAGCTGGGGGAGCGCCGGCGCGCCTGTCGCCTGCGGGTGGGGCCCGGGGCGACCGAGGAGGCCGTAGCGCTGCTGTTCGGCCGCGGTCACGATCGCTCCGGTCGCGGCGGCATCTGACGCGGCTGGACCCGGCGGAGTGCCTCGCCGAAAAAGGTGCCGGCGTCGCGCTTGCCCCAGCGGGCGGCCATCCAGCCGGCGAAGTGGGCCGGTGAAAGGCTCCGACCCATATGTTGCCGGCGATAGTCGAGCCAGATCCGACGGGCCCGGGCGCGTGGGGAGCGGGCGAACTGTTCGTCACTACCTTCGAGCCGGAAGTAGGCCCGGTCGGTGCGGGACATGGGCATGGCCGCAAGCTGCGTCATGGCGGTCGCGTCGACCGCCGCGTCGAGATTGTCGGCAACATAGCCCAGTGCCGCGTGGAGCAGCGGTCCGCAGCGATGCGCCTTCGCCACGTCGAGGAAGACGTCCCAGCGGAAGTCGGCGCCCGCGTGATCGAGCAGCTTCACCGCGTCGAGCATCCAGCGGATGGGCGTGACGCCGAGATTGTCGCGGTAGCCGTGCAGGCAGGTCTGGAGGAGGTGATCCGCCGGACTCGGCACGGAAGCCGTGGCGGAACGCAGGGTCAGCGGCTCGGCGCGGCTCCAGAATCCGTCGTCGGCGCCGGGCCAGCGCGAGCACAGGAGAAGATTGAGGTGCAGGTCGACGCCGATGCCGCCCTTGGGATCGTCGAAGGTCGCGGCGTGCATGCCCGCACCGGGCTCGAGCGAACGCTCCAAGCGGCGTTCGAAGCCCAGCCGCTCGAGAACGGTCATGGCCGCCTCGAACTGCGGCTTCGGAACCGCCACGTCGAGGTCGCCCGTCGGTCGATGTGCTGGATTGGCGTAGGCGGTGCGGGCCAGCGCGAAGCCCTTGAAAAGGAGCGAAGGTATCCCGGCCGAGGCGAGCGCGCCGATGATCGGCTCGGCCTCGCGCTCCTGCGTCATGAACGAGATCGCCGAGGCGTGGTAGCTGCGCTGGAGATGAGCCTTCAGATCCGGCGGGACGCCCGCGATCTCGTTGCGATGGAGAAGAGGCAGGAGCCTCGGGATACCCGGATCGGCGCGCCCTTCACACGCACTGCGCAGCAACGCCACCCCGGCATCACCGAGAGGTGCACGGCCGAGTGCCGCGCGGAGCAGTTCAAGCTCGCCCGCCGTGGGGACGTAGCCCCAATCCTCGAGTGGCATTCCCCGGCCCGCCCGAGCCCTTGACCCAGAGGCGGGCACTATGTCGGCGCGAAAGGGATCTTGCTACTGCCGGTAGAGCACAGGTGCCGGAAACGAAGACGCCCGCGGCGAGGCGGGCGTCGTTGCGGTCGAAGGTGCCGGAGGATCACTCCTCCTCGGCGGCCTCTTCCTTCTTCACTAGGACCTGCCGGCCCTTGTACATGCCGGTCTTGAGGTCGATGTGGTGCGGGCGGCGGAACTCGCCGGTGGTCTTGTCCTCGACCACGGCGGGCACGGACAGCGCCTGGTGCGACCGGCGCATGTTGCGTCGCGACGGCGACGTTTTTCTTTTGGGGACAGCCATCGGACGATCCTCGAAGAGGGCGGCATCGCGTCGGCCGGAGAATCGGGCGCAGACAGGGATGCCCAGCCCCGGGTAGCTGGGAGTGCGCGACTTGTAGGCGAAGCGCCGGCGATCGTCAACGCATGCCGTGGCGCCTCGTCGCTGCTAGCATCCGCGCAGCAGCCGACGCGGAACATCGATGCGCAAGCGTACGCTCCTCCTCATTCTCATCGGACTCGTTCTCGTCGTGCCCGTCACCTTCGGCATCGTCTGGCTGACGGTCGACGGCAACGCGGTGCGTCGGCTGGTCGAGCGCGAGGTCCAGCGGCAGACGGGAAGGAAGCTGACGCTCGCAGGGCCGATCACCTTCGTGCCGGGCTGGCGGCCGACCGTGGCCGTGGGCGGGACCACCCTCGCCAATGCGAGTTGGGGCTCGCAGCCGGACATGCTGAAGGTCGAGCAGCTGGAGGCGTCGCTCAAGCTCGGTCCCTTGCTGGGCGGCAAGCTCGAACTCTGGGGGCTCACACTGAAGGGCGTCGACCTGCTGCTCGAGCGCAATGGCGACGGGACCGGCAACTGGGTGCTGGACAGCGCGCCCTCGCCGGAGGGTACCTACGCCTCTCCCATGCCCGTGATCGAAGCCATCGTCCTCGACGGCGGCACGCTGACCTACCGAAGTGCGCCGGGGGCACCGCCGCGGCGGCTCGACATCCAGCGGGCCGAAGTGGAGCCGGTGAAGGAGGGCGGTGCGCGGACCCTGGCCCTCGACGGTACCTATGATTCGCAGCCGGTGATGGTCACGGCGACGGCCGGTCCGGCAGGCGAGGGATGGCGGGTGCAGGATCTTCATCTCGCCGTCGGGTCGGCGCAGTTCGACGGCAGCGTCGATCTCCCTGCCGGCGGGCAGCCGCGCGTCGCTGGCAACGTCCAGGCCGCGGAGCTGGTGCCCCTGCTCAAGCTCGCCGCCGGAGGGGGTGGCGGATCGGGCGGCTTCGAGGCGTTGCGAGCGCTGGATGCCGACATCCAGGCGAAGCTCGGGCGGGCGGCCCTGGCCGGCTTGCCCCTCCACGATGTGACGCTCAGCGCCAAGCTGCAGGGTGGCGTGCTGCAGATCGACCCGGTGGCGGGTCAACTCGGCGGCGGACCGATGAAGGCCAGTGCGACGGTGGACGCCGCGGCGTCGCCGGCCCGCTTGGGGCTGAAACTCGACGCCAGCGATGTCGGCACGGCGATGGTGCTGGGCGATCTGGGGCTGCCCGTGGTGCTGGACGCGCGGGCACGGCTTCGCGGACGGTTCGAAGGTGAGGGCTCCGAGCTGAAGGAGGTGGTGGCGAGCCTGCGGGGAAACGCCAGCGTCTATGCCGGCCAAGGGCGCGTGGAGCTGCCGGGCGGCGACGACTCCGTCCTGCAGGCGCTCGCAGGCACGCTGCTCCCTCAGGGGGCCAAGGGCTGGGGCGAGATCGACTGTGGTGCCGTCGTGATGTCGGTCCGCCACGGCGAGGCCAAGATCGCCGCGGCCATCGACTCGTCGGTCTCGACCGTGCGGGCGACGGGCCTCGTCGATCTGCGGAACGAGGGCGTCGATCTGTCGGTGGTCCCGAGTGCGAAGGCGACGGTCCTCTCCGTCGGCGTGCCGGTTCGGGTGACCGGAACGCTGGAGGATCCGAAGGTCGGTCTCGGCGAGAACGTGTTGCTCGAAGGCGTGCAGGCGGCGCTGGCCGGCATCCTGTTCCCGCCGGCGGCCTTGGCAGCCCTGGTCGACGTGGGTGCTTCGAACACGAGCGCCTGTCTCGCCCCGGCAGGCGCTCCGGCGTCGCTGCCGGACAAGGCGGTGTCGACGGTGAAGGGTGTGGTGGAAGGCGTGGGCCAGGACCTCACGGACCAGCTGAAGTCGCTGCTGCCGTAGAGGTTGCAGCTTCGGCGACCAGCCAGTCGCGGAAGGCGCGGAGCTTCGGCCGTTCGGCGGTGCCGTTCGGGGCGACGAGCCAGTAGCCGGCGTTGGTCGCCACTTCGAGGTCGAAGGGCTTGGCGAGCCGGCCCTCGGCGAGATCGGCACCGGCCAGGGCGTCGTCGGCCAGGGCCACGCCCTGGCCGGCGGCCGCGGCGGCGAGGGCCAGATGGGCGGTGGCGAAGCGCGGTCCGCGACGCGGATCCACCTTGGTCGCCCCGGCGGCCGCCAGCCACTCCCGCCAGCCCTCGTCGGTGTCCTCGTGCAGCAGCGTCTGCCGCGCGAGGTCGTCCGGTGTGCGAAGCTCGGCGGCGATGGCGGGCGCACAGACGGCGAAGAAGGGCGAGTTGAAGAGGAGGTCCGCGCGCACGCCGCGCCAGCCGCCGCGACCGTAGCGGATGGCGAGGTCGGCTTCGCCATTCTCGAAATCGGCGAGGTCGTCGGTCGGGACGAGATGGAGGTCGATTCCGGGCTGGCTCTTCCTGAAGCGGCCGAGACGGAGGACCAGCCAGCGGGCGGCGAAGGAGGGCTCGGCGCTGACCGTGAGCAGCCCGGATGTCTCGGCCTTGCGCACGGACTCGACCCCGTCGGCGATGCGCCCGAACGCGTCGGTCAGGACCGGCAGGAGGCGACGTCCGGGCTCGGTCGGCTCCATGCGCCGGCCGGTGCGGCGAAAGAGGCGCACGCCGAGTTGTTCCTCCAGGCCGCGGATGAGATGGCTCACCGCCGAATGGGTGACGTGAAGCTCTTCCGCCGCCCGGGTGAAGCTGCCGTGACGAGCGGCGACCTCGAAGGCGCGCAGCGCGTTGAGCGAAGGGAGCGGGGCGCGCATCGTTGAGAGAAACTCACATGTACGGCGAGAAAGGTTCGTTGGTGCGGTGCAGCAATCGTAGCTATATCAGACTGCGTGAAGCGACTCGATATGACTCTGGTCGCCATTGCTTGTGAGGAAAACATTATGCTGACCGATCTGGCGCGGGTCTGGGCCGACCTGCTGACGACGGCCACGTTCGCCCCCGGTGCCCGTCATCGCTCGCCGAGCGAGGGCCGTCGCGAACGTCAGGAGATCCAGGCCCGCACGACGCGCACGGGGCGCCCCCAGGCGCAGGCCGGCGGTGCCGCCCGGCGCTGGAGCGTGTTCGGCCACTGATCCTTCGTCGGGCGCGCGGCTCGGCCCGCGCCCGACCTCAGGGCCGCTCGCCGCGGGCGAGCCGCCCTTCGATGATGTCGAGCACGGGCTCGATCTCGGCCACACTGTCGATGACATAGTGCGCCCCGGCGGCGAACAGGCGACCGGCGGCAATGCGGCGGCGGGTGTCGAACTCTTCCGCACCCAGCGCCTCGGTGGCGGCACGGTCGAGGCCGAACACGTTGCCGCTGACGGCCACACCGATCGTCCAGGTGCCGGCCGAGGTACCCTCCGCGATACCGACCTCGGTGTCGTCGACCTTGACGCAGCCCCAGGCGGGCCAGACTCCGAGGTCGAGGAAGGTGCGGTACATCATCAGCGCCGAGGGCCGGCCGGTCGCGGTCTCGCCGGCGCAAACGAGGTTGTCGGGCTCGTAACCCTGCTCCTTCGCCTTCGGCAGCACGTTCGCCATGATCTCGCGCGTATAGCCGGTGGTGGAGCCGATCTTCAGGCCGCGGCCGCGCAGGCTCGCGACCGTTTCAGCCACGCCCGGGATCAGGTCGGCATGGTCGCCGGCCACGGCGACGTTCATCGGCACGAACACCTCGTAGATGGCGTCGATATCGGCCTCGCCGGGGTGCCGGTCGTGCTTCTCACGCCAGGCCTTCGCGATCCGCGGGGCGTTCAGGAGCGTCTTGATGTGGTCGCGCTTGGCCATGCCCATGGGCCCGCGCGCCTCGTCGATCGAGATCTCGACCCCGAACCGCCGGAAGGTCTCGACGAACACACCCATAGGTGCGAGCGAGCCATAGTCGACCATGGTGCCGGCCCAGTCGAACACGACGGCCTTCAGATGCGCATAGGGCTGGCTCATGCCGCTCTCCCGAACAGGTCGCGCACGGTCTCCTCGCCGATGGCGAAGCCGGTGCTGGCCCCCGTTCCACTAGTGACGATGACGATGCGCACGGCATCGGACGGCCGGTCGACAATGGCAAGTCTGTCCGCAGACGAGGCGTAGATGCCGATCCAGCGCTCGGTGATCCGCGGCGAGGGCAGGGACAGTGTCGCCAGCATGTCGTCGTAGATGATCCGGTCAACCGATTCGGGTGCGAAGGGGTCCGGCGTGTCGCCGTAATGGTGCGAGTCGCCGACGACGAGCGAGCCGTCCGCACTCTGCACGACGATGAGATGTACGCCGTTGGCCAGGGCCTCGGGCTGCTCGGCCTCGATCCGGCGCCTCAGGGCGGCGGCCTCGGGCAGGGCGGCGAAGCCGTGATAGCGGACGAGGCTGAGGTCCGACATGACCGCCGAGGGCAGCCGCCAACCGGGGTCGCCCGGATCGACCCGCATCATGTGCAGCTTGCACCTGGTCAGGCGGTAGGGCGCCAGTCTTTCGGCATAGAGGCTGGTGAAGTCGTCGCCCGGGCAGACGATGGCGGTCTCGGCCATGATGGTGCCGGCACTCGTCTCGATGCGCGGCACGTCGATGTGCTGGACCGACGTCGACCAGAGGAAGCGCACGCCCAGCGCCTCGGCCAGCCATGCGGTGAGCTTGGGGATGGCCTCGCGGCTCTCGACCCGGCGCTCGTGGGGGCTGTAGAGGCCGCCCGCGATCGGGTTGGGCGTGGTCATCGGCAGCCGGCGTCGGGTCGCTACCGCAGTGAGCAGCTCGCACTGCTCGCCCATGGCGGTCCGCATGAAGGCTTCGAGCACCGTCATCGCTTCGGGCCGGCGGGCGACGACCGTCAGGCCCTCGTGCTCGACCCGGATGCCGGCCTTGGGTGCCACCTCGGCCCAGACGTCGCGGGAGCGCATGGCGCGCTCCCAGGCCTGCCCCTCCTCCTGGCCCGAGACGGTGACGAAACCGAAGTTCCGCACCGAGGCGCCGTTGGCGCGCGCGTCCCGATCGATGACGATCACTTTCAGACCGAGACGCGTGGCCGCCAGGGCGTGGGCGAGGCCGAGAATCCCGGCCCCGACGATCGCCAGATCGTAGCTCTTCCCCATCGGATCCTTCCGCGTCAGCGGCGGCGCCAAGCCTGAGCCCGGCTCAGCAGACCTCCGGTGACGAGGAGATAGACCAATCTGACGAGGGCGGAGGTGAAGAAGATCATCATCGCCATCGCCGCGGCCGGGGCGACGTCGCCGGCGTCGTCCATGTTCAGCACGGCGATGGCGGCCAATGTGGTGTCAGGCGCGTAGAGGAAGACGACGGCCGAGACGGTCGTCATGGCGTTGACGAAGAGGTAGAGGGCGATGTCGAGGATGGCCGGCAGGCAGACCGGCGTCGTCACCCGCAGGAAGGTGCGCCACACCGGCACCCGGAGCGAGGCGGCCACGGTCTCGAACTCGGGGTCGATCTGCTTCAGTGCCGTGGTCGCGGTGAGATGCGCCACCGAATAGAAGTGCGAGATCGTGCACAGCACCAGGATCGCCATGGTGCCGTAGATGAACTTGAACGGGTTGGCCGGGTTGTTGAAGAAGAAGATGTAGCCGAGGCCGAGGACGAGGCCGGGCACCGCCAGGGGCAGCAGGGCCAGGAACTGGACGCCGGCCCGCATCTGGTTGAACGCCTTCACCTTCTCGATGAGGTAGGCGCCGGTGAAGATGACGATGGTGCCGATGACCGCAGTGAGGCCGGCCATGGTCAAGGAGTTGCGGTAGCTTTCCCAGCCCCCGCCGTCCATCGAGTCGAAATCGTAGTTTTTGAAGGACGGCGTCAGATTGTAGGGCCACATCTTCGCGAGCGAGGCGAAGGCGGCCATGCCCAGGATCACGAGGATGATGAGGGCGATCAGGCCGCAGATGACGAGGAACAGCCGATCGACGGCCGGGTCGGGCTTCGGCACGAAGGGTACCGCACGGGCCGAAAGCTGCGAGGTCTGGCGGCGCTGGATGATGCGGTCGACGATGAAGGCCAGCACGGCCGGCAGCAGCAGGATGATGCCGACGACGGCACCCATCTGGAAGTTCTGCTGCCCCACCACCTGCTTGTAGATGTCGGTCGCCAACACGTTGTACTGGCCGCCGATCACCTTCGGCACGCCGAAATCGGTGATGACGAGCGTGAAGACGACGAAGGTGGCGCTGATCAGCCCGTAACGCGCTCCGGGCAGCGTGACGGTGAGGAAGGTCCGCCAACTCTTGGCCTTCAGTGCCGCCGCCGCCTCGTAAAGACGGGCGTCGGCCGTCGACAGGGCGGTCGTGATGATGATGAGTGCGTGCGGGAAGGTCCAGAAGACCTCGCCGATAACGATGCCGATCGGGCCGTAGATCTTGTTGCCGAATAGCATCCAGGTCAGGACGCCCTGGTTGCCGAAGAGATAGACGAGGCTGATCGCCGGCAGCAGGGAGGGGGCCAGAAGGGGGATCTGGGCGATCGCCCGGAAGATGCCGCGTCCGGGGATGCAGGTCCGGGTGATCCCGTAGGCGAACAGGAAGGCCAGCAGGATACAGATGGCCGTGCTGACGACCGCGATGATGACGCTGTGCTCGATCGAGACCGAGAGGGCGGGATTGGCAAAGAAGGCCTGGAAGTTCGAGGTGCCGATGAAAGCGCCGTCGCGGTTCTGAAAGGCCTTGCTCAGGAGCGCCCAGACCGGAAGCACGAGGGCGACGAAGAGGTAGATCCCCAGCACGACGAGACCGCCGCGCATGATGAGATCGTCGCGGCTGACGCCCTGCTTCAGCGGGCGCACATTGTCGAGGGTGGCCGTTGCCATCGTCCGACCCCTCAGTTCGGCGCCTGCGGAAACACGCGCAAGCGGTTCGGCGGCAAGGCCACCGGCAGGACCCGGCCGGAGGCGATCCCGAGGTCACGGACGTCGTTCATCGACAGGTCCGCGGAGACATTGAGATTGGTGCCGTCGGCGTGGAGCGTGGTGGCGAAGTGGTTGCCGATGAACTCCATGACGCCGACCCGCATGTCGAGTTGGTTGGCCCCGACGGCGTGCGGATCGCGCACGACGACGTCCTCGGGACGCACGCAGACCGTGACGGGCGTGCCGGTACCCCACTCGATGTCCTGCTCGACCTTGAGCGGGGCACCCTGGACGTCGGCCGCACCGGGGCCGGTCACCTTGCCGTTCAGGAAGTTCATCTTGCCGACGAAGTCGGCGACGAAGGGTGTGGCGGGCCGGCTGTAGATCTCGTCGGGCGGGCCGACCTGATCGATCCGGCCCTTGTTCATCACCACGATCCGGTCGGACATGGTGAGCGCTTCCTCCTGGTCGTGCGTCACCATGATGGTGGTGATGCCGAGCCGCTTCTGCAGGTCGCGGATCTCGCCGCGCAGGCGGGCGCGGACGCGGGCATCGAGCGCGGAGAGCGGCTCATCCAGCAGGAGCAGGCCCGGCGAAAGGGCCAGGGCACGCGCCAGGGCGATGCGTTGCTGCTGGCCGCCCGAGAGCTGGGACGGGTATTTCGGTGCCTGGTCGGCGAGGCCGACGAGCTCCAGGAGTTCCGCGACGCGGCGGTCGATCTCGGCCTTCCGCCGGCCCTGGCTGACGAGGCCGTAGCCGACATTGTCCTTGATCGTCAGGTTGGGGAACAGGGCGTAGGACTGGAAGACGATGCCGAAGTCGCGCTGGCCGACGGGCAGGACCGAGACGTCCCTGCCGCCTTGGCTGACATGCCCGGTGGTCTGGATGTCGAGGCCCGAGATCGCGCGCAGCAGGGTGGTCTTGCCACACCCCGACGGACCCAGGAACGAGACGAACTCGCCCTCGTAGATGTCGAGGTCCACGTTTTCGAGGGCGGTGAAGGTGTCGAACTTCTTCACCAGGCCGCGGATCGAGAGGTAAGGCTGCTTGCCGTTGGCGGCTCCGTTTCCCGTCGTCATCGTCGCGTCCCCCAAAATGGGAGGGGCGGGTGTCGCCACCCGCCCCGGCTCTATGTCAGCTCTTCGGCTCGGACTTGCTGTCGTAGCGCTTGGTCCATTCCGCCAGGATCCGGTCGCGGTTGGCGGCCGCCCAGGCGAAGTCGTTCTTGATCAGCATCTTCTCGATGTCGCCCTCGACGAAGTCGAGCGGCTTGGCGATGCCGTCCAGTGCCACGATGGCGTAGTTCTCGGCGTAGAGCTCGTTGGCTTCGGGCGTGACGGCCCAGTCCATCAGCTTCTTGGCTGCATCCATCTTCTTGGTCGTCGCCATGATGGCACCGGCCTCCATGTCCCACCCCAGACCTTCCTTCGGCAGGATCACGTCGATCGGCGCACCGTCCTTCTTCGTCTTCACGGCACGGTACTCGAAGGACAGGCCGATGCCGTGCTCGCCGGCGGCCGCCTGCTTGCAGGGCTTGGAGCCGGAGTGCGTGTAGGCCGCGACGTTCTTGTGCAGGCCGTCCATGTACGCCCAGCCCTTCTCCTCGCCGAACATCTGCAGCCAGGCCGAGACCATGAGGAAGCCGGTGCCCGACGAGGCGGGGTTCGGCATCGCGATCATGTCCTTGTAGTCGGGCTTCAGCAGGTCGGCCCACGAGGTCGGTGCGGGCACGCCCTTCTTGCCGGCCTCGATCGTGTTGAAGCAGAGGGCCGACGCCCAGACGTCCATGCCGACCCACTGCGGCGGGTTTGCCGGATCGCGCATGCTGGGCTTCACCTTGTCGAGCCCGGCCGGCGCGTAGCCGGTCAGCATGCCCTCCTTCTCCAGCAGCATCAGCGAGGTGGCGGCGAGGCCCAGGATGGCATCGGCCACGGGCGAGGCCTTCTCGGCCAGGAGCTTCGCGGTGATGATGCCGGTCGAGTCGCGCACGAAGCGGACGTCGATGCCCGGATTGGCGGTTTCGAAGGCCTTCTCGTAGGCCTTGATCTGGTCGGCCTCGAGGGCCGTGTAGACGATGAGTTCCTCGGCCCGAACGGCCGAGGTCGTCATCGCGACGGCGATCGCCGCGACACCCAGGGTACGGAACAGCATGTCGTTCTCCGCGCTTCTGACGGCGAGCGGCGGCGCTGCCGCGGCTCCCCTCCCGGCCCTCCTGCTACCGGCGCCCCGCGACAGAGCGGCGACAAGTCGGTGACAATGGCCGCTACGGACGGAGCAGTGCCACCAGCCGAAGGGCGGCCTCGCGGCCGGAGAGCCAGGCGCCGGCCACGGTGCCGGCCCAGCCGCCGGTGTGCGCCGCCTCGCCGGCATAGAGGATGCGGGGCGAGATCGGCTCGTTCAGCCGGTCCCGGTCCCGGCCGCGGCCCGGCAGCGGGACGACATAGCTGCCGCGAGCGAAAGGATCGTCCCACCAGTCGGCGACGATGATCTCGCCGACGGCTCGGGCGGCGTCGTGGCCCAGATGGTCGGCCAGACCGGCGCGGGCCGCGGCGGCAATGGCCGCCTCACCGTCGCGGGCCAGGGCGTGGGCCTGGGCACCGCCTAGAAAGCCCATGGCGAGGGGCTGGCCGGCCGGGCGCCAGGAGAAGAGGAACGGGGATGCGGCCTCACCGCCGTCGAGTAGATAGATGTCGTCGCCGAGTCCGGCGGGATCGTAACGGAGCTCGATACCGACCTTGACCAGGCGACCCGTGGGCAGACCGGTCAAGGCGCTCCGCAGCGCGTCGGACAGGGGAGGATCGAACCGTATCGTGCCTCCGGCGAGGACCCCGACGGGTACCGTGACGATGACTCCCTCGGCATGGACCGGTCCGTCGCCGGTGACGACGGTGACGCGGTGGCCTTCGTCGGCGACGGCGCGCACCGTGCAGCCGGTGCGGATGTCGAGGCCGGCGCCCTCCGCGGCGACGAGGGCGCCATAGCCAAAGGGAAGAAGCCAGTCCTCGCCGCCGAAGGTACTGGCGAGGTCGGCGGCGTCGACGCGGGCGGGATCGACGCCCGAGAGCCAATCGCCGGCGAAGCGGCGCAACAGGGCGTCCTCGGAGCTCTCCCCGAGAAGTGCCTGCGCGACGCTAGCACCTTCGGCGGCGCCGGCGAGGCGTGCATCGAGGCTCGCC
>JAXMCK010000004.1:0-77500 GCA_046349395.1 Geminicoccaceae bacterium | reverse complement strand
GGGGGAAATGCGGCGAGTCGGGAACACATGCGGGTCACGCGCGTGACCTGGGGGCGAGCGATCGTCTCCTGGACATGCGACGTGAATGGCATGGGTATGCTGCCTCGGGCGTTCCGCCGGCCTCGTGCCGGTGGGGAGTCCGGGGTGCGAATTGAGGTTTTTGGTGTTCGTCGTCCATCCGGTGGTGTTGCCGCTGGGTGGGTGGAGCGAACGAAGGGCATCTGGTGGATGCCTTGGCGCCGAGAGATGATGAAGGACGTGGCACGCTGCGAAAAGCCCGGGGGAGGTGCGAGCACCCTTTGATCCCGGGATCTCCGAATGGGGCAACCCGCCGCTTTGCGGCATCGTACCCTGAATCCATAGGGGTGCGAGAGCAACCCGGGGAACTGAAACATCTCAGTACCCGGAGGAAAGGACATCAACCGAGACTCCGCTAGTAGTGGCGAGCGAACGCGGACCAGGCCAGTGGCATGGAAGTAAGAACCGGAACCGTCTGGAAAGTCGGGCCATAGCGGGTGACAGCCCCGTACGGGTAGAAAGCTTCCATGTCCTCGAGTAGGGCGGGACACGTGAAATCCTGTCCGAAGATGGGGGGACCACCCTCCAAGCCTAAGTACTCCTCGGCGACCGATAGCGAACCAGTACCGTGAGGGAAAGGTGAAAAGCAGCGCGACGAGCGCGGTGAAAGAGAACCTGAAACCGGATGCCTACAAACAGTCGGAGCCCGACTCTGATCTTCGGATCGGAGGGTGGGTGACGGCGTACCTTTTGTATAATGGGTCAGCGAGTTACCGTTCGCGGCAAGCTTAAGCCGGTAGGCGTAGGCGCAGCGAAAGCGAGTCTGAACAGGGCGTTCAGTCGCGGGCGGTAGACCCGAAACCGGGTGATCTAGCCATGGGCAGGTTGAAGGTGGGGTGACACCCACTGGAGGACCGAACGCACGCCTGTTGAAAAAGTCGGCGATGACCTGTGGCTAGGGGTGAAAGGCCAAGCAAACCCGGAGATAGCTGGTTCTCCGCGAAAGCTATTGAGGTAGCGCGTCGGGTATTACCCTCGGGGGTAGAGCACTGGATGGGCTAGGGGGGCGCGAGCCTTACCAAACCTAACCAAACTCCGAATACCGAGGTCGTACAGCCCGGCAGACAGGCGGCGGGTGCTAAGGTCCGTCGCCGAGAGGGAAACAGCCCAGACCGCCAGCTAAGGTCCCCAAATCGTGGCTAAGTGGGAAAGGATGTGGGAAGGCCATAACAACCAGGAGGTTGGCTTAGAAGCAGCCATCCTTTAAAGAAAGCGTAACAGCTCACTGGTCTAATAGCCGTCCTGCGCCGAAGATGTAACGGGGCTCAAGCCACGTACCGAAGCTGCGGACTTCCGCAAGGAAGTGGTAGCGGAGCGTTCCGTAAGCCTGCGAAGGTCGATCGTGAGGTCGGCTGGAGGTATCGGAAGTGCGAATGCTGACATGAGTAGCGACAAAGAGCGTGAGAGACGCTCTCGCCGAAAGTCCAAGGGTTCCTGCGCAAGGCTAATCCGCGCAGGGTGAGCCGGCCCCTAAGGCGAGGCCGAAAGGCGTAGCCGATGGGAACCAGGTCAACATTCCTGGGCCCGCTGGAAGTGACGGCGTCTTAGGATCGTGAGGGCTTATCGGATTGCCCTTGCGGTTGCGGACGTCCAGGAAACAGCTCCAGCATATGGACCGTACCCGAAACCGACACAGGTGGACTGGTTGAGCATACCCAGGCGTTTGAGAGAACGGTGCTGAAGGAACTCGGCAAATTGCCCGCGTAACTTCGGGAGAAGCGGGACCCGTTCCTGGGCAACCAGGGGCGGGTGGCACAGACCAGGGGGTGGCGACTGTTTACTAAAAACACAGGGCTCTGCGAAGTCGCAAGACGACGTATAGGGTCTGACGCCTGCCCGGTGCCGGAAGGTTAAGAGGAGGGGTGCAAGCTCCGAATCGAAGCCCCGGTAAACGGCGGCCGTAACTATAACGGTCCTAAGGTAGCGAAATTCCTTGTCGGGTAAGTTCCGACCTGCACGAATGGCGTAACGACTTCCCCACTGTCTCCAGCACCGGCTCAGCGAAATTGAATTCCCCGTGAAGATGCGGGGTACCCGCGGTCAGACGGAAAGACCCCGTGCACCTTTACTACAGCTTTGCACTGGCACGCGCCGAAACATGTGTAGGATAGGTGGGAGCCGTTGAAGTCCGGGCGCCAGCTCGGATGGAGGCAACGTTGAAATACCACCCTTGGTTCGTTGCGTGTCTAACCGCGGCCCGTGATCCGGGTCCGGAACACTGCATGGCGGGTAGTTTGACTGGGGCGGTCGCCTCCCAAAGAGTAACGGAGGCGCGCGATGGTGGGCTCAGGCTGGTCGGAAACCAGCCGCCGAGTGCAAGCGCACAAGCTCGCCTGACTGCAAGGCCGACAGGCCGCGCAGAGACGAAAGTCGGCGCTAGTGATCCGGTGGTCCCGCGTGGAAGGGCCATCGCTCAACGGATAAAAGGTACGCCGGGGATAACAGGCTGATAACCCCCAAGAGTCCCCATCGACGGGGTTGTTTGGCACCTCGATGTCGGCTCATCACATCCTGGGGCTGAAGCAGGTCCCAAGGGTTCGGCTGTTCGCCGATTAAAGTGGTACGTGAGCTGGGTTTAGAACGTCGTGAGACAGTTCGGTCCCTATCTGCCGTGGGTGTTCGAGACTTGAGAGGATCTGCCCTTAGTACGAGAGGACCGGGGTGGACGAACCTCTGGTGGACCGGTTGTCGCGCCAGCGGCACAGCCGGGTAGCTATGTTCGGACGGGATAACCGCTGAAAGCATCTAAGCGGGAAACCCACCTCAAAACCAGGTCTCGCCCAAGAGCCGTGGTAGACCACCACGTCGATAGGTCGGATGTGGAAGTGCGGCAACGCACGCAGCTTACCGATCCTAATCGCTCGAACGAGCTCCTCCTTCCCAGCGGCAACACCACCTCACCCATGCCGCCCGCATCTGTTCCCAAAACCCGCACCGGCCACCACACCGGTGCCGGGGTGCTCCGTCGACTTGGTGGTCATAGCGCGGGTGACCCACCCGATCCCTTCCCGAACTCGGCCGTGAAACCCCGCCGCGCCCATGGTACTGTGTCTCAAGGCACGGGAGAGTAGGTCGCCGCCAGGTCAACCGAGCACCTCACACACAAACGTCATCGCCATTCACCATCAGGTCCCCTCCAGGACCTCGAACGCGGGGTGGAGCAGCCCGGTAGCTCGTCAGGCTCATAACCTGAAGGTCGCAGGTTCAAATCCTGCCCCCGCAACCAGCTTGACTTGCTCCAAGACACCACCCGCCCGGCCTCCCAGCCGGGCGTTTGCGTTTGTACCCAGGGCCAGAATCCCGGCCAGATCGCCCCCGAACTTCCACCGCTAAAGGCGCGCTCTCGGATACCAGAGCGATGTCTCAAGCTCGTCGCGCAATGCTTTCCACACTGACCGATGATCGACAAAGGTCCTTTCCACAGCGTCAGAATGGCGAGCAGAATTGCCGCTGGTAGAGAAGCACCCCGTCATCGGCCGCGTCAGCGTTGGCCTCCCGTTGATGGGATCGGGCGCTCGGTGTCGCATGGTCGTTGAAAGCAAGACCGTTGATCGACGTCGAGAAAGCTTGTCAGGACCGTGGAGTAGCGAGGCATGTCGGCGTTTCCCGAGCGAGCGAAGGTGGTCATCATCGGTCTCGGCGGCATCGTGGGGGCGTCGGTTGCGCATCACCTGATCGAGCGCGGGTGGACCGACATCGTCGGACTCGACAAGTCCGGCATCCCGACGGACATCGGATCGACGGCGCACGCCTCGGACTTCTGCTACACGACCAGCCACGACCTTCTGTCCTGCTGGACGACGCTCTACTCGATCGATTTCTACGAGAAGCTCGGCCACTATGCTCGGATCGGCGGGCTCGAGGTCGCCCGCGTCGGCGACGACGTCCGCATGGACGAGATCCGTCGAAAAACCGACTCCGCGAGGGCGTTCGGCACCCGTGCGCGGCTGATCGAGCCTGCGGAGATCAAGGCCAGGTTCCCGCTGATCGAGGAGGATCTGGTCCAGGGCGGCCTGTGGGATCCCGATGCCGGCCTCGTCATTCCGCGCTCGCAGACGGTCGCCGGCAAGCTCGTCGACCAAGGTGTGGCCTCCGGCAGGCTGCAGGCTTTCGCGAACACACCCGCTGTGTCGCTGCTGATCGAGGATGGCCGCATCCGGGGCGTGGTCACCAGCCGCGGCACGATCCACGCCCAGCATGTCGTGGTCTGCGCCGGCATCTGGGGCCGGCTCATCGCCGCCATGGCGGGCGAGGACCTGCCGCTGATGCCGATCGATCATCCGCTCACCTTCTTCGGCCCCTACGACGCGTTCGCCGGGACGGGGGTCGAGATCGGTTGGCCGCTGCTGCGCGACCAGGGCAATTCCGCCTACATGCGCGACACCGGCGATCCGACCACCGCCGAGGGCGGCCAGATTGAATGGGGCTACTACGAGGAGCACGATCCGCGCCTCGTCCATCCGCGCGATCTCCTGGAGAAGGAGCAGTCGCGCCTCTCGCCGTCCCAGCGCGACCTCGACATGGAACAGGTGATCGAGCCCCTGGAGCGCGCCATGGAGCTCACCCCGATCCTGGGCGAGCTCGGCTACAACGAGAGCCACTCCTACAACGGGCTCCTGCAGGTGATGACTGACGGTGGCGCCTCGATGGGCGAGAGCCAGAAGGTCCGCGACCTGTGGTACGCGGTCGGGATCTGGGTCAAGGACGGCCCGGGCATGGGCAAGCTGATCGCGGACTGGATGACCGACGGGCGCACCCCGATCGACCACAGCCGCATCGACTATGCGCGCTTCTATCCCTTCCAGCTCGACGAGGCGTTCATCGAGGCGCGCTGCACCGAGACCGCGCGCAAGGTCTACAACCCGCCGGTGCACACGCGCGAGCCCTTCGCCGGCGGCCGCGGCATCCGCCGCTCGCCGTTCTGGGAGCGGGAGAAGGAGCTCGGCGGCTATTTCATGGAGCTGGGCGGCTGGGAGCGCGCTCACGGCTACGCAGCCAACGAGCACCTGCTCGCCAAATACGACGACCGCGTGCCGGTGCGCGAGAACGAGTGGGACAACCGGCATTTCTGGCGGGTCTCGAACGCCGAGCAGCTCGCGATGAGCGAGGACTGCGGCATCATCAACCTGTCGCACTTCTACGTCTGCGACATCGCCGGCCCCGACCATGTGGCGCTGCTGGAGTGGCTCTGTGCGGCCCGGATCGGCGGCGATGCCAACCTCAACAGAGGCATCTACACGCACTTTCTCGACGACGAGGGCATGGTGCGCGCGGACTTCACCATCCTACGCCTTGCCGATCGCTGCCGCATGATCGACGGGGCCGATGCTGGCCCGCGTGACTTCCATTACATGCGTCGCGTCGCGCGCGACAAAGGCTTCGACGTGACGATTGCCGACGTCACCGAACAGTACGTCACGATCGGCATCTGGGGCCCGAACGCGCGGGCGAACCTGCAGAAGCTCGTCACCGACCCCGAGGCGCTGCTGCCCGGGAACTTCCCCTTCGCGGCGATCCGGCCGGTCGAGATCGCCGGCAGGCCGGTGCTGGCGTTCCGGATCTCCTATGTCGGCGAGCAGGGCTTCGAACTGCACACGGCGTACGAGGACGGCCTCGCCGTCTGGGACGCTCTGCGCTCGACCGGTGCCATCGCGGTCGGTGTGGAGACCTATGCCAACACGAGGCGCATGGAGAAGAGCCTGCGCCTGCAGAACGCCGATCTCCTGACCGACTACAATCTGTTCGAGGCCGACCTCGCCCGGCCGAAGGTCAAGGAGGCGGATTTCCGCGGCAAGGCCAAGCACCTCGAATACCGCGACCGCACCCACCAGCCGGCGATGCTGTGCACGCTAGTCATGACGGACAATATCGATGGCAAGGGCGTCGCCCGCTATCCTGTCGGTACGCTGCCTTTGCTCGACCCGGACAATGGCGAGGTGCTGGTCGATGAGCTGGGCCGGCGGTCGTACACCACCTCGATCGCGTTCGGCCCAAGCATCGGCAAGAACATCGCCCTCGCGTACTTGCCCTGGTCCTACTGTCAGCAGGGGCGCAAGCTGGCCGTGCAGTATTTCGGCGAGACCTATCCCGTCGAGGTGGCAGCGGTCGGCTACAAGGCGCTGTACGACCCGGAGAACATGAAGCCGCGAAGCTAGTCGCTAATCGACATCGGCTTCGGCGACTGTGGGTAAGGCTCGGCCGCTCATCCAACGCGAGTTAGGCTTGACGGCGAGGTGCCGAGCTCGACCCGGTCGCGATCGAAATGGGCCTCCGTCTCCTCGCGGGAGACCGCAAGATGCCGGCGCATCAGGGCTGCCGCCCAGTCGGCGTCGCCTGCCAGGAGGGCGTCCAGGATGGCGACGTGTTCCTGCATCGAGGCGCGCACGCGGTCGAGCCGGACGTAGCTGACGAACTCGGCCAGTCGGCGCAGGCGGTTCTGCCGCCGCACGATGTCGACGATCATCTCGTTGCCGGTGCCGGCGGCGAGGGTCTCGTGGAACTTGGCGTCCAGCTCGAACAGGTCCTGCCAGGGCGTGTGGCGGGTCAGGTTCTGCAGGGCCGCCTCGTGTTCGGCGCGTAGTTGCACGAGGGCGTCGAGGTCGGGTCGGTAGGCCCGGTCGGCGAGCATCGCCGGTTCGAGGATGCTGCGGAGGTGGTAGCTCCGTGCCAACTGCTCGCCGCTCAGGGCGAGCAGCGTCCAGCCCCGTCCGGGCAAGGGCTCGGCCAGCCCCTCGCGCATCAGCCGGCGGAGCACCTGCAGGATCTCGCCCCGACCGACACCATAGTAGCGCATCAGAGCGCTCTCGGAGACGCCGTCGCGTGTCTCACCCGCGATGATGTCCCGCAGCATGCGGGCATAGAGGTCGGTGTCGCCGGCGGTGCCCCCGAGCGAGCCGTTGGCCGAGGGTGGCATTCTCGCCACCAGGTAGCCGCCCTTCGGGTGCCGGGTCAGCACGCCGGCAACGAGCAGGTGCTGCAGGGCCGCCTGGATCGGTGTGCGCGATACGCCGAGCTTGCGGGATAGCCAGGCTTCCCTGACCCTTCCGCCCGGGGCCGGGCCGCTGGACCGGATCAGCTCGTTGATGCGATCGACGAGCTCACTCTGGAGGGCGGTGCGCGGCGGTGCCGCCGCGTCGCTCCGGGAGGCCGCCATAATGCGCTTTACCCGGTCCAAAATGCACCCTAGCCTGTCTTCACGTCCTCAAGTGTGTCACTCGTCAAGGCAAGATGCAAACGAGGGATTTCGTGCCCGGCTCGCAGGAAGGCCGCGCTGGCGATGCAGCGCTGCTTCGCGTAACGGGTGCCCGCAAGGTGTTCCGGACCCCGGAGGGTGGGACGGTGACCGCGCTCGACGGCATCGACCTCGCGATCCGCAACAACGAGTTCCTGACCCTTCTCGGGCCTTCAGGATGCGGCAAGACCACGTTGCTGAAGGCGATTGCCGGATTCGAGGATCTCGACTCGGGCGACATCCATCTCGATGGGCGCCCCGTGAACGCGGTGCCGGCGCATCGACGGCCGTTCAACACCGTGTTCCAGAACTACGCATTGTTCCCGCACATGACCGTGGAGGGGAACATCGGCTACGGCCTCGACGTCGCGGGCGTGCCGAAGGCCGAGCGGAACACACGGGTCGTCGAGGCGCTGCGGCTCGTTGGGCTCGATGGTCTGGAGCGGCGTAAGCCGGCGCAGTTGTCGGGCGGACAGCAGCAGCGAGTGGCGCTGGCCCGGGCACTCATCAACCGGCCTCGCGTGCTGCTGCTCGACGAATCGCTCTCGGCGCTGGATCGCAAGCTGCGGCAGTCGATGCAGATCGAGTTGAAGAACCTGCAGCACACGGTCGGCATCACCTTCCTGTTCGTCACGCACGACCAGGAGGAGGCGCTGACCATGTCCGACCGGATCGCGGTCATGAGTCACGGCCGGATCCTGCAGCTCGGCACGCCGGGCGAAATCTACGACACGCCGGCCAACCGCTTCGTCGCCGGCTTCATCGGCAGCAGCAACATCCTGTCGGGCGTGACGCGTGTCGACGGTTCGTCCTGTGTCGTCGACCTCGACGGCGGCGGCGTTCTCCACGTCGCCGAGAGGGGCTTTCGCACCGGCGAGCGGGTCGACGTGATGGTCCGGCCCGAGCATCTCGACCTGGCGAAGGCGCGCGACGACGGGCCGACGCTGGAGATCGCACTCGACAATGTGGTGTTCGTCGGGTTCGACATCCAACTGCACGGTCGGATGCCTTGCGGTACCCGGATCCAGGCGCTGCATCGGCATGTGAGGGGTGACGCCGGAACGGGCTTCGCGCCTGGCCAGACGGTGCGGCTCGGCTATTCGCCGGCTTCGCCCCACGTCATGGCCCAGGGAGGCTGAGGGTGGCCGGGGGTGGCGCCAACGAGCAGGCTCGACGGCGCGCCCTTGCGTTTCTGCTAACCCCCGTATCGCTGCTGCTCGGCATCGCCTTCTTCGTGCCGCTGGCGATCATGGTCATCTACAGCTTTCTGGAGCCCGGACTCTACGGCGGTGTGGTCTGGTCGTTCTATCCCTACAATTACGGACGCATCTTCGGCTGGCCGATCGGAGGTGGTGAAGAATTCGAGCCGCTCTATCTCGGGATCTTCCTCAACTCGGTGAAATACGCGGCGATCACCGTCATCTTTGCGCTGCTCCTGTGCTACCCCGTGGCGTTCTGGGTCAGCCGGCTCGGCGGCACGGCGAAGAATCTCGTCCTCTTCGCCATCACCCTGCCGTTCTTCGCCAACCTTCTGGTGCGCATCTACGCGTGGCTGTTGCTGCTCCGGCCGACCGGGACGATCAACACGGCACTGCAGTCGCTGGGTATCATCGAGCAGCCGCTGAACATGCTGTTCACCGACTTCGCCGTCGTGCTCGGTCTCGTCTATGTGCTCGTGCCGTTCATGTTCCTGCCGATCTACGCGAGCGTCGAGCGGCTCGACTGGTCGCTGGTGCAGGCCTCGCAGGACCTCGGGGCCGGTGGTGTGCAGACCTTTCGTCGTGTGATCCTGCCGCTGACCGCACCCGGTATCGCGGGTGGGTGCCTGATCACCTTCATTCCGGCCCTCGGCAACTTCATCGTGCCGGCGTTTCTCGGTGGATCGAAGGTGCAGATGACGGGGAACGTCATCGAGCGACAATTCCTCCAGGCGCGGAACTGGCCCTTCGGCTCCGCCCTGGCGATGGTGATCATGGCGAGCGTCATGCTCGTTTTGCTGGTCGTCGTGCTGCGGGGAGCGCGTGCCGGCTCGATCGCCCAGGCCGCGGGTGGCGAACATGCCTAGCCGGCGGCGCAGCAGTTTCGGGAACTGGGCGCTGACCGGCTACGGCGTCCTGTTCATGCTGTTCCTGTACGCGCCGCTGGCCCTCATCTTCGTCTATTCTTTCAATGCGAACGCGGTCAACATGGCGGCCTGGAGCGGCTTCACGACCGATTGGTATGTGACGCTGTTCGGCATGCGCCCGGCGGGGGCCTCCTTCGACTCGGCGTTCACCGAGAACCCCGAGCGCATCCTCCAGGTAGTGCGCAACAGCTTCGTCGTCGCCCTCTCGGCCGCCATCATCTCGACGGCGATCGGCACCGCCGCCGCACTGGCGATCGCCCGCTACCAGTTCGCGGGCCGGCGCTTCTACCAGGCGCTGCTGGTGCTGCCGATGATCATGCCGGACATCGTCCTCGGCATAGCACTCCTGATTTTCTTCGTGGGTGCCGGCGTTCAACTCAGTCTCGTCACGATCGTCATCGGGCACTGCACGTTCCTGACATGCTACGCCTACGTCGTCGTGTCGGCCCGGCTGGCCACGATGGACGAGTCGCTGGAACGCGCGTCGGCCGACCTCGGGGCCGGTCCCTGGACGACGTTTCGGCGCGTGACTTTGCCGATGCTGATGCCTGGCATCGTCGGAGGCTTTCTCCTCGCCTTCATCATCTCCCTCGACGATGTCGTGATCACCTACTTCATCGCCGGCGTCGACACCCAGACCCTGCCGCTCTTCATCCTGGCGATGATGCGCCGTGGGATCAGGCCGCAGATCAACGCGCTGGCCGTGCTGCTGATCTGCTTTTCCTTCGTGATCGCCAGCGTCGGTCTCTATCTCCGATCGCGCAAACCCTGAAGAAACGGGAGCACCGCATGACCCTCAGGAACCTGCTCGCCTCTGCCACCGCCGTCGGGGCGCTGCTGATCGCCGCCGTCGGGCCGGCCGCCGCCGAAGGCGAACTGCATCTCTACAACTGGGGCGATTACATTAATCCCGAGGTCATCGACAAGTTCGCCAACGAGTACGACGTCAAGGTGTCCCTCGACACCTATTCGACCAACGAGGAAATGCTGGCGAAGATACAGGCAGGTGCGACTGGCTACGACCTCGTCTGGCCGTCGGTGCACATGAACGACATCATGCTGCAGCTCGACCTCCTGGAGAAGACCGAGATCAATCAGGCCGAGGGCTTCAAGAACATCGACCCCGGAGCCCTGCGGTCGAAGCAGGATCCGAAGGCCGACTACTGCATGCCCTATGCCTGGGGACCCGTGGGCATCTTCTACAACAAGAAGGTCGTCGGCGGCGAGCTGACCTCGTGGAAGGACTTCTTCGACTACGCGGCCAAGAACCCCGGCAAGATCACGCTGCTTGACGATCTGCGCGAGACCTTGGGCGTCGGCCTCATCCTTAACGGCAAGTCGGTGAACTCGCGTGATCCTGCCGACGTGAAGGCCGCCGAGGAGTTCATCCTGGCGCAGAAGCCGAACGTGGCGGCGTTCCGCTACGACGTGGTGCCGCTGATCGAGTCCGGCGATATCGGCGCTGCGCATTGGTATGTCGGGGCGGTCCTGAACGTGAATCAGAAGCCCGACGAGCTCGCCTTCGTGATTCCGAGCGAAGGGGCCACGATGTACCAGGAAGACATCTGCATGCTGAAGACGGCCCCCAACAAGGAGAACGCGCGCAAGTTCATGGAATTCATGCTGCGCCCCGACATCTCGGCGCTGAACACCACCATGCTGACGAACGGCTCAGTGAACACGGCTGCGGTCGAATTGCTGCCGGCCGACCTGAAGAACAACCCGGCGATCAACCCGTCGCCGGAGGTACGGGCGAAGCTGCAGATCTTCGAGGATCTGGGCCCGGACCTGAAGATCTACGATCGGGCTTGGTCGCGCGTGAAAGCGAACTGAGCTCTCGGTATAGAGTCTGCCTGAGCTTCGGGTCCCTACAGCGGGAGCCTGCCCACGCCATGGGCGGGCTCCGGCACTCCTTCGAGCAGAAGCCACCATGACCGTCCGCAACTATCCCAGCGCCTTCCTTCACGGGTTCTCGCACATTCCCACGCTCGAGCAGACGGGGCCGGTCATCGTCGACCGGGGCGAGGGGATCTACATCTATGACGACCAGGGGCGGCGGTACCTCGAAGGCAATTCCGGCCTGTGGAACGTGGTGCTGGGCTTCGACAACCCGGCGCTGGTCGAGGCGGCGCAGCGAGCGTATTCGAAGCTGACCGCCTACCACGCTTTCTTCGGCCGGGTCGCCCAATCGGCACTCGATCTCGCCGAGCGGATCGTCGCCCTCGCACCCATGGAGGCGGACCGGGTCTTCTTCACCAACTCCGGTTCCGAGGCCAACGACACCGTCGTCAAGCTGCTTTGGTTCCTGGCCGAAGCCGAGGGCAAGCCGCATCGCCGGGTGCTGCTGAGCCGCAAGAACGCCTATCACGGCATGACGATCATGACGTCCAGCCTTACCGGCAAGGACTACGTCAAGACAGCTTCCGGACTGCCGCTGCCGGAGGTTCGCCACCTGACCTGTCCGCATTACTGGCGCGAGGGGCTGCCGGGTGAGACCGAGGAGGCGTTCTCGGCGCGTCTGGCGCTGGAGGTGGAGCAGACGATCAGGAACATCGGCCCCGAATTCATCGCCGGCTTCTTCGCCGAGCCCGTGCTCGGTGCCGGCGGCGTCATCCCGCCGCCCAAGGGCTATTTCGCGGCGGTGCAGAAGGTCTTGAGGAAGTACGGCGTGCCGCTGATCGCGGATGAGGTGATCTGCGGCTTCGGCCGTACGGGCAAGTTCTGGGGTTCTCTCACTTACGACATGAAGCCCGATATCGTGGTCGCCTCCAAGGTGATCACGGGCGGCTTCTTTCCGATGGGGGCGATCATCTTGTCGCCCGCGATGTCGGAGCGGGTCGAGAAGGCGTCGGCCAGCTACGACGAACTGCCGACCGGCTTCACCACGGGCGGGCATCCCGTCGGCTGCGCCATCGGCCTTGCGGTGCTGGATCAACTGATCGAGGGCGGCGTGTTCGCCAATGTCGAGCGGATGGGGCCGCTGTTCCAGTCGAGGCTCATGGCCATGGCGAGCCACCCCATGGTCGGCGAGGCCCGCGGCGTGGGCCTCATGGGTGCGCTGGAGATGGTGGCGGACAAGCACAGCAAGACGCCGTTCGAGGGGCGCCTCGACGTGTCGGAACGCGTCGCCCGGCAGGCGCTGCGCAACGGCCTCATCTGTCGGCCCCTGGGCAGCGCTATCGTTCTGGCGCCCCCCTTCATCATCACCGAGGCTCAGGTCGACGAACTGTTCACCACGCTGCAGCGCACGCTCGACGAGGTGTGGGCCGGACTGACACCGGCGGCGGCATAGTCGGGGCGAGTCGAGCGATGGCGCGCTACGTCCTCACCACGGACGACATCCCGTATGCCCATGAATTCCTGGCACAGCCGTTCGGATATCACAGTCCCGGGCTGCAGCGGGTGTTGAACGTGATGCGCGGACTGGGACCGCGCGGGAAGTATGTCGTCGTCTGCCTGGAGCCCTATCGCCGCTGGGGCTTGGCGTGCCTGCCGGCCGGACGAGGCATGCCGATCGAGCCCTGTCCGGACATCGAGTACACCGACCTCGCCGCTGCGGAGCGCGACGTGTTCGTGCGGCGTTGGCGCGACCTCGGCGGCCCGCCGCTGAACGGCCGCGAGGAGACGGGCTCGTGCTGACGCTCGTCGGCTATACCGACCGGCTGAGCGCAGCACCCGGGGACGAGGTCGCCGTCAAGGTCGGGTCCTATGGCGCCCGGACCTACCGGGCAGACCTGCGACGGATCATCCAGGGGGATCGCAATCCGGAAGGTCCCGGGTATCGGGACGAACCGGTGACGCTCGATCTCGGCGGCACGCGGCCGGCGCGGGTGCAACCGATCCGGCCGGGCTCCTGCGTGCGCGTTCCTGACCGCGGCCGGACGCTGGCCTCGCTCACGAGCTTCACCCTGGCCGTGCCCGTTTGGCCGACACGGCTGGGCGACAAGGAGCGGGTGGTTTTTGCCCTGGCTGGTACCGGTGCAGAGTTGGCGCTCGATGAACAAGCGCGTCCGGTCGTCAGGGTGGGAGCCGCTTCGGTGAACGTCGCGGCGCCGCTGCCTATGCGGGCGTGGTCCGTGCTGGTCGCCAGCCACGATGCCGAGACGAAGTCCCTTCACCTCTCCGTACTCGACGATGGCGGGACGTGCCGGGAATCAGCAACGGGCGAGGCGGCGGAATGGTGGAGTGCAGCCGGGCTCACCCACGTCGTGATCGCTGCGCGTGTCGAAGGGGAGGCCCACTTCGACGGCAAGATCGATTCGCCGGTCCTCTTCGACAGCGTCCTCGCGGCGATCGACGCCTATACTGCGCTGGCACGACCCGCACTGCTCGCCCGACGCCGTGACGTCGTCGCCCATTGGGACTTCGGTCGCGAGATCGGCGGGACCGCCATCCTCGACTCGTCGCCCCATCGGCTGAACGGGGTCACGTGCCAATGTCCGGCACGCGCCATGACCGGGTGGCGCTGGGATGCGTCCTGCCTGGCGTGGACGGACCGACCCGACCTCTACTCGGCCATCCACTTCCACGACGACGATCTGACGGACGCCGAGTGGGACACGGATTTCTCGTTCCGGGTGCCGGCCGACCTCCGAAGCGGGATCTATGCCGTCCGCCTCGTGCCCGACGAGAATCCAGCACGGGCCTATCACTGCGTCTTCGCCGTCAGGCCGCCCGCCGACCAGCCGAGCGGGAACGCCGTCTGCTTCCTGCTCCCGACGGCCAGCTATCTCGCTTATGCGAACCATCGCCTAGGCCTCGACGTGCCCGGGACGGAGGTCGGGATGGGGCGGCTGGTCGAGATCGAGCCGCACCATGCCTTCCTGCAAGAGCACCCGGAACTCGGGTTCTCCTTCTACGAGGTGCACGGCGACGGCTCGGGGGTGTTCCACTCCTCCCGCAACCGCCCGATCGTCGACCTGCAGCCCGGGATCAAGGGCTTCCTCGGCGGCCTCGGCTCGAACCTGTGGCAGTTCAACGCCGACACGCACGTCACGGGGTGGCTGGAGGCGGAAGGTATCGCCTACGACGTCGTCACGGACGAGGACCTCGACCACGAGGGCCTGTCGCTGCTGCGGGAGTACAAGGTCGTCCTGACCGGAACGCATCCCGAATACTACTCGCTCCAGATGCTCGACGCGCTCCAGGGGTTCGTCGACCGCGGCGGACGCCTGATGTACCTGGGGGGCAACGGGTTCTATTGGCGGATCTCCTTCAGCGACGCCCATCCCGGCGTCATCGAGTGCCGCCGCTCGGAGGCCGGGATCCGGCCCTGGGAGCCGGGGCACGGGCAGTTTCACCACGCCTTCACGGGCGAGTATGGCGGCTTGTGGCGCCGCAACGGCCGGCCATCGGGGATGCTCAGCGGGCTGATCATGAGTTCGCAGGGCTTCGACCTCTCGGAGCCCTATCGGCTGACTGAAGCGGCGGCGGACACGCGCGCAGCCTTCATCTTCGAAGGTCTCGACGCCACGCCGGGTCGTGCCTTCGGCGGCTTCGGCCTGTCGGGCGGAGGTGCTGCCGGCCTGGAGATCGACCGCGCCGACCCCGCGTATGGCACGCCGGCCCACGCGCTGGTGCTAGGAAGCTCGGAGCGCCACACCGACATCTACCTGATGACGCCGGAGGACATGCTCGATCCGACGCCCGACATGAGCGGGACGCAGACCGATCTTATCCGTGCCGACCTGGTGTTCTTCGAGACCGTGGGCGGAGGTGCCGTGTTCTCCACCGGCTCCATCGCCTGGGCGGGGGCGATGGCGTGGAACGGGTACAACAACGAGGTCGCCCGCATGACCGGCAACGTGCTTCGGCGTTTCGCTTCGCGGGAGCCGTTCCAGATGCCGCACGGGCAGCCGTGACGGGGCCAGCCGCCCGACCCTCCTGAAGAAAATGCAAGCCTTGTGATCACATGCTAATGCAGGCAAGCTGAGCCCAACAAAGTCGGACGGGGTGCTCGCATGGCGGGTGTGGAAGCACAGGAGCGCGGTGGCACAGCGGCTGCCGCTTCGTTCGATCCGGTCCTGCTTTCCGTACTCTCCAACCGCTTCGAATCGATCATCCGCGAGATGACCAACACGGTCATGAAGGCCAGCCGGTCGAGCGTGATCAAGAACGCGCGCGACATGTCGTGCGGCATCCTCACCTACGACCATCGGCTCGTCTCCGTCGAGGAGGCGCTGCCGATCCACGTGAACGCGCTCGAACTGACGACGAAGCCGATCACGGAACTGTTCGACGACATCAAGGAAGGCGACGGCTTCCTCAACAACAGCCCGTTCTACGGCGGCACGCACCATGCCGACCTGACGCTGTGCGTGCCCGTCTTCCACGAGGGCGAGCCGCTCTTCTGGACGATGTCGCGCTCGCACCATGCCGACATGGGTGCACCGGAGCCGACGACGTATCTGCCCTACGCCGACTCGATCTACCGCGAGGGCGTGCACTTTCCGTGCGTGCGGATCCAGGAGAACTTCCAGGACAAGCCGGACATCCTGCGCATCGGCTTCCAGAAGATCCGGGTCAGCAACATCTGGTACGGCGACTACCGTGCGCAGGTGGGTGCCTGCCGCACCGGCGAGCGGCGGATCAAGGAGATCATCGCCGCCTATGGGGTGGACACCGTCAAGGCGTTCATCGAGGCCTGGATGGACTATGGCCGGCGCCGCGCTATCGCCGCCATTAAGCAGATGCCGGCCGGTACCTTCACTTACGAGGTCCGCCACGACCCGGTGCCGGGTGTCGCCGACGAAGGCATCCCCATTCGTGCCGTGGTCACGGTCGACAACGAGGAAGGTCTCATCACGGTCGACGTGCGGGACAATCCGGATTGCGTGCCGGGCGGGCTCAACCTGTCCGAAGCCTGTGCCGTCGCCTCGTGCCGGATCGGCGTCTTCTTCAACATCGATCCGTCGATCCCGCACAATGACGGCTCGGCCAGCCGGATCGTGCCGCTGCTGCGCGACGGCTGCGTCGTCGGCCGACCGAAGCATCCGATCGGGACGTCCTGCGCCACCAGCAACGTCAACGAGCGCCTCGCCAACGCGGTGCAGTGCGCGTTCTCGGAGATGGGCGAGCCGTTCGGGATGGGGGAGGGCGGTGGCAACTTCTCGGCCGCGCTCGGCGTGATCTCGGGCGTGGACAGCCGCCGTGCGCAGGCGGTCGAGTACATCACCCAGTTGATGATGGGCCTGTCGGGCGGCCCCGGCGTCTACGGGCACGACGGCTGGCTGACCTATGAGTGTGCGGTCGGCGGCGGGATCATGGTCACCGACTCGATCGAGGTCGACGAGGCGATGTACCCGATCCTGGTCGAGGAACGCCGCGTCGTCCAAGACAGCATGGGCTACGGCAGGTGGAACGGTGCTCCAGCCATTGGCGGGTCGTACCGCTCGCTGACCGGCCCGATGATTGTCGACTATTGCGGTGACGGCGGCACCTTCCCCGCCAAGGGTGTGCTGGGCGGCCGGCCCGGCGCCACGTCCGGCAGTTGGAAGCGGAGCCCGGACGGTGAGAAGACGCTTCTGCCGTCGTTTCATCAGGAACGCGTGGGTGCGGACGAGGCGATGCACTATCGCAGCTGTGCCGGCGGCGGGTACGGCCGTCCGCTGGACCGGGATCCCGCACTCGTGGCGCGCGACGTCAACAAGCATTGGCTGAGTGTCGTGGCCGCCCGCGAGGTGTTCGGCGTCGTGCTCCGCCCGAGCGAGAACGGGATCGACCATGTGATCGATCAGGCAGCGACGGAGGCGTTACGCCAGCAGATCGGCACGTGATTTCGGCACCGTCTTCCTTTCAGTCCAACTCGCCCGACAAGAAAACAAGGGGAAACGATCGAATGACCGTCCAGCGTTTACTCGGCCGCCATCTGGCCATCCTCCTGGCGGGTGCCGTCCTGGGTCTGGGCCACGGGGCTCGTGCCGCCGACCCGATCGTCATCGGTGCCGCCATCGCGCAGAGCGGCGTGGTCGCCCCCTATGACGAGGGACCGGCGCAGGGCATGGAGCTGGCGGTCGAGGAGATCAATGCCAAGGGCGGCCTGCTCGGCCGGCCGCTCAAGATCGTCTACGCCGACACGAAGTCAGAGATCGCCCAGGGCTCGACGGCGGCCCAGGAGGTGATCGACCAGGGTGCCTCGCTGGTCGTCGTCACCTGCGACTACGACTTCGGCAGTGCGGCCGCCTCCGTCGCCAACGATGCCGGGCTCATCACCTTCTCGACCTGCGCCGGCGATCCGAAGTTCGGCCCCTCGGGCATCGGTCCCAACGCCTTCACCATGGCGACGAGCTCGCCCGGGCAGGCCGTGGCACTGGCCGAGTGGGCCTACAATGTGAAGGGCTGGCGGACGGCCTACATCCTGCTGGAGACGACGATCGCCTTCGATGCGAGCTTCGCCGACGCCTTCAAGCGCCGCTGGATCGAGCTGGCCGGCGAGAAGGGCTTCCTCGGCCAGGATACCTATGGCGGCGAGGACCCGCAGATCTCGACCCAGATCAACCGGATCAAGGCGCTGCCGCAGCAGCCGGACGTGATCGCGCTAGCGTCGTTCCCGCCGGCGGGTCCGAGTGCGCTTCGCCAGCTTCGGGCGGCGGGCATCGACCAGCCGGTGGTGGCGTCGGAGTCCTGGGACGGCGACTACTGGCTGGAGGCCACACCCGGCCTCGGCAACTTCTACTTCGTCACCTACGCCTCGGTCTTCGGCACGGATCCGAGGCCGGCGATGCAGGACTACATGGCGAAGTTCGAGAAGAAGTTCGGCCATCACCCGATCACCTCGCACACTGTCACTGGCTACGGCGTCATCGAGGCATGGACGAAGGCCGTGACACGTGCGGGCGAGCTCGACGCGGAGAAGGTCCGGGCGGAGCTCGAGAAGTTCGCAGGCGAGCCGCTGCTGGTGGGGCCGACGACCTTCACCGCCGAGACGCACATCAACAACCAGCGTGACCTGGCGCTGATGGAAATCGAGAACGGCAAGCAGGGGACGGTCGTCGGGATCATCTCGGCGCAGAAGATGCCGGAGTGAGGCCGGGCTGAGCTCGGTTCGTCCCGGTCGACATGGCGGAGGCACGGAACGGCCAGCGCACCCTGGAAGCGCGTGAGATCAGCGTGAACTTCCAGGGGCTGCGCGCGGTCAGCTCGGTGGATCTCGATCTGCGCCCGGGCGAGATCCTGGGCCTGATCGGGCCCAACGGTGCCGGCAAGACGACCCTCGTCAACGTGCTGACAGGCTTCCAGCGGCCGACCTCGGGACGGGTGGTGCTGCAGGGCGAGGACGTGACACGCATGGATGCGGCGGCACGCGCGAAGCGGGGCCTCGTGCGCACCTTCCAGAACGTCCTCCTCTTCGGCGGCCTCAGCGTCGTCGAGAACGTCGAAGCCGGGGCCATCGCCATGGGCGTCGACCGGGGTACGGCGCGGTCCCGCGCCATGCAGGTTCTCGACGGCCTCGGCCTGTCGGCCAGGGCGCAGGAGCGCTCGTCGAGCCTGCCCTTTGGCGAGGAGCGGCGCGTCGGCATCGGGCGGGCTATCGCGATGCGGCCGCACTTCCTGCTGATGGACGAGCCGGCCGCGGGTCTCAACGATGCCGAATGCGAGGATCTGCGAAGCGTTATCGCCGACGTACGCGACGAGGTCGGCTGCGGGATCCTGTTGATCGAGCATCGAGTGTCGCTGGTCTTCTCCTTATGCGATCGCATCCAGGTGCTGGAGCAGGGGCGCACGCTCGCCGTGGGGCTGCCCGAGGCCGTCCGGGCCGATCCCGAGGTGCGGCGCGCCTATCTGGGCGAGGAGTTGCACTAGGCGATGCTCGCGGTCCGGGACCTGCACGTCGCCTATGGCAATGTCGTGGCGCTCCGTGGCGTCTCGCTGGAAGTCGGCAAGGGCGAGATCGTGGCCGTCATCGGCCCCAACGGTGCGGGCAAGTCGACCCTGCTGCAGACGATCGCCGGCGTCGTGGCACCCCGGCGGGGCGACGTGTCGCTCGACGGCCGATCGATCCTCGGGACGACTCCCGAGCAGCGCGTCGCGCAGGGCATTTCGCTGGTGCCCGAGGGACGGCGCATTTTCTCCTCGCTCACGGTCGCCGAGAACCTTCGGATCGGCGCCACCGTCCGCAAGGACGCGACGGAGGTGGCGGCCGATATCGAGCGCTTCTTCGGCCTGTTCCCCATCCTGCGCGAGCGGGCCGGGCAGAAAGCGGGCAAGCTGTCCGGCGGCGAGCAGCAGATGCTGGCCATCGCGCGGGCCATGCTCGCACGACCTCAGCTTCTGATGATCGACGAGCCGTCACTGGGCTTGGCCCCCCTCGTCGTCCATCAGGTCTTCGAGGCGATCCGCTCGCTCCGGCAGTCCGGTACGACCGTCCTGCTGGTGGAGCAGAGCATCAAGCGCGCCCTCGGCATCGCGGACCGGACCTATGTCCTGGGCTCGGGCGAGGTGCGGATGAGCGGCACTTCCGCCGACCTCGCCGGAACGGCCGCCTTCGAGGAGGCCTATTTCGGTCCGGCGCAGACGGTTGCTGTCGGCGCATGAGCCTGCTCCAAGCTCTCATCGACGCGGTGAGCCTGGGGGCGGTCTACGCCCTGGCCGCTCTCGGCGTGGGCCTGATCTTCGGCATCATGCGGCTCGTCAACTTCGCACATGGCGAGTTGATCATGTCGGCCGGCTACACGCTCTACGCCCTCTCCGGCCAGCCGACCTGGCTGCGGATCGTGTCGGCTTTGGTCGTCGCCGTGCTGGTGGCCCTCCTGCTGGAGCGCGGCGTGTTCCGCACCCTGCGCGGGGCCAACCCCGCCACCCTGCTGATCGCTTCCTTCGCCGTCTCCTACCTCGTCCAGAACATCGCCCTCATGATCTTCGGCGGGCGGCCGACCGGGGTCGACTTCATGAGCGACCTCGGCAGCAGCATGGATCTCGCCGGGGCCAGCATCCCACTGCTGCAGGTCGCCACGCTGGCCCTGACGACGCTGCTGCTGGGGGCGCTCATGCTGTTCTTCCGCCTGGCACCGATCGGCGTGCAGATGCGGGCGGCGGCCGAGGACTTCGCGATGGCGCGCCTGGTCGGCGTCGACGCCAACCGGGTGATCGCCATCGCCTTCGCGATCTCGGGCGTGCTCGCCGCGGCTGTGGCCTTCTACGTCGTGGCGCAGTCCGGCAGCGTCGGCACCAAGATGGGGGTCAACATGGTCCTCGTCGCCTTCGTCGCCTGCGTCATCGGCGGGATCGGATCGCTGCCCGGTGCCGCACTCGGCGGCTTCGTCCTCGGCATCGTCTCGGTCGGGCTGCAGAGCTTCCTGCCGGTCGACCTTCGACCCTACCGTGACGCCTTCATCTTCCTCATCTTCATCGCCTTCCTGCTGTGGCGCCCGAACGGCCTCCTGCTGCGGCAGAGCGATCTGGACCGGGTATGAGGACCGAGTCCTCCCGGCGCGACCTCGCCGCGCGATGGTCGACCTGGCTCTTTTTGAGCGCGGCGGTGCTCGCCGTCACTTTACTCGGGGACCTGGCGAGCCCGGCTCTACAGCGGACCCTGACCGAAGCGCTCGTGAAACTGGTCGTCGTCGTGGGCTTGTGGGTCTTCGTCGGCAATTCCGGCGTCGTCTCGTTCGGCCATGTCGGCTTCATGGCGATCGCCGGCTACGTGTCGGCCATTCTCTCGATGCCGCCGGTGAAGAAGGCGGCCCTGCTCGACCTGCCGCCGGCCCTCGAGTCGCTCCAGATGCCGGTGCCTTTGTCCGTCCTGGTGGGAACGGCAGCGGCCGGTCTTGTCGCCTGGGCGATCGGTCTGCCGCTCATGCGCCTCAAGGGTGTGGTCGCCTCGATGGCCACCTTCGCGGTGCTCGCCATCATCCACGTCGTCGCCCTGAACTGGCAGGCGGTGACCGGCGGTCGCCAGGCGCTGGTGGGCGTGGTGCGCGTCACCGACATCTGGGTGGCCGCCGGAGGTGCCGTCCTCGCCCTATTGGCAGCATCGCTCTACGGGCAGTCTCGCCACGGCCTGCTGCTGCGCTGCTCGCGCGAGAACGAGGTTGCGGCCGCCGCCAGCGCCATCGACGTCGCGAGCGAGCGGCTGATCGCCTTCGTGCTCAGCGCCGCCATCGTCGGCTTCGGCGGTGCTCTCTACGTCCACTTCCTCGGCACCGTCACCGCCAGCACCTTCTATCTGGACCTGACCTTCGTCACGCTGGCGATGCTGGTCGTCGGGGGCATGCGCAGCCTGTCCGGGGCGGTCGTCGGTGTGGGGCTGGTGTCGACCGCCAACGAGGTGCTGCGCTCGATCGAGAAGGGGGTCGACGTCTTCGGCGTCGCCGTGTCCGCCCCGCCCGGCCTGCAGGAGATCGGCCTCGCCCTGTTGCTGCTGGCCGTCCTGATCTCGCGACCGCAGGGCCTGCTCGGCGACTACGAGGTCGGCTGGCGACCCGGTCGCAGCACCGCAAACGCCGCCACGTCCCTGAATCAACCCGCGACGTCTTCGAGGTAGACCATGTTCACCGCGTGCATCGACATCGGCGGCACCTTCACCGATCTGATCCTGCACGAGGACGGCGGCGGCCTTGAGATCTTCAAGTCACCGACGACGCCCGGCGTCTTTCACCAGGGCTTCCTCGCCGTGCTGGAGCTGGCGGCGCAGAGCCGGGGCATGTCGCTGCGCGAATTCCTGGGCGAGGTCGACCTCATCGTGCACGGGACGACCGTGTCGACGAACGCGCTGGTCGAGGGGAAGACCGCACCGGTGGGCCTGCTCTGCACGCAGGGCCATCCCGATGTGCTGACCATCCGGGAGTCGCCGCGCAAGCGGGCCTTCAACCTCAAGATCGATTATCCCGAGCCGTTCGTGCCGCGCAGCCGTACCTGCGAGATCGGCGGTCGGATCGACGCAGTGGGCAACGAGATCACGCCGCTGGTCGAGGCCGATGTCGTGGCCGCGGTCGAGCATCTCCGCCGCTGCAAGGTGGAGGCGGTGGCAGTCAGCTTGCTCTGGTCGATCGTCAACCCGAGCCACGAGCTGCGCGTCCGGGAACTGGTCGCCGACCTCTGGCCGGAGATCCCTATCACGCTGAGCCACGAGCTGAACCCGATCCCACGCGAATATCGCCGGACCATCGCGACCGCGATCAACAGCTCGCTGTTTCCGACGGTCGCTGCCTACACCAAGGCGCTGCGCGACGGGCTGGAGGAGGCCGGCTACCGGAACGAGCTGCTGATCGCCAACTGCATCGGCGGGATGATGCCGCCCGACGACATCATCGAGCGGCCGATCTACAGCGTCATGTCCGGCCCGACCCTGGCGCCGATAGCGGCCTCGCATCTGACGGACGCGCCGCACGTCATCGTCGTCGACATGGGCGGCACCACCTTCGACGTCTCGGCGCTCCGCGACCGACAGCTCGTCGTGTCGCCGGAGGCGATGCTCGGCTGGGACATGCTGGGCATACCCAAGATCGACGTGCGCTCGGTGGGGGCCGGCGGCGGCAGCATCGCGTGGATCGACGATGGCGGCCTGCTGCGCGTGGGCCCGCAGAGTGCCAGCGCCCGGCCGGGTCCGGCCTGCTACGGCCTGGGCGGTACGCGTGCGACCGTGACCGACGCCAATGTGGTGTTGGGAATCATCGATCCCGACTACTTCCTGGGCAGCCGGATCAAGCTCGACCGGTCCCTTGCGGAACAGGCCGTCGGCAGGATCGCCGCCGAACTTGGCCTCGGCATGTTCGATGCCGCCTACGCGATCTACACGACGAGCAACCACAACATGATCGCCGCCATCGAGGACATCACCGTCAACGAGGGCATCGATCCGCGCGACAGCTTCCTCGTCTGCGGCGGTGGCGCCACCGCCTGCCACATCGGCGAGATGGCGAAGCTGCTCGGCATCAAGGGCTACATGGTGCCGAGGCTGGCGGCCGGCTTCAGTGCGCTCGGCGGCCTGATGTCCGACGTGCACTGGGAAGAGACGGCGACCCTGCAGGCCATCCACACCGACTTCCCAGCCGAGCGCGTCGCCGCCCTGCTGCGCCGCCTGCGCGACCGCGGTCGGGCCTTCCTGGAGCGGAGCGGGTTCCCGCTGGAGAAGCAGCGCTTCAGCTACGCCTTCATGGCGCGCTATCTCTACCAGTCGTGGGATATCGAGGTGCCGTTCGAACTCGCGGGCGACGAGGCGGAACTCGATCTGGCAGACATCGTCGCGCGGTTCCACGCGACCCACGAGCGGATCTACACGATCAAGGACGAGGCCGACACGGTCGAGTTCACGACCTGGAAGGTCCGCGCCAGCGGCGACACTGGCGGCTCGAAGAGACGGGGGCAATTCGTTGGCGCGCAGGCAGGCCCTGTGCTGCCGAAGGCGTCGAGGCCCTGCCTAATAGGGGCGGGCTCGGCCTCGGCGGACATTCCGGTCTACGATGGCGCCACCATCGGCAGTGGTGCGGCGGTCAACGGACCAGCGCTGATCGAGCTGTCCACGACCACCTTCCTGCTGCCGGCAGGCCAGACCGCCAGGTTCGATCCGCACGGCAACATGATGGTCGCTGGCTGATGTCCTGAGGAGGTCGATCTACGCGGCGGCCTCGCCCGACCGAGAGCCTCTATGCCGCCGACCGACGTTCAGGACGAACTCGGCGGCAGCTTTGGTGCCACCGCCGCCTGCCACCATGGCGCGCGCACGATCGAGCGCCGGGCGGCGCGCAGTTGCGTCAAAGAGGATTGAGGAGAATGCGGTCGCAAAGGATTCGGGCCCGACGGTTTCGGGGTCGATCACCTGGGCTGCGCCCTGGCGCTTCATGGCCGCCGTCAGCAGGAGGATTTCGGTGATGGGGCCGGGGACGAGGACGAGCGGCGTGCCGAGGGCGGCACCCTCGTGGATCGTGCTCGTCCCCTCCGCTACCAGGATGTCGGCCGCGCGTGCCTGGAGCAGGGCATCGGTCTGCGTCTGAAGGCCCAGCACAGAGACCCAGGGGGGCGGCACGGTCGGGAAGCCTTCGACATCGCGAAGGTCGGAAGGATCGGCGACCGCGAGAAAGACTAACCGCAGCGGTAGGTTGTGCTCGCGGCGCAGCCGCTCTGCCGCGGCGTAGATGCCGCTTACCATCGCGTGCCCGAAGTCCTTGCCGAACGGGAAGCCGCGCGGGGCATAGACGATGCGGACTTCCTGGGCGTCGATGCCGAGCCGTGCGCGGGCGGTCCGCCGGTCCGGAATGTCGTCGAGGTCGAGAAAGGGTCCTGTCGTCGCGACCTTGTCGGCGACGATCTCCAGCCCGGAAGGCAGGCCGACGGCCGGCGGATAAGGCCAGATCACACCGTCCATCTGCGCCAGATGGGGCCACTCCATGAACAGTTCGTCGCCGATCGGATGCATGGCGATCGAGATCCAGGCGGCCTGTGGGATATGAACCCGCAGCGGGAGCAGGAAGCGCATCACGTCGTCGACGATGACGTCGGCGTCACCCAGGCAAGCGCGCACGATCGGGCCCCGGCTGTCGGGCAGCCGCCTCGGCATCAGGCGCGGCCTGTAACCGAGCTTCAGCAGGGCATCGATGTTGAACGGCCGCAGCCGCTCGGCATCGAACACGAACTCGATTTCCACCGCCGGATCCAGGCGCCGCAGTGCGTTGGCGAGGGTCACCGTGCGCGACACGTGGCCCATCCCGCCGGACGTGGAAGGAATCATCACGACCTTCATGGCACCACCTTCATCCTCCAGGCTGGTCTCAGGCGGCCTCGCGCTGCTCGAACTCGCGCTCGAAGCCCTCGGCCTGCAGCTGCCAGAGATGCTGGAACGGACCGCCGGAGCGCAGCAGATCGGCGGGAGGGCCGTCCTCGACGATCCGGCCGCCATCGAGCACCACGATGCGGTCGAGTGCCGCCAGCGTGGAGAGTCGGTGGGCGATGGCCAACACCGTGCGACCCGCCATGAGGCTCTGCAGCGAGAGCTGGATGGCAGTCTCGGAGACGGAGTCCAGGGCCGAGGTGGCTTCGTCGAGGATCAGGATCGGCGCGTTCTTCAGGATGGCACGGGCGATACCAAGCCGCTGACGCTGGCCGCCGGACAGCTTCGCACCCCGCTCGCCGATGACGCTGGCGTAGCCGTCGGGGAGCTCCTCGATGAACTCGTGCGCCGAGGCCGCCTTCGCCGCCTCGACGACCTCGGCGTCGGAGGCGTCGGAGCGGCCATAGCGGATGTTCTCGAGGATGGTCCGGTGGAAGAGCGAGACCTCCTGCGGCACCACAGCGATGGCATCCCTCAAGGAATCCTGGGTCAGAGACGTGAGGCGCTGGCCGTCGAGCAGGATCTGCCCGTCGTTGACGTCCTCGAGGCGGAGCAGGAGGCTCGTCAGGGTCGACTTGCCCGCACCCGAGGGGCCGACCAGGCCGACGCGCTGCCCGCCGGGGATGCGGAGGTCGAAGTCCTCGAAGACGGACCGACCGCCACCATGCGCGAAGCGGACATGCTCGAACGCGATCTCGCCGGTGCGTGGCAGGTACGGCTTGGCCCGCGGCGGGTCGGCCACTTCGTGGGCAGCGGCAATGGCATGGAGCGCTTCCTCCACCACCGCCAACTCCTGCGACATGCCGATAGCGGCCAGAGCCAGCTCCCGCGAACCGTGCAGGACCCGGAACGTCAGCGCGCTCACCATCACGACCTCGCCGGGCGTGATCCGCCCCTCTGTCCAGAGGTGGACGCACCAGACGAGCATGGCAGATGCGATCACCCACAGACCTGCATCGTGCAGGGCGCGGGTCGACTCCCCATAGATCCAGCTGCGACGGACCTTGGCCGCTTCGGCCCCGAACTTGTCCTCGAGCCGTCTGCGCTCACGGCTGCGTGCGGCGAACGCCTTTACCGCCCACATGTTGGCGACGGCGTCCACCAGCTCGCCATTGGCGATGTTGCCCTGCTCGGCCGAGGCCCGATGCAGGGCACGCCCGCGAACGCCGTAGAACAACAGACCCGAGACGAGCACGGCGACGCCGAGGATCAGTGCTACGGCCATCGCTGGGTCGACCGTCAGGAAGAGGACGACGGCACCGAGCAGGTCGATGCAGGGCGGTAGCACGCTCCAGGAGCCGGCGCGCAGCACGTGCCCCACGCTGTTCGCTGCGGCGGTGATCCTGCCGCCGAGAGTTCCGGCCATCTGGTCGGCGAAGTAGCGCATCCGATGACCGGAGAGGTGCTCGAAAAGGTCGAGACGGATGTCGACGCCTGTGGCGACCACGCTGCGGCAGGTGAGCCAGCCGCTGCCCCGCCAGCAGGCACTCTCGGCAGCGATCAAGGATACCAGCAGGGCGAGAGGCCACCACACGCCGCTGCGCCCGCCGACCGGGGCCATCATCGCATCGACGAGCAGGCGCAGGCCGTACTGTACGGCGACCGCACAGAGCGAGGCGGCCCCGATCAGCAGCAGTGTCGACCAGACGAGGCGCTGCCGCCGCCGTAGATAGTGCCAGATGAACGGGATCGCCCGCACCGGAAAGGACGGGTCGCCGCTTGCAGCCACGGTCGATCTTTCGGCGGCGAGGACGTGCACGCTCAAGATGCCGCCTCGATACTCGCCGGGAAGTCGCTCAGCGCCGAGCCTGCCGCGAGGAGAGCCTGCTGGCGCTTCAGTTCGTCGGCCAGCGCCAGATCGACCGTCCGGCGGCCCGACTCGTCGGCTGACGAGTACAATCCGACCTCGCAGAGGCGACCATCGTCCCAGCCCGGATAGTCGACGACGGGATAGAGGCAGATGCCCTCGATGGGCACGCCCTGGCTCATCGCCGCCCGGACCTCGGCGCACACATAGTAAAGCCAGGGAGCCCGAGCCGTGCGCTCGGCGCCCGTCTCGGAGATGTAGATCGGACGCTGGTAGCGCCGGTAGACGTCCAACAGCAGTTCGCGCATCGGACGATAGTGCTGGTGGCCCAGCGGTAGCGTACCGCCGCGCACGAGCCATTGGTTGATCGGGTAATAGTTGAGGCCCGCAACCTCGAGATAGTCGCGCCTGCCGCCCAGCTCGGGCTCCAGGGCACCCGTGAGCAGGTCCCAGGCTTCGAACTGGGCATCGCTCCTGAGTTTGGCCTGCGCGCGGTGATGCGGCTGGTTCGAAAGCGTGGTGATGTGGATCAGCGGCTCCGCATGGAGGATACGCGCCCGCGGGTCGGCCTCGCGGATGGCCTCGATGCCGGCGATCGAGGTGCGGACGAGGTGGCGCTTCAGGGCCGGGCCCCGTCGACGTGAGCAGGGATTGATCCGGCCGCTGGTGCCGCCGGCCCACGCCCAGTACGAGATCTCGTTGACCGGGCAGAAGAGGCCGCTCTCGCCCGTCTCTTCCAGCACCAACCGTGCGGCGGCGCGAGCGAACCGGGAGAAGCGTTCGATGAAGGCCCCGCTCCAGAAATCGAGTCCGTCGGGATACCCGTAGTGGCAGAGGTCCCAGACCACCTGCACGCCATAGCTGTGCGCCGCTTGGAGCATCGGGAGGAAGGACGACCAGTCGTACACACCCGGCCGCCGTTCGATGAGGTGCCAGCGGAGACCGTCACGTGCCGTTCGAAGCCCGAGGCGAGGCAACGCGGCATAGTCCTGCTCGACCAAGACGTCGTGGCGTGTCGCCTCGATCAGGTCGAGGCGACGCCGGTCACGCCTTCGATGCGTCGAGCACTCGAATCCGGCAGCGAAGAAGCTGCGGAACAGACGAGGCCGCGTCGTCGCTGCCCACGCCAGCTCGGGGGAGTGGACGTTTTCGCTCATCGGCAGGGATCGGATCAGGCGTACCCGTAAGTCCTCATGCCTCCACGCCTCGCCCGTTCGTCGTCGTGCCGGCCAGACGGGTCGCGACGCGGCCGCGTGCCTGCGCCCGGTGGAGCGGCTCGAGCTTGGCATAGAGAGCCAACGCCTGCCCCACCACTTGGTCCATGTTGTAGTAGCGGTACGTGGCGAGGCGGCCGACGAAGTGGACGCCGCTGGTCTGGTCGGCGAGCCTCCGATACTTGTGGAACAGCTCGGCGTTCTCCGGCCGTGGGATCGGGTAATACGGGTCGCCTTCGGCTGCCGGATATTCGTGAGTGATGCTCGTCTTCGCGTGCTCCTGGCCGGTCAGGTGCTTGTACTCGGTCACTCGCGTATAGGGCACGTCGGCGGCGGGATAGTTCACCACGGCCACCGGCTGGTACCGGGGCCGATCGACCGTCGAATGTTCGAAGCGCAGCGAGCGATAGGGCAGACGGCCATAGCGGTCGCCGAAGAACTCGTCGATGGGCCCGGTGAAGATCAGCTGGTCGAAGCTGATCTCGTCGGCGATGTCCTCATACTCGGTGTTCAACATCACGCTGATGTTCGGGTGGTCGAGCATGTTTTCGAACATGCGAGTATAGCCGTGCAGGGGCATGCACTGGAAGCTGTCGTTGAAGTAGCGATCGTCGGTGTTCGTCCGCGTCGGGACGCGCGAGGTCACGCTCTTGTCGAGCTCGGAGGGGTCCAAGCCCCACTGCTTCTTGGTGTAGCCGCGGAAGAACTTCTCGTAGAGCTCGCGCCCGACGCGGCTGACCACCACGTCCTCCGACGTGCGCACGACCTGCACCGCCTCCGCCCGGCTGGCGAGGAACGCCTCCACCTCATCAGGCTGCAGGGTGAGGCCGTAGAGCGCATTGATGGTGGTGAGGTTGATGGGAATGGGCACGAGGCGATCGTCGACATGGGCCAGCACCCGGTGCTCGTAGGGTCGCCATTTCGTGAAGCGCGAGAGATAGTCGGCGATCTGGTTGGAATTGGTGTGGAAGATGTGCGGACCGTAGCGATGCACGAGGATCCCGTGCTCGTTGTAATAGTCGTAGGCGTTGCCGCCGATGTGCGGCCGGCGATCGATCAGCAGTACACGCTGGCCCGACCCCTCCGCCAGGCGCTCGGCCATGACGGAGCCGGCGAACCCGGCACCGACGATGAGATAATCGAAGCCCGTCCGCGTCCGCCGCGAGGGGCTGTGACGTCGCGCGTTTGCCGAAGCGGCCGCCGAAATGGGCGTCGCACCAATGTTGATCTGTTGGTTCGGCCATCGGGGCGGCGTGCTCATGCCATGAACTCCCGCATGCTGGCCCAGGTTCGATCCCACGACATGCTGTCGAGAAGCTCGTCGACCTCCTTGAGCCAGGTTCCGCCGTGGGCGCGCTCCGCCAACGCGGCTTCGAGGCACGCGATGAACTCGTCGGGCGTCGTCGCGATCTGGACGAGACCCTGGTCGCCATAGGTCCGGACCACGTCGACAATCGGGGTCGAGACGACCCGGCGACCGGCCGCCAGATATTCAGGTGTCTTCGTCGGGCTGATGAACCGGGTCGACTCGTTCAGTGCGAACGGCATGAAGGCGACGTCCCAGCCCGCGAGATAAGATGGCAGCTCGGCGTAGGACTTCATCCCGAGATAGTGGATGTTCGGACGGCGGGGCAGGGTCGCCGGGTCGATCTTGACCACGGGTCCGATCAGCACGAGCTGCCAGTCGGGACGCGCATCGGCGATGGCGGCGATCAGCTCCTTGTCCAGCCGCTCGTCGAGGACCGCGTAGTGGCCGATCCGCGGGTGCGGAATGGAGGCCTGGTCGGGCGGCTCCGGCAGACGCTGGCGGGCCTTGCGGAAATGGCCAACGTCGACACTGCTGGGAAAGGCGTAGACGCGCTCGTGCAAGCGGCGCTTCGACTCGAAGAGGCTCTGTCCGCCGGTGAACACGACCGAGGCGCGGCCGATGAGGTCGGCCTCGAATCGGCGAAGCTCTGGAGGGGCCCCGGCGAACGCGGTCAGCTCGTCCATACAGTCATAGACGATGGATGCTGCTCGAACCTCGTCGGTGAAACTAAGCGCCATCGGGCTGTAGTACCAAAGAATGGGATCAACGATCCCTTGCTCCTCGCACAATCGATGGACGAGTTTCCTCAACAACCAGGTCTGGTCACCACTCGAGAGCCCAGCGGGAAGGTGAGGTGTGGCGACGATGATATTCTGGCCGACAGGCTCAAGTGAGAGGTGGCTCATCGGCTCGCCGAATATCGATTCCTCGAAATAATAAATGCGGTGGTCGGCGGCGAACCGCTGCATCAGATGCTGCGGCCGCTGATAGACAAAATTCCACCGTAGATGGCAGAAACAGATGATGTCCGGTACGCTGGTCAGATTTTTCGGAAGAACTGCTTCGGTTAGAGTGGGAGTGATCGGAAATTGACGCAAAACCGAAGCCGCCTGCATACGATACCACCGCCTCTGAATGAGATCTGCTAATGCCGCGGCGTAACGGGCGGGCTGAAGGGGGGTTCCATTTGGTCGGGATCCGCCGCGGGACATAAACACCGCTACGGGTGCTGCGGGTGTGGTCCTCGGTCCCGGCGTCTGCTGCCGTCGGACGATGGGTCCTCGGCACCGAACCGAGCGCGGTGCTCTGACCACGAAGGTGGTAGAAGAACGGATAGCCGGCACCGTGGAGGCGCTGAGCTCAACCTCGTGCTGGCGGGGCGCCCTTCACTCGCCATCCCCGTCGCAGACGCACGCCCAGAACGCCGAACGGCACTCGAACGGGCCTTCCTCGCTCGTCTGCTTCGACGGCGCCTGCATCTGCCGGCTCGTTAAGCTCGACACGCCCGTGCTCGCCGCCGGAGTCCGCCCGGGTCCTCGCTGCCTACTGCAGGCGCCTCACTGGGCATCGGCTGGAGCTGGGCCCGGCCGGCCGCCAAGGAGAACAACCGGCCCCGCGCCTCGCCCGCATCCACGAGCCTCGCTGCAGGTGTCAGTGTCCCGTTCCGCCTGCAATCGTCTGGTCAAGCGGGAAACTCCTCCAAGCGTACCGTAGCGCCGCTTGCGCTTTCCTGATAGCCGCGCCCCATCGGCGGGATATGATCGGGGATCGCGGATGATGGGGGGATACGACGAGGTGCGCAGGCACCCTCAACTCGGGCGGTGGGTTCGGACCGTGGCATGGGCAATTCTTGCCCTCACGGGCGGGATGTCCGTCGGCTCGTCGGCGGCGCTCGCCCAGGACACGGCGCCGGTGTCGACGAACCCGTTCGAGGCGGCGCGGCAGGCCCCGCTCGAGATCACCGTCACACCGTACGTCTGGGCGATGGCACTCAACGGCACCGTCGGGGTGGGCGACGTCCACGCCGATGTGGATCTGAGCTTCTCGGACATCCTGCAGCACCTCAACGGTGCTCTCATGATGAGTGCCGAGTTCCGCAAGGGCCCGTTCAGCCTGTTGTCGGACACCTTGGTGGCGCGACTCGAGGGCGACGCGAACGGCGACTACAACGGCGACCTCGTCGATGCCTCGCTCGACGTGAACGCCAAGATGACCCAGGTCATGCAGCAGCTGGCCGGCACCTACCGGTTCGCCGACGTAGCGTTTGCGAACTCCGAGCCGGGGCGACCCTTCGGTGCCACCTTCGATGTGTATGGCGGTGCCCGCTACACCTACCTGAACACGCAGGTGCAGGCGCGGCTGAACGCCTCCGTCGAGGGTCCGTTCGGCCAGCGCGAGCGGCAGAATCAGCGGCAAGCGACGCAGTCGGCGGACAAGCACTGGGTCGATCCCATCATCGGCCTCCGCTCGATCTGGAATCTCGGCGGCAGGTTCAGTGCCGTCGTGGCCGGCGACATCGGCGGCATCAGCACCAGCGACCAGTACAGCTGGGAAGCCTGGGGTCTCGTCGGCTACCGGTTCAGCATCTTCAGCGAGGGTGATTCGAACTTCCTGATCGGTTACCGCGCCCTGCACCAGAAGTACCAGGACGGCAGCGGCAACAGACGATTCGACTGGGACGTGACCATGCATGGACCGATCACCGGCCTGAAGATCACGTTCTGACGGACACGACACCAACAAACGGGAACGCTTCGATGATCAACATGGCAAAGTCCGGCCTCGCGGCCGTGCTGGCCACCTGCGCGCTCGCGGCCTGCACGCAGGGCAGCAGCCAGATCGAGACCGCGGTGCGGGCGCCGCGGCCGCAGGTCGTGGTGGTGCAGAACTTCGCCGTCCAGCCCAGCGAGGTGCAACTCGATCCCGGTCTCAGCGGCACGATCAAGGAGACCATGGGCGGTGCCTCCGGCCCGGCGCCTACGGCACAGGAGATCGCCGTGGGCCGGCAGGTGGCCGACGCGCTGGCCGAGAAGCTGGTGGCGGACATCCGCGATCTCGGGCTCACCGCGCAGCGTGGCAACGCCATCCCGGCCGGCGTGCAACGCGGCCTGCTGATCACGGGGCAGTTCGTTGGGATCGACCAGGGCAACCGCGCCGAGCGCGTGACGATCGGCCTCGGCGCCGGCCGCAGCGACGTCGTCGTGCGGGCCCAGGTCTTCGATGCCGGCCCGCGGGGCAAGGTGCTGGCCGACGAGATCGAGGTCGACGCCAAGAGCGGCCTGCAGCCGGGCATGGCGGAGACCATGGGCGTCGGGGCACTGGCCGGCCACTTCGTGACGGCGACGGTCGTCAGCGGCGGCCTGCAGGTGGCCGACGAGGCGCTGGGCACCTCGGTCGTTGCGGATGCCGACCGCGCCGCCAAGGGCATCGCGAAGCAACTCGCCTCCTTCTTCGCCCAGCAGGGCTGGACGCAGTAGGAGCTTCGCGCGTGGCCATCGACATCCAACCGATCAGCACCGAGCAGCTTTCCCGGCTGATCGGTGAGGCGACGGGACCGGCGTTCCTGCTCGGTGCCGTATCCGGCTTCGTCGCCGTCCTCATGTCGCGGCAGAACCTCGTCATGGACCGCATCCGCACGATCAACGCGATCGACGAGGCGGAGGACGCCCGGCTCCATCTCAAGGCCGACCTGCCGCGCCTGCGCCGGCGCGCGACGCTGCTCAACGAGGCGATCTATCTGGCGGTCGGTGCCGCGATCTGCACGACGCTGCTGGTGATTTTCGGTTTCGGGGCCGCCTTCTTCGGCCTTCGCCACGAGCCCGGGGCCGCCATCATGTTCATCTTGGCCCTCGGGCTGATGTGCACGTCCCTGTTTAATCTCGCTCGCGAGGTACGGATGGCGCTGACGGAGTACGACCACTACCGCTGATCCAACGTCGTCACACTGGGGGAAGTCGTGTGATGCGCAGAGCAAGTCTGATTGTCGTCCTGACGATGCTCGTTGCAGGCGCGGCCGTGTTGCCCGCCCGAGCACAGGATCAGGCGCCGCCGATCGGTTCGCCGGCGGCGACGCAGAGCATTCCGGGCGATGTGCTGCCGCCGGTGCCGCTGCCGTTCGGCGGCGAGATCAATCTGAACGCCATCGACTCGAAGCCCTGGTGGCCGCCGCAGGTGGTGCCGCCGAAGGGAGCACCCAATGTGCTCCTGATCATGACCGACGATTCGGGCTACGGCGTGCCCAGCACCTTCGGCGGCGTGATCCCGACCCCCGCACTCGACCGCATCGCCAATGCCGGCCTGCGCTACACCAACTTCAACTCGACGGCCCTGTGCTCGCCGACGCGTGCCGCCCTGATCACGGGTCGCAACCACCACTCGGTCGGCTTCGGCGTGATATCCGAGCAAGCCACCGGCTATCCCGGCTACGACAGCATCATCGGCAAGGACAGCGCCACCATCGGGCGCATCCTGCGCGATCACGGCTACGCCACCTCGTGGTTCGGCAAGGACCACAACACCCCGGCCTTTCAGGCGAGCCAAGTCGGCCCGTTCGACCAGTGGCCGATCGGCATGGGCTTCGAGTATTTCTACGGGTTCGTCGGCGGCGACGCCAATCAGTGGGCGCCGAACCTCTTCCGCAACACGACCCCCATCTACCCCTTCGAGGGCAAGCCCGGCTGGAACCTGACGACGGCGATGGCCGACGAGGCCATCCAGCACATGCGGATGCTGAACGAGACCCAGCCGAGCAAGCCGTTCTTCGTCTATTACGTGCCGGGTGGCACCCACGCGCCGCACCACCCGACACCGGAGTGGGTGAAGAAGATCAGCGACATGCACCTGTTCGACGGCGGGTGGAACAAGCTGCGCGACACGATCTTCGCCAACCAGAAGAAGCTCGGCGTCATTCCACAGAGTGCCGAGCTGACACCCTGGCCCGATGATATCCTGAAGAAGTGGGACCACCTGTCCGCCGACGAGAAGAAGATGTTCATCCGGCAGGCCGACGTCTTCGCCGCCTATGTCGCCTACACCGACCACGAGATCGGCCGGGTGATCCAGGCGGTCGAGGACATGGGCAAGCTCGACGACACGCTGATCATCTACATCAATGGCGACAACGGCACGAGTGCCGAGGGCTCGCCGATCGGCACGCCGAACGAGGTCGCGGCCTTCAACGGCGCTGCGGTCCCGGTGGCGGACCAGCTGAAGTACTTCTACGACGCCTGGGGTAGCGACAAGACCTACCCGCACATGTCGGTGGGCTGGAGCTGGGCGTTCGACACGCCGTTCAAGTGGACGAAGCAGATAGCCTCCCACTTCGGCGGCGTGCGGCAGGGCATGGCCATCTCCTGGCCGGGCCACATCGACGACACGGGCGGGATCCGCAGCCAGTTCCACCACATCATCGACGTCGTGCCGACTATCCTGGAGGCGACCGGCATCCCCGCACCCAACATGGTCGACGGCATCGCACAGAAGCCGATCGAGGGTGTGAGCATGGCCTACACCTTCAAGAAGGCCAATGCGGACGCCCCCTCGCATCGCGATACCCAGTATTTCGAGATGCTGGGCAATCGCGGCATCTACCATGACGGCTGGTTCGCCAACACGGTGCCGATCAATCCGCCCTGGAACCTCGCTGGCGTCGCCAACTCCGATGTCGTCAACGCCTACAAGTGGGAGCTCTACGACGTCTCGAAGGACTGGACGCAGGCCCACGATCTAGCGGCGTCGAATCCCGACAAGCTGCGCGAGATGCAGGATCTCTTCATGATCCAGGCGGCCCAGCACCAGGTGTTCCCGCTCGACAACTCGCTGGCCACCCGCCTCGTCACGCCACGCCCGAGTGTCACGGCCGGGCGCAACGAGTTCGTCTATCGCGGCGTGCTCACCGGCACGCCCAACGGCGATGCGCCCAACTTGCTGAACGCGAACTACACCATCACGGCCGAGATCGACGTGCCGAAGGGCGGCGGGGACGGCATGCTGGTAACGCATGGCGGCCGCTTCGGCGGCTACGGCTTCTACCTGCTGAAGGGAAAGCCGGTCTATGTCTGGAACCTCGTCGACCTCAAGCGTGTCCGCTGGGAAGGCAAGGATCCGCTGACACCCGGCAAGCACACGGTGGAGTTCGACTTCTCCTATGACGGCCTCGGCATCGGCACGCTCGCCTTCAACAGTGTAAGCGGTGTCGGCCGCGGCGGAGAAGGCGTGCTGAAGGTCGACGGCAAGGAGGTCGCGCGCCAAAAGACGGAGCACACGATCCCCTTCATCCTGCAATGGGACGAGAATTTCGACGTCGGTGCCGACACGCTGACCGGCGTCGACGACCAGGACTACGCACCGCCGTTCGCGTTCGACGGCACGATCGACAAGCTCACGCTGAAGATCGACCGGCCGCAGCTGTCGGCCGCCGACATCGAGAAGCTGAAGGCGGCCATGCCCGGCGCCAGCAACAAGGCGAGCGAATAGGAAAGCGGAGTGCCCGGGCTACAACCCGGGCACTCTGGGTCCAGAACGCAATCCGCAGAAGACGTCGGCCGGCGTTCCAGGCTATCCGCCTCGTCGAGCATTCATCGTCGTTTGCTCATACAGGCAGAATTCCGATAGCCACCGCGACCGCAACTGCGGACAACCGCGGAGTTGATGGCCTTCGGGCTGCGCCACCAAGGAGGGTTTGATGGTCAAGAACACGAAGTTTGTCGGCGCCGCCCGCATGGTGGCGTTGGTGATGCTGGGCTCGCTCGCAGCCTGCACCGGCGGCGGCACCGGCCAGCAGCCGCCGCCACCGTCCGCGAACGCGACCTTCCAGGGCCAGAAGCCCAGCGGCTTCGTCGAGATGCGCGAGGTGCAGGTCGCCTATATCGGCAATGCCGGCGGCGGCAGCGGTACCCTGACCTTCCAGGGTCGCACCTACCCCTTCAAGATCGCCGGCCTCGGCATCGGCGGCATCGGTGCCTCCACGGTCGACGCCGCGGGCGAGGTCTACCACCTCTCCAATGTCGGCCAGTTCCCCGGCACCTACGCGTCGGGCCAGTACGGAGCCGTCATCGGCAACGCCAGCGTGGGCGACATCTGGCTGAAGAACCAGAACGACGTCGTCCTGCACCTCAAGGCCAAGCGTGAAGGCCTCATGCTCAGCGTCGGCGCCGACGCGATCCAGATCACCCTGGAGTGAACGGCGGTCGGGCGCGGGCGACGACGCGACCACGTCGGGACTCGGTCTCTGTGCCGACGGGCCCGCTCCTACCGGCGGAGGGTCTGCGACGGTGTCTCGCCGAAGAGGCGGCGATAGGCGACGCTGAACTCGCCGAGGTGATCGAAGCCCCAGTCGGTCGCCGTCGCCGTGACCGACGTCCTGGCTCCCAGCTCCAGCAGTTGCCGGCGGACATGGTGTAGACGGCGCACCCGCAGGTAGGCGATCGGCGGCAGGCCGAAATACTCGCGGAAGGCCAGCTGCAGCGTCCGTTCCGGCGCCCCCACGGCGGCACACAGCTCGGCGATGCCGACCGGCCGCTTTTCGTTCGCTCGCAGAAAGGCCTCGGCCCTTTGTGCCAATCGCCGTCGCTGGGCTGCCGGCACGGGCCGCAGCGGCCCGATGGTGACCTGCGCCATCAGGCTCTCGGCGGCCGACAGCTCCAGTCTGCGGCTGAAGATCGGATCGGCGAGCCGGAGCGGATCGACGCTCGTCGCCAGGGCCTGCATCCTGCGGAACTCGGCCAGGAGGCGGCCGTCATCCCGTACGGACAGGACCGGTGCCGCGGGCGCAACCGCGCTCCAGGGCGCACCGAAGAACGTCGCCGATACGAGATCGAGGACCTCGTGACCGAGCGACAGGCAAAAAACGCCACCCCCCGCGGGTTGCAGAAAGTTCAGCTCGTCGCGATCGGCGACGGACACGATGTGGTTCGCGCGAACCGGAACGCCGTGGGTTCGCGCGGGGCCCTCCGCTCCGGTCGGGATTCCGAAGGTCATCGCCCCGCGCGGAACGGCACCGGTGACCAGAACGCCCGACGACCAGGAGACCCATCCGACCTGCATGGCAGGGGTATGGACGCCGCGAACGACACCGACGAATGATCCTCTCGTGAGTTTCAGGTAATGCTGATCCCACATGCGCGGCATCGCCGCCATCGCTTCGAAATCGTCGAACTCCGCGTCCAGGACGACTCCTGCTGGAAAGACCTGGGAAGTTGGTCCTGGCCACCCGCCTTGCGGAATGTTCATGTCAACTCACTGATATTGGCGGAATTCCGATAGCTGTAGGGACCATATCTGCGAACAACCATGGCGTCGATGCCTCGGCAGCGCGGATCGTCGTCAGTACTTGTGTCACCGACTCGCGGGATCGCGAGGCAGTTCTTCTGCGGGAAGACCATTGGCGATGGAGCTGTCACACCCCTTGGGTAGCGAAGGTATCGGCACGAGGTGGCAGAGGTAGGGGTCAATGCGATGAATCAGGTGCGTATCAGCCGCCGGGCGGCGGCACTCGGCGGGCTGGGCCTCCTGGGCGCGGCCGCGACGGCGCGCGCACAGGGGCACAGCGAGGGCCTGTTCGGCATCGGCGAGGGCCTGGAGGATTTCTGGCTTGCGACCGACGCCTACGTCTACGGCTACCCGCTGGTGACCATGGAGTTCACCCGTCGGGTGATGACCAACGTCGCCGCCCCGGAGGGCAATCGGGGGCCGATGGGTCAGTTCGTCCGGGCACGCTCATACCCTGACTCGTCCTTCCGCGACGTCACCGCGCCGAACGCCGACACGCTCTACACGACGGCCTGGGTCGACCTCGGCGCCGAGCCCTGGGTGCTGAGCATCCCGGACATGAAGGACCGCTACTTCCTGTTCCCGATGCTCGACGGCTGGACGAACGTGTTCCAGGTTCCAGGGTCGCGGACGACGGGGACAGGGGCGCAGACCTATGCCATTACCGGCCCCGGCTGGTCGGGCAAGCTCCCGGACGGCGTCAAGGAGTACAAATCGCCGACCGACATGGTCTGGCTGCTCGGCCGCATCTACTGCACGGGCACGCCCGAGGACTATGCCGCGGTCCATGCGCTGCAGGACCAGTGCAAGCTCGTGCCGCTCAGCGCCTGGGGCACGGACTACACGCCGCCGGCCGGCAAGGTCGACCCGGCGGTCGACATGAAGAAAGCCGTGCGCGACCAGGTGAACGCGCTCGACGCCAAGGCGTACTTCACGCTTCTTGCCGACCTCATGAAGAAGAACCCGCCCTCGCCGAAGGATGCGCCGGCGCTCGAGCGATTCGCCAGGATCGGCCTGGTTCCGGGCCAGGACTTCGACGCCGGTAAGCTCGACGCCGACTTCGCGAGCCGCATTCCGACCATCGCCTTCGACCGGATCATGCTCCAGTTCAAGGTCAACGACGCGGTCAAGCACATCAACGGCTGGAACTTCACCACCACGACCGGCCTCTACGGCACCGACTATCTGATGCGGGCGCTGGTCACGGCCATCGGCCTCGGCGCCAACCGGCCGCAGGATGCCGTCTACCCGACCTCGCTCAAGGATGCCCACGGCACCGCCTATGACGGTGCCGACCGCTACTTCATGCACTTCCCCAAGGGCCATCTGCCGCCGGTCGAGGGCTTCTGGTCGCTGACCATGTACGACGAGAACTACTTCTTCGTCGCCAACCCCCTGAACCGGTACTCGATCAGCGCCCGTCAGAAGCTCCAGCCCAACGCTGACGGCTCCGTCGATCTGTTGATCCAGCACGAGTCGCCGGGGGCGGACAAGGAAGCGAACTGGCTGCCCGCACCCGCCGGCAAGTTCATCCTGATGCTCCGGATGTACTGGCCCAACGAGAAGGATCCCTCGATCCTCGACGGGTCATGGAAGATCCCGGCCGTAACGAAGGCCAAGTAATCCGCAACCGGGGCGCATCGGCGCGCGGTCGTGGCGCTCTACGTTCACTTGGCTGAGCCTCGTGAGTGCGGCATGCCTCGCGCCGTAGCGCTCCGGAGAAGACCATGACCTCTCGTCGAACCGTTTTGTCCGGCATTCCCGCGGGCCTTGCCCTGGCGAGCCTCTCCGGCCGCGCCTGGGCCGCGACCTCGGCCAAGGAGGCCGGTGCCATCGCCGAGGAAGCCCTCGTCTACGGCTTTCCGATGGTGATGGGCTACGGCGTCGCCTACGAGTTCTTCCTCGACAAGGCATCGCCGCAGTTCAAGGCGCCGATCAACCAGCTGGCCAACGAGGGACGGGTGTTCACGCCCGCGGACACCGCCGTGGTCACGCCCAACAGCGACACGCCCTACTCCCTGGCCTACCTGGACCTGCGGGCGGAGCCGATGGTGTTCCGTAACCCGGAGATCGAGAAGGACCGCTACTGGTCCCTGCAGCTCGTCGATCTCTACACGTTCAACTTCGGCTATGCCGGCAGCCGGACGACCGGCAACGCCGCGGGTGTCACGATGATCGCCGGCCCGCACTGGAAGAGCGAGAAGCCCAAGGGCGTCGACCACGTCATCCCCTGCGAAACCGAGTTCGCGCTTGCGATCGTGCGCACGCAGCTGTTCGCCCCCGACGACATCGACAAGGTCCGTGCCATCCAGGCCGGCTACGTGCTGGAGCCGCTGTCCAAATTCCACGGCACCAAGGCGCCCAAGGCGGCACTCGAGGTGGCGTGGCCGAAGATCGACAAGGAGCTGGGGGCGAAGGACCCGTTCGGCTACCTGAACTTCGTCCTCCAGTTCTGCCCGCCGATCGGTCCCGCCGCCGTCGAGAAGAAACTGCGCGAGCGCTTCGCCGAGATCGGAATCGAGGCCGGCAAGCCGTTTCCGGCGCACAAGCTCCACAAGGACGCGATGGCGGCCCTTCCGGGCGGCGTGGAGCAGGGCCTGGGCCAGATCAAGGCCGAAGTCGGGAAGCTCGGCACCGAGGTGAACGGTTGGCGGATCTCCGCCAATTCATTCGGCGACCGGAAGATGATCGACGGCGACTGGGCGCGCCGGGCGGCGGCGGCGATGGCCGGGATCTACGGCAACGACGCCGAAGAGGCGCTGTATCCGCTGCTGGACACGGCGAGCGACGGCAAGAAGCCGGACTGCACCACCAACAAGTACACGCTGACCTTCCCGGGCGACGGCCTGCCGCCGGTCAATGCGTTCTGGTCGGTGACCATGTATGACGGCAAGACCCAGCTCCTCGTCGCCAACCCGATCGACCGCTACCTGATCAACTCGCCGATGCTGCCGGGCATGAAGCGCGGTGCCGACGGCTCGCTGACCCTCTACCTGCAGCACGACTCGCCGGGTGCCGATCTCGAGTCGAACTGGCTGCCCGCTCCCGCCGGCCCGATCTACGTCGCAATGCGCCTCTACTGGTCAAAGGAGTCGGCGCTGAAAGGCACCTGGAAGCCGCCGGCTCTGCAGCTCGTGTCGTAAGCCCCGGAGACCACTCCAGGGGGCGCCACCGGCCTCGAATCGCGCTAGGACGCGGGGGCCGGTGGCGCTGCCGGCCCGATCACGGAACGCCGATGAACTACTCCAAGCAGATCGTCATCGCGGCCTGTGCCGTCCTGCTGCTGCCGCTAGCCGCCTGTCAGCGGCAGCAGCCGCCCGTCTACGCGCCCGAGGCGACCTACGTGCCGCCGCCGGCCTACACCCCGCCGCCGCCCGCATATGCGGCACCCCCGCAGGCACCTGCCCCGACGGGCGAGCAGCTTACGATCGCCCGCGCCTGCGCGCCGGACATCGAGCGATTCTGTACGGGCGTGCCGCCGCGGCAGGGCATGATCAAGCAGTGCATGAAGGCGCATGTCGGCGAGCTGTCGGCCGGCTGCTTCGACACCGTCATGAGCGCCATCGCCGCCCAGCAGGCACCCTGATCTCCCGACGCACGCGGAGGAGGCATCCGGGCCCGAAAGCCGTTATGCTCGGGTGATCGGAGTCGCACGCGGCGGAGGAGCCGGATGCCGCATTACCTTTCGGGCTTCGGCAACGGGTTCGAGACCGAGGCCTTGCCGGGCGCGCTGCCCGTCGGGCGGAACTCGCCGCAGCGCTGCGCCTATGGGCTCTATGCCGAGCAACTGAGCGGTTCGCCCTTCACGGCACCTCGCAAGACGAACGAGCGCTCGTGGCTCTATCGTATCCGCCCGACAGTCGCGCATTGGGGCCGGTTCGAAAAGGCCGACATCGGCCTCTGGCGGACCGCACCAGCGCACGAGGCGGAGATCCCGATCGGGCCTTTGCGCTGGAGTCCGGTGCCGATCCCGGACACGAAGCTCTCTTTCATCGAGGGTGTCCGCACCATGACGACGGCAGGCGACGCGGGCACCCAGGCCGGGATCGGCGCACATCTGTACTTCGTCACCCGGTCGATGCAGGACGAGTACTTCTACGACGCCGATGGCGAACTTCTCTTCGTCCCGCAGCAGGGCTCGCTCCGCCTCTGCACCGAGTTCGGTCTCATCGAGATCGAGCCCGGCGAGATCGCTGTCATCCCGCGCGGGGTGAAGATCCGGGTCGAGCTGATGGACGGCCCGGCCCGCGGCTATCTCTGCGAGAACTATGGCGGTGCCCTGACCCTGCCTGAGCGCGGGCCGATCGGTGCGAACTGCATGGCGAACCAGCGGGATTTTCTCACACCCGTCGCCGCCTACGAGGCCCGCGAGGTGCCCTCGCGGCTCTACGTCAAGTGGGGCGGCTCGCTGTGGGTGACCGAAATCGGCCAGTCGCCGCTCGACTGCGTCGCCTGGCACGGCAACTACGCGCCCTACAAGTACGACCTGCGCCGCTACTCGCCCGTGGGGCCGATCCTCTACGATCATGCCGACCCGTCGATCTTCACCGTGCTGACCTCGCCATCCGAGACGGCCGGCACCGCCAATCTCGACTTCGTTCTCTTCAGCGACCGCTGGCTCGTCGCCGAGAACACCTTCCGCCCGCCCTGGTATCACATCAACGTGATGAGCGAGTTCATGGGCCTGATCTACGGCCAGTACGATGCGAAGCCGCAGGGCTTCGTGCCTGGCGGCTGCTCGCTGCACAACATGATGCTGCCGCACGGCCCGGACCGGGAGGCGTTCGAGGGGGCGAGCAAGGCGGAGCTTAAGCCGCGCAAGCTCGAGAACACGATGGCCTTCATGCTGGAGACGCGCTTCCCGCAGCGGGTGACCGCCTGGGCCGCCGGCCTGCCCGAGTTGCAGCAGGGCTACGGCATCTACGGCCAGGACCTGCGAAAGCTCTTCGACCCGAGCTCGCCCGAGCCCACCTGATGAAGCTCGCCAGCCTCGAGGACGGACGCGACGGCCGCCTCGTCGTCGTGTCGCGCGATCTGACACAGGCCGTCAGCGCGGAGGACGTCGCACCGACCCTTCAGAACGCCCTGGAGCGATGGGCGGAGGTCGAGCCCAAGCTGCAGCGCTTGGCCCAGAAGGTCGAGCACGGCACGGCGCCGGATGCCTTCCCTTTCGACGAGACCGCCTGCGCGTCGCCTCTGCCCCGCGCTTATCAGTGGCTCGACGGGTCGGCCTACGTCACCCACGTCGAGCTGGTGCGGAAGGCGCGAGGCGCGGAACTACCAGAGCGGTTCTGGACCGATCCCTTGATGTACCAGGGCGCTTCCGACAGCTTCGTCGGACCGCGCGATCCCATTCTGGCGAGCAGCGAGGACTGGGGCATCGACCTTGAGGCCGAGGTCGCGGTGATCACCGACGACGTGCCGATGGGCACCTCCGCAGCATTGGCCGGCGGCCACATCAAGCTCGTGATGCTCGTCAACGATGTGACGGCGCGCGCCCTGATCCCCGACGAGCTCGCCAAGGGCTTCGGCTTCGTCCATGGCAAGCCGGCCTCCGCCTTCTCGCCCGTCGCGGTCACGCCCGACGAGTTCGGTCCGGCATGGCGGGACAACAAGCTCCATCTGCCACTGCTCTCCTTCGTCAACGGCAAGCCGTTCGGGCGGCCGGATGCCGGCACCGACATGACCTTCGACTTCGCCCGGTTGATCGAGCACGCGGCGACGACCCGCCGCCTGTGCGCCGGCACGATCATCGGTTCGGGCACCGTCGCCAACGAGGCGGCCCGCGAGGAGACGAGCGAGGTCGGGCATTCCTGCCTCGCCGAGCGGCGCATGCTGGAGACGATCTGGCACGGCAAACCGACGACGCCCTGGCTGAGGTTCGGTGACCGCGTGCGCATCGAGATGCGCGACGGCGAGGGCCGGTCGATTTTCGGTGCTATCGACCAGGAGGTCGTGCGCTATCAGGCACCCGGGGCGTGAGGGAGAGGCTGCCTTGAGCAAGTCGTTCGCCAGTCAGAGCGATCTCGCCGACAAGAAGGAGACCTTCGCCGAGCTCGCACCCGGCGTGTTCGCACTGACGGCCGAGGGCGACCCCAATTCGGGCGTGGTGATCGGCGACGACTCCGTCCTCGTCATCGACGCCCGTGCGACCCCGGTCATGGCGAAGGAGTTGGTGGCCCACATCCGCAAGGTGACGGACAAGCCGATCCGCCACGTGCTGCTGACCCATTACCACGCGGTCCGCGTCCTGGGTGTGGCCGGCTACGAGGAGCGGGTGAACGTCATCGCCAGCGACGCCACGCGCGACATGATCGTCGAGCGTGGCCAGCAGGACATGGACTCCGAGATCCAGCGCTTCCCGCGCCTGTTCCGCGCGCGGGAGACCATTCCCGGCCTGACCTGGCCCAACATCGTCTTCCACGAGCGGATGACGCTCTGGCTCGGCGGCCGCGAGGTGCAGATCGTCCATGCCGGGCGTGGCCACACGCGCGGCGACACGATCGCCTGGCTGCCGAAGGAACGGGTGATGTTCGCCGGCGACCTCGTCGAGTTCGGCGCTACGCCCTATTGCGGCGATGCCCATTTCGGCGACTGGCCCGGCACCCTCGACCGCGTGGCGGGCTTCGAGCCGCAGGCCCTGGTCCCCGGTCGCGGTGAGGCGCTGGTGGGCCGGGAGCAGGTCGGCCGCGGTATCGCCGAGACGCGTGCCTTCCTGCGGGACCTGTTCGGCATCACCAGGGCCGGTGTCGCCGCCGGTCACGAGCTGAAGCAGGTCTACGCCACGGCCATGCGCGAGCTGCGGCCGAAATACGGGCACTGGGTGATCTTCGACCACTGCATGCCGTTCGACGTCAGCCGCGCCTATGACGAGGCGAAGGGCATCGACAATCCGCGGATCTGGACGGCTGAGCGCGACATCGAGATGTGGAAGGCCCTGGAGAGTGCCGGGCCGTGACATCGGCCACGGCCTTTCCCCGGCCGTACAGCCGCTCGCCGGACCAGGACGCGAAGGCCCCCGTCCGGCACGACGTCATCATCGTCGGCGGCGGCCCCGTCGGCCTCGCCATGGCGGCCGATCTCGGTGTCCGCGGCATCGCCTGCGTCATCGTCGACGGCAAGGCCGCCATCGGCGAGGGCTCGCGGGGCTTGTGCTACGCCAAGCGGACTCTGGAGATCCTGGACCGTCTGGGTGTCGGCGAGCGCTGTGTCGCCAAGGGTGTCACCTGGCAGCTCGGCAAGGTCTTCCGCGGCACCGACCTGCTCTACCAGTTCAACCTGCAGCCCGAAGGCGGCCACAAGATGCCGGCCTTCATCAATCTGCAGCAGTACTATATCGAGCAGTATCTCTACGAGCGCTGCCTGGAGATGCCGGAAGTCGATCTGCGCTTCCGGACCAGATTGGTTGGTCTCTCGACCTTCCCCGACCATGTCCGGCTGGACCTCGACACGCCTGACGGGTCCTACCTCATCGAGGCCGACTGGCTCGTCGCCTGCGACGGCTCGCACTCCGCGGTCCGGCATCTGATGGGCCTGTCGTTCGAGGGCCGCGTCTTCGAGGACCGGTTTCTCATCGCGGACGTCAAGATGCCGGCGGACTACCCGGCCGAGCGCTGGTTCTGGTTCGACCCGCCCTTCAACCCGGGGCAATCGGCCCTCCTGCACAAGCAGCCCGACGACATCTGGCGCATCGACCAGCAATTGGGCTGGGACGCGGATCCGGAAGAGGAACGAAAGCCTGAGCAAGTGCGACCGCGTCTGGAGGCGATGCTCGGTAGGGCGCGCCCGTTCGAGCTCGAATGGGTCAGCGTCTACACCTTCCAGTGCCGGCGGCTCGCCAAGTTCGTGCACGGCCGTGTCGTCTTCGCCGGCGACGCGGCCCACCTCGTCTCGCCGTTCGGCGCCCGCGGCTTCAACAGCGGCGTGCAGGACACCGACAATCTGGCCTGGAAGCTCGCCGCCGTGCTACGCGCCGAGGCGCCGGCGACGCTCATCGACACCTACGGCTTGGAGCGCGAGGCTGCCGCCGAGGAGAACCTGCGCCACTCCAGCCGGTCGACCGACTTCATCACGCCGAAGTCCCACGCCTCCCGTGTCATCCGCGACGCCGCCTTGTCGCTTGCCGGCGAGGTCCCCTTCGCCCGCACCCTCGTCAACTCGGGCCGGCTGTCGACGCCGTGTGTCTACGATTCGCCCCTGTCGACGCCTGACGAAGACGCTTTCGCCGGCACCGCCCGGCTTGGCGCGCCTGCGCCCGATGCTCCCATGCAAAAGGCGGAGGGGCGATCGACCTGGCTACTCAACGAGCTGAGCGACGGCTTCACGCTACTCGTTTGCGGCTCCGATCTGCCCGTCGACCTGCCGCGTTCCGTGCACGCCATTAGGATCGGCCGGGACCTGATCGACCGCGACGGCCTGTTCGCGCAGCGCTACGACGCCCGTCCCGGCACCGCTTGGCTCGTGCGCCCCGACCAGCATCTGGCGGCGCGCTTCCGCTCGCTCGACCTGGACCGCCTGGACCGGGCGTTGCGGCGCGCTCTGGGCAACTGAGGAGGCGACCGTCGCATGACCGGGCGAGACGGGACCCTGAAGCGGGACCCCAACTTCGAAGATCCCGACGGATTCTACGCCGCCTACATCGCCGCCCATGCGGGGCTGTCCGACGCCGAAAGCGAGTTGTTCAACGCGCGGCTCGTCCTCATCCTGGCCAATCAGATCGGCGACCGCTCGGTGCTGCTCGAAGCCCTGGACCTCGCCCGTTCCTCCCTGGCTGCCGAGGCGAACGCGTCAGCCTCTGGTCCACACCCGGCGTAGCTGATCGAGCTTCTTCGTCGCCGACAGCCGCTCGTCCGAGAGGGCTTCGAGGAAGTCGGCGAGGCGCTTCGCCTTGATCACGGTGTAGACGATCAGAGCCAGGGCCGGGACGAAGGCCAGGAGGAACAGGATCAGGCGGTCGAGCATCGGCGCTTCGGTGGCGTCCAGGAGATTCATGCCGAGCAGGCCGGTGGCGAGCGTGCCGGCGAGGCCGAAGATGGTGACGACCGTGAGGCGCAGCACGGAGTTCGCCTGCCGCCGCAGACCGTCGCTGTCCAGATAGTGGCTCATGTCGTGCACCTCCTCCCGCACCTCGTTGTAGAGGCGGTCGGTGTCGAGGTGGCTCGTCCACATGCGGAAGAGGTCGCTCGACGCGCGGTGGATCGAGACGTCGTGGAACCAGTAACGGTGTGTGAAGCGGAGGAAGATCTCCTGCAGCTGGCGGATGTCGCGCTTGAAGCCCTTCACCGACTCGACGTCATTGATGTCGAGCCGGCTCACCGAATCGACCAGTCGGTCCGACAGCATCAGCAAGGCCGCGCGATGCAGATGTGCGATCAGGCCCAGCAGGAAGTACTGGTGCCGGAACTGCCCGAGCAGGCCGATCTCGAGATCGGTGAACGCTCTGTCCTCCGCACCGCCGACCATGACGAACACGGCACCCGAGCACAGCATGCGGCTGGCGAGGCCCGCCAGATCGCCGCCCTCGTCCCAGTAGCGGTCGTAGCAGTAGCGGCTCTCGAAGCTCGCGAGGTGCCGGCGTGAGAAGGGCAGACTGCCCGACCTCCCCGGCGGTGCCGCCAGCCCCAGCCTGACCCAGTCGCCCCGCTCCAGCCGCTCCGGCTCGGGCACGGACAGCCAGGCCAGCAGCGGCATCCGCTGATATTCGAGCTGGCGGTAGCGGATCTGCCCCGTCTCCTCGGAGTGGTGCAGGGCGAGGGGCTGCAGCAGGAAGGCCCAGTGCGCCGAGATGTAGGGGGCGCGATGGCGGCAGACGAAGGCCAGGAACTTCGCCTTGCGCTCGTTGTCGGAGCTGCAGACGACCTGCCCGTCGGGCCCCAGCCACTCGATCCTGTGGCAGCACTGGGCCGCCGAACCGTCCTCGTTCCACGCAGTCGGATAGGTGCGACCGAACCGGAACAGCAGGTCCTGGACCTCGGCCAGCGGTAGCCCGTGGCCGCCGACCTCGACCACCAGGATCGCGATGTCGATGTCGTAGAAGAAGTAGAGGTCGACATGGGCGATCTTCAGCTCGATCGGCGCCGAGCCGGCCTGGAGCGTCACCCGAACGCTAGTCACGTCGTAGCGTCGGAACACCTTGATGGGCGAGGCGCCGTAGCCGGGCCGCGACGCGTCGGTCGTCCCCTCGCCATAGAGGAAGCGCTGGACCTGGGGGGTGAACGAGGTGAACTCGATATAGTGCCGTTCGGAGAAGTCGGCGCAATCCTCGGTGAACTCGTCGACCACCTCCTGCCAGGGATTGTCAGGACCCTCCAGTCGCTCCCAGTGATTGTGGATCTGGGCGCCCGGCGTCAGCGGCATCAGCTGCACCGGCCAGATCAGGATCTCCCGGAACTGATCGACGACGATCGGAGCATCGGCTGGGGCGGTCGACGGGGATGGGGCGGCGGAGTCGAGCATCCGATGCACTCGCCACGGGGTCTATGCCGGCCGAGTAGAGGCGCATCGATCTCCCTAGTGAAGCGCCCATCGTCAGCGGCGACGTCGCGACGCTGCCGTTTGCGGGCTCAATGTAGCTCGACGATCTCCGTCTTGGCGACGCCGACCGCCTGGGCCAGAAGGTCGAGGCGATCCTTCACCACCTCGCTGTCCGGCACGCGCGCCTGGGGTGCCACCTCCAGGCGGATCGTGTCCCCGTCGATGTGCAGCCGTGCACCGGCCAGGATCTCGGGCACGCTGCCCGACAGGCGATAGCCCAGCTGGATCGTGCGGCCGAGGATCTGCGCCTTGCGCCGCAGGGCCGGCGACAGCAGGTCGATGGCAGGGCTCAGCCACGGCGCGTCGGGCCGCCCGCCATAGCGGGCATGGATCGAGGCGGCGAGGAACACGCGGTCGCCGTGCTCGATGCCGATGAAGGGGAATTGCAGCACGCGGCGGAAGCTCTCCTCCGCCCGCACGTCAGGATGGTCGCGCCACGCCGTGTCGGAGAGCGCGCAGACGGCAACCCGCAGTCGCGTGTCCGCCGGCGTCTCGCCGGGGAAGAGGCCGTCGGTCCAGCGTACCAGCGCCGGTCCGAAATCCGGCACGCGCGACATCGGCAGCCCGACGAGTTGTGCCCCTTCGACGAGCGGATCGAGATAGCGCTCGGGCTTCGTGAGCTGCGAGTAGAGCCAGCCCTCGCGCAGCCCCAGGGCGGAAAAGACCACGCGCTCCGTGCCCAGGCGTTTCAGGACCCGATCGAGCACCAGCGCCGCGGCGGGCAGGGTACGCGCCCGTCGCTTCGGCACGCCCTCCATCTGCGCGAGCTTGGCCGGCGTGCGTTTCCACAGCGACTTCGCGAAGTCGCGCGCCTCCTTGGCATCCAGCGTGTAGCCGTGCACGACCCGCACCGGCGCGCCGACGGCCGCTATATGTGCATGGGCGAGCGCGCGCCAGCCGCCGCCCACGGCGTAGAACACGGGCTCGGTCAGCGCCGGCAGCACGCCCTCGCTCAGCAACTCGTCAACGGCCTTCTTGGCCGTATCCGCGCCATCCGCCATCAGCGCCTCGACGGGCAGGGCACCCAGCGGCAGGCTGACCCAGCGATCGCCGACACGGTCGTCGAGCGCCTCGGCGACCTCGAGGCTGCCGCCGCCCATGTCGCCGACGACGCCGGTCGGACGGAAGAACCCGGAGATGACGCCCAGCGCCGCGAAGCGGGCTTCCTCGGCCCCGGTCAGCACCCGGACCTCCAGTCCCGCTTCCGCCGCTATGGCGGCGACGAGGTCCGGCCCGTTGCTGGCGCGCCGTGTCGCCTCGGTTGCCAGCGTGTCGATGCGCGTGACCCCCATCGCGTCGGCGATGGCGCGAAAGCGGCGCACGGCCTCGACGGTGCGCCGAAAGCCGTTGGCAGAGATCGCCCCCGTCTGGGCCAAGCCGTCGCCCAGACGGCAGAGCGATTTCTCGTTGAAGCGGGGCAGGGGCGCCCGCCCGAGCTGGTCGTAGACGAGAAGCCGTACCGAGTTCGAGCCGATGTCGACGACGGCGTAGGGTGCGCGCTCGGCGCCGATGGCGCGCTCTGGATCCAGCTTCAGGGGGCGTTTCGGCTCCGCACGCCGCACGGCCTTGGCTCGGCTCATGGCACCTCCATCGGCAAGCGATACCGTCTCGCGCGTGAACATCTGTCACATCAGCGCAACAAAGCGTCCAACGCAATGCTGCGTTGCAGCATGAAGCGGTGGCGATGGTCGGCGCCGAGGGCCATCTACGACGGGTCGGGCGTCGATTGAAGCCTTCGGCCGTGTTCGGGTCATCGATCCGCCACGGCGGACTTCAGCGGAGCCCACGGTCCTGGCAGGGGCCGGCGATGGGAGCGCAGATGCGCTCATCCCGGCGCAGGTTGGACCGATCGAAGTAGGAAAGGATTTCTCGTGAACATGACTCGCACCGCAACGAGCGAGCACAGCCTGGACTGGGCCGGCCATGCCGGTACCGGGGGCGATAATGTCGGCCTCGTCGAGCGCGTTCGGCGCTGGTTCCGCTACGAGTGGGCGCTCCATCAGCTCGGCAAGCTGGAGAGTTGGCAGCTGGACGACGTGAACATCTGCCGCTCGGACTTCCCCGCTCTGGCGTGGCGTTACGCGCTGGGCCTGCCGCCGGTGACCCGCCTCCGCTGATCGCTAGGCCGGCACCAGCCACACGAACTGTCGTGCGCGCAGCGTGACATCGACCCGAAGATGGACGGTCCGTCCACCGACGATGTCGCGCAGGCGCGTCGGCAGTGCCGCAAAACGGCTCGCTGCCACCGTCTGATCCTGGTCGCCGAAGTTCGCCAGGACCCACATCTCACCCGCCTCCGACCAGCGCCGATAGCCGAGAACGTGATCGTTTCCCGTCGGGAAGCCTTCGATCCGTCCGCCGGCGAGTTGTGGCGTAGCCCGCCGTAGCTCGATCAGGCTCCGCAATCCGGCGAAGATCTGGCCGGCAACCGTCGTGGGGTCCTTCCGCTCCGCGTAGAGATTCACCGGCCGCTTCGGCCGATGCACCCAGCGGCTGTCGCCCGCTGTCGCCGGATCGTGGAGATAGCCGTAATCATTCAGCTGCCCCACCTCGTCGCCCAGATAGAGCAGCGGGATGCCGCCGGCCGAGAGGGCGATCGCATAGAGCAGCAGGATCCGCTCGATTCCGCCGGCATCGCCCGCCTCGACGCCGGCGAGCGACGCCGTCGTTCCGGAGATGCGGCAATCGCCCGTCTTCGGGTTGTCCTGGAACGGTACGCCGCGGGCGAAGCTGCCCGGAAAGCGGTTCACGTAGAAGCTGTTGAGGAATCGGCGATGGTCGAAGCCAATGATGCCGAACTCGGCGGCGTCCTCGTCGGCAAAGGTCCAGCCGATATCGTCGTGGCTGCGCACATAGTTCACCCAGGCGCAGTCGTCCGCGATCCGCTGCCGTCGTGCGAGGGCCTGGTCGAGCAGCCGCACGTTCCGCGTCGCCAACGCTTCCCAGCTCAACGCCATCAGCAGCGGGTTGTACGAGATCTGGCACTCGCCCCGGTCGATGTAGGACACGACCTCGTCCGGGTGGACGATCGCCTCGGATTTGAAGAGCAGGGACGGGGCCGCGAGTCGGCAGACCGCATTGAACGCCCGGATCAGGGTGTGCGCCTGCGGCAGGCTCTCGCACGAGGTGCCGAGCTTCTTCCAGATGAAGGCGACGGCATCCATCCGCAGGAAGTCGACACCCTGGTTGGCAAGGAAGAGCATTTCGCCCGCCATGGCGCGGAAGACGGCGGGGTTCGAATAGTTCAGGTCCCACTGGAAATGGTAGAAGGTCGACCAGATCCAGCGACCGTCCGGTAGCTGCACGAACGAGCCCGGATGGTCGTCCGGAAAGATCTCGCGCGTCGTGTGCTCGTAGGCATCCGGCATCTGCCGGTCGGGAAAGATCCAGTAGTAGTCCTCGTAGTCGGGATCCCCGGCCAATGCCGCCTTGGCCCACTCGTGCTCATTCGAGGTGTGGTTGAAGATGAAGTCGATGACGAGCGAGATGCCTTTCCGGCGCAGCGCCGTCGCTAGATCCCGCAGATCGGCCATAGTGCCCAGCGCCGGATTGACCTCGCGGTAGCTGGACACCGCATAGCCGCCGTCAGAGTTCTTTTCCGGACACAAGAACAGCGGCATCAAGTGGAGGTAGGTGAGCCCCAGCTCCTTGAAGTAGGGGATCTGCGCCTTGATGACGGCCAACGTCCCGGCGAAGCGGTCGACGTAGCAGACCCCGCCCAGCATCTTCTCCGACTGGAACCAGCGCGGGTCCGCCTCACGCGCCAGATCGAGCGCCTTCAGTTCGGCCGGACGCTTGTGCCACGAGCGGGCGGTGAGGGCCACGAGGTCGGCCAACTGATCGAGGCAGTCGCTCCGCTCGCCGTAGACCTCGGCGAACTGGTCGCACAAGCGCGGGAAAACGCGCTCGAAACGCCCCTCGAACGCCGCCCAGTCGGCACCCAGCGCCGCCGGTAGACCCGAAGCGTGGAGCCGCTGCACGACGAAGCTCCTCGCCGCCAGGATCTGCTGCTCTTTAGAGAACATCGGCACCTTCGATCCCGCTTCGCGACGCTCAGGGCCGAGCGCGGTCGGCGGAGACTATCGGCAGTGGCAAAACTCCGCCAGAAACGGCCACAAGAGATACGCGATCGACAGGGATGCTTAACCATGCAGCTGAGTGGCCTGCTTCACGGCGCCAAGCTCCTGCGCTTCGTCAACTTTCCAGTACCCGAGGTCCTGGGGCCCGATGCCACCGAGGCCGAGATCAAGGCCATGATCGACCGCCACGGCATGGTCTTCATCAAGCCCATGTTCAAAGGCGGCATCGGCAAGAAGGGCAAGGCGGGCCTCGTCGGCCGGGCGACGGACCTGAAGACGGCGCTGGCCGAGCGCGAGCGCCTCTTTTTCGTCAAGCACACCTCCGGCACGGTGACGGCGAAGTCGGAAGGGGTGACCTTCGAGGCGGCCGTCCCGTCCGACCACGAGGTCTACTTCTCCATCGAGGACTCGACGCGCTTCCGGGCGCCGACGGTCACGATCTCGCATCATGGCGGTGTGGACATCGAGGACCTCGGCAAGGAAGAGATCGCCAGCATCCCGTTTGAGGCGCTGACCGGGCTCAAGGCCTTCGTCATCGCCAATGCGCTGAGCGACATCGGAGCACCCGCCCCGATCATCTCGCCACTCGTGCAGTACCTTCCGCGCCTTTGGGAGCTCGTGCACGAGTTCGGCATCTCCACGCTGGAGCTGAACCCGATCCGCATGCAGTCGGACGACCGGGGCCGCCTGACACCCGTCGCCTGCGACTTCAAATGCGGCTTCGACCGCGATGACCAACGCTGGGAGCGCCTCGGCCTCCCGAATCACCTCTTCGCTGCCGACCAGTCCGACTTCGAGGCCGAGATCAATCATCTGCGGACCTATCAGGGCCAGAGCGACGTCTACGTCATCAATCCGCAGGGCACGATCCTGGCCCCGACCTTCGGCGGCGGTGCCAACTCGCTCGTCACCGAGGTACTGGGCGACGACGCCATCATCTCCTCGGACTTCGGCGGCAACCCCCCTTATGAGAAGATGCGCGACGTCGCCCGCATCTGCTTCAAATACTGGCTGGCGCAGTCCAATGTGCTCTTCATCATCGGCGGCAAGTCGAACAACACCGACATCTTCGTCACCTTCCGGGCCATGGGCGACGCGCTGCGCGAGCATTTCAGTGTGCACGGGCCGACCCCGCTCTTCGTCGTCGTGGGTCGCGGCGGCCCCAACGTCATTCGCGGCATGGGTGCGCTGAAGGACACGATCGAGGCGCTGGGGCTGCCCTATCGCTTCTTCGGGTTCGATTCGGCGATCAGCGAGGTCGTGAACTACGCGCAGGCGGCCGACCGGTGGATGAAGGCCGGCGGGCGCGAGCAGGTGGCGCAGCGCATGGGCATCAAGCGGGCCGCCTGACCGCCCGAATAGTCTTGGGGAAGCGACATGTACAAGCAGGGTGTTCCCGGCTTCAAATACTTCGTCGGCATCGCCTCGCTGGCCAAGGTGGCGACGCGCGAGGACCGGATCTGCGTCCTCAACATCCTGGGCAGCGAGTCCAGCGGCGTGACCCCGATCAGCCACGCCTTCTCCGGCGGCAACGTGGTCTTCGGCACCTCGCCCGGGCGCGGCGGCCAGAAGCTCCCGACGCCGATCGGCGACATCCCGGTCTACGATTCCGTGCGCGAGGGCCTCAACGCCGGTCACCGCTTCAACACCGGCGTCGTCTACCTGCCGCCGACCGCCGTCCGTGACGGTGTGGCCGAACTCGTCCGCGTCAATCCGGAGCTGCGCAAGATCGTCATCATCACTGAGAAGGTCTCGGTCCACGACGCCCGCGAGATCCGGGCGCTGGGCCAGACCTACGGTGTCGACATCTTCGGCGCCAACGGCTTGGGCCTGGCGGACGCCTGGAACCGGGTGCGCATCGGCGGGGCGCTGGGCGGCGACAATCCGGGAGAGACCCTCTTGAAGGGCTCGGTCGCGATCTTCTCGAATTCCGGCAACTTCACGACGACGATCGCCAATTATCTCTCGACCTTCGGCTGGGGCACGACGACCTCGATCTCCAGCGGCAAGGACGTCTACATCCACTTCGCGGCACCTGAGTTCGTGCACGCGATGTGCAACGACGAGCGGACCAAGGCTGCCGTCATGTATGTCGAGCCCGGCGGCTACTACGAGCTGGGCCTCCAGAGCCGCAAGCCGATCGTCGCCTGCGTCGTCGGCCGCTGGAAGGCGAAGCTCACCCGTGCCGTCGGCCACGCCGGTGCCATGGCCGGCTCGGGTGACGATGCCGCCACCAAGGAACGGTGGTTCATGGACATGTTCGGCGTGGATGCGGTGTTCGATCCGCATGCGCCGGTCTGCTCGGCCAAGGGTGCCGTCGTCACCAACATCGCCCACATCCCGCAGGCCCTGACCCGCGTCATGGCGCTGAACGGGATCGAGCCCGACTTCGCGCCCAAGGGCGACCTCTCGCTCAAGGCCTGGTTCGGCAACAATCAGGGTCTGAGCCTGCCGCCCGAGCTGGACCTGCCGGTCGTCCGCGCGATGGCACCCTACGACGAGCAGATCACAGAGCTGCAGCGGCAGGTCGGCGGCATCTTCATCCGCCAGCCGATGAAGGACTGCTCGGGTGCCACCGTGATGGACCCGGCGACGCAGGTCACGAGCCTGCACGGCGTGTCCATGCTCGACGCCGCGCGGGATCCCTTCGAGTCCAACCTCTGCCTCGCCGTTCTGCGCGAACGCAACGGCCCGAACGAGAACGCTCTCGCCAACGTCGCCATCGCCGCGCACGTGAACCTGCACGGCGACCCGATGCTCATGGCGGCCGACGCGTCCCGCGCCGCCGGCAACGCCCCGAACGCGGCGCTGGCCGCGGCGGCGAGCATCCTCGGCCCCCGCCGTGTAGAGGGTGTGCAGCGCGCGATGGAGGCGCTGCTCGACCTCTTCATTCACAAGGTGTCCGATGCGGCCGACGAGGCGCAGCCACTGCCGGATGTCCCGCCACCGCCGGCTTTGCTCGGTAGCGCGCCGGACTCTCGTGCGGCTGCCCTCCTGGCCGCCTTACTCCGGCGCGGTGCCAAGTCCGTCTTCGTCCGCTTCATCGTAGGCCTCGGCCCGAACGTGACGGCCGATGCGGTGTCGGCCGCCATTGCCCTGACCCTCGCCTGGGGTCCGCTGCAGCGCCGGCGGATCAGCCGCCGGACGGCGCTGAACCTGCCCTGGCATCTGACTCTCTACGGCAGCCTGATCGGCGCCTCCGTTCCCGCGGCAAGGCACGAGCCCGGCCGGTTCTGCGGCGTCGCCGTCGCCGACCTGCTCGGATCATGGACCACGACGGAAATCGCCGCCCTGGCGCTGACGGGACGACGGCCCAATCCGGACGGTCTGTTCGTTTTCCAGGTCCTGCTGGGCCTGCTCCTCTCGAACGGCCCCGGCACGATCTCGGCGCAAGGGGCCAAGGGGGCCGTCTCGGCCGACGGGCCAGAGACGCCCGAGCGGGTGCAGGTCAACAAGGCCATGGTCGGCATGCTGAGCCACACCGGCTTCAGCCACGGCGGCAATGGCTTCGAGGGCATTCAGTTCCTGCTGGAGCAGTTCGGCGGCCAGGATCCGGAGCGCGCCGACCTCCAGTCGATGGCGACCGAGTTCGCCCGCACCTACAAGAACCGGAAGACGAAGCAGAAGGAGACCGCCGGCGACGGCGCTCGCGCGGTCCCCGGCGTCAACCACCCGGTCTTCCGCGGCAAGCCCGTCAACATCGACCCGCGCGAGGCCTTCGTCGTGGCACTGATGACCGAGCGCGGCGAGCGCAATCCGTTCCACGACTACTACAAGGCCGTGGTCCAGGCCCTGTTCGACGAAGGCGTGTCCACCAACGTCTTCTGCGTGAACATCGATGGCGTCATCGCCGCCTGGCTGCTGAAGCTCCTCTGGCAGCCCTACAAATCGGGCGATCTCGACGACGCGGCGCTGGAGAACGCCGCCTTCACCATCTTCCTCTTCGCCCGCATGGCTGGCTCAGCAGCCGAGATCGAGGATCACCTCAACCGCGGCCGCAACATGGACACGCGCACGCCGGCCTCGGCCGTGAAGTTCATCGTTTGAACACTCAGTGGATCTCCGGCTCCGGCAGCGGCTCGTTCCCAAGCAGGAAGTCGAAGTCGCAACCCTCGTGCGCCTGCTGGATATGGGTGGAGAACAAGCGGCCGTAGCCGCGCGGCGGTAGCGGCTTCGGTGACCAGCCTTCCCGTCGCCGCTGCAACTCCGCGTCATCGACCATGAGGTCGACCCGCCGCGCCTCGACGTCGACCGCGATCGGATCGCCCGTCCGAACGAATTGCAGCGGCCCGCCGATCGCGGCCTCGGGCGAGACGTGCAGGATGCAGGCGCCGTAGGAGGTGCCGCTCATCCGCGCGTCCGAGATCCGCAGCATGTCGCGGACACCCTGCTTCAGCAGCTTCGTCGGCAGCGGCAGCATCCCCCATTCGGGCATCCCGGCCGCAACCGGGCCGGCATTCTTGAGCACGAGAACATGGTCCGGCGTGACGTCGAGATCCTCGCGCCCGATCTCGGCCGCCATGTGGTCGTAGCTCTCGAAGGCGAGGGCGGGCCCGACGTGCTTGAGAAAGCGCGGATCGGCGGCCGACGGCTTCATCACCGCACCATTCGGCGCGAGGTTGCCGTAGAGAATGGCTGTCGCTTCCTTGGCTACGGGATTGGTGAAGCCGTGGATGACGTCAGCTCCGTAGATCTCGGCACCCTCGATGTTCTGCCCCAGCGTGCGCCCGTTCACAGTCAAGCAATTGGGGTCCAGCACGTCAGACAGTTGGGACAGTAAGGCCCGGATACCGCCGGCGTAGAAGAAGTCCTCCATCAGGTACCGGCCCGACGGGCGGACGTTCGCCAGCACCGGGATCTGCCGCGCGAGCCCGTCGAACCGATCGAGGGTGAGGGGGATGCCGGCGCGCCGGGCGATGGCGACGACATGGATCATGGCGTTGGTCGACCCGCCCATCGCGAGGTGGCAGCGGATCGCGTTGTCGACCGAGGCGGCATTCACGATGTCCGACGGCCTAAGGTCCTCCCAGACCATGTCGACGATCCGCCGCCCGGACTCGGCGCACATGCGGGCGTGCCCGGCATCGGGTGCCGGGATCGACGAAGCACCCGGCAGCGAGAAGCCCATGGCCTCCGCCACGGCCGTCATGGTGGCCGCCGTGCCCATCGTCATGCACATGCCGGCCGAGCGGGCGATGCCGCTCTCGATGTCGTTCCAGTCCTGGATGCTGATCGTGCCGGCCTGCAGCTCCGCCCAGTACTTCCAGCTGTCCGAACCCGAGCCCAGCACGTTGCCCCGCCAGTTGCCGCGCAGCATCGGCCCCGCCGGCACGAAGATCGCCGGCAGGTTCATCGAGATCGCACCCATGAGGAGGCCGGGCGTGGTCTTGTCGCAGCCGCCCATCAGCACGGCCCCGTCCACCGGATGGCTGCGCAGCAACTCCTCGCACTCCATGGCGAGGAAGTTGCGGTACAGCATCGTCGTCGGCTTCACGAACGGTTCGGAGAGCGAGATCGCCGGCAGCTCCAGCGGAAACCCGCCGGCCTGGAAGACGCCCCGCTTGATGTCCTCGACCCGCTGCTTGAAGTGGGCGTGGCACTGGTTGATGTCGGACCAGGTGTTGACGATGGCGATCACCGGCTTGCCGGCGAAATCCTCGGGCCCGTAGCCCATCTGCCGGATCCGCGAGCGGTGGCCGAAGGCGCGCAGGTCGTGCACCCCGAACCAGCGGTGCGAGCGCAGCGTCTCCGGTGTCTTGCGTCTCATCGCCACCTCAACTTAGACCAATCGGCGGCCTGGCAAGTCGATTACGCCGAACCTGGCGTCCCATTCGTCCTGGACGGCCTGCAGGACGCGCATCGCCGGCAGCACGGACGGGCCGGAGACGAGAGGCGGGCGGCCCTCTTCCACCGCCTCGAGAAAGTCGACGACGATCTGCGCCGCGTTGGTCTTCTCGTCGTCGACCGCCCAGGTGCCCCCGCTGTTGCGCTCCGTGCCGGCCAGGATGTCCCTGAAATAGGTGTCCCGGTCGGTGACGAGCAGCGTGTCGTAGACGCGGAAGGCTGCACGGTAGGAGCCGTGGACCGTCAGGGTCTGCTCCGCCTCGGTCTCGACCAGGACGACGCAGTCCATCGGTATGCCCGTCTTCTCGTGGCAGGGACCGTAGTGGCTCTGGACGCGGCGCACCGCCACGTCGCCCAGCAGCCACATGCCGAGATCGACGAAGTGGCAGAAATGGTGCCACAGGATGTTGTCGGTCCAGCTGCGCCGGTAACCCGTGGCACCGACGTTCTCCAGGCGATTGATCAGGAAGCGGCCGCTGACCTGCAGGAGGTTTTCCTTGCCCGCCCGCAGCCGCTCGCGGACCCGCAGCGTCTCCCGCGCGAACCGCATGGGATGTGAGAGACCGTAGACCAGCCCGCTCTTCTCACCCTCGGCGACCACGCGCTCGGCACCAGGGAGGCTCATCGCGATCGGGATCTCGATCAGCGTGTGCTTGCCGGCCTGAAGGCAGCAGACGGCCTGCTCCTCGTGATCGTCGCTGGGTGTCGTGAGGATGACGATGTCGATCGCAGGATCGGCCAGGGCCTCGTCGAGCGAGAGGGTCCAGCGGCGATAACCGAAACGCTCGGCGAAGGCCTGGGTCGGCTCGGGCCGACGCCCAACGAGCGTGTGGAGAACGGCTTCCGTACCGAGCAGCGCCTCGCTGTGCCACGTGCCCATCATGCCGTGGCCGACCATGCAGACGTTCAAGACGGCCCTCCCTATGGGCTCAACGCGGCCGGGGCGCCTCGGGCAGGATCAGGCGGTCTGGCCCTCGCCGGTGACGTCGCGGTCGAGGCGTCCCGCCGAGGACAGCAGGATAGCCAAAGGCCGGGTCGACTCGAAGTGGGCGCAGACGATCATGATGATGACCATCAGCGGCACGCAGAGGAACATGCCGGCGATGCCCCAGAGCCAGCCCCAGACGGCGAGCGAGACGATGATCACGACCGGACTGAGATTGAGCGAGCTGCCCATGAGCCTGGGCTCGAGCACGCTGCCGAGGCTGAACTGGACGACGCCCAGGCCGATCAGCGTGGCGATGAAGGTGCCGAGGCTGTCGTACTGCACCAGGATCAGGAGCGAAGGGAACACGACGCCGAGGAACGAGCCCATGACGGGGATGTAGTTCACGATGAAGATCACGAGGGCCCAGAAGCCGGCATTGCCGCAGCCGACACTCGCCAGCACACACCAGGAGAGAAAGGCGGTCGCGAGGCTGATCAGCGTCTTGATCCACAAGTAGCGCTCGATGCGTTGCTCCATGTGGCCGAGGATCCGGCGTGCGGCGCTGGCCTTCTGCGGATCCGGGAACAGCGCTTCGATCTTCTGGTCGAAGGTGTGCTGCTCGAACAGCATGAACGCGACGTACAGCGCCACGAGACCCATGCTGCTGGCGAACGATGCCAGCGTGGCCGAGATGCTGCGGATGATGACGTCGAGGTCGAGTTGCGCCAGGAGATCCCTCGTGTTCTCCGGAGCGGGTAGGCCGATGGCCGACGCCAGTCGCGGTATCATGGCCAGCAGATTGGCTTCGAGGGCGGGTGCAGCGGCGGACACCGCCGACACGTTGCTCATGATGAGGTTCACGACGAACAGGAGGGCGACAATGATGGTCGCGACGCTCAGCGCCAGGCGCTCCCAGTCCTCGGGCGGGCGGCCCCGGAAGCGAAGCCTCCGGAATCGGCCGGCGATCGCATTGATCAACTGCCAGATGAGAACCGCAAGCGCGAGCGGGATCAGGATGTGCCGTGCGGCTGCCAGGAAGATGCCGGCCATCAGCACGATGGCCATCCACGCGGCCACGTCGAGCGGTCTCGATCCCGTCGTCGGCAAAGGTCAACTCCAAACTCGCTCGGCTCCATCCTAGGGAGCGCTAGTGCCGCCGCAAGCGCGCGGTCGGGACAGATCCGCGCGCCATGATGCCCGTGGCGGGTGGACGCGGGAGAGGCCCACTTTCCATGCCGATGTCGCTTGGGCTACTTTGCTTTTGGTCATCGCGTGTCGAGCGACTTCCTGACCGATCATGCGAGACAGCGCTGTATTTTCGTGGGCCGACGAGGGCAGGGGAGATTTCATTGAGGTGGCAATTCCCTCGCAGGCCCGCCCTTGCCCTGCCGATGCTGGTGCTCGGGATCGCTGCCCTGCTGGCCGGATGCGAGCAGGAGCAGAAGGAAGTCGTTCCCGAGGTGCGGCCGGTCCGCACGATCACGATCGAGCGTCAGGCGGCGGGCGTTCCGGTTGTCCTGACCGGGCGGATCGAGGCCGAGGACGAGGTTCGCCTGGGCTTCCGGCTCTCGGGGCGCATGATCGAGCGCAGCGTCAACGTCGGCGACAAGGTAACGGCCGGCCAGCTGATCGCCCGGCTGGAGCCGCAGGACCAGAACAACGCCCTGCGCGCCGCCGAGGCCAATCTGCGTGCCGCCCAGGCGCAGGCCGCCGAGGCCGAGAACGAGTTCCAGCGCCAGCGCACTCTGGAGGAGCGGGGCTTCGCCGCCCGCGCCGTCTACGAGCGTGCCCGCCAGGCGCGGGAGACGACGCGCTCGCAGGTCGAGGCCGCCCAGGCGCAGCTGCGCTTCGCCCGTGACCAGGTGAGTTTCACCGAGCTGCACGCCGACGCCGAGGGCGTCGTCACCGAGGTCGGTGCCGAGCCCGGCGAGGTGGTGCAGGCGGGGCAGATGATCGTGCGCCTCGCCCGCGAGAACGGCCGCGACGCCGTCTTCGACGTGCCGGCCCAGGTGATCCGCTCGGCCCCGCCCGATCCGGTGATCGACGTGGTCCTGACCGAGGACCGCAGCATCAAGGCCGAGGGCCGCGTGCGCGAGGTCGGCGCCCAGGCCGACCCCGTCACCCGCACCTTCCAGGTGAAGGTCGGCCTCTCCGATCCGCCGCCCGAGATGCGTCTTGGTGCCACCGTCACCGGCCGGATGGAGGTCGACGAGGGCGAGGTCATCACCGTGCCGGCCTCCGCCCTCACGCGCCAGGGCCAGGATCCCGCGGTCTGGGTGGTGAACCCGCAGGACGACACGGTAGCACTCCGGGCCATCGACGTCGTGCGCTTCGAGCCCGCTTCCGTCGTCGTGTCCGAAGGCTTGGAGCCCGGTGACATCGTCGTCACGGCCGGCGTGCAGGCGCTCCATCCGGGGCAGAAGGTGCGGCTGCTGGAAGCCCGCTCGTGACGGGCTTCAACCTCTCCGGCTGGGCGCTGCGCCACCGCTCGGTGGTCCTCTTCCTGATGCTGCTGTCCGTGCTGGCCGGCGTCTTCGCCTTCATCAAGCTCGGCCGCAACGAGGACCCCGCCTTCACCATCCGGACCATGGTGGTGGGTGCGGCATGGCCCGGTGCCACGCTCGACGACACGCTGAAGCAGGTCACCGAGCGGCTGGAGCGCCAGCTGCAGGAGATCCCGGGCCTCGACGTGCTGCGCAGCTACACGCGCCCCGGTGCGACGACGATCTTCGTCGACCTCAAGGGCAGTGTGACGGCCGCCGAAGTGCCGGTGATGTGGCAGCGGGTGCGCAACGACATCAACGACGTCTGGCCGAGCCTGCCGCGTGGTTCCGTCGGCCCGGTCTTCAACGACCGCTTCGGCGACGTCTACGGCATCATCTATGGCTTCACGGCCGACGGCTTCACCCACCGCGAGCTGCGCGACTACGTCGAGAACATCCGTTCCGAGCTGCTGCACGTGCCGGACGTGTCGAAGATCGACATCATCGGCGCCCAGGACGAGGTGATCTTCGTCGAGTTCTCGATGCAGCAACTGGCGAGTCTCGGCATCGACCGCTCCGCCCTGCTGGCCGCACTGCGGATGCAGAACGAGGTGCGGCCCGCGGGCGTCATCGAGACCGGCGACGAGCGCATCTCGCTGCGGGTGACGGGCGGCTTCCAGTCCGAGCAGGACATCCTCGACATCAACTTTGTCGCCAATGGCCGCCTCCTGCGGATGAGCGACATCGCGCAGGTACGCCGCGGCTTCGCCGATCCGCCGCAGCCCATGTTCCGCGTCGGCGGCGAACCCGCGATCGGCCTCGGCATCGCCATGCGCGACGGCGGCGACGTGCTCGCGCTGGGCAAGAACATCAACGCGGCCCTGACGCGGATCACGGCCGAGCTGCCGCTGGGCGTCGAGCCGCATCTCGTCGCCGACCAGCCCGTCACGGTCGACCACGCCATCGGCGAGTTCATGGAATCGCTGTGGCAGGCGGTGGCGATCATCCTCTTCATGAGCTTCATCAGCCTCGGCGTCCGCCCGGGCCTCGTCGTCGCCTGCGCCATCCCGCTGACACTCGCCGTCGTGTTCGCGATCATGCTGATCTACGGCATCGACATGCAGCGCATCTCGCTGGGGGCGCTCATCATCGCCCTGGCGCTGATGGTCGACGACGCGATGACGACGACGGACGCGACGCTCACCCGGCTGGCGGCCGGGGACGACAAGCCGACCGCTGCCATGTTCGCGTTCAAGACCTACGCGGCGGCGATGCTCTCCGGGACGCTCGTCACCATCGCTGGCTTCGTGCCCATCGGCTTCGCGCAGAGCTCGGCCGGCGAGTACTGCTTCACCCTGTTCGCCGTCGTCACGATAGCACTGCTGGTATCGTGGCTCGTGGCCGTCGTCTTCGCACCCCTGCTCAGCGTCTTCATCCTGAAGGTGCCGAAACCGGGCCCGCCGCCCAAGGTACCCTTCGTCGTCCGCTGGTACCGCACCTTCCTCACCTGGGCGCTGCGCCTGCGTTGGCTGACGATCGCGATCACGGTGGCCCTCTTCGTCGGTGCTGTGATGCTGATGCCGCTGATCCCGCGGCAGTTCTTCCCCGCCTCCGACCGGCCGGAGTTGCTGGTCGACCTGACCCTGCCGCAGAACGCCTCGATCTTCGCGACCGACGACCTATCGGCGAAGTTCGACTCGATGCTGAAGGGCGATCCCGACGTGGAGCGCTGGAGCACCTATGTCGGCCGGGGTGCGATCCGCTTCTACCTGCCGCTCGACGTCCAGCTGGCGAACCCGTTCTTCGCCCAGGCCGTGATCGTTGCGAAGGACGTCGACGCGCGCGAGCGCCTCCACGCCAAGCTCGAGAAGACGCTGGCGGAGGAGTTCCCGAACGTCATCTCGCGCGTCTCGCCGTTGGAGCTTGGTCCACCTGTCGGCTGGCCGGTGCAGTACCGGGTCAGCGGGCCCGATCCGCAGGTCGTCCGCTCGATCGCCCTCGATCTGGCCCAGACCGTGGCGGCGAGCCCCGACACGCTGCGCACGAACTACGACTGGGTCGAGCCGACGCGCGAGGTGCGCGTCCGGGTCGACCAGGACGAGGCACGTCTCCTGGGCCTCAGCTCCGAGGCGCTGGCCGGCGTGCTGAACACGGTCGTCACGGGTACGCCCGTGACGCAGGTGCGCGACGACATCTATCTCGTGAACGTCCTGGCACGCGCCACCGACGAGCAGCGCGTCTCGCTGACCACCCTGCCGACGCTGCAGGTGCCGCTGCCCAACGGCCGCACCGTACCGCTGAGCCAGATCGCCACTTTCGAGTTCGACCAGGACTTCCCGCTGATCTGGCGGCGCGACCGCACGCCGACGCTGACCGTCCAGGCCGACGTGGCACCGGGCCACCTGCCGGCCGGTGTCGTCGCCGACCTGCAGCCCGGAATCGAGAAGCTGCGGGAAGGCCTGCCGCAGGGCTACTCGATCGACGTCGGCGGCACGGTCGAGGAGAGTGCGGCCTCTCAGGCCTCGGTCGTCGCCGTGGTGCCCGTCATGCTGCTGATCATGCTGACGGCCATGATGTTCCAGCTGCAGAGCTTCCAGCGGCTGATCATCGTGCTGAGCGTGGCCCCGCTGGGTCTGATCGGCGTCGTGGCAGCTCTGCTGCCGTCCGGGCGGCCCCTCGGCTTCGTCGCCATCCTGGGCTGCCTCGCCCTTATCGGCATGATCAGCAAGAACGCGATCATCCTCATCGGCCAGATCGAGGACGAGCGTAAGGCCGGTCGCAGCGTGTGGGACGCCACCGTCGAGGCCTGCACCACGCGTTTCCGGCCGATCATGTTGACCGCCGTGTCGACGGTGCTGGGCATGATCCCGATTGCCCCCACGGTGTTCTGGGGGCCGATGGCGTTCGCCATCATGGGCGGCCTATTCGCCGCCACGCTCCTCACTTTGATTTTCCTTCCGGCACTCTACGTCGCATGGTTCGGCGACGACCGCTCGAAGGTGAAGGCCGATGCGCCGCAGGGAGCGCATCCGGCACAAGCATGAAGGGATTCGTCACCTTGCCAAGCACAACGACCCGCAGATGGAGTGGGCTCGGGCCGCTCGCATTAGCAACGGGCCTTCTCGCCGGCTCGGCCTGCATCGCTGAGGCGCAGCAGCCGGTGCCGTTCACGCCGCTGATCATCGAGCAGTTCGCCTTCGACGCCGCCGACACGAACGGCGACGGCGTGGTGAGCGAGGCCGAACTGGCGCGCGATGCCGCTCACGGCTTCGCCACGCTCGACAAGAACGGCGACGGCAAGCTGACGCCGCAGGAGCTGGCCCCGCACGATCCGGCGCTGTTCAAGAAGGTCGATGCCAACGGCGACGGTGTCCTCACCTTCGACGAGGTGATGGCCAATAAGCTCCGCGCCCTCCAGGCCGGCGACAAGAACAAGGACGGCGGCCTGAACTTCAACGAAATGGTCACCATCGTCGAGACCGAGTCGGGAGCTGCGCCATGAGCCGGACGACCCTCTGCGGAGCCTCGCGCCTGGCCGCCGTGGCCTCCACCCTGGTGCTCCTGGCCGGCTGCATGGACGGCGGCGGCGGTGGCGGCACCGCTTCGCCGGGTGTCGGCACGGCGGCCGGTGCCGCGGCCGGTGTCGGCGCCAGCCGGCTCCTGTTCGGCAACAGCACCTCGGCGATGCTGCTCGGCGGTGCCGCCGGCGGTCTCGCCGGCAACATGACGCTCGACCGGCAGGCCGAGCAGCGCCGGCAGCAGAACGCCGTCCAGCAGCAGGCGCAGATGAACCAGCTTCAGCTCGACTTCCAGCGCCAGCAGGCTCTCCAGGCCGAGCAGACGCGGATCGAGATCGAGGAGCAGCGGCTCTTCCAGCAGTGGAAGCGCGAGCAGGCCGCCAAGGGTGCCAGCTCGACCTGAGCGAGACGGGGAGCGCGCCCCGGCCGGCTCGACCGGGGATGCGCTACTTCGCGTTGTTGTTCTGGCCGGCGACCCGGGCCTAGATCCCGGGCGCATCGGCGGACGAGGTCCGCGGGGGAGGATCGACCATGAGTGATGTGGATGCCACGGTAGCGCTCGACGAGCCTGTCCGGCGGCGGCGTCCGTTACGCCGCTTCGGCTGGTGGCTGCTGACGATCCTCATCCTCCTCTGCCTCTATTACGCCGTCGGCTCGTGGTACTATTTCCGTATCGGCGACGATGCCGAGTTCACGCCGCCCACGCCGATCGAGGGTGGCAGCCGTACGGTCGACATGCTGACGGCACTGATCGAGCGCGAGACCACCACGCACACCTGGCAGCCCGACGATCCGGTGTTCATGCCGAATGGACTCCTGATCCAGCCAGCGGCCTTCCAGACCGGCATGCAGGCGGCTTGGGCGCGGTTCTCAATCGAGCTCGAGGATCAGATCGGCCGTACGCGCGGCTCCTCGGCGGCCGATCCCGACCTCACCCGGGCCCGTGGTCTGCTGAACTTTCCACCCGACATCTGGTACTTCGACTTCAGCAAGTCGTTCCTGCCGACCATCACCAGTGAGCAGAACTACCGTGCCGCCCGCGAGGCGCTGCTGTCCTACAACCAGCGGCTCGCCAAGCACGAGGGTGCGGTGTTCGATGCCCGCACCGATTCGCTTGCCAACACCATCGACCGCATTGCCCTCGATCTCGGCTCGCAGTCGGCTCTGATCGACCAGCACCTGCGCGAGACCGGCCTCAACCCGATCAATTTCGATGCCGACCGCCTCTTCTACCAGGTCAAGGGACGTCTCTACGCCTACGAGATGCTGCTGCGCGAGCTGGGGATCGATTTCCAGCCCGTGATCGAGCAGAAGAACAATCTGCAGAGCGTGTGGAACCAGCTGCTGGATACCTTCAAGGAAGCGGGTGTGATGCGGCCCTTCTTCGTCATCGACGGACCGCCGAGTGGAGCTCTCTTCGCGAGTCACCTCGCCGTGCAGGGCTTCTACGTGAAGCGGGTCGTGCTGCAGCTCAACGAGATGAGCGAGGTGCTCCGCAACTGAGCGGATCTCGAACCGTCGCCGGGCGGGCGCTGCGCCTTGCCCGGCGGGCTGCGATCCTCGTCGGCATCGTCCTCCTCACCCTGCTGGCGGTTCGCATCTGGGACACCCAGCGGGGTCCGCCGCTTGCCCCGTGGCACAAGTTCGTCCCGCACGAGCTGCACGCCGACGAGTTGAACAAGGCGGACTGGGGCCAGTATCTGGCCGCAGAGCAGCGCGTCTTCGACGAGGTGAAGCGCGAGGTCACCGACAAGCTCGAGCCGGATCAGCAGATCCCGTCGAACCGGTACTTCGCGGGCAGCCCGGTCTATCCCGGCCGCTTCGCCGACGATTGGAACAGATCGCATGTCCTTGAACCCACCGGCACGCCCGTCGGAGCGGTCGTCCTACTGCACGGCCTGACGGACGCGCCCTACAGCCAGCGCCACATCGCCGAGATCTATCGCGACCGCGGCTTCGTCGCCGTCGTTCCGCGCCTGCCCGCGCACGGCACGGTGCCCGGCGCCCTGACCGATGTCGTCTGGGAGGACTGGGCCGCCGCCACCCGTCTGGCCGTTCGGGAAGCCGTCCGGCGTGCGGGTCCGGGTAAGCCTCTCCACCTCGTCGGCTACTCGAACGGCGGTGCGCTGGCGCTGCAATACGCGCTCGATGCCATCGACGACCCGAGCCTCGCCCGCCCGGACCGCCTCGTGCTGATCTCGCCGATGATCGGCATCACCGCCTTCGCCCGATTCGTCGGCGTCGCCGGCTGGCCGGCCATCTTGCCGGCCTTCGCCAAGGCCGCCTGGCTCGGTGTCCTGCCCGAGTTCATCCCCTTCAAGTACAACTCGTTCCCGATCAACGCCGCCCGCCAGTCCTTCGAGCTGACGCAGACGCTGCAAGGGCAGATCAACCGCATTGCCCAGCAGAACCGATTGGAGAGCCTGGCGCCCGTCCTGACCTTCCAGTCGGTCATCGACTTCACGGTCAGCACGCGCGCGATCATCACGGCCCTCTACAGCCAGCTTCCCGCCAACGGCAGCGAGCTCGTCCTGTTCGACATGAACCGCTCGATCAAGTTCGGCCCCTTGTTGGCGGCCGGCGTCGACGCGATTCTGAACCAGGTCCTGCCGACGCCACCCCGCCGCTTCCGGACGGCCATTCTCGCAAATGCGGACGCCGAGACGGGTTCCATGGTCGAGCGTGTCGTCGAGGCCGGAACCGCGGACGAGAAGGTTCGACCCCTCGACCTGACCTACCCCCGCAGCGTCTTCTCCCTGTCCCACGTCGCCCTGCCGTTCCCGGTGACCGACGGTCTCTACGGCCTGGAACCCGATCCCGCCGACGATTTCGGTGTCAACATCGGGACGCTGGCGACCCGCGGCGAGCGCGGTGCCCTGATCGTCAGCCTCGACTCGCTGCTCCGCCTGACCTCGAACCCGTTCTTCCCCTACATGCAGGCCCGCATCGCCGAGGGCATTCCCGCACCATGATCGACCTCTACCGGGCGATCTGGCGCGTCTCGGGTCGCCAGCAGATCGTGCTCATCATCCTCGCCGTGCTCGTCGCCGCCCTGGCCGCCGTGCCGCTCAAGTTCCAACAGTTGGTCGTCAACAGCCTCGTCGAGCACGGCGATGTGGTGCGCCTCGCCTGGAATTGCGCCGGCTTCATCGCGGCCGTGCTGCTCAGCGCCGGCCTCAAGTTCGTCCTCGGCCTACGACTGTCCGAGCTCGGCGAAGACGTCGTGCGGCGCATCCGCGCCCGGCTCTACCGGAACCATGTCGAGAGGGCCCGAACCGAAGGCAATGGCGACACGGGTGCGCTCGTCACCATGCTGGGTGCCGAGGCCGAAGCTGTGGGCTCGTTCGTCGGCTCGGCGATCGCCGGCCCCGTCGTCCAGCTCGGCACGCTTCTCAGCGTCATCGGCTTCGTCGTCGCCAGCCAGCCCTGGCTCGGCGCGGTGATGGCGGGCGTCGTGCTTCCGCAGGCCGTGATCGTCCTGGGGCTGCAGCGACGGATCAACGTGAATGTGAGATCGCGCGTGCAGTCGCTGCGTGACGCATCGAGCCGTATCTCGGGCGGCGACCCGAACCGGCTCGACGAGGCGGTGCTCGACGATTTCCGCGACGTCTACGAGACGCGCCGGCGGATCTTCAAACTCAAGCTCTCGTCCAAGTTCGCGCTCGGCACCATCAGCGCCCTCGGCAAGGTGGCGATCCTGTTCCTCGGCGGCTGGCTCGTCCTCCAGGGCCGCACCGATGTCGGCACGGTCGTCGCCAGCTTCACTGCACTCGGCCGCATCGACGGGCCCTGGCGCGATCTCGTCAGCTTCTTCCGCACGGCCAGCACCGTGCGGGTGAAGTACGGGATGCTGCTCCCGGCAATCGGACCCTGGTGAGGGGACGACGGCGCTTCCCTCCTCGCTTGCCGCCACGACGCCCGGGCCATAGATGTCCGCGCTCGGGCTGAAGCCAACAGAAATCAACGAGGAATTGGGAATGTTGCACCTCGATCTGCCGACGCTTGACGAGATCAAGCAGCTGAATGCCATGCGGGCAGACGCCTGCGTGTCGATCTATCTGGAGACGACGCCGCTCACCCAGCACACCGGCGGCACCCGCATCGAGCTGCGCAACAAGCTCGACGAGGCGGTGCGCCAGCTCGGTGGGTCGACGCTCAACAAGGCGCGCATGACCCCCCTCGTCGAAGGCATCCAGGATCTCATCGACGACGACGAGTTCTGGCGGGTCCAGGCCAACAGCCTGGCCGTCCTGGCGACACCCGACAGCATCCGGACCTGGCGGCTCGCCAACAAGCTGACACCCATCGTCGAGGTGTCGGACCGCTTCCACCTGAAGCCGCTCATTCGCGCCGTCACCTTCCCCCACACCGCCATCGTGCTGGCGCTGTCCGAGAACGGCGTGCGCGTCCTGGAAGTACTGCCGAGCGGCGCGCCGGAGGCGATCAAGGTCCCCGGCATGCCGAAGGACGCCGCCAGCTCCGTCGGCAAGAGCAGCATCAACGACCGGGCACCGAGCGGGCGCATCCAGGGTGCGGAGGGCAAGAAGGTCCGCCTCGCCCAGTATGCGCGGCAGGTCGACGCCGCCCTGCGGCCGATCCTGACCGGTCTCCACACGCCCCTGATTCTGGCAGCGGCCGAGCCGCTGGCCTCGATCTACCGGCAGGTCAACACGAGTGCCGATCTCGTCGCCGAGGGCATCGGCGGCAATCCCGACAAGGTGACCGACGCGGACCTGGCCGCCTCGGCGCGCACGTGCCTCGACCGGCTCTATGCGGATCTGGTCAAGGCGTTTCAGGAGCAGTTCGACGTCCGCAAGGCGGAAGGCCGCACGACGACGGACCTCGCCCACGCCGCAAGGGCCGCCACCTACGGTGCGATCGCGGCGATCCTGGTCGACATGGACGAGACGGTACCCGGCACGGTCGACGACACGACAGGCGAGGTCGCCTTCGCTTCCGGTCCCGGCAAGGACAGCTACGGTGTGGTCGACGAGATCGCCGGCCGTGCCCTGGCGACCGGTGCGACGGTCCTGGCGGTCCGCAAGGCCGACATTCCCGGCCGAGGGCATCTCGCCGCCATCATGCGCTACCCGTTCTGAGGTCGTTGACTAGGCGGGGAGCGATGTCGCTCCCCGCCGCGCCTTCACACGCCGGCGAGCAGCGTGTCGAAATCGAAGGTCGAGCGCCGGCCGAGATCGTTGGCGTGGCTCTCCAGGAACAGCTCGGCCGCGGCCCGTCCGCGGTCGCGCAACATGGTGAGGAACTCCCACTCCGCGTTGAGCTTCGAGGAGTAGCCGAGCTCGGCCATGCCGTCGTTGCGCACGATGTGCATGCGCATCCGCGCCCAGGCCCTGCCTTCGCCGTCGCCGGGGTCGGCCACCTGCCGCAGCAGGCCGATCATCCTGAGTTCCTTCAGCGCCACGGAATTGAACGAGATCTCGTTCAGCCGACTGATGATGTCTCGGGCGGAGCGCGGCGTGCCCTCGCGCTGGATCGGGTTGATCGGCACGATGATCGTGTCGCTGCTCTGGCACTCGCGTACCAAGGGCGTGAAGGTCGGGTTGCCGGCGTAGCCGCCGTCCCAGTATGCCTCGCCGTCGATCTCGACTGCCTGGAACATCGTCGGTAGGCAGGCCGAGGCTAGGAGCACGTCGGGCGTGATCTCGGGGTTGCGGAACACCCGCCCGCGGCCGGTGCTGACATTGGTCGCGGTGACGAACACCTTGATCGGCGCTTTCGCGATGAGCGCCGTGTCGATGCACTGCGCCAGGATGTCCCGTAGCGGATTGCCGCCCGTCGGATTGAGGTCGTACGGCGAGAACAGTCGTGCGGCGATGTCCATGGCGATGAAGGTCGGCGAATAGTCCAGCGTCCACCGCCCGAGCAGGATGTCGATCGGCCCGCGCCGGAAGGGGCTCAGCATCGCCCCGTCCGACACCCGCTTCCAGAAATCGGCCAGGGCCGCCCGCGCGCCGGCCGCCCCGTCGAGGGCATAGCCGTGCACCAGGACCGCCGCGTTCATTGCACCGGCGGACGTCCCCGAGATCCCCTCGATCTCCAGCCAAGGCTCTTCGAGCAGGCGGTCGAGCACACCCCAGGTGAAGGCGCCGTGCGCGCCGCCGCCCTGGAGCGCCAGATCCACGGCGACCGGCTCACGGGCGAGGGGTTTGGCGGCTGTCGGCATCGGGATCTCGCAGATGCAGCAACGGCGCGTGCGGCCCCAGCGGCCGGCGAGGACGTGACTGCGTCAAGGTTTCTTGTCGGTAAGGCGTATTCGCAGACTGTGGATGCAACGTCGAGCCTCTGCCGCCAGACCGCCCTCATTTGTCGCGGCAGCAATACCGGACCGGTGGCGATGAAATGGGTCGTGTCGACATTACTCTTGCATCGTGTCGCGCGTGTAATGCATGGCATGCCGCAATTGACACTGCTGGGATCCCCGGAGAAGATCACGCTCTGACCTGTGGTCAATGTGTCGGTCGACCGACCCGGCCCGGAGCCTGATGCCGTGGTGCAGCATGAGCGCTGTGCGGCACGGGACCGAGAGCGGTCATGTTCACGCAAACTCGCCGCCGAACGGGTGGCATCGGCTCCTGGGGGCAATCGCCGTGAATGACATGACGACGACATTCGCGATCGTCGGCGTGATCGTCGTGCTGTTCGTCTGGGACCGGCTGCCGGTCATCGTCGTGGCGATGGCAGCGGCACTCGCCCTCTACGCTACCGGCGTGCTGACGCTGAACCAATCGCTGGCCGGCTTCGGCGATCCCGCGGTGCTGTTCATCGCCGCGCTCTTCGTCGTCAGTGCCGCCCTCGACATCACGGGCGTCACGGCGTGGACCGGGCAGTTCCTGATCGCCAAGGCCGGCCAGAGCCAGACTCGTCTGCTCGTGCTGATCATGATCCTCGTCGCGATCCTGACGGCCCTCATCAACCTCAACGGCTCGGTCGCCGCCCTGCTGCCGGTCGTCGTGGTCATGGCCGTCCGCCTCGGCCGACCGCCCTCGAAGCTTCTGATGCCGCTCGTCTTCGCCGGCCATGCCGGCTCGCTACTGGCGCTCACCGGCACGCCGGTGAACGTGTTGGTCTCCGAAGCCGCGATGAACGCCGGTGTGCCCGAGTTCCGCTTCTTCGAGTTCGCCTGGATCGGCGTCCCGCTCCTCCTCGGCACGATGCTGATCATCCTGCTGCTAGGCCCACGCGTGCTGCCGAACCGGAGCGGCCGCAGCATCCCCGCCGATCTCAGCAAGCACGCGACCACGTTGGTCGAGCACTACGCGCTGACCGACGGCACCTATCAGCTCCGCATTCGGCCGACCTCGCCCTACAGCGGCGCACCGCCCGGCTCCGTGAGCCTGATCGACCATCCCGGCCTCTCGCTCGTCGCCATCCAGGCCGCGGAAGGTGGGCCGCTCCATCGCAACCTGCTGGCACCCGACGACATCCTGATCGTCCAGGGTGAACAGGACGCGGTCGCGACCTTCGCCGCCGACCGGCACCTGGCCCTGCGCGACGACGAAACGGGCAAACTGACCGAGACCCTGTTCAACCGTCGCTCCGGCCTGGCGGAGGTGGTGATACCCCCGCGCTCGGCGCTGATCGGCCAGTCGGTGTTCCCGGGCATGGTGACACCCAGCGGCGATCTCGTCGTCCTCGGCGTGCAGCGCCGCGGCGAGCAGCAGGGTGCCGGCGAGACCATGCTGGCGGCCGGCGACGCGCTCCTGCTGCAAGGGACGTGGAAGGCGCTGGACGAGCATCTGAACGATCCCGACGTGCTGGTGGTCAACTCGCCCGATGTCGTCCGGCGCCAGGCGGTGCCGATGGGGCAGGGGGCCAAGCTGGCCCTCGTCGTCCTGGCCGCCATGGTCGTCCTGCTGGCGAGCGGCCTGGTACCCTCCGCGGTCGCCGGCCTGCTCGCCGCCGGTGCTCTCATCATCTTCGGCATCGTCTCCGTGGAGCAGGCCTACCGGGCGATCAACTGGACGACGATCATCCTGATCGGCGCCATGATGCCGCTCTCGACCGCCATGTATCAGAGCGGGGCGGCGGCGATGCTGGGCGAGAAGCTCGTCGAGACGGTCGGCGACATGGGCCCCTACGCCCTCCTGGCCGGCCTGTTCGTCCTGACCGGTATCCTGGGTCAGCTGATCAGCAACACGGCGACGGCCCTCATCATCATCCCGATCTCGGTCGCCGCCGCCGCCAAGCTCGGCATCTCGCCGCAACCGGTCCTGATGTGCGTGGCCGTGGCGGCCGCCGCCTCCTTCCTCACCCCGGTCGCGACCCCGGTGAACCTCATGGTCATGGGCCCCGGTGGCTATCGATTCGGCGACTACTGGAAGCTCGGCCTGCCGCTGATGATCTGGTTCTTCGTCGTGGCGACCTTCGTCGTGCCGCTGATCTGGCATTTCTGAGCGGCCGCTTTTGCCGTAGAGATGCCCCTGTCGCCCGGTCGGCGGAACGAAGGTGGGGCTGGAACAGGTGGTGGGGGTCGGCCTCGTGGCGGAGACGACGACGCCCTACGTCTCGACGGGCCATCTGCCCGATCCGGAGACGGTCCGGTCCTTGGTCGAGACCGCGCACCGACGCTTTGCCACACGTGACGAGGGCGCCGTCTCCGCCGTCTATCCGGCCCTGCAGAACGTCGATCCGGCACTCTTCGGCATTTGCGTCGTGGGCACCAGCGGACGTGTCTACGCCGCCGGCGACTCGGCGCACCCCTTCTCGATCATGAGCATTTCGAAGCCTTTCGTCTTCGCCCTGGTCTGCGACCTGATGGGGACCGAGGAAGCCCGCGATCGCCTCGGCGTGAACGCGACCGGCCTGCCGTTCAACTCCGTCATTGCCATCGAGCAGGGTGTTGACGGCCGCACGAACCCGATGGTCAACGCCGGCGCCATCGCCGCCACCAGCATCGTGCCGGGCCATTCCTACGAGGAACGCTGGCGCTTCATCGCCGATGGACTGTCACGGTTCGCCGGTCGACGGCTCGACGTCGACCAGGAGGTCTACGACTCCGCCGCTGCGACCAACATCCGCAACCGCAGCCTGGCGCGCCTGCTCGAAAGCTACGGCCGAGTCTGGATGGATCCGCTGGAGGCGACCGATCTCTACACCCGGCAATGCTGCCTTCGCGTGACGGCCGAGGACCTCGCCGTCATGGGCGCGACCCTCGCCGACGGCGGCGTGAACCCGCGGACGGGCGAGCGCGTGCTTGGACCCGAAGCCTGCCGTGCCACCCTCGCGGTCATGGCGACGGCCGGCCTCTACGAGACCTCGGGCGACTGGCTCTACGATGTCGGCCTGCCCGGCAAGAGCGGCATCGGCGGCGGCATCGTCACTGTCTCGCCGGGCAAGGGCGGTGTCGGTACCTTCTCCTCGCGGCTCGACGCCGCCGGCAACAGCGTTCGCGGCCACCTCGTCGCCCGCTTCCTCTCGGAGAGCCTAGGCCTCAGCCTCTTCGCGTCGGCACCGGACCCCTCGCTGACCGGTGCCGCATGACGTCCCGGCCGCTGCCGCGCATCCTTGTTCTGTCACTCGGCGGCACGATCACCATGGTCCCGAGCGAGGAGGGCGGCATCGCCCCGCGGCTCGGGGCACAGGAACTGGTGGCCGCCGTTCCCGCCCTTGCGGACGTGGCCTCGATCGAGGCGCGCTCCTTGTTCCGCCTGCCCAGTCCGTCGCTCACGCCGAAGCACCTGATCGACGTCGCGAAGGCGATCGAGACGGCCTTCGCCGACGGCTTCGACGGTGCCGTCGTCGTGCAGGGCACCGACACGATCGAGGAATCCGCCTTTCTCCTCGATCTCCTGATCGGGGATGAGCGACCGGTCGTGGTCACGGGTGCGATGCGCGGCGCCGACGCGCCGGGCGCCGACGGACCGGCCAACCTGCTGGCCGCCGTTCGCGTGGCGGCCGCTCCCGACGCACGCGGCCTCGGGACGCTCGTCGTTCTCAACTATGACATCCACGCCGCCCGCTTCGTCCAAAAATGGCACACGGGCCTGCCCTCGGCCTTCGGCTCGCCGCTGGTCGGCCCCATCGGCGTCGTCGCCGAGGGCCGCCCCAGGCTCTTCGTGCGCGTCGTCCGCAAGCCGGTGTTCGCGCCGGGCGAGGACGACCTGCTGCCGATCGCCCTCATCAAGATCGCGATGGGCGACGACGGCCGCCTGCTGCCGCACCTGGCGGGTCTCGGGTTCAAGGGTGCGGTGATCGAAGCCATGGGGGCCGGCCACGTCCACGCCGACGTCGCCCCGATCCTGGGCGACCTCGCCGCCGCCATGCCCGTCGTCCTCGCCTCGCGCTCGCTGACGGGTCCGGTCTTCACCGGCACCTACGGCTATCCGGGCGGCGAGATCGACCTCATCGCTCGCGGCCTCGTCCCGGCCGGCATTCTCACCGGCCTCAAGGCACGCCTGCTGCTCGGCCTCGCCTTGTCCGGGTCGCGGCCGGTCGCCGACGCCTTCGCCGCCTACCAATGATCATCCCGTCCCGTTCGCCTGGAGCGTCCGTCCGCCCATGAACGCCCAGCTCGCCATGGTCCTGGCCCTGCTCGTCGCGGCCGTCGTCATGTTCGCAATCAACCGGCCGCGCATGGATGCCGTGGCGCTGTTGATGATCGTGGCGCTGCCGTTCACCGGCGTGCTCACCGTGCCGGAGACGCTCACCGGCTTCGCCGACCCGAGCATCGTCCTGATCGCCGCCCTCTTCGTCATCGGCGAGGGCCTGGTCAGGACCGGTGTGGCCCAGCGCCTCGGCGACTGGTTGGTGGCGAAGGCCGGCCGCAGCGAGACCCGGCTCCTCTCGCTCCTGATGCTCGTCGTGGCGCTCCTGGGCTCGGTGATGAGCTCGACCGGTGTCGTCGCCATCTTCATCCCGATCGCGCTCCGCATCGCGCAGAGCACTGGCACGGCCCCCAGCCGGCTCATGATGCCGCTCAGCGTGGCCGCCCTGATCAGCGGCATGCTCACCTTGATCGGTACCGCCCCCAATCTCGTCATCAACGCCGAGTTGGCGCGGGCCGGGTTCGACGGCTTCTCCTTCTTCGCCTTCACCCCCTTCGGCCTGCCGATCCTCATTGCCGGCATCCTCTATATGCTGGTGGCTCGCAAGTGGCTGCCGTCGACCGCCGGTGCCGGCGCGACGACGGCGAGCCAGCCCCGCCTCGCCGACTGGATTGAGACCTACGCTCTTTCGGGTCGCGAGCATCGGCTCCGGGTGCTCAGGGGCTCGCCCCTCGTCGGCCTGACGCTGGAAGAAGCACGCCTGCGCAACACCTCGGGTGCGCACGTCCTCGCCATCGAGCGGGCCGGCCGCTTCTCGATCGACGTGCTGAAGCCGACCGCCAAGACGCGAATCGAAGAGGGTGACGTCTTCCTCGTCGATCTGTTCGCCCCCGATCCCAACGTCGATCGGCTGCAGCACGATCTGGGCCTGCAGCCCACGGCCCGCAGCGGCCGCTACTTCGCCGACCGGGCGCAGCAGTTGGGCATGGTCGAGGTGATCCTCCCCGAGGGCTCCGGCCTCATCGGCAAGTCGATCCTGGGTGCCGAGTTCCGCACCCGCTACGGCGTCACGGTGGTCGGCTTCCGCCGGGGCCGCACGGCTACGACCACGGGCTTCATGGACCAGACCCTCAAGGTCGGCGACACCCTGCTGCTCGTCGGCTTCTGGACCGACATCCGCAAGCTCCAGGCCCAGCGGGCCGACATGGTCGTCCTCAACCTGCCGGCCGAGCTCGATGAGGTGCTGCCGGCCGCCGACAAGGCTCCCCAGGCTCTCGTGTGCCTCGCGGTCGTGATCGTCCTCATGGTCACCGGCTGGGTGCCGAACGTGCAGGCGGCCTTCATCGGCTGCCTGCTCATGGGTGCCCTGGGCTGCGTCGACTTCCAGAGTGCCTACCGCTCGATCCACTGGCCGAGCCTCGTGCTGATCGTCGGCATGCTGCCCTTCTCGACCGCCCTGCAGCGGACGGGCGGTGTCGACCTCGCCGCCAACACGCTGGTCGGCATCATCGGCGAAGCCGAGCCGCGCCTCGTCCTGGCAGCCCTCTTCACGATCACGGCGGCCCTTGGTCTCTTCATCTCGAACACGGCGACCGCCGTGCTGATGGGTCCGGTCGCCTTCGCGATCGCGGCCGAACTGGGCGACTCGCCCTATCCCTTCGCGATGACGGTTGCGCTGGCCGCATCTGCCGCGTTCATGACGCCCGTGTCCTCGCCTGTGAACACGCTCGTCGTCGGCCCCGGCAACTACCGGTTCGGCGACTTCGTCCGCATCGGCGTGCCGTTCACGGTGGTCGTCCTGCTGATCACCGTGCT
>JAXMCK010000003.1:0-1097531 GCA_046349395.1 Geminicoccaceae bacterium | reverse complement strand
GGGTAGCGCGTCGCCCGCACCACGGCCAGGGCCTGGGCGCGCGTCTCGACCACCGGGATCATCACGCCCATCGCACCCAGATCGAGCGAGCGCGTGATCTCGTTGGAGGCGTCGCCCGAGGTGTTGACGATCGGCACGATCCCGGCCCCGTGCGCGAACCCGATCTGCGCCTTGATCGTCTCGAAGCCCCAGCCCGAATGTTCGCGATCGAGCAGGATGAACTCGGCCCCGGCATTGGCGCAGATCCGTGCGAGACCCGGACTCGCGAACTCGAACGCCATGGTGCCGAAGACGGGCTCGCCTCGCTGGAGGCGGGTCTTGAGGGGGTTCGGGCGCATCATGCAATGTTCTCAAACGACATGCTTGCGACGGCGCATGGTGCGACGCCGTGCGGTGTCCGGCAAGCGTCGGTGGGCGGCTTCGGTCCATAACTCCGTTATAAGCACTGCCGCGATATCCAGCACCACCGATGCCGGTCACTTGCGAAACAATAAAGTTAGGAAGTATTCGTCCAGAGCACCATCTGAACTTGACAATGCCTTGTAGAGTTTGTCATTCGTTAAGCACGCTAAGAAGACGTATCTTAATATATCATCGCTCATTTTGCTATATCTCCTAATATCGTCTAGATTTTTTTCTTTCCATGTCCCTCCATGTACGACTCTTGAGCGAATTGCATATATCTGTTTCATGTTTCTGTATATCGAAATTTTCTCCTCTGAACTCCTTCCAACAATAAGAGCGCATCGTTCGGCAATTTGGTGAGAAATCTCTCCGTGCGTGGACGATAGTAAGATCTCCAACACATTACAAACATCTGCAACACGCATAGCTAGATCATGGTTCTGAATGGCACGCTGGATTGTGTAGATAGCGCGACTGATTCGTGTGTTGTCAGAGCGCAGAGCTGTTACTTCATATTTTGTTGCTTCACCGCCTTTGGCAATGATCCGAAATAGAGCTGACGCTTCCTTTATTGCTTTTAGCGTGACTGTAGAAGCGCCTTGTGATCCATCTGATTTCGCACAAAATATCGGACGAAAGTTCTTCGCACACACCCAGTGATCTCTGTACCGAAAAAAGAGGAAAGCCTGTTCTGCGTATGCAGCATGATCAATTTGACTCCAGAGACACCACAAAAATATATTTGCTAGGCCCATCAATCGGTCAAGCTCGTCTAATTCACCATTCGGCACAATCGAAGTCGCTTTTGAAATAAATAGTTCAGAGTCTGTGATGTACTTGGACTCGAGCGTACCAAGCAGCACTTGCGCTTGCTTGTCGTAAGGCATTTGCGTCAAAGCCAATTCGCTTTGGATATAGAGGTCTTCTCCAAGACTAATACGCTTTGGGCAATCACTTGCCAATATGATTCTCCTTACGGGATATACGAATATTGAATCAATGCTTTTCACCATTCTGGGCACCTCCGATATAGTTAGCTAAGGAAAGAAGGAGATTTGACCCTTTGCAGCCCGTGTAAGGCATACCGATATCAGTCCAAATGGACGGTGGCACCCTCGGGATATAGAGCCCCTCTAGATACAGGCACCAATACCAGCCACTAGCAAGCACATTCCCGGGTAAAGCTGCCTGTATCTCTACCAGATGCCACTGAGGAACGCTAAACCAAATGGAGGGCTCACGACACAAGTGCAGTCGCAGTGCCCTATTTTCCACTATCGCCGCGCAAGCGACAGTACTAGAGCCGACAATGCCGGCCCACATGCTCGCTGTTAATTGGAGTAAGGGGGGTACGTGTCAGCCTGACCTGAATTCACTCCGCGCCGGCAATGGGTTTCGCCACAGTGGCAGCCATCGCCTCCACCTCCGCGGCCCACGCTTTCATAGCCTGACACGTCTCCATGGCCCGGTCACAGGCGTCGCGGGCGGTGGTGCGGGCCACATAGGCCTGCTCGGGCTCGCCGAGGGCGAAGCAGCCGGTTCGCTGGGCGAGTTGCAGGGCGTAGGTGACGGAGATGTCGGCGGCCGTGAAGCTGTCGCCGGCGAGGAAAGGTGTTTCCGCGAGCCGGCGGGTCACCAGCCCCAGCCGGCTCGTGAAGGTCTCCAGCGCCTTCTGCGTGCCCCAGTTCTGTTGCTCGGCCGCGGGAGCCAGGAGGCGGGTGGCCACGACGAGATTGATGGGGGCGGCGAGGCCGGCTTCGCCCAGGTGGAGGAACTGCTGGTAGGCGGGAAAGGCCGGATCGTGCGGGTCCGGGGCCAGCGGCGTGGGGCCGTGGCGGGCCATCAGATATTCCATGATCGCGATCGACTCGACCATGGTGACCTCGCCGTCGCGGATCGCGGGAATGAACCCGGCGGGGTTGATGGCGAGGAACTCCGCGTCGTGCTCGACTTCGCCCAGCAGGTCGACCGGCCGCAGCCGGTAGGGGAGCCCCATCTCCTCCAGCAGCCAGACGACCCGGAAGCCTCTGCCTTCGCCGAAGACGGTAATCATCCTGCGACGTCCTTCGTAGGCGCGCGGCTCGGCGCGGGCCGACGTGTAACGGGTGCCCCGGGCGACGGTTCACCGGGAACGGGAGACCGGATCGCGGGCGCGGCTTGCTCTGCGCCTCTTGCACGTTCGCGGGCGTCTGGGCGGCCAGGATGGCTCGGCCGGTGCAGCAGTGGTGCGCAAGGCGCGAGCTTGACACTCTAGCCGACCTGTCCTCTAGTGTAGTGAAGATCACTACATTGGCCACTCACATGGACGAGGCTGTCTCTGCCGCCGAAGCGAACCGACGCTTTTCGCATATCCTGCGCGAGGTGCGGGAGGGTCGGACCTATGTCGTGACCTCGCATGGCAGGCCGGTCGCCCGGATCGTGCCTATGCAGGCTGACGACCGCGTCGCGTCCGAGGCGAAGGCGGTACTGCTGGCGCGTCTTTCGGGCGAGCCCACGGTCGTGATCGGTAGCACCTGGAGCCGCGACGACCTCTACGATGAGTGACCAGCTGCCGCTGGCAGCGCTCGACACGAACCTCCTCGTCTATGCCGAGGGCATCGCACCGCTCCCGCGCGACGCGCACAAGCCGAAGGTCGCGCGCGAGCTGATCGCTGCCCTCCCGACCGAGCGCGTCGTGATCCCGGTGCAGGTGCTGGGCGAACTCTTCCGAGTGCTCACGGGCAAGGGCGGTCGCTCGAGGGCCGAGGCCCGCGCCGCCATCGTGAGCTGGCGCGACGCCTATGGTGCACCTGCCACCACTGAAGCGACCATGCTGGGTGCAGCCGATCTGGCCGCAGCTCATGGCCTATCGATCTGGGACGCCGTCATCCTCACCGCCGCGGCTGACGCCGGCTGCCGCCTCGTCCTTTCCGAGGACATGCAGGACGGTTTCAGCTGGCGCGGCATGACCGTCACCAACCCGTTCGGCGAGCAACATCATCACCTGCTGAAGGCTATGCTTCGGAACCAGCCACGGCCTTCCTGACGACGTGAGGCGGCGCCGTCGCCCATGGCGCAGCGGCGAGCGGCGGACCTATACCGGCCGCACCGCCGATCCCGATGTGAGGACGAGCCCCGTGACCACCGCCGCGCCTGCCAGCCGCCCCGGCCTGCCCGACCCCAAGCTGGGTGAGCCGTTCCTGCTGACGCCAGGGCCGCTGACGACGGCGTTCAGCACCAAGGAGGCGATGCTGAGGGACTGGGGGTCGTGGGACGCCGACTTCCGGGCGATGACGAAGTCGCTGTGCGAGCAGCTGGTGGCCCTGGCGTGCGACCCTGCGGGTGAGTGGGCCTGCGTGCCGATGCAGGGGTCGGGGACGTTCGCGGTCGAATCGATGCTGGGCACCTTCCTGCCGCGGGACGGCAAGGCGCTGGTGCTGGCGAACGGGGCCTATGGGCTGCGGGCGGCCGAGACGCTGCGTGTCATGGGACGGGCGTTCGCGCTGATCGACAAGGGGGACTATCTGCCGCCGCGGGGTGCCGAGGTGGCGGCGGCTCTCGATGCGGATCCGGCGATCACGCATGTGGTGGCGATCCACTGCGAGACCTCCTCCGGTATCCTGAACCCGGTGCCGGAGATCGCGGATGCGGTGGCGGCGCAGGGGCGGAAGCTCCTGATCGACTCGATGTCGGCCTTCGGCGCGATTGCGCTCGACGTGACCAAGGTCCCCTGCGAGGCGATCGTCTCCTCGGCCAACAAATGCATCGAGGGCGTGCCGGGCTTCGGCTTCGTCATCGCACGCAAGTCGGCCCTGGCGGCGGCGAAGGGCAACGCGCACTCGCTGAGCCTCGATGCCCATGCGCAGTGGGCGGCGATGGTGAAGACGGGGCAGTGGCGGTTCACCCCGCCGACGCACGTCGTGGCGGCGTTCCTGGAGGCGCTGCGGCTGCACGCGGCCGAGGGCGGGGTGGCCGGGCGGGGGGCGCGCTACCGGCGCAACCGCGACGTGATGGTGGCCGGGATGCGCGAGCTGGGCTTCGAGACGCTCCTCGGCGACGCGTGGCTGTCGCCGATCATCGTCACCTTCTTCAACCCGGCCGACCCGGCCTTCGCCTTCGACCGCTTCTATGCGGCGATGAAGGCGCGCGGCTTCATCATCTATCCGGGCAAGCTGACGGTCGTGGACAGCTTCCGCATCGGCTGCATCGGGCAGATGGACGAGGCGATCATGCGCCGCGTGGTGAAGGCGGCGGGGGAGAGCCTCGCCGAGATGGGCGTGAAGAGTGCCGCACCGCCGGCGGCGGCCCTGGCCGAGCGGGCGAAGCTGGCGGCGGCCGCGTAGCCGGAGGCCTCTGCTGGCAGGTCCGGAGCGGAAGATCGATCCAAGTCGCAGCGCGGCACCGGAGGTTCTTGCCGCGGGTGGCACTCCGACGATGGCCCAGTGGAGAGCGGGGTCGAGTTCCTAGAAGCGTTTCCGCTGAGGCTGGTGCCTGGAGCCTGAGCTTCGAGGAAGGCCCGCACAGGCGGCAGCGTGGCGGCGGGGTCCTCCTCGTTAGGGACGTGGCCCAGGTCGGGGAAGGTGACGAGGCGGGCATCCGGCAGATGGCGCTGATAGTCGGCGGCATTGGCCACGGGAATCATGCGATCCTTGTCGCCCCACACGAGCAGTGTCGGGGCACGGACGCGGCGCAGCAGCGGGGCCGGATCCTCGAGGATCACCTGACCCAGGCGGTCCAGCATGGCCTTGCGCACGCCGGGCGCCAGCATGAGGTCGCGGTAGCGGGTGACCAGTTCGTCGGTGACCCGGGCGGGGTCGCCGTAGGCTGGAACCAGGCTCGAGCGGACCATCCGGGTCGGCAGGACCCAGCGCATCAGGTTCATCACCGCGGGCATCTCGGCCTTCCTGCCGTAGGCGAAGCCCTTGCTGGCGAAGCCGTCAGGGGAGACCAGCACGAGCCGGTCGACCCGCTCGGGATGCAGGGCCGCGAAGGTCCAGGCGATGCGGCCGCCGATCGAGTTGCCGACGAGGCTGGCGCGGGCGAGGCCGAGGCGGTCCATCAGGGCCAGGAGCACCTCCAGGCTGCGGGCATCGGTATAGTCGCCGGTCGGATCGGGACCGGTCAGGCCGAAGCCCGGCAGGTCGAACGTGACGACGCGGAAGTCGCAGGAGAGCGCCTCCGCCCAGGGCTCGAAGGTCTGCAGGCTGGCGCCGAAGCCGTGCAGCATGATCACCGCTGGTGCGCCCGCGGGCCCGGTGTCGCGCAGGTGCAGGCGCAGACCGACGAGATCCAGATAGTCGTCCGGCGCCCGCAGATAGTCGGCCTCCACAGCGGAGCGGGGCCGGTCCGGGGCGTAAAGCCAGAGGCCGACGGCCAAGGTCGGCAGCACGGCGAGGAGACCCAACAGCATCATCGCGGGCGACAGCGCAGGGCCGTGGTGTAGGCGGTTCCAGCCGAGCGCACGGCATCATCCATCGGTGGGAGGGGGCTGTGCTGTGACCGTTGGTGTCCGTTTACGACCGGCGAGTCCAGCCCGGGCGGATCTATCGGGCGATGCCGCCCTCGTTCAGGAAGGCGCGGACGGGTGCCAGGGAGACGGCGGGGGATTCTTCCTGGGGGACGTGGCCGAGGTTCGGCAATTTCACGAGGCGGGCGTCGGGGATGGCCTGGAGGTAGGCTGCGGCGTTGGCGATGGGGATGAGGCGGTCCTGCTCGCCCCAGAGGATGAGGGTCGGGGCCTCGATCCGCTGCAGGAGCGGGACGGGATCGACGAGGACGGTCTGGTCGAGGCGGGCCAGGACGGCATCGCGCACGCCGGGCGCCAGCATCAGGTCGCGGTAGCGGATGACGACGGGCTCGCCGAGGCGTGACGGGTCGCCATAGGCGGAGTCGAGGCCGGCGCGGACCAGGGGCTCGGGCAGGAACCAGCGGAAGAGGCCGGCCGCCGCCGGGGCGTCTGGCTTCTCGCCGTAGGCGAAGCCGGGGCTGGCGAAACCGTCGGGCGAGATCAGGACGAGGCGGTCGACCCGCTCGGGATGCAGGGCGGCGAAGGTCCAGGCGATGCGGCCGCCCATGGAGTTGCCGATCAGGTCGGCGCGCTCGATGCCGAGCCGGTCCATGAGGTCGGCCAGGATCACGACGGCCCGGGCGTCGCGGTAGTCGCCGGTCGGGTCCGGGCCGGTGAGGCCGAAGCCAGGCAGGTCGAGGCGGACGACGCGGAACTCGGGTACCAGGGCGGCGGCCCAGGCGTCCCAGGTGTCGAGGCTGGAGGCGAAGCCGTGCAGCAGGATGACGACGGGTGCGTCCTTCGGACCGGTGTCGCGGACGTGGAGGCGGATGCCGTCGACGTCGAGATAGTCGGTGGGCGCCTGCAGGTAGACCGCTTCGAGCTGTGAACGCGGCAGGTCGGCCGTCGGCAGCCAGGTGCAGGCGGCGGGGAGCAACAGAAGCAGGGCCAGGACGGGTCTCGGCATCGGGGCGAGGCTGCCGCAAACCGCGGGCTGCGGCCAGATCAGGCGGTGTGCAGCAGGGTCCAGATGCCGGCGGCGGCGATGGCGAGGCCGTAGGGCAAGGAGACGCGGCCGCGGATGCGGCGGGACTCGACGGCCCAGACACGGGCGGGCAGCGCGCGGCCGCGCTGGAGGGCGGGGACCGGCATGTGGCGCGAGACGAGCAGGTAGAGCACGCCCAGCACGCCGCCGATGACGACGGTCAGGAAGAGGAACCGATAGGTGGCGAGCGGCGAGAGGCCGACGGCCAATGCCGCCGCGAGCTTGACGTCGCCGCCGCCGAGCAGGCCGCGCGCGTGCAGGAGCACCAGCAGCACGAAGAGCAGCAGGGCGACGCCGAGCGAGGTGAGGACCGCGGTCGGGCCCAGGGGGGCGCGCACGAGGATGCCGAGGACCAGCAGTGCGATGCTGCAGGCGTCGGGAATGGTCCGCAGCGCCACGTCGCGCCAGGCGGCGTAGGCCAGGATCAGGCAACTGAGGGCGATGGCGATGGTGAGCATGGTTGGCGGACCCTCGATGGTCCGGTCGCGAAGGATGACGGCGACTTCCGGTCCGTTCCTGAACGGGCTTCCCGCTGGAGATGATTCGCGTAAGGGAAAAGCAATTTCAAGTTGTGTCTCTTGCTGCGCTGGCTCGATCATTCAGGTATCGCAAGCGGATCGTCAACCTGGGATTGAGAAATACTTATCGGAATGGCGCCAAGCAATCAGCCGACTTCTTCACCAGGAAGTTAAATCGATCTGCTCATACCCACGTATCCATCAATATGATTGCCGCGAAAGACGATGGCATCCCCGTCATACTCGCACCAAATTACTTAAGAGTCGTTAGCGTCGACGCGGAGGACGCGGCGCTATGAGCATACTCTGGCAGAGTAGCCCGATGGTCTCCGACCTTCTCCTGAGCACGACGGCCCTGGCACGACGGATCCTTCCCGCCGCCCTGCGGTGCGACCGCCGCGGTGCGACCGCCCTGATCTTCGCGGTCAGTGCGATGGCTTTCTTCGGCCTCGTCGGGCTCGGGACCGAGGCCGGGACCTGGTACTTGGCACGGCGCAGCGCGCAGAATGCCGCCGATGCCGCGGCGCTCGCCGGAGCCGTCGCCATTCAGCAGTCGAACGACATCGCCGCGACCGCCGCCGATCTCGCGACGCAGAACGGATTTACGACTGGCGGATCGACCACCGTCACAGTGCGCCATCCGCCCACGACGGGCACGCATATCGGCAATCAGAGTGCGGTCGAGGTGGAGGTTGCTCAAGTGCAGCCGCGGTATCTGTCGGCGCTGTTCCTGACCACCTCGCCCACCGTCTCGGCACGGGCCGTGGGCATGCTGCAGAACCGCAGCGTCGCCTGCCTCGTCGCCCTGAGCGGCTCGGTCACGATCCAGAACTCCAGTTCGTTCAATGCTGCCTCGTGCGCCGTGGCGTCCAATGCCAACATGACGGCCGCCATCAACATCCCGCAGTCCAACAGTTCGGTCACGGCGGACAAGATGATTGCAGCGGGTACCTGCAGCGGATGTAACCGCGCGATCGTGCACCTCACCAAGGGCTACGAAGAATACGCGACGCCGGTCACCAACGTTTACAGCTACCTCGATGCGAAGGCAGCGCCCTCGGTCAGTACCTGCATCAACACCGCACCGCTCACGGTCAATGGCGCCCTCACCCCGTATACGACCTCGAACCGCCGCGCCTACTGTGCCAACGTCACCGTCTCCAATACGTCGGCGGTGACCTTTCCGTCAGGCACGTACGTTTTCCGTAACGGCTCGCTTACGATCGGAAGCATTGCCAGTTTCGCTTGTTCAAGCTGCACCTTCCTATTCATCGGCAACACACCAGGAACGCTGAGCATCTCGAACACCTCGACGGTAAACATTACCGCGCCGTCGACCAACTCGATCGACTCCGACTACAATGGGATCATCTTCTACCGACAAGCATCCGGGACGACGGGAAGCTCCAGTTCCCCCACGCTGAACCTGCAGAGCGTCAGCTCCTTCAACTTGGCCGGCGGGATCTACTTTCCGCAAGCTTACGTGAAGATGGGCAATGTAAGTTCCGTGAGCAATTTGAACTGCCTACCGGTCATCGGCGGCACGATCGAGATCGGCAGCTTGAGTTCGTACCGGTTCGACGTCTCGAACTGTTCGGCCTACGGAACGAAGCTTCCCTACCAACAGGTGGCCCGGCTGGTGGAGTGATCCCATGAACCTGAATCATTTCCGCAAGGCACTCGCCGACCGCAGAGGCCTGTCGGCCTTGGAACTGGCGGCGGTGATGCCCATCATGGCCACGGTGCTGATGTCGACCATCGACCTCGGCGGCGCCATCCAGCAGTCGATCCGCCTCGAGGCCGCCGCCCGAGCCGGCGCGCAGTACGCGATGTTCACACCCACCGACGAGACGGGAACGGTCAATGCGGTCAAGGCCGCCCTTCCCGGCTGGACGAATGTCACCGTCGCGACGCCTACCTATACCTGCCGTTGCCCGGGCACCGGAACGGTGTCGTGCACCAGCACGACCTGCGCCAGCCCACTCCAGCGCTTCGTGACCATTTCGGTGACCCGCCCGTTCACGACAATTCTGTTCCAGGGATTGTCACCGTTGCGGGGCGATATCGTTGCGAGGATCCGATGATCAGCATCCGCCGTCTCGCCCAATGCCGGCGGGGACTCACGGCCGTCGAGTTCGCCATCGTCGCGCCCGTCTTCTTCGCCCTGCTGTTCGGCACGGCGGATGTCGGCCGATTCTACTTCACGCAGCAGTCGCTACGCGAGGTGGCAGCCTTGGCGGCGCGACAGGCGATGGTCGACACCACCGTCTCGGGCTGCTCCGTACCGGCGACGCGTGTCGGCGACCGCACGCCATTCCTAATCGCGGCGCGACTGACCCTTTGTGTGGCGAGGTCGGTCACCAACGGCACGACGACGCTCAACGTCACGGCGTCGTATCCCTTCGTCGGCGTGCTGCCCGTGTTCCGGATCAGCGGCAACCAGGTCAGCGAATCGATGACGATCAGCTACACCGATAGCTGATCGATCGGAGAGAACTGCCGGATCAAGAGATCCGTCGATCCGTTCGACCTCCTACCAGACGCCGGGAACGAGGTGCCAGCGGACGCGGCCGGCATAGTCGGCATAGTGCTCGTCGGTGAGCAGGACGGCTTCCTCGTTCGCGATGCGGCCGATCTGGCAGAGCGTGGCGACGAGGACGAGCGAAATGTTCCAGGCCGTCGGGTTGTTGATGACGTAGCCGACCTGCGCGACGAGGTAGGACAGATAGAGCGGGTGGCGCACGAGACGGTAGAGCCCGTCGGTCTTCACCCGGCGCAGGGCCGGCAGCAGCGCCATCGATCGATTGAGCGAGCAGATGGCGGCGATCTGAAGAACGGCGCCGACGATCTGGAGGGCGGTGCCCAGCGCATTGTCGAAGCCCTGGTCCATCGGGCGGAGCAGCAGCGGGGCATAGGTGCCGCCGATCGTCGTCACCCAGGCGGAGAGGGAAAAGGAGGTGAAAGAGGCGTTGGTCCGGGCGAGGAACATGACCAGGACGATCGTCTCGAACAGGGCCACCAGCAGTGAGCTGATCCGCCCGTCCAGCCAAAACGACCGGAGCTGGGCGTAGGCGAACAGGCCCCACATGGCGGCCAGTAGCAAATCGACGGTCGCATCACCGAGGGTCTTCTCCGAGCCCCGCGTGTCGTTGGGTAACGCCGTGGTCACCTGAAATGGAGCGACGTCGGGCTGGAGTGTCGGGCTGCGTCGACCGTTGAACATCGTCGACCTCGTCTTCAAGAAATCACAATCGAAAACATGGTCCAAAATGCAAGACGGCAGGCTGATCTCTCAGCCTGCCGTCGGTCATGCATAACGGCTTGTGTCTAGGCCGACGCTTAGCCGCCGGCGGCGGGGAGCGAGCCACCAACCGTGGTGAACACACCGCTGACCTGCGGTCCCACAGTCACCAGCACAGTGGCCACGCCAATAACGATAGCCGCTGCAATGACGCCATATTCCAGCGCCGTCACGCCCTTGCGGTCCAACAGGGCGCGCAGAAAAATGATCATCGCGTTCATTGAATTTTCTCCGCTTACGGCGCCCTGTACCTCCAAGGCATCCCGTACACAGTTAGGTAAGAAGGTTAATATTCAATTACAAGGCGAGTTCAGGCTCGCCGCGAAAAGCATGCTGAGAGGCGTAAAGGAGTACCGATGCAGACGTCTCCGGGATCCATCTCAGACCGGTAGGCTGGCCATTAAACCCTTAAAATACAGCGTTTTTCTTCCCCATATGGAAAAAAGCCTCTGTCGGTGGCGCTTCGCACACCTGCGGTCGGCATATCAACCAGACAGTGAATGACCGTAGCTGTGAGGGCAGCTTGCCGCGGCCCGACGCAGCGCCGAGGGCAGATGCGGCTTGCGGAGAAACGTTGCGTCGAGCGTACGGTGCGACGCTTTCGCGGTGGGAATCGCTATTTGACAGGTTAGCGCTTAGTTAATTTATATGTCTCTGGCCAAAGCTTTCGAAATAGTTGAAAAACCATGGCCGTTCGGCTGCTGCTCATTCTCTCCCTGCTGCTCGCCGCCACAGGCTTGGGCTATGTCGGCTGGCAGACCTTCGCTCCCCCACGCCGGATCGTCGAGGCCGAGAAGGTAGAAGCACCGAGCAAGGTGCAGGTTCTGACCCTCAAGCAGTCCGTCCCGCTCGGCCGGATGCTGAAGGACGACGATCTCGTCGTGCAGGATGTCGACGCCGACAAGGTGCCGGAGGACGCCATCCGGCAAACCGACACGTCTCGCACCGAGCTGCGCGGTGCCATGCTGAAGCGCTACCTCAACCCCGGCGCCGTCCTGTCGTGGCTCGACGTGCTCCGATTCGGCGACAGCGGCTTTCTCGCCGCGGTCTTGCGCACCGGAAACAGAGCGATCTCGATCGGCGTGGACCAGGTCACCGGCTCATCCGGCCTGATCTGGCCCGGTGACCATGTCGACCTGATCCTGACGCAGGAGATGGATGCAGGTGCCGTCGCTCCTGGCCGCCGTGTCGTGGGCGAGACCATTCTCAGCGATGTCCGGGTCATCGCCGTCGGCACGCAGATAGTGCGCGATGCCAACGATCAGGTGGACACGCCCACCGCCCGCACGGTGACGCTTGAGGTGACGCCGGATCAGGCCGAGCGAGTCGCCGTCGCGACACGCCTCGGTAGTATTTCGCTCGCTGTACGCGCGAGTGACGGGAAACCGGATCCCGTTCCGCCTTCGACTGAGCCAGTGTTCGGTGCGGACGTGTCGACCGCGCTGACCGCTCCGGCTCCGGCCATCGCCACCCGGATGCGTGTCATCCAGGGCGACGAGCAGAAGGACATCGCCTTCCCATGATGCGGGCCGCCATCCTCCTTGCCTCATGCCTCCTCGCCGCCGTCGCGCCGTCACTGGCGCAAGCGCAGCAGACGGCACCTGCGACCCTGACCATGCCGATCCAGCAGGCGCTGGCACTCGAAGCCGGGACGGGGCGCCTCGTGCAGTTGCCGGGGCCGGCGACGACGGTGATGGCGGCGGATCCGCGCGTGGCGCGGGTGCAGCCCGCATCGGCGACGACACTCTTCATCATGGCGGTGGCACCAGGCCGGACCAGCATCGTTGCCACCAACACGGACGGCTCGCCGGTTGCCACCTACGACGTGGTCGTGAAGGAGAGCCCGGCCGCCGCAAAGGCTTCGGCCGCCCCGGTCAATCCGCTGGAAGCCCTCATGGGCGGCGGCAAGCAGAAGGCACCCCCGGTGGAGCCGGCCGTCGTCGAGGCCGCGGTGCACCGGCTCCTGATCGGGGCCGAAGGCGTGAAGATCGCCGGGGCCGCGGACGTGGTCGAGATCCGGGGCGAGGTGGCCACGCCGGAACTGGCACAGCAGGTCGTGGCGGTGGTCCGCAGCTTCACAGGCGAGGGGCGGCAGCTCGTCAACAATCTGCGCGTGCTCTCCAAGATCCAGGTGAACCTGCGCGTCCGCATCGTCGAGATGTCACGCGAGATCATCCGTGAGCTGGGCATCAACTGGCAGGCGCTGCTCAGCAGCGGCGGCTTCAAGCTCGGCTTCATCACGAGCGGGATCGGGGCGCCCGCCGTCGATACGCTCAACCAAGTGCTCACCAATCTCGGCGCCCGGGCAGCTTCCAGCGTCGCCACGCTGCCGCCGGCCCGCTTCGGCGCCGGCTACAGCTCCGGCAGTTTCGACATCAACGCGATCATCGATGCGCTGGAGGAAGACAGGCTCATCACGGTGCTGGCCGAGCCCAACCTCACGGCCCAATCCGGCGAGACCGCGAGCTTCCTCGCCGGCGGCGAGTTCCCCATCCCTGTCTCGACGACCGACACCGGCCAGATCACCATCGTCTTCAAGCCGTTCGGTGTCAGCCTTTCCTTCGTGCCGACCGTGCTGACGCCGCAGCGGCTGAACCTGCACGTGCGGCCCGAGGTGAGCGACCTGTCGGACAACGGGGCGGTCAACATCCCGATCGGCAACGGGTTGCCGCCGGTCCATATCCCGGCACTGACGGTCCGCCGAGCGGAGACGACGGTGGAGCTCGGCAGCGGCCAGAGCTTCGCCATCGCCGGGCTGCTGCAGAACACCGCGTCGCAGCTCACCAGCGGTGTCCTGGGCCTGGACGAACTGCCGGTGCTGGGGCCGCTCTTCAAGTCCAACTCGTTCAAGCGCAACGCCAGCGAACTGGTGATCATCATCACGCCCTATCTGGTCGAGCCGGTCTCGGATCCCGGAATCCTGCGCACACCGCTCGACGATTATCGGGCACCCACGGACCTGGAGCGGATCCTGGAGTCGCGGCAGACCTCGGCCCACGAGCCGGCAGCACCGCCCCTGCAGCCGATCGATGCCGGCTTCATCCTGGACTGATGCCGCCATGACGAAACTCCCCCTCCCCCTCCCCCTCCCCCTCCCCCTCCTCCTCCTGCTGCTCGCCGCCTGCGACTCGGACCCGCTGTACCGGACCGGTACCATGGCGCCGAACGGCTCCAATGTGGCCAACCTGAACGCGATGGTGGCCGACCCTAACCAGCTCCTGATGGGGGTCGGGGCGGAAGATGCCCGCGGTGGCGCCTCCGCGGTCGCCGTCGACAAGCTGCTGGCCGGTCAGCCGGCAAAGCTGCTCAACCCCCGCGACGTCGATGTCCAGTGACCTGAGCCTCGCCACCGATCTCCGGCCGGTCGAAGCCGGCAGCGGCAGCCTGCAGGCGCAGAAGGGCCGCACGCTGTTCAGGGCCTTCGTGAAGGACGCGGACAGCGAGGCCGCGATCCATGCCGGGCTCGCCGACGTGATGGCGGCGGGCGGCCGGATCGAGCACGGCGACGTCAGGACGGCGACGCACATCCTGGCGTCGGAACCTTCCCCGCACGTGCTGCTGGTCGACGTCTCCGGCACCGACGATGCGATCGAAGCACTGCGCGATCTGGCCGCCGTCTGCACGCCGGACGTGCGGGTCCTGGTCGTCGGCGACAATGCCGACCTCAGCCTCTACCGCCGGCTCGTGCAGGGGCTGGGGGTGGGCGAGTATGCCTACAAGCCGCTGACGCGGAACAACGTCGCTTCGCTCTTCGGGCCTTTCTTCACCTCGACGGCGGACAAGCCGGCGGCGACGCGCGGCGGGCACATCATCGCCGTCTGCGGGGCACGCGGCGGTGTGGGTGCCACCACCATCGCGGTCAACCTGGCGCTGCAGCTCGAAGCCACGAAGCGGCACATCCTGCTGCTCGACCTGCACCTGCACGGCGGCACGACGGCCATGATGCTGGGCGTCCAGCCGACGGCAGGCCTCCGCCTGGTACTGGAGGACCCGGACCGCATCGACGCCCTGCTGGTCGACCGGATGTCCGTCGTCGTGCAGGGGCGGCTGCGCCTGCTGTCGGCGGAGGAGCCCTTCACCGAGGTACCGGCCCCCACGCCGGATGGAGTGCGGCGGCTGATCGATTTCCTGCGGCACCGCTTCAGCTACATCGTGGTCGACCTGCCGATGCCGCCGCGGTCCTGGACGCGGGAGCTGATGCTGCAGGTCCGCGACTGCGTCGTCGTGCTGCGGCCGGACCTCGTCGGCATCCGCGACACCGAGGCGATCCGCAAGCTCGCCGCGGCGACCTCGGCGAAGAGCCACGTCATCACGGTGCTCAACCGGGCCGGAATGCCGGGCGGCCTGAAGCCGCAGCTCGTCGCCGAGGGGCTGGGGAAAGCACCCGACATCGTCGTGCCGGACCTGCCCCACCTGCTGCCGCTGGCGGCCAATCTCGGCAAGCCCGTCTCCGCCGGCGACGCCAAACTGCGCAAGGCCATGTCGCCCTTGATCCAGGAGATCGTCGGCGTCGACGCGCAGACCGCACCGGTCGAGAAGCGGCCGCTGCTGAAACGGTTGTTCAGGCGATGAAAGCGTTCGGTCAGCGCAACATCGAGCCGCCGCCGGCACCGCCGTCGGCAGCACCGGGTGCCCCGGTCCAGGAGTCCCGCCTCGCGATGGGAGGGGGCGACTCGCCGTTCCAGCGCCTGCGCCAGCAGGTCATGGACCGGATCGATCCGGCCACCGCCGCGATCATGCCCCTGCCGGAGCTGCGCCTGCAGCTCGAGGCGCTGATCCACGAGCTGGGCAACCGCGACCGGATCGAGATCGCCTCGCACGAGCAGGCGAGGCTCGCCGCCGAGATCGCCGACGACATGGTCGGCTACGGCCCCTTGGAGCCGCTGCTGCGCGACGACAGCGTCAGCGACATCATGGTCAACGGCCCCAACAACATCTTCATCGAAGTGAAGGGCATCGTGAAGCGCGCCGACATCCGCTTCCGCGACGCGGCCCAGGTCGCGACGATCGCCCAGAAGATGGCCTCGACCGTGGGCCGGCGCGTGGACGAGTCGAGCCCGCTCGTCGACTGCCGCCTGCTCGACGGCAGCCGTGTCAACGTCGTGTTCCCACCGCTGGCGATCGACGGCGCCTGCATCTCGATCCGCAAGTTCTCGCGCAACCGCCTCACCTTCGACGCGATGGTGGGCTATGGCAGCATGTCGCGGCAGGTGGCGCGGATCCTGGAGATCGCGTCCCGCTGCCGGCTCAACATCATCATCTCGGGCGGCACCGGCTCGGGCAAGACGACGCTGCTCAATGCGATGAGCAGCCTGATCGACCATGGCGAGCGGATCATCACGATCGAGGACGCGGCGGAATTGCAGCTGCAGCAGCCGCACGTGGTCCGCCTGGAGACGCGCCCACCCAACCTCGAGGGCAAGGGCGAGATCCACCAGCGCGAGCTGATCAAGAACGCCCTTCGGATGCGTCCCGACCGGATCATCGTCGGCGAGGTGCGCGGGCCCGAAGCCTTCGACATGCTGCAGGCGATGAACACGGGCCATGACGGCTCGATCTGCACCATCCACGCCAACACCGCGCGCGACGCCCTGACCCGCATCGAGAACATGGTGCAGATGGGCGTGGCCGGCCTGACCTCGCTCGCCATCCGCACCCAGATCGAGAGTGCGATCGACCTCATCGTCCAGATCCAGCGCATGCGCGACGGCGGCCGGCGCGTGACGCAGATCTCCGAGCTTTCCGGGCTCGAAGGCGACGTCATCACGATGAACGACATCTTCACCTTCGAGTTCGCGGGCGAGGACGTGAACGGCCGGATCCTCGGCCGCTGGATGACGCCGAACGGCCGCCCCGGCTTCTACGAGCGTCTGCGCCAGTTCGGCCTGGCCGACGCGTGGATGCTGGCCCTGGCGGGGGGCGATCCGTGACGAGCGTGGGCTTCACGCTGATCATGGTGCTGGCCCTCCTGCCGCTGTCGGTCGCCCTCTTTCTGACCGACCGCAAGACGGAGCGGCACCTGCGCGAGCGGCTGGAGGAGGCCGCCATGCGCGGCCGCGGCGGCGTGGCGGCGGTGGCACCCGTCATGCCCAGCATCCGAGCCGTCGGCCACGACGACAAGCCGCTGGTCCAGCGTCTCGTGCAGATGCTGGGCATCAACCGCGATCTGCCCGAGGAGCGCATCCTGGCCTGGCCCGTGGTGACCGTGCTCTCGGTCCTGGCCGGCTTCCTCGTCTGGCTGATCGCCAGCATCTATGTCGGCCCGCTCCTCGGCCTGCCGATCAGCATCGTGGGCGGCTTCGCCTGTGCGCGGGCCATCTTCCACTGGCAGCACCAACGCTATTGCACGGCCCTCTTCAAGCAGGTGCCGGACGCGCTGGGCATGGTGCTGCGCTCGGTACGCGCCGGTCTGCCCGTGTCCGAGGCGCTGCGCGGCGTGGCGAACGAGATGTCGGCACCGACCGGTCCCCAGTTCGCCCGGATCTGCGGCGAGATCGCGATCGGCAACAGCATCGAGTCGGCATTCCTTCGGCTCTACCAGAGAACCCAGGTCGCCGAGTACGGCTTCCTGTCGGTGACGCTGGGCCTGCAGTCCCAGTCCGGCGGCAGCCTCGGCGAGACATTGGAGATCCTGGCCGACATCGTCCGCAAGCGCGTGACCATCGCCGCCCGGGCGAAGGCGCTTTCCGCCGAAGCGACGTCCTCGGCCCTGATCCTGATCGTGCTGCCGTTCCTCTGCGCCGGTGCGATGAGCGCCATCAGGCCCGGCTATCTCGGCATCTTCTGGAGCGACCCGCGCGGGTTCAAGATGCTCGTCATCGGGCTGACACTCATGGTGCTGGGTGCGATCAGCATCTACTACCTGATCACGCAGGCCACGGCCGAATGATCCTCGACACCACCAGGATCCTCGCCCTGGCGTCGGTCGCGGGTGCCGTCGGCCTCTCGATCGCGGTCGCCATCATGCTGGCGCGCGCGGCCGAGGAGCGCGACCTCACGGCGCGCATGCGCATGGTGATGTTCCCGGCGAAGAATCCCGTGCGGCCGACCGGTGCCCTGGCCCGCCGCACCGCCGGACTGTTCGCGCGGCTCGGCGACAGGGTCCGGAAGAGCTCCTTGTTCTCCGGCCACGACCTCGCCGAGGTCGAGCGCGCCGTGGAGGCCGCCGGCTTCAACCCCCGCGGTGCGGCCTCGGTGTTCATCGGCATCAAGGTGGTGGCACTCATCGTGCTGCCCTTCCTCGGCTATGCCTACGGCGCATTGTTCCATTTCGGCCTGCCGATGCGCATCGCGCTCTTCGGCGGCACGCTGGTGCTGGGCGTCTTCGGCCCGAACTGGGCGCTGAAGGCCATCCGGCGGCCGGTGCTGACGGCGCTGCGTCGCGGCCTGCCCGATGCGCTTGACCTGATGGTGGTCTGCGGCGAGGCCGGCCTCGGGCTGGAATCCGCGGTCACCCGCATCGCGCACGAGCTTGCCCGCTCCAATCCGCCGACGGCCCGCGAGTTCATGATGCTGAGCCGCGAGCTGCGCGTCCTGCCCGACCGGCGCGAGGCACTGTTGCGAATGGGTGAACGTACGGGCCTAGAAGGTTATCGCCGCTTCGGTCGGACCTTGGCCCAGGCGATTCGGTACGGTACGCCTCTGAGCCAGGCGCTGCGGGTGCTCTCGATGGAGATGCGCCAAGAAAGGACGCTGCAGATGGAGGAAAAGGCGGCCAGGCTGCCGGCTCTGCTGGTGCTGCCGCTCATCCTGTTCATCATGCCCAGTCTTTTCATCGTGCTGATCGGGCCCTCGATCATTCAGCTCATCTCGACGCTGGGCAGTTCGCAGTGAGCAGAGGTCGCTCCAGGACGCTGCTCCTGGCGCTGCTCGCACTACTCCTCGCCGCCTGCACCACGAAGGAAGAGCCCGCAGCGCTGCGGGAGCCGGACAGCGCCTCGCGGATGCGCCTCGCCAATGTGGCCGAAGCGAGCGGGCAGCCGGGCGTGGCCCTGCAGATCTATGCCGTCGAGGCGACGAAGTCGCCGGACGACATGGCGGCACAGGCCCGATATGCCGGCGCCCTGCTGCGTGCCGGCGGCGTGGCGCAGGCCGAGGATGTCCTGGCGCAGGCGCTGGCCAAGGCGCCGAACGATCCCGTCCTCCTCAACCAGGAGGGCCGCGTGCAGCTTCTGACCGGCGACGCGCCGGGAGCGCTCGCCACATTCGACCGCGTGCTCGCCACAAAGCCGAGCGATGCCAAGGCGCTGAGCGGCAAGGGTGTGGCCCTCGACATCATGGGCCGGCACACCGAGGCGCTGGCCGCCCACGCGGCAGCGGCTTCGCTCGCACCCGACAACATGTCGGTGATGAACAACTACGCCATCTCGCTGATGCTGGCGGGCCGCCCCAACCAGGCGCTGGATATCCTTCGGCCCCTGGCGGCTCGCGCCGACGCGCCGAAGCGCGTGCAGAACAATCTGGGCCTCGCCTACGCCGCCGCCGGACAGATGAGCCAGGCGCACGACGCGGTGGGTGACGGAATCGACCTCGGGCAGCTCGACCAATACGCCCTGCTGATGCAGGCGAACTGAGTCGATACCCGCGGTCACCGCCGGGCCCACACCGGGACCTTGGGTCGGCGCCGCCAATGCACTTGCACGACCATGCCGTGGCCGCAAGTGTTGATGCCGCTCCTTTCGCCGGTCGCATGGTCCGACAGTACGGTGCGTTGCACATCGCTAATATGCTCGAAGTAGAAAGTCGCCGTATCGGATGCGCGTCCGTCGGCAGAGCTCGCCCCCGCTGACGACAAATACCGCTTGGGTTACATAAGCCGGCGTATTTTCAACCTGTACAGACTGGCCGGCTCGAACATTTACGGGCATCAGTGGGCGCACACCGCGCGGTGGCGGTGGCTAACGGTTATCGGCGCCGAGGCACAGATCTCGGCGAATAACAAAGGTGGCGAGGAATAGTCATGACGACCGGCCGGACGGTGCCCGCTGAAAGACTGGCGGACATGCAGAGTTCGCTCGACATAGCCTTGCGGGCGCTCACGGCCGCCCAGAACGAGATCGAGATACTCTCGCGCTCAGGCCATCACGATGCCGCCGCCAAGGGCATGGTCCAGGTCCGCGGTGCCATGGAGGCGTGGTCGCGCCTGCTCACTGCCCTCGAGCGGCGCCTGCAGGGCCGTGAGACGCGCAAGAACGAGAACGCAGCCGACGGCCCGACACTCGCCACCGCCTACGGACAGCGCGTGTCCAAGCGAGTCCGCGCTGCGAAAGGGTGACAGCGGTCCACATCGGCTTTCGGCCGCTTACCGCACCTCGGTGCCGCGTCTGTTCGCGCTAAAGTAGAACGCGGCATACCTGCCGATGCACCGGGCGTTGTCCTGACCTATGGGGCGAGCAGCGCTTCCGCGTGGCCCGTCAACATGTCGCACCCGTTGGAGAGCGGGATCGTACCCGCATTCTCGGGTGTATGAGGATTCGATCAAGTTTCGGCGGTCGCCGATCATTCCGTGGGGTCAAGGGAAGGGCTACATGGGGATCAATAAAGAACAGGGGTTGTCAAGATGATCACGCAGCTTCTCCAGACGCTCGACGGGCCGGCGGCTCCCTTGAGCGAGTTGACCCCGAAGACGGCAGCCGAGATCGTCGCCGGCATGGCGCCCTCGGTGAGGAAGAAACTGCGGGGCTGGGTGGTCGAGGCACTGCGTCTGCATCAGGCCAAGGGCCGGGCCGCCGAAGCGAGATTTTGTCTGGTGATGTTGAACGCATTGACGGTTGTTTCGTGATATTCGGATAAAGTTGTCGGGGTTTGGATCGAGGAGCCTCGCCGACGCCGGCCTGCCGTCTTCATACCGTGGCTGGTGAGTTGGATTTCAGGGCAGCGGCCCGGCGAGGGGATAGGGCATCGAGGTCGGGCCGGATGCGGCCAGCATAATCGGGATGGATGCCGCGATACTCTGCGGCCGATATAGTGAAGAGCAGAACGCGAATATCTTGGTGGCAGAATCGATTTAGACGAGACGACGAACAGAGTACTTTTCGACTTCGGACCTGCAACGGACCGCCATCCTTGCGAAGCTCAGGCGCAAGGATGGCGGTTCTGCTTTCGGCACCCGCCATCACCGCGCGAACGTGCATTGAGACGAATTGAGGCGCGGCGTACCGTCGTCAAATAATCACCACGGCGAAGCAGTGGTGATCGGGAGGGTGCCGCGGGAAGCGCCGGGTGACGGCACCTTGCGCCACACGGAGGCACCCTCGACCAGGAGGGACGCCATGAGCGAGATCACACTCGATCGCACGACCAGGATTGCAGCCGGCCTCCGGCCGGAGACCCGCGCCTTCATCGGCGGGGAGTATGTGTCGGCCAGGAGCGGCCGGACCTTCACCTCGATCAACCCGGCGACCGGCCAGCCGATCGCCGAGGTCGCGCATTGCGGGGCCGAGGACGTCGACCTCGCCGTGAAGGCGGCGCGGGCCGTGTTCGACGCCGGGACGTGGAGCCGGGCGGCACCGGAGGAGCGCAAGACGGTGCTGCTGAAGCTCGCGGCCCTGGTGCGGGAGCATAAAGAAGAGCTGGCGGTCCTCGAGAGCCTCGATTCGGGCAAGACGATCAACGACTGCCTGCACGAGATCGGCAACGAGGTGGCCAACTTCTTCCAGTGGTACGCCGAGTTGATCGACAAGACCTTCGGCAAGGTGGCACCGACCGGCGAGAATGCGCTCGCACTCATCGTGAAGGAGCCGGCGGGTGTCGTCGGGCTCGTGCTGCCCTGGAACTTCCCGCTGCTGATGGCGGCCTGGAAGCTGGCGCCGGCTTTGGCTGCCGGGTGCTCCTGCATCGTGAAGCCGGCCGAGCAGACGCCGCTGACGGCGATCCGGCTGGCGGCCCTCGCCACCGAAGCCGGCGTGCCGGCAGGCGTGCTCAACGTGTTGCCGGGGCTCGGCGAGACGGCGGGGCAGGCGATCGGGCGGCACCATGACATCGACGTCGTCTCGTTCACCGGCTCGACCGAGGTCGGCGGCTACTTCCTGCGCTATGCCGGCGAATCGAACATGAAGGTCGTCGGGCTCGAGATGGGCGGCAAGTCGCCCTTCATCGTGCTGGACGACGCCGTGCTCGACGACGCGACGATCGAGAACGCGGCGATGAGTGCATTCTGGAACGGCGGGCAGAACTGCTCGGCCAACATGCGCCAGCTGGTGCACAAGAAGATCGCCGGCGAGTTCGCCGAGCGTGTCGTCGCAAGGGCGAAGCAGTTCACGCTCGGCAACCCGCTCGATCCCGCCACCACCCTGCCGGCCATGGTGACAGGCGAGCACCAGGACCGGGTAATGGGCTATATCGAGAAGGGCAAGGCGGAAGGGGCGCGCCTGCTCACGGGCGGCAGCCGGACGCTCGCACCCGGCACCTTCATCGAGCCCACCGTGTTCGCCGACGTGCGGCCCGACATGGTGATCGCAAAAGAGGAGATCTTCGGACCGGTGCTGGGCATCCTGCCGATCGACGGGGTGGATGAGGCGGTCGCCATCGCGAAGGACACCGATTACGGCCTGCACGCCTCGGTGTTCACCCAGGACATCGACAAGGCGATCCGCATCGCCCGCGCACTCCCCTGCGGCACCGTCAGCGTGAACGCTTTCTCGGAGGGCGACGTGAAGACGCCTTTCGGCGGCTACAAGCGCTCGGGCTCGCTGGCACGGGACAATGGTGCCGAGGCAATGGACCAGTACCTGCAGACCAAGACCATCTGGATCGCCGTGAAGTAAGACTTTCTTTTAGACCGTAGCCGATCTCGCGGACCCGGCGCCCGTGCTGGCGCCGGGAACCCCTCGCCTCGCCGGTCCGTTCGGCCCGCAGCAATGCGCCGGCCGGGCCCGTCGGGCTCTCCGTCCTGCTCGCGCCGCCGCATACCTCAACGACGGAGACCAGCATGCGAGCGCTCGTGTGGCACGGTGCGAACGACATCCGCTGCGACAATGTCCCGGACCCCCGGATCGAAGACCCGCGTGACGCGATCATCAAAGTGACGAGCACGGCGATCTGCGGCTCGGATCTCCACCTATTCGACGGCTTCATGCCGGGCATGGAGTCGGGCGACATCATGGGCCACGAGCCGATGGGCGAGGTGGTCGATGTCGGCCCGGCTGCCAGCGGCAAGCTCAAGGTCGGCGACCGCATCGTGGTGCCGTTCACGATCAATTGCGATCAGTGCGAGCAGTGCCACCGGCACAACTACTCGGTGTGCGAGACGACCAACCGCAACAAGTCGGTGGGCGACAAGGTCTTCGGCCACACCACGGCCGGCCTCTTCGGCTACACGCACCTGACCGGCGGCTATGCGGGCGGGCAGGCCGAGTATCTGCGCGTGCCCTATGCCGACGCGACGCACATCAAGGTGCCGCGGCACCTCTCCGACGAGCAGGTCCTCTTCCTCTCCGATATCCTGCCGACGGGCTGGCAGGCCGCCGTGCAGGCCGACATCCAGCCCGAGGATACGGTGGCGATCTGGGGGGCAGGCCCGGTCGGCCAGATGGTGGTGCGCAGTGCCGTGCTGCTGGGGGCGAAGCAGGTCGTCTGCATCGACCGCGTGCCGGAGCGACTCGACATGGCCGAAGCCGGTGGGGCGATCACGATCAACTTCGACACCGAGAGCGTGCTGGAGCGCCTCAACGACCTGACGAACGGCAAGGGCCCCGAGAAGTGCATCGACTCGGTGGGTCTAGAGGCGCACGCCACGAGCACGATCGACGCGATGTACGACCGCGCCAAGCAGGCCGTGATGCTGGAGACCGACCGGCCGCACGTGCTACGCGAGATGGCCTATGTCTGCCGGCCGGCCGGCACGATGTCGGTGCCCGGTGTCTATGGCGGCCTGATCGACAAGTTCCCGATGGGCATGATCATGAACAAGGGACTGACGATCCGCACCGGGCAGACGCATGTGCGGCGCTGGTCCGACGATCTGCTGCGGCGGATCGAGGAGGGCCAGCTCGATCCGTCCTTCGTCATCACGCACAAGGTGCCCCTCGAGCAGGGGCCCGAGATGTACCGGACCTTCAGGGAGAAGAAGGACGGGTGCATCAAGGTCGTCCTCCAGCCCTGAGGTTTTTTCATGCGCTACGAAACGGAACGGACCGGCCGTCCGGGTCACCCCGATTCGGCCACCGACACCCTGGCGAGGGGCCTCGGCTGGTTCTCGATCGCGCTCGGCACCGCGGAGGTGTTCGCCCCGCGCGCCATCGCCCGCAGCCTCGGCCTGCACGGCTGCGAGAAGATCATCGCGGCCTATGGCGTGCGCGAGATCGCCAGCGGTGTCGGCATCCTCTCCTCCAAGGACCCGACACCCTGGATCTGGGGCCGGGTCGCCGGCGACGTGTTGGACGTCGCCACCGTCGGGCTCGGTCTCTCGCGAGACAACCCGCAGCGCGATCGGGTGGTGACGACGCTCGTGGCGCTGCTGGGTGCCGGTGCTGTCGACCTCTATTGCGCGCAGGCGCTGAGCCGCGAAACGCGTGAACCCCGGCCGCCGATGCGCGACTACAGCGACCGCAGCGGGTGGTCGCGGCCCGCCGAGGCGATGCGGGGTGCCGCACGGCACGAGGGCTACGAGATTCCGGACGACATGCGCGGTCCGGCGGCCATTCGCCCTTACGGCAACGGCAGCGAGGCGACCTCGACGTCGATGACCTGGCACTGATCCGCCGCCTCCGCCCCGTCGGGGGTGGAGCAGTCCACTACGTGTAAAGCGCAATGCCCGCCCTCCGGCGGGCATTGTCGTGCGAAGACCACGCTCGGCTCTGAAGGACAGCAATAGACGGCACAATGTTTCGGCGGTCCGACACCGCCCCGAAACAATCGAAGCGCATCTGAAGCACCAGCGAACGCAGAGCGCGGCCAGTCGAAGGCCGAGGCCCTCGCGAAGAGAGCAGGTGCAGGTGCTGTCATGCTGGATGCCGAGACCATCCGCCGGGTCGCCGAACGCAACGTCCATCTGCTGGCGTTGAAGCCGGAGAAGGGTCTGCTCACCGGTCGGACCCGCGCCCGCCTCGTCGACGGGCTGCGCTGCGAGATCGAGGAAGGCTTGTGGCGGCTCGCCGCCGACATGCCGGCCAAGGCCGGCGGCACCGAGACGGCCCCCACGCCCGGCATGCTGGGCCGCGGTGCCCTGGCGAGTTGCCTCGCCATCGGGACCGCGAGCTGGGCGGCACGCCTCGGCATCGCGATCGACGCCGTCGAGGTGGAGGTCGAGGCCGACTTCAACGCCCGGGGCGAGCTCGGCATGGGCGAGGTCGCCCCCGGCTATTCGGAGGTCCGCTACCGGATCTCGGTTCAGAGTCCCGCATCGCGCGCGGAGATCGACGCCCTGCTCGACCGGGTCGAGCGGCACAGCCCCTATCTCGACGTCTTCGGCCGGCCGGTGCCGCTGAAGCGGACGGTCCACCTCAACGGTCAGGAGGCCTGAGGACCATGGAAGCTCGCCTGCAACGGCGCGTGCAGCGCTACGGCTGGGACCGGGCGGCCGGCATCTACGAGCGGAGCTGGCAGGCCCAGATCGCCCCGGCCCACGACGTGATGCTGAGCATGGCCGACCTCCGGCCCGGCGAGCGGGTGCTGGACGTCGCCGCTGGCACCGGTCTCGTCACCTTCCGCGCCGCCGAGGCCGTGGGGCCGACCGGCAGCGTCACCGGCACCGACATCTCGGGCGAGATGGTCGAGCGCGCCCGCGACATGGGGAGGGCGCATGGTCAAGCGACCGTCCAGTTCGAGCGCGCGGATGCGGAGGACCTCCCCTTCGCGGAAGGGCTGTTCGACGTGGCGCTGTGCGGCCTCGGGCTGATGTACGTGCCGGACCCGGTGCAGGCACTGCGAGAGATGCGCCGCGTGTTGCGGCCGGGTGGGCGGGCGGCCGTCGCCGTCTGGGGCGAGCGCCGGGCCTGCGGCTGGGCCGAGATCTTCCCCATCACCGATGCGCGGGTCGCCTCGGACGTCTGCCCCATGTTCTTCCGGCTCGGGACGCAGACCACCCTTGCGCTGGCCTTCGAGACGGCCGGCTTCGGCGAGATCGAGCTGAGGCGCATGTCGACGGTGCTCCAGTACCGTTCGGCAGATGAAGCGCTGACCGCGGCGTTCGAGGGAGGGCCGGTGGCTCTCGCCTACAGCCGCTTCGACGCCGCCACGCGGGCGGCCGTCCATGCCGAATATCTCCAATCCATCGCCGCCTACCGGGGCGGCGACGGCTACCGGATCCCGGGCGAGTTCGTCGTCGCCGCCGCACGGGCGTCCGTCACACCAGCAAGGCGCGACAGGGAGTTGGCAAATGCAGGTTTCTGAGCGGATGGCGGACAACGGCGTCAACGTCGCGGCGCTCCTGGGCGCGCGACAGGCGCTGGAAGCGGCACCCGAGGCGGCCCGCTTCAACTGGAAGGCCACGTGCAAGTGGATGAAGGGCACGCACAGCCGGTCGAGCGTGCAGGGCTTCTTCGGCCTGGGACAGGACCAGCGGCACAAGACCGAGTTCACCTTCGAGGCGGACCACCCCGAGGTGTTCGCCGCCGAGGACAATGGTGCGACACCGGTCGAGTACGTGCTGGTCGGGCTGGGTGCGTGTCTCACGGCCGGCATCGCGGCCGTCGCCCAGCACCGCAACATCCAGCTGCGCCGGGTCACCGCGACGCTGGAGGGGTCGATGGACCTACAGGGGATCCTCGGCATCGACAGCGAGGTGCGCAACGGGTTCGACGGCATCAAGGTCACCTACGACATCGATGCGGATGCGACCCGCGACGAGGTCCTGGCCCTGGTCGCCCAGTCGCAGAAGCGCTCGGCCGTCTTCGACATCGTCACCAACCCGACCAACGTCACCGTCGAGGTGAAGTAGGGCGGGCGAGCCGGCAGGAGCGGAGCCCATGCCTTCGACCACCGTCGTGATCGTGGGTGCCGGCCATGCCGGCCTCGCGATGAGCTGGCATCTCGGCGCGCGCGGGATCGACCATGTCGTCCTCGAACGCGGCGAGGTCGCCAACTCCTGGCGGACCGAGCGCTGGGAGTCGCTCCGGCTGCTCACCCCCAACTGGCAGAGCCGGCTGCCCAGCTACGGCTACGCGGGCGACGATCCGGACGGGTTCCGGTCGATGCCGGAGACCGTGGCCTTCATCGCGGGCTATGCGCGCGCGATCTCGGCACCGGTGCGGACGTGGACGAGGGTGACGTCGCTCACCCGGACCGACGACGGCTACCGGGTCGCGACGGACAAGAGTGCGTGGCGCTGCCGGGCGGTGGTGATCGCCAGCGGGGCCTGCAACATCGCAGCGGTGCCGCGATGCGCCGCCGGCCTGCCGCCCGCGGTCGCGACGGTGGTGCCGACCCACTATCGGCGCCCGGAAGCGTTGCCGGCCGGAGGCGTGCTGGTCGTCGGGGCCTCGGCCACGGGCGTGCAGCTGGCCGACGAGATCCACCGGTCCGGCCGACGAGTGATCCTGTCCTGCGGCGAGCATGTGCGGGTGCCGCGGACCTATCGCGGGCGGGACATCCAGTGGTGGATGGACCGCTCGGGCATCCTCGACCAGCGGCACGACGAGGTCGACGACATCGCCCGGGTGCGCGGGCTGCCCTCCTTCCAGCTCGTCGGCTCGAAGGCGCGCGGCACGCTCGACCTCAACGCGCTGACCGACATCGGGGTGGAGCTTGTGGGCAGGCTCGCCGGCATCGACGGCAGCCGGTTGCTCTTCTCGGGTGCGTTGCACAACCATGCGGCCCTGGCCGACCTGAAGCAGGCGCGCCTGCTGGAGGCGCTCGACGGATGGGCGGCGGCACAGGGCCTCGCCCCGGCGCTCGAACCGTCCTGCCGCTACGCGCCCACGCGGGTGCCGGAGAAGCCGCGGCTGAGCCTGGACCTGGCACGGGGCGAGGTCTCGACCATCGTCTGGGCGACGGGTTTCCGGCCGGACTACGCCTGGCTGGATGTGCCGGTGCTGGATCGCAAGGGCTCGATCCGCCACGAGGGCGGCGTCACCCCCTCGCCGGGGCTCTACGTGATCGGGCTTCCGTTCCTACGGCGCCGCAAGTCGACGCTGATCGACGGTGCGGGCGATGATGCCCGCGAGCTTGCGGAGCATCTCGACGGCCATCTGGAGACGAGTGCGCCCGCCGCGTGGTCGCCGAGGGCACGTCCGAGCAAGATCCTCGAAGCTGGGTTGGCGGGTTAGACACCGCAAAGACGCTCCTCTTTCGTCTGCCTCCCGCACCTCGGTGCCGCGTCTCCACGCGCAAAAGTAGAACGCGGCATACCGACCGATGCACCGTACGTTGTCCTGCCCTTCAGGGCGGGCGGTGGCTGTCCTTGGCCCGTCAACATGTCGCACCCGGGAGAGAGCGGGATCGTACCCGCATTCTCGGGTGTATGAGGATTCGATCAAGTTTCGGCCCTCGCCGATCATTCCGGGGAGCCAAGGGAAGGGCTACATGGGGATCAATAAAGAACAGGGGTTGTCAAGATGATCACGCAGCTTCTCCAGACGCTCGACGGGCCGGCGGCTCCCTTGAGCGAGTTGACCCCGAAGACGGCAGCCGAGATCGTCGCCGGCATGGCGCCTGCGGTGAGGAAGAAGCTGCGGGGCTGGGTGGTCGAGGCGCTGCGTCTGCATCAGGCGAAGGGCCGTGCCGCCGAAGCGAGATTTTGTCTGGTGATGTTGAACGCATTGACGGTTGTTTCGTGATATTCGGATAAAATTGTCGGGATTTGGATCGAGGAGCCTCGCCGACGCCGGCCTGCCGTTTTCATACCGTGGCTGGTGAGTTGGATTTCAGGGCAGCGGCCCGGCGAGGGGATAGGGATAGCAGAGGGGCCGGATGGGGCCTGTGATGATCGGGATGGATGCCGCGATACTCTGCGGCCGATAGAGTGAAGAGCAGAACGCGAATATCTTGGTGGCAGAATCGATTTAGACGAGACGACGGGTCGAATTCATAGCGTCGTCGGACGAACACGGACCGCCATTCTTGCCAAGCCCAGGCGCAAGAGTGGCGGTTCTGTTTTCTTGGGCTGCTGATCGGGCGGCCCCAACCCGCTCCACACCATGACCAGCCCTCGACACCACCCTGAGGGTTCGTGTCCTTGCTGACATCGCTCAGGGGTACCCCGACAAAGAAAGCCCCGAACGATGCGTCCGGGGCTCAACTTGGTTGGGTGATTGGGTTGTCATCCATCCCCAACTACAGGTTGCCACGATGCCCCATGAAATCAAGCATGAGTGCAATTAACTCATACTCTGTTGCCACTAGTCGAGGCGATCCCTCGGCCCAAGCGAAGCGCCACACGCGTCGCGCTGACGCCGGACGGGATCAAGCCGCCGCAAGAGCCTCGGCGCACAGGTCCGCTGCCACCCGCCGGACCGCCGCGGCGACCGGGGGCGATAGCGGAGCGCCGAGACGGAAGTCGGCGCCCTCGATGGCGCAGACGATGCAGTGCTGCGGAAGTTGGCCGAGCACCCGGGCCAGTTCTACCGCCTCGACCAGACCCAACCCGTGCGAGGACATCCGTGTGCCGTCCGCCGGCAGCGGTGCTGCGGCGACGTCGAAACGCCGGACGGTGCCAGGCGCAGCACCGGAGGCGCTGGCATCCACGATCACGGCCGCCGTCACCTCCGCCAACACGGCAACGAGGCCCGACGCCTCACCGTCGTGCTCGACGATGCGCATCCCGTCGGGTGCGGTCTCGCGGAGCGCCCTCGCCACAGCGCGACCAGCACCGTCGTCGCCGCGGTCGGGGTTGCCGATGCCGAGGACGAGCAGCGGCTCCCTCACCCGCGATCCATCTCCAGCTTCAGGAAGTGGGTCGCGCAGGAGATGCAGGGGTCGTAGTTGCGGACGGTCTGCTCGGCGCGCGCACGGATGATCTCGTCGGGCTGGTCGAGGACGTCGCCGATCATCGAGACGAGGTCCTCCTCGATGCAGGGCTGGTTCTGCGAGGTCGGCGGCACGATCAGCGCCTCGGCGATCGAGCCGTCCGGCGCCACGGCGTAGCGGTGATAGAGCAGGCCGCGCGGCGCCTCGGTCGCTGCCCAGCCCACACCGGCCCGCGGCGTGATCTCCACCGCGGGTGAGTCCGGTTCGACATAGTCCGCCGTCAGCCGCAAGGCCTCGTCCAGAGCCTGCACCACCTCGACCGCACGCACCGCGATGCTCCGGTACGGGTTGGTGCAGGTGGTACCCAGCCCCGCCTCGCGCGCGGCCTGCTGCGCTACCGCCGAGAGCCGATCGAAGTTCAGGCTGTAGCGGGCCATCGGCCCGACGAGGTAGGCGCCGCCACCGCGCAGCCGCGAATGGAGTGCCGTCGAGCGCCGTACCTGGCTCTCGGCGAAATGGTCCTCGTAGGATGCCACGTCGATGTCGAGGCCGCGGTTGGAGACGATCCGGCCCTCGTTGAACGGGTACTCGTCGGGGTGACGGAGTGCGACGAAGGTGTAGTCGCGCGTCCGGTCCGGGGCATCGAAGCCGGCGACCCAGCGCAGCGTCGCCAGCGCCGCGTCGCGCGCACGCTCCAGCGTGTCGTGCAACTCGGCCATCTCGCGTTTGCGCGGCAGCCGGTGGAAGCCGCCGACCCGCACGTTGATCGGGTGGATCTCCCGTCCGCCGAGGAGGGCCACGATGGCGTTGCCTGCCTTCTTCAGGCCGAGTGCGCGCCGCACCGCGTCGCCATGGTCTCGCGCCATCTCGATCCCGCCGCGATAGCCCAGGAAGTCGGGCGCGTGCAGCATGGTCACGTGCAGGACGTGGCTCTCGATCCATTCGCCGCAGTAGAAGAGCCGGCGGAGTGCCCGGAGTGGGCCCTCGACCTTAACGCCCAGCGCACGTTCGATGGCGTGCACCGCGCTCATCTGGTAGGCGACCGGGCAGATGCCGCAGATGCGGGCGACGATGTCCGGCACCTCGTGCAGCGAACGGCCTCGCAGCAGGGCTTCGAAGAAGCGCGGGGGCTCGAAAATCTTGAGCTCGGCCGAGCGGACGGCCCCATCCCTCACCACGACGCGGAGCCCGCCCTCGCCCTCGACCCTGGCGAGGTAGTCGACCGTGATGGTCCTAGCGGCCATGCCGGTCGCTCTCCTCGCGAAAGGCGGGGGCCGTCGGCACGAAGCTGCGATAGGCGTGCGCCAGCGCCTTCGGGTCGTTGCCGAGCGCCAGCAATTGCGCGCTAAGCGCGGCGGCGTTCGGCGTCTCCTTGGGGCCGAAGCAGCCGAAACAGGCGCGGTTGTAGGAAGGGCACAAAGCCCCGCAGCCGTCGTGCGTCACCGGCCCGAGACAGGGCTTGCCCTGGGTCACCACCACGCAGGCGACACCCTTGAGCTTGCAGGTGGTGCACACGCTGTGCGGTGGCGTGTTGGGGCGCCGGCCCGTCGCCAGGGCGGTCAGCACGTCCAGCAGCTGGTGCTTGTTGACGGGGCAGCCGCGCAGCTCGAAGTCGACCTTCACATGGTCGGCGATCCCGGTCGAGGTCGCCAGCGTGTCCAGATAGTCCGGTCGCGGATAGACCAGGGCCGCGTATTCCTCGACCTTGGCGAAGTTGCGCAGCGCCTGGATGCCGCCGGAGGTGGCACAGGCGCCGATCGTCAGGATGAAGTCGCTGCGCCGGCGAATGTCCTGGATGCGCACGAGGTCGTGCTGGGTGGCTATCGAGCCCTCGACCACCGAGATCGCGTAGCGGCCGCGGTCCTCGCTGCGGGTAGCCTCGGGGAAGTAGGCGATGTCGACGAGGTCGGCGACGGCCAGCAACTCGTCCTCACAGTCGAGCAGGCTGAGCTGGCAGCCGTCGCAGGACGAAAACTTCCACACCGCGAGCCGCGGCTTCTTCTGGGCCGTCATCTCAGACCTCCTCGCGACGGAGCAGGGACTGCACGAGGTCGTAGCGCAGGACCGGGCCGTCGCGGCACAGCAGGTAGGAGCCGTACTGGCAGTGGCCGCAATGACCGACGGCACAGCTCATGTTGCGCTCCATCGAGAGATGGATCGCCTCGGGCGCCAACCCCGCCTCCTCCAGCCTGGCGCAGGCGTGGCGCATCTTGACCTCGGGCCCGCACACCAGTGCTCGCGTGTTCTGCGGATCGAAGGCCAGCCGCGGCAGTGGGTCGGTGACGAGGCCGACATTGCCCCGCCAAGTTTCCGACGCGTGCGCGACCGTCACCTCGACGGCGACGTCGAGCCGCCGGCGCCAGCTCTCGACCTCGCGCCGGAACATGATGTCCTCGGGGCTGTGCGAGGCGATCAGCAGGGCGAGACGCCCCAGCCGATCCTTGTCCCGGAGCAGCGCGTGGATCGCCGGCCGCAGCGGGGCGAGGCCGAGCCCGCCCGACAGCACCAGGACGTCGTGCCCGTCCATCGCCGCGACCGGCCAGCCCGTCCCGTAGGGCCCACGCATACCCAGCACGTCGCCGGGCCCGAGGCGGGTCAGTGCCCGCGAGACCGCACCCACGTCGCGGATGGTGTGGATCAGCCCGCGACCGTCAGGCGCCAGGGCGCTGACGCTGACCGCGATCTCGCCGACGCCGAACACCGAGAGCATGTTGAACTGGCCGGGCTCGAAGCCGAGCAGGGCTCGGTCTTCGGGCTCGACGTCGAGCGAGAAGACCCGGTCGATCTCCTTCCAGCGCCGGCGCACCCGTGCCAGGACGGGCAGCATCGGCGATGCCGGTGCCGGCAGCGGCGCGAGGTCGGGCTCGATCGAGGCCGCAGGCCTAAGCATGGCTCTCGTACACGTCGAGGAGCCGCAGCCGCGTGTCCTGCAGCCGGCGCACCAGCGGCGGCATGAAGGCCTTGAGCAGGGCGTAGCCGAAGCCGGCGTCGGCCTCGCACTTGCCGTAGAGGCAAGGGGTGCTGACCGCGATGGTGCGGGTCCGCTCCTGGGCCCTGGCGTCGTAGGCGCTGCGGTTCATCGGTACCAGCCAGGAGAGACCCACCACGTCGCCCGGGCCGATGGTCTGAACGACGAGCGGCGGGCGCCCCGGCACGGTCAGCTGCATGGAGACCCGGCCGTCGAGGATCAGGTAGAAGTGGTTCGCAGGCTCGCCTTCGCGCAGCAGCATCGCACCGGCAGGGAACTCGGCCTCTGCGGCGCAGTCCGCGAGCACGTCGCGGACATCGACCGGCATCTGGGCCAGGAACGGATGGTCGCGGACGGCGGCGGCGATGTCGGTCATGGTCCCCCCTTCGCGGCCGGCGCGTCGGCGCGCAGGGCCGCCACTTCTTCGGTGATGTCGATACCGACGGGGCACCAGGTGATGCAGCGTCCACAGCCGACGCAGCCGGAGCTGCCGAACTGGTCCCACCAGGTCCCGAGCTTGTGGGTGATCCATTGCCGGTAGCGAGCGCTCGCCGAGGAGCGGACCGAGCCGCCATGGATGTAGGCGAAGTCGATCGCGAAGCAGGACGCCCAGTGCTGCGAGCGGACAGCCTCGCCGGTGACGAGGTCGTTCTCGTCCTGCGCGGTCGTGCAGAAGCAGGTCGGGCAGGCCATGGTGCAGTTGGCGCAAGTGAGGCAGCGCTCCGCCACCGCGTTCCAGCGCGGGTGATCCAGGCTGCCGAGCATCAGGTCGCGCAAGCCCTCGGTGGGCATCTTGCGGGTGATTGCCGCCGCCGCGTTGTCGGTGACCTGGCCGGCGAGTGCCCGATCGCTGGCCGTCGCCGGTGTCAGCGGCAGCTTCGCCAACATGGCGCGCCCGGCAGCCGAGCCGGCCGCGGCCAGGAATCGGTGCGGCCCGCCTTCGAGCAATTCGGTCAGGACGAGGTCGTGTGCCGCACCCACGGCGGGGCCGGTCCCCATCGAGGTGCAGAAGCAGGTGGCGGCCGGCGAGCCACAGTTCACGGCGACGAAGAAGGCCCCGTCGCGCCTTGCGCCGTAGTAGGGGTCGCGGTGGTCGCCGCCGAGCAGCACCCGGTCCTGGATCGCGATCGCCGCCGCCTCGCACCCACGCACGCCGATCAGCGCCAGCCGCTCCCTCGGCAGCGGCTCTGCCGCAATGTGCGCATTCGGGCCCGACATCTTGGCGCGCCATAGCGGCTGGCGAGGTGCATGCAGCACGCGCTTCCAGGCATGCGGCCCGACGGCGTAGCCGAAGAGCGCATCGTCCTCGCGGCGCTTCAGCCGGTAGTGGCCGCCCTCCTGCTCGTCGGTCCACCCGCGCGGCAGGTCGCCGATGCCGTCGATGTCGTCGTAGACGATCGCGTGATCGCGCACGGTCGGCCCGAGGACCCGGTAGCCCTCCGCGTTGAGCAGGCGGAGCAGGGTCTGCAGCCCTTCGAGGTCGAGCACGCCCGTGTCCTCAGCCCGCGCCGGCGACGAGGGGCTTGGCAGGCCCTGGGCACGGCGCAGTTCCGGCATCTCGACGGCTCCCGACGGGGGCACCCCGTACGCGCGAGTATGCCACGCCGTCACGCCGCGCGCCCCTGCCTCCGTCGAGGTGAGGGAGTCTCCGCTGTCGCAGCTGGCATGATGATGTCGGCGCGCGACGAGACGTGCCGCGGTCCGCTGCTGGTCGGACCATACCCGCAGATAGGGGAGTGGCGCCGGGCACGTCGCGAAGCTGATAGAGCAGCTGTGCGCCGAGCGAGGCTGTCCAGCTTCTCGAACACGAAATGCGAGCCGGCTGACGAAGTCTGCCGACAGAACTGAAGTGCGGGTAGTTGGCGTCCCCTAGGGGACTCGAACCCCTGTTTTCGCCGTGAGAGGGGGATAACGGACATGACTTGCCGTCCGTCAACGTTCACTAACGTATTGGCACTTATAGACATTGACGGCGTTGCGTCCGCCCTTGTCTGCCGATGTTCGGTAACGCATATTACCAGTCTCGTTACCGAACTGAGTAGCCCCTGTGCCCCGAACCGTTCGTGACGCACGCATTGAGACCCGTACGGCACGATTGAAGCTCCCGCCCCGAGCCAACAACGAACCCTACTGGCGAGCGATAGGGATAGGTCAGCACGTTGGCTACTATCGAGGTGTGGACGGCGGAACTTGGTTCGCCAGGTGGCGACCTGCACGAGGCACGTACCGCAAGCGCAGATTGGGCATTGCCGATGATGTTCGTGATGCCGACGGCTTGCGGGTCCTCTCTTACGCTCAGGCGCAGGCGCGAGCACGAGAGTTTTTCACGGAGATGGAGAGGCTGGCAGAGTCTGCCGAGCCCGCACCGAGAGGCCCTTACACCGTGGCGGATGCGCTGAACCTGTACATCGAGTGGTTCAATAAGCATCGAAAATCCGGATCGAAGACGAAGGCCGCAATCGAGCGACATATACGTCCCTTGCTGGGCGCGGAGGAGTTGTCGAGACTGACCTCGAGCAAAATTCGCGAGTGGCATGAGGGAATTGCCGCTGTGGCCAAAGGCAGCCGCGCAAGGAAGCAGACCTCCACAGAGCTTGTACCTGCCGAGGGCGCCCAAGCGCGCAAGGCCACCGCAAACCGGCTGCTCACAATCCTAAAGGCGGCACTGAACCACGCGTACCGCGAAGGCAAGGTGGCCGCGGATACTCCGTGGCGCCGTGTTCAGGCCTTCCGCGGAGTCGATTCCGCACGGCTGGTCTACCTCTCCGCCGACGAGGCTCAGAGGCTCGTTAACGCGTGCAATGAGGACTTCCGACGGCTGGTGCGGGCCGCTCTGGAGACAGGCTGCCGCTACGGCGAGCTTATCAGGGCAGTTGTTTCCGACTTCAAACCTGACGCCCCGTCCCTACTCATCCGGGACGCCAAGAGCGGTCGGTCCCGGCATGTTCCACTCGATAAGCAGGCGGCGAAGTTTCTGTCTGATGTGACCGCCGGCAGGCCGGGAGCGGAACGAATCTTTCTTCGTAGCGATGGCGCCCCGTGGGGCGCTTCTCATCAGGCCAGACCACTAGCTGAGGCGAACGTCCGGGCGAAAATTGACCCGGCGATCACCTTTCACGGCCTGCGGCATACCTGGGCTTCGCTGCGGATCATGCGCGGCCTGCCCCTGCTGGTGGCGGCTCAGGTTCTTGGGCATTCAGATACCAGAATGGTCGAGAAGCATTACGGACACCTCGCGAAGGGGTACATCGCCGACGCGATCGAAGCAACGACCGTCCCGCTGAAATCTGAGCGCACCTCGGTCCGCAAAATGGCGCGACGAGATTGACGCCCTGGCGACCTGTTCGAGGAACGGCGAGTGACGGCCTGTATAATTGAAGATCTTTGCCGTCTTCCGAAGATCGTCGAAGGGAAGACTTTATACTTCTGTCAGCGAGGGGAACCGAAGCCAGCTTTCTTGCTGGATAAACCCGGAACTTGAACTCACGAGGAAGAGAACACAATACGATGTCGGTCAGGAGGACCTCCTTGCAGCAGGGTGATCGCTGATTGCCGCTTTCGGGAATCAACCCGTAACGAAACACGATGCTTCTCATACTACCTTGCAGCTAGTAAACTACGCCCGCAGATGGGCCATCTATGTGGGAACTCTCAGTGAAGATAACAAACGCCGGTCGCGGCGTGCACAAGCGCGAGATCAAGGGCATTGACCGGTTCAGGACCGATCTGCCAAGCGACTGGTATGCGTTCACGAATCTCGACCTCGTTTTTGGCGTGGGGCGCGCGCGCGAGATCGACATCGTGATCGTATCCGACCGACGAATATTCCTGATCGACATAAAGGACTGGTATGGTAGAATCGCCAGCGTCGACGGGCGCTGGCACCTGAACGGCATGGACCGGGATCCGTCTCCGGTCGCCAAGATCGCCGGCATTACGCGAGATATTCTTCCTCTACTCAAGTCGGAGTTTAGGAAAAGGCCTGAAACAGAGCACCATCCTCTCCCGCGTATTGAGGGTCTGGTCGTTCTGACCGGTCAGGCCGACCGCACGGACATAGCAGAGACCGAGCGTGCGAAGGTTTTGACCGCAGACGAATTTTTGAGCATCGTGAAGGACAGCCGCCGCGAGCGCGAGTTGTTCGGGAATGTATCCAGCGAGTTCCTCTCAACTCCGCTGACTGATACGTTCTGGAAAGATCGACTTTACCGCTTCTTCAATGCCGGCCCCAGCTCGCCATTCCAGCCGGGACGACGGCGATTCGAGCGGTTTACAGCGGACGATGTGCCGACATTCACGCACCCCAAAGACATATACTGCGAATATGAAGCAGCCGAGGAAGGTAACAAAAACAATCTTGGCACCCTGCGCCTTTGGGACTTCACGAAATGCCCGGATGCGCGCTTTCAAAACGAGGAAGGGCGCCGGGAGATAGCCGGACGCGAACACGTCGTCTATCACTGGCTCAAGGATCGCAGCGCTGCGGCGGAGCAAACGCTGCTTCCGCCAAAGATCGACGATCCGGAGCGGGGGGTACACTACTGGGAAGTCTATGACCGCCGCCGCCGCATGCAGCGGTTGGCCGTGTTCGCCGAAACCGAAGCGGCGCGGCTCGCGCCCTCCGAGAGAGTCGAGCTCGCGCGACAGATTCTAGCTTCTGCGGCGAATCTCCATGGTCAGGATGCCGCCCACCTTGACCTTGGCGGTCATAGCATCTGGCTTGAGGCGCCGACGACTGCCAAGTTTTCGCACCTAATGGCCGCGCGCTTCCCAGAGGTCAGGTCTCTTGGGGACGCTCGTTACCAGTTTCTCGCCAGTGTCGAAGTGCCGGAGGACCACTTGGGCGTGGATCGTGGGCCCAAGTGTCGCGACGTGTTTCTCTCAGCGGTCGCAGTCCACCAGCTGCTGTTCGGAAAAATTCCAGGAGGCAGCCCGCCGGAATGGGATCCGGAGATCGATCCGGCCGGAACTTTCCGGGTGCTGCACGACTGGTTCGCCGAAGCGCTGGAACTCGATCCTTGCCGCCGACACCCGGATGCCCTCCAGTCGTTGCAGGCGTTCAACCGTGCGACGGCGCAGCGCCCAACCTTAGACGAGATCATATCCAGGCTTGACCGACATCGGAGCATAGTCCGGTCTGGCCGTCAGCTGGTGGCGGCCTACCCCGAAACAGGGGACCTCATCGTTGAGAATGACCGCGTGGAGATCTGGCGGAGCCATGACCGCGGCGACCCGGTCGCGGTGAAACTCTGGAAACAGGCTTCTTGGGGCGACACGACTCGCGAAGGCGCGGCCATACTGGCCTTTCTCGAAAAGGCGGCAGCCGCGAAGGCCGATCGTCCTGTGGGCCTGCCTACCGTCCGGGAGGCGATGTGGCTTGGTGACTCCATCGGCCTCGTTCAGGACTGGGTTGAAGGTCCGACCCTTGCAGCAATCCTGGGGGCGCCCCCGGAGGACTTCCGCGCGCCAGCGGCGGCTTTGTCGTTCGTGCAGCGTTTGGCGCGAGCGGTCGACGCGCTTCACGAAAGCGGCCGGGGGCATGGCGATATTGCGCCGGCTAATATTATTGTGACCGCCGACAATGCTCCGGTTCTAATAGACGCGCTGGACTTTTCGCCGCATGCAGATGGCGAACGCTTCACATCCGCTTATGCCCCTTCGTCCGGAAGTCTTATCGAGCGTGACCGGTTTGCTGTTACCAAGATTGCGGAGGAAGTGTTCGCGTGTACCATGCTCACGGATCAAGACACGCGCGATATTGCTAAAGCGATAGCCGACTGCCGAGAAAAAGAACTTCGCCTCTCGACCTTGCTGCCGCTTTTCGACCAGATCGAGGCGGCACAGACCCGGTTGAGTGGGCCGAAAACAGGCGACGAGTGCTCTGCTCCCGCCCACTACGCTGTCAGCGTCGCTGGCGCGGCGACAGGCCCGATAGAGCCGGACGAAGGATACATTTTCCTACGTGTGCGTCGGGACGCCCAGCGCGGCACGCTGTCCCTCGTGCTTAGAGGGGCTGTCGAAGAACTCGACGTGCGGCTGGACAGCGACGGGCAGCCGGTCTCGGCACGGCGCTGGAAACTGGAGCAGCGCCAGATAAAGCGCAACGCCGCTTACGAGTTTCATATGGTGGAAGCCACCCTCACGGTGCACAACGCCGTCGTGAACGACCTTGCGGCACTCGCGCCCATCCTGGCGCTCCCTGAGGTTAAAGAAAGGTTCGCAGCCGAACGAGCGGGTGTGGCGCCGGCAGTAGTTGAGGCAGAAGACTCTGCCACTGCGCCTGTTTCAGAAGAGGTGGCCGAGGACACTCTCGCGGAGGAGCTTGCAGAGCGGCCCGTCGCTGCGCCAGCGTCCATCGACGTGCCGGCGCTCTGGCGCGCGCTGATCGACGTTGAAAACGAGCTGACCATTGAGGGTATCGCGCAGCTCGACAGCGTTTTCGACCGAGGCTCAAACCGGTACAAAGTGCCTATAGAGCTTGAAAGCGGGGCGTTCGAATTCGCGCGCCACGACACTGTCGGGGTGGAAAGACAGGACAGGAAGGGTAGATGGCGCCGCATTGGCCAACTCGACCTCCAGTCATCGCGCTCGGACCTCGCGGTCATCGATGCCAGTGATACCTACGTAGCGCGCCAATCGCGTCTTGTTGATGCAGGGCAGCGTCTGCGCTTCTGGAGCCACCTGGAACGTCAAAGCCTGAAACGCCGGACTGACGCTGTGGACCGGATACTGGCCGGTAACGGGCGATCTCGCGATCTTCTCAGTGTGTTCGACCCCCGCGTCAGCGCCATGCCCCTGAACATCAGTCACGAGCCCACACCAAGTGCGCTCGGTATCTATGGGCTGAATCCCGATCAGAAAGCCGCGTTCGCGCGCGTCGTGGCGAACCGGCCGGTCGGGCTGTTGCAGGGCCCGCCAGGAACCGGCAAGACCCGCTTCATCGCGGCTCTTGCGCACTATGCCCTCACGAAAGGACTGGCGCGTAATGTGCTCCTGGCGAGCCAATCTCATGAGGCGGTGAACACGGCGGCCGAGGCGGTGCTCAACCTGTTCCGAAATGGTGGTATCCAGCCGAGCTTGCTGCGTATTGGGCGCGACGAGGAGCAGGTCTCATTGCCGCTCCGAGCCTATTTTACGCCGAAGGTTGAGCAGGGTTTCAAGGATCGCTTCCGGGCTTGTTTTCGCGACCGCCTGGCCGAGATCGCCCTCACGCTGGGGCTTTCTGAGGACGCCGCCGACGAGATCGCCGCGATTGAGACGACCGTCCGCCCTCTTGCTGAAAGCCTCGCCGAGCTGACACAGCAGAGCGACTTGGACCAACAGCGCCTGAACAGCTTGCTAGCCACCTTGCGCAGGCACCTGGAAAGGCTTGGCGCCGAAACGCTTCTCGACGAGGTGGCCGATCGGGAATGGCAGTCATTGCCAGATGATGTTGCGCAGGTGGTCGTGCAGCGCTACGCGCGCGGCGGTGGTGCAGGCGCCGACCGGTTCGACAGGCTCTATCGAGCTGCCGCTATCGGCCGGGATTTCGTGGGAAGCGTTTCGCGCGCGCAACGTAGCTTCGAGGCCTTTCTTGCTGGCACGCGCCAGCTCGTCGCCGGAACCTGCGTGGGGCTCGGGCGTACGGCGCTCGGACTTACGACGACCGCGTTCGACCTCGTAATAGTAGATGAGGCGGCCCGCTGCACGGCCAGCGAACTCCTGGTGCCGCTGCAAGCGGCCCGCTGGGCGGTCCTTGTGGGAGACCACGCGCAGCTGGAGCCGCAGCACAAGGCAGAGGTTATCTACGCGGTTGCTGAGCGCACAGGCATTCCGAAGCGGGAAATCAAGCGCAGCGATTTCGAGCGCGTGTTCGCGACGCCATACGGCCAAGCGGCCGGTGCACGTCTTACGACGCAATACCGGATGCTGGCACCCATCGGCCAGCTCGTTTCGGAGGCCTTCTACCCCGAGATGCCGCTGGATGCCGGCCGGGAGACGCTTGAGATCGATCCGACCTTGCTCCCGGCGGGGCTCGACGTCCCATTGCTGTGGGTTGAGACGGACGGCATGGGCGAAGCTGCGGCCGAACGACCGGAAGAGGGCGGCAGCAGCCGCATCAACCGGGCCGAGGCGGACGCTATCGTAACGATGCTGGAGGAGTGGCACAGTCACGAGCCGTTTCGAAGTTGGCTTTGCACCCAGCAGAAGCATCCTGCCGGTATCGGCGTGATCTGCATGTATGCCGCCCAGCGCGACCTTATCCGCCGAAAGCTGCGCCAGTCGGCGCTTGCCTATCTTCTCGACCGTCATCTGAAGGTCGGAACGGTCGATAGTTACCAGGGCAAGGAAAACCCGGTGGTCCTACTTTCGCTGGTGAGAAACAACGAAGAAGGGCCAATGGAGGCAGGTGTCCGGCGTGTGCGCGAGGGATTTCTGACGACCCCTAACCGGATCAACGTGGCCGCGAGCCGCGCAATGGACCGGCTGGTCGTCGTAGGCGTGCGAGGGCGTTGGTTTTCGCAGGGCCCAATGGGCCGCATTGCGGAAGCCTTCGGACGGCAGGTCGCACGGGGAATGGCACGCGCGATTAGTGCCGAAGAGATCGTCGGGCGCGCGGCGGCGGCGCCCGCGCATGAAAGGGCTGCCCGTCTGCGGGAGGCGCGGGCTGAGGGAGACGCGCATGGCTAATCAGGCGCGCCCGCTATTGCGTCTGAAGGGAAATGAATTGGTCCCGGCTGACGAAGACCGCCGGGTAGAGATCGGTGTGTATGATGTCCTTCTGCCCTGCCGCCAATACGAGGTCGCGTACAGGGTCGCAATTCTCGGCAAGGTCAGCCAAAGCCTCGAATTTTTGTTGCGGCTTGTCAAGGCCGTTCCTGGGATTGCAGAAGAATCGGCCGCCGCGTTTTTCGGCTTTGATCAGGCGGAGATCGAATACGTCCTCAACGAGGCCACAGGTCCGGGCTTTGTGGAGCGGCGCGAGGGCCGTCTCTGGCTTACATCCGCAGGCGACGCGCTCTTCAGGGAGGGAACTGACGATCCTGCCATTTACACTGTGGAGGAACGCCGTCGCGACCTGGGGTTTGACCTACTTGCGATTGCGCCGCAGGCACCGCGCTCCCTGGACTCCGTGGAACTCGCGCTGCCAGAATTGTCGATCAGCGATCCTGCTGGAACGGGTAAGGTCGGGGACAGGATATTTGAGCGCTTCAACAGATTTTTTCATGAACTTGCCGAGCGCCGCGATCGCGAGCAGATTCAGCAGAGGGACTTGTACTCGGTGGACAGGGTCGTTCCCAAGGACCGCTTTCAGGTACCTGTCCGCATCCGTGCGTTCGCACAGGCATCCGCGCCCAGCCTCCCTGAGATAGACCTCGGCTTGTGGCGAGCCGAACATGAAATAGCCGACCGGCCGCAAATCGAGAGCGCGGCCGCCATGCTAGTCGATGGCCTCAAGGTTAACGCCAACCAAGTAAGGGCACCCCAGGCCTATGAGGCTCTTGCAGAGCTTGCGCCTGACTTTCTGAAGGTGTTCGTCACGAGGGCCGGCCTGAACGTGAATCGCTACTGGCGGGAGGCAGTCGGGCGCGCAGGCGAGCCGCGCGCAGATCGCAAAACGGTGCCTGTCATCGGCCCGCTCTACAGCCAAGCCAACGCGAAGCGACTTCTTGACGTGGTCGAGTACGGATTGCGCGGCGGTGCCGAGCAGCCAGAGTTTCTTTTTTCCGTGGCACCGCAGACGCCTTTATGGGGAGCGACCACTCAGCAAAGGGATATGCTTTCCTACCTACGCCGCGGAATCGCGTCTATTGCTCCCGCGAGCACCGTCGAACTCCGAGCAGTCTGTCTATTCACCGGCAAGGCCGCTTGGTTTACCGACAGAACGTTTGAAGAGGTGCTGGGCGCAGATTCCAGCGATATTCCGCCCGCGCTAGAGATCATGATCGTGCCGCGGATCGCGGTGGCAGCGCTCGTTCATGCGCCGATCGGCGCCTCATCCGGATACGCCGTTCCCTTAGGCTGGGCGTCGTTTGACGAGAGCATTGTCGCCCGCACGCAGGCGTTTGCGGCGGACCGGCTCTGGCCCTTTGTACGTGACCGAGACCGGCACACCCAGCTTGTGGAGGCGCTTCAGCCAAAGCAGCAGGTGGACGAGACCAGATAATGCTTGCTAGCTGTTCCCAGTTGGCCGCCTGAGCGGTGGCTCCTGCGCCCCCGCTCTGCCGGCCTGGCTCTATCACCGACCCCTGCTTGCACGATTAGGCAAAGTCTCTTGCATCTATGACTTAGACTTGCATTCGCCTTACTTATGTCGAGGCTTGCTCGCCTGTACCTGACCAGACTAGATGAGTCTTGGCGGCCCTCGCGGAGGAAACTGGAGGAGGAGATCCCACAATTCGAGTATGTATACTGTCTTTCACCGGTCCGCCCCGATGCCACATCATCCACACTGGTGAAGTCGTTGTACGCGATCGGGTGAAAGCCTATGGAGGGCTTGTCTCGACGGTTACGATGGGCATCGGATCAGCTGAGTTGTGCCGTCGAACAGCAGTACAAATATCTGGGCACGTCATTTGGCCATAGGTAACTCGTCTCAACCACTGGCGATCCTCGCCACGGCCTGCGCGCCACGACAGTCTGCGTTCGGGCGGGGCCAGAGTGACACCGTGGCAGAGATCGCGGACTTGCCGCGCCTCGACGCCCGAGAGTTTTTCGCGGAAACGCACGTCACCGAGGGGATGGCCGTCCTGCTGCGGCAGGTCTTCGAGCGTCTCATGGGGCGGAGCGACCAAGGAATCTTCCGCCTGAAGCAGGCGATGGGTGGAGGCAAGACCCACAATCTACTGGCGACGGCGCTTCTGGCGAGGGAGCCAGCCCATCGCAAAGCCATCCTTCAGCAAATCGGCGTCTTGGTCGATGACCGACCAGTGCGCGTTGCAGCGTTCAGCGGCCGTGAGACGGACACGTCGGAGTATCTCTGGGTCACGCTCTTTCGCGCGCTCGGATGTGAGCATCGCTGGCAGCCGTCGAGCGATGTGCCGGGACCATCGACCTGGGCTCGGGTGCTCGGGGACGAGCCGGCGCTGATCCTCCTCGACGAGTTGCCGCCGTTCTTCGTCAGCCTGGGAGCCAGACAGGCCGGTCCGTCGACCAGTGAGGCCGACAGGCTGGCGCTGGCGCTCGCCAACCTGATGAACGCGATCGGCAGTGGTCGTCTTCCCAATACCTGCTTGGTCATCAGCGACCTTGCTGGTGCGTGGGGCGACGGAAGCTTGCGCATCCAGCAGGCGATCGACAATGCGAGCCAGGAGGTTGGGCGCGGCGCGCTCGACATCGTGCCGGTCCGCCTCGACAGCACGGAACTCTATGCTATCCTGCGCAGTCGTCTCTTCGAGCGGCTGCCCGAGGCGCCTGCACGGTCGGCGGTGGGACAGGCCTACGCCTCCGCCTTTGACACGGCGGTGCAGCAGGGGGTGGTGCCGGGCTCTTATGCCCGCTGGGCGCAGGAGGTTGCCGAGAGCTACCCTTTCCATCCCGGCCTCCACGAGCTGTTTGCCCGTTTCCGCGAGAACCCGGGATTCCAGCAGACGCGCGAGATGCTGCGGTTATGCCGGCGAATGGTCGCCGATCTCTGGCAGAGCGGTGGTGCCCAGGCCGTCTCGCTAATTCATCCGTCTGTGCTCGATTTTGCAGACCAGGACGTGGCCGCGACGTTGGAACGGATCAACCCGTCGCTCAACAATGCCCGCAGTCGGGACGTGGCCAATGTGCAAGGCAACGCCGTCGCCGAGGCTCTTTCGCGTGATCTGGGCAACGAACTCGGCTCCGATGCCGCGAAGCTGCTGTACCTGTCGTCGCTCGCTGTTGGGCCCAATGCGCTCCAGGGCCTGACACCCGAGGAGATCGCCGCCTACCTGTGCCAGCCCGGGCGCGACGTCTCCGGCGCCAACGTCGCGCTACTCACTAAACTTGAGGAGTCCAGCTGGTACCTGCACCGCCGGACGGACGGGCGTTGGCACTATCGCAACGTCAAGAACGTAGCATCGGCGATCCGCGACCGCGCCGAGATGCTGAATGACGATGCCCGGCGCATGGAGGTCGCGGCCTATCTCCGGAGATCGTTCGACCCAGCTGGCTCTTCCCTGCAGCGCATCGGCGATCAACGGCACGCCTACCAGAAGCTGCTCGTATTCCCGACCATCGACGACATTCGTGATGCGCTGGGTCCTAATGATGTCGTCCTGGTCATCAGCCAGCCCACCCACGCCGGGCTTAATCCCGACCTCAAGGCCTTTTGGGCGAATCAGATCTGGCGGAACCGGCTGCTATTCCTATGCGGCTCCGAAACTTTCACCGAGGTGTCCCGGGCGGCGGCCTATATGAAGGCGGCACAGGACCAGATCGCCGAGTTCGAGGCGCTGCGCTACACGGACGCACAACCGGAAATGCAGCAGGCTCGTGCGGCTTTGGACCGCAACATCACCGCATTCCGATCTGCGCTGCGCGAGACCTTCACCCAGCTTCACCTCCCGGACGTCGCAACGGGCAATCTAGAGGTCGCGAGCCTAAAGTTGGACTTCAGCGGCAACGAGTTCGTCGGGCAGCTCGCGATCCTGGATACCCTCGACGACGAGAGAAAGTTTCGGCGGGACGTCGACAGCGACGAGCTGCGGGGCGAGTTCGAGCACTTCATCTTTACGGCCCAAGAGGCGAGCTGGCGCGAGCTGATGGAGACCGTGGCACGACTGCCTGAATGGTACTTCCTGCCACCGGGCGGTCACGAGACGATGAAGACCTCGGCGATCCGGAAAGATGCTTGGCGCGACGACGGCGTGGGCTACGTCCGCCGCGGCCCTTTCCCGAAGGAGAAGACCAGCGTCGTGCTGAACCGGCTGACGCGCGACGAAACGACCGGCAAGGTCGTCTTCCAGGTCAGCGCCAAGCTCGGCGATCGGGTTCACTACGAGGAGGGCGGGTCGCCGGCCAGCATCAACTCGCCCATCGTTCAGAACGGCCGAATCGAGACGACGGCGCTGAAGGTCTCGTTCCTGGCCGTCGACAGCTCAGGGGAACACGAGTCGGGCGAGCCACGCAGCGAGGTCAATCCTATCACGCTGAAGTACGAACTCGCCTACCGTGACGGTGGCCACAAAGTGACCCTGAAGGCGATTCCGAAGGGTACAATCCGATACACGTTCGACGGATCGAATCCACGCATCGGGGGTGTCTGTGACAGCAGTGACGTTGCCGTACCCGAGGGCCGCGATCTCCTGCTCGCGATCGGCGAGGCGGACGGGATCTGGTCCGAGCCGTTGCGTGTCGACGTGCCCAAGGTCTCAGACGGGGGCGAGCAGACCTTCCAGCCCGACCTCACGCGCCCGGCGACGTGGCGTCGCCGACTCACCACCAGCGACAGGGGCCGGGCGTTCAAGATCCTGGAGTGCCTCAAGCGGCACCGGGCGGAGGCGGTGGGCGCGGATCTGAATGTTTCCCGGCCGGGCGATTCGGACGACTATATCGTCATGTCCTTCGGACCCAAGATCGCTCGCTCGGCCGAGAAGGTCGAGGCCATCCTGGTCGACCTCATAGGCCAGCTAACCGACGATGGCGCGGCCGATGTGACACTGCGGATCGACAGCACGCGGTTCGCAAGCGGCACAGCACTCGTGGAAGCGGCCAAAGAGCTGGGCGAGCTGCTAAAGGCGGACGAGGTCCGCCAGTGACCGGTCGGAGCAATGGGAGCGTCAAGGTCATCGGTTTCGGTCACGCACCGGAGCACGAGCATCATCACTTCGTTGTCGCCATACCTCGTTCCAACCAGTCGGAGATCATGATCTACGAGGTGTTCGAGCGCGATCTCGTCGGCCCCGCGCTGATCGCCGCCAACCTGCGCTGCATGCTCGACCGTCCGCGGTGGCTCAAGATCGTCGACGCCTTGGAGGAGGAGCTCAATCGCCGCCTACGAACAGCCGGCATGAAGGCGGCGAAGTTCAAAGCCGGTGACAATCCCATCGCGCGGCTGCTCGGCAAGGAGCTGGTCCTGCTCGCCTGGGCGGTGGAGGATGCCGAACCGACGCTGATCCCTAACGCGATTCAGAACTGGCGCGGCCTCGCCCCAGAGGAGCGATGGTGGCTGTACACAATGACCGCGGCCCAGACTGCGCATCACAGCCGGCACAATTTAGGGTGGCGGAAAGCTATTCGCTTCGCGCTGACGGAGAACCCGATCGTGACCGCCACCGCACAGACCACAGCGGCCGAGTATCGCCGCCGGGGAAAGCTACCGAACCGTGCGGATGCTAACCAGGGCGCGCTGTTCTCAGACTTGGCGGAGGCGCCAGCGGACTCCTTTCATGCCGGCCACGGCATCTGGGACGAGGAATGATCAGCGCCGCAGCTGCCAATACGCCCTGCAGCGAGCTGGCGGCAGAAGACACCAGGAGTTTCATTGAGGTTCAGCTTCCGGTCTCGAAGCTATCCAAAGAGTGCTACAAGGAACGGAAAGCTGGAGCTGGGCAGACGCTGACCGCGCTCGGAAGTTATTGGAAGGGGCGCAAGCCTCTGATCCTCGTTCGCGCGGTGATCCTTGGTCTGCTTCTTCCCAACAAGGAGCCCGACCGAGACCGCGAGATCTTCCTGAAGCTCATGCTGATGGACAGGGACGGGCTGCTGAAGCGGAAGAAGCGCTTCACTAAGGCACACATCTCTCGTGTGATGGAGCTGGTCTCGGAGACGTCTTGGTCCCGGGCTATCGAGTTTAGGAACGGCGAGTACGCGTGGAAGCGCGGCGTCGATCGCTGTATCCGAGAGGCGGTGGAGGTCGAGGCGTTCCAGCGGATGGGACTCGACGAGAAGCTCGCCCCGCCAAATACGATCCGGCCCGAGGAGCTGCCCGACAGCGCCCTTGACGACATCTGGGACGAGGTCAACGCATATCTCGGCACGAGCGCCAATTCCTTCCCGCAGCTTATCGGGGAGCTTGGCAAGCGCCGCTTAGGTGAGCGGCCCCTGGTAGGCGATGCGTTCTGTGGGGGCGGCTCGATTCCCTTCGAGGCGGCGCGTCTCGGCTGCGACGTCTACGCCTCCGATCTCAATCCGATTGCCTGCCTCCTCACCTGGGGCGCGCTCAACATCGTTGGGGGGAGCGACGAAACACGGTCGAGGATCGCCGCGGCGCAGAAAGCGATCGTTCAGGGTGTCGAAGCCGAGATCGTCCGCCTCGGCATCGAGCATGATGGGGACGAGCGCGATCTTCGGCTTGCCGCAGAGGCGCCGACCCGCTGGCGGCACGGCTGGCGGGTCGATCGTGCCGGCCGCGCAATTGAGCCTGACGACCCCCCCCACACAGTCAGGTGCCCCAGTACGGGTTGGCAGGTTCCGCTGCTGGAGACGAGGCAGATCAATGAGGCTTACGGTATGGTGCTTGAGCTGGTGCCGGATCAGCTCAGTCGGTCATATCGGATCGAGGCACGTCGCGATGCCGACGAAGATGCTTGGAAGCTCGCGGCGACTGGAACGGTAGTCCGATATGGTCGTGATCTCTTTCTGGTCCACGATCCCGGTGACGGGGAGGTGCGCGTACGGATCGCAAACCGGGCCAAGGCGTATCTTTACTGCGTCGAGGTACTGGACCCGAACACCGGCTGGCGGGTGCCTCTCGCGCCGAGCTGGGTGATCAGCCGGAACTATCGGACGGTGGCTCGGCTCGTGCCCGATGCTGACGCCCGGCGCTTCGAAATCGAGGTTGAAGATGGCATCGACAACGACAAACTCGCAATAGCCGAGCAAGGCACGGTCGAGGGCGGTGACCTTCGCTTCACCTTGGATGGGCGGGAGCGGCGGACTTCAATCGAGCGACTGCGCGGAGAAGCGCGACTGCGGAGCCGCTACCGCGACGGGACCGAGGAAGCCAAAGACCGCCGGCGCTTCGAGGGCTGCCGGAACCGCTACGCCGAGCTGAGCGCCAATGACCTCCGGCCTTGGGACCCGCAGGATTTCGCCCCGAAGTCTGACGATGTCTTCCAGGAGCGGCTCTACGCGATCCAGTGGCTAACGCCAGACGGCCGGATTTTCTTCACCGCCGCGCGCGAAGAAGATCTTGCTCGCGAGCGACACGTCGAGTCGATCGTGCAAGAGAACCTCGCCGATTGGCAATCGAGGGGCTTAGTCCCGGACAGCCGGATCGAGCCGGGTGATAAGACCGACGAGCCGATCCGCACGCGCGGTTGGACGCACTGGCACCATCTCTTTCCGCCCCGGCATCTTCTAATTGGTGCGCTGCTCCGGGAGCGCTCGCTCGAATATAGCGACCTAATTGTTCGTCCGGCACTCGATTTGATATTCTGCCGTTGTCTGGACTTCCTCTCCAAAATGACTCAATGGCGATCTCTCACGCCTTCACCAAATCGGACAGGGGGCTTAACGGATGGAACAGATCATGTATTTTACAATCAAGCCTTAAATTGTTTTCTGAACTATGGGTCAAGATCTTTTTATTACATGCGAGGCAATTTAGTTTCCGAAACTGGTACACTAAAGATACATGGCCAATCCGAGATTGCAGTCGTACCGGCAGTTGATATTGCAAAACCTGCATCAATCTGGATAACTGATCCACCCTATGCCGATGCTATTCACTATCACGAGATCACGGAGTATTTCATTTCTTGGCTGGCAAAGCGGCCACCTCGGCCAGATTGGACTTGGGATAGTCGCCGCTCACTAGCGATTCGGGGAGACAGTGTTGCATTTCGACGCGCCATGGTCGAGGCCTATGCGGCCATGGCACAGCAAATGCCGGGCGACGGCTTTCAGGTCGTCATGTTCACCCATCAGGACGTTCGTGTTTGGGCCGATCTAGCGGAGATCCTTTGGGCCGCCGGGCTGAAGGTAACCGCAGGTTGGTGTGTTGCCACCGAAACTGAGAGCGCCACCCGCGAAGGCCACTATGTCCAGGGCACCGTGCTGCTTGTGTTGCGACAACGGCTGGGTGACTATCCGGGCCACATTCGCCGGCTACAACGACCCGTTGAGCAGGCGGTAGTTGCCAAACTTGAAGCAATGCGGGCACTTGACGAAGGTGAGGAGCCGAATTTTGGTGACGCCGATTACCAACTTGGCGCCTACGCCGCGGCGCTCGAAGTCCTGACGCGCTACTCCACGATCGACGGCCGGCCGGTTGCCTCGGAGGTGCTGCGCGAGCGCGCATCCGGCGAGGTGTCGGAAGTCGAGCGCTTACTTCGTCGTGCCGTCAGGATTGCATCCGACTTTCTGGTGCCGGACGGATTGGCCCGCGAGACCTGGAGCGAGCTGACCCCGGAGGAGCGATTCTACGTCAAGGGGCTGGACCTTGAGCGCGCCGGTGAAGGTCGCTCGGCCGCGTTCCAGGAGATGGCCCGCGGCTTCGGGGTTGAGAGCTATAGGCCGCTGCTGGGCAGCAGCGTGCCGAACAAGGTTCGCCTCAAGACGGCGGGTGAGCTCGGGCGGCGCAATCTGCGGCGAGCAGGCAGCCAGGATCGAGCGGAGAACCGAGAGCTTGAGGGCTTCGCTGGCGGCCTTCTGCGTCATGTGCTGTACGGCATCCACATCGCTGCCGAGACCGAGCAGCTGGCGAGTGCCCTCGACTGGTTCAAGAACAGCCTGCCGGACTACTGGTACCGGCAGCAGCGTGTCATCGAGTTGCTCAATTATCTCTCAGCGGTACGGACGCCCGTGCGTGCGACCGAGGCGGAGACGGCGGAGCGCCTGCGAGGCGCTGTCGTCAACAGTCACCGCCCCTAATGGCGCTCCGGCGGTTCTCTTCGCGCCTGGAGCGGCTGTCGCGCGGATTTCATGACACCCGACTAGAGGACGCGATCGGCTATGATCGCATCGCCGGCTACTTCCGCTCGTCGGTGTTCGAAGTCGCGGGCGAGGCCTTCGACAGTAAGCGGAGCTTTCACCCCACGTTGCGCGATGCGTTCGGCGCTGGTGAAGGTTGCTGGCCGGTGTCGGGCTTGCTGGTGCGAGCGTAGGCGGCACCGCTAGCGGCGGGCTAGCTTGGTGGCTTACGAGCGGGTCGAGGTGATCACGTCGGCGGAACGTCGGCGGCGGTGGTCGGTGCAGGACAAGCTCCGGCTGGTGGCCGAGAGCTACAAGGCCGCGGGCGGGGTCAGCGAAGTTGCGGGTCGCGCCGACTTGCATCCGAGCCTGCTCCAACGGTGGCGACGCCAGGCTCGTGACGGAACGTTGCTTGCCGATCGGTTCGGGCCAGAGGGCTTTGTGCCGATCGCGATCGGTGACGCTGCAGGCACGGGGGCGACCATGACGTCGCCGGCGCAGAGTGCGCCGCCCGTTCGCGGGCTGGTCGAGATCGATCTGCCGAACGGCTGTCGTGTCCGCGTCGAGCAGGACATTCCGACGGTTGCCCTGCGACGGATCATCGGCGCCTTGGTTCGGCGATGATCGGTATTCCGCCCGGTGTACGCATCCTGATCGCGATGCAGCCGGTCGACTTCCGCCGTGGTGCGGACAGCCTGGCGGCGCTGGCCAGGGAGGTGCTGCAGCAGGATCCATTCTCGGGCACGGTGCTGGTGTTCCGCTCGAAGCGAACCGATCGGGTGAAGGTCGTCGCCTGGGACGGCAGCGGCCTGATGATGCTGTGGAAGCGGCTCGACGAGGGGGCCTTCAGGTGGCCGCCCGTGAGCGACGGCGTCATGCGGCTGACCTCGGCCCAGCTCTCCGCCTTGCTGGAAGGCCTGGACTGGTCGCGGGTCCACGCGCTCCGACAGCGGCGCCCGACCGCCGTCCGCTGACCTGCGACAGGGTGAATCAGGCACGCCAGTTCGCCACCTGACGGTAGGCATTTTTGCTCTACTCGCGGCATGGAGCCGGCACCGGACGCCTTGCCCGACGACATCGCGGCCCTCCGCGCGCTCATCGTGTCCGAGCGGGCGGAGCGGCTGCGGGCCGACGCCGAAGCGGCACGACTGCAGACCGAGGCGGCCCGGCTCCAGCACGAGGTCGCCCGGCTGACGGCGCTGACCGAGCGGCTCGACCACATCATCGCCCAGCTCCGGCGGCTGCAGTTCGGTAGGCGCTCCGAAGCGCTCGATCCCGACCAGCTGAAGCTCGGACTCGAGGATCTGGAGAGCGCTGCGGCCGAGGTCGAAGCCGAGGAGGAGAAGGGCGACCCGGACCTGAAGGCCGAGCGGACCCGGCGACGGCGCGAAGGCCGTCCGTCGCTGCCCGATCACCTGCCTCAGGTGGAGATGGTGATCGAGCCGAGGAGCATGACCTGCCCCTGCTGTGCCGGCTCGCTGCACCGGATCGGCGAGGACGTCTCGCGCCGGCTCGACGTCGTGCCGGCCCAGTACCGGATCCTGGTCATCCGCCGGCCCCGTTATGCCTGCCGCGGCTGCGAGGGCGCGGTGGTGCAGGCGCCGGCACAGGCGCGGCTGATCGAGGGCGGGCTGCCGACCGAGCGCCTGGTGGCCCAGGTGCTGGTCGACAAATATGCCGACCACTGCCCGCTGTACCGTCAGGTGCAGGGCTTCGCCCGTCATGGTATCGAGCTGGATCGCTCGACGCTGGCCTTCTGGACCGGCTATGCGGCCGCCGAGCTGAAGCCGCTGTGGCGCTGGATGCGCGAGGACCTGCTGCGCTCGGGGCGGCTGTTTGTCGACGAGACCCGGGCTCCGGTCCTCGATCCAGGTCGCGGCCGCACCAGGACCGGTTATCTCTGGGCTATCGTCCGCGACGATCGCGGCTGGGGCGGCAGCGATCCGCCGGCTGTTGTCTACACCTATGCGCCCGGCCGCGGCGCCGACCACGCCATCGCCTTGCTGAGGAACTTCACCGGCATCCTGCAGACCGATGGCTACGGCGCCTACAAGGCGCTGGTCGAGGCCGACCGAGCACGCGGGGCCATTGCCCTCGCCCACTGCTGGGCCCACGCTCGGCGACGATTCTTCGAGCTCGCGAAGGGCGGTGCCGCGCCGATCGCCGACGAGGCGCTGCGGCGCATTGCCGGGCTCTATGCCGTCGAAGCCGGGATCCGCGGCCAGGATGCCGACACCCGCAAGGCCGCCCGGCAGGAGCGGAGCCGGCCGCTGACCCTGGATCTGAAGCAATGGCTCGAGGCGCGGCTGACCACCGTCGCCGGCCGCTCACCACTAGCCGAGGCGATCCGCTACACCCTCGCGCGCTGGGACGGCCTCACCCGCTTCCTCGACGACGGCCGCATCGAGCTGGACTCCAACACTGTCGAGCGCTCGATCCGGCCGATCGCGCTCAACCGCAAGAACGCCCTGTTCGCCGGCTCCGACGAAGGCGCCGAGAACTGGGCCGTCCTCGCCACGCTGATCGAGTGCTGCAAGCTGCACGGCGTCAACCCGAACGCCTACCTCACCGACGTGCTCACCCGCCTCGTCAACGGCCACCTCGAGAGCCGCCTCGGCGAGCTCACCCCCTGGGCATGGCAAGCCGCCAACACCCAGCATTAGCCGTCAAGCCAACGGCCAAAGGGTGAAGGCGCTCCGCTTACCTTCGACAAGATTGGCGGCCCTATCCGGATTGTGTGCAATTCCGGCCTCGACGTCCGCGACGTAGATGTCGCCCGAGCGCTCTTCAGTGAATGGTGCGAGAGCAAGCCAGAGGCGATGACCGAGCGCCAGCGGCCGCGCTACACGCGGCTGGCGAAACTGCTGCACGAGCAGCGCGTCGAGATCAGGGTCCTCCCCGACGCCTCGTTCGGCCTGATCCACGGCAAGGCCGGTGTAATCCGCTACCGCGACGGGCGCCGCACCTGTTTTCTGGGCTCGATCAACGAGACTGGGGAAGCCTGGAGCCGGCACTACGAGCTGCTGTGGGAGGACGAGGACCCGGCATCGGTCGCTTGGGTGCAGGCTGAGTTCGACGCGTTATGGGCCCACAGGGACGCCCGACCGCTCTCCGCTGTCGTCGTCGAGGACGTCGAGCGGATTCTCAAGCGCCGAATCGTGCAGGTCGCCGAATGGGACCCGGCGAGCGACGAGCAGGCGCCGTTCATCGAAGCGCCAGCTTCGCGACAGGGCGTGGGCCTTGCACCGCACCAGCGCGCTTTCGTCGCCCGGGTCGTTCGTGACCTCGACACGTTCGGTCAGGCGCGGTTCGTCCTCGCTGACGATGTCGGTCTGGGCAAGACCGTCCAGCTCGGCATGGCCGCCGAGCTGATAGCGCTCACACGCGACGATCCGGTGCTCGTGCTGGCGCCGAAGAACCTCCTCCTGCAGTGGCAGGAGGAGCTGCAGCGGATGCTGGCCGTCCCATCGGCGCGATGGATGGATCACCGGTGGGTGACCGAGGATGGCGTTATCTGGCCGCTACCGGCTACCAACTGCCCCCGCCGCATCGGCCTCTTTCCCACCAGCCTGATCACCGCTGGCAGCGACGCGGCGGAGGCACTCCTCGGGCGGCGCTACGCGTGCGTAGTGCTGGACGAGGCGCATCGCGCCCGGCGGCCCCGGAGCCGTGGTCAGGAGGGCGATCCCAACAAGCTGCTCCGGTTCATGTTTGAGCTGGCACCACGAGCCCAAAGTGTCCTCCTCGGCACCGCCACACCGATCCAGGTCGACCGGATGGAGCTGTACGACCTAATGCGCATCCTGAATTCGGGGTGCGATCGCGTGCTTGGCGGCTGGGGCAGCCCCTGGCGCCACGATCCCCACGGCGCCATGGACCTCGTCGCCGGCAGACGGGAGCCGCCAACGAGCTTGGCCGAGCTCTGGGGTTGGTTACGGGACCCGCTGATCCCCAAAGGCGAGAATTCACTGGCGACGCAGATGCGGGTCGAGCTGGGGGTACCGGACGGTACGACCTCCGCGGCAGTTGCCGATCTCGACCGTCTGAGCCGGCCACTCCAGCGCCGGCTGGTGGCCCTGGGCGGAGACTTGGTGCGCCAGCACAACCCTTTCGTGCGCCACGTGATCAAGCGGCGCCGCCGGGACCTGAGGAATCCGGACGGAACGCCCGTTTTTCGCGAGGTCCCGGTCCGCTTACACGGCGAAGGTGATGAAGACGGCCTTGTCATGTCCCACAATATGGCCGCCGCCTATGAGGACGCCCGCGCCTATTGTCAGCTCATCGCGAAGGTTCGCGAGAACGCGGGCATCCTGAAGACGCTCCTGTTACGGCGGATCGGTAGCTCGCTGCGCGCCGGTCTTCTGACGGCTCGCAAGCTGCGCGACGGCGAAGAGCGTACGCTGCTGGGTGAGGAGGACGACGCATTCCCCCAAGAAGGCGTCACTGACCTCGGCGGTGAGGCTTTAGAAAAGCTCCGCAGCGCAATCGCCCGCATGGAAGCGGCGGGAGACGATGACCCCAAGCTGAATATCGCCTTGAACTACCTCCGCCGCGAGGGCTGGGCCGATCGCGGTTGCATTCTGTTCAGTCAGTATCTGGACACCGTGCTGTGGCTGGCCGGCCATCTGGCGAAGGCTTTCCCGGACCGGCCGGTCGGCATCTACGGCGGCCAGGGCAACTCGTTCCTCCTCGAAGGCGATCACCGCCGTGGAGCCGCGCGGGAGGAGATTCAGGCCCAAGTCCGAGATCGGTCGTTGCAACTGCTGGTCGCCACAGACGCCGCCTCGGAGGGGCTGAACCTGCAGCGGCTAGAGACCCTGATCAACATCGACCTGCCCTGGAACCCGGCGCGTCTGGAGCAGCGAAAAGGGAGAATCGACCGTATCGGTCAGCTCGCGTCCGCAATCGACGTCCTGAATCTGCGTTATCGTAGATCGGTGGAGGACGACGTCCATCACGCACTGTCAGGTCGGCTGCAGCAGATCCGCGACGTCTTCGGCACAATCCCGGACACACTGGAGGACGTGTGGGTCGACACCGCACTCGGCCAGATCGAGGCCGCCCGCCGGCGCATCGATGAGGTTCCCTCAAGGCACCCGTTCGACCTTCGCTATGCCCAGGACCTCCCCGCAACCGCTTGGGAGCAGTGTGCGAGCGTGCTGGACGGATTCGATGTCGCTCGGGTTCTGCGCCTTGGATGGTAATCGGAGTAGCAAGAAATAGGGCCATCACACTTCATCGTAACGGCCGATGCCCGGGGTGTGCGCCCTCGAGCCCTTTTGGCCAAAGGCTGGTCAACTCCTGAGCGATCAGGATGCCACAACGCACGTTCGTGGGGACATCGACCGACGATTGATTTCGGCAATTGAAGGCCTCAAGCTCGTCACACGGCTCCGCCCTCAGCCAAACTGCGGAGAACGCGATGTCATTCCATCCCCGGAAGGTGCTGGCGCACCTTTCTGTCAATTCGATCCGGGTGCACCTGCAGAACCTGGAACCGGACCTTGCGGACGACTTCGACTGGGGTCGTCCTGAGAAAGAGGTGCGCGATCAAATCGAGCAATGGCTCCTGACGGACGGAGCCCGACGTGCCGATCACATCGCTACATTGCAGCGCGTCTTCCACATGGCGAACGAGGCCGGCGACCGCGCAATGATCGCGGCGTGCGGCAGTGACGTCACGGATTCCGGGGTGTCAATCGGCGCCGGAACGGGACCCCGGATCGGCTTGCAATAAGGACCCCTCTGGTGGGTGGATTCAGGGCACCACCACCCTGGTCGTCGCGGAGCCGTAGGCGGAGCGGCGGCCAGGGTGGTGCGGCGAACGTCGAGGGGGATCAGGCGCGGTTCTTGAAGCGCCAGCTCTCGTTGCCGGTCTCGACGATGTCGCAGTGATGGGTGAGGCGATCGAGCAGTGCCGTCGTCATCTTGGCGTCGCCGAAGACGGTAGGCCATTCGCCGAAGGCGAGGTTGGTGGTGACGATGATCGAGGTCTGCTCGTAGAGCCGGCTGATCAGGTGGAACAGGAGCTGGCCGCCGGACTGGGCGAACGGCAGATAGCCGAGCTCGTCGAGGACGATGAAGTCCATCCGGCAGAGATAATCGGCCATCCGCCCTTGACGGCCGGCACGACCCTCGGCCTCGAGCTTGTTGACCAGATCGACGACGTTGAAGAAGCGGCCGCGGGCTCCATCGCGAATGCAGGCCCGGGCGATGGCAATGGCCAGATGGCTCTTGCCCGTGCCGGTGCCGCCCACCAGCACGACGTTGCGCTGGTGGGCGAGGAAGTTGCCGCCGGAGAGCTCGCGTACCAGGGCCTCGTTGATCGGGGTGCCGTCGAAGACGAAGTCGGCGACATCCTTGGCCAGGGGCAGCTTGGCGATGGTGATCTGATACTTGATCGAGCGGGCCTGCTTTTCCGAGATCTCGGCAGTGAGCAGGTCGCCGACCACCCGCTGCGGCTCGTGCTGCCGCTTCACGGCGGTGGCGATGATCTCGTCGAAGGCGGCCTTCATGCCGTAGAGCTTCAGCTCGCCCATGGCGGTCAGGATCTCGGAGCGTTGCATCAGACGGCTCTCCTGAGGCGATCGTAGCGGCTGCAGTCGGCAGCCGGGTCGACCCGCAGCCGCAAGGCCTCCGGCGTGACGACCGTGATCGGGGCCATGGCCGGCTCGCGACGCCGGGCGAGGATGTTGAGGATGACGTCGGCCGAATGGACGTTCTCGCGCAGCGCCTCGGCGCAGGCGGCTTCGACCGCGGACAGGCCGTCGCTCAAGACGGCGGTCAGGATGGCGACCATCTGCCGGTCGCCATCATCGATGCCCGCCAGCTTGCGGCGCACCCGATCCAGGCTGGCCGGCAGGATCCAGTCCTTGAACGGCGCACCGTTACGCAGCGCACCCGGTTTGCGGGCCAGCACCGGCACGTAGTGCCAGGGATCGAAGACCGTCTGATCGCGGCCGAATGACCGGTGATGCTCACCGACGAGCCTGCCCTCCTGGCGCAGCTCGATCCGCTCGGCATAGGCGCGGATCTCGACCGGACGTCCGATCGCGCACGCGGCGACCGAGTACTTGTTGTTGTCGAAGCGAACCAGGCAGGTCCTGGAGACCGAGGCCGGCACCGCATGGAAGCCATCGAACCGGCCGGCATAGGGGACCAGACTCGACCGCTCCGCGTCGAAGACCTCCCAGACGGTGCGCTCGCGCTGCTCGGGATGACGATGCGCCTTGGCGTAGGCGATGCACTGGTCGAGCAGCCAGGCGTTCAGCTCCTCGTAGCTCTTGACCCGCAGCCGCGGGCTGAAGAACCGCTCGCGCACCAGCCCGACCTGGTTCTCGACCTGGCCCTTCTCCCAGCCCGAAGCAGGGCTGCAGGCCACCGGCTCGACCAGATAGTGGCCGCACATCTGCAGGAAGCGGCGGTTGTAGAGACGGTCCTTGCCGGCGAAGATCGTCTCCACCGCCGTCTTCATGTTGTCGTAGATCCCGCGCGTGCAGGCACCCTTGAAGAAGGCGAACGCCCGGTCGTGGGCGTCGAAGACCATCTCCTGCGTCTCACGGGGATACGCCCGCACGAACAGCATCCGGCTGTGGCAGAGCCGGACATGGGCGACCTTCACCATCACCGTCGTGCCGTTGATCAGCACGATCTCGTGGCTCCAGTCGAACTGGTAGGCCTCGCCCGGCGCGAAGCTCAGCGGCACGAAGGCGGACGCCGACGTAGCCATATGCTCTCGGTGCCAGCTCCGCGCATAGCGCCGGACAGCATCATAGCCGCCCTGATAGCCGAGCCCGCGCAATTCCTCGAAGACCCGCATCAGGGTCAGCCGCTCGCGAACCGGTCTGGCGGCATTCACCGCCAACAGCCGCTCGAGGTCCTCCTTCCAGGGACCGATCTTCGGCAGCGGCTGGACCTCGCGCTCATACTCGAACGAGGTCGCCCCGGACCGCAGAACCTTGCGGACCACCTTCCGGGAGACCTTCAGCTCGCGGCAGATCGCCTTGATCGACTTGCCCTGAACGAAATACGCCCGACGAATCTTCCCGATCGTCTCCACCACCAGCATCCCCGACGTGGCTCCCGGTCGTTCCCGGAAACCACCGTGGACCCCAGCCGGCAGGGGGTCCCGATTGGACGCCGATCACCCAGCCAGCGGGGTCCCTATTCCATGCCGATCAACATTCCGGGGAGCTAACGGCCCGGCCAAATTCGTACGAGCGTGCCCTTTGGCTCCTTGGCCGCAACCCCGAGCGCTTTGCCCAGGCAGAGGATATAAGGCATTCAGACCATCGCTATGGCACTCGAAATTGGACCGGGTTCATCGGCCCGCGCGGGGCATGGCCGGAACTTGCCGGAGAGCCAATGCAACTGTTCGAAGGCCGCCTTGAGGCCGCATTCAGGCAGTTCGACGGCTCTGGCGCCAATATTGTCGTCGAAGCGTTTGAGCGTGGGCCTGTCAATATCGGCCGTCATGGCGAGGGGCGCGTCCTCCAACTCGTCGCCTATCTTGAGGGCCTTCCCGCGACGTCGACCGAGTTCGGGGACACCGGGGTTGTTCGGCGTAACGTGCGCCCCGCCGTCGAGGTGGCGCTGGTCTACGGATCGGAGACCGGCGTAATAGATGTCGTTGCGCGGGCCGGCAGGCAGCTGCGAGAAGAGGTCGCGAAGGCCTTTGCCGAGGAGCTGTTCCCACAGCAGGCGGGGATCGAGCCTGTGCGACTACGGCAGGTGATACTGTCGGGACTCGCACTTGCGCGGAGCTTTGCAGTCGACCCGGAAGATGGCATCGAGAACGTACGGCTGACCGCATTGCGGCTTGCTCCCGATGGCCCGGCCGGCCGGATTACACTTGAGACTGGGAAGAAAGACGGTCCCGCCTTGCATGAGCTGTCGAAAAGCTGGTTCGGGAGCTACGATCCGTTAGCGCGGGGTCCGAGCATTACACAGGCTCGCTTGACGATCCGCTTTGCCGCGGGTGATGGGCGACGCCGTCCGCGGACTCTGCCGGTCCAACTCACTGAACCTCACGGCTGTAACTTGCGTGACCGCTCGGACGAGGAGCGCCTCGTCGGCGAGAAATACCTAAAGCGCTGGGACCTGATCCGGGACCTCTAGCGTTGTGGCCTTTTAGTTTAGAACCGCTGATCGAGGATCTACTTGTAGATCTCGTCGAGCGCCCGGCCCGCAGCTTCACGCGTCGTGACCTGCTGCGACTCGGGTCGGCTGGCGCCGCGCTGCTGAGGTGGGGCGCTTTGCATCAGCGGGAAACCTCTGCCAGTTTTTTCTGCGATCAGTGCGGTGATGACCATGACGTCGCGCCGGTGTTCGATTCTGCAACAAGCACTTGGCGCTACTATTGCGGATCCGTCGGCTTCGTTCGGATCCAAGAGGATGACTTCGTAACATATTCCTTTGATCGGCAATGGCTGACAACGCGACTGGTCAAGCTTCTGTCGATCCAACGCCCAGAGTGCGTGAGTCTCATAGACGATGTAATGTGGCGGCTCGGGACAGGCAGGCTCGACGCGACGTTCTGGACTGCCATTCTGGTACGCGATGTTGATCGGCATCTCGACAATATTCTGGATCGATTGAAGCGCGCCGGTCGTGGTCACCCCGGCCTGCTCCTCAGCAGCAGTGACATGGTGCCCCGGCTCGTGACGCTGCCCAACGACTATCGATGGCTCCCGCTCCAGCAGTTGCTCTGTTTAGAACACGATGCGCTGGGTGTACGGGAGACGGCCATCCGGGACGCTCTGGGTTATCGGAAGCAGCGTGACGGCGGGAGAGGAAAGGCTGGTAGACCCGGGGCCGCCACCTTGGTCCTCCGTGAGTTCCATCGTCGAGCCGAGGCGAATGAGGTCTTGGGCACGGTCGCCGAAGAAGCGCGCCATTTAGCCTCCTGGCTGGGCCAGAACCCCAGATCGATTTCACGCAGTTCAGGGTCGATCGAGAACATCATCCGCACCGTTTTCAAGGAGCTGAAGGAGAACACGCCACGGGCCACGAAATAGCGCGATTTCGTGGTGGATTTTTCATGGCGGCAGCAAGGCCGAGATCATGGGACGGACGCAGATGGCGTCCCACAATCGGAGCCAGTTCATGCCGTACGGCAACGCACAGCCCTCTTCTCGCCCCGAGCCACTCGCAGTGTCGATCCGCTCGGCGACCCACATGGCCAACCTCGGCCGGACCAAAATTTATGAGGCGCTCGGCGCGGGCGAGCTGTCCAGCCTCAAGATCGGTAGTCGGCGCCTGATCCTTGTCGATGATTTGCGGGCTTGGCTGGCGATGCACAGACAGGGTACGCGGTAGGAGGGCCGCAACCATGACTTCGAGTCGCCTAGAGCCCGGGATCGCATATGCGCCGGTCGGCTGCAGAGCGATGGCCGCGGCTCAACCCTTCGCTGCCGACAGGGCCAAAACGGCGAGGTGCACAGTGGATGCTGACGGCATCGCCAAGGCTCTCGGTGGCCGCAAGGCTGGAAACGGATGGATAGCCCGATGCCCGGGCCACGACGATCGCAAGCCTAGCCTGTCACTAACCTCCACCGACGAAGGCAGGCTCCTGGTCAGGTGTCACGCGGGCTGCGACCAGCAGCGCGTCGTTGCCGCCCTGCGTGCAAAAGGTCTGTGGCCCGAGACGGGAAAGTTCGATGCGCTGGCCTATCGCCCGGCACACCCTCGCGCAGACGACGTCAGACGTACAACGAATGCGGTCGCCGTCTGGAAAGCTGCCTTGCCGGCAGTCGGCACGTTGGTCGCGGCATATCTTGCCTCCCGCAAGCTGCGTCTGGCACCCCCGCCGGCGCTCCGCTTCCATCCCGCGCTGAAGCACCCGACGGGGGGCAGATGGCCCGCGATGGTGGCGCTGGTGACGCAGGGCACCGACGATAAGCCTATGGCTGTCCATCGGACATTTCTCGCCCGCGACGGCTCCGGAAAGGCGTCGGTCGCGCCGCAGAAGATGATGCTCGGCCCCTGTCGCGGGGGCGCCGTGCGGCTTGCAGATCATCGCGACGTGCTGATGGTCGGCGAAGGCATCGAGACTGCCCTTGCCGCCATGCAGGCGACCGGCCATGCCGCTTGGGCGGCCCTCTCGACTTCGGGATTGAGGTCGCTGGTGCTTCCGGACGACGTGGCTGACGTAATCGTCCTGGCAGATGGTGACGACGCCGGCGAGGCCGCTGCGAGGGATTGCGCCCACCGCTGGAAGCGTGAGGGCCGCCGCGTTCGTATCGCCCGACCGCCGCGGGGGTGCGATTTCAACGACCTCCTTCGCGGTAGCGGGCATGCCATCGTGGGGGGCGCATGACGAACGGCGCTGACGATCCGCTGAACCCCGAGGATTTGATCGTCGACGCGATCGCGGCAGCCGAAGACGTCCGCGACCCGCTGAACGACCTGCTGGTAAGGACCGGGAGCGATCCAGGCGCTCCCTTCGCGCCGGATGTTCTCGGCCGCCTCAAGGCCCTGAAGAAAGAGGACCGCGCCGCCTTCGAGTCACTGCGATCGAAGCTGAAGCAGGCCGGCTGCAGGGTGACAGCACTCGACGATGCCATCAGCGACGAGGACGGCAGTGCCTCTGGTCGCGGGCCGAGCCAAGCCGACATCCTGATCAACCTCGCCGATGCGGCTGAGCTGTTCCATGCCGCTGACAGCACCGCGTTTGCCGATCTCGACTTCGATGGCCGCCGCGAGACATGGCCCGTGCGCACCAAAGGATTCAAGCGCTGGCTGGCGCGGCAGTTCTATGTGGCAACGGGCGGCGCACCGAGTTCCGAGGCGCTGCAGTCGGCCCTTAATGTCATAGAGGCCAAGGCGCACTTTGACGGGCCGGAGCGCATCGTCAGCATCCGTATCGGCGGACTGGATGGCCGTCTCTATCTCGATCTCGGCGACGATGCCTGGCGCGCGGTCGAGATAGATTCCAGCGGCTGGCGGGTGATCGACAGGCCACCCGTGCGGTTCCGGCGCGCAGCCGGCATGCAGCCATTGCCGCTTCCTGTTGGCGGTGGCTCCGTCGATGTGCTGCGCTCTTTCTTGAACGTCCAGTCGGATGACGACTTCGTCCTCGTGATTGCCTGGGCAATGGCCGTTCTGCGCAACCGCGGACCGTATCCGGTCATCGTGCTCTCAGGTGAGCAGGGATCGGCCAAGTCAACGTTCTCGGCCATCTTGCGCGCACTCCTTGACCCGAATACCGCCCCCCTGCGGGCGCTGCCGCGCGAGGACCGCGACCTGTTCATCGCCGCCAACAACGGCCACGTGCTGGCGTTCGACAATGTGTCGGGCCTCCCGGCATGGATCTCCGACACGCTTTGCCGACTGGCCACCGGTGGCGGCTTCGCGGTCCGGCAGCTCTATACCGACCAAGATGAAGTGCTGTTCGATGCCGCCCGGCCGGTGATCCTCAACGGAATTGAGGACATCGTCACCCGGCCCGATCTCGCCGACCGGGCCATGTTTCTGACCCTCGAGCCGATCCCGGAGGAGCGCCGCCGGCCCGAGGCTGAAATCTGGGCTACATTCCAGGCCGAGCGCCCAAAGCTTCTGGGCGTGCTGCTCGATGCCCTGGTCGAGGGACTAAAGCGGCTGCCGGAGACTCGCCTGCCGAAACTGCCCCGAATGGCTGACTTTGCCCTGTGGGTGACCGCATGCGAAACGGCGCTCTGGCCCGCCGGAACCTTCTGGTCCGCCTACAACCGCAATCGCGACGTCGCGGTCGACGGCGTGATCGATGCCGACCCGATCGCCGCCGCGGTGCGGGCCGTGATGGCGACGCGGACTGTGTGGACGGGAACTGCCTCGGATCTTCTGGGCGCCCTGGTTGAGGCGGCGGGAGATCGGGTCGCCAAATCCAAGACTTGGCCTGACAGCGCCCGGGCATTGGCCGGCCGCCTGCGACGTGCGGCGACGTTCCTACGCAAGGTCGGGATCGAAGTCAGCTTCGACCGCGAGGGCAGGACGCGGACCAGGGTGATCCGCATCGCCTCGATTGGCGATGTTCCGTTTCCAGATAGTGCTGGGTTGCCTTCGTCCGTACCGTCCGCATCGTCCGCACGGTTTCAAAAAGCCTGCGGATTGGATGGATTTGCGGCGCCCTCTTAGCAGACGGTTGCCGACGACGCGGACGTTGCAAACGATCGATCTCCGCAGACCGTCCGCAGTAACGCTTTGAAGTCCAGCGCTGAAACAGCCGCGGACGGTGCGGACGCAAACCGCGCCCCTTACTCGGCGCCGGAAAAGGCTGGCTGGAGCGCACGGCTATGAGCGCTGCCAATGCCCTGAATGCAGCACGCGCCCTCGGAATGGACGTCTGCGTCGACGGCGATGATCTGCATCTTCACGCGAACGCTGAGCCGCCTGGTTCCGTCCTTGAACTGCTGTCACGCCATAAAGCCGAGATCATTCACCTGCTTCGTGGGTCAGTGGGCGGCTGGGCCGCCGAGGACTGGCACGACTTCTTCGAGGAGCGCGCCGCAATCGCCGAGTTCGATGGTGGTCTGCCACGAGATCAGGCCAAGGCCCGCGCGTATCTATGCTGCGTGGCCGAATGGCTGGACCAAGATCAGGTGAACTCGTCCCCCGATCGCTGCTTGGCTTGCGGTGGCGGGGACCAGAGTACGAATCCACTGCTGCCTCACGGCGTCGAGACAGCAAGTCTCGCGTGGTTGCACGATCGATGCTGGTCGGGGTGGGAGCAAGGAAGGTGGGCTCAGGCTGCCGCGGCACTGGCACAGATGGGCATCACGACTGAAGAGTTCTCGAACGATTTCGGGAAAATCGATTCAACATTAAGCAGGAAGAACCATGATGGCTGAGGCGACGGCCCAACCTGGTGAGCTGGACCTTGCCAGCACTCCCTGGGCAGGTGATGACATCGATAATGCGTCGCTTGTGGTCCTGGAAGTAATGAAACGATGTGGGATTAAAACAGGCAGACTGCGGCCGGTAGACCTCAGGCCAATCGTTGCGCCGCTCCTTAGGGAACTCAATCTTCGTGTAGCGACGCCAGAGCAGATCGAGGAAGAGCGAGAATTAATGGTGCATATGGCATATGAAGATAGCAAGCACATAGCCCGAGTTAGGGAGCATCTAACTCAACTTGTCAGCGGAAAATGCATCGATGAGCTGCCGTTCTGAACGCCTGATGCTCCCCTGGCTTGTTCTTAACGGAGCGTGCTGATGGGCGGCTTCGGTTCCGGTCGACGGACCGGCGGCGGCCGGCTGACAGTCGAGTCGGCCCGGGCCATCGACGTGAACTGGCTGCATCGTCGAGGTTGCCTGGCACCGGGTTGGTCCGGCCGCCTGCAGTGGACCGAGCACGACGAGGTCGTGGCGTCGATCGACCTTCGGGCAGACGTCGACCGCCTGCACCTCGGTTACCGCATAAGGTTGGGGCAGGGCGGCTGGGACGCCGTCGATGAAGACGTGGCTTTCGTGCGGGTCCCATGCGGCTATGGCGGTTCGCGGCCTTACCTTGTCTGCCCTGGGATGAGGGCCGGCGTCGCCTGCGGACGGCGGGTCATCAGGCTTCATGGCGCCGGTCGCTACTTCCTCTGCCGACGCTGCTATGACCTTTCCTATGCAAGTCAGAGCGAGAATGTTTGGGACCGTGCCCTGCGGCGTGCCGGGAAGATCCGCCAGCGCCTCGGCGGGGAGAATGGCCCCGCGAACCAGTTCCCGGAGCGCCCAAAGGGCATGTGGCAAAGCACCTACGAACGCCTGCGACACGCGGCCGTCTCGGCCGAGATGCGCATCGAGGACGCGCTCCAGGACCGGATCGACCGCCTCGAAGGGCGCCTGAACCGGCTCGATCGAAAGAGGAGGATGTGGCGGTGACCACCGAGACTCTGACCCCGTCTGGCCCTTATGCCCTAACGCGGCTAAACGCGTTGCGTCATGGCCTCCTCTCGCGCTCGGCGGTGCTGCCGTGGGAGGATCGCACAGAGTACGACCAGATGCTCGCGGCACTCGTCTCCGAGCACGAACCGCAGGGACCCACCGAAGAACACCTGGTGGAGGAGATCGCCGGTATCTTCTGGCGCAAGCGTCGCCTCCGCACCGCCGAAGCCGCCTCACATCAGGAGGCGCTCCGAGCCGCGCTGGAGCCCTTCCGCGACTCGGCCAAAGCCGCTCTCTCCCACCTTGACGTCGACCATCGCCACATCGATGCCGGCCGAGCCATTCGCCTGACCGAAGACGAGGCCGAGGACGAACTCACCGACCTCAACACAGAAGAAGCACAGATCCATCAGGCCACCGCGATCCTGTCCGCAGCGGGCACTAAGCGGTACCAGCGCGCCCTCGCGGCGCTTCCCGAGGCAGCTCGCGACTGGTGGCACGACGAACTCGACGCCGCGCCGGAGGAGCGCAGCATCGAAGACGAGACGATGACCAAGGGCGCGGCGAGCCTAGCCCGTTTCATCGAGGAGGTGATCACGCCCTGGATCCACTCCCGGCGGGCCCAGCTCCTACATCGACCCCTGATCCGCGAACACACCTTTGGCGAGACGCTGAACGTCCGCCAACTCGAACGTCTTGCCCGCTACGAGGTGCACCTCGACCGAAAGCTGGAGCGCATGCTGGCGATGCTCTTCCGGCTGAAGGATCTGCGTCGGGAAAGCGACAACACCTGATCCGTTTCGCAAAACGCTGAGCAAGCCCGAGGCGTCCCCGAACCCTCTCAGGTTCAAGAGCGGCGACTGTAACTCAAGAATGATTATCCGCCGCTAACTACGTTACGGAGCCGTGCATTGGAGTTCACATTCCCACTTACCGTCCTATTGTTGATTTATTATTTGGCACGCGCCCGACAGAGACACGTACTGATTTGCCGGAAAACTTCCGATTGATCGCTCTTACTATCTGACGCTATTGCGTGATTACTTACCGCAACATGGGTGGTAGTATTATGTCTCAAGAAGTGTGATCAACCGGGCCGTGAGCCTCGGTCACCGCTGTGGCCCACGTCCACTGTAGTCGATCCTCGATCAACCAAACTGCAGAACAAAACAGCTTGGCAGCATGTCAGCAGCGTGGAAATGTTGCTTCGGCAATTCTATGGAGGCCCGTCATGCCGAATGCTGCTTCGATACCGTTGGCTGAGGCCATCAAGGATCTGCGAGCGGAACTGCTGGAGGCCATGCGGGAGGGTGCCGACAAGGGGCTTCGCTTCCGGCTCAAACCCGTTGAATTAGAGCTAAATCTCTCGATGAGTCGAGAGGGGGGCGCGGGTGGTAAGGTGAAGTTTTGGGTCGTCGAGCTGGGGGCTGACGGCAAGCTCCAGCAGGCCACGACGCATAGGCTCAAACTCATACTTGAACCGCGCGGGCCGGGTGGAAAGGAAGTCGACGTCAGCGATGCGGACGCCGAGCGCCCGGTCTAGGAGCGCGAAGTAGAGCCGCGCATGTGGGATCTAGCCAATCAGGTGCTCTGGGGACCGAGAACTTAGATGGCCTCCAAGGCCGGGCGTATCGTCGAAATCTTCTCAGCCCGCGCGCCCGAGCAGATTACGGGCAGCTTAGGTAGCGGCTACCTGCTTGGCGCGGGACTGGTATTGACGGCGCGGCATGTCCTCGCTCCTAAGACGTGGGGAGTATTACCTGAAGCGCCGGCGGTATTTGCGCGCGCCCTGGCCGAAGGCGAGGCGGCCGAGCTGCGCCGAGCGGAGATCATTTGGCCGCTTAACCACACATTACTCTCCGATCCAGAGCAACCCGACGTGGCGGTCCTGCGGCTGCCTGATTTCCCTGCGGAGTACGCTGCCAAAGTGCTGGTTGGCTCTGCGGAGCTTGACGGTTCGGCGCCGCCGACAGAAGTGAAAGTGTCCGCTACCGGCTTTCCATCCTTTATGGAAGATAGGGATCGGGTAAAAAGTGCCCGTCGCGACACTGCACAGCTGACTGCCACGACGGAACCGTTAACTGGCCTGAGGTCGCGCACGTTCATTCTGCGCAACCCCACCTTGCAAAACCGAGATTCCGCACGGCCGCTTGACTGGACAGGTATATCGGGAGCGGCGTTGTTCGCACACCGGTCACTAATTGGCGTGGTCGTCACGCAGGCAAACGAGCAATTCTATGACTTCAGGGCCATTCGCTTGGGCCCGTTGCTGCAGCGCCCAGACTTCGTGGCCGCGATCGCCGCTGGCGCCGAGATCGATGCTATAGTCGTGGGGCGAAGCTCCGCGCCACCGGAGATCGGAAGGCACCTCTGTCTGCTGGACCGCGAGGATCAGGAGGAGGATCTGTGGGACGCGCTGACGCGGTGCTGCCCGCCCCAACAGCTGGAAGTGCTAAGCCGGCCGCTCTTCTGCGTCGTCCCCGGTCACTGGGACCACCTACCCGACGAGCTATTGGAGCGCTTTCGCCGGCAGACACTGCCCCGGCGCGGGTGGCCGACCGAGGGTCTGGAGTTCCACCCTTTGGGCTGGCCGAATTCTACATCACCCACTGCTGCCATCTCGCGCCTACGCGCACGTCTCTGGAACGCTCTGCACGGACAGGAACCGAACCCCACGGACCCGGCAGCGTTCCGCGAGAGGTTGCGGGACCTGTCGTTGCCGCGTCTCTTCTACTCCGAGATCTCAGCGCCCGAGGACGGACTTCCGGTGCCGGAGGTGCTAGCCGCCTGGATTGGCTTCTGGGACCAGCTCGGGACGGAGGACCGCATGCCCCCGGTATATGTGCTACTGGCCCCCGCCACGACGTATGCGAGGCTTGAGACCCTGATCCGCTCGCTCGTCATGCCAGAGGGGGTGCATGTCGCGACCCTACCGGAACTCGGCGACTGCACACCCTTGCACATCGCAAGCTGGCTGCGACGCGATCTGCCCAGCGTAATCGGGATGCGTGCTGAAGACGCCTTCCTTGGAAGGCTGCGCGGTAGGCTAAGCGTCCGCTTTCCCCGGCCGTTCCCGCTGCTTCGCCTGAAGGAGCAGATCGATGCGGTAGCTTTGGAGGCCGCGAATGTCTGATACCATCGCAACGGTTCCGCTCTTTACCGGGGAAGGGGTGGCGCGTCCAGAGCCCGAACTCCCGGAGCCGCTCGAACCGCAGCTGCGCTCGCGCGGCCGCTACATCCCGGGTCCAGGACTACAGGCCGCCGTTGAGGTTGCGCTAATGCTCGGCCAGCCTCTCTTGCTGACAGGCGAACCGGGAACAGGGAAGACCACGATGTCGAGGGCTCTCGCCTACGAGCGCTTCGGCGGGCGGCATCTCGAGATGCAGGTCAAGTCGAATTCCGGCCGCGACGACTTGCTGTACCGCTTCGACGACATCGCCCGTTTCCGCGACGCCCAGGCCAATAGGGTGAGGCCGCTCGTGGAGTACCTGGAGATCCGGCCCTTCGGCGAGGCCATCCTGCGCGCGTGCGGCCCGGAAGCTCCACTGCTAGACCGCGCAGGGCGCCCTCTGCGGGGTGACGAGGCCTTCCTTGAAGGTGCACTCGGGCCCCGCAGGCCGGTCGGGCCACCCGCGGCTCGGCTACTGCTACCGGACGCGCGGGATTGGTCGGGGCCCGAGCGGTGGGTGGTGCTGATCGACGAGATCGATAAAGCGCCGCGCGACACACCGAACGACCTGCTTGAGGAGTTCGATCGGCTGGCATTCGCGATCCCGGAGATGGGGCTACGCGTCGCGCCGGATGGAGACCGCCGGCAGGTGCGGCCTGTCGTGGTCGTCACGAGCAACAGCGAGAAAAGCCTGCCAGCCGCTTTTCTGCGGCGCTGCGCTTACCATCACATCCCGTTCCCGTCTGGGCCGGAGCTGCGCAGCGTCATCTCTGAGCGCCTGGGCAACCTAACGATGGGCAGGAGGCGCCTCGATGAGCTGCTGGAACTCTTCGAGGCCCTCCGCCCCCAGCTTCATCAGAAGCCGGGCACGGCGGAGCTGCTGCAATGGCTAAAGCGCGCCGACGATGACGAGGAGTTCGCCGAGGCCAGCGATCGCGGCACGCGGGCCGCGCGACTGCGGCTGCTCATTGCGATCCTCGCCAAGGATAGTCGCGATCAAAACACCGTCGGCACACGACTGGACGCCTGGGCACGGGGCAGCTAGGGAGTGTGCTATACACAGAGCTTGGCGCTAGCTGGCCGCAAGGGGGCGCCAGCCGTCGCGCAGTTCATCCTGCTTAGCATATCCGACGTCCGGCGCGGCAACCGTGGTCTGCCGGTCAGCGCGCTCGGGGTTTGGAGCGGGCACCGATAAGCGACGAACCCTCCGCCGGACTCGAAGACTCCGATCGCACGCCGATCCGCGGCACTGTGGCCCATGCTACAGCGCTAGCGCTGCAGCGGTCAGGCCGTGCGTCGCCGGACTTTGCCGAGTTGGGCGACTTTCTCCGTCTGCGCGGCCTTGCGATAGGAACCGGCGAAATCTTGCGAGCCGCCGCACTGTTCGAGGAGCTGAACCGGCGCGGTGCCGCCCCGGGCTCCGCGGCAGAAGCCGCTGCTTGGCTGGCCCCCGTGCTGACTACGTCACCGCGGGAGCAGCAGGCGCTGCCGCAGATGCTGGAAGCTTACTACGGAACTCCCACTTACGACCGTGAAATATCCCCCGCGCCGCCGCCACTCCCACCGTTACACCCACCGTCCCGGTCTCCGCGCATCCGCGCGCCTCGCTGGCTTTGGGGACTGCTCGGCGGCATGGCAGTGCTCTCGCTGGCAGTCTGGTACTTCGGCGACTGGAATGCCGTGGCACCGGCGAAAACCTCCGGGATGCAGCCGCCGACACTTCCGGGCCGCGACCGGTCGACAATCGTGGTGGCAGGCTGGCTGACCACAATAGTCGGCCTGCTGCCGGACCCGGACGCCATACTGCGGGTGCTGCCGCTCACGGTGATGCCCTTCCTCCTGTGGCACATCGCCTGCAGATGGCGTGCGCCTGGACGCCCTGTGCTCGTGCGCCGCCCCGACCCGGGAACGGAGAAGAAAGGTCTACGCCCGCCGAACGAGTCGCTCCGGCTGTTCGGCGGCGGGGACATCAGCTGGACGGCGCAAGCGCTGCGGGCGCATCGGCTGGTGCCCTCAACGAGGCTCGACGTCGCGGCAACGGCGCACGCAACCGCCGCGGCGGGCGGATACTTGGTGCCAGTAATGGGCCACCGTCCGAGGCTGCCCGATTACCCCATTGTCGTCGAGAGCGCGTCGGCCGCGGACCATGTGATGGCGCTGGCTAAGGGGCTGGCGGCCCGCCTGGTCGAAGGCCAAGTGCACTGCGCGCTCTACGGCGGTTCGGGCGACTTGCGCTACCTGCGGAGCGAGAGGGAAGAAAAGGTCCGGCTCGCCGACCTGTCGGTCCGACACCAGGGCGACGTGCTGCTGACCGTGGGCGACGGAACGGCCTTTCTCGACGCGGGTGCGGAGCGCCCGAGCCAAGCCGCGATTGAGGCCCTGGAGCAATGGCCGATCGTGGTTCTGCTCACGCCGATCCCATTGCGCCGCTGGTCCTGGCGGGAACGTCGGCTAGCAGAGGCGGGTATGGTCGTGCTGCCTGCGACGCCGGCGGGACTGGCGGTCCTCGCCGACTTCCTGCGCGCCGGCGATGCGACGGAGCCGCCCCGCCCTGCGCTCCTCCGCAGGCCGGTCTGGCCGGGTCCGCTCGCCCGTGAAAGCCGCTCATCGCGCCGCTGGCACGGCGATGCCCGGCCCGAGGCGGGCGAACGGGATGCGGTGCTGGACGCGATCGCGATCGAGGTGCCGGCGGCGACGCTGGAGCTCCTTCGCGTGCTGGCGCTTTTCCCCGAAGCCCGTCCGGACCTGACGCTACACGTCGCGGGCGCACTCGCCGCCGACGGGCCCAGCCCTCTGCTGCTCGACGAGGAGGCGTTCGGGGCACTGGCCGCCTTGCCCTGGTTCCGCTTCGGGCGGATTCCCGATTGGCTCCGCGCGGAGTTAGTCCGCGATCTTTCTCCGGAGCGCCTCGAGCAAGCGCGCGACATCTACAAAGCGTGGCTCTACCCGACCGAGTCGGCTGACACGCCTTGGGTGTACACGGCCGAGGGTTTCGGCAAAGCGATTCGAGCGGCCGCTGCCTCGGACGCGGACAGCCCGCTGCGCGACGTAATCTTTCTCAAGTTCAGCCGTGGTGAGTCGCTGGACGATGTAGAGCTGGAAGCGCCCGAGGCGCTAGCGCGCGAGCTACGGCCATCCTGGTACTCTGCCGAGAGGCTTGGAATCATCGCAGCTGCTGGTGCCTCACTGGGAATTCTGGCTCTGGCACCACAGCTGGTTGGATGGCTGCGTGATAATCTGCCCACCTGGGCACCCTACAACGACTATTTGACGTTCACAGCACTTCTCATCCCTGGACCGATATTGTGGCTCTGGATGTTGTGGCGGGCACAAATTAAGAATAACGGTCAATGGCCGAGCGTGACGTCGCTGGTATCCAGCCTCACAACAACTGCTCTTTTTCTTATAGTGATCGGCAAGGGCAAGCCTGAGGACATTGTCATACTCTTTGTTCTTGTTATTCCTTTCGTCGCATTGACACTGCTGCCTATTGCCCCGGCCCAGAGGGCGACACGCTGGCCGTTACCAGCACATAAGGGCGAGCACGCGCCGCTCGCAGACACGCTCTGTATTATGGTCGGCCTAGCAGGATCGATGTCACTTTTCGGAAGCCTTTTCACAATACCCTTGTTACCGAACCCCCCATCAGGTTTTTTGGTTTTTGCTTTTTTTGCTGGCGGCGTCGTATATGGTACTTGCGTTTCAATTCTCTACAGAATTTGGTTTCAGATTTCTTCAAGATGCTTTTTGATAGCCGGGCCAGTAAGTTTTGCTTCTGCCGTCACTTTGGCTGTTTTTCTTCTTAATGTGCTCGCCTGGAACAATTTAAAGCCGCCAAATGGTCAAGACCAGAGATTAGTTGCCGTGCTTGTATTCGCTATCTTTTATGTCTCCATTCATTTCAGCCTCATTATTGTCCTTCGCGCAATGGGAATTGTCCGACTTCACTGGCGACGAACTGGGCTGATCATATTCATCGCCATGCTGCCGAGCGCAGCCTGTATAGCGGTCGTTCTCGCGACAGGATCGACTCTCGTTGGCATAGAATGGTGGGTTGCCGTACTTACGGCCGCGGTCACGATAAGCCAAGCAGCACCAATCTTAGCGCTATGGCCGCCGGAGCACGTCAGCGTGTCGCAGGCCGGATTACGACCCTTTGCATTGGCGCTTTCAAGTGGCGATCTTGCAACAGCATGTTTGCTCGTCGGAGCTGGGTGCTTGGCGACATCTTTGGGTTTGTGGCAGCTGCTATCGTATTTTGGTCTTCCGGAGGTGATCACTATCTTCATCTTGGGTACCTTCACGGGATTGCTGGCTTTTCTCGTGCTGCTGGCTGTCCCAGCGCTCGGGACCTTTCTGCTTCACCCCCTCCCGCCGCAAGCCGCCGCGAGTACTCGGACCCGCCTTCTCGCAGCGTGGCGAGCAATCGTCGCCAATGGCCGCCGATCCCTGATCGCCCGGCGGAACACCGTCTTTGTCCTGCCTCTCTTCCTGCTCGGCTTGGATCCCGGTATCGGCGTAGGCAGCCTAAGCAGTCTCTATCTCCCGGCTGCAGTCCTGACGGGCCTCTGTCTGGGACGCGGCGGCATGGCGCTCATCGTGTTCGGGGCCTCCCCGCTGCTAGCGACGGTGCGGATCGGCGATATCGGGACCACGGGCAATCCAGGCCTCTACCTCACGACCATCTGTCTTTTCATGCTAACCGTGGCGCCGGAGTTTCGACGCAAGGCACGTCGGACAGTGGAGAGCGCCGGGCTAACGCGGCTGGCCCTCCTACTCGCCGCTTTGGGCGTCTACGCCGTTGTCGAGCTCCTTTCGGGCTACGTCGAACTCGCGTTGGTCTACGACGTGGATGACCTAAGGTGGCTGGCGTTCGCGCTACTCGGGCTGGTGGGCGCAAGACGACGTCCCGTCTACGGCGCGGCCGCGCTTGTCGTTGCGGTCAGCGCTCTCGTTGCTTGGATCATGCCGATGGGCCAGTCGGCCTCTTCTATTGGGTTGCACGCGAGCCTTGTCTTCGACCGTCCGTTCGTAGGGTTTGCCACGGCGATCGTCATCTATGAGGTTGCCGGGACACTGCGGGCCAACCTAAAGGTGGTCGAAGAAGTCGGGGCGTGGCGCCGGACCGCAATGACCTGTATGCTCACAGCCGCCCTGCTTACGAGCCTAACCTTGCTGACCGTAGACTATCCCGCGGTTCTCGGCGATTCCCCGGATGTATATCGAAAATTCGGCGAGCAGATCTTGGGGAACGAGGTCCTCATTGTTGGGTGGGCGGTCGTGTACTTCCGCTTTGGTATGGCAGGTATGGCGCGGCTCCTGCCGGTACGGCGAATGGCCGGCGGGGCCGCTGTGGCGGTCGTCGTCATCGTTTGTTTTTTGCTCGTAGCGGGTGTTATGCACCCCAGCGGCAACGTCCTTGGATCGGCCGTTCCGATGAGTCCTTTGCGCCAGTTAATGGTTGGGAAACAGGGGACCATTGTATCGTTCGGGCCTTTAGAATTGGGCTGGCGGATCGCTTTGTTACCGATGATGTTGGCAACGCTCACCGGCATAGCTCTCGGGATGTTCTCTGCCGCCGCGTTCCTCGGCCACCTTGGTCCTCAGATGCGCCGCAATGTTACGGGAGTAGACGACGCAGCAGCGGCTCCAGGTGGAGGGGCATCGGATTATGTGCCCGAGTCTGCGCCTCTGCTGGAAGAGCCCTTTCCTAAATCCGCTCAAACCGAGCCAAGGGAAAGGCTCCCAGACGCCTATTCTCCGACGTTGCCCGGTTCTTCGACAATGGATGCAGGCGAGACTGGAGCGAGGCCGCGACAATCAGCGGATGCTGATCTGCTGACATTGGCGGCTGAGTACGAGAGCGTCCGGGAAATCATGTCGTCTGGCGATGCCAGAACCCGCAGGATGACAGAGGTCTTCCGGGCCATGCAGCGACAGGCACCGGGTGCGAGCGACTTACTCCCAGATCTTATGAGCAGTCGGTCTCCGGGGCAGCGGCTGGGAGCTATCGCCGTGCTGGAGCAGCACCCCAGCGCGGAACACCTAGGTTGGCTTGCAGACCGCCTCGACATTGACATCGAGAAGCCGTTTGTCGGTTACCAAGCAGCCCGCGCGCTGCTGGCGGCTGTCAACGTCCTTCCGCTCGCAGACTGTCCGCAGCTGGAGGAGGCTCTGCTCAGGGCGAGCACGTTCCTGCGCCGCGTCCCGGCAACATCCGACAGGGCGAGGACCCTCTACGAGGCCGAGCAGATGCTTCAGAAAAAGTGCGGTGGGACCCTAGGGAACCAGGGGCCGTATCCGGCCTGACCTCTCACGTCCGCGTCGTGATTGTCAGGGCCCTGGCTTCGGCTGGCTGGCACCGGCCTCCGCCGCCCCCGAGCTGCTTCGCCTGTTCATCAAACTGACATTTTACCCCGCCCGAGCGACGATGGCAAAAGAGTGCACCTCGTCGTTCCGAATAAGGTACGCGTCCGGCGAGGACCGCGGTGAAGCAGCGCTGAGGTCGTGGCTCAGTCTGCTGTTCTGATCGTGGTAGCGCCGTTCCACCGCCAAGGCAGAAGCTGGTCGATGCTCCTGGCGGGATGGTCGGGAAGCCGGGCGAGGACGTCGGCGAGCCATGCCTGTGGATCGACGCAGTTGAGCTTGGCGGTTTCGATCAGGGTGTAGATCGCAGCGGCGCGCTCGCCACCACGGTCGGAGCCGGCGAACGTCCAGTTGTGCCGGCCGACGGCGACACCGCGCAGGGCGCGCTCGGCCGCGTTGTTGGTCAGGCAGATCCGGCCGTCGTTCATGAAGCGGGTGAGCGTGGCCCAACGCTTGGTCGTGTAGGCGATGGCCTTGCCGACCTCCGACCGTCGCGAGAGCCGCTCCTGCTGCTGTCGAAGCCAGGGCTCCAGTTCGGCCAGGATCGGCGCCGAGAACTCTGCACGTGCTGCCAGGCGAGCCTCGGCCGGCAGGCCGGTGATGTCGCGCTCGATGGCGAACAGTCGGTCGATGCGTTGCACCGCCTCGCTCGCGATCGGGGCTTTGGCGACCGCGGCGAGTTCGAAGAGCTTGCGGCGGGCATGGGCCCAGCAGGCGGCTTCGAGGATTGGCCCGGGCTGCCGACCGGGCTCGTAGAGGCGGTTGAACCCGGCATAGGCGTCGGCCTGCATGATCCCGGCGAAGCCGGCGAGGTGCCGCTCGGGATGCTGGCCCTGGCGGTCGGGCGAGTAGAAGAACGCCGCCGCCGGAGGTGCCGGACCCGCGAACGGCCGGTCGTCGCGGACATATGCCCATAATCGCCCGGTCCTGGTTCTCTCCTTCGCCAGCACGGGCACGGTGGTGTCGTCGGCGTGGATCCGTTCGGCCGCGAACACGTGGGTGCGGATCGCCTCGACCAGCGGCATCAGGCTGGCGGCAGCGGCACCGACCCAATCGGCAAGGGTGCTGACGTCGATCCCCACGCCTTCACCGGCATAGATCGCGCTTTGTCGGGTGAGCGGCAGGTGCTGGCCGTACTTGGCCGCCAGGACCAGGGCGAGCAGATGCGGTCCGGCACGGCCGCGGGCGATCGGGTGGGAGGGAGCCGGTGGCTGGTTGACCGTCTCACAACGGCGGCAGGAGACCTTCTCCCGCACATGCACGACGACTTTCCAGCGCCGTGGCACGCATTCCAGGGTCTCGGTGACGTCCTCCCCGAGCTTGCGGACCGGACCACCGCATCTGGGGCAGGCACAGGGTGCGGCGTAGAGGATCCGTTCGCGTGGCAAGTGCTCGGGCAAGGGGCGACGTGCCGGCCTGCGCGTGCCCTCCCCCCGGAATGGCCGATCGGCGGCCGAGGCAGTGATCTCGGCCGCGACTTCTGTCTCGGCCTCGGTCTCCTCGAGCTCGCTCAGCTGCAGCTCGAGCTGGGCGACGATCCTCGCCCCGCGCTCGGAGGACTGGCCGAACTGCTCGCGCCGGGCCTTGGCGAGGAGCAGCTTCAGGCGCTCGATCTCCAGCCTGGCGCCGGAGACCTGGGCCTCGGCCGCCAGGCGCGAGGCACGCTCCGCGAGGATCATCGCGTGCGCCGCGGCGAGCTCATCGGGTAAGGCGTCGAAGTTCTGCACGCCACAAGTCAAGCAGATCGGCCGATCCTGTCAGTAACCAGCAGAACAGCCGAGTCAAAAGGCCGCAGATCTCGCTCTCACCCGGCCAGTTCCGGCCGCCAGGTCCGCTGTGGCATCCGCCAGTCGATCCCTTCCAGCAGGTAGCCGAGCTGTGCCGGACTGATGGTCACCGCACCGTCCGCTGGCGAGGGCCAGATGAAGCGCCCGCGCTCCAACCGCTTGCTGAACAGGCACATGCCCTGCCCATCGTGCCAGAGCACCTTGATCAGCCCGCCACGCTTGCCGCGAAAGACGAACAGATGCCCGCCGTGCGGATCGAACCGCAGGACCTCCTGCACCTGGAGAGCCAAGCCGTCGAAGCCCTTGCGCATGTCGGTGTGTCCGGCCGCCAGCCAGACCCGCGTACCCGGTGGGAGCGTGATCACCGCCGCCGGCGGGGCGCCAGCACCGCACCAATCGCCGCCGCCACGGCCGCCGGATCGACCATGCCCTTGATCCTGACCTTGGTCCCGCCGCGCAGCGCGATCTCGATCGAGCCTGTCGGCGATGCGGACGACAGGGGCGGTGATCCGCTCCGCTCCTCCACCGTCGAGGCCCTCGCGGGGGCGATCTCGACCGGCAGCAGCCGCGCCGGCTCGACGGACGGTGTCCCCGCTGCCGCGAACCGCCGCCGCCATTTGAACAGCTGGTTCGTGTTCAGGTCGTAGCGACGCGCCACGCTCGACACCGACGCCCCGGGCTCGGCCAGAGCCGCAACGACCTCCCGCTTCAGCTCCTCCGGCCAGCGACGACGCTTGCCACCCGCTTGCTTGGTGTCCGCTAAAAGCGAAGCGGACGCTTCCCGGTCGCCATGGTCCATGCCCCACAGTCTGAACGACCGCGCTCAGCACAAGAAGGCGGCCGTCACCGGACGGGTACCGAATAAGCGACAGGCCGACGGCTAAGGCGTTCGCTGCCAGGATCACTGGACAGCCGCGCAAGCGTCCCTCTTACCGCATTGCTCGCCTGGGACGGTGCCGCTGCGGGCAAAGTCCTGGGCTAACCCGTTGGGGTGAGCATCGAACAAGTCCGGAAACGCCTGCCGACTACCAGCCTGGGCGTGAACAAGGCACACCTCAGTTAACCCGTCCGCCGTCATCGCTCGTGCGAGAAATTTTCACAGCGGCTAAGGCCATGCCCCGTTCTTGAAGCTGTGCCCGGACGAATTCGGTCGATTGGCTGGGCAACGGTGCGACAAAAAGAGTACGCACCGCTTTGGCAAGCGTGTATATTGCCGATTTCTCACCGAAATCGAAGCAGAGCGCCTGAGCGGTTCTTTTAACTCGTTGAATTTGTTGGCGTCCCCTAGGGGACTCGAACCCCTGTTTTCGCCGTGAGAGGGCGACGTCCTGGACCGCTAGACGAAGGGGACCAGCGGTGAGGGGCGCTATGTAGCGGCGGGTCGAGGGGGAATCAACCCCGGGAATGGCGCTGGAAGGTCGCGACCAGTTCGACCTCCGCCGAGTAGAGGAACTGGTCGATCGGCTGGACGGGGCCGAGGCTGTAGCCGCCATCGACCAGCGTGCGGGCGTCGCGGGCGAAGCTGGCCGGGTCGCAGGAGGCGTAGACGATGCGGGGGACGCTGCTGCGGGCGAGAGCTTCGACCTGCTCGGCAGCACCGGCGCGGGGCGGGTCGAGGATGACGAGGTCGATGCCCTTCAGCTCGGGACCGGCCAGCGGGCGGCGGGCGAGGTCGCGGGTCTCGACGGACAGGCCCGGGTGGCGGCTGCGGGCCGTGGAAAGGGCGGCGGTGGCGGCGGCGTCGGACTCGACGGCGCGGACGGTGACGCTCCTGCGGGCGAGGGCGAGAGCCAGGGGGCCGAGGCCGGCATAGAGATCGAGGGCGCGGCGGCAGCCGGCGGCGGCGGTCTCGACGGCGGCCGCGAGATGGTGCTCGCCGAAGGACGTCGCCTGGAGGAAGGCGGCAGGCGGGAACGGGACGGGTGTCTCGCCGAAGACGATCGTCGGCTGGCGGCGGATGACGAGCGGCTCGGCCTGGCCGCGGTGCAGCCAGGAGATGCGGACGAGGTCGAGGGTCTCGGCCATGGCCGGTAGGGACAGGCGCTCCGCCTGGGCGGGATCGCGGTCGGCCGTGAGGACGAGGTCGATGCCGTTGTCGACGGCGGTGAGCGTCAGTTCGGTCAGCGGGCCGGCGAGGGTGCGGGCCAGTGCCGCGGCAAGGCGGGACAGCAGCGTCGAGAGGACGGGCAAGGCGATCGGGCACCGGTCGATCGGCTCGACGCGGGCGGTGCCGCGGGCGCGGAATCCCAGCAGCTGGTCGCGGTTGCGGCGGAGGACGGCGAGGCGCAGGCGGCGGCGGGAGGCCACGGGTGCCGTGAGCGGCTCGAGCACGGGGACATCGGCGAGGCCCCGACGGGACAGGGCCTCGGCGACGCGCTGGCGCTTGAAGGCGGTGTAGTCGGCGGGCGGGAGGTGCTGCAGGACGCAGCCGCCGCAGCGGCCGAAGAAGGGGCAGATCGGCTCGGCGCGAGGCGGGCCGTCGAGACGCTCCAGCGGCACGGCGCGGCGGGCGGCGGAGCCGGGCGGACCGAGGCGGACGCGCCAGCGCTCGCCGGGAAGGGTCAGCGGGACGAAGAGCGGGCCGCCGGGGTGCTGGGCGATGCCGTCGCCGCCGGAGCCCAGGCGCTCGATGCGGACTTCCGCCTCGCGGACCGGGCTCACTGCGGCTGGGGGACGAGGCGCAGGAGGGAGATGCGGCGGCCGGTGACGGGATCCAGCACGGCGACGGCCGAGCCTTGCGGGCCCTTGGCCAGGACGAGAATGCGCTCGCCCTGGGCGGCGACGGAGACGGGCTCGAGATCGGCCGGCCAGGGCACGTCGGCGACCTCGGCGGGCTGGCCGAGTGGGGCCGCTACGTGCGACGGGCTCGCGGCGCGATGGCCCAGCGCCCATATGAGGGCGATCGTGCCGCCGACCAGCACGATCCCGCCCACCACGACGAACCCAGTGAGTGCTTTGATCCAGACCCCGCCTTGCTCCGTCATGCCAGCATCCGAGCCCGTGGCGGTGGAGGTGGTCGCCGGTCCGGAGCACGAAGGGCAGCGGCTCGACCGGTTCCTGGCCGCGGCGGTGCCGCAGCTGTCGCGCTCGCGGCTGCAGGATCTCGTGCGCGAGGGCCGGGTCCGCGAGGGCGTGCGGGTGATAGCGGAGCCCGCCCAGCGGGTCAAAGGCGGGGACCGGTTCACCGTCGAGGTGCCGCCGGCCCTGCCGGCGGCGCCGGAGCCGGAGGGACGTGAGCTCGACATCCTGTTCGAGGACGAGCACCTCGTCGTGCTGGAGAAGCCGGCGGGCGTGGTCGTGCACCCGGCCCCGGGCCATTCCGGCGGGACGCTCGTCAACGCGCTGCTGGCGCACTGTGCCGGCTCGCTGTCGGGGATCGGCGGCGTGGCGCGGCCGGGGATCGTGCACCGGATCGACAAGGAGGTGAGCGGGGTGCTGGTCGTGGCAAAGAACGACCGCGCCCATATCGGCCTTGCCGGGCAGTTCGCGGTGCACTCGGTCGACCGGGTCTACGAGGCGATCGTGTGGGGCGTGCCGGCGGCGTCCTCCGGTACGGTGGATGCACCGATCGGGCGGCACCCGGTCGATCGCAAGCGGATGGCGGTGGTGGAGCGCGGCGGCAAGCGGGCGGTGACGCACTGGCGGCGGATCGGGGCTGCCGGCACAGTGGCGGCTCGGATGGAAGTGCGGCTGGAAACTGGCCGTACCCACCAGATCCGGGTGCACCTGTCGCGGCTTGGGCACCCGATCGTGGGCGACAGGCTTTATGCGGACCGGAAGGCCCGGCCTACCTCGCCGGCCGGGCGCAACGCAGTGGCGCAGCTCGACCGAATCCTGTTGCACGCGCGGCGGTTGGGCTTCATCCATCCGGTTACGGGTGAGAGCTTGGCGTTCGAACGGCCGGCACCTCCCGTTTTCGACCGGGTGCTTGCGGTCCTGGGGACCTAGAGTAAGCTTCGGCTGTTTGGCGATACGGGTCCGAGGTAGGGCCGGGGCGTTTCCGGACGAGGAACAAGTAGCAACCTGTTATGGCAAGTCTGCCCATCGTCCCCACCGAGGGGACAGGATTAGCGCGATATCTGGACGAGATCCGCCGGTTCCCGATGCTGGAGCCGGAGGAGGAGTACATGCTGGCCAAGCGCTGGCGTGACGACGAGGACGTGGACTCGGCGCACCGGCTCGTCACCTCGCATCTGCGCCTCGTCGCCAAGATCGCCATGGGCTATCGCGGCTACGGCCTGCCGATGAACGAGATCATCTCGGAGGGCAATGTCGGCCTGATGCAGGCCGTGAAGCGCTTCGACCCCGAGCGCGGCTTCCGCCTCGCGACCTATGCGATGTGGTGGATCCGGGCGGCGATCCAGGAATACATCCTGCACTCCTGGTCGCTGGTGAAGCTCGGCACGACGGCAGCCCAGAAGAAGCTCTTCTTCAACCTGCGCCGGCTGAAGAGCCAGATGCAGGCGATCGAGGAAGGCGATCTCAGCCCGGAGACGGTGAAGGAGATCGCGACCACGCTCGAGGTGACCGAGCAGGACGTGATCGACATGAACCGGCGCCTCGAAGGGCCGGATCACTCCTTGAATGCGTCACTGCGGGCCGAGAGCGACACCGAGTGGCAGGACTGGCTGGTCGACGACCGGCCGGGCCAGGAGACGGCACTCGCCGATCAGGACGAGTTCGACCATCGGCGGGAGCTGATGGCGCAGGCGATGCACGTCCTGAACGACCGCGAGAAGCACATCCTGTTCGAGCGGCGCCTGAAGGAAGAGCCGACCACGCTCGAGGACCTGTCGGTCCAGTACAACATCAGCCGCGAGCGCGTGCGGCAGATCGAGGTGCGGGCCTTCGAGAAGCTGCAGAAGGCGATCCGGGCGCTGGAACTGGAGCAGTCTCACGCTGCCAGCGTGCGGGCGCTGCCGCCGGAGTAAGACCGAGAAAGGGTCAGGCGTGGCCGGCGGTGCTGGAGAGCAGCGTCGGGTCGACGCCGAGCTTGCGCAGCGCCCGGTTCCATTTCGACTCGTTGTCGGCGTCGAAGACGATCTCGAGGTCGGCAGGCACCACGAGCCAGCCATTGGCCTGGATCTCGGCGTCGAGCTGGCCGGCGGACCAGCCGGCATAGCCCAGCGCCAGCACGCGACGGGCGGGCCCCTCGCCTTCCGCGATGGCGCGCAGCACGTCGATCGTGGCGGTCAGCGCGAAGGTGCCGTCGATGACGAGCGTCGACTCGCGGACATAGTCGGCCGTGTGGAGGACGAAGCCGCGGCTCGTCTGCACCGGACCGCCGACATAGATCGAGGTGTCCTCGCAGCCCGGACGCGCCTCGATGCCGAGCTGGCTCATCACGGTCGGGAAACTCAGATTGTCCGCCGTCTGATTCACGATCAGGCCCATCGCCCCCTCGTCCGAGTGGGCGCAGAGATAGATGACGGATTTCGTGAACCGGGGATCCGACATCGTCGGCATCGCGACCAGCAATTTGCCGGACAGGTCGTGCCGCTCGTCCAGTGTGACAGCCATGGTCGCGAATGTATTCGTGCCACCCGGGGGCTACAAGGTGCGCATGGCTGACCGCCGTCCGGAGATTGCCGCAGCCGCCCTCCGGTGCCATTTTCCGGCCGCGCCGACGACCCCGGCCCTGGGGATGGCAGGGAGCGGGCGCGATGGCGGACAGGGACGGAGAGGACGAGGCATGACGATCAAGGTTGGCGACAAGCTGCCGGACGCGACCTTCAAGGTGCGGACCTCGGAGGGGCTGAGCGACGTCAAGACGGCGGAGCTGACCGCCGGCAAGAAGGTGGTGCTGTTCGCCGTGCCGGGTGCGTTCACCCCGACCTGCCAGGCGAAGCACGTGCCGAGCTATCTGGAGCACCTCGACGCGCTGAAGGCGAAGGGCGTCGACACGGTGGCCTGCGTGGCGGTGAACGACGCGTTCGTGCTCGACGCCTGGGCGAAGCAGACCAACGCCGACGGCAAGCTGACCTTCCTCTCGGACGGCAACGGCACCTTCACCAAGGCCATCGGCATGGACTTCGACGGCTCGGGCTTTGGCCTCGGCACCCGCTCGAAGCGCTACGCGATGCTGGTCGACAACGGCGTGGTTAAGGCGCTGAACCTCGAGGAGAGCCCGGGTGTCATGGAAGTCTCGGGTGCGGATCGGATCCTGAGCGCACTCTGAGGATTCGACGCGCGAGGCCGTTCAGCGGGTGACCGCGACGACGGCCTCGTTGCGGCGGAGGAAAGGAACGGTCCAGGGCGGATCGTAGTAGAGGATCGAAGGCTCGCCAGCCGGCTGCCAGCCCGTGCCGGCGAGGGCCGCCAGAAGCTGCTGCTGGTGCTCGGCAAGGCTTGCCTCGGTGGGGCTGCCGCTGAAGCGCAGGGCCGCCACCGTCGTCGGCGGCAGTTCGACTATATGGACGCGGGAGTCGTTCGGCACCGGAGCCGTCGACGCGGTAAGGGTGGCGGGCAGGAAGAAGCGCATCGTCATCTCGCCGCCCGACGTGGTCGTCGCGACCGGTGCCGTCATGGCGATGGTCTCAACCTCGCCGCTGGTCTCGACGGGAACGGTCATCGCGACCTTCGTCTCGCCCTTGTTGCCGCCGAAGATGTAGCCGGCCAGCGCCCGGAACGCGTCGCCGCGGGCCGCCTCGGGGTCGCCGGCGGGGACCGTCACCTCGGCTGCCAGACGAGGGCCGTACTCGCGGATCTCGACCGAGTCGCCGATGTGCTGGACGACGGTGTAGGGCGGCTGCTCGTAGCCGCCGCGGATGCCGACGAGCGAGCAGGCACCGAGTGCCAGACCGGTGACGATCGTTCCGAACCAGGACAACACGGGAGAATCCTTCGACTGACTGCCCGCGATACGTGGTGGCGGGCCGTACGGATCGAAAGGCGGCTACGAATAGGGGTCCGCGGCGTCGCGCAGGCCGTCGCCCAGGAAGTTGAAGGCGAGCACGACGAGGATCACCGGCACGACGGGCAGCATGAGCCAGGGATAAAGCGCCACGACGTTGACGTTCTGGGCCTCGTTGAGGAGCACGCCCCAGCTGGTGATGGGCGGACGGACGCCGAGGCCGAGAAAGGAGAGTGCCGTCTCGCCGAGGATCATGCCCGGGATCGAGAGGGTGGCCGACGCGATCAGGTGGCTCATGAAGGAGGGCACCAGATGCCGGCCGATGATCCTGGCCGGCCCCGCCCCCATGAGGCGGGCGGCCTGGGCGAACTCTTCCTCGCGCAGGGAGAGGACCTTGGAACGCACGGCGCGCGCGAGGCCCGTCCAGTCGATGAGGCCGATGATCAGCGTGATACCGAAGAAGACCCAGATGGGATCCCAGGTGACCGGGAGGGCGGCCGAGAGCGCCAGCCATAGCGGGATCAAGGGGAAGCTGCGGATCAGTTCGATCACGCGCTGGATGACGTTGTCGATCCAGCCGCCGTAATAGCCCGAGATGCCGCCCAAGATGATGCCCAGCACGAAGCTGACGGTGATGCCGATAAGGCCGACGGTGAGCGAGATCCGAGCGCCGTAGAGGATGCGCGAGAACACGTCGCGCCCGAGGCGGTCGGTGCCGAGCAGGAAGAAGGTTCCCTTCTCGGCTGGGCAGACGAGGTGGAAGTCGCCTTCCCAGCGGCCCCAGAACTTGTACTTGTCGCCCCGGCAGAAGAAGCGCAGCGGCTGCACCTGCGACTCGTCCGGCGCATACAGTCGCTTCAGCGTGTTCATGTCGAGCTTCTGCGTGTAGCCGTAGACGAACGGCCCGACGAAGCTGCCTTCATGAAAGAGATGCACCCATTGCGGCGGGGCGTAGATGTATTTCGAGTTGCGGGTGTGCAGGTTGTAGGGGGCCAGGAACTCGGTGATGATGATCGAGACGTAGAAGAGCAGGATGATGGCACCCGAGACCACGGCCAGCTTGTGGCGCTTGAAGCGCCACCACATGAGCTGCCATTGCGAGGCGGTGTAGAACCGCTCCTGCTCGGGGGTCAGCTTCTCCGTCTCGTAGGGATCGAACGGCGCCGCATCGACGTAGCGCGGCGGGAGCGGCTCGACCGCGCTCATCGGGTCTGCCCGCCGCCGAAGCGGATACGAGGGTCGAGCCAGGCGAGCAGCAGGTCGGAGATCAGCACGCCGACGACGACGAGGAAGGACTCCAGCATCAGGAAGGAGCCCGCAAGGTACATGTCCTGGGTCTGCAGGGCGCGCACCAGGATCGGCCCGGTCGTGGGCAGCGACAGCACGACGGCGACGAGGGCGGAGCCCGAGATGAACTCGGGCAACAGACTGCCGATGTCGGCGATGAACGGGTTGAGCGACATCCGCAGCGGGTACTTGATCAGCGCCTTCGCCGGCGGCAGGCCCTTCGCCTTGGCGGTCACGTAGTAGGGCTTCTGCAGCTCGTCGAGCAGGTTCGCCCGCAGACGGCGGATCATGCCGGCCGTGCCCGAGGTGCCGATGACGACGACGGGCACCCAGATGTGCTCGAGGACGGAGAGCAGCTTACCCCAGCTCATCGGCTGGTCGAGATATTCCGGCGCCACGAGGCCGCCGATCGAGGTCCCGAACCAGACATTGGCGAGGTAGAGCAGGACCAGGGCCAGGAGGAAATTGGGCGTCGCCAGCCCCAGGAAGCCGATCAGCGTGAGGGTGTGGTCGGTCCAGCTGTATTTGTGCGTCGCCGAATAGACGCCGATCGGGAATGCCACGATCCAGGTGAAGATGATCGTGCAGAAGGAGATGAGGAAGGTGAGGAAGATGCGATCGCCGATGACTTCCGTCACCGGCCGGTCATATTCGAAGGAATAGCCCAGATCACCGTGGAGCAGGCCCCAGAACCAGATGAGGTATTGCTGCCATAGCGGCTTGTCGAGGCCGTAGAGCTGGCGGAGATACTCGACCTTGTCGGCCTGCATCCCCTCGCCCTGAGACTGCATCTCGGCCAGCATGGTGCTGAGATAGTCGCCGGGCGGCAGCTGGATGATCACGAACGTGATGATGCTGATCGCGACGAGCGTCGGGATCATCACCAGCAGCCGATGGACGACGTAGCGGAGCAAGCCGCCTCCCCAACAGAACCTGCCCGGCCACCCTAGCGGATGCTGGGATCGAGGTAAGGGGTCAGAACGCCCGCAAGCAACATCAGGCTGCGGCGATATCGTGGAGTACCCGCTGGCAGAGCAGGGCATCGGGTGCGCGGGCACGCTTCGAGGCCAGCTCGGCCTCCTGCAGCCGGCCCAGAGCGGCGACGATCTGGTCGCCGGTCCAACGCTGCAGGCCGCCGACGAGGACAGGCTTGCGCCGGAAATGGACGGGGGGTCGGGCGGCATCGACCGCGGCGGCAGCCGAGAGGCCGTTGCCCATCTCGACGCGCAGGCGCAGCAGCCGAAGGAGCGTGGAGGCGCACACCCGCAGGATCCGCATCGGGGCTTCACCCGACACCAGCAGGCGGTCCAGTTCCACGTCGAGGCGGCGCCGGTCGCGGAGGAGCACGGCGTCGACTACGTCGTCGAGCCCGAGGGCGGAAGCGTCGCCGATGACCGCGGCGGCATCGGGGAGCGTGACCCGGCGGCTCGGCGATTCGCCCATGTAGAGGACGAGCTTGTCGAGCTCGGTCCGGGTCTGCAGGAGGTCGTCGCCCAGATGGTCGATCAGCCAGGACATGGCGTCGGCATCGACGGACAGACCCTCGGCCGAGAGCGTCGAGCGGACGAGCGCGTTGAGGTCGCGCTCCTCCGTCCGGTAGCACGGCAAGGCCGCCGACCGGGGGTCGCCTTCGACGAGGCGGCGGAGGCTGGAGCCGCCGCCGAGATCGCCCCCTTCGAGGACGACGAAGCCGGCGATGGCGGGCTGCGCCAGCAGGGGCTTCAACGCCGCCGTGGTCCCGTCGGACGCGTCGCGCACACGGACGAGGCGGCGTCCGCCCGTCAGGCAGAGGGCCTGGGCCTCCTCGGCGAGGCGACCCGGCGCCTCGCGCAGGCTCTCGCCGTCGAGCTCGCTGACGCGGAACGGGTCGGCCAGATCGTCGACGATCTGGCGGGCGAGCCGCCGTGCCCGCTCGGCCACCTGCCCCTGGTCCGGACCGTAGATCAGGGCACAGCAGATTTCCGGAGCGGGTCGGGCGAGGAACGCCTCGATCGCCGCGCCTTTGAGCCTCACACGGCCCTCTTGGAGAGGAAGGCGGCGAGCTCGCTCCGGATCCGCAGCGCCAGCTCCTGGAGGCCACGGCGCTCCGAGTCCTGCTCGGCGATCAGGGTGGCGTAGGGATCGTCGCCGACATTGTAGCTGACGACGATGCGCGCGGCCGACTTGTAGACCAGCGTGGCATCGGCACTCTTCGTCAGCTCGTAGGTGGCGCCAATGAACAGGTTGTAGCGCGTGATCGTGTCGTTGAGCTGGATCGCCAGCGACTGGCGCTGGATGTCGAGAGTGACGTTCAGCGTGTAGACCTTCTCGACCTCGAGCCGGGCCGGGTTCAGCTCGCCGAGGAGGAGATTGCGCATCTCCTGACCGAGCCGGTCCGTCTGCATCGGCACCTCGATCGCCGCCAGCTCGGCGTTGACCACCTTGCCGGTGGCGCCGGCGTGCAGCGGGCGCAGGTTGCAGGCGGCGAGTGCCGGGAGGGTCGCCAGCAGGCCCAGGACCGAGCGGCGGGCCGGGCGATCAGACAACGACGTTCACGATCTTGTCGGGGACCACGATGACCCGGCGCGGCGAGCGGCCTTCCATCGCGCGCTGCACATTGTCGTTGGCGAGTGCCAGGGCCTGCGCCTCGTCGTTCGAGCTACCGCGCGGCAGCTCCAGCTCGGCGCGACGCTTGCCGTTCACCTGCACGACGACGGTGACGGTGTCGGCCGCGGTCCAGGCGGGATCGGCCACGGGCCAGGCGGTCTCGGCCAGGATGCGGTCGTGCCCGAGGCGCTGCCAGAGCTCCTCGGCGAGGTGCGGGACCATCGGGCCGAGCAGGAGGACGATGGTGTCGACCGCCTCGCGCAGCACCGCACGGCCGGCATCGTCGACGGGCGCGAAGTCCTCGACCGCGTTCGACAGCTCGCGGACCAGGGCCACGGCCTTGTTGAAATGGAGCCGCTCCAGCTCGTCGGTGACCTGGCGGATCGTGACGTGGATGCGCCGCTTGAGGTCCGCGGCCTCGCCGCCGAGAGTCGCCGGCGTCGGCGTGCCGGCCGGCGGCAGGGCCGGTAGACGTTCGTCGACGAGGCGCCAGAGGCGGTTCACGTAGCGCCAGGCACCGTCGATGCCGGCCTCGGTCCATTCGAGGTCGCGCTCGGGCGGGGTGTCGGACAGCATGAACAGGCGTGCTGTGTCCGCCCCGTAGCCCTCGATGATGACCTTGGGGTCGACCGTGTTCCGCTTCGACTTGCTCATCTTCTCGACGCGGCCGGCGGTGACGGGCTTCTCGCCCGTCACGGTGACCCAGTCGCCGCTCTCCGTGCGACGAACTTCGCCCGGCTCCAGCCAGTGGCCCTCGGCGTCGCGGTAGGTGGCGTGGGTCACCATGCCCTGCGTGAACAGGCCGGCGAACGGCTCGGCGAGGTCGAGCAGGCCGCTCGCCGACATGGCGCGGGTGTAGAAGCGCGAATAGAGCAGGTGCAGGACCGCATGCTCGACGCCGCCGATATACTGGTCGACGGGCAACCAGTAGGCGGCGTCCTCCGGATCGAACGGCCGCTCGGCATCGTGCGGCGTACAGAAGCGGCCGAAATACCAGGAGCTTTCGACGAAGGTGTCGAAGGTGTCCGTCTCGCGCCGGGCCGGCCCGCCGCAGGACGGGCAGTCGACGTGCCTGAAGCTCGGATGCCGGTCGAGCGGGTTGCCGGGTGCCGAGAAGTCGACGTCCTCGGGCAGCAGGACCGGAAGCTGGTCGCGGGGTACGGGGACGACGCCGCAGGCCGCGCAATGGATGACCGGGATCGGGCAGCCCCAGTAGCGCTGGCGCGAGACGCCCCAGTCGCGCAGGCGGAACGTCGTCTCGCCCGTGCCGGCGCCGAGCTTCTCCAGCTCGGCGATCACCCGCTTCTTGCCGGCCTCGACGTCTAGGCCGTCGAGGAAGCGGGAGTGGTACAGGCGCCCCTCGCCGACATAGGCCTCGGTGCCGACCTCGAAGGTGGCGGGATCGGCGTCCGGTGGCAGGACGACGGGCACGACCGGCAGGCCGTATTTGCGGGCGAAGTCGAGGTCGCGCTGGTCGTGCGCCGGACAGCCGAAGATGGCCCCCGTGCCGTAGTCCATCAGCACGAAGTTGGCGACGTAGACCGGCAGCTCGATTCCGGGATCGAGCGGATGGCGGACTCGCAGGCCAGTGTCCCTGCCCTGCTTTTCCTGCGTCTCGATCTCGGCCTCGCTGGTGCCGCCGCGCAGGCACTCGGCGACGAAGGCCGCAAGCTCGGGATTGCCGGCCGCGAGGCGCGTGCTGACCGGATGGTCGGGGGCCAACGCCAGGAACGAGGCGCCGAACAGCGTATCGGGGCGGGTGGTGAACACCTCGATCGGGTCGGACCCGTCGGTCGGGGCGAAGCGCACCCGGGCACCGCTGGAGCGGCCGATCCAGTTGCGCTGCATGAGGCGCACCTTGTCCGGCCAGCGGTCGAGGCCGTCCAGCGCCGCCAGCAGTTCGTCGGCATAGGCCGTGATCTTGAAGAACCACTGGCTGAGCTTGCGCCGCTCGACGAGCGCACCCGAGCGCCAGCCGCGGCCGTCGATCACCTGCTCGTTGGCGAGCACGGTGTGGTCGACCGGGTCCCAATTGACCCAGCTCTCCTTGCGGTAGACGAGCCCGCGCTCGAGCATGTCGAGGAACATCGCCTGCTCGTGCCGGTAATAGGCGGCATCGCAGGTCGCGATCTCGCGGCTCCAGTCGAGCGAACAGCCCATCGACTTCAGCTGCTCGCGCATCTCCGCGATGTTGGCGTAGGTCCACGTCGCAGGATGCACACCTTTTTGCATCGCGGCGTTCTCGGCCGGCAGGCCGAAGGCGTCCCAACCCATGGGATGCAGGACGTTGAAGCCCTGAGCCCGCTTCAGCCGGGCGACGACGTCGCCCATGGTGTAGTTGCGGACGTGGCCCATGTGGATGCGCCCCGAGGGATAGGGGAACATCTCGAGGACGTAGTATTTCGGGCGACCGGGCTCGCGGCGGACGCGGAAGCTGCCGCGCTCATCCCAGGCCTGCTGCCACTTCGCCTCGGTGGCGCGGAACATATAGCGGGACATGATCGTCGAGCCCTGTGACCGTCACCCGGGCTCGCCGGCGGTCGCTATCGAGAGTGGTATGGAACGGTGGTCCGTCAGCTGGCCTGGGCCGATGCGATGCGAAGCTCGCGCGCCTTGGTCAGGATCTTGTCCTCGAGCTCGACGCCCGTCTTCGGGTCGACCTCGGCGTCGCGCCATTCGCCGCCGGCATTGGTCTGGCGGAAGACGGACACCTTGACCGCGTCGGCGCGCAGCGACCGGTCGAGGACGAGGATGTTCAGCTTGACCCGCTGATCGGGCGTCTGCGGCGGCGTGTACCAGTCGGTGATGATGATCCCGGTGAAGGGGTCGGCCGATGCCAGCGGCATGAAGCTCACGGTCTGCAGGGCGCCGCGCCAGAGATAGGCGTTCACCCCGATGCTGCCGCCACCACCGCCGGGATCGCCGGGCGAGCCGAGGCCGGCCTGGGTCTTGTCGCCCGTGCCGAAGATGGTGATGCCGTCCGTGCCTTCGAACGTGCCGTAGCGGTCCCGGACACGCTGGTCCTTGGGCGAGAACACGGTGAAGTCGGTAGGCTTGCCGTAGCCGCAGGCGGAAAGACCAAGAGCAGCGAATACGACGAGGGACGCGACCCGAGGCTTCTGATTCTTGGGCATGTGCATCGATCGTTGGGAGGCCATGAGCCGCCCTCCGGCGGCAGCCGGACGATAGCAGAAAGCTTCGGAAGGGCTAGAACTTCAGACGGAACCCGACGCGGCCGGCCGCCATGGGCTCCGTCCGCCCGTCCTTGCCGACCAGAACGTCGCTCTGCAGCGTCAGCCACGACCAGGCTGCCAGGTCCGTGCTGAGCAGCATGACGTCCATCGGCGGGCCCTGCTGAGTCTCCGTCTGACCGTAGGACAGGCTCGTGGACAGGCTGCCATAGCCGAGCGTGGCGGACATCAGATCCGCCTGGTTACCGAGCAGGTTGAACTGCTGGTACGCACCGCCGACACTCCAGTCACCGAACTCGACGGCACCGCCGACGAGCAGGTTGCTGGCACCGGACATGACGCCGGGCTGCAGATCGTTGCCGCCGGCGAAGCCGAGGCGCCCGATGCGCTCGCTCTCGGCACCACCATCGAGATCGACACGGAACCGGACCAGGGGCGGATCGTCCTTGGCTACGCCGGAACGCGGCGTGAACCCCATGGAGAGCGCATCCGCCGCCGCTGCCGGATCCATCGCGACCGCGGCACCGTCGGTCTCGTTCTGCGCGGTCACATCACGGCCGAATCCGCCTTCCACAAGCTCAGCGGAGTACGCTGTGCTCCAGAAAAGCGCACCAACAACGACAGCCATTGCCGTTAAGGTTGTGATGTGTCCACGCCTCATGGGTTAGATATAGCAAGTCCGGGGCCGGACCGGTATGGCCCTCTGGTAAGGGCTCGATCCGCTGTTGCGTCAGCACAACGATGCTGCAGCGCAACATGCATGCTCTGCCGCCGGCTCCCGGCCCGTAGCGTCCACATCGGTTCGCGTCAGAAATCCAGGAAAAGGGCGCCGATCGCCATCATACCCTTGTCGCCGCCGCTGTAGCCGGCCGCCTCACGACAACTGCGCGAGCAGGAATTGTCGAAGTAGGACACGTCGCCGCGTAGGGAAAGGCCCGGGGCAATGCCGACGTCGGCCGAGGCGACGATGTTGTAGGGGTGGTCGTAGTCGACCCCGCCCGGCTGGTTGTCGGCATCGACCACATAGCCCGCGGTGACCGACGTGTTCAGCGGACCGAAGCCGATGCCGATACCGGCATTGACGACGGTCTGCTTGAAGTCGCCGAGCTTCTCGTGGAAGGCGGCCGCCCCGACATTCAGGCCGAACAGGTCGAGTGCTGCACCACCGCCATAACTGTAGAAGTCGCTGTCGTCGCCGAACGTGTTGCCCTCGTTGTCGTGCTTGTAGTCGCCGTGATTGCCGATCAGCGAAGCCTGGACGCCGACGCCAGCCAGATCGCCTTCATAGACCAGCGCACCTTCGACGTTGTTCGAGATCTCGACCGCGTCCGGGCCGTTCTTGAAGGCCAGCAGATTGCCGTTGAGGGCCCCGCTGTCGATGCGCGCCTGGTTCGGCGTATAGCTTACGCCGCCGCGGAAGCCACCGAAGTCCGGCGTGTAGTAGGTGAGCTTGGTCGAGTCGTCGCTGACGAAGGGCTGCACGACGCCGGTGATGATGGTGTCGACCTCGTCGCCGTCGATGCCGCCGGTGCCCGCCGCTACCGTGTAGCCGCCGATCTTGTTGTCGTCGACGACGCCGTCGTCGTCGCCCAAGCGGAACTCGCCGAAGGCACCGCGGAGGAAGAGCCAGGTCTCGTCGGTGTTGAGCGTCTGGTCGGTGTCGGCCTCGAACTCGATCGTGCCGCCATACTCGAAGCCGTACTCCTCGCTCTTGCCGCGCGCCACGACGTGGAACTCGGTGTCGTTCGAGAAATCGACGCTGCGGGACAGGTCATCGTCGAGACGGGCGTCGTCGAACTCGCCGCCGGTGGTGCGAAAGCGGATGAAGCCGGTCAGCGTCAGATCGAGCGCCCCGCCGGGGACGACGGTCGGCACCTGCTGGGCGTGGGCCGGCGCTTCGCCGGCGAGTAGTGCCGAGGCCGCGACGGTGCCGAGCCACCAATGATTGGGCCGCATGGGCAAGCTCCACAGGGGGTAAGTTGCCCAGGCCAACGAACGAATGGGCTCATCGCACCCGGATGGCGCCTCGATTTCCGCATTGTTGCGGAACGGCAATAAGGCCGTTCAGCGGCTGAAGATCACGTCAGGGACACCACCACGAACGGCCGGCGCGCCACCGCCGCCGGATCAGAAGTCGAGGCCGAGGCGGGCGATCCCGACCCAGCCCTTGTCGCCACCGCTGTAGCCCAGGATCTCGGCGCCGGTCTGGTCCACCTCGTTGTCGAAGTAGGAGATGTCGCCGGCGAGGGAGAGGCCGGGAGCGAGACCGATATCGGCCGAGAGAACGACGAGCCAGGGGTTGCCGATGCCCGGCGAGTCGCTGAGTGCCACCGTCTGGCCCCAGGTGAGCGACGTGTTCACCGGACCGAAGCCCACCCCGATGCCGGCGTTCACGGCCGTCTGCTCGAAGTCGCCGATCTTCTGGTGATAGCCGCCCGCACCCACATTGATCCCGTACAGATCGAGGGCGAAGCCGCCGCCGTAGCTGTAGAAGGCACTGTCGTCCCCATAAGTGTCGTCGTCGTTGTTGTGATTGTACCTGGCCCAGGCGCCATAGACACTGGCCTGGACGCCGATGTCGGCAACATCGCCCTGATAGACCAGGGCACTCTCGACCTGATCGGACACCTTCACCGACTCCGGCCCGTTCTTGCGTGCGAGGGCGTTGCCGTTGAAGGCGGCGCCGTCGACCTCCGCCTGGTTCGGGGTGTAGCCGATGGCGACCAGGAAACCGCCGAAGTCCGGCGTGTAGTAGGTCACCTTGGTGGCGTCGTCGCTGACATAGGGCTGGACCGGATAGGTCAGGATATCGCTGACGACGTCGCCGTCGATGCCGCCGGTACCTGCGGCCACGGTGAAACCGCCGATCTTGTTGTCGTCGATCACGCTGTCGTCGTCGCCGAACCGGAACTCGCCGAAGTCACCGCGCAGGAAGAGCCAGGTCTCGTCGGTGTTGAGCGTCTGATTCGTGTCGGCCTCGAACTCGATCGTGCCGCCATACTCGAACCCATACTCCTCGCTCTTGCCTCGGGCGACGACGTGGAACTCGGTGTCCATGGTGAAATCGGGGCCGCGCGACAGGCTGTCGTCCTGCTGCTCGTCGTCGAGTTGGCCGCCCGTCACCCAGAACCGGTTGAAGCCGGTCAACGTCAGGTCGAGCGCCCCGCCCGGGACGACTTCCGGCACCTGCTGGGCCGAGAGCGGCTCAGGGGTGCTTAGCGAAAGCGCAAGTGCCCCGACACTACCCATCAGGGCGTGCCTGTTCATTCCACCATCCCCCTCTGCCTCGGGTCTTAAAAACAGAAGGGGCGGCAGTCCTTGCGGACTGCCGCCCCGGTCGGCTCAAGCTCGGAGAGCTACGAGATCAGAAGTCGAGGCCGAGACGGGCCACCGCCTGCCAACCCTTGTCGCCGCCCGTGAAGGAGTTGTCGGCGCAACCCGAGCACTTCACGTCGTTGTCGAAGTAGCCGACGTCGCCGGCGAGCACGAGGCCCGGAGCGAGGCCGACGTCAGCCGAGAACACGAGGTTCCAGGGATGGCTGTAGTTGAACCCATCCTGGTCGACCACGTAGCCCCAGGTCACCGAGGTGTTCACCGGGCCGAAGCCGACGCCGACACCGGCGTTCACGATGTCCTGCTCGAGCTTGCCGAGCTTGGACTTGAAGTAGCCGCCGGCCACGTTGACGCCGAACAGGTCGAGGGCGGCACCGCCACCGTAGACGTAGAGGTCCTGACCCCAGCCGCTGTCGCTGCAGGTGGTCGAGACGTTCTGGCCGTTGATCTGACCGCGGGTGCAACGCGCACCGCTGCCGACCGCCGAGGCCTGGACGCCGACGCCGCTGAACTGACCTTCGTAGATCAGGGCACCTTCGACCCAGTCCTGCGCGATCTGCTGCTTGCTGGCGAGGTTGCTACCGTTGCTGTCCGAGTTCGGCGTGTAGCTGACGCCGGCGCGGAAGCCGCCGAAGTCGGGGGTGTAGTAAACGATCTTCGTGGCGTCGCCCGAGTTCAGCGGGCCGACGAGGCCGCTCACCGAGTTGCCGACGCTGGCGACATACGTGGTGTCGATGATGGAGCCGTCGATACCGCCGGTACCGGCCGCGACCGTGGCACCGCCGATCTTGTTGTCGTCGACCACGCCGTCGTCGTCACCGAAGCGGAACTCACCGAAGCCGCCGCGCAGGAACAGCCAGGTCTCGTCGGTATTCAGCGTGCTGTTGGTGTCGGCCTCGAACTCGATCGTGCCGCCGTACTCGAAGCCGTACTCCTCGCTCTTGCCGCGCGCCACGACGTGGAACTCGGTGTCGTTCGAGAAGTCGAGGCCGTTCGACAGGTCGTTGTTCTGTTGCGCCTGGTCGATCTGGCCGCCGCTGGCGCGGAACCGGATGAAGCCGGTCAGCGTCAGATCGAGTGCGCCGCCCGGGGAGACCGTGGGGACCTGCTGCGCCGAGACAGTGCCCGGGGCGGCGAGGGTCATGAGGCCGGCGCCGAGGATGGCGGTCGTCCCCAGCAGAACCTTCTTGAGTTGCATTCCGTTTATCTCCTCTCCGTTGCGGGTCCTGAAGGCGATCTCGTAGAGCCCGATGCCGACCTAGCTACTCCCGCGGCGTCACCCGCGTCGAAAAGGTCGAGCCGCCCTCCCGCTCTCACAGGCGTTATCCGGAAGGCCGCAACACGAGGCAACCGCAACAAAGGCGCGTGGATTGGGTTGGCGGATGCGTGTGTCGACCCTGCAACAAACATTACAGAGTGCTACAACCATCCGGTTCCTAGCAAAAATCCAATCGACGCCAATAGTTTAGCCACCGCTGGACGCGGCTTCGAGCAACCCCATGCGCGCCATGTCCGCAATGAAGCGGTCGACTTGCTCCGACTGGTCGGAAAAGGCCGTAGCGATCTCTTGGCGCGCGAATCCATCACGCTGCAGCGTCCACTTGACGAGCGGCACGATGGCGCCCGGGACCTCGACCGCCTGCCTCGTGCCCTCCTTGGTGAGCCCGAAGCGGCCGCCCTGCTCAACGAGCTTCATCCCGCGACGGCGGACGTGCCACTGCTCATCGGCCGATTCGATGAGGCCCGGGAGGTCGTAGGTCTCGCGCTGCCAGTGGAAGTTGCGCTCGAAAGCGGCCAGCGCCTCCACGGCCTTGGACTCGCGCAGGAGGCCGGCGATCCAGTCGCCGATGTCCGCCAGGCGTGCCGCCAGGGCCTTGGCGTCGCCGCGCGGCAGGTTCTGCCGACCCAGCGGCTCGGCGACGGTCTGCTCAAACAGCCAGGAGACGACGTCCACACCGATCGGATAGGTGACGCCGAAGGCGATGTGCGCACACGGGCTGTCGTCGGCCAGGGCGTAGTGATACTGGCCGCGCGGCAGATAGAGGAGGTCGCCCGGGCGCATCCGGACCTCCTTCCACAGCTCGCCCTTCGCCTTGTCCTTGTACTCCTGGGTCAGCGAGGTGAAGCGCGGATGGGTGATCGGCGATTCCTCGCGACCCTCGTAGACCATCCAGGTCTTCTCACCCATGACGTGGACGGCGAACACGTCGTGGTAGTCGAAATGGACCCGAAAGCCCTGCTTGCGCTTCGAGGACATGTACAGGTTGGCCTGCACTTTCCCGCCGAGTGCGCGCTCCATCGCCCGGGCGAAGGCCGAGAGGTCGGGTGTGAGCTGGTCGATGTCGTTGAGGACGAGCGTGGCACCGCGTTTGAGGAACGCGCGGACGCGGACGGGATCGGGCCGCAGCACCTGTCCGCCGTCGCGGCCCGAGGCCACGCTCGCATAGGCCGTGACCGGCAGCTGCTCCTTGTCCAGCACCAGGAGGAGCGAGGCCGCCGACCAGATGGTGTTCATGGCGAGGAGCCGGTTCAGCAGCTCCCAGTTCATCACCCGATCCCACTTCAGCGGGTCGCCTTGCAGATGGAGCGGGCGCTGGCCAAGATAGTCGCGGTGGAAGGCGGCGGCGTCCAACGGCGCCACGATCTCGTCGAAGGTCATCGGCCTCTCCGGATGGCCAGTCTGGCGGCAAGGGTGCGAGGGTGACCGAACAGGGTCAACCGTCCGGGGCGGCGGTGGCGGAGCAGCTGGCCGAGGTGCGCGAGCGCATCGCCGCGGCGGCTCGGGCGGCGGGGCGCGATCCGGCCGAGGTGACGCTGATCGCGGTGAGCAAGAGCCAGCCCGAAGCACGGATCGGGGCGGCGCTGGCCGCCGGCCAGCGGGTCTTCGGCGAGAACTACGTGCAGGAGGCCGCGGGGCGCTGGCCCGCCCTGCGACAAAGTGCTCCGGAGCTGGAGCTCCACATGATCGGCGGCCTGCAGAGCAACAAGGCGAAGGAGGCCGTCACCCTGTTCGACGTCATCCAGACCGTCGACCGGCCGAAGCTGGCGCGCGAGCTGGCTAAAGAGATGGCGCGGCAGGAGCGTCGCCCGCAGGTGCTCGTGCAGGTCAATACGGGCGAGGAGCCGCAGAAATCCGGCGTTTTCCCGGACGGTCTGCCGGCACTCGTCGAGCTCTGCCGCGAGCTGGAACTACGGCTCACCGGTCTCATGGCCATTCCGCCGGACGCGGAAGACGTGGCGCTGCACGCGGCACTGTTGGCGAAGCTGGCGGCTCGGCACGGCCTGCCCTGGGTCAGCGTCGGCATGAGCAGCGACTACGAGACCGCCATCCGATTCGGGGCGACGCACGTACGAGTGGGCACCGCGATCTTCGGCGACAGGTCGGCCAGAGCGGTCGCCTGACGCAGGCCGGAACGTGGACGGCTTGTGCACGTTGGCCTAGGAAGCCCGCGTGGGGATGTAGCCGACCCGCCGAAGGCAGGGTCTTGTGCAGTGGAGGCGAGATGCTCAACCGTTTGCTGATGGGTGTTGGATTGGCCGTGCTCGTGGCAGGCACCGCCAATGCGGCCGGTGATCCGGTCGCCGGCGAGAAGGTGTTCAAGCGCTGCCAGGCGTGCCACGTCATCGACAGCGACCAGAACCGGGTCGGCCCGCACCTGAGCGGCGTGATCGGCCGCAAGGCCGGCACCGTGGACGGCTTCAAGTACTCCGATGCGATGAAGAAGAAGGGTGAGGAAGGCCTCGTCTGGACGGAAGAGACGATCGCCGAGTACCTGCCGGCACCCAAGGACTTCGTCCCCGGCAACAAGATGGCGTTCCCCGGCCTGAAGAAGCCCGAGGAAGTTCAGGACGTGATCGCGTTCATCGTCTCGAAGCAGTAGGCGCCGGCTCTCAGTCGAGAGCGGCAAGCTCCTCGTAGAGCACCCTCGCCTCGGTGGCCGGCCCGCGCCGGTCACCGAGTGCCAGGACCTTCAGCACCCGCACCCGGGCGGGCTCCGTGACCGTCAGCACGTCGCCCGGCCGAACGAGCTGATGCGTCTTGCTCACCACCTGATTGTTGAGACGGACCCGGCGCTCCTGGAGCAGCCGTTGGACCAGCTCGCGGTGGCGCACGAAGCGCGCCTGCCAGAGCCATTTGTCGATTCGCAGGGCCGTCGAGGGTTCGTTCACGCACCTACCTTCAGCTGGGCCAACAACGCGAAGGGGGACTCGGGGCGTCCGCGCACGGCCTGACGCTTGCGCTCCTCGACGCCTCGCCGCGTCGGGGCGGGCCGCTGGCGACGCCGGAAGGCCAGGACCTCGGCCGAGCCCGTGGGCGCGTAGCCGAGGGCACCGATCACGGCGACCAGCTCCGCACGCGACAGGCCGGCTTCAGCGCCGAGCTGGGTCGAGACCGTGAACGGGTCGGCCTCACGCGCCGCCGAGCGCAGGCGGGCGGCCAGCCGCTCCAGGATGTCGAGCCTGATCGCGATCCCTTGGGCCAACGCGAACCCGACCGCCAGAGCCGCTGCCGGATCGAGATCGGGCGGCACCGGCCGCCAGACGGTCTGGCCGGACGTGGGACGCGTACCCGGCCGACCATGCGCGATCTGCCACAGGCGTGCCCGGGCCTCGATCGGCGCCGCGCGGAGCAGCGCCGGCACATAGAGATGGTGAACGCCGAAACGGACGCCGTAGCCCGTGAGCACACGGCGCTCGTTGGCGTCGGCATGGGCCAGGAGGTCGTGAGCGGCCCGCGTCTCCAGCGAGCCAAGAGCCTCGACGAGACGGAAGGCGAGGCCGCGAACCCGGGGCCCGAGCGTCGGATCGGCGGCTGCGGCCTGCAGCTTGCGGAGCGGCAGCAGAGGCGCCCCGAGCTGCTTCTCCAGCCATGCACCTATCCGTCGGCGCACGGTGGCGGCGGCGCGCTCGTCGAGCCCGGCGTCGAGGACCGGCTCGATGCGCGGCTCCAGCACGGAGGCACCGGGCCGGAGACGGGCCACGGGCTTGCCCTGCCAGAGCACGCGGTTCTCGTCGTCGAGGGAGAGATCGGCGTCCTCGGCCTTGGCGAGCTTCGCCACGGCGCGAAGCAGCGAGGGCATGGCGGCGCGGCGGGCGGCGGCGGCAAGCGCCTTGGCGTCGGGATCGCCCTCGCGGCGCTCCAGGCTGAAGACGAGCCCGTCGATGCGGCCGACCACATGGTCGTCGACCACGACCTCGCCGTTGGCATCGACCTGGGCCGCATGCTCGCCGTTTTCGCGCAGCGAGCGGACGAGAGCGGAGGTGCGGCGGTCGACGAAGCGCTGAGTCAGCCGATCGTGCAGGGCGTCGGACAGGCGGTCCTCGACCTCGCGCGCTCGCTCCTGCCAGTGCAGCGGATCGTTCAGCCAGGTCCGCCGGTGCGAGAGGTAGGTCATGGTGCGGATGTGCGCGATCCGCGTGACCAGCGTGTCGATGTCGCCGTCGGTTCGTTCCAAACGGGCGATCATGCCGCCCAGCCAGTCGTTTGGCAGGCGCCCCGGTCCCGAGGTCAGGTAGCCGAAGACCTTCGCCAGCAGGTGCAGGTGGGCGTCGGTCAGCGTCTTGCGGAAGTCGGGGATCTGGCAGACCTGCCAGAGCAGGCGGATGCGCTCGGCCCGGTCGGCGACGGCCCGGATGTCGTCGCGGCGCGAGAGGAAGGCGAGGCTGCGGTCGTCTAGCGCGTCCCGCACCTTGACGAGGCAGTCGACCGGTGGCGGCGCGTCGAGGCTCGCCGATAGGGCGTCCACACTGGAGAAGTCGAGCCGGTCGTTGCGCCAGCGCAGGACCTTCACCGGCGGGAAAGCGTGGTTCTCGACCGCCTCCAGCTCCTTGTCCTCGAACGGGGCGCAGCCGTTGGTGCCGCCGAAGGTGCCGTTCGACATGTGACGGCCGGCGCGGCCGGCGATCTGCGCGATCTCGGCGGATGCGAGGCGGCGGTGCTGGCGGCCGTCGAACTTCTCCAGGCTGGCGAACGCGACATGCGCCACGTCCATGTTGAGGCCCATGCCGATGGCGTCCGTCGCCACCAGATGGTCGACCTCGCCGGCCTGGTACATGCCGACCTGGGCGTTGCGGGTGCGCGGGCTGAGGGCTCCGAGCACCACGGCGGCCCCGCCCTTCTGACGGCGGACGACCTCGGCCAGTTGGTAGACGTCGGCGGCGGTGAAGGCGACGACGGCACTGCGCCGCGGCAGCCGGTTCAGCTTGGCGTCGCCGGCATAGGTGAGGAGCGAGTAGCGCGGGCGGGTGATGACTTCGGCCTGCGGCACGAGCCGCTTCAGCACCGGGCGGATCGTCTCCGCCCCCAGGAACATCGTTTCCTCGGTGCCGCGCGCGTTCAGCAGCCGGTCGGTGAAGATGTGGCCGCGCTCGAGGTCGGCGCAGAGCTGGATCTCGTCGACGGCGAGGAAGGCGACGGGGCGCTCGACCGGCATCGCCTCGACGGTGCAGACCGTGTAGCGGGCGTTCTCGGGACCGACCTTCTCCTCGCCGGTGACCAACGCCACGGCGTCAGGGCCGCGCAAGGCGAGGATGCGGTCGTAGATCTCGCGGGCGAGGAGGCGGAGGGGGAAGCCCATCATGCCCGAGCGGTGCGCCAGCATCCGCTCGACGGCGAGGTGCGTCTTGCCGGTATTGGTGGGCCCCAATACCGCGACCACGCGACCCCGGTCCGACGGGTCAGACAACATGTTGTGAACATCGGGGCCGAATCACCACAAGGCAAGGGGCAATCCACCGAACCGAGATGACGGAAGGTTGATCGCGTCCGTCGGCCGGTCCGGCTACGTATAGGTGAGGGAAACGTGCGGAGACCGTCGGCGGATGGGCTCGGGCGGCAGGACGCGGACCTACGATCTCGCCTTCGCCGGGCCTCGGGGGTCCGTCTGGACGGCGATGGCGGACACAGCCCGGTTCAACGAGGCGGCGAAGCTGCCCCGGCAGACGATCGAGGAGCGCACCGAGCCGGACGGCGGCATCGCGTTCGTCGGGCGGGCGAAGATCGGTCCGCTGGCGCTGGTGTGGGACGACCTGCCCTGCAACTGGGTGGCCGAGCGCTGGTTCGAGCACACGCGGCTGTTCCACAACGGCCCGCTGCGCCGGATCACGGCGAGGTTCAGCCTGGAAGACGACGGTGCGGGCTGCCGCGGGACCTATGCGCTGACGGCGGAGCCGAGCGGACTGTTGGGCCGGGCGCTGCTGGCGGGACCGTTCTTTCCGAACTTCGGCAAGACACTGCGGCGGTTGGCGGCGGAAGCGGATCGGTTTGCGGTCGGCGAGCGTGAAGGGGCGTTCGAGGTGGCGCCGCCGACGCTCGCTGCGGGGGCTGAAGCGCGGCTGGAGCGGATCCGTGCGGAGCTTGCGGCATCGCCCTATGCGCACGGGCTGGGGGACCGTCTGATCCTCCATGTCCGCAGCGCCTCCGACAACGACGCGCTGAAGATCCGACCGTTGGCTCTGGCCAAGCTCTGGGGCGTGCCGGAGCGGCAGGCGGTCGAGCTCTGCCTGATCGCCACGCGCCTCGGCCTCCTGGCGCTGCGCTGGGACCTGCTGTGCCCACGCTGTCGGATCGCGAAATCGGTGAGCACGGGCCTCGACGAGCTGCCCAAGGGTGCCCATTGCGGGACCTGCAACATCGATTACGGCCGCGACTTCTCGGCCAATGTCGAGCTGAGCTTCCGGCCCGCCGAGGCGGTCAGGCAAGTCGCAGCCGGCGAGTTCTGCCTCTTCGGGCCGATGAGCATGCCGCACGTCTGGGCGCACATCACCCTGGCGCCGGGTGAAACGCGTGAGCTCGAGGAGTTGCCCGACCCGGGGCCGTACCGCCTGCGGACGCTGGAGATCGGCCCGGAGGCGGACATCAAGTTCGATGGGGGAGTGTTTCCCTCGGTGCTTCTCACCGCCGACGGCATCGAGGCAGGGTCCCCCTCCCCGTCTGGTGTCGTGCGCCTCGTCAACGATTCGGCGGTGCAGCGGACAGCGGTGATCGAGGAGCGGCGTTGGGTCGAGGAGGCGCTGCTGGCCGACCGGATGACGGCGCTGCAGGCCTTCCGCGATCTGTTCTCCGAGCAGGTGCTGCGGCCGGGCGACGAGGTGGGGATCGACCGCGTGACGCTGCTGTTCAGCGATCTGCGGGGCTCGACCGCGCTCTATGGGGCGATCGGGGATGCCGGGGCATACCACCTGGTCCGCGAGCATTTCGCCTTTCTGGCCCGCTGCGTCCGCGAGCATGACGGCGCGATCGTCAAGACGATCGGTGACGCCGTGATGGCAGCGTTCAAGGATCCGGCGAGCGGTCTCGCCGCGGCCTTGGCGATGCAGGACGGGATTGCGGCGTTCAACGCCGCGCAGGGCAGCGGGATCGTGCTGAAGCTCGGCCTGCACGAAGGCCCCTGCATCGCCGTGACCCTGAACGACCGGCTCGACTATTTCGGCAGCACGGTGAACCTCGCCGCGCGGCTGCAAGGCGAAAGCCAGGGTAGTGACATCGTGTTGTCGACGAGCCTCGCCGCCGATCCCGAGGTCCGCACCCGACTCGTGGGGCGCACGACAAGATCCGGCACCGCCGATCTCAAGGGTTTCGCCCAACCGATTCCGTTCCTGCGGGCCGTCGTCTGAACACTTGTCCAGCATCGAGCACGCGCTCAAAGTTTCTTAGAGGGGTCTCGACAAGAAGGAGCGAACGGCCGACGATCGCCGCTATTGCGGAGGGTAGCATGGAAGACAAATCTTCTATAGATGTGGATCCGAAAGAGAACACAACAACCGACGGAAGGGGCAAGCGGAGTCGGCTGACCAAAGTAAAACGTCGCGTCGAAAAGCTTCTCCAGGGCGAGAAGCGACGAGAGTCGAAAGAGACGGACGTTACGCCACTTCGTGGCGAGCTCGACGAGGTGTCTCACGCGGCGGTGAGGGGCTGGTTCGATCGGGCAGGACCATGCGATCGCGTCGAGGTCTATCTCGACGGGCGCAAGCTCGCGACGCTCTCACCCACCGCCTACCGCGAGGACCTCGAACGGGCGGGTCACGGCGACGGCTGCCGCTCGTTCGCGCTGTCTCTCGAAGGCTACCTCCGGACACCGGAGGCGACGGTCCGGATCGACGTCGACGGCAAGCGCTTCGCCGAGACGCAGATCGAGAAGCCCGATCTTCGGCTGTCACAGAAGCGCTGGCGGGACGACGAACCCGACGTCGGACTGACCTGGGGCGTCAGCATGACGGGCGATTCGCTGGTCGACCTCTATTGCCGGCACCGCTCCTTTGCGGGAGGCGACCGCATCCTGGAGATCGGACCGGGTTATGGGCGCATCCTCAAGGCGATGCGGGCCCGTGCGCTGTCCTACGGGTCCTATGTCGGCGTCGACCTCTCCGCGGCCCGCGTCGCCCGGCTGAACGCCGGCCTCGGCGACGACAGGACACGGTTCGTCCAGGGTGACGTCAACGAGTGGCGGGATGCCGACGGTTTCGACGTCGTCGTCTGCTCGTCGACCTTCGAGCATCTCTTCCCGAACTGCAGTGCCGCTCTCCACAACCTGCGCTCGCAGCTGCGGCCCGGGGCCACGCTGTTCATCGACTTCATCGACAGCGAGACGGACCACGAGACGTTCGAGGGCAGCGGAACCTTCATTCGCTGGTATTCGGAGCCGACGTTGCGGGCCTTGTTCGAAGCCGCGGGTCTCGACGTGACGAGCGTCGAGCGGCTGGAGTTCGGGCCCGGCTCCGACGGCCGTCCCATCTGGCGCCTGGTCTTCGTCGCGACCGTCCGCTGAACCGACGGCATCTGCACGATGGGGCGTTCGCCGCTGCGGACGCCCCGACGTAGCCGCGATGATGCCGCGCCGCCGGCCGCTCGCGACGGCCCGTTGAACGCCGGGCACAGCATCCCCAAATCGGGGCGAACCCCGCGGACTTGCAGTGAATCGTCGGAGAGCCATGGCATGAGCGAGACCGCCCAGCCGTTCGAGGCCGATGTCGGCCGTGTCCTCGATATCGTCATCAACTCGCTCTACAAGGAGCGGGAGATCTTCCTGCGCGAGCTGGTCAGCAACGCGTCGGACGCGTGCGACAAGCTCCGCTATCTCTCGCTCTCCACGCCCGAGCTGCTGGGCGACGATCCCGAGCTGAAGATCCGGATCCTGAGCGACGAGGCGCAGGGCCTGCTCACCGTGGCCGACAACGGTATCGGCATGAGCCGCGAGGATCTGGTCGAGCATCTGGGTACCATTGCGCGGTCGGGCACCGCCCGCTTCCTCGACCAGCTGTCGGGCGACAAGGAGAAGGACCTGAAGCTGATCGGCCAGTTCGGCGTCGGCTTCTATTCGGTCTTCATGGTGGCCGACCAGGTCGTCGTGCAGAGCCGCAAGGCCGGCGAGGACAAGGGCTGGCTGTGGGCCTCGGACGGGCGCACGGGCTACACGGTCCGCGAGGCGACCGACCCGCTACCGCGCGGCACTTCGATCACGCTGCACATGAAGTCGGACGCTACGGAACTGCTCGATCCTTGGAAGATCCGGCAGGTCATCCGCACCTATTCCGACCATATCGCGATCCCGATCATCCTGGAGCATCGGCCGAAGGCCGGCGACACCAAGACCAGCTCGTCCGAGCCGACGCAGATCAACGAGGCTTCGGCACTCTGGACGCGGTCGAAGTCGGAGATCACCGAGGAGCAGTACAAGGAATTCTATCACCACGTTTCGCACAATTTCGACGATCCGTTCGCGCGGGTGCATTTCTCGGCCGAGGGCATGCTGACCTATTCGGCCCTCCTGTTCGTGCCGGCGACCAAGCCGTTCGACCTCTATGATCCGAAGCGCCGCCACGGGGTGAAGCTCTATGTCCGCCGCGTGTTCATCAGCGACGATGTGGAAGGGCTGCTGCCGCGCTACCTCCGCTTCGTCTCCGGTGTCGTCGACAGCGAGGACCTGCAGCTCAACGTGAGCCGCGAGACGCTGCAGCACGGTGCCGTCGTCTCGAAGATCAAGAAGGTCATCACCCGCCGCGTCGTCGACGAGTTGCTGAACAAAGCGAAGGCACCCGAGAACGCGGAGTTCGCCGAGCCCGCCGAGGGCGAGAAGCCGCAAGGGGAGACGAAGGCGCTCTCGTTCCTTGACTGGTGGGCGCAGTTCGGGCCGGTGGTGAAGGAAGGCCTCTACGAGGACCAGGAGAACCGCGAGAAGCTGCTGCGGCTGGCCCGCTTCAAGAGCACGCGGGGCAAGGACTGGATCTCGCTCGAGGAGTATGTGGCGAAGCTGCCCGAGGGGCAGGACGCGATCTACTACATCACCGGCGAGAGTGCCGACGCCCTGCGGACGAGCCCGCAGCTGGAGCAGGCGCTGGCCAAGGGTGTCGAGGTGCTGCTGCTGGACGATCCGGTCGACGAGTTCTGGCTGCAGGAGGTCAAGGACTTCGACGGCAAGGCCTTCCGCTCGCTGACCCGGGGAGATGTCGACCTGTCGGGCGTGAAGGACGTGGAGGGACCGAAGGACGAGTCGCCTGCCCTGCCCGAGGACGCGCTGAAGCGCCTCGTCGCCCGGCTCAAGGTGACGCTGGGCGAGGCGGTGGGCGACGTGCGGGCGAGCAAGCGGCTGAAGGACAGTGCCGTCTGCCTCGTCGCCGAGGAGCACGGGCTCGACCTGCGCCTGGAGCGGTTCCTGAAGCAGCACAGCCAGATCAACCAGCTGAGCAAGCGCGTGCTGGAGATCAACCCGCAGCATGCGCTGATCCGGGCGATGGCCGACCTCGCCAAGGACACCGCGAAGGGCCAGGAGTTCGACGAGGTCGGCAAGCTGCTGCTCGATCAGGCGCGGATCGTCGAGGGCGAGCCGATCCCCGACCCCGGCGCCTTCTCGCGGCGGATGTCGTCCTTCCTGGCGAAGGGCCTCGCGGCCTGAGCTAGGCCGACGGCAACGCGGCGAGCCGCGATGCCACGGCATCGCGGTCCTCGGCCGTGAGGGTCAGCTCGAACCGATCTTCAAGGACGTCGAGCAGGTCCGTCGGTTCGACGATGTGGCGGTTCTCGCTTAAGGCGCCCGTGGCGTCGCGCCAGGAGTAGTCGCGGTCGAGCAGGCCGTGGCGCCCCGTGGCGGTGACCCGTGCGGCCAGCAGATGGTTGCGGAAGAACGATTCGGGATGGGTCGCGACGTACCAGTTGCCGAGATCGAGATCGATCGGGTGCTGGGGCTCCAGACTGAAGCGGTAGAGCGGGGACCAAGCGTCTTCCTGGAAGATGTGCAGTTCCAGATAGGTGCCGTGGTTGGCAAGACGGAACGGCTCCAGCGGGGTCCGCTGCTGTGAACCGGGGTCCAGGCGGAGAGGTGCCGTGGGCGTGGCACCACCGAAGCCGACATCGGCGAGATAGGCACCTTCCGGCAGGTCCACCCGCAGCAGCATGTGGGTGCGCGGCGTGACGGTGTCCGCGGGGCGGCGCCAGAGTACCCTCGCGGCAAGGGCCGTGACGTGGAAGCCGAGCGCCTGCAGGGCCTGCATGAAGAGGGCGTTCTGCTCGAAGCAGTAGCCGCCGCGGCCGGCCCGCACGAGCTTTGCTTCCAGGGAGGCGGTATCCAGCCGGACGGGACGGCCGACCAGGACATCGATGTTTTCGAATGGGATGCGCTCGGCATGGTGCGCCTGCAGGATCGCCAGTGTGTCGACGATGGCGACGGTCGGGCCGCCGTAACCGATGCGGCGGAAATAGGCGTCGAGATCGATCGCGCGGTGAGGCATCTCTCATCCCGTAGAGCGCGCAGGCAGGCGCGCAGCGTGGTCCGACCGTTTTACGCGAAACCAACGAGGCGAGGACAGGCAGCTTGGCGATCTCTCCCTATCTCCGCTCGCTTCGCGACCGCGTCGGGCACGACCTGATCCTGATGCCCTCGGTCGCCGTGTTCCCGCGCGACGAGCAGGGCCGCATCCTGCTCGTGCGGAACCTGGAAACCGGCGAGTGGCAGACCGTCGGCGGCGGCATCGATCCCGACGAGTCGCCGGCCGAGGCCGCGAGGCGGGAGTGCCGTGAGGAGACGGGCCTCGACGTCGAGTTGACCGGCATCGTCGGCGTCTATGGCGGGCCGGACTTCCGCCTGCTGTACCCCAACGGTGACCTCTGCGGCTATGTGGCCATCGTCTTCAACGCCCGGGTGACGGGCGGGATCGCTGCTGGCGACGGCGAGGAGACGAGCGAGGTGCGCTGGTTCGCCAAAGAGGACACAGCGGATCTCGTCATGCTGCCGCACACGCGCTTCCTCATCGAGGAGGCATTTCTCAATGATCCCTCGCCGCGGTTCCCGGGCGCGCTCGGCGCCCCTGCCTTGTGAGCTTCCGCCCGGGGACCTACATCCGGGCGACACACAGGCCGCCTGTCAGGCGGCTCCAGAACGACGGAACGAGGTAGGGAGCCATGGCGACAGCCCTCAAGGACCTGCGCAATCAGCTGAAGGACAAGGCTCTCTTCCGCGAGCAGTGCTATGTCGGCGGGACCTGGGTCGGGGCCGAGAGCGGCAAGACGATCCCGGTGACCGACCCGGCGACGGGCGAGACGATCGGCACCGTGCCGAGCCTCGGGGTCGCCGAGACGCGGCACGCCATCGAGGCCGCCGACAAGGCGCTCCCGGCGTGGCGGGCGAAGACCGCGAAGGAGCGCTCGGCGATCCTGCGGCGCTGGTTCGAGCTCGTCATGGCGAACGCCGACGACCTCGCCTACCTGATGACGCGCGAGCAGGGAAAGCCGCTGGCCGAGGCCAAGGGCGAGGTCGGCTACGGGGCGTCGTTCCTGGAATGGTTTTCCGAGGAGGCGAAGCGCGTCTATGGCGAGGTCATCCCGCAGACGGTCGCCAGCCGGCGCATCCTGGTGCTGAAACAGCCGGTCGGCGTTTGTGCTGCGATCACGCCCTGGAACTTTCCGAATGCGATGATCGCACGGAAGGTCGGACCGGCGCTGGCCGCCGGGTGCACGATGGTGGTGAAGCCTGCCAGTGCCACGCCCTATTCGGCACTGGCGATGGCCGAGTTGGCGGAGCGGGCGGGCGTGCCGGCCGGCGTGTTCAGCGTCATCACGGGCAGTGCCGGCGCCATCGGCGGGGAGCTCTGCAGCAACAAGACGGTGCGCAAGGTTTCGTTCACGGGCTCGACCGAGGTCGGCAAGATCCTGCTGAAGCAGTGTGCCGACACCGTGAAGCGGGTGTCGATGGAGCTGGGTGGCCTCGCCCCCTTCATCGTCTTCGACGACGCCGACATCGATAGGGCGGTCGAGGGTGCGATCGCCTGCAAGTTCCGCAATTGCGGCCAGACCTGTGTGTGCACCAACCGGATCTATGTGCAGTCCGGCGTCTACGACGAGTTCGCCCGCAAGTTCGCGGCCGCGGTCGCCAAGCTGACGGTAGGCCCGGGGACGGCCAAGGACGTGCTGGTCGGCCCGATGATCGACGGCAACGCGGTCGAGAAGGTCGAGGAGCACATCGGCGACGCCACCGGCAAGGGTGCGACCGTGCTGCTGGGCGGCAAGCGGCACGAGCTGGGCGGCCTGTTCTTCCAGCCGACGGTGCTCGCCAATTGCAACGAGCAGATGAAGGTGGCGCACGAGGAGACCTTCGGGCCGCTGGCCCCGCTCTTCCGCTTCGAGACCGAGGAGGACGTGATCCGGCAGGCGAACGACGCCGATGTCGGCCTCGCCGGCTACTTCTACGCCCGCGACATCGGCCGCATCTTCCGCGTCGCCGAGGCGCTGGAGGTGGGCCTCGTCGGCGTGAACGACGGTGTGATCTCGGTCGAGGTGGCCCCTTTCGGCGGGGTCAAGGAGAGCGGCATGGGCCGCGAGGGCAGCAAGTACGGGATCGAGGACTATCTCGAGATCAAGTATGTGAGCCTCGGCGGAATCTCCTGAGCGGGCTCAGCCGATCCCGCCTTCGAGTCGTCGCAGCAGGGCCGAGGGCACGGTGATGCCCTCGGCCCTCGCCTTTTCACGGGACGCCGCCTTGTTTCGGCCGGGGATGTGGACGCCGTAGGTCTCGGCCAGGCGATGGAGTTGGGCCTGGAGTCGTTCGGAGAAGTCCGGCGTGATCGGGCCTGGGTCGATGGCGAGGACGAAGAGGCTGACGGCCGGACAGGCGTCGCCGGTGCCGATCGGCGGGGCGTCGAGGGACCAGTTGCCGCCGCAGAGGCCGGCGGTGAGAACTTCGACGAGCAGGGCGATGTTGCCGCCACGGGCACCGCCGAAGGGTAGCAGGGCCCCGTTCATGGCGGCGTGCGGGTCGGTCGTCGGGCGGCCCTCGTCGTCGACGGCCCAGCCTTCGGGGATGGAGCGTCCCTCCTGGGCGGCGCGGCGGACATTCACGTAGGCCGTCGCACTCGACGACTGGTCGATCAGGAGCGGTGGGCCGTCAGCCTGCGGGGCGGCGAGGGCGATGGGGTTGGTGCCGAAAACGGGCCGGGTCGTGCCGGAGCCGGCCATCAAGGGTGGGCTGTTGGTGGCGGCGAGCGACAGGAGCCCGGCCTCGGCGACGCGGCAGGCGAACCAGCCGAGCTCACCGCAGGTGTAGGCGTTGCGCTGGGCGAACAAGGCGAGGCCGAGGCTCTTCGCGGTGACCACCAGATCGTCGAGGGCGAGGTCGAATCCGAGATGGGCGACGCCGCCTCGGGCGTCCGAGAGGATGACGGCGGGTACCGGACGGGTCAGCTCCGGAGTAGCGCGCCCGTCGATGCGGCCGGCCCGGAAAGCATCCAAGTAATCCATGAAATGGCCGAGACCGAGTGTCGGCCGGCCGGAGGCCTCGGCGGCGACGGCGGCATCGGCGATGGATCCGGCGGCGGCCTCGGTGGCGCCGGCGGCCAGGGCGGCCCGCCGGCAGAGATCGCGGGCGGTCACGAGGTCGAGCGTGACGGTACCGTCCATGCTACATCTCTCCGCTGCTTGCGGCAGGAGCGCGTTGAGCCCTCGCCCCTGCTCCCCTATACACACGCGCTCCGCGCGGCGGACGCGGTGGCAGAGATCCGGTGATGGCTGAACTCGACCTGTTCGTGATCGGTGGCGGCTCCGGCGGCGTGGCCTGTGCGCGGCGCGCCGCGTCCCATGGCGCCCGCGTCGCGATCGCCGAGGCGAGCCGGGTCGGTGGGACCTGCGTGATCCGCGGCTGCGTGCCGAAGAAGCTCATGCACTACGGCGCGCACTTCAAGGAGGTGTTCGGCTGGGCCAGGGGCTACGGCTGGAGTTCCGGTGCCGAGACGTTGGACTTCCGGGCGCTGCTGGAAGGCCGGAACAAAGAGATCGCACGGCTCAACGGCATCTATCTCCAACTGCTGGAGCGATCCGGCGTCACGGTGGTGCCGCACCGGGCGCGGATCGAAGGGCGCTCTGACGAGGGCTTTCGGATCGAAGCGGGCGGGGAGAGCTTCCTGACGAAGGCGGTGCTCATCGCCGTCGGCGGCCGGCCGAGTCTGCCGGAGGTCCCGGGGATCGAGCTGACCCTCACGTCGGACCATGTGCTGGAGGACGTCTACGACTTCCCGAAGCGGGTCGCGATCGTCGGCGGCGGCTATATCGGGGTCGAGTTCGCCAGCATCTTCAGCGTGCTGGGGGCCGAGACCAGCATGGTCCTGCGCGGTGACACGCCCTTGCGCGGCTTCGATGATGACCTGCGCGCCGAGCTGACGGGCCAACTCACGGCGCACGGCCTCAAGGTCGAGGGCAACCGTGGGATCACCGCCGTCGAGCGCACGGCGGACGGCGTACGGATCTTGACCGACAAGGGTGTGATCGAAGCCGACCTCGCGATCTATGCGACGGGCCGCGCTCCGATCCCGAACACGCGGGGGCTGGGTCTCGACGGGCTGGGCGTGCTCACGACGGCTACCGGTGCCATCAAGGTCGATGCGAGCTATGCCAGCAACGTCCCCGGCATCTACGCCGTCGGCGACTGCTCCGACCATACGGGGCAGCATATCAATGCCGGGGCCTACGACCTGACGCCGATCGCCATCGCCGAGGGCCGGGCGCTGGCCGAGCGGCTCTACAACGACACGACGCAGCGAGTGCTCTACGCGACCACGCCGACCGCGATCTTCTCCCTGCCCGAGGCTTCGGCCGTGGGCATGAGCGAGGCAGCGGCGCGGGCGGCCGGGCACGACGTCGTCGTCTACCGGACCAAGTTCCGGCCGCTGCTGCAGACCGTGGCGCTGGGCGAGCAGCGGACGATGATGAAGCTGGTTGTGGACAAGTCCACCGACCGTGTACTCGGCTGCCACATGGTAGGGGCGGACGCGGCGGAGATCATCCAGGGCTTCGCCGTCGCCCTGACGGCGGGTGCCACCAAGCGCTGCTTCGACGAGACGGTGGCCCTGCACCCCACCGCCGCCGAAGAGTTCGTGACCATGTACCAACCGGTGGCCTGACCGCCGGATCGACGCGAAGAAGGAAGATGACGATGCCTCGCGACTGGACGCCGGACAGCTGGCGCAACCGACCGGTGCAGCAGATGCCGGTCTACGCCGATCAGGCGGTGCTGAAGGACGTCGAGGGCAAGCTCGCCACCTATCCGCCGCTGGTCTTCGCGGGCGAATGCCGGGCCCTTCGCGAAAGGCTGGCCGACGTCGCTGCCGGCAAGGCGTTCGTCCTCCAGGGTGGCGACTGTGCGGAGGCGTTCGCCGACTTCCAGGCCGACAAGATCCGCGACACGCTGCGCGTGCTGCTGCAGATGGCGGTCGTGCTGACCTTCGGCGCCGGCATGCCGGTCGTGAAGCTCGGCCGGATGGCGGGCCAGTTCGCGAAGCCGCGGTCGTCCGGCACCGAGGTGGTCGGCGATGTGGAACTGCCGAGCTACCGCGGCGACATCGTGAACGCGATCGAGTTCGACGCCACCTCGCGCGAGCCCGATCCGCACCGGCAGCTGCAGGCCTACAGCCAGGCCGCCGCCACACTGAACCTGCTGCGCGCGTTCACCCAGGGCGGATACGCGTCGTTGACCCGCGTCCACCAGTGGACGCTGGGCTTCGTCGACAAGAGCCCGACGGCGGAGAAGTACCGCGATTTCGCCGACCGGATCGGCGAGGCGCTGCAGTTCATGCAGGCCTGCGGCGTGTCCGACCTGAACACGCCCGAGATCACGCGGACCAACTTCTATACCAGCCACGAGGCTTTGCTGCTCGGCTTCGAGCAGGCGATGACCCGGATCGATTCGACCACGGGCCGCTGGTACGACACCTCCGCACACCTGATCTGGATCGGCGACCGCACGCGCCAGCTCGACGGAGCCCATGTCGAGTTCTGCCGCGGTGTGGGCAATCCGCTGGGCGTGAAGGCCGGGCCGACCATGCCGGCCGAGGACCTGCTGCGCCTTTGCGACGTGCTGAACCCGCAGAACGAGCCCGGGCGCCTCACGATCATCAGCCGCATGGGCTGGGACAAGGTCGAGCGGCATCTGCCGCAGCTGATCCGGGCCATCGAGCGCGAGGGCAGATCGGTCGTGTGGACCTGCGATCCCATGCACGGCAACACGATCAAGGCGACCTCGGGCTACAAGACGCGGCCGTTCGACCGCATCCTGAGCGAGGTCCGGAGCTTCTTCGCCGTCCACAAGGCGGAAGGCACCCATGCCGGCGGCATCCATCTCGAGATGACCGGCCAGGACGTGACCGAATGCACCGGTGGCGCGCAGGCGATTACGGACGCGGCGCTGAAGGACCGCTACCACACCTACTGCGACCCGCGGCTGAACGCGCAGCAGAGCCTCGAGCTGGCCTTCCTCATGGCGCGGGCGTTAAAGGACGAGCGCGAGGCCCTGCGCGTCGCGAGCTGAATCCGCTCAGAGGGCGGCCACTCCTTGCGGCCGGTCGCCGGTGGCGATCGGCAGCACCGTCGGTGAACTGGCGACCTCGGTGAGGCGGCCGTTCGATGCGACACGCAGGACGTGCAGCGCGTTCGCCGAGGTCGGGCGGGCGTTCGAGACACGCTGTGCAACCACATAGAGCCAGCCGCCGTCGGGGCTCAGCGTCAGCTGGAACGGCAGGCCCGTTCCCTTCAAGGTCACCGTCTGGATCTCGACCGGATTGGCCGCATTGCTGGTGTCGTAGACGGAGATCTCTCGGCTGCCGGTGTCCGACCCGTAGAGGCGGCTGCCGGACCGGTTGCCGATGAGCCAGCAAATGGCCGAGCCGGCGCTGGCCACCGAGCGCAGGAAGGTGAGGCGGCCGTTGGTGTCCCACGAGAAGACGGCGAGGCGGCTGACGTTCGGAAGCCCGACATAGAGGACGCGACTGGTGGGATGGGCCCACATGCCGAGCGGCATTCGATTTTGATCGCTCGTCACGCTGCCGTGAACCGGGACCGGGACTCCGCCGACACGGACGAGACCGCCGGCGCCCAGCGACAGCACGTCGATCGGACCGGCGCCGCGGAATTGGCAGCCGAAGAAGAACCGGCCTGCGTTGGTCGTCAGCGGCTGGGTCGGCGAGGCGTTCTCCGGCAGGGTGACGGTGCTGTTGGCGAGCGGCTGCAACCCGCCGTCGCTGCGGATTCGAAGTGCGACATAGCTCGGCCGGCCGCTCGTGGGTTGGCGGAGGTCGGCGTCCTTGTTGACGACGATGAGCCGGTCGCCGCGTAGCCCAACTCCTACCGGATTGCGGCCGCCCGACGGAAAGGGTGAGCCCGGCACCGGCGTCAGCGCTCCCGTTGGCCCGATTCGGAAGACCGCGACCGTGTTCGAGCCACCATTCACGGTGAACAGCAGGCGCCGTACCCGGTCGATCATGACGTTCTGATCGGAATCGAAGGCGCCGGCTCCAGCCTGCGGATCGCCAAAGCCGGTGCCGCCGGTGCGGAACGGCGAGCCTGGCAAGGTGCTCAGTCGGCCCGCGCTGTCGCGCCGGTAGGCAAGCACTGCATTCGCGCCGCCAGCCCGGGCATTCGTCTGCACGTACACGACACCGGATGGCAATACCGTCGCGGCGCCCGCGGGCGCCGAACTCAGGAGGCCGACCAATGGCACGCCTGCCGCAAACTCCAGGATGGACCGACGCCGCATCGAACGCCTCCGCTGCTGCACCGGTCACAGTGCCGGCAACTCGCTTGTGCGACGGCGCCGCAGCCAAGTCGACAGGCTCACGTCATCATTGCGGCGTCGTGAGGATCGCGGAGAGCCCCGTTACCGCAGCCGGCGGCCGTGCTCAGCTTGCCGGCATTTTCGCGTCGGAATCGGGGCCGACGTCGGACTCCGCCAACTCGACCGCTTCAGGGACGGTGACGCCCTCGGGAATGGTATCCGAGATCAGCGTGTCGCCGACGGTGTAGCCCATGTCGACGAGATCGACGCCGTCGAACGCCGTCCTTGGTTCTCCCGACGCGGCCATGTGACCGTAGATCTCCGTGCCGGAGACCAGTGCTGCGTGGGAATCGCCCCACTGGTCCCAGCCGACGAACAGCGGTCCCCGATTGCCGATGAAGCGGTTGCCGGCACAGGTCGGACGTGGCCAGCCCTGAGCGTCGGGGTAGCCGGTGGCGACCCAAGCCTTCTTGGTCGCCGGAAAGGGGTTGATCGACTCGTTGGTGCAGTTGCCCGAGCGGACCGCGAGCGGGACCTCGGAATAATTGCCGATGTACTGGTGACCCCTGCCGTACACGCCGTAGAGGCCGCGTGCCGGACTGCGGATGGTATTGCCGACGATCAGCCAATTCTGGGCGACCCGCAACCGCATGCCGTCGCCGCTGAGATTGGTGTTGAACCTTAGAGAACAGAGATCTTGCCCATCCGCTCGAATGCCACCGAAATCCATGTCGGCGCCGTTGCCGACGATCACATTGTGGTGGAGGTCGATGCCTGACGTGCGGGCATTGACGCTGTCGTTGTAGTCCGCCCCGATCGAGAAGACCGTGCCCCTGATCAGCTTGTCGTAGCCGATCCGATTGCCCCAGCCACGGCTCTTCTTCACGCCGTCCCACCAGTCGCCTCCCGGCCAACCCTTGAACAGGTTCCAGGCGACCTCGGCATCACGGTTGTTGGAGTCCCCTCCGGCCCGCATGTGCAGCACGACCGGGCGGACCAGGTACGCACCCGACCCGGTGAGGTTCGAGGGTATCTCGCTCTTCAATGGCACACCACGGAACTGCACCTCGTTGCGCAGGAACCTGAAGCCCGAACTCGTGCTGGCGACCTGGATGGCCTGCAGCCGGTTAGGCGCCGTCCCACGCGTTTTGTCCTTCAGTTTCGTCCAGGAGATGCGACCCCGCATGAAGCGGCAGTCGGTGCCGTCGAAGGCGAGCTGGCAGGGCTCCACCGTCACCTTGCCGCGCAGCAAGATGCCCATGGACGCGGCGTAGGCGTTCTGCCCGTCGGTCAGGTCGAGACCCCAGAGCCAGACGTGATCGGCCCTGAGTCCCATCGGGACCTTGAAGCTCGCTGCGAGCTTGGTGTCGGCGCGAAGCACGATGGGATCGGACTCGGTGCCCGAGGTCGTGAAGCGGATCGGCGGACCGGCATAGACGCCGTCCGCGAGGACGACATGGTCGCCCGGTTGAAGAGGACCGTAGGAGCTAGCACCCGAGAGGACCGTCCGTAGCGACCAGGGATCGGCGGGCACCATCCGACGTGGGGTCGGCAGGTCGGCGGGCACCGCGGGCTCGTCGGCCCGTGCCGAACGCCAGAAAGGTACTGTGGCGGCGAGGGCCAGCATCTGTCGGCGGCGCATATGAACGCTCCACGGCTATCGCGCCCCTGCGGACTCCCTTCGGCCGGAACGGTCGAGCGGTGGCGCGGAGCTATCGCCCAAGATGAACATCAAGACATAATATAACGTTTAGGTTGAGCGATTGGAACAGCGGCACGTACCCCGCTAGGGCGCGAGGGGGTCAATCGTTTGCGAGGTCGATCCAACGGCCGACTAGGTCACGGCCGAATCGTTCGGAACGTTCCTGGTGGCGCACGATTTCGGCGCTGATCCTGACCGGAACGGCCGGGTTGTTCTTCTCCACACCGCGCAGTCGGGCCCAACGGCGCACGATGTCGGCAGTAGCCCCCGGGTGGAACTGAAGGCCATAGACGTGGCGGCCGATGGCGAAGGCCTGTGGCCGGTGGCGGTGGCAGATCGCGAGGAGGCGAGCTTCTGTCGGCAGGTCCAGGCGATCCTGGTGCCACTCCATGACGGGCAGGCCGGCTCCGAGACTCGCCAGGACAGGATCGGCGCTCGCCGCCTCCGTCGGAACGAGGTCGACATAGCCGAACTCCTGGGCGCCGCCCGCGTGGACCGCGGCTCCCAGGGCTCGTGCCAGCAACTGGGCCCCAAGGCCCAGCCCAAGTACGGGCTGGTCGGCGGCAGCGCGTTCCCGAAGCACGCGGAGAAGAGCTGCGAAGTGCGGGTTGCCGCTGTCGTCGTCGGCGTTCGCCGTCCCACCTAGAACGACGAGCGCGGCATCGGCTAGTTCTGCGGCCGCGAAAGCCGCGGCGGGGACGAGATCGACCCGACAACGCCGCTGCTCGGCGACCTCGGCGATCAGGCCCGGCGGTGCCTCGGCATCCTGCAGGACGATGACGAGACGCTTCACGATGCGGGCCTAGAAATGCCGCCAGCCGGCGCGTCGGAGCGGGATCATCGCACCCTTCGCATCGAGGGCGGTCACGCCCGAGCCTTCCGCAATGCTGCCGATCCGTGTCACCGAAGTCGCCGCGGTATGACCGGCAGCCTCGACGTCGGCGCGGCGGTCCGCAGGTGCGGTGAAGAGGACCTCGTAGTCGTCGCCGCCGGTCAGCGCGGCCTCGAGTGCACCCGGGATGCCGTCGGCCATGTCCGAGAGGGGGACGGAGGCCGTGTTCAGCGTGGCGGCGACCTTCGAGGTCGAGGCGATGTGGCCCAGATCGGCGAGCAGTCCGTCCGAGACGTCGATTGCCGCGGTTGCCAGGCCCCGGAGGGCACGGCCGAGCGCCAGTCTCGGACGTGGGACACGGTAGCGGTCGACCAATCCCAGAGCGACGTCTTCGGGTACGGCTAGACCGCGGAGGACGCGCAGCCCGAGAGCGGCGTCGCCCAACTCGCCCGAGACCCAGAGATCGTCGCCCGGCCGGGCACCGGAGCGGAGCAGGGCTCGGCCGCGGGGAACCGTGCCGAGAATGGTCAGTGCCAGCGACAGCGGGCCCGGCGTGGAGACGGTGTCGCCGCCGAGGAGGTGGCAACCGAAGAGAGTCTGGTCGGCGCCGAGACCCGCTGCGAAGCCTTCGAGCCACGCATCGGCGAGGTGGGGCGGGCGGGCCAGCACCGTGAGGTAGCCCAGCGGCTCGGCACCCATGGCGGCGAGGTCGGACAAGTTCACCCGCAGGAGCTTCTGGGCGATGGTGGCCGGCGGGTCGCCCGGCAGGAAGTGGACCCCCTCGACCATCGCGTCCTTGGCGACGACGAGTTGGTGCCCGTCCGGCACATCGACGAGGGCGGCATCGTCGGCGAGAGACAGGGCTCCGGGTGCTGCACTCGCCAGCGGCTTCAGAAGCCGGTCGATGAACTCGAACTCGCCGAGGCTCAAAGGGCCGCCTCCTCCGGACGCGGCTTCTGCTGGGCCAGCCGGTCCAGCACGGCGTTCACGAACGAGGCCTCGTCGGAGGGAAGGAAGAGGTGCGCCAGCTCGACATATTCGTTGATCGCGGCCTTCACCGGAACGTCGGTGCGCTCGGTGATCTCGTACGCGCCGGCGCGAAGGCAAGCGCGAAGGAGGGAGCCGAGGCGGGCCACCGTCCAGCCCTGGGAAAGGCAGGTCTCAAGGGCGGTGTCGATCGGCTGGCGCTTGTCCCACGCACCCTCGACGAGCAGGGCGAACCAGGTGCGGTCGACGGCGGGCGAAGGTGCCTCCACCTCCAGCGGTTCGAACAGCTGGGCTAGGCGGTGGGTGTCGAATTCGGCCACGACGTCGTGCGCGCGGCCGCCGCCGACTTCCAGCTGATAGAGCGCCTGAACGGCGGCGAAGCGGGCAGCGCGGCGCTTGTTGAGGACCGGTTTCGGGCGGCCGCGCGGGGTCATCGCGCGGCGCCGAACCGGCGGGCAGCGGCGACAAGCGAGAGTGCCGCCATGGCAGCCCAGCCGCCCTTGTCCTGCTGCGCCGGATCGGCCCGCTCCAGGGCCTGCGCCTCGTTCTCGACGGTGAGGATGCCGTTGCCGATCAGCGTGGCGTAGCGCGTGCCGAGATCGGTGATGCCGCGGCAGCTTTCGCCGGCCACGATGTCGAAGTGGATCGTCTCGCCACGGATGACGCAGCCCAGCGCCACGAAGGCGTCGAAGCCTGCATTCTGGGCGAGCCGAATGGTGGTCGGGATCTCCAGGGCACCGGGCACCGTCACACGCTCGAAGGTGGCACCGCCCCGCACCAGCACGGCCTCGGCACCGGCCAGGAGAAGATCCGCGATATGCTCGTGGTAGCGCGACTCGACGATGAGGACGCGGGCGCCCTCGACGCGTGGGACCATGGAGGTGGCGGGCGTGCCGGCCATCAGACGGATTCCTTGGGCGGCAGGGGCCGGGTCCCGACGACGCGCAGGCGATAGCCCTCGAGTCCGACGATGGTACGGCCGGAATTGGTGAGCAGGATCATGTCGTGAACGCCGAGATCGGTCAGGATCTGGGCGCCGATACCGTAGACGCGGAGGTCGCGCGGGGCGGAAGGCGGCTCGCCGAGGCTGACCCGGATCTTCTCGGACAGCGTGGTCGGCGACGGCTCGCGCAGGAGAACGACCACCCCCCTGCCCGCCTCGCCGATGATCTCCATGGCCCGGTGAAGCTGGTCGCCGCGGCCGCTCTCGCCGGAGCCCAGCAGGTCCTCCAGGAGGTCGAGCGCGTGCACCCTGACGAGCACCGGCTCCGGCCCCGAGAGATCGCCCTTGATGAGGGCGGCGTGCTCCACGCCGTCCAGCACGTTCGTGTAGACCTGAAGCTTGAACTCGCCACCGAAGCGACTGCGGAACGTCGTCGCCATCTCGCGCTCGACGAGCCGGTCGTGGCGCAGGCGGTACGCGATGAGGTCGGCGATCTTGGCGACCTTGAGGCCGTGATGCTGGGCGAAGGCGACGAGGTCCGGCAGGCGGGCCATCGTACCGTCGTCGTTCATAATCTCGCAGATCACGCCGGACGGATTGAGGCCTGCCAGACGGGCTATATCGACCGCCGCCTCGGTATGGCCGGCCCGGACCAGGACGCCACCGTCGCGGGCCATCAGCGGAAAAATGTGGCCGGGGCTCGCTATGTCGATGCGGGACGAATCGGCGTCGATCGCAACGGCGATGGTGCGGGCACGGTCGGCCGCCGAGATGCCGGTCGTCACACCTTCGCGGGCCTCGATGCTGACCGTGAAGGCCGTGCTGAGACGCGGCGCGTCGCCTTGCGCCATCAGCGGCAGCCCCAACTCGTCGCAACGGTGGCGGGTCAGCGACAGGCAGATCAGGCCGCGACCGTGCTTGGCCATGAAGTTGACGGCGGCGGCATCGCAGAACTGGGCCGGGATCACGAGGTCACCCTCGTTCTCGCGGCTCTCGTCGTCGACCAGGATGAACATCCGGCCGGCGCGCGCGTCCTCGATCACGTCCTCGATCGAGGAGAGAAAGCCGATGTCGGGCAGGTCAGGATTCACGCGCGAAGTCCAGGCGGCGGGCGACGTAACGCGCGAGCATGTCGGCCTCGAGATTGACGGCGTCGCCGGACTGGCGGGCACCGAGGGTGGTGTGCGTCAAGGTGTGGGGGATGACGGTGACGGCGAAGCTGTCGGCGGTCGTTTCGGTCACCGTGAGAGAGACGCCGTCGACGGCGATCGATCCCTTCACCGCGACCAGAGGCGCCAGATCGGTCGGAAGGCCCACCTCGAAGCGCCAGTGACCCTCCCGCTTGTCGATCGCACGGACGGTCCCGACGGCATCGACATGGCCGAAGACCAGATGGCCGCCCAACTCGTCGCCGAGCTTCAGCGAACGCTCCAGATTGATCCGGTCGCCCACCTGCCACTTTCGGAGCGTTGTCCGCGCCAGCGTCTCGCCCGAGGCCTGCACCTTGTAGTGCCGCGGACCCTTGGCAACGACGGTGAGGCACACGCCGGAATGCGCGACGGACGCCCCCAACTCCACAGTGTCGAGCGGCATATCCGTCTGGATGTCGAAGACGCGCCCGTCCCGCTCCTCGACGGTGGCGACGCGTCCCTGATGGGTGACGATGCCGGTGAACATGGCCTCAGTCCTCCAGGCCCTGGCGCTCATACACCGCGAGATGATCCTCGCCGAGCGAACGGACCTCCAACTGGTGCCAGCGGGATGCCTCGTCGACCCGGCCGATGCCCAGAGCCTCGATCGCTGCCCTGCCGTCACCACCCAGCAGCACAGGTGCCGTGAACAGATGGATCCGGTCGACGAGTCGCTCGCGCAGCAGGGAGGTCGCGAGTGTTGCCCCGCCTTCGACGAGCAGGCGCGTGATACCTTGCCCCGCCAGGGCCGCCAAGACCTCGCGCAGCGCATCGGGGTCGTGCATGGCGGCGACGCGAAAAATGCGGGTGCCGCCAGATTCGAGGGCGGAGGCCCGCAGCGGAGCGCCGCCGCGGCTGAAGACCCAGAGCGGCACCTCGCGCGCGGTGCGGGCCAGACGTGCATTGGTCGGCAGCCGCAGGCGGCGATCCATGACCACGCGCACCGGCGACAGCGGCTCCAGTCCGGGAAGGCGACATGTCAGATCCGGATCGTCGGCCAGGACCGTGCCGGAGCCCACCATGATGGCGTCGTGGGTGGCGCGGAGGCGATGTCCCTCTTCGCGCGCCGCCGGGCCGGTGATCCACCTGCTGTGGCCCGATGCCGTCGCGATCCGACCGTCGGCGCTGGCGGCGATCTTCAGCGCCACGAGGGGGCGACCCTGGCGGACCCGCATGAAGAAGCCGGCGTTCAGGGCCTCGGCTTCGGCCGCGAGGCAGCCCGTGACGACCTCGACCCCGGCCTCCCGCAGGCGACGCAGGCCGTTGCCGTTGACCCGGGGATCGGGATCGACCGTCGCTACAACGCAGCGTCTGATGCGCGCCGCCAGCAAGGCGTCGGTGCAGGGCGGGGTCCGGCCCACATGCGAGCAGGGTTCGAGCGTCACGTAGGCGGTGGCGCCCGCTGCTGCTTCGCCTGCACGCGCCAGCGCCTCGGTCTCGGCATGGGGGCGACCGCCCGGCTGTGTCCAGCCTCGCCCGACGACCTGGCCGTCCTTGACGACGACGCAGCCGACCGCGGGATTGGGCCAAACGTTACCGAGCCCCCGCCGGGCCAGGGCCAGGGCGGTGGCCATGAATCGCGAATCGCTCATTGCAATGCGGGGGCCGCTTCCGGCTCGGATCCCTGTTCCGCCAGATCGGTATCGGCCGGCAGGCGGCGGATGAACTCCTCGAAATCGCGAGCGGTCGCGAAATCTTTGTAGACGCTGGCGAAGCGGACATAGGCGACCTGGTCGAGGCCGGCCAGCGTCTGCATCGCGAGTTCACCGATGCGTGTCGAAGGTACCTCGCTTTCACCCGAGGTCTCGATCCGACGCACGATGCCGTTCACGATGCGCTCGATCTGGTCCTGCTCGATGCCCCGCTTGCGGGTAGCGATGCGGATCGAGCGGGCCAGCTTCTCGCGGTCGAAGGCGGCCCGGCGGCCGTCCTTCTTCACCACGACGAGATCACGAAGCTGAACGCGCTCGAAGGTCGTGAACCGGCCGCCACAGCCGGAGCACTGGCGCCGACGGCGGATCGACGAGCCCTCCTCGACGGGCCTCGAATCTTTGACCTGCGAATCCTCGGACCCGCAAAAGGGGCAGCGCATCGGGGCTCCGGCCGGGCAAGGGCGGGCGGACTATAGCAGCGGCGACCGATCAAGGAAGCCGCGGACGCTCAGGCGAGCTTGCCGACCCGCGCAGCGTGGCGGCCGCCTTCGAATGCGGTGTCGAGGAACGCTTCGAGGCATTCGCGCGCCACCACCGGGCCCAGGACGCGGGAGCCCAGGGCCAAGACGTTGGCGTCGTTGTGCTGCCGTGCCGCCTTCGCCGTCGTGACGTCGTGGCAGAGGGCTGCACGCAAGTGGCGGTGGCGGTTGGCGGCGATGCTGATGCCGATACCCGTCCCGCAGACCAGAACACCGCGCTGCGCCTTACCTTCGGCCATCGCTACGGCCAGTTTGTGCGCCATGTCCGGATAGTCGACGGCCTCGCTGCTGTGGGCGCCGAGGTCGATCACGCCGAGGCCGCGCGCCTCGATCGCCTGCTTCAGCTGGTTCTTAAGCTCGTAACCGGCATGGTCCGCGGCCAGCGCGACGGTGCCCTGTTTCATCGACCTCCTCCTGTATCGGGCGTACGAGCTAGCACGCCGGAGGGCGCAGGGAACACCTCAGCTGCGCAGGCTGAACAGCTCGATCCGGGAGAGCTTGTCCCGGATCGCCCTGGAAAGACGCGGCAAGAACCGGTCGAGGCGATGCGTCTCGCGGGCCAACTCTTGGGCCAGTGTCGGGTTGAAGCGGTCGTTGACGACGCAGCCCAGCACGCGGGCGTTCGCGGCGGCGAGGGTCCGGGCCGCCGCCGCAAGCTCGGTCGCCGTCGTGGCGCCGGCCAGCACGACGAGCAGGGTTCCTTCCGCCGCGGCACATAGGGAGGGTGCGGGAAGTGCCACCTGGCCCGGCAGGTCGACCGGCGGCATGTCGGCGACCACGCAGTCATAGGTCTCGGTCCAGTGCTGAAAGGCGGCCTGGATGACCTTGGGTTCGCGGCTTTCGATGCTGAGGGCGCCACGCATCGAGGCCGGAAGGACGGCGAGCGAGCCACCCGGTACCGGCACCATGGCGTTGGCTGCCGTGCCATCGTGCAGCGCCCAGTCACGGGTCTGCACGTCCAGGACGGTGGCGAGGCTGGGTCGACTCGAATTGAACTCGACCAACAAGACGCGACGGCCGGCTGCGGAGGCCCGGCGGGACAAGGCCAGCGCCAGCGTCGTGGTGCCGCTGCCGACCTTCGGTGCCGTGATGGCGAGCGACCGCACCCCAGCACCGAGTGTCCGAGCGTAGATGCTCTCGAGCTCGGACGCATGGAGCGGCAGAACGCTCATAAGGCACTGACCAGGACGACGAGGGAGAGAACCGAGACGGCGTCGCGTATCGACTCCATGAAGATCTGCCAGTTCGACTGGCTCTTGTTCGGCACGTAGATCGTATCGCCGCCGCGGACCACGGGCAGCTTGGTGATGTCCCCCGTGGTGGCGAAGGCAATGAGGTTGAAGCTGCGCGCCTGGTCCGCGCAGCAGGACAGATTGACGATCACGATCCGCTCGACGAGCGCGTCACCCGTGGGTCCGCCGGCTTCGGCCAGAAGGTCGAGGATCGTCATGCGATCATCGAAACGGTAGCGGCCCGGACGGCCGACCGCACCGAGCACGCGTACGGTGTCCTTGGACGGCTCGTCGAGCCATTCCCTGCCGCGCTCCGGCACATAGATCACGTCGCCGGGCTTCACTCGCGGCAGCAGGCTCGGGTCACCGGTGTCGAAGTAGAGGGCGAGATTCAACCCGGTCACGCGCGGCGTCGGCCCTTCATTGTGCGAGACCTTGATATTGTAGAGGTCGGCGGCCGCCGTGGGACCGTTCGCGGCCGAGAGGATGTCCAGAAAGCTGAATTTCTCGTTGAAGGCGTACCGGCCGGGCGCACCGACAGCACCCAGCACGTAGATGGATCGGTCGGAGGCGAGGCTCGTCCACGTCGCCCGCATGTCGCTCGGGTCCTGCGGCATTTCGGGGATGACGATGGTGTAGCCGGCACCGACGGTCGGAATGTCGGCAAGGCTGCCCCCCTTCTGGAGGAAGCCGGCGAGGTCGAAGACCCTCGTCTTGCCCCCCTTGCGCGGATCGGGGACGACCTGGACCTTGGAGGTGTCGGCCTTCTGCGTCGGCCCGCCGGCATGGCCCAGGAGATCGAGAAGATTCATCTCGTCCGACCACTCGTAGCGGCCGGGGCTGTTGATGGCCCCCATCACGGAGATGGCGCGTGAGGGAGGCACCTTCAGCCAGGACTTCTCGTTGACGTCGACCTTCTCCGGCACGAACACGGCATCGCCCGGACGGACGGTGGGCGGACGAATGGAAGCGCCTTCGGTGTAGGCCGCGAGATCGAACTTATCGACTTTGCCGTCACCTCGAAGGATACGCACCTGCCGCGTCTCGGCGAAGCGCGTCGGGCCGCCTGCATTGGCCAGGATGTCGAGGAAGGAGGCTCCGGGCTTCATCTCGAACGCACCGGGCTTGAACACCTCGCCCATCACGTAGACCGTCAGTCCGCCCGACTTGATCTCCTCCGTCGCGATGGGGACGAAGATGGTGGCACCCGCCGAGACGGTCGGCGCGCCCTTGCTCGGATTGTCGAGGTAATCCTTGAGGTTGAAGATGATGGGCTCACCTTCGGTCAGGATGCGGATCTGCTCCACGCCGCCGAATCGGGTGACGCCACCGGCGCGCAGCAGGTAGTCGACCACGCTGGCACCCGGCTTGTAGCTGAAGGCGCCTGCATTATTGACCTCGCCGAACAGCTTGACCGCGTTCTTCTCGTCCGAGGCGTCGCCGGCCGAGGTCAGGGTCTGGGCGTCGAAGTCGACCTGGACGTTGCCGGTCAGCGGCGATGCCGGCACGAACACCTCGTCCAGCGGCTGCAACGGCGGGATCAGCGAGGTATCGCCGGTGTCCAGATACCTCTTGTAGTCGAACGTCGTGATCTTGCCGTTCCGGCGCAACTGCACCTTGTCCAGCTGCGCGCCTGGGACGAGTCCGCCGGCGGCCTGGATCGCCTGCTGGACGGTAGCACCATCGGGCAGGTCCACGGGACCGGGTGTCCGCACGTAGCCCAGGACAGTGACCGGCAGGCGGCGCTCTTCGAGCGCCAGATCGAATCGGCCGAGATCACGAAAGACACGTGAAAGTGCTGTGCGTACCGCGTCGCTCGCCTGGGGCACCGTGTTCCCGGCCACGTGCAGGCGGCCGATCTCCGGCAGGATGATTTCACCCTGCCGATCGATCGTGAACGTCTTGTTCAGGCTCGGCTCGCCGGGGAGCCCGATGTAGAGCACGTCGCCCGGGCGCAGCACCGTGCCTTCCGACGACTGCGCCAGCGCTGCGCCGATGCCGAGGAGAAGGAACAGAAAAGCCAGGATCAGTCGGCGCAAGCAGGGTCCTCAGAAGAGCTGTCGGGGCGGGTCCGTGTCGGCGGTCACCTTCGGCGCGACGCCCTGTCGGGCTTCCAGGGCATCGAGCGCCGCGTTGAGGTTGGCGAGGTCCTGACTGGCCGCGGGCTCGAGCTCGGCGCTCGTCGCCCGTGTCGCACGGACCAGGAGCAGGTGGGCACGGGTCATATCGGCCGGATACTGCGCGCCGACCGGCCCCTCCGCGAGGTGGTCATATCGCGCAGTGGCTGCGGCGAGTTCGGCCGTGTCGTTCGTGCCGTCATATTCCGCGTACCCGCCCGTGCCCGAGCTCGGCCAGATGTTGCAGGCGCCGAGTGCGAGGCAGAGCAGGACGGGAGACAAGGCGCGCATCAGGCGGCCGCCCCGACGGCGGGACCGATCGCGGGACGCGCATTCTCGGATCTGTTCACAAGGGTCGGGATCAGGCGGTCCACGCGGAGACTGCGCAGAAGATCGCCGGGCTCGCCGGACAGGCCCGAAAGGACCAGCTTGCGGCCCTGGGCCACGAGGCGCTTGTGGAGATAGACCATCGCCCCGATGCCGCTGCTGTCGAGGCTGATGGTGCGGCTGAGATCGAGGCGCACCTGTTGCGGTCCTGCGGCCACCAGCTCGTCGAGCGCGGCACGGCAGGCGGCGACCGTCTCGGCATCGAAGCGCCCGGGCGCCGCAACCACGGCTTCCTCACCTGCAAGTCGAATGACCATTCGCATCTTTCTCTCCCGGCACAGAGCCGTCCAGTGTTCTGCGAACACAATCGGCAAGACTCGTGCCACCACAACCAGCGGGCGATTGCGGGCGCTGACGGGCCGGATTGGCGAAATGCGAAGCGTGGACCGACGCAGCAAAGAAATGGCCCGCCCGGGCAGAGCCGCGGGCGGGCCGAGTTAGCAGCGACGGTCGAGACCGCCGCGCCGCGGAGAGAACTATTGGCCTCGGCCGGTCACCATGACGGCGACGGTGCGGAACATCACGAGGCAATCCATCCGGAGCCAAGCGAGAGGGTTGCCGAGTGCGAGCGCGTAGCTGTGGTCGAACAGGAGCTTGCGACGGACGTCGTCGAGCGTCTCGTCATAGCCGTTCATCACCTGGGCGAGCCCCGTGATCCCGGGGGTCACGCCGTAGATGCGCTCGGCATAGAAGGGGATCGCCCGCTCGAGCTTGCCGAAGATGCCGGGGCGCTCGGGCCGGGGGCCGACCAGGGACATGTCGCCGCGCAGCACGTTGAGCAGCTGCGGCAGCTCATCGAGCCGGGTCTTCCTGAGGAAGCGGCCGACGCGGGTGATTCGGTCGTCGTTCTTCTTCGCCCAGACTGCACCCGTACGTGCCTCGGCATCGACGCGCATACTGCGGAACTTCAGCATGGTGAACAGCTCGGTCCGGTCGGCGGAGCCGCGGCCGATGCGGAGTTGGCGGAAGAGGACAGGACCAGGGCTGTCGAGCTTGATGGCAAGGGCGATCAAGGGCCAGAGCGGCAGTGTCAGCAGCAGGCCGAGGCCGGCCCCGACGATGTCGACGAGCCTCTTGGCGACGGCGGTGATCGGGTCGACGTGGGTCATGCCACGGTCTCCAAGGCAATGGTGGCGCGCTGCCAGCGTCCGTCGTGGCCGCGCAGATAGCGGATGAGGCCGACCACCGAGGCGAGATGCCCGACGGTCAGGTAGTGCAGCGGAGCAAGGGGAGCGGTGAGCCGGCTTCTTGGTGTCAGCGCACGCAGCGCCGCAGCGGCGAGGCCCAAGAGCTCGAGCGCCAGCAGGCCGCGGAAGAACAGCGAGGACGGCGCGAGCCACGCCGTCCCGGCGACGGCCAGCACCAGCAGGACCGGCATGGCCACGCGCAGCACCTTGCCGGAGCCGAACAGGATCGCCGTCCAGCCGTGGCGCGGGGCCAGGAGGTCGAGCAGACGCACCGCCTGCTGGACGTTACCGGTGGCGATGCGGCGTCGGCGGCGCGCGTCGAGTGCGGGATCGGCCCGCTCCAGCTCGAGGGCGACCAGATCGGGATCGTAGACCGCGCGGAAGCCCTGCGCGACGATCCGCATCGGCAGGATGAAGTCGTCGTTGATGGTGTCGGCCTCGAGCGGCGTGAACAAAGCGCGCCGGAACAGATAGAGTGCCCCATGCGCCCCCATGGTCGAGCCGACGCGGCTCTCGGCGAGCTTGATGGCGGTCTGGTAGCGCCAGTAGACGGCCTCGCCCGGGCTCCCGGGCTGCAGCAGGCGGTAGGTGGCACAGACCACGCCGACATCGGGGTCGGCGAACCAGTCTGCCGCCAAGCGGAGGGCGTCCATCGAGACCAGGGCCGAGATGTCGCTCATGGCGACGATGTCGCCGTCGGCGGCCTCGACCAGGTCGTTGACGACCGCGACCTTGCCGCGATTGCGGGAAAACTCGACGATCTCGAGATCGAGGTGCCGGCATTCGGGCTCGGCGTGCGCGGCGCGGGCGAGGTTCGCCGTCGCGTCGGTGCAGCCGTCGCAACCCAGCACGACCTTCAGCCGGTCGCTCGGATAGTCCAGGGCGGCCAAATTGCGGATCTTGGCCGCGACATAGGCCGCCTCCTGGTAGGCGGGCATGATCAGCGTGATGCGGGGCAGCGGGCCGGCGGCGGGCCGGACCGGCGACTTCCGGTGGCGCGCCGCCGTCTTCAAGACCAGGGGGAAACCCACATGGTGCCAGGCGGCGAGACCTAGGCTCGTCAGCGTACCGGCAGCGATCAGCGCGTCCATCATCGGCCCTCAGGCGGCGAGCAGCGCGTGGTAGGCAGCAACCGTGCGCTGGATGTCGAAGCGTTGCCGGACGAAGCGCGACGGCTCCTCCGGCGGTCGTCTCTCGATTAGCAACCCCAATGCCAGGGCCAGTGCGGCCGGATCGCCGGCTGGGACCACGCGTCCCGTGGCGGGGCACACCGCCTCGCGGCAGCCACCTACATCGGTGACCACGGCGGGCACGTCGCAGGCCTGGGCCTCCAGCGGGCTCAGGGGGAAGCCCTCGTCGTGCGACGAGAGGCAGAACAGGTCGACCGCCCGGTAGAAGGCCGGCATGTCGTCGACTCGGCCGAGGAAGTGGACGCGGGCAGCGATATCCAGCGAGGCGGCGAGCGCCTTCAGCTCGGCGTCGCGACTGCCGACGCCTGCCAGGGCAAGGTGGATGCGGCTCGGCATGCGGCCCAAGGCGCCCAGCAGCACCTCATGACCCTTCACGGCCTCCAGGCGGGCGGCACAACCGATCAGCGGCACGCCGACGGGAAGGCCGAGTGCCAGGCGGGCGGCGTCCTTGTCGCCGGGCACGAAGCGCGCCGTGTCGATACCGTTTGGAACGACATGGGGCCGGCAGCCCGGAAGGGCCCGGCTCATCGCACCGGCCACCGTCGGCGACACGGCAATGATCTCGGGCCGGACAATTCGCAGAACGCGTCGCTGCAGGCGACGCTCGGCCTCATCGGCCAGATGCCAGGCGTCGTGCTCGACATGGACGACACCCGGAACTCGCGCCAGCCGGGCGGCCAGACCGCCATAGACGAGCGGGCCGATGTGGTGGGTCACGACGCCTGTGGCACCGAGGCGCCGGAACAGACCGGCGAGGTTCCACACCGCCCGCGGGCTCAGGCCTGGCTTCTTGTCCAGGAAGTGCAGCCGATCGCCGTAGGCGACGAGTCGCGGCCAAGCCGACAGCGTCTCTTCAGCCCCGCCGTCCAGGCTCACGACATGGGCGGTACTGCCGGCCGGGGCGTGGGCCTGGAGGTCCAGGGCGAGCGTCTCCAGCCCACCGGGCCGCAGATGTTGGACGACGTGGACGACGGTCTCAGGCATGGATCGCTAGCTCCGCTCCGTTGCCGGTAGGCAGTGCAAGCGTCGGGCCAGGAAGCATGGCCGGGATCCGACCCAGCACCTGCAGACCCGTGATCCGTTCGACATCGCCGGCGCGCCGCAGCGTGGTGTCGGCGATTTCGGCCAGGATCGACATGCCGACGCCCAGAGCCGTGCCGGCGACGGCGGCGATGATCACGAACAGGATCGCCGGCGGCGAGGTGGGAGCGGTCGGGGTGAACGGCCGGTCGATGACCTTGACGCGCTCGGATTCCTCGAAGCGGCCCAGCGCACCCGTGACACTCGCCATCTGCTGGCGCTTCAAGAGCTCGTCGTAGATCTCCTTGTTGACCGTGATGTCGCGGCTGAGGTCGGCGAGGCGCTTCTCGTGCTCGCCCTGGGCGGCGATCGTGCGCTCCAGGTCGGCGATCTCGGACTCGATGCTGCCGACCTCCTTGGTCAGCGAGCTACGCTCCACATCGGCCGACTGCATCTCGGCGAGCTGCGAGACCAGCAGCGGCCGGTCACCACCATGTTCCGGGTCACCCGCATTCGCGGCCATGTTCCAAAGGCTGTTCACGTCGCCATCGGCGGCGGAGCCAGCGCCCGACAGTAGGGCTGCATGCTCCTCGTCGAGCCGCTTCAGCTTGCGCACGACGGCCTGCACCTCGCTGTGCTCGTCGGTGTAGCGGGCACGCAGGAGTGCCAACTCGGTCGTGGCGGCCACCTGTTCCTGCTCGATGCGGCCGATCACGGGGTTGGTCTCCGCCAACCTCGCCTTCTGCGAAGTGAAGGCGGCCTCGACGCCCGCGAGCTTGTTCTTGCGCTCGACGAGGGTGCTGCGGAGCTGGTTCAGCCGCGTCACGTTGGCGGCCTGGACGTCCGGCAGCTCGGTGGCGTGTTCGGCCCGGTAGCTGGCGAGTGCAGCTTCGGCCGTCTCGAGGGCCTTGCGGTGCTGCTCGAGCTGGTCGTCGAGGAACTGCTCGGAGCCCTGGATCGCCGAGCGGGCCGGAGCCAGGACCCGCTCGAGAAGTCGCTTCGATGCCGCCTCGAGGATGGGTGCGAGATCGTTCGGCTGGTCGTCGGTGGCCACCAGCTTGATGAGGTCGGCGCCAATGAGCTGCAGGGACAGCATCGACGACAGCTTCGAGATCTCGGACTGCCGCTGCGACTCCTGCATTTCGGGCTTGGTGAGGCCCAGATCCTCGGCGACAGAGCCCAGGACGTGGCGGCTGTGGAGGAGCGCATCGAGCGCGGCGATCCGATCCTTCAGCGCCGTGGGCACGGCGAGATCCTTCATGAACGGATTCATGAGGGTCGGATCCTGGACCAGGATCGTCGTGTGCGCCGTGAACGATTTCGGCGCGATCGAGCCCACGGCGAAGCCGATGAAGGGCATCACGAGGATCGGCAGGATGATCAGGTAGCGGCGGCGCCAAGCCGCCTCCAGCCAGTCCGCGACGTAATGGACGATCGGTCTAGCCACTTGGCGTGCCTCCTGGCGACCACTCGACGACGACGGTGTCGGGTGGGAGTGCGGGGTCGAAGACGATGGCGGCCGGTACGGCCGGTTGGCCGAGGCCGGCGGCGACCGCACGGGCCCGGCTCAGCGCCAGCCGTGCACCGTCGAGGCCGTCGAGGCCGTTCGAGCCTGCGGCGACGATACGGCCGACTGACTTGCCGCCGGCCTGCTGAAGCAGCGATTGCATATCCCCGGGTGCCGGGGTGGCGGCACCGGGCTGAAAGTGAAGCGTGTAGCCTGCCGGTGCCGAATCTCGATTGGCGTTCCGGAACTTCTCCAGCATCGCCTCAACGCTGACGGGCGTCTGGCCGGTCGGCTGCTCGTCGACGGTCGCCATGGCGCGTTCGCTCGCCGGGATCATGTCGGCGGGGGACGAGGTGCACCCCGCCGTTCCACCGACCAGGGCAAGAGATACGAAGGCCGACACGATGCGCCTCATGCTGTTCATCCGTCCGCGGGCATCAGCCCGCCACGGACATCACAGCAAGTGGCGGGCCAGATCGACAATGCGTGCGCGCATGGCGGGAAGCTCCGCGGTGCGCGTTCGCGCTGTGGTCCAGTCGCGGGGTACCGCGTCTCGCAGTGTCTGCACCAGTCGGCGTGCGGTCATATCGGTGGCGGCCTTGGCGTCGAGCCAGGCGAGCCAGCGCAGGTCGGTGATGCCCTCGACGAGGTCGATCATCGCCGCGTCGATGTCCGGCACGGCAGGACAGCTGCCGTCGGTCGGGTACAGGTACTGGACGTCCGCCTCGCGGCCATCCGTCGGATCGAACGGATCCGCCGTCGGCATGCGAGCGTGCCACTGCAGATAACCTTCCGCCGCGGTGCGCCAGAGGTAGAAGCCGGCGGCCGGCCGCGGGTCGCCCATGTTGTAGAACCAGGGGATCACGCCGGCGGTGCGGAGCTCCACGATGTCGCCATAGTCGACGCCGAACCCCGAGTTGACGATCGCAATGTCGAGATCGTCGAGAAAGCGCCGGTCGTCACGGGCGTTGAGCTGGCCAGCGAGTTTCGCGGTCGGCATCGCACTGTGCAAAGCGTCTGCGACGGCGTCGACATTGCCGGGGCTGTTGCCGACGTTCGAGGGCTCGTCCGCGATGGCCCAGATCGGCGGGACGAAGCCGTGAGCGCGCATGGAGGACTGCAGCCCTGCCAGGAGCTTGCCCGCATCCGCCGGCGACATCCGGCCTAGCAGGCGCTTCACCGGAGCGTAGGCCAGCACGGGCCGCGTGAACCCGGCCTTGGCGACGGCGTCCATCACGGCAAGGAAGGGCTCGTCCTCCGTGCTGGTCGGCGTCGGCAACGGGGCCGCGAGTCCGGTCAGGCCCAGCCGGCGAAGCTGTGTGAGGTCGCAGGCCATGGCCGTCGGCCGCAGTGCCCCGAGTTCGACGAACCACGAGAGCTGCGGCTGTTCTTCGAGGTAGAGACCGACCGTGGCCGGCGCCTGTGGCAGGGCGATGGGAAGAACCTCGACGGTCAGCGGTGTCTCGATCTTGCGGCCTTTGGAGGTGAGCGTGACCTTGCCGCGGTAGATGCCGGCCGGCGCGTCGCCCGAAGCCGAGATCTCTAGGACCAGACGGCGCGGCAGTTCGCGGCGCAGGGTCAGGGCGACGATGTCGCCGCGCAGGAAATTGTCGTGCAGCTCCAGGCCGGTGCTGGCCGTGCGCGGCCGTTCGAGGCGCCACATGCCGAAGCGGGGTCGAACACCGAGCACGCGGGTGCCGCGCCGAGGTGGATCGATCTGAAGCGACGGTGCGGGATCGTCGACGGGGCTCGTGATGCGGGTCTCGCCGAAGGTGACGACGCCGGGAGCGGTGACGATCGAGCCGATGGGCGTCATCGCCAGGGTGGTGGAAGTCGGACCAGGCCGTGAGATCACGCGCCAGGTCTCGTTGAAGCGCTGTTTTCGGGCGGCCTCGACCTTCTCGCCTGCGCCGGAGCCGATGGGCTCCGCCAGCAGCCCGGCCACGTAGGCCGTGCCCGCGAGCTCGATCTGGACGGGATCCTTGTCCACCACGACATCGGCGGTGAACGGCGCGCCGCGCCACTTGCCGTAGGCATCCCATGGCGTCGAGTCGCGACCGGCTTCGCGCGTGCGGCCGGCGAGGTAGCGTTGCTGGACCCATTTCGGCCCGTCGATATGCTCCTCGAAGACGGTGCGACCGCCGATGCGGTAGCGGCGCTCGCGCCAAGGCGGCAGGCGCTCCCAGCCGCCGACATCCTCGGTCCAGATGGTGATGCGCCAGCTGCCCGCAGGCAGGCTCAGCTTGATGCCGGTGACGCCATTGATCCCGTCGCCGATGAGCGCGTCGCTGTAGGGGCGTCGAAGTGCGGCAGGACTCCCGGAGAGGCGGGGATCGTCCGGGCCGACGCGCTGGAAACCCGACATGAGCGGGCTGTCGGGCGGGCCGAAATCGAGGGCCACGGTACCTGCCGGCAGCTTGAGCCCCGGATCGATCCGCACCGAGGTCAGAACCGGGGCCGTCGCGGCGTTCGGAGCGAAGACGATCAGTCGCTTCCAGGTCGGAAGATCGAACGCCCGCCCCGACGATTCGAGGAGGCCCGACATGGGCGTGCGGAGCGTGAACTTACCGGGCGGGACCACGCGCTCGTCATTGATGCGGCTGCCATAGTCCCAGGAGCCGGCATCATCGAGCCGAATGACGACCGTGACAGGATCCTTGCCGGGGTTCTGTCCGACGACGACGAGTTCGGCACCGTCCGCGACCTTGGGAGCCGTGTCGAACTTGTAGTCGAACGGCATCTCGGTGGCCGTGCTCAGCAGCGCTTCGGCCCGGGCCTGACCGGCCAAGATCAGGCAGGCCAGAAGTAGAACGGAAACCCTCATGCGAAGCGATCCAGGAGTTCGTCGACCTGGGCGGCACGGGCGTCCCAGCTCTCGTCGGCCACCTGCCGGCGGCGCAGATCGCGCTTTGTGGGCGGCTCGTCGGCCGCGGCACGAATGGCGCCTGCGAAACTGTCCGGATCGACCGCCACGCGGACGTGATCGCGATAGCCGTCGAGGGCCGGAAACTCGGTGCTGACCACCGGCGTCCCGCCGGCAAGGTACTCGCGAAGCTTCAGGGGATTGCAGGCGCGGATCTGGTCGTTGTCGCGGAACGGCAGCAACGAGACGGTCCAGTTGGCGACGAACGCCGGAAGGCGGGCGTGGGGCATTTCGCCCAGCAGGCGAACATTGGGTGTGCCACTCAAACGACTGACGTCGGTGCGGACCGGGCCGATCAGGGCGAACTGCCACTCCGGCATGCGGGCCGCGACCCCGGCCAGGAGATCGACGTCGATCCAGTCGCTGAGGCTGCCGTAGAAGCCGGCGATCGGTGTATCGGCCGGCAGTTCGGCGGGGCGCTCGCCGCCGGCGGCGAAGAGGTCGAAGTCGACGCCGTGCGGCACGAGGGCGGTCTTCTTCGTCTCGAAGCGGTCAGCGAGCTTGCGGCTGGCCGCCAGGACGAGATCGGCGCATTCCGCCAGCTCGTGCTCGAGCGCCATGACGGGCGCGTGGTCGACACCGGCCAGTGCGCCGAAATCGTCGCCGCAATAGTAGACGACCCCACGTTCGCCGAGCTCTCCGACGACGTCGACGGCGGTCGGCAGGGAGGTCCACAGGATCGGGTGGTCGAGGTTACGCTGTTCCAGTGCCTGCCGGACCTGCCGGCCAAGCAGCTGACGGTTGAGACGGCGTGCAATCGGCTGGCCGGGCCAGGGAATGGCCCGCGGATCGACGACCGTCAGGCGGTCGGGCTTCGGTGCGGTGACGGCGGTCGACTTCGGCGTGACGCCACGCAGCTTGCGCCCGAGGCGGGCGAAGTCGGCCCGGGTCAGAGTCGGGCGGCGCAGCCCGATCGAGTTCACCCAGACCACGTCCCGCTCGGCGGCGAGGCGGCGGACGAGATGCTGGGTGCTGGAGGGGTGGCCGCCCCAGTCCTCGCCGAAGACGACCAGCGGAGCTTTCACGCGCTGAGCCTCCGGACCTTGGGATCGAGCGCTTTGACCACACGTGCCGGAACGCCCGCCGCCAGCACACCCGGCGGAAGACTCCGCGTCACCACGCTGCCGGCGGCGACGATGGTGCCGGCGCCGATCGTGACTCCGGCCAGGACCGTGACCCCGGTGGCCAGCCAGACATCATCCTCGAGGACGATGTCGCCGATCTGGTCGTCGGTATCGGGCAGGCCCTTGGCGCGCTCGAAGGCGTCCACGGGATGGCCCGGGTAGCCGGCGAGAAAGGCGCGGCCGGCGATCCGGACATTGTCGCCGATCTTGACCTTGCGGCCGACGGCGATCGTGGTCTGCCAGCCGATATCGACATTGTCGCCGACCGTCAGCACCGGCTGCTCGGCGCCGCCGCAGCGGCCCGTGAGCGTGGAGGCCGCCGACACGCGGCAGCCGCGGCCGAAGCTCAGCTTCAGGGGTCCCATGACGAGCGGCATGCCGCCGTACAGGAAGAGCTTCGGGGCCGGGCCGTCGAGCCGCGACTTGAACATCGGCGTCCAGAGCAGCACCCGGGTGAGCCAGGAGCCGGTGTTCTTTATACCGTTCCACCCGGCGTAGAGGGCCTGGTGGAACGGCCGGACGACCGGCACCTCGAGATCGCGGACCGCCGTCGCCGCGGCATAGGCAGCCTTGGCGAAGGGGGTGTCGCGCCGCTTCACCCGGGCGCGAAGACTGGCGAGCGCGCTCATTCGACGGTGACCGACTTTGCGAGATTGCGGGGCTTGTCGACGTCGCAGCCGCAGGCGACCGCCGTGTGGTAGGCGAGAAGCTGCATCGGCACGGCCTGGACCATCGCAGTGGCAAGCTCGCCGCACACCGGCAGCTCGACCGTGGCGTGGGCGACGTCAGACGCCTGGCCGATGGCCGCGGCGTCGCCGACGGCGATCACCTTGCCGCCGCGTGCGGCGACCTCGTGCAGGTTGGCCAGCGTCTTCTCCAGCGTGGCGTCGCGCTGGACGAGGGCGACGACCGGCACGCGCTCGTCGATGAGGGCGATCGGACCGTGCTTCAGCTCGCCGGCGGCGATGCCGAGGCTCGGGATGTAGGCGGTCTCCTCGAGTTTCAGGGCCCCTTCGCGTGCCAGAGCGAGACCGGTGCCGCGGCCGAGGAACACGGTGCAGTGTGCCGTGGCGATCTCGGCGGCCAGGCACTTCAGGTGCCCGTCGAGATCGAGGGCACGGGCGACGAGACCCGGTGCAGTCGCGAGCTCGGCCACCAGCTCGGCTTCCCGCGCGGCATCGATGCGACCGCGGACGCGGGCGGCATGTACGGCGAGACAGGCCAGGGCCATGAGCTGGGCCGAGAAAGCCTTGGTCGAGGCGACGCCGATCTCGGTGCCAGCCTTGGTCAGCAGCACCGCGTCGACCTCACGGGCAATGGCGGAGTGCGCCACGTTGACGAGGCCCACGGTCTGCACGCCCAGGCGCTTCACCTCGCGAAGTGCCGCCAGCGTGTCGGCGGTCTCGCCCGACTGGGAGATGACCAGCACGATGTCGCTGGGCTCGAAAAGCGGGGCCCGGTTGCGGAACTCGGAGGCGATCTCGACCTCGGTGCGCAGGCCAGCGATGTGCTCGAACCAGTGCTTGGCCGCCTCGCCGGAGTAGGAGGAGGTGCCGCAGGCGACGATGACGAGGCGCCGGGCTGCGGCGAGGTCGACGGGCAGGGTCGGGAAATGGAGGCCGGTGCCCGAGGCGTCGAGGAACTGGGCCAGCGTCGCCGTCAGCGTGCTCGGCTGCTCCAGGATCTCCTTGCGCATGAAGTGATCGTGGCCGTCGCGGGTGACCAGGGCCGACTCGGGCGGCAGCTCACGGCGCGGGCGGAGGACCACATGGCCTTCGTCGTCCCAGACGGTGAGGGAGCCGCAGTGGAGAACGGCGACGTCGCCGTTCTCGAGTTCGACCGCGTCCCTGGTGAAGGGGGCCAGAGCCAGGATGTCGGAAGCGACGGCAGCACCGTCGTCGGTGACGCCAACGACCAGAGGCGAGCCCTTGCGGCCGGCGACCAGCATGCCGTCGTGCCCCTCGAAGACGGCGCAGACAGCGAAGGTACCGTGGAGCTGGGCCAGCGCCTTCCGGGTGGCCTCCTCGGGGCCGGCGCCAGTGGCCATCGCCTCGTGGATCAGTTTCGGAATGACCTCGCTGTCGGTCTCGCTCTCGAAGCGGTAGCCGCGGGCCTGCAGCTCGCGGCGCAGCTCGGCGTGGTTCTCGATGATGCCGTTGTGGACGACCGCGACCTTCGGGGCGGCGTGCGGATGCGCATTGGCCTCAGACGGGCGACCGTGGGTGGCCCAGCGGGTATGGCCAATGGCGGTGCGGCCGGAGACCGGCGCGTCGTCGATCAGATCGGCGAGGTTGGCGATCCGGCCCACGCTGCGCCGGCGCTCGATGCCGGCCGTGCCGAGGGCGGCGATGCCCGCCGAGTCGTAGCCCCGATACTCGAGCATCTCGAGTGCTCGGACCACCTTGGGGACCACGTTATCGCAGTTGATCAGTCCGACGATGCCGCACATTGGGTAGATCCTCTTCCGTCAACTTTTCTACCCAGGGAGTTGCGAAGAGCGTGCCAGTTCGAATCGGCTAATTCCGGCCTGCGGCGGGCGTGTATTCGCAGATTGCGATCCAGAATTTCGCCCGCCGCGCGAGTGGAACCGAAAGCTCCGATCAGGCCGGCACCGAGAGCGGTGCGGTGGCCGACCCGCCGCGCCAGAAGGGCAGCGGCAGGTCGATGGCGCGCTGGCTCAGCACGAAGAAGAGAACCAGACGGACCAGCAGGCCGGCCAACGTCGCGAACACCGCTCCCCAAGTGCCGAGATGCGGGATCAGGGTCAGGTAGCCGGCAAGGGTGACGAGCGCCGCCGTGCCGTTGACGAGGAAAGGCTGCATGCCGGTTCGGCGCGCGTAGCAGCCGGCATTGACCAGGTTGCCGGTGATGCTGAGCACGGCCGCCAGCGTCAGCCACGGCACGTAGGCGGCTGCGGCATGGTAGGGTGCGGGCGTCAGGAAGTGCAGGACGACAGGCGCAGCCAGCGACACGGCGACGGCCGAGCCTGCAGCGATGAAGAAGCCGATCTTGATCGCCCGCACGCTCGCCTGCTTGCCGTCGGCCTGGGCGAGCACGGCGAAGCGCCGCGGGTACCACCAGAGATCGAACGGCTGCATCACGAGATAGACGAGGTAGGCGAGCTTGGCGCCGAGGCCGTAGAGCCCGATCTCGGCGGCACTCACCCAGGGGCCCAGCAGGAGACGGTCGAAGCTGCCGAGGACACAGCCGGCGAGGCCGCTCAGGATCAGCGGGCCGCCATAGGCCAGCAGCTTGCGGTCGATGCCGAAGCGGATGCCGGTGTCGCGCCACTGGATCGTCACGAGAACGGTGGCGAGGCAGACATCGAGAAGAGCGCCGGCACCGACCACGCCGACGACTCCCCAGCCGCGCGAGAGGAACAGCACGACGAGGAGGGCTTGGAGCACCGCCTTACCGGCGCTGAGAAAGAAGTAGGTCCGGGCACGGTCGACGAGGCGGAGCCAGGCGAGCGGCACGTGAAGGCAGGAGGTGAAAGCGAGGCTGACGATGACGAGGCGCAGGGCCGTCTCGGGGATGACCGGCGACAGCCAGGGCCGCGCCACCGTGACGCCGACCTGACCCACAAGAAGGGCGGCAATAGCCAGCATCACGGCTTGGCCCAGGATCCCTGAGGCCGGGCGATTGCGCGCGGGTCCGGGCGAGGCGGCACCGGCGAAGCGGAAGAGTGCTTCGACCAGACCGAAGCCGATCACCACGCCGGCGGCGTCGGAAAAGGCGCTCAGGAGCTCGAGGGCGCCGTAGTCCGACGGGGTCAGCCACCTTGTCACGATCGGCAGCATGACGAAGGACACGCCCTTCGCGATCAGGATGCCCAGCGCGTAGAGGCCGGCCTGGAAGAGTGCCGGCGGCAGGCGTCCGCGCAGGGACTGGAGGCGAGCCAGCATCAGAGCGCCTCCACCAGGTTGGACAGCTGCGAGGCTTGGCGTGCCAGCGTGAAGCGCTCCAGTACGCGGCGTCGCCCGGCCTCGCCGAGTTGCCGGCGGGCGGCGGGCGAGAGGCCGGCGAGTTCGGTCAGCGTCGCGGCGAGGGCCCGGACGTCGCGGGTCGGGAACAGCCGGCCGCAACTGTCGTCGACGATCTCCTTCAGACCCATGAAGCTCGAGGCCAGCACCGGGAGGCCCATCGCCAGGGCCTCCTTGGCGACGACGGGGCCGGTGTCGCGGGTGCCGTTGCGGCCTTCGCGGAAGGGCGCCACGAGCAGGTCGTGGCGGGGTGCCTCGGCGGCGATCCAAGCGCTGGGCTTCGGGCCGACGAAGTCGACCGCATCCTCGATGCCGAGCACGCGGGCGAGCTGCTCCAGCTCGGCGCGCTCCGGCCCGTCGCCGACGACGGTGAGCCTGACGTCGATCCGGGCGAGGTCCATCGCACAGAGCAGATCGTCCAAACCCTTGCTGTCGACGAGACGGCCGATGAACAGAAGCCTCAAGGTCCGGTCGCTCGTGTCGCGGCGCTCGGGGCGGAACTTGTCCGGATCGACACCGCAATGGATCGTCTCGATCCGGGCCGCCGGGTTCAGGCGTGCGAAGTCGGCGGCCATGTCGCCGCATACGGCCACCGCGGCGTCGGCAGCACCGAGCTTCAGCGGCAGGTCGGCCGGGGCGGCGTAGACGTCGAAGCCGTGGCCGACGAACGAGACGCTGATTCCAAGAAGACGGGCGGCGACGATTGCCGTCGCGGCCGAGGCCTGGGCGAAATGGGCGTGGAGGTGGGTGCAGCCGGCGCGCTTCGCTGCCGCGGCGATCCGGGCGGCGGACCAGAGGAGCGATCGGCGCGGCAGACCGCTCTGCCGCATGACGAACGGCAGCCAGCTTCGCGTATTGCGAACCGCTCCGCCAATCACGCGGATGGCGTCGGCATGCGGAATGTCGCGCAGCCAGATCGCCGAGGCCACGAGATCGGCGTCCTCCGCCTGCCCCTGCTGGCCCGACGGCCGCAGCACCAAAGGCACGATTTCATGGCCTTGTCGGCGCATGGCCCGCATCTCGTTACCCACGAAGGTCTGCGAGAGCACCGGAAACTCTGAAAGGACGTAGCCAATCTTTTTCATCGAGGTTCTCCGCGGTCTGGCCCGATCCGTGCATCGGCAGGTGCAACTCGGATGCCAACGGAGCTCCAGATGACCTCCCCCGCCGTCACGGTGGTGATCCCCACCCGCAACTGCCTCGACCTGCTGCCCAATGCGGTGCGGAGCGCCCTGGGGCAGGATGTGCAGGACATCGAAGTCATCGTCGTCGACGACGGCTCGACCGACGGCACCCAGGAATGGCTGGCCGACGCCCACAGCGACGAGCCGCGGGTGCGCGCCATCGCCCTAGGTGGGGTCGGGGTCCAGGCGGCCCGCATGGTGGCGATCGAGCAGGCGCGTGCCCCGCTCATCGCTTTCCTCGACGCCGACGACACCTGGCGGCGCGGCAAGCTGCGCCAGCAACTCGCCTTCCACGCCGCCAATCCGGACGCCGTGCTCAGCTTCACCGACTACCTGCACATCGATCCGCAGGGGGGTAGCCACGGCACGTGCTTCGAGTTCTGGCCGCGGTTCCAGGCCAGGATGCGCAACCGGTTCGACTTCGTCCGCCTGGGCACGGAGGCCCGCGCCGCCATCCTGGCCGAGAACGTCGTCGGCACCTCGACGGTGATCGCGAGCCGCGACGCTCTCCTGGCCGTCGGTGGGTTCGACAAACGCCTGCCCTCGGCCTCCGACTGGGACCTCTGGCTGAAGCTCGCGGCACGCGGTGCCGTCGGTTGTACGGGCGAGGTGCTGGCGGACTACCTGATACGTCCGGGCTCGATGACGAGCAACCGCGGCCGCCGGATCGCGGCGATGCGGGCGATCATCCAGCGCCACGGCGAGGGCGTCACCCCGAGTGCGCGCCGCGTCGCGCGCTCGCGTCTCGCCGTCGCCGTCGCCGAGCAGGCCTCGGCCACCGGCCGCCGTCGGGTCGCGGCCATGGCGCATCTGAAGGCCTTCGCCTTGTGCCCGTCCGTGCGGAACGGCCGCGCCGCCGCCCGCGCCGGCTTCGACGCCCTCTACTCCTGAGCCGAGAAAGTCCCGAGATGCGCACCCACGTCCTTCTCCGGCCCCGCAGCAACCGCGAGCACGCGCAGCAGATCTATGCCGGCTTCACCGAACTCGCCCGGCGCAAGGAGATCGTGCTGGAGCAGGCTCCCTGCGAGCCCGACCATGGCCTGTTCGTCGAAGCCGTCGTGAACGGCGGGCAGACGATCCTGTTCGATCTCGAGGACTTCGATACGATCAACGACGAGCGCTACGCCTCGACCGACGTCTACTTCAAGCGATCCTACCGCACCGTCCAGGCGAACCGCCATCCGAAGCTGAGGCCGCTCGGCCTCAACTACGAGGTGCACGTCCGGGGGATGTCTCTGCAGGCGTTCCGCCGGGCGCGGTTCTATCCCAACCTGCAGAAGCACATGATGCTCCGGGCCATGGGCACCGGGCATCTGCTGGGTGTTCCGCACACGCCGACCGCGGCCAACCTGCGCGAGCCGCCGGCGGCGCTCGAGCCGCGCGTCATCTTCATGACCCGGCTGTGGGGACCCGACGAGCTGATGAAGACGCGGCTGCGTCCCGACGAGATCGAGACCCTGAACGAGCAGCGTGCCGGCTGCGTTCGTGCCCTGCGGCGCGAGTTCGGCAAGCGCTTCACGGGCGGCGTGGCGCACACGCCCTTCGCCCTGCAGAACTATGGTGACGTCCTGCTGCCCGATCCGGCGATCGGAACGAGGAAGCGGTTCGTGCAGCTGCTGAAGGGCCATCCGATCGCGGTCCAGACCCTCGGTCTGCACGGTTCCGACGGGTTCAAGCTCGCCGAGTACGCCGCCTGCTCGCGGGCGATCGTCACCGAGAAGCGGATCATGGAGGTGCCTGGCTGCTTCCGCCCGCGGACGACCTATCTCGACTTCGCGACCCCGGACGAGTGCGTCGCCCAGGTTCGCAGGCTGTTCCTCGACGCCGACCTCCGCATGGCGATGATGCGGGCCAGCGGCTCCTACTTCGAGGCCTATGCCTCGCCGGCAGCGCTCGTGCGCAACGCCCTCACCCGGGCGGCCGCCATTCCGACGGACATCGGCTACGCCGCTGCGGCGGCGTAGATCTCCCGGAGCCGGCGCACCGCAACGTCGCGGTCGTAGCCGGCACGAACGGTCTCCCGGGCGGCCGCACCGACGCGCCGCCTGCCGTCATCGTCCAGCGCCAGCCACGCGGCGATGCCCGCTTTCAACCGCGCCTCGTCGCCGCTCGGCGCCACCCAACCGTTCTCGCCATCCCTGATCAGGTCCGGCAAAGCACCCACGCCGAACGCGCCGACCGGAATGCCGCGCGCCATCGCTTCCAGCGACGCCAGGGGCAGGCCCTCGTGACGGGACGGCATGCAGAGCAGACCGATCTCCGGCCAGTGCGGACCCATGTCACGGACAAGGCCTCGCATCTCCAGCGGCGCATTCTCGATGTCCGGCCGCATCGGCCCATCACCGAAGACGATGAAGCGCTCGCCCGGAAAGGCCTCGGCGAGGCGAGCGAATATGTCCGGCCCCTTCTCGTGGCTGAGGCGTCCGACGAAGGCGACCGTGCGCGGCCGCGCTGGCGGCAACTCGTCGACCGGGACCGTCACGAAGTTGCCGACAAGGTGCTTCAATCCCGGCAGCGTTGCGGCGATGGCCGGGCTGACCGCGATCCGGGGAGCCAGGACCGAGGTCCAGCGGTCGAGCGTCGTGTAGACGCGGAGCATTCCCGTTCCGGGCTCGCCGGCGTGGAAGGTGGACACTACCGGAACGCCGGTCAGACGCGCCGCGATCCGCCCGAGTATTCCACCCTTGTAGCCGTGCGTGTGGACGATGGCAGGGCGATCGGCCCGCATACGCCGGACGAGGGCCGGCAATCCGCCGTCGATGCTGGAGAGCCCAATGCCGCTGCGCTCCAGGCGGTCGCGCATCGGGTGGTCGCCGTAGGCCTGCATGAGCACGACCTCCACAGGCACGCCGGCGGCGAGGAGGCCTTCCGCCAGGGTGCAGACGTGGGTCTCGATGCCGCCGATGCCGCGGCTGTCGAGCAGTTGCCAGACGGTCCCCTCAGCCATTTGCATCTCGCGCCACGGCAAAGCCCCTGCGATGCAGGATGCGAATCACCCGGCGCGAGCCTCGCCGCATCCCCCCGCTAACCCTTTGTAAACCACGCTCCGAACGTCTGGCACGGCGCTTGCCATTAGGGGTCCAGAACGAAACGGAGTGTTCCTGATGGCTCGCTATCTCGTCACCGGCGGTTGTGGCTTCATCGGCTCGCATCTGTGCGAGGCCCTTATCGCCGACGGCCATCAGGTTTCGATCCTCGACAACCTCTCCACCGGCAAGATCGAGAACCGGGCACGGGGCAGCCGCCTCTTCGTCGCCGACGCGCAGGACGCTCAGGCCGTGAGCGAGGCGATGGCCGACTGCGACGGCGTCTTCCACCTGGCTGCCGTCGCCTCGGTCGAGCGCTCCAACCGCGAGTGGATCGCGACCCACGCCGCCAACCAGACGGCTACGGTCACGGTGCTGGAGACGGCGCGCAAGCTCGGCGGGATCCCGGTGGTCTACGCTTCCTCGGCCGCCATCTACGGCGACAACGAGGCCCTGCCCCTCGCCGAGTGCGCTGCACCCCGCCCGCTGACGGCCTACGGCGCTGACAAGCTCGGCTCCGAGCTGCACGCCCGGGTCGCTCACCTGGTCCATGGGGTCCGCACCGTCGGCTTCCGCTTCTTCAATGTCTATGGGCCCCGCCAGGACCCGAAGTCGCCCTACTCGGGCGTGATCTCGATCTTCGCCGACCGGCTGGCGCGTGGCGAGGCGGTGACGATCTTCGGCGACGGTCAGCAGGTGCGTGATTTCGTCTATGTCGGCGACGTCGTCCGCTTCCTGATCGCCGGCATGAAGAACACCTCCGCCGAGGCAGAGGTCTACAATGTCTGCACGGGTCGCCCGACCACGGTGCTGGACGTCGCCCAGACCATCGCCGGCATCCTCGACATCGAGGCCGACATCCGCTTCGCCCCGGCCCGCGCCGGCGACATCAAGGTGTCGATGGGCTGCCCGCGGAAGTCGGCGAAGGAACTCAGCGTCACCGCACGCACCCCGCTTCACGAGGGCCTGGCCCTGACGCTCGGCATCGACACCACGCCCGACTTCGCGCTGGCCGCCTGAACCGCAATCGCGCCGAGGGGAGCTCCCATGGTCGAGTTCGGAATCGAGTTGCGTCGCCCACAGGATGCCGGCGCTCCGATCGAGATCGTCCAGTCGGTGATGAGCCCCGACGTCGCGATCTTTGTCAGCGACGAGGCGTTCCTGTTCGCCTGGGGCGAGGCCGGCGGCGCCACGGACGTGGGCGCCTTCGTCAATGCCCCGGCCGCGACCGGCGCTCTCAGCCGTGTGCGAATCGATCGCCGGAACGGTGAGATCTCCGCCAACACAGATAGCTTCGGTCTCTTTCCGATCCTGGTCCACCAGCGCGCCGACCGCGTTCTTCTCGCGGGTCACGGTGCCACGATGGCCTCCCTCCTCGGAGCGGAGGCATCGCCCGACCCGCTGGCGGCTCTGGAACTGCTGGCCTACGGCCAACTGCTCGGCACGCGGACCACGCTGCGCGAGGTCAGCCAGCTACCGGCAGGCGCCCTCCTGAAGACGAGAGTCGGGCAGCGGCCGGAGATCGTGACGTCTCCGCTCGTCCTCTCGGACCGCCATTGCCCGCTGGATGCCGCCATCGCCACCTTCGTGCGCGCGGTGGATGCCAGGATGAAGGCCGCGATCGATCCCGTGATCCCCATTTCGGGCGGACTCGACTCCCGACTGATCCTGGCGGCGGCCCTCGCATCCGGCCATCGGCCGCGCGCGTTGTGCTTCGGTGCCGTCGACAGCGCCGATCTTCGGATCGCCAAGGAGATGGCCGACGCCGTCGGTGTCGAGCTCGTGACCGGCACAATCGTCGCCGATGGTTTCGAGTCCGCCGCAACCGACATCGCGGTGCGCGGTGCCGGTGCCGTGCCCCTGCATCACGGGCATGCCCTAGCCGTTCCGGGGTTAGTGGCAGAGACGAGCGGTGCCACACTGCTGACCGGGACCGGTGCCGAGACCTATCGCGCCTTCTACTACGAGCGCGGGATGCCGGGGCTCGAGTTGCTGGGCACCAAGCTTCTGCGCGGTAAGCTCCTGAAGCCCGCACGCCGCTACGCCCGCGAGGCGTTCGAGCGTACGCTGGCGCCGGTTCGCGGAGCCCTGCCCTCGGTCGCCCTCTGGCTCGACCGGACGCTCGACGAGCGGCTCGACGTGTACGCCGTACGCGCACCGGACGCCGCCCGCTATCTCGACGCCGTCTATCTGGGCGAGCGCGTGAACCGGTTCGTCGTCGCCGGCCAGCAGATGCTGGATGCGACCTACAGACGGGCCCATCCCTACCTCGACCCTGCAGTCGTCACCGCCTGCTCGGGGTTGCCCATCCCGACCCGCTTCGGCGGCGCGTGGCAGCGTGCCGCGATCACGCGCCTGGCACCGAAGCTCGCCTGCGTCACCTGGGATCGTACGATGCGCCCGCTTGCCGACGGTCTCGACTGGCGGCAGCGCTGGCCGGGCTTGGCAGCGAGGCTCGGCCGACGAGGCGCCTACGGCAAGGCGGGCGCACCGCTAGCGAGCTACGGCGACTGGATGTCGAAGGATTGCTCCCAGCTCGCCTCGGCACTCGTCGGCTGCGGCGTTGCCGAGAGCGACGTCGCTACCGGCTTGGCTTCCCTCGCCGCCGGACCCCTGGCGACCCACCTCTCGGGTGTGGCCGGCGCGTGGAGCGGGTGGACCAGCCATCTGGCCTCGCCCCGCCGTTTGCGGGAACTACCGCTGAATGATAGGAGAATGGCTCGCCTACAGGCGATGCCCCAGTCGAGGGAGAGATCCGAGCTTCCGTGCGCGGCGTGATCTTCACGGAGTTTCTCGACTACGTAGCCGCTTCTTCCGGTGAGGACGCCGTCGACCGCATGCTCGACGCCTGCCCGCTGGCGTCCGGCGGCGCCTACACCAGTGTCGGCCGGTACGATCACAAGGAGATGCTCACCCTCGTGGGCTATCTGAGCGAGCAGACGGGCCTTCCCGCTGGCGAGCTCTGCCACGTGTTCGGCGCCCACCTGTTCGGCCGGTTCGCCGATCGCTACGCACGGTTCTTCCGGCCGGGCGACACGGCTCTCGACTTCCTCGCCCGCGTCGAGACCCACATCCACACCGAGGTGCGCAAACTCTACCCCGATGCCGAGCTGCCGCAGTTCGACTGCGAGCGGCCGGACGGCGACACTCTCGTCATGACCTACCGCTCGACCCGCCCCATGGCCGACTGCGCGCATGGCCTGATCGACGGCACCATCGCCTACTTCGGCGAGACGATCGACGTGGCCCGCCAAGATCTTCCCGGTGAGCCGAAGACGCAGGCCCGCTTCACGTTGAAGAGGCGGGCTTGAGCGAGGAACCTGCCGACGTCGAGCGGCTGCGGCGACGGGCCCGCCGCGAGCGGCAGGCCCGTGAGGAGGCCGAGCGGCTGCTCGAGGAGAAGAGCCTCGAGCTCTATTTGGCCAATCAGGATCTGGCCCGGGCGACACGCGAGCTCGAATCCCTGGTCGAGGCCCGTACCCAGGAACTGCAGGAGGCGCTGCTGCAGGCGCGTGCCGCAACGGACGCCCGAAGCCAGTTCCTGGCGATGATCAGCCACGAGATCAGGACGCCGATCGCAGCGGTGATCGGCACGCTGGAGCTTCTGGGCGACACTCGCCTCGACCGGGAGCAGGCCGATCTCGTCGAAACTGCGAGCGGCTCGGCGGTGCATCTCCTCGGCATCATCAACGACGTCCTCGACTTCGTCCGCATCGATGCGGGTCAGATCGAGATCCGACCGAGCGCATTCGCACCGGCGGATCTGGTTCAGGGCACGGCCGCGCTCCTGCAACCCTTGGCGGTCGAGCGGGGGCTGACCCTCACCGTCGACCTCGATGCCGACGTGCCCGCCACGGTGCGCGGCGATGCGGGTCGGCTCCGCCAAGTGCTGCTGAACCTCGGCAGCAACGCGATCAAGTTCACCGAGCGCGGCGATGTGCGGCTGCATGTCGAGCGCTGGGGACACCGGCTGCGGTTCAGCGTCGTCGATACCGGGCCCGGCATTCCCGAGGCGGCCCGGCCGAAGCTCTTCCGCGAGTTCTCGCAGCTCGAGCACGGTCTCGACAGGCGCTTTCCGGGCAGTGGCCTGGGCCTCGCGATCTCGAAGCGGCTCGTCGAGGCGATGGGTGGCGAGTTGGACGTCATCAGTGAAATCGGGCGGGGCAGCAGATTCTGGTTCGACGTTCCGCTGCCCGAGGTCGCGATCGACCATGGAGACGCCTCCACGGCGCCCTCCAAGGCCCAGGGTCGGGGCCGCATCCTGCTGGCGGAGGACGCGCTGACCAACCAGCTCGTCACCGCCACACAGCTGCGCAAGGCAGGCTACACCGTCGACGTCGCCAACAATGGACGGGAGGCCGTCGAGGCGGCCCGGCTCCAGTCCTACGATCTCGTCCTGATGGACGTCATGATGCCGGAGATGGACGGCTACGCGGCAACGCGGGCCATCCGCGAGCTTCCGGGAACTGTCGGCGGCCCGCCCATCCTGGCGCTCACCGCCGGTGCGACACTCGAAGACCGCGACCGCTGCCACGCGGCCGGCATGGACGACGTGCTGGTGAAGCCGATCAGGCGCGACAGCCTGCTGGCGGCTGTCGCCCGCTGGTGCCTGCCGACAGCCTGAGTGCCATGCCTGCCACAGCGTGCTAGAGCCCTGCCGCACAACAGGGAGGCGGACGCATGCGGGTCCTGATCACGGGCGGCGGTGGCTTCATCGGCAAGAAGCTGGCGGCGCGCCTGCTCAAGGCCGACGGGCTCTTGGGCCGGAAGATCGAGCAGGTCACCCTGTTCGACGTGATGCCGGCGGAAGGAGTTGGCCTCGACCCGCGGCTGGTGATCAAGGCCGGCGACATCACCCGGCCGGGCGTGGTGTTCGACCTCGTCCGGCCCGGCTTCGATGTCATCGTCCATCTGGCGGCGGTCGTCAGTGCCGCGGCGGAGGCCGACTTCGACCTCGGTATGGCGGTCAATCTCGACGGCACGCGGTACGTGCTCGAGGCGGCCCGGCACCTCGGCCATCATCCCCGCCTCGTCTTCGCGAGCTCGGTCGCTGTGTTCGGCGGCGATCTGCCGGACGTAATCCGCGACGACACGCATCTGACACCGCAGACCTCCTACGGTGCCGAGAAGGCCGCCTCGGAGCTGCTGGTCGCGGACTACAGCCGCAAAGGCTATCTCGACGGGCGGTCGCTGCGCCTGCCGACGATCGTCGTGCGGCCGGGCAAGCCCAACAAGGCGGCCTCGACCTTCGCCAGCTCGATCATCCGCGAGCCGCTCTCCGGACAGAGCGCGGTATGCCCGGTCAGCCTCGACAGCAGGATGTACATGCTCTCGCCGCGGCGCGTCGTGGACGCCTTCGTGCACGCCATCGAGCTGCCGTCGGAGGCCTTCGGCATGACCCGAAGCGTCAACCTGCCGGGGCGGACCTTCGCCATCGGCGAGATGGTGCAGGCGCTGGAGGCCGTGGCGGGCAAGAACGTCACCGGCCGGATCCGCCACGAGCCGGATCCGCTGATCCAAAAGATCGTCTCGGGCTGGGCACCAAGCTTCGCGGCCGACCGGGGGCTGAGCATGGGATTCGCCGCCGATGCGAGCCCCGAGGAGATGATCCGTCAGCACATCGAGGACGAGCTCGGCGGCCGTTTCGTCGCCTGAGCACGAATTGGGACCGGGGAGAGCTGGAATGAAACTGATCAGCAGCGGCGCGTCGCCCTTCGCGCGAAAGGTGCTCGTGGTGGTCCACGAGCTCGGACTGACCGAGAAGGTCGAAGTACTGAGCCGGGCCACCTCGCCGGTGGACAGCAATGCCGACGTCATCGGCCTCAACCCGACCGGTCGAATTCCGGCACTCCTGCTGGACGACGGGACGGCACTCTACGATTCGCGCGTGATCTGCGAATATCTCGACAGCTTGGGTGGCGCGTCCCGGCTGTTTCCCAAGGACGGGCCCGAACGCTGGACGGCTCTGCGCCAGCAGGCGCTAGGCGACGGCATGCTCGATTCGGCCGTCAACACCCGGTACGAGACCTTCCTTCGACCGGAACCGCTCCGTTGGCAGGACTGGGTGGCCGGGCAGAAGCTCAAGGTCACCCGGGCACTCGATCGGCTCGAAGCCGAAGATGTAGGCGGCTTCGGCCTTCGCGTCGACATCGGCACGATCGCGATCGCCTGCACGCTCGGCTATATCGATTTCCGCTTCGCGGACGACCACTGGCGCCGGGGCCGACGCCGGTTGGCGGCATGGTACGAGACCTTCGCCGCTCGACCCGCGATGGCGGCTACCCGCCCGGCTTGAGGGTCAGCGCCGGTCGCCGACGTCGATCACCTCGTAGCGGCCTTCGATCACGCCGGGACGCCCGGTGGGGCCGGCAGGTGCCGGGGCGCGGTTGCCGGCCAGCAGCTTGGCGACGATGCCGGCACCCAGGAGCACCGGCACGGCGACCAGGAACACGCTGGCGGCCAGGACGAGAAGCGCCACGCCCACTGCACCGGCAGCGGCGAAGAACAGCCAGATCTTCCAGGGAGCGATCGGGCTGAGCTTGAAGTGGCGGCTCTCGAACAGGATGCGTTCGCGCATCGATTCCTCCGTAGTCGCATCATCAGGTGGGGAGGCGACCGCCCGCCGCAAGATGGCGGCGGATGACGTGTCGGTTACCTCGAGATCCTCTGGCCTCGTTCAGGCGAGGGCGGCGTCCAGACGGTCGTAGAGCGGTCCGACGGACGCATAGAGGTCGTCGAACACGGTGCCGAGACGGCGGTACCTGTCGACGAGGTCGGCCTGCGGGGACACAGGATCGCCGTGGCGGACGAGGGCTGAGGTCGCCGTGACGGCATCCGGCCAGAGGCCACAGCCGATGCCCGCGAGGGCGGCACAGCCGAGGATACCACTTTCGGTCTCTTCCGGCACGGTCAGGGGCACGCCGTAGATGCTGGCCTTGATCTCCAGCCACAGGCGGCTCTTGGCCCCGCCGCCGGCAGCCACCAGCCGCTCGAACGAAGCACCTGCGGCCGCCATCGTGCCGAGGTTGCGGGCCGACGCGAAGGCGACACCTTCGAGGACGGCCCGCAGGAAGTGGCCGCGACCGTGCCGTGCCGTGATACCGAAGAACTGGGCCCGCGCGTTGCCGTGGGCGCCGAGGCGCTCGCCGTTCAGGTAGGGCAGGAAAAGGAGCCCCTCGCAGCCCGGCGGGACTGCGGCCGCCTCCGCTTCGATGGTCTCGAAGGTCGCGTCCGGCTGGGCGATGGCGCGCCGCGCCCAGCGGACGGCGTCGCCGCCGGCGTCGAGAATGGCGAACGGCACCCAGCCACCCGTGGCGGCGCAGAGATTCATTACCCCTGCCGCGTGCACCGGCCGCTCGGCGATGCCGGAGATCAGGGTCGAGGTGCCCGTGATGTCCGAGCCCGTACCGGGTCGATCGACCCCTGAGCCCAGAAGGGCCACGATGAAGTCCCCGCCCCCCGCGACGACCGGCGTGTCGACGGTGAGGCCGGTCAGTCCCGCCGCTTCTGGTGTCACCGCACCGACGACGGCCTCGGAGGCCAGGATGCGCGGCATCTTGTCGAGGTCGACATTGAGGCTGGCCGCCAGTTCCTCGTCGTAGAACCCCGTCGATGCGTCGACCAGAAAGCTGCCGGACGCCTCGCTCGGGTCGGTTGCGGCGACACCGGTCAGTCTCTGGACGATGAAGTCCTTCGGCGTCAGGACGACGGCGGTCCTGGCGTAGACGTCCGGCTGGTTCGCCTTGATCCAGGCGAGCTTGAAGCCGATCCAGGCCGGGGCCGGCGGATTGGCGGCACGCTCTGCCAAAGAGGCGGCGTCGGCCCGCTCGGCGAAACTGCGACAAAGTCCTGCCGCCCGCTTGTCGTTCCAGAGCTGGACGCGGTCGAGCAGCACCTCGCCCTCCGCGTCGAGGGGCACCGTCCCGTGCATCTGTCCGCAGACGGCGACCGCCGCGACATCCGCGTCGGGCACGGCCTCGCGCACCTGGCGGATGCAGGCGATCGCACCCGCCCACCAAGTGGCCGGCGACTGCTCCGACCAATCCGGTCGTGGCGTATGCTGCTCGTGCTCGCGCTGGGCGAAGGCCAGGATGGCGCCTGCCGTGTCGACGAGGGCGGCCCGCACGGAGCCAGTGCCCACATCCACCGCCAGCAGCGCCACGCGTCTCATGGCCGTCCCGTCACCTGTCGCGCGATCCTATCGAGCGCTTCGAAGCCGGGCCCGGCCGAGGGGATGTCGCGATCGAACACCTTGGCGATGTGGCGCGTCCAGCCGTGCAGAAAATAGGTCCAGCCGTCCTCGATCACGAGCCGCTGCGCCGATTGCTGCCGGCGCGCCTGATGCAGGAAGTCGAGGCCGCCGCGATAGTTCAGCTCCCAGACGACAGCATCCTCGGGGAACTTCGCCGTGTCGGAGAGCGGTGAACCGCGCCGGTCCTTTCCCATGCCCGTCGCGTTCACCACGAGCGATCCGGGCGGCAGGGCTTCCAGCAGCGCGTCGGTCGCCGTGGCATCCTGCACCAACCGGCCGCGCACATCGCGAAAGCAGCCGGACAGGGCCGCCAGACGCTCCGGCGAGACGTCGGTGACGCTGATGACCGCCGGCGCATTGGCTGATCCCTGCAGGGCAGCGATGATTGCCAGGGCTGCGCCACCGGCACCCAGCACGAGTGCCTGGGCCTGTGTTCGGGTCCAGTGACCGGCTGGCAGGAGGGCACTCAAAGTGAGCCCTGCACTCACCGGGTCCAGCGCGTCGCCGACCAGGGTGTCCCCGCGCTTGTAGAGGCAGCTGATCTCACCAAGGCGAGCGGCGATCGGCGTGATCTCGTCCAGGAGATCGTCGGTGGCTTCGTGCAGGGCCACCTTGTGCGTCGTGATGAGGGCTCCATGCGCCGACGGATCGGCCCTCAGCCCACGGACGAAGTCCCGGTAGGCGTCCCGTTCGGCATTGAGCGGCAGATCGATCCCGACGAGATCAGCGTCGATGCCGAGCGCCTCACACCAACGGGGGAAGATGCTTCGAATGGCCGAGCCGCCAGTTGACACGCCGAGAAAGCACATGCGTTGGCGTTCGGGCATGCTCATGGTCCAGCCGGTCAGCTCACCGGGCATACCTTCGGCAACAGCCCGGCCTCCTTGAAGTAGCGCTCGGCACCGGGATGCAGCGGAGCGAAATTGCACGCCCCCACCATGTCGTCGGCGCTTAGCTGCGTGAAGGAGAGGTCGAGGCGTCGGAACTCGTCGAGCTGGGTGAAGACGCTCTTCACGAGGGCATAAACCACATCGTTCGGCACGTCGGACCGCGCCACGACGGTGGCCCGGGTGCCGAAGGTATGCACGTCCGCTGGATTGTTCCGGTAGGTGCCGCCGGGGATCGTGACCGGCTCGAAATAAGGAAACGCCCTGACGAGACTGGAGATGAACTCGTCCTGCGGCGAGACCAGCCGGGCGCCGCAGCCGGAGGTAGATTCGGCCACCGCCGCTGAAGGGTTGGCGGCCACGAACACGAGCGCGTCGAGTTGACCGCTACAGAGTGCCTGGGACTGCAGGTTGGAAGCGACATGGGGCAGCCGCTCGAAATCCTGGGCGCGCCAGCCGCGGAAACGCATCACCTCCTCGACGGTGGCGCGGGTACCGGAGCCGAAATTGCCGGCATTGACGCGACGGCCGACCAGGTCCCCGGCGTCGCGGATGCCACTGTCGGCGGCTGCTACGATCGTGAAGGCCTCGGGAACGACCGAGAACAGCGAGCGAAGCTGCAGATACGGACCGACCTCGGCAAAGGGGCCGATCCCCTTCACCGCCTTGTACTGCGTGTCGGCCTGGATGACAGCGAAGGGCATCCGCGACCAGCGCATGTCGGTGACATTGCGTACCGATCCGGGCGAACTCGCGACGGAGCAGGTGAAACGGTTGGTGTCAGGCGAGCGGCGGATCAGGCGGCAGATCGAGGCGCCGATCTGATAGTAGATGCCGGTCACACCGCCGGTCGCGATGACGATCGGAAAGGGATCCGCTGCAGCCCTGCGGAAGGCGAATGTGCCGGCGGTACCGACCACGCCGCCGAGAACCGCCCGCCGCGTCGTGCGCATGGACCCGTCCTTCTTGTCACCGGCACAGGTTAGTCGCTGGCCCGACACAGACAAGTCAGGCCGGTAGCGGCCGCGTGTCCGGAACGGCACCGAAGCGGCGCTGCATCACCAGCAGGAGCAGGAGTGCGGGTACAGCCGCTAGGGTCGTCAGGATGAAGAACTCGATCCACCCGACATGCTGCTGAATCATGCCGGAGAAGCCCGACAGCACCGTTCGCGCCTGGGCCATGAACGACGACAGAAGTGCATACTGCGTGGCCGTATAGGTCACGTTGCAGAGCGAGCTGAGGTAGCCGACGAAGGCTGCCGTACCCATGCCGCCGGTCAGGTTCTCGACCGTGATCGTCAGCGCCAGCATCCTTGTGTCATGGCCGGCGTGGACCTGGGCGATGTAGATCAGGTTCGAGAGCATCTGGACGATGCCGCAGATCCACAGGCCGCGCAGCATGCCGAGCGAGCGCACGAGGGCGCCACCTAGAAAGACACCGACGAGCGTGGCGACGAGGCCGTAGGTTTTCACGATGCCCGCCACCTCGGGCTTCTGAAAGCCAAGTTCCACATAGAGCGGGCTCGTCACCGCCCCGAGCAGCGCGTCGCCCATCTTGTAGAGCATGATGAAGGCCAGGATCAGCACGGCGGTGCCGACGCCGTTGCGGGCGAAGAACTCGACGAAGGGGTCCACGACGGCCTGTCGCAACCAGCCCACGACATCGCGCCGCGTGTCGGCCATCACGGCCTTGGATCCGGGCGGCTCGCCATACCAAAGGGCGACGAGAGAGCCCACGACGAGTAACGCCGCCATGACGGCGTAGGCAGTGAACCAATCGTAGTATTCGGCCAGCAGCAAGGCACCGGCACCGGAGACGAACATGGCGATCCGGTAGCCGATCGTCACCGCCGCCGCACCGGCCGCCTGCTGCCGCTCGTCCAGGATCTCGACGCGATAGGCATCGATGACGATGTCCTGACTGGCGGACAAGAAGGCGACGAGAACGGCCAGTGCTGCCGTGGTCCGGATGTCCTGCGCCGGGTCGGCCGCGCCCAGCAGGAGGATCGCGAGGATCAGGAGGACCTGGACCAGCAGCAGCCACCCCCGCCGACGCCCGAGAAGCGACGTGAGCAGAGGTAGCGGCAGGCGGTCGATCACCGGCGCCCAGACGAACTTCCAGCCATAGGCGATGCCGACCCAGGCGAAGAAGCCGATGACGGCGATGTCGACTTTCTGCTCCGCCAGCCAGTAGGTCAGCGTCGCACTGGTCAGGGCCAGCGGCAGGCCGCTGGCGAAGCCCAGGACAAAGATCACGACTATCGGTTTCTCGCGGTAGACCGCGAGGCCGCTCAGCCAGTCACGCAACGACGCCTACCCGACCGGCGGGGGATGATCCATGTCCGACGTGCTCGGCGAAGGATCAGAAGAAGCGCTCCTTCACGGTCACGATGTCGCCCGGAAGCAGACCCGCATCCACGCCGACCTCGGTCTTGCCCGAGTTGCTGCCGCCACGCTGCAGTTCGAACTCGTCTTGATTGGCGCGGTAGCTGAAGCCGCCGGCCAAGGCCACAGCCTCCGCGATCGTCATCCCGTTGACGTAGGGGTAGGAGCCGGGATTGCGAACCTCGCCCAGAATGTAGAACGGTCGATAGTTCAGAACTTCGATCGAGACCTGGGGGTCAACGATGTAACCGTCGCCCAGCCGCTGTTCGATGCTCTTCTCGAGCTCGCGCGTGGTCAGGCCATAGCCCTTGATCTCACCGATCAGGGGCATGGCGAAGTTGCCGGCACCGTCGAGCGCGAACTCGCCGGAGAGGTCCTCGTGCTGGAAGACCGTGATCTTGATCCTGTCGCCGGAGCCCAGCTTGTAGGAGTCGACGTTGACCGCTGCCGGAGGAGCGCCTGCGGACGCTGCCGCGGGTGTCGCGCTCGGCTTCGATCCCCCTCCGCCGCCACAGCCGGCGAAGAGCAAAGTCACCAGCATTACCCCGACGAGACGAGACACGACACCGAGCCGGATCATCCGACGATCTCCATCCGCGGGACCGGCGAGGTCGCCGCGTTCAGCCCCCATGTGACGACCTGCGTCTAAGCAAGTCCGTCTACGACGACAAGCGCGCCGCTCCGCTCACAGCTTGGACGTGAGGCTGATCATGAAAATATTCCTTGAGTACTCCGCCTCGCTGTCGTCGGACTGACGATCCTCGTAGGTGTAGGTCGCATCGACCGAGAAGTTGCGGTTGATCAGATACGTCACGCCACCGCCGACCTCGAACACGTTGTCGGTTCGGCTGGTGCCCTGGAAATCGTCGCGGATGTAGGCGCCGTTGGCGTTCAGCAGCAGATTGCGCAGCAGTTCGTGCGTGACGTCCAGACTGAAGCTGTTCTGGAAGTCGGAGTCGGCCGTGTCGCCGTCGTAGGTGACCGTGGTTTCAAGGATGTTGCTCCGCAGTTCGCCGATGATCGTCGTCAGCGGGGTGACGTTCCAGGTCAGCTTGCCGTTGCCACCCCAGCCGCTGACGTCCCTGAAATCGTTGTTGTCGAACTGGCGATTATTGTAGCTTACACCAATCTCGCCAAAGATAAGGCCGGTGATGTCGACCTGAGATCCCAGGGTCACTTGGTAGCCGTGCGAGTTCTTGTAAACGTCCTGTGGCTGCTGCTTGGTGTCGTACTCGCGCCACGTGTAGGTACCCTGCCCGAATACATTGATCCGGGGCGAAATCGTATAACCGACGCGAGCCAGCGGGCCGTACTCGTTGCGGTCCCGTTCGTTCACGTTCTCGCTGCTCGGACCATCGAAATCGTAGCGGCGGTATCCGGCCCCAATAACAGTAAACAATCTGTTAAAGTTATGCTGATAGCGCAATTCGGGATTGATGAGCCAGTAGCGGGGTAGCGACTTCCTGTTCTCTGCTTGATCCGTGTTGTTGACGTCAGGGCTTGAACGATCGTCGTGCAGACGCTTGATGTTGAACAGGCCACTCAAGATGTTATCGCGCGTTATCTCGAGCGTGCCGTTCGAATCGAAGTGAAAATCAGTATAGTTATTGGAATCGTAGTCTGAGTAGAATCCACTCTCCGAGCCGATGTCGAAATTGAGAGAATGCCGACTCCAATCCGACTCGATATTCATGTTCGGAGCGACGACGCCGATGAATGCGCTGTCGGTATTGTTCTTGTCGGCATTGACGTTGTCGTTGTACTGCATGCCGAGAGTAAGAGAGGGGTAAAAGAGGAAGCTGCGGGCGCGGATCCCGAGGGCATCGTAGTCCGGTCGAGCTCGGTTCTGCACGGGAATGTTGGGGTTGGGATTGTCGGTGCCCTGCTGCTGGGCCGATGCCGTCGAAGGCAGGCCCAGAGCCGTCCCGAGCAGCAGCCCGGCGATCATGGCGGGCATCGTCGTACGCATTTGTATCTCCTCCACAAGCACCGGCCGGGTCGCAACCATCGCTGCTACGGTCGGCTGAGCCCCTCGGCGAACCATGGCCGCCAACGGACCGTGCACACGGTGTCCCGCGTGTCGGCACGCAGGCTACCCCTGCGAACGGTGACCATGCCCGCCGCACACGTCCACGCCGATGCGCTGGTGCTGGCCTTGTTTCCGTCCCATATGTCTCACCCGCGCAACAGACTGCTTTCGGATAGGAACATGTTCAGGCGCATCTTCGGCCGACAGCGCCAGGACACCGGGCCGGAGACGCCGCGGGTCAACGGCGCACCCGCACGCGTCCCCGCTGGTGTCAGGCTCTACGTGATCGGTGACGTCCACGGACGCATCGACCTGCTGCAGGGCCTGGAGGATCTGATCCTGGCGGACATCGAGGCCAGCCCTCGCCGTCTGGCGCCCTATGCCGTGTACCTCGGGGACTATGTCGACCGCGGCTTCGAGAGTCGGCGCGTGCTGGATCACCTGATCGAGCGACCGCTGCCCGGCTTCACCACTGTGCACCTGCTCGGCAACCACGACGCATGGCTACGGGATTTCGTCGTCGCCGCCGACGCGGGCCCGAGTTGGGTACGGTTCGGTGGGGATGCGACGCTGATGAGCTACGGGATCAAACTCGACATGCAACGGCCCGAGGAGGAGCGCTTTGTTGAGGCAAGCGAGCTTCTCGGCGCGCGCATTCCGGACTCGCACCTGGATTTCCTGCATCACCTGGAGGTCGGCTTCAGCTTCGGCGACTACTTCTTCTGCCATGCGGGCGTGCGGCCGGAGGTGCCCCTGGAACGACAGATCGAGCCGGATCTGATCTGGATCCGCGAGCCGTTCCTGCGCTGGCAGGGCGACTGCGGCAAGGTCGTGGTCCACGGGCACACGGTTGAACAAGAGCCGGTGGTACGTCACAACCGCATCGGCATCGATACCGGCGCCTGCTGGACGAACGTGCTGACCTGTCTTGTCCTCGAGGGTGATCAGCACCGTTTCCTCAGCACCTGAGCGTCCCTGGTCATCGAACAGACAACGGACTGGCACACGAACATGACCGAAGCGGGGCCGCTCGCCAGCCTCAAGATCCTGGTGACGGGAGGTGCTGGCTATATCGGCAGCTTCATCGTCCGCCATCTGCTCCGCGCGGGGGCGCGGCCGGTCGTCGTCGACAATCTCTATTCCGGGCATCGCTGGGCCGTCGGCGACGCCGAACTCGTCGTCGGCAGTGTCGGCGACACCAAGCTGATGGAACCGCTGCTCGCCGAGCGCCACTTCAACGCCGTGATCCACTGCGCCGCCCACATCTGGGTGTCGGAATCCGTTGCCGATCCGGGGAAGTATTACCGAAACAATACCGGCAACGCCGCCACGTTGTTCGACCTCTGTGCCAAGGCCGGGGTGCGCACGGTGGTGTTCTCGTCGACCGCTGCGGTCTACGGTGCGCCCGGTATCCCGCTGCTGCCAGAGACGACGCCGACACTGCCCATCAATCCCTATGGCGCGTCCAAGTTGATGAGCGAGCGAATCCTGATGGATATCGCCGGTGCGCACGGTCTGAACTACGGGATCCTGCGCTACTTCAACGTCGCCGGTGCGGACGCGGAGGCTGCCATCGGTGAGGCGACGCCCGACAATGTCCACCTGGTGAAGGTCGCCTGCGAAACGGCCATGGGCAAGCGTCGGGGGATGCACATCAACGGCACCGACTATCCCACACCCGACGGCAGCTGCATCAGGGACTATGTGCACGTCGACGACCTGGCGACGGCGCATCTCGCAGCCCTGCGGCATCTGCGGGACGGCGGCGAGTCCTTCATCGCCAATTGCGGTTACGGGCACGGGTTCAGCGTGCGCGAGGTGCTGGAGAGCGCCCGTCGCATCACCGGCGTCGATTTCCCGATCAGCGAAGGACCGCGCCGGGCGGGCGATCCGCCGGAGCTGGTCGCGGACAGCCGTCGCGCCAAGGAGCTGCTCGGCTGGCAGCCGCGACACGACGACCTCGACTACATCATCGCCACGGCGTGGCGGTTCGAGCAGAGGCTGCGTGAGGATACGAGCCTTCGTGACTGAGCGGCTCGCTCGAAGCGCGGCTAATTCGTGAGGCTTGCGCGATCGTCTCGTGCGACCCGGGCCTTCCTCGTGCTCGCGGTCATGTTCCTCGGCTGGCCATCTCTGGCCCAGCCGATCGTCCTGCCGGTCAAACCCGCCGCTTCCGGTCCGGCGCCGAGCGACAGCGACCTTCGAACGCTCATCGACACGCTCGAGAACGAGGCGGCAAGAACGGATCTGCTGGCGCGACTGAAGGCACTCCAATCGGTCGCGACGCCCGGGAGAACCCAGGAAGAGACGGATTTTCTCACCGCGGCAACGGACACGCTGAACAACGAGATCGCCGCCCGCGCCACGATCCTGAGCGACGCCGTCTTCAACTCCGTCGAGTCACTGCGGCGCGTGCCCGACATGGTCGACTGGCTGTGGAGCGTCGCCCGCGATCCGACCCAACGCAGCCTCATCGGTGCCGTCTTGTGGCCGGTGACACTGGCCGGGGCCTTCGGCCTCGGTGCCAGTCTGCTCGCCCGTCTCGGCCTGCGGTCGCTCATGAGGCGGGCCGGCTCCGTCGTTGCACCGGCACCACCGGCCGCCAAGGTCCGCGCCCTTGCCGCCTATCTGGTCGTCAACCTTGGCGCCCTCGCGGCTTTCCTCGTGGCGACCACAATCGCCTTTCGCTTTCTCGAGGGCAGCTTGCGCGCGCGGCTCGTGACCCAGGACGTGCTTGTAGCGATCTTCATCGCCCGCGGCATCCGGGCACTCGTCCATGGAATCTGCGCCGTCAACGACGCGGACCGCCGGCTGCCCGCCTGGACCACACCCGACGCCGCCCGCGTTCAGCGCTGGATGGCCTGGCTCGTGGGCGTGCCGATCTACGGCTATTTCGGGCTGGAGGTGGCGAAGCGCCTGGGGCTGCCCTGGAGCCTCTACGGCTTCATGTTGCACCTGCTCGTTCTCGTCTCCGTCGTCCTGCTGCTGGTCGCCATCTTCAGGTCGCGCGAGCGCGTGGCCGAGATGATCAGGGCGTGGGGCGAGAGCTCGACCTCGGCGGCCGCCAGCTACGTTCCCTGGAGATTCATGGCGGCGAATGGGCACTGGATCCTCGCCGGGGTGATCGCCGTCGACTTCCTGGTCTGGTCCCTCGACGTGCCGGGCGGAGCCGAGTGGCTGACTCAGGGCTTGGTCCTCACGCTACTGGCCCTCGCAGTGCTGCGGGTGAGCCATGTGTGGCTCGACCGAGCGCTGGGTCGAAAACCGGCAGCGCCGGGCACCAACCCAGAACAGATGGAGGAGCCGACCCGACCGCAGTCGCCGACCCAGACCGTGCTGCACGTGACGTCGCGCCTGCTGGTTACCCTCGTGATCGCCGCCCTCCTCGTGCAGGCCTGGGGCTTTGACCTGGTGGGCTGGCTGGGCAGCAATGCCGGCCGCTCGATGCTCGACGCCACGACCCGGATCTTCCTGATCCTCGGCGCCTCGGCATTGATCGCGGCGATCGTGAACCGGGTGACCACGGGCGTGCTGCTGCAGGTCGACGAGGGCGGCAACCTGCTGCACAGCAACCGCACGCGCACATTGGCCAGCATCCTGCGCAACCTGCTGCTGACGCTTATCATCTCCTTCGCGGTGCTGAGCACACTGGCGCAGATCGGCGTCGATACGACGGCACTTCTCGCCGGTGCCGGTGTTGTCGGTCTGGCGATCGGTTTCGGTGCGCAACGGCTCGTTCAGGACCTGATCACCGGCCTCTTCATCCTGCTCGGCGACACCATTCGCGTCGGCGACGTCGTCGATCTCGGCGGACGGGCCGGGGTCGTCGAGGCGATGTCGATGCGCACCGTGACACTGCGCGACTACAGCGGCAGCGTGCACACGGTCCCCTACAGTTCGATCGACGTCGTCACCAACATGACGAAGGACTTCTCGTACTGGGTCTTCGACGTGGCCGTGGCGTTCAAGCAGGATGCCGATCGCGTCATGGACGTTCTGCGGGAAGTCGACAGCCAGCTTCGGCGCGAATGGCCGTTCCGCCGGCTCATCCTGGAGCCGATCGAGATCGCGGGTCTCGATTCGTTCGGTCAGTTCGCGATGAACGTGCGTGCCAGGACGAAGACCCGGCCGGGCGACCAGTGGAAGGTCGGCCGCGAGTTCAACAGGAGGTTGAAGAAGCGGTTCGACGAGCTCGGCATCGACATCCCGGTGCCGCAGCAGGCGATCTCCATCGACGGCGGCGCCAGGGCAAAGGAGGATGCTGCCGATCCCGGCCGCGCGGTCGATCTTGCAACAGCGCCGTTGCGGACGCTCGGTCAGCGGTGATGCCGCCGCGCCGCTGGGCCAGCTACTCCGTTCTGGGCCTTGCGCTGCTGGCGACCGGCTGCAGCAAGGACCAGGGCGGCCTCGACAGGCCGGCGGCGGAGGGGCCGCGGATCCCCTACACGGTCGCCATCGAGGGAGAGATGCCGGGCAGACTGAAGACGCTGCTCGAAAACGCATCGGCCGCCAAGCGCCTCGAGCATCGACCGCCATCGAGCGAGTTCGCCCTGGTGCAGCGGGCGCGAACCGACGTTCCGCAGCTCGTCGCAGCGCTGCATTCGGAAGGATACTACGCCGGCAAGGTCGAGTACCGGATCGGGCCGGCGCCTGCTGGGGGGGTGAAGTCGGTTCTAAGCGGCGACGCTGCCGGGAAGGAACAGATCACGTTCACTGTCGAGCCCGGCCCGCAGTTCGTCTTCGGCCAAGCGGCGATCGACGTCACTCCGGGATCGGCGTTCAAGTCCCCGACCCCGGCGAAACTGGGTCTCGTTCCCGGTAGTCCGGCCCGCTCGCAGACGGTCCTCACGGCCGAGCAGCGTCTCCTGCGGGCAGCCCAGGAGCAGAGCTTCGCGCTGGCGAAGGCCGGCGAGCGCGACGTCATCGTCGACTACGACACGCGGTTGATGGACGTCACGCTGCACCTGATCCCCGGGCCTCCGGCCAAGTTCGGCCCGATCGAGTTCCAGGGCTCCGAAGGCATCCGGACACGCTTCCTGCGCACCCGACTGCCCTTCGCGGAGGGGGAGCCTTACAAGGCCAGTCTCGTCGATGAGGGTCGCGGTGACCTCGTTGATACCAATCTTTTCTCCACGGTCGTCATCCATCAGGCGAATGAGCTCAACGCGGACGGCGAACTGCCGGTCGACATCGAGCTTCGGCAGCGGGCACCGCGCTCCATCGGTGCCGGGCTGAACTATGAGACCAATGTCGGCCCGGGTGCCGTGGTGTTCTGGGAGCATCGTAACCTTTTCGGCAATGGCGAGCGGCTGCGCCTCGATGCGTCGGCGAACCCGCAGGAGCAGCAGTTCACCTTCGCCTTCCGCCGACCGGACGTCCTCACCCGGCGGCAGGACCTGCTGATCGACGGCAATCTCGGGAACGCCAACACGAACGCCTACAGCTCACTGTCGGCGGGCATCGGCGTGGCCCTCGAACGTCAGATCACGGACAAGCTCACGGTCTCGGCCGGGCCTCGTTTCCGGTTCGCGGATATCGACGACAACGACCGGCGTCAGACCTTCAGCCTGCTCTCGTTCCCGATGCGGCTGTCCTACGACTTTTCCAACAGCGCGTTGGACCCGACGAAGGGCGGTCGCACGATCCTCTCGGCCCAGCCGACGGTGGACGTCCGCGATCCCGGTATCCACTTCCTGAAGTCTACAGCTCGGCAGACCTTCTACGTGCCGATTTCCCATACACCGGACCTGGTCCTGGCCCTGCGCGGGGCGTTGGGCTCCATCGTCGGCACCGACCGCGAAAACGTGCCCGCCGACGAGCGCTACTATGCCGGCGGCGGTGGCTCCGTTCGTGGCGTCACGTTCCAGAAGGCCGGTCCGCTGGACAGTGACAACAACCCGATCGGCGGGCGATCATTGCTCGAGCTCAGCACGGAACTGCGCTGGCGGATCACGGAGACCATGGGTGTCGTTGCCTTCGTCGATGCCGGCTCGTCGTTCGACCAGACCTTTCCCGATCTGGCGGCCGAACCGCTCCGCTGGGGTGCGGGGCCGGGTTTCCGCTACTTCACGCCTATCGGCCCCGTGCGCCTCGACGTCGGCTTCCCGCTCAATCCGCGTGACGGCGTTGACGACCCCTTCCAGGTCTATATCAGCCTCGGACAGGCATTCTGAGCCCGCGACCTCGGCCAGGGAGGCATACCATGCTCGCCCGCATCTCGAAGATCGTTGGGCTCGTCCTGGCGGCAATGCTCGTCCTGTTCGGTGGCGCCTTCGCCTTCGCCCAGACCGAGACCGGCAAGGCCGCGATCTCGAACATGGTCGGCAGTGCCATGAGCGGGCCGGAGCAAACGGCACAGCTCACGGGCTTGGCCGGTTTGCTGCCCTTCAATGTCCGGCTCGGCAGCTTCACCCTCAGCGACGCCGAGGGCACGTGGCTGTCGGTAGATGGCGCGCGGGTACGCCTCTCGCCTGCCTCGCTGCTGGGCGGCCGTATCCGGATCGAGGACGTGGGTGCCCAGCGCGTCAGCGTCGCCCGGTTGCCGCCGAGCGCTCCACCGCCGGAGCGCAAGGAGCCCTTCAGCCTGCCCTCGCTGCCCGAGCTTCCGGCGAGCCTTCCGCCGGTGCAGGTGGACCGGCTGCTCATCGAAAGCATCGAGCTGAAACAGCCCGTGCTCGGCGAGGCCGCGACGTTCAAGCTGGAGGGCAAGGGCGGCACAGGCGAGACCGGCCGCGACGCAGCGCTTGATCTCGCGCTGACCCGCACCGACCAGCCGACCGCATCCCTCACGCTGAATGCCGGTCTCGACCTCGCCGCCAAGAGCCTTCGCCTGGACGCCAAGGGTGACGAGACGGGCGGCCTCATCGCAGCCCTGACCGGCAAGCCCGAGGTCGGCGCCTTTCATCTCGATCTCGGCGGCAATGGCGCCCTGGACGACTGGAAGGGCAAGCTGGCGGCCACGGCCGTCAACGGCTTCGACCTGCAGACCGACCTGAACCTCGCCTACGCCGCCGCCAAGCGCGTGGCGCTGACCGGCTCGCTGACGACGGCGCCCGGCTTCCTCCCTGCCGATCTACAGACCGCACTCGGATCCCGGGTCGATCTCGCCCTGAAGGCACAGGAGACCGGCCCAGGGGCTTTCGCACTCGACGATCTCCGCATCGATCTCGCCGCCGCAAACCTCAGCGGCAAGGGTACGGTGGATCTCCAGGCGAGCAAGCTCTACGGCGGTATCGACCTCAGCGTCCCCGACCTCTCGAAGCTGGCGGGTCTTGCCGGCGTGCCGCTGGCGGGGAGCACACAGGTGGCGATCCGCGGCTCAGGCAGTCCGTCCTCACCGGCGGTCGACGCCTCCCTCTCGGCGCAGTCCCTGAAGGCCGACACGGCCACCATCGGCAAGGTCGACGGCAAGTTCGCGGTCGCGTTCCTAGCCCCGTTGGACCAGGGGTATCGCGGCGTCGACGTGACGGGCGGGCTCGTGGCTTCGCCCATCGCAGTCGACGGCAACCCGCTCGGCGGCGACCAGGGCCTGCGAGTCGACCTCGACGCGCATGTGCCGAAGGAGGGGCAGGCCGAGCTTCGCCAGGCCACGATCACCTCGACCTTCGCCCAGGCAAAGGCGACGGGCCGGCTCGACATGACCTCGCTCGCGGGTAACGCCGAGTTGACGGCCGACGTGCCGAGCCTGGGCGATCTCGTTCGAGCACTGCCCGTCGCGGTCGACGCCACGACGGTACCTCAGGGGGGGGCGTCGTTGCAGGCGAACGCGACCATTGCCGAGAAGCTGAGCCGCATCGACGGTGACATCTCCTTCGCTGGTCGCGACCTGCGAGGTCTGCCGGCCGGGACTGACGCCCTCGTCGGACCGGCCCCGAAGCTCACGACGAGCCTGTCGGTCGAGCCCGGCAAGTCGATCGTCGCCCAGGATCTTCGCCTCGACGCGGCGGGCTTCTCGGTGACCGGCAACCCGCAGCTGGGTCTGGGCGACCAGTCGCTGGGTGGATCCATCCAATTGGTCGCACCTGATCTGTCCAAGCTGAGTGACGTCGCGAAGACACCGCTGGCAGGTGCGCTCACCGTCGATGCGGCCTTGTCGGGAACGGGTGCGGCCCCCGGGATCGATCTACGCGCCAATGCCGCACGGCTCGTGGTGGCCGACCGCCCCTTCGACGCCGCCACGCTACAGGCGAAGATGGCGGGTCCGATCGACACCACCGGGGGCGATATCCGCCTTGCCGTGACCCAGGCGGGGCAGGACCTGTCGCTCGCCAGCGGCGTGAAGCGGAATGGCAGCACGGTCGCTCTGAACGGTCTGGCACTCGAAGGTCCCGGTACCCGCGTCGCCGGCGGCGTGTCGGTCGACACCGCACGACTCCTCGCGACCGGCAAGCTCGCCGGGGGCGTGAAGGATCTGGCGGCACTCGAGCCCTGGGTCGGCCAAAAGCTCACCGGCAGCGTGGACCTCCAGGCCGATCTCGCCACCCCTGGCGACCGACAGAACGCGAGCGTGACCCTGGGCGGCCAGAACGTCGCCGGCGACTTCGGCAAGATCGGCAGCGTCGCCGCGCAGGCCGAGGTCAACGACGCTCTCGGCAAGGTGCCGGGGATCACCTCGCAGGCCAGCATCGAAGGGCTCGCCACGCCTAGCATCGTGCTGGATTCCGGCACGCTGGGCGCAAACGGGACCTTGGCCGGCCTCGATGTCACCGCCAAGGCCGAGGGCAGCCAGGGTGGTCAGCCCTTCGCACTGGATGCCGGTGCACGGATCGAAGCGGCCGGCCCGACCAAGACGGCGGTGATCTCCAAGCTGTCGGGCAAGCTCGCCGGGCAGAACGTCCAGCTGGGCCAGCCGGCGACGCTCAAGCTCGAAGCCGGCGTGCTCGACATCGACCGGATCGACCTGCGCGTTGCCGGTGGGCAGGTGCAAGGGAGCCTGTCGGTCGGCGATCCCCGCCGGGCCGATCTGGCCTTTCCCGAGCGGCCGCTGAGCGGCCAGGTCCGCGCCGACCTCGATCTCGCCAAGCTAGCGTCGCTCGCCTCGATCGCGAACCAGGAGATCAAGGGCAAGCTGAATGCCGACATGCGCGTCGACGGCCGTGTCGGCCAGCCGCTCCTGAACGGCACGGCCTCGATCAGCAAGGGCCTTGTCGCCGATGCGGTCACCGGTGCCGTCCTGCGCGATCTGACCGTCAGGGTCGTGGCCAACGGTCCGCGGATCGAGGTTCAGCAACTGGCGGCGAAGGGTACCGGGAAGGGCACTCTTTCCGGCACGGGTGCCGTGACCCTCGCCGAGGCTGGACCGACCGGGTCGGTGAGCCTCACCTTCGCCGGCCTGCAGGTGCTCGACAACGAGTTCGGCACCGCTCGCATCTCGGGGCCGCTCGAGATCGCGATGGCCCGCGAGGCCCTGTCGATCGACAGCAAGGGTCTGACGGTCGACCGCGCCGATCTGGAGATCCCGAGCAACACCGGCGCCAGCATTCCGAACCTGCCGGTCACCATGGTGAACTTCCCCGGTAGCGACGGCGAGCCGCGCCGGCCGACACCTGCGTTGCCGGTGCGACTCGACGTCAGCATCCTGATGCCCGGCAAGGTGTTCCTGCGCGGGCGCGGGCTCGACAGCGAATGGGGCGGCGACCTCCGCGTGCAGGGCACGGCTGCGGCACCTCGGATCGTCGGCGACATCCACTTCCGGCGCGGGCTCATGGATCTCCTCGGACGCCGGTTCAACATCCAGCGGGGGACCATCCGCTTCACCGGATCCAATCCGCCGGAGCCCTGGGTCGACCTCGTCGCCTCGGCGACGGCGGCCGACGTGACCGCGGTCGTGGCACTGCGCGGTATCGTCACCGATCCCAAGCTGACGCTCTCGAGCCAGCCGCCACTGCCGCAGGATGAGGTGCTTTCGCGCATCCTCTTTGGGCGTTCCACGGCCAGGATCACACCGATCCAGGGGATCCAGCTGGCGGCCGCCGTTCAGGAACTGCAGGGCGGCGGTGGCATCTCCAGCGTGCTCGGTGCCATCCGCAAGAGCACGGGCCTCGATACGCTGGACTTCACCAGCACCGACACGCCGAACGGCGAGACGCAGGGTGCCGTCCGGGCGGGTCGCTACGTGACCGACAATGTCTATGTCGAGGGGCAGCAGGGGACCGCACCCGGCAGCGGACGGGTCCGCGTCCAGGTGGACGTGACGCCCAGCGTCTCGGTCACCACGGATCTCTACGATTCCGGCCAGACGGCCGCCGGGGTGCAATGGCAGTTCGATTACTGAATCCCGAGCGCATCGCGGCCGAAGTCGAGCCGCAGCTGGATCTGCCGCTGGACGGCTCTACCTTCGGCACGCCGCTCGACCTCAATCTGGTCGGCTTGTGGACCCTCTACGCCAAGGAGGTCCGCCGCTTTCTGAAGGTGGCGACGCAGACCCTGCTGGCACCCGTCATCACGACGCTGGTCTTTCTCGCCATCTTCGCCCTCGCCCTACATCAGACCGGCAAGCAGATCGGCGGGCAGCCCTTCCTGTATTTCCTTGGCCCCGGCCTGATCATGATGGCGATCGTGCAGAACGCGTTCGCCAACACCTCCTCCTCGATCATCATCGCGAAGGTGCAGGGCAACATCGTCGACTATCTGATGCCGCCGCTCAGCCCCGGGGAACTGCTCTTCGGACTGACCATGGGCGGCGTCACCCGCGGTGTGCTCGTCGGTGCGGTCGTCTGGCTCGGCATGCTGCCCTTCGTCCAACTCTGGCCGGCGCACATCGGACTGGTGATCTTCTACGTCCTCGCCTCCTCGGCGATGCTGTCCCTGCTGGGCGTGCTGGGCGGCCTCTGGAGCGACAAGTTCGACCAGATGGCGGCGGTCACGAACTTCGTGATCACGCCCCTCTCGTTCCTGTCGGGGACCTTCTACAGCATCGAGGCCCTGCCCCCGGCATGGCACTGGCTGGCCCTCGCCAACCCGTTCTTTTATATGATCGACGGGATGCGCTTCGCCTTCACGGGGCACGCCGACGGATCGATCGGGATGGGGATTGCCGTTCTTGTCGTCGTGGACATCGCACTCTGGGTCTGGGCCTACAGTCTGTTCCGCAGCGGCTACAAGCTGAAGGCCTGATCCCTTCTCGTTGACAGGCCCTGGCCGGTCCGGCATGGCACCGGGCTTCCCTGAAGGTACCCCGATGGACAATCAGGCCATACCGACGCTGTTGCCGGTCTATGCGCGCGCCGACCTCGTGTTCGAGCGCGGCGAGGGTGCGTGGCTCATCACCGCCGACGGCCGACGATTCCTCGATTTCGCCAGCGGGGTCGCGGTGACCGCCCTCGGGCACGCCCATCCGCACCTCGTCCGCACGGTGCAGGAGCAGGCGGCCCGGATGTGGCACGTCTCGAACCTGTTCCGGATCGCCGAGGCCGAGCGGCTGGCCGACCGCCTCGTCGCGCACTCCTTCGCCGACACGGTGTTCGTGTGCAACTCCGGCGCCGAGGCGATGGAGGCGTGCATCAAGATGGCCCGCCGCTACCACTGGCACCGCGGGTCGCCGGAGCGGAACCGCATCGTCACCTTCGAGGGCTCGTTCCACGGCCGCACCATGGCGACGATCTCGGCCGCGGGTGCGAAGAAGCTGGTCGAGGGCTTCGACCCGCTGCTCGACGGCTTCGACGTCGTGCCCTTCGGCGATCACGCCGCTCTACGGGAGGCGGTCACCGAGCGCACCGCCGCGATCCTGATCGAGCCAGTCCAGGGCGAGGGCGGCATCCGGACCGTTCCCGAGCAGTGTCTGATCGGCCTGCGCCAGATCTGCGACGCCGAGGGCATCCTCCTCATCTTCGACGAGGTGCAGACCGGCATGGCCCGCACCGGGACACTGTTCGCCTACGAGCAGGCGGGGATCACGCCGGACATCATGGGCCTGGCCAAAGGCCTGGGCGGCGGCTTCCCGGTCGGTGCCTGCCTCGCCACCGCGCGTGCCGCCAGCGGCATGACGCCCGGCAGCCACGGCTCGACCTATGGCGGCAACCCGATGGCGTGTGCCGTAGCGAACGCCGTGCTCGACGTGATGCTGGAAGGCGGATTTCTCGACGCCGTTCAGAAGCGCGCCAAGCAGTTTCACGCCGGGCTGGCCGAGGTCGTTGGCCGCCATCCTGACGTACTCGCCGAGGTGCGCGGGCTCGGTCTCCTCACCGGTGTGACGGCGCAGGTGCCGAATGGCGAGCTTGCCGCGAAGCTGCGCGAGCACGAAATGCTGAGCGTGCTGGCCGGCGACAATGTGGTCCGACTGCTGCCGCCGCTCATCATCGACGAAAACGAGGTGGCGCTGGGCTTGGAGCGGCTCGATGCGGCGTGCCGGGAGCTGACGCCTTGAGGCATTTCCTCGACCTCGACGGCGTGGAGACCGCGGACATCCGCGCGATGCTGACACGCGCGGCCGCGTTCAAGAACGGCGACCCGGCGAAGCCTCTGGCCGGCCGCATGCTGGCGATGATCTTCGACCGGCCCTCCACGCGAACGCGCGTCTCATTCGAGGTGGCGGCGAAGCAGCTGGGCGGCGACGCCATCGTGCTGTCGTCGAAGGACATGCAACTCGGCCGCGGGGAGACCATCGCCGACACGGCGAAGGTGCTCTCCCGCTATGTCGACGCGATCATGATCCGCACCGACGCGCACTCGAAGCTGGTCGAGATGGCCGAGCACGCGACGGTGCCCGTGATCAACGGCCTCACCGACCAGTCGCACCCCTGCCAGATCATGGCCGACGTGCTGACCATCGAGGAGCGGCGCGGACCGATCCGTGACAAGAAGGTGGCCTGGACAGGCGACGGCAACAATGTCCTGTCCTCGCTGATCCACGCCGCCGTTCGCCTCGACTTCCGGCTCGACATGGCCTGCCCGGCCGAGCTGCCGCCCGATGCCGACGTCGTGGCATGGGCATCGGCACGCCAGGGGCGCATCCGGCACCTGCACGACCCGGTCGCCGCCGTGGGCGACGCGGACGTCGTCGTCACCGACACCTGGGTGTCGATGGGTCAGGCGGATGCCGAGTTGCGCCACCGGCTTCTAACGCCCTATCGGGTCGATTCGGCGCTCCTGAGGCACGCACGCCCGGATGCCCTATTCCTCCACTGCCTGCCCGCCCATCGCGGCGAGGAGGTAACGGCCGACATCATCGACGGACCGCAATCGGTGGTCTTCGATGAGGCCGAAAACCGCCTGCATGCGCAGAAGGCGATCCTCGAATGGTGTCTCGTCGGGACGACCGCATGACCTCGACCCCGGCGGTCGACGTCCTGCGCCCCTTCCAACTCGACCGCTCACTGCTGCGTGGCCGTTTCGTCCGGCTCGGCGACACGGTCGACTACGTGCTGCGGGCGCACGACTACCCGCAAGCCGTTTCCGATCTGCTCGGCGAGTTGCTGGTGCTGGCCGGGGCGCTGGCAGGGGGGCTGAAGTTCGCCGGCACGTTCAGCCTGCAGGTACGCAGCGACGGGCCCGTCCGCCTGCTGGTTGCCGACTGCACCAACGAGGGCCGGATGCGCGGTTGGGCGTCGTTCGACGCCGAGGGCGTGGCGGCGGCGGAGACTCCGGCCGCGTTCCAGCTGCTGGGCAAGGGCCTGCTGGCCCTGACCGTCGACCAGAGCAAGGAAGGTGGAGAGACCTACCAGGGCATCGTCGATCTCTCGGGCGACAGCCTCGCCTCCTGCATGCTCAACTATTTCCACCGCTCGGAGCAGGTGCCGACAGGGATCCGGGTCGCGATCGGCCGCGATTCCATGACGGATCGCTGGCAGGCGGGTGCGATCGTCGTTCAGGCGACGCCGGGCGCACGCCCCGAGGACGGCGGCGAAGCGACCGAGAACTGGCAGCGCACGATGCTGCTCCTGCTGACCGCCCGCGACGAGGAACTGCTCGATCCGGGCCTGCAGCCCGACGACCTGCTGTATCGACTGTTCCACGAGGAGGACGTGCGGGTCTACCGGCCGCTCAGCCTCGTGCCCGGCTGCAGCTGCGACGAGGAGAGGGTCGTCGCCGTGCTGAAGAGCTTCGACGCGGCGGACGTCGCCGAGATGCGTGAGCCCGACGGCGGCATCACGGTGACTTGCCAATTCTGCAATCGGAGCTACCGGTTCGACGAGGCGCGCCTGCGCGACCTCCTCGGCCAAAGGAGCCACTGACGTGATTCTTGCTCGGCGTCACCTGCCCCTCGCGGCCATGGGACTCCTCGCCGCCTGCAACACACCGCCGGCTCCGGCACCCTTCGATGCCAGCCAGGTGACGCCGATCCGCCTCGCCGTTCAGACTTTCGACGTCCGGACCGAGACGGAGCAGAAGCCGGAGTGGACGTTCATCGACCGCCGTCGCTCGGACGATCTGGCGAAGGCTACGGCCGATTTCCTCCGCCAGCGCTTCGTCGCCGGCGGCGGTGCGGACCTCGGTGCCGGCATCATCGAGGAAGCGAGCATCGTGACGGTGCCGCGCAAGCTGTCTAAGGCACAGTCTATACTGCCGGGTCAGATCACCGCCGACGTCACCGGCACGCTGGGCGTGCGGATCGTGATCAGCGACTCGACCGGCGTCGAGCGCTCGTTCGCAAGCGCCCGGGTGCAGATCAAGCGCGAAATGAAGGGCGGCTCGGTGCCGGCCCAGGACGCCTTCGCCCAGCAGCTGATGCGTAGTTTGATCGACGCTCTGAGCGGCTCGATCCAGACGAGCGTCGAGCAGAACCTGGCGAACTACATCGCCCTTTGACGAGCGGGCTCAGGCCGACCGCTGCTCGGGCTGCTCCAGCGGCTCGATCTTCAGCAGCATGAGCTGGTGACGCTGCCGCTTCAACACCTCGAAGCGGAAGCCGTGGAAGTCGAACAACTCCCCCTCGTCCGGGATCCGGCGGGCCTCGTGCATGAGGAGACCCGCCACCGTCGTCGCCTCCTCGTCCGGTAGCTGCCAGTCGAACTGCCGGTTCAGGTCGCGGATCGTCACGCGGCCCTCGACGATCACCGTCCCGTCGGCCTGCGGCGTGACCCCCGGGACCTCGATGTCCTTCTCGTCGACGATGTCGCCGACGATCTCTTCGAGGATGTCCTCGAGCGTCACGAGGCCCATCAGCGCCCCGTACTCGTCGACGACGAAGGCGAGGTGCGCCCGCCGTGTCCGGAACGCGAGCAGTTGGTGCAGCAGTGACGTGGTGTCGGGGATGAACCAGGGCGGCGTCACCAGCTGGCGGACGTCGGCCGTGGAGAGTGCATCGCCGCGGCGCTGGACGGCGCTCAGGATATCCTTGGCATGCAGCACGCCGACGATTGTGTCGGGATCGCCGCGCCAGAGCGGGTAGCGCGTGTAGGGCCCGTCCAGGACCTGCCGCACGATCTCGGCAATGCTGGCATCGGCGTTGATCGCCAGGATGGCCCGGCGATGCGTCATGACCTCGGCAACCTCGACCTCGTCGAGGTCGAGGATCGCCCCCATCATGTCGTGCTCGTGCTTCTGCACGGTGCCGCCGGCCCGCGAGGTGTCGAGCAGGCTCCTCAGTTCGTCGGGCGAGTAGGCCTCGCCGTGATGGGCTTCGGCGACGCCGAAGAGGCGCAGGATGCCCCCGGCTGCACGGTTCAGCGCCCAGTTCAGCGGCCAGCAGAGCAGGTAGAACCAGTGCAGCGGCCAGGCGACCCAGAGCGACATGGGCTCCGGCTGGCGGATCGCGAAGGTCTTCGGCACCTGCTCGCCGACCACGATGTGCAGCGAGGAGAAGATCAGGAAGCCGACCACGAAGGCGATGGCGTGCAGCGTCGCCGGATTGAGCCCGAACGGTTCCAGCAGCGGCTCGACGAGCTTGGCGACGACCGGCTCGCCGACCCACCCCAAGCCCAGCGAGGCCATGGTGATGCCGAGCTGGCAGGCGGCCAGATAAGCCTCGATATCTCCCAGCAGGCGCAGCGTCAGCTTCGCCCGTGCGCTGCCGTCCTCGGCGAGTGACTCGATCCGCATCGGGCGGACCTTCACCAGCGCGAACTCGGCCGCGACGAAGAAGCCGTTGGCCGCCAACAGGAACACGACGGCGAGGATGGAGACGGCCATCCGCGATCAGCCCGCCGCCGGGCCGGGTCGTAAACGGTCAGCCATGCCGGGCCAGAACCGCTCGCACCGCCTCGATGGGCACGTCGCTGGAGACGAAGGCATCACCGATCCGGTGGGCCAGGATGAACCGCAACTTGGCATTCTCGACCTTCTTGTCCCGCCCCATCGCTTCCACGAGGTCGTCGACCGGGAAGGCGCGGTTCGTCAGTTCGGCGATGCGGACCGGGAGTTCCATCCTCTGCAGATGCCCGATGGCGAGGTCACGGTCCTCCGCGGTGCAGTGGCCGAGCTTCGCAGACAGCGCGAAGGCATCCGCCATACCGATAGCCACCGCCTCCCCGTGCAGGAGGGTGCCATCGAAGCCGCCCAACGCCTCGTAGGCGTGCGCGAAGGTGTGCCCGAAGTTGAGGAGCGCCCGCTCGCCCGTCGTCTCGTGCTCATCCGCCGCGACGACGGCCGCCTTGACCTCGACCGACCGCACGACGGCGTGCACGCGCGCCCCGGCGTCGCCGCCCAGAACCGCCTCGCCGTGCTCCTGCAGCCATTGGAAGAATCCGGTATCGCGGATGAAGCCGTACTTCACCACCTCGGCGTAGCCGGCCTTCAGCTCGCGGGCGGGCAGGTCGTCCAGCACATCGGTATCGATCAGCACCAGCCGCGGCTGGTGAAAGGAGCCGATCAGGTTCTTGCCGTAGCGGCTGTTGATCCCGGTCTTGCCGCCCACGGCGCTGTCGACCTGGGCCAGCAGCGTCGTCGGGATCTGCACATAGTCCACGCCGCGCAGCAGCACGGCAGCGGCGAAGCCGACGAGATCCCCGATGACGCCGCCACCAAGGGCCAGCAGTGTCATCCGGCGCTCGGCGCCGTGCTTCAGCAGGTCGTCGAGCAGTTCGCCCAGCACAGGCAGACTTTTCGACCCCTCGCCGGCCGGCAGAACGATCGTGCGCGCGGCGATACCGGCCCGCTCCAGACTCGCCTGCAGCCGCATCGGATGGTCGGTGCCCGCAAGGTTGGTGTCGGTGACGACCACCACCTTGGGCTGGCGCAGAATGAGCTGCAGCAGGCCGCCGGCGTCGTCGAGGACGCCCGACCCGACCAGGATGTCGTAGCTGCGTTCGCCCAGCTCGACCCTGACGGAACGACGCTCGCTCACGCGCGCTGCGCCCGCAGAAGCTCGATCAGGCGCATGACAACGGCCTCGTGCGCCTCGTTGGCGGTGTCCACGACATGGTCGGCCAGGGCATACACGGGGTAGCGGACCTCCATCAGGCGCTCCAGCGTCGCGCGGGGGTCACCGTCCTTCAGCAAGGGGCGCTGCTCGCGCTTGCGCAACGTACGGGCCACCAGAGTTTCCAGATCGGCCCGCAGCCAGATCGACACGGCCCCATGCTTCACGAGGTCGCGGGTCTCGGGATCGATGAACGCCCCGCCTCCGAGCGCCAGGATCATCGGTGGCCGCTGCAGCATGCGCGCGACGACGCGGCGCTCCAGTTCGCGAAAGCGCGGCTCGCCGTAGAGCTCGAAGATGTCCGGAATGCTCATGCCTGCGGCAGCGACGACCTCGTCGTCGGCATCGCCGAACGGCATGCCCAGTGCCTTCGCCAGACGGCGACCGATCGACGTCTTGCCCGCCCCCATGAGCCCGACCAGCACGATGGTGCGGCCGAACGGCTCGGCGCCGGGGATCGCTAGCCCCGGCTCGGGTTCTGTGGTGCTGACGGAGATCATGGGACCCGGCGTTGAATCAGGTAAGGCCCCCCGATATAAAGCGGCGCTTCCGCGGCATGGCAACCTCGACGCCGAGCGGCGTCGGCACGCCGCCGAGAGGATCGACCCCTGGGCCGCCTGCTGCTGATCCTGCTTCTGTGTCTCGTTGTCGCGGCCGTCGCCGGCGCCGCCTACCTGCTCGTGTGGGAGATTCCGGCCCCGACGAGCCGGATCGAGGTCGTCGTGCCGGACGAGAAGCTGCCGCGTTGACCTTCTCATCGCCGCCGGTGCGGTGGGTCGTCCGTCTGCTTCTGTGCCTCGCATGGTCGACATTGGCCGCGGCTCAGGACGGTCCCCGGCCGCTGTTTCCGACCCTGGAGCCACCGCCACCGGTCGTGCTCACACCGCCCGAGCCCATGCCGGAGCCGCCGGCTCCCATCGAGGTGATGCCGTTGCCCGAGCCGACCGCGGCCGGCATCGGCGACACCGAGGCGGAAACGAGCCTGCGCGGCCCTTTGTGGTCGGGTACAGGACCGGCAGGTCTAGAAGGGCTTCTGGCGCGCCTGCCCGATCAGGCGCGGCTGCCTTCGCTGCGGCGGTTGCAGCGCCTGCTTCTTCAGGCCCCGGGACCGGCGGGCGGCGATCCCGCTGTCTTCACCGCACGGGTCGAGAAGCTGATCGACATGGGCGAGCCCGATGCGGCGGCAGCGCTCGCGGCTCTCGCACCTGCTGGCGAAGCACCGGTAGCGCGGATCGATGCCGCACTTGCCGCCGATCAATTGGAGCCTCTCTGCACCGCTCTGGAAAACGTGCCACCGGAGCGGCGCAACGCCCTGGCCCTCGTCTGTGCTGCTGTCGACAAGGACCCTGACCGGGTCGAGCTCGCCGTGTCGTTGGCTGCGGAGGCCGGTAGCCCCCTGGATCCGTCGTTGATCGACCTCGCCCGGGCCACCGCGACCGGACAGCGCCTGACGCTTAAGAGCCCTTCTGCCGGTAGCGCTCCGACTCTTCCGTTGCTCGCAAGAGCGCCCTTGGCCCTCGACCCGGACCTGGCGGCTTCCTCAGCACCCGCGGCCCGCCGCGTGCTGGGCACCAACCCGAATGTCGCGGCCGGGGTGCGCGATGCCGCCAGAGGCCCGGAAGCGCCCGCACCGAAGCCCTTGCCGGGTCCGGACGGACTGCGGCCCGACCTCCTTCCGATCTGGGCAGCGCTGACGGAAGCGTCCGGCGGCGAGGTACCAGCAGCACTTTGGCCCGAGGTGGGTGCCGGCAAGGGGACGCTCCCTTCCCTCTTCTATTGGCGCGGCCTGGAGGCGGCCCGTGCAGGAGGGACGCGTGGCGAGGTGCTGCTGTTCGCGCTCCTCTTGCTGGACGGTGCGCCCGAGAACGCCGCACCGGTGACGCTGCATGCGGCTCTGGGCGGCCTCCGCCAGATCGGCCTCGCCGACGAGGCTCGCGAGATCGCCATGGCCACGGCACCTCTGGTCGGCCTCTGAGGCATGCTCGACGCGTTCCTGGAGATGCTGGCCGCAGAACGGGGCGCATCGCAGCACACCCTCGCCGCCTATCGCTCCGATCTCGCCGACTTCACCGCCTTCCTGCGGGCACGCGGCACCGATGCCTTGGCTGCCGCGCACGAGGACATCCAGGCCTATCTCGCCCACATGTCGACCGGTGGCCTGAAGGCGACGACCGCGGCCCGCCGCTTGTCGGCCCTCCGCCAGTACTACCGCTTCCTCTATCTCGAAGGCCGTCGTCCCGACGACCCCACCAGCCGGATCGACACGCCGCGGCGCGGGCGCCGGCTGCCGAAGGTTCTGGACGAGCCCGAGATCGACGCCCTGATCACCGCCGTGCGGCAACAGGAGGGTGCCCAGGGCCTGCGCCTGACGGCGCTGCTCGAACTCTTCTACGCCACGGGGCTCCGGGTGACCGAGCTGGCCTCGCTGCCACTCTCGGCGCTCGCCCGCGACCACTCGTACCTGACCGTGAAGGGCAAGGGCGGCAAGGAGCGGCTCGTCCCTGTCGGCCGCGCCGCCCGGGAGGCGCTGGACGCCTGGATGGCGGTACGGCCGCAGTTCGTCACGGATGCGGCGAGGGGACGCTGGCTCTTCCCGTCCCGGTCGCGCGCCGGCTATCTCACCCGACAGCGGGTGGGCCAACTGCTGAAGGGATTGGCCATCGATGCCGGTCTCGACCCGGCTCGCCTCTCGCCCCACGTGCTGCGCCATGCGTTCGCCAGCCATCTGCTGGCCCATGGGGCGGATCTGCGGGCGGTGCAGGTGATGCTGGGACATGCAGACATCGCGACCACGCAGATCTACACGCACGTGCAGGCCGAACGGCTGACCGCCGTCGTCCAGGAGCACCATCCACTGGCAAGGCCCCGAACGGGCGCGAGCAAGGAACCCGGAGACACGCCATGAGCTTCAAGATCGTCGAGCAGTGCACCCCCCGCTTGAACCGTTCGGAGCTCGCCGTTCCGGGCTCGAGCCCGCAGATGTTCGAGAAGGCCGCCGAGTCCAACGCCGACGTCGTCTTCCTCGACCTCGAGGACGCGGTCGCCCCGGACAAGAAGGAAGAGGCGCGCAAGAACGTCATCCAGGCGATCGGCGATATCGATTGGGGCAACAAGACCCTCTCGGTCCGCATCAACGGCCTCGACACGCACTACATGTACCGCGACGTGGTCGACGTGCTGGAGCAGGCCTCCGACCGGCTCGACATGATCATGATCCCGAAGGTCGGCACCGCCGCCGACGTCTATGCGGTCGACATGCTGGTGACGCAGGTCGAGACCGCCATGAACCGCAAGAAGCGGCTGGGCTTCGAGCTGATCATCGAGACGGCACTCGGCATGGCCAACGTCAACGAGATCGCCGCCTCCTCGAAGCGGCTCGAGTCGCTGCACTTCGGGGTGGCCGACTACGCCGCCAGCACGCGCGCCCGCACCGTCGTGATCGGCGGCCCGAACCCGGACTATGCCGTTCTCACCGACCCGCTGGCCGACGGCAGCCGTGCCGTCCACTGGGGCGACATGTGGCACTACGCCATCGCCCGCATGGTCGTCGCCGCCCGCGCCAACGGCCTGCGCCCGCTGGACGGCCCCTTCGGCAACTTTTCCGACGATGACGGCTTCCGCGCCCAGGCGAAACGTGCGGCGGTGCTCGGCTGCGAAGGCAAGTGGGCGATCCACCCGAAGCAGATCGACCTCGCCAACGAGGTCATGACCCCGCCGGCCGCCGAGGTCGACCGCGCCCGCCGCGTGCTGGCCGCGATGGAGCAGGCTTCGCGCGAGGGCAAGGGTGCCGTCTCGCTCGACGGCCGCCTGATCGACATCGCCTCGATCCGCCAGGCCGAGGCGCTGGTCGCCAAGGCCGACCAAATCGCGGCCGCTGCGAAGCGCTGACCGTAGGCGGGCCGCCGGAACCACCGGCGGCCCGGTGTCTACCGACGTCCGAGGATTGACGGCCGCACGGCGCATGCGCATGAGCGCAGCGGGCACGCTACGGTACCGGCGAAGGGAAGCACATGAAGGCGGTCAAGATCATCCTCTGGATCCTGGCGTTTCTCGCCGTCGGCGCCATCGGCTTCTTCCTCGGCAGTGCCGGCGGGCTCGTCGCCGGCGTGACCGGCGGCGGTATCGGCGGCACGGTGATGGGTGCCTGCCGTGCCGCACAGGTGGCGGTGGAGAAGGGCATCCTCACGCCGGAGCAGGAAGCGGCCCTGATCAACGCCACGGCCGAGGCACTGCGGTCGGAGTACGCTGATCTCCTGAAGCAGGTGGAGATTTCGCCTGAGCTCAAGCTGACGCCCGAGAACTGCCCGGCGATCATCCAGAAGTTCAAGCCGACCAGCTGACCCGGATGGGCGTCTCGCCCACTCTGCTCGAACGCTTCATCACGCTCTGGGTCATCGTCGACCCGGTCGGCACGGTCCCGGTGTTCATCGCCGTCGTGCGCGGCGTCGACACGGCGCAACGGCGGCGGATCGCGGTCAAGGCCGTGCTGTTCGCCGCCTCCGTGCTGCTGTTCTTCCTGGCTTTCGGCCAGATGCTGCTGGAAACGCTCGGCATCACGCTGAACTCGTTCCAGATCGCCGGCGGGATCGTCCTCTTCCTGTTCGCCCTGTCGATGATCTTCGGCGAGTCCAAGCCCGAGAGCGAACTGAAGCTGGCCGAGAAGGCCCATGACGACGTCGCCGTGTTCCCTCTGGCCGTGCCGTCGCTCGCCGGCCCGGGTTCCATGCTGGCGGTGGTTCTGCTGACCGACAGCCATCGCTACAGCGTCGCCGACCAGGCGGCGACGGCTCTGGCGCTGGTGGTGGTGCTGGCGTCCGCCCTGCTGCTCCTCCTCGCCGCCTCACCGATCAACAGGCTGATCGGCGAGGCGGGCGCCAGCATCATCAGCCGCGTCATGGGCATGATTCTGGCCGCCATCGCCGTCGACGCCGTCCTCGACGCGGTCAACACGATGTATCTGGGCCATACGTGACCGGCGTCCGCCGATAGTCCGCCGTCGTAGGCCTGTGGCGGCAATCCGTCGCCGCTCTGATTGACAGGCGGCCCCGGCACGCCCAAATCCGGCGCCTGCCGCGTCGGATGCCGTGATGAGCACCCTCCTGGATTTCGAGAAGCCGATCGCCGAGCTCGAGGGCAAGGTGAAAGAGCTGCGCCATCTGGCGACGGGCAGCGACCTCGACCTCTCCGAAGAGATCACCAAGCTCGAGACCCGGGCGGCGAAGCTCCTCGCCCAGACCTACGGCAAGTTAACCGCCTGGCAGAAGACGCAGGTCGCCCGTCACCCGGACCGGCCGCACCTCGTCGACTATGTCGAGGCGCTGATCGAGGAGTTTACCCCACTCGCCGGTGACCGGCAGTTCGCCGAGGATCGCGCCATCGTCGGTGGGCTCGGCCGCTTCCGCGGTCTCGCCGTCATGGTGCTGGGCCACGAGAAAGGTGCCGACACCGAGGACCGTGTCCGGCACAATTTCGGCATGGCGCGGCCCGAAGGCTACCGCAAGGCCGTGCGCCTGATGCGCCTCGCCGAGCGTTTCCGCATCCCGGTCCTGACCTTCGTTGACACCCCGGGCGCTCACCCCGGAATCGATGCCGAGGAGCGCGGCCAAGCTGAGGCCATCGCCCGCTCCATCGAGGTCTGCCTGCAGCTGCAGGTGCCGATCATCGCCACGATCGTGGGCGAGGGCGGCTCGGGCGGTGCGATCGCCCTGGCGACCGCCGACCGCGTGCTGATGCTGGAGCACTCGATCTACTCGGTGATCTCTCCCGAAGGCTGTGCCGCCATCCTGTGGCGCTCGTCCGATCAGGCGGCGACCGCAGCCGAAGCCCTGAAGCTGACCGCGCAGGACCTGCTGCACCACCGACTCGTCGATCAGGTCATCCCGGAGCCCCTGGGCGGCGCCCATCGCGGCCGGGCGACGACGATCAACGCCGTCGGCGACGCGATCGAGGTGCAGCTCCGCCCGCTCATCTCGCTGCCCGCCAACGACCTCGTCCGCAGCCGCCGCGAGAAGTTCCTCAGGATGGGGCAGCCTGCCGAGGCCGCTTGAGCCGCCGGTAGACGACAGGCATCAGGGCCACGACCGCCAGGCCCAGGAGCGGCAGAAGCACCGACGGCCGCGTGAAGATGCCGAGATCCGGCGGATGCTCGTCGTCCAGAACGCCGCCCAGCCCCGCCCCGACACTGGCGAACACGAACGTCGCCGGCAGGATGCCGAGGACCGTCGCCGCCACATAGGTCCGTGCCGGAACGCGGAGCACCGCTGCGGCGAGGTTGACGAGCCAGAACGAAAAGATCGGTAAGAGGCGCAGCACGAGCAGGTAGTTGAACCCGTTCCGGCGGAAGCCCGCTTCCATGGCCGCAAAGCGCGACCCGAGGCGGTCCCGAAGTGAATCGCCGACCGCCGTTCGCGCCACGAGGAAGACGGCGAGTGCCCCCAGCGTGGCAGCGACCACACTCCACAGGCCACCCCACCAGGTGCCGAACACGAAACCGCCGATGAGGGTGAGGATCACCGCACCCGGCAGGGACACGGCGACGGCCGCGGCGTAGATGGCGACGAACACTACCGGCGCCGCCGGCCCGACCGCCGCAACGAAAGCCAGCAGCCGTTCGCGATTGTCGCACAGGGTCTCGAAGTCGAGATAGCGCGTCAGGCCCGTGGCGAACGCAGAGACGAGAAGGACCAGGAGAACCGCAACGGGCAGCCATCGACGCAACATCAACCGAACCGTGCGAGAAAGCGGACGATACGCCTCGTGAACGGACTGAACAGTCGCGGCACGAAGTATTGCCCGGCCGCCCGCTTCGAGGCTTCGGACAGGGTCGGATAGGGGGCTACCACGGACGCCAGCGCTCCGATCTTCATTCGCTGCTCGACCGCCATCACCCAGGGCAGAATGAGCTCCCCGGCACCTGAAGCCACGATCGTGGCACCGAGCACCCGCCCCCCTTTGCCGATCACGGCCTTGACCAGCCCCTCCGTCCGCCGCTCGGCCTGGGCACGGTCGTTCGCGTCCATCGTCCACCGGACGACCTCGTGCCGGACACCCCGTGACCGGGCGGCAGCCTCCGACAGTCCGACGGTCGCGAGCTCCGGGTCGGTGTAGGTCACCCAAGGTATCGCGCGGTTACTGGCCTTGGCAGGCAGTCGGAACAGCGCGCGCCGCAGCACGATCCCGGCGTGATAGGCGGCCACATGGGTGAACTGCAGCCCACCCGCCGCGTCGCCGATGGCAAACACGCGGGGGTTCGTCGTGCGCAGGCCCGCATCCACCTTGATGCCCCGGTCCGTGCACTCGATGCCGGCCGCTTCGAGGCCCAGTCCTTTCGTCTCCACGTAGCGGCCGGCTCCCACGAGCACGTGGGTACCTTCCAGCCGCCGCCCGTCCGCCAGGACGAGCACAGGGCCCGGCTCGGCCTCGACGACCGCCATGTTCTCCAGGAGTTCGATGCCTTCGCTGACGAACTGCCGCCGAACGACGTCGGTCAACTCCGGATCGTCTCGCGGCAGGATCTGGTCCATCTCGATCAGGGTGACGCGGCTGCCGAGCCGCCTGAAGGCCTGCGCCAACTCGCAGCCGATGGGCCCGCCGCCCAGGACCAGAAGGTGGTCCGGCCGCACGCGGAGATCGAATACGTTCTCGTTGGTCAGATAGGCGAACTCGCCGAGCCCCGGCACCTTTGGCAGGATCGGATGGCTGCCGGTGGCGATGACGAACCGCCGCGCCCTGATGCGCTGGTCGCCGGCGACGACCTCGCGCGGGCCCGAGAATTTCGCCCGCGCCTCGATCACCCGCACGCCGAGCTTCGTGAAGCGCTCGACGCTGTCGTGCGGGGCGATCGTCTCGATCACCTCGCGCACATGGGCCTGGACCGCGTCGTAGTCGACGACGGGCTCGATGCCGGCGATGCCGAACCGACCGGACCGCCGCTGGGCTCCTGCCACGGCCGCTGCGGCGATCAGGCTCTTCGACGGGATGCAGCCATAGTTGAGGCAGTCGCCGCCCATCGCACCCGACTCGCAGAGCACGACGGAAGCGCCCATCTGGACGGCACCAGCCGCTAGCGCGAGCCCGGCGGAGCCGCCACCGATGATGCAGAGATCGGGAGTGAGCGCTTCGGCCATGGCGGCAGCATCTGAGATCGGCCGACCATACGACCACACAAATCGGCGTGACCCTTGGCCTCGGGGCCCGCTGTTGCTAGTGGGCGCCGCCATGCTGACCACACGTCACGAAATCCTGGAGCGGCTGGCCTCTCTCGGCATCGCCGCCTCGACGGTCGACCATCCGCCCGTGTTCACGGTCGAGGAGGCGCGCCGGCACGTACACGGCCTGCCGGGCGGGCACTGCAAGAACCTGTTCCTCAAGGACAAGAAGGACCGGCTCTGGCTCGTTACCTGCCTCGACGACCGGGTCGTGGACCTGAACGGCCTGTCGAAAAAGCTCGGTGCCGCGCGTTTCTCCTTCGGCAAGGCCGACCTCTTGAAGGCCGTGCTCGGCGTCGAGCCCGGCTCGGTGACGCCGCTCGCCATCGTCAACGACGAGGACCAGCGCGTCACCCACGTCCTCGACAGCAAGCTCCTGGCCCACGAGGACGTGAACTGCCACCCGCTGCAGAACGACGCCACGACCACGCTGGCGAGTGCGGATCTTCTCCGCTTCATCCGCTCGACGGGCCACGAGCCCGTGATCGTGGATCTCGACGAAGCCTGAGGGCGGTTTCGTTCCGCGTGACGGGACCAACATGGATATTCCCCGGATCTTCACGGTCAGCGAGAGCGCGCACCGCATCCACAACCCGCTCACGCCGGAGAAACTGGCGAACCTAGGTGCGGCCCTGCGCCTGGAGCCGGGCACGAGCATGCTCGACCTCGGCAGCGGCTCGGGCGAGATGCTGTGCACCTGGGCGCGCGATCACGGCATCGTGGGCTCCGGGATCGACATGAGCCGGCTGTTCTCCGACCAGGCGAAGCGCCGCGCCGAGGAACTCGGCGTCGCCGATCGCGTCGAGTTCATTCACGGCGACGCCGACGGCTGGGTCGGCGAGGAAAAGGTCGGTGTGGCGGCTTGCGTCGGTGCCACGTGGATCGGTGGAGGTGTCGCCGGCACGATCGAGCTATTGGCGCGGAGCCTCCGTCCCGGCGGAATCATCCTCATCGGCGAGCCGTATTGGCGGCAGGTGCCGCCGACGGAGGAGATCGCCAGAGGCTGCCGTGCCGGCGCGATCGCCGACTTCCTCACGCTGCCCGGGCTCATCGCCTCGTTCGGCGACCTCGGCCACGACGTCGTGGAGATGGTCCTGGCCAACGAGGACAGCTGGGACCGGTACGAGGCGGCCAAGTGGCTCACCATGCGCCGTTGGCTCGACGCCAATCCCGACGACGACTTTGCTACGGAGGTTCGCGCCGAGTTGACCTCGGCTCCTTTGCGCCACGCCACCTTCACGCGTGACTATCTCGGCTGGGGCGTGTTCGCCCTGATGGCCCGCTGATCCAAGGAAGCCGCAACCGCCGCTTGTGTCGACGCCGCCGATAACGTATTCAGCTTCTTCCCTCCTCCTTCCGGTCCGGAGACGTGCATGCATCGATTCAGCATGACCGCCATGTCCGGCCCGTCCCAGCGCTAGCAGGGACGGGGCTCCCCACGCTGGGAACAAGCCGGAAGCATCTCTGATCCTCGGCCCGGGTGCCGGCCTCGCCTGACAGGCGAGCCGGTATGGCAGGCCTGTTCGAGGGAGCCGTCGCCCGCCAAGGGCCTCGGCCGACGACCATGACACTGCGCCATGCGCGCGAGGGTGCGAGCTCGGTTCGCACCTGCATCGCCTTCAATCTGGAGCAGTGGCGGCGCCGCCGCCCGCTCGTCGTCGGCATCGTCGCCTGCGTGATCGGGGCGACGATGGCCGACGTCTTCATGCCGCTGCTCTCGGGCCGGCTCGTCGACACCGTCGCCCAGGCCGGCGCCGACCGGGACGCGGCACTCCGGACCCTGTTGTGGACACTCGCCGGCATGGTCGGCCTGGGCGTCGCGATGACCGGCCTCCGCCACGTCGCCTTCCTCGGCATCACCCGGCTGACGCTCGGCAGCATGAGCGACATCGTGCGCGCCGCCTTCTGGCGGGTGCAGCGCCTGTCGACGGACTGGCACGCCAACAGCTTCGCCGGCTCCACCGTGCGCAAGTTGACCCGCGGCATGTGGGGTCTGGACCTGCTCAACGACACGCTGCTGATCGCGCTCTTGCCGGCGATCGTGGTGCTCGTCGGCTCGACGGTCCTGCTGGCATTGCATTGGCCCGTGCTCGGGGTCGTGGTCGGCCTCGGCGCTCTGGCCTACATCGCCATGACGAGCTTCCTCTCGCTCGCCTACGTCGCCCCGGCGGCAAGGCTGTCGAACAGCTGGGACACCAAGGTCGGCGGTGCCCTGGCCGACGCCATCAGCTGCAACGCCGTCGTCAAGGCGTTCGGCGCGGAGTCGCGCGAGGATGCACGGCTCGGCGGCGTGATCGACAAATGGTCGAGGCGCACGCGGCGGACCTGGTACCGCGGCACGACCAACGGCTCGATCCAGGCCCTCACGCTCGTCCTGCTCCTGGGTGCGGTCATCGCCACGACGGTGCGCCAGTTGTGGACCGGTGCCGCCAGTGCGGGCGACGTGGCCTACGTGCTGACCGCCTTCTTCGTCATCCAGGGCTACCTGCGCGACGTCGGCATGCACATCCGCAACCTGCAGCGTTCCGTGAACGACATGGAGGAACTGGTCGAGATCACCACGCAGCCGCTGGGTGTCGCCGACCACGCCGACGCGACGCCGATCCACATCCAGGGTGGCCGGATCGAGTTCGACGCGGTGACCTTCCACTATCGGGGCCACGACCGGCCGCTCTACGAAGATCTGTCGCTGATCATTCGCGCCGGCGAGCGGGTCGGGCTCGTCGGGCATTCGGGCTCGGGCAAGACCACCTTCGTCAAGCTGATCCAACGGCTGCACGACGTCAGCCGGGGGCGCATCCTGATCGACGGTCAGGACATCGCCTTCGCGACCCAGGAGTCGTTGCGGGCGCAGATCGCCATCGTCCAGCAGGAGCCAATCCTGTTCCACCGCTCGCTGGCGGAGAACATCGGCTATGCGCGGCCGGGTGCGACGCAGCGCGAGATCGAGCGCGCTGCGATGCTGGCCAACGCCCACGACTTCATCGCCAAGCTGCCCCGGGGCTATCTCACGCTGGTCGGCGAGCGCGGCGTGAAGCTCTCGGGCGGCGAGCGGCAGCGGGTGGCGCTGGCCCGGGCATTCCTGGCCGATGCTCCGATCCTGATCCTGGACGAGGCCACCTCGAGCCTGGACAGCGAGTCGGAGCATCTGATCCAGGAGGCGATGTCCCGCCTGCTGGTCGGCCGCACCTCGATCGTCATCGCCCACCGGCTGTCGACGGTGCGGGCGATGGACCGGATCCTCGTGTTCGACCGCGGCCGTATCGTCGAGGAAGGGCCGCACGAGGCTCTGGTGGCCCGCTCCGACGGCGTCTACCGGCGGCTGTTCGACCGGCAGACCGTCGACCTCGTCACTGGCCTCGCCGCATGAGCGGCGCTTGAAGCGGACGCGTCCGCAAGGTAGCGTCCAACTGCCGATCGATCCTGCACGGGAGAGACCGCGCGGCCGACGATAGTCGGTTCGCGCGGCGCCGAAGGAGCAACCGCCCCGGAAACTCTCAGGCAGAAGGACCGTGCAGGAGCCGGCACTCTGGAGAGCGGGCGTGGCAGCGCCCCACCGAAGGGGACGGTCGTCGGCTCGAGTGCCGCCGGCCGGAAACTCTCAGGTTCCGAACAGAGGGGGCTCCGGGTGTGGGATCGTCCCATGCCGCCAGATGGAGCCGGTTCGTGACCGAGCCCCGCCGGACGCCGCTCTACGACCTGCACCGAGAGCTCGGTGCCCGCATCGTCGACTTCGCCGGCTGGGCAATGCCCGTCCAGTATCCGACCGGCATCATTGCGGAGCACCGGCAGTGCCGGACGGCTGCCGCCCTCTTCGACGTCTCGCACATGGGCCAGCTCCGCATCGACGGCACCGATCCGGCCGGTGCCCTGGAATGGCTCGTCCCGGCGGACCTTCGTTCGCTCGCACTGGACCGTGCGCGCTACACGGTCCTCACCCTCGAGGACGGCGGCATCATCGACGACCTGATCGTCAGCCAGGCGGGCGACCACCTTTTCGTCGTCGTCAATGCTGGCGGCCGCGAAGGCGACCTCGCACACCTGCAGCGCCACCTGCCGGCCGACGCCAAGGTGACGCCGCTGTTCGACCGCGCCCTCCTCGCCCTGCAGGGGCCCGCCGCGGTCACGGTGCTTTCCCGGATCTGCCCCAACTGCGAGTTTCTGCCCTTCATGGGTACCGCAGAGCTCCCGGTCGATGGCATCCCGGCCCGGGTCTCGCGCCTCGGCTACACCGGCGAGGACGGCTTCGAAGTCTCGGTCCCGGCCGAAGCGGCGGTCGACCTGGCACGGCGGCTCCTCGCCGCCCCGGAGGTCCTGCCGGCCGGTTTGGGCGCTCGCGACTCGCTCCGCCTGGAAGCGGGGCTCTGCCTCTACGGCCACGACATCGACCGTACCACGACCCCCATCGAGGCCGGCATCGCCTGGTCGATCGGCAGGCGCCGCCGCGCCGAGGGTGGTTTTCCGGGTGCCGGCATCATCCTGGACCAGCTGGCCGGCGGCGCCCCGCGCCAGCTGGTCGGCCTGCGCCCGACCGGCCGCGCACCGGCGCGCGAAGGTACCGAGATCCAGGACACGAGCGGCAGGCCGATCGGCACCGTGACCAGCGGCGGCTTCGGGCCCACGGTCGATGGTCCGGTCGCCATGGGCTACGTCGCCGCTGCCGCCGCCGAGCCCGACACCGAGGTCCAGCTCCTCGTCCGCGGCAAGCCGCTGCCTGCCCGTATCGTCTCCCTTCCCTTCGTGCCGCACCGCTACCACCGCTGAAGGACGGCCATGACCCTGCGCTACACCAAGGACCACGAGTGGATCCGCGTCGAAGGCGACATCGGCGTAATCGGCATCAGCCGCCACGCCCAGGAGCAGCTGGGTGACGTCGTGTTCGTCGAGTTGCCCGAAGTCGGCCGTGACCTCGCCCAAGGCGACGAGTCCGGCGTCGTCGAGAGCGTGAAGTCGGCGAACGAGATCTACGCGCCCGTGTCTGGACACGTGGTGGAGCGCAACGCCGAGCTCGAGGCCTCGCCGGGCCTCGCCAACGAGGACGCCGAGGGCAAGGGCTGGTTCTACAAGATCCGCCTCTCCGATCCCTCGCAGCTCGATGCCCTCATGAGCGAGGCCGACTACGCGAGCTTCGTCGAAAGCCAGTCCTGAGCGGAGATTCTCCATGGCCCGGCCGAGCGACTTCGGCGGCGACCCCTTCGTCGACCGCCATATCGGCCCGCGCGCGGCCGAGATCGAGGCGATGCTGGCCGCCGTGGGTGCGGCCTCGCTCGACGACCTGATCGCGAAGGCGGTGCCGGCGGCGATCCGCACCAGCCGCCCCCTGCAGCTGCCCGATGCCCTGACCGAGGCTGAGGCCTTGGCGACGCTGCAGGGCATGGCCGGGCGCAACAGGATCGCCACCTCGCTGATCGGGATGGGCTACCACGGCACCCACACGCCGCCGGTCATCCTGCGCAACCTCTTGGAGAACCCCGGCTGGTACACGGCCTACACGCCCTACCAGGCTGAGGTCAGCCAGGGCCGGCTCGAAGCCCTGCTGAACTGGCAGCAGATGGTGACCGACCTCACCGGCATGGAGCTGGCCAACGCCTCGCTGCTCGACGAGGCGACGGCCGCCGCCGAGGCCATGACCATGGCGCACCGGGTGACCCGGTCGAAATCGCACACCTTCTTCGTCGACGAGCGCTGTCATTCCCAGACCATCGCGGTGCTGCGCACGCGGGCGGGCCATCTCGGGATCGAGATCGTACTGGGCGACATCGCCGAGGCGGGCACCGCGTCGGCGTTCGGTGCCCTCTTCCAGTACCCCGCCAGCGACGGCGAGGTGCGGGATCTCCGCGGACCCATCGCCGCCGTCCAGGCGGCCCAGGGCATCGCCTGCGTCGCCACCGACCTCCTGGCCCTCACCCTCCTCGTCCCGCCGGGCGAGATGGGCGCAGACATCGTGCTGGGCTCGGCCCAGCGCTTCGGCGTGCCGATGGGCTATGGCGGTCCGCACGCCGCCTTCTTCGCCACCAAGGACGCGCACAAGCGCTCGATGCCCGGCCGCATTATCGGCGTGTCGGTCGACAGCAGCGGCAAGCCCGCGCTGCGCATGGCGCTGCAGACCCGCGAGCAGCACATCCGGCGCGAGAAGGCGACCTCCAACATCTGCACTGCGCAAGTGCTGCTGGCCGTCATCGCCGGCATGTACGCCGCCTGGCACGGGCCCGAGGGCCTGACCCGGATCGCGCGGCGCGTCCACGCCCTCACCTCGCTGCTGGCCGGGGCGTTGCGAGCCGCCGAGATCCAGGTCGAGACGAAGTCCTGGTTCGACACGCTGACTCTGCGCGTCCCTGAGCGCGCCCATGAACTGCTGCTGCGCGCGCAGGAGGCGGGGTTCGATCTCCGCTTCGTCGACGCCGACCGTCTGGGTGTCTCGCTCGACGAGACGACGACGCTGGACGATCTCCGCCGGCTGCTGGCGGCGTTGACCGGCCGCGACGCGCCGCTGCCAGAGGAGACCGAGCCTGCGATCCCCGCCGGGCTCGCCCGCACCTCCCTCTTCCTCGAGCACCCGGTCTTCCACGCCTATCGCAGCGAGACCGAGATGCTGCGCTATCTGCGCCGGCTGCAGGGCAAGGACATCGCCCTCGACCGCGCCATGATCCCGCTCGGCTCCTGCACGATGAAGCTGAACGCCGCGGCGGAGATGATCCCCATCACTTGGCCGGGCTTCGCAAAGCTGCACCCCTTCGCGCCGCGCGAGCAGGCCGTCGGCTACCAGCAGCTGTTCCACGATCTCGGCGCCTGGCTGCAGGAGATCACCGGCTTCGACGCCGTCTCGCTGCAGCCCAACGCCGGCAGCCAAGGCGAGTATGCCGGTCTTCTGGTGATCCGCGCCTGGCACGAGAGCCGGGACGAGGCGCACCGCGACGTCTGCCTCATCCCCTCCTCCGCCCACGGCACAAACCCCGCCAGTGCCGTCATGGCCGGCATGAGCGTCGTCGTCGTCGGCTGCGACGAGCACGGCAATGTCGACATCGCCGACCTGGAGCTGAAGGCCGAGCACCACAAGCAGCGGCTGGCCGCGCTGATGATCACCTATCCGAGCACACACGGCGTGTTCGAGGAGGGGATCAAGGACATCTGCGGTATCGTCCACGCCCGCGGCGGTCAGGTCTACATGGACGGTGCGAACCTCAACGCGCTCGTCGGCATCGCCCGGCCGGCCGAGTTGGGGGCCGACGTCTGTCACATGAACCTGCACAAGACCTTCTGCATCCCGCACGGCGGCGGCGGACCCGGCATGGGACCGATCGGCGTGCGGGCGCATCTGGCCCCCTTCCTGCCGGGCCACCCCGTCGTTCACGACGCCAATGCCTATGGGCCGGAGAGCAGCGTGGGAGCCGTGGCGGCGGCCCCCTGGGGCTCGGCCGCGATCCTACCGATCTCCTGGGCCTACATCGCGATGATGGGCGGAGCGGGGCTGCGGCGCGCCACGCAGGTGGCGATCCTGAGCGCCAACTACGTTGCCCGCCGCCTCGCGCCCTACTTCCCCGTCGTCTACACCGGACCGGGCGGCATGGTGGCGCACGAGTGCATCGTCGACATCCGCGGGATCAAGGAGCGGACCGGCATCACCGCCGAAGACATCGCCAAGCGGCTCGTCGACTACGGCTTCCACGCGCCCACCATGTCCTGGCCGGTGCCCGAGACGATGATGATCGAGCCCACCGAGAGCGAAAGCCGGCACGAGCTCGACCGCTTCTGCGACGCGATGATCGGCATTCGCGGCGAGATTCGCGAGATCGAGGAGGGTCGCGCTGACCGGTCCGACAATCTCCTCAAGCGTGCCCCGCACACGGCGGGCCTGCTCCTGGAAGAGTGGACTCGACCCTACGGCCGCGAGGCGGCGTTCTTCCCGATGCCGTCGTTGCGGGACGACAAGTACTGGCCGCCGGTCGGCCGCGTCGACAACGCTTATGGCGACCGCAATCTCGTCTGCGCCTGCCCGCCGCTCAGCGCCTACCAGATGGCGGCGGAGTAGGTCAGCGGCGGTTTGCCGTCCGGCGTCGGCGCGCCCCGACAAGGCCAAGCCCGCCCAGGGCACCGGCGAGTAGCGGTAGGGCCGCTGGCAGCGGCGTCTGGGTCACGGTCGAGACGCCGACCTTGATGTTGTAGAAAGCGCGGGAGCCGTTGGCCCACGTTCCGGGCGTGAAGTTCGCGAAGCCGGTGACCTTGAAGCCCTCGGTGAGACGGCTGTCCTGCAGCATGAGCCACTGGCCGTCGCTGTCACCGGCGAGACTGCCGAGATTCACCACGTCGCCGTTGGCGAAGCGGACCTTGAGATTACCGAGATTGGCCCGCCCCAGCGGACCCTCCTGCTGAGCGCGCAGGATCAGCGTGTCGAACTTCCGGGCGGCCGGCCCTGTGGCCTGCAGGTGCGGCGATCCCGGCAGGCCTAGCTTCAGGTCGGCGGCACCCGTGGCGCCGAGCTTGAAGGCAAAGCTGTGATTGTTGGCGCCGGGTGCCCACACGTAATGTCCGGCGCTGAGGGCGACGTCGGCACCGTCGACGATGGCGTCCTCCCAGAAGTCGCCGCCGAGCTTCCCGTTACCGCGACGGACGGCAGCGCCGATCTGCTTGGTGAAAGTGACGGCGGCCTCGAAGGCCGGGTCCGAGTCGTACCGCGCGATCGCCGCCTGAGCAGCGGACGCGAAAGCGGACAGGAGCACAACGGCCAATCCGGCCAGTAGTACGCCGCTTACGCTCGCCCGCACGCGGGACATCAGACGTATCATCGACAGCTACCTTGCCACCTTCAACCACACGACCCCACGTGCATCTCTGGCAAAGTGCTGGACACAACAAGATTAATAGCTCGCTAAATGCATCCTGATATGTCGATTCGCCGTTACTTCTATTTGCAGGCCAAGCTGCGGCTGGAAAGTTTCAATCCCGAGTTCAGAAGACGAGCGCGTTCGGCGCCCTCGGCACGACTGGCGCAAGACGCAAAAAAAATGAGCCCGAGGTTCTCACCCCGGGCTCAGGTTGCCGGTGCCGCCGACCAGCGACGACACGGGCTCTCGGGCCAAAGACATCGTCGAGAGGTGCTCTGCACCCCTCCGCGGTCGCCTCGTCGAGGTGCCTATGCACCCGGCGTCGGCGTCCGCACGTACAAGTCACAACGCAGGATCCGTGACCGAGCAGGGCATCGCAATGGACGTGCCAGTTCGCCGCAGCCGGCAAATCTGCGGCGCGGCGGCCCGGATCTTCATCATTCCCGTCGCTGTGCCTAAGGGGTAAGCGCCATTGAGCAGTAGCTGGGCAAAGGAAATGTCGAACAAGAATGGCGGCACCCGATCGGCGGCGGCGCCTCACCGCTTCGACCTCGTCGTCATCGGCGGCGGCCTGACCGGCCTTGCCCTGGCGACAGCGGTGGGAACGGCCGGCTTCGACGTGCTGGTCGTCGAGCAGTCACCTCTCACGACTCTGACGAGCGCTCCCTACGATGGCCGCTCCACTGCCGTGGCGCTGGGCTCCAAGCGCCTCCTCGACGGGATCGGTGTGTGGGAGGGCATGACCGCCGCCGCCGAGCCCATTCGCGACATCCTGGTCGCCGAAGCCTTCTCGACCATCGAGGTGCATTACGACCATCGCGAGGTCGGCGAGGAACCGCTGGGCTGGATCGTGGAGAACCGCGCGATCCGAGAGGCCCTTCTCGCCCGGGTCGCCACCCTGCCCAATGTGCGGCTCGAAGCACCTGTGAAGGTGGCCGAGATGACGCGCGAGACGCTGGGTGCCACCGTCACGCTGACCAATGGCTTTTGCGCCCGGGCACCGCTGGTGGCGGTCTGCGAAGGCCGCTTTTCGCCCACGCGCGACTCGCTAGGCATCACCTCGCAGCGCTGGGTCTACGAGCAGACCGGCATCGTCTGCACGATCGGCCACGAGCGGCCGCATCGTGGCCTCGCGATCGAGCGCTTCTTTCCGGATGGGCCGTTCGCCCGCCTGCCGATGACGGGCAACCGGTGCTCGATCGTGTGGGCGCTGCGGAACGACATGGCCAAGGAGGTCACCAAGCTCGGCGACACGGCGTTCACGGGCGAGATCGCCGACCGGTTCGGCGCCGACCTCGGCGAGATCGAACTGCTCGGCGACCGGTGGAGCTACCCTCTCATCCTGGTCTGGGCCGACCGCTACGTCGACACCCGGCTCGTGCTCGTCGGCGATGCCGCCCGCGGCATCCATCCCATTTCGGGGCAGGGCTGGAACCTGGCGTTGCGCGACGTGGCGGCGGTGGCCGAGATCGTCGTCGACCGCCTGCGCCTCGGCCTCGATCCGGGCGATCCAGCAGCACTGGAGCGCTATGCCGGCTGGCGACGCTTCGACAGCCTGGCGCTCGTCGCCATCACCGACGGGATCAACCGCCTCTTCGCCAACGATATCTTTCCGCTGCGGCTGGCCCGCGAGGCGGGACTGGCGGTCGTCGAGCGGATCGCGCCGGCCAAGCGCTTCTTCATGCGGCACGCCATGGGACTCGTCGGCGACCTGCCGCGGACGATGCGCGGCGAGGCCCTGTAAAGCAGAAGGGCACGTCCCGCTGCCGGGACGTGCCCTCCGATCGAAAAGCCTGTTCGGTCAGGCGACGCTTTCGCCGTGCAGCGCCAGATCGAGGCCCTCGCGCTCGGCGTCGCGATCCACTCGCAGGCCCATCACCAGATCGAGCACCTTCAGGATCACGAAGGTGGCGATGGCGCACCAGCCGGCGGTCCAGAGGATGCCCTTAGCCTGAATCCAGATCTGGGCGGCATTGCCGTCGATCAGGCCCTTCACGGCGTCGCCGCCGACCGCGGAGGTCGCGAACACCCCGGTCAGCAGCGCGCCGGCGATGCCGCCGACACCGTGCACGCCGAAGACGTCCAGGCTGTCGTCGTAGCCGATCATGTGCTTCAGGCCAGTCGCACCCCAGTAGCAGATGATGCCTGCGGCGAGGCCGATCACCAGGGCACCGTTGGGAAGGACGTAGCCGGACGCCGGCGTGATCGCGACGAGGCCGGCGACGGCACCCGACACGATACCCAGTACCGAGGGCTTACCCTTGGCGATCCACTCGACGAGCATCCAGCTGATGGCCGCGGCGGCCGCCGCGATGTGGGTGACGGCCATCGCCATGCCGGCACGCCCGTCGGCCGCGATCTGCGAGCCGGCGTTGAAGCCGAACCAGCCGACCCACAGCAGCGAGCCGCCGATCAGCGTCAGGACGAGGTTGTGCGGGGCCATGTGCTCGGCGCCGAAGCCGATGCGCTTGCCCAGGAGCAGGCAGGCGACGAGGCCGGCCACGCCGGCATTGATGTGCACCACGGTGCCGCCGGCGAAGTCGAGTACGCCCTCACCGAACAGGAAGCCGTTGGGCGACCACACCCAGTGCGCGATCGGCGCGTAGACCACGATCGACCAGAGCACCATGAAGACGAGCATGGTGGAGAACTTCATCCGGTCGACGAAGGCGCCGACGATCAGCGCCGGCGTGATCGCGGCGAAGGTCATCTGGAACATCATGAAGACGGATTCGGGTATCACCGCCGAGAACCAGGGCGCGCCCGCGGTCACCGTCTGCAGGTCGAGCACCCGGTTGTCGATGCCGAGGCCGTTCAGGAAGAAGCGGTCCATGCCGCCGAGCCAGGCCGTGCCGTCGGTGAAGGCCAGCGTGTAGCCGATCACCATCCAGACGATCGAGATGAGGCAGGTGGTGGCGAACACCTGCATCAGCACGGACAGTACGTTCTTCTTGCGGACCATGCCGCCGTAGAAGAGGGCGAGGCCGGGGATCGCCATCATCAGAACGAGGCAGGTCGCCGTGATCATCCACGAGGTGTTGCCCGCATCGAGGGCAGGTACCTCGGCAACGGCCACCGCGGCTCCCGCCGCCTGATCCTGCGCGTAGGCGGTCAGCGGCGCGAAGCTTAGGAGCAATGCCCAGAGGGCCCGATCGAGAAACGACTTTCGCATGTGTGTTCCCGCTGCTGGGAGCCGGTCCGACCCATGCGGCAGATGCTGAAGGCAGGCAGCTGCCTATTCCTTGAGCAGAAAGCCGCTGCCGTCCCGGTGAATCGCATCGCGACCGCCGGCTACGGACGGGGTTGGCTAAAATTTACGCAAACTTGGTGCCAGCGCCGACCGGGGCGGCGGGCCGCCGCAGGTCGGCGTCAGGTTACCCAGGCGATCCGCAGCAAATTGGTGGCTCCGGGCGTGCCGAACGGCAGGCCTGCGGTGACCACGATGCTCTCGCCCGGGTTGGCGAAGCCTTCGGCGCGTGCCTGATGGCGCGCTTTGCCCACCATCTCGTCCAAATCTTGGGCATCGGTGGTGAAGACCGGATGCACACCCCAGGCGAGCGCCAGCTTGCGGGCCGTCACCATGCGCGTGATCAGGCCCAGAATCGGCCGGTCCGGTCTCTCGCGCGAAGCACGCAGTGCCGTGGCACCCGAGGTGGTGTAGGTCACGATCGCCGCCGAGTGCATCGTGTGCGCGACCTGGGCGGCGGCCAGGGTGATAGCGTCCGCGGAGGTGCGCTCCGCCCGGGCCTGGAAGGCCTCGAGATAGGAGCGGTAGAGGTCGTCCTGCTCCACGGTCGCGACGATGCTGTCCATCATTGCGACGGCCTCGACCGGAAACTCTCCCGCTGCACTTTCGGCCGAAAGCATCACGGCGTCGGCACCATCGTAGACGGCAGTGGCGACGTCGGAGGCTTCTGCCCGGGTCGGGGCCGGACTATGGATCATGCTCTCGAGCATCTGTGTGGCGACGACGACCGGCTTGCCGGCGTCCCGGGCCTTGCGGACGATCCGTTTCTGCAGGCCGGGCACCTGTTCCGGCGGCAACTCCACGCCGAGATCGCCCCGCGCCACCATGATCGCGTCCGACAGCTCGATGATCTCGTCGAGGCGCTCGATCGCCGTCGGCTTCTCGATCTTGGACATGACCGACGCCCGCCCGGCGATCAGCTTTCGCGCCTCCGCGACGTCCTCGGGCCGCTGCACGAACGACAGGGCCACCCAGTCGAAGCCCAGCTCGATGCCGAAGGCCAGATCGGCCCGGTCCTTCTCGGTCATCGCCGAGATGGGGAGGATGGCGTTGGGGACGTTCACCCCTTTGCGGTCGGTCAGCTCGCCGCCGATGACCACGGTCGTTTCCGCGAAATCGGCGCCGCAGCGCTCTATCCGCAAGCGGATGCGGCCGTCGTCGAGCAGCAGATCGTGTCCGGGTTTCAGGACGGTCAGGATCTCAGGATGCGGCAGTCGCACCCGCGAGCCATCGCCCACCTTGTCGTCGAGATCGAGCCGGAAAGGCTGCCCCCGCTCCAGCAGGACCCGGCCGTCCATGAACCGACCGACCCTCAGCTTCGGGCCCTGCAGGTCCATGATGGTGCCGATGGGGCGGCTGCGCTCGGCCTCGACCTCGCGAACGAGCTGGAACCGGGCGGCGTGATCCTCGTGCGTGCCGTGGCTGAAGTTGAAGCGGAACACGTCGGCACCAGCCTCGGACAGCTGCGTGATGCGTTCCCGCGTCGAGCTCGACGGTCCCAGCGTCGCGACGATCTTCGCATTGCGATTCCGTCGCATGCTCATCTCCAGACGTGAATCTTCTTGCCGCCACCGCGGCGGGTTTATCCGACGGCTCCTACGAAGTCACCGCACCGGTGCGTCTTGCCGACCGTCGGCCGTACACCCATCCTGGAGCCGGGTTGCGACAGTCCGAGGGCAGCGAATGTGGCGGTTGATGGCCTGTCTTGTCGGGTTGCTGGCTTGGAGCGCTGCGCGGGCCGGCGACCTCACGATCGGCATCAGCCAGTTCCCGTCCAACCTCCATCCCAACATCGAGTCGATGGCTGCGAAGAGCTATGTCCTGGGCCTCACCCAGCGACCCTTCACGGCCTATGACGACAAATGGGAACTGGTCTGCATGCTCTGCACCGAGCTGCCGACCTTCGAGAACGGCAAGGCCGTGCGGGAGACCACACCGGACGGCAGGTCGGGCGTTGCACTGACCTTCACGATCCATCCCGACGCCACCTGGGCCGACGGCACGCCCGTCACCACCGACGACGTGATGTTCACCTGGGAGGTCGGACGCCATCCGCAGAGCGGCGTCGGCAATGCCGAGATGTATCGCCGGTTCTGGAAGATCGACGTCGTCGACGATCGTACCTTCACGATCCACGACGAGAAGCTGACCTTCAACTACAACGCCATCAACGACTTCCGACTGCTGCCGGCCCATGTGGATCGGCCGGTGTTCGAGCAGGACCCGGTCACCTACCGCAACCGCACCCGCTTCGACACCGACCCGACCAATCCCGGTCTCGCCTTCGGGCCCTACCGGATCGCCGCGATCGAGCCCGGCAGCACGATCCGGCTCGAGCGCAACCCGCACTGGTGGGGCAAAGCTCCCGTCTTCGATGCCATCATCGTGAAGGCGATCGAGAACACGACGGCCCTCGAAGCCAATCTGCTGTCCGGCGGCATCGACATGATCGACGGCACGCTGGGCCTTTCGCTCGACCAGGCGTTGGCGTTCGAGAAGCGGCACGGCGAGGACTATACGGTCCGGTACCAGCCGGGGCTGATCTACGAGCATGTCGATCTGCAGCTCGACAATCCCGTCCTGGCCGACCGCCGCGTCCGACACGCCCTGCTCTACGGCATCGATCGCGCCTCGATCAGCGAGCGCCTCTTCGCCGGACGCCAGCCGGTGGCTGACGGTCAGGTCCATCCCTTGGACTGGGTCCACTCGGCCAAGGTCACGACCTACGCCTACGATCCGGCCAAGGCCGCCGCCCTGCTCGACGAGGCGGGCTGGACCAAGGGGGCGGACGGCACTCGTCGCAATGCCGCGGGGGAGCCGCTGAAGCTCGTCTTCATGACGACGGCCGGTAACCGCAGCCGTGAGCTGATGCAGCAGATCCTGCAGAGCCAGTGGCAGGCGCTGGGCATCCAGGTCGAGGTCCGCAACGAGCCGCCCCGGGTGCTGTTCGCCGAGACGTTGACGAAGCGGAAGTTCGACGGCGGCGTGCTGTTCGCCTGGATCAGCTCGCCCGAGAACCCGCCCCGCACGATCCTGCACTCCGAGGAGATCCCGAGCGAAGCGAACGGCTGGTCCGGCCAGAACTACACCGGCTACCGCAGCCCCCGGATGGACCAGTTGCTCGACGCGATCGAGGTCGAGTTGGACCGCGACAAGCGCAAGGCACTGTGGGACAAGCAGCAGCAGCTCTATGCCGAGGACCTGCCGGCCCTGCCGCTCTTTTTCCGCGCGGACGCCTACATCTGGCCGCGCTGGCTCGAAGGCATCGTGCCGACCGGCAATCAGTCACCCGTGACCTACTGGGTCGAGGACTGGCGGGATACGAGGACCCATTGAGCGGCCGGCTGATCCGCTACATCGCCGGCCGGCTCGTTCAGGCCGCGATCGTCCTCCTCGTCATGAGCCTGGCCGTCTACGCCCTGATCGGCCTGATGCCGGGCGATCCGATCGACCTCATGGTCGCCTCCGACCCGTCGCTGACGAGTGCGGATGCCACCCGCCTTCGTGCCCTTCAGGGCCTCAATCGTCCGATCGTCGAGCGCTGGGCCGGGTGGCTTGGCCGGGTGGCCGAAGGCGATCTCGGCTACTCCAGGCTCTATTCCGTGCCCGTCGCCGACATCCTCCTGCCCCGCCTGGGGAACACGCTTCTCCTCATGGGCACGAGCCTGTGCCTCGCATTGGCTATTGCGGTCCCCCTGGGCGTCATCGCTGCCGCGAAGGCGGGCAGTCTGCTCGATCGCACTCTCAACATGACCGCCTTTGCCGGTGCGTCCATCCCCACCTTCTGGCTCGCCATCCTCCTGATCGTGCTGTTCGCGGTCGAACTGGGCTGGCTGCCGGCGAGCGGGTCCTCGGCCAGTGCTTCGACCTGGGTCGACCGGCTCAGGCATCTGGTGCTGCCCGTCGTCACCCTGACGCTCGTCACCACCGCCACTTTCTTCCGCTATGTGCGCGGCAGCGTTCGAGAGACGCTGCGCGAGCCCTTCATCCGGACCGCACGCGCGTCCGGCGCCGGCCCCACCCGCGTCCTCCTGCACCACGCGCTGCGCCCTGCTCTCCTGCCGCTCGTCACGATCCTGGCCGTGCATATCGGCCAGACCTTCTCGGGTGCGCTCGTAGTCGAGACGGTCTTCGCTTATCTCGGCATGGGTAAGCTGATCTACGACGCCATCATGGGCAACGACTTCAATCTGGCCCTCACCGCCCTGATGCTGGCGACCGCCGTCGTGCTGATGGCCAACCTCCTGGCCGACCTCGTCTATGCTCGCCTCGATCCCCGCATCGATCTCGGCTGAGCGCCGCCGCCGCGCGACGGCCCGGTTCGGCCGCGAGCCAGCCGCTTTCGCCGCGGCGTCGATGCTGCTTCTGCTGATCCTTGCGGCGTTGGCGGCCCCTCTCCTCTGCCGCTGGTGGGGGCTCGACCCCGCCGCCGTGGACCTGCTCGCCCGGTTCGAGCCGCCGAGCGCCGCACACCCCCTGGGCACCGACGAATTGGGCCGCGACCTGCTTGCTCGTCTGCTCTACGGCGGGCGGATCTCGCTGTTCGTCGGTGTCACGGGTGCGGTGCTCGCAGCGGCCATCGGGACCTGCATCGGTCTAGCCGCCGGCTTCACGGGCGGTGCCGTCGACAGCACCCTCATGCGCGTCACCGACGCCGTCCTCTCCCTGCCGCTCCTGCCCATCCTCATCGTCGTGGCGGCGATCGATCCGGCGAAGCTTGGGCTCGGCCTGCTACCTGCGGAAGGGCTGGCCGTCGCCAAGATCGTCGTCATCGTGGCCCTGTTCGGTTGGCCGTCGACGGCCCGTCTCGTCAGGGCGCAGGTGCTGAGCCTCCGTCGCCGTGAGTTCGTGACGGCGGCCCGCGCCCTCGGCGGCAACGGCCTGCACATCGCCCTGCGCCACGTGCTGCCCAACGCCGCCGGACCCATTGTGGTGGCGACGACCCTCGCCGCCGGCGACGTGATCCTCGCCGAGTCGGTGCTGAGCTTCCTCGGCCTCGGCATCCAGCCGCCGACACCCTCCTGGGGCAATATGCTGACGGGAGCCCAGGAACTGGTCTGGGACACGCCCATGCTCGCCGTCTGGCCGGGCCTCCTGATCTTCACGGCCGTCGTGTGCTTCAACCTGATCGGCGACGGCCTGTCGGCCGCGCTCGATCCACGTCACGAGACGAGGTAGTCCAGCATGGACGCGGTGCTCCTCTATGTGACCTGCGCGAGCCAGGACGAAGCGACGAGAATAGGGCGAACGGTCGTCGAGGAGTGGCTCGCCGCCTGTGGGAACATCATGCCGGGAGCCCTGTCGATCTACCGCTGGCAGGGCCAGGTCTGCGAAGCGGGCGAGGCGATCCTGGTCCTGAAGACCCGAACGGCACTGGCCGATACGCTGACCCGCCGCATCCGCGAGCTTCACAGCTACGATTGCGCCGGCATCACGGTGCTGCCGATCCAGGGCGGCAATCCCGACTACCTGGCCTGGATTCACGACTCGACGGAGACGGTCGGATAAACTAAACCATAAGTAGATGTATGAGCTAGCGGACATGCAATGTCGGTTGCGACGGCGGCGATCAAGGTCGGCTGGCACATCGTCGATCTGCTGCTGCCGCCCCGCTGCGTGTCATGCGCCGTCGAGATCTCGGGCCAGCAGGCGCTCTGCCCGGATTGCTGGTCGGGACTGCGCCTGCTCGCACCGCCCTGGTGCCGGATCTGCGGCTACCCACTGCCGCACGCGGTGCCGGACGCACCCATCTGCCCACGCTGCGTGGCCGACCAGCCACCGTTCGACCGTGCCCGCGCCGCTCTCCGCTATGACGACCAGAGCAAGCGGCTGATCCTCGCCTTCAAGCATGGCGGCCGTCTCGACGGCGTCGACCTCTTCGCCGACTGGATGGTTCGTGCTGGAGCGGACATCCTGGAGGCCGCGGACGTGCTGGTCCCGGTTCCCCTCCACCGCTGGCGGCTGGTCAAGCGCGGGTTCAACCAGTCCGCGGTCCTCAGCAAGGCCGTCGCCCGTCGCACCGGCCGCCAATGGCTGCCCCACACGCTGCGGCGGCATCGGGCCACGGCCTCGCAGCAGGGACTTTCGGCCGAGGCGCGGCGCGAGAACATCACCGCCGCATCCTTCCGCCTCGCCCGCAATGGCTCTTCGCGGATCGAGGGTCGCCGCGTGGTCCTCGTCGACGATGTGCTGACGACGGGAGCGACCCTCGGCGCCTGCGCCTCGGTGCTGCGTCGCGCCGGCGCCGCACAGGTGGACGCGCTGCTGCTGGCGCGGGTGGTAAAGGACGCTGGCTCGCTTATATGATCGTCTCGTGACCGCGCGGGTGCGGGCGTTCGGACCGTCGGAATCCATGTCGACAGTCGAGATCTATACCACGCCGATGTGCCCCTATTGTTGGCGGGCCAAGAAACTTCTCGACAAGAAGGGCGTCGCCTTCACGGAAATCGACCTGTGGCAGGAGCCGGATCGGCGCGAGGAGATGATCCGTCGTGCTGATGGGCGTCGTACCGTTCCACAGGTGTTCATCGACGGCCGTGGCGTGGGGGGCTCCGACGATCTCGTCGCCCTGGATGCCGGGGGCGAGTTGGACCGGCTTCTCGACAGCAGCCTCACGGGCGATCGCGGATGATTTGCTTCAGCCTGAACTGCAGCCAGGACCACGAGTTCGAGGGTTGGTTTCGCGACAGTACCGCCTTCGAGGAGCAGGTCGCCCACGATCAGTTGAGCTGCCCGTTCTGCAACGACACCAAGATCCGCAAGGCGCTGATGGCGCCGGCGGTGGCTCGCGGCCGCGAGGTCGCCGTCGTCGACGAGAACAAGGCCCAACTCGCGATGATGGCGCACATGATGCGCAAGGTGCGCGAGCACGTCGAACAGAACTTCGACAATGTCGGACCGCGCTTCGCCGAGGAAGCCCGCCGGATTCACTATGGCGAGACCGAAGCGCGTGACATCTTCGGTCAGGCCTCGCTCACCGAAGCGAAGGAACTGGTCGAGGAGGGGATCGCCGTTCGCCCACTTCCCGACGTGCCGAAACTGGACGGCTGAAGCTCGCCCTTCCTACGCCCGTCCTCGGGGCGCTGTCGCCGACATCATGTAGTTGACGCCCGGATCGCGGCCGAGACGGAACTCGCGCCGTGCCGGATCGTACTCCACGCCCGTCACGCTCCGCGGTGAAAGACCGGCCGTGCGCAGGCGCCCCGCCAGTTCGCTGGGCGTGATGAACTTCGACCAGACATGGGTGCCGCGGGGCAGCCACCGCAGCAGATACTCCGCCCCGACGATCGCCAGCATGAAGCTGGCAATCGTGCGGCTCACCGTGGACAGCACCACGAATCCGCCCGGCCGCACGAGGCTCCCGATGTCGGCCATGAAGGTCTCGACGTCGGAAACGTGTTCCACCACCTCCATCGCCAGGACGACGTCGAACTGCCGACCCGCCGCGACTAGGTCCTCGCTGGTCGCGGCCTCGTAGTTCACCTCCACACCCGACTGCTCCGCATGCCAGCGCGCCGTGTCGATGTTCGTCGCCAGCGGATCGATGCCCGTGACGCTGGCCCCCAGGCGCGCCAGCGGCTCCGACAGCAGGCCGCCGCCACACCCGATGTCGAGGATGCTGAGCGATGCGAGCGGATGCCGCCCCACGCCGGCGAGCCTGAAATGCTCGACTACCCGATCGCGGATCCAGGCGATCCGCAGCGGATTCAGCGCGTGCAGCGGTGCCAGCTTCCCGTTCGGGTCCCACCAGCTCTCGGCGAGGTCCCGGAACTTGCTCAATTCCGCCGGATCGATGGTGGCGCCCGCGGCGTCTGCCGTAGCGGCACGGCTCATGGCCAACCTGTTCCTCTTGCTTGCCGATAGGGACCCATCTGACTAGAAGGGCGCGTCTCTTTGGCCTGGATCCCGAGCCCGACAGCTTGCGCCGATCCGGACAGCACGACGGGCTTCAGCGTGACACTCGTAGTTCAGAAGTATGGCGGGACGTCGGTCGCCGATCTAGACCGCATTCGCAACGTGGCCCAGCGCGTGAAGCGGCAGTGGGATCAGGGCGACAAGTTGGCCGTCGTCGTCTCCGCCATGGCCGGGACCACGAACCAGCTCGTCTGCTGGGTGCACGGCATCGACAAGGCGACCTACGACACCGCCGAATACGCCCAGGTCGTCGCCAGCGGCGAGCAGGTGACTTGCGGGTTGCTCGCGATAGCGCTCCAGACCATCGGCGTTCCGGCGCGGTCGTTTCTGGGCTGGCAGGCCGGTTTTCGCACCGACAGCGTCTACGACAAGGCGCGCATCCTCGATGTCGACCCGGAGCCCGTGCGGGCCTTCCTCGACAAGGGCGGTGTCGCCGTCGTCGCGGGCTTCCAGGGCTCGACCGCCGAAGGCCGGGTGACAACGCTGGGCCGCGGGGGCTCGGACACCTCCGCCGTCGCTCTCGCCGCAGCGCTGAACGCCAAGCGCTGCGACATCTTCACGGACGTCGACGGCGTCTACACGACCGATCCCCGGATCGTCGCCAAGGCCCGCAAGCTCGACCGCATCACCTATGAAGAGATGCTCGAGATGGCATCGCTCGGCGCCAAGGTGCTGGAGACGCGGTCCGTCGCTCTCGCCATGCAGCAGCACGTCCGGGTGCAGGTGCTCTCCAGCTTCGAGGACAGCCCCGGCACGCTCGTTGTCGATGAGGATGAGATCGTGGAAACCCAGATCGTCAGCGGTATCGCCTACAGCCGCAACGAGGCGCGGATCAGTGTGCTCCAGGTCAAGGACCGGCCGGGTGTCGCCGCCGCCATCTTCGGCCCCCTGGCCGAGGCCAACATCAACGTCGACATGATCGTCCAGTCGGTCAGCCGCGACGGCGTGTACGCGAACATGACCTTCACCGTCGGCAAGGCGGACCTTCCCAGAGCCCTGACGGTTCTGGAGCGGGCGCGTGACGATATCGGCTTCGATCGCGTGGTCGAGGATTCCGACATCGTGAAGATCTCGGTCATCGGCGTCGGCATGCGCAGCCACGCCGGCGTCGCCCACCAGATGTTCCAGACTCTTGCGGCAAAGGGTATCAACATCCAGGCGATCTCGACCTCGGAGATCAAGGTGAGCGTCCTCATCGGCGAAGAGTACACGGAGCTGGCGCTGCGCTCGCTGCACTCCGCCTACGGCCTCGACCGGGACTGATCGCGTGAGCGTTTCGCCGGGCCGGGCTCTCCTCGACCGCCTCTGGGACAAGGGCCGGCGCTTCCTCGGCACCGATCTCGCCATCATGGGCGGGGCGATGACCTGGGTGTCGGAGCGCAATCTCGTCGCCGCCATCAGCAATGCCGGCGGTTTCGGCGTGCTCGCCTGCGGTTCGATGGATCCGCCCCGGCTGGCCGAGGAGATCGCAGCTACCGCGGCCCTGACGGATCGCCCCTTCGGCGTGAACCTGATCGTGATGCATCCGAAGCTGAACGATCTGGTCGAGGTCTGCCTCGACCATAATGTCGGGCACGTCGTTCTGGCCGGCGGCCTGCCGCCGCGCGAGGCGATGAAGCGGCTGCAGGAGGGTGGGGCGAAGATCGTCTGCTTCGCGCCTGCACTCGCCATCGCGAAGAAACTCGTCCGCAGCGGTGCGCACGCCCTCGTCATCGAAGGCCTCGAGGCTGGCGGCCATGTCGGCCCGGTGTCCACCTCGGTCCTGGCGCAGGAGATCCTGCCCAACGTCACCGACGTGCCGGTGTTCGTGGCCGGCGGGATCGGTCATGGCGAGATGATCGCAGCCTATCTGCAGATGGGTGCGGCCGGCGTGCAGATGGGAACGGCCTTCGTCTGCGCTGAAGAATCGACCGCCCACCCGGCGTTCAAGCAGGCCTTCATCCGAGCCGCGGCGCGCGACGCTGTCACCTCGGTCCAGATCGATCCCGAGTTCAAGGTGATCCCGGTTCGGGCGTTGGCCAACGGTGCGACGCGCCGCTTCGCCGAGACGCAGGTCGACGTCATTTCTCGCTACCGCAAGGGCGAGCTGACCCACGAAGAAGCGTCGCTCGCCATCGAGCATTTCTGGGCCGGCGCCTTGCGCCGTGCGGCCGTCGACGGCGATGTCGAGAACGGTTCCTTGATGGCCGGGCAGAGCGTGGGACTGGTGGCCCGCATCCAGCCCGTTCAGGCCATCCTCGCCGAGCTCGTCGACCAGACCGTGGCCGCCCTCGATCGGCACAGGGAGGGCCTCGCGGCGGCGGGCGCGGCGGGGTGACGGCGAACAGCCCTGGCACGCGCGGCGGTACCGGTGCGACGACGACGGGGCGTGCCCTAACCGAATCGCCAGCCGAGGCGCGTCGCGGCTTCGAGTTCACCGGCAGTAGGCGTCTGCTGCGGCGCCTGATCGAGATCCAGGCCGAGCCGGTCGCCCCGCAGCAGCGGCTGGATCGGCTCGTCCAGCTCATCGCCGCCAACCTCGTCGCCGAGGTCTGCTCGGTCTACTTCCGGCGTGCCGGCGACGTCATCGAGCTGTTCGCCACGGAGGGTCTGGCGCCGGAGTCGGTCCACCGGACCCGCATGACCGTCGGCGAGGGCCTCGTCGGCACGATCGCCGCCCAGGGCACCGTCATCAACACGGCGGACGCCCAGGCTCACCCGAGCTTCGTGTATTTTCCGGAGACCGGCGAGGAGGTCTACCACTCGTTCCTCGGCGTGCCGATCATCCGCTCCGGCACGGTCGTCGGCGTCCTCACGGTGCAGAACCGGGCAAGTCGCCTCTACGCCGAGGACGAGATCGAGGCGCTGCAGATCATCGCCTCGATCCTGGCCGAGATGTTCGCGGCCGGCGGTCTCGTCGATACCGCCAAGTACGCGGATCTCACGGGTGTGCGCGCCGAGATGCGGCGCCTCGACGGCATGCGCCTCGTCGAGGGCGTGGGCGTCGGTCGGGCGTGGCTGCACGAGCCCCGGGTCGAGGTGAAGCGGCTCCTGGCCGACGATCCCCAGGCGGAGATCGAGCGGCTGGAACAGGCGCTGGACGAGCTTCGGACCCATCTCGACGAGCTGATCGCCGGCAGCGACATCACCGGGGGCGAGCATTACGAGGTCCTCGAGGCCTACCGCATGTTCGCGCACGACCGCGGCTGGTACCGCCGGATCCGCGAAGCCGTCGAAACGGGCCTCTCCGCCGAGGCCGCGGTGCGTCGCGTGCAGGAGGAGACGCGGGTCCGCATCGGCCACGCCAGCGATCCCTACCATCGCGAACGGCTGACCGACCTTGAGGACGTCGCCAACCGGCTGCTCCGCCACCTCGTCGGCAGCAGCCACGGCCAGGACGTCCGCAGCCTGCCGGGCGATGTCATCCTGGTCGCCCGCGACCTCGGCGCCGCCGATCTCATCGAGTACGACCGCCGCCGCATCCGCGGCATCGTGCTCGAAGAGGGCTCCAAGACCGCGCACGTGACGATCGTAGCGCGCGCCTTCGGCATCCCGATGCTGGGCCGGGTCGACGGTGCGATGTCGGCGATCGACTCCGGTGATGTCGTCGCGGTCGACGCCGAGACGGGCCAGGTCCTCATCCGCCCGACGGACGACATCGTCCAGGCGGTGCAGGCGGCCGTCAAGGACCGCGCCGAGCGCCGCCAGGCCCTGGACCTGCTGCGCGACTTTCCCTCGGTCACGCGCGACGGCATCGCCGTGTCGCTCTCGATTAATGCCGCGTTCCTGGCCGACATCGGCGACCTCGACACGACTGGCGCCGAGGGCTGCGGCCTCTACCGCACCGAACTCGCCTTCATGACGCGGACGCGGTTTCCCGACCGCTCCGCCCAGGCGGAGCACTACCGCCTCGTGCTGGAGCAGGCACGCGACCGGCCCGTCGTCTTCCGCACGCTCGACATCGGCAGCGACAAGCAGCTGCCCTACTGGCGGATCCCGGTCGAAGAGAATCCGGCGATGGGCATGCGCGCCATCCGGCTGACGCTGGATCGGCCCTCCATTCTCCGCGTCCAGCTGCGAGCCATGATCGAGGCCGCCGCCGAGCGCGAATTCCATGTGATGTTCCCGATGATCGCCGAGGTGGCCGAATTCGATGCCGCCCGGCTGCTGCTCGATCTGGAGCTGGAGCGTGCACGCTCACGCCGGCAGGTGATGCCGGACAAGGTCGTGGTCGGCGCCATGCTGGAGGTGCCGGCACTCTTCTTCCAGCTGTCGACGCTTCTGCCGAAGGTCGACTTCCTCTCCGTCGGCAGCAACGATCTCCTGGCATTCCTCTTCGCCTGCGACCGCGGCAACCCGGCACTCAGCGACCGCTACGACGTCCTCTCGCCGCCGGCCCTGAGCTTTCTGCGCGAGTTGGTTGAAAAGGCGCGGGCCGCCGGGGTGCGTCTCAGCGTCTGCGGCGAGATCGCCAGCCGCCCCCTCGAAGCCATGGCGCTGGTCGGCCTCGGCGCCCGCCATCTCTCCGTAGCCGCGAGCGAGGTGGGACCCGTGAAAGCCATGGTCCGCAGCCTGGATGCGGCCGCCTTGGGGCAGTACCTGGAGCGCCTCCTGCACCTCCCGGATCACAGCGTGCGCGGCTCGCTGCAGGCCTATGCCCAGGACCACGGCGTGGTGTTGCCGACAAGCGTCTATCAGTCTTTCTGACGTTGACAGGCCCGGTTCGTATTTGCCCAATAGTTGCGTTTTGCTAAGGTTCGGCGCGTCAGATCCTGACCGTGTCCGGAATTGGCACGGAGCCCGCCGACATCGATGATGCTCACGCACGCTAAGCCCAAGCCACCGGGTCGAGAGCCGGATCTCGCGACCCTTCGCCAGATCGGCGCGCATCTCCAGGAGGCGCGGAGCGAGCGGCGTGAGCAGCTGGCCGATGCGGCCGCCTATCTGCGAATCCGCCGCGACTATCTCGAGGCGTTGGAGGCGGGCGACCCTTCGCGGTTGCCCGGCATGCCCTATGCCGCGGGCTTCCTGCGCACCTACGCCCGGCATCTGGGCTTCGATCCCGACCCGCTGGTGCGGGCTCAGCACGAGGCGCTCGTCGACACGACGCCGCCGCCGGCTCTGCAATATCCCGAGCCGCCACCGGAGCCGCGCCGCAACCCTGCCGCATCGCTGTTGGCCGCCTCGCTGGTCCTGGCCGCCGCCCTCTATACCGGCTGGTACGCGTTCCTTCACCCGGCGCTGGAGCCCGCCGACGTCACGATCGTGGCCGGCAACGACGTCGGTTTCGTCGAGCCCGAGATCGAGCCGCCGGCACCTCCGCCGGTCACGGTGGCTGCACCCGTCGTCGAGCCGACGAGCCCGCCACCCACAGCGGTAGCCGCCAACGAACCGGCGCCGGTGATCGCCCATCCGGCGGAGCCGACCCCCGCAACACCGCCAACGAGCCCAGCGGCACAGCCTTCGCCCGTGCCCGACGTGACGAGTGCGGTGGCTGCCGAAACGGCGCGCGACGGGACACCCCCGGTACCGGCTTCCACCGCCGAGCTGCTCGCGTCCCTTGAGCCTGCTCAGCAGCCAGCGGCCGCTCCGCCACCCGCCCGCGTCGTGCTCGTCGCGACCGAGAAGAGCTGGATCCAGGTCCGCAGCGCCGACGGACAGTTCGTCCGGACCCGCACGATGGAGCCGGGCGAGCGCATGGAGCTGCCCGAGCGGACCGACCTCGCCCTGCGGACGGGCAATGCCGGCGGCGTGACCGTCGAGTTCGACGGCGCGTCGCTGGGTCCGGTCGGGGCCCGCGGTGCCTTGGTCAAGAACTTCGTGCTCGCACCGGACGTGCTGGCCGCACGGTCGCACTGACCTCGGGCGCGCTTGCGCGCAGCGGGGTCGCGCGTCATATGGCGCGCGAGCTTTAGCCGCGAGGCCCCTCCTCTCATGGTGGCATTGACCGAGATCCAACGGCATCGGACGCACGCCGTCCGGGTCGGCAACGTCGTCGTCGGCGGCTGCGCACCTGTCGTCGTGCAGTCGATGACCAATACGGACACCGCCGACGTCGACTCCACGGTGCGTCAGGTCGCCGAATTGGCCCGCGCCGGCTCCGAAATCGTCCGTATGACGGTCAACAATGACGAGGCCGCGGCCGCCGTCCCGACGATCCGCGAACGGCTGGACGTGCTGGGCATCCACGTCCCGCTCGTCGGCGACTTCCATTACAACGGCCACCGCCTCCTGGCTGATCACCCGGAGATGGGCCGCGCCCTCGCTAAGCTGCGCATCAATCCCGGCAATGTGGGCTTCGGCGACAAGCGCGACCGCCAGTTCGAGGCGATGATCGAGGCCGCCCTGAAGCTCGACCGTCCGGTCCGCATCGGCGTCAACTGGGGCTCGCTCGACCAGGATCTCTCGGCCCGCCTGATGGACGAGAACGCGGCCCGGAGCGATCCGCAGCCGGCCGATTTCGTCCTGCGCGAAGCGCTCGTCCGCTCGGCCCTGGAGAGTGCCGCCTTCGCCGAGCGCCTCGGCATGGGTGCCGACCGCATCGTCCTCTCGGCCAAGGTCAGCCGCGTGCAGGACCTGGTCGCCGTCTACCGCGAACTGGCGCGTCGCTCGACCTACGCGCTTCACCTCGGCCTCACCGAGGCCGGCATGGGCATCAAGGGCATCGCCGCCACTACGGCCGGCCTCTCCCTCCTGCTGCAGCAGGGCATCGGCGACACCATCCGCGCCTCGCTGACCCCGCGCCCCGACGAGCCGCGGACCAACGAGGTCGTTCTCTGCCAGGAAATCCTGCAGACCCTGGGCCTGCGCTCCTTCACCCCGCAGGTCGCCGCCTGCCCCGGCTGCGGCCGCACCACGAGCACCTACTTCCAGGAGCTGGCCGACCGCATCCAGACCTTCCTGCGCACGCAGATGCCGGTCTGGAAGAGCCGCTATCCCGGTGTGGAGACGATGAACGTGGCCGTCATGGGCTGCATCGTGAACGGCCCCGGCGAGAGCAAGCACGCCGACATCGGCATCAGCCTGCCCGGCACCGGCGAAAGCCCCGTCGCACCCGTCTTCGTCGACGGCCACAAGCGCCACACCCTCCGCGGTCAGCACATCGCCGAGGAGTTCCAGGCGCTGGTCGAGGCCTATGTGGAGCGCCGCTACGGGGCCGGCGAGCGGCCGGCGGCATGAGTCAGCTCCGGCCGGCCCGCGGCACGCACGACCTGCTGGGCGAGGATCTGCGGCGCCACCGCAAGGTGTCCGACACCGGCCGCACTATCGCCGGCCGCTATGGCTACGGCGAGATCGCCACCCCCATCTTCGAGTTCACCGAGGTCTTCCAGCGCACGCTCGGCGAGACTTCGGACGTGGTCACGAAGGAGATGTACACCTTCGAGGACCGCGGCGGCGACAGCATGACCCTGCGGCCCGAGAACACCGCGGGCGTGGTGCGTGCGGTCATCACCGGCGGCCTCACCCAGGACCTGCCGCTCAAGTTCTTCTACTACGGCCCGATGTTCCGCTTCGAGCGGCCGCAGAAGGGCCGGCTCCGCCAGTTCCACCAGATCGGCGTCGAGCTTCTGGGCGCGAACGAGCCTTTGGGTGATGTGGAGGTCATCGCGATCGGCGCCCACATTCTGGACGAACTCGGCATCCGCGCCCACACGACGCTGGAGCTGAACACCCTGGGCGACCGCGAGAGCCGCATGGCCTATCGCGACGTGCTCGTCGCCTATCTCGAAGGACGGCGCGATCGCCTCTCCAAGGACAGTCTCGATCGTCTCGTCCGAAACCCGCTCAGGGTACTCGACAGCAAGGACGAGGGCGACCGTGCGGTCGTCGCCGAGGCGCCGCTGCTCGGCGAGCATCTCAACGCCGCCAGCCGCGACTTCTTCGGCCGCGTCCAGGACGGCCTCGGCCGGCTCGGCATCGGCTTCACCGTCAACGAGCGCCTCGTGCGCGGCCTCGACTACTACAACCACACCGCCTTCGAGTTCACGACGACCGCCCTGGGCTCGCAGGGTGCCGTCATCGCCGGCGGCCGCTATGACGGCCTGATGCGCGCCATGGGCGGCCCCGACCTGCCGGGTGTCGGCTGGGCCGCCGGCGTCGAGCGGCTCTCCATGCTTCTCGCCGAGACCCCGCCCGGGCCGCGTCCCGTGGCTCTGATCCCGATCGGCGAACGCGCCGAAGGCGTGGCCCAGACCCTGGCCGACACCCTTCGCCGCGCCGGCGTCACCGTCGAGCTGGCCTTCAAGGGCAAGCCCGGCCAGCGTATGAAGCGCGCCGACAAGCTGCAGGCGCGCATCGCCGTCTCGATCGGCGACTCGGAGCTCGACCGCGGCGCCGCCAAGGTGCGCGACCTCGACACCGGTGCCGAGACGGAGGTGGGCCTCGACGCCCTGTCGGGCCACCTCGCCGCCTGATGTCCGGCTTCGACCAGCGCCTCGACCAGATCCTGGCCCGCCGCGACGAGCTCTCGGCGCTCCTGGCCGAGGCCGCACCCTCGTCCTACGCCTCGCTGGCCAAGGAGTATTCCGACCTCGGCCCGGTGGTCGAAGGCATCGAAGCGCTGCAGCGCGTCCGCCGCGACATCCGCGATCTCCGCCCGATGCTGGACGATCCCGAGATGCGGGAGATGGCCGAGGCCGAGTTGCGCGAGCTGGAGGCAAAGCAGCCGCAGCTGGAGCGTGAGGTCCAGCTCCTCCTGCTGCCGAAGGACATCGCCGACGAGAAGTCGGCCATTCTCGAGATCCGCGCCGGCACCGGCGGCGACGAGGCGGCACTCTTCGCCGGCGATCTTCTGCGCATGTACCAGCGCTACGCCGACCTCAAGGGCTGGCGCTTCGAGATCCTGTCGATGACCGAGAGCGATCTCGGCGGCATCAAGGAAGTCGTGGCCGAGGTCGCCGGGCGCGGCGTCTTCGCCCGCTTCAAGTTCGAGGCCGGCGTGCACCGGGTCCAGCGCGTGCCCGTCACCGAGGCCGGAGGGCGCATCCACACCTCGGCGGCGACGGTGGCCGTGCTGCCCGAGGCCGACGAGGTCGACGTCAAGATCGAGGACAGCGACCTCGAGATCGACGTCTATCGGGCCAGCGGTGCGGGTGGTCAGCACGTCAACCGCACGGAAAGTGCCGTCCGCATCACGCACCGCCCGTCCGGCATCGTCGTCGCGATGCAGGACGAGCGCTCGCAGCACAAGAACAAGGCAAAGGCGATGGCCATCCTGCGCAGCCGCCTGTTCGAGCAGCAGCGCGCCGCCCTTCACGCGTCGCGCGCGGCAGATCGCAAGGGCCAGGTCGGCTCGGGTGACCGCTCCGAGCGGATCCGGACCTACAATTTCCCGCAGAACCGGGTCACCGATCACCGGATCGAGCTGACCCTCTACAAGCTCGACCGCATCGTCACGGGCGAGCTTCTCGACGAGTTGATCGAGCCGCTGATCGCCGAGGACCAGGCGGTCCGGCTCGCCGAGGCGAGCTGAGCCGGTCCCCTCAGCGCAGGGCCGCCAGATCCTTCTCGCTCAGCCGGAAGCCCGTCGCGGCGACGTTCTCTTCCAGATGCCCGACACTCGTGGTGCCCGGGATCGGCAGCACCACCGGCGCCTGCGCCAGCAGCCAGGCGAGAGCGATCTGACCCGTCGTCGCCTCGTGCTCGCGGGCGACCTCGGCGATCTTGCCCGTCGCCCGTGTCAGCGGCGCATCCTGCTCGAACGGCTTGGCGCCGAGCGGTCCGTAGGGGATGAAGGCCACACCCCTTTCGGCACAGAGCTGCAGGACCGGCCGATGCTCCTCGTCGTTCAGCGCGAACCGGTTCTGGACCGAGGCAATGGGGGCCATGTCCATCGCCTGCCGCGCCTGCTCGGCCGTCACGTTGCAGATGCCGATGAAGCGGACCTTGCCCTCCTCGACCAGCCGCTGCAGCCCGCCGATCGCCTCCGCCCAGGGCACCTTGTCGTCGACCCAGTGCAGCTGGAAGAGGTCGAGCCGGTCGCGCTTGAGGTGGAGCAGGCAGGCCTCGCACACGGCCCGCAGCGCCTCGGGCCGCGAGTCGCGGTGGAACAGGCCGGGGCCCGTCTTCCAGATGCCGCCCTTGGTCGCGATGACGAGATCGGCCGGATAGGGATGCAGGGCCTGCGCGATCAACGCCTCGTTGAAGCCCGGGCCATAGGCATGCGCCGTGTCGATCAGGTTCACGCCGAGGTCGAGGGCCCGGTGCAGCAGGCGCTTGGCGCCGATGGGATCGGTGTAAGGCCCCCAATTACCGGGCTGGCCCGTCAGCCGCATGGCCCCGTAGGCCATCCGCGCCACTTCCAGCTCGCCGCCGAGCTTGAACGTTCCGGCAGCCGACGCCGGCCGCCCCCGATCCACCATTGTGGCCTCCCCTACCTGCAGCAGCCAGCTTGTAGCCCAGGATGACGACAGTCGAGAGCCTGCTCGTGAGCGGCGCCCGTCGACTTCGTGACGCCGGCGTCCCTAACCCCCGAGCGGAAGCGAGGTTGCTGCTCGCCCATGCGACGGGCCTCGACCGCGCCCGCCAGACCGCCGACCCCGCGCACGACGTTCCGCAGGAGCAGGTTTCGACGTTTGCGGCTCTTCTAGACCGTCGCACCGCACGGGAGCCGATCGCCTACATACTGGGCCGGGCCGAGTTCTGGAGCCTGCCATTCGCTGTTCGGCCGGGCGTGCTCGTACCCCGCGCCGACACCGAGACGCTGATCGAGGCCGCATTGGCGGCCCTCCCCGATCGAACCCGGCCCTTGCGCATCCTCGACATCGGCACCGGGACCGGGATCCTTCTCCTGACGCTGCTCACCCTCTTTGCAAAGGCGACCGGAGTCGGCACTGACCTCGCCGACACCGCCCTCGATCTCACGGCTGCGAACGCGACCGCCCTCGGTGTCGCCGACCGCGCGCGTATCGTGCGCACGAGCTTCGCCGACGGCGTTGACGGCCCCTTCGACCTCGTCGTCTCCAACCCGCCCTATATCCCCACCGGCGACATCGAGGGCCTGGAGCCTGAGGTTCGCGACCGCGAGCCCCGCCTCGCCCTCGATGGCGGCAGCGACGGGCTCGACGCCTACCGGGCCATCATCGCGGCCCTGCCCCGTCTGCTGGTAACGCGAGCCTTGGCGATTCTGGAGATCGGCAAGGATCAGGAGCGAGCGATCGAAGCACTGGCGGCAAAGGCCGGCTTCGCTGTGGACCCCCGTCGCGACCTCGCCGGCATCGTCCGTTGTCTGATCCTGCGCCGAATCAGCTGACCGGGGTCTCCGCGAGGCCGAAACAGTCGAGGACGAAGGCGTACTGCTCGGCCAGTTCGTGGAGCGCGTCATAGCGGCCCGACTTGCCGAAGTGCCCCGCCCCCATGTTGACGCGGAACAGCACCGGTGCATCGCCCGTGGTCGTCGCCCGCAGCCGCGCCACAAACTTGGCGGGCTCCCAGTAGGTGACCCGCGGGTCGGCGATGCCCGCGGTGACGAACATCGCCGGATAAGGCTGCGGCTTGATGTTGTCGTAGGGGCTGTAGCTAAGGATATGCCGGAATGCCGTCTCGTCTTCTAGCGGATCGCCCCACTCCGGCCACTCGATCGGGGTGAGCGGCAGGCTGGCGTCCAGCATCGTGTTCAGCACGTCGACGAACGGCACCTCCGCCACCACGCACCGCCAGAGGTCGGGCCGCATGTTGGCGACCGCCCCCATCAGCATGCCGCCGGCACTGCCGCCACGGATCGCGATCTGCCCCGGCCGCGCATAGCCGGTCTCGATCAGGTACTCGGCACAGGCGATGAAGTCGGTGAAGCTGTTCGTCTTCTTTGCGAGCTTGCCGTCCTCGTACCAGTGCCAGCCCAGCTCGTCCCCGCCCCGTACATGGGCCAGCGCGAACGCGAAGCCGCGGTCGAGCAGCGACAGCCTTGAGGCGGCGAAGGCGGGATCGATGCTGTGCCCATACGAGCCGTAGCCGTAGAGCAGCAGTGGCCCGCCGCCATGCTGGGGAAAGTCGTCGCGGTAGACGATGGTGATCGGCACCTCGACCCCGTCGGCAGCCGGCGCCAGCAGGCGCCGGCTGACGTAGCGCGACGGGTCGTAGCCCGACGGGATCTCCTGCACCTTGCGCACGACGAGATCGCGCGTCGGCACATGGTAGTCGATCACCGAGGCGGGCGTGACCATCGAGGTGTAGCCGACTCGGATGGTGTCGGTCGCGAACTCGCGATTGTCGCCAAGTGCCGCGGCATAGACCGCCTCGTGGAAGTCGATGACGTGCTCGTCGCCCGCATAGGTCCGCACGCGCAGATGGGCGAGGCCGTCGGCCCGCTCGTGCAGGACCATGAAGCCTTCGAAGCAGGTGACGTCGAGCAGGTAGTGGTGCTCGTTGCCGGCGATCTCCTCCCGCCAATGAGCTTCCGACGGCGCTTCTTCCGGCACGCTGACCATGCGGAAGTTGGCATGGGTGTCGTTGGTCAGGATCCAGAAGCGGCCGTGCGCGTGATCGAGCGAATAGCGGTGGTTCACCCGCCGCGCGGCGACCAGCACCGGTGTGTCCAGCGGCGCGCTCGCGTCGATCACCCTGATCTCGGTGGTGACGTGGGTACCTGTACGGATGAGCAGGAAGCGCCGGCTCGTCGTCTTGCCGATCGAGACGAAGAAGGCCGGGTCGTCCTCCTCGTAGAGCGTCAGATCTGTCTCGGCGGCCGTGCCGACGCGGTGTGCCTTCACGCGGAACGGCCGTAGCTGGTCGTTCAGCTCCACATAGAGGAGCGTCCGGCCATCCTCGGCCCAGGCCACCGAACCGGAGATGTTCGTGACGAGATCACCCAGCGTCGTGTCGGATTCGAGGTCCTTCAGGTGCAGGCCGAAACGCTCGGAGCCGTCCTCGTCGGTCGTGTAGGCGAGCAGCCGGCCGTCAGGGCTGGTGTCCAGCGCACGCAGCTGGAAGAAGCTCTTGCCCTCGGCCATCTCGCGCTCGTCGAGGATGATCCGGGCCTCGGTCTCGTCGAGCCGGCGGCGGAACCAGGTCCGGTACTGCGCCCCCTCGAAGAACCGCCAGTGGAACTCGAAACCGCCGTCGCGGACGGGTACGGAATGGTCGTCCGACTTGATCCGCGCTTTCAGTTCGTCATGTAGCCGCTCGATGAACGCCGCGTGCGGCGCCATCATCTGGTCGAAATAGGTGTTCTCGGCACGCAGATGAGCCAGGATCTCCGGATCGCGCACGTCGGGGTAGCCGGGATCGCGCAGCCAAGCGTAAGGGTCCTCCCAGCTCGTGCCGAAACGCTCGTGCCGGCAAGGATGCCGGGGGGCGACGGGTGGAACTGGGGTAGGCGTCTGCCGCTCGCGCGAAGGCGTGGTCGTCATCCTGCGTCGAAGGAGATGTTGTCCGTGCCGATTGTGGGCGCTCCGGAGGGAGCGCGGCAAGTGACGCCAGTGTCTCGCCGTGACGTCACGACAGGAGACTCGCCGTGAGTGGCGGTGACGAAGGCCGAATCGCCGGCCTCACCATCTACCCGATCAAGGGCTGCGCCGGCGTCACGCTCCAGACGAGCCGCCTCGGCGTGCAGGGGCTGGAGCACGATCGCCGATGGATGATCGTCGAGCCGGACGGAACCTTCGTCACCCAACGCGAGGTACCGAAGCTGGCCTTGGTTCAGGCCACGCCAGACCCCGCCGGCCTTCTACTGCGGCTCGACGGAACAACCCAGGAAGTCAGCTTGCCGAGCCGTCCGTTGCACCTCGGCGTCGAGGTCTGGGGCGACGAGGTGGAGGCGCAGCTCGCCCCAGAAGAGGTTAACTTCGCGCTGTCGGATTTTCTGGGCCGCCCCGTGAAGCTCGTCCGTTTTCCGGACGAGACGGTGCGCCCCTGCGATCCCGACTACGCGCCCCCGGGCAGCCACACCGGCTTCGCCGACGGCTTCCCCGTCCTCGTGACGACCACGGGCTCCCTCGACGAACTGAACGCCGCGCTGTCGGCGGCGGGCGAGCCCCCGGTGCCGATGACGCGCTTCCGCCCCAACATCGTGATCGAGGGAGCAGGCCCGGGCGCGGAGGATCGGCACGGCAGCCTTGCGATAGACGCAGGTCCGCGCCTGTTGCTGGTCAAGCGGTGCGACCGTTGTGTCGTGACAACTGTCGACCAGTACACCGGGCAGAAGACCGGGAAGGAGCCGCTACGGACGCTGGCGCGCCTGCGCCGCAACCTGCGCACGGGTGGCGCCTGGTTCGGACAGAACGCCGTGCCGGTTCTGCAACGCGGCGAAACTGTCAACCTTGAGGTCGGCATGAGCTGCCGCTTTACGTAACCATGCGGCCGTTGGTCGCCTGAAGTGTCAATCAAATTTGACATAGTGTCAGCCGGCCCAAGCTCTGGTCGGCCAGAATCAACCAAGGACGGGACGGCGATGGACTACGAGGCCCACTTTCGAGCTGCTGTGAGCCGCGTTCAGGCCGAGGGCCGATATCGTGTCTTCGCCGAACTGGAACGCCGCGCCGGCAGCTTCCCCCGCGCCAAGCGCCATGCGCCCCAGGGCGACGTCCACGAGGTCGTGGTCTGGTGCTCCAACGACTATCTGGGCATGGGCCAGCATCCGGTGGTGCTGGATGCCGCCTGTGAGGCCGTGCGCGGCCTCGGTGCCGGCGCCGGAGGTACCCGCAACATCTCCGGCAACACCCACCTGCACGTCGTGCTCGAGCGCGAGCTCGCCGATCTGCATGCCAAGCAGGCCGCCCTTGTAATGACGTCGGGCTACGTCGCCAACGAGGCGGCGATCAGCACCATCGCGAAGCTGCTGCCGAACTGCCTCATCCTGTCCGACGAGCTGAACCACGCCTCGATGATCGCCGGAGTGAAATCGTCCGGCTGCGAGAAGCGCATCTTCCGTCACAACGACGTCCGCCATCTTGAGGAGCTGCTCGCGGCCCAGCCGCTGGATCGGCCGAAGCTCGTCGCCTTCGAAGGCGTTTACTCGATGGACGGCGACTTCGGCCCGGTCGAGGCGATCTGCGAGCTTGCCGAGCGCTACAACGCGCTGACCTATCTCGACGAGGTGCATGCGGTCGGCATGTACGGCGCGCATGGCGGCGGCGTCGCCGAGCGCGACGGTGCGATGGATCGTGTCGACGTGATCCAGGGCACCCTCGGCAAGGCGATCGGCTGCATGGGCGGCTACATCGCGGCCTCGGCAGCCTTGGTCGACGCCGTGCGCAGCCACGCGGCTGGCTTCATCTTCACCACCTCGCTACCCCCGGCGGTGACGGGCGGGGCGATCGCCTCGGTCAGGCTGCTGAAGTCGGCCGACGGCCAGGCGCTGCGCGACCGGCACCAGGAGCGCGCTGCCACCCTGAAGGCGAAGCTGACGGCCGCCGGCCTTCCCGTGATGCCGAGCCCCTCGCACGTCGTGCCGGTGCTCGTCGGCGATCCCGTGCTGTGCAAGGCGGCGTCCGACCGCCTCCTCGACCGGCACGGCATCTACATCCAGCCGATCAACTACCCGACGGTACCCCGCGGCACCGAGCGGCTGCGGATCACCCCGGCCCCGATGCACGAGGACGCGCTGATGGACGAACTCGTCGACGCGCTCATCGAGGTGTGGTCGCATCTCGGGATCGGGGCGGAGCAATCTCTGGCGGTCGCGGCGGAATAGGGGTGCGACGGCCGATCAGTGATGCGGCAGGACGATCAGATTGCTGTTGGCGGACGGGAGCGCCTTGAACCAGCCCATCGCGTGGCGGATGAAGGCGTTCTCGCCCGCCACGCGAGTCCAGGCCTGCTCGAAGCCCTGGAAGGTGTCCTCGAAGGCCTCGTTCTCGATCAGCGCGTAGCTGCACAGCGAGTCGCGCGCCACGCGCTCGACGGCATCGAGCACCGCCCTGATCGTGTGCGAGCGGCCACCCGGCTCCAGGAGCCGGAGATAGGGCACGATGAGCCCGCTGCCGGCCGCAGCCGCCCTGAAGTCGATGCGGTAGAAGAACAGCGCGAAGATGACCCCCTGCGCGCTGCGGATCGTCATGATACCCCTGGCACCGGCCAGGTCGTGCCGGCTCATCCAGGTGCTGGCCCGGCGCTGCCAGGCTTGGCGCGAGATCGGCTCCGGCTCCACGACCTGGAGCAGCGGGTAGGCGAGCGCCAATTCCTGGCGTTCGAGGGGCTGCAGGTGCCAACCGGCACCGGGCTCGCCCACGACGGTTGCGCGATCGGGTGTCATGAGACGACACTATCGGCGCAAGTCGCGCTCGGCATTGACCCAGATCAAACACCGGTGGTTGCACGTCGATTTTCTTTGCCGCAGTTGGCGCGGCAGTTTCGACGGTCTAGGACGCTGGCAGCAGTCTAGAGGTATGGCAGGTGGCTCAGGCGGCACAAACGGTCTGCTGCGGCACGCGGGTGATCTGCGAGGATTGTGACGCGCGGCATCTGGCCGTCTGTCACAGGCTCGCCCCGGAACATTTGCCGCAGCTGGCGGCCCTCGCGGCGGCCCGGCGGGTCGCTCCCGGCAAGCTCCTGTTCGAGGAGGGCGACCTCGCCGAGGAAGTCTTCACCGTGACCTTCGGCATGCTGAAGGTCTTCAAGATGCTGCGCGACGGCCGCAGGCAGGTGATCGGCTTCCTCGTTCCGGGCGACTTCCTCGGGCTCGCCTTCGGGCGCACCTACGTCTACAGCGCCGAGGCGGTGAGCCCGGTCACCGTGTGCCGCTTCCGCCGCGAGCAGTTCATGAGCCTCTTGGAGGTCCGGCCCGAGCTGGAGCTCGAGATCCTCGGCCGCATCTCGACCGAGCTCGCGGCCGCCCAGGACCAGATGCTGCTGCTGGGACGCAAGACCGCCCGCGAGCGCCTCGCCACCTTCCTGCTGCATCTGGCGCGGCGGCGCGGGCTCCACGACGGCGACATCCTCGAGCTGCCGATGAGCCGGGCCGACATTGCCGACAATCTGGGACTGACGATCGAGACCGTCAGCCGGACCTTCTCGTCCTTGCGAAAGGACAAGGTGATCGAGCTGAAGCCGCACCACGACGTCCTGATCCCGCGCTTCGCAGACCTGGAGCAGGTCGGCGGCTGAGACCGATCGCCGGCTCCGGCCTCAGAGCTGCTTCGCGTTGAAGGTATCGCAGGAGTTCATGTCGCCCGACTTCAGGCCCGCCATGAACCAGCGCATGCGTTGGTCGGCCGAGCCGTGGGTGAAGGCGTCCGGCACCACGTAGCCCTGCGTGCGCTTCATGATCTTGTCGTCACCGACGGCGGCCGCCGCCCGCAGGCCCTCCTCGATGTCGCCCTCCTGCAGCAGGTTTCGCTCGCGGGCCGCATTGTGCGCCCAAACCCCGGCGAAACAGTCGGCCTGCAGCTCGGTCATCACCGAAATCTGGTTGCCCTGCGCCTCGGACACGCGGCTACGGTACTGCGAGACCTGCTGCGTGATGCCGAGTAGGGTCTGCACGTGATGCCCGATCTCGTGCGCGATCACGTAGGCGGCGGCGAAGTCGCCGGGAGCGCCGAACTTCTGCGCCAACTCGTCGAAGAATGCGGTGTCGAGGTAAACCTTCTGGTCGCCCGGACAGTAGAAGGGCCCCGTCGCCGACTGGGCCATGCCGCAGGCCGAGTTCACGACGTTTTCGTAGAGAACGAGCTTCGGCTCGGTGTAGCGCCGGCCCTGCTGGGCGAAGATCGGCGTCCAGGTATCCTCGGTGTCCGCCAGGACCGCCGAGACGAACTGCCCCTCCTTGTCGTCGGTGCCCAGCTGCTTGCTGGGCCGCGTCGGCGCCTGACGCGACGTCGTCGTCTGGTCGGGCACCATCATCCCGCCGCCGCCCTGCAGCAGGGCCAGGGGGTTGATGCCGAAGACGAGCCAACCGAGCAGCGCGATCACGATCAGGCCGAGACCGCCGCCACTGCCGACACGGACACCGCGTGGCATGCCGCCCATGCCCGGTCCCATGCCCCGGCGGTCCTCGATGTTCTGGCTCCGCCGACCCATTTCCCAGCGCATCTCGACCCTCCCTAGCCCCTGTCCGCGAGCTTATCGCGGCGTTGCGGGTCTCCTGCAACTCCGAGCGCGCATTCCGGTCCCCGTCAGGCCCGCAGCAGCCCGGCGTGGAGCGGCCGCAACGCCGCGTACATCGCAGCGAAATCGGCCTTCCGGCGGCGATGGTCGACACCGCTCGGCAGCTGCCGACGCGCACTCCAGGTGAGCCCCGATCGTGCCGCCGGCAGGTCGGCGAACAGCCCGGCAGCGATGCCCCCCAGCAGGGCAGCCCCGAGGCAGGTCGCCTCGGGCATGTCGGCAAACTCGACCGGCGCCTCGAACAGGTCGGCCTTCAGTCGGATGATCAGCGGGTTCCGCGTGCTGCCGCCGATGGCGACGATCCGGTCCGGTCTTCCCGCACCGCAAAGGGCCAGCATGTGGTCGAGGATGTTGGCGACATCCAGCACGACACCTTCGAGCACCGCTCGGTAGAGCACACCGCGACTGCAGGACGACGAGAGCCCGATGAAGGCGCCGCGTCCGACGGGGTCGGGAAAGGGCGGCGAGCCGATCCGCAGGTGCGGGAAGAACATCACCTCGTGGGCACCCTGCTCCACCTGCTCCGCCTCGGCGAGCAGCGTGGCGTGGTCGACGCCCTCGTGCGTGGAGCGGAACCACTCGACCGCGGCGCCGGAGGTGGGCAGGCCGCCGAAGGCGTAGCTCAGCCGCCGGCCGGCATCGATCAGCCCCTGATTGAACCCTGCCCGCCCCAGCTCCGGATCGCGGCTCGGCGCGTCGAGGATCAGTGTGAGCGCCTCGGCACTTCCCATGCTGTCGAGCAGCACGCCGGGGCGGTCGGCACCGACTGTGAACATCCCGCAGATATGGTCGTGTCCAGCCACCCCCACCACGCAGTCGGCCGGCAGCCCCGTCGCGGCCGCGGCTTCCGCCAGCAACGTGCCGAGACGGGTCCCGCTGGAGCCGATCTCACCCAGCAGACCGGCGTCGAGCCTGACCTCGGCGGCCAGATCCTTCGCCCAGACGCCTTTGTGGATGTCGAGCAGCATCGTGCGCGAGGCGTGACTGACGTCAGTCGCCCGCTGCCCGGTCAGCCTGAATGCCAGCCATTCCGCGACGCTCAGCCAGGACGTTGCCCGGGCAAAGGCGTCGGGCTCGTTGGCCCGCTGCCACAGCAGCTTCGGCAGCGTGAACGTCGGGTCGGGACAGAGTCCCGTGATGCCGTGCAGCCGTGAGAAGCCGACCTGCTCCAGCAACCCGTCGAGCTGTGACGTCGTCCGCGTGTCGAACCAGGCGATGACCGGAAAGACCGGCCGCCCCTCCCGGTCGACCACGACCCCGGCCTCGCCCACGCTGGCGCAGGCGATGCCGCGGATGCGCGTTGGATCGTCCACCTGCCCGGTGACGTCACGAAGGGCGGCCACCGTCGCCGCCCACAACTCCTCGGCGTCGTGCTCGGCCCAGCCGGGTCGCGGGTAGCGCGTCGGCGTCGGCCGGTCGGCCTGCGCCACCACGGTCCCGGCCAGCGTGAACAGCATGGCGCGGACACGGCTGGTACCCGCATCCACGCCGCAGAGGAGCGGATCGCCCATCGGCGTCAGCGGCGCAGATGCTCCGCCGCCGTGCGGCCGTCGGCACCCTGGTGGATCACCGCGCGCAGCGCCTTCACCATCCCGGCGGGGTTGGCGTTCTGCCAGATGTTGCGACCGAACACGACGCCCTTGCCGCCGGCGGCCATCATGTCGGCCACCATCTGCAGCGTGGCCACGTCGTCCGGCAGCTTCGGGCCGCCGGCGATCAGCACCGGTGCCGGCGTTCCGGCGACGACCTTGCGAAAGCCGTCGATGGTACCCGGATAGTAGGTCTTCAGGATGTCGCCACCATGCTCGAAGCCGATGCGGCAGGCATCCGCCATCATCTGCGCGTCGAGGGTGTCCGGGATGTTCGGATGCGGACAGGGCAGTGCTTCGACCATGACCGGGAACCCGTCCTCGAGGCACTGCCCGCTGACGTCGGCCACGATCTCCAACGTGTGCGTCTCGCAGGGTGCGCCCATGAAGTACATCAGGCAGACGCCGTCGCAGCCCAGCAGCCGTGCCTCCTCCACCGTGTGGAGCAGGGTCCACTCGGTGTTCTCCAGCCACTTCTCATGCACGACGGCCGGGCCGCCATCCAGGCGCAGATAGACGGGCACCCGGCCGATCAGCCGGTCCTTGTACTTCTTGACCGTGCCGAACGAGGTCATGATCGCGTCCGCACCGGCCTCGATCACTGTGTCGATGACCTTCCCCGGATCTTCGAGGCCGGCGACGGCGCCTAGGGCCCGCGCATGGTCCATCGCCACGACGAGCTGTTTGCCGTACGGATCGTACTCGGCCATCGAATCCTCTCTCCCTCAGGTGCGGGCGGACCATAGCGACGGGATGTCGGCCCCGGAAGCCGCCGCGGCCCGATCCACGCCGATCGCCGCCGCATCGATGTGATGATCGAGCAGGAAGTCGCGCCGCCCACTCCGCACCTGCTTGACGATCGCAGCCGCCGTCGCCGGCAGGCGGATGGCGTCCATCACGAGGCCCGGCACCGGCGTCAGCCAGGGCGGGTGCTCGGGCACCGGCGGCAGGGCTGGCACGTCGCGCCGCAGAAGATCCTTCGACAGCTCCGCCTTCAGCCTGCGGCCATAGCCCAGTGCGGCCCCATCCGGCAGGCGCAGCAGCAGGCTCCGCCCATCGTCGTACCAGAGCGTCCCGACATGGACGTACTCGGTGCCGCCGACACGGTAGTCGACCGTCGCCTTTCGCATCCGGCTGAACGCTCCGATCAGCGGGTCGAGGCCGGCCAGGCCCAGCGCCCTTGCCAGGGACGGCGGCAGCGGCAGATGCGGGATCGGGTCGTGCCGCCGCTCCAGCCGCAGCACCGGCACCGGATAGGCGGCGGCGAAGGCTTTGTCGCCGACGCGCGGCGCCGCCATGCTCAGCACGCCCCGCACCGGCACGCCGGCCGAGATGAGTGCGGGTGCCGCGATGATGGCCAGCGCCCCGCCGGCACTGTGCCCGGCCAGCCAGAGGGGCCGCTCGCCCGCACCATGCTCCTTGGCCAGCGCCAGGATCTCGGGTTCGGCCGCCGCGTACTCGGCATGCCAGCCCCGGTGCACCCGCAGATTGCCCACCAGCGTTTGGACGAAGTCGAGATTGGCCACCCAGGCGCCGAGGCTGCCGAGGAACACGTCGCGCGACGCCATCTCCAGCCGCGTGCCGCGGAACGCGATGCACACCCCGCCCGGCCCCGACACGACGAGCCCCAGGAAGCGGCGCGTGCGGAAGACGTCGGCCCGCTCGGCGCCGAGGGCCATCGCCGCCGCCGCGGGATCGGCGGCGTAGGTGGCGCGAACGAGGGCCGCCAGGCGGCGGGCGAGTTGCAGGTCCATGGGCGGGTTGTGCCGGCCGGGAGGTACGGGCTAGAGGGTCCGCCCACCAATGTGGCGATGCCCCCGCCCGAACCCTAGTGGCCGACCATGACCGCTCGAACGAACCCACTGAAGCTCAATCCCCTGCAGCTGCGCACGCTGGCGATCCTGCAGGCGATCGCCCGAACGGAAGGGATGGCCGGACCCGCCGACGAGAACGGTGCGGTGCCGATCCTCCACATTCCGCGACCGCATGGTGATCACTTTCATATCGGTGCCGCCGTCGTTTCCTCGCGGGATGCGAGCGGTCTCGGCAATCCTGCCGTCTTCGGCGCGCTGGAGCGCAAGGGTCTCGTCGCCGCCTCGCCGGAAGGCCGGCCGATGCTCACCGCAACCGGGGTCGGCTACGAGACGGGCCTCGGCAAGGGCCTGCTGCACGGCGCCGATCACTGATCGTCGCGGGGTGGTAGGCACCCCGAGGGCGTGATAGACGTTCTGTCAATTGTGATCACAATTCGGCAGGACATTTCAGCATGACGACCTATCGCTCGGCCGTGGCCGCCCTCGACGCGCTGCAGCCCGACGGCTCGCTCTACTGCCTGTCGACCGCCGCCCTCGACCGCGAGGCGCGCCGCTTCCTGCGCAGCTTTCCCGGCGAGACGATGTACGCCGTGAAGTGCAATCCCGAGCCGCACGTCCTGGAGACGCTGGCGCGCGCCGGGATCACGCGCTTCGACGTCGCCTCGATGCAGGAGATCGACCTCTGCCGTCGGCTGACGCCGCAGGCCGAGCTGTTCTTCATGCATCCGGTGAAGACGGTGCAGGAGATCGCCGTCGCCTACGACCGCTACGGGGTCCGCGCCACCGCCGTCGACCACCCCGACGAGTTGGCCAAGGTCGAGAAGGCCTGCCTCGCCGATCCGACCGAGATGACGGTGTTCGTGCGCATCGCCACCCCGTCGGAGGCGCTCTTCAACCTGTCCGAGAAGTTCGGCGCCGACCCGGCGACGGCCATCGACCTACTGCGTTCTGTCCAGGCGCAGGGCAACAAGGTCGGCCTGTGCTTCCATGTCGGCTCGCAGGTGGCGAGCGCCGAGGCCTATGCCAAGGCGATCCGCCTCGCCCGCGAGATCGTCGGCGAGGCCGGCGTCGACCTGCACGCGCTCGACGTCGGCGGTGGTTTCCCGGCCGCCTACGCCAATGGCAGCTGGCCCTCGATCGAGCAGCTCTGCGCCGTCATCCGCCGCCTGCTCGCCGAGACCGGCCTCGACCAGGTGCCGCGCATCCAGGCCGAGCCCGGCCGGGCGCTGGTGGCCTCCGCCATGTCCACGCTCACCCGCGTCGAGCTGCGCAAGCACGACCGGCTCTACATCGCCGAAGGTGTCTGGGGCACCTTCTCGGAATCGATGACCGCGGCGGTCCAGTATCCCGCCCGCCTGATCCGCACGGACGGCAGCGCCCCATCGCCGAAACTCGGCAGCTTCGAGATCATGGGTGTCACCTGCGACTGCGTCGACAAGCTGGCGACCCGCTATCACCTGCCCGAGGACGTGCGGATCGACGACTGGATCGAGTTCGGCATGACCGGCGCCTACAGCCTCAGCATGCGGACCCGGTTCAACGGTTTCGACTACGGGGCGATCGCGCTCGTCGACGAGGTGTTCAGCGGCGAGCCCGAAGCGGGCCCGCTCGCAGCCTGATCAGGCACCCCGGGGCGGCTCTAGCCGCTCAGGCTCCGGCGTCACGTCGCGCGCCGGCTGCGGTGTCGGCTCGCTCTTCAGCCCGTCCTTGAAGCTGCGGATCCCCTTGGCGAGGTCGCCCATCACGTTGGGCAGCTTCTTGCCGCCGAACAGGACGAGAAGGATCACGAGAATGATCAGGACTTGGGGGAAACCGATGCTCATAGGCGAGCTCCATGGGCGACGCAGCCCGTAAGAGATGTGGCCGCTTGTCCTCGGGCACAACCGTTGCCGTGGTCCCGTGAACCGCCTAAGCAGCGCGGCTGAACGCCAGGGAGGAATACTCGATGTCCGCCGCCAGCCGCCGCGCCGTCCTGCTGCTCGCCTCGGTCGCACTCGCCTTCCCGCTGACAGTGCGCGCCGACGATTCCAAGACCGTGGCCGTGACCGCCATCGTCGAGCACCCGGCCCTGGACGCAGCCCGCGACGGCATCAAGGACGAGCTGAAGGCAGAGGGCTTCGAGGACGGCAAGAACCTCGTCTTCGTCTACGAGAGTGCGCAGGGCAACCCGGCCACCGCCACGCAGATCGCCCGCAAGTTCGTCGGCGACGCGCCGGACGTCATCGTCCCGATCTCCACCCCCTCCGCCCAGGCCGTCGTCTCGGCCACCAAGGACATCCCGGTCGTGTTCACGGCCGTGACCGACCCGGTCGGTGCGAAGCTCGTCGCCAATGCCGAGAAGCCCGGCGGCAACGTCACCGGCATGTCCGACCTCTCGCCGATCGGCCTGCACCTCGATCTGGTGAAGGAGATCTCGCCCAAGGCCGTGAAGATCGGCGTCATCTACAATCCGGGCGAAGCGAACTCGGTCACCCTCCTCGACATCCTGAAGAAGGAGGCCCCGGCCCGCGGGATGGAGATCGTCGAAGCCGCGGCCCCGAAGTCGGCGGACGTCCTCTCCGCCGCCCAGAGCCTCGTCGGCAAGGTCGACGCGATCTACGTCCCTACTGACAACACGGTCGTCACCGCCTTCGAGGCGATCGCCAAGATCGGCGACGAGAACGACCTGCCGATCTACGCCGGCGACACCGACTCCGTCCCCCGCGGTGCGATCGCGGCCCTGGGCTTCAACTACTACGATGTCGGCCGGCAGACGGGTAAGATCGTCGCCCGCGTGCTGAAGGGTGAGAAGCCCGGCGACATCCCGGTCGAGGGCGTGCAGATCACCGAGCTGTCGGTCAATCCCGCCGCCGCCGCCGCGATGGGTGTGACCATCCCCGATGCGGTCGTCGCCCGCGCCAAGACGGTCGTGAAGTAGGCCGCCACCGACCTTGTCGCTCGTCGCCTTTCTCGGAGCCGTCGAACTCGGCTTCATCTACGCGCTCGTCGCCCTGGCGGTGTTCCTGTCGTTCCGGGTGCTCGATTTCCCGGACCTCACCGTCGACGGCAGCTTCCCGCTGGGTGCTGCCGTCGCGGCGACCGCCATCGTCGGCGGCGTGAACCCCTATCTTGCGACGGCGATGGCCATCGTCGCGGGCGCCATGGCCGGCCTCGTCACCGCGATCTTGAACGTCCGCTTCAAGATCCTGGGCCTGCTCGCCAGCATCCTCACCATGATCGCCCTCTACTCGATCAACCTGCGCATCATGGGCAAGCCGAACGTCGCTCTCCTCACCGAGCCGACGGTGTTCACTCCCTTCGAGCCGCTGTTGCGCGGCATGTGGCTGCGCCCGCTCTTCGCCGGCATCGTCGCCGTCGCCGCCGTGCTCCTCCTCGGCCGCTTCCTCAGCAGTGCCGCCGGCCTCGCCATGCGCGCCGTCGGCGTCAACCGGCGCATGGCCGAGGCGCAGGGCATCGACCTCGGCCGCACCACCGCCGCCGGCATGGCGCTGAGCAACGGGCTCGTCGGCCTCGCCGGCGCCCTTTTCGCCCAGGCCAACGGCTTCGCCGACGTCACCATCGGCACCGGCACCATCGTCGTCGGCCTCGCCTCGGTCATCGTCGGCGAGACCATCCTGACGGGCCGCTCGATCTATCTGCTGGTCACGGCCTGCCTGCTGGGCTCGCTGCTCTACCGCTTCGCGATCGCCCTGGCGCTCGAAGCCGACTTCCTCGGCCTCCAGGCCTCCGACCTCAACCTGATCACGGCCGTGCTGGTGGGCCTGGCATTGATCCTCCCCGGTGCGCGCGCCCGGCTCGTCGGGGCGGCCGCCCGCGCATGATCGAGATCCAGGGTCTCCACGTCACCTTCGGCGCCGGCACGGTGCTGGAGACGAAAGCACTTCGCGGCATCGACCTGCGTCTCCCGGAAGGCCAGTTCCTCACCGTCATCGGCAGCAACGGGGCCGGCAAGTCGACGCTGCTCAACGCCCTGGCCGGCACCATCACCGCCACTCAGGGCAAGATCGCGATCGACGGCCGCGACGTCACCGGCTGGAACGCATCCCGCCGCGCCGGTCTCGTCGCCCGCGTCTTCCAGGACCCGCTCGGCGGCAGCTGCGCCAGCCTCACCATCGAGGAGAACCTGGCCCTCGCCACCGCCCGCGGCAGCAGCCGCGGCTTCGGCGTCGCCGTCCGGCCGTCCGACCGCGCCCGCTGGCGCGAGCGCCTGTCGCTTCTCGGGCTGGGCCTGGAGAACCGCCTCGGCGACAGCATGGGCCTGCTCTCGGGCGGCCAGCGTCAGGCGGTGTCGCTGCTGATGGCGACCCTCGCCCCGCTCAAGATCCTGCTGCTCGACGAGCACACGGCCGCCCTCGACCCGCGCACGGCCGAGCTTCTCGTCACCCTGACCCAGCGGCTCGTCGGCGAGAGCCGGCTGACCACACTGATGGTCACCCACTCGATGCACCAGGCCGTCGAGTGCGGCGACCGCCTCGTCATGCTGCACGAGGGCAAGATCGTCCTCGACGTCAGCGGTGCCCAGAAGAAGGCGCTGACCGTCGACGGCCTGATCGCCGAGTTCAAGAAGACGCGCGGTGCCGAGCTGGACGACGACGCGCTGCTCTTGGGCTGATCAGCCAGGCGGCTGCCAGATCACGTACCATTTGCGGACCGGCTCGACCGTCTCCCAGGTGCCCTTGAAGCCCTTCGGGATGACGAAGCCGTCGTCCTTCCTGAACACCGCCGTCTGCCCGTCCTCGGCGGTCAGCCGGACCACACCGTCGAGCAGGACGCAGAACTCCTCCTCGGTGTAGTGACACTCCATCACCCCACCCTCATGCGCCCAGTACCCGGCGGTGAAGGTGCCGGTGCGATCGGCATACCATTCGTGCGTCGCGGCCGGTTGGTCGGGGTCGCGCTGGAAACGGACGGCGAACGGAACGGGCAAGGCGGGCTCCCGGGCAACCATGCGACACACATTCTTCTGCATCGACGGCCACACCTGCGGCAACCCCGTGCGCCTCGTCGCCGGCGGCGGCCCACGGCTCGCGGGCGCGACCATGAGCGAGCGCCGCCAGGACTTCCTCGCCCATCACGACTGGGTGCGCACGTCTCTGATGTTCGAACCCCGTGGCCACGAGGTCATGTCGGGCTCGATCCTCTACCCGCCGACGACACCCGACGGCGATATCGGCGTCCTCTTCATCGAGACCTCGGGCTGCCTGCCCATGTGCGGCCACGGCACCATCGGGACCGTCACGATGGCCCTGGAACACGGCCTCGTCAGCGCAAAGGAGCCGGGCCGCCTGCTGCTCGACGTTCCCGCCGGCCGCGTCGTCGCCGAGTACGAGATGGCGGGCCCGCACGTCGAGAAGGTCCGCCTGCGCAACGTCGCCTCCTACTTGGCCCTGCCCGAGGTGCGCGTCGACTGCCCGGAGATCGGCGAGATCACCGTCGACATCTCCTATGGCGGCAACTTCTACGCCATCGTCGAGCCGCAGCCCGGCTACCGCGACCTCGACCAGCTCTCGGCGAGCGACATCCAGCGCCTCTCGCCCGAGCTTCGCCGCCGCCTCGCCGAGCTCGTCGAGCCCGTGCACCCGCTGGATCCAACGATCCGCGGCGTCTCCCACATCCTGTGGACGGGCCGCCCGAAGGACCCGAAAGCCAACGGCCGCAATGCCGTCTTCTACGGTGACCGGGCCATCGACCGCAGCCCCTGCGGGACCGGCACCTCCGCCCGCATGGCCCAGCTCGCCGCAAAGGGCCGCCTGAAGGTCGGCGACGATTTCGTCCACGAGAGCATCATCGGCAGCCTGTTCGAAGGCCGCGTCGAGGCCGCCACCGACCTCGCGGGCCAGGTGGCCATCGTCCCCTCGGTCGCCGGCTGGGCCCGCACCACGGGCCACAACACCATCTTCGTCGACGATCGCGACCCGTACTGGCGTGGCTTCGTGCTGGCCTGAGCCCTACAGCTCGCAGCGCCCCGTCACGTCGAGCACCGCCTCGCCGCCGACCCGAAGCGCGTCGATGATCTGCCGCGTGGCCGCGGGGTCGGTGCAGCGGATCGTCTGCACGATGGGCGGGTCGGCGGCGAGCGTGATCTCGATCGCGTAGGCCCCGCTCTTCTCCTTCCTGGCCCGGACGGTGATGAGCCGGTCGCGCTCCAGCATGAGATAGGCCGTGCCCGCCCCGTTCGCCGGCACGGCCTGCTGCAGCAGCAACCCCGCCGCGAGCGCCGGCACCGGCAGCAGCGCCAGCAAGGCCGCGACGAGCGCTCTCATGCCGGCACCCCGTGCCGCTTGCGCCACCGCTCGGCGCCGCGGCCGACGGCATCCATGTCGAGATCGAACCCGAGGCCCGGCCCGTCCAGCACGGCCAGCCGTCCCAGCACCGGATAGAGCTTCGGCGAGCCCACGATGTCGTCGGCCAGCAGCTCGATCATCAGCTGGTTGCCGTCGTCGAGGTTCGGGATCGTCGCCGCCGCGACGTTCGAGGCGCAGGTCGTGATCCCGCTCTCGTAGACCCCGTGCAGGCAGATCGAGAGCCCGGCCGACTCGGCCACCGCCGCCGCTTTCCGCAGCCCCAGGATGCCGCCGACCTCGTGCAGCCCCAGCACGATCACGTCCGCCGCCTCGTGCCGGCAGACCTCGAACACGTCCGACGGCGTCATGACGAGCTGGTCCGCCGCGATCGGCACGTCCAGTGCCTTGCGCACTCGCGCCAATGCGGCGGGGCTCTCCGACGGCGATGGCTGCTCCAGGAACTCGATGCCGAACGGCCGCAGCTTCTCGACCATGCGCCGTGCGGTCAGCGTGTCCCACGCCTCGTTGGCATCCAGCCGCAGCCGCTTGTCACCGATCGCCTCCCGGATCGCCCGGACATTGGCGAGGTCGATGGCGTCACCCCGCCCGACCTTGGCGTAGATCACCTCGAAGCCGCGCTCCGCCAGCGCCCCGGCACTGGCCCCCACCTCGGCCGGCCCGTCGCCCTGGACGAAGCCGAAATAGGCGACGTCGTCCCGCACCGGGCCGCCCAGCAGGTTGTAGACCGGCTGCCCCAGCGCCTTGCCGACGGCGTCCCAGAGCGCCAGCTCGATGCCGCACAGCACCTGGTTGGACAACCGCCGCTGGTTGCCCGGCCCGCAGCTCGCGAAGAAGCTCCGATGCAGACGCTCGACCGTAGCGGCGATCGCGAAGGCGTCGACCCCGATCAGGGAAGGTGTCACCCGTGCAAGCATCTGCCGGATGCTGGCCCCGTCGGGAACGCAGCAGCACTCGCCGTAGCCCGTCACCCCGGCGTCCGTCTCGATCGCGACGAGCACGATCTCCGCCCCTTCGACCACGTCGAACGCCCAGTGGTAGGGCTGCTTGTAGGGCAGGAACAGCGGCGTGGTTCGAACGCCCGTGATCTTCATCGACCCTCCCCGTCGCGCGCGACCGCGCCGGCCCGGGGTACGACCGGACCGGCATCGGCGCAACGGGAGGTGGCGTCAGTCGATAATGTTGTAGCCGCCGTCGATGTAGAGGGTGTCGCCCGTCATCAGCTTCGCGGCATCGGTCGCCAGGTAGGCCGTCGCAAGGCCAACATCGTCGATCGAGACGAGGCTCCGTGCCGGTGCCTTCGCCTGCGCCCGGTCTAACAACTCGTCGAAGTCCGCGAGGCCCGACGCGGCACGGGTCTTCAGCGGCCCGGGCGAAATCGCGTGCACGCGAATACCCTTCGGCCCGAGCTCGGCTGCCATGTAGCGGGTCGCACTCTCCAGCGCCGCCTTTACCGGACCCATGAGGTTGTAGTGCTCGACGACGCGGTTCGCACCGTAGTAGGTCATCGTGAACAGCGCCCCGCCCCGCTTCATCAGCGGCTCGGCCAGATGCGCCATCCGCAGGAACGACCAGCAGGAGATCTCCATCGCCTGCAGGAAACCCTCCTTCGAGGCATCGACCACCCGCCCGTGCAGGTCCTCCTTCGGGCAGAAGGCCAGCGAGTGCAGCACGAAGTCGAGCTCACCCCATTCCTTCGTGATGCGCTCGAACACGGCCTCGAGCTGGCCGTCCTCGCGAAGATCGAGCGGCATGACGATCGGCGCTTCGAGCTGCTTTGCCAGCGGCTCCACATGCGTCAGAGCGCGTTCGTTCAGATAGGTGACGGCCAGATCCGCACCGAGGAAGCGGAAGCCCTTGGCGCAGCCCCAGGCGATGGACTGCTCGTTGGCGATGCCGGTGACGAGCCCTTTGCGACCCGCCAGCGAGACGGACTTGGGATCGAAGAACATCAGCTACCCCATACTCTGATCGGTACGGCGACAGATTCTCTACCGCACCGCAGCAAAATGCGTCCTGCCGATGATGGGGGTGTGACGATCAGGGCAGGAGGAAGACGTCCGCGTCGACGTTACCGGCGCCGTGGCAGCGCTTTTCGTGCGGCGAATCGTATACGACGAGGAGCTCGCGGCCACCGCCCTGCGGTAGGAGAGCCATACCCTGGGCCCGGTCGGTACCCGTCCGATGCGGCACGTCGAGGAGGCGGACCAGCCGGTGGCCGGGCTCGAAGATGCTGTCGCCCGTCTCGTCCAGGGCATTGCGCCAGCACCAGACCGAGACCGGGCCGTCGGCCCGCATGGTGGGCCCGACGAGCAGCAGCAGATCGTCGCCGCGGAAGCAGAGCTCGCGGATTCCGCAGCCCTCCACCGCCAGGAAATGCTTGCGGTAGCGCCGTCCGCCGCCGGCGACCTTGACCAGCCGCAGGCGGTCGCCCTCGACGTCGAGGAAGACCTCCAGCAGCACGGCGAAGCCGCCGACTACGGGCCCTCGCAGACCGATGAACGCGCGCCCGCCGCGCACGGCCAGCCCCTCGATGTGGAACCCGTTCTCCGTCGCCGGCAAGGGCAGGAAGGGGAGCAGATGCGGGTCCTCGGCCTTGCGAACGGCGCTCACCAGGGCTCCTTCGCCCGCATCGATCGCCAGACGTGCGGCATGGCGGCGGCCCTCTTTCGCCTTCACCTCGGCTCGGGGCTCGTACCGGCCCGGCGTCACCTCGACGATCGGCACGCAGCCCAGAAGCTGCCGGTTCTTGCCGCCGACGGACTCACCCAAGAGTTCGATCGCCGTCTCGGGGTCGCTCTCCGGCAGGCCGGGCTTCTCCCGGGTCAGGGCGTGCGAACCGACCACCCAGAGCAGGCCGCCATCGACATCGAGCCCTTCGATCGCGATCTCTCGCCGCTTGCCCGAGCGCTTGGGCAGGCCCAGCGGTGCGATGAGGTCGAACGAGCCCTGCCACGTCCAGGTCGCGCCGTCCGCGGTGGCGAGGCACTCGATGCCCGCACCTTCGTCGCCGGCGACCCAAAGCGTGCGCCCGTGTCCGGTCATGGCCGAGAGGTGATTGCGGACCGCGTTGCGCTCCTTGCCGTCCTTAGGGCCCGGTAGGTCCAGGCGCACCGTGCGCGCGGGGCCACTGGCAGCGGCCGGCGGCCCCGCCTCGTCACGCTGGATCGCGTGGCGCGGCACGGCCATCAGACGAGGTCCAGCGCGTGTCTCTTCAGATCCTCCAGTGTCACGTACTCCAGCGCCCGCTCGTGAGTCGCCGCCAGCACCACGCGGGGCGCCGCATCGGCTTCCAGCGCCTCACGCCAGCGCGCCGCGCACAAGCACCAGCGGTCGCCGGGCCTCAAGCCCGGAAACTCGAACTCGGGCACCGGCGTGGAGAGGTCGTTGCCGCGGCTGGCCGAGAACGCCAGGAACTCGCGCGTGACCACCGCGCAGACGACATGTGCACCACGATCCTGGGGACCCGTGTTGCAGCAGCCGTCGCGGAAGAACCCCGTCATCGGCGACGTGCCGCACGGCTCCAGATGCTCACCGAGAACGTTGCGGGCCCCGCCTGCCATGGCCGTCCGCTCCACCTCAGCCGATCTCGGGACAGCCCTCCATCCAGCCGTCGCAGGCGTCGAAGTAGGTCGGCTTGTGGTGATGCGCCCAATGGTCGAGGTGCCAGGGATCCTCGCTGGCGACCAGCGCATCCAGCGCCATGTAGAGCCACGCACCGTGGTCGATGCCGCGGCCGCAGCGGACGGGATGCCGCTCGGCCCGGTACTCCTCGCTCTCGTAGTGATTGATGCGGACGATGTCGCGCCGGGTCGCCTTGCGCAGCATGCGGCCTTCGACCGTCTCACCCGGCGCGTCGACCAGGACGGGATAGGTGGCATCCCGGGTACGCACACGGCGGAAGCCGGTCAGCACGGCCGGCTCCAGGTCGTCGAGGTCGATGGGTCGCCCCAGCACGTAGGTCAGGACGTCGGTGTCCATCAGCGTGCCGAAGAAGAACAGCGGATCGCGGCCGGCCGCGTGGAGCGGGATCATCTCCGCCACGTCGAGAGGCTGCCGGGCGATGGCCAGGGACTGCCGCATGGGATCCCCCCTTCCGTCCAGAGCCGCCCCACGGGGGCGGTCGTTCGAGGAAGGCGGGACATAAGGGCTGTCGATGACAAGCGCAAGGCACTGAAACGAAAAGGCCTCGCCGGATCAGACCGGCCACGCCTCCCGCCGCCAGGCGCTGTCCCAGAACATCCACTCGTAGCGCACTGCCGTCAGGTACGCTTCCCGCATCAGATGCCGATCCGCATCGCTGGCCGCCTCGGCCGCACGATCCACGATCGCCAGCACCGCCCGCACCGAATCGCCGAAGCCCTCGTCCCGGTAGGTGTCGATCCACTTCTGGTACGGGTTCGGCGTCGCCGCGATGCCGAAGAGATGCTTCCCCACCTCGTAGTAGATCTGAAAGCAGGGCAGCACGGCAGCCACGCCCACCGCGTAGGGGTGCTGGGCCGCCGTCGCGATCAGGAAGTTCGAATAAGCGGCGCAGGTCGGCGAGGGCGAGGTCGCCGCGAACTCTGCCGGGCTCAGCCCGAACGCCTCGAAAAACCCCTCGTGCAGCGACCGCTCGACGATGATCGCGTCATGCGCACTCTTGGCGAACTTGATCTGCCCGTCCGGATCGGTCGCCTTAGCCGCCACCATGGCCAGCGCCCGCGCGAACGCCCCCAGATAATGCGCGTCCTGCACCATGTAGAAGACGAATCGCTCCCGCTCGAGCGTCCCCGCCGCCAGCGCCCGGTTGAACGGCAGATCGAGGATTCGGGCATAGATCGGCGCGATCTCCCGCCACATGCCGTCGGTGAAACTGCGCATCGGGTCTCCTCTGAGAAGCTGCCGATCACACTGGCCGGGGACCGAGCAGAATGACTGCCGCACCGATAAGGCAAAGCCCGGCACCCAGCAGATCGAACCTATCCGGTCGCATGCCCTCGATAAGCCAGAGCCAGACGAGGGACGCGGCGATGTAGATGCCGCCGTAGGTTGCGTAGGCACGACCCGCGGCACTCGTGTCGACGCGGGTCAGGAGGTAGGCGAAGAGGACGAGTGAGACCACGCCCGGCGCCAGCCACCAAGCGCTGCGGCCGAGGCGCAGCCAGGCCCAGAAGGCGAAGCAGCCGGCGATCTCGGCGAAGGCGGCGAGGACCAGCACCGCGAGTGACGGCATCACGCCTGCCCGAACGCAAAGGCCGCCGGGGACACCGGCGGCCTTATCACGTCCAGAGCAGATCGTTCAGTTCTTGACCGCGTCCGTCACGGCCGTGGTCGTCGCCCCCTCGGGCTTCTTGCTGATGACTGGGTCGGAGCCACCCGAGAGCAGCACCTCGACGGTGCGCTCGTAGTCGGCCGAATCGAGCTTGCCGGCGTAGGTCGGATCGACCAGCTTGTTGATCTCGCCCATCATCCGCTTCTGGTGCTTCTCGGTCTGGGCACCGGTCGTGTCGTTGTCGAGCACGATCATGGCGGCATCGTCGGGGTTCTCGGACGCCCACTTCCAACCAGCCATCGAAGCCTTCACGAAGCGCGCCAGCTTGTCGACCATCGCCGGGTCCTGCAGCGACTTCTCGGCGACGTAGAGCCCGTCCTCCAGCGTGGCGACGCCCTGGTCCTCGTACTTGAACACGGTGAGGTCGTCGGCCGGGATGCCGGCGTCGATCACCTGCCAGTACTCGTTGTAGGTCATCGTGCTGATGCAGTCGGCCTGCTTCTGCAGCAGCGGATCGACGTTGAAGCCCTGCTTCAGGACGGTGACTCCGTCCGCACCGCCGTTCGTCGGCACGCCCAGATGCGCCATCCAGGAGAGGAACGGATACTCGTTGCCGTAGAACCAGACGCCCAGCGTGCGGCCCTTGAAGTCGGTCTTCGGGTCCGCGATGCCGGTCTCCTTGCGGCAGGTCAGCATCATGCCCGACTTCTTGAAGGGCTGGGCGATGTTGACGAGCGGGACACCCTTCTCGCGGCTGGCCAGGGCCGAGGGCATCCAGTCGACGATGACGTCGGCACCGCCGCCCGCAAGCACCTGGGGCGGGGCGATGTCGGGCCCGCCGGGCTTGATCTCGACGTCGAGGCCTTCCGCCTCGTAGAGGCCCTTGTCCTTCGCCACGTAGTAGCCGGCGAACTGCGCCTGCGGGACCCACTTCAGCTGCAGGGTCAGCTTGTCGGCAGCAGCGGCCGAGCCGGCCATGAGGGCTAGGGCGGCGACGGCACCCAGAGCGGCGAGACGCATCGCGGAACCTCCTTTGTTCGTGTTTGTCGACAAGCTTCTGCCACGCCGTATTGGCGCTGTCAGCGGCGGTAGGAGGGGTGCCAGAAGGTGACCGCCCGCTCGATGAGTGCCAACACACCGTAGAACAGGGACCCCGCCACCGCGGCCACCGCAACGGTGCCCCAGACGAGGTCGAGGTTCATCCGCCCGACCTCGGTCGAGATGCGAAAGCCCATGCCGACGATCGGCGTGCCGAAGAACTCGGCGACGATGGCCCCGATCAGCGCCAGCGTGCTGTTGATCTTCAGCGCGTTGAAGATGAAGGGCATGGCGCCCGGCAGCCTCAGTCGCCGCAGCGTCGACCACCAGCCCGATGCATAGGACCGCATCAGGTCGAGCTCGATCCGCCCCGCCGAGGCGAGGCCGGTCACCGTGTTCACGAGCATGGGGAAGAAGGTCATGACGACGACGACCGCCACCTTCGACTGCCAGTCGAAGCCGAACCACATCACCATGATGGGCGCGATGCCGATGATCGGCAGCGCGGAGACGAGATTGCCCAGGGGCAGCAGCCCCCGCCCCAGGAAGGGCCAGCGATCCGCCGCGATCGCCGTCAGGAACCCGGCCGCACAGCCTAGCACCCAGCCCGGGATCACGGCGCGGACGAAGGTCTGCCAGAAATCGGCCGCCAGCGTGGGCACATGGCTGCTCATCGCCGTGCCGATGGCCGAAGGTGCCGGCAGCAGGACGCGCGGCACGTTCAGCCCAGTGACGACCACCTCCCACAGGAACAGCAGCCAGAGCCCGAACAGAACCGGCACCAGCCGCCCGCCCATCTCGTGGTCGGCGAGCAGCGACATGGCCTGCCAGGCCAGCACCATCAGGACCGCCACGCCGAGCCACAGGGCGGCACCGCTGCCGCCCTGCGCCACGACCAGCGCGACGGCGCACCCGACCGCACAGACGAGCGCCAGCCCACCCCCGCGCAGGACCGCGGCGTTCATCGTGCCGTCCCCATCAGCCTGAACGTAAGCCGCTCGGCGAGCCCGATGGCACCGACGAGCAAGGCCGCCGCGATCGAGCCCATGACCAGTGCCGACCAGATCTGGATCGTCTGCCCGTAGTACGAGCCTGCCAGCAGCCGCGCCCCGAGCCCCGCCTGGGCCCCGGTCGGCAGCTCGCCCACGATCGCACCGACAAGTGCAATCGCCACGGCCACCTTGAGGCTCGCGAACAGGAACGGCAGCGAGGCCGGCCAGCGCTGCAGGCGCAGCGTCTGCCAGGGGCTCGCACTGTAGGTACGCATCAGGTCGAGCTGGATCCGCTCCGGCGAGCGCAGCCCTTTCACCATCCCGATCGTCACCGGGAAGAAGCACAAATAGGCGCTGATGATCGCCTTCGGCAGCAGTCCCGTCACACCGAGCGAGCCCAGCACGACGATCACCATCGGCGCGATGGCGAGAATCGGGATCGTCTGGGAGGCGATCACCCACGGCATCAGCGACCGGTCGAGCGTGCGCAGATGGACGATGCCCACCGCCAGGAGCACGCCCAGCAGCGTGCCGAAGGCGAAGCCGGTGAGTGCGGAGGCCAGCGTCACCCAGGCATGGTAGACGAGCGAGCGCGCCGAGCTGACACGCACGTCCAGCGTGCTCTTCTTGAGGTCCAGGAGGATCTGGTGCGGTGCCGGGAGAACCGGCCGCTCCATCGCCCAGGCGTCCGAGGTGAGCTGCTGCCACGTCCACTCCGTGCCGGCACGGGCGTAGCCGTCGATCAGTTGCGGCGCGTTCAGCCGGACCGCGGCCGCGTACCAGACGGCGAGGATCACCCCCACGACCGCCAGAATCGGCAGGAGGTGCCCCTCCTTCAGCCGACCGAGTGCGGAGGGTCGGAGGGCGGCGGCGACCGCCATCAGCTAGCGTGCCGCCATCTGTCGTGGCGCCCGCGGACGCGGTAGACGGGAAGCGGTAGATCGCCCGCCGCGGATCGCACCGCCATGTCGAGGCTCCCCAACCTGTTCGTCCGCAGCTGAAGTGAGGATCGGCCCCAAGTCAACCGCACCCCTCTGGTGGCGGCGCACGCCGAAGCTGCCGGCCGCACTCGCCGTCGCGTTCGTCCTCGCCGGGCCCGCCATGCCCGAGAGCGGCCCGGCCGCGAGGCAGCGCCAGTGCCTCGCCCTCATCGCCTATGCCGAAGCCGCCGCTGAAGGCGTGAAGGGCATGGCCGCCGTCATCCAGGTCGTCCGCAACCGCGCCCGGCACGAGGCCTTCCCGGATGACGCCTGTGCCGTCGTCGCCGAGGACGGCCAGTTCCAGCCGCTGAACGAGCGCCCCTATCTGCGCCGTGCCGTCAGTCACGGCGGCCCGCTCGACCTGGAGCGCCTGCTCGACGTCGACACCGGCTTCACCCGCATGATGCTGCGCCAGGCCCGCGGCCTCGCCGCCGCGGACGATGCCGACACCGACCCCACAGGCGGAGCGCTCTTCTTCGTCAATCCGGACCTCATGGACCCAGAGCGCTGCCCCTGGTTCGCCCGGCTCAGGCGAACGACGAAGGTCGGCAACCACGTCTTCCTCCGCGAGTACGCGGACGGCGAGACCCGCCGCGGCCCTGCGCTCAACTGCAGCGCCGTCGGCAAGAGCCGCTACCTCCTGGCCGCCAAGGGCAAGCGGAAGACCGGCTGACCCGCCCTCAATCCTCGTAGCTGTGCCCGGCGCGCAGCCCTTCACGCACCCGGTGCGCGATGTTCTGGAACGGCACCGTCTCGCGCAGGTCGAGCGTGCGCTTCTCCGGCAGGTCGCTCTCGATCACCTCGAGGATCCGCCCCGGCCGCGGCGACATCACGACGATGCGCGTCGAGAGGTAGACCGCCTCCGCAATCGAGTGGGTGACGAAGACGATCGTCTTCTTCGTCCGGTGCCAGAGCGCGTGCAACTGGTCGTTCAAATGGTCGCGCGTGATCTCGTCGAGTGCGCCGAACGGCTCGTCCATCAGCAGCAGCGCCGGCTCGAAGCTCAGCGCCCGGGCGATCGACACCCGCTGCTGCATGCCGCCCGAGAGCTGCCAGGGGTGCTTGCGCTCGAAGCCCGTCAGCCCGACCAGCTCCAGGCCCTTACGCGCCCGCTCACGCCGCTCGGCTGCTGGCACGCCCATGATTTCGAGCGGCAGCGTCAGGTTGCGCTCGACCGTCCGCCAGGGAAACAGGGCCGGCGCCTGGAACACGTAGCCATAGGCCCGCCGCAGCCGCGCCTCGTGGGCGGTGAGACCATTGATCGCCAGCGTCCCGCCCGTCGGCTGCTCCAGGTCGGCGATCGCGCGCAGCAGGGTGGTCTTGCCGCAGCCCGACGGCCCGATGAGCGAGACGAACTCGCCCTGCTGCACGGTGAGATCGACGTCGGCGAGCGCATGGACCGGCCCGTCGGCCGTCGTGAAGACGAGATCGAGCCCCCTCGCCTCGATGATCGCTGGCTGGACCGCCGCGTTCACGCCTTCGCCATCTCGACCGCCGCCCGCAGCAGCACGTCGCAGCCGGCCGCCATCTGCTCGGGCTCCGTCCACTCCTCCTCGTTGTGCGAGAGGCCGTCCTTGCAGGGGACGAAGATCATCGAGGTCGGCACGACGCGGGCGGTGTAGCAGCTGTCGTGCCCCGGCCCGCTGACGATCTCGCGCCAGCTGTAGCCGCCGTCCTCGGCCGCCTTGCGCACGGCCGCGATGCAGGTGGGATCGAACGCCACCGGCGGGAAGTACCAGATCTGGTTCACTTCCGCTTCGAGGCCCAAGGGCTCACACGCCGCCTTCACCGCCTCGCGCAGGGCCGCATCCATCGCCTCGATGTGCGGCTCCTCGGGATGGCGCAGATCGACCGTGAACCAGACCTCGCCCGGAATGACGTTGCGCGACGGCTTGGCGATCCGAAGATCGCCCACCGTCGACACGCCGGCCGGCCCGTGCTCGCGCGCGATCTCGTCGAGCCGGGCGATCACCTTGGCGGCCGCCACCAGCGCGTCCTTGCGGCGCGGCATGGGCGTCGAGCCCGCATGGCTCTCCTTGCCGGTGATCTTCACGTCGAACCAGCGGATCCCCTGTCCGCCCGTGACGACCCCGATCTCCTTGCCCTCGGCCTCCAGGATCGGCCCCTGCTCGATGTGCAGCTCCAGGTGGCACTTCCAGGGCTGCGGCGCGCAAGCCAGGTCGCCCTTGAAGCCGATCCGCTCCAACTCCTCGCCGAACACCTTTCCGTCGCGATCCGTCCGACCGTAGGCGAACTCCTTGGTGAACGCCCCGGCCCACACGCCCGAGGACATCATGGCCGGCGCGAACCGGCTGCCCTCCTCGTTCGTCCAGTTCACCACCATGATCGGATGATCGGTCTCGTAGCCGTAGTCGGCCAGCGTGCGCAGCACCTCCAGCCCGCTCAGCACGCCGCCCACACCATCGAACTTCCCGCCCGTCGGCTGGGTGTCGAGATGGCTGCCGATGACCACAGGCGGCAGGTCGTCCCGCCTGCCCGGGCGCCGCGCCATCATGTTGCCCATCTCGTCGACCGTGACCGTGCAGCCCACGGCCTCGCACCAGCGCTTGAACAGAAGCCGCCCCTCGCGGTCGAGATCGGTCACCGTCTGCCGGTTGCACCCGCCCTTCGGCGTGGCCCCGATCTTCGCCATCTCCATGAGCGAGTCCCAGAGGCGCTCGGCATCGATCTTGAGGTTGGTCTGCTTCTCGGTCATGGGCGCATTCCGGCACGGGCGTCGACCCCGACGCCTTCGCCCGCACCACTTGGCGCGTCAAGGCCGGGGTGAAGCACCTGTCAGGTGATCGGATCGGGCCAGCGCCGCGCGCCACTCGGCTCCGGGCGAGGCGTGGTCGGGCCGGCGACGAGACGCCGTTCGAGGTAGGTCATGACGTCCTCGTGGTCGTAGACCTCGCCACCTGCATCGACGTCATGAACAGCCCTGCCGACGGCCTCCAGCTGCCACCCCGAGTCGTCGAAAAAGGGCTCGGTGTGCTCCTCAGCAAGCGCACCGCGGTCGGAAGTCTCGCCTGGGGACTCGCATAACGGAGTCCTCGTCAAGCGGAGCGCCGCAGCCGGTCGAGGTCCGGGAGGAACAGCACCGCGAGCCCGAGCGCCGGGAGGAAGGCGCAGAGCTGATAGACGAAGCCCAGCGAGGTGAGGTCGGCGAGCCAGCCCAGAACGGCGGCACCGATGCCGCCGAGGCCGAAGGCGAGACCGAAGAAGAGGCCGCCGACGAGCCCGATCCGCCCCGGCATCAGCTCCTGCGCATAGACGACGATGACCGGAAAGGCGGCTGCCATGATGAGGCCGATGGCGACCGTCACCGGCCCGGTCCAGGCCAGCGGCACGTGCGGCAAAGCGAGCGTGAAGGGCAGCACCAGGATCGGTGCCAGCATCAGCACGCGCTTCTTCCCGATCCGGTCGGAGATCGGCCCACCCAGGAAGGTGCCTACCGCCGCTGCCGCCAGGAAGACGAACAGATGCAGCTGCGCCGCCGAGACCGAGATGCCGAAGCGGTCGATCAGGTAGAAGGGCAGATAGCTGGAGATCGAAGCGCCGTAGAAGTTATCGGCGAACATCAGCGAGACGAGGGCGGCGAGCGAGCCCAGCACCGCCTGCTGCGACAGCCCGTGCGGCTCCGCAGCCTTGCGCGGCCGGGCCCGCAGCTCGGCCATGTGCCGCCGGTACCAGAGCCCGACATTGCCCAGCACGACGATGCCGATGAGGGCGGCGAGGCCGAACCATGCCGTGTAGCCCTGGCCGTAGGGGACCACGAGCAGTGCCATCAGCAGCGGGCCCAGCGCCTGCCCCGAATTGCCGCCGACCTGGAACACCGATTGCGCGAAGCCGAACCGGCCGCCCGAGGCGAGCCTCGCCACCCGCGAGGCTTCGGGATGGAAGATCGAGCTGCCGACGCCGATGCAGGCGGCTGCCGCCAGCACCATCAGGAAGTGATGGGCGGTCGAGAGCAGGATGATGCCGCACAGCGTCGAGGCCATGCCGACCGGCAGCGAGAACGGCTTCGGATGCTTGTCGGTGTAGAGGCCGACGGCAGGCTGCAGCACCGAGGCCGTCAGCTGGAACGTCAGCGTGATGATGCCGATCTGGGCGAAGCTGAGCCCCAGCGGCGCCTTGATCACCGGGTAGATGGACAGCAGTGCCGACTGCATCATGTCGTTGAGCAGGTGGCCGAGGCTCACCGACAGCAGGATGAAGAGGGCAACCGACTCCGCAGCCGGCCGTGCCGGATCGAGGGTGCGGGCCGCCATCAGGCGGTCACTCGGCCGCCTTCAGATTGCCCGGGTTCCGTGGGTCCTCACCCCAGGTCATGTAGGGCTTTCCGTTCTCCACCGGCACCATCGTGATGCAGCCCTCGACCGGGCAGACGTGCCAGCAGAGATTGCACCCGACGCAATCCTCGTCCTTCACCTCGTAGTGCCGCTTGCCGTGCAGCTTCGTCGCCGCGATCGCCTGATGCGAGGTGTCCTCGCAGGCGATGTGGCAGAGACCGCACTTGATGCAGAGATCCTGGTCGATCCGCGCCTTGAGGTCGTAGTTCATGTCGAGCTCGCCCCAGTTCACGTAGTTGGGGATCGCCCGACCGCGGAAATCGTCCAGGGTGCGGTAACCCTTCTCGTCCATCCAGTTGGACAGGCCCGAGACCATGTCCTCGACGATCTTGAAGCCGAAATGCATGGCGGCGGTGCACACCTGCACGCTGCCGGCTCCCATCGCCATGAACTCGGCGGCGTCGCGCCAGGTCTCGATGCCGCCGATGCCCGAGATCGGCAGGCCGCGGCAGTCCGGGTCGCGGGCGATCTCGCCAACCATGCAGAGTGCGATCGGCTTCACCGCCGGCCCGCAATAACCGCCATGGGCACCCTTGCCGTTGACGGCGGGTGCCGGCGTCATCGCATCGAGGTCGACCGTCATCACCGAGTTGATGGTGTTGATCAGCGAGACGGCGTCGGCGCCGCCCTGCTTCGCCGCACGCGCCGGGACGAGGATGTTCGTCACGTTCGGCGTCAGCTTCACGAACACCGGCATGCGCGAGTACTGCTTGCACCAGCGCACGACCATCTCGACATATTCGGGCACCTGACCCACGGCCGAGCCCATGCCGCGCTCGGACATGCCGTGCGGGCAGCCGAAGTTCAGCTCGACCCCGTCGGCCCCGGTGTCCTCGACCCGGGCCAGGATGTTCTTCCAGCTGTCCTCGTTGCACGGGACCATCAGCGAGACGATCATGGCGCGGTCGGGCCAGGCCCGTTTCACCGCCTTGATCTCCTGCAGGTTCACCTCCAGCGGCCGGTCGGTGATCAGCTCGATATTGTTGAACCCCGCCATCCGCTGGCCGCGATAGTTCAAGGTGCCGTAGCGCGAGGTCACGTTCACGACGGGCGGATCCTCGCCCAGCGTCTTCCACACCACCCCGCCCCAGCCCGCCTTGAAGGCGCGGACGACGTTGTACTCCTTGTCGGTCGGCGGGGCCGAGGCCAGCCAGAACGGGTTGGGCGACTTCACGCCCGCGATCGTGCAGCGCAGATCTGCCATCTTCGCCTCCTCAGCCCACGAGCCAGCGATGGATCGAGGCTGCCGCCACCTTACCGTCCTCGACCGCCTGGACGGTCAGATCCTGTCCCGTCGCCGCCGCGTCGCCGCCGGCCCAGACCTTCTCCAACGAGGTCTGGCGATCGGCGTTCACCCGGATCTTGCCGGCCGCCATCTCCAGCAGGTCGAGCCCGCCGCCCTGCAGCACGGTCGGCACCAGGACCTGGCCGATCGCCTTGAACACCTGATCCGCCTTCAGCGTGAACCGGTCGCCGGTCCCCATGAGCCGGCCCTGCCCGTCGAGCTGGGTCGCTTCGAACTCGACCCCCGTCACGTGGCCGGCCTCGCCGATCAGCGTCACGGGCCGCGCCCAGTGCCGGATCGTGACGCCGTTGGTCTGCGCCACCTCCTGCTCGTGCAACGTCGCCGACATCGCGTCGGGCCCGCGACGGTAGACGAGCGTCACGTTCTCGGCCCCGAGGCGGCGCGTCTGCACGGCGATGTCGATCGCCGTGTTGCCCCCGCCGATGACGACGACGTCCTTGCCGACCATGAGCCGCGACTTGTCCTCGGTCTGGCGCAGCGTCTCGATGTAGCCGACGGCATCGAGCACGCCTTCCAGCCGCTCGTCGGGCAGGCCCAGCGCGTTCACGCCACCGAGGCCGACACCCAGGAACACCGCATCGAAGTCCCGCCGCAGTTCCAGCAGCGTGACGCCGCTGCCGAGGCCCACACCCTGGCGGATCTCGATGCCGCCGACGCCGAGGATGAACTCCACCTCGCGCTGGGCGAAGCCGTGCGCCAGCTTGTAGGCGGCGATGCCGTACTCGTTGAGGCCGCCGGGCTTGGCCCGCCGCTCGAACACGGTGACCGCGTGGCCCAGGCGGGCGAGGCCGTGAGCGCAGGCGAGACCCGCCGGCCCGGCACCCACGACGGCGACCTTGCGTCCGGTGGGTGCCGCCCGCTCGAACGGCTGCGAGCCGTGCTCGAACAGCCAGTCGGTGGCGTAGCGCTGCAGGGCACCGATCTGCACCGGCTTGTGCTCCTGCGCCTGCCGTACGCAGGCACCCTCGCACAGGATCTCGGTCGGGCAGACCCGGGCACAGGTGCCGCCCATGATGTTGGCGTCCAGGATCTCCATCGCGGCCCCGCGGACATTGTCCGTCTGGATGCCGCGGATGAAGGCTGGGATGTCGATGCCCGTGGGACACGCCTCGATGCAGGGAGCGTCGTGGCAGAAGTAGCAGCGCGAGGCCTCGATCAGCGCCCGCTTCCGATCGAGCGGCGGCTCCAGATCGTCGAAGTTCCGCTCGTAGATCTCGGGCCTGAGCCGTCCGCCCCTGATGTCGACCCCGACCCCCATGCCGGCCTCCAGCGTCTTTCGGGCGACCGCCGCCGCCCGGCCTTGTTCCCAACCCTCACGCTAGGTAATTTCTGACCAGACGGTCAAGTTCAATGAGGGTGAGCGATGCGGGCGCCCGCGGCGGGCAAAGACAAGGGCGGCCCCGGTCGAATCCGCGAGCGCAATCGGCAGCGCCTGCTCGAAGCGGCCGAGATCGAGTTCGCCGAGCGGGGCTTCGACGGCGCCACGACGGCCGCCATCGCCGCTCGCGCCGGCCTGCCGAAGGCAAACCTGCATTACTACTTTCCGACCAAGGAGGCGGTCTATCGCGAGCTGATCGGCGGCATCCTGGAGCGTTGGCTCGCGGCCCTGGACCCGATCGCGGAGAGCGACGACCCGGCACCCTCGCTGGCCCGCTACATCCGCCGCAAGATGGACCAGGCCCGCGAGCATCCGCACGCCTCGCGAGTCTTCGCTCAGGAGGTGATCCGGGGCGCCCCCGTCATCGGCGACTTCCTCGCCGGCGACCTGCGCGACTGGGTCGAGATCCGAGGGCAGGTGCTGGCGGCCTGGGCGCGGCAGGGTCGGATGGACCCGATCGACCCGGCGCATTTCTTCTTCGCGGTCTGGGCGGCGACGCAGACCTATGCCGACTTCGCGGTGCAGATCGACGCCGTCCTGGGCGGCGAGAAGCGGCGCGAGGCGAGCTTCGAGCAGGCCAAGGAACAGTTGGTCCGTATCTTCCTGAAGGGCTGCGGGATCGCGCTGCCGGAGTCGGGCGTGCCGCTCAGGTCGCGTCTTGCCGACGCCACCGGTCAGGAGCCGTCGGGTTCGTCCTCGGCGGGCGGCAGTTCCTGAGCCACCAGCGCCCGCGCCAGATTGCACAGGGCCTCCTGCTGGCGACGGCTCGACAGGGCGGTGAAGCAGCGGGCGAGTTCGAGCAGCATCCGCTGCTGGCGGGAGGGCTGGAAGGAGCCCTCCATGTCCATCGCCTCGAAGAAGTAGCTGACCTCGACGCCGAGCGCCCGGGCGATGTGGAACAACCGACCGGCGGCGATCCGGTTGACGCCCTTCTCGTATTTGTGCGCCTGCTGATAGGTGACGCCGATCAGATCGGCCATCTGCTGCTGCGTCAGGCCGAGCGCTATCCGCCGGTCGCGCATGCGCCGACCGACATGGCGGTCGACGTCCTGGGCCCGCGGGTTGCGGGCCCCATCCTCGTCCTTGTTTCGCTTCGCCGCCATCGCCATGACCGCCCCGGTGCCTCTGCCGACCCGCCGTGCGCAACGGCTGCGCCAAGTCGTTCGGTTTTCTACCTGGACGTTAGAGCCGTCATCACTAATAGCTGGTTAAAGGAATTCATTGGGTTGGGAAGGCCGGTTGCGTCCGGACATGCAGCCCGGTATGGCGGGCCCCCATCACGATTCGGGGATGCGGATGCGCGTCGCGAACGAGCTTCGTCACCGCCTGGACACGGCCCTTACGCCTGTGTCCCTGGAGATCGTCGACGAGTCGGCCAAGCACGCCGGTCATGCCGGTGCACGGCCGCAGGGCGAGACGCATTTCCGGGTGACGGTCGTGGCCCCGGCCTTCCAGGGCCTCAGCCGCGTCGAGCGCCAGCGCCGCATCTATGCCGCGGCAGGCGATCTCCTCGAGACCGACATCCACGCCCTGGCGATCACGGCGAAGGCACCCGGCGAGTAGGCCGGCCCGGCTTCAGCGTTCAGGCGCTGGCCGCCCCGTACTGCTCGCCGTAGATCAGCGTCTGGGCGCTGTGGAGGTCCTCCTCCAGCGTGCGCCGGATCCACTCGTAGAGATCGCGGATCGAGACCATGCCGCGCAGCTCGTCGCCCTCGACGACGGGCAGGTGGCGGTACTTGCCGAGCCGCATCTTCTCCAGCGCGTCGAAGGCGCTGTCGTCCGGGCGGAGCGTCTCCGGATCGGGGGTCATCACCTCGCGCAGGGTGGCACTCGCCGGGTCACGCCCTCCGGCCAGCACGCGGAAGACGAGATCGCGCTCGGTGACGATCCCGACGAGACGCCCGCCTTCGGTCACCAGCACCGCACCGATGCCGCGCTCGCGCATCGTAGCCGCCGCGGCCTGCGCCGTGTCCTCGAGCCCCAGACAGCAGAGCAGCTGCTTGCCGTCGATCACACCCGGGATGATCTTCCGCTTCACCGTCCAGCCTCCGACCCTCTGAGGGAGTCACGGTCGGAGGCTGCGTCAGGCAAGGATCGCGGTCAAGCAGCGCCGAGCGGGCTCAGCCCGCCTTCTTCGCCGCCTCGATGCCTTCCAGGATGAAGCGGTGCGCCTCTTCCGGCCCGTCCCAGCCGATCACCTTCACCCACTTGTTGGGCTCCAGGTCCTTGTAGTGCTCGAAGAAGTGGGCGATCCGGGCGAGATCGATTTCCGGCACGTCCTTGTAGGTCTGCACGCTCTTGTTGACCGGGGTGATCTTGTCGATCGGCACCGCCAGGATCTTCTCGTCGAGACCGGCCTCGTCCTCCATCAGGAGCACGCCGATCGGGCGCGAGCGCAGGATGGCACCCGGGATCACCGGCATCCGCCCGATCACCATCACGTCGACGGGATCGCCGTCACCGGCCAGGGTCTGCGGAATGAACCCGTAGTTGCAGGGATAAAACATCGACGTGTAGAGATACCGGTCGACGAAGATGAAGCCGGTCTTCTTGTCGTACTCGTACTTGATCGGATCGGAGCGCAATGGCACCTCGATCAGCACGTTGATCTCGTACGGCGGGTTGGTGCCCGGCGGAAGCAGGTGGATGCCGGAGCCAGTCGGTTCCATCTTGGAACTCCGTGAGGGTGAAGATCAGGACCAGGTCACGGCAGGCGGCAGCGACATGAGAATCGCCTCCGGATTGCCGCCGGTCTTGAGGCCGAACGTCGTGCCGCGATCGTAGATCAGGTTGAACTCGACGTACCGTCCGCGACGCTCGAGTTGGTGGGCGCGCTCGGCCTCGGTCCAGGGGCGGTCCATGTGCCGCCGCACCAGCCCCGGATAGACGCTGAGGAACGCCTCGCCAACGGCCTGGGTAAAGGCGAGATGCCGCGCGTGGTCGCCGTCGAGATAGTCGTAGAAGATGCCGCCGACCCCGCGCGGCTCGCCGCGATGCGGGATAAAGAAGTACTCGTCGGCCCACTTCTTGAAGCGGTCGTAGGCGTCGGGCGCATAGCCGTCGCAGGCGCGCTGCAGCGCCGCGTGGAACGCCGCCGTGTCCTCGGCGTCGGGATAGATCGGGTTCAGGTCCGCACCGCCGCCGAACCAGGACTTCGTCGTCCGGATGTGGCGGGTGTTCATGTGCGCCGGCGGGCAGTGCGGGTTGCGCAGGTGCGCCACGAGCGAGATGCCGCTGGCCCAGAACTGCGGGTCGGCCTCGGCACCCGGGATGTTCTTCGCGAACTCCGGCTGGAACTCGCCCATCACGGTCGAGACGTTGACCCCGACCTTCTCGAACACGCGGCCGCGCATGATCGCCATGACACCGCCGCCACCACCCTCGCGGTCCCACGCTTTCCGCTCGAAACGGCCGGGCGGCAGGTCGGCGAAGGCCTTGCCCCGGTAGTCGTCCTCGAGCTGCTCGAAGGCGGCGCAGATCCGATCCCGCAGCCGCTCGAACCAGGCCCGCGCCGTCGCCTTCTGCGTCTCGGCGTCGCTCACGAGGCGATGTCCATGAAGCGATCCAGCCCGCCCGTCTGTCGCAGCGCCTCGCCCAGCACGAGGGCCGCCGCCACGGCCACGTTCAACGAGCGCCGCCCGGACGCCATCGGCACCCGAACGCGCAGATCCGCCGTGTCGTGCACCGCCGCCGGCACGCCGGCGCTTTCCCGCCCAAGCATCAAGATGTCGCCCCCGCCATATGCCGCGCGATGATAGGGATCGGTCCCGCGCGTGCTCAAGAGGACCAAACGGCGCCGTTCGCCCCGCCGCCACGCGTCGAAGGCCGCGAAGCTCGTATGGCGTCGCCATTCGGCCGTGCCGCCATAGTCGAGAGCCGCCTCCCGGATCCGGCGGTCGTCGAGCGGAAAGCCTGCCGGCTCGATCAGCTCCAGCGGCACCCCCAGGCACGAAGTGAGCCGCAGCAGCGCGCCGAAATTGTGCGGACGGTCAGGTTGGTAAAGTGCCAGAGCAAGTCCTGGGCCGCCGATGTCTGGTTCACGCAAACCCATGTCTTACCTGTCGATTTATGCGACCAAAGGTCGCTTGCCGCAATGCGAAGCTGCCCATAGATAGGCCGCAGCCGGCAGATCAAGAGAAAGCCGGCGCCTCATTCGTTCTCGCCGTAGGAAGGCGCAAGCCAATGGCTGACAGTACGACCAACCCGCCCTCGGGTGGGACACGCCGCGACTTTCTCGAACTCGTGGCGTGGTCGACGGCAGCGGTGGGTGCCGCGGCCATCGCCTGGCCGCTGATCGACCAGATGAACCCGTCGGCCGACGTTCTGGCCCTCTCCTCGACCGAGGTTGACCTGACCCCCGTTGCCGAGGGCTCCGCGATCACGGTGACCTGGCGCGGAAAGCCGGTGTTCGTTCGGCACCGTACGCCCGAGAACATCCAGGAAGCCGAGTCGGTGAACCTCGCCGAACTTCGCGATCCGGTGCCCGACAGCGAACGCGTGAAGAAGCCCGAGTGGCTGATCCTGGTCGGCGTCTGTACCCATCTGGGCTGCGTGCCGCTCGGCCAGAAGCCGACCGATCCCAAGGGCGACTATGACGGGTGGTTCTGCCCCTGCCACGGCTCGCACTACGACAGCTCGGGGCGTATCCGTAAGGGGCCGGCCCCCCGCAATCTCGTGGTACCGGACTATGTTTTCCTGACCGACACCTCGGTCCGGATCGGTTGACGCAACGCCGGGCGCGCCGAAAGCGCCCAGAGCGACAAGCGGAAGGGCCTCATGAGCGCCGATAGCAACCCGGTGGTCTTCAAGAACAGCGTCGTCCGCTGGATCGACGACCGTCTGCCGGTCATCAGCTTCGCCTACAACCTCGTCGGGCCCGGCTACCCGACGCCGAAGAACCTCAGCTACTGGTGGAACTTCGGCTCGCTCGCCGGCCTGATGCTGGTGCTGCAGATCGTGACCGGCATCGTGCTCGCGATGCACTACAACGCGAACACGCACGACGCGTTCTCGTCGGTCGAGCACATCATGCGCGACGTGAACTATGGTTGGCTGCTCCGCTACGGCCATGCCAACGGCGCGTCGATGTTCTTCATCGTCGTCTACATCCACATGCTGCGCGGCCTCTACTACGGCTCGTACAAGGCGCCGCGCGAGCTGCTCTGGATGCTGGGCGTCGTCATCATGCTGCTGATGATGGCGACGGCGTTCATGGGCTACGTGCTGCCCTGGGGCCAGATGAGCTTCTGGGGTGCGACGGTCATCACCAACCTGTTCTCGGCCATCCCGATCGTCGGCGAGAGCATCGTGACCTGGCTGTGGGGTGGCTTCTCGGTCGACAACCCGACGCTCAATCGCTTCTTCTCGCTGCACTACCTGTTGCCGTTCATCATCGTCGCGGTCGTCTTCCTGCACATCCTGGCCCTGCACCAGTTCGGGTCGAACAACCCGGTCGGCATCGACGTCGCCAAGAAGGACAAGATCCCGTTCCATCCTTACTACTCGATCAAGGATATGTTCGGGATCGCCGTCTTCATGCTCGTGTTCGCGCTGTTCGTCTTTTACGCGCCGAACGTGCTGGGACATGCGGACAACTACATCCCGGCGAACCCGATGGTGACGCCGCCGCACATCGTGCCGGAATGGTACTTCCTGCCCTTCTACGCGATCTTGCGCTCGATCACCTTCGACATCTTCTGGATCATCCCGGCCAAGCTCGGCGGCGTGATCGCCATGTTCGGCTCGATCATCGTGCTGTTCGCGCTGCCCTGGCTCGACACGTCGAAGGTGCGGAGCTCGCGCTTCCGGCCGATCTACAAGTGGTTCTTCTGGCTGCTCGTGATCGATCTGTTCATTCTGGGCTATGTCGGCGCCATGCCGCCGGAAGGCTGGCTCGTCACCCTCGGCCTGATCGCGACGATCTGGTACTTCGCGCATTTCCTCGTGATCCTGCCCCTGCTCGGCAAGATCGAGCGGACGCTGCCGCTGCCGACGAGCATCGACCAGCCCGTGCTCAAGAACTCGCTCGGCGGTGTCGCCGCGCAGCCGGCGGAGTGAGACGCATGCGTTCGATCCTTCGATCCGCTCTCGCGGGCGGCGCTCTCCTGCTGGCGGCCGGCGGCACGGCATTCGCCGCCGGCACCGTCCCGCCGATGGAGCGCAGCTGGCCGACCGACGGCTTCTTCGGCAAGTTCGATCGGGCCGGCCTGCAGCGCGGCTTTCAGGTCTACATGAATGTCTGCCACGCCTGTCACGGCCTGAAATACGTCGCCTTCCGATCGCTCTCGGACCTCGGCTACAACGAGGATCAGATCAAGGCGATCGCGGCCGAGTACACCGTCACCGACGGCCCGAACGACGAAGGTGACATGTTCGAGCGGCCGGCGCGTCCGTCCGACCGTATCCCCAGCCCCTTCGCCAACGATCAGGCTGCCCGTGCCGCCAACGGCGGTGCCCTGCCGCCCGACCTCTCGCTCATCGTCAAGGCGCGCGAGGACGGCGAGAACTACGTCTTCAGCCTCCTCAACGGGTTCGAGGAACCGCCGGCCGACGTGCACGTGCCGGACGGCATGTATTACAACCACTACTTCCCGGGTCACCTGATCGGCATGCCGCCGCCGCTGTCGGACGACGCCATCACCTACGAGGACGGCACGCCGGCAACGGTGCCGAACATGGCCAGCGACGTCGTGCAGTTCCTGACCTGGGCCGCCGAGCCGAAGCTCGAGGCGCGCAAAGGTACCGGCCTTGCCGTCGTGCTCTTCTCGCTCGTCTTCATCGGCATCTTCTACGCCTACAAGCGGCGTATCTGGGCCGACGTCCACTGAGACGCGACGGGACGGGATGACGGACCACGGTCCGTCGCCCGATCCCGGGCTGACGCCGGGTGCGATGGTCCGCAACCCGGCGGCACCCGAATGGGGCCTCGGTCAGGTGCAGTCGGCCATCGGCTGGCGGGTCACCGCGAACTTCGAGCAACGCGGCAAGCTGACCCTCGATCTCCGGCATGTACGCCTCGAGATCGTCGGTCCCACGCGGCGCCCCTCCGGCTGAACGACGCCCTCAGCGATCGAGCTTGGCGAGAAAGCGCGACAGCGCCGGCGCCACCTTGGCGCCGAAGCGTGGGCCCACGAAGAGGTCGTGATGCAGCCCGTGCGGGATCGTCACGGCATCGCCCGGACCGCCCTTGCCGCGCAGCGTGTGGAGGGCGTGCGTCTGGCCAGGGCCGACCAGCTCGTCCGCCTCCGCCTCGATGGTGAGTAGCGGCAGCCCGCGCAGGCCGGCGAGATCGATGCTCTCGCCCTGGAAGCTCAGGCCGGCGTCGGAGACGGCCGGCCGATAGGCGACCCAGTCCAGCATGTCGAGGAACAACTCGCCCGGCACGTCGGCGAGGCAGTGCATGTCCGCGTGCTGGCGGGCGTAGCCGCGCGACACGCCCTCGGCCAGCTCCGACAACAGGCCGCGCTGCACGTCGAGGTAGGTAGGGGCGCTGGCGAGGCTGTAACCCAGGAGCTGCAGCACCGCCGGATAGACCCGGCGGCCGGCACCCGGATAGGAGCCGGGGACCGTCGCCAGCAGCTGCGCCGCCACCAGCTCGCGCGGCAGCGTCCCGATGGTGTGCTGCAGGGCCGTCCCCGAGCGGCGCGGATCGATCTGGCTGCCCAGCAGGATCAGGCTGCGGGGCAGGCCCGCCGCAAGGTGTGCGGCCGCGATCGCCGTGGCGATGAGTGCTGCCGGCCCGGACTGCGAAAGGGCCACCAGATGCGCACCAGAGCCCATAGCCGCGACGAGGCGTGCCACGAAGAGGGCCTGGGCCGCGAGATCGAACCGACCCTCCGACAGCGGCACCAGCCGCGCGTCCTTCCAATCGGTCACCACGACCTCACCCTGCTCCAACAGAGCCAGGACGAGAGCGCTCATCACCGCCGTCTGGTAGCCGGAATAGGGGGCGATCAGCAGCGACCTGCTGCGTCCGCCGTGCGGTGCGCGCAGGCGCACGACCCGCACGAAGGGCGTCTCCTCGACGATCTCGGGGTGGATCGGCCAAGGCGCGTCGTGGCCGACCGCGTCCTCGATCGGCGTCGGGTTCACCTCGCTGGCGGCCGCCGTCCGTGCCGCCGCCTCACCCAACGCGAAGAAGGCGCGGTGCAGCGGGCTCGGATCGGGCGGCATCCGTGCCGCTTCGAGCAGCCGGCCGAACAGGAAGCGCTGCCATTCGAGGATGTTGTAGATCATCCCCCGGCTCCACCCCCCGTCGGCATCGGGATCATTACCCGGCCAGACCCGCCTCGATCGCCGCCAGGGCCGCCTCGGCCCGACTGCCGTCGGGGCCGCCGCCCTGGGCGAAGTCCGCCCGACCGCCGCCGCCGGAGCCGCCGACGGCCTGCACGCCGCGCTTCACCAGCTCCACGGCATCGAGCCGCTGCCCGGCCAGGTCCTCGCTGACGCTGACCACCACGGCGGCCTTGCCGTCGTTCACGGCGACGAGCGCCACCACACCCGAGCCCAGCTGCTTTTTCAGCGCGTCGGCCGTGCCGCGCAGCTCCTTCGCCGGCACGCCGTCGAGATGCCGGGCGGCGAAGCGGATGCCGCCCACCTCCTTGAACTCGCTGCCGCCGCCGGTCGTCTCGCCCGTCGCCAGCTTGCGGCGCGTCTCGGCCAGCTCGCGCTCCAGCTTGCGCCGGTCCTCGATCAGCGTGTCGAGCCGCACCGCGATCTCCGACACCGGCACTTTCAGCGAGCGCGCCACCTGCTGCAGCATGTCGTGCTCGCGCTTGGCTTCGGCCTCGGCCAGCTCGCCCGTCACCGCCTCGATGCGCCGGATGCCGGCCGCCACCGCACCCTCCGACACGAGCCGGAAGTAGGCCACGTCGCCCGTGCGCCCGACATGCGTGCCGCCGCAGAGCTCAACCGAGTAGGTCGACGCGTCCTCCTTGCGGCCCATCGAGACGACCCGCACCTCGTCGCCGTACTTCTCGCCGAACAACGCCATGGCACCCGACTCGACCGCCGTGTCGCGGTCCATGAGGCGGATGACGACCTCGTCGTTCTGCCGGAGATAGGCGTTCACCTCGGCCTCGACCGCCGTCGTCTCCGCCTCGCTCATCGGCTTCGGATGGCTGAAGTCGAAGCGCAGCCGGTCCGGTGCCACGAGCGAGCCCTTCTGTGCCACGTGCGGTCCCAGATGCCGCCGCAGGGCCGCATGCAGCAGGTGCGTGGCCGAATGGGCCCGCCGCAGCCGGCGCCGCCGCCGGTCGTCGATCTCCAGCTCGACGGCATCGCCGACGGCGAGCCTGCCGCCTTCGAGCTTGCCGATATGCACGTGCAGATCGCCGAGCTTCTTCTGCGTATCGGAGACGACGACCTTCGCCTCGCCGGCCCGGATGGCCCCCGTGTCGCCCTGCTGGCCGCCCGACTCGGCGTAGAACGGCGTCTGGTTGACCAGCAGCATGATCTCGCTGCCCGGCTCGGCCGATTGCACGCTCTGCCCGTTCACGACGATGGCCACCACGCTGGCTTCGGCCTTCGGCGTCGCGTAGCCCAGGAACTCGGTCGGCCCGCTGGCCTCGCGCAGCTCGAACCAGATCCGCTCGACGGTGGCATCGCCCGAGCCCTTCCAGGCGGCACGCGCGGCCTCGCGCTGCTTCGCCATCGCCACGTTGAAGCCCTCGACGTCGACCGTCCGCCCCTGCGCCCGGAGCGCATCCTGTGTCAGGTCGAGCGGGAAACCGTAGGTGTCGTAGAGCCTGAAGGCGACGTCGCCGGCCAGCGGCCTGTCCAGCGGCAGCTCCGCCGTCTGCTCCTCCAGCAGCTTCAGGCCGCGGTCCAGCGTCCGGCGGAAGTTCGTCTCTTCCAGCTTCAGCACCTCCTGGATCATCGGCTCGGCGCGGACCAGTTCCGGGAAGGCCTTGCCCATCTGCTCGACCAGCACCGGCACCATCCGCCACATCAGGGGCTCCTTGGCCCCCAGCAGCTGGGCGTGCCGCATGCCGCGCCGCATGATCCTGCGCAGCACGTAGCCGCGGCCCTCGTTGGCGGGCATCACGCCGTCGGCGACGAGGAAGGCCGAGGCGCGCAGATGGTCGGCGATCACCTTGTGCGACGGCCGCTGGGCACCCTGCGCATGGGTGCCGGTCAGCGCCACCGAGGCGCCGATGAGCGCCTCGAACACGTCGATGTCGTAATTGTCGGTCTTGCCCTGCAGGACGGCGGCGATGCGCTCCAGGCCCATGCCGGTGTCGATCGAGGGGCGCGGGAGATCGAGACGGGTCGCCTTGTCGACCTGCTCGTACTGCATGAAGACGAGGTTCCAGATCTCGACCCAGCGGTCGCCGTCCTCGTCCGGGCTGCCCGGCGGCCCGCCCGGGATGTGCTCGCCATGGTCGTAGAAGATCTCGGAACACGGCCCGCAGGGGCCGGTGTCGCCCATCGCCCAGAAATTGTCGGAGGTGGCGATGCGGATGATCCGCCGCTCGTCGAGGCCGGCGATCTTCTTCCAGAGGTCGAACGCCTCGTCGTCGTCGGCGTAGACCGTGGTCAGCAGCCGGTCCTTCTTGATCCCGTATTCCTTGGTGATCAGGTTCCAGGCAAGCTCGATCGCCAGCGGCTTGAAATAGTCGCCGAAGGAGAAATTCCCCAGCATCTCGAAGAAGGTGTGATGCCGGGCGGTGTAGCCGACATTGTCCAGATCATTGTGCTTGCCGCCGGCGCGCACGCATTTCTGGCTGGTGACGGCACGTTTGTAGGGACGCTGCTCGACGCCGGTGAAGACGTTCTTGAACTGCACCATCCCGGCATTGGTGAAGAGCAATGTGGGATCGTTGTGCGGGACCAACGACGATGACGCGACCGCCTCGTGGCCATGGCGGACGAAATAGTCGATGAAGGCGGTCCGGATCTCGTTGGCTGTCGGCATCGGCGTCATGCTGCCCGTCGCCGCCGGTGCCCGCGCCCAGGCGGGGGCGCCGCCGGGCGCTCTCCATCGTCAGAGGTGTGTGTTCGGCACCCCGAAAGGTGCCCGCTGTCGCCTTATAGTCATGGGCGGCTTCACTGGCCAGCTTCGGCCGGCACCCGCCTACTTCTCGAGCGGCAACTCGCGCGCGATCCAGCCCGGCCCCATATTGCTGCCGAGCATGCCTTCGCCCACCGCCATCACCTGGACATAGCCCTTGCTCAGCAGGAGCTTGCCGGCGAACTCCGCCCGCCGCCCGCTATTGTCGATGAGTGCTGTCGGCCGCTTCTTGTCGCCGCCCGCCGCCTTGTCCACCTCGGCCACGAAGTTCTGGTTGAAGACCATGTCGTCGCCTTGCAGCGGGATCGCGACGGCCCCTTTCGGCAGGCCGGTCTTCGCGATCTCATCGGGCGTGCGGATGTCGACCAGCAGCCCGCCCACACCCGGCAGCCCGGCCGCGGTGGGTGCATCGACGATCGCCACCTGCGCCCAGGCCGGTGCCGCGAGGGTGAGGAACAGGCCGGCAAGGGCCAGACGGCGCATCATCATCGTCACATCATCCCCAAGGCAGCCTTGTACACTTCGAGCAGCTCGTCGGCCTCGGCCCGCACATGCGGCTTCATCTTCCTGAGCTTCAGGATCCGCCGCATCGTGCCGACGTCGAACCCCTCGCCCTTGGCCTCGGCGAACACGTCCTTGATCTGCTCCGAGATGGCGCGCTTCTCCTCCTCCAGGTTCTCCAGCCGCTCGACGAAGCTCTTCAGCCGGTCGGCGGACACGCCGGCCACGTCATCGGCCATCTTCTTCTCCCTCACCGGGCCAACAGGCGGCGTCGCTTACGCGACGCGAGCCCGGCTGAGAAGAGCCGTCGCCGCGGCGGGGCAGGAGATGGCAACGGCTGCCCGTAACTCAGGCAGGCTTGACGCAGGGGAGCCCGGACGCGGCGCAGGCACACTCGAGCACCGCGTCCAGGGTCGCAAGAGCATTTGCACCCGCCCCCAAGGCAACAGCCAAGTGAAGAGCGTCGCCGGCCCGCAGACCGGACTCGAACCGCTCCATGAGCTTGGCCGCCCCAGCGAAGTCCTGGGTCCGGGGTTCGATGACCTGAAGGCTGGAGTCGACGGTGCTCTGAAACTGCCTGAGTACGAGTATGGCTCTCGCCTCGGGCAGCTCCCGCGTTCGCACCTTGGCACCGACCGCGCTCACGAACTCGACCAGGGTCCAATGGCTCACCGCTGCCTCGCCGGTTGGGATCTCCTTGAACCACGCCTGGACCCGATCGGAAGCCGGCTCTGCGATGAAGAGAGGTACAAAGACGCTCGTGTCGACATAGACCATCAATAGCGGGCGTCGTCCCGGAGCCGACGGATGAACCTTTCGGCTGGCTCAGTCTGCAGCGGGGTCGCCTCACGCAAGGCTTCGATGGCATCGAAGTCTATGGGCTTAAGACGACGCTCAACCGCACTGAGACGGGCCACGCTCCGGCCGCGGCGCGTGATGACCACCTCCTCCCCACGCTCGACCCGGTCCAGCAGGGCGCTCAACTGCATCTTCGCCTCGGCGACACTCACAGTAGCCATTGCAGCTCTCGATGGTCATCCAGATAGTCAAGATAGTGCGGCACGCTCATCCCCTCAACAAGAGCCGGCAATCAAAGGCACGAGGCCGCCCTTGACCCGGTTCGACCTAGCCCGTTCTCAACCCTCTGGCAGGCCTACAGCCCGCAATAAGGCGAGATCGGCGGCAAGCCCCTCGGCATCCGCGCAGAGCTGCGTGTCGGCCCAGCCCGCGATGGTGAAGCCCGGCCGGATCTGCATCAGCTCCGCCGCCGCCTGCCGTGCCCTGTCCGCGCGCCCCAGCCGCGCATGCGACAGCACCAGGTCGACGAGGCCGAAACCCGGGCTCATCGCGTGGTAGGTCTCGAAGCAGGGGATCGCCTCCTCAAACCGTCCGGCGAGCCGCAGCGCATTGCCGAGATGGCCCAGATAGTAGCCCGGATGGACCGGGCTCAGCTCCAAGGAGCGCCTGCCCAGCGCCACCGCCTCCTCGGGATGCCCGGTGAAAGCGAGGACGAAGCAGGCGAGCGTCGCGGCATCCGCCGAGCCCGGGGCCAGCGCCACGGCCCGCCGCGCCCGCTCCGCGGCCTCCTCGTAGCGTCTTTGCAGCAGGGACGCGAAGCTGGAGGTGGTGCAGGCATCCGCGTTCTCCGGATCGAGCTCCAGTGCCCGCTGGGCATAGCCCTGCAGCTTCGCAAGCGCTGTGGCCCGGTCATCCCACCAGCCGAAGCGGGCGTCGATCCAGTGCATGAACCCCACCATGGCGGTCAGACTGGCCGAGCTGGGCTCCAGCGCCAGCGCCTGCTTCCAGAGCGCGAGGGCCGCCGCGAAGTTCTCCTTCGTCACCGCCTTGCGGAAGAGGGCCCGGCCCTTCACCCAGTGGTTCCAGGCCGCCACGTTGCTCGTCGTCGTATAGTGCAGCCGCGCCTGCTCGCCCTCGGTCAGGTTCACCTGCATCTCGGTGGCGAGGGTCAGCGTGAGCTCGTCCTGGACGGCGAAGATGTCGTCGAGCGTGCGGTCGTAGCGCTCCGCCCAGACATGGCTGCCGGTACCGGCCTCGATCAGCTGGGCGGTGATGCGCATCCGGCTGCCCGCCCGGCGCACGCTGCCCTCCAGCACGTAGCGCACGCCCAGCCGCCGCCCGACCTCGCGGATGTCGACCGCCTGGCCCTTGTAGACGAAGGTCGAATTGCGGGCGACGACACGCAGCCCGGCGAGTTTGGACAGGGTCGTGATGATGTCCTCGACCAGCCCGTCGGCGAACGCCTCCTGCTCCGCGTCGCCGGCCACGGCGGCGAAGGGCAGCACGGCCAGCGAGGGCAGCTCGGGTCCCGTCCACACCGGTGCCGCGGCCGGCGTATCGACGTCGCCACCCCAGCGCCAGACATGGACCGGGGCCTCGATGTTCTTCAGTGCCAGCAGGCCGCCATCGGCCAGCTCCAGGCCCACCTTGCCCCGTATCTGCGCCCGCACCGAGTCCGACACCAGCATACCGCCAGGCGGCGCCTGTGCCTCCAGCCGTGCCGCCACGTTCACACCGTCGCCCAGGATGTCGTCCCCCTCGACCACCACGTCGCCGAGATTGACGCCGATGCGGAACAGCATCGGCTCGGCCCCCGGCCGCTCTTCATTGTAGGCGGCCATCGCCTGCTGGATCGCCACGGCCGCCTCGACGGCATCGACCGCGCTGGCGAACTCGACCAGCGCACCGTCGCCCATCATCTTCACCACGCGGCCCCGGTGCGCCGCCACCGGCGGGTTGAACCGCTCCGCCCAGACCGCGCGCAGGGCCGCCAGCGTCCCCGCTTCATCCGCCCCGATCCGGCGCGAATAGCCGACCACGTCGGCCGCCTGGATCGCCGCCAACCGGCGCTGCGCCCTCGGTTCCGCCATCGTTTCCGGGCATCCCCCCGACCACCCGTTCGGAGGCTATCGCAGCCATGAGGCGAGCGCACCAACCGCGGCTGTCGCCGCGGCCCGTCCCGGCAGCCTATGGTGCGGCGACAGGACAGGGAGAGAGCTTCGGATGGCCTCGGATCTGACAGAGGAACTCTTTGCGCGGCTGGACCGCTACGTCCGCATCGACACCCAGTCCGATGCCTCGTCGTCTTCCTCGCCCAGCACGGCGAAACAGTTCGACCTTCTGAATCTGCTGGTGGAGGAGCTACGGGGTCTCGGCCTCACGGACGTGCGCCTCACCGACTACAGTGCCGTCCTCGCCACCATCCCCACGACGGTCGCCGGCGACGCCCCCACCATCGCCCTCCTAGCCCACGTCGATACCGCCCCTCAGTTCACCGGCAGCGGCGTCGTGCCGATCCTCCACCGCGACTGGCAGGGCGAGGATATCGTCCTCCCGGGCGACCCGCAGATGGTGCTGCGCCGTGCCGACCTGCCCTACCTCGCCACCAGGGTCGGCGACGACATCGTCACCACCAGCGGCACCACGTTGCTGGGGGCCGACGACAAGGCCGGTGTGGCCATCGTCATGTCCACCGCCCACCATCTGACGCGCCACCCCGAGATCCCGCACGGGCCCGTCCGTCTCTGCTTCACCCCCGACGAGGAGATCGGCCGCGGCGTGCACCCCGAACTGCCGAAGGACCTCGGTGCCGCCGTCGCCTACACCCTCGACGGGGCCGAGCGGGGAGAGATCGTCTACGAGACCTTCTCGGCCGACGGTGCCGTCGTCACCGTCCAGGGTGTCTCGATCCACCCCGGCTGGGCCAAGGACAAGCTCGTCAACGCGCTGCACCTGGCGGCCAAAATCGTCGACACCCTGCCCCAGGTCACCCGCACGCCCGAGACGACCGACGGCCGCCAGGGCTTCATCCACCTGGTCAAGATGAGCGGCACCGCGGCCTCCGCCGAGCTGCACTTCATCCTCCGCGACTTCGAGGAGGATGGCCTGCGTGCCCACGGCGAGTTGCTGCAGCAGGTCTGTGCGGCCATCCAGGCGACCGAGCCCCGCGCCAAGATCGCCTGCACGATCACGCCGCAGTACCGCAACATGCGCTACTGGCTCGAGAACGACATGCGCCCTGTCGATCTCGCCCGCGAGGCCTGCCGCCGTATCGGAGTCGAGCCCTTCTCCACCCCCATCCGCGGCGGCACCGACGGCTCCCGCCTGACCGAGCTCGGCATCCCCACCCCCAACCTCTTCACCGGCATGCAGGAGATCCACGGCCCCCTCGAATGGATCAGCCTCCAGGACATGGCGAAGGCGACCGAACTGTGCGTCGAGCTGGTGCAGCTGTGGGGCGAGTCGGCCGGGGCCATGCCCCCCGCTGACAGATCGGCTCTGAGCTTCCTGATAGATCCGCTTGACGTACCTATAGGTACGTATCACATATGCATCGTGATCCGGAGCTTTCGAGACAAGCGCACCGCCGCCCTCTACCTGGGCCAGCCCATCAAAAGCGTCGCCGCCGATCTGGCCCAGACGGCACGACGCAAGCTTCAGAGGCTCGACCAGGCGCGCAGCCTCGCCGACCTTGCGGCGTTCCCGGGCAACCGGCTGGAGCGGCTGCATGGCGATCGCTCCGGACAGCACAGCATCCGCGTCAACGACCAGTGGCGCATCTGCTTCCACTGGCGGGACGGCGACGCCGAGGATGTCTGGTTCGGCGACTATCACTGACGGAGGATGATCGGTGACCGTTACTATGGAGGACCTGAAGTCCGGTCGTATTGATCTGGCCGAGGTGGTCGACGCTGCCGGGGTGGCCGTTGGCGCCGTCCACCCCGGTGAGCATGTGCGCGACTGGCTCGACGAGACCGGTATCACCGCCTACGCGCTGGCCAAGGCGATGGCCGTGCCGGGCAATCGACTGCTGGCGATCCTGGCCGGCCGACGTGCCATCACGGCCGACACGGCCATCCGCCTCGGTGCCGCCACCGGGACAAGTGCTGAGATGTGGCTGGGCCTCCAGGCCGCCTACGACCTGGAAGTCGCCCGGCTCAACGGCGTCGGCGCCGACGTACGGCGGATCGCAGCCTGAAACACGGGCCGCTCGGCCTTCCCACCCTTTGTCGGTCCGGACGATACCTCTCGGCCCTCAGGTGCTGCTCCGCAGCTCGGCCGGGTCGATGGGCAGCTTGCGCAGGCGCTTGCCGGTCGCGGCGAAGACGGCGTTGACGACCGCGGGTGCGATCGTCGCGGTCCCGGGCTCGCCGATCCCGCCCGGCGCCTCCTCGCTCGGCACGATGTGCACCTCCACCTTCGGCGCCTCGTCGATCCGCAGGATCGGATAGGTGTCGAAGTTGGCCTGCTCCACGCGGCCGTCCTTCAGTGTGATCTCGCCATGCAGCGCTGCGGTCAGGCCGTACATGATGCCGCCCTGCATCTGCGCCGCGACCGTGTCCGGGTTGACGACGGTGCCGCAGTCGACGGCACAGACCACGCGCTCGACCCGCACGCTGCCGTCCCCGGCCACGGCGACCTCTGCCACCTGTGCGATGTAGGTGTCGAAGCCCAGGACGAGCGCCACCCCCCGACCCTTGCCTGCCGGCAGCTTCTCGCCCCAGCCTGCCTTCTCGGCAGCGAGGTCGAGGACGGCCCGCGCCCGCGGCGCCTTCTCCAGCAGCGCACGCCGGTGGTCGACGGGATCCTTGCCGGCGGCAGCCGCCAACTCGTCGATGAAGCCCTCCACGACGAAGGCGTTGTGAGTCACGCCCACACCCCGCCACCAGCCGGTGGCGAGGCCCGTTGGCGTATCCACGCGCACCCAGTCGACCAGCAGGTTGGCGAAGTCGTAGGGGCCGGCCGCCCCGTCGACGGCGTCGAAATCGAGACCGTCCTTGAAGTACTCCGGCACCCAGCGGGCGATGATCGACGAGCTCACGACCCGGTGCCGGAAGCTCACCGGATGTCCCGCGGCATCGAGCCCAGCCGACAAGCGGTCGAGATAGATCGGCCGGAAGATGTCGTGCTGGATGTCCTCCTCACGGGTCCAGACGACCTTGACCGGGCCGTCGACCTGCTGGCCGATCCGCACGGCCTGGGTCACATAGTCGACCTCGAGTCGCCGCCCGAAGCCGCCGCCCAGATACTGGTTGTGCACCACGACCTTGTCCGGCGGCAGGCCGGTCACCGCTATCGCGGTCGCCTTGGCCCGGGCGACGACCTGCGAGCCGGTCCACACCTCGCACCCATCCGGGCGGACGTGCACCGTGCAGTTCATCGGCTCCATGGGGGCGTGCGCCAGAAGCGGCATGTGGTAGTCGGCCTCCAGCCGCCTCGCCGCCCCCTCGAGGGTCGCGGCGGCATCGCCCGCCTCCTTGGCGACGACGCCCAGCCGTCCGGCACCCTCTTCGAGCTGGGCCACGAGATCGGCTGTCGTGAGCTTCGCGTTTTCTCCCTCGTCCCAATCGATCACCAGCGCGTCGAGGCCTTTCCTGGCGGCCCCCATATGGTCGGCCACGACGGCCACCGCGTCCTCCAGCCGGATCACCTGCCGTACGCCGCGGACCGCGAGCGCCTTGCCGTCGTCGACGGCGCGGAGCTTGCCCCCGAACACGGGACAGGCGGCCACGGTCGCGACCTTCATCCCCGGCAGCCTGACGTCGATGCCGAAGACCGCACTGCCGTTCACCTTACCGGCGACGTCGAGCCGCTTCGCGGCCGTGCCGATGAGCCTGCGCTGGCCCGGCTCCTTGAGCGCCACCTCCTGCGGGACCGGCAGCGTCGCGGCGGCATCGGCCAACGCCCCGTACTCGGCCCGGCGACCGCTCGGCGCGTGGACCACGGCACCGTTCTCGGTGGTGCAGCTGGCCGGATCGACCTGCCACTCCTTGGCGGCCGCAGCGACGAGCATCGCCCGTGCGGTGGCCCCGGCCTGACGCAGCGGCGTGAAGAAGGCCCGGACCGAGGTCGAGCCGCCGGTGACCTGGAAGCCGATCAGCGGATTGGAGAACAGGGCGTCGTCAGCGGGTGCATGCTCCACGCTCACCCTGCCGAGATCGACGTCGAGTTCCTCGGCCACCAGCATTGCCTGGGCGGTGTAGATGCCCTGCCCCATCTCGACCTGCGGCATGGTCACGGTCACCCCGCCGTCACGGCCGATGCGCACGAACGCATTGGGAGCGAAGCCGTCGCCTGTCGCCGCGGCCTCGGTTCGCCCGACCCCGGGCAGCCCCACCTCCAGCAGCAGCCCGCCACCGACGGCAGCGCCCACACGGAGGAGGTGACGACGCGAGAGCCTGGCGGCACCGACCTTGTCCTGCCTCACCTCAGAGAAGCGGTCCTGCAACATGGTCAGCCTCCCTGCGTCGCAGTTTCGCCCACGCGCGCCGCCTGCTTGATGGCCTCGCGGATGCGCAGATAGGTGCCGCAGCGGCAGATGTTGCCCGACATCGCCGCGTCGATGTCCTCGTCGCTCGGGCTGGCATTCTCCGCGATCAGCGCCGCCGCCGACATGATCTGGCCGGACTGGCAGTAGCCGCACTGCACCACCTCGAGGTCCAGCCACGCCTCCTGTATCCGCCGCCCGGCCGGCGTCTCGCCCATGGCCTCGATCGTGGTGATCGCGGCGTCGCCGACGCTGTCGATCGTAGTGACGCAGGAGCGGACCGGCTGCCCGTCGAGATGCACCGTGCAGGCTCCGCACAGCGCCATGCCGCAGCCGAACTTCGTGCCCGTCATCCCCAGCACGTCACGCAGCACCCACAGCAACGCCGTGTCGCCATCGACATCGACGTCGTGCTCGGCGCCGTTGATCTTGACCGCATACCCCAGCAGCGTTCCTCCACCGGCCGCCACGCTTGCTCTACGGGCGGTGCCAGGGATGAACTTTCGACGCCGCCCGAAGTTTCCAAGGGTTGCGGCCAAGAAAGAAAGTCTTGTCAGCCGTCCCAACCGCCCAAGCCCGGCACTGCCGGGACTACCGATCGACGTGGCCCTCGCCGAGCCGTCGCCGCCACTGGATCGGTGCGTTTCCACTCCATCGGCGGAACGCGTGAACGAACGCACTCGGCGTGCCGTAGCCCAGCGACATGCTGACGTCCGCCGCCGGCAGCTGCGTCAGGGACAGCAGCTCCCGCGCGACCGCATAGCGGGTCTCGTCCTTGATGGCCTCGAACGTCGTGCCCTCGCTGGCGAGCGCGCGCCGCAACGACCTTGGGTGGAAGCCCAGGTGAGCCGCGACCTCCCGCATCGAATGGACGCCGCTGATCATTAGCGCCCGCAACACATGCCGCACACGGCTGGAGACTCCCCAGGGCGCCTGCAGCAGGCGCTGGTGCAACTCGGCGAAGAGCGCGTCCCGCATCGCCGGATCGGCCGTTTCCAGCCGGAGTTCCAGATCGGCTCGCGACAGGACGAGACAGGTCTCGCTCTGCTCGAAGCGCACCGGGCTCGTCGTCAGTGCGCGATAGGGTGCGAGGTCGTCGGGCTCCCGCCCGATCATGAGGACTTCCAGTGGCTCGACCTTGCCCCCCGTCAACTCGCGAACGAGACGGCAACCGATCGCGACGACGAGGTCGTGCATCTCGCGCGTCGCCTTCGTCACCGGATCGCAGACGCCGTAACCGAAGGCGACGTCGTCGCCGCTCCGGTGCAGATAGACCGCACCGCCCGTCGAATTGCTGATCTGGAAGGCGACGAAATCAGACAGGGCCTCCCCCAACGTGGCCGCGCAGCGCATCAAGCGGCCGACCGGCCCAAGCGCCGCCAAGGTCTGCCTGCTGCCGAGGCGCAGCCCGAAATCGTGGCATCTTGTGAGGCGCGCCGAGCGTGCCAGGATCGCGAGGTAGCTGGCGTAGGGGATGTGCGCATCCGGTCGAAGGTCCGCGACCGATACCCCCGTCTCCGCAAGGACCTCGGCTAGATCGACCCCGAGTTCGGCCAGCAACGCAGGCAGATGCACCAGCGACGCCGCGCGTTGCATCGCCGGCATCCTCATCGTCGGCATCTCCCGTCCTGTCCCCAAAAAGCAACCGCCTCGACCTGGAGGCGCTCTAGCACACCGCGCGAGCGGTGGGGGCGTCAGGCGCCAGGGCGAATCGTGCGCCCGCGGCGCTGCTCGGGGAGGATGGCATGCGATATCGTCACTATCTGGTGCTCGCTACGGCACTCGCGGTCTGCGCCGCGCAGGGTGCCGTGCCGGCCGTCGCCCAGCAGCTGACGGGCACGCCGACGCCACCCGTCTTCAAGTTCACCACACCCATGCCGCAAGGTGTGGTCGTCCCCGACCGCGTCGAGACGCGCTTCGGCACGTTGAGCTTCCAGGGCGGCGTGCCGGACAAGGCCAGCACGGAGAAGCTCTACGACAATCTCGACTTTCAGCGGGCGGTGCAGGCCTATCTATTGGCCCTTCCGGTGGTGAACCAGATGGCGAACAGGGCGGCGATCCTCTCGCTCGGCCCCGCCAACACCACCGTGCCCATCTGGGAAGAGATGGTGGACTCGCGCACCGTCGAGCTCACCGCGAACGACAACACGCCTTACACTTGGTTCTGGATCGATCTGCGCGATGGGCCTCTGGTTCTCGAAGCCCCGCCCAAGGTCCTGGGGACGGTCAACGACATCTGGTACCACTGGGCCGGCGACATCGGCTTCACCGGGCCCGATCACGGCAAGGGCGGCAAGTTCCTGTTCCTGCCGCCCGGCTACGAGGGCGAGGTGCCCGCCGGCTACCACGTGATCCGCCCGGGCAGTCTCAGCGTCTGGGTCGTGTGGCGCAGCTTCGTTGTCGACGGCAGCCCGGCGCCCGGGGTCGACCTCGTCAAGAAGACGACCAAGGTCTACCCGCTCGGACACGCCGCCAAGGCGCCGAAGATGACCTTCGTCGACATGTCGGGCACGCCCTTCAACATGGTCGGCCCCGGCGACTTCCGATTCTGGGAGCTGCTGAACGAGGCGGTTCAGAACGAGCCGAACGAGGCGATCGATGCCACGACGCTGGGTTTCTGGGCCTCGGTCGGCATCCGGAAGGGCCAGCCCTTCGCGCCGGACGACCGGATGCGGAAGATCCTGACCGAGGCCGCAGCCGTCGGCGACGCGACCGGGCGGACGCTGTTCTACCGCAATCGCGAGAAAGAGGCGTTGTTCTTCGAGGACCGGAACTGGAAGCGGCCCTTCATCGGCGGCTACAAGTTCGAGTGGCAGCCGGGTGTGGCCAACCTCACCGGCAGTGCGATGTACTTCTTCGCCGCCACCGGCGTGACACCGGCGATGGACACGACGGTCGTCGGCGAGGGCTCGACCTATCCGTGGACGGCAACGGATGCCGACGACAACCCGCTCGACGGCGGCAGGGCCTACAAGCTGCACCTGCCCCCGAACATCCCGGTCAAGACCTTCTGGTCGGTGATCGTCTACGACGCCCAGACCCGCTCGATGGTGCAGACCGATCAGCGGTTCCCCAGTGTGAGCAGCCAGAACAAGGCGGTGCAGTCCAACCCCGACGGCTCCGTCGACGTCTATTTCGGCCCGAAGGCGCCGGCCGGTCACGAGAGCAACTGGGTCCAGACCGTCCCCCGCACGTCCTGGTTCACCATCCTCCGCCTATACGGCCCGCTGGAGCCGTGGTTCGAGAAGGCGTGGCGCCCGGACGACATCGTGCTGCTGCCCTGACGCGCCCCGGCGCGCCTTCGATAAGCTGCGCTCATCGAGTGTTCAGAAGGTTCCATGCTCGCCGGCTGGAGTGATTTCTTCGCCCTGACGGGGTCGGCCGGTGCGACACTCGTCGGCCTGCTGTTCGTCGTCGTCACCCTCGGCACCAACCTGTCGACCTCCCGCACGATGGAGATCGCCGACGCCTCGATGACCCCGGCCCTGTACTGCTTCGGCAGCGTGCTGCTCCAGAGCATGGCGGCCCTGGCACCCTGGCCGTCCGACGTGCCGGTGGGCATTCTCTTCGTCGTCGGCGGCACTGTCGGCGCCGTCTACCGGATCGCCGGCATCCGCGTCCGCCGCAAGGTCAAGCTCCGGGCCATCAACTCGTTGCTGAACTGGAACTTCTACAACGTCGTCCCGGTCGTCGCCGCCATCTGCCTGATCGCCGGCGGCGCCGGCCTGATCAGGGGCGATTCCCTCGCCCCTTTCGCCGTCGCCGGCTCGAGTGCCCTCTTCCTGGTCGGCGGCATCTACCAATCCTGGACCGAAACCCTGGCACTCATCGCCCTTAAGGGTGACTCGTGAGGGTGGGCGGTGGCGAAAGACGGCGGCGAGGCGATTGCTTGAGCTCCGGTCAGGCCTTCGCCAGCGCGACCTCGATGTCGGCGATCGAGTGGCCGGTCAGATCCTTGGCCAGTTCGTAGAGCAGCTTGCCCTGCAACGCCTTGTGATAGTGCTTGCGCAATTCTCCCAGTGATTTGGGCGCCGCGATGACGACGAGGTCGTCGATGCGGTGACCGAGGATTTCCTTGTTGAGCCAGTCGGCGGTGGCGGCAGCGAAGCTGTCTTCTTCCAGGCGACTATCGTTGGGGTTGGCGGAACTGCTGGAGTGGTGGACGCCAGCACTCTTGTTGTCGCCACCGATGGCAGGCTCGGGCAGTGCCGTGAGCTTGGGATGCGCCTCGTCACCGGTGTTGCGGAACAGATGGAGCTTGGTGCCGTCGGCGACGGCGATGGTGGTGTTCTTGGGAAGCTGCATGCGATCCGCCCTTGGTTGGTCCCGTTCATGCCACGCAACGGGTAGCGGTTGCCCGAGTTGCCCGTGCGAGCGCCCTGGCGACTGCGCCTACCGGGTCTGGTGGTGGATCGCCCAGCGTTCGCAGAGACATCGACGATTCTGTCCACGCGACAGAGTGCCGGCAGACGCTTTTCGCAGGAAGAGCAGCGAGTAGACCGATCACAGGCTTGCCCGCCTGCCGGACATGTCCTTCATGGCACCACGCCTGCGGAGCCAAAAATGACCGACCTCCCCACCATCAACTTGCGCGACGCCAATCAGCGATTTTCCGAGCTCGTCCGGCGGGTCGAGCAAACGGGGCAGGGATTCGTCGTCCTGCGGCACGGCAAACCCGTGGCACGACTGCTGCCGGCCGAGGACCGACCGCCGCAGCTGACGTCCGAGCAACGCACCGCCCTAGGGCGGCTGCTCTCCACGAACATGCCTCTCGGCATCGAGCGCCTCGATCGCGAGGAGGCTTATTCCGACCGGCTGGGGCGCATCGGTGGTGGCGGCTGAGCGTTTCGGGCTCGATACGAACGTCCTGATCTACCTATTCGACGGCCGGAAGCCGCTGCGCCAACCGCGTGCCAGGGAGGTCGCCGAACGCGCCGCTCTGACAGGTCGCTACGTCCTGTCGGTGCAGAGGCTGGGCGAGCTTTTCGTCATCGCTATCGGTTACTTTTCGACGGCCTCGTGATGGCCCTTGGCGTACGCCTTCAGCACCTTCGCCATGCGGGTGAGGTGGCCTTTCCCGCCCGCACGAAAGAACGCGAAGGTTTCCGGGTCGATGCGCAGATGCACCGAAGTCTTGCGGACTGCGGCGGTGCTCACGATCCGGGCGTTGCGCCAGAACTCCTCGTCGAGCTCGATCTCGGGCGCATCAGGCGGGGTCGCTTTCGTCAGGCCTTTCGCGCGCATTCGCCTGATCTCGTCCAGCGAAGCGGTTCTGGTGTCGTCGTCTGCCATGCACCACTTCCTTTGCCGTGATCCGGTCCCGCATCACGGCCGATGAATAGTATGCGACGAGGCGGCCCAGCGGTAGGCTTGCCCTATGGCGTTGATGTCCAGCATTGAGGCAATTTCTTGAGTTCGCGATGACCGATATCGAAACCAGCACTTCGCGTGATGACGAGCCAGTGGCCCGCCGGCCGCCGGTCTTGGACCGACCAGATCGATTAACGCCCGAGCAACGTGCAGCGCTGGCGCGGTTGCTCGCGCTGAATTGGCCGCCGGACATCGAGCGCTTCGATCGAGAGGCTGCATACTCCGAGCGGCTGAGCGGATCGGCGGAGAAGGCTGAGTTTCGGCCTCGGCACCATGTCCTTCAGGCGTTCGACGGTTATGCGTCCAATCCCCGATGACGCAGGCAACGGCCGGATACGGGCTTAAGCGAGCTGCGACGCCGGGTACCAGTCGTCGCGGAGGACGTCATCCAACGTCCACACACCCGACTCCGGCAGCAGCCGGGCGGCTTCCGCTTCGTCGTACTCCTCCAGCGCCAGGATCGCGGCGCGACGGGCGCTGCGGTAGAGCCGGGGCATCTGCTGCTCCACATCACGTCGGATCGACGCCGAGAGCTTGTTCTCCAGCACCGAGCGCGCTTCCACGATGGAGCGTTGCCACCCGCGCCGCGGTTGGGGAGCCGGTGAGTAGGCCAGCTTCAGAAAGTGCTCCAGGATCCGTTCGACCTGGCTGCGGCAGGCATCACGCTCCGAGGTTCCCAAATCCTCGATCTCCTCGGCGACATGGTCGAGATCGAGTTCGACGTTCAGCCGCAGGTCCTTGAGGCGGCGTAGCTCCTCTGCCTGGCGCCGGGTCCAGGCGTAGAAGTCGGTGTCGTAGAGCCTGTCCGGGTTAGCCGCCATGCTCACTCGGCCTGCGGTTCCGCCAGGACAATGACGTCCTCGATCCTCGCCAATCGGAGGACACCAAGCCGAGCGTCGACGCTGGTCAGCCGGCCCTCGACCCGTTGCAGCCGGCCCCGAAGGTCGGTCACGTCGGACTGGATCCTGTATAGCTTGGCATCCATGCGGCGCAGCAGCGCCAAGGTGTGATCGGTCGGCTCGGTCATGACACGAAAGTAGTCAGCGGCCGTCGGTCGGTCCAGCACCTGCAGTCCACGAAGTTGGGCGCACCAAATTGATGCCGGCGGTCGGTTGGTCCGACCGCCGTCGCATCTCCTCCCCCGCTCTACTCGGCCCGATCAGTCGGCCAGCAGCCGTCGTGCGATGACCTGCGCCTGGATTTCCGCCGCACCCTCGAAGATGTTGAGGATGCGCGCGTCGCAGAGCACGCGGCTGATCTCGTATTCCTCTGCGTACCCGTTTCCGCCGTGCACCTGCAAGGCATTGTCGGCGCACGCCCAGGCGACCTGGGCGCCCAGGAGCTTCGCGAGACCCGCCTCCAGGTCGCAGCGGTGCTCGGCGTCCTTCTCGCGTGCCGAGTGCAGCGTCAGCTGGCGGGCGATCATGATCTCGACCGCCATCCAGGCGAGCTTGCCGGCGACCCGCGGGAAGGCCAGCAGCGGCTTGCCGAACTGGATTCGCTCCTTGGAGTAGCGCAGGCCCAACTCCAATGCCCGGCGGGCGACGCCGATGGCCCGGGCCGCCGTCTGGATGCGTGCCCCCTCGAAGGTCGCCATGAGCTGCTTGAAGCCCTGGCCTTCCTCGCCGCCCAGCAGCTGGCCCTCGGGAACGACGAAGCCGTCGAAGGAGAGCGTGTACTCCTTCATGCCCCGGTAGCCGAGGACGTGGATCTCGCCGCCGGAGAGACCCTCGATCGGGAACGGATCAGCGTCCGTGCCGCGGGGCTTCTCGGCCAGCAGCATGGAGAGGCCGCGATAGCCCTTCTCGTCCGGGTTGGTCCGAACCAAGAGGGTCATGAGATCGGCGCGGGCTGCGTGCGTGATCCAGGTCTTGGCCCCCGTCACCACGAAATTGCCGTCCTTGCGGACCGCGCGTGTGGTGAGCGAGGCGAGGTCCGAGCCGGTGTTGGGCTCGGTGAAGACGGCCGTCGGCAGGATCTCGCCCGATGCCAGCTTCGGGAGATACTTTTCCTTCTGCTCGGCCGTGCCGCCGAGGCGGATCAGCTCGCCCGCGATCTCGGAGCGGGTGCCGAGCGAGCCGACGCCGATATAGCCCCGCGAGAGCTCCTCGGTGACGACGCACATCGCTACCTTGCCGAGCCCCAAGCCGCCGTTCTCCTCCGGGATCGTAAGCCCGAACACGCCGAGCTCGGAGAGCTCCTCGATCAGGCCGATCGGGATCAGCTCGTCGCGCTCGTGCCAGCCATGGGCGAAGGGAATGACCTTGTCGTCGGAGAAGCGGCGGAACTGCTCGCGCATCATGTCGAGGGTGTCGTCTTCCAGACCCCACTCGCCGAAATCGCCGTCGGCGATCAGCTCGGCGATGCGCAGGCGCACCTCGTCGGTGTTGCCGGTCTCGATCAGCCGCTGCACGCCCGGCGTGAGGAATGCCGCCACCGCCTGGTCGTGCAGGTGCAGATCGTGCGGGCGCACCATCTCACCCTGGCTCATCGGGATGCCGCCGGCGATCCGGGCGAGATACTCGCCGAAGGCCGCCTGCAGCATCAGCTGCTCGAGCTCGCGGAAGCGGCCGGCACCGGTCAGGTGCTCCGCCCAGTCCTGCATCTGCTGCAGGGCCTGGACGTAGACCTGCAGCCAGGCGAGGCCGTGGGCCGCGTGCTGCTCGCGCTCGAACTTGGCGGCATCGAGCCGCCCGCCCGGCACCAGCCGGGCACGCAGGGTGTTGGTCGCCGCCTGCAGCAGACCCTGGGCGTCCTTGAGGGCGCCCTTGGTCAGGTCGAGCAGCTGCTTCTCGCTCGGGGCATGAGCCAGGTTCGCGGCCATCAGTCTTCCATCGCCTCCTCGAGGGTGCGCAGACCCGGCCGCTTCGCCTGCACCAGCACCGCCATGTTCCCGGGCTTGTGCTGGTTCTTCCACATCTTCATGTGCGCGCGCGGGATGTCCGCCCAGGAGAACACCTCGGACATGCAGGGATCGACCTGGCGGTTCAGCACGAACTTGTTGGCCGCCGAGGCCTGTTTCAGGTTGGCGAAGTGGCTGCCCTGCAGGCGCTTCTGGCGCATCCACATGAAGCGCGCGTCGAAAGTCAGGTTGTAGCCGGTGGTGCCGGCACAGATGACGACCATGCCGCCTCGCTTGACGACGAAGGCCGAGACCGGAAACGTCGTCTCGCCCGGGTGCTCGAACACCATGTCGACGTCGACACCCTTGCCGGTGATGGCCCAGATCGCACCACCGAACTTGCGCACTTCCTTCATGTACTGGGCGTAGCCTTCGGCGTCGTCGACGTCGGGCAGCTGGCCCCAGCAGTTGAAGTCCTTGCGGTTGATCGCCCCCTTCGCACCGAGCGAAAGGACGAAGTCGCGCTTGTCCTCCTCGGAGATGACGGCGATCGCGTTGCCGCCCGAAGCCGCGATGAGCTGGATCGCCATCGAGCCGAGACCGCCGGCACCGCCCCACACCAGGACGTTGTCACCGGGCTTCAGGCCGTGCGGCGGGTGGCCGAACAGCATCCGATAGGCGGTCGCCAGCACCAGCGTGTAGCAGGCGGCCTCTTCCCAGGTGAGGTGCTTCGGCCGCGGCATCAGCTGGCGCGACTGCACCCGACAGAACTGGGCGAAGCTGCCGTCCGGCGTCTCGTAGCCCCAGATACGCTGGCTCGGCGAGTTCATCGGATCGCCGCCGTTGCACTCCTCGTCGTCGCCGTCGTCCTGGTTGCAGTGGACGACGACCTCGTCGCCGACCTTCCACCGCTTCACCTTGGAGCCGACCGCCCAGACGACGCCGGCCGCATCCGACCCGGCGATGTGGTAGGGCTGCTTGTGCACGTCGAGCACGGAGATGGGCTTGCCCAGCGCCGCCCACACGCCGTTGTAGTTCACGCCCCCCGCCATCACCATGACGAGGCACTCGTCGTCGCCGATCTGGTGGGTCGGCACGACTTCCTGCTGCATCGCCGAGAGCGGCTCGCCGTGGCGGTCCTTGCGGATCACCCAGGCGTACATGTTGGCGGGGACGTGGCCGAGCGGCGGGATCTCGCCGATCTCGTACAGGTCCTTGTTCTCGACGCGGTTCACGGCCGGCTTCTTCAATTCGATCACTTCGGCTGTGTTCGGGGGGGTCATGGCCAGACGATGTCCCTGTTCGAGGCTGATGTAGGAGGCGGTACTTGGTCGCGGATGATGGATGCGCCCGTGGGTGCCGTCCGCGACCTCCACTTCGCCGAAGAAGTCGGCCGGCAGGAGGTCGACGCCCTCGCGCCGGGCGATCAGCAGCAGCTCCTCCTGGCGGCGCGCCGGGATGGCCCCGCGCCGCACCCAGCCGCTGACCGCCGTCTGCCAGATGCCCAGCAGCTCGGCGACGCGCTGTTGGGAGCCGAATTTGCGGATGACCTGCTCGACGGTGTCTTTGCTCATCTCACATCACGGGCTCGTTCACGGCGCGGACACCTGTCACGATAAGTGTTGGGCGTCAACACGAAAACACCTTTGACGCAAACGCAGCAAAAGTGTTAGCACCGCGAGCCCGCACAACGTCTCGGCTCGGGAAGTGTTGAAAGCGGGCCATGTTGCAGCGCCAGAAAGGTGTTGAAATGTCGCAGAGCGCCTCAGCCTCCCTGCGGGACCAGCCCTGGCTGTTTCGCACCTATGCCGGGCACAGCTCGGCCGCGGCCAGCAACACCTTGTATCGTACGAACCTGGCGCGCGGTCAGACCGGCCTCTCGGTCGCCTTCGACCTGCCGACGCAGACCGGCTACGACAGCGATCACCCGCTGGCGGCGGGCGAGGTCGGCAAGGTCGGCGTCCCCATCACCTCGATCCGCGACATGGCGACGCTGTTCGACGGCATCCCGCTCGAGCAGATGAACACCTCGATGACGATCAACGCGACGGCCCCCTGGCTGCTCGCCCTCTACGTCGCCGTTGCCGAGCAGCAGGGTGCCAACCGCGCCAAGCTGCAGGGCACGGTGCAGAACGACCTGATCAAGGAATATCTCTCGCGCGGCACCTACATCTTCCCGCCCAAGCCCAGCATGCGGCTGACCGGCGACGTGGTGGCCTTCGCCTATCGCGAGATCCCGAAGTGGAACCCGACCAACGTCTGCAGCTACCACCTGCAGGAGGCGGGTGCGACACCGTTCCAGGAGCTGGCCTTCGCGCTGGCCACCGCGATCGCCCTGTTGGACGCCATCAAGGCCGGCGGCCAGGTGCCCGAGGCCGAGTTCCCGAAGGTCGTCGGCCGCGTCTCCTTCTTCGTCAACGCCGGCATCCGCTTCCTCACCGAGCTCTGCAAGATGCGGGCGTTCGTCGAGCTGTGGGACGAGATCTGCCGCGAGCGCTACGGCGTCGCCGAGGAGAAGTATCGTCTCTTCCGCTACGGCGTGCAGGTGAACAGCCTGGGCCTCACCGAGCAGCAGCCCGAGAACAACGTCTACCGCATCCTGCTCGAGATGCTGGCCGTCACGCTGAGCAAGGGGGCGCGCGCCCGCGCCGTCCAGCTCCCGGCCTGGAACGAGGCCCTGGGCCTGCCGCGCCCCTGGGACCAGCAATGGTCGCTGCGCATGCAGCAGATCCTGGCCTACGAGACCGACCTCCTCGAATATGAGGACATCTTCGACGGCTCCACCGTCATCGCCGCCAAGGTGGCGGCCCTGAAGGAGGAGGCGAAGGCCGAGCTGGCCCGCATCGACGCCATGGGCGGGGCGCTGGTCGCCGTCGAAGCCGGCTACATGAAGAGCCGTCTCGTCGAGAGCAGTGCCGTCCGCTTCCAGGCGATCTCCGCCGGGGCGCAGAAGGTCGTCGGCGTGAACTGCTACGTCGAGTCGGCCCCCTGCCCGCTCACCACTGGCGAGGACGCCGGCTTCCTCTCGGTCGACCCCGCCGCCGAGCGCGAGCAGATCGAGCGCCTCAAGGCGCACCGCGCCTCCCGCGACGATGCCGCCGTGACCAAGGCCCTGGCCGAGCTGCGCAACGCCGCCCAGGAAGGCCGCAACGTCATGCCGGCCTCGATCGGTTGTGCCCATGCCGGAGTCACCACCGGCGAATGGGCGCAGGCCCTGCGCGAGGTGTTCGGCGAGTACCGCGCCCCGACCGGGGTCGCCGGTGCCCGCACCGGCCATGAGGCCGACGTGCTGGCGCCTGTCCGCGAGAAGGTGGAAGCCGCCTCGCGCAAGCTCGGCCGCCGCATCAAGATCCTGGTCGGCAAGCCCGGCCTGGACGGCCACAGCAACGGGGCCGAGCAGATCGCCGTGGCGGCCCGCGATTCCGGCATGGAGGTCGTCTACGAGGGCATCCGCCTCACCCCCGCCCGCATCGCCAACGCGGCCCTCGAAGAGGGTGTGCACATCGTCGGCCTCTCCATCCTCTCGGGCTCGCACTTGGTCCTGGTGAAGGACGTGCTCCGCCGCATGCGCGACCTCGGCCTCGGCGACGTCCCCGTCGTCGTCGGCGGCATCATCCCCCCCGAGGACGAGAAGGAGCTCCTCGCCGCCGGCGTCGCCCGCGTCTACACGCCGAAGGACTACCAGATCCACGAGATCATGGACGATCTGGTGGGTATCGTGGTGGGGTATGAGCGGGCCGCTTGAACGAGCTGCAGACCTGGGATCGTGATAGCAATGACCACAGAGGCGGGTGGTGGTATCGCTGGTGGTGACCCCATGGCTCCGACCAACAGTAGGCAATGAAATTTCGTCGCAGAACCTTGGAGGAGTTGGCCGATATGGTCTGCGGCAATGCCAATTCCGACACCAGCCTATTTCCCTACCGCAGCAGCAGCTATCTCTCGCATTTCTTCGAAGACGCCGGCACTGAGTACCGCCACGATGGATCGACCAGATCCTGGTGGGTTGCAAACACGCTCGGAGAAATTCTAGGAAAGCCGTGGAAGAACGCGAACACGCCTCCCGACGCCTTCCTACGCGTCATCGCTACCCTGATGGACCAGGGCGATGCACAAAATGAGGGGAACGAGCGGCCGGGTGCGATGGAACGCCTCAATGCCGCGTTGGCGCGAGAAGGTTTCGAGGCGTTCTATGGAGATGATCGCCGGTGCTATCTCCGCCACACCGTGACAAGGACGGTGCTCGGCGCGGCTGCGAACCCGCACCGTCCCATGTCGCCGGAAGAGGTCTCCCGCCGGGACCAGCTCGCAGCATATCTCGACCGCGCTAGCGAAGACGAGCTAATCGAAGAAATCCTCGTGCCACTGTTCCGTCAGCTTGGTTTTCATAGAATCACGGCTGCGGGCCACAAGGACAAAGCTCTTGAGTACGGCAAGGATGTGTGGATGCGCTATGTGCTTCCGACGCAGCACATCCTCTATTTTGGCCTTCAGGCGAAGAAGGGCAAGCTCGACGCGGCAGGTGCCTCCCGGCCGGGAAGTTCAAACATCGCAGAAATCTTGAACCAGATTTCCATGATGACTGGTCATGAGATATTCGACCCAGAAGTGAGCCGGAAGGTTCTTGTTGATCACGTCTTCATTGTCGCTGGAGGCGAAATCACAAAGGCGGCGCGGAACTGGCTCGGCGGTAAGCTGGACGCGACCAAGCGCAGCCAAGTGTTGTTCATGGAACGCGACGACATACTGAACCTGTTTGTCGTCAATAACACACCCCTGCGAAAGGGTGTCGTGCCAGCTTCCAAGCCCTTGGAAGACGAAATTCCATTCTAATGATTTTGCTTCCTTTCCCAACGAACGGGTCCTGAATGGACATACGGAGTGGCCTTTCGCTGCAATCATCAGCCAAAGGTGGCTTTGAGCCAAAAGGGGTCTGAAACACCAACAAATAGCTGCCCACGCCTGCCCCTACCGCCTTCTCAGGGTGCTGACCGAAGAACTCCGGAAGCACACGCTACGCGGCATCCGTCATTGCCGCGCCTCCATCGCCGGGGACCAAAAAGGGCGGGACAAAAAGGCACCTATGACTTCATAAAAACTAGCGTAAGCGTTGCTTGCGGTGTGATGATACGCGACGATTCCGCTGTCGGACCGGGTAGTTGACGACGAGCGCGGTGACATTGGCCAGCTGGGGAATTCGGGCTAAGGCGAAGCCCGTCTGAAGAAATCCGGGAGTGCGCGACAAATGAGACCTCGAATCTACATCTACCCGCTCGCGTTAGCCTTGATCTTCATCGCTGATCCATCTTCAGGCCAGAGCTGGAATGAATTCTCATATGACGAAAACGACAGTTGGTATCTCTGGTGCCCAGAAATCGGTAGCCTAGTGCAAAATCACTATTATAAAATTGTTGATCAGAGAAACTATAGTACCGGATCTTATTTCCTTACTTTTGTTGCGCTTTTGCGAGTAACACCTACATTCTCCCTTGGGGGGCAGCCCAACGTAAATTATGACTTCACAAAGTGTTTGTGCACATCATCTCAAGAGTGGTGTGATGAATACAAATGGTCTTTGCAATAAACGTGCCGCCTACATCCGTCACTATCTTAAGCGCATATCCCGCAGCGCAATAACGTTCTGTACCTGGTCCACTTAGCAGCGAGCGGTAGTCAAAGGGCCAGGTAGTCAAAGGGGTCAGGACAATTTCCGTGGGGAAAAGGACTTTGGACTCTTTTCGACCGAGATCGGCCCGGAACGAGGCGAGGAATATCGCCTTCGTCACGCACCGATACCTTCACGCGCCAGTTCGGCCTCGCAAGCATTGAGCGCCTGATCGATCTCCTCGTCGGTGACCTCGCCACCGGCGGCGATCGAAGCCTCGAGTGTGGCGCGAAGCGCCTGCAGCTTCGCCTCGCGCTCCTCCACCAGTCGTAGCCCTTCGCGGACCACCTCACTGGCGGAGCCGTACCGGCCGCTTCTCACGACGCTCTCGACGAAGCCTTCCCATCGTTGGCCGATGGACACGTTCATTGGCTACCTCACGACGGAAACGACTTACCGGATAACGCATAATGCGCAAATTTTGTTACCGAGGCACCCAATGACATTCAATCCCAGAAACGGGAGGAAACCTCATTGGGCGTCGCCGAACCTTTGCCGATGGAACTGGCGTGCAGCGAGCCACCAAAGCAGAGCCGCACGCGCCGGACGGCTACTCGGCTCAACAGTTTAGGCGCAAATTCCTTGATCGCGTAGTCGTCTTGCACGACAATCGGGCCACCAGCCAGACCCGGATCGTGCCCATGCCGACGACCCCTTCACCCGCCCAATCCGAGGCTTCGCGCCGCAACGGCGCCGGCTCGCGAGGTCCCGTCACCGAAGCCGGCAAAGCCCGCTCGTCTCTGAACGGCGTCAGCCATGGCCTCTGCGGCGAGACATTCTTCCTGTTGCCGGACGAAGATCCCGCCGAGTTCGAGCGCTACGAGGCGATGTGGCTGGCCCACTGGTGTCCGCGCGACGGGCCCGAATGGCAGGCGGCCCTGGCCGTCGTCCGCTGCCGCTGGCGCGAGCGGCGCGCCGACCGGCTGGAAGCCCTGGTGATGGGCGACCTGTTCGCCGCCGAGGAGATCGAGGACGCCGCCATGCGCGACGCGGCGAAAGCCGCCGGCCTCAAGGCGCTCAACACCGTGCTCCGCTACCGCGCCCGCCTCGCCCGCGAGCAGCGCGACGCCCTGGCGACCCTCGACGCCCTGCGCGACCGAGCGCTCACCGAAGATACCGAGCGAACCCGAGCGCAGACTGTAGACGGTGCTCCCGCCATCGGTTCGACGGTGTCAGAAAGATCAGCTTCGAGGCTTTCCGTGGCGCCTTCGGCCGCGCTGGAAGCGAAAATGCCGAACGAACCCGAGCCGATCGGCCTGAACCGCCGCCAACGACGGGCCTTGGCCGCCCTCGAACGACGATCTTCACGGATCGCGGCCTGACATCAGCTGCGCCGGCGCGAAATCCGGCACGACTGACGGTCGCGTGTGCCATACTGTGACGTCGCGAGCCTCCGGACGGGCTGCAGCGGGCGAGACCATCAGCGGACCAGGTGCCTCCATGCGCACCCGAACGGCGTCATGCTCCTGCGGCCAGCTGCGGATCGAGGTGCAGGGCGAGCCGCGAAGTGTCGGCGTCTGCCACTGCCTCGCCTGCCAGCAACGGACCGGCAGCGTGTTCGCTGCACTGGCCGGATTCGCCGGTCCCTTTACCGTGCACGGCGCGGCCACGGAGTACCTCCGCACGGGCGATCAGGGGGCACGCTTCCGGTTCCGCTTCTGCCCGGTCTGCGGCACCAACCTGTTCCACACCGAGGAGGGCGTCGAGCAGGCCGGCGTGGCGGTGGCGGTGGGCGGCTTCGCCGATCCCGATTTCCCGCCGCCTCGGGTGGCCGTCTACGACTGCCGCCGCCATCATTGGGTGCGGCTGCCGGACGGGATCAGGGCCTGGGACAAGGATCCGGACTGACCGTCCGTCAGGGGCTCGCCGCCTTCCCCGCCACCTCGCGGCAGTCGGCCAGCGTGCCGACCCACCGCACCGGCTCGGCGGCACCCTTGCCGATCGGCCCCTCGCGCAGGCGGCCGATGGTGGCCGTCAGCAGGCGCTCGGCCGACTCGGCCGGCACGAGTCCCTCGGCCTGGGCCGCATCCACCGCCGCGCAGGCGCCGACCTGGGCACCGACGGCGAGGCCCGTCGAGCCGCCGACCCCGGCGAAGAAGCTGCTGCCCAGCGTGATGGCACCCACGGCGCCGATGAAGAGGCTGATCAGCGAGACGATGAAGACGGTGAGGAGGCGCACGGTGTCAGGGTCCTTGCTGGCGATGACGCGGATGCTCTAGCCAAGCGGCGATTGCCAGGGAGCCGCCGATCCATGCCCGCCGCCGATCTCTACCGTAGCGCCTATGTCTGGGACGCGCATGCCTGCCTGCCGCTGCACGCCGACTGCGACGTCTCCGTGCTGCGGCGGCATCTGGCCGCAGGGGCGACCTTCGTGTCGGTGAACATCGGCATGGACATGAACCCGCTGGACCAGATCATCCCGCTGATCGCCACGTTCCGCGCCCAGATCGCCGCCCACCCGGAGAGCTTCATCCAGGTCGAGACGGTGGCCGACATCGAGCGCGCCAAGCAGGAGGGCAAGCTCGCGGTCGCCTTCGACCTGGAGGGCGGCATCCCACTGCACCGCCGGCCCGAGATGATCGCCCTCTTCGCCCGGCTCGGGGTGCGGCAGGTCCACCTCGCCTACAACCGCAACAACGAGATCGGCGGCGGCTGCTACGACGACGACGTCCCGCTGACGCCGCTGGGCCGCAAGGTGGTGGCGGCGATCCATGCGGCCGGTCTGTTCATGGACTGCTCGCACACCGGCCACCGGACGAGCCTCGACATCATGGACATGGGCCTGGGCCCGGTGATCTTCAGCCACTCCAACCCGCGGGCCCTGAAGGGCGACCTGCGCAACGCGACCGAGGAACAGATCGACGCCTGCGTCGCGACAGGCGGCATCGTCTGCGTCAACGGTGTCGGCCGCTTCCTCACCGATCCGGCGGCGGGGACGCCTTCCATACTCGACTGCATCGACTGGCTGGCCGACCGGATCGGCCCGGCGCGGATCGGGCTCGGGATCGACTACACCTACCCGAACCAGGGCCTCGACGAGGACCCGCCGGGCATGGACCGTGACTATTGGTGGCCGCGCTCGCAGGGCTATGGCAGCGGCATCGCCGACATCCAGATCGCGACACCCGAGCAGCTGCCCGAGATCACCGACGGCCTCGACGAGCGCGGCTACGCCGAGGAGGACATCAGCGCCATCCTCGGCCTCAACATGCTGGAGCTGGCGCGGCGGGTCTGGAAGCCGCAGGCCTGACGTCGACGGTTACCCGCCCTTGCCGCCCATCTCGTCGGCGAGGGCACCGATCCGCAGGCGGAGCGCGTTGAGCCGGATGAAGCCCTCGGCGTCGCGCTGGTTGTAGACGGTGTCCTTCTCGAAGGTCGCGAAGTCCTGGCTATAGAGCGTGCGCGGGCTCTTGCGGCCGACGACCTGAACGGCACCCTTGAACAGCTTGAGGCGCACGGTGCCGGTGACGTGCTCCTGGCTCTTGTCGATCAGCGCCTGCAGCATCTCGCGCTCGGGCGAAAACCAGAAGCCGTTGTAGATGAGCTCCGCATAGCGCGGCATCAACTCGTCCTTGAGATGGCCGGCACCGCGATCGAGGGTGATGCTCTCGATCGCCCGGTGCGCCGCGATCAGGACGGTGCCGCCGGGAGTCTCATAGACGCCGCGGCTCTTCATGCCGACGAAGCGGTTCTCGACGAGGTCGAGCCGGCCGATGCCGTTCGCACCCGCCAGATCGTTGAGGCGCCGCAGCAGGTTGGCCGGCGAGAGGGCCTCGCCGTCGACGCTGACGGCATCGCCCCGCTCGAAGCCGATCTCGACATAGGTCGGCGTATCGGGGGCCAGCTCCGGAGCCACGGTGCGGGTGAACATCTCGTCGTCGGGCTCGACCCAGGGGTCTTCGAGCGCCCGACCCTCGTAGGAGATGTGCAGGAGATTGGCGTCGGTCGAATAGGGCGGCTCGCCCCGCTTGCCGCGCGGTATGGGGATCTGCCGGCTCTCGGCGTACTCGATGAGCTTCTCGCGGCTCTCGAGGTCCCATTCCCGCCAGGGGGCGATGACCTTGATATGCGGGTTCAGCGCGTAGCAGGACAGCTCGAAACGGACCTGATCGTTGCCCTTGCCGGTGGCACCGTGGGAGACGGCATCCGCCCCGACCTCGGCCGCGATCTCGATCAGGCGCTTGGCGATGAGCGGCCGCGCGATCGAGGTGCCGAGCAGGTAGCTGCCCTCGTAGACCGTGTTGGCCCGGAACATCGGAAAGACGAAGTCGCGGACGAACTCCTCCTGCAGATCCTCGATGTAGATCTGCTTCACGCCCATCATCTCGGCCTTGGCCCGCGCCGGGGCCAACTCCTCGCCCTGGCCGAGATCGGCGGTGAAGGTCACGACCTCGCAGCGATAGACGTCCTGCAGCCAGCGCAGGATGACCGACGTGTCGAGCCCTCCCGAATATGCCAGGACGACCTTCTTGATGCTGCCGTGCATGACCAGACTCTCGTGCGAGGACACCGGAAGGCGGAGATTACCGCCGTACGCCTCTCAACTCAGGCGTTCGTGTCCACCTTGCTGCCGCGTGCCGCCGGCGGCGCCTCTCCCGCAGGAGCCTTGGCCACACCGACGAGCGCCGGACGTAGCAGGCGGTCGCCGATCACATAGCCGTCCTGCATGACCTCGGCAACGGCACCCGCCGGTTGAGCGGCCGTCGGCACCTCGAACATCGCCTGGTGCACCTTGTGGTCGAACTTCTCGCCGGGCTGCGGCGAGACCTTGCGCACCTGGTGCTTCTCGAAGGCGTTGAGCAGCGAGCGCTCCGTCATTTCCACGCCGGTGACGAGATTGCCCATGGGGCCCGCCTGCGACTTCACCTCGGCCGGCACCGAGGCCAGGGCACGGCGCAGATTGTCGGCCACGTCCAGGAGGTCGCGGGCGAAGGAGGTCACCGCGTATTTGCGCCCCTCGTCGAGATCGCGCTGGGTGCGCGTCCGCAGGTTCTCCATCTCGGCCAGCGTCCGCAGGAGACGGTCCTTCATCTCCGCGAACTCCTCGGCCGTCGGCGGTGCAATCTCGGGTGTGGCTTCGGCGGGCGGGGCGGAGTCGGCCACGGTCTCGACGGTCGCTTCCTCGTTCTTCGGCTCGCTCATCTCTGCGTCTCGCTGTCCGGAGTTCCCATCAATCGGCTCACCACCCGTGCCGTATAGTCCACAAGGGGGATGATCCGGGCATAGTTCATTCGCGTCGGGCCGATCACGCCGATGGCACCGACGACGGTGGGGCGGCCGTCCTCGCCGCTCGCATGGTAGGGGGCGACGACCATCGAGCAGCCGGACAGGCCGAACAGCTCGTTCTCGCGCCCGACGAAGATCTGCACGCCACGTGCCGCCTGGGCCAGGTCGATCAGCTTCAGGAAGCTCCTGCGCGTCTCCAACACGTCGAACAACGTCCGGATCCGCTCGAGGTCGATGAGGTTGGTCACATCCTCGAGCAGGCGCGCATGACCGCGGACGATGAGGAAGCCGCCGTCGCGTCCCTCCCGACTCGGATCCGCCCAGGTGGCGAGCCCCTCGGAGACGACCTTCTGGGTCAATTCGTCGAGCTCGGTCCGGCGCTGCTCGATTTCCTCCAGAATGGTGGAGCGCGCCTCGCCGAAGCTGCGGCCAGCCAACCGGGCGGTCAGGAAGTTACCGGCCTCGACGAGGGTCGAGCCCGACATGCCGAGCGGGACCTCGATGACCCGGTTCTCGACCATGCCGTTGTCCATCACCATCACGACCAGCGCGCGGCCGGGCGACAGGGGGACATACTCGATGTGCTTGAACGGCCGGTCGCTGGTGGGTGCCACGACGATGCCGGCGAAGCGCGTCAGGTCGGAGAGCGTGTTGGTGGCGTCGCCCAACACCGCTTCGAGGCTGCGGCCACGCGCGGCGCACTCGCTCTGGATGATCCGCCGCTCCTCGTCACTGAGGCCGCCCAGCTCCAAGAGACCGTCGATATAGAAGCGCAGGCCTGCCTCGGTCGGCATGCGACCGGCCGAGGTGTGCGGTGCATAGAGCAGCCCCGCCTCCTCCAGGTCGGCCATGACGTTGCGGATCGTGGCCGGCGAGAGCTGCTCGTCGAGGCGGCGCGCGATCGTGCGCGAGCCGACAGGCTCGCCCGTCGCCACATAGGCGTCGACGATCTGCCGAAAGACCTCCTTCGAACGCGCGTTGAGCTCGACGATCATCCGTCCACGGAACCGGGACTATGCAGGGCGGGCGGTATGTAGGTAGGGGTCGGTCGACCGTCAACGCGAGCGCGCCCGGCACGGGGCGAAACGGGGAGGATCGGATGCGGATCGCCGAGGTGCGCGCCTACCGGGTGGAGCTGCCCCTGCGCGAAGGCCGCTATGCATGGTCGCTCGGCAAGTTCGTCGAGGTGTTCGACAGCACGGTGGTCTCGGTCACGACGGACGAGGGGCTCACCGGCTGGGGCGAGACCTGCCCGCTCGGCCCCGTCTACCTGCCGGCCTATGCGGCCGGGGTGCGGACGGGCATCGGCGAGATCGCACCGGCCCTGATCGGCCTCGACCCCCGGGACGTGACGTCGGTCAACCTCGCCATGGACGGGGCGCTGAAGGGCCACGCTTATGCGAAGGCCGCCCTCGACATCGCCTGCTGGGACCTTGCCGGCAAGGCACTGGGCGTTCCCGTCGTGACACTGCTCGGGGGGCGTCAGGGGGAAGCCGTCGACCTCTACCGGGCCATCTCGCAGGCGGCCCCGGATGCCATGGCCGCCAATGTCGCGGCCTATCGCGAGCAGGGCTACCGACGGTTCCAGCTCAAGTCGGGCAGCTCCGTCGAGGCGGACATCGCCCGCATCCGCGCCGTACGCGCGGTGCTGGGGCCGGACGAGATCCTCGTCGCCGACGCGAACACGGGCTGGCTGCCGCACGAGGCGCTGCGCGTGATCCGCGCGGTCGACGATCTCGACGTCTACATCGAGCAGCCCTGCGCCACCTACGAGGAGTGCCTGGAAGTCCGTCGTCAGTGCCGGCACCCTTTCGTGCTCGACGAGATCGTGGGCGATGTCCAGGCCCTGGTGCGGGCCGCCGCCGATCGCGCGATGGACGTGCTCAACATCAAGATCTCGAAGGTCGGCGGCCTGACCAAGGCCCGGCTCATCCGTGATCTCTGCGTCGAGCTCGGCATCGCGATGACGATCGAGGACAGCTGGGGTGGGGACATCACCACCGCGGCGATCGCCCACCTCGCCCACAGCACTCCGGAGCGCTTCCGCTTCTCGGCCACCGACTTCAACAGCTACGTAACGGTCCGGACCGCCGATGGCGCGCCCTCGCGCCATGCCGGGTCCATGCGTGCCTCCGAGCGCCCTGGCCTCGGCGTGGACCCTCTGATGACGGCACTCGGCGAGCCGGTCGTCATGGTCCGCTGAAAGAAAAAGGGATCGGGTGGAGCGCCCGGCCAACCAGCCGGGCGCCCGTTCACCCCGAGAAAGTCAGGATCGGATCAGTAACGGGGACCGCGTGGACCGCGGGGACCACGCGGGCCGCCGAAGCCGCCATCGTCGCGCGGACCGCCGAAGCCACCCTCGCGCGGGCCGCCGAAGCCGCCGCCACCGCCCCGCGGGCCACCGAAGCCACCGCGAGGACCGCCGCCGTCGCCACCCATCGGACGCGGGCCGCGGGGACCACGGGGAGCGCCCATGGCACCGCCGGGTCCGCCCATCGGCCGGGCGCGCTCCTCGGCGACCCTGACGGCCAATGCCCGTCCGCCCATCTGAAAGCCGTCCAGCTCGCGGATGGCCGTGTCCGCGGCCTCCTGCGACGCCATCTCGACGAAGCCGAAGCCTCGCGACCGGCCAGTCTCACGATCGGTCGCGACTTTCACCGACAGCACTTCACCATGACTGCTGAAGATGCCGGTGAGCTCTTCCGGGGTCGTCGAATAAGGAAAGTTGGCAACGAACAGCTTACAAGACATCAGGGCTTCCAGGACACAAGGGGACCGAGACCATGGATGCCTGATCCATCCTGGACCGCCCCGTAACCGACCTGCGGCCGTACTGCGGACCCACTCCACCCGACGACGCAACTTGTTGGTTCACGACGCCGGCCGGTTGTCCGGGCAGACTCACGCGCGAGGACGGCGTGGGCCCGGGAGCGAGTACGAGACGCGAGGCGCTACGGCGTTGAACCCTGGGGGATGTTCATCCACGTCGTTACTATAACCTCAAAGAAAGAAGGGCGCGAGACCAAACCTGGAGGACGTCGCACCGGGGTTACGGGACCATCTGTACGGACGAGGACGGGTGCGGACGCTCCTCGCGCCGGGCCTCCTGGGCCAGTGCCGTGGAGACCGTGGTCGGCGCCGCCGTCGGGACGTAGCTTCCGCGCTCGGCAGCCGGAATGGCCGTGCGGCGGGTCATCCGCCAGGCAGTATAGGCGCCGATCGCGGCGTGGATGGCCGCCAGATAGAGCACGAACCCGTTCGGACCCAGCACCTGCATGCAGGTCGCGACCGCGATCGGCCCGATGACGGCACCCACGCCGTAGGCCAGCACGAGGGCGCTCGATGCACCGACCATCTGGTCGGGGGAGAGGTAGTCGTTGGTGTGGGCGACCAGCACCGCATAGAGCGGCAGGGACAAGCCGCCGACGCAGAAGAAGATCGTGAACAGCAGCCAGGACCGCTCGGGTGCCAGCACGTCGAGGAGCAGGACGGCGACGGTGAGCGAGGTCGCGGCCAGGATCACGAGCCGGCGGTCCAGCCGGTCCGACAATCTGCCGATCGGCCATTGGAACGCGGCACCGCCCAGGACGATCGACGCCATGAAGGTCGCGATGGCCGTGAGCGGCAGACCCTCCACTTTGGCGAAGACCGGTCCCATCGCGTAGATGGCACTATGGGCGAAGCCCACCCCGACGACACCGGCCATGCCGAGCGGGGAGATCCTGAACAGGTCGATGAGGCTAACCGACGAGCGCTTGCCGATCGCCGGCGCCGCGGTCGCCGTCAGCAGCATCGGCACGGCGGCGACGGAGACCAGCACCGAGACCAGGATGAAGAGGTTGAAGCCCGCCGGATCGGCGAGGCTCAGCAGGTACTGCCCGCCCGCCAGTGCTCCCATCTGCACCAGCATGTAGACCGACAGCAGGCTGCCGCGGGTGTCGTTGGTCGCGGCACCGTTGAGCCAGCTTTCGGCGACGATGAACGCGCCGGCGAAGCAATAGCCGGTGACGAAGCGCAAGAGGAACCAGAAGCCGGCATCGATCAGCACGGGGTGCAGCAGGACCGCCGCGGAGCCCAGCGAGAGAAGGGCCGCGAAGACCCTGACGTGCCCCACACGGGCGACGAGGATGGGCGCCCGCAGCGAGCCGACCAGCAGGCCCACATAATAGCCCGACATGATGATGCCGGTGACGGCCGTCTGGAAGTTCTCCAGGCTCGCGCGCACGCCGAGCAGCGTGCCCTGCAGACCGTAGCCCAGCATCAGGATCGCGATGCCGAGGAGCAGGGACCAGGTCTGCTTCAGGAGGCGCCGCATCGCCGGGTGACCTCAGGGACGGTGGGCGCGGCGGCGGGGCGGCCTTCTCGGGCAGCGGTCGGCAGATCGATGCATCGTCACCTTCGGCGGGCGCTCGGCAAAGTGCCAGTGTAGCAGTCCGGACGGTACACCGTCAGGCTTTGGTGGACTGGCGGCTGCCGTCCAGGCGTACGCCCTAGCGCGGCCGCGCGATGGCGACGACGTCGACCTTCGAGACGATGCCGCCGCGGAGCAGGGCCAGCGCCGTGGTCCTCCCGAGACGGCTCGCATCGAGCAGGCGGTGCAGATGGTCGACGCCGCTCACCTCGTGTTCGTCGAGGCCGAGCAGCAGGTCGCCTGCGAGCACGCCGGCCCGTGCCGCCGGGCTGCCGCTCTCGACCTCGACCACGCGGACGGCCGTCTCGGCGGTCCGCTCCAGCCGGCGCGCCAAGGAGCGGCCGATCGGGACGGTCTGCCCGGCGATTCCGAGCCAGCTGCGACGGACGCGGCCATGGCGAAGGATCTCGCCCAGCACGAAGACCGCGGTGTTGCTGGCGATGGCGAAGCAGAGCCCTTGCGCGCCGCGGATCGTCGCCGTGGCGACGCCGATCGCCCGGCCGTGGCCGTTGACCAGCGGGCCGCCCGAGTTGCCGGGATTGAGGGCGGCATCGGTCTGCAGCACGTCCTCGATCAGCCTGCCGGAGACGCCCCGCAGGCTGCGCCCGAGGGCGCTGACCACGCCCGCGGTCACGGTGCAGTCGAAGCCCAGGGGGTTGCCGATCGCGATCGCGATCTGGCCGACGCGCAGACGGTCCGAGGGAGCCAACTCGACCGCGGGCTGCCGGGCGCCGTGGACCTGCAGCACGGCGAGGTCGGTGTCGGGGTCGTCGCCGACCAGATAGGCCGGCAGCGTGGTCCCATCGGGGAAGGTGGCGCGCACGGTGCGCGCACCGCCGACGACGTGGCTGTTGGTGAGCAGATAGCCGTCGGAGGTGAACAGGAAGCCCGAGCCGCTGCCGTTCCCACGCGGACCCTCGACCACGAGGTGGGCGACGCTCGGGGCGACGCGGGCCGCGGCACGGCTCACGGCATCCGAATAGGCATCCAAGAGATCGCCGTCGCCCGGTCGAACGGCCGGCGGCATCGTGTCGCCGACCGCGTCCGTGTCGGCCAGCCAATCGATCCTGGTCTCGTCGAGCATTCAACCCTCCACCACCCGCCCCAGCATATGGGCACGCGGTGCGGGAAGAACGACGGGTCCTATCGTTGCCGAGCGGCCTAGCGGCTACTTGAGCCTCGGGTATCCGCTGAACGCGGATAATCTCTAGCGGGCGCCTGACACGTTGAAGACCGTCCCGGCGACGTAGCTGGCCTTGTCGGAGAGGAGCCAGATCACGGCTTCGGCCACTTCCTCGACCTTGCCCGCGCGGCCGATCGGCACGCCGGGGCCTGCCTTCTCGATCCGCTGCGGGATGCCGGTGTCGTCCTGCATGTCGGTGTCGATGAGGCCGGGGCGCAGCCCGTTAATCCGAATACCATCGCCGGCGACCTCCTTGCCGAGGCCCTTTGTCAGCACGTCGATCCCGCCCTTGGCGGCCCCGTAGGTCACGAAGCCGCCGAGGCCCATCAACTCCGAGGCCATCGAGGACAGCGTGACGATGCTGCCGCCCTTGCCCCCGCGCGAGCAGCCCATGCGGCGCACGGCCTCGCGCAGGCTGAAAAGATGGCCGGTCAGGTCGACGTCGATGACGCGGCGGATGACGTCGACCGGCATGTCGGCCAGCGGCATCGCCTTGTGGATGATGCCGGCATTGCTGACGAAGGCGTCGAGCTTACCCAGTTCCACCTCGGCCCGGTCGAACATGGCGGCGACCTCGGCCGCGTCGCTGATGTCGGCCTTGATGGTGACCGCACGGCCGCCCCGATCGCGGACGTCGCGGGCGACCGCCTCCGCGGCGTCGGCGCGGCCGGCATAGTTGACGGCGACATCGTAGCCCTCGGCGGCGGCGAGGCGGCAGACGGCGGCACCGATGCCGCGGGCGCCGCCGGTGACCAGCAGGTTCTTGCGCGTCATGACCGGCCGTACTTGTCCTCGAGGCGGACGATGTCGTTCTCGTCGAGATCGTCGCCGACCTGGACCTCGACGAACTCCAGGAGTTCGCTGCCGATGTTCTCGATCCGGTGTGCGGTCTCGACCGGGATGAAGACGTTCTGATTGCGCTCCAGCACCAGCGTCTCCGACCCCCGCGTCACTCGGGCGCGCCCGGCGACGATGACCCAGTGCTCCTCGCGGTGATGGTGGAGCTGCAGGGAGAGGGTGGCACCCGGCTTCACGCTGATCCGCTTCACGCAGAACCCCTGACCGGTGTCGAGGACCTCCCACCGGCCCCAGGGACGCTCGTCGTTCTCGCCGCGCTGGTAGCGCACCACCGCCATGCCGCCTCTCCTGCTTCGTTCCGGCTGCGCTGAGCCTCGTGACACGGCGACAGGGGGCCATGCAACGACGAACCCCGCCGGACGGGGTCGCGGCGGGGTTCTTGGGTCTACAGTCGACCCGTTGTTCGGCTCAAAGCCGGAATTATCGACCCATAAGGTCGCTATGTCGAACCAGATTGTCAGTCAGTAGATGGTCACCATTCGACACCGCATCTCTACGGCTGGATCCATCTTGGACTTTCGCGGTGGGCGAAAGCCCGCTCAACGACCCGGTGGCAGCATGTCGCGAAGACTCCCGGCAAGGGTGTTGCGCGATGTCTCGGCTCTGCAGTCGCAGCCCGGATGGCGACATGCCATCTGTTTCGCTCTGTCTGACGAAGGAACCTCGACTACTTAACCAAGCTGGAGACTGACTTAGTTTTCTTGCTTTGTCAACCGTTCGTAGAGCCTGGTGACGGCTGGGGCGCCTCCTGGACCTCGGCGTACGCGAAGACCTCGATCGACCCCGCCAGCATATCGGACGGGCCCGTCGAGGTGTCGGAAGCCTCCGGCAGACGAAGGTCCATGGCACGCACGAAGAGCACGGGCTGACCGGTCTCGATCGTGTAGAGGAGGTTCCGCACGGACTCGACGGTCCCGGAGACGTCGATGCGGAGACCGACCTTCACGTAGGGTGCAGCCGCCTCCGACTCGAGGATCTGCACCCGGTCGACGGCCACGTTCTGCTCGGTCGCGAGCCCGGCCAGCTTCTCCTGGAGGCTCGCCGCAGCGATCGCCGAGGTGGCACCGCGCACGATCGCCTGATCGGCCGCACCGTTCTGCTGCAGGGCACGCAGCTTCGCCGTCAGCTCGTCGCGCAACGGCAGGCGCGCGCGCAGGTCCTCGAGGCGCTTGTCGACGCGCGCCAGTTCCTCGTCCTGATGCCGCAGCAGGAGCCAGGGTGCCGCGGCCAGTGCCGCGACCGCGGCCACGACAAGGACCAGGACGAGAACGGCCACCAGCTTGCGGGCCGACGGCGAGAGGCGGTCCATCATGGGCCGGGCTCCGCCAGCGGCTCGACCGTGGCGGTGATGGAGAACCTCTCCACCTCGCGTCCGCCGGCCGCATCGGCCCGGACCCGCGTGCTGGCGGCCTCGAACTGCACGTTCTTGAAGTGCGGCGACGCCTCGATCAGCGGCACCAGGGGGGCGGCCGCGTCGGCGTAGCCGTTGATCGTCAGCTTGGTGCCGTCGAGCTGCAGGTCGGACAGCCAGACGGTGTCGGGCAGCAGGCGGCTCAGGACCTCGAGCACGACCACGGCCGACGGTACACGGTGCCGCTCGGCGCTGATGAAGCTCGCCTCGCGCTCCAGGTCGGCCAGCTGTTCCTGCATCTGCGGAATCTCGGCGAACCTCTGCTCCAGGGCCGACGCCCGCTCCGTCTGCGCCTCGATGTGCGTCTGACGCGCCCAGACCTGCTGCCCGACGATGACACCGTTGGCGAGGAGGCCCACGGCGACGATCCCCAGGACCGCCTTCGGCACGAAGCCGGGGCCGCTGGGCGGCCGCACGAAATGCAGGAGGTCGGCACCGAGCGGCTTCACGCCGTCGGGGCCTATGAGATCCACGGCATCAGGCACGATGCCGAGCCCCTGCAGGCGTCCGGTCACGTCATCGACGACGGACCTCGGGGCCACGGCCAGCACGGCCTCGACTCGCCCGTCCGGCAGCTTGCCGGCGACGAAGACGTCGTAGAGCACGTCCTCTGCCGACCAGGGGGTCAGGATGTCGATCTTGTGCCGCATGATGAGTGCGGCGTCGCCCTCGGCACCGGCCGGGAGCCGATCGCTCACGGCGAGACCGTCGTTGGGTCGCAGGACGAGGCGGACGCGACCGCTGCGTGAACGGACCTGCTTCACCAGATCCGGATCGACCGTCGTGTCGATGCCTTCGCCGGGTAGCAGGACGCGCCCCAGCTCCTGCTCGGCGCCGCGGCGCAGCTCGACGATGCGCAGCGCCTCGCCCTCGAGGCGGAGCAGGCAGGCGCGCGCCATCTGGTCGGAGCGCCGGCCGCTTTTCGGGAGCAGCGAGCCGAGCTCGTCGAGCCACCAGCCGAGCGGGCTCCGCTTCGCGGGTGCCGGAAGCTGCTTCGGCATCGAGGTCATGCGGGCGCCTCTCCGGGCATGACGTAGGGCGCCCAGTCGAGCACCCGGTAGATCGCCCCGCCCGGGCCGGCATGCAGCCAGACCACCGCGCGGGCCCGTGCGACATAGCCGTTGGCGAGCCGCGCATCGAGCCACAGCGTGTAAGTTCGTGCCCCGTCGGGTGCGCCGGGGGCCGCGGCTCCTGCACTGCCGCCGGTCTGCTCGGCCCCGGCCGGCGCAGCTCCGGTCTGCGGGCCCGTCACTTCCGGGCTGGAGCGCGTCCCTTCATTGCCGTACGCCGAACCGGACTGCTGCGAGCCGGTCGCGGACCCTTCGTCCTTCTTCTCGTCCTGCGGCGTCGTCTTCTTCACGGCCGCCAGCGCTTGGCGGACGGGTGCCGCCGCCTCCAGCTGAACCGGATCGGCCGCCCCCGAATAGACCGTGACATAGGGTGCCAGAGCCTGGGCGACGGTGGACGTCGCGCCGTCGACATAGGCGAGCTCGCGCGGGTTGGCGAAGGGCCTGTCCGCGGCGCCGAAGGGCAGATTGTCGTTCTCGTAGTCACGATCCTCGGCACCCGTGGCGCTGCGCTCGTGATCGTCGTCGCGCCAGTCGACGACGGCACCGCCGACCGTGCGCCCCATGTCCTGGCTGAAACCCAGAACCTTGATCAGGGCGTCGATGAGCTCGGGCTTGGCGCCGTTGAGGTTGACTTTGCCGCTTTCGCTGGCGGCGACCACCCGCACCCTCGCGTTGCCGTAGTCGAAGGTGAAGACCGGCGGGAAGGGACGCGCGCCGGGATGCGTCACGGCGACCGCGACGGCGTCGGCCATCGCTGCCTGAAGGATGGCGCGGGACTGCACCGCATCGAGCTGGCCGCGCACGGCGACGGTATCGCTGTGCCACATCGTCATGAGCTGCAGCGCCAGGCCCGAGGCGACAGCGACGAACAGCATCGCAACCAGCAGGGCCGCACCCCGGTCCTTCGGCCAGGGACGGCGACGGTGCTCACTTGCAGGCGGCAAGCGTGTTCCTCCCGGCGGCTCCGTCATTCTCCTGGCCCTGGCGACCGCGCGCTCCGGTCTCCCCCTCGCCGCCCGTCGACGAGGATGTCGACGTCTGGGCCTGCGCCGTGCGGGTGTCGACATTCGCCGTCGGACCGTTGCCCGGGCCGTTGCTGCTTCCGCCTGCAGCCGTTCCGGCAGCGACGCCTGGCAGGCAGTCGACGGGCGTGTCGATGCGCAAGGCGACCACCAGCTCCGGCCAGCCGGGCTCACCATCGGGCGAGCCTACGCGCACGGCCTCGGGAAGGTGATCGGCGCGCGTCCAGCGCTGATGCCAGTCCGGCGGCTCGCTCTTGTCGAGCCTGCCATAGTAGGTGAACGTGGCATTGCCGACGAGGCTCACGAGATCGGTGGCCCGCGCGTCCTGCACGGCGGCCAGCGAGGGGCGCGACGGGTCCATCGGCGCCTCCCGCACGCGCAGCATCGCCTCGCCACCCTGGCCCGCCAAGGAATACTCGACCACGGTCATGGGCAGGGACGCCAGCATGGGCGGACGGACCGTGATCATGCGCAGGAAGCGCGGTCCGCCTTCGAACAGGACCCGCTTCACGTCCTTCGTTCCGGTCAGCAGCGGCACCGCCGCCTCGAGGTCGCCGCGCAGCAGGCCGAAGCTGGTGACGAGGCTCTCGACCGCGGCGCGCTGGCTGCGGGTGCGCTCGTAGGCGCGGGTGATGAGCCGCAGCGACGCCGTCATCGCCGCCCCGACCAGGGCGAGGATGACCATCGCCACGAGCAGCTCGACGAGCGTGAAACCCCGCGACCGCTCATTGGCGCTCACGGACTGCCTCCGCCCGCAAGGTCTGGAGGGTGTAGGTCTCCCGTCCCGACTGCACGGTGACCCGGATCTGCCAGAGGTCGACGGCGGTCGGCGGCCGATCGGCCGCGTCGCCACCCGCCTCGCCTTCGGGCGTTCCGGTCCGCTCGCCCTCCCCGGTTGGCCGGCCGTTGTCCGCGCCGGACTCGGGCGTGCCCTTGTCTCCGGAGAGTGACAGGTTCCCGGGGCGAGCCGCGGCCGGCGTGTTCTCGTCGCCCTGACCGTTCCGACCGCGCACCGCAACGGTCTCCAGGCGATCGAAATGCTCCTTGTCGATCCGCCAGCTCACGCCCTGCCGCGTCATGCCGCTCTTCGGCGGCTGCAGGTCGAGGCCGCTCCGCACCATGAGGTTCTCGGCCACCCAGGCGAGGCGGAGCCTCTCCTCGTCCCGGCGCGAGCCCTGCAGGACAGTCGAGATCAGACTGAACACCGTCCCCATGACGGCACCGAGCAGGACCAGCGCCACCAGGGTCTCGAGCAGCGTGAAGCCGGCGTCCCGCCGGTCAGTCACGGCGGACACTGATGCGCCCTGTCAGGCGCTCGATGATCACGGCGGCGCGATCGTTCGCGTTGCCCGAAATCTCGAGCCCGCCGCCCGAGGACATGCCGTTCGGCATGAACACGATCGGGCCGCCGCCGAGCGGCTGCAGCCGCATGCCTTTGGGCAGCACCAGCGCCAGGACCGCACCGTCGACGGTGCCGACTGTGCCCGTGCGCATGGCCGCGCTGCGGACGTCCTTGACCTTCGCGGCGACGAGCCCGGCCACCTTCTCGGCCCCGGGCGTCCTGCCGATCGGCAGGCGTGGAAGGGCTATGCCGAGGGCCAGCGCCAGGAGCGCCAGGACGACCAGAAGCTCGAGCAGCGTGAAGCCCTGCTCAGCGGCTCCAGCTCGTGACATCGGCCGCCTCGCCGGTTCCCCCTGGCGATTTGTCGGAGCCGAGCGAATAGATGTCGAAGGGTCCGTGCTCGCCGGGTGCCCGGTAGATGTAGGGGTTGCCCCACGGATCGGCCGGGAGGTTCGGGCTGTCGAGGTAGGGACCGCGCCAGCCGGCGATTCCGCCCGGGTTCTTGACCAGCGCCCCCAGGCCCTGCTGGGTCGTCGGATAGCCGCCGGTATCGAGCCGGTAGAGGTCGAGGGAGGATTTGAAGCCGTCGATCTGCAGCCGCGCGGTGTCGGTCTTCGCACCGCCGAGATAGCTGATCACCCGCGGGCCCGCGAGCGCTGCGAGCAGACCCAGGATGACGAGCACGACCAGCAGCTCGATCAGGGTGAAGCCGTCGTCGCGCGCCGGTCGATCCCGGCGCACGGTCTCTGCACCGGCGTCGATCATGTCATTGTTCCTGTGGCCGGTCTCAGTTCCCCGACACATCCGGCGGCATGTCGGCACCTTCGCCGCCGCCGTCCCCCTCGCCGGTGTCCGAAGTGTTCGGCCCCGCCCCGCCAGGACCGGGCGGGGGCTCCAAGGCCGCCTGCGGCGCCGGCTCGCTCAGGCCGGGCGCCGCGCTGTCTGCCGAGTGTGATTTCTCGTCGAAGATGGTGAAAACCGCTTCCCGATCGCCCTGACCCAGCGTCAGTCGATCGGGCGACACCTCCGTCACCTGCCAGTCGGCGAACGTGTCCCCCTCGCCGAGCTTCTGCGCGCCGGAACCGTCCGCGGGCGTGACGAGGGCGAGCGTGCGCCCGTCCTGCGTGAGCGTGCCGAAGAACTTCAGATCGGGGGGCGGCACCTCGTCCGGCACGTCCTCGACCGTCGCCTCCTCGACGACGGGCTCGGCCGGCGGCTGAGTCGGCCGACGGTCGGGTGCGAAGAGGGGACGCTCAACCGTGGATGAGAACGTGGCCAGCTCGGGAATCGAGAACGGGCCGAGGTTCGGATCCGCCTGAGCCTGGGTTTCCAGTATGGGAGCCGCCGGTGCTGTCGCCGCCGCCGGAGCGCTCTCCTCCTGCGTGAGTACGAGATACGGCACGGCCACGACGCCGAGCCCCACAAGGAGCTTTGTCAGTGGATGCCACCCCATCACGCTCTTATGCCGCTCGCCCACGACTACTGATCTCCGTCTCTATGTCTCGTTGTCAAAATACGTCAATACGTACGTCTCTCGCCCGGCGATGTGGGTTAGCTCACAGGGCAAGGTCATTCACCGTCAATACGGCCGTCAGAATCGACATGACGATGCCGCCGACGACCAACCCCAATACGATTACCATAACCGGCTCGATGATGGCCACGAAACGTTGCAGGCGCGTTACAACGCGATCCTCGAAGGTCTGCGCCAGATGGGCGGCGATCGGCTGCAACTGACCGCTCTCCTCACCCGCCTTCAGCATCTTGACCGCGATCGGCGCCAGGACCGCCGAGGCTGCGAGACTATCCGCCAGCGTCCTTCCGGTACGCACCTCGCCGATGACCTTGTCGATCGCTGCCCGAGCATGACGATTGGCTACAGTATCTCGGCTGACCCCCAGCGCCTGCGGGAGGTCCAAGCCGCCACCCAGACATGTGGCGAGGCTGCGGCAGAGTTGCGCCGTGACACGGTCGCGCACGAGGCGTCCGATGCCCGGGATGCGGAACAGCGTGGCGTCCAGTGCCCGCCCGATGGTCGGGTCGGCGGCGAGGCGCGAGCCGGCCAGCGCCAGGATCGCCACCCCGGCCAGCAGCCAGAGACCGTAGCCTTGGATCACCCGGGCGGCCGCCAGCACGATCTGCGTGCTGACCGGCAAGGCATGCCCCGCGGCCGCGAACATCGGCTCCATGCGCGGCACGACCACGCCGAGCAGGATGAGGACGGCGCCGACCGCGACGATCGTCAGGATGACGGGGTAGATCAGCGCCGAGATCAGCTTCGACTGCAACGTCTCGGAGCGCTCGCGCATGGTGGCGAGCTCGGCCAGGGCACGGTCGAGCCGGCCGGCGGCCTCGCCGACCCGGACCATGTTCACATAGACGGGCGGGAAGAAGGTCTTCTCCTCGGCCAACGCATCGCTCAGTGCCGCACCGCTGCGGACCCGCTCGGTGATCCGGCCCAGCGCCTCCGCCAGACCCTTGTGCGGCAGCTCGTCGAGGGCGAGGCGGAGAGCGGTCTCGATCGGCTGGCCGGCGCCGACCAGGGTAGCCAGCTCCTGGGTCAGCTGCGTCACCTGCTTGCCGGCGCGGAGTGTGGGAGCGCGCTTCGCCACGCTGGCCGCGGCCGCCAGCTGGCTGGCGTCAATAGGCAGCAGGCCTCGCTGCTGCAGCTGGCGGATGGCCGAGCGCTGATCGGCCGCGTCGAGCCGCCCGGCGACCCGTTCGCCGGCAGCGGTCATGGCCTGGTAGGCGAAGGTCGGCACGGCCGCCGCTACCACTCGGTCGTCACGCGGCACACCTCCTCGAGGGTGGTGAGGCCGGCCGCGGCCTTGCGCAGGCCGTCGACGAACATCGTCTCCATGCCGTGGTCGATCGCCGCCTGGGCCACCGCCTGCGTCGGCGCCCGGGTCCGGATCAGCTCGCGGACTCGCTCGTCGGCGTCGAAGAACTCGTAGATGCCGCGCCGGCCGACGATGCCGAGGCCGTCGCACGCCTCGCAGCCGACCGGCCGGTAGAGGATCAGCGGGTCGGGCACATCCAGCCCCGCCTCGGTGAAGAAGGCCCGCTCGTCCGGGGCAGCCGGGTGCGGCTGCTTGCACTCCGAGCAGAGCACGCCGACGAGCCGCTGGCCGACGACGCCGCGCAGCACCGAGGCCAGCAGGTAGGGCTCGACACCCATGTCGAGCAGGCGGGCCACGGCCCCGGCGGCACTGTTCGTGTGGAGCGTGGTCAGCAGGAGGTGGCCGGTGAGGGCTGCCTGGACGGCGATCTCGGCCGTCTCGTGGTCACGGGTCTCGCCGACCATGACGATGTCGGGATCCTGCCGGACGACCGAGCGCAGGATGCGCGCGAAGCCCAGCTCGATCTCGGGCCGGACCTGGATCTGGGTGACACCGTCGATCTGGTACTCGACCGGATCCTCGATGCTGATGAGCTTGTCGGTCTGGTCGTTGAGATAGCGCAGGGCGGCGTAGAGCGTGGTGGTCTTGCCGGAGCCCGTCGGACCGGTGACCAGGAGCATGCCGTAGGGCGCGTCGAGCTGGTGCTTGAGGCGCGCCTCCATCGCCGGCGGCATGCCGAGGCCGGGGAAGTCGATGCCGGCGGCACTGTTGTCGAGGATACGGACGACGAGGCTCTCGCCGTGGATGGTCGGCGTCGTCGCGATACGCAGGTCGATCCGGCGCCCGAGAAGGGTCAGCCGCGCCCGCCCGTCCTGCGGCAGCCGCCGCTCGGCGATGTCGAGCTTCGCCAGGATCTTGATGCGCGAGACGATGGCGGCCGAGAAGCGGGCCGGCGGGGTCGCCGCGGCGCGCAGGCGGCCGTGGATCCGGTAGCGGACACGCAGCGTGTCGCGCGCCGGCTCGATGTGGATATCCGAGGCCCGCATGCGCAGGGCGTCGGTGAGAAGCTGGTCGACGAGGCGGACGACCGGCGCCTCGCGCGCCATGTCGACGAGGTTCTCGAGATCGCCGCTCTGCTCTTCGCCGAACTCGGTGCCGAGATCCTCGACGATCCGCTGCAGCGCGTTCTGGCCCTCGTCCCAATAGCGGGAGTAGGCCTTCTCCAGGTCGTCCATGGCGGCGGCCAGAGGCACGACCTCGCGGCGTGCCGCCAGTGCGACAGCCCGGGTGGCGTAGGCGTCGCCCGGATCGGCCATGGCGAGCCACAGGCGGCTGTCGTCCGCACGGATCGGCAGCACGGCTGCATGGCGGAGAAAGCGGGGCGACAGCTGTTCGGCCAGCAGCGGCATGCGCGGGAACTCGTCGGCCACGACGCGCGCCACCCCGTGCACGCGGGCGGCGACATCGGCCCATTCCGCCGGGGGTATCAGCTCGCGGCCGGCGACGATGGCCGCCACGCACCGGCGCTCGGCGGCCGCATCGGCGGTCAGCTCGGCGGCGACCTCGTCCGCGACGCGCCCGTCCGCAACGAAGCTCTGCAGCACCGGATCCTGGACCGGCGCGCTGCGAACGGAGGGGCTAACGAGGGATACTGCCATGGCCGATGTTCAATACGCTGCGAACCACGGAGCCCATTCTAATGGATGTGCCGCCCGGGCAACATTGTCATTGCAACTGCCGGGGACACGACCCCGTAAACGGATTGGAGGACGGACGAGCCGTCACATGTTCTGACGCAGGCATGCCGGAGGCCATTCCCACATTGCAGGAAGATAAGGTTCAGCGCCTGATCGACGATTTCGCGGACGCCGGTCTGCAGGCACCGGGTGGTGGCCGCTGGCGCGGCTTTTCGGACCGCGTGATGGGTGGCGTGTCGGTCGAGACGATCGCCCGCGAGTCCTGGGGCGGGCGCTGGTGGCTGCGGCTGCGCGGCCGCGTCAGCCTCGAGAACAATGGCGGTTTCGTCCAGATGGCGCTCGACCTCGCCCCGGACGGTCGGCTCGTCGACGTCTCCGAGTGGACCGGCCTGCGCCTGCTCGCGCGCGGCAACGGCGAGACCTACGGCCTGCACCTGCGGACCGAGGACTGCACGCGGCCGTGGCAGTCCTACCGGGCGACGTTCGAGGCGCTGCCCGACCCCCGCTGGATCGACCTGCCGTTCTCGGGCTTCGCCGCCTATCGCCTGGAGCCTCCGCTCGACCTGTGTCGCGTGCGCCGCATCGGTCTCGTGGCCATCGGCCGCGCCTTCGACGCCGACCTCGCACTCGGCTCGATCTCGTTGTACGCGTCTCGGCCATGAGAATGCGCCACCCGAGCGGCCGGGGCCTCTACGGATGGCCACCCATTGCCGCGCTCCCAGCGGTCGAGAGATGAGCGACGGTCCGATCATCGTTCTGGTCGTCGGCATCACGATCCTGCTCATCCTGGCGGTGTTCGCCGCCGTGCGCATGCACCACGAAGGTGGCTTCCGGCCCTTCTTCTGGCCCCGGTTCTCGCACGGCTACGAGGTCGCCACCGCCATGCGCCTGGCTTCGGTGCCATGGATGCTGCTGCTGGCCGCGATGGTCCTCAACGCCCTGAGCATCATGTCGTTCGGCGAGGATCTCCTCGGCCACGCGGCGGGCGGCTCCTTGGCTTGGCTCGTGTTCTGCGCCGTGCCGCTTCTCATGATCCACCTCGTGGACTACCGGCGCAGCATCATCGCTGCCGGCCTCACCGTGGTTCTCGTGGTTGCCGGAATCGTTCTGCTGGTCGGACAGCTGCATGTCTGGCCCGCGGCGATCCTCCTCCTGCCGCTGCTGCTCTGGTCCGTAAACGGGTTGCGGGCCGCCGTCGCCGACCGGACGGCCTGAGCCGATGGTCGAGGAGCGGCAGCACTACGACGCCCTGATCGACGCCCGCGGCCTCGTTTGCCCGATGCCGCTGGTGAAGGCACGACAGGCGCTCCAGGTCCTCGGCAGCGGGGCGAAGGTCTGCGTCCTCGCCACGGACCCGGCCGCCGAGCGAGATTTCGAGGATTTCGCCGACGCGACCGGACACACGCTCGACGACGTGACGAAGGCCGAGGGCGTGCTCCGGCTGGTGCTGCGCAAGCGATAGGCCGACGCTTGACGCCGCCCTCGGCGGCGGCTTGGGTCGCCGCCTCTTCACGGGAGATACGATCGTGGCGTTACGCCTTGCCGGAAAGCGCGCCGTCGTCACCGCCGCGGGCCAGGGTATCGGCCGCGCCGCCGCCGTCCTGTTCGCGGCCGAGGGCGCCGAAGTCGTGGCGACCGATCTTGCCGCCGACAAGCTGACCGGCCTCGAGGGCTGCTCCACGGCGAAGCTCGACGTCACGGACGCCGCCGCGATCGAACGCTTCGCCGCCGACCAAGGCCCGATCGACGTCCTCTTCAACTGCGCCGGCTTCGTCCACAACGGCACGCTCTTGGAGTGCGGCGAGAAGGACTGGGACTTCTCCTTCGATCTCAATGTGCGCGCAATGTACCGGCTGATCCGCGCCTTCCTGCCGGGGATGCTGGAGCGGGGCGGCGGCTCGATCGTCAACATGAGTTCGGTCGCCTCCAGCGTGAAGGGCGTGCCGAACCGCTTCGTCTACGGGGCCAGCAAGGCCGCCGTGATCGGCCTCACGAAGTCGGTCGCCGCCGATTTCGTGACCAGGGGGATCCGCTGCAACGCGATCTGCCCCGGGACCGTCGAGACGCCCTCGCTCGACGACCGGATGCGGGCGCAGGGCGACTACGACAAGGCGCGGGCCGCCTTCATCGCCCGGCAGCCCATGGGCCGGCTCGGCACGGCCGAGGAGATCGCGGCCCTCGCCCTCTACCTCGCCAGCGAAGAGTCGGCCTACACGACCGGTACGATCAGCGTGATCGACGGCGGCATGACGATGTGAGCGTGGGGCGCCGGCGGTCGACGGAGAGTTCGCGTTGAGATCCGCAGTTGCGCCGCTGGCGGTGCTCGGCCTGGTGCTGCTGGCGGCCTGTGCCGAGACCGGCGTCGAGGAGCCCGTGAGCACCGCCGGCACCGCCGTCAGTGCCGCGGCCACCGTTGAGCCCGTGACGGACTGGTCGACCCAGCTCCAGCTCCTGTTGCCGGCCATCGACGCCTGCCTCGCGTCCGTGAAGGGTGCGGTCGGCGTCACGAAGGGATGGATCGTCGAGACCCGCTTCGGCGGCGCGCGCGTGCTCACCTCGACGAAGGACCGGTTCGACTGCATCGCGTCCAAGGACGGTGCGATGGTCCTGCTGACGGAAAAGGTACCCGCCACCTCGCAGATCGCAGGCGAACTCGAACCGCTGTTCACGCCCACCTCGGCATCGCCACCTCGCACCTCCTGCTACGAGACGCGCGACGCGCTCGACGCCGGCGGCGCGCGGATCGGCTGGCTCTCCTACGAGACGTGCCGCCATCCGCGGCGGCTGCCAACCGCGGCGCAGGGCGGCAAGAACGGTCGAGCGGGCGACAGCTGAGCCAAAAAAACGCCCGGCCGCCATGCGACCGGGCCCAGTCTGCGGGGGAAATACACGCCGCTCCGTCACGGGAAACGGCGAGCACATCCGGTGTTACGGAGAATCGAGCCGGGCGGATCAGTTGCCAGGCCGCTCGCTCGTGAGGCATTACAACGGCCTCCGGCCGCCAGGGCACGACAAGGGTGGTCGACTTCCCGCACCCGGAGACCGCATGCGTTCGACACGAGCCCTCGCCCCGCTTGCCCTGATCCTGCTGGCAGGCTGCTCGCTCCCCGACATCTCGCTGCCGGCGGTCAAACAGAAGGCGGATCCGGTCGACGTGCGGATGTGCACGCCGCGCAACGAGAGCGACGCCAGCATCGGCATCGCCTGCTCGAACCTGATCGCCAACCAGTCCCTGACCCCGACCAAGCGCTCGATGGCCTATCTGACCCGCGGCGCCTCCTCGCAGCGGACCGGCCAGCATGGGAAGGCGATCGAGGACTTCAACGCCGCCCTACAGCTGCAGCCGGGCTATGTCGACGCGCTGTTCCGCCGGGGCCGCTCCTATCGGGAAATGGGGCAGAACGAGAAGGCGATCGCCGACTTTTCGGCGATCATCGCCAAGGATCCGAAGTTCGAGCCGGCCTACTTCCTGCGCGGCTGGACCCGCTACCGGCTGAACGACATCGCCGGCGCCGAGCAGGACTTCGCCACCGCGATCCAGCTCAATCCGAACGACGCCGAAGCCTACAGCGCGCTCGGCTTCATCAAGACCCGAACCGGCGACTTCGCCGGTGCCCTTGCCGCTCTCGACCGATCGATCGAGCTCGTCCCCAACAATGCGGACACGTTCTTCAGGCGCGGCGACGCCTACTACAAGAACGGCAAGTACACGCAGGCGCTGGCCGATTTCGACAAGGCGATCTCTCTGCGCCCGAACTTCGCCCTGGCCTACCTGCAGCGCGGCAATACGCTGACGAAGCTGGGGAAGGATGCGGAGGCGGCGGCCTCCTTCGGCGAAGCCGGCCGGCTCGATCCGACGCTGGCGGATGCCTGGAACGGTCAGGGCATGGCGCTACGGAGGGCCAAGAAGCCGGCCGAGGCGATCGCGGCGCACCAGCGGGCGATCGACGTGAAGCCCGACTATGCCTGGGCTTGGTACAACAAGGCCAAGTCCGAGTACGACGCGGGCAAGACCACGGCCGCCCGGGCCAGCGTGAAGAAGGCGTTGGAGCTCGACCCCAACCTGCAGCTGGCCAAGGACCTGTTGGCCCGGATGAACAAGAAAGCCTAGGCGAGCTTGGCCCCGAAGCTCGTTACGGGGTCGAACTCGAAGGACGGTCGACCGGCGGGTGTAGCAGCCGGTCCACCGCTGCGGGGCAGGAAAATGCCGCTGCCCGGCCTCGCCAATAGCTGTCCCCTGTCGGCGATCACCTCGCCCCGGCGCAGCACCGTCACGGGCCAGCCGCGCAGCTTCTTCCCTGCGTAGGGCGTGTAGCCGGCGTTGTCGTGGCGGGGCCCCTGGCCGATCTCGACCTCGCGGTCGGGGTCCCACAGACAGAGATCGGCATCGGCCCCAATGGCGATGCTGCCCTTCTGCGGCTGCAGGCCGTAGATCCGCGCGGGCTCCGTCGCCGTCAGGCGGACGAAGGCGTTCACGTCCATCCGGCCCCGGCTGACCATGGCGTCAAACAGCACGGGCAGGCGCAGCTCCAGGCCCGGCATGCCGTTAGCGATCTCCTTGAAGGTCGGCGTCGGTCCCTTGGCGAGCTTGCCGGAGGCGTCCATCCGGTAGGGGGCGTGGTCGGAGGACACGGCCTGCAGCGTGCCGTTGCGCAGTGCCAGCCAGAGCGCCTCGGTGTCGGACGGCTCGCGGATCGGCGGGCTGCAGATCCACATTGCACCCTCGATGCCGGGACGGTCGAGATCCCGAGCACTTAGCGTCAGATACTGGGTGCAGGTCTCGGCGAAGACCTTGAGCCCCTCGCCCTGGGCGCGGCGGATGACGGCCGCACCCTCGGCGGTCGAGACGTGGAAGATCATCAACGGCTGGTCGAGCAGGGCCGCCATCGCGATGGCCCGGCCGATCGCCTCGGGCTCGCCCAGGCGCGGATGGCTGACGACGTGGTACTTGGGAGCCGTATAGCCACGCTCGATCAGCCGCTTGCCGATCCAGGTGATCATGCCGTGATTCTCGGCATGGACCATGACCATGCAGGTGTGCTCGCGGGCGGCCGCCAACACGTCGAGGAAGCGCTCGTCGTCGACCCGTAGCCGGTCGTAGGTCATGAAGACCTTGAGCGAGGAATGGCCGGCGGCGACGAGCGGCGGCAATTCCTCCCGCAGCACTTCGGGCCGCGGGTCGGCCAGGATCATGTGGAAGGCGTAGTCGACGATCGCCCCGCGCGAGGCGGCGGCATGGTACTCGTCGACCACCTTGGTCAGGCTCATGCCGACATGCTGGGCGGCGAAGGGGATCACGGTCGTGGTGCCACCCATCGCCGCCGAGCGGGTAGCCGTCTCGAACGTGTCGGCGTTCATGAGACCCGAGGCCGCCAGCTGCTCGATGTGGCAGTGGCTGTCGACGCCCCCGGGCAGGACGAGGCGATCGCGGGCGTCGATCTCCTGTCGTCCGGGTCCGAGCGACTCTCCCAGAGCGGTGATGCGCCCGCCGGAGATGCCGATATCGGCCGTGAACTGATCGGTGGCCGTGGCGACACGGCCGCCGCGCAGCACGAGATCGAAGCCCGTCATTTCGCTATCCTTGGATTGCCTCTAATCAGCCACACACTGTGACGCAGGCTCCACATCTCGCCTTGCAGAAGCGTCGGTCCGCGGGCATCAATGGGCTGTTGGCCCAGGATTGCAACGAGCATGCGCAGTGTGCGGACGGGCGACGTCGAATGGCCGACGGTCGTCCTTGCGGCGGGTATCTACACGCTCTTTCTTCTGCTGACGTGGTTCCACGCCAGCATCCCATGGTGGATCCTGCTCCCTCTGGGTGCGGTCACCGTCGCCTTCCAAGGCAGCCTGCAGCACGAGGTGCTGCACGGGCATCCGTTTCACAATCGGTGGTTCGACGATCTCTTGGGCAAGCCGGCCCTGTGGCTCTGGCTGCCCTACGAGATCTATCGTGAACTGCACCTCCGCCATCATCGCAACGAGGTCCTGACCGACCCGCTGGACGATCCGGAGAGCTACTATGTCACGCGGCAGCGCTGGGACGAGCAGTCCGGCATCACGCGGCAGGTGCTGCTCTGGAACCACACCCTACTCGGCCGGCTGATCCTCGGCCCCTTCCTGGCCATCGGCGGCTTCTGGCGGACTCAGGTGGCGCTGCTGGCCTCGGGCGACCGGAGGCATTGGCAGATCTGGCTGGAACACGCCTTCTGGGTGGCGCTGCTCCTGGTCTGGATCATGGGCGTGTGCGGGATGCCGCTCTGGCAGTACGTGCTGCTGTTCGCCCTGCCGGGAACTTCGCTCTCGCTGGTGCGGAGCTACATGGAGCACCGGCCGGCGGCCGATCCCGGGGCGCGCTGTGCGATCGTCGAGGACCGGGGCTTCCTCTCGCTGCTGTTCCTCAACAACAATCTGCACGCGGTGCACCATCGCTGGCCGGGCATCCCGTGGTACAAAATCCCGCAACTCTATCGTGAGCGCCGGGACGAGATCCTGGCCTGGAACAAGGGCTACCTGATCCCCGGCTATGGCACGATCGTCGCCCGCTACCTCGTCCGACCCAAGGATCACCCGATCCATCCCGACTACGTCTGAGCAGCGCCCGCGCGCCAGCCTGCCGATGTACGACCTGCCGGAGCTTCGGCAGGCGACCAACGCTTGGTGGGCGAGTCTCGCCGCCGCCCTGCGTCAGGCGGGGTTCGGCGACGTGCCGAGAGATTTGGACCGCAGCGAGCCGCTCGACACCGTCTGGCGGGACCCCGACCTCCTGCTGAGCCAATGCTGTGGGCGCGACTACGTCACCCATCTGCGGGGCGTGGTCGATCCGGTGGCGATACCGGTCTACGCGATCCCGGGCTGCCGGCCGGGAACCTACCGCTCGGTCCTCGTCAAGCGGGCAGATGACGCGCGCGAGGACCTTCTGGCCTTCGAGGATGCGCGGGCCGCCGTGAACTATCCGGGATCGCACTCCGGCCGGGTCGCTCTAGGGCATGCATTGGCCAGGGTAGGAGCGAAGGACCCGTTCTTCGCCGAGGGTGTGCTGACGGGGGCTCATCGCCGCTCGATCACGGCCGTGCGGGAGGGTGCCGCGGACCTTGCGGCGATAGACCTCGTGACTTGGACGCTGCTGGCCGAGGTGGCGCCCAGAGAACTGGCCGGGCTGACGGTGCTGGGGACGAGCGAGGAAGCGCCGGCCCTGCCCTTCATCACGCGGTGGGGTGGCCCAGTGGCGGGGCTCCAGGACGTGCTCGGCACCGTTGCCGTACCGCCCGAACTAAGGCTGATCGGTTTCCTACCAGCCGGTCCGGACAGCTACCGGCGCAGCGAAGAGATGGCGGCCGAGGCGCTGCCGATCCTGTGCGCCGGCTTCAGGCCCTGGTCAGGCGGCTGAGCAGGTAGTCGAGGTCGGCCTTGGTCTCGGCGGTGAGGCGGGGGCCGGGGGCGCGGATCGCAGGTCTGGCAAGCGCCCCGCGACGCCAGAGGACGTATTTGCGGGCGACGAGGCCGAGGCCCGGCTGCTGCTCGTAGCGAACCAGCGGCAGATGCCGGTCGAACAGATCGTGCGCCTCGTCAGAGCGACCCTCGGCCATGAGGCGGCAGACGCCGACCAGCATCTCGGGGAAGGCGTAGCCGGTCATCGCCCCGTCGGCACCGCGGCCGATCTCGGTCGGCAGGAAGATGCCGCCGTTTCCGCAGAGGATGGAGAGGCGGCGAGCACCCTCGCCTTCCTGGACGCGGACGGCGGTGATCTTGTCGAGGCCGGGCCAATCCTCGTGCTTCAGGACGACGAGGCTGGGACACGCATCGGCGATGCGGCGGATCAGGGCCGGCCCCATGGGCGGGCCGCCGACGAGCGGGAAGTCCTGCAGCACCCAAGGGACGGTGCCGCCCAGGGCGTCCAGCGCCTGCCGGCACCAGCCGAGGATGGCGTCGTCGCCCTTGAGGGTGCCCGGCGGGGCGATCATGACGCCGGCGGCACCCTCGCCCATGACGGTCTCGGTCAGCGCCTTCATGCCGGCGAAGCCCGGGCTCGTGACGCCGACGACGACCGGCAGGCGATCGCCGACGCGGCGCAGCACGCGCGACGCCACGGCCACTGATTCCTCGTGGGTCAGCTTCGGCGCCTCACCCATCTGGCCGAGGATGGTGAGGCCGTCGATGCCGTGCCCGACGTACCAGTCGATCAAACGGTCGAGGCCGTCGAGGTCGAGGGCGCCATCGTCGCGAAAGGGTGTCGCCGCGATCAGGTAGACGCCCTTGGCGCCGGCATCGAGGAGGGGCATCAGCGCTCCAGTGCGGCCGCCCAGTCGAGGGCGAAGCCGGTCCAATCGTCGGGGATCATGTGTCCGCCGGGGTGGCGGCACAACTCGATCTCCTTGCCCGAGGCGCAGCCGTCCCAGACCTCGCAGGAGAGGCCGTGGGCCTCGAACGTGCGGCTCGGTGCCGCTCGGCAGCCGTCGACGGCACGCCAGATCTCGAGCCCGCGCATGACATTGCCCTGCCGGGCGTGCTTGCCGATCGGTCGGCCACCCATCGGCACGACGTCGTCGGCCGTTCCGTGAGTGTGGAGGAGGTTCACGGGCGTGGTGCAGCGCTCTGGGAGGGGATCCCAGAACGCACCCGAGACGGGCGCAAAGGCGGTGTAGTCGCCGCCTCGGTAACAGGCGAGATCCCACGCCATGGTGCCGCCGATCGAGAAGCCGGAGACGAGGAGGCGCTTCGTGTCCACGGGCCAGCGCTGCAGCATGTCGGCGCGGACGGCGTCCATGAAGGCCATCTCGTCGCGCGCCTGCTCAGGGGAGCCGTGGAACGACCAGGACTTGTCGATGCCGTCGGGGAGGATCAGGAGCTGGCCGCGGGCGTGGAAACCGGCGACGAACTTCTGGTCCGAGGCGAATGCGGCGGCCGAGCTCTGCCAGCCGTGGAAGAAGACGGTGGTCGGAAGCAGGCTGTGCCCGTCCCATGTAGGTGGCGGCAGGGCCAGGTAGTGGCCGCCCTTAACCTCGCAGGGATCGAGTCCGCCACAGGCGAGTGCGGGCGAGCTTGCGAGCAGGCAGGCGAGGAGGATCTCAAGGCGTCGCAGGGGAAGCGTCCTCGATCGTGAAGCAGGGGCGGGTCGTTCCCTGCCAAGTATCGAGCTTCAGCTTCCCGGCAAGACGCAGCGGTGCACCTTGGGCCAAAGCCACACCCAGCGCGTTGCCCCGGGCGCGGAAGGCCATGCCCTTGACGCCGGCCCCGCCGCCGGGGCCGACCAGGGTGCAGCTGAGGTGTCCGTCGCCGACCGGCTTCGTGAAAGCCACGTGGACGTCCTGCAGGCAGAAGGCGGGCTCGGCATTGCCGGCGCCGAAAGGGGCGACCTGCTCCAGGGTACGGGCGAGGTCCATGGTGACACCGCCGACAGCCAGCATGCCGTCGAGTTCCAGGCTCGCGGGCTTCGGCGTCGCCGGACCGCAGAACTCGGTGAAGCGCTCGATGAGGAAGCCCGTCAGGTCGGTGAGGCGATCGGTCGCCACGGTGATCCCGGCCGCCATCTTGTGGCCGCCGGCATGGAGCAGGAGGCCCGCCGCCTTGGCGGCGATCACGGCCGCGCCGACGTCGAAGCCCGGGATGGAGCGGGCCGAGCCCTTACCGACACCCTCGGCTGTGCCGACGACGAAGACGGGACGGTGGCAGCGCTCGACGAGGCGGCTGGCGACGATGCCCAGCACACCGATGTGCCAGCCCTCGCCGGCGACGACGATGACGGGCCGGTCGGCATCGAGCTGCGGCTCGGCGGCCTGGGCCGCGACCTGCATCAGCTCGCGCTCGATATCCTGGCGCTGGCGGTTCAGCTCGTCGAGATAGGCGGCGATACCGGCGGCCTCGCCCGCATCGTCCATCATGAGCAGACGTGCGCCGAGGGCGGACTTGCCGGTGCGGCCGCCGGCATTGATGCGGGGGCCGAGCGTGAACCCGAGCTGCCGGGCACTGTCGACGGACGTGATGCCGGCACAGCGGGCGAGTGCGGCCAAGCCGGGGACGGCGGTGTTGGTCGCCACCTTCAGCCCCTGAGCGACGAAGGCGCGGTTGAGGCCGGTGAGCGGGACGACGTCGCAGACGGTGCCCAAGGCCACGAGATCGAGCAGCCCCATGAGATTGGGTTCGGGTCGTGAGGCGAAGTAGCCCCGGCGCCGAAGCTCACGGTTGACGGCGACCAGGAGCACGAAGGCGACCCCGACGGCGGCCAGATGGGCCAGCGGCGAGTCCTGGTCCTGGCGGTTCGGGTTCACGACGGCCAGGGCCGCCGGCAGGTGGTCCTCGGCGGCGTGGTGGTCGACGACGACGACCTCCTGCCCTTGCTCGGCCGCGTGGGCCAGCGGGGCGAAGGCGGTGGTGCCCGTGTCGAGGGTGAGGACGAGGCGGCAGTCGGCGGCGGCGAGGCGGTCGAGGGCGCCGACATTCGGCCCGTAGCCGTCGGTCAGGCGCTCCGGGATCTCGATCTCGACCTCGACCCCAAGGGCGCGGAGATAGCGGCCGACTAGGGCGGTGGAGGAGGCGCCGTCGACGTCGTAGTCGCCGATGATGCCGATGCGCTCACCGTCCTCGACCGCCGCGGCGATGCGGTCGGTCGCCCGGTCGAGATCGTTGAGGTGCGAGGGGTCCGGCAGCCAGTCGCGGATCCGGGGGGCGAGGAAGCCCGCGGCCGTCTCCGTCGTGACGCCGCGGCCGGCCAGCACGCGGCCCACGATCTCGGGCAGGCCGAGGCGCTGGCTGATGGCCAGGGCGGTCGCCGGCTCGTGCTGGCGCAGGCGCCAGGCCCGACCCAGGACCCCCCGGCCGAGATCCAAGGGGTCAGTTGCCGAAATGGGCCGCGAACTCGTCCTTGGTGTGCAGATTGTGCTCGGCCTCGATCAGCCGGACCGTGCCCGTCTTGGCCCGCATGACGATCGACTCGGTCCACACCTTGTGGCCGATGCGACGGACACCCTTCAGCATCGTGCCGTCGGTGACGCCGGTGGCGGCGAACATGACGTCGCCCTTCGCCAGCTCCTCCATGTGGTAGACCTTGCCCAGGTCCTCGATGCCCATGCGCCTCGCACGCGACTTCTCTTCCTCGTTGCGGAAGTGGAGCCGGCCCTGGAACTGGCCGCCGATGCAGCGCAGGGCGGCTGCCGCCAGCACGCCCTCGGGGGCACCGCCGATGCCGAGATAGAGGTCGATGCCGCTCTCGGGACGCGAGGTGGCGATGACGCCGGCGACGTCGCCGTCGCTGATGAGGCGGATGCGGGCGCCGGTGGCGCGCACGTCGCGTATCAGCTGCTCGTGGCGCGGGCGGTCGAGGATGAGCACGACGAGCTCGTCGACCGGCAGGTCCTTGGCCTCGGCGAGGCGGTTGAGGTTCTCGGCCGGGGTGGCGGTGATGTCGATCAGGTCGGGCGGCAGGCCGGCACCGACGGCGATCTTCTCCATGTAGGTGTCGGGGGCGTTGAGGAAGCCGCCGCGCGGGGCGATGGCGAGACAGGCGATGGCGTTCGGCCCGCCCTTCGCCGTGATCGTGGTGCCCTCCAGCGGATCGAGGGCGATGTCGACCTTGGGCCCTTTCCCGCTGCCGACCCGCTCGCCGATGTAGAGCATCGGCGCCTCGTCGCGCTCGCCCTCGCCGATCACCACGGTGCCGTCGATGTCGAGGATGTTCAGTGCGTCGCGCATCGCGTCGACGGCCGCCTGGTCCGCCGCCTTCTCGTCGCCACGCCCCATCCAACGCGAGCTCGCCAGCGCCGCAGCTTCCGTCACCCGCGCGCTGTCGAGGGCCAGATTGCGATCGCTGCTCTGATATTCCATCACGCTGCTCCTGGAACGAGCCGCTGTCCGTAGCGGCTCAAAGTCGTTCGATACGGATCATCCGGGGCGGCTCGAGGACGGTCTCGAGGCTGGCGATCGCCGCCAGCGCACCGGTCATCGCCGCTTCGACCGTGTCGTGCGAGGTCAGCACGATCGGCACGCCCTGGCCGGGATTGCGGCCCTGCTGGATGAGCGAGGCGATGGACACCTGGTGATCGCGCAGGACGGCGGTCACGTCGGCCATCACGCCCGGCCGGTCCAGCACCATGAGCCGGATGTAGTAGCTGCCCTCGTGCGCCGACATCGGGGCGATGCGATGGTCGGCGAGCCGGTCGGCGCGCACGCCGAACACCGGCAGGCGCAGGCCGCGGGCGATGTCGACGAGATCGGCGACGACGGCGGAGCCGGTCGGTCCGGCCCCCGCACCGCGGCCCTCGTGCATCACGGCGTCCACCCCGTCGCCCTCGACGACCACGCCGTTGAACACGCCCTCGACTTGGGCGATCGGCGAGTCGCGGCGCACCATGCAGGGGTGGAGGCGCTGCTCCAGGCCCGCACCGGTCATCCGGGCGACACCCAGCAGCTTGATCCGGTAACCGAGCTGGTCGGCGAAGGCGATGTCCATCGCCGTGACGTGACGAATACCTTCGATGTGGATGGCGTCGAAGCGTGGCCGGCCGCCGAATGCGACGGCGGCGAGCAGCGCCAGCTTGTGGGCGGCGTCGATGCCGTCGATGTCGAAGGAGGGATCGGCCTCGGCGTAGCCCAGCGACTGGGCCTCGGCGAGCACGTCCGCGAAGTCGCGCCCGTTCTCGCGCATGGTGGTCAGGATGTAGTTGCTGGTGCCGTTCAGGATTCCGTAGACGCGGCTGATCCGGTTGGCGGCGAGCCCCTCGCGCAGGGACTTCACGATCGGGATGCCGCCGGCGACGGCGGGCTCGAAGCCGAGCGAGACGCCGGCCGCGTCGGCGATGGCCGCAAGCTCGCCGCCGTGATGGGCGAGCAGTGCCTTGTTGGCGGTGACGACCGACTTGCCGTGGCGCAGCGCTGCCGTGACGAGGTCGCGGGCCACACCCTCGGACCCGCCGATCAGCTCGCAGACGACGTCGACCTCGGGATCCTCGGCGAGCGCGCGCGCGTCGGCGATCCAGCGGATGCCGGCGAGATCGAGGCCGCGGGCCTTCGCCTTGTCCCGGGCGCTGACGGCGGTAACACGTAAGTGGCGGCCGGTGCGGGTGGCCAGCAGCTCGGCATTGTCCTGCAGCAGGCGGAGAGTGCCGCCACCGACGGTGCCGAGCCCGGCGATGCCGATCCGCAGATCCGGACCCATGTCAGGCGGCCTCTAGCTCCGCCGGCGGCTCGTTGCGGCCACGGCGCGACTGCAGGAAGGTCTTGATGTTCCGCACGGCCTGCCGGAGCCGATGCTTGTTCTCGACCAGAGCGAGGCGGACATAGCCCTCGCCGTACTCGCCGAAGCCGATGCCCGGGGCGACGGCAACCTCGGCCTCCTCCAGCAGCAGCTTGCTGAAGCCGAGCGAGCCCAGATGGGCGAACTGCTCCGGGACGGGCGCCCAGCAGAACATGGTGGCGTCGGGCTTCGGTACCGGCCAGCCGGCCTTGACGAGGCCGTCGACCAGCACGTCGCGCCGCTCGCGGTAGAGCTTGCGCACCTGATCGACGCAGTCCTGGGGGCCGTTCAGCGCGGTCGTGGCCGCGACCTGGATCGGGGTGAAGGCGCCGTAGTCGAGATAGGACTTGATGCGGGTCAGGGCCGCCACGAGCCGCTCGTTGCCGGCGGCGAAGCCGATGCGCCAGCCCGGCATGGAGTAGGTCTTGGAGAGCGAGCCGAACTCGATGCCGATCTCGAACGCTCCCGGCACCTCCAGGAGCGACGGCGGCGGCCGGTCGGGATCGAAGTAGATCTCGGTGTAGGCGATGTCGGAGAGGATGAAGATCTCCTTCCGCCGCGCCCACTCGACGGCCTCGCGGTAGAAGCTGAGATCGCAGGTCAGTGCTGTCGGATTGGACGGGAAGTTGAGCACCACCATGCTGGGAGCCGGCACGCAGTGCTCGGCGGCGCGGGCAAGCTCGCGCATCAGGTCGATGCCGGGGCCGAACGGCACGTGGCGGATCGAGGCGCCGGCGATGATGAAGCCGAAAGGATGGATCGGGTAGCTGGGGTTGGGCGTGATGATGGTATCGCCCGGCGCGGTGATCGCCTGGGCGAGGTTGGCGAGACCCTCCTTCGAGCCCAGGGTGACGCAGACCTGCGTCTCGGGGTCGAGCTTCACGCCGAAGCGGCGCTCGTAGTAGCCGGCCCAGGCCTTGCGCAGGCCCGGAATACCGCGCGAGGTCGAGTAGCGGTGGGTCTTCCCGTCGCGGACGGTCTCGACCAGCTTGTCGACGATGTGCTTCGGCGTCGGGCTGTCCGGATTGCCCATGCCGAGATCGATGATGTCGCGCCCGGCGCCCCGGGCCGCCGCCTTCAGCCGGTTCACCTCGGCGAAGACGTAAGGCGGCAGCCGGCGGATGCGGTGGAACTCGGGATCGCGCATGGGGCTCTCGTTCGGGTCGAAACGGCCGGTTCTCGCCGACCGGGATCAGCAAGGGAGCCGGCTTCTAGCACGTTTCGAGCCGCTCGCGCAGAGCCCCTTCAGGACGCGGCGCGCGGCGTCGGGTAGACGACCGCGGCATCGCTCACGGCGTCGGAGGTCGCGATGTCCAGCGCCGTCGGGGCTGCCCCGAGGCGGACGAGAGCCGCGGCGATCGCATCGGCCCGCTCGCGGCCGAGACCGGGATCGGCCCCTGCGGCAACGATCCGCAGGCGGCCGTCCGGCGCGGCCGCCAGTGCCCGCCGCAGATCGGCGTCAGCCGACGTGCTCAGGCCGGCGGCACCGGGTGCGAAAACGACCCGCACGATGCCTGCGGGTTGCGCGGCGGCTTCCTGTGGTGCTGCAGGAGCAGCAGTCGGTGTACCGCCGTCGGCCGGCGGCGAGGTCTGGGAGTCGGACTGGAGGCCGACGGCAGCCGCGAGGCTGGAGGGGCCGACCCAGCGCGGTGGTGCGCGCGCAATGCGGCCGAGGAAGTCCTTCAGCTTGCCCTCGTCCGAGCTGCGCTTGATCTGATCGCGCACATAGGCCTCGGCCAGGGAGCCTTCGGCACTCACCTCGTCGGGCGACTCGGGCGGCCCGGCGACGAGGGGGCTGTCGGCGCCGAACGCCGTCGGAATTCCACCCCCGGGGAACGGGACCGCCACGCCGGTGTCGGCGGGTGCGGCTTCGGCCGTCTCGGTCGTCTGACCCTCACCGGTGTCGGCTGTGCCGGCGTCGTCCGTCGTCTCGTCGTTACCCGCTGTCGCCACCGGCTCGGCGGGCGCAGCGGGGGCGTCGCGTTGGCCGAGGCGCACGGCCAGCGCGTCGCCCTGGGCGATCGCATTCTGCAGATCGGTGACGAGATCCGACTTGATCGCCTGCCGATCCTCGACGCTGTACTGCGGTTCGGGCCGGGGCGGGACGGTCGACAGCGAGGGGTAGGGGATGAACTCGCCGGTCGCCGTGCGGTCGCACGCGGCGAGCAGGAGCAGGCATCCGATTACTCGAGCGACGCCGTGCAACGATATGCCGCGCGGTGTCGTTTTCGGGGTCGCATGTCGACGCCGCGCCCATGCTGGTAAGCGCGTTCCTGAACGTTGGCGCGTTGGTCGGGATCGTCTAAACACGCGGTCCTGCAGCGATCCTGGCAATCGGTCCGAGCGACGTACCCGGGATGTCGACGCGCCGGACGGGACCGTCACAGTGGCGAGCCCGGCACCTCGTATGCGCATGGGATCATAAGGGACTTGAGGATGGCGGAGCAACAGCAGGCGTCCCCGGAACAGCAGTCCGAGCAGGTCGTGCGCATCCTGGGCGACATCGCCGAGCGCAGCCGCAGCATCGTCGAGGACTTCATCGCGCGGCAGGCCGAGACCGGCAGCATGCCGACCGTGTTCGACCCGCGGGCGTTGGGCAACACGTTCGTCGACTATCTGAACCGGATCATCTCCTCGCCGACCGAGATCATCCAGGCGCAGTTCGACCTGTGGCAGGACTATGTCCGCCTCTGGCAGACGACGACCCAGAAGATGCTGGGCCAGGACGTCGAGCCCGTCATCGCCCCGGACCGCGCCGACCGTCGCTTCAAGGATCCGGCCTGGAACGACAACGCGCTGTTCGACTTCGTCAAGCAGTCCTACCTCTTGAGCTCGCGCTTCCTCTACTCGTCCCTCGGTGCCCGTGACGGCATCGCCGACAAGACGCAGCAGAAGCTCGACTTCTATACCCGGCAGTTCATCGACGCGCTGGCACCCTCGAACTTCGTCTTGACCAATCCCGAGGTGCTGCGCGCCACGCTCGACAGCAAGGGCGAGAACCTGCTGCGCGGCCTCAAGAACATGCTGGAGGATCTCGACCGCGGCAAAGGTCGCCTCGCGATCAAGATGACCGACTTCGATGCCTTCGAGGTCGGCAAGAACATCGCGACCACGCCCGGCAAGATCGTCTTCCAGAACGACCTGATGCAGCTGATCCAGTACACGCCGTCGACGGCCGAGGTGTACAAGCGGCCGCTGATGATCGTGCCGCCCTGGATCAACAAGTTCTACATCCTGGACCTGCAGCCGAAGAACAGCTTCATCAAGTTCTGCGTCGACCAGGGCTTCACCGTCTTCGTGCTGAGCTGGGTGAACCCGGACGAGAAGCTGAGCCACAAGGGCTTCGAGGACTACATGGTCGACGGCCCGCTGGCGGCTCTCGACGCGATCGAGGCGGCCACCGGGGAGAAGGAGGTCACCTCGATCGGCTACTGCCTCGGCGGCACGCTGATGGCGGCGACGTTGTCCTGGATGAACGTCAAGAAGGACTCGCGCATCAAGGCGCTGACCTTCTTCACGACCATGGTCGACTTCAAGGAACCGGGCGAACTCGGCGTGTTCATCGACGAGGAGCAGCTGGCGTCCATCGAGGAGCAGATGGCCAAGCGCGGCTTCCTCGACGGCTCGGAGATGGCGACGACGTTCAACATGCTGCGTGCCAACGACCTGATCTGGTCGTTCGTGGTCAACAACTACCTGATGGGCAAGGACCCCTTCCCGTTCGACCTGCTCTACTGGAATTCCGACAGCACCCGCATGCCGGCGGCGATGCACAGCTTCTACCTGCGGAAATTCTATCACGAGAACGAGCTGGTGGTGCCGGGTGCGATCTGCCTGCGCGGCGTGCCGATCGACCTGCGCAAGGTGAACGTGCCGGTCTACTGGGTCTCGACCCGGGAGGATCATATCGCCCCCTGGAAGAGCACCTACGCGGCGACCCAGCTCTACAAGGGGCCGAAGCGCTTCGTGCTGGCGGGCTCGGGGCACATCGCGGGCGTGGTCAACCCGGCCCATTCGGGCAAGTACGGCTATTGGACCAACGACGACCTGCCGGTCGATCCCGATGCCTGGGTGGCGTCCGCCACGCAGCACGAAGGCTCGTGGTGGATGGACTGGTCGGTGTGGAACGCCGAGCTGTCCGGCCCGAAAGTGCCCGCCCGTAATCCGGGCGACGGCAACCTGAAGGTCATCGAGGACGCGCCCGGCAGCTACGTGAAGGTCCGGCTCGTCCAGTAGAGGACGGGTCAGGCCTCGGCCGGCACGGGCGGGCCGCTGGAGACACGGCTCTTCAGCGGCAACTCCCGCATCAGCAGCAGGAAGACCAGCGCCAGCAGCAGCCCGATGGCGGCGGCCGCGAAGACCCAGCCGAATCCGTCGGCGAGCGTGGCGGCCATGGCAGGATCGATGGGCCCGGAGCGCAGCCCGGACAGATCGGTGCCGCCGATCGTGCCCAGCAGGATGGCACCGAAGCCGGCGACGATGAGGGCACCACCGAGCGAGCGGAAGAAGCCCATGGCCGCGGTGGCCGTGCCCAATTCGTGCAGGGCGACCGCGTTCTGGATGGCGACCGTCGTCACGGGCAGCACGGTGCCGAGGCCGAGCCCGATGGCACCCAACAGCGACGCCACCAGCGGCAGGCCCAGGGTGTCCGGGCGAAGGCCCAGGATCAGCACGGCCAGTGCGGCAACCAGGAGGCCCGCCATCGGCAGGCGGCGGTAGTGCTTGACGTGCAGCATGACCCGGCCGGCGATGGTGGCACCCACCACCGTCGCGACCATCAGCGGCATCACGGCGAGGCCCGAGTCGCTGGCGGAGAGATGCAGCACCGACTGCAGGTAGATCGGCGCATAGATCGTGAGGCCGATGAAGGTGCCCATGGCGAAGCAGGCGCAGCCTATGCCGGCAGCGACCACGGGGTGCAGGATCACGGTCAGCGGCAGCAGCGGCTCGGCCGCGGTCAGGATGCGGGCGACGAAGGCGACGGCGACGAGCGCCGAGCCGGCGAGCAGGCCCAGGATCTGCGGTGAGCTCCAGGGGTAGTTCACCCCGCCCCAGCTCAGGGCCAGCAGCAGGAGGATGGTCGACACGACCATCAGCACGGCACCCAGCACGTCGAGCCGGTGCGGCCGCTCGTGGCGGGGCAGGCGACGCAGCGTGCGGTCGGTCATCAGATAGGCGGCGAGACCCAGCGGCAGGTTGATCCAGAAGATCAGCGACCAGTGGAGATGCTCGGCGAACAAGCCGCCCAGGACCGGACCGGCGACGCTGGAGGTGACGAAGACGCCGGCGATGTAGCCCTGGTAGCGGCCCCGCTCCTTGGGCGCGACGACGTCGGCGACGATGGTCTGGGCGAGGGCGATGAGCCCGCCGCCACCGAGCCCCTGCAGGGCGCGGGCGATAATCAGGATCAGCATCGTGGGCGCGACCGCACAGGCGAGCGATCCGGCGACGAAGATGCCGATCCCGGCCAGCAGCACGACGCGGCGGCCGTGGATGTCGCTGAGCTTGCCGTAGAGCGGGGCGACAGCGGTCGAAGTCAGGAGGTAGGAGGTCACCACCCAGGGCAGATGGGTGAGGTCGCCGAGGTCGCGGCCGATCGTCGGCAGGGCCGTCGCGACGATCGTCTGGTCGAGGGCGGCCAGCAGCATCGCCAGCATGATGCCGACGACGATCGTCCGGATCGTCGCATGATCGAGGGGTGCCGCCACCGCCCCAGCCGTCACCTGCGCGTTCATCGAATGCCCATCCACCGCACCGCCACCACGGAGGATGCGTCGCGCGACCTCGCGATCAATGCCCGTACGGACAGGTCCCGGCTGCCAAAACGACAGGGGTCGCCGGGCGGTTCCGCCGCTGCGGCACCTAGCGGTAGGCCAGCGTCGGCAGCCACAGGGTGAGTTGCGGGATGAAGGTGATGAGCGCCAGCACGATGAGCAGCGGGACGATGAAGGGTGCCACGGCGACCACGCACCGCTCGAACGGAAGCCCGGACACCCGCGAGAGCACGTAGAGCACCATGCCCACGGGCGGGGTGAGCAGCCCGATCATCAGGTTCAGCACCATGACCACGCCGAAATGCACGGGATCGATCCCGAGGGTGGTGATGATCGGCAGGAACACCGGGACGAGGATCGTGATGGCCGCGATCGTCTCGAGGAAGCAGCCGACCACCAGCAGGATGAGGTTGATCAGCAGCAGGACGAGATAGGGATTGCGCGTCCACTGCAGGATCAGATCGGCGAACTGCTCGGTGACCCGGTTGCTGGTCAGGATCCAGGCGAAGATCGAGGCCGCCGCGACAATGAACATGACGACGGCGGTGGTCTCGATCGTGTCGAAGCTGACCCGAAGGAAGCGGCGCCAGGTGAGCGTGCGGTAGACCACGGCACCGAGGAAGAGGGCGTAGGCGCTGGCGGCGACCGCCGCCTCGGTCGGCGTGAACAGGCCGAACATCATGCCGCCGATGATGATCACCGGCGTCATCAGCGAAAGGAAGGCGTGGACGAAGCTGCGGCCGAGCACGCCCCAGGAGAAGCGGGCGTCCCGCGGATAATTCCGCACATGGGCGTAGTAGGCGACCATCACCATCAGGGCCACGGCCATCAGAAGGCCCGGCACGAACCCGGCGGCGAACAGCTGGCCGATCGAGGCGCCGGCCATCACCCCATAGATCACCATCGGCAGCGAGGGCGGGATGATCGGGCCGATGGTGGAGGATGCGGCGGTGATGCCGACCGCGAAATCGATGTCGTAGCCATGGTCCTTCATGGCCTTGATCTCGATCGTGCCGAGGCCGCCCGCGTCGGCGACGGCCGCACCCGACATCCCGGCGAAGATGACGCTCGCCCCGACATTGACGTGGCCGAGGCCGCCCCGCGCCCAGCCGACCAGCGCCTTGGCGAAGTCGAAGATGCGGTTGGTGATGCCGGCCGTGTTCATCAGGTTGCCGGCCAGGATGAAGAAGGGCACGGCGAGAAGGGGGAAGCTGTCGACACCGTTGACCATGCGGTGCAGCACGACGACGTCCGGCGCCTGACCGGAGAGCATGATGAACACGAGCGAGGCGCCGGCGAGGGCCACCGCGACCGGCGCGCCGATCAGGATCAGGCCGAAGACGAGGACGAAGAGCAGCAGGATCAGCATGTCAGTCGATGCTGCGCGAGGGCCGGTCCGAACTGGCATCCTCGGCCCGTCCGAGCAGCGTGAGGACGAGGTCGCGCAGCGCATAGAAGGCCATGCCGACGAAGGCGGCACAGACCACCCAGTAGATGAGGCTCTTCGACAGGTCGACCGAGGCCATCATCTGCTTCGTGCGCAAGGAGAGGTCGGCCGCCAGCCAGGCGGCGGCGACGTAGAACGCGGCCGCGATCACATCGACCGCTAGGCGTCGCCGCGCCTCGCCGCGCGGTCCGAGCCAGCGTTGGACGACCTCGACGGCGATGTGACTCCGCTTGCGCACCGCCATCACCGAGCCGACGAAGGTGACGGCGATGAGCAGGTAGCGTGCGATCTCCTCGGTCCAGCCGATCGAGCTGTTGAGCACGTAACGGCTGAAGAACTGCAGGAAGACGACGATCGCCAACGCCCAAAAGATCACGAAGACGATGCTGTCGTCCGGGCGCAGATCGGACAGGTCGACCGGCTCGTCCTCGTCGAGTCGGAACTCGGACGAGGGATCGGAGCCTGCGCCGCGATCGCTCACTGAATCCCCTGCAGCCGGTCGTAGGTCGCCTTGTCCCAGGTCGCGGCGGGTCCGTTGTGCAAGGCGATCACCGCCTCGCGGAAGGGGGCGCGGTCGACCTCGTCGACGGTGACCCCCTGGTCGCGGAACCATGCCGCCAACTCGTCCTGCTTCTTCCGGATGGCGTCCGTGCAGCCGGCGGCCGCTTCTTGGAACACGGCGGTGAAAGTCGCCTTGTCCTCGTCGGACAGCGCGTTCCAGGTCTGACCGCTGACGATCGTGAGCAGCGCGTCCGTGATGTGGCCGGTGAGGGCTATATACTTTTGGACCTCGTAGAACTTCTTCGCCTGGATCGTCGGCAGTGGATTCTCCTGGGCGTCGACCGTGCCGGTCTGCAGGGCGAGATAGACCTCGGCGAAGGCGATGGGCGTCGGATTGGCGCCGACGGCCTCGGGGAACATCCGGTAGAGCGGGGCGTCGGGGACGCGGATCTTCAGCCCCTTCATGTCCGCAGGTGTCTTGATCTCCTTGTTCGAGGTCGTCTGCCGCTCGCCGTAGTAGGTGAGCGTCACGATGTGGTTGCCGGTGGCGTCGTCGTAGCCCTTGGCCAGCTCCTTGAAGAGGTCGCTGTCGCGGAACTTCGCCCAGTGGCCGTAATCACGGAACATGTAGGGCGCACCGCCGATGGCGATCGGGCCGTAGAAGCGGCCGGCGAAGAGCTGGCCCGTGTAGATGATGTCGACCGTGCCGAGGCCCAGTCCCTCGTTGATGTCGCTCTCCTTGCCGAGCGAACTCGCCGGGAAGACCTCGATCGCATAGCGGCCGTCGGTCCGCTTCTTGATCTCGTCGGCGGCCCAGAGCGCCCATTCGTGATAGGGCTCGCTCGTCTCGTAGACATGGGCCCATTTCAGCGTCGTCTGGGCCCGGGCCGGCAATGCCGCCGCACCGAGGATCGCGATCGCAAGTGTGGCTTGCAGCAGGCGCCGCAGTGACATCCTGAACATGTGTCCGCTCCCTGATCGAGCGTTGCCTGGCACCGGTCCAGCGCCGGTTTCGCAGGTTGACAAACGCACATCCAAAGCAAGTCGGCAACCCTGCGCGGCATTCGGCGATCGGCCCTCCCCGCGGGTGCCGGGATCACCTATGTAACAGCAGCGTGGTCGCCGACCTGCGGGCGGCCGCAGGCTCGCGGATACCGCCACGGGTCCGGGTCACCACGTCCTCCAACCGCCGCTCGTCGAGGGGAAAGTCGATGGCTTTCAAGCCGAACTACAATCAGCAGCGTGCCGAACGTAAGCGGGCCAAGGAGGCGAAGAAGGAAGAGCGGCTGCAGCGGCGTGAGGCCGACGCCAAGAAGCGCAAGGCCGACAAGGAGGCCGGGATCGTGACCGACCTCGCCCCGGCACCCGACAACGAAGAGACCTGAATCCCGTCACGGAGAAAGCCCATGGCACGTAGCAGACGGCAGCCCGTCGAAAGGGAGTTCGTCCTTTTCGACGTGCTCTACGAGGACGGCACGCGCACCTCGAACCGCAAGGTTCCGGGCAGCGAGGTCGGTGGCCTCGACGGCGAGGCGCCGATCCTGGCCTTTCTGGAAGCTCAGGACCGCAAGATCGCCGAGATGTCCGGCAAACCGCGCGGGCCGATCAAGTCGATCGCGCGCTCGCCGAACCAGTAAGCCCGGTGCCGAGAGCCCGCCTGGGTTCGTTCGGCACAGACATCACCGTCCGGCCCGCGTCCATGCGGGCCCCGAGATCCCTGCCGAGCTCCGCCCGGAGCTCCGGCGGGGCCTCCGCCAGATAGCGATCGAGCAGCATGCCGGCCGGGAGACGATCGTCCGGTCGTAACCCGTTGGGTTCGTTCCCCGCCGGTGCCGTCGCGGCTTCGAACCGCGACTGCGCGGTGTGGCGCTCGATCTCGTCGAGCAGCCTGAACATCATGCGGTCGAGCCGGCTCTGATAGCGCTGCACGGCGTTGAAAAGGGCGGGGTTCCAGAGCTTCGGCGGCTCCTCCTCGCTCCCGGCTTCCATCTCCTCCAGCACCTGCACTTCCAGCCGGTCGCCGCGCTTCTGCCGCCACATCACCGAGGCGAGCCTCTCGACGAGGTGGCGGGCGATCTCGTCGGCCGGTCGGTACTTGGCGAGAAGGCCGTGCAGCAGCTTCTCGAAAGCGGCCGCATCCTCCTCGGCGGTGACGTGGACATGCTCGGCTGCGAGGCCGTGCTTCAGCGCGTTCCTGGCACTGCGCGCCTTGCCCTCGGCGGTGACGGGACCGCGTGAGAGGGCGCCGTTTCGGCGTGCGGCCTCGGCTCGGGTGAGCGGCTCGGGGTGGGCAGTGGCGGACATGGATCGCTCCTAGGCTTCTTTGCCAGATAATACCTAGGAATTCTGACTCAGATCAATCCCCCATTGGCAGACACAGCGTTGAGCCGCGTCAACACGGATGAAACGAACCGGGCCCAGGATTGCGAAACAGCCGAAACATTCCGGCGGTGGAATGCGGCTCATCGGGCGGGTGCGGCAGTCGCACGCCGCCGGCAGCGAGGCGAGTTCATTCGATGCGCAGGCTCCTGGTGCCCCTTCTGTCGCTCACCATGCTGGCCAACGCCCCGGCCGCACAGGCCGAGCCGACGGCCGAGCGCGGCGCCTATCTGGCGCGGATCATGGATTGCGGTGGCTGCCACACGACGGGTGCCCTGATCGGGCGGCCGGACCCGGCCCGCCACCTCGCGGGCTCGGATGTCGGCTTCGCCATCCCGGACCTCGGCGTGTTCTACCCGCCGAACCTGACGCCCGACGAGGCGACCGGGATCGGCCACTGGACCACGGCCGATATCGTGAAGGCGGTGCGGACCGGCGTGACGCCCGAGGGGCGCGAGCTGGCACCCGTGATGCCCTGGCGCTCCTATGCGGCCCTCAGCGACGAGGATGCGACGGCGCTCGCCCTCTATCTGAAGAGCCTCCCGCCGGTGGACCACAAGGCGCCGCCGATGACGGGTGCCAGCGAGACGCCGCCCGCACCCTTCCTCGCCGTCGTGATGCCCGACGACACGGACTGAGGTGACCGGCCCCATCATGGAGGGCTAGACTCCGCTTCGGTAGTGGAGCCGCCCCATGAACCAGCTGAAGCGCCGCCTCGCCGCAGGTGAGGTCACCACCGCCTTCATGGTCACGATGCCCAGCGTGACCATGGTTCAGCTGCTGGCGGCGAGCGGCGTGGACTGCCTGATCCTCGACCTTGAGCACGGGCAGATCGACCAGCCGACGCTGCACGCAATGATCGCGGCGACTCGCGGCAGTGCGGCGACCCCGATCGTGCGCCTGCCCTGGATGGAGCCCTGGCTGGCGAAGCCCGTGCTCGACGCCGGCGCCTTCGGCCTGTGCTTTCCGATGGTTTCCAATGCCGAGCAGGCCGCAGCCACCGTGCGTGCGATCCGCTATCCGCCCAAGGGCGAGCGTGGCCTCGCCCCGGGCTACGCGCCGGCCCGCTGGGGCATGGCGATGCCGGACTACCTCAAGGTGGCCGACGGCGAGCTGATCAACATGATCACGATCGAGCAGCCGGAAGCGGTCGAGCGGCTCGACGAGATCCTGGCAGTACCCGGCATCGATGCCGCCGCCATCGCCATCTGGGACCTCACCATGTGCCTCGGCGTTCCCGGCCAGCGCGACCATCCGGAGGTGCGCCGCCTGACGGAGGTCGCGGAGCGCAAGATCCTGGAAGCCGGGATCAGCCTCTGCGGCATCGCGCCGGACACGAAGGCAGCCGAGGAGATGGCGGAGCGCGGCTACCGGATGCTGCTCCTGGGCTTCGACGTGCAACTCGTCCAGGGCGCTGCGGCCCAGGCCCTGCAGCGTGTGCCTCGAGCGACGTCCGGAAGCTAAAGCGGGTTCGACGGACCGTCCTCGGTTACCGCCTCGCCGCTTGCGCACGATAGAGCCGAGAACGGCGACAACCATGGCTATATGTATATTGAGTTAATAGAGTTTATCGTCTACGGCACCTTCTCGGCGCAGAGTGGGAGCCGTGGCACATGGATCAGCGGGACGTCACGACGGCGGCAGCAGACCCGATCGGGCGCGAGCACGTCTCGACGCCGCTGCTCCATGCCGATTGGCGCTATGTCGAGCCGCTGTCACTCGACGAGATGACGGGCGACGACTGGACCGTCCTGCGCCGGCAGCAGCAGAGCCTGATGGCCGAGCGGAAGGCCGATTCGGTGCTGCGCTGGCTGGCTACGACGGCTGACGAGCCGGCCTTCGGCTATCGGGTCAATCTCTACCGCCACTCGCTGCAGACGGCGACCATGGCGCTGGCGGACGGTCTCGACGAGGAGACCATCGTGTGCATGGCGCTGCACGACATCGGCTATCCGGTGAGTCCGGAGACCCATGCCGAGATCGTGGCCGGACTGCTCGGCCCCTACGTCTCCGACGCCAACTACTTCATGCTCCTGCGCCATCAGGACTTCCTGACCGCGCATCTGCACGACCATCCCGTCGCCGACATCCGGACGCGGGAGCGCTGGCGTGGCCACCCGCATTTCGAGTGGGCGGCGACCTTCGCCGAGCGCTACGATCAGCGGTCGATCGACCCTGTGTCCGGCTGGCTGCCGCTGGCCGCCTTCGAGCCGATGATCCGACGCCTCTTCGCCAAGGAACCGCGCCGGCGGGCGCCGCTGGTGCCGGCCGACGAGTGGCCGGGAACGGCGGCGGTCTGAACGGGGCGGCTGCAAAGCATGTCGGTAGCCGAGATCGCGGCACCATCGGCACTGGCGATGCCGCCCCTGCCCCAACCTCGCCTCGCTCGCCAGCGTCACGCGGTCGACCTCGCCGCGTTCGCCGCCATCATCGTGGCCGCGATCTGGGCCCTCGTCGCGGGGGCCGGGGCCACCGGCTATCGCTGGAGCTGGGGACGGGTGCCCCAGTTCATCCTGCGCGAGGCGGACGGCACCTGGGTCGCTGGCCCGCTGTTGAACGGCCTTGCGGTCACCCTCGCGGTCGTCGCCTGCGCCTTCGTCGTGATGCTCGTCGTGGCGGCCCTCACCGCTCTCGCCGGGCGCACGAACTCGCCGGTCGCGCGCCGGCTGGCGCGACTCTACGTCGAGACCGTCCGCAACACGCCGATGCTGGTGCAGCTCTACGTGCTGTACTTCGTCGTGGCGCCGATCTTCGGCATCGGGCGGTTCTGGACGGCGGCGCTGGCGCTGGGCCTGTTCGAGGGGGCGTTCGCCGCAGAGATCATTCGGGGTGCGCTCGACGGCGTGCCGCGGCACCAGTCCGAGTCGGCGGCCGCCCTGGGTCTGGGGCCGATGCAGACGCTGCGCCTCGTGATCCTGCCGCAGGCCCTTCTGCCGATGCTGCCGCCGCTGACCGGCCAGGCCGTGTCGCTGATCAAGGACTCGGCTCTCGTCGGGGTGATCGCGATCTACGACCTCACCTCCGAGGCGCGGACGATCATCGCCGACACGCTGATGACCTTCGAGGTCTGGCTTGTCGTCGCCGCCATCTACCTGGCGCTGGGCCTTCTCGTTTCGGCACTCGCCAGCGGCCTCGAGCGCCGCCTGCGCCGACGCGGCATCGAAACCGCGCCGCGAGCCGCACCTTCCAAACCAAGGAGACGGGGTATGCACCTCCTGAAGAAACTCGCCGCCGGCATCGTGGCGGTGGGACTCCTCCTCACCGGCGCCGTGGCCGCACGCGCCGACGAGGCGAAGAGCGTCATCGACGAGATCCAGAGCCGCGGCGTCCTGCGCGTCGGGCTCGACACCTTCGTGCCCTGGGCCTTCCGCGACAAGGACGGCAATCTCATCGGGTTCGAGGTCGACGTGGCGACGCGCCTGGCCGAGGACCTGGGGGTGAAGGTCGAGTTCGTGCCGACCGCCTGGGACGGCATCATCCCGGCCCTGCTGTCCGGCAATTTCGACGTCATCATCGGCGGCCTCAGCATCACGCCGGCGCGCAGCCTCAAAGTGAACTTCACCGATCCCTACGCGTCGAGCGGGCTTCTGATCGCCGCCAACGCATCGACCAATCCGGGCCTCACGAGCCTCGAGGATTTCAACAAGCCCGAGATCGTCCTCGCCGTGAAGCGCGGGATCGGCGCCATCGACTACATCAAGACGAACCTGCCGAATGCACAGCTGCGGCAGTTCGACGACGAGGCCGCGGTGTTCCAGGAGGTGAAGAACGGCAACGCGGCCGCCTTCATCGCCTCGATCCCCTCGCCGAACCAGGAGGTGGCCCGCAGCAACGGTGCACTGTACCTGCCCTTCACGGATCCGGTGAACGCCAGTCTCGAAGCCTTCGCGGTGCGCAAGGGCGATATCGACGCCCTCAACGTGTTCAACAACTGGATCCTGCTGCGCACGACCGACGGCTGGCTCGACGAGCGGCACGACTACTGGTTCAACGGTGTCGAATGGGCCTCGCTCGTCTCGCAATGAGATCGGCGGCCCCTTACATCGTCGCCAGGCGGCAGCAGCGCTTCGGCACCCTCGACTGGGTGCTGCTGGCCCTGCTGACGGTGATCCTGGGCTATGCCGTCTACCGGACGGCCGTCCAGCTCCACTACCAGTGGAACTGGTCGGTCGTCGCCCGTTACTTCGTGAAGACCGACGCCGCCACCGGGGCCTGGACCGGCAACCTCCTGCTGGAGGGGCTGCTCGCCACGGTGCGGCTCTCGATCCTCGGCATCGTCCTGGCGACGCTGATCGGCCTACCGGTGGCCCTGGCGCGGCGGGCGAACCGGCTGCTGCCACGGCTCCTGGCTGGGCTCTATGTCGAGGCGGCGCGCAACACGCCGCCCCTGGTGCTGATCTTCATCCTCTACTTCTTCGTGGCGGGGCACCTGATCGAAGCACTGGGCATCCAGGCCTGGGCGCGTACCCTCGATCCCGCGACGGTCGGCTGGGTGAACCTACTGTTCGGCCCGCCGACGCTGCTGGGCAACTTCCTCTCGGGCCTCTTCTGCCTCGTGCTGATCGAGACGGCCTATACGGCGGAGATCATCCGGGCGGGCCTGGGCTCGGTCGACCGCGGCCAGATCGAGGCAGGCAAGGCGCTGGGGCTGAGACCCTGGCAGGTGATGCTGCTGGTCGTGCTGCCGGAGGCGGTGCGCAACGCCGTGCCCGCGCTGGCCGGCCAGTTCGTGCAGCTGGTCAAGGCGTCGTCCATCGTGTCGCTGATCTCGGTACAGGAACTGACCTTCGCCGGCGCCCAGGTGGCGACCTCGACCCGGCGCTTCTTCGAGATCTGGCTGACGGTGGCGCTCGTCTACTTCGTCCTGTGCTTCGCGCTGTCGCTCGTGGCCCGGCGCCTGGAGCGGCGGTTCGCCAGCACATCATGAAAGGTGCCCGCATGAGCCCCGACACGCTCTGGTTCACCCGCTGCCCAGCACCTACCGCGGCCGCCATCGCCATCCACAATGGCTGGCTCGCCGAGGAGTTCGCAGGCGACGGTATTGCGGTGCGGTCGCTGGCCTCGGCACCTGACCGCTCGGCGCACCTCTCGCATTATCTGCACACCCAGCCGAATTCGTTCCGCTTCGGCGGCTACGTGCCGCCGCTCGCGGCGGCCGCCGAGGGGGCGGACCTCAAGATCATCGGGCTCGCCTGTCCGGGCCGCACCGCGGCCATCCTGACGCTGCCCGAGAAGGCCGGCATCGGCCTCGCGGGCTCCCGCCTTGCCGTACCGCGCCGGCTCAACGATCCGGTGGACTGGTGGCTGGCGACGGTGCTGGACGCGCACGACCGGGCGCTGGCCCGGACCGACCTCGGCTTGGCGGACGTGCGGCAGGTCGATGTGCCGATCGCGCGCGAATATGTCGAGGACGCCACCTTCGGCAGCGGTGCGGTGCAGTCGCTGTGGGGTGCGCGGAGCCAGTTCGCCGTGCAGCGCGAGGAGTGCATGGCGCTGATCCGGGGCGAGGTCGACGCGATCTACAGCGACGGTGCCATGGGGGCGCTGGTGTGCACGTTCCTCGGCCTCGTGCCCATCGTCGACCTCAGCGGGTCCGAGGACGATGCGCTGGGGCCGGAGCGCTATCCGGCCGTGCTGACGGTCAGCGCCACCCTCCTGGAGCGGCGTCCGGACCTGGTCGACCGCTGGGTGGACCGCCTACTCAACGCCGATGCCTGGGCGCGGCGGCACCGAACGAAGGCGTGGCGGATCATCGCCCAGGATACGGGCCTGCCTGAGGATCTGGTGGGTCTGGCCTATTCCGAGCGGGTGAACGAGGAGTTGGACCTGTCGCTGGCGCCGGAGCGGATCACGATTCTGCAGAAGAAGCACGACGGTCTCGTCCGCCACGGCTTCATCCGGCAACCACTCGATCTCTCGAAATGGATTGATCCCGGCCCGCTGGAGCGCGCTTTGGCGCGCCGCGCCGAAGCGACCCGGACGGCGGCTTGAGCGAAAGCGGCCCAGCCTAACGCTGGGCCTGCCACTCCCGGTACCAGGCAACAAAGTGGGCGATGCCGTCCTCGATCGAGGTGGTGGGCTGCCAGCCGAGGTCGCGGGTGGTGGCCTCGATGTCGGCGAAGGTCTCCGCGACGTCGCCCGGCTGCATGTCGGCGTAGCGGCGCTCGGCCGGACGGCCGAGTGCCGTCTCGATCGCGGCGACGAAGCGGTCGAGGGTGACGGGCTCGTTGTTGCCGAGATTGTAGAGCCGGTGCGGCGGCGTCTTGCCCTCGTCGGCCGGGGGATGGTCGAGGGCCGCCAGCACGCCGGCGACGACGTCGTCGATGTAGGTGAAGTCGCGCCGCATCTTGCCCTGGTTGTAGAGCGTGATCGGGCGGCCGGCGGCGACGGCATCGGTGAAGATGAAATACGCCATGTCGGGCCGGCCCCAGGGCCCGTACACGGTGAAGAAGCGCAGGCCCGTCTGCGGCAGGCGGTAGAGATGGGCGTAGGTCTGCGAGAGCAGCTCGTCGGCGCGCTTGGTGGCGGCGTAGAGCGAGACAGGGTGATCGACCCGGTCCTCGACCGAGAACGGCACCTTGGTGTTGGCACCGTACACCGAGGAGGAGCTGGCGTAGACGAGGTGGGCCAGGTCCGGGAGGTGGTGCCGGCACAGCTCGAGGATCGTCAGATGGCCCTCGAGATTGCTTCGCATATAGTCGAAGGGGGCCAGGAGCGACCAGCGCACACCGGCCTGGGCGGCGAGGTGGACGACGCCCGTCACCCCCTTGCCGTGCTCCTTGGCCCAGGCGTCGAGCCGGTCGCGATCGGCGATGTCGGCGCGGATGAAGGTGAAGCCCGGCCGGCCTTCCAGCAGACGGAGCCGGGCCTCCTTGAGAGCCGGGTCGTAATAGGCGTTGACGTTGTCGATGCCCGTCACCGTCTCGCCGCGGGCGAGGAGCGCCTGGCAGACGTGCAGCCCGACGAAGCCGGCGGCACCGGTGACGAGGATCGACATGACGTCGCGTGCCTACTTCATGTCGGCCTGGACCTGGACCTTCACCATCTTGTCCGGGTTGGCCGGCGGCTCGCCGCGCTTCAGCGCGTCGACATACTCCATGCCCTGCGTGACCTGACCCCACACCGTGTACTGGTTGTTCAGGAACGAGCAGTCCTGGAAGCAGATGAAGAACTGGCTGTTGGCGCTGTTCGGGTTCTGCGTGCGCGCCATGCCGATGGTGCCGCGGCCGTAGTTCGTCTTGGAGAACTCGGCCTTGAGGTCGGGCAGGTTCGAGCCGCCGGTACCCGTACCGGTCGGGTCGCCGGTCTGCGCCATGAAGCCGTCGATGACGCGGTGGAAGACGATGCCGTCGTAGAAGCCCTGCCGCGTCAGCTCCTTGATCCGGGCGACATGGTTCGGGGCGATGTCGGGCAGAAGCTCGATGACGACCGGGCCGCCGGTCGAGAGCTGCATGACGAGCGTGTTCTCAGGGGTTGCCGCCTTCGCGGCGGATGCGGTGGCCATGAGAGCGAGACTCCAGGCGATAATGGTGCGGCGGCAGATCAACTTCGGTCACCCCCTGCTCGACGCCGGCCGACATGGCCGCCGGCGGGTGGTAGCGGAAAGCGCCCGGCCGACCAAGGGGCATGGCCGACAGGGTGCCGCCGGGCCGCAGTCACAGCGCATCAGCTAACCGCTGTCGCGCCCCGCCCAGGGGTCGGGTCCGGGGTCGCGGCCGGCGGCCGCCGTGGCGAGGCGCTGCAGGTAGTGACCCCAGCCCTCGTTGTGGCTGGCACACTGCTCGACGGTGGGCAGGCCGGTGTGGGTGAGGCGCAGGAGCGTGCCGTTCGGCGGCTCCTCCTCGAGGTCGATCTCGACCAGGCTCGAGCCCGGCGGGACCATCTCGCTGCCGTCCCAGCCGAAGCTGTAGGCGAGGCGGTGGACGGGGACCACCTCGCGGAAGCTGCCCCGCGCCTTGCGCACCCCGGTGACGTTGACGAGGTACAGCCCGCCGACCTTGGGATCGACCTCGGCCTCGGTACCCATCCAGCGCAGGATGTTCTCGGGGTCGGTGAGGAGCGCGAACACGGCCGCCTGCGGGGCCGGGATGTGCGCTTCGCGACGGACGACGAGGGATTCCTGCATCGCTTACTCCCTGGCTCGCGGTCGCCGCGTGTCGGCGCCGGTGTGCGAGCTTAACATGGAAAGGGCGGAACGGTGCCCTTTCCGCGCCCTGCGCGTCTACGATGGCCGACCCTTCGCCCCTACGGCATGATGGCGGGATGGACCTGCCGCCTTCCCTCGCCTGGCTCGTCGACGAGGCCGCCGCCGTGCCCGGGCCCGACCGGTTCCTGGCCGATCTCGGCGCCAGGCTCGTGGCCGAGGGGCTGCCACTGGCCGGCGGTGCGCTCACCCTCGCCGTACCGCACCCGATCATCGCCCGGCGGACCTGGCTCTGGCGGGCCGACACGGGTGCCGTGATGGAGGCGCTGGGCTTCGGGGCCGGCGATGCGACGGGTCGCGACTGGCTGGCGAAGCTCGGGCCGGTGCTGGAGGCGCCGATCGGGCCCGAGGGCGACGGCACGCGCCTCGCCTGGGCGGGGAGCCGGCCGTTCGACCCGGACGAGACGGGCCGGCTGGGTCTCGTGGCGCGCCATGCCGCGGCACCGCTGGCGGCCCTCGCCGCGCGGGAGACGCTGACAGCACTGCTGCGGGCCTATCTGGGCAAGCGGAGTGCGGCGCGCGTCCAGGCGGGGGCGCTGGGCCGCGGCACCGGCGAGACGATCCGGGCGGCCCTGCTCTACGCCGATCTGCGCGACTTCACGGCGATGTCGGAGACGAGCGAGCCGGCGCTGGTCATTGCCGCCCTCGACGCCTGGTTCGACCGCGTCGCCGGGGCGGTGCACGCTTTCGGCGGCGAGGTGCTGAAGTTCATCGGCGACGGGCTCCTCGCCATCTTCCCCGTAACGGGCGAGCCGGCGGAGGCCTGCGAGGCGGCGCTGCGTGCGGTCGTCGCCGCCCGGGCCGGCATGGCGTATCTGGACAGCCAGCGCGCTGGCCAGGGCCTGCCGCCCCTGCCCTTCGGCGCGGCCCTGCATCTGGGCGACGTCCTCTGGGGAAATGTAGGGGCCGTCGACCGGCTCGACTTCACCGCCATCGGTCCCGCCGTGAACCTCGTCAGCCGCCTCCAAGGCCTCTGCCGCCCGTTGGGGCGCTCTGTGCTGGTCTCCGGCGACCTCGCCGCGCTGACCCGCACGCCGCTGCTGCGTCTGGGCGAACACGAACTGCGCGGCATCGCCCGACCGTGCGCGGTGTTCACACTGGCGGAGGGTTGAGGGCAGCACTGCGGCAAATGGCTTCTCCAGTCGAAAGCTGCAAAATTCTTTACGACAGCAGACGACGGCGGTAGAGTTGGGACGACCGGCAAGAAGGCGCCAAGTCCTTCCGTCGGTTCTTCGGCTCGTCAAGTTGCAGGGAACGACGCCCTCGGTCTCGCCGCCGGCCGGATTTCTCGGCATCGGAGAAACGCTACTCGCGGAGTGCGCTACCTCCAGTTGAACCAGCGGGAGACCGTCCGCCGATGTTCCGAGAGGGGAGATGACCGTGGAGTTTCGGACGTTGTTCCTTGCCATCGCACTGTGCGCCAGCGCTGCTTCCGCGCAGGCAGCCGATCCCGTGTCCGCCGGCCGTGGCGCCATCCTTGGGATTACAGGAGTCGTTCTCCCCGGCGGAACTTACGACATCACCTTTGCTTCAGGTACTTACAGGCACCTTCTACCGGACATATTCACAGATTCCGTGGCAACTTCGGCAATGAATCAGATCAATCAAGCTTTTAATTCAATACAATATCCATCACTTCTTTATATCGGTGTCGATGAATATCGGATGCCAGTTAGTTCTCCTGTTGGTGATTCGGTCAACTATATTCTTAGTGATGGTCGGTATGCTCCCTGGGATATTACAACGAGAGGCACAACGTCTCTAGATTTTACGGACTTTTGGCCGATCTTCTTTACCACAAAACCCGCATGTCAATGGGTCTATTCTTCCGGTGGCGCCAAGAACTTCCAAAATGTCGCTGGGGGATACGCGCTGTCCAAGCTCGCCTTCGGCGATTTCGACGGCGACGGCAAGACCGACGTCTTCTACGCCTCGCCGATCACCGGCGGGTTCCAGTGGAAGTACTCCTCGGGCGGCGCCAAGACCTTCCAGAACCTAGCCCAGGGACCCTATCCCGACGGGTTCGGCGACTTCGACGGCGATGGCAAGACCGACGCGTTCTACGCACAATTTCTTGGACGTTTACTCTACCAGTGGAAATACTCGTCTGGTGCCGCCAAGACCTTTGTAAAACTTGCCATAGGACGGAAACCTACCGGGTTCGGCGACTTCGACGGCGATGGCAAGACCGACGTCTTCTATGCCGACGGACTCGCCAAGGGAGGCTATCAGTGGAAGTACTCCTCCGGCGGCGTCAAGGCCGCCAGGAACCTTGCCCAGGGACCCTATCCCGACGGGTTCGGTGACTTCGACGGCGACGGCAAGACCGACGTCTTCTACGCGCAACCGCTCACCGGCGGTGCCTTTCGCTGGAAGTACTCCTCGGGCGGCGCCACGACCTTCCGCTACCTCGCCCGGGGGCCCGCCATCAGCTACCTCCGCTTCGGCGACTTCAATGGCGACGGGAAGACCGACGTCTTCTCGGCCAATGGAGCTTATTGCCGGTAGGTCGTAGCCGTCCGCTGATCGCCCGCGGCCGGTCGGAGCCGAGATCTCGGACGTCGGCGATCCGCGCGCGGGCGGTTAGGCCCGCCGCTGCGGCGTCGCGGGGCTAGCGCTCGGGCCGGTGCGGGGCCATCTGGGGCGCATGAACAGACATGCCCTTCCCGAGGCCGTCGAGCGGCGGCGGACCTTGGCCATCATCTGGCATCCCGACGCGGGCAAGACGACGCGGACCGAGAAGCTGCTGCTGCGACTGGGTGAGCACGACTTGCGCGGCATCGCCCGAGCTTGTGCGGTCTACACGCTGTCGGAGGGGTGAAGGCGGCCCTCCCCGGGCCCGGCGGTGCGCTCAGCGCATCTCCAGGCTCTGGTAGAGATAGAAGCGACCGCTATCGATCCGCCTGATCTCGAGCGAGCCGCGCAGGTTCTGCTTGGCGGAGACGTCGGCCCGGCAGGCGTGGGTGCGGCCGGCTTCCGCACTCGCGGTCGCGGCGACCGTCGTCGCCCAGACGCAGATCTTTCCGGCCGCGAGCGAGCTGCCGCAGGTATTCACCGTGAGCGCCAGCGAGGTGCCGGGGGGACCGTTGACGATCCTGACCGAGCTCAAGGTGACCGACGTCGGGCCGATATTGGCCAGATAGCAGACGAACTGCTGGCTCTGGTTGATGTCGACGAAGCCGGGCGGCGAGGCGAAGATCTCGGCCCTGGCCGCGCCACCGGACAGCAGGAGCCCGGCGGCGAGACATGCCCCAATCCGGGTTTTCCGGAGCAGGCCAGATCCTTTGGCGCCGGCCATCAGCGCATCTCCACGGAGTTCAGCGGGTAGGCGAAGGTGTTCACGAGTTGCATCACGCCGCGCACGTTCGTCCGCGTCGAGACGTTCACACGGCAGAGATGCGCGCCGCCGCTCAGGATCCTGGCCGACCAGGAGCACGACTTGCCGGCGGCGAGGCGGCCCGTGCAGGTGGACCTGATCGTGAGATCGAACGGCGCCAGCTCGGGCACGACCCGCGTCGAGTCGAAGGTCACCGTGGCCGATCCCGCATTGTAGAGCCGGCAGATGACGGCAGCCTGCCCCTCGGCATAGCTCGGCGGCGAGGCGATGGTCTCCGCCCGGGCCGCTCCTGCAGCCACCGATGTCAGAACAAGAGCGACGAGAACAGTGCGCAACTCCCTGCCCTCCAAAGGTCGCCGTCAGTTCCCTTCAGGATTCTTCAATCGTCAAGTAACGAGAGCAGGAGCGGGCGAGCGATTCCTTGAGCGAAAGAGGTTTCGACGGCGGGGCGGATTTCACCGCGTGGTGCAGATGGCGCGGGTCGACTTCTGAGCAGGGACGCTGAGCGCTCTTACCGGCAACTGGAAGCGACAGTGATCAACATGAAGGTGGAATCTACTAGAATTTGCGCCGCGATGGCGGTGACCAGATCGCGCCGGCTCACGTCGGGATGAGGTCGCGCAGCACTGCGGCACCGATCCGCGGCTTCAGCGCCGCACGCGTGACGAATTCGACGGGCAGACCGAGATGGCGGGCGATCTCGGCTTCGAGGTCCAGGAACTCGAAGAAGGTCACCGGTCGCGCCAGCTCGACGAGGAGATCTACGTCACTCTCCGGCCGTTGCTCGCCGCGGGCCCACGAGCCGAACACGCCAAGCTCGACGACGCCGAAGCGGCTGCGCAGCTCGGGCAGGATCGCTCGTAGGCGCCCCAAGAGATCGTCGAGGTCTCGAGGAGGTGAGGACGTCTCTGTGGGCTCGGGCAGCAGCTCTGGCATTCCGCTATGTTAGTCCCGAGCGCCGGACCGCGGAAGCGTGCGCCTGCGAGCGTTCGAAACCCCGCTGCGGCGTCGCGGGGCTAGCGCTGGGGCTGGTGCGGGGCCATCTGGGGCGCATGAACGGACATGCCCTTCCCGAGGCCGTCGCGCGGCGGCGGACCTTCGCCATCATCTCGCATCCCGACGCGGGCAAGACGACGCTGACCGAGAAGCTGCTGCTGTTCGGCGGTGCAATCCATCTGGCCGGCGAGGTCAGGGCCAAGGGCGAGCGGCGGCGCGCGCGCTCGGACTGGATGAAGATCGAGCAGCAGCGCGGGATCTCGGTCACCACCTCGGTGATGACCTTCGAGTATGGCGGCTGCACCTTCAACCTCCTGGACACGCCGGGCCACGAGGATTTCAGCGAGGACACCTACCGGACACTGACCGCGGTCGACAGTGCCGTCATGGTGCTGGACGCCGCCAAGGGCATCGAGCCGCAGACGCTGAAGCTGTTCGAGGTCTGCCGCCTGCGCGACATCCCGATCGCCACCTTCGTCAACAAGATGGACCGTGAGGCGAAGGATCCGATCGAGCTGCTCGACGAGGTGCACGACCGGCTGGCGCTGGACGTGGCGCCGATGAACTGGCCCATCGGCATGGGGCAGAACTTCCGGGGCGTGTACGACATCGCGTCCGGGGAGGTGGTTCTGCTGACCGAGGGCGACGGGATCGCGTCCGAGGAGCGGGTGGCTCGGGGCAGCAACAGCCTCGCGACCCGGGTATCGCAGGCGCAGATGGAGGAGCTGGACCTGCAGCGCGAGCTGGTCGAGGGCGCCCTGCCGCCGTTCGATCTCGCCAGCTACCGTGAGGGGCACCTGACACCGGCCTTTTTCGGCAGTGCGCTACGCAATTTCGGCGTCCGGGCGCTCTTGGACGCGCTCGTCGCCTACGCGCCGCCGCCGCGCGAACAGCCGACCGAGGGGCGCGACATCGATCCGGGCGAGGACCGGGTGGCGGGCTTCGTGTTCAAGGTGCAGGCCAACATGGACCCGAAGCACCGCGACCGCGTCGCCTTCGTGCGGATGTGCTCAGGCCGCTTCAAGCGCGGCATGAAGCTGAAGATGGTGCGCCACCAGAAGCCGCTGGCGATTCCGGCCCCCATCTTCTTCTTCGCGCAGAGCCGCGAGCTGGTGGACGAGGCCGTCGCCGGCGACATCATCGGCGTGCCGAACCACGGCCAGCTCCGGGTCGGCGACGCGCTGACCGAGGGCGAGGACCTGCGCTTCAAGGGCATCCCGAACTTCGCGCCCGAGATCCTGATGCGCGTGCGCCTCGGCGACCCGATGCGGGCGAAGCATCTGAAGGCGGCACTCGAAGACCTCGCCGAGGAAGGCGTCACCCAGGTCTTCCGGCCGCAGCTCGGCAACGAGTGGATCGTCGGCGTGGTCGGCCAGCTGCAGCTCGACGTGCTGAAGACGCGGCTCGATGCCGAGTACAACCTGCCGATCGACTTCGAGACGGCCCCTTATGTCACCGCCCGCTGGTGCGATGCCGAGGACCGGAAGGAGCTGGACAGGTTCCTGGAAGCCAAGCGCTCCAGCCTCGCCGCCGACCGCGACGGCAACCCCGTCTTCATGGCCCGCAACAGCTGGGACCTCGGCCGCGTGCAGGAGGACTTCCCGAAGATCAGGTTCACGGCGACCCGCGAACGGGCGTGAGGCGGTGACAGGGCCGGGTCAGAGGGTGGCGCCCACTTCCCGGCAGTGCCGGTAGACACGGGCCAGGAACGACGCGGAGAGCGCTGCGCACATGAGGCTTCCGACGGTCGATACGATGGCGGCGAGGGTGCCCGCGACGAGGCTGCCGAAATCGTCCGCGACCCCGCTGAGGTAGATCGTCAGCGGCATCGTCGCCGCCAAGGGAAGCGCTGTCGGGACGAGGCCGAGTGCCACGCGCCACCCGTTTCCGCTGGTCATCCGCCAGGAACGGATCAGGCCCACCTCGCCGTCGAGGATCGCTGCAGCCGGAAAGACCAGTTGCACCCGCGCGCCCAGATAACCGGTAGACAGGAAACTGATCGCCGTCATCGTGGAGAGGAGCAACGGGCTGTCGACGGCACGCTCCATGCTCGGGGCGCCCGACAGAAGGAACACGGTCACGCTCACGACGAGCAGGACAATCAAGCCCAACATCATGAACTGCACCGTACGCCACACGAAACACAGTGCCCGGCGATCGAGAGGTGCCATCGGCCCTGCGAGCGGTACGCCTTCGAGGACGTGCCGGTACCAGGCGACGGCAACCGCCACCGTGCCGAGAGACATCACGAGCGCTGCCGCCAGATCGGCCAGAAGGCTCCAGGTCAGCGCCGCGACGACGCCGGCCAGGAGCAGCCAACCGACGCCGATGCGGAAAGGGCCCTGCCAGTCGGCAGCGAGGTCGACATAGGTCTCTCGAACCATCGCCAGGATCGGAACTTTGGTCATTCCCGTCTTCCATCAATCGCCAAAAGTAACATAGCTCCCGTTGCGTGCGAAGCGACGGGGTCCACAGTGTCTCCGCAGGCCTGTGGAACAACACCTATAGGAAAGACTCCTGCAGGACTTCCGAATGACGGCGCGTGGCAACCACCAGCGGGCCCGAACGCCTCCCGACGCCGGTCAGACCTGTGTCGCGGCCTGCTGGCGGAAGAACAGGTAGGCTTGCGAGAGGAACGCCGCGAGAAGGGCGGCGCCGAGGAGGTCGCCGCCGGTCGAGACGACGGCCGTGAGCAGGCGGAGGGCGATGCTGCCGGTGTCGATCGCCAGATCGGTGAGGACGCCCGTCAGCAGGCGTGTGGCGGCACCGATGGGGATGGTGACGAGGGCCATGCCGAGCACCAGCCGCCAGCCGTTGCCCCGCGTGGCGCGCCAGGAGCTGACGAAGCCGGTGACGGTGTCGCGGATCGCCGCTGCCGGGAGGACCAGCTGAAGACGGGCGAACACGTAGAAGACAGGGATCCCCACCAACCCGTACATCGGCTCCCAATTGATCAGATTGTCGAACTGGATGTCGTCGATGCCGGTCGTGAACATCAGCAAGAGCGCCGTCAGCCCGACCAAGGCGAAGCCCACCCCGATGAAGGTCACCGTGGTGCACAGGAAGGATCGCCAGAGGTAGCGCAGCACACGGCCGTCGAGCGGAGCCATCCAGCCCGTCAGGGCGGCGCCCTCGATGACGTGCCGGTGCCAGGCGACGGCCACAGCGACCATGGCGAGGAACGACGGCAGGCCGAGCGCAAGCATGGCCAGCGAGCCCCAGGTCAGCATCATGAAGGCGCAGAGGATCAGGAACCAGACGGAAGCGACACGGGCGAGGCCGCGCCGGTTGGTGCCAACGTCGGCGTAGGCCGTGCGCACCAGCGCCATGACCGGAACCTTGGGCACGCCACTCTCCCGCCTCGCGAACATGGCGGCATCATAGTACGAAAGTGGGACTGGAGAAACGGCGGCCGGGGGAAGACTCCTGCCGCTACGCCGTTTGGCTCGTGCTGCGCTGGCGGAAGAACAGATAGGCGTACGACAGGAACGCCGCGATGAGCGGCGCCTGGAGCCAGCTGCTGGCGGCGATGGCGAGCGAGGCCAGGCCCTGCGCCACGATGCTGCCGGTCGAGGCGGCGAGCCAGCCCAGGAGGTAGGTCAGGGCCAGCATGACGATCGCCACCGGGACGGTCGTCAGGAAGAGGCCGAGGCAGAGCCGCCAGCCATTGCCCTGCGTGATGTCCCAGGACCGCGCGAAGCCGATGCCGTCGTCGCCGATGGCGGCCGCCGGAAAGACGAGTTGCAGCCGCATCGCGATGTAGATCGCGGCGATGAAGAAGGCGGCACCGAGCGCGACGCCCGGCAGCGAGAGGGTGACCTGGCCGGGGCCGGTGGCCGCACCCAGCGCGCCGAAGACGAAGAGTGGCACGAGGCCGATCACCACGCCGAACAGGATGGTATAGCAGAGATAGCGGAAGACGCCCGTATCAAGCGGTGCAACGCGGGCCGTCAGCGGCGCGTTCTCCAGGATGTGCCGGTGCCAGGCCACCGCGACGGCCGCTACGGCCAGCATGAGTGCGATGTTGGCGAGCAGGTCCAGGGCAGGTGACCCGGTCAGCATCATCAGCGCCCAGACGAGGAGCAGCCAGATGCCGCCGACCTGAAGCAGGCCCTGCCAGTTGGCGTACAGGTCGAGATAGGCGTGCCGAACGAGTTTCAGCACCGGTAGCTTGGGCATGGCCCTCTCCAGCCCGCTGTGCCGGGTGGGGCGACCCGCGGCGCGCGGTCGTGTAGCATGACGGTCTGCAGGGAGGAACCATGCGGCCCCGCTCTCTTCTGTCCCACACCGCCGTCCTGGCGCTCCTCGTCGCCACGCCGGCTCTCGCCGAGCCGCCGACGCTGGAACGCGTCGTGCTGTCCACGGGCGGCGTCGGGTTCTTCTCCTACGGGGCCGATGTCGAGACCGACGGGCGGCTCGGCATCACCCTGCCGATCGAGCAGATCGACGACGTGCTGCGCAGCCTGACGCTGTTCGACGCGCAGGGTGCCGTGCAGGGCATCAGCCTGCCCGGTGCCACGCCCCTGGCCGACCTGTTCCGCGATGCGCCCTTCGCCGAGACCGATCTCGACTCGCTGCCGCAGCTTCTCCTCGCCCTGCGCGGTGCCACAATCGAGGCGACCGGTCCGAAGAAACTGGAGGGCCGGGTGGTGTCGGTGGTGCGCGAGGAGGTCGAGCGACAGCCGCCGCGCCACCGGGTGACGGTGTTCGGCGACGACGGCCTGCGGACCTTCGTGCTGGAGGACGCCGATGCCATCAACCTGAAGGACGACGACGTCGAGATCCGCCTGCAGCGCGTACTCTCCGACATGGCCGACCTACGCCGTGCCCAGGAACGCCGGCTCGAGATCCAGCTGGCGCCAGGTGCCGTGCGCCATGTGGGCTTCGGCTATCTGGCCGAGGTGCCGTTGTGGAAGGCGACCTACCGGCTGGCACTCGACGGCGACGAGGGCCTGCTCCAGGGCTGGGCCGTGATCGAGAACATGAGCGGGCGCGACTGGGACGGGGTCCAGGTCGATCTGGTCACGGGCGCGCCCCTGGCCCTGCGGCAGAATCTCTACCGTGCCTACTACGTGAACCGGACCGACGTGCCGGTGGCCGGCACCGCTGGCGGCGAGGAGCGCGCCTTCGCGGCCGACAGCGCCAATCTCGCCGCGGCGGCACCCGCACCGGCGATGGAAGCGATGAAGGGCATGGCGCCGCGGCAGGCCGGGCTCGCGACCGGCGAGAGCGAGGAGGCCGGGCCGCAGGCGATCTACCATCTGGCCCAGCCGGTGAGCGTCAATGCCGGCCACACCCTCTTGGCCCCGCTCGTCGACCGGCGCCAGAAGCTGACGCGGCTGGCCCTCTTCCGCGACAGCGGCGGCGAGCGGCATCCAAGGGCAGCGGTCCGGCTGAAGAACGAGTCGAAGGCGGCCCTGCCGGGCGGTCTCGTCACCGTGTTCGAACGCACGGCCAGCGGGGCGCCGACCTATGCCGGCGATGTGCAGTTGCCGCCCCTTGAGCCCGGGGCCGAGGAGATGCTGGGCTATGCGCTCGACCGCAAGCTGACGGTCGAGCGGCAGGAGGAGAGTACCGGCCGGATCGAGACGGCGACCGTCGTCGACGGTGTCCTGGAGATCAAGGAGCGCGAGGTCACCACCCTCACCTTCACCGCCCGGTCGATCGACCCGTCGGCGGGACGGCGACTCGTGATCGAGGAGCCGGAACGGCCGGGCTGGACGGTGGCAGCTCCCGCCGATGCGGTAACGCGTAACGGAGCGATACGGGTCGAACGCGATCTCGCCCCCGGTGCCGAGCAGCAGGTCGAGATCGTGCTCGAGCTGCCGCGCTCACGGACGGTGGCGCTGACCGGGCCCGAGGGCGAGCAGGTGCTGCTCGATCTGGCCGGTGCCCACCCGACCAAGGCGCTGAACGCCGCCATCACCCGGCTGCAGGCGCTGAGCCGCAGCGTGGCGGAGGCCGAGGCCGATCTCGGCCGGGCGGAAACTGCACGTGGCGAGACGGTCGGCGAGCAGGAGCGGCTGCGGGCCAATCTGGAGAGCGTCCCGGCCGACAGCGATCTGGCACGGCGCTATCTGGCCGAGCTGTCGGCGAGCGAGGACCGGCTGCAGGCCCAGGCGAAGGACCTGTCGGCCGCCCGCGACGACCTGCGCAAGGCCCAGGAGGCGCGCGCCGACTTCATCCGGACCCTGAAGCTGTAGCGGCGCAGGCGCAAAGCGCGCCCGGGTATGTACGTCCGTTAACCTGTTCTTGCGGCCTGCCGTCTAGGCTCGACCGGAGCCGGGAACGGGCGGCGGGCGATGACGGACGAAGCGGCGCGACGGCGGCGACTCGACGAGCTGCGCATGGCGGCCGAGGACGGCGATGCGGAGGCGATGTTCCTGCTCGGCGTGGCACACGCGCAGGGCCAGGGCGTGCCGCGCAACGACGTCGCGGCGGCGCGCTGGTTCCAGCAGGCGGCCCGGCGCGGCCACGCCAGGGCGAACACCAGCATCGGCTACCTGCACTCGACCGGTCGCGGCGTCCGGCACGACCTGATCCTGGCCTATCTGTTCCTGCACGAGGCCGCCCAGGCGGGCGATCCCCTGGCGTCGGACATGCTGGCCCGGCTGCGGCCGACCATGACGCAGGCCCAGATCAAGGAGGCGGAGGGCAGGCGCCGGGCGCAGCAGGCGGCCGGTCCGGGTGCCCCATCGAAGTTCAAGCTGTCGCCAAGTCCAGAGCCGTGAACAACTGTGCACGCTCGCACGAGAACTTGACGCCCGATGCTCCCGCCGACGGCGTGCAGTGCGCTGGAGTCAAGGGTCGAACGGGCCATCGCTGCCGGGGCGCCGTGCCGCAGGTCGCGACGGATGAAGAAAAATCGTTTCGTGTCAGGTGCTTGATCCAGCCTGCCCGACGAGTGCAGCATCCTCTACAGTAGCTTCGCCAGTTCGGCGTCAAGTCGCGCGCGTGATATTTGCCACATCGCGCGTGGATACTGTGAAGCACAGTTTGCAAGACCGGTAGGCCGTGATATGGCCGCGCTCGACCATCACCCAGGGGAGTGTATAGATGACGCTCGACGACCTCAGCGCCGCCGTCGCCGCGGAGACCGGCCAGACCAAGGCTCAGGCCGCCAAGTCCGTGCATGCCGTGCTGCAGGCGGTGCAGGGCTCGCTCGCCAAGGGCGACAAGGTCTCGATCGCCGGCTTCGGGGTGTTCGAGGTGTCGCACCGTCCGGCACGCGAGGGCCGCAACCCGCAGACCGGCAAGGCGATCAAGATCGCCGCCAGCAACGCCGTGAAGTTCAAGCCCGGCAAGGGCCTGCGCGACGCCGTCAATCCCGGCTGAGTCGCCATCGACCGCCGGCGCCGCGATGGTGCCGGCGGTCGTTTGCTAGCTTCTCCGGTGTGGGCTAGGACTGCGGCGGACCTGCCACCGCGAAAGCCCCACCGATGCGCCCTTCCGGCCGAGCCGCCGACGAGCTGCGGCCCGTTTCGTTCGACACCGATGTACTCCGCCATGCCGAGGGCAGTTGCCTCGTGCGCTTCGGCGACACGCATGTCCTCTGCGCAGCGACCGTCGAGGAGCGCGTCCCACCCTTCCTCCGCAACAGCGGCAAGGGCTGGGTCACGGCCGAGTACGGCATGCTGCCCCGCTCCACCCACACCCGCAGCCAGCGCGAGGCCGCACGCGGCAAGCAGTCCGGCAGGACGCAGGAGATCCAGCGGCTGATCGGCCGCTCGCTGCGCGCCGTGACCGACACGAGCCGGCTCGGCGAGCGGCAGGTGATCGTCGACTGCGACGTCATCCAGGCCGATGGCGGGACGCGCACGGCCTCCATCACCGGCGGATACGTGGCGCTGCACCTGGCCCTGGCGAAGCTCGTCGCCGCCGGTGCCCTGCCCGCTTTGCCGCTGCGCGAGCCCGTGGCGGCCGTGTCCGCGGGCCTCGTGAACGGCGCCCCGGCGCTCGATCTCGACTATGCGGAGGACAGCTCGGCGAAGGCGGACGCCAACTTCGTGCTCAGTGCTTCCGGCGGCATCGTCGAGGTGCAGCTGACCGCCGAGGACGTGCCGATCAGCGACGGCGAGTTCGAGCAGCTGCGGGCATTGGCCGTCGCCGGCATCGGCCGGCTCGTCGCCCTGCAGCGCGAGGTGCTGCGGCTCGCCCCATGAGCACCGTGCCCCCACTGGGCCGCGTCGTCCTGGCGACGCACAATGCCGGCAAGCTGCGCGAGTTCCGCGAGCTCGTGGTGCCCGCCGGGCTCGACCTCGTCGCGGCGGGCGATCTCGGCCTCCCGGAGCCCGAGGAGAACGGCGGCAGCTTCGTCGCCAATGCCCGGATCAAGGCCCAGGCAGCGCTTAGCGCCACGGGCCTGCCTTCACTCGCCGACGACAGCGGCATCGCGGTCTACGGTCTCGACGGGGATCCGGGCGTCGACTCGGCCTTGTGGGCCGGCCCGGGCAAGGACTTCGCCCCGGCGATGCGCCGGGTCGTCGAGATCCTCGTTGCGCGGTTCGGCAGTTACGAGGCGGCGGACAAGCGGGCGGCCTTCGTCTGCGTGCTCTGCCTCCTCTGGCCGGACGGCCGCGAGCTCGTCGTCGAGGGCCGCACCGAGGGTCACGTTCTGGACCGGCCGCGCGGCACCGGCGGCTTCGGCTACGACCCGATCTTCGTCCCCGACGGCCACGCGCAGAGCTTCGGCGAGATGAACGCCGCCGAGAAACACGCGCTCAGCCACCGCGGCAAGGCCATCCGCGCCCTGCTCGCCGCCCTGGCAAGCCCGCCCGGGCCTTGAATCGGGCGCCACCTTACGCGATATGAGGCCCCGTTGGGGCCGTAGCTCAATTGGGAGAGCGCCTGCTTTGCAAGCAGGAGGTCGTCGGTTCGATCCCGTCCGGCTCCACCAAGCTTATTAGCCGATCTTGATATTGCCAAATGCCCCTGGGGATGCGCTGGGGATGCATCTCGGGGTTGTTGAGCTGGCTACTGTCATTGGCTGGACCCCGGGCGTTGCGCCGACAGTGGCAAGGGAACTAGAGGGAAGCGGGGCGCATTGAGGCCGGCCGTGGCCGCGTCCACGCCAGCGACCATAGCCAGTCGATCGGCGACGAGGCGGTTGCAGATGCGGCCCTGGCAGGGTCCCATCCCGCATCGGGTCCAGCGCTTAACAGCGGAGACGGTGCGCGCACCGTCCTCGATCGCCCCGTCGACTTCCGCAGCGGTGACGGCCTCGCAGCGACACAGCAGGGTGGTCGGCTCGATGAGGTCGTCGAGGCCGGACGGAGGCGACCACAGATCGGCAACCGTGGCGGCGAACGAGCGCGCTCGGGCGAGACCCCGGACCGCGGCCGGGCGACGATAGCCGAGGAAGGCCGCGGCGGCGGACCCGACCAGTTGTCCTTCGCGCCAGGCGACGGCCGCGCCTCGCACACCGGCCGTCTCGCCAGCCACGAACACACCTGGGATCGAGGTAGAGCCGGTGCTCGGATCGGCGACGCAGGCCCAGCCGCCGAAGGACGGGTCGTACCGGTGGGTGCAGCCGAGGTGGCGAGTGATCTCGGTTCGCGGTTGCAGCCCCCAGCCGACCACTAGCGCATCGATGTCGTCGATACGGGTCGTTCCGTCCGGGCCTTCAAGGTCGATGGACTCGACGTGATCCCGGCCCAGTGCGCGGCGGACCCTTGTCCGGGTGCGCAGGACGCGGCGGTGGAGGAGCGGCGCCAGGATGGAGGCTGCCTCGCCCAGGCGCTCGGGATGGCCGAGCAACCGCAGGAACGCGGCACCCGGACGGACGATCTCCGCGACGGCCACGACCTCGGCACCTGCTTGGGCCAGCTGGGACGCGACCAGGAGCAGGAAAGGCCCTGTGCCGGCCACGGCAACACGCCGACCGGGCAGCGTTCCGGAAAGCTTCAGGAGCCGCTGCGCGGCGGCGGCCGTCATCACGCCGGGCAGGTCCCATCCGGGGAACGCCACCGGCCGGTCTGTGGCGCCCGCAGCTACGACGAGCGCCCGGGTCTCGTAGCGTTCGATCCGCCCGTCACGGAGGACTTCCAGACGGCTCGGGCCGTCACAGGCTATCACCTCGGCGCCGAGGGCGAAGCGCACGCCCAGGGTCAGGGCCTGGGCGATACGACGAGCACCCTCCTGCGCCTGCGCACCGGAGGAGATGTTGGCGGGAGGCTGCATCCAGTAGGCGCCGCCTGGACGCGGCATCGCATCGAGGACCAGCGTCGACGCTCCCTGCCCCGCGGCGGCAATCGCGGAACCGAGCCCCGCCGGCCCGGCGCCGAGGACCAGAACGTCGGTCGCGGTCATGGGTGGAGGGACAAGCGCATTCCGTCGCGCACCTCAACGATGCAAGCGCGAACCCCGGGCGTGCCGTCGACTGTGACCGCGCACTCGTGGCAGACGCCCATGCCGCAGAACATGCCGCGCGGGGTGCCCGCTCGCGGCCTCGTGCCGAGGGTACGGTACCCAGCAGCCAGCAGTGCCGCAGCGAGCGTCGTCCCGGGCGCGACCTCGATCGACTGGCCCTCGATGTCGAGGGTGATGCTGCCGCTCATGCCGCGAGGCGGAGCGGATCGTAGAGGCGCGCCTCGGGACGGGGTGTCCGCTGTAGGACGAGGTCGGTCACGATCTCGCCGATCGCGGGAGCCCTCGTGAACCCGATCCCGTTGCAGCCCGAAGCCACGAAGAGCCCACCGGGCCCGACCTGCCCGACGGCGAACCGGTCATCCGGGCAGACCGATTCGTAGCCGACCCAGGACCGCAGGAGCGTCTTGTCGGCCAGGGCCGGGAAGAGACGGACCAGCATGTCGACCGAGCTGGCGACGAAGGTCTCGTCGACGGGTGCCGGTGCGTCGGGCGAGCCGGGTGTCATGGCAGCACCGCCCAGTACCGTGTTGAACAGGATCTGGCCGCTCGCAGCTTGCTGGATCTGCGTGTAGCCGGCCTGCACGCCGACCGACGTCTCGCAGTTGGCGACGACCGTGCGGATGGTCCCGGCCGGCTGTCGCGTGGTCGCCAGGCACTGCGCCTTACGCGGGACGATCGGAAGGTCGACGCCCAGTGGTGTCAGCAGCCCGGCGGCCCAGGGCCCGGCTGCGACCACGACGGCTGCCGAGGGAATCGTCTCCGACGGCGTCCGCACGCCGACGACGCTGCCGGCTCGCATCTCCACTGCCGTTACGGGCGTGCGTGGCAGGATGCGGGCACCGTGGCGTCGGGCGTCTCGAATGCAGGCGCGGACGGCGAGGAAGGGGTTCACGGTCGACGCATCGGGCGACCAGCTCGCGGCGACGATCGGACCGGTCAGCAAGGGCTCGATCTCACGGACCTCCTTCGGATCGAGCAGGCTCCGCGGCAGGCCATGGGCCCGTTCCTGCTCCAGCCAGGCGCTGGCGACGGGAAGATCCACGGGATCGAGCACGAAGCGGAGCTGGCCGCAGCGCCGATGCTCGATGTCACAGTCCGTTTCGGCCTCCAGGCCCGCCCAGATGCGGCAGCAGTGAACGAGGAGCGGCACCTCCTCCGGGAGGATCATGTGCGTGCCGATGCAGGCAAGGCTTGCCGCACTGACGGCACCCCCGAGATCGCCCTTGTCGAGGAGCACAACCGATAGACCCGCACGCGCAGCACAGCGGGCGACGGAGGCACCCACGATCCCGGCACCGACGACTGCGAGATCCACCGGGGTCATCAGAGGACGGGTCGCAATTCGACAGGGGCGGCGTCCCAGAGCGAGGCGTCGAGTAGCCGGCGATAGTCGGCGACAACATGCTCGCCGAGATCACGCATGGCGGCTGCCGCACGGTCGAGATGCAAGGAATCGGGGTAGCCGAGGCCGTGCGAGACCGAGGCGCCGCGGCGGATCAATCGGGCAATCTCAGAGAGCTGTCGCGCCTCGTCGGCAGCACTTATCTCCAGTCGCACCTCGACGCAGCCATCGACCGCCTTGGCTGGATCGGCGAGTGCCCTGCTCCAGCCTTCCAACGACGCCTCGACGAGAGCCTGCACCGTGGGCCGCGGAAGATCCGCGCGAACGATAAGACCGTCCTTCACGAGCCCACAGCCGAGATCGTCGGCACGGAGGGGAAGCACGTCCTCGCCCGCGAGCGCGTGCCACTCGTGGTAGCTCGTCACTTGGCAACTTGCCGCCTCGCCCGCTCGGAAGGCAGCCGCCGTGTCGAGCGTCTGCAGGCGGTGAACCGAATCGGACGGCACGCCCGCGCGCTGTAGGGCCCAGCGCAACTCCAGGTCCTCGCCGCCAGGCCAGACGGCGACCGTTCGCCCACGGAGACCGGCGAAGCTGTCGATCCCGTGGGCGCGTCGGACGGGGTAGAGAAGCGGGCTCGCCTGCTGGAAGATCGCGACAAGGCGGAGTGCCGGGGGGTCACGGCATTCGAGCAGATGCGACGGGCTTGCGATACAGGCCTCAGCGTCGCCCGCCAGCACGGCCTCGATCGGACCCTGCGGGGGACGTGGCCCTTCGAGCGTCAGGTCGAGTCCACGTGCCGAGGCTAGACCCAGGCGGTCGGCCAGAATGTAGCCAGCGAACTGAGCCTGCGGCCACCAGAGCAGCCGCAGGCGAACCTTCGATCGAATCTCAGCCAGGACAGGCGACCTTGCGATAGTCGGCCGGGGCCTGCTCCCAGAACGCGTTGGTGAATGCCTTCTCCAGGTCGATCGGGGCGTCGATGAGCTTCGCTCCCAGCATGATCTTCTGCGACCGCTCCCAGGTGGAGAGCTCGCTCTGGCCGAAGTCGCCCTTCAGGGTCGGACCGTAGCAGATGATGTCGCGCATCGCCTCGATCTGGCGGACCTGAAAGGGCACGTTCAGCTCGCTGTTGTAGCCCACGACGATCTCGGCCGCCGCCTTGGGATCTGCGATGGCGGCCTGCCAGCCACGCATGGTGGCGTCGACGACGGCCTGAACCTTCTCCGGGTGCTCCTTGATCATCTGCTCGGTCGTGAAGATACCGGCCGACACCAGGGCGGAGTCGTACTGCTCGGGCTGGATGAAGACGAGCTGGTCCTTGCTGTAGCCGGCATCGTAAACGAGCAGCAGCTCGTTGAACGGCGTGACCTGCATGACGTCGTACTGGTTCTGCAGCCAGCCGACGATGTCGAAACCCTGGCTGATGAGCGTGACGTCCTCCTGAGCGATGCCAGCTTTGCTCAGCATCGCCTGGAACTCGTACTCGTCGCCACCGAACCACAGGCCGACCTTCTTGCCGCGCACGCTGGCGAGATCGGTAATGCCGCTGTCCTTCCGGGCGACGTAGGTGGTCGAGCTCTTCTGGCCGATTTGCAGTACCATCACGAGCGGCGCGCCATTGGCTCGGGCGGCGATCACTTGATGTGGATGGCCGACACCGAACTGGTCGGTGCCCTGGGCCACGGTCACAGCCGGCTTGATGTCGGGCCCGGCCGGTAACAGCTCGAGGTCGATACCTGCTTCCTTGTACCAGCCATTGTGCATGGCGACGATCGGGCCAGCGAACTGGCCCTGCAGCACCCATTCGAGCCGCATCGTGTCGGCGGCGTCGGCCCGGGCCACGAAGCCCGCAAGCGCTGCCGCAGCAATCAGTGCCGTGGTCAGGATACGCATCGTTGTCCACTCCCTCCTGGTTGCCGTGCTGGAAAGGTCATGCGACCGCCTCGTGGCGGAACGAGGCGTGCCACGGGATCACGAGGCGCTCGACCAACGCGACGATCGCGAAGAAGAGGATGCCGATCACGGCCGAGGCCAGCATGGCCGCCCAGAGCCTCGGCATGTTGAGGCTGCGGTAGGCGGTCATGATGACGAAGCCCAGGCCGCGGTCGGCCTGGATGAACTCGGCGACGATCGCACCGATGACCGAGAACGTGACGTTCAGCTTCAGGCCGGTGAAGATGAAGGGCAGTGCCGACGGGAAGCGCATCTTCCAGAAGCGCTGCCAGGGTGTCGCCGCGGCGACGTGGAAGACGTCCATGACCGTGCGGTCGTAGGAGACGAGGCCCTTCATGGCGTTGATGGCGAGCGGGAAGAAGCTGAGGAACGCCGTGACCGCGACCTTCGACGCCAGGCCGTGGCCGAACCACAGGATCAGGATCGGGGCGATGGCGACGACCGGGATCGTGTTCGCCGCGACCACGTAGGGCAGCAGGCTGCGCGCCAGGAGGCGCCACTCGGCGAAGGCGGCACCCAGGATCGCTCCGAGCAGAGAGCCGATGAGGAAGCCCAGCACCGCCTCCATCAGCGTGATGCTCGCGTGCATGGCGAGCGTTCCCGGCGCCTGGGCGATCGAGGCCGCTATCCGGGATGGCGACGGCAGCAGGTAGGTCGCGATCTCCAGCAGGAGGCAGGTCAGCTCCCACGCCACCAGAACGATGATGGCGAACGCCGCAGGTGCGGCAATGTTCTCCAGCGAGCGACTCATGGGTCGATCCCCCGCTCCAGCTCCGCGGTTCCTTCCCGCACCAGGTCGTGGAAGTCGGACGAGTCGCGAAAGGCGAGACGCCGCGGCCGCTCGGCGTCGATCGGCATGATCCGGGTGATCCGTCCCGGCCGGCTGCTCATGATGACGACCCGGTCGGCCATGAGCACCGCCTCGCGGATGGAGTGCGTCACCAGGATCGTGGTGACATGGCTGGCTTCGACAAGGCCGAGCAGTTCGAGGTTCATCCTGTCACGCGTGATCTGGTCGAGGGCGCCGAACGGCTCGTCAAGCAGAAGCAGGTCCGGGCTCTGCACCATGGCCCGGGCGATGGCGACGCGCTGGCGCATGCCGCCTGACAACTCGTAGGGATGCGCCCGCTCGAACCGCGACAGGCCCACCGCGGCCAGCACCCGCCGGGCTTCGTCGATTCGCCTGGCGGACCCGGTCCCGGCCAGCTCCAGCGGCAAGGCCACATTCTGGAGTACCGAGCGCCAGTCCAGAAGGGCGGCGTCCTGAAAGACGCAGGCGATCCGGCGGGCGAGTCGCGCTTCATGGGGCGTAGTGCCGGTGACCCGAACCTCGCCGGCGGTCGGTGTCAGCAGATCTGCCGCAAGGCGCAGCAGCGTCGATTTTCCGCAACCGGACGGCCCGATCAGCGCGACAATCTCGCCGACATGGACCGCGAGATCGATACCCCGGAGGGCTTCAACCTCACCCGCGCGACCGCGGAAGCTGACCGACACGCCGCTGAACCCCAACGTCACCGGACGCTGGTCCACCCGTGGCGGCGCCAGAGCCAGGGCCGAACTCATCCGTAGCGCCCGCCGCCGGCGAACCAGTCGTCGAACCGCTCCGACGTGCGCACGACGACACTGCGCTTGCGAAGGTACGAGCGGAGGGCATCCCACCCATTCTCCTTGCCGTAGCCGGAGGCGCCGAAGCCGCCCCAGACCGAGCGCGGATCGTTCTTGTGATGGTCGTTGATCCAGACCACCCCGGCGCGCACCTGCGTGGAGAGCCGGTGTGCCCGTCCGACGTCGCGGGTCCAGATCGAGCAGCCAAGAGCGAACGGACTGTCGTTGGCGAGTGTCACAGCCTCCACCTCGTCGGAAAACGCGGTGACCGCGATCACAGGTGCAAAAAGCTCGTCCCTGAACACGCCCATGGACGGGGTCACGTCCGCCAGCACAGTTGGCGGAACGTAGAATCCGTCGCGCAACGAAGGCTCCAGCACCGGGAGGGTCCCGCCCGCGGCGATCCTGGCGCCATCGGCAACAGCAGTCCCGATTGCCTGCAAGGCGCGGTCCCGTGCAGCGGCCCGGACCACCGGGCCGACATCCGTGGTGGGCTCCAGCGGATCGCCGAGCCGAAGGGCCGCGACGCGTGAGGCAAGGACGTCGACGAACCGTGTGTAGATCGAGCGCTCGACCAGGATGCGGGCAGCGCTGACACAGGTCTGCCCGGAGGCCACGAAGGCGGCGAAAAGAACACCGGCAACCGCCTTGTCCAGCGGCGCGTCGGCGAACACCAGCACCGGGGTCTTGCCACCCAGCTCCAACGTGACAGGGATCAGCCGCTCGCCGGCGATGGCCGCAACGGTCCGGCCGGTCGCCGTGCCGCCCGTGAGGTCGATCCGCTGCACCTCGGGCGCCCTGCAGACGGCATCGCCGATGTCCGGCCCGCCCGGAAGGACCTCGATCACACCACGAGGAAAACCCGCTTCCTCCGCCCAGTCCTGCAGCAGCAGCGGGGTGGCAGGCGCCAGCTCCGAGGGCTTGACGAGGCAGGTGTTGCCGGCGGCCAGGGCAGCCGCGAGCTTCTTCACCAGGATTAGGACCGGATGGTTCCAGGGTGTGAGGAGCGCAACGACGCCGAAGGGTTCCCAATGCGTCAGGGTCGTCAAGCCGCCAGCCAGCCGGTTCGACTCGCCCTCCAGACCAGCGGCGACGCCGCCAAACCATTCGAGCCATTCCGGAATACGCCGCATCTGGGCCCGCATCTCGCGAATGGGGCGTCCGACGATCTCGGCTTCGAGCAGGGCCAGATCTTCGATCCGCTCGGCGATGAGGGCAGCGAGTGCGCGCAGATGGCGGCCACGCTGGAGCGGGTCTAGGGAGGACCAAGCGCCGAATGCCGCCTGCGCGCGGGCTGCTGCGGCCGCACCGTCGTTCCTGTCGGCGGAGCGGACTTCGGCGACGAGCCGTCTGGTCGCCGGGCTGCACAGCTCGAACGCCGGCCCGCGACCCGTGCCCAGGCGAAGCACCTGATTGCCCCTCATGGCAGAGGCCGCCGCGCGAGTGCGGTCACTGCGTCCAAGGTCGCCAACACGCTGTCCACTACTGGCCGCCCGGTCGCAGCTTCTAGTGCCCTGGCGACCTCCCAGCCCCGGAGGTTGGTACAGAGGATGACGATGGCGTCGGCATCGCTTCGACCCAGATCCAAACCGACATCCATGATCCGCCTATGGTCGATCCTGGACATGGCCAGACTAGAGTCGAGACCGAGAGCGCGGTCGGCGGCTACGGTGATGCCCTGTCCCGTCAACTCCTTGCGGATCAGCGCCTGCACCTCGTCCGTGAACGGAGTCAGCAGAGCGATCCGTTCGACCTTCGCCACTCCGAGCGCGTCGAGCACGGCAAGGATGGTTGTCGTCACGGGCCGACCGCTGGTCTCGGCAAGGTGGGCGGCCAAGGCGCGCTCGCGCTCGATCCCGGTCCATGCGCCCGCGGAGCCCGCCCAGGCCAGGGCGTCGACCTCGGCATCAGCGAGGAGATCGGCCGCATCGGCCATGCGCTCCAGCTCGAACTGTGCTGCCGCATCCGCGTCGAGCGCCACGCGTTGCACCCGGAGCCGCGTGACGTGCCAATGGACGTTGCTTGGACGCTTGCCGAGGGCGTCTTCGACGACCCGGTTCGACGAGGGCAGGATGAGGCCGACCCGCGTCATTGGTCGCGGTCAGACGATCGAGCTGCGGGACGAGATGCCGCCGTCTATGGTGACGATCGTTCCCGACATGTAGGTGCAGCGCGGCGAGGCCAGGAAGACCATGGTGTCGACCACCTCCTGCACCGTCGCCGCCCGCTTCAGCGGATAACGCTGGGTCAGCTCCTCCCAGCGGCTCTCGTCGCCGTACCAGTCGCGGGCCCGGGTCTTCAGCAGCTTGACGATGCGGTCGGTGGCCACTGGACCGGGATTGACCCCGATCACGCGGATACCGTCGTCGATGGACCGGCCGCCGAGGGCGCGGGTGAAGGCCATCAGCGCGGCATTGCCCGTGGTGCCACAGATGTAGTCGAAGTCGGGCCGCTCGCCGGCATTGCCGATGTCGTTGATGACGACGCCGCCGCCGCGCTCCTTCATGCGCGGGTAGAGGGCTCGCGTCAGGTCGATGTAGCCGTACACCTTGAGGTCGAAGGCGCGCCGCCACGCGTCCTCGTCGACACTCCAGAGATCACCGCCGGGGATGGCGCCAGCATTGTTGACGACGATGTCAGTGTCGGGAAACCGGTCGGCCAGCTCGCGGGCCGCGCCGCGCTCCGCCAGATCGAGCGCCATGGTCTCGACCCGCACGTTGAACCGGCCGGTCAGGCGGCCACGCACGGATTCCAGCACCTCGCTCTTGCGACCGGTCAGATAGACGGTGGCACCCTCGGCCGCGAAGCCCTCGGCCAGACCCTGACCGATTCCGCCGGTCGCCCCAGTGATCAGAACGCTCTTCCCGGCAAGATCCAGATCCAACCGACTCTCCTCTGCGCTCGACGACCGGCGAGGCGCTGTTGCGTGCCTCTAGGGCCTAAATGTATACGTTTTGAGCGTCAACGAGCGAATACTGGGCAATGGAACAATCTGCTCACGATCTAGGCAGTCTGCGCACGCGGGCGCGGGCGATCGCCGAGGTACTCGAGGTGGAGATCGTCGGGGCCGTGCTGCGACCCGGCGAACGGCTCGAAGAGGGAGCCCTGGCACTGCGCTTCGGCGTGTCCCGGACGCCGGTGAGGGAGGCCCTGCGAGCATTGGCCGGTCTTTCGCTCGTCAGCATTGGGGCAAACGGACGGGCCACCGTTGCGACGTTGAGCGCCACGGCGCTGCTCGAAGCCTTCGAGGCCACCGCCGAGCTGGAGGCGGCGCTGGCGCACCTAGCAGCCGAGCGGCTCGACGCAGCCGGACGCGATGCCCTTCTCCATGCCCATCGGATGGGAGGTTCGGCACGTGACGAGGAAGCCTTCCTCGACGCCAATCGACGCTTCCATGACGCGGTCGTCGCTGCCGCTCGAAACAAGTTTTTGGCGGAGACCCTGAACGCGCTCGACCGTCGCGTGGCCGCCCACCGCCGCCTGCTCACCTGGCAGCCCGGCCGGTTGCAACGCTCACAAGTCGAGCACCAAGCCATCGTCGAGGCAGTACTGGCCCATGACGGCGAAGCCGCAGCCCGAGCGATGCGGCTTCATCTGCGGCTTCTCGCCGAGGATGCGCTGGCGATCGTCCGCGCGGTCGAGGGCCGTGCCGCGTGAGCCCTGCGCCGAAGCTGGCCCTGCTCTCGCATTGTCTGGCCAACCAGAACGCCAAGGTGGGCGGCTATGCGATCGCTCCGGGTGTGGTGGCACCAGTGCTCGCCGCCTTGCGCGAGGCCGGATACGCGATCCAACAGATGCCCTGCCCGGAGATGGCGTTCCTGGGTGCTCGGCGCTGGTGGCAGGTGCGTGAGCAGTACGACACCCCGGGCTATCGTCACCGCTGCCGCGAGCTGGCGGAGAGCGTCGCCGACATGCTCAGGCTTAGGATCGGCCCGGACACGCGCGACGTCGTGGTCATCGGTGTGGACGGTAGCCCGTCGAGCGGGGTGCGCTGGACCGACCGCGGACCAGCCTGGGGCGGCGAGCCGCGCCATGTTTCGTTCGACCTTGTCCCGGGACGTGGGGTCTGGATCGAGGAACTCGATGCGGTTCTTGCCCAGCGAGCCCTGGTGCGCACCCGGTGGTTCGGGATCGGTCTGGAGCTGCCCGACTACGATGCGCCGTCAGCGATGGCCGAGTTCCGCGCCTTCCTCGCGGAGGCTCCGTGAGCGACCGGCGCTCGCGCCGGATCGCGGTGCTGTCGAGCGCCACCTTTAATGCACCCATGAATGCGCCCGGCTCACCTGCCGCCGAATTGGTTCGAGCACTGGAGCAGGCAGGCTGGGGACTGCTGCAACTGCCGCCATCGGGTCTCCATGGCGTAGCGCTAGAACGTGCGATGAACATCGTCCTCGACCAGCTCCACGACTGGGTCACCAACGGTTATCACGCAGTGCTGATCGGTGTCCGCGGTGAGCAAGCAAGTGGTTTCGAGCTATTGGCCACGTCCGGTGCGAAGCGGAAAATCCGGTTTGATCCGACACCAGTCGATCTACCGAATGTCGGGGTGTTCATGCGGGTCGGTGTCGACGCGGCAATGGGCGCATCCTGAAGGGAACTGGAGCCCGAACATGCCGCCAACTTGGCCACCGGTAAGTCCGGAGTGGACACGCGGCGGCTCGATGACACGCCGTAGGCTCTGGACCCGTCTTCACCCGAGGGCCGACTGCGCGATCTGGCTTCTGATCGGCGTCAATCACGGCGCCATCGCGGTTGACGGCGCCGCAATCAACGCCGGCAGCGCGATCTTCGCGGCCTGTCTCGAAGCCACGTCGGAGCCGGGCGTTGTGTGCATGTCGAAGGCAGTTCACGAACCACTAGAGCAGCACCTGGCCGTTGGATCGTCGACCGCTATGAGGCCGCCGATCTCGTCGTCATTGGCCGGACCAACTCCCCCGAGTTCGCGCTGTTAGGGGCAACGGAACCTGGCGCGAATGACCTGACGCGGAATCCCTGGAATCTGTCCCGGAGTGCCGGTGGATCGAGCGGTGGCCCTGCAGCTGCTGTGGCCTTTCGCATGGTTCCGGCTGCGAATGCTGCACACGGCGGCGGCTCGATCCGCGTACCGGCCTCCAACTGCGGTCTTTTCGGCCCAAAAGCCCGCCCAGGCACGCAGGCCTTCCGGTCCACTGGTCGGCGAGCGCTGGGGTGCCACCCCGGTCCCTGCCCTACCTCGACGAGATCGACCGCGACCCCGGCCACGTTCGCGTCGCGTTCACCGCGGTGTCCCCGACCGGCGGCGAGATGCACGCCGAGTGCGTCAGTGCGGTGATCACCACCGTGAGGCTCTGTGAGGACCTCGGTCACGACGTCGTGGAGGCGGTGCCGCGCATCGATTTCCGGGCCATGCCGTGGGCGCGTGACGTGGTGATCTCGGCCTGGGTCCGGAACGAGATCGACGTTCGTCTCGCAGGGCTCGGCCGCCCGATGTGAGCTGGGGACCTCGAAAGCATCTCCGAGCTGCAGGCCGAGCGCGGCGGTCGCTACACTGCTGCCGACCATGCCCGCGCCCAGGTCATCATGTCGGTGGCCGGCCGGCAGATCGCGGCCTTCTTCGCCGACCGAGACATCCTGGTGGCACCGATGCTCCCACGACCGGCAGACCCTCTGGGCGAGGTCGACATGATGACCGACGACGCCGCAGCGTTTGGCGAGCAACTTTCTCACCTTCGGTGCTTCATGCGCCCCTTCAACGTGGCGGGTGGGCCCGCCGCTTCGACACCCGTGCACTGGACACCCGATGAATTGCCCTTCGGCGCTCGGTTCGCGGCGGACTTCGGCCGGGAAGACCTGCTGTTCCGGCAGGCCGGGTCGTGCCCCGGGTAGTGGTGTAGCAGGGCCGTAGCGAGGCCACTCGGGAGCGCGCCTACGGCGCGCTGGCGAGCGTGCGGCTTCGCGGCGGTCATCGACGATGTCCGGTAGGGTTGGAGTGCCAACGCCGACCTGACCGAGAGACCGCCGATGACCGACGAGATGATGAGCCTGCGGACGCTGATCGAGAAGGCTCCGGACGCCGACCTGCTGCGTGAGATGATCGGCTTTGCTGCGCAGCGGTTGATGGATCTGGAGGTCGCCGAGCTCACTGGTGCTGCCTACGGTGAGAAGAGCGCCGAGCGCTTAGCGCAGCGGAACGGCTACCGTGATCGGGACTGGGAGACCCGGGCCGGCAAGGTCGAACTCCGTATCCCAAAGCTCAGGAGGGGCAGCTACTTTCCTGGCTTCCTCGAGCCGCGGCGCATGGCGGAGAAGGCGCTCACCGCGGTGATCCAGGAAGCTTACATCCAAGGCGTCTCCACCCGCTCGGTCGACGACCTGGTCAGGGCCATGGGCATGACCGGCATCTCCAAGAGCCAGGTCAGCCGCCTGTGCGAGGAGATCGATGACAAGGTAAGGACCTTCCTCGACCGTCCGATCGATGGCGACTGGCCCTATCTCTGGCTCGACGCGACCTACGTGAAGGTTCGCCAGAACGGCCGAGTGGTCTCGGTGGCGGTGATCGTCGCGGTCGGCGTCAACAGCGACGGCCGCCGCGAAGTGCTGGGCATGGACATCGGCCCGTCCGAGGCGGAGACTTTCTGGACGGCCTTCCTGCGCAAGCTCGCCCGACGCGGCCTGCGCGGCGTCAAGCTGGTGATCTCCGACGCCCACGAGGGCATCAAGGCGGCCGCCGCCAAGGTCCTGTGCGCCACTTGGCAGCGCTGCCGCGTGCACTTCCTCCGCAACGCCTTGGCGCACGCCGGCAGGAGCGGTCGTCGCGTGGTCGCCGCCTTCATCGCGACCGCTTTCGCCCAGGAGGACGCGGAAGCCGCCAGAAGCCAGTGGCGCAAGATGGCCGACCAGTTGCGCCCGACACTGCCCAAACTCGCCGCCCTGCCTCGCCGGCGCGAGCGCCGGCGTCCCTGCGGGACCGGATCGACAGCTTTGCTGTCGATGGACGAGAGTGAGACCGATGTGCTGGCCTACATGGCCTTCCCGGCAGCGCATCGGACCAAGCTGCACTCGGTGAACCCGCTCGAACGCCTGAACGGCGAGATCAAGCGGCGCACCGAGGTCGTCGGCATCTTCCCCAACGAAGCCGCGATCACCCGTCTCGTCGGTGCCCTGCTGCTGGAGCAATCAGACGAGTGGGCGGTACAACGCACCCGCTACATGACGCTGGAAACCATCACACCACTCGGCGACAGTACGGACGTCAGCCTGCCCATCCTGGCCGCCTGACAAATCCGGCCCTGCCGGCATCGCGGCGATCAACGCCAGCTACACCACCACTCGGGACACGACCGCAGGCCGCTCAACTGGAACACTCCCGACCTTGGATTGCCACCGGCCGGCGCACGTGAGCTGAGGGTCGCTGCAGGTGTGCGTCGTGTCGCCTTTCTAGCTCTCGGATCGAAGCAGCGACGAGACTAGCCAACCGCGTGAATTGCTTGCTCCCGCGCAGGTCTGTGTCCAAGCTTTCATGCCCGCTCGGCACCAATGACCGAGGCCGGACGTAGGGGAGGTAAGATGGGCAGGACCCGTTGCTGGTACGGGCCTCGCGGCCCGAACGCGATCGGCCGCAGCTTGGAAGCAGGCGGGGCACCTGCCGAAGTACGCCGGCATCGACTTCGGTGGGCACTTCTCGGCGCGACGGCTTTGTCGACGCTCGCGGCGTTCCAGGCGGGGGCGCAATCCTGCGGTGGTAGCTCGCTGCCGCCGATCCTCCAGAGCGTCCAAGGGGTGCCGGGTGCCAACGGCGCCAGCGCCGGAGCGCCTGGCAGCCCAGGGGGTTCTGCGGCAACGCTCGCCGCGACGGTCGACGACTGCAGCATCAATGCCGAGCTGAACCCGGCGATCGGCCTCACCGGTACGGGTGGAGCGGGTGGTGACGGCGCCAGTACCAAACTCGGATTCGGGGTCGCGGAGCGTGGGGGGGCGGGGGGCACCGGCGGAGCCGGTAGTGCCATCACGCTGAACGCGACCGGCAGTTTCCAGGCGGGGATCTACGGGCTGCAGGTGAAGAGCATCGGAGGCACCGGCGGAAATGGCGGGCTGGGCAAAGCGATAATCACCAACACCTATGGCGGTGGGGGTGCCGTTGGTGGAACGGGCGGCGACATCGGGGTCACCGTCTCCGGTACCGTGCGCACCCTCGGGACGGGCGTCTATGTGCTCAGCCAGGGTGGTGCCGGCGGTAGTGGCGGAGAAGCTGCGACGCTAGGGAGAGCCGAGGCCGGCCCGGGTGGTGCCGGGGGCGGGGCTGGTACCGTAAACGTGACCTCGGCAGCCGACATCGGGGCCCCGTTCCTCAACGCCGCCATGCTGCAGGGCATTCGCGCCCACAGCCTCGGCGGCAATGGCGGTAAGGGCGGGTTGGGCGGCGCGGGTGGGGCCTTCGGTGGCGACGGGGGCATCGGCGGAACGGGTGGTAGCGTCACCGTGACCGTCGCCTCGGGCACCGTCGCCGGGAACGTGGGCGCCCTCGCCTATGGCGGCGATGGCGGCGGCGGCGGTGAGTCCGACGGGATCGCCTCCGATGCCGGCGACGGCGGGACGGGCGGCACCGGTGGCTCGGCCTGGGTGACGATCGGCAGCGGTGCCACCGTCGAAGGCTCCCAGGGCGATCCGCCGGTGGAGGTGCCGGCAGCGGTCCTTGTCCAGGCGAATGGCGGCTACGGCGGTGCGGGCGGGGCGCTCGGCTTCGGCATCGGGAAGCCGGGTGGCGGCGGTTTCGGTGGTGCCGGCGGCACCGTCGCCGCCGAGATCGACGGGGCCGTATCGACTTCGCTGGCGAATGCTCCAGGTCTTCTCGCGCAGAGCGTCGGCGGTGTCGGCGGCGACGGCGGCAGCGCCTTCGGCCTCTTCTTCGCAGAGGGCGGCGTTGGGCTGACGGGCGGCGACGGCGGCGCGGTCACGGTCGGGGGCAACGGCGGCAACATCGTCACCTCGGGCCAGGGTGCGCCGGCGATCATCGCCCAGAGTGTCGGTGGCGGCGGCGGCAGCGGCGGCGACGCGCTCGCGGTGGCGATCTCCGATGCCGGCGTCGCCATCGGCGGCAATGGCGGCCTCGGCGGCGACGGCGGTCCCGTCACGATCGATATCGACGACGTGCTGACCAGCACCTCCACCCAAGGCGGCGGGGGAATCCTGGCCCACAGCATCGGCGGTGCAGGCGGTTCGGGCGGCAACGCCACCGCGGCCGGCTTCTCGGTCTTCACCTTCACCGTCGGCGGCGATGCCGCGGGCGGCGGCGTTGGGGGCAACGTCGACGTCACCAACGCCGGTCTGATCACGACCTTCGGCGACCATGCCGACGGTATCGCCGCCCAGAGCATCGGAGGCGGTGGCGGCAAAGGCGGAGCCGCGATCTCCGTGAATGCGAACGCGGTGCTCTCCGCCGCCGTCGCCATCGGCGGCCGGGGCGGCTCCGGCGGTGCCGCCGGCACGGTCTCGGTCACCAATCAGGACCAGATCGTCACCTACGGACCCGATTCGCCGGGCGTGAAGGCGCAGAGCATCGGCGGGGGTGGCGGCACGGGTGGCACCGCCAAGGCCACGGCCATCGCCATCGGCCCGCCCTCGGATCCGCCGCTGCCGTCGATCGCGACGGCGGTGAGCATCGGCGGCGCCGGAGGCGCGGGTAACACCGGCAACACGGCCTCGGTGGGCAACGAGGGTTTCATCGCCACCTCGGGTCACGGCTCGCCCGGCATCTTCGCCCAGAGCGTGGGCGGCGGTGGCGGCAATGGCGGCGACTCGACGGCCTCGGCCGTGGCCGTCGGCGAGGGCACCAACCTGTCGGTCAGCGTCGCGATCGGCGGCAGCGGTGGCGCGGGTGCCACCGGCGGTGCCGCCGACGTCACGAACTCGGGCCTGATCTACACGCTGGGCGAATCCGCCTACGGCGCTCTTGCGCAGAGTGTCGGCGGCGGTGGCGGTTTCGGCGGTGGCGGCGACTCCTCGTCCTCGGCCGCCAGCGGCGAGGAAAGCCTCGCCGCCTCGATCTCGGTCGGGGGTACCGGCGGCTTCGGCGGCAATGGCGGTGCCGTGCAGATCGCCAACGACGCCGGTATCGCCACCAGCGGCGACGGCGCAGACGGCATGTTCGGCCAGAGTGTCGGCGGCGGGGGCGGCACTGCCGGCGGCGGGGTCGGCAAGGCGAACGGCGGCGACGTCGCCATCGGCGTCGGTGTCGGCGGCAAGGGCGGCGCCGGCGGCAACGGCGGTCAGGTCCAGCTGCAGAACACCGGCGGCATCGCCACCATCGGCACCGACGCCGCGGGCATGACGGCCCAGAGCGTCGGCGGCGGTGGCGGTCGTGGCGGCAAGGGCGGGGCGACGGCGGGCGGTGCCCCCCAGAACACGGCGGGCACGCTGGCGAACGCCATCGGCAACGGCCTCGGCATCGGCCAGTCGACGCAGAGCTTCGGCAACGGTGCGGTGAAGGTCGGGGACGGCCAGCTCGGCGGGGTCAACAGCGTCGCGCAACTCGGTCAGATCCTCGGCCCCGAAGGCGAGGGCGGTGACGATGGCGAAGGTGGTGTCCGCTTGGCCGTCGGAGTCGGCGGTAGCGGAGGTGCCGCCGGCAATGGCGGTCTCGTCACCGTCACGAACAGCGGTGAGATCGGCACGTCCGGCGCCCTCTCCGACGGCATCTTCGCGCACAGCGTCGGCGGCGGCGGCGGCAAGGGCGGGGCGTCGAGCGGCACCGCGAGGGCGAGCGGCACGGCGGCCACCGCCGAGGTGATCGTCGGCGGCTCCGGCGGTGCCGCCGGCGGCGGCGGCAACGTGACCGTCACGAACGAGGCGGATGCGAGCATCGAAACGGCCGGCGTCTCGGCCCACGGCATCGTGGCCCAGAGCGTCGGCGGCGGTGGCGGCAGCGGCACCGTGTCGGGTTCCACCTCCGGCGCCCTGAACCCGCAGGGTCTGTTCGTGCCCGTCGCCATCGGCGGCAGCGGCGGGGCCGCAGGAACCGGTGGGGCGGTCACGGTCACGAACCAGGGTGGCACGATCACCACCACCGGCAAGCACGCGATCGGCATCCTCGCCCAGAGTGTCGGCGGGGGCGGCGGCCTCGTGCACGTCATCTCGACCGACCAGACCGGGAACCAGAGCGACAATCCGACCAACGACGGTGCCGACGACTTCAACCTCGCCCTGACCTTCATCGGCGGCGGCGGCCAGAGCGGCGACGGCGGCGACGTGATGGTGACCACGGCCGGCAATGACGACGCCCCCGGCAGCGGCGACATCTTCACCGGCGGCCGCGACGCCCACGGCATCGTGGCCCAGAGTGTCGGCGGCGGCGGCGGCGCGGTCGTCGGCGGGGTCGTGCTCGACGCGGGCTTCGTCGAAGACACACCGGCGAGCGCGAGCGGCAGCGGCGGCACGGTGACGGTGACGGTCGCCGACACCACGGTCTCCACCACCGGCGATGGTGCGATCGGCGTCTGGGCGCAGAGCGTGGGCGGCGGCGGCATCATTGCCGGCGACACGGCGGGCGCGGCCACGCCACTCGCCTTCACTGCCCTGCCTGGTGTGACCTTCTCCGGCGATGGCGGATCCGTCACGGTGAGCGTGTCGGGCGGCACCGTCGCGACCTCGGGCGACGCCGCACCCGCGATCTTCGCCCAGAGTGTCGGTGGCGGCGGCGGACAGGTGACGACCTCAGCCGGCACCTACACCGGTAGCCTGTCGGGCGAGGGCAGCGGCGGTCCCGTCGCGGTGACGTTGGCCTCGGGCGCCAGCGTGGTCGCCCTAGGCGTCGGCTCGGCCGGCATCCACGCCCAGAGTGCCGGCCAACAGCAGGGCAGCATCGCCATCTCCGTCGACGCCAGCAGCCTCCTGCTCGGCGGCACGGGTTCCGGCCAGGAGCCGGATGCCGAGGATGCACCGGGCATCTTTCTCGACGGGGGCGACGCCAACACGGTCGACAACGCCGGCACGATCGGCAGCCAGGGCGGGGTCGACGGCACGGCGATCCTCGCCAACACGCCGGCCGGCAACACCACGGTCACCAACACGGGCACGATCACCGGCTCCATCATCTTCGCCGGACCCGGCAACACCGTGAACAACCTGCCCGGCGGCACCCTGGACGCGGGCAGCCGTATCACCCTCGGCAACGGCGGACGTCTCACCAACGCGGGCAGGCTGGGCATCGGCGGCACCGGCAACGTTGCCGTCACCAAGCTGGACGGCGACTATGTCCAGGCGTCACGCGGGCGGCTGCAGGTGGACCTGGATACGGCGCGCGGCCGCGCCGATCATCTCGAGGTTACCGGTCGGGCGGAGGTCGCCGGCACCGTTGCGGTCAGCCCGCTCAGCCTCGACCGCACACCGGTCAAGGTCCTCTCGGCCGAGGAGGGGGTCGTGGTCGATCCCGACTTCGCCGCCGAGCCGACCTATCTGTTCGGCTACCGGCCGGTCGTCGACGGCACCAGCGTCGGTCTCACCGCGGAAGGCGGCTTCCGCGCCAGCGACGGTTCCCTGAACGACCGTCAGGGTGGCGTCGCCGGCCATCTCCAGGAGGTCTGGGACGGTGAAGGCGCGGCACTGGCGGAAGGGTTCGCCAGCCTCGCCAGCATCGGCGACGCGCAGACCTATCGGGACACGCTGGACAATCTGTCCGGTCAGCCCGTCACCGCGATCTCCTCGATGCGCTACGACGCCAGCCAGAGCTTCGCTCGCGGCAATCTCAGCTGCCCGACCTTCGACGGCGACCGCACCCTCCTCGCCGAGCACGACTGCAGCTGGGGCCGGATCGTCGGCACCACCACCGACCGCAACGGCACGGGGACACAGATCGGCTACGACTGGCAGTCCGTGACGGCGATGGTCGGCGGCCAGGCCGAGGTGCAGCCGGGCTGGTTCCTCGGCGGCTCGCTGGGTTACGAGGCCAGCCGCATGGACGGGAACGACGACAGTGCCGACGTCGACGGCCAGGGTGCGCTGGGTGCCGTCAGCCTGCACCGCCAGTCCGGCCCGCTGCTGCTCGCTGGCGTGATCGACTTCGGCTACGGCTGGTACGACACGAACCGCACCATCGAGATCGGCGGCACCAAGGAGAAGGCCAAGGCCTCGCCTGATTCGCTGGCGACTGGCGTGCATGCGCGGGCCGCGTGGCAGATGCCATTCGAGACCTGGTACCTGCAGCCGCGCCTCGACCTGGACGCCACTTATGTCTGGATGGACGGCTACAAGGAGCATGGCGGCTCGGACTTCGACCTCGACGTCGAGTCCGAGGACAAGCTCATCTTCTCGGCCACGCCCGCGGTCGAGATCGGGGCGCGGCTCGCTCTGAAGGACGGCTCGACGATGCGGGCCTATGCCAGCGCCGGGCTCAGTCTGCTCTCGGCCAACAATTGGAACGCTGAGAGCCGCTTCGTCGACGCCCCCGCCGGCAGCGATGGCTTCGACTCCCAGCTCGACAACCCCAACCTGATCGGCCGCTTCACCGCCGGCGTGGACGTCGTCACCACGGGCTCGGTGTCGATCCGTTTCCAGTACGACGCCGGCGTCGCCGACGGCTACCTCTCGAACAGCGGGTTGCTCCGGGTCAGCCTGGCCCTTTAGGCGAGAGGATCAGGGGCCCATATTCGTCCCCATCCACAGATGCGGCCGCCTCGCTGGACGGCCGTCATCATTTCGTGCTGGGCAAGCGGACGATGAGGATCGCCTGCACGCCGGGGTCGGGCAATCCGGAGAAATTCGAAGGTCCGTAGTGCGGATCGTACCCGCCTCGTCGTGGCCGGCAGCCGATTGGCCAGGGGAACAGGGCCGAGCCGTCGTGGGTTGAGGGGGTCCGATGGCGCTCCGTTCTGGCCCGCGATCCAAGCGCGAGGACGGCGATGGCGTACTTCCCGAGGCTGGCGACCCTGGCCCTTCCCGTCTGCATGATGGCGCTTCCTGCCCCGGGCGAGGCCCAGGGCGCGTTCCAGGATCGATCGTCCGTGGTCGGGTTGTGGGAGGACGCCACGGCGGCGACGACCGGCAAGACGGCCGAGTACACCAACGCCGTCGAGCTGGCCGACATCGACGGCGACGGCCGGGTCGACATCCTGCTCGCCAATGGCGGGAACTACCAGGAGCCGGGGCCGCCCGAGCTCAGCCGGGTGTTCCTCAACCAGGGTCCGGGGAAGATGTTCAAGGTGGTGGCGCAGCAGGTCCTGCCGGAGCCGATGGAGGCGGCCCGTGCGATCCGGGTCGCGGACCTCAGCGGCGACGGCATCCCCGACATCGTGGTGGGCACCTCCTACTCGACCCGGAGCCGGCTCTTCCTCGGTGAGGGGCAGGGGCGGTTCCGGGACGCCACGTCGAACAACCTGCCGCAGATCGATGCCAGTGTCGGCGACGTGAAGGTCGGCGACGCGGACGGTGACGGCGATCTCGATCTGCTGCTGGCCGACTGGGCCCCCGGCGATCCGATGACCAATGGCGGCGGCCGAACGATGCTGTGGCTCAACGACGGCCACGGCCGATTCACCGACGCCACGGCGAGCGACATGCCGGACGTGCCGGTCCGCTTCTCCTGGAACCCGGAGTTCGTCGACGTCGACAACGACTACGATCTCGACATCATGGTGTCCTCGAAGCGCAGTGCGGGCAGCTTCCTGTTCGAGAACGACGGCAGCGGGCACTACCGCGACGTCACGCAAGGGCGGGTCCCGGCCTACACCAACAATTACGAGATCGAGCCGATGGACCTGACCGGCGACGGCTGGCTCGACGTCGTCACCATGAACGACGGCGAGGCGCTGGACGACGGTCCCTATGCCAGGCGCAACCACATCTTCGTCAATGACGGCCATGGCGGCTTCGTCGACGCCTCGCCGAAGCTCTGGCAGGACCGGGACAACTTGGCAGTCGACGACAATTTGGCCGTGATGCTGGACTTCGACTCGGACGGCGACGCCGACGTGCTGGTCGCCTCGCTGGCGGGCCCGGACCGCATCCTGATCAACGACGGCGACGGCCATCTGCGGCTCGACGCCGACTTCATGAACAGCTTCACGGGCGATCCAACCCACGGCACGCTCGGCACCGCCGTGGCCGATCTCGACGGCGACCACAAGCTCGACGTGGTGCAGAGCCAGGGCGAGGTGCCGGGCTACGAGGACGAGCGGGTGTTCCTCGGCAAGCACATCCTGCCGGACACCGCACCGCCAGCGATCCAGAGCGTCGAGCGGGTCGACCCGAGCCGGGGGCCTGCTATCGTCCGCGCCCGGGTCCACGACCACAAGAGCCCGAGCATGCCGCAGGACTGGCAATCGGTGACGCTGGACTGGACCGCCGACGGCCAGGAGCACTCGGTGCCGATGCGCTGGTACGGCGAGTATCTCTGGCGCGCGGACCTCGACGCGGGGCAGGCGGGCGGGAAGGTCACCTACCGGGTGTGCGCGGTCGACGCCGCGGACAACCGGGCCTGCTCGCTCGACATGGGTGGGTGAGGTTCGGAAGGGTGCGCCGACCCGCGGTGGAGCCCGACGCCTGAAGATCGCGACGTTCAACGTCAACGGCATCAACGGACGGCTGCCGATCCTGCTGCGGTGGCTGGACGAGGCTCGGCCCGATGCGGTCTGCCTGCAGGAACTGAAGGCGCCGGACGAGCGCTTCCCGTGGGCAGCACTGGAGGAAGCAGGCTACGGTGCTGTCTGGCTCGGCCAGAAGGGCTGGAACGGTGTGGCCATCCTGGGCCGTGGCGCCGAGCCCGTCCTCACTCGCACCTCCCTGCCCGGCGACCCTGACGACGAGCAGAGCCGCTATATCGAGGCTGCGGTCGGGGGTGTGCTGATCGGCTGCCTCTATGTGCCGAACGGCAACCCCGCACCGGGTCCCCGCTTCGCCTACAAGCTGCGCTGGCTGGAGCGGCTTGCGGTGCATGGCGACGAGCTTCTGCGCACGGGTGTGCCGGTCGTGCTCGCCGGCGATTACAACATCATCCCGACCGCGTTCGACGTGTACCGGCCCGAGCGCTGGGTGGACGACGCCCTGTTCCGCCCCGAGGTGCGCGAGGCGTACGCTGGACTGCTGGCCCGGGGCTGGACCGATGCCCTGAGGCACCTGCATCCCGCCGAGCGCCTCTACACCTTCTGGGACTACCTGCGGCAGGCCTGGAACCGTAACGCCGGCCTCCGCCTGGACCACCTGCTCGTCAGCCCCGGCCTCGCACCCTCCCTCACCGCCGCCGGCGTCGACCGGCAGGTCCGTGGCTGGACCAAAGCCAGCGACCATGCCCCGGCCTGGATCGAGCTGAAGATGGGTAGAGACCCCACTGCTCCAGAGCCCTGACGTGTTCAGCCCTAGTGGAGCCGGGCTTCGTGACCGAGGCCCGGCTTCCACGGGTGATGCTGTAGCTCAGAACTTGAACGTGTCGACGTTATCCGGCGTGACGATGACGGCCGGACCCAGCACGACCTCGCCGTCGGCTCCTACCGTGTAGCTGCCGAGCCGGCCGGCTTCGAAGGTCTCGCCGGGCTTGCCCGTCAACTTGCACTGCGCATAGGCCTGGGCGGCGTAGTAGGTGAGATAGCCGAGGTCCTGGACGTTCCACCAGATGTCCTCGGCTTGCCCCGCCTTGATGTACTTCGTCATGAAGGTGGCCGGAGCGAGGCCCGTGAGCTTCACCTTGTCGATCAGATTCGCCTGTTCGAGAGCGCGGGCTGCGGCCGGCAGGCCGATACCGGCAGGAACGATGATGCCCTTCAGATCGGGGAACGCCTGCGCCAGGGCCAGCGCCTGCTGCTGGTTCACCTGCTCGCTCTCTTCGCCGTAGGCGACCTGCACCAGCTTCATCTTGGCGAACTTGGGTTCGCTCGCGAGCTTCGCCTTCATGAAGTCGACCCAGGCGTTCTGGTTCGTGGCCGTCGGTGTCGACGACAGGATGGCGAACTCGCCCTCGTAGCCGATCAGCTTGCCCATACTCTCCAGCATCTGCTCGGCTAGGCTGTCCGACTTCGCCTGGTTCATGAACAATGCCCGCACCGGCTTGGCCACATCCGAATCGTAGGCGACGACACCGACACCCTGGGCGGCGGCACGCTTCAGAGCCGGAGCCACGGCATTGGCGTCGTTGCCGGCGATGGCGATGACGTTCACACCCTGCGAGACCAGATTGTTGATGAACTCGATCTGCGCGTCGGCGGTCGCAGCCGAGGGCGCCTGCTGCACGACCTTCCCGCCGATCTCCTTCATGGCCTCCTCGGCTCCAAGCTTAGCCACCTGGAAGTAGGGGTCGGTGTCGAGCTTGGGCAGCAGGCCCACCGTCACGGGCCCGGTGGCGCACTCCATCGCCGTGGCCGATCCAGCGACGGCGAATCCGAGCAATGCCGCAGCACAGGTCGAGATCGTCGGATGGCGTCTCATGGCTTCGTGCTCCCTGACGCGAACGTCTGTTCGAAGTTGGGCCCGGATGCCGGCTCGGCCTGCGGGCGGAGGGAAAGTCTGCCGCCCAGCAGGCGGCGTGTCCTAATCCGGTCAAGAATGCGCTCGACCGTGTTGCTGAGGAGTAGGGATCCGATCAGCAGCAGGCCGATGGCGATGCCCTGGGCGTCGCCGCCGATCTGCTGCAGGCCCAGGACGTTGCGCAACGTCGCCACGAGCAGGAGCGCCCAGATGACACCCGTGAGCGTGCCGCGACCGCCGAAGACGCTGACCCCGCCGAGCAGGGCGATCGTGATGACGTCGAGTTCGAACCCCAGCGCGTTGTTGGCCCGCGCATTGGCGAGGCGGGCCGTGAACACGATGCCGGCCACGGCACACACCAGGCCGGAAAGGACGAAGAGCAGGAAGCGCAGCCGCCGGCTGCGCACGCCGGCGTAGAGTGCTGCATCCGGATTGCCGCCGACGGCGTAGATCCGCCGGCCGGTCGGCGTGTGCTGCAGCACGAGGGCGAAGACGGGCGCGAGGACCAGGAACGGGACGATGGTCCAGGGAACGGCAGTCCCTGGAACGTTCTCGACGCCGAGATCGGTCAACGCGTCCGGGAACCGGTTCACCGACCCGGAGCCCAAAATGATGTAGCCGATGCCGCGGAACATCGCGAGCGTGCCCAGCGTGACCACGAGCGAGGGCAGGTCGAGGCGGGTGACCAGAAGGCCGTTGAAGGCCCCGAGGGCCGCACCAACGGCGAGAACCAGAGGCACTGCCAGTAGCAACGGTACCTCGGCTCTGACCAGTACGCCCAGGATTACGCTCGTCAAAGCCAGGATGCTGGCGATTGAAAGGTCGATCTCGCGGGCGATGATCAGCAGGACCATCGGCAGGACGAGCAGCGCCTTCTCGGATACGCCGGCAGCCGCCTGCGAAAGGTTGAACGAGGACGTGAAGTTGGGAACGGCGGCGATCGCGTAACCGAGGAGGCCCAGGGCCATCACGGCCAGGAAGGCTTCCCAGGTCGCCAGGCGCCGGGCGAGTGCAGCGATCAACGTACCCGCCGTGTGCGGCGGACGACGAGCGCGTCGATTCCGATGGCGACCAGGATGACGAGGCCGTAGACGCCCTGCAGCCAGAGCGGATCGACCCGGACGAGCGTCAGGCCGTTGCGGATCACCAGCAGGGTGAGGGCACCGAGAGCGATGCCGAGCACGGTTCCGGCACCGCCGCGAATGGCGACGCCGCCCACGACCACGGCCGCAATCACGGTCAGTTCGAAGCCGAGGGCCACCCGTGCGTCGATCGTCGCGTAGCGCGACGCCCACAGGGCGCCGTCGAAGCCGGCCAGCAGGCCCGAGCAGGCAAAGGCGCCGAGCACGCGTCGCCGGGTCGGGACACCGATGAGGGCGGCACCATCGGGGTTCGAGCCAATGGCATAGAGCTCGCGGCCGATCGGTAGGCGACGGAGAAAGAAGGCGATGGCGGCGAGCGTCACCGCCGCAAGCAGCACCACGGCGGGGATGCCCAGGAAGCTGGCGCCTGTCAGGTCCAGCCATGCCTGCGGCACCTGATCGGCGCTGACCTGCTTCCCGCCGGCGTAGAGGCTCGTGAAGCCGCGGAAGAGTGTCAGGGTGCCGAGCGTCACCACGATCGACGGCACTTCACCCAACGTGACGACGAGGCCGTTCAGCAGTCCGCAGGCGAGCCCCACCGACGAGGCGGCGAGGATGCCACCGATGACCGCGATCTCCGGATGGCTGCGCAGCAGGTCCGCGGCGACATAGGCCGAGAGCCCAATCACCGAGGCGACGGAGAGGTCGATGTTGCGCGTCAGGATGACCAGCATCTGTCCGCCGGCCACGATCATCAGGAGGCCGGCATCCATCGCGAGTGCCGTGAGGTTCGCACTGCTGAGCATGCGCGGGTTGATGACGGCCACGGGCAGGATGACGGCCAGCATGGCCAGCAGCAGACCAAGCTCACGGCGGACCGCCAAGCGGCGCACCCAGCCGACCGGCGTCGTGGGCTCGCCCGGGATCTGCAAATGGGCGCTAGGCCTTGCGCCGTCGCTGCCTGCAGCGTCCGTCATCGCGTACAGCAGGCGTTCCTGCGTCGCTTCCGAAGCGGGGATGTCGGCGGTGATGCGACCTTCGCGGAGGACGATGATCCGGTCGCAGAGACCCAGAAGCTCGGGCAGCTCCGACGAGATCACGATGATGGCAAGGCCCTGTTGCGCCAGATCGGCGATGACCGCGTGGACCTCTGCCTTGGTCTGGACGTCGATGCCCTGCGTCGGCTCGTCGAGAATCAGGAGCCGCGGGTTCGTCGCCAGCCATTTGGCAAGCACCACCTTCTGCTGGTTGCCGCCGGAGAGCGTCTTCACGGGCTGGGCATAGCTGCGAAATCGCAGGCGGAGCCGGTCGAGGAAAGGGCGGACAAGGCCCAGCTCACGCCGCGACCGGATGAAGCCGGCCGTGGTGACGCGACCGATGACCGGCAGTGAGGCGTTCGCCAGGATCGCGAAGTCCATCACGAGGCTCTGGCCGATCCGATCCTCCGAAACGTAGCCGATCCCGTGCGCCATGGCGTCGGACGGCGAGATCAGTGTCACCTCGTGCCCGTCGAGCCGGATGGTCCCCGCCGTCGCTCGATCCACACCGAACAGCACGCGCGCGATCTCGGTGCGGCCGCTACCGACGAGACCCGCGAAGCCCAAAATCTCGCCGGCACGGGCGGTGAAGGAGACATCGCTGAAGCGCCCTATCCGGGACAGACCGCTGGCCTCCAGGACGATCTCGCCGGCCCGAGGGGTGCGAGCCGGGTACATGCCGCTGAGCGGCCGGCCCACCATCAACGCCACGGCCCGATCGCGGGGCAAATCGGCGACGCCTTCCATCGCCACGAGCCGACCGTCGCGCAGCACGGCCACCCGGTCGGCGACGCGATAGATCTCCTCCATGCGATGGCCGACGAACAGCATTGCCACGCCCTTGAGGCGGAGGGCGGCGACCACGCCGAACAGGCGGTCGACCTCGCGCGATGAGAGGGCGGCCGTGGGTTCGTCCATGATCAGGACGCGGGCCTGCACGGACAGTGCGCGCGCGATCTCGACCAACTGCTGCTCGGAGCTGCGTAGCTCGACCAGGGCTTGGGTAGGCTCACAGGCGAGGCCGACCGTCTCGAGCAGCCGAGCCGCCTCCCCGTGGATCGTCGCCTGATCGAGCAGCCCGAAGCGGAGGGTCGGCGCGTGGCCGAGGAAGATGTTCTCAGCAACGCTCAGGTCGGGAAACAACCCCGGATGCTGGTGCATCACCGCGACGCCGTGGCGTAGCGCGTCCAAGGGCGTGGCGAGATCGACCGGCCGGCCGTCCAGAACGACCTCGCCCGCGTCGGGGCAATACACCCCGGCCAGCAACTTCACGCAGGTGCTCTTTCCGGCTCCGTTCTCGCCAAGCAGTGCCAGGACCTTCCCTGCCTGCAGATCGAGCGAGACATCCCGGACGGCGACAGTGCCACCGAAGGTCTTGGCCACGTTCCGCAAAGAGGCGACCGGTTCACCCGTCGACCGGGCACGGGTGGGTTCCGGGCGTGCGCCCACGAGGCTCGCGGATCGGTCCACCACGCGGGTCGGCTTCCTCCCTTGCTGCGGTTACCGGCCTGCCCTCAGGAAGGCTCGACCCGCTCATCTTGCATTAGATGTCGGCCCTCGTTCTGGGAAGGGCTGATCGTTGGAGGTGGGCTGCACGCTCGGCATCCATCTCCGATCGGTGGTCCCAACTGCCATCCACACACGGCGCGGTTCACACACTTGCTTGTGGCACTCGGAGACCACATTCCCCGGGAGATCTTTGCTACCCATCCGACCCGGCAACCGGGTCCGGTCATTCGGGAGCAACAAACACAATGCAAATCAGCGCGCTTGAGACGCGCGGGCTCTATTGTAGGTTTGCGCAATCAATAGCAGTGTGTCCTTGTGAGGATCCTAACCCTCTCCTGCGAATATCCGCCCGTGGGCGGAGGCGGGGCGACTGCAGCGATGCTGTTGGCCACGGCCCTGGTTCGGGCAGGCCATGAGGTCGACGTCCTCACTGCCGGCATGCCGCAGCTGCCGCGGTCCGAGTTCGTCGACAAGGTCCAGGTCTGCCGTGTCCCCGGGTGGCGCCGACGGCTTCACTACAGCACGGCGTTGGAGCAGTTGTCCTTCGTCCTACCGACGTATTTTGCCGCTGTGGACCGTCATCGGCGACACCCTTACGACATGATCCACTGTCACTTCATCGTACCGACGGGCGTGGTCGCTTGGCTGCTTCGACGGCGCACCGGGCTGCCGTTTGTCCTGACCGCCCATGGCTCCGACGTGCCGGGCTACAACACCGACCGGTTCGTGACCACGCACCGGCTCATACGCCCACTGTGGCGGCGGATCGTCTCTTCGGCGGCGGCGGTGACCTCGCCTTCGACCTTCGTCGCCGGACTGCTGCGCGAGCAAGGGGTGGCGGAGGTATCGGTTTTGCCGAACCCCATCGATGCCCTGCCCAGCGGCAAGAGGCCGCGCTCGAAAAGGATCCTTTGCGTTGCGCGCCTGGTTCCGCGCAAGGGCGTGCACCACCTGATTCAGGCCATGAGCGCAGTTGGGAGAGACTGGGAACTCGTGATCGCGGGCGACGGTCCCATGCTTGCTCCCCTACGCCAGCAGGCGGTGGAGCTCGGGGTCCGCGTGAGCTTCGAGGGCTTCGTACCCCGGGAACGGCTGCCCGAGCTCTATCTGTCAAGCTCCGTGTTCGTCCTGCCGTCGCTGCAGGAGAATTTCCCGATGGTACTGGTCGAGGCGATGGCTGCAGGATGCGCCGTGATCACGACGGAGGGGTCGGGCTGCGCCGAGATCGTCGGCAGTGCCGGCCGCCTCGTTCCACCCGGCGACGTCCAGGCATTGACCGAGGCGCTCGTCGACCTCACGGAGAATGCCCATGCCGTCGCCGCACTGGGACTGTGTGGCCGACGCTCCATCCGGCGCTTCAACTCGTCGCGCGTGGCGGCCGACTTCGTCAATCTGTTCGAACGCTACGCCTGAATGAGCCTTCCGACCTCGGCAGATGCCGACTCTGCTAACAGCTTCCTGACCGACCGCGTGCCGAAGCGCCGGTCGTGACAGCGGGTGCCCTCAAGGCCCGCGTGGCCGCGGGCGCCTTCTGGGTGTCGGTCGATACCTGGTCCGGCCAGCTCGCACAGGTCGCCACGTTCCTCGTTCTCTCGAGGCTGCTCGGACCACACGATTATGGCGTCATGGGCATGGCGCTGATCGTAACGGTAGGAGCGGAGGTTCTGGTCTCTGCCGGCGGCTGGGACGATGCCATAGGCCGGCTGAAGCAGTTTACGCCTGCTCATGAAGCCTCCGTCTTCTGGTTTCTGCTGGCGGCCTCCGCCGTCCTCGCTCTGGCCGTGTCGGCGCTGGCGCCGCCCGCGGCATGGTTCTTCGACACACCGGCACTGGGCAGCCTACTCCCCTGGCTGTCGTTGCAGCTGCCGCTGAGTGCGCTCAGCGTGGTACCTCGCGCCCGACTACGGCGTGAGCTGCGGTTCGCTCCCCTGGCCGTGCGGGGCATGGTCTCGCAAGCCATGGCCGGCGCCCTGGCCGTCGCTCTGGCGCTCACGGGGTCGGGCATCTGGAGCTTAGTGGTTTACCAGATCGTGCAGCCGGCGGTCGACGCTGCCGTCATCTGGTCCGCGGCGCGCTGGCGTCCCCATCTCGTCTTTTCACGCCCAGCACTCCGGCAGGTGCTGCCCTTCGTCGGCTACTCCCTCGCCGACCGCCTCATCGTGCTGGGCGACAATCTTCTTCAGCGCTCCTGGGTCGGGCTGGCACTCGGCACGGTGGCACTCGGGCTCTTCACCTTCGCACGTAAAATCGTCGAGTTGCTGCTGCAGGCGATCACGCGCCCGATCTCCAAGGTTCTCCTGCCCAGCGCTGCGACGTTGCGCGATCAGCCCGAGCGGCTGGCCGGCCTCGTCGCCGGCGCCGCCCAGCTTGCAGGGCTGCTGATCTTCCCGGCGGCCACGGGAGTTGCCATGGTGGCGCCGGAGCTGGTGCCCATGATCGTCGGACCCGCTTGGACCGATGCCGTTTCGCCGCTTCAGATGTTGATGGTTGTGGCCGCACTTGCACCATTTGCCCAGATTGCGAGCTCGCTGAACAATCTCGCCGGCCAGGCTGCTCTGGAGGCCCGACTCTCCGCCGTCAGCGCCTTGTTCGTATCGTGTCTGCTGCTGGCCCTCGGCCGCGGCAGTCTTCAAGGGGTGGTTGCTGCCCTGATGGCCCGCACCGCCTTCATGCTGCCGCTGCGTTTCGCCACCGTCCGGTACACGACAGGCCTCGATCTTTTCCGCCTTTGCCGGCCGGCATTGGCGCCGCTCATGGCGGCTCTCGTGATGGTCGCAGCACTGTGCGCAGTACGTCTGGTGTGGCCGCCCGACCTGTCCAGCGCCGCCCGCCTCGGACTCGTGGTCGTCATCGGCTGCCTGGTATACGGCGCAGCCGTCTTGTTGCTTGCCAAACCTGCGCTGCTTGCTGCGCTCGACCTTGTCCGCTCCCTCGGCACGCGACGGCGGCAAAAGAGGGCCTAGGCGTGCACTTGGAGACCTGCGCCACGTCTTCGGGGACGACGCGGTCTTCCGGCACTCAGAGGCCCTATCGGCTCGTGGGCATCACTTGCTCTGTTCGTCCGCCGCCGGCAGTTCTACGTGCGTGTGGCCCCTGTTCGCGATAGCAGCTTGCAGCCTTACCGTATCCTCATCCTGACAGGTGACATCGAGGGCAATCTCGGGGACCGGGCCATCCTGATGGCTACCTGCGACGCGCTGCGTCGAGCCTATCCCGATATCGAGGTGACCATACTGGCACCCGACGCGGACACCGCCCGGCGCGATTTCGGCGCCCACGCCGTGCGCCCTGGCCTGCGCCACCTCGGAGCACAGCTCCGTGCGGCGGTCCGGAGTGATCGGGTCCTGGTCGGCGGCGGCGGGCTCTTTCAGGACGATGACAGTCTGCTGAAGATGCCCTATTGGGCCGCGCGCGTCGCTCTTGCGCGATTGGCCGGGGCCAGACTTACGGCCCACGCGTTGGGTGTCGGACCGCTCGACGCTCTCCCGAGCCGGCTCGCCGCGAGGCTGGCGTTCGCCTGCATGGACGCGATCAGCGTCCGCGACGAGCGGGCGAAGCATGTTGCCCGGTCGGTGACCCGAAAACCGGTTACGGTCGTGCCCGACCCCGCCCTCGCCCTTCGACCCGTCGACTCCGCCCTCGCCCGCGCAGCCCTTGCCGAGGCGGACGTACCGCTTGACGGGCGCCCGCTGCTCGGAGTCGCCCCCCGCCGCTGGTTCCCGCCGCGCCGACGCGTGCTCCCCCACAAGTTGCGCTGGCGTATCGGCCTCGTCAGCGTACGGGAGGACCCCGGCTCGAAGCTGCTGATGGATCGGATGGCCGAGGCCTTGCAGTCGTTCCTGCGCCGACACCACGGCCATGTCGTGCTGCTGCCGACCTACTGCGCGCCCCAAGAAGGTGACGATGCGCTTTGCGAGGAGCTTCGGGTCCGGTTGCCCGCCGAGAGCGCCAGCATCCTGCGCCTGCACGACCCGCGGCTGTACCAGGCCGTCACGGGCGAGCTCGACGCCATGCTGGGCGGACGCATGCACCCGATGATCCTGGCCGCGAGCATGGGCACGCCGACGGTCGGGCTGGCCTACAATCCGAAGTTCTTCGGCTTCATGGAATCGATCGGGCGCGCGGACGCCGTCATCGACGTGCAGACGTTCGTCCAAGGGCCCAAGGTCGAGGCGCTCGCCAGCCTCATCGATGAAGCTGTGTCGGGTGGCCGTCAGTCCCTGACGCGGATGGCTGCGCTGGCTGACCATGTCGAGACGCATTGCCGGCAGCTTGCGGCCGACCTGCCATGAGCGCCTTCGGCGTCGGTCGACGCTGGCTGGATCTCACCCGCGCCGGTCGCCTTGCTCCTGAACGAATGCGGGCACTGCAGAACGCCAAGCTGCGCGACCTCGCCGCCCATGCCTATGCGACGGTTCCTTTCTACCGCCAGCGGTTCGATGCCGCCGGCCTGCGTCCGGCGGACATCAGGACCGTCGACGACCTCGTGCTCCTGCCTGTCGTGACCCGTGCCGAGCTGCAGGCGCAGCCGCCGCAAGCCCTATTGAGCGCCGCCTATCCCTCCCAGTCCCTGGAGACGACCCGGACCACCGGCTCCACCGGTCGGCCGCTCGAGATCCACCGCGATCCGGCGTTCCGGCAAACGCGAAGTGCCCTGTTCCTCCGTGCGTTGGCTGCCGCCGGCTATTGGCCGGGTCAAAGGCTCTTGATCCTGGCCGGTATGCGGCGCGGGACCGCCGCCGGATGGATGCGCTGGCATTATCGCTGGCGCGACGCCGACCCGGAGGAATTGGTGCAGGCGCTGCAGGAGGTTCGGCCCAGGGCCCTCTACGGCCCCGTTACCGTGGTGCGAAGGCTCACCGACGTGCTGGTGGCTCGCGCCTCGATCATGCGGCTACCAGACCGCGTGTTCACGACCGCCGAGTCTCTTGACGCCGCCACCCGCGCTCATGTCACGGCAACCCTCCGCGCCGAGGTGTTCGAGATCTACGGCAGCACCGAGCTCGGGACGGTCGCCTGGGAATGTCGCGCCCATGCCGGGCTGCACCTGGCCGAGGAAACCACCGTCCTGGAGCTTGTGCCGGCCACACCGGACGGAGCCTGCCGGATCGTCGCTACCAGTCTAGACATGCGCGCCATGCCGCTGCTGAGATACGATACCGGCGATCTGGCGCGTCCTGCAGACGGTGCATGCAGCTGCGGCTCGGGGCTTCGGCGCATCGCCCGGATCGAGGGACGTCTCGTCGATTGTGTCCGCCTCGCCGATGGTCGCTCGCTGTCGCCTTATCTTTTCACCGAGCGACTCGAGGGAATTCCGGGCATCGAGCGCTATCAGCTCGTCCAGGAGGACTTCGCCCGCTTTCGTCTTCGCGTGCTGGGCCAGGACGTGCTGGGAGCGGCGATCAGGGAAGCTGCCTCATCCGTCGTTCGCGATCTCGTTGGGTCCGCCACCGTCGTCGAGGTCTCGTTCGAGCGCACCCTCGACCCGCCGGCGGGTCGGAAGTTCCGTGTCGTGGAGTGCCGCGTCGGCACCGAGGCCGGCGCGTGAACCGCGTCGCCTCCGCCTACCGGATGGCCGTCGACCTGGTCGATTTTTCGAGACGCCAATGGCGGTCGCGGCAGGAGATCGAGGCGTTCCAGGCCGCACGGCTGCGGGCCGTAGTTCGACACGCCTACACGACCGTCCCGCTCTACCGCGAACGCTTCGACGCCGTAGGCTTGCGGCCGGAGCAGATCCGCGATCTGGCGGATCTCACGGCTCTGCCCGTCTTGCGCCGTGACGACCTGGAAGCGGCGAGCAGCGCGGCCAAGCTGAGTCGGGCGTTCGACCCGAAGCATCTCTACAGCGTCCGCACCAGCGGCTCGAGCGGCAAACCCCTCAGAATCTTTTCGGATCCGTCCGCACGGCGCCTGAACAAGGCTCAGTTCCTCAGGGCCCTCGCCGCCGGCGGTTATCGTCTCGGTCATAAGCTGATGGTGCTGGCGTCCCCGCACGCTGCTCCGCCCGCTTTGCTGCGGTGGCATTTCGTCGGCAGAGACACCCCGCCCGAGCAGCTCATTCCGGTTCTCCGGCGGTTACGACCGCATTTCGTCTACGGCTTCGTGACCCCGCTGCGGCGGATGGCGGAGGCCCTGCTCGCCGAACCGGACCGGCGATGCCGGATCCGGGCCGTGTTCAGCTCCGGCGAGACGCTCGACCGGGCAAGCAGGGCTGCGATCGAGGAAGCTTTCCGCGCTCGGGTGTACGACATCTGGGGTTCGGCCGAGATCGGAACGATCGGGTGGGAGTGCCCGGCACACGACGGGCTGCACGTGGCCGAGGACGTCGCCGCGCTTGAGTTCCTGCCGATGGCCGGCAGTGACGTGGCGAAGGTCGTGCTGACGAGCCTCAAGGGCTACGGCATGCCCCTGCTGCGCTACGAGATCGGCGATCTCGGCGCTTGGGCCGACGATGCGCCTTGCCCCTGTGGCCGCAGCTTCAAACGGATCACCAAGCTGCAGGGCCGGCTGATCGACTGCCTGCGCCGGCCGGATGGCAAGCTCGTCCCGCCCTATCCGGTCGAAGCGGCGATCGAGGAGGTTCCGGGCGTGCGCCGCTTCCGGGTCGTCCAGACCGATACTGCAGCCGTGACGGTCCAGGTCGTGCTCGCGAACGCGATGCCCGTCGCCGACGGCGTTCGAGCGGCTCTGCAGCCATTGCTTGGGGAGGCCATGCGGGTCGAGGTCGAAGCCGTCGCCGATCTGGAGCCCCAACCGGGCCAGAAGTTCCGGCTGATCACATCTCGCCTCGGTCCGGACCGTCGGTAGCCGAGCTGGCCTCGCCGTCTTGCCTGACGATGCTGGCAAATCGGCGCTGGCCCCATGCCCGATGCGTGGCGAACCAGGGGGCCAGGGCCGCTTGGCGGAGCGGCGAGGACGCACGATAGGCGAAGTGTTCCGGCAGGATCCGGCATCCCCGTCGCCGCTTCACGCCATAAAGCAGATTGCCGTAATAGATCCGGTCGATCCCCGCCGCGATGCAGTCAGCCGTCGGACGGTACATGGCGATGACGAAGTAGGTGCAGGTCCGCCGCAGGCGATCGTCGAGGCCGATGAAGATGTGGTTGAACGTCCGGCCGTCGCGGACACCCATCGTGAACCCGAGCAGTTCCCGCTGCGCGAATGCCCCATAGAGCACGCAGTTCTCGCCCAGACGTGCCTTGATCGCCGGAAGCAGGGTCGGGGAGTACGATACCGGCGTGCCGTTGAGTCGACGGTTGTGGATGTTGGCGAGCTCGAAAAGCCGTGTCGCGAAGGGCTCGGCATCTGTGATCTCGCGGACCTCGATGCCGAGCTTGCCCGGGCGCCGCATCTCCGTCCGCACCTGACTTGGGGCAGCTTTGGAAATGGCGCGTAACGACTCCACGTACTCTTCGTAGGTCTTGAACGGCAGGTTCATTACCGCGACGGGATCCTGCAGCGTCAGGTGGTAGCCGCGGCGTTCCAGAATCCCGACCAGATCGGTATCGGCCTCCATCAGCCGCGGCACGTGCAGACTCAATCGCTCGTTCCGGGCGACCTGCTCGAGCGTCGCCAGGACCAGCTCAGGCTCGGCGCCAAGGAGATGCGGCCCGCCATGGCCCCGCATCGGCGCGCAGTGGAGTGCGGGGAGGAAGGAAAGGCCGAGCCGGGTGGCAGGTCGCTGGAGACGGCCTAGCAGTAGATTGTCCGGCGTGGCCGAGCCCGACGCGTGCCGCCAGAGCCAATGCACGGCGGCCCCGACCAGCGCACCGTCCCGGTAGACCAGCAGATACCGCGGCTCGAACGGCCCCGGGCCATGGTCCTCCATCGCCTGCAGCCAGGGCCGACCGACCAAAACACGTCCCGCCGCGAGCCGGTCCCAAGCTTCGGCCGGCAGATCCGCGACGCGTCGCAACAGTACGTGGGCAACCCCATTCTTCCGGACTTCATCCGGGACACGTGCCAAAGCTTCGGCGATGGCTTCTTCCTCCAGGTGCTCCGTTTCAGCCAGGGGTCAGCCCCTGCCGCCATTGGAATTGCCCCGGATAGGCGGTCACCTTGGCCGCGAGACGAAGAGCGTAGGCCTGCGTCATGGTCTCGACGAATGGGCCGCTCGCGTCTTCCGGGCGCATCAAGGGTGCCTCGATCTCGACCTCGAACGATCCCTGGTCCCTGGCGAGCGCAAATGTAGGGAGGAGCACGGCGCCGGTCTGTCTGGCGAGGCTCGGCGGTCCGACGGCGATGCGCAGGCCGGCGCCCAGAAAGGGCAAGGTGAGCGGCCGGTCGGCTGAGGACAGCGCCACGATGGACACCACGCGATTGGCTTGGAGGCGACGTGTGAGTACGCGCAAGGCCGTAGTGGGCGACCCGTCGTGGCCGATCGTGACCCGTTCGGCGAGGAAACGGTTCTCGGCCCTCACATAGCTGCGGTTGACGAGTTCGGCACCGCGGACGCTGCGCGCCAGACCGTGGGTCGAGCGGCTGAGGTGCACGAGTTGATGGCCCGCGTCAGCGAGAGCCACCTTCACGAGCAGCCCGGCCAGCACGAACGGCGCCACCCAGAGGATCGCGCCTCGCCCCTGCTGCAAGGCGGCGGTCAGATGCTCACTTCCGACCAGACGGACCACGGGTCGCCATCCATCCTGTCGACGCGCGGCCAGCGTCATCCAGTCTCTCATGCGCAGCCAGGCGAGCATTTCATCATGCGCTTGGGCCGGTAGGGGATCATCGCCCGTCCGGCCGAGATAGCGGGCGATAAGCGCCACTTCACGCGCGCGCCATCGCGGCTGACGCGCAGCGCGGAACCAGGCTAGCGACCGGGCCAGTAAGGGCCACGTCTGCTCCGGCACGAGATCGGCGATGAGGAGTTGGAACGGCAGGCCGGCGACCGCCGCCGCGTCCTTGTAGAACCATATCGGCGGCCGCACCCTGTGGATCGGAGCCCTGCCGGAGGTCGGCGGAATCTCCGGCGTCGCCGGCGGACTCATGGGATCATGTCCAGACGAACGGGTCGCCCGCCCCTCCGGTCCGTCACGTCAGCCAATACCTTCGCCAGGGTGCCGGCAGGATCGAGAGATCCGCGGAACCGTAGCCACGGAGCGTCCCATCCGTCACGAAGAGCTTGCCGGATGGTTGCGGCCCGGTGCGGCGATCGGCGGAGCCGATCCAGGATCGTCCTCGCATGCAGCACGGCATTCACATACTTGCGCCCGACCCGATACGGACCCGGCTGAATCCTCCGGCCGAGTGCGACGTCCACCGCGAGGCGCGGCAAGTGGAGGCCGCAATCGACGGCATGTCCGATGTATCCCGGAAACCGGGGATTGATCTCGATCACTTTTGCAACACCGTCGCGCGGATCGATCTTCAACTCCGCTTCGGCCGGACCACGCCAGCGTAGGGTCTCGAAAAAGGGCAGCACCTGCCGGACCAGCTCTGGTTCGTCCGTGCTGATTCCCATCGTGCAAAGCCCGCCCTCGTACGGCCGGGTCCACAGTTTACGGGTCGTAAAATGCGCCACGAGGCGGCTGTCGCGGTCGAACAGCACTACCACCGTGCGCATTCGGTCGCCTTGTCCGGGAATGTAGTCCTGCACCAGGGCGCCACCAGCGTCGCGGCAGCGCTCCACGGCCGCCGCAAGATCTTCTTCGCGCCGGCAGAGAGTCACCCCTTGATTGCCACCGATATCCAACCGTGGCTTCACGATGACGGGAAGGCGGATCTCGTCGGACGAGAGCAGCCGGGCGGCTGGGATCCCCAGTTCTGCACACAGGGTGCAGGTCCGTCCATTGTCGTCGGCGGCCGCGAAGCTGGCCAGATCGGGCAGGTTGAGGGCCGCGACCTGCTCGATCCGTTCCCGCTCGCCTGCAAGCCTGCGGACGAGCCAGGAAGTCATGGGCAGGACGACATCGATGCGACGCTCGCGCAATAGATCGCAGAAGGCTGCCACGGACCAGGGGGCGGGCAGCACCCCATAGGCCTCGGACCATCTGGAATGCAGGCCGAACGGCGCCGATCGCCGGTCCAGGCCCACAACGCGCATGCCGCCCCGGCCGATGTCCCGAATCGCGGCGAGGCCGGGCCGGTTGAGCGCGCCGCCGACACCGACGCAGGGAACCGTCGGCCTCACCTTAGCAATGTCGGCCCGACGACGCCGGCCGGAAGTCTGAGGTCCACGCTCCAAGGCAGCAGCCAGACGAGAAGCAGCATGGCCGGAAGTGCGGTCAGCAGCGCAGCGGTCCAGCCCCGGCGCGCCTGGAAGCGAAGCCAAAACAGCAGGAATATGGGTAACGCGATCCCCACACCGAACAGGAGGCAGGCCGCGACGAGCATCGCGAGCCAGGCCACGAACATTAATTCGCGGCGGTGTCGCCGGAGCGATTCCATCGAGGATCCTGCGATCTGCCGGGCTTTCGTTACGCTCCCGGCGAGACCGTCGCCGGGTGGCTCATGTCCGCGCCAGACGAGAACGGCCTCGACGACGAGCACAACCGAAGTCGGCACCAGCACGACGATGGGGGCCATCCCGGCCGGCAGGCGTAACCGGAGGGCCGCAGCCAACAGCACGAAGGCGACGGCACAGAGCGATCCGGCAACGAGTCGTGCCTCCTTCACCGCGGCCGGCTCCCTGCGCGCCAGAGCCAGGCGATGGTGGCCGCGATCAGCAAGGCCATTGCCCAGGCGATCGGCCGATCGAGGAGATCCAACCGACCGAGTCGGGCGAGCCGCAACGAAAGCAGGAGATTGTCCTCCAGGACGGCCCCGAGCACGAAGGCGATCACCAGCGGCACCCGTGGCCAGCCATGCTTGCCGAGATAGTAGCCCGCTACCCCGAAGAGCGCCGCCAGTACGATGTCGAGCGGATCGCCCCGGTAGGAACCCGCTGCCAGGAATGCGAGCGCCAGCATGATGGGAGCCAGCAGGTCGGTCCTGATCACCATCAGGCGAGCGAGGGGGCCCGCAACTGCCAGCCCCAGCAGCGAGGTGAGCCAGTTCGAGAGGAACAGCGCCCAGATCAGCGCAAACACCAAGGGTAGCTGCGTGTCGAGCATCGTGCGGCCCGGCGACAGCCCGTGCAGCGACAGGGCTGCCAGCAGCAGGACGGTCCCCTCGCTCCCCGGCAAGCCGAAGGCGAGTGTGGGCAGAAGCGAGCCGCCGTCCTTGGCATCGTGTGCGGCCTCCGGTGCCAGCACACCGCGGATGTCGCCCTCGCCGAAGCGAGCCGGCGGCTCGGCCGACTGAACGGCGTGGCCGTAGGCGACGAAGCTGGCGACCGTGCCGCCGATTCCGGGCACCATGCCGATCAACGAGCCCAGTACCGACGAGCGCAAGAGTAGGCCGGGACGGGTCAAGACCGACAGGACACCGGCCGCGAGACTACCGCCGAGGCCCGTATCTACGGTCACGCTGGAAAGGGTTCTCTGTCCGGAAGCGACGAGGCGCATGATCTCGGCGACGGCGAAGAGGCCCAGCAGCACGGGCACCGTTGCGAGCCCGTCGACCAGATAGTCGGCACCGAAGGTGAATCTGGGATCGGCCGTTCGGGGATCACGCCCGATGAAGGCGAGGGTCAGACCGAGACCGGCCATCGCCCACGCTCGCATCGGCGAGCCGCCGACCATGGCCACGGTCGTCAGCCCCCAGACGCAGAGCAGCAGGAACTCCAGCGGTCCGAAGGAAAGGAGAAGAGGCCGGACAACCGGAAGGAGCCCGATGAGGATGCCCACCCCGATGGTCGAGCCCAGCGCCGAAGCCGTCGCCGCACAGCCGAGAGCCATGCGTGCCGCCCCCTGTTGGGCCAGGGGGTGACCGTCGAGCATGGTGGCGGCGCTGGGTGCGGTTCCGGGCACGTTGAACAGGATGGCCGTGACCGAGCCCATGAAGGTGGCACCCCCGACCAGCGCCCCGAACAGCAGCACCACCTCGAGCGGCGACCAGCTGAAGGTGAGCGGCAGGGCCAGGGCCATCAGCGTGACACCGCTGATGCCGGGGAGGAAGCTGACGACCATCGCCAGCAGGGTACCGATCACCGGGTAGAGGATGTTCGGCCAGACGATGACCAGGCCAAGACCGTCGATGGCGGCCTGCAGCACCGCAGTGGCCTCAGGCCCAAGGCCGCTCTGCTGGCATCAGGAGCGGACCTTGGCCAGGGCGCGCTCGATCTGGGGCCGCAGCTCGCCGGCCCGCGCGGCGGTAGCCTGCGCCAGTGCCGCCGCATCCGCCGCCGACAGCGGCTCGAGGCTGCGCTGAGCCGTACGCATTTCCCCGACGACGACCGGATCCTTCAGCACCGATGCGAATGCGCCGGCGAGGCACTCCTCCACCGCCGCCGGAAGGTGGGCCGGTGCCACGATCATGCGGCCCATTCCGGTGACCTCGGCAACGAGGCTCGCCCGATCGATCTCCGCATCGACATCCTGACCCGCAGCCTTGGCCAGCTCCGCGACGAGCCCATCGGGACCGCCCGTCGGCACCACGCCGTCCAGCACGGCGTTCTCGCTGATCGGCTCGTCACTGAGCTGCAGAAGGGCGCGCAACTCCTTCGATTCGAGCATGCCGGTGGCGGACTCGTAAGAGCCGCTCATCGCATCGACGTCACCCCGCAGGACGGCGACCCTCAGCTCCGCGCTGCCCCTGTAGCCGACGACGATCGTGGGCTCGAACCCGAGCAGCCATCCCCCGAGCACGGTCGACAGGAACGAGGCGCCCCCCAGATCTGTGGCGCCGAACGTAAGCTCGCCCGCCTTGCCCTGAGCGATCAGCTGCTCGACGGTTTGGATCGGCGAATCCTGTCGCACCATCCAGACATGACGCTGCGTTCCGGTACGGCCCAACACGGTGAACCGGTCGAACGTCGGCGCGTCCGCCTCGCTCTCGCCCAGAACGGCCACCGCCACCAGACCGCTGCCGTTCACCACGCCGAAGGTGGTGCCGTCGGGAGCCGCGTCACGGATCGCCTTGGCGCCGACGAGGCCGCCGGCACCCGACACGTTCTGGATCATGACGTCGGCACCCACAGCCCTCGCGAGGTGCGGTGCCACGAGGCGCGCCTCCACGTCGAAGCCGCCGCCCGGCGTGTAGGGCACGATCCAGGTCAGATGCCGCCCGGCCAGCTCCGGACAGGATCCGGCCCCGGCGGGTGCCGTGAAGGCCAGTAGACACAGGACGGCCGGCACGGCACCACGGGCCAGAAAATGGATAGCTGCGATGCCCATGCCGGCCACTCCCCGATCCTGCCCACGACCGTGAGCGCTACCACGGGCTCCGTAGCGGCGAATACGGGCGTGCCGGTCTCGTCTCGCGATTGCGGTGTCGCATGAGCTTCACGAGCACACTGCGGCAGGCGGGGCTGCTCGGCCGCTTCGCCCTCGGGCTGCCGTTTTATCTCGCCCGGCCCGTCGACCGGCACCTCGCCCGCGAGCATCTGCACGCCGGCCTGGCCACACGGCGACAGCGTTTCCTGACGATGCTCTCTAGGGTCGTGTTCGCCTACCCCGACAGTCCCTACCGCAAGCTCCTGCAGCATGCCGGCATCGGCGAAGCCGACATCCGCGGTCTCGTCGCGGACCATGGGCTCGAAGGCGCCCTGGAACGCCTCTACGACGCCGGCGTCCACGTCCGCCTCGACGAGTTCAAGGGCCGCGCCCCGATCCGCCGCGGCAGCCTGACCCTTTCCGTCACGCCGCACGATTTCGACAATCCGGGTGCGCGGCCGCATCTCCTGATGTCCTCGGGCGGTTCGCGCAGCTCCGGTACCCGGATCCGCCTCGACCTCGAGCACTATCGTCAGGACACGCTCTACGACGCCCTCTTCGTCGACGCTTTCCACCTCGCCGGCCGCCCCTATGCGATCTGGCGGCCGGTCCCGCCCTGGGGTGCCGGGCTCAAGGGGGCCCTCTCCCACGCCAAGCAAGGCCTCCGCGTCGAGCGCTGGTTCTCGCAGCGTCCGGTCGGTTTCGGTCCGTCCTCGTGGCCGCACGGCCTCGTCACGGGCTATATCGCGATCGTCAGCCGGCTCGTCGGCGGCGCGGTGCCCATGCCGGAGCACGTGCCCCTCGAAGAGGCGGCGACAGTCGCCGGTTGGGCGGCTGGGCACGTCGCACGAGGCCGGCCGGCCCTGATCAACACCAATGCCGCCTCGGCCGTCCGGGTCTGCCTCGCCGCGAAGGAGGCCGGCCTCGACATGAGCGGCACGCAGTTCCGGGTCGGCGGCGAGCCACTGACCGCCGGCAAGGCGGCTGCGATCACCGCCGCAGGCGCGCGTGTGGTCTGCCACTACACCATGTCCGAGATCGGCCGCATCGGCGTCGCCTGCGCCCGACCCGCCGCCATCGACGACGTCCACATCCTGGAGGACAAGCTGGCGCTGATCCGCCGGCCACCGCGTGGCGCCGGGGCGAACGGTGTCCTGACCAACGTCTATACGACGCTCACGCCGGCCGTGCCGAAGCTGATGCTGAACGTCGAGAGCGACGACTACGGCACCGTCGAGCGTCGATCCTGTGGCTGTCCGCTCGATGAAGCCGGTCTTGGCCTGCACCTACACACGATCCGCAGTTGGGAGAAGCTGACGAGCGAAGGCATGACCCTGGGCGGCGCCGATCTCATTCGCTTGGTCGAGGAGACACTGCCCCGCCATTTCGGCGGCGGCGCCACCGACTGGCAGCTCGTCGAGGAGGAAGTGAACGGCCTGCCGAAGGTACGCATAGTCGCCAGTCCACGTCTCGGCCCCCTTGACACACAAGCGGTACTCGCCACTGCGCTCAATGAGCTCGACGCGCCGAGCGGGGGTGCGTACGGCATGGGGCAACGCTGGCGCGCGGCCGGGACACTCAGCCTGGAACGCCGCGAGCCCTACACCACAGGCGCTTCGAAGGTGCTGGCGCTACACGTACTCCGCGGCACGCGTTGAATGCGATCCGAGCGAGTTGGAACAGCTCGTTCCCGAGCAGCCGCTGCCCTTGCCGGGCGCTGCTGTAGCTCCGTCGACTTATCGGAGCCCGCCCATTCGTTGCCACCGGCGCCAGCCGCCACGCCGTGCAGTGATCACCGGAGCCAGCAGCGGCATCGGATCGGCGTTCGCGTGCGAATTGGCGGGAACGACGGACCTGTTGCTCACGGGGCGGGATGCGATCGCACTTGAAGCTTTGGCATCTGAGCTGCGCTCTGGCGGAGCCGGGGCACGCCAGATCCGTGTCGTCACGGCCGATCCGGCGATACCGTCGGAGCGAGCCGAGCTGATCTGCGCGGCCGACTCGTTCGCACCCAATTTGCTGGAGAACGATGCCGGCATTGGGACCTGGGGACAGGTTCCTCGAAGAGCCGGTCGACCGCCTCGAATCGAGGATCCTGGTCGACGTGCTCGCACCGGCCATGCTGGTCCACGCCCTGCTATAGGGGATGGTCGAGCGCGCCAGGTCCGGAACCGGGGCGGGACAGCGAGTTGGCTCGTCGATCTGTCCTGCACCCTGGCCTTCACGCCCGTTCCGCAGGGCTCGATCTCCCGTGCCGCCAAGGCTTTGGTGCTCTACTTCACCGAGGCGCTGGCAGCGGAGCTGACCGCCGATCCCATCGATGTGCTGGTCGTCTGTCCGGGGCCGGTCCGCACCGACTTCTTCCGCCGCGCCGGCTTCCCCGGCAGCCCGCCGCCCTTAGCGTCCATGCCCGCCCGCGTCGCCCGCCAGGCTCTCCACGACCTTGGCCGCCGTACCGTGAGGTTCAGCGACCTCCCGAGCGCCATGCCACTGAGGCCCGTCGCCTGCGTCCGCGCCGGCATGAGCCGAAGTCTCGCCATGGGCTTGAACCGTGTTCGGGCCTGGCGCGGCCGTGTCGCCCCTGAACCCGAATCACGCGTTGGCGGACTGCCGGGCGAGGACTGACCAATCCTGTCGTCACGACAAGCGTTACTGCGACTTTCTTCCTGGTGAACAAGGACGATAATGCTAAACTGCGGCACCTGCCGACGATGTTTGTCGACGTTTTTTCATTCCGGGCCCCTCTGAGGATCGAACCGCCGGAATAGTGGACACGGCTGGCCGGAGATGGTCGCGAGGGTCCACGAGCTGCGCCGCCGCTTCCGAGATCTGAAGCTCGTCTCCTGCCGCAGCAGCGGCGCAAGCGGCTGCACCTCGTTCGGCCGATCGAGCGCCGGCATGACTGACCGACCGCCGAGGCGTTCACGGCCAGAGTCGCTAGGACTATACAGGCGGACAGCCCGGAGCGCTACACGGCCAAGCTTGTAAAACGCGCTCGCCAGGGCCGGATCTTCATCGACAACCTACGCAACGACACCAGCGCTACGGCCATCGCCACGTGGTCGGCCCGCAGCCGCCCCGGTGCTCCCGTGGCCAAGCCGCTCACCTGGGATAAGGTGACACCGGAACTGGGCCCGCAGCGGTGCAACCTGCTCACGGTGCCGCAGCGGGCGAGATCAAGGCAGGATCCCTGGTCGGATGTCGCAGAAGTCAATCAGCAGCTGAGCTCCGTGCGGCTGGCAGGTGCCGGTACAATGTCGAGGGAGCGACGCCCAGCCGCCGTGCTACCTCGCCAACAGTGATTTCAGGGTCCCGCTGCATCGCCTCGGCCGCAGGCAGATCCTTCGGTGCCAATGCTGGCGGCCTGCCACCCACGCGACCCCGGGCCCTGGCCGCTTGAAGACCAGCGACTGTCCGCTCTCGTATGACCGTCCGCTCGAACTCGGCCAGGGCGGCGAAGATGTGGAAGATCAGCTTGCCGCCCGAGGCCGAGGTGTCGATCGACTCGGTGAGCGAGCGCAGCCCGGTGCCCTGCGTCCCGAGGTCCTCGACGGTCTCGATCAGCTGCTTGAGTGAGCGCGCCAGCCGGTCGAGTTTCCAGACCACGAGCGTGTCGCCCGAGCGCATGTAGTCGAGTGCGGCCTTGAGCTGCGGTCTATCCCGCTGGGCACCCGTAGCCCGCTCCTCGAAGATCCGTTCGCAGCTTGCCGCCCTCAGCGCGTCCAGCTGCAGACCAAGGTCCTGCACCTTCGTGGACACCCGAGCATAGCCGACAAGCATCGCCCCGCTCCCGACCCCTGTTCTAGCAGGCTGCGGAAAAAAGCGGCTGGTCTGCGTGGCGAGGCGGTGATTCGCTGTGCGGCGAGCAGGTGACGACGAGGTAGGCGATGCGTGGAGCTGATCGGCGGACGGAAGGTCTGTTCAGCTATGTGAGCTGCGAGAACCGGGTGCCGGCCGATCATCCCCTGCAGTCGATCCTGCCGATCACCGATGCCGCCCTTGTGGGGGACTGTCAGGAATTCCGTGTGCGGGTCATGACGACGGGAAGGAAGGAACCCTCGCATGGCCCGACGCAAAGCCCCGGTCATCTCCGACGTGCTGCTGGACCAGCTGCTTGCGGGGCGCGATCCGCAGTCCGCTCTGGGCCGGGACGGCTTGGTCGACGAGCTGAAGCGAGCCCTGGCGGTACGGGCGCTGAACGCCGAGATGGACCACCACTTGGACGACGAGGCGGCGGAGGGTCGGTCCAACAGCCGCAACGGCTATGGGCGCAAGACCATGCTCACCGAGACGGGCAAGCTACCGATCTCGGTGCCGCGCGACCGGCTGGCGACTTTCGAGCCACAGCTGATCGCCAAGCATCGCCGCCGTCTGTCGGTCGGACAGCTCTGCTGTCCGACCGACGACAAGGTCGTGTCGATGTACGCGCGCGGCCTGACCGTCCGCGAGATCCAGGGCCACCTAGCCGAGCTGTACGGGATCGAGGTCTCGCCCGACCTGATCAGTGCCGTCACCGACGCCGTCCTGGACGAGATCGCCGAATGGCAGGACCGGCCGCTCGAGCCGGTCTATCCACTGGTGTTCTTCGACGCCCTGCGCGTGAAGATCCGGGACGAGGACACCGTCCGCAACAAGACGGTCTACCTCGCGCTCGGCGTCCGTGCCGACGGCCACAAGGAGATCCTGGGCTTGTGGATCGAGCAGACGGAGGGTGCCAAATTCTGGCTGCGGGTCATGACCGAGCTGAAGAACCGTGGCGTCGAAGACATCCTGATCGCCGTGGTCGACGGCCTGAAAGGGTTTCCTGACGCCATCACCGCCGTCTTCCCGCAGGCTCAGGTCCAGACCTGCATCGTCCACCTGATCCGCAACTCGCTCGACTTGTGCTTCGGGCTTACGCGCCCCCCCGGGGCCACGGTCCCTACGCACCCTACAAGGACCGCCAGGTGGTCGCGGCTGCCCTGAAGGCGGTCTACAAGGCCCTGGACGCCGATGCCGGCGCCGCGGCCCTGGAGGCCTTCGCCACGGGCGAATGGGGCCGCAAATACCCGGCGATCGTCATGTCGTGGCGGCGCCACTGGCCGGCGGTGATCCCGTTCTTCGCCTTCCCGGCCGACGTCCGCCGGATCGTCTACACCACCAACGCGATCGAGGCTCTGAACGCCAAGCTGCGCCGGGCGGTCCGCACCCGCGGCCACTTTCCCAGCGACAAGGCGGCGATCAAGCTCCTATACCTCGCCTTGAACCTGGCCGAGCGGGAGTGGAGAATGCCACCAAGGGAATGGGGCATGGCCAGGGCCCAATTCGCGATCCTGTTCGAAGATCGCTTCCAGCTCGCCTGAACCCCAGATGATCAACCCATGGCCCGCACACGGAATTCCTGACAGTCCCGGGCGCGCGGCACATAGGCGAGCGCATTCCTGGTCCAATGCACGCGGCACCTCTGCCATGTCGCGCCGAGCGCGCGGCGGATCGCGGCCTTGAGCCCTTCGTGGGAATCCGAGACGACGAGCCTGACGCCGGCGAGCCCGCGCTTGACTAGGTCGCGCAGAAAGTCGGTCCAGAAGACCTCCGCCTCCGACGGCCCATTCGTCCAAGCCGACGATCTCCCGGCGGCCATCGATGGTGACCGCCACGGCGACTATCACGGCGACCGAGACGATGCGGCCGCCCTCGCGCACCTTGAGGTAGGTCGCGTCGAGCCAAAGGTACGGCCACACGCCGACAAGCGGGCGCTTCAACAACGCGTTCACCCGCTCATCAATGTCCTTGCACAGCTTGGACACCGACAATTTCGAGATGCCGCTCATGCCCATTGCCTGGACGAGATCGTCGACACGCCTGGTCGAAACGCCGGCGATCCCGCTGATCCGCTCCACGGCTCAACCCTGGATTACCGCGACCAGCGCCTTCTCGACCGTGCGTCTGGGCTCCAGGAAACCGGGAAAGTAGCTGCCGGTCCGCAGCTTTGGGATCTTGAGGTTGAGAGTGCCGAGTCGGGTCTCGGTTTAGAGCGCCGCTCTCAACCGCTCGCGGTGGCCGTTGCGCCAAGTCGCGCGCTCGGCACTGCGCTCGAACCTCCCGGTACCGATCAGTCCCTCGACGTCGGCCTCCATGATCAGCTGCAGCACGCTTTCCGCCACCGTGCGGAGGAAGTCCTGGTCGCCAGCCTTCGCCAGCAGCTCGGCCAGCGGTAGTCTGTCGTCGGTCATCGGGGGTCCTTGGGCTCGAGTGAAGTCCAGCAACTCCACCGTAGCCGGTCCTCCCGATGACCACCCCACAGCTACACCCAGCGCCTCAGCGAAACTCCACCGCGACCGAGCACGCTACCGCAACCCCAGCGCTTCACCCACCGGGTCGTCAGGTGGATCAGCTCCAGCGTTGCGCGCGACAGATCCCGAGTCTGGTGCTAGGGCAAGGTCTCGGGCTCCAGCAGCGAGCGAGCCGTGGCGACATGTCGGCGACCGAGGTCTCGAACATAGGTGACATTGTCATTCCCCTTGATACAGGCGGCCAGCACAGGGCGCTCAGCCGTCAGTGCCAAGCAGCCCCGGGCGGGCGCCAACCTGCTCTGAGTTGCGCGATCTCGGCTTCGGCACCCGCGGCGATGCGGTCGATCCGATCGGCCAGCCCCTCGATCGCCTGCCGCATCTCCATGGCATAGGAGCGCCGATTGTTCATCTCGGTCATGAGCCCACCCTTGGCCTGCCGCTCGCTGTGGTTCAGCAGCAGCTCGATCACCATGTGGTCGACCTTCATCTCGGCCATCAGGGTGGCGGCGGTGCGGCGCAGGTCGTGGCGGTGCCAGCCTTGGACGGCGGCCTTCTCCGAGATCTGGCCGGTGAAGCGTGCCCAGTTGCCGGTTCGGTTGTCCAACTCCCGGCCGGTGCGCGAGGGCAGCACGTACCCGGTTGGGGTCTTGTCGCCGAACAGCGCCTTCTTGCGGACCTTGAGGACGGCCAGCGCCGCGCGGCTCAGCGGCACCACGTGCCGGCGGTCACTCTTGTTCGTGGCCTGCGTCCACTCCGCCCGATCGAGATCCAGGTCGGCCCAGCACATGGTGGAGACCTCGCTCGGCCGCTGCGCCGTCAGGAGGATCAGCCGGTAGGTATCGGTGTAGGCGTCGCCGGCCCGCGCCTCCAGCTCCTGCCAGATCGCCCGCAGCTCCGCCGCGCTCAGGACCTGGTCCCGCGGCTTCTCACGACCGACCGTGTCGGCCACCTCCTCGCGCGGGATGCCGGTCGTCGGGTCCATCGGTACCAGCCCACGGCGCGCCGCCCAGGACATGATCCGCTTCAGGTAGCGGAAGCCGTGCCAGCCGCTGACGCGGGCACCACGCGCCACCGCGGCGTCCAGCACCCGCCGCACGTCGGCCGTCGTCAACTCGGCCGCCGGCTTGGTGAGGTGCGCCTTGTACTCGACCTCGATGTGCTTGCGCCGGATGTTCCAGGACCGCTGCCGCTTCGGGATGGCCACGGCCTTGGCGAACTCGTCCAGGACGTCACGGAGCGTGATCTCGGACTTGGGCTCCTCCGCGGCCGCGGCTCGGGCTTCGCGGCGCTCGACCACTGGGTCACCACCCTGACGCACCTGATCCCGAATCGCCTCAGCCTCACGCCGTGCCTCGGCCAGTCCTAGCCTGGAGCTGTCGGGCAGGGTGAAGCGTCGCTGCACGCCGCGCACCCGCATCGACACCGCCCACGACCGACTACCCGCCTTAGTCAGGCGCAGCTCCAGGCCCGCCACATTCGTGTCCTTGACCGTCAGGCGATCGACCCCGGGATGCCGCTCCCGCCAGTTCTTCTCGATCACCGCCAGAGCGGGCGCCGTCAGGCCGGCCTTCCCGAGCGGTTCGTTCCAGACCATGTCGCGAGGCAAGCTGTCGTCTCCGGGATGCGCTGGGGATGCATCCCGAGCGAACTACCCTGAACCAAGCTGACGATCAATGACGAAGCGTATCGGACTAAACATTTGAAATTATTTGCATTAGCATAAGAAGACGACCGGGAAGAAAATGTAAGAAATGGCCTGACCTATTGCTTCGCAAGCAGGAGGTCGTTGGTTCGATCTCGTCCGGCTCCACCGAGCTTGTTGGACAGTTGTCATCTTTGACTGCGTCCCTGCCGATGTGCTGGGGTGCATGACGAAATTGCTGATCGGCCAAGATTTGCCGACCGGCGGACGCCGATCGCTTCACTAGCAGCGTCAAAGGCACCAGCGGGACACTTGGTGGATCGAGGCCGGACGGCATCGGCGACGGCGCGGTACGCGAGCGGGCTTGGGTTAGAGAAGGTACGGAGGCGGCACTGCGGTAGCCGCTCCCGGGTAAGACTACGCGGCGCCTAGCGGGATCACCGTGTGGCTGACGCAGTCGCCGGGCTCGACGCGGCCGGGGTGGCGGAGGCAGGCGACGGTGCCGGGGCGCTGGAAGGTCAGCTGGATGCTCTCGCGGCGGGGGTCCTCGATGAAGTGGATGGTGCCGCAGGGCTGGCCGGCGGTCACCGGCTCGCCGAGGCCGACATGGGGCTCGAAGACACCCGGGTGCTCGGCATAGACGTAGTTCTCGTTGCCGGCCCATTCGAAGAACTCGGTGGGTACGGCCTTGCTGACGCCGTAGGGGGAGAGGTCCCGCAGGATGCCGGCCCCGTGCAACGCACGCAGGCAGCCGGCGCGGGCGATCTCCACACCCTCGCGGTTGACCCCGCCCCCGCCGCCGAGTTCCGTGCCGAGATAGGCGACGCGGCGCCTGTGTGCTGTCGAGGCGGCGAAGCGCGAATCGGGGCGGAAGGTGACGCGCACGCTGCGCGGCGAGCCGAACGAGAGGAGGAGGCTGTCGCTGCGGGCGTCCAGCTCCGGGTCGTCGCCGGTCAGGTAGATGTGGGCGAACGGCAAGTACTGCATGGACGTGCCGCCGGAGTGGATGTCGACCCAGAGATCGCTCTGCGGCAGGAGCACGCTGTCGATATAGTGCGCGATCTGCCAGGTCGGCGTGGCGTCGGGATCGCCCGGGAAGGCACGGTTGAGGTTGCCCTGGTCGATCGGCGAGACGCGCGTGCTGGCCATCGCGGCCGGGAAGTTGAGTGCGGGGATGATGATCACGCGGCCGGGCACGTCCTCGGGCCGGAGGTCGCGGATGAGCCTTGCCAGCGCGATCTGGCCCTCGAACTCGTCGCCGTGATTGCCGCCCGTCAGCAGGGCGGTACCGGGACCGCCGCCGGAGATCACGGCAATCGGGATGTTGATGTGGCCGTAGCCCGACCGGGTCACCGAGTAGGGCAGGTGCAGGAATCCCACCTGCTTGCCGGTGGCGGCGAGATCCACCTCGCTCCAGATGCGCGACTTGCGATCCGTCACCGATCTGCTCCCTTGTCCTTGGCCACCGCCCGCGTCGACGGACGGCCGCCGGCTTGTCCGTGCCGGCCCATGGCGATATCGCTTATCCCTACATGGGACGAGCTGCCACACCCCTCGTGTCGTCGACGGAAGGAGCGCAGCAGGGCCGCCCTGCCGAAGCGCCGCTGCTCGAGGTCCGCGACCTGCGGGTCTCGCTCGACATCCAGGGGCGGCTCGTCACCATCGTCGATCGCCTCTCCTTCACGCTCGCCCCCGGCGAAGTGCTGGGGATCGTCGGCGAATCGGGCTGCGGGAAGACGGTGACCGCGCGCTCCATCATCGGCCTCAACCGGATCGGCGGGCCGTACCGGCTGGAGGGGCAGGTCCTCTTCAAGGGCCGCGATCTGCTCGCACTCGACGAAGCGGCCATGCGCAAAGTGCGCGGGGCCGAGATCGCCATGATCTTCCAGCACCCGATGACCTCGCTCAATCCACTGCAGCGCATCGGCGCCCAGGTCGCCGAGATGCTGGCGACGCACACGGATCTGTCGCGAGCCGCCATCCGCCAGGAAACTGTCGAGTTGTTGCGCCGCGTCCGGATCCCCCATCCGGAGCGCCGCGTCGACGACTATCCGCACCAGTTCTCGGGCGGCATGCGGCAGCGGGCGATGATCGCCCAGGCGCTGGCCTGCAAGCCCTCGCTGCTGATCGCCGACGAGCCGACGACCGCACTAGACGTCACCATGCAGGCGCAGATCCTGGATCTGATCGGCCGCCTGCAGGCACAGTCCGGCATGGCGATGATCCTGATCAGCCACGATCTCGGCGTCATCGCCGAGACCGCGCATCGGGTCATGGTCATGTATGCCGGGCAGGCGGTCGAGATGGGCGAGGTGGAGGAGGTCTTCAGGGCCCCGCGCCATCCCTACACGGCGGGCCTGCTGCGGGCCATTCCGGCCGCCAACCGCGCGCGCGTCGCCCGGCTGCCGTCGATCGGCGGCACGCCGCCGTCGCTGGTCGAGGGACGCGCCCAAGGCTGTCCCTTCCGCCCGCGCTGCGAGTTCGCCCACGCGAGATGCGGGGAGATGCCGCCGCTGCGCCGGCGCGACGGGACGGATCACCTGGACCGCTGCTGGCTCACCGAGCCGCCGCAGACCATGGCCCTGGCGTCCTGAGCGCCATGGCCGAGCCGCTCGTCGCCGTCCGCAACGTCACGAAGCACTTCCCCCTGCCCTATCGCCTCGGCGGCGGTGGGCGGAAGCAGGTGCATGCGGTCGACGGCGTTTCGTTCGAGCTGCACCGCGGCGAGACGCTGGGCCTCGTCGGCGAATCCGGCTGCGGAAAGTCGACCCTCGCCCGCTGCGTCACGCGTCTGCTGGAGCCGACCGGCGGCACGCTGCTCTACGCCGGGCGCGACATCACCCATCTCGGCATGCGCGAGCTGCGACCGCTGCGTCGTGCCTTCCAGATGATCTTCCAGGACCCGACGGCGAGCCTCAATCCGGGCAAGCCCGTGGGCCGGATCGTCGAGGACGCGCTCGACATCCAGGGCCTGGGTGAGGCCCGAGGGCGCCCCGCCAAGGTGCAGGAGCTGTTCCGTAGGGTCGGCCTCTCGGCCGAGCAGACCGGCCGGCTGCCGCGGGAGCTGTCGGGTGGTCAGCGCCAGCGGGTCGGCATCGCCCGTGCCCTCGCCCTCGAACCCGAGCTGATCGTCGCCGACGAGCCCGTCTCCGCCCTCGACGTCTCGGTGCAGGCGGAGATCCTCAACCTCTTGAACGACCTGCAGCGCGAGCTCGGGCTGACGATGCTCTTCATCTCGCACGACCTCGGCGTCATCCGGCAGGTCGCCGACCGGGTGGGCGTCATGTATCTCGGCAAGCTCGTCGAGATCGCCGCGACCGAGACACTCTTCGAGCGGCCGGCCCACCGCTACACCGAAGCCCTGCTCGGCGCCATTCCGGTGCCCGATCCTGCGGCTCGCCGGCAGCGCCGGCGTGTGATCCTGGAAGGTGACGTGCCGAGCCCGATCGATCCGCCGGCCGGCTGCCGCTTCCACCCGCGCTGTCCGCACGCCTCCGACCTCTGCCGGCGCGAGGAGCCGCCCCTGCGGTCCTTCGACGAGGGACACATGGCGGCCTGTCACCACCCCGCCGGGGCCGATCGATGATCCGCGCCTATCCGAGGTATCCGAGCTGCGTGCCGGGCGAGACCCTGACCCTGCACGTGTCGACGGACAGCCCGCACTTCCGGATCGAGTTCCACCGGCAGGGTGCCATTCTCGAACAAATGCCGATGGCGAGCGAGCCGCTGCCGGGTTCGCACCTGCCGGACGGCCCGCCCGATCTCGACTGGGGCTGGACCCCTTATCGCTGGTCCATTCCGGCCGATTGGCCGTCGGGCGCCTACTTCGCCATGCTCATCGAGATCGCCGCCGACGGCAGCGAGACCCGGCCCGACACGACGACCAGCTTCGCCCGCTCGGCCAAGGCGATGTTCGTGGTCCGGCACGGCGGTCCCGTCCCGGCCGGCACCTTCCTCTACAAGATCTCCTGGGCCACCTTCGCCGCCTACAACTCGACCGGCTACGGCAGCCTCTACAGCGACGCGCTGTGGAGCCGCGACGAGCCGAAGCCGGGCTTCAAGGTCACTTGGCGTCGGCCAGGTGTGGGCACCGGCGGCACGGTCATGGCCGGGAGTCCGGTCGACGTCTACGCGCCGGGGTCAGACCGCCAGACTTTCGAGCATTGGGACGCGCCGTTCGTGCGCTGGCTGGAGGGCAACGGCTATGCGCCCCACTACTGCACGGATTGGGACGTCCACCGCAACCCCGACCTGCTCCGCCCCTACGCGCTGCTGCTGAGCGTCGGCCACGACGAATACTGGAGCCAGTCGGTCCGCATGGCGGTATCCGGGCATGTCCGGCGCGGCGGCAACGTAGCCTACCTCACCGGCAACACCTGCTTCTGGCGCATTCACTACACCGACGAGGACACGGCCATCACCTGCGCCAAGGTCGTGCCGGCAACGCGCGAGTCGGGCCGGCTGGAGCGCGACAGCTGGATGGAGGCCGATCCGGAGACGAAGCTCATCGGTGTCAGCATGGCGCTGGGCGGCGGCTGGTGGGACGGCCGCCGCAAGCCGCTGGGCTACACCGTCCAGCACGCCGGGCACTGGATCTACGACGGCACAGGCCTGCAGGAGGGCGAGGTCTTCGGCGACAACCCGGACCACCCGCTCATCGGCTACGAGGCCGACGGGGCCGACTTCCGCCGCGTCGAGGGCCGCGCGCTGGCGACCGGCGAATTCGGCACACCCCGCGACTTCCTCATCCTGGGAACGGCCGAGATGGGCGAGGGCTGGTTCGTCAGCCGCGCCGGGGCCGCCGCCACCATGGGAATCTTCGTGAGCCCGCAAGGCGGCATCAGCTTCCAGGCCGCCACCACGGACTGGCCGATGCTGGTGCCGCGCAATCGGCACGTCGAGGCGATCACCCGCAACGTGCTGGACCGGCTGCGCTGGCCCGCCGTGCGGATCGTCGGCCCGCTGCCCTGCCACGGCGGTCGCATGCTGGCCGCCGCCGGCGAGACAGTGACCTTCCACGCCGATCTGGCCGGGCACGATACCGACGGTCTGGAGCTGGCATGGCGTGTCGCCGGGGGCCGCCTCGTGGAGCAGCGTGACCCGTTGATCACCGTCGAGGTGGCGACGGAAAGGGACTTCCTGACCGTCTCGGTCGAGCTACGACAGGACGGGCAGCCGGTGGGCTTCGGCACCCGCAGCCTGCTGCCCCTGACGGTCGAGGAAGCGGCCCGGCTCGCCGTCCTCATCGACCTCCACGAGCTCGTCCTGCCCGACGACCCCGGCAGCCCGAACGCCACCGCTCTGCAGGATCCGAGCGAGCGCTTCGGTGCCTTCACGCCCGTCCACCTGCCGGGTCTTAAGCGGCGCGCCGCCCGTCTGCAGCAGTCGCTGGACCGGATCGGCCAGCTGGACTGGACCTCGGCCGACCCTGACGGTTAGCGGTTGCGCTCGTAGTAGTCGCTGAGCGCGTCGCCCATCAAGTTGAGGCCCAGGATGACGATGGCAACCGACACGCCCGAGACCACCGTCAGCCAGGGGTGGATGCTGAGATAGCTCTGCGCCTCGCTCAGCATCGAGCCGAAGGACGGGGCCGGCGGCTGCACGCCGAGGCCGAGATAGGAGAGGGCCGTCTCCCACAGCACGGCCTGGGCCCCGTCGAAGCTGGCGACGACGATGAGCGGTCCCGTCATCAGCGGCAGGATCTCGTGGACGAGGATGCGCAGCTCGCTGGCACCCAGGCCGCGGGCGGCCTCGACGAACTCGCGGTCGCGCAGCTGGATCGCGACCCCGCGGGCAACGCGGGCGAAGTCGGGCACGGCCGCCACGCCGACGGCGGTCATGGCGTGGATCAGCGTCGGCTGGGTCAGCGCCACGATGACGATGGCGACGAGCACGGTCGGAAAGCCCTGCACCACCTCGACGACCCGCGAGACGACGAGATCGAGCACGCCACCCAGCCCGCCCGCGAGAATGCCGAGCGTGGTCCCGACGAGGCCGCCGATCAGGACGACGATGAGGAAGGCCTGCGCGGCGACCCGGGTGGCGCCGAGCACCCGGCTGAGGACGTCACGCCCGAGCGCGTCGGTGCCGAGCAGGTGGGCTGCACTCGGCCCCTGCAGCGCGTTCGCGAGATCGGTGTCCGTCATGCTGAAGGGCGCCAGCATGGGTCCGAACAAAGCGGCCAGGACGAAGATGGCGACGAGCGTCACCGCCACCGGATTGTGCCGAAGCAGGTAGCGCAACAGGCCCGCGTCCGGGGCGGACCGGGCGCCCGCCGCGTCCATCAGCGGATCCGCACGCGGGGATCGACGAGCCCGTAGGCGAGGTCGATGACGAGGTTGACCATCACATAGCCCAGCGCCGCCACCAGCACGACGCCCTGCACAACGGGATAGTCGCGGTTCAGCACGGCATTGAGGCCCAGCCGTCCGATCCCGGGCAGGGCGAAGATCATCTCGGTGACGATCGCGCCGCTGAGCAGCGCACCCAGCTGCAGGCCGATATAGGTGATCGTGTTGATCGCCGTGTTCGGCGCGACGTGCCGCAGTAGCACGCGGATGGGGCTGATGCCCTTGGCGTGCGCGGCGTCGATATAGTCCTCCTTGAGCACGTTCTGGGCCGTGACCCGGACGAAGCGGACGAGTGCGGGCGCCAGATAGATGGCGAGCACCGCGGTCGGCAGGATCATGTGCCGGAGATTGTCCCAGGGGCTCTTCAGGAAGGGCACGTAGCCGCCCGAAGGCAGCCAGCCCAGCGTCACGGCGAACAGCACGATGAAGAGTTGGCCGACCCACACGCCCGGCACGGAGAGCCCGATCGTGATGAGGGCGGTCACCGGCTCGGTCCACCAGCGACCGCGGTTCTGCGCCAGGACGAGGCCCGTCGGCACGGCGACCACGACAGCGACGAGGAGCGACAGGAAGGCCAGCTCCAGCGTCACCGGCAAGGCCTTCGCCAGCAGGTCCGCCACCGGCTTGTGGCTGAGGTTCGACTCGCCGAGATTGCCCTGGACCACCTGCCCGACCCAGAGCGCGTAGCGCACCCCCAGCGGACGATCGAGGCCCAGCTGGTGCGTTATGGCTTCGACCCGTTCGGGTGTCGCCATGCTGCCCAGCAGCACCGAGGCCGGGTTCCCCGGGGCCAGGGCGGTAGCGAAGAACGCAAGCGCGCTGATGCCGACCAGCGTCAGCAGCGTCCCGACCAGCCGGCCGGTGAGATAGCCGATCATCGGGCGGCCGACCCGTTCATGCCGCGGTCGGCCGCCCTCGTCGCCTGCGCCTCAGCTGCCGAGCGTCACCTTGGCGTAGCTGTCGATCCCGCTGGGGCCGATCACGAAGCCGCTGAAGCCGGGGGCACCCAGGAAGAACAGCGGCAGGTGGTCGATCGTGATCATCGGCATCTCGTCGAGCAGGAACTTCTGCAGATCCTGGTAGAGTGCCTTGCGCTTGTCCGGATCCACTTCCGACATCGCTTTGGCGACGAGGTCGGCATAGGCCGGCGAGACGAAGCCGTTGTCGTTGCCACCCGGCGCTAGGTTGCTCGAGTTGAACATGCCGGCTGGGTCCTCCGGCACCGTGTTGTAGTTGTCGGTGGTGATGTCGAACTCCTTCTTGGTCACGAAGGTGTCGATCCACACCGTGATCTCGAGCTCGCGCACGGTCACCTGATGGCCGATGCGGTTGAGATTGTCTTGCAGCAGCAGTGCCATCGACTTCAGCGACTCGAAGCCGGCGGGGGTCAGAATCTCCATCTTCAACGGGTTCGCCTTCGAGAACCCGGCCTCGGCCAGCAGCGCCTCCGCCTTGGCGAGGTCGAAGGGGTAGGCCTTCGCTGCCTCGGGCCAGTAGGTCGGCATCTCCGGCGGCACCGGATTGGCCGTGGCCCGCGCCAGGCCAAACCAGACCGTCTTGACGTAGGATTCGCGGTCGAATGCGTAGGACAGCGCCTGGCGCACGCGCTTGTCGCTGAACGGGGCCCGCTGCGTGTTCACGTTGAACATCTCGTAGAGCACGTAGGGCTTCGTCGAGATGATCTGGACGTCGGGGATGGTCTGCGCCTGCTTCACGTCGCGGCCTTCGACCAGCGCCACGAGTTGCAGCGAGCCGTCCTGCAGGCCGCTGAGCCGGGCCTGCGAGTCCGGCACGATCCGCCACTCGATCGCCTCCAGCAGCGGCAGGCCGGCGATGCGATAGTCGGCGAAGCGCTCGACCCGGATATGGTCGCCGGGCGTCCAGTCGGCGAACTTGAACGGGCCGGTGCCGATCGGCTTCGTCGTGATGGCGTCGATGTTCTTCGGATTGACGATCTGCACCGTCGCCAGGTTCGCGAGGATGCCGGGCGTCGTCGCCTTGAGCGTCACCCTTACCGTCCCCGGGTCCACGGCCGTGACGTCGGCGACCGAGGCGACCTGCGGTGCCAGCACGCTGGCCGTCTTCGGATCCATCACCCGCTTCAGGGTGAAGACGACGTCCCCGGCCGTGAAAGCCGAGCCGTCGTGCCACTTCACGCCGTCCTGCAGCTTGAAGGTGACCGAGAGATTGTCCGGGGCCACCTCCCAGGATTTCGCCAGGGCGGGAACGGGCTGCAGCGTGTCCGGGTCGATAAAGGTCAGGGCCTCGAACACGGTCGAGCGGATCGTGTGGCGGAACACGTCGAGCGAGGAGAGGTGCGGGTCCAGGGTCTTGATGTCACTGGAGATGCCGACCGTGAGCGTGCCGCCTTCCGCCAGGGCCGTCGTGGTGCCGCCCACAGCATAGGCCAGACCGAACGCCGCTCCGCCGAGCAGCTTCAGGAACTCCGCGCGTCGCAGCGGCATCATCGACGATCTTGCAGCGTCGCGATCGGTTGCGTTCGTACGTTCCATGAGCATCTCCCCTTTCGTTCTGCTGGCGAATACAAGCGGTGAGACTTCGTGGTTTTGGGCCGAGTTGGTGCCGACACGGTACGATCCGGCGCGCCGTAGAAAACTACTGCAGCACGGACCACCAACTTCATTCTGCAACGTCGGAGAAGATTGCCCGCCTCTGCAGCAGGCTTCGATACTTCGGAAGCGAGTCGAGCGCGTGCCTCGACCACCGCCTTGGGAGAGGTCGCCGTCGGGAGAACGTCAGGTTCCGCCTCGTGCAGCGTCCCAGCTCCCGCCATGTGTAACGTTAAACTGGGTACTTTCCGTCAGCGGCGCGTGTCAATCGACGTTCGCGTGGCAAGCCCGTAGAGTCTCGCTGGGAAGGCCTGCCATAGCTCGATGAGCGGTAGGGACTTCGGTCGGTTCACCGATCGCGTCAGGGCGCGTGGAAACTGTTGCTGGTGCCGGTCGAGCTCAGAACGGGCTCTGCGCCGGGCTGACTGAGGCGCCAAGTGATGTCGTTGTGCGAGCCCGACGCGGTCACCTGAGCACCGGGTGCGAGCTCGACGGTGATGTCGTTGTGGTCGCCGGCGATGGTGACGTTGGTGCAGGCTCCCGTCAGGTTCAGGACCGTCCTGTCGCCCTTGAGGACGACGGGGTCATGGCCGCAGGCGATGTCGCCCTGCACGCGCGACTGCGAGTACTCGGTGACCCCGGCGACGGTGAGCGGAGCCTCGGATGGCGCCTTGCGGGAGCATGATGCGAGTAGGCCGGTCGCCACGAGAACCAGCACAACTGTCGCTCTGCGATGCTGCATCGAAGCCCCCCGCGATCGGTCTACCGGTCATTCTTGCGCGGGACCTCCAAGCCTGTGCAAGCGGAATCGACCGCGGATCGGATGCCGCCGGGGAGCTCGGGCGGCATCGAAGCGCAGCCGTCTGCGCGCATGTCGGTTCGAGAGTGTTCCAGCGAGAGAGCAGGCGAGATGAAGATCGGAGTCATTGGTCTCGGCAACATGGGCAGCGGGATCGCGGCGAGCCTGCTGCGGGCTGGCCACGAAGTCACCGTATTCAACCGCACGCCTGAGAAGGCCGGACCGTTGGTGGACCAGGGTGCCGTGGCGGCGGTCGCCTTGGGCGATGCCTGCCGTGCCGAGGCCGTCGTCACCATGCTGGCGGACGACGCTGCCGTCGAAAGTGTCGTGTTCGCCGATGGGGGAGTGCTGGTGAGCTTGGCCCCGGATGCTGTCCACGTCTCGATGAGCACGATCAGCGTCGCCCTCTCGGAACGGCTGGCGGACGTGCATGCGGCGGCAGGCCAACGCTTCGTGGCGGCACCCGTGTTCGGCCGTCCGGATGCGGCGACGGCCGCCAAGCTGTTCGTCGTCGCGGCGGGAGCCGAGAAGGACCTCGACGCCTGCATGCCGATGTTCGAGGCCATCGGTCAGCGGACGTTCCGCATCGGGAATGAGCCCTCCGCCGCGAACCTGGTGAAGCTCAGCGGCAACTTCCTCCTCGCCGCGACCATCGAGGCGTTGGGCGAGGCGATCGCCCTCGTCGCCAAGGGCGGCGTCGATCGCCACGAGTATGTCGAGCTCTTGACCTCGACGCTGTTCGCAGCCCCTGCCTATCGAACCTATGGCGGTCTCATCGCCGAGGAGCGGTACGAACCGGCCGGCTTTGCCGCACCGCTGGGTGCCAAGGACATCCGCCTGACGCTCGCGGCCGCCGAAAGCCTGCGGGTGCCGATGCCGCTCGCGAGCCTGCTGCGCGCCCGCTTTCTCACCCTGCTGGCGCAGGGCGGCGACGGGCTCGACTGGTCCGCCATCGCCCGACCCGCTGCCCGGGACGCAGGCGAGCCCACCAAGTAGGGCCCGCCTGCTGCCGCTCAGGCCGAGCCGATCAGGCTCTCGATCGCGATCGGGAACTTGCGCACCCGTACGCCGGTCGCATGCCGGACCGCGTTGGCGATGGCACCGGCCGAGCCCGTGATTGCGATCTCGCCTACACCCTTGATGCCGAGAGCGTTCACGTGCCGGTCCTCCTCGTCGACCAGGATCGCCTCGATCGAGGGCACGTCCGCGTTCACCGGGACGTGGTACTCGCCGAGATTGGCGTTCATCACCCGACCCGTGCGCGGGTCCACGATCGCCTGCTCGTGCAGCGCGAAGGATAGGCCCCAGATCATGCCGCCGAGGTACTGGCTGCGCACGAGGTGCGGGTTGACGATGGTCCCGGCCGCGAAGGCGCCGACAATTCGCGTCGCGCGGATCTGCCCGAGATCGGGATCGACCTTCACCTCGGCGAACACCGCTCCATGGCTGTGCATGGCGTAGGCGTTCTGCTTGTCGGGATCGGCCGCTCCGCTGCCACGGCCCTCGATCTCGGCCAGACCGGCGCGTTCCAGGATCTCGGCGAAGGCTTCGCCGCGGCTCTCGTCGTCACGCCGGACGAGGCGCCCGTCACGCGCCAACACGCCGACATTGCCGGCACCGAAGAGCGGCGAGCGCTCGTCGCGGACCGCGATCTCGGCCAGTTTCGCCACCGCGTCGCCAGCCGCGGCGTGGATCGCCATGCCGACCGTTGCCGTATGGGCCGAGCCGCCGGCGATGCCCGCATCGGGCAGATGCGAGGCGCCCGCCCTAAACTCCACCTCGTCGATGTCGAGCCCCAGGCTGTGCGCCGCGATCTGTGCCAAGGCCGTCCAGGCACCCTGGCCCATGTCGTGGGCCCCGGTCTCGACGACGGCCCCGCCTTCCCGCCGCAGCACGGCCCGTGCCTGACCCTGGAACATGATGGCCGGGAATGTCGCAGTGCCGACACCCCAGCCGACGAGCAGCCCGTTCTCGTCGCGCATCTGCCGCGGTGCGAGCGGCCGTCCCTTCCAGCCGAAGGCTTCGGCACCCCTGGCGTAGCACTCGCGCAGCGCCTTCGAGGAGAACGGCTTGCCTGTCGCCGGCTCGATCTCGGCGTAGTTCCGCAAGCGGAACTCCAGGGGATCCATACCGACGATCTCGGTCATCTCATCGATGGCGCTCTCCAGCGCGATGCTGCCGCTGGCCTCGCCGGGTGCCCGCATGAAGAGCGGCGTGCCGGTGTCGACCCGTACCCCTTCGGCCGTCGTGGCAATCGCGGGGCTCGCATAGAGCGTGTGGCTGACCCCGCCGGCCGGTTCTAGGAAATCGTCGAACCGGCTCGTTGTCGTCCGCACGTGATGGTGCAGACCAGTGATCGCGCCCGTGCCGTCCACGCCGAGGCGCAGCGTCTGGCGTGTCGGCCCGCGGTGGCCCACCGGCCCGTACATCTGATCCCGTGTCAGTACGAGCTTCACCGGCCGACCGACCAGCTTCGCCGCCAGGATGCCCAGGACCTGCGGTCCGGAGATCAGCCCCTTGGAACCGAAGCCGCCGCCGAGAAACGGGCTGCGGATGTGGATCGACTCCGGAGGAATGCCGAACAGCCCGGCGATCCGCCCCTGCGCCCAGGCCAGGCCCTGGCTCGGCGTGTCGATCGAGAGCCGGTCGCCCTCCCACGCCGCCACGATCGCGTGTGGCTCCATGGCGTTGTGGTACTGCGCCGGCGTCTCGTAGACCGTCTCGATCCGGTGCTCCGCCGCGGCGAGTCCGGCCTCAACGTCGCCGTGGCGCACCTCGGCCGGGAAGCCCGGTCCGACCATCTGCGGCACGAAGGTCTCCCCGTCGAGGTCGACCCGCACCGCTTCCGCCTCGTAACGCGGCGCCAGCAGGGCGGCCCCCTCGGTGGCCGCCGCCAGCGTCTCCGCGATCACGACCGCGATCGGCTGGCCGGCATAGCGGACGGAGTCGTTCTGCAGCAGCTCCATTCGGAACATGAAGGGGTTGCTCTTCGCGTCCGGATCCTGCGCCAGCGGTGGCCGATTGGCCGTCGTCATCACTTCCACCACGCCTGGATGGCCTTTGGCCGCGGCGACATCGAGCGAGGTGACGCGACCCCGGGCGACGCTGCTCACGGCGAGTGCCGCGTAGAGCAGGCCCGGCAGGTGATTGTCGGCCGCATAGGTCGCCTGGCCGGTGACCTTCAGGAACCCGTCGCGACGGGTCAGCGGTTGGCCGATGCTGCTGCCGTGACGGCGTGGCGCTGCCGACAGGATCTCAGCCATGGAGGACACCTCCGGGAACGGGAGCAAAGGGAGAACCGGGTAGGGCCGGCACGCGGTCGGGCGTTCCGGCCGCCGCCAGCGCCAGCGCCCGCACGACGATCCGCCGGGCCAGCTCGATCTTGAACGTGTTGTCGCCCGACGGCCGAGCACCTTCGAGGGCCGCGGCGGCCGCCTTGCGGAAGACGGTCTCGTCCGGCTGTTTTCCGATCAGTTCGGCTTCAGCAGCCGGATTGCGCCAAGGCTTCGCTGCGACGCCACCGAGGGCGAAGCGTGCCTCGGCAATGGTCCCATGCTCAAAGCGCAGGCAGGCCGCGGCCGAGACGACCGCGAAGGCGTAGGACGTGCGCTCGCGGACCTTCAGATACCGCGCATGCGCTGCGAAGCCGGAAGCACCCGCAGGTAGGCGAACGGCAACGATGAGATCGCCCGGCTCCAGCACGGTCTCGCGCTCGGGCGTGTCGCCCGGGAGAAGGTGAAGCTCCGTCAGCGGCACCTCGCGCCGCCCGGACGGCCCCTCGATCTCGACCACGGCGTCGAGTGCGGCCAGCGGCACACAGAAGTCCGACGGGTGCGTCGCGATGCAGGCCTCGCTCCAGCCGAGCACCGCGTGCAGCCGGTTCTCGCCGCCGCGCGCATCGCACCCGGTGCCGGGCTCGCGTTTGTTGCAGGCGCTGGCCCGGTCGTAGAAGTACGCACAGCGCGTGCGCTGCAGGAGATTGCCGCCGACGGTCGCGGCATTGCGAAGTTGCCCGGAAGCGCCCGACAGCAGAGCCTCGACAACAGCCGGAAACGCCTTCGCGAATTTCGGGTCGTAGGCAAGGTCGGCATTGCGCACCCGCGCGCCGATCCGCACCCCACCGTCGGGCAGCCACTCGATTGTGTCGAGCCCGGGCAGGCGGCCGACATCGACCAGCCGCTGCGGGCCGACGATACCGCCCTTCATGAGATCCATGAGGTTGGTGCCGGCGGCGAGATAGGCGCTGCCCGGAACGGCGGCCGCGGCGATCGCGTCCGCGATGCTCGTCGGCCGGACATAGTCGAACCGGTTCATGCGGCCTCCTTGCGCGGCGCAGCACCCATGGTCCGCTGGGCCTCCAGCACCGCCTCGGTGATCCCGCGATAGGCGCCGCAGCGGCAGAGATTACCGCTCATGCCCTCGCGCACCCGCTCCGGATCGTCGCCGGTCTGTCCCTCTTCGATCAGGCCCAGGGCACTTATGATCTGCCCAGGCGTGCAGAAGCCGCACTGGAACGCGTCGTGCTCGATGAAGGCCGCCTGCAGAGGATGCGGTGTCGTCCCGTGCGCCAACCCTTCGATCGTGCGAAGCTCCGCACCGTCGTGGCTCAGCGCCAAGGCGAGGCAGGAATTGATCCGCCGCCCGTCGGCGATGATCGTGCAGGCCCCGCATTGGCCGCGGTCGCAGCCCTTCTTGGTCCCTGTCAGATGAAGCCGCTCGCGCAGCAGATCGAGGAGCGTGACCCGCGGGTCGTCCAGCTCGATCGCGTGCTGCGCGCCGTTGATGGTGAGGTTGATCGACCAGCTCATGCAGCGCTCCGATGAGGCTCGTTCGGTCAGGATCGCGAAACGTCGATGGCGCACCGCCGGAGCGTTCACCCTCCTGCGGAGTTCACAAACGGGGTTCGGGGAGTCACCCTGCCAGGAGCTTCGCCACCACACGGGATAATACGGAGGCTGCCTCCGTTTACAAGAGGTCGCGGCGACTCGAAGGGCGATGGTAGAGCAGCAGGCGGGCGGACCCAGGAGATTGCGCGCGGACGCCGTGCGCAATCGCGAGCGCGTGCTGGAAGCGGCCAAGGAGGTGTTCAGCCAGGGAGGTGCGGGGGCCAGCCTCGAAGCCGTGGCGAAGCATGCCGGCGTCGGCATCGGAACACTCTACCGGCACTTTCCGGCACGCGAAGACCTGTTCGAGGCGGTCTACAGGCGCGAGGTGGAACAGCTCGTCGATCTGGCGGGCCAGTTGCAGGCCGAGACGACGGCGACCGAAGCGCTGCGCCGGTGGTTGCGGGCCAATGTCGAGTTCATCGCCACGAAGAAGGGCATGACGACGGCCCTTGCTCTCGCCGCGCGCAGTTCGCCGGATCTCGCCGCTTACTCGCTCGACCGGTTGGGCAAGGCGCTAGGCCTGCTGCTCGAACGGGCCATCTCGGCCGGCGAGTTGCGGGGCGACATCGCGGCCGAAGACCTGCTGCGAACGCTGGTCGGCATCTGCTACGCGCACGACCGTCCCGGCTGGCAGCTCAAGGTGCTGCCTCTCGTCGACGTCCTGGTCGACGGGCTGCGTCGCCAATCGTGAGCCTCCGACCGTTGGTGACAGGAGCCCACGCTTGTCCAATAAGCGTGAGCGACAGGGCATCTGATGGCGGCGAGAGCAGGCAGGCCGCCGAGGCTTGGTGATGGTCCACTTCGCTGAGACCCGGAACGCCCACACGGCCAGCCGAAACGAGCGTGCGTCACACGGGTCGGCACTGCGACGGGCATTCGTCGATTCCCCCAGGTTCTATGCCGCTCTTGGCATCGCCGGGGCGATGATCCTCGCCTGGAACGGATTTGCCCTGCTGTTGAACCTGCTACCTGGCGGCGCACGCACGGAGCGGTTCGGGCAACGCTACCTGATGCGGGGATGCAGGTGGCTGCTGGCGATGATGGCCGGCTTAGGGGTGGCGGAGTTCGACCTCGACGCGTTGAACGGCCTGCGCTCGGAGCCTGGGCTGATCCTGACGCCGAACCACCCTACCCTGCTCGACGTGGTGCTCATCGCCTCTCGCCTGCCCCGGGTGGTCTGCATCACCAAGGCCGCCCTGTGGGACAGCATGCTCTTCGGCAGCGTTATCCGGCTCGCCGGATACATTCGCAACGATGCCACGGTAGCACTGGTCAAGGGTGCGGTAGAGCGGCTGCATCGCGGACAGCAGCTGCTGCTCTTTCCGGAGGGCACACGTACCGTGCAGCGACCGGTCGGCCCCATCATGGGCGGCTTCGCCCTGATCGCGAGCGAGGCTCAGGCGCCGGTGCAGATCATCGTGATCGAGGCCAGCTCGACGTTCCTGGGAAAGGGCGTTTCCCTGTTCAGGATGCCGTCATTGCCACTTCGCTACCGCATCACCCTCGGCCCGCGTCTGCCGGCCGGCACGCCGAGGCGGGACCTGCCGACGACGTTGGACGATTACTTCCGGACCCGGCTCCCGACGTGACGATATCGAGCCGGCATCTCGTTCTGATCCCCAGCTACGATACCGGGCCCAGGCTCGAGCGAACCGTTGCCGAAGCGCGGGAGGTCTGGTCGCCGGTGTGGGTGGTCGTCGACGGCAGCACGGACGGTAGCGAAGCTCCGCTGCTTGCCCGGGCGAAGGACGATCCGGACCTCAGGGTGGAAGTGCTGCCGACCAACCGGGGCAAGGGAGCAGCCATCCTCCACGGCCTGAAGCTGGCGCACGCCGAGGGCTTCACCCATGCCCTCACCATGGACGCCGACGGCCAGCATCCGGCGGCCGCCATCGCCGGCTTCATGGCGGCCTCGATCGCGAACCCGGAGGCCATGATCCTGGGCGTGCCCGACTTCGGACCGGAGGCACCGGCACTGCGGGTCAAGGGACGGCGGGTGTCGAACTGGTGGACGGGTCTGGAGACCCAAGGGGCGATCGAGGACTCGCTCTTCGGGTTCCGCGTCTACCCCATTCTGCCGCTGCTGCGGATCATGGTGCGCGTGCGCTGGATGCGCCGGTACGATTTCGATGCCGAGGCGGCGGTGCGGCTGTGCTGGGCGGGCGTGCCGGCGGTGAACCTGCGGACACCGGTCGTTTATCTCAGCTCCGAGGAGGGCGGGGTCAGCCATTTCCGCTACGTGCGGGACAACGTCCTGCTGACCTGGATGCACCTCCGGCTCGTGACGGAGGCGGGGCTCAGGGCTTTGTCGCGCGATAGGCCCGCAGCAGTCCCAGCTCCACGCTGAGCGTCGGATCGGCGAGGCCGCCGGCCGTCATCGCCGCCAGGATGCGCTCGGGCGGGGCGCAGGCCTCGATCGTGGCCCAGTAATAGTCCATCAGCTCGCGCGCCAGAGGCTTGCGGGTGGCAAGTAAGGAGAGCGCGGGCACCACGTGGCGCAGATAGAGCCGCGCGAGGGAGCGGGTGGGCTCACGGGTGGGCTGGCCCAACTCCAGGATCAGGACGATGCCGTCGGGGCGCAGGACGCGGGCGAGCTCGGCGAAGAAGCGGGTCAGGTCCTGGACGTGACGCAGGGCGTAGCCCATGGCCGCGAAGTCGAAGCTGCCGGGGGCGAAGGGCAGCGCGTCGGCGCTGCCCTGCACCAGCAGGTGCGCGGCGTCGCGGCCTCGGGCGACGGCCAGCATGCCGGCACTGAGGTCGACCCCGGTGACGCTGCCGCCGGGGCCGACGATACCGCGGGCCTCGATCGCGGTCAGGCCGGTGCCCGTGGCGACGTCGAGCATGGCGTGGCCGGGGCGCAGGCCGGCCTCCTCCAGCATGCGGCGCCGGTACCAGCCGCCCGAGCCCCACGACATCAGGGCGTTGATCAGGTCGTAGTCGGCGGCCGTCCCGTCGAACAGGTTGCGGACATAGGCGCTGCGTAGCCCGGGCTCCTGATAGAACCGGCCGAGGACGGGGTGCGGTGCGGTCGGCTCGCTCACGGCACGAGGGAGCCCAGCGGCAGGGAGCGGCGGCCCTGCAGCAGCAGGTCGAGGTGCTGCAGCGCGTTCTTGCGGTTCCACCAGAGGAAGAAGCTCGCCGTCAGGCCGTGACCCGGATAGCGGTGGAAGGGCTCGTCGGCATCGATGTCGTAGGGGTGGACGTGGCTCCAGACGGGCCGTGCGCTGCAGGTTCGAGCGGCCTCGGCGATCCGCCAGCGGGGGAGGTAGCGCAGGTACATGCCGCCCAGGAACGGCAGGCGGAAGGGACCGACCCGGCCCACGGGGCAGGGCAGCTCGACGATGCCCGACGGCCAGGAAAACGGCGTCGCCGGAACGTCGGTGCCCGGTATTGTGCTGGCAGAGTAGCGGAAGCCAGCCGCCGCCAGGGCATCGGCGGCCCAGGACGTGGCCTCGGTCAGCGAGAAGAACGGGGCGCGGAAGCCGCGGACGGGGGCACCCGACAGATCTTCGAGCAGGCGGCGATGGTCGCGCATGGTGGCGGCGTAGGTGGCTGGATCCTCGTCGCGGAGGCGGCTGTGGCGATAGGAATGCGAGCCGATCTCATGGCCTGAGGCGGCGATATCGCGGACGAGAGCGGGATTCGTCTGGGCGACCTCGCCGACGACGAAGAAGGTGCCCAGGCTCCTGTGGCGGGCGAACAGGTCGAGGAGGCGGCGGGTCATGGCGGCATAACGGGTGCCGTCGCCGGCCAGATCCTCGACGTCGACGGTCAGGCTGATCGTCGCCGGCAAGGCGGCCAGGTCCTTGGCGCGGAGGGGGAGCGGCATCATCCTGTCGCTTGAGGTCGGGCGGTATCGCTGGCATATCGCGCCCGGCCCAGCATCGGGAGAGTGGATCTGTCACAGGCAGCGGCGATGGAGCAGGAGGTGGCCGCCCTCATCGTCGAGCAGCTGAACCTCGAAGTGGCACCGGGCGAGATCGATCCGCAGGCACCTTTGTTCGGCGACGGTCTCGGCCTCGATTCGATCGACGCGCTCGAGATCGCGCTCGCAGTGTCGAAGCGCTACGGCTTCGAGCTGACCTCCGACGACGAGCAGAACCACAAGATCTTCGCCTCGCTGCGGGCCCTGACGGCGCACATCGAGCGTATGCGGACGCGCTAGGTGCGCCTGCCGCTCACCGACCGTGACCCGGAGGCGTTGCTCTTCCGTGGGCGCAGCGGCGAGCCGGTGCCGGCCGCGCACTTTCTCGGCGACGTCGAGCGGCTGGCGGCGGATCTGCCGGGCGAAGGCCACGTCCTCAATCTCTGCCAGGAGCGCTATGCCTTCCTCGTGGCGTTCGCGGCGGCGCTGCGGCGCGGGCTCGTGACGCTGCTGTCGAGCGATCAGGCACCGGCGAGGCTGGCGTCGCTGGCGGCCGACTATGGGCCGTGCACGGCAGTGGGCGATCCGGGCAGTGAGGCGCCCATCCCCGGTGTGAATCATCGAGAGGTTCGGCTGGGCGCGGAGCCAGCGACGGCGGTGCCGGAGATCGAGGGCTCGCAGCTGGCCGCCCTGGTCTTCACCTCCGGCAGCACCGGGGCACCCGTCGCACACCCGAAGCCATGGGCGGCGCTGGTCGCATGCACTCGGGCGGCCTCGGAGCGTTTCGGGCTGGATGGGCATGCCGTCGTGGCCACGGTGCCGCCGCAGCACATGTACGGCCTCGAGACGAGCGTGCTGCTGCCTTTGCATGCGCCTGTGTCGAGCTTCAGCGGACCCTATCTCTATCCCGAGGACGTCGCGGCGGCGCTGGAAGCCGTGCCGGGACCGCGGCTGCTGGTGACGACGCCGCTCCAGCTCCGGGCGCTCCTGACATCCGGTCGCTCGCTGCCGCCGCTGGCCGGCGTGATCTCGGCGACGGCGCCGCTCTCGGCGGAGCTGGCGGCCGAGGGGGAGCGGGCCTGGGGCACGCGCGTGCTGGAGATCTATGGGGCCACCGAGGTCGGATCGATCGCGAGCCGGCGGACGGTGGACGGCCCGTCGTGGCGGCCCTACCGGACGGTTTTGCTGAGGACGGAGGGTGACGAGACCCGGGCCAGCGTCGCCGAATTGCCGGCGCCGGTGGCCCTCGCCGATGCGATCGAGGTCGAGGCGGACGGCTCCTTCCGGTTGCTGGGCCGGCGGGCCGACATGGTGAAGGTGGCCGGCAAGCGCGCTTCCCTGGCGGCGCTGAACGCGGCCCTGCTCGGGATCGATGGCGTGCTCGACGGCGCCTTCGCCCCGCCGGAGGACCTCGACAGCAACCCGCAGTCGCGGCTGTCGGTGATGGTCGTGGCGCCGGACCGGAGCGAACAGGAGATCCTGGGCGAGCTCCGGTCGAGGATCTCGGCACCCTTCCTGCCGCGCCGCGTGATCAAGGTGGCGGCGATGCCGCGCAACGCGATCGGCAAGCTGAAGCGGGAGGATCTGCTGGCGGCGACGGCGGAGCCATTCGTCGTGGCGGCGGACGATCCGGCACTGGACGGGCATTTCGAGGGACGGCCGATCGTGCCGGGTGCGGTTCTGCTGGCGGAGGTGCTGCGGCGCTGCGATCTGCCCACGCCCGTGAGGCTGAAGCGGGTAAAGTTCAGCGGAGCGGTCCTGCCCGGCGATCCGCTGGACATCTCGATCGAGCGGCGCGCGGACGGCGGCTGCGCCTTCGTCTGCCGGGTCCGCGGCCGGCAGATCGCCGGCGGTCACGTCGCCTCGGCATGACATGGGCGAGCCGGCCGGAACGCGGCAGTTCGACCCTGCTGGACTTCATGCTGTGGCTCGTCCGACATGGCGGTTTGGCAATCGCGGAGCTGCTGCTCTACCCGATCGCCCTCTACTTCTTTCTCGTGGTCGGCGAGGCCCGGCGGGCTTCGGCCGCCTATCTGACGCGGGTGCTGGGGCGTCCGCCGCGTCTCGGCGAACGGTTCCGGCATTTCCTCACCTTCGCGATGACGATTCTCGACCGGGCGATGCTGCGCCTGGGACGGCTCGACCTGTTCAATGTCGAGGTCCAGGGCCTAGAGGTCGTCGAGCGGCTGGTCGGGGAGGAGCGCGGCTTCATCCTGCTGGGCGCGCATGTGGGCTGCTTCGAGGTGTTCCGGGCGGTCGGGGAGCGGCATTGTCCGGTGCCGGTGCACCTCGCCATGTACGAGCCGAGTGCGCCGCTCCTGAACGGCTTTCTGGGCCGGCTCGCACCGGATGTGCGGGTGATCGCGATCGGCGCGCCCGATGCGGCACTGCGGGTGAAGGAAGCCGTGGATGCCGGCGGGATCGTCGGGATCCTGGGCGACCGGGCGGTGGGTCCGGGGCGTATGGCATCAACGGAGTTCCTGGGGACCGTGGCGTTGGTGCCGACGGGACCGCTGGCGCTGGCGGCCGCGGTGGGTGCGCCGGTGGTGCTGTTCTTCGGGCTGCACACCGGGCACCGACGCTACCGCGTGGAATTGGAGCTTCTGGCGGAGCGTGTGATCCTGCGCCGTGGCGCACGCGAATCGGAGCTGGCCGGCTGGGCGCAGCGCTATATGCGGGCCGTCGAGACGAGGTGCCGGGCGCATCCCTTCAACTGGTTCAATTTCTATGATTTCTGGGATCCGACGGCTGGCGCTGGTCGCCGCCCTGCTCCTGCCTGAGGCGGCCGCGGCCGCCCCCATCGATCAGATGATGGACGGCATGCGTGCGGTTCGCTCCGCGCGGGCGAGCTTCGTCGAGGAGAAGAGCCTCGCCTCCTTGACCGAGCCCTTGGTCAGCCGGGGCCGGCTCGTCTACGTCGCCCCTTCCAGGTTGGAGCGGCACACGGACACGCCGACGAAGGAGTCCCTGGTCGTCGATGGCGACGTGCTCGTCTACTCGCGGCCCGACGAGAACATGACGCGCAGCTTCGACCTTGCGAGCGCGCCCGAGCTGCGAGCGCTGACCGAGGCCTTCCGCGCGACGCTCGCCGGCGACTTGACCACGCTGCGCGCCCTGTTCAGCGTCGGCTTCGAGGGCGACGAGGCGCATTGGCGGCTGACGCTGGTGCCGCGCGACGAGGCGGCCCGGCGGCTCGTGAAGGTGGTCGAGCTGACGGGCGAGAAGGCGGCGGTGACCGAGGTGCTGACCACCGAGACCGGGGGCGATTCCACGCGCATGACCGTCGCCTACGATCCGTGAGGTCCAGGGGCGGCCTGCTCGCGGCGGTGTTCGTGGCACTCGTGGCGATGGTCGCCGTCACCTTCGGCAAGCTCGTCACCGTGCGCACCGAGATGGCGGACTTCCTGCCGCGGCCGGAAACGCCGGCGGCCGCGTTCCTGCTCGATCAGCTGCAGACCGGTACGGCAGCCTCCCTGCTGCTGATCGGGGTCGAGAACGCGCCGCAGCAGGACCTAGCGCGGCTCAGCAAGGCGCTGGCGGCGGGCCTCGGGGCGAGCGGGCAGTTCCGCTTCGTCGCCAACGGCACCACGGGCCTCGACAGCGCGGAGGAGCGGTTCCTCCTGGATCACCGCTACCTGCTGAGCCCGGCGACGACCGCCGACGCGTTCACGGTGCCGAGCCTGCGCCAGGACCTTCAGGGGCTGCTGCGCGAGCTGGGCGGATCTACCTCGTTCCTCGTCAAGCGCTACGGGTTCCGCGATCCGATCGGCGCCTTCTACAAGCTGGTCGGCAGCTGGGTCGGCAGTTCGAACCTGCAGACCCGCGACGGCGTCTGGTTCAGCGACGACGGCAGGCGGGCGCTGCTGCTGGCGCGCACCGATGCGAAGGCGCTCGATCTCGAGTCGCAGCGCCGAGCCATCGCGGCCGTCGACAGCGCCTTCGCTGCGTCTGATCCGGGTGGTGCCGAACTGCTGGTGAGCGGACCCGGTGTCTTCGCGGTGCGGTCGGCCGAGGCGATCGAGGGTGACGTCCGACTCGTGTCGACGCTGGCCGTGGTCGGCATCGTCGCGTTCCTGCTGCTGCGCTACCGCTCCGTGCAGGCGCTGGCGGCGGCCGGCATCCCGCTCATGGCGGGCACCGCGGTCGCGGCACTCGCGGTGCAGGCGGTGGACGGCTTCGTCCACGGCATCACGCTGGGCTTCGGGATGACCATGCTGGGGGTGGCCGTCGACTACCCGCTGCTGCTGATGGGCCAGCATCGTGGCGACGAGCCGATGCGCGAGACGGCAAGGCGGATCGGGGCGCCGCTGCTGCTGGCCGTCGGCGCGGCGACGCTGGGCCTTCTGGCCATGCTCTTCTCGCCGTTTCCGGGCCTGTCGCAGCTGGGCCTGTTCGCGGCAATTGGCCTCGTGGTGGCGGCCTCCGTCACGCGCTGGGTCCTGCCCCTGCTCCTCGGTGAGGCGAAGCTGCGCGACCAGTCGCTTCCGGTCCCGGCAATCTTCGGGCGACTGCTCCTGCCGCTGACCGTCATCACCGGTGTGGCCGCGCTGTGGCTCGTCCTCGGCGGTGCGCCGCGCTGGGAGACGGACCTCGCGACGCTGGGTCAGATTCCTGCAGCGGACCGCAATCTCGACGAGGAACTGCGCCGGCAACTCGGGGCACCCGACGTCCGCTACCTCGTGGCCATTTCGGGTGATGATGCGCAGGCCGTCCTGCAGGCGTCCGAGACGCTCGACACGACCCTGCAGCCGTTGCGCGAGCGCGGGGCCCTGAAATCGTACGAGTTGCCGAGCCTGCTGCTGCCGAGTGCAGCGACTCAGGCGCGGCGGCAGGCCGCCATTCCCGCAAGCGCCGACCTCCAGGAACGGCTCACCGAGGCGGCAGCCGGCCTGCCGTTCAAGGCCTCCGGCTTCGATCCCTTCCTCGCCGATACCGCCGCGCAGCGGACGCTGCCGCCGGTGCTGCCGGGCGACCCGATGCCGGAGACGCTGCGCGCGCGGCTGCACGCGATGCTGTCGCCTGCCGGCCAGGGATGGGTCGGGGTGGCGGCTCTCGTCGACGTCACCGATGCTGCTGCCGTGAAGGCTGCAGTGAATGGCCCCGGCCTCACCTTCGTCGACATCAAGGGCGAGACGGAAGGCATCCTCTCGGCCAGCATCGCCACGGCCCTGCACTGGCTGCTGGGCGGCCTCGCCCTCGTCGTGGCCCTGCTCGGCCTGACCTTGCGGCGGGAGGCCCTGCCGGTGCTGGCGCCGCTCGGCGGGGCCCTGGTGCTGACCCTGGCGATCCTGTCCCTGCTTGATGTGCGCCTCGGCATCGCGCATCTGGTGGCCATTCTGTTGGGTGTCGGCGTCAGTCTCGACTATGGCCTGTTCCTCAATCGCACAGTGGGTCGAGCCGGAGATGCCCAGCGCACCCTTGGTGCCGTCGTGAACTGCAGTGCCGCCACCCTGCTCACCTTCGGTCTCCTGGCCTTCGCCCGGAATCCGATCATGCACGGCATCGGCCTGACCGTGGCCCTCGCCGCCGCCACCGCTTTGCTGTGGGCCGTCGTCGCGCGCGAGGGTCGGAGGCCGCGCGATGCAGCCGCTTGAGATCGCAGCGATGACGGCGGTGAGCGCCCTGGGGCGGGGCCTGGCGGCGCATGCAGCGGCACTGGTGGACGGCCGATCCGGCCTGCGCGCCAACGATTTCCCGCACATCGACCTCGCCTGCCATATCGGCCGGGTCGACGGGCTGGAGGAGGGCGGTATCGAGGCGCCCTTCGACTGCCGCAACAATCGGCTGGCATCACTGGCGCTGGCGACCGACGGCTTCGCCGAGCGTGTGGCCGCCTGCGTCCGACGCTACGGCAGCGATCGTGTGGCCGTGGTCGTGGGGACCAGCACCTCGGGCATCCTCTCGACCGAGGAGGCCTACCGGCGGCGGCCCTCGCCCGACGCCCCGCTGCCGGAGTTCGACTACCGGCATACCCACGACATGGGCTCGCTGGCCCTCTATGTACGCTCGGCGCTGGGACTTCGGGGGCCGGCGTCCGTCGTGTCCACGGCCTGCTCGTCGGGGGCCAAGGCTTTCAAGGAAGGTGCGGCCCTGATCGAGACCGGGTTCGCGGATGCCGCAATCGTCGGCGGCACCGACACGCTGTGCGGCACCACCCTCTACGGCTTCGCCTCGCTGGACGTTCTCGACCGGCAGCCCTGCCGCCCTTTCGCCGCCGATCGGGCGGGCATCTCGCTCGGCGAGGCGGCGGCCTTCGCGCTCTTGGAACCGGCGCAGGGACGCGAGCGCGTGCGCCTCGAAGGGGTGGGCTCCAGCGTCGACGCGCACCACATGTCGGCACCGCATCCCGAGGGTCTGGGTGCGGTGCTGGCGATGCGGGCCGCCCTGGAGTCGGCCGGGCTGGAGCCGGCGTCCATCGACTATGTGAACGCGCACGGCACGGGTACCCGGCTCAACGACGCGGTCGAGGATCAAGCACTCGTCGCCGTGTTCGGCGAGGACGGCCCCTGGTGCAGCTCGACCAAGGGCCAGACGGGTCACACCTTAGGCACGGCGGGTGCCTTGGAGGCGGTGCTGTCGACCCTGGCGCTGGAGCGGGGCATCATGCCCGGTGGCGCAGCGACGGCGGGCATTGATCCAGCCCTGCGCTCGCGGGTGTTGGCGCGGACGAGGTCCGAGGCGCCGCGGCGCGTGCTGAGCAACTCGTTCGGGTTCGGGGGCAACAATTGCAGCCTCGTGCTGGCCATCTAGGCACCCGCCTCCAGGTCCTGGGGGTCGGGCTGCTGGGCCCGGGCCTGCCGGGCTGGGCCGCCGCCCGCGAGGTGCTGACGGGCCGGACGTCGTGGGAGCCCTCGCCGGTGACCCCGCCGGCACCGGCCTGCCTCGCTCCCGCGGAGCGGCGGCGCGCGGGGCTGGTCACGCGGCTCGCCATGGCGGCCGCGGCGGAAGCGACCGCCGGGCTCGAGACGTCGGGGCTGCCCTCGGTGTTCGGCAGTTCCAACAGCGACGGTGCGGTCGTCGCCGCTATCCTGGAAGCACTGGCCGGGCCGCCGCCGGTCCAGGTGTCGCCGACGCAGTTCCACAACTCGGTGCACAATGCGTCGGCGGCCTATTGGGGCATCGGCCGGGCCGACATGTCGTCGTCGGTCACCGTCGCCTGTCACGACGACACCTTCGCCGCATCGCTGCTGCACGCCGCGGCCCGGGCCGTGCGGGAGCCGGTACTGCTCTGCGTGTACGACGCGCCGATGCCGGCGCCGCTGAACGCGCTGCGTGCGACCGAGCACGCGATGGCCGTCGCCCTGGTGCTGGGGCTGCCGGCACCCGGCAGCTTCGAGCTGCGTCTGGTGCCGGCGCCGGCCGAGGACGACGTGCTTCCGGTCAGTCCGTCGCTCCAGGAACTCGCCATGGCGAATCCCGTCGGGCGCTCGCTGCGGCTGCTGGAGTTGCTGGCGCGGGGCGAGGGCGGCAGGGCGGCGTTGCCCTACTTCGATGGTCATCTGGCGATCGAGTTGTGCTGACCCGCCAGGAGATCTTGGCGCTGATCCCGCATGGCGGACGCATGTGCCTGCTGGACCGGGCCGTCAGCTGGGACGACGAGAAGCTCGTCGCCGAGACGTCTTGCCATCGCGACGAGGCCTGCCCGCTGCGGCGGGAGGGCCGCTTGGCGACGGTGGCCCTGGTCGAGCCGGCGCTGCAGGCGATGGCGCTGCACGGGGCACTCCGGCAGGGGGAGCCGAGCGCACCCGGGTTCCTCGGCAGCCTCCGCGAGGTGACGATCGCGGTGGCCGACGCGGACGGGTTGCCGGCACCGCTCACCATCGCGGTCGACCTCCTGGCCTGGAGTCCTGCCGGCTGTTCCTACCGCTTCGCGGTGCGCGCTGCGGAAGAAACCGTGATCGAGGGCGAGGGTACGATCGCCTTCACGCAACCGGCATGACGCGCCGGGCGCTGGTCACCGGCGGCACCAGCCCCATCGGGGCCGCCATCGTGCGGCGCCTCGCGGCCGACGGGTGCCACGTGATCGTCCACGCCTTTCGCAGCGGCGAGGCGGCCGACGTGCTGGCGGCCGAGGTAGGAGGCCGTGCCGTAGCGTTCGACGTGCGCGACGCGGCGGCGTCCAAGGCGACGATCGACGGGCTGCTGACGGACGGGCCGATCCAGATCGTGGTGCACAATGCCGGCACGCACGACGACGTGCCGCTGGCGGGGATGGCGCCGGCGCGCTGGCGCGAGGTGCTGGCCGTCTCGCTCGACGGCTTCTTCCACACCGTCCAGCCCCTGCTGCTGCCGATGCTGGGCACGCGGTGGGGGCGGATCGTCGCCATGTCCTCGCTCAGCGGGACGATGGGCAATCGCGGCCAGGCCAACTATGCGGCGGCGAAGGCCGGGCTGATCGGGGCGGTGAAGTCGCTCTCGCTGGAGTCGGCCAAGCGCGGAGTCACGGTGAACGCCGTGGCCCCCGGCCTCATCGCCTCGCCGGCCATCGACAAGGTGATGACGAAGGAGCGGATCGCGGCCCTGGTGCCGGCGGGACGCGCCGGCCAGCCCGAAGAGGTGGCGGACCTGGTCGGATTCCTCGTCTCGGACCGTGCGGCCTACATCACGGGCCAGGTGATCTCGATCAATGGGGGGATCGCCTGATCAGACGCCGGACTGCGCGAGGATGCTGTCCTGGAGGTCCGCCACACCCTTCGGCTGGCCGATCGTGCGCAGGGCGAAGGCGTCGGTCGTGTAGGCCACGACGACGCTGCCGCCGGTGGTCGAGAGGGTGATGAGACCCGGCACGGCGGAGGTGATCTCCCAGCCCAGGCCCTGAGCCGCCCGGCGGATCTGTGCTGCGCGGTCGCCGGGGCCGGCGAAGGCCTGCTCGGTCGAGGCGTCCGTAGCCGGCGGACGGGGTGCGGCCGCGGCACAGCCGCCCAGCAGCAGGAGGGCGGCGACCAGGCTGCGAGGGTTGATTAGGCGGGATGGTTCGTCTTGTCTCATCGGGTTCGTTCGGCTCGACCGCGGCTGGAGAGGATATGCAGGGGCAACCCTCGGATTGCGACGTGCTGGTGATCGGCGGCGGACCCGCCGGCTCGACGGCGGCCGCCGTGCTGGCCGAGCGCGGCCGCCATGTGGTGCAGATCGAGAAGGACCACCATCCCCGCTTCCATATCGGCGAGTCGCTGCTGCCGCATAATCTCGGCCTGTTCGAGCAGCTGGGCGTGCTCGACGAGGTGCGCGCCATCGGCGTCCACAAGCCGGGTGCGGTCTTCGTCTCCGACGAGCACGGCAAGAGCCTCCCGTTCGATTTTACTAACGCGCTGAACACCAGCCACGACTACAGCTTCCAGGTGAAGCGGGCGGAACTCGACCAGATCCTGTTCCGCAACGCGGCGCGCCGGGGTGCGGTGACGATGGAGGGCGTGCGGGTCCGCGAGGTGGAGCCCGGATCGCCGTCGCTCGTCAGGGCCGAGGGGCCGGACGGGCCGCTGCAGTGGCGGGCGCGGTTCGTCGTCGACGCTTCGGGCCGTGACGCCTTCCTGGCCCGCAAGCAGGGCATCCAGACTGCCAACAAGCGCAACAACAATGCCGCCGTGTTCTCCCACTTCGAAGGCGTGGCACCGCTCGGCGAGGTCGAGACCGGGCACATCGCCATCCACCTGTTCGACCATGGCTGGTTCTGGGTCATCCCGCTGACGAACGGCATCACCAGCATCGGCGTCGTCGGGCCCTTATCCTTCTTCAGGGACCTGAAGGGCGACCATGACGGCTTCCTCCGGGATGCGATCCGGCGCTCGCCGAGCCTGACCCGGCGGACGGCCGGTGCGCGCATGGTCATGCCGGCCGTGGCGACGGGCAACTACTCCTACGCGGCGAGCCGGATGGTGAGTGACGCCCACATCCTGGTCGGCGATGCCTTCGCCTTCATCGATCCCGTCTTTTCCAGCGGCGTGCTGCTGGGGATGCAGAGTGCCGCCGCCGGGGCCGAGGCGGTCGATGCGTGGCTGACCGATCCGGCGAAGGCGGCCCCGCTGTTCCAGGCCTTCGAGGAGAAGGTGCGGGGGTCGCTGCGCGAGTTCTCCTGGCTGATTTACCGGATCAACGATCCAACGATGCGCGACCTGTTCATGTCGCCCAGCAACCGGTTCAAAATGCAGGACGGCGTGATCAGCATCCTCGGCGGCAACGCGCACGCCAACGAAGCGGCGAAGGTGCCGATCCTGGCCTTCAAGGGTGCGTTCTACCTGTTCAGCCTGCTGCGGCACCTGGGCTGGCGGCTGCGCGACGGCAGGCTGGTGCGCGAGACGGCCCTGCCGGCGACACCACCCCATCTTGCCGCCCACGCCTGAGGCCGCGGCCGCGCTGGCGGCCCGCGTCGCCGCCCGCTACCGGGATCGTGGCCGCTTCGCCCGCTACTATGTCGCCGGCAAGCTGCGGCACGATCCGGCGCTGGCGGCGATCCTGGCGCTGGGGCCTCTAGGCGAGATCGTCGATCTCGGCTGCGGCCGCGGCCAGCTCGGGCTGGCGCTGCTCGAAGCCGGTGCCGCGCGGAACCTGCACGGGCTCGATTGGGACGAGGCGGCCCTGGCCGACGCTTCGGCGGCGAGCGGCGGGTTGCCGGCGCGCTTCACACGGGCGGATCTCGCCAGGGCCGAGATCCCCGGCGGCGACACCGTCATGCTGATCGATGCCCTGTACCAACTTCCGGCCGGCGCGCAGCCCGGCCTTCTCGACCGTGCGGCGGCGGCCGCGCGCAAGCTGCTGCTCGTCAGGGCCCTCGATCCGGAGCGTGGCTGGCGCAGCCGGGTCGGGCTCTTCATGGAGGGGGGATTGTGGGTCTCTGGTCGTTACCGGCGGGCGGCGATCCGGCCGATGCCCGTGCCGAGGCTGCGGGCCGCGCTGGAAGCGGCGGGCTTCGCGTTCTCCGTCGAGCCCTGCTGGGGGCGGCTGCCGTTGCCCAACGTCCTCGTCGTGGCCCGGCGGCGCTGATCCTGGTGGGCCTGCTGGCTTCTGTCCCGGCCCACGCGCAGCCGGTCGAGAAGCCGCTCTTCGAGCTCGGCATCGGTGCCGGAGCGGCCGTGCTGCCCGACTATCCGGGCTCCAGCCAGTACCATTTCTACGCCCTCCCGGTACCGACCTTCGTCTATCGCGGGAAGTTGCTGCGCGCCGACGAGCGCGGGGTGCGCGGCCTCTTTTACCAGGGCCCGCGGGCCGAGCTGGACGTCAGCCTCGGCGGGGCCGTGCCGGTGTCCTCGGACGACAACGATGCGCGCCGCGGGATGCCGGATCTCGACTGGATGGGCGAGATCGGGCCGAGCCTGCGGCTCGGCCTGTGGCGACCGGCGCAGAACCGGCGGCTCGACGTGGACCTCAACCTGCGCTCGGTGTTCTCGACCGATCTCTCCTCCGTCAGCTACCGCGGGATCGTAGCGGCACCCGAGATCGCCTGGCGGCAGGGCGATCTCCTGAAGGACGGCAGCCGCCTCCGCCTTGCCGTCGGGCCGATCTTCGCGACCGAGGAGTATATGAGCTACTTCTACGAGGTGCAGGACCGTTACGCGCGGCCGGACCGGCCGGCTTATTCAGCCCGAGCGGGTTATGTCGGGTCGCGGCTCCAGGGCTCGTACCGCTTCCCGGTGACGGCCCGGTTCTCGCTGTTCGCCGGCGCCAGGGTCGATCTGCTCTATGGGGCCACCAACGCGGACAGCCCGCTGTTCCGCAGCGACGTCAACGGCGCGGTGCTGATCGGCGCCGCCTACTCCCTGTACCAATCCTCGCAGACGGTGACCCTGCCCGGCACGCTGGAGAACTGATCGGTCAATCCGCTCCTCGCGTCGGGCGGCATGCAGCAGGCCGATTGCCGGGCGTCAGCCCCTGCCGTCTCATGACAGCTGTCACGAGGCTGTCCCTCACTTTTGGCTAGGACGCGGTCAGGGCCGAACACAAGCATGGTCCGCACGGCCGCATTCTGGCATGAGCTGCCATGGGCACCATCGGCGACCGGGCGACTGCGTGGCGCAACGGTCGCTTGGTGAGGGCTCCACGGAGGAAACGGGAGGCGACATGCGCAAGATCGTGACGCTGACGATGGCTCTTCTGGGCGGTATCGCCGTGCTCGGCGTGGTGCCGACGGCGCGGGCCGAGGAAGTCACCGTGAAGCTCTGGGCCCGGGCCGACCGCTCGGGTCCGTTGCGGGCCGGCAACATCGTGGCGGCGGCGGAGCCGCTCAACGCGGCGCTGAAGGCGGCCGGCAGCGACAAGACGGTGAAGGTGCAGGTCTTCGAGGGTCCCGCTACCGGTTTCGACGCCGACGCGCTCGATATCCTGAAGGCCTTCGCAGTCAATCAGGGACCGGACGTCTACGTCGCGGCGCACGAGTGGGTCGGCGAGTTCGCCAAGGCCGGCTACGCCATGGACATGGAAGAGTTCGTGAAGGCCAATCCCTGGGCCTTCGCCGACATCATTCCGATCCTGTGGGAAGCGACCAAGTACGACGGCAAGATCTACGCGATCCCGCAGGATTCCGAGATCCGCATGTTCTTCTACAACAAGGACATGCTGCGCAAGATCGGCAAGGACGAGGCGTTCATCGAGAGCCTGCCGGCGCAGGTCGAGGCGGGCCAGTTCACGATGCAGGACCTCTCGAATTTGGCCAAGGAGGTCGTCGACAAGGATGCGGCCGAGATCGGCATCATTCACCGGCCCAACGCCGGGCCGGACTATCTGATGACGTTCGCGAGCTTCGGGGTGAAGTTTCAGGATCCGGAGACGGGTCAACTACTTCTGCCCAAGGCCGAGATGAAGCGTGCCCTGGAATGGTTCGCCTGGAATGCCGAGAACGGTGTGACGCCCGAGAACAACACCGCGATGTCCTGGGACGAGATCCAGGGGGCCTTCAAGACCGAGAAGGCCTTCATCTACCATCAGGGCATCTGGGCGGTGAAGGAGTTCCAGCTGGGCGATGCCAAGGGTGCCACCTGGCCCACCGACAAGGAGGGCTATATGAAGAAGATCGGCTGGTTCCACGCGCCGGCCGCCGACAAGGGCGGTGAGCCGAAGAACCTGTCGCACCCGATCGTGTACGTGGTGAACCCGAAGTCCGAGCACGCCCAGTTGACGGCGATGCTCGTGGCCTATGCCAGCCTGCCCTACTTCAACACGCAGCACGCGGTGACGACCGCACACATGGCGATCAGCAACGGGCAGCGCAGCATGCCCGACTACGAGGCGGCCTGGTACCTGCAGGCGGCCTCACCGATGCAGGCACGCACGACCTTCATCCCGAACAGCCCCGACTTCGGCCGCTACAACGGGATCCTGTTCAAGGCGCTGCAGGGTGTCGAGACCGGCCGTCTCTCGCCCGACGAGGCCGTCAACTTCCTCGAGGACGAGATGTCGAACGAGCTGAAGGACAACCTCAAGGTCGTCGATTCGCTGAGCTGAGGCTCCGGGCCACCGGGACGGTTCGACCGACCCGTCCCGGTGGCCGGATCCATGTTCATGGCAAGCAGCGCTCGAGGCCGGCGGTCCGCCGACCGGCTCCTGTTCCTGGGCCCGGCCACGCTGATGCTGGTCGTGTTCTTCCTGCTGCCCGTCATCGTCAATGTCGGCATCGCCTTCACCGACATGGGCCGCAACCTGCAGGTCACCCAGTTCACGACCGAGAACGTGGCGCGGATGCTGGGCGGCGACCGGCGCCTCGTCGGCGTGATGGGCACGACGCTCGTCTACGTCCTCTGCACGCTGGCGATCTTCAATGTCGGCTACGCCCTGGCCCTCGCCCTGCTCACCACGTCCTTGCCGGAGCGGACGGGGGCCTTCTTCCGCTCCGTCTGGCTGCTGCCGCGGATGAGCCCGTCGGTGGTCTATGCGCTCCTGTGGAGCTGGGTGGTCGCACCCACCGACTATGGGCTCCTGAACCAGGGGTTGACCGCGTTCGGCTTCGCCCCGGTCGACATGAAGAGCAACGCGCCGATGCTGCTCGTGGTGCTGGCCAACGGCTTCATCGGTGCCTCCTTCGGCATGATCATCTTCACGAGCGCGATCCGCTCCATTCCGGAGCATCTGTTCCACGCCGCCCGCGTCGATGGGGCGGGCGGGCTCGCCATCGTCTGGCACATCACGCTGCCGCAGATCCGCTGGCAGGTGAGCTTCGTCACGCTCTACCAGGCGCTCTCGCTGCTGGTGAGCTTCGAATACATCTGGCTGATCACCGACGGCGGGCCGTTCTACGACACGACCGTCTACGCCCTCTACGTCTACAAGCGCGCGTTCGAGAACGGGCAGTATGCCTATGGCGCTGCCCTGGCGCTGGGCCTCGTCGTGATCGGGATCGCCCTGGCCCTGGTGCTGTGGCGGTTCTTCGATATGCGCGCTCTGCTGCAGAAGCCGCGGATCGAGGTGTCGTGAGAGCGGCCGTGGCGACGGCGAGAACGGACTGGGCCGGCCTCGCCACGACCTCGCGACGTCGACGGTCGGCGACGACGTGGCTTCTCTACGGGGTCCTGGTCCTGGGCTCGCTGCCCATCCTCGTCCCCTATCTCTGGCTGGTCACGGTTGCCTTCTCGGGGCGGACCGGGGCCAGCACGATGGTGCTGTGGCGCACGCTGGGGATCCTGCTGCCGGCCTTGTTCATCTGGTCGCTGCTGCGCCTCGCCTTCGAGGAGAAGTGGCGGCTGCGCGTGCTGGAGGCAGCATTGGGCGGGGCGACGCTCGTCCTGCTGGTCATGATCACGGGCCCCTACCTGCATCTCGACAACTGGCGGTTCCTCTGGAACCCGGAGATCGCCGATACGCTGAAGGGTGCCTCGGGAGTCGGCACCACGATCCCCAGCGTCTGGGTGGCCTTCCGCAACTCGCTGGCCCTGGCGCTGGTGCAGATGGTGTTGGTGCTGGGGATCAGCACGCTCGCCGGGTACTACCTGTCCCGCTACGATTTTCCGGGCCGGGCGACCTACCTGAAGAGCCTGCTCGTCCTGCACGCCTTTCCGGCGATGACGCTCATCATTCCGATCTTCCTCCTGATGTACCGGGTCGGGCTGCTCGACACGCTGACCGGCGTCGTCCTGGTCGTCGCGGCCCTTGAGCTGCCGTTCGCCATCTTCGTCATGAAGGGCTTCTTCGACGCCGTGCCGTGGGACATCGAGATGAGTGCCATGACCGACGGCGCTTCCCGGCGGCAGGCCTTCTACCTCGTGGTCCTGCCGCAGGTGACGACGGGCATGATCGCCATCGGCATCTTCTCCTTCCTGCGGGGGTGGGAAGAATACGTGTTCGTCCGCACCTTGCTGTTCGACAAGGCGAACTGGACGATGAGCCTCTATCTGTTCTGGATGCGGGAGGACGTGATGGGCACAGACTATGCGATGGTCTCCGCCATGGGCGTCTTCTACGTCCTGCCCAGCGTGCTGCTCTACACCTTTACGCAGAAATACCTGACGCAGATGACCATCGGCGGGATCAAGGGCTGAGCCATGGCCCGGATCGAGCTGCGCGGGGTGGCGAAGCGCTGGGGTGAGTCGATCGCCGTCGAACCCACCAATCTCGTCATCGGCGACGGCGAGTTCGTGGCGATCCTGGGCCCGTCGGGCTGCGGCAAGTCGACCACGCTCTTCATGCTGGCCGGCATCTACGAGCCCACCGGCGGCGACATTCTGTTCGACGGCACGCGGGTGAACGAGATCGAAGCGCGCGACCGGAATGTCGGCATTGTGTTCCAGTCCTATGCGCTCTACCCGCACATGAGCGTGCGGGCGAACATCGGCTTTCCGCTGCGCTTCAAGAAGGTGCCGGCGGAGGAAGCGGAGCGGCGGGCGCTGGAGATGGCGCGCCTCGTCCAGGTGGAGGAACTGCTCGAACGCCGGCCGTCCCAGCTCTCGGGCGGCCAGCAGCAGCGCGTTGCCCTAGCCCGGGCGCTGGTGAAGCACCCCGAACTGCTGCTGCTCGACGAGCCGCTGTCCAATCTCGACGCCTCGCTGCGGCTCGTGATGCGGGGCGAAATCCGGCGGCTGCAGCGCAGCCTCGGCGTCACGACGATTCTCGTCACCCACGACCAGATCGAGGCCACTACGATGGCGGACCGGGTGATCTGCATGAGCAAGGGCCGGATCGAGCAGATCGGCAGTGCCGAGGATCTCTACCAGCGCCCCGACAGCCTGTTCGTCGCCGGCTTCATCGGCTCGCCGCCGATCAACCTGCTGCCGGGCGAGGCGCAGGGCGGAGAGGTCCGGGTCGGCGAAGCGCAGCTGGCCGGGACGCTGCGTGCCGCGGGGAAGGTCGTCGTCGGCGTCAGGCCGGAGCATGTGCAGCTGGGAACGGGCGAGTTGCGGGCGACGGTGGACGATCTGGAGCCGCACGGGCGCGAGACGATCTATCACCTCACCACGGCGCTGGGGCCGCTCCATGCCCTGGAGGCCGGGGCAGTCGCGCGATTCAAGGTGGGCGACGAGGTACCGTTCGCACTGGCCACCACGCTCCTGTTCGATGCGGCGACGTCCCGGCGCATTCCGGCATGAGTCGGACCGCACCGCGCCTCAAGTGGCACCAGCTGCGGCGGCGGCGGAGCGATCCGGTGTTCCTGCGGGCCAATCTGGAGGCGGCGCTGGCCGCCGGGGCCGCCTGCGAGGTCGACCTGCTGGCGACGGCGGACGGCCACCTCGTCTGCCTGCACGAGCCGATGCTGGAGGAGGAAACGACGGGGCGGGGTCCGGTTGCGGCGGCGGGCCGGCGCGAGATCGAGATGCTGCGGCAGGTGGCATCGGACGGAACGCCGTTGGACGAGGCACCCCTCTTCCTCGACGAGATCGTGAGGGCCGTGCGGCGGCACGGGCCGCAGGATCAGGGTCTGGTCCAGCTCGACATCAAGGTGCCGAACGAGGAGCTGAACCCGTTGGTGCTGGACCGGTTCGGCACCCTGCTCGGTGATCAGGTGCGGGCGTTCACGGCGGGCGGATGCTCCTGGGAGGCGATCCTCCGCCTTGCCGAAGCGGCACCGGGCCTGCGGCGGGGGTTCGATCCGCTCGACTTCCACGAGCATGCGCCGCCGCGCGACTCAGCTGGCTTCCGAGCGCTGGCGGAGCTGACCCGTGCGACGGCACCCGACGCCGACATCTACTATCTGCACGGCGATCTGGTGCTGGCCGGGCTCGACCGAGGCGTGAACATGATCGAGCTCGTGAAGGCGGGCGGGGCCGAGGTGGACGTGTGGACGATCGATGCAGACCGCCCCGGTCTCCGAGAGGTGCTCAGCAAGCTTATAGGGGCTGGGTGCGATCAGATCACGACCAACGATCCGGACGCCCTGACGCCCATGGTGAGGGAGATCGCGGCATGCTCGTGACGCGGTGCGTCGAGCGGATCGACCTGCCGAGCCCGGCGCAGCGGGAGGCGGTGCTACGCGAGCCGGTCACCGAGACGAGCTTCCGGCGAGCGTTCGATGAGTTCGAGAGCCTGCATGCGGTGGAAGTGATGGCATCACCTGCAGCGGCAGACCGGCTGGACACAGCGCGTATCGTGTTCTGGAACGCGGAGCGGCTGAAATACGCGGCACCGTCCGCCGCGATGCTCGAACGGGCGGCAGGCGACGTCGTGCTCCTGTGCGAGGTCGATCTCGGCATGGCGCGCTCGGGCAACCGGCACACCGTGGCCGATCTCGCCGCGGCACTGGGTACCGGCTACGTGTTCGGGGTGGAGTTCGTGGAATTGGGCCTCGGCGACGCGCGCGAACGCGCTTGGCATGCCGGGCAGGACAATACGGCCGGTCTGCATGGGGCGGCGATCCTGTCGCGACATGTGCTGGACCGGCCGGCGCTGGCGCGGCTGGAACGTTCCGGGCGGTGGTTCGACGGGAACTTCGGGGAGCGGCGTGTCGGCGGGCGGATGGCGCTGATGGCCGAAGTGACGGTGGCGGGGCGGCAGGTCCTCGTCGTCTCCGTCCATTTCGAGAGCCATAGCGATCCCGAGGACAGGGCGTTGCAGACCGAGCGGCTGCTGGACGCCATAGACGAGCACGCGCCGGGCCTGTCGGTGCTGATCGGCGGCGATTTCAACACCAGCACCTTCGACCTCGCCGAAAAGGATGATCCGGCGGTGGTCGCAGCCGCGCTCGCGGTCGAGCCGGACCGGCTCGTGGCACCGATGGCGCACGAGCCGATGTTCGAGACGCTGCGGCGGCGGGGCTACGACTGGGACCGCTGCAACGTGCCGCTGGCCGTCACGCAGCGGACCCGGCCGGACGGCACTCCGAAGCCACCCTACGGGAAGATCGACTGGCTGTTCACCCGTGGTCTCCGCTGTTGCGACCCGGCCGTGATCGCGGCCGTGGACGAGGCGGGTGTCGCCATCTCGGACCACGAGGCGCTGGCCGTCACCGTGGCTCCGGCCTGAGCTCGTGACCTACCGCCCGCTGGCGACCGAAGCCGGCCAGGTCCATGTCTGCGGCCATCGGGGTCACAGTGCCGGAGCGCCAGAAAACACGCTGCCGGCGCTGAGGGCCGCCGCCGAGCGGGGGGCGACGGTGTGCGAGATCGACGTCGTGCTGACGCGCGACGAGGAGATCGTGCTGATGCACGACGAGATCCTGGATCGCACGACGAACGGGCGCGGTCGCGTGGCCGACTACGATCTGGCGGCCCTCCGTCGGCTCGATACGGGTTCATGGTTCGATCCGAGGTTTGCCGGCACGAGGGTGCCCACGCTCGCAGAGGCCTTGGACGCAGCGCGGCGGAGCGGCATGGGCCTCCTGGTGGAGATCAAGGAGCGGCAGCGCGCGGAGCGGCTCATCGAGCGCCTGGCAGACCTCGTCGGCGAGGCCGACGCGGCGGACGACGTGCTGGTCATCTCGTTCGACCACCCCTCGCTGCTGCGCGTGAAGGAAAGGATCCCGGGTGTCCGGACCGAGCTGATCACGCATGCCCGGCACGTCGATCCGGTCGGGATAGTGCGGAAGGCCGAGGCCGCCTCGGTCGCCATCGAATGGGACATGTTCCATCCGAGCGATGCCAAGGCCCTGCATGCAGCCGGGATCGCCGTACGCGTGACGGTGCCGAAGCCGGAACGGGTGGCGCGGCGCCTGCTCTATGGGCTCGACGATCGGGCCGCGATCAAACGTGCACTGGCGGCCGGATTGATCGACGTGCTGGCAGGTGACGACGTCGACGACATCGCTGCCCTGGTGCGGGAAGCGGCTACGGAACCGGCCGGCGAAAATGGAACCATGACGCGCGAGGACTTGACACGGAGCCGCGCGTAGCGACGGTCCACGGCTAGGGGCAACCTGCCGGCAGGGGTCAGGTCATGCTCGATGCGCCTCGATGAGCGCTGCCGTCGGCGCGGCCCGGACTGCGGCACTGGTCGTCGGCTTCGTGACGTGGTCCGCGCACGCGGTCGCGCAGGTGGAATGCCGCCGCGACTTGGCTCGTGCCGAAAGCGACCCCGTCGGTGAGGCGACGGGCTCCTTCTGCGCCGAAGGCGAGACGGGCGGCGGCGAGCTTCAATTCGCCTGGACCGTCCCGGCCGAGGCCGGCCACACGCGCTGGACGCTGAGCCTGTCGGGGCAGCTGGGCGCGGGCCTTGTGGCACAGATCGCCTCGGCGGAGCGGGACGGCTCGGGCAACGTCAGCGCAAGCGACGAGGTCGCCGAGATCGACGCCGGGCAAGTTGGTGCCGGCGCCGATCGCCAAGGACTGCTGCTGCGGCCGGGCCTCTACGAGGTGCGCCTCGGAGCTTCGACGCCGGGGCTGTTCCGGATCGAGGCGACGGCGAGCGATGCCGGTGCTGCAGCGGCTGAAACGCTGACGAAGGACGCAGCGGTCGGCGGAACGCTGCAGGGCGAGCCCGTCGAGATCGGCTTCACGATCGCGGGCATGGATGCGAAGCGGCGCTGGGATATCGAAGTCGCCGTGCCGCCGGAAGCCAGGGGCGAGATCGACCTCGTCGATGCGGCCGGGGCGGTTATGGCGCATCGGGATGGCAGTCGCGGCCTCCTCGCCCTGCACGATCTCGGGCTGGCGGGCGGCGACTATCGGCTGCGGATCGGAACGCGGGACGCGACGGAGACATCTTTCGTCGCCGAGCTGAAGTCGAGCGGGCCGCGGGTGCCGGCCCGTGCCGAGGAGCCGGACGACGCGATCGCCCGCGCCGGGGCGCTGGCCCTGGGCAAGCCCATCCAAGGTCGGCTCGCCGAGCCCGGGGACGTCGACACTTTCGTGTTCGAGGCGCCGGCCGACGGGCGGCTCGTCGAGGCGGCGCTCGACGGCGCGGCGGCGGACCAGGAACTCTGCCTCGTCGACGGCGAGGGGCGTGACGTGCAGTGCCGCAGCGGTCCCGAAGCGAGGCTGCAGCAGCTCCGCCTGAACGGGCGCCGGTACCTACTGGTGCGCGGCGCGGCGCGTCCGGATGCACCCTATCGCCTCGCGGTGCGGGCGACGAAGGCCGCCGACGGGGATGTCGACATCGAGCCGAACGATACGGCGGCGACCGCCAATCCGATCGAGGCCGATCAGGTGCGCTCGGGCCGGTTCGGCGGCGAAGACGTGGACGTCTATGCCCTGACGGCCGAGGGCGCACCGGAACTGCGGGCCATCATGGCCGAGGGCGCGGGTGTCGCCGAGCTGGCCGTCCTCGACCGCAGCCAGCAGGTGGTGGCGCGCAGCATGGAGGCGACGGCGGGCGTCATCGCCCTCGACGAGGTGTATCTCGCACCGGGACCCTACACGATCCGCGTCGCGGGCAAGGGCGGTGCCTACACCCTCCAGGCGAAGCGGGCCGGGCCGCCCGATGCGCGGCTGGAGCGCGAGCCCAACGGCGACGCCAACCCCAACCGGATACGGGTGGGTGGGGAGCGGATCGGGCGCCTCGCCGACGCGGACGACCGCGACGTCTACCGCTTCTCGCTGGCGGCCCCAACCCATGTCGCCCTGACCCTGACGCCGCCTGCCGGCGGGGCGGTCGACATGGAGATCGAGTGGGGCTGGCCGGCGCTGCGGCGGCCGACCGCGCGGATGGCGGAGCAGCCCGTCACGTACGACGCCCTGCTCGATCCGGGCGACTACATCGTGCGGCTGCGGCCGTACCGGACGAGCCCGGAGCCCTACACCCTCGCCCTCGCCTACGCCGATCCGTTCGCGCTGCCGGACGATCTGGAGCCGAATGACAGCCCGTCGCAGGCGAAGCCGTTCCCCGCGACGCTGACGATGACGGGCGAGGTCGGCAATTTCAGCGACGAGGACTGGTTCGTGCTGCCGGCCCCTCAGGCGGCGGGCGGCGCCACCGTTCGCGTCGGGTCGAACGCCGAGCTGAGCGTGCTGGACGGCCAGACGGAGGTGCCGATCACGTGGACGGACGAGCCGAGGACGGCGCGGTTCGACGTTCCGGCGGGACGACCTCTCAAGATCGGCCTGCACGGCGAAGGAGCCTACGCGCTGTCGGCCGCGATCGATGGGATCGTGTCGGCGCCGGCGGCAGAAGCGGCACTGCCGGTGAGCCTGCGGCTCGACCTTCCGCAGCAGCGCGTCGCCGCCTATTGGCAGCGGGCGCAGCGGCTCGAAGGCAAGCTCAGCGTCGCCAACGACGGGAAGGAGCCCCTCGATCTGGCACTGGACGCCCGCAGCAGCCACGACGCCTTCAGGCCGAGCCTCGCGGCGGCGACCCTGCGGGTCGAGCCGGGAAGCGAGGCGGCGGTGCCGATCGAGATCCTGGTCGATCCGGACGCGCGGTCCGGAATCGACGCGCAGGTCGTGATGCGGGCACGGGACGCGAAGGGGGCGCAGGCCACCGTCGCGACCGTCCTCACACCCGATCCGAACGTGGAGCCGGTCGACGAGCGCGAGCTGTTCGCGCTGCCCGAGCCCCTGCGCGGCGGCTTCGACCTCGCGGCCCCGGATTTCGGCGGCCGCGGTCCGCCGGAGCAGTCGGACGACGAGGCACGTACCCAGCAAGGGCTGTTCGACGGCCTCGTCGGCGAGGGCTTCACGGCCGATGCGGCCGACACGCCGATCGAGATCACGCGGGTGTTCGGCGGGGTGAAACCCTGGCCGATCGCGGGCATCGTGCTGCACTCGCAGGTCGCCGACCGGCTGGCACCGGCGGAACAGCTCCGCGGCTTCGACCTGCTGCTGTCCGCGGACGGTGTCGACTTCGAGCCGGTGCTGTCCGGCGAGCTGTCGATGCTGGCGAAGGAGCAGGCGTTCGTCCTCGACCCGCCGCGCCTCGCCAAGGCGGCACGGCTGCGGCTGCGCGACAATCACGCCGACAATCTGGGAAAGATCGGCCTCAACGAGTGGCAGGTGATCTCGACACCGGCGCCCGAGGAACTGGTCGGCGTTTCGCTCGACGTCGCCGATCCCGGACGGGGCGGCAACGTCGTCTGGGCAGAGCCCTCGCCGGCGAACGACTGGGCCGACGCCAAGCGATTGCTGGGCCAGGGACAGGGCGAGCCTTTGTCGGCCAAAGTCCCGGCAGGCGTGGCGCCGGCTTTGGCCGTGGGCTTCCGCGACGGGCGTGCGGTCGAGATCACCGGCATCGTCTGGACCCAGGCGGCACAGGTCGACGACCGCACGCGGCCCTGGGGACCTTTGCGCGTCGCCGCCAGCATGGACGGCCCGCTCGGCCCCTGGCGCGAGATCGGCCGGGTGGAACCGAAGGCGGGGACTGCCGTGCGGCTCGATGTTCCGGCAGGCACCTGGGCGCGCTACCTGCGCTTCCGGGCCATCGATGCCGCCGGCGAGGAGCAGCGCTGGGTATGGCCGCAGGCTCTCAATGTTCTGGAAAGGCCGATCGACGCCGAGCATCCCTCGGCAATCGGCGCCTGGGGCATGTACGGCCGGGCGGCGAGCTACGAGGCGACACATCCGCCGCCTGCCCGGCCGCCGCCGGTGCAGTCCGGCACGACGCTGGCTGCCCCGGCACCCTTCGACATGGCGGCGGGAGCCTCCGGCATCGTCGCGCACCGGACGGCCGAGGACTGGTACGCGCTGAAGCGGTCCGATGCACCCGGCACGCTGCGGCTGACACTCGCCGGCGAGCCGACCATCGATGCCGATCTGGAGCTGACCGATCCCGGCGGCACGGTCCTGCCGCTGCGGCAGGTGGAGAGTGCGGGCTCGCGTCTGGTCTTCGAGAGCGACGCAGCACCGGGCACCGACCTGCGGCTGCACGTGTTCGAGCCGGCGCGCTCGGTGGCGGTGGCCTACGACACCAGTGTCAGCCTCTCGGGTTTCACCTCGGAGATCCGGCAGGCGACGGCCGCCTTCGCCGAGGGCCTCGTCCCCGACGACGAGTTCATGAACGTCATGAACTTCGAGGCCCCGTTCCTCCTGCCCGAGTGGTCGGACCGCTCCTGGGTCGTGCAGGGGGCGCTGGCCGCCTCGCCGCCGGAGACCGACTCCAGCAATCTCGAAGCGACGCTGTTGAACGTGATGGACGGGCTGCACGAGCGGAAAGGGGCGCGGTCGGTCATCGTCGTCACCGATGCCGAATCGCCGGGCTACGCGCTGCAGCAGCCTTTGTGGGAGGCGCTGGCGCAGAGCCGGCCGCAGGTCTTCGTCGGCCACATCGGCCTCGGCCGGGATCTCAGGAGTCAGACGGAGCTGCTGCAAGGACTGACGGCCGCCTCGGGCGGAGCCTATGCGCGGGCCATGGCCCAGGCCGATCTCGACGTCGTGGCCGAGCGCGCCGCGGCATGGCTGCGCCGCCCGGTCCGCTACACGCTGACGGCCGAGATCGTGCCGCCGGGCACCATTCCGCCCGGTGCGCTGGCCGTGGCAGCGGCACCCGTCGTGTCCGCGACCACCGCGCAGCCGCCGGCCGCGGGTGCGATTGCGATCGTGCTGGACGCGTCGGGCAGCATGCTGCAGCGGCTCGACGGCAAGAGGCGGATCGCCATCGCGCGCGACGTGCTGAACACCGTGTTGGACGAGGTCGTGGCCGAAGGGACGCCGGTGTCGCTGCGCGTGTTCGGCGACACGGCGAAGGACGTGTGCGGCACCCGGTCGGCGCTGCCGCTGGGCCCGCTCGACCCGGCGGCGGTGGCGAAAGTGCTGGACAAGGTGAAGCCGCGCAACGGTGCCAAGACGCCGATCGCCGCCGCCTTGAAGGCGGTGGGGCACGATCTGGCGACCGCCGGCGCAGGAGCGAGGACGGTCGTCCTCATCACCGACGGCGAGGAGACCTGCGGCGGCGATCCGCAAGCGGCGATCGAGACGTTGGCGGCGGGAGGCGTCGAGGTGCGCGTCAACATCGTCGGCTTCGCCGTCGCGGAGCCCGCCATCCGGAGGCAGTTCGAGGCCTGGGCGAAGGCCGGGCGCGGACGCTACTTCGATGCCGCGAAGTCCGCCGACCTCGAAGCTGCCCTCGGCGAGGCGGTCCGCACCGAGTTCCAGGCCTACGATCCGGCCGGAGCGCTGGTGGCGCAGGGTACCGTCGGCGGCGATCCGGTGGAGCTTCGCCCCGGCCGCTACCGGGTAACGATCGGCGCCCGCACGCTGTCCGAGGACGTCGTGGTCTCGTCGGGCGACACCACCCGCCTCGTCGCGAGCGAGTAGCGGGACAAGGGGAGGTTGGGATGCTGGCTCGGCTGCGTCGCATGAAGGGTCTCATCCGCCTCGTGGCCGGCCTGATGACCACCATCTGGACGGCACCGGCCTTCGCCCAGGCCGATGCCGCGCGCGCAGCGGCACTGGGCGAGCAGATCCTGGCCAGCGTGCAGGCGATCGAGGACGGTCTCCTGGAGACGCCGCGCGACCGTTGGGACCCGCAGGGCGTGGTCGACATGGTCGGCACGGACCCCGATGCGCTGGCCGCCTGGGTGCGGGACAATGTGGGGTGGGTCGCCTATCGCGGTGCCCTGCGCGGCGCGCAGGGCGTGCTGATGGACCGCGTCGGCAACGCGCTCGACCAGGCCCTTCTCCTGTCCACCCTGCTCGACAAGGCCGGGTACGAGACGCGGCTCGCCAAAAGGACGCTGCGCGGCACGGCCCTCGACCGGACCTGGGAGCGCGTGGCGGCCGCATCGCCTTCCCCATCCGAGCCGCCCGCCGGTGCGTCCGCCGAGCAGGTCGCCGAGGCGGCGGACCTGTACGGCATCGACGCGACAGCCGTGACGCAGCGTGCGGAGGCGACGACCGCCTCCAGCATCTCGATGATCGAGCAGCTGACGTCGAAGGTCGGCCTCCAGGCGGGTGACCTGGCGGAGCGCGTCGGGCTCGGACCGGCGCCCGACGGTGGCGCCGCGCTGCTCGCCGAGCAGAAGGCGATGCTGGCCGAGCACTGGTGGGTGCAGGTGCGGCGCGACGGGAGCTGGGCTGACCTCGACCCGATCGTGGCCGATGCCACCGCCCGCGGTGCCGCCGAAGCAACCTTCGCCGCCGATGGGGTGCCCGCGGAGTTAGAGCAGACGGTGACGGTCCGCATCGTCACCGAGCAGCTGAAGGACGGGCGACTGGCCGAAAGCTCGCCCCTGGAGCAGCGGCTGCGGGCGCGCGAGCTCGTCGGCCGGCCGATCCATTTTCTGCACGTGCCGGTGAAATGGCCCGCGGACTGGCCGGAGGTGCTGCCGGACACGGTACAGGTGAAGCTGCGCGCCGCCCTCTACACGCAAAGGGAGTGGTTGCCGGCGCTGGTCGTCGACGGGCAGGCCGTGCGCCGCGCCAGCGTGCTCGCCACCGGCGAGTTGGACGAGGATCCGAGTGCAGGCAGCCCCTTCGCCAACATGTCGGTCGTCATGACGGGGGCGCTCACCAAGGCCACCGACGTGCTCGCCACCGGCGGCGACGACACGGCCGCGGTGCCGGGCATCGAGGGCGATACGACGGCGACGGCCCCCCACCCCGAAGGCGAGTTGACCGCCGAGTGGATCGAGTATGTGATCGAGCGCCCCGGGGCACCCGCGCGCACGATCCGCCGCGAGGTGTTCGACCTCGTCGGCCCCGCTCGGCGGGCGAGCGGTGATTTATCCGGCTTCACCATGAGCGAGGCGACGCGGCTGGCGCGGGCGACGGCGATGCTGGGCGAGAGCTGGATCGACGTGAGCTCGGCCCGGATCGCCCCGGAGTTCGTGCTGTATCTGGCCGGCCAGAACGTGCTGGCGAACAAGCCTCTGCTCGACGGCATGGCGGCCGATCCCTTCTCGCGCCAGCCCGCGGACTACACCGCCGTGATGGGCGAGATGCAGCCCTTTCCGGGCGATCTCTACGCGTTCGACACGCTGCGCTTCGGCTCGCAAGTGGCCGATCGGGTCTATCTCGACGGGCCGGCCATCGTAGCGCAGCACACCACGCTCGTTCGGGGCGGCGGCGGGGATTTCAGCCCACTGCAGGCCATCGACATCGTGGAGAACGGCGTCGGCGTGCGCCCCGAATCGGCTGCGGAAGCACCGCTCGTCAGGCTGGTGCAGGGTGTGGTCGACACCAACGCCGAAGCCTTGCTGGCGGCGAAAGGCGAGCAACCCGTTGCCAACACGGCGGCCATGTACGGGCAAGGCGGCGATTGGCAGGTTCTGAGCGCTGACGATCAGTCGAAGCTTGCGGCACTCGGCCTCGATGCGGACCTCACAGCCCGGATCGCGAGGGACCTCGCGGCCGGGCTCGTCGCCGTCGTGCCAACGGATCCGGCCCTCGCCACCACGGCCGGCTGGTGGCGCATCGACCCGCGGGACGGGACGACACTCGGCATGTCGCCGACCGAACAGGGTCAGGCCGCGGTCGAGTACGCGCTCGTCCTCATCATCCAGGGCATCATCGCGGCGGCGGTCTGCATGATCCAGGAGGCCGGGATCAGGGTGATGGAGAAGGAGATCCGCAGTGCGGGAGTCGCCCACCAGGTGATCCGGGGCACCTTCACGAGGGCCAATGCCGTCCGCTGTGCGGCAGGCGGGGTCGCCTCCATCCTCCATTCCAGCATGACGGCAGCCTCGATCGGCATCCTCCAGGCCCGGCTGCTCAGAGTGCAGCAAGGACCGGGTGAGCGCCCCGGAACGGCTAAGCCGCGCGGCACGCTGCCCGGTGTGGGACCCCAGGGCGGACCCGAGGGCCCGAAGCCCGGGGGAACGCGTCCGTTCGCCAGCGACACGCCGAAAGGGCAGCCGCCCGGCCAGGGGCCGCAGCCGCCACCAGGCCCAAAAACGCCCCGCACCCCGACCAAGCCCGGTGTAGGCGACGAGCCGAAGCCGCCGACGACCCCACGCCAGCAGCGGTTGGACGATGCCCTGAAGAGCGCCCAGCAGGCGCAGGACAAGTTCTACGACACCGCCAACAAGTACGGGCCCAATCCGACGCCGACCCAGCAGGCGGAGCTGGATCGCCTCCGAGGCGAGATGGACCGGGCGAACAAGGATCGGCTGCGGACCTACGGCGAGTTGAACGAGCCGCAGGCCACGCTTAATCCGCCGACGGCGCCCGAGTGGAGCCCTATCCCGCAGAAGGTTGTGCCGCCCGGCACGAGCGGTCCGGTCGATCCGCGCGCGCCGACCCAGTTCGACAAGTCCAAGGACACCGGTCCGACCACGGGCGAGATGACCCAGATGCCGTCGGACCTGCTGGGTCCTCCCAGTTCCGGGTCGGTATCGTCGGCGGGATCACCGTCCAGCGGACCGGTCGGGTCGAGCGCCGATACTACCATGCAGCCGCGACCCGTCGTGCGGGCCCCGGGCGGCGCCGAACCCCTCGCGCGGACCCTGCCTGATATCCCAGCCGGCTACCGCGACACGCTGGTTTCCGGGCCGCCGCCGGGTATGCCAGCACCGCCGTCATCGGTGGCCGGCCTGAACGGGCTGGTCGACGGTCTGGGCAAGCTCGGCAGTTCGCCGCCATGATCGTACGAAACGGGCGGATTGCAGTTGGACAAGGCCACACGCTCTCTTCGCAGGCTGTTGGCATGGACCTTCGGTCCACTCATCTCGCGAGAGGGGCGGCGTGGTCCCCTGCTCGGATCGCAAGCCACGGGGACCCTCTACGCTCCGCCGGCTCGATCGAGGATGGCGATTGACCCTTGGGCCCGTCGGCTGTCCGATTCGGCGACGATATCCCGCTGCAGGAGACCCGCATGATCGATACCCCGGCCCGTCCGATCCGTGACGCATGGGACGCCGGTCGACCGGCCCGCAATGCCTGGCTCACGATCGGCGACGCCCATCTGGCCGAGATGGTGGCGGCCAAAGGGCAGACCGAGGCGGTCACGCTGGACCTGCAGCACGGACTGTTCGATCAGGCGACCGCAGTTCACGCCATCCGCGCCATTGCCCTCCACGGGAAGTCGCCCCTCGTGCGGCTACCGGCGGTGGACGATGCGATCACGGCGTTCATGCTGGATGCGGGTGCTGCGGGCGTCATCGCGCCGATGATCGAGACGGTCGACGAAGCGGAGGCGCTGGTCGCCGCCTGTCGCTATCCGCCGAAGGGGCGACGCTCGCACGGGCCGATCCGTGTCGCCTTGCGTCCGGGTGCGGATGCCTTCACGGCCGCAGATCAGGCGGTGGTCTTCGCCATGGTCGAGACGAGAGCGGCCCTCGATCACTGCGGCGACCTCGCCGCCGTCACGGGTCTGGACGGTCTCTTCATCGGACCGGGCGATCTGGGCTTGGCCCTTGGCTTCGGCGTCGGGCAGGACCGGGACGAGCCGGAGATGCAGCAGGCTTTCGCCACGGTGCTCGACGCCTGTCGGCGACAGGGCAAGCGCGCCGCCATTCATGCCGGCAGTGCGGCCTATGCCGCGCGCATGGCCAGGCAGGGTTTCGGTCTCGTCACGGTGTGGGTCGACGCGGTCGCGATCGGCTCGACATTGGGCGCGGCAGCAGCGACCTGGGCGGAGCAGATGGGCGGGTAGGCGAGCCGCTGAAGGCACCAAGGACAGAACCGCCATCCTTGCGCCTGAGCTTCGCAAGGATGGCGGTCCGTTGCAGATCCGAACTCGAAGTATTCTTTCCGTCGTCTCGTCTAAATCGATTCTGCCACCAAGATATTCGCGTTCTGCTCTCTACTATATCGGCCGCAGAGTATCGCGGCATCCATCCCGTACATCTCAGGCCCCATCCGGCCCCTCTTCCATCCCTATCCCCTCGCCGGGCCGCTGCCCTGAAATCCAACTCACCAGCCACGGTATGAAAACGGCAGGTCGGCGTCGGCGAGGCTCCTCGATCCAAATCCCGACAATTTTATCCAACTATCACGAAACAACCGTCAATGCGTTCAACATCACCAGACAAAATCTCGCTTCGGCGGCCCGGCCCTTCGCCTGATGCAGGCGCAGCGCCTCGACCACCCAGCCCCGCAGCTTCTTCCTGACCGCAGGCGCCATGCCGGCGACGATCTCGGCCGCCGTCTTCGGGGTCAACTCGCTCAAGGGCGCCGCTGGTCCGTCGAGCGTCTGGAGAAGCTGCGCGATCATCTTGACAACCCCTGTTCTTTATTGATCCCCATGTAGCCCTTCCCTTGGCCCCACGGAATGATCGGCGACCGCCGAAACTTGATCGAATCCTCATAGACCCGAGAATGCGGGTACGATCCCGCTCTCTCCCCGGTGCGACATGTTGACGAGCCATGCGGAAGCGCTGCCCGCCCCGTAGGTCAGGACAACGCCCGGTGCATCGGCAGGTATGCCGCGTTCTACTTTAGGGCGAGCAGACGCGGCAACGAGGTGCCGCGTGGGATCGATGGTCATCGGGGAGCGGATCGGATAGATCGATCAGCATGCCGATTCCGTCCGTCGCAGAACTCACCCGCAGCACGGAGGCCTTGCTGAGGCCTCTCGGCGGGCCGAGGTCCAGCATCGAGATGCGGGCACTCCTCGCGGAGACGTACCGCATCCAGCGTGACGACCCGGCGTGGGCCCGGTTCGTCAACAATCATGCTTGGGCCCTGGTTCGGCTCCAGGCCCTCGGACACATCGTCAAGGTCGAGCCCGGCATCTACGCCATCACGGGCAAGGCGCCGAAGATCGACGACGCACCGCCGTTCGAGCCGATCCAGGAACATCGCCCACTGCCGCGCTGGGCGCGCCAGATGGTTTCCCGGGCATGCTGGCGGAACGGGAAGCGATTCCGGCACGAGATCTTCGGGGAGGAAGACCTGCGCGAACTTTGGCGGCGCTGCAGGGGCCGCTGCGCCATCAGCGGCCTGCCCTTTCGGAACGAGATCTTCGGCTCCGGCGCGGCTCGTCGGCCCTACGCCCCTTCACTCGACCGGATCGACGCGACGCTGCCCTATACACTGCAGAACTGTCGGCTCGTGCTTCAGGTCGTGAACTTCGCGCTCAACGCCTATGGCGACGAGGTCTTTCACGACATCGCGGCAGCGACGGCAGGCCGCCGCGGGCATGGCAGTAGCTGAGCCCGAGGCGGCAAACCAAGGCGTCAGAGGATGAAGTCGCCTGCGTGCAGCGTGTGTACACCGTCGAGTCGAATCCACTCTTCAGCCCCGGAAGTTCCCGTCTCGTTAAGACCGACATAGGTATTGCCGTTCTCGACAACGGCCCTGACCTGATGCTCGCCGCTGAAGGACTTGCTGCCGATAAAGGTGAAGCTCCAGTAGCCAGGATAGGGCAGGCCCGAGGTGGCGAAGCCGGAAAGGTCGATCTTGTCGCCCTGCAGGTGGCTGAAGTCGGCGATCCGGTCGGCGGCGGCTTTCGTGTCCCCGCTCTCGCCGGGGTGGAAGACGAAGCGATCGGCGCCCCCGCCACCCCATATCTCGTCCTTCCCGGAATCTCCGCTCAACAGATCTGCGCCGCCGCCGCCCTTGAGGACGTCGTTACCTGCATGGCCGAACAGTGCGTTGTCGTAGCCGTTGCCGGTCAAATAGTCGGTGTGCTCGGATCCATGCAGGTTCTCGATACCGGACAACGTATCGCCCTCGGCGTCGCCGCCCGATCCCGTGCCCTTGGCGAGATTCACAGTCACGCCGAAGGCTGATCCGCTATAGTAGACGTAGTCCTCCCCGGCACCGCCGATGAGTTCGTCCGCACCTCCTCCGCCCTCGAGCTGGTCCGAGCCGCCTTCGCCCCGCAGCGTGTTGGCCCCATCATCGCCGATGATATAGTCGTGGAGCGCGGATCCCGTGACGTTCTCGATGCCTAAGAGGGAGTCGTGGTCTTCGGCTCCGTACATGGCGAGGCTGCGATGCTCGCCGAGCGCCACGTAGACGCCGGACGTCGAGTAGACGTAGCTCGCCGTATCGATGCCCTGCCCGCCGAACAGGAGATCGTTGCCCAGACCGCCCATGAGGGTGTCTGCGCCACCATAGCCGGTGAGCTGGTCGATACCGTTCAGGCCGAGGATGAGATCGGCGTCCGCGGTGCCGTTGAGGGCGAAAACGCCGATGTCGTTGCCATTGGTACCGTTCACGAGGGCCATCTTGGTTCTCCCATCCTGATGACGGGCACGAACCTGCAGGGATCATGACGCGGCTTGATCGCGTCCGGGACGGGAACGCGTTGCAATTGTCGCGTCGGCGACGCGGTGGTCGAGCGAAAGGGCGCCGACCCTTGCGAGCCGGCGCCCCGTTTGCCCGTGTACGGTCGGGTCAGAGAATGAAGTCGTTCTGCTCGAGGCTGTGCAGGCCATCGAGGCGAATGTACATCTCGGCGGTGCTGTTGCCCGTCTCGTTGATGGCGACGAAGGTATTGCCGTCGGAGGTGAAGGTCCGTGCCTGGTCGGGAGCGTTGAACGCATCGCCGCCGATGAAGTCGAGATCACCGAAGGCGGTAAGGTCGATCTTGTCGCCTTGGGCCTCGCTGAAGTCCTTGATGATGTCCGCATCGGACTTGGTCGCCGCCGACTCGGCCACGCTGAACTTGAAGGTGTCGGCACCGGAACCGCCCCAGAGCGAGTCCTTGCCGACGCCGCCCTCGATCAGATCAGCCCCGCCACCGCCACGCAGAGTGTCGTTACCGTGATAACCATAGAGATGATTGGCGGTACCATTACCGACGAGCGTGTCGCCATAGGCGGAGCCGTTCAGTCCCTCGATGCTGGTCAGACGGTCGCCGGCCGCGTCGCCGCCTGAGATCGCTCCGGTTGCCAGGTTCACGCTCACCGCAGCATCGGAGGTCATGTAGTCGGCGGTGTCGAAGCCCTTGCCGCCCGAGAGCGCATCTCCACCGCCCCGCCCGATCAGGCGGTCGTCGCCATCCCAGCCAAGGAACGTGTCCGCACCCGACGAGCCCATCAGGAGGTCGACCTCGTTGGAGCCCCAAACAATCTCGACGTTGGACAGGCTGTCGGTGTCATCTCCTTCGGCATGGGCAAGTCCCGACTGCAGGTCGACCATGACCCCCTGGTCCGAATACAGGTAGCTGACCGTGTCCTGACCGCTGCCACCATAAATGTCGTCGGAGCCCTTTCCGCCGACCAGAACGTCGTCGGCGCCGCCGCCGTACAGCATATCGTCGCCTTCGAGCCCGTTGATGAAGTCCGCAAAAGCGGTGCCGAACAGGGCCTTCGCGCCCGTATCGTCGCCGCTGGTACCCATGATGACCGCCATCGTCGTTCTCCCCTGGGGCAAGGGCGCCGGCCCGATGCCGGGACGCTCGCTTGCCGATGGGGACGAGAGTGCGGGGGCGATGTCGCGAGCAGAGGCCGTCCGCGCCCGATCCGTGTCGCAATTGTCGTGCGGTCAGCCGCGGTGGACGTAGCCGCGGCCGCGGACGGAGCGGATCAGATCCTGGTGGCGGCCGTCGTCGCCGAGCTTGCGTCGCAGCCGTGCGATTCGGTGGTCGATGCTGCGGTCGAAGGGGTCACCGTCACGCCCTGGCGCGATATCGAGCAACTCATCGCGGGTGAGCACGCGCCCCGGATGGCGCGCGAAGACGGCCACCAATGCCAGCTCGCCCGGCGTGAGGTGAAGCGTCCGGCCGTCAGGATGCGTGATGGCGTGCGCCTGCTCGTCGATGCGCCAAGGGCCGAGCTGGGGACCGCGTCCGGTCGGCTTGCGTCGGCGAAGGATCATCTCTACGCGTGCGGTCAGCTCCTCGGGCTCGAACGGCTTGACCATGTAGTCGTCGGCACCAGCCTCGAGGCCAGCGACACGGTCGGCACTCTCGCCCAAGCCCGAAAGAACGAGCACGCCCGGCCCGGCCGCGCGGGCGCCGAGTTCGCGCGCCACCGACAGGCCGTCCTCCTTCGGCAACGTGACGTCGAGGACGACCAGATCGGCCGGGGCGCGCTCCAGCTCCAGGCGAAGCTCGGCCGCGGAACCGACTTCCCTGACCTTGTGACCAGCTTGCTCCAGCACGGCGGACACCATCTCCCGCACGTCCAGGTCGTCCTCCACGACGATCAGCTCTGCCACCTGAGCGGTTCCTTTCGCCAAGGCGCTCGAATTGTACCGCAGCTGCGATGCCATTACGATGTGGACGCCTGTATCATTGATGTGCGCGGCGGCGCGTTCGGGGCGGGGATGGACGAGACAGGCAGGCTGCGGGCGCTGGAAGCTCTGGTCGAGGAGCTCTGCCGACTGTCGGGCGCCTCGGCCGAGATCGAAGGGCCTGTTCCGGGCATCCGCCACCGCTTCGGCGATCACGGGCTGAACGATGACGGACAGTCTCGCGACTTTCGGACCAGAGAGCAGGCCCTCGAGACCGGGTCCGGTACGTGGCGAGTTCGGGCCGCCCAGGACGTCACCGAGCAGAAGCGGAGCGTGGCCGCCTTGCGCAACAGCGAGGAGCTGTTGCGCGCCATCGTCGACACCCAGACCGATTGGATCGTCCGGCAGCGTCCGGACGGACGGCTGACCTTCGTCAACCCGGCCTTCTGCCTGTCGATGGGAAAGACCGCGGAGCAGCTCACCTCCGCCGATCACGACTGCCTGAGCCTACTGGACCAGAGCTCGCTCGACCTGCTGCAGCGCAATCGCGCCCGCATGACACCCGAGTGCCCGACGGTTGTGACCGAACATCCCTACAGCCAGCCGGACGGCAAGGTGCGATGGGAGAGCTGGACCGAGACGGCGATCTTCGACGCCGACGGCGAGGTCGTCGAATATCAGTGTGTCGGCCGCGACGTGACCGACCGCGTGCTGACCGAAACGGCCCTGCAGGCGAGCGAGGCTCGCCACCGCAACGTCGTCGAATCGCAGAACGACCTGATCACGCGCGTGCGCCTCGACGGAAGGGCGACCTTCGTGAACGACGCCTACTGCCGCTACATGGGGATGAGCCGGGAGCAGCTTCTTGCTTCGACCTGGGACGATCTCTCGCCGCTGTCGGTGGAGGATCGGGCGGCACTTCACGCCTGCTGGACGGCACTGACGCCCGAGGCGCCACACCACACTCACGAGACCCCGGTGATGTTGCCGGGCGGCCGGCGGCGGATCGAGCAGTGGAGCCAGACCGGCATCTTCGACGAGCACGGCCGCCTCGTGGAGGTTCAAGGCGTCGGGCGGGACATCACGGAGCAACGCGAAGCCGAGAGGGCGCTCCTGGCCAGCGAGGAGCGCTACCGCGCCGTCGTCGAGGATCTGACCGAGCTGGTCGGCCGATACGATGCCGACCTGAAGGTCACCTTCGCCAACACCGCCATGGCGCGTCTCACCGGGCGTTCGCCGGACGAGTTGCTGGGCATGGATTTCTTCACCGGCATCCCCGATCGCGTGAAGCCGGGTCTGCGCCGCCGCCTTCTCGCCCTGACGCCGGATCACCCGACGGACGTCAGCGAGAACGAACGCCTGCTGCCGGACGGGACGGAGCGATGGTTCCACTGGACCAATCGCGCCCTGTTCGACCTTGGCGGGCACCTGACGGGCTACCAGGCAGTCGGCCGCGACATCACCGAGCTGAAGCGGGCCGAGGCGGCACTGCGCGAACGGGAGGCTCTGCTCAGCGCCATCATCGCCACGCAGACGGAGTGGGTCACCCGGCAGGACCTCCGCAACCGCTTCACCTTCGTGAACTCCGCCTATTGCCGCTACATGGGCATGACCGCGGAGCAACTCTGCGCTCATGATTATGACGACTATGCCTCGGTCGACCTGCTGGATCGTGAGCGCTTCTTCGCGCTGCGCGATGCCCTGATCCCGACGGAGCCGACCTTCACGATCGAACTCAACGTCCGGCACCCCGACGGCTCGTGCCGGATCGAGGCCTGGACGGAGACCGCCATCTTCGACGAGGCCGGCCGGCGCCTCGGCTACCAAGCGGTCGGGCGCGACGTCACGGCGGAGCGGGACGCCCAAAGCCAGATCGAGCGCCAGCGCGAGCGGCTGCTGCAACAGGAGAAGTTGGCGGCCCTGGGCTCCCTCCTTGCCGGGGTCGCTCACGAGCTGAACAATCCGCTCTCGGTCGTCGTGGGTTATGCTTCGCTCCTCATGGAGGACGCGCGCGACCCGTCGGTCCGGAACGGCGCGCAGCAGATCCATGCCGCGGCCGAGCGCTGCGCCCGGATCGTCGGCACCTTCCTGGCGATGGCGCGCCAGAAGCCGCCCTCCTTCGGACCCGTCGACGTCGGCCGGGTTGTCGACCAGGCGGTCGAGATCACGGCCTATCCTCTCCGCACGAGCGGCGTCGTCGTGAAGAGATCGATTCCGGCTGGTCTACCGCCTGTGCGTGCCGATGCGGACCAGATCCATCAGGTGCTGACCAACCTCTTGATAAATGCCCAGCAGGCACTCTCGACCTGTGCCGAGCCACGGCAGATCGAGCTGTCTGCCAAAGCCGTGGGCGACCTCGTTGAGGTCAAGGTCGCGGACAACGGTCCTGGCATCCCGGAGGAACTGCGTCACCGGGTATTCGAGCCGTTCTTCACGACTAAGCCCCAGGGTGTCGGAACCGGACTCGGTCTCGCCGTCTGCCACGGGATCGTGACGAGCCACGGGGGCACCATCGAGATCGAAGCGGGCCCGACGGGGGGCACCGTCGTAACGATCCGGCTGCCCGTCACCGAGGAAGCCGGGCGGATCGCCAAGCGGCGGGCACCGAAGGCTTCGGGCGCCATTCTGATCGTGGACGACGAGCCTGGCATTCTGGGCTCGGTGGGCGAAGCGCTGCGGCGGGACGGCCATCGCGTCACCGTCTCGGACGACGCACGCGAGGCGCTAGGCCGGCTCGACGCGGTGGATCTCGTCATCACCGATCTGCGGATGCCGGGCATGGACGGCCTGACCATGCTGGATCGCTTGGCGGCGGTGGCACCCCATCTCGCCCGGAGCGCCCTTATCATGACCGGCGATACCTTGCGGGCGCTGGCGGATCCCTCCCTGACCCGCTTCGGGGATCGCCTGATCGAGAAGCCGATCGACCTCGCAGCCCTTCGCCGACAGGTGCGCCGCAGCCTCCGGCGCCGACGGCCGTGACAGCGGAGCCGACATCGCCGCCCTGCGTCCTCGTCGTCGACGACGAACCGGCGATCTGCCAGCTCCTCGAGCAGTATCTGTCCGGTCGGGGGTTCGTCGTGCGGGCGGCGGCAGACGGTGCCGCGATGTGGTCGGCTCTGCGAAGCGGGCCGGTGAGCGCCATCCTGCTCGACGTCAACATGCCGGGCGACAACGGTTTCGCTCTGCTCGCGGCACTCCGCAGCGGCGGGTACGAACAGCCGGTCGTCATGTTGACCAGCCGTCACGAGCTGACGGACAGGGTGGCGGGGGTTCGCGGCGGAGCTGACGACTACGTCGTGAAGCCGTTCGAGCCGCGCGAGGTACTGGCCAGGTTGCGCGCCGTTCTGCGACGCAGTCGGCCGACCGAGGAAACGATGAGGTCAGCTGTCTGCGAGCCCATCCGGGTCGGCCGCTGCTGGTACGATTCGGATCGGCACGTCCTGACCGATGCGGTCGACGGGAGCGTCGTGCCGCTCACCAAAGGAGAGAGCGACGTGCTGGAGGCCCTACTTCGCCATCCGTCGGTGACCGTCGAGCGTGCTCGCCTGGCAGAAGTCGCCGGGGGCAATCCCGGAGGTCGTGGCGTCGACGCGCACATCTTCCGGCTGCGACGCAAGGTGGAGCCGGATCCGGCCCGACCCACCGTCATCGTCACGCGCGCCGGCACGGGCTACGCGTTCGAGCCCGAACGCTAAGGGTGCGCGGCCTGCTTGCGATGATTGCCGGGCTTCAGAGCCCGGTCGAGCTCGAGTCGCTCTTCAAGCAGCTCCATCAGCAGAATCCATGTCTCCATGGCGGAGCGCAGCTTCTGCAGGAGGGCACAGGCAGCTTCGCGCTCGCCGGCCTCGGCCAGCGCCAAGGCGTGGCGGTGGGCTCCGGTCACGGCCATGATCGCCTGATCGATCGCCATCATGGCCTGATCGATGCAGTTCTCCAGCTGCCCGAGCGCATCGCCGGGTGCCGGATCCGATTTCCGCGTGCCGTTCACGTTGGGTGTCCCGGGTGGCAGCGACCTAGACCACCTGCCTATATATTAGATCGGCGTTGATAGGCCGTTATCCAAGGCTCGTAACGGGGAATAGCCTTTCGATCACGCGTGGCGCCGGGGGACTCCTTTTCGGCAGCTCATCACGAGCATCAGGTCGAAATCAGTTTCTGCAGAATGGCCGCCGCCTCATCGATGTCGGCACTGAGCGCAGCGCGGGCGGCCGGCCCATCGCGGCGCGCCAGCGCGTCCCGAATGCGACCGTGCTGTAGGTTCGCCGTGCGCCAGTTGCCGGAGCCCCGCAGCAGGGCGAGGTAGGGTCCGATCTGTAGCCATAGAGGCTCGATCATGGCCAGCAGGCACTCGGAGCCCGACGCTCGGTAGATCTCGAAGTGGAACTCCCGGTTGGCGGGGACGAAGGGCTTCATGTCGACTCCGGACGTGAAGCTCTCCATCTGTGCGATCAGGGCGTCGAGGCGCTTCAGGAGCGCCGGGGACGCAACGGCCGCGGCCCATTCGGCGGCCAGACCCTCGACCTCGATTCGGACCCGCCGCAGGTCGGCCAGCCGCGCACCGCTGAGCGGCGGGATCCCGACCGAGCGGCCGGCGACGATGCTGAGTGCGCCGGTCTCGCTGAGGCGATGCAGCGCCTCGCGCACGGGCATGGCGCTGACCCCGAAAGCGTCGGCCAACCCCTGGATGGTGACGGTGCTGCCGGGCTCGATCTCGCCGTCGAGAATGGCGTCCTTGAGCTGCCGGTAGACCTGCTCCTTCACGCTGTTCCGGGCGACGGGCCGATAGGGCGAGCGTCGGCTGTCGAGCGCCGTTGGGCCGCTCCTCCGCTCGGCCATGACCCCGCCTCCGACCCCATGAGTTCCTGATTGTCGACACCTGAGATGTGTGATCTATGATCAAAACGCAACGTGGATCGCAGGCCTCCCAGAGAGGCGGCCGCATCAGGAGGCTGACATGAAGAAGCTGGGTCTGCTGGCAGCTGGCGCTGCCATGGTCGGGCTTGCCGCCGGACACGCCGTCGCGGCCGACAAGCACAAGATCTTCCTGTCGATGAGCTACATCGGCAACGACTGGCAGGCCGAGGCCGCCAACATGGTCAAGGCCATGGCCGAGCACAGCTCGATGCGCGACAAGGTCGACCTGCAGATCCAGGTCGCCGGCCCGAACGCGCAGCGGCAGATCCAGCAGATCAACGCCATGGTGCAGCAGGGTGCCGAGGCGATCATCGTCTACCCGATCTCGCCGACCGCGCTGAACCAGGTGGTGAAGGCCGCCTGCGACAAGGGCGTGCTCATCTTCGCCTACGACTCGGTCATCACGGAGCCGTGCGCCTACAACACGACGATCGACCAGGACGAGGCGGGCCGAAAGCCGGCCGAGTGGCTCGTCGAGAAGCTCGGCGGCAAGGGTAACATCGTCGTCATCACGGGCGTGCCCGGCACCTCGGTCGACACCGCACGCACGGCCGCGGCCAAGGACGTCTTCGCCAAGTATCCGGACATCAAGATCGTCGCCGAGGCGAACGGCATGTGGAGCCAAGCCGTCGCTCGTACAGAGCTCTCGAAGATCGTCGCCACACGGCCCTGGGCGGAGATCGACGGCCTGTGGATGCAGGCCGGCTGCTTCACGGCTGCCTCGATGCAGGACGAGGCGGGCATCGCGGACAGTGACAAGAAGCCCTGTGCGGGCGAGGGCTCGAACGGACACCGGATCCAGATGCTGCCGGTCGGCACGGAAGGCATCGAGGGTGCGAACGGCACCTACCGGCCGATGGGATATCCCAGCATCTCCTACGCCTCACCCCCCTATTCCGGTGCCCTGGCGCTGAAGAACGCGGTCGCCAAGCTCGAGGGCAAGGACGTGCCGAAGCTCGCGAGCCTGCCGCTCCCGCTCTACACGAACGACCAGATCAAGCTCTGCGCCGAGGGCACCTGGGCGGAGATGAAGGCAGGCTGCAACGTCTTCCAGCCGTCACTCGTCTCGAACCCCGGCTGGTTCGCCTCGATCTATTCCGAAGAGACACCGGAGATCGGGCTCCAGGCGGCGCTCGTCGGTCAGCCCGAGAACTGACACGCGAGTGGGTGGGAGGTCCCGACCCTCCCACCCGTGAGCGGGACCGGATGGCGATGAGCGACGCCGCGCTGGCCTTGAGCGTCGAGAAGATCACCAAGGCCTACGGTGCCACGGTGGCGCTAGACGGTGCCTCGTTCGCCGTGGGTACCGGCGAGGTCCACGCTCTTCTCGGCGAGAACGGCGCCGGCAAGTCGACGATGGTCAAGCTGCTGTCGGGCCTGGTCCAGCCCGACGGCGGGACGATCCGCCTCAACGGTCGCGGCGTTCAGTTCCGCGGCCCGGCCGAAGCGCAGCGGCAGGGTGTGCAGACGGCGTTCCAGGAGATGACGCTCGTCAGGGACCTGACCGTCGTCGAGAACATGCTTCTGCCCAAGGCACCGACCGTCATGGGCCAGCTGCGCCGCCGGCAGGGCGAGCGCGAGGTGGAGGCGCATCTGGCCCGCCTCGGCCTGTCGAGCATCGATCCGCATGCCGAGATCCGCGATCTGGACCTGCCGGTTCGGCAGAAGATCGAGATCGCACGTGCGATCTTCCGTCGGCCGCGGCTGCTGCTGCTGGACGAGCCGACCTCGACGCTGTCGGGCCGCGACATCGATTGGCTGGGCGACATCATCGCCACCGAGCGCCGCGACGGCGTCACCGTCGTCTTCATCTCGCATCGGCTGCCCGAAGTCAGGCAGTACTGCGATCGGCTGACGGTGCTGCGCAACGGGAAGGACATCGGGACCGCCGAGGTTGGTGCGATCGCCGATGACGAGGTCATCAGGATGATCATCGGGCGGTCGCTGGCCGCCACCTTTCCGCCGCGGCCGCCGACCCGGTCCTGGCCTGAAGGATCGGTGCCGGTCATGGAGGCACGCGGCCTGAGGACCGAAGGCAAGCTCGCCGAGGGCGCCTTCGCGCTGCGGCCCGGCGAGATCCTGGGTGTCGCCGGGCTGCAGGGCATGGGTCAGCAGGAGCTGTTCCTCGCCTGTTTCGGCATGACACCGCTACGTCAGGGCGAGATCCGCATCGACGGGCAGAAGGTGACCCTGGCCTCGCCGCGGGACGCGGTGCGCGAGCAGATCGGCATCAGCCTCGTGCCGGAGGACCGCAAGACCGAGGGCCTGTTCCTCCGGCTCGACGGCAAGAGCAACATCTCGCTGCCGGTGATCGAGCGCTTCGCCCGCTGGGGACTGATCGACGGCTCGGCCGAGACCCGGGCCGTGGCCGGCGTGCTCGACGAGGTCGACGTCCAGGCGCGCGCCCTCTACACGCGCGCCGGCGCTTTCAGCGGCGGCAACCAGCAGAAGATCGCGATCGGCAAGTGGCTGCTCGCGGGCAGCCGCATCCTGTTGATGTTCGACCCCACGCGCGGCGTCGACGTCGGCACCAAACACCAGCTCTACGTGCTGATGCGCCACTTTGCCGATGCCGGCGGATCGATCCTCTTCCACTCCACGGAGATCGCCGAGCTCGTGAATCTCTGCGACCGGGTGATGGTCCTCTATGGCGGCCGGATCGTCCTGACGCTGGAGGGGGACGCGATCGACGAGCAGGCCATCATGCGCGCAGCACTCGGCGAGCAGGTTCCGACGGAAAGTGTAGCCGCATGAGCGTCGCGGCCCTGCCGCTGCCGGAGCGCCGCACGCGGCGCATGCCTCGACTGGGCCGGCATCGCGGCCTGCTCGTAGCGCTCGTCGTCTTCGCCCTGCTTTTCTTCATCGCCGACGCGATCACGCCCGGCTCGTTCAGCTATTTCGAGCTGAGCTTCATGTCGTCCGGCGGCGCTACACTGGCGCTGGCCGGCATGGGCCAGACCATCGTCGTGCTGACCGGCGGTTTCGACCTGTCGGCGGGTGCGGTCGTGTCGCTCGTCAACGTCGTGCTCGGCAGCTGGATGGGCACCGACCCGTCGAGCCAGATCGTGTTCGGACTCGTCGCCATCGGCATCGGAGCGCTCGTCGGTGCGGTGAACGGCTTCTTCGTCGCGGTCGTCCGGCTGCAGCCGATCGTCGTGACACTCTCCACGATGTTCATCGTCCAGGGTGTCACGCTGCTGATCATGGACAAGCCCGGCGGCATGATCCCGCCCGAGTTCTCGGCCGTGATCGCCGGCGACGCGATCGCCAACCTGCTGCCGGCACCCGTCGTCGTCGTCGCCATCGCCATCGTCGTCTGGCTGCTGCTCAAGAACACCCGTTTCGGCATCGGCCTCTACGCCCTCGGCTCCGACGCCGAGGCCGCGCGCGCCACCGGTGTCCCGGTGCGGCTCTACCAGTTCGCGGCCTATGTCGTGGCCGGGATGTTCTACGGGGCCGCCGGTGCCTTCATCTCGGCCCAGACGGGCTCCGCTGATCCGCTGATCGGCCGGCCCATGCTGCTGCAGGTGTTCACCGCCGTGGTGCTGGGCGGCACGCTGCTCGGCGGCGGACGAGGCGGCTGCATCGGCACCGTGGTCGGCGCCTACATCCTGGTCCTCGTCGTCAACATCCTCCTCGTGCTCAATGTCTCGGCCTACTACAGCTCGGTCGCCGAAGGCACGATCCTGATCCTCGCCGTGCTGGCCGCCTCGCTGAACCGGCGCTCGGCCATCGCCGACTATCTGCGGCTCGCCTGGCTGAAGCTGCGCTCGCGCCGCGACGGCACCTCGGCTGCGGAGCATCCGGGACCGGCGCTGCCGTTTCTCGCCAAGCGCCGCGAGGTGGCGGTCGCGCCGGCATCCTGGTTCGTGCGCAACCGCGAGCTACTCCACTATGTGCTGCCGGCCTATGTCGGCTTCGTGCTGGTCATCGTCGCGACGCACCTCGTCTACGGCAACACGCTGACCAATGGCGGCTACTTCAACTCGCTGATCGTGTTGGCTTCCTTCCTCGTCGTCCTGGCGCTGGGCCAGGGTGCCGCCATCCTGACGGGCGGTCTGGACCTGTCCCTTCCTTGGATGATCGGCCTCTGCGGCATCCTCGTGGCCGGCGTCGTGCGCGGCTCGGACGGCGTGGCGATGTGGGCGATCCCCTTCGGGCTGCTGCTCGGCACCGCACTCGGCGCGCTCAACGGGACAGGCATCGTGCTGCTAGGGCTGCCGCCCATCGTCATGACGCTGGCGATGAACGGCATCCTGCAGGGGGCAGCACTGGTCTACAGCAACGGCACGCCCGACGGGTTCGCCTCGCCCGGGATGCGCTGGTTCATGACCGGCCGGCTCCTCGGCGTGACGCCCGTGGTCTGGTTCGTGATCGCCTTCGTCATCGCGGCCCTCCTGCTCCTGGAACGGACGACCTTCGGCCGGCGGATCTATGCCGTCGGCAACAGTCCGCTCGTCGCCCGTCTGAGCGGGGTCGGCGTCGGCGGCACGCTAATCGGCGTCTACGCGCTTTCCGGGTTCTGCGCCGCCCTGGTCGGCATCATGCTGTCCGGGTTCAGCGGCCAGGCGAGCCTCGGCATGGGCGACGAGTATCTGCTGCCGTCCATTGCCGTCGTCGTCGTGGGCGGCACGCTGATCACCGGCGGACGCGGCCATTATCTCGGCATGGTCGGCGGCGTCCTGCTGCTGACGGCCCTCTCCACGCTGCTCGCCGGCACGACGCTGCCCTTCGCGGTCCGCGACATCATCTACGGCCTCGTCGTCCTCGGCGCCGTCTTGGCGCTGCGCGAGCGGCACGCATGAACAGGGAGACGCCGTCATGGCGGAGCTGAGGGCGGACGGTCAGCGCGTGCTGGTCACCGCGGGTGCTTCGGGCATCGGCCGCGCCGTCGTGGATGCCATGGTCGAGGCCGGTGCGCGCGTCCATGTCTGCGACGTGGACCAGACGGCGCTGGATGCACTTCGTCGGGACGTGCCGACCGTCGGCACGACGCTGGCGGACGTGTCCGACGAGCCGGCGGTGGACCGGCTCTTCGAGGACGTGAGTGCCGGATTGGGCGGGCTCGACGTGCTGGTCAACAATGCCGGCATAGCCGGGCCGACGGCACCGATCGAGGAGATCACGGCGGCCGACTGGCGCCGCTGCATCGAGGTCGATCTCACGGGCCAGTTCTTCTGCGCCCGTCGGGCCGTGCCGCTGCTGAAGGCAGCTGGCGGTGGCGTCATGGTCAACATGTCCTCGGCCGCCGGCCGCTTCGGCTACGCGTTCAGGACACCTTATGCCGCCGCCAAGTGGGGCGTGATCGGCCTGACCGAGAGCCTCGCCAAGGAGCTGGGACCTTTCGGCATCACGGTGAACGCGATCCTGCCCGGCATAGTCGCCGGGCCTCGCATCGAGCGTGTGATCGGGGCCCGGGCCGAGCAGATGGGCGTGACTTACCCGGAGATGGAGCGGCAATACCTGGAAAAGGTGTCGTTGCGCCGGATGGTGACCGCCCAGGAGGTCGCATCCATGATACTCTTCCTCGTCTCGCCCCTCGGTCGCGGCGTGTCCGGGCAGTCGCTGGGCGTCTGCGGCAATGTGGAGACGCTCTGACATGACGGATTCCGTCGCCATCGTAGGGTCCGGCCTCGTCGGTCGGGCGTGGGCCATCGCTTTCGGCCGGGCGGGCTGGACCGTCCGGATCTGGGATCCTGCCAAGGGTGCCGCTGAAGCGGCGCTGCGGACCATCGAAGGCCTGCTGTCCGACCTCGAAGCCCAGGACATGCTGCAGGGCGCTTCGGCCCATGCCGTCCGGCAGCGGATGAGTGCCGTTCCGACCGCCCGCGAGGCTCTGGCCGGTGCCCGCTGGATGCAGGAGAGTGCGCCCGAAGACGTCGCCATCAAGCAGGCGCTGTGGCGGGATCTCGACCCGGTGGCCGACCCGGACACCATCCTCGCCAGCTCGACCTCGGCCATCGTGCCGTCCCGGTTCACCGAGGACCTCGCCGGCCGCGCGCGGTGCCTGACCTGCCACCCGATCAACCCGCCCTACCTCATCCCGGCGGTCGAGTTGGTCCCTGCCCCTTGGACGTCGGCGGCCACGATGGAGAAGGCCGAGGCCATCATCCGGAGCATTGGGCAGGCACCGATCGTGATGAAGCGCGAGTTGGAAGGCTTCGTCATGAACCGGATGCAGGGTGCGCTCCTGGAAGAGGCCTTCCGCCTCGTCGCCGACGGCTACTGCAGCGTCGAGGACATCGACACGGGCCTGAAGGATGGTCTGGCGCTGCGCTGGTCGTTCATGGGCCCGTTCGAGACCATTGACCTCAATGCTCCGGGCGGCGTGCGCGACTATGTCGTGCGCTACCAGCAGATCTACGAGCGCCTGTTTCCGTCCATGCAGCGGCGGGTCGACTGGGCGGGCCCGGTGCTGGAAACGGTGGAGCGGCAGCGTCGCGGGCGGCTGCCGGCCGATGGCCTGCACGAGCGGCATCGCTGGCGGGACCGCCGGCTCATGGCGCTGCTGCGCCACAAGCGTTCCGCCGCCGGCGAGATCGGGAGCTGAGCCCGATGCCCGCGTTGCCACTCACCGGCCACTGCCAGTGCGGGGCCGCCGCCTACAGGGTCACCGCACAGCCCGAGGCGATTTACGTGTGCCACTGCCGCGAGTGCCAGCGGCAGTCGGCCTCGGCTTTCGGCATCTCGGTCTCGGTCGCGAAGGCGCACTTCCATCTGGACTGGGGCGAGGTGGGATGCTGGTCGCGCCGCACCGACAGCGGGCGCATCCTGCACTGCCACTTCTGTTCGGTCTGCGGGTCACGGCTCTGGCACGAAGGGCCGGGCTGGGACGTGCTGAGCGTGAAGGGCGGGTCCCTCGACGTGCCGCCGGACCTGTCCGACGCGATCCACATCTGGACGTCGCGCCGGCTGCCGGGTGTCGTGATCCCCGAGGCGGCCACGCAGTTCCCGGAAGAGCCAGTCTAGTTAGTTCGAGGGTCGAGCCATGACGCAAGCCCGCAAGGTCATCATCACCTGCGCCGTCACCGGGGCCATCCATACGCCCTCGATGTCGCCTCATTTGCCGGTGACACCCGAGGAGATCGCGGATGCCGCCATCGGTGCTGCCGAAGCCGGTGCGGCGATCGTCCATCTGCACGCCCGCGATCCCGTCACGGGCCGGCCCGACCAGACGCCCGAGGCGTTCGCCCCCTTCCTGCAGGTGATCAAGCAACGCAGCGACTGCGTGATCAACCTGACGACTGGCGGTGCTCCCTACATGACGATCGAGGAGCGCGTCCGGCCGGCGGCGACGTTCAAGCCGGAGGTCGCCTCGCTCAACATGGGGTCGATGAATTTCGGCCTCTTTCCCATGCTGAACCGCTTCAAGGAGTTCAAGCACGACTGGGAGCGGCAGGCGCTGGAGAACAGTCGCAATCTCGTCTTCAAGAACACCTACCAGGACATCGAGTACATCCTGCGCACCTGTGCCGAGAACAACACGCGGTTCGAGTTCGAGTGCTACGACACGAGCCATCTCTACAACCTTTCGCACTTTCTCGACCGCGGGCTCGTGAAGCCGCCGCTGTTCGTGCAGACGGTGTTCGGCATCCTGGGCGGCATCGGTCCGCATCCCGAGGACGTGGCGCACATGAAGCGAACGGCCGACCGGCTGTTCGGCACGAGCTATCGCTGGTCGGTGCTGGGTGCCGGACGCAACCAGATGCCGGTCGCAGCGATGGCGGCGGCCATGGGAGGCAATGTGCGCGTCGGGCTCGAGGACAGCCTGTGGGACGGTCCGGGCAAGCTCGCCGAAAGCAACGCCGCGCAGGTCACCCGCGCCCGGCAGATCCTGCAGGGCCTGGGACTCGAAGTCGCCACGCCCGCCGAGGCGCGCGAGATCCTGGAGCTCAAGGGCGGCGACCGGGTGGCGTTCTGAGATGACGGCACCCGCGGCTGGTACGGAAGCCGAAGTCGAGCTGGTCGTCGGCCCTGCCGATACGGCGGCACGCCTCGGCGTCGACCCGGGCGAGACCTATCCCGAGGTGCTGGCGACCCGCACCATGGTGGGCGAGATGGAGCGCGCGGCCGCCAAGCTGCTGCGCCCGATGCTCCGTCCGGGCCAGCTCTCGGTCGGCGTTCGGCTAGAGGTGGAGCACACCGCGCCGACGCCGGTCGGCGCTCGCGTCATCACCCGTGCGCGCTATCTCGGGCCGGAGGGCAAGCTGCATCTGTTCGAGGTCGAGGCGTGCGATCCCGGCGGGAGCATCGGCAAAGGGCGGCACGCCCGCGCCATCGTCGACGAGGCGCGTCTGCTGGCGGGTGACGCCGCACGCGGCGGCTGAACGGAGAGGGTCGCATGCTACGCATCGAGTTGCTCGTGGATGCCCGGAACGAGCTGGGTGAGGGTCCCCTGTGGGACGTCCAGGAACAGCGGCTCTACTGGATCGACAGCCACGGTCGGCTGATTCAGCGCTGCGACGCGCGGGGCCAGGGCCTGGAGCGCTGGTGTGTGCCCGAGCACATCGGCTCGATGTGCCTGCGCGAGCAGGGCGGTGCTGTCGTCTCCTTACGCAACGGCTTCCACCTCTTCGACTTCGCGACGGGTGCCTGCACGGCGATCTCGGATCCCGAGGCCCGCATCCTGCGCACGCGCCTGAACGATGGCAAGGTCGACCGGCAGGGTCGCTTCATCGCCGGCTACATGGACTACGAGGAAAAGGATCCGCTGGGCGGTCTCTACCGCCTCGATCCCGACCTCGCCGTGACCAAGCTCGACGAGGGCATCATCGTCAGCAATGGACCCTGTTTCAGCCTGGACGGTGCCACGCTCTATTTCGCCGACAGCTGGACGCGCTGCATCTTCGCCTACGGTTACGATACGGCGACGGGTGCGGTGGTCAGTCGAAAGGTCTTCACAAGCTTCGAGCAGGCCGGATTGCGCGGCTATCCGGACGGTGCGACCGTCGATGCCGAGGGCTTCGTCTGGAGCGCCGAGGTCTATGGCGGCCGGCTCGTCCGCTTCGCCCCGGACGGCACGGTGGACCGCCTGGTCGGCATGCCGGTCGACAGCATCACCAGCCTGAGCTTCGGCGGCGCCGAGCTCGACATTCTCTACGTCACGTCGATGGCGCGGCCGTTCAACTGCCAGCCGCGCCAGGAGAAGGAAGCTGGCGGGCTCTTCGCGGTGCACGGTCTCGGCGTGCGGGGCGTGCCGGAGCCGCGCTTCAAGGGTTGATCAGGGGGAGAGGACGAATGCGGATCGAGGTTCTGGTCGACGTGAAGACGACCCTCGGCGAGGGGCCCTTGTGGGACGTCGACGAGCAGCGGCTCTACTGGATCGACAGTTTCGACGGCCGGGTCTTCCGCTGCACGGCCGATGGGCGCGAGGTGCGCTCCTGGGGCGTGCCGATGAAGATCGGCTCCATGTGCCTGCGCCAGAAGGGCGGGGCCGTCGTCTCCCTCGCCCGCGGCTTCCATTTCCTCGACTTCGAGACGGGCGAGGTCACGCTGATCCACGACCCGGAGCCCGACAAGCCGCACAACCGGATCAACGACGGCAAGGTCGACAAGAAGGGCCGCTTCATCGCCGGCTCGATGGACACGCAGGAGGCCGGTCCCAACGGCAGCCTCTACCGTCTCGACCCCGACCTGAAGGTGACCCGACTCGAAGGCGACATCATCGTCAGCAACGGACCCTGCTGGAACGCCAGCAACGACACCTTCTACTTCACGGACAGTTGGTCCGGGCAGATCTCGGCCTACGACTACGACCTCTCGACCGGCAGCATCAGCAACAAGCGCTGCTTCGCCAAGATGGAGTACGAGGGCGGAGCCTTCGACGGCGCCACCGTCGATGCCGAGGGCGGCGTGTGGAGTGCGCTCGTCTATGTCGGCAAGCTCGCCCGGTACCGGCCGGACGGTACGGTGGACCGCATCATCGACATGCCGGTGAAGAAGGTGACGAGCGTCAATTTCGGCGGGCCGAACCTCGACATCCTCTACGTCACCACGATGGCGAAGCCGCCGCTGCCCCGCTTCCCCGACGACCCACAACCGCGCGGGGCGCTGTTCGCCATCCACGATCTCGGCGTGCGCGGCGTGCCGGAACCCCGGTTCGCCGGCTGAGCGGGGCTATTCGTTCTCGCTGCGCACGGAGTCTTTCGGCGACTCGACTGGAACGGCCGGAGCCAGCTCCGCGCCGGGAGTGAACTTATAGAGCCTGGTCGGCAGGGCAGCCGGGCTGTCAGGCTTGTACCAGGCCATGTCCATGATCCGGGAAGCGGTCACGTAAATGGCACCGTCGGGGCCTTGGCTGAAGGTGTCGGGCCAGCGGAGCCTGTCGTCCTGGACGAGCGTCACGATCGCCTCGCCCTCGCGGACCTTGATCGCATCCTCTTCGAGGGCCGAGAGATAGAGCCTGCCGCTCTCGTCGAGCCAGAGGCCGTCGGTGACACCCACGTCGCCGGCCTTCTGGGCGGCAGCAGCCACGGCATCCGCCGAGGCGTTCGGGTCGTTCAGAACCCGCGTCGGGATCGAAAACAGCGTACGGCCGGTCAGCGGCTTCCAGTAGAGGGTCGAGCCGTCCTTCGACAGTTCGATGCTGTCCGCGGCGAACTCCGCACCGCGCCCGTCCGGGCGGCGGACCGGCTTGCCCTCGTGGCTGACGACCACGTCCTTCTCGGGCTGCGTGCTGGGATGACCGGAGAGTAGCCGGCGCGCCTTGCCGGTCTCCAGATCGACGACGATCAGCGCTCCGGTAGCACCCGAATCGGTGATGTAGGCGTGGCGGCCGTTCGGCGCGAAGCGGACATCGTTGAGATAGCTGCCCTGCGGCGCGGTCGTACCGTCGAAAGAGATCACTTGGGCGACCTTGTCGGTCGCTAGGTCGATCCTGACCAGCTTGGGGCCACCCGGGACCAGGAACCCCGTCGCCGGAGCCGCGGGGTCGAGGACCCACAGGCTCCCGCGCCCGTCGGCGACCACACTCTGCACGCAGACCCAGTGATCTTCGGCCGAGATCTCGTTCTTCTTGGCGTTGCGCCACGCGTTCCAGGCCTCGTCGGGATACGGGACGGCCTTCCCGTCGACGACCTCGGCCACGGAGATCGGGCTGTCCTCGGTCCAGCGTGGAAAGTTGACGAAGATCCGGCCGTCTTCGCTCACCGTGACGCCGGTCACCTGATGGTCGAAGCGGGCGACCTCGGTCAGGACGATGCGCTCGGTGGAGACCTGCGCCACGACCGGCGACAGCCAGCAGAGCGAACCGGCAGCGAGAGCCGCACCCAGGACGCCGGTCCGCCTCGTCGCTGTCGCAGGCATGTCGCTCTCCCGTGCCGGGCGGTGTTTCCGAGCAGGCAACAGGCGGACCGGAATCCCGTTCCAGATTCCTCGACGCGGTACCTGTTGCATGGCGATTGGTTCGGCTACATGCGGGCTCCGCCGTCACCGACGAACTGGCGCCGAGACCGTTGCCGACCGCGATCCCCACGCCCGGGAATGGGACACAGGCCCTGCCGAGAGCAGGAACGCCGGGATCCGCGCACACCATGCCGAGCCCGCAAGCACCGCCACGGGCTTTCCGCATCGGCAGGGTACCCGATGACGAGGTACCTGCCGCCATAACAGGGAGACCCTGAATGCGTTCGACCCGTCGTGTCCTGATGGGGATGGCCGCCGCCGCCCCGCTCGCACTGACCCTGAGCAGCGGCGCCTTCGCCGACGATCCGCCGGAGATCGTGACCGTCGTGAAGATCGGCGGCATCCCCTGGTTCAACGCCATGGAGGTCGGCATCCAGAAGGAGGGCAAGGAGCTCGGCGTGAACGCGTCGATGATCGGCCCGACCCAGGCCGACGCGGCGCAGCAGGTGCGCGCGGTCGAGGACCTGATCGCCCGCAAGGTCGACGTCATCGCCGTGGTGCCGAACGACGCCGTGGCGCTGGAGCCCGTGTTCAAGCGCGCCCAGGAAGCCGGCATCAAGGTTCTCACGCATGAGAGCCCCGACCAGAAGAACAACGACTGGAACGTCGAGCTGACGAGCGTCCAGGGCTTCGGCGAGACGCACATGGAAGCCCTCGCCAAGGCGATGGGCGAGGAAGGCGACTACATCGTCTATGTCGGCTCGCTGACCGTGCCGCTGCACAACAAGTGGGCCGACGCGGCGATTGCTCTCCAGAAGGAGAAGTATCCGAAGATGAATCTGGTCACGGACCGGTTCGGCGTCGCAGAGAGCCTCGACGACAGCTACAAGACCGCCCTCGACCAGATGCGCGCCAACCCGAACCTGAAGGGCATCCTGGCCTTCGGCAGCCAGGGCCCGATCGGCGCCGCGCGTGCGGTCGAGGAGCGCGGCAAGGAGAGCTCGGTCGCGGTGGTCGGTCCGTTCTCGCCGGGTCAGGGTGCGAAGTACATCAAGTCGGGTGCGATCCGCGAAGGGTTCATCTGGAACCCGATGCTGGCGGGTGAGGTCATCGTCTATCTCGGCGACAAGCTCGCCAAGGGCGAGACGCCGACGGACGGCATGGAGATCCCGGGCCTCGGGCCGGTGAAGGTGGACGCGGCCACCCGGAACATCCAGGCGCAGAAGCTGCAGCCGATCAACAAGGACACCATCGACGAGCTCGTCGGCATGGGTCTCTGATCGGACCGGCGGGAGCGAGGCAGCTCGCTCCCGCCACTCTTTGCCGATGACAGAAGCACGTCAGCCCTTTCTCCGACTGACGAACGTCAGCAAGCGCTTCGGCGGTGTGCTGGCGCTCGATCGCGTCGACTGGGACGTCTGGCCGGGCGAGGTGCACTGCCTCGTCGGCGAGAACGGTTGCGGCAAGTCGACCCTCATCAAGCTCGTCGCCGGCGTGCACGAACCGGACCCGGGCAGCACGATCGAGATCGCCGGCGAGGTCCGCCACGGCCTCGATCCGGCGACGGCGAAGGCGCTGGGCATCCAGGTCATCTTCCAGGACCTGTCGCTCTTCCCGAACCTGTCGGTCGCCGAGAACATCGCTTTCGACCACAACCTGTCGGGGCTGGCACGCCCGGTGCGCTTCGGCCGGATGCGCAAGATCGCACGGGACCTGCTGAAGCGCCTGGGCGTAGCGCTGCCGATCGATGCCGCAGTCGGCTCGCTGTCGATCGCCGAGCGCCAGGTGGTCGCGATCTGCCGCGGCCTCGCCGCCGACGCGAAGCTCCTCTTCATGGACGAGCCCACGGCTTCGCTGACCCGGGCCGAGGTCGGGGCCCTTCTCGGCTTCGTCTCCCGGCTGCGCGAGCACGGCGTCGCCGTCGTGTTCGTCAGCCACCGCCTCGACGAGGTGGTCGAGATCGCCGAGCGGGTGACGGTGCTGCGCGACGGCCGCAAGGTTGGCACCTACGATGCCGGCGAGGTGGATGCCCGCCGCATCGGCGAGCTGATGACCGGGCTCACGATCGATCAGCAGGTCACCGCCCGCGAGGTGAGCGGATCGGCACCGCTGCTCGAGGTGCGCGGTCTGACCCGTGCGGGCGAGTATCGCGACGTCGACCTCACGCTGCACAAGGGTGAGGTGCTGGGCCTGATCGGACTCCTGGGTGCCGGCCGGACCGAGATGGCGCTGACGCTCTTCGGCATGACGCAGCCGGATGCGGGCGAGATCCTCCTCGACGGCAAGCCGATCACCCTTTCGACGAACCAGGACGCGATCCGGGCCGGTATTGCCTACGTCTCGGAGGACCGGCTCAATCTCGGCCTCAACATGCGCCAGTCGGTGGGCGCCAATCTAGTGCTGGCCTCGCTGGCGCGCCTCGCCGGCAAGATCGGCTGGATCGGGCCGAAGAAGCGTCGTGCGCTGGCCGAGACGTGGGTCGACAAGCTTCGGATCAGAATCCCGGGCCTCGACAATCCGGTCCAGCAGCTCTCCGGCGGTAACCAACAACGCGTCGTGCTGGGCAAGTGGCTGGCGACCACGCCGAAGGTGCTGATCCTCGATTCGCCCACGGTCGGCGTCGACATCGGCAACAAGCGCGGGATCTACGAGCTCGTGCGCGGCCTCGCCGACAGCGGGGTCGGGATCCTCATGATCTCCGACGAGGTGCCGGAGGTCTTCTACAACTGCGATCGGGTGCTCCACATGCGCGACGGCAGGATCGTCGGCGAGGCGATCCCCGGGACCGTGCCGGAGAAGGTGCTGGCGGAGCAGGTCTATGCGTGAGGTCCTCGCCTGGCTGACCCAGCGGCCCGAGCGGCTGCTGCTGGCCGTGATCCTGCTCTTGGGAGCACTGCTGACGGTACTGTCGCCCTACTTCCTCACGCTGTCCAACATCGTCGACCTGATCGAGAGCTACTCCGTGACGGCGGTGCTCGCACTCGGCGTGTTCGTTGTTCTCGTCGCCGGCGGGATCGACATCTCCTTCGCCGCCACGGCCTCGGTGGCGCAGTACGTGACGGCCTACGTCGCCACGGCCTGGGGTGTCCCGGCCCTGCCCTGCATCGCCCTCGGCCTCGTCGTCGGGCTGGCGCTGGGCTGCCTGAACGCGGCGCTCATCTACTATCTGCGGGTGACCTCGATCATCATCACCATCTCCACGATGAGCGTCTACTTCGCGCTCCTGATGTGGGTCACGGGCGGCAAGTCGATCTACGGGCTGCCCGACTGGTGGTCGACGCGGGTCGTGCTGTGGCAGACCGAGGCCGCGAACGGCGATCTCGTGCGTGTCACGCTGCCGGTGCTCGTCGCCGCACTCGCCGTTCTCCTCACCTGGCTCCTGATGACCCGAACCTCGGCCGGACGTCAGCTCACGGCGATGGGCGGCAATCCCGAAGCGGCACGGCGCCTCGGTGTGGACCTCGCGACGATGCATTTCCTTGCCTATGGCTATCTCGGCCTGATGGCAGGTGTCGCCGGCCTCCTGCAGGCGCACCGGGTCGGCGAGGCGGTGCCCAACGCCATGTACGGCAACGAGCTGAACGTGCTGGCGGCCGCGGTGCTCGGCGGTGCGAGCCTGACGGGCGGCATCGGCACCGTGGGCGGCGTGCTGCTCGGCATCCTGCTCCTCGCCATGCTGCAGAACGGGCTCAACCTCTTGGGTGTCTCGCCCTACTTCTTCCAGATCGTGATCGGGCTCGTGATCCTGATCTCGACCTCGATCACCGGCCTCTCCTCCCGCACCCGTCGGCGCGACCGCCGCGCTCCGGCGGTGGCCTGAGCCCATGGCCGACGCTGCGATCGCCAATCCGAACCTCCTCGTACGCATGACGCGCGGCGGGATGCCCAGCAACGCAGTGGGATTGATGAGCCTGCTGCTGGCGCTCGTCGTTCTTTTCTCCCTGCTGCTGCCGGGGCGGTTCTCCACCTACGGCACGCTGCAGTCGATGATGTTCCAGCTGCCCGAGTTGGGTCTGCTGGCGCTCGCCATGGTGATCCCGCTGATCTCGGGCGGCCTCAACCTCGCCATCATTGCGACGACGAACCAATGCGCGCTGCTGATGGCCTGGATCATGTCGACCCTGCTGCCCCCCGACGCGGGACTGATCCTGACGGTGCTGGTCATTGCGGCGGCACTCACGGCCGGGCTCGTCCTCTGCACCGTCATCGGCCTGATCACGGGCTTTCTCGTCGCCAACATGGGCGTGCACCCGATCCTGGTCACGCTCGGCACCAAGTCGGTGATCGACGGCGTGTCGATCTGGCTGACGCGCGGCACCGTCGTGTCGGGCCTGCCGGAGTCGTTCCAGTGGCTCGGCAACGGCGTGGTCCAGGGCATTCCGGTGCCGTTCATCGTGCTGATCCTGGCAGCGATCGCCGTCGGCCTGATCCTGACCCGGACCTCGTTCGGCATCTCGGTCTACATGCTGGGTTCGAACCTGGAGGCCACGCGCTATTCCGGCGTCGACACCAAGCGGGTGCTGATCGGCATCTACACGATGTCGAGCGTCCTCTGCTTCGTCGCCGCCTGCCTGATGCTGGCACGCTTCAACTCGGCCAGTGCCGGCTACGCGCAGTCCTACCTCTTGATCACCATCCTGGCGGCCGTCTTGGGCGGGGTGGACCCGTTCGGCGGGTTCGGCCGCATCTCGGGCCTGATGCTCGCACTCGTGGTGCTGCAGGTGATCTCGTCCGGCTGCAATCTCCTCGGCCTCAGCCAGCACCTGACGCTGGCGATCTGGGGCCTGACCCTGATCGCGGTCATGGGCGTCAAGTTCCTGATTGGACCCTGGCTGGCGGAGCGCCTGTCCCGCCGGCCGCGAACGACATGAGGGAGGCACCAAGATGAACAAGCTCGGCGTCCATGCGCTGGTCTGGGTCGGCGGCTGGAGCGAGGCCGACGCCACGAAGGCGATCAGCAGCTCGGCGGAGCTCGGCTACGACTATATCGAGATCCCGCTGCTGAACCCGTACGGTTTCCCGGTCGACTTCACGCGGCGGTGCCTGGAGCAGCACAAGCTCGGGGCCACGGCCTCGCTCGGCCTCTCGCCCTCGACCGACATCTCTAGCGAGGACCCCGAGAACGTGAAGCGGGGCGAGGATCTGCTGAACACCGCCGTCGGCGTGGTGCGCGATCTGGGTGCCACGCATTTCTGCGGCGTGATCCATTCCTCGCTGCAGAAATACATGCACCCGCGCACCGAGAGGGGGATGCAGAACGTCGTCGATGTGCTACGCCGCGTCTGCGAGAAGGCGAAGGCGTCCAACATCACGGTCGGCGTGGAGGTGGTGAACCGTTACGAGACCAACATCGTGAACACGGGCGCGGAAGTCGTCGCCCTGCTCGACCGGATCGGCGCCTCGAACGCCTATGCCCATCTCGACACCTACCACATGAACATCGAGGAGGGTTACGTCGGCAAGGCGATCGAGGACTGTGGCAAGCGGCTCGGCTACTTCCATATCGGCGAGAGCCACCGGGGATATCTCGGCACCGGTACGGTGAACTTCACCGAAGTGTTCCGCAGCCTCGCCAAGATCGGCTACGACGGCCCGATCGCCTTCGAGTCCTTCTCCTCGGCCGTGGTCGATCCCGTGCTGTCCAACATGCTGGGCGTGTGGCGCAATCTCTGGTCCGACGGCTACGACCTCGCCCGCCACGCCAAGGTGTTCATGGAGGATCAGATCGTGGCAGCGAAGCACGCGACGGGACGTTCCTGAGCCCTCCAGCGAGGGAAGCGATCATGGCGGAGCGGGAGACGACAGGCCGGTGCTTGTGCGGTGCGATCGGCTTCACGGCCATCGGCGATCCGCTGACCGTCGCCTTGTGCCACTGCGAGAGCTGCCGGCGGCAATCGGGCTCGGTCGCCGTCCCGTTCGCGACGTTCCGCAAGGACGGTGTACGCTGGCGCGGCATCGAGCGGTCGCAATACCGCTCCACGCCGCCTGTGCTGCGCAGCTTCTGCCCCACCTGCGGCAGCGCTCTGGCTTATGAGCATGACGGCTCGCCGGGCGAGATCGACCTGTTCATGGGCGCGATGGACGAGCCCGGCCGCCTGTCGATCCGGATGCAGGTGCATTACGGCGAGCGGGTGGCGTGGTTCGACACGGCGGACCACAAGCCCCGCTACCGCACGAGCTCGTCCACCGGTGAGCCGCCCATGGCGACACAACCCGCCGCGGTGGACTGACGGGAACGCATCGGCTCGCCGCCGGGTTTGCCAGCTGCAGACCCTTAGCGGAGAGATCCGATGGCGGACGACGCCGAGATCCAGGACCAAGTCGAGACCGAGTTGCGCTCGCAGCTGGCCGAAGAGGGCGAGCAGGTGCAGGTCCATGTGGTGAACGGCGAGGCGACGCTCACCGGCACCGTCGACACGGACGACGCCCGCGCACGGGCGGAGGCCTGCGCCCAGCAGGTGGACAGCATCACCTTCGTCATCAACAATGTCCGCGTCGCCCAGGAAGGGACGACGGGGGCCACCGGCTGAAGGCTCAGGCGCCCGTCACCCGCCAGATCACATCGCCCACGTCGTCGGCGACGAGCAGTGACTTGTCCGGCCCGATGGTGACGCCGACCGGGCGCCCGTAGGAGTACTTCTCGTCGGGCGAGAGGAAGCCGGTCAGGATATCCCGAGCCGGTCCCGCCGGCTTGCCGTTTGCGAACGGGACGAAGATCACCTTGTAGCCGCTGAGCTTGCTGCGGTTCCACGAGCCGTGCTGGCCGATGACCATGCCGTCGGGGAAACCCGGCAGGGCGCCCGACGGCATCCAGCACAGGCCCAGCGAGGCCGTGTGGCCGCCCAGCGCGTAGTCGGGCTTGATGGCCCGGGCCACGAGATCGGGCTTCTGCGGCACGCGGTCGTCGACGATCCTGCCCCAGTAGCAGTAGGGCCAGCCGTAGAAGCCGCCGTCCTGGACGGAAGTGAGGTAGTCGGGCGGGGTCTCGTCACCGATGCCGTCGCGCTCGTTGACGACCGTCCAGAGCACGTTGGTGGTCGGCTCCCAGGCGATGCCGACAGGATTGCGCAGACCACCGGCGAAGATGCGGGCCTTCCCCGAGGCGAGGTCCAGTTCCCAGATCGCGGCCCTGCCCTCCTCGGCCTCCATGCCGTGGTCGCCGATGTTGCTGAGCGAGCCGACGCCCGCATAGAGCTTGGTGCCATCGGGGCTGAGCAGCAGGCTGCGGGTCCAGTGGCCGCCCGGCTTGAAGTCGCAGAGCTTGCGGCCGGACCCGGTGATTCGCGTGGCACCCGGCTGGTAGGGGAAAGCCACCACACCGTCGGTGTTGCCGACGTAGAAGGTGTCGCCCTTCAGCGCCATGCCGAAAGGCTGGTTCAGCTTGTCGAGGAAGACCTCGCGGACCTCGGCGACACCGTCGCCATTCGCGTCGCGGAAAAGCGTAATGCGGTTCGGGCTCTGGCCGATGGCGGCGGCGCGCTTCATCGTGCTGTACATGGCGTAGTCGAACAGCGACTTGACCTCGCCATATTCGAACAGCGCCTCGGCGACGAGCACCTCGCCCGTCGGCAGCACATAGATCCAGCGCGGGTGCTTCAGCCCGCCGGCGAACTTGTTGACCTTCAGACCCGGCGCGGCGACGGGCGTCTTGCCCTCGTCCCACCCTCGCGCGGTAGGCATTTTGAGCGTGGGCATATTGCCCTGCGGCTTGGCCGCCGGGATCTGCGGCGCTGCACCGATCGCCTGCGGCAACTGTTCGTTGCGATGACGCAAGGACACCGTGACGTCGCCGATCATCGCAACGACCTGCCCGAAGATGCCGGTGAGGCTCATCTCACTCCCCTATTGCTGGCACTCACGGTAGCCGAGGTTCTCCCACGCTGGAAACGCCGATCCACCGGTGCCCAAGCGGAGGTGGCGTGCGCTTTCGGCACCACAGGGTATGCCATGGCGATATTTCGGCAATTGTGCGCTGGATCACAGTACGCGCCGATGCTCATGGTAAGACGTGGAGTGCAGGCGGATGGAGTAAAGGCAGTGGCAAAAAACGATCACTCGGAAGATGTGTGCCCAGCTTTTGGGCTGCGGCACCTGGTTGCAGCATGGAGCGTCACCGCTACGTTCGGGATAGTTGCCGTTTTTCTAGGTTGAGAGAGGAAAAATCGAGCGAGGTCGGAAAACTGTTGACGAGATGCACTTGCGTCACGATGGCACGTAGACCTTAGCCTCCCAAGGGAACAGCGGCTCGCGTCCGACCCATTCGGGCGGGACGACACGGTCCTGCGTGATCTCCCGCCAGGGTCGGTCCGGCGAGGCGGCCGGCCAGTTCGGCACGACGTACTCGGCGCGTGGATCGTCGGGACGGTCCGTACCGAAGTCGGAGAAGTTGGCGACGGTCACGACCGGCTCGCCGCCTCGTGGGCCCCGCACCCAGGCCAGCACGCGCCGTCCGGGTGTGAGGTCGACGTGGATGAAGTCCGTGTCGTCCGTCGCCAGTGCCGCGTTGTCGGTGCGCAGCTTCACCAGACGCGCGACGTAGCGGAAGATCTGCTGCCGCATCGGCTCCTGCTGGCGGGCGAAGTTGACGGGATCGACCTGCTTGCCGCCGCCCTGCGTCACATGGCCGTCCGCGTCGAACAGGTCGTGCTGATCCGCGAACTCGTCGCCGGCCAGGATCATCGGGATGCCGACCGCCGTCAGCAGGCAGGCGAAGGCGAGCTTGATGCGCTTCTCGATCTCCGGGACCCGGTTCGCCTGGAGGAAGTTGAACAGCCGCTCCCGGCGATAGCCCTCGACATCGTGTGAGGTCAGGTAGTTCACGGCTTGGGTGCCCGAAGCGAAGCCGACGAGGCGGCAGTCGATCGCCTTGCGCAGCGTCCACTCGAACCCGTCGCCGGCATCTCCTTCGCCCAGCAGTGCCGCCCGTATTCCGGCGCGGAAGCGGTCGTTCCACAGACCGTCGAGCCGTCCCTGCGCCAGAAGGTCCATCGGCATGGACAGCTCCTCGCCGACGACGAGGAAGCGATCGGCGCCGTCGACGTCGAGCCCGGCTGCGGTCCAACGCTCCTGGAACAGCGTGTGACCCCGCCGGCGATAGGCTTCGATGAAGTCCCAATTGGCGACGTTCTCGACACTGTCCATGCGGACACCGTCGACGGCGAAATCACGCATCCAACGTTCGAGGGCGATCTGCATGAGCTGTCGCGCCGGTGCGACAGCCGCGTCTTCACCGGTCAGCGGATCGTAGGCGGTCACGCGGCGGGCGTACCTGAACAGCGTGCTGCCGAAGCCGTTGCGGACCTCTTTGTGGCCGAAGCCTCGCGTCGAGGTCAGGGCGTCGGGGTCGTCCTGGTCCGAGCCGGGATCGGCGTTGTGGAAGCTCGCGAAATCGGCGTGCTCGTAGGCGTTCTCCTTGGCGAAGGCCATCACCTTGTCGACGATCACCCGGATACCGCGGCGGTGGCAGGCACGGGAGAGAGCCAGGAAATCGGCGTTGGCCGAGGGTGAGCTGTTGCCTTCGGGGAAGCCCAACTCGAAGTCGGGGGCCAGGAAGTTCGTGGTGCCGTAGCCCCATTCGCGCCGGTAGAAGCTGTCCGCCGGCGGCAGCAACTCGAGGGCGTTGACGCCGAGCTCGCCAAGGTAGGAGCGGCCCCGGCGCTGGACGTCGAGACCGGCGAAGTTGGCCCCGCCCACGTCCTCCTCGATCAGGGCGAGCACGTCGCGGAACGTGCCGACCCCCCGCTCGTCTCCGTTCGACCACGCCGTCGGCAGCTCGTAGATGACGATCTGGCGGTTGGTGGGCAGCCGATCGGGGCGAACGTCAGCGACGGTCGTGTCGACCGGGCCGGCCGGGTCGCAGCCGACGAGGCGCCCGCCCGCGAAGCGGACCACGCCAGCCGGCTGGCGATCATCCTCTCCGTAGGGCGGCGGCAGGGGAGGTGCCAGCAGGCGCCAGTCGACGGCCGTCGCGGTCGGGTCGGTGCAGAGGACACGCTGCCCGGCCGCGCCCCACGGCACCGTGTCGGCGACCTCGAACCAGTAGTGGTGGATCGTCCCCTCGGCCAAGCCGCACTCGGCCGCCGGAAGTTCCCACAGGCCGGTGACCTCCGCCACGGGTCGCAAGGCGAGGCGCCGCTCGTCGCCGAGGATCAGTGGATTGCCCGGCGTGAACGTGCCGATGACGAGTTGCGGTGCCGTGGCGGAGCCGCCCGGCAGCCAGAGGACGAAGCTCGTCACCTTGCGCGCCAGAAGATCGCTCGTCATGGGCGGCTGCTCCCCGGGGGAGATACGCTCCACCCATTTCCCGGTCGGGCGGCCCCGCCTGTCAACCCTCGTCGGCGCGATGCCAGCGACCGCCCTGCAGTCCGTAGCCTTCCCGGCGCGCCTCGACGAAGCCCAGCTTGTCGGCCCAGGCCATCACCCGCACGGCCAGCCGGCAGGGCGACGGCTCGAAGTGGATCTGGTTGTAGCTGTTGACCTCCCCACCGCGCGTGCGGGTCGAGACGGCGGTGCCGGCATGGACGACGAGCAGCGATCGCTTGCGCGCCACGTGTGCCGGCGCCTCGCCGCTGAACGAGCGGTGATAGTGCCCCGACAGAAGGAGATGCACGCCCGACTCCGCGGCCACGTTGAGTGCCGCCTCCGCCCGCCCGACCAGATCCTGCGGGTCGGCCGCGGGCGGCATCGCCAGCGGATGGTGCGTCGCCAGGATCTTCAAACGGTCCGTCGCCACACCGCCGAACATGCGACGGATGCTGTCCATCTGCCGCCAGCCGACACGACCGTTCTTGCCGGTGAGGCGGCGGACGGTACTGAGCCCCAGCACCGCGATCTCCTCGTCGGCGAAGAATGGCTCGCGCTCGTCCGAGATATAACGCCGATAGCGGCGCAGGGGCCGAAACAATCGCCGCAGCGGATTGTGCAGCGAGACGTCATGGTTGCCGGGTACCACGAGCGTTCTCGCGTTCAGTCGATCGAGGAAGGCTCGCGCTGCTTCGAACTCGGCCGTGCGCGCCCGCTGCGTGAAGTCGCCGCTGACGATGACGAGATCGAGCGGCGAGCCGTTCAGGCTCGCCAACAAGGCCTCGACGACCGCCGGATCGTGCCGGCCGAAGTGCAGATCGGAAATCTGGGCGATCAAGCGCAAATTCAACGTCCCCGCTTCGTTCGGCTCGCCGCATGATCAACATGCGAACGGGCCGTACGTCGCGGGGACGAGACACCGGGCCATCGCCAGCCGGCCCGGTGTCACGCCGTGGGCTCAGGCCTCGCCCGGTGCCGAGAAGACGTAAGGCAGCGGGGCGTCGCCCGTGAACCTCTCGACGTCGACGAGCCCGGTATGGCCCGAATTGCCCTGGGCCAGCTTCGACGAGCCGACGTCGATCGTCAGGCAATTGACGTCGCCGTAGAGGTCGAGGGCGCCGGGCTCACCCGATTCGGGCGAGTACCACCCGCCTTCGCACACCTCGAGGGCACCCGGGCGGATGTCGTCGCTGACCACGGCCCCAGCCAGGATCTGACCGCGGTCGTTGAAGACGCGGACGAGGTCGCCCGACGCGATGCCGCGTGCTTCGGCATCCGCCGTGTTGATCATGCAGGGCTCGCGACCCGCCACCGCGTAGGTCTCGCGGAGCTTGGTGCCGCAGAGTTGCGAGTGGAGGCGCATCTGCGGGTGAGCAGCCACGAGCTCCAGCGGATATTTGGCACCTGCCGTGCCGGCGCGCTCCACCGGCTCCATCCAGGTCGGGTGCGGCGGACAGTCGTCGTAGTTCATCTTCTCGATGTTGCGTGAGAAGATCTCGATCAGGCCCGACGGCGTGCCGAGCGGGTTCAGGACCGGATCCTCGCGGAACTCGGCGTAGCGCACGAAGCTCTTCGCACTGTCCGGAATCGCGAAGGAGACCGAGCCCTTCTCCCAGAACTCGTCGAACTCGGGCATCGGAATGTTGCGCTGCTTCGCCTGCTCCTGGCCCGCCGCGTAGAACGAGCGGATCCAGTCCATCTCGCTCTTGCCTTCGGTGAACTCCTTGCCCTTGCCCAGCTTCTCCGCGATCGCCGAGAAGATGTCGAAGTCACTGCGCGCCTCGAAGACCGGATCGATCACCTTCTTCATGGCGACGATCGCCTTCAGCGAGTAGTCGCCGACCTGTTCGATGTCGTTGCGCTCGTAGGAACTGGTCGCCGGCAGCACGATGTCGGCATGGCGGGCCGTCGCCGTCCACTGGAAGTCATGGACGATCACGGTCTCCAGCTTCTGCCACGCCTTCACCATACGGTTGCGGTCCTGGTGGTGGGAGAACGGATTGCCGCCGACCCAGTAGGCGAGCTTCACCTCCGGGAACTTGGCCCGGGTGCCGTTGAAGTCGAACTCCTGACCCGGCTGCTCCAGCATCTGGACGATGCGCGAGACCGGGATCGAGGCGGCACCGCTCTGCGTGAGCCACGCCGCACCCTCGACGGCCTTGCCGCCGTCGGTGATGCCCGGCAGCACGGGGCTGTCGGCACTCGGCGAGCCGCCGCTGGCATAGTGGTAGCTGAGACCGAAGCCGCCGCCGGGCAGGCCGATCTGGCCGAGCATGGAAGCCAGCGTCACCAGCATCCAGTGCGCCTGCTCGCCATGGTGCTGGCGCTGCATCGACCAGCCCGCCGTCAGCATGGTCCGCGACTTGGCGAACCGGTGCGCCAGGTCCTTGATGGTGGCTGCGGGCACGCCGCAGATCGCTTCCGCCCACTCGGCCGTCTTCGGCGTGCCGTCCGCCTCGCCCATCAGGTAGGGCACGAACTTGTCCATGCCCGTGGTGTAGGTGCCGACGAATTCCTTATCGACCAGCCCTTCGGTCTGCAAAGTGTGGGCGACGCCCAGCATGAGCGCCACGTCGGTGTGCGGCTTGATGGGGATCCATTCCGCATTCATCATCTTGGCGCTGGCGGTGTGGACCGGGTTGATCGAGATCACCGGCTTGCCGGTCGCCTTGTAGGCCTCCAGGCCGGCATAGGCCCCATGATCCGGAATGACCCAGCCGATCTGATTCGTCCGGACGGGATCATTGCCCCAGAGGACCAGCACCTCGGTGTCGGCGACGACCACGGGCCACACAGTCTGCTGCTCGTAAACCTCGAGCGTGCCGACGACGTGCGGCATCACGATCTGGGCCGCACCCGTCGAATAGTCACCCGACGAGTTCACGAAGCCGCCCTTGAGATTGAGCATGCGCCGCAGGAGCGACTGGCAATTGTGCAGCTTGCCCGCACTCTTCCAGCCATAGGAACCGGCGAAGGTGCCGACCGGACCATAGGCCTTGTCGACCCGCTGCAGCTCCTTGACCACGAGGTTCAGGGCGTCGTCCCAGCTGACCCGGACGAAGTCGTTCTGGCCGCGCAACTCGGGCGACGCACCCGGACCTTTTTCCAGGAAGGCGCGGCGCACCATCGGATACTTGATACGGCTGGCCGAATAGACCGAGTCCATGACGCCGGGCAGCTGGTCGCTGGGGTGCGGATCCTCCTCCCAGGGTCGGATGGAGGTCCAGCGACCGTCCTCGACCTTGGCCCAGAAGGCACCCCAGTGCGAGCCGCTCATGATCTCGCCGCTCGCCCCCTGGGCCCAGGCACCCCGGGTGAAGAGCGAGGGTGCGAGGGCCCCCATCGCCACCGCGGCGGAGAGGCCCCGAACCGCGTCGCGACGCGACAGGCCGAAACCAGGGTTCCAGGAAGACGCGCTCATGGTGAGGTCCTCTTCTCGTCGTGGGAGGATAGGGTCATGGAATGGCGAGGCGACGCCCCTTCCCCGAGAAAGGCGGCATCCTCGGTGATGAACCATCGCAGCAGATCGGCCGCGGCGGCGTAGAACCGGCTGCGATCGCAGCGCTCGCACGCGCGGGCGAAGGCCGGGATCCAGACCAGGAGATGCTGGTCGAGCAATTGGCGTTGCTGCTCGACCGCTGCCTTCAGGACCAGCTCGGCCATGAGCTGAAGCTGGATGGCGACATGGTCCAAGGGCTCGCGGACGTGCGCTGCGGGCGTCAATCCGTGCTGACGCAGGAGGTCGGCCATCTGCGTCGTCGACTGGCCGAAGAGGCGACCCTTGGCGTCGCGGTAGTACGACTCGTAGGGCGGTGCCGAGTCCGGCTGGCCGCCGTGGAACAGTCCGGCATAGGCGACGCGCAGGTCGCTTTCGAGCGCACCGTCGCCCTGCGCCAGCATGCGCTCCACCATCAGCAGGCCCGGCGACGGCGGCGGCTGGCCGTCGGTCGCTTCCATCAGGATCTGCAGCAGGGCGCCGTCGCCGAGTGCGGTCAGCGCCGGCCCGTCCAGCTCCCAGGCGAATAGCCGCGCGAAGAGACGGTACGCGGCGAGCCGTCCGGCGGCCGCGGGGCCGTCGATCTCAACTGCCGTCGACATGTTGGGTCGCGTCCTTGGCGTTGAGCTGCAGGTATGTCTGCAGCAATGCGTAGTCGTCCTTGTCGAGGCTGATGAACCGCGACATCGCCTTCAGCGTGCCGATCCATTGATTGGCCAGGTAGTGGTCGGGTGCCGGCCGCGCATGGCAGGTCGAGCAGCTTGAGACGAACATCTCCTGCCCGTAGGCCCAGAGGCCGGCCTCGTCCGCCGTGAGCGCATCGGGCGTCGTCCAGGCTTCGAGGGTCGCCGGTGACCAGGTGAGGTCCGAATCGGGATCCTTCTTGCCCTGGCCCAGCTTCACCGCCTCGATCAGCGGCGGCTGGAGGGCGGCGGCGAAGACGCGCTGCCCGAAGCGCTGGTACATCACGCGCTCGGCCTGTTCCTGCTGCCAGCCGTCGATCTGCACCTTGAGCAGGCCGTTCTCGCGCGCCAGCACCTTGACCGGCGTCGCCGGAAAGAGCCGGCCAACCGGATCGCCGTTCGCGTCGGCGGCAGCGAAGAGAGGCTTCGTCTTCAGCGCGAACAGCCGGTCGGCCGTGGCGGCGTCCTTCTCTCCCTGGGCCAGAAGCTGCTTCGCCATCGCCTTGTAGCCGGCGGTCATGTCCGGGAGCTTGTGGGCGATACCCTTGTGGCAGTTGATGCAGGTCCCGCCGTCCGTGGCGGCCTTCTGCATCGTCTCCGCCGCTTTCGGCCGCTGATTGTGGAAATCCATGGCGTCGAAGGAGTGGCAGTTGCGGCACTCGCGGGAGTCCGTCGCCTCCATCGTCGCCCAGACGTGGCGCGCCAGCTCCAGCCGCTTCGCCTCGAACTTCTCCTTCGTGTCGATCGTGCCGACGGCCCAGTGATAGAGCTCGTTGGTCGCCTGGACCTTGCGCACGACCTTGTGCATCCAGTCCTTCGGCACGTGGCAGTCGGAGCAGATCGCCCGGACGCCAGCGGGATTCTTGTAGTGGATGGTCTGAACGTACTCGGCGTAGACGTTGTCCCGCATCTCGTGACAACTGATGCAGAACTCGATGCTGTTGGTCTTCTCCATGGCGGTGTTGAAGGCACCCCAGAAGAGGATACCGCCGAGGCCGCCGACGAGCAGCAACGTCGCCGCGACCACCCCGAGCCGCGACTGCCGCATCCAAAGCCAGAACGAATCGAGCATTCCACCATGCCGCGCGCGATCTCACCGTTCGTCGGTGAGTTTTCCCTGCTGGCGGCACGTCCTACAGGACCGCTGTGAACAGCGTTTCGGGTGCAAGATAATAGGCCTCACAAAGTTGCGAACAGGATGCTAACAGCAGCGTCACAAACGAGCTGAGGCCCGGCAGCAAGGAACAACCGGTCGGGAGGCGGGCCGATCGAGCGTCAGCACCATGTCGTCGTCGTCGAGGACGAGCCGACGAGTCGCGCCCTGATATGCGGCTATTTCGCGAGCGAAGGCTACCGCGTCACGGCGGTCGAGAGCGGGCGCGATCTCCGCTGCGCCCTGGCGGCGGAGCCTGCCGACCTCATCACGCTCGATGTCCGGCTGCCCGGCGAGGACGGGATCTCCCTGCTCCGCCAGCTGCGAGGCCAGACCGATGTCGGGATCATGGTGATCACGGCGCATCGGGATGACGAGGTGGAGCGGGTCGTGGCGCTGGAGCTCGGGGCCGACGACTACATCACGAAGCCCTTCAACGCGCGCGAGATGCTGGCACGTGCCCGCAACATTCTCCGCCGCTGCACCGTCGCGGCGCGCGCGGCACCGGGCAACAAGGTGATACGATTCGCCGACTGGAAGCTCGACCTCGACAGCTGGCGGCTGACGGGAGTCGACGACGTCGAGATCCCGCTGACCAGAGCCGAGTACGAGATCCTGGCGGCCCTCGTGTCGCAGCCCAACCGCGTGCTGACCCGCGACAATCTCCTGGACGGCAGCAGCCACCGGTTGGACAGCCCCACCGATCGGACGATCGACGCTCTGGTCGGCCGGATTCGGCGAAAGATCGAAGAGGACCCGCGACGGCCGCGGTTCATTCAGACCGTGCATGGGGTAGGTTACGTTTTCCGCCCCCCGCCGCAGCGTGAGGTCGGCAACGTCAGCTGACCTGGCAGCGACTCACGTCAGACGATCACGGCGAAAGGCAGATAGCGCCTCTCTGGTCGGTCGCAGGACATGATCGAGCCGCGCCAACCGAACCGAGGCATCCGTGATCCGCGATTGCTCCAGCGCGGCGCAGGTCCGCTGCAGCGCCTTCAGTCCAAGAGTGGCAGCCGCACCTTTGAGCTGGTGGAGTGCCTCGGCCATCGCACGCGGGTCGCCCTGGGCGGAAAGTGATGTGGATGTCCGGTCGGCCGTGCGCTCGAAGGCTTCGATGATCGCGGTCACGGCCGGCGGACCCAGGGCATCGAGATGGGCCAGCAGGAGGCGCTCGTCCAGGAACGGATCGCCGGCACCAGTGCTGGGTTGAGCGTCGGGGATGTCAGCGGTCCGCGCCGCCCGCGCCCGCCGGATCGCCTTGTCGAGATCGTCGGCCTCGCAGGGCTTCACCAGAATGGAGTGTAGACCTTCCGCCAAAACGCGCCGCCTCTCGTCGGCATCGACGTGAGCGGTCAGCCCCACCAGCGGCGTGCTCGCGGGCTCGGACGAGGATGAGCCCCGGATACGGCGGACGATCTCCGGACCGCTGGCGTCGGGCAGATGCATGTCGAGGACAATAGCGTCGAACGCCTGCTCCCCGAGTGCGGCCAGCGCGTCGCCGACCGAGGCGGCGGTGGCGACGGCGTATCCCGAAGCATTCAGCATGCCGGCCGTGACGAGGCGGCTCACCTCATCGTCGTCCACGACCAGAACCCGACCCGAGGCTGGCACAGGCGCCGACGTGGGTTCGGGCAATGCGCCGAGCAGGCGCACCGGCAGGTCGATCGTGAAGGCACTTCCGCCACCGGGTCGGTTTGTCCCCGTCAGCATGCCTCCGGTCAGCTCCGTGAGCCGTCGCGCAATGGCGAGCCCGAGCCCGGCGCCTCCGCCCTGATGTACGGGGTCGCTTCCCTGCACGAACGGCTCGAACAGCCAGTCGACATTTTCTTGCGGTAGACCGACACCCGTGTCCGCCACGGTGATCAGCAGACGTGCCGCGTCGCTCGACGGGTCCGTCTCCAGTGAGGTCGTGACGATGATCCGCCCCTCGGCCGTGAACTTGACGGCATTGTCGAGCAGGCTGAGCAGCACCCGGCGGATCTTGCCGTGGTCGGCGAGGAGGACGCGACCGTCCGCGGCCCCGATCTGCGTCTGCACGGAGAGATGTTTCTCCCGCGCTCGGGTCTCGACGACACGGATCGCCGAACTCACGAGGTCGCCCACGCGGAAGGGAGCCGGCTGCAGCTCGACGGCACCGGCCTCGATCCGCGAGTAGTCGAGAATGTCGTCGACCATGAGCAGGAGGCTCTCGGCCGAGGACATGATGGCGTCGAGATAGGCAGGGTCATTGTCGCGACGGAGCAGCATCGCCCCGCCGAGGATGCCGTTCAGTGGCGTGCGCAGTTCGTGCGTGATGGTGGCGAGAAAGGCGGAGCGCGCCTGTTCGGCGGCCTGGGCCCGCTCGACCGCGTGCAGATAGTCCGTGACGTCGGTCAGGATGAGCACCGTGCCCAGGAACTTCTCGCTGATATCGAGCAGCCGCTGGACCTTCACGACGAAGCTGCGCGGGCCCGAAGGTGTCCTGAGAACTGTTTCGGCCTCGTCGCCCGACTGTGCCAAGCCGGCCAGCACGGGCAGTTGCTCGTCCAGCAGCGGCACCCGCCGGCCGCGGTAGTAACCGGCGCCGGGAGAAACGGACCCGCCGAAGATCTGCTGGGCGGCGAGGTTCACGGCGTCGATCGCCCCGTCCGGTCCAACGATCAGGATCGGCGTGCGCACGCTCTCGAAGATCGTCAAATACTTGTTCTTCTCGTCCATGATCGAGCGGTTGGCACGCTGCAGCTCGGCGATCCGCTGGTCGCGCTCGAGCTCGGCCCACTCACTGGTGAACCCGATCTCGATCAGGTCGAAAAAACGGTCCACAGCGCCCCGATAAGCCTCGGCCTCAATGGGCTCGAACCCGTGCTCGCGCACCAGATCGACATACGCTCTCCGGTAGTATTTCAGCAGGCCGAGGAAGCTCGCGAGGGTGACGCCGCGCTCGCGATGCTTGCGCGCCTGGTCGACACCGAAGGCACTGATCGGTTGATGAGCGTAATCGGTGCCGGCGTGCAGCTCGGGCAACAGCTGCAGTGCCGCCTGCAGCGGGCCGGACAATCCGCAGACCGACGCCTCCCATGCACCCGCGAGTGTCGAGGAATGCTCCGTGTAACCGGCGTCTCGCGCATAGGCGAGAATGCGCTCGGTGAGCCGGTGCTCCTCCTTCCCGATCAGGGCCGCCAGTCGCTGCATCGACCATCCCGCAAGACCGGATCCGATCATCGGCGTCGCGAACGCGCCGACGCAAGCATTCCCGGCCGGGGAACGCGCCTTAGCACCCCCCGTTCTGCATCGCGCTGCTGGATCGGGCAGTGGGCAGGAGGGGGCATGACGGCGGGAAACCTCGTTCCGGATTGGGCACCGGGAACGCTTGCGGAGCCTCCGGCAGGCCTGCTGGCCTTGTGGCTCGCCGCCTGGGCCGAGGAGCAGGAAGCGTCCTTCATCGTCGTCCTGCGCGACGATCGTCGGGCCCAGGAGTTGGCGACGGGGCTGCGTTCGCTCGCGCCCTCGCTGAGAGTCGTTCACCTGCAGGCGTGGGACTGCATGCCCTATGACCGCCTTCAGCCTTCGCGCGCCGTCATGGGCCACCAAGTTGCTGCAGTTCAGGAGTTAGCCAGGACCGCCGAGCGGAACGTCGTGGTGACGACTCCATCGGGCCTCGGGCAGCGCGTGCCGCCACCGGCGAGCTTGGCCCAACTCCAGATCGACATCACCGTGGGCACACCGCTGGATCGGGAGGGGCTTGCCCGTTTCCTGCAGCGGAGCGGCTACATAGCCGACGAGCGGGTGGACGAGCCGGACGAAATGGCATTGCGCGGGAGTGTGCCCGAGCTGTTTCCAGCCGCCGCCGAGCTACCGGTGCGGATCGAGACCGGGGACGACCGCATCGTGTCGATCCGCCGCTACGATCCGCTGACGCAGCGCAGCGTCGAGGAGATCGACCGGATTTCGGTGCGACCCGCCTCCGAAGCCGCCGAGATCGACGACGAGGGACCACCCGACGATCTCCACGCGCTGGCTGGTCTGCGCCGGGACCTGACGATGCTGTTCGACTGCCTTCCAGATGCACGTATCGTATTCGACGGAGATGCGGAGGCGCGGTTCGACGCATGGACCGATCTGGTGGCCGAAGCCTTCGCCGCGCGGCGGGCGCTGATGCGGGCCGAGGCCGCGAGCGGCGAGGTACGGGTGCTCATGGACCCAGAAGGACTCCACCTCACCCGCGAGGAGTGGAGCGAAGCACTGGCCGGGCGGCCGATTCTCCGGCTCGAGCGCGGTGCCGGAGCCGCGACGGACAACGTCATCCGGAGCCGGGCAAGACTGACGAACTCCGTCCGCCAGCTCCTCGCTGACGAGCGACTTGTGGTTCTGGCCGGGGCGAATGAAGTCGGTGCGTCCCTGGCGACGAGGCTCGGCATCGAGCCAGTTCGGGCCGCCGATTGGCGCCGGATCGTGGATCTGACGCCCGGTCGATTGGCTCTTCTGGCCGGACCTTGTGCGGGCTTCGCGACCGATGTCCTTACGGTCATCGACGCCACCGGGATCGGGGCTCGGGGCCGGCCGCAACCGCAGACGGCGAAAGTACTCGTCACAGCCATGGAAATGCACCCGGGCGATCGGGTCGTGCACCTCGACTACGGGATCGCCGAGCTGGTCGGCCTGGAGACGGTCGAGGGCGACCCCCAGGCCGGCGAACATGTCGTGCTGAGGTTCGCGGGCGATCGACGGCTGTTGATCCCGGTTACCGAACTCGACCGGGTTTGGCGCTACGGCTCTGCGGATGCCGACGTGTCGCTCGACCGTCTCGACGGCGTGGTCTGGCGGAACAGGCGTGACGAAGTCGTGTCGGAGCTCGAGGACACCGCCGGCGCGCTGGCGGATATCGCTGCCGAGCGGGCCGAGGCGGGGGGAGCCAAGCTCACCCGGCCCAAGGGTTACGAGCGTTTCGTCCGCCGCTTCCCTCATGAGCCGAGCGAGGATCAGTCGGCCACGATCGACGCCGTGCTGGCCGATCTCGCGCGCGGCGCACCTCCCATGGATCGGCTCATCTGCGGGGATGTCGGGTTCAGCAAGACGGAGGTGGCCCTTCGCGCTGCGGCCATCGCTGCGCTCAACGGGTTCCCGGTCGCGGTGCTGGCACCCACCACCCTGCTCGTCGGCCAGCACCTGGAGACGTTTCGGCGGCGCTTCGCTGGCTTCGACCTGCGCGTTGAACAGCTTTCCAGGCTCGGCGGCGAGCGTCAGATGCGCAAGGTGCGCGAGGGTCTCGCCGACGGCTCGATCCACATCGTGGTCGGCACGCACACGCTGGCCTCGCGGAAACTGGAGTTCCAGAATCTGGGCCTGATCGTCATCGACGAGGAGCAGCGGTTCGGGACGAAGCAGAAGGAAGCGCTGGCACGACTGCGGCGCGGTGTGCACGTCCTGACCATGACCGCAACGCCAATCCCGCGGACCCTGCAGTCGGCACTGGCCGGCGTCCAGGAAATCAGTGTCATCGCGACACCGCCGCAGCGCCGACAGCCCACCCGAACCTTCGTATTGGCCGACGACCCGGGCGTGATCCGCGAGGGGCTGCTGCGTGAGCGGCGCCGGGGCGCCCGCAGCTTCGTCGTCGTGCCGCGGATCGCCGATCTCGAACCGATGCGCAAACGCCTTTCGGCGATCGTGCCCGAGCTGGACATAGCAACCGTGCACGGCCGGATGAAGACGGCAGACCTCGACCGCCTCGTGCTTGCCTTCGCCGACGGCGCCCACGACGTGCTGCTCGCAACTTCGATCATCGAGGCGGGCCTCGACGTCCCCGGGGACGACACCATCATGATCTGGCACCCGGACCGGTTCGGCGTCGCCCAGCTTCACCAGCTGCGGGGTCGGGTCGGACGTGCCAGCCGACGGGGTGCCTGCTACCTGTTGCACGCGGCGAACGAGCCGCTGCCCGAGGCGGTCGTCGAGCGCCTGAAGACCCTGGAGACGTTCGACCATCTCGGCGCAGGTTTCGCGATCAGTGCCCGTGACCTGGACCTGCGCGGGGCGGGCGCACTCGCGGGCGACGCGCAGGCGGGCCACCTGAAGCGCATCGGCGCCGGTCTCTACGAGCATCTCCTCGCCAGCGCGCTGCGCCGTGCCCGCGGCGGGCCGGCCGAGGACGACTGGACACCCGAGTTGCAGCTCGGGATCGACGCGCGGCTATCGGCCGATCTCGTTCCTGAGCCGGAACTCCGCCTGGACATCTATGCTCGTCTCGCGCGCCTGCAGGACGAGCGGGAGCTGAACGATCTCACGGATGAGATCGAGGACCGTTTCGGCGAGCCCCCGTCCCAGGCGGTCGATCTGCTCGCCATGACCCGGCTGCGCCTGCGCTGCCGACGACTGGACATTGCACGGCTCGAAGCCGGTCCCAAGGCCGTCGCCGCAACCTTCCGCGCAAGAAAGCCGGAGATCGCCGATCCGCAGCTCACTTGGAGCGAGGGCCGTCTGCTTCTGCAGCGGGCGTCGAGTGACAGAGGCGAAAGGCTGCGAGCCGCAGCGGACCTACTGGATCGGATTGAGCAATCGACAATGTCCGAGCAGGTGCGGGAGGAATTCCGGTCAGTCCTGAAGTGACAGAAGGAGCGATACGAGGCCCGGCTCCTCGACCATCATCGCAGCTTCGGGGACGGTGACCCAGATGCGCTCGCGCTGCTTGCGTTCCGGCCAACTCTTGCGCAAGCGGACCACTTCGATCGGGTAGACCTGCACGTCGCAGGGTACGACAGCGCCGTCCGACAGCCGCTTGCCGTAGCGATAACTACCTATAGGCTCGGGCGAGGCAATGCCGCGGACGCCGGCTTCCTCATACGCCTCCTTGGCCGCCAGCAGATGCGGAGCGATCTTCCGCTCGGGCCATCCCTTCGGCAGGATCCAGCGCTTGGTCTCGCGGGAAGTCACGAGCAAGATATGCAGCTCGCCTTCCTCGTCCTCACGATAAGGCAAGGCTGCATATTGAACGCGAACATCGGCACTTGCCGCAGGCGTCGACCCGAGCTGTAGAGGTGTAGGTGCCGGATCGAACACCGGCGGAGCCTGAAGAAGCATGGTTGCGCGACCGTCCAGTTGGCCGCGACCCCGGTGCCGCCTCGGCCCATGTCCGAAACGCCGCCCCTTGGGACCGGTTCCGCCGATCAGGCGAAGGCCCAAAGCACCGCCGCCATGACGACGCCGGCGGCGATCCGGTACCAGCCGAAGACGTCGAAGGTGTGGCGCTGGATGAAGCCGACGAACGCGCGCACGACGACGAAGGCGGACACGAGGGCGACGACGAAGCCGACCGCGATGCTGACGAGATCGCTCGCCTGCAACAGGTCGCGCGCCTTGTAGAGATCGAGGGCGCTGGCCCCCAGCATGGTCGGAATGGCGAGGAAGAAGGAGAACTCGGCGGCGGCCTTGCGGTCCACGCCCAGCAGCAGTGCCCCCATGATCGTGGCGCCCGAGCGCGATACACCGGGGATCATCGAGATCACCTGGAAGAGACCGATGCCCAGGGCCGTCCCGGTCGGCAGTGCCTGCGAGTCCTCGTGTCGGAAACGGGGGTGCACGCGCTCGATGACCAGGATGGCGATGCCGCCGAGGATCATGCTCCAGACGACGACCCAGGGCGAGAACAGCACCGACTTGATGAAGTCGTGCAGCACCAGACCCAGGATCACCGATGGCAGGAAGGCGACCAGCACCGTGAGCGCGAAGTGGCGCGCTGCCGGGTTGGTCGGCAGCTCCACCACAGCTTTCCACAAGCGGCCGAAGTAGAGGATGCAGACGGCGAGGATGGCACCGAGTTGGATCACCACCTCGAAGACCTTGGCGGCGTCGCCCTCGAAGCCGATGAGATGACCGACCAGGATCAGGTGGCCCGTCGAGGAGACGGGGATGAACTCGGTGATGCCTTCGACGAGGCCGAGAACGATCGACTGCCACAAGCTGGCATCGGCCATGGCATTCTGTCCTAGAGAGGGTCGCAGATCCGGCGCGGGGCATGAACCTCGCGGTCCTGGCTGTCAATGCCGGGCCGACGCCGTAACTCCCGCGGCACAGGGCCGCCAAAGACCTGACGGCGGCGGATCGCCATGCATCCAGGCCAGGATGTCCTCGAAGACGCGTTCCCGCTGCAGATCACGGAGAAGCAGGTGCCAGCCGCCGAGGTAGGCGATGGTCGTGCAGTCGCGCGGAGCGTCCTCCGCGAGAAAGCTCTCGATGGCCGTCAGCGGCACGATCTGATCGTTGGCGCCGATGAGCACCATGGTCGGCGGCGTCACGTCGGGCGCTCTGCGGCGTGCCTCGTCCATGAGGCCGACCACGCCCTGGATCGTGTCCAGCCGGGTGTCCTTGATGAACATGGGATCCTTGGCCAACGCCTTGATGGCCGGGATGTTGTCCGAAGACTGACGCCCCAGACCTCGGCCGGTCACCCGAACGCCCGGGGCGATCGTCGACACGGAGCGAAGGATGAAGCGGTAGAGCGGCTTCAGAGTGTTCCCGCCCCAGACCGCCGGCGAGACGAGAACGAGACCAGCAATGGGCGGTGCCTCCGGCTCGGAGAAAGCGACGATGGCGACCGAGGCTCCCATACTCTCCGCCACGACGTAGACCGGAACTCCCGGATACTCGTGCTGGAGCGCCAGCACCCGATCGTGCAACTCGCCGGCGAGTTGAGGGGTGCCGGCCCACTGCCGGCGGTCCGAGCGGACCCCGAAGCCGGCTTGGTCGTAGGCGACTACGAGCACCCCCTGCGTCGCAGCGAACTGGCCGAACTCCGCGAACGCGGCCTTCCTATCGTTGAAGCCGTGCACCGTCAGCGCGATAGCCGTGGGTGTAGTCTCCGGTGCCCAGCGCGTCTCGACCGGCCCCCCCGGCGGCGGCTCCTCGAACCCCGCCTGCAGGCAGCCGGCGAGAAGAAGGACGAGCAGGCCGAGGACGGCCCGGCGCAATCAGCCCGCCTCGGCCATCGCCGGATGCAGGGCGAGCCCGATCAGCCGCCAGATGTCATCGGGGGTGCGCCGCGTGTCCCGCATGTGGCGGAGCGTGATCGCCCGGTTGCGCTTGGCGAGGCGCTGGCCCGTGCTGTCGGCGATGAGGTTGTGGTGATAGTAGCGGGGCGAGTCGTAGCCCAGCAGGGCCTGCAGGAGGCGGTGGACATGGGTGGCGTGGAACAGGTCCTCGCCGCGCGTCACGAGGGTGATACCCTGCAGATGATCGTCGACCGTCACGGCGAGATGATAGCTCGTCGGCACGTCCTTTCGGGCCAGGACGACATCCCCCAGCACCTCCGGCGTGGCCTGGACCCAACCGGCACGGCAATCGTACCAGCTCAGGGGCCCGGTCATCTCCAGAGCCCGCTGCACGTCGAGCCGGAGCGCATAGGCGTGCCCGTTGCGCATACGGAACTCGCGCTCGATCAGGTCGAGGTGGCGGCAGATACCGGGATAGAGTGCTTCACCCGAGGGGCCGTGCGGTGCCCGGCCGGCCTGCTCGATTTCCAGCCTGATCTGCTGCCGGCTGCAGAAGCAGGGATAGATCAGGTCCTGCGCCTGCAGCGCGGCCAGCGCGTTGCGATAGACCTGGATGTGGTCGGATTGGCGGCGAACCACGCCGTCCCAACGGATGCCGAGCCAGGAAAGGTCGTCGATGATGCTGCGCTCGAACTCAGGACGACAACGCGTCTGGTCGATGTCCTCGATGCGAAGGAGGAACCGCCCGCCCGAAGCGCGTGCCGCCTCGTAGGCGAACAGCGCAGAGTAGGCGTGGCCGAGATGCAGGTAGCCCGTCGGGCTGGGTGCGAAGCGTGTCACATTGGCACCTTCGCCCGCCGACGGCACCGGCAGGAAATCGCTTCCCTTGAGCATCGCTTCGACCGAGGCCGCGGACCGCAGGCACAGTACCCGGGGTTGAGCCGCACCGACGCCGCGATCATTATGCCTGGAACGACACGGTGCAAGCGCCGGAGCAGCGAGGAAAGCCACGGGTGACGACGATTTTCGGGCCATCGAGGCCGCCTGCCGCAGGTGGTCCGGCGCGGCAGGTGGTGGTGCTCCTGCACGGTGTCGGCGCGGACGGATCGGACCTGATCGAACTCGCCCCGTTACTGGCCAAGCGCCTGCCTCATGCGGCTTTCTACGCTCCGGACGCCCCGGAGCCCTGCGATATGGCTCCCTATGGTCGGCAGTGGTTCAGCCTGCAGGACCGTCGCCCGGCGACAATGCTGGCCGGGGTTCGCCGCACCGCACCGGTGCTCGACCAGTACGTCGATACGTTGCTTGCCCGACACGGACTTGACGACCGTGCACTGGCCTTTCTCGGCTTCTCTCAGGGCACGATGATGTCGCTGCATGTCGCGCCGCGACGGCCGAAGCCTGCAGCGGCCGTGCTCGGCTTCTCGGGAGCCCTCCTCGGGCCGGAACTGCTGCCGGTCGAATTGAAGTGCCGCCCGTCCGTCATGCTGATCCACGGTGATGCCGACGACGTCGTGCCGGTCGACGCGCTCTTCATGGCCGTCGAAGGGCTGCAGGCGGCCGAGATCCCGGTGCAGTGGGTCTTGCGGCCAGGGCTGCCGCACAGCATCGATCCGGAGGGCATCGACGTCGGCGGCCGCTTCCTGCAAGACATGCTCGGCGCCTGAAACAAGAACGACTGGGAGGCTCGAATGGACGAACGGCTGGAGCCGGCGCAAGCGCTGCCGGTGGATGCGGAAAGTGCGGTGCTGGTCGGCCGGGTGTGGCTGCCCGAGGCCGACGGTCCGGCGGTCGTCGCCGTTCGGGGCGGCAAGCTTCACGATCTGACGGCTCTCGCCCCCACCATGAGCGAGCTCTGCAATGCGCCGGACCCGGTGGCGCTGGCACGCACTTCCGGCGCGCCCGTGATCGGAGACGTCGCCGCCATCCTCGCCAACAGCCGGTACGACCGCCGAGATCGCGCCCTGCCCTGGCTGCTCGCACCGATCGACCTTCAGGCCTGCAAGGCGGCCGGGGTGACCTTCGTCCGCAGCATGCTCGAGCGTGTCGTCGAGGAGCGTGCTCGTGGCGATGCCGCGAAATCGGAGGCGATCCGAACCGATCTCGTCCGGCTGGTCGGCGGCGACCTGCGCGCCATCGTGCCGGGCTCGGAGGCCGCGGCGCGGGTCAAGGCGCACCTCATAGAGCAGGGCGCCTGGTCGCAATACCTCGAAGTCGGCATCGGCCCCGACGCCGAGATCTTCACCAAGGCTCAACCGATGTCCTCGGTCGGCACGGGAGCCGAGATCGGCATCCATCCCGGCTCGCGCTGGAACAATCCCGAGCCGGAGGTAGTGCTGGTCGTCAATGCGGCCGGTTCGGTCGTCGGTGCCACGTTGGGCAACGACGTGAACCTGCGCGACTTCGAGGGCCGCAGCGCGCTGCTTCTCGGCAAGGCCAAGGACAACAACGCGTCGTCCGCCGTCGGCCCGTTCATCCGCCTGTTCGCCGACGGTTTCAGGATCGACGATGTCCGCCGTGCCGAACTCACCATGACGGTCGAGGGCACGGACGGGTTCACGCTCAAGGGCGCCAGTTCGATGGCCGAGATCAGCCGCGATCCGCTGGACCTAGTGGCCCAGGGCAGCGGCAAGAACCATCAATATCCGGACGGGTTCGTGCTCTACTGTGGCACGATGTTCGCACCGGTCGAAGACCGCGACGCGCCCGGGCAGGGCTTCACGCACCACCTCGGCGACACCGTGACCATCGCCAGCCCGAAACTCGGCACGCTGGTCAACCGCGTCGCCCAGACCGACCAGGTCGAACCCTGGACGTTCGGAGCCATGGCGCTGATGCGTAACCTAGCGGCTCGCGGCCTGCTCGCCGCTCGCACCTGACCCTGGAAACGAGAGCGGGGCCTCTCAGGGCCCCGCTCGATCGCTTGGTTCGCCTAGGCCGAAGCCCTCATGGGCTCGGACCTCCTCAAATGTGGGCGGAGATGCTCCATCTCCTCTTTCAGCCGCAGCTTCTCTTTCTTCAGTCGCGATATGAGCACCTGGTCCGGCATCGGTCGGTGCTGCTCCTCCTCGATCATCTGCTCGAGGTGCGCGTGCTTCGCACGCAGGCTGTCAACATGGTCCTCGATGGGCATCGTCTCTGAGCCCTCCCTTGTCTCCATGGACGCATAAGGCATGTTAGTGACAGTGCGCGTTGGGCGCCAGAGGAATTAATTTGAAATCGGCGTAATCCGCCGCTAAGGAGCGCGGTTTCGCTGCGCCCGACGGGTCGGATTGCGCGGAAATCCGATCCTTTCGTTCGCTTTTTCCGTGAGTTGCGCGAGCGATTCAGCTGCTGGAGAAGGCGCCGTCCAGCAGCATTTGGGTATCCTTCATGCGCTGCCGCGTTTTCGGCACCAGTCGTTCCAGTGCCCTTCCGGCGGTGAGCTTGCCTTCCGGCGCTGCCGCACTGGCGAGTGCTGCAACTTCCAACTCTTCCTGCGCCAGACGTTCGAAATCCAGTTCCAGCGCCTTGATGCGCTCGCGCACGGCCGCGAGACCAGGAGGTGCAGCCCCCCTCTCGAACCGCTCTTTAAGGACCCGGCGCACCTCGCGAACCGGTCGGATGACAGGTCGCTGCCATTCGGAGGCGATCGCTCGCAGATTGCGGGCGACGGCGGGATCCGGCAGCCGCCCGATCTCTCCCAGCCAGCAACTCAAGAGCAGTAGGTTCACGTCGCAGCCGGCATCGTCCTGCAACCGCAGGCACAGGGTCGCGATCCCCGGCTTCGCATAAAGGGCGACCGAGTAGTCCCAGAACTTCGGATGCTTGCTCACTGGTCCACCGGATAGAAGGCGGCCCCGAGCAAGCCCGTCTCATCGCGCTTCACGAGCCGTGTGGGGATCGGATCGAGATAGGCGGACATGCGGCCCTTGTCGGTGAAGCGTCGGCGGAAGGCATCGCGATCGAACAACGGCCCCAGTTGGCGACCGACGCCGCCGGTGACGTAGATGCCTCCCCTCGCACCATAGACCAACGCCAGATTGCCCGCGAAGGCACCGAGCAGGGCCGAGAAGATGCGCACGGCCGAGACGCAGTAGGGACAGCTCGCATTGCCGGCGAAGGCCGACACATCGGCAGGCGTGCGCGCCGTCGTGGTCCCGCCCGAAACACCGGCCAGCGCCTCGGCGAGGTTGAGCAGTCCGGGTCCGGACAGGACACGCTCATTGGAGATGTGGCCGAAGCGTTGACCGAGCCAGTCGCGAACGGCCCGCTCCTCCTCGGTCTCGGCGATCAGCGTCGTGTGCCCGCCCTCGGTCGGCAGGGCGACCCAACCCGCATTGGTCGGCACCAGGGCCGAGACTCCCAGTCCAGTACCCGCACCGAGCACGCCGATGGCGCGGCCGGGCACGCTCTCGCCCCCGCCGACGGGCTCCCAGTCTCCCGGGCTCAAGTGCAGCACCGCAAAAGCCTGCGCGACGAAATCGTTGATCACCGCCAAGCGCGGAATGCCGAGCCGCGGGCCGAGGCCGCTGACCGAGAATCTCCAATGCGCGTTGGTCAGCCGGACCTCGTCGGTCTCGATCGGCGTCGCGACCGCGATCACCGCCTCCTCGACCTTGCGGCCACCGAGATAGCTTTCCGCCGCCTCGGCCAGGCCCGGAAAATCGGCGACGGCAAGGCGGCGCTCCGCCTGAAGCCGACCATCCGGGCCGGCCAGCGCGAAGCGGGCGTTGGTGCCACCGATATCCGCTACGAGACGCATCCCCACCTTCCTAGCAGGCGACCTGGGTCGCTTAGCTTGCTGCGCACCGACCTAGGCCGTGCCATACTCCCACGCCGACCCACCCCTGTCATGCGCGACTATGGACGAGAAATCCGGCCCGCAGGAGATCGACACGCGTCTCGCGACCTTGAAGGCCGCGCACCGCGCGCTCGACCAACGCATCCTGCAGCTGCAGACCGACGGCCGGCTCGACGAGCTCGAACTGCAGCGCCTCAAGAAGCAGAAGCTGGTCCTGAAGGACCGCATCAGCTGGCTCGAGAACAACCGCATTCCCGACATCATCGCCTGAGGATCATGAACGGTCGGCACCCTTGAGCCGGGTGACATGGCCCATCTTGCGACCCGGCTTCGCCTCCCGCTTGCCATAGAGATGGAGTCGAGCCCCGGGCTCCGCCAGCAGTTCCGGCCAGCGCAGCACGTCCTCGCCGAGCAGGTTGACCATTTCGGCGTTGGCGAAACGGGTGGGATCGCCCAGCGGTAGGCCGCAGACGGCACGGACCAGCTGCTCGAACTGGCTGACGGCGCAGGCGTCGATCGTCCAATGACCGGAGTTGTGGGGACGAGGGGCCAGCTCGTTGACGAGCAGCCGACCGTCCTTGGTGAGGAACATCTCGACGGCGAGCAGGCCGGTCAGATCGAGGGACGCGGCGATGCGTTCGGCCATGTCGACGGCTTCCGCCACGAGCGACGGTGGCAGCTCGGCCGGAGCGATCGTGCGGTCGAGGATGTGATGCCGGTGGCGGTTCTCGACGGGCACGTAGCTGCGGTGGGCGCCGTCCACGCCCCGAGCCGTCACCACGGACAGCTCGATCTCGAAGTCGACGAAGGCTTCGAGGATCTGGACCGGCTGGCCGAGCGACGCGAAAGCAGCGGCCGGATCGGTATCGGACGCCAGGCGAAGCTGGCCCTTGCCGTCATAGCCGAGGCGGGTCGTCTTCAGGATGCCTGGGCCGAGCCGCCGGGCCGCTTCCGCCAACTCGTCGGGGCTGCGGACGGCGGCATAATCGGTGACCGCGACCCCGATGCCGCGCACGAAGTCCTTCTCGGCGACGCGGTCCTGGGTAATGGCGAGCACCGACGGGCCGGGACGCACCGGAACAAGGGACCGGAGCATTTCGACCGCCGAGACGGCGACGTTCTCGAACTCCAGCGTCACCACGTCCACCTCGCGCGCGAAGCGGCGCAGGGCCGCCTCGTCGGCATAGTCGGCCCTGGTCCAGGCGGCCGAGACGTCTGCCGCGGGGCTCTCGGCCTCGGGTGCGAAGATGTGGCAGCGATAGCCGAGTCGGGCGGCCGCCATCGCCGTCATGCGGCCGAGCTGGCCGCCGCCCAGGATGCCGATGACCGAGCCCGGCGGAACGGTGCTCAAAGTGCGGGCTCGTCGCTGGGATGCTCGGCCACAGCCTCGGTCTGCCGCTGGCGCCAGACGGCCAGCCGATCGGCCAGGGCGGAATCAGACAGGGCCAGGATCGAGGCGGCCAGAATTCCCGCATTGATCGCACCCGCGCGTCCGATGGCAAGTGTACCGACGGGCACGCCGCCCGGCATCTGGACGATCGACAGGAGACTGTCCCAGCCGCTGAGCGCCTTGCTCTCCACCGGCACACCCAGCACCGGCAGTGTCGTCATCGACGCGATCATGCCCGGCAGATGCGCCGCCCCGCCGGCACCGGCGACGACAACCTTGAGACCTGCTTCCTGCGCGCCATGAGCGAAGCTGACGAGCCGCTCGGGCGTGCGATGCGCAGAGACGATCCGCGCCACGTGCGGCACACCCAGCTCGTCGAGCACCTCCGCGGCGTGGCGCATGGTCGCCCAGTCGGACTGGCTGCCCATGACGACGGCGACGAGAGGTGGCAGCGCGGTCATACCGGCTCCGGCGGAGTCTCGTCGCCACGCTCGGCGGCCGCTTCGTTGGCGGCTTTCACCTCGAGATAAACCTCCTCCCGCAGCACCTGGACGTCGGGCGGAAAGTTGAGGCCGAGCTTCACGGTTCGTCCGTGCACCTCGACGATTCGGATCTCGATGCGGTTGTCGATGATCACGGCCTCGCCCGTGCGGCGCGTCAGGTAGAGCATGCGGCTCCGAAGGCCCGGTCGGGCGCTTTCACGGTTTGTTAACCTTAACATCCGTAAGCTTCAACGGCGCGGACCTCCGGGACGGGAGGTGCCACCGAAGAGGCGAGGATCATGAGCGTCGACGGCTCCACCCTGTTCGGGCTGATCTCCGGCCGACAGGCATGGCTCGGCGAGCGCATGGGCGTGCTGAGCGAGAACATCGCGAATGCCGACACGCCGGGCTACGGCGCCCAGGATCTGGCCCCGGCCAACTTCGACACGCTGCTGCGTCACGCGACCGGCGCCCAGCAGCTGGCGCTGGCGCGCACGGCGGCGGCCCATGCCGAAGCGAAGGGGGGTGCCGGTCAGGAGTTCAAGGCGGCGGTCGTGGACTCGTTCGAGACGGCGCCGTCGGGCAATGCGGTCGAGCTGCCCGAGCAGATGCAGAAGATGGCCGACACCGAGCTCGACTATCAGCTCACGACGAATCTCTACCGCCGCTATCTCGGCATGATGCGCACGGCCTTGGGCCTGCCCCAGAGCTGATCCCTAGAAGGAACCCAACGCCATGGACCTCAACATCGCCATGCGCCTCGCCGCCTCCGGCATGAAGGTGCAGTCCGCCCGCCTGCGGGTGACGGCCGAGAACCTCGCCAACGCCGAGTCGACCGGTTCCTCGCCGGGTGCCGACCCCTACCGGCGGAAGACGATCAGCTTCGGATCCGTGGCCGATCGTGATCTCGGCGCCAAGCTCGTCGACGTGACGCGCTACGGCGAGGATCAGAGCGACTTCGAGATGCGTCACGAGCCCGGCCATCCTGCGGCCGACGCCAACGGCTACGTCAAGTACCCGAACGTCGAGCCCTTGGCCGAGCTCAGCGACATGCGCGAGGCGCAGCGCTCCTACGAGGCCAACCTGAAGTCGATGGAGCTGGCCCGCTCGATGCTCACCCGCACCCTCGACCTGCTGCGCTGAGGGCTGCGGCGATGACGGTCGGCGGCATCTCGACGGCACTCCAGGCCTATCAGGCGGCTCTTAGACGTGGCGAGGCGATCCGGCCGTCGACACCGTCGCCGGTCGATGCCGGCGTGGCCGCACCGCGCTTCGACGCGCTGCTACTCACACAGCTCGAAACGGCCGCCCAGGACCTCGCCAAGAGCGAGGGTCGCTCGGTTGAGGCGCTGACCGGCCGCGGCAACCTCCAGCAGGTCGTCGAAGCGGTCAGTGCCGCCGAGCTCGGCCTGCAGAAGGTGACGGCGGTCCGCGACCGCGTGATCGCCGCGTATCAGGAAATCATGCGAATGCCGATCTGAGGCCACCGATGCTGAGCAGCGACACCGTCCTCGACATCGCGCGCCGCGCCATCTGGGTGATGCTGGAGGTGGGCGCCCCCGCCCTCCTCGCCGCCCTGATCACGGGTGTCGCCATTTCGCTGCTGCAAGCGCTGACGCAGATCCAGGAGATGACCCTCTCCTTCGTCCCAAAGCTCGTCGTCGTCTTTCTGGCCATGCTGCTCTCGGCACCGTTCGCCATCTCAGCCCTTGCCACGTTCACGCAGGAACTGTTCGCCCGCATCGCCGCCGGTCCGCTCGGATAACCGTGAGGTCGGGCCGGACCCATGCTGCCGCATCTCGTCACCGCCGAGCTGTTCTCCGTTCTCCTCGTGTTCGGCCGCATCGGAGCGGCACTCATGCTGGTGCCGGGCTTCGGCGAGCACTATGTGCTCGCCCGGTTGCGCCTGCTGATTGCACTGGCCGTCAGCGTCCTGCTCGCCCCGACCCTGAAGGCACGGTTGCCGGCCATGCCGGTGGAGCCTCTGGGTCTCGCTGCTCTCATCGCCGGCGAGGTCGTGCTGGGCCTGATGCTGGGCGTGCTCTGCCGGCTCGTCATGGCGGCGGTGCATGTCGGGGGCACGGTGATTGCGATGCAGTCGGGCCTCGCGGCCGCAGCCTTCTTCGATCCGGCGGAAGCAACTCAGGGAACCCTGCCCGGCAACTTCATTGCCGTGCTGGTTCTCACCCTGCTCTTCACCACCGGCCTTTACCGTGAGCTGATGCTGTCGCTGGCTGCCAGCTACGGCGTCCTGCCGGCCGGAGCGGGGCTGCCGAGCGGCGATCTGGCCCGAGCCCTCCTTGGGCTCGTGAGTGAGGCTTTCGGCGTTGCCCTGCGGATGGCGGCCCCGCTCGTCGTGGCGGGTCTGCTCGTCAACCTGGCGCTGGGCGCGCTCAATCGCCTCGTGCCCTCGTTCCAGGTCTTCTTCGTCTCGATGCCCGTCCAGCTGCTGCTGTCGCTAGCCCTGCTCCTCGTATCCCTGGTGGCGGTCGCCCATCTGGCGCTGGAAATCCTTGAGCGCACGCTCCGGCTCATCGGGGGGGTCTAGCAGGTGGCCGAGGAGGAGGACCGCTCACAGAGAACAGAGGAACCGACACAGAAACGGCTCGATGAGGCCCGCGAGCGCGGCCAGCTCGCCTCCTCGCGCGAGGTGTCGACCGCGGCACTGTTCGGCACCGCGGCCCTGCTCACGGGGCTCGTCGCACCTGAGGGCCTGCCGCAGCTCGCGCGGGCGTTCCAGGCCTTCCTCGAACAGGCCCCGCGTCTGTCGCTGGGTGACATGGGCCCGGCACTTTCGGGCCTGCTCGCCGCCACCGCCATCCCGCTGGCCTTGCCGGCCCTCGCCTTCATGCTCGCCCCCATCCTGGCGGCCGTGCTGCAGAACGCCGTGGTGTGGACCGGCGAGCCGCTCCAGCCGAAGTTCGAGCGCGTCTCGCCATTCGCCGGTGCCGGCCGGATCTTTTCCCCCAAGGCGCTGGCCGAGTTCGGCAAGGGCCTGATCAAGATGACGGTCGTGGGCGCCGCCGCGGTCGCCGTGCTGTGGCCCGAGCGCTGGCGTATCATGACCGCACTGGATCTCTCGACCGGGGCCATGACCGCCTATCTCGGTGCCGCCACCTTCCGCCTCCTGGCAGCTATCGCCGTCGCCACCGCGGTTCTGGCCCTTCTCGACTACGCGCATGCCCGCTTCGCCTTCCGCAACCAACTGCGGATGACGCGCCAGGAAGTGCTGGAGGAGCACAAGCAGAGCGAGGGCGATCCGATCACCCGCCAGCGGATTCGCCAGATCCGGATGGAGCGTGCAAGGCGGCGCATGATGGCGGACGTGCCCAAGGCCACCCTCGTCGTCACCAACCCGACGCACTTCGCCGTGGCCCTGCGCTACGTGGCCGGCGAGACGCCGGCACCCAAGGTGATGGCGAAAGGTACCGATGCCGTCGCCTTGACGATCCGCACGCTCGCCCGCGAGCACAGCATTCCGGTGATCGAGAGTCCGCCACTGGCCCGGGCCCTACACGCCACGGCCGAGGTCGGCGACTACATCCCGACCAAGTACTATCAGGCCGTCGCCGAGATCATCGGCTATGTGATGCGGCTCCGGAACCGGGTCGCCAAGTCGTAGCCCGGTGCATCAAGACCGGCGATCTGCGCAGCAGCGACAAGCATTCGTTCACCGTGCGTGCGCACTCTGACCTTCCCGACCGGCGCCCTGCCGGAAGGGGTGGAGCGGAAAGGCGATCGTGGACGTGCGGCGCTGGTGTCCCATTGCTGCCCTGATGATGTTCATCCCCATGGCCCTTGCCAGCGGGAAACCCATGCTGTCACTTGCGGCGGCTCCCGAACCCGCTGCCGGTATGCTTGCAGGCCCGACCGCATGGAACGGGCTCCTCCAGCGTCTCCGCCACGACGCCCCGCTCTACGCTCTCTGTGAAAGCGATCCCGGCATGTGCCCGACGGCCGGCCTCGCCGCCTGGTCCGGGTTCATCGCTCGGACGCGATCACGCCCGGAAACCGAGCAGATCGAGGCCGTCCAGACGTTCGTCAATCGCCAGCCCTACCGTCCCGATCTCGAGACCTTCGGGGTCAGCGATCACTGGGCGACACCGCTCGAGTTCTTCGCCGCAGGAGGCGACTGCGAGGACTATGCTATCGCCAAGTATGTGACCCTGCGGCGACTCGGCGTCGCAGCAGACCGCCTACGCATCGCTGTTCTGGAGGACAGACGGCGGCATGAGCCTCACGCCGTGCTGACCGTGTTCACGGCCGGCGGCACGCTGGTCCTCGACAATCTGGCGCCACAGCCCGTACCGGTCGCCGCGGTGCCCCATTATGCACCCTACTACGCGGTCAACGAGCTTCATCGCTGGGACTACACATCTGTCACGAGCCAGGCTCACGCCTCGGCGGCCGCACCCTGACCGCCCCGCTTGCGGCCATTCGCGTTTCCGCTAAGGGCTGGCCCGGCCGGTCGCGGTGACCGGCTTCGCGGAGCCGCTCGATGCACGACGTTATCCTCGCCCGGATCGATGCCCTGGCCGACGAGGAGGTCGCCTTCCTGCGCGAGCTCGTCCGGGTTCCTTCCGACAATCCGCCGGGCGACTGCACCGCGCATGCGCTTCGTGCAGCCGAACTGCTTGAGAAGATGGGCTTCACGGTCGAGCGGCATCCCGTTCCGGCCGACATCGTCCGCGCCAACGGCATGGTGAGCGCCGTCAACCTCGTCGTGCGGCGCCGCTTCGGTGACGGTCCCGTCATCGCCCTGAACGCGCATGGCGACGTGGTGCCGCCGGGCGAGGGCTGGACGATGCCGCCCTATGGCGGGGAGGTGAAGGACGGCTTCATGTACGGCCGCGGGGTCGCGGTCTCGAAGAGCGATTTCGCCACCTACGCCTTCGCGCTTCGGGCGCTCGAACCCGTCGCCGACGGCCTCGGCGGCACGGTGGAGCTGCATCTCACCTATGACGAGGAGGCCGGCGGCGAGATCGGCCCCGCCTGGCTTTTGGAACAGGGCATCTCGAAGCCCGACCTCGCCATCGGCGCCGGCTTCGCCCACGGCATCGTCACCGCCCACAATGGCTGCCTGCACCTCGAGATCGAGGTCGAGGGCAAGGCGGCGCACGCCGCCCGGCCGGATCTCGGCCACGACGCGCTCGAAGCCACCACCGACGTGCTCCGGGCGATCTACGCGCTGCGCCCGGAGCTGGCGAAGGTCCGCTCCTCCGTGGAGGGTATCGGCTCGCCGCAGATCACGGTCGGCCTGATCAAGGGCGGCATCAACACGAACGTCGTGCCGGACCGTGTGACCCTGCGGCTCGACCGGCGCCTCATTCCCGAGGAGAACGGTGCCGAGGTCGAGGCCACCCTGACGAAGGTCATCACCGAGTCCGTGGCCGGTAAGCCCGGCATCACGGTGCGCTGCACGCGGGTCATGCTGGCGGAGCCGCTGAAGCCCATTGCCGGTATCGAGCCGCTGGTGGAGGCTCTCGAGGCACATGGCAGTCGGGTGCTGGGGCACCCCGTGAAGCCGCACGGCGTGCCGCTCTACACCGACGGGCGCCACTATTCGGCGCGCGGCATCCCGACGGTGCTCTACGGCGCCGGTCCGCGCACGATCCAGGAGGCGCGTGGCCATGCCGCCGACGAGCGGCTGTCGCTCGCCGACCTCGATGCCGCGACCCGGGTCGTCGCCCTGACGCTGGCGGACGTCCTGCGCCGGGCCTGAACCTCCACTACATCGGACGCGCCGACCCCAGGCGGACCCGGCCGGTACCCGTGCTCGACAGCTGGACCACCTGTTCCCGTCGGTAGTCCCGCAGGCCGTGGAGGCTGAAGATCACTCGCACGACGCGCTGATCGAAGTAGGTGTCGATCCAGCGTCATGGTAGACTCCGCAAGCCCGCAAGGGCGCAACGGAGAAAAGGAATGCCTATACTCATCACGCAGGGACGCTACAGCGCTGCGGCGCTCAAGGGCATGCTGGCGAAGTCGGAGGACCGCGCGGGTGCCGCGGCGAAGCTCGCCTAGTCCGTCGGCGGCAAGTTGCTGGCCTACTACGTGACCTTTGGCGAGTTCGACTTCGCGGTCCTCACGAACATGCCGAGTGAGAACGAGGCCGCGGCCTTCATGTATGCCGCCGGCTCAAGCGCGACGTTCGAGAACGCCCGGAGCACCATCGGGATGACGACGGCAGAGGCCAAGAGCGCTTTCGAGACCGCCGCCAGGGCCGCCGCGACCTACCGATCGCCGGGCGGCCCCAGCTGAGTCCGGAGCAGCTCAGCTCGCCCGACGCAACGTACGTTCCGGCAGCCGGGCCAGGACAGCGGCCATCGTCGTGCCGAGCTCGGCCGGGGTGGGGGCAATCGCCACGCCGGCGGCGCGCAGGATCTCCACCTTCTCCGGAGCACTTTCGCCGAACGCCGAGATGATGGCGCCGGCATGGCCCATCTTGCGGCCCTTGGGAGCGCTGAGGCCCGCGATGTAGGCGGCGACGGGCTTCTTCATCGACGTGCGGGCGAACTCGGCCGCCTCGGCCTCCTGCGGGCCGCCGATCTCGCCGATCATGAGCACGGCATCCGTCTCGTCGTCCTGCTCGAACAGCTCCAGCGCGTCCTTGAAGGAGCTGCCGTTGATCGGATCGCCGCCGATGCCGACGCTGGTCGAGATGCCGATGCCCATTTCCTTCATCTGGGCGGCGGCCTCATAGCCGAGCGTGCCGGACCGGCCGACGACGCCAACGCGGCCGCGCAGGTAGATGTGGTTCGGCATGATGCCCAGCAGACAGCGGCCGGGGCTGATGACGCCGGCACAGTTCGGGCCCATGAGCCGCATGCGCTTCTCGGCTTTGTAGCGGCGCATGTACCGCTTCACCCGGATCATGTCCTGGGCCGGGATGCCGTCGGTGATGGCGACGCAGACGCGAATACCGGCGTCGGCCGCTTCCATGATCGAATCGGCAGCATAGGGCGGCGGGACGAAGACGATCGAGGCGTCGGCACCCGTGGCGGCGACGGCCTCCTTCATCGTGTCGAACACCGGCCGGTCGTGGACCTTGGTGCCGCGCTTACCCGGCGTGACGCCGCCGACGACGTTGGTGCCGGCCGCGATCATCTCCTCGGTGTGGAAGGTGCCGATCTTGCCGGTGATGCCCTGCACCAGGACACGGGACTTCTCGTCGATCAGAATGGCCATGGCGGTGCGTCCAGTCAGGCGGCGCGGCGGGAGGTGTGGTCGCGGGCCGCTTCGACGGCCTTCTTCGCGGCATCGGCGAGGTTGGTCGCCGAAATGAGCTTGACGCCGCTCTGGGCCAGGATCGCCCGGCCCTCGTCGACATGGGTGCCGGCCAGCCGCACGATCAGCGGCACGCTCAGAGGCGCCAGCTCGACCGCCTTCACGACACCCTGGGCGACCCAGTCGCAACGGTTGATGCCGGCGAAGATATTGACCAGCACCGCCGAGACGTTCTTGTCCATCGTGACGAGCCGGAAGGCCCGCGCCACCCGCTCGGGCGTGGCACCGCCGCCGATATCGAGGAAGTTCGCAGGCTCGCCGCCCGCGAGCTTGATCATGTCCATGGTCGCCATGGCGAGACCGGCGCCGTTGACGATGCAGCCGATATTCCCGTCGAGACCGACATAGGAGAGGCCGCGGTCCGCCGCCTGCGTCTCGCGCGGGTCCTCCTGCGACTTGTCGCGCAGCTCGGAGATCTGGGGACGGCGGAAGAGTGCGTTGTCGTCGAAACTCATCTTCGCGTCGAGGGCCAGCATGTTGCCCTCCTCGGTCACGATGAGCGGGTTGATCTCGACCATGGTGGCGTCGAGCTCGCGGAAGGCGCGGTAGCAGCCGAGGATCGTGGCGACGGCAGGCGCAATCTGCCCGGCATCGAGGCCGAGGGCGAAGGCGATCTCGCGAGCCTGGAAGGCCTGCATGCCGACGGCGGGTTCCACGGCGACGCGGATCAGCGTCTCCGGCCGCTCGTGAGCGATCTGCTCGATGTCCATGCCGCCGGCACCGGAGGCGACGACCATGACACGCTCGGTCTTCCGGTCGAGCACGAAGCCCAGATACAGCTCGCGCTGCCACTTCACCGCGGGCTCGACGTAGAGGCGGTAGACGACCTTGCCGCGCGCACCCGTCTGGGCGGTGACGAGGGTCTGACCCAGCATCCCTTCGGCCGCCAGCTCCACCTCGTGCTCGTCGCGGCACACCTTGACGCCGCCGGCCTTGCCTCGCCCACCGGAGTGGATCTGGGCCTTCACCACCCAGGCCGAGCCGCCGATCTCACGCGCCCTATAGGCAGCCTGTTCCGGACTATAGGCGAGACCGCCCTTCGGTACCGGCACGCCGAACTTCGCCAGCAGCTCTTTTGCTTGGTATTCGTGAATGTCCACGAACGCCTCCCGCCCACTCCTTGTGTCTCGATGATTTCATCATGGGCATTCGTCTTCTGAAACGCTACAGCCAGATAGCCGCAGATACATTCAAAATCTTCATGGCTCGATGGGCGGCGCTCATGCCGTCTCGGCGACTTTATGCCACCGCGGCAATCGGAGCAGCCACCTCGAGTCGGCGCGCGGGTGAAGGCAGAGGCGATCGAATCAGGGCTTCGGGAAGGTGCAACTGCCCGAATAGTCGAGCTCCAGCTCGGTCGTCACGTTGAGCCCGGCCAGCACGTAGGTGCCATCGTTATTCTTCGATCGGGCGACCAGGATGCCCTCTTCCGGCATGAACTTCTCGCCGTAGCGCCCCGCCACCAGCTCGAAGGGGCTCTGCGCCCCGAACGGTCCGGCCTGATCGCGCAGGAAGTAGCCGGCCCACTTCTTCCCGGCGATGGTCACGTCGTGGAAGGCATCGTCGTGCGGGATCTTCTCGAGCGCGGTGCGGTAGCCCGACTTCAGCTTGCCGATGTGGATGTGCAACTGATGCTGCCCGCGCTTGGTCGCCGGGTTGATCGCCATCCCGAGCTTCAGCAAGGGTACGGCCGGACTGACGATCTTCTGCGAGGCGTAGAAGGCGTGGCCCCAATAGTTGCGCAGGTTGCGGTTGTTGTTGTCGTCTACCCCGATCACCGGATCGAGCGCGAAGACGACGAAATGGCAAGAGACCGTCGCCGGGGCGACCTGCGCCAGGGCGTAGCGGTACTTGCTCTCGGCGTAGATGTTGAACTTGGCACCGCCCTGACCCTGCTCCGTGCAGCGCTGTGTCGTGTCGAGGCCGCAGCCGGCAAGTGTCCGATAGACGCTGCACGACCGGGTCGCGCGATTCGCGCTGTCGGCGGCGCAGCTGTTGCACTGGTTGGGGCTGTTGTCGCCGGAGGTCACGAGGGAAAAGTAGTGGTCCGGATCGGCCTTGCCGGTCTTCTTGTTGGGGTCGGGACAAAGGCTCGTCTGTGCCGTCGGGGCTGCCTTCGCATCTGACACGACGACAAAACCGAGTAACAGGACGCCGCTCAACAGCGCCGCACCCAGTGCATGACGGAACATGAGCCACCTTCATTTCTTGTCGGCGGAGCTAGGCGTCGCCGGCGTGCCCGGTCAAGGTGACGAGGGAACCGTAAAGCGTATCGTGGTGCCCGCAAACGGTCATCGGTCCACGCTCTCGACGGGGCATCAGGACGGATATGAGCGGCAGTGGACTTTTGCTGGCCCTACTGGCGGCCTCCTGGGTCGCGCTGCTGATCGCGGCCAACGGGATCGCGATTGCCATGCTACGGGAGGTGAACCGCCACGAGCCCGCCGAGCCGCATATCCCCTTGCGCCAACTCCGCGGCCGGCATTGGTCCGTGGCCCGACGCTACCGCGAGACCCGCCCCGAGGGGCGTCTCCACGTCTGGTACCGGCTGCTCCTTCCGGCCTGCCTGTCGGCCCCGTTCCTTATGGTCGCGTTAGCGGCCATGGCCTCGGTTCTCGTCGACTGAAGGCTGCGCCCGATCCGCGATTCGTCTAGGAGAGGGCGCCCGTCACCCGCGAGGACCCATGACCGACGCTCCCCCCTGCGGCACCCAGATCATGCACCTGCTGCGGGCCTACGGCGTCGACCTCGTGTTCGGCATGCCGGGTGTGCACACGCTTGAGGCGTATCGCGGGCTCGGCGCCTCGGGCCTGCGCCATATAGGAGTCCGCCACGAGCAGGGTGCCGGCTTCATGGCCGACGGCTATGCGCGGGTCTCCGGACGGCCGGGCGTCTGCCTGCTGATCACCGGCCCCGGCGTGACCAATGCAGCCACACCCATCGGCCAGGCCTTCTCCGATTCGGTGCCGATGCTTGTTCTGTCGAGCGTCGCGGCGACGGGCGATCTCGGGATGGGCCGCGGCCGGCTGCACGAGATCACCGACCAAGCGCGAGTCACCGCCCCGCTGACGGCGTTCTCGGCCGTGGCGATGAGCCCCGACCAGGCGCACGAGTTGATCGCGCGCGCCTTCGCCGTCTTCGCGACCGATCGGCCCCGCCCGGTCCACATCTCGATCCCGCTCGACGTCCTGACAGCGCCGGACCCCTATCCCCTGCGACGACGGGAGGTCCGACATCGACCGACGCCGGATCCCCAAGCCCTGCGCGAGGCGGCGGACGTCCTACGTGAGGCCCGCCGGCCCGTGATCATCGCGGGTGGCGGCAGCATCGGGGGTGCCGCCGAACTGCTGGCCCTCGCCGAGCGCCTCGGTGCCGCCGTCGTGCCCACGATCGCCGGCAAGGGGGTTGTCCCTGACTCGCACCCGCTGGCCCTCGAATCGACGCTCGATCGCGCGGCCACCAAGGACTTCCTCGCGACCGCGGACGCGGTTCTGGCTGTCGGCACCGAGCTGTCCGAGACGGACACCTGGGTCGAGGATCGCCTCACCTTCGGTGGTCCGCTCATCCGGATCGATATCGACGCCGCCAACCTGGCCCGCGACTACGAGGCGGCGGTGGCTATTCTCGGCGATGCGCGGGCGGCACTGGCCGGCATCCTCTCGGCACTCGGGCCGGCCGTCGAGTCGCGCGGCTTCGCGGGCGGCGAGGAGATCGCCCAGCTACGCCTCCAGGCTCGCGCCCAGCCCTCGACCCTGGAGCGCAAGCACGTACGCGTGCTCGACGCGCTACGGCGTGCCCTGCCGCCCGAGGGCCTCGTTTTCACCGACATGACGCAGATCGCCTACACGGGCTGCGCCCTGTTCCCCTGTCCCGGGCCGCGCCGATGGTTCTTTCCGGCCGGCTACGGCACGCTCGGCTTCGCCCTGCCGGCGGCGATCGGCGGCAAGCTCGCGGCACCGGACAAGCCTGTCGTCGCGCTGGTCGGCGACGGAGGATTCCAATTCACCCTGCAGGAACTCGGCACGGCCGTGGAGCAACGGCTGCCGATCGCGATCCTGCTGTGGAACAATGACAGCCTCGCTATGATCCGCGACGGCATGGTCGAGCGCGGGATCCCCGAGATCGGGGTCAACCAGCACAATCCCGATTTCCAGGCGCTGGCCACCGCGTATGGCTGCCACGCCGTTCGCCCATTGAACTTGGCTGACATCGAACGGGCCCTGAAGGACGCCTTCTCCCGAGACCGGCCGACGCTGATCGAGGTGAGGGAGGACGCCTTCTACCTCGCCGATTGATCAGCATCCTCTGAATTTCGCAGCTGCAACAAAGCACTGTTCGAGACGGCTGCGATGCCGCACGCGAAAGCCGTCGAATCGGCCAAATCTGCCGGAACCGTTGATCCCCTGATGCATTGTTGCGGTGCAGCGTCGCCACCTTCGTGGCGACAATTGTACAAACATGTATGGGGAAACCCAAGAGATGGCACAGACAGCACGCAGCGAGACGGCCAAAGCCGACGATCAGGCGAAGGAGCGGAGTCGAGAGAGCACCGACCAGCTGGCACGCATCGGCCAGGAGAGCGGCCGGGTCGCGAAGGAGATGACCGAGGACGCAGCCGAGGCTGGCGGCAAAATCTTCGACACGACCCGCAAGGAGGCGGCTCGCGCCGCGGATGCGACGTCGAAGGCGGCCAAAGACGTGACCTCCCGATCTGCCGAGACCCTGCGTCAGTCGACGGCGACGGCGGGTAAGGCCGCCGGTGAGGCGCTGAACGGCCAGAGCGAGCTGATGCGGGCCCTGGTCGAGATCGCCTCCGAGCAGTTCCGCCATAATCTGGAGACCGCCCGCCGCTTCGCCGCCGTCCGCGACTGGACCGAGGCGAGCGAACTCCAGCACCAGTACGTGGTCGACAGCCTCGACCGCTTCAGCGCCGGAATGAAGCGCTGCTTCGCGCTGACGCGGGACCTGATGGGCAAGATGATCGAGACCGGGACGGAGCAGTCGCGCCCGCACTGAGCCCACCGGACGCCCGGGATTCGGGTGGGTTCCGGGCGTCACGTCGTCGACCTGATCGATCTTGGCCGGTTTTGCCGCGATCTGCTAAGCTCCCGCACAAGAGTCGCCGGAACGCGCGGCGATCAGATCAGGGAGCATGAGCGATGGCGGCAACGCTATTCACCAACGTACGGATCTTCGACGCGACGGGCGCGGCCCCCTATGCCGGCGAGGTCCTGGTCCAGGGCAATCGCATCAAGAAGGTGGCCAAGGGCAGCGGGCAGATCAGCCGCGACGAGGCGGGCCGCACCGTCGACGGCGGCGGCATGACGCTCATGCCCGGCATGACAGAGGGCCACTGCCATCCGTCGTTCACGGGGGTTGCGATGCCGTTCGAGCTCGGCATGATTCCGCCGGAAGAGCACACCCTGAAGACGGCGGCGAACGCCAAGCTGCTGCTCGAGAGCGGCTTCACCAGCATCTACTGCGCGGCGTCCGCGAAGCCCCGCCTCGACGTCGTCGTGCGCAACGCGATCAATGCCGGCGAGCTGCCTGGTCCCCGCATGCGCGCCGCTAGCCCCGAGCTGGTCGCCACGGGCGGCCTCGGCGACGAGCGCCAGCTGCATCTGCACCGCGAGAGCTTCGCGCTGATCGCCGACGGTCCGGACGAGGTCCGCCGCTGTGTCCGCACCTGCATTCGCGAGGGTGTCGACAACATCAAACTCAATGTCTCGGGCGACGACTTCTACCCGCATGCACCTGCCGGCTGCACGACCTACATGGACGACGAGGTCAAGATCGCCTGCGACATCGCCCACGAGTTCGGCAAGCAGGTGGCGACTCACTCTCGCTCGGCAAACAGCGTGAAGCTCTCCGTCCGCAACGGGGTGGACTGCATCTATCACTGCGAGTTCGCCGACGAGGAGGCGCTCGACATGATGGAGGCGGCGAAGGACAGGATCTTTCTCGGGCCTGCCGTCGGTCTCCTCCACAACACCGTCTACGAGGCGAAGCCCTGGGGCATCACCGACGAGGTCGTCGAGAAGCTCGGCATGCGCCGCAATCTCGAAAAAACGGCCGAGGTCTACAAGGAGACGCACAAGCGCGGCATCCGCGTCGTCATCGGCGGCGACTACGGCTTCGCCTGGACCCCGCAGGGCACCAACGCCCGCGATCTGCAGCACTTCGTGAACTATTTCGGCTACTCGCCGACCGAGGCGCTAATCTGTGCCACCCGCACGGGCGGCCAACTCATGCGCATGGCCGACGAGCTCGGCATGATTAAGGAAGGCTATCTCGCCGACCTGCTCTTGGTCGACGGCGACCCGACGGTCGACGTGGCGATCATGGCCGACCGAAGCCGGTTCGCGATGATCATGAAGGACGGCCAGATGTACAAGGATCCGCGCGACCACGCCCGGGTCGAGCAGCTGGCCGCCGCCGAATAGCCCGGCCGATCAAGCCGGCGGCGGTTCCGCGCCGTCGCCGGCCACGGGCAGGTCCGCGTACAGGGCGTCGATGTCTATCGTGATCGCATAGTCGCGAAGGATGATGTTCTCGCCCGGGCCTGCATTGGCGACCACCCAGACGGCACCTTGTCGATGCCAGTGCTCGATCTCGATCCTGCTCGTCGCCACGAGCAGGATGTCGGTTATCGATGCAGTCCGTCTATAGTCATCCAGCTTGTGAACGCGATCCGTCGCGGCCGTGGACGGGGAGATCACCTCGACAACGATCCTGGGCTCCGGAAGATAAACTTCTCCCCGCTCCAAGGGCCGACACGTCACAGCTAGGTCGGCCTGGTAGTAGGCATCGTTGCGATGCGGCGGCTTGATGCCCGCCTCGGTGATCACTCGACATGGTCGCTTCAAGCCGGCACGCAGAACCGCCCCGAGCTCGTTCACCAGGCTCCCGTGCAGCGCTTGCGGCGGCGCCATCATCGTGACGACGCCGTTCAGCAACTGATACCGGCGGTCGGTCCCATCGTCCCAATCGAGGAACTCGTCGACGGTCAGGAGTCGTGTCGCCGCTTCGCCCATGGCGTGATCCTACACCTTGATGCCCCGCTTCGCCATCACGCGGAGCCGGGCCTCGCCGCTCTCCCGGTCGCCGACATAGAGCAGGCCCGCGACCCGGCGCAGCAGCGAGGCCTCATAGTCGTGCAGGTGGCCGTCGGCATAGGCCACCTCCCACAGCATCTCGATGACCTCGATCCGCTCCTCTGGGGCCAGCTCCTGCTTGATGGCGTGGGTGAAGCCCTGCCACGCGACGCTCTCGGTCGCCGTCCGCTCGGCCCGTGCCAGCAACTCGCCGGCCAGCCACGGTGTCAGCTGGAACCGCTCGACGAGCAACTGCTGGATGCGCTGCCGCTCGACGTCGCTGAACGTGCCGTCCAGCCGGGCAGCCTCGACCATCAGGGCGGCCGCGGCCACATGCGCATCGTCGCGCCGCGAACCGGGCTCGTCGAGCGGCGTGTCCTCACCGAACAACATGGAAAGAAAGCGGCGCATCGAACGTTTGGCCCGTCGAAGTCCCTTGAGCAGGTCTGCAGCTATACCGTCCGGCCGGCGCTTCGCAATCGCGCCGACCTTAGGATATCTTAACCTGCCGAATCATCGAAGGGAGGCACGCCTTTGGCCGACGAGCAGGCATTTCGCGTAGGTCGTCACGATGTGACGCTCGTGTTGCGCGACGGGGTGGGTCCGCCGACGCCGTACTCGCTGCTCCTGGCGGAGCACATCCCGCAGCTGGAGGGCGGCACCGCCGTGGACCTCGGCAGCGGCTCCGGGTTCCTCGCCATCGTCGCCCGCCTGCAGGGCGCGGCGAGCGTCTATCTGCTCGACACGAACGCGCAGGCGGTCGCCCTCTCGCTGGAGAATGCGGAGCGCAACGGCGTGCGCGAGGGCATGGTGCCCCTGGCCACCGGCGCGGCGATGCTCCCGCTGCCCGACGGCGAGCGTGTCGACCTCATCATCAGCAACCCGGCACAGCTACCGCTCCCGGAGCGGGATCGCGAGGACAGCCCGTTCTATGCTGGGCCCGACGGCCGCTCGATGATCGAGGGCCTGCTCCGCGAGGCGCCGGACCGGCTGGCACCGGGCGGACGCCTCGTCATGACGCACAACTCCCTGACCGACTTCCCACGAAGTCTGAAGATGATGCAGTCGGCCGGCTTGGAGCCCCGCGTGCTGGCCGAGCGCAAGCTCGCCTTCCGCCCGTTCATCGACCGGGCCTGGATCGACCATCTGGGCGGCGTCCAGCACGGGCTCTACGAACTCCGGGACGGCGTCCCGACCGAGACCCTCTACGTCGTCGAAGCGCGGTCGCCGGCCTAGCGCCGGCTCACTTTCCCGGCGGCTTCGCCTCGACGTGCCACCAGCGCGGCCGACCGGACCGGTAGCTGTGCCCCGTTGGCATGAGCTCGGCCGAACCCGGCTTGTCGAACACGCCGAGCAGGAGACCGACCGTCGGAGCCTCGTCGATGGCACCCAGCGTGCTACCGCAGGTGGGACAGAAGGCGCGGCTGGTGATGTCCGACGAGCGGTACAGCGCCGGCGTTCCGCCGAAGCCCGTCCACTTCACGGCATCCTTGGGGAATTCCACCCAGGCCGTCGTGAGAGCACCCGAATGGCGCTGGCACATGCGGCACGAGCAGGTGTGCGGCTTCAGCGCGGGTCCGGTCGCCTCGAACCGGATCGAGCCACAAAGGCAGCCGCCTTCGTACCTCTTGTTCGCCATCGTCTTTAGCGCCCCTTCCAGACCGGCTTGCGCTTCTCGGCGAAGGCCCGGGGGCCTTCCTTGATGTCCTCGCTGTCGTATAGTCGGTCCACGGTCGGAAAGCCGCGGCGCGTCACGAGGTCGAGGGCCACCTGTTCGGGCATGCCCTCCGAGCGCCGGATCACCTCCTTGATCGCCGCGAACACCATGGGCGGTCCCTCGGCCAGGAGCGTCGCGATCTCTCGCGCCCGGGGCAGGAGCCGGTCGGCCGGCACGATCTCGTTGAGGAGACCCCAGTGCTTCGCCTCGGCGGCGTCCATCCAGCGGCCGGTCAGCAGGATGTCCATCGCCACATTATGGGGGATGCGCCGGGGCAGCTTGATGGTCGCCGCATCCGCCAGCACGCCGACATTGATCTCCGGGAGCGCGAAGCGGACATGCTCGGCCGCCAGGATCAGATCGCAGGACAGCGCCAGCTCGAAGCCGCCGCCGACGGCCATCCCGTTCAGGGCGGCGATCACGGGCTTGTTCAGGTCGGGCAACTGCTGGATGCCGGCGAAGCCGCCGACCCCATAGTCGGCATCGGGCGGCTCGTCCTCGGCCGCAGCCTTCTTGAGGTCCCAGCCGGCCGAGAAGAACTTCTCGCCACCGCCCGTGACGATCGCCACGCGCAGATCCGGATCGTCGCGGAACGCCTTGAACACCTCGCCCATGCGCCGGCTCGTCGCCGCGTCGATGGCATTGGCCTTCGGCCGGTCGAGGGTCACCTCGAGCACGGCACCGTCGCGGACGACCTTCACGGCCTCGGTCATCGAGCGGGCTCTCCTCGTTCGGGGGCGATGCGTCTCAGGAGGACGTCGGCGGCGACGGCACCGCGACCGACCGGACGGACCAGCAGCGGGTTCACGTCGAGTTCAAGAATAGTGTCGGCGTTGGCGACGGCGAACTCCGCCACGGCGAGTGCAGCGTCCACCGCCGCCTCGACATCGCCCTCCGGACCGCCGCGGAATCCATGCAGCAGCGGTGCGAAATGGAGGCCGGCGATCGCCGCCTCGACGGCTTGCCGCGTCGTCGGCAGCAACAGCACCGCGCGATCCGAAAGCAACTCGGTGAGCACGCCGCCGCTGCCGACGACGAGATAGAGCCCCAGCTGCGGATCGCGGCCGAGGCCCAGGATCAGCTCCGCCACCGCATCGGTGACCATCGGCTCGACGATGGCACGGTCGGACAGACCGAGCATATGTGCGGCGGCAGCCTCGATCTCGGCCGGCTCAGCGAGGTTCAACGCCACCGCTCCCTGCTCGGTCTTGTGCAGGATGGTCCGGCCCGTCGCCTTTATCGCCACAGGAACGCCCAGGGCCGCCGCGGCGCGACGAGCTTCGTCGACGTTGACCACGAGCCGACCGCCGGGATGCGATAGCCCGGCCAGCGCCAGCGCGGCCTTGCCTTCCCACTCGTCGAGCGTCTCGGCCGAACCGGGCTTCGGCGGCGACCGCAGCAGCGCACCCGGCGCCTCAGCGCTCATGGCCGCCCCGATGTCCGCCGCAACCTCGATCGCCGTTAAGGCGTCGTCGAACCCGAAGAGGGGCAGGACACCGTCGGCGAGCAGGGCCTCGGCCGTCTCCTCCGGCAGGCTCTCCGGCAGCGAGGTCAGAATCGCCGCCCGTGCGCCGGTCGCCTTCGCGGCCGCACTCCAGGCCTCCACGCTCGGCGTCCACCCTGCCGGGTCGCACCGGTCCGCCCGCGGAAAATCGAGCACCAGCAGGGCTGCATCGAATCCGCAATCGAGGACGGCGGTGAAGGTCCTCGTGAGCTCCTCACGCTTGCCCCAGTCGAATGTGTGGTAGTCGAGCGGGTTCGACACGGTGACGAGCGGATGCGTGGTCGCGCGCACGCTGGCCGCCTCTGCGGCCGTGAACTCGCGAAACCGAACCCTGCGGCCGTGTGCGGTATCCGCGATGAGGGCCGCCTCGCCGCCCGAGCAGCTGAGCGAGACGGCCGTCAGGCCCGGCAGCGGGCCGAACAGGTGGTGCAGCCGCAGTGTCTCCAGGAACGCTGTCAGTGAGTGTACCTGGCCCACACCGAGCCTGGCGAAGAGGGCCTCCATGGCTGCGCCATGGCCCGCGAGCGAGGCGGTATGGGAGAGTGTCAGCGCGGCCCCCGCCTCCGAGCGGCCTGTCTTCACGACGACGATCGGCTTGCGCGCCGCGAGCGCCTTCCTGGCGGCCGCATCGAACGCGAAGACGTCGTCGAGGCCCTCGACGTGCAGGCCGATCGCCGTCACCCGCGGGTCCTCGACCAGCGCGTCGACCACGCCGGATAGACCCGTTTGCGCCTGATTGCCGAGACAGATCAGGTAGGCGATCGGCAGCGCGCGCCGCTGCATCGTCAAGTTGAGCGCGATATTGCTGCTCTGGGCGACGATCGCGACACCCGTCGGGGCCCGCTTGCCGCCGTGCTGGTCCGGCCAGAGCAGCGCCCCGTCGAGATAGTTGATGAGCCCGTAGCAGTTGGGCCCGAGAACGGGCATGTCGCCCGCCGCCTCGACCAGCGCCGTTTGCAGCGCGCCGCCATCCTCGCCGACTTCCTTGAAGCCCGAAGCGTAGGTGATCGCACCCCCCGCACCTGCCGTGGCGAGCTCGCGGACGATGCCGATCGTCAGCTCGCGGTTGACGCCGATGAAGGCGGCATCGGGTGCGCCCGGCAGGTCGGCAACGGAGCGGTAGCAGCGGCGGCCCAGGACCTCCGTCTTGCGGGGATGAACGGGCCAGACCTCCCCGGCGTAGCCCATGCCGTCGCAGGCATGGACGACGGCCTCGGCCTCCTTGCCGCCGAACACCGCGATCGAGCGCGGATGCAACAGACGCCGCAGCGGACCCAAGCTCAGGCCCCGCGCCGACGGAGCACGTCGCGGCTGATGATGTGCCGCTGGATCTCGCTCGTCCCGTCCCAGATCCGCTCGACCCGGGAATCACGCCAGAAGCGCTCGATCCCGGTCTCCTCCATCAGGCCCATGCCGCCGAAGATCTGGATCGCGTCGTCGGTGACCTTGGCCAGGGTCTCGGTCGCGAACACCTTGGCCTGGGCGATTTCGCGGTTGGCTTCGAGCCCCTGGTCGAGCCGCCAGGCCGACATGCAGGTCAGGAGATCGGCGGCGTCGATGGCCGTGATCATGTCGGCGAGCTTGAACGAGGTGCCCTGGAAGCGGCCGATCGGCTGGCCGAACTGCTTCCGTGTCGCCGCCCAATCGGCTGCCAGCTCGAACACGCGGCGGCAGCGGCCGACCGCCATGGCCGCCACCGTGATGCGCGTGGCGTAGAGCCATTTGTTCATGAGATCGAAGCCGCCGCCCTCCTCGCCCAGGATCTGGGCCGAAGAGAGGCGGCAGTCGTCGAAGCTCAGGATGCAGTTGTGGTAGCCGCGGTGCGAGACGCTCGTGTAGCCGGGGCGGATCTCGAAGCCCGGCGTGCCGCGATCGACGAGAAAGCAGGTGATCCGCTGCTTCGGCCCGGCCTTCGTCTCTTCACTGCCGGTGGCGACGAAGACGATACCGAAGTCGGCGACGTCGGCATGGCTGATGAAGTGCTTCGTCCCGTTGACGATCCAGTCCGAGCCGTGGCGCTTCGCGAAGGTCTTCATCGAGCGGATGTCGGAGCCGGCCTCGGGCTCGGTCATGGCGAGACAGTCGATGCGCTCGCCCTGCACGGCCGGAAGCAGGTAGCGCTGCTTCTGCTCGTCGTTGCAGGCGCAGAGGATGTTCGACGGGCGGCCGAAGAAGACCGAGAGGCCCATCGACGCCCGGCCCAGCTCCCGCTCCAGGAGCGTGAAGGTCAGGTGGTCGAGCCCGCCGCCACCATATTCCTCGGGGATGTTGGGCGCGTAGAAGCCCAGATCCTTCACCTTGCGGACGATCTCGCGGCCGACCTCAGGCGCCACCTCGCCCGTGCGCTCGACCTCGGCCTCCAGCGGATAGAGCTCGTTCTCCACGAACGAGCGCACCGTCTCGACCACCATCTCCTGCTCGGGCGAAAGGGCGAAATTCAAGGTCGGCGCCTCAGCTTCTGGTGGACTCGGTGTGCCCGTTGATCGGGATCGCCTGGCCCGTGATCCTGGCCCCCGCCGGCGAGCACAGGAACAGGATGCAGGCAGCGACGTCCTCGGCGGCGACGAGCGTGCGCAGCGCGTTGACGTCCGCATAGCCGGCGCGGACCGCCTCTGGCGAGCGCCCCGTCGCCGCCGCCTCGGTTGCGATCACGCGATCGATCCGCTCGCCCGCCACCGAGCCCGGGCAGACCGCGTTCACCCGCACGCCGTAGGGCCCGAGCTCCGAGGCCACCGCCTTCGTGAGCCCAATGACGCCCCACTTCGCCGCGCAGTAGGAGGTGCGGGTCGCGAAGCCGAACAGGCCTGCGGTCGAGGACTGGTTGACGATGGCACCGCCGCGCTGTGCTTTCATGATCGGTGCCGCGAGGCGCGTGCAGAGGAAAGCCGCCTCCAGATTGACGGCGAGACAGCGTCGCCAGCCCGGCAGGTCGACATCCTCCACCGGCGCGATCGGGCCGGCGATTCCGGCATTGTTCACCAGCACGTCGAGCCCGCCGAGGCCGCGAGTGGCGGTCTCGAACAGCTGGGTCACCGCCCCCTCGTCGGCGACGTCGCAGACCGTGGTGCCGATCTGCGGTTGCTCGCTGGCGAGCCGCCCCAAGGCGTCCTCGTCGACGTCGCAGACATGCACCTGGTCCCCGCGCGCGGCGAAGGCCAGGGCCGTCGTCCACCCGATCCCGGTCGCCGCCGCCGTCACGAGGACGCGCTGGGTCAAGGCAGCAGCGCCCCCGCCCCATGATCGTGCGACTTCAGGACCTTCAGAATGTCGACGAGGCACTCGTCGCGGAGCCGTTCCAGATCGCGGATCGAGCGCCCGGCCGCCTGCTGGTCCGACTGCTTGGCGATCTTGTCGAGCAGTTCGTCGTTCAGCTCCGGCACGTCCATGAGCTTCGTCCACGGCAGCTGCAGCGTTGGCCCGAACTGAGCCATGAAGTGCCGCATGCCGCCCTCGCCGCCGGCGATCCGGTAGACGAGGAAGGTGCCGAAGATCGACCAGCGCAAGCCGCAGCCATAGGAGATGGCGGCGTCGATCTCCTCGGTCGTCGCGACACCGTCGTTCACGAGGTGCAGCGCCTCGCGCCACAGTGCCTCCATCAGCCGATCGGCGACGAAGCCGTCGATCTCCTTTCGGATCATCAGAGGTTTCATGCCGAGCGTGGCGTAGAAGGCGGCTGCCCGCTCCTTCGTACCGGCACTGGTCCGGTCGCCACCGCAGATCTCGACCAGCGGCAGCAGGTACACCGGGTTGAACGGATGCCCCACGACCAGTCGCTCGGGGTGCTTCATGTCGGCCTGCAGCCGGCTCGGCAGCAGCCCCGAGGTACTCGACGCCACGATCACCTCGGGCGGGGCGACGGCGTCGATCTCGGCGAAGAGGCGCCGCTTGAGATCCTCCCGCTCCGGTGCCGATTCCTGCACGAAATCCGCACCCTGCACCGCGTCGGCCACCGAGCCCGCGAAGCTCACCTTGCCGCCCTTGTCCGGCAGACCCAGCCGTTCGCGCGCCGCCCGCGCCAGGCCCATGACCGTGTCGACCTTGCGCCCGGCCTCCGGATCCGGATCGAAGATCGCGACATCGATGCCGTTCTGCGCGAACCGGGCGGCCCACCCCGCCCCGATCACGCCGCCGCCGACGAGGGCCGCCTTCTGCACGATCATCGCTGCTTCCTCACGCCGAGCTTCGCCCGCGCCTCCTCCGGGCCGAGCACGCGCGCCCCCATGAGGCGGATCAACTCGCAGGCGCGGGTGACGAGATCGCCGTTGCTGGCATGGACGCCCTTGTCGAGCCAGATGTTGTCCTCGAGCCCGACGCGGACATGACCGCCCAGGAACACCATCTGGGTCACCATCGGCATCTGCATCCGGCCGATGCCGAAGCCGGCATAGATCGAGCCCTCGGGCAGCAGGTCGCGCATGGCGAGGATCGCCCGCGGATCGGCCTCGGCACCGTAGGGGATGCCCATGCAGAGCTGGAACATCGGCGGCGGCTCCAAGATACCCTCGGCCAGCAGCATCTTCGCCTGCCAGACATGGCCCAGTTCGAACACCTCGATCTCGGGCTTCACGCCGACGGCCTTGATCCGTGCCGCCATCGCCCGGAGCATGTCCGGCGTAGAGACGTAGGCGCTGGCGGCATAATTCATGCTTCCGCAGTCGAGCGTGCAGATCTCGGGCCGCAGCTCCTCGACATGGACGAGCCGGTCCTCGACCGAGGCCATGTCCGTCCCCGCCCCGCCGCGCCAGGGCTCGCTCGGCTCGGGCACGTAGTCGCCGCCCATGCCGGCCGTGAGATTGATGATCACGTCCGTGTCGGCAGCCCGCACGCGCTCGACGACGGCACGGTAGAGCGCCGGATCGCGCGCCGCCTTGCCCGTCTTTGGGTCGCGGACGTGGATGTGGGCGATCGCCGCCCCCGCCTTCGCCGCCTCGATCGCGGCATCGGCGATCTGGTCCGGGGTGACGGGAATGGCCGGGTGCTTGCCCACCGTGTCGCCGGCACCGGTCACCGCACAGGTGACGATCACCTCGTTGTTCATGCCGCCCATCCCCGATGTGGTCCCGCATGGTAGCGCGCGCCGCGACGGGCTATTGATCGAACGTGCCGTCGACCTGATCGATCATGCCATGGCCGCCGCCCCACTCGACATCGCCGTCCTCCTCTTGCCCCGCTTTTCCATGATCGCGCTGGCGGCCGTGCTGGAGCCCTTCCGCATCGCCAACCGGCTGGCCTCGCGCACGCTCTATCGCTGGCGTTTCGTCGGCCCCGAGGTCGGTCCGGTGGCGGCCAGCAGCGGCTTAGCCGTCGCCGCCGAGATCGCCGTCGACGCCATGCCGGCGGCACACCGCGCCATCGTCTGCAGCAGCTTCGAGCCGCTGGCCGCCAGCAGCCGCGCCGTGCTCGCTTGGCTTCGAGCTCTCGATACCAAACGAACCGAGCTCTGGGCCGTGGACACCGGCGCCTTCGTGCTGGCCGAGGCCGGCCTGCTCGACGGCCGCACCGTCACCCTGCACTGGGAGTCGCTCTCGGCCTTCAACGAGACCTATGCCGGGATCGAGACACGCCGGTCGCTCTTCGAGCGCTCGGGCCGGGTCGCCACCTGCGCCGGCGGCACCGCCGGCATCGACCTCGCGCTGCAGGCCATCGCGGCCGAACACGGTCAGCGCCTCGCCTTCGACGTCGCCGACCAGCTGATCCACCAGCGCATCCGCGACGCGTCGAGCCCGCAGCAGGTGGCCCCCATGCGCCGCTACGCGACGCGCAACCCGACGGTGCTCGCCGCCATCGACCTGCTCCACGCTTCGATCGAGCAGCCCCCGAGCCTCGCCGAAGCCGCCGCCGAACTGCGCGTCTCGCCCCGCCAGCTGCAGCGCCTCTTCGCCTCGCACCTCCAAAGCTCCTTCAAGCGCTTCGACCGCACGCTGCGCCTCGAACGCGCCAAAGAACTCCTTGAGCAGACGAGCCTTCCCGTCCTGGCTGTGGCCGTCGCGACGGGCTTCGGCTCGGTCGAGCACTTCTCCCGCAGCTACCGCGCCCTGCACGGCAGGGCACCTTCGACTGGTAGATCGGGTGGCTCAGGAAGACGAAGCTCGAATGCGCTCTCGGTTATTCAGGCCAAGCAGGCTTGAGCGGCAGCCCATTTTCTTCGAGCCATGCCGCGTGTTTCTGGATCGCCTCTCGATTGGCATCGAGCCATCGAGTTTCGTCCTCGCCCTTCGTAGCTACGGGAAGCTCAGGAAGCGCTGTCGGCGTCTCCGCGTCCCTGAATGCTCGGTTGGCGATCACCCGTGGATCAGCGTCTGACGTCATGGTCATCGTTGCTTTGCCGTTGGGGAGGCCCGGCTGACAGGTCAATTCTGACCGACGTATGCATTGCGTCTATCGATTTTGTGACCAAACGGGATTTCCCCGCGTTTGCTGAGTGCGCGAGCCTTGTGTTCCGCATCGGACCAACCGCCGGAGATCTCATGCCTTTACGAACGGACCTGCCGCGAGTCGTCATCGTCGGCGCCGGCTTCGGCGGCCTCGCGGCGGCAAAGGCGTTGGCCCGCTCGCCGGTCGCGATCACGCTGGTCGACCGGCGCAACTACCACCTCTTCCAGCCGCTGCTCTACCAGGTCGCCACAGCCGCCCTCTCGCCTGCCGACATCGCCTGGCCGATCCGCTCGATCCTGCGCCGGCAGAAGAACGTCGAGGTGCAGCTTGGTCGCGTGACCGGCGTCGACCGGAACAGCCGTGAGGTCCTGGTCGAGGACGGAAGGCGGATCCCGTTCGACTACCTCGTCCTCGCGACGGGCGCCCGCCACTCGTATTTCGGCCACGACGAGTGGGAACAGTTCGCCCCTGGTCTCAAGAAGATCGACGACGCCACGCTGATCCGCCAGCAGGTGCTGATGGCGTTCGAACGGGCGGAGGTGACGGATGACGTGGAGCTTCGACGACGGCTCCTGACTTTTGTCATCGTCGGCGGTGGCCCGACCGGGGTCGAGATGGCAGGGGCCATCGCCGAGCTCGCGCGACATGCGCTCGCCGAAGACTTCCGTCGGATCGATCCCGCCGATGCGCGGATCATCCTGATCGAGTCCGGGCGACGACTTCTGGCCGCCTTTCCGCCCGAGCTGTCGGAGATCACCAAGACCTCGCTCGCGAAGTTGGGGGTCGAGGTGCGCGTCGGCACGCTGGTGACCCGCTGCGATGCAGCGGGCGTCACCTGCGGCGACCATCATATCGCGGCCGCCACGGTGGTCTGGGGTGCCGGCGTGGTGGCCTCGCCCGCCGCCACCTGGCTCGGCGTCACGGGCGATCGGGCGAAGCGGGTACCGGTCGGCCCCGACCTCACCGTCGATGGCGATCCCGACATCTTCGTCATCGGCGACACCGCACTCGCGAACGGTCCGGACGGCAAGCCAGTGCCCGGCATCGCTCCGGCGGCCAAGCAGATGGGCGACTACGTCGCCGCCGTGATCAACTCTCGCGTGAGCGGCAGGTCCCCGCCTGCACCTTTCCGCTACCGGCACCAGGGCAATCTCGCCACCATCGGCCGCAAGTCGGCCGTGGTCGACTTCGGCCGCATCCGTCTCTCTGGCTTCGGAGCCTGGGTGCTGTGGGCCCTGGCCCACGTGTACTTCCTGATCAGCTGGCGCAACCGTTTCGTCGTCGCCCTCAATTGGATCTGGAGCTACATCACCTTCCAGCGCGGGGCGCGCCTGATCACGGGTGCCAGCAGCGAGGCCATGGGCGAGGCGACGATGCCCACGGCCTCGACGCTGAAGCGGGCCGCCTAGGCCAGCCAGTTGCCGCCGTCGACGCCGTAGGTCTGGGCCACGATGTACTCGGCATCGTCGGAGGCGAGGAACGCCGCCATGGCGGCGATCTCCTCGGGTTTGCCGAAGCGGCCATAGGGCACGTTCTCGCCGACGATCCGCTTCTTCTCGCCGACCGGCAGTCCCTCGTACTTGCCGAACAGCGCGTCGACCTGCGCCCACATCGGCGTGTCGACCACGCCGGGGGCGATCGCGTTGACATTGATCCCGTGCTTGATCAGCGCCAGCCCCGTCGACTGGGTGATGCTGATCACGGCCGCCTTGGTGGCGCAGTAGACGGTCACCAGCGGCTCGCCGCGGCGGCCGGCCTGGCTCGCGAGGTTGATGATCCGGCCCTTGCGCTTCTGCTCGATCATGCTGCGCGCCACGGCCTGCAGCGTGAAGAACAGGCCCTCGACATTCACGCCGAACTGTCGGTGCCAGTCCTCGCGCGTGACCTCCAGCACCGGCGCCAGATTGAAGATGGCGGCATTGTTCATGAGAATGTCGATGCCGCCGGCCTGGCTCACGACCGTGGACACCAACGCGTCGATCGACTCCGCCTTGGTGCTGTCGAAGTGCACCGCGAAGGAGCCGTTGCCGAGCGCCTTCGCAACGGCGTCACGCTCGTCGGCGATATCGGCCACGACGACCCGGGCACCTTCCTTCGCGAAACGCTCGCAGGTCGCCTTGCCGATACCCTTGGCACCCCCGGTCACAATCGCGACCTTGTCCTTCAGACGCATGTTCGCCTCCCTTGCTGGGCTCAGGCCCTGATGCGCTCCAGGCCCTGCCAGTCGAATGTCAGCCCGTGTCCAGGCCGGTCCGGAGCGATAGCACAGCCGTCCTCGATCACCAGCGGCTCGGCGATGTAGCGGTCGAGCCCGAAGCCGTGCGCTTCGAGGTAGCTGCGGTTCGGACACGCCGCGAGCAGATGCACGGTGACGTCGTGCGCCCCGTGGCTCGTCACCGGCAGGTTCCAGGCCTCGGCGAGGTGCGCGATCTTCATGAACGAGGTGACGCCGCCGCAGTTCGTCACGTCGGGCTCGGGATAGGTGACGGCTCCGGCCGTGATCATCTGGCTGAAGTCCCAGAGCGTTCGCAGGTTCTCGCCCGCCGCCACCGGCAGCCCGCCCTGGGCCACGACCCGCGCCTGCCCCGCCAGATCCTCCGGCACCACCGGCTCCTCCAGCCAGGTCAGGTCGTAGGGAGCGAAGGCGCGCGCCGCCCGGATCGCCGCATCCGCCGACCAGCGCATGTTGGCGTCGACCATGAGCGGGAAGCCCTCGCCGAGATGGGCGCGCATCGCCGCCACACGCTCGACGTCCTCGGCGAGCCGCGCCCGGCCGACCTTCATCTTGATGGCGCAGAAACCGCGGTCCAGGTTGCCGTCGGTCTGCCGAATCAGGTCCGGCAGCGGCAGATCGAGGTCGATGCCGCCGGCATAGCAGGGCACCTTGGGGTCGTGCCCGCCGAGCAGCCGCCAGAGTGCCGTCTCTGCCCTGCGCGCCTTCAGGTCCCACAAGGCCATGTCGAAGGCCGACATCGCCAGCACGGTCGGCCCGCCACGCCCGCCATAGTGCAGCGCCCACCAGAGCTTCTTCCACAGATGCTCGATGAGATCGGCGTCCTCGCCGGCCACGATCTCCGGCACCTCGCGGGCCAGGATGTCGGCGATGGCGCCGCCGTTACGGCCCACCGTGAAGGTATAGCCGCTGCCTTCCGCACCGTCGGCGTCGCGCACGCGGATCGTGCACAATTCGAAGGCGCGCATCTCCCCATGCGTGCTGTCGGTCAGCACGGTCGGCAGCGGGATGCGGTAGAGCCCGGTCTCCAGATTCGCGATGCGGGACATCGGAAGGAAAACTCCGCTCAGGCCCGCCGCCGGCCGGTGAGCCTGCTCTGCAGAACGACGACGAGGAGCAGGAGGAAGCCACGGATCACCGACTGCCAGTGCGCCCGCAGCGTGATCCAGCCCATCCCGTTCTCGAAGTTAATGACGTTGAAGATGAGCCCCAGCAGCATGACGCCCGACAGCGTCGACATCACCGAGCCCATGCCGCCGGTCAGCAGCGTGCCGCCGACGACGACCGACGCGATCGCGAACAGCTCCCACCCCACGCCTTCGGTCGGCTGCCCGGCACCAAACTGCGCAGCGAGAATTACACCCGCTAGCCCAGCCAGCGTGCCGCTCATGATATAGACAAGGGTCGTGACCCGGTTCACCGGCAGGCCCATCAGCCGGGCTGCCTCGGCCCCGCCGCCCACCGCCAGAACGTGCCGACCGAACGCTGTGAGGTTCAGGAGCACCACGCCGATCAGGTAAGCGAAAGCGGCGATCCAGGCCGGGATCGGAAAGGTGAGGAAGTCGCCCTGGCCGACATCGGTGAACCCGCTGTCATAGGATACGCCGACACTCGTGTTACCCGAGACCAGCAGTGCGGTCCCGTTCGCCGCCAGCATCGCCGCCAGGGTCGTGATGAAGGGCGGGATGTTGAGCTGCGAAATAACCAGCCCGTTCAACAACCCGATCAGCAGCCCCGCCGCCGTCCCGCCGAGCACGCCTGGCCAGACGCCGTAAGGGCTCAGCGTCGCCGCCACCACGCTGGCGAGGGCCGCTGTCGCACCGACCGAGAGATCGATCCCGCCCGTCATGATGACGAAGCACATGCCGAGCGCGATCAGCGCGAACATCGAGTTGTAGCGAAGGAACGTGAGGACGTTGAACTCGCTCAGGAATCCATCGTAACGCCAGGCGCCGAAAAGAATCAGGAGCGCCAGCGCGATCAGCACACCCCAATGGGCGAGATTGGCGCCCGACCGCTCGGCGAGCGTGGCTGTGGTCATGCGCGCTGCGGCCGCTGCAGCCAGACGGCCAGCACGATGATCGCCGCCTTGACGACGAGTGCCGCCGCATCGGGCACGCCGTTGGCCAGCAGCGTGTAGCGCACGAGCTGGATGATCATCGCCCCCAGCAGCGTGCCCAGCACATTGGCCCGGCCACCCAACAGCGGCGTGCCCCCGACCGCCACCGCGGCGATGGCGTCCAGCTCCATGCCGAGCCCGACGAGGTTGGCGTCGCTCGCCGAATTGCGGGCGATGACAATGAGGCCCGCCACGCCGGCACAGAGGCCGCTGATCGCGTAGACCCGCCGCTTCACCCGGTCGACCGGGATGCCGGCGAGGCGTGCCGCCGCCTCGTTGCCGCCGACCGCCAGCACCTCGCGGCCGAACACCGTGCGCCGCATCGTCCAGGCGGCCAGCGCCACGATCACCGCCATGATGATGACCTGGACGGGGATGCCCAGCACGCGGCCAAGGGCGATGAACTGGAACTCCGGTGTCGTGAAGATCTGCAGGTTGGCATCCGTGAAGGCCTGCGCGATGCCGCGGCCGGCGATGAACAGCACCAGCGTCGCCACGATCGGCTGGATCCGGTAGCGCGTGACCAGGATGCCGTTGAAGGTACCGAACAGGCCGGTGACGATGACGGGCACCACGAAGGCCAGCGCCACGCCGACATAGATGCTGGGCAGCGGAAACGACTGGCCGAGGAAGATGAGCGGCGCGATGGCACCCGAGATCGCCATCAGCGAGCCGACCGAGAGATCGATGCCGCCCGTGGCGATGACGAGCGTCATGCCCGTGGCCACGATCACGATGGTCGCCACCTGGGTGAGGTTGACGTTGAGCGTCTGCCAAGTCGCGAAGTTGGGCGTGATCGCGAAGTTGACGGCGAGCAGCAGGACGAGGGCCGTCAGCGTCCCGTAGCGCGAGAAGAAGTCGCCGATCGTGAGCGACGCCGCCGGCCGCGGCAGGGCCTGCGCCTCAGCCACGGCCGTCCTCCACCGCCGCCTCGCCGTGCGCCATCGCCGTCATCACGGCCATCTCGCTGAGCTCAGCCTTCGGCAGGTTGGCGACGGTCCGCCCATCGCGCAGCACGAACACGCGGTCGCAGCCCTCCAGGATCTCCTCGAGCTCGGAGCTGATCATCAGAACACCTAGCCCCTGATCGGCCAGCTCACGGATCAGCGCCTGGATCTCCGCCTTGCCGCCGACGTCGATGCCGCGGGTCGGCTCGTCCAGGATGAGGAGACGCGGATCGAGGCAGAGCCAGCGGGCCAGCAGCACCTTCTGCTGGTTGCCGCCCGACAGCTCGCGGATCTTCTGCTCGGGCGAGGCGCAGCGGATGCCCAGCCGCTTGATGAAGCGATCGACGATCTCGCGCTGCCTCGCCTCGTCGACGACACCGCTGCGGCTCAGCGCCGGCAGCAGGGCGAGCGTCAGGTTCTCCCGCACCGACATGTCGGGCACGATGCCCTCGACCTTGCGATCTTCCGTGCAGAATCCGAGCCCAGCCCGGATGGCATCGCCCGGACCTTCGAAGCTGGCCTTCTTGCCGTCGATCCGGATCTCGCCGCCGTCCGCCGCATCGGCACCGAACAGGGTCCGCGCCACCTCCGTGCGACCGGAGCCCAGGAGGCCGGCCAGACCGACGATCTCGCCCGCCCGGACCTCAAGGCTCGCGTCACGCACCCGGCGGCCGACCTGGAGATGGTCCACTTCCAGCAGCTCGCGCCCGACCTTGTGCTCGCCGCGATAGAAGGCGGTCGCACCTTCGCGCCGGACCGACGCGAGGTCCCGCCCCAGCATCAGAGCCACGAGCTGCAACCGATCGAGCTCGTCCATGCGCCGCACGGCCACGGTCCGGCCGTCGCGCATGATCGTGACGCGGTCACAGACGGCCCACAGCTCGTCCAGGCGGTGGCTGACGAAGATCACCGACACGCCGTCGGCCTTAAGGCGCCGGATCACGCCGAAGAGGATCTCGACCTCGTGGTCGGCCAGCGAGGAGGTCGGCTCGTCCATGATCACGAGCCGGGCGTCGAAGGAGACCGCCCGGGCGATCGAGACCATCTGCTGGATCGCCGTGTTGTAGGTCATCAGCGGCTGGCGCACGTCGACGTCGATCTCGAACCGGCGCAGCAGCGCGGCAGCGCCGTCGTTCATCCGCTTCCAGTCGAGCAGGCCCAGCCGGCGCGGCTCGCGGCCGAGGAACACGTTCTCGGCCACGCTGCGAAAAGGGATGAGGTTGATTTCCTGGTAGATCGTGCTGATGCCGCCGCGCTGGGCGGCTTCGGGCGAGCCGAACGCCACCGGCCGACCCTCGAACAGGATCTCGCCGACATCCCTGGTGTAGGCGCCGGTCAGGATCTTGATCATCGTCGACTTGCCGGCCCCGTTCTGGCCGACCAGCGCATGCACCTCGGCGGGTGCCACCTCCAGCGAGGCGCCGGAAAGTGCCGGCACGCCCGAGAATCGCTTCTCGACGCCCTGCATCGCCAGCAGCGGTGCCGTGTCGGTCATCATCGATGCCAGGAAGGAGGCGGGCGGCCGCTCATCCGGCCGCCCGACGATCCCAGATCAGAACGCGGTGTCCACGAACTCCTTCGCGTTCGTCGCGTCGAAGAAGCGGTCCTCGTTCTTGATAAAGGGCGGCAGCTTCTCGCCATTGGCGTAGCGCGCCATGATCGCGAAGGCGCCGGGCCCGAAGCGCGGGTTGCACTCGCAGGTGGCCCCCATCTTGCCGGCGATGATGGCTTCGAGGGCCGCCTTCTCGCCGTCGATGCCGACCACCATGATGTCCTTGCCCGGCACCTTGCCGGCGGCCTCGATGGCGGCGATCGCACCCAAGGCCATCTCGTCGCTGTGGGCGTAGACGGCGTTCGCGTCGGCATGCGCCTGCAAGAGCGTCTCCGCCACCTGCCGGCCCTTGTCGCGGGCGAAGTCGCCGGACTGGCTGGCCAGGATCACCATGCCCGGGTGATCCTTCATGTAGTCGTCGAAGCCCTTCTTGCGGTCGTTGGCCGGCGAGCTGCCGAGCGTCCCCTCGATCTCGATGATCTTGGCCTGCCCGTTCATCGCCTTGGTCAGCCACTCGGCGACGCGCTGGCCCTCCTCGACGAAGTCGGAGCCCGTGAAGGTGACGTAGTCCACGCCGGCCTTCGCCAGCGACTGATCGACGTTGCGGTCGACCAGGATGACCGGGATGCCGGCCTTCTTGGCGTTCATGATCGCCGGAACGAGGGGCTTCTCCTCGCGCGGCGGCAGGAAGATCAGGTCGACCTTCTGCGCGATCATGCTGTTGACGTCGGCCACCTGCTTCGCCGCCGAGCCTGCCGCGTCCGTGTAGACGAGCTGGTAGCCGAGCTTTTCCGCCTCGTCGCGCATGCTGGCGGTCTGCGCCAGACGCCAGGGATTGTTGCTCTCGATCTGGGCGAAGCCGACCTTGTACTTGTCTTTCTTCGGCAGGGGCGGCAGCTCCGCCAGCGCCTGCCTGATCGTGCCGGCCATCACGAGGCCGGCCGTACCCGTCAGCACGAGATCGCGTCTCGTCAGCATGTTGAGCTCTCCCTGATCGGCGGCATGTCGATCTGCCGCACATGGGCGACACCATGCCTCAGGGAGATGCGAAAAAAAAGCGGAGGCTTAGTGCGCCGCCCGCAGCACCTGGGCCTGGGCGTCGATGTAGCCTTCGGCCAACTGCTCAAGATGCTCGCCCAGCACGCCGTGCAGTCGCGGCAGGGCATGGAACGGTATCTGCGGCAGGGCGTGATGCTCGGCATGATAGGGCATGTTCCACGCGATCCAGCGCAAAGGCGCCCAGGCCCGCACCGTCCGCGTGTTGCGCAGCATGTCGGCGACGCGCGGACAGCCGCCATGCTCGGCCATGCGCACGAGCCGCATCCAGGGCTGCGCCAGCACCATCGGCAGGAGCCAGTAGGTGACGGGAGCCCAGGTGCCGGCGAGCACCGCTCCGATCGCGATCACAGCATAGATGGCGAGGAAAAGGCGCGCCTCGTTCTGCACCTTCGGCCGGTTGGCCGGATCGACGAAGGCCTGTTCGGCCGGCGTAAATCGGCCCTGCGCATGAAGCACCAGCATGGTCGCCACGTTGCGCCAGTAGGGCAGTCCCGTCGCGTACCAGAGATAGCCCCGCACCGTCGCCGAGTGCGGGATGAACTGGGGATCCTGCACCTCGTCCTGCGTGTGTGCGTGATGCGCCGCGTGCTCCAGGCGGAAGAAGGTCGGCTCCAGCAGTGTCGCCAGACCGGTCACCCAGCCGACCACCTCGTTCAGCGTCCGATTCCGGAAGGCCGTCCCATGCGTCGCCTCGTGAAACGGTGCGAACAGGTGCACAAGCACGAAGCCCTGCGCCACCATGGCGGGCAGGAGCCACAAACCGTCCGCCGCTGCGAGCAGCAGGGTCGTGACGACGAGCGCCAGGACGTGCGCCACCAGGAACAGCAGGCCCTGCCCGTCGTCCCGCCGGCCGAGATCGCGCAGCAGCGGCCTCGGCACGAGACGTCGTGCCCGCACCGCCGCCGCGGTGACGGTGTCCTCCGTCATCGTCATTACCTGTATCCCGTCGCCGGCGAATGCCCGTAGCCCCAACATGCTGCGGTAGCCCCGACGCTTCAATCCCGAGGTTGCGCCGACCCTGTTACAGACGACGACGCAGGCCGTGACCTTGGCGTCGAACGGATCTCTTCCCGTCAGGCGCCGGCAGCGGCCGTGCCCGGCGAGTCGCGTGCGATCAGCCATCGGCGCAGGGTATGTCCGAGGACAAGGACCATCGGGGCATCGAGAACGAAGTAGACGGCAAGGAAAAGGATTGCCGCATTGGAGCCGCCATTGGCCGTCACGAGCATCACGGCGATCGGAATGTTGCGCACCGCGAACTCGACCGAAAGGGCAACGCGGGCCTTGGCGTCGGACGTCAGCATGAACGCCAGGAATGCGGCTGCTGCCATCGCGGAAAGCGTGAACGCAGCCGCGTAGCGGGCCATGTCCAGGAGGTGGGTTGCCGACATCTGCAGCGCCTCGATCACGGCGGGCACCAGCAGAATGGCCACGACGAGCGCGGTCACCAAGCCGAGCGGTCGCCGCCACGCACGTACCCGCTGCGGCCAACGAGCCCGCAACCACATGCCGAGAGCAACGGGCAGGAGAATCGTGAGGAGAAGGCGCTGCACCAATGCGTCCGGACTCCAGCCCGCCGCCTCGACCACCCCGCCGGAGAGCTGTGCAACGACGGGCAGAACGATGGGGATGACGATCGGTGCCAGCAGTGTCGACAGTGCGGTGAGCGCGACGGACAGGGCCACGTCGCCGCGAACGAGGTAGGTATAGGCGTTCGAGATCAGACCCCCCGGCGCCACGGCCAGAACCAGCATGGCGAGTGCCAGGTCCGGCGCCGGGCGGAAGACGGTCAATGCAAAGAGGGCGACCGCCGACAGCAGGACGGGTTGCAGGAGCGTCGCCGCGAGCACGAGCCGCCACTGCCGACCCTGGCGGCTGAAGTCCGAGAGGGTCAGCTCGAGCCCGACGACCAGCATCGCCAGGACGACGACCAAGGGCGCCCAGTTGGCTAACCATTCCGTGGTCATCCCGCAGACCACCTCCCCAAGGGGCGGCAGCGACGACCACCCTTTGATGATCTCTCCCACAGCTGGAGCAAACTGTCACTCGAGTGACAATTCGGCGTGCGGCTCTCGCTCGAGGATCAGCCGTCGATCGGTCGAGCAACGTCTGGCGCATCCGCGTGCGGAGGTGGGCTCATGGTCCGATTCCCGATCCGGCCTGCCGCTTGAGCGCTTCGAGATCGTGGACGATCACCCGACCGTAGGAGCTGGACAAAGCGCCCGCGCCGCCGAGTTGTGACAGCAGCTGATTCACGGTCTTGCGGGACAGGTTGCACATCATCGCGAGTTCGGCCTGGGAGACCGGCAGCGGCCAGGGTGCTCTGGGGTCCGTCGGCGGGTGCTCGTCGTGCAACGTCACGATGCGGGAGACGATCCGGACGACCGGGTCGCGCGCCAGCAGATCTCCGACGGTACGGATGGCAAGCGTAAGCTGCCCCGCCAGAAGGATAGCAAGATGCTGCCAGCCTACCGGGTCGGCGTCGACGATCCGCTGGAATTCGGGTTGCGACAGAAAAAGGACCTTGCACGGCTCCGTCGCGATCACCGTCACCATTTTCGGCATGCCGACCATCGGCAATGCACCGAACCAGAAACCCGGGCGCGCCAGATGGATGGCGTGCGATCCGATCTCGCTCGTGTCGAGAAGCACCGACGCCGAACCCTCGGCGAGCCCGAACAGGCCCTGATCCGTGTCGCCGGCCCGCTGCACCGTCTGGCCCCGGGCGAATGCGAGAACTCGCGACCGCCGGAGCACCTCGTCGCGGAACGCTGCCGGTTGGCGGGCGAGCCAGCCCGCCTGCGCCAGAACAGACGCTGCGTGAAGACGATCCTGCTGAGTGCTGCCCGCGGTGCTCACGTCGACTTTGTAACCCGCGACCCAGTTCGGCGCACGCGATCTGCGTAGACGTGGCAACTCGCGACCGTCCAGGGGCAACGTCTCCAGCGGCCGAAGAGGGGAACGCATCGGTGCCGCTTCGGCCAGGATGATGCCGACGCGGCCACCATTGTCGAGGGCGGCGACGATGACGATGCGGCACGTGCGGGAACCTGACCCGTCGGGTAAGGATACGCCGCAATCCGACATCGATGCTCGCCTCGCCGCGAAGGTCCATCGTCTGCGCAAGTGTCGCGGATGGTCACGCTCCGAATTCGGGCGCCGGCTCGGTGTCGGTGTGCATGTGGTGCAGCGCTGGGAATGCTTCGGCGCACCGATCCTGGCGCACTTTATTCCGAAGATGGCGCAGCTCTTCGACATGCCGATCGACGATCTGTTCGACGAGGGAGCTAAGGCGAAGCTTCACCGGCCTCACGATCCGGCGGTGCAGGAGATGCTCGAGGCAGCAGCCGGCATCCCCGAGCCCGCGTTTCGCGAGGCGCTTCTCCTTCTGTCGCGGGCGATGACTTTGCCCCATCAGTAAAGTCCTACCGCTCGCGTGCGGTGCGTTGCGACCGGGAGCCCTGGACTGTAACGCTACGGACAGAGTTCGTGACCGGCTGCGGCTAGCGTCTCCCAGGGTGCGGCCGTCCGGGCCCGTTCCGGCAGGGGGGAAAGATGTTCCAGCGTGTGATCTTGCTGACAGGGATGCTTCTGGTCGCGGCCCTCGCCGGCACGGCGGGTGCGCAGGAAGCGAAGAAGCCCAACATCCTCGTCATCTGGGGCGACGATATCGGGCAGTTCAACATCAGCGCCTACAATCGCGGCATGATGGGCTACCGCACGCCCAACATCGACAGCATCGCAGCCGACGGTGCGCTGTTCACCGACTGGTACGGCCAGCAGAGCTGCACGGCGGGCCGTGCCGCCTTCATCACCGGCCAGTCGCCGATCCGCACCGGCCTCACCAAGGTCGGCCTGCCGGGTGCGCCCGAGGGCATGAAGACCGAGGACCCGACGATCGCCACGCTGCTGAAGCCGCTGGGCTACGTCACGGGCCAGTTCGGCAAGAACCATCTGGGCGATGCCGACGACACGCTGCCGACGCTGCACGGCTTCGACGAGTTCTTCGGCAACCTCTACCACCTCAACGCCGAGGAGGAGCCGGAGAACCCCGACTACCCGAAGGACCCGGCGTTCAAGAAGCAGTTCGGCCCGCGCGGTGTGATCCACTCGTTCGCCAATCCCGACGGGACGCAGCGCTACGAGGACACCGGTCCCCTCACGCGCAAGCGGATGGAGACGATCGACGAGGAGGTCACGACGGCCGCGCTCGGCTTCATCGACAAGGCGCACAAGGACGGCAAGCCCTTCTTCGTCTGGTGGAATTCCACCCGGATGCACGTCTTCACGCACCTGAAGCCGCAATCGGATGGCAAGACGGGGCTCGGCATCTACGCCGACGGCATGGTCGAGCATGACGGCATGGTCGGCGAGCTCCTCGCCAAGCTGAAGGAGCTGGGGATCGAGAACGACACCATCGTCATGTACTCGACCGACAATGGTGCCGAGACCTTCACTTGGCCCGACGGCGGCACGACGATGTTCCGCGGCGAAAAGAACACGAACTGGGAGGGCGGTTATCGCGTCCCGACCGTGATCCGCTGGCCCGGCGTGATCAAACCGGGGACGGTCGTCAACAACGTCGGCGCGCACGAGGACATGCTGACGACCTTCTTGGCCGCAGCCGGCGACCCGAGCGTTAAGGACGAGTTGCTCAAGGGCAAGAAAATCGGGGACAAGACCTTCAAGGTCCACCTCGACGGCTACGACCTGGGCCCGGCCCTCAAGGGACAGGGCGCGTGGCCGCGACAGGAGTTCATCTACTGGACGGACGATGGCAGCGTCGCCGCCCTTCGCTACCTGAACTGGAAGGTCACCTTCCTGAAGCAGAACGCGCTGGGCCTGCGTGTCTGGCAGCAGCCCTTCGAGGAGCTCCGTGCCCCGCTGCTGACCAACCTCCGCATGGACCCGTTCGAGCGGGCCGAGGAGGAGAACGCCATGGGCTACCAGCGCTGGTACATGGACCGCATGTTCCTGATTGCCCCTGCGGGTGCCTATGTCGGCCAGTGGCTGCAGAGCTTCAAGGAATTCCCACCGCGCCAGAAGCCCGGCAGCTTCAATCTCAACCGAGTGATGGAAGCGGTTACTGCGGGCTCGCCCGGCAGCCAGTAACCGCTAGGGCCCTCAAATCCCGAGGTCCCTTGCGGGGCCTCGGTCACCTCACATCATCGCCACCAACAATCGGAGCAGTTCTTTCTGATCCCACTGCGCAACCCGCAGTCGACAAGGCTCCGAACTTCGCTATTGATGATGACTCTTTCTAAAAGCTCCCCGCGAGCAAGGGGACGTGAAGGTATCGAGTTGCGTCGGCCGTAGATCAGCACTCTGTCAACAAGGAGATGATCGATGCAGCGATCCCTGTTGCTCCTGATAGCGGCCTCGGTCGCAGCCATCGGTGCCGCGGCGTTCGTCTTCGGCAGCACGGCAACCGCACAGGAGAATAAACCAAACATCATCCTGATCATGGGCGACGATCACGGCTACGGTGACGTCGGCGTCTATGGCGGGGGTGAGGGGCGTGGTATGCCGACGCCCAATCTCGACCGCCTCGCCAACGAGGGCATGCAGTTCTGGTCGTTCTACGCCCAGCCCAGCTGCACGCCCGGCCGCACCGCCGTGCAGACCGGACGCATCCCGAATCGCAGCGGCATGACCACGGTAGCATTCCAGGGCCAGGGCGGCGGACTGCCCAAGGCCGAGTGGACGCTGGCCTCGGTGCTGAAGACGGGCGGCTACAAGACCTTCTTCACCGGCAAATGGCATCTCGGCGAGGCGGACTACGCGCTGCCCAACGCCCAGGGCTATGACGAGATGCGCTATGCCGGGCTGTATCACCTCAATGCCTACACCTATGCCGACCCGACCTGGTTCCCGGACATGGATCCCGAGTTGCGGGCGATGTTCGAGCGGGTGACCAAGGGTGCGCTGTCCGGCAATGCCGGCGAGCCGGCCAAGGAAGATTTCAAGATCAATGGCCAGTATGTCGACACGCCTGACAAGGGCGTGGTCGGCATCCCCTTCTTCGACAAGTATGTCGAGAAAGCCTCGCTCGACTATCTGGACCGGAATGCCAAATCGGCCGAGCCGTTCTTCATGAGCATCAATTTCATGAAGGTGCACCAGCCGAACATGCCGGCACCGGAATACGAGCACAAATCGCTGTCGAAGAGCAAATATGCCGATTCCGTCGTCGAGCTCGACGACCGGGTCGGGCACATCGTGGACAAGGTGCGCGCCCTCGGCTTGGACAAGAATACGTTAGTCTTCTACACCACCGACAACGGCGCCTGGCAGGACGTCTATCCGGATGCCGGCTACACGCCGTTCCGCGGCACCAAGGGCACCGTCCGCGAGGGCGGCAACCGGGTGCCGGCGATCGCCTGGTGGCCCGGCAAGATCAAGCCCGGCTCCAAGAGCCACGACATCGTCGGCGGCCTCGACCTGATGGCGACGTTCGCCGCTGTCGCCGGCGTCAAGCTGCCGGACAAGGACCGCGAGGGGCAGCCCATCATCTTCGACAGCTACGACATGTCGCCGCTCCTGTTCGGCACCGGCAAGTCGGAGCGCAAAGCCTGGTTCTACTTTACCGAGAACGAGCTGACGCCGGGTGCGGCCCGTGTCGGCAACTACAAGGCGGTGTTCAACCTGCGTGGTGACGACGGCCAGCAGACCGGCGGCCTCGCCGTCGACAGCAATCTCGGCTGGAAAGGTCCGGAGAAGTACGTGGCCACCGTGCCCCAGGTCTTCGATCTGTGGCAGGACCCGCAGGAGCGCTACGACATCTTCATGAACAACTATACGGAGCACACCTGGACACTGGTGACGATCAACGCAGCCGTGCAGGATCTCATGAAGACCTACGTCCAGTATCCGCCGCGGCCGCTGCAGAGCGAGGTGTACACGGGTCCGATCACGTTGACACAGTATCAGCGGTTCCAGAACGTCCGTGAGGCACTCGGCAAGCAAGGCTTCGAGTTGCCGATGCCCACGGGGAACTGAGGGCGCACTACGTGGCGGCGCCGATCGGTTGACCCGGTCGGCGCCACAGATGTCGCAAGCACGCCTGGAGGGACATGATGATCGCGCTTCGCGCCGCCATCGCGGTAGGCTGGGTCGCCTTAGCGTCTCACTATGTCGTCGCTGCCGAACTGCCGTCCTGGAACGACGGCCCGGCGAAGGCCGCCATCCTCGACTTCGTCGCCGACGTCACGACCGAGGGCAGCCCCGACTTCGTGCCAGAGGCGGAGCGGATCGCCACCTTCGACAATGACGGCACGCTCTGGATCGAGCAGCCGATCTATGTCCAGGCGGCCTTCGCCTTCGACCGGCTGAAGGCGCTGGCGCCGGACCATCCCGAGTGGACGACCGAGCAGCCGTTCAAGGCGGCGCTGGAAGGCGATCGGGCGACCCTAGCCGATGCCGGCGAGCGCGGTCTGATGGCGCTCGTCATGGCGACGCATGCCGGGATCACCACCGATGCCTTCGCCGCCTCGGTGACGGACTGGCTCGCCACCGCACAGCACCCGCGCCTCCACCGCCCCTATCTGCGCCTCGTCTACCAGCCGATGGTGGAGCTGCTGGAGTATCTCCGCGCCCACGGCTTCAAGACCTTCATCGTCTCGGGCGGCGGCATCGACTTCATGCGGCCCTGGGCGGACGAAGCGTACGGGATCCCGCCCGAGCAGGTCGTCGGCTCCTCGATCAAGACCGGCTTCGAGATGCGCGACGGCAAGCCGGTGCTGGTCAAGCTGCCCGAGGTCGAGTTCGTCGACGACAAGGCCGGCAAGCCCGTCGGCATCAACCGCTTCATCGGCCGCCGCCCGATCGCTGCATTCGGTAACTCCGACGGCGACCTTCAGATGCTGCAATGGACCACGATCGGCACCCCCGGCCGGCGTTTCGGCCTCATCGTCCATCACGACGATGCGGAGCGCGAATACGCCTACGACCGCGACAGCCATGTCGGTCGCCTAGACAAGGCGCTGGATGCCGCGGGACCGGCAGGCTGGACGGTAGTTTCGATGAAGAACGACTGGCGCCGCATCTTCCCGGAAAACTAGCCCATCGAGATTGGTGTGAATCGTCTTGCTCTCGGCGCAGGAATGCTGGTGCGATCGCTCGCGTATTGTTGATCGGGACGTGAAGATCCCGTGCCCTACATCGCAATGCTCGTACCTGATTGTCCCATGGAGTGTTCATGCGCCGTATTGTGACCCTACCCGCACTCGCGCTCCTGCCCGCCCTTCTGATCCCGCAGGGTGCGGCCCGCGCCGAAGCCGAGACCGGCTTCTATGTCGAGGCACAACTCGGCGCCTCGCTGCCGGACTCGGTCGATGCCAGCAATGACGGGGTCGACGGCAGCATCGACTTCAACGACGCCTTCGTCGCCGGCGGTGCGGTCGGTTATCGCTTTCCTTGGGCGCGGCTGGAGCTGAACGGGTCCTGGCGCGATTTCGACGTCGATCGCGTGAGCGCGCCGGGCTTCGCGTCCGGCGGCAGCGGCGACGCCACGGCGGTGATCGGCTTCGTCAACCTCTTCCTCGATCCGGACCTCGGCTGGCCGGTGCGTCCCTTCGTCGGCGGCGGCATCGGGGGCGCTTATCTCTCCGTCGACACCGGCAACGATGCGCCGCTCCGGATCGATGACGATACCGGTGCCTTCGCCTGGAACGTGGGCGGCGGGCTCTCGGTCGACGTGGCCCAGCATGTCACCTTGAGCGTCGGCTACCGCTTCGTCAGCATCGCCGGGACCGACTTCTCGTCGAGCGTCGCCGGCGTCGACACCGGCGATCTCGACGTGGACGACTTTCGAACCCACGAGGTTCTCGTCGGCCTCCGTTACACCTTCTGATCGGACGGGTGGCCGTCACACACGGCTGCCGTCGACAGGCGAGTCCGTATCGCCCACCCGCGGGAGCCGCCGCAGCGATGGGTATGTCGCGTCCACGGTACCCGACTCCTGACGCCCTCGCTCCCGATGATACTTCCGCCGACTTGCGGCGTTAGCACGACAAGCGCCGGCGTCCGCCGCGCGTGGCGGCTGTCGTCGACTGCTGCCCGCGGTTCGACGCCCCTTGCTTGGGCAGGTCAATGCTTGATCTCTGGTACAAGAATGCGATCGTCTACGGGCTCAGCGTGGCGTCCTATGTCGATTCCGACGAGGACGGGACGGGCGACTTTCGTGGCCTCACGCGTCGGCTCGACCATCTGTCTCGCCTCGGTGTCAACTGCATCTGGCTGCTGCCCTTCTATCCGAGCCCGCGGCGCGACTATGGATACGACGTCAGTGACTATTACGGCGTGCATCCGTCCTGCGGCTCGCTCGGCGACTTCGTCGAGTTCAGCCGCGCCGCCCGAGAAAGGGGGATGCGGATCCTGGTCGACCTCGTCGTCAACCACACCTCCGATCAGCATCCATGGTTCCAGGCGGCGCGCGCGAACCCTCGCTCCCGCTTTCGGGATTATTATGTCTGGTCGGGCCACGAGCCGCGCGATGCGGACAAGGGTGTGGCGTTCCCGGGCCATCAGCAGAGTGTATGGACCTATGACGACAGGGTCGGGGCCTGGTACTTCCATCGCTTCTACCATTACCAGCCCGACCTCAACCTGATGAACCCGGCCGTCCGTGAGGAGATCGACCGGATCATGGGCTTCTGGCTCGAGCTCGGCGTATCGGGATTTCGGATCGACGCGGCTCCCTTTCTCATCGAGGAGGTGCATCCCGACGGAAAGGTCGAACGGCATTTCGACATTCTGCGGGGCATGCGCGAGTTCGTGTCCTGGAGGCGCGGCGATGCGGTCCTGCTCGCCGAGGCGAATGTCGCGGCCGACTCCATCTCGGACTATTTCGGCCCGAGCGACGGCGACCGCATGCACATGCTGTTCGCCTTCATTGCCAACCAATACCTGTTCCTCGCCTTGGCGCGACGCCGGGCCGAGCCGCTCGTCCGCGGGCTCCGGCTGGGGCCGCAGCCGCCACCGCTGGGTCTTTGGGCCCAGTTCCTTCGCCACCACGATGAGCTCGACCTCAGTCGACTGACCGAGGACGAGCGCCAGGAGATCTACGCCGCCTTCGCACCCGACCCGGACATGCGTCTGTTCGGCCGCGGCATCCGTCGCCGCCTCGCCTCGATGCTGGGCGGCGACCGCCGGCGTATCGAGCTTGCCTACAGCCTGCTCTACAGCCTTCCCGGAACGCCGGTGCTCTATTATGGCGAAGAGATCGGCATGGGAGAGGATCTGTCGCTGCCGGAGCGCTGGCCGCTTCGCACCGTGATGCAATGGTCGAGCGGCCATAATGCGGGCTTTTCCGACGCTCCCTCCGACAAGCTGATCCATCCGGCGATCGATCGGGGACCGTTTGGCGCCCAGTGCGTCAATGTCGCGGACCAGCAGAGGGATCCGGACTCTCTGCTGAACTGGCTACGCCGCCTGCACGATGTCCGCTCCAGCTGTCCGGAGGTCGGGAGCGGTACGTTCGCGACGATCGACACCGACAGGCCCAGCGTGTTCGCTCATGGCTATCGCCTGCATGACCGGAGCCTCCTTCTGCTCCATAATCTCGACGAGCACCCCGTCGCGGTCGAATTGGCGGAGACGGCCTTCCGGCACGGCCCGCTCGTCGACCTGTTCGGCAACGAGCTATACGCCCCCTGCAAGGGTACCACGGCCCCGATCGAGATCGACGGGTTCGGCTACCGCTGGCTGCGAACGGACCCGCTGCCGGGCTGACGGGCTGCGGGCATCACGGACTGGCCTGGATCGAATTCCCTGGGGGGTCTTGCCCTCGCCACCGCCTTCGGTGGAAGAAACGCGGCCATTCCATGGTATCGAAAGTTCCGGATGTTGGCCGGTCGACTTCTTCTCTCCGCCTTTCTGCTGGTTACGGCCACCGCACGGGCCGAAACGGCTCGCGACTTCGTCGGCAGCGGTGCCTGCGCTGGATGTCACGTCGGGGAGACGCAGTCCTGGCAGGGATCGCAGCATGCTCACGCGATGCAGGACGCCACCGATGCGACCGTCCTCGGCGATTTCGACGATGCGACGTTCGAGCTGAACGGCGACGCGACACGCTTCTTCCGCCGCGACGGCAAGTTCTGGATCAACACGCCCGGACCCGACGGCAAGCCGCAGGACTACGAGCTCCGCCACACCTTCGGCGTCTCACCGCTGCAGCAATACCTCCTGGAACTGCCCGGCGGGCGGCTTCAATCGTTCGGAATCGCGTGGGACAGCCGCCCTAAGGAGCAAGGTGGCCAGCGCTGGTTCCACCTCTACGGCGACGATCCGCCACCGCCCGGCGACCCGCTGCACTGGACCGGGCTGCAGCAGAACTGGAACTTCATGTGCGCGGACTGCCATACGACCGCGCTGAAGAAGAACTACGACGCGGCGACACGCTCCTACGACACGCAGTGGAGCGAGCTGGGTGTCGGCTGCGAGAGCTGCCATGGCCCCGGCGGATCACACATGACCTGGGCCGCCAAGTCCGAGGCCCAGCGCTCCGCAGACACGACGAAGGGCCTGACGGTCAGCCTCGACGAGCGCAAAGGAATCGGCTGGTCACTCGACCCGGCGACCGGCAAGCCGGTCCGCAATCAGCCCCGGAACACCGCGCACGAGTTGGAAGTCTGCGGCCGCTGCCACGCCCGGCGCGCGCAGCTGACCGACGAGGTCGTCGCCGGCGAGCCCTTCGCTGACGGCTTCGACCTAGCGTTGCTCGACCCGCAGCTCTTCCACAGCGACGGCCAGATGAAGGACGAGGTGTTCAACCTCGGCTCCTTCCTGCAGAGCCGGATGCACGCCGAAGGCGTCACCTGCAGCGACTGCCACGACCCGCATTCGGGCAAGACGTTGGCGTCAGGCAACGATGTCTGCACGCAATGCCACGACGCGCCGAAATACGACGCAGCCGCCCACCACTTCCACACGCCGGGGACACCCGGTGCGCAGTGCGCCGCCTGCCATATGCCGACGACGACCTACATGGTGGTCGACCCGCGGCACGATCATTCCTTCCGCATCCCGCGCCCCGACCTGTCGGTGACGTTGGGCACACCCAACGCCTGCAACACGTGCCACTCCGACAAGAGCCCGCAATGGTCGGCCGATGCCGTCGCTGCCCATAGCGGCGGCAAGGCCCCAGGCTTCCAGACCTTCGCCGCAGCTTTCGCCCGCTCCGACGCCGGGGCACCCGGTGCCGGTCCCCTCCTGGCACCGCTCGTCACCGACCCGGCACAACCCGGGATCGTGCGCGCCAGCGCCCTGCAGCGCCTGCTCGCCGGGCCCGACCCCCTCGCACCCGATCTCCTGGGCAAGGCAGCCGCCGATCCCGATCCACTCGTTCGCGCCGCTCTGGCGGCCGGACTCGCGCAAGCTGCGCCGGCAACGAAACTCGCCGTCCTGCCTAAGCTGCTCGACGATCCGGTCCGGCTCGTGCGCATCGATGCGGCCCGGGCGCTCGCCACCATCCCCACCGTCGACCTGCCACCTGCTGTCCGCAAGCAGATGCAGCCCGCTCTGGACGAGTACGTCGCCGTACAGCGCTTCAACGCCGACCGACCCGAGGCACAGTCCGCCCTGGGCACACTGGCGGCAGCCCGCGGCGACATGGTGGACGCGGAGCAGTCCTTCCTCACCGCCACCGAGCTCGATCGCACCTATGTCCCGGCTTGGGCGAATCTCGCGGATGCCCAGCGAGCGGCGGGACTGAACGACCAGGCCGAGGCGACGCTGCGCCAGGGTCTGGCCGCCAACCCCGACAGCGCGCCGCTTCACTACGCGCTGGGCCTGACTCTTGTCCGTAAGCGCGACTACCCAGGTGCCCTGCAGGCCCTGGGCGACGCCGCGCGGCTCGGTCCGGAAGATCCGAACCTCGGCTACGTCTACGCCGTCGCCCTGCACGATCTGGGCAAACCGGGCGAGGCCATGCGCGTGCTCGACTCCAACCTGAAGCGCCACCCCGACGACCGGCGGAGCCTGCTCGCGCTAGCTTCGTTCCGGGCCGAGGCGGGCGACATCGAGGGCGCGCGCTCGCTGGCACGCCGACTTCTCAAGCTCGCCCCGAACGATCCCGAAGTGCGCCAGCTGCTCGAAGCCCTGGGCGGTCTCGGTTGACAACCTGGAGGTTCTTGAACGCCCGTTAAAGAATACCTATCTGGCCATCCAGGAGGTAGCGATGTCGCGACCGCGCGCATTCGATGAAGAGGCGGTTCTGGACCGGGCGATGAGTGTGTTCCGGAGCAAGGGCTTCGAGGGCGCCACGCTGGACGAGCTGGAGCTGGCCACGGGCCTCGGACGCGGCAGCCTCTACTGCGCCTTCGGCGACAAGCGTCAGCTCTTCCTTCGCGTCTTCGACCGCTATGTCGGCGAGATGGGCCGCTGCGGGGTGGCGAAGCTCACCGCACCCGATGCGGGCCGATCCGCCATCCTCGATTTCTTCCGCTGTGCCGTCCGTGACGCCGTCGCCGACCGAGAGCGCCACGGCTGTCTCGTCACCAACTGCGCTGTCGAACTAGCCGCCGAAGACCCCGAGATGGGGGCCCGAGTCGCCCGCGAGCTTGACCGCTTCGAGCGCGCCTTCGAGACCGCCGTCCGCATCGCGCAGGGCAAGGGCGAGATCCCACACTCCCGCGACCCGCGCCGCGTCGCCCGCTTCCTCACGGTCTGCCTGCAGGGTCTCCAGGTGCTGGCGCGTGCCCGCCCCGACCCGGCTTGGCTCGACGATGTCGTCGCCGCCGTCGAGGACGCCCTGGGCTGAGACGATGCGCCTCCTTTTCGACCAGTTTTGTACCGTTGAGTAAAGATGCCAGGAGTGGATCGATGCTGACCGAGATCACTGACGACACCTTCCGCGCCGAGGTGCTCGACGCCGACGGACCCGTCCTCGTCGACTTCTGGGCCGAGTGGTGCGGCCCCTGCCGCGCCGTGGCGCCGTCGCTGGAAGCACTCGCCCGGAGCTATGACGGCCGCCTCAAGATCAAGAAGCTCAATGTCGACGACAGCCCGCTGACGCCGACGAGCTACGGCGTGCGCAGCATCCCGACGCTGCTCCTGTTCGACCGCGGCCAGATCGTGGCGACGAAGGTGGGCGCAGCACCCAAGGCAGCCCTCGACTCATGGCTCAGCGATTCGCTGGGTCAGGGCAACTGAGACCAAAGAGGAATAAGCGATCATGTCGACCAACCCGAACAAGCTGTTCGAGCCGGCTCATGCCGGCGCCATCAAGCTCGCCAATCGGATCGTGATGGCGCCGATGACCCGCAATCGCGCCGATCGCGAGGCGGTGCCGAGCCCGATCGCTCCGGATTATTACCGCCAGCGCTCGACCGCCGGCCTCATCATCACCGAGGCGACCCAGGTGAGCCCGCAGGGCCAGGGCTATCCCCTGACCCCCGGCATCTTCAACGCACGCCAGGTCGAAGGCTGGCGCAAGGTGACGGCGGCGGTTCATGTCCGGGGTGGCCGCATCGTCCTCCAGCTCTGGCATGTCGGCCGGATCAGCCACCGCCTGTTGCAGCCGGGTGGCGCCCTCCCCGTTGCCCCTTCGGCGATCAAGCCCGAGGGCCAGACCTTCACCTACGAGGGCCTGCGCGACTTCGAGACGCCGCGCGCCCTGGAGACCGACGAGATCCCGGGCATCGTAGCCCAGTTCCGTGCCGGCGCCGAGCACGCCAAGGCTGCCGGCTTCGACGGTGTCGAGATCCACGGTGCCAATGGTTACCTGATCGACCAGTTCCTGCGCGACGGCACCAACCATCGGACCGACGCCTATGGCGGCGGCATCGAGAACCGCACCCGGCTGCTGCTCGAGGTCGTCGATGCCGTGACCGGCGTCTGGGATCCAGAGCGCGTCGGCGTCCGCCTGTCGCCGCTCGGCGGGTTCAACAGCATGTCGGACAGCGATCCCGCGACCCACTTCGCCTATGTCGTGCAGGCGCTGGACGATCAGGGGCTGGCCTATCTCCACCTCGTCGAGACCGGCGAGGGCCCGGTTCCCGACATGGCCGAGAAGGCGAAGATCGCCCACATCAAGGCACCTTGGAAAGGCTTCTACATCGCCGCCGGCGGCTATGACCGCGAGCGGGCGATCGAGGCCGTGTCGAGCGGCTGGGCCGGTGCCGTCGCCTTCGGCAAGCCCTTCATCTCCAACCCCGACCTCGTCGAGCGTCTGCGCAGCAACGCGCCGCTCGCCCCCTACGACACCGCCACCTTCTACGCCGGCGGCGAGAAGGGCTACGTCGACTACCCGCCCTTGCCCAAGGCGGCCTGATCCGCAGGCGGCCTGCCCTCGGGGTCGGGCCGCCCTTTCCAGTTCTCCTCAGAATCGACAACAGGCTCGACAGCGAGGCTGCGTATCGCCGCAAGGTCCCGTCGCTCGCGACGACCTGGTACGAGCATATTCGCCGTGGCCGAAGCCAAGCGTTGCGGCAGGCGCTTGGCCTCCATCCACCCGGTCCACATGTTTTCGCGGCCCGACACCGCCCGTAACAGCGGACTAAGTCGCAATCTGTCGAGCCGGCCGGTTACCGCTTGGACGTGGGGTTCCGGCGCCCGACAGAGCACGACCGGCACGTCCCGGCCGTAAGCTGCGAGCTGCGTGAAAGAACTCAGTGCCGAGCCCACGATGACATCGGTACAGCGCAGCAACCACAGGTCGACCAGCGCATCGCCGATCGCGGCTGGGTATCGACGATCGAGACTGCACGGCTCGGTGGCAAAGACCCGCGCACCATAGCGGGATCGAAATCTCTCCCTCACCCCCTCCTGATGCTGTCGGCCGGTGATCTGATCGACGGCACCGTCGTCGCTGCAAAGCAGAATTCCGGCGTCCGGATGAAGATCGAGTAGCTCGTCGATCGCCTCGATCGCCTCCATCGTGTTCCCCGTCACCTCCGGATGGGTCCGGCACATGTCAACTCGGCGAAGGTGAACACCGATCATCACCGGACGGAAAGCTGCCGCTCGAATGCTTTCCACGCGCGAATGGATCGCGGCGATAGGTGTCAGCTCGCCGAGTAATTCCACCACCCTTTCGCCAAGTCCGGCGCGTGGTCCGTCGACCAGCGTCTCGTGCAGCCAACTCACCCACCTGGACGGTTCTATCAACGCGCTCTCTCGCAGGTCTCGGGTGGGGAAGACCGCCTCAGGCAGTGATGTGTCCGGCATAAGCTGTGAGCGTCGGGGCGTCCCGAACCCAGTCCCCCCGGGCTGCCTCAGGTGAAGGCGCACTTCTCCAGAAAGACGAGCCGCTTGAGGTTGTAGACGAGGTTGGCCATCCCGATCTTGGTCGTCGCTCTGGCGAGCCCGATGGTGCGGACGAAGAGCCCCATCCGGGACTTCTGCTCGGCGAAGACGTGCTCGACACGGGAGCGCACCTTCGACTTCTCGGCATTGGCGCGGCGGGTCCGCTTCGGCATCGGCTTGCGCGGCGGCTTCTTGCGGTGAATGCGACTGACGAAGCCGTTCCTGACCAGGTGCTCCTCGTTCGCGGCCGAGCGATAGGCGCTGTCGGCCCACACGCCGGCCGCGGTGTTGGTCTTGTCCAGCAACCCCTCGCGCAGACGAGCACCCTCGTAGGCGGCGGCGTCCGTCACCATCCATGTCCGGATCAGACCGAAGCCCCGGTCGATGCCGATATGGTTCTGGTAACCGAAGGTAGGGATGGCGATGTCGACGGGCGGCCTAGTCCCGCCCGACCGCTCCTTGGCTTTGGAGAACTTCACGGTCCAACGGGCATCCCGATCCTTCTGCCGGAGCTTGCCGGGACGCGCCTTCCAATCCTCGGGGACGCGCCCTTCCTTGATCGCCTGCTTCTCATCCTCGGTGTTGCGCTGCTTGGGGGCGGCCACGAGGCTGGCGTCGACGATCTGGCCCGACATGGCGATGAAGCCCGCCGCCCGCAGCGCGGCGTCGAAGCGCTCGAACAGGCCACGGATCGCCCCCGCCCTGGTGAGCTTCTCGCGGAACAGCCAGATCGTGCGGGCGTCGGGCACCCGGTCGGACAGCCCCAGGCCGAGGAACCGCATGAAGGACAGCCGGTCGTTGATCAGGAACTCGGTCCGCTCGTCCGAGAGATTGTTCGCCGCCTGGATCACCAGCACCTTGAACATCATGACGGGGTCGAAGGGCGGCCGCCCACCCTGCAGACCCGACCGGTAGCCGAGCGCCGCATCCAGCTCCGCGCGGAAGATCTCGAAATCAACGACACGCCCGAACGCGACGAGATGGTCGCCGAGATCGCTCAGCCGCCGAAGGCGATCATCCCAGTCGAAAAAGCCCGGCTCGCTACCAATCGGCTCGCTCCTCAACCCGCAAGGTGGATTGAATCAGATCGAGCCGGAAACCGCGAGGTTGTTAGAACCGTCCAGCTGATCCGCAGATCGGGCATTGATCGCGTGTCGGCGAGCAGCACCTCTCGTATTCGGGCTGCGTCCATCCAGGGCAGCTGCACGATCTCTTCGGCACGGGCGTCGTACACGGGCCAATCGTTGGCGAACAACTCACAGTAAGCGGCCGCGCAGTTCTTCGTCCGCATCCACGGCATCGAGAAATGCCGTCCGGTGCGCTCGGCGACAGCAATACCCGAGAGAAGCATACGGATACGGTTGCAGAGCCCCGACGTCGACGTCACGACAAGTGACGGGGATCGGGTCGGGATCGGATGAGGCATCGTCGCCATGCGAAGAGCATCCCGACATGGCCCTGCGCCGTCCAGCACCTAGCGCACGAAGGCAGCCGCATAGACCTACATTCTGTTCCGCCCGGCCAATTGCTGAGGACTTACGCCGATCAGTGCACACCAAGAAGGTCACCAGCTTACGATTCATCTTAAACATCCTGCCGAACCCATGGCAGTCGTATGGTCTGACACTGTCAAACTCGGCGGATGAAAGGAGCGGTGGCGTTCCCCCTTAGCGGCCGTACACCAACTCGACCGGCAGGCCTACCGCAGTCTATGTCCTTCCCACAGCCGGACCGTGCCGATCAGAAAAAAACTTTGCTACGCCGGCCTCCAGTCGCGTTTCCGTCCGCAGGATTTACAATCACGCCGCTCTAATCCCCCGACATCGCTCGCCTCAGACGCGCGCTTCACCGTCCTGTGGACCTCACGAATCTCGCATGCCTCGCATGCTCCGAATGCAATATTCTACTCCGCCAATGGCCTGAGCCACGGTCTGCACCGTTGCATCGTAAAGAGATGCACCCGAGGACGGCTGGCACTGGCGGATGTCTGAAAGCACCGCTATGTCTCCAGGATAGCCGAATTCCACATTTCAGTTCGACAGGTGGACAACCTCCGGTTCGGGGCGCGACCTGTCGCACTACTCGGATCGCATGTCTTCACAGAGCGGTCAGGACGCGGCAGATCGGTCGACATGGCCAACTTTTTCGACTTCTTGCCTTGCCTTTCTTGGCCGACTAGTAATATGAAGTCAGAATTCACCCTCAGCCACCGGAGCAGATCGAGAAAATGGACGACAACGCACACAAGGAGCATCTGAGCCTGACGACGGAAATCGTCGCGGCCTTCGCCGGCAACAACACCGTTGCGGTCAGCGATCTGCCGGGGCTTATCACGAAGGTTTATCAGGCCTTGAAGGCCGCAGGTCACGTCGAGGTCGCCGAGGTCAAGCAGGCGCCGGTCCCGGCCGTGCCGGTCAAGAAATCGATCGGCCCCGACTACATCGTCTGCCTGGAGGACGGCAAGAAGCTCAAGATGCTGAAGCGGCATCTGGCGACCCGGTACAATATGACCCCGAAGGAGTACCGGAACCGCTGGGGCCTGCCGGACGATTATCCGATGGTCGCCCCGGCTTATGCCGCCCAGCGCTCCGAGCTGGCGAAGCAGATCGGCCTCGGCCGCAAGCCCGTCGCCGAGCCGCCTGCTCCCGAGCCGGCTCCCGCCCCGAAGTCGGCGCCTCGTCGCGCCGCCGGCCGCAAGAAGGCCGCCTGAGCCTTAGCTGGCTCTTGTCGCAAGAAGGCCGCGCGTAGCTGTCCGCAAGGACAGTCGCGCGGCTTTCCTTTTCTTTGAGGGCAGAGACGCGTCGCTGAACGGGCCAGACGTCTAGGCCCGGGAAGCGTGCGACATCACGCGCGCAACTTCCTGCCGCAGCCATTTCTGCGCCGGGTCCCGGTCGTAGGATGTGTGCCAGAGCATCGAGACGGTGATGCGCGGCAGGTCGATCGGGACCGGGCTCAGGGCGAGGCCGAACGTCGAGGCGAACAGGGTGGCGAGCTTGGCGTGTATCGTCGTCACCACGGCGGAACGCGCCACCATGAACGGCAGCGCCGCAAAGTGCGGTGTCACCAGCGCTAGGGTGCGCTTCAGGCCGCGCTTGGCAAGGACCTCGTCGACCAGTCCCCGCTCGTCCTGCCGCAGGCTCGCCAGCACGTGCGGTAGGAGCAGATAGTCCTCGAGCGAGATCGGCGGCGTGAAACCGACGAGGCGCGCGTTGAACATGCAGAGATAGCTGTCGGTGCCGAGGATCTGCTGGCGGTGATGGGTCTGGCCCTCCGGGTAGGCGCGCACGCCGATCCCGAGATCCAGCCGGTCGGCATCGAGCTCGGCCAGGAGATCCAGCCGGTCGGTGGCGTGCAGCCGCAGGCGGACACCGGGCGCTACCTCGCGCACATGCTCGAGTAGGGCGGGGCCGATCAGCACCTCGATACTGTCCGGCAGACCGATGCGGAACACCCGGTTCGCACTCATCGGATTGAAGGCCTCGTCGCGTCGGACCAGGGCTTCGACCTGGACCAGGGCCGCCCGGACCGGCTCCACGAGCGCCATCGCGCGCGGTGTCGGCCGCATGCCTTCCGCACCCCGCACCAGCAACTCGTCCCGGAAGAGCGTCCGTAGGCGGGCAAGATTGTGGCTCATCGCCGACTGGCCGATCCCGACCCTGGCCGCGGCCCTGGTCACGCTGCGCTCCGTCATCAGCGCGTCGAAAGTCACGAGAAGGTTGAGGTCGACCCGACCCAAATTGACGTGATCGATGGCCATCATTAGTCCAATCTGTTGGACTAATGAGCTAGCGGGAAGGATCTTCGCGCACAAGGTCGGCCGCGGACCTCACGCGCGGCGGGGAATGTGGGAGCAGACAGATGAAGATCCGCGGCGCACTCGTCGCCTCAACCTTGGCCGTCACCTTGGTCGCTTCCGCCTATGCAGGCGGCGGCAGCCTCCGTCCGATCCAGACCCGCCAGATCGATCTCGGCGCCATGACGGGTGTCGCCTACTACACGGTCGAGGACAGCGGTTACCGCGTCGTCGCCGTCCTCTCGCAGGGCGAGGAAGGCACGCCCGTCCGCGTCGAGGCGATCCTGGCCGACGGCCAGAGCGTCACCCTCTCGACCCCGAACGCCGTCGACACGGCACCCACCGCCGTCCAGATCAGCCGCCAGAACGGCCGGGTCCTCGTGCAGCAGGCCGTCTACACGGACTGAGCGGCGGCCGAAGCCTTTCTGCTCCTTCGTCCGGCACGGTCGAAAAGACTGCTCCTGCCTCCGGCATCGGCTAAGCTGACGACCGGGCAGGAGGAGCCGGATCATGCAGTTGTTCGACCTCAAGGGCCGGGCGGCCATCGTCACGGGCGGTAACGGCGGCATCGGCTTCGGGATCGCCCGGGGCCTCGCCCGTGCCGGTGCGTCCGTGCTCGTCGCCGGTCGCAATCCTGCCAAGAACGAGCGTGCCGTCGCCGAGTTGAAGGCACTCGGCGCCGAGGCTGCCTCGATCGAAGTCGACGTCACCCAAGAAGCCGCCTGTTCGGCCATGGTCGAACGGGGCGTTTCACTGTTCGGCCGGCTCGACATCCTCGTCGTCAATGCCGGCATCAATATCCGCAAGCCGCCCGAGACCTACACGCTGGAGGAGTGGCACACGATCCTCGATGCCAACCTGACCAGTGCCTTTCTCTCTACGAAGGCGGCCTATCCCGCCATGGTGAAGGCGGGCGGCGGCAAGGTCATTACCATCGGCTCGATGACCTCCCTGTTCGGCATCCCGCTCGCCGGCCCCTATGGCGCCAGCAAGGGCGGCATCGTCCAGTTCACCCGCTCTCTCGCCGTGGCCTGGGCCAAGGACAATATCCAGGCGAACGCCATACTGCCGGGCTGGATCGACACCGACCTTACCAAGAGTGCCCGCGTCGACATCGCCGGCCTCGACGAGCGGGTGAAGAAGCGGACCGCTGCCGGCCGTTGGGGCTCCCCCGCCGACTTCGAGGGCATCGCCGTCTTCCTCGCCAGCGCCGCGTCGGACTTCATCACGGGCACCGCGATTCCCGTCGACGGCGGCTACTCCATCCAGGGTTGAAGAACCTCCTGCGTTCGCAGGAGCACCCCTGCGCCCACTGCATGACCCGAGGTGCCGGACGCATCCTTCGTCTGCTGAACGGCGTCCAAGTCGAGGTGAGCCCACGCGGTCCTGTTGTGCTGCCCACCCCAAACATCACCAAACGGCTGGCGGCCGCTCCGCACGTCCTCATCAGGGGCTCTTGACGTACCAAAGTATTACCGCTTAGCGTCTCGGCGACAGGCGCATTTATAGCTCAACCCAACCGCCTCATCATGGCGTGTTGAAGTCGACATTTGACATTCTGCAAGTGAATGAAAGTATCGCTTCAACGAAACGCCAAGAAGGGGAGTTGGGGTCATGGCACTGAAGTCGACACGCCGCACCCTCGTCCGCGGCGCTGCAGGGCTCGCCGCTGCCACCGCCGGTGGCTTTCCCATGCCGTTCGTGTCGAGGCGCCACGCGCTGGCCGCCGAGCCGATCGTCGTCGGCCTGCCGATCGCGCAGACGGCCGCCGCGGGTGTGGCCGACCACGCCGATCACCTGAACGGCGCCACCCTGGCGCTGGAGGAGATCAACGCCGCAGGCGGCATCCTCGGCCGTGAGTTGAAGTTCAACGTCGTCGACGTCGACCCGCTTTCGCCCGAAAGCTGCCAGATCGCCATCCGGCGCCTGACCGACGCCAAGGTCCATGCGCTGACCACGGCGTTCACTCTCGTCCCGATCCCGACGGCCGACGCCTCGGCGAGTTGGGGTGCCCCGTTCCTCTGGGGCGTCACCCAGCGCAACTACACCGAGGAAGTGAAGAAGAACCCGGAGAAGTACTCCCACTGCTTCCAGACGGACCCGTCCGAGGTCCACTACGGCTACACGATGCCGATCTTCCTCCAGGCCATGGTCGACGCCGGCCTGTGGAAGCCGACCAACAATGGCATCCATCTGGTCCAGGAGCAGATCGCCTACAACCAGACGATCTCGAAGGCGCTGAAGGAGGCCGTCCCCGCCTCGAAGTTCGAGATCGTCAAGACCACCGACATCCAGTTCCCGGTGCAGGACTGGGGCCCGGTCATCCAGGACATCAAGGAGACCGGGGCCGGCATGGTGATGATCAATCACTGGGTGGCCGCCGAGTACGCCGCGTTCTGCAAGCAGTTCCAAGCCGATCCGCTAGAAGGTGCGCTGGTCTACCTGCAGTACGGCCCGTCCCAGCCCGAATTCCTGGAGTTGGCCGGCCCCGCCGCCGAAGGTTTCGTCTGGAGCACGGTGCTGGGCGTCTATGCCGACGAGAAGGGCCGCGCCTTCCGCGAGAAGTACCAGAAGCGTTTCCCCGGCACGATGGGCCTCGTCTACACCGGTAACGCCTACGACACGATCTACTACCTGAAGGCGGCCTGGGAAGCGGTCGGCGATCCCCTGAAGTTCAAGGAGGTCTGCGACTGGATCCGCACCAATCCCTATCGCGGCGTGTGCGGCATGATGGACATGAACAATCCCTGGCAGGAGGCCGCCCACTACCCGCCGGACGGCCATCCGATCGAGGCGCAGGAGCTCGAGAAGGGCATGGGCCAGCTCTTCGTCCAGGTGCAGGACGGCGAGCACAAGATCATCTACCCCGATCCCCTGAAGGAGAGCTCGCTGCGGCCGTGGCCGTGGGCCTAGCGGCCACGGCCGTACCGGCCCACGAGTCGAGGGTCTTCGACGGGAAAGCGCTCTTCGGCTGCCGCAACATCCATCTGGACCTCGGCGGCCGCCAGATCCTGCGTGACATCTCCCTCGACGTGCAGCCGGGCGAGGTGCTGGGGATCATCGGCCCGAACGGTGCCGGCAAAACGAGCCTGTTCGAGGTCCTGTCGGGTCGCCTGCGGCCGAAATCCGGTCACGTCTACTTCGACGGGTCGGACATCACCGCCCTGCCGCTGCATGCCCGCGCCCGTCTCGGCATCGGCCGCACCTACCAGACGCCCGTGGTCCCGGACGAGCTGACGGTCGGCCAGACGCTGAAGGCGGCGCGTCAGGCCTACCGGCCCTACCTCACCCGTCACCACGCCGAGTGGGGCACTGAGCTCGTCCGCTTCGCCGTCGACGAGGACCGGGCGACGACACTCCTCGACACCCTCGACCGGCGCAAGCTGCTGCTCGCCTGTCTCCTGATGCGGCGCCCCCGCGTCATGCTGATGGACGAGCCCGCCGCCGGCCTGATCAATTCCGAGGTCGACGAGCTCGACGACCTGATCCGCATCCTCTCGAAGGAGATGAACATCGCGGTGATCATCGTCGAGCACCGCATCGAGCTCCTGGAGACGATCGCCGACCGCGCGCTGGTGCTCGACGCCGGCGAGGCGATCTCGGAAGGTACCCTGGCCCAGGTCCTGGCCGACCCGCACGTCCACGCCGCCTATTTCGAGAACGTACCGGAAGGGGCGCTGGAGGAGTGACGGCGGCCCTCCACCCGCATCAGGACGGCACGCCCGTCGTCCCCGCCGGCCGCGAGGTGCTGCGCGTCACCGGACTTTCCGCCGGCTACGGCCCCATGCGCGTCATTCACGATCTCGATCTCGCCGTGAACGCCGGCGAGTGCGTCGGCCTCGTAGGGCTCAACGGCCACGGCAAGTCGACCCTCTTCCTCGCCATCGCCGGCCTGACGGGCTGGCAGCGCGGTTCTATCCGCCTGAACGGTGTGGAGATCGGCCGCACCCGCAGTCAGGGCCCCGGGCGCTTCACCCATCTCGTCGTGCGCCAGGGCCTGGCCCTGATCCCGCAGGGCGACGAGATCTTCACCGGCCTCACGGTCGAGGAGCATCTCGACCTCGGTGCCTTCACGCCCCAGGCATGGCGTGACCGGTCGCGGCGCAAGCAGGAGATCCTCGAGATCTTCCCCCCGCTCCGCAAGCTGATGGGCATCCCCGTCGGCCGCCTCTCCGGCGGCGAGCGGCGCATGGTGGCGATCGGCCGGGGCCTCATGGCCGAGGCGTCGCTCTACCTCGTCGACGAGCCGTCGCTCGGCCTCGCGCCCAAGATCGGCAAGGGTGTCCTCGACGCGCTCCTGGCGCTGGACCGCGGCGAGGCCGCCATGATCATCGCCGAGCAGAACGTGGCCCTGCTCGAAGGTCGCGTCGACCGGGTCATCGGCATGCACGCCGGCAAGCTGAAGGGCGAGGCCTCGACCAGCCTCGCCGACGAAGCGCGGCGGGAGGTCTAGGGCACTCGTGGATCTCGGCTACGTCCTCGTCAACGCGCTGACCCTGGCCTGCATCTACGGCACGCTGGCGATCGCCATCTCGATCACCTGGTCGAGTCTCGGCCTCATCAACATGTCCTACGGCTTCATCTTCGCCTTCGCCGGCTACACGTCCTGGCTCGCCGCCCAGTCCATCTCCGACAGCGGCATCGTCGTCCTCGCCGCGGGCATCCTCGCCGGAGCGGTCGCCGGCCTGCTGGTCTGTGCGCTGGCCTTCATCCCGATCCACGACAAGCCGAACTTCACCGTACGCGGGATGATCGCCACGCTCGCCATCAGCCTCGTCGGCAGCCAGGCGCTGCTCTGGCTGTTCGGCCCACGCAACAAGAGCCTGCCCGCCGTCTTCGGCATGTGGCGCGTCAAGTTCGCCGGCATTACCCTGACCGCCGACAAGGCCGGGGCGATCCTCTCCTCGATCGCCCTTCTCACCGTTGTCCTGCTCTGGATGAAGTCGAGCCGCCGCGGCCTCGAGATCAGGGCGATGATGATGAACCCGGCGGCCGCCGCCCTCGTCGGCATCGGCGTGCGGCGCACCGGCCTCTACGTCATGGCACTCACTGGTGGCCTCGCCGGCCTTGCCGCCGTGCTTCTCGCCCAGACCTACTATGTGAACCCGTTCGGCGGCGTCACGCCCATGATCAAGGGGCTCGCCGTGGCGCTCCTGGGTGGTCTCGGCAGCGTGCAGGGTGCCGTGATCGCCGCCATCATCCTGGGTCTGAACGAAGCGCTGACCGCCCGCTTCCTGGGTGGGCAGTACGTGCTCATCACCCAGTTCCTGCTGATCATCGTCATCCTGCTGTTCCGGCCGCGCGGTATCGGCGGCATCCTCGATCGGGCACGGGAGGCCTGAGCGATGGCTTCGGTCTGGCGCGACGCGACGGCCCCTTGGCGGGGCGAGGAGAGCGAGGTCCCGGTCGCCGACTGGCGCGATCCGCTGCAGGTCTGGCGCGACACCACGGCATTCAAGGTCAAGACCTACCCGGTCGGCCGGCTGCGCTACTACTACAAGTGGCCGGGCCACAATGGCCGGCTCTGGGCGCGGCTGCGCTATGCCTTCACGCGCCGCACGCTCCTGCGCATCCGCGGCGAGTACAACCCGAAGACGCTGCGCCGCGAGAAGACGATCACCGACAAGCGGCCGATCTGGTTCGCCCTCGGCCTTCTGATCGCCGCCCTGCTGCCGCTCATCATGCCCGAGGCACGCCAGGGCACGCTGCTGACCGCGGCGTCGGTCTTCTTCATCTACGCCGCGGTCAATCTCTGCTGGATGCTGATCATCGGCACGGCCGGGATCTATTCGCTGGCCAGCTTCGCCGTCGTCGGCGCCGCCGGCTACGCCTCGGCCTATCTTGCCATCAGCTTCGGCCTGCCCTGGTTCGCGCTGCCGTTCATCGGCGCCCTGATCGGTCTGCTGTTCGGCATCGTCATCGGCTTCCCAGCCAATCGGCTGGACGGCTTCTACTATGCCTTGCTGACGATCGGCGTCGTCGAACTCTGCCGCGTATACGTCATCCAGTCCCGTGAGCTGGGCTCGGCCACCGGCGGCCTTTACGGTGCCCCGGGGTACATGCCCGAGAACTGGAGCGAGCCGGCGCAGCTGACCCTCGGCTACTATGCCTGCTTCGTCCTGATGCTGGCCGCCCTCGGCCTCTACCGCCTGATCAACGGCCAGCGCCTCGGCCGCGTCCTGCGCATGGCGCCCGAGAAGCGCGAGGCCTTCGCCGAGGCGACCGGCGTCGACTTCCGCGCCGCCCGCATGCAGGTGTTCATCATCTCCTCGATCGGGCTCGGTTTCATCGGCGGCTTCTACGTCACGCACTTCCACGGTGTGTCGCCGAACCTGTTCTCGTTCGACACCGTCCTGCTCGGCCTCGCCATGCTCGTCATCGGCGGCATCGGCCGGGCCGAGGGTGCCGTCGTCGGCACGCTCATCGTCGTATTCATCGACCGCGTGCTGCTCGACTTCGGCCCCATGCGCTTCGTGCTGATCGGCGGCCTGATGCTGCTCGTCGTGCTCTTCCTGCGCGACGGCCTGTTCGGCATCAGCCGCCAGTTCCGCGCCTGGCGCGACAAGAAGAAGAGCGAGGCCCGTTCCACCCGTGCCGAGAAGGGAGGCGAAATGCTGCCCGAAGAGTCTGCCGAGACCGCCGACAAGGACACGGTCTATTTCCGCCGCTTCGACAAGATGCAGCGCGACTTTCTGAAGTCGCTGATCACCGACGAACTGATGACCGAGTTCGACCAGAAGCCGCTGGGCCAGCACAGCGAGGCGCTGGAGCGCGTGCTCAACTATTTCCGCCGCCAGCCGCAGAACGACAAGTATGCCGTGATGGCCGTCGAGCCGTTCAAGTCCTATCGGATCGTGGCCCTTTCCGGGCACCGGGGCGTAGCACCGCGGCTGGTCGAGGATCGAGTCTACGCCACCGTCGAGGATGCCTATCGCGGCGTGTTCAAGCGCCGCGTCCAGGACCTCCTGGAGTCCTGAGCGCCGTGTCGACCCGCCCGCGGAGTACCCGATGGCCGAAGTGAAGCTGTTCGGCTACGCCGACAAGATCTCGGTGAAGCCCGGCGACGAGATCACCTTCCACGTATCCGCGGACGGCACGGGCACGGCCGAGGCGCAACTCGTCCGTCTCATCCACGGCGACTCCAATCCTCTGGGTCCGGGCTACATCGAGGAGGAGTGCGCCTGCGAGGCGAACGGCCTCTGGCAGGTTGAGAAGCGCTTCACCCAGGTCGGCTCCTATCTGGAGGTTCCCGACCCGGAGAACCGGCTGGCCCTCGACGGCAGCCTCACCCTGCACGCCTTCGTCTGGCCCTCGCTGTTCGGCGAGGGACGGCGGCACGTCATCATGGGCCGCTGGGACCGCTACCGGAACACCGGCTACGGCCTCGGCATCAACCAGAACGGTGTGCTTGAGTTCTGGGTCGGCGACGGCGTCGAGGTCGACTATGTCGCTGCCGAGGTCCCGCTGCAGAAGAAGATCTGGTACCTCGTCGGCGTCTCGTTCGATGCCGCCAACGGCCGGGCGACGATCTATCAGGAAGGGGTCGTCAACCGGTACAATAGTCTCTGGGGCAAGGTCGTCCCGATCGACTACCGCTCCCACCTGTCGGAGACCCTGCGCTTTCGCCAACGCAACCGCCCGGACACGCCCTTCCTCATCGGCGGCTCGCGCGACTGGCACGACCTGCGCGGCGAGTTTGTCGGGCAGACCTACAACGGCAAGATCGATCGCCCCGGCATCCACGCCCGCGCCCTGACCCGGGCAGAGCTCGACGCCATCCGTGACGGCGGACCGCCGCCCCAGGACGCGGCTGTCGCCTTGTGGGACACGACGGCCGGCTACACCGACGACGGCATCGGCGACACCGTCACCGACACCGGCCGCCACCGCTTACACGCAAAGGGTGTGAACCGCCCCGTCCGCTGCCAGACGGGTTGGAACTGGGGCGGCCGCAACGACTGCTTCCGGTTGGCGCCGGGCGAGTATGGCGGCGTCGAGCTGCACGAGGACGCCATCATCGACTGCGGCTGGCCCGTCACGGCGAAGCTGAAGGTGCCGGCGGGGCTGAAAAGCGGCGCCTACGGTATGCGCCTGCGCGCCGGGGACGGCCATGCGCTGGGCGAGGAGTACATCGTCTTCTTCGTCCGTCCCGCCGTGCCGAAGGCGAAGATCGCGTTTCTCGCACCCACGGCGAGCTACCTCGCCTACGCCAACGAGCGCCTTTCCTTCGACGCCCAGATCGCCCAGCCGATCACCGGCCAGACGCCGATCGTCTCCGCCGTCGACGTCGAAATGTACCTCACACCCGATTTCGGCCTGTCGACCTACGACACCCACGCCGACGGCGCCGGCTGCTGCTACGTCTCCTACCGTCGCCCCATCATCAACATGCGGCCGAAGTACCGCATCAGCTCGATGGGCATTCCCTGGCAGTTTCCGGCCGATCTCTCGATCATCGGCTGGCTGGAGAAGCTGGGCTACGACTACGAGGTCCTGACCGACGAAGATCTCGACCGCGACGGCCTCGACGCTCTCCGCCCCTATAAATGCGTCCTGACCGGCAGCCATCCCGAATACTATTCCGAGCGGATGCTGGATGCGACCGAGGACTTCCTGGCCGAAGGCGGCCGCCTCATCTACATGGGCGGCAACGGCTTCTATTGGCACGTTGCCTTCCGCCCGGACGAGCCCTGGTGCATGGAGGTGCGCAAGCTCGACACCGGCATGCGCGCCTGGAACGCCCGTCCCGGCGAGCACTACATGCAGACGAATGGCCGCCGCAGCGGCCTCTGGCGCGCTCTGGCCCGCGCCCCCCAGAAAGCCGTCGGTGTCGGCTTCATCGCGCAGGGTTTCGAGGCCTGCGCCCCCTACCGGCGCATGCCCGACAGCTGGCACCGCCTGGTGTCCTGGATCACCGAGGGTGTCGAAGGCGAGATTTTCGGCGCCCACGGCCTGGCCCACGGCGGTGCTGCCGGCCTGGAGCTCGACCGCTACGACCTCTCGCTCGGCACGCCGCCGCACGCCCTGCTCGTCGCTTCGTCGGGCGGCCACACCGACAACTACATGCTGGTCTGCGAGGAGATCCTCTACGCGCATCCCGGCATGTACGGCAGCTACGACTACCGGGTGCGGGGCGACATGATCTTCTACACCACGCCGAACGGCGGTGCCGTCTTCACCACGGGCTCCATCGCCTTCGGCCAGTCGCTACCCACGAACAATTTCCAGAACGACGTCTCGCGCATCCTGAAGAACGTCGTCGACGCCTTCGCCAAGGACGGCGCCCTGCCCAACGCCCTCTGGGTCAACCACGAGAAGCAGTGGCGGTAGCGGACGGAGATCAGCCAGGAGGTGTCCGCGCCAGCAACGCTGCTATACATAATGCAATACCCAAGCTGCCCTGGGCGATGAAGGCACGTGGAACGCCAGTTGCGCGGGCTGCCAATCCGGCTCCCAAGAGGAAAAGGCCGAGCGCGACACCCAATGAGACTGCGATCGGCTGACCCTGCCAGCCGGCGATCGCTGTCCAGAAGAGCGCAAGTGCTATCATGAGGTTGTAGACGCCAAGATTGGTCGCCAGTGGTTTCGCCCAACTGACGCAAACCTCGGTGAGCTCCGACTCCGTATGGGGCGGATTTAGCTCGCCCCGCCGTCGAAATGCGTTGATTGCATCCTTTACAGGCCCCTCCCAGCCGCGGGTCTGCTTCGCAACGAAGTCCACACCCCACTGGCGCAGCTCAAGGAAGGCGAAATAGGCCTGGGCGACACCGGCCACCAGCGCAACTAGGACGAGCCAGTTCATCTCATTACCCTAATACGAGTGATAACCTCTTGGTAGAACAATGTCTTTACACTCATTACCTACTGAAGATGGTATGTTATGGCAATAGAAGGTGTCACCGCGGCAGCTGCGGCGTCGGTATTTCGAATCATTGCAGAGAATGGATGCGGTCGGGAGCAATCTTGTCTAGGCGAAGGTAAAGCTACGGGTAGCGTCGGCGATGAGCTCAGACCGCGAAGATGGAACCCGACACTATGGCAGTGTGCCTATCGAGGAATGGCCGACAAGCCCCTCGATCGGCCAGGTTGTCGGCCTCGAACCCGGGCTCGCCCGCTTCGTGCCGTTCGTCAACGAGTGCTTGGTGGGCCCGGCAGGACTCGAACCTGCGACCAGACCGTTATGAGCGGCCAGCTCTAACCGCTGAGCTACGGGCCCAGGCGAAGACGCGATACCCGAGCGGCGGGCCATTGGAAAGCACCCTGATGATGCTTTACCTCCGCTTCGTCACGGAGGTCCAAGAGTGGCGTGCAACGGACGAGGGTCAAGGTGGCCGTCAATGAACCAATGAGGCTCCCAGCTAGAGTCCGACGTGCGCAGGCGTGCATGCGCAAGCTCACGCGGGACAAGCAGGTGTCCGTCGAGGATTTTCTCGCGTGGAAACGTGATCAAGCCGAACTGGAAACGCAGCCGGTCCTCACATCGCGGAGTCACTCGCGCAGCAGACCCTGACGGTCGGCCTGTCACGCCTTGTGGGTCGTACCTCGCTCTGCCGGCGCGTCTCGGATCGCCATCCTCCACCCGCGACCAGGTTTGGTCGCGCGTTGCGTCTGAGGTCGGCGCGACCGTAGAGCAGATCCGCTGAGCTGAAGTCCGTCGCCCGTCGGGCTCAGGTATCCAGGAAGCTCCTGAGCTTCCGCGAGCGGCTGGGGTGCTTCAGCTTGCGGAGCGCCTTCGCTTCGATCTGGCGGATGCGCTCGCGGGTGACGCTGAACTGCTGGCCGACCTCTTCCAAGGTGTGGTCGGTGTTCATGCCGATGCCGAAGCGCATGCGGAGCACGCGCTCCTCGCGGGCGGTCAGGGTCGCGAGCACCCGCGTCGTCGCCTCGCGCAGATTGGCCAGCGTCGCCGCCTCCAGCGGCTGGACCGCGTTCTTGTCCTCGATGAAGTCGCCGAGATGACTGTCCTCCTCGTCGCCGATCGGCGTCTCGAGGCTGATCGGCTCCTTGGCGATCTTCAGGACCTTGCGGACCTTGTCGAGCGGCATGTTGAGCTTGTGCGCCAGCTCTTCCGGCGTCGGCTCGCGGCCGTACTCGTGCAGCATCTGGCGCGAGGCCCGCACCAGCTTGTTGATCGTCTCGATCATGTGCACCGGGATGCGGATCGTGCGCGCCTGATCGGCGATCGAGCGCGTGATCGCCTGCCGGATCCACCAGGTGGCGTAGGTCGAGAACTTGTAGCCGCGGCGATACTCGAATTTGTCCACGGCCTTCATCAGGCCGATATTGCCCTCCTGGATCAGGTCCAGGAACTGCAGGCCGCGGTTCGTGTACTTCTTCGCAATGGAGATCACGAGCCGCAGATTGGCCTCGACCATCTCCTTCTTGGCGACCGAGGCCTCCTTCTCGCCCTTCTGGACGAGGCTGACGATCCGGCGGAACTCGCTGATCTGAAGGCCGGTCTCTTCGGCGATCGCGGCAATGTCGGCGCGCAGGTTCTCGATCTCGTCGCGATGGCGCGAGACGAAGTCGGCCCAGCCCTTGTCCTTCAGCCGGCCCACCCGGTCGATCCAGTCCGGATCGAGCTCGTGGCTCATATAGTGCAGGATGAAGCTCTCGCGCTGCACACGGCAGCCGGTGGCGAGCCGCATGAGCTTGCCTTCGAGGCTCTGCAGCATCTTGTTCATGTCGAACAGCTGCTGGACCAGGGCCTCGACGCGGACCTGATTGAGCTGGACGAGCTGCATCAGCTCGACCATGTCGTGGCGCGCTTCCTGGTAGCGCGCATCCAGCGCCGCATCGACCTTCTCGCGGCCCTGGATCAGCGACAGGCGCTCGTCCTGCAGCGCGCGCAGCCTTCCATAGGCCTCGGCGATCTCGTCGAAGGTGGCGAGGACGGCCTCCTTCAGCTTGTTCTCGAGGGCCGACAGGGACAGCGTGTCCTCGTCGAAATCCTCCTCCTCGGGCATGTCGGGCCGGCCGCCGCGGCCGCCGCCCTCAGCTTCTTCTTCCTCTTCTTCCTCTTCCTCCTCCTCGACGGCCTCGGAGGTGGTCTCTTCCTCGTCTTCTTCTTCGTCGTCGTTCGCGGCCTTGCGTGCCGCAGGGGCAGGCGTCGCCACTGGCGGTGCGGCCTCGCCCTCGGCCGCGACCATGGCGGCACTCTCGGCCGCCGCGGCCGCCTGGCCCGCCTCGGCGGCCGTCGCCTCGAGGTCGATGATCTCGCGCAGCAGCACGCGGCCGTCGCGGATCGCGTCGCGCCAGCCGATGACGGCACGCATCGTCAGCGGGCTCTCGCACAGTGCTTCCAGCACCATGTTGCGCCCGGCCTCGATGCGCTTGGCGATCTCGATCTCGCCCTCGCGGGAGAGAAGCTCGATCGTCCCCATCTCGCGCAGATACATGCGGACGGGGTCGTCGGTGCGGCCGATGTCCTCTTCGGCAGGACCCGCGGCCTCTTCCTGCTCCTCGCCCTCCTCGGTGCGCTCGGGCGTTGGCTCGGCCTCGGCACCCTCGGCGGCCTCGGCGCTCGGCTCCTGGCTCACCTCTTCACGCAGGACGGCGATGCCCTTGCTCTCGAAATAGCTTTCGAGATCGTCGATCTGATCGGGGGAGACGTCGGCCGGCAGCGCCATGTTGAGCTGGTCGTAGGTGACCGAGCCGCGCTCCTTGGCCTGGCGGACCAGCCGCTGCAGGGCCGGCGTGTTCTGGACGAGACTCTCGACGACGCTCGACGGCTCGGGCTTGGGGGCCGCCTTGGTCGGACGGACCACGGCAACGGCAGCGCTCTTCAGCGGCTGACGAGTGGCCATGAACATCAACTCCCCCAGAAGGCGGCCTCGGGCCGCGCCATCAGTTCAGGAACATGCACGCCCGCATCCGCCCGCTATTCCGTCAGCGACCGGCCCGGCCCCCGCCGGGAACGGGAACGCGGTCCAGCCGCAACGGGCTTCCCCCCCTGGATGCCGCAGGCCGATACGCGGCCAGCATCGCACGCCACCGTTCGAGTAGCGTGGTGTCCGTCCGCGTCTCGCCGGTGCTAGCCCGTGTGCCCGAGTCAAGCTGATCCAGAACGGGTGCAAAACCGTATCGCGTGAGATGGTTCGTGAGGTCTGCAGCGTCAAGGCACGCCGCCGCACCGAACCAGGCAAGGATTTCCTGCCGCAGGGCATCGGTCCGCGGATCGGCCAGTTCGACCGCGGCCACCTCCTCCTCCACCTCCTCCAGCCATTCGGGGTGGGAAAGCAGCGGTACCAGCAGCCGCATCTCGACCGTGAACGTCGGGTCCGGCAGGCCGGCGGCGAGCCGCGACGCCCCCGCACCCTCCCATCCCGCCTTCCGCGTCTGCGCGCTCCTGTCGCGACCGCGCTGCGGCCTTCGGGGAAACGCTTCGTCCACGAGCTGCGCGAAGGAATCCTGAAGTGTGGCCCGCAGGTCGCCATCGCCGGCGAGCCGGGCGAACCCGCGGAGCCGCCGCATCAGGTCCGCCCGTGCCTCCGGATCCTCGAAGCTCCGCCCCTGCGTCTCCAGTCGCCAGACGAGCTGCGACAGGCTCAGCGTCTTCTTGAGCACCTCGGCCATCGCGTCGGCCCCGTGCCGGCGGACATAGCTGTCGGGGTCTTCGCCCTCCGGCAGGATCACGAATCGCAGCGTTCGCCCGTCGCGCAGCAGCGGCAACGCCCGTTCGGCGAGCCGCAGCGCGGCGGCGAGGCCCGCCTTGTCGCCGTCGAGGCACACCAGCGGCGCGTCGCACAGGCGCCAGAGCCGCGTCAGCTGCTCCTCGGTGACGGCCGTTCCGAGCGGCGCCACCGCGTGCCGCAACCCCGCGGACCACAACGCGATGACGTCCATGTAGCCTTCGGCCAGGATCACCTCGCGCCGCTCGCGCGCCGGACCCATCGCCCGGTCCAGATTGTAGAGCTGGCTACCCTTGTGAAAGAGCGGCGTCTCCGCCGTGTTCAGGTACTTTGCACCCGCATCGCCCATCGCCCGGCCGCCGAAGGCGACGATCCGCCCTTTCTCGTCGGCGATCGGGAACATCAGCCGGTGACGGAAGCGGTCGACGATCTCACCGCCGTCTTCCCGGCGGGTGAGCAGCCCGACTTCGAGAAGTTCCGCGACGGCATAGCCCTGTGCCTGCAGTGCCGAGCCCAGTGCCGTCCGGGCATTCGGCGCGTAGCCGAGCCCGAAGGTCTGCGCTAGCGGCCGGCCGACACCCCGCTTGTCGAGATAGGCCCGCACCTCCGCCCCGGCCGGTCCGGCGAGCTGACCCTGGAACCAGGTCGCCGCCGCCGCATTCGCGTCGACCAGCCGCCGGCTCGGCTCGGACCGCCCCGATGCCGCACGCTTGGGGACCGGCAGGCCCGTCAGCTCGCCCAGGCGCTCGATCGCGGCCCCGAACTCCAGCCGTTCGACCTGCATCATGAAGTCGATCGCGGTGCCGTGGGCCCCGCAGCCGAAACAGTGGAAGAAGCCCTTGTCCTCGACCACCGAGAAGGAGGGCGATTTCTCCTTGTGGAACGGGCACAGCCCCGTCCACTCGCGGCCGCGCCGCGTCAGCTTGACGTACCTGCCCACGATATCCGCGAGCGGCAGGCGTGCCTTGAACTCCTCGAGGCTGGGGCCGCTGTCGGTACGCAGGCTCAGTCTGGGGCTCCCTGCCGCAGGGGGGTGGGTCTGCTTGACCCTTTCGGACGGGCTGATAGAAAGCCCGGCCGAGCCGGTCCGCACGGGGCCGCCTTGTCGCACGTCCTCGCTCTACCTGTCCGAGTAGCCGCCACGATGAGCATCTCAGTCCGGCGCCGCCCGACCGCTGCGCTCGCCCTCGCGGACGGAACGGTCTTTCTCGGGCATGGTCTGGGTCGCCCGGGTGTGCACGAAGGCGAACTCGTCTTCAACACCGCCATGACCGGCTACCAGGAGATCCTCTCGGATCCCTCCTATGCGGGCCAGATCGTCACCTTCACCTTCCCGCATGTCGGGAACGTCGGCTGCAACGGCGACGATATCGAAGCCGTAACGCCGGTCGCAAGGGGCATGGTCATCCGCGCCCCGGTCACCGAGCCGTCGAGCTGGCGCGCCACGAAGCACCTCGCCGATTGGCTTGAGGCGCACGGCATTGCCGCCATCTCGGGGCTCGACACAAGGCGCATCACCCGCACGCTGCGGGAGGGTGGCGCCCAGAATGCGGCCCTCGCCTACGCTCCCGACGGCAGCATCGATATCGAAGGCCTGAAGCGCCGTGCCGCCGAAGCCCCCGGCCTCGAAGGCGCTGACCTCGCGATCGAGGTCGCGGCCCGGCAGCGTTACGGCTGGGAGGAGGGTCGATGGAGCTGGCCCGACGGCTACGCGGCCGGCACGGCCGACGGCCCGCACGTCGTCGCCATCGACTACGGCATCAAGCGCAATATCCTGCGCTCCCTGGCGAGCCTGGGATGCCGTGTCACTGTCGTGCCGCCGACGACGACCGCCGCCGAGGTCCTGGCACTTGAGCCCGACGGTGTGCTCCTCTCCAACGGACCCGGCGATCCGGCCGCCACCGGCGTGTATGCCGTCCCCGAGATCCAGGCCCTCGTCGACTCTGGCAAGCCGGTCTTCGGCATCTGCCTCGGCCACCAGATGCTGGGGCTGGCTCTGGGTGCCTCGACCGAGAAGATGCCCCACGGCCATCACGGGGCGAACCACCCCGTCCATGACCTCACCACGGGGCGGGTCGAGATCACGAGCCAGAACCACGGCTTCGCGGTCGCCGACGGCGACCTCCCGGCCACCGTCGAGGTCACCCACCGCTCGCTCTTCGACGGCACCATCCAGGGCATCCGCCTCAAGAACCGGCCGGTGTTCTCGGTCCAGTACCACCCCGAAGCCTCGCCGGGTCCGCAGGATGCCAGCTACCTGTTCGACCGCTTCCTCGCCGCGATGAAGGGAGCGGCCGTCTGAGATGCCGAAGCGCACCGACATCGCCTCGATCCTCGTCATCGGCGCCGGCCCCATCGTCATCGGCCAGGCCTGCGAGTTCGACTATTCCGGCACCCAGGCCTGCAAGGCGCTGCGCCAGGAGGGTTACCGGGTCATCCTGGTGAACTCCAATCCCGCCACGATCATGACGGATCCCGAGACGGCCGATGCGACCTACATCGAGCCGATCACGCCCGCCATCGTGGCCCGGATCATTGAGCGCGAGCGCCCCGACGCGCTGCTCCCCACCATGGGCGGCCAGACGGCACTGAACACCGCCCGGGCGCTGGACGCCGACGGTACCCTCGCCCGCTTCGGCGTCGAGCTGATCGGCGCCAGCCGGAAGGCGATCGACAAGGCCGAGGATCGCGAGCTGTTCCGCGCTGCGATGGAGAAGATCGGCCTCGACATGCCGAAGAGCCGCGTCGTGCGCTCGCTCGACGAGGCGCTGGAAGCCCTGCCTGTGGTCGGCCTGCCGGCCGTCATCCGCCCCAGCTTCACCCTCGCCGGCACCGGCGGCGGCATCGCCTACAACCGGGCCGAGTACGAGCAGCTCGTCACCGGTGGCATCGAGGCCTCGCCCATCGGCGAGGTGCTGATCGACGAATCGGTGCTGGGCTGGAAGGAATATGAGCTGGAGGTGGTCCGCGACCGCGCGGACAACTGCATCATCATCTGCTCGATCGAGAACGTCGATCCCATGGGCGTGCACACGGGCGACAGCATCACCGTCGCTCCCGCTCTGACGCTGACCGACAAGGAATATCAGCGGATGCGTGACGCCTCGATCGCGGTCCTGCGCGAGATCGGCGTCGACACCGGCGGCTCCAACGTCCAGTTCGCGCTCGATCCGGCCACCGGCCGGATGGTCATCATCGAGATGAACCCGCGCGTCTCGCGCAGCTCGGCCCTAGCGTCGAAGGCCACAGGCTTCCCGATCGCCAAGGTCGCCGCCAAGCTCGCCATCGGCTACACGCTGGACGAGGTGAAGAACGACATCACCGGCGTGACGCCGGCGAGCTTCGAACCCTCGATCGATTACGTCGTCACCAAGATCCCGCGCTTCACCTTCGAGAAGTTCCCGGAGACCGAGCCCACGCTCACCACCTCGATGAAGTCCGTGGGCGAGGTCATGGCGATCGGCCGGACCTTCAAGGAATCGCTGCAGAAGGCGCTGCGTGGCCTGGAGACCGGCCTCTCCGGCTTGGACGAGATCGAGATCGGCGGCGAGCCCGGCGACGACCCGAAGGACACGCTTCTAGCCGAGCTGGCCCGCCCGACACCGGACCGGCTGCGGACGGCGGCCCAGGCCTTCCGCCAAGGCCTGAAGCTCGACGAGATCCGGACCGCCACCGGCTTCGATCCCTGGTTCCTGGCCCAACTGCAGGAGATCGTGGCTCAGGAAGCCGACATCGCTGCCCAGGGCTTGCCCACCGATCCCGAATCCTTGTTGGCGCTCAAGGCAGACGGGTTCTCCGACCGGCGGCTCGCCAAGCTCACCGGCCTCGCCGAGCCCGAGATCCGCGCCCGCCGCCATGCCGCGGGCGTGCGCCCCGTCTTCAAGCGTATCGACACGTGTGCCGCCGAGTTCGAGGCGCGCACCCCCTACATGTACTCGACCTATGAGACGGGTGCGTTCGGCGAGCTGCTCGGCGAGTGCGAGGCCCGCCCCTCGACGCGGCGCAAGGTCATCATCCTGGGTGGCGGCCCGAACCGGATCGGGCAGGGGATCGAGTTCGACTATTGCTGCGTCCATGCCGCCTTCGGCCTGAAGGATGCCGGCATCGAGACGATCATGGTCAACTGCAACCCCGAGACCGTCTCGACCGATCCCGAGACTTCGGACCGGCTCTATTTCGAGCCGCTGACCGCCGAGGACGTGCTGGAGATCTGCGCCAAGGAAGCGTCTTCCGGCGAGTTGCTGGGCGTCATCGTCCAGCTCGGCGGCCAGACGCCGCTGAAGCTGTCGCACGAGATTGAACGCGCCGGCATCCCGATCCTCGGCACCACGCCCGACGCCATCGATCTCGCCGAGGATCGCGAGCGCTTCCAGGACCTGCTGCACCGCCTGGGCCTGCGCCAGCCCGACAACGCGATCTGCTCCAACCCCGACGACGCGTTGGCCAAGGCCGAAGCGCTGGGCTTCCCGCTCGTCATCCGTCCCTCCTACGTGCTGGGCGGCCGGGCGATGCGGATCGTCCACGGCCTCGACGAGGTGGCGGCCTTCATGGCGGACGCGACCCGCGCCTCCGATCTCGGCCCCATCCTGATGGACCGCTACCTGCAGGACGCCGTCGAGGTCGATGTCGACGTCGTGGCCGATGGTACCTCCGTCTACGTCGCCGGCGTGATGGAGCATGTCGAGGAAGCGGGCGTGCACTCGGGCGACAGCGCCTGCTCCCTGCCGCCCTATTCGCTCCCGGCCGATGTCGTGCAGAAGTTGGAGGCCCAGGCCGTCCAGCTCGCGAAGGCGCTGAACGTCCGCGGCCTGATGAACGTCCAGTTCGCGGTGAAGGACGGCGAGGTCTACGTCCTGGAGGTCAATCCCCGGGCCAGCCGCACCGTCCCCTTCGTCGCCAAGGCCATCGGTGCTCCGATCGCCAAGATCGCCGCCCGCGTGATGGCCGGCGAGAAGCTCAAAAGCTTTCAGCTGCCGAGCCAGCGTCCGGGACACGTCGCGGTGAAGGAGGCGGTCTTCCCCTTCGCCCGCTTCCCCGGCGTCGACCTTCTGCTGGGCCCCGAGATGAAGTCGACTGGCGAGGTCATGGGCATCGACCGCGACTTCGCCACCGCCTTCGTCAAGTCGCAGCTCGGTGCGGGTGTCGAGCTGCCCAAGAGCGGCCGGGTCTTCGTCTCCGTGCGCAACAGCGACAAGGCAGCCGCCGTCGGTCTCTGCCGGCGCCTGATCGCACTGGGCTACGAGCTGATCGCGACTCGCGGGACCGCGGCAGCCCTGGATGCGGCGGGCGTGCCCTCGACGCCCGTGAAAAAAGTTCACGAAGGTCGACCGCATATCGTCGACATGATCAAGGACGGCGAGATCGCCCTCGTCATCAATACTACCGAGAGCCGGCAGGCTGTTCGCGACAGCTATTCGCTGCGTCGCGCGGCGTTGATGGCCAAGCTCCCCTACTACACGACGCTGCCCGGAGCCCGTGCCGTGGTGCAGGGTTTGGAGCGCGCCGCTGGGGGGGCGCTTGAAGTCATGCCCTTGCAATCGTATTTTGCAGGCCCGCCATGATCGCATCCCGCGACCTGCGAGGCGATGCGATTCCGCTTTGACCAGCAACAATCGGATACCGGCGTGAGATGACGACGAAGATTCCCATGACACCGGAGGGGCATGCGCGGCTCTCATCCGAGCTGAAGCGGCTGAAGTCCACCGAGCGCCCCGCGGTGATCAAGGCGATCGCGGCGGCCCGCGAGCATGGCGATCTGTCGGAGAACGCGGAGTACCACGCCGCCCGGGAGCGTCAGGGCTTCATCGAAGGCCGGGTGATGGAGCTCGAGGACAAGCTGGCGCGGGCCGAGGTGATCGACATCAACGGCCTGAGCGGCACCCGGGTGACGTTCGGCGCCAAGGTGAAGCTGGTCGACGAGGACACGAGCGAAGAGACGAGCTACCAGATCGTCGGGCCGGACGAGGCCGACATCCAGGCCGGCCTGCTCTCCATCCAGTCGCCCTTGGCCAAGGCCATCCTCGGCAAGGAAAAGGGCGAGAGCGTCGAGGTCGCCACCCCGCGCGGAACCCGCTATTTCGAGATCCTCGAAGTCGGCTTCAACTGAGCCCCCGAGGCTGGAGAATCAGATGCCGAGCGAGCGGCACACGCGGCTGCTGATCATCGGAGCCGGCCCGGCCGGCTACACGGCCGCGATCTATGCCGCCCGCGCCAGCCTCGCCCCGGTGCTGGTCCAGGGGCTGCAGCCCGGCGGCCAGCTCACGATCACGACCGACGTCGAGAACTATCCGGGTTTCGCCGACGTCATCCAGGGCCCCTGGCTCATGGAACAGATGGCGAAGCAGGCCGAGCATGTCGGCACCGAGCTGCTCTTCGACGTCGTTACGGCGGTCGATCTCTCGCAGCGACCCTTTCGCGCCACGCTCGACGGCGGCGAAGTGATCACGGCGGACTCGATGATCATCGCCACGGGCGCCCAGGCACGCTGGCTCGGTCTCGACGGCGAGAAGACCTTCTCCGGCGCGGGCGTGTCGGCCTGCGCCACCTGCGACGGCTTCTTCTTCCGCAATCGCGAGGTGGCGGTCGTCGGCGGCGGCAACAGTGCCGTCGAGGAAGCGCTGTACCTGGCCCAGATGTGCAGCAAGGTGACCCTGATCCACCGCCGGCGGACCCTGCGGGCGGAAAAGATCCTGCAGGAGCGGCTGTTCACCCATCCCAAAGTCGAGGTGATCTGGAACCACGTGGTCGAGGACATTCTCGGCACGGAGGAGCCGAAGTCCGTCACGGGCCTGCGGTTGAAGGACACCCTGTCCGGCGAGGTGCGGACCCTGCCGGTCGAGGGCCTGTTCGTGGCGATCGGCCACGACCCGGCGACGGCGATCTTCAAGGATCAGGTGGCGATGGATGATGAGGGGTACATCATCACCTCGCCGGGCTCGACGAAGACGAGCGTACCCGGTGTGTTCGCCGCCGGCGACGTTCAGGACAAGATCTACCGTCAGGCCGTCACGGCCGCGGGCACGGGCTGCATGGCGGCCCTGGACGCGGACCGGTTCCTGGCGTCGGCTGGCGCTCACTGAAAGGGGAGGCCCGGCGCGGGCAGACCGCCGGGCCAAGGTGCAAAGATGATCGACTGGGACCGCGTGCGCGTGTTCCACGCCGTGGCGCAGGCCGGCAGCTTCACGCGTGCCGCCGACCGGCTGGGACTGAGCCAGTCCGCCATCAGCCGCCAGATCGGCGGCCTGGAGGAGGATCTCGGCACGCCGCTGTTCCACCGGCATGCCCGCGGCCTCGTCCTGACCGAGCAGGGCGACATCCTGCTCCAGGCGGCGACCGACGTCGCCAAGCGCATGGCGGCCGTCCAGACCGCCCTCGGCGAGAGCCGCGACGAGCCGGCCGGGCATCTGCGCGTGAACGCCACCGTCGGCATCGGCACCGTGTGGCTCGCCTCGCATCTCGGCGACTTCCACGAGCGCTTTCCCGACATCACCGTCTCGCTCGTCGTCACCGACGAGGACGTCGACCTCAGCATGCGCGAGGCCGACGTCGCCATCAGGGTACAGCGCCCGACCCAGGGCGACCTGATCCAGCGCCGACTGATGACCGTCCACACCCACATCTACGGTGCCGCCAGCTATCTCTCCCGCCACGGCACGCCGAACACGCCGGCCGACCTCGACCGGCACCGGCTCATCGCCTACGGCGACAATCTTCTCCAGCCCGTGCCCAGCCTGAACTGGGTTCTGGTCGCCGGGCAGAGCGAGGACGAGCAGCGGGCGATGCGCACCGCAACGCTCAAGGTCAACAATGTCTACGGCATGCTCCGGGCGGCGGAGAGCGGCGTCGGACTCGCGTCCCTGCCGGATTATCTCGCCTCGGGCAGTCCCAAACTCCAGCGCGTGCTGCCGGAGCTCGAAGGCCCCAGTTTCACCGCATATTTCGTCTATCCCGAGGAACTACGGACCTCGAAGCGCGTCGCCGTCTTCAGGGATTTTCTGCTGGAGAAGCTCGCGGAACAGGCCGTCTGGTGAGCCTGTGACGAATTTGCATAGCGAATATGCTGGTTGGGGCTAGGCAAGCCCCTCATCACCACCTAAATTGTGCACCGCAGCAAGGACATTGCTCTGGGTGTCCTCCTGCACGGTGATCGACGGCTTGCCGGCTTTCACCGGGTTTCAGGTGCAACGCCTGGAACGGGAGGGTTTAGCCACCCTCTTTTGCCCAGACGTTTAGCCTCCCTGATCTACTTGGCCGGGTCCTTCGACCCGGCTTTTTTTTGGCCCTGATCGCTTTGGTACTTCTTGTTGACGTCAAGAACAGTGCGGGCTTGCGTCTACGCGCTGCTCATGAACGAGTCAATAGATGCTGCATTGCAGCAACACTTAATTTTTGCGCTCGTACGATAGCCTGCGCTGAACCGCCGCCAATTGTCTGACCAAAAAGGGAAATCGGCAGCTACCCGCATGGCGCGACCCGTCGGCAGGGCCACGTTACTGCCTGTTTCATAGGCAACAACTTTGACGCCACTGGTTTGTGGCAACGCTGCTCATCAACCAAAACGTTGATTCCTAGGAAATCCGTGCGGCGCATTGCGCCCGATCGCACCTCGGTGGCCAAGCCATACCTGGAGGTCCGTCAGCACTCGGGTCTTGCCCCCGGCGGTCACGAAACCGAGGCCCTCGGCCAGCGTGAAGACCTTCAGGTCGGCCATAGTCGCATCCCGGTACCGCTGCAGGGTAACCCCTTTGCCGCGGGCCCGCTCGGGCAGTTCGGACATCGGGAAGACAACGAGCCTGTGGTTCGTGCCGATCACCGCCACATGGTCGCCCAGGGCGGGTGCCAGCACCGCCAGCGCGTCGCCCTCCCCAAGATTGACGACCTGCCGCCCGGTGCGGGTCTGGGCCACGATCTCGGCCTCCGGGGCGACGAACCCGAAGCCTTTGCGCGTCGCCAGCACCAGCCGCCCCTCGGGCCGATGGACCCGAAGGTCGAGCAGCTCGGCCCCCTTCGCCAGATCGATCATCAAGGACAAGGGCTCGCCTAGTCCCCGCCCGGTCGGCAGCTTGTCGGCCGAAATGGTGTAGACACGCCCGTCCACCGTCGTCAGGAGCAAACGATCCGTGCTCTGGGCTGCCAGGATGAAGCGCTCGCCGTCGCCTTCCTTGTACTTCAGGTCGCCGACGCTCTCGCGCGAGCCGCGCACGGCCCTGATCCAGCCGAGCTTCGAGCAGACGACCGTGATGGGGAACCGCTCGACCGGCTCCTCCAACAGCTCCGGTGCGATCACCGGCGCCAGCTCCGAGGTCGTCCGCCGGCGCCCCAGCGGCCCGCCCGCGAGCTGCTTTCGCGTCGTCTGGAACTCCTCCTTCAGCCGCCGGCGCCGGCGACCCTCGTCCGCCAACAGCTCCTGCAGCTCCTCACGTTCGGCGGCGAGCTTCGTCCGCTCCGTCTTCAGCTCCATCTCTTCGAGGCGGCGCAGGTTGCGCAGGCGGAGATTGAGGATCGCTTCGGCCTGCCGGTCGGTGAGGTCGAACCGCCGCATCAGAGACGGCTTCGGCTCGTCCTCCTCGCGGATGATCCGAATCACCTCGTCGATGTCGAGGAAGGCCTTGAGATAGCCGTCCAGGATCTCGAGCCGCTCCTCCACCTTGCGCAGGCGGTGGTTGGAGCGGCGGATCAGCACCTCCATCCGATGCTCGATGAAGGCTTCGAGCACCTCGACGAGGCTCATCACCCGCGGCACGCCGTGCCGGTCGAGCACGTTCATGTTCAACGACAGCCGGGTCTCGAGCTCCGTCGTCCGGAACAGCTGCTCCATCAGCAGCTCGGGCGTCACCGACCGGCTGCGCGGCACCAGCACGAGCCGGATGACGTCCGTCGACTCGTCCCGCAGGTCCGCCAGGAGCGGCAGCTTCTTCTCGCCCAGGAGATCCGCGATCCGCTCGACCAGCCGCGCCTTCTGCACCTGGTAGGGGATCTCGGTGACGACGACTTGGTACTGGCCGTAGGCCAGCTCCTCCCGCTCCCAGCGCGCACGGATGCGGAAGCTGCCGCGCCCGGTCCGGTAGGCCTCGGCGACCCCGGCCTCGGGCTCGATCATCAGCCCGCCGGTCGGCAGATCCGGTCCCTTGATGTGCCGCAGCACGTCCTCGTTGGTGGCCGGTCCCGAGCGGTCGACCATCCAGGCCAGTGCCGACAGCACCTCGGCCGCGTTGTGCGGCGGGATGCTCGTCGCCATCCCGACGGCGATGCCGGAGCTGCCGTTCGCCAAGAGATTCGGGAACGCCGCCGGCAGTACGACGGGCTCGCTGTCGCTGCCGTCATAGTTCGGCCGCAGGTCGACGGCGTCCTCGTCGATGCCGTCGAGCAGCGCCATCGCGATCGGCGTCAGGCGGCTCTCGGTGTACCGCATGGCGGCGGCGTTATCGCCGTCGACATTGCCGAAATTGCCCTGTCCGTCGACGAGCGGGTAACGCTGGGCGAAGTCCTGGGCGAGGCGGACGAGGGCGTCGTAGACCGACTGGTCGCCGTGCGGGTGGTACTTACCGATGACGTCGCCGACGACGCGGGCGCACTTCTTGAACCCGCCCGCCGGATCGAGCCGAAGCTGCAGCATGGCGTAAAGCAGCCGACGTTGCACCGGCTTCAGCCCGTCGCGGACGTCGGGCAGCGAGCGGGCCGTGATCGTCGAGAGCGCGTAGGCCAGATACCGCTCGGACAGCGCCTGGTTGAAGTCGACGAGCTTGATCGGCTCGGGGTTCGCCGCGGCTTTGCTCACGAGATCGACGTCTCCACCTTGGGCGCCAGGAGCTGCGCCAGCCGCTCGCGCGTCGCCGGCAGCGGCTGGTCCATCGGGCCCGTCACATGCTTCTGCAGGAAGTGCCCGGTCAACTGCAGGCCGGCGCGGATCGCCTCAAGGTCCGCCTGGCCCTCACCGCGCAGGAAGCTTGGCAGCGGCAGGAGCCTGCCCGCGAGATCACCCGCAGCTTCGCGGCTGACCGCCCGTCCGGTCCGCGGCGAGACGAAAACGAGGTCCGTCGTGACACCGGTGACCGCACAGCTTTCCAGCCCCAGCCCGAACCCCAGCTCGTGCAGCAGCACCAGTTCGAACCGCACATAGGTCTCCGGCCAGCCCGCGTCGTCGGCGAGATCGCCCAATAGCTTCAGCATGGCGGCGTAGAGCACGGGATGCGGATCGCGCTCGGCGAGGCTCATCTCCACCAGCGTCGTGGCACTGCCCAGGGCCGCCAGCCGGACCGGATCGCCGACGAGCCGGTTCGCGAACAACCGCATGGGTTCGACGGTGTAATGTCCCAGCTGGTCGGACAGCCGCGCCTTCCACACCAGCTGCACCCGGTTGCCCGGCTGCAGCACGGTGCTGGCCTTGCGGCCGGCGCCGCCCTTGACCAGCCCGGCGTGCCGCCCGTTGGCGAAGGTGAACGCGCTTGCGACCGCGTCCGTCTCGCCGTGCGAGCGGATGCGCAGCAGCACGCCCTCGTCCTGCCACTCCACGGCCTCAGCCCTCGAAATCCAGGCCCATCTCGCGGAAGCGCTCGGGATCGTCGAGCCAGTTGTCGCGCACCTTCACGAACAGGAAGAGGTGGACGCGCTTCTCCAGGATTCCTTCCAGTTCCTTGCGGGCAGCCTCGCCGATCGCCTTGATCTGCCGCCCGCCCTTGCCCAGCACGATCGCCTTCTGGCTGTCGCGCAGCACGTAGACCGTCTGGTCAATGCGGACCTCGCCGCCGTGGGGCGCTTCCGCCCAGCCCTCGGTCTCGACCGTGATGCTGTAGGGTAGTTCCTCGTGCAGCCGGTTGAAGATCTGCTCGCGCGTGATCTCGGCCGCCAGCGCCCGGTCCGACAGGTCGGACAGCTGGTCCTCGGGATAGAGCCACGGGCCGGCCGGCACGCGCTCCGCGACGGCCGCCAGCAGGTCCTTGCACCCATCGCCGGCCAACGCCGAGACGAGGAAGGTCCGCTCGAAGGGATAGAGCCCGTTGGCCGCCTCGATCAGCGGCAGCGCCTTCTGCGGCGGAACGGTATCCATCTTGTTGACGACCAGGAACGCCGGCCGGCCGTTCGGCTCCAGCGCCTCGATGATGGCACGGGCCGCGGCGTCCACACCCTTGCGCGCATCCAGCAGGACCAGGATCAGATCGGCGTCAGCCGCCCCGCCCCAGGCAGCCTTCACCATCGCCGCGTCGAGCCGCCGCCTGGGTGCGAAGATACCCGGGGTGTCGACGAACATGATCTGGCTGGCACCTTCCAGCGTGATGCCGATGACCCGCCGGCGCGTAGTCTGCGCCTTCGGCGAGACGATCGAGACCTTGGTGCCGACCAGCTGGTTCAAGAGTGTCGACTTGCCGACATTGGGCGCGCCCAGCAGGGCCACGAACCCGGCCCTGGTCATGCCCTCGCTCACGAGTCCTTCTCCCGCACCCGCCGCAGCATCTGCTCGGCGGCCGCCCGCTCGGCGGCACGCTTCGAGGCCCCTTCGCCCCTCGCTGCCGGCTGGTCCGCCACCGTCACCTCGGCCGTGAACCGGGCCGCGTGGGCGGGTCCCTCGGTGCCGACCAGCCGGTACACGGGCAAAGGATGCCCGCGCCCCTGCGCCCACTCCTGCAGCACCATTTTCGCGTCCCGCGGCGGCTCAGCCACTCCGGCCAGAAGAGGCCGGAAGTGGGTCTCGATGAAGCCGTGCGCAACCGGGTAGCCGCCATCGAGGAACAGCGCCCCGATCAGCGCCTCCAAGGCGTCCGCCAGAAGGGCCGGGTTGGCCCGCCCGCCGCTGGTCTCCTCGCTCGGCGCCACGTCCACCCAGCTTCCAACGCCGAGCTTTCCAGCCACCTCGGCCAGCGTCTCGCGGCGCACCAGCGCCACCTGCCGCTGCGTCAGCGCCCCTTCGGCGTCGTTCGGGAACTGCTCGAACAACAGGTGCGCCACGACCATGCCAAGCACGCGGTCGCCCAGGAACTCCAGCCGGTCGTAGCTGCGTCGCCGGTGCCGCCGCCCCGCCACTGCGGGGCCGACCGAGCTCGCATGCGTCAGCGCCTCGTCCAGCAGGGACGGGCGGGCGAAGCGATGACCGAGCGCAGCCTCGACGGCCTCGCGGCCGGCCGGCCGGTGCCGGAGACGGTTCAGGAGATCAGGCTCAGCAACCGACTGTAGCGGATGCCCCATGGCCACAGCCACGGCTCCCAGAGCTTCGCTTCGCCGTTGACCGAGAAGAAGATGATCTCGGCGCGGCCGATCAGGTTCTCGACCGGAATGAAGCCGACCTGCGTGGTGCGGCTGTCCATCGAGTTGTCCCGGTTGTCACCCATGGCGAAGATGTGGCCGGGCGGCACCTCGAAGACGGGCGTGTTATCGAGCGGCCCGCTGTTGCTGTATTCGATGATCTCGTGGGTGACGCCGTTGGGCAGCGTCTCCTTGAACGCCGGAATCTCGACCGTCCGCCCGTCCATGTCGTCGCCGAACATGCCGTCGGCCTGCAGGGCGACCGGCGTGCCGTTGACGTGCAGGATGCCCTTCACGACCTGGACTCGGTCACCGGGGAGACCGATCACGCGCTTGATGTAGTCGGTCTTGCGGTCGCTCGGCAGCTTGAAGACGACGACGTCGCCGCGCTCGGGCAGCCGCTCGAAGATGCGCCCGCTGAACAGCGGCAACCCGAACGGCATCGAGTAGCGGCTGTAGCCGTAGGCGAACTTGGAGACGAAGAGATAGTCGCCGACCAGCAGCGTCGGCTTCATCGAGCCCGAGGGGATGTTGAACGGCTCGAACAGGAAGGTGCGGATCACGAGGGCGATGCCGACCGCGTAGACCAGCGTACGGGCGGTTTCCTTGAAGCTGCCGCCCTTGCGCTCAACCATCACGACAGACCCGCGCATCCGTTCTCGCATTCCGCCCGCGACAATCCTGCCTTCGGCGCCCATTCCAGCGCCGTTTCCCATCTCGCGTAGCAGCGGGGAAGGCCGGCCGGTGACAATTCGGGCCGGACAGTAGCGAAACCGCCGCGATGGGTAAAGCGACGCCGGTTCACCCGCAGGGAACTGCGGTGATGATGACGATCGCCTGTGCCATGGGCGGCTCGTCGGTGAGGCTGACGTCGATCTGCACCTGGTACCCCGGCGGCGTGATCGCCGCCAGCCGGGCCGCGGCACCTCCGGTCAGCGCCAACGTCGGCTTGCCCCCAGGCAGGTTGATCACGCCGATGTCGCGCCAGAACACGCCGTGGCGGAAACCGGTGCCCAGCGCCTTGGTGCAGGCCTCCTTGGCCGCGTAACGCCGCGCGTAGGACTCGGCCCGGTTCATCCGCCGGTCCGACTTCTGCTGCTCCAGCGGCGTGAACACCCGCTGCACGAAGCGGTCGCCGAAGCGCGCCAACGTGCGCTCGATCCGCCGGATGTCGATGAGGTCGCTGCCGAGGCCGATGATCATGGGCACCCGATAGGACCCCCATTGGGCCGCATCAAGAGCGCTCGCAGCCGACGGCCGGATCAGTTCCGGGTCAGCGCCGGCCTGCGGAACGAGACGGCCTCGGCCACGTGCGGCCGACGGATCGTCTCGGCGCCGTCGAGATCGGCGATCGTCCGCGCCACCCGCAACACCCGGTGCCAGCCCCGCGCACTGAGCTTCATCGCCTCGGCCGCCCGCCGCAGCAGCGCCTCGGCCCCGGAATCCCGGGCCGTGATCGCGTCCAGTACCTCGCCCTCGGCTTCCGCATTTGTCTGCAGACCGCCAGCGTCCAGCCCCGCGAAGCGGTCGGCCTGCACCTGGCGCGCGGCACCCACCCGGGCTCCGATCTCGGCACTACCCTCGCGCGGCGCCGGCAGCGCCATGTCGGCGACCGACAGCGCCGGCACGTCGACATGCAGGTCGATCCGGTCGATCAGCGGGCCGGAGATGCGCGACTGGTAGTCGGCCGCACAACGCGGCGCTTTCGGACAGGCCCAGACCGGATTGTCGAGATGCCCGCAGCGGCAGGGGTTCATCGCCGCCACGAGCTGGAAGCGCGCCGGGTAAGTCACGTGCATGTTGGCGCGCGCCACCGTCACCTGCCCCGCCTCCATCGGCTGGCGCAGGGCTTCGAGCACCTGCCGACCGAACTCCGGCAACTCGTCGAGGAACAGCACGCCTTTGTGCGCCAGCGAGACCTCGCCCGGGCGGGCCTGGGCGCCGCCGCCCACCATCGCCGCCATCGAGGCCGCATGGTGCGGGCTGCGATAGGGCCTGCGGCGCGACAGGCGGCCGCTGTCGGCCTTGCCGCTGACGCTGGCGATCATGCTGACCTCCAGCACCTCGGCCGCGTCCAGCGGCGGCAGGATTCCGACGAGCCGCTGCGCCAGCATCGACTTCCCTGCACCCGGCGGCCCCGTCAGCAGCAGATTGTGTCCACCGGCCGCGGCGATCTCGAGCGCGCGCTTGGCCGTCTCCTGACCCTTCACGTCGCCGAGGTCGGGATAGCTCCCGATGTCCTCGGCCAGCGCCGGCTCGGGCACCGGCAGAAGCTGGTGTCCTCTGGCATGGTTCACGAGCGCCAGAAGGCTCGGTGCGGCCACCACCTCGATCCGGTCGGCGAGCCACGCCGCCTCCGCGCCGTTGGCCGCCGGGCAGAGGATGCCGAACCCACGCTCGGCGGCTGCTGCGGCCGCCGGCAGCACGCCGCCGACCGAGCGGATCGAGCCGTCGAGGCCCAACTCGCCCAGCACCAGATGCGATTCGACGAGATCCGCCGGCAGCACGCCCATGACGATGAGGAGGCCCAGCGCGATCGGCAGGTCGAAGTGGCTGCCCTCCTTGGCGAGGTCGCCCGGTGCCAGGTTCACCGTGATCCGCCGCGGCGGCAGCGCCATCCCCAATGCGATGAGAGCCGCCCGCACGCGCTCCCGGCTTTCGGCAACCGCCTTGTCGGGCAGACCGACCACGGTGAAAGTCGGCACGCCCTGGCTCAGCTGGACCTCGACGTCGACGTCCACGACTTCGAGCCCGAGAAAGGCCGCACTGCGCACGCGGGCGATCGTCAGTGGCGAAGCCGCGGTCATGGTCGCGCGATGTCCCGGTTGATCTAGCTCGCTGATTGATACGCCTTTTGGTTGAAAAAACCATAACGAAGGCACCCGTCGAGGGACGCCGCCGGATGTGCTACGGCTGCTCGCGACCGACGCGGGGGGGTGCCATGGACATCGGTGTGCCGTTGCGCGATCTCGGCAAGGTGGACGTCGAGCCGCTCAACCTCAGGTTGGCCGAGCTGGACGAGAGCGCCTGGACGCGGAACGCGCTCCGACAGGAACTGCTCGCCGGCGGTGCCCACGACGCGACGCAGAGCATCCTGTTCAAGTACGAGTGGCGTCCGCAGCCGGACAAGATCGCGGTCAACAATTTCGAGGACGTCATCTGGCTCTGGTGCAAGCACAAGGGCCTGGACCCGACACCTTTCCTGCCGATCGAACGGCAGGACACCGACCGCCGGGCCGTCTACACCTTCCCCGACTACCTCACGTTCAAGGAGGTGCTGGACCCGCTGGTCGCCCAGGTGATCGGCCGACTGGGCAAGCCCGGCGGCATCGTCACCCGCCTGGCCCTCGTCCGCCTCCCGGCCGGCGGGCGCATCATGCCCCATGTCGACGGCCACGAGACCGCACCGGTCGCCCACCGCCTGCACGTCTCGCTGACCGCGTCGCCGTCGGTCGTCTACAAGATCGGCGGCCGCAAGTTCACGATGGCGGCGGGGCACGCCTACGACTTCAACAATTGCGTGCAGCACTCGGTGCGCAACACGAGCCGGCTGCCGCGGATCAACCTGTTCGTCGACTACTATGCGAGCCCGGGTCCGGTGATCCGCAATCCGCTGCAGGAACTGCCGCCGATGTACGCTCCGGCGGCGAAACGGGTCGCCTGACCGGTCCGCTCAGCGCGCCTTCAGGCCGCGCGAGCCCGGCTTCACGGCCGGGATGGCCGCCAACTCCGGCGGCAACCGGTGCTCGGGGTAGGTCGGCAGGTCGAGGGTGGCGAGGGCCACCAGCGGCACGCCGAGATCGGCCTTGCCGCCACTGCGGTCGATCAGGCACGTGGCTGCGACGACGGCACCTCCCGCCGCCTTGCAGCAGGCCATGCACTCGCGGGTCGACAGGCCCGTGGTGATGACGTCCTCGGCCACCAGGAGGCGCGAGCCGGCCGGAATGTCGAAGCCGCGGCGGAGCGCGAAGCTGCCCTCGACCCGCTCGACGAAGATCGAGGGCACGTCGAGCTGGCGGGCCACCTCGTAGCCGAACACGATGCCGCCCAATGCCGGCGACACCACCATGTCGGCGCCGAACTCCCTCACCTTCGGGACGAGCGCTCCGACCAGCCGCATCGCCCGCGCTGGCTCCATCAGCACCCGCGCGCACTGCAGGTAGATCGGGCTGTGCAGGCCCGAGGTGAGGACGAAGTGGCCTTCCAGGAGAGCACCGGCAGCGCGGAACTCGTCCAGGACCTGGTCGCGGGTAAGGCTCACGATGGTCAACCTGCGCTGCGCTCGACCGACGACACGCAGGCCGTGGCGCGCAAGGCGGCCTGAACGCGCTGCAACTGCTCCAGGCCGTCGACCTCGATGTCGAGCAGCATCTCGTAGACGTCGGCCGCCCGCCGTCCGATCCGCACGTCCACGATGTTGGCCATCTGCTTGCCGATCACCGTGCTGATCGAGCCCAGGGTCCCGGGCTTGTTCAGCGCCTGGACGGAAAGGCGCGCCGTCACCTTCGGCGATTCGGCCGTGATGTCCCAGGACAGGTCGACTTTGCGCTCCACCTCGGGGTCGAGCTTGCCCAGGGCCACACAGTCGATCCGGTGCACCGTGACCGGCTTGCCCGTCCGCAGGATGCCGGCGATCGGATCGCCTGGCACGGGGTGGCAGCAGCCGGCGAACTGGTAGGCGACGTCGCTGGGCAGTCCCAGCAGCGGCGAGCCCGTGGTCTGCGGGGGAGCCGAGGGCCGCCGCAGCGTGATGACCTGGGCACCGCCCTCCGGCGAGCGGTTCTCGTGGTGCCGCAGCTCCGGATAGAGCGTCTCGACCACGCTCCGGGCCGACACCAATCCTTCGCCCACGCCGGCGATGAGATCCTCGACCGTGTGCTGCTGGAATTCCTCCAGCACCTTCTCGAGCCCCCGGTCGTTGATCGTGACCTGCTCGCTCTTGGCGATCCGGGCCAGGGTCTCGCGGCCGTGCGCCAAATACTGGTCGCGCTGGCGCAGCCGCAGATAGCGCCGGATCCGCGCCCGCGCTTTGCCGGTGACGACGAAGCGCTCCCATTCCGGCGACGGGCCCGAGCTCTTGCTCGTGATGATGTCGACCTGATCGCCGTTCTGCAGCTGCGTGCGGAGCTGCACCATACGCCCGTCGATCTTGGCCCCGACACAGCGGTCGCCGACCTGCGAGTGGACGGCATAGGCGAAGTCGATCGGCGTGGCGCCGCGCGGCAGGGCGATCAGATCGCCCTTCGGCGTGAAGCAGAACACCTGGTCCTGGAACATCTCGAGCTTGGTGTTCTCGAGAAAATCCTCGGGCCCCGTCGCATGCTCCAGGATGTCCAGCAGCTCGCGGATCCAGCGGTACTGCTTGCCCTCGGTGACCTTGCCGTCGCCCTTGTAGGCCCAGTGGGCGGCGACGCCGAGATCGGCCTGCTCGTGCATCTCGGCGGTCCGGATCTGGACCTCGATCTTCCGTCGCTCCGGGCCGATGATCGTGGTATGAAGCGAACGGTAGCCGTTGGGTTTGGGCGTGCTGATATAGTCTTTGAAGCGCCCTGGAAGCATATGGTAGGCGCCGTGGATTACCCCGAGGGCCGCATAACAGGCCGATGCACTGTCGACGATGACGCGAAACGCCATGATGTCGGACAGCTGCTCGAAGCTGATGTTCTTGCGCTCCATCTTTCGCCAGATGGAGAACGGGGTCTTCTCCCGGCCCAGGATCTCGGCCTCGATGCCGGCCTCGCTCAGCACCTGCCGCAGCTCCTGGATGACCCGGTCGACGAGGCTCGTATCGTCGCGCCGCAGGCTGGTCAGCCGGTGCAGGATGCTTTCCCGCGCATCCGCCCGCAGCTCGGCGAAGGCCAGGTCCTCGAGCTCGTGCTTCATCCCCTCCATGCCGATGCGCTCGGCCAGCGGGGCGTAGATCTCCATCGTCTCGGCGGCGATCCGCCGGCGCTTCTCCGGGCTCTTGATGAAGTTGAGCGTCCGCATGTTGTGCAGGCGGTCGGCGAGCTTCACCAGCAGCACGCGGATGTCCTCGGACATCGCCAGCAGCAGCTTGCGGAAGTTCTCGGCCTGCGCGGTGTGCGCAGACTGCAGCTCCAGCTTGTTGAGCTTGGTGACGCCGTCGACCAGCCGCGCCACCGTGCGGCCGAACAGGCGCTCGATCTCGGCCAGCGTCGCCCCGGTGTCCTCCACCGTGTCGTGGAGCAGAGCGGTGGCGATGGTGGCGCTGTCGAGACGCAGGCCGGTCAGGATGCCGGCGACCTCGACGGGATGGTGGAAGTAGGGGTCGCCCGAGGCGCGCAGCTGCGCGCCATGGGCCTTCATCGCGAAGACGTAGGCCCCGTTGAGCAGGTCCTCGTCGGCATCGGCATCGTAGGCGCGGACGCGCTCGACCAGATCGTACTGGCGGATGAGAGGCCGGCGCGCAGGCCGAGGGGCCGGATCCGCCTTGGGCGGTGCCGGTTCGGCGACGGCGAGCTCGGCCAGCTCATTCAGGGTCACGCCCCCCGCAGTGACGAGGAACCATTATCGGTGAAGGAACCTTCAGTCCGAGTCGACGATATCGTGGTCACCATAGCTTACACCCTCCGGCATGGGTGCAACGATGCCCGCATCCTGCGGCGGCATCAGGGCCTCGAGCTCCTCGGCGAGATCCATCGGCACGTCGGGCTCCACGTCCAGATGACGCCGCAGACCGTGCACGAGCTCGTAGCGAAGATGGTCGAGGTCGACCGTACCGTCGGCGATCTCGCGCAGCGCGACAACTGGATTCTTGTCATTGTCGCGATCGATGCTCAAAGGAGCCCCGGCGGACACGTCGCGGGCGCGCTGAGCGGCCAACATCACGAGCTCGAACCGGCTCGGGACGCGGACGACGCAGTCCTCGACGGTAATACGGGCCATAAGGATTCTCCGGGAATTTTGAAAGACGGTGCTGCGGTTCGGTGTAGCCGAATCTCGCGACCTCGGCAAATGGGCGCCACCGGCGAGGCTTCAAGACGCATCGCCGCACGCCAGCGTACGTCGGAATGCGGGTCCCCGTTTCGACGTCTTCGCATTGCGGTGAATTGGGGCCGCCACTATGGTGCTGAGGTTCTTCCGCCTCAGCCCAAACAAGGAGCCTACAAGAATGGGCAATTCTGTGCCCGAAGGCCTTTTCAATCCCACCGACAAGGTTGCGGTCTTCATTGACGGGGCCAACCTGTATCAGGCTGCGAAGGCGCTCGGTTTCGATATCGATTATCGTCGCTTCCTGCGGACTTTCGCCAGTGGTAATCGGTTCATCCGCGCCTACTACTATACTGCATTGCTGGACGAGCAGGAGTATTCGCCGATCCGGCCATTGGTCGACTGGCTCGACTACAATGGCTATACCATGGTAACCAAGCCGCTGAAGGAATTCACGCAGCCGACCGGTCGCCGTAAGTACAAGGGCAACATGGACGTCGAGATCACCTGCGACGTGATGGAGATGTCCGAGCACGTCGACCAGATCGTGCTGGTGTCCGGCGACGGCGACTTCCGCCGGCTGGTCGAGGCGGTGCAGCGCCGTGGCGTGCGCGTCACGGTCGTGAGCACGATCCGCACCCAGCCCCCCATGGTCGCCGACGAGCTTCGCCGCCAGGCCGACAGCTTCATGGACCTGGCGGACATGCAGGGCCTGATCGCCCGCGACCATCCGGCCCGCGTCGAGCGTGCCGTCGCCTCGAACGACATCGATGACGATGACGAGGGCGAGTTCGACGATGAGCCCTGAGACGGCGCGGCCGGCTCCCGGCCGCGACTGTCGTCTCTGCCCTCGTCTCGCCGCCTTCCGCGACGCCCAGCGGGCTCGCGAGCCCGGCTGGCACAATGCGCCCGTGCCGTCCTTCGGTCCCGAGGACGCCGGGCTGCTCGTCGTCGGCCTCGCCCCCGGCCTGCGCGGCGCCAACCGCACCGGCCGCCCGTTCACCGGCGACTTCGCCGGTGAGATCCTCTACGCGGCACTCGCCCGTCATGGCTTCAGCCGCGGCAGGTTCGACGCCCGTGTCGACGACGGCCTGGAGCTCGTCGGCTGCCGCATCGCCAACGCGGTCCGCTGCGTGCCGCCCGAGAACAAGCCGGTGCCGGCCGAGATCTCGGCCTGCCGCCGTTTCCTCGCCCCTGAGCTCGACTCGGCACCCCGCCCGCGTGTGGCCCTGGCGCTGGGCCGCATCGCCCACGACACCGTGCTCCGCGCCCGCGGCCTGTCCGCCGGCCGCTACCCATTCGGCCATGGCGCCACTCACGACCTCCCGGGGGGCCCGGTCCTCGTCTCCAGCTTCCATACCTCCCGCTACAATGTGAACACCGGCAAGCTGACCGAGGCCATGTTCGATCATGTGGTCGCGACGGCCCGCGCACAGCTCGACGCCTGATCCGCATCTTCGGCCATGACCCTTTTCGGTGACCTGTTCGCGACCGGTCGCATCGTCGACCTCATCCTGGTCCTCGTCGCGGTCGAAGGCATGGCGCTCTGGCTCTGGCACCGCCGGACCGGCAGAGGTCTCCCGCTGCCCGATCTCCTCGGCTGCCTGCTGCCGGGTGCCTGTGTCTTCCTTGCCCTGCGCCTCGCCCTGGTCGACACGCCCTGGCCGTGGATCGCCCTCTGCCTCGTCGCGGCGCTCGCCGCCCACCTCGCCGATCTCGCCCGCAGGCTACGGAGCTGAGCGGCAGCCGGTGGTGTCCTCGGGCGTTCCCTGGCAACCTCTCCACGTACAATCGATCGGAGCCGAAGAATGACTGAGCCCCGCTACCGCGTGGCCGACCTCACGTCCCTGGGCGCCGATCTCCTCGTCGGTGTCGGCGTCGCCGAGGACCGCGCGCGCACCATCGCCGAGCTTCTGGTCGAGGCCGACCTCATGGGCCACACCACCCACGGCCTCGCTTTGCTGGGCCCCTATCTCGGCGAGATCGAAAGCGGCGAGATGACCGTCGCCGGCGATCCGGAGGTCGTGCGCGACACCGGTGCCTGCATCACCTGGGACGGCAACAAGCTGCCGGGCGTCTGGCTTACCGCCCGCGCCATCGACACGGCGCTGGGCCGCGTGAAGACCTACGGCACCGCCACCGTCGTCATCCGTCGCAGCCACCACATCGCCTGCCTCGCCGCCTTCCTGCCGCTGGCGACCTCGCAAGGCTGCATGATCATCCTGACCTGCTCGGACCCCGCCGCCGCCAGCGTCGCCCCCTATGGCGGCACCAAGGCCGTGTTCACGCCGGACCCGATCGCCGTCGGCATCCCGACCGGCGGCGACCCGATCCTCATCGACATGAGTGCGTCCATCACCACCAACGGCATGAGCAACCGCCTGCTCGCCGAAGGCAAGCGCTTCCCGCAGCCCTGGCTGATCGACGCCGCCGGCCGCCCGACCAACGACCCGGCGGTACTGGTCGCCGACCCACCCGGCACCATCCTGCCCACGGGCGGCATGGACCACGGCCACAAGGGCTATGGCCTGGCGCTCACCGTCGAGGCGCTGACCCAGGGCCTCGGCGCCTTCGGCCGAGCCGAGGAGCCGGGCGGCTGGGGTGCCTCGGTCTTCGTCCAACTGCTCGACCCCGAGGCCTTCGGCGGAAGGTCGGGCTTCACCCGCGAGACCGACTGGGTCGTCGCCGCCTGCCATGCCTCGCCGCCGCGGGCCGGCTTCGACCATGTCCGCCTGCCGGGCGAATCCGCCATGATCCGCCGCCGCCGTGCGCTTTCCGAGGGTTGCGTGCTGCACGAGAGTGTGATGCCGAAGCTGGCGGCCTGGGCCGAGAAGCAGGGACGGACCCTGCCGAGCCCGCTGTCATGAAGGGAGGACCACCTTGCCGAGCTTTCCGATCGTAGACAGCCATGTCCACCTCTACGACCCCACCTTTCTGACCTATGGCTGGCTGAAGTCGGTCCCGAAGATCGACCGCCGCTACGACCTCACCGACTTCGACCGCTGCCGCGGCCCGGTCCAGGTCGACAAGATCGTCTTCGCCGAGGTGGCGGTCGACCGTGGCCTCCATTTCGCCGAGGCCGCCTGGGTCCAGGACCTGGCCGACAAGGACTCCCGCCTTGCCGGCATGATCGCCCATGCGCCGATGGAGAAGGGCACGGCCGTCGCCGCGGACCTCGACCGTCTGGCCGAGAACCGCATCCTCCGCGGCATCCGCCGGCTGATCGAGGTCGAGAGCAACTACGCCTTCTGCCTGCAGCCGGACTTCATCGAGGCGCTGAACCTCCTGCCGGCGCGCAAGCTGACTTTCGACATCTGCGTCAAGCACTGGGGTGTCGTCTTCGCGATCGAGCTGGCCCGCCGCTGCCCCGACGTTCAGTTCGTGCTCGACCATATCGGCAAGCCCGGCATGCGGTACGACATCGTCGAGCCGTGGACGAGCCAGATCCGCGAGCTGTCGAAGCTGCCGAACGTTGTCGTCAAGCTCTCGGGCGTCATCACCGAGGCCGACTGGCCGGACTGGACCCGCGACCGAGTCCGCAAGACCGTGAGCCACGTCATCGACTGCTTCGGCTTCGACCGCGTGATGTACGGCAGCGACTGGACCGTCTCGGAGCTGTCGCACGACTACCCGGACTGGGTCGCCTTCCTCGACGAACTGACCGCTGGCTGCAGCGAGAGCGAGCTCCACAAGCTCTATCGCGACACCGCCATCCGCATCTACCGGCTCTAGCCCTTCTGCAGGCCGCGCAGGGTCGAGAGGCCCTGCGCGTAGCCGGCGCGCAGAACGCCGGCGTCCGTCCCCCAGCCCAGTACCGTGAACCCGTCGGCGACCCGGCGCGCCATGTAGTCGGGGTTGGCGTCGAGCGCCCCCAGCGCCGTCCCCGTCGCCCGGCTCGCCGCCTTGAGCTTGTCGATCGCCGCGAGGAACGCCGGATCCTCGAACTTCGCCGGGATGCCGAGATCGGCCGTCAGGTCGAAATGGCCGAGCCAGCCGACGTCGATCCCCGGTGTGGCCAGGATACCCATGGCGTTCTCGATGCCGAGGGCCGTCTCGATCAGCGCGATCAGCACGTTGCGCTCGTTGGCGGCTTGCATCGCCCCGATCGGGTCGGTGCCGCGATAGTCGTCGTGCCCGATGCCGAAGGCGAGCCCACGCCGTCCTTCCGGCCGGTAGCGGCCCCACTCGACGAGAGCCTGCGCCTCCTCCGGCGTCTCCAGCATCGGCACCATGATGCCCTGGGCACCCGCATCCAGCACCGTCGCCACCGCCGCGTAGGACTTCTCCGGCACCCGCACCCAGACCTCGATCGGCAGCCCGCGCCCATAGGCGATCTGCTGCTTCACCGTGTCGATCGAGGCCCCGCTGTGCTCCATGTCGATGATGACGAAGTCGTAACCCGCCGCCGCCAGGATGGCCGTCAGCCCCGGCGTGAACAGCTCGAACGCCATCGTCCCGTAGACGCGCTCGCCGGCGCGCAGGCGGGAGCGGACCGAAGGCCGGCTCATGCCGCCAGTCCCGCGGCCGGTACGCCCAGCCGCTCGCCCAGCGCCATCAGCTCGGCCAGCGTCGCGGGATCGAGCGGGATGCCGAGCGCCAGCCGCTGCTCGCGCGTGCGCCGCTCGATCTCGCCCGGCAGCAGGATCTCGTCGCCCGGCACGTTCGGGGCCGCACCCTTCACCCAAGCCAGGAAGTGCGTCACCGCCTCCTCGCGCCCGGTCTCGACGCCCAGGACGTCCGGTCGCATCAGCAGCGAGAACATGTTGTTGCGCAGCTCCTTCGCGTTCTCGGCCTGCGGATCGGTGCAGCCGCCGCCGGTCAGCGCCCCGGCCAGTACCTCGATCAGCACCGACAAGCCCGATCCCTTGTGCCCGCCGAAGGGCAGGATGGCACCACGCGGCGGGCCGTAGAATGCCGCCGGATCGCGCGTCGGCTTGCCATCGGCGTCGACCACGACACCCTCGGGCAGCTCCTTACCCGCATTGCGCGCCACCTTGATCTTCCCCTCGGCGATGGCGGCCGTGGAGATGTCGAGGATCAGCGGTGGTCCGCCCTTGATCGGCACGCCGGCAGCGATGGGATTGGCCGAGAGACGCGCCTCGCGTGAACCGAAGGGGGCGACCAGCACGCCGAAGCCCGAGGTGTTGACGAAATGCAGCGAGACGAGCCCCGCCTCGGCACAGCGCTCCGCCCAGTGCCCGATCCTTCCGAGATGGCCCGTGTTGCGGATGCCGACGAGGCACACGCCGGATGCCAGCGCCTTCGCGGCACCCAGCTGCATTGCCTGCTCGCCGATCGCCTGCCCGTAGCCCAGCCCGCCATCGATCGTCAGCGACACCGGCGTCTCGTGGACCACCTTCGCCTGCTGGTCCGCCCGGACCATGCCGCGCTCCAACCAGGGGATGTAGTCGCGCAGGCGGATGACGCCGTGCGAATCGTGGCCGACCAGATTGGCGCCGACGAGATGCCCCGCGATCGTCACCGCCTCGTCGGCAGGACAGCCCGCGGCCGCGAACATCCGCCCGACCCAGATCTCGAGCCCCCGGGCATCCACCCTCGTATCGCTCACGCCTGCCTCCCGACGGTCGCCAGCCGCACCGCGTAGTCGATCGCCTCCAGCATGCTCGTCGCGTCGGCTTCGTTGCGGCCGGCGATGTCGAAGGCAGTGCCGTGATCGACCGAGGTACGGATGATCGGCAGACCGAGTGTTATATTGACGCCGGAGAGTGCCTGCCAGCGGCCCGTAGAGGCGTCCACCGAAAATCCCAGCAACTTGACCGGAATGTGTCCCTGATCGTGATACATGGCGACGACCGCGTCGTACCGGCCGGCGCGCAGGTTCACGAACACGGTGTCGCCCGGCACCGGGCCTTCGACCATCTCGCCCTTGGCCGCGTACTCGGCGACGATCGGAGTCGTCACCTCGATGTCCTGCCGGCCGAAGATCCCGCCCTCGCCCGCATGCGGGTTCAGCGCCGCCACCGCCACCCGCGGTCGCTCGATCCCGAGCCGGCGCAGCGCATCGAGGGTCAGATCCAGCACGCGCCGGACCCGCTCCGGCGTCACGAGCCCCGGCACCCGGTCCAGCGCCACGTGCGTCGTGACGTGCGTTACCCGGAACGACCCGTGCGCCAGCATCAGCACGGTGCCGCGCGTCCCCGTCAGCTCGGCCAGCAGTTCCGTGTGCCCCGGAAAATGGAAGCCCGCGAGGTTGAGCGCCGCCTTGTTTAGCGGTGCCGTGACGATGCCGGCGGCCGTGCCGTCCAGCGAAGCACGTACGCCGGCCGCGATCGCCTCGTAGGCCAGCCTGCCACCCTCGGCCGACACCTCGCCGACGGGCACGGGCGCCTCGGGATCGCCGACGTCGAGCACGGCGACCTCGGGCCAGCGCGCCGCCTCCGGGAAGGGCACACACCGAATCTCGACCCCCTGCCGCCGCGCCTCCTCTTCGAGGCAGAACCGGCTGCCCGCAACGGCGAGCCTCGGCTGCTCGCCCGCCGGCCGCTCGCCCACGGCGCGCAGCGCCTTCAGCACGATCTCGGGCCCGATCCCCGCCGGATCGCCCAGGGTCAACAACAGCGGTCGCTCAGGCATGCCCGCACCCGGTCACGAGACGCCGCAGCAGGTCGGGACTGCCGAGCCCGCCGGACTTCGTCACCAGCGTCACGCCGTCCCAGGAGCCGCCCTCGATCGTCGCGACCGCCGTACCCGGCTCGATCTCGCCCCGCACGAGCAGGCGCAGCGCCCCGGTCGTTGCACAGAGCCGGTAGAGCGTCTCCCCGCCCGTTACGATGGCTCCTCCGGTTGGACGACCGCGTGCCACCACATCCTTGATCATCTCCTGTAGCACGGGACTGCCCCCCGGCCAGCTCGGCCGATGCACGACGGTGCCGGCCGGCAATCGATCCAGCTGCGCCAGCGTCACCGGATGCCCGGTGCCGACGATCAGAACGAGCGGTCCCGGCAGGTCCTCGACCGCCACCGTCTCGACGCTTCGCGCCAGCGCCCGCGCGAGCCCGCCGCTGCCGGCCCACAGCACGGGCGGCGTCGCATCCGCGCCGCTGGCCACGATATCGGCGAGGTCCCGCTCGCTGTCTGCATCGCACAAGAACACGCCGGCCCCCCAGTTCGGCCGGCCCCGCTGTACCGAGAGGCCCTGATCGCGCAGATCCGCCGCCAGATCCACGCCCGTGTCCCGCCAGCCGCCCTCCTGCAGAACGAGTTGCCGCCCGTCCCGCGTCACCCGTCCCTGCCCCGGAAAGGCCGGCGCCACGATCGTCGTGCGGAACCCGCCCTCGCGGCTGCACACCGCGATCTCCAGTGCGGGATGCCCGCGCAGGCGGCTGTCGATCTTCTTGAACGCCGGCCGGCCGCGGCGCAGCAGCGGTGCCGCCTCGCCGGTGTGACGCGCCGCTTGCTCGGCCGTCAGGTCGCGCGTCTCGCAGTCGAGCGCCATGGCGCCCTCGACCGGTGCCGCGGCGCGATCCCACAGCACGGGAATGGGCGCTCCGGTCCGCGCGAAAGGGGCCGCACTGTCGAGCGCACCCGTCAGATCGTCCGCCAGCAACCGCAGCACGGAGGCCCGCCACCTTCCTGCCTGATCCACCGGCGGGACATAGCCAGTCGTTTCAAAATCTGTCAAAGGCTCTCATCTTCGCGCAAGCCGACCAGGGAGGCGGCGGATGGAGAGGCGCCGGATCGGTCGCACCGACCTGATGGCCAGCACGCTCGGCTTCGGCGGCGGCCCGATCGGCAATCTGCGCCGCGCCATCAGCGACCTCGATGCCGAGACCGTCCTCGACGCCGCCTGGACCGCCGGTATCCGCTACTTCGACACGGCACCCCTGTACGGCCTTGGCCGCAGCGAGCTGCGCCTCGGCGCCTTCCTCCGCTGCCGCCCACGCGACGAGTTCGTGCTCGCCACCAAGGTCGGCCGGCTCCTCGTTCCTTCGCCCGGCGGCAACATCGAGACGCACGGCTTCGTCGACATCCCGCCCTTCGCCGTCACCTACGACTACAGCCACGACGGTGCGCTGCGCAGCATCGAGGCCAGCCTCGCCCGTCTGCGCCTCGACCGCATCGACATCGCCCTCGTCCACGACATCGACGGCCGGACCCACGGCCCCGCGCAGCCGGCCCGGTTCGACGAGGCGCTTTCGGGTGCCTGGCGCGCCCTCGTCCGCCTGAAGGCGGAAGGTGTCGTCGGCGCCATCGGCCTCGGCGTGAACGAATGGCAGGTCTGCCGCGACTGGGCACTCCGCGCCGAGCCCGACCTCTTCCTCCTCGCCGGCCGCTACACCCTCCTGGAGCAGGCACCCGCCGCCGAGTTTCTCCCCCTCTGCCGCGAGCGCGGCATCTCCCTCGTCATCGGCGGCCCCTACAACACCGGCATCCTGGTCACCGGCCCCGTCCCCGGCGCCTGGTACAACTACGCCCCCGCCACCCCCGAGATCCTGGAGCGCGTGCGGCAGATCGAGGCCGTGCTGCGCCGCTACGACGTCCCACTTCCGGCCGCCGCCCTGCAGTTTCCGCTGCAGGAGCCCGCCGTCGCCACCGTCATCCCGGGCCTGATGTCGCCGGCGGAGGTCGCCACGACCGTCGCCGCCATGAGCCACGATGTGCCCGACGCGGCCTGGAACGACCTGCGCAGCGCTGGCCTGATCGTCTGAAGGAGGGGAAAGCGATGGCGGAAGGGTTCGACACCATCATCGTGGGTGCTGGTTCCTCCGGCGGGGTGCTGGCGGCCCGCCTCACCGAGGATCCCACCCACCGCGTCCTCCTGCTCGAAGCCGGCCCCGACTTCGCCAACGAGGCCCGCCGCCTGCCCCTTTTCGCCGTCAGCGGCGAGCATTCCTGGCTCGTCCCGGGCCTGCCCGAGTTCGACTGGGGCTTCCACGACGAGGACCGTGCGGGCCGTCGCGGCGGCAGACCGATCTGGCTCCCCCGCGGCCGGCTGGTCGGCGGCTCCTCGATGGTGAACTCGACGATCGCCGCCCGTCCGGCCCCCTTCGACCTCGACCGCTGGGCCGAGATGGGCAATCCCGGCTGGTCCTGGAGCGACGTCCTCCCAGCCTTCGTCAAGCTGGAGACCGACCTCGACTTCGGCGATGAGGCCATCCACGGCAGCGACGGCCCGATCACCATCCGCCGCTACCCGCAAGACGCCTGGGCTCCCGTCAACCGCACCTTCGCCGAAGGCTGCACCACCCTCGGCATCCGCCACGCCCCCGACCTCAACGCGCTGGACGCCCATGCGGGCATCTTCGGCCCCATGCCGCACAATCGCTGGAAGGAGATCCGCCAGGGCACCCTCGTCACCTATCTCCGCACCGCCCGCCCGCGCCCGAACCTCACCATCCGTGGCGGCTGCACCGTCGACCGCGTCCTCCTCGACGGCAAAAGCTGCACCGGTGTCCGCTATCTCGGCCCCGACGGCCTCCGCCGTGCCGAAGCCACGACCACCGTCATCGCCGCCGGCGTCTACAACAGCCCGGCCATCCTGCAGCGATCCGGCATCGGCCCCGCCGACCTGCTCGCCCGCCTGCACATCACCACCGCCGCCGACCTCCCCGTCGGTCGCCACCTCACAGACCACCCCGGCGTCGCCTTCCTCTTCCACGCCCCGAAGATCGCCGCCGTCACCGGCCGCTTCTTCGCCACCAACTGGCGCGGCCCCGCCGTCCGCGGCCCCGAGCCCGAATGGCAGACCCATCCCTTCCCCGCCGACGAGGAAGAGGGCATCTGCGGCTTCTGGACCTATCTCTGCCGCCAGGAATCGGTCGGCTGCGTCGAGATCCGCTCCGGCGACCCGAAGGAGGCGCCGATGATCGACCACGACTATCTGGCCGATCCAGAAGACGAGCGCCGCTTCGCCCGCGGCTGGACCGCCGCCCGCGAATTGCTCGCCACCGCGCCCTTCCGCTCAGCCGGTGCCCGCTGGCTGGAGCCCGACCTCGACCTCGCCACCCACCTCCGTGCCAACCTCGCCCCGGCCCACCACCAGTCCGGCACCTGCCGCATGGACCGCGACCCGAAGCGCGGCGTCGTCGGCCCCGACCTCCGCGTCCACGGCATCGACGGCCTCATGGTCTGCGATTCCAGCGTCTTCCCCGATACCGTCATGCACAACACCAACCTCGCCTGCTATGCGCTGGGCGAGGTCGCAGCGCAGCGCTGGCGACCGCACTGACCCGCTTCGATTCCGCTCCCACGCTCGAGACCGACCGCCTCGTGCTCCGCGCCCACGAGGTCAGGGACTTCGAGCCGAGCGCCGCGATGTGGGCCGACCCCGCCGTCGTCCGCTACATCTCGGGCGTCCCTTCCACCCCCGAAGCCTCCTGGTCCCGCCTCCTCCGCTATGTCGGCCACTGGCGCCTGCTCGGCTACGGCTACTGGGCCGTCACCCTGAAGACGGACGGCCTCTTCATCGGCGAGGTCGGCTTCGCCGACTACAAGCGCGACCTGACGCCCTCCCAGACCGGCCTGCCGGAGGCCGGCTGGGTCCTTTCACCGACCCACCAGGCCCAGGGCCTCGCCGGGGAGGCCGTCGCCCGCGTGCTCGCCTGGGCCGACGTGAACCTCGACGCCCCGTCCACCTTCTGCATCCTCGATCCCGCCCACACGGCATCGCTCAAGATCGCCCGGAAGAACGGCTACGGCCGGGACACACAAGCCAGCTACCAGGGCAATCCCGTGCTGCTGCTGTCGCGAGAGAGACCTCGGCGGCCTGGGAAGATCTGACGGGTACGTCAGCCGAGGTCGCGCAGCTTCACCCCATTCAGCGCCGCCAGCAGCCCCGGCAGCACCGGCATGAACCGCTCGGCGTGGCCCTGCGCCAGCATCAGGCGATAGGTCGCGTTCACGGCATCGGCGATGTGCGTGGCCACACCCGCGTCCTCGGCCATCCGCGTGTAGAAGCGCATGTCCTTCGACGCGATGCGAAGTGGGCCCTTGAGGTGGCTGTCGTCGCCTTCCAGCACCCAGGGCCTCATCATCTGCCACATCCGTCCGTCGGCCCCGCCGGCGGAGAGCACCTTCGCCTGCGCTTCCAGGTCGACGCCGAGCTTCGCCGCCGTGGCCAGCCCCTCGGCGATGACGGCGCACATGCCGATCGTGATCGAGTTGTTGACGAGCTTGCAGGTGGTCCCGGCCCCCAGCGCCCCGCAGACGACGATCGTGTCGGCGAAGCACTCCAGCACCGGCCGCACCTTCTCGATCGTCGCCGGATCGCCGCCGACATAGGTCGAGAGCTTGCCAGCTTCGGCCTCGCGCGGCGTCCGCCCCAGAGCGGCATCCATCATCCCGCAGCCCCGTTCCGCCAGCTGCACCCCGATCTTCCGCGTCGAGCCCGGATCGGCGGTCGTGCAGTCGACGAGGATCGTCCCCGGCCGCAAGGCCTCGATCAGCTTCTGACCCAGGACCAGTGCTTCGACCTCGACCGAGGAGGGCAGGCAGAGGAAGAGGATGTCGCTGGCGGCCGCCACCTCGGCCGGGCTCGTCGCCTCGACTGCCCCTTTCGCCACCAGATCCTCGACCGGCGCCCGATTGCGGTGCGCCAGCACCGTCAGCGGATAGCCTTTTTCCAGGATGTTCTTGGCCGCCCCGTGGCCCATCAGGCCCACGCCGATCCAGCCGATCCGCGGCCGCGTCATCCCGTTTCCTCCAGCCGATAGACTTCTGCCGCCGTCCCGCCCAGCACGGCCTCGCGCGCACCCGCATCGAGCCCCGCCAGCAGTTCCTGGGCCGTCTCCCACCACCCGAGATAGTCGTCCGCCAGCAGCAGCGGCGGCCAGTCGCTGCCCCACATCGTCCGCTCCGGCCCGAAGCAGGTCAGCACGTGCTCGGCATAGGGCTTCAGCACCGACCGGTCAGCCCCCGGCGCCATCCGGTTCGGCAGGCCCGAGAACTTGCAGACCACGTTCGGGCACGCCGCCAACTCGGCGATGTCCCGCGCCCAGGGATCGTAGCGCCCACCCGCCACGTCCGGCTTGCCGCAATGGTCGAGCACGAACGTCAGCGACAGATGCCGCCGCGCCAGCCACGTCACGAGCGGGATCTCGTCCGGGTTCTGGACCAGCACATCGAGGCTCAGTCCGGCCTGCTGGATGGTCCGGTACCCGCGCTCCAGCCGCCCATCCAGCATCCAGGCGATCGAGCGGTTGTCGTCGCGCACCGGCCGGAACCCCTTGAGCCGCGGCCAGGCGGCCAGTGCCGCCACCTCCTCCTCGACCGAGGGCGAGCCCGGATCGACCCACCCCACGACGCCGCCGATCCAGGGATTGCGCGCCGCCAGCCCCAGCGTGAATAGCGTCTCCGCCAGGGTCTCCGCCGCCTGCACGACGACGATCCGTTCGACGCCGCACGACTCCAGCAGCGGCTTGAGGTTCGCCGGCTCGTGGTCGCGGTAGATCGGCCCCATCGACGGCTCGAGCGCGGTATTGTCGCCACGCGCGAGCCGCCAGAAGTGGATGTGGGAGTCGGTCCTCAGTACTTGGCGTCCACGGCCTCGACCGAGGCCCAGGTGCGGACCTCCTTCGGCAGCGGCGGGTAGGTCATCACCTTCGGCTCCGCCCCCTCGATGTCGAGGAGGTAGCGCTGTGCAGGCGTGCTTCGGTTCAAGAGATCCGGGGTCAGGTGATCGCGGTCGCTGAACTGGGGCGGGATGTCCCGCCGGCCGATCGCCAAGTGCAGCACGCGCCGGGGCGCCCCGCTCTCGTTCAGCGTGCCGCCGTGCCAGATGTGCCCGTTGATCACCGCCACCGAGCCCGCCTTGCCGGTGAGCTTGATCTCCTTCGGATGCGGCGCCTTCGGGTCCTTCGGCATGATCTCCCGCTCCTCGGGCGTGACCACGACCTCCTTCACCTCGGCCATGTTCACGTCGGGCACGTTGATCGGCACCCATTTGTGCGAGCCCGGCACCACACGCGTCGCCCCGTTGTGGGGACCCATGTCGTCCAGCATCACCATCGAGTTGACGACCCGCCAGTCGGTCGCGTGCACCCGCGGCACGTCGCTGTGCAGCGGCTGCTGGCCCTGGCCCTTGAGCGGGTTGCGCGCGTTCAGCGAATAGACCCGGATGTCGCCCATCAGATGGTGTGCCGCCGCCAGCGTCGGCTGGCAGGCGAGGCAGCGGTCGAAGGCGCGCGACTTGTTGAACAGGTTGGAGAGCCGCGGCGCACCCGGCTCGATGTGCACCTCGTGGCCGCCATACTCGCCCTCGATCCCGCGCAGCCGGTCGAACTCGGCGCGCATCTCCTCGACCTCCTCGGGGCTGAACACGTTCTCGACGATGAAGAAGCCGTCCTCGTCGAGCCTGCGCTTCTGCTCGTCCGTGAGAGGGGCGATGCCGATCGACGCCAGCGCTTCGGCCGTGTTCTTGATCATGTCGGTCTCCCTGCGTGCGTTGAACTGCTCGTGAACCGGGCGGCCTGGAGGGCGGCCGGCAGGTCGCCGGCGATGATCATGCCCAGGACCTCGTCCTTGCTGACCTCCTCCGTCCGGCAAGAGCCGACGAGGCGGCCGTTCTTCATCACGGTCAGCCGGTCGGCGAGATCGAACACGTCGTGGATGTCGTGGCTGATGAGGAAGATGCCGATTCCCTGCGCCGCCAGTTCGCGGATCAGCACGCCGACCTTGCGCGTCTCCTCCGGACCCAGCGCTGCGGTCGGCTCGTCCATGATCAGCACGCGCGCGTTGAAGTGGATGGCGCGCGCGATCGCCACCGCCTGCCGCTGCCCGCCCGAGAGCGAGGCGACGAGATCGTGCAGCGAGGGCAGCCGCAGCTTCATCCGCTTCAGGGTACCCTGCGCCGCGTGCTCCATCGCCTCCTCGTGCAGGAAGCCGAAGCGGCCCGTGATCTCGCGCCCGAGGAACAGGTTGGCGACCGAGTCGAGGTTATCGGTCAGCGCCAGGTTCTGGTAGATCGTCTCGATTCCGAGCCCGCGGGCATCGCGCGGACTCCTGATCTCGACCGGTTGGCCGTTCATCAGGATCTCGCCGCTGTCCGCCTGCAGCACGCCCGAGAGGATCTTGATCAGCGTCGTCTTGCCGGCCCCGTTGTGCCCGAGCAGGCCCACGACCTCGCCGGGTGCCAGCTCCACGCTGACGTTCTCGACCGCGTGCACGCCGCCGAAGGTCTTCGTGATGTGCCGCATCTCGACGAGCGGGGTCACGTCCGGCTCCTCCGCCGCCACCACATGTCGAGCCACACGGCGAGGATGAGGACGACCGCCAGCACCATCTTCTGCATCGGCGAGGGCACGCCCAAGAGGATCATGCCGCTCTCCAGGCTCTGCATGATCACGGCCCCCAGCACCGCACCGTAGATGGTGCCCACCCCACCCGCCAGCGACGTCCCGCCGATCACCGCCGCCGCGATGACGTTCAACTCCGTCATGGTGCCGGTCGCCGTAGCACCTGCGTTCAGCCGGGCCGTAATGACGATGGCTGCCAGCCCGCAGAGCAGGCCCATCAGTGCAAAGACCTTGATCGTCATCCAGCGCGTGTCGATGCCGGCCAGATCCGCACTCTCGGGATTGCCGCCGACGGCATAGACGTGCCGCCCGAACCGGTGCCGCCGCGCGATGATCGTCATGACCAGCGTCACCAGCACCAGGATCACGACCGGGATCGGGATGCCCATCGGGATGTCGGTCTGCGGCCGCGTATAGGCGTTCATCACCGACACGAAACCCAGCACCGCCAGGGTCCAGGCCCCGACGAACACCATCTCGACGACCGGGTGCCTGACCTCGAAGCCGAAGCGCAGCCGCCGCTGCCGCGTGCGGAGTGCCGCCCAGACGATGAGGGCGATGCCGGCGAAGCCGACGACCCAGCTCCAGAACGCACCCAGCGTCCCGTCGAGCCCGCCGCCCAGCAGCTGGAACGTCGTGTCGAGCGGGGCCACCGTCTTGCCGTCGTTCAGCTGGTAGGCGGCGTTCCTGAAGAACAGGAGCCCGCCCAGCGTCACGACGAAGGAGGGGATGCCGCCGAAGGCGACGATCGCCCCCTGCACCGTGCCGATGACGAGGCCGGTCCCCAGCATGACGACGCTGGCGATCCACCAGGTGTTGGGTTCGCCCGACGTCAGCCAGGCCGTCTGCATCAGCGCCCCCAGCACGCCGATGAAGCCGATCTGCGAGCCGACCGAGAGGTCGATCTGGCGCGACACGATCACCAGCACCATGCCGGTCGCCATGATGCCGACGACCGAGACCTGCAACGACAGGTTGAAGAGGTTGCGGGCGGTCAGGAAGATGCCGCCCGTCAGCGCATGGAAGATCAGCCAGATCGCCAGCAGCACGCCGATCATGGCGAGCAGGCGTGGGTCGACGCCGACCCCGGCGGCGACCCGTCCGGCGACGTCCGAGACCCGTTCGACGCGTGTGGCCATCGTCGGCTGCTCAGACGCGGCGGGCGGCACGGGGCCGCCCGCCCAACGCTTCGATCACTGGCAGGCCGGCGGCGGATTGGTCGTCACGCCCGCACAGACCTCTTCCTTCTTCGCCCAGCCGGAGTCGATCACGAGGTTCAGATTGTCCCGCGTGATCGCGATCGGCTCGAGCAGGATCGCCGACTGCTTCACGCCGGTCGGCGTGGTGTAGGGCTTCGCCCCCGTCACCTTGTCCATCGGTGTGCCGTTGGCGAGTTCGACCGCGCCGGCACCCGCCGCCTCGCCGAGCTTCCTGGCGTTCTTCCACACCGTGACTGTGGCCTCGCCCTTGGCGATCCGGTTCAAGGCGGCGATGTCGCCGTCCTGGCCGGACAGCGCCACCTTGCCGAGCAGACCCTGGGCAGCCAGAGCTGCGGCGACACCACCCGAGGTGCCGTCGTTCATCGCCAACACGGCGTCGACCTTGTTGTTCAGCTTGGTCAGGATCTGGTCCATCGTCGACTGGGCCACGTCGGGCTTCCAGTTCTCGATGCCCTGCTGGGCCACGATCTTGATGTCGCCCTTGTCGACCAGCGGCTGGATCACCTGCATCTGGCCGCCGCGGAAGAGATCGACGATCGCCATCATAGGATCGCCCTCGATCAGCACCCAGTCGCCCTTCGGCTGGGCCTTGACCATGGCTTCCGCCATCAGCCGGCCGACTGCCACATTGTCGAAGCTGACGAACAGCGTGTCGGCGTCGACCGGCACGTCGTAGGCGATGGTGGGGATGCCCTCGGCCTTCGCCTTGTCGAAGGCCGGCATGATGGCGCTGCTGTCCTGGGCCAGGATGATGAGCACGTTCACGCCGCGCGCGATCAGGCCCTCGATGTCGGTCAGCTGCTTCTGCGGATCGGCCTGGGCGTCGGCACCCACATAGTCGAAGCCCGCCTTGCCCAACGCTTCCTTGATGCCGGCTTCGTCGATCTTCCAGCGCTCCTCCTGGAAGTGACGCCAGCTGACACCGACCGTCTTGTTGGCCGCCTGGGCAGAACCCCAGGCGGCCGTCACCGCGACCGCCGCCACGGCCGCACCGAAAAACGCACGACGCCATACGCGCATGAACCGAGCCTCCCTTTATGTGCCGCGCGTACGTCGCGGCATGTTCTGGAAGATGTTGTCAGGTTTTGACGCGAAGTGGAAGACGCTATCGCGTCATTCCGCCACAGGCTCGGCGATCGCCAGGGCGACACCCTGCTCCTCCAGCAGGGCTCGCGCGTCCCCCGCAATACCGCTGTCGGTCACCACCATGCTGATCCGGTTCAACTCGCACACGTCGCAGAAGGCCGGGTGGCTGAACTTCGACGAATCGGCCAGCACGACGACCCTCGCTGCCGACTCGATCATCCGCCGCTTGATCGCCACCACCTCGATCGCCGTCTCGCTGAGCCGCCCCCGCGCCAGGGAATGAATGCCCACCAGCGCCACGTCGGCGTGCAGATGATCGAGGAAGGACTGCCCAGGATCCCCCGTCAGCGTCAGCGACCCCGGCCGCACGCTGCCGCCCAGCACCAGGATCCGCGCACAGTCCGCTGCGGTCAGGGCCATCGCGATGCCGAGATCGTTGGTGCAGGCCGTCAGCCGCAGCCCTGCCCCGGCGATGGCCCGCGCCGCCTCCAGCACCGTCGAGCTGGAATCGAACAGGACACTCTGTCCCGGCTCCAGCAGGGCCGCCGCCCGCCGCCCGATCGCCACCTTGGCCGAGCGCGCCATGTGCGCCCCGATGTCCTGCCGCGGCTCGAACGTCGTCCGCTCCGGCTCGGCCAGCAGCGCCCCGCCGTGCCGCCGCTCCAGGTACCCCTCGCGCATCAGGTAATCGAGGTCCCGCCGCACCGTCGACGCCGACACGCCGACCACGTCCGCCAGGTCGACGATCGCCGCCCCGCCCTGCTGGCGGACACGCTCCAGGATCAGCGCCCTGCGCTGCGCGGCGATCATTCCGGCCCCACCGAGTTGCACGGTCGGCGAACCGTACATGCCGTCAGCGAAAGGGAAAAGCAGGCCGACTCAGAGGGATGGAAGATGAGAGCCTAGCATTCGGAGTTTCAGTATCATGGACACCACGGCGGCACCAGCTTTGATCTCAGTGATTGCATCTACTATATGCATTGCAAGCAACTTGATTGAGAACAGCCATGGCGAACCTCACGATCCGAAAGCTCGACCCGACTGTTAAGGAGCGCCTTCGCGTCCGTGCCGCCCAACACGGCCATTCGATGGAGGAGGAGGCGCGGAGGATACTAAGCCAGACGCTACAACCCGAGCCGCAGAACGCCTACGACCGGATGCGACGGCATTTCATCGATCTCGGGGGTGTCGACCTCGAGCTTCCCGAGCGCCAGCCGGGGCGTGAACCACCCACCTTTGACTGATGTACATTCTCGATACGAACGTGCTGTCGGAAGTGATGAAGGATGCGCCGCATCCGGCCGTCGTCGCTTGGCTTCGGCAGCGACCGATGGAGATCATGTTCGCGACCGCAATTTCCTATACCGAGATCCTGTATGGCGTCCGTCGACTTGCCGACGGGGCTAGGCGCCAGAAGCTTGCTCAGGCCGCCAGAGCCTTGTTCTTGGAGGAGTTCGAAGCCCGCATTCTGCACTTCGATGCCGACGCGGCAGACGCATATGCCGACCTCCGCGTCGCCCGCATCAGGATGGGCCGTCCGGTCGCCATGGAGGACGGAATGATCGGAGCGATTGCGACAGTGCGTGGCGCCTCAGTGGTAACGCGCGACGTCGGCGGTTTCGACGGCTATGGGCTGACAGTGCTCAATCCTTGGGAAGATCGCTGACGCCGGCAGGGTCGCGAAGTTGCGGGCAGCCGGCTTCAGAGACTCCAGATCTCACACGATCTCGTCCAGCCGCACCGTCCGGTCCTCGGCCGCCGAGCGCAGGGCAGCCAGCGAGAAGCGCAGCACCTCGACACCCTGAGCGCCCGTCAGCACCGGCGGCCGGCCCTCGTGCCAGGCCTCGATCGTGTCCCGCGTCGAGCCCTCGAAGCTCGCCTCCCAGCCGGTCGCCATGGCCGAGAAGCCCGTCGTCACCCCGTCGCGGTAGAGGATCACCGGCGGCCGGTCGCCGAGACGGCCGTGCCCGCGCGTCACCCAGACGACTCCCTTCGTCCCCGTGATCTCGATCTGGTCGTCCTGCGCGTAGTGGCGCGTCTCGACGAACAGGTCCTTCGCGTGCACCGCCTCGAACACGCCCATCCGGCTGCCCGGAAAGCGGAAGCTGATCATCGCCGGCCCGTCGACCGTGCCGTCCGGCAGCTCCGTTCGTCCGATCCAGGCGTGCACCTCGTCCGGCAGCCCCATGAACCACCAGGCGAGTGCGAACTTGTGGTGACCGTCGTCGAACACGATGGGCCCGCCGCCGCAGCGCGCCGGGTCGAGCCGCCAAGCCTGGGCCGCCCGCGGGATCGGCCAGCCGTGCTTCGGATCGCCGAAGATACTCTTGATCCGCACCGTCAAGGGCTCGCCGATCGCTCCCTCCTCGACCAGCGCCTTCGCCTTCTCGACCGGCGGGTAGAAGACGAAGTTCTCGAACACCTTGAAGAAGCCCCTGGTCCCCGCCGCAACCATCGCCTGCGCGTCCTTGAGCCAGGTCGCCATCGGCTTCTGCACCGACACGGCCTTGCCGGCCGCGAGGGCCGAGAGGGTCGCCGGCGCGTGCAGGTCGTGCGGCAGCAGCACCTCGACGAGGTCGACCTCGGCACAGGCGATCAGATCCTCCTGCCGCGTGAACACGCGCGACGGCGGCACACCCCATGCCGCCGCCTTCGCCCGCGCCAGCTCCGCGTTCGCGTCGCACACCGCCGCGATGGCACCCTGCTCGTTCCGCAGATACTCGGTCGCGTGCAGGTCGGAGATCCGCCCGCAGCCCAGGAACCCTGCCCGCAACATCCCGTCCTCCCCGACACCCTTTTGTTCTGCTAGGCGATCAGACGCCGAGAGAGGCCGACGACGCAAGCGGGAGGTAAGCCATGACCAAGGTCGCCATCGTCACCGGAGCGGGCACCGGCATCGGCCGTGCCGCCGCCCATGCCCTGCTCGACGCCGGCTGGGCCGTCACGCTCGCCGGCCGCCGCGCCGAGCCGCTGGAAGCCGCCGCCAAGGGCTACGAGAAGGCGCTGGCTGTCCCGACCGACGTCGCCGACCCGGCCTCGGTCGATGCCCTCTTCGCCCGGACCAAGGAGCGCTTCGGCCGCCTCGATGTCCTCTTCAACAATGCCGGGCTCTCGGCGATCGCGGTCCCGCTGGAAGACCTGCCCTTCGAAACCTGGAAGGCCGTCGTCGACGTCAATCTGACGGGTGCCTTCCTCTGCACCCAGGCCGCTTTCCGGATGATGAAGGACCAGGACCCGCGCGGCGGCCGGATCATCAACAACGGCTCGATTTCGGCGCACGTGCCGCGCCCCAACTCGATCGCCTACACCGCGACCAAGCACGCCGTCACCGGCCTCACACGCTCGACCTCGCTGGATGGCCGTAAATACGACATCGCCTGCAGCCAGATCGACATCGGCAACGCCGCCTCGGAGATGACCGCCCGCATGGTCGACGGCGTCCCCCAGGCCGACGGCCGCCTGGCGCCAGAGCCCCGCATGGACCTCGCCCACGTCGCCAGTGCCGTCCTCTACATGGCGAGCCTGCCCTTGGACGCGAACGTCCAGTTCATGACCATCATGGCCACCAAGATGCCCTTCATCGGCCGCGGCTAGGATTGTGGGCTGGCGGGTGCGCCACCCGAGAGCGTGACCGCCAGCCCCGCAACCTCGAATTGATCCAGATCAATGCAATTCATCGTCTCCTAATATATATAATACTTAGAATACTCACGCCCTGCGCCCCGCAGGGCGGACGGAGGCTGCGATGGCGACGTTCACCGTCACGACGTCGGCCGACAGCGTCGACGCTGCCGACGGCAAGCTGAGCCTGCGCGAGGCGTTGACCCTCGCCAACGGCAACCCGGATGCGGACACGATCACCTTCGCCTCTTCGCTCGAAGGCAAGACGATCGCGCTGTCGAAGGGCCAGCTCGACATCAAGAGCGACGTCACGATCACGGGCGATCCGGACCACGACAAGGTCGGCGTCACCATCGATCAGCGCTCGGACGAGCTCAATCTGGACGGCTACGGGTCGGCGAATGTCCTCGTGATAGGAGGAGCAGGTACCGCGGTCAGCCTGCAAGGCATGACCATCACTGGCGGATCAGCGGGAGGGCCTGAAGGCACAGGCTCGGCCGGTACCGGCATACTGCTCCAAGCCGCAACCCTCGATCTGGCGTCATGTAGGGTTACCGGGAACAACGCCTGGAGTGGCGGTGGGATCGCGGCCTGGGGGAACAGCACGCTCACCATTGCCGACAGCGATATCAGTCACAACGTCGCCTTCTATGGCGGTGGCGGCCTGTCGCTCGCGGGCGGCACCATCCAACTCGAACGCAGCACTATAAGCGGTAATCAAACATATTACGGTGGCGGCGGAATTGAGGCTTGGGGCGGCGCCTTGATTTCTTTGCTGCGGAGCGCTGTGACCGAAAACAGCGTCGGCGCTATCAACAGCTACATTGACGACCGCGGTGGCGGGATCGTCATCGCTGACGGGAATATTGAAGTCGTTCAATCCACAATTGCGGACAACAAAGTCAAGGCGGGGAACGACGACGCGGAGTGGCCCACCGGGGCCGTAGCGTTTGGTGCAGGCATTGCGGCAATCCGCACGGCCGTCTTGATTCGTGAGAGCACCATAACGGGCAATATCGCCCAGGGACTAGGGGAGCATGCTTCTGGCATCTATACCTCTCCAGACAGTTCGCTCGAACTCTCGAACAGCATCGTCATCGGCAATGCTGGACGATCTGAAGGTTCGACACACTACATCCTCTCCGACCTGGACCGCATCGACTTCTCGAACGGCCACAACGTCCTGGGCGTCCTCGGTACCGGCGCCGGACCCGGCGACGTGGTCGGTGCGGATCCGGCCAAGGTGTTCGCTGCCCTCGACGCCCATGGCGGCGGGCAGCTGGTGCTGGCCAACGGCACCTGGGTGGCCCCGCTCCGCGACGCCTTGGACAACCCCGCCCTCTCCGGTGCCGACCCGGCGACGGCCGCCAGTGCCGACCAGCGCGGCGTCGCCCGGCCGCTGCCCGGCGACACGGCCCCGGACGTCGGCGCCTACGAGCTGGCCCAGACCCACGTCAGCCATGTCGGCAGCACCGCCAACGACGTGCTCACCGGCACCACCGGCGCCAACACGCTGGACGGCCGCGCCGGCAACGACCTCGTCTCCGGCCGCGCCGGCAACGACACGCTGAAGGGTGCTTCGGGCAGCGACACGCTCGACGGCGGGGCCGGCAACGACCGGATGGACGGCGGTACCGGCACCGATACCGTCAGCTACGCCACCGCCACCGCCGGCATCACGGTGAGCCTCGCCACCACGGCCCAGCAGAACACCGGCGGCTCCGGCCTCGACACGCTCCTGAACGTCGAGAACCTCACCGGCTCCCGCTTCGCCGACCACCTGACCGGGAATGCCGGTGCGAACCTGCTCCTCGGCGGCAGTGGCGGCGACGAGTTGCGCGGCGGTGCGGGCGACGACCGCCTGCAGGGCGGTGCCGGCAACGATTGGCACCTCGAGGGCGGCCTCGGCCGCGACGTCCTCACCGGCGGTTCCGGCAACGACCGCTTCGACTTCGACACCGCCGCCGACAGCCTGCCGGGCCATGCCGACCGCATCACCGACTTCCAGGGCGTAGGCGCGGCCACGGGCGATCTGATCGACCTCGCGGACCTCCCCGGCACCCTGACCTTCCGCGGCACCGCGGCCTTCACCGGAATCGGCCAGGTCCACCTCGTCGCCGCGGGCTTCGACACCCTGATCGAAGTCAACCTCACCGGCGACACCGCACCGGAGATGGCGATCCGCGTCGCGGACGGCGACGTCCAGCCCGGCCAATGGACCGCCGCCGACTTCATCCTCTGAACACCGCCACGACCCACCAGGGACGGCCCCGATGGCCACCTTCACCGTCACGACCCTCACCGACAGCCTCAACGCCACCGACGGCAAGCTCAGCCTGCGCGAAGCGCTGGCCCAGGCCAACGCCCATGCCAATGCGGACACGATTACCTTCGCCTCGTCCCTCGAGGGCAAGACGATCGCCCTGACCAGGGGCCAGCTCGAAATCACCAGCGACGTGACGATCACGGGCGATCCGGACCACGACGGAAGCGGCGTCACGATCGACCAGCGCACGGACGATCTGCACGAGGAGGCGGACCGCGTCATGTTCGTGGAGGGCAGCGCTACTGACGCGACGCTGACGGGGCTGACGATCACGGGCGGCGGTTCCTTCAATTACGGCGATGCCGTCGAGGGAGGCGGCATCATGGTGGCCTGTGGCGCCGTGCTGACGCTCGTCGACAGCATCGTCGCCGGCAACAACGGAACCTGGGGCGGCGGCATCTTCGGCGGCGGCGCCTCGATCTCCCTGCTGCGGACAGCCGTGGTCGGGAACAGCACCTATGCGAGCGAAGGCTATGGTGCCGGCATCGCCATCACGAGCGGCAAGCTCGACGTGGTGCAGAGCACCATCGCCCAGAATCATGCGGACGGCGATTTCGGCGGTGCCGGCGGGGGAATCGCCGCCGGCTTCTATTTCGAGGGGACAACGGCACAGGTCTCGATCCGGGAAAGCACCATCACCGGCAACAGGGCCGGTGGCGAAGGTGGCGGGGACGGCGGCGTGCTGATAGGCGCCTCTTCCTCGCTCTCCATCTCGAACAGCATCGTGCTCGGCAATAGCGCCGAGAACGGTCTCGACGGGACGTACTACGACACCGACGTCTCCGGCATCACCTGGTCGAACGGCCACAACGTCCTCGGGGTCGTCGGCACCGGTGCGGCGCCCGGTGACGTGGTCGGTGCCGACGCCGCCAAGGTATTCGCCGGCCTCGATCCTCTCGGCGGCGGACGGCTGGTGCTCGCCGCCGGTACCTGGGTGGCACCGCTCCGCGATGCGCTCGACAACCCGGCTCTCTCGGGTGCCGACCCGGCCACGGCCGGCAGTGCCGACCAGCGCGGCGTCGCTCGCCCGGCGCCGGCCGGAACCGCACCCGACATCGGCGCCTATGAGCTGAACCAGACCCACGTCAGCCATATCGGCAGCACCGCCAACGACGTGCTCACCGGTACCGCCGGCGCCAACACGCTGGACGGCCGCGCCGGCAACGACCTCGTCTCCGGCCTCGCCGGTAACGACATCCTGCGCGGCTCGAGCGGCAGCGACACGCTGGACGGCGGTGCCGGCGACGACCGGCTCGACGGCGGCAGTGGCACGGACACGGCCAGCTATGCCACAGCGACGGCCGGCATCACCGTCGATCTCGCCACGACCGCCGCGCAGAATACCGGCGGCTCGGGCCGCGACACCCTGCTGAGCATCGAGAATCTCACGGGCTCCCGGTTCGTCGACCATCTCACCGGCAATTCGGGTGCCAACCTGCTCCTCGGCGGTGACGGCGGCGACACGCTTTCCGGCAACGCCGGGAGCGACAGCCTGCAGGGAGGCGGCGGCAACGACATCCTGAACGGCGGCCTCGGCCGCGACGTCCTCACCGGCGGCGCCGGCAATGACCGCTTCGACTTCGATGCCGCCGCCGACAGCCTGGCCGGCAATGCCGACCGCATCCTCGACTTCCAGGGCGTCGGGGCGGCGACCGGCGACCTCGTCGACCTCGGCGGCCTGCCGGGCGCACTCATCTTCCGCGGCACCGGTGCCTTCACCGGGATCGGTCAGGTGCGGGTGGAGGGATCGGGCTTCGACACGATGGTCCAGGTGAACCTGACCGGCAGCGCCGCACCCGAGATGGAGATCCGCGTCCAGGACGGCGACGTTCTGCCGGCCCAGTGGATCGCCGGCGACTTCATCCTCTGAACACCGCTTCGACCCAGCAGGGACGGCCCCTATGGCCACCTTCACCGTCACGATCCTCACCGACAGCGTCAACGCCACCGACGGCAAGCTCAGCCTGCGCGAGGCGCTGGCACAAGCCAACGCCCATGCCGATGCGGACACCATCACCTTCGCTGCCGCCCTAGAGCGGATTCGGTCTAACCGGAATCTTTTCCCGATTCCCACAGTTCACTAGATGTGATTCACGCTTCTCGGTTGGCGTGAGCTGGGATGGTGTGATGGCGTGGCGTTCGGGGCAGAGCTACTCGACGGATCTACGGAGCCGGGTGCTGGCGGCGATGGACGGCGGGATGCCGGCCCGGGACGCGGCGCGGCTGTTCCAGGTCAGCGTGTCGTACATCTACAAGGCCGAGGCGCGCCGGGCGGCGACCGGCGAGACGGAGGCGCGGGCGCAGCGCAATCATCAGGCGCTCAAGCTGGCGGCCCATCACGACGCCATTGCGGCGGAGGTAGTGCTACGTCCCGACGTCACGCTGAACGAGCTGCGCGCTTGGCTGCTGGCGACACATGGGGTGAGCACCAGTCTCGGCCTGATGCACCGGACCATTTTCCGGCTCGGCCTGACGCTGAAAAAAAGTCGCTCCGGGCGCAGGAGCAGGACCGGCCCGATGTCGCCGCGCGGCGCGCCGACTGGCGCGCTGACCAAGCCGGGCTGAACCCGGCGCAGCTCGTCTTCGTGGACGAGACCGGTGCCGCTACCAACATGGCCCGCCGCTATGGCCGCAGCCCGCGCGGCCGGCGGGTGGACGGTCCCGTGCCGCACGGCCACTGGAAGTCGACCACTTTCGTCGGCGGCCTCACCGCCCGCGGCTTCGTCGCCCCCTACGTCACCGACGGCGCGATGAACGGTGTCATCTTCCGGGCCTGGATCGAGCAGATGTTGGCTCCGGAGCTGCGACCCGGCGACATCGTGGTCATGGACAACCTGCCCGCCCACAAAGTCGCCGGCATTCGGGAGGCCATCGAGGCCCGCGGGGCCGAACTCCGTTATCTGCCGCCCTACTCGCCCGACCTCAATCCGATCGAGCAGGCCTTCGCCAAGCTCAAGGCCCTCCTGCGCAAGGCCGCCGAACGCACCGTCGACGGGCTGTGGAACGCCATCGGCCGGCTCCTCGACCTCTTCCCACCCGCCGAGTGCGCCAACTACATCACCAACTCAGGCTATCCACGCCAAGCGTGAAAATGCTCTAGAAGGCGGTACCCTGAAGCTGACCCGGGGCGAACTGGCGCTCATCTCGGACATCACCCTGCAAGGTGACCCCGACAATGACGGCCGGGGCATCACTATCGATGCGCAGGGTCAGAGCCGGGTCGCCGCCGTCAACGGCACCGGCACCGACGCCACCTTTCGCGGCCTCGTCCTGACCCATGGATACACCTACGGCTACTCTGGCGGAGGCGTGTTCGGCGCCGACGGGGTGGCACTTACCTTCGACCGGTGCGCCATCGTCCGCAACGGCACCTCCGAAGGCGGCTTCGGCGGCGGCATCCAACTCGACAGCGGCTCCCTGACCGTCCTCCGCAGCACCATCGCCTACAATGGCATCGGCGGTCACAGTCTCTCGTACGGCGGCGGAATTGCGGCCGGCCACAATCCCTATGAAGGTTTCAGCGGCGCCGATGCAAATGTGAAGATCGTCGGCAGTACGATCACGGCCAATAGAGTCTGGGGCTTTTCGGGCGATGGCGGCGGCGGACTTTATCTCGGCGGCAGCCACAGCACGTTGACTCTCAAGAGCAGTATCGTCACCGGTAATTCGAGTATGGATACAAATCGAACAGACTTCAAATTCGTACCCGACGACGTCATGGGCCGCATCACGGCCTCCGATGGTCGAAACATTTTCCAGGTCATTGACCATGGCTCGCCGGCAGCAGACCTGACCGGAATCGATCCTTCACTCGTGTTCGCATCTCCGGGTGGAAGTCGGCTCGTTCTCGAGAACGCGACATGGGTCGCACCTTTGCGCGATGCATCGGACGATCCGGCACTTGCGGGCGCCGACCCGGCAGCGGCCGGCAGCATGGACCAGCGCGGCGCGGTGCGGCCGGCACCTGGAGGCACCGCGCCCGACGTCGGGGCCTATGAGCTTGCCCAGCACACCCCGATTTCTAGAGTGCCAAGCCCCGGCGACGATCTGCTGCGGGGAACGGCGGGCGACGATCGCATCGACGCGCTGGCCGGCAACGACACGGTCTGGGGCCTCGGCGGCGCCGACATCGTGTTCGGCCGGAGCGGCAACGACAAACTGTTCGGCGGTGCGGGAAACGACCGGCTCGACGGCGGCAGCGGCGCCGACCTGCTCCACGGGGGCCTCGGCAACGACACGCTCGTCGGCGGCGCCAACCCGACGGGTAGCGGTGATACAGCGAGCTACGACGACGCCTACGGCGCCGTGCATGTGGCGCTCGATGCCGGACACGCGTCCGGAGCCCTTGGTAACGATACGCTTGTCGGGATCGAGAACCTCGTGGGCGGCCGCGATGACGACTACCTCAGGGGCGATGGTGCCGCGAATGGCCTCGTCGGCGGCAGTGGCGACGACACCCTCGACGGCGGGGCCCGGTAACGATGTCCTCGACGGCGCGGAGGGGGACGACTTCCTCATCGGTGCCAGCGGCGACGACACGATCATCGGCGGTGGAGGCATCGACACCGTCGTCTATCGGAACGCTCCCGGCGCCGTGCAGGTCGATCTGTATCCCTATGCGAGCGGCGGGCACACGACCGGTGCCGACGGCCATGATAGCCTGGACGGTATCGAGAATGTCCTCGGCAGCAATTTCGGCGACCTCATCCGGGGCAGCGCCTTCGCCAACGTCCTTCAGGGTCGTGGCGGTGCGGACATTCTCTATGGCGATCCCGGCGACGACCCCGCCTGGCAATGGTCCGCCGACACGCTGACCGGCGGCACCGGTGCGGACCGCTTCGCCTATGACTGGTGGCAGCAGTCCACGCCTGGCGCACGCGACACCATCACCGATTTCGAGGGCGCCGGGGTCGCCGGCGGCGATCGCATCGACCTCGCCGCCGTCTACGCCGGCACGCTCGCCTTCCGCGGCACCGGTGCCTTCACCGGCGTCGGCCAGGTCCACGTCACCGACAGCGGCCCCGACACCCTGATCGAGGTCAACCTCACCGGCGACGCGGCTCCCGAAATGGCGATCCTGGCCCAAGACGGCACGGCCACCGCCAGCCAGTGGACCGCCGGCGACTTCATCCTCTGACGTTCGCGTCCCGCCCGGTCGCGGCTTGAGCCGGGGCCGGTCGGGCGGCAGGATGGGCGGTCCGCGCGCACGCGCGCCAACCCGTCCACGAGGGATCGCCCATGCACTACACACGTCTCGGCCGCACCGGGCTCGAGGTCTCGCGCCTGTGCGTCGGCTGCATGAGCTTCGGCGTGCCCGACCGGGGCAGCCATCCCTGGACGCTGGACCGCGAGGCCAGCCGGCCGATCATCAGGCAGGCACTCGACCTCGGCATCAACTTCTTCGACACGGCCAACATCTACTCGGACGGCACCAGCGAGGAAATCGTGGGCGCCCTCCTCAACGAGATGGTCCCGCGCGACGAGGTCGTGATCGCCACCAAGGTGCACGGCCGCATGCGCAAAGGACCGAACGGGGCCGGCCTGTCGCGCAAGGCGATCCTCGCCGAGATCGACCACAGCCTTCGCCGCCTCGGCACGGACTATGTCGACCTCTACCAGATCCACCGCCTCGACCCGCAGGTGCCGATCGAGGAGACGCTCGAAGCCCTCCACGACATCGTCAAGGCCGGCAAGGTCCGCTATCTGGGCGCTTCGTCCATGTTCGCCTGGCAGTTCCAGAAATGCCTCGACGTGGCGGAGCGCCACGGCTGGACGCGCTTCGTCTCGATGCAGAACTACGTCAACCTCCTCTACCGCGAGGAGGAGCGCGAGATGCTGCCCTTGTGCGCCGCCGAGGGCATCGGCGTGCTGCCCTGGAGCCCGCTGGCCCGCGGCCGCCTCACCCGCGACTGGGACGCCGCCACGGCCCGCTCCGAGACCGACGAGTTCGGCCGCAGCCTTTACCGCGGCTCCGAGGCGGCCGACCATGCGGTCGTCGACGCGGTCGCCGCCGTGGCGTCCGCCCGCGGCCTGCCCCGCGCCCAGGTGGCCCTCGCCTGGCTGCTGCAGAAGCCGGTGATCACCTCGCCCATCATCGGCGCTACCAAGCCCTCCCATCTGGAGGACGCCGCCGCGGCACTGGAGGTGAAGCTGACGCCGGACGAGATCGCCGCCCTCGAAGCGCCCTACGTGCCCCACCGCATCGTCGGCCACAGCTGAGACGGAAACAGCCGGCCGGGATTGGCACGCCGTAGAGGCCCTTCTACGACCTGAGGCGCCGGTCGAGAGGGGGCTTGGCCATGACGAAGAAAGGGTCCGCCGCGATACCGGGCCGATGGGCCGCCTCGCTCGTCGGCCTCAGCCTCGCCTGCACGTCAGCCGTCTTCGCCGCCGACCCGACCCCGCTCAACCACGGCGACGACCTCACACGGCCGCGCAACCAGCTTCGCCTCCAGCAGGAGTATTCGCGGCTGCCCGAGGCTGGCGGCCGCGACCCGGCGAAGTGGACGACGACCTTCCGGGGCGACCTGCAGACCGGGATCGGCGGCGGCTGGCGGATCTACGGCCGCGTCGACCTGCCGCTCGTCCGCTCCGAGGAGATCACGAGCTCATTCAACCCGCAGGGCCATTCCCGCTTCGGCGCCGGCGACCTCCTGACCGAGATCGCCCTCGTCATTCCCCCGCCGCTCCCGCATCTGGGCTTCGCGTTCGGGCTGCGCACGATCTGGCCGACCGCCGGCCTGAACGAGACGGGCAAGGGCAAGTACCAGATGGGCCCCGCCGCCGCCTTCCGCCTCGACCTGCCCGAGATCAGCCAGGGCACCTACCTCCTGCCGCAGGCGATCTACCTCAACAGCGTCGCCAGCCGGCAGCAGAATTCGAGCCGCACCGACATCAACCAACTCCTGTTCCAGCCGACGCTCAATATCAGCCTGCCGCAGGACTGGTTCGTCTCGTTCTACGCCGACAATCAGATCGAGTTCAACTTCGAGGGCGACGGTGGCACCTTCGTGCCGCTCGACATCATGCTGGGCCACACCTTCTTCGACCGGCTCGTCGTCTCGGTCGACTATTCACGCTCACTCTACCACACCCAGGATTTCGAGCCCTACCAGTGGCAGATCGAAGGCCGCGTCGGCTACCTCTTCTGAGCCGCCCGCCTCACGCCTTCGGCAGCCAGTTGCCGTGCAGACCCTGCGGCACGCGCTGCGGCAGCCGCACCACAGCGACCGGTTCCGCCGCCGGATCGCGCGCGTCGAGCAGCACGAAATCGCTGCCGTCGGTCGCCGGATCGTAGACGAACACCGCGAGCCAGCCGTCCGCCTCGTCGGCACCGCCCGGCCGCGGCACCACCACCGCCTCGCCCGCGAGCCTGGACCCGAACTCGTGCAGCGCCACCGCCCCGCTGTGCGTGTCCAGCCGTGCTATCGCGTTGAAGCTGCCGGCCCCACTGCCCGCCCGCGTGGGTGCCACCACGTAGCGCGTCACACGCGCCTCCAGCCGGTCGTCCGCGCGCGGGAACTCGACCCCCAGATCCGCCACCGCCGCGTCCTCGATCCGGCGGGCCGTGAGGTCGATCGCCATCCGGTGCAGCCGCGGCGGCACGCCGTCCGCGGGCTGACCGACCATGGCACCGAGCCCGCTGTGCCGGACATAGTCCAGCACGATCCGCCCCTTCTCCTCGAAGCCGTTGGCGAAATGGAAGACGAAGTAGGGCTCGGCCTCCAGCCATAGGGGCGAGCTCCCGTCCTGCCCCAGCACGCAGATCCGCGTCCCCAGCTCCGGCCGCCACTGCAGCGGCGAAAGCCCCCGCATCGCCGCCGGAATGTCGATCACGAGCGGCCCCGTCAGCAGGACGATGTGCCGTTCCGTCAGCACGAAATCGTGGATCATCGTCGGGACGGCGAGCCCGATCTCGAAGCTGTCCGAGAGCCGCCCGCCCGCATCGATCCGCTGGAAGCGCACCCGCGGCTGGTCGATGAAATAGGTCAGGCCGAACAGGTCGCCCGTCCGCGGATGCCGCCGGTTATGCGCCCCGATCTGGATCGGCTCGTCCGTGCCGGGCCGCCACTCGCCGAGCGTCTCGAGGTCCGCGGTCATCTCGTAGGCGGGGCTCGCCTCGCCCAGCGCCAGCACCCGGCCCGCATGCCGGATGACGTTGACGAAGGCCCCGTTCTTCACCGGCCCCGGCTCGCCGTCCGGGCCGACCAGTGACGGGTCGACCGGGACCGGCCGCATCACCCCGCCATAGACCGCCCGCCCGGCCCGATGCTCGACCGTCAGCCCACGCGTCTGGACGAACCGGTTGCGGTACCGCGCCCGGCCATTGTCGAGCTGGACGGCATGGATCATCCCGTCGCCATCGAACGGCCACGTGTACGACATCGGCTTGAACAGCGGGTTCGACCCGTTGCGTAAGTAGGTCCCGCTCACGTCCTCAGGAATCTTCCCAGCCACCACCGGCAGGTCGTCGGCCTCCACCTCGCGGAACACCGGCGCGAAGCTGCCGCTGAGAAAGGGCTCGGCGGAGGTCCAGCCCGGATACTCCCTGACGATCCTGGTCCGTGCCGGGTCGCCCGTCATGCGCGCCTCCTGCTGCGGGATGAGGACTATGTGCTCCGCCTTCCGCGGGAGCAACCGATCAACCGCCATCGCCTGGCGCGGGTATCGAGCGCCGCGACAAACCGGGAGTAGGATGATAACCCCGCTCGCATAGCTCGTTGCGGGGAATAGGACATGAATGATGGGGCAGGTTCACCCGGCCCGGGCCGGCGCCTTCTGTCGGGCCCGGCCGCAGCCATGGCGGCATTGGAGGAGGCGGGACCGCTCGTCGGCGAGGCGGTCGTCGCCGAAGCGCTGGCCGATCTTCAGGCGGGCGACAGCCACAAGGCGGAGGCGATCTTCGAGGCCGTGATCGAAGGCGAGACCGCCGTCGGCAACGGGACTGGCGCCGCTACGGCCGCCAAGCACCTGGCCGCCGTCGCCTCTAGGCGCAGTCCAGTCGCCGCCCGTGACGGCTATGCCCGCGCCACCGTCCTCGATCCGGACGACATCGACGCCTGGATGTTCCTGGCCGAGGCGCAGGGCCGTCTCGCCGAACCCGACGCGGCACTCGCCGCCTTCGAGGGGGCACGCGCCGCCGGCGAACGCCGCGGCATCCCGGAAGTCGCCGCCGTCGCCGACGTCCATGCCGCGAGGCTGCTGCTCGCCGAGGAGCGCTACGACGAGGCTGGGACCACGGCCCGGCGCGGCGTGTCCGTCCTGCGGGAGGCAGTGGACGCCGACCCTGCCAATCTCGACCGGCAGCGCGACCTCGCCATCGGGCTCAGCGCTCTGGGCGACGCCATGATGGCGCAGCGGACACCGGACGAGGCCGCGGCGGCCTACCGCGAAGTGGTCTCTATCGACCGCCGGCTGTTCCTGATCGACCGCGCCAATCTCCTGCTGGCCGCCGATCTCGCCGAAGCCTGCCTGGACCTCGCCTCCGCCCTGCGGTCCTGTCGCGACGTCGAAGCTGCTGAGGCGGCCGAAACGGATGCCCGCGGCGTCCTCGATGGCATGGGCTCGGCCCCGGCCGACGAGGGCAGGCGCGTCGCGATCTGCTGGGGCAGGCTGGGCCGGCTGCGCATGGCGAGCGACGACTTCGACGGCGCTCAGCACGCGGTGGACTCGTCCCGCCTGATGTTCGAACGGCTCGCCGAGGCGCGTCCCGGCGATCTCTCCGCCCAGCGCGATCTGGCCATCGCCTGGAACCGCCTGACCGAGCTCCATCGCGCACAGGGCGACATGGACGAAGCCGTCCGCGCCCTCGTGTCCGAGGTCGACATCCGTGCCAGGCTGGCCGCCGGTCGACCGCAGAACCCGCGGCTGCAGCGCGAACTGACGACCAGCTGCGTGGAACTCGGCGACGTCCGGTGGCGGCAGGGCGATCTGGCAGGCGCTCTCGGCGCCTTCGACGATGCCGCCGCCATCTCCCGAAAGCTCGCCGGCGGCGAGTACGATCTCGTCCTCTGCCTGCGCCGGATCGCCGAGGTCCGCACGGAACAGGACGACATGGGCGGTGCCGAGGCCAACTACGCGGAGATCCTGAAGATTGCCGGTGCCGCAGCCGCAGAGGAGCCCGACAATGCCGATTGGCGGCGCGAGATCGCGGTCGCCCGCAGTGCGCTCGGCGACGTGCTCCGTGCGAAAGGCGATCTTGTCGCCGCCCTACGCGCCAGGGAAGACGCGCACGAGGACTTCGAAGCGCTCGCCGCTGATTCCGGGGACGGGCGTGCCATCGACGACCTCGCGGCCAGCTGGAACAAGGTCGGCAGTGCCCGCCGCGACCTCGGCGATCTCGACGGCGCGCGGCGGGCCTTCGCGGCCCATCTCGACCTGCGCCGGCGCATGGCGACCGAACGGCCCGACGATCCGCGCCTGCAGCGCACACTCCTCGTCGCCCAGGTCAAGCTCGCGGACACGTCCACAGCCATGGGCCAGCCCGGCGTCGCCGCCGAAATCTATGTCGACGCCCTGTCCCTGGCCGACGACCTCGCCGCGACCGGCAGGCTCTCCCCTGACGACGCCTGGATCCCGGACGATATCCGGGGACGGCTCGCCGAACTCGGGAGCGAGTCCGACCCACTGACCGCCAAACTCCACTGACGTGATCGCGATTGCATTCTGTCCCAACCGACATGCCACCATTTCGCCCGTAGCCTGTTTAGAGGGCCATGAAGCGGTGTCGACTCCGGCGGCCGCGGACGCTCTCGGGAGGGCGAGATGGTGACGAAGTCGATCGAAGGTGTGACGGGTGATCTGAATGCGGACCTCGCCGCCCTCCGGCAGGACATGGAGCGGCTCGTAACGACGATGTCGGCCTTCGTTCAGCAGCAGGCGCAGGTGGCGGGCGATCGGGCCGGTCAGGCCGTGACGGCAGCGGGCGACCGCCTGGCGGCGACGGCGTCCGACGCGCAGGCGCGTGCGCGGGCCGCGGGCGGCGACCTCAAGGCCGGGATCGAGCAGAATCCGCTGACCTCCGTGCTGGTGGCCTTCGGCATCGGCCTGTCGGTCGGGATGCTGTCCCGCTCGCGCGGCTGAGTCCGGTGCTCGGGGGATTGGGCCAGCTGCTCGGCTTCCAAGCCGAGCGGCGCCTGCACGAGTTGGTGTGGGCGGTCGACTCGGTCCTGATCGTCGTCGTCGCGGCGGCGGTCAGCCTCGGCTTCCTGACCTTCGCCGCCTATGCGGCCCTGGCCGACACCCACGGCCGGGTCGCGGCTGCCCTGGTCATGGCGCTGGTCTACGCGGCGATCGCTGGCGGCACCTGGGCGGTCTGGTCGGCACACAAGCGCAGTGTGAAGCGCCGGGAGGCCGAAGCCCGACTTGCCCACGGCGGCGATCTCGGAGCACTCCTCGGCCTCTTCTCGGGCGGCGGCACCATGTCCGACCGCACGCTCGCGGCCGGCATGGACCTCGGCCGTCAGCTCACGCCGATGCAGCTCGCTTTGGTGGCCCTGATCGGCGGCCTCGTCGCCGGCCGCAAGCTCGATCGTTGAGTGCTGTGGCCACCCATGGGTGGCGCATCGCTCAACGACAGCTCGCCGCCACCCGCCACAGTACGCCCTTGACGCCCCTGGCACCGAGGCTGTGCCCGGCGACGAGCGGCCCCGCGGCGATGCCGAAGGCCTCCGTGTCGACGTCGCCCGCAAGCGGCGGCAGGACGTGCACGCGGCCGTCCCTGTCCCAGAACAGCGCCACATGGCTGCCGCCGGTACCCTGGCCGTAACCGGCGGCCTCGCCCGCCCCGTCGTTGTCGAGGCCGAGGCTCCTCGTGACGCCCGTCGGCTCGGGCAGCGCTTCGGCAGCCGGAGTCCAGGCGGTCGGAATCGCCCAGGCGGGCCTCCCGCTGACGCCGGCGGCCTCGCCCCCAGCATTGATCGCAAAGGCGACGCCGGTGTTCCGCTTCGCGAGCTGGGGCAATGCCGTCGGCGTTCCGTCGCTGCTCCAGAGGACCGCCGTCTCGCGCCCGTCCCGCCCGTAGCTGACGCCGACGGTCTCGCCCTTGGCGTTGATGTCGAGTGCCAGGGTTTCGAGGTCGCCCGCCAGGGGTGCGAGGTCCCGCAGCACCGAAGCGCCCCGCCAGACGACACCGTGCAGCGCCTGCCCGCCGGCCGGACCCTTGCCGTCCGTGCGGTCCAGGCTCCACCCGGCGATCAGGCCCTTGTCGTTGATCGACCGCGCATGGCCCTGCTCGTGACCCGAGGGAAAGGCGAGCCGCCGCGGCTTTCGGTCGAGGCGCCAGACGACCGCATTGAACGTCGCCCCCTCGCTGTCCCCGACGACGACACCGTCCGAATTCAACCCATAGGCCCGAGCGATCGTGTCGCCGGGCAGCGGGCTCAGGACGTGCGGCCGGCCCGCCGCATCCCAGAACACGGCCCGGACACCGCGTGGGCCCTTGCTCCAGCCGACGGCCTGCCCCGCCGCGTTCACCGCGCGCGCCTGGCTCTCCGTGTCGCCGGCGAGCGGGCGCAGGATCTTGGGCGCGCAGACATCGGCCGCACCGGCCGCGGTGGCGAGCGTGAGGCAGACGGGCAGCGTCAGCAGCAAGCGGAGGATCATCGTCGTTCTCACCACGGGCCTCATGGGCACAGGACGACGTCGAAGCCGGTCGTCGGCGGGCAGTTGTGGAGCCCACCCTTGTCGTCATAGGCGAAGCTGTAGGCGGTAGGGCACGACGCCCGCACCGTCTTCACATAGGACGAGGTGACGACCGGCCCGGCCTGGCAGGCGCCGGACGACATGGGCGGTGTCGGGCAGCACAGGTCCACGCCGGGTGCTGTCGTCTCCGGTTTCCCCTCACCATAGGGGGCCGGGTAGTTCCACTTCTTGCAGGGGCTGAGGCACATCACGGTCTTGCCGCCGACCTGCACCTTGAGTGAGCCCAGTCCGAGAATCTCGTTCCCCGGGCAGGCGTCGAGCGAGAGGTTGCACTGGGTCGGAATGCACGAGCCCGAGGCCGGTGCCCGGGGCGTGATCTTGAACGGCACGCTGTAGCCGTCGACGAGGCTGATGTCGTACCAGGCGTTGGCCCCGGAGCCCGGTGGCGGGAAGAAGAACTCGATCTTGGTATAGGACGGCGGCTGGCAGATCGTCGGATAGGGCGGGCAGAAGCCGGTCTCGGAATCGCCCGAGCTGCAGTTGCGACCGGCACCGTTGCATCCCGTCTTGGGCCAGAACCGCCCGTTCCATCCACTGCCCGGAATGCTGAAGTCGTGCGCGGCCCGGGACGGGATCGACACCAGCTGATCGGGCAGCGCGGGCTGTCCGGCATTGGGCAGGCTCTGCATCCAGATGGTGCCCGGACAGCTGTTCGTGATGCGCAGGGGACTGCCCGCCTCGGCCGCCTGAATCGTCGCCAGAGCGACGACGAGCCCCCCTGTCCAACCCCGCATGTCCCGTGCCCCGCCCAGACGCTTTCGCGTGATGCGTTATAACCATGGGATGCTTGGCAAACTGGGCCGTGCCGGTCAACGCAAAGATGACGTCCGTGTAATCGCGACGGCAATCTGCAACCGCAAGTAAAAGTGCGGTCCGGACCGGCTCAACGCGAAGGTTGGGCCGGGCGTGGCAGGCTGCGCAGCGGCGCGTTCCAGCGCCAGGCGAGGCGCGCCAGCATCACGAGGCCGGCGACGATCGCATAGATGCCGTAACCCACCCCCAGCAGGATCGGCCAGGCCAGCTTCCAGCCGCCGATCGCATCCACGCCCCATTCGACGAACACGTAGTAGCCGAAATAGAGCGACACGCCGCCGAACAGCGTGCCGGACGCGATGTACATGAGCGGCATGGTGATCCCGGCCACCAGCCGCCCGAGCTTGCCCTGGAAGACGCTGTCGCCGGAGGACGTGAATTCCCAGGGCGTGCTCGCCGGCGGCGGCGGCACCGCGCCCACGCGCGGCACCTGGTCGGCCAGCGCCAGTTCCTCGACGACGGCCGAGGGCAGCGCCACCAGCTCCGAGAGCCACTTCCGGTAGCCTTCGAGCCAGTTCCCTATCGGCACCAACAGCCGCCAGGTCGGCGCCCGCCAGCGCATGCCGGAGAGCGCGATCAGCAGCCGCTTGCCGGCGAAGGCGCAGCGGAAGCCACCCGCCCGCGCCACCTCGTCGAGGCCGACGAGGCGCTCCAGCATGGTCGGCGTCAGCACGGTCCGGCACCAGACCTGGTCGGTGCCGTAGACCTCGAACCGGCGCTCGAACACCGGGTCCTCGAGCCCGACCCGATCGATCCCGCTGCCGAACGAGGCGATGAAGTTGCCGATCAGCCCGCGCTCGCGCGTCACGATGGTGAGACCCGGGCAGGTCCGGTGCAGGCCGAAGCCGCCGACCACACCCTGGAAGACCTCGAACCCCTGGTCGTCGTAGAGCCGCAACTCCGCCAGCGTGAACGGGATGCCCTCGACCTCGCCGACCAGCACATGGTCGACGCCCGCCTTGTCGAACGGCTCGACGAGGCCGCAAGGCGCCAGCATGCCCAGATCCAGCGCCGCGCTGCGCAGCGGCGGCTCGGCGCGGCCCGACTGCTCCCCGTCGATGTGGCGGATGTCCAACCTACCCTCGACCAGCGCATCCAGCATCGTCCGCGCCATGAAGCGGCGCCACATGCCGATCGTGACCGGCACGGCGACCAGCGCCATGAACCCGGCGATGAGCACGCCGCCGGCAATCGTCTCGCTGGTGTCGCTGCCCTCGCCGAAGATCATTGCCAACGGCCAGCCGAACACCGGCACCAGGAGTCCGATGATCGACCAGCGCAGCGTCAGCCGGCGCCGCCGCTCCAGCTGGTCGATCGAGAGGCTCACCCCGCGCGGCTCGGTAGCAGGTCGTCGACGCTGGGCGCCTCACGCGTCTCGGGCGGCGTTTCGAAGTAGGCCATCGACTTGGCACCGGCGATCGTCGCCAGCAGGCTGCCCGGGAACACCTGGACCGCATTGTTCAGGTCGGTGACGGCCGAGTTGTAGAAGCGCCGCGAGGCCGTGATCTGCGCCTCGGCCTCGGCCCAGCCGCGCTGCGCCTCGATCACCGTCGTGTCCGCCTTCAGCTGCGGATAGGCCTCGACCTGCGCCAGCAGCCGGCCCGTCGCCTGCGCCAGTTGGTTCTCGGCGGCGAAGCGTTCGGCCGAGCCCATGTCGCCGGCCCTGGCCCCTTCGACCCGCGAGCGCAGCCGGGTCACCTCCTCCAGCACGCCGCGCTCGTGCTCCATGTAGTGCCCGGCCAGCTTGACGAGGTTCGGGATCAGGTCGTGCCGCTGCCGCAGATGCACGTCGATCGAGCCCAGCGCCTCGCGCACCCGGTTCGCCCGCCGCACGATCGAGGCGTACCAGACATAGAGCAGCACCAGCACGAGCGCCGCCCCCGCCCACAAGACCCATCCCGGCATTCCCGCAGGCTCCCGCTAGCCGCCCCGCCGCCGCATCTTCGACGGCGCCGGAGGGCCCTGCCAATGACTTTTCACACAAGAACGTGGGCCGGCGGACCGGGAACGACGATGGCAGGTCTTTCGACTACTGTCGGGGCGGTGGACACTGGGCCGAGGCAGGGTGGGCATGGCAGGACAATCGCGACTCGTCACGATCGGGGCCGAGCCCGAGCCGGTGGAGATCGACCTCGACCGCACGGCGGTCCTCGTCGTCGACATGCAGAACGACTTCGGCGCTCCCGGCGGCAGCTTCGATCGCGCCGGGATCGACATCGCCCCGATCGTGCGGGCCGTCGAGCCGACCGCCCGCGTGCTGGACGCGGCCCGTGCTGCCGGCCTGCCCGTCGTCTATCTCGTCATGCAGTTCAGCCCGGACCTGTCGAACGCCGGCGGCCCGGACGCCCCCAACCGCCTCAAGCACCTCCCGCTGGCGCTGGGCGAACCCGTCCCGGCACCCGACGGTACCATCGGCCGCGGCTTCGTCGCCGGCACCTGGAACACGGCGATCCTGCCGCAACTGACGCCGAAGAGCGGCGACATCGTCGTCCCGAAGCACCGCTACAGCGGCTTCTTCGAGACGCACCTCGACACCGTCCTGCGCACCCGCGACATCGCCCATCTGATCGTCACCGGCTGCACGACCAGCGTCTGCGTCGAGTCGACCGTGCGCGACGCCATGTTCCGCGACTATCGCTGCCTCGTGCTGGAGGATTGCACCGCCGAGCCCATCGCCGCGGACCAGCCCCGCAGCAACCATGAAGCTTCGTTGCTGACGATCCGCCTCCTCTTCGGCTGGGTCGCGACCTCCGACCGGTTCCTCGAAGCCGTCGGCGGGTAGTCCGCTTCGCCTCCTCCGCTGCGAAGGCACCACGCCCTTCACGCGCCCGTAGAGCTGTGGCCAAGTGCGGGGTGGCCGCAGGAGCGGCCGTCAGCCCACGTACATGAGAGACATCGAATGTCCGAGAACGAAGGATCATCCGCCGCGGGCCGCCGCGGCTTCCTCAAGGTGGCCGGCCTCGGCGCCACGGCCGCTGCCGCGGGTGCCGTGCTCCCGGCCGCACCCGCCGCCGCCCAGGCCGTCGCCTGGAAGCAGCCCGGCAACAACAACCACGTCCTGGCGCTGCAGGAGGCCGCCAGCTACCCCGAAGGCCCGGTCAAGATCGACTATTTCGGCCACTGCGCGATCCGCATCACCTCGCCGGCCGGCTTCACGATGCTGTTCGATCCCTGGCGCAACGATCCGTCCGGCTATTGGGGCATCTGGTTCCCCAAGGACTTCCCGCGCATCACGGTCGATGCCGTCTTCTCGACCCACGCCCACTTCGACCACGACGCGATCGACAAGGTGAACGCCACCATGGCGCTCGACCGGCTGATCGGCACCTACTCCTTCGCCGACGTGAAGATCACCGCGATCGCCGACAAGCACGCCTATCTGGCACCCGGCTGGTACAAGTGGACCGACGTCATCCGCGAGTTCGGCCAGGACCCCGCCCCGCCGAACAATCCGGGCCACATGGACATGGTCCTCTACCTGGTCGAGACGGGCGGCGTGCGCACGCTCATCTGGGGCGACGCGCGCCACGACCCGCCGGAGAACGTCTGGAACGCCATCGGCCGGGTCGACGTCCTGACCCTCCCCGTCGACGGCTCGCAGCACATCCTGAGCTACGAGCAGGGCAACGGCATCGTCGACCGCCTGAAGCCCAAGGCCGTCATCCCGACCCACTATCTCTGCCACCCGACCACGATCACGCTCAGCACGCTGCAGACGGCCGACGAATGGGTGAAGGGCCAGAAGAGCTACAAGCAGCTCGACACGCCGACGCTCGAGCTGTCCGCGGCCGAGCTCGGCGGCATGGACCGCGAGTTCCTCTATTTCGGCGACCAGGTGGTCAACGGCTGAGCCCAGCCAGATCCGCGCTCGTCTCATCCGGACAGGCGGAAACCTCTCCGCCTGTCCGCCGTCCGGTTGTGCTCTCTACGAAGCGGGCCGGCGACGGCGCATCCATCCCAGCGCCCCGAGCCCGCTCGCGAGCAGCGGCAGCGCTGCCGGGACCGGTACGGCCGCGATGCTGGCGAAGCCCGATGCCGGGATGGTGAGCTGGATAAAGTCCTTCTGCCCGGCCAGGTACCAGGTGTACACGCCGGCCGTGAGGCCGAGATCGGCGAAGGTCTTCGCGGCGAAGGTCAGCGTCGAGACGAGGCTCTTGTCGCTCGAGCTCAGGTAATTGTCGGGCAGCCGCACGAGGCCGTTGGCGAAACGCCAGGAGACGCCACTCTGTGAGGTGGCGTTCTTCGTCAGTCCGCTGCCGAAATCACTCGGGCCTGTGAGCCGGTAGCTGTCATAGTCCTGCAGCACGCCATTGCCGAAATAGACGCCGGCTTTGCTGGCCTTGATCCATTTGTTGAGCGTCAGGGAATGGTCGTACCTGACGAGCCCCTCGACATCCAAGCTGCCGGAGGAGCGGAACACGACATCGCCGCCTTCCTCGCTGGCCGTGACCAGCACGGCAGCACCGGCCGGCAAGGCCAGGGCCGCCAGCGGTGCGGCGACGGCCAGCGTCCGAACCGCCCGGAGCAGCGTTTTCCCGATCGTCATCAGAGCCTGCCCAAACTTCGCCTCGATAGGGATATCGAAATCCAACGATGGCGCGAGCGAGCGGACATGACTAGGCGTTAATTCAGCGAGCTCGATCGAGCTCCTTCTACTTGGAAGTTAGCGTCGTCGCAGTCGGCGCGTCAGATCGTCCTTCCGGACCCCGCCACGACCGGCGTCCAGCGCCCGGCCCGGCGGGCCAGACGGTCGTCCAGGCTCTCGCCCTCGAAGCTGGCCGCAGCACGGACCAGCGAGCCCGGATCGATGTCGTCGAAGCAGTTCACGTTCACGACACCATAGACACGCCCGTCGATCTCGCAGGTGGTGATCGGCACGGCACCGCAGGCCCGGCAGACATGGAAATCGGCCGTGCCCGTGCCGAACCGGTAGACGCTCCGCCTCGCCTCGTCGGCGATCTCGATCCCGAGACGCCCCGCCGGGTGCGACGTCCAGGCGGCACCGTGCTTGCGGCAGAAGCTGCACCCGCAGGCCCGCACCGGGATCGGCGCCTCACCCTCGGGCCAGTCGAAGACGAACCGGAGATTGCCGCAGTGGCAACTGCCGAGGATCCGCCGCATCCTGCCGTCCGGCATCGCATCCCTCCCGCCCGGGGTCCGCCAGTCTGGCCCAACCGCCCGACCCCGCAAGCCTCGCCAAGGCTTCCCGGCCGCCGCTACACGGGCGGAGACGACGCCAGACCGGAGGACACCCGATGCTCGAGCTTCGGCCCAACTGCGAGTGCTGCGACCGCGACCTGCCGCCCGACTCGCCGGATGCGCGCATCTGCACGTACGAATGCACCTTCTGCAGCACCTGTGCAGAAGATACCTTCGGCGGACGCTGCCCGAACTGCGGCGGCAACCTCGTCGCCCGTCCCATCCGCCCGGCCGCCAACCTCCTGCGCCACCCCGCCTCCACCCAGCGCGTGCGCAAGGCACATCCGGAGTGCGTCGCTATCTGAAGCCCACCCGTGCCCGCTATGGTGCCGCCGTCACCAGGGCGGCGCGCAGGGGGCCGTCGTCGATCGCCGTACCGGAGAAGGGCCGGGCGGCGAGGCCGATCAGGACGACGGTGTCGGCGAAAGCGGCGGTGAAGACGAACGACGCCTGCCGCAGCAACCGCCCCAGATGCACAACGGCCACGGCCACCTGGGTCAGCACCCCCAGCACCAGCATCGCCACACAGTTCGTGCGGTCGTTGAGGTCTTGAGGAGGACGTTTGCATTGCCTATTATGGTCTGATTAGCGCGTCTTCGCGACGTGCTTGTCATGAAGAAGACATCGAGACGTTTCTATGCCTGCAAATCATGATACATTACCCCCAAACCTTGTTAATCTCCACAGTTGCGAGGAACAGCTTCGCGAGAAGGCGATGGATGTCATAGATAAATGCGATAGATTGAAACTGCACCTCACGGTAACAGAGGCGACTATGGAACTCGCAGACATTTTACGTCAAGCGCCTCCTGATGACGAAGACTTTAAGGTTATTAAGATACTTGCAATGCGGACGTTTAACGCCTTTGCTGCGAGCTTGAAGCTGGCTCTCTCCGGTTATGGCCAGAACTGTGCCCTCATATTACGGGATGTGCTCGAAACGGTCTTCCTGATCAACTTATTCGCTGGGGATCAGGGTCTAATCAAGCAGTGGCGCCTCTCGGACAAAAAGACACGTATGTCACACTTTTCCCCACTGAAGGTCCGAGAGGCACTCGACGCCCGTGACGGGACCACCTCAAAGAAGCGCTTTGAGATGTATGAATTGTTCTCCGAGTTAGCTGGCCATCCCAACATGAAGTCCGTTTGGATGATGCGCCCAAAAAGAAACGGTGACGCGGTAATCGGCCCGTTCATAGAAGCGAGCGCCCTCGAAGCCGTGATTTCGGAGATGGGCAGGTTGGCCGTTCAAGTTGGTGAACAGCTCAACCGTTTTTTCCCCACAGATTGGCAGGAGGGGCTGCCGAGCCGTCTAGCTTTCGCTCAGCTTAAGCGAACTTGGTTAGCGACATTTTATCCCAATATCTTGGAAGTCTAATATTGGAGAAGATTGTTTTGGATTCCTTTCTCCCTCAGTTCACAAGGCGCATGATACCGCGTTCCTATTGGATGTGGGCAGGCGAAGATGACTTGGGATGACAACTGGACACGCGCACTTGTCACCGTGCTCGCAGCTACTGTGGGCGCCATCTTGGCTGGTGCGGTCAATGCCTACGCGGCAAAGCAAAAAGTTCGTGAAGTAGAACTCCAATATATGTATAAACTGCGAGATGGTTATTTAGACAACGCTCGCAAACTTGCTGGCGAAGTTTATATTCCTATCAGCATTGCTCTTACAAGTCTGTTTAACAGCTACGAGCGCTTTGCTACGACGATTAGTGCTACCGAGCCCACCGGACAGAAGCCGTTCAGGAGTGATTTTGAAATTGATTGCCTACGGTATTTACAGACAATCGACGATTTGCTGGCTCGGGGCGCTGATGCCTATTTGACAACCTCACTTGACGAACAACTAAACCAATTCAGCAATTTCATCCGTAACTCGCTTGATCAGAAAATCATCCGAAAGCGCAGTATTTTGCAAACTAAGTTTGGAATGTTTGGCTTCTCTGCGTCGCCCACCATCAGCTTAGATGTTAGTGGATCAGAGGGTTTTGCTAGAGTAGCAATTCCGACTATTTCACTCAGGCCATTCACGGGAATCGGACTATCCTATTCTGAGGTAGTACTTGCTGCGCCGTTCGAATCGCGGGAGTTTGAAAAAAGAATTCGAACAGAAATACCTAGAATTAAGTTCCTTGTTAAGGAGGTTACGCTTGGGTCGAATCCGCCGACATAGCGTTTCATTCTATTACTTTGAGAAGGTGAAAAGCATAGGAAAGTGGTTAGGGAGTTCGGGGACATGGCGCAGTCGCCTTAGGCTGGTCACTCTTCAGCCGAAGCCTCGGTACCATTAACGCCTGCTAAGCGGTGCCTCGCGGCACCTGAGGCCGACCGCTGACGTCCTTGACGAGCATGACTGATCAAGGATCTTGATCCTATATCTAGGATCTGCTATAAGCTCCCCCCATGCCGTCCCGCTCGCGCCCTGCACCCTTTCCACCCCGGCCTGTCGTTGCCGGCCGCAAGGGCATGGCGATGCGCCGGGTCGCGGCGGGACAGGACCCGTTGGTCGCCGCCCGGGCCGCAGGGCTCTCGGCCGACGAGGTCCGCACGATGCTCGCCGACGGCCGGGTCGGCCGAATATTGGCCACATGGCGTGACCTGCTGGGCCTGATCGACCGTGTGCGGCTGCACCTGCTGGGCTTCTTCAGCTTCTTCGTCGTGCAGGAGGCGATGGAGGAGCGTGAGCCCCGTGTCGCCGCCTGGTTCTTCTCCGAAAGCCAGCGCGGCCGCGACCCGTTCGAGGTCCTGGCGCAGTCGGTGATGCGGATGCTGGCGCGCACGCCGCGCGAGCCTGGCAAGCGGCCGCCGCCAAGTAGGCCCGGCGAATGTGATCCCATGTCCGACGCCTACGCCGCCCGGGCTCGCCTGCGTGTCGTGGCCATGCTGCGCATGCGCGTCATCGAGGAGATCGCCTGGCGCCGCGCCGACCTCCTGGAAGAGTTGGGCCACGACCCCGAAATGCCGGTGCCCGCCGCCCTCGACTGGCTTCCCGGCCTGGGCCTCCCGCCGATGCCGGCCGATCCCGTCATGACGCCCGTGCCGGAAGCGCGCGCCGGCCCTTAGCTGCCAACTCCCTCCGACCTGATCCAGCCCCCAGCCGACAGAAGGCTGATCGGGGCCGCTCCCGATTCCACTTACCTCAACTCGCCCGTGGGGGCCCGGGGGAGCGCGGTGCGCTTCCCCGCTTCTTCAGCCCGACTTCCGTCCGTAGAGATGCGTCGGCCGCAGCTCGCCGGTCTCCAGCACGGCCAGCATGGTACGCCAGACGCGGGTCTGGCGTTCGGTCTCGGCTACGCCGATGGCGGCCAGCATGCGGGGGCGCAGCGGGCCTTCGATGGCGGCGACCTCCCGGCGGGCGGTGTCGAGGTACCAGGCGTTGCGGTCGCGGGTGCGGACGTCGGTGAAGCCGGCGGCCCGCATGGCAGCCTCGTAGCGAGCGGCCGAGGCGAGGCCGAAGGAGAGGCCCTCGGCGTCGAGATAGGCCTGCATGAGAGCGGAGGGTGGGCCGTCGTGGCCGCCCAGCCAGTCGCTGGCGACGAAGACGCCGTTCGGGGCCAGGACGCGGTGGAGGTCCTGGAAGAGGGTCTCCTTGTCCTCGATGTGGATGATCGAGTCCTTGGAGAAGACGGCATCGAAGCTGCCGTCGGGGAAGGGCAGCGGGCCGGGGCGGACGAGGACGTAGTCGATCCGGTCGGCGAGGCCCTGCTCGGCGGCGCGGCGTCGGCAGAGCTCGATGTTGGGCGCCTCGATGTCGACGCCGGTGACCCGGGCGGCGCCGAACTTCCGGGCCAGCTCGATGTCGATGCCGCCGGTGCCGCAGCCGATGTCGAGGACGCGGCGGCCGGCGAGGTCGACGTCGTCGAGGGTGCGCGCCACCTCTTCGGGACCGCCGGGCGAGAGGTAGCCGGCTCCCCAGATCAGCTCGAGCATGGCGACCATGGCGTCGCCATATTCCTGATGCTCCTCGGCCATGGCCGTCCTCCCCGGTGCCGCAACTGCCGCCAATGTCGGCCGGCGTCACGAAGCTGGGAAGCCGGGATCGGGGTGTTCCGATGGCATCAGGCCGTGTGTAGAGTGGCCGGAACAGCCCTGGAGGCCGCGGCCTCCGACAAGAAGGACAAGACCATGGGATCGGGTGGCACCTTGAGGCACTCGCGGCGGCAGCTGCTGCAGGAAATGGCGGCGGCGGGCGTGGGCCTCGCGGTGATGCCGGTGCTGCCGGCGGGAGCGTCGACCGACGAGCAGGCGATCTACTTCACCTGGGGCGGCTACGACGACGAGAACATGCAGGTGAAGTACACCGAGCAGTTCGGTGAGCCGCCCGTCCGCGTGACCTATGGCGATGCGGAGGAGGGCCTGCAGAAGCTGCGGGCCGGGTTCGTGGCCGACGTCATGCACCCCTGCTCGGGCGACCTGCCGCGCTGGCGGGATGCGGGCGTGCTGCAGCCGATCGACACGAGCCGGCTGAAGAACTGGCCGGACCTGTTCCCCAACCTGCGCGAGCTGCCGGTCTCGCTGGCCGAGGGCAAGACCTGGATGGCGCCCTGGGAGTGGGGCCAGACCTCGATCACCTACCGCACCGACCTCGTCGAGTTGCCGAACGGCGAGGAGACCTGGGGAATCCTCTGGGATACGAAGAACGAAGGGAAGATCTCGGTCATCGATTCGGCCGAGGACACCTGGTGGGTGGCGGCAATCTATGGCGGCGTGCCGTTCGACAAGATCGACGACGCGGCGATGACCAAGGTGGCGGACCTGTTGAAGCAGCAGCGCCCGCTGGTGCGGATGTACAGCTCCGACAACACGCAGCAGGAGCAAGCCCTGGCGAGCGGCGAGGTGGTGGCCGCGATGACCTGGGCGGATGCCGCCACCAGCCTGATCAAGCAGGGCCTGCCGGTAAAGTTCGCCCGGCCCAAGGAGGGGACGCTGACCTGGGTGTGCGGGATGGTGCTGCACAAGGACGCCCCGCATCTGGAGCGCGCCTACACCCTGATCGACGGCATGCTCTCGCCCGAGGTCGGCCGTTACTGCATCGAGACCTGGGGCTACGGCCACTCCAATCCGAAATCGTTCGAGGGCGTGGACCCCGCCGTGCTGGCGGCCGTCGGCATCACCGGCGATCCGCAGTCGGTGCTCGACACCGGCCATTTCTACGTGCCGCAGCCGCCCGACATCGCCACCCGCATCAACCGCGACTGGGAGCAGATCAAGGCCGGGTTTTGAGACGCCCGCCGGCTGCGGCTGCGGCGGGCCGAAAGGAGCCCTCAGCCGCCGCCTGCGTGCGGCCCGCGCCCGTCGGACACGGCCGCTGCCGGGCCCCTGATCAGCGATCCAGGGCCGGTACTGCCCAGCGGCGTGGCGGGTTGAAGAAGGGCCGCTCGACGATCCGGCAGGGGGCCTCGACGCGGTCCCACTTGCCTTCCTTGTCGGCATAGACGTCGGCCCAGATCGACCGGTATCCGCCCGCATAGGCGGCGTCGATCGAGGCCAGTGCCAGGTTCTTCTTGGCCGTCGGTGACCAGGCGGCGGAGGTGACGTGGCCGACCTCGCGCGAGCGGCCGTGATAGAGCAGCGCATGATGGGCCGGCTTGTTGCCGGCGACGTCGAGCCCGACCAGCGCCCGCTTGCTGGACCGCGTCGCCTTCTCCAGCGCCAGCGCCCGGCGGCCGACGAAGTGGCCCTTGTCGAGTGCCACCATCCAGCCCAGCCCCAGCTCGAAGGGCGAGCGCCCGCGGCTGGCGCGCATCGCCTTGTCGGCCGGCGTGAACTCGGCCCCCGTCATGATGAAGCCGGCCTCGATCCGCGTGATGTCGAGCGCCTCGCTGCCCACCGGCCGCAGCCCGTGGAGTGCTCCGGCCTCGAACAGCGCGTCCCACAGGGCCAACGCCTTCGCGGGCTCGATCCACAGCTCGTAGCCGAGATCCCCCGTGAACCCGGTGCGCGAGACCATCAGTTCGCCGCCGGCGAACGGGAAGGTGGCCAGGGCGTAGGGCCGAAGCTGCTCGACGCCCGAGAGGCGCAGGCCCTTCAGCACCGCGCAGGAGGTCGGCCCCTGCAGCGACAAAGCGGCGATCTCGGCCGTCGCATCGGTGATCCGCACCTCCATGCCGAGGGCCGTGTCGTGCAGCCAGGGCAGATGCCGCTCCTGGCAGCAGAGGAGGAAGCGGTCCTCGTCGAGCCGGAAGACGGTGCCGTCGTCGAGCACCTTGCCCTGGCCCTCGCACCAGGCGACGTAGGCGACCCGGCCGGGCTTCAGCTTCTTCATGTCGCGCACGACGAGCCGGTCGAGGAAGGCGGCGGCGTCAGGACCTTCGATCCGATACTTGATCATCGGGCAGAGGTCGTAGACCGTCGCCTGATTGCGGATCGCGAAGTATTCCTGCTCGACCGTGTCGAGAACCGTGGCCGAGAGATACCCGGCCCAGCCGGCCCAGCGCTGCTGCCGGTTCGCCTGCTGCAGCCGCGGCGTGAAGTGGGTCGTCTCCAGGGGCGTGCGGAAATGGTCCAGCGCGATCATGCCGCCTCCGCCAGCACCGCGCGGGCCGCGTTCATGCCCGGGACGCCGCTGATGCCGCCACCCGGATGGCTGCCGGCCCCGCAGAGATAGAGGCCGTCCACCGGGGTCCGGTACTGCGCCAGCCCCGGCACGGGCCGCAGCATCAGCATCTGGTCGACCACGAGTTCGCCATGATGCCAGTGGCCGCCCGCCACACCGAACTCGCGCTCGATGTCGGCGGGCGTCCACAGCCTAGCGGCGACGATCCGCTTGCGGATGCCGGGCAGCATCTCCTCCAGTGCTGCGAGGCCCGCTTCGAGGAGCCTCGGCTTGCCCGTCTCCCAACCCTCGTCGAGCCTATAGGGCGCATACTGCAGCACGGCCGACACGACATGACCGCCCGCCGGCGCCAGCGAGGGATCCGACAGGCTCGGGATCACGGCCTCCACCATCAGCTCCTCGGACAGGCGGCCGTACTTCACCGCGTCCGACGCGCGCTCCAGCCGAGGGACGGAGGGCACCCGCAGGAGCCGCCCGGCCAGCAGGTGACGATCCAGACCTTCGGGCAGACCGTCCAGCGCCAAGGCCAGCTTCGCCGCAGCTCCCCGGCTGCGGAGATGCGTCAGGCGCCGGACCATGCCGGTATCGAGATGCCTCGCACCCAGAAGCTCGAGACAGGTCGTCCGCGGGTCCACGCTGGAGAGGACGTGGCGGGCGCGGATCGTGCGGCCGTCGGCGAGCACGATGCCGGTGCAGCGGTCGTTCTCGACGAGAACGGCCGCCACCTTGCACCCCAGCTTCACGACGGCGCCCGCGGCACGGGCCGAGGCGAGCAGTGCTTCGATCACCCCGTCCGTCCCACCCTTCGCCAGTGCGGGCGGGCCACCGACACTCCGGTAGAGCAGCGGCAGCACCGTGCCGGGAGCGCGCGGCCCGTAGCCGCTGCCCAGCACCGCGTCGAAAGCGAGTGCGGCCGCGAGTCTCGGATCCTCCAGCTCGTCCTCGACGAGGTCCGCGGCGTTCATGAGGACGATGCGCAGGAACTCGCGCATGTCGTCCCGCCCGAGCCGGCGCAGGGACAGGCCTAGCCGGCCCAGCGACATCAGGTCCCGGCCATTGCTGCGGAAGCGAGGCGGGGCCTCGGTCAGGAAAGGCGCCAGCGCGCCGGCCATGCGACGGAGGCGCTCGCGCAATGTCGCGAATGCGGCCGTGTCCGAGGCCGATACACCTTCGACGCGGCTGCCGCGGATGACGACGGGCGGCGCACCCTCCGTGCCGAGGGCCACGGTCGGCAGGTTCTCGGCCACGTAGGCGAGGCCGAACTTGCGCAGCTCCAGCCGCTGCACGACGTCCGGGTGCAGCGAGTGGACGAGATGGGCGAGTGCCGGCACCCGGTAGCCGGGGGCCAGCTCTTCCATGCGCGCCATGCCGCCTGGCACCTCGGCGGAATCGACCACGATGGTGCGACGGCCGGCGCGGGCGAGGAGGGCGGCGGCGACGAGGCCGTTGTGGCCGGCGCCGATGACGATGGCGTCGAACTCGGTCATGCGGCGAGCTTCAGATCGTGGGCGACCTCGCGGGCGGCGTTCGCACCCGGTGCGCCCATCACGCCGCCGCCGGGGTGGGTGCTGGACCCGCACATATAGAGGCCGGGCACGGGCGAGCGGTACTGGGCGAAGCCCGGCACCGGGCGATTGAACAGCAGCTGGTCCATGGTCAGCTCGCCATGGAAGATGTTGCCCTCGGTCAGCCCGACCTCGTTCTCCAGGTCGGCCGGGGTGCGGACCTCCATATGCACGATGCGGTCGGCGATCCCGGGCGACACCTCCGAGATCGTGTCGATCACGGTCTTGCCGAAGGCGGCCCGGGTCTGGCTGTTCCATTCGCCTTCCGCGAGTGCCGGCGGGGCATACTGGACGAAGACCGTCATGTAGTGCTTGCCCGGTGCCGCCATGGTCGGGTCGATCAGCGTGGGCAGGAGCATGTCGACATACGGCCGCCTGGACCACGTCCCGGCCTTCCAGTCGTCGTAGCCCATCTCCATCTCGCGCAGCGATTCGGTGACGTGCATGTCGCCGCGCCAGGCGGGACAGCCCTCCGGCAGCGAGGGGAACTCGGGCAGCGAATCGAGGGCGATGTTCAGCTTACCCGAGGAGCCGCGGATCTTGAACTTACGCACCCGGTTGACGAAGGGTCCGGGAAGCGCCTTCTCCTCGACGAGCTTCAGGAAGGTCCGCTTCACGTCGAGGTTCGAGAGGACGGTGCGGGCGGCGATCTCGGTGCCGTCGTCGAGCACGACACCCGTCGCCTTCCCGTCCTTGATCCGCACGCTGGCGACGGGCGCATTCGTGCGGATCTCGCCGCCGAAGCCGCGGAGCGCGTCGGCCATCGCCCGGGTGATCGAGCCCATGCCGCCACGGGCGAAGCCCCAAGCCCCGATCGCCCCGTCCACCTCGCCCATATAGTGGTGCAGGAGGACGTAGGCGGTGCCCGGCGAGTAGGGGCCGAGTGCCGTGCCGATGATGGCACTTCCGGCCATGTGCGCCTTCAGGAGATCGCTCTCGAAATGCTCGTCGATGAAGTCGCCCACGCTCATCGTCCAGAAGCGGACGGTGTCGTACATCTGCTCCTCGCCGAGTTCCCAGAACCGGCTGCCGATCTCCCACAGCCCGCGCAGGTCGCGGAGCTTGAACGAGGTCGGATCGGGCGGCGTGCGCAACAGCAGCGGCTTGATGAACCGGCACTGGCGCATGACGGCCAGCGCGTAGCGGTCGTAGCTCTCGGCGTCGCGGGCACTGTGCCGGGCCATCTCGCGACGCAGCGAGTCGTGATCCGAGTACATGGCGAAATAGTCACCGGAGCGGGTCATCGTGACCCCGCCCTCGTAGGGGATCACCTGCAGGCCGTGCCGCGGCAGGTCGAGGTCGCGCACGATCTCGGGCCGCAGCAGGCTGCAGACATAGGAGCAGTTCGAGTAGGTCCAGCCAGGGTACAGTTCGCGGCTCACCGCGGCCCCGCCGATATAGTCGTTCTTCTCGACGACGAGGACCTTCAGGCCGGCACGAGCGAGATAGCACGCGGCGACGAGGCCATTGTGTCCGGCCCCGACGACGACGACGTCGTACCTCGCCACGATCAGTGACCGGCGCTGGCGCGGGCGCGCTCGGGTCGCGACAGGGCGACGAGGGCGGCGTCGACCGCCTCCTCGAAGGCGTTCAGGGTGTCGGTGAGGCACTGCTCGTCGTGCGCCGCCGAGACGAACCAGGGCTCGCGGCTGTCGGGCTCGCAGAGGATGCAGCGGTCCTGCACCTCGCGCGCGATGGTGTCGTAGAGCGTGTAGTCGCTCGTCTTCCACTCGCGATAATTCTGCGGCGGCTTCGCCGACATGATGAGGCCGCCCATGGAGGGATGGCCGATGAAGCTATAGGGCAGACCACGTCGCTCGAGGATCGCACCCATGCCGGCCTGCATCCGCCGGCCGTAGGCGGCGATCCGCTCCAGCGCATCCGTCTCGTCGAGGATCTGCAGGCACTTCTCGGCGGCGGCCAGCGAGATGGAATGGGCGGTGTACGTGCCGCCATGGGTCACGCCGCGGCCGATCTTGCGCATGATCTCCTCGCGGCCCGCAATGATCGAGATCGGGTAGCCGTTACCGACGGCCTTGGCGAAGGTGCAGAGGTCGGCGTCGACGCCGAAGAGCTCCTGCACGCCACCCCGGGCGACGCGGAAGCCCGTCTTCACCTCGTCGATGATGAGGACGATCTCGTACTTGTCGCAGAGTGCCCGGACCGTCCGCAGATAGTCCGGCGTCGCGGTGAGCGAGCAGCAGTTGCCCATGATCGGCTCGATCAGGAGGGCACCGATCTCGCTGCCATGGCGCCGCAGCAGGTCCTCCAGCCGCTGCGCGTCGTTCAGCGGGGTGCGGTAGAGAAGCTGCCTGACCAGCTTGGGCACGCCCTCGCCGTAGGGTCGCATGCCGGGCTCCCCGACACCGTCCCAGCCTTCTAGGTCGGTCTGCCACAAGGCGGCGTCGAACAGGCCGTGATAGCCGCCCTCGATGATGACGTAGGAGTCCTTGCCTGTGTAGGCGCGGGCGACGCGCAGGGCGGCCATGACGGCCTCGGTGCCCGAGTTCGAAAAGCGCACGAGATCGACCGAGCGGACCATCTTCGCGATCCGGTCGGCGACGACGTACTCGCGCTCGGTGGCAAGCGCGAACACGCCGCCCACCTCCATGCCTTCGCGCGCGGCGGCATCCACCTCGGGATGGGCGAAGCCCAGGATCGCCGGACCGTAGCCCAGGCGGTAGTCGACATATTCGTTGCCGTCGATGTCCCAGATCCGGGCACCCTTGCCCTTGGCGACGTAGATCGTGCGCTCGTCGCCCCAGTAGCGGAAATTCGAGGCGACACCCAAAGGCAGGCGGGTCATCGCCCGCTGCAGCTGGGCCTTGGACTTGTCGAGTTTCCGAGCCATGGTGGGCTCCTGCCTTATGCTTTGTCCGCTGGCCCAGAATGGAGCTCCATTTGTTGGACGTCCAGCCAAATTCTGATTGGTCGTTCAGCCAAAAGACAGACCACAACAATTTGACAGGCGCCGGCTTGTGCCGCATGGATCGGCCTGAGGAACATGGGTTCGCGGCCAATGGCAGGCGCTCAGGCGACGGTATCTCGGCGCGACGAGGCGAAGGAGCGTCGTCGCGTCCAGCTGATCGAGGCCACCATCGACTCGATCGCCAAGCGCGGCTTCGCCGACACGACGCTGGCGGACGTTGCCGAAGGTGCCGGCCTGTCGCGCGGCATCGTCAATTTCTACTTCCGGTCCAAGGACCAGCTCTTCGCCGACACGCTGCGGCATCTGGCCGACGAGTATCGTGATGCCTGGCGCGCCGCGCTGAATGCCGCCGGCGTCTCGCCCGCGGCACGGCTCCGCGCCCTTCTCATGGTCAACTTCGATCCCCGCATCTTCAGCCGCAAGAAGATCGCGGTGTGGTTCGCCTTCTGGGGCGAGGCGAAGTCGAGGCCCGCCTATCTCGCCATGTGCGGCGAGAAGGATCACGAGTACTCGGACGCGATCATGGCCTGCGTGCGCGCCGTCGAGGCCGAATGTGCCAGCGGTCACGCACCGGAGACGATCGCCCGGGTGCTCGACGCCGTCACCAGCGGCTTCTGGCTCGACCGGCTGACCGATCCCCAACCCGGTGACCGCGCCGATTTCCAGCACGATGTCGACGTGCTGCTGGCCACGTTCTTTCCCGGTCGGTTCGGCGCCACCCGCGATCTTTCCGGCAGGGCCGCATGAGCGAAACGACCTCCCCCTTCACCCTGCCCGAGGCGGCGCGGGCATGGCAGGCGAAGGTACGGCCGTTCGCGGACGCCCTGATCCCGCACGAGGTCGAGGCCGAGATGGCCGGCGGCTCGCTGCCGAAGGAGGTGGTGGAGCGGCACCGCGCCATGGCGGCAGAGCTTCGCCTCGCCTGGATGGACGTGCCGCGCGAGCATGGTGGGCTGGAGCTGCCCTCGCTGGTCCAGGCCGCCGTCTGGGAGGTTCTGGGCCGGGTCACGAACGCGCTGGCCTGGGTGTTCTCCGAGCCGCAGCGCTGGATGTTCGCGGCCTGCGACCAGGCCCAGATCGAGCGCTGGATCCTGCCGCTGGCGAAGGGCACGCGGCGCGAGGCATATGCCATCACCGAGGAAGGCGCCGGCTCCGACGTCGCCACGCTGAGGGCGACCGCCCGTCGCGACGGCGACGAGTACGTGCTGGACGGCGAGAAGTGGTACGTCACCGGCGGCAACAAGGCCGACTTCCTAATCTTTCAGGCCCGGCTCGACGGCGGTGACCACTGCCTCTTCTTCGTCGATCTCGACCGGCCCGGGATCGAGCTCGTCCGTAGCCCGGCCTTCAGCCACAACTATTCGGCCCACCATCCGATCTACCGCTTCCACGGCGTGCGGGTGCCGGTGTCCTGCCGGATCGGTGCGGAGGGCGAGGGGCTAGGCTTCACCTTCGAGTGGTTCCGCCGCGAGCGGCTGATGATCGCCGCCCGCTGCTGCGGTGCCGCGGCCCGGCTGATCGAGGAGGTCACCGAGTTCGCCCGGACACGCGAGGTCGCCGGCGGCACGCTGCTCGACCAGCAGGCGACGCAGATGGTGCTGGCCGACTGCGTGACGGAGTTGCACGCCGCCCGCCTCCTGACCTACGAGGCCGCCGCCGCCGAGGATTCCGGCATCGACAAGCGCCAGGTCCATGCCAGGGCCTCGATCGCCAAGCTCTACGGCTCGGAAATGGTCGGGCGCGTCGCCGACCGTGCGGTGCAGCTGTTCGGCGGCCGCGGCTACATGCGCGAGAACGTGGCCGAGCGCTTCTTCCGCGAGGTCCGGGTCGACCGCATCTGGGAGGGTACCAGCGAGATCCAGCGGCTGATCATCGCCGGTGCCTTGAAGAAGCGGGGCCTGGAAGGCGTGCTCGGGTGACACCGGCGGGCCGGCAGGAGCTGGCAGAGGCCGCGCGCGGCTGGCTGCTGCTGACCCCGGCCATCCTGGCGGTCGGCATCTTTCTGGCCCTGGCCCTGATCACCACGCTGGTGACGAGCTTCTGGTCGCAGGACTATCTGACGATCGTCCGCGACTTCACGCTGACGAACTACGCGCAGACGCTGAGCGAGCCGCTGTTCCGCGTGCTGTTCCTGCGCTCCTTGTGGATCGCTGGGATCACGACGCTGCTCTGCGTGCTGATCGCCTACCCGATCGCCTACTACATCGTCTTCTACGTGCGGCAACGGAAGGTGGTCTGGATCGTCCTGCTGACGATCCCCTTCTGGACCAGCTACCTCCTGCGCGTCTTCGCCTGGAAGCTTGTGCTGGGCTTCAACGGCATCATCAATTCCGGCCTGAAGTCGCTGGGCATGATCGACCAGCCCTTGACCTTCCTCCTCTACAACCCGCTGGCGATCGTCATCACGCTCGTCCATGCGTGGCTGCCCTTCGCGGTGCTGCCGATCTACGTGAACCTCGAGAAGATGGACCGCTCGCTGCTCGAAGCAGCGACCGATCTCGGCGACAGCCCTCTCGAGCGCTTCTTCCGGATCACCCTGCCGCTCTCCATGCCGGGCGTGCTCGCGGCCACGATGATGATCTTCATCCCGACCGTCGGCGACTACGTCACCCCGTTGATGGTGGGCGGTCCCGACGGCCTGATGATCGCCAACGCGATCGGCGCCCAGTTCGGCAAGTCGAACAACTGGCCGCTGGGCTCGGCCCTCTCGCTGACCTCGATGGTGCTCGTCAGCGTCGTCGCCCTGGCCGTGATGACGCTGGGGCGCCGGACCTCCGGGAGTGCCGCTTGAGCCCGGTCCTCTTCCACCGCAACACGCCTCTCTTCCTGGTGTCGATCGCGACCATCGCGTTCCTCTACGCGCCGATCGTGCTGCTCGTGGTCATGTCGTTCAACGACTCGCCCTACATCGCCTTTCCCATCCAGCACACCTCGACCCGCTGGTACGGCCTGATGCTGGGCAACGACCAGCTCTGGCAGGCGCTCGGCAACAGCCTTCGGGTCGGTGTCATCGCCTCGCTGACGGCGACACTGATCGCAGTCCTGGCTGCCAAGGCGGTGACCCGGTACCGCTTCAAGGGCCAGCGCCCCACGATCTCGCTCATCATGTCGCCGCTGGTGATCCCCGAGGTGATCCTCGGCACGGCACTCCTCGTCCTGCTGCTCAGCGCAGGTCTGGAGCTGTCGCTGCTCACGGTGACGATCGGGCATGTCGTGATCTGCACGCCCTACGCCCTGGCGGTGATGATCTCGCGCTATGCCGGGTTCGATCCGTCGCTGGAGGAGGCCTCGTTCGACCTCGGCGAGACGGCGCTCGGCACCTTCTGGCGGGTGACCCTGCCGCTGCTCCTGCCGGGTGTCGTCTCGGCCCTGCTGCTGTCCTTCCTGATCTCCTTCGACGACTTCGTCGTGGCCTTCTTCCTCACCGGCAGCGAGCGGACCCTGCCCGTCTTCGTCTACAACCAGCTGCGGTTCCCCAAGAAGCTGCCGGAGGTGCTGGCACTCGCCGTTTGCCTGCTGCTGATCTCCATCGTGCTCGTCGCCTTCGCGGAATGGCTGCGCCGGCGCGACGGTGCGGTCGAGGAGATCTGAGCCCGTGGCCGAGCTGATCCGCCTCGATCAGGTCACCAAGCGCTTCGGCGCCTTCACGGCCGTGCGCGACGCCACCTTGTCGATCGAAGCCGGTGAGTTCTTCTCGCTGCTCGGCCCGTCGGGCTGCGGGAAGACGACCCTGCTCCGCATGCTGGCGGGGTTCGAGCAGCCCTCCTCAGGCTCGATCACGATCGACGGCCAGTCGATGGTGGGTGTCGCCGCCAATGCGCGCCCGACCAACATGGTGTTCCAGAGCTACGCGGTGTTCCCGCACCTGAATGTGCGGGACAATGTCGGCTACGGTTTGCGCCGGCTGCGCCTGCCGCGGGCCGAGCTCGACAAGCGCGTCGCCGAGGCGTTGGCCCTGGTGAAACTGACCGGCCTCGACCGACGCCGGCCGAACGAGCTGTCGGGCGGCCAGCGGCAGCGCGTGGCGCTGGCCCGGGCCCTGATCAAGCGGCCGAAGGTCCTCCTGCTCGACGAGCCGCTCTCCGCACTCGACCGCAAGCTGCGCGAGGAGATGCAGATCGAGCTGCGCAGCCTGCAGCGCAGTGTCGGCATCACCTTCGTCCTGGTCACGCACGACCAGGAGGAGGCGCTGGCCCTCTCCGACCGGCTGGCCGTGATGTTCGACGGCCGCATCGCCCAGATCGACACCCCGCGGGCGGTCTACGAGTGGCCGGCGGACGTGCGCGTGGCCGGATTCATCGGCAACATGAACCTGATCCCGGTCCGAATCCTGGCCCGACAGGCCGATCGTACGCTCGTCCATGCCAAGGGTTTCGGCAGGATGGATCTGCCGCCGACCTCTCTCACGGGGCTCAAGGCCATGCTCGCCGTCCGGCCGGAGCGGCTGCACCTGGGAGCGAACGGCCAAGGCCTGCCGGCCCGTGTCCGCGAGGTCGCCTTCCTCGGCGAGCGCTGCCAGGTGCTGCTGGAGGTGGCGGGGCTCGACGAGCCGCTGCTGCTCTCGACCAATGCCGCCGCGGCCGATGCCGTGCCCTACGGCAGCACCGTCACTCTCCTGCCGCCGGAGCCGGCGGACGCCCTTCTGCTCGCACCCGAATCGGCTCGCTGATCTGATCTTGCGGCGAGATTCGAGGGCTCGACGCATCATCGATGCCCGGCGGCGCCGCATCCGGCGTCGATCGTTGATTGAACGTTCATTCAAACTGTGGCACGTTGCCCAAGCAAATTGAAGGCGTTGCCGCCCAGGTGCCGGAGAGTGCCATGCTTGCGACCTGTCAGCCCACCCCGACCCTTCCGGCGCGCCTCTACGCCGACCGCGACGTCTATGCGGCCGAGGTCAAGGCCATCCACAACTGTGCCTGGCAGGTGCTGTGTCACGAGTGCGAGCTGCCCGAGCCCGGCAGCTACGTCGCCCTCGACCTGTTGGGCCGGCGGGCCGTCGCCGTGCGTGGCGAGGACGGTGCCGTCCGCGTGTTCCACAATGTCTGCCGGCACCGGGCGCACCATCTCGTCGAGCCGGGTGCCGGCACCTGCAAGAACGCGCTGCGCTGCCACTATCACGGCTGGACCTATCACTTCGACGGCCGGCTCCGGACGGTCGCCATCCCGCGCAGTCTCGGCAATGTCGACCAGGGCACCCTCGGCCTGCATCCGGTCGACAGCGAGATCTGGATGGGTTTCGTGTTCTTCCGCTTCGAGGCGATCGGGCCGTCGGTCGCCGAGCGCATGGCGCCCTACGCGGCGGAACTGGCGCACTACCGGCTGCAGGACGTCCGGCCGCTGACCGCCGATTGGGCGAACGAGCAGGCGGCCGACTGGAAGGCCGTCTGGGACAATTATCTCGAAGGCTACCATTTCGCGACCGGCCATCCGGGCCTGACTTCGCTGTCGCGACCGTCCTACGAGGAGGAGACCCTCGACGATCTGCGCGTGGCCCGCCTGAGCCAGGAGCTGCGGTCCGAGCCGCCGCGCCTCTGGTCGTCCAGGGCCTATGCGGCGGTGCTGCCCGAGATGGAGCACCTGCCGCCCGACATGCGGCGGAGGTGGACCTACGTTTACCTCTACCCCTCGGTGGCGCTCGACCTCTTCCCCGAGGGGATGGACTATTTCCACATCGTGCCGACCGGCCCCGGCCGGGCCGTCGCCCGCTCGCGCTTCTATGGCCTGCCCGACGAGCGCCGCGGCACGCGCCTCGCCCGCTGGGTCAACCAGCGCCTCAACACGCAGGTCCAGATCGAAGACGAGGCACTGATCCTCTCGGTCCAGCGTGGCCTCGAGACCGGCGCCTACGACACCGGCTGGCTGACGGCGAAGGAGGATACCGTCCGCGCTTTCCAGGCCTGGGTCCGCGAGGACCTCGCCGCAAGCGACGCGCTGGCCGCCTGATAACCCCTCGGCTCAGATCTGGCCCAGGGTGCGGATGCGGGCCTTGGGGTGGATCTCGTTCTGCGAGAGCACGACGGTCGACGGTCTGAAGCGCTCGACGACCGAGCGCACGAACGGGCGGATGGCCGGGCTCGTGACCAGCACCGGCAGCTCGCCGTTGAAGGCCTGCGCCTCGAAGGCCGTGCGCAGGTCCTGCACGAAGCGCTGCAGGTCGGAGGGCGCCATCGCCAGCTGCCGCTCGTCGCCCTGGCCGACGATCGCCGTGGCGAAGGCCTGCTCCCAGGCGGCAGAGAGGGTGAGGACCGGAATGTAGCCGCCTTCGCCCGTCGCCGCGGTCGCGATCTGGCGGGCCAGCCGCGAGCGCACATGCTCCCCGATGACGAGGATGTTCTGGCTGTAGCCGGCAGCCTCACCGATCGCCTCGACGATCAGCGGCAGGTCGCGGATCGAGACCCGCTCGGCGAGCAGCGCCTGCAGGACGCGCTGGATGCCGGCAGTCGTGATCCGGGTCGGCACCAACTCGCCCAGCAGCTTCTGGTAGTCGGCCGGCAGCTCGGAGAGGAGCTTCTGCGTCTCGGCATAGGTGAGCAGGTCCGGGAGATTATCCCGCACCAGCTCGGTCAGGTGAGTGGTGACGACGGTGGCGGGATCGACGACGGTGAGGCCGCGGACCACCGCCTCCTCACGGAGGCTGGGGGCGATCCAGGTCGCCTGCAGGCCGAAGGTGGGCTCGGTGGTGGCCTCGCCCGGCAGGCCGATCGGCCGCCCTTGCGGATCCATGACGAGCAGCATGCCGGCCCGAATGTCGCCCCGGCCGACCTCGGCCTCCTTGACCCGGATGACGTAGGTATTGGCCGGCAGCTGGATATTGTCCTGGATGCGGACGGACGGCATGACGAAGCCGAGTTCGCCCGCGAGCTGGCGGCGGAGCGCCTTGATCTGGTCAGGCAGCCGGGCGCCGCGGCCGTCGCCGATCAGCGTGATGAGGCCATAGCCCAGCTCCAGCCGCAGCGGATCGATGGCCAGAGCCGTCGTCACCGGCTCCTCGTCCTTGGCGGCGGGCGTCGGCTTTTCTGCCGCCGTCGGTGCGGCAGGTGCCCGACGATGCACGTGCCGAGCCAGTGCGGCGCAACCCGCACCGAGGGCCAGGAAGGGCAAAGCCGGCAGGCCCGGCATGATGGCCAGCACGCCGAGCAGGCCCGAGGTGACTCCGAGTGCCCGGGCCGAGGTACCGAGCTGGCTCGCCAGCGCTTGGTCGGCGCGGCCGGTCACGCCGGCCTTGGTCACCAGCAGGCCGGCGGCGGTCGAGACGATGAGCGCCGGGATCTGCGAGACGAGGCCATCGCCGATGGTGAGGAGCGTGTAGGTGTGGGCCGCCTCGCCGAGGCTGACGCCGTGTTGCCCGACGCCGATGACGAGGCCGCCGACGAGGTTGATCGCGGTGATCAGAAGGCCGGCGACGGCATCGCCGCGGACGAACTTGGCGGCACCGTCCATCGCACCGAAGAAGGCACTCTCCTCCTCCAGGGCGCGGCGGCGCGTGCGCGCCTGGGTCTCGTCGATGAGACCGGCCGAGAGATCAGCGTCGATCGCCATCTGCTTGCCGGGCATCGCGTCCAGGGAGAAGCGCGCCGCCACCTCGGCGATTCGGCCCGAGCCCTTGGTGATGACGACGAAGTTCACGATCACCAGGATGACGAACACGATCATCCCGATGACGAGGTTGCCCTGCATGATGAAGCCGCCGAACGCCTCGATGACGTGGCCGGCGGCGTCGGGTCCCTCGTGGCCGTAGGCGAGGATCAGGCGTGTGGAGGCGAGGTTCAGCGCCAGGCGCAGCATGGTCGCGATCAAGAGCACCGTCGGGAAGGCGCTGAATTCCAGCGGCCGCTCGATGAAGAGCGAGGTGAGGAGGATCAGGACCGAGAAGGTAATCGAGAGGGCCAGCAGCAGGTCGAGGAGGATCGGCGGCAGCGGCAGGATGAGGACGACGAGGATGGCGATGACGCCGAGGCCCAGCAGCACCTCGCCCTGGCCCAGCGCGAAACGCAGGGTCGGCAGGAAGTCACGCTGCAGGCGGGCGACGTCGACGGCCATCCTCGGCTGCTTTCCCGTTCAGCCCATCGCCTCGGCCGAAGCCGGTGGCACGGCGATGCCGCCCGCCACATAGGCGCGGAGCTTGTTGCGCAGGGTGCGGATGGAGATGCCGAGGATCGTCGCGGCGTGCGTCCGGTTGCCCGAGGTGTGGCGCAGCGTGTCGATGATCAGGTCGCGCTCCACATCGGCCACGGTCCGGCCGACGAGCGTGCCGGTGCCCGCGCCGGCGACCTCGGATGCGCGTCCGGCACCCTGGAGCATGATGTCCTCGGCCTCGATCCGCGACCCTCGCGCCAGCACGACGGCGCGGTGGATGCAGTTCTCGAGCTCGCGGACATTGCCTCGCCAGGCATGGCCCTGCAGGCGCTGCAGGGCCGCCGGTGACAAGGGACGGACCGGGACGGCGTTCTGCTCGGCGAGCTTGGTCGCGAAGTGCTGGGCCAGGGCCGCGATGTCGTGGGGGCGGGCCCGGAGCGGCGGCAGCTCCAGGGTCAGAACGCTGAGGCGGAATAGCAGGTCCTCGCGGAACTGGCCCTGGGCGGCGGCCCGCTCGAGGTCGCGGTTGCTGGTGGCGATCAGGCGGATGTCGACTTTGACGGGCCGCGTACCGCCGACGCGGTCGATCTCGCGCTCCTGGATCGCCCGCAGCAGCTTCGCCTGCAGCCGCGGCTCCATCTCGCTGATCTCGTCCAGCAGCAGCGTGCCGCCCTGGGCTTCCTCGAAACGGCCGATCCGCCGTGCCAGTGCTCCGGTGAACGCCCCCTTCTCGTGGCCGAACAGCTCGGATTCCAGGAGATTGTCGGGAATGGCCGCACAGTTCACGGCGACGAAGGGGCCGTCCGAGCGACGGCTGTTGCGGTGCAGGAAGCGGGCGATCATCTCCTTGCCGGTGCCGCTCTCGCCGGTGACGAGCACGCAGGCTTCGGCCGCCGCATATTGCCGGGCCCGGGCCATGACGGCCGCCATCGCGGGATCGGCGCAGACCAGTTCGCGGCGATCGACAGCGAAGGCTTCGAGGATGGCGGCGATCAGCTCGGGATCCGGCGGCAGCGGCAGGAATTCCTGCGCTCCGGCACGGATCGCGGCCGCGGCCGCCCGCGCATCGGTGGCGATGCCGTAGGCGACGACGGGCAGGTGGATACGCTCGGCGCCCAGGCGCTCGATGACACCCCTGATGTCCTCGGCGACGTCGACCAGGAACAGGTCGGCGCTGCGGCCCTGCCGGAGCAGGTCGAGCGCACCCTCGATCGTGTCGACCTGGCGGACCTCGGCACCCCGCGCCACGGCGAGGCGCGCCGCCACCTGCACTTCCGGATGGGCCCGGCCCGCGATCAGCACCCGCATTCTCGGTCTCCACCTGCCGCCGGCACGCGCCGGCTCAGCCCTCGTGCTTGATGATCTCGGTCATCGTGATGCCGAGATGGTCGTCGACGATCAGCACCTCGCCGCGCGCGACGAGGCGGTTGTTGACGTAGATGTCGATCGGCTCGCCGACCCGCCGGTCCAGCTCGACCACCGCACCGCGGCCGAGGCGCAGGAGCTGGCTCACCGGCATGCTGGCCTTGCCCAGGACCGCCGCCAGCTGCACCGGCACGTCGTAAACGGCACTCAGCCGCTCCAGCGAGGGCTGCCCCGCGTCGCCACTGCCAGGATCGGTCACGACCCCGGCGAACTGCCCGCGATCGCCGGTCTGGATGTCGGTTCCGCTCATCGAGCGCTCTCCTCCGGTTCGTGTGTCGATGCCGACCAAGCCTGCAGGCGGTCGGCCAGCTCGTCCTCGATGGCGGCACGGCAGCGCTCCGCCCAGCCGTCGCTCCACACCACCCTCGCATCGCCGGGTGGCAGGGCCGGATCGCCCACCACGTCGAGGACGAAGCCGTCGCCGAGGCTCGCCGTGATACGGGCCAGCTCGGGACGGGCGGCCTCGACCAGCGACGGGGCGAGAGACACGCGCAGGTATCGGACTCCCTCGAGGTCCGGCAGCAGGCTCGCGAGCAGGGCGGCGACCTCGGCTTCCCCGGCTCGTGCCAGGGCGGCACCGGCGATCTTGCGGGCCAGCGTCCAGGCGAGGTCCAGAGCGGTCGCCTGGAGCTCCTGCCGGTCCGCGGCCGATCGTTCGAGCGCCGCATCGAGGGCGCGCGACATGGCCTTGAGGCTGTCGGCGCGCCGGCTCTCGATCGTCTGCCGCCAGCCGGCGTCCGCCTCGGCGACGGCCCGGCGTGCGGCGGCGGCGCAGGCGACGGTGAGCTCGTTCTCCGTGAACGACAGCGCGTGAGAGGGCGGTGGACCTTCCTCGGCTTCCTCGTCAAGGACCGGCCACAATGCCGGCCGTGCGATCGCGCACGGCCGGCTCGTCCGCGAAGTCCAGGTCTCGGCCGTGGCCGGCGAGTCGATGGAGTCGAGGGGGGCCAGCCAGGTCATCAGTAGACGAGCTCGTCGCTCTTGCCGTCGGCCATGAAGATCTCGCCCGACGCCGCCAGCTCCTTCGCCAGATTGACCAGGAACTGCTGCGCCTCCTCGACATCGCGCAGGCGCATCGGGCCCAGCGACTGCAGCTCGTCCTTCAGGATCTTGGCGGCACGCTCGGACATGTTGCGGAAGAAGACGGCGCGCAGCTCCTCGCTGGCTCCCTTGAGGGCGGCGGTGACGCGCTCGTTGCCGGCACTGCGCAGGAGGGTCTGGATCGCGGCCCCGTCGAGCTTGCCCAGGTCCTCGAAGGTGAACATCAGCGCCTTGATCGCGTCGGCCGCTTCCTTGTTGCGGTCCTCGAGGGCCGCCATGAATCGGGTCTCGCTGGCCCGGTCCAGATAATTGAACACTTCCGCCATCACCTCGTGATTGTCCCGCCGGTTGCTGCGGGCGAGATTGGTCATGAACTCGGCGCGCAGCGTCTTTTCGACGTCGGCCAGGACGTTCTTCTGCACCACGTCCATGCGCAGCATCCGCATGACGACCTCGAGGGCGAAATCGTCGGGGAGGCTCGTGAGCACGCGGGCGGCGTGTGCCGGCTCGATCCGCGAGAGGACGACGGCAGCGGTCTGCGGGTATTCGTTCTTCAGATACGAGGCGAGGACGGTCTCGTTGACGTTGCCGAGCTTGTCCCAGACGGTCCTTCCCGCGGGACCGCGGATCTCCTCCATGATCGATTCGACGCGGCCGCGGTCGAGGAAGCGCGAGAGCAGGCGCTCGGTGGCGTCGAAGCCGCCGACGACACCCACGGGTCGGGCCAGCTTCTCGCCGAACTCGCCGAGGATCGTCTCGACGACGGCGGCGTCGATCCGGCCCATCACGGCCATCGTCTGCGAGATCTCCATCACCTCGTCGAGTTCGAGCAGGCCGAACAGGCGGGCGGCGTGCTCCTCGCTGAGCGCCAGCATCAGGATTGCCGCCTTGTCGATGCCGCTGGGCTGGGTGGTCGAAGCGCTCATGGCTCAGCCACCGTGCAGCCAGCCGCGCACGACCCGGACCGCCTCCTCGGGCCGCTCCTCGATGATCCCGGCGAGATCGGCGACGAGCGAGGCGCGCACCTTGCCTTCGACCTGCAGCAGGTCGACGGTCGCGGCCGCCCCGCTGCCGGCACGCTCGCTCGCCGCACCTTCGCGGACGACCGGGTTGCCGCCCCGATCGACCTCGATCGTCGCGTCCCCCGCCCCCTGCGCCAGGAGCGCCCGGCCGTCGGCGCCGAGCCGTGCGGGCGGGGTATCCGGCGCGGGCGGACGAAGGGCGGCGACCAGCGGGCGCACGCCGAAGAGAAGCACGGCCAGGGTGAGGAGGCCGAGACCGCCGAGTTCGCCGAGACGCCACCAATCGATGCCCGGGCCCGGGTCGGCGGCCTCGGGCGTCGGCTCGGCCGCGGCGAAGGGGCGGCTCACCACCTCCAGCACGTCGCCACGCTGCTCGTCGATGCCGGCGGCGCTGCGGACCAGGGCCTTGATCTGCGCGATCTCGTCGGGCGAGCGCGGCACGAAGCTGCTGCTGCCGTCCTGGCCCTGCGCAAAGGTGCCGTCGACCTGCACGGCGACGTAGAGGCGGCGCAGCACCGCCCCGCGGCGCGTCTGGTTCCGCACCGTGCGGGAGATCTCGTAGTTGATCGTCTCGTCCTGCTTTGCCGTCTTCTCGCTGGTGCCGGGCGCGGAACCGCCGCCCTGCTGCCGCTCGGTGGGCAGATTGTTGGTCACCGTGACGGGCTGCTGCGCCTTCGTCTCGGTCGAGTCGTTCTGCTCCTCGCTCGTCTGCGTGCTTCGGACGACCTGGCCGTTCGGGTCGAAGGTCTCCGAGGTCGTCGCCAACTCGTCGAAGTCGAAGTCCGCCGTCACCTCGGCCGCCGCGCGGTCGTGACCGAGGGTGCGCTCCAGCAGCTGCACGAGCTTGGTCTTGAGCCGGTTCTCGTAGGACGCCCGGTAGTCCAGGGCCTTGTCGCCCAGAAGGCCGTCGGGCCCGTCGCCCTCCCCGCCGGCGAGCAGGGCACCGCGGTCGTCGACGATGGTGACATTGTCGGGTGTGAGGCCCGGCACGGCCGCCGCGACCAGATGCTGGATCGCCTCGATCTGCTTGCGATCGAGACCGCCGCCGTTCAGCGAAAGCACGATCGAGGCCGTGGGCTTCGCCGCCTCCCGGCTGAACAGGTCGCGCTTCGGCTGGACGATGTGGACGCGTGCCGACCTGACGGGCCGCAGCGTGCCGATGGTCCGGGCGAGTTCGCCCTCGACCGCGCGGAGCAGATTGACGTTGGCGACGAAGTCCGTGGTGCCGAAGGGGCTGCCGCGATCGAACAGCTCGTAGCCGACGGTGTCGCCGCCGGGCAGGCCCTGCTCGGCGAGCGTCATGCGCAGGTGCAGGACGTCGTTCTCCGGCACCATGACGGCGTCGCCGCGATCACTGAGGCGGTAGGGGACGCCCATGGCGTCGAGGCGCTCGGTGAGTTGCTGGGCGTCGGCCGGCTCCAGGCCGGCGAAAAGCAGGGCGTAGGGTGACTGGGTGGCCCGGGTGATGACGAAGGCGAAGAAGCCCAGCAGCAGCACCGCGACGACGCCGAGTGCCACGATCCGCCCAGGCCCTAGGCTGCGCAGGAGGGCCATGACGCCGCCCTGTGCCGGAACAGCCGGCAGGCCGCCTCCCGCCGCCTCCATGTTCGTCGCCGCCTGGTCCATGCCCGTCCGCGATCCTCACCGCAGCGCGTTGCCCGGGACCGGACGTTAGCGGGGGATGCTCAACGCATGGTTAACGGCCGCCTAGCGCCACGTGGCATCAACGGAAGTCCTGCAGCCGCGTGACCCGCAGGGCGCTCGGCCCGTGGCGGTCGATCGCGTGCTCCCAGGAGGCGAATTCCTCGGCCGAGATGTTGTAGCGCCGGCAGGCATCGTCGAAGCTTAGCCTGCCGCCGCGCACGGCCGCCACGACCTGTGCCTTGCGACGGGCGACCCAGCGCCGCGTGCTCGGCGGGGGCAGATCGTCGTCGATCTCGTCGATGGCCCCGGCGCCCGCCGGACCGGCCGAGTCAGGAGTTGCTTGTGCCGACATCGCACCGCTCGCTCGTCCCGTGGACACCCGTGTCGTCCACCGGCACAGGGTCGCTCGCTCGCGTTAAATAAAGACTACACTCCTCATAATATTCGTGGTAAATTAGCATTAGCACTAACCTCGATTAACTATAATCTACCCAAGATCAGCGACTGATCCTGATCAACTCGTCCAGCATCTCGTCGGCGGTCGTGATGATCTTCGCGTTGGCCGAGTAGGCACGCTGGGTGACGATCATCTTGGTGAACTCGTCGGCGAGGTCGACGTTGGCACCCTCGAGAGCCGAGGGCGTGATGCCACCGGCGCCGCCTGTGCCAGCGGCGTGCAGATTGAAGGAGCCCGAGCCCAGGGTCTCCGCCATCAGGTTGCCGGAGCGCGGATCGAGTCCTGCCGGATTGGCGAAGGTGGCGACGGGCAGTTGGAAGACGCGCCGCTCCTGGCCGTTCGTGAAGCTCGCGACGACGTAGCCCTCCTTGTCGATACGTACCTCGTTCAGCTCGCCGACGGCGGCCCCGTTCTGCGTCACGAAGGCGAAGTTGGTGGGATCGGCGAACTGGGTGAGGCCGTCCGTGGCCCCGACGGTGCCGAGGTCGAGCGTGACCGTGCTCGGGCCGGCACCGCTGGCGGCCGCCCAGGTGATGGCGATGGGGTCGCCGGCACCGCCGCCTCCCGTCGGCACGATCGCCGTCGCCGCCAGACTGCCGTCCCCGTTGAAGGTGACGGGACCGGCGGCGAGGAGCCCGCCGGGAAGGGCCGTCAGGTCGACGTCACCCGGGGCTGCGTAGACCTCGGCCTGCCAGCTGTTGGCGGGTCCGACCCGCAGGAACGCCAGCGTCACGTCGTGCGAGCGGCCGAGACTGTCGTAGACCTGGACGGCCCGCGTGATCGTGGGCTGGGTCCCGGCTGTCCCGCCGGTGCTGGCATAGGTCGCCATGTCGCCGCCGGTGTAGGCGCCGGCGAAGACGGGCGAGTCGGCGTCGAGATTGGCACCCACCTCGATGGTCGTCGTCGCCGCCGCGACACCGCTCAGATCGCGCACGTTCACGGTCTGCAGCGTGTTGAGATTGAGCGGCTTCTCGTTCTCGTCGAGCCGCCAGCCCTGGACATAAGCGCCGGAGGGGATGGTGAGATTGCCCAGCGCGTCGGGGTTGAAGGCCCCGTCGCGCGTGTAGAGCTGTTCGCCGGTGCCGTCGGCCGCCGAGTTGACGACGAAGAAACCGGCGCCGGAAATGGCAGCGTCCAGGGGCGAGGCGCTGGTCTGGATGACGCCTTGCGTCGTCACCGTCTGGAAGCTCTGCGCGCGGACGCCGCCCGAGGCATGCTCGCTTGCCGTGGACTGCTGTGGAACCAGCGTGGAGAACTGTGCGATCGAGCCCTTGTAGCCCGTGGTGTTCACGTTCGCGACATTGTCGGAGATGATCGCCATCGAGCGGCTCTGGGCGCCGAGACCGGCGACACCGGTGTAGAGGGATCCGAACAGGCTCATGAATTGCCGCCTCCTTCGCGGCCGATCGCTCAAGCGGAGGTGGTGATGCGTGTCGTGGACGAGGCCGGGACGCCGAGCCCGCCCACCATGAGGTACTGGATGCCATCTCGGATCTCGACGCCGGCAACGTCGCCGCGGATGGTCCGATCGACCTGCAGCGGCTTGCCGTCGACGCCGACAGCGGAGAGCGCCACGCCGTAGAGGCCGGACGGCAGCCGGGCACCATCGGTGCCGAGCCCGTTCCAGGCGAAGCTGTTCGCCCCGGTCTGCCCTTGCGCCTTGCTCTGGAACACGGTCCGGCCGCGCTCGTCGGTGACGGTGAGCAGCACGGTCCCGGCGCGCGGCAGGGCGTATCCGATCTGCGCGTTGCCGCTCGTCGGCAGGAGGACCTTGCTGGAGCTCGCCTCGACGCCGCGCCCTATATAGCCGAGTGCGGCCGTTGCACTCGACGCCTGGGTGAGCTTCGTCAGTTCGTCGAGCTTCTTGTTGGTCTGGATCGCCTGCTCCACCGAGCTGAACTCGACGAGCTGCGAGGTGAACTTCGTGGCGTCCATCGGCGAGAGCGGATCCTGGTTCTGCAGCTGTGCGGTCAGCAAGCCGAGGAAGGTGTTGAAGTTGGCGCCCAGACCCGTGGCCTTGGCCGTTGCTGCCGTCGTCGAGCCGGCGATCCCGTTCACGTCCATGATCGTCTCCGAGCTTCCGGTCAGACTTCGAGGTCGAGCAGGTTGCGCAAGGAAAGGCGGGCCGTCGTCGTCATCGACGGGAGCGACGCCACCTCGTCGATTTCGGCGGAGGAGCGATTCTCGGCCTGCCGTCCGCCGGAGCCGCGCTGCTCCTGGCGCAAGGCGAGGTTGAGCCCGCCCTGGGCCAGCGGGAAGCCTGCGGCCGCCAGCTGGGTGCCGAAGAGCGCCGTGTCGCGCTGCAGGAGCTGAAGGGTCTCGGGCCGATCCACAGTCAATGTTGCCCGATAGGTGCCGTCCGAGTCCGCGCGGAGCGACACGTCGACGCCACCCAGTTCCTCGGGTCGCAGCTGCACGCGGACGAAGTGCCGCCCGAGCTCCACCTCCGGCACGAGCCGCGAAAGTGCCCCCGACATCATGGCAGAGGGGTCGTAGCCGGACGGCCATGCAGTGGGCGCCCCCGGCGTCGGCGTGACCTGGACGGGCGGCCGCACCGTCTCCCCTGGCGATGCCGCCGGTGGCGGAAGAGCGGGGCTCGATGCGGGCAGCAGGTCGGCGCTGCCGGTCGTCGCCGGCAGCGCGTTCGAGGCTCCGGATCCTAGAGGGGTGGCAGGCCCGTCGGGCCGTGCCGACAGGTTGGGGTACGGCGCCGCGGCGGACCTCTCGCCTGCTCGCACGAGCGTTGCCGCGCTCAGAAATCCCGCTGGGCGATGGACATCGTCCCCGCCCGTCGTGGCCGTTGCAGCGGCATGACCGAGGGGCTCGGGCCGCCTGCCAGGAGTACGACTCGCGGATCCGCCGGATGTCGAAGGGGGAGTTATGCCGGCAAGAAACGACAGACCGTCGGCGGCCGATGCGTCCTGTCCGCGATCACCGACGGTCACGGGTCCAGCAGGTGGTGGAGGCACCTCGTCGGCTCCAAGGGGAGGGGCGCTGAAGGCCACCGAGGTGGTAGTGGGCTGTGATGGACTCTGCGGTGCCTGTGACGACGGTATCGGCGGCTGCCGCTCGGGCGACGCCTGCCCGATGCCGATGTGTTCGGCCGACATGGCCGAGTGATCTCCCTCGAGCACTGTCGGGAGCTGGATGTCCTCATGGACCAGCGAGCTGGCCGACGGACGGACTGGCGGCTTCCCGCAAGCGGCAGACCTTCCGCCACGGGTATCGGCTACTGCAGGCTGCTCACCGGTCGACGGGAGCTCGCTTGCTTCCAGGCGCGGCGAAGACGAAACGGGGACCGTGCCGATGGCAACAATCCTGGCAGGCTTGGTCGGCCGGCCTGGCGTCGAGCTTCCGGCGACAAGCGACGGGTCGCCGATGACCGGGGGTGTACCGGGCGCCGGCGGTGTCTGCGCCCCCGATACCACTTCGAGCCGCGAGGCACCTTCGGGGGTAGAGGCGACCGACATCGTCGATGGTTGGCCGGCGACGACCGGAGTCACCCATGGTGCCAGCAGCAGACCGAACAGGTCGCCGGACGCGACGGTCGTGTCGGTCGCCGAGAGCGACGGCGGCTGGACCTGCGGCAGGGAAGCGGTGGTGGTGAGCATGACGGTCGCCAGAGATCGCAACCGTCGTGCCAAGCCGGAACGTAAGGAGAACTAGGGACTCTGCAAGCTCACAGGAGCTTTAGGTCGGCAGGACTTGCCGGGTCGGGGTACCGAAGTTACCGATCACTCGTCGCGGTAGGCGCGCTCGCGGCGCTCGTGCCGCTCCTGGGCCTCGATGCTGAGCGTCGCGATGGGACGCGCCTCCAGGCGCTTCAGACCGATCGGCTCCTGGCTCTCCTCGCAATAGCCGTAGGAGCCGTCCTCGATCCGCTTCAGAGCGGCCTCGATCTTGGTCAGCAGCTTGCGTTCGCGGTCGCGGGTGCGCAGCTCGAACGAGCGCTGGATCTCCGCCGAGGCCCAGTCGGCCTGGTCGGGAAGCCGCGTGTCCTCTTCCTTCAACTGCCGGAGCGTAGCGCCGGAACCCCTCAGGATGTCCTCGCGCCACTGCAGAAGCTTGCGCCGGAAATACTCTGTCTGCCGCGCGTTCATGTACGGCTCGTCCTCGGTCGGACGGTAATGGTCAGTAATCATATCCGACATAGGGCCTCCGGCAAGCAGACGTCCTGACCAAACTGCCGCTCGAACTACCCGGGACTTTCTTCACCTGGGCAAAGTTCAGGATTTCCCGATCGCGACGGGAGCCCCTTAGCCCAAGCCGGGCGCGCCGCGCAACGGCTAGGTTTGGCTTGACGCGAGCGTAAACCCTAGAGAACTGCGGGCTTTGGCGGAGCGCGGCGAACGCAGCCGCCGGCGCATGCGGGCGGTCGGCGCAAGCTCACCCGATCGAGCCGGACGCCCAGCGCGTCATAGAGCACGAGAGTTCCCGATAGCGACGTGCCGAGATCCAGGATCTCCTTCACGACCTCGACTGCCTGCAACGTCGCCATGACGCCTGCCGCTGGACCCAGCACGCCCGCCTGCGCGCAGGTCGGCAGAGCGTCGGCATCGGTAACGTCGCCGGCGAGGCAGCGCAGGCAGGGGTGCGGGTCGCCGAGATAGCTCTTATAGGTGGTCAGCTGGCCGTCGAGGCCCTGCACGGCGGCGCTGACCAGCGGGATCCCGGCGTCGGCGCAGGCGTCATGGACCGCCTCACGGGTGGGGAGATTGTCGCTGCCATCCGCGACGAGATCGTAGCCGACGACGATGGACGAGGCATTGGCACGGTCGAGCCGCATGGCGTGCCGCACGATCCGCAACTCGGGATCGAGCTGCTGCAGGCGTGCGACGGCGGCGTCCAGCTTCGTCCGGCCGAGCTGATCGGTGTCGAACAGGACCTGCCGCTGCAGGTTCGAGAGGTCGACGCGGTCGTCGTCGAGCAGACCGAGCGTGCCGATGCCGGCGGCCGCCAGGTAGAGCGCCAGCGGGCCGCCCAGGCCACCCAGCCCGATGATCAGCACGCGGGCCCGGCGCAGCGCCAGCTGACCGGTGCCGCCGATCTCGGGCAGCACGATATGCCGGGCATAGCGGCGGAGCTCGTCGTCGCTGAAGTCGTCGTCCATGGCGGGCCGCTGCGCCGACGGCGCTGGTAAGGATCGGTTAACCATGTCGGCTCTAGCCTGCAGGAGAGGTCGAGGCAAACGCCGCGGCCGTACGGCACCGCCGGTGTGGGGGCGTCACGATGCCCGCGACGAGATCGGACGAGGACGAGGCGCTGGCCGCACTGGCCGATGCACGGGGACGCCTGCAGGCGGGCGACGTGCCGGACCTGGCGCGCGTGCAGCGGCTCGTGGCCGCTCTGGCGGAACCCGGGTTGGCCGTTCTCGACGAGCTGCAGCACATCGTAAACGCACTGGAGGCTGCACGGGTCGACACCGGCGCCAGCCTGCGGAAGCTCCACGAGGCCCGGGTAGCGGGTGTCGCCTATGCTCGGCAGAGCAGGCTGCACCGATGAGCGAGGGCATCGAGCTCGGCCGGTTCGTCGTGGCGCTGGCCGGCGTCCTGGGCCTCCTGCTGCTGCTCGCTTGGGTAGCCCGCCGCGGCCTGCCGGGTCTGCCGAAGGTGGGTGCCGGCGACCCGAGGCTCCTCGTCCTGGCCGTGCGGCAACTGGATGCCCGCACCCGGGTGGTCCTGCTGCGTCGCGACGATGTCGAGCACCTCATCGCGGTGGGTCCTGCCGGCACCAGCCTGATCGAGACCGTGCCGGTATCGAGGGTGGTGCGATGAGGCGCTGGCTGCCGGTCGCCGGCCTCGTGCTGCTCCTGCCGAGTTCGGCATTTGCACAGTCGCTCAGCCTCGATCTGGGCCAGGGCGGTACCGTCTCGGGTCAGATCGTCCGCCTCGTCCTCCTGATCACGGTCCTGAGCCTCGCACCCTCGCTCCTGGTGATGGTGACGTCCTTCACCAGGATCGTCATCGTGCTGTCGTTCCTGCGCACGGCGATCGGGCTGCAGCAGACACCGCCCAACCCGGTGCTGATGAGCCTCGCTCTGTTCCTGACGCTCTTCATCATGGCGCCGACGTTCGAGACCGTTTACCGCGACAGCCTCGAGCCGCTGATGGCGGAGAAGATTGGTACCGAGGAGGCGATCGAGCGGGCCGGCGGGCCCTTGCGCCACTTCATGCTGGCGCAGGTGCGCGACGAGGACGTTGCCGTATTCCTGAAGATCGCCGACACGCCGCCACCTGCCACGGCTGAGGACCTGCCATTCCGGATCCTGCTGCCGGCGTTCATGATCAGCGAGCTTCGCCGTGCCTTCGAGATCGGCTTCCTGATCTTCGTGCCCTTCCTCATCATCGACATGGTCGTGGCCTCGATCCTCATGTCGATGGGCATGATGATGCTGCCGCCGGTGATGGTGTCCCTGCCCTTCAAGCTGATCTTCTTCGTGCTGGTCGATGGCTGGGCGCTGGTCGCCGGGAGCCTCGTGCAGAGCTTCGCGCCGGCCTAGAGCGCAGGCTTGCGCGGCGGCGGCATGGGGTAGGTCGGCGTGCAGGCGGGGACCAGGGACGGGTCGACACCGGCACAAATCTCGGCCCGCGTCACCCAGCCGCTGTCGATCACGTCCTGCAGATCGGCCCGCTCGATCGCGACGGGTTTCAGCAGGATGGCACGCAGGGGCACCTTGCGCGGCCCGTCCGTCCAGGGATGGATCTGCCCCATGTCGGGCGGCGTCTCCCCCTTCGCCAGCGCCGTGGCGATCTTGCCGGCAGCGGCACCCAGACGGCGGCCGTCCTTCCACACCGTCATCGCCTGCGTGCCGAGGGCGATCCGATGCAGGGCCGCGGGCTCGCCGTCCTGGCCGGCCACGGCGACACTCGCCAGGCCGCGCTTCTCCAGGACCGCGATGGCCGCACCGGCGATCTCGTCGTTCGCGGCCAGGATCGCGTCGATACCGCCCGGGCTGGCGTCGAGGATGCCTTCGAGGACGGTCGATGCTGATGCCGCACTCCAGTCCGCGACGTAGCTGTCGCCGACGAGCGCGATCTCGCCCTTCTTGATCGCCGGATCGAGCACCTGGCGCTGGCCACGGTAGACGAGATCGGCGTTTGGATCCGCCGCATCGCCTTTCAGGATCACGTAGCGGCCCTTGGGGCGCAGGTGCAGCAGGGACTCTGCCTGGAGCCGGCCGACGTCGACGGCATCGAAGCTGAGATAGAGAAGATCCGGCTTCGGAATGGCGCGGTCGTAGGCGATGACGGTCCGACCGTCCGCCAGCACCGAATCGACCGCCGGCAGCACCCGCTGCGGGTCGACGGCGGTCACGATCAGCACCTTGGCCGAACCTTCTCCGAGTACCGAGAGATCGCGCAGCTGACGTCCGGCGGACGCCTCGGCGTCGCGCTGCAGGTAGTCGCAGCCACCGTCCTTCACGGCCGCAGCGACCGCCGCCATGTCGACCTGCCACCGCGCCCCACCGCCGGGCCAACTGGCGGCGACGGTGCAGGCGGCTCGGGCGTCGGCGCCGCCGAACAAACAACCCAAGGCGACGAGGGCAGCCGCGCGCATGGTCAGCCCGCGAGAACGTCCGTCACGGCACTCCGGTCGAGACCGCGGAGACCGATCACGACGAGGCGGGTCCGGCGCTCCTCGTCGGCCCGCCAGGGCCGGTCGTAATAGCCCTGGGCGCGATCGCCCACGGCCTGCACGGCGTGGCGCAGCGCTTTGCCCTCGACGGCGGCGAAGCCCTTCACGCGCAGGACCTCGTGCGCGGTCGCGGCGGCCCGGATGCGCTCGAGAAGGGTCTCGGGATCTGCGATCGGGTCAAGATCGACCGTGAAGCTCTCGAACTCGTCGTGATCGTGGTCGTGACCTTCCGCTTCGTGATGCGAGGGGCGGCTGTCGAGATCGTCCTCGGCGGCGGCACCGATGCCGAGCAGGACACGCGGCTCGACCGCCCCGAACCGCGCCGGAACGGTGCGCACACCCGGTCGCAGGTAGCGCGAGACCTCGCTCTCGGCGCGCTCTCGTTCGCCCGCGTCGACCCGGTCGAGCTTGTTGAGCACGACCATGTCCGCGCACTGGATTTGCTCCTCGAACAGCTCCTCGAGCGGGCTCTCGTGATCGAGCGCCGGATCCTGGCGCCTCGCCGCCGCGACGGCCTCGGGATCGGTCGCGAACCGGCCGGCGGCGGCCGCCTCGGCATCCACCACAGCGACGACGCCGTCGACGGTGACGCGGTTCTTCACCTCGGGCCAGCCGAACGCCTTCACCAAGGGCTTCGGCAAAGCGAGGCCCGAGGTCTCGATGACGATGTGCTGCGGGGGATCGGGCCGGTCGAGCAGCTGGTGCATGGTGGGGAGGAAGTCGTCGGCGACGGTGCAGCAGATGCAGCCATTGGCGAGCTCGATGAGGTCGCCCTCCTCGCAGCCGGCGATGCCGCAGCCGAGCAGCAGCTCGCGGTCGACGCCGACATCGCCGAACTCGTTGATGACGAGGGCTATGCGCCGCCCGTTCGCGTTCTCGATCAGGTGCCGGATCAGGCTCGTCTTGCCCGCGCCCAGAAAGCCGGTGATCACCGTCGCCGGTATCTTCGTCGTCGCCATGAATCCCCGTCTCCGCCGCCGACCGCGCTGATACGCGGCTCAGGGCGCGCAGTCGAGATAGGGGCCGAGCTGGCCGATGCGGCGCAGGATCAAGGCGGTACGCCGGCGCACGAGCGGGCCCGGCTGGGCGGCGGACCAGTCGAGCGGTGCTGGCAGGACGGCTGCCAAGCGTGCCGCCTCGACGGCACTCAGCTGGCTCGCGGGCTTCTTGAAGAACCGGCGCGAGGCCGCCTCCGCACCGTAGATGCCGGGGCCGAACTCGACGATGTTGAGATAGACTTCGAGGATCCGCTGCTTGTTCCAGAGTAGCTCCAGCTGCGGCGTGTACCAGGCTTCGACGATCTTCCGGAGCGGATCGCGGCCCGGCCAGAGCAGCACGTTCTTCACCGTCTGCATGCTGATCGTGCTGGCCCCGCGCGGTCGCTCGCCCTCCAGCGCCCGGTCGAACTCGTTACCCAGCGCCTGCCAGTCGAACCCGCCATGGACGCAGAAGCGGTTGTCCTCGGACGCGATCACGCTCCGCGGCAGATGGGGCGAGATCGAGCCCAAGGGCACCCAGTCCTTGTCGAAGCCGTAGCCCTCGACGAGCCGGATCGCCATCAGCGGCGTGAACGGCACCGGGACGAACCGATAGACGACGAGCACCAGGAACGGTGCTACCACGAACAGGATCACGGCACGCCGCAGCCAGATCCGCCAGGGCAACAGTGAGCGGACGCGCCGGGCGAAAGCACCGGCACCTCGCCTGCTCACCCGCCCGGCTGCCTTGGGGGCAGGGATCGCGGAACGACCGCTCAGCCCGCGGCGGCCTCGCGATACTTGTCGACGATCGCCTGCGCCAACCGGTCCGGCACCTCCTGCAGGTGGTCGTGGGCCCACTCGAAGAAGCCCGTCCCCTGCGAGAGGGAACGCAGGTTGACGATCAGGTCGTGGATCTCGCCCTGCGGGATGTGGGCGCGGATCTCGTCCCACCCGGACCAGCCGGCCTTGCCCTCGTACCCAAGGATCTGGCCGCGCTTGCCGGAGATGAGCTGCAGGGCACGGCTGGTATAGTCCGACGGCACCGAGAGAACGACGGCCAGGATCGGCTCCAACAGCACCGGCTGGCAGTTCGGCAGCCCGTCCTTCAGCGCCTGGGCGGTCGCCATCTTGAAGGACATCTCGTTGCTGTCGACGCTGTGGAACTGGCCATCATAGAGCGCCACCGCGACATCGACGACCGGGAAGCCCAAGGGACCCTTGGCCATGAACTCCCGCGCGCCGTCCTCGACGGCCGGGATGAACTGGCGCGGAACGGAGCCGCCCACGACCTTGTTCTCGAAGCGGAAGCCTTCGCCGCGCGGCAAGGGCTGGATCTCGAGCTTCACGTCGCCGAACTGGCCGTGGCCACCCGACTGCTTCTTGTGCCGCCCGTGACTGTGGGCCCCTTTGCGGATCGTCTCGCGATAGGGGGTCTTCGGGGCGGTCGGCGCCACCTCGACATTGTACTTGTTCTTCATCCGGTCGAGGGCGACGCGGAGGTGGATCTCACCCTGGCCCCAGAGCAGCATCTGCCGCATTTCCGGGTCCTGCTCGACGCGCAGCGACGGATCCTCATCGATCAGCTTGGCGAAAGCGCTCGACAGTTTCACGTCGTCGTTGCGGTTCGCCGCGTGCACGGCAAAGGCGAACATGGGCTTCGTCTCGGGCGGGGTCGGCGGCTGAGTCGCGGGTTTGCCCTGACCATTGGCGAGGAGCTGGCCCGTCCTCGCCTGGTCCATCCGGGCCAGCGCCACGATGTCGCCGGCCTCGGCTTGGCCCAGTGCCTGCTGCTGCTGGCCGACCATGCGGTAGACGCCGCCGATCCGCATGTCGCCGATCGTCATGCCGTCCTTCACCGAGCCGGACCAGACCCGGGCCAGAGAGAGCTTGCCCGTCTGCGCCAGGTAGAAGTTCTTCAGGATCTGCACCATGGCCGGACCGTCGGCATCGATGCCGAGCTGGGCCGCCCGCACCGTCGGGTCGGGCGCTTCACGGACCAGCGCCTCAAGCAGCTTGCGCACACCCATGTCCTGCTCGGCAACGCCGATGAACAGCGGCACGACCTGGTCGGCGCCGAGGGTCTTCTGCAGGTCGCGGACGATCTGCTCCTGGGGTGGCTCCTGATCCTCGAGAAGCTTCTCGAGGAGGTCGTCGTCGAAGTCGGCCAGCGCCTCCAGCAATTCGCGCCGGGCAATCTGCTCCTGCTCGCGATACTCTTCGGGCAGCGGGATGACGTCGGAGGCGGCACCGGCCCGGAAAGCGTGCGCCTCCTCGCTGACGAGATCGATGTAGCCGACGAGGTCCTCGCCGCCGCCGATGGCGTACTGATGCGGGATGACAGGCCGCGTGCTGAGGCCGCGCAGCGCCTGGAGCAGGTCCTGGAATCGCGTGTCGGCGCGATCCATCTTGTTCAGGAAGACGACATGCGGGATCGAATGCGCGTCGAGGAACTGGAAGAGCGGTGCGACGGCGATCATCCGCGCCAGCTGCGGCTCGACCACGACGACGGCGAGGTCGCAGCCCAGCACGGCGTTCTGCATCTCGGCCAGAAACTCGACCGAGCCCGGGCAGTCCAGCACGTTGAAATCGAGACCCTGGGTCGAGAAGGCGGCGGCGTTGACCTCCGTGCTCATCCGCCGCTCGCGGGCCTCCGCACTTCCGTCACCGACAGTGGTGCCGTCGTTCACCTTTCCCTTGCGATTGATCGCCCCCGCCACGAACAGCAGGCTTTCCAGCAATGTGGTCTTGCCGACCCCGTTCGGGCCGACGATCGCCACGTTGCGCACATTCGTTCTCTGTCCCATCCCGCCTCCCGCGAAGAAACTCGGGCGGATGCCTCGACGCCCGACGTACATTCCAGACCGCTGATCGTTGGCGGTGTGCTGGCGTATGGCAACAGGGAATCGACGCCTGGATCGGCCCCGGTGGCCGTTGCACTCCGTCGCACATTGAACGAAAGTCCACGGTGGCGCCGAGGGAGGACGCCCGATGCAGTGCTCTGACCTCGAACGGTACCTCGAAGCCCATGTCGACGGCAGGCTCGGTCGGGCCGGCAGCTCTATCCTCCGCCGCCACCTGATGGGATGTGCCACTTGCCGCGGCCGTGTCGCGCGGCTGCGCGAGTTCGAGCGCGACGTCCGCGCAAGGCTGCAGTCCACCGAACAGGTCATGTCCTTGTGGCAGGGGCTGGAGCGCGAGCCGGCGGCCCTCAGCCTGCTGGCGCCGCGACCACACGAAGCCGATACGCCTCTCCGCCGCCGCGGTGACCAGCGCACCCACCTGCCGCGGCCTGTTCCCGCGATCGAACCGCCGGGGACCGTTCGCCGCACCTGGTCCCTGCGTTTGGCCGGCTTGGCCTTTCTCGGTCTCGCCGCCGCCGGCGTGGTCGACACGGTGCGCAGCGTCGCCGGCCTCGGCACGGGTCCGGAGGCCGAGGATTTGCTGAAGCTCGCCGAGGCGCGCCTCGGCGTGCAGCCCCGTGCCTCCGCCCTGATGACGACCGGAACGTCCGAGGAGGTACGCTCCTGGCTCGAGGGCCAGCTTGGCCATCCTCTGCCCGACCTCACGGAACCGTCGGGATATGCCCTCGCCGAAGGCAGTGTTGCCGATGTTCGCGGCACGCCTGCGGCCCTGCTGCACTATCAGGGCGTGAGCCCGCAGGCCGCACGCTCGGTGCTGGTGCTGATGGAGCCGATGGCTGCGGGGACGGTGCCGGCCGCCCCGGCACCTGCCGTCGCGTCGCAAGCGGCGGACGGCGTTCGCGAAGTCACCTGGAACGCTCACGATTATCACTACACGGCCCTTGCCGCGGATACGAACGCGGATCTCGCCGTGTTCGCGAAGTAAGAAGAATCGCGAGTATAATCAACCCTCGGTTTATTCAGCTACGAGACCTGTGGGTGTCCGTTGACAGGCCTCGTGGATGAGAACAGATCTTGCATAACTCTCAGCCAACGACCGACATTACGGACCCAGCCCATGAACCGTAGCCTTCGCCGGACAGCCACCGGCGCATTGAACCGTCGCACACTTCTCGGCGCCGGCCTTGCCGCGGCCGCCGGAGCGGCACTTCCCACGCGCGCCCGCGCCGACGATCAGGTCCTCAACGTCTACAACTGGGACACCTACATCGGCTCGGAGACGATCTCGCAGTTCACCGAGGCCAGCGGCATCAAGGTCCGCTACGACCTGTTCGCCAGCAACGACGAGATGTTCGCCAAGCTGCGCGAGGGCAATCCCGGTTACGACGTCGTCTTCGCTACCAACAACTGGGTGGAGAAGATGATCGTGGCCGGCATGCTGGACGAGATGGACCACAGCCAGCTGCCGAACTTCAAGAATCTCGACGCCAAGTTCGCCGATCCCGCCTTCGATCCGCAATGCGCGCACAGCATCCCCTACTTCTGGGGCACCATCGGGATCGGCTATCGCAAAGGCGATAACGATCCGACCAAATGGGCCGACCTGTTCGGCGACAAGCACCTCGATGAGAAGATGTCGGTGCTGAACGACAGCTACACGCTGCGCTGCGCGATGAAGTATCTGGGCTACTCGGTCAACACGAAGGACGAGAAGGAGATCGACGCCGCGGCCCAGGTGCTGATCCAGGCCAAGCCGTGGATCAAGGCGTTCGCCCCCGACACCGGACAGGATCTCCTGATCTCGGGTGAGGTCGACATGTGCCTCGAATGGTCGGGCGACATCCTGCAGGTGATGGCCGAGGACGAGGAGCTGAACTACGTCCTGCCCGAGGAAGGCTCGGTCCTGTGGACCGACTCCATGCTGGTTCCAAAAGGTGCACCGAATCGCGGCAACGCGTTCAAGTTCATCAACTTCATTCTCGATGCCAAGGTGGGGGCGGAGATCGCATCCGAGGTCAAGTACGCCTCGCCCAACGCCGCAGCCAAGGAGCTGCTGCCCGCCGAGGACCGCGACAACGCTGCAATCTACCCGTCGCCGGAAGCGCTCGCGAAGTGCGAGACCATCGTCTACCAGGGCGAGTCGGTGGAAACGCTCTACGAAACCGCGATGACCCGGGTGCTGGCCGCCTGATCGCGCACGGTCGGCAGGAAGTCGGGGGCGAGGGATGGACAGCTGGCGCGCAGCACCGGGCCTGTTCCTCACCTCCCTTCTTCCCGGCACGGCGTGGCTTCTTCTCCTGTTCTTCGTTCCGCTGGGGCTGATCTGGTTCCTGGTGTTCGGCGAGCGGCAGGGACCGGTCGACATCGCGGTCACCTGGACGCTCGAGAACTACAGGGCGACGCTGGATCCGCTCTATCTCGGCATCTTCTGGAAGACGCTCTGGGTGTCGATCGTGGCGACCGTCGTCTGCCTGATCGTCGCCCTGCCGGTGGCGCTCGTCATCAGCTTCGCGGCACCCCGGGTGAAGCCGCTCCTGCTGCTGCTCGTGATCCTGCCCTTCTGGACCAACCTGCTGATCCGCACCTACGCCATGATCGCGGTGCTTCGCGAGAACGGCTACGTCAATTTCGGTCTCGAGTATCTGTGGCTGGCGGCACGCTACCTGCTGGCCCCGATTGGTCTGGCCGGACTTCTCGGCCCGAAGTTCGAGCCGCTGGAACTGCTCTACAACAACACGGCGGTGATCTTCGGCATCGTCTACGTCTACCTGCCCTTCATGGTCCTGCCCCTCTACGCCAACCTCGAAAAGCTCGATCGCAGCTTCCTGGAAGCGAGCCTGGACCTCGGTGCCAGCCAGTGGCGCACCTTCTGGAGTGTCACCGTACCGCTGGCCAAGCCCGGCATCGTGTCCGGCATCATCCTCGTCTTCATTCCCGCCCTCGGCACCTTCCTCATTTCCGACCTCTTGGGCGGGCCGGACAGCCAACTCATCGGCAACGTGATCGAGCGGCAGTTCAAGGCGGCGAACAACATTCCGCTGGGTGCGGCCCTCTCCTTCATGCTGCTCTATCTGACGTTCATCATCCTGGCGATCCGTGCTTGGATCACCGGGCGGGAAGCCGCCCGTGTCTGACGTCCATCCGCTCGACTACAGCAAGCGCTGGTGGCTGCGGATCTGGCTGCTCCTGACCTTCGTCTTCCTCTACGCGCCGATCGTCATCCTGGTCGTGTTCAGCTTCAACGACAGCAAGCGGAACATCGTCTGGCGCGGCTTCTCGACCAAGTACTATGGCGAGGCGTGGCAGGACGCCTCCCTGATCGAGGCCTTCACCAACACGCTGGTTATCGCCATCGTCGCCACCATCGTCAGCACCGTCATCGGCGCCCTTTTGGCGCTGGCGCTCTGGCGCTTCCGCTTTCCCGGCAAGCCGCTGCTGGAAGCGGGCTCGGCCCTGCCGATCGTCATTCCCGAGATCTGCATGGGCGTGGCCCTGCTCGTGTTCTTCTCCCGCATCGGCTTCCCACAAGGCCTGCCCTGGCCGGCCAACCTGACGCCGATCATCCTCTCGCACGTCGCGTTCTGCTTTCCCTTCGTCACCGTCGTGGTGCGCTCGCGGCTCGAAGGGTTCGACCGCAGCCTGGAAGAGGCCTCGAAGGACCTCGGCGCCTCGGAGTGGCAGACGCTCGTCAACGTGATGATCCCCTACATGGGACCGGGACTGATCGCCGGCGCGTTGCTGGCGATGACGCTCTCCCTCGACGACTTCGTCATCACCTTCTTCACCTCGGGACCGGAGACAATCACGTTCCCGATCAAGATCTATTCGATGGTCCGATTCGGGGCGACGCCCGAGGTGAACGCCGCCTCGACGGTGCTGATCGCCGTCACCATCCTCCTCACCGTCGTGGCCATGCGCCTGCAGGCCCCCGCCAAGCTGGAGAGCGCCTGATCCATGGCCGAGGCCCCGATCGTCCGCTTCGAGGGTGTGACCAAGCGGTTCGGCTCCTTCACCGCGGTCGAGAACATCTCCCTCGACATCCCGCGCAACGCCTTCTTCGCACTGCTGGGTCCCTCGGGCTGCGGGAAGACCACGCTGCTGCGGATGCTGGCCGGCTTCGAGACACCGACGGAGGGTCGCGTCCTGATCGACGGCGAGGACATGGCGCGCGTCCCGCCGAACCGGCGGCCGGTGAACATGGTGTTCCAGTCCTACGCCGTGTTCCCGCACATGACGGTCGCCGACAACGTCGCCTACGGGCTCAAGGTCTCGGGCGTGCCGAAGGCCGAGATCGGTCCCCGTGTCGACGAGGCGCTGGCCATGGTGCGCCTCGGCCAGTTCGCGGCGCGCAAGCCGGCCCAGCTTTCTGGCGGCCAGCGGCAGCGGGTTGCCCTGGCCCGGGCGCTCGTGAAGCGGCCGAAGCTCCTGCTGCTCGACGAGCCGCTCTCCGCCCTCGACAAGAAGCTGCGCGAGGACATGCAGCTGGAGCTGGTCCGCCTGCAGCACGAGGTCGGGATCAGCTTCGTCATCGTCACCCACGACCAGGAGGAAGCGCTCAGCATGGCGACCGAGATCGCCGTGATGAGCCACGGCAAGATCCTCCAGCGCGCCGCCCCGCGCGACCTCTACGAGCACCCGAACTGCAAGTTCGTGGCCGACTTCATCGGCGCCACCAACATGTTCGAGGGCGAGGTGACGGCCGAGCGCGGCGGTGTCGCGACCATGTCCATTCCGGGTCTCGGCACCGTCGAGGTGCCGGGCGACGGCCACGGGCCGGGTGCCGCCTCGCTGGCGATTCGCCCCGAGAAGATCCGGCTCGGCATGGACAATGCCGGCGAGCCGCCGCTGCGCTGGTCCGGCAAGGTGGAAGAGCTCGCCTATTTCGGCGGCACCAGCCACGTCTACCTCACCCTCGACGGCGGCCAGCGCGTCGCCGTCTTCCGCTCGAATGCGAGCCGCGCCGAGCTTCCGGGCCTGGAGCAGGGTGCCGAGTGCTGGCTCGACTTCGCGCCCGAGGATGCGGTTCTGCTGCGAAGCTGAGCGCCACGTCTGCTATTCCCTGTCTGCGCGGATGCCCAAGGCACGAGCCGTGCGTCGGCAGGGAGAACCTTCGTGAGCTTATGGATGCGATCGCTGCTGGCCGGCATCGCCTGCATGATCCTGGCGATCCTACCGGCCCGCGCCGAGGACGCTTCGCCTGCCTCGCTGCAGGGCCAGGCGTTCGGCAGCGTGGTCGAGCGCGCCTTGCGCCAGTGCGACGTGCCCGGCGCCGTCGCCGGGGTCTGGACGGGCTCCGGCGGCTGGGTCCGCGCGTTCGGTCTGGCCGATGTCCACACGGGTCGAAAGGTCCGCCTCGGCGACCGCTTCGCCATCCGCAGCGTCACCAAATCCTTCGTCGTCACGCGGGTGCTGCAACTGGTAGCGGCCGGTCGCGTCCGCCTCGACGACCCGATCTCCCGCTACTATCCGGGCGTGCCGAACGGCGACCGGATCACCTTGCGCCATCTGGCCGGCATGACGAGCGGCCTCTTCAACTACACGAGCGACCCTGCCTGGCGGAACGCGTTCGTGGCGGATCCCCTGCGCCGGTGGACCGACCCCGAGCTCCTGGCCTGTGCTCTGAAGCACAGGCCGAACTTCCAGCCGGGCACGCAGTACGAATACTCGAACACCAACACGCTGCTGCTGGGTCGCGTCATCAGGAAGGTCACGACGCGCCCGGTCGGGCCCACGCTGACCACCAACATCTTCCGCCCGCTGAAGCTCGCGTCGACGGACTATCTCTACGGGACGCGTATCCCGGGCCCGCGGGTGCAGGGCTACCAGGGTTTCGAGAACGGCCGACCCGCCGCGCTCGACGTCAACTTCACGAGCCTCGGCGCCTCCGGCGCCATGTCCTCGACGGCGGCCGATCTTCGGGCCTGGGGCGAGGCGCTGGTCGAGGGCACGCTGCTGCCGGCGAAGCTGCAGCGACAGCGGTTCGTGGGCCGCCGCGCGACGAACGGTCCGGAGTACGATCTCTACGGTCTGGGCATGGGCATGATCGACGGATGGTGGGGGCACACGGGCTCGGGTGCCGGCTCCGAGGCCGGGGTCCTGCACAAGCCCGGCACCAGGCGCACCATCGTCGTCCTGCTGAATGCGGCAACCGGAAGGACGTCCCGGCCCACATCCTCCGCCGCTTCATCAAGATCCTCGAGACGGCCTGGAGGGAGTTCTTCGCCGGCAAGCCGATCTGCACCGAGATCGATCGCTCAGGCCGCGGGGTGCGGTGGCCAGTCTGCGTCCGACTGCACCGTAGAAGCCGGCAGCGGCGATCGCGATGCAGGCCAGCACCAGAAGGCCGATGGCACCCCGCAGCCCCAGCACTTCGGCCCCGAAGCCGATCAGCACAGGCCCGATGAGCCCGCCGAAATAGGCGAAGGTCGCCACCGCCGCCACACCGGCACTCGGCGCCATCCCCGGCAGTCGGGCAGCGGCGGAGATCAGGATCGGAAACAGGTTCGAGAGGCCGAGGCCGGCCAGGGCCAGACCGGGCACGGCCACCGCCGGCCCGGGTGCCGTCACCAGTAGGAGCACGCCGATCCCGGCGAGCACGCCCGACGCCTGCAGCACCCGCCTCGGGCCGAGCTTGGCCACCACCCGGTCGCCGGTGAAGCGGCCGATCATCATTGCCACGGAGAAGGCGCCGAAGCCGAAGGCCGCCATCGCCGGTGACAGCGCCAGCACGCCGCTGAGGAAGACCGTGCTCCAGTCCATCATCGCCCATTCGGTCAGCACGCCGAGAAACGCCAGGAGACCGATCAGGAGGGCGGCCCGCCCCGGCAGCCGGAAGGCGTGGTCGCCTGGGGCACCGCCCTCGGGTTCCGGCAGCAGGTACATTGATGCTACCGCCACGATCACGGCGAGCCCGACCCCGGCCGCGGCCAGTAGTGCGGCCGGCGGACCGCCGCTGGAGAGGAGGACGCCCGCGAGGGCCGCCCCGGTGACGGCACCCAGGCTGAAGAACCCGTTCACGTAGGACATCACGGGCCGGCCGAGGCGCCGCTCGACGACGCTGCCCTGCGTCGTCTGCGCGACGTCGAGCGAGCCGTTGGCGATACCGAGGAAGAAGGTGGCGACGATCAGGAGCGGGAGGGAGAGAGCGATCAGCGGCGTGCTGAGCAGCAGCGTGAAGGCCAGCCCCATCACCAGCGCGCAGCGGCGGCTGCCGTAGCGATTGGCGACCCAGCCCATGCTGGGCATCGCCAGGATCGCACCCGCGGCCATGCTGAGCAGTGCCATCCCGAGCTGGCCCTCCGAAAGATCGAGGCCGCGTCGCACGATCGGGATGTGGCTGGCCCACAGGCCGAGACCGCAGCCATTGCTGAAGAAGATGGCGCCGACGGCCAGCCGCGCCCGCTCCGGAGCCTGATCGAGATTCGGCACGAGCAACTCCTCGGGATCGTCGGTCAGGTCAGCCGGGACTTCTCGGCGAGATCGCCACCCCGCCAGAGATAGAGGGCGAGCAGCGGCTCGGCGCCGGTGCGCATCGCATGCGGGGTCTGCGAGTCGTGGTGGACGACCTCGCCCGGCATCCGCCTCCGCCAGCCCTCGCCGCCGCGGGACCAGTCGGCCGTGCCGACGAGGACGATGTAGATCTCCTCGGCGGCATGGCGATGCTCGGGATAGAGCGTGTCCGGGCCCAGCAGCAGGAACCCGGCCGCCAGCTCGTCGCTACGCCAGTGTCCGCGCGTGCCGAGCAGTTCCGTCCAGCCATAGCGATCGAGGAAGCACGGCGGCATCTCGGCCGCGCCATAGGTCTGCCGCCAGGCGAGGTTCGGCGCGGCCTCGACCAGGTCCGCGGCCAGCCCCGTTGTGGCCCGGAGGTCGCCCAGGAAGCCCTGCACAGGCAACATAGTCGGCTGCAGGTTGCGCTGCTCGGGTTCGTCGGGCCAGGCACGCATGAAGTCGGCGACGATCGGATCCCGCAGCCCGAGGAGATATCCGGCCGTAGCCGCGAGAAGACTCATTCCGTGACGAGCCAGCCGGCGGTGAAGCCGGCTTCGGCGCCGAGGCGCTCGACCAGCCACGGCAGGCCATCGTGGGCTTCTGCCGCAAGCGTCCAAGGCGGATTGACGACCAGCACCCCGGACGCGGTCATCCCGCGCCTCGCACCGTCGGCCGCCATCAGCAGCTCGATCCGGTACTGGCGACGGATGCCACTTCCCACCATCGCTGCGAGCATCGCGGCGACCCGCATCCGCTCGATCACGGGATACCAGAGAATGTAGGTGCCGTTCGGCCAGCGGCGGTGCGCGTTCACGAGGGCCGTGACCACCGTCTCGTACTCGGTCTTGATCTCGTAGCTCGGGTCGATCAGCACGAGGCCCCGCTGCTCGTGCGGCGGCAGGCGGCGCTGCATGACCTCCAGCCCGTCCTCGCGGCTCACCCGAGCACCCTTCAGGTCGCCGAAGCGCGCCCTCAGCGCCGCGAAGTCCGTCGGGTGCAGCTCGACTAGATCGAGGCGATCGCCCGGCCGGAGCAGCCGGACCGCGATGGCGGGCGACCCGGGATAGACGGTCGCGCCCGCCAGCAGGCCCAGATAGCGCCGAAGAAGCGCCGGCGGGTCGGTCACGTTCTCCATCAGTCGGCCGACCCCGGTCTGCCACTCGCCGGTCTTTGCAGACATCGCGTCGGCGAGGTCGTAGACGCCGGCCCCGGCGTGGGTGTCCAGCACGTAGAGCGGGGCCGGCTTCTTCAGCGCATAGTCGAGGCAATAGGTGAAGACCGCGTGCTTCAGCACGTCGGCCCAGCCGCCGGCGTGGAACGCGTGGCGGTAGCTCAGCACGGCGCGGCGAGCCGTGCGGTCGTCAATGCAGCACGTCGTCGTTCGGGAAGACGATCTCGTCGCCGGGCTCGGTGACCTTCTCAAGCCGCTGGACGACCTCGTCCGTCACGGCATCCTCGATTGTCTGCCAGCCGCACTCGTCGCACACCCGCATCGGCACCAGGAGGCGCACCACCTCGACGCCACCCCGGCGCACGCGCACCGGCAGCTTGTCCGTCCGCACCGCCGATCCGCACACCACGCAGCCTTCCTCGGTCGAGCTCGTCATGCCACCTCGATCTTGGCCTCCCCGAGTGCCGCCCTGATCTCCTCCATGCCGAGCTCGGCCATCTCCAACGGGTTCGCCTTGCGCGGATCCTGCTCGGCCTCGACCACGATCCACCCCTGATAGCCGATGTCCTTCAGGATCTTCGATACTTGCCTGAAGTCGACACACCCGTCCTCGTCGCCCGGCACGGTGAAAACTCCCTCCAGGACACCCTTGAGGAAGCTCCAGTTCTCCTTCTTCACCCGTTCCAGCACCTTGGGCCGGATGTTCTTGAAATGGACGTGGTTCACCCTTTTGCCATGCCGCTGCAGGGTGCCGGGCACATCGCCCCCGGCGAACGTCAGGTGTCCGGTGTCGAACAGCAGGCCGACGGAGCGGTCCGTCGAGTCCATCAGGAGATCGATCTCGGGCTCGGTCTCGATCACCGTGCCCATGTGGTGGTGGTAGGCCATCGGGCAGTGCTCGGTGACGAGCCAGTCGGCGAGCTTCGTCAGCTTCTCGCCGTAGCGGCGGATGTCGTCTGGCTTCAGCTTCGGCCGGTCGGCCACGGGCACCTCGATCCGGTTCTGCACGGTGCCCGAGGTCTCGGCGTAGACGATGACGGGGCAGCCCATCGCCTGGAACAGCTCGAGCTGCACTCGGATGCGCTTCTTCTCCTCGTCGACCGTGGTCTCCAGCAGTCCGCCCGAGAACCAGCCGGAAACGAGGACGAGGCCGTGATCGTCGAGAATCGGACCCAGCTGCTTCGGGTCCATCGGAAACTTGCCGCCCTTCTCGACACCGGCATAGCCGGCCTGCCGTGCCTCGCGCAGGCACTGCTGCAGCGTGATCTCGCCGCCCAACTCCGGCAGATCGTCGTTCGTCCAGCCGATCGGTGCGATGCCGATGCGCACAGCCATCCCTGTCGTCCTCTTGTGCCCGTTCGCGGTGCTGGGCCGAACATGCACCGGCACGCGACCAATCGCCAAGGCACCGCTGCCATCGCCGGATGCTTCGGCTAGCATCGTCCTCGCGTCGGAGGGGATGTGCGATGGGCGAAGCGGCACTGCAGGACTGGGTCGGCCGGGTCGAGGAGCTGGAGGATCGCGCCTGGCCCGTTCCGATAAGGGCACTGGCCGCGACGCTGGGGTCCGGTCCGCTCGACGCCCAAGCCGGCGATCCGCTGCCCGAGCTGTGGCACTGGATCTCGTTCCTGCCGATCGTGCCGATGTCCGAGGTCGGCCCCGACGGTCATCCCAAGCGCGGCGGCTTCCTGCCGCCGGTACCGCTGGACCGGCGGATGTGGGCCGGCGGCCGGCTCACCTTCAAGGCGCCCCTCCAGGTCGGCGACGTCCTCCGCAAGCGGTCGGAGATCCTCAAGGTCGCCGAGAAGGAGGGCAAGACGGGGCGGATGGTGTTCGTCACCGTGAAGCACCTGCTCGGCACCGACCGCGGCCTCGCCATCGAGGAGGAGCAGGACATCGTCTACATCGCGATGCCCGATCGCTTCGTCCCGCCCGAGCCGGTGCAAGCCCCGGCCGATCCGATCTGGACCGACACGGTGAGCGTCGACACCGTCCTCCTGTTCCGCTTCTCGGCCCTGACCTTCAACGGCCACCGCATCCACTACGAGCTGCCCTACGCCACCGAGGTGGAGAAGTATCCGGGCCTCGTGGTGCATGGCCCGCTGCAGGCGATGCTGCTGATGGCGGCCGCCCAGCGGCACCATCCCGAACGACGGCCCGCCCGCTTCTCGTTCCGCGGCGTGCGACCCCTGTTCCACTTCGATTCGCTGCGCCTGATGGGCCGGCCGCGCGAGGATGGCGGCCACGATCTCTACACGGTCAACGGCGACGACCACGTGGCCTTCCAGGCCAGCATCCACTGGGCGTGAGGAGCGGGAGACGATGGTGAAGCTGCTGCAGGGTCTCCGCGTCGTCGAGGGTACCGCCTTCGTCGCCGCCCCTTCCGCCGGCATGACGCTGGCCCAGATGGGGGCCGACGTGATCCGCTTCGACCGCATCGAGGGCGGCCTCGACCATCATCGCTGGCCCGTCACCGCCGACGGCCGCAGCCTGTTCTGGGCCGGGCTGAACAAGGGCAAGCGCTCCTTCGCGGTCGACCTCGCCTCGCCCCGCGGCCGCGAGCTGGTGACCGCACTCATCACCGCCCCCGGCCCCGACGCCGGCATCTTCCTGACGAACCTGCGCGGGGCGGGGTGGATGTCCTACGCGGAGCTGAAGAAGCGCCGCGAGGACTTGATCATGGTCACCGTGCTCGGCACGCGCGAGGGCGGGCCGGCCGTCGACTACACGGTGAACCCCGCCGTCGGCTTCCCCCACGCCACCGGCCCCGAGGGCTCGAAGGACCCGATCGCCCACGTGCTCCCGGCCTGGGACTGCATCACCGGCCAGTCGGCGGCCCTCGGCGTCATGGCCGCGGAGCGCCACCGGCGGATCACCGGCCAGGGTCAGGAAGTTGAAATCGCGCTAAAGGACGTGGCGCTGGCCATGCTGGGCAATCTCGGCATCCTCGGCGAGGTGCTGGTGAACGGCCTCGACCGTCCGAAATACGGCAACGCCCTCTACGGCGCCTACGGCCAGGACTTCGTGTGTGGCGACGGCCGCCGGGTCATGATCGTGGCGCTTACCACGAGGCAGTGGTCGGGCCTCCTCGCCGTTACCGGACTCAAGGAGCAGGTGGCAGCACTGGGCGCCAGGATCGGGCTCGATCTCGACGAGGAGGGCAACCGCTTCCGCGCCCGCAAGGAGATCACGGCTTTGCTGGAGCCCTGGTTCGCCGCCCGCAAGGTGGAGGACTTCGCCGCCGCCTTCGACAAGCAGGGGGTGACCTGGTCCGAGTTCCGCTCCTTCGCGCAGGCCATTGCCGAGGATCCGGACCTGTCGGTCAAGCACCCGATGTTCGAGGAGATCGAGCATCCCGGCATCGGCACATTCCTGACCCCGGGCTCGCCCTTCGAGTTCAGCGCCTTCGCCCGCGAGAGCCCGCGGCCGGCACCGGAGTTGGGCCAGCACACGGAAGAGATCCTGGCCGAGGTGCTTGGTCTCCCCGGCGGCGAGATCGCCAAGCTGTTCGACGACCACGTCGTGGCGGGTCCGCGACGGTGACGGAAAAGCCGGGAGGAGGACCGAGGCGATGCTGACCCTCTACTCCTACCCGGACCTCTACGGCCTGCCCGACAACAATCCCTTCGGGCTCAAGGTGTGGGCCTTCCTCAAACTCGTCGGCCTCACCTTCCGCCACGAGCACATCTTCGATGCGTCGAAGGCGCCCCGCGGCCAGCTTCCCTACATCGTCGACGACGGCGAGACGGTGGGCGACAGCGACGCCATCATCGTCCACCTGATCTCGAAATACGGCCTGCCGATCGATGCCGGCCTGACCCAGGCGCAGCAGGACACGTCGCTCAAGATCCGCCGCGTGCTCGACGATCTCTACTGGGTGATGTCCTACTCGCGCTGGAAGGACCCGGAGTTCGCGCCGCTGTTCCGGGCCGAGATGCTGAAGACCCATGCTCGGTTGAGCGAGGCCGACATGGTCCGGGCGGCCGAGTACAATTCGACCCGCTATTGGTACCAGGGCATCGGCCGCTACGAGCCGGCCCAGGTGTACGAGCGCGGCCTCGCCGACCTCGCCGTCATCGGGCGCCTTCTGACCCCGGGCCCCTTCGTCTTCGGCAACCGGGCGCACAGTGTCGATGCCGCCCTCTACGGCTTTCTCGCCAACATCTGGTTCCACGAGGCGCGCACGCCGCTGAAGCAGTTCATGCTCGACCAGCGGCGGCTCGCGACCTTCTGCGAGACGATGCGCGAGCACACCAGCGAGTGATGGGGCCGACCTCGGCCGGGCCCGTTCGCCCTACACGCCCTGGCGCTGCTTGCCCTTGCCGGCCTCATGCGCCTTGCGCGCCTCCTGGACGGCGTTACGGCTGCTGACCTCGGGCGTGCCGCACTCCCACCAGGTGTCGCTGCCGGAGGTCCAGTCGGTCGGGTGCACGTCGATGTGGATGACGGTGGTTCGATCGGCGGCCTTCGCCGCCTTGAACGCCGCCTCCAATTCGCCGATGCCGGTGACGCGCACGCCGATCGCCCCCATCGCCTCGGCATGCTTGGCGAAGTCGACCCGGAAGGCCTGTTGCACCTTGGCGTGCTCGATCAGGTTGTTGAACGATGGGATGCCCTTCGCCCGCTGCAGCCGGTCGATGACGGCGAACCCGCCATTGTCGCAGACGACGACGATGAGTTTGTGGCCGGTCAGCACGCTCGAATAGATGTCCGAGTTCATCAGCAGGTAGCTGCCGTCGCCGACCATGACGAGCACGTCGCGATCGGGATCGGCCATCTTGGCGCCCCAGCCGCCGGCGATCTCGTAGCCCATGCAGGAGAAGCCGAACTCGCAGTCGAAGGTCGAAAGGCCCTTAGCCCGCCAGTTCATGAGCAACTCGCCGGGCATGCCGCCGGCGGCCGTCAGCGCCAGGTCGTTAGCGTCGGCCAGCCGGTTCACCGCACCCACGACATGGGCGTAGGTCGGCACCTCGGCGTTGGTCGGCCCCGAGCGTTGGTCGATGAACTCGTTCCACGCGGCGTAGAGCTGCTTCGCCCGATCAGTCCAAGCGGTCGGTGCCTTGTAGTGCTCCAGCCGCTCGGACAGCTCCTCCAGCCCGAGATTGGCGTCGCCGACCACCGGCAGCGACAGGTGCTTCGCGGCATCGAAGCGGGCGGTGTTGAGGCCGATGATGCGGGCATCGTCGGCGAAGAGCGTCCAGGATCCGGTCGTGAAGTCCTGCAGCCGCGTGCCGACGGCGAGGATCACATCCGCGTCCGCCGCAAGCTCGTTGGCCGAGGACGACCCCATGATGCCGACCGGGCCGGCGTTCATCGGGTGGTCGTGCAGCATGACCGTGCGGCCGGCCAGCGTCTCGCCGACGGGGATGCCGTGCTTGACGGCGAAGGCCCCCAGCATCTCCTCGGCCTCGCTGTAGCGCACGCCGCCGCCGGCGATGATGAAGGGCTTCTTCGCCATCTTCAGCAGTGCTGCCGCCTCGGCCAGCTGGACGAGATCGGCCCGGGGTCGCGGCACCTGGTGCACCACGGGCTCGAAGAACCGGGCCGGATAGTCGAACGCCTCGGCCTGCACGTCCTGGCACAATCCGAGGAAGGCGGGGCCGGCCGTCGCCGGATCGATCATCGTGCCGATCGCCTGCGGCAGCGACTGCAGCAGCTGCTCGGGCCGCGTGATGCGGTCCCAGTAACGCACCACGGGCTTGAACGCGTCGTTCACCGAGATGGTGGGGTCGCCGAAATGCTCGACCTGCTGCAGCACGGGATCGGGAAAGCGGGTGACGTAGTAGTCGCCGGAGAGGAGCAGCAGCGGCAGGCGGTTGGTATGCGCCACGGCTGCGGCGGTCACCATGTTGGTGGCCCCCGGCCCGATCGAGCTCGTCGCCACCATGATCTGCTTGCGCTTCTTGGCCTTGGTGAAGCCGATGGCAGCCAGCGCCATCGACTGCTCGTTCTGACCGCGCCAAGTCGGGAACTCGTCCTTCACCGCCTCCAGCGCCTCGGAGAGGCAGGTGACGTTGCCGTGGCCGAAGATCGCGAACACGCCGGGAAACAGGGGGGCCTCGTGGCCGTCGACGACGGTCCGCTGCGCCATCAGCCACTTCACCAGGGCCTGCGCCATCGTCAGCCGTACGGTCGCCATCGCCCGAGCCTCCCTTTGTTTGGTGCAGCCTCACCATACGCCGCGGGTGCACGGCCGTGAAGCGGATCGACAGAACAAATTTTCCACGACTTGCAATGCCTGGAACGGGCGGTCCATAATGCGGCGGGGCGGCGGGCCATGGTAGGACGAGCCCGTACGGCAGGGAGGACCAACGATGCTGCGGATGGGTCTGTTCGGCTGCGGCCGGATCGGGCGGATGCACGCCGACACGATCGCGGCGCACCCGCGCATGCAGCTCTTCGCCGTCTACGACGTGCACCGGCCGGCGGCCGAGGAGGTCGGCAAGAAGCACGGGGCGAAGATCGCCAACTCGGTCGAGGCGATCCTCGACAACGGAACCGTCGACGCGGTGCTCATCGCCTCCTCGACCGACACCCACGTCACGCTGCTCGAAGCGTCCGCCAGGGCCGGCAAGGCGATCCTGTGCGAGAAGCCGATCCACCTCGATATCGAGCGGGTCGATGCCTGCTGGCGGGCGATCAAGGATCTCGGGCCGGTCGTCCAACTCGGCTTCAATCGCCGCTTCGACCCGTCCTTCCGCGCCCTGGAAGCCGCCCTGCGCCGTGGCGAGGTCGGCCAGCTCGAGCTGCTCGTCATCACCAGCCGCGATCCGGGGCCGCCGCCGGCCGCCTACATCAAGGTCTCGGGCGGCATCCTGCGCGACATGACGATCCACGATTTCGACCTTGCCCGCTTCATGCTGGGCGAAGAGCCGGTGGCGGTCAGCTGCATGGCGACCAACATGGTGGACCGCGAGATCGGCGCCCTGGGCGACCACGACACGGTCATGGTGACCCTGCAGGCGGCGAGCGGTGCGCTCGTCCACATCAACAATTCGCGCCGGGCGGTCTACGGCTACGACCAGCGCGTCGAGGCGCATGGCAGCCTCGGCATGCTGCAGGCCGGCAATCTGCGCCCGACCACCGTCGAGCGCTGGACCGCCGAGCGCACGGCCGCCCAGGACCCGCTGCTCGACTTCTTCATCGAGCGCTACCACGCCGCCTACGTTGCGGAACTGGATGCCTTCGCCGCCGCCGTCCTGGACGGCAAGAAGGTCCCCGTCGGCTTCGACGACGGCCGCCGCGCCCTCAAGCTGGCGGACGCTGCCTACGCCGCCCTGCGCGCGGGGCAGACGGTCGAGATCGACTGGAGCTGACGGGCGCCGGTCAGGAGGTCGTCGCCGGCGACTTGGGGGCGGGCGGGTCCGACAGGTCGTCGGGCAACAGCTCGTCGGGAGGCCCGGACGGGCCGTGGCCGCCATGGTCGTCTGCCAATGGCGGCAGCTGATCCGAATTGGCGCTGTTCGCGTGTTTGATCGGTGTTCTGTGCAGGGCCACGACCTGCTGGAAGTAGTCCTTGCGTCCGGCACGCCGGCCGATGCTGACCACCGTCGTACCGGGCAGGTCGAACTCGAAGATCGACAGCATGCGCTCCTGATCCTGTGGCTCCAGCGCCGACACGGCGTCGTCGAGGATCACACAGTCGGGTTTGCGCAAGAGGACACGAACGAACCCGACACGCTGCTGCTCGCTGAGCGAGGCTTCCTGGTCGAAGCGGCCCTGACGGCCGAGATTGTCGACGAGGTGACCAAGACCAACACGGTTCATGGCTGCCGCGATCGCCTCGTCGGGGTAGGTACCTTCGGGATCCGGATAAGCGAACAGCGCGCGCAGCGTGCCGCTCGGCATGTAGGCACGCTGCGGCAGGAACATCGTGCGCTCGGCCGGTGGCAGGGAGATGTGCCCCTTGCCCCAGGGCCACAGACCGGCGACCGCGCGGAACAGGGTGGTCTTGCCCGAGCGCGTGTCGCCTAGGATCAGCAGGCTGCCGCCCTTCTGCACGGTGATCGTGGGATCCTCGGGCCGTACCGTGCCGTCGCCGATCATGACCGCCAGATTCTCGATCACGACCCCGCCGTCGGTATCGAGGCGCCGGTCGATCTTGGCCGCCGAAGCACCCAGCGTGTCGAGCTCGCGCGCCGCCTCACGGAAGGCCGCGATGCGCTGCAGGACCGCACGCCAGTCGGCGATGCGGATGAAGTTGTCGACGAACCAGCGCAGGGCTGCCAGCACCTGGTTGAAGGCGGCGACGACCATCATCAGGTCGCCGAAGGTCATCTCGCCGCCGAAATAGCCTGGGGCGACGACGATGATCGGCACCACGATGGCGAGCCAGCCATAGCCCGAGGTCACCCAGGTGACCCGCGCGATGCCGTCCGCGATCTTCCGCGTAGCGAGGAGGACCGAGTTCAGCGGCTTCTCGAGCCGGACGCGCTCCTGAGCCTCGCTGCCGAAGAGGGCGATGCTCTCGGCGTTGGTGTCGACGCGCACGACCGCTGCGCGGAAGGCCGCCTCGCGGGCATAGCGCTCGGCATTCTGCGGCACGAGCGGCCGGCCCACACGCCAGGTGAGCCACGACCCGGCAATCGCGTAGGCCAAAGCACACCAGACGACGTAGCCCGGAATGGTGAACCGCTCGCCGTGCATGACGAAGACGACCTGCTCGGACAGGATCCAGAGCACGCCGACGAAGGTGACGAGCAGGCCCGTCGCCTGTAGTAACCCGACACCCAGATCGGACGACAGCTCCGCCAACTGCCTGACGTCGGCCTGGATGCGTTGGTCCGGGTTGAGGCCGATCTCGCCGGCGAAGGCCATCCGGTAGGCGCGCTGGTGCGTAAGCCAGGTGTCGAGCAGGTCGTCCGTCAGCCAGTAGCGCAGGCGGATCTTGAACAGCTCCTGCATCCAGGTCTGCGCGACGACGAGCAGGAGCATGATGGTGACGATGACGATGAAGACGCCGAGCTCGCGCCAGAACGCCACGAGATTGCGGGCCTCGATGGCGTCGTAGAAGTTGCCGGTCCACTTGTTGATTGCGACCTGGCCGATCATGTTGCCGGTCAGGACGGCCATGATCAGCCCGGCGAGCAGATAGATGCCGCGACGCTCCGGCACGAGCGACAGCGCCCGCCACAGCGTCATAAGGTCTGCCCGAGGGTCGCGTGCCCTCGCGTCCCCCTCGGTCTTCGCGGCTGTCGTACCGGTCTCTGCCGCCATTCTGGCCCGCTCCGCCCCTCCTGACCTTCCGTCTCGTTGCGCTGGTTATCTCCGACACGGAACGCGACGTCGACCACTCTCGATGCTGGTCGCCTCCTTGCGGCCACGTTAGCGTTGCCACGCGGCCGATCGGGAGAGGCACATGCCGGGCATAGAAGCGCTGGCCGAACGAATCGACACACTCATGGCCGAGATGACGCTGGCCGAGAAGGTGGGCCAGCTCACGATGCTCGCGGCCCCGAGCACCGTGACCGGCCCGTACCTGTCCGACGACTACCGGGAGGAGATCGCCGCCGGTCGTGTCGGCAGCGTGCTCAACCTCTACGGCCCCGAAAAGGTGCGGGAGGTCAGGAAGCTGGCGCTGGGAACGCGTCTCGGGATCCCGCTCTTCACCGGACTGGACGTGTTGCACGGCCATCGCACCGTGTTCCCGATTCCGCTCGGCGAAGCGGCCGCGATGTCGCCCGACCTCTGGCGCCGGACGGCGGAGGCGGCGGCCCGCGACGCCGCGGCCGACGGCTGCGATCTCACCTTCGCGCCGATGGTGGACGTGGCGCGCGATCCGCGCTGGGGGCGGATCGCGGAGAGTGCCGGCGAGGATCCCTGGCTCGCCAGTCGCTTCGGCGAGGCCAAGATCGCGGGCTTCCACGGCGGCGGCCTCGCCACCTGTGCCAAGCATTTCGTCGCCTACGGTGCGGTGAGCGCCGGCCGCGAATATGCCGAAACCGACGTCTCGGAGCGGGCCCTGGCCGAGGTCTACCTGCCCCCGTTCAAGGCGGCGCTGGAAGCGGGCGTGGTCACGTTCATGCCGGCCTTCACCGATCTGGCCGGCCTGCCGATGACCGCGCACGTGGCGCTCCTCCGTGGCCTGCTGCGCGAGCGGTGGGGCTTCGACGGCGTGATCATCAGCGACTACGGGTCCACCGGCGAGCTTCTGGAGCACGGGATCGCCGGCGACCTCGCCGAAGCCGCCGCTCTGGCGCTGGAGGCCGGCGTCGACGTCGACATGATGGGCGGCGCCTATATCAAGGGGCTGCCGATCGCGGTGGAACGCGGCCTCGTGTCCGAGGCCCTCGTCGACGAGGCGGTCCGCCGTGTGCTGACGCTGAAGGCGCGTCTGGGCCTGTTCGACGATCCGACGCGGGAGAGCGTCGCCTCGAACTGGCAGCCGGATCTGTCGCTCGCACGCGAGGCGGCGCGACGGTCCATCGTGCTGCTGACGAACGGCCCCGGCCTCGTGCCGCTTGCGCCCGACCTGCGCCGCATCGCCCTTCTCGGTCCCCTCGCGGACGCGCCGGAGCAGATGCTGGGACCGTGGGCCGGCATCGGCGACCCGCGAACCGCGGTCGCCATCCGTGCCGGACTGCAGGCAGCCCTGCCCGAGGTGACCATCGAGCATGCGGCGGGTGTTGAGATTTCGGGCGGCGACGACTCGGGCATCCCGGCGGCCGTGGCCCTCGCCGAGAACGCGGACCTGGTCGTCCTCTGCCTCGGCGAGGAGCGCGGGATGAGCGGCGAGGCGGCGAGCAGGGCGTCCATCGACCTTCCCGGGCTGCAGCGGGAATTGGCCGAAGCCATTTTCGCCACGGGAAAGCCCGTCGTCGTCCTTCTCTCGAGCGGGCGTCCGCTCGTCCTGCCGTGGCTGTTCGATCAAGCGGCGGCCGTTCTGGCGACCTGGTTCCTCGGCCATGAAGCCGGCAACGCGGTCGCGGACGTGCTGACGGGCCGCGCCGACACGGTCGGCCGCCTGCCCGTGACCTGGCCGCGGTCGGCGGGGCAGATCCCGATCCACCTCGGACCGAGACCCACAGGGCGGCCGACCGACGACCGCACGCACTACACGAGCCGCTGGATCGACACGCCCTCGGCGCCGCAGTTCCCCTTCGGCTGGGGACTGTCGCTCGCCCGCCTGCGGGTAGGACAGATGCGGGTCGACCGGCACGTGCTGTCGTCGGGAACCACGCTGCGGATCGAGGTCGACGCCGCGAACGAAAGCGAATTCGCGACCGAGGCGACGCTCTTCCTGTTCATCCGGGATCCCCTGGCCAGCGTCACCCGACCATTGCTGGAACTCCGAGGCTTGGCGAAACTGGAGCTTCCAGCCGGCGGCAGTGGCGTCGCGCACTTCTCGTTGACGACGGAGGACGTGACCTTCCCCGGCGTCGATCTGCGCCCGTCACTCGAACCCGGACTCGTGCGGATCTTCGTCGGACCTTCGGCCGGTCAGGAGGGGCTCCAGGCCGCCGACATCCAGGTCGAGCTCGGCGGGGGCGGCACGAGCGCTTGAGTTTCGCTCATGCCCCGACGGCCATGCCCCGAGCGACGGCAGGATCGGCCGCCAACCGGTCGGCCCACCGTAGGATGCCCGTCAGCCTGGCTTTCTCCACGAGGCTGCGCCGCGTCGCGATCGTCGGATAGAGCGCCACGTCCGCGATCGACATTTCGTCGGCTAGCCAGTCTGCCGTGCCTAGTCGCGTCTCGTACGGTTTCAGCAACTGGATGAAGCGGTCCTCGCAAAACTGGACCACATCGGCATGCGGCGGCTGCATGGCCATGCCCATGTAGAAGATCGAGGCACTGGCCGGTGCGGGATCCGTCATCACCGCCATGAACCAGCGCAGCGTCTCGATGCGGGCGCGCGGCTCCGTGGGGAGCAGCCGTCCGGACTTCTCCGCCAGATACAGGATGATCGCACCGGACTGGTTGAGGGCCAGCGAGCCACGCGGACCTTCGGGATCGACGATGGCGGGAATGGCCCCTGTCGGGTTCACCGCCAGGAACTCCGGATGCTTGTGCTCGCCCTGGCGGATGTCGACCTTGTGCGCCCGGTAGGGCAGCCCCGACAGTTCCAGCATCACGGACGCCCGCTGGCCGTTCGCCGTCGCGAAGGTGTAGAGCTCGATCATCCCCGTCCCCTTGCCTGCGGACCCATCCTATCCGTCCCTTGCTGCCGCCGCACCAGCTGGCGTCGTGGCAGCAGGTGGCAGGAGTGGTGGAGGGCGCCCCTTGAGCTGTCGTCGGCGACGGCCCATCCTCTCGAGTCTTCGCCAGTGGAACATTGCATGCAGCCGACCGAAGGTCTCGACGCCCTCGATCTCCTGAAGGCAGCGGCAGCGCTGCCCGAACTGATCCGTCGCCCCGAGGCCGGGCGGGCGTTCGAGCTCGTGTCGGATTTCTCGCCCGCCGGCGACCAGCCGGCCGCCATCGCCGAGCTGACCGAGGGCCTCCACCGCGGCGAGAAGGATCAGGTGCTGCTCGGCGTCACCGGCTCGGGCAAGACCTTCACCATGGCGCACACCATCCAGAACCTACAGCGTCCCGCCATCGTCCTCGCCCCCAACAAGATCCTGGCGGCACAACTCTACGGCGAGTTCAAGTCGTTCTTCCCGAACAACGCCGTCGAGTATTTCGTCAGCTACTACGACTATTATCAGCCGGAGGCGTACGTCCCGCGCACGGACACCTACATCGAGAAGACCTCGAGCATGAACGAGCAGATCGACCGGATGCGGCACGCCGCGACCCGGTCGCTGTTCGAGCGCGACGACGTCATCATCGTGGCGTCGGTATCCTGCATCTACGGTATCGGCTCGCCCGAGGTGTACGGCAGCATGACGCTGACGCTCGCCAAGCGGCAGCGGATCGACCGGCAGAAGCTGATCCGTGCCCTGGTCGAGCTGCAGTACAAGCGCAACGACCTCGCCTTCGGCCGCGGCATGTTCCGGGCGCGCGGCGACACGATCGAGATATTTCCCTCGCACCTCGAGGATCGCGCCTGGCGCGTGTCGATGTTCGGCGACGAGATCGAGGAGATCTTCGAGTTCGATCCGCTGACGGGCGAGCGCACGGGCAACCTCGATCAGGTCCGCCTCTACCCCAGCAGCCACTACGTGACGCCGAAGCCGACGCTCCAGCAGGCGGTGGATGCGATCAAGATCGAACTGAAGGACACGCTCGAGAACTTTCGCAGCACGGGCAAGCTTCTCGAGGCCGAGCGAATCGAGCAGCGCACGATCGCCGATCTCGAGATGATGATCACGACCGGCTCCTGCCCGGGTATCGAGAACTATTCGCGTTACCTCACCGGCCGGAAACCCGGCGAGCCGCCGCCGACGCTGTTCGAGTACATCCCTGAGAACGCGATCCTGTTCGTCGACGAGAGCCATGTCGCCGTCCCGCAGGTGGGCGGCATGTTCAAGGGCGACTGGCACAGGAAGTCGACGCTGGCCGAGTTCGGCTTCCGCCTCCCCTCCTGCACCGACAACCGCCCGCTCAAGTTCGAGGAGTGGGACGCCATGCGCCCGCAGACGATCTTCGTCTCGGCCACGCCCGGGAAGTGGGAGATGGAGCGGACCGGTGGCGTCTTCGTCGAGCAGGTGATCCGCCCGACCGGGCTCGTCGACCCGGTCTGCATCGTCCGCCCCGTCGAGCACCAGGTCGACGACCTCCTGGCCGAGTGCCGGACCTGCGCCTCCTTGGGCCTGCGCGTCCTCGTCACCACGCTGACCAAGCGGATGGCGGAGGACCTTTCGGAGTACCTGCACGAGCAGGGTGTGCGAGTCCGCTACATGCACTCCGACATCGACACGCTGGAGCGCATCGAGATCGTCCGCGATCTGCGGCTCGGGAAGTACGACGTGCTGGTCGGCATCAACCTGCTGCGCGAGGGTCTCGACATTCCCGAATGCGGGCTCGTCGCCATCCTCGATGCCGACAAGGAGGGCTATCTGCGCTCCGAGACTTCGCTCGTGCAGACGATCGGCCGGGCGGCGCGCAACGTCGACGGCCGGGTCATCCTCTACGCCGATTCGATGACCGGCAGCCTGAAGGCGGCGCTGGAGGAAACCGAGCGCCGGCGCACGAAGCAGATCGCCTGGAACGAGGCGCATGGCATCACGCCGCAGTCGATCAGGAAGCAGATCAACGACATCGTCCGCTCCGTCGCCGAGCGCGACTATGTCACGGTCGACATCGGCCCCGACGGTCCCGCCAACCTGAGCGGCCTCGATCTCCAGGCCTACATCGCCGAGTTGGAGAAAAAGATGCGCGCGGCGGCTGCCGACCTCGAATTCGAGGATGCCGCCCGCATCCGCGACGAGATCAAGCGCCTGGAGGACCAGGAGTTGGGCGTGCCGACGAGCCGCCCTGCCGGACCCCGGGCGAGCGGCGAGGTGTGGAAGCCGACGTCGGGCAGCCGGGCCGACAAGCGGCAGGCCGCTATGGCGAAGGCCAAGGCGCGGCGACGGGTCGGCAAATAGCCGCCGCACGGATGACCATCCTCGCGGTGCTGGCCGCCGCCCTGCTCGTCTATGGCGGCATCGCAGGTGGCCTCTACGCCTTCCAGGACTCGCTGCTCTTTCCCCGCTCGCTCGTGCACCCGCCGCGCCACCAGCCGCCCGCGGGCGCGCGGCCCCTCTCGATCGATGTCGGCAACGGCCAGAGCATCCAGGGTCTACTGGTACCGGCCCGCACGCCGAGCCGCGGCCTGCTGATCGGCTTCGCAGGCAACGCCTGGAACGCCACCGACTTCACGGTATTCCTGGCCGAGCGCCTGGGCGATGTGGACATCGTCGCCTTCCACTACCGGGGCTATCCGCCGAGCCAGGGCGCACCCGGTGAGGACGCCTTCGCTGCGGATGCGGCGGCGATCTACGACCTCGCGACGAGCCTCGTTCGCCCGACACGTGTGTTCGTCGCCGGTTTCAGCATCGGCTCCGGGGTTGCTGCCCGCCTCGCCACCGTCCGCCGCGTCGACGGCCTCGTCCTCGTTACACCCTTCGACTCGATCGAGGCGGTCGCCGCCGAGCGCTATCCGCTGATACCGGTGCGCCTGCTCCTGAAGCACCCCTTCCGCAGTATCGACTATCTGCGCGGGCTGCCGGTTCCGACCGCGGTGATCATGGCCGAGGCCGACGAGGTGGTGCCGGTGGACCGGAGCGACGGGCTGGTAGCCGCACTCGCCCGACCGGTGCTGGTCGAGACGGTGCCAGCGGTGACACACAGCAGCCTCTACGACGGGCCAGAGATCGCGGTGGCGCTGCGCCGTGCGCTCGACGCCGTCGAGGCCGCCGCCGGCGGCTGACGGCGGACGCGCAACGCACCAATCCTTGACGCCCGCGATACCTTGCGCTTGACCGGAACGACCGGGGGCGAAGCGACGCCCCACATGAGAAGATCCTCACAGGTTCAATGGGGCACCAAATGAAACGTCTCTTGGGAGTCGCCCTCGCGGCATTGCTGACATTGGGCGGCACGTCATTCGCGCAGGAGAAGATGAAGGTCAGGATCGGCGTCGAGGGCGCCTATCCGCCGTTCAGTTCCGTCGATCCCTCGGGTCAGGTCGTCGGCTTCGACATCGACATCGCCAACGCGCTGTGCACGGCGATGAACGCCGACTGCAAGCTGGTCCAGCAGGACTGGGACGGCATCATTCCGGCCCTGCTCGCCAAGAAGTACGACGCGATCATCGCCTCGATGTCGATCACCGAGGAACGCAAGAAGACGGTCGACTTCACCAACAAGTACTACCAGACGCCGGCCCAGTTCGTCGCCAAAAAGGGCTCGGGCATCGAGATCACCAAGGAAGGCTTGGCCGGCAAGAAGGTCGGCGTGCAGCGCGCGACGACGCACGACGCCTTCGTCACCGCGAAGTTCGGTGACACCGTCGAGGTGGTCCGTTACGGCACCGCCGACGAGGCCAATCTCGACCTCGTGGCCGGGCGCATCGACCTGCGCCTCGACGACATCGTGGCGCTGGACCAGGGCCTGCTGAAGACGGACCAGGGCAAGGACTTCGAGATGGTCGGCCCGCCGCAGCAGGATCCGATCTTCGGCGAGGGGGCCGGCATCGCCGTCCGCAAGGGCGACGACAAGCTTCGCGAGGCCTTCAACAAGGCCATCGACCAGATCCGCGCCGACGGCACCTACAAGGCCATCCAGGACAAGTATTTCACGTTCGACGTCTACGGTAGCTGAGCAAGACGCGGCGGCCCGCAACGCAAGCGGGCCGCCGAAGCGTAGGGGAAGCGCTTGTTCGACCTGCACGGCTACGGCCCCTCGATTCTCTCCGGAATGCTGCTGACGATCGAGGCAGCACTGCTGTCGCTCGTCGTCGCCATGGCGCTCGGCATGCTGGGTGCCCTGGCGAAGCTGTCCGAATGGCGCCTGCCGCGCATCGTCGCCACGGTCTACACCACCGTGATCCGCGGCGTGCCGGACCTCGTGCTGATGCTGCTGATCTTCTTCGGCGGTCAGGTGATGGTGAACCAGATCGCACCATTGTTCGGCTACGACGACTATATCGACATCAATCCCTTCATCGCCGGCGTCCTCACCATCGGCTTCATCTACGGCGCCTACTTCGCGGAGAGCTTCCGCGGTGCCATCCTGGCGGTACCGAAAGGGCAGCTGGAAGCCGGCCATGCCTTCGGCATGCGGCCCTTCCAGGTCTTCTACCGCATCCTGCTGCCGCAGATGGTCCGCCACGCGCTGCCGAGCTTCGGCAACAACTGGCTGGTGCTCCTGAAGACGACGGCCCTACTCTCGGTCATCGGGCTCGACGACATGGTGCGCAAAGCCAGCCTCGCCGCCGGTGCCACGCGCGAGCCCTTCACCTTCTACGTCGCCGTCGCCGTGCTCTATCTCGTGCTGACGACGATCTCGACCATCCTCCTCGGCTGGGCGGAGCGCCGGGCCGGCGTGGCCTACGCCGTCGCCAGGCCCTGAGGGAGAACGACGCTGGACTTCTCGGTCATCGCGGAGAACCTGCCGCTCTACCTCAAGGGCTTGTGGACAACGATCTGGCTCGTCGCCGCCGCCCTCGTGCTGGGTTTCCTCCTCGCCGTGCCGCTGGGTGTCGCCCGCACCTCCAAGAACCCGATCCTGAACGGCGCGGTATTCCTCTACACCTACTTCTTCCGCGGCACGCCGCTGCTCGTTCAACTCTTCATGATCTACTACGGTGCCGGCCAGTTCCCGGCGATCCGCGAGAGCTTCGCCTGGCCGTTATTGTCGCAAGCCTGGTTCTGCGCGCTCCTGGCCTTCACGCTGAACACGGCAGCCTACACGGCCGAGATCATCCGCGGTGCGATCGAGGCGACACCGCGCGGCGAGATCGAGGCGGCCAAGGCCGCCGGCATGTCACCATTCCTGATGTTCCGCCGGATCATCCTGCCCAGCGCCTTCCGCCGCGCGTTGCCGGCCTACGGCAACGAGGTGATCTTCATGCTACACGGCAGTGCGATCGCCAGCGTGGTCACCATCGTCGACCTCACCGGCGCCGCACGGCTCGTGAACTCGAAGTTCTACACGCCGTATGAGGCGTTCATCACGGCCGCCGCCTTTTACATGGCGCTGACCTTCACCATCGTCTGGGCGTTCCGGCAACTCGAGAACCGCTGGTTCAAGCATCTGCGCGCACGGCCGACCCACTGAGCCCGGCGGCGCTGCGCCCGGGTGGCCTCTCAGCTCTTCCCCTCGGCCTCCCAGGCCTGCTTCTTCCGGTAGATCGTCGACGGCGCCACCTCGAGGAAGGCCGCGGCCCGGGGGATATTGTCGTGGCAGAGAGCGATCGCGCGCTCCACGGCGGCCTTCTCGACCTGCCACAGCGGGCGGATGTCGAACTCGCTGGCCCAGCCGCCGACATCCGTCGCCGACGCTGGCCGGGATGGGGTCTCGGTCGGGGCGGCAACCGGTGGCGGAGCGGGTGCCGCATGGGACGGGGCCAAGGGAGCCCGGACAGCGGCGCGACCCAGGGGCAGCATCTGGGCGGTGAGCCGTTCGCCGTCGTGCATGACCACGGCATGGCGCAGCACGTTCTGCAACTCGCGGACATTGCCCGGCCAGTCATAGGCGACGAGTGCTGCCTCCGCCCCTTGGTCGAAGCCGATGAATTTCTTGCTCTCTTCGCGGGCGTAGCGCTCCAGCAGCACGCGCGCGATGAGCACGACGTCCTCCTCGCGCTCGCGCAAGGGGGGCATTTCGATCGGCACGACGTGCAGGCGGTAGTAGAGATCCTCGCGGAAGCGACCGGCACGGACCTCGGTCAGCGGATCCCTGTTCGTGGCGCAGACGATGCGGACGTCGACATGCTCGAGCTTGCTGCCGCCGACCGCCCGGAGCGTACCCGACTGCAGAAATCGTAGCAGCTTGGTTTGCAGATCGATTTGCATTTCGCAAATCTCGTCGAGGAACAGGGTTCCTCCATCGGCCTGCTTCGCCGCACCGACGCGGTCCGCAACCGCACCCGTGAAGCTGCCCTTCACGTGGCCGAAGATCTCGCTCTCGATCAGGTCCTTCGGGATGGCGCCGCAGTTGAGGGCGATGAAAGGCTTGGACCGGCGCGTGCTCAGTTGGTGGACGGCCTCGGCGCACAACTCCTTGCCGGTGCCGCTCTCGCCGGTGACGAAAACGGTCGCGTTCGAGGGTGCCGCCGCCTCCAGCGCCCGGTAGACCGCCTGCATGGGCAGGGAGGCACCGACGAAGCCGCAGAACCGGTCTCGTCCCAGCGTCTCCTCGAGCACGTCCACCGTGCTCTTGAGCCGGACCCGCTCCAGGGCGTTCTTGATCGTCGTGTTGAGCCGATCGGCGGAGAACGGCTTCACGATGAAGTCGTAGGCGCCGGCGCGCATCGCCTCGACCGCCGTCTTCAGCGAGCCGTCGGCGGTCACGACGACGACGCTCGTCGGCAGTTGCTGGCGGCCGATCTCGGCCAGAATTTCCTGCCCGTTCACGTCCGGCAGGTTGAGGTCGAGGACCACCACCTCCGGCGCGGTCGTGGCGCGCAAGCGCTCCAGGGCGGCGACACCCGTCGCGGCCAGCTCGACCGCATGCCCTTCCTTCTCGATATAGGCCTGATAGAGCCGGGCCATCGACGGCGTATCCTCGACGACCAGCACGGTGGCTCGGGCGGGCGCTGCAATTCTGGCCATGGGCGGTCTTGGCTGCGTCTACCGTAGGTGTTGATCCGAACACCCTTATACGCGCGTTCCGCGCGTTCTAGCGAGTCCGGCACGAAGGTTGCTGCCCCTTATGTTGCGGTCTCTCTGGAGCTGGTGATGCGGCATCTTTGCATTCTGTTGACGATGTTGGTGGGCTTTTGCACGGGAGCGTACGCGGCGCCGCTGCCTGCTCCGACGGGCCCGGTGATCCTGACGGTGACCGGGGCCATCCGGAACGGCAATGCCGAGGGGCGGGCCGACTTCGACCGCGCCATGCTGGAGTCGCTGGGTGTGGCCGAGCTCGCGACCTCGACGCCCTGGACCGAGGGCGTGCCGGTGTTCCGTGGGGTCAAGGCGGTGAAGCTGCTGGACGCTCTCGGCGTCACCAAGGGCACCCTCAAGGCGACGGCCATCAACGATTTCTCCGTCGACATCGACGTGGCCGACCTGCGCCAATACGATGCGCTGTTGGCTTGGGAACAGGACGGCCACGAGCTTCGTGTCCGTGACCGGGGACCCTTGTGGATCGTCTGGCCGAGGGACCAGGTTCCCGAGCTGCGCGACGAGGCGGACAACGCCAAATGGATCTGGCAACTGAAAGCGCTCGAGGTGCGATGAAGGCGATCGTCCCGCGGCGCCTGCGCGCCTCGGCCATCGCCCTTGCGATCCTCAGCGTCGCCGTCGCGGCACTGCTGGTCTTCTCCAGCATCCGCTACGAGCGGCTGGACGCGCAGCTTCACGTCGACATGCCGGAGAACCGCGTCTGGGCCGCTGGCCAGGCCGAGCGCGAGCTGATCCGCTTCCTCGACGCCCTGACGCTCGCAGGTGCCACGACCGACGAGACGGCTAGGCGCGTCGCCGGCGACCAGTTCGAAATTCTCTGGAGCCGCATCGGCCTCTACCGCCAAGGTGAGCTCGCCGACGCCGTCGCATCGGATCCGGCGATCAAGAAGACGGTCGGCGATGTCGGCTCGGCTCTGGAGCGCGTCGATCAGCGCGTCGCCGAGCTCAAGGCCGGTGACCTCGCCAGCGCCCTTGCCATTCGCAACGAGCTGACCCCGTTCCTGACGCAGCTCCGCCAGATGACGGTGGACGAACTGCACAGCGATACAGCGGGGCGTCGTGAGCTGCGCAACGTCCATGACGAGGTCGCCCGCAACGTCTTCACGTTCCTCGCTTTGTTCACGGTCTCGTTGGTTGCCCTGCTCGTGGCCGCCTTGCGCGGCGAGCGGAACACGCAGCGGCTGCTCGTAGCCGCGGAAGCCTCGCACGCCGATGCCGAGCGGTCGCGCACGCAGCTCCAACAGGCCATCGAGAACATCAGCGAGGGTTTCGCGCTCTACGGACCGGACGATCGGCTCGTCATCTGCAACGACCAGTACCGCACATTCTATGCGACGACGTCCGACCTGATGACCCCGGGGCGACCCTACACGGAGATCATCAAGGCAGGCGCCGAGCGGGGCCAGTATGTCGAGTCGCAGGGCCGGTCAGCCGAGTGGTTGGCGGAAAGGCTCGCCCAGCGCCACTCGATCCACGCTCGCGAGCAGCTTCTCGACAGCGGCCGCTGGGTTCTGGTGTCGAACCGACAGACCAGCGACGGCGGTCTGGTCTGCATCCGCACTGACATCACCAAGCTGAAGCAGCGCGAGATCGAGCTGACGACCGCCACGCAGAAGCTGCAGGACCAGACCGGCGAGGTGCGCCGACTCGCGGACGAGGCGGAACGGTCGAACCGGTTGCTGCTCGACGCCATCGAGAGCGTGGACGAGGGTTTCAGCCTGTACGATGCCGACGACCGGCTCGTCGTCTGCAACGCCACATTCCGCGAGATGTACGCGCCGATCCGCGACCACGTCGTTCCGGGCACCCGCTTCTCGGATATCCTGAGGGCAGGCATGGCGGCCGGAATCTATCCGGCGGAGAACGCGGATGCCTTCGTCGAGGAACGGGTCGGAAGGCGCCGCGAGGAGCGAGGCCGCCGATTCGAGGAACAGCTCGCCGACGGGCGCTGGCTGCGAATCTCGAACCATGCCACGCGCGACGGCGGGCTCGTCGCGGTCTTCACCGACATCACGAGCCTCAAAGAGCGCGAGCTGGAGCTCACGGCGGCGAAGGCCCGGCTGGAGGCACAGGCCGAGGAAATGCGTCACCTCGCCGACCAGGCGGAGGCGGCACGCGGGGTGCTGCTCGACGCGGTCGAGAGTATCGGCGAGGGTTTCAGCCTCTACGACGGCGACGACCGGCTCGTCCTTTGCAACAGCCGGGCACGGCAGTTCTTCGCCGGCATTGAGCACCTGATGTATCCTGGCACGAAGTACGAGGACATCATCAGGGCCTCTTTCGCCAACAACATCGTCCAGGGAGTTGAGGATCCCGAGGCGGAGATCCGCCACCGGATCTCCCAGCGGCGTCAGCCGGGCGGTCTGCATTCGGAAGAGCATCTGGCCGACGGCCGGTGGCTCTGGATCTCGACGCGGCCAACGGCGGACAACGGCGTCGTTGTCGTCTACGCCGACATCACGGAGCTTAAGCGGCGCGAGATCGAGCTGACCGAGGCCAAGGGCGAGCTGGAGCGCCGTGCCGATGCCATGCGTCGCCTGGCCGACGCCGCCCAGGCGGCGAGCGAGGCGAAGTCGCAGTTCCTCGCCATGATGAGCCACGAGATCCGCACGCCGATGAACGGCGTGCTGGGCATCCTCAACCTGCTGGACGACGAGGGTCTCGACGCCGAACAGCACCGTCTCGTGGTGACCGGACGCCGGAGTGCCGAAGCGCTGCTCACGGTGCTCAACGACATCCTTGACTTCTCGAAGGTGGAGGCCGGCAAGCTCGAGCTGGAACGGTCCACCTTCGCGCCGTCCGACATCGCCGGCAGTGTGGTGGAGTTCTGCGAGGTGGAGGCCCGCGCCAAGGGTCTGCAGCTCGAGCTCGACATTGCAGCCGACATACCCGCCTATGTGATGGGTGACGGCGGCCGCATCCGTCAGATGCTGCTGAATTACGTGACCAACGCGCTGAAGTTCACGGATCGCGGCCGCGTCACCGTACGCATGCTGCGGACGCCCGGCGCCGTCGACAGCCGCATGCTGCGATTCCTGGTCGAGGATACGGGCATCGGCATCCACGCGGCGGACATCGGCGACGTGTTCCGCGACTTCACCCAGCTCGACCGGTCGATGGCCCGCCGCCATGGCGGCACCGGCCTCGGGCTGGCGATCACCAAGCGTCTGGCGGAGCTGATGGGTGGCACGGTCGGCTTCGCGAGCGAGCCCGGCCAGGGCAGCAGGTTCTGGTTCGATCTGCCGCTGCCGTTGGGTGCGGCGACACCGACGGGTCCCAACATCACACCGATCACCGCCGCCCCGTTGCACACGCTCACAGGTGGGCGCCCCCGGGTCCTGCTGGTCGAAGACAATGTGACGAACCAGCTGGTCGCCAAAGCGCTGCTCGCCAAGCTCGGCTGCGACGTCGAGTTGGCCGTCAACGGCCTTGAGGCCATCGACCTGGTCTCCCGTCGCAGCTTCGATCTCGTGCTGATGGACGTCTCGATGCCCGTCATGGACGGTATCGAGGCGACGCGCCGACTTCGGCGCCAAGGCGTCACCCTGCCGATCGTGGCATTGACGGCGAACGCCGGAACGGAGGAACGTCAGCGGCTGCTCGCCGCGGGCATGACGGACTGTCTCACCAAGCCAGCCGCGACGCCGGCACTGCGTGCAACCTTGGCGGCCGTACTGACCGCCGAACACGGCAGAGTACACCAGATGTCCGAATCACCGCTCGACCCCGTAGCTCTTGACACGATGCGCGAGGAGATCGGCGACGAGACGCTGGCGGTGATCGTGGCCGCCGCACGGGACGATCTGGTGCGCGAATCCGAGCGATGCCGGCAGGCGCTCCTCGCCGGCGATCGTGAAGGCGCCCGCGCGTCCGCCCATGCGGTGAAGGGTGTCGCCGGCTCGATCGGTGCCAAGATCCTGCAGCAGACGGCGGCCGGGATCGAGGATGCGGCCAAGAATGTAGCGGCCGCGCTGCCGGCATCCGATGCTCTGGTCGACGAGATCCAGTCCGTCCTCGCCGCCCTCGACGCGCTTCCCCTGGCGGATGCCGCATGACGCGCTGGGCCATGCCGACGAGGCGTGCTACCGCCCGGGCGTGACCCGTACCGGAGGACGCCCATGAAGCTCTACGATTTCGGCATCATCATCATCGCCGCTGCCGTCGCCGCGGTCATCGCCATGGTCGTGGCTGGCCGGCTGGCCTGAGGCCGGCAGCTCGGTTCGCCGGGGCAGCCGGGCGCAGATTGTCCGGCGCGAAAGCCCCGCCCGGGGGGTTGCCGCCGGGCGCCTGAGCGGGCGCCGACGGCACCGCCGGGTCTCCCGGTGTTCCAGGTGCCAGATTGTTCGGCTTGAACGCCTCGCCGAAGGCACCATTCGCCGGCGGTGAGACGGCCGCCCCCGGCGATGCCGGGGCCGCACCCGGAGTTTCGGCTGGCGCCGCCGGGGCCAGATTTCCAGGCTTGAACGCATTGCCGAAGGTTCCGGGCACGGGCTTCGCCGGTACGGAACTCTGCGGCTCGGGGGTCGCCGGCGCCAGATTGCCGGGCTTGAAGGCGTTTCCGAAGGCACCCGGCGCCTGTCGGTTCGACCCTGATCCCGCAGGTGCGGGCGCCGCCGGCGTTGCGGACGGGGTCGTCGGGCCGCTCTCCTGAAGCTGGCGCTGCCGCTCCTGACGCTCCTGCAGCACCGCTGCCTTGCAGGCGGCCGGATCGTAGCGCGTGGCGTAGAATGCCACGAAGATCCCGCCCGAGAGGACCAGCACGGCGAGGATCGCCGCGGGGTTGGCCAGGATGGCGCCGAGGATCCGCCCGGTGCCCGCGTCACGAAACAGCCCGTGCAGTCGCTGCTCGGCGGTACTGACCCAACTCTCGTGCACCAGCGCCAGGAACAGGGTCAGGACGATGACCACGACCGCCAGCGCGCTGATGCGCGGGTCGATGCCGAGGCGCACCTTCTGCGCCACCTCGATCGTGAACGTGTTGTAGTGGCCGATCGTGAAGACCGAGGTGTTGTAGTTTTCGAAGCTGGCGAGGAACGCCACGACCGCCGCTGAGAAGATGGCCGGGCGCAGGAAGGGCAGCAGGATCTTGCGGAATGCCTGCGTGTTCGTGGCACCGAGGTCGAGGGCGGCCTCGATCTGCGCCAGATCGAAGCGCTGCAGCCGGCTCAGGAAGACGAGCAGGCAATAGGCCGCGATGAACGAGGTCTGGCCGAGCATGGAGAGGAGCAAGCCGTTGTAGAGCAGGCTGTTGTAGCTGAGGCCCATGGATCCGGCGGCCCGGTCCCAGAACAGCGTCGTTGCGATGCCGATGACCACACCAGGCATCAGGATCGGCGAGGTCAGCACCGTGTAGGTAGTGGACCGCGCCTTTGGCACCACCTGGGTCAGGAAGAGAGCGCCTGCCAGCCCCAGCGCCACCGACAACACCACGACGCCGGCACCGATGATGAGGCTGTTGCGCAGGCCCATGCGCAGCCGGTCGTCCTCGTACAGCCGCACGAACCACTCGAAGGTGAGGCAGTCGAACGGGTAGGCGCGCGGGAAGGATGAGCTGTTGAAGGCCGTGATCGACATCACGATCAGCGGGCCGAAGAGAAAGCCGAAGAAGACGACCAGATAGAGGCCGACCAGCGACTTGGTGACGAGCCTGTCGCTCACCGTCCGATCTCGCCGAGTCGCACGCGGAAGAGACGAAGGGCGGTGAGGACGAGGACGATGCAGGCGACCAGCAGGATGATCGCGTATGCGGCACCACGCGGCCAGTTAACGGCCTCGAAGAAGGTGCCGTAGATGATCTGCGTGAACCACAGCGAGGACGGCCCGCCCAGGATCTGCGGGGCCGCCAGGGCACCGGCCGCCAGCATGAACACCATCGTGCAGCCCGAAACGATGCCGGGCTTGGCGAACGGGATGACGATCCGCCAGTGGATCCGCCACCAGGGCGCACCCAGGTCGCGGGCGGCCTCGATCTGATTGTGGTCCAGGCTCTCCAGCGCATTGTAGAGCGGAAAGACCATCAGGAGGATGTAGGCGTAGGCGAGGCCCGCATAGAGCGCGATATTGGCGCGCACGAAGTCGAACGGCTCGGAAAACACCCCGATCGCGATCAGGGCCGAGTTGATCAGTCCCGAGGTGCCGAAGATGATCCGGAACGCGAAGGCGCGCAGGATCTCGTTGATCCAGTAGGGAATGATCAGGGCGACGGCGACGACCCGAGCTTTCCGCCCCTTCGCCACCTGCGCCAAATAGTAGGCGATCGGGTAGCAGAGCAGCAGGTCGACGATCATGACGACGACCGCCGCGATCAGCGTGCGGGCGAAGACCTTGAGGTCGACATAGTTCCAGGGCTCGGGGTTGCCCGAGTGCCCGAACAGGAAGTAGCCGTAATTCGTCAGCGTGAAGACGTCCTCGGGCCCGCCCTGCCGCGAAGGTGGCAGATCGTGGCGCAGCGAGAAGTCGATCATCGCCACCTGGGGCAGGACGATGAGGAACAGCACCCAGATCAGGACGCCGATCGCGATGTAGCTGGCCATGAACCAGCCATTGCGGTCGAGGAAGCTCCTGGCCCAGCTCATCCGGCCGGTCACTCCTCAGCCGACAACTCGCCGGACGGCAAGGCGACGGCGGCGTTCGGCTCGAAGCCCAGCACCATCGCCGTGCCTACCGAGTCGCCGCGGACGCGGCCTTGGTTCACGAGCGACATCTTCACGAGGCTGCCGGACTGGTTGCGCGCGAAGAGATGCAGGTTCGGACCCTCGAACTCCTCCGTCTCGACGGTGACAGGGAAGCTGCTGGGAGGCGTCCCGTCGATCGGGCCCAGCTTCTCCGGCCGCACGAACACCATCGTCTCGTCGCCGGGCTTCAGGCGGCCCTTGGCCGCGGTTGCCACCCGTGCCCGGAGTGCCCCGACGTCGGTCGCCACCTCGGCGATGCCGTCCGCGATGGCCGTGCAGCGGCCCTTGAAGGCATTGTTCTCGCCGACGAAGGAAGCGACGAAGGCCGTGGCCGGGTCGTCGTAGATGGTCCGCCCATCCGCGATCTGCTCGATCACGCCCTCGCGCATGACCGCGACGTGGTCGGACATGGTCAGCGCCTCACCCTGGTCGTGGGTGATGTAGATGAAGGTGAGACCGACCCGCCGCTGGATGGTGCGGAGCTCGGTCCGCATATGCTGCCGGAGCTTCAGGTCGAGGGCGGAGAGCGGCTCGTCGAGCAGCAGCACCTGCGGCTCGGCGCACAGGGCACGGGCGATGGCGACGCGCTGCTTCTGCCCGCCGGAAAGCTCGGCCACGTACTTGTCGCCCTGTCCGGGCAGGGCGATCAGGTCGAGAAGCTCGTTGGCCCGACGCCGGCGCTCCGCAGCACCGACCCCCTTCACCTCGAGGGCGAAAGCGATGTTCTCCCAGACCCGCATCAGCGGGAACAATGCGAGGTTCTGGAAGATCAGGGCCGTCGGGCGCTTGTTCGGCCCGATGCCCGACATGTCGCGACCGCCGATCCGGATCTGCCCCTTGGTCGGGGCGAGAAAGCCGGACACGGTCCGCAGGATCGTTGTCTTCCCACAGCCCGAAGGGCCGAGGAAGCTGAAGAACTCACCGGGCTCGATGCGGACCGAAGCGTCGCGCACCGCCACGAAATCACCGAACTGAACCCAAAGGTTCTCGAGATCGACGCCGACGCCGGCTGCCATCGAGCGCCTTCACCCCCTGCCAGTTGAGAACCGTGTCCCCCGCCGCCCGAAGACGGCGGGGGTGCGGATGCTCAGGAGGCGCTCTGGAACTTGTTCGCGTACTCGGTACGGATGTCGGAGTACCAGGGCTGCGTCGGCGGCCAGGGGTTCAGCTTCTGCAGCGCGTCGCCCGGATAGGCCTCGGCGAAATTCTTCGCGTAGGCCGGCCCGGCGAACTTCTCGGCTCCGGTCACGGCCGAATTGTAGCCGTGCTTGTCGATCGCCTTGCCCTGCGGCTCGGGCTGCAGGATCCAGTTCAAGAAGGCATAGGCCTGCTCGAGGTTCTCGGCCCCGACCGGAATGGCGATGCCGTCGATCCAGGCCATCGCCCCTTCCATCGGCGCCCGGTAGGTCACCGGCTCGCCGGCGGTCTTCAGCGCCAGAGGCGGGCCGTCCCAGGTCTGGCCGACGATCACCTCGCCCGTCGACAGCGCGTTCTTCTGCGTGTCGGCGTCGTTCCACAAGGTCTTGATGTTTTTCTTCTTGGAGATCGCCCAGTCGGTCACCTTCTCCCAGACCGGGCGCATCTTCTCTTCGCTCTCGTAGGCCGCCCACATCGAGCCCGGCTCGAGCTGGCCGATCCGCTCCAGATAGAGGCCGGCACCCAGCAGCATGGAGTGCGCGCGGCCCATGGTCTTGCCGGCATTGGCGTCGTCCCAGACGTCGCCGTAGCTCGGGAACTCGCCGGCCGGCTTGAACTGGTCCGTGCGCCAGGCGATGCCCTCGGTACCCCAAACGTGCGGCAGCCAGTGCGAGCCCTTGTCGTTGAAGTTCCACGCCTCCTCACCGACCTTGGCCATCGCCGGGTTGAGGTTGGCGAAGGGGACCTTCTTCAGGTCGATCGGCTGCAGGAGGTTCAGCTCGGCCCAGACGGGTGCGCGGTCGGCGGTCGGTGCGGCAATATCGAAGCCCCGGCCGTTCGTCGCCTTCAGCTTGTTGATCAGCTCCTCGTTCGAGCCGAAACCGGTGAAGTTGACCTTGATGCCGGTCGCGTCGGTGAACGCCTTGTTAACTGGGTCGGGAAGCTCGTCCGACCAGAAGATGACGTTGATCTCGCCGGACGAGGAGAGTGCTTTGCGGCTCACGACGGCGGGTGCCGCCACGGCGGCACCGACGATGGCGGCATTCTTGATGAACCGCCGGCGGGTCGCACCCACCTCGGGCTTTGCGAACTGATCGTCAGTCATGTGACGTTTCCCTCTGTGCCGGTGCGGTATCGGCGTATGCTGCGATTCCACCAGCATGATTCCGCATTACCGGGGCTCGAGCCGGCGGCGACTTAGCCACCGGCAGCCCGCGCGTGCAAGCATCTCGGCTACGTCGTCCGGGGCTCTAGCCACGGCCACCCCGGCGGTCCTAGTTTCCGCCGCGTTTTCCAGGGAGGCTGACCATGACGCGGATGTCCGCGAGCGAGGCGTTCGTCGAGACCATGGTGGCGCACGGCGTCACCGACATCTTCGGCATCGTGGGCTCGGCCTACATGGACGCGCTCGACCTCTTCCCGGCGGCCGGCATCCGCTTCTGGTCGGTGGCCCACGAGCAGAACGCCGCGCACATGGCCGACGGCTTCAGTCGCGCGTCCGGTCGCCAGGGTGTCTGCATCGCGCAGAACGGTCCGGGCATCACCAATTTCGTCACCGCCATCGCCGCCGCCTACTGGGCGCACTCGCCCGTCGTCGCGATCACGCCCGAGACCGGCTCGATGACGATGGGGCTCGGCGGCTTTCAGGAGACCGAGCAGCTCCCGATCTTCTCCAAGATCACGAAGTACCAGGCGCACGTGAACCGCCCCGAGCGGATCGCCGAGTTCACCCACCGAGCCTTCCAGCTGGCACTCCTGGAGCGGGGTCCGACCCAGCTCAACATCCCCCGCGACTACTTCTACGGCGAGTTCGACTACAACATTCCGACCCCGATCCGCTTCGAGCGCTCGTCGGGTGCCCCGGACAGCCTCGACGAGGCGGTGACACTTCTGGCCTCCGCCCGCTTCCCGGTGATCGTCGCCGGCGGCGGCGTCATCATGTCGGACGGGGTGCGCGAGTGCGCCGGCCTCGCCGAGCATCTCGAGGCTCCCGTCGTCAGCTCGTACCTGCACAATGACAGCTTCCCGGCGAGCCATCGCCTCGCCTGCGGTCCGCTCGGCTACCAGGGCAGCAAGGCGGCGATGAAGATCATCGCCCAGGCCGACGTGATCCTGGCCCTCGGCACCCGCCTAGGCCCGTTCGGTACTCTGCCGCAATACGGCATCGAGTACTGGCCGAAGAACGCCAAGATCATCCAGGTCGACGCCGACCACCGCATGCTTGGGCTGGTGAAGAACATCGACGTCGCCGTCCACGGCGACGCCAAGGGTGCCGCCCGCGAGATCCTGAAGCGCATCGAGACGAGCAACATCGCCGTCGCCTCGCGCGCCAACGCCACCGAGCGCCTAGCCGAGATCGAGCGGCAGAAGAAGGCGTGGCGCGACGAGCTGGACGCCATGTCGAACCGCGCCGGCACGCCGATCGTGCCGCGCCGGGCGCTCCGTGAGCTGGAGAAGGCGCTCCCTCGCAACGCGATGGTGACGACCGACATCGGCAATGTCTGCTCGGTCGCCAACTCCTACCTGCGCTTCGAGGAGCCGAACTCGTTCTTCGCCGCCATGGCCTTCGGCAATTGCGGCTACGCTTTCCCGACGGCGATGGGCGCCAAGGTCGCCCGCCCCGACCGCCCGGCGGTCGCCTATGTCGGCGATGGTGCGTGGGGCATGAGCCTCGCCGAGATCCTCACCTGCGTCCGCGAGGGGATCGGTGCCGTCGCCGTCGTCTTCAACAACGGCCAGTGGGGGGCCGAGAAGAAGAACCAGATCGACTTCTACGCCGACCGCTATCTCGGCACGAACCTGAAGAACCCGAGCTTCGCTGCCGTCGCCCGCGCCATGGGTGCCGACGGCGTCACGGTCGACAACCCGGACGCCATCGGCGACGCACTCCGCACCGCCCTCGCCAGCGGCCGCCCGACGGTCGTCGAGCTGATGCTGACCGACGAGCTCGGCGACCCGTTCCGCCGCGACGCCCTGAAGAAGCCGAAGCGCCTCCTCGACAAGTACGCCGCCTACACCGTCGCCTGAGGGGTCCGGGGTCGCTATCTTCACGTCTGCGGCAGCTTCGCAGGACGCCATGGCGACCCCGCCCCGAGAGCTCTACGACAGCGACTTCTACGCCTGGACCCGCCAGCAGGCGCGCGAGCTTCGTCGCCTGAAGCCGCTGCGCCTGAACGGTGACCTCGACGTCGACCGCTTGGCCCTGGAGATCCGCGACTTGGGCAGCGAGCAGCTCTTCGCGGTGCAGAGCCAGACGGTACGGCTGATCGAGCACCTCCTGAAGCTCGCCTATTCCACCCTTGAGCAACCCCGGCGGCGTTGGATGATCTCGGTCAACGACGCCCGCGCCGAGATCGAGAACAGGCTGACGCCGACTCTGCGGCGACGCCTGCTCGCGAGCCTCGACAGGCAATACGAGCGGGCACGACGCAACGCCGCTCTGGCCCTGGAGGACCAGGACGAGGCGGCCGCGGCGGGGGCCCTGCCGAGCACCTGCCCCTACGGCTTCGACCAGCTGCTCGACCCCGACTGGCTGCCCGCCCGCCGAGGCTGAGGGCACTCGCGGCGGCCCGTCGGGGTCGGTATGCTCGGGGGGTCCCGAGGGAGGTCGTCATGAGTGAGAGCGGTCCCGAGCAGCGTCGGCGCGGCGGGCGCGAGGCGCGGCGCGAGCTTCGTGCGCGTCCGCTCGAGGAGAAGCTGCGTCCGATCCGGCCGGGGCTCGAAGGCGGCCGCTACAAGCCGCTCGACGACGGCCAGATCAAGGAGATCCACGAGGCAGCCCTCGACGTCCTGGAGCAGATCGGTTTCACCAACGCGATCCCGTCCTGCGTCGAGGCCTGCACCAGAGCGGGGGCCTTCATCAGCTCCGAAGGCCGCCTCTGCTTTCCGCGCAGCCTCGTCGAGGACACCGTCGCCCGCGCGGCCCGACGCTTTCCCGTGTACGGCCGCGACCCGCGCCACGACATGGAGCCCTGGGGAACGAAGGTCTATTTCGGCACCGCCGGGGCCGCCGTTCACATGGTCGATCCGACCACCCGGCACTACCGCGAATCCGAGTTGCGCGACCTCTACGACGCCGCCCGCATCGTCGATGCGCTGGACCATATCCACTACTTCCAGCGCACGATGGTCCCGCGCGACATGAAGGGCTCGCTCGAGCTCGACGTGAACACGCTCTACGCCTGCCTCGCCGGGACGACGAAGCATATCGGCACGAGCTTCGTGCATCCCGAGCATCTCGAGCGCTGCATGGAGATGCTGCACCTGCTGGCCGGCGGCGAGGCCGCCTGGCGCGCCCGGCCCTTCGTCAGCCTCTCCTGTTGCTTCGTCGTGCCGCCGATGAAGTTCGCCGAGGACGCCTGCCGCGTCATGGAGACCGCCGCCCGCGCCGGCATGCCCGTGCTGCTGCTGGCCGCCGGCCAGGCGGGCGCCACCAGCCCCGCCGCCCTGGCCGGTGCCGTGGTTCAGGAAGTGGCCGAGTGCCTTGGTGCCCTCGTCTACCTCAACGCGATCGTCCCCGGCGCTCCCGCCATCTTCGGCCCCTGGCCCTTCGTCTCCGACCTGCGCACCGGTGCGATGTCGGGCGGCAGCGGCGAGCAGGCCGTCCTATCCGCCGCCTGCGCCCAGATGGCCCGCTTCTACGACCTGCCGGGCGGGGTCTGCGCCGGTATGAGCGACTCGAAGCTGCCGGACGCCCAGGCCGGTGCCGAGAAAGCCTACAACCACGCCCTCGTCGCCAATGCCGGCGGAAACATGATCTACGAGGCGGCCGGCATGCTGGCGAGCCTCCTGGGCTTCGCGCACGAGAGCCTGGTGCTCGACAACGACATCATCGGGGCCGTCCTGCGCACCGTGCGCGGCATCGAGACCGACACCGACAGCCTTTCCGTCCAGGCGATCCGCGAGGCCTGCATCGGCGGCCCCGGCCACTTCCTCTCCTCGCCACAGACGTTGGCCCGCATGCAAACGGACTACGTCTATCCCCTGGTCGGCGACCGCACGAGCCCGAAGGAGTGGGAGGCCTGGGGCTCCAGCGACGCCGTCGAGCGTGCGATCCGCACCGCGCGGCAGATCCTGGACACGCACTATCCGCAGCACATCGGCCCGGCCGAGGACGCCTTCATCCGCTCGAAGCTTCCCGTCCGCCTGCCCGTCGAGGCGATGCGTCCGCGCCCGCAGGAGGCTGCCGAATGACCGAGCAGGCCCGCGTCGTCGTCATCGGCGGCGGGGCGGTCGGCTGCTCCGCCCTCTACCATCTGGCGCGGCTCGGCTGGACCGACTGCCTGCTGATCGAGCGTGACGAGCTGACCTCGGGCTCGACCTGGCACGCCGCCGGCAATTGCCCGACCTTCTCGGGCTCCTGGGGCATCATGAAGCTCCAGAAATACTCTACCGAGCTCTACGGCCGCCTCGGTGCCGAGGTCGACTACCCGATCAACTACCACGTGACCGGCTCCATTCGCCTCGCCCACACGGCCGAGCGGATGGACGAGTTCGAGCACGTCGTCTCGATGGCCCGCGCCAACGGCCTGGGCTTCCAGATGCTGGGCCCCGACGAGGCGCGCGGCCGCTACCCGTTCATGGAGACGCACGATCTGCGCGGTGCCCTGTGGGACCCGCACGACGGCGACATCGACCCCTCGCAGCTGACCCAAGCGCTGGCGAAGGGTGCACGCGACATGGGATGCCGCGTGCGCCGCTTCGAGCGCGTCACCGGCATCGAGCAGGCGTCCGACGGCTGGATCGTGACGACCGACAAGGCGCGCATCCGCTGTGAGACCGTCGTCAACGCCGCCGGCTACCGGGCCGGCGAGGTGATGGCGCTGCTCGGCCGGCACCTGCCGACCGTCGCCATGTCCCACCAGTATCTCGTCACGAAATCGATCCCGGAGTTGGAGCAGCGCAAGGAGAAGCTGCCGCTCCTGCGCGATCCTGACGTCTCCTACTATCTCCGCCAGGAGCGCAGCGGCCTCATCCTGGGCCCTTATGAGTGGCAGGCCACGCCGATGTGGCTGGATGCCATCCCCGACGACTTCGCCCACAAGCTCTGGGACGACGATCTGGGCCGCCTTGAGCGCTACATCGAGGACGCCTGCGCCCGCGTGCCGATCCTCGGCAAGGTCGGTGTGCAGCGGGTCATCAACGGCCCCATCCCCTACTCGCCCGACGGCAACCCCTATCTCGGTCCCGAGCACGGGCTGCGCGGCTTCTACCACGCCAACACCTTCAGCTTCGGCATCGCCCAGGCCGGCGGGGCCGGCAAGGCGCTGGCGGAGTGGGTGGTCCATGGCGAACCGGAATGGGACCTCTGGAGCCTCGATGCCCGTCGCTACACGGGCTACGCCACCAAGAGCTACACCGCCGCGCGCGCCGTCGAGATCTACCAGAACGAGTACGCCCCGGGCTTCCCCTACGAGGAGCGCCCCGCCGGCCGACCCTTGCGCACTTCGCCGCTCTATTGGCGCCTGAAAGAGAAGGGAGCCGTCTTCGGCGCCCGCGGCGGCTGGGAGCGGCAGGTCTACTTCGACCCCGCCGGCATCGCCCCCACGCCGAGCCTCAGCTTCCGCCGCGAGCGCAACTGGAACCCGCTCGTGGCCGCCGAGGTGAAGGCCGTGCGCGAGGCTGCCGGCATCATGGACCTGCCGGGCTTCACCAAGTTCATGGTCGAAGGACCGGGTGCGGCCGCCTTCCTCGACCGCCTGCTCTGCACCCGACTGCCCCGCGTCGGCCGCCTGTCGCTGGCCTACGCGCTGAACGACAAAGGCCGCATCCTCAGCGAGTTCACCGTCTCGCGCCTTGCCGACGACCGCTTCTACCTCTGCGCCGCGGCCTCCGCGGAATGGCACGACGAGGACGTCCTGACGGGCTCGCTCCCGGCCGACGGTTCTGTCCGCCTCGATGTCCTCTCCGGCCGCCTCGGCACCCTCGTCCTGACAGGCCCCAAGGCGCGCACGATCCTCGCCGCCGTCACCGACACCGATCTTTCCACCACCGCCTTCCCCTGGCTCGGCGTGCGCGAGATCTCGACCACGGTCGGCCGTATCCTCGCACTCCGCGTCAGCTATGTCGGCGAGCTGGGCTGGGAGCTGCACGCACCCGCCGAGTCGCTGGTCGCCCTCTACGAGCAGCTGACCGCGGCAGGTGCCGCGCACGGCCTGAAGGACTTCGGCCTCTACGCCATGGAGAGCCTGCGCCTCGACAAGTGCTACCGTAGCTGGAAGGTCGATCTGGAGATCGGCTACTCGCCGTTGATGGCGAGCCTCGACCGCTTCGTCGACCTCGGCAAGCCGGACTTCGTCGGCAAGGCCGCCCTGCAGGGTGAGTTCCAGGCCGGCCCCGTCGAGCGCTTCGTGCCGCTGCTGCTCGACGAACCGGGCGACGCCGACGTGCCCGCCTGCTCGCCCGTCTTCGTCGGCGGCGAGCGGGTCGGCCTCGTCACTTCCGGCGGCTGGAGCTGGACGCTGGAGCGGAGCGTCGCGCTGGCTTATCTGCGCACCGATCTCGCCGTACCGGGGACCAGGGTCGAGGTCGACCTGCTTGGCTCGCGCGTGGTCGCCACCGTGGACCGCGAGCCGCTCTACGACCCCGACAACGCCCGCCTGCGCGCGTGACGGCGGCTGGGCTCACGGCGGCACCGCACGCCGATCTCCGCTATCTCCGCAGCGCCGGGCTGGTCCTGCTGGCCGGCACCTTCTGGAGCATCGGCGGCGTCCTCATCCGCCTGATCGAGTCCGCCGACGCCCGGCAGGTCGTGCTCTGGCGCTCGGTCTTCATCCTGCTCTTCGTCGTCGCCGTGGTCCTCGTCCGCAACCGCGGCCGCCTCGTGGCCCCCTTCGCGGCAATCGGCTGGAACGGTGCCCTGGGCGGCCTCTGCCTCGCCGGCGCCTTCGTCCTCTTCATCGAGTCGATGACCCGCACCACGGTCGCCAACGCCCTCTTCATCCTGGCGACGCAGCCCTTCCTGACCGCCCTCCTCGGCCGCCTGATCCTGCGCGAGCATGTCCGCCCCGCCACATGGCTAGCGATGGCCGTGGCCGGCATAGGCATCGGCGTCATGGTCGGGCCCGAGCTCGGCACGGGCAGCGTCCTCGGCAGCCTGATGGCCCTGGGCTCGGCCTTCTGCTTCGCGCTCTTCAGCATCGCCCTCCGCCGCGGCCGTGCCACCGATACCAGCCCGTCGATCGCCTATGCGGGCCTGTTCTCGGCCATCTTCTGCGCCGGGCTGCTGACGCTGGAGAACGGGCCGTCGATGCTCCTCGTCAGCCACCACGACCTTCTCGTCTGCTCGGTGCTGGGCGTCGTCCAGATCGGCTTCGGCATGCTCGCCTACACGGCGGGTTCGCGGCATCTCCCCGCCGCCGACCTCACGATTCTGGCGCTGGGCGAGGTGGTCCTGGGCCCGATCTGGGTCTGGCTCGTCATCCACGAGGTGCCGTCGCTGACGACACTCCTGGGCGGCGCTCTCGTCATCGCCGCGACGCTGGTCCAGGCCCTCTCCGGCGCGCGCCGCCGCCGCGAGCCCACGGGCTTCGTCGGCTGAAGCGGCCGCACCGCCCGCGTGCGGTGTGCTGCCGAACGGCCTAAGAGAGATCCAGGGAGAACGCCAGGGGGCCGGTCGGCCCGGCACCGGCGGGAACGGGACGTACGGGCATGAATCTGCCGTCGCGCGTGGATGTGGTGATCGTCGGCGGCGGCGTCGTCGGCTGCTCGATCGCCTACCACCTGACCAAGCTTGGCATCACCGACGTGCTCCTGCTGGAGCGCCGCCAGCTCACCTGCGGCACCACCTGGCACGCCGCCGGCCTGATCGGGCAGCTCCGCGCCACGCGCAACATGACCGAGCTCGCGAAATACACCTCGGACCTGCTCTACCAGCTGGAGAGCGAGACCGGCCATGCGACCGGCTTCAAGCAGAACGGCTCGATCTCCCTGGCGCTCAACGAGGAGCGCTTCCACGAGCTGAAGCGCGGCGCCTCGATGGCGAAGAGCTTCGGCCTCGCCGTCGACGTCGTGGGCCTCGGCGAGATCCGCGAGCGCTACCCGCTACTGAACCTCGAAGGTGCCGTCGGCGGCGTCTTCCTGCCGAAGGACGGCCAGGCCGATCCCGTCGGCGTCACCCAGGCCTTTGCCAAGGGTGCGCGGATGGGCGGTGCGCGGGTCGTCGAGAACGTCACCGTCGAGAAGATCCTGGTCGAGGGCGGTCGCGCCGTCGGCGTCCTGACGGCCCAGGGCCCGGTGCACGCGTCCACGGTCGTCGTCGCCGCCGGCATGTGGAGCCACGCGCTGGGCCGCGGCTGCGGCGTCGACCTCCCGCTGCACGCCGCCGAGCATTTCTACATCGTCACCGAGCCCATGGTCGACCTGCCGCGCAACCTGCCGGTCCTGCGCGTGCCCGACGAGTGCACCTACTACAAGGAGGATGCCGGCAAGCTGCTGGTCGGTGCTTTCGAGCCCGTCGCCAAGCCCTGGGGCATGGCCGGCATCCCGGCCGATTTCGCCTTCGACACGCTGCCCGAGGACATCGACCATTTCGAGCCGATCCTGGAGGCCGCCACCAACCGCATCCCGCGTCTCGCCGAGGCAGGCATCCAGACCTTCTTCAACGGCCCCGAGAGCTTCACCCCCGACGATCGCTACCTGCTCGGCGAGACGGCGCAGGTGAAGGACCTGTTCGTCGCCTGCGGCTTCAACTCGATCGGCATCCAGAGCTCCGGCGGGGCCGGCAAGGTGCTGGCCGCCTGGATCAAGGACCGCCGTGCCCCGCTCGATCTGGTCGACGTCGACGTCCGCCGCACCAGCCCCTGGCAGGGCAACCGCACCTATCTGCGTGACCGCACGGTCGAGACCCTGGGCCTGCTCTACGCCATGCACTGGCCCTACCGGCAATACGAGACCGCCCGTGGCGTGCGCCGCTCGCCCTTCCACGACCGCCTGCTGGCCGCCGGTGCCGTCATGGGCGAGGTGGCGGGCTGGGAACGGCCCAACTGGTACGCGCCGGACGGGGTCGAGCGTGCCTACCGCTACAGCTGGGGCCGCCAGAACTGGTTCGAGCACACCGGTGCCGAATGCCGGGCCGTGCGCGACTCCGTCGGCCTGTTCGACCAGTCGAGCTTCGGCAAATTCCTGGTCGAGGGGACCGATGCCTGCCGCGTGCTGGACCGTCTTTCCTGCAACCGCATCGACGTGCCGGTCGGCCGCATCGTCTACACGCAATGGCTGAACGAGCGGGGCGGCATCGAGGCCGATCTCACCGTCACGCGCCTCGGCGAGACCTCGTTCCTCGTCGTCACTGGTGCCGCCGTCCAGAGCCGCGACCTCGCCCGCCTGAAGGGCGAGATCGATCCTGCGGAACGCTGCCACGTCGTCGACGTCACCTCGGGCCTGCCGATGCTGGGCCTGATGGGACCCAACTCACGAGCCCTGTTGCAGTCCTTGACGGATACCGACCTCTCGAACGCCGCCTTCCCCTTCGGCACCTCACGCGAGATCGAGATCGGCTATGCGCGGGTGCGAGCCAACCGGATCACTTATGTCGGCGAACTCGGTTACGAGCTCTACGTCCCGGCCGAGTTCGCGCTGCACGTCTTCGAGCGGCTGCTGGAGGCGGGCGATGCCCATGGCCTCCGTCTCGCCGGCATGCACGCGCTCAACGCCTGCCGGATGGAGAAGGCCTACCGCCACTGGGGCCATGACATCGGCATCGAGGACACGCCACTCGAAGCCGGGCTCGGCTTCTGCGTGTCTTTCGACAAGCCGGGCGGCTTCATCGGCCGCGATGCCCTGCTCCGCGCCCGCGACGCCGGCCTGCCGAAGCGCCGCCTCGTCCAGTTTCGCCTCGCCGACCCGTCCCGTCTGCTCCACCACGAGGAGCCGATCTGGGCCGACGGCCGCATCGTCGGCTCGATCACGTCCGGCATGTACGGCCACCGCATCGATGGCTCGCTCGGCATGGGCTACGTTCAGGGCGAGATCGCAGACGCCCAGCGCCTGGGGGCCGGCGGCTTCGAGATCGAGATCGCTTGGGAGCGCATCCCGACGACGGCCCAGCTCGAGCCCTTCTACGATCCCCGCTCGCTCCGGGTCCGCGCCTGAACTGTTGCGAGCCGGTCACATCGCTGTGGTTCTATCTACCTATGAGAAAAGTCGATTGACTCGGATTCAACCAAAGAGGATATTTCAACCATGCCATCCGGGGTTCCCCCATGGCATCCGACTTGAGGCGTTTCCTCCCTATTTGGGGCCGCGGGCAACTGCGGCCCCATTCCTTGTGAACACCCCACACCACTGTGACCGTCCTGTCGATGCGGCACGATACCTGTCGTGTGCATCCCGGGACGCGGTTACGGGCCATGTCGCGAAAGCTCGAAATCCCCGCGGCCTTACGCAAAGTCGCAGTGGTCGCGGAAATCTACATGGAAAGAAGCAACCAAAGTGCGAAATACTAGTGAGCATTCTTTAGCGGCATTGTCGTATGTAGTTCGAATTTCGTCTTCCCTTATCCCTACAATTACCTCTCCATTGATCAGCTCAGTTACACCCTAAATAGCGTCGACAGCAGCGACATCAGGCGCGCGGCGCGTTGTGAGGTGCAGTCAATGACTGCTTGGCGGGCAAAGTCGGGATCTCGACCGACAAGTGCCGCAACTGTCGACCCATCGAGGTGCAGCATTCCCATGCGGCGAGCACTCGCTCAGCGCCTCATCCCAACCCGCATCGCGTCGTACCGGGGTAGCTACTCGCGCCTCGATTGATGCCTGGGGATCCAGTCCCTCGACTTATGGCCCCGCCGGCAAACTTTCGATCGGACCAGTTCGAACCAAGACCAGGCTCAGGCCATCGCCGCCATCCGCTGCGTGCGGGCCTCCCGGGAGCCAGGGACCGCCACGACGCGGTTCCGGCCGTTGCGCTTGGCGTCGTAGAGAGCCTGGTCGGCACGGTCGATCCAGCTGTCGGACGGCTCGCCCAGGACATGGTCAGAGACGCCCATGGACAGCGTGACGCGGCCCAGCGTGTCGCCGCTGCGGCGCAACTGGACGTGCCGGGACGCGACGAGATCCCGGAGCTTGTCGGCCAGCGTGTAGGCGTCGGCCAGCCGCGTGGCGGGCAGCACGATGGCGAACTCCTCGCCGCCGAAGCGGGCGACGAGATCCTGGCCCTTTACGTTGCTGCGCAGGATGTGCGCCACGAGCTTCAGCACGTGGTCGCCCATGAGATGCCCGTGCGTGTCGTTGAACTGCTTGAAATGGTCGATGTCGGCCAGGAGCAGGCAGACCGGCGCTCCCGTCTCGGCCGACTGGGCCGCCGCCGTGCGGAGCGCCAGCTCGAACTGCTTGCGGTTGGCGAGACCGGTCAATCCGTCCGTGCGCGCCTCCCGCCAGGCCGTCTGCAGGTCCCGGCGCAGCGCCTCGATCTGCAGACAGCTGTCGCGCAGATGGCTTTCGAGGGCGGCCGCATGGTCGAGCATCCGCGAGGTCTCGCCCAGCATGTGCCGGAGGATGTCGTGCAGCGCGTCGGGTGCGGGCTCCTGCGACAGGCCCTCCTGGGCGCGAGACAGCGAGCTGTTGTACTCGGCCGTGCCGGCCCCGAGGCTGCCGACCTCGTGCAGCAGCCGGTCGCTCAGCTCCCGCAGCCTACCGCTGGCCCGGGTCACCGTCCGCTCCTCCCCCGCATGCGAGAAGAAACGGTCGTGCAACTCGGCCAAGCGGACTTCGTCGACCACGTGTCCCTGCTGCTGGAGGTCACCCAGCGCCTGGGTCAGGGAAGGATGCTCCCCGGAGATGTGCGCGAAAATGACCCGATAGCATTCGGGTGTGGGGCTGATCCGCTGCTCGCGCAGAAAGTTCAGGGCCTCGTCCGCCACCCTGACCGTCGCGTCACGCCGTTTTTCCGCCATGAGCCGCCCGCACCCCCAACACCCCCGTCGTTGGCCGGCATTGTGGGGCGGGCTTCTCAAGGCGCGGTTAACGCCGGGCGCTCAGCTGCCACCGCCGCTCACCGCTCGTAGTGGGCGCGGTCGACAAAAACGGTCACTCGTCAGGCAGCACGCCTTGAAACCGGTGGCCCGAGCCGCAGGGGCATGGGTCGTTGCGCCCGAGCTTCTCGATCAGTTCCTTGTCGCCGTGGACGACCCTAGGCCCGCGCTTGACCCGCGTCTCGGAGTTGAAAGCCCCTCCGGCGCTTGCTCATCGGCTGGTACTGCACGTCGTCTGGATGCCGCGCCATGACACACCTCCGATCATCGCCTGCCGCGACATGCGGCCGGGAAAGCAAAAGGCGGCCGCTAGATCGGCCGCCTCGGCAGTATCGGTGAATTGGAGCGGGCGAAGGGATTCGAACCCTCGACCCCAACCTTGGCAAGGTTGTGCTCTACCCCTGAGCTACGCCCGCACGGTCCCGGGGGGACCGGAGTGGCCGGTCGTATAGGGGAAGGGTGGAGCCTTGGCAAGCCTCGGCGAACCCTTGCAAGCCCATGGGCCAGCGGCCATCTAAGCGGCGGCTCAAGCGACAATCCTACGCGGCCGGGCGGACGTCCACCGCAACGGCGAGAGGTCGATTCGATGCAGCTCTTCTCAGGCTCGCCAATGGCCAAGCCCGCCGCCGGCGGCGATATGATCAAGGACGGCAGCCTGAAGACGTTCGCGCAGGACGTCATCCAGGCCTCGATGCAGACGCCGGTGCTGGTCGACTTCTGGGCGCCCTGGTGCGGCCCCTGCAAGCAGCTGACACCCACCCTCGAAAGGGTGGTGAAGGCCGCCAAGGGCAAGGTGCGGCTGGTCAAGATCAACATCGACGAGAATCCGGAGCTGGCGCAGCAGCTGCGCATCCAGTCCGTACCTACGGTCTACGCCTTCGTCGGCGGCCAGCCGGTGACGGGCTTCGCCGGTGCGCAGCCCGAGAGCCAGATCAAGTCGCTGATCGACCGGCTGCTCGGGGCCGGCGGCGGTGCCGACGAGATCGGGGCCGACATCGAGGCGGCGAAGGAGGCGGCGGCTGCCGGCGACAACGAGACCGCGGCCGCGATCTTCCAGGCCATCCTGGCCGAGGACCCGCAGAACGCCGAGGCCGTCGGCGGCTTCGCCCGGGCGCTCATGGGCCAGGGCCTGAGCGAGGAGGCCCGCGAGCTGCTGGATCAGGCACCCAAGGAGATCCAGAATCACGCCGCCGTGAGCGGGGCGCGCGCCGCCCTCTCGCTCGCCGCCGAAGCGGGCGTATTGCGCGATCCGGCGACGCTGAAGGCGCGTATCGAGTCCGACCCGCAGGATCACGCGGCACGCTACGAATTGGCGACCGTCCTGTTCCTGCGTGGCGAGCCCGAGGCGGCCATGGAGCATCTGGTGCAGATCGTGAAGCGCGACCGCGGCTGGAACGACGAGCAGGCGAGAAAGCAGCTCGTGAAATTCTTCGAGGCCCTGGGCCCGAAGCACCCGGCGACGGCCAAGGGGCGCCGCATGCTGTCGACGGTCCTCTTCAGCTGATGACCGCGCTCGCCGAGAGCCTGCCGAACCGGTTCCCGGTGTTTCCCCTCCGCGGTGCCCTGCTGCTTCCCGGCGGCAACCTGCCGCTCAACATCTTCGAACCGCGCTATCTGCAGATGGTGCGCGACGCGATGCAGACCGATCGCGTCATCGGCATGATCCAGCCGCGCGACGACGGCGAGCAGAGCCGGAGCCCGGCTCTGTTCGGGACCGGCTGTGCGGGTCGCATCACCAACTTCTCGGAGACACCGGACGGGCGTTTCCTGATCACGCTGACCGGTGTCAGCCGCTTCGACGTCCAGGAGGAGCTCGACGTCGACACGCCCTACCGGCAGGTCGTCGCCGACTTCTCACGCTGGCGGAAGGACCAGCAGCAGCCCGAGCCGCCGCCCGAGCTGCGCGTGAGCCTGCGCCGGGTCCTCAAGGGCTATTTCGAGCGGCACGGGATCGAGGCCGACTGGAGCTCGATCGAAGCGGCTCCGTTGAGTGGGCTCGTCACCAGCCTCTGCATGATCTGCCCGTTCGAGGCGAACGAGAAGCAGGCGCTGCTCGAGGCCGCCGACATTTCCCGGCAGGGACGCCTTCTCGTCGCCTTGATGGAGATGGAGGCCCGGTCCGAGGTCGGCACCTCGACCGCGCGCCACTAGCATGGGACGTCACCTGCGATGAGCGAACCAGCCCCGGCCGGCCTCGACCCCCGCCTGCTCGACCTCCTGGTCTGTCCGCTGACCAAGGGCCCGCTGCGCTACGACCGCGAGCATCAGGAGCTGATCAGCGAGCAGGCCGGCCTCGCCTACCCGATCCGCGACGGCATCCCGATCATGCTGGCCGAGGAGGCACGGCCACTCGACGGCAGCGAGTGCATCCCGCGCGAGGTCCGTGCGGATGGCGGCTGAAGCCTGGCCCGTCGAGATCCGGGTCAAGCGCGCCGACCGGCGCCTGGAGATCGACTTCGACGACGGCAGCACCTTTTCCCTCCCGGCGGAGCTGCTGCGGGTCGAAAGCCCCTCGGCCGAGGTCCAGGGCCACACCGCGTCGCAGAAGGTGACCGTGGCCGGCAAGTCCGGGGTCGCCATCACCTCGGTCGAGCAGGTCGGCAACTACGCCCTCCGGATCCTCTTCGACGACGGCCACGCCACCGGCATCTACACGTTCCCCTACCTGTACCGGCTCGGCCGCGAGCAGGACGCGATCTGGGGGGCGTATCTCGATGCCCTGGCCCAGAAGGAACTCGCTCGCTAGGCTTCCGCCCACACTCCCGGAAGCGTCATGAGCCTGCGTCTGCTCCACACGGCCGACTGGCAGCTCGGCAAGCCGTTCCACCACCTGCCGCCCGAGACGGCACCGCTCCTGCGCGAGGCCCGCTTCGAGGCCGTTCGGCGCATCGCCGAGCTGGCGACGGCGAACGAGGTTGCCGCCGTCCTGGTGGCCGGCGACGTCTTCGACGGTAATCTCGTGCCCGAGAAGACGATCATCCAGGCGCTGGCCGCCATGCGCGGCTTCGCCGGCCCCTGGATCCTGCTCCCCGGCAACCACGACGCGGCCCTGGCCGAAGGCGTCTGGGCCCGGTTGGAGCGGCTGGGCAGGCCCGGCAACGTTCTGGTCGCGGCGACAGCGACGCCTATTTCGTTGGCCGACGGACGCCTCGTCGTTCTCCCGGCGCCCCTCACCGAGCGGCACACCTCCGACGACCTCACAGCCTGGATGGACGCGGTCGAGAGCCCGTCGGACACCTTCCGCGTCGGCCTGGCGCACGGCTCGGTCGCCGGGCGCCTGCCCGAGGCCGCCGATTTCCCGAACCCGATCGACGGCGAACGCGCCCGGAAGGCGCGGCTCGACTATCTGGCCCTCGGTGACTGGCACGGCACGCTCGAGATCGCAGAGCGCACTTGGTACGCCGGCACGCCCGAACCCGACCGCTTCCGCAGCCGCGACGCGGGCAACGTGCTCTTGGTCGAGCTGGATCGTCCGGGCGCGCGACCCGCGGTCACTAAGCTGCCGACGCTGCGCCACCGCTGGCACCAGTTGACCCTCGACCTCACCGCCGTCGGCGACCCGAATCAGGCCCTCGACCAGCTCTTCGCCGAAGTCGCACCCCGCGAGCGCGCCATCGTCGAGCTGACACTCGAAGGCGTGATCGACCTCTCCGGCCGGGCCGAGCTGGAGCCCGTGCTGGCGCGCTGGGCAGGCGAGGTCTGCCATCTGGAGGTGTGTGACGACCTCCTTGCAGCACCGAGCGAGCGCGACCTCGACCGACTGGGCAGCTCCCCCGCCGTCGGCACCGTCGCCTCGGACCTCGCGGACAAAGCCAAGGCCGGTGACCCCGTCGCGGCCCTGGCACTTCGGCTCCTTTATGTCGAGCACACCCGGGCGGGCGGTGCCGGATGAGGCTGCGTCGTGTCGAGATCGCCCAGTTCCGCAAGCTCGTCGATCCCGTCGTGCTGGACGGCCTGCAGGACGGCCTGATCGTCGTCTCCGGCGACAACGAGGAGGGCAAGTCCACCGTGCTGGCCGCCCTCAAGGCCGCCCTCTTCGAGCACCACACCGTAGGCGGTGCGGTCCGCGAGGCGATGACCCCCCACAAGGGCGGCGTGCCCGAGGTCGCCGTCCACTTCGAACATGGCGGCCGCCTGTACCGGCTCCGCAAGGCCTTTCGAAAGGGCGGTGTCGTCCTGGAGACGGAGGCCCAGCGACTGCAGGACGATGCCGCCGAGCGACGCCTGCTGGAGCTGCTCCGCTTCGAGCGACGACAGGGGCGCAGTGCCGCCCGGGCCGAAAACGCGGGCCTGCAATCCCTCTTCTGGGTCGATCAGGCGACGGCGTTCCGCGACTTCGAGGCCCTGACCGGCGGCCACGACCGGCTGACCGCCGCCATCGCCGCCGAAGTCGGCTCTATCGCGGCTGGCGACGGCGCTCGTCGCCTCATGGAGACGGCGCGGGAGCGTGCGGCTGGGTTCTTCACGGCCGGCCGCCAGCAGCCGACGGGTGCGCTGAAGGCCGCCGAGGAGCGTCTCCGCAGCTTGGAGCAGGAGCAGCAGGCGCTGGAGACGAAGCGCCGCTCGTTCGAGGAGCGCGTCGACCGGCTGGCGAAGCTGCGCGCCGACCGCCGCCGCCAGATCGAGCAGGACCCGATCGGCCGGGCGCGGCAGAAGTTCGACGGCATCCGTCGCCAGTTGGCCGCATCGGCCGACCTCGAACGCCGCGCCGCGCTTGCCGCCGAGAGCTTGAAGTCCGCCGCCGCCGAGCTGGCGAAACTGCAGGCGCAGGCACGCACGCGCACCGGTCTGGTCGAGGAGGCGGTGAAGCTCGGACAGCGCCGCACGGAGCTGACTGGCCGCCTCGCCGAGGCCGACCGGGCCCTGGCCGTGCTGCGCGCCGGCGCCGACCGTCTGCGCCGGGCCGCCACCGAGGCCGGTGAGGCCCTGGAGCGGGCCGAGAGCGCGGCCGCCACGGCCCGCGATTCGCTGCTGTTCGGTCAGCTGACCGAACGCATCGAGCGACTGGAAGCCACGGTGGAGCGCTGCGGCGCCCTCCAGGAAACACTCCGGCGCTCCCAGGCCGGGATCACCGCAAACCCGGTCACCGCCGACCGCTTGGCCACCGCACGCAAGCGCCAGCAGGAGCGCGACGCCGCCGCCGCCGGCGTCGATGCCGGTGCGACCATCGTCACGTTCGATGCCCCCGGCCGCCGGGTCATGGGCGATGGCCGGGCGGTCGACCCCGAAAGGCCGCTGCGGCTCGTGGCGACGACGGTGCTCGACCTCGACGGGTTCGGCAAGATCACGATCGCGCCCGGTGGGGCCGATCTCGACCAGCGCCAGCGGGCGCTCGCCACCGCCGAAACGGCCCTCGCCGACAGCCTCGCGGGCCTGGAGGCGAGGAGTCTTGCCGAGGCAGAGGCGGCCCACGACCGCCGTCGCGAGGCGGAGAACGAGCACCGGCACGCCGACACCGAGCTTCGGGCCGTGCTGCAGGCCAACGCGGCGAAATCCGTCGAGGCGCTGGCCCAATCGCTGGCCGATCTCCGCGCCGAGATGACCACAGTCCAGGACCGCCTGTCGGCAACGCCGGACACGTCCGATCCCGGTGCGCTGCAGGCACAGGTAGCCACCTGTGCGGCGGAGCTGACGACGGCCCTGGACTCCGCCCGTGCCGCGGCCCAGGACCTGGAGCAGGCCGAGCGCCGCGCGGCCGAGGTTGCTACGGCTGTGGCGGGCCAACGCGGCGAGCAGCAGGCGATGGAGGGCACCCTCGCCGGTCTGGAAGAACGCCTCGCCCTGGAGCGGCAAACCTTGACGGACGAGGCGCTGGCGACGGCCGTGCAGGAGGCCGCCGAGCGGCATGTGCAGCTCGAACGGGCCTGCGGCGCGCTGGCCCACGAGCTGGCTTCGACGGACAAGGAAGGTTTGCAGGAGCGTCTCGCCATCGCCGAGCGCGAGGTCGCCGATCTGGAGAAGGACCGCCGCAGCCTCGACGAAACCATCCGGGAGTTGGAGGTGGCGCTCCGCGAAACCGGGGCCGATGCCTGGGTCGAGCGCTTGGCCGAGATCGCCGGCGATCTGGAAGCCGCCCGCTCTATCAATAGCCGCCTCGAACTGGAAGGGCGCGCCTGGCTGCTGCTGGCCGAGCGCCTCGCCGCCGCCGATCAGGCCGTGCGGGAGGCGCTTGTCGCTCCCATCTCCCGCCGCCTGGCGCCGCTGCTGGCCCGCGTCTTCCCGGGTGCCGAGCCGATCGTCGACCCGGAGCGCCTCAACCTCACCCATCTCCGCCGCGACGGTGCCGAGGAGGCCTTCGACAGTCTCAGCGTCGGCGCCCGCGAGCAGATCGCGGTGCTGGTCCGCCTCGCCTTCGCCAAGCTGCTGGCCGAGCAGGAGGGCGAGGCGCCATGCCTGATCCTCGACGACACGCTCGTCTATGCCGATGAGTCACGCTTCGAGACGATGAAAGCCCTCCTGCAGCGAGCCTCGCGGGAGATGCAGATCATCGTGCTGACCTGCCGGCCGCGCGACTATTTCGGTCTTGATGCCCGCTACCTGCGCCTGGAAGATTGCCGGGCGCGCTAGCCGTACCGCCAGTTTCCTTGCTGGCGCCTGCCGGCTGACCTAAGGGTTCGCCATGATGAGCGTCGCCACCCTGCCTGCGGAAGCGCCCGCAGCGCATGCCATCGAGCCCGTGACGCTCGTCCAGTTTCCTAAGGTCTGGGGGCGGAACGTCAGTCCGTTCACGCTGAAGCTCGAAGCGTGGCTGCGCCTCGCCGAGATCCCCTACACCAGCGTCGAGAGCATGCAGCTGGGCCGCGCACCCAAGGGCAAGATGCCCTACATCGTCGACGGCGGGCGCTCGATCGGCGATTCGACCCTGATCATCGAGTATCTGAAGACCTCGCGCGGGATCGACCCCGATGCCGGCCTTTCGGCCCGCGACATGGCGCAGGCGCTGGCCCTGCAGCGGCTGTTCGAAGACCACCTCTATTATGTCCTGTCCTGGAGCCGCTGGGTCGACGAGGAGGGTTGGGCCACCGTCGGCCCCGGCTACTTCGCCGCCATGCCGGCCCCGCTGCGCCCGCCGGCCCAGGCCTGGATGCGGCGCAAGATCCGCAAGTTCCTGGTCGAGCAGGGAATCGGCCGCCATTCACCCGCCGAGATCTACGCCGCCGGTACCGCCGACATCGAAGCGGCGGCAGTGCTCCTGGGCGACCGCCCCTTCTTCATGGGCGAGCGGCTGACCACGATCGATGCCGTGGCCTACGGCTTCCTCGCCAACATCATCATGGTCCCGGTCGAGACCGAGTTGAAGCGGATCGCGCTCGGCTACCCCAACCTCGTCACCTGGTGCGAAACGATGGAGCAGGGCCTCGAAGCGGAGCGCTAATCCGCCAGCGGCGGCAGCAGCCCCAACGCCTCGGAGCGGAACTCGCGGCGCCAGACGATCAGCACCACATAGGCCGTCAGCAGGATGAACAGCCAAGGCTGGATGAACCAGGCGAGGATCGCCAGCCCGAAGTAGAATGCGCGCATCGCGTTGTTGAAGTTGGCCGCCGAGGCCGTCGCCATGCGGGCCGCCCGGTCGGCGAAGGCGATGGCGTCGGGTGTCTCAGCCTCGGCCGGCGGCGGTGCCGCACCGATCATGATCGCCACATAGTTGAACTGGCGGATCGCCCAGGTGAACTTGAAGAACGCATAGACGAAGACGAGGATCATCAGCCCCAGCTTCAGCTTCCACAGCAGGGGTGGCGTGTGCACGACGAAGGGCACGTCCTGCAGCACCGCCATCGCTTCTTCGCGGGCCCCCAGCACGGCGAGGCAGCCGCCGACGATCAGCACCGCACTCGAGGAGAAGAAGGCGATGTTGCTGGTCAGGATCTGCACCACCTGGATGTCGATGATGCGCGGGTCGCGCGCCAGCATCCGGCGCATCCACCGGGCCCGGTAGTCGTGGATGCGGGCCATGAGCGAGCTCGGATGGTGCTCCGCCCAGCCGGCATAGCCACCCCAGCAGAGCAGCAGGAACAGCGGGGCGACGATGTCGGGCCAGCCGAACTGTGCGGAAACCGCTTCCAGCATGCACCGGCCCTTCGCTTGCGCCCCGTTCCGCCGTCCCCTACCTCTCCCGCATCATGACGACCAGCACCGACCGACGCCCCATCATCGGCGTGACCTTGGACAGCGAGCCGGCCGGCGGCTACTCGAAGCTGCCCTGGTACGCGCTGCGCGAGAACTATTGCGACTCGATCGCGGCCGCCGGCGGCACGCCGATCGCCCTGCCGCACGAGCCCGATCTCGCCGCGACCTATCTCGACATGATCGACGGCCTCGTCGTGACCGGCGGCGCCTTCGACATCGACCCCTCGCTCTACGGGGCTGCCGAGAAGCACCCCACGGTGACGCTGAAGGAGCGGCGCACCCGCTTCGAGTGGGCGATCACGCGCGGTGCCGTCGAGCGCGACCTGCCGATCCTCGGCATCTGCGGCGGCCAGCAACTGCTCAATGTCATCCTCGGCGGCACCCTCATCCAGCACATCCCGGACGCCGTTCCCGAGGCGCTGGCGCACGAGCAGCCGAACCCGCGCACCGAGCCCGGCCACGACGTCATTGTGGTCCCCGGCACGCTGCTGCACCGCGTCGCCAGAGCCGAGCGCCTCGCCGTCAACAGCGGCCACCATCAGGCAGCCGAGCGCGTCGGCCCCGGCATCGTCGTCAGCGGCACGGCACCCGACGGAGTCATCGAGGCCATCGAGGACCCGCGCCGTCGCTTCTGCCTCGGCGTGCAGTGGCATCCCGAATACGAGGTCAGCCCCGGCGACACCGCCATCCTGAAGGCGTTCGTGGCCGCGGCCGCAGCCCGGTGAGCGAGGAAGGCGAGCGTATCGCCAAGGTGATGGCCCGCGCCGGCTTGTGTTCCCGGCGCGAGGCCGAGACCTGGGTGCTCTCCGGTCGTGTCACGGTCGACGGCCGCGTCCTCGACTCACCGGCCTTCAACGTCCGCCCCGGCCAGCGCATCCAGGTCGACGGCAAGGCCCTGCCCGCCGCCGAGCCGGCGCGCCTCTTCCGCTACCACAAGCCGAAGGGCCTGCTCACGACCTCAAGCGATCCCGAGGGCCGGCCCACCATCTACGACAATCTGCCGCCGGATCTGCCGCGCCTCATGCCGGTCGGCCGCCTGGACCTCAACTCCGAGGGCCTTCTGCTCCTGACCAACGACGGTGCCCTGAAGCGCACCCTGGAGCTGCCTTCCACCGGCTGGCTGCGCCGCTACCGGGTCCGCGCCTTCGGCTCGGTGGACGAGCGTCGATTGCAGGATCTGGCCAAGGGCATCACCGTCGAAGGCGTTTCCTACGGCCCCGTCCAGGCTCAGCTGGACCGGGTCCAGGGCGACAATGTCTGGCTCCTCGTCGCCCTGCGCGAAGGCAAGAACCGCGAGGTCCGCAAGATACTCAACGCCGTCGGCCTCGACGTGAACCGCCTGATCCGCACCGCCTACGGACCCTTTCAACTCGGTGCACTGCCCAAACGCGCGATCGAGGAGGTGAAGGGCAAGGTGCTCAAGGAGCAGATGGGCTCGCTGCTGGCGAAGTCCTCCGCCCCCGCCCGGCGCCGCTGATGCGCATCGTCGCCGGCCGCCACCGCGGCCGCCGGCTCGTCGCCCCCAAGGGCCTCGCCGTTCGCCCGACCAGCGACCGCGCCCGCGAGGCCCTGTTCAGCCGCCTGGAGCACGGCGAGCCGCCCTTGCGCGGCGCCCGATTCCTCGATGTCTTCGCCGGCACCGGCGCCCATGCCCTGGAAGCCCTCTCCCGCGGTGCCGCTAGTGCCGTCCTGATCGAGCGCGACCCGCAGGCCGTCGCCGCCATCCGGCACAATCTGGAGACCCTCGGCGAGACCGCCGAGGTCCTCGCCACCGACGCCACCCGCCTCGGCCGGGCCCGCCAGCCGGCGGACATTGCGGTGCTCGATCCGCCCTACCGCCAGGGCCTCACCGTCCCGGCGCTGAACAGCCTCGCCCGCGGCTGGCTCGCCCAGGACGCCCGCGTGATCTGCGAGATCGGCGCCGACGAGACGCTGGAGCTACCCCCCGGCTACGAGTTCGAGGACGAGCGCCGCTACGGCGCCGCCCGGCTCGTCTTCCTGCGCTTCGTCGGCGATCAGGGTTCCACAGGCACCTGAGAGGCGAGCCACGCCTCGCACGCACTGACGAGATCGCCGTCCGAGGGGTGTCCGAGATCTGCGGGCGGCCAGGCAGGCCGGGGCGCTTTCGGATCGATCGCGCCACCTGCGCTGAGCCGTCCCTCATTCGCGGCCAGCCAAGCGGTGATGACGGACTCGCACGCGGCCCGCGTGCGCAGCGGCCCGACAAGAATCCCACCGAGATCCTGTAGAGCGATCCGCTCGATCAGTTCCCAGGTACCGTCCACCGCAAAGTCGTTCCGGAGGTCCGGCTCAGACAGCACCTCGAAGAGGCGCTCGATCTCGTCCCGCAGACGGACAGCTACCGCGCGGTCCGTCACGGTCAGATGGACGGCGATGTTGCTGCGGAGGTTCTCGGCCGCAGCCCTCAACTCATCGGTGCTTGTCTGGATGACGGCTACGATGAACCGGCGCCAAATCCCATCGAATTCGGAATTGCCATCCGGCCTGCCGAGGACACGTCGGTAGACCTCGCGCCGCTCGGCCTCGTTCAGCCGGTCCGGCTCTCGGCGCCACCAGGCGTCCAGCAGCCGCAACGCCTGCGAACCCTGACCGAGCGGCAACAGGCCCACCTGCGCCAGCTCGACCAACCGGTCGACGACGTCGAAAGCCCGCATCTCGTCGAGGCTCGCCGCGACAAGGACCGCACCCAACGCGCGGTAGTTGTCGGCGACGATGTCCTCGTCTCTCACCCGGTGCGCATGTCCGCGATCAGGTCCTCGGTCAACTCGCCGATCTCCTTCCTCCGCGCCAGCCGGTCCCGCCACTCGGCCGGGATCGCCTGCACTCCGTTCGCCGCCCCGACCCAGGCGCCGAGTGCGGCCGCCCGACTCGCATTGTCGCCGCCCGCCCGGGCCGTCTCGATCAGTGCCGTCGCCGGATCGTCGCCGTGCTTCAGGGCCGCGTGCAGCAGGCAGGGGAAGGTGTTGGTCAGGTAGCACGACCGGCCGAAGGCGCCGGCGGCGTCGATCGCCGAAAGCTTCTGCGTCGCCTTTGCGTCGCCCAGAAACTTGCGCGCTTCGTCGGCATGCTCGCCGGGCGCAGCACCGATCGTCGTCTCGATCGCCTCCCGGAGAGGCTCGCCGTTCAGCACACGCGCCAGCACCCGGGCGAAGATCTGGTGGAAGAAGACCGTGCGGTCGTTGTTCTGGCACACCCGCACCGCACGCTCGACGACCCTATCCAGGCCCGGATCGTCCCGATGCCGCACGACGACGGGGGGCAGCCGCGACATAGTCACGGTCTGCTGGTCGTCGGCCCCCTGTTGATGGTCGAAATCGGCCGCCGCCTTCGCCGCCACCCAGTCCTTGTAGGCCTGGATCGTCAGCAGGGTCGGCTTGTCGCGGTAGCCCTTGTAGTCGGCGCGGTCGAACTCGGCGACGAACCGCGAGCCGTAGTCGATGTGGTCGAGCTGGCCCCGCTCCACGAGCGAGCGCAGCAGGACCAGCGCTGCATCGCCGTAATGCGTCGGCTCCCCCGACTTGCGGCCCGCATGGTAGTGCCCCTCCACCGGCGCATCGAAGCCCTGCACGCCCTGCGGATAAAGCCGATCGCGCTCGACCAGATTGTAGTGCCAGTGACTGCCGAGACAGAGCGCGTCGCCGACGAACTGGCCCCATACCGCACCCCGCGCGCGATCGTCGGCCCCGATGTCCACCATGTGCTTCTCCCACCACCCGCACCATATGCTAAGCCGCAGGGCGCTGGCGGAACAGCCGAAGCCGCATCCGCGCTTTCGGTGGGTGGTTCTCTCGGCTACAACCCGCCGCCGATCTGGAGAAGGCACCCTTGAGCGGCTTGCCCGACATCCCTTCGCCCTGCGTGGGCATCTGCCGCCTCGACGAGGTCACGCGCCTCTGCCAGGGCTGCCTGCGCGCTCCGCAGGAGATCGCGCGCTGGCCCTACGCCGACAACGAGGAGCGGCTCGAGATCGTCCAGCGCCTGCGGGCCCGGCGCCGGGCGATGGGCATCACCAGTCCCGCCGACAGCCGGCCCCGCCGACGCGCAGCACTCGAAGGTTGAACCGATGACGGATCTGGCAAGCCTCCTGGCCGAGAAGGGCGTTCTCCTGGCCGACGGCGGCATGGGTACGGGCCTGTTCGAGCTGGGCCTGACGACCGGCGACAATCCCGAGATCTGGAATGTCGACCATCCGGACCGCGTGGCCGCCGTCCACCGCAGCTTCGTCGGAGCCGGCTCCGACATCATCCTCACCAACAGCTTCGGCGGCACCCGCTACCGCCTGAAGCTGCACGGTCACCAGGACCGCGTCGGCGAGCTGAACCGTACCGCCGCCAAGCTCTGCCGTGAGGTCGCCGACACCGCCGGCCGGCCAGTCGTCGTCGCCGGCTCCATCGGCCCCACGGGCGAGTTGCTGGTCCCCCTCGGCAGCATGACGAAGGACGACGCCGTTGCCGCCTTCGCCGAGCAGGCGGCCGCCCTCGCCGAGGGCGGAGTCGACGTTCTCTGGATCGAGACCATGTCGGCTCCCGAGGAGGTCGAGGCCGCTGTCGAGGGTGCGTCGACCACCGGCCTACCGGTCGTCACGACGATGAGCTTCGACACGAACGGTCGGACCATGATGGGCCTGACGCCAGAGGCGGCCGTCGCCTTCTTCCGCACGTTGCCACGGGTGCCTACAGCGTATGGTGCCAATTGCGGCGTCGGCCCCGCCCAACTCTTGGCAACGCTGGTCGACTTCGCCGGCGCCAAGACCCCGGCCGAGGTCGTCGTCGCCAAGGGCAATTGCGGCATCCCGGAATATCGAGACGGCCACATCTGCTACAGCGGCACGGTCGAGCTGATGTCGGCCTATGCCCGCCTCGCCCGCGACGCCGGAGCCGGCATCGTCGGCGGCTGCTGCGGCACCACGGCAAAGCATCTGGCGGCGATGCGCCATGCCCTCGATTCGAGCGAGCGCGGTCCCGTGCCCGACATCGCGCAGGTTGAACGCGAACTGGGCCCGGTGGCCGTCGTTGCGGCCCCCGCTCCCGATAGCAGTCGCGAGCGCCGTCGCCGACGCGCCTAGCGCGGACACTCGCCAGTTCGCTGATGTACCGCTAGACCTCGCACAATAGTGAGGGGTCAAGTCGGTCATGCAAAAAACACCAATCCGACGCCGAAACGTCGGCTTTGTCCGCTTTTTCGCAGCCATCGCTTTCTTCGGCGCAGCTCTGCATGCTGCGCCAGCGTGTGCTTTGCCGACAGGATTCGTCGACGAGACCGTCGTCACGGGTCTCAGCAAGCCGATAGCTATGGCTGCAGCTCCCGACGGCCGTTTGTTCGTCACGGAGCAGAGCGGCACGATCAGGATCGTCAAGAACGGCGCACTGCTCGCGTCGCCCTTTGCAACACTCGTGGTCGACGGCGTGGGCGAGCGAGGGCTTCTCGGGATCACGCTCGACCCTGCCTTCCCCAGCAATCACCGGCTGTATGTGTTTCACACGGTGCCGGGTACGCCGGCCCATAACCGGATAACGCGGCTGACGGCGAACGGGGACGTGGCTGCGGCCGGGTCTGTGGCTACGGTCTTCGATCTCGATGATCTCGCCGATTCGGCTCACCATAATGGCGGAGCCATCCATTTCGGGCTTGACGGCAAGCTCTACATTACCGTCGGCGACAACCAGGATCCGAACAACGCCCAGTCGCTTGCGACGATGAAGGGTAAGGTGCTCCGCATCAACGCGGACGGCACCATTCCGGCCGACAACCCTTCGACCTTCCCCGGAGTGACGGGCAGTCCGAGCGGCGCCAACCGTGCCATCTGGGCGGTCGGCTTTCGCAATCCGTTCACATTCGCCGTGCAGACCGCCCCGAGCCGCGTCTTCGTCAACGATGTGGGCCAGAGCACGTTCGAGGAGGTCGACGGGCTTGCTGCCGGTGGCAATTATGGCTGGCCTGCCGCAGAGGGGCCGTCCACGGATTCCGCCTACGCCGACCCGCTGTTCGCCTACCAGCATGCGACGGGCACGCCCAAGGGTTGTGCCATCACGGGCGGAGCGTTCTACAATCCTGCGAACGTCGCATTCCCACAGAGTTATATCGGACGCTATTTCTTCAGCGACTACTGCGGGGGGTGGATCTACACTATCGATCCGTCCGCACCGGCAACGGCGACCTTGTTCCATGAGGGCCTCAACGCACCCGTCGACTTGGCCACAGGAGCCGACGGCGCCCTCTACTACCTCGAAAGAACGAACGGTCGACTTGGCCGCATCCGCTATCAGGGCATATCCGATCAGGCGATCGTGCTCTCGAAACAGATCTTGACTGTCGCCGAGGGCAAGACCGGCACGATCACCGTCCAACTTGCCAAGGCGCCGGCGACGAACCTGCGCGTCGGCGTCGCCCGGCTCTTGAGCGACCCGAGCGTCACGGTGACACGCGCCTCCTTCGATTTCTCGCCGTCCAACTGGAACAGGCCGAAAGCGCTCACGATCGCCGCAGCGGAGGACAACGATTTCAACGACGATGGAGCAACGATCGTCCTATCGGCTTCGGGCGTCCCAGCGGCACGCATTGTCGCCACCGCCCTGGACAACGATCGACCCGCCGGCTCGCCGAGCGCCGTGATCTCGCTACCACGCAACGGCGATGTCGTGTCCGGCACAAACGCCGAGTTTTTCGGCGACGCCCGGGGCCCCGCCGTCAAGGCGCAGTTCTACGTCGATGGTGTGCTGCGCTACACCGACCGCAATACCGTCGGCCACTACCACATCAACGGCGAGCACAATCGCTGGGATACGACCCAACTCACGAACGGCGTCCACGTGCTCTTGATGCGGGTGACGGATGCTACGGGGAAATGGGGTGCGCATCGGATCAAGGTGATCGTGGCGAACTGAGACCACTGGATCACGTTCCGGCCGTCAAGGCTGCCGACTTGCAGAGGGGTTCCCGCTCGGGCATCCTGAAATGGCAACAATAGATCCTGAGGGGGGTCACATGGCCGACCAATCGAGCTTCACATCCGACGAGTGGACGCTGCTGCTGGAGAGCCCGATGCTCGCCGGTCTGGCCGTCACCGCGGCCGAGCCCAGCGGCATCTTCGGCACGATCAAGGAAAGCTTTTCGGCCGCCAGCGCCATCGCGCACGCGAAGACCGACGCCGCCACCAATCCGCTGATCAAGGCTGTGGCCGACGCCTACGGGACCTCCGAAGGCCGGACCGCCGCCCGTGACGGCCTCGGTACCAAGCTCAAGGGCAAGAAGCCGGCCGAGATGAAGGAAGCCGCCATCGGCGCTCTGGGGCAGGTCGCAGCCCTGCTGAGCGCCAAGGCGCCGGCGGACGCCGCGGCCTTCAAGGCCTGGCTCAATGGCATCGCCCAGAAGGCGGCCGAGGCTGCCAGTGAAGGCGGCTTCCTCGGCTTCGGCGGCGTGAAGGTCAGCGACGCCGAAAAGGCGACCCTCGGCGAGATCGCGACCGTGCTCGGCTGACGACGGCGCACCGCTGCGCGACGTCCGCTTGGACCCGCATGTAGCGGTCGTGCAGGCGGACGGCAGCCCGCGACCGGGCTCGTCGACCGCCTTCGTCTCTTGGTGGAGCTTCACCAAGACCCTGCTCGCCACCTGCGCGATGCGGCTCGTCGAGCAGGGTCGGCTCGATCTCGACCGACCCGTCGAAGGCTATCCCTTTACCCTACGCCACTTGCTCCAGCACCGCGCCGGCGTCGGCAACTACGGCGGCATGCCTGCCTACGAGGAGGCGATCGCCAGCGGTCAAGCGCCCTGGAACGACGCCGAGCTTTTCGCGCGAGTGCCGCTCGACCGTCTCCTGTTCGAGCCCGGCTCGGGCTTCGCCTACTCGAACGTCGGCTATCTGCTGGTCCGCCGTCTCGTCGAGCGGGCCCGCGGTACGGACCTAGGGACCGTCCTCCAAGACCTCGTCCTGAAGCCGCTCGGTCTCGGCTCGGCCCGCCTCGCCACGACGCGCGAGGACATGGATGCCACCGTCTTCACCGGCGGCCACGGCTACCATCCCGGCTGGGCCTTCCACGGCACCGTCGTCGGCCCGGCGAGCGAGGCCGCACTATGCCTGCACCGGCTCCTGACGGGCGATCTACTTGCAGCGCGCTCGCTGGCGGCCATGCGCCGGGGACAGCCCGTCGGCGGTCCAGTTCCAGGCCGCCCGTGGATGGCTCCCAGCTACGGCCTCGGCCTGATGACCGGCACCATGCGGGCACCTGACGGCACGCCGATCGAGGTGCTGGGCCATTCGGCCGGCGGACCCGGCAGCGTCGGTGCCGTCTATCACGCCCCGGCCACGGGCCGCACGGTCGCTGTCTTCGCCGAGCGCGACGGCGACGCCGCCGAGTACGAGGCCGTCCGGTTGCTCGCCTTGGCTGAACGCCCGCTGTCGATCTGACTGCCAAGGGCCCGCCCGATTGCCGAGCCTGCCGCGGTGGTCTAGTCCTGGCCGCAATGCAGCCACATGATGGCGAACTACCCGCTTGCTGATTTCGACGCCTCTCGCCCGCCGATTGGCCGAGATGCGGCGGGAGCGCGTTCTCCATTTTGCGCTGTTCGCTTTTTTCTGTGTCGGCACGCCGCGAGTGTTCACGGCTACCGCGGCCTATACGGCCGCACTCGGCGACTGGGGCCCGGAGGTCCTGCCGTGGTCGTACATGGCGAACGCCGTCCTATCGCCCGTGATGACCTTCTTCGTGCTGCGACTCCAGGCGCGATGGTCGCTCGCCCGCGCGTCGACCGCCATACTGGCCTTCCTGATCCTGGTTCTCGTGGCGCTATGGATAGGAATAAGGCTCTTCGAGCTGCGTGCGGCCTCGGCGGCACTGCTCGTGTGGGTGGAGGCCGAATGGGTGCTGGTGAGCATAGCGTTCTGGACGCTTGTGCAGCAGCGCTTCGACTTGATCAGCTCGAAGCGCTATTACGGCGTCATCCAGGCTGGCGAATCGACGGCCATCGTCCTGGGCGGCCTCGTTACGCCGCTCCTGACCCGATTCATCGCACCCGCCGACCTGCTGCTCGTGTCGGCACTGGGGCTCGCCATGTCCGTGCTGTTTGCCCGGGACGAGCAGCGGCACGAACCGCCGCGACCGGCAACCACGAGCGACGAGACCCTGCCAGAGGCGCCGCTCGGCGGGCGTGCTCGTCGCTTCGTCCTGCGCTTCGCGGCGATGATGGCAACGGCCTGCGTCGTCTTCTATCTGGTCGACGTTCAGTTCTTCACGGCACTGGACGTCACCTTTCCCGACAGCGAGCGGTTGGCCGGCTTCCTCGGTCTGTTCTACGCCGTCTCGGGTGCGTCGACCCTGGCTCTCAATCTGTTCGGCACACGGCTTCTCCTGGAGCGTCTCGGCCTCTTCGGCGGCCTGTTCATCCGCCCCATGCTGGTGACGGTTCTTCTCGTCCTCTTGATGCCGGTATTGATGACCTCGGGCTTCGGGCCCCTGGCCCTCGTCATCGTCTGCCTCGCGAAGCTGGTCGAGGAAGCCATCTGCGAAGGCGTCTACGCGCCGAGCCAGAAGGCGCTCTACCAGTCGCTTCCCGCTCATTTCCGGGCGCGCATCCAGAGTCTGGGCGAGGGTGTGGTCGAGCCGGCTGGTGCCGCTGCAGCGGGCATCCTCATCTTGCTGCTGCAGCACATCGGCGGCGAGCGCACGCTGCTGCTCGCACCTGTAGCCCTCCTCTTCTGCCTCGCCTGGCTCCTCGTGATCGGTGACCTCCGGCACCGGATGCGCGAGCTGCTCACGGGCTCGCTGGAACGGTTGCGCCTTAGACGCAGCGCTCCGGACCATTATGCCCCACCCCACGGCGAGCTCGCTGGTCTCGTCACCTCGGGCCTGGAGCTGCAGCGCCTTTCCGCCCAGGTAGCGGGCAATCCTGCCTGTACATCGCTCCACGCGGCCCTGGCGAGTGCTGCCAGCGTCAAGCGCCGCCAGATCTGGCGCGAGCTGCGCAAACTAACCCCTACCCCCGAGATCGTCGACGACGCCTGCCACCACTGGGCCGGCCAAGACCGCGACAAGCGCGCCTGGGCCCTGGAGATCGTCCAGCAGCACCTGCCGCCGACCCTGCGCCCACGACTCTTGGCGCTTCTCGAAGGCGCCGCCTACGAGCATATCCATGCACCCGACCAGTCGGCGCTTCGAGCACTGGTCCGTGATCTGGCGACCACGGGTGGCCCCGACCGCAGCGACTGGCTCCGCGCCAGTGCGCTCGCCTGCGCGACGCAGTTGGGCGATCCGGAAAGCGCGGCCCTGCTCCGGGATGGCCTCCAGGCGACGAGCCCCGCCGTGCGCGAGACCTGCCGCCGTGGCCTCGCCGAGGGTGCCGCCGAATGGGCCATGCCGCCCGTCGCCACCGTCGATGCGCTCCGCTCCTCGCCCATGCTGGCCGAGCTGCCCGACGAGATCCTGGCCCAGGTGGCCGAGCGCGCCGTGCTGGTGACCCTCGCCCCGGGCGAGGTCCTGATGCGCGAGGGCGAGATCGGCACCACCATGTTCGTCGTCGTCGACGGTGCTCTCGACGTCAGCAAAGACGGGCACGTGCTGGCCGTCCGCGCCGCCGGCCAGATCCTGGGCGAACTCGCCGTCCTCGACCCGAAGCCCCGCTCGGCGACGGTCATCGCCCGCGAGCCCTGCCGCCTGCTGCGCCTCGGCTACGACACCGTCGAGGCCATGATCCTGGCCGAGCCCGAGTTCTACCGCGCCATCGTCCGCTTCCTCTGCGACCGTATCAGGGCGACCCCGATGGGCGGGTGAGACGGCGCTTTCAGGACCCGCCGAACCCGACCGCGTCGATCTCACCCTCCCGGCAGGTCTCGGCAGCTTCGGGGGCCGCCGCCAGCAGGGGATCGATCGGCGTCTGTCCGTCGAGCGGTCCGGCGAGGTTGATCTGCAACTCGCCGGCGAGCGTGCGCCCGCCGACCCGCTTGCAGCTCATGTTCACCCGTTCGCCCGCACCGGGGCCGAAGTCCTGGTCGAAGGCCGCCCGGATCTCCTGCAGGCTCACCGTCCGCCCGATGCGCTCGTCGAGCAGGGCGCGCACCGGACCGGCGTTCACCTGGGTCAGCAGATCGACGGCCGTACGAAAGTACACATCCGCGGTCAGCCCGCTGCAGGTGCCGTGCTTGATCCACTCGTGTCGCTCGAGGTGGGACTGCGTGCCCGGCATGACGGCCGCCAGCGCTGCCTGTGTCTCGGGCGACAGATCGGGTGCGCGCAGCAGGTCCCAGCGGCCGCGCCGGTCGATCGCTTTCTGCGTCGCGTCGACCCCGCAATAGGCCCGCTCGCGCGGCTGCGGCCAGAGCCCGTGCAGAGCGAGGGCCGTTGCCTCGGGTGACTGCGCCGTCTGGCCGGCACATTCAGGCTTGTCGCGCTTGGTCTCGCAGAAAGCAGGCTCCCAACTCACGGCCAGGAGGTACTGCTCATCAGCCTGATGGTCGGGTCCCGGAGTGTCTGGCAGATCGCAGGTGGCCACTTCCTTGCCGCAGGCGAGATCGACCCAGCGGGCGTCGGGCGCGGCCCCCGGCACCAGGATCTGAAAATGGGTCGGGGCGACCTTGTTGGCTCCGAGCAGTCGATAGGCGTGGCCCGGTTCCAACTGGACCCCGCCAGGATTGGACTGCTTCCTGATCGAGCGCGTCGCCTCGCAGGCGCTGCTCGCGATGAAGCAGCCCGACCGCGGCTCGAAGGCCACGGCGGGTGCCGCGACGAGGAAGGAGAGAACGACGAGAGCGATCCGCATCGGCCCCACTCCGAAGCTGCAGGTGCGTTGGAGTATCCCGCGAATTGGGCCGGCCAGATGTGCGCTCGCGTACGTTAAGGAACTCCGAAGGGTGAGAACAATTATGGAACAAAACCGAGCGGAGACCCTGCCCGTGACGACCGACAACCCGAAGCGCGACCCCGAGCCCGGCTCCAACACCGAGAAGCCCGTCGAAGACTGGGTGACCGGCGACGAGCCGATGACCGGCGCCCAGGCCTCCTACCTCAAGACCCTGTGCGAGGAAGCCGGCGAGGACTTCGATCCCGACCTCACCAAGGCCGAAGCCAGCAAGCGGATCGACGCCCTGCAGTCGGCTACCGGACGCGGCGGCAGCCGCTCGTCATAGCCCCTTCGCCTGGGTCCGCAGCTCGTACTTCTGGATCTTGCCCGTGGAGGTCTTCGGCAGCGGACCGAAGACGATCGTTCTCGGCACCTTGTAGCGGGCGAGCTCGCGGCGGCAGTGGGCGATCAGCTCCTCTTCCGTCGCGGAGGCCCCGTCCTTCAGCGTAACGAAGGCGCAAGGCGTCTCGCCCCACTGCTCGTCGGGGCGAGCGACGACGGCCGCTTCCAGAACGGCAGGGTGGCGGTAGAGGGCACCCTCGACCTCGATTGAGCTGATGTTCTCGCCGCCGCTGATGATGATGTCCTTCGAGCGGTCCTTGATCTCGCAATAGCCGTCGGCGTGCATCACGCCGAGGTCGCCCGTGTGGAACCAGCCGCCCTTGAACGCCGCCTGCGTGGCGCTGGGGTTCTTGAGATACCCCTTCATCACGTCGTGGCCGCGCATCATGATCTCGCCGATGGTCGTCCCGTCGCGCGGCACCGGCTCCATGGTCTCGGGGTCCATGACTTCGAGACCTTCCAGCACAGGATAGCGCACCCCCTGGCGCGCCAGCTTCTCGGCCCGTGCCGCCGCATCGAGGTTGGCCCATTCCGGCTGCACGGCGCAGACCGTGGCAGGGCCGTAGACCTCGGTCAGGCCGTAGACGTGCGTCACCTCGATGCCGAGCCGGTCCATCTTCTCCAGCACCGCCGCCGGCGGGGCCGAGGCCGCCGTCATCATCCGCACCTTCTGCGGGAACCGTCGCCGCAACTCGTCGGGCGCGTTGACGATCATGCTCATGACGATCGGCGCCCCGCAGAGATGGGTGACGCCGTGCCGTTCGATCGCCTCGTAGATCGTCTCCGACGACACTCGCCGCAGGCAGATCTGCGTCCCGGCCTGAAGGACGACACCCCAGGGAAAGCACCAGCCGTTGCAGTGGAACATGGGCAGCGTCCACAGATAGACCGGGAACTGCGGCATGTTCCAGACGAGGATGTTGCCGATCGCGTTGAGATGCGCCCCGCGATGGTGGGTGACGACACCCTTCGGATTGCCCGTGGTACCCGAGGTGTAGCCGAGCGCGATCGCTTGCCACTCGTCGGCCGGCAACAGCGGGACGAACTCCGGATCGCCCTCCGCGAGCAGCGCCTCGTAGTCCATCCGGCCCAGGCGCTCGCCCCCGGGGCCGAGCGGATCGTCGACGTCGACCACGAGGAGCCGCTTGCCGAGTTGCGCCAGGGCCGGCTTCACGATGCCGGCGAACTCCGTGTCGGTGATCAGGACCTTGGCCTCGCCATGGTCCAGGATGAAGGCGATCGCGGCGGGATCGAGGCGATAGTTCAGCGCGTTCAGCACGGCCCCGCACATCGGCACGCCGAAATGCGCCTCCAGCATCTCCGGCGTGTTGGGCAGCATCACGGCCACCGTATCGCCCGGCTTCACGCCGTGGCGGGTCAGCGCCGATGCGAGCCGCCGCGCACGCCGGCGAAGCTCGGCATAGGTCGTGCGTTGCTCGCCATGCACGCAGGCGATCCGGTCCGGGTACACGTCGGCCGTGCGGTCCAGGAACGTGAGCGGCGTCAGGGGCGCGTAGTTCGCGTCGTTCTTGTCGAGGCCGGACGCGTAGGCGCCGTGGGTCGGATGTGTGGCCGTTCCGTAGCGCATGTGCCCTCCCGCTGCTGCGGGCGTACATGGCGGCGGTGCCCACGAGGGTCAACGCGGCTTGCGGCCGCCACGACCGGGCTCCTATAGCCTTCGGGAGCGCTGCTTCGCCCGGACCTGCCGATGCCCGCTCCGATCCTCGTCCCCGTGATCCTCGCCGGCGGCTCCGGCACGCGGCTGTGGCCCGTGAGCCGGGCCGCCTTCCCGAAGCATCTGGTCGAGCTGTTCGGCGAGGAATCGCTGCTCCAGGCCACCGCCCGCCGCGCCCTGGCGACTGCCCCCGCCGACCGCGTGATTACGGTCGCCGCCGCCGGTCAGGCCGTCCTGATCCGCCGCCAGTTCGCCAGCATCGACGCCTCGCTCCTCGATCATCTCCTGCTGGAGCCGGTGGCCCGCAACACGGCAGCCGCCATCGCACTGGCCGCCCTTCGCGCCCAGGCCACCTTCGGCCCTTCCTCGGTGCTGTGGGTCTGCCCGTCCGACCATCTGATTACCGACAGCCCTACCCTGCTGAAGTCTCTGGACGCCGCAGCGGCGGCCGCGGCCGAGGGTTGGATCGTCACCTTCGGCATCACGCCGTCACGGCCCGAGACCGGTTATGGTTGGATCGCGGCGGGGACCCCGCTCGATGCCTCCGGGCCGGTGCGCAAGGTCGACCGCTTCATCGAGAAGCCGGACCTCTCGGTCGCCCGCGAGCTGCAGGCCGCCGGCAATCTCTGGAACAGCGGCATGTTCGTGTTCCGCGCCGACCGCATGCTCGAGGAACTCGCGCGGCACGCGCCGGCAATCCTCGGCGCGACCCGCCATGCCGTGGCCGCAGGCATGACCGAGGAGACCTACGCCGCCATCCCATCGGCTCCGATCGACAAGGCCGTGATGGAGCGCTCCGACCGGGTGGCCGTGGTCCCCTGCGATCCCGGCTGGTCCGACGTCGGCTCCTGGCATGCCATCTGGGAGCTGATGGAGAAGGACCCGGGCGGCAACGCGCACCAGGGCGACACGCTGGCGATCGGTGCGAAGGATAATCTGATCCGCTCCGAGAGCCGCCTCGTGGCCCTGGCGGGCGTGGAAGGCCTGGCCGTCATCGAGACCGCGGATGCCATCCTCGTGGCCGACCGCTCACGGAGCGAGGCCGTCAAACAGATCGTCGGCATGCTCGACGAGCGCCGCCGCAAAGAGACGCAGGTCCACGCTCGCGAGGTGCGCCCCTGGGGTCAGTTCACGGTGCTGCACGAGGGAGCGGGCTTCAAGGTCAAGGAGGTCACGGTCGACCCTGGCAGCCGGCTGAACCTCCACTACCACCCGGGCCGCGACGAGACCTGGATGATCCTGGCCGGTGCCGCCGAGGTCGAGCTGGACGGTGCCACCATCCGGCTCCGGCCGGGCGGCTCCCTGCGCGTCCCCCGCGGCGCCCACCACCGGCTCTGCAATCCGGCCGGCGAGCCGCTGCGCCTCGTCGAGGTCGGCTGGGGCGAAGCGCTCGGCGACGAGGACACGGTCCGGATCGCCGAATGAGGGCGGCCCTCGCCGCGCTGCTCCTTTTTCTGTTTGCCCCGGTGGCTCAGGCCCGCGACGTCACCGCCACCGTGCTCGCCGACACCGATCTCGGCGCCCGCGTCGCCGCCGCCTGCCAACGCTGGTGCCAGGGCAACAAACGCGAGGGTACGGTCCGCCGCGTCGACGTCGAGACCGGGGCCACCAAGGGCACCCACGCCGTCACCGCCGTGGTCCACCTGCGCAACCACCAGCAGGAACCGGCCCGCACCATCCTCGGCCAGCAGATCGGCCCCTTCGACATCTTCGACTACGCCATCGACATCGAAGCCGGCGGCACGCTCGACGACGCCACCTGCCGCCTCCGCATCCAACGCGTCCGCATCTCCGACGACCGCCTCGGGCTCATGCCGCAGCTCAAGAAACTGCTCGGCACCGAGCACCAGGTCGCGAACTGCGGCCGGTTCCTTTAGAGTATCGATTGCGCAACTGGCAGACGAAAAGTCACATCAGCACGATCAGTCTCTCGTATCAATCTACTCGACACTCTACGGCGCGACTATCCTACCGATGCTGTCGGCAAAGCTGGGACATCGCTTGTCGAACGACATCAAGGAGGCACTCGAGGCATCGGATCGGGCCTACCCCGGCGTCACCGTCTTTTCCGCCCAGGATCAGAAGCGGAACTGGTCGCAGAGCTTCTCCACCAACCTCGCTAGCTTGCTGACGAAACAACTCGCTTCTCGCGAGGGCGTCTTCAAGGCGGCCGTCGCCGGCGAAAGGCCGGTGATCAAAGCCGGCGGCGGCAATAAGCGGACGGACGTCAGGGTCAGCGACGAGATCAACGGCTTGAGCATGGTGCTGTCGATCAAGACGACCAACTTCCGTGACTATCAGAAGAGATCGAGGATTTCGGACTACAACCACAACCTCGACAGGTTCGACAACGAGTTTGCGGCGGAGGCCGCCGCGATTCACGTCCGCCATCCCTTCGCGGTGCTCATCGGCCTCTTCTTCCTGCCGCATGAGTCGGTGGTGCCGAGGACCGCCGGTCGCCCTTCGGGTTTCGCGAGGTGGGTCAACCGACTGAAATTGCGTGCTGGACGCGATGGGCACGACGGACGACCGGAGCTGTTCGAGCGGATCTACGTCGGCCTCTACGTCAAGGACGGGCCGGCACGTGGGGCGGTGGCGTTCTTCGATGTCGGCCGGCAGCCTCCGAAGTTCGGATTTCCCGACGACGATGAGGTTCTCACCCTGGAGCAGCTGCTCGATGCGGTCGTCGCAGAGTTCGAGAGCCGCAATCCCAATCGGGAGTCGTTCGCTGATCCGGGCTCCTGGACCTCGCGCCACCTCGGCAGCGTCCCGGAGCATTTCGAGCGACTTGGTTACACGCCGCTGAATGAGCCCTGATCACCGCGCGGAGAAGGTGTCGCCGCCGCTGCGGGTCTGGGCTTCGATCCACTCTGCCGGCTCCCGGCATTCCCAGAGCAGATACACGCGGAAACCGAGGGCGCGGAGCCTGCGGATCTTGGCGGCGTCGCGTCGCCGGTTCTGCGCGAACTTGGCGACCCAGAATGCATGGTTGCGTTTCGGCACGGTGGCCCGCTTGCAGCCCCGGTGCTGGTGCCAGAAGCACCCCATAACGAAGATCGCCCAACGACGCCGTTTGTTGGCGAAGTCCGGTGAGCCGGGTAGGCCGCGGACGTTCCGGCGGTAGTGGATGCCGATCGCCCGAAGCGCCAACGCAAGCCGCTCCTCCGGCGCGGTTCGGGCCCTCCGCACACGACGCATGAGGGCACTTCGGGCAGGATCCGTCGGCAGCGCCGGTCGCATGCTACTCCGCGGCAACGGGCACCGCAGCCGACCCCCGCATCCGGCTGAGATGATCCTCGATCCGGCCGAGGAACTCGTCGGTGATCAGCGCCAGCGAGCTCGCCCGCGCCCTGGACAGGAACCCCGCCGTCGCCCGCACCGACAATGGCTCCCCGGGGTGACGGAGGAACGCGCGCAGAGGTCGCCGGGCGTGCCACACCGGGTACGCGCCGATGCTCACCTCCGCCCGGTGCTCGCCGTCGAAGCGTGCCGCCCTCGGCCAGCGACCGCCGGGCAGGAACATCCGGTCTCGGCCGCGATCGTAGCCTGGGGGCTCGGCCAGCCGTCGTCCCAACCATTCCGCCACCGGCACCGTCACGGCGTTGCCGAGGAGCGACCAGCGCCAGTTGCGCCGCGACACCGTCTCGGCGGGCTGCGTCCAGTTTTCGCCGAAGCCCTGCAGCCGCTCGGCGTCCCTGATGTCGGGCTTGATGACCTGCCCGTCGGGCATGAGGATGGCCGGCGGTGCCGGAATGCCCACCGACGAGCCGTTCTTCAGCGTCGGCACCGCATCGGGTGCCCACCCCAGCCCGCGCGTGCCCTCGGTCCAGTAGAAGCCGTGGGCATGCGTATCGAGCCGCGTCGGCGAGGACGGCGGCGTCACGTCCTCCCCCAGCAGCACATCCTCGGGATCGCCCGCCTTCGATGCCACGAAGAACACACGCTCGCGCCGCTGCGGGACGAAGGCCAGGGAGTTCACGACCCGATAGGCCCAGCGGTAGCCCCTCTCCTCGAACGCGGTCACGAGTCGGTCCATCGCCCGCCCGCGGTCGAGATGGAGCATGAAGGAGACGTTCTCCAGCACCACCCAGGGTACCGGACGACGGTCCAGGAGCCGGAACACCTCGCCGACGAGACCGGACCGCGCCCCGTCGATGCCGCGCGTGGCACCCGCCTGACTGAGATCCTGGCAGGGAAAGCCGCCGCAGAGCAGCTCCGTGTCGGCCGGCAGATCACGAAGGGTGCGGACGTCGGCGTGGTTGGGCACGCCGCCGAGGCGAGCCTGCAGCACGGCGACCGCCGGCTCCCAGCATTCGCAGGTCAGCAGGGTCTCGTGTCCGGCACGGGCGAAGCCGTGCTCGAAGCCTCCGATGCCCGCGAACAGGCCGACCATCTTCATGACCGATCACCTAACACCGCCCGGTGCCACCTCCTACCCCGGACGGAGCGAAAAAAGAGTGTAGATGCGGGAAGAACGGCCTCCCGCCGCCTACCTCTCCGCGCCCTTCAGGAACTGGCGGAACCGGTCCGACGGCGCGTTGGTGAACATCGTCGTCGGTGCACCCTGGCACTCGATGCAGCCCTGGTGGAGGAAGATCACCTCCGAGGAGACGTCCCGCGCGAAGCCCATCTCGTGGGTGACGACGATCATGGTGCGGCCCTCGTCGGCGAGGTCGCGCATCACCTTCAGCACCTCGCCCACGAGCTCGGGGTCGAGGGCGGAGGTCGGCTCGTCGAACAGCATCACCTCGGGCTCCATGGCGAGTGCCCGGGCGATGGCCGCCCGCTGCTGCTGGCCGCCGGAGAGATGGCCCGGATAGTAGCTGCGCCGCTCGTAGATGCCGACCTTCTGCAGCAGCGCCTCGGCCCGCTCGATCGCCTGCTTCCTCGGCACCTTCAGGACGTGGATCGGTGCTTCGATGACATTGTCGAGCACGGTCATGTGCGACCAGAGATTGAACTGCTGGAACACCATGGCGAGCCGTGCCCGCATCCGCTCGACCTGCCGCGGGTCGGCCGGCTTCAGCGCCCCGCTGCGGTCGCGCTGCAGCCTGATCTCCTCGCCGCCGACGGCGATGGTGCCCTGGCTCGGCGTCTCCAGGAGATTGATGCAGCGCAGGAAGGTGCTCTTGCCCGAGCCCGACGCGCCCAGCATCGCGATCACGTCGCCCTTCTTCGCGGTGACCGAGATGCCCTTGAGGACCTCCACGCTGCCGAAGCTCTTGTGGATGTCGGTGACGGTGAGCGTCGGTGAGTTCGGCATCGCGGCACCCCGTTCGGCTACGCCGAGACGAGGTGTCGGCGTCCTGCCACAAGGCACGCGAGTTCGTCGGTCGTCAAGCATACGGCCGGACGACAACCCCTCGCCAATCCAGCGAGTTCTCTATAAGCCCCCGGGCGTCAAGAACAACAGAGCGACCCGGCGCCTTTCGTCTGCGCCCGCGGCCGCGGTGGCCATCGATCGAAGAGGAGATTGTCCGTGAACGGAAAAGCATTGGGTGCCGAGTTCCTCGGCACATTGTGGCTGGTGCTGGGCGGTTGCGGCACGGCGGTGCTGGCCGCGGCCTTTCCTGACGTCGGCGTCGGCCTCGTCGGTGTGTCGCTGGCGTTCGGCCTCACCGTGCTGACCATGGCCTATGCCATCGGCCACGTGTCCGGCTGCCACCTCAACCCGGCCGTCACGATCGGCCTCGTCGTCGGCGGTCGCTTCGACGGCGGCAAGGCGATCGGCTACATCATCGCGCAGGTCCTGGGTGCCATCGCGGGTGCGGCGATCCTCTACGTCATCGCGAGCGGCAAGCCCGGCTTCGAGCTCGGTGGTTTCGCCGCCAACGGCTACGGCGACCTCTCGCCCGGCAAGTACGGCTTCACGGCTGCCCTCGTCACCGAGATCGTGATGACCTTCTTCTTCCTGCTGGTGATCCTGGGCTCGACCCACGGCCGCGCCCCCGTCGGCTTCGCCGGCATCGCCATCGGCCTGGCGCTGACGCTCATCCACTTGATCAGCATCCCGGTCACCAACACATCGGTGAATCCGGCGCGCAGCACCAGCCAGGCGATCTTCGCCGGCGGCCCCTACCTCGCCCAGCTCTGGATGTTCTGGGTCGGGCCCATCGTGGGTGCGGTCCTGGCCGGCATCGTCGGCCGCTGGTTCGGCGACCTCGGCCCGGAGATCGCCGGCGACCGCCGCTGATCTCCTAGTCTTCTCTACCTTATGCAGCCGCCGCTCCGACTATGGAGCGGCGGCTTTGCTTTGTCGGCTTGACGACCCGGTCTCTGCCGCCTTCCGTCATCCCCTGATCTCGATGGGAAGGTCCGGGCGATGCGCTACGAGCTGATGCGGCCGCACCAGATCCGGGACGCCATCGCCCGCCGCCTGCCCGTGGTGCTGCCGCTGGGGGTGCTCGAATATCACGGCGAGCACCTGCCGGTCGGGATGGACACGCTGGCCGTCGTCCGCCTCCTGGAGCGTCTGGAGCAGGAGATGGAGATCGTCCTGCTGCCGGCGTTCCACTATGGCGCCGCGAGTTACGCCGTGGCCGGCCCCGAAGCCGGCGGCACGGTCCACGTCCCGGCCGACCGGCTGCTGCCGATGGCGCAGGCCCTGTTCACGAGCCTGCTGCGGGTCGGCTTCCGCAATCTGCACTTCGTCATTCACCACCAGACCGAAAACTTCCTGGCCGGCATGCCGACCGACCTCGCCTTCAAGCTGGCGGCCCGGCAGGCGATCTTCGACTTCCTGGAAAGCCAGCGAGGCGAAGGCTGGTGGGGCAAGGAAGGGATGGCCGACTACTACGCCCGGCAGGCCGACGGGGCCGATCCTTTCGGCTGGATCAAGGGGCATTCCCTGCTGGGTGCCGAGAACATGGGCCGCTTTCCCTTCGACCATGCCGGCCAGGGCGAGACGTCCCTCATGATGGCGCTCTGCCCGGAAGCCGTAGCCATGGACGAACTTTCTCCTGACACCTGGTTCACGCGCTCGGCGGCCGACGCTTCGGCGGCACTCGGCGAACAGGGCTGCACCCTGATCCTCGACCATTTGCGACGGGCGCTGAGCGCCTGAGCCGCGGGCTCACGCCACGGCGGTCGCGAGCCCGCTCGTCCGCTGCAGCACCCGCACCGCCAGCCGCCCCGTCCGGCCACGGATCTCGACCTCCCGCACCGGTGCCTCGGCAAGGTCGAGGCCCGCACGGTCGACGAGTGCCTGCGAGACGACGAGTTCCGCCTCGTGCTCCTTCGTCAGCGATTCGAGCCGGCTCGCCACGTTCACCGTGTCGCCGATGGCCGTGAGGCTGGCCGTGCCGCCGAAACCCATCTCGCCGACGATGGCCGGCCCCAGATGCAGCCCGATGCCCATCCGCAGCGGGGCGCGCAGATCGTGGTCGAGATCGACGTTGAGCGCGCTCAGCGCCTCGCCCATGGCCCGTGCCGCGACCAGCGCCTGACGCGCCCCCTCCGCCGGGCCGACATCGAGGCCGAACCAGGCCATGATCCCATCGCCGATGAACTTGTCGACCCGTCCGCCGGCCGTCTCGATGGCGATGCCCATCGCCCGGAAATAGCGGTTCAGGATGAACACCGTGTCGTAGGGCAGCCGGCCCTCCGACAGCTTGGTGAACCCGCGCAGGTCGGCGAACATCACTGCCAACTCGCGCTCCACGCCGGCCGCCGGGTTGGCCGCACCGCCCGCCCCGGCCGCGGTCGTGTCGGCAGGCAGGAGCGGGGTGACCGCGAGATCGGCGGTGGGCCGTAGCTGGCAAGCGAGCCGCATGTCCTCGGGCGCCCCGATCCGCGCCAGGAGGCGGCTTTCCGGCGGCTCCGGGCGTGGCAGATGTCCGGCCCCGGCCCCGACACGCACGCGGCAGGTCGAGCAGCGACCGCGCCCCCCGCAGACGGCGGCATGCGGCACGCCCCCTTTTCGGCTCGCCTCCAGCACGCTGAACCCGCGCGGCACCACCACCCGGCGTCCGTCGGGGTAGGTGATGCGCACCACGCTGCGCTGTTGCAGCAGCCAGCGCACCGCCCGCGCGGCCAGGACGAGCAGCAGCAGCGCGGCGAGCACGAGCAGGACGTGCCGCTCCACCCCGGCCGACCAGGCCTGGACCTCGGGCGGCTGCCGCTCGCCTGCCGCCGCGAGCGAAGCGACCCAGGCGGGATCGAGACGCAGCGCAGCAACGTCGCGCCCGGCCGTGAGCACGCCCACCAGCGCCAGCGTGGGCAGCAGCACCGCTCCGGCCAACAGCCACGGCGCCCACCGGGCGTAGCCGCGCCTGATGCGGAAGTAGAGATGCAAGCCGAGGCAGCCGTGGAACCAGACGAGGGTCAGCATCGCCAGCAGGGACAGGGCCCGGCCGGGCCAAGCCTGGTTCAGGAAGTAGGCGTAGGTGTCGACGACCCCGCAGCACCGCGAGACGATGCCGGTGACCACGACGTGGCCGACGAGGAAAATCGGGATCAGAAAGCCCGAGACGAACTGGAACGCCACGGGTGCGGACATCCGCAGCGTGCCCCGACGCCACAAGCCGTGCAGTGCCGCCAGCGGATGCAGCACCAGCGACAGCGCGAGGAGCGCCTCGACCGGCGGAAAGCGCCAGAAGCCGAGGAAGACGCGCCGGCCGGCCTCCATCGCCGGGAGCGAGACCAGACCCAGCGCGTGGTTCGCCAGATGCAGTGCCGCGTAGAGGAAGAGACAGAGCCCGCTCCACAGGCGGACCCGGGCGACGACCGAAGCAGCCGTGAGCCTCCGGCCGTCCGCCACGTCAGCTCAGGACGCCGGCAGCACGGCCTCGATGGCCGCGGCAAGGGTCGGCGAATCGGGCTCCACCGACGACGGCCAGGCGCCGGCGAGATGTCCGTCGGGGGCGAGCAGATATTTGTGGAAGTTCCAGCGCGGGCCCGCCTGATCGCCCGCCTGGTCGCGGAACCAGACGAAGAGCGGATGCGACTGCGGTCCCTTGACGTGCACCTTCTCGGTCAGCGGGAAGTCGACGTCGAAATTGACCTCGCAGAAGGTCTTGATCTCCGCCGCCTTGCCCGGCTCCTGGTTGCCGAAGTCGTTGGACGGCACGCCCAGCACCGTCAGGCCGCGATCGCGATAGCTCGTCCACACCCGCTGCAGGCCGGCATATTGGTAGGTGTAGCCGCACATCGAGGCCGTGTTGACGACCAGGAGCGGCTTGCCGGCGAAACGGGACAGCGGCAACGGCTCCCCCTCGATCGAGGTGAACTCGAACCCGAAGCCGCCGCCCGGCGCCGCAGCCTCGCCGTCGCGTGCCGCCACCATCGCGGCCGCTACGGCCAACAGCATTCCGCGTCGATCGAGCATCGCCACCTCCGCCTGCGAGCCTTGCCTCGTTTCGGGCACCAAGTATACGGCAGCGCAGCGGGCTTCGGATCCCTCCGGCCCGCCGGTGCCACGGAGCAGCCCTCGGCATGGAGAATCTGGTCGTCGCCGCGGTGTTCCTCGTCGGCACGCATTTCGGTATCGCGAGCACGGACCTGCGGCCCGCCCTGGTGGCCCGGGTCGGGGAGAACGTCTACCGCGCCCTCTATTCGGCGCTGGCGGCGCTTGCCACCCTGTGGCTCGTGCTGGCCTATCGCGGCGCCCCGGTGATCCCGCTCTGGTATGCAGGCATGGGCCTGCGCCATCTGGCCCTGCTGATCATGCCGGTGGCCCTCCTCCTCTTCGTCTGCTCGCTCAGCGGCCCCAACCCGACGGCCGTGGCACAGCAGCCGGACCCCGACGCCAAGCCGGCCCACGGCATCATCCGGGTCACCCGGCATCCCTTCATGTGGGGCGTCGGCCTGTGGGCCATCACGCACCTCCTGGCCAACGGCGACCAGGCCTCGCTCGTCTTCTTCGGCACCTTCGCCGTGCTCTCGCTGGCCGGCGGCATGCTCATCGACGCCCGCCGCACGCGGGAGAACGCGCCGGGCTGGGGGGTGTTCATGCAGGCGACGAGCAACGTGCCGTTCTGGGCCATCCTGCAGGGCCGGCAGAAGCTGGTCCCGCGGGAGATCGGCCTCACCCGCCTCGCCGTGGCGCTGGCGCTCTACGTCCTGCTGCTCTGGCTTCACCCCTGGCTGTTCGGGGTCAGCCCGCTCGGGTGAGCGTCAGGATCACGGCGTAGAGGATGCCGGCGAGAACGACGCCGATCACGCCCGTCTCCAGTCGCTTGCGCTGGACCGGGTCGCGGGCGATGCGGTCGCGCAAGAGCCAGATCAGCAGCGAGCCCATTGCGATGACGGCGAAGATCTTGTCGTCGGCCACTCGCTGACACTCCCGGTCTGTATCTCCGCATGCTGCGTCGCCCGCCCTCCCTGGACAAGGTGGGTGGGGCAACCTAAGCCTCGCTCGGACCCATCGGGAGGCGGCACATGCGGGAAAACGGGCTGCGTAAGGCCTGGGCGGAAGGGCGCGGGACGCTGAACGGCTGGCTCGCCATCCCGTCGAGCTTCTCGGCCGAGGTCATGGCGCACCAGGGCTGGGACAGCCTCACGATCGACATGCAGCACGGTGTCGTCGACTACCAGACCGCCGTCACCATGCTGCAGGCGATCTCGACCAAGGATCCCGTGCCGATGTGCCGGGTCCCCTGGCTCGATCCCGGCATCGTCATGAAGATGCTGGACGCCGGCTGCTACGGTGTCATCTGCCCGATGGTCAACGACGCCGCCCAGGCCGCGGCACTCGCCGCCGCCTGCCGCTACCCGCCACGCGGCAACCGCAGCTTCGGCCCGATCCGCGCCACGCTCTACGGCGGGGCCGATTACGCCCCGCACGCCAACGACACCGTGCTCTCGATTGCCATGATCGAGACCCGCGAGGCCATGGCCGAGCTGGAGGCGATCCTCTCGGTCCCCGAACTCGACGGCATCTATGTCGGCCCGTCCGATCTGGCGGCTTCCTTGGGCCACCCGCCGGTCCTCGATCCGGAAACGCCCGAGGTCGTCGACGCCATCGCCACGATCCTCAAGGCCGCCAAGAAGCACGGCAAGCGGACCGGCATCCACACCCTGCAGCCGGCCTATGCCCGCCGCATGCTGGACCAGGGCTTCGACTTCACCTCCATCGCATCGGATGCCCGCCTGATGGGTGCGCGCGCCCAGGAGGCCGTCGCCGCCGCCCGTGGCACCGCTGCAGCTCCACAGGCCAAGACCTACTGATTCAGCTTCAGCACCGGCCCTGAGCCAACGAGAAGAAGAGGCATCGATGAAGCGGCTCAACGTGGGACTGATCGGCAGCGGCTTCATCGGCCGGGCGCACGCCTTCGCCTGGCGGATGGCGCCGGCCGTGTTCGACCTGCCGCTGCAGGCCTCGCTGCAGCTCCTGGCCGACGTCGATCAGGCGACCGCCGAGCGCCAGGCCGCCCGCCTCGGCATACCGGCCGCCACCGGCGACTGGCAGGGCCTGATCTCCAACCCCGATATCGACCTCATCGACATCACCACGCCGAACTCGTTCCACGAACCGATGGCGCTGGCGGCCATCGCGGCGAAGAAGCCCGTCTACTGCGAGAAACCGCTGGCCCCCAACGCCGCCACCGCTCTCAAGATGGCGGAGGCGGCCGAGGCCGCCGGCGTGCCGACCTTCGTCGGCTTCAACTACATCAAGGCCCCCATGGCCCAGTATGCGCGCGAGATCGCGCAGAGCGGGGAGATCGGCGAGCTGTGGGGCTTTCGCGGCATCCACGCCGAGGACTACATGACCGACCCGAACGGTCCCTGGACCTGGCGGCTCGATCCGAAGGGCGGTGCGGGTGCCGTCGCCGATCTCGGCAGCCACATCGTGAGCCTCGCCCGCTTCGTCGTCGGCGAGATCGACGCCGTCTGCGCCGACCTCGACACCTGCGTGAAGGACCGGCCCGTCGCCCCGGGTGCGAGCGAGCGGCGCCCCGTCGAGGTCGACGACCAAGCCCGTGCCCTCGTCCGCTTCGCCAACGGCTGCAAGGGCACCATCGAGGCCTCCTGGGTCGCGACCGGCCGCACCATGCACCTCGCCTTTGAGCTCTACGGCTCCAAGGGCTCGATCCTGCTCGACATGGAGCGGATGAACGAGCTGCGCCTGCATGTCCGGAAGGGCGGCCCGGCCAACGGCTATCTCACGGTGCCCGCAGGGCCGGCGCATCCCGACTACGCGCCCTTCTGCCCGGCTCCGGGCCATCAACTCGGCTTCAACGACGTGAAGACGATCGAGGTGAAGACCGTGGTCGAGTGCCTCGCCGCCGGCCGCCGCTTCTATCCCGACTTCCGCGAGGCCTACGCGATCCAGCGCGTCGTCGACGCCATCCTCTCTTCGGCGCGGGAGCGGCGCTGGGTGGATGTGCGGGAGATCTGAGCACCACCGCCCGCCCGCCCGCGACCGGTACGGCCACCCTCGGCCGGGCCGTACCTGGCGCTTCAGCGGAATATGTCCAATTCGGCAGCGATCTATCGCCGAATGCGCTAGTTGATTATCATCGTGTCGGTACGAAACCGTGACGGACACGATGCCGCCCAGGCGGATGCAACATCACCGTTTGTACCCGTGCGCATGGACAGCCAGAGCAGCTGCCCGGTGACCGGTCGGAGATGCACGCGGTGAGCGCGCAGCCCGAGCCGGCACCGGAACAGGTCAAGGCCAAGGTCGGCATCCTGTTCGCCGACGTCTACCGATTCACCGAGCACATGGCCCGGGATCCGGTGGCGACGCGCGCCCGGATGCGCCGCGCCGAAGAGCTGTTCAAGGCCGTGGTCGGCGATTACGGGGGCGACGTCGCCGACATCGCCGGCGACTCGATCCTCGCCGTATTCCGCGAGACGAGCCGCGCCATTCAGCTAGCAGTGGATTTTCAGCGGGAGTTCGAGAACGACGCCGTCTGGAACGACACGGGCTCGCCGCTACGCTTCCGCATCGGCGTGCACTCCGGCGACGTCCTTGCGGACGGCGACAAGCTGTTCGGCATCAACATCATCATCGCGCGGCGGCTGCAGGAGCTGTCCGCGCCGGGCGGGGTGTGCCTCTCGGCCGCCGCGCGGGACGAGGCGCCGGCCGAGATCCGGGACCTGATCCGCTCGATGGGTGCGCGCGCCCTGAAGGGCGTGCCGAGCTGGTTCCAGGTCTACACCGTCGAGGCGATCCGCGATTCGGCGCCACGGATCGAGGTCACCCAGGTCCTACCGTTGCGCGCGGAGGTGCCGCTGTCGGCGAGCGGCGATCCGGGCGTGGCGCTGCTCCCGCTGCAGAACCTGTCGTCCAATCCGGCGGATTCGCATCTCTGCGACGGCTTCACGAGCGATCTCATCACGTCGCTGAGCCGCTTCCGGAATCTCAGCATCATCGCCCGCCACTCCGCCTTCCAGTTCAGGAACGCCCGGGAAGACGAACTGGCCGAGATCGCGCGCTCGTTGGGCGTCCGTTACCTCGCCACCGGCTCGCTGCAGCACGCCGGAACGAAGCTCAGGGTCCGCATCAAGCTCGTCGACACCGAAACGGAGGCGCTCGTCTGGGCCGACCGGCTCGATGCCGCACTGAGTGACGTGTTCGAGGTCCAGGACGAGATCACCGGTACTCTCGCGTCCAAGCTGGCCCTCAAGATCAACGACGCCGAGCGCCGTCGGCTGGAGCGCCACCACGTCCCCGATCTCTCGACCTACGGTCTCATCCTGAGAGGCGAGACGCTGGCACACGCGATGGAGGCCGAGCGCGTCCTCCACGCGCGACGTCTGTTCGAGCAGGCAGCCTCGCTCGACCCGAACTATGGCCGCTGCTACGCCGCACTGGCGCGCACCTTCAACACGGAGTGGTTCTACGGCTTCGGCGATGCCGCCCGGGACGCGCTGGATCGGTCGCTGGAGCTGTCGCTGACCGCCGTCGATCGCGATCCCTATGACGCGCGCGGGTTTTCCGAGCTCGCCTATGCGCATCTCTATCACCGGCAGCACGAATCGTCCGTGGCGGCCTATGTGCAAGCACTGGACCTCAATCCCAACGACGCCGACATCCTGGCCGAATATGGCGACTGCCTGATCTACAGCGGCCGCGGCGAGGAAGCGCTGTCGCTCCTGAACAAGGCCCTCCGGCTCAATCCGCGAGCGCCGGACTCCTATCTCTGGCATCTTTGCGATGCCTACGATCTCATGCAGCGCTACGACGACGTGATCGCGACCGTGAAGAAGATGCGCAATCCCGCACTCGGCCGTCGTCTTCTGGCGGTCGCCTATGCGCACCTCGGCGACGTGCCGGCCGCCCGGCAGCAGGCGCAGGCGATTCTTCGTGAGCAGCCCGGGTTCCGGATCAGCCAGTGGGCCAAGCGCCCGCCCTACCGACCCAACGACGAGGCCGCCCTTCGCTTCATGGAAGGCCTCCGCCTGGCGGGCTTGCCCGACTGACGACCCACCGTCGTTGATCCCGTGAGAAAAGTGCACAGTCGGCGAGTAAAGGCGCGCCGAGGACGTGATGCGCAACGGCCGGTTGCGCTATCGTAACCTCGCTGTCACGTTTATACAGCTCTAGCGCGTGATTTTTATGAATACTGCCGGGCTCGGGACTGTCATGCATGCAAGGTGGACGACTTTCGGGACCTCGCCAGTCCCGCTCTGTCCAGGACACGGCAACGCGGCGCACGGCCGGGTACGGGCGTCGTGAGCGATCGCACTCCCAACCTGGCCGCAGCGGGTTCGGGCCCGCTCGGCATCCTGTTCGCCGACGTGCATCGCTACACCCGGCACATGGCCCGCGATCCGATCGCGACCTGGGCCCGCATGCGGCAGGCCGAAGGGCTCTTCAAAGCGGTCGTCGCCGATTATGGCGGCCAGGTCGCGGACGTCACCGGTGATTCCATACTCGCCCTGTTCAGCAGGGTGGGGAGTGCCATTGCCTTCGCCCTCGATTTCCAGCGCGAGTTCGAGAACGACGCCGTCTGGAACCAGTCCGGCATGCCGCTTCGGTTCCGGGTCGGGATTCACAGCGGCGAGGTCATGGCCGACGGAGACAGGCTCTTCGGTCTCGACCTCATCATCGTCGAGCGCCTGCAGGCATTGTCGCCCCCTGGAGGCCTATGCCTGTCCGATGCCGCCGAGGCGGACGCACCGCCGGAGCTACGCGAACTCCTGCGCCCGATCGCTTCTCGATCACTGAAGGACATGCCGCGAGCGCTCCGCGCCTACAGTTTCGACCCGTCGCGTCGGCGAGGCAGCCGGGTGACGGTCGACGAGCCGCCTTCTCCCCGCACGATGGCGTCCGCATCGCCCGCGGGCGACCCCGGCATCGTGCTGCTGCCGCTCGACAACCGGTCCGCGGATCCGGCGAACCAGCATCTCTGCGACGGCTTCACCGCCGACCTGATCTCCGCCCTTAGCCGCTTCCCCAATCTCAGCATCATCGCGCGGCATTCGGCGTTCCAGTTCCGGGACTCGCCCGAGGGTGATCTTGCGGCCGTGGCGCGGACCCTCGGCGTCCGCTACCTGGCCCGCGGCTCGCTGCTGCACGCACGAGGAAGGATCCAGGTCCGGATCGAACTGATCGACACCTTCACCGAGGCGCCCCTCTGGGCCGACAGGCTCGACGCCCCGCTGCGCGACGTGTTCGAGGTGCAGGACGAACTGACCGGCACGCTCGCCTCCCGGCTCGCCATCGAGATCACCGAGGCCGAGCGCCGCCGCCTGCGGCGGCATCATGTTCCCGAGCTTTCCACCTACGGCCTGCTGCTGCGCGGCGAAGCGCTGGCCTACGCGATGCGGCCGGAGAAGGTGAAGCACGCGCGCCGGCTGTTCGAGCAGGCGGCGACGCTCGACCCGGACTATGGACGCTCGCACGCGGCACTGGCCCGAACCTTCAACACCGAGTGGTTCTACGGCTTCGGCAGCGCCCAGGACGAGGCGCTGGACCGCTCGCTCCAGCTGTCGCTGCGGGCGGTCGAGTGCGATCCCTACGACGCCAGGGGATTTGCGGAGCTCGGCTACGCCCACCTCTATCTTCGCCGCCACGACGAGTCGCTCGCAGCCTATGAGCGGGCGCTCGATCTGAACCCGAACGACGCCGACATCCTGGCCGAGTACGGCGACTCGCTCGTCTACAGCGGCCAGGGTCAGAAGGCACTCTCCGTCCTGCAGCGGGCCCTGATCCTCAATCCTCGGCCGCCGGACTGGTACTATTGGCACCTGTGCGACGCTTACGGGTACCTGCGGCAGTACGATCGGGTGCTGGAGACCGCCGGGAGATTGAAGGAACCGTCGGCGGTCAGACGATTGCGGGCGGTGGCGCACGTCTATCTGGGCGACATGCAGGCGGCACAGCGGGAAGCCCAGCTGATCTTGCGCGAGCAGCCCGGCTTCACCGTCTCCCGCTGGGCCGAGCGACCGCCCTACCGGCCCGGCGACGAGGCGGCGATGCGCTACATCGAGGGCCTACGACGGGCGGGGCTACCCGCCTGACGCGAGGTCAGTCCGACAGCCCGCCACCCCTGAGCCGCACGTTCTTGCCGCCGAAGCGCAGGCGCACGTTCTTGCCCGAGGAACGGACGTTCTTGCCGCGGTAGCTGAGTTCGTCCTCGTCCGGATAGTCCGGCTCCAGCAGGTCCTCGATGGTCCCGACGTCCACGTCGAAGCGGACCATCACGTCCGAGCGGTCGAACGTCCACACCTGCAGGTCGGGCGCGAACTCGCGGTCGTTGAGGGCGATGCCCGTCGCATCGACGCCGGACGAGGCGGGCTTGGGATCACCCCAGACCGTGAACAGCGCGGGCCGGTCCAGGTCGTAGTATTCGCCGTCGACCGAAAAAGCATAGATTAAGGCGATCTGCTTGTTGTCGCCGGACTGGTCCAGACGAGTGAGGAGTGCTTTGAACGTGTCTCCCGTCGCCGCCTTGGCATCGAAGGACAGTCCTTCGACCGGATGACCGAAAAGACGAACCGCCGTTGCATTGAAGAGTAGAGCCGGCATCGCTTCCTCCCAACTATCAACTCGATCCTAACCACTTCCCCTGCCTGCGCAAGCCCGGCGGCAGGCGAGGGAGAGAACGCTCGGGAACCATGACACGCACGGAGCAGCCGTGACTGTCCGGGCTCGCCGGGGCTAGACGCGGACCGACCTCGACGAGGCCGATCCCTCGTAGCAGCGCGTTGTTGCGGATGATGCGCGCGTATCGCCCGCGGTTCAGTTCGCGGTCGACGCGCAGCAAGGCACGCGCGACGCCGGCATAGGTCAGGGGGCGGCTCGCCAGCCACGTCCAGGCATAAGCCAGGTAGGTGCCGATGATGTCCCGCGCGTCGGCGAAGGCCTCGTGGAAACCAAGGGCCTGCCGCGCATAGTCGCGGTCGAACAGATCCTGCAGTTCGTCGGCCCGCTCCGGCACGTATTCGAGCCTGTCGGCCAGGTCCTCTGCCGCCCCCGAGATCAGGCCCCGTTCCTTGAGACATTCGTGAAAGATGTCGACGATGATGTCGAAGGTCATGCCGGTCAGCGGCAGCGACAGGTCGTGCTCGTCGGTCCACCCGAGTGCGAAGGTCTCGAGGCTGACGCCGTTGCTGGCGATCCGGATCTGCGTGCTCGACGTGATCTCGCCGAACGAGGAGAGCCTGTTGATCGCGTACAGATTGCCCCGCGTCTGCTCGAACACCTCGTCGACGACGCTGGCGAAGTGCGCCGCCGCCAGGAGCGCCACGACGTCGGCGGCGGATTCGTGGAAGCCGTAATAGTCGCTGGTGTCGTCCTCCGGATCGGGCACACCCACGACCGAGTAGATGATCAGGTGCCCCATCTCGTGGGCGACGATGTCGAAGTTCAATGCGTAGGGATCGCTGCTGCCGTCAGCATGCGGCTCGGCACCCAGCTCCAGAAAGCCCCAGCCGGCCCGCGCATTGGCAAAGTAGGGAAAGTCGCTGATCTCCAGCCGCGGCACCTCGCTGCGGAAGTGCCAGCGGACCCTCTCGCCCAGATAGGCCTCCCACACGTCGAGCACGAAGCGCGCGCAGCCATAGGCATGGGCCAGGATGAAGGGATCGGTGCCCGGAAGCAGATGGTCGAAATGGCCCTGCGGTGACGGCACCGCCGGCATGCCGATCCGGCCGCCCCAGGGCGGCAGGAGTACCGTCGGCGGAAGGGTCGGCAGCAGGCCATAGGGCCCGGGCTTGCCGATCGGCCTGATCGCGTACATCGACGCGTCTTCGGGACCCGCACCGACCGATCCGGCCGGCACCGAGAGGCGCACCGTCTCGGGCTCGCGATAGCGGGCGAGGAACGGAGCCTGCGGAAACAGCCGCACCCGCGTCGCCTCGAGCTTCGGCACGCGCCGCCGGAGCCTCACGCCGTCTCCCCTTCCGTCTGCTGCAGCCGGTATTCCCGGATCAGCGCCTCGTGCAGTGAGTCTACGCACAAAAATGCGAGTGACGCCGCCAACTCGTCGGCCTCGACGAAGGCCGGGTCCAGCCCGACGCGGGGGGCGAACCAGCGGACGAGCGACTTCAGGCTCGGCCCTTCGTCCGCATCCGGCAGTGCTGCCTTGCGGGCCGCCCGCTGTGCCAGCTCCGGGTAGTGCGGGGTGAGCCGCAGCTCCTCGAGCATCAGCGGCTCCAGCTCGGCGCCGAGGTCGCGCACCAGTGCCCTCACCCGGCGCTGCGCCTCGACCTGCCGTCGCAGCCACGCCTCGTCGACACCCCGCTCCTCGAGCCAAGCACGCAGCTGCGCGCCGGTCGCCAGACCCCGCTCCAGCCGGAACCGCTCCAGGTCCCGCCGCGACGCCGACCGTGACGTGGCCGCCTCGTCCCCGGCGAGGTGGCGCAGCAGCGCCTTCCGCGCGAGATCCGCCGCCAGCCCGGGCACCAGCCGCGCCTCGTCGAGCACGCTCGTATCGCTGCCGGCCGAGCGAACGAGATCCTCCCAGATCTGCGTCCGCTCCAGCCGCCACGGCACCGTGGGCAACGGCGTGCCTTCGGCCATCAGCGCCGCCAGCGCCTCGATCAGCGCCAGAGCATCCCGACGTTTCAGGCTCACCCGGCCGCGCTCCAGCCAGGCGCCGAACCGCTCGCGATCCGCCGGCCGAAGGGCGGCACCGTCCATGATCGCCGACCAGGAGCGGTCCTTGTAGTGCAGCCGCCTCGCGGCCGCGCCCAGGACGTCGACAATGGCACCGTCGAAGCTGCCGCGCGCCGCCGCCAGCGTCGCCTCGACGTCGACCAGCGCCTCGGTGAGCTGCACCCAGCCCAGCTCCGCCGGCCCGTGCAGGACGGCCACGGCATCGTCCGCCTCGATCGTACCGCTCGCATAGGCGGCGAAGATCTCGCCCACGCCCACCATGCCGAACGCGGCGCACTCGGCCGCCCGCAGCGCGCCCATGCTGGCGGCCCCCAGCACGTGGATGCCGCTCTCCAGCGCGAACAGGATCTCCTTGTGCCAGACGGCGGGCTCGCCCTCGAACACACCGTCGATCAGCCCGATCGCGAACGGCCGCTCGCGCGCGGCGCGTAGCACGTCGCCCTGCGCTACCGGCGGCCGCAGCTCGACGCCCTCCGGTAGCTGCGGCGGGTGCGGCGCCAGCGACGGCCCGGCGAACAGGATCGCCCTCACGCCGCGCGCCGCCGCTGCAGTACCGGCGTGCCCTCGTCTTCGGGGGCCAGACCGGGGGCCACGACCCTGACCACCGCGAGCGGCCAGTCGGCGCGGGACAGATCGACCGCGATCGCCTGCGGCACACCGGCTGCCGCCAGCCGCAGCAGGAGCCATTCGATGTCGTCGTCGAGCGACGCGTTGACCACCGTCGGCGCATCCGCGACCCGTCGCACCGGCCGGCCCTCGCCCACGAGTTTGCGCGCGGTGGCGAGCCGGCCCTTCAACCGGACATGCTCGTACTCCTGCCGCTGCAGGTCGTCCCTGGCCCCGGTGATGTAGGTCGCGCGCACCTGCACCGCTTCCAGCACCGCCCGCGACAGGGCGATCTCGCGCTGCAGGTGGCAGCCGCTGCCGAGGCCCGAATGGCCCTGCGGCTCCCGCCGGTCGACGATCAGGCAGACATAGGTCGCCACACCTACGTCGCTCGTGATGTCCCAGACATGGACTGCCATCCCAGCCGAGCGCAGCCGGTCCAGCGACGCGAGATTGATCTCGTCCTCGACCGTCGACAGGTCGACCCGCATCGCGTGCCGCTGGTGGATCGGCAGCTCGCCCCACGCCGCCACCGCATCCCGCTCGATCAGCTCGCAGAGCGCATGGCAGGTGGCCTCCCTGGCGTCGTTGCCCGACGCGAGGCCATTCGACTCGGCGAGGAACACGCCGCTGCCGGCCGGCTGCGGCAGCGTGTAGTCGGTGTGCACGGCCTCGTAGGGCAGCCAGACGGCCTCGTCCGTGCGCAGGCACCGGCCCGCCACCCACAGGCTGCGTCGCGTGGGATCGACCCGGCCATGCCGCGGCATCGCCTCCAGATCGGCGACGGCACCATCCAGCTCGTCGGCGGCGGCCCAGCGCAGCGGCAGCAGGGTCCGCTCGGCGTGCCAGCTCTCCGCGGCCTCCATCAACGCCGACGCCTTCGCGGCGTCGAGATCGTGTCCCTTGCCCATGGACACCGATACCGAGCGCGAGTTCGGTCGGATCGACGCCACCACCGGCAGGCCGATGCGATCGAGGCCGGTGAGGTCGGCCAGCCGCGTGATGCCCATGGCGGGCATCAGGGGCCGCACGCGCTCCAGGGTGACGGCAGGGGGTACCAGCCGATGGGTGCCCTGGAGCCACTGCTTGCTCGCGGCGACGTCCTCGCCCGCCACGCAGCGCTATGCCCGGTTCTTCACCATGGGTTGAGCGCTAGCACAGGTGGCGACCCGAAACGAGCAGCCCTCAGCAGCCGGCCGGCTGGAGAGCCCGGCGCAGCAGCAGCATGTCGACCCAGTCGTCGGGCCGGTGCCCGATCACGGCGAACCGCCCGCCGGGCTCGAAGCCGAGCTTGCGGTGGAGATGGAGTGCGGCCCGTGAGCCGAGATCGGGCACGACGGCGACCAGGTGGTTCCGCCCCAGGCGAGCGCAGCCACGAAGCAGCCCGCCGATCAGGGACGCGCCGACGCCCCTCTCCCGATGGCGCCGCTGGACATGCACCAGTGTCTCGACCGTGGGATCACCGTCCCGCGCAAAGCGGAACGGTGCGACCCAGGCGAAGCCCAGCACGCGCCGCCTAGCGTCCAACGCCACGAGGCTCGGCAGACCCTGCGCCCGGAGCAGCCCGATCCACCGCCGCATGGCGTCCGGATCGGGTGCCTCGGGCGGCAGCCCGGCCGTGCCGTCGGCCAGATGCTGCCGATAGAGGGCGGTCACGGCCGGCACGGACTCGGGCCACAGCGGCTCGACGGTGAAACCACCGTCGGGGCCAGGCGAGAGGAGGGGCGAGGTCGAGCGCATGGTCGCTGTCCGTCCGGCCGCAGCCGCCTTCGATCGTTACGAGACGAGGATGTTCTTGAACTGCCAGGGATCGGCGACGTCGATGTCCTCGGGGAACAGCACCGCCCGGTTCTCGAGCGGCGTCCAGCTCGTGTACTGGCCGACGACGGGGCCCAGATAAGGCCGCGCCACCTCCAGCACCCGCCGCCAGTCGAGCTCGTCGGCCTCGACGACCCCGGCCGTCGGGTGCTCGATCGCCCACACCATGCCGCCCAGCACGCCGGCCGCGACCTGGAGCGAGGTGGCGCTGTTGTAGGGGGCCAGCGCCCGGGCCTCGCCGATCGAGAGCTGCGAGCCGTACCAGAAGGCCCCGTTCTTGTGGCCCATCAGGAGCACGCCCAGCTCGTCGATGCCGTCGACGATCTCGTCCATCATCAGGCGCTGCTGCTCGGGTGCGGTCCAGCCGCGGCCCGCCATCTCGTCGAGCGACAGCACGGCCGCGTCGCAGGGATGGTAGGCGTAGTGCACCGTCGGCCGGTACAGCACGGCATCGCCGTCGCGCAGCGTGTAGTAGTCCGCGATCGAGATGGCCTCGTTGTGCGTGACGAGGAAGCCGTGGAACGGCCCGGCCTTCGGCGTCCAGGTCCGCACGCGCGTGCCGGCACCGGGCCGCTGCAGGTAGATCGCAGCACCGCAGCCCTCCGTGTGCCGCTTGCCGGCCGCCGGGAAGTGCCGCTCGTGGGTACCCCAGCCGAGCTCGGCCGGCTGGCAGCCCTCGGACACGAAGCCGTCGATCGACCAGGTGTTCACGAACTCACCCTTGCGCTTCAGCTCGTTCGACACCTGCGTATCGCGCTCTGCGATATGCACGGCCTTGATGCCGAGATCGCGGAACAGCTTCGCCCACCCCTTGCGATCGCTCGGCTCCTCGTGCTGCAGGCCCGTGTCGCGGGCGACGATGAGGGCCGCCTCCTTCACCAGCTGGCTGACGAGGCCGGGATTGGCACCCTGGGCGCTGACGGCCGTGGGGCCGCGGCCGAGTTCGCGCCGCACCTCGAGCATGGTCTCACGCAGCGCGTAGTTGGACCGCTGCGCCGGGCTGAGGCTGCCGTCGAAATACATACCGCCCCAGGGCTCGACGACGGTGTCGAGGTAGAGCGCACCGCGCTCGAAGGCGAAGCGGACGATCGCCGTGCTGGAGACGTCGACCGACAGATTGAGGATGAAGTCGCCCGTACCGACCAGCGGCTCCAGCACGCGACGGTAATTGTCGGGCGTGATCGCCTGCTCGATGAAGGTGATGCCGAGTGCCGAGGCCTCCTCGCGGCCGCGGGAATCGGCGGTCACGATCGTGATCCGGTCGGGCGTGATGTCGAGATGGCGCAGGATGAGCGGCAGGACCGCCTGGCCGATGCTCCCGCAGCCGATCAGCACCAGCTGGCCGGGCAGGGAAGTGTGGGTCGGGAACTCGCTCATCGACTGGGTCTCCTGCACCGGTGCCCGTCGCACCGTGCCCTTCGGTTGCTACACATGGTCGAGACACGCCGCAGCGGCGGGGCGGGATGTTCCCCGCCCCGCCGCCCGGCCACGTCACGTCGTGGTCAGGCTGCAGCCCGCTTGCCGGGTTTGTCTGCCGCGGCAGCCCCGCCCTTCGGCTCGGCTTCGGCGATCCTGTCGCCGAACACCGCACCTTCGAGCGCTCCGAGCCGCCGCTCGATCGCCTCTTCCCACGACGCCGCGGCCGTTGCCGGCTGGCGGCGCCCCCGGGCGACGGCCGAGGTCAGCAGCTCCGAGAGCCACTGACCCAGCGTCTGCCCGCGCGCCCGCGCCACATCGCCGGCCGCCTTCTGCAATCCCGCCGGAACACCGCGCACGGTCCACCGCTCGGCCTTGACCTCCTGCACCGGCTTCCCGCCTTTTTCGCTCTTCTTTTTCGCCAAGCGTCGACATCCTCTGTCTGCCGCGGCAGCCGCGTCCGCCGACGGACGTGCATATAGGGGTGGCAGACACGGCAGACAATGGGCTTTGTCGGACAGGTCTGCCGCGGCAGACCGTCGCGGCAGACAAGGCGGACGTGGCGGTCAGCCGTGCGGCGCTGCCTTGAGGAAATCGGCCAGCACGTATTCCTGTAGCCGGCGCCAGGACTCGTCGGTGTCGCCGCGAAAGGTCAGCCAGCGGTCGAACACGATGTCGCCGGTGGCGACGGCGATCGCCTGCACCTTCGCGAACTGCACGAGCGTGCTCATCTTCTGCACCGTCGGCACGAGGATCAGCCCGGCTCCGGCCGATCGCGCCAGCTTGACCAGGGTCGCCGGCTCGGTGGTCCGGGCGGTGCACGGATCGTCGCCGCAGGAGAGTGCCACCCCGCGATAGCCGTCACTGGCCGACAGGCCGTCCCGCATCGCCTCCACGAGCCGTGCCGCCCTCGCCGCGTGCTCCTGCGACTGATCGCGGACCTCGCCCGAGGTGTCGATGTACTCCACGTCGAGCACGGCCACCGTCACCGGCTGACCAGCCCAAGCGCCCGTGGCAGCCAGCGCCAGCAGAAGTCCCGCGATCCAGCCCTTCATGGCACCGCCCACCTCAGTCGACCTTGCCGATGAAGGGCAGATGCCGAAACCTCTCGGCCCAGTCGATCCCATAGCCGACAATGAACACGTCGGGGATGGTGAAGCCTGTGAAGTCGAGTTGCCCCTCCACCTCGCGCCGCGCCGGCTTGTCGAGCAGCGCACAGGTCCACACGCGCGTCGCCCCACGCTCCATCAGCAGCCCCTTCGTGAAGTGCAGGGTGCGGCCCGTGTCCTGGATGTCGTCGACCAGCAGCACCTCGCAGCCCTTGATGCCCGGCGGCGGGTCGCCCATCAGGCTGACGATGCCGGAGCTCTGCGTCTCCTTGCCGTAGGACGCGACGCGCATGAACTCGACCTTGGGCGTCGCACCCGCGGCATCCAGCGCCCGTACGAGATCGGCGACGAAGACGAAGGCCCCCTTCAGCAGACCGACGACGACGAAGTCGTGCGGCAGGGCCGCCACGATGTCCCGCGCCATCTCGTGGACGCGGGTCTCGATCTCGGCCGCAGTGAACAGCGGCGTCACGATCCCCTGCGGCATGGCTCAGCCCTCGATCAGCGCGATCAGACCTTCGAGCATCGCGATCGGCCGCGGCGGGCAGCCCCGCAGGTGCAGATGCACCGGCAGCACGTCCCCGACCCCGCCCACGATGCCTTCGCCGCCCTTGAACACGTGCCCGTCGAAGCCGCAATCCCCGACTGCCACGCACCATTTCGGATCCGGCGTGCAGGCCCAGGTGCGCAACAGCGCTTCCCGCATGTTCTTAGTCACGGGCCCCGTCACCATCAGCACGTCGGCGTGCCGCGGGCTGGCGACCACCCTTATGCCGAAGCGCTCCAGGTCGTAGATCGCGTTGTTGAGCGCATGGATTTCCAGCTCGCAGCCGTTGCACGAGCCCGCATCCACTTCCCGGATCGACAGCGACCGGCCGAGCCGCCGCCGCGCCAGCGCATCGAGCTTCGTCGCCAACTCGCGGAGCAGCTCACCGTCCGGCCGCGGTGCCGGGATCGTCACCGGTCGCTTCAGCAGACCCTGGGCCAACAGCTTCAGCGTCACAGGTCGTGGCCCGCGTAGGAGCAGTTGAAGCTCTTGTTGCACAAGGGGAAGTCGGCGACGATGTTGCCCTCGATCGCGGCCTCCAGCAGCGGCCACTGGAACCAGGACGGATCGCGCGGATGGCACCGCCGCACCCGTCCCTCCCCTTCCAGCGCCAGCCACACCAGCACGTCGCCGCGGAACGCCTCAGCCACGCCCAGTCCCTCGCCGGCGACGCGCGGCAGCTCCACCCGGATCGGCCCCTCCGGCAGCCCATCCAGGATCTGCGCGATCAGCGACAGGCTTTCCCTGACCTCGCGGATGCGGATCCAGACCCGGGCGTCGACGTCGCCCTTCTCCAGCACCGGCACTTCGAAGCGCAGCACGTCGTAGGGCCGCTGGGCCAGCACCTTGCGGCTGTCGAACGCCCGGCCCGACGCCCGCCCGACATGCCCGCCGGCCGCGAACCGCCGCGCCAGCGCCGGCGCCAGATGACCTGTGCCCACCGTCCGGTCCTGCAGGGACGGCGTCTCGTCATAGGCCTTCACCAGCCGCTCGACCCGCGGCCGCAACGCCGTGGCGAACGCCGCGATCCGCCGTGCCGATTCAGGATCGAGATCCACCGCCACACCACCCGGCTGCACGCGGTCCATCATCATCCGATGCCCGAAGCAGCCGTCGCAGAGCTGCAGCAACTCCTCGCGCAGAATGCCGAAATGCGCGTGCAGCACGGCGAAGGCCGCGTCGTTGCAGACGAAGCCGATATCGTTGAGATGCTGGGCGATCCGCTCCAGCTCGCCCATCAGCGCCCGCAGCCACACCGCCCGCGGCGGCGCCTCGACCTCGACCGCCGCCTCCGCCGCCCGCGCGAACGCCGTGGCATACGCCACCGTCGAATCCCCCGACACCCGCCCGATCAGCCGGCCCGCCGTCTCCAGGTCGGCCCCTGCCGCCAGCCGCTCGATGCCCTTGTGCACCCAGCCCAGCCGCTCCTCCAGCCGGACCACGGTCTCGCCGTTGGCGGTGAAGCGGAAATGCCCGGGCTCGATGATCCCGGCATGGATCGGCCCCACCGGAATCTGGTGCAGCCCTTCACCCCCGACCGGCAGGAACGCGTAGGGTCCCGGCACGTCCCGCAACCAGGGTCGCGTGTCGACGGCACCCTCCGCCTGCAGCCCCCACTGATCCGCGATCGTCCGCTCCAGCCGGATCGCCGGCGCGTGCAGCCTGCCCAACGACGGAAACCGTCCGTCCGAGCAGGCGAGGCTCGCGACCGCGAGGGCCGTCGTCTCCGGCTCGAAGGCGACGAGGTGCACCTCGGCCGCGTCGCCGAACAGCGCCATCAGGTCAAAGCGCCCCTCGGCCATGCCGCGGCCCAGTTCCTCCCACACCTCCGCCGTCACCCGGTAGCGCGGCCAGGGATGGTGCTCGGGCAGCGCCGGCAGGCCGGAAAGGATCTCGACGAGCGTGCTCATCCGAGCAGCGCCGCCACGTGCTGGAACCAGCGCACCAGCGCCGGCGGCAGCCAGATCCCGGCCGTAAAGACGAGCAGGAGGTGCACGAAAACGGGGATGTAGGAGGCCTGCGCCGGCCGGGTTGGCCCCGTCGGCTCGCCGAACACCATCTGCTGCGTGCGCATGATCAGCGCCCCCGCCGCCAGCAGCAGGCCGATCACCAGCGGCAGCGCCAAGAGCGGATGCCGGGCGAACGTCGAAGTGACGACCAGGAACTCCGACATGAAGACGCCACTCGGCGGAAACCCGGCGATCGCCACCACGCCCAGCACGAGCGCCCAGGACAGCACCGGGTTGGTGACGCCCAGCCCCTTGATGTGGCTGATCCGCTGCGTGCCCATGACCTGGGTGACGTGGCCGACGGCGAAGAAGATCGCCGACTTCGTCAGGCTGTGCATCGTCATGTGCAGCAGCCCGGCGAAGTTGGCGAGCGGCCCGCCCATGCCGAAGGCGAAGGTGATGATGCCCATATGCTCGATCGAGCTGAAGGCGAAGAGCCGTTTGATGTCCCGCCGCCGGTAGAGCATGAACGCCGCGAAGATCAGCGAGACGAGGCCCATCACCGCCATCAGCGGCCCCGGCGCCAGTGCTCCGGGATTGCCTGCCAATACCATCTTGAAGCGCAGCACCGCGTAGAGCGCCACATTGAGCAGCAGGCCCGAGAGCACGGCCGAGATAGGGGTCGGACCCTCCGCATGCGCGTCCGGCAGCCAGGCGTGCAGGGGGGCCAAGCCCACCTTGGTGCCGTAACCGACGAGCAGGAAGACGAAGGCGAGGTTGAGCAGGGCCGGATCGAAGCTGCCGGACGCCTTGATCAGGTGCGAGAGCGCCATGGCATCGAGCCCCTCGCCCATGGCGTCCTGGGCAGCGAGGTAGACCAGCACCGTGCCGAAGAAGGCGAGCGCGATGCCGACCGAGCCCAGGATGAAGTATTTCCAGGCGGCTTCGAGGGCAGCCGCGGTGCGGTAGATGCCGACCATCAGCACCGTGCTGAGCGTGGCCATCTCCACCGCCACCCAGAGCAGGCCGATATTGTTGGCGAGCAGGGCGAGGCTCATCGCCCCCAGCATCGCCTGGTACATGGCGTGGTAGAAGCGGAGGTAGGTCGGCGTGAGGCGGCCGTTCTCCAGCTCGTGGTCGATATAACTGGCCGAGAAGATGCTGGTGGTGAAGCCGACGAAGGCGTTCAGCGCCAGGAGGTAGATGTTGAAATCATCGACCGCCAGGAACTGGCCGGGCGCAGGCCGCGCCACGATCAGCAGCAGGGCGGAAACGAAGCTGAGGCCGCAGGCGCCGACATTGATCGCAGCCGTCAGCCGGTAGCTCGGCAGGACCGCCGAGAGGATCGCTGCGACGGCCGGAATCAGCAGCACGGCCGTGAGTGCCGAATTCCCCATCTACTCGCCCCGGAACCGGTCGAGGGCGGCGACGTCCACCGTGTCGAACCGCTCGCGGATACGGAAGACGACGATGCCGAAGACGATGATGGCGATCAGCACCGAGAAGGCGATGGACAGCTCCACGACGAGCGGCATGCCCTTCGCACCCGCCGCCGCCAGGATGAGCCCGTTCTCCAGGCTCATGAAGCCGATCACCTGCGAGACGGCGTTGCGCCGCGTGATCATCATGAGGAGACCCAGGAGCACCACCGCCAGCGCGAAGGCGATGTCCTCCCGCGTGATCAGCGCCACACCCTTCGTCACCGGCATCACGACGAGGATGGCCAGCGCCGTCAGCCCCAGCCCCGCCAGCATGGTGATGCCGGCCCCCACCACCTGCTCGATCTCGCGGTGAATGCCGAGTTGCTGCACGATCCGGTGCAGCGCCACCGGCACGATGATCACCTTCAGGATCAGGGCCATCGCCGCGGTGAGGTAGAGATGCGGTGCCTCCTGCAGGTGCGCCTGCCACGCCACCGCCATGGTCAGCAGTGCGGCATGGATCGCGAAGGCATGGATCAACGCGAACATCCGGCCCTGGTAGAGCAGCATGAAGCTGACGACGACCATGCCGCCGGCCAGCATGTGGGCGATGTCGAAGCCGAGATTGCCGCTCACATCGACCTCGACACGAACAACAGGAGCGTGCCGAGTACGCCCAGCATCAGGGCGGCACCCAGGAACTCGCCGTAGCGGAACACCCGCATCTTCGCGATGCTGGCCTCGAACAAAGCGAGCCCCGTCGCCAGGACGAAGATCTTGAGGAGATAGGCGATCAGCCCCGCCGTCAGCGCCGGCACGCCCGCCTGCGCCCCGCCGCCGATCCCGATCGGGAAGAAGATGCAGGCGATGAGCGAGAGGTACATCAGGAGCTTCAAGGCACTCGCCGCCTCGATCAGCGCCAGATGCCGGCCCGAATATTCGAGGATCATGGCCTCGTGGACCATGGTCAGCTCGAGATGCGTGGCCGGGTTGTCGATCGGGATGCGCCCGTTCTCGGCGATCGCCACCATGACGAGCGCGATCAGCGACAACGCCAGCGACACACGCAGGCCGACATTGCCGTGCGCCAGATACTCGGCGATGCCCGAGAGCCGCGACGTGCCGGCCAAGAGCGCCACGGTGAACGCGATCATCAGCATCGCGGGCTCGGCCAGCGACGCGATCATCGCCTCCCGGCTGGCCCCGATTCCGCCGAAGGCCGTGCCGACGTCCATCGCCGCGAGGCCCAGGAAGAAGCGCGCAGTCCCGAGCAGCGCCACGATGGCGATGAGGTCGACCGCCCAGTTGAACATGAGTCCGGTCGAGAAGGTCGGCACCAGCGCCGCCGCCACCCAGGTCGAGGCGAAGATCGCATAGGGTGCGACGCGGAACAGCCAGGAGGCGTTGTCCGCCAGCACCGCGTCCTTGCGGAACAGGCGCAGCAAGTCCCGATAGGGCTGCAGGAGCGAGGGCCCCTGCCGTCGCGTCAGGCGCGCCCGCAGCTTGCGCAGATAGCCGATCACGAGCGGCGAGAGGACGAGCGCCAGGAACATCTGGCAGCCCTGCGCCGTCAGTTCGAGGATCAGCGCCATGCCGCGACCACGAGCAGGAGCGTGATCAGCGCGCCGAACGTCATCGTCAGATAGCTGCGGACGGTCAGGTACTGCAGCACGTTCAGCCGGTCGGCGACGATCTCGACCGCCTTGGCGACGGGCACGTAGATGCCGCGCCAGATCGGGTCCTTCCAGGCGAGGCGGAATGTCGCCGGCGCCAGATCGCCCGGTGCGGGCATCGTCACGGTGTCCTTGGCCCCGAACACAGTGGACGCGAACACCCGCCGGATCGGCTGTGCGAAGCTGACCGCCCCGTACTGCGTCAGCGGGCTAGGATCCGGATAGCCGCAGTCCCAGGCCGGGCTCCGCCGCAGGGTCTTGTTGGCGAAGCGGTGCACAGCCCAGATCACCGAGGTCGACGACACGGTGATGAACAGCAGCAGCACGAGCCCGTTGTAGGAACTGTGCTTCGCGTCGACGGGCACCAGCGACAGCCAGCCCTGACCGCCCTGCGCTGCCAGCCGCACGCCGCTGTTCATCTCGGCCACCGCCTGCCCTAGCAGGTCGATGACTGGCCCCGGAAAGATGCCGATCAGCACGCACAAGGCCGCCGCCACGATCATGGCCGCCAGCGACAGGCGGTCCACCTCGTGCGCGTTCCTTGCGGCGTCACTCCGCGGCCGACCGAGAAACACGATCCCGTAGGCCCGCACGAAGCAGGCGGCCGCCAGGGCTGCGGCCAGCGCCAGCAGCGCTCCGACGGCAGGCGACAGGAACCGGAGCACCGCCTCGGGAAGCTGTGGCGTCTGCAGGATCGCCTGGAACAGCAGCCATTCCGAGACGAACCCGTTGAGCGGCGGCAGGGCCGAGATCGCGGCGGCACCGACCAGAACGACGGCACTCGTCACCGGCAGGGCGTGGATCAACCCGCCCAGCCGATCCAGCTCGCGCTCCCCGGTTGCGTGCAGCACGGCACCCGCCCCCATGAAGAGCAGGCCCTTGAAGAGCGCATGGTTCAGCGCGTGCAGCAGTGCCGCCGCCAACGCCAACGCGGCGAGCAGCGGCAGGCCGTTGGCGCGATAGGTGAGCGCCAGTCCTAGGCCGACGAAGACGAGCCCCAAATTCTCGATCGTGCTGCAGGCCAGCACCCGCTTCAGGTCGGTCTGCATCAGGGCGTAGAGCAGCCCAAGGACGGCCGAGATGCCGCCGACCAGCATCAGCACCGAGCCCCACCACCAGCCGGGCTCGCCCAAAAGGTCGAACAGGATCCGGATCGCCCCGTAGGCGGCGACCTTCGTCATCACGCCGCTCATCAGCGCCGAGACGTGGCTGGGGGCTGCGGCATGCGCCGGCGGCAGCCAGACATGGAGCGGCACAAGGCCCGCCTTCGAACCGGTGCCGAGCAGGGCCAGGAGAAAAACGAACCCGGCGATGAGGCCCGTCGGCGGCAACTGCCGGATCGTCGCGAAGGCGTAGGCGCCGCTCGACCCGGCGAGCAGGCCGAAGCAGAGCAGCAGGCAAAGGGTGCCGAAGCCCGCCATCACGAGATAGAGCCAGGCGGCGTCGCGGCACTCCTCGCGCCGCCCGTCGCGCAGGACCAACGCCCATGAGGTGAGCGACATCACCTCCCAGGCGAAGAGGAAGGTGAAGGCATCGGCCGCCAGCAGCACGAGGTTCATGCCGGCGAGGAAGGCCGGATAGAAAGGCAGCACCCGCCGCGGCTCGGTCTCGTCGCGGCCGTAGCCCAGGGCATACAGACTGACGATGCCGGCGCCGAGATTGACGACCAGCATGAAGAAGGCGGCCAGCGCGTCGACCCGCAGATGCGCGCCGAGCCAGGGCAGCCCCAGCGGCAAGGCGATCTCGGTCGTCGTCCCTGAGCCCAGGACGGCGATCGCAACGGCGACGAGGACCGCGATGACGGCGAGGCACACGCCGTAGACCAGCGTCGGTCGGGCGAGCCTTGCGGAAAGCCCTGCACCCGCCGTTAGGAGGAGCACACCCAGGAGGGGCAGGAGGACCGCACCGATCAGCATGCGCCGAGCGGACCCGATCCCGTCGTCTGCCCTCTTCGCGTCACGCCGGCACCCCCCGAACGGCCAGCGTCCGGTCTAATCCCCTGCCGCGACACGGCGCAAGCGAGCCACCGGCCGCGGGCGCGCGGCGAAATGCGCCGTCGCCGCACGGGCTGGATCGGCCCCGGCCGGCGTGGTTGAGTGATGGCCTCGATGGCGCGGGACCTTTCGATGCCGACCAGCATGGTGAACCAGCTCTGGACCTCGATCGCGGATGCGGGCCGCGACCTCGTCCGCAGCCGTATCGCCGGGCGCCGCCGTGGCGGCATCGAGGACCTCTGCCGCGACCTGTTGTCCACCCGTGGCGAGGCCTCCGGTGCCGCCCTGGCCCGCGAGGTCGTCGAGTCCTGGCGTGCCATGAGCGAGGCCGACCGCCTCGCCTTCTACCGCTGGCTCGGCAGCGATCTCGCCGTCGACCGCAAGCGTCTCGGCCGCGCCATCGAGACCTGGCGCGAGGAGCCGTCGCTGAGCCACCTCCTGGCCCTGCGCGAGGCCACCGAGGCCCCGCGCATCGAGCTGTTCCGGCGCATGAACACGGCCCCGAACGGCACCAGAACGCTCGTCCAACTGCGCGCCGATCTGCTGCGTCAGGACACCGGCCGCGACCTGCGCGAGGTCGATGCCGACCTGCACACGCTCCTCGAGAGTTGGTTCAACCCGGGCTTCCTCACGCTGGAGCGGATCGACTGGCGGAGCCCGGCCGCCCTGCTCGAAAAGCTGATGCGCTACGAGAAGGTGCACCGCATCAAGGCGCTGGAGGAGCTGAAGCGCCGCCTCGCGGCCGACCGCCGCTGCTTCGCCTTCTTCCATCCGGCGCTGCCCGACGAGCCGCTCATCTTCGTACAGGTAGCCCTGGTCCAGAGCATCGCCGACAAGGTCCAGCCGCTGCTCGACCCGGCCGCCGAGGTGGCCGATCCGAAGGGGGCGGACACGGCGATCTTCTACTCCATCAGCAACTGCCAGGACGGTCTGCGCGGCGTCACGCTCGGCAACTTCCTGATCAAGGCCGTCGTCGCCGATCTCGCCCGCGAGCTGCCGCAAATCCGGACCTGGTCGACCCTGTCGCCGATCCCCGGCTTCGCGGTGTGGCTGAAGGAAGAACTGGCCGACGGCGAGAGCAAGGCGCTCACCACCGCCGACCGGACGATCCTGACTGCCCTCGCCGATTCCAAGTGGAGCGCCGACGAGGCGGCGACCGCTCGGCTCGAGAAGCCGATGACCCGTCTATGCGCGCAGTATCTGGCGCGGGAGAAGCGGGGCAGCCGCCCGCGCGATCCGGTGGCGCGCTTCCATCTCGGCAACGGGGCACGGCTGGAGCGCCTCAACTGGCTGGGCGACATCTCGCCGAAGGGCATCGCCGAGTCCTTCGGCATGCTGGTGAACTACCGCTACGACCCGGCCTCCATCGAAAAGAACCACGAGGCCTTCGCCGCCAATGGCGAAATCGTCATGTCCTCCGCGGTGAAGTCGCTACTTCCCGCGGTCTGACTCTCTGGAACAAGTATAGATCGAGTCTCGGTCGCCTGTGCTTGTCCAGCCCGCCGCGGATCGGTAGCGCTCCGGCACGCCGCCGGGCGTCATCGTCTTTCGACAGGGAAAAACAGGATGCCGCTATCGACCAGGAAGCTGGCCCTGCTGCTGGCCGTGGGCCTTGTGGCCTCGACCGCCGCGCGCGCCGAGGAAGTCAACGTCTACAACGCCCGGCACTACGGCACCGACCGCGACCTCTGGAAGAGTTTCGAGTCCGCTACCGGCATCCGCGTCAACGTCGTCGAGGGTGCGCACGACCAGCTCATCCAGCGGCTCCAGGCCGAGGGCGAGAACAGCCCGGCCGACGTCTTCATCACCGTCGATGCCGGCCGCCTCGCCTTCGCCGTCGATGCCGGCCTGCTGGCACCCGTGAAGTCGGACGTGCTCGAAGCCGCCATCCCCGAGCATCTGCGGCACCCGCTGGGCTTGTGGTACGGCCTCGCCGTGCGCGCGCGCATCGTCGCCTACGCCAAGGACCGGGTCGATTCGAAGCAGCTCAGCACCTACGAGCAGCTGGCCGACCCGATGTGGAAGGGCAAGCTCCTCGTCCGCTCCAGCACCAGCACCTACAATCTCAGCCTCGTCGGCTCGCTGCTCTACGCCGACGGTCCCGAAGCGACGTTCAAATGGTGCGAGGGCATCGTCGCCAACATGGCCCGCCCGCCCGAAGGCGGCGACACCGACCAGCTAGCGGCCGTGGCGGCGGGTGTCGGCGACATCGCCATCTCGAACAGCTACTACCTGGCCCGGATGCAGGCCTCCTCGAAGCCCGAGGAGAAGGAGATCGGCGACAAGCTCGCCGTGTTCTTCCCCAACCAGGAAAACCGCGGCACGCACGTCAACATCACCGGAGCCGGCATGGTGAAGTACGCCCCGCACCCCGAGAACGCGAAGAAGCTCCTCGAGTATCTCGCGTCACCCGAAGGCCAGCGCTACTTCGCCGACATCAGCCTCGAATATCCCGCCAATCCCGCCGTCCCGCCGCACCCGGTCCTCGCCGCCTGGGGCAGCTTCAAGCAGGACACGCTGAACGCCGCCATCTACGCCCAGAACAGCCAGGACGCCGCCAACCTCACCGACCGCTGCGGCTGGCGCTGACGAGACCCGTTCTCCGCCACGGAGCGAAGCAGCAGCGGTGTTGCGACCGCTGCTGCCGCCTCGACCGGCAGGACTCGTTTGGCTACGTGTTCAGGTAGACGGACCGACCGTTCAATGTAGTGACGGTTTAGCGGAAAGCCTCAGCGCTTCGGTTGCCAGGCTTGCTCCGGCCCTCGTTCGCCATATGGCCCAGATCCCAGAACGCGATCACGAGCGGTGCAACCAACAAGAACAGCGGCAGAATTCCAGCCATTTTCCATGCTCCTGGTAGCGGTCCCTGAGGCCAACCGCCGATCTTGCAGGTCGGTTCCAACAGCAAAGCACTGAGGCTCTTGAGCATTGGGGAAGGCGGGCTCAGGAGACGCCCATTTAGGATCAGGTTGAGCCCCGTTCTGCTACGGGCGTCGGACCCTCGCGCGACCCATCTGCGGTTCGCGGCGCCGTTGACGCGGCGGGCCCACTCCGCTGCAAGCAGGTCCTGGAACGTCGGGAGAACGCATGCAGCCGGAGGTCCGGTACGCCCTGAGCGACGGGCTGCGGATCGCCTTTCAGGTGGTGGGGTCCGGGCCGCTCGACCTCGTCCTAGAGCATTTTCACGCTGGGCGTGGATAGCCTGAGTTGGCGATGAAGTTGGCGCATTCGGTAGGCGGGAAGAGGTCGAGCAGCTTACCGATAGCGTTCCACAGCCCGTCGACGGTGCGTTCGGCGGCCTTGCGCAGGAGGGCCTTGAGCTTGGCGAAGGCCTGCTCGATCGGATTGAGGTCGGGCGAGTAGGGCGGCAGATAACGGAGTTCGGCCCCGCGGGCCTCGATGGCCTCCCGAATGCCGGCGACTTTGTGGGCGGGCAGGTTGTCCATGACCACGATGTCGCCGGGTCGCAGCTCCGGAGCCAACATCTGCTCGATCCAGGCCCGGAAGATGACACCGTTCATCGCGCCGTCGGTGACGTAGGGGGCGACGAAGCCGCGGGCGGTGAGGCCGCCGACGAAAGTGGTCGACTTCCAGTGGCCGTGCGGCACGGGACCGTCCACCCGCCGGCCGCGCGGGCTGCGGCCATAGCGGCGGGCCATGTTGGTAGCGGCACCGGTCTCGTCCACGAAGACGAGCTGCGCCGGGTTCAGCCCGGCTTGGTCAGCGCGCCAGTCGGCGCGCCGCGCGGCGACATCGGGCCGGTCCTGCTCCTGCGCCCGGAGCGACTTTTTTTCAGCGTCAGGCCGAGCCGGAAAATGGTCCGGTGCATCAGGCCGAGACTGGTGCTCACCCCATGTGTCGCCAGCAGCCAAGCGCGCAGCTCGTTCAGCGTGACGTCGGGACGTAGCACTACCTCCGCCGCAATGGCGTCGTGATGGGCCGCCAGCTTGAGCGCCTGATGATTGCGCTGCGCCCGCGCCTCCGTCTCGCCGGTCGCCGCCCGGCGCGCCTCGGCCTTGTAGATGTACGACACGCTGACCTGGAACAGCCGCGCCGCGTCCCGGGCCGGCATCCCGCCGTCCATCGCCGCCAGCACCCGGCTCCGTAGATCCGTCGAGTAGCTCTGCCCCGAACGCCACGCCATCACACCATCCCAGCTCACGCCAACCGAGAAGCGTGAATCACATACTACGAACTGTGGGAATCGGGAAAAGATTCCGGTTAGACCGAATCCGCTCTAGTGCCGGGATTCACCTCGAACCTCGACCTCGCCTGGGACGATGCCCCGTTCGCGCACTTCCTCACTCGCCTGTCGGCCTTCTCGCGTCTCGTGCTGTTCGACAAGCGCGGCACCGGCCTCTCCGACCGGGTAGGGCCATTACCGACGCTGGAGCAGCGCATGGACGATGTCCGTGCGGTCATGGACGCCGTCGGCTCGGCAAAGGCGGCGCTCACGGGCGTGTCGGAGGGCGGCCCGATGAGCGTGCTGTTCGCCGCCACCTATCCGGAGCGCACGTCGGGACTCGTGCTCTACGGTGCCTACGCCCACACGCCGGAGCCTGAGGCGGGGCAGGTCCGGCCCGAGGCCTTCGGTGATCTGATCCGGCGCGGCTGGGGTACCGGCGAAACTCTCGACAGCTTCGCCCCGAGCCGCCGGGACGACGCCGCCTTCCGTCGCTGGTGGGCGAAATTCGAGCGGGCGGGTGCGAGCCCTTCGGCGGCCCTGGCTCTGCTGCAGATGAACCGGGCGATCGACGTGCGCCACGTGCTGCCGAGCGTGCGCGTCCCGACCCTCGTCCTGCATCGCAGCGGCGATCTGCGGGTGGAGGTCGAGGACGGCCGTGCCCTCGCGCGTGCCATCCCGGGCGCGCGCTACGTAGAGCTACCGGGGGCCGACCATCTACCCTGGGTCGGCGATGCCGATCGGCTCGTCGCCGAGATCGAGCAGTTCCTCACGGGCTCGCGGCCGCCGCCTGAGATCGACCGCGTCCTCACCACCGTCCTCTTCACCGACATCGTCGGCTCGACGGCGCGCGCGGCCGAGATGGGCGACCGGGGCTGGCGCCAGTTGATGGAGCGCCACGACGCCCTGACCAGGGCCGAGATCGCGCGCTGCCGCGGCCGCGAGGTGAAGTCGCTGGGCGACGGCTTCCTCGCCACCTTCGACGGCCCGGCCCGCGCCGTGCGCTGCGCTCTCCTGATCGCCGAGGCGGTGCGGCCGCTGGGCCTCGAGCTGCGTGCCGGCGTGCACACCGGCGAGGTCGAGTTGGTCGAGAAGGATGTGCGCGGCATCGCCGTCCATACCGCCGCCCACGTCGCCGAGCTGGCCGGCCCCGGGCAGGTCCTCGTGTCGGGCACCGTGCGCGACCTCGTTGCCGGCTCGGGCCTGCGCTTCGCCGATCTGGGCCGGCACGCCCTCAAGGGCCTGCCCAAGCCGATCCCCATCTTCCTCGTCCAGGCCGACTCGCCCTGAACGACAGTTCTTGCGCTAATGCGCCAGCGAGGCGGCGCGACCGCGGTCGAGCATCCGGCAGAGCATGATGACGGGGACGAGGCCCGCCAGCATGATGAGGAGCGAGGGAGCCGCCGCTCCATCCAGGCGCTCGGTGGTGGCGAGCTGGAAGGCCTCGACGGCCAGGGTGTCGAAGTTGAAGGGCCGCAGGATCATCGTCGCCGGCAGTTCCTTCATCACGTCGACGAGGACCAGGAGGCCGGCGCTGATCAAACTGGGGCGAAGCATCGGCAACACGACGCGGCGCAGGCTCTGGACCGGGCGGCAGCCCAGGACGCGGGCGGCATCGCCCAGCGTCGGACCGATCTTGGCGAGGCCCGCCTCCAGCGGGTTGTAGCCGACGGCGAAGAAGCGGACGAGGTAGGCGTAGAGCAGGGCCGCCACCGTGCCGCCGATGACGAGCTTGTGGCCCGTGAAGCCGAGCCAGGAGCGCAGGTCGCCGAGGCCGGCGTCTGCCGCGCCTACGGTGATCAGGATGCCCACACCGATGACGGCACCGGGCACCGCGTAGCCGAACGCCGCCACGCGCACGAGCTTCGCCGCCGGCGTGGTCGCCACGCGGCCGACCGCGTAGAGCGCGACGACGGCCACTGTCACGATCAGCACGCTCGCCATGCCGGCCAGTGTGAGCGTGTTCCGCGCCAGCTCAACGAGCCGCTCGATGTCCGGCGCGTCGCTGGCCGTCGCCGTCATCCAGACCAGCACGACGACCGGCAGCACGAACCCGAACAGCACCGGCAGCGCGCAGGCGATCGCCGCGGCGACACCCTTCGCCCCGCTCAGGTGCAGCCGCTGCTTCTTGAACAGATGCGTCGTGTTGGCGGCGAAGCTGGCACGCCCCCGCGCCGCCCATTCGAGGGCGATGACGCCGAACACGAGCAGCAGCAGGAGCGAGGCGAGCTGGGCCGCCGCCGCCGGGCTGCCGCTGGCGTACCAGGCGCGGTAGATGCCGGTCGTGAAGGTCCGCAGCTCGAAGTAGCCGACCGCCCCGAAGTCGGCCAACGTCTCCATCATGACGAAGGCGAGGCCGGTCGCGATCGCCGGGCGTGCCATCGGCAGGCCGATGCGGCGGAAGGCGGCGAAGGGCGAGCAGCCCAGCGTGCGGCTGACCTCGATGGCGCACTGCGACTGCTCGGCGAAAGCGGCCCGGGCCAGCACGTAGACATAGGGGTAGAGCACGGCCGAGAGGACGAAGACGGCCCCGCCCAGCGAGCGGATGTTGGGGAACCAGTAGTCGTGCACGCTCCAGCCGGTGAGCACGCGCAAGCCGGTCTGCAACGGCCCGGTGACCTGCAGGAAGTCGGTGTAGGCGTAGGCCAGCACATAGGCGGGCATCGCCAGCGGCAGAACCAGTGCCCAGGTGAGAACCCGGCGGCCCGGAAACTCGTACACGGTGACGAGCCAGGCGGCGGCGGCACCAATGGAGAGCGTCGCTGCCCCCACACCGATCGTCAGGAATGCACTCGTGCGCAGATACTCGCCCAGCACCGTGTCGACGAGATGCGCCCAGAGGCCGCCCGTCGGCTGGAAGGCGTAGCCCAGCAGCGCGACCAGTGGGGCGGCGATGACCAGGCACAGGATGAGGGCCACCAGCGTCCCGCTGCCGGGCGCGCGCCACCGCGCGGCCTGCCGCGAGCCGCCCTCGTCCCTGCCGATGACAAGCGGCGTCGACGCCATTCCGATCCTCGCCCGGCGGTCCCCTGCGGACGCGCACCAAGCATCGGGCCACGAAGCCCGGCGCCAGACCATAGATCGTGCTTTGTTGCAGCAGAAGCAGGATCGCCGCCGCTTTGAACGGATCTAGGTCGGCGCGTTGTAATTCGACATCCTGCCGGCCATCGCGTCCCGCCCGCCTCTACGGGCCCGAGCCGACTGCGCCGTCCTGCTACAATGTGCCGCCACGCCGACCCGGCAGGGAGGGCTGGTCCGGGGAGGGCTTCGCCGCCGGACTGCTCCGCTTGCGCCCGCCGATGCCGGACCGCCGGACCACGGGCTTGGCCGGCGCGGGTACGGCCGGGGTGGCGCCGGACGCCTCTCCCTCCGCCGGCGGTTCGGCTACCGGCTCCTCGGCCGCCGATGTCTGGTCGCAGCGGCTGAACGCGCGGGCGAGGGTGAAGATCGCCTCGCGCTGATAGGGGTCGCGGACGGCGATGACATCCGCCAGCAGCGCCCGCAGCCGCCGCTCGCCCTGCAACTCCACGGCGTCGGCGGTCGCCACCGGATTGTCGAACAGGGCCTGCACCTCCACGCCCAGCGCCCCGGCGATGCGGTGCAGCATCCCCGCACTGACGCGGTTCACCGCCGTCTCGTACTTGTGCAGTTGACCCATGCTGATGCCGATGCGCGAGGCCATCGCCTGCCGGCTCAGGCCCAGCAGGCGGCGATACTCCATGATCCTGGCCCCGACCTGACGGTCGATCTCGGCGCGCACACGGGCATCGCGCAGGTCGGCGCCACGCGGCGGTGCCCCTTCGGCCATGAGATGCTCCGGCGAGTGGACCCGGCGTCATCTCCCGACCAGGTTGACTCGCAAACACACGAAATTCAGCTCACGGTTACATTAGGCGACCCGCCGGTTGCAATCTCTTTCGGAGCGGGGTCGTACCCGGGGTGTCAGGCCGCCCGGCGCTGGCCGGGGACGAGCACCAGCAGCATCGCGGCCCCCACCAGCGCCATCGCGACGACTTCCGAGAGGGTGATCCGCTCGCCCAGCAGCAGGGCGGAACAGAGCAGGCCGACGATCGGGATGGCGAGCGTGCTCAGTGCGGCCACCGTCGCCGGCAGCAGCGTCACCACCTTGTTGTGCGCGGCGAAGCAGAAGATCATCGCCACCGTCGCCGCATAGGTGGCACCCAGGATCGCCGGCCAGGACAGGCTGGCGAGGTCGACGGGCGGGCGCAGCCAGAGCCACACCAGCACGATCGGGATGCCGCCCAGCACCAGCTGCCAGCCGGTGTGCGCGATCATGCCGACCTCCCAGCGCACACGCTTCAGCGCCACGATGCCGCCCGCCCAGGCCGCCGCCGCCGCCAGCATGAAGAGCGGGCCGGTGAGGGCGCCGCCGGCCGCCAGGAACGAGGGGGCGACCAGGGTGCCCACCCCCGCCATCCCGAGCGCCAGCGCCACGATGGTCCGCCGCTGCAGGCGCTCCCCCAGCCAGATGCTGCTGAAGATCGCGGCCCACACCGGCATCGTGTAGGCGACGATAGCACTCCGGCCGCCCTCCATGTGCGTCAGGCCGTAGGCCGAGAACATGTGCCACCCGGTGACGCTGAGCAGCGCCACCAGCAGCAGGGCCGGTATCTGCGCCCGCGGTACGAGGATCCGCTCGCCCCGTGCGGCGGCGACGCCGATCAGGCCGGCGGCACCGACCACCACGCAGACGGCCCGGAAGGTCCAGGGCGAGATCTCCCCGACCGCCACCTTCATGGCCGGCCAGTTCAGGCCCCAGAGCACGCTGATCGCGGCGATCAGGATCAGCGCCGAGCGCCGGTCACCTTCGCCCAGGACACCGCTCCCGCCTCAGAAGTCGAAGCAGCGGCCGTCCTTCTCCCAATCGCCGAACCGCGTCGGCTCGGCACCTTTGGGGCCGCCCTGCTCGCCCGGCGGCTGCGCCGGCCCGCGCGCCGGTGCCGGCTCGGGCTGCGGCGGCCGAGGAGCGTCGACCGCTTCCTGCGGGCGCTCCTCCTCCTCGCTCACTCGGCCATCACCTGCTGGCGGGCGAGGGCCTCGAACTCCTTGAGGTGTTTCGTCATCAGATGGTCCGACAGGTGCTTGCCGGCCTTCTCGAGGTCGGCCTTCACCTTGTTCAGCATGTCCTGGTCGCCGGGCTCGGCGAAATCGGCCATCACCACGTCCTTGGCGTAGGTCGTGGCGGCCTCGCCCGTCAGGCCCAGATAGTCCTGGGCGATCCACAGGCCGAACAGCTTGTTGCGCCGGTTGCGCGCCTTGAAGCCCAGCTCCAGCTCGTGCTTGAACTTGGTCTCTTCGCCCCGCTCGCGATCGTCGAACGTGGTCATCGGCGGGTCCTTCCACTGAAGTCGTTGGTTGCCGCGCTATATAGAGTTCGACCGACGCACGTGCCAACCTCGCGTCGTCGCAGGCGGAGAGCCGACCCGTTGTGCACCCTCGTCCTGCTCCGCCGTCCCGACCATCACTGGCCCCTGCTCGTCGCCGCCAACCGCGACGAGCTTCGCACCCGGCCCGCAAAACCGCCGGAGCGGCATTGGCCCGACCGTCCCGAGGTTGTGGCCGGGCTCGACGTCGAGGCCGGCGGCACCTGGCTCGGCCTCAACGACGACGGCCTGATGGCGGCGATCCTCAACCGCAAGGGCAGCCTCGGCCCGGCCCCCGGCAAGCGCAGCCGGGGCGAGCTGGTGCTGGAGGTCCTGGACCATGCCGAGGCACCCGAGGCGGCGGCCGCCCTGGCCGACATCGATCCCGCTGCCTACCGCCCCTTCAACCTCGTCGTCGCCGACCCGCAGGACGCCTTCCTCGTCGCCCATCGCGGCGACGGCTCGGTCACCATGACCCGCATCGAGCCGGGTCTGCACATGATCGAGGCCAGCGAGCTGGACGACCCGCGTTCGGCCAGGATCCGGAGCTTCCGCCAGCGCTTCGCGGACTCGCCGCCCGATCCGGACAAGGGCGACTGGGCCGACTGGCAGGGCATCCTGGCCGACCGCACGACATCCACGGGTGATCCGCGGGACGCCATGTGCATCATCACCGACGGCGCCTACGGCACGGTCAGCAGCAGCCTGATCGCCCTGCCCCGCTACGCGACCGAGCGGCCGATCTGGCTCTTCGCCGACGGCCGGCCGGGCGAGGCTCCTTTCGCGGAGGTCGAAGCATGACGAGGATCCGCCTCCTCTCCGCCAGTCTCGTCGCCACCTTTCTCGCCGCCCCGCCCGCCTGGGCGAAGCCGCCGCTCGGCTGGACCGAGGGTACCGTCGTCGGGGTCAAGGGAGGCGTGGTCGCCGCGGCCGACCCCAGTGCGGCCGAGGCAGGGGCGCGCGTGCTGGCCCAGGGCGGCAACGCGATCGACGCCGCCGTCGCGGTCCAGATGGCGCTCAACGTCACGGAGCCCGCCAATTCCGGCATCGGCGGCGGCGCCCTGCTGCTGATCCATCTCGCCACCGGGGAGGACGTCGTCGTCGACGGGCGCGAAACCGCCCCCGCCGCCGCCACGCCCGACCAGTTCGTGGGCATGACCTTCGCACAAGCCTCGACCAGCGGCATCTCGGTCGGCGTGCCGGGCACCCTCGCCGCGATGGCGCTGGCACTCGACCGCTGGGGCACCGTGGATCTCGCGACGGCACTCCGCCCGGCGATCCAACTCGCCAGGGAGGGCTTTCCGGTCCCGCCGACGATGGCCGGCCGCATCGCGGATGACGCCCGCGACGGTGTCGCCATGACGGCCATGTATCCGGGGATCGCGGCGATCTTCCGCCCCGACGGCGTGCCGCTGCGCGTCAACGACCACCTGCAGCAGCCCGACCTCGCCCGCAGCCTCGCCGCCATCGCCGAGCACGGCATCCAGGCCTTCTACGGCGGCGACATGGCGAAGGCGCTGGTCGCCGCCCAGCACGACAACAGCCGCGCGGGCGAGGCCGGTCGCGGCCGCATGGCCGAATCGGACCTCGCCGCCTACCGTCCCATCGTCCGCGTGCCGTTGCGCGGCAGCTATCGCGATGTCGGCATCGTCACCGTGCCGCCGCCCTCCTCGGGCGGCATCGCGCTGCTCCAGATGCTGCACATGCTGGAGCCGCTCCCGATCGGCGACGCCGCGGCGGGCTACGGGTTCGGCTCGGCCCGCACGCTCGACGTCATGCAGCAGGCGATGCGCCTCGCCTTCGCCGACCGCGCTCTGTGGGTCGGCGACACGGACGAACAGACCCTGCCCATCGACGGCCTGCTCGACGCCCGCTATCTCGATGGCCGCGCCCAGTTCATCGTCCCGGGCCAGCGTCGGGCCGAGGTGAAGGCCGGCGATCCACGTCCCTTCCAGCGTGCCTCGATCGACGCGCCGACCAGGCTGGCGCAGCGCGACGGCGACCCCGTCGAGGGCATCCACACCACGCAGTTCACCGTCGCCGACCGCTGGGGCAACGTCGTCAGCTGCACCTCGACCATCGAATCGCTCTTCGGCAGCGGCATCGTCGTGCCGGGCTACGGTTTCCTGCTCAACAACGAGCTGACCGACTTCAACCTGAAGCCGACCGCGAATCCGTCGCCCGACGCCTTCGATCCCGGTGCCAACGACGTCGCACCCGGCAAGCGGCCGCGGACCAGCATGACGCCGACCTTCCTCTATGCCGGCGACAAGTTGACCGCGGCCTACGGCTCTCCCGGCGGCCCGACCATCATCAATACGGTGCTGAACATCACGCTCGACCTCGTCGACCACGGCATGGATCTCGCCGAGGCCGTGGCCTCGCCCCGGCTGTCGCTGACCTCGGCCTCGCCCACCGGCACCACCTCGATCGAAACCGGTTTCGACCCGCAGACGCTGGCCCAGCTCTGGACCCTGGGCTACCGCTTCAACCTCACGGACGCGATCGGCTCGGTCCAGGCGGTGAAGATCGACCCGATCACCGGCCTCCAAGAGGGTGCCGCCGACCCGAGGCGTGACGGCACCGTCGTGCGGCTCCGCTAGACGATAGGCAAAAATTCCTCTTCATGCTATCCTCCCGTCCAGCTCTCCCATCGCTGGACACCCCCGCATGACCACCGCCCCGAAGCTCACCCGCGCCGAGGCCGCGCGCCTCAACGGTGCGAAGTCCCGCGGCCCGATCACCGAGGAAGGCAAGCGCCGTGCCGCGCAGAACGCATTGAAGCACGGCCTCACTGCGGAGACCCACCTCGTGCTGAAGCACGAGGACGCGGTCGCCTACCGCGCCCTGCTCGACCGTCTCGTCGCGCATCACCGCCCGAACGACGCGGATCGCGTCCACCTCGTCGAGCGCCTCGCCTCCGTCATGTGGCGGCAGCGCCGGCTCGACCGGCTGGAGGCGGCACTGTTCAACCAGCCCACCTGGGTCCTCGGTGCCGAGGTCCGGCTCGGCGTCGAGATCGCCCCCTACGAGGCCCTGCAGCGCTGCCACGTCCGCCTCGACCGGCAGCTGTTCCAGCTTCTGAAGCAGCTGCGCGAGACCCGGCCGGAGGACGAGGAGGACGTCCTCGACGCCCCAGCCAACGACGACGCGGCCCCGCTGCGGAACGAACCCGAGCGCCCGCCCGAGCCGGCGGCCCCGCCACCGCAGCCGAGGCCGGTGCAAAACGAACCCGAGCCGGCCCCGCGGCCGGCCGCCGAGGACCGCCCGGCTCAGCCTCGTCCTGCGCCGAACGAACCCGAGGCCGACCGGATCGCCCGCCTGCGGGCCGCGGACGCCGAAGCGGCGACAGCACTCCGCGAGCAGCTCCGGACCGGCGGCCCCGAGGCGCACGCCGCCCTCGCCCGCGGCATCGACCTCGTCCGCAGCCTCGACGAGGCCACCTTCCAGCGCCTGCTCCAGGCCACGGACGAGGAGTTCGGGACCTTCATGGAAGCCTGGACCGAGAAGGAGGGTCGCGGGGGCTGAGCACGGCTGGTCAGGCGGCGGCGAGGTCGAGGAAGGAGATCAGCAGGACGATGAAGAAGGTCGAAGGCGGGTGACCTCGGACCCGTATCAGAAACGCATCCAGCGATAGAGTGCCGCGAAGCAGAGGAGACCCGCTGCCACCATCCCCCACATCACCCACCAGAACGAGTCCGGGTCCTCGAGACCCGGCAGCCCGGCGACGTTCATGCCGAAGATGCCCGTGATCAGCGTCATCGGCAGCAGGACGACGGTCACGACCGACAGCACGAACAGGTTGCGGTTGGTGTCCTCGCTGAGTTGCGCCGCGATCTCGGCCTGGAGGCCGGTCTCACGCTGCTCGATCGCCTCCAGTTCGTCGGCCAGAGTCTCGAAACGGTCGAGCACGTCGAGCAGCTCGAATCGGTCGGTCTCGGTGAGCCAGGTCGGCAGCCGCGAGCGGAAGCGGTCGGCCGCCCGCCGCCGCACCGCCACCTGCCGGCGAAGCCGCGCCGCCCGGCGGCGGGTCTGGCCCAGCCGCTCGCGGGCCAGGGCGACCCGGCCCGCCAGCACCTCGGACCAAGCGTACACCGTTTCGCCGGCGAGGCAGGGATTGGCATGCGTGCCGGGGTTGATCGATCAGCTAGGTTTCGGGACACTTGAACGGGGTATCCGGGATCACTCTGGGCACGCCGTGGGCAAACTCGAACGTCGACGTCCAGGAGTACTTGGCAATAGACGAACCGGGCGGAAACGCCGGCATCTTGATCGCCAAAAGATCATTCTGGATGTCGCGGGCGACATTTTGCGGAAATCCCTTGGTAAAGCTACCACCGTTGCTCCAGGTCTTGCCGTCGTTGCGCGCGACCATTTTGACGCTGATGACGTAACTGCTATTTGGAAGTCGTCGGTCCACGTCATATTTTTTCCAAACTTCGGTGAAGCCCGATTCCCACTTGGCGCACCAAAGTCTCCATTGGTCGGCGAGCGTGAGGACGACGTTCTTACTGGCACAGAGCTCGACGGGCTCGCCAGAGGGGACCGCATGCGGTTGCGGAGGCGGCTTCATTGCAAGCTGACAGTTTCGAAAGCTGGTCAAGTTCGTGCCGCGCGCGACGATCAGCGCATGTGCCTGTGCCGCGTAACGCCGCCGCTCCTCGATAGGGCGTTTGATGTCGCGGGACGCGGCATTCGCGATGAGGAACGCAGCCTCGTATTTGGCCGCGAGCCGGCCGATGGGCTCGCAGACCTTGGCACAACTGCACCATGGCGCCGGCAGCCGGCGATAGATCTGCCAGGCTTGGTTGACCTGGTAACCAGGCTGACTGATGTAAGCGACGGTCTGGCAGCCCCCGACAGTTTGGGCCTCTACCGGCCGGCCGAAGCAGAACACCAGTGCCGCCAGGAGCACATGACGAGCGACGGGCCATGACATGACGATCCCCCCTTCCGAGTCGTCGTCGTTCTATCCAGGCCCGAACTCGCGGCTCGAGGTCGTCTTCTTGGTCTTGGGGCTGACTCGATGACCCCGGGCAAGGGCCACGATGTTGGTCGAGGTGTCAGCCGACATCACGCCGCCGAGGCCAAGCCTTGGAACGACTCCAGCGAAATCCGCTCGCTTATATAAATTTTCGTAATTGTGGAAAAGGAGGAGCCTAGAACCGCATCCAGCGATAGAGGGCGGCGAAGCAAAGGACGCCTGCGCCCACCACCGCCCACATCACCCACCAGAAGGCCTCGGGGTCCTGGAGGCCCGGCAGGCCGGCGACGTTCATGCCGAAGATGCCCGTGATCAGCGTCATCGGCAGCAGGACGACGGTTACGACCGACAGCACGAACAGGTTGCGGTTGGTGTCCTCGCTGAGTTGCGCCGCGATCTCGGCCTGGAGGCCGGTCTCACGCTGCTCGATCGCCTCCAGCTCGTCGGCCAGAGTCTCGAACCGGTCGAGCACGTCGAGCAACTCGAACCGGTCGGTCTCGCTGAGCCAGGTCGGCAGCCGCGAGCGGAAGCGGTCGGCCGCCCGACGTCGCACCGCCACCTGCCGGCGGAGCCGTGCGGCCCGGCGCCGGGTCTGGCCCAGGCGCTCGCGGGCCAGGCCGACCCGGCCCGCCAGCACCTCGTCCTCGACGCCGTCGGTGTCGCGCGCGAGCTCCCGCGTCCGCGCCTCTACATCGTCGGCGATGTAGTTCAGCATGGTGTTCAGGACCTCGGCCGGTGTTGCCATCGGCAGGCCGTCGCGGAGGTTCTTCACGAGGCGCGCCGGGCCCGCGACCGCCCGGCGGCGGGTCGTGATCAGGCAGCGTCGGTCGAGATAGAAGCGGACGGCCGCCAGCAGCCAGGGATCGGGATCCGCACCCACCGGCGAGTCGCCGACGACGCCGAAGACCGCCTCGCCGAGGCGTTCCAGCCGGGTGCGCTCGTCCTTGTCGAGCAGGGCGTCGCAGATGGCCTCGGGCACCAGGCCGCAGCTCGTCAGCCAGTGCTTGGCGGGCTGTGCGGCGCCGTTCAGGTGCACCCAGACGAAGCCTTCGGGCATGTCGAGGCTGGAACGGACCTCGCCCAGCCCGATCTGCACGTTTCGGCCGGGGGCCTCGATGCGGCAGGCGAAGACGAGGCCGTCGGGCGCCTCCTCCGCCCATTGCAGGTTCAGCTCGGCACGGCGCAGCGCCAACGGCTCAGACCGTCAGGACGATCTTCCCGATATGGGCGCTGCTCTCCATCATCGCGTGTGCTGCCGCCGCCTCGGCCAACGGGAACGTGGCGTGGATCACGGGCTTCAGCTTGCCCGCGGCCAGCAGCGGGAGCACCTCGGCCTCCAGCTCGCGGGCGATGACCCCCTTCTGCTCGACCGAGCGCGGCCGCAGCGTGGACCCGGTCCAGCTCAGCCGCTTCAGCATCAATGGCAGGAAGTTGGCCGTCACCTTCGGCCCGCGCAGCCAGGCGATCTGGACGATGCGTCCCTCGACCGCGGCCGCCTGAAGGTTCCGCTCCACATAGTCGCCGCCGACCATGTCGAGGATGACGTCGACCCCCTTGCCGCCCGTCGCCTCCTTCACGACCCCGACGAAGTCCTCGGTCCGGTAGTCGATCGCGCGCTCGGCCCCGAGCTCGACGCAGGCCGCCGCCTTCTCGGCGTTGCCGACGGTGGCGAACACCCGCGAGCCCCGCGCATGGGCGAGCTGGATCGCCGTCGTGCCGATGCCCGAGGAGCCTCCATGGACGAGCAGGCTCTCGCCGGCCTTGAGGCGGCCGCGCTCGAACACGTTGGTCCAGACGGTGAAGAAGGTCTCCGGGATGCCCCCCGCCTCGACCCAGCTCAGCGCGTCGGGTACCGGCAGGCACTGCGGTGCCGGGGCGGTGCAGTACTCGGCGTACCCGCCCGAGGAGACCAGCGCCATCACCCGGTCGCCGATCTTCCAGCGTTCCACGCCCGGCCCCACCGCGGCGACCTCGCCGGCGATCTCGAGGCCCGGCACCTCGCTGGCGCCGGGCGGGGGCGGATAGCCGCCCTCGCGCTGCAGCACGTCCGGCCGGTTGATCCCGGCCGCCATGACCTTGACCAGCACCTCGCCGGCACCGGGTCGCGGCACCGGCATGCGGGCCGGGACCAGCACCTCGGGCGGCCCGAAACGGCTGATGCTGATGAAGGTCATCTCTTCGGGCAGGCCGTTGGCCATGCGGCGACTCCTCGCCCAAGGGGGCGTTCAGCGGGAGGTTGCGGCAGCGACGCCGCGCGCGTCGGTGCGCGTCCTGCTATAGGCCGGGGCTGCAACCCGAGGGAAGCCGAGCCCGCCGATGTCCATGCTCAAAGCCGCGATCGTGCCCGTCACCCCGTTCCAGCAGAACTGCACCCTGCTCTGGAACGAGCAGACCCATGAGGCGGTGATCGTCGACCCGGGCGGTGACGTCCCGCGAATCCTGGAAGCGGTCGAGAAGTATGCCCTGCGTCCGCAGGCGATCTGGCTGACGCACGGCCACATCGACCATGCCGGCGGTGCCGCAGAGCTGCGGGACTCGTTGCCCCGACGCGGTGAAGCACAGGAGCCGGTTCCGATCGTCGGCCCCGACGAGCGCGACGCGTTCCTGCTCGACGGACTGGAGCAGCAGGGTCGCGGCTACGGCATCGCGGCGCGGAACGTCCGTCCCGATCGCTGGCTGCAGGAGGGCGACACGCTCGATCTCGGCGAGCACGTCTTCGAAATCTTCCATTGCCCCGGCCACACGCCGGGCAGCGTGGTGCTCGTCAACCGGGCGGCCGGGTTCGCGCTGGTCGGGGACGTGCTGTTTCGCGGCTCCGTCGGCCGGACGGACTTCCCCTACGGTGACCATGCGGCGCTCATCCGCTCGATCCGGGAAAAGCTGTTCCCGCTCGGCGACAAGATGGCCTTCATCTGCGGCCACGGCCCCGGCTCGACCTTCGGGGAGGAGCGCAGGACCAACCCCTTTGCCGGCGAGCAGGCGGGGTAATTGGACTAGCACAGGGATCAGTGTCGCTCACAGGCGCGCAGCGTGATGGCGGCATCGACCGGAACGCCCGGTAGATGGCTCCCGAGCGCGGCGCAGCTGCCGGCGTGGCAGAGCTGCCAGTCCGGCACGTCGCGGCTTCGCGCCAGAACGACTTCCGGCACGGCTCCCACCGCCGGGTGGTAGTGCCAGGAGCCGCCGTCGAGTACCGCCCCCTCGGGCGGCTCCATGCCGGCACCGCTGCCCTGGATCCGTGCCTCGTCCAGCACGAGGGCGGCGCCGTCGATGCGCCAGTTCTCCTCCCAGCGCACCTTCTCGATCGAATGCGTCCACGCCAACATGAAGGAGGTCACGGCGAGCCTCGTCAGCAGCGCGCCGGCAGCGAGGCAGAGACCGGTCACGCCCGATGCGGCACCGGCTCGCGGCCCCGCCACCAGCGCCACGCCAAGAGCGCGGCCAGGGCCAGTCCCAGTTCGTCGGTGACGGGCAACGCCACGACGAGGAGCGTCGCCGCGACGGCGGCAGCGACCCTGTCCGGCCAGCCGATCGGCCGCAGGGCGAAGCCGATGGCGGCGACACCCCACAAGGCGACGGAGATCGCCGCCTTCAGCACGACATAGGCGATCGCCAGGGGATACCCCATGGCCTGGGCGACCGGGCCGCCGTCCTGCAGCATCAGGGCCGGCGTGTAGACGGCGATGAACGGCACGACGAAGCCGGCGACGGCGATCCGCATGCAGTGCAGGCCGATGAGGAGTCCGGGTGCGCGTGCGATCGGCGAGGCGGCGAAGGCGGCAAGCGCCACGGGCGGCGTCAGGTCCGCCATGATGCCGAAGTAGAACACGAACATGTGGCTCACGAGGAGCGGCACCCCGAGTTCCAGCAGCGCCGGGCCGGCGATCGAGGAGGTGATGATGTAGTTGGGGATGGTCGGGATCCCCATGCCGAGCACGAGGCAGGTGAGCATCGTCAGGAGAAGGCTGAGGAACAGGCTCGTGCTGCCGACCGACACGATGTACTGGGCGAAGTTGCTGGCCGCCCCGGTCAGCGTGAGCGTGCCGATGATCACGCCGACGAGCGCGCAGGCGATGCCCACAGGGAGAGCATTGCGGGCGCCCTCGGCCAGGCTGTCGCGACAGAGCAGCAGGGTCTCCCGGCCCCCCGCACGGAGCGCGTTCAGGACGACGAGGATCAGGACGAGCCCCAGAACGGCGGTGATGCCGAACCGGAAGAACGCTGACGAGGCGATGCCCAGGACGACCCAGAAGACGATACGGGCCGCCTGCGCATGCAGAGCGGGCGCCAGACTCGACCCCAGGATGAGGACGGCCGTGAGTGCCAGCCCCACCGTGCCGGCGAACAATGGCGTGTAGCCCGAGAAGAGCACGTAGACGAGGGCCGCCAGCGGCAACAACAGGTACCACCCGTTCCGGATCGCGGCGGCCGCGTTCGGGCACTCCTCTGCCGGAAGGCCGGACAGCCCGAGGCGCCCGGCTTCGAGATGGACCATCAGGAAGACGGTGAAGAAGTAGAGCAGCGCCGGAACGATCGCCGCCTGGACGATATCGACGTAGGGCAGGCCCAGGGTCTCGGCCATGATGAAGGCCACCGCCCCCATCACCGGCGGCATGATCTGGCCACCCATGCTGGCCGTCGCCTCGACCGCCCCGGCGAAGGCGGGCCGGAAGCCGAAGCGCTTCATGAGCGGGATCGTGAACTGGCCGGTGGTGACGACGTTGGCGACGCCGCTGCCGTTGATCGTGCCCATCATTGCCGAGGCGATCACTGCCACCTTGGCCGGACCGCCGCGGGTATGGCCGACGGTGCCGAGCGCCAGATCGTTGAACAGCCGGATCATGCCCGCGCGCTCGAGGAAGGCCCCGAACAGGATGAAGAGGAAGATGTAGGTCGAGGAGACGTAGGTCGGCACGCCGTAGATGCCCTCGGTGCCGAGGAACATCTGGTCGACGACCTGCGAGAAGTCGTAGCCGCGATGGTTGAACGGCGACGGCAGATGCTGGCCGAACAGCCCGTAGGCGAGGAACAGCCCGGCGATGGTCGGCAGAGCCAGACCCATGATGCGCCATGCGCCGACGAAGACCAGCGCGATGGCGATGACGCCGACGACGAGGTCCGCGGTCGAGGGGTCTCCCGCCCGCAGGATCAGCGCGTCATGCTCGACCCAGTGGTAGAGACCCGCCGCAAAGGACAGGATGCCCAACGCCCAATAGAGCCAGAAGCCCGGCCGTGACGGTCCGGCGTGATTGCCGAACAAGCCGAAGCACAGCAGCAGCAGGAAGCCCACATGCACCGCCCGCACGACCTGGCTGGGCAAGGGGCTGTAGGCGGCGGTCCAGATCTGGAAGGTCGAGAAGACGAGGGCGACGGCGAACAGGACGGTGCCCGCCGTCCCGGATCCCCAGCCCAGCCAATGGCTCCGATCGTCGCCGTGGGCGGCCTCGGCGGCCATCGGCATCCGTTCAGAGCATGCCCTGCTCGCGGTAGTAGCGCTCCGCGCCTGGATGCAGCGGCACCGGCATGCCGGTCAGCGCCCGCTCGCGGGCGATCGCCTTGGCGGCGGCATGGGCGGAGCCGAGCTCGTCCAGATGCTCCCAGAGCGCCTTGGTCATGCCGTACGCCAAGTCGTCCGAGACCTCGGACTGCGTAACGAGGAAGTTCTCGATGGCCGCCGTCGGCACGTCCACGTCCTGGCCCGTGTAGGTGCCGGCCGGCACGGTGGCGGGCTGATAGGGTGTTCCGATCTGCTGCACCAGATCAGCCGGCACCGGCACGATGACGATGGGCACGCTCGCCGCCAGGTCACGGATCGAGGCGACGCCGAGGCCTGCCGACTGCAGTGTCGCGTCGAGCTGTCGGTTCTTCATGAGGTCGACCGACTCGGCGAAGGGAAGGTACTCGACCTTACCGAGATCGTCGTAGGTCAGCCCGGCGGCCTTGAGGATGGCACGGGCGTTGAGCTCGGTGCCGGACTTCGCAGCACCCACGGACAGGCGCTTGCCCTTGAGGTCGGCGAGGCTCTTGATCCCGGAATCGGCCGTGGCCACCACCTGGACGTAGTTGGGATAGATTCCGGCGATTCCGCGGAGCTTGTCCAGCGGCGCCGAGAAGCCCGCTTCGGCATCACCTTTGTAGGCGAGCACCAGAGAATCGCCGAGCGTGAAGGCGATCTCGCCCTTGCCCTGCTGAAGCAGGTTGAGGTTCTCCACCGAGGCTTTGGTCGCCTGCACCGAGGTCCGGGCATCGGGGATGGCGTCGCTGTAGATCTTCGCCAGCGCCACGCCGAGGGGATAGTAGACCCCGGAGGTGCCGCCGGTCAGGACATTGACGAACTGCTCGGCCCGGACTGCCGGACTGCCGACCAGGATCGAGCTTGCGAGAACCGCGCCGAACCCCAGGCGTGACAACGCCTTCAGCATCTTTCGCCTCCCGTAGCGTCCCAAGCCCAACACCCATAGGGCGCGGTCTGTTCCGTGTCGACGTCGAGGGCCGGTACCGCCAAGTTCCCTGGGCCTGCGTTCGGTACCCAATAGAAAAGGGGCCGCGGTCGCCCGCGGCCCCTCTCCCGTCACTTCGATCGGTCTTCCGAAGATCAGAAGTCCATGTCGCCCATGCCGCCGCCCGGGCCACCGGCCGGCATCGGAGCGTCCTTCTTCGGACGCTCGGCCACCATCGCCTCGGTGGTGATCAGCAGGCCGGCGACCGAAGCCGCGTCCTGCAGGGCGGTGCGTACGACCTTGGTCGGGTCGATGATGCCGCGGCTCACGAGATCGGCGTACTCGTTCGCCTGGGCGTCGTAGCCCCAGTTGTGGTCCTTGCTCTCGAGCAGCTTGCCGACCACGACCGAGCCCTCGGCACCGGCGTTCTCGGCGATCTGCCAAGCCGGCGACTGGATCGCCTTGCGGACGAGCTCGATGCCGAGCCGCTGATCGTCGTTGGTCGGCTTCAGATCGGACAGCGCGTGGACGGCGTGCAGCAGAGCGACGCCACCACCGGGGACGACACCCTCCTCGACCGCGGCGCGGGTCGCGTTCATCGCGTCATCGACGCGATCCTTGCGCTCCTTCACCTCGACCTCGGTGGCACCGCCGACGCGGATGACGGCAACGCCACCGGCTAGCTTCGCCAGACGCTCCTGCAGCTTCTCACGGTCGTAGTCCGAGGTGGTCTCCTCGATCTGCGCCCGGATCTGGCTGCAACGGCCCTGGATCTCCTCCTTGGAGCCGGCACCGTCGACGATCGTGGTGTCTTCCTTGTTGATCACCACGCGCTTCGCCCGGCCGAGCATGTCGAGCGTGACGTTCTCGAGCTTGATGCCCAGATCTTCGCTGATGACCTGACCGGCGGTCAGGATCGCGATGTCCTCGAGCATCGCCTTGCGGCGGTCACCGAAGCCCGGCGCCTTCACGGCCGCGACCTTGAGGCCGCCACGGAGCTTGTTGACGACGAGGGTAGCCAGCGCCTCGCCCTCGACGTCCTCGGCGACGATCAGGAGCGGCTTGCCGCTCTGCACGACCGACTCGAGCACCGGCAGCAAAGTCTGGAGGCTGGAGAGCTTCTTCTCGAAGATCAGGATGTAGGGATCCTCGAGCGTGCAGCGCATCTTGTCGGCGTCGGTGATGAAGTAGGGCGAGATGTAGCCGCGATCGAACTGCATGCCCTCGACGACGTCGAGCTCGGTCTCGAGGCTCTTCGCCTCCTCGACCGTGATGACACCCTCGTTGCCGACCTTCTGCATCGCCTCGGCGAGCATCCGGCCGATCTCGCGATCACCGTTGGCGGAGATCGTGCCGACCTGGGCGATCTCGTCCGAGGTGGTGACCTTCTTCGAGCGCTTCTCGAGATCCTTCACGATGGCCTCGACGGCGATGTCGACGCCGCGCTTCAGGTCCATCGGGTTGATGCCGGCAGCGACCGCCTTCGCACCTTCCTTGACGATCGCGGCGGCGAGAACGGTCGCCGTCGTCGTGCCGTCACCCGCGATGTCGTTGGTCTTCGAGGCCACTTCGCGCACCATCTGTGCGCCCATGTTCTCGAACTTGTCGGCGAGCTCGATCTCCTTCGCGACCGTCACGCCGTCCTTGGTGATGCGCGGCGCGCCGAAGCTCTTCTCGAGCACGACGTTGCGGCCCTTGGGGCCCAGAGTGACCTTCACCGCATCGGCAAGGACCTGGACGCCCTTGAGCATCTTGTTGCGGGCGTCGGTCGAGAACTTGACGTCCTTAGCAGCCATGGCTGTCTTACCTCTTCTGATATCGTGGGGTCAGGCGGCCTTAGCCTGCGAAACGGGCTCCTCGAGGATGCCCATGATGTCCGACTCCTTCATGATCAGGAGCTCGTCACCGTCGAGCTTCACCTCGGTGCCGGACCACTTGCCGAACAGAACGCGGTCGCCGACCTTGACGCCCATCGGGATCAAAGCACCCTTGTCGTCGCGGGCACCCGGGCCAACCGCCAGGATCTCGCCCTGCATCGGCTTTTCCTTCGCCGTGTCGGGGATGATGATCCCGCCCTTGGTCTTCTGTTCCTCCTCGACGCGCTTGACGAGCACGCGGTCGTGAAGCGGCTTGAACTTCATGCTCCCGAGCCTCCAAAGCTCAATTCGTATGGGGTTGTTAGCAGTCGGCCGAGCCGAGTGCCAACGCGGCCCGTACGTAAGGACCGGCCGTAGGGGCTTCAAGAGGAGCAGCGCACAAAAATATCAGCAGCCGACGCCGATTGCTGCTAACGGATTGAAATTTAACGGAAACTAGTGATTTCGGTCACTTGACGTCAACGATCGTCGAGTCAAAGTCGGCCTCGTGTTCACCGCATGAGGTGCGCGGATGCAGGAGAACCAAGCTCACCCCCTCGAGATGCAGCTCAAGGGTTACCGTCTGGCGACGGCGGAAATCCTGTATCGGATGCCCGACCATCCGAGCCTGCTGCAGACGTTCATCTGGCAGCACTACGACCTTCTGCCCGACTACCCCAAGCTGCGCCAATTCCTGGAGTTCTGGTCGCGCAATATCGAGGGCAAGGTGCATGAGGTACGGGTGAGCTACCAGGAAATCATCGGCGCCGGAAAATACAAGAGAGCCGCTGGCATTTTCCAGCTGCACTGACGAGGCACGGCGACCACGCAGGCTCGCTCGCCTCGCCGACGGGCCCACTGGCGACGGGTTGTCTCAAGGCTGAACGGCCCCATTCAGGGCGCCGGGAAGACACGGTTCGAGTCGTCTCGGCAAAGCCCGATGTCGCGGAGTTCGTGGTCGCTGAGCCGTTGCAGGACCTGCCGGTCGCGGCGGCTCGGCCTCAGCCGTCGGATGGCACGGGCAAGACGCGCCCACCAACGCAGGCGATAGCTGCTGACAGCGTCGTCGCTGATGGCAAATGCACGGTCCATGACGGTCTCCGGTCGTGTCGAAGGGCATGATCGTTCAGGATGGTTGATCAAGCCAACGAATAGATCTAATCCCTTCTATCAATTCCGATGATGAATGGTCGATGCCGACGTCGCTCGAGCCGGATCTCCTGCGGACCTTCGTGGCAATCGCCGACACGGGCAGCTTCACGGCTGCCGGCACGCACGTGCATCGCACGCAGTCGGCGGTCAGCATGCAGATCAAGCGTCTGGAGGAACTGGTCGGTCGACCGCTCCTGGAGCGCAACGCGCGGAGCGTGCGGCTCAGCAGGGACGGCGAGCAGTTCCTCTGGCACGCCCGCCGGATCCTTCAGGCGCACCGGGAGGCCCTGTCGGTCTTCGACGCCGCAGAGATCGAAGGCGAGATCACGGTCGGCGCCCCGGACGACTATGCGAGCACCTTTCTGCCCAGCGTGCTCGCCGACTTTGCGATGACCCATCCCAAAGCCCATGTTACCGTCGACTGCCGTTCCTCGGAGGAACTCGTCCGCGCCGCGGCGGAGGGAGAGGTCGATCTTGCACTCGTCACCCAGGGCTACGGCGACACCGGCGGAACCTTCGTGCACCGCGAGCCCCTGGTGTGGGTCGGCTCCGGCCGCCACGAGGTGCACGAGCAGAGACCGCTGCCGCTGGCGCTGTTCTCGCCGGGCTGCCACTTTCGTCGCTACGCCCTGGAGGGTCTGGCCAAAGCAGGCATTCCTTCGCGGGTGGCCTATACGAGCATCAGCATCGCCGGCGTTCTGGCCGCCATCGCGGCCGGCTTGGCGGTGGGTGTACTGATGCGCGGCACCGTCTCGCCCCATTTGCGGATCATCGGTAGAGCCGAGGGCCTGCCCGATCTGCCCGACGCCGGGATCGTCGTGGTGCGTGGCAGCCGCGAGCGGCCGGCGATCCTTCGGCTGGAGGCGGAGATCGTGGAGCATTTCCGGGCCGGAAGACCGCTTAATGCCGCCGCTTGATCTCGTCGCGACCGAGCTCGACCTCAACCGCTGGCTGATCGACTTCGGCCTGACGGAGGATGACGAGACAGCGCTCTTCGCTGGCTATTGCGACCGGCTGGTCGCGTCGGGGATCCGGCTTAGCCGTGCTGCCTTCGGCTCCGATCTCCTGCATCCCGTTCTCGATGCTCGTGGGTTCACCTGGCGGCCGGGCCAAGCCGTGACCCGCGAGGACTATCCACGCCACCCAGCACCTCCGACGATGGAGGAATTCGAAACGAGCCCCTTCTACTGGCTGATCGAGAATCCCGGCGAGGAGATCCGCCGGCGGCTCGACCGCGGCGAGGGCCGCAACGAGTTTCCCTTGCTGGACCGGTTCGCCCGCGAAGGGATGACCGATTATCTGGCATTGGCCGTGCGCTTCCCGCCGAATGCCACCCTCGGTGCGGTGTCTGGCCTGCTCTGCTCCTGGCAGACGGATGCGCCGGGCGGCTTCGGCGAGGAGATCGCCGATCTGCTGCGGCGCGTCTCACGATCGCTGGCTCTGGCGTACAAGGCCGTCGCCAGCGTGCACACCGGCCGCACGCTGATGCGCACCTACCTCGGCGAGGATGCCGGACGGCGCGTGCTGGCCGGTGACATCGAGCGGGGCAAGGCCGAGACCATCCAGGCCGTGCTCTGGTACAGCGACCTCGAAGGCTTCACGCGGATCGCGGATTCCGCCGAGCGAGACGGCCTGCTGGGGCTGCTCAACGACTACGCCGAGACCGTCGTGGATATCGTCCAGGACCATGGCGGCGAGGTGATGAAGTTCATCGGGGACGGCATCCTCGCCATCTTTCCACTTACCGAGGACGTCTGCAGCCGGGCCCTGAACGCCGCCCAGTCGCTCCTCCCGGCGGTCGACGCGCTGACGGCGCGGCGGACGAGCGAGGGCTTGCCGTCGACCGGCATCCACGTGGCGATGCACATCGGCGAGGTGCTCTACGGCAATATCGGCTCGCGGGACCGGCTCGACTTCACGGTCGTCGGCAGGGCGGTCAACGAGGTGGCGCGGATCGAGGCCATGTGCCGATCCCTCGAACAGCGGCTGATCGTGTCAGAAGCCTTCGCGACGAGTGCGGGCGAGGCCCGCGAGCGTCTCGTCTCGCTGGGGCGCTACGCGCTGCGCGGGGTCCGGCGCCCCGAGGAGCTGTTCACCCTCGATCTCGAGCGCTGAACGGAACGCTCCAGAAGCTCGTCGAGCGCGACGGGCGCGAAGTTCCAGACATCGACGCCGACATCGACCTGACGGGGCAGCGGGGCGAGCCTGCCGTGGCTGTGGCCGTGCAGCTGCAGCGCACCTCGATGCTGCCGGTTCCAGGCGCGCAGCGGATAGTGGCACAGCACCAGGAAACGATCGGCCAGCGTCAGCTCGGCATAGTCCTGCACGCTGGACCATGCCGACAGACCACGCGTCGCAGGGCCGTCATTGTTGCCGGCCACCAGGTGCTTGCGCCCGCGAAGCTCGCGAAGAAGATCCGGCAGCAGGCTCACGGTACGTCCCATGGCGACGTCGCCCAGATGCCAGACCTCGTCGGTGTCGCCGACGCGCTCGTTCCAGCCGCGAACCATCGCCTCGTCCATCGCCGCGACGGACGGGAACGGCCGCATGAAGAGACCGAGTGCCCCGCCATGGCCGAAGTGGGTGTCGGCCGTGAAGAAGACCGTCACGATGGCTCAGCCGGCCTCGTGCTCTCGTAGCCTGGGGAGCAGCTCGGCGAAGTTGCAGGGTCGATGCCTGATGTCGAGCTGGTATTTGAGGATCTCGTCCCAGCCGTCGCGGCAGGCGCCGGGCGATCCCGGCAGACAGAAGAGGTAGGTGCCCTTCGCCACGCCGGCGTCGGCGCGGGACTGCAGGGCCGAGGTGCCGATCTTGGCGTAGCTCAGCATCCGGAACAGCTCGCCGAAGCCCGGCACCGCCTTCTCCGAGACGCGCGCCAGGGCTTCGGGCGTGATGTCCCGTCCGGTCACGCCGGTGCCGCCCGTGCTGATCACGACCTCGATGTTCGGATCCTCGATCCAGGAGCGGAACTGGGCAGCGATGGCGTCGGCGTCGTCTCTGACGATCGCGCGTGCCGCAAGCTCGTGGCCGGCGGCCGTCAGCCGCTCGACGAGCGTGTCGCCGGAGCGATCGTCGGCCGCGGTCCGCGTATCGGAGACGGTGAGGACAGCGATCCGAACCGGCCGGAACGGAAGGGTCTCGTCAATCCGGCCGGGCATAGCCGGTCGACTCGGCCATGATGCGACGCGCGGGCATGGGGGCCAGCCTGCCGGACACGGGCTTGGCAGTCGTGCCGCGATCGATGAACTCGACCCGCGGCCAGCGGTTCTCGGCCAGCTCCCGCAGCGAGGGCGATTCCTGCCCGAACCGCGCCCGGTAGGCCCAGAGATTGGCCAGCACGCGCTTCACGTAGTTGCGGGATTCGGTGTTGCGCACGCTTTCGATGAAGAGCAGCGGATCGTCGTTCATGTCCGACATCTTCTGCGACCAGGCGACGGCCCGGCGGGGGCCTGCATTATAGCCGATGATGAGATGGATCAGGCTGTCGCCGATTCCATCGGCCTTCATCATGTGCCGCAGCCAGGCCTGGGCGATGTCCATGTTCGAGGCCGGATCGTAGAGCGTGCCCGGTCCGTAGTAGCGGGCATCCCCCAGCCGGCGCACGACCTCGGCCGTTTCCGGCAGCACCTGCATCACGCCGATGGCACCCATGGCGCTGCGAGCGGTCGGATCGAACCCGCTTTCGGCGCGCATGATGGCGTAGATGAGGGCGCGGTCGAGCTTGAAGCCCGAGCGCGGCTGCCAGCGCGGGATGGGATAGAGGCTGGACGCGTGGTCACGGCCGTCGACGTCCTGCAGGCGCTCGGCGGCGAGGAGCTGGGCGGCCGGCAGCTCCAGCCGCTGGGCCGCGGTCTCGAGGGCCCGGGCGAGCTCCGGCTGCGCCTGTGAGGCGAGGCCCAGCATCTCCTGCTCGGCCGCGTCGGTCTCCTTGATCTGCATCAGGGCGAGCACGCGTCGCCAGGCCGGATAGCGGAACAGCACCTCGCCCGAAAGGTCGGAAGAAGCCGAGGACTGCCAGTCGAACTGCGCTTGCTGACCCAGGAGGGTCTGGGCGAGGCGCCCGTAGAACTGGTTGCTCGCCGCCGCACCCGTGCGCAGCAGCGGCGTCACCATCTGGGGGCGACCGGCCCGAAGCTCGGCGCGAGCCGCCCACAGGGCCGACATGGCGAGATCCTCGCCGCTCACGCTGCCGCCGTGCGTCAGGGCGGTAAAGTGCATCGCGGCGCTGCGGGCGTCCCGCAGTCGCCAAGCGGCCAGACCCGCCGTCCAATGAATGCGGGGCTCGATGCGGCCGGAGCGCACGGCCGCACCATGGGCCAGATCGTAGGCTTCGGCGACGCGGTCGTCGGCGAGGAACGCACGCGCCACCACCCAGCGTGCCAGATCGTGCTCGAGGGTGTCGATCAGCCCGAGGACATCCCGATCCTCCAGCAGCCGACGGGCGCCGTCCGGATCGTCCTTGGCGACCTTGCGCTCGATCTTGTCGCGCCAGCCGGCGACCCGGTCCTCGGCCCTGGGCGTGCGGTCGCGCGTGGTCGCGTAGCCGTAGACGGCACTCGTCGTGATGCGGCTGCCGCTCTCGTCGAGTGCGCTCTCTCGGGGATCGGGAGGCAGCGGCGCCCCGGACGGGCGACGATTGTCGGCGAGGATGAACATCCGCATCGCCTGCGGATGGTCGGCATATTTCTCGAGCCAGGCGCGAAGCTCGCCATAGCTCGCGTGGTAGGACTTGCTGCGGAGCAGGCGCTGGGCCAGCACGTGGCCCATCAGGATCCGGTTGTCCAACTCCTGGATCTCGCGGTCGGCATCGGCGAACTTGCCCTTGGCCTGCAGGTCGAGGATCCGGCGGTAGCGGATCGCATCGGCCTCGCTCAGCGTGGCGAGCAGCCCGCTGTCCTTGGCACTCGCCGTCTCGATGGTGGGCAGCCGAAGGCGCAGCTGCAGGTCAGCCGGGTCCGCCACGGCGACTCCGCCCTTCGCCAGTGTCGCCACGAGGGTGGCGGCCAGTCCGACGCCGATGCGCCGCTTGCTTGCCTGTCGTCCCATCTTCCCGGTGCCGATGCCTTTTCTGTCGTGTGGAACGGCGATGCGGAATGTCGGTCTGCCCGTCCTCCCTACGGCGTCGCTGTGGCGAGATCGGCCTGCAAGGTCAGCATGTCGCGCCAGGCGAGGCGCTTCTGCAGCGGCTGACGGAGCAGGTAGGCGGGATGGAACATGACGCTGGCGGGAACGTCCTCGTCAGCGCCCGGCGCCTGATAGGCGTAGCGGCGGCCACGGAGCTTCGTGACGCCCTCCTTGAGCCCGAGCAGCGCCCGGGCGGCGATGCCGCCGACGAAGACGAGGCGGCGCGGCCGCACCAGTTCGATCTGCCGCTCGAGGAAGGGCTGGCAGATGGCGATCTCGGCCGCCGTGGGCGGGCGGTTGCCCGGCGGCCGCCAGTAGATCACGTTGGTGATGTAGACCTGGGTCCGGTCGAGATCGATCGCCGCCAGCATGCGGTCGAGAAGCTGACCGCTCGGCCCGACGAAGGGCTTGCCCTGTCGGTCTTCCTCGGCACCCGGGGCCTCACCGACCAGCATGATGCCGGACTTCGGATTGCCGTCGTGGAAGCAGAGGCGCGTTGCGGTCGCCTGCAGCGGACATTGCCGGAAGTCGGCCAGTGCCGCCTCGAGTTCCTCGACAGAGCCACAGGACGCTGCCAGCCGACGCGCGGAGGCGACGCCATCGGGTTCGCCCGCACGTCGCGGCAGGTCGTGAACCGCCTCCGTTTCCGGACGCAGCACCGACGACACGCCCATCGCCGCGTACCATGCCGACCAAGCGGCAACGGCACCGGCCATATCGACTGGTGCCGCGGAATCGCCTTGTAGCTGCGAGGTGGCCGGCATCGGATCGGGTCGCGTCCTGCCGGGCCCGGGAAGCTCAGATCGCGCGGTACGCGATGGGCTTGCCACCGCGATCCATCACCAACTTGCCGCTCTCGTCCTGCGCCGCTATGTACCGGCCGTGCCCCACGGCGGTCCCCACATACAGCACCGGCTTCACCTTCTTGCCCTCGAAGGTCTTAGCCTGCTGGGCCGGGCCGCGGGCCGTCGGGTCGTTCTTGCTCTTGGAAGTCTTCAGCATTTTACCTAATCCGGCAGGTCAGACGGTTCGCGGCGCCGCCTCGATTGAGGCACGCCAATTTCGGTCCTCTTTCGCCGGATCGGCCGTCCACGTCAAGTTCTGCCCGACGTTACGGTGCCGACGACCCTGCGGCCCGGCGACCGGAAGGGGTGCGCGATGAGAGCGATTTCGATGCCCTGGCAGCCCCGTTTGGCAGCGCTGTGCCTGCTTGCCGCCCTGGGCGGCACGGACGCGACGGCGGCGATGGAGGATCCGGGCTCGGTCGCGGGCAATTTCCTCGCGGGCAATTCGGCGCTGGAGGCGGGTGACCTCACCGCCGCCGCCAACTATCTCGATCTGGCCCTCGAAGAGGAGCCTGACGACGTCGAGCTTCGCCGGCAGGTCTTCACGGTCCAGCTCGCCGCGGGACACTACGATCTGGCCCTGGCGACCGCACGCGAGCTGATCAAGCTCGATCCGCAGGCCGACGAGGCGGCGCTGCTACTGGCCCTGGAGCAGGTCCAGAAAGTCGACTTCACCAAGGCGGGCGAGTCCTTCAAGACGCTCGGCGACCGGACGCTGGCCGGCACCATCGGCCCCGTCCTCCAGGCCTGGGCGGAGCTGGGTCGAAACAACGGCCAGGCGGCTACCGACCTGCTGGCCGTGGTCGACCGCGGTCAGCCGCTCGACCGGCTGCGCGTCTACCATCGCGCCGTCATCGAGGGGCTGACGGGCGACCCGAAGTCGGGTCTGACGGTGTTCGACGCCGAATTTCCCGATCAGAAGATGCTGCCGCTCCGCATGCTGCGCGCCCGCCTTCAGTTGCTGCTGGAAGACGGCCAGCGCGACGCAGCACTGGAGTCGGCGAAGGCGGTCCTTGCCGCCGATCCGGACAACATTCCCCTGCAGCTCTGGATCGACAAGCTGGCCAAGGGCCAGACCGATATCGGGCCGATCAAGGATGCCCGCACGGGCATCGGCGACGCTCTGCTCGGTCTCGCCGGCGCCCTCGACAATGACGACACGCGCCAGCCTCAGCTCGTCTACACACGCATGGCCTCCTTCCTGATGCCGGGTGATCCGGATGCGGCGATCCTCATTGCCCGTACCAATCTGGCCGAGGACCGTCCGGCCGCGGCCCTGGTCGAGCTCGAGCCGCTGAGCACCGTGCCGACGCATGCATGGGCCGCGAACCTGCTGCGGGTCCAGGCGCTCGAAGATCTCGACCGCAACGACGAGGCGGCGAAGGTCCTGGAAGGGATGGCGGCCGAGCGCCCGGAGCGCACCGATGCGCTCATCACCCTGGGCGATCTGTATCGTCGGGACGAGCGCTATGCCGAGGCCGAGTCGGCCTACACCCGGGCGATCGCGCGCCTGCCCTCGCCGCAGGAGGCCGACTGGCGAGTCCTTTACGCGCGGGGGATCAGCTACGAGCGGACCAAGCGCTGGCCGGAAGCAGAGGCTGACCTGAAGCTGGCGCTGGAGATAGAGCCCGAGCAGCCCTTCGTGCTGAACTATCTCGGCTACAGCTGGGTGGATCAGGGTCTCCATCTCGACGAGGCCAAGCGGATGCTGAACCGTGCGGTCGAGCTGCGGCCCGAGGACGGCTTCATCGTCGACAGCCTGGGGTGGGCCTACTACCGTCTGGGCGACTACCCGAAGGCTGTCGAGCACCTGGAGCGCGCGGTGGAGCTGGAGCCCGGCGATCCCGTCGTGAACGACCATCTCGGCGATGCGTACTGGCAGGTGGGTCGGCAGCGGGAAGCGCGATTCCAGTGGCAGCGATCGCTGACGCTGAAGCCGGATTCCGAGCTCGAGACGGCCCTGCGCGGCAAGCTCGATCGCGGCCTGAGCGCCGACACGACGACCCGTGGCTGAACTGCGAGAGCTTGCACGGGCCAAGCTCAACCTCGACCTCCTCGTCCTCAGCCGCCGGGCCGACGGCTATCACGAGCTCGACAGCCTCGTGGCTTTCGCGGAGCTTGCGGACGAGCTGACCTTCGCCCCCAGCGATCGGCTGGAGCGCGAGGCGACCGGGCCGTTCGCCGGCGAGCTTCCTGCCCCGACGGACGATCTAGTTCTCCGCGCCGCCGAGCTTCTTCGCGCCGAGACCGGCGTGCAGGCCGGAGCGAAGATCGGGATCGTCAAGCGCCTCCCCATCGCGGCCGGGATCGGTGGCGGCTCGGCCGACGCCGCTGCGACGCTCCGCGGCCTGAACCGGCTGTGGGGCCTGGATCTCGGCCATCAGGACCTGGCCCGCATCGGCGTCCGGCTGGGTGCGGACCTTCCCGTCTGCATCCGCTCCCGGGCGACGCACATGACGGGTATCGGCGAGGTACTGGCACCGCTCGCCGAGGTCCCATCCTACGATCTCCTGCTGGTGAACCCGCGTCACCAGCTGCCCACGGGCCCGGTGTTCAAGGCCCTCCGCCTGCCGACCGCAGGTGGACGCAAGGACGAGATCGGCTCGATGCCGCTGCTCGACCTGCTCGTCCGCAGTCGCAACGATCTCGAAGCGCCGGCCAAGGCCCAGCTGCCGAAGATCGATGAGGTGCTGGCTGCCATCGCGGACTTGCCGGGGTGTCGGCTCGCAAGAGTGTCGGGCAGCGGCGCCACGTGCTTCGGACTGTTCGGCGACGGGACATCGGCTGCGCAGGCGGAAGGCGCCCTGGCGGCAGCGCACCCCGAATGGTGGGTCGCCCGCTCCCGATTGGCAGCGTGATCTTCCTCTACACGGACTTCGGCACCGAAGGCCCCTATGTGGGCCAGATGAAGGTGGCCGTACTGCGGACCGCACCCGAGATCCCGGTCGTCGACCTCATGCACGACCTGCCACCCTTTGCCATCCGTGCAGCCGCGCGCCTGCTCGATCCGATGACGCACTCGCTCGGTGCGGGCGACGTGCTCGTCGGGGTCGTGGATCCAGGCGTCGGCGGTTCCAGGCTGCCCGTTGCGGTGTTCGCCGGTGGCATCTGGTTCGTCGGTCCGGACAACGGCCTGTTCGAGTACGTGCTCCGGCGTCATCCCGAAGCACTCGCGTTCGAGATCGCTTGGCGACCGGACAGGCTGTCGGCGAGCTTCCACGGTCGGGATCTTTTCGCACCCGTGGCAGCAAGGCTGGCGCGCGGCGACCGCCGGGGTCTGGTACCCGTTGTGCCACAACGTTTTCGCGATTGGCCGGACGTGCTCGCGGAGATCGTCTACGTCGATCGGTACGGAAACGGCATCACCGGCATGCCAGCCGACGAGCTAGTGGCCTCGGCCGTCATCGAGGTGAATGCGGCTGCATTACGGTCGGCGACGACGTTCTCGGCAGTGCCGGCGGGCGAGCCCTTCTGGTATCGGAACAGCCTCGACCTCGTCGAGTTCGCGGCGAATGGCGCTTCGGCCGCCGCGCGCCTCGGGCTGCGGGTCGGCCTGCCCGTGACCGTGCGTCCGCCGCAGGTTGCAGCCTCGCCTTCCAGGGCCTAGGTACGGGTAGCGGTGCTGGGGCGTCGCCAAGTGGTAAGGCAGCGGACTTTGGATCCGCCATTCGGTGGTTCGAATCCACCCGCCCCAACCAACCTACCGTGGCCTCTCCAACGCTGACGCCTGCAGCCCGGCATGAAGGGCATTGAACGCTTCGACCTCGGTGCCGAACGCAATTCGGCCGGGGAAGCCGTTGGCTCGCCCGGCCGAATCTCGAACGACAGGCTTCAGGAGATCAGGCGGCGATCGCCAGTTCCCGCTCCTGCCACACGGCGGCCAGCGCATGCAGCAGGTGATCGATGTCGGCGTCCGTGTGCAGCGGCGACGGCGTTATCCGCAGTCGCTCGGTGCCCCGCGGCACCGTCGGATAGTTGATCGGCTGGACGTAGATCCCGTGCTCGACGAGGAGCCTGTCGCTCAGCCACTTGCAGTGCACGGGGTCGCCGACCATCACCGGCACGATGTGGCTCGGGTTGCGCAGATGCGGGATGCGCAGCGCATCCAGTCCGCGCCGGACGCGGGCGACCCGATCCTGATGCCGCTCGCGCTCGGCCGAGCTGTTCTTCAGGTGCCGAATGCTGGCCTGAGCGCCGGCCGCCAATGCCGGCGGGAGGGCCGTCGTGAAGATGAAGCCCGAAGCGAAGCTGCGGACGAAGTCGCACAAGGCGTCCGAGGCGGCGATGTAGCCGCCCATCACGCCGAACGCCTTGCCGAGCGTACCCTCGATGACGGTCAGGCGATGGCTCAGGCCCTCGCGGTCGGAGATGCCGCCGCCGCGCGGCCCGTAGAGGCCGACGGCGTGCACCTCGTCGAGATAGGTCATCGCACCGTGGGCATCGGCGACGTCACAGATCTCGGCGATCGGGGCGATGTCACCGTCCATCGAGTAGACCGACTCGAAGGCGACGAGCTTCGGGGCGCGGGGATCGAGCAGGCTGAGCTTGCGGTCCAGGTCCTCGGGATCGTTGTGCGCGAAGATGTGCCGCTCGGCGCGGCTGTGGCGGATGCCCTCGATCATCGACGCGTGGTTGCCGGCATCGGAAAGCACGACGCAGCCCGGGATGTTGCCGGCCAGGGTGCCGAGTGCTGCCCAGTTGGACACGTAGCCCGACGTGAACAGGAGGGCCGCATCCTTGCCGTGCAGATCGGCCAGCTCGTTCTCGAGCAGCACGTGATAGTGGTTGGTGCCCGAGATGTTGCGCGTGCCGCCAGCACCGGCGCCGCATTTGTCGATCGCCGCCTTCATGGCGCTGGTCACGGCCGGGTGCTGGCCCATGCCGAGATAGTCGTTCGAGCACCAGACGGTCACTTCCATCGTGCCGCCGTCGCGGTGATGCGTGGCACGGGGGAACGATCCCGCCTGCCGTTCGAGATCCGTGAACACACGATACCGACCCTCGCGACGAAGCGCGTCGAGCTGGTCGCGAAAGAAGGTTTCGTAGTTCATGGTCCCATCCCCGCTTTGGTCGCTTTCTGGGAAAACGCGTGTGGTAGGCATGTCCTCAAGCCGCCTGCATGTAGGGCGTGGCACAGGCCTCGAACGCGGCCCGCAACCTCACCTCGTCGACGTCACGGCCGATGGCGACGACACGCGCCTTCTCCCGCTGCTGCGGGGCGAAGGCGGCGATGCTCGAACGTCCGCCGGCCACATCGAAACTCACCCACCCGGCACCGAGCCGGGTAATTCCCTTGACCCTCTCGACCTGGCCGAAGGCTCCCTGCGCCACCGCCTCGAGCAGGGCGTTCAGCTCGTCGATGTCACAGGTGCCGGCCAGGTTGGCGCTCCATGAGCTGAGGCCCAACGCGGGCTTGCCCTGGTCGTCGGCAACCGGCTCGCCATTCCCGGGATGGGCGTGCTCGCCGCTCGGTGAGCGGTCCAGCATGCACGGGTTCACCAGGAGCGCGTCCAACTCGCCGTCCTCGACGACCCCGAAGCTCGCCGGCACCACCGTCGCCGCCGGGTTGAGCCGCTTGAAGGTGTCGGCGATCAGCCGCAGCTCCGCGGGCCGGACCAGATCGGCCTTGTTGGCGATGATGACGGGCGAGAGCCGCGCCTGCGTTTCGAAATAGGCCGGTAGCCTCGCATAGTCGCGCATGAACGCTTCGGCATCGATCACTGTCGTGAGACGCAGGGAGCGGACCAGCGAGCGGAGATCCGGCTGCGCCAGCACACCCAGAAGGGCCGTCAGGTCGGCCACGCCACTGGGCTCGACGAGGATGCGCTGCGGATGCCACTGCGCGATCGCCTGCTTCAGCTGGGTCGCGAGGTCCGCCTTCATCGAGCAGCAGATGCAGCCGTTCGGCAGGTCGACCACGTCGGCCCCGAGGCCGCTCAGCAGGGAGCCGTCGACACCGTCGGCACTGAAGCCGTTGACCAGCACGACGGTCCGCACCTTGGGGTCGGCCTGGGCGAGCAGCCGGCGCAGGAACGTCGTCTTGCCGGCGCCGAGGAAGCCCGAGACGATCTGCACGTCGACCGGCATGGCCGCGTTGCGCGACGTCATGCTCCAGTTCCACAGCTTCTCGGCCGGCAGCGGCAGCACCAGGAACCAGTGCTCCAAAACGGCCAGAGCCATCAGCGTGGCGAGGAAGGTGTAGCCGGCCACCTCGTGAGCCGTCGCGTCCGGCGCCAGTGCCGCCTCGACCAGGGCGACGTTGACGATGGTCGAGACCGTCACCGAGACCGGGAAGAAGAGATTCATCGGCTTCTTTTTGAGGAAGCTCTTCAGATAGTGCAGATGATCGGGCAGGAACTGCTCGTTGAGATTACGGACTCCGAAGAACACGTTGAGCTTCGCGCTCATGCGCATCCACCAGAGCACCATGAAGGTCCACAGGCCGATCTCGTTGCCGCCACTCCAGGTGAAGGAGACGACGACCAGTGCCGAGGCGACGATGGCGAGTTCGTGCCAGAGGCCCGTCTCGATCGCGTGTACGAAATGCTTCCAGCCGCTGCAGCCCTCCGGGCAGGGCACGCTGCGCGGGCCTGTGACGTAGCCCATGAAGTAGCTGATCTCGTGCCAGCCCCAAGCCAGGAGGCCGAAGGTGAAGGCGAGATAGGCACCCCGGACCGTGTTGTCCTCGGCGGTGGCCGCCAGCCCGTAGAGCGAGAGGACGAAGACGATGGTGGCGCCCAACATGCTCCAGCGGTAGGTCCGCCGGGGCAGTCCATCGAGATAGATGATGACGCCCGTGCTGAACCACCACACGAACAGCGCGTAGAGGATCGGCAGGGCGAAGGCGGCCACCGCTCGCTGCTCCTTCTACCAGGCCGGGGCCAGTCGGACCTGCCGCGGCAGGGGGTTCTCTTTCGGGCGTAGGAAATAGAGCCGGGCGAAGGTCAGCCCACCCTTGAGCATCAGCCCGGCCTTGCGCAGGGCGCCGCCGATACCTCCCTGCTCTTCCGCCGCGCCGATGCCGTCCGAGACCTCTCGCAGCCGCTCGAGGCCGGCATGGAAGGCCGGGTTCTCGATGTCGAGCGTGATCGGGAAGACCTGCTTCGAGATCTCGCTCGTGATCCGGAAGACCTCGAAGTCGTAGTCCGTCGGGTCCATCCCGAGGGCCTCGTGGAAGGCCGGCCGCGCATGGTCGCGCACATACATCGTGGCGAACACCGCGAGGACGAAGAAGCGGACCCAGAGGCGGTTGATGCCCGACAGCAGCGCCGGGTTCGATCGCATCAGAAGCGCGAAGGCCTCGCCGTGGCGGAACTCGTCGTTGCACCACTTCTCGAACCAGCGGAAGATCGGGTGGAACTGCCGTTCCGGATGCCGCTCCAGTTGCCGGAAGATGGTGATGTAGCGCGCATAGCCGATCTTCTCCGACAGATAGGTCGCGTAGAAGATGAACTTCGGCCGGAAGTAGGTGTATTTCTTGGCCTTGGTCAGGAAGCCCAGGTCGACACCGATGCCGAATTCCTTCAGCGTGTCGTTGATGAAGCCGGCATGTCGGGATTCGTCGCGGCTCATGAAGTGGAAGAGCTGGCGGATCTCCGGGTTCTTGATCCGCTTCTTGATCTCTGAATAGAGCACGCAGCCGGAGAACTCGGCCGTCACCGAGCTCACGAGGAAGTCGACGAACTCCTTGCGCAGCTCCGGCGACAGCCGCTCGAGGTCGGCGTCCCAGTCGTCCGAGCGCTGGAAGTGACCCTTGTTGGGGTCCCGCTTCATCTCGGCGATCAGCTCGTCCCACTCGGCCTGCACGCCGCTGACGTCGAGGCGGTCCATCGCCTCGTAGTCGGTCGTGTAGAAGCGCGGGCTCAGCATCGTGCTGGACTGCGCCATCCGCGTCGTGTCGTTGATCACCCGCTCTCGGGTCGCCGTGCTCATGGCCGCCTCCATGACGAAAAACCGACTTCATACAATTCGGTGAGCTCGAAGCGGGAGGCGAGCTTGGTCCACAAGCGCCCCAGCCATGTCGCCTGCCGGACCGTAGCTCGCCGCTCGCACACGAGGCGCTCGCCGAAGGGAACCTCCGTCGGCGCGTCGTGCACGATCACCTCGTCACCGGGACCCACTTCGATCCCCTCCAGGTCGACATAGGCGTGCAGGCTGTCGAAGCTCTGCTCTATGTCGACCGTACAAGGCACTTCCACCTCTCGCCCGGTCAGCCACGACCTGCTCACGGCGTTCCGTGCCCGATCGTCAGCATCTGCGCGAAGACCGCCACGTTGCTCGAGCCGAACGCGTTGAGCTCGGCCCGCCGTCCCGTGCTCGGATCCTCGAGCGTCACCCTGCCGTCGTCCCAGCGTGCCAGCCGGAACGGGGGCTCCTGACCCACGTCGCGCCGCATGCGCTCACGGGCAAACCCACGCAGCACGCTCCGGGCGAAGCCGTTGGTGCCCGGAGCCAACACCTCAAGAACCGTGCCGTCGGCCTCGCGGACGACGACGGCTCCGTCCGCCCGGTCCTCGAAGCGGACCTCACGGCTCGCGACCAGGACCTCGCCCGGCACACCGGCGTTCTCGGGGCCGATCAGCCGGCCCACGATCGCCGCCAGGATGGCGACCGCGATCAGGCAACCCGCTCCGACCAGGGCGTAGCGCGGGAACGGCTGATAGGGTGTCTGAGAACTACCGGTCGCCATGGCCTCAGGCCGCATTCGCCATCGGCGGCACCGGCACGCCGCCCTTCACGACCAGCCGCGGTCCAGCCTTGGGGGCCGGCGTCGCGTTCGCGGCCGTCAGCGCCCCCGCCAGAAGCTCCGCCACCTTCTTGCCCTCCGGCACGGCGCGCAGCATGGGCTGCGCCGGATTGAAGTGCCACCGACGCGCGTGCGGCCACAGGTGCAGGTAGCCGACGCCGCCGGAGTCCGTCGGAACAAGCGCAATATCGCCGGTTCCATCGGCGAAGGGACGGAAGTCGGCCGAGGCGATCTGCCGGAACGGCAGGTTCAGCACGATCGGCAGTGCCAGCCCGATGCGCATCACGACCCGACTATTCGTGATGGTGTACACCGTCGCCCGCGCGGCGAGCCACGCGTAGACGCAGAGAAAGCCGATCACGCCAGCAGCCAGCGGCAGAAACTTTGCCGAGGACCAGACAGCCCCCGCGACCGAGGCGCCGTCATGGTAGGCGGCGATCCCCGGCCACAGCAGCAGCACCGCGAAGTAGACGGCGAGCTTGCGGGCGTGCAGCGCCCGCACCGCCAGATCGCGCCAGACCGGCTCCCCCTGCCAGAGGATGTGTTCCCCTGGCGGGAGCGGTTCGGGCAGCCCGCGGACGGGCTCGTCGTCGTAGTGCTGTGTCACAGTAGCGGACCCAGCCGCTCGGGCGTCGCATAGAGCGAGCCGCCGCCGAAGTAGGCCTGGATCTTGTCCTCCTCGAGCTTGGTAACCCGGTCACCGTGCTTGATCGAGGGGGCGTCGGCGAACTGCGCGGCGAGTAGCGACTGCACGGTGATCTGCTGGGTCGTCTCATTGACGCGGGCCAGCGTCATCGGCACGAGCCTGCGACCCTTCCCACCATTGAGCTCGACCTCGAGGTAGCGAATCTGCGGCTCGCAGCGATCCGCCCAAAGGTCTTTCACGACACCGGCGACGCGACGGTCGGCGCCGACCACGGACATGCCGCGGGGATCCGAGTCCTCTTCGGCGACCGTGACATCCTTCAGCTCGCGCAGCGGATAGATCAGCGGCAGCCCGTCCCAGGTCATCTCCGGCTCGTCCGCGCGCTCGGCATAGGACGCCGGGCCGACGGCGTCGACCAGCGGATTGCCCGTCGGCACCAGGGGCGCTCCGAACCAGGGGGCTGCCGGCTTCGCCGCGACCGGCCGGTCGTCACGATAGCCACGGGGTGCCCGCACCTCGCTGCCATCCTCGAGATAGAACGTCTTCGGGGCCGGCATGGCAGGGAAGCCCTGCACGACGAGGCGACCCGGGCGGTCGGACACGAGCGGGTAGCCTTCCCGCTTGTCCTCGCGGCGCAGGTAGATGATCAGCCCAGCGAAGAAAATCCAGAAGGCGTAGAGGGTTACCTGAGCGATGTCGATGTAGCCAGTGATGGCGCCCTTTTCCATTCTCGGTCTCCTAACCCGGGAATTCCGCGAGCCCGAAGCTCGCACGTGACCGTTCCGGCTGCTGGTGCGAGATTCGCACCAGCGGTCCGATCGCGACCAGTGTCGCGAACAGCAAAACGATTTCGATGTTGTAGACGACACCGTAGCCCGTGGCGGGGCTCGCCAGTGCGACGCCGAACTCGCCCCGGACCGCCGGACCCGCGATGACGTCGCGCAGGATGCCGCCCAGAGCAATCGCACTGCCGGCCGCGGTGGCCTGGACGGCACTCCAGATGCCGAGCGCCAGGCCGATCTGGCTCTCGCGCGCCATGCTCATGGCAGCCGTCAGTGTCGCGTGCGCGAACAGACCACCGCCCAGCCCGATCAGCCCCACACCGGCGGCGAATGCCGGCACCGACATCAGCGGGGCCGCGAGGATCACGGCCGCGAAGGCGAACACGCCGACGAGTGCCCCCAGTGCCGCCACGCGGTAGGAATCAGCGCCACGGTCGAGTTGCCGGGCAGCGGTGAGGAATCCGATCAGTCCGCCAACGGCCAGCAGGGCCGTGAGCCCGGTCGTCTGCCCGACCGTCAGGCCCAGGATCTGGCCGCCATAGGGCTCGAGCAGGACGTCCTGCATGCTGAAGCCGGCGGTGCCCAATGCCACGGCGACCAGTCGTCTCGTCGCGTGGTTGCCGCTGGTGAAGGCTTGCCACGCCGCCCAGAAACCGGGCTGCGGGCCCGTCCCGCTGGTTCGGCTCGGGTCGCGGGCCTCCTGCTTCCACAGGGCCACGATGTTGAGGATCATCGTGGTGACGGCCGCACCCTGAATCACCTGGATGAGCTGGACCTCGCTGAAGTTCCGCAGGAGCACGCCGAACACCAGAGCGCTGCCCGCCATCCCGAGCATCAGGGCGACGCAGAGCAGTGCCACGACCTTGGGCTGCGCGCGCGGCGGCACGAGGTCGGTCGCCAGCGCCAGGCCCACCGTCTGCACCGTGTGCATGCCCGCACCCAGAAGCAGGAAGGCCAGGGCGGCACCAGTCTGTCCTACCCATGGCGGCGCGTTCGAGTCGCCCGAGAGCAGGATCAGGGCGAAGGGCATGATCGCGAGACCGCCGAACTGCAGGAGCGAGCCGATCCAGATGTAGGGCACCCGGCGCCAGCCGAGGACCGAACGGTGATTGTCCGAGCGGAAGCCGATCAGGGCCCTAGCGGGTGCGAACAGGAGCGGCAGGGCCAGCATGATCGCGACGAGGCTGGCCGGCACGTGCAGCTCGACGATCATGACGCGGTTGAGCGTCCCGATCAGCATGACCGCGGCCATGCCGACCGACACCTGGAACAGGGAAAGGCGCAGGAGGCGCCGCAGCGGCACCTCCGCGGTGGCAACGTCCGCGAACGGCAGCACGTTGGACCCGAAGCGGGTCCATGCACTCGCCAGATCGAGGCGGCCGCTGCTCATCTCACCCGAAGCTCCAGCGCCTGCGAGGTGTAGAAGCCACAGATGATCCGGCTGGTACGCTCCTGCCGCCACCCCGAAAGGGCACGGTCGGCCGCGATCAATCGGCGCAGCTTGGCCTCGCCCACGGGCTCGATCGCCGGCGCGCGATCGCCGCGCGGGAAGAAGCGGCCGACGGCGTGCATCACCGCCAACGGGGCCGTGCGCGGGGCGAAGGTGAAAGCCACCGACGTCTTGGCGCGAGCGGTCAGGCCGGCCACGGCTCGAACCACGTCCGGTGCCCGATAGTGGATCAGGGAATCCATCGCCACGACGTGGTCGAACGTGCCGAGCCGCGGGTCGAGCATGTCGCCGACCTCGAAGCGCACGCGACCGAATCCCAGGTCACGCGGCGAACGCTCGGCAGCCAGCCCGATAAGTGTGGGCGAGATGTCGATCGCGACCACGTCGGCGCCACGGCGGGCAGCTTCGATGGCCAGCGCCCCGGTACCGCAACCGGCGTCCAGCAGTCGCGCGCCACGCAGGTCGGCGGGAAGCCAGTCCAGCAGGGTCGCGCGCATCTGCTCGCGGCCGGCGCGCACCGTCGCCCTGATGCGACCCAGCGGCGCGTCCGATGTAAGACGCGCCCATGCCTGCACGGCGGTGCGGTCGAAATAGGTGAGGATCTCGCCTCGACGCGCCTCGTAGGTGACGGTCGGCATCAGTCGAAGCCCAGCAGATCGAAGATGTCGCGATCCTTGAGCGGTGTCGGCGCCATCGGTTCGGTGCCGGCCCAGAGCTGGGCGGCGAGGCGGAGATACTCGGCCTGCACGGCCTCGAGCTCCGGCGAGGGCTCCATCTCGAACAGCGTCGACTTCTTCAGGCGGCTGCGGCGGATCACGTCGAGATCGGGGAAGTGCGCCACGCGATTGAGGCCGACCACCGCGTTGAAGCGGTCAATCTCGTCCGTCCCGGCACTGCGGTTGGCGATCACGCCCCCCAGCCGGACCGCGTAGTTCTTCGACTTCGCCTGGATGGCCGCCACGATGCGGTTCATCGCGAAGATCGAATCGAAATCGTTGGCCGTGACGATCAGGGCCCGCTCCGCGTGCTGCAGCGGCGCCGCGAAGCCGCCACAGACGACGTCGCCCAGAACGTCGAAGATGACGACGTCCGTGTCGTCGAGGAGATGGTGCTCCTTCAAGAGCTTCACCGTCTGCCCGACGACGTAGCCGCCGCAGCCGGTACCGGCCGGCGGGCCGCCGGCCTCGACGCACATGACGCCGTTGTAGCCCTCGTAGACGAAGTCCTCGGGCCGCAGTTCCTCGGCATGGAAGTCGACCGACTCCAACACATCGATGACCGTCGGCACCAGGCACTTGGTCAGCGTGAACGTGGAGTCGTGCTTCGGATCGCAGCCGATCTGCAGGACGCGTTTGCCGAGCTTGGTGAACGCGACCGACAGGTTGGACGAGGTGGTACTCTTGCCGATCCCGCCCTTGCCGTACACGGCGAACACCTTGGCGGTGCCGATCCGCACGCTCGGATCCAGCTGGCATTGCACGCTGCCCTCACCGTCGAGGCGCGGCGCGCGATTGCGCAGCTGGGGCCGGTCGAGACTTATGGTGCTCATGCCGCCAGCCTTTCGTGAATACCTTCGAGCCTGTCCTCGAGATCCTCGCCGGCCCCGCGCAGCGCTTCGAGCATCGCCGGATCCGGCGACCAGTAGTTGCGCTCGTGCGCTTCGAGGAGCCGATTGGCGACCTTCGCCGACGCGGTCGGGTTGAGCTGTGCCAGCCGCTCCCGCATCTCCGGATCGAGCATGAAGGTCTGGGCCAGCTGCTGGTAGACCCAGGGTGCCACCTGACCCGTGGTCGCCGACCAGCCCATCGTGTTGGTGACGTGCACCTCGATCTGGCGCACGCCCTCGTAGCCGTGCTTCAGCATGCCCTCGTACCACTTGGGATTGAGCATGCGGGTGCGGGTCTCGAGCGCCACCTGCTCCCCGAGTGTCCGCACCGTCCCGTCGCCGCGGGTCTGGTCGCTGATATAGACGGGTGCTTCGGCACCCTTGGCGCGCCGTACCGCGCGGCTGATGCCGCCCAGCGTGTCGAAGTAGTTGTCGACCGTGGTGACGCCCAGCTCGACCGAGTCGAGGTTCTGGTAGGCGAGCTCGACCCCGGCCAGCACGCTCTTCAGCAGCGCCGGCTGCGCTTCCGGTCGGCCACTGCGGCCGTAGGCGAAGCCCTTGCGACGCGTGTAGGCCTCGGCCAGCTCGTCCTCGTCGGTCCAGCGGCCGTTTTCGATCAGGTGATTGACGTTCGAGCCGTAGGCACCTTCGGCGTTGCCGAAGACCCGGAGCGAGGCCGTTTCGAGATCGCAGCCGTGCTCGCGCTGGTAGGCCAGAGCGTGCTTGCGGACGAAGTTCAGCTCCTCCGGCTCGTCTGCCGAGGCACAGAGCCATGCCGCCTCGGCCAGCAGCTTCACCTGCAGTGGCAGGAGATCGCGGAAGATGCCGGACAGGGTGACGATGACGTCGATACGGGGATGCCCGAGATCTCCCAGCGGGATCAGGGTGGCGCCCGCGAGGCGACCGTAGCTGTCGAACCGTGGCCGCACGCCCTGCAGGGCCAGCGCCTGGGCGATCGGGCCGCCCTCTGTTTTGAGGTTGTCCGTGCCCCAGAGGACCAGAGCGATCGTTTCCGGGAACGGGTGCCCGTCGACACAGTGCCGCTCCAGCAGGCGCTCGGCCTGCCGGGCCCCGTCCGTGAGGGCGTAGGCGCTCGGGATGCGGAAAGGATCGAAGCCGTGGAGATTGCGTCCCGTCGGCAGGATCGCCGGCGTCCGCAGCAGATCGCCACCCGGTGCCGGCCGCACGAATCGGCCATCGAGGGCACGAAGAATGCCCGGAAGCTCGCTGTCCTCGGCGAGAAGCTTGTCGGTAGCGGCAAGCTCGCGGAACAGGTTCAGCGTGGCCTCGCTGGCGGCTGCCTCCTCGGGTCGCTTCCCGGCCACGATCGCCTCGACCGCTTCCTTCTCCAGCCGCACGCTGTGGGCGGACTCGGCGACGGCCATCAGAAGGTCGACGCGCTCCTCCGGGGTCGGCGGCTCGCCGACGACGTGGAGGCCGTGCGGGATCAGGCTGTATTCGAGCTCGAGCACGGCCTCGTTCAGCTTCAGGATCCGGTCGGCCGCCTCGGCACCCCACACCGGTTCGGCCTGTGCCAGGTCGACGGCGGCGGCCTGGGCCTGGATCAGCTCGGCTAGCTGTGCCCGCTCGGACAGCTCGTCCGGCGGCAGCACGCGCCAACGCTCGATGGAGCCCTTGAGGTCGAGCAGGCCGCGATAGAGGCCGGCATGCGCGATGGGCGGGGTCAGGTAGCTGACCAGGGTCGCCGAGCCGCGCCGCTTGGCGATGCTACCCTCGGACGGGTTGTTGGCGGCGTAAAGATAGATGTTCGGCAGGTCGCCGATCAGCCGGTCCGGCCAGTCCTTGGCCGACATCCCGGTCTGCTTGCCCGGCATGAACTCAAGCGCGCCATGCGTGCCGAAGTGCAGCACGGCGTGGGCACCGAAGTCCTCGCGCAGGAAACGATAGAAGGCGGAGAAGGCGTGGGTCGGCGCGAAGCCCTTCTCGAAGAGCAGCCGCATCGGGTCGCCCTCGTAACCGAAGGCGGGTTGCACGCCGACGAACACGTTCCCGAACGCCTCGCCGAGGACGAAGATCGAGCTGCCGTCGCTCTGCTGCCGGCCCGGCGCCGGACCCCACTGCCCCTCGATCGCCGCCAGGTGCCGCTCGCGCCGGACATGGTCGTCGACCGGAATGCGGGCGTAAACGTTGGCATGGGCGCCAAAGCGGGCGGCATTGCCCTCGATCACCTTCTGCCGCAACTCATCGACCGAAGCCGGCACGTCGACCGTGTAGCCCTCGTCCCGCATTCTCTTCAGAGTATGCTGGAGCGACTCGAACACGCCGAGATAGGCGGCCGTACCAGTGTTGCCGGCATTGGGCGGGAAGTTGAAGAGGACGATCGCGACCTTGCGCTGGGCGCGCTCGCTGCGCCGCAGCCGCACGAGCTTGTCGACACGCGCCGCCAGCATCTCCGTGCGCTCGACGCAGGAGTGCATGTCGCGGTCGCCGACGCCCGCCGCGAACGTGCAGGCACGGTCACAGCCGGCGCAGGCGACACCGGCGTGGCTCGAACGGCCGCCGAAGACCATCGGGCCGGTGGCACCGTCCAACTCCGGAATGGCCACCATGATGGTGGACTCGACGGGCAGCAGGCCGCGATCCGACTCCGCCCACTGCTCCAGCGTCTGCAGCTCGGCGGGATGAGCGGCGAGATAGGGCACGTCGAGGGCGGCCAGCGTGTCCTCGGCCGCCTTGGCATCGTTGTAGGCGGGCCCGCCGACCAGCGAGAAACCGGTCAACGAGACGACCGCGTCGACTTTGCAGCGGCCGTTGACCACGAAGAACTTGTCGATCGCCGGACGCGCGTCGAGGCCGGTGGCGAAAGCCGGGATCACCTTGTGACCGCGAGCCTCGAGTGCCGCAATCACGCCGTCATAGTGGCCCGTGTTGCCGGCCAACAGATAGGAGCGCAGCAGGAGGAGGCCGACCGTGCCGGCATTGCCGCCCACGGGAAGGGCTTCCACCGCCTCCGCCATCCTGCCCTTGAGTGCCGGATGGTAGACGCCGATCTCCGGGTACTCGACCGGCAGCGGCGCCTTGGCCGTGCCGCGCAGGCTCTTCCGCTCGCCGTCCGCGTAACGGTCGACCAGGAAGCGGACCATGTTGGCGATGTTCTGCTCCGAACCCGCCAGCCAATACTGCAGCGTCAGGAAGTAGGCGCGGACATCCTGGGCCGTGCCGGGGATGAAGCGCAGGATCTTCGGCAGGCGCCGCAGCATCTTCATCTGCTGGGCACCGGCGGAGCCCGACTCGCCTTCCTTGCGGCCACGAAGCCGCTTCAGGAGCGCCATTAGGCCGCTCTGGCCGCCGTCCATGCTGAACCGGCCCATGCGGGTCAGCTTGACGACCTCGGCCGCCGACATGGCGCAGACCATCGCATCGCACTGCTCGCGCCGAGCCCGCAGCGCCGGCATGACCGGGAGGAAGTGATCCTCCATGAACAGCATCGTGACGACGATGATGTCGCCACGGGCGATGTCGGTCTTGCAGCGCTCCAGCGCGTCGGGGTCGGAGTTCCACTCGGCCGCAGCGTGAAGATGGAGCGACAGGCCCGGGATCTCGCGAACGAGATTGTGCACGGCACGGTCGGCAGCGCTCGCCAGATGGCTGTCGAGCGTCACGATGACGACGCGCACCGGCGTCGCCTCAGCGGCCGAAATGGGCTTTCGCATCGTACAATGTCTCGACTGTGATGACCCCGACGCCCCTCTCGGTGGCGAAACGCTCCGTGTTCCGGCGCGCCTTGCCGCGGACGAAGAACGGTATCTTGTGCAGTTCCTTCTCGGCGTCGGGGGCCCAGCTCAGCACCGATGGGGTCGACTGGACCTCCACACGGGGAGCCGGTGCGGGTTGCGGTTGCGATGCTGGTTGCGGTGCGGCCGTGACACCGAGGTGCGACGGCGCCGCATTGTCGTGGAACTCGAAGTCCTCGCGGAACATCCCCAGCAGATGCTCTTCGAGGCCCATCATCAGCGGGTGGACCCAGGTGTCGAACAGCACGTTCGCACCCTCGAAGCCCATCTGCGGCGAGTAGCGGGCAGGGAAGTCCTGCACGTGGACCGGGGCCGAAATCACCGCACAGGGGATGCCCAGGCGCTTGGCGATGTGGCGCTCCATCTGGGTGCCGAGCACCAGCTCGGGATGCAGCTCGGCGCAGCGGGCCTCGACCTCGAGATAGTCGTCGGTGATCAGCGCCTCGAGGCCCAGCTCTTTGGCGGCCTCGCGAACGTCGCGGGCCTGCTCGCGGCTGTAGGTGCCGAGGCCGACGACGGTGAAGCCGAGTTCGCGGCTGGCGATCCTGGCGGCGGCGATAGCGTGTGTAGCATCGCCGAAGATGAACACCCGCTTGCCGGTCAGGTAGGTCGAGTCGACCGAGCGGGAGTACCAGGGCGCCCGAGAGCTTTCCTCGGCCAGGAGTGCCGACGCATCGGCTCCGGTCAGCGCCGCGACCTCGGCGACGAAGGCGCGCGTCGCCCCGATGCCGATCGGGATGGTGTGCACTGTCGGCTGGCCGAACATGCGCTCCAACCACTTCGCCGTCGGGCCGGCGATCTCGGGATAGAGAACGACATTGAAGTCGGCATCGCCGAGTCGCGCCAGATCGTGCGGTGCCGCACCCATGGGAGCGACCACTGCGACGTCGACGCCGAGCCGCGCCAGAAGACGGCGTACTTCCGTCACGTCGTCGCGATGCCGGAAGCCGAGGGCGGTCGGGCCCAGCAGGTTGCAACGCGGGGCCGTGCCGGGCTCGCGCACGGGACGCGGCGTGCCGGGCTTCGGCGCATGCGGGCCGGCGATGGCACGCACGAGCTGGTAGAAGGTCTCGGCCGCACCCCAGTTCTCTTTGCGCTGGTAGGCCGGCAGCTCCAGCGGGACGACCGGGATCGGCAGGTCGAGCGCACGGGCGAGACCGCCCGGATCGTCCTGGATCAACTCGGCTGTGCAGGAAGCCCCGACCAGCATCGCCTCCGGGCGGTAGCGCTCGAACGCCTCCTTGACCGCGTTCTTGAACAGCTCCGCCGTGTCGCTGCCGAGATCGCGGGCCTGGAAGGTGGTGTAGGTGACCGGCGGACGCTTGCTGCGCCGCTCGATCATGGTGAAGAGCAGGTCGGCGTATGAGTCGCCCTGCGGCGCGTGCAGGACGTAGTGCACGCCCTCCATGGCAGTCGCGATCCGCATCGCGCCGACATGGGGAGGAGCCTCGTAGGTCCAGACGGTGAGCTGCATGGCGTCAGGCCGCCAGCCGGAGACGACGGTCGAGCGGGCGCGTGAACAGCTCGGCCAGATCACCCGCCTGCTCGAATCCCTGGATCGGCGTGAAGAGCAGCTCGATCGACCACTTCGTGGTCAGACCCTCGGCCTCGAGCGGATTGGCCAAACCCAGGCCGCAGACCGTAATGTCGGGACGTGCCGCACGGCATCTGTCGAGCTCCTGCTCGACATCGGCACCCTCGGTCAGCGCCGTACCGGCGGGAAGCAGGTCGAGTTCGCTCGCCAGATGCTGCCGGTGCAGATAGGGCGTCCCGACCTCGACGAGGCGCATGTCCAGCTCACGGGACAGGAACCGGGCCAGCGGCACCTCGAGCTGGGAATCCGGGAAGAAGAACACGCTCTTGCCGGCTAGCTGGGCCTTGCCCCGGGCCAACGCCCGCTGCGCGCGCTCGAAGCTGGCCGCAGTGACCTGGCGAAGACGGCGGGCCTCGATACCCCAAGCCGTCGCTGCGGCCTCGAGCCAGAGGAGCGTACCCTCGGCACCGAGTGGGAACGGTGCCTTGAGGCGTTTCGCCCCGCGGGCGTCCAGCAGACGGCCGGTCTCGGCGAGAAAGGGCTGCGCCAGCAAATAGGAAGTGTTGGGCCCGACGGCCGGCAGCTCCGATGAGCGACGTGCCGGGAGGAAGCTGACGGGACCGATGCCAAGCTCGTCGAACAGCCGGCGCATCTGATCTTCGACGACATCGGCCACCGTGCCGACGACGAGGAGCGATCGCGGGTCGCGGGGGTCCGGCTTGGGGAGATCCGGGACGAGAGCCGCGAGGCAGGCGTCCTCGCCCTGCGTGAACGTCGTCTCGATGCCGCTGCCCGAGTAGCTGAGGATCCGCACCCGGGGAGAGAAGGTGCGGGAGAGCCGGGCCGCGGCACGGCTGAGATCCAGCTTGATCACCTCGGAGGGGCAGGAGCCGACGAGGAAGAGAAGGTGAATGTCCGGGCGCCGCTCCAGCAGCCGGGTGACGACGCGATCGAGCTCCTCGTTGGCGTCGGCGAGCCCTGCGAGGTCGCGCTCCTCGATGATGGCGGTCGCGAACCTCGGCTCGGCGAAGATCATCACGCCGGCCGCCGATTGGATCAGATGCGCACAGGTGCGCGAGCCGACGACGAGGAAGAAGGCGTCCTGGATCTTGCGGTGCAGCCAGATGATGCCGGTCAGACCGCAGAACACCTCGCGCTGGCCGCGCTCCTTGCGCACGTCGAGATCGCCGCAGCCCGAGGCCGAGGCTTCGAGGGCGTTCACGCGGCCAACTCCTGCGGAGCCGCGGGAAGGGATACGCTGCCCTGCAGCCGCGCCGCACGGAGCTTCAAGATGAACTGCGTGGCGTTGATCACGTAGGTGACGTAGGCGGCCAAGGCCAGGAGCATCTGGCCCTGATGACCCAGAACGCCGGTGCCCACGGTCACCAGATAGGCGGTGTGGAGTGCCAGCACGAGCATGCTGAACACGTCCTCCCAGAAGAACGGCCGCGCAAATAGATAACGGCCGAATACTACCTTCTCCCAAATGGAGCCGGTAATCATGATCGTGTAGAGAAGCAGGGTTTTGATGACGACGGAGACGGTAGCGGCTTCGAATCCTACGCCTGTCGCCAGATAGCGCAGAACGAGGACGAGGCTCACCAGAAAGGCCAGGAATTGGATCGGAGCCAGGATGCCCTGGACCAGGGTCCAAGGGGTCGCGTCACGGCGTCGACGCTCTTCGGGGGTATAGAGCGCCCGCTCGGAGACGTGACGGGGCCGCCTCTGATCCACCACTCCTCCCCAAGCCGATCCGACAACGGAGGGAGGCTAGACTTCTTCCCAAGTGACTGTCAACCGGCGTATACGTCACGGCCGATTGACAGAACCCATTCACCTTCGGTGCGACGGAAGGTCCAAGTTTCGGCGCTTCGAGGTTGAGTGTAAACTTTTCTTTCCAGCGGGGGAGGCCTCAATGAGTTCCCTGTCAGGTCCGGGAGGGGCGAAGCTTGCTTTCGCGTCCAGGGACCTGGCCCCCATGGGCGGCGACGCCCCCACGGAAAGCAGCCTCGATCGCAGAACCGGCGGCGCGGCACGGGAACTCGACGCCCTCGTCAGAACCATCGAGCTCGAGATCATTCCGCGGCTCGTCCTCGCCCGCCGTCCGGGAGAGGAAGTGGCGGCTGCAGTCGAGAATGCGCGTCGCACGCCGGCGATACACGAGGTAGCCGAGTTCGCCGGCCTCGTCCTGCATCAGGACATCGATGCGGCGACCAGCTTCGTCACGTCACTGCGCACGCGGGGCGTGTCCGTCGAGTCCCTCTATTTGCAACTTCTTGCGCCTACGGCCCGCCGGCTGGGCGACCTGTGGACCGCCGACCTGTGCGATTTCACCGAGGTGACGCTGGGCGTTGGCTGTCTGCAGCGCGTCCTGCACGAACTCGCACCAGCGTTCGTCCACGAGTCTCACCAGCATGGGGACGACCGGCGGACCTTGCTGATTCCCATACCCGGTGAGCAGCACACCTTCGGCCTCGTCATGGTGTGCGAGTTCTTCCGGCGCGCGGGCTGGGTCGTGGCGACCGATCCCGGCATGTCGACCCACGATCTCGTGGCCCTGGTGCGCCGGGAATGGTTCGCGGTCGTCGGGATCTCACTGAGTTGCGCCAATCGCTTGGATGATCTGGCGACCACGATCCGTGCTGTGCGTCGCGCTTCGCGCAATCGCCGTGTCGGCGTGCTCGTGGGCGGGCCCGTCTTCGTCGAGCATCCGGAGTTCACGGCCCTTGTCGGGGCGGACGCGACCGGACCTGATGGGCGTCAGGCGGTTCTCCAGGCGCAACACCTGCTCACGCTGCTACCCGCCCGAATCTGACAAGTAGCGCTCGTAGTTCCTGCGACGCGGGACTTGTGTCCGCGCGTGAGATGTGAAATTTTTCCGGCAAAATGTGTCAAGTAAAGTTGACGTAGACTTGACTTGACATAACCACGCCCGGCGGTGGTATTGGATCGGCTGGGCCGGTTTCGGCGCGTCCGCTCTTGGCCGTGGTGGTACCGGGCCCACATCAGTCAAGGTCGAACACACATGCCTCGAGGCGTGGGGCCTCGCCTGTCGTGAAGCGGTTCAAGACGCCCAAGCAATGGCTTGGCGACCTTGACGCGGAAGAGGCGGCCACCTTGATCGAGGCGGCAGCGGACATCGCCCTCGTCCTCGATAATGCCGGCGTCATCCGCGATGTGGCGTTCGCCCAGGAAGACTTGGCGCGCGAGTTCGCCAGTGTCTGGCTCAACCGCTCGTGGATCGATGTCGCGTCGATCGACACCAAGGTCAAGGCGGAGGCCCTGCTGCGGGACGCGCCCACGCCTGGGGCCCGACGCTGGCGACACATCAATCACCCGGCAAGCCGAGGCCCGGACGTACCGATCCTCTACGCCGCCATGCCCTTCGGCAAAGAGGGTCGGAATCTCATCGTCGGGCGCGACCTTCGCCCGATCGCGATCCTGCAGCAGCGCCTGGTCGATGCGCAGCAGTCCATGGAGCGGGACTATTCGCGCCTGCGCGACATCGAGACCCGCTACCGCCAGCTTTTCCATACCGCCGTCGAGGCCATGCTCGTCGTTGATGCCGGCAGCAACAGGCTGACGGAAACCAATCCCGCCGCCGAGAAGCTCCTCGCCACCTCGAATTCCGGCCTGATCGGCCAGCCCTTCGCCAATTGCTTCGACTCCCAGGCCGCGGGCACTGTTCTGGACCTTCTGGCCAGCGCCAAGGCCTCCGGCCGGACGGAGACGGCCCGGGTCCGGCTCGCCGGTGGCGGGCCGGAGATCATGGTGTCCTGCACTCTCTATCGGCAGGAGAGCTCGACGTTTCTGCTGGTGCGGCTGGCACCCCAAGGGGTTCTCGCAGCCCCGACACCGATGGCGGACGACCGGACGAAGCTGCTGAGTGCCGTGGAGAAGGCACCTGATGCCTTCGTGGTCACTGGTCCCGACGGCCGTATCCTCGACGTGAACGCCGCCTTTCTCGACATGGTCCAGCTGGCGACCGACGATCAGGCGAAAGGCGAATCGCTCGACCGATGGCTCGGCAGACCGGGCGTGGATCTCAGCGTGCTCCTGGCCAGCCTACGCCAGCATGGGATGGTGCGCCTCTTCGCCACCACGCTGCGCGGCGAGTATGGGGCCAACGCCGAAATCGAGGTCTCGGCCGCGGCAACTTCGGACGGCGGTCAGTCCAGGCTCGCTTTCGTGATCCGCAACGTGGAGCGACGTCTTTCCGCTCAGCCGCGAGCTACGCACGAGCTGCCACGTTCCGTCGAGCAGCTGACCGAGCTCGTCGGACGCGTGCCGTTGAAGGATCTGGTCCGCGAAACGACCGACGTGATCGAGCGGCTCTGCATCGAGGCGGCGCTCGAGCTGACCAACGACAATCGTGCGTCGGCGGCCGAGATCCTCGGGCTCAGCCGCCAGAGCCTTTATGTCAAGCTGCGTCGCTACGGTCTGGGCGATCTGGGCGCCGAGCCCGAGCCTTGACGCCGGCATCGCCGGTTTCCGCCGTCAGGAAGGCTTCGTAGCTCTGCAGGAATTCGACCGGCCGCTCGAAATGCGGCAGGGCGCCTGTGTCGTAAGGCTGGAAATGCCAGTTCGCCTTGGCCTTGGCCCAGTCAGCACCGCTGAAATCCTTGAAGTCCCCCCGGGTCCCATGCGGCACCCAGACAGGCATCTCGAGCTTCTCGTAGAAGGTGCGGATGCCCGAGGTGAACAGCTTCCCGGAGACGAAAGCCAGGGGCGCGTTCTTGGCACCCGGCTGGTGCGTGGTCAGGTAGTCGTACTCGAACATGCCTTCGTCGATCTGCTTCGAGCCGAAGGTGCGCTCGAGGAAGTACCGGATGCTTACCCGGCTCGTGAGCAGATCGAAGATGCCCTGGCTCCAGAGCGGGAAGGTGAAGAAAGCGTAAAAGCCCGGGATCTCGCGGCTCTGACCCGGCTCCTTGGCGAACATCCCGACAGCCCGGCCGAAGCCGGTCGGCGTTACGAGGGCCAGGGTTCGCGGCGGCCGCGGTCGCTCTGTGGCGGCCAGGGCCAGGAACTCGGACGCCAACGATACGGCTAAGGCGTCGATCGGCACCTGCCCGTTCTCGGCCTCGATCAGATCCAGCAGGTCGTGGACCGCGTCGACATAGAGCCGTACCTCGTAGCTCCGGTCCGACCGATCGGACATCCCGAACCCCGGCAGGTCCACGGCGTAGACCTTGCGGCGCCGGCATTGGTCCTCGAAGATCGGCTTGACCTCGTAGACCGAGCCCGCCGCGTTGATGCTGTGGATCAGGAGAAGCGGGCTGCCCTCGCCCGCCACATAGTAGGAGAGACGCCCGGCGCGACCCACGGTCTCTCGCAGTTCCCCTGAAACGGCCGGCGGTAGCTTGGGGAACGAAGGCATGGCGACATAACCCTTCCTGGTCGATCGCGCTCATGACAGCACGGCGGGATCATAGTGAGAACCGCACGCACGGCGACCTGATCCTCTTCGTCGCATGTCAACCACCTCACCTGTCAAGTTTGGTTGACATATCCCGACCCGAGGCATAGATCGCTGCGATGACCCGAATCGCCGTCGACCAGGGCAATACGAGCCTTCCGGCACCGAGCGCGGTGCTCGAGCTTCTGAAGCCGATCACGTGGTTCGCACCCATGTGGGCCTATGGCTGCGGCGTCGTCTCGTCGGGCATGCCACTGTCCGGGCGATGGCCCGAGTTCCTGGCCGGCGTCCTGCTGGCCGGCCCCATGGTGTGCGCGACGAGCCAAGCCGCGAACGACTGGTACGATCGCCACGTCGACGCCATCAACGAGCCGCAACGCCCCATTCCGTCGGGCCGGATTCCCGGTCGCTGGGGCCTCTACATCGCCATCATCTGGACGGTCCTGTCGCTCCTCGTTGCCACTCTGCTCGGAGCATGGGGCTTCGGTGCCGCCGTGGTCGGCCTCGCCCTGGCGTGGGCGTACAGTGCACCGCCGCTGAGGCTGAAGAAGAACGGCTGGTGGGGTAACACGGCCGTCGCGGCCTGCTACGAAGGTCTGCCCTGGTTCACGGGGGCTGCCGTCCTGATGGCGGGTTGGCCCGGCTGGCCCGTTGTGACGCTGGCGGCGCTCTACAGTATCGGCGCCCACGGGATCATGACTCTCAACGACTTCAAGTCGATCGAGGGTGACCGGCGCATGGGGATAGCCTCCCTGCCGGTACAACTCGGTGCGGAACGTGCGGCACGGGTCGCCTGCCTGTTCATGGCGCTGCCGCAGGCGGTGGTCGTCGTCCTGCTGTTCACGTGGGGCAAGCCGCTGCAGGGGGTCATCGTCGCCTTCACGCTCGCGATACAGATTCTGCTGATGGCCCGGATGCTGCGCAATCCGCGCGGGACGGCTCCGATCTACAATGCGACCGGCACGACCTTCTACGTGTTGGGCATGCTGACGGCGGCCTGCGCCGTTCCCCTAGCCTTCCCGCCGCTGCCGTGAGCACGGCGTCCGGCCTCGGCTGGTTCGGGATCGTACGACTGGGTCTCGTCCAGACGGCTCTGGGCGCCATCGTCGTTCTCACGACGTCCACGCTGAACCGCGTCATGGTCGTCGAGATGGCGTTGCCGGCGACCATCCCCGGGCTGCTCGTCGGCCTCCACTACGCGATCCAGTTGTCCCGGCCCCGGCTGGGCTATGGCTCGGATCTCGGCGGCCGGCGGACACCGTGGATCGTCGGCGGCATCTGCGTCCTGGCGCTCGGCGGCGTCATCGCGGCGCTGGCCACGGCCTGGATGGCGACGGACAAGATCGCCGGCAACGGTCTGGCGATCGTCGGGTTCGTCTGCATCGGGCTCGGCGTCGGTGCGGCGGGAACCTCGCTGCTGGTGTTGCTGGCCCAACTCGTCGACCGGAGTCGCCGGGCGGCGGCCGCCACGATCGTCTGGGTCATGATGATCGCCGGCTTCATCGTCACGGCCGCCACGGCGGGTCATCTGCTCGATCCGTTCTCACCGACACGGCTGGTCACCGTGGCGTGCTGCATCGCCGTTGCCGCCGTGATCGTGACACTGCTCGCCGTTGTCGGCGTCGAGGGCAAAGGCGTACGACCCGAGGCCGCTCCGGAAGAGCGGACGCCCTTCCTGCCCGCGCTGAAGGAGATCTGGGCCGAGCCAAAGGCTCGGAACTTCACCATCTTCGTCTTCGTGTCGATGCTCGCCTACAGTGCCCAGGACCTGATCCTGGAGCCGTTCGCCGGTATCGCCTTCGGCCTGACACCGGGACAGTCGACTCAGCTGTCGGGCGTCCAGAACGGTGGCGTCCTGACCGGCATGATCCTCGTGGCACTCGCAGGGACGGTGTTCGGTCATCGCGAGGCGGGATCGCTGCGCACCTGGACCGTCGGCGGTTGCCTCGCCTCGGCCGTGGCGCTCGTCGGACTCACCTTCGCCGCTCATCTGGCCCCGCACTGGCCGCTGAAGGCTTCGGTGTTCGCGCTGGGCCTGTCGAACGGTGCCTATGCCGTCGCCGCGATCGGCTCGATGATGGGGTTGGCGTCGGACGGCCGAAAGGACCGCGAGGGCATGCGGATGGGCCTCTGGGGCGCTGCCCAGGCCGTCGCGTTCGGCCTCGGGGGCCTCCTCGGCACCGTTGCCGTCGACGTTGTCCGAATGGTGCTGGGATCGCCCACGGCGGCGTACGGCACGGTGTTCGCCGCGCAAGCGGTTCTCTTCGTCGTCTCTGCGGTTCTCGCGGCCAGGGTAAGCCTGCCGGGCCGCCACTCCGCCTTGGATATGGCGGTGGCGGGAAATGCGTCCATGGCGGGCATGAGGGGATGAGGCGCCACCATGAATGTGCAACGGACCTTTGACGTCGTCGTCGTCGGCGGTGGCCCCGCCGGCGCCACCGCCGCGACCGATCTCGCGCGGCAGGGCCGCTCGGTCCTCCTCCTCGACCGCGCCGGGCGCATCAAGCCCTGTGGCGGCGCCATTCCGCCGAAGCTGATCGAAGAGTTCGACATTCCGGAATCGCTTCTCGTGGCGCGGATCAACTCCGCCCGTATGGTTGCTCCGGGCTCCCGCCATGTGGACATCCCGATCCAGGGTGGATTCGTCGGCATGGTCGACCGCGATGTGTTCGACGAATGGCTGCGCGAGCGCGCCGCGGCCGCCGGCGCCGAACGGCGGGCGGGCACGTTCGAGACGCTGACGCGCGACACCGACGGCACCGCGATCGTCCACTATCGACCGAAGGTGGCCGACGCCAAGGACGCGCCGATGCAGGTCCGGGCGCGCTCGGTGATCGGCGCCGACGGTGCGATCTCTGCGGTGGCGCGTGAGGCCGTGCCCGACGCCGGGCGGCCGACCTACGTCTTCGCCTATCATGAGATCATCCGGTCCCCGGAGGACCGCGCCGTCGACTTCGACCCGACGCGGTGCGACGTGGTCTATCGCGGCACCCTTTCCCCGGACTTCTACTCCTGGATTTTCCCACACGGACCCACGACGAGCGTCGGAACAGGCACGGCGCACAAGGGCTTCTCGATGAAGGGTGCCGTGGCGACCCTGCGCGAGGAGTGCGGTCTGGACGGCGTGGAGACCCTGCGCCGGGAAGGCGCGCCATTGCCCCTGAAGCCTCTGCGCAAATGGGACAATGGCCGCGACGTGGTGCTCGCCGGCGATGCCGCCGGTGTGGTGGCACCCTCCTCCGGCGAAGGCATCTACTATGCGATGGTCGGCGGCCGGGTCGCGGCGGAGGCTGTGCAACGCTATCTCGTGACCGGCGACTCGCGCCAGTTGGCGACCGCGCGGAAGAGCTTCATGCGGATGCATGGCCGCGTCTTCTGGATCCTGGGCGCCCAGCAGAACTATTGGTACGCCAACGACAAGCGGCGTGAGCACTTCGTCAGCATGTGCCGCGACAGCGAACTGCAGAGGCTGATCTTCCAGTCCTACATGTACAAGAAGCTCGTCTGGGCGAAGCCGTTGGCGCACCTGCGAATCTTCTTCATGAACCTGGCCCACATGGTGGGACTGTCACCGGCATGAGGAAGCGACCACCCGGCGCGGCGCCATGCTGACGACGCCGGGGGGCTCGCCGAAGCCGGGGTATGCTGGCGAGCGCACCCGCCATCGCGAGATGGGTCGGGTCCGATCGCCGTTTTTGTATGAGTTTTTTCTGAAACATGCTATTCACAGACTGGGCGGGGTCTTGGGCCGTCCCGGAAAGCCATGAGCCATGAATTCGAGCGCTGCCAGCATCTCGCAGCCGGACGTGACGCTCTTCCTCGACCTTGAAGGCGTGATCCAGAAGGTCAGCCTTTCGAGCGCCGTACGGGACGAGAGCATCGAGGCCTGGGTAGGCCGCCCGTGGATCGACACCGTCGGCAAGGTCGGGGCGGACAAGGTCCGTCGCATGGTCGACGAAGCCAGGACCAGCGGCGTGTCCGCCTTCCGTCAGATCGCGCAGCTCTTCCCGAGCGGCCTCGAGCTGCCGATGGAGTACACGACGGTCCGTCTGGGCACCCGCTCAGGGCTCGTCGCGATCGGGAAAAACCTGCTCGCCGTCGCCGAACTGCAATCCCGGCTCGTCGCCGCCCAGCAGGCGATGGAGCGGGACTACTGGAAGCTTCGCGAGGTCGAGACGAGGTACCGGCATCTGTTCGACTCGTCGAACGATGCGGTGCTGATGGTCCGGGCGACCAACCTGCGGATCGTCGAGGCCAATCCGGTCGCAATCCGCGCCCTGGGTCTCGCACCCGCAGGCCGCGATCTCCTGGGGGAGATCGCGCTGGCGGATCGCGAGCCCTTCCAGACCATGCTGAGCCGGGTCCGCGAGTTCGGCAAGGCGCCGGCCATGCTGGTCAATATCGGCCGCGATGGTCACGCCTGGCTCGTGCGCGCCTCGCTGATGATGGCGGAGCCCGGGCCGATCCTGCTGTTGCAGATGTCGCCGGTCGGCGGCGCGCACCCGGCCGTCGCTTCATCCGATCCGAACCTGATCGAGGATCTGGTCGAGCGTCTACCGGATGGATTCGTCGTGACCGACGACGAGGGCGTGATCATCCGGGCAAACCGCATGTTCCTCGGCATGGTGCAGACCAACGCCGAAGGCTCCGTGATCGGCGAGCGCCTCGGCCGCTGGCTCGGCCGTCCCGGTGCCGATGTCGCGGTGCTGCTGTCGAACCTCAACCGGAACGGCGTCGTCCGTTTGTTCGCCACCACGGTACAGGGCGATCTCGGCGCGGAACGGGAGGTGGAGGTTTCGGCCGCAGGCAATGCGGAGCGTGGCGCCCGGCGTGTCGGCCTCCTCATCCGCGACATCAGCAGACGCGACACCGCACCGACCAATGCCAGCGTCGTCGCTTCCATGGTCGCCGCATTCGGTCCACAGCTCGGCAAGACGTCACTTCGGGCGCTGATCAAAGACACCGTCGGGGCGGTCGAACGTCAGTACATCGAGGCCACGCTGGAACTCACCCGCGGCAACAGGACGGCAGCCGCAGAGCTTCTCGGCCTGAGCCGCCAGAGCCTCTACCAGAAGCTGAACCGCTATGGCCTCGACGGCAGCGGCGAGGGGGCGCAAGATACCGACGGTTGAGGGCTGAAGGATCGGGAGCTTGGTGGCGCGACCCAACGCCGTTCCGTCGTTCGGCGATGCCGATCTCTCGAACTGCGAGCGGGAACAGATCCATCTCGCAGGTTCGATCCAACCGCATGGTGCCCTTCTCGTCGTCGACGACACCGTTGACCTCACGATCGTCCAGGCCAGTGACAATGCGGAGGAGTTCCTCGGTCTGAGGAGCCCGATCGTGGGCCGGCAGCTCGCCGCCGTCTCGCAAAGCTTGGTGGAAAATCTAGGGTCGATCCTGCCGACACAGCTGACCGATCTGCCTGGCAGTTTGCGTTGCCAGATCGGCCGTCCTGCCCGCCCGTTCGACGTCCTGGTTCATCGACCGGTCACCGGCGGTGTCCTGATCGAGCTGGAGCCGGCGGGACCGCCCGTTGATCTCTCGGGCCAGGTCGCCCGCGCTCTCAAGAGCTTCATGAGCGCACCCTCGCTGCCGCGGCTCTGCGATGAAGCCGCTCGGCTCTTCAAGGAGCTGACCGGCTACGACCGCGTGATGGTCTACCGGTTCGACGAGGAGGGCCACGGCGAGGTCTTCTCGGAGCGGCGGGAGGCGACCCTCGAGCCGTTCGTCGGCAACAGATATCCCGCCTCGGATATCCCCCAGATCGCCCGGCGCCTCTACGAGCGGACGCGCGTGCGCATGCTCGTCGACGTGAACTATGCCGCCGTGCCCGTCGTTCCCCGCCTGTCGCCGCTGTCCGGACAAGAGCTCGACATGTCGCTGTGCTTCCTGCGCAGCATGTCTCCGATTCACATCCAATATCTCAAGAACATGGGTGTGGGGGCGACGCTCGTTGCGTCGTTGATGGTGGGCGGCAAGCTCTGGGGGCTCATCTCCTGCCACCACTACTCGCCTCGCATCACGCCCTACGAGACGCGTGCCGCCTGCGAGTTGCTGGCGGAGACCGTGGCGACTCGGATTGCTGCTCTCGACGGCTTCGTCCAGGCACAGGCAGAGCTCGCCGTGAGGCGTATCGAGCAGCGCATGATCCAGGCGATCTCGCGCGATGGCGATTGGCGCTCCGCCCTGTTCGACGACAGCAAACCGCTTCTGCTGCAGGCCTTGGGTGCCACCGGGGCCGCCCTCATCTTCGAGGATCAGGTCCTCACCCTGGGCGACGTGCCGGGCACACAGCAATTGCGCGACATCGGGACCTGGCTGGCCGAAAGACACCAGGAATCCGTGGCGGCCACGGCGTCACTCGGTCTCGACGAGCCGAGTTTCGCCCCGCTGGCCGAGGTCGCGAGCGGTGTCGTCGCCGCACGCATTTCGAACTCGCCTGGCGAATACCTGATGTGGCTGCGGGGAGAGCAGGTCCGCACCGTCACCTGGGGCGGCGACCCGTTCAAGCCCATGGTGGTCGGAAACGACCCCTCCGATCTGTCGCCGCGGCGGTCGTTCGCGCAGTGGCATCAGGTCGTCGAGGGCACGTCCGAGCCCTGGTCCGCAGCACAGATGGCCGCGGCGCGCCTCATGGGCGAGATCGTCAAGGACATCGTCCTGCAGTTCCGGGCCGTTCGTCTGCTGATCGCGCAGGATCAGGTGGACCAAGTGACCCGGCAGGTCCGCGCCGCCGAGCAGCCCGTGATCGTTGCCGACGCCGTCGGCCAGATCCTGGTGCACAACGCGGCCTCTGCCGAGATCTTCGCTCGGGCGCCCACTCTCCAGCTCAAGAACCTGACGGATCTCGCCGACTTGTTCGCAGCACCCGAGGATGCCCGGAGCAACCTCACCGACCTCGTCGAGAACAGCCGCAGCTGGCGCGCCGAAGTCACGCTCGGTGGCGAGGGCGAGCCGGCCCTGCTGCTGATCAGAGCCGACCCGATCCTGACGGCACCGCAGCGGCTTCTCGGGTTCGTCGTGCTGCTCACCGATCTCACCGAGCGTCAGCGCGCCGAGGCGGCACGGCTCCGCTTCCAGGAGGGGCTCGTCGAGCAGCATAGGCTGGCACCCATGCGGCTCGATTCGCAGTCCGATCTGCTGTTCCGCAACCTTCTCGCCTCCGTCGTCGGCAATGCTCAGCTCGCGGCACTCGAGATCACGGATGGTGCGGATCTGGCCCAGTTGCCGGAGTTGCTCGAGAGTGTGCGCGCCTCGATGCTGCGGACGACGGAACTGCTCGAGCAGCTCATCTCACACGCGAGCGGCAGACCTCCGACGAAGCCGCATTGACTATCGGACAGCGTCACTGATCGCTACCGACAACTCGATATTGTAGCGAAACGCCAGTTGAGCTTCGTCTAGTATGGTCGACGGTCGCTCTGCTGAACGACCGACTCTATCGAGTAGCCCTCTGTAGTTGTTCTTGAACGTTGCGGGGTCAGGGATCTCGGGGAACTCGTGAAAGGCCAGTTCGGACCTTTGGAGAAGCAGGGTCTTCTCCAGGAGCCCTCGCATCACGCGACCGCCACTGAGATCGCCCATGTAGCGAACGTAGGAGTGTGCAGCGAGCCGGGCGGGGTGGGTCCGGCTCAGCCATGAGATGCGGGTGGCGTAGGCCCGCGCCGCGGGCAGGACCACCGGACGCCACGACGCCCCCAAGACTTCGAGGTCGGCTGCAATGGCGGTGCTGCGACGCAACTCTCGCGCAGCCAGGTCGACGAAATCGGTCCGCTCGAGGCCTCGTTCCAGAGCCTCGTACACCGGCTGCAGGCAGCTGAGATAATGCAGGTAGGCTTTTCGGCTCGCCCGGCCCCGAAGCAACTCGGCGATGAACCCCGTCCGCTCGGCGACGCGATGCAACTCGCGCGTGGACTCGGCGAGTTGGCTGGACAGCGGACGATCGCCACGCCGCTCACATGCCAGCTGACCTACTGCCCCCTTCGTCGCCGTGACCAAGACGATCCAGCACCCTCTTCGATCGAAGCGGCGCGCACTTGGCACCGCCAGCGTTCAGTCTCGTTCCGCTGAAGAGGTATGTGCCACCGAATTGATCGGCAAGCGACCGCAGGTCTATCAAATTTTCCGAATGTTCATTTGCCCCGCCGATCACGGAATCATTTGCGGCGACGAAACGAGCTGGGCCGCCACATCGATTTGGCCTGCGAGAGACATCGGCAAATCCGCCGTCATTTGATCTGGATCAATGACGTTTCACCGCACGGCTCTAGGATCACGGCGGCAGCAACAACGGCGCCGGGGAGCGGGTCGATGCGAGTTCTCTTGATGCACCCCAATTACCACTCCGGCGGTGCCGAGATCGCGGGCAACTGGCCACCGGCATGGGCCGCGTATCTCGCAGGAGCGCTGCGGAATGCCGGCTACGACGACGTCCTGTTCATCGACGCGATGACCAACGATCTGTCGGAAGATCGGGTTCGGGAACTGATAGCGGAGGCGAATGCCGACATCGTCGGCGTCACCGCGATCACCCCGTCGATCTACAAGGCCGAGCGCCTGCTCGAGATCGCCAAGGAGGTCCATCCCGACTCGGTGACCGTCCTAGGCGGCATCCATGCCACCTTCATGTACCAGCAGGTGCTGACCGAGGCACCGTGGGTGGATGTGATCGTGCGCGGCGAGGGTGAGGCCGTTCTGGTCAATCTCGTCCGCACCGTCGACGAGGGTCGGTGGCCGGTGGACCGCGAGAAGGTCCACGGCATCGCCTATGCCGACGGCGGCAAGATCAAGGCGACCCCGGCGGAACCGCCGATCGCGGACGTCGACACGATCATGCCGGACTGGAGCATCCTCGAGTGGGAAAAGTACAACTACATCCCGATGAACACGCGGGTGGCGGTCCCGAACTTCGCCCGCGGCTGCCCGTTCACCTGCAGCTTCTGCTCGCAGTGGAAGTTCTGGCGCAACTACCGCGTCCGTGATCCCAAGAAGGTCGTCGACGAGATCGAGGATCTCGTGCGTAACCACGGCGTCGGATTCTTCATCCTGGCGGACGAGGAACCGACGATCCATCGCAAGAAGTTCGTCGAGTTCTGCGAGGAGATGGAGCGCCGGGCGCTGCCGGTGCTCTGGGGCATCAATACGCGCGTCACCGACATCCTGCGCGACGAGGCCCTCCTGCCCCTCTACCGCCGCGCCGGACTGATCCACGTCTCGCTCGGCACCGAGGCCGCCGCCCAACTGAAGCTCGACCGCTTCCGCAAGGAGACCACGGTCGCGCAGAACAAGAAGGCGATCGACCTGCTGCGCAAGAACGGCATCGTCAGCGAGGCGCAGTTCATCGTCGGCCTCGAGAACGAGACCGTCGAGACGCTCGAAGAGACCTACCAGATGGCGCTCGACTGGAAGCCGGACATGGCGAACTGGTCGATGTACACGCCCTGGCCGTTCACCGACCTCTACAAGGAGCTCGGCGACAAGGTCGAAATCTACGACTTCGACAAATACAACTTCGTCACGCCGATCGTGAAGCCGGATGCGATGGAGCGGCCCGAGCTGCTCGACCGCGTCATGCACAACTATCGCCGCTTCTACATGCGCAAGAGCTTCCTCAGCTATCCCTGGATCAGGGACAAGGTGAGGCGGAAGTACATGCTGGGCTGCCTGAAGGCGTTCCTGAAGAGCGGCTTCCAGCGGAAGTTCTACGATCTCGGACGTGTCGGCTATTGGGGCCCGCAGTCGAAGAACAAGGTCGACTTCGGCTTCGATCCGCAGCGCACGCTGGAGCGTGCGGCCTCGGGCGACTGGAAGGCGGTCGCCGACAAGCGCGTGAAGCGTGACATCGCCAAGCAGGAAAAGAAGCGCGAGCAGCAGAAGGTCATGGCCTGCGGCGGCGGCACCGAGCAGATGTCCGAGGAGGAGATGAGTCTCCATTGACCGGCAACGGTGCCCGCATCGGGCCCAATGCGCTGATCCAGGTGGCCGAGACGCTGAAAGCGCGTCTCGGCCACGACGTTTGTCGGGACATCTTCACACAAGCCGACCTCGCAGCAGCGCTCGACGCGCCGCCGACGACCATGGTGCCCGAGGCGGACGTCATCCGCCTGCATACTGTCCTGCGCCGCTCGCTGGGCGTTACACAAGCGATCGACATCGCCCAGGAGGCTGGGAGGCGGACCGGCGACTATCTCCTCGCCAACCGAATTCCTGACCTGGTGCAGCGCGTTCTTCGGCTGCTGCCGTCAAGGCTCGCGAGCCGCGCCCTGCTCGCCGCCATCGGCAAGAACTCGTGGACCTTCGTCGGCAGTGGCGAGCTGAGCATCGAGCCCGGTCGGCCGGCGATCCTGACGGTCCACAACTGCCCGCTGTGCCGCGAGACGCCGGCGGACGCACCGCTGTGCACCTTCTACGCGGGCACCTTCCAGCGGCTGTTCCAGGTCATTGTCGCTCCGGCCACCTCCGTCCGCGAGACGGCCTGCCGAGCGATGGGCGCGCCGGCCTGCACTTTCCGGGTGGACTGGTAGCTCCGAGCCGAGCTTCGGCCGATTCGTGTCTTCCGCGAAGGCGCTTCATAACGCAATTGAAGCTCCGGTCGGCGCACACGCCATGACCGCGTTCGGTCGGACCGAACATGGTCCAGAGTCCTCGTTACGCCCCAGCTTTCGGCCTACTCAAGGCTAGCGTTCCCACCCCGCGCGACAACGCACCAGAGCACGCCATCGATCGGGACGCCACTTTGCGCCCTGGCCAATCGGCATCGGCCCCGGGCGGCCGATCGGCCGGGGGCTGGTGAGGACGGGCGGATTGGTTAGAGGTCGGGGGCAGGACGAGGTTGGTTCGCCTCCCGCTACGGCCCGGCGCGCGGTTCCGGCACCGGTGTCCCGGCCGCGTCCTTCGGCATCGGCGGGAGGTCGAGACCGGGAACCCAGTCGAGGGAGGCCGGGGCGGGCTTCGCGGGATCGTGGCCGAGGTCTTCGAGCAGGTCGGCGCGGCGCGACGCGATCTCCTCGATCACGCGCATCCGAAGCTGGGCGAGGATGCGCAGGCGGGCGCGGGCCGCATAGGCGTCCGACATCGGATCGCATTCACGCTGACCGGGCGGGGTCGGCGGCGGCCGGTCGCTGGGCTCACGAGGCGCTCGCGTCAGCATGCGCAGGACCGACTGGGCCAGCACCTCGAACGGATCGCGGCCGCGCTGGCTTTCGTGGAAGAGCCAGATGCAGATGCGGGGCTCGCGCTCCTCGATGGCCTCGAGCACGACGGACATGCTGAGGAAGCGCACGAGGTACAGCCGCACCGTGTCGGCCAGCGAGAGCAGGTCGCGCCAGGTCGCCAGGACCCGCCCGACGCCGCCGTCGGCCAGCATCGACCGGACCTCGTCGGCCGAGAGCCGGGCCGCTCTCGCGGCCGTCACCGGATCCTGTCCCGCCGCGACACGGCGCATCGCCATGGCCTTGCGGCCGGAGACGACCGGCCGGGTCGGGTAGGGTGCAGCGGACGAGCGACGCGACATGACGCCAAGGACTATAGTCCTTCAATGATCTAGGATCAAGATCCTTTTCGACCCTGCAATGTCCAGACGCCAAGGTACATGACGTAGGTGGCAAGACGCGCCACCACATGCTGGGATCCGACATCGAGACCGCCAAGTAACATGCCCCGGATCCACGAGCGGATTTCAGAGTTTGGCGGTCGGCTCCCGGATCTTGGAATCGAAAACGCCCCGGCGGGAGGTGGGAGTGGTCCCACCGTGCCGGGGCGTCTTCGTCGTTCTCCAGGGTCGGGCGCTGATTACCCCCCAACGCCGACCCGTTGATGCCTCAGGGCGCGTAACGCCACTGCAGCGTCTTGTCCACGACGCGCACCGCAGCGTCGGGGATGTTGACCGTGGCGTAGCCCCTCGGCCGCACCACCCCGGCGAAGCACCGGTCCTCGTCCTTCGCGACGAGATCCCTCATCGCCAGGCACAGGCGTGCCTCCATCGACCGGTCACAGACATTCTCAAGCGTTACGATCGCGTGATAATGGCCGGGACCGGCGTTCTTTACGGGCTTCGCCTCATAGTGAGACACCACCACACAAGGCACGTCGTCCGAGGCCGGATTATCGTACGTGTCCTGTGCCTTGGCTCCGGAGGCGGCCAGGGCCAAGGCCCCGAGCACTCCTCCGAACACTGCCGCGCGCAACATCATGCTCCCTCCTTTGTGCCGTTCCGCTGCCGTTTACTGCAACGGTCCAGCGAGCTCCGGATAGTCTTTGAGCATGCTGGCGCCGAACAACGGCTTGTAAACACCGGCGTGACACGTCGTGCAGTCGACCTTGGGCGGATCGCCGAGAGGTCCGAGCCGGTTCGCCGGCAACTGGCTCCCGAGGGGCACCAGGTAGTCGACGTTCAAGCTGCGGGTCATCTGGATCCCGTGCCAAGCGGTGACGCGCGGTGGCGAACTCTGCCCCCACTGCGGGAAGGCCCGCGTGTTGTGGCAGTAGGTGCAGTTCACCCCCAGACCCTTGGAGATGTGCATCATCAAGCTGTAGGTCCACTCGGCCTGCTTGATGGACTTCCGGTTCGTCGTCGGGAGTGCCGTGTTGCCCTCGACGCGGATATTGTTGTTCTCGAGCAGGAACGGCGTGAGTGGGTCGAACGGAAGCGAGCTGTAGGCCGCCGTCACGGACGGGTAGTTCTGGCCGGCCCGGTTACCCAGAGAGCCAGGTGCCGTCCGCGGTCCGGGGTTCGTGAACCAGATGTTCTGCGGCACCGGGTTGCCCCGATGGCAGGTGTAGCAGGTCACGCCCGTGGCGACGACGTGGGATTTCCAGTCCGCATTGATGTGCTGCACCATCTGCAGCATCCGACGCGCGACGACCTTCGTGTAGAGCGAGTCGGATGACAGGTCTTCGCCGTCCTTGTGACAGTAGGCGCAGCCCTGCACCGGCGACACCCACTCGGTGATCGCCTGCATCAGCCGGGTGAACTCGTCCGCGTCGAGGTTTCCGAGAACAGGAACGTTCTGGTAGACCTCGGACGACTTCGTACCACCCGGCTCCACCGGATCGATGACTGCAGGCAGCTGGTTCGCCACCTGCAACTGCGCGACGGTCCGCGGATTGTAGACCGCTTCCATGCCCAGACCGCGGTAGCCGCGCTGGATGGTCTCCATGGGCCACATCTCGAAGGTCGAGACCAACCCGGCGGCGATGACACCGGTGATGGCAGCCGCCCAGACAAGCTGAACCCGATTGTTCGTGTTCATTGGACGGCTCCCTGCACCGCGGCCGGATCGGCGATCGGGCCGAAGACTGCCGGATAGGAGGGTGCCACGCCGTGCTTGACCGCCCAGAGGTACCAGTTGTCGACGACGGTGCCGGTCAGCAGGATGCCGATGCCACCCGTAAGCGTCGTCAGCACTGCGAACCACCACGCCCAGCGATGGATCGACTCGGCCGTGGCGTTGAAGCCCATCGTCCACCGCCAGAAGAGGGCACCGCGCTCGAAGGCCGTGCCGCGGTCGATGATCTGCTCGACCTCACGCTCCGCCCCGTACCGGCTGGTGGCCAGAACCGTGGCGCCGTGCATGGCGAACAGCAGCGTCGAACCGTAGAGGAAGGCGATCGAGAGCATGTGGAACGGGTTGTAGAAGAGGTTCCCGTACCGAATGCTGAAGGCCGCGGTCCAGTCGAGGTGCGGGAAGATGCCGAACGGCACCGCCTCGCCCCAGCTGCCCATCAGGATGGGCCGGATGAACCCGAGCACGAGATACAGCCAGATGGCGGATGCGAACGCCCAGGCGACGTGGGTACCCATTTTCAGGGCACGAGCGCGACGGTAGACGCGGAACCACCAGAGGATGATCGACGTGGTCAGGAAGAAGCCCGCCATCAGCCACCAGCCACCCTGATTCAAGGGGGGCATGATGGTGAGACCCAGCTCCGGCGGGGGCGGCTCGAGCGCCAGCCAGAAGAGCTGCCGCACGAACTGCACCGGGTTCCAGTTCACCGACGCTGCCATGTTCAGGCCGATGATCTCGAAGGCGATGAAGCCGCACAGCAGGGAGGCTAGACCCAGCCAACCGAGGTAGATCGGTCCGACCTGGGCGTCGCCAAGCTTCCCCATCCAGTAGCTGAGGCCGCCGGTACCTACCTTGCCGACCCTGGTGAAGGGCCCGCTAGGCTCCAGCGGGATGCCTTCATAGTGCGGGCCCCGTAGTTGTACCTGGTTGAAGATGTTCTGATACTCGGCCATGTGCGCCTCTCCGTACCTCAGCGCCAGATCGGCAGGTCAAGCCACCAGTTCCACCACTCCGGCCAGCCACGGCTCCAGAACGGTCCACTGATGATGATGCACACGGCACTCCAGAACGCGGCCGAAAGAGCGAGGAAGAGGCCGAGTCGATGGATGCCCAGAACGCCGATCGAGTAACCGACGGTATCGCGGAAGAACGTGTTCTCGTGCTCGCCGGACTTGACGTTCTCGCCACGTCCGGGATTTGCAGCCGAAAGCACCAGCCCCCCGTGCAGAGCGAGCGCCAGAGTCGTCGTAAAGAAGAAGGTGATCGCGATCATATGCGCGGGGTTGTAGTGGAAATGCAGATACTGGTACCCGGTGTTGGACACCCAGTCGAGATGGCTCATGATACCGTAAGGAAAGCCATGTCCCCAGGCGCCGAGAAGCACCGGCCGGATGATGACGAGGGAGATGTAGGCGAAGATCGCGACGGAGAAGGCGACCGGGACGTGCAGCCCCATGCCCAGCTTCCGCGAGATCTCGGCCTGGCGCAGGGCCCAGGAGCCGAATGCGCCGACAGCGCAGACCGAAATGATCTGCCACAAGCCGCCTTCAGCCAGCGGCGCGAGATACAGTCCGTACTTCAAGTCGGGTGGGTTGATGCTGATCTGCCAGATGTTCCAAGTCGGGCCGAGAGCAGCACCCCAGACGATCAGGGCGGTTCCTAGTAACGAGAAGAAGATCGTGGTGACTCCGAAGAACCCGACATAGAACGGGCCCACCCAGAAATCGAACAGGTCACCACCGATCAAGGTCCCGCCGCGAACGCGGTACTTCTTTTCGAAGCTCAGCATCGCCATCGCTCAATCCTCCCGCGACGGGCCAATTCGGCCTCCGATTCACGGATCACACGGGGCCGCGGCCAGGGCCGGGCGAAGTTCCCCGGGCACCCGGCCGCAGCTCCGTATTGCGGCGCCTGGTAGGGTCAGCCCGCGGCGGGCGGCAGCGGAGCCATCTGCTCGACAGCGGCCGGACGCGGTCCATCCAGCCAGTTGAAGCGGTTCGTGCTGAGCAGGATGAAGTGGATCAGCAGAGCCAGGAAGAGCAGGAAGGTTGCCAACGCGACGAGCGCGCGGCGGGGATCGAAAACGAGCCAAACTCGCCACATGTTGAATTCCTCCTATGCGACGAAGGACGAAAGATGGCTCAGAGCCACCCGCACGCCGTCATCGAGCATCGCGTAACCGTTCACACCCGGCAGCCAGGGGCGCCATGCCCAAGCGAGGAAGTGCGCGATGATCGCAACCACGACGAAGACGATGAAGCTCGTCATAAAGATGCGATGGAATTCCCGCGCTTCCGGCTCTGACAGCCCTGACGTCGAACCACTACGGTCGTCCGCCATTCTCTTTCACTCCGCATCATGGCCTTGCGGCCGTTTCCGCGAAACCCGCGCGGCCGGGAACGCCGCGACGGGCGCCGTCACGGCGAACTGATCACCCGGCGGCGAACCGCCGGGCGGGTTGTTCTGCCGACCTATCCCATGAAGACGATCGGTACGAAGGTGTTGGCGGCGGCCTTAGCCTCGCCAATGATCGACTTGTATCCGCTCGGCCCCGGGGCGTAAGCGCGCCACTGGCTCGGCAAGAGCCGCCCAACTGTCGCCGCCACGAGAAAGATCATGAAGCTGACGACGAAGATGAGCCGGAATTCGTAACTTTCCTGCTTTTTCATCCGCGTCGCCGAGCCTGTCTGCCGATGCAGATCAACCATGATCGCCTCCGGTTTCAGAACCTTCATATTTAGTCATGTTACGGGTCCACTTGCCAATGCGGCAAGCGACCGCGCTACACGTGGCGCAGTCACCCGGTTCTCACCGGCGGAGCGCGCCTCGAGCTCGACCCGGTCCCGCAGCCGCTTCGCGGCGGAGATGCGGACCAGGAAGGGCTCGTTCTCGATGTACCGTTCGAGCAGGCTCTGGGCGTCTTCGTCCCAGGGGCTCGGAGCAGCCGCCGCCAGCCGTGCGGGGGTCGGGTCGACCCGGTCGAGATCGGTGCCGAGCGGCAGGATGTGGAAGAGGGCGTCGAACAGGGCGTTGCAGTATTCCTGCACGATGTAGGTCGCACCCGCGTAGCCCATGAACGGCGTGCCCGTGGCCCGTCGGATGATCGCACCCGGAAAGGAGGCCGGGATGTAGACGGCACGGCAGCCCTGCTCGGCCGCGTACATCCGCTCGTTGTAGGAGCCGAACAATACCAACGGCGGGCTACGCCTCAGCGCTTCCCGCACCTTGGCGTTGTCGGGCTTCACGCCAGCGCAGCGGGCGAAGGAGAAGGCGCAGGGCACGCCCATTTCTTCTTCGAGAAAGCGCTTCAGGCCGCGGACGTAGGTATCGGTCGCCACCACGGCGAAGGAGGCGGTGGCGAAGAAGTCCTGGGTGACGCTGCGCCAGAGATCCCAGATCGGCTTGATCGTGGTGTGCTTCTCGCGCTCGATGAAGGGCTCGGGATCGACGCCCGCGAGTTCGCCGAGCTTGCGCAGGAAGTTGGTCGTGGCGAAGAGGCCGATCGGCGCCTGCAGATAGGGCTTGCCCAGCTCCTCGCAGAGCTTGCGGCCGAACTCGCGGTAGAGGCAGACGTTGACCGAGGCATCGGCCAGTCGCGGGATGTCCTCGATGTGGGCGCCCAGCGGGAAGACGAGGTTGACCTCGCAGCCGATGCCTTCGACGAGACGCCGGATCTCGGCCAGGTCCGAAGGCATGTTGAACGTGCCGTAGATCGGACCGATGAGGTTGACGAGCGGCTTCGAGCCTTCGGGCCGAACCGGCGGCTTGCGGGACTTCGCCTTCTTGGCGCCGAACTCGGACCACAGCCAGTTCATGGCGCGGTCCGCACTCTGCCACTGATCCTCGTCGATCGTGCGTGGCAGGAAGCGCAGCAGGTTCGAGCCTTCGGGTGTCACGCCGCCGCCGATCATCTCGGCGATGCTGCCCGTGACGACGACGGCCGGCAGATCGGGGTCCTGCGTCGAACTCGCCCGCCGCATCGCCTCCTCGGTGCCGTTCATCGACAGCTCGTCCTCGGACAGGCCGGTGACGACGATCGGCAGCTCGTGCGGCGGCAGCGCGTCCGTGTAGTGGAGGACCGCGGTGACCGGCAGGTTCTCGCAGCCGACGGGTCCGTCGATGACGACCCGCAGGCCGCGGACGGCGGCGAAGGCGTAGACCGCCCCCCAGTAACCGCCGGCACGATCGTGATCGAGCACCAGCATCGTCAGCTGCCCATCGCCGCCGAGAGGTCCGCCTTCACCCGCGCCAGGCGAGCCTTGCGGAACCGCTCCTTCGCCTCGGGATGCGCCTGCGGCACGCCGGCCCAGCCATAGCCCGCCGCCTCGCCGCTCCCGACCGGACCGAAGAACTCGACCATGCGCTCGAAGCGCTGCTTCCCGCGGGTCTGGTTGCCGACGATTGCCGGCAGGGCCGCGGCACCGGCGGGGCCGAACAGCGGGCGCGCCGAGACCATGTTGGTGAAGTAGATGGCCGGGATGCCCAGCTCCTTCGCCTGCTGCACGAGCGGCGTGGTGCCGATCGCGAGGTCGGGCCTGACCTCGCGCATCGCGGCGACGTCCTGCTCCAGCGAGGCGCGGTACTGCACATGCGTGCCGGCGGCCTCGAGCCACTCGCGGTCCGCATCGCTCCATTCCGTGCGCGGGCACGCGGTGCCGACATAGGGAACGGTGCAGCCGGCCTCGATCAGGAGGCGTGCCACGAGCAGCTCCGAGCCCTCATAGCCGGAGACGGTCACGGTCGCCGCGACCTTGGAAGCATCCAGGGCCGCGCGGATCGCCGGCAGTGCCTTCGACTTCGCCGCCTCGATATCGGCGGTCGCCACATTGGCGGCCTTGCCGATCGCCTCGAGCCACGCAGCCGTCCCCTCGACACCGACCGGCGCAGAGCCGACGACGGGCCGGCCGGCGGTCCGGAACTCGCGCACCGAGCTCACATAGAAGGGGTGGATGGCGGCGGCGGTCACGCAGTCGAGCGCCGCGTAGAGATCCCGCCACTCGCGCGAGGGAAGCTGCGGTGCCACGCCCAGGCCCATCGGCTGCAGAAGCGCGCCGACACCGACCGGATCGGCCGGGAACAGCTCGCCGATCAGGGCGACGGTGGGCAACTCCGATTGAGCCTGGCGCGGACGCTGCACGGGGCCGATCTCGGCCTCCTGGCGCGCGTAGCGCAGCATGGCACCGGAGAGGACGTCCTTCGCCTCGGCATGCGTCGGCACGCCGAACCCCGGCACGTCGATGCCGATGATCCGGACGCCGTCGATCTGCTTGGGGAGCAGATCGAGCGGCACGCCGGATGCGGTCGGCACACAAAGATTGATGACGACGACCGCGTCGTAGTTCTCGGGCCGCGCCGTCTCGAACACGGCGGCACGGATGTCCTCGAACAGCTGGCCCGTGACCAGCGTCTCCGAGTTGAAGGGCACGTAGCCCACCGTGCGGCGGGCGCCGTAGAAGTGCGAGGTGAAGGTCAGGCCGTAGACGCAGCAGGCCGAGCCCGAGAGGATCGTCGCCGTGCGCCGCATCCGCAGTCCAACGCGGAGCGAGCCGAAGGCCGGGCACATCGACTGCGGCTGATCGTGCGGGCCGCGCGGATAGTCGGTCGCCAGGCGGTCCAGCGACTCGGACTTGCCGGCCGCCTTCGCCGCCTCGAGCATCGTCTCGCGGCCACCATGACAGCCGCTCGTCGCCTCTTGCACGGGTGCTGTCTTGGTCTCGCGGGCGTAGACCAGGGTCATCGCGACTGCCCTATGCCCCCTCGTAGATGACTTCGAGCGACGGCCGCTCGGCGATCGGGCCACCGCGCATGTCTTCCTGCGACGCCGGCTCGAGCACGACGCCACGGCCGACCGCATCGCCGGCGAAGAGGCCGAGGAGCGCCTCCTGGGTCAGCGGGTTCGGACGGACCGGCGGCGCTTCCGCGACCTGATGGCCGAGTGCTTCGAACAGCGGCGCCCAGCGGCCGCCGGGGCGGCCGATGATCTCGTAGTTCGCACTCTTGCGGCGGATGTCCTCGTCGGCCGGGATGGTCGCCAGGACCGGGATGCCGACGGCGGCGGCGAAAGCCTGCGCCTCACCGGTGTGGTCGTCCTTGTTCACGACGAGACCGGCCACACCGACATTGCCGCCCAACTTGCGGAAATAGTCGACTGCCGAGCAGACATTGTTGGCGACGTAGAGCGATTGCAGGTCGTTCGACCCGACGACGATCACCTTCTGGCACATGTCCCGGGCGATCGGCAGGCCGAAGCCGCCGCAAACGACGTCACCCAGGAAGTCGAGCAAAACGTAGTCGAAGCCCCACTCGTGGAAGCCCAGCTTCTCCAGGAGCTCGAAGCCGTGGATGATGCCGCGCCCGCCGCAGCCGCGGCCGACCTCGGGACCGCCCAGCTCCATCGCGAACACGCCGTCGCGCTTGAAGCAGACATCGCCGATCTCGACTTTCTCTCCCGCCAGCTTCTTGCGCGACGAGGTCTCGATGATCGTCGGGCAGCTGCGACCGCCGAACAGGAGCGAGGTCGTGTCGCTCTTGGGATCGCAGCCGATCAGCAGGACGCGCTTGCCCTGCTGGGCCATCATGTAGCTGAGATTGGCGAGGGTGAAGCTCTTGCCGATGCCGCCCTTGCCGTAGATCGCGACGACCTGGGTCTCCTTGGTCGGCGGCACCGTGGTGACGGGATCGGGATCGATCGCCGCCTCGGCACGGAGGTGCGACTGCGGGCCGGCCTGCGGGCGTGCGAGATTCGGGCCGTCGGCGGACAGGCTCATGAGCACGCTCTCCAATCGAGGGTCATCTTGAGGCATTCGGGATCGCCGAAGGCGGTCCGGTAGGCGGCATCCGCATCGGCGGCGTCGCGGCGGTGCGTGATCAGACCGTCCAGCGACAGGCGGCCCGACCGGACGAGGTCGCGCACCGCGACCAGATCCACCTCGGCCCATTCGGCCGCGATCTTGATCCGCGCCTCGCGCATGAAGGCCGGCGGGAAGGCGAAGCTCAGCGGCTCGGCATAGAAGCCGGCCAGCACGATCTCGCCGCCCTTGGCCAGCCGCGGCATCAGCCGGTCGAGAATGCCGACATCGCCACTGACATCGATGATGTTGCGATAGTCCCGACGCTCATCCTGCGCCGGATCCACCACGCGATAGCCGACGGCACCCGAAGCACGCTTGGGATTGACTTCCCACACCGTCACATCGTCGCGACGCAGGACCGCGAGACGGGCGACGAGGCGACCCAGGACACCGTGGCCGACGATCAGATCGGGAGCCTCTGCGCACGCGGCGACCGCATGCTCGGCCGTCGCCGCCAGGGCGAGCAGAACGCCGCGATCGCCGAGATCGTCGTCGATCTCGATCGCCCGGCTGCCGGGCACCACAAGCTTGGCGGCCGCACCGCCGAAAAGGCCACGCACGGGGCCGAAACAGCGAGCGCCCGGCACGAAGACTCGGGCGCCGACGGCGATGCCGGCATTAGGGCCGGCCGCCGTGACGCGACCCACCGACTCGTAGCCAGGAACGAGGGGGTAACCCATGCCGGGGAAGGGCGGCATCTTGCCGGACCAGAGCAGCCGCTCGGTGCCTGTGCTGATCCCGCTCCACTCGACGGCCACGACGACATCACCATCGCCTGCAGGGTCCAGGCGAAGCCGCTCGACGGCGAGGCGTTCCGGCGCCTCGAGCACGACGGCCATGGTGTCCATTCTTATCGTCACTGCCTCCACGGAGACGGCGTGCTCCGTACGAATCAACGTATGTCAGGCTACTTTGACAGATATGAATGTCAAGCCAGAGTTACAGATCGGGAGGCCCGATATCAGGCACGTGCGACGATGAGGCGGACCAGCATCGGTCGGCGTGTCGCCACCTCGCGGCTGCTGGCGAAACCGGCATGGGCCAGCATGCGCTGGAGCGTCTCGACCGTGCGAGGTCGGCCGCTGCCCATCGCCAGGAGATACATCGAGAAGTAGGCGCCGACGGACTCGGCACCGGCGGTTCCGGCCATGGGCTCGGCGAGCAGCAGAGTGCCACCGGCCGGCAGCGCTGCCCTTGCGCCGGCAAGGAGTCGTGCCACCGCCGGGTCGTCGTGGTCGTGCACGATGCGGACGAGGGAAATGACGTCGGCACCTGGCGGCAGCGGATCGTTGAGGAAGTCCCCACCGATGCACTCGATGCTCGGTCCGGGCCGCCCGGCGGCCAGTTCCGCCACGGCGGGGAGATCGAACAGCTTCAGCTGCAGATGCGGTGCACGCTCGGCGACGGCCCGCAGGAAGGTGCCGTTGCCGCCGCCCACATCGAGGATGCAGCGGTGCGGTGCCAACGCGTAGGCGTCGAGGATGTCGGTGGCCACCAGCGGCTGCGAAGCGGCCATCAACGTGGTGTACGCCTCGACGTCCTCAACGGACATGCTCTCGGGCCGGCCGGCATAGGCCCAGTAACGCGCGAGCTCTCGTGCCTGGGTCTCGCCTCTCAGCAGAGCGACGGGATCCCGCAGATCGTCGTAGAGCATCGCGTGATGCTCGATCATCGCAGCAACGCCGGGATTCCCGAGCATCGCGGCACCCAGCATTCCGAGGCCGAACCGATCGGGACCCCGGCTTGCCACGAGGCCCAGCCCTTCCGCCGCCTCCAATAGCCGCCGCATGGCCGTAGGCGGCACCGAAAGGCGCTGAGCGAGTTCCGCCGTCGTTTGTGGGCCGTCGGATAACGCCTCGAACAGGCGGAGCCGGACGCAGGCGAAGAGCACCTGCGAATAAACGAACCCCGCACAGAGATCGAAGAGCTCGCGGGCGTTGTTCTGGGCGACACGCCGGGTCAGCGGGAACGATGCCGCCCAACGCTGAAAACGCGGGTTCGCCAGCAGCCGATCGCGGGCTGCGAACATCCGCTCCCGCCACGACGGCGTGACGGGAGCCGGGCTTATCGACCCGGCCCGCACGACCGATCCCTCACGCGGCGATGCGCGTCAGTTCCTTCGGCAGGAAGTGCTCGGCCTCGCGCATGATCATGCCGCGAAGCTGGTTGATGCCCGGGCAGGGCGGCACCGAGCTGATCGCCTCGTCGACCAGCAGGTCGAGACGCCGGATGGCGCCATCGATGCCGAAGTCGAGGACCGCGTTGCGACGGCCCAGCGCAGCGTCGCGCTTGGTCGGCTTGCCGAGCTCGACCGGGTCGGAGACGGCATCGCGCAGATCGTCGGCGACCTGGTAGGCCTCGCCCAGCCGCTCGCCCAAGGTGCGCCACGTGCCGGGCTCGAAGCCCGCCGCCGCGGCACCTGCGATCGTCGCGGCACCGAACAGGGCGCCGGTCTTCGCGCGCTGGTACTGCTCGAGGTCGAGCTCCGGCTCGCACTCCCAAGCCTGACCCGCAACGATACCGGACGGCATGCCCACGGATCGCGCCACGATCTGGACGAGGGTCGCCAGCCGGTCAGGAGCCGTGGATGCCCCACGCGCGAGAGCCTGGAAGGCCAGCACGATGAGCGCATCACCGGCCAGCACCGCCAGCCGTTCCCCAAAAGCGCGATGCACCGACGGCTTGCCGCGACGGGTCGCCGCGTCGTCGAAACAGGGCAGATCGTCATGCACGAGTGACGCGCAGTGCAGCAGCTCGATCGAGCTCGCAGCAGCGTCGGACAATCCCGGATCGTCTTCGCCGCACGCCCAAGCGACGGCGAGGCAGAGGCGCGGGCGCAGGCGGGCTCCGCCAGGAAACACGGCATAACGTACGGCTGCAGCCAGCCCCGGGGGGCATCCAGGCGTTTCGGCGCGGGCCAATGCCAGATCGAGCGCCTGTTCTATCCGAGCCGTCGCATCCATCGCGCGCCTCCCGAGAGCCCCTCGACTGTCAACTTGCGTTGTCAGTTTAGGGTGTCATCTAGTAAAGACAAATCCGGTTCGAGGCAACGACATTGATGGAGGAGGGCTGGCGTGCAATCGAGCCGGGTCGCGGTCGTGGGCGCCGGTGTCGCGGGCCTCGTGGCCGCCGTCGTGCTGGCGGCCAAGGGACTGAAGGTCACCGTCCTGGAGCGCGCGTCGGCGCCCGGCGGCAAGCTTCGAATCATCGACGTCGCGGGGCGCCACATCGACGCGGGCCCGACCGTCTTCACGCTCCGCTCCATCTTCGACGAGGTCTTCGAGAGTGCCGGCACCTCGCTGGATGCACATCTCGACCTCCAACGTCTCGACATCCTCGCCCGTCACGCCTGGAAGACGGGAGGGCAACTCGACCTGTTCGCGTCGGTCGAGCGCTCGGCCGACGCCATCGGCAGCTTCGCCGGGGCCGCGGAATCGAAGCGCTTCCTCCAGTTCTGCGACCATGCGCGCAGGATCTACGCCATTCTGGATCGCCCCTTCATCCGCGCCGACAAGCCGAGCCTGCAGGGCCTGTTCAAGGGAGTGGGCTTCGCCAACTCGCGCGAGCTCTGGCAGATCAAGCCGTTCAGCACGATGTGGCAGGCGCTGGGCGACTATTTCCAGGACAAGCGCCTGCGCCAGCTTTTCGGCCGCTACGCCACCTATTGCGGCTCGTCGCCCTTCATCGCTCCTGCCACGCTGATGCTCGTCGCCCATGTCGAGCAGGAAGGCGTCTGGTCGGTCGAGGGCGGCATGCATCGCCTGGCACGGGCGCTGGAGCAGGTTGCCGCCGGGCTGGGTGTCGACTTCCGCTACGATGTCGAGGTGAAGGAGGTGACGGTCGAGCGTGGTCGGGTCACCGGCGTCCGCCTCGCCGACGACCGCGTGCCCGCCGATGCGGTGGTCGTGAACGGCGATGTCGAGGCTCTGACCAGCGGTCTGTTCGGTTCAGCCGTCAGCCACGCGGTCAAGGCTGCCCCGGCGGGCGGACGGTCGCTTTCCGCCGTGACCTGGGCCATGGTGGCGGAAACGGACGGGTTTCCGCTCGTCCGGCACAACGTGTTCTTCTCGTCCGATTATCCCGCAGAGTTCGACGCGATCTTCCGCCGCCAGGAGTTGCCGGCCGAACCGACCGTCTATGTCTGTGCGCAGGATCGATCCGATTCCGCACAGCCGTCGATCGGGGACGGCGAGCGCCTGCTCTGTCTCATCAACGCGCCGGCGAACGGTGATCGCCGCACCTATTCGATCAAGGACATCGACCGATGCACCGAGCGGATGCAGAGCATGCTCCAGAGCTGCGGGATGCGGATCGTGCGCGAGCTGGCGACCACCGCGGTCACGACGCCGACGGAGTTCGGGCGGCTGTTCCCGGCAACGGGGGGAGCGCTGTACGGGCGAGCGTCCCACGGCTGGAAGGCGTCGTTCGAGCGTCCGGCATGCCGGACGAAGGTTCCGGGTCTCTACGTGGCGGGGGGCAGCGCACATCCGGGCCCGGGGATTCCGATGGCGGCACTCTCCGGGCGGACGGCGGCTCTCAGTCTCGTCAAGGACCTCGCTTCGACGTCGCGGTAGGTCCCGACGGGTATATCTGGTGGTACGTCGACGCGCTCAGCGCCGACGGACGTCACGGCATCACGCTCATCGCTTTCGTCGGCAGCGTGTTCTCGCCCTACTATGCCTGGGCGCGACGCCGCGGCCCGGCCGATCCCCGGCACTACTGCTGCCTCAACGTGGCGCTGTACGGCGAGGGTGGAAAGCGCTGGACCATGACCGAGCGCGGTCGCTCGTTCATCACGCGCTCGGTGGACGAATTCGTCATCGGACCGAGCCGGCTGAATTGGGACGGCAGCAGACTGGAGATCCAGATCGACGAGATCGGCGCCCCTATCCCAGCGCGGATCCGCGGCACCGTGCGGGTCTATCCCGAGGCATTGACCGAGAGCCCCTTCGAGCTCGCTCCTGACGGCACCCACCAGTGGTGGCCGATCGCGCCCTGCTCACATGTCGAGGTGACCCTGTCGCAGCCCGATCTGAAGTGGACGGGCCGCGGTTATCTCGACAGCAACCACGGGACGGAACCGCTGGAGCGCGGCTTCCGCCAGTGGGAATGGTCACGCACCGATCTCGGACGGGATACCGTCATCTTCTACGATGCCGAGGCGCGATCCAGTCAGCATCGCAGCCTCGCGATCCGTTGCAGACCCACCGGTGCCGTCGAGAGCATCGAGGCTCTGCCGCCTACCAGGTTGCCGACGACCTTCGTGTGGCGGGTTCCACGCTCGACCCGCAGCGATCCCGACCGACCCGCAACCGTGCGGTCGACGTTGGAGGATACGCCGTTCTACGCCCGCTCGCTGCTCGACACGCATATCCACGGGGAGCGCGGCACGGCGTTCCACGAGAGCCTCTCGCTAGACCGATTCGCCTCCCGGTGGGTCCAGGTGCTCCTTCCCTTCCGCATGCCGAGACGCGGCGGCTGAGGCTTGCTGTTCCGCCTTCTTGTCGGCACGCCTCAGGGAGCGAAGCTCCCAGACGGCGAACGCGAGAACGAGGCCCAGCACCAACGAGCCTTCGAGAAAGACGATGAAGCCCGACGACAAGTACAGCGCCTCTCAGGCGCGGCCGAAGCTGTCGGGGAAGTGCTTGCGCCGGTGAAGCTGGTCGAACAACGTCACCACCCAGACGACCCGGTCGTCGAAGTTCCACCACGTCCCGGCCTTGTCGCCGGTCCGGTGCTCGGACTCCACGACAGCTTCGACGAGAAAGCGCGCCTGCGGTAGCGTGGTCGGATCGCCGCCACGCGGGGGTCGCACCACCAGGGCAGCGGCCTGGGCCAGCAGTGCCAGCTTGCGCCGCGTCCCGACGACGGCACGGACGTCGACAGAGTTGAGGCCGTTGCGCTCGATCTGGCGACCGATCTCGGCGTAGAGGACGCCCGCGGCATGGATCGCAGGACGGCACGCCAAGGGCAGCTGCGCGATGCCGGCGGCCGCACGCTGATAGAGAATGTCGGCAGCGGCCAGGAGCTTCTGGACCACGGCCCCGATTTCGGCGGTGAAGACAGGGCTGCGCAGCCACGCCTCGGGGTCGATCCCCTGCTCGCGCATCAGATCGAGCGGAAGATAGAGCCGGCCGGCGCGGGCGTCCTCGCCCACGTCGCGGGCGATATTCGTCAGTTGCATCGCAACGCCGAGATCGCAGGCGCGGGCGATCGGCTCGGCCCCGCGGACCCCCATGATGATGGCCATCATGGTGCCGACGGTGCCGGCCACGCGCATGGCATAGGCCTTGAGGTCGGCCAGGGTCGCGTAGCGCCGTCCGGCGGCGTCCCACTCGAAGCCCTCGAGCAGGGCCTCGGGCACCGCGCGCGGAATGCCGTGCTGGGCGACGACATCGGCCAGCGCCCGGTCAACCGGGTGGCCGTAGGGCCGTCCGGAATAGGCGAGATGCAGCCGTGCACGTAGCTGGGCCAAGGCGCTGAGCCGGTCTTCCTCCAGATCGATGGCATCGTCGGCGAGGCGGCAGAACGCGTAGAGACTGGACGCCGGTTCCCGGTACTCGGCCGGCAGCAGGAGCGAGGCCGCGAAGAAGGTCTTGGAGCCGCCTTCGAGCATCAGGCGACAAGCGGCGAGATCGGCCGGCGACGCGTGGCTCGGCTCAAACCAAGGCAGAGGCATGGGGTACCACCGTGTCCAGAACTCGGGCCGACGAGAGAACACCCGGCACGCCGGCACCCGGATGGGTCCCCGCACCGACGAGATAGAGGCGATCGATGTCTTCGCTCTTGTTGTGCGGCCTGAACCAGGCGCTCTGGGTCAGGATCGGCTCCAGCCCGAAGGCGGCACCGCGCAGCGACAGCAGACGATCGCGGAAATCCAGCGGCGTCAGAACTCGTGAGGTAACCACCTCGTCCTCGAGCCCCGGAAGCAGCGTATCCTGCAGCCGGCGCGCGACCATCTGGCGGTAGCGCTCGGCTTCGGTGGTCCAGTCGGTGCCGCTGTCCAGGTGTGGCACCGGTGAGAGGGCGTAGAACGCGTCGCAGCCCGGCGGTGCCAGCGACGGGTCCGTCGCCGTCGGCCGGTGCAGGTAGAGGCTGCAGTCCTCCGCCAGCTTCTTGTGCTCGAAGATGTCCTCGAGCAGCTCGCGATAACGCGGGCCCATCAGGATCGTGTGATGGCGCACGTCGTCGTACCGGCGGCGGGTGCCGAAATACCAGACGAAGAGGCTCATCGAGTAGCGGGAGCGATCGATCTTCCGATCGGTCCAGCGCTTGCGGACGCTGGCCGGCAGCAGGTTCCGGTAGGTCGCCGCGGAGTCCGCGTTCGACACGACCACGTCGGCAGGGATGATCTCGCCGTCGGCGAGGCGCACGCCAGTCGCCCGGCCATTCGCGACCGTGATCTCGGCGACCCGGGCATTGTAGCGGATGCGGTTTCCCTGACCCTTGATCAGGTTCGCCATCCCTTGCACGAGGGCGCCGGTGCCGCCCATCACGAAATGCACGCCCCATTCGCGCTCGAGATAGGCAATGAGGTTGTAGACCGACGTGGCGCGGAAGGGGTTGCCGCCGATCAGCAGCGGGTGGAAGCTGAAGATGGTCCGCAGCTTCTCGTTCTTGATGTACTTGGCGACGAGTCCGTAGACGGTCCGCCACCCTTCGAGGCGGAGCAGGTCGGGGGCGATCTTCACCATGTCGCCGATCGAGTTGAAGGGCACGTGGCCCAGCTGCTCGAAGCCGATGCGGAAGATCTTCTCGCTCATGCCCATGAGCGCGTCGTAGCCGGCGACATCGCCAGGAGCGAACCGGCCGATCTCGGCCCGCATCGCCTCCGTCTTGCCCCAGTAGTCGAACTCCGACCCATCGTCGAAGCGGAAGCGGTAGAAGGGCGAGATCGCCCGCAACTCGACATCGTCGGCGAACCGTCGTCCGCAGAGATCCCACAACTCGTCGAGGAGGAACGGGGCCGTGATGATTGTCGGGCCGGCGTCGAACACGAAGCCGTCCTGCCGGTAGACGGAGGCCCGGCCCCCTGGAGCGTCGAGATGCTCCAGTACCGTCACCGCATAGCCGCGGGCACCCAATCGAATGGCGGCAGCAAGGCCACCGAAGCCGCTGCCGATGACGACCGCGTGCGGACCGGACCGCGTCCGGGCCGTAGGCCGTTCGAGCAAGGTCGCTGTCATGTTTGCGAGTGTAAACATGACTAGACACATTCGACCAGCCCTGATCGGTGCGGCGGTCAGTCCGAGGTGAGGATGTTCGCGGCGCGTGCCTGCTGCAGGACGAGATCGGCGACGAGGTCCGGTCGCTCCTCGTGCGCGAGATGGCCCAGGCCCGGCAGCCGCACGACTTCTGCCGACGGCAGTTTCGAACTGACGCGGGTCGCCTCGCGGGGTGCCACCGCCCGGTCGTTGGCGCCCACGACGAAGAGCACGTGTTGCCGGCAACGCGGCAGATCCGCGACGAGCGTGCGTAGGTCCCAGCCGGCCATCATGCCGAGCGCGGCCGCAACATGACGCGGATGGCGCGCGATGCGCCGGTACTGGTCGACGATCTCGGGATCGACCTTCGAGCCCGTGTTCTCGATCAGCCGCCGGACCAGGGCCTCGTCGACTGTCGCGTGCCAGGCGAAGAGCCGCGGCACGAGCGACGTGCTGGCGACGAGCTTGGCCAGGGGCGAGAAGAACTGGGCGGCACCGCCGCCGAAGGGAAGAAGAGCGCCGTTGACGCTGATGATGCGCTTCGGTGCCAGATCGCCGTCGATCGCGGCGCGCAGCAGGATGGCGGCTCCGGCGGAGTGCCCGACGGCGATCTCGGGCTGCAGGCCCAGGACCTGCATCAGCCGACCGACACCGCGGGCCATCCCGGCCAGGGACAGCCCTTCGGCGGCCGGCAATGCCGTGAAGCCGTGCCCCGGCAGATCCAGGGTCACGACCGTGAAGTGAGGAGCAACGAACGGGACCAGCGGTCCCCAGGAATGCGAGGCGGCTCCCGTTCCGTGCACGAGCAGGAGCACGGGCCCTGTACCCAGGATCTGGACATGCCAGCGCAGCCCGTCCGCCGTGACGAACCGGCTGAACTCCCGGTTCGGCCAGTCCCGCCCCTCGACATCCCACCGCGGCCCGTCCTGTCCGGCGGTGTCCGCCGCTTGCATTTCTTTGAGCCGCGGCACGAAGCGTGCGCCGCTCATGCCGCCTGGATGGCCCGCGACAGGGTCGCGGAATCGGCGTGCGGCAGCGGCAGATAGAGACCGCCCATCGCGGCCGCCAGGGCTCTCGCCTGCGGATGCGGATGTGGCGAGGTGTCGATCAGCACGGTTCGCACGCCGGACGCCATCACAAGTCGCGCCGACTGCAGCGCGTCCTCTCCTGCCTTCGCCCGCCCGGGCGTCCCGTCACGCGCGATGTTGGCGCGCCCGTCGGTCAGGAAGGCGAGGCTCGGCGTTTCGCCGCGACGGGCGAGTTCCTGAGCGATGAGCACCGCCTGATCGATAGCATCCGCCAACGGTGTACCGCCGCCCCCGGGCAGGCCCGCGAGGCTGCGCTTCGCGCGCACCAGCGAGCGGGTCGGGGGCAACAAGAGCTCCGCGCGTTGGCCTCGGAACGCCAGGAGCGCCACCCGGTCGCGGCGGACATAGCAGTCGGCCAGCAGCAACTCGACGGCACCCTTGGCCTCGGCCAGACGGTGGAGCGCGGCCGAGCCGGACGCGTCGACGACGAAGATCGTGGTCGACGTCGAGCGGTGCTTGTAGCGGGTGACCCGGAAGTCCTCGGACCGCACCTGCAGGCGTGCCTTGGAGCCGCCCTTCGCGACGTCGCGCCGACGCAGCCGCTGCCATGGCACCGCGGCCCGGAGCGTCTCGATGACGTTGATCCGGGCACCGCCGCGGGGCTCACCCTGCCGCACGCCGATCGGCCGGCCGCGCGACCGGTTCTGCGTCTGTACGCCGGCTCTGCCGGAACTGTGCGACTTCGCCCCGCGTCCCGTGCCGGCCGCGAGTCGCGCCAGCAGACCGGGCGGCAGGCTCGCCACCGCCGCCGCGAGGATCAGGTCTTCGAGCGGCCGATCACCGGGCTCCTGCGCCTCGTCGGCATTCTGCTGCTCCTCCGGTGGCGGAGGCGGCTGGTCCGGCGGCGGCTCGGCCTCATCGTCTGGTGGTGCCGGTATCCGCGTCGCGCGCGGTGCCAGCACGAGGCGGCCGGCCGTCACGATGTCGGCGTCGCTGACCGCTTCGCGCCCAGCCAGCGCAGCCGCTGCCCGTGCTACCCGCAGCGCGAAGATGGGCACCCGCAACGAGCCGATGCCCAACGCTGCCGCCGTCGCCACCAAGGCGGGCATCGGATCGGACGGACCAATGTCCATCCTTTCGAGACGCTCGCGAGCGGCCTCGACGTCGGCCCGATCGTAGGACGTGTCGACGACCTCGCGGCTGCTGAGCGCCGTCAGGTCGAGATGAAAGGCGACCCGGTCGACGAGAGCGGCGGGCACCCGCTCCTCCGGCGTGGTACCCTCGTCCAGCGCCACCAGGGCGAACCGCGCGTCGTGCCGTGCGGTGAACCCGTCCCGCTCGACGGCCACGACCCCGCTGTCCAGCACCAGGGCCAGCCGTCCTGCCGTCTGGCCGGACAGGCGCTCGGCCATTGCCGCCACGACGATGCCGCCATCAGCTTCGGCGAGGAGACCCCCCTCGAACACGGGCCGGCCCGAGCGCAGCGTGGCGGCGAGATCGAGCCCGCCAAGCAGCCGCCCATCGGCGACGTGGAGTGGGAGCCGACGCCAGGGCATCGCTGGCGGCAACAGCTCCCGCAGATAGGAAATCCAGCGGTCCCGCACCGGACCGGCATGCGCCCGCACGACGACGCCGGCCGTACCGGTCGGATCGACCGCGATCAGGGCGGCGACGAGGGCCGCGTCGTCCCAGCCCCCTTCGTTCTCGGGGGCGTCGCTCACGGTCCGAACAGCTCGGCGACGGCTCGCTCGACGCGCACGGTCGACCCGGAGTCGTCGAGGGGGTTGCGGCGCAGCCGGTGCCGAAGTGCGGGGGGCGCCACGCGACGGAGCTGGGCCGAGGTCACCGCCTTCGCCTTGTCGAAGGCCGCAAGCGCCCGGGCGGCACGGATGAGGGTGAGCTCGCCGCGCAGGCCGTCGGTGCCGAGGCCGATGCACAAGGTCGCCGCCTGCTCCAGCGCCTCTTGCGGCACCTCGACGGCCTCCAGATGCTTGCGGGCGTTGAGGATCCGCTTCCGCAGCTTCCCTTCCTCGTCCTGCCACTTCTCGATGAACGCCGTCGGGTCGCGCTCGAACGCATCACGGCGACGGACGACCTCGATTCGGGTGGGCAGGTCCTCGGGCGTCTTCACCTCGACCGAGAGGCCGAAGCGGTCGAGCAGCTGCGGCCTGAGCTCGCCCTCCTCGGGATTGCCGCTGCCGACCAGCACGAAGCGGGCCGGATGGCGGACGCTGAGGCCCTCGCGCTCGACGACGTTCTCGCCGGACGCCGCCACGTCGAGCAGCAGGTCGACGAGGTGGTCCTCGAGCAGGTTCGCCTCGTCGATGTAGAGGAAGCCGCGATTGGCACGCGCCAACAGGCCGGGCTCGAACGCCTTCTCGCCGTGCGCCAGGGCGCGTTCCAGATCGAGGGCGCCGACCACGCGGTCCTCGGTGGCGCCGAGCGGCAGGTCGACGACCGGCACCGGTACCGTCAGGGTCTTGTGGCGACCGGCGTGCTTCGCCTGGCACTCGGGCGGGCAGGTGGGCTCGGCAGCCGGATCGCTGTTGTAGCGGCAGCCCTCGATTACCTTCATCGGCGGTAGCAGTGCTGCGAGTGCGCGGACGGCGGTCGATTTGCCGGTGCCGCGGTCACCGAAGACGAGCACACCGCCGATCTTCGGGTCGATGGCCGCGATGAGGATGGCCAGCTTCATCTCGTCCTGGCCGACGATCGCAGAAAACGGGAATGCAGGACGCATTGAAAGACCAATCCGCCGGGGCTGGGCGCAGAAACCGCACGCTCACATCGAAGGCAAGGCGACAGCCTGCAGCAGCGGCCGGCGCGCGTGGCCGCTCAGTAGCCCCGATTGGGCAGGTACTGATAGAGCAGCGTCTCGCTCAGCGCGACATTGTCGCCCTTCAGCCAGATGCGAAGGTCGACCGGGTCGCTCCCGTGAAACTCGAGGTCGAACATGGCACGCCAGCGCCGCGTGCCCGGAACGGGCTCGAGCTGGACCCGCGAGATCGTGCCGCGCGAGGCCGAGATGTCGGGCTCCGCCTTAACCTTCCAGCCCCAGAGTTCCTCCAGTACCGGACCCTCGAACTCGACCACGAACTTGCGCAGACCCCAGGGACGATCCTTGCCGGGCTGACCGCCGCGGCCGACGCGTACCGCGACGGCGCGGGCGAGGCTGGGCGGGAAGTCCGGCTCCTCGTTCATCCAGAACTGACGGTAGCGGTAGCTGCGCTCCGCTCCCGCTACGGCCGGCTCGCTCGACATCCAGTAGGCGATGACGTTGTCGTAGATCTCGTCGTCGGTCGGAATCTCGACCAGCTGGACGATGCCCTTGCCCCAGGGATCGAGCGGCTGCACCCACACCGACGGCCGGTCCTCGTAGCGCACCCCGTCCAGATAGTGGTCCGGATTGCGGTCGCGCTGCATGAGCCCGTAGCCGCGCGGATTGTCGTCGTAGAAGCTCGAGATGTTGACGCGGGCCGGATTGTTCGCCGGCCGCCAGATCCGCTCGCCCGCACCGTTCCACAAGGAAAGGCCATCCGAATCGTGCACTTCGGGGCGCCAGTCGACCTCGCGCGGGCGATTGGCCTCGCCGTACCAGAACATCGAGGTCAAGGGTGCTATGCCGAGCCGCGCCACCTCCTTGCGTAGGAACAGGTGGTTCTCGATGTCCATCACCGTACCTTCGGTGCGGCGGATCTGGAACTTGAACGCACCGGTAATGCTGGGGCCGTCGAGCAGCGCGTAGACCGTGGTCGGATCGCCCTCCTCGGCCGCGCGCTCGAACCAGTACTCGGTAAAGTCGGGGAACTCCTCGGCCTCGGCACCGGCCGGCGACAATGCTACCCCACGCGCCGACATGCCGATCTGCCCGCCGGGACCCAGCGCCCGGTAGTAGGAAGCACCGAGGAACGTCGCGAACGGCTCGACCTTGGTCCAGTCGCCCTTGCGGTTCGTCTCGCGCACCCAGAAGCCGGCGAAGGCCGAGGGCTCCGGACCCAGGCCCTTGGCGACATGGTCGGCCGGCATGTCGAAATAGTCCGGCGAGTACACGACCTCCTGCGCCATCCCGTCCCTCAGTTCATGCATGCGCACGGTCTTCGGGAAGAAGTTGCCGACGTGCATGAAGGTGATCGGGTAGGCACCTTCCGTGGCGAACAGCGCGTATTCCGGCTTGTACTTGATCTTGCCGTAAGCGTCGTAGTCGATCTGTTGGACGATCGAGGCGTCGGGGCGGGGCGGTGGCACATAGTCCTGTTTGGACATGGCCCGCGCCCGGTCGATCAGGCTCTCGAAGGTGAAGGGCTGTGCCGGCCCGAGGGTCAGGCTCGCCTGTGCTGCCGCCGGAAACGATCGCATCAGGGTCGGCAGGACCACGAGCCCGGCACTGCTGTGCAGAAGACGACGGCGCGAGTAACGGGACATGTCCTGATCCGAGACGGGTTCAACGCTCGAACCTACGTAGGATGCGGCTCCCTTTACGGCAACCCGACGGTCGATGGGCCGCAGCGTCACGGACGATCTCGACGCCGGGCCGCTGCCTGCAGCGCCGGGTGCGCGGGGCGCTTCCGCCGTCGGCCACGGGTGGCTAGGTTGCGCTCGATAGACCACCGCCGGAGTGCAGATGCCGCAAGCGCAGGACTGGACCGTCGTCTTCGATCTCGGCGGCGTACTGATCGACTGGAATCCCCGCTATCTCTTTCGGCCCCTGTTCAAGGGTGACGAGGCGGCGATGGAGCGCTTCCTCGCCGAGGTCTGCACCCCACAGTGGAACCACTCACTCGACGAGGGACGCGATTTCGCCACGGCCGTCGCCGACTTGTCAGCTCAGCACCCCGAGCATGCCGACCTGATCGCGATCTACCGCGAGCGCTGGATCGAGATGGTGCAAGGACCGATCGAGCCCACGGTGGCAGTGCTGAAGGAACTGGCGGCGACCGAGGTCCCCCTCTTCGCGCTGACGAACTGGTCGGCCGAGACGTTCCACCTCGTCCGCCACGATCCGACCTACGCCTTCCTGAAGCTGTTTCGGGAGATCTTCGTCTCGGGCGAACTGGGTCTCGCGAAGCCTGATGCCGCCATCTTCCGCCACGTCTTGAACGACCTCGACCGCCCGGCCGAGCGTTGCCTGTTCATCGACGATTCGGGGCCGAACATCGCCTGTGCCGATGCCCTGGGCTTTCGGACCCATCGCTTCGTAGATGCGGCAGGCTTGCGCCGCGACCTCATGAGCCTGGGGCTCCTGCCCGCTACGGGCTAGTCTTTTCTGATGCGCCGTCGCCTCATCAGGATTGTGGGCTACGCGGCCCTCGCTGTTCTTGCCTGCGCGGCGATCGTGGCATGGCTGGCCCTCGCCTCCCTGCCGAAAGTCGACGGTGAGATCCGACTCGCGGGGCTACAGGGCCCCGTCCAGGTCGTGCGCGATCGCTACGCCGTCCCGCACATCCGGGCCGGCTCGGCGCACGATGCCTGGTTCGCGCTCGGGTTCGTTCATGCGCAGGACCGGCTCTGGCAGATGGAGTTCGCCCGCCGCGCCGGTCAGGGCCGATTGGCGGAGGTGCTGGGCGCTTCGGGCCTTCAGATCGACCGCTTCATGCGCACGCTCGGGCTGGCGAAACGAGCGGCCGAGGATGTCCGCGTCCTGGCTCCCGAGACCATCGCTGTCCTCGACGCCTATGCAGCCGGATTCAACGCTTTTCTGGCGAAGAACCGGGCACCACTGCCGCCGGAGTTCCTGATCCTACGGCACCGACCGGAGCCATGGCGGCCGGAGGACAGCGTGCTGTTCCTCAAGCTGCTGGGCATGGACCTCGCCCGGAACTGGCGCGAGGAGATCTTGCGGGCGCGCCTGCTGAAAGAGTTGGGGCCCGAGAGCACGGACGACCTGTGGCCCCCGACCTCGCCCGACACGCCGACAACGCTGGCGGCTCGAGGCCTTGATGGTCCGTTCCTCGATCAACTCGGCGATCTCTTTCCTGCGGAGGAGCGTGGGCAGGCTGGCTCCAACGGCTGGGTCGTCGACGGCCGGCACAGCGGCACAGGTAAACCACTGCTGGCCAACGACCCGCATCTGGCCCTGACGACCCCTGGCCCCTGGTATCTTGCCGCGCTCGAGGCACCGGGGCTCGCCGTCGTAGGCGCAACGACACCTGGCGCGCCCTTCGTCATCCTCGGCCACAACCGTGACATCGCCTGGGGATTCACCAACACCGGCGCCGACACGCAGGATCTGTTCGTGGAGCAGATCGATCCCGCCGATCCGGCGAAGTACCTGACCCCAGAGGGCAGCGAGCCGTTCGCTGCGCGCCAGGAGGTGATCAGGGTCCGGGATGCCCCCGACGAGACGATCACCGTCCGCGAGACCCGGCACGGTCCGGTCCTCTCGGACATCGTGCAGACCTCCGACATCGCCGGCGACGGCACGGTGCTGGCCCTCGCCTGGACGCAACTGGCACCGGGAGACCGCACCGCGGACGTTGGCCCAAGGCTCGCCCGCGCCGACAGCTTCGAAGCCATGCGCGCCGCCTTCGAGCCTTTCGCGGTTTCGGAACAGAACGTGTTCTATGCCGACCGCGAGGGCCGGATCGGCCTGTTCAGCCCGGGGCGCGTGCCGGTCCGCAAGCGCGGCGACGGGACGCTGCCAGTGCCCGGCTGGACCGGCGACTACGATTGGACCGGCGTCATCCCTTACGCGGAACTCCCCGTCACGACGGATCCGACGGATGGAGTGCTCTTCAACGCCAACAATCGTCTGGTCGGACCTGACTACCCGTATCTCATCACGGCCGACTGGGATCCGGACCTTCGCGCCCGCCGTCTGCGTGATGTGCTCGGCCGCGATGGTCCGTTCAGTCTCGACGACTTCCAGGCGCTCCAACTCGACCACCACTCGACGTTGGCAGACGACTTCTTGCCCTATCTGCTGCGCGTGGCTCCCTCCGGCACGCGGCAGGCCGACGCTCTGGCGGCGCTGACCCGCTGGGACCGGGTGATGGATCCTGCACGGCCCGAGCCGCTGATCTTCACCGCCTGGTACGCGGCACTCGGTCGGGCGATCTACGCGGACGAGCTCGGGCCGCTCTACACCGCCTACCGAGGCACGAGGGCGGCCTTCCTCCGGCGCGTTCTTACCCTAGCCCCGCAGTGGTGCGACGACGTGGGCACGGCAGCGGTCGAGTCGTGCGACGATCGGATCGCTTCGGCGTTCGCGACAGCTTGGAAGGAACTCGAAATCCAACAAGGCCCGAATTGGCGTCGCTGGCGCCTTGATGGTGCGCAACGGGCGCTGCTGGAGCACCGTCCGTTCGGCCACGTTCCGTGGCTTGCGTGGCTGTTCGACCGAACCTTCCCCATCGGCGGCGACAGCAGCACCCTGAATGTAGCGGCGGGCAGCGTTAGCAACGGCGTCAGCCGGTTCCAGATCACCCACGGTCCGAGCTACCGCGCGCTGTTCGATCTCGCCGACCTCGATAACTCACGTTTCGTGACCCTTACCGGCCAGGTCGGTCACCCGCTCTCCCCTCATAACGGGGACGCCACGGGGATGTGGCGGCAGGGCAGTTATATGGCGCTGAGCCAGCACATACCCGAGTACCCGAGCGGCGGAGTCGACGTCCTCCGGCTCGTGCCAGCTGGGCCTCCCAATCCCGAGTTATAGGGGGTGGCGCTACGTGCAATGCAGGATTCTCCTGCGGTCACCTAAGAGCTATGGTCTCTCTGTACCAAATGCGAGAGAGACGACCGGATGCAGCGCAACCGCTCCAGCTTCGGCAGCCGCTTACGCTCATTGCGCGTGGCACGCGGGTTGAGCCAGGTGCAGCTCGCACGAGCAATCGGGCGCCATCAGACGGCGATCGGTCCCTATGAGCGCGACGACTACGCGCCCTCGCCCGAAATCGTCGAGCGGGTAGCTGCCACGCTGGGGACCAGCCCGGAGTTTCTACTTTTCGGTCGCAGCCCAAATCGACGGACGATCCGGGTTGCCGGTGCCGTTGGCGCGGCAGGCCTCGTCGACAAGAGCATGCCCGATCTCGAGGAGCCCGTACTCCTTGGGGACGAACAAATCCTCGCTTATCGCCTGGGTGATGACAGCATGGCGCCGGTGTACCGGCCGAGCCAGCTCGTCCTGGTCGGACGCGTTGCCGTGGAGGAGGTGGAGACGATGATCGGCCGCGACGTGTTGGCGCAGCTTTCCGATGGTAGGCTCATGTTACGTCGGCTCTTCCCGGGCGTTGATTCAGGCCGATTCGACCTCGCTGCCTACAACGCTCCTTTACTACCGGGAGTGGCGGTCGAAACGGTGCAGCCGGTGGTCGGGGCGTTGTGGCCGGCCGCCCTCGCGGCACCCGATGATACCGCAACGAGTGCAGAGCTGGCCTCTTGAGGTTGATGAGATTTTCTCATTTCGGCTAGCAATTTAAAAAATCGGCGGTATTTTAGCTAAATAAGTGCTGTGACCCTCGACCGCCCGCCTGGGCACGAGCGCAGCGCAGCAGGAGAGTGGATGAATGAGTCAGGTCGCCAACAAGGTCGTCGGTCGCGGCACAGGCGGTCGCAGCCGTGCCCTCGATGTTGATCACTATGTTAGTCTGCGCATTCGTCAGCGTCGGATCATGTTGGGCCTGACACAGCAGCAGATGGCCGAACTCATCGGCGTGACGTATCAGCAGGCGCACAAGTACGAGACCGGCATCAACCGGATCTCGGCGGGTCGGCTGTACCAGATCGCCCAGGCGCTCGGCGTCGACATCGGTTACTTCTTCGAGGACATCGATCCCGAGAAGCGCGGCAAGCCCAAGGCTTCCGAGCTGATGCCGCAGCAGCGGATGCTGCTCGAGTTGGCCCGCAACTTTGCCGGCATCAACAATCGCAAGCATCAGGATGCCTTATGCAACCTGGCGCGTGTCCTGGCCAACGTCGATCTCGGTGAAGACCGTCAGATCTGAGGCTTTGCTTCCTCTCGCTTTTCTGCCGCCATGCGAATGATGCGAAGGGTCTCGGTCCAAAGACCGAGGCCCTTCAGTTCGTCCAGCGTGAACCAACCGACCTCGTCGGCATCATCGCCCGCGCGGGCTTCACCCGAAGCTGCTTCTGCCGTGAAGTCGATCAACGTGTAGTGCCACTGGACGCGACCTTGGTCGTCGCGCTCCACGAGATCGACCGTGGTCAGCAGATCGAGACTCGCCAGGGCGAGTCCGGCCTCCTCGGCCACTTCGCGAGAGACGGCTTCGTGCAATGTCTCCCCGACATGCTGCCCGCCCCCCGGTATCGACCACTGTCCCGCCCGGGGAGGCTTGCCACGCCTGACCAGCAGAACCCGATTTTCTCGCCATACCACGGCGCCGACCCCCACGATGGGGCGGTCGGGATATTCACGCGTCATTCCCTTCCCTCCGTCGATGCATGAGCGGGATAGCTGAGATTGCGCTTCTGGTCGGGCGGAAGGACGCGCCGGCCGAGCCCCTCGCTGCCCGACTCACGTCAACCAATACGCAATATCTTTGACTTTCTCGCGCAACGGTAGATATAAGGCTCCATGCGTTCCTCTTGGGACCACGTCCTGTAGGGAAGGCATGCTTGACTGACGAGATGGGACCCTGGGCCGCTCTCCGGAGCGGCCCTTTTTCATGGCTCCGATTCCGATCGTCCGGCCGTTGCATCGAGTGCATCCCGGAGCTTGGAGACCTCCACAGCGGAGGGTGCCGCAACCAAGAAGCGCAAATCGATTCGTCGATTCTGTCTGCGGGCTTCCTCGCTTTCGCCATGAGCGACAGGGCGACGTGCCTCGTAGCCACTGACGCCCAGAAGGGCCTCACCGCGCGCGTTCTTCAGCTGCTCGAGCTCGGGAGCGACGGTGGTCAAAGCCTTGAAGGTGCTGAGGCCGCGCGCTGCGGAGAGCTCCCAGTTGTCGCTGAAATCAGCAGCTCGGATTGGCACGTCGTCCGTATGACCCTCGATCAGCACGGCCTCCAGCAGAGGCGTAGGGGTCTCACCGCACCCTTTCTGAAGCTCGGCCGGGGCTTCGGTGTAGCAGGGCAGCTCGTCGGCGAGCAGCCTTGCGAGATCGGCCAGCGCACGTTCACCGTCCGGGCGCAGGACGGCCTGACCCGAATCGAACAGGAGGCTCTCGGGCAGCCGCAGTACGCCGTTGTCCGGATCGATCACGACCGGAACGTTCTGCTCGCCGAGGGTGAGCTGCAGCTGCTGCAGCAAATCGCGACGGGTCGAGTCGCGTCGGGACAGCTCTGCAGTGATATTGGTCAGGACGTCACGCTCCTGCAGGAGTTCGTCCCGTTGCGCGGCGAGTTGGTCCCGCTGCACCGCGACGCGGTCCCGTTCCGCCGCCACTCTGTCCCGGTCCTTGGCGAGTTGATTGCGCTCTCGGGCCACTTGCTCCGTGGCATCCGAAAGCTCGTCCTGCACCCGCTTGGCCTCGCTCTCCGCAGACCGGAAGTTGAGTGCGAATGCCATCAGCAGGATGATGAAGATGAAGAGCAGGCCGACCATGAGGTCGCTGACCGAGGCAAGATAATTTTCCTCGTCACCCGGACCGCGCCAGCTCGTGGACTGCGTCACGTGCTAGGGGCGCTCCGCACTGCCGGCATGCTGCGTCGCCTGCTCCAATCGTTGTCCTGCCGATGCCACGCCCCGGTGGATGGACGCCAGCAGTCCAGCGATCCGCTGATCACTCTGCGCCGCGTCGGCGGGCAGCGTTTCCAGGACCTGTGTCAGCTCGACGAATGCCGCATGTGCCTCGTCCAGCATCTCGATACCGGAACGCAGCAGCGATTCAGTTGCATTCTTCTCCTGACGCCACGACCGCCGCGAGCGCCCATGGAGAATCGACAGTCCGTCCTTGAGGGCGAGAATCGTCTCGCCCAGCTTGCGATCCAGTGAGTCCAACGCTCCACCGCGCTCGGCGGCCCCGGTCTGGGCCGTCGTGAGCTCGCCAAGACGGCGATTCACGTCCAGCGCCTCGGTGATCATCGTATCGAGTTGCGCCAGGCGTCCGGCCGCGGTCTTCATCGCACTGCGAATGGGCTCGACGGCGGAGATCAGTTCCTCGCCCAGGCGGTCCTCCACCGTTGCCGGGACACGGACCAGCAGGTTCCGCCCGAGATTGCGCAGCTCGTTCGTCTGCGTTCGAAGCTCGTGCAGCTGCGACATGGCGAGTCCGGTCTCGGTGAGCGGCACCATGCGCGCGTCAAGGGCAGCGCACAGCAGACCGAGAAGCCGCTGAACCTTGTAGAGCAGGACCTTCTCGCGCCACGAGAACAGCATCGAGCTGCCGAGACCGGCGATCGAGGTTGCGAACTTGAACGTGGCCGCTGCGAGAAGCTCACGCAACGCGTGCTGCGCTTCCTGGATGGCGGCGGCGGCCACGCCCTTGCTGGCGAAATAAAGCGCACCGACCAGCCCGAGAAACGTAAAGAGCAGTCCGGTACCGACGAGCAAATTCGGCACCGCCTGATAGAAGCGGAGGTTCACGCCTACCAGTGGCAGCAAGGATTCGTTCAGATGTTCCTGCGGCCGCCTGGCGTAAGCCAGCGCATCGTCATTGTCCGGGGCCGGTCCGATCGTCGAGGCAAAAGCTCGCCAGACCTCACCCACGACCCTATTTTCAGCCAAGCGTTGAAAAACCTGCGCGTACCGGCGCTTGAACGAGCTCGGGCCTTCCGTCTCCTGCACGGCGCTGATCGCGTCGTCCAAGGCCGCGAGGACCGGATCGATACCGCGGACCCGGAATTGGACCCAGAGTAGGAAGGCGACACCGACGATGAGGGCCGAGAGCGTCCACGGTAGCCAGGGCTGGGCCAGAAGTGCGAAAACGACGTCGATCAAGGGCTGAACCGCCGGCTCGTTTGTGAACAAGCTGTAGCTCAGCCGTCATTCTCCCGCCACGCGCAAAGGCGGCTCCGCCAAATTTCTCCCGCGGCGTGGCGATCTCGCCTGCGCACGGTCCATGTTTCACCCGAAACTTGATGCAGCTTCCCGTTCAGCTTACGGTTTTTGTGTAGGTCGTCGCTTGAACCCGATCTGGGCGGGACCGGGATAGACTCCAATGGCAAAGATTGCCGTCATCGACGACCGGGTCACGAACCGGAACATCCTCACGCGACTGGCCCTGTCCGTCGGTGAAGGACTGTCGGTCGCCACCTTTTCGGGCGCACATGAGGCGCTCGGGGCCTGCGATGCCGGCCTCGTGCCCGATCTCATCATCACCGATTTCAACATGCCCGAAATGGACGGGGCCAGCTTCGTGCGCGCCCTGCGCACCCGCCCTCCCCTGGCAGAAGTGCCGATCATCGTCGTGACGGTCTACGAGGATCGAGAGTTCTGCTACCGCGCGCTCGAGGCGGGAGCCACCGACTTCCTCCTCAGCCCGGTCGATCATCTCGAATTTCGTGCGCGGGCTCGAAACCTCCTGACGCTGCGTCGGCAGCAGAAGCTTCTGGCCGAACGCGCAGCTCTACTCGAACAGGCCTTGAGCGAGCGGCAGGTCACGGAAGGCGTCGTGGCAGCTCAGGCCCTCCTCGACGCGATTCCAGCCGCCTTGACGCTGGTCGATGCGCAGGGCCGTCTCGTTGCCATGAACAAGGCGCATGAAGCGCTGCTCGGCGTAGAGCGCGACAGGACCTTGGGCCGCTTCCTCGAGGAGAGTCACGGCGAGGAGTATGCCGTCCGGCAGAGTGTCGCCGACGCCAAGATTTTCGAGACCGGCGAGCCGACCCTTCGTCCCCGTCAGGAGACCGTTCAGTCGAAAGCGGGTGTCACCCACCATCTCCTGACCGTGAAGGGACCCGTCAGCGACGCTGCAGGCAGCGTGCGCGAGGTCCTCACCATCGCCCTCGACGTCACCGAGCTTCGCCAGTCCGAAGCGGACCAGAACCAGTCGCTCTACACCGACGCCCTGACCGGCCTACCCAACGCGGAACTGTTCAAGAGCCACTTCGAGCAGGAACTCGCGCGGACCGCACGGCGAAATGAGATGCTGGCCCTGCTTCATCTCGATCTGGACCGCTTCAAGACGATGAACGAGGCCTTCGGTAAGGAAGCCTGCAATGACGTCCTGAGGCAGGTCGCGTCCCGACTCCGCGAAAGGGTGCGCGAGACGGACATGCTGGCACGGCTCGAAAGCGACGAGTTCGTCGTCCTTCAGACCGGAATTACCCGCCCCGACGATGCCGCCGAACTTTCCCGCCGGTTGAGCGAGGCGTTCTCGCTACCGTTCGTGAGCCCTCAGGAAGACGAGGAGCTACATCTCAGTGTCAGCGTGGGGATCACGATTGCCCCGACCGACGGCCGCACCGTCGACACGCTGTTGAAGAACGCCGATCTGGCCATGTACCGGGCGAAGGCTGCCGGTCGAGACGCCTACAGATTCTTCGCTGCCGAGATGAACGTCGCAGCTCGGCGTGCGGTGACGCTGGAGCGCGAGCTGCGGCAGGCTTTGGCCGGTGAGCAGTTCATCGTCTACTATCAGCCCCAGCTGTCCTTGGCGTCCGGGCAGCTCATCGGCGTGGAAGCGCTGGTCCGATGGAATCACCCCCATCGTGGGATCGTGCGACCCGGCGAATTCATCGGTCTCGCCGAGGACATCGGCCTCATCGGTGCCCTTACGGGCTGGGTGCTGAAGAGTGCCTGCGGACAGCACAGGATCTGGCGCGATCGCGGCTTCTCCCAGATGCAGCTCTCGGTCAATCTCTCGCCCGTGCAGTTCCGCGAGCGTGGCGTCGAGCTCCTCATCGAGCATGTGCTCAACGAGAGCGGCCTCGAACCCGCGGCACTCGACATCGAACTCACGGAGAACGCCGTCATCGAGAACAGCCAGACGGCGGCGCAGAGCTTGCGCTATCTGCACGAGCTCGGCGTTTCCCTGTCGATCGACGATTTCGGGACCGGCTACTCTTCGCTTTCCTATGTCAAGCGGCTGCCGGTCCAGCGGCTGAAGATCGATCAGTCGTTCGTCCAGAACCTCGAGCACAGCCCCAACGACGAGGCGATCGTCCGTGCCATCATCAACCTCGGACAAAGTCTGGGGCTCAGGGTCATCGCCGAGGGTGTGGAGACCGAGGGCCAGCTGCAGCGACTGCGCCGGCTGAACTGCCACGAGGTCCAGGGCAATCTGATCAGCCCTCCCGTCAGCGCGGAGGCATTCGAGCGGCGCTTTCTCGACAAGCCTTCGTCGGCATCGGGCTGAGCCGGCTCCCGAACCGATCCGATGAACTCACCCACCGCCCTCGCCCGTGCCTTCGACTGGACCCGAAAGCGGCTGTCCGGCCGGCCCGATACGGAGCACGAGCAGGCTCTCATCCGGATCGTCGTGATATTCGGGATGTGCGCCTACATGCTGGCAGTCGCCGGCGGCACATCCCTTCGACCCTACATCATCGTTATCGCCATCACCGGCTTCGCCGCCGCGATCGGTCTGTTCGCCCATATTCTCTACCGCCCGCAGGTGAATCCGGTGCGGCGGCTGCTGGCCATGCTGGTGGACGCCGTCGGCATCAATCTCACGATGCTCATCGGCGGGACGAGTGCCAGCGTCTTCTATCCTCTCCTGCTCTGGCTGATTCTCGGACACGGCTTCCGGTTCGGTCGCCCCTATCTGTTCGCCGCGGCGGGCACCAGTCTCGTCCTGTTCGGCTGCGTGATGGCCATCAGCCCCGAGTGGCGGGCGATGCCGTTCGTCGACATCGGGCTGCTCGTCGGTCTGGTCATCCTGCCCGCCTACTTCGCCGTGCTGCTCGGTAAGCTGCAGGTCGCTGTGCGAAGTGCCGAAGAGGCGAACAAGGCCAAGAGCCACTTTCTCGCCACCATGAGCCACGAGTTCCGCACGCCTCTGAACGCCGTGATCGGCATGAGCGATCTCCTGCAGGGAACGGACCTGACGCACGATCAGCGCGAGATGACGTCGACCATTCGTACGGCCGCCGGAACTCTGTTGGGTCTGGTGGACGACGTTCTCGACCTCGCCAAGATCGAGGCACGACGCTTCACGGTAGATTCGGCACCGTTCGATCTGCACGATTGTCTCGCCGCCGTCCGCTTGCTGCTGTTCCACACCACCGTCGAACGCGGACTCTACCTGCGTCTTCGCCTCGATCCGAGCATCCCGTGGTCGCTGAAGGGCGGCGGTCGCAGCCTTCAGCAGGTGCTGGTGAACCTTGTCACGAATGCCGTGAAGTTCACCGAATCGGGCGGCGTCTCGATCGACGTCCAGGAACTCGACCGCCGGACCGGGTACGTGCGGCTCCGCTTCGAAGTGCGCGACACTGGTCCAGGGCTGAGCGAAGCCGCCCAGCGCAAGATCTTCGATCGCTTCACGCAGGCCGAGGAGATTGCGCAGCGAACTCCGGGCGGGACCGGTCTCGGCCTCAGTATCGCCCGCGAACTCGTCGAGCTGATGGGTGGCGTGATCGGCGTCACCAGCGTTCAAGGACGCGGGGCGACGTTCTGGTTCGAGGTCGGCTTCGACATCGGTCCGGAGCGGGACGATCGTTCGACGGGTGAGGTCGTCATCGTCGGCGACCGCGAACCGGGCTCACTGCTCGCCGATCGTGTGCGATCGCTGGGCTACACGCCCCGTGTCACCACGTCCTCCGATGCCGCCGTGGCCATGCTCCGCCGCCACCGCCAATCAGCCGTACTCGTCGTGACGGAACGCGTGCCGCCCGTCGATGTCGCGGAGCTGGCTGCGGCCGTGGTGGAAACCGCCTTCGTCGAGCCCGTCGACTTGGTGACCATAGGCCGTCGGTTGTCGACACCCAGCTTCACGCTTGCCGATCTGGCGGGGGATGCAAGCGATGCCGTTCTCAACGCATGCCTGCGCGCTGCGCTGCGACGGCCCGCGAGTGCGCCGACTGCGGCGCTGCCTGAAGGGACCCGTCTCACGGCGGTGGGCGGGCTCGACATTCTGGTTGCCGAGGACAATCGCACCAATCAGCAGGTGGTGGGCCGCATTCTCGAGCGTGCCGGTCACCGCGTCGTCGTCGTCGATGATGGTGAAACCGCCGTCGAGAAGATGGAAAGCGACCGGTTCGACGTGGTGCTCATGGACATCAACATGCCCGGAATGAGCGGCATCGATACGGTCAAGATGCTGCGCTTCCTGTACGCGCCCGACCATCTCCCGCCGATCGTAGCCCTCAGTGCCGACGCCACGCCGCAGACCCGGGAGGTGTGCCACGAAATCGGTTTTTCGGCCTACCTGACGAAGCCGATCGACGCTCGGCTGCTGCTACGGGTCCTCTCGGAGATCACCGGCACTGCCGTCGCCCCCACGGTCGCGTCGGCAACTGACGAAGAAGCCGAGCCGCCCGAGGAACGCCAGAGCGTCGTCGTTCCCCATCCGGCTCTGGAAACCGGCAAGCCGCCGCTCGACCGCGCCAAGATCGCCAATCTCGCGATGCTGGACCAGGGCGACGGGTTCTTCGATGCCGTCGTCGCGGATTTCATCGCCGACGCACAGGACATCATCGCCGCGATCGAAGATGCCGCCGCAAGGAGCGATGCCCGGGCGTTCCGCGACCAGGCCCACGCCTTGCGCAGCAGTGCGGCCCATGTCGGTGGCATGGCCCTCTTCGAGCTCTGCGTCGGATGGCGCCAGTTCGACGACGACGCGCTGATGATGCGAGCTTCGACGGAGACGGCGCGCCTGCGCCGCGAGTTCGAGCGACTTCGTTCGGCACTGCTTCGCTACCAGACCGAGCGCACCGCCGCCTCTCTCCAGGAGCGGCGCGACACCACGAGATAGCCTGCAAGCGAGGATCGGGACCTCACGAGGCGGCTCGACGCCGCTCCTGGTGGCGGGCGAGGCACTCCATACGACGCAGGTCTGCCGGGCTCAGCTCGAGTGCGAGCTCGATCCAAAGATCGACGATGTCCACAAGCTCGGACTTGGGCAGCGGATCGGCGCGCATGCGAACTCGCTTCAGGATCAGATCCGTGTTGAAGCGGCCGGCGCGGTCGGCAACGTGTTTGCGCAGCGTCTCCTTCGCCTGACCAGGGTCGCAGACGATGTCGATGAGGCCGAGCTCGTGGAGCTCGTCGGCCGTACGCGTCTTGCCGTCTTCGACCAGCATCCGGGCCGTGCGCTCGCCGACCCGGCGCTTCAGAAAACTGAATGCTCCCATGCCGGGAAACAGATTGAAGAGGATCTCGGGCAAGCCGAACCGAGCGGTCTTCTCGGCGATGACGAGGTCATGGGTGAGCATGGCCTCGAACCCACCACCGACGGCGTCCCCTTCGACCAGCGCCACGGTCAGGATCGGCAGGTCGAGGCTGCAGTAATTGTCGTAGAGCACGTCGATCGACCGGTAGGCATAGGACCGCAGCGCCGCCTCGTCCTGATCCCTGATCAGGCTCACGAACGTGCTGAGATCTCCCCCCATGCTCCAGGCGCCGGAAGCCTTGGAAGCCCAGACCAGATACCGGAACGGCATTTCCTCCCGCGACAGTCCGGAGAACTCCTCGCGTAGCCACTCCTGGAAGTGACGTCCGTCGGCCATCAGCTCCGGCGTGAAGCATGCCCGCTGGGGGTGCTTCATCCAGGCCCAGAGCATCCCCGTCTCGGGCTCCAGTCTCGTGACGAGGTTCTGGTACTCGAGCTCCAGGTTCTCGGGTCGCACCGAAGGTGCGCGGGTCGGTTGCGGCAGGGGTGCCCGGAAGAAGCCCCTGCGATTGTCGTTGTCGACCCGACCGATCAGTCCATGCAGCTCGCGGATTGAGAGGGCCATCTTCGTTCTCCTTGCGATTGGCGCTGCCGATCGGGCTTCCATCCCAGAAATCAGCCGCTCGCCTGACGCTTCGGTTGCATAACTGAAACTATCGTTAGGTCGACAAATCACGCTGTGCAAGTTCTTTTTAAGCAAGTAATTTGTGTTTACTTTCTCCTATAAATAGAATGCAAAGCATATAAAATTTTATGTAAAGTGATGCAGTAGTTATTGAGGAAATATGACTTATGTTTCGATCTCAGTCGATTCGGACGACTTTGATCGTAGTGGTGGAGCTAGGGTGGCGCGCACGCGTTAGACGCACGAATGGGCAGGTGCCGGTGGCCCTCCTCGAGCTGCGATCGGTCATCCAATCGAGGGGTGCACTCAGCGAGTTCCGGACGGATCCGAACTCTCAGAGCCTCGAACGCCCTGCGGGATCCCCATCGCGGCCGCATTGGCAGCGCGGAGACGAAGCAGTCGCGAGGTTCACGCTAAGGCAAGCGCTTCGAAACGAAGCGTGCGAAGAGATTCTTGGGGTAGGAAATCTACTGTAACGCGAGAATATGCGTACCGAGCTACGATCGGTGTGGGTGTTGCGGCGCTAGGGCCGTGAGTTCTTGATCGGCGGCCGAGGTCCCAACGTCGAGACACCAGAACCGCCGCTCCGCGCCTCACGGGAAACCGTCAGCGCGTGGCGTGCCATATCGCGCCAACGCCCGAACTCGGTCACGGTGAGCAGGGCGACCCCGCAGACGAGGGGCAGGAGATAGTAGGTCGCTCGAAACGCCAGCAGACTGCCGATCAGCGGCAGCACCTGATCGTCCGCGGGCTGCACCAACAGCAGCACGGCGGATTCGAACACGCCGAGGCTACCGGGGACATGGCTGAGCAGACCGACGACGATCGAGGCCATGAATATGGCCAAGGTCTCGAGGTACGAGAGATGCAGCCCGGCCGGGAGAAGGACGTAGAGGGCGGCGGCCACCGCAATGAGGTCGGCAACACCGAAAAAGATCTGCTCCAACGTGGCCGTCGCGCGCGGGAAGGTCAGCTCGTAGCCCTTGAGGTGGAACGAGCGATGGAAGAATGCGCCCCATGCGATGTAGGCGGCGACCAGAATCAGGGCGACGACGGCCGCAATGCGCCACAGCCAGGGCGGCGTCCCGGTGAATGATGCCAGATGGTCCGGCACGAACATGACCACCGCACCCGCGAGCGTGGTCACGCCGAGGGCAAAGGTCAGCGTGAAATAGAGCTGCACCTTTGCGACATCCGCAACGGTGAAGCCGAGAGGCGAGTAGAACTGATAGCGAAGGGTGGCTCCGATGAAGAAAGCGAAACCTGTCGAGTGGGAGATTGACTGCGTCACGTAGGACGCCAGAGCGAGCTGGCGCAATGGAAGGCGGCGCCCGATCAATCCGAGCGCTGAATACTCGTACCCAATGAGAGCGCAGAAGCTGCAAGCGGTGAAGAACACGGCAAGGAGCAGCTGGGACGTGCTGAATTTCTCGAGCTCGTCGCCGAGTTGTTCGATGTGGAACCGCGATGCCGTTCGATGCAGGACCCACACGGCGAAGCCGAACATGACGGCGCCGATGAGGAATGGCCCCCAGCGCTTCACCAGACGCCGCGCCGTCGCCAGTCGCCGACGGGCGCGTATCGTCCATCGGGCCCGAGGCCGGGTCGGAACTCCCGCCAGGCTCATCGCCTCGCGCAACATCCGCGCTCGAAGAAGCTCAAGGCTCGCCGTCTCCTCATGCGATGCGCCGTCGAACCGGCGAGCTTGCCGGTCCAATGCACCGGCAGGCGGTCACTAAACCGCCGAACGGAGACTGCGCAACAGCGCATGTAGCGCATCGACCGGATGCTGTTCGAAGCGACTCGGAAAGTCGGACGCTACGGGCAGAGAGGGCTCAGAGCGAAGGTCAGAGAAGCGGCATCAGGCCGCGAGACCGAGACCTTCGTCGATGACGATCGGGCGCGTCGAGGGCACGACCGGCTTGGCGGCAGGCCGAACAGGATTGAGCCAGATACGGCCGGTACGCTGCAGTTCGTGCACGGTCGCCACGGCGTACGCCACATCTTCCGTTGCAGCCGGACGGAGAGGACGCGGGTCGTCGAGCCAGTCGGCCCGGCCACTGGCGATCAGCTCGCGGTGGGCCAGGCGCAAATCGCGCGTGATCCAGCTGGGCAGGTTCCGCATGGCCCAGCGGAACAATACGGCACTCTTGCCAACCTCGCGGAGGGCCCGGCCGACCGGCACGCGCTCTCGCGGAGGCTCGCCCGCGAGCCCGAGACTAACGCGCATCGAGGTCCAGTCTTCGCCGAGATCGAAGAGATGGACCGGCTTCACCGTGGCGCAGGCCTCGCCCATCATCGACACGCTGTCCGCGGTCACGATGATCTCGTCGCCCAACTCGAGAAAGGCGAAGTACGGGTTCTCGGGATCGTTCTGCCGCCAGCTGTGCAGCACGTGCGGCACATCGATGGCGGCAGCCATCGCGTCCACGGCAGCCTTGGGTGTGCGGGAACTCGTCGTGATCAGCAGCGATCCGCCGAGGCGCTTGGCAAGAGCCGAGGCCTGCCGTGCCAACCGCTCTCCGCTCTCGACGGTGAACGGATAGGGGCCGCTGGTCCCGCCGACCAGAACGGTGATGAAGGGACGCGGCAAGTTCGCCAAACGGGGCGCCCAAAGCGCCGCATCCCGCTTCAACCGATCGGTCGTCACGCGATGCAGGGGCAAGCCATTGTGCAGAACGTTCGGCAGGCGCGGCATACGATATTGCGGTGTCGTCACCACGAGATCGTAGTCGGACGCATCGGCCCAAGCCCGGCCGACGATCACGATCCGCGTGCGTCCGCCGGACTGCATCCGGATCCAGCGTGCGATCGGCTCGTTCTCGGCACCGGCCGTGATGACGAGATCGGGCCAGGGGCCCTTCAGCTCGCTGGAACCACTCCGCCGAATGCCCGCCAGGCTCGCCATGAAAGGCGGCGCCAGGAGAAGGCCACCCTTTCGGCGGGCGAAAGTCTTGACCTCGAAGGGCCAATCCAGCGCCTCCGCCAACGCCAGAACCTGGGTCGTGTCGCCGGCCCGCTTCGGTATCAGAACCCAAACGTCGGGACAGCGGGAATCGATATGCGACATCAGATCCCGGCCCGCAGAGCCGGCATCCAACAGCACCTCGATCTCCTTTTCCCTCGTCAGACCCATGATGTCCGCCACAGTCCGGGCGGCGATGCGACACGCTCACCGACCCACAAGACTACAGCGTGGGAGGTAGCGATTGGCACGTCCTCGGCCAATTCAACATGTGTTACGGTTTGTTACCGCTGCCTCGACTGCGGTGCATTGTTGTCACAGCGGCGCAGGCAACGCCTACAGGTCCTTGAGAAGACGGAGTGAATCGTAGATCGCCGCATGGATGTTCCGGCTCGTGACGGCGTCGCCCACCCGGTAGAGCAGGTACCCGCCATGGTCGGCGAACGCAGGTTGGGGCTGCGCCTGCGTCACCGCATCCAGGTCGATCTCGCCCTGATTCCGGGAGCCGGCCTTGAGCTCGAAATAGAGGTCCGCAGCCGGTTGCGTGCCGTGCTCGACCACGATGTGATCCGCCCCGAGCTCGCTTCGCCGTTCGGTGTACATGTTGCAGAACGAACCCGAGAGACGATTGCCGTCCCGTCGCACGGACTTGAGCTGCAGGTCGGGGTGGAAGCGGACGCCGGCGTCGTAGAGCTCCTTCATGAACCGGGACGAGTTGGTGGCGCCGAGCTCGATCGCCGGCATCCGGTCCGGAACGACGAACTCCACCTCCGCCCCACGCTTCGCCAGGTACTCGGCGACCGAAGGTCCCTGATGCTGACCGTTCTCGTCGTAGACGAGCACACGGCCGCTGAGCTGCACCTGACCGGCCAGCACGTCCCAGGAGGAGATGACGAGGTCGCCGCCTTCGCCGAACCAGTCGGTGTTCGGTACGCCCCCGGTCGCGATCACGATGACGTCTGCACCGGTGTCGAGAAGCTCCTGGCTCTCGACATACGTGTCCAGCCGCACGTCGACCCCCGCCAACTCCACCTCGCGCTGCAGCCAGCCCGTGATGCCCAGGATCTCCCGCCGGCGGTCGAGGCGGGCGGCGAGGTTCACCTGTCCGCCCAGCTGCCCCGTCGCCTCGAACAACGTCACCTCGTGCCCGCGACGTGCCGATACGCGCGCCGCCTCCAGCCCTGCCGGCCCGCCACCGACGACGACGACCTTCCGCTTTGACCCGTCACCGCGCCGCACGATCTGCGGCATCGTCTTCTCGCGGCCCGTCGCCGGGTTGTGCAGGCACAGCGCGTCGGCACCGACATAAATGCGGTCGATGCAGTAGCCGGCACCGACGCAGGGGCGGATACGGTCCTCCTCACCCTCCTTCAGCTTCGTCACGATGTAGGGATCGGCGATGTGCGCCCGGGTCATCCCGACCATGTCCACGAGGCCTTCGGCGATGATGTGCCGGGCGGTCGAGAGATCTGTGATGCGGGTGGCGTGGAAGACGGGAAGGCCGGCGGCACGCTTGATCGCCGCGGCGCGCTCGACGAAAGGCGCCGTGCGCTGGCCCATGGTCGGGATGAGCTTGCTGATCCCGAGATCGGTCGAGGCCTCCGCACCGACGATGTTGAGGAAGTCGATCATGCCCGTCCGGGCATGCCGCACCGCGATCTCGAGCTGCTCCTCGGGGCTGTTCGCCCCTTCCATCATGTCATCACCGGACATCCGAATGCCGAGGAGGAAGTCCGCTCCGACCTCGGCGCGGATCGTCTCCAGCAGCTCCAGCGTGAAGCGGATGCGGTTCTCGACGCTGCCGCCATACCCGTCGCTGCGCTGGTTCACGGCGCGCGACCAGAATTGGTCCGGCAGATGCGAGGAACAGATCAGCTCGACACCGTCGAGCCCGCCGTCCCGCGCCCGGCGCGCCGCCGCTGCGTAGGCCTTCTGGATGCGGCGGATGTCCTCGATCTCCATCTCCTTCGGGAAGGAGCGGTGCTGGTGCTCGCGTACTGGCGAGGCCGAGACCGTCGGCAGCCAGTCGCCCGTGTCCCAGCGGGTCCGCCGGCCGGCATGGGTCAGCTGGATCATGAGCGCGCAGCCGTGGCGGTGCATGCGCTCGGAGAACTGCTGCAGCACCGGGATGATCCGGTCGTGGCTGATGTCGATCTGACCGAATGAGCTGGGGCTGTCGGCCGCCACGCTCGACGAGCCCCCGAACATGCTGAGCGCCAGCCCGCCTTTCGCCTTCTCCTCGTGATAGAGCTGGTAGCGCTCCTGCGGCAGCCCGTCCTGCACGTAGGACGGCGCGTGCGCCGTGCTCATGATCCGGTTCTTCAGCGTCAGGTGGCGGAGCTGGAGCGGCTCGAGCAGCGGGTCGGGCTTGCGCATGTGGGCTTGATCCGGAATGGGTTGCGGGAGCCTAGTGGCCCGGACAGGCAGGGAGCAATCGGTGAGCGAGGGCGACAGTGGCGGACGGCGCGGCGAGCGGCGTGGCCGCCGTGCGGCTTCAGGTTTCCAGCAGCCGCCGTGGCGTCAGCCGCGGCACCTCTACCCACCGACGGCCGTGGTGTCCGCGGATGAGCTCGAGTCGATCCACGAGGCCTCGCTCAAGGTACTCGAAGAGATCGGCATGGACGTGCTGCTGCCGGAAGCACGGAAGGTCTATCGCGACGCTGGGGGCGAGGCCGGTGAGGGAACGCGGATCCGCTTTCCTCGCGAGCTGATCACGGACGCCGTCGCGAAGGCGCCCTCGACCTTCAAGCTGCACGCCCGCAACCCGGCCCACGATCTCGAGGTCGGCGGCGACCGGATGATGTTCGCCCAGATCTCGAGCCCGCCCAATTGCTCGGATCTCGACCGCGGCCGCCGCATCGGCAGCCAGGAGGACTTCCGCAACTTCGTGAAGCTCACCCAGACGCTGAACATCCTGCATCTGTTCGGCGGTTACCCGGTCGAGCCCGTCGACATCCATCCCGACATCCGCCACCTCGAATGCCTGCGCGACTTCGTGGTCATGGCCGATAAGCCGTTCCATGCCTACTCGCTGGGCTGGAAGCGCATCTACGACGGGATCGAGATCGCCCGGATCGGCCGCGGCATCGATCGTGCCCAGCTCGAGCGTGAGCCCTCGCTCATCACGGTCATCAACACGAGCTCACCCTTACGGCTCGACGCGCCGATGGCGGCCGGCATCATGGCAATGGCGGCGGTGAACCAGATCGTCGTGCTGACACCCTTCACGCTCGCCGGTGCCATGGCGCCCGTCACCATCGCCGGTGCCGTGGTCCAGCAGAACGCCGAGGCGCTGGCGGGCATGGCACTGGCCCAGCTGGTCCGGCCCGGTGCCCCGGTGATCTATGGCGGCTTCACCTCGAACGTCGACATGAAGTCGGGTGCCCCGGCCTTCGGCACGCCCGAATACATGAAGTCGGTGCTGCTCGGCGGTCAGCTCGCACGCCGCTATGGCGTGCCCTACCGCTCCTCGAACACCTGTGCTTCCACCTGCGTCGACAGCCAGTCGGCCTACGAGTCGCTGTTCTCGCTCTGGGCCGTCGTCATGGGCCATGCCAACCTCGTGAAGCACGCGGCCGGATGGCTCGAAGGCGGGCTCGTCGCCAGCTTCGAGAAGTTCATCATCGACGCCGACACCCTGCAGATGGTGGCCGAGTTCCTCACCCCGCTGGAGGTCAGCGAGTCGACCATCGCCCTCGACGCCATGCGCGAAGTCGGGCCTGGCGGGCACTTCTTCGGCTGCCAGCACACGCAGGACCGTTATCGCACTGCCTTTTACGCGCCGATGGTCTCCGACTTGCGCAACTACGAGAGCTGGCGCGAGGCCGGCAGCCCCGACGCCGCGCAACGCGCCAACGGCATCTGGAAGAAGCTGGTGGCCGAGTTCGAACCACCCCCGCTCGACCCGGCGATCCGCGAAGAGCTGGACGCCTACGTCGCGCGTCGGATCGAGGAGGGCGGTGCCCCCAACGAGTTCTGAGCCTGCTCAGGACTGCGACTGGGTCTGGGTCTGTTCCGCAGCGGCGTAGCCGAAGAAGGCCTGCCCGATACCCTGCGAGATCTCGGACAGGCTCTGCTGCATGAAGTCGTTGAAGCCATGCAGGCCGTGCCCCGCCAGGACCGTCTGCACCTTGCGCGGCTCCAGATCGTCCTTGAGCCCGTCGACCATCTCCAGCAGCCGGAAGGCGCGCTTCAAGCCGTACTGCGCCCGCAACCGGTTCAGATGCTCGTCGATGGCGACGACGTTGTTGACCACCGAGCGCGGGAAGCGGCGGTCGGAGAGCAGGAACGACGCCACCTGGTCGGGCCGCATGTCGCGGGGGTGCACGCGGCGGAAGGCGTGGTAGCCGGCAACCGAGCGAAGGACGGCGTTCCATTGGCTGACGTCGATCGCCTCGCCCGATTTGCTGAGCAGGTTGTGGTACTTCACGTCGAGGAAGCGGGTCGTCTGGTCGGCGCACTCGATCGAGGCACCCAGGCGATAAAAGTGCCAGCCCTCGTCCCGGTAGAACGTTCCGGCCGTGACGCCCGTGTGCGTCTCGCAGCCGTCCTTGATCATGGCGCAGACGCGCGCCAGCCGCTCCTCCGCCAGCTCGCCCCGCGTCAGCGCCGCGACGCGCTGATGGAAGGTGTTCAGCTGCACCCACATCTCGGTCGAGATGAGCGGGCGCAGGGCTCGCGCATTGTCCTTGGCGTAGGTGATCGAGGAGAAGATGGAGCCGGGATTCTCGGGATCCATCGTGTAGAAGTAGATGACATTGTGCGGCGTCGGCTCGGCATAGCGTTCGAGGAAGCGCTCCTCGTCGACATAGAGCTGCAGGATGGCGCGCCAGTCGTGGCTGCCGCGGCTGTCGCGCGCGAAGGTTTCCTGCACGTCGAGGACGCGGGCGAGGTTCTCGGCCCGCTCGACGTAGCGGGCCATCCAGAACAGTGCCTCGGCGTAGCGGGCGAGGAGGTTAGTCAAGGACCCAGGTATCCTTCGATCCGCCGCCCTGCGAGCTGTTGACGACGAGCGAGCCCTTCTTCAGCGCCACGCGCGAGAGCCCGCCCGGCAGGACCCAGGTGCTCCGCCCGGTGACCGCGAAGGGCCGCAGGTCGACATGCCGGGGCTCGATCCCCCCGTCGACGAGCGTGGGCGACACCGAGAGGTTGATCATCGGCTGGCTGATATAGTTGGCGGGGTCGGCCACGAGCCGTTGCCGGCAGACCTCCAGCTCGGCAGCGGTCGCCCGCGGCCCGATCGTGATGCCGTAGCCACCCGACTCGCCAACCGGCTTCACCACGAGCTCGTCGAGATGGGCCAGCGTGTAGGCCAGGCCTTCGTGCTCGCGGCAGATGTGGGTCTCGACATTGTCGAGGATCGGCTCCTCGTCGAGATAGTAGCGGATCAGCCGCGGCATGTAGGCGTAGACGGCCTTGTCGTCGGCCACACCGGTGCCGGGTGCGTTGGCGAGCGCCACATTGCCTTTCCGATAGGCACGCATCACGCCCGGGACGCCGAGCAGGCTCTCCGGATTGAAGGCCTCGGGATCGAGGAAGTCGTCGTTCAGCCGCCGATAGATGACGTGGACGGGCTCCGGGCCGGCCACGGTCCGCATCCAGACCCGGTCGTCGATGATCGCGAGGTCTCGTCCCTCGACCAGCGGTACGCCCATCTCGCGGGCGAGGAACACGTGCTCGAAATAGGCCGAGTTGAAGACGCCCGGCGAAAGCAGCACCACCTGCGGATCGTCGACGCCGACCGGTGCTACCTCGCATAGTGCTTCGTGCAGGCGGCGCCCATAATCCGAGACCGAGCGCACGGGCAGGTCGTGCATCAGGTCCGAGAAGGTCCGCAGCATGAGATGCCGGTTCTCGACGACGTACGAGACACCGGACGGAGTGCGGGCATTGTCCTCCAGCACCCGGAACCGGCCGTCGTCGCCGCGGACGAGGTCGGTACCGTTGATGTGGACATAGGTGCCGAACGGCAGGTCGAGGCCCATCATCTCGGGCCGGAAATTGGCGTTGCCCAGCACCAGGTCGGCCGGGATGATACCGTCCTTCAGGAATTTCTGGTCGTGGTAGAGGTCGTGCAGGAAGCGGTTGATGGTGGTCACCCGCTGCACGACGCCGGCTTCGATGCTGCGCCAGTCGGCGGCTGGAATGACGCGAGGAACCACGTCGAACGGCAGGATCCGGTCGATCACATCGCCCTGGCTGTAGACCGTGAACGTGATGCCGAGATTGTAGAGCTCGGTTTCGGCGTCCCTTGCTCGGGCGCGCAGGTCGTCGACGCCCAACTGCTCGATCCGGGCCGCCACCTGAGCGATCAGAGGCTCGACCGCTGCCCGGCGATCGGTCAGCTCGCAGTAGTAGAGTCCGGCATCGTAGCCGGCAAAAATCCCCGCCCCTTCAGCCGCCGTCATCCGCACCTCACCAGGCACGCTTTCTCTCTACGTGCCGCGTCAAACGACACTAGGCAAGTGGCGTGCCATCCGTACGAGCCGGCGGTTTGCGGCGCCACGCCCAATCCGGGCGCCGCCATAGCCCTGTCACAAAAACTTGCAGTGTTGTCCCCCATTGACGGCATGAAAAAGGCACGTCTTATATTGCACCGACGCCGAGTAAAAACCGGTGCAGTGGAAGAAACTTTCGCGCAGGGAGGCGAAGGCCCGAACTGCTATACGCTTGTGTATAGGGTAGAACGCCCCGTCTCTGAGTTGCGAAAGCTTGATGACGGCGCAACTAAAGCGCGAACTGCAATGCGGCCCTTGCGGCCGCCAACATAGGGGGGTGGTCTGAACTGAGGAGCAGCGTGCTTCTCAGGAATGTTAAGCCCTGCTTTCAGCCCGAAGCAACTGGAACGTGGAGTGTTTTGAGGCTGTGTTTTTGCCGACAGACAGGTCGGCCTGAGCAGGAAAGAACACGCGATGATGAAGCTGAACTTGACGAAGCTCTGTTCTGTCGCCGCTATCGGCGCGCTGGCTATCTTGGGCGGTGCCGCCCAAGCCTGGGCCGACTGCCCGGTCAGCTACAATAATCTGAAGGATGCGCTGAAGAATGCGGTCGCTGCGGACAAGACGGACTTCAACAATCCCATGTGGGCTGTTGTTGTCGATCGGTCCGGCGCGGTCTGCCAGGTCGCCTTTTCCGGTTCGTCCAGGACGTCCCAGTGGCTCCTGAGCCGGCAGATCGCCGCCGCCAAGGCATTCACGGCGAACGGTCTAGCCATCAAGCAAGACGGCAAGCTCGAGCTGTTCGACACCAAGGATCTCGACCCGCTGGTTCAGCCCGGGAAGCCTCTTTACGGGGTGGCACTCGGCAACCCAGGCGATCCCGACGAGCTCTACAAGGGTCCGTTCGATAAGTGGGGCACCGCCAATGATCCGCTGATCGGCAAGCGGGTGGGTGGCACCATCACCTTCGGCGGCGGCGTTGCCCTGGTAAAGGGCAAGTCCGAAATCGTAGGCGGCCTCGGCATCTCGGGCGACAGCGTGGTTCGCGATCACAGTGTCGCCGTCAAGACGCGAGACAATTTGAACCTGGCGCCCTGACCCGACAGATCGACGCCGTCATAGGCTGTCGAGCGTCGGTGCATTGTGGAAAGACCGGATTCGGAAGAGTCCGGTCTTTCTCTTCTTGCGGCAGCCGAGGCGGGCTGCATGCAAACATCGCGAACTCTGGCGAACGGCTGCTCACGCATTGCCCGACTTTTGGATGCTGACACCGGCCGTCCTGGACGATCTGCGCGTCCCGATTGTTTACTGGAACCACCCCGAGATCTCCGTCGGCAGAACGGCTCTAATTCCGCTGATCGAGCTCGGCCCGCAGGAGGATGCCGACTGCGCTGCCTTCGAATAGGAGGTTCAGGCATCACTCTCGGGTGACCAAGGCGCCTCACCGTCGACCTCGACGACCAGAGGATCCGGCTGACGACCTGAAGGCTGCACCTCAACAGGAATGGGCCCCGCTCAGCCTTGGATCGGCTGGGGGCTCGTGATGAGGACGGCGGCGGGTTTGAGGTTGAAGGATTGGGCTGAAGTCTTGGCGCGCGACGCGCTTACGACGTGTCGGCGTCCGGATCCCGCACGCGGAGTCTGATCCGCTTGTCCATGATCTTCCCGAGGACGCGGCGGTAGTCGCGTTCCTCCGCTGTCTCCGGCCGACGCGTCAGGGCCGGCGGTGGCACGGGCACAGGTTGCGGCGGCCGAGACGGCTCGCCCGATGCGGATTTGGCCTCGGCTTCCTCCCGCGCCTTTTCCTGCGCCTCGACGATAAGCTGGTCGCGCAGGCGGACGGTGGTGCGATGCCGGAGCGATTCGAGGTCGTCGTACGGGCGCGGCGGATAGAGCACCCGCTTCACCTTCGGCGGCGGCTTGGGCGTCTCGGTTTCCGCAGCCTCACGCACGGCCCGCTCCTGGGCGCGCATGACGGACTTCGCCAGCGTCACGCAGGGATTGCGGGCGTGCTGCAGCTCGCGGAAGAACCAGGCGCAGACCTTGGGATCGCGTTCCTCGACCGACTCGACCAGGATCTTGATCGCGAGGTCGCGCAGCCGGCGGAGGATCTCCTCCTCGGGCTGGCCGTACATCTCGCGATAGGCTTCCACCATTTCCGGCAGGTCCGGATCGGCGGTGAAGGCATCGAGCTCGGCGTCGGTGATGTTGAGCTTCGCCGCCGCTTTCGCGGCGGTGGCGCCCAGCGCCATGAGCCGGACGAGCCGGCGCTTCTTGCGGCCGGCGCGGAACTCGGGGTCGAGGCGGTAGGGCGTGTCGTCCATGAGCAGACAGGATAAATGAGCCTAGGAATGATGTCAAGTTTTGAGATGAGGCCGAACATTCGGAGACCCTGCTCGTGTCCTTCTTCCACAATTCCACCGCAGTGGAGGGTGTGAACAGGACATACGAAGCTCCGGCGATCGACGAGGCCACCATCTTCTCGCCGTAACGGCCGGAGGTGCAGGTCCTTTCAGAGCCGTATACGCATCGCCCGGCTTGCCGTCCTGGGGCGTGTACCCCATCCTTCCCGCCCTCGACAGCAGCTGCGGGCGCCTCTTGATGATCGATCTCTGGTACTGGCCGACCCCGAACGGCCACAAGATCACGATGTTTCTCGAGGAAGCGGGCCTCGAGTACCGGATCGTGCCGGTCGACATCGGACGCGGCGAGCAGTTCCGGCCCGAGTTCCTGAAGATCGCGCCCAACAACCGTATGCCGGCGATCGTCGACGACGCGCCGGCAGACGGCGGCCCGGCCGTCTCGGTCTTCGAGTCCGGCGCCATCCTTCTCTACCTCGCCGAAAAGACGGGCCGCTTCATCCCCGGCGACCTCCGTGGCCGGATCGAAACGCTGCAGTGGCTGTTCTGGCAAATGGGTGGGCTCGGACCCATGGCAGGTCAGAACCATCATTTCAGCCAGTACGCTCCGGAGCGCATTCCCTATGCCACCAAGCGCTACGTCGACGAGACCAACCGTCTCTACGGCGTCCTCGATCGGCGGCTGAAGGATCGGGCCTTCGTGGCCGGCACCGAGTACGGCATCGCCGACATGGCCTCCTATCCGTGGATCGTGCCCTACGAGCGTCAGGGACAGGATCTGGCCGACTTCCCCAATCTCCGCCGTTGGTTCGAGTCGATCGCCGCCCGCCCGGCCACCGTTCGGGCCTACGAACTCGGTGACCGTTACCGCAGGAGGGATACCCCCATGGACGACGAGGCCAAGAAGATCCTGTTCGGCCAGACCGCAGCCGTACTCGGCCCACCTACATGAGCCGCGCCTTCGTCCGGGAGGACGACGGCATCGTCGTCGCTCCGATGCCGGATCGCCCGATCAGCCCGCATCCGAACTTCGTGACGGAGAGGGGCTTGGCACTGATCGATGCCGAGCTGCAGCGCTGGCGCCACGAACTGGCCACCGCCACGGATGCCGACGATCAGGAGGCGATGGGCCGCGCCAATCGCGAGCTGCGCTACTGGAGTGCCCGCCGCAGCACAGCACAGGTGACCGTCCCGGACGCCGACGCCGACCGCGTGGTCTTCGGAGCGCTCGTCGAGCTGGAGCGCACCGACGGCAAGCCCATGCGCCTGAGGATCGTCGGCGAGGACGAGGCCGATCCGGTCACCGGGCGTATCGCCTGGACCACACCCGTGGCGAGCGCCCTGCTGGGTGCCGAGGCCGGGGACTCGCGTCGGCTGCCGACGGGCGAGGTCGAGATCCTGGCCATCCAGACGGCTCCGGAGCCCGTCGAGGCCTGAGCTTCGAAGCGGCCGCTTGCGCGGCCGCAGCCCTCCGCATCGCTGTGCCTCGCTCGCAACAAAGTTGTTGCAGTGCAGCATCACAGCTGCCGATTCACGCACTCGAATAACGCCTACTCGTTGGGCCGTGTCGGCTCGGCACGGTCCAATTGCTTGCACATTCCGGGAACTCTGGGCATAGGCCGCCTCCTTCATTGTTGGTGCCCCCAAGGCAGCACCAGCAGTGAGACGTACGAAGGAGGACACCGAGCCATGAAGGGAAAGACGCGTAATCTCACCTTGTCTTTGGCAGTATTGACTGCCCTTGGCGCGATGTTGGCAGAGCCGGTTGCGGCCGGAAAGAGGTACAGCTTCGAGCAGGCCGGAAAGGCGTCGTGGTACGGCCCGGGCTTCGAGGGCCGGCGCACCGCCAGCGGTGACCGCTACGACCCGAGCGACATGACCGCAGCACACCGGGATCTGCCGTTCGGCTCCAAGGTGCGCGTCACCAATATCGAGAACGGCAGGTCTGTCGTCGTCGAGATCAACGACCGCGGCCCCTATAAGGCGGGCCGGGTGATCGACCTTTCCAAGGGAGCCGCCAAGCGCCTCGGCATGGTCGAGGACGGTGTGGCCCCGGTCACGATCGTCGCCACCGAGCAGATGCTGGCCTCGGACTGACCTTCAGCCAAGATCCATCGGCACGTGGCCGGGCTGTTCCCGGACCCGGCGGAGCCAGTCACCTATCGCGGGCCAACGGCGGAGGTCGAACCCGCCTTCCCCGGCCACGTGCGTGTAGGCGTAGAGTGCTATGTCCGCGATCGAGTAGCGATCGGCCACCAGGAAGGGGTGTCGCTGCAGCCGAGTCTCCAGGACGTCGAGTGCCGCGGCACCCCGTTCCTGCAGCCGCGGCAACTCGGCCCGTCGCGGGCTGTCCTCGGGCATGAAGTGCAGGATGAATCGCGCCACGGCGATGGTCGGCTCGTGGCTGTACTGCTCGAAGAAGAGCCAGCTCAGCACCTGCGCCCGGCCCAGGCGGTCGTCCGGCACCAGGGGCGTGCCTTCGGCGAAGTACCACATGATGGCGTTCGATTCCGGCAGCACGGTGCCGTCGTCGAGCACGACCGTCGGGATCTTGCCGTTGGGATTGATGGCCAGGAACTCGGGCGTGCGCGTCTCGCCCTTGAGGATGTCGAGTGCCACGAGCCGGTAGGGCACGCCCAGCTGGGCCAGTAGCAGCCTCACCTTGTAGCCGTTGCCCGAGCCCGGGAAGTCGTAGAGCGTGAGGAGCGTCACTGCGTCTCCGTCAGCCGGGTCCAGCTCGCATCGGGATCGTAGCGGCCGATCGCCTGCGCGATCTTCGCCGTGTCCGGACCCAGGTCCTTCTCGTACACCCTGCCCTGATGATTGACGATGAAGGTCATGATCCCCGAGTTGCCATAGTCGGTCGGCCAGGCGATCAGGCCGAAGCCGGCGATCATGTTGCCGTTGATGACGTAGTCGTAGGCGCCGCCTGGGGGATTCGCGCCCTGGGCCGCCAGCACCTTGTACTCGTAGCCGTGATAGGAATCACCCGCCTCCATGTACTGGGTGTAGTCCGCATCGTCCTGGGCCAGCGGACCGAGCGGGCTCAGCGGCTGACCCGGCTCCGTGCGCCAGTAGAGGCCGTCCTGCTTGCCGGGCGTGCTGAGGATCCGCTGCGCGTATTCGAGCACCTCGTCGCCGTCATGATCCTCCCCGGCGTACTCGACCTGGGCGTCGACATAGGCCCGCATGTTGGCGATGGCGGTCAGCTCGTTCTCGCCGATCCGCCGGTCGACGATCTCGTCGAGCCCGGCCTCGGTGTCGAACCGCCAGCCGGCCGCTTCCTTCACCAGCGGAAAGGGCAGCGGCCAGTCCCGGCTGCCGATCACTACCGTCCAGGTGTCGGGAGCCTCGCCCGGCTCCAGCTTCAGGCCCCGGTCCGCCGCCGCCCTCGCCTGGTCCAGAACGTTCCGCGCCTGCGCCGCGTCGCCGCCGACGATGTCGTCCTTGTTCTCGGGCCCGAGCAGGTTCACGAGGGCCGACGAGTCCTCGGCGTCCAGACTGGCACGGAGCGCATCCAGAGCTGCCTCAGGCGTCGGAAAATGCGGCTGGCTCGCTTCATCGGCCGCCGCGGCCAGGGACCAGCCCATCATCACCGCGGCGCAGAGCCCGGCGCGAATGCGGAATAGGTTCACGTTGCGCATCGATCAGCCCTTTCGCCGCCTGCCACCCTCGCCACCGCCACGGCTCTGCTTGCCCCGGTCCGAAGCGATCTTCGCCGCCTTGCCGCTGCCACCGACGTTCTTCAGTGCGTTGCCCCCACGACTCCCGCCGCTCCCGCCGGGTCGCTGCAGCTTCGGCCCGTCGCCACCGCCGCGTGCGGCCTGTGGCAGCTTGACGTTGCCGAGCTTGGCTGCCGCCGCACGGCTCGCCTGACCCCGGTCGCTGTCGCGGTTGACCTGACGCCGCGGGTTGGCCGCCGCTGCCATAGCTGCCGCGTTCGGCCGCGGCCTCGTGACATCCCGCGTTTGGGCCGGCGCCTTGGTGCCGAGGGTCTGCGGGCGGGGGCGACCCTCGACCTTCGCCCGCTGCTGGACCGACGCGATCTGCTTCACGCTCTTCGGCGCAGCGGCCGCCGCCGCATCCCGCCGCGTCCCGGCCCCCTTCGGCAGCTCGACCTGCCGCTTCACTTTGGGCGCCGCATCGGCCCGCTGGGGCAGCCTGGGGGCCGCCGCCTTCGCCGGCTTGGGGCCCGCCGCCCGCGGTAGCGTCAGCCCGCCGTCGCCACCCTTTTCCCGCAGCTCCGCCAGCTTCTTCTCGCGCTCCTTGCGGGTCCCGAGGCCCTGCTTCGTCCCCTCCTGCCGGGCACGAAGCTCGTTCTGGATGCTCTCGCGCTGGCGCATCTGGTTGCCGACGACGATGTTGCTGTCCGAGATGTTGACGTCGCGGCCGTTCAGCCGGTCGCTCAGCTCCTCGATGTCGTTGTCGTCGATGGCATTGCGGATCTCGTCCCGCATGTCGTCGGCGAAGTCGTCGAACTGGTCGTCGAACAGGTCCTCCATCTCGTCGTTGATGTCGTCCCAGTCGATGTCGTCATTGTCGTCGTCCGACAGGACGTAGCCCAGCAGCCCGCCGACGGCGGCTCCGCCGGCGAAGGTCGCCGCAGTCGACCAGAAGCTGCTCTGCGGCGCGCTGTAAGCGACCGGCGGCGGTGCGACGGCCGCCGGGGCGTAGGCGATCGGTGCGGTCGTCGACGCCGGCTCGGGGGCGAATGCCTGCGTCGACGCCGGTGCGGGAGCCGCAGCTGGGGCGGGAGCCGATGCAGGGGCGGGTGCTGCCGTCGCGGGTGCCGGCTCCTGGATCGCCACCGCGGCCTCTTCGGCAGCGGCACCGGCTTCGAGCAGGGCGCCGGCGTCGTAGATCGGGATGACCACCTTGTCCTTGCTCGCCGGCATGATCCGGATCACGTCGTCCTCGACGATCACCTTCTGCTGGTCGGTCGTCTTCAGCATGCCGAGCCCGTAGGCGGTCTGGCGGACGTCCTGGATCGCCACCTGCACCTCGTCGAGCTGGTCGACGACGGCCTCGCCCATGGACTGTGTCCAGTCGAGATAGTCGCTCATCTGCCCGACCACGTCGGGATAGTTGAGCAGCCCCATCACCGCCGGATCGAGCCCATCGGGCGGCTCCCGGGATGCGTCCTTGGCGTGCGCGTCGAGGAAGCGGTCCGCCTGCACGATCTGCAGCGGCAGCACCGAGCCCTGCAGCACCAGCATCAGGATGGGATCGGGAAACAGCGCCACCGGTGCCACCAGCGCCTCGAGATCGTCGGAGCTCGCCTCCACCACCTCGTCGGCGGCCTGATCCTGGGCATGGCCGGCCTTCGTCGCCAAGCACACGGCAAGCGCCACCGTCAGCGCCGACATTGCGGCTCGCCACGACATGCCGTCCCCCCTGCGACCTGCCCGTTGCCGCCTGCACCTTACTGTGCTGTCACGTTCGCACAATCACCCCGGTTACAGAGACGCTCATGAGCGGCAGTGCGGTGCCCACGGTCTTCATCGACAATGAGCGGGTGCGGGTCACCGAGTGGCGCTTCGCCCCTGGCGCCGCCACCGGCTGGCATCGGCACGAGTTCAACTATGTCGTCCTGTCGCTGATGGACGGCCGCCTACGCTTGGTCGGAGCCGGCGGAGTCGAGACCGTGGCCGACCTGAAAGCCGGGGTGCCCTATTTCCGCCGGGCTGGCGTCGAGCACGACGTGATCAACGCCAACGACTTCGAGTTCGCCTTCGTCGAGACGGAGATCCGATAAACCTACAACGCGACCCAAGCACCCGTCTCGGCGGCGCGGAAGCAGGCGTCGATCACCTTCATGTTGGCGACACTGTTCTCCAGCGACACCGGCGGCGGTGTGCCGTCCTGGACGGCGGCGGCGAAGGCGTCGCCCATGATCCCGTACTGGTCGCAGGTCGGGATCTCGATCACCTCGGCCGGCACGTCGCCGAGCCCAGGCCCCTGGTAGAGCGCGAGCCGGCACGGCCGGTCGACCGGCGCGTTGAACGGCACCTCGACCTCCAGCCGGCCCTTGTCGCCGAAGAACTGCATGGTCTGCCGCGGCACCATCTGCGTGCCGTAGCCGAAGCTCGACTGCACGTCGCCGAAGTCGAGGATCACCGAGCCCTGCCGGTCGATGCCGCTCGTCGGGTCGCGGTCGATCAGGGCCGCGACGCGCGTCGGCTCGCGGTCGGTGACGAAGCGCGACGTCGTGATCGGGTAGCAGCCGATGTCGAGCAGGCCGCCGCCGCCCCACTCACGGACGTTGCGCACATTGGCGGGGTCGGTGAGATGGTAGCTGAACCAACCCTGGATCGCCCGCAGGGTGCCGAGCCGGCCCGAGCGCACGATCTCGCGCGCCTTCAGCCATTGCGGGTGCGTGCGCACCATGAAGGCTTCCTGGATCACCTTCCCGGTGCGGTCGCGCACCGCGATCAGGCTCGCCGCGTCCTCGGCCGTCAGTCCCAGCGGCTTCTCGCAGAGCACGAGCTTGCCGGCTTCCGCCGCACGCCGGCTCCACTCCACGTGCAGATGGTTGGGCAGCGGGATGTAGACGGCGTCGACCTCGGGATCGGCGAGCAGCGCCTCGTAGCTGCCGTGGGCCCGCGGAATGCCCAGCTTCTTCGCGGCAGCGGCCGCATGTTCGGCATCCCGCGAGGCGATCGCCACCACCTCGCAGCGCGAGGCCTTCTGCAACGGCGGGATCACCTTCTCCCGCGCGATCTTCGCGACGCCCATCACGCCGAACCGCAGCTTCTGCATCGTTTCCTCCCTGTTCGGCTGCGGACCCTACCAGAGCCAGCGCGGGCGAGAAGAGACCCGCCCGCAATCTGCGGTTTCGCAGCGCGCAGGGAATTGCACAGTCTCGGAGCTGTTGACCAAATTCGCCGATGAACGATAGAGTGACCGCTACTCTGAATTCGACTGCGGCAGCGAAATATGAACATGTGGCAACTTGATAGCTTCATCAGAGCCGGACTGATTTGCTTCATCGTCGCCGTGACCGGCTTGGGACCGGCGGGTCTGCGAGCGCAGGAACGCAACAGCCCGAGAACCGTACCGGACGCCAGCTTGTCCCTACCGCCCCTCGGCACCGGCAGTGCAGATAGACGTACCGTCACGCCGAAAGTGGCAACGGTCGTGGACGCGCGCTCGGTCTACAAGGTCGACGTTGCCAATGGAAAAATGGTCGGAAAAGGTTACCCGATCAATGTCACGTTGAGCGACATTGCGTACGCGCCAAACGGCATTCTATACGGTATCGATTTCAGCTACTTCTACATCATCACGTTCGACAGTCGAGGAAAGTACTATCGAGCGAATCAGGTCGCTGGTCTCAATCAGTACGGCGTCATGATGAACGCGCTGGTCTGTCCCAGCAACAGCTACTGCCTCGCGGCGGCCGCCAATTCGAAGCGCTTGTTCAAGATCATGATCGCCACGGGCCGCGCGACGCCGATCACGCCGTCCAACAAGCAGTTCGGATATACTTCGGACGGTGACCTGACCTTCCACGAGGGCAAGCTGTATCTGGCGGCCGAGAACGGCTGGCTCATCAGACTCGACCCGACGACGGGCACACTCGTGAGCGGCAGCCCCAAGCGCGACGGTATCGACCAACTCTGGGGTCTCGTCAGCACCGGCACGAACAAGCTCTACGGCTTTGGTTTCCCGAACGGCAAGGTGAAGCTCTACGAGATCAACGAGGATACCGGCGCCACCGAGTCGACCGTCACCCTGCCCGTCTGGCCTGCAGGCCCCGATCAGGTCCGCGGGGCTGCGTACCCGCAGTGACACCGTCCTCGCCGCAACGTCACATGCCGATCCTGCGCCCGTTAGGCGCTGAGCGCCTGCTCGCCGTGCAACTCTAGATACGAATTCATGCTCAGGATTGAACAGTTTCAGTACTGTTGACTATAAACTGTTCCAAAACGATAATGACGGGAACAGTCAAATCCTGCGTCGAGTAGCGTTATGAAAAACTTGAAACTCGGTCTCTGGCGGCCACCGGTCCTCGCCGTCATGCTCGGCATCCTCGTGTCGGGCATCGCCCAGGCGCAGACCGCCCAGGATGCAGCCGAAGTTCCGAGCGGATCGATCCCGCTCGCATCGACGGCCGGCGAGACCACCGCCCGTGCCTCGGGAGCCAAGATCTACCTGACCGATACGAACAGTCACCTCTGGACCTTCGACACCGGTACCAAAGGTATCAAGTACATCGGCAGGACCAGCCAGGAACTCAAGGACATCTCCTTTGCCCCGGGCGGCAAGCTGTACGGGGTGACCTTCACCAAGTTCTACCGAGTCAATCCGAGCAACGGCGCGCTGACGTTCGTCGGCAATCTCGGTGCCAGCGGCATCAATGCGCTCTTCTGTTACAGCAGCAGCGCCTGTTATGCGCACAGCTACTCGCAGGCGAAGCTCTATCGTATCAACATCGCGACCGGGAAAGCGACCGTCATCGGTTCAACCGGTTCGTTCAAGTCGGGTGGCGATCTCGTCAAGGTGAACGGTGCTCTGTATCTGGCGTCCGACAATGTCGCCAAACGCCTCGTCAAGCTCAATCCCAACACAGGTGCTGTACTGAACTCGGTCACGGTCGGACTCATCAACCTTTACGGCTTAGCCGCACCCGGCAACTCACTTTACGGCTTCGCCAACACCACAGTCTACACCATCAACCAGAATACCGGTGCGAAGACAGCGGTGAAAACCCTCAATACCATCGTCGTGCCGGGATTGAGTTTCCGCGTCGGGCAGATCTTCGGCGCTGCCTATGACGGCAACTACTGACGTCATCCGGTCGGCACGGATCAGAACAGACTGAGCTGGCCGTCCGCTCGCGGCGGGCGGAACAGGTCGGTGCGGAGTGGGCGGAAGCGGCCCTGAAGGCGGTGGCGGCGGCAGGCGGCGGCGAAGCGGGTGCGCAGCAGGTCCGCGACCGGCCCCGAGCCGCGCATCCGCGAGCCGAACTCCGGATCGTTGAGACGACCGTCGCGGCACTGGCGGATCAGCGACAGCACCCGCTCGGCGCGGTCGGGGAAGTGCTCGGCGAGCCAGGCTTCGAACAGGTCCTTCACCTCGAAAGGCAGCCGCACGAGGATCCAGCTGGCGGACATCGCACCCGCGGCAGCGACGGCCGCCACCAGCCGCTCCATCTCGTGGTCGTTGATGCCGGGGATCATGGGTGCGAGGTTCGCACCGGTCGGTACGCCGGCCGCCGCCAGCCGCTCGATCGCCCGTAGCCTCAGCGACGGCGCGCTGGCCCGGGGCTCCATCCGCCGTGACAGCTCCGCATCGAGCGACGTCACCGAGACGTCGACCCGCACGAGGCCGTCGGCCGCCAGATCCCGCAGCAGGTCGAGGTCGCGCAGCACGCGGGCCGACTTCGTGACGATGCCGACCGGGTGGCGCGCCTCGGCCAGCACCTGCAGCACGCCGCGGGTGATGCCGAGGCGGCCTTCGACCGGCTGGTAGGGATCGGTGTTGGCGCCCAGCGCCAGCGTCTTCGGCACGTAGCCCGGCCGCGCCAGCTCGCGGCGGAGCAGGGCCGCCGCGTCGTGCTTCGCGAACAGGCGCGTCTCGAAATCGAGCCCCGCCGACAGGCCGAGCCAGGAGTGGCTGGGCCGTGCATAGCAGTAGATGCAGCCGTGCTCGCAGCCCCGGTAGGGGTTGATCGACTGGTCGAAGCCGATGTCCGGACTGTCGTTGCGGGCGATGATCGATCGGCTCGTGTCGGGCGTCACGGTCGTTGCCGGCCCCGGTGCCGCCGCCAGCTCGTCGAGGCCGCCCCAACCGTCGTCGACGACCTCGCGGGCCTGCCGCTCGAACCGACCCTCGGGGTTCAGGGTGGCCCCGCGACCCTTGTGACCTCCCCGGATCATCGGCAACTCCGCATGAGAACAAAACAGGAACATATCGGAATTGAGGGAGATCGTCCATCCTCGCGATAGCGGCCGCTACGGCTGGTCTGCTAACGCTCCGGCAACGCGTCGAGACCCATATGGAGCCAGCGATGTTGGGATGGACCCGCCCGGATCCACCGCGCCCGCCCTCGGGCCTCGACTGCGCCATCGCCGTCGGCGGTCTCGTCGTTCTGGTCTCGCTGGGCTTCTATCTGTTCGGCGACGGTGCCTCCTACGGCCCGAACCAGATCGCCCTGGTGCTCGCCGCCACGGTCGCCGGCGGCATCGCCTGGAAGAACGGTCACAGCTGGCACAGCGTGCGCGAGGCCGTCGTCGCCGGCATCTCCTCGGCCCTGCCGGCGGTCTTCATCCTCGGTGCGGTGGGTGCCCTGATCGGCACCTGGGCCATGAGCGGCACACTCGTCGCCATGGTCTACTACGCGCTGGGCATCCTGAGCCCGCACTACTTCTATCTCTCGGCCTGCATCGTCTGCGCGCTGGTGGCACTCAGCATCGGCAGTTCCTGGACGGTCGCTGGCACGATCGGCGTGGGCCTCATGGGTGTCGCCGCGCAGATGGGCCTCTCGCCCTACATCACCGCCGGGGCGGTGATCTCGGGGGCCTATTTCGGCGACAAGGCCTCGCCGCTCTCGGATACGACGAACCTCGCGGCCGCGTCGGCCGGCGCCGAGCTGTTCGCGCACATCCGGGCCTCGGTCGTCACCTCCGGTCCGGCGCTGGCCATCGCACTGATCCTGTTCGGTCTTCTCGGCGAGCCGCACGATTTCGACGCCTCGGCGACGCAGGCGGCCATCGCCGGCAGCTTCCAGGTGACACCCTGGGCCTTCCTGCCGCTCGTCGTCGTGCTGGTGCTCTCGTTTCTGAAAGCACCGGCGTTCAATGCGATCATCGCCGGTGCCGTCACCGGCGGCATCATGGCCGTCATCCTGGTGCCGGACCTCGTCCTTCATCTGGCCGATGCACCGGACCTGCCGCGTGCCTTGGGCCTGCTGAAAGGCGTTTGGACGGCCCTGGCGTCGGGCTTCCACTACAAGAGTGCCGATCCCGCGCTCGACCAGCTGCTCACGCGCGGCGGCATGGAGAGCATGCTGAACACCGTCTGGCTGATTCTCGCGGCGCTGGCCTACGGCTCGGTGCTGGAGCATGGCGGCATTCTGCAGCGGCTGGTACAGCCGCTGCTCGGTGCAGCCCGCTCGGCCTTCGGCCTCGTCGGCACCGTCGTCGGCACCTGCGTCGGCGCCAACCTGATCACCGGCGACCAGTACATCGCCATCGTTCTGCCCGGCCGGATGTTCAAGGCGGAGTTCGCCGAGCGTCGCCTGCCGCCGATCCTCCTCTCACGCACGCTGGGCGATTCGGCGACGGTCACCTCGGCACTGGTGCCGTGGAACAGCTGCGGGGCCTACATGGCGGCGACACTCGGCGTGGCGACACAGGATTATCTGCCCTATGCCTTCCTCAACATCTTCAATCCGGTGGTGACCATCCTCGTGGCTTTCCTCTTCTGGCGGCGCGCCTCGCCCCCCGCCGTCGCGGCACCGGCACAGGCCTGAGCCCCTGAGCACCGTCGCACCCTATGGCAGCTGGCGCTCGCCGATCACCGCACGGCTGCTGACCGCGGCCCAGGTCGGCCTCTCCAGCCCCTGGCTCGACGGCGAGACCGCCTATTGGTGCGAGAGCCGTCCCCAGGAGGCCGGGCGGATCGCGCTCTGCCGACGGGTCGGGGAAGGCCCGCCCGAGGAGGTGGCGCCGGTCACGTTCAACCTCCGCAGCCGCGTGCACGAATATGGCGGGCGTGCCTTCGCGGCCCGTGGCGATGTCGTGGTCGCCGCCGGCTTCGCCGACCAGCGTCTCTACCTTCTGGCCAAGGACGCCCTGCCGCGGCCGCTGACTCCCGAGAGCGGCGGCAGGCTCCGCTACGCCGACCTCGTGCTCGACCTGCCGCGCGGCCGGGTGCTGGCGGTCCGCGAGGACCACCGCGACGGCGGCGAGCCGCGCAACGAGATCGTGGCGGTCCCGCTGGCGGGCGACCCGCACGAAGGTGTCGTGCTGTCTGGCGCCCACGACTTCGTCGCCTACCCCCGCCTCTCACCCGATGGCCGCACCCTCGCCTGGATCGCCTGGAACCACCCGGCGATGCCGTGGGACGGGACCGAGCTGTGGCTGGCCGACCTCGACGTCGCGGGAGCGACCGCCGCACGGCGGCTGGTTGCCGGCGGCCCGAACGAGAGCCTCGTCCAGCCCGAATGGTCGCCCAACGGACGCCTCCACGTCGTCTCCGACCGCAGCGGGTGGTGGAACCTTTATCGCGTCGAGCGGGACGGGCTGGTGTCCGTCTGCCCCGTCGAGGGCGAACTCGCCGGGCCGCTCTGGCAACTCGGTGCGCGCTGGTACGACTTCCTCGACGATCGCACGGCGATGGGCATTCTCACCCGAGACGGCGGCAGCGATCTCGTCCGCCTCGACCTCGCGGCCGGCACGGTTCACCCGCTGGACCTGGGCATGGCCGACCTCGCCGGGATCTCCTGCTCCGGGGGCCGTACCCTCGTCCAGGCGCTTCCGGCCGATGCACCAGCACGCCTGCTTCTCGTCGGCGAGGATGGAACGCGCACGCTGGCGACCTCGGGCGAGGCCGGGGTCGACGCCGCCTACTTCACCCGTTCGCGCCCGATTGCCTATCCGAGTGCCGACGGCCGCACGGCCCACGCCTTGTTCTATCCGCCGGCCAATCCCGAGTTCGAAGGCCCGCCCGGAACTCTACCGCCGCTCGTCGTGCGCACCCATGGGGGCCCCACGGGGCGCGCTTCGGCCGCCTTCAGTCTGGCCATCCAGTTCTGGACCAGCCGCGGCTTCGCGGTGGTCGACGTCGATTATGGCGGCAGCACGGGCTACGGCCGGGCCTATCGGCGGCTGCTCGATGGGACCTGGGGCATCGTCGACGTCGAGGACTGCGTCGCGGCGGTCCGCCATCTCGCCGCCGAGGCGGCGGTCGACGGCGACCGGGTGGCGATCCGCGGCGGCAGTGCGGGGGGATATACCACGCTCTGCGCCTTGACCTTCACCGACGCTTTCAAGGCGGGTGCATCGGCCTACGGCATCGGCGACCTCGAGGCGCTGGCGCGCGATACCCACAAGTTCGAGAGCCGCTATCTCGACCGGCTGATCGGACCCTGGCCCGAAGCGGCGGAGGTCTACCGCGCCCGTTCGCCGATCCACCATGTCGACGGCCTGTCCTGCCCGGTCATCTTCCTGCAGGGGCTCGACGACAAGGTGGTGCCGCCCAATCAGGCCGAGACGATGGTGGCGGCACTACGCCGGAAAGGGATCACCGTGGCCTATCTGACCTTCGCCGGGGAGGGCCACGGCTTCCGGATGGCCGCCACCATGGAGACGGCCCTTTTGGCGGAGTTCGCCTTCTTCTGCCGGGTGTTCGGCATCGCACCCGCGGATGCGATGACGTCCGAGGTCAGCGCTGCGCTGTCAGCAGGCTGACGTAGCGGATCTGGTACTGGAAGCCGTCGTCCCGGCTCCGCGCGCGCCCGTCGGGGCGGGCGTAGAAGACGTGGTTGCCGATCTGCACCGTGCGGCGAAGGCCGTGCCAGTCCGGCGAGACGAAGGTGTTGTGGAAGGAGATGGCGCCGCCCGTCGGATCGGGTGGGGGCGCCTCGAGCATGGTGCGGGCCAGATCGAGGGCGCGGCGCCAGCGCTGCTCGCTGCGCGGGGCGTCGCTGCGGCCGTCGCAACGCCAGCTGAACTGGCAGCCCTGGCTGATCACACCCTCGATCGTCTTCGGATAGCTGGGATCGGCCACCCTGTTGAGGACCACCCAGCCGACCGCCAGCATCCCCTCGTCGCCTTCGCCCCCGGCCTCCTGGTACATGTTGAGGGCCATCAGGTTCAGCGAGCCCGGGACCTCGTCACGCGCCGAGTCGGCGACGAAGGCGTGTCCAGGAACGCTCCAGGCAAGTAGGAGCGCGGCGAGCATTCCGCCCAGCAACCGACGCATGCGTTTCTCCGCTTGTTATCGGTACTTCTGTTTTTCTCGATGCCGTGAGCGCCCGTAGCGGGACCGGGCGAGGCGGTGAACCTCCGGCGTGCAGCCGGTCGGCAAAAAATCTCTCAGATTATCGGGATGTTCGTTTTCCGACAACAAAGGCTGTGGCCTGAGCGCACCAGGGGATGATGCTTCCGTTGCAGCCGGTCCACAGACCGCCCGATCGGGCGGTGCAGATCACTCGACGGTGACGCTCTTGGCCAGATTGCGCGGCTGGTCGACGTCCGTGCCCTTCAGCACCGCCGTGTGATAGGCGAGCAGCTGGACCGGCACCGCGTAGAGAATGGGTGCTACGAAGGGGTCGACCGTCGGCAGGGTGACCGTCTTCCAGGCGTAGGAACCCAGCTCCTCGACCCCTTGCTGGTCCGACAGCAGGATGACCTTGCCGCCGCGCGCTACGACTTCCTGCAGGTTAGAGGCCGTCTTGTCGAATAGGCCGTCGCGTGGTGCCACGACGATCACCGGCACGTCGTCGTCGATGAGCGCGATGGGCCCGTGCTTCAGCTCGCCGGCGGCATAGGCCTCGGCGTGGATGTAGCTGATCTCCTTCAGCTTCAGCGCACCTTCCTGGGCGATGGCGTAGCTGGTGCCCCGGCCGATGTAGAGGACGTCCCGCGCGTTCAGGATGCCGTGTGCGATGTCGCGGATCTCGGCGTCGCGCTCCAGCACCTGGAGAACGCGGGCCGGCACCTCGTCGAGGGCCTGCGTCAGCTCCGCCTCCCGCGCCGCCGTCAGCCGGCCCCGCGCCCGCGCGGCACCCAGCGCCAGGCAGGCGAGCGTCGCCAGCTGGGTGGTGAAGGCCTTCGTCGAGGCGACGCCGATCTCCGGGCCAGCCAGGGTCCGCAGGAGCCCGTCCGACTCGCGGGCCAGCGTACTCTCGGCGACGTTGACGATCGCAAGCGCCTTGCCGCCCTCGCTGCGGAGATGGCGCATGGCGGCCAGCGTGTCGGCGGTCTCGCCCGACTGCGAGACGAAGAGGCCGGCCTCGCCCGGCACCAGCGGCGTGCCGCGGTAGCGGAACTCCGAGGCGATGTCCCAGTCGACGGGAATGCCGGCCAGCTGCTCGAACCAGTACTTGCCGACGAGGCAGGCGTAGGAGGCGGTGCCGCAGGCGACCGTCGCCAGCCGCGGCACGGTGGCGAGATCGAACGGGAGATCCGGCAGCGAGATCCGGTGAGTCGCCGGCTCGGCGAAGGAGCGCAGCGTGTCGCCCAGCACCGCCGGCTGCTCGTGAATCTCCTTCTCCATGAAGTGGCGGTGGTTGCCCTTGCCGATCAGGGCCCCCGACATCGCCGTCTGGACGATCTTTCGTTCGACCTCGCGGCCGGAGGCGTCGTGGACGACAGCACCGGCGGCGTTCAGGAAGGCGATGTCGCCTTCTTCGAGGTACTGGATGCGCTCGGTCATGGGAGCCAGGGCGAGGGCGTCCGAGCCGACGAACATCTCGCCGTCGCCGTGGCCGATCGCAAGCGGGCTGCCCTTGCGGGCGACGACGAGGAGGTTCTCCTGACCCTCGAAGATCATGGCGAGGCCAAAAGCACCCTCCAGCTCGCGAACCGCGGCCTCGGCCGCCGCTTTGGCATCCAGACCGCGCTTCATGTGGTCGGCGATCAGGAAGGGGACGACCTCGGTATCGGTCTGCGTGCTGAACGAGCAGCCCTTGGCGACCAACCGCGCGCGCAGGGTCTGGAAGTTCTCGATGATGCCGTTGTGCACTACGGCGACACCCTGGCCGATGTGCGGGTGCGCGTTGGTCTCGGTGGGTGCTCCATGCGTCGCCCAACGCGTGTGGCCGATGCCGGTGCGGCCGGCCAGCGGCTCGGCTTCCAGCTTCGCCGCCAGACGGTCGAGCTTGCCTTCCGCACGTCGCCGCTCGATGCGTCCGTCGACGAGCGTGGCGATGCCCGCACTGTCGTAGCCCCGGTATTCGAGGCGCCGTAAGGCTTCGAGCAGCCGCGGGGCGGCCGGAGAGGTGCCGATGACACCGACGATCCCACACATGGCGTACGATCAGTTCCCTGGTCGGCGGGAGCCCTGGCACGCTGCCCCCGAACTCCCGACATGGAACGTTGGCTGATGCGGCCGTCGACGGTCAAGCAATCCGCCTCAACGGCTCTGGAGCTGAAGGGATGACGACGGCGATCCTGGCACGGCGCATCGCGCAGGCTCTGGGCAACGAGCCCGCCGACCTCGTCATCCGCTGCGGCCGCATCCTGAACACGGCGACGGGCACGATCTACGACGCGGACGTCGCCATCGCCGGCGACACCATCGTGGGCATCGGTCCCGACTACCGCGGCAAGCGCGAGATCGACGCCAAGGGCCGGATCGTCGCCCCGGGCTTCATCGACACGCACCTGCACATCGAGAGTTCGCTCGTTACGCCCGCCGAGTTCGAGAAGGGTGTCCTCCCGCGAGGCACCACGACCGCGATCTGCGATCCGCACGAGATCGCCAACGTGCTGGGGGCGGAGGGCATCCGCTACTTCCTGGCCGCCGCCCGAACGCTCACGCTGACCCTGCGCGTCAATCTCAGCTCCTGCGTCCCCGCGACGGAGCTGGAGACCTCGGGCGCCCGTCTGGAGGTCGAGGACCTCGTGGCCCTGGCCGACGATCCCGCGGTCCTGGGCCTAGCGGAGGTCATGAACTTCCCGGGCGTGCTGGCCGCCGATCCAGGCCTGCTGGCGAAGCTCGACCGCTTCGCCCTCGGCCACATCGACGGGCACGCGCCCTTGCTCTCGGGTCGCGGGCTGGATGCATACCTCGCCACCGGCATCCGCACCGACCACGAATGCACCCGGCTGGACGAGGCGGGCGAGAAGCTCGCCATGGGCATGTGCATCCTGATGCGCGAGGGCTCCGTCGCGAAGAACGTGGCCACCCTCGCTCCGCTGCTGACCGACCTCACCTGGCCGCGGATCGCCTTCTGCACGGATGACCGCAACCCGCTGGAGATTACCGAGGAGGGTCATATCGACGCCGCCATCCGGCACGCGATCCGGGCCGGCGCACCGGCGATCGCCGCCTACCGGGCGGCCACCCTTGGCGCCGCCACGATCTTCGGCCTGCGCGACCGCGGGCTCGTGGCACCGGGCTACCGCGCCGACCTCGTGCTGCTCGACGATCTGGACGAGGTCGCCTTGTCAGACGTGGTCTGCGGCGGCCGCATCGTCGAGCCCTCGCTGTTCGACCGTCACGATCATCCCACACCCGTCGGCTACGGCTCGGTGAAGCGCCCCCGCGTGACCGCCGCCGATCTCGTCGTGCGTGGCACGTCCGGCATCGTGCCGGTCATCGGCGCTCTACCGTTCTCGCTCCTGACCGAGCGTCACGACCTGCCGATGACCGCCCGCGATGGCTGCCTCGTCGCCGATCCGGCGGCAGGCATCCTGAAGCTCTGCGTGCTGGAGCGGCATGGCCGCAACGGCAATATCGGCCGCGGCTTCGTCACCGGGTTCGGCCCCGTCGACGGTGCCATCGCCACGAGCATCGGTCACGACAGCCACAACCTCATCGTCGCCGGCTCGAACGATGCCGACATGGCGATGGCGGTGAACCACCTGATCGAGATCCAGGGCGGTGCTGCCGTCGTCAGCCACGGCAAGCTCTTGGGTGACCTGCCGCTGCCCGTGGCGGGCCTGATGAGCGATCGCGGCTTCGGCTTCGTCCGCGAGCGTCTGGTGCCGCTACGTGCCGCCGCCGCTTCGATCGGCTGCACGCTGAAGGAGCCACTGCTGCAGCTGGCCTTCCTGCCGCTGCCCGTGATCCCGCACCTGAAGCTGACCGACCGGGGATACGTCGCCGCGACCCCGCAGGGTCTGGGCTTCGTGCCGCTCCTGGCGACCTAGGTTCGGAGCTGATAGTCCAGGGTCTCGCCGCGTGTAACGACGATGCCCTTCACCCACTCCATGCTCGCGTTCGCGTACCAGATGCGACCTTCGCGGCCCTTGGTCGAGAGCACGGTGTAGCGCTTGGTGTCGACCATCTGGCCGCCGACCGCCACCCGCTCCGCCACCGGCGGCTGCGGCTGGATCGGGGTGTACTGGCCGTTCTGCCCATCGACGACATGGTCGAGCCGCATGATCCCGGCGTTCCACATCGAGATGTCGTTCATGGTTCCCATCGGCACGGCGTAGGTGCCGGCCGGGCCGTCCACCTGCAGCTGGTCGCCGCCCTTCGTGATCTGCACCCGGGTGCGGTTCCCGTCGTCGTCGGTGTCCAGCACCGAGCCGATCATAACGCCGTCGCGCCACGTGTCGCGACCCTGCTGGCGGTAGCTGTAGGCGGTGATGAAGGCGATCTTGATGACGATCTCGATGTCGTGGTCGACGGCGAAGCCGCCGGCTGGATCGGGCGAGAAGGTCATGGCGTGGTGACCGACGAGGTCACCCTTGCGGAAGATGTCGAACACCCGGCTCGGAGGAATGTCGGCGGCGCTGCCGCGGCCCGGCAGTGTCAGCGCACCGAGGCCGGCGAGCAGCCCCGTCATCGCCGCCCGCCGCGTCGTCGGCATGCTGGGCGCAGGCTCGAGCATCATGTCCCGCCTCATCAGAGGGTCGGCATCTTCCGGAAACCCGAGGGCACCGCTTCGGTCTCCGCCTCGACGATCACTCGGCCCACCACTGCGCGGGTCGGCCCCTCGTGGCACAGCTCGATCATCCGATCCACCACGGGAACCGCACCCGCGAAGACGGCTTCCACCGTGCCGTCCCGCCGGTTCCTGACCCAGCCGTCGAGGCCCAGGGACGTTGCGGCATCGACGGTCCAGGCGCGGAACCATACCCCCTGCACCAGCCCCTCGATCCGAACTCTGACAGACTTGTGATCAGCTGCCGTCGACGTTTGCGCAGCACTGCTCATCGATCAGCAAGGGTCCCGATTCTGGCGTTTCGGCGAGCTACTTAGCATCACCGCCTCGGTGTGCCCACGGCGAACGCGGTGTCCGGGTGGCGGTTGCATGGCGGCCATTTCATCCGCGTCTGCTTGATCCCTGCGGTACCCGTGCCCGTATGAGACGTTAGGCGGATGGCACTCAGGTGATCCCCGACGCCGCCACGGCGCTCGGGATGAGCGAGGCAGGAACAGGTCTCATGGGCATCATGGACACCGTCGACACGCAGCGGGCCAATCGTCGGTTGATCCGCGACTCGATGAGCGCACCTCTCCTGACCCGCGACCACGAACTCGATCTGGCCCGCAAGTGGCGCAACAGCGGGGACGAGAAGGCGCTTCACGAGCTTATCCAGGCCTATATGCGTCTCGTGATCAGCACGGCCAGTAGGTTCCGCAATTATGGTCTGCCGCTCGGCGATCTGGTGCAGGAGGGTGTGGTCGGCCTGATGCAGGCCGCCGCCCGGTTCGAGCCCGAACGGGACGTGCGCTTCTCGACCTACGCCGCGTGGTGGATCCGCTCGGCGATGCAGGACTACATCCTGCGTAACTGGTCGGTGGTGCGCACAGGGACGACCTCGGCGCAGAAGTCGCTCTTCTTCAACTTGCGCCGGCTGCGGGCGAAGATCGACGACGGCTCGTATGGGCATCTCGACGAGGCCGGCAAGACGTTCATCGCCAACGAGCTGAAGGTCGAGGTCTCGGACGTCGAGCACATGGAGATGCGGCTCATGGGCGGCGACCAGTCGCTCAATGCGCCGATCAGCCCGGCCGGCGAGGACGTGTGGCAGGACTTCCTGACCGACGAGCGGCCGAGCCCCGAGGACGTCGTTTCCGAGTCGCGTGACAGCCGTACCCGGGCCGAGTGGCTGGCCTCCTCCATCGCGGAGCTCAGTCCGCGCGAACAGACGATCATCAAGGAGCGTCGCCTGCGCGAGGAAGGGCGCACGCTGGAGGAGCTCGGTGTCCGCCTCGGCATCAGCAAGGAGCGTGTCCGCCAGATCGAGCACCGCGCCCTGCAGAAGCTGAAGGCGGCCCTGCTCCGTCGGGTGAAGGATCCGAGCGAGACCGATCTCCTGACCGCCGTGCCAGTCTGACGCGCCACGTCGGACTGGACCCGGGCGGGGGGTTGCCGCAGGTAAGCGGCGTGATGGCACGGATCTTCGACGTCCTCGTGGTGGGCGCCGGCCCGGCAGGTCTCCTGCTCGGGGCCGGTCTGGCCCGCCACGGCATGTCGGTCGCGATCATCGACCCTGGCCCGGCCGAGGCGATCGAGACCGCACCCTCCGACGGACGCAACATCGCGCTTCTCGCCGGTAGCCGCGCCACGATGGAGCGTCTGGGCGTCTGGCGCTGCCTGTCGCGCCTCGTCGAGACCGTGCGCGAGGTGGAGGTCACCGACCCAGCCAGTGCCGCCGCGGTGCACTACGACACCTCGGCGCACGGCACGGGTGCGTTCGGCTACGGCATCGAGCCCGTCGACCTCCGCCGCGGCCTGCTGGAAGCGTGCAGGTCGGCTCCCCGCCCGCCCCGCTTCGTCCAGGGCGAGGCGGCCGCGGTCGTTCGCGAGCGCGACCAGATCAGGCTGGAACTAACCGACGGCAGCTGGCTGGCGGCGAAGCTCCTGGTCGGTGCAGACGGCCGGCAGTCGATCGTGCGCAAGCTCGCCGGCATCGACGTCGAGCGCTGGGACTACGCGCAGCGCGGTCTGACCGCCGTGTTGCAGCTGGCCGAGCCGCACGGATCGAAGGTCCGCGAGTGGCTGCTGCCGACCGGCCCCTTGGCCCTGCTGCCGCTACGCGGACGTCGTGCCGGCCTCACCTGGGCGATGCCCAGCGACGACGCCGTGACCCTGGCGGCCAAGCCCGCGGCCGAGCTGATCGCCGCCATCGCCGCGGCCACCTCGGGTGGCCTGCGCCCCCTCGCGATCGAGAGCGGGCCGACGACATATCCGCTCGGTGCTCTGCACGCCCATCGATATGTCGGCCCACGGCTGGCCCTCGTCGGCGATGCCGCCCACGGCGTGCACCCGATCCACGCCCAGGGCTTCAACATGGGTGTCGCCGACATCGGCGTGCTGGTCGAGACGCTGGTCGCCTGCAGGCGGCGGGGCATGGACATCGGCTCCGGCGAGGCGCTGCTGCCCTATGCGCGGCGGCGGCGCGGCGACAACACGCAACGACTTTGGCTGACCGACAGCCTGCTGCGCCTGACGACGAACCGGCTGCCGCCGGTGCGCATCGCCCGCGGGCTGGTGCTGGGCGCGCTCGAGCACATCGCCCCGCTGAAGCGCCTCGCCGTCCGCCACGGCATGCAGACGGGCTGATCCGGCTCCGGCCTTGAACCGGGCCTTCCGGCTGCCCATTCCCTGAGCATGGAAACCGCCGTCACGGAGCAGCCTGCCGTCCTCAAGGGCGCGGCGATGATCCGTGCCCTCCTGCCGAAGCTGCCGAACGAGCCCGGCGTCTACCGGATGCTCGATGAGAAGGGCGACCTGCTCTACGTCGGCAAGGCGAAGTCGCTGCGCAAGCGCGTGGCGGCCTACACCAAGCCGCAGGTGCTGGGCGCCCGCCTGCAGCGGATGGTGGCGCTGAGCCGCAGCATGGAGTTCGTCACGACCGGCAGCGAGGTCGAGGCGCTGCTGCTCGAAGCCAACCTCATCAAGCGCTGGCGGCCCGTCTTCAACATCGTCCTCCGCGACGACAAGAGCTTTCCCTACATCTCGATTCGCGGCGACCACACCTTCCCGCTGATCGGCAAGCATCGCGGCGCCAAGCGGCCGAACACGGAGTATTTCGGCCCCTTCGCCTCGGCCGGTGCGGTGAACGAGACGCTGAATGCGCTGCTCAAGGCGTTCCCGCTCCGCAGCTGCCGCGACACCGTCTTCAACACCCGCTCGCGGCCCTGCCTGCAGTACCAGATCAAGCGCTGCTCGGCGCCCTGCGTCGGCCGGATCGACCCCGCGACCTACGCCACCATCGTCGAAGAGGTGCGGGCCTTCCTCAGTGGCCGGTCGAACGAGATCCAGGCCCGCCTGCAGCGCGGCATGCAGGACGCCGCCGAGGCGCTCGACTACGAGACCGCGGCCCGGCTGCGCGACCGGCTGCGTGCGATGGCGCACATCCAGGCGCGCCAGGGCATCAACACCGACGCCGTGGGCGACGCCGACGTCATCGCCGCCCATGCCGAGGGCGGGCAGGTCTGCGTCCAGGTCTTCTTCTATCGGAACGGCCGCAACTACGGGAACCGCGCCTACTATCCGGCCCATGCGCGCGAGGCGAGCACGGCCGAGACGCTGGCGGCCTTCATCGCCCAGTTCTACGCCGAGCGCGCGGCACCCGGGCTCGTCCTCCTGGCCGAGGCCGTGCCGGAGCAGGAGCTGCTGGCCGAGGCCCTGGGGGTGAAAGCCGGCCGCCGGGTCGAGCTGGCGGTACCCAAGCGCGGCGACAAGCGGCAGCTGGTCGAGATCGCCCTGACCAACGCCCGACAGGCGCTGGCCCGACGGCTGGCGGACACGGCGAGCCAGGAGAGCCTCCTGGAGCAGCTTGCCGAGCGCTTCGACCTGCCCGAGACGCCGCAGCGGATCGAGGTCTACGACAACAGCCACATCCAGGGGACGAACGCGATCGGCGCCTTCGTCGTCGCCGGTCCCGAGGGCTTCGACAAGAAGAGCTACCGCACCTTCAACATCAAGGGCGGCGAGCTGACCCCGGGCGACGACTACGCGATGATGCGCGAGGTCCTGCGCCGCCGTTTCCAGCGCCTCGTCCGCGAGGATCCCGAGCGCGCCGGCGAGACTTGGCCCGACCTCGTCGTCGTCGACGGCGGTGCCGGCCAGCTGGCGGCCGCCCAGGAGGTCCTGGGCGATCTCGACCTCGTCGACGTGCCCGTCATGGCCGTGGCCAAGGGACCGGAGCGCAACGCCGGGCAGGAGCGCTTCTTCCTCCCCGGGCGCGAGCCGCTGGCCCTGGAGGCGCGCGATCCCGTCCTCTACTTCGTCCAGCGCCTGCGCGACGAGGCGCACCGGTTCGCCATCGCCACCCACCGCGGCCGCCGCTCGCGCACGATCGGCCGCTCGGCCCTGGACAAAGTGCCCGGCATCGGGGCCAAACGAAAACGGGCGTTGCTCACGCACTTCGGTTCGGTCAAAGGGGTGGAGCAGGCGGGACTGCTCGACCTCGAGCGCGTTCCTGGTATCAACCGCACCGTCGCGAAGGCGATCTACGACCATTTTCACGACAGCGGCTGAGGACCGCGCATGCTGACGTCCACCCCCAATCTGCTGACGCTGGGCCGTGTCGCCATGATCCCGATCGTGGTGGCGCTGCTGTACGTCGAGGAGCGTTGGGGACGATGGGCTGCCTGCCTCGTCTTCACGATCGCCGCGACGACCGACTGGGTCGACGGCCATCTGGCCCGCAAGTGGCAGCAGCAGTCGCTGTTCGGCCGCTGGCTCGACCCGATTGCCGACAAGCTCTTGGTCGGGGCCACCCTCACCATGCTGGTCGGTTTCGGCCGTGCCCCGTTGCTCCCATCCGTCGTCATCATGCTGCGCGAGATCATGGTCTCGGGCTTGCGCGAATACATGGCCGAGGTACGCGTCGGCATGCCCGTCACCCGCCTCGCCAAGTGGAAGACCGCCGTGCAGATGACGGCGATCGGCTTTCTCATCGTCGGCGAGGCCGGCCCGTCCTGGCTCGCCGTCACCTGGGTCGGCTGGGTGGGCCTGTGGGTCGCGGCGGTGCTCACCCTCGTCACCGGCTGGGAGTATCTCCAGGCGGGCCTCGCCCACATGCTGGCGGCCGACCAGGTTCCGGCCGCGGCAGCGGAAACCAAGCACGTGCACCATGCCAGCCTCTGAGACGGGCCGGCCGGTCAAGATCCGCTACTTCGCCTGGCTGCGAAATCGCGTCGGCCACAGCGAGGAGGCCGTCGACCTGCCGCCCGAGGTCACCAGCGTGAAGACGCTGACCGCCTTCCTCGCCGCTCGTCATGCGGGCTTCGCCGAAGCGTTGCAGGCGAAGGGCGTGGTGCGCTGTGCCGTAAATCAGGAATATGTCGCCGAGGACGGACCCGTGCGGGGCGGCGACGAGGTGGCCTTCTTCCCGCCCGTGACCGGGGGCTGAAGCCCTTGATCCGCGTCCAGGCCGAGCCCTTCGATGCGGGACACGAAATCGCCGCCTTTGGCGCTGGCCGGACCGACATGGGCGGGATCGCCAGCTTCATCGGCCTCGTTCGTGCCGAGCATGCCGGCGACACGGTCGCTGCCATGACGCTTGAGCACTATCCCGGCATGACCGAGCGCAAGCTCGCCGAGGCCGAGGCCGAGGCACGGCGGCGCTGGCCACTGCTCGACGTGCTGGTCATCCATCGCTACGGCCGCATGCTGCCGGGCGAGCCCATCGTGCTCGTGCTCACCGGCAGTGCCCACCGGGCAGCGGCACTCGACGCCTGTGCCTTCCTCATCGATTGGCTGAAGACCGGCGCACCGTTCTGGAAGCTCGAAGAGACGGAGGCGGGCGAGCGCTGGGTCGAGGCCCGGGCCAGTGACGACCTTGCCGCTGCACGCTGGGACAGCGGCGGGCCGCCCTGAAGCGGGGCCCAGCCGGCGCTCAGGACGGAACGGTCGCCGCGTCCCCCGCAACCCCGCTTTCGACGGGCATCGTCCGCTGGCGTAGCTGCTCGTGCAGTTCCATCGCGGCTTCGGGCCCATAGAGGATCTCGACGATCCGCAGTCGCTCCATGGCCTGTCGGGGCGTGTCGGCCGTCTCCACGGACTGGGCGTAGCTGCCGAAGTGACGGCGCGCGGGAGATGCCGGAGCGAAAGGTCCTCCGAGCCGGCTGCCGGCCAGCAGCAGGCGACGCGTGTCGCGCGCCATCGCTTCCATCACCTCGGGATCGCCCGAGCTCGCGATCTGCTGCTGCAGGTCGTGGCCGATGCTCTGCTCGGTGCGTGCGGCGACGGCCTGTGCGGTGGCGCGGCGGATGGCACCCAACTGGCGGCGCTGGCCCGGATCGAGCCCACCCTCTTCGAGGGCCAACGTGTCGGTGGCGAGGCGCAGCAGGGCTGGAACGATCTCTGTCACCGGCAGGTCCGCCTCGGCGACATGGCGCGTGCCGTCTTCCAGGCGGTCGAGGCTGGAGGCGGTCAGCTCCGAGAGAAACGCGGCATGCTCCCGAGCACCCAGGCCCAGATGCGATCGGCGGAGGAAGTTGAGGACCATCTCGGCCGAGTCGGCCCGGGCGAGCAGCAGTTCGGCGACGGCCCGGAGGTGAGCCTGGCCGCGGGTCGCGGCACGCCGCAGCGCTTCCAGTGCCGCCGCGGCTCCATCCTCACGAAGCTCGCACATGGGTCGAGGTGGCCAACGCCACATGGCCGGGACCAGCTGCGGTGCCAGCTCCAGCAGACGGCCGACGAGACGCCGCTCCGGCTCCGCCGTCCGGGCGAGATGACGGGCGGCGGCCGGCCAAAGGAGATGGCCCAGCTCCAGGACCCGCTCGCGCTCCGACATCGTGCCGGTCTCAGCCGAGGCTGCGAGCCTGCGCCCCGTCTCGGGGTCCAGGCCCTCCAGGACCTCGCGCACCAAGACCGGCAGCACGTCGCGGCGAATGCGTGGGCCATCGGTCCAGGTGGTGCCGGCCGGGACCAGCAGATCCTCGAACGGAAGCACCAGCACCCGGCCGATGGTCAGCGGTCGCGGCGGCCGAAGCCGGCCGAGGCGTGGGCGGAGACTGTCGAGGAGACGGTCGACGGCTCCCCGCTCGGCCATGGCATCGATCAGCGCCACAACACGTCGTATGCGATCGTCGTCGAGCCGGGTCAGATTGCTCCCGAGCGCGTGCAGCAGGACGGGATGCTGGTTCATGGTGCTGCCGCCCGCAGGCGCTCGTAGCGCGCGATGGCGTCGAGCAGCACGAGACCGGTGCGCCAGTCCTCGAACAGCCGCACGCGTCGGCCGCGCTGCATCCGGCCCGTCTCGGCCGGGGACTGGTCCAACTCGGCGAGGTTGCGGCGCTCGAACAAGGGCAGGAGCACTTCGAGCTCTTCCAGCACCGCCCATTGCGCCGACCGGTCGAGCGCTGCGGCAGCATCCCAGGAGGCGAGAATCCGCTCCCACGGGTCGAGCAGCCATTCCGGCTGGGCGATGGTCGCAGCGACCTCGCGGCGCTCGGCGCACCATTGCCGGACCAGCTCCATGACGTCCTCGAGCAGAGGCCGGGCCGAGGCGAGTGCGGTGACGGCCTCGCCTTCGCTGCGGGCGAGACAAGCGTGGATCGCGGTCACCCGCTGACCGCGCGGACCGTCCTCGCCCGCACTCCAGCTCCGCAGCTGCTCGGCGAAGCTGCGCAGGCCCTGCAGCTGCCGATCGGATCGGCTCATGAACTCCGCACCCGGATAGCCGATCGGTGCTGCTGCGAGGCTGATGTCTTCGAGGCAGTCGAGCACCCCGTCGGGCTCCAGCCCCATGTTCGGCGCCACCCCGCGCAACACGTCGCGCAGACGGCCGCGGGTCTCGTCCTTCTTGTCACCGGCGAGTGTGGTCCAATCGAGACCGTCGAGGCCGGTCTGCTTCAGCAGTCGGACGACGACGTGGTAGTAGGTGAGAAGCTGCTCGGTCTCCTCGGCCTGTGCCGCTTGCGCCGCGGCATCGGCCGCAGCCGGACCGGCGGCACCCTCCATCGCCAGACCGCGCCCGATTCGGCGGATTTCCGAGGGCGAGATCACGGGCAAGGCGAGCACCCGCTCGATCAGCAGCCGGTCGTGCAGTGTCAGCTTCACCGCCTCGCCGGCGGCAGCGAGATCGAGGATCCAGAAACCCCGTCCGCCGGCAGGGCTCGGCATGATCAGCTCGATGCGGCCGCGGGGGGTCGGTCGCACCCGCCCATGTGCGACGAGGGGTGTCGTGAACGGAACCGGAACGCCCCATTCGACGAAGGTCTTGGGCGGCGGATCCTCGGCCAGGAGCATACGACGTGTGGACAAGCGGCACCGGCGACGGAGACTGTGCCGGCGGATCGTGGCGCTCGCATCCCTAAGGGCGGGTTAACCCCGGCTCAGCTGCCGAGGCCGTCCAACTCCTTCTTGACCGCCTTGTAGTCCTCACTGCTCGGATCGAGGGCCGCCAGCGTCACCTGCCAGTGACTGCGCGCCGCGTCCTTCTGGCCGCCCTGCAGCGCCCGAATGCCCAGATACCAGTTGCTCTCCGGGTCCTTGGGATCGAGCTTCACCACCTTTTCGAACAGCTCCGCGGCCTGCGAGCCCACCTCGGGCAAGCCGGTCTTCTGCTCCACCGGACCCAGCAGAACCGTGCCATAGCCCCGGAGCAGGCCCGGATCGTCGGGGTGGAGGGCCAACGCCTTCACGTAGACGGCCTTGGCGGCGTCGGTCTCGCCCAGAACGATGCGCGCCTGAGCCAGCTTGCGCCAACCTTCGACGTCGCTGCCGTCGGCATCCATCTTGGCCGCCAGCCGGTCGACCATGGAGCGGATCATCGCCTGCTGTTGTTCGGGCGGCATCTGGGCGGCCGCGGCCGCCTGCTCCGGCGTGGGGCCGGGTCCGGCTGTCGCCGTCTGTGGTGTTGGTGCCTCGACCGGTGCAGTGCCGGTGGCTGAGGCCAGAATCGCGTCCGCATCCGCCCCAGACTGCTTGGCGGCGTCCCGCAGCGCATCGACGACGCGCTGCCGCCAGGGCGCGTTCGACGGCGACTCGGCCAGCAGCTTGCGCCAGCGCTCGATCGCCGCCGCATCGTCGCCGGCTTGGACGTCGGCAAAGCCCAGATAGTAGGCCGGTCGCGGATCGCGGGGTTCCAATGTCGCCAGCTGGCCGAACAGCGTCTTCGCCTCCGGCGTCACGATCTCGCCCGAGGCGACGACCAGGGACTCGGCGAGTTCGCCCACGGTGCGCGGGTCCTGCGGGGCAAGTGCGACCGCCTTGCGGTAGGCCTCGACGGCTGCCGGCTGGTCGCCAAGCACGCCTTTGGAGCGCCCGAGCATCAGCCAGCCTTCGACGTCGTTCGGCTGCTCGGCGAGCCGCTTCTCGAGCTTCGCCACCATCTCCTGGATGTTCGGCCCCTCGTCCGGCGCCCGCTCGCGCGAAGCGAAGGGCAGGTCGGGCAGCCGGGGCGAGCCCAGATCGGCATAGAGGACATAAGCCAGCACAGGCACGGCCACGGCGGCGGCGATCACGCCGATCCGCCCGACGGGGGCTGCCAACGTCTCGGGCTCGCTCTCGCCGGCGGCCTTCAGCAGGCGCCGCTCGATCTCGAGCTTCGCCGCGCGGGCCTCGTCGCCCTTGATGACACCGCGCTCGGCATCGCGCCCGACCTCGGCCAGCTGGTCGCGGTAGATCTCGAGGTCGTAACGCGAGCGCCCCGGCAGTCGCCGGGCGCGGGCTAGCGGCCAAAGCAGGGCACCCACCACGACGAGGGTGAGCAGGGCGGCGGCGAGCGTGAAGCTCATGCTTCGGGTGCCCGCTCCGGTCCGCCCACCAACGCGTCGAGCCGCCGGCGCTCCTCGGCCGAGAGATCGGTGGGCGCCGGGGCCACGGCCCGCCGGCGCAGATGCGTGGCGATAAGAGCGGCGCCGATCAGCAGCACGATGAAAGGCCCAGCCCAGAGCAGCCAGGTCGAGGCACGCACCGGCGGCTTCAGCAGCACGAAGTCGCCGTAGCGGGCGACCATGTAGTCGCGCACCTGCTGGTCCGTGTCGCCGGCCACCAGCCGCTCCCGCACCAGTTGCCGGATGTCCGCCGCGAGATCGGCGTCCGAATCGTCGATCGACTGGTTCTGGCAGACGAGGCAGCGGAGCTCCTGGCCGAGTTCCCGTGCCCGCGCCTCGAGTGCGGGATCCTGCAGCATCTCTGACGGCGAGGTCGCCGCCAGCACCGGTCCGGCCAGCAGGCAGAGCAGGAGGACGAGCTTCCTCATTGCGACAGGCGGGCCAGGAGCGGCTTGATCGTCTGCTCGACGTCGCGCGGCATCAGCGGTCCGGCCTGCCGGTGGACGATCTGCCCGTTCTTGTCGATCACGAACGTCTCGGGCACGCCGTAGACACCCCACTCGATCGCCGTCCGGCCGTTACGGTCGGCGCCGACCTTGGTGAATGGGTCACCAAGCTCCTTCAGCCAGGCGGTCGCCGCCGCCGGGTCGTCCTTATAGTTGATGCCCATCACCGTCACGCCCTCCTCCGCCAGCTTCGAGACCAGCGGGTGCTCGGCCCGGCAGGGCAGGCACCACGAGGAGAAGACATTGACGAGCATCGGCTTGCCGCCGAGGTCCGCACGCCTGAACCCGGCCTCGTCGCGCCCCGGAATGGGCGGCAGGTCGAAGTCCGGGGCCGGTTTACCGACCAGTGCCGAGGGCAGGAGGCTCGGGTCGCGGGTCAGGCCGAGGGCCAGGAACACGCCGACGACGGCAAAGACGAGCACCGGGATGACGAAGAGCAGCGTGCGGCGCCGGCCCGTCGGTGCCGCACCCGTCGTCTCGACCGCACTCATGCGGGTGCTCCGGCAGCCACGGCCCGACGCGCCGGTACCGGTGCCCCGACCCGGTAGCGCCGGTCGGTCAGCGAGATCAGGCCGCCGAGGCCGGTGATCATGGCACCGCCCCAGAGCCAGAGGACGAGCGGGTTCAGGTAGAGCCGCACCGTCCAGGCACCGTCCTTCGCCTGCTCGCCCAGCACGAAATAGAGGTCGCGGAACAGTGTGGTGTCGATGCCGGGCTTGCTCACCGGCATGCCCTCGACCGGGAAGAACCGCTTTTCCGCCCAGACCGCGGTTACGGGATCGGTGCCGGAGAAGACCGTGAAGGTGCCGCGCTGGGCCGTGTAGTTCGGGCCCGGCACCTCCTGTACCCCGTCGAACCGCACCGTGTAGCCGCCGAGATCGGTCGACTGGCCCGGCTGCATGGTCAGGATGTGCTCGGTGCGGCCCGTCGCCGTGGCGGTGATCCCGATGATCAGGATGCCGAGACCGGCATGCGAGACGGCCATCGCCCAGGCCGAGCGAGGCAGCCGCGCCCGCCGCTCGCGGTCCTTGCGGAAGAGGCCTAGCCGGCCGACCACCTCCGCCAGCGCCCCGAACAGCACCCAGGCACCCATCGCGAAGCCCAGCATGCCGAGCGTGAGGCGCGCGTTCGTGAAGAGTGCCACCAGCACGATCACGGCGAGCGTCGCCCCGGCCGCCCATCGGAGCCGTGCGAGGGCGCCGAGCAGGTCACCCCGCTTCCAGGCCAGCATCGAGCCGACCGGCAGGGCGACCAGCAGCGGCACCATCAGCGGCAGGAAGGTGGCGTTGAAGAAGGGCGGGCCGACCGAGATCTTGCCGCCGGTCAGCGTGTCCAGGATCAGCGGGTAGAGCGTGCCCAGAAGCACGGTCGCGGTCGCCGTCGCCAGCAGCAGGTTGTTGAGCAGCAGCGCCCCCTCGCGGCTGATGGGGGCGAACATGCCACCACCCTGCATCGCCGGCGCCCGCCACGCGTAGAGCAGCAGCGAGCCGCCGACGGCCACGATCAGCAGCGCCAGGATGAAGACGCCGCGCGCCGGATCGCTGGCGAAGGAGTGGACGGAGGTCAGCACGCCGGAGCGGACGAGGAAGGTGCCGAGCAGCGAGAGCGAGAAGGTGAGGATCGCCAGCAGCACCGTCCAGCTCTTCAGCGTGTCCCGCTTCTCGACCACGATCGCCGAGTGCAGCAGGGCCGTGCCGGCGAGCCAGGGCATGAAGGAAGCGTTCTCGACCGGGTCCCAGAACCAGAAGCCGCCCCAGCCCAGCGTGTAGTAGGCCCACCAGGAGCCCAGCGCGATGCCGAAGGTCAGCGCCACCCAGGCGGCCAGCGTCCAGGGCCGCACCCAGCGCGCCCAGCTGGCGTCGATCCGCCCTTCGATGAGGGCCGCCATGGCGAAGGAATAGGCGGTCGAGAACCCGACATAGCCGAGATAGAGCATCGGCGGGTGCATCGCGAGCCCGGGATCCTGCAGGATCGGGTTCAGGCCGTTGCCGTCGACGGGTGCCGGGTCGAGCCGCAGGAACGGGTTCGAGGTGAAGAGCGAGAAGGCGAGGAAGCCGAGCCCGATCAGGCCCTGCACGGCCAGCACCCGGGCCCTGAACGCCGGCGGCAGGTTGCCGCCGAAGACGGCGACGGCGGCGCCGAACAGGGACAGGATCCAGACCCAGAGGATCAGCGAGCCCTCGTGATTCCCCCAGGTCCCGCTGATCTTGTAAATGAGCGGCTTCAGCGAGTGCGAGTTGGTGGCGACGTTCACGACCGAGAAGTCGGACACGACGTAGGCGTGGATCAGGGCCGCGAAGGCGAGGCTGATCGCCAGGAACTGGACGATGGCGGCACTGGGGGCCAGGGCGATCAGCGAGGCGTCGCGCCGTGCGGCCCCCCACAGCGGCAGTGTTCCCTGCACCAGCGCCAGCCCGAAGGCCAGCACCAGCGCGTAATGCCCGAGCTCGACGATCACTGCTGCGGCGCTCCGTGCTGATCCTTCCAGTAGCCGGCTGACTTCAGCGCGTCGGCCACTTCCTTCGGCATGTACTTCTCGTCGTGCTTGGCCAGCACCTCGCTGGCGACGAAGGAGCCGTCGGGCCCGAGCTGGCCCTGGGCGACGATGCCCTGACCCTCGCGGAAGAGGTCCGGCAAGATACCTTTGTACGTCACCGGCACCTGATGCGCCGTGTCGGTCACCTCGAAGCGGACAAGCCCGTCCTGCTCGTGCACGATGCTGCCCGCCACGACGAGGCCGCCCAGCCGGAACTGGCGGCCGGGGCTGATGTCCTTCGTCGCGATGTCGCTGGGCGAGACGAAGAACGCCACCTTGTCGTCGAGGGCGGTCAGGACCAGGCCGGTCGCACCGCCGAGCAGGAGCAGGGCCAGGACCACCAGCATCAATCGCTGTTTCTTGCGCAGGATCATGATCGAACCGGAACTTGGATCAGCGGCCGTCGGCGGACCGCGATTCCGCACCTTCGAGCTCGCGCCGGGCCACCAGCGGACGCGCCGGACGGGCCCGCGTCGGCCGCACGCGCAGCCTCAGCTCGGCCAGCTCCGCCTCCTTGCGTCTTGCACCCCGCCAGCTCGTCACGAACAACCCGACGAGCACGATCGCCGCGAAGCCGTAGGCCGACCACACGAAGGCGCCATAGCCGCCCATGGCCAGAAAGTCTGCCACCTCGTCCTCTTGCCGCTTCTTGCCGTTCTGGCCCTGCGCTCCGCGAGTGGTCAGCTTAATCCTGCATGCGCGTCAAACAAGCCGCGTCTCGTTCATGTTGGCCCCGATTGGCTCCGCCTGCGGCAACATGCTACGAGCCGGCCAGAACTAGGCGGCGCCTGACAGCCGCGGGCTCGGGATGATGGCCGCCCAACTACAGACCGACATGCTGGACCATGCCGGCGTCCGCTCGGCGATCGCCGCACCGGCGGAAGCGCAGGCACAGCTGCTCGACCGGATGCGCTCGGCGCTGACCGACGGCCGGGCGGAGCTGCGCACCTATTTCGAATCCGGCGGCAATGCCGAGGTGGTGCACGTCGAGCTGGCGCGCCTGATCGATTCGCTGGTCCAGGGTGCGCTCGACTATGCCGACCGGCGCCTCTACGGCACGACGAACCCGACCACCGGCGAGCGCTTGGCGCTGGTCGCCGTCGGCGGTTACGGCCGTGCCGAGCTGGCCCCGCAGTCGGACATCGATGTCCTGTTCCTCTGCTCCTACAAGCGCACGCCGCACAGCGAGCAGATGGCGGAGTTCCTGCTCTACAAGCTGTGGGATCTCGGCCTGAAGGTGGGGCAGTCGACGCGCTCGGTGCAGGACTGCGTCAAGCTCGCCAAGACCGATCTCACGATCCAGACCGCGCTCCTGGAAGGGCGCCTCGTCTGGGGCTCGAAGGAGCTGTTCGCCGACCTGCAGCGATCGTTCAACAAGGAGATCCTGCAGGGTCGCGAGGCCGAGTTCGTGGAGGCGAAGCTCGCCGAGCGCGACCAGCGGCACCAGCGGATGGGCGATTCGCGCTTTCTGCTCGAGCCCAACATCAAGGACGGCAAGGGCGGCCTGCGCGACCTGCAGACCCTGGTCTGGCTGGGTGCCGGATCCTGCGGCGCCCGCAGCCCCGCCGAGTTGGTGCGCGAGGGCCTGCTCACCCGCGGCGGCATGACGAGCTTCCTGCGCGCCCGGCGCTTCCTGTGGACCGTCCGCTGCCACCTCCACTACCTCACCGGCCGTCCCGAGGAGCGCCTCACCTTCGACGTCCAGCCGGAGATCGCCCGGCTGATGGGCTATCGCGACCGCTCGAAGCAGCGGGCGGTCGAGCGCTTCATGAAGCGCTACTACCTCGTCGCCCGCGAGGTCGGTGCATTGACCCGGATGGTCGTGGCCGCCCTCGAAGAGCGCTTCCAGAAGCGCGGCCCCTTCGGCCTGCCGAGGCTGGGCTTTATCGGGCGCCGGCGAGTCAACGGCTTCGTCATCAACGGCAACCGCGTGGGCGTCGCCGAACCGGACCTGTTCGAGCGCGAGCCGATCCGGATGCTGGAGCTGTTCCATCTGGCGCAGGAGCGCGAGCTCGACATCCAGCCGCAGGCCCTGTCCTCGGTCGCACACCACCTGGGCCGCGTCGACGCCGTGCTACGCGAGGACACCGAGGCGAACCGCCTGTTCCTCGACATCCTCTGCTCGCGCAAAGACCCGATGACGGCCCTCTCGCGGATGAACGAGACAGGGCTGCTCGGCCGCTTCGTGCCCGACTTCGGCCGCGTGGTCGCGCAGACCCAGCACAATCTCTACCACGTCTACACGGTCGACGAGCACACCATCCGGGCCATCGGCCTGCTCTCCCAGATCGAGCGCGGCGAGCTGGCGAAGGAGCTTCCGGTCGCCACCGAGCTGCTGCCGAAACTGCTGTCCCGGCGCGAGCTCTACCTCTCGGTGTTGCTGCACGACCTCGGCAAGGGGCGGCCCGGCGACCACAGCATCGTCGGCGAGCAGATCGCCAAGCGCCTCTGCACCCGGTTCGGCCTCTCGGACGACGCCGTCGAGACGGTGGCCTGGCTCGTCCGCCACCACCTGATCATGAGCAACTTCGCCTTCCGCCGCGACAACGAGGACCCGCAGACGATCGCGGACTTCGTCTCGCTGGTGCAGTCGCCCGAGCGGCTGAAGCTGCTGCTGGTCCTCACCGTCGTCGACATCAAGGCGGTCGGCCCATCGGTCTGGAACGGCTGGAAGGGCCAGCTCCTGCGCGAGCTGTACCACGAGGCCGCGGCCGCCATGGCGACCGGCGATCCGCAGGGCCGCCGCGCACAGCGCATCGAGTCGGCGAAGCTGAAGCTCACCGAACGCCTCGCCGCCGAGCGCGACGGCCCCTGGAGCGAGGCCGACATCGCGACCTATCTCGGCCGCCACGATCCCCGTTACTGGCTGGGCTTCCCCACCGAGGACCTTGTCCGCCACGCCGGCGTCGTGCGCGCCGCGGACAAGGTCCGCTCGCCGCTCTCGCTCGATTTCCGCATCGACGAGTTCCGCGCCCGGACCGAGGTGCTGCTCTACGCCGCCGATCATCCCGGGTTGTTCATGAAGGTGGCGGGGGCGCTGGCGCTGTCCGGCGTGTCGATCGTCGATGCCCACATCTTCACCACCAACGACGGCATGGCGCTGGACACGCTGGGCTTCCAGGACGCCACCTCGGGCAAGGCCGTCACCGACCACAGCCGGCTCGACCGCATTCGCAACAACATCGAGAAGGCGCTGGGCGGCGAGATCTGGCTGGAGCAGGCGCTGAAGGGCAAGCGCACCCACCCGAAGCGCACCGACGTGTTCGAGGTCGAGCCGCGCGTCCTGGTCGATAATGCCGCCAGCCGCACCCACAGCGTCGTCGAGGTCAACGGCCGCGACCGCCCGGGCCTCCTTTTCGACCTCGCCAAGGCCCTGAAGGAGCTGGGTCTCGTCATCCACAGCGCCCACATCAGCACCTATGGCGAGCGCGTGGTCGACGTGTTCTACGTCAAGGACGTGTTCGGTCTGAAGATCACGCACCGCAGCAAGCTGCATAAGATCCAGAAGCTGCTGACCGACGCGCTCACCGAGGCGTGACCGCCGCTTCGGGGTTTCTCCGCGGCGCCCTGATCGTTGGCGCCATGACCGGCCTGTCGCGCCTCACGGGCTTCGCGCGCGACCTGCTGATCGCCGCCTTTCTCGGGGCCGGTGCGGCGGCGGACGCCTTCTTCGTCGCGTTCAAGCTCGCCAATTTCCTGCGGCGCATGTTCGTCGAAGGTGCCTTCGCCGCCGCCTTCGTCCCCGTCTTCACCGGCACCCTGCACGATCACGGCCCGGAGAAGGCCCGCCGCCTCGCCGACGACGCGCTCACCCTCCTCTTCCTCGCACTTGCCGCCGTCGTGGCTCTCGGCGAGCTGGCCATGCCCTGGCTCGTCCGCCTGCTCGCCACCGGCTTCGACCCGGCGGGCGAGCGTTACGCGCTGGCCGTCCAGCTCAGCCGTATCACCTTCCCCTACCTTCACTTGATCTCGCTGGCGGCCCTCTATGCCGGCGTGCTGAACGGCCTCGGCCGCTTCGCCGCCGCTGCCTTCGCGCCCGTCCTGCTCAACCTCTGCCTCGTCGCGGCCCTGCTCCTGGCCCGCACCCTCGGCTGGTCGCCGGAGTTCGCGCTCGCCTGGGGTGTGGCCCTGGCCGGCGCCTGCCAGCTCGTCTGGGTCGCGGTGGCCGCCGCGCGCGCCGGCTTCTTCCTCCGTCTCCGTCGTCCGCGCCGCTCGCCGGCGCTGGACCGCCTCCTCCGTCTCCTCGGACCCGGTGCCGCCGGGGCCGGCATCGGCCAGATCACCCTGCTCGTGAACAGCTGGTTCGCCAGCTGGCTACCACCGGGTGCCGTCTCGCACCTCTTCTACGCCGACCGCCTCGTTCAGCTCCCCTTGGGCCTCGTCGGCGTGGCGCTGGGCACGGCCCTCCTGCCCCAACTCGTCCGCCTGGCGCGCACGGCACCCGAAGCCGCCACCTCCGCCCTGAACCGCGCCACCGAAGCGGCCCTCGTCCTCACTTTGCCCGCCGCGCTCGGCCTTTTCATCCTGGCCCGACCGATCGTCACGGTGCTGTTCGAGCGCGGCGCCTTCGAGCCGACGGCGACAACAGCGACCGCCGGCGCCCTTGCCGCCATGGCGGTCGGCCTCCCGGCACTCGTGCTCCTCCGCGTCCTCGGCCCCGCCTTCTTCGCCCGCCAGGACACCCGCACGCCGATGTGGATCGGCCTCGGTGCGGTCGTCCTCGACATCGTCCTCATCACGATCCTGGTCGGCCCCCTCGCCGAGACGGGTATCGCGTTGGCCGGCTCCCTCGCCGCCTGGCTGGCGGCCGCCCTCCAGGTCGTTCTCCTGACGGGTCGGGGCTGGTTCGCGGGCGATGGACTGCTGCGCCGCCGCCTGCCCCGCATCGCGCTGGCCTCGCTCGGCATGGCGGCTCTCATGGTGATCTGCGAGAGGAGCCTGCATCTCGGATCGGGCGTCCTGCTCTTCGGCACGATCGGCCTTGGGGTCGCCGCCTTCTTACTTCTCCTCCTCGCCACGGGTGCCTTCGCGCTGGCCGACCTGCGCGCTTTACGCCGGTCCGCCGAGGCTTGACGCCTCACCGGGCCCTGTGGTCGACAGGCCGCCGCACGCGTCGGAAGGCATCCCCATGCAAGGCCGTATCTTCTCGGGCATCCAGCCCACGAGTGGCATTCATCTCGGCAACTATCTGGGTGCCATCCGCCACTGGGTCGCCCTGCAGCACGCCTACGACTGCATCTACTGCATCGTCGACCAGCACGCGCTCACGGCCCTGCACGACCCCGCCGCCATGCTGGCCAACACGCGGGAAGCGGCGGCCGCCCTCATCGCCTCCGGCATCGATCCGCAGCGCTCGATCCTGTTCGTGCAGAGCAACGTGCCGGCCCATGCGCAGCTCAACTGGGTGCTGGACTGCGTCAGCCCGCTGGGCTGGCTGAACCGGATGACCCAGTTCAAGGAGAAGGCCGGCAAGGACCGCGAGAACGCGCCGGTCGGGCTGTTCGCCTATCCCGTCCTCCAGGCCGCCGATATCCTCGTCTACAAGGCGACGCACGTGCCGGTCGGCGAGGACCAGAAGCAGCATCTGGAGCTGAGCCGCGACATCGCGGGCTCGTTCAACCGCCGCTTCGCCGAGGACTTTTTCCCCCTGCCCGAGCCGATGATCCTGGGCGAGGCCGCCCGCGTCATGTCCTTGCGCGACGGCACCAAGAAGATGTCGAAGTCCGACCCTTCCGAGCAGTCGCGCATCAGCCTCGTCGACGACGCCGACGCGATCGCGCTGAAGATTCGGCGCGCGAAGTCCGACAGCATCATGGGCGTCACCTACGACCCCGAGAACCGGCCGGAGGCGACGAACCTCCTCACCATCTATGCGGCCCTTTCCGACCGCCCCCGCAAGGAGGTGGAAGAGGTGTTCGCCGGCACCAGCTTCGCCGAGTTCAAGAGCCGCCTCGCCGATCTGGCGGTCGAAACACTGGCCCCCATCGCCGGCGAGATGCGTCGCCTCATGGCCGATCCCGGCCATATCGACCGTGTGCTCCGCGACGGTGCCGAGCGCGCCCGTGCCATCGCCGACAAGGTCCTGGACGACGTCTACGACAAGGTCGGCTTCCTCAGGCCCTGACCGCGTGCCGTCCCCGGCGCCAGGCGAGCAAAGCCGGCAGTACGGCCATCGTCGCGAACAGCGCCCAGACGATCGTGATCGTCAGCAGGATGCCCATGCTCCGCATCCCGGGGTGACGGGCGAGGATGAGGCTGCTGCAGGACGCCACGGTCGTCAGGGCGCTGAACACCACGGCTCTGGGCGTGCTCGTCCCGAACAGCGTGAACCGCGCCCCGTCCAGCCGCTGCCGCATCACGAGGTTCACGGCCCCGCTGACGCCGAGGCCGAACATGAGCGGCAGGGCGATCAGGTTGGCGAAGTTGAAGCCGAGCCCGAACGCGACGCAGGTGGCGACGACACCAAGCCCCGCCACCAGCAGTGGCGCGAAGATGAGGAGGATGTCCTCCACCCGCCGCAGGACGACCGCGAGAAGCACCAGCACGGCCAGTGCGGCGATCACCGTCGCCTGGGTGAAGGCCGCCAGCACCGTGCGCCCGGCCTCGGTGATGATGACGGGTGTTCCCGTCGCCGTCGGCTCGACGCCGTGCACCGCGTCCGCGAAGTGCCCCAGCGCCTCGTTGTCCGAGATGCCGCCCGCCGGCCGCACCATGAGCCGTGTGCGCCCGTCCGCCGTCAGCCACTGGTCCCGCAGCCCCGCCGGCAGGTCGTCCAGCGTCACGGGCCCGGCCTGCAGCGCGTTGCGCAGATCGTCCAGCAGCGCCGGCAGGCCCGCCGTCAGCCGCTGCTCGAAAGCCGCCAGCTGCGCCGGGTCGACACTCATCGAGCGCAACGATGTCGCCAGACGCTTCGCCGCCGGCTGCAGACCCGTGTCGCTCGTCGCGTCCAGTGAGGACGCTAGCGCCTCGACTTCGGCCGACCGCGCCGCCGCGTCCTCCTGGGCTGGCGTCCCCGGCTCCAACGCCGGTCCGAGCAGGTAGGAGAGATCCTCGATCGCCGCCAGCTTCGTCGGCTGGTCGGTCGGCACCAGATCCTCGACGCCCATGACCTCGGCGACGCCGGGCACTCCGAGCAGCTTCGCCTTCTGCTCTCGCGCCGCTTCCAGGCTCGGGCTCAGGACGTCGATGACGTAGGGTGTCGTCTGCGGGTCCGACGCCAGCTCGTAGAAGGCGAGCACGGCCGGTCCCGTGGGCTCCTTCAGGTGCAGCGGGTTGAAGTCGAAGCCCAGCCGCGGCAGCGCCACGAGCCCCAGGATGGCGACCGCCGCCGCCCCGCCCAGGAGCCACGGATAGCGCCGGCCGACGAGCCGGTCGTAGGCCGTGGGCCGCGCGATGTCCTGCACCACGGGCGCCACCCTCGGCACCGGCAGACAGTGGAGCAGGGCCGGCAGGAAGGTGAGCGTGGTCGCCAGTGCCACGAACATGCCGATCGCCGACAGGATGCCGAGTTCGGCCAAGCCCAGATAGGCCGTCGGCACGAAGGCGAGAAAGCCGATCGCGGCACAGATCGCCGTCAGCGTCAGCCCGGGCGTCGCCCCGGTGGCGGCCGTGACCAGCGCCTCGTCCCGGCTCTGCCCCAATCCCAGCGCCTCGCGATAGCGCAGCAGGAGGTGGATGCCGAAATCGACCCCGATCCCGAGGAACAGGATGATGAAGGTCACCGAGATCAGGTTGAACCGGCCGACCACCAGGAGACCCAGGGCCGAGGTCAGCACGAGACCGACCACGAGGTTGACCAGCCCCGCCAGGATCAGCTGCCACGCCCGCAGGCACAGCACGAGGAGCAGCGCCACGACGCCGAAGCTGACGAGGGAGGCGAGGCTCGTCCCGCTCTGGACACTTTCGAACTCCTCCTGGTCCAGCGCCGGCCCGCCGGTCAGCCGCACCGTGATGCCATCGGCCGCCAGCTCGGCCGCCAGCGCCCGCAGCCGGTCCATCGCCGCCCCGGCCGGCAGCATCTGCGCATAGTCGAGCACCGGCACGACAAGCACGATCTCGCGCGCCCCGCCGGCCGCAGCCCCACCCCCCAGCAGATCCCGCCATTCGAGCACCGCCGGCCGTCCGGCCAGCTGCGCCTCGGCGACGTCGGCCATCGCCGTCAGCGCCGGCCCGAGTTGCCTGGCCTCCTCGCCCCCATACCGCAGCCCCTGCGTGACGAGCCCGCCGATGCCGCGCAGGCTCGGATCGGCCGCCACCGCCGCGAGGAACGGCTGCGCCTCGGACAGCCGCTGGCTGAGGTCCGCGATCTCGTCCTGGCCCAGATAGAGCAGCCCGTTGCGCCGGAAGAACGGATCGCCCGCCGGCCAGTCCACGCGCTCGACATGCGCCTTGTCGGCCTTCAGCTCGTTGACGATCCGCCGCGCGGCTGCCTGCACGGCACCGGCACTGTGTCCGTCGACGATGACGACGATCTGATCCTTCTGCTCGGGAAAGGCACTCTGGAACGCCGCGAGGTTCCGGCGGAACGGCACCTCGGGCGAGAGCATGTCCGTCGTGTCGGTGTTCACGACGATGTGCGTCGCCGCGTACCAGGCACCCCAAACTACAGCGGCCAACGACAGCAGGAGCACCAGCGCGTTGCGCCGCTGCAGCCAGGCCACGGCCGCACCGACGAGACGCATCGGACCGGCAGCGATTCGTGAGGTCACGTGATCAGGCTCCCGCGGCACTGGCGGGCGGGGGGACGATCGTGCATAGAGCGGCGGCTTTTCGGCGGGTCCGACGAATGACGAGGCGAGCGGTCCTGGCGCTGCTGCTGGCAAGCGCCTTTGCTGTCAATACCGGTGCGGCGGCCGGCCCGGATCAGCCGCAGGCCGTCGTCGAGCGCCTGCAGTCCGCACTGCTGGAGGCGATGAAGCAGGCGAAGACGCTGGGCTACGAGGGGCGCTACGGTATCCTGGCCCCGGTCCTGCGCGACACCTACGACTTCGCGTTCGTCGCCCGGATCAGTGCCGGCCCCTTCTGGGCCCGCTGGAGCGACATGCAGCGCCAGCAGCTGACCGACGCCGTCGCCGAGATGAGCATCGCCACCTACGCCTCCCGCTTCGACGGCTTCTCCGGCGAGCGCTTCGAGACGCTGGGTGAAGGCCCCGGCCCCCGGGACACGACCGTCGTCAAGACGCGCATCGTCCGCCCGAACGACAGTCCCGTCCCGCTCGACTACGTCCTGTCCCCCACCGGCGACAGCTGGCGGATCGTCGACGTGCTGCTCGACGGCAAGTTCAGCGAACTCGCCAAGCAGCGCGCCGAGTTCGGCGCCATCCTGAAGAACGACGGCCTGCCGGAGCTGCTGGACCGGCTGGCCCAGCGCGTCCAGCAGATGCGCCAGGGCTGACGGTGCTGGCCATCACGGCTTTCGCGGCGCTGGCCGCCTGGATCGGTCTGGCCCTCGTCCGCCTGCGCCCCGGCGCCTTCCTGCCGGACCTTCCGCCCCTTCGATCCTGGCCGGAGGTCGTCGCCATCGTCCCGGCCCGCGACGAGGCCGACGTCGTCCAGCGCACGATCGGCTCGCTGCTGCGCCAGGACTATGGGGGCCGGCTGACGGTGATCCTTGTCGACGACCACAGCCGCGACGGTACAGCCGAGATCGCCCGCCGCGTCACCGGGCGGCATCGACTCGAGATCGTGCAGGCACCGCCACTCCGGCCGGGCTGGACCGGCAAGCTCGCGGCCCAGCAGGCCGGTCTCGACGCCGCCCGCGAGGTCGCCCCCGACGCCTCCTGGATTCTTCTGACCGACGCCGACATCGAGCACGACCCGGCCTCTATTCGCCGCCTCGTCGCCATGGGCGAGACCAACCGCCTCGATCTCGTCTCCCTCATGGCGCTCCTCCACTGCGGCAGGTTCTGGGAGCGCCTCCTCATCCCGGCCTTCGTCTTCTTCTTCCAGAAGCTCTACCCGTTCCGTCTGGCCGCCGACCCGGCCTCGCCCGTCGCCGCCGCTGCCGGCGGCTGCGTGCTGCTGCGCCGCGACCGCTTCGAGTCCCTGGGCGGTTTCGCCCCGATCCGGGGGGAGTTGATCGACGACTGCGCCCTCGCCCGCCTCGTCAAGAACGACGGCGGCCGCTTGTGGCTCGGCCTCACCCGAGACGTCCGCAGCATCCGGCCCTATGTCGGCCTGCGGCCGATCTGGGACATGGTGGCCCGCACCGCCTACACGCAGCTGCGCTATTCGCCCCTGCTGCTCGCGGGCACCGTGATAGGCATGATCCTGCTCTATCTCGTCCCGCCGCTGGCGCTGCTCGCGTGGCTGTGGACCGGTAGTGCCACGGCCGCCCTCGCCGGTCTCGTGGCATGGCTCGTCATGGCGTTCGCCTACTTGCCGACGGTGCGACTCTACGGCCAACCTCCGGCCATGGCCCTGACACTGCCCGCCGCTGCCCTCCTCTATACGGGCATGACCCTCGACTCCGCCCGCCGCCACCTCCAGGGCCGCGGCGGCGGCTGGAAGGGCCGCGTCTACGCCGCCCCGGGCGAGGCCTCGTGACGGACGCGGTCGAAGCCGCCTCGGGCAAGGGCGCGGGCGAGGAGAACTTCCCCGTCGGCTCCTGGCTGATCGCGGCCCCGCTGCGGCCGCATATCGCGGTCTTCTACGCCTTCGCCCGTGCCGCCGACGACATCGCCGACAACCCGGCCCTGGCACCCGAGGACAAGGTCGCCCGCCTCGACGCGCTGGCCGCCGGCCTCGACGGCAGGCGCGACGACGAGGCCGTCGCCAAAGCGGTGCGCATGCGGGCGAGCCTCGCGGCGACAGATGTCGACCGCCGCCACTGCCACGATCTCCTCGACGCCTTCCGCCAGGACGCCACCAAGCGGCGCTACGCCGACTGGGGCGAGCTGATGGGCTATTGCGCGCGCTCCGCGTCGCCCGTCGGCCGCTACCTCCTCGACCTGCATGGCGAGGACCGCGCCATCTGGACGGCCTCCGACGCGCTCTGCGACGCGCTGCAGGTCCTGAACCACCTGCAGGACTGTGCCGCCGACTACCGCGACCTCGATCGGGTCTATCTGCCCCAGGACTGGCTGGAAGCCGAGGGCAGCTCGGTTGCCGACCTGACGGCACCTGCCAGCACGCCCGGCCTGCGCCGCGTCCTCGACCTCTGCCTCGACCGCACGGCCAGGCTCATCGACCGGGCCCGGCCGCTCGCCGCCCGGCTCAGGAGCACACGTCTGGCCCTCGAATCCGCCGTCATCGTCGGCGTCGCCGAGCATCTGGAGCGCGCCCTTCGCAAGGGCGACCCGATCGCGGAGCGGGTCCAGCTGTCGAAGCCCGGCTTCCTGCACGCCGCGCTGAGCGGCTCGCTCCGCCACGCGCTGCTCCCCCGCCTCGGCCTGACACCGGCCCTGGAGGGTGCCCGTTGAGTGCCGCCGCGATCGAGCATGTCGAGCAGGTGGTCCGTCGCTCCGGCACGTCCTTCTACTGGGCCATGCGCCTCCTGCCGCGCGCCCGTCGGCAGGGCATGTACGCGGTCTACGCGTTCTGCCGCGAGGTCGACGACGTCGCCGACGAGCCGGGCAGCCTGCCGACGAAGCTGCGGGAGCTCGCCGCCTGGCGTAACGAGATCGGGGCCCTCTATGCCGGCCGGCCGACCCGCCCGACCACGATGGCCCTTCTGGAGCCGGTCAGGGCCTTCGACCTGCCGCGCGCCGAGTTCGAGGCCCTGGTCGATGGTATGGAGATGGACGCCACCGAGGCGGTCCAGGCCCCCGATCTCGCCACCCTGCGCCTCTACTGCCGCCGCGTCGCGGGGGCGGTCGGCCTGCTCTCGATCCGCATCTTCGGTGCCCACAGCGCCAGCTCGCCCGAGTTCGCCGTCGCCACCGGCGAGGCCCTGCAGCTCACCAACATCCTGCGCGACCTCGACGAGGACGCGCAGCGCGGCCGCCTCTACGTGCCCCACGAATTGCTCGATCAGGCCGGCATCGCCACCCGCGACCCGGAAGCCGTATTGGCCCACCCCCGCTTCCCTGACGTGTGCGCAGCTTTGGCAGAGCTGGCCGCGGCCCGTTTCGCCGACGCGGAGCGTCTCCGCCGTGGTCCCGATGCCCGAGCGCTGCGCCCCGCCGTGCTGATGATGAAGGTCTACGAGCAGACCCTGGCCCGCCTGCGAGAGCGCGGCTTCCACCGTCTTCGCGAGCCGATCCGCGTCTCGGGCCGTGAGCGCGCCTGGATCGCCCTGCGGCACAGCCTGCTGCAGCGCTGATGGCGACCGTCCACATCGTCGGCGCGGGGCTGGCCGGCCTCGCCTGCGCCGTCGCCCTCGCCGCCCGGCCGCACCGGATCGTCCTCTACGAAGCAGCGGGGCAGGCCGGCGGACGCTGCCGCTCACTTGACGACCGCGACCTCGGCTGCAGAATCGACAACGGCAACCACTTCCTGCTCACCGCCAACCGCGCGGCTCTCTCCTACCTCGATCGAATCGGCGCCCGCGCCGAACTGGCCGGCCCGCGCCAGACCGAGTTCCCCTTCGTCGACCTCGGCACCGGCGAGCGCTGGACCCTGCGCCCGAACCCCGGCCCCTTTCCCTGGTGGCTCCTGGCCCGCAGCCGCCGGGTGCCCGGTACGGCACCCAGCCACTACCTGCAGGGGTGGCGCCTAGCCAAAGCCGCCGAGAGCACGACCGTCACGGAGGCGATCGCCCCGGCCGGCCCGCTCTGGCAGCGCTTCTGGGACCCGCTCGCCACCGCCGTCCTCAACACCGCTCCCGCGGAGGCCTCGGCCCGCCTGCTCTGGACCGTCGTCCGCGAGACCTTCGTCGCCGGCGGCGACGCCAGCCGGCCTTTACTCGCCCGGCGCTGCCTCGATGCCACCTTCGTCACCCCCGCCCTACGGTACCTGGAAGCGGCCGGTGCCGAGATTCACTTGCGCCGTCGGCTGCGCGGCATCGATCTTCAGGACGGCGCCGCCGCCCGGCTCGACTTCGCCGAGGCTCCCGTCGAACTGGCCGAGGGCGACACCGTCGTTCTGGCCCTGCCGCCCACGCAGGCGATGGCTCTGCTGCCCGGCCTCACCGCTCCGACCGCCAGCCGGTCGATCGTGAACGCGCACTACCGCGTCGCAGCATTAGGTGGCGACCCCTCGGACGAGCCCGAGCTGCTGGGTCTGATCGGCGCCGATGCCCAGTGGCTCGTGCGCCGCGGTCCCCTCGTCAGCGTCACCGTGAGTGCGGCCGACACGCTGGTGGACGCGCCGGCCGAGGACCTAGCGACACGTCTCTGGGCCGATGTCGCGAAGGCGCTCGACATTGCAGCCGAACCGCTGCCGCCGTACCGGATCATCAAGGAGAAGCGCGCCACCTTCGCCCAGACGCCCGCCGAGGTGGCCAAACGCCCCGGCCCAAAGTCGTTTGTGCGCAATGTGTTGCTCGCAGGTGACTGGACCGCAACAGGATTGCCGGCCACGATCGAGGGCGCGATCCGTTCCGGACAGACGGCAGCGGCTTCGATTCCATAACGGCGCTGGTGGCGGGGGACTCTGAATGACGGCGACCGCGCGGGCCGCTGTGATGCGGCGCGAGGCGGCCGGCAGCGGATCGGTGGACATGGCCGTCGCCGACGGCCTGGACTACCTGCTGCGCCTGCAGCGCGACGACGGCCACTGGGTGTTCGAGCTCGAGGCGGACGCGACGATCGCCGCCGAATACATCATGCTCGAGCACTATCTGGATGAGATCGATGCCGCATTGCAGCGTCGCCTCGCAGCCTATCTGCGCCGTATCCAGGGCACCCATGGCGGCTGGCCCCTGTTCCATGACGGCGACTTCAACATCAGCGCCAGCGTCAAGGCCTACTATGCGCTGAAGCTAGCGGGCGACGACCCGAACGACCTGCACATGCGCCGCGCACGCGAGGCGATCCTGGCCCATGGCGGTGCTTTCGCCAGCAACGTCTTCACCCGCATCGCCCTCGCCCTCTTCGGCCAGCTCGCCTGGCGCTACGTTCCGGCGATGCCGGTCGAGATCGTGCTCCTGCCCGAGTCGGCACCCTTCCATCTGAGCAAGGTGTCGTACTGGTCGCGCACGGTCATCGCCCCGCTGCTCGTGCTGATGGCGCTGAAGCCGCAGGCCCGTAATCCGCGGCGTGTCGGCATCGCCGAGCTGTTCGTCCGGCCCCCGCGCAAGGAGCCCCGCCCGATCCCCAATGCCACGGGCAGCCGCACGGGCGAGTTCTTCATCCAGCTCGACCGGTTCGTCCGCCTGTTCGACACCGTCTCGCCCAGCACGTTGCGCCGCAACGCCGTCACAGCTGCGATGGCGTTCGTGAAGGAGCGCCTGAACGGCGAGGACGGCCTGGGTGCGATCTACCCCGCCATGGCGAATGCCGTGATGGCGATGGATGCCCTCGGCTATCCCAAGGACGAGCCGGATCTCGTCACCGCCAAGGAGGCGATCCGCCGCCTCATCGTGCACGAGGCCGACTGCTCCTGGGTGCAACCCTGCGTGTCGCCGATCTGGGACACCGGTCTCGCCGCCCACGCCGTGTTGGAGGCGGGCCTCCCCGGCGACAGCGAGACCGTGCAACGCGCCCTCGACTGGCTGGTCGGCCGTCAGATCCTGGACGTGAAGGGCGACTGGAGCTGGCGCCGCCCCGACCTGCCGCCGGGCGGCTGGGCGTTCCAGTATCGCAACGACTACTACCCCGACGTCGACGACACCGCCGTCGTCGTCATGGCGCTGCATCGCGCCGATCCGGTCCGCTACCGCGCCGCCATCGAGCGGGCCGAGATCTGGATCCTCGGCATGCAGAGTGCCAATGGCGGCTGGGGTGCCTTCGACGTCGACAACACCTGCTACTACCTGAACCACATCCCTTTCGCCGATCACGGCGCCCTGCTCGACCCGCCGACCTCGGACGTCACGGCCCGCTGCCTCGGCATGCTGGCTCAGCTCGGCTACGACCGGAACCACCCGGCCGTCGACGCCGCTGTGCGCTACCTCCTCGACGAGCAGGAACCCGACGGCTCCTGGTTCGGCCGCTGGGGCACCAACTACGTCTATGGCACCTGGTCGGTGCTGACGGCCCTGAACGCGGTCGGCGAGGACCCGGACTCCCCGGCGATCCGCAAGGCCGTACGCTGGCTCGAAGGCTTCCAGCAGCCCGACGGCGGCTGGGGGGAGGACGGGGCCACCTACTGGAACTCGCGCCGCGGCGAGGTGAAGGCCAGCACGGCCAGCCAGACCGCCTGGGCCATCCTGGGCCTGATGGCCGCCGGCGAGGTCAACAGCGAGGCCGTTCGCCGGGGCGTGGAGTATCTCTGCAACGAGCCCCGCGAGGACGGCCGCTGGCGCGAGAAGCACTACAACGCGGTCGGCTTCCCGCGCGTCTTCTACCTCATCTATCACGGCTACGCGGCCTACTTCCCGACCATGGCGCTGGCGCGCTACCGCAACCTGAAGGAAGGCCGCCTCAACCGCGTCCCGCATGGGTTCTGAGCGGCCGGGATTCGTCTGCGGCCTCGCCGCGGAGGCGGCCTGCCTGCCCGATCGCCGTCTGGTCCGCATCACCGCCGCCGACGCCGAGCGCGCCCGAACTGCCTGCGCCGAGCTGATCGCCGCGGGGGCCACCGCGCTCGTCAGCTTCGGTGTCGCCGGCGGCTTGCGCGGTGATCTTCGCCCCGGTCATCTGATCCGCGCCGACCGGGTCCTGCTGCGCGACGGCACGGACCTGCCGGCTAAAGTGCCCGATCTCGTCTTCACGGGCGTGCCGGTCGTCACCGGGGCGATCTTCGGCAGCGACCTGCCGATCACCCTGGCTGCCGCCAAGCGCGCCCTGTTCGAAGCCACCGGCGCTCTGGCCGTCGACATGGAGAGCCAGCACGTGGCGACGGCGGCGCGAGCCGCCGGCCTGCCTTTCTCGGTCGTCCGTGTCGTGCTCGATCCGGCCGACCGGGACCTGCCGGCGAGCGCCCTGGTACGCCTGGATCCCGAAGGCCGGCCGCGTCCGCTGGCGATCGTCGCCGGCCTACCGCGCCGCCCCTGGGAAATCCCGGCCCTGGTTGCGCTCGGGCGCGATCACGCGCAGGCCATGCGCGTCCTGCGGAAGATCGGCCCGCTCCTGTCGGGGACCGGCTAGCTGGCCTTGCGCCGCGGCGTCATCGGCGTGTTCGCCACGGCCTGGGTCACCAGCTTCTCGTGCACCCGCTCGGCCGGCCGCTGCCGGTCCAAGGGGATCTCCGGCGCCATCTGCCGCTCGGTGTCGATGCCCTTCAACGCCACGGCCAGAGCCTTCCACGGCTTCTTCATGGTGTCGGTGACGGCCGTCGCCTCGTAGCCGCAATGCGCCATGCAGTCGGCGCACTTCTCGTAGTTGCCGGTGCCGTAGCGGTCCCAGTCAGTCCCTTCCATCAACTCCTTGAACGAGGAAGCGTAGCCCTCGCCCAGGAGATAACAGGGCCGCTGCCAGCCGAAGACGTTGCGGGTCGGATTGCCCCAGGGCTGGCAGTGGTAGGTCTGGTTGCCGGCGAGGAAGTCGAGATAGAGGCCGGAATGGCTGAGCTGCCACTTCTTGCCCTTGCCGCCACGGAACACCGAGCGGAACAGCTCCTTGGTCCGCCGCCGGTTCAGGAAGTGCTGCTGGTCCGGTGCCCGCTCGTAGGCGTAGCCCGGCGAGACCGTGATGCCGTCGATGTGGAGTTCGTCGGTTGCGTAGTCGAGGAACTTCACCACCTCTTCGGGATGCACGCCGTCGAACAGCGTCGCGTTCACGTTGACCCGGAAGCCCTTCGATTTCAGCAGCCTGATGGCGGATACGGCCCGGTCGAACACGCCGTCCTGACACACCGCCTTGTCGTGGTGCTCCTTGAGGCCGTCGAGATGGATCGAGAAGACGAGGTAGGGGCTGGGCACGAACTGGTCGATCTTCTTCTCGACCAGGAGCGCGTTGGTGCACAGGTAGACGAACTTCCGCCGCGCCACGATGCCGGCGACGATCGCGGCGATGTCCTTGTGCAGCAGCGGCTCGCCGCCCGGAATGGAGATCACCGGCGCCCCGCACTCGTCGACCGCCGCGAGGCACTCCTCGACGCTGAGCCGCCGGTTCAAGATCACGTCCGGATAGTCGATCTTGCCGCACCCGGCACAGGCGAGATTGCAGCGGAACAGTGGCTCCAGCATCAGCACCAGGGGAAAGCGCTGCCGGCCGGCCAGTTTCTGCTTCAGGATGTACCAGCCGATCTGAGCCTGCTGGCGAAGAGGAATTCCCATCGGCACACGCGTCCGGATAAGCACAAGGCGAAGATCGACCTACGCCCGGAACGGACGCGAGATCCTGCCACCACCAGGGGCTTCTTGCCCGATGACCCGAGTTAGTTCAACAGTTTGGCCCCTCGGTCGAGTGTCACGGGGACGCAAGTCCGCACCTCGTGACCGGGTGTGATGCTTGGAGAACACCGTGCCGGAAACAGTCCTCGCCGCGGCGATGGTCACCGTGGCCGATGCCACCGAGCGCGAGCTCGAGAGCCTGCTCGACTCGCTCGACGGCACGCCCGAGCGCCTGCTCGCCGCCATGCGCCACTCGACCTTGGCGGCGGGCAAGCGGGTACGGCCCTTCCTCGTCGCCGCCACCGGCATGCTGTTCGACGTGGCTCCGGCCGCCTCCCGCCGGGTCGGGGCGGCCGTCGAGCTGATCCACAGCTATTCGCTGGTCCACGACGACCTGCCGGCGATGGACGATTCGCCGCTCCGGCGCGGCCGGCCCAGCTGCCACGTCGCCTTCGACGAGGCGACGGCGATCCTTGTCGGCGACGCGCTCCAGGCCCTGGCCTTCGAGGCCCTGGCCCGCACCGACTGGCCGGCCGACCCTATCGAGCGCGTGTCCCTCGTCCTGGGTCTGGCACAGGCTGCCGGTGCCGTCGGCATGTGCGGCGGCCAGCAGCTCGACCTCGAAGCCGAGAAGCGCACCCTGGAGCTGGACGCGATCGCCGAGCTGCAGGCGAAGAAGACGGGGGCCATGATCGCCTTCTCGGTCGAGGCCGGCTGCATCCTCGGCCGCGCCACCGACGCCGAACGGACGGCCCTGCTCGCCTATGCCCGCGATCTCGGCCTCGCCTTCCAGATCAAGGACGATCTGCTCGATGCCGGTGGCGACAGTGCCACGATCGGCAAGACGGCGGGCCAGGACGCCGCCCGTGGCAAGGCCACCTTCCTCAGCCTCCTAGGTCAGGCGGGTGCGGAGGCGCGCCTGCAGGAGCTCCGGACCGCCGCCCTGGGTCGCCTTGACATTTTTGGTGGCCGCGCCACGCTGCTCCGTCAGCTTTTCGACTTCGTGATCAACCGGACAGCGTGACTACGAAGCTGCACGATTGATACTCTTCTTGCTCGGCTGAGGCTCATGCCAACGACCGCGTTACTTGATCAGATCTTGGAGCCGGCGGATCTGCGCGCCCTCTCGCGCGATCAGCTGCGTCAGGTGGCCGACGAATTGCGCCAGGAGACCGTCGATGCGGTCTCCGTCACCGGCGGTCATCTGGGTGCCGGGCTCGGCGTGGTCGAGCTCACCGTGGCCCTGCACTATGTCTTCGACACGCCGCACGACCGGGTGATCTGGGACGTCGGCCATCAGGCCTACCCGCACAAGATCGTCACCGGGCGCCGCGACCGAATCCGCACCCTGCGCCAGCCGGCGGGGCTCTCCGGCTTCACCAAGCGCAGCGAGAGCGCCTACGACGCGTTCGGCGCCGGCCACAGCTCGACCTCGATCTCGGCCGGCCTCGGCATGGCCGTGGCGGCCCGCCTCGACGACACCGGCCGCAACATCGTGGCCGTCATCGGCGATGGGGCCATCAGCGCCGGCATGGCCTACGAGGCGATGAACAATGCCGGTGCCGAGCGGGCCCGGCTGATCGTCGTCCTCAACGACAATGACATGTCCATCGCCCCGCCCGTGGGGGCGATGAGCGCCTATCTGAGCCGCGTCATTTCGAGCCGCGAGTTCCGGACCATCCGCGACCTCGCCAAGCAGATGACCAAGGCCTTCCCGAAGCGGATCCAGCAGGCGGCGGCGCGTGCCGAGGAATATGCCCGCGGTCTCGCCACCGGCGGCACCCTCTTCGAGGAGCTGGGCTTCTACTATGTCGGCCCGCTCGACGGGCACGATCTCGACCAGCTGGTGCCGGTGCTGGAGAACATCCGTGACGCCCGCGACCGCGGGCCGGTCCTGATCCATGTCGTCACCAAGAAGGGCAAGGGCTACGCGCCGGCCGAGGCGGCCGCGGACAAGTATCACGGTGTGAACAAGTTCGACGTCATCACTGGCGCCCAGGTCAAGCCGAAGTCGAACGCGCCGTCCTACACGTCGGTCTTCGCCCGCGCCCTGATCAAGGAGGCCGACCGCGACGACCGCATCGTCGCCATCAACGCCGCCATGCCGGCCGGCACCGGCCTCGACCTGTTCGAGAAGGCGCACCCCGAGCGTTGCTTCGATGTCGCCATCGCCGAGCAGCACGCCGTCACCTTCGCCGCCGGGCTGGCGACCGAGGGCTTCCGTCCGTTCTGCGCCATCTACTCGACCTTCCTGCAGCGCGCCTACGACCAGGTCGTGCACGACGTGGCGATCCAGCATCTGCCCGTCCGCTTCGCGATCGACCGCGCAGGGCTCGTCGGCGCCGACGGTGCGACGCATGCGGGCTCCTTCGACGTCGCCTATCTGGGCTGCCTCCCTGGCTTTGTCATCATGGCGGCCGCCGACGAGGCGGAACTGGTCCACATGGTGGCGACGGCCGCCCGCTACGACGAGGGCCCCATCGCCTTCCGCTACCCACGCGGCGACGGGGTCGGCGTCGACATGCCCGAGCAGGGCCAGCCGCTGGAGATCGGCAAGGGCCGCATCGTCCGCAACGGCGGCCGCATCGCCATCCTGAGCTTCGGCACCCGACTGCAGGACTCGCTGAAAGCCGCCGACGAGTTGACCGCCAGGGGCTGGGCCACGACCGTGGCCGATGCCCGGTTCGCGAAGCCCCTCGACCACGACCTGATCCGCCAGCTGGCGCGCCACCACGAGCTGGTGCTGACCATCGAGGAGGGCTCGATCGGCGGCTTCGGCAGCCATGTGCAGCAGTTCATGCTGGAGGACGGCCTGCTCGACCACGGCCAGCTGAAGCTGCGCAGCCTCGTCCTGCCCGACCGCTTCCAGGACCACGGGACGCCGGCCGGCCAGTATGCCGAGGCCGGTCTCAACGCCGACGGGATCGTTGCGAAGGCGCTCTCGGTCCTCGAGGCGTCCGCACTTAAGGCCGCGATCGTCACCAAGCGCACGGCCTGAGCCCCGCTCAGACCTCCAGCACGAGCTGGGCGCAGGGCGCGAAGCCGCGCCGGTGATGCGGCGTCAGGCCGAGCCGCCGCAGCGCTGCCTGATGCTCCGGCGTCGGGTAGCCGGCATTGCGCTCGAACCCGTAGCCTGGCCAGCGCGCCGCCAGCCGTGCCATCAGCCGGTCGCGCGCCACTTTGGCGACGATCGACGCCGCCCCGATCGCAGGCTCGCTGGCGTCACCACCGACGATGCAGCGCGTCGGCAGCCCCAATGCCGGCGGCCGGTTCCCGTCCACCAGCACCATGGCCGGCACCCGGGGCAGCCGCGCCACCGCGCGGCGCATCGCCAGCAACGACGCGTGCAGGATGTTGAGGCGGCCGATCTCCTCGACCGAGGCGGCGGCGAGGCCGACCAGCGCCGTCGTGCGGATGATCGCCGCCAGTCGCTCGCGCTCCTGCGCCTTCAGCGCCTTGGAGTCGGCGATGCCTTCGATCGGCTCCAGCAGAATGACGGCGCAGGCGACCACCGGGCCGGCCAGCGGCCCGCGCCCCACCTCGTCCACCCCGGCGACGAGCACGCTCACGCGGCCTTGGGCCATCCGGGTGCGGGAGCAAGGTGGCCCACCTCGATGCCGGCGGCATTGGTGAGCCGTGGTGCTCCATGCGGCTGCAGCGCGTCGATGTCGGCCCCCTCCAGCGCGCCGATCGCACCCAGCAAAGCGACGAGTGCCACCTCCGAGGCCCGGCCCCCGCCGTCCTCGACCTTCAGCGCCAGCCCCAGGCCCTTCTCGGGGAGCGCTGCCACGAACACACCCTCGGCCCCCGACTTCACGATCACGTCCGGCACTGCCCGCATCACCGCGGTCGTGCACCGCCCGGGTCCCGCCACCAGCTCCGGCCGCGCGCGCATGGCGAGGCCGAGCCGCAGCAGGGCCGCCGCACGCGCCACCGGCAGGTCGCTGGGGTCCGCGAGCTTGGCCACCGCCTGGGCCAACGCACGCAACGGCATGGCCGGTGCCGGCAGGCTGCAGCCGTCGATGCCCAGAGCCGACAGCGCGTCGATCCCCGCCACCTCGGTGAGGGCGCGCCGGATCGCCTCCTGCAGCGGGTGGTCCGGCCGCTCGTAGCCCGCCGTCGGCCAGCCATTGTGCAGGCAGGCGGTCAGCATGCCCGTGTGCTTGCCGGAGCAGTTGTTGTGCACCCGCCGCGGCGTCAGGCCGGCCCGCAGCAGCGCTTCCGCAGCCGGGCCGTTGCTCGGCAGATGCGGCCCGCAGGCGAGATCGCTCTCGTCGAGGCCGATCCGCCTCAGCCACGCGTCGACGAGATCGACATGGAGCGGCATGCCGCTGTGCGAGGCGCAGGCCAGCGCCAACTCGGCATCACCAAGACCGTAGGCGTCGGCCGCACCGGTCTCGATCAGCGGCAGCGCCTGGAACGGCTTGACGGCCGAGCGCGGGAAGACGACCGCGTCGACATCGCCCACGCTCAGCACCGGTCGGTCCGAGGCATCGACCACGATCGCCGCCACGCGGTGCCGGCTCTCGACCTGGCCGTCCCGCCACACCTCGACCGCCACGTCCGTGGTCATGCCCGTCCCCGTTGCCGCGCGCCTGCCTACAGCCGATTCTCCGGGACGAGCAAGGGAGGACGGCTCTTGGACAAGCGTGGTCTCGCGGTCGCGGCGGCACTGTTCGGCCTCGTGGCGGTCGCGGCAGGTGCCCTCGGCGTGCACGGTTTCGAGGAGGCCGGCGACCCGCGGGGTGCCCGCCTGATGACCACCGGCAGCCAGTACCAGATGTGGCACGCGCTGGCGGCGCTGCTCGCCGTGAGCCTGGGCGCGAGACCCCTGGCCCCGCTCCTCTTTCTCGGCGGTGCCGTGCTGTTCTCTGGCAGCCTCTATCTGCTGGCCCTCGGTGCCCCGACGCTACTCGGCATCGTCACCCCCTTCGGCGGCCTCGCCTTCATGGCCGGCTGGGCGGTCCTCGCCTACGATCTCTGGCGACGACCCGGAAGCTAGGCCCCCTGCAACTTGACGATCGCGATGCCGCGCCCGCTGTCGAAGGTCTCGACCACGCCGTAGCGGGTGACGCCGTCCTTGCCGACCACCTCCACGAAGGCCGAGCGGCCGACATCGCCGGCCTTCAACTGGATCCGCCCATCGGCCAGGAGCTTGCCCGTCACCTCGCCCTGGTCCGTCACCACCTTGACCGGCCCACGGCCGACGGCGAGCGGGGCCGTCTCGGGGCCTGCCGCCGGCTCGATCGTCTCCGCGGGCGGGCCGTCGGCGAGGCTCGCCAGGAGGCGCGACACGCGCGGCTGCAGCGGCGCCGCCTTCCAGGCCGTCACCTCGGCCTGCATCACATCGCCCGACCCGCCTTCGAGCACGTGGCGGTCGGTCGCCCGTCGCCCGGTCGCGACGCGGAACGTCGCCGTCTCGGTCAACTCGGTCGTCGTCGACCAGTTGGGCCCGCCGCTCTCCTGCAACGTGATGCGGTACGGTGCCGTCTTGGTGAGCCTGATGCTCGTCACCTCGTAGCTGTAGGGCTGCCAGATCGGCTCGGAGAAGCTCTTCGGCGTGTCGGCCAGCTTCTCCTCTACAGACGCCTTGCCGAGTTTGCGGCCGAAGATGTCGGCGGCCTCGATCACCACGCCCGCGGCGAGGCCGATCAGGTCCAGCGTCGGATCGCCCGTCGTCATGATGCCGCCGCCGAAGCCGTCGCTGCTCGTGTACTCCTTCAGCTGCTGCTTCAGCTCGGAATACTCGGGATTGGCGACCTTGCGCTCGCCGGAACGGTACTTGGACAGAACCGTCTCGTGACCGACCGTCTCGGCATCGCTCGTGATGTCCGCCCCAAGCGGCTCCACCGTCAGCGTGCACTTGGCCGACCCGCCGCCGGGCCCGGCCGCCTGCACCGGTACGTCGCGTTGCACCGTCCCGACCACCCGCCCCGCGGCCAGCGGGACGCCCTCCTTGGCGACCGCAACGGCGAGCGGCGCTGCGTCGGCCGCCAAGGCGGCCAGCTGGTCGGGCGGCATGGATACCAGCGCCGTCGCCAGCGTTCGGCAGTCGGCCGCCTGCGGCCAAGCCAGACCGGGTGCCGGTCCCGCTGCCGGCTCCGGATCGGCGGGCCGCGCCTCGGCTGTCTGGCTCTCGTCGCCGCCGCCGAGCAGGCCGGGCAGGCTCGGCAGCAGCGCACAGCCGGCCAGGCTCGGCAGCCCGCAGAGGAACGCCAGCGAACGAGCGTACCTGACCATGCCCACCCCCGGGATCGCCCGGAGGTGGGTAGCATGATTCAACTATTGGTTGAAAGACCTACGCGGCCGTGGCCAGCCGGGCGATCTCGTCGCTGACCGACTCCAGCACGTCGGTCAGCAGCGCCTCGTCCTGAGCTTCCACCATGACGCGAACGACGGGCTCGGTGCCCGAGGGCCGCACCAAGAGGCGCCCCGTGCCGGCGAGCCTGGCACTCTGCCGCTCCAGGAGGCTCGCCACGGCGGGTGTGGTGAGGTCGAGCTTCTTCTGCATGCGCACGTTCTTGAGTCGCTGGGGCAGCGGCGTGAAGGGCCGCGCCACCTCGCTCACCGGCTGCTCGCGCTGGCGCAGCACGGCCAGCACCTGAAGGGCCGCCAACAGGCCGTCCCCGGTGGTGGCGAAGTCGGAGAGGATCACGTGGCCCGACTGCTCGCCGCCCACATTGCAGCCTTCGGCCCGCATCTGCTCGACGACGTAGCGGTCGCCGACCTTGGTCCGTCGCAGCGGCAGGCCGAGCCCCTTGAGGAACGTCTCCAGCCCGAGGTTCGACATCAGCGTGGCGACCACGGCCCCGCCGCGCACCCGGCCGTCGGCGTGCCAGCTGGAGGCGATGAGTGCGAGCACCTGATCGCCGTCGACGACGTTGCCCTTCTCGTCGACCAGCACGACGCGGTCCGCGTCGCCGTCCAGCGCGATCCCGAGATCCGCCTTCTCGGCCAGCACGCGCTCGCGCAGATACTGCGGGTAGGTGGAGCCGCACTCGGCATTGATGTTGAAGCCGTTGGGCGAGGTGCCGACGCGGACGACCTCGGCACCCAGCTCCCAGAAGAGGTCGCCCGCCAGATGATAGGCAGCACCGTTGGCGGCATCGACCACGAGCTTCAGCCCATCGAGAGTCAGGCCCTTGGGGAAGCTCGCCTTCAGGTTCTCCATGTAGCGGCCGCGGGCGTCGTCGATGCGCTGCGCCCGGCCGAGATCGTGGGCGGCCGCCCGGCCTTCGCCGTCGCCGCTCGCCATCGCGGCCTCGATCTCGAGCTCCAGCGCGTCCGACAGCTTGTAGCCGTCGGGGCCGAACAGCTTGATGCCGTTGTCCTCGTAGGGGTTGTGCGAGGCCGAGATCATCACGCCGAGATCGGCGCGAAGCGAGCGGGTGAGGAAGGCCACGGCCGGGGTCGGCATCGGCCCCACCAGCATGACGTTCATGCCGGACGCGACGAAGCCCGCGGTCAGTGCGGGCTCCAGCATGTAGCCGGAAAGGCGCGTGTCCTTGCCGATCACCACCCGGTGGCGGTGGTCGCCGCGGCGGAAGATCCTGCCCGCCGCCATGCCGAGAGAGAGGGCGATCTCCGCCGTCATCGGATGGCTGTTGGCGGTGCCCCTGATGCCGTCGGTGCCGAAGAGCCGTCGCTCACCCACCTTGCTCGTCCCTACGCTGCAAATCGCGCCACGTTCTACCGCAGGTGCACATTGGACACCTGTGCCGATGGCGCGCGTGCATACGGCGGTGCAGCAGCTTCGTCCACGCCATTGCCGCGGACGTCGAGCCATGGCAGCCGTAGGTTACCGAAACGTTAAGGAGCAGCCGCCTCGCGCGGCCTCGTCATGCCCATCGACGCCCCAGCCGACGCGTGGCTGATCCGACCGAGCGGTCAGATCGAGCGCTTGGGCATCCAAGCACCTGCGATGATGCCCGGCTATGGCTGGCTCGGCCATTTCCGCAACCGTCGCCAAACAACCCAGACGGACAGGCGCCGGTCGCCCCGCGTATCGACGGAGCCCTGGCGCGGCCGGCTGGTCGACATCCTCGCCTGAGCGCTCAGGCGCCCTCGAATCCCGTCAGCACGTTGACGGCGTTGATGCCGATCTCCTCGACCGCGTAGCCGCCTTCCATCACAAAGAGAGTCGGCAGGCCGAGCTTCGCGATCCGGGCGCCATAAGTCGTGAAGTCCTGGCTCTCCAGCCTGAACTTCGAGATCGGGTCGAGCTTGAACGTGTCGACCCCCAGCGAGACCAGCAGCACGTCGGGGCCATAGGCCTCGATCCGCCTGCAGGCATCCTCCAGCGCCTCGTTCCAGGGACCGAAGTCGGAGCCGTGCGGCAGTGGGTAGTTGACGTTGTAGCCGGTGCCGAGGCCGTCCCCCTCCTCGTCGGCATAGCCCAGGAAGTAGGGATATTCCTGCCGCGGATCGCCGTGGATCGAGAGGAAGAGCACGTCCGGCCGGTCGTAGAAGATGGCCTGGGTGCCGTTGCCGTGATGGTAGTCGACGTCGAGGATCGCGACCCGCTCGGCCCCGCCGTCGATCAGGAACTGGGCCGCCACCGCCGCATTGTTGAGGAAGCAGTAGCCGGCATAGAGGTCCTGGGCGGCATGGTGCCCCGGCGGCCGGCACAGCGAGAACACGGCCTTGTGCCCGCCCCGTGCGATGAGTTCGGCCCCGGTCAGCGCCACCTGGGCGCTGCCATAGGCGGCCTTCCAGCTTCCGGACGTGATCGGCGTGCCGGCGTCGAAACTGTAGAAGCCGAGCTTGCCGTCGATCACCGTGGGGCGCTTCTGCGCAAGATGCCTGGTCGGCCAGGTGAAGGGCAGGGCGTCGAAGTCGCGGCCGCTCGCCTTCCACTCGTCCCAGGCCGTCGCCAGGAAGTCGACGAAATCGGCCGGGTGCACGCGCTCGATCGGCCCGCGGCCATGGTCCTCGGGCGGTAGGATGTCACCCAAACCAACGGCCTTGACCCGGTCGCGGATCATGTAGGCCCGCCGCGGCATCTCGAAACAGGGCACCAGCTTGCCCGCGACCAGCTCGGACTGGCCGTCCTGAAGCGCGTGGTCGTCGGTGTAGATCGTCAGCATGGTCGCATCCGAGGAGCAGGTTCGGGCTCGATACGATCACGGCAAAGCGGGGCCGGTGCAAGTGCGTCCCGTGGCCCCGCTCTCAGCGCCAGGTGCGGATCGCAAGCGCCAGCGCATCGGCCAGGTCGGCCGCACGCGGCAGCCAGGGGTCCGGCAGCTTCAGCTTCGCCGCGTGCTCGCCGCGTACCAATCGCTCGACCGTGTCGACGAGGTGCAGGATGCGCCGTTTGTGCCAGCCGAGTGCGGTCTGCAACGGATCGGTGACGAGGCCGATGAAGGTGGCGAGGAAGGCGAAGGCCACCATGACGCCGACCGTGGTGACGATCCGCGTCGTCCAGTCCGCGTGCGCCGGCCAGAACCCGTAGTAGATCCCGCCGAGCCAGGAGCCGGCCCAGAACGACTCGATCGCCGCCGCCTGGGCACTCGCATCGGCCAGCAGCGGCCCCAGCGAGAGGGCCCCCGGCGTGATCCGGTGCACGAGCAGAAGGCCCGCGACGGTGACGACGAGCCCCGCCGCGAACTCCGCCACCGCGTGCCGGGCCGTCACATAGTCCGCGATCACGCCCTCGATCCGGGCGCGGATCTCGGGGGCGATGTGATCGTGCGCATCGAGCCCCAGCAGCTCGTCCGCCGCGAGGTGCGCCATCCGCCGCGCCAGGTGCGTGTCGAGGAAGATCTGCCGGCGCTGCAGCCAGGCGCCGAGCTTGCGCAGCCCCAAACGCTCGGCGAGCCGGCCGGCGAGGCGTACGACGAGTGCGGGCCCAACCAGGAGCACGTTGAGCGGTGCGCGGAAAAGGTCGACGCCCAGGGCCGCCCGATGCAGTCGCAGCGAGCCGCGCCAACCCAGATGGTTCGCGATAAAGGCCGGGACCCGGGCGCGGATGTCGGAGAATGCGCGGTCGAGATCGGCATCGGCCGCCGCCATGGAGGTCCCCCGGTTCGACCACCCCTAGATGGTCGAGGGAGCCGGCCGCGTCGAGGGGCACGCGGGGCCGCATCATGGAGCCGGCGCAACGCGCTTGCGCGCTAACCTTGTTTCAACTTACTGTTGAAACAACTTGTCGTCACGCACAGGTGGGGCGCCTGTGCGAGAGCACCGAGACATGGCATCGACCAGGGCCACAGGACCTGACTTGGACACCCCCGACCGAGCGTCCGACATCGACGACGTCGTGGCCATGCGGCTGCGCCAGCTTCGTCTCGCCCGCGGCTTGGCGAGGAAGGACCTCGCCGCCATGGCCGGCATCGGCGAGGCCCGCCTCGCCCGCTACGAGCGCGGGCAGAGCCGGATTCCCGCGGGCGTGCTCTACGCGCTGGCCGGTGCCTTGGACGTCGACATCACGAGCCTGTTCGGCGAGACCCCGGTGCGCTGGCTCCAGGTCCGCCTCGGCTACGAGGCGAAGCTGGCGGCCTTCCTGGCCGAAACCTCCCGCTTGCGGGATCCCGCCCTGGTGACGGCGCTCAGCGTGCTGTCCCGCGCCTTCCTGAAGTCGGCGCAAGAGGAGGCGGGCTCGAAAGCCTTCGACTGGTCCGAGCCGACGCCGCTGCCGCTGCCCATGCACCGCAGCGACCCGCTGCGCTCCCTGCGCGAGGAGCGCACCCGGCCTTTGCAGACCACGGTCTGAGTCAGGCATCCAGCGGCGGTCGTAGCTGCAGGTCCAGAGCCGACTCAAGTCGCCGGCCGATCTCCAGGACACTCCGGTCCTCGAACCGCCGGCCGACGATCTGTGCTCCGATCGGCAAGTGCTCGCGCGTCACCCCGCAGGGCAGCGACAGGGCCGGGCACACGCCGAACAGGTTGAAGACCGCCGTCATGTCGAGGGCAGCGACCCGTCCGTCGCCCAGCCTGTAACCCCAGCGCGAATCGCTTCCGCCCAGCGGCTGGGCGGGTTGCGCCATGGTCGGGCAGAGCAGCGCATGATGGCCGCGGAGCACCGCCGCCAGCTGGTGCCAGTAGCGGGTCCGGTCCAGCTCCAGCCGCTTGTAGCTGGCTGCGTGGACCTTCCGCCCCGCGTCCACCAGGGCCACGACGTCCGGGTCCATCTCGTCCCGCATGCGGTCCACATGCTCGCCGACGAGGGCCGCGAAGAACACCTGCCAGAGGACGAGCCAGACGTCCGGCACCTCGGCCGGCCAGCCGATCTCGACTTCGTCCACCTGGGCCCCGAGGTCCCGGAGCGCTGCCGCCGCGGCACGCACGCCGGCCTCGATCTCCGGGTCCACCGCGACGAAGCCGAGGTCGATCGACAGCGCGATCCGCCAGTCCCGCGGATCGGGCGGCAGCGTCGAGAACGCAGCGGAACAGGCCGGCAGCGACTGGATGTCGAGATCGTCCGGCCCCTGCGTCACGTCGAGGAAGAGTGCGGCATCCTCGACCGAGCGGGCGAGCGGCCCGAAATGCGAGATCTGGTCGAAGCACGTGCCGATGATGTCCATCGGGATGCGGCCCATCGAGGGCTTCAGACCGACGATCCCGCTCCAGGCGGCCGGAATGCGCACCGACCCGCCCATGTCGGTCCCCTCCGCCAACGGCACGCACCCTGCCGCGACGGCGGCCCCCGATCCGCCCGACGATCCGCCGGGGCTGCGCGCTAGGTTCCAGGGGTTGCGCGTGTCGCCCCAGAGCGGGCTGTGTGTCCAACTCGAATGGGCGAACTCCGGTGTCGTCGTCTTGCCGACGAGGATCGACCCCGCCTCACGGAGCCGGCGCACGATGACGGGGTCGGCATCCGGCACCCAGTCCTTCAGCGCCCTGCTGCCCCGGGTCGTCGTCCTGCCGGCCGTCGGCGTGAAGTCCTTGATCGCGATCGGCACGCCGTGCAGCGGACCGACGGGCTCGCCCCGACGCAGCGCCGCGTCCGCCGCCTCGGCCGCCGCCAGTGCCTCCTCCGGATAGACGAAGCAGAAAGCGTTCAGGCGCTCGTTCGTGGCAGCGATCCGCTCCAGCGCGTTCGCCACCACTTCCCGCGACGACAGCTCCTTGCGCCGGATCGCGGCGGCCACCTGCCCGGCCGACCGGTAGCAGAGATCCAGATCCATGCAGCACTCCCGGGTCACCCGGGAACGATCAGTGCACGATCGGCCCGCCTGGGGCGAGCCTCAGCGCAGCAGTTCCGCCGCCCGCCGATGCTCGCGGATGGTGGAGAGATACGCCGTGCGCTGCCGCGTCGGCAGCCCCATGGCACCCTGCTCCGCCTTGCGCAGCAGGGCTTCGGCTTCGGCCCGGGTCGACTGGTCGACCGAAGCCTCGCCGACAGCCTGCAACAGAAGACCGAGACCATAGGTGTCGGGGTAGATCGCCTCGGCATCGATCGAGAAGTCGGCGGTGGCACCCGGCTGTCGGGCCAGCACGCATTCCGAGTCCTTGATCTCCTTGATTGCCCCGTAGTTCACCCGTGCGGCTTGTATCGCGTCGGGCAGATGGGCGCCGCGCTCGCCGGCCGGTCGGCGCTGCGCTTCGTTCAGGATCTCGAAGGCGTAGTCGTTGCGCATCTGGGCGGTCGCATACCGACGAACGGCGTAGGCGTCGGCGATCATGACGGCGCGGCCGTCATCCTCGGCACAGGGATCCGACCGCAGCAGTGTACTGTAGCGCTGCGCAAGTTGCTTCAGGATGGCATCGTTCAGCTCGATGGCGCCGACCTGGGCGGCCGACCAGTCGCCATCCCCGAGATCGCGCCTGAACCTTGCCAGCTCCTGCAGCAAGAGTACCCGCTCGGGTGGTGGCAGGACCTCGGCATGGACCGCCTCGAGGAACCGGCGCCCCCGCTCGAGGTCGCCCACCCGCCGGAACAGGCGGGCCACCACCACGTAGGGGTAGGCCGTGGCGGCCACCAGCGTCGGATCCGGCACCGCGGCCAGCATCCCGCAAAAGGCCGGCTGCTGGCCAGTCGACTGGCACGCCTTCGGTTTGGAGCCGCCGTCCCAGGCGAGCACGGCCAGCTGCGACACGCAGACATAGTCCAGGAGTTGTCGTTCCTGTGGATCGCTCGGCGTCTCGCGGAACAGGTCGTCTGCGCGCCCCGACAGGTTGGTGAAGCCACGCAGCACCCGCCTCACGCCCTGCACGAAGTCGCCCGTGGAGCGGGCCACCTCCTCCGGCGTGAGCCGGCGCTGCTGCGCCAGAGCGTCGTTCGTCTGCAGCAGGAGGGCGGCTGCCGGGGTCACCAACGGGGCGAGGCTGCGCTCCACCGTGTCGTTGCCGAACGGCTGCGCCTCGGCCTTCCACACGCAGGCGAGCACCGGGTCGACATAGACTTTCATCCAACGCTTCGCCGCCTCGATCGCCGGGCCGGGTGCGGGTACGACCAGTTCGGTCGCGGCGTGGGCGGCATGCGGCAGGATCAGGTCCGCCACCGCCTCCTCCGGCGGCGGCGACCGCGGTGGCGGCATGATCGCGGCGAGCGCCTTGTTGCCGTCCAGGCTGCGCCGGAGCTCGACATAGTCCTTGGGCTTCAGCTGCGCGTCGCCCGAGCGGTCGAGCAGGGCACGGAGGTTCTGTAGCACCGGCGCATCGCGCTTGGCGTGGCTCAGCGTCGCCTCGAACCAGGGCGTCTTCACCTCCTGGACATAGTCGGCGAGCTTCGGGCCCAGCGATAGCAGCATCGGTGCCAGCAGCAGCACCGCCGCACCGACGAAAAGTTTCGGATCGTTGCGCGGAATGGCCCGCCGTAGCACCCAGCCCGAGAGCAGGCCCATGACGACCGAAGGCAGATAGGCGGCCAGCGCCAGACGCAGATCGTCGAAGGTGAAGCCCGAACCCTCGAGATCGCGCTGCCGCGACAGCCCCGCGGCGATGTAGGCGAGGAGCCCGGCACCCAGCAGACCGGCGAGGTAAATCTCGGGTCCGGCTGGGGCTGCCTGCGACTGCGGTGTTTCGCCCTCGCCAGCCGGTTTCGACCGCTCGGCACCGAGCAGAAAGCCGATCAGGAGGGCTAGGAAGGTTATGTCGAGCATGGGACGCGCTCCCACCTAAAGCGCGATCCGAGCCTATGTCTTTCGCCCGTAGGTCGCTGTGGCGATTGCCACAACCGGTCGTGCGATCAGCCGAGCGGTGGCATCCAGATCAGCCAGCCGACGGCGGCCGCCAGCGACAGCAGCGTCAGCGGGATGCCGGCTTTGGCGTGCAGGCCGAAGCCGACCTCGACACCCACCTCGTGCGCGCGCTCGACGGCGATGATGTTGGCGAGGCTGCCCGTCAGCAGCAGGTTGCCGGCGAGCGTCGAGATCAGCGCCAGCGCGTAGAGGGTGTGCGGCGTGGCGTCGGGCAGGACGGCCAGGATCAGCACGGTCAGGGGCACGTTGCCGATCGTGTTCGAGCCCAGCACCGTGAGCGGCGTCAGGAACGAGAGATGGGCCGGGTCGAAGCCGCGCGCCGAGAGTGCCTGCAGAGCCTCAGCCGGCAAGCCGGTCTTGCCCAGAGCCGCCGTCACGATGAACAACCCCGCGAACAGCACCAGCAGGTGCCAGTCGACGAGGCCCAGCATTCGCCGCGTCGCCAGGGTGCGGCTCACGAGCAGCCCGCTCGCCACCAGCAGCACGCCCTCGACATGCGGCAGCGGGGCCGTGAACATCACGATCAGCAGCACGGTGTAGATGATCGCCTTCCGCAGCCCCGCCCGGTCGATCGCCGGCATCGCGTGGGTCACAGGCGGATGCTCGCCCGGCAGGTTCCATCCCTTGCGCCACTGCAGCGCGATCACGCCGTAGGCGATCGCCATCGACACCAGGGCCGGGGGCCCGCACACGGCGGCGAAGCGCCAGAAGTCGAGCCCGCCGGCCTGCCCGATCAGGATGTTCTGCGGGTTGCCGATCAGCGTCGCCGCCGAGCCCGCATTAGCGCCGCTGGCAAGGGCGATCACGAAGGGGCGCGGATCGAGCCCGCGGCGCAGGAGGCCCGTGCAGAGCAGCGGCGTCATCGCGAACACGACGACGTCGTTCGCCAGCACCGCCGAGAGCCCGCCCGCCACCAGGATGGTCAGGCCCAGCAGCCGCTCCGGCGATACCGGTGTGCGCGCGATCTTGGCCGAGCACCAGCCGTAGAAGCCGCAGGCCGCGTATTGGGCCGACAGCAGCATCAGGCCGAACAGCACGATCAGCGTCGGATAGTCGATCGCGTCGTGCGCCGCCGGCCCGTCGACCACCCCACCGAGATAGAGGACGATCGCCCCCAGCAGCGCCACGCCGGTGCGGTCGATCCGCAGCCCGGGCAGCCGCCCGAGCGCCATCATCAGGTAGACGGCGGTGAAAACTCCGACGGTGAGCCAGGTCAGCGGCAGCAGGAGGCGCTCTCGGCCGGCGGCATGTCTAGCGCGGGGTTGCGATCGAAGAAGCCGAACGGCACCAGCTCGAAGCCCAGCCGCACCACCGGCTGCACCGGAAAGTCCTCGGGCCGCGGCAAATGGTGAAGGTTGGCCGTATACCAGAGCACCACGTCACGGTCCTCGAGCGGTCGGTCCTGGGCCGTCCACGCCGGCAACCCGTCGCCGCCCGCATGCTGGTTCGGGTACCACCCCGCCGCGTGCAGCTCATCCCGCATCTGCGGCGTCACCCAGAGATGGTGGTACATGAAGCCGGCGCGCCGCCCGATCGGGCTCTCGGGGTGTGCGTAGGGAAGCGCGTTCGCCCCCGCCACCAGCTCGTAGGCCACCGGTGCTCCGTGACGGTTGCGCCGCTCCGTGCTCACCACGCGCCAGCGCCGGGCCGCCGCGAGATCGATGTCGCGGCGGGCTGCGAGCTCGCTCGCCAGCACCGTCTCGGTGCGCGCCATGGCGTTGCCGAACGGATTGTCCGGCCCGACGGGCACCGCATGGTGGTCGACCTCGATCACGCTGTTGCGCTCGCCGTCCACGTCCAGATCGAGCCTGAAATTGAAGACGTGCTGGTGCACATGCGCCTGCACGTTCGGCGCAACAACCGTGCCGTAGGGGGTCGGTTCCCCTGCTCTGTGCGCCGAGGTGAAGACGATCCCCGTGGCCTTCAGCTCGCAGCCGATGCTGCCGTCGGGCCGGAACGACCAGTAGACCCCGTAGACGTAGTTCCCGATCGTCACGATGAAGCTGACGATCAGCCGCCGTCCGCGGCGCACATCCGGAATCTTGCCGTGCCAGTGCTTGAAGAGGATGCCCTCGTCCTCCTCGTGCATGCATACGGCCCGCTCGATCACCTTGGCGTTCCCGTGCCAGTCGTGGATCGGCATGTCGAAATAGTGGATCTGCCCCAGGCAGTCGCAGCCGAGCGTCAGGCTGTCGGTCAACTGCCCGAGCCCGTACTCGCCGACGTCGAACGCGTTGCGCCGCGCGTCCGCAGCGTCCGGAGCCCCGTAGGGCACCACCATCTCCGACATGGCGAGTCGCCACGCCACCGGCCGAAAGCGCTCCCCGTCCTGCCAGCCGACATCGTAGAGGATCAGCCCCTCGCGTACCGACCAGCCGACCCGGAAGCGCCAGTTCAGCCAGCGCACCGCATAGCCGTCGACCGCGAAGCTGACACCCTCGGGCTGCACCACCTCGATCGGCCGCACGTCGGTTCGCAGCGGCCCCGCCTGGCCCGGCGTGAAGTTCGACGCCTCCGCCCCGAGCGGTGCCGGGTCAGCCTTGTCGTCGATCCGCAGCACCCGCCGTGCCGCGAGGTCGATCAGCGCGTGCAGCCCGTCGATCGGCTTCGCGTACGGATTGTCCTTCTCGGCCGAGCGCACCCAGGCATGGGTGTAGGCCAGCCGCTGGCCCTCTTCCTCCGCATGCCCGAAATGCCCGGCCGCCCAGGGCTCCACCAGCACCAGCGACGGATCGTCGATCCCCCGCCGCTTCAGCGCCGCCACGAAGCCCGGATCCTGCGTCACCCAATCGCCGGCCTCGAAGAACTCGTCGGCGGTGATCCGTGCCGCCGCCCCCGGCACCTCGTCCCAGCTCTCGACCGCCCCCTCCGCCAGCGCCACGACTCCGCGCGAGGTGACGAGCCGGTCCGGATCGAACACGCACACATAGGCCTTCCGCGGCGCCGTCCCGGCCCGCACCGCCGCCTTGTCCGGCTCCGCCAGCGTGATCGTCTCGAACCAGGTCCGCGCCCCCAGGCCCGGCAGGGCGCGCACCGCAGCCACCGCCCACCCGATCTCGCCCGCCGTCAGCGGATCCAGCGCATGCGCCGCGCTCTCCGCCGCCCGCGTGCGGCTCTCCTGCGACAGGGCCGCCATCAGGGATCTCCCGGCACGCCGAAGGAGGGTGCCGTCCAGGGCTCGATGGCGCGGCTCACATACTCGTGCATCTGCGGCCGCCAGCGCGTGTAGAGCCCCGCCAGCGCCTCGATCGGATCGCCGTCGCTCCAGTCGACCCGCAGGTCCACGAGCGGCCACGCCTCCTGCGCGCCGACCAGCAGGCCCGCCGAATGCACCGGCCCCGCCTCGCGCCCCTCCCGCATCGCCGCCAGTATGCGCTCCGCGAGATCGCCGCCCGCCGCCCCGAACGCCCGCAGCATCCGCGCGGGCACTTCCGGATCGGCCAGCAGATTGCCCCCGCACACTACGCCGTCGCCGATCGCCACCGCGTGGGTACCCAGCGTCTTCGCCCCCGAATGCGCCGCCGTCTGCCCCTGTACGTCGACCAGCAGCAGCTGCCGGTACTCCAGGTGCGGCTCGCTCCTCGCCAGCGTCGCCAGCGCCTCCTCCGGCGACAGCCCGTGCGCCAAGAGATCGAGCAGCTTCGGCCCCAGCCGCGGATCGGTGATGTTCTGGGTCGCCACCGCACCCACATGCGCCCGTACATGCGCACAGCGCGCTGCCACGGCGGGGGACGAGGACGACACGGCCACACCCAGCTGACGCGTCTGCGGACAGCGGGCGACGATGGAAAAGGTCAAGTGAGCCTCCAGGGCAGCTGGCCCACAGGCTCTTGCAGAGCCGCCGACCGCCGTAAATGGCGGCTTGCGCTAACCTGCGCTAGGACGTGCTCGTGTCGAGTTTGCGGAATCGAACACGATCTAGCCCAACGACGACATGGTGGCCCCTAAGCCTCCCCGCATGCTCTCGCAGAAGTTGCAGCACGCGTGCCGCCTTGAGCGTCGGCGCTTCATCAAACAGCCGCAGCAGGACGATCCCGACGGCTGGCTTACGGAACCGGACGACCAGTTCGCCAAAGTCCGAGTCTTCCGTGATCACGATCAGGTCGTTTGCGACCGCGTATCGAAGCACCTCGTCGTCACTGCGCCCTGCATCGCTCTCGGCCACGTAGTGAACGTCGTAGCCATTGCTCCGCAGGAGCAGCACGAGATCCCGGTCACAGCATTCGTCCGCCAGGAGGCGGAGCAGTGCAGTGGCTGTTTCAACCGAAGACGACATCCTCGCCGGCGACGACAGCTGCAGCGAATCCCTGGGCTGCGAAAAGGTCCTCGCGCTTCAATCGGGGATGCTGGCGCAAAATTTCTTCGGGCGAAGTACCGGCAGCAAGCTTACGCAGGATCAGCTCGACGGGGATCCGTGTGCCCCGAATGACGGGCTTGCCGAACATCACGTCCGGGCGGATCTCGATTCTGTCTTGATTTTCCATGTTGCCGTTCTCGCGGGGCACCTCGTAATCGATCATATGATGTGAACCGAGGACCGCGCTACAGCCTGCTGCGCCTCACAAGCTCTTGCAGAGCCGCAGGCTGTCGTAAATGGCGGCGTGGATGTTGCGGGAGGAGACGGCGTCGCCGACGCGGTAGAGGAGATAGCGCCCCTCGGGAATGCGGCGGAGCTCCTTCGCCTCCCCGGCCGCCAGCCCGTCGATGTCGATCTCGCCGCCATTGGTCGAGCCCGCCTTCAACGCATGGTACAGCTCGTCGGCCGGCAGCGTGCCGTGCTCGACCACGACGTGGTCGGCTTCGATCTCGACCTCGCTCTCGGCGTACTCGTTCCAGAAGGTCGCCAGCAGCCGGTTGCCGGCCCGGCGCACCGAGGTCAGCTCCAGGTCCGGCGTCAGCTTCACCCCCGCCCGGTACATCTCGCGCAGATATGCCGGATAGTTCGTGGCGCCGACCTCGAACGCCACCATGCGGTCGGGTGTCACCATCTCGACCTTGCAGCCCTTCTTCGCCAGGGCCACCGCCGTCGACGACGCTTGGTGCCAGCCATGGTCGTCGTAGAGCAGCACGGTCCCCGACGGCTCGACATAGCCGCCCAGAACGTCCCAGACCGAGCTGACGAGGTCGCTTCCCGCCTTCATGAACTCGGTGTTCGGCGTGCCGCCCGTGGCGACGATCACCACATCGGGCTCCATGGCCAGGACGTCATCGACTTCGGCGTACTGATTGGTGCGGACGTCGACGCCCAGAAGCTCGATCTCGCCCTGCAGCCAGCCGGCGATGCCCTGGATCTCCTCGCGCCCCGGCGCCTTCGAGGCGAGGTTGATCTGGCCGCCGAGCCGGTCGGTCGCCTCGAGCAGCACCACCTCGTGCCCGCGCAGCTTCGCCACACGTGCCGCCTCCATCCCGGCCGGGCCGCCGCCGACCACCACCACCTTGCGCCACTCGCCGTTGGACGGTGGCACCGCATGGGGCATCGTCGCCTCGCGCCCCGTCGCCGGGTTGTGGATGCAGAGCGCATCCTTGCCCTGGTAGATCCGGTCGATGCAGTAGCCCATGCCGACGCAGGGCCGGATCCGGTGCTCGTCGCCGCGGGTCAGCTTCGCCACGATGTGCGGATCGGCCATGTGGGCCCGGGTCATGCCGACCATGTCGACCATGCCCTGCTCCAGCGCGTGCCGTGCGGTCGACAGGTCCGGAATGCGTGAGGCCTGGAACACCGGCAGCCCCGTCGCCTGCCGGATCGCCGCCGCAAGCCCCAGGAACTCGCCGTAGCGTCGCCCCATCGTCGGCAGTGTGTAGGCGAGTGCCGCGTCCGTCCCGAGCGAGCCGCCGATCACGTTGAAGAAGTCGAGATGACCGCTCGCCGCCAGTATCCTGGCGATCTCGATGCACTCCTCGGGCGTGCGCCCGTCCGGCACGTGCTCGTCGCCCGTGATCCGGATGCCGACGACGAAGTCCGGTCCCACCGCCTCGCGGACCGCCTGGACCACCTCGAGCGCGAAGCGGCAGCGGTTCTCGATGCTGCCCCCATATTGATCGTCGCGCCTGTTCAGCACCGGCGACAGGAACTGGTCGACGAGGTGGCCCCAGGCGATGATCTCGACCCCGTCGAGCTTGCCCTCCTTGCAACGCCGCGCGCCCGCCGCGTAGCCCCTGATCACCCGCTCGATCTCGTGCATCTCGATCGTCTTCGGGAACGAGCGGTGCTGCCGCTCGCGCAGTGGCGAGGGGGCCAGGACCGGCAGCCAGTCCGCGACGTCGTCGCAGGTCCGTCGGCCCATATGGGTGATCTGGCACATGAGCTTGCAGTCGTGCGCGTGCACGGCATCGGCCAGCGCCTCGAAATAGGGGACGATGGCGTCGCTCGCGGCATTGATCTGGCCGAAGGCGGACGGGCTGTCGGGGCCCGTCGTGGTCGAGCCGCCGAACATGGTGAGCGCCAGCCCGCCCTTGGCCTTCTCGGCGTGGTAGAGCCGGTAGCGCTCCTTCGGCTTGCCGTCCTCGACATAGGAGGGGGCATGCGCCGTGCTCATGATCCGGTTCTTGAGGGTCAGGCCCTTCAGCCGGAACGGTTCCAGGACCGGGTCGAGCCGTGCCATGTCAGGATCTCCAGAGGTGGCGACGACAAGAACTAGCCGCCATCGGCCTCGAAACTTCCGCCTGCGCGACATCGGGAACGCCGCCGCGCGCAACCGCGTCGCCGTTTCCCCTTGATCCAACTCCGGGATCGTGGCGTAGAAACCACCCGTCAGGTTGGCTTGTCGCCCCAGCGCTTGCGGCGTCTCGGCGTGTGGACAGGCCGTGCACCTTTACCTAAGCAGTCCGCCGCGCCGGTTTTCCGGCCCCGGGAGGAGCCACGTATCGACATGAAGATCGGAGTGCCGAAGGAAGAGCGGCCGTACGAGGCGCGCGTCGCGGCCGTGCCGGACAGCGTCAAGCGGTACAAGGCCCTGGGTCTGGAGCCCGTGGTCGAGGCGGGAGCGGGTGTCGGTGCCGCCGTGCTCGACGACGCCTATACGGCGGCGGGTGCCGCCCTGGGCGATCCCTGGTCCGCCGAGATCCTGCTCAAGGTGCAGCGCCCGACCGAGGCCGAGATGGCGAGGCTGCGCCCCGGCCAGGTGCTGATCGGCATGCTCGATCCGTACATGAACAAGGACCAGGTCGAGGCCTACGCCAAGGCCGGCGTGTCCGCCTTCGCCCTGGAACTGCTGCCCCGCACGACCCGCGGCCAGGCGATGGACGTTCTCTCGAGCCAGGCGAACCTCGCCGGCTACAAGGCCGTGATCGACGCCATGGCCGCCTACACCCGCGTGCTGCCGATGATGATGACGGCCGCCGGCACGGTGACCCCGGCCAAGGTGTTCGTGGTCGGCGCCGGCGTGGCCGGCCTGCAGGCGATCGCCACCGCGCGGCGCATGGGTGCCGTCGTCTCGGCGACGGACGTGCGGCCCGCGGCCAAGGAAGAGATCGAGAGCCTCGGTGCGAAGTTCGTCGGCTTCATTCCGAAGGATGCGGCGACCTCGGGCGGCTACGCCCGGCCGCTGACGCCCGAGGAGCAGGCCGAGCAGGCGAAGATGGTGGCCGAGCACATCAAGGGCCAGGACATCGTCATCACCACGGCCCAGATCCCCGGCCGCAAGGCGCCGCGCATCGTGACCGCGGCCATGGTGACCTCGATGAAGCCGGGCTCCGTCGTGCTCGACATGGCGGCCGAGACCGGCGGCAATGTCGAGGGCAGCGTCGCCGGCGAGACCGTGACGGTCGGCAACACCAAGATCATCGGTGCCCGCAACCTTGCGGGCGGCCTCGCCCCTGCCACCTCCGGCCTCTACGCCAAGAACCTCCTGAACTTCGTGCAGCTGATCGTCGCCAAGGACGGCAGCCTCGCGATCGACACCAAGGACGACCTAGTCAAGGGCACGCTCCTGACCAAGGACGGTGCCGTCGTCCACGACGCCTTCAAGGCCGCGAGCTAGGAGACGCCCACGATGCACGCGATCGATCCGGCCATCTTCGAGCTCATCATCTTCGTGCTCGCTGTGTTCGTCGGCTACTACGTGGTCTGGTCGGTGACGCCGGCCCTGCACACGCCGCTGATGTCGGTCACCAACGCCATCAGCTCCGTCATCATCGTCGGTGCCCTGATCGCCACGGGCGGCGGCGGCACCGCGGCGATCTTCGGCTTCATCGCCGCCCTGCTGGCGGCGGTGAACATCTTCGGCGGCTTCGCGGTGACGAGCCGCATGCTCGCCATGTTCAAGAAGCGGAGCTGACGCCTCCATGAGCCCCAATCTCGCGGCGCTCGGCTACATCGTCGCCGCCGTCTGCTTCATCCTGGCCCTGCGCGGTCTGTCTTCGCCCGCCTCATCGCGGGCCGGCAACCGCAACGGCATGATCGGCATGGCGATCGCCGTGGTGGTCACGCTGCTGGCCCTGCACGGCGCATCGGTGCTCTCGATCGGCGCCATCATCCTGGCGATCGCGATCGGCGGCGCCATCGGCTACGTCATCGCGCAGCGGATCGAGATGACGGCGATGCCGCAGCTCGTCGCCGCGTTCCACAGCCTCGTCGGTCTGGCCGCCGTCTGCGTCGCCGCCGGCGCGTTCCTCAGCCCCGAAGCCTTCAACATCACCACCCCCGAAGGCAGCATCAAGGGCCTGTCGCTGCTGGAGATGGGCCTCGGCACCATCATCGGTGCGATCACCTTCTCGGGCTCGCTGATCGCCTTCGGCAAGCTGCAGGCGAAGTTCCCGCCCAATGTCGAGAAGTGGATCCCGGGCTTCATCAAGCCGCTGGTCGACACCGCGATGTCCTCGCGGCCGATCATGCTGCCCGGCCGTCACGTCATCAACATTGCGATCGCAGCCGTCATCCTGCTTCTGCTGGTCTGGTTCATCGCCTCGGCCAGCGGCAGCATCTTCCTCATCATGACGCTGCTCGCCTTCGCCATCGGCTTCCTGCTCATCATCCCGATCGGCGGGGCGGACATGCCCGTCGTCGTCTCGATGCTGAACAGCTACTCGGGCTGGGCGGCCGCCGGCATCGGCTTCACGCTCTCGAACCCGATGCTGATCATCACGGGTGCCCTCGTCGGCAGCTCGGGTGCCATCCTCAGCTACATCATGTGCAAGGCGATGAACCGCTCGTTCATCTCCGTGATCCTGGGCGGCTTCGGCGAGACGGGTGCCGCTGGTCCCGGGGCGATCGAGGACCGGACCGCGAAGTCGGGCTCGCCCGAGGACGCCGCCTACATCATGGAGAACGCGCAGAAGGTCATCATCGTGCCGGGCTACGGCATGGCCGTCGGCCAGGCCCAGCACGCGGTGCGCGAGCTTTACGACAAGCTGACCAAGAAGGGTGTCGAGGTGAAGTTCGCCATCCACCCGGTCGCGGGCCGCATGCCCGGGCACATGAACGTGCTGCTGGCCGAGGCGAACATCCCCTACGACGTCGTGCACGAGATGGAGGAGATCAACAGCGAGTTCGGCCAAGCCGACGTCGCCTACGTGATCGGTGCCAACGACATCACGAACCCGGCAGCGAAGACCGACTCCAGCTCGCCGATCTTCGGCATGCCGGTGCTCGACGTGGACCGGGCCAAGGCCGTCTTCTTCATCAAGCGGTCGATGGCCCCGGGCTATGCCGGCATCGACAACCCGTTGTTCTTCCAGGACAACACGATGATGCTCTTCGGCGACGCCAAGAAGGTCACCGAAGAGGTGGTCAAAGCGGTCGAGTGACGCTCTGCGCGGCCGACGGCTCGGGCAACCAGTCGTCGGCCCCCAGCACCTGCTCGAAGCTGTAGGGACAATCGGCCGGCAAGCGCCGCTCCATCTCCGGCTCGTGTAGCTGCGCGCTCACCTGGGCCAGACGCCTACCGCCGCGCCATCTCTGCGGCATACCCTGCTTCACCAGTCGCCTCAGGCTGGGCGTGAAGATCTTCTCCAGATCGAGCCGCAGCTGAGTGACCTCAACGGCCCAGTGACCGCGAGACGTGGTGGCGGTCGAGAACTCCAGCTTCAGCAGATGCGCGATGATCTGCTCGATGTGGCTCTCGCAGGCCCGCCGGTCGCTTCGCGCCAATTCCTCCACCTCCTCGGCCAGATCTTCCCAGTCGAGGGGCTCGTTACGGCGCAGTGCGGCCATCTCCCTGAGGCGCTCGGCCTGATCCAGGGCCCAAAGGTAGAAGTCGTCGGCGTATTGCGGCCGGCTCGGAGATTGCGTCGCCATGCCGTCTAGATGATCACTCGGGGCCCGTCCGCGCAAGACCGACCCCTGAAAAGCAGAACGCCGCGGGTGGACCGCGGCGTTGCATCTGGGTCGGCGGCTCAAACGAGCTCAGAGCTCGTCGCGCTCGGCCCGCTTGCGCAGCAGCTTGCGGAAGCGGCGCACCGCCTCGGCCTTCTCGCGCGCCCGCTTCTCCGAGGGCTTCTCGTAGTGGCGGCGCATGCGCATCTCTCGGTAGAGACCCTCACGCTGCATCTTCTTCTTCAGCGCGCGCAGTGCCTGATCGACATTGTTGTCGCGAACCTGAACCTCGACGATGACCTTCACTCCCGGGTTGGCCCCGGTTTTCGGGGCGACAGAAAGGGTTCCCTCCTGCGAGGGTTGGGGCGCCTATAGCACCGTGCTCGGCGGCTGGCCAGCCCCGGCACCGCTTTCCAGCACCGGGGCACATCTCTACATCGGTCGTCCATGACGCTCCGCAAGATCGCCCGGATGGGCGAGCCCGTCCTGCTGACCGAGGCCCCGCCCGTCGCGGACCCGACCGATCCCGCTTTGCAGGCGCTGATCGAGGACATGCTGGAGACGATGCGCGACGCCGACGGCATCGGCCTCGCCGCCCCCCAGGTCTACGCCTCGACCCGCCTCGTGCTGGCCATGGACCTCGTCGACCGCGACGCCAAGCACGAGGCTCCCGTCCGCGTCCTCATCAATCCCGAGCTGACCCCGCTCGGCGAGGAGATCGAGCCCGGCTGGGAGGGCTGCCTCTCCATCCCCGACCTGCGCGGCCTCGTCCCGCGCTGGAAGCGGGTCGGCTGGCGCGCCCTCGACCGCACCGGCCGGCCGATCGAGGGCGAGGCCCAGGGCCTCTTCGCCCGCGTCCTCCAGCACGAGGTCGACCATCTCGACGGCGTGCTCTACACGATGCGCCTCGACGACCCGCGGCACCTCGCTTTCCTCGCCGAGATGCCCCATCTGAGAACCTGGATCGAAGCAGGAGGAGACGCATGAGCGACGCCGTCGCCGCGCGCCGGGCGCAGAAGGACCAGCTGCTGGAATCGGCGCTGATGCACGCCGCCTTCGACGGCTGGAGCCGGCGGACGCTGATCAACGCCGCCTCCGACATCGGCGTCGACGCCGCCACCGCGCGGCGCCTCTTCCCGCAGGGCGGCGACAGTCTCGTCGTCTGGCTCGACGACTGGACCGACCGCAACATGCTGGAGGCCGCGGCGAAAGAAGACCTCGCCCGCCTCTCGATCCGCCGCCGCATCGCCTGGCTCGTCCGCACCCGGCTCGAAATCCTGTCGCCCTACCGCGAATCGCTGCGCCGCGCCGCGCTGGCCCAGATCCTGCCGCAGAATGTCGCCCAGGCCGGCCGCTCTCTGTGGACGACCGTCGACCGTATCTGGCAGGCCGCCGGCATCACCGCCGGGCGCGAGGAGGGCATCTCCTACTTCACCCGCCGCGGCCTCCTCGCCGGGGTGCTTCTCTCGACCTTCCTCTACTGGCTGGAAGACCAGTCCGACGGCTTCGCCGACAGCTGGGCCTTCCTCGACCGCCGCATCGACGACGCGTTGCGTCTCGGTAAAGCCGGCAGTCAGGTCACCAACGCGATCTCCGGCCTCCCCGGCATGGGCTTCGTCCGCAAGCCGGCCTGAGGCCCGCTCAGCCCTCCCGCACCGACGCGCGCTCCTGGAAATCGGAGCGCTGCGGGCGCACGACGCAGAAGCGCTGACCGGTGGGGGCCTCCATCACCACCCAGCGCTTCACGTCCCCGACCCGCTTCGCCCCCAGCTTCTCCAGCCGCGCCACCTCGGCCTCGATGTCGTCCGTCTCGACGTCGAGATGCACCCGGCTCTCGTGCGTCACCTTCTGCACGACCACCTTCGGCAGCCCCATCGGCACATCGAGGTCGATGTAGTTCGGATCTTCGGTCGGCTGCGTCGCATAGCCGAACGCCGCCCCCCAGAACGCCGCCGCCGCCTCGATGTCGTCCGTGCGGCAGTCGATGATCACCGCACCCAGACAGCTCTTGTGCATTCCCCGCTCCTTCAGGCTCCGCCGATGCCCTCGACCATGACACCCGTTCCGCCACAGGCCGGACAGGTCTCGCCGTTGCTCCGCCCCGTCCCGCCACAGACCCGACAGGTATTCTCCCCCGTCCCCGCCGTCCCGGGAACCGCCTCGTCGCTCTGTGGGTCCATGTTGGTGGTTTCGTTCGACTTCGTCATGACGTGCCGCTCCGCTGGTCCATGTGCCGTGTGAAACGGCTCATCGGTCCAGCGGTGGCAGCCTTCTCTTGTGGGTGTGGGTGATCCCCCAATCGGGTGGGTGAAATCACCCACGTCCGCCGATCGGCCAAAGTCCGCTTCGTGCACGAGTCGTCTAAGCGATTGTTATAAATCATGTTTTCCAAGAGCTATGGGCTGGCACGTCGGCTGCAACGTGGGCGCCGGTCAGCCCACTGATGAAAGCTCGGAGTCACAAGATGCGCCTGATCCCCGCCGCCGCGATCCTCGCCGGCCTCTTCGTCCTGGCCGCTCCCGTCCAGCAGGCTTCCGCCTACGCCCCGCGCACCAGCAGCGCTTCAGCCACCCTGAAGCAGGATGGCGGTCTCCTCATGGCCCGCAAGGGTGCGGACGACCCGGCGAACCACAATGCCGGCGACCGGAAGCGCGGCCGGGGCAAGGACGACGCGCGCGGTCATGCCGGTCTGCAGAACGGTTCGGCACCGGTTCAACTCGCCCGGCGCGGTGCGGACGATCCCGCTAACCACAATGCAGGCGACCGTCGTCGCGGTCGTGGCCGCGACGACGGTCCGAACCACACCTGAGGCCCAGGCCGGCGGGCGGCGAACAGCCGTCGTCCGCCTCACTCGGCGTCGATCGACACCCGGCGGCCGAAGCCGTGCTTCTGCATCCGGTAGCGCAGCGTGTCGCGCGTGATGCCGAGCAGCTTCGCCGCCGCCGTCACATTGCCCTTCGAGCGGGATAAGGCCTCGTTGAGAAGGCCCCGCTCCGAGGCCTCGATGCTGAGATCGCCGCTTGCCGCCTCGGGCCGCTCGGCCCCCACCATGCCCGCGGCGGGCAACCGGCTGAGTCGTAGGGCGGCGGCGTCGATCTGTGCGGCCGCGCAGGTCAGCACCGCCTGCTCCACGACGTTGCGTAGCTCGCGCACATTCCCCGGCCAGCCGTGCCGGACGAGGGCGGCCTCCGCCTCGACCGCGAAGGCGAGCCCGGGGCGCCGCCAGCGGTTGCAACTCTCGACAAGGAAATGGCGGGCCAGCAGCAGGACGTCCTCGGCACGCTCGCGTAAGGGCGGCACGGCGAGCTCGACCACCCGCAGCCTGAAGAAGAGGTCCGCCCGGAAGGCGCCCTCGGCTACCATCTGCTCCAGCGGCCGATGCGTCGCGGCGACGATCCGCGTGTCGACCTCGCGCGTCTCGACGGAGCCCAGCCGCCGCAGCTTGCGGTCCTCCAGGATCTTCAGAAGCTTCGCCTGCACCTGCAGGTCGAGGTCGCCGATCTCGTCGAGGAAGAGCGTGCCGCCGTCCGCCGCCTCGACCAGCCCGAGCTTCTTCTCCTTGGCGTCGGTGAAGGCCCCGCGCTCGTGCCCGAACAGCTCGTCCTCGACGAGTTGCGCCGGGAGTGCCGAACAGTTCAGCTCGATGAAGGGGCCAGACGCCCGCGCACCATCTTCGTGCAGCGCCTTCGCCACCAGCTCCTTGCCGGTCCCGGTCTCGCCGATCACCAGGACGGCCGGCACCGGAATGCCGCTCTGCCGCTCGATGTCCAGCAACGCACGGATCTTCTGCCGCAACTCGGCCACGGGCGCCGATTGCCCGAGAATGGTGTCGACCCCACGCGCCGCGGCCGGAACGGGTGCCGCACCGACGCGCTCCCACAGGCGCTCCAGCCTCTCCTTCAGCACGGCGAGTGCCACCGGCTTCTCCAGATAGTCGAGCGCCCCACCGCGCATCGCCTCGACCGCGGTCGACACCGAGCCGTGCGCGGTCAGCATCACCACCCCGGCCCGCGGTGCCAGCCGGCCCACCTCGGCCAACAGCTCGACCCCGTCCATGTCCGGGAGACGCAGGTCCAGCAGCACGAGGTCGAACGGTACCTTGCGCAGGCGCTGCAGGGCGTCCTGCCCCGTCGTCGCGTGCGTCACCCGATAGCCGTGGCGGACGAAGTAAGTCTGGATGTTGCGGCCCAGCGTGACCTCGTCGTCGACCACCAGGAGCGACGGCGTCACGACGCATCCCTCGGTGCCGTCCTCAGCTCCAGCTCCACGACCGTCCCCCGCCCCGGCACGCTCCGCATATACAGGTCCCCGCCATGCCGCTGCAGCATCTCGCGCGCCAGCGGCAGGCCGAGTCCGAGCCCGCTCGTCTTGCCGGTGATGAAGGGCTCGAACGCGCGCCGCACCTCCGCCTCCGTCAAGCCTGGGCCTCGGTCCTCGATCAGGACACGCACACGATCCCCGTCATCCCGTGCGGCGACGCGCACGGCCCCGCCCTCGGGCTGCGCTTCCGCCGCGTTCGCCAGGACGCCGTTCAGCGTCTGCGCCAGGATGACCGCCGGCACGTCCACGGGCGGCAGGTGCACTGGCAGGTCGACCGCGAGATCCACGCCCTGCCGGGCCAGCCGCGAGCGGTAGGCGTCGGCCGCCGCCGCGATCACCTGAACCGGATCCGCGGTCCGCACCTCGCCCGAGTCCGCGTTGCGTACCGAGGTCAGGTACTGGCGGATCCAGCCCTCCAGCCGGTCGGCCTGCTGCACGATCTCGGTCAGCAGCCCTCGGCTCGTCGCCGCGTCGTCGACCTCGAGTCCCAGCTCCGCCGAGGAGCGGATCGAGGCCAGCGGGTTGCGCAGCCCGTGCGCCACCGCCGAGGCCATCTCGCCGACGATCGCCAGCTTCTCCGCACTGACGAGCGCCGCCTGCTGCCGGCGTACCAGCGACTGCGCTCGCCAGAGCAGCACCACGAGCGCGGCGTAGACCAGGGCCGCGAACGACACGGCTGCGATCCAGATCCGGATCGTCGACGCCCGAATGCTGTCGAACAGCCCCTGTGGCGTGCGGTAGAGCTCGATCACGCCCACCACCGGCGGCTCGCCCGGGCGCTCGCCCCGGATCGGGATGTAGTTCTCGACGAAGCGGTCGCCGGGGGTGCCCAGCTCCTCGTGCTCCTCCTTGTCGCCTTCAGCCCCTACCGTCCCGCTGCGCAGCACCGGCTCGCCGCGGAAGGCCGCCTCCAGCTCCGGATTGTCCTCGAACCGCTTGCCGATCAGCTCTTTATCGCTCGACCAGCGCACCGTGCCGTCGCGACCATAGGCGTTGGCGCGCAGCATGTTCGGCAGGTTGCCCAGATGGGTGATCAACTCGCCGATGTCGGCCGACGCCGACGGCTCGCCCGGACCCAGGAAGAAGGTGGATGCGTCCTCGACATGGACGATGCTGTTGAGCAGCTGGGCGACCGTCTCGTTGTCGCGCGCCAGCGTCATCCGCTCGGCGAACCCCGCCGTCAGCGTCGCCGCCACGCCCGCCGCCAGGGCGGACAGCAGCCCCGTCCCGACCGCGAGCCAGGGGAGCAGGGGAACGCCCCGTCCTCCCGTCCCGGCATCCACGACCGACGCCGATCGATGAAAACCCGCTGCCACGAGCCGACGCCGCCCCCTCTGCTCTGCCCCGCCCTTACCATGGCGCCGATTACCCAGCGAGCATCGGGCGGGTCACGCCGATGTGCGGCGACGCGGCGCCGTGGGCGCCGGTGGAAGGGGCGCTATGTCCTGCTGACGCACTCAGTTGAGGTCGAAGAGATGAGCGAGGCCTGGAAGTACCAGATACGCGTGGACGTCGACGAGACGATGGCGGAACGGATCCGCAAGGGGCCCGGCGACACCGCCTTGGCGCCGTTGCATGATGTCATGGCCAAGTATCGGGCAGCACCCGTGTGCCAGTACGACGCCTTCGCCGGCTACTGCGCCGAGGCCGAGCGGGAGGGCATCGACCAGTACCCACTCTACGCCTGGACCAAGGCGACGATCGAGAACCCGGCCAAGAAGGCGAAGTATCTGAAGTCGTTCACGCTCTACGTCGAGGGCGATCAGGTCTACGACAAGGCGATCGCCGACGGCCTCGAGCGGGATCTCCAGCCCTTCGTCGAAAACGGGCAGATCCTGAAGCTCTACAAGTACGACTCGAATCCCGCCAACAACCCCCAGCCCCCGGCCTCCATGCGCGGCTGACCCCGGTCGTCCTAGTTTGCGGGACCTTCTCCCTGCGTGTGTTTGACACGGGCCTGCGTCGCTGCCCGCGCTGCTTGGCGGCATCGATCTTGCCGCCCGCGACCTGTACCGTTTGACGGCAGCCGGTCGATGGGCGGAAGACCCAAGCCGGAGGGTGGCAAGCCAGGGACGGGGAGCAGGTGCATTGACCACGGTCCGCCGGTCGGATTTCACGCCCGTCGTCGATCTGTTGCGCGCCAAGGGCACGGGCCCCGTCCGTGCCCAGCGGCCCGTGTACCGAAACCTTCTGCCGCCCTGTAACGCCGCCTGTCCCGCCGGCGAGAACATCCAGGCTTGGCTCGATCTGGCCCAGGCCGGCCGCTATCGCGAGGCCTGGGAGACGATCCTCCAGGATAATCCCTTCCCCTCGGTCCACGGCCGCGTCTGCTACCACCCCTGCGAGTCGGCCTGTAACCGCGGCGTGCTCGACAGTGCCGTGAGCGTGCATGCGGTCGAGCGATTCCTCGGCGACCTCGCAGCCGTGCTCGGCTGGAAGCCGCCCAAGCCGGCGGCACCGACCGGCAAGCGGATCCTGATCGTCGGCGGCGGCCCGAGCGGTCTCTCGGCCGGCTACCACCTCGCCCGCCGCGGCCACATGGTCGAGATCCGCGACGCCGGCCCGCTGGCCGGCGGCATGCTCCACTTCGGCATCCCGGCCTACCGCCTGCCGCGCGCGGACCTCCTGAAGGAGGTGCGCCGGATCGAGGACATGGGGGTGAAGATCACCCTCAACCACAAGGTCGAGGACGTCCTGGCCGAGCAGGCCGAGGGCCGCTTCGACGCCGTCTTCATCGCCATCGGCGCCCAGATCGGCAAGCGGGTCGACATTCCGGCCCGCGACGCCAGCCGCGTTTTCGACGCGGTCACCATGCTGCACGACGTCGAGGCGGGCTTGGCCCCACGCCTTGGCCGCCGCGTCGTCATCTATGGCGGCGGCAACACCGCGATGGATGCCGCCCGCACCGCCCGGCGGCTCGGTGCCGAGGAGACGCTGATCGTCTACCGCCGCGATCGCGAGCACATGCCGGCCAAGGCCTTCGAAGCCGACGAGGCCATGTCCGAGGGCATCAAGATCAAGTGGCTGAGCACGATCAAGGAGATCGGCGAGGGCGATCTGGTCGTCGAGGAGATGAAGCTCGACGAGAACGGCTGGCCGCAGCCGACCGGACAGGTCGAGACCCTCTCGGCCGACTCCGTCGTGCTCGCATTGGGCCAGCAGACCGACAGCGGCTTCCTGCGCAAGGTGCCGGAGATCCAGTTCGGGACCGACGGCACGGTGATCGTCGACGAGGGCATGATGACCGGCCGGGCCGGCATCTTCGCCGGCGGCGACATGGTGCCGAGCGACCGGACCGTCACCGCCGCGGTCGGCCACGGCAAGAAAGCCGCCCGCTATGTCGACGCCTGGCTGCACGGCAAGTCGGTCGAGCCGAAGACGAAGCCGCCGGTCGTTCGCTTCGACCAGCTGAACCTGCCGATCTACACCGATGCACCGATGCAGGCGCAGCGCGAGCTGTCGGTCGCCGAGCGCCTCGGCCGGGGCTTCGCTGAGACCATGGCCGGCCTGACCGAGGACGAGGCGCGCTACGAGGCCAAGCGCTGCCTGTCCTGCGGCAACTGCTTCGAATGCGACCAGTGCTACGCCGCCTGCCCGGAGCAGGCGATCGTCAAACTCGGGCCGGGCAAGCGCTACCGCTACGACTATGAGCGCTGCACCGGCTGTGCCGTCTGCTTCGAGCAGTGTCCGTGCGACGCGATCGACATGGTCGCCGAGCCGGCGACAAGCGGCGTGGAGGCAGCCCGATGAAGGCGACCGAGGCGCGCCGCACGGCGACGATGGACGGCAACACGGCCGTGGCACACGTCGCCTACCGGGTGAACGAGGTCTGCGCGATCTACCCGATCACGCCCTCCTCCACGATGGCCGAGCTCGCCGATGAATGGGCGTCGGCCGGCATCAAGAACATCTGGGGCGAGATCCCCGTCGTCCACCAGATGCAGAGCGAGGGCGGGGCCGCCGGCACCGTCCATGGCGCCCTGCAGTCGGGTGCGCTCACCACGACCTTCACCGCATCGCAGGGCCTGCTCCTGATGATGCCGAACATGTTCAAGATCGCGGGCGAGCTGACGCCGACGGTCTTCCATGTCGCGGCACGCGCCATCGCCACCCAGGCCCTGTCCATCTTCGGCGACCACTCGGACGTCATGGCCGTCCGCGCGACCGGCTTTGCGCTCCTCTCCTCGGGCTCCGTCCAGGAAGCCCACGACCTGGCCCTCATCGCGCAGGCCGCGACGCTCGAGAGCCGCGTGCCGTTCATGCACTTCTTCGACGGCTTCCGCACCTCGCACGAGGTGAACAAGCTGACGCTCCTCGGCGACGACCAGATGCGCCGCATGATCAGCGACGATCTCGTCCGGGCGCATCGGGGCCGGGCGCTCTCGCCGGAGCGGCCGGTGGTGCGCGGCACGGCGCACAATCCCGACACCTTCTTCCAGGCGCGCGAAGCGGCGAACCCGTTCTACGCCCGCACGCCCGAGATCGTGGAACGCGCCATGGCGGCCTTCGCCGCCATCGCCGGCCGGACCTATCGCCTGTTCGAGTATGACGGCCCGGCGGACGCCGAGCGGGTCATCATCCTGATGGGCTCGGCCGCCGAGACCGCACGCGATACCGCGGCCTGGCTGCGCCAGAACGCACCCGCCGACCCGCGCGTCGGCATTCTCCAGGTCCGCCTCTACCGGCCCTTCTCCGCCGAGCATTTCCTGGCCGCCCTGCCCACGAGCGCCAAGGCGATCGCCGTCCTGGAGCGGACCAAGGAGCCCGGCGCGGTCGGCGAGCCTCTTTATCTCGACATCGTCACCACGCTGGCCCAGGCCGTGGCAGCCGGCCGGCGCGCCGCGATGCCGATCGTCGTCGGCGGTCGCTACGGCCTGTCCTCCAAGGACTTCACCCCGTCCATGGTGAAGGCCGTCATCGACGAGATCGGCCGCCCCACGCCACGGCACGGCTTCACGGTCGGCATCGTCGACGACGTCACCGGTACCAGCCTGGAGTTCGACCCCACCTTCGCCATCGAGCCCGACGACGTCGTCCGTGCGGTCTTCTACGGCCTCGGCTCCGACGGCACGGTCGGTGCCAACAAGAACAGTGTGAAGATCCTGGCCGAGGACAAGGAGCGTTACGCCCAGGGCTACTTCGTCTACGATTCGCACAAGTCGGGTGCGCAGACCGTCTCGCATCTACGCTTCGGGCCGCGTCCGATCCAGGCGCCCTACCTCATCAGCCAGGCGAGCTTCGTCGCCTGCCACCAGTTCAACTTCCTCGAGCGGATGGACGTGCTGTCGCTGGCGGCCCCCGGCGCCACCTTCCTCCTCAACAGCCCGCACGAAGCCGACAAGGTCTGGGACAATCTCCCGCGCTCGGTGCAGCAGCAGATCATCGACAAAGGTCTCCGCCTCTACGTCATCGACGCTTCGCGCATCGCCCGCGAGACGGGGCTCGGCGGCCTGATCAACACGGTGCTGCAGACCTGCTTCTTCGCCATCTCCGGCGTGCTGCCCCGCGACGAGGCCGTGCAGCGCATCAAGCACATGATCGAGAAGACCTACGGCCGCAAAGGCAAGCGGGTCATCCAGCAGAACTTCGCCGCCGTCGAGCACACGCTGGCACATCTCAACGAGGTGACCATCCCCGGCGCGGCGACCAGCACCTTCGAGCGACCGCCGACCGTTCCCGACTCCGCACCGGAGTTCGTGCGCCGCTTCACCGCCACCATCATGGCCGGCCAGGGCGACAGCCTCCCGGTCAGCGCCATGCCGGTCGACGGCTCGTTCCCGACCGGCACGGCGGCCTGGGAGAAGCGCAGCATCGCGGAGGAGATCCCGGTCTGGGAGCCCGACCTCTGCATCCAGTGCGGCCAGTGCTCGATCGTCTGCCCGCACTCGGTCATCCGCGCCAAGTTCTACAACCAGCGCCGCCTGGCCGATCCCGAGGCACCGGTCCCGGAGACCTTCAAGTCCGCCATGGTGAACGCGCGGGGCTATCCCGATATCCGCTTCAGCCTGCAGTTCTACGTCGACGACTGCACCGGCTGTGCGCTCTGTGTGGAGGTCTGCCCGGCGCATAGCCCGCGCGACCCGGCGACACGCGCCATCAACATGGCGCCGAAGGCGCCGCTGCTCGAGGCCGAACGGGAGAACATCACCTTCTTCGAGCGGCTGCCGGTGAACAACCGGGCCCGCGTCGACTTCTCGAACGTGCGCGGCATCCAGTTCCTGCAGCCGCTGTTCGAGTTCTCGGGTGCCTGTGCGGGCTGCGGCGAGACGCCTTATCTCCGCCTACTCTCGCAGCTCTTCGGCGACCGGCTGCAGATCGCCAACGCCACCGGCTGCTCGTCGATCTACGGCGCCAACCTGCCGGTGACACCGTGGACGACCAACAAGGATGGCCGCGGACCCGCCTGGTCCAATTCGCTGTTCGAGGACAATGCCGAGTTCGGCCTGGGCTTCCGCCTCGCCGCCGACATGCAGGCCGAGACCGCCCGGCGCCTCATGAACGATCTGGCACCGCAACTCGGTGCGGATCTCGTGGAGACGGCCCTGACGGCACCGCAGATCCGCGAGTCCGAGATCCTTGCGCAGCGGGCGCGCGTCGCCGAGCTGCGCCAGAAGCTCAACGACATGGGCGACGACCCCCGGGCCAAGGACCTGCTCTCGGTCCTCGATCATCTCATCCGCCGCAGCGTGTGGATCGTCGGCGGCGACGGCTGGGCCTACGACATCGGCTATGGGGGCCTCGACCACGTGCTGGCCAGCGGCCGCGACGTGAACGTGCTGGTCCTCGATACCGAAGTCTACTCCAACACCGGCGGTCAGGCCTCGAAGGCGACACCGCTCGGCGCCATCGCCAAGTTCGCCGCCGCCGGCAAGCGCACGGCGCGCAAAGACCTGGCACTCCAGGCCATCGCCTACGGCAATGTCTACGTCGCCCAGGTCGCCATGGGGGCGAACCCTCAGCACACCCTCTTGGCCTTCCGCGAGGCCGAGGCGTGGCCCGGCCCGTCGCTCATCCTGGCCTACAGCCATTGCATCGCGCACGGCTACGACCTGCGCAACGGCATGAAGCAGCAGGACCTAGCGACGGCATCGGGCTATTGGCCGCTGTTCAGGTTCAATCCCGCCATGCGCAACGCCGGCGAGATGCCCTTCCGCCTCGATTCGCCGCGTCCGACCGTGCCGATGCGCGATTACGCCTACAACGAGTTGCGCTATAGGAGCCTCTCGGCCGTTCGCCCGCGCGAGGCGCAGGAGCTTCTGGCGGCGGCCGAGGCGGCGGCGCGCGAGAAGTATGCGCAGTACGAGGTGCTGGCGAGCCGCGACGGCAGCCGGTTCCACCCGGACGCCGCGTCCTGGACGGAAGCGAAGGGCTGAGGTGGCCGCCATGGATCTCGGCACGACCTATCTGGGTCTGACTCTGGCCAACCCGATCATCGCCTCCGCGTCCCCGCTCTCGGCCAATGTCGACAGCGTGCGCCGGCTCGAGGACCAGGGTGCCGCCGCGGTCGTCCTGCCGTCACTGTTCGAGGAGCAGATCCACGAGCAGGAACGGCTGATCGAGGTGCTGATGGGGGTGGGTGCCGACAGCTCGCCCGAGGCCGGCTCCTACTTCCCGGCCGCCGTCGAGTACAACCGCGGCCCCGACGACTATCTCGACCTCGTCGCGCGCTCGCGGAAGGCTGCCGGCATCCCGATCATCGCCAGCCTCAACGGCATCACGGAATCGGGCTGGCTCGACTATGCCGAGCTGATCGAGCAGGCGGGTGCGAATGCCCTCGAACTGAACGTCAACCGCATCGTGGCGGACCCCACGGTGACCGGAGCCGAGGCCGAGGCCGACTGCGTGGCCCTGCTGGCTGCCGTCCGGTCGCGCGTGAAGATCCCGGTCGCGGTGAAGCTCAATCCCTACTTCTCGGCCTTCGGCGCCCTGGCCCGCGACCTCGACAAGGCGGGTGCCGACGGGCTCGTCCTCTTCAATCGCCTCTACCAGCCCGATATCGACCTTGTCCGCCTGCACTGGAAGAACGACGTGGTCCTGAGCGGTCCGGCCGAGATCAGGCTGGGCCTCATGTGGCTCTCCCTCCTGTCGGGCCGTCTGCCCCGGGCATCGCTCGCGGCCAGCACGGGCGTCGCGACGGCGGACGAAGTGCTGAAATACATGCTGGCCGGTGCCGACGCGGTGATGACCACCTCGGCGCTCCTCCGCCATGGTCCGGGCCACCTCCGGGACATGCTGGCCCATCTGGAATCCTGGCTCGGCGCCCGGGGTTTCGACTCGATTCGGGCGATCAAGGGCCTGATGCGGCACACCCATCCGGATTCGGACGCCGACAGCAAGGCGCGTGGCGACTATATCCGGACACTCGTGAGCTATCGCGGACCCAACGCAGGATGGTGAGCTTTCGTCGCCCGCAGGTCGGGCAGTGATCCCGGCGTCTTGGACGCGGCGGAAGCTCGGGCAGGAACAGATCGTCCTGGCCTTCGCCGCCCTTCTGTTCATCGGCTATGCGCTGACGCTCCGTGGGTTCACCGACCCGGCGAACCTCGTCGCGATCCTGCGCAGCGTGGCGATCCTCGGCATCCTGGCCGTCGGCATGGGTGTCGTCATCATCGGCCGGGGCATCGATCTCTCGATGATCGCCGTGATGGCGATGGCGACGGCCCTACAACTCCAGCTGATGAACCAGGGCTGGTCCGGCGGCACGGCGCTGCTCTTCGTCTTCCTGGCGGTCCTGGGTCTGGGCCTCGTCAACGGGGCGATGATCGCCTACGGCGACGTCCCCCCGCTGTTCGCCACGCTCGCCTCGGCCGCCTTCGTCTTCGGTGCCGTGCGCTCGCAGATGCTCTCCCAGGACATCGTCTACGTGCCGAAGGATGCGACCGCCCTGCTGGCCCTCGGTCAGTTCCAGGTGGCGGGCCTGCCGGTCGAGGTCCTCTTCTTCGCAGGCGCCCTTCTGCTGGCCTTTCTCGTCCTCCGCTTCACCAAGATCGGCCTCTACGTCTACCTGATGGGCGACAATTTCCTGGCCGCGCGGACGACAGGCGTCCCGGTCCGGCCGATGATCCTGATGCAGTACGTCGCCAGTGCCCTGCTCGCCTGGCTCGCGGGCATCGTGACCGCCGCAGGGCTACAGAGCATCAACACGCGGATCGTGAACTCGACCCTGCTCTACGACGTCATCCTGGTCGTGGTGATCGGCGGCATCGGCCTGTCGGGCGGTCGCGGTGGCATGCGCAACGTGCTGGTCGGCGCCCTGCTCATCGGCATCATGCTGAATGGCATGACGATCCTGAACCTGCCCAACATCTACCAGAACCTGCTGAAGGCGACGATCCTGCTGGCCGCCCTGGTGGTCGACAGCAGGCTCAATCCGCGCGACGAACAGACAGGTCAGCAGGGCGACATCTGAGGTCGACGAGCGCCCGGCTGCGCCCTAAAGCCGATAGAAACCGTAGGGAGAGACGTCATGATCCCGGTCCTCAAATCGCTGCTGGGCGCTGCCGCCCTGGTCACCTGCTGCCTCTCGCCCGTCCTGGCGCAGCAGGCCGAAGATCCGGGCCCTGCCGCCTACAAGGCGGCACTCGAAGGCAAGCGCGTGGTCCTCGTCCCCATGGCCATGGGCTTCGATCTGGCGCAGGGCTGGTCGCACTATATCGGCAGCGAGGTAAAGGCGTTCGGCGGCGTGTTCGAGACCCGCGATCCGAACTGGTCGATCGACGCCGGCGCCCAGGCGATCACCGACCTGATCTCCTCGGCCGAGAAGCCCGACGTCCTGATCGTCCACGTTCCGGACCTGCAGTCCTACGTGAAGCTGTTCAAGCGCGCGCAGGAGGCCGGCATCTTCGTGATCCAGGTCGACAACCGGTCCAACTACCCGACCGACGTCTTCGCCGGCTCCGACTGGGATCGCCTGGGCCAGCTCGAGGCGGAAGCCGTCATCAAGGGCTGCGGTCCGAACTCGAGCAAGAAGATCGGCCTGATCCAGGGCGATCAGGTGAACTCGTCGAGCCTCGACCAATATGCCGGCATCCAGAAGGTCCTGGCACAGCATCCCGACTTCACCGTCGTGGGCGAGCCCGACTCGAACTGGGACGCCACCACCGCCCGCAACGTGGCCACCACGCTGCTCCAGCAGCATCCCGACGTCTGCGGGATCATCGACTTCTGGGACGCGACGGCGCAGGGCACCGCGGCGGCGGTTCGCGACGCCGGGCTGCAGGGCAAGGTGTTCATCGCCACCACCGGCGGCGGCGAGGAGGCCGACTGCAAGCTGATCGAGGACGGCACGTTCGGTGCCGTCGTCATGACGGACGTGAAGGGCCAGTCGCGTGACATCGTGGCCCTCATCAAGTTCCTGCTGCAGAGCAACCTGAAGCCCGGCGACGCGAAGACTTGGATCTACACGCTGGAGACGGCGACCACGAAGGAGGATCTTCGCCCCGGGACCTGCTGGAGCCTGAAGGACATCCAGGCCGCCGCGAACTGAGCGGTTCCGGCCGGCGCCCCATGCTTGACGTGGGGCCGATCGTCGGACTGATCGGCCCCCGCCGCCCCGCTTCAGGGATCTACGCGTCTTGCCGATGAGCTTTCGCGAGTCGCTGGCCCGCGCCCGCTACAACTGGGTCCCCGACCACGTCATCGGCGAGCTGCTGACGAAGCCCTGGGCCGACAATCTCGTCCCGTTCCTCTTTCTGGCCCTGATCGTCGGCATCTTCGGCTCGCAGATCACGGGCTTCTTCACACCGGCGAGCCTGCTGGATACGACCCGCCAGCTCGGCGAGTTCCTGATCGTCGTGGTCGGGCTCACCGTCGTCATGATCGGCGGCGGCATCGACCTCTCCGTGGGCTCCAGCTTCGCTCTCTCGGTCTTCGCTGCCGTCGGCACCGCCTACATCGCCGGGGCCGGCACGTTTCTCGCACTGCTGGCGGCCCTCGCGACCGGTGCCGTGTTCGGTGCCGTGAACGGCTATCTCGTCGGCTATCTGCGCCTGCGGGCGTTTCTGACGACACTCGTCACGCTGATCATCGGCCGCTCGCTGTTCGACATCCTGATCATCCGCTTCGGCAAGGCGATGCAGATGTCGATGGTCGAGAACGACAGCTTCGACTGGATCGGCAGCGGCAGCCTCGCCGGTCTGCCCGTCAGTGCCGTCGTCGCAGCACTTCTCGCCGTTCTCGCCCACGTCGTCGTCACCCGCTCGCGCTTTGGCTGGCACGTCTCGGCGGTCGGCGGGTCCAGGCGCTCGGCCTACAATATCGGCATCGACGTCCGCCGCACGGTCTTCCTGACCTACGTCGTCTCGGGTCTTGCCTGCGGTGTCGCAGGCTTCCTGTTCGCCGCCCGTCTCGGAGGTGCCGGTCCAGGCACCGGGGTCGGCCTGGAGCTGATGGCCCTGACAGCGGCCGTCGTCGGCGGCAACAGCCTCGGCGGCGGCCGGGGCTCGATCGGCAAGGGCCTGATGGGCGCCGTCGCCGTGCTGATCATGACGAACGGCCTCATCCGCCTGGGCTTCGGCACCGGGACCAACCAGATGGTGCTGGGCCTGATGCTGGGTCTGGCCGTCCTGTTCGACGTCCGCTGGCTCAAGAACCGGCACAAGGTCCTGGCCGAGGTCTATGTAGCACCCATCCATCACCGGATGGGCGCCACGCACTCGGCCGTGCCGGGTTCGAACTCGCCCTACGCCCTGAACGACCGCCTCGCCGCCGCCGAGCCGATCGCTCTGGGCGAAGTTGAGGGACCCGAGGACGTGGTCCTGGACCGCAACGACCATCTCTACGCCGGCACCCGCCACGGCGAGATCGTCCGCTGGTTCGCCCCCGACTACCGTCGCTCGGAAGTGTTCGCCCATATCGGCGGCTTTCCGCTGGGCCTCGCCATCGACCGTGACGGGTCGATCAAGACCTGCGTCGGTGCGATGGGCCTCTACTCGATCGCCCCTGACGGCACGGTCACGCGACTTTCGACGGAAACCGGCCGCTCGCTCTTCTCGATTGTCGACGACGCCCGCCTGCGCGATCCGAACGACTGCGACATCGGCCCGGACGGGCGAATCTGGTTCACCGACAGCACGACCCGCTACGACGCCCACGACTGGGCGCTCGACTCGATCGAGAGCCGGCCGACCGGGCGCCTCTTGGTCTACGACCCGAGGGACGGCAGCACCCGCACGGTTCTGCGCGGGCTGCGCTACGCCAACGGCGTCTGCCTCGCCCACGACGCCCGCTCGATCCTGATCGCGGAATCATGGGCCTGCCGCATCCACCGCTATTGGCTCGACGGGCCGAAGCGCGGCACGCTCGAATGCCTGATCCGCGACATGCCGGGCTATCCCGACAACATCAACCGCGCCTCTGACGGGACCTACTGGATGGCCTGGCTCGGCATGCGCACGCCGAGCTTCGATCTGGCGCTGCGCAATCCCGGCATGCGCAAGCGGATGACGCGCCGCCTGCCGCAGGACGAGTGGCTGTTCCCGAACATCAATACAGGCGGCGTCGTGAAGTTCGACGAGGCGGGGCAGATCGTCGAGACGCTTGGCGATCTCTCGGGCCGCAGCCACCCGATGGTCACCTCCATGCGCGAGCACAAGGGCTACCTCTACATCGGCGGCATCCTGAACAACCGGATCGGCCGCCTCCGCCTGCCGGGTGCGGACCCGACCTGGACCGGCTGGTCGTCCTATTGGGGTGCCGGCGCATGAGCGTCTTCGACCGGGTCGCCGACCTGTTCCGCGGCAAGGCCATCTCCGTGCCGCCGCTGGACGGGGTCTGGAAGCCCGACACGTCGCTCGACGAGGCACCAGCCCTCGCGGCCTGCGCGCAGGCCGACAATCTCGTCGAGAGTGCGGGACGGGTGCTCTGCTCCAGCCTCGGAGCGGTGGTCGAGCTAGCTGCCGCCGGTCCCCGTCCTCTGTTCTCGTTCGAGCGTCCGGTCAGCAGCCTCGCGGCACTGCCGGACGGCGGCCTCGCCATTGGCCTCGACGACGGCTGCATCCTCGTCCGCGGCGGCACCTACGACGGCCTCGACCTGTCCAACGCCGACGCAAGCTGTCCCGTCGCGATGGCGGTCGAAGCGCCGGGGACGCTCCTCGTCGCGCACGGCTCGGCAGGGCATCGTCCCGGCGACTGGGCCCGGAGCCTGATGGAGAAGGACGCCAGCGGCTCGGTCTGGCGCTACGACCTCGCCTCGAAGAGTGCCGTGTGCCTGGCCCGCGACCTCGCTTACCCCTTCGGCGTGCTGCCCCGGCCCGATGGCTCCTGCATCGTCGCGGAGGCCTGGAAGCACCGCCTGATCACGATCCCAGCCGGCGGCGCAGCCTCCGCTAGGACCGCGCTCGCTAGCCTGCCCGGCTACCCCTCCCGCATGGCCGCAGGACCCGACGGCAGCATCTGGCTCGCCCTCTTCGCGCCCCGCAACCGCCTCGTGGAGTTCGTGCTGCGCGAGGACGCCTACCGCCGCGACATGGTCCGCGAGGTCGAGCGCGAGCACTGGATCGCCCCCTCGCTCGGCGGCACGCACAGCTTCCTGCAGCCGCTCCAATGCGGCGGCGTGCGCACGATGGGCGTGCACAAGGCGTGGTCGCCGAGCCGCTCCTACGGCCTGCTCGCCCGGCTCGATGCGGACCTTCGCCCCGTCGCCAGCTTCCACAGCCGCGCCGATGGCAGCCGCCACGGCATCACCTCGGTCCTGCCCCTGTGGGACCGCGTACTCGCCACCAGCAAAGGTGCCGGTGTCGTGCTGGAACTGCCGACGCCATGAGCCCGCTCTTCGAGATGCGCGGGATCTCCAAGTCGTACCACGGCAATCCCGCCGTCGAGGAGGTCGACTTCGACCTGGAGGCCGGCGAGATCCACGCCGTGCTCGGCGAGAACGGCGCCGGCAAGTCGACGCTGACGAAGATGATGGCCGGCGTCGTCGAACCCACGTCCGGCACGATGCTCCTCGACGCGGAGCCCGTCGCCTTCGCCGGCCCGGCGGAAGCTCTCCGCCGCGGCATCGCCATGGTCTTCCAGGAGACGAGCCTCGTCCCGTCGATGACGGTCGCCCAGAACCTCTATCTGGGCGACGAGAAGCTCTTCAACCGCCTGCGCGGCGTCACCATCGCCGCCCAGCAGTTCCTCCAATCGCTGAACTTCACCGTCGACCCCACCGCACTGGTCTCGACGTTGGGTGCCGCCAGGCGGCAGATGGTTGAGATCGCGCGCGCCGTCCGGCTGCAGGCACGGATCATCATTTTCGACGAGCCGACGGCTGCCCTGACCCCGGAGGAGAAGCGGCACTTCTTCGCCCTGTTGCGCCGCCTGAAGCAGCGCGGCGTCGCCATCGTCTTCATCAGCCACGCGCTGGAGGAAGCACTGCTGATCTCCGACCGCATCACGGTCATGCGCGATGCGAAGAAAATCGTGACCGACGCGACGGCTACCTTCGACCGTGCCAGAATCGTCCGGGCCATGGTCGGGCGGACGATGATCGAGGGCGGTCCGGCACGCACCGCCGTCCGACTCCCCGGGGCCAAGGCCCTTTCGGTCCAGGACGTGTCGATGGGTGCAGCCGTCCGCAACACCTCCTTCTCGATCTTCGACGGCCAGATCACCGGCATCTTCGGGCTGATCGGCTCCGGCCGGACCGAGACCGCCAAGATCGTCGCCGGCGTCTACAAGCGCGACTTCCTGCGTGGCGGCGAGATCGAGTTCTACGGCCGCACCGTTCGCTTCGCGACCCCGCGCCCAGCCGTGAAGCAGGGCATTGTCTACGTCACCGAGGACCGTAAGCTGGAGGGCTTCTTCGAGACCATGACGACGGCCGAGAACCTCTATGCCGGGGTGCTCGCCGCCGGTCTCGAGCGGTCCGTCGTCGTCAGCCGCAGCGAGATGGCGAACCTCGCCGAGTCGTGGCGCGGCACGCTGGCGATCAAGACGCTCAGCCGTGACGCGGAAGTCGTCGAACTTTCCGGCGGCAACCAGCAGAAGGTCGTCATCGGCAAGGGCCTGATCCAGAAGCCCCGTCTCGTCATCTTCGACGAGCCGACCCGCGGCGTGGACGTCAATGCGATCGCCGACATCCATGCGCTGATCGACAAGCTGGCCGACGACGGCCTCGCGGTGGTCGTGATCTCCTCCTACCTGCCGGAGATCATGAGCCTGTCGGACCGCATCATCGTCTACCGGCAGGGCCGGGCGGTGGAAGAGATCTCGCCGCTCGACACCACGGAAGACCAGATCATGTACGCGGCGGTGCACTGACTGCCGCAGCGGAACAATGAACGAAGAACAGGGAGCGGACAGATGACGACGGTGCACCTGTGGACGGACGCCGAAGCTGACGAGCATCCGACCGTGAAGGCCGTGTTCGCCGACATCAGGGCGGTCCGCAAGACCGACTTCATCAACAATTTCTGGCGCGGACTGGCCAACGACCCGCCGACACTGGAGCGGATCTGGAACGGTCTGAAGACCGTCATGGCCGCCGACGGGCCGATCGACCCGCTCACCCGGGAGATGATCTACATCGCCGTCTCGGTCGCCAACGGCTGCACCTACTGCATCCACTCGCACACGGCTTCGGCCAAGGCGAAGGGGATGACCGACGCCCAGCACATGCATCTCAACGCCATCATCGGCATGGCCAGCCAGACCAACGCGCTGGTGACCGGCATGCAGATACCCGTCGACGAGGCGTTCCTGATCAAAGGCTGATAACGGCTCCCGGCGTTCAGATCGGACCACCAACCGGGAACAACACCGCAAAAGGCGCCGTTGTGGGCTCACCCCCACAATGGAGAGCACCATGCATCACATGGATCAGGAGATGCGTCGCTCCGTGGACGCCTGCCTGGACTGCCACCGCGTCTGTGTCACCATCGCGTCCCAGCACTGCCTCGACGTCGGCGGACAACATGTGGAGCCGCGCCACATGCGCCTGATGCTGGCCTGTGCGGAGATCTGCCGGACCAGCGCCTACTTCATGGAGCTCGGCACCGAGTTCCACAAACGCACCTGCGCGGTCTGCGCGGAGATCTGCGAGGAGTGTGCAAAGAACTGCGAGCAGATCGGCGAGATGGACGACTGCGTCGCCGCCTGTCGCCACTGTGCCGAGACCTGCCGGCAGATGGCGGCCTGAGGAACGCCGGCCGGCGCCGTCCTGAACGGCAGCCGGCCGGAGATTGCGTCAGGGCTGCCCGCCGCCGCCCATGGCACCGTAGACTTGGCCCGTGGCGTAGCTGGCGTCGGCCGCTGCGAGCTGGACGTAGATCGAGGCCAGCTCGGCCGGCTGGCCGGGTCGCTGCATCGGCGTGGTGCCGCCGAACTGCTGCAGCTTCTCCTGGGTAGCGCCACCCGACACCTGCAGCGGGGTCCAGATCGGGCCCGGCGCCACGCCGTTCACGCGGATGCCCTTGGGTGCCAGCTGCTTGGCCAGCGAGCGGACATAGCCCGTCGTGGCCGCCTTCGTCTGGGCGTAGTCGTAGAGCTCGGCCGAGGGATCGGTCGCCTGCTCCGAGGTGGTGCCGATGATGGCGGCCCCTGGCGGCAGGTGCGGCAGCGCCGCCTTGATCAGCCAGAACGGAGCGTAGACGTTCGTCTTCATCGTCGCGTCGAAATCCTCTGACGAGACGTCGAGGATCGAGGCGCGGGTCTGCTGGCGCGCGGCATTGCTGACCAGGATGTCGAGTCCGCCCAGCTCGGCGACGGTGCGCTCGACCAGCTCGCGGCAGAAGGCCTCGTCCTTCAGGTCGCCCGGGATCGACACACCCTTGCGGCCCGCCTGCTCGACCAGCGCGATGACGTCGTCGGCGTCGGGCTGCTCGGCCGGCAGATGGTTGATGACGACATCGGCCCCCTCGCGGGCGAAGGCGATGGCGGCGGCGCGCCCCATGCCGGAATCGCCGCCGGTGATCAGCGCCTTGCGGCCGGCGAGCCGGCCGGAGCCGCGATAGCTCTCCTCGCCGTGGTCGGGCGGCGGCTGCATGTCGCGCGCGAGGCCGGGCCAGGGCTGCGACTGCCGCTCGAAGGGCGGCTTCGGGTACTTGGTCGTCGGGTCGGTCAGCGGTGCCGCGGTGGCACCGGACTGGGGGGCGTCGGCCAGGGCCGGACCGGCGGTCGCGGCGGCGAGGCCCAGGCCCGCGGCACCGACGACGGCGCGGCGGGAGAGGGGAGCGTTGTCGTCGTTGCTCACGAGGCGTCTCCGGGGGGAATGGCTGTGGACCCGGAGCCAACCGGGCCCGGCAGCCCCCGTTCCCGCCGGCCGCTGCGCGGATTCGGTTGCGCGGGGCGATGGCGGGACCGTACGGCAGGGGCGGAAAAAACGACCGCACGGGCAGCTCATGCCGGCACCCTGCATCATCACCGTCGCGATCACGGGCTCGCTGCCGCGCAAGGAGGACAATCCTGCGGTACCCATCGCGGTGGCCGAGCAGGTGGAGTCGACGCAGGCAGCGTTCGAGGCCGGGGCGACGCTGGCGCACCTGCACGTGCGCAACGACGACGGCACGCCGACCTCCGATCCGGCGCGGTTCGCCCGGCTGCTGGACGGGCTGCGCCGGCATTGCCCCGGCATGATCCTGCAGGTGTCGACTGGCGGGCGCTCGGGTGCCGGGCGTGAGCGCGGCGGCATGCTCCACCTGAAGCCCGACATGGCGTCCTTGACGACGGGCTCCTGCAACTTCCCGACACGCGTCTACGAGAACCCGCCGGAGCTGGTCGATTGGCTGGCGGCGGAGATGGTGACCCACGACGTGAAGCCGGAGATCGAGGTGTTCGACCTCTCGATGCTGTTCAAGGCGGTCGAGATGTCCGGCGCCGGCTTGATCAGGGGTCCGCTGCACGTGCAGTTCGTCATGGGCGTGAAGAATGCCATGCCGGTGGATCGGCCGGCGTTCGAGTTCTACGTCGCTACCCTGCGCCGCCTCGCTCCGGATGCGACCTGGACGGGGGCCGGGATCGGCCGGGACCAGATCACGCTGAACCGCTGGTCGCTGGAGCTGGGCGGGCACTGCCGCACCGGGCTCGAGGACAATGTGCGGCTGGACCGGAACACGCTCGCCCCGTCCAACGCAGCGCTCGTCCAGCGCGTGGTCGACCTCTGCGACGAATACGGCCGTCGTCCGGCGACGGTGGGCGAAGCCCGGGACCTGCTGGGCCTGTCAGTTTCGGTCTGAGGCGGAAAGTCAGGCGCTCGGGTCGTCGATGGTGGGCGACAGGAGCGCCAGCCGCTCTAGGCTCGGCAGGTCGTCGAGCCGGACAAGTGGCCCTTCGACGGTGACGCCGTAGGCGCGCAGCGTGGCGAGCGAGCGGGAGAGGACCTCGGGCGCCATGCCGAGGCGCGAGGCCAGGATCCGCTTGTCGAAGGGAAGCTGGAAGCTGCCGGCACCGCCCGTCTCGGCGTTGCGCAAGAGGAGCCAGGCGGCGAGCCGCTCGAGGCCGGTGCGGAGCTTCTGGTTCTTCAATTCCTTCGCGAGCCGGCGATAGGCCTCGGCCAGTTCCAGGGCCAAAGCGCGGGCGAAGGCTGCATCCTCGGCAAAGGCGGCACGAACGGCTTCGGCCGGGATCAGCAGCACGCGCGAGGGCACAAGGGAGCGGGCGGACTTCAGATAGACGCGGTCCAGCACGACGGCGGCCACGATGAAGCTGTGTCCGGCGCCGATGACGGCGACCGTCGTCTCGCGGTCCCGGTAGCGGGCGAAGATCTCGACCTGGCCGTCGACCACCACGTGAAGGAAGTCGACCGGCTCTCCCTCGCGCGCCAGCTCTACGCCCGCCGGAAAGCGCTGGAGAAAGGCACCGCGGAGCATCGCGGCCACGTGCTCCGGCGCGACACCCGCGAACAGCGGGAGGCGCTGCATCTCCTCCGCTTCGTCCGTACGCACAAGGATCCCCCGCATCTTTCAGCGAGGGATACAACTCCACGCTTGATCATTGTCAAGCGCCGTGCGCTACCCCGGCACTCAGTGAGTTGATAAATGTCGCGCAGTACTTGATCAGCGTAGAAACAGATCTTGAAAGTATCTGCGATCAAGTTCGAATTGATCCAGATCAATGCTTGTCACTGCGATCGGTTCCATTCCCGCGGAAATATTTTGCGTCGGCCCTGGGAACGAGGAGGGAAGCGTGTCGGGATTGGAGATCGAAAAGAGCGATCAGCGGCGTGCGCTCTGGCTGTCGACCTTCGCTTTCACCGTGTGCTTCGCGGTGTGGACGATCTTCGCCATCATCGGCATCCAGATCAAAACCGATCTCGGTCTGAACGAGACCGAGTTCGGCCTCCTGGTCGGCACGCCCATCCTCACGGGCTCGCTCATCCGCCTGATCCTCGGCATCTGGGCGGACCAGTATGGCGGCCGGGTCGTCCTCACGCTGACCATGCTGGCGGCGGCGGTGATGACCGCCCTTCTGACCTACGCCTACGACTACCCGACCTTCCTCCTGGCGGCACTCGGCGTCGGGATCGCCGGCGGGTCCTTCTCCGTCGGCATCGCCTACGTCGCGAAGTGGTTCCCGAAGAAGAAGCAGGGAACCGCACTCGGCATCTTCGGTGCCGGCAATGTCGGTGCCGCGGTGACGAAGTTCACCGCACCCACGGTCATGGTCGCCTATGGCTGGCAGACGGTAGCCCTGGTCTGGGCCGCGGCCCTGGCGCTGACGGCCGTCTTCTTCTTCCTTTTCACGAAGGACGATCCGGATCTGGCACGGCGGCGTGCCACCGGCCAGAAGCCCGAATCGCTCCGCGCCATGCTGCAGCCGCTGGCCAGGACGCAGGTCTGGCGGTTCTCGCTCTACTACTTCTTCTCGTTCGGCGCCTTCGTGGCGCTGGCCTTGTGGCTGCCGCGCTACCTGATCGGCGTCTACGGCCTCGACATCAAGACGGCCGGGATGCTCGGTGCCGCCTATTCGATCCCGGCATCGCTCTTCCGCGCCTATGGCGGCCATCTATCCGACAAGTACGGTGCTCGGACCATCATGTACTGGACGTTCCTGGTCTCCGTCGTCTGCACGTTCATTCTGTCATACCCGCCCACCCAATACATGGTGGAGACCGCAACCGGCCCGCTGGCCTTCAGCACGAGAATGGGTCTCGGCGGTTTCGTCGTGACGATATTCGTCCTCGGATTTTTCATGAGCCTCGGCAAGGCCGCGGTCTACAAGCATATTCCCGTCTACTATCCGGACCGGGTCGGCGCCGTCGGCGGGGTGGTGGGCCTCGTCGGCGGCCTCGGCGGGTTCGTGCTGCCGATCGCCTTCGGTGCGCTCAGGGATCTGACCGGCATCTGGCAGAGCTGCTTCTGGCTGCTCTTCCTGATCGTCGCGACGGCCCTCGTCTGGATGCACTTCGCCATCCGGGTCATGGAGCGCTCCGCGGTGGCGGCCGCCACGACCTCTGCTCTGCCCGAGCTGCCCGAGATGCAGCCCGTGCACGGCCCGGTCCAGGCCGCAGCGCTCGCCCCGCGCGGCGGCCTACGCGATTGGCGGCCCGAGGATTCCGTGTTCTGGACCGAGCGCGGCCGTGCCGTCGCCCGCCGCAATCTGTGGATCTCGGTTCCCTGCCTGCTGCTGTCCTTCGCCGTGTGGATGGTGTGGTCGGTGGTGGTCGCCAAGCTGCCGGCGGTCGGCTTCGCCTTCACCACCGAGCAGCTCTTCTGGCTGGCGGCCCTGCCCGGCCTGTCCGGTGCCACGCTCCGCATCTTCTACAGCTTCATGCCCGCGATCTTCGGCGGGCGGTTGTGGACCACGCTCGCCACCTGGTCGCTCATGGTGCCGGCCGTCGGCATCGGCTTTGCCGTGCAGAGCACGGGCACCCCCTACTGGATCTTTCTCGGCCTGGCCCTGCTCTGTGGTCTCGGTGGCGGCAACTTCGCGTCCTCGATGGCCAACATCTCCTTCTTCTTCCCGAAAGCGGAGAAGGGCAGTGCGCTCGCCATCAATGCCGGCCTCGGCAATCTGGGCGTGAGCGTCGTCCAGTTCGTCGTGCCGCTCGTCATCGCCGGCGGCGTGTTCGGAGCCCTCGGCGGCGATCCGCAGAGTGCGACGGTGAACGGCGTCACGACGACCCTCTGGCTGCAGAACGCGGGCTTCGTCTTCGTCCCCTTCATCGCGATCTCGGCCTTCGCCGCCTGGTTCGGCATGGACGACATCGCGTCGATGAAGGCGAGCTTCGCCGATCAGGCCGTGATCTTCCGCCGGGCGCACAACTGGATCATGTGCTGGCTCTACACCGGCACCTTCGGGTCCTTCATCGGCTTCTCCGCCGCCTTTCCGCTGCTCTCGAAGATCCTCTTCCCCGACGTCAACGCGCTGAAGCTGGCCTTCCTCGGTCCGCTCGTCGGTGCCGTCGCGCGGGCCGCCGCCGGCAAGGCCTGCGATCGCATCGGCGGCGGACGGATCACGCTCTGGGTGTTCGTGGCGATGAGCCTCGGCGTCCTGGGCGTGCTGCACGCGATCTCGATCACCGGCTCGCCTGCGGCCTTCCCGATCTTCTTCGCGAGCTTCCTCTTCCTCTTCGCCGCCACGGGTGTGGGCAACGCGTCCACCTTCCAGATGATCCCGGCGATCATGCGGAAAGAGCTGGCGCGGCTGGAGCCGGACCTGCCGGCTGCCGAGCGGGTGCGCCGCTCGGACAAGGAATCGGCGGCGATCATCGGCTTCACCTCGGCGATCGCGGCCTATGGGGCCTTCTTCATCCCGAAGAGCTTCGGCACCTCGATCGCGCTGACGGGCGGTCCTCAGGCCGCGCTCTACGGCTTCCTCGCCTTCTACCTCACCTGCATCGCGATCACCTGGTGGGTCTACACCCGCCGCGGGGGCCTGCTCTTCGACGTCGAGCATGCCGGTCGTCCGACCGCCGCCCCCGCCACCGCCCTGCAACCCGCCGAATGACCTCGGTCTGCCCAGGAAGGGTGCCCAGATGAGCCTGTTTCTCGACCGTCTGACCTTCTTCACGAAGGTCAAGGAACCCTTCGCCGGCGGCTTCGGAGTCACGACGACCGAGGATCGGAGTTGGGAGGACGGCTACCGGAAGCGCTGGCAGCACGACAAGATCGTGCGCTCGACCCACGGCGCCAACTGCACCGGGTCGTGCTCGTGGAAGATCTACGTCAAGGGCGGGATCGTCACCTGGGAGACCCAGCAGACCGATTATCCCCGCACGCGGCCGGACCTGCCGAACCACGAGCCCCGGGGCTGTGCGCGGGGGGCGAGCTACAGCTGGTATCTCTACTCCGGCAACCGGGTGAAGTACCCGCTCGTCCGCTCGCGCCTGCTGCGGCGCTGGCGCGAGGCGCGGGCGACGCTGCCGCCGGTCGCTGCCTGGACGAGCATCGTCGAGGACCCCGTGGCCCGGCACGACTACGTCTCGGTGCGCGGTCATGGCGGCTTCGTGCGCGCCACCTGGGACGAGGTGACCGAGCTCGTCGCCGCGGCGAATGCCTACACCGTCCGCAAGTGGGGTCCGGACCGGATCATCGGCTTCTCGCCGATCCCGGCCATGTCGATGGTCTCCTACGCCGCCGGCTCGCGCTACCTGTCGCTCCTGGGTGGCGTCTGCATGTCGTTCTACGACTGGTACTGCGACCTGCCGCCCGCCTCGCCGCAGACCTGGGGCGAGCAGACCGACGTGCCCGAGAGTGCGGACTGGTACAATGCCGGGTTCATCATCCTGTGGGGCTCGAACGTCCCCCAGACCCGGACCCCAGACGCGCATTTCTACACCGAGGCGCGCTATCGGGGCACCAAGAGTGCCGTGATCTGCCCGGACTATTCCGAGGCCTCGAAGTTCGGCGACATCTGGCTGTCGGTGAAGCAGGGGACGGACGCCGCCCTCGCCATGGCGATGGGGCACGTGATCCTCAAGGAGTACCATGTCGACCGGCAGGTGCCCTACTTCCGGGACTATCTGCGCCGCTACACCGACATGCCGATGCTGGTCCGCCTCGTCCGCCAGGACGGGCGGCTGGTGCCGGACCGCTTCGTCCGCGCCTCCGACTTCGCCGGCGGCCTCGGCGAGACGAACAATCCCGAGTGGAAGACCGTGGCGTTCGACGAGGCCACGGACGGCACCGTCGTGCCGACGGGCTCAGCCGGCTTCCGCTGGGGCGAGCAGGGCAAGTGGAACATCGAGGAGAAGGAGTCGGGCGGTAGCGGGACGCGGCTGCGCCTGACGCTCGCTGGCGTCGAGGACGAGGCGGCCGAGATCGCCTTTCCCTATTTCGGCAACATCCGGCACGAGCACTTCACGGCGACGGAACACGCCAGCGTGCTGGAGCGCCGGGTGCCGGTGAAGCGCCTCGACCTCGTCGATGGCGAGGCGCTGGTCGCGACGGTCCACGATCTCTTTGTCGCGAATTACGGCGTCGACCGCGGCTTCGGCGGCCCAAACGTGGCCGGCAGCTACGACGAGGAGGTGCCCTACACGCCGGCCTGGGCCGAGCGCATTACGGGCGTGCCGCGGGCCAAGATCATCCAGGTCGCGCGCGAGTTCGCGACCAATGCCGAGAAGACGAAGGGCCGCTCGATGGTGATCATCGGCGCCGCGATGAACCACTGGTTCCACGCCGACATGAACTATCGCGGCGTGATCAACATGCTCGTCATGTGCGGCTGTGTGGGCCAGTCCGGCGGCGGCTGGGCGCACTATGTCGGCCAGGAGAAGCTGCGACCGCAGGCGGGCTGGGCGCCACTCGCCTTCGCCCTCGACTGGGGCCGTCCGCCGCGGCAGCAGAACTCGACCTCGTTCTTCTACGCGCACACGGATCAGTGGCGCTACGAGACGATGCGCACCTCCGACATCCTCTCGCCGACGGCACCTCCGGGTCCGTGGGACGGGGCGATCATCGACTACAACATGCGGGCGATTCGGATGGGGTGGCTGCCGGCCTACCCGACGCTGGACCGGAACCCGCTGGAGATCGCGGGGCGTGCCGCGGCCGCGGGCCAGGACGTCAAGGACTACATCGCGGCGGGACTGAAGTCGGGCGAGCTCAACTTCGCCTGGGAAGACCCGGATGCGCCGTCTTCCTTTCCGCGCAACATGTTCGTCTGGCGGTCCAATATTCTCGGCTCGTCCGGCAAGGGGCACGAATATTTCCTGAAGCACCTGCTCGGCACCTCGCACGGCGTGCTCGGCAAGGATCTGGGCGAGGAAGGTCGCGAGAAGCCCACCGAGGTGCGCTGGCGCGACGAGGCGCCGACCGGGAAGCTCGATCTGCTCGTCACGCTCGACTTCAGGATGTCGACGACCTGCGTCTACTCCGACGTCGTGCTCCCGACGGCTACCTGGTACGAGAAGAACGACCTCAATACTTCGGACATGCATCCCTTCATCCACCCGCTGACGAGTGCGGTGGATCCGGTCTGGGAAGCGAAGTCGGACTGGGAGATCTACAAGGCGATCGCGGCGGCCTTCTCGCGCGTGGCGCCAGAGGTGCTGGGCGTCGAGCAGGACGTCGTCCTCACACCCATCCAGCACGACAGCCCGGGCGAGATCGCGCAGCCCTTCGAGCCGAAGGACTGGAAGACGGGCGACTGCGAGCCCGTCCCCGACAAGACGATGCCGGCCGTCACTGTCGTCGAGCGCGACTATCCGAACCTCTTCAAGCGCTTCACCGCACTCGGCCCGCTGCTGACCAAGCTCGGCAACGGCATCAAGGGCATCGCCTGGAAGACCGATCACGAGGTCGAGCATCTGAAGGCGCTGAACGGGGTCGTCGCCGAGGAGGGGCCGACCCATGGCCTGCCGCGGATCGACACCGACGTGGACGCCACCGAGGTGCTGCTGATGCTGGCACCCGAGACCAACGGCGAGGTCGCCGTGCGCTCATGGGAGGTACTGTCCAAGACGACGGGCCGCGAGCACGCCCATCTGGCACTGCCCAAGGAAGACGAGAAGATCCGCTTCCGCGACGTCGTCGCCCAGCCGCGCAAGATCATCTCGGCCCCGACCTGGTCGGGACTGGAGAGCGAGAAGGTCTGCTACAATGCCGGCTACACCAACGTGCACGAGCTGATCCCCTGGCGGACGCTGACCGGGCGACAGCAGCTCTACCAGGACCACTTATGGATGCGGGCCTTCGGAGAGGGCTTGTGCGTCTATCGCCCGCCGGTCGATCTGCGCGCCATCGCGCCGGTGCAGGGCAGCCGGCCCAACGGCGAGACGGAGATCGTCCTCAACTTCATCACGCCGCACCAGAAGTGGGGCATCCACTCCACCTACACCGACAATCTCCTGATGCTCACGCTCTCGCGCGGCGGGCCGATCGTCTGGATCAGCGAGAACGACGCCCGTCGGGCGAACATCGCGGATAACGACTGGATCGAGGCCTACAACGCCAACGGTGCGCTGGTGGCGCGTGCCGTCGTCTCGCAGCGGGTCAAGGACGGCATGGTCATGATGTACCATGCCCAGGAGAAGATCGTGAACGTGCCGGGCTCGGAGATGACCGGGCAGCGGGGCGGCATCCACAACTCCGTGACGCGCGCCGTCCTGAAGCCGACGCACATGATCGGCGGCTATGTCCAGCTCGCCTACGGCTTCAACTACTACGGTACGATCGGCACCAACCGCGACGAGTTCGTGGTCGTCCGCAAGATGAAGGACGTCGACTGGCTCGAAGAGCCTTTGGGCGCCACCCCAGCACCTCTCCTCCAGGCCGCCGAGTAGGGACGAAGACGATGAAGATCCGCGCCCAGATCGCGATGGTCCTCAATCTCGACAAGTGCATCGGCTGTCACACGTGTTCGGTGACCTGCAAGAACGTGTGGACCAATCGCGAAGGTCTCGAATACGCCTGGTTCAACAATGTCGAGACGAAGCCGGGCATCGGCTATCCGAAGGACTGGGAGAACCAGGAACGCTGGAAAGGCGGCTGGCAGCGCAAGGCCGACGGCCGGCTGGAGCCGAAGATCGGCGGCAAATGGCGGGTGCTGGCACAGATCTTCGCCAATCCCGATTTGCCCGAGATCGACGATTACTACGAGCCGTTCACCTTCGACTACGAGCACCTGCAGAAGGCACCGGAGCTGCAGGCCTTTCCGACGGCCCGCCCGCGCTCGCTCGTGACCGGGCAGCGGATGGAGAAGATCGAGTGGGGGCCGAACTGGGAGGAGATCCTGGGCGGCGAGTTCGCCAAGCGCTCGGCCGACAGCAACTTCGAGGGCGTCCAGAAGGAGATCTACGGCCAGTTTGAAAACACCTTCATGATGTACCTGCCGCGGTTGTGCGAGCACTGCCTCAACCCGGCCTGCGTCGCCGCCTGCCCGTCCGGCGCGATCTACAAGCGGGCCGAGGACGGCATCGTCCTGATCGACCAGGACAAGTGCCGCGGCTGGCGGATGTGCGTCTCGGGCTGTCCCTACAAGAAGATCTACTTCAACTGGTCGTCCGGTAAGTCCGAGAAGTGCATCTTCTGCTATCCGCGCATCGAGGCGGGGCAGCCGACGGTGTGCTCGGAAACCTGCGTCGGCCGCATCCGCTATCTCGGTGTGATCCTCTACGACGCCGACCGGATCGAAGAGGCGGCGGGCGAGCCGGACGAGACGAAGCTGTACGAGGCCCAGCTCGGCCTCTTCCTCGATCCGAGCCGGCCCGAGGTGATCGCGCAGGCGCAGGCCGACGGCGTGCCAGAAGCGTGGCTGGAGGCGGCGCGCCGCTCGCCGATCTGGAAGATGGCGATGGAGTGGAAGGTCGCCTTCCCGCTCCACCCCGAATACCGCACGCTGCCGATGGTCTGGTACGTGCCCCCGCTCTCGCCGATCACCTCGGCGGCCGAAGCGGGCAAGATGGCCGCGGAGAACGGGATGCCGGACGTGAAGTCGCTGCGCATCCCGCTGAAGTATCTGGCCAACCTCCTCACCGCCGGCGACGAGCGGCCTGTCGCCCAGGGTCTGGAGCGCATGCTGGCGATGCGCGCCTACATGCGGGCGAAGACGGTCGACGGCGTCATCGACGAGGCGGTGGCAGGCCAGGTCGGCATGACCGGGGCGCAGATCGAGGAGATGTACCGCCTGATGGCGATCGCGAACTACGAGGACCGGTTCGTGATCCCGACCTCGCACCGCGAGACGACCGAGGACGCCTACGAATTGCGCGGCCAGTGCGGCTTCTCGTTCGGCGACGGCTGCGCGCCCAGCGACGACCGCGTGAACCTGTTCGGCGGCATGAAGCTGAAGAACCAGAAGATCAAGGAGGGGGTGCAGTGATGATCACACTGAAGGTGCTCTCGTCGCTGCTGACCTATCCGACCGCCGGCCTGCAAGCGGCCGCCGAGGAGCTGAAGGCGGCGCTGTGGGCCGAGGACCTGCTGCCGCGCGCGCAAGAAGCCGAGATCTACGGGTTGATCGACGACATCGCGGCGAGCGACCTCTACGAGGCGCAGGAGCGCTATGTGACGCTCTTCGACCGCACGCGCTCCCTCTCGCTGCACCTGTTCGAGCACGTCCACGGCGAGGGCCGCGACCGCGGGCAGGCAATGGTCGACCTGCTGCGCATCTACGAGGAGGGCGGCTACAGCCCGACGGCGTCCGAGCTGCCGGACTTCCTGCCGCTGTTCCTCGAATACGCGTCGACCCGCCCGGCGGCCGAAGCCTTGGAGCTGGTCGGCCAGCCGGCGCACGTGCTGGCAGCGCTGCAGGAGCGGCTGGCCAAGCGCGGCTCGCTTTACGCGGTGGTGTTCGCGGCGCTGATCCACCTCGGCAAGGTGGTGCCGGACGAGGCGACGCTGGCCGCCCTGCGCGCCGAGCCCGATCCGGCCCCCGACGATCTCGAAGCGCTCGATGCCGCCTGGGAAGACGAGGAGGTGCGCTTCGGCCCCGATGCGAACGGCTGCGGCGACGTTCTCACCGCCAAGCTGCGGCAGGCCCGGCGGCCGGCACCCGGCCTGGAGCCCCATCCCGACACGCGGCGGCGCACGCTCGTCGCCAACCTCCCCGCCTGAGGAGAAGACCGATGCGGGACTACGTCTTCCACCTGCTGTTCGTCTGGTACCCTTATCTGTGCCTGACGGTCTTTCTCCTCGGCAGCCTGATCCGCTTCGACCGCGAGCCCTACAGCTGGCGGGCCGGCTCCTCGCAGATGCTGCGCAAGCGGCAGCTGGCGCTGGGCTCCAACCTGTTCCACTTCGGCATCCTGTTCCTGCTCGTCGGCCATGCCGTTGGCCTGCTGACGCCGACCGCGGTCTACACGCACTTCATCACGGTCGAGCAGAAGCAGACATTGGCGATCGCCGCCGGCGGCATCGCCGGGACGGCCTGCTTCGTCGGCCTGACGCTCCTCTTGCATCGTCGTCTCACCGACCCGCGCATCCGCGCGACATCGACCCGGATGGACATAGCCATCCTGGCGATCCTCTGGCTGCAGCTGACGCTGGGTCTCATCACCCTGCCCTACTCGCTGCACCACAGCGACGGCGAGGTGATGCTGGTCCTGGCGCACTGGGCGCAGGGGATCGTGACGCTGCAGCCGGTCGATGCCTCGCACCTGCAGGGCTTGGCCTGGCCCTATCTGGCCCACCTGGTCCTGGGCATGACAATCTTCCTCGTCTTCCCCTTCTCGCGCCTCGTCCACATCTGGTCCGCCCCGGTCTGGTACGTCGGCCGGCGCGGCTACCAGGTGGTCCGCTCCCGCGGCACCGTCCGCGGTGCCCGCCCTGTCACCACCGTTCCCGCCCCCGCCGTGGCTGCGGCCCGGCGTCCCCGTCTCCAGCCCGCCGAGTGATGGTGATGACCAATATTCTGGACCGTACCGCAGAAGCCGCACGTCAGGCACGCCAGGCCACCGTCAGCGTCGACGGCGTAGTCATTCCGCAGGCCGAGATCGCCCGCGAGGCACAGCTTCATCCGGCTGAGCGGCACACCGATGCTCTCCAGGCGGCCGCACAGGCCCTCGTCGTCCGCCAACTGCTCCTGCGCGAGGCCGTCCGCACCGGGCTCGAAGCGGAGCCGCTCTACGATGGGGACGGTCGCTACGAGACCGACGACGAGGCCCGCATCCGGACCCTGATCGAGCGGCAGGTCGAGGTCCCCGAGGCCGACGAGGCGACCTGCCGCCGCTGGTACGAGCAGAACCCGGCCAGCTTCCGGACGCCCGACCTGTACGAGGTCCGCCACGTCCTTCTGCCGGCGGCGATTGACGACGCCGAGGCCCGCGACCGGGCGCACGCACGGGCCCGCGCCATCATCGCCCTCCTGGCCTTCCTGAAGCCGCTGCCGAAGGTCTTCTCGTTCATCGCGAAGGCGGAGTCGGCCTGCCCGTCGGCCACCGACGGCGGCTGCCTCGGCCAGATCGGCCCGGGTCAGACCGTGCCGGAGTTCGAGCGGGCGCTGCCGCACCTTCCCGTGGGCATCGTCTCCCCGGAGCCGGTCGAGACCCGGTACGGCGTGCACGTCGTCTATGTCGAGCGGCGGATCCCCGGCTGCATGATGCCCTTCGAGGCCGTGCGGCAGCGGATCGCCGACTGGCTCGGCACCCGCATCCGCCACGTGGCGACCCGGCACTATCTCGCCTCGCTCGCCGCCCGGGCCGAGATCCGGGGCGTCGAGATGCCCGCCACCGGTCCCCTTCTGCAGTGAGGACAAGGGCCATGATGCTGGGTGACCTGATCGCGCGGCTGACGGACGAGGACGATGCCACGAGTGCCCTGGAATCCCTGGGCGACATCGTCCTGTTGGCGGAGGTGCGGAAGATGGGCGAGTTCTGGGCCGAGACACCGGCTGCCTATCTCGCCGGTTCCGCCCGCCGGTTCGCCGCGACCGCCGGCGACGAGGACTGGCTGGGGCTGATGGCCGAGATGGAGCGCGCCGACGATCCGGCGCGCGCCGCCCTCGTCCGCATGCTGCGCTGGGCGCTCGTCCGCGACGCCGCCGAGGTGGCCGGCAAGGGCCACCAGCACTGCCAGGGTGGCTGCGGTGGTCACGCCTGAACCATGCCCCGCACCCAGGGTGTGCCTCGATCCGCTGCCCCTGGCCCTCCTGGACCGGCCGCTGGAGTTTCTGGTCGCCGACCACTTCCGCCAGCGCTGCGTCTGCGCCGCACTGCGGTCCTTCGCCCGGACCGGGGAAGCACTCATTTCCGACGCGCAGGCCGTGGCCGGCTATCTCCACCATGACCTGCCGCTGCACCATCGCGACGAGGACGAGGACCTGTTCCCGGTGCTCCTGCGCCGGACCCGCGCCGAGGACGATCTCGGCGCCCTGCTGACGCGGCTGGGTGCGGATCATGTCCGGGCGGAAGCCAAGGTACCGGTCCTGATCGACGGCCTCACAGCGCCTGTCCTCGATCACACCTTGCACCTCGATCAGGGGCTGTGCGCGACGATGCTCGCCTATGCCGCCTCCGAGCACCGGCATCTGGCGCTGGAGAACGGCGTGGTGCTGGCGATCGCGCGGGTGCGGCTCGACGCGGGCGATCTCGCGGCCGTGGCCCACGGCATGAAGACGCGCCGCGGCGTGACGGACGACCGGCGCACAGGTATGCCACCGCGACTTCTGTCCGCTACCTTCCTATTCGGAGCGTCCGCTTGAGCAGGCTCGACCCGTCGACCCCGATCTCGGCGATCCTCTACGAGGACGGCACGCAGGTGCAGTCCGTGCTCCGCAGCGTCTGCGCCCATCTGGCCGGACTCGGCGTGCGTCTCGGCGGCTTCGTCGAGCGGATGCAGCCGCGCCCCGACCGCGCCCGCTGCGACATGATCCTGGAGTGCCTGTCGACCGGCGACGGCATCGGCATTTCGCAGGACCGCGGGCCCGAAGCGCGCGGCTGCCGGCTCGACATGGACGCCCTGCTCAAGGCGACGACGCTCGGTCGCGAGGCCCTGGCCGCCGGCTGCGATCTGCTGGTGATCAGCAAGTTCGGCAAGGCCGAAGCCGAGGGCGGCGGCTTCCGCTCGCTGATGGTAGAGGCTCTCGATCTCGGGATTCCGATGCTGGTGGCCGTGCCCCTGCGCAATCTCGCCGCCTGGCGGGACTTCGCCGGCGATCTCGGTGTCGATCGGCGCGGAAGCGAGTTGCCGATCGACCCGTCGGACGTTTGCAACAGTCTCGGCCTGTCGCCGTGCGTCTCGGCCGGCCCGCCGCGAACGGAGGAGATCACCGAATGACCTCGCGATCCCGCAAGGAGTTGCCAGCCATGCCGGGCAAGATCGCGCGCGACGATCCCGATATCTGGCGTGCCTATACGGAGCTTGGGGCCGCCTGCGCCAAGGCCGGGCCGGTCGATGCCGCGAGCCAGCGGCTGCTCAAACTGGCGCTGGCGATCGGCGCCGATTCGGAAGGGGCCGTCCACTCCCACGCCCGCCGTGCGATCGAGGAAGGCCATTCGGCTGCAGCCCTCCGGCACGTCGCCCTGCTCGCCATCCCGACCCTGGGTTTTCCGGCGGCGATGCGTGCCTTGTCCTGGATCGAGGACGTGACTGAGAAGAAGACCTAGCCCAGGGCACCATGCGCACCGAGGATTGCCGCCAGCACCGTGATCGCACCCAGTGCGGCGAGAACAACGTGCGCCCGGTGAAGCCGGCCTAGCGCGCCGTCGGGATCGCGGTCCGCCCAGCTTCGGAAGCGGGCGTGCAGGACGAGCGGTTCGCCGACGAAGAGGATGAGCGCAAAGACCGCCCACAGGCCCACCATCGCGTGCATCCACCAGGCCGCCGGATCGGCGAATCGGTCCCAGATGTCGAGCCGCCAGACCATCCAGAGCCCCGAGGCGCCGGCCAGGAGCACGGCGATCTTGGCATGGACGCCGAACCTGCCCTCCAGCATCTCGAACAGGTCGGCGGCACCCCGCCCCGGCAACCGGCGCAGGGCGGGCAGCAGGACCAGGGCGACGAAGATCACGCCGCCGATCCAGTAGGCCACCGCCAGGACGTGCAGCGCACGGGCCAGGGTCACGTCGTCCATGGGCAACCTTCGGGGTCAGGCCGGACCCGCGGCACGGTCCGCGCGGGCGGTTAAGAGCATCGGTCCGCAGTGCAGGACGAAGAGCACGAAGGCACCGCCCCACGCCACGGCCGCTATAGAAAGAGCCGTCACATAGGGCATCGGGAGCACGGGTGCCGTCACCCGCAACAGGGCGCCGACCTGGACGAGGGTGTAGATCGCCACGGTCGCCCGATCCGCCGTCAGCGCCCGGGCCGTGTGGCCTAGCGTGGCCCGGGTCATGATCGCCAGCGTCATCGTCCCGATCGCCCCAGCCGTCAGGGCGTGCAGAGTCGTGAGGCGTCCGACCGATTCGGGCAGGAGCAGACCGCCGCCGAGCAGGACGAGGCCCAGCGCCAGCCAGCCATAGCCGAGGTGCAGGATCAGGACCAAGGGCTCGGCACCCGTCGCGTCCCCGCGCCAGCGTGACAGCCGCACGCCCTGGGCCATACCGGCGATGACCAGCAGCCATCCCGTCAGCACCGTGGTCGGCTGAGCGACCCACGCGACGAGCCCGGCCGCGAGCAGTACCAAAGCGACCGTGTCCAGCCTGCCCACGGGCGCCGGCAGCGGCCCACCCCGCTTCGCCAGCCAGTTGCGGGTGAAGCTCGGTACGACCCGGCCGCCGATCACCGCGATCAGGCCCAGCACGATCCCGATCGCCGCCCGGCGACCGAGCGCACCGATGTCCGGATCGACGTTCTCCAGGTGCGACAGCAGGCAGGCCAGGGCCAGTGCCGCGACCAGCCCCACCACGGGGTAGTTCCGCTGGTTGCCGGCGATCACGACCTCGCGTGCGGTGGTGCCGGCCAATGCTGCGAGGAAGCCCACGTCCAGCACCGTCGCGATCCACGGCGCGGCACCGGCCAGGAGGTTCGCGAGGCGTGCCGCGGCCCACAAGGCCGCGAGCAGCATCAGCCCCCGACCCCGCACCGGCAGCCGCCCCGTCCAGTTCGGCACCGCCGTCAACAGGAAGCCCGCGATCACGGCCGCGGCGTAGCCGAAGATCAATTCGTGCCCGTGCCACGCCGCCCCCGGCAATGCCGTGGGCGGGTCGATCGCTCCCGTCAGCATGGCGATCCACAAGACGAGGCCGACCGGGGCCCAGATCCCGGCCGCGAGGAAGAAAACGCGAAAGCCGTGGGTCAGCAGCACGGTACCTGGAAAGTTCATCCATCGACTCCGGAGAGAGGCTCGCTCCTCCCCCAAGACCGAGCACGCCGGCTCCAGCTTCTAGCCGATCCGCCCCACCGGATGCGCCATCCCGCTACCGCCCCGAACCCGGCCGAAGCCGTTCCAGGTCCGCCCAGTCGTCGGCCGGCAACACCTTCGCGACCTGACCGATGTCCTTTGTCCAGGCGAAGATGCACAGGAAGGGAACGTCGCCGACCAGGGTGGCGTGCGGCTGCCAGGGCTCGTTCCAGACCGGCCGGTGCGCCGGCCGCCACTCGATCGAATCGTTCGGCCGGAAGCGCCAGCCATGCGGCCCCGTCAAAGGCGCGTACAGCTCCGGGGCCGCATGGTGATGGTCGCGGTAGAGGAGGTTCGACCGGATCAGGAACAGGCCCAGATCGAAGTCCTCGGCGGCGACGGGTGCTTCCGGCCCGATCAGCGAGGCGAAGGCATGCCCGTCCGCGAATGCGTCGCCGATCTCCTCGCGCGGATAGGCGTCGTAGGTGATCCAGCTGAGGAACGGCGCGGCCCCCTCGATCGCCTTCGCCAGCGCCGGTTCGCCGCCTGTGCGAACGGCGGCGAGAGCCCCCTCCAGCTCGGCAGCCAGCTGCAGCGGGCGCGGCCGGATAGGCACCACCTTGCGCGCCTGAACCGACAGCCGCCGCACCTCGTCCAGTCCCGACCCTTCAAGTCGCCGAAGATAGTCGTGGATCTCGTTCAGCAGCGGACGGAGCCAAGGCTCGACCGTCGTCGCCGTCATCCTGACGTCACCCCCCTTGCGGAACGCGCTGGACGCGTGGTCGGCGCGCCGAAACCTGGTCGGTAGTGTCGAGCGAGCCTGCCCGTCGGCAAGGCCCGGCGCGCGAGCGCCCGGCGATCACCGGTTTGCGTGAGTTGTCGGATGCTCGTATCCAATCGGGATGCTGGCTGGTCCGCTGCGCCGCGGAGCCCCTTCGGCCCGCCCGAGAGACTGCACCGTCGCCGCCTCCGTCCATCGTGCATCGCCCCGTCGGCAGCCATGAAGCGACCGATTCGGCTGGCACTCGCCGTCGTGGCACTCGGTGCTCTCGTGCACTACGTGTCCCCGGGCGCCCTCGTCGATTCGATGCGGGAGGCCGACCTCGGTTGGATCGCTCTCGGTGTCGGCCTCTACTACGCCTCACAGCTCGTGGGGACGCTGAACTTCCATCAGATCCTCGTGGCACGTGGAGCGTCGGTCAGCCGGATCGACGTCCTGCGCGCCGATCTCGCCGGCTACTTCTACGCCCTCGGCCTGCCGGGCGGCCCCGTCGTCGGCGCGGCCGTTCGGCTGCTCCACCTCGCACGGCATGCGAACGTCGCCCGGCTCCTGGCAGGGGTGGTGTCGAACCGACTTCTGGAGATCCTGGCCGCCACGACTGCGGCGGCGATCGCCTTTCCCTTCGTGGTCGGCCGTCTGCCCACACCCTGGCTGTGGACCGCCATCATGGCTGTCGTCCTGGTCGCGGCCGCACTGGCTTACGCAGCGAGTTGGAACCGGGCTCTCGGCGTGCGGTGCCGTCGGCTCCTGCGACGCCTTTCTCTACCGGCCCGACTGCGGCACCGCATCGGCGCCAGCCGGTGGCAGGGGGCGTCCGTGCCGCTCTCCCGCCATCTCTCGATCGGTGCGGTGTCGTGCCTGCGCCAGATCCTCGGCGGAGGCGGCCTGACCGCGATGGCCTACGGCCTGGGTGCTGGGTTCATTCCGGACGTGACGTTCTGGGTGCGGGCGATGCTCGGGATCGTGATGCTGCTTCCGCTCACCACCTTGGGTCTGGGCCTGCGCGAGACCGCACTCGTCGTTCTCCTGGCACCGTTCGGCGTTCCGGCGTCGACCTCGATGGCGCTGGGCCTCGTCTACTTCGCGGCCATGCTCGGCCTGGCCCTGCTCGGGGCCGTCAGCGAGTTCGCGTCCGGCATGCGGCCGACGGAACGGCGCCCGGCCCCGGGTGCCGACGAGAGCCGAGGTGTTACCGCTTCCCCGGCGCCTCGGGCTCGAAGTTCAGAGCGACACCGTTGATGCAGTAGCGCTGGAAGGTGGGCGGCGGGCCGTCGTCGAAGACGTGACCGAGGTGACTGCCGCAGGTGGCGCAGTGCACCTCGGTCCGCACCATCCCATAGCTCCGGTCGGTCGAGGTCTCGACCGCACCCGGAATCGGATCGTTGAAGCTCGGCCAGCCGGTGCCGCTCTCGAACTTCAGCTTCGACTCGAACAGCGGCTGCTCACAGCCCGCACAGAGGAAGCGGCCCGGTCGCTTCTCCACCAGCAGCGCGCAACTGCCGGGCGCCTCGGTGCCGTGCTCGCGCATGATGTGGTACTGCTCGGGCGTCAGGATCCGGCGCCACTCCGCGTCGCTGTGCGTCACGGCATAGGTCTTCTGCATCGTTGTCCCTCCTCCGCACCGCCACCGCGGGCGCACCGCTCACCAAGGAGGATAGATGTGATCCCGACCTAGGGACCGCCAGGGGCGCCGGCCGGGGAGCTCGCTGCCTACGTCCGCGCGCTTCCCCGGCCCGGTTCCGCCTCGGCATGGTCGAGCAGCGTCGCGATAAGATCGAACAAGGCGCGCCCCTGCGGCGCCTGCCCGTCCCGGCTCAGAAATTCGCCGATGGCGAACTTCGTGACATAGCCGCCCGAAGCGGCTGCGGCCACGTGCATAACGAGCGGCTCGTCCGCCGCCTCCTGCAACAGCAGCCACTGGTCCCCATTGGAGCTCTTGTAGAGGGTTCGAAGCCTGCGGCTCATGGATCACCTCGCCGGCCGTGATGATCGTGGGAGATTAGCACCATTCGCCGACGATGTGCCGACCGCTTCGTCCGTTGCAGCCTCGCTGCCACTCGCAAAACAGTCGCAGCCCGCCCGTGGCCGCGTGACTTGCAAAGGTGGTACTCTGCGAACACGTCACTTAAGTCGTCTAACGACATCATTGTGGAGCGTCGAAGGGCCTATCTATACGGCGACGCGTCTCGACTGGCCGCACCTCAATGGGCCGGCATTCTTGAGCTGCGCCCGATCGGCACTCCGAGCGCTCCCTACTTGGCAACGCGAAACGGCGGGCGGCCGCGGAGACCGCTCGACGGAGAGGACGAGAACGATGAGGTCGCGTTATCTGCTCCTGGCCGCACTCGGCGCTTCGGCCCTTATGGGTGCGGCCCACGCCACGAACATCCGCGCGGTCGACACTTATCTGTCCGCCACCGGCTCGGCGCCGGCCGGCGATTTCTTGCGGCCGGCCGCCGTCCGCGTCCTGCCGCTGGGCCCCGTCACGGCCACCGTCTACTACATTCGCGACGGCGAGCCGGCCGGTGCCGTGCGCGTGGTGACCACCATCGCCGCCGCTCCGGATGGCGTCCCCGCCCGCTTCGTTAGCCATCTCACGAAAGGCGAGCGCGCCGAGGTCTCGGTCGCCGGTCCCGTCGGTTCCGAGCCGATGGCCGTCGAACTCGCCTATGACGGCGACCTGCTGAAGGTGAGCGCCCTGACCGAGCCCCAGCCGCAGAGCTGACCTCCCCCCGGACGCCGCATTCTACCGGTCCGAACGGAAACTATCCGTTCGCGTAACATTTCTGCGTCCCTATCGCCCGCCGCGGGAGACCGTGGTCCGGCACAGGTGATCACGCCCCGCTGGCGGTCCCGACACGCTGGTGAACCAGGGCCTGCTGACGAAGCTCCGCCGGCCCGACGGCTCGCTCGTGCGACTGCCGCGCTAGTTGGGCTTCAGCGAGAGGATGTAGGCGGCGACGTCGGCGCGTTGGCGCTCGTTGAGCGGCGGGGTCGGCATCACCGGGTGGGGCGGGTTCACGAGGATGTTCTGGATCTTCGCCTCGTCCTGACCGGGCCAGCCGGCGATCGCCATGAAGCTCGGGATGCCGTCCAGCACGGGCCCCTTCTGCTCGCGCGAAACGAGATGGCAGTTGGTGCACAGCTCGGTCGCGAGCTTGGCGCCGTTGGCGGGATCGGGCGGGACCTGTGCCGCCGCACCCTGCGTCATGGCGAGGAGTGCTGCGAAGATGGGCCAGGAGCGCATGGGCAAGCCGTCCCTCATCGGTTTCGCAAGCTCTCTGACCGACCGGCCGGCCTGCCGCAAGATGGCCCGTCGCCGCCTGTCATCGGACTGTCATCGCCGCCGCCGAGGTTGTCGCCGGTACGGGAGCGCCACCGATGTTCGATCCCGCCCGCAAGGCGGCACAGCTACTCGCGGTCATGGATGCGCTCCGCGCGTCCTGCGCCGAGGACGCCTCTTCGCTGCTCGCCGCATGGTCGCCCTGGCTCGGGCGGCCGGAGTTCGAGGAGAGCTCGCAGAACCTCGCGATGTATCTGGCGCTGCGGCGCCGGGACCTGCGCCGGCTGCAGACCGACCTGATGGCGCTCGGCGTCTCCTCCCTCGGCCGGATGGAAGGCCGGGTCGTCCCCAATCTCGCCGCGACCGAGGCGGCCCTGGCCGCCATCGCCGGCAGCGCCCGCCGCCCGTGGCCGACCCCTGAGGACTTCTTTCGCGGCGAGAGCCTGCTCGACGTCGCGACCGAGCACGTCTTCGGCCCGCGGCAGGGCCCGCGGGACGTGCGCATCCTCGTCACCTGCCCGAGCGAGGCCGCCGACGGGCCCGAGTTCATGCGCGACGTGATCGCGGCGGGTGCCGACGCCGTCCGCATCAACTGTGCGCACGATGGCCCCGACGCGTGGCGCGAGATGGTCCGCCATCTCCGCGCCGCCGAGGTGGCGACAGGCCGCCGCCTCGCCGTCCTCATGGATCTGGCGGGTCCCAAGATCCGCACCGGCGAGATCCGCCGCCCGGCGGACGGCCGCACGCTGATCCGCACCGGTGAGACGCTGCTGCTGACGACGGCCTTCACCGACGACCCGATAGCGCCGCCTTTCCAGGCGCTCTCGCAGGTGCCGCAAGTGCTGGTCGATCTGCGCGTCGGCCAACGCGTCTTCATCGACGACGGCAAGCTCGGCGGCGTGGTGGAGAGCCTGGACACCAAAGGTGCGACCGTCCGGATCAACCACGCCCCGCCCGACGGCGGCAAGCTCAAGCCCGAGAAGGGCCTCAACTTCCCGGACAGCGACCTCGACGTGCCGGCGCTGACCGACAAGGATCACGCCGATCTCGCCGTCGTCGTCGAGATCGCCGACCTCGTCGGCTACAGCTTCGTGCAAAGTGCCGCCGACGTGACGCGGCTGCAGGCGGCCCTGGCGGAGCTTCGCCCGCAGGACTGGCAGCGCCTGGGGCTCGTGCCGAAGATCGAGACCCCTCGAGCCGTCCGCAACCTGCCGCAGATCCTGGTCGCCGCCGCCGGGCGGCAGCCCACGGCCGTCATGATCGCGCGCGGCGACCTCGCCGTGGAGATCGGCTTCGAGCGCCTCGCCGAAATGCAGGAGGAGATCATGTGGCTGGCCGAGGCCGCCCACGTGCCGGTGATCTGGGCGACCCAGGTGCTGGAGACCCTGGTCAAGAAGGGCCTGCCCTCGCGCGGCGAGATGACGGACGCCGCGATGGCCGTCCGCGCCGAGTGCGTGATGCTGAACAAGGGCCCGTTCGTCACCGACGCGATCGCCGCCCTCGACCGCCTCCTGGCGCGCATGGCCGAGCACCAGAACAAGAAGACGCCCACACTTCGCGCCCTGCGCAGCTGGTAGCGCCTCGTACCCTTTGCCGAGAGGCGAATTGCGCGCCGGCCCGTTGTCCGGTTCTATCCGGATAGGCGTGCTGGGGAGGCTTCCACGTGAAGCTCGCGATCGCGTTGCTCGAGGCACTGAAGGCGTACGGGGCGAAGGAGATCTTCGGCATCCCGGGCGACTTCGCGCTGGCCTTCTTCAAGGTTGCCGAGGAGAGCCGCGTCCTGCCGCTCTACACGCTGAGCCACGAGCCGGCGGTGGGCTTCGCCGCCGATGCCGCGGCGCGCTTCCAGAGCGGCCTCGGCGTGGCGGCCGTCACCTACGGCGCCGGCGCCTTCAACATGGTGAACGCCGTCGCCGGCGCCTACGCCGAGAAGTCACCGGTCGTCGTCATCTCGGGCGCACCGGGCCGCCTGGAGAGCGGCCGCGGCCTGCTCCTCCACCACCAGGGTCGCACGCTCGACACGCAGTTCCGCGTGTTCCAGGAGATCACCTGCGCCCAGGCGCGCCTCGACGACCCCGACACGGCACCGGCCGAGATCGCCCGCGTGCTGCGCACCGCGCTCGAGCAGTCGCGGCCGGTCTACATCGAGTTGCCGCGCGACATGGTGAACGTCGAGGTGGGAGCCGTTCCGCCACTGGAGCGCCGCCACGGCGATCCGGGGGCTGCGGAGTCGGCAGCCCGAGCCATCATGGAACGCCTGCGCGCCGCCCAGCGACCCGTCATGATGGTGGGCGTCGAGGTCCGCCGCTACGGCCTGGAGAAGCAGGTGGCCGAGCTGGCACGCAAGCTTCGCGTACCCGTCGTCACCTCGTTCATGGGCCGGGGCCTTCTCTCCGCTGCCGACGCGCCGCTGATCGGCACCTATTTGGGTGTGGCCGGCCACCCGGAGGTGACCCGCCTCGTCGAGGGCTCGGATGGACTGCTGCTGCTCGGCGTCATCATGTCTGACACCAATTTCGGCGTGAGTGCGGGCAATCTCGACCTCCGCGGCACGATCCAGGCGATCGATCGCGAGGTGCGGATGGCCTACCACGTCTATCCGGACCTGCCGCTCGCCGACCTCGTGACCGCCCTCCTCGCGCAGGCCGAGCCGATCGGCCTCACCAACCAGCCGGCCCAGCCGACGAGCTATCCCCGCCACCTCGTCGCCGATGCGGCACCCCTCACGCCATCGGATATCGCCCGCGGCGTCAACGACCTGTTCGACCGGCACGGGCCAATGCCGATCGCGTCGGATGTGGGCGATTGCCTGTTCACGGCCATGGACATCGCGCACACGGATCTCACGGCACCCGGCTACTATGCCGGCATGGGCTACGGCGTGCCGGCCGGCATGGGGGCGCAGCTCTCGACCGGGCGCCGGGCGTTGATCCTGGTCGGCGACGGCGCCTTCCAGATGACCGGCTGGGAGCTCGGCAACTGCCGCCGGCTCGGCATCGATCCGATCGTCATCCTGTTCAACAATCTGAGCTGGGAGATGCTGCGCGCCTTCCAGCCCGAGTCGAAGTTCAACGACCTCGACGACTGGCACTTCGCGGCGGCTGCGGACGCCATCGGCGGCGATGGTCTCCGGGTCACCACGCGGGCCGATCTCGCAGGTGCGCTGGAGCTGGCGATCGCCCGGCGCGGCCGGTTCCAGCTCATCGAGGCGATGCTGCCGAGGGGCACCTTGTCCGATACGCTGAGCCGCTTCGTCGCCGGGGTGAAGCGGCTGCAGGGGCCGCAGAAGGGAGCCGCAGCATGAACGGCACGCGCCTGCTGCAGGGCATCTTCCGGTTCCTCTTCCGCCTGATCTACCGCTACGAGGTCGAAGGCCTGGAGCATCTGGAGAAGGTGCCGCCGGGGACGAAGACGCTCGTCGTCGTCAACCACGTCTCCTACCTCGACGGAGCGCTCATCTTCTCGGTGATGAAGCGCGTGCCGGTCATCGCCATCAACACGCAGCAGGCGCAGAAATGGTTCGTGCGGCCGTTCCTCAAGACGGCCAACCTGTTCGCCATCGACCCCACCAACCCGATGGCGATGAAGACGCTGATCTCGAAGGTCAACGAGGGCCAGCCCTGCGTGATCTTCCCGGAAGGCCGGATCAGCGTCACCGGTGCTCTCATGAAGATCTATGCCGGTCCCGCCTACATCGCCGATCGCACCGGTGCCTGCATCGTGCCCGTCCGCCTCGACGGGCCGGAGACGAGCAAGGCCTTCAGCTGGATGCGCCGCGGGCAGGTGAAGCTGCACTGGGCGCCCAAGATCCGGATCAAGATCCGCCCGCCGGTGAAGCTCGACATCGATCCGGCGATCAAGGGCAAGGAACGCCGTGCGGTCGCCAGCCGGCAGCTCTACGACATCATGTCCGACATGGTGTACCGCACGTCCGACTGGGGCGACACGCTGTTCCAGTCGCTGCTCCGCGCCCGCTGGCGGCACGGCAGGCGCTATCCGGTGCTGGCCGACACTAGCGGCCAGGAGCTGAGCTACGCCAAGCTCGTGGTCGCAGCACTGGTGCTGGGCCGCAAGCTCGCGGCCGTCACCGAGCCCGGCGAACGCGTCGGCGTGCTGATGCCGAACGTGAACGCGGCGGCGGTCGTCTTTTGGGCACTACAGGCCTTCGGCCGCGTCCCGGCGATGCTGAACTTCTCGGCCGGCCCGGCCAACGTGGAAGCCGCCGTCATGACGGCGCAGCTTCGCCGCGTGATCTCGTCCATCGAGTTCGTCGAGCGCGCCAAGCTGCAGCCCTTGATGGCCGCCATCGGCACCCATGCCGAGATGATCTGGCTGGAGCAGCTGCGACCGACGATCGGTCTCGCCGACAAGCTCCGCGGCATGATCGACGCCCAGCGCGCCAGGTCCGTCCACGATGCGATCGGCGTGAAGCGCGACGACCCCGCCGTCGTCCTCTTCACCTCGGGCTCCGAGGGACGACCCAAGGGTGTGGTCCTCAGTCACCGCAACCTGATCTCGAACTGCATCCAGGTGGCGGCGCGCGTCGACTTCAACCAGCTCGACCGCTGCTTCAACGCCCTGCCGATCTTCCACAGCTTCGGCCTGACAGGGGCGATGCTGCTGCCGATGCTGGGCGGGGTGAAGGTCTACATGTACCCCTCGCCGCTGCATTACCGGATCGTGCCGACGCTCGTTTACGACACCGATTCCACGATCATCTACGGCACCAACGCCTTCCTGAAGGGCTACGGCAAGGCGGGCGACCCGTACGATTTCCGCTCGCTGCGCTACGCCTTCGCCGGGGCCGAGGCGATCCAGGAGGAGACGCAGCGGCTCTGGTTCGACAAGTTCGGCATTCGCATCCTGATGGGCTACGGCACGACCGAGACGGCCCCCGTCGTCTCGATCAACACGCCGATGTTCTACAAGGACGGCACTGTCGGCCGCTTCCTGCCCGGCATCGAGTACCGGCTGGAGCCGGTGGCGGGCCTGGAGGAGGGCGGCCGGCTGCACCTCAAGGGGCCCAACATCATGCTGGGCTACCTGCTGTTCGATGAGCCCGGCGTGCTGCAGGCGCCGGAGGACGGCTGGTACGATACGGGCGACATCGTCACGGTCGACGCGGCGGGCTTCGTCACCATCGTCGGCCGGGCCAAGCGCTTCGCCAAGATCGGCGGCGAGATGGTGAGCCTCGCCGCCGTCGAGAGCCTCGTCGCCGCCATCCGCCCCGAGGCCACGCATGCCGTCGTCAGCCTGCCCGATCCGCGCAAGGGCGAGCGCCTCGTCCTCGTCACGACCGACGAGAAGCTGGAGCGCGCCGACCTCGTCGCCGCCGCCCGGGCGCGCGGCATGACCGAGCTGATGGTCCCGGGCGAGATCGTCCACATGCCGAAGCTGCCGCTGCTGGGCACCGGCAAGACGGACTACCCGGCGGTGCAGAAGGTGGTGACCTCCTACCTGAAGGCGGCGTAGGCAGCGCCGCGCGCCTTCATCCGGTTCGTTGCGCGGCAGCGGTCTTGGCGAGGTCTGCTTCCGCCCTGATCCACTCGACGAAGCTGTGCACCTCAGGCCGTTCCAGGGCCTCCGGGGTGGCTACGATATCGTAGCCGATGCCGGTCTCGACGCACGCGGCGAAGGGGCGGACCAGGAGCCGCGCCTCGACCAGATCGCGGAGGATCGGCAGGCTGCCGAGCACCACGCCCTGGCCCGCGATCGCCGCCTGTACGGCGAGGTTGTAGTCGCTGAAGCGGACGCCGCGGCGCCAGTCGACCTGCGTGGCACCAACCATCTCCAGCCAGACCCGCCACTCCATCCACTTCCGGGTGACGGCGGCCCAGGTCAGGGCGGACATGTCCCAGTGCAGCAGCGTCGCGCGCGCCAGGTCATCGAGCCGGCGCAGGCGTTGGACACCCCTGGTCAGGGATGGGCTGCAGAACGCGCACAGCCGCTCGTCGAACAGCCGTTCGACCACAAGACCCTCGCCGGGTGGTGCGCCGAACCGGACCGCGATGTCGGCCGCATTCTTCGCGAGATCGACGAGCTGCAGCGAGGAATCGATCAGGACATCGATGTCGGGATTGCCGCCGCGGAAGCGTTCCAGCCGCGGAACGAGCCACGCCGTGGCGAAGGAAGGCTCGACCGACACGATCAGGCGCCGCCGGGCCTGATGGGCGCGCATCCGGCCGACGGCCTGCTGAATCAGCCTGAACCCGCCGGTCAGCTCGTCGAGACCGGCCTGACCCGCCGCCGTGATGACGACGCCGCGTCCGCTGCGCAGGACGAGCTCGATGTCCAAGGCCTGTTCGAGGCTGCGCACGAGCTGCTTCACGGCGGCCGGCGTCACCCGAAGCTCTTCGGCGGCCCGCACATAGTTCAGGTGTCGGCAGGTGACCTCGAAGGCCCGCAGCGCGTTGAGCGACGGCATCCATCTGTTCATGCCGGAGGTAAGATTATCTTACCTCTGCACATCGATCAAATGACTCGTCCGGCAGCACCGTCGCCGTAGCATCCGGAGGCGACCCACGGACAGTCGGCGGCACCATGACGAGCAACTGCATCCACTCCGACGCGCGAACGACGGTTCGGGTCAGCGCCCGCCGCTTCGAGACCTCGCCCTTCCAGGACCGCTGGCTGACGCCGGAGACGGTGATGGGCGTGTATGCGGGCCGGTACTACAGCGTCTTCAACGGCGAGGATGTCGAGGCGGCCTATTGGGCGCTGCGGCGCCGGGCCGTGCTCTACGACGTGCCGGAACGGCCGGTCGAGATCTCCGGACCGGACGCCGAGCGATTCCTCGACCATGTCTTCGCCCGCCGGGTCAGCGACCTGAAAGTGGGTCGCGGGCGATACTGCATCGCCTGCACCCACCGCGGGCACCTGTTCATGGACGGAATCCTCTTCAGGCTCGGCGAGCGCCGGTACTGGTACGTCCAGCCGGACGGTGCCCTCGAGACCTGGCTTCTGGCCCACAGCGCGGGCTTCGACGTCACCGTCATCGACCCCCACGCATGGGTCCTCCAGATCCAGGGACCGACCTCGCCGGCGATCCTGCGGGCAGCGTCGGCCGGTGCCGTCGACGAGCGGATGGGATACTTCCATGCGGGCTTCGTCGAGATCGCCGGGCAGGAAGTCTACGTGTCGCGCACCGGCTGGACCGGTGAGCTGGGCTACGAGATCTACACCCTGGGGCCGGCGACGGACTGCGGTGCGCTCTGGGATCACCTCGTTTCCGCCGGCCGGCCGCATGGGATGGTGGTCGGCAGCATCGCCTCGATGGGTATCCGCCGCATCGAGGCCGGCATCCTCGACAACGGGACCGACTTCGACCTCTCGATGACGCCGTTCGAGGCGGGCCTCGGCGGCTTCGTCGACCTGGGGAAGGAGCAGTTCATCGGTCGTGCGGCGCTGCTGGAGGCGGACCGCGGCAAGCGACTGTTCGGGGTGAAATGTCCCGACGCGGCGCCCGGCTATCGCCAGCCGATCAGGGACGGTGACGGCATCGTCGGCCACGTGACCGCCGGCGCCTGGTCACCCTATCTCCAGGCCGGCATCGGCTATGCCCGGTTCGACACGCCGGGGAACTGGGTCGGGCAAAGGCTGACCACGACGACGGCAGACGGTGACGACCTCGGCTGCGAGGTCGTCGACCTTCCCTTCTACGACACCGAGAAGCGGATCCCGAGGGGCCTCGCCACGAGCATCCCTTGACCGGCGCAGCCGAACCCGACGGGCCGCCGGGTCGACGTCAGGCCGCCTTGGCGATCCGCCGCTCGCCCTCGTCGGCACCGTCCTGCAGGTACCAGCCCTCGTCATGGACGATGGCGACCGGATCGCTGCTGAAGCCATTGAAGCGGGTCTTCAGCGCGTTCGAGTAGGCACCCATCATGCCGACCTCGATCCAGTCGCCGTCGTCGGTGTCGAGCGGAAGCCAGTGCGGCCCCGGCATGCTGTCGATGCTGTCGCAGGTCGGCCCGAACAGGTCGAACCCGTCCTTGGCGTCGACGGCCGCATCCTCGCGGACGAGCCGCATCGGGAAATGCGGGCCGATCCACTTCAGCTCGGCCAGGTTCCCGTACACGCCGTCGTTGAGGTAGAGGCTCGTCCCCCGCCGCAGCTCGACCCGTGCCAGCACGGACGCACCGTCCGCGACCAGCGCCCGGCCCGGCTCGCACTGCAGTCGGCAGCGCAGCCCGTGCCGCTTCGTCGCCCGCCGGATCGTGGCGACGAACTCGCCGAAGGCCGGCTCGTCGCCCCGGTACTGCGCCGGGAAGCCCCCGCCGACATCCAGATGGTCGACCGGCCCCACCTGCTCGACGACCTCGGCCACGAGCCCGATCGCCTTCTCGAAGGCCGCCGTGCTGACGCACTGCGAGCCGACATGGAAGGTGATTCCGACCTCGCGGGCATGGGTGCGGGCGGCGCGGACGAGGGCCGCCGCCTCGTCGACGCCGACCCCGAACTTGCCGGTGAGCGAGAGCAGGGCCCCCTCGTTCGGCACGGCGAGGCGGACGAACAGCTCGAGGTCCTCGGCACAGCCGGTGGCGGCCATGATCTTCGTCAGCTCGTCGGCATGGTCGAAGACGAAGCGGCGCACGCCGTGGCGGAAATAGGCCTCGGCGATCGCCTCCATGCTCTTCACGGGGTGCATGAAGTGGCACATGGCATCGGGCAGCAAGGCGCGGATCGCCCGGATCTCACCGATGGACGCCGTGTCGTACTGCCGGACGCCGCCCTGCCACAGGGACCGGATCACTTCCGGCGTGTCGTTGCACTTCACGGCGTAGAGCACGTCGCCCGGAAAGGCGGCGACGATGCTCCGCGCCCGCGCCACGATCAGGTGTGGACGGAGGCAGACGACCGGATCAACCGGAGAGCGAGCAGAGAGCAACGCCGCGGCGCTGCCGTAGGACTGGACCATACCGACCTCCCAACCCCTTAGGAGCCAAGAAATCAGCCATCCGCCGCCGCGCGTGCCGCAGTGCATAGGTTGTGCTGAAAGGAGGGCCGCATATGGGACCTCGCGACCCCCATGTCGAGTCCCTTTTTCCCTAGCGCTCCCGACTTAATTCTTGCCTTGGAACGATGCGCGGCGCGTGACACCGCTGCTCCGACGAACGCGGGACTTGCGCCATGTATTTCGAGCCGGGCGAGGCGGGATCACCACCGTCGAGCATCCTGAATACGGTAGTCGTGCCCCGGCCGATCGGCTGGATCTCGACCGTCGACGCCGAGGGGCTGGCGAACCTCGCCCCCTACTCCTTCTTCAATGCCGTCTCCTACACGCCGCCGCGCGTGATCTTCTCGAGCTCGGGCACGCAGCGGCACCATGGCGGCCTGAAAGACTCGGTCAGCAACATCCGGGCGACCGGCGAGTTCGTGGCCAATCTGGCGACCTTCGAGCTGCGCGAGGCGATGAACCGGTCCTCGATCTCCGCTCCCTCCCACATCGACGAGTTCGACTATGCGGGCCTGGAGAAGGCGCCCTCGCGCCGCGTCCGCCCGCCGCGCGTGGCGGCGAGCCCGGTCCAGCTCGAATGCGTGGCCGAGCAGATCATCGACCTGACGGCCCTGGGCGAAGGCGAGCCCTGCACGATCGTCGTCGGCCGAATCGTCGCCTTCCACATCGACGATGCCGTGCTGGTCGACGGCCGCGTCGATATCGGCCGTCTCGATGCCATCGCACGGCTCGGTTACGACCAGTACGCCCGCGTCACCGACATCTTCGCCATGACCCGCCCGCACTGGCCCGAAGCCTGAGGAGCACACCGTTGATCGACCTCTACACTTGGTCCACGCCGAACGGGCGCAAGATCTCGATCATGCTGGAGGAGTGCGGGCTGCCCTACACGGTGCACCCGGTCGACATCTCGAAGGACCAGCAGTTCGATCCGGCCTTCCTCGCCATCAGCCCCAACAACAAGATCCCGGCCATCCGCGATTCCGACACCGGCCAGACCGTGTTCGAATCCGGTGCCATCCTCATCTACCTCGCCGAGAAGACCGGCCGCTTCATGCCGACCGAGCCCGCAGCCCGCTACGCCACGCTCGAATGGCTCATGTTCCAGATGGGCGGCGTCGGCCCGATGCTGGGCCGGGCCCACTACTTCCTCCGCTTCAACCCCGGCAAGGCGCCCTTCGCCGAGGACTGGTTCCGCACTGAGGCGCAGCGCCTCTACGGTGTGATGAACCGCCGCCTCGCCGAGCATGAATGGTTCGCCGGCGCCGAGTACACGATCGCCGACATGGCGATCTTCCCCTGGCTCGCTCCCTACGACTGGCAGGGCGTGAAGCTCGACGACTTCCCACACGTCCGCCGCTGGTACGACACGATGCGCGCCCGCCCCGCCGTCCGCAAAGGTTTCGACGTCCCGCAGCGGGGTGCCGAGATCCCCGCCTGAGGGCGATCGCGCCCGAATCGTTGACTTTGGGACGCACCCGACCCTATCACGCTGCCCGACGGAGACGTGGCCGAGTGGCTGAAGGCGGCGGTTTGCTAAACCGTTGTAGGGGCTTAAACCCCTACCGGGGGTTCGAATCCCCCCGTCTCCGCCAGCAACGAACCTAGTCGATTGAATTCTTTGGTCTTTTCGACCTCGTTACTTCCTCGTTTCACACCTCACCCATTGATCTGCCGACAGCCCTGCACCGGCTGTGCTGCACCCCGTCTGGTCCACGTGCAAAGTGATCATCGGCAGTCCTGCCTGATCTTCTCGCCTCCATCCCCGATCTGCTGCGGACCTCGCCCACTGCGCGTCCAGCACAGCCATCACCGCTACACCGTGCTGCTGGTGGGGCAGCGCGGGATATCGGCCCGTGGCACCCGCGTTCGATCGGCACCAAGTGGTGTAAACCCGTGCCATCACTGGCTCCTCGGGCCGCGCTCGGATTGTCTTGGGCGAGTGACGGCCCAAATGGGGTGGGCCATCCGCGGGCAGCGGAGCACAGGCACTACATCACGGACACGGACTACGAGATCGGCGCCGTCCCGGCGACCGACTCCCGCACGCTGGTGGTGGTCAAGCTCGGGACCGAGAACGGCAGTGCGACCGCCGACGAGATCATGAGCGCGCCGGATCTCGACGCCATGCGGCGAGGCTGAACCCTCAGCCGCGCCCCGAAGCCTTCACGCCGCAAAAGCACTCTTGGCACCCGCACTCTGCTGGATCTTGAAGATCGAGCTGGAGTCCGGGGCGGGGGGCAGGGGCACGATGGCCGGCACGCTCGCCAGCCGCGGGGTCGTGGTGGCCTCGCCATAGTAGGTCCGCGAGCGGATCCAGTCCCAGACCTGCTGCTGGTCCATCCCGGCGACCGCGGTCGAGCTGCCGGCGAGCGGCCAGGCGTCGGCCGCGGCGCATTCGTAGAAGCAGATCTGCCGCGCGCGGTCGGACCGGTTCGGCGCCGAGCCGTGCAGGATGCGGACATGGTGCACGGTCATCGAGCCGGCACGGCCGGTCAGGGTCACGATCCGGTCGCGCTCGAACAGCGGGTCGTCGGGGTCAATGGCGCCGGCGAACACGCCGTCCCTGAAGTGGCTGAGCACCGGCCCCTTGTGGCTGCCGGGTATGACCATGAGCGGGCCGTTGGCCTCGTCCACGTCGCCCAGCATCAGGCCCAGAGCCAAGAGGTCGTCGTTGGTGTGGGGGTAGAACGCCCAGTCCTGGTGCCATTCGACCGCGGCACCACCACCCGGTGCCTTGGTGTTGAGCTTGGTGGTCTGCAGCCGGACCGTCGGGCCCAACAGCTGCTGCAGCACGGCCTTCACCCTGGGGGCGTGCATGACCTCGTCGAAGCCCGGCACGTTGAGGTGCGGCGACTTGATCCGCGTCAGCCGCGGGGTGACCGCTGTATGGCCTTCGTCGAGATCGAAGATCGCGTCGCTGACGGTGACCTTTCGCGAGCGTTCGATCATGTCCGCGGTCGACCGCCTGAGCCGATCCAGCAGCGCTGGCTCGATCACGTCCTCGACCAGAAGGTAGCCCTGCTCATGGTAGAGCCGGATCTGCTCCTCGCTCAGCACCTGATGTCTCCCGCCCGACAAACCTCGATGTTTGCGCTAACATCTTAGACTCGTCAATGCGCGCTCCGGCACGCAGGATTTCAGGAACGGTGAAGACGATGTCATCCAGCTCGGAACGGCGGCGCATGGAGGACGTGGCGCTGCGCGCCGGCGTCTCGCAGATGACGGTGTCACGCGCACTGCGCACACCCGAGAAGGTGGCACCCGCCACCCGCGCGCGCATCGCCCGGGTGGTCGCCGAGCTCGACTATGTTCCGGACCTGATGGCGGGTGCCCTGGCTACCAGGCGCAGCAAGCTGGTCGCGGTGATCGTCTCGACGCTCGAGGATTCGATCTTCGCCGCCACGGTCGCGGGCCTGACCACCGTGCTGCGCGAGGAAGGCTATGCCGTGCTGCTCGGCGCCTCGGGCTACTCGGCCGAGGTCGAGGAGCAACTCGTGCGTGCGGCGCTGGGCCGACGGCCGGACGGCATCGTCCTGACCAGCGACTGGCACACGGCAACGGCCCGGCGCCTGCTGCAGGCCAGCGGGATTCCGGTGGTCGAGACGTGGGAGTTGCCCCAGAGGCCGATCGACCTCGCCGCCGGCTTCTCCAACCGCGACGCCGGTGCGGCGATGGTGCGGACGCTGCACGAGTGCGGTTACCGGCGCATCGCGTTCGTCGGCACCGCCGCGGAGGGCGACCGGCGCGGGCGGATGCGGCTCGAAGGCTACCGGGCGGCCCTGACGGAACTCGGTATCGGGCCGCCACGAGAGGTCGCCTTGCCCGTCGCCGGTGCGGGACTCACCGAGGGACCGCAAGCCCTTCGAGCCCTGCGCGCGGCCTATCCGGAGGCGGACGCCGCATTCTGCGTCGTCGATTCCCTTGCCGCGGGGCTGATCCTGGCGTGCCGCCGCAATGACGTGGCCGTGCCCGGGCAACTCGCCGTCGCCGGGTTCGGCGACTTCGCCATCGCGCGGCCCGAGGGGCTCGACATCACAACGGTGCAGGTGTCGGGCCGTGCCATAGGCGGCTATGCCGGCGAGCTGCTCCTGTCGCGGCTGCGTGGCGAGGACGTCGACCGGCCTGTGCGCGACCTCGGCTTCTCGATCATCCGCCGCAGCAGTGCGTGAGCTTCACATCATCGGCTTCGGGAGATGCGGCACGCCCGCGACGATCAGGGCATGGCGGGCCAGATCCTCGGCCGTGACCTCGCCCTGGGGCGCCTGCTCCAGCTCGAAGGTGCCGGCGGCGTTTCGGCCGCGCACTAGGGTCGCCGTGTCGCGCGCCGCCTTGATCTGGCGGACATGCCCGCCGATATAGCGGATCGCGAATCCGACCCGGTCGTACGCCGCCCGGTTCGGCTCGGAATTGTGCGCCAGTAGGACGTGATGCAGCGACAACTGTCCCGGGGCGAGCGTGACGTCGACGATCGGGTGGCCGGTGACGTCGACGTCGATCTCCTGCCCGCGGCTTAGCAGGTTGTGGTCGGCATAGGTCTCGCGGTGCGGCAGGATCGGCCAGCGCTGGCTGCCCGGCACCACGCGCAGGCAGCCGCTCTCCACCGTGCTGGGGCTCAGCGCCACCCAGGCGGTGACGATGTCCGGCGGCTCCAGGCCCCAATAGGTGGCGTCCTGGTGCCAGCTCACATAATCGGGCGCACCCGCCGGCTTCTTGAAGAAGCCGGAGCCCCAGACCAGCAGGTCGGGGCCGATCACGGCCGAGACTGGGTCGAGGATCGCCTCGTGGTGCACGAGATCCCACAGCGTCCGCGAGAGCAGATGACTCTTGGTGGTCAGCGCCGCCTTGCGCGTCGGCTCCGGCAGCGCTTCGAGGCGCGCCAGGGCCGCGAGGGTCACGTCGACCTCCTCCGGTGCGATAGCCGGCAGCGGGAACAGCACGCCGTCCTCGCCGTAGCGCGCGATCTGCTCGCCGGTCAGGGTCATGCCCCCGCCTCCACCGAAAGCCGATGCTCGAAGCGGTGCATCACCTCGGCACCGTCGCGGGTGACCCGCAGCATGTACTCGCTGCGGACCCCGCCGACCTCGGGATCGTAGCAGCCGGGCTCGACCAGGAGCACCATGTCGGGCTCGAGCACCGCCTGCTCATAGGGCACGAGGCGAGGCCATTCGTGCACGGCGGTGCCGATGGAGTGGCCGGTATGGTGCGGATAGGCGAAGCCCTCGCGGCCGACGAAAGCCCGCATCTCGGCGTCGACCTCGGCCGCGGTCCGTCCGGGCCGGACGAACTCGACCGCATGTTCGAGGGCAGCCTTCGAGGTGCGGAACAGCCGCTCGTAGGCGGCACTCGGCGCGCCCACACAGGTCGTCCCGCAGGAATCGCCCCAATAGCCGTCGATCCGCGGCGCCAGATCGGCCATCACCGGATCGCCCGCCTGGATGGTGCGGTTGACGGGCCAGCCGGTGAAGCCCGCCGTGCGCTCCACGCCCGAGAGGAAGTCGCCGGTGATGGGCACCCGGCAGCCCGCGAACTCCTCCATGGCGCAGCGCACGTCGGCGAAGACGGCGAGCTCGCTGCGGCCGGCCCGCGCCGTCTCCAGGAACACGCGTTGGCCGATCGCCACGGCCTCGGCACAGCGGGCGAGAGTGGCGAGCTCGGCCCCGGTCTTGGTCGCCCGCGCCCGGCGCAGATGCGGCGTCAGATCCGGCGCGTTGTCGACGGCCAGGAGCCCGTCCAGGGACTTGGGCAGGAAGCCGCGCTCGGCGGCGAGCCGGCCGCCCAGGCCCAGCCGCTTCGCGAGCCGACCGACCGCTTCCCGCCATCCCGCTTGGTAGTCCACGCCGTGGTCGAAGGCATAACCCTCGTACACTTCGGTGACCTCGGCGCGCGACGCCTTTGCCGCCGCGGCCTCGACATTGGCACAGACGATCCCGAGGGTGCCGTCGGCGCCGATCAGGACGAGCGTCGGACCGCCGGCGAACGGCGACGGTCCGGCCTCGACGGGCACGACGTGGCCCGACGCATAGGCCACCCCGTCGACGCTCGCGAGCACACCCCAGTCGGCTCCGGCCGCCCTTACCGCCTCGGCGGCGCGCGCCTGACGCTCGTCCATGCCGGTCAGCCGCAGGGCGAGGGCGTCGAAGCGTAGTCGTAGGGCGGCGTGGCGGCACCCTTGCGGAAGTAGCCGTTCATGGCTTCCTCGCTCAGCGGCTCGGTCGGTGCCACCGGGAAGATCGAGCCGGTCTCGACGGTCATGCAGGGTGCCGCCCACTTGCCGAGATCCTCCTCACGGATCTCCGGCACCGGTACCAGGAGGGTGTTGACGATCGGCTGCTGGCCCTCGAGCAGACGGACGGCGGCCCGGAACGTGTTCTGGCCTGCGATCGTCGGCAGGATGGCGCCGCCATAGTAGCGGAAGGTGTCCTTGTGATCCTTCCAGTAGCCGAGCGCGTCGCCCGACATCGAGCCCGTGATCAAGGGCTGCGGACGCCCAGCCTCGTCGAACGCCTCGGCGATGACGCGGGTCTCGCTGCCGGTGGTCCAGACGGCGTCGATCTGCGCCGGGTTGGTCGCCAGCGTCTGCAGGATCACGTTCTTGGTGACGTTGGCGGTCCAGTTGCCGCTCACCTTGCCGAGGTTGTTCAGCTCCGGATACTCGGCGAAGCCCCGATAGCCGCCTGAATTCTCGTGCTCGACGATCGGGCTGCCGGGAATGCCCTCGACCATCAGCACGTTGCCCTTGCCGCCCAGCTGCTCACCGATGCCCTTGGCCATGTCGTAGCCCCAGACATTGTGATTGTGCTGGATGTTCAGGGCATAGGGACTGGTGACCGCACTCGCCGTGGTCACGACCGGGATGCCCGCCTTGTAGGCGGCCTCGATCACGTCGTTGAGGCCGGTCGAGGAGCCGGCGATCGTGGTGATGACGCTGCAGCCCTTGTCGATGAAGGCACGGATCTGGGCGATCTGTTGCGGCACGTCGCCGTTGCTGTCCGACATCTCGAAGCTGGCCACATCGCCCTTGGCGATGGCGGCGTCGACGAGGCGCTTCAGCTCGTTGTTCATGCTGACGCGCCAGGGATTGCCCATGTAGGATTCGGAGTGGCACCACTTCCACGGCTTCGCCGGCATCTTGAAGTCGTCATAGGCCGACGGACCGACCGGGATACTGTCGGTGTAGAGGGCCTTGAGCTCCGGCGGCAGCGCATCGATCGACTGGGCCGCCACGGGTGTGCCCATGAGCACCGCCGCGGTGGCGACCGACCAGGCGATGGTGCAGGCGGGAACGAGTTGCTTCAGCATCGGACCTCCCCTTCAGGCCGCTTCTCGTGTACGGCCACGACTTGTATGTTAACGTTAACAGCCGAGATCGAGCCAAGCCAAGCGGGTTTCGCGGCATGCCGCCGGCGCACGACGATCGGGGGGACGGCAGGCCGTCATGATCGGACTGGAAGGGGTGGCGAAGCGCTACGGCGAGACCGTGGCGCTGCACGGTATCGACGTGACGATGTCGGCCGGCCACGTCCACACCATCCTGGGCGAGAACGGCTCCGGCAAGAGCACACTGGTCAAGCTGCTGTCCGGCATCGTCCGGCCGGACCGGGGCAGCATCCGGGTCGACGGACAGCCGGTCGACCTGTCCGAGCCGGCGGTCGCCCACCGACACGGCATCGCCACCGTGTTCCAGGAAGTGCTGCTGGCCCCTTCGCGTACGGTGCTGGACAACATCTTCCTCGGCTATGATGGCCCCTGGACCTACCGGCTGCCACTGCACCGCCGGCGCGAGGTGGCGGAGGCCGTGCTGGCCCGCTTCGCCCGGAACATGCCCGATCTGACCGCGCGCGGCGGCGAGGTCCCGCTCGCCCAGCAGCAGCTCGTCGTGCTGGCACGGGCGCTCGTTCGCGATCCGCGGATCCTGATCCTGGACGAGGTGACCGCAGCCCTCGACGTGGCGGACCGCGACGTGCTGTTCGACGCGCTGAGGGGCTTCGTCGCCGAGGGGCGCCTCGTCGTTTTCATCTCGCACCGGCTCGACGAGGTCCGCCGCCTGTCCGACCGCGTCACCGTGCTGCGCAGCGGCCGTGCTGTGGAAACGCTGGAGGGCCCGGAGGTCACGAGCGAACGGCTGCTGCAGCTCATGATCCCGGACGCACATCTCAGGGTGCACGCGACCGATGCCTGACCCCCGCGAGCCGCTGCTGACCGCCGACGGTATCCGCCTCGCCGCGGGCGCGCCGCCGATCGATCTTGCGCTGCGGTCCGGCGAGATCCTTGGGCTCGCCGGGCTCGAGGGTCACGGTCAGGAGGCGTTCCTGGAGACGCTGTGCGGCCTGCACCGGCCGCATGCGGGCACGGTGGTGGTGGGCACGGCCGGCAGCGGCACGATCCCCGTCTCCGGTCTCGCGCAAGCCGCCCGCCACGGCATCGCCTACCTGCCGCGCGACCGGCGGGCCACCGGCATCCTCCCCGGCCAATCCGTCCTCGACAATTTCGCCATCGCCGCCCTGCCGGACCAGGCGTGGTTCGGCTGGGTCCGGCGCGGCTCGCTGCGCCGGATGCTGGCCGACTTTCGCGACCGCCTGTCGATGGTCTACGGCTCGCCCAAAGCCGCGATCGGCACGCTGTCGGGCGGCAACCAGCAGAAGGTCCTGCTCGCCCGCTGGCTCGCCTGCCGGCCGCGCGTGCTCCTGCTCAACGACCCGACTCGCGGGGTCGATCTCGGCACGCGGATGAAACTGTACGAGGTGTTCCGCGCCCTCGCCCGCGACGACGGCATCCCGCTCGTGGTGCTCTCCAGCGAGATCGAGGAGGTGCTGCAGCTCTGCGACCGGGTTCTGGTCTTCCGCGAGCAGGGTGTGGCCTGTGAGCTCGGCCGCAGCGAGCTCGTCATGGACCGGGTCATCGCCGCCATGTTCGGCCAGGAGGTCGCCGCTTGATCGGTCTCGTCGCCGGGCGCTCGGAGCTGCGGCTCGCCGCCGGACTCTGCCTCCTGCTGCTGGCCCTCAATCTCTGGCTCAACCCGGCCCGCTTCGCCCCGGCCAGTCTGGGGGCCACGCTGGGCCTGGCGGCACCTCTGATCCTGGCGGCCTGTGCCTCGCTGCCGCCCATCCTGTCCGGCCGAGGCGGTATCGACCTCTCGGTCGGGCCGCTGATGGGGCTGGTCAACGTCGTCGTGGTCCGCTGGCTGGTCGAGGGGCTGGGCTGGACCTCGCCTTTCGTGGTCGTGCCGGCGGCCCTGGCGATGGGCCTCGTCTCGGGGGCGCTCAACGGCTGGATCGCCGTCTTCGTGAGGATCCAGCCGATCATCGCCACGCTCGGCACCTCGCTGCTCTATACCGGCTTGGCACTGACCATCTCGCCCTCGCCCGCCGGCACCGCACCCGTCTGGCTGAAATCATTGGCAGGTGCCTGGTCGTGGCTGCCGATCCTGGCGGTGACCGCGGCCTGGCTTCTCCTCAAGCGGCGGCCCTACTACGAGCAGCTCATGGCCGTCGGCAGCGACGACCGTGCCGCCTACACCGCCGGCGTGCCCGTGACGCTCATCCGCTTCGTCGCCTACCTCCTCGCCGGCCTGTTCGCATCCATCGGCGGCCTGTCGCTCACCGCACTCATCGGTTCGGCCGACGCGAACGTGGCTGCGAACCTGACCCTGCTCGCGATCTCGGCAGTGGCGCTGGGTGGGGTCAGCCTCGCCGGCGGCAGCGGCGGCCTCGCCGCGGCGATGCTGGGTGCCGTCGTCATCTTCCTGCTGCAGGCGGCACTGACCTTCTTCAACGTCTCGACCTTCCTCCTGCAGATCGCCTACGGCCTCGTCCTGGTGCTGGCGATCGTGCTCAACGCGACCTGGCTGAGGCGTGCCCATGCCTAGACTGCGCCTGTCCGGTCCGGTCGCGGCACTCCTGCTGGCGCTGCTCGTGCACCTCGCCGGCATGCTCCTGATCAAGGGCTTCGGCACCACCTTCGGCATCCGCGCCATGCTGGTGCTGGCCTCGCTCCTGGCCATCGCCTCGATCGGGCAGACGCTGGCGATCCTCTTGGGCGGCATCGATCTCTCGATCCCGTTCGTGATCGGCTTCGCCAACGTCGCTGCGGCCCAGCTCTACGCCCAAGGCGTGCCGTTCGCGCTGGTGCTGCCGGGAGTGATCCTGGCCGCGATGGCGGTCGGTGCCTTGAACGGCGCTCTGTCCGCGCTCCTCGCAGTCCACCCGCTGATCGTCACGCTGGGTGTCGGCACGGCCCTCCAGGGTGCGGTGCAGCTCTGGACGCGCGGCTTTCCCACGGGCGGGGCACCCACCTGGGTGCAGAAATTCGTCTCGATCGGCGGCAGCTTCGGGCCTTTGCCGGTGCCGCCCCTGGTGCCGTTCACGGCGCTCCTCGCCGGCCTCGTGGTCCTGCTGCTCTGGGGCACCGTCTATGGCCGACAGCTCAATGCGCTGGGCAGCAGCCCGCGGGCGGCGCGCCTCGCCCTGGTCGATCCCGTCCGCATCTGGACCCTGACCTTCGCGCTCAGTGCCGGCTTCGCCGCACTCGCCGGTATCCTGCTATTGGGCTTCTCGGGCTCGGCCTACGCCGCCGTCGGCGCACCCTATCTCTTCCAGACCATCGCCGCCGTCGTCATCGGCGGCACCGTGCTCATCGGCGGTCGCGGCGGCTATCTCGGCACGGTTGCCGGTGCCATCTGCCTGATCGAGCTGACCACGGTCCTCGTCGGCCTGGGCCTCCAGCCGCCCCTCGTGCAGGCCACCCTCGGCGTCGCCATCATCGTCCTGGTCTCGGTCTATGGCCGCGAACCGCACGTGCGCCAGTCGATCTGATGCCGAGAGGCGCTCGCCCCAAAGCTATCGGGCGTTAGGCCGCCTGGTTCCAGCGCGCTCGCCGAGAGCGCGAGGCACTGCCCGTCCGATCAGCTCGGGATGCGGCGCTGCATCGGGACGGGGTGGGTCAGGGTACGCTCGTACATGGCGCGGTAGTACGGCTCCAACCGGTCGGCGTGGTGGCGGGCGCGGGCCAGGGCGGCGTTGTACTCGGGCATGATGGAGCGGATCTCGGCGCGCAGGGCGCGCTCGTCGACGGTGAGCACCCGGCCGTGCTCGGCCACGACCCTTCCCTGGACGACGGTCATCACGACCGAGGTGCCGGTCTCGCAGAAGACGAGTTGGCGGCGGAGATCGTTCAGCGGGGTGAAGGCCAGCGTGTCGAGATCGAGCAGGATGAGGTCGGCCTCGTAGCCCGGGGCGACGCGGCCGATCCGGTCCTCCTGGCGCAGGGAGCGGGCACCGCCGCGGATGAGGCAATCCAGGATCTCGGGTGCCTTCGGCCAGCGCCGCTCGTCGGTGTCGGTGAGCTTGTGGACGAGGCCCGCCTGCTTGGCGACGAGCCACATGTTGGCGGTGTCGTCGCCCGAGGCCTCGTCGGAGCCGAGGCAGATCGGGATCCCGGCGTCGCGCAGGCGGCGGAACGGCATCACGCCGGAGCCGAGCTTCAGGTTGCACAAGGGATTGTGGGCGACGACGCACCCCGAGGCCGCCATCAACGCGATGTCCTCGTCGTCGACCCAGATCGAGTGGATGACCTGCTTGCCCTCGTCGAGACAGCCGAGGTCGTGGAGGTAGCGGATCAGGGACTTGCCGTACTTCACGTCGCCCAGCACGCGCTGCAGCCGCGTCTCCAGGACGTGCACGTCGAAGGCCAGATCGTGGGCGCGGGCGAACTCGGTGAGCGCCACGAGATAGGTCGGGGTGACGCGCTGCGGTGCCGAGACGGAGGCCGCACAGCGCAGGCGACCGCCTTCGGCACCGTGCCAGCGGGCGACGAAGTCGCGATAGTGGTCGAGCAGCTCCGAGTCGGACATCCGGCGCACGGCGCGCAACTCGGCGAGCAGGTCCGGCGGCAGGATCTCTGCCAGGAACGGATACTTCTCGTCCTCGGGCACGTTCGGCTGGTCGAGGGTGACGGTCGCCCGCATGCCGGCGTCGCGGTAGGCGCCCATGACGGCATCGATCGTCTCCGGCGTCGGCACCGGGATGAAGAACGCGTCGTCGTGCACGGCGGTGACGCCGAGCTTCAGCATCTCGACGGCACCCAGCAGCGTGCGGAGATAGTGGAGCCGCGGACTGTCGGTAAGGTCGGCGAGCGGCGGCACCTCGTAGAGCATGAACAGCTCGAGCAGGCTGTCGTCGAGCGAGCCCTTCATCAGGTTGCCCGGCGAGTGCAGGTGACCGTTGACGAGGCCGGGCATGAGGAGGTGACCCTCCGACTCGATGATGCGCGCACCTTCGGGTGCCGGGATGTCGGTCCCGATCCGGGTGATGATCGCCCCTTCGACGAGCACGTCCGTGCGGTCGATCTCAGTGTCCGCCGCGTCGAAGGTCAGCACGCGGGCGTTCTTGAACAGGAGGCTCATCGGCCGGCCCTCACATTGTGGCCCGCACGCGCGGGTCGAGCGCGTCGCGCAGGCCGTCGCCCAGCAGGTTGAATGCGATCACCAGGAGCGTGATCGCAAGGCCCGGCAGGGCCGAGGCCTGGGGGGCGGTGAAGATCACGCTGCGGCCCTCGCTCACCATGATGCCCCACTCGGCGGTCGGGGGCTGCACGCCGAGGCCGAGGAAGCTCAGGCCCGCCGCGGAGATCACCGTCGAGCCGACGATGGTCGAGGAATAGACGATCGCCGCCGAGGCGACGTTGGGCAGCATCTCGACGAAAAGGATGACGGGCGTGGGCGTCGCGGTGGCGCGGAGCGCCTCGATGTAGCCGAGGCCCAGCTGCTCGCGCGCCGCCTGATAGACCACGCGCGTGTTGTAGGGGATCAGCGTGATGACGAGAGCGATGATCATGTTGATCATCCCCGGCCCCATGAAGGCCGAGATCATGATCGCCAGCAGCACCATGGGAAAGGCGAAGAGGGCGTCCATGCTGCGCATGATCACGTGGCCGATGCGGTCGTACCAGGCGGCGAGCAGGCCCAGCGGCAGCGAGATGAGGGCACCCAGCACCACCGGCACGATACCGGTGACGAGCGAGGGCTGCGTGCCCCAGATCAGCCGCGAGAGCATGTCGCGGCCCTGATGGTCGAGGCCCAGAAGGTGTCCCTCGGTTCCGATCGGCATCAGGCGCAGGCGCGGGTCCGCCTCGTTGGCGGGATAGGGAGCGAGCCAGGGTGCCAGGATCGCGACGAGCACGAAGGCCAGCACCATGACGAGGCCGATGGTGGCGGCACGGTCGCGCAGCAGGGCGTGGAGGACGGGAAAGCGCGGGCGGGCGTCTACGGTGGCGGTGGTCATCGGCGCGTCGGGTCGAGGGCGTAGACGAGGACGTCGGAGATCAGGTTGCCGACGACGAAGACGATGGCGACAGCGAGCACGCAGCCCTGGATCACCGGCACGTCACGCTGGACGATCGCGTTGTAGAGTTGCAGGCCGAGCCCCGGCCAGTTGAACACGACCTCGCTGAAGATGACGCCGCCGAACAGGTAGCCGATCTGCAGGCCGGAGATGTTGACGAAGGTCGGCAGCACATTGCGGAGCGCCTCGCCCCAGACGATCAGGCGGCGCGAATAGCCTCGCGCCCGGGCGGCCAGCACGTAGGGCTGCTGCAGCGAATCGATCATGCCGCCCCGGGTGACCCGGGCCACGACGGCGAGCGACGAGACCGCCGTCGTCACCGCCGGCAGCACGAGGTGGCGGAGCAGGTCGAGCAGACCACCTCCCCCACCGATCGTGTACATGCCGCTGATCGGGAACCAGCGGAGCTGCAGGCCGAAGATGTAGAGCAACACCAGACCCAGCCAGAACGGGGGCACGCTCGCGAAGACGAGCAGCAACCCGACGGTGGCGCGGTCCTGTAGCTTGCGGTGGGAAGCACCGGCGATGATCCCGAGCAGCAGGCCGAAGACGACCACAAGGACGAAACTCGCCAGCATCAGGATGAGCGAGTTGCCGATCTTGTCGAGGATCACGGCCCTGACCGGCACCTGCATCGTGATCGAGCGACCGAGATCGCCCTGCAGCAGGTTGCACAGCCAGATGACGTACTGGATCGGCCAGGGCCGGTTGAGGCCAAGCTGCTCGCGCAGCGCCTGCACGCGCTCTTCGGTCGCCGCGTAGCCCAGGATCGTGCGCGCCGCGTCGCCCGGAATGAGCTGCATGGAGACGAAGACGACGAGCGTCACGCCCAGCAGAACGGGCAGCGCGTGGAGCAGCCGTGTGCGGATGAGCTGGAGCATCGATGAGCCCGGAGACGGGTCGGCCGAAGTCGCGATGGCCGACCCGCGGTCCGATTACTCCTTGTAGACCGAGGTGTAGTCGGGCCAGTGCTGGGGAGCCAGGACGAAGCCCTTCACGTTCGGCTGGATCGCGTAGATCTGGATCGGCGTGTAGTAGCTGAAGAAGCCGACCTCGTCCGAGACGATGTCGCGGACCTGCCGCAGCGTGGCGATCATCTCCTCCTCGGAGGATGCGCTGCGGGCCTTCGAGAGAAGCTCGTCGATCTTCGGGTTGGTGTACCAGCCGGAGTTCAGGCCAGCCGGCGGCTGGGCGGCGACGGGCAGCACCTGGTCCAGCCAGTTGAAGGAGGTCTCGCCCCAGGAGGCGGACATGCAGCAGGTGCCCTCGCGCAGGCCCTTGCCCATCATGTCCCAGTAGGTGCCGTTGTCGAACATCTCGATGTCGGCCTTGATGCCGACGCGCGCCCAGTCACGCTGGATCCACTCGGCGTCCGCCTTGGTGTTGACGTCGCCGCCGCCACCCATCGTCCAGTCCATGCGGGTGTGGAACCCGTCGGGATAGCCGGCCTCGGCGAGCAGTTTCTTCGCACCCTCGGGGTCGTACGGATAATCGCGCCATGCGGGGTCCCAGCCCGGGCCGCCGAAGTGCAGGATGCCGTAGGAGGGCTGTGCCGTGCCGCGACGCAGGAACTTGGTCATGCCATCGCGGTCGAGGGCCATGATCATGGCCTTGCGCACGCGCACGTCCTGGATCGGCTTCTCGTGGAAGTTCAGCCACATGAGATAGACGGTCGAGACGGGGCCCTGGACGAGGTTCATGCCCTGGGCCTGCAGGTACTCCAGCGAGTCGGGCGAGGGTGTCGAGACCATGTCGACCTCGCCGGTCAGCAGGGCCAACTCCCTCGTCGCCACCTCGGGAATGCCACGGACGACGAGGATCTTCGTCTTCGGCAGGCGCTTGGGGTCCCAATAGTTGTCGTTGCGCTCGAGCACGGTCCGCTCGCCGACGACGCGCTCGATCATCTTGTAGGGACCGGTACCGACCGGATGCTCGTTGATGCCGTCATTGCCGTACTTCTTGACGGCCTCGGGGCTGATCATGCGGGGCGAGCCGGTGCCGCCCAGTGCCAGCCGTCGCAGGAACTCCTGGTTCGGCTGTTTCAGGGTGATCTCGACGGTCATGTCGTCGACCTTGCGGTAGCTGTCGAGGTCGACCCAGACCCAGCGCAGCATGCCGACCGCGGCCGGCTGATGGTACTGGAAGTTGGGGTTCAGCATGCGGTCGAGGTTGAAGATCGCGGCGTCCGCGTTCCACGGCGTGCCATCGGTGAAGGTCACGCCGGGCCGGAGCTTGAAGGTGTAGACCTTGCGGTCGTCCGAGATCGTCCAGGACTCGGCGAGCGAGGGCACGATCGCCGGGATGCTCTGGCCCGGGGTCAAGAGGTCCTCGGCGACGAAGCCTTCATAGACGTGGCTCAGGACCTTGAACGTGTTCCAGGTGCCCGAGATGTGCGGGTCGAGGCGGGCGAGATCCGCTTCGACGGCGACGACGAGCGTGTCCTTGTCGGTGGCGGAGGCCGGCGGCGAGAGCGTGGCCACAACGGCCAGCCCCGCCGCCAGCGCCATGGTCAGGCGTCTGGTGAGCTTCAGGCGAGACATCGGTTCCTCCCACGGAGACCGTCAGCCATGGGCGGCTGCCGGTGCATCGAGCTCGAGCGCGTCGTCGGCGACGGCACTCCAGTCGAAGGGTGTGTCGAGGCGGAGCACGCCCGAGAGCAGCGTGCGGGTGTAGGGATGCCTGGGCTCGGCGCAGATCTGCTCGCTGCTGCCGGCCTCGACGATCCGGCCGTGCTCCATGACGATGAGCTCAGGCGCCACGAACCGGATCAGGCGCAGGTCGTGGGTGACGAACAGGTAGGCGAGACCAAGGCGCTCCTGGAGGTCGAGGAGCAGGTTCAGGATCTGCGCCTGGACCGAGACGTCGAGTGCGGAGACCGGCTCGTCGAGGAAGAGGAACGCGGGCTCCAGCGCCAAGGCACGGGCGATGGCGAGGCGCTGGCACTGGCCGCCGGAGAACTCGTTGGGGTAGCGATCGACGAGCCGGGGCTCCAGGCCGACGAGGCGCATCAACTCCTCGACCCGCTCGCGGGCGGCCTTTCGCGAGGCGCCGAAGTTGCGCAGCGGCCGGGCGAGGCTGGCGCCGACGGAGCGGCGCGGGTTGAGCGAGAGCATCGGGTCCTGGAAGACGATGCCGAGCTCGCGCCGCAGCGGGCGCATCTCCGCGGGCCCGAGACCCGAGATCTGGCGGCTCTTGTAGGTCACGACACCGGAGTCCGGGGTGATCAGCCCCAGGATCAGGCGACCGAGCGTCGACTTGCCCGAGCCCGACCCGCCGACGCAGCCGAGCGTCGTGCCGGCCCTGATCTCGACGTTGGCGTCGGCCACCGCGGTGGTGACGACGGGGCCGTGCGTGCCGCGATGACGGAAGGACTTGGTGAGCGCCTTGGTCCTGATCAGCGGCTCCATCAGGCGGCAGCCCGGATCGGCTGCAGCAGATGGCAACGCGCCCAGGAGCCGGCCTCACCGACGACGACGGGCGGCTCGATGTCCCGGCAGCGCGCCTCGACCTGCGGGCAGCGTGCGGCGAAGCGGCAGCCGCGGCTGCCGGCCAGGACCGGCGTCGCATGGCCGGGGATCTGGGCGAGCCGCCGGACGGGACGGTCGGGGTCCGGTATGGCGGCGACGAGCGCACGAGTGTAGGGGTGCCGCGGCCGTCCGATCACCTCATCGACCGGCCCCTCCTCCTGCACGACACCGCCATAGAGGACGACGACCCGGTCGGCGACCGCCTTCACCAGCGCCATGTCGTGCGTGACGAGGATCATCGCCGAGCGGTCCTGCCGGGCCGTGGCGACGAGCAGGCGCAGCACCCGGGCCTGGACGGCGACGTCGAGGGCCGTCGTCGGCTCGTCGGCGATCAGCAGGTCCGGGCCGCCGGCGAGGGCCAGGGCCAGGCAGGCCCGCTGGCACATGCCGCCCGATAGCTCGTGCGGGTAGCTGCGGGCGATGCGCTCGGGCTCGGGAAAGCCGACCCGGCGCAACAGTTCGTGGAGCTTGTCCGGGGTGGCTTCCCGACCCAGCACGCGGAGCGTGCGGGTGAGCTGGACGCCGATCTGGAGCGAGGGGTTCAGGGCCGCGCGCGGGTTCTGCAGGATCAGGCCGATGCGCCGGCCGCGGACGGCGGCCAACTCCTGCTCGGGCAGCTGGAGAAGGTCGCGGCCGTCGAGCTGGACGTTGCCGGCGACGATGCGGCCCGGTGCCGGGACGAGCCGCATCAGGGCCAGGGCGCTGACACTCTTCCCCGAGCCGGACTCGCCGACGATCGCCAGGATCTCGCCACGATCGACGCGCAGATCCAGGCGATCGACGGCGCGCAGCCGACCGGGGAAGTCGACCGTCAGTCCGGTCGCTTCGAGCAGAGGTCTCCCATTGGCGGGAGGCGCCGTAGCCAGATCCGGCGAGGCACGCATGTTGCTGCGCTTTTCACAATCCGTGCCAAGCTAGGAACCGGGTCTCGCGCCCAGGTTCGGCCTATGCGGGTCTTACGAACGCGTAATCATCTGCTTTCGATGTGGGCGTCCGTTGCCCCAGGGTTGAGCAGGGAGCGACCACGAGTGGAGGAAGGGATGGCGACGACGCGGATCCAATCGCGGTGGGTCGTGGGGCACGCGGATGGTGGCCATCGCCTGCTTCGCGACGGTGAGGTGGTCTGGCGGGACGATACGGTACTGTTCGTCGGCCGAGGCTATGAAGGTCCAGTCGACGTCGAGATCGACGCCGGGAATGCTGTCACGGGACCGGGCTTCGTCGACCTGAACGCCCTGGCCGACCTCGATTCGACTGTCCTCGCCTTCGACAACCAGCCGGATCACGAGAAGGGCCGGGTCTGGCCCGAGGCCTATCTGCGGGGCGGCCCGCGCGAGGTCTACACCGCGGACGAGCAGGACTTCGGCCGTTACTACGCCATGGTGCAGCTGCTCCGGAACGGCATCACCAGCGCCCAGCCGATCGCATCGCTGCTCTACCGGGCCTGGAGCGAGACCTACGACGAGATGGCCCGCATGGCCGATCTGGCAGGTCAGCTCGGTATCCGCCTGTTCGTCGGCCCCGCCTACATGAGCGGGCTCACTTTTCTGCGCGCGGACGGCAGCTTCGACCGGCATTTCGACGAGGCGCGCGGGCTCACCGGCCTCGCCGAGGCCGTGCGGTTCGTGCGCGACCATGACGGCCGGCACGGCGGGCTGGTCAACGGCATGCTGGCCCCCGACCGGATCGAGACCTGCACGCCAGAATTGCTGCGGGCGACGGTGCGGGCGCGTGCTGAGCTGGAGTGTCCGGTGCGCCTGCATTGCTGCCAGTCGCGCTACGAGTTCGACACCGTGCGGCAGTTGCACGGGAAGACCCCGGTGCAGTGGCTGCAGAGCCTGGGCTTCCTCGGGCCGAAAGTGATGCTGCCGCACGGCCTGTTCCTGACCGGCACCAGCTACACCGACGTGCCGGGCACAGCGGACCAGGAGATCCTGGCCGGCAGCGGGGCGACGCTCGTCACCTGCCCGCTGGTCGGTGCCCGCTACGCTTCGGGCATGGAGAGCTTCGCCCGCTACCGGCGCATGGGCATCCGGATCGGGATGGGGACGGACACCTACCCGCCCGACATGATCATGAACATGCGCGAGGCTGTGCACATCTGTCGGATCGCCGAAAAGGACGACACGGCCCTCTCCGCCGCCGAGGTCTACACCGCCGCCACGATCGGAGGTGCCGAAGCCCTCGGCCGCAGCGATCTCGGGCGGCTGGCCCCCGGCTGCAAGGCGGACCTCACCGTCATCCGCCTCGACGCCGTCGAGCTGGGCCAGGTGTTCGATCCGATCCAGGCGCTGGTGCTGGCAGGCTCCGGCCGCGACGTCGACACGGTGGTCGTCAACGGCCGGATCGTGATGCAGGACCGGCAGCTGCCCGGCATCGACCTCGCCGCCCTACGCGACCGCGCTCAGGCCCAGTACGAGAAGCTCATCTCGACCTATCCCGAGCGCTCGCCCGGCAACCCCCCGGTCGAAAAGATCTTCGCACCGTCGTTCCCGCTGCTCTGAACGCTAGCTTCCCGGCAGGACGAGGATCTGCGGGCGGCGGGGTAGCGTCTCGCGGGAGAGGGCGACGCTAGGGCTGTCGCTCATCACGATCTCGAACTCGGGGGCGGCGAGCCGCAGGAAGCGTTCGAGCACCGGCGGGCCGAAATAGTGCATGGGCAGGACCAGCGGGGCGTCGAGCTGGCGCAGCACTTCCAGCATCTCCTGATGCGACATGGTGTAGGCGCCGTCGACCGGCACCATCACGACGTCGATCACACCCAGCTCACCCAGATGCTGCGGGGTGAGCAGATGGTGCAGGTGGCCGAGATGCGCGATGCACAAGTCCGCCACCTCGAAGACGAAGATCGAGTTGCTGTTGGCCTCCGAGCCCGTCCGCCCGTGCACGCTGGTCGGCACGTTCCGCACCCGGAGGTCGCCGACGGTGACGTCGTGGTGGGCGAGGCCACCCTCGGGGTTCCACCCCCGCAGCACGTGCTTGATCCCCGGATCGACGACATCCGTGTAGTGCGTGCCGTGCGCATTGTTCATGGTCGCGATGTCGGGGACGAGCGGCGGTCTGATGTAGCCATTGTAATCGGTGACCGCCGTCGCCCCACCCGCCGTCTCGATCAGGAAGCTCGCATGGCCGAGGAAGGTGATCCCGACCGAGGCACCCGCCGGCAGCGCCGCCGGGATGACGCGGCCCTCGCCCTGCGCCACCGGAAAGCACCCCGTCGCCGAGGCGCCTCTGCCTCCGACGACGGCCGCAACGAGAACGACGAGCAGACGTAGGACGGCGACCCGCATCGGCTTCTCCCATCTCCCGGACCCGAGTGACTTGGCACGACGGGCGGAGGCGGCAAGTCGGCGGCGACGAGGTCGCTCACTGGTGCACCTTGGTGTCGGCGGATGCAGAGCCGCGAAGAGGCCTAGCATGCGCCGGCCCGAGCACCTGCCGTGACGGCCAAGGTCGCTTGCCGCTCGACGGCCCGCTTGAGACCCGCCGGACGGCAGGTGCCGGGAGAGCGGGACGGACCACAGGGTGAAGCGCCAGTGCTTGCCGGCCAGAGCGCCTGTCAGTGAGCGATCCGCACGATCTCCCGGCTCGGGTGACTGTAGCGCAACCCGAGGAGATCCTCATATGCCGTTGCATGCCGGTCTGGACTGGGGCGGTACCCGTCACGCCCTCTGTGTCGTCGACGGGATGGGGCAGGTCGTCGCCCGCTTCGAGGCCTGCCACGATGCGCAGGGCCTGGCCGAGATGCTGGCCCGGCTGCGACGGGCAGCCCCGCCGGCCGAGTTGCCCGTCGCTCTCGAGCGGCCTTCCGGCCTGATCGTCGATGCCCTGATCGAGGCCGGGCATCCGGTGATCCCGATCCACCCCAACGTGGTGAAAGCCTGCCGGCCCCGCTACCGGGCCGCCGGCGGCAAGAGCGATCCGGGCGATGCCTACCTGCTGGCGGATCTGCTGCGCACCGACGGGCACCGCTTCCAGCGGCTCGTACCCGCCTCGGACGAGATCAGAGCCCTGCGCGCGCTCGTCCGCGGCCGCGACGATCTGGTCGCCCACCGCGTGGCGCTCGCCAATCAGCTCCGCAGCCTCTTGGAAAGTTTCTGGCCCGGTGCGGCCGCCGTCTTCGCCGCCATCGACAGCCCGGTGGCACTCGCCTTCATCGGCCGCTATCCGACCCCCGACAGCGCCAGCCGCCTGGGCGAGAAACGCTTGGCGGGGTTCATGGCCCAACACGCCTATTGCGGACGCCGCTCCCCGGCCGAGCTGCTCGCCCGGCTGCGGGCCGCCCCGACCGGCCTCGCCAGCGAGGCCGAAGCCGATGCCATCGCCGCTTGGCGATCCGTCTGCAAAGCAGCCGGTGGCGGAGCCACCGGAGGGGGAGAGCTCGCGCGCACCCTGGTCGCCGTCCTCGAGCGCCTCGTTACCGAGATCGCCAAGCTGTCCTCGCGCATCGAGCAGGCCGTGGCCGACCTGCCGGATGGGAGAATCGTCATGTCCTTCCCGCGCGCCGGACGCGTCTGTGCCGCCCAGGTCCTGGCCGAGCTCGGCGACGTCCGCGAGCGCTTCCCCACAGAGGACCAGCTCGCCGCCGAAGCCGGCGTCTGTCCGGTCACACACGCTTCCGGAAAGAGCCGCGGCGTCGTCTGGCGCTGGGCCTGCAACCACCGCCTCCGACGAGCGATAACCTGCTTCGCCGACAATTCCCGCCACGCTTCCGCCTGGGCCGCCGCCATCTATCGCAAAGCTCGCGACCGAGGCTGCAAGCACCCACACGCCATCCGCATCCTCGCCCGCGCCTGGGTCCGCGTCCTCTGGCGCGCATGGCACGAACGCACCCCCTATGACCCCGACCGCCACGCCGCAGCCCGTAACCTCGCAACCTGACCATCCAAAGCTGGACACAGGGTGTCTCAAGCGGCGCTGGGGACGAGCGGTCGCTGCAGGCGGACGAGGACGAGGGCTCCCACCAGGAGGAGCCCCGGCAGCACGGCGAGGTTGAGGCCCGTCCAGCCGACGAGCTGGTGCAGGGCGCCGGACGAGGTGGCCGAGATGCCGACGAAGGTGAAGATGAGGAAGTCGTTGAGGCCCTGCACCTTCGCCTTCTCCTGCGCGGCGTAGCAGCAGGTCAGCAGCGTCGTGCCGCCGACGAACATGAAGTTCCAGCCCACGCCCAGCAGCATCAGGCCCCAGGCGAAATGCGCGATCTGGATCCCCTTCAGGTCGACCGCGACGCAGGCGAACATGACGAGCACGCCGAGGCCGATCATGCGCACCGAGCCCAGCCTCGCCGTCAGCCAGCCGGCGGCGAAGCTCGGCAGGAACATGCCGAGCACGTGCCACTGGATGACGAAGGCCGCATCGGAAAAGCCGTAGCCGCAGGCCTGCATCGCGAGCGGCGTCGCGGTCATCAGCAGGTTCATCGTCACATAGGCGACGAGCGCCCCGGCGAACGCCAGCACGGCCCGCGGATCGCGCGCGATCTCGGCCAGCGGCCGGCCGGCACTGGCGAACCCGCCGCCGTGCCCGTGCGGGATGCGCAGACCCAGAAGTAGGAGCAGGCTCGCCGCGCCGAGGGCGGCGACGGCGGCGAAGCAGCCGGCGAAGGTGATGGGCGCGAACAGGTCGCGCGTCGCCACGGCGAGCTGTGGTCCCAGCACGGCCGCCACCGTGCCGCCCGCCATGACCCAGCTGATCGCCCGCCCGCGGGCCGCGTCCGCACCGAGCTTCTTCGGCGGATCGACGTCCGCCGCGTCGGCGGCGGTGAAGCGGTAGTACTGCGCGCAGGCGCCGTAGAGGCCGTAGACGAAGCTGGCGGCGGCGAACTGCCAGAAGCTGCCGTCCATGATCGCCCGCCAGCCGATCAGGCCGGCCAGGATCGCCAACACGGCACCGATCAGCAGGCCCGGGCGCCGGCCGACGCGCTGCATCAGGAACGAGGCCGGCAGCGTCATCAGCATCGTGCCGACGAACTGCAGGCCCAGCGGCACGGTGGCGAGCCCGGGGCTCGGCGCGTATTGCAGGCCGACCAGGGCCGTCACGCTGATGACGACGGTGTTCGCCATGAAGAACAGCGCCTGGCAGGCTGCCAGGATCGCCACGTTGCGTGTGTAGGTGCCTTCGGCCATAGCGCCTCCTAGCCAGCGCGGACGGACATGAGGAGGCGCTGCGGGGAATGGCCGCGATGCATGACGAACCGGTGAGAGTGGAGATCCTGAAAGGCGTTGCCACGGTGACGCTGGCCCGGCCCGACAGGCAGAACGCGATGTCGGCCGACATGTGGCGGGCGCTGGGCGACATCTGCCGCCGACTCGCGGCGGAGTCGACGTTGCGGGCCCTCGTGCTCCAGGGCGAGCCGCCGGCCTTCTCGGCCGGTGCCGACATCGCCGAGTTCGAGCACGTCTTCGCCGACCGCGCCTCGGCCGCCGCCTACAACGCGATCGTGCAGGGCTCGCTCCTGGCATTGGAGAACCTGCCCGTCCCGACACTGGCCGCCATCGGCGGATCCTGCATCGGCGGCGGCTGCATGCTGGCTCTGGCCTGCGACCTGCGCCTTGCCGTCGAGGAGGCCCGCTTCGCCATCCCGCCGGCCCGCCTCGGCCTCGTCTACGGCTTCCACGACACCCGCCGCCTCGTCGCCACCGTCGGTGCCGCCCGGGCGAAGGACATGCTGTTCTCGGCCCGCGTCCTCGACGCCGCCGAGGCCTACCGCATCGGTCTCGTCGACCGGGTCGTCGCCAAGGACGCCTTGGCCGCCGCCGTCGTCGAGCAGACCGCGGCCTGGGGCGCCCTTTCCGGCAACTCGCAGCGGGCGATGAAGCGCATGGTCGGGCTAGCCCAGACCTGCGGTGGCGACGAGCCCGAAGCCGCCCGCGAGATGCGCGACGAGGCGGTCGAGCACGCCGACTTCGTCGAGGGCCGGGCCGCCTTCCTCGAGAAGCGCCGGCCCGTCTTCCGCTGATGGACGCGTACACGGCGGGCCAGATCCGGGAAGCGATCCGTGCCATCTGCGCCCGCTTCCCCGCCCCCTACTGGCGCGACCTCGACCGGACACGCTCCTACCCCACGGCCTTCGTCCAGGCGCTGACCGAGTCCGGCTGGCTCGCCTGCCTCGTACCCGAGGAGTATGGCGGCAGCGGCCTCGGCATCTCGGCCGCCGCCACGGTGCTGAAGGAGATCCACGCCGCCGGCGCCAACGGGGCCGCCTGCCACGCCCAGATGTACATCATGGGCACACTGCTGCGGCACGGCACGCCCGAACAGAAGGCCGAATGGCTCCCCCGGATCGCCAGCGGCGAGCTTCGCCTGCAGGCCTTCGGCGTCACCGAGCCGGCCGCCGGCACCGACACCACCGCTATCGCCACCACCGCCGTACGCGACGGCGACCGCTGGATCGTCAACGGCCAGAAGATCTGGACGAGCCGCGCCGAGCATTCCGACCTCATGCTGCTGCTCGCCCGCACGACACCGAAGGCGGAGGTGACTAAGCGCGGCGAGGGCCTTTCGGTCTTCCTCCTCGACATGCGGAACGCGAAGGGCCTCACCATCCGGCCCATCCGCACGATGCTGAACCACGCCACGACCGAGGTCTTCTTCGACCATGTCGAGATCCCGGCGGCGAACCTCGTCGGTCCGCTGGGCAAGGGCTTCCGCTGCATCCTCGACGGCATGAACGCCGAGCGCATCCTGATCGCCGCCGAATGCGTCGGCGACGCCCGCTGGTTCGTCGAGAAGGCCAGCAGCTATGCGAAGGAGCGGGTCGTCTTCGGCCGGCCCATCGGCCAGAACCAGGGCGTGCAGTTCCCGATCGCCCGCGCCTACGCCCAGTCCCGCGCCGCCGCCCTCATGGTGGAGAAGGCGGCCGCTCTCTACGAGGCGGGCCAGCCCTGCGGCCCCGAGGCCAACATGGCGAAGCTGCTGGCGAGCGAGGCATCCTGGGCCGCCGGCGACACCTGCCTCCAAGTCCATGGCGGCTTCGGCTTCGCAGAGGAGTACGACGTCGAGCGCAAGTTCCGCGAGACGCGGCTCTATCAGGTGGCGCCGATCTCGACCAATCTCATCCTGGCCTATCTCGCCGAGCACGTGCTGGGCCTGCCCCGCTCCTACTGAGGGAACCGACCTTGGCGACCTGTGATCTCGTCCTGCGCGGCGGCCGCGTCATCGACCCGGCCCGCAACATCGACACCGTCACCGACGTCGGCTTCACGGGCGGCAAGGTCGCGGCCCTGGGCCAGGGCCTCGACGGTGGGCAGACGGTCGACGTCGCCGGCTGTGTCGTCATGCCCGGCATGATCGACTTCCACGCCCACGTCTATTGGGGCGGAGCCTCGCTCGGCGTGAACCCGGACGCGCTTTCCCGCCGCTGCGGCACCACCACCTGGGTCGACGTCGGCACCGCGGGGGCCGGCAATTTCGAAGGCTTCCGCCGCCATGTCATCGAGCGCTCCGCCACCAAGGTGCTGGCCTTCCTCCATGTCAGCTTCGCCGGCATCTTCGGCTTCTCGCGCGAGGTGATGGTCGGCGAGTCCTGGGACCTGCGCCTGCTCGAGCCCGAGGTCTGCGCCCGCGTCGCGCGCGAGAACCTCGACCTCGTCCGCGGCATCAAGGTCCGCATCGGTGCCAACACCAGCGGCGCCAACGGCATCCTGCCGCTGCACCTCGCCATCGAGGCCGCCGAGGGCTGCGGGCTGCCCGTCATGTGCCACATCGACCGCCCGCCGCCGCGCTACGAGGAGGTCCTGGCCGTCCTGCGCCCGGGCGACACGCTCACCCACTGCTTCCGCCCCTTCCCCAACGCGCCCGTCCACGCCGACGGCCGCGTGCGCGAGGCCTGCTTCGCCGCGCGCGAGAAGGGTGTCCTGTTCGACGTCGGCCACGGCATGGGCTCGTTCAGCTTCGCCGTCGCCGAGAAGATGCTGGCCGGCGGCTTCCCGCCCGACGTCATCAGCTCCGACGTCCACACCCTCTGTATCGACGGCCCGGCCTACGACAACCTCGTCACCATGGCGAAATTCCTGAACCTCGGCATGCCCCTGCCCGAGATCGTCCGCGCCACCTCGGCCACACCGGCCCGCCTCCTGAACCGCCCCGACCTCGCCGACCTGGAGCCCGGCAGCACCGGCGACGCCACAGTCCTGGAGGTCCGCGACGGCAGCTTCACCTACCAGGACGTCACCGGCGCCACCCTCACCGGCACCAAGGGCCTCGCCGTCCGCGCCATCGTCCTCGACGGCAAGCTCTGGTCGGAGGGCCCCGATACCTGACCCGGCCGGCGGCCCGACGGCACGTCCGCCTCCCGATTCTACATCAACCCCGGCGCGACAACACCCTGCGCGATTTAATCTTGCCGTTGCCGTAAAATCCGCGCCCACTTCGCATGTCGCTTGGGAGGAAGGCGAGCATGCGCAGACCGCCGTCGGATCGCACCACCGAGCCCTGGAGCCGGCTTGGCCACGCCGCCCTTGGCGTCCTGGCAGCCGCTTGGCTCGTCGGACCAGCGCCGGCCCACGCCGACACCGAACCCTTTCTCGGTCAGCTTGCCATCTTTGCAGGCACCTACTGCCCGAAAGGCTGGCTGCCGGCGGACGGGCGGACCCTTGCGATCAATCAGAACCAGGCCCTCTTCTCGCTCCTTGGTACGATCTACGGCGGCAACGGCCAGACGACGTTCGCCCTGCCGGATCTGCGCGGCCGAGCGAGCGTCGGTGTCGGCCAAGGGTACGGGCTCTCCGAAGTCTCCCTTGGCCAAAAGGACGGCACCGAGGTCGCGACGGTGAACATTAGTGCCGGTTCAGGCCCCGAGCGCGCCCAGACCCAGGTGGGTCCGTTCCTCGGGGCGCAGGTGCCGATACTGCCGCCCGAGCTCGGCATCACGCACTGCATCGCGTCGCAGGGCATCTTCCCATCCCAGAACTGACCGGCGCGTGGCCGAGCCGAGCGTATCGAGCCAGCTGCAGTCACCCGAGCGGATGTCGAGGTCGGAGGCACCATGATCAAGTCTCGCAGAGAGCCTGGACGGACCACTCCCTTGCGGCTGGCGGTTGTGCTCGCCCTGGCTGTCCTGGGTCTCAGCTCGGCGCCACAGACGGCGCGGGCACAGGCCATTGAACCCTACTACGCCCAGATCGTCGCCTTTCCCTATACGTTCTGCCCCAAGGGCTGGCTGGAGGCCGATGGCACCCTGCTCCCGATCGCACAGTATACCGCCTTATTCTCCCTGCTGGGCACGACCTACGGCGGCAATGGAGTTAGCACTTTCGGACTTCCGGATCTGCGCGGCCGCGCTGCGGTCGGTGAAGGTCAGGGACCGGGCTTGAGCCCCGTAGTCCAGGGAGAGCAAAGGGGTTTCAACAGCGCTACGGTTGGCGTCGCCTTCGGCGGCAGTGGAACGACCAATCTCGGCCAAAGGCGGGTCGGCTCGCTGATCGGGGCGACGGTGCCGACAAGACCCCCCTCGCTCGGCCTCCGCTTCTGCATTGCCACCCAAGGCATCTATCCGTCCCGCCCGTGAGCCACAGGCCACCGATGGTCACCCTTCCGAGAGGTCACATGGCCGAGCAGATCCAGAATGTCGGGCGGCGACGGCCGCTAACGCCGATGGTCGCACTCTTCGCCGCCGCCGCTCTGTATGCGGCACCGCTTCGGGCGACGCCCCTGGTCGGCGACGTCATGCTGACGGCGGCCAACTACTGCCCGGTCGGCTGGGCGGAGGCGGATGGCTCTCTCCTGCCGATCTCCGAGTACGATACGCTCTTCGCCGTGATCGGCACGACCTATGGCGGCGACGGGCAGGAGACCTTCGCACTGCCCGACCTCCGCGGCCGCCTTCCGGTCGGCACCGGCCAAGGCTCCGGCTTGAATGCCGTGCAGGGCGGTCAGACACGAGGTCAGGAACAGGTGACCACGCGTCTCACCGCCGTCGGCACCGGCCCCTATCGTGGCCAGTCCGTCATCGGCGACCCGCTGTCGATCACCGTGCGGACCGTCCCGCCGGAGCTCGGCCTGCGCTACTGCATCTCGCTCTTCGGCATCTTTCCGGCGCAGGGTTAGCACCGCCATGCCCGCAACCCCGCGATACGGCTCGCATCATCGAGGTGAACCCATGCGCCGCATCTGCATCTCTTGCCCTAGGGCGACGCACATTCTTGTTTTGGCAATGAGTCTCCTAGTCGGCGTTCTGACGACGCCCACATTCGCAGCAATAGTTAATTTCACCGTAAAATTCCCGCCGAATTTGGCAGAAAACAACACTAATATTGACAACTTCTTCGGCAATATCAACTATGACGAGACCAAGATAAATCCAGTTGGGACATCGTCAATCAATGCTAATAATGGCCTAAAGGTCAATTTTGACTTCGTCATCTATGACGGCGGCGCCTATAGTCACCATTCATTTAGTGAAAAGGATGATGACCTAGCAAGCAGCGGCTATCCACAGGCAACATTCCATGACAGTGTCTTGGTCGGCCTTTCTTTTGGCACGTCTAATGGAATTGTCTTCGTCTTCGGAAATGCCGCGGATGGTTACTCCTCAGCTGGTCGTGACTTCTACTATCTCAACACCAACGCCGAAGCTGTGAGCGCCAGTGTTGAATTTGACACCCCAACTGACGTCGTCCCCCTGCCAGCCGCCCTGCCGCTCCTGGCCTCTGCGTTGCTGGGCCTCGGCATAGTTGGCCGCCGGGCCGGTTCGACCGCGCCCGGCTGATCCGCAGGGCTCCGATCCCTCCAAGCTCCCGGACGTCGTCGGCCTCTCACCGCGGCATGGTCGGCCGCCGCTTGCCCTCTAAGCACTCAATGAGTAGATTTCCCGCCATGGTTGAAGGCAGGGAGATCCAATGATGAAAATTCGGCTATCGCTGGCGGCTCTGCTGCTGGCCTCGGCCGTGGCCCATCCGGCGGCCGCGGGCTCCTACGACCACTGCGTCGGCGCCTATCAGGGCATCTTCCCGGTCAAGGCGCGGCCGAACAACCTTTCGCCCTATCTCAAGATCCGGATCCGCGACGAGCAGGTGCCGGCCCAGGTCCTGCAACTCGGCCGCTGCTACAAGCTGCATGCTACCACGAGCTATCTCAGCCTGACCGAGAAGAGACCCGACGCCGCCGTAGTCACGAGCCTGCCCCTGGCCTCGCTCGACTATGTGTACGATGCGGCGGCATCGACGAGCGGTGCGAACCAAGCGTCCACGGTGTGGCATGCCGCGCCGTCCGGAGGGCCCACGGTGCAGTTCGACTTCCGCATCCTGGACGCGACGTCGACCCTACCGCTGGCCGATCCCGTCACCATTCCCTTCACGCCGCAGGTCGTGCTGCGGATCTCGGGCTGGCCCTACCAGAGCCCCCTCAACCAGCTCGTCCTCCACGTGGAGCAGCAGACCGAGGGACCCGCCGGCTCCACGGCGACGGGCTTCGACGTCGCCTTCCCACCCGCAGCGAGCAGCATCGTCTTCGACTGACCGCCCGCGCGCCTACTGCGCCAGTCCCTTCAGCACCTTTTCGACCGGGTTCAGCCGCAGCAAATGCGCCTCGGGCATGCCCGAGCCCAAGAGGGGGCGGAGATACATGCGGAAGGCGTCGGTGACGCCGGTGCCGGCGAGGTCGATGAACTCGTCGGGCATGGTGCGGGTGCGGCCGGCCACCTCGTCGAGCGGGGTCAGGCGGTACTCGCAGGAATAGAAGCCCGTGCGGTGGATGGTGACCGAACCGTTCTTCGTCCCCCACATCGCGTACTGAACGCCCTTCTCGCCGACTTCGCGCGCCTCGTGCCGGTCGAGGTCCGAGACGCAGCCGACGAAGCTGCGCTGCAGATAGCCGAAGGTGTCGCCCCGCACCCGCTTGAAGCCGAGCCGGTCCTTGATCGCCGTCGTCAGCAGGTCGGCCAGCGACGTGGTGCCGGACAGCGCCACGTTGCCGTGCGCGTCGCGCTCGACCTCCTTCGCCAGGAGGGTGGCGATCTCGGTCCCGCTGGAGTCGTGGATGCCCTCGGACACCGCCACGATGCAGCGTCCGTTGCGGTCCATGACCCCCTTCACGTCGGCCAGGAACTTGTCGAGGACGAAGTCGCGCTCGGGCAGGTAGATCAGGTGCGGCCCGTCATCGAGATATTTCTGGCCCAGCGCCGCGGCCGCCGTCAGCCAGCCGGCGTGACGCCCCATCACCACGGCGACGTAGACGCCCGGCAGCGAGCGGTTGTCGAGATTGGCGCTCATGAAGGCCTGCGCCACGAAGCGGGCGGCGGAGGGGTAGCCCGGGCAGTGGTCGGTGACGGCGAGATCGTTGTCGATCGTCTTCGGCACGTGGATGCAGCGCAGATCGTAGGCCGCGTCCGCCGCCTCCTCGGCGACGATCCGTACCGTGTCGACCGAATCGTTGCCGCCGATATAGAGGAAGTAGCCGATCCCGTGCATCCGCAGGACCTTGAAGATTTCGTGGCAGTATTTTCGGTCCGGCTTGTCCCGCGTCGAGCCCAGTGCGGACGAGGGCGTCTGCGCCACCATCTCCAGATTGTGGCTGGTCTCGCGCGTCAGATCGACGAGGTCCTCGTCGACGATCCCCCGCACGCCGTGCCGGGCGCCGTAGATCCGCTGCACATGCTGGAACTTGCGCGCCTCGAGCACGACGCCGACCAGCGACTGGTTGATCACCACCGTCGGCCCGCCACCCTGCGCCACCAGCACCTTGTCGTGCATCGTCCCGCTCCCTAGCGAAAACACCGAGGTTGAAACGAACACCGGCCGCTGTCGAGGGGCTCGGATGGACGGGCCAGCGTTGCAACCATAAATTCATGGCCATAGCATCCTAGCGGTAGGGCACCATGGTCGATGCCCCTGTCCAACCGCCGTTACGGCGCCGTCCAATCGGCAAGAACCGCCAGGCCGGCACCGTCGCGGCGATCGTCGCCGTGGTCGTCCTCCTCGGCGCTACCCTGCTCTGGCGTGGCCAGGAGCAGGCCGAAAAGGCCGACTTGGAGCAGGCCCGCGCCGCCGCGGCGACTGCGATCACCGCCGCTCACCCCGCGATCGAGGGCTCGCTCGAGGCGGACTTCATCCGCCCACTGCGACTCGCGGTGCTCGACGGCCTCGTCGCCGAGAGCCGGAACATCGGGACACCGGCTGTGCTCGACGCTCTGAACGGGCTGGCGCACGGCGATCCGACAGCCGCAATGAAGATCTTCACCGACATCGAGGAGGCCCAAGACGATCGGCGCGCCTCCGCTGCCGCGAATCAGGGCATCCTTGCCTGGGACACCGACAGACCGACATCGCTTGAAGCCTTCCGGCGCAGCCTCCAGCAGGCCGGGCCCAACTTTGGCTTCGTTTTCCTCGTCGCGATGCTGGAGGATGAAGCCGATCGGCCCACGGTGGCGCTCAACTACTACAGACGTGCGAGTTCTCAGGCGCTCGATGCCCTTGAGCACGTGCGGAGCCCCGCGTCAGAAGCGGTGGTGCGGGGAATCATCGCCGCTGCCGATCGCCGCATTGCCGAACTCCTGAGCCCACAGGGCCTGACAGACGAGGTCCGTGCCACCATCGAGCGCTCGCTCGTCAATCTGCGGCGGCTGGGAGAACTTCCAGGGGACGTGCGGCGCGCCCGTCTCCAGCTACTCGAAAGCCAAATCTCCCTCGGCGACCTCGTCCTCCAGGACGGCGATCCGGAGGGTGCGTTGCGGACCTTCGAGGAAGGTCTCGACGAGGCACTCCCATCGTCGGCGACCGCACCCGGCGATGTGGGCTGGCGGACAGGCCTTGAAGTCGTGTGGCAGCGGATCGGCGTGGCGAAGATGAAGATTGGGGATGTGACCGGTGCGGAAAAGGCTTTCGCTGCCAGCCTCGCCATTCTCCGCGAGCTGACGCACGATCAGCCCTCCGAGGGTAGTTGGCAGAACGACCTGTCGGAGAGCCTCGCCGGTGCGGCCAGCGTCCGCCAGGCGAAAGGTGACCTCTCCGGTGCCGCAGAGACCTACGGGCAGGCCCTTGCGATCGCCCGCGACCTCAGTGCCTCCGCCCCCGACAACGATCTCTGGAAGCGCAACTTGTCATTGCGCCTCGAACGTGTGGGCGACGTGAAGCGTGCCCAAGGCGACCTGCCGGGCACCATGGCCGATTACGAAAGTGCTCGGGCCGTCGTTCGCGAGCTCGCCGAAACCCACCCCGGCAACGTGCTTTGGCAGACCGACCTGATCACCCTGACGGTCAAGCTCGGCCAGGCCGCCTACGAGTCCGGACGCAGGGACGAAGCCGCGAGGCTGCTGCGTGAGGCGCTGGCCATGGTCGAACCGCTCGAAGCCGCCGGCGAACTAAAGCCGACAGATCGATGGAAGCCGGACTCGATCCGCCAACAGATCGCGATCGTGGATGCCGGCGGGACACTATAGGCGCAAATTCCTTTTCCTGCTATCCTCCCGTCCAGCTCTCCCATCTGCTGGACACCCCGCATGACCGCTTCCCCCAAGCTCACCCGCGCCGAGGCCTCGCGCCTGAACGGCGCCAAGTCCCGTGGCCCGATCACCGAGGAGGGCAAGCGCCGCGCCGCCCAGAACGCCCTGAAGCACGGACTCAGTGCGGAGACCCACCTCGTGCTGAAGCACGAGGACGCGGCCGCCTACCGGGCGCTGCTCGACCGCCTCGTCGCCCACCACCGCCCGAACGACCCGGATCGCGTCCACCTCGTCGAGCGGCTCGCCTCCGTCATGTGGCGCCAGCGCCGGCTCGACCGGCTGGAGGCGTCACTGTTCAACCAGTCCACCTGGGTCCTCGGTGCCGAGGTCCGGCTCGGCGTCGAGATCGCCCCCTACGAGGCCCTGCAGCGCTGCCACGTCCGCCTCGACCGGCAGCTGTTCCAGCTTCTGAAGCAGCTGCGCGAGACCCGGCCGGAGGACGAGGAGGAGATCCTCGACGCCCCCGCCAACGACGACGCGGCCCCGCTGCGGAACGAACCCGAGCGCCCGCCCGAGCCGGCGGCCCCGCCGCCGCAGCCGGCACCGGTGCAAAAGGAACCCGAGCCGGCGCCGCACCCGGCCGCCGAGGACCGCCCGGCTCAGCCTCGTCCCGCGCCGAACGAACCCGACGCGGAGCGGATCGCCCGCCTGCGGGCCGCGGACGCCGAAGCGGCGCAAGCCCTCCGCGAGCAGCTCCGCACCGGCGGCCCCGAGGCGCACGCCGCCCTCGCCCGCGGCATCGACCTCGTCCGCAGCCTCGACGAGGCCACTTTCCAGCGCCTGCTCCAGGCCACGGACGAGGAGTTCGGGGACTTCATGGAAGCGTGGACCGAGAAGGAGGGTCGAGGGGGCTGAGCCCGGCTGCTCAGTTCGCGTTGCCCAGCGAGATGTCGCGCTTGGCCGTGGCGACGGCTACGGTGAAGCCGGCGACGACGTCGACGAAGCAGACCAGCATGATGATGAAGAACGTCGACGTGCCGAACTGCGGCAGCAGCAGGAACTGGACCAGCGCCACGACGAACAGCGCCATCGAGAGGAACTGGTTGGCCATCGACCGGGCGCTGAAGCGCGTCGCCTTCAGGATCTCGAAATAGAGCAGCAGCACGCCGAGCCCGACCAGCATGTCGCCGACCGTCGCCGTGAAGTCCGCTCCCGACGCCAGATGGCCGGACCACACCGCCTGCCCGATGCTGGCGGGTGCCGTGAAGGCCAGCACGTTGTAGGCGAGGACGACGATCACGAGGAGCGGCAGGGCGGCCAGCATCGAGGGGCTCCGGCGAGAGTTTGAGGCGGCACGAACGCCTGCCGCCGTCCCGGGTCAAGGCCCGGTGGTCGCCAATACGCCGAGGAGGGCCGAGCCGTAGCGCTCGCGCTTCACCGCCCCCATGCCCGGAATCTGGGCCAGCGCATCCAGGGTCCGCGGCCGCGCCTCGGCCAGCGCCAGAAGTGTCGTGTCGTGGAACACCACATAGGGCGGGACACCCTGCGCCCGTGCGGTCGCCAGCCGCCAGGCCCGCAGCGCCTCGACCACCGCCCGCTCGGCCGAGCCCACCGGCAGGGCCGTCCGCGCCGCCTTCACACCCTTCGGTACCTTCGCCGGCCGCGCGTCGCGCTTGAGCGTGATCCGCCGCTCGCCCCGCAGCACGGCCCGGCAGTCCGGCCCCAGATGCAGGCCGCCATGTCCGGCGACGTCGACCTCGATCAGGCCGAAAGCCGTCAGCTGCCGCAGCACCGAGCGCCAGCCCGTCCCGTCCAGCGCCTTCCCGACCCCGAAGACGGAGAGCCGGTCGTGGCCCAGCTCGCGCACCCGGTCGGTCGTCTCGCCGCGCAGCACGTCGATCACATGCCCGGCCCCGAAACGCTGGCCGGTTCGGTAGATGGCCGAGAGCGCCTGCTGGGCCAGCTCGGTTCCATCCGTGGCGACCGGCGGCTCCAGGCAGGTGTCGCAATTCCCGCAAGGCCCCGGCAGCGTCTCGCCGAAATAGCCCAGCAGCACGCGGCGTCGGCAATTGGTGGTCTCGCAGAAACCGAGCATGGCATCGAGCTTCTGCCGCTCGATCCGCCGCTGCCGCTCGTCGCCCCGGCTCTCGGCCAGGAGCCCCTTCAGCTTCGCCACGTCCTCGATGCCATAGGCGAGCCAGGCCTCCGACGGCAGACCGTCGCGGCCGGCACGGCCCGTTTCCTGGTAGTAGGCCTCCAGGCTCTTCGGCAGGTCGAGATGGGCGACGAAGCGGACGTCGGGCTTGTCGATCCCCATGCCGAAGGCGATCGTCGCCACCATCACGACACCTTCCTCCTTGAGGAAGCGGTCCTGGTTGGCGGCCCGCACCTCGGGCGTCATGCCGGCATGGTAGGGCAGTGCCGGGACACCCTGCTCGCCGAGCCAGCGGGCGATCTCCTCCACCCGGGCCCGGCTCATGCAGTAGACGATCCCGGCCTCGCCTTGATGCCCCTCCTGGATCAGCCGCAGCAGCTGGCGGCGGGGATTGTCCTTGATCGTGATCCGGTAGCGGATGTTGGGCCGGTCGAAGCCCGCCGTGAACACGCGCCCGCCACCCAGCTCCAGGCGGGTGACGATCTCCTCGCGCGTCGGCAGGTCGGCCGTGGCGGTCAGTGCGAGGCGCGGCACGTCCGGAAAGCGCTCGTGGAGGACCCGCAGCTCCAGATAGTCGGGCCTGAAATCGTGCCCCCACTGCGAGACGCAGTGCGCCTCGTCGATGGCGAACAGCGCCGGCCCCGACCGGGCCAGGAGGTCGAGGAAGCCCGGGGCCGCGATCCGCTCGGGTGCGACATAGAGGAGGTCGAGCCCGCCCTGCAGGAGCTGCGTCTCGATCCGCCGCTGCTCGGGAAAGGCAAGGGTCGAGTTCAGCGCTGCCGCCCGCACGCCCAGCTGCCGAAGCGCCTCGACCTGGTCGTACATGAGCGCGATCAGCGGCGAGACGACGAGCGTGAACCCGTCGAGGCACAAGGCCGGCACCTGGTAGCAGAGCGACTTGCCGCCGCCTGTGGGCATCAGGACCAGCGCGTCGCCGCCTTGCAGCACGTGCTGCACGACCTCTTCCTGCAGGCCGCGGAAGCGGTCGTAGCCGAACACGGTGCGCAGCACCTCGTGCGGGTCGCGGGCGGCCGTGCGCAGCGGAAGGGCGGCGCTCAGGAGCGCTCCGGCCCGGCGGCTGGCTTGGGCAAGTCGTCTCTCCTCCGGTCGCCGACAGCACTAGCACAGCGGGCGTGCGGCCGCAGCGCCCGGAGAAAGCCGGATTGCAGGGGTTGCGCCCCGCGCCGGTATGGTCCATGTGTTGGGTGGGTAGTGTCCCGCCCGCACCTGCGCCGTCACGCGACGGCTTCCCATCAGGAACGACGACGAGACCGCCTGGCGACGCGCACGTTGCGCGGCGTCACTACATCTTCGTGAGGTTTGGTTTGCAGACGACTGGTACGGTGAAGTGGTTCAACGCCACCAAGGGCTACGGTTTCATCCAGCCCGACAACGGTGGTCCGGACGCGTTCGTGCACATTTCCGCTGTCGAGCGGGCGGGGCTCGACGGTCTGAATGAGGGGCAGAAGGTCAAGTACGAGCTGGTCCGTGGCAAGAACGGCAAGAGCTCGGCCGAGAACCTGCAGCTCGCCGGCTAAGATCGAGCGCTAGCGCTCGGCTGGAGAAGGGCCTTCCGGTACGCCGGAGGGCCCTTCCTCTTTTCAGGCGGCGAGGTCAGCGCCTCCATAGAATTCCGACAGCGGCAGCTCGAGATCGAGCACGCCCGTCGCAACGACCGCGTCCATCCCCTCGTGCAATCGTGACCGCCAGGAGCCGTCCGGTTCCGGCGTGAACAACTCTGCAGCCGCCCGGTCGGCGCTTATGACCAGGATCGCCCGCAGCGACGGAATGGCCTGATAGGCCCAGCGCTTCTGCTCCGCCGCGAGTGGCGCGACCTCGACAACCACCATAGGATCGTCGACCACGGTCGCAGCGCCGTTCATCGGCCCGCAGCGGACGAAAGCATAGGGGTACATCACCGCACCCGAGGGCGAGCGGACCTTCAGGTTCGAGCCGTGAACCCGGTACCGACTTCCGGCCAGTCTGTTCCCGAGAGCCGCAGCCACATTGACGCCGATCAGGTCCTGATTGGCAGTGCCGCCGGTCCGGGCGCGGACGGCTCCCTCGATCAGCTCGAACCGCTGCTCCTGAGCGTTCTCCCGCGCCAGGAAGGCGTCGATATCCGCCTCGCTACGCACCCGCCGGCCCGTATCCGCCGCCGGCAGGCGTGCGGATGACGATCACGTCGCCGGCGCCGATCTCGGCCCTGAAGCGGCCCTCCTGCGGCTCGAAGCTGCCGTCGGTGCGCTCGACCCACTGCTCGCCCACGGCACCGGGCTCGCCGCCGTGGAGGCCGAAGGGCGGCACCTTGCGATGGTTGGAGAGCAGGGCAGCGCTCATCGGCTCCAGGAAGCGCACCCGGCGCTCGGTCCCGTCGCCGCCATGGTGCCGGCCCTTGCCGCCGGTGCCGCGGCGGATGCGGTGGCTCTCCAGGAGCACGGGATAGCGCAGCTCCAGCACCTCGGGATCGGTGAGGCGGGTGTTGGTCATGTGGGTGTGCACGGCCGAGGTGCCGGCGAAGTCGGGCCCGGCCCCCGAGCCGCCGCAGATCGTCTCGTAATACTGGTGGCGGGCATTGCCGAAGGTGAAGTTGTTCATCGTCCCCTGGGCCGCCGCCAGCACGCCGAGTGCGCCGTAGAGCGTGTCCGTCACCCACTGGCTCGTCTCGACATTGCCCGCACAGACCGCCGCCGGATGCCGGCAGTTCACCAGCGAGCCCTCGGGGAGGACGAGGTCGAGCGGCCGCATGCAGCCCTCGTTCATCGGGATGTCCGCGTCGACCAGGGTGCGAAAGACGTAGAGCACGGCGGCCTTGGTCACCGCGGCCGGCGCGTTGAAGTTCCAGGGCTGCTGCGGGCTGGTTCCGGTGAAGTCGATCCGCGCCCGGCGCGCCTGCTTGTCGATGCCGATCTTGACCTTCACGACCGGCCCCAGGTCGTGCGGGTAGGTGAACTCGCCGTCGGTGAGCACGTCGAGCACGCGCCGCACGCTCTCCTCGGCATTGTCCAGCACGTGCCGCATGTAGGCCCGCACCGTGGCGAGCCCGAACTGCTCGACCATCCGCGCCAGCTCGTTGGCCCCGCGCTGGCAGGCGGCGATCTGCGCCTGCAGGTCGGCCACGTTCTGCGTCGGGTTGCGCGCCGGATACTCGCCTGAGCCCAAGAGCTCCAGAAGCTCGGCCTCGCGCAGCCGCCCCCGGTCGACGAGGTGGAAATTGTCGAACAGCACGCCCTCCTGGCCGATATGCGTGCTGTCCGGCGGCATCGAGCTCGGCGTGATCCCGCCGATGTCGGCGTGGTGCGCCCGGCTGGCGGTGAAGAAGAGCAGCTCGCCCTGGCGGTCGTAGACCGGCATCACAGCGGTCACGTCCGGCAGGTGCGTGCCGCCATTGTAGGGGTTGTTCAGCGCGTAGACGTCGCCCGGCCGCATCTCCTGCCCGCGCAGGCGCAGGATGGTGCGGACCGATTCGCCCATCGAGCCCAGATGCACCGGCATGTGCGGGGCGTTGGCGATGAGCGCTCCATGCGGGTCGAAGACCGCACAGGAGAAGTCGAGCCGCTCCTTCACGTTCACCGAGTAGGCGGTGTTCTGGAGCGTTACCCCCATCTGCTCGGCGATGGTCATGAAGAGATTGTTGAAGATCTCGAGCAGCACCGGATCGCAGTCGGTGCCGATCGCCGCCGTCCTGGGCAGCGGTTCGATCCGCTCCAGCACGAGGTGGTCGCGGGGCGTCGCCTGCAGGCCCCAGCCGGGCTCGACAACGACCGTCGTCGTGGCGCCGCAGACCAGCGCCGGCCCGCTCACCCGCATGCCGGGCCTCACGCCCTCGCGCAGATAGATGCCGGCAATGAACTGCTCCATCGGCTGGTGCGGCGCCCGGCTTGTGAAGAGGCGGATCATCTGCACCGGCATCAGCGGCTCGTCGCTCGTCGGCAGCTCCGCCTCGGCGATCTCCTCCATCGCCCCGATGCCCTCGGCCGTCACTGTCTCGGCGACGAGCCCCCGTCCGTCGACGATGAAGCCATATCGGGCCCGGTGCTGCGCCTCGAACTCGGCGCGCATGGCGGCCAGATCGCCGTAGGCCACTTCCAGCGCGGTATCCGTCCCGGCGTAGCGGACATGCACCCGCGCCTCGGTCGTGATCCGCTCCGGCGGCACGTCCTGAGTGGCGATCTCGGCCCGCACGACCTCGCTCTCCCGCGCGACGGCAGCGGCAAGCTCGGGCAGCACGGCCTCGTCCAGCGGCCGCTCGATCGAGGCCTGGGCGATGGCGCGCACATCCGCGAGCCCGATACCGTAGGCCGAGAGCACCGAGGCATAGGGGTGGATCATGATCCGCCGGATGCCCAAGAGATCCGCCACCCGGCAGGCATGCTGACCACCCGCACCGCCGAAGCAGACGAGCGTGTAGTGCGTGACGTCGATCCCGCGCTGGATCGAGATCTCCTTGATCGCGTTCGCCATGTTGTCGTCGGCGATAGCGAGGCAGCCATGCGCCAGCTCTTCGGGCGTCCGCCGGACACCCGTCGCCCGCTCGACCTCGTCGGCGAGGTCGGCGAACTTGTGGTGCACGATCGAGGAATCGAGCGCCTGATCGGCATTGGGCCCGAACACCTTCGGGAAGTATTCGGGCAGCAGCTTGCCGACCATGACGTTGGCGTCCGTCACCGCCAGCGGCCCGCCACGGCAGTAGCAGGCCGGCCCGGGATTGGCACCGGCACTGTCCGGCCCGACCCGGAACTTGCCGCCGTCGAAGTGGATGATCGATCCGCCGCCCGCGGCCACGGTGTGGATCTTCATCATCGGCGCCCGCATCCGGACACCCGCCACCTCGGTCTCGAACGCCCGCTCGTAAGCGCCGGCATAGTGGCTGACATCCGTCGAGGTGCCGCCCATGTCGAAGCCGATGATCCGGTCGAAGCCGGCGACGGCGGCCGTCTTCACCGCACCTACGATACCGCCGGCCGGGCCCGACAGGATGGCGTCCTTGCCGCGGAAGCGGTGCGCGTCGACGAGACCGCCATTGGACTGCATGAACATGAGCCGGGTGCGGCCCGTCTCACCGGCCACGCGGTCCACATAGGCGCGCAGGATCGGCGACAGGTACGCGTCGACCACCGTCGTGTCGCCACGCCCGACGATCTTCAGCAGCGGCGAGACCTCGTGGCTCACCGAGACCTGGGTGAAGCCCACATCGCGCGCGATCTCGGCCAAAGTGGCCTCGTGCTCGCGGTAACGGTAGCCGTGCATCAATACGATCGCGACGCTGCGGAAGCCGCGGGCAAAGGCGGCAGCCAGCGACGTGCGTGCATGCTCGGCGTCGAGCGGGACCAGCACGGTCCCGTCGACCCGCACCCGCTCATTGACCTCGATCACGTCGGCGTAGAGCTGTTCCGGCAGGACGATGTGCCGGGCGAAGATATCGGGCCGGGCCTGATAGCCGATGCGCAGCTGGTCGCCGAGCCCCTGCGTGATGGCGAGCACGGTGCCGGCCCCCTTGCGCTCCAGGAGCGCATTGGTGGCCACGGTCGTGCCCATCTTCACCGCTTCGATCGCCTCGTCGGGCAGGGTGGCGTCGCGGCCGAGGCCCAGAAGCTCGCGGATGCCCTGGAGTGCCGCGTCGCGGTACTGCTCGGGGTTCTCGGACAGGAGCTTGTGGATCCGGATCTCGCCATCGGGCGTACGGGCGACGATGTCCGTGAAGGTACCCCCACGGTCGATCCAGAACTGCCACTTCGCCTGCATTGTCCGATCCTCGCGTGCCGAAGGCACTCTATAGTTCAGCCTCCTCGAAGCGCCTACCGCAGCAGGGTCGCTCCTCAGAGGCCGGCGGGTACCGCGGCCAGCGCTGCGGAAGGTCGCGTCATCCGGTCGAACCGGACCGCCATCGTCACGCCCACCGCGGCTAGCCCGAAGGCGAGCCCACTCCAGATCCCGACACCGCCGAGGCTCGTGTGCAGGCCGAGCAGGTAGCAGGCGGGAAATCCGATCACCCAGTAGCCGATCGCGGCCAGCAGCATCGGCACGCGGGTATCCTGCAGCCCGCGCAGGGCCGAGATGCCGATCACCTGTAGGCCGTCCACGATCTGGAACAGGGCCGCCACGTGGAGGAACGTGGCGGCATAGCCCAGGGCCAGCGCCTCGACCGGTCCCGTCTCGCTGAGGAACAGGCCGACCAGGGCCTCGGCCCCGGTCCAGAAGACGATGGCGACGAGGCTCATCAGTCCGACCCCGAGCCCCAGCGCCACGAAGCCGGCGCGGCGTGCGCCCGCGAGATCGGCCCGCCCCTGCGCCAGCCCGACCCGGATCGTCGCCGCCATGCCGACACCCAGCGGCAGCATGAAGAAGAAGCTCGCCACCTGAAGTGTAACCTGATGCGCCGCCAGCTGCGCGGTGCCCAGAATGCCCGCCAGCAGCGTCGAGGACGCGAACACGCCGACCTCCAGCAGCAGCGCACCGCCGATCGGCAGGCCGAGCCGCAGCAGCTTGAGGAACGTGGCGCCGTCGCGCCGCTGGATGCCCGCCAGGAGACGGAAGCGCCGATAGCGCCCGCGCGTGCTCCACACCAGCATGACGACGAACATGAAGCTGTTGGTGAGCACCGACGCCAGCGCCGCCCCCGCGACGCCCAGCGCAGGCAGCCCGGCATACCCGAAGATCAGGCTCCAGCCGAGCAGGGCGTTGAGCGGGATGGCGATCGCGGAGACGACGAGGATCGGCCGCGTGTCGCTGAAGGCCGTCGTGAAGCAGCGGAGTGCCACGAAGCCCAGCGCCCCCGGCATCGCCAGCAGCAGGATCCGGGTGAACAGCTCGGTATGCGGCAGGAGGTTCTCGTCCTGCCCCAAGAGCGCGAGCACCGGCCGGATCCACCAGAGGATGGCCATCAGCGGCAAGGCGACGGCCAGCGCCAGCCACAGGGACTGCTGTGCCACCCGCCTGATCTCCAACGGTCGCCGCGCACCGGCAGCGCTGGCGAGCAGCGGCGAGGCCGCCTGCACGACTCCGATCCCGAACAGCAGGCAGACGTGGAAGAGGCCCAGCCCCAGGCTCGCGGCGGCGAGCGGAACGGCGCCGAGCCACCCGAGCAGCAGAACGTCGGTCGTGTTGATGGCGATCAGCCCGAGTTGGGCCAGCGCCATCGGGGCCGAGAGACGCAGCGTCGCCACGATCTCTCCGGCCCAGCCACCGACTGCGACCGACATGTCTGTGGGCTCGTCGTCGTCAGTCGCGTGAGCGGCCACCGCGGAGCGGGTTCCGCCGCCACGCGAACAGGTCCGAGTCGAGCTTCACGCCGGTCTGGATCTGATCGAGCAGCACGCGGGTCGTCAGCCCCTGCGCGTCGATCACCACCCATTGCCGCAAGACGAACGGGTTATCGGAGAAACCGAGGCGGATCGCACCCTGATCGGGCTCGTCCGACCTCACGAGGCCGATCTCGACGCCGTTCGGACCACGGTCGACCGAGGTGACGGTGAGGCCGTTCGTCAGGCTCACCTGGTCGTTCATCATGAAGCCCAGTGGGGTCTTCGACACTGGGATCGTGTTCACCTGGTCGATGCTGCCGTCGTAGAAGATCAGGCGCCAGTCGCCCGGTGCCACGAGCACGATCTTGGACGGCGGGTCGTACGCGAAGCGCATGCCGTTGCGGCCGCGGTCCACGTAGAGCGTGCCCTTGGCCAGCGATCCGTCGGGACCCACCTGCGTGAAGCGCGCCTGCAGAGTCCTGATTCCGTTGAAGTAGTTCTCGGCCATGCGAACGGTCTCGGAGTCCCGGGCCGAGAGGGCGGCGAAGGCCCGCGGCGCGAGAGCCACGGTCAACAGCGACCCGAGAAGGGTGCGTCGCGCAATCATCGAAAGCGATCCGGTGAGGGGAGCGGTTCCCCTCAGTATCGCTCAGTGGGGTCGGTCCCGTCGACCCCCCCACGTCCCATCAGGACCTGCCGCCTCCCGACATGGTCGGCGGGCGTGATCAGGCCGTCCTGTTCCATGCGCTCGATGAGTTTCGCCGCACTGTTGTAGCCGATCGACAGCTTGCGCTGCAGGTAGCTCGTCGAGGCCTTGCCGTCGCGCGCCACGACCTGCACCGCCTGATTGTAGAGCGCATCGCCGCCGGCACCGTTCTCGAACAGCGGCCCGTCCGCCTGCGGCTCGTTCTCGACGTCCTCGGTGACGTCCTCGACATAGTCGGGCTCGCCCTGCGCCTTCAGATGGCGTGCGACATGCTCGACCTCGCTGTCCGTGACCAGCGCACCATGGATGCGGCTGATCCGGTCGCCCGGCATCAGGTAGAGCATGTCGCCCTGGCCCAGGAGCTGCTCGGCCCCGGGCTCGCCCAGGATCGTGCGGCTGTCGATCTTGGAGCTGACGCGGAAGCTGATGCGCGAGGGCAGGTTCGCCTTGATCACACCGGTCAGCACGTCGACCGAAGGCCGCTGCGTAGCGACGATCAGGTGGATGCCGGCGGCACGCGCCTTCTGCGACAGGCGCTGGATCGCACTCTCGATCTCCTTGCCGGCCGTCAGCATGAGATCGGCCACCTCGTCGACGATGACGACCATCAGCGGCAGCGGCCGCATCTCGATCGGCTGCTCCTCGAAGATCGGCACGCCGGTGCCGGGCTCGAACCCGGTCCGCACCCGGCGCTTCAGCTCCTCGCCCTGCGCCTTCGCCTGCTGGATCCGGCGGTTGTAGGCGAAGATGTCCCGCACCCCGAGATGCGACATCAGCCGGTAGCGCTCGTCCATCTGGCGGACGACCCACTTCAGCGCCACGACCGCCTTGTGCGGCTCGGTGACGACGGGGGCCAAAAGGTGCGGGATGTCCTCGTAGACCGAGAGCTCGATCACCTTCGGATCGATCATGATCACCCGGCACTCGGCCGGCGTCAGCCGGTAGAGCAGCGAGAGGATCATCGCGTTGATGGCGACGGACTTGCCCGAGCCCGTGGTGCCGGCGATGAGGAGATGCGGCATGCGGGCGAGGTCGGCGATCACCGGATTACCGGCGATGTCCTTGCCCAGCGCCAGCGGAAGGCGTGCGGCCGAGTTGCAGTAGGCATCGCTCTGCAGCAGCTCGCGCAGATAGACGGTCTCACGCTTCTCGTTCGGCAGCTCGATGCCGATGACGTTGCGGCCCGGCACGACGGCGACACGGACCGAGCGGGCGCAGAGCGAGCGCGCGATGTCGTCGGCGAGCGCGATGACGCGCGCCGCGCGGGTACCCGGTGCCGGCTCCAACTCGTGCAGGGTCACGACGGGACCGGGCTTCGCGTCGACGATCTCGCCGCGCACGCCGAAGTCGTCGAGCACGGTCTCGAGCTGTCGCGAGACGGCGGCCATGGCAGCGGGCGTGAACCCCGTCTGGCCGGTCGAGCGCACGGGAGCCAGGAGATCCAGGCCCGGCAGCTCGAAGTCCGGATCCAGATCGGCGAAACGCAGGGTGGTCGGCGGTTCGGCTGCGGGAAGGCGAGGCTCGGCGGCCGGAGCACGAGCCTCGGGTGCGGGTGCCCGCGGTGCCGGACGGCGCACCGGCTCCTCGACGGGGTTTGCGAGGGTCGGTGTGGTCTCCTCCTCCATGGTGCGCACGCGACGGCGCATCCGGACCTTCGGCAGGTCGATCTGGTCCGCGGCCGTATCGTCGCCCGCGAAGGCGAAGCTGTCCTCGGCCGCGGGTGCTCGGACACGCGCGAAGCCGGGCAGACGGCGGGTGAACCTGCCGAAGAAGCTGCCGGTGGCGGCCAGGGCACCGGGGCTGTGATCGAGGGCGCCGCGAACGGCACCGCCGGCGAGCCGACCGGAACGGCCCAGGAGCCGGCCAATCCGCCAGCCGGCCCAGCGCGAGAAGCGGCCGACCTTTCCGGCGGCCCAGGTGCTCTCGCCCCAGCGCAGGCCCATCGCTGCGATGGCGAGTGGAATAGACAGGAGGAAACCGGCCCAGGCGAAGCCGGCCGTGCCGAGCACGGGCTCCAGCTTGTGCATCAGGAGGTCGCCGACGAGGCCTCCCAGGCTCGTGCTGAGCGGCCACACCGCAGGCGGGGGTACGGGCAAAGTGGCCAACGCCGCCGAGACGGCGAGCAGCGCCAAGGGCAGGGCGAACACCGGGAGCCAAGGCCACTGCAACGGACGGCGCAGCACGAGGCGCAGGCCCCAGCAGAAGAGGACGAGGGCGACGAGCCAAGCGCCGCGGCCGAAAAGCTGGAGGAGGATGTCCGCGACGGCGGCACCGACAGGGCCGGCGGGGTTGGTGGCGGCACGGCCGGTGGCGGTGTTCAGCGAGGGGTCGGCGATGTCGTAGCCGATCAGCGCCACGGCGAGGCCGACGGCGGCCAGGATGAGCAGCACCCCGCCGACGCGGCGCAGCATCGCGGCCAGGCGCACGGCGACCGGCACGTCGTCGAAGGTCATCCGGATGGTGGAGGCGGCCATGGCGTTGCTTGCTGCCTTTCCGCTTCAGTGATCCAGCACGTCGGCCAGGAGACCCAGGGCCGCATCGACGGCCGGAGCCTCGTCGACGAGCGCGACCCGCACATAGGGCCGCCCGGACGCCCCCTCGGCGTCGGCGGCCAGATAGGCGCCCGGGAGCACCCTCAGCCCGGCCTCGCGCCAGAGGCGGCGCGCGGCGGTCTCGCCGTCACCGACGTCGAGCCAGAGGAAGAAACCGCCGGGCGGCCGGTAGAAGCCGAACCGGTTGCCGAGCCGGCGCTCCGCCAGATCGACCTTGTCCCGGTAGCGGTCGCGATTCGCGACGACATGGGCCTCGTCACTCCAGAGTGCCGTCGCCGCCGCCATCAAGGGCAGAGGCTGCACGGCGGCCCCGTAGGCACGCAGCTTGGCGAAGGCCGCGATCAGCTTCGGATCGCCAGTGGCGAAGGCCGATCGCAGGCCGGCCGCACTCGACCGCTTCGAGAGCGAGTTCATCACCAGGACGTTCGAGAAATCACCGCCATCGGCCAGGGCGACGGCCAGCGCCCCGGGCGGGGCCTCGCGGTCCCAGATCTCGCTGTAGCATTCGTCGACCAGCAGCACGAAGCCGTGCCTCCGCGCCAAGCCGATCGCCCGGCTGAGATAGGCCTCGTCGGCGATCCGACCCTGGGGGTTCGCCGGCGTGCAGAGATAGAACAGGCTGGTGCGGGCCAGAAGGTCCGGGCTCAGGGCGTCGAGATCGGGGAGGAACCCCGTTGCCGCGGTCGCCGGCAAGGCGATCGCCTCCGCCCCGGACATCACGGCGGCACCCAGATAGACCGCGTAGACCGGATCCGGCATCAGCACGGCGGCACGGCGTCCGCCGCGCGTCTCGGGAACCAGCGACGCCAGCGAGAACAGCCCCTCCTTGCTGCCCGCCAGCGGCAGGACGTGCCTGTCGGGCTCCAGTGCAGTGGGAAGCAGCGCGTAGCGGCGGCATAGCCAAGCCGCCACCGCTGCCCTGAATTCCGGCGTGCCGACGACCGGCGGATAGCGGTTCCACAGATGCGCGTTGGCGGCGACCGTCGCCGCCAACAGCTCAGGCGGGGCGTGCTTCGGCTCGCCCAAGGACAGATCGGCAGGTCCGACGGCGACGGGCGCCGGCTCGCGCGCCAGGGTGGCGGCGAGACGGCGGAACGGGAACTCCCCGAGTTGATCGAGGCGTGCGTTGATCATGTCGCCTTAGGTGCAAGTCCGGATGGCAGGTCAACGACATCCGGCCCTACTTTAACACCGCGGGCGAACTCCCTTCAACCGCACAGGAAACGGCTCAGCCCAGAACCGCACTCGTCGCGGTGTAGGGAAGCTCCAGGCTGGTCGCCACGGCCTCGTAGGTCAGCCGGCCATGGGCCACGTTCAGCCCCTGCGCCAAGCCCGCATCGCCCTTCAGCGCCTTGCGCCAGCCCTTGTTGGCGATCGCGATGGTGTAGGGCAGCGTCGCGTTGTTGAGCGCGATGGTCGAGGTGCGCGGCACGGCACCAGGCATGTTCGTCACGCAGTAGTGGACGACGCCGTCGACGAGATAGGTCGGGTCGGAGTGGCTGGTCGGCCGCGAGGTCTCGGCACAGCCGCCCTGGTCGATCGCGATGTCGACGAACACAGAGCCCGGCCGCATCTGGCGGATCATGTCGCGTTTGACGAGCTTCGGCGCCGATGCACCCGGCAGCAGCACGGCGCCGACGACGAGGTCGGCGCCGACGACGTGCTGCTCGATCGCATCGGTGGTCGAGAAGATCGTGTTGAGCTTCGGGCCGAACTGGAGATCGAGTTCGTAGAGCCGCTCCAGGCTGCGGTCGATGACGGTGACGTGGGCCTCCATGCCCATCGCCATGCGCGCGGCGTTCGTCCCCGCCACCCCGCCGCCGATGATGACGACACGGGCGGCCGGCACGCCGGGCACACCACCCAGCAGGAGGCCAGCACCGCCCTGCGCCTTCTCCAGGTGATGGGCGCCGACCTGGATGCTCATCCGCCCGGCGACCTCGCTCATCGGCGAGAGCAGGGGCAGACGGCCCTTCTTGTCGGTCACGGTCTCGTAGGCGATCGCCACGCAGCCGCTGCTCATCAGCGCCTCGGTCTGCGCCCGGTCTGCGGCGAGGTGGAGATAGGTGAAGAGGATCTGTTCCTCGCGCAGCATCCGGCACTCGGCCTGCTGCGGCTCCTTCACCTTGACCACCATCTCGGCCATGGCGAACACCTCCTTGGCGTCCGCCGCGATCTCGGCACCCGCCGCCCGGTAGGCGTCGTCGCCGAAGCCGATGCCGTTGCCGGCACCGGTCTCGATCAAGACCTTGTGGCCGTTGAGAATGAGCTCACGAACCGAGCTCGGCACGAGGCCGACCCGGTACTCGTGCTGCTTGATTTCCTTGGGCACACCGACCAGCATCCGACACTCCTCATGTTCTGCCCGCGACCCCGTATCCGGCGGGTGGTGGCCGGAATGCGAAAGTGGTCGATGCAGCGATTACGACATTCACTAGCCCGCCGCGGTACCATCGACCATACATGGTACCTGCTGGCGCTGACTTTCGTGCTGGCGACATGGCCGGCATGGGCCCAAGGCCAGCTCGAAGCCATCAAGGGCAGCTGGGCCGGTACGGTGACCGAAAGCTCGGTACCGGCCGCACCGGTGGGCGCACCCCTGTCGATAACGGTCACGCCGAACGGCGACGATCTTCAGCTGAGCTGGATCTCGCCCGACGGCAAGAGCACCGAGGTGAAGCTCGCACCCTCCTCGCGCCCCGGGATCTGGCGGGCGGTCAAGGGCGGCTTCTTCTCCATGTTCGGCGACAGCGAGACGGTCAATCCGCTGGCCGGTGACGAGCTGGTCTGGGCGCGTCTCCAGCAGGACACGCTGTTCCTCTACCGCATGAACATCAACCGCGACGGCACGTTCGTGATCGACCGCTACGGCTGCCGTCCGGTCGACGGGAAGGTCGAGGTCGAGCTCTCGCGGCAGGCCTCCGACGCGGAGGCGCTCTCCGCCCGCGCCGTACTCGAAAGGAAGGGCTGATGCATCGCCTCGCGACCGCCGCTCTCGCTCTGGCGCTGTGCGCAGGCCCGGCCGCTGCGCAGGACCCCGATCTCGCCAAGTTCGTCGGGATCTATGTCGGCAGTGCCGTGGAGCCGACGGCGGACCCGCCCGTGAAGCGCGACATCGACATCGTCGTCGAGCCCTACGGCAAGAGCGGGATCTCGATCCGCTGGGTGAACGTGACCCTCGTCGACGGCCGCCGCGACGTTCCTGGCGTGAAGCGCCGTGCGGATCAGGTCATCCTCGCCCCCAGCGACAATGGCAGCTTCTATCTGGCCGGCGAGGGCTACGACCCGTTCGCGACCAAGCGCGCCATGGACCCCTACACCGGCGATCCCCTGCGCTGGGCCTATCTCGACGATGCCGGCCTGCACGTCGTCTCGTTCGCCATCCTCGAGGACGGCCGCTACGAGCTGCAGTCCTACACGCGGACCCTGACCAAAGACGGCATGGGGCTCGGGTTCCAGCGCATGATCGACGGCGAGGTGAAGCGCAACATCACCGGCCAAGCCGTCCGCGCCGAGTGATGCGGGCCGGGCCACGCCTCACGCGGCGTGGACTGGCCACGACTGCGCTCCTCGCGCTGACCTCGCGGGCCAGGGCGGATGACGCCCAGCCCGTCTTCTTCCGCATCGCCACGGGAAGCGTTTCGGGGACCTACTATCCCGTCGGTGGCCTGATCGCGACCATCGTCTCCAGGCCGCCGGGCGCGCCGCCCTGCGCGCCCGATGGGCCCTGCGGGGTGGAGGGACTGGTTGCCGTCGTGCAGAGCTCGGACGGCTCGGTGTCCAACGTCGCCTCGATCCAGAGCGGTGCGGTCGAGAGCGGCTTCGCGCAGAGCGACGTCGCCTATTGGGCCTATCGCGGCGAGGGCGCCTTCGCCGGCAAGCCGCCGATGACGAAGCTGCGGGTGCTGGGCAGCCTCTATCCCGAGAGCGTTCACCTCGTCGTGCGGCCCGATGCGGGCATCGCGCACATCACGGACCTGAAGCACAAGCGTGTGTCACTCGATCGGCCCGGCTCGGGCACCCGGGTCGATGCCGAACTCGTCCTGGCCGCCGCCGGCCTCGGCGCAGCCGATCTGGACGTGCTCGACACACCGCCCGGCCGCAACGTGGACTTGATGAAGGCCGGTGATCTCGACGCCTTCTTCCTCGTCGCCGGCTATCCGGTGGCCGCCATCACCGAACTGGCGACGGATATCGGCGCCAGGCTCGTGCCGATCGACGGCCCCGAGCTGCAGGCCCTGCGCGATCGGCAGCCTTTCTTCGGCAGTGCCGTCATCCCGGCCGGCACCTATCCCGGTGTCGGAGCGACGGCGACGGCGGCGGTCCAGGCGCAATGGCTCGTCTCCGCCGACGAGCCGGACGCGCTCGTGACCGCGATCTGCGGCTCCTTATGGAGACAAGGAGCGGAGAAGGTCCTCGACGCCGGTCATCCCAAGGGCCGCGAGATCCGTCTCGCCAGCGCCATCGAAGGCATCGCCGTCCCGCTCCACCCGGGTGCCGAAGCGTTCTACCGCGAGCGTGGCCTGCTGAGGTGACGCCGCCCCCGCCGATCGTCGAGGTGCGCGGGCTGCGCAAGACCTATGGTGACGTCACGGCCGTCGACGGGATCGATTTCACGGTAGCACCCAACACGACGGTAGCACTCCTCGGCCCGAACGGTGCCGGCAAGACGACGACCATGGCGATGCTGCTGGGCCTCCTGGCACCCAGCGGCGGCAGCATCAGGATCTTGGGCGAGGCAATTCCCGAGCACCGTTACCGCGTGCTGGGGCTCATGAACTTCACGAGCCCCTATGTGGACCTGCCCAATCGGCTGACGGTCCGGCAGAACCTGCGCGTCTACGCCGATCTCTACGGAGTCCCATCGCCCCGGACACGGGTAGCCGAGCTTGCGGCCGACTTCGACCTTGAGCCGTTCCTCGACCGGCCGACCGGCAAGCTCTCCGCCGGGCAGAAGACCCGCGTCCTGCTGGCGAAGGCGCTGATCAACCGGCCGCGCCTGCTGCTGCTCGACGAGCCGACGGCCTCGCTCGACCCCGACACGGCCGACCGCCTGCGCTCCAAGCTGCAGGACTATCGAGCCGCGGCGCACGCGAGCTATCTCCTGGCCTCGCACAATATGGGCGAGGTCGAGCGCCTCGCGGACGAGGTCCTGATGATGAAGTCCGGCCGCATCGTGGATCGCGGCAGCCCGGCCGAGCTGCTGGCACGCTATGGCCGCGACGACCTTGAAGACGTGTTCCTGGATCTGGCCCGGGACCGTCGTGCCGCCTGACTTCGTTTCGGCATCGCCGTTGCGGCTTTCGGCCCGTCGCATCGGGGCGGTGTTCCTGCGCCACTTCTACCTGCTGACCCGCTCCTGGCCGCGGCTGCTCGACCTCGTCTACTGGCCGACCATGCAGATGATCCTCTGGGGGTTCATCTCGAAATACCTCACCGTGCAGCATGGACCCGCCGCCGGGATCGCCGCCACCTTCCTCACCGCCGTGCTGCTCTGGGACACGCTGTTCCGCGGGCAGCTCGGCACCTCGCTCTGCTTTCTGGAAGAGATGTACGCCCGCCATCTGGGCCATCTCTTCATGAGCCCGCTGCGGCCCTACGAACTGGTGATCGCCGTCTTCGGCGTGGCCACGGTCCGCGTGCTCATCGGCGTGGGCGGTGCCGCCCTGCTCGCCGTCCCGATCCACCATTTCTGGATCGGTGCCGCGCTGGGCTGGTCGCTCCTGCCCTATTTCGCCGTGCTGCTGATGTTCGGCTGGGCCGTCGGCCTCATCATCTCGGGCCTCGTGCTGCGCCTCGGCATGGGGGCCGAGAGCCTCGCCTGGGCCGCCATCTTCCTCATCCAGCCGCTGTCGGGCGTGTACTATCCGATAAGCACGCTGCCGCCGCCCGTGCAGTGGATCAGCTGGATCCTGCCGGCGGCCTCGGTCTTCGAGGGCATGCGAGGCGTCGTCCTGCACGACACGTTCGACCTCGGCCTGTTCGCCCACGCCGTGATCGCCCTGGTAGCTTGGCTGGCCTTGGCGGGGATCGCCTTCGTGCTGCTGTTCCGCCAGGCCCGCGACCGCGGCCAGCTGCTTCAGGTGGGCGAGTGAGCGCGGCCGATCAGCGAGAGCTGCAGCCCGAAGCGCTCCTCGCCGCGCTTCGTGCGCCGCCGGTTACTGAAGAAGAGATCCTCGTCGGTGCAGGTGTCGTAGGGCAGCATCTCAAGCCGGCCGACGCCGGCATCGAGCAGCTGCTCCAGGACCAGCCCCTTCAGATCGAACATCGAGCGGTCGCCCTCGCCGGGGCGGAAGAACATCGCATGTCGGGCATCGGCCTCCACGAAGGCCTGCACGAGGTCGGGGCCTACCTCGTAGGACAGCTCGCCGATGGCTGGGCCGACCACGGCCACCGTTCGCTGCGGCGTGGCGCCCAGCCGCTCCATGGCCCCGACCGTGGCCCGGACGATGCCGTCACGGGTCCCGCGCCAGCCGGCATGGGCAGCCCCCACCACCCCTGACTCGGGATCCGCTAGTAGGATCGGCACGCAGTCGGCCGTCAGCACACCCAGCAGCAGACCGCGCCGGCGCGTGACCAACGCGTCCGCCTCCGGAGCCTGATCCGCAGGCCAGGGCTCCTCGACGGTGACGACGCGGATCCCGTGCACTTGGCGCATCGCGACCAGCTCGTGCTCGGCATGGCCGAGCCGGGCGGCGAGACGACGCCGGTTCTCCAGGACGAGATGAAGCTCGTCGCCGCCCCGCAGGCCGCAGTTCAGCGTGGCGAAGGCTCCGGTGCTCACGCCACCCCGGCGCGTACCGAAGCCGTGACGAATGCCGTCGAGGTCCGTGAGGACCGGCGCCTCGACGATCATGCGACCCAGCGCTCCCCGTCGGTGAAGCCGGGGGGAACGGGCAGCGGCGCCCCGGCGATCGCGATCACCTTGAACAGCTCGCCCATCTGCTCCGTCGCCACCAACCGGTCGAAGCCGCTGGCCAGAGCGGTGAGCTGCTCGGGTGTGGCCGTCCGGGCCAGCCGCTCGACGCGCTGATGGATGCCGAGCCTCTCCAGGAACGTACCCTGCGGCAGCGGCCCCCAGACGGTGGCACCCGTGGCACTGGCCGCGGTGGCGACACCACCCAGGGCCACATGGGCCGTGAGGTCGCTCTGGCCCGGATGCGCCAGGGGGTCGACCTTCTTGTGTCGGCGCACGGCCTGAAGACTGTCGCCCACGGTGAACCGGCCGGCGTCGCCATAGTCGATCACGAGGCCGAGCCCGCCCTGTGCCATGAGACGGGTCGCGATCTCGTCGGCCGCGGCCTCGCGCGCCGGGCCGAATTCGACGACGACACCCTGGCCCCAGCCGCCGCCGGCCCAGGGTGCGGGCGCGTCGATGCTCATCGGCCTGGCATCGAGCCCGAAGGCCAGCGCTTCGTCGGCATCGAGGCCGATGACCCGCTCGCGCCAGACGTCGGCGAGGCGGACGAACTGACGGATCGGCAGAGCGTCCAGGAACTCGTTGGCCACCAGCAGCATCGGCGCGTCGGTCGGCACGTCCGCGAGGCGGTCGTGCCAGATCGGGCCGACCTGCTGGAGCCGCTCCATCTGCACGCGACGCAGCACCGGGCTCGTCTCGACGAGGTGCACCCGGACGGCTTCAGCGAAGCCCGGCGCCACGCGGCCCGCACGAAGGGCATCGGCCATCAGGGTACCGCGCCCGGGACCGAGCTCCACCAGCAGAACGGGCGAGGGCGAGCCCATGTCGAGCCAGTGCTGGGCCAGGGCCAGACCGACCAGCTCGCCGAAGAGCTGGCTCACCTCCGGTGCGGTGACGAAGTCGCCCTCCGCCCCCAGCGGATCGCGGCCCGGGTAGTAGCCCTCGGTCGGATGACCGAGGGCCAGGGCCATGAAGTTGGCGACGGTGAGCGGCCCGCTCTCGGCGACGAGTCGCTTCAGTCGGTCCGCGAGCTGGGTCACGCCGTGACCGCGCCGCGGCGCGCCCGAAGCACGAGCCAGATCCCGGCCAGCAGCAGCGGCACGGAGAGGACCTGGCCCATGGTCAGCCAGCCGCCCCAGAGATAGCCCAGCTGCGCGTCGGGCTCGCGGAAGAATTCGACGAACATCCGGCAGATCGCATAACCGGCGAGGAAGATGCCGCCGATGAGCCCGCGTTCTTCCGGTCGGCGTGGCCGCCAGGCCACGAACTGGAGCACGGCGAACAACAGCAAGCCTTCGAGCAGGCTCTCGTAGATCTGGCTCGGATGTCGGGCGATCGGCCCGCCGTTCGGAAAGACGATGGCCCAGGGCACGTCCGACGGCCGGCCCCACAGCTCGCCGTTGATGAAGTTGGCCAGCCGCCCGAAGAACAGGCCGATCGGCGTGACCGCAGCCACTGCGTCCGCCACTTCGAGGAAGGGCAGCCCGTGCTTGCGCGCGAACCATGCCATCGCGACCAGGACACCGGCGAGTCCGCCATGAAAGGACATCCCGCCCTGCCAAACGAACGGGATCTCCCAAGGTGCCCCGAGAAAATACAGCGGCTTGTAGAACAGCACGTAGCCGAGCCGGCCGCCGAGGATGACGCCGAGGGTGAGATAGAAGACGAGGTCGTCGATCTGCTCCGGCGTCAGCAGCCAGCCGGGTCGCGCGACCAACCGCCGCGCGAGCCACCATCCCAGCAGGATGCCCACGATGTAGGCCAGCGCGTACCAACGGATCGCCAGCGGGCCGAACCTTACGAGCACGGGATCGATGGCGGGGAAAGGAATGGCGAGCAGCGACACGCCGGAGCCTCGCGACTGGTGCTGAACGGGCTCTTAGGAGAGCCCCGAGGGGGCCACAACCCAGCTGGTGCTTGCGGGCCACACCGACGATCCCATATCACCCTGCTCGACGGCCGCCGAGGCCGTAGTGCGGGAGACCGACATGCAGACCGAGAACCGCCTATTGGACGACCTCGCCAAGGTGGCGAGCGGCGCCCTCCATACTCTGGGCGGCCTGAAGGACGAGATCGAGACCCGCATGCGCGAGCGCCTGGAGCGTGTCGCTTCCGATCTGGACCTCGTAACGCGCGAGGAGTTCGACGCCGTGAAGGCGATGGCCGCCAAGGCCCGCGCCGCCCAGGAGGAGCTCGAGGAGAAGGTCGCCCGGCTCGAAGCGGCGCTGGCCGGAACGGCCGAGGGCACGGTCCGCGTCGTGTCACGCGGCGGCAAAGGAAAGAACAAGCCCGCCGAACCGGAGCCGGCCTGACCGGTTGAGATAGAGCCGTCCGCTTGTAACCCCCGTAGGCTTTTGGCAGGGTTCACGGCGGGAACGGAGACCTGCACCGCTCCTGTCGCGATCGGGGGACAACCGCCCGGCCGCTTGTCGCCGGGCCCGCCATGAGGAGGGCTGAGCGTGTCCTCGTTGAATCTCGAAATCCAAGAAACGTCCGCCAATCCGGTCGATCTCGTCGAGAAGCTCGCGGTCGCCAACGACTGGGCCTACCAGCGTCAGGGCGACGACGAGCTGGCCGCCGAGTTGGCGGGCCAGTGGTGCCACTACAAGCTCTGGTTCGCATGGCATCCCGAGATCGGGGTGATGCAGGTGTCGTGCGCGCTCGACATGAAGGTGCCGGCGAAGAAGCGCCAGCACGTCCACACTCTTCTCGCGGTGGCCAACGAGAAACTGTGGATCGGCCATTTCGACCTGTGGGCCGACGAGGGTGTGCCGGTGTTCCGTCACGCCGTCCTCGTCCGTGACGGACACGGTGTGAGCGGCGATGTCCTCGAGGACCTCGTCGACATCGCCGTCGGCGAGTGCGAGCGCTTCTACCCCGCGTTCCAGTTCTGCATCTGGGGCGGCAAGGACCCGATGGAGGCGATCGCGGCTGCCCTCCTGGAGACCGAGGGCGAAGCCTGATGCCGCTGCTGGACGGGCCGCTGCTCCTCGTGGGCGGCGGCAAGATGGGCCACGCCCTGCTCGAAGGCTGGCTCTCGCACGGGCTCGACAGGAAGCAGGTGGCGGTCGTCGACCCGGATGCCGGGCGACGCGGCCACTTCATCGAGCGGCACATCGTGGCGGTCGCCGACCCGGCGGAGCTGCCGCCGGGACCGCCGCCCGAGGCCGTCGTCCTCGCGGTGAAGCCGCAGATGATGGCGGGCGCCCTGCCGCACTATAGGGAGCGGCTCGGCGCCGACACCTTCGTGCTGTCGATCGCGGCCGGGAAGTCGATCGCCAGCTTCGAGGAGGCGTTCCGGCCGGGCATCGCCGTCATCCGGGCGATGCCGAACACGCCGGCTGCCGTCCGGCGCGGCGTCACCGTCCTCTGTGCCAACGCGTCCGCCACGCAGGCGCAGCGCCGTAAGGCCGAAGGGCTGATGGCCGCCGTCGGCGAGGTGCACTGGATCGACGACGAGGAGCTGATGCACGCGGTGACCGCTGTTTCCGGCAGCGGTCCGGCCTATGTCTTCCATCTGATCGAGGCGATGGCCGCGGCCGGCGTCGAGGCGGGCCTATCGCCGGAGCTGGCGATGAAGCTTGCGCGTGGAACGGTGATCGGTGCCGGTGCGCTTGCCGCCGACGACCCGACCTCGGCCGAGCAGCTGCGCGTGAACGTCACGAGCCCGGCCGGCACCACCGCGGCGGCACTCGAGGTGCTGATGGGGCCGGAAGGGCTCGGGAAGATGATGACGAAGGCCGTCGCCCAGGCCCATCGCCGCTCGCGCGAGCTCGCCTGACGCCATGGCCAGGAGAAAGCCCAAGATGGAAGAGCAAGCGCCGCCGGATCTCCTCAAGCTCGCCTTCGACATCGTCGGCGAGCGGGGCTGGTCGGACTTCTCGTTCGTGGAGCTGTCGCGCCGCGCCGAACTCCCGCTGACCGAGATCTATGCGAAATTCCCCAATCGCGCCGCCGTGCTCGAGACTCTGGGCGACCGGCTCGATTCCGCGATGCTCGACCTCGACATGGACGAGCTGAACGAGATGTCGCCGCGCGAGCGCGTGTTCGAGCTCACCATGCGCCGGCTCGACGCGATGGCACCGTTCAAGCCCGGGCTGGCCCAGATCGGCCGCTGCAGCCGCGGCTACGAGCTGATGAAGCCCGCGGCGCGCAATGTGCGCCGGGCCGTGAGCCGCCTGCTCGACGCCGCCGAGGCCCCGATGCCGGCGGCGGTGGCGGCCGGTGCCCGACCCGTCCTGACGCTCATCTACAGCCGCGTGTTCAACGTCTGGCTCAAGGACGACACGCCGGATCTCGCCCGCACGCTCTCCGAGCTCGACCGCCGGCTGCAGCAGGCCGAGAGCCTCGGCCGTTTCCTCTCTCGGGCGCGTCCTCGCGCCGCCGAGGCGACGGCCGCCGCCTGAGCCCATGCCCATCACCTTCGAGGATTTCGAGCAGGTCGACATCCGCGTCGGCACGATCGTCGAGGCCGGCCCGAACGAGGGTGCGCGCAAGCCGAGCTACCGGCTGACCGTCGACTTCGGTCCCGAGTTGGGCCGCAAGCGCAGCTCGGCCCAGCTGACGCAGAACTACCGGGCCGAGGAACTGATCGGCCGGCAGGTGGCAGCCGTCGTCAACTTCCCGCCGCGCCAAGTGGCGAAGACCCTCTCCGAGGTGCTGGTCCTGGGTTTTCCCGACGCCGAGGGCAATGTCGTGCTGGTGGCCATCGACAAGCCGGTGCCGAACGGCGGCCGGCTCTACTGAACGGTGATGTCGCGGTTGACGCTGCGCACCAGATCGCCGCGCCGGATCTCGACGACGACCTTGTAGGTGCCGGCGGGCCAAGGTTCCGGCCCACGCTTCTTGCCGGTGAATCGGAAGGCGAAAGCACGGTCCTTCTCGGCCGGCCGCGAGTCCTGGACCAGCGGCTGACCCTCGGGGTCGAGCACCGTCAGGCTCATGACGTCGCCCTTCATCTGACCGAACGTCCGCGCCCAGACCACGAGCGCCGGTGCCGTCGCCGGGAGCGTCGCCTGATCGTACAGCCCCTCGGCCAGACCCGCCGCATCGACGGGTCCGGTGGCGACGCCGACGCCGCTGATCGGTAGGGCATCGTAGTCGAGCTTCGCCGTGGCACTCGCATTCCACAGCAGCGTGCCGGCCTTGCCGCAGCCGTCACCTGCCGGCTGCGAGGTGAACGGATCCAGCTCCTCGCCATCGTGCCGCACCGACAGGTGCAGATGGGGAAAGCTCGCCTCGCCGGACATGCCGACCTGGCCCAGCACGGCACCCGTCTCGACCCGGTCGCCCTTCGCCACCGCCACGCTGCCCCGGCGCAGGTGGCAGTACTGCGTCTGCCAGCCGCCCTCGTGGTCGATCACGACGCCGTTGCCGCATTCGCGGTCCTTCACCGACGGGGCTCCAGGGCTGCTGACGTCGATGTCCGGCATGCCGTCGCGCGTGCCGCGGACGACACCGGGGGCCGAGGCCAGCACGGCCACACCACGGCTCACTGCAGCGAGGTCGGGCGCCGCGAAGTCCGTGCCGTCGTGGCCGTCGCCCGTGAGCCGCCCGCAGCGATAGTCGGCGGCGTCGGGACCGGCTGCCTGGTCGACATAGCGGACGACCCAGCAATCGTCGCCGGGCGTGCAGGCGATCGGCAGCGCCAGCTCGAAGGCTGCGGCCGGCGTCGCCACCAGGGCCACTATCAACAGAGTCAGATGACGCACCGCCCTCTCCGGTCCGTGGCTCTCGACGAGGATATCATGAACGGTCCCGGCAAGTCTTGCCGACTGGGCAGGAATGTCCTCCGCGGCGAACGAGAGAAAGCAAGGAAATTCAATAGTTTCCGGACTGGCACGCCATTTGGTTAGCGGGCGGTAGCCTTATCGTCAGGGTCGGCGACGGCACCCGGCTATGCCGGTCACCCAGGCCCAGTGGAAAGGACTTTCGATGGCGCTCACCGGGACCACCAACACCGCCGCCAACACGGCGATCCGCTATCTCACGCAGAACCAGATGCAGGCCTCCAGTTCGCTCGGCAAGCTGTCGAGCGGCTCGCGCATCGTGAAGGCCTCCGACGATGCCGCCTCGCTGGCGGTCGGGACCAAGATCAAAGCCGACGTCACCGCGCTGAAGCAGGGTGCAAACAACGCCGCCCAGGCCTCCTCCCTGCTCCAGGTGGCCGATGGCGGCATGTCGCGCATCGCCGACATCCTCCAGCGCATGAAGGCGCTCTCCGTCCAGGCGCAGTCGGGCTCGGTGACCGACAATGAACGCTCCTTCCTCGACGAGGAGTATCAGGCCCTCTCGCAGCAGGTCGACGACATCGCCAGCCAGACGAAGTTCAACGGCTCCGTGCTGCTGAACGGTACGGCCGCCAACTCGCTGACGCTGGGCACCGTCGTGATGGCGAGCGGCACCGCCACCGGCAGCCTGTCCGGGGCAGCCGCCACGGGCACCTACACCGTCACCTATGACGGCACCGACACCTTCACGCTGACCAAGCCCGATGCGACTACCGACACGGTGCAGGTGACCTGGGATGCGGGTCAGGTGGTGTTCGACGGCTCGGTGAACTTCCGCAACGCCGGCGTCACGGTGAACTTCAGCAACATGGACATCACCGACAACACCGTGAGCGTCGGCTTCGACGTCACCGGCGGCTCGTCCATGAGCTTCCAGGTCGGCGTTTCCTCGGCCGACACGATCGTTGTCTCGATCGACGACGTCCAGGCCACCGCCCTCGGCATCAACGGTACGGACATCACCACGAACACCAACGCGATCGCCGCCGGCAATGCGCTGGATACCGCGATCTCGGACGTCAACTCGGCCCGGGCGGGCATGGGTGCCCTGCTCTCGCGGTTCGAGTTCGTCTCGGCCAACCTCGCGACATCGGTCGAGAACCTGGACGCGGCACGCTCGACGCTCATGGACGTCGACATCGCCGCCGAGATGTCGAAGTTCACCTCGCTCCAGGTCCTCACCCAGGCCGGCGTGGCGATGCTGGCCCAGGCCAACCAGATGCCGCAGAACCTGCTGCGGCTGCTGCAATAGGCGTGAGCCGATGCGGTCGGGTCGCCGGCGGTGTCGCTCCACCGCCGGTCCCGGCAGGATTTGCCGGGGCCGGCAGGTTCGGCCCGGCAGTTTCTGCCGGGTCGCCACCGACCAAGCTCCGGAATCCCCGCATCGCCCGGGTCGAGCGATCTGGCACGGATCTCGCTCGACGGTTGAGGCCGGGCGTGTCGTCCGGCGGCGGGCAGGTAGCCCGCCGGCATCGCGGGACCGGAAGGTTCCGCCCTTCAGGTAGAAGGACCGAGGATCATGGCTCTCACCGGCACGACCAACACCGCCGCCAACACGGCGATCCGCTATCTCTCCGCCAACAGCGCCAATGCCTCGAGTTCGCTGGCGAAGCTCTCCAGCGGCTCGCGCATCGTGAAGGCGTCCGACGACGCCGCCTCGCTGGCGGTCGGCACCAAGATCAAGGCCGACGTCACCGCCCTGAAGCAGGCGGCCGTGAACGCCTCACAGGCTTCCTCGCTGCTCCAGGTGGCGGACGGCGGCATGTCGCGCATCTCCGACATCCTGCAGCGCATGAAGGCGCTTTCGGTCCAGGCCCAGTCCGGGTCGGTCACCGACAATGAGCGGTCCTTCCTCGACGAGGAATATCAGGCGCTGGGTCAGCAGGTCGACGACATCGCCAGCCAGACGAAGTTCAACGGCTCCGTGCTGCTGAACGGTACGGCCGCCAACTCGCTGACGCTCGGTACCGTGGTGATGAGCAGCGGCAACGCCTCGGCCAGCCTGTCGGGCGATGCCGCCACGGGCACCTACACGGTCACCTACGACGGCACGGACACTTTCACGCTCACCAAACCCGATGCGACCACCGACACGGTGCAGGTGACCTGGGATGCAGGCCAGGTGGTATTCGACGGCTCGGTGAACTTCCGCAGTGCCGGGGTGACCGTGAACTTCAGCAACATGGACATCGCCGACAACACCGTCAGCATCGGGTTCGACGTCACGGGCGGGGCCTCGATGAGTTTCCAGGTCGGCGTGTCCTCCAGCGACACGATCGCCGTCACCATCGACGACGTGCAGACCAATGCGCTGACGATCAACGGCACCGACATCAAGAACACGACGAACGCGATCGCCGCCGGCAATGCGCTGGACACTGCGATCTCGACCGTGAACTCGTCCCGCGCCAGCCTCGGTGCGGTGATGTCGCGGTTCGAGTTCGTCTCGGCCAACCTCGCGACCTCGATCGAGAACCTGGACGCGGCGCGCTCGACGCTGATGGACGTCGACATGGCGGCCGAGATGTCGAAGTTCACGAGCACGCAGGTGCTGATGCAGGCCAGCGTCTCGATGCTGGCCCAGGCCAACCAGATGCCGCAGAACCTGCTGCGGCTGCTGCAGTAGGATCGGACTAGGACCCGGGCGGCCGCCTCGCACGGCCGCCCGGGGATCCGCCCGATCGGGACGGAATCGCGTCCATGTCAGCCCTCGTCACCCCGACCGCCACCACCGTGGCCAGCGAGCTGCGTCCCCCGCCGCCGACCCCGACATCGGAACCGGCGTCGCGCCTCCAGACCAGCAACGACACGCCCGGTGTGGCCCGACCTGCAGCCCAGCCGACGGCCGGGTCCGACCTGCCGCAGGCGGTGCAGCAGGCCGCCGCCCGCGCTGTCCGCGACCTCTATCGCGAGCGCGAGGTGGCGATCGAAAGTTTCCGCGACGAGGGGACGGGGCGGCTGGTCTACCGGGTCACCGACCAGCGCACGGGCGAGCTGCTGACGCAGACACCGCCCGACGAGCTGCTGCGGTTCTGGGCCGCCTCGCAGGACCGCGTGGGCGACCCGCCGTTGCTCGACGTGGCCGTCTGAAGGAGAGGACGATGGCGGACGCCCTCAGCCTGGGCTCGCTCAGCACCAGCGGCACCACCACCCGGCTCACCGGAACCTCGTCCGGCATCGACACGGGGAAGCTCGTCGACGCGTTGGTCGAGGCGAAGCGCATTCCGGCCGTGCGACTCGAGAAGAAGATCGACGCCAATACCGCCAAGCAGGCGGCCTACAAGGATCTGCGGACCAAGCTCGATGCCCTGCAGAAGGCCGTGGCGGGTCTGCGCAATCCGCCGGGCCTGCTCGGCACCGACGGCAACCTGTTCGAGAAGAAGGACGTCTATTTCAGTTCCGACACCACGACCTCGCCGGCAACGCTGTTGGGTGTCAGCGCCGGCAACAAGGTGGCGCCGGGCAGCTTCCAGGTCACGGTCGACCGCCTCGCCACCGCCCGCAAGTTCATGTCCGACGGTGCCGCGAGCGCCACGGCCGCACTGGCGGACACCTTCAACGGCGGCACGGCGTTCTCGGGCAGTTTCGAGCTCGGTCTCGACGGCGGCACGACGGCCGCCATCGACGTCGACGGGACCATGTCGCTGCAGGACCTGAAGGCGGTAGTCAATGCCAAGACAGCTCAGACCGGCATCAGCGCCAATGTGCTGAAGGTGGCCGACAATGATTGGCGGCTCGTGCTGAGTGCCGGGCAGACCGGCCGCGAGGTCGTGCTGAACCCGGCCGGTGGCGACGACGTCCGGGGCCTGCTGGGGCTCTGGAACAGCTCCACGAGCAGCTTCAAGAACCCCGTCGCTGCCGCCCAGACCGCCCAGGTCACCATCGATGGCGTGACCATGACGCGGCCCGACAACCACATCACGGACGCGATCGACGGTGTCACGCTCGACCTGTTCAAGGCGGAGCCCGGCACGAAGGTCACCGTCGACGTGCAGCGCTCGCTCGCCGGCGTGAAGGAGCAGATCGGCAGCTTCGTCGACGCCTACAACGCGGTGCAGGACGCCTTCGACCAGTACGCTTCGCTGAACGAATCGGGCCAGCGGCCGGACGGAGCCGTGCTCTACGGCGACACCTTCCTGCGCGGCCTCGACCAGGCGCTGGGCGGGATCGTGGGCGGTGCCGTCGGCGGGCTAGGCCAGGGGGCGGTCGCCACCCTCGCCGGCCTCGGCATCAAGCTCGACCAGGACAACCGGCTGCAGATCGACGAGGCGAAGCTCGACGACCGGCTGACCGCCGACCTCGACGCGGTGCGCAACGTCTTCGAGTTCCGCTTCACGTCGAGTTCGGACAAGCTCCGGGTCTTCGCCCGCGACAACCGCCTCGCCGACAACGCCTTCACGATCAGCGTGGTCGATGCCGACAATGACGGCGTGCCCGAGAGTGCCACCGCCGACGGGGTGGCCCTCCAGATCGAGGGCAATCGGCTCAAGGGGGCCGACGGCACGGCCTATGCCGGGCTGCAGATGATCTGGGTCGGCAAGGGCAGCGAGAGCATCGACGTCACGGCGACCCAGGGCGTCGCCGACAGGATCTTCAACAATCTCGATCGCGTGCTCGGCGATGGAGACGGATCCTTAACCAAGGTCGCGGATGCTCTGGATCGGCAAAGCGCCGACTTCCAGAAGGAGATCGGCCGGATCGACGAGCGGGCCGACCGGTTGCGCGAGCAGCTGGTCGCGAAGTTCACGGCGCTCGAGGCGGCCATGGCGACCGCCAAGGCGCTGCTCGATCAGGTCAAGGCCCAGATGGGAGTGACGCAGCAGAACTGACGGAGCTTCCGATGACCCAGTTGTCCGGCCGTGCTGTCGCGGCCTACGGCCGTGCCGCCGAGACCCTGCCCCCCGCACAGCAGATCCTGATGCTCTACGACGGGGCCGCCCGCCGGGTGGAGGAGATCAAGGCCGCGATCGCCGCCGGCGACGTCGAGGCCCGCTACCGGCTGACGCGCAAGGCGGCCGCCATCGTCGACGGGCTGCAGGCCTGCCTCGACCACGAGCAGGGGGGCGAGATCGCGCGGCTCCTCGACCGCCTGTACACCTATGTCACCTTGCGCCTCGCCGAAGTGAACACGCGCAACGATCCTGGCATCTGCGACGAGATCCTGGCTCGCTTGGCCGACCTGCGGACCGGCTGGGCCGGCATCGCCCAGAACCCGGGCCTGACCGCCGGCCGGGGATCGCAACCCGCCTCGGCCGCCTGACCTCACGCACCGGAGGTCTTGCCGGGCCCGTGCCCGATCGGTCCCGCACGGCTCTTGGCTGCGCTTTCCACGGCCCTACCTCAGTGGATCGACGGCTGTGTCCGGGCCGGGGTGGCAATCGGTGCCGTTCCGGGCTTTACTGGGTCGAGGCACGGCCGTGCTGGCAGGCGGCAGGATCGGCGGAGCGATGTTGAAGACCCTGTTCTTGAATCCCCCCTCGTTCGACGGCTTCGATGGCGGGGCGGGGGCGCGTTATCAGGCCAAGCGCGAGATCCGCTCGTTCTGGTACCCGACCTGGCTGGCGCAGCCGGCGGCACTGGTGCCGGACAGCAAGCTGATCGACGCCCCGGCCCGTGGGCTCGACGTCGAGGCGGTCACCCGCCATGCGAAGGACTATGAGCTCGCCGTCCTGCACACGAGCACGCCCTCCTTCCGTTCGGACGTGAAGGTCGCCGAAGCGCTGAAGGAGGCGAACCCCAAGCTGCGGATCGGCTTCGTCGGCGCCCATGTGGCGGTACAGCCCGACATCTCGATCCGGGCCTCGACGGCGCTGGACTTCGTCGCCGGCAGCGAGTTCGACTTCACGATCCAGGAGGTGGCCGAAGGCCGCCGCTACGAGGAGATCGACGGGCTGAGCTTCCGCCGCAACGGGGCGATCGTCCACAACCCCCAGCGCGCGATCCTGGAGGACATGGACCAGCTGCCGCACGTGGTCGACGTCTACCGGCGCGACCTCGTCATCGAAGACTATTTCATCGGCTATCTGCGCCACCCCTATCTGTCGGTCTATACGGGCCGGGGCTGCAAGTCGCGCTGCACCTTCTGCCTCTGGCCGCAGACGATCGGCGGCCATCGCTACCGCACCCGCAGCGTGAAGCACGTCGTCGACGAGATCGCCAAGGCCAAGGCCTGGTTCCCGCAGGTGAAGGAATACTTCTTCGACGACGACACCTTCACCGACAATCCGGGCCGGGCCCGCGAGATCGCGAAGGAGCTGGGCAAGCTCGGCGTCACCTGGTCCTGCAACGCCAAGGCGAACGTCGACTACGAGACGCTGAAGGTGCTGAAAGACAACGGACTGCGCCTCTTCGTCGTCGGCTACGAGACGGGAGACCAGCAGATCCTGCACAACATCAAGAAGGGCATGCGCATCGACTGGGCGCGGACCTTCAGCGAGAACTGCCACAAGCTCGGCATCACCATCCACGGCACCTTCATCCTGGGCCTGCCCGGCGAGACGAGGGAGACGATCAAGGAGACGATCCGCTTCGCCAAGGAGGTGAACCCGCACACGCTGCAGGTCTCGCTCGCCGCCGCCTATCCGGGCACCTATCTCTACGACCAGGCGAAGCAGCGCGGCTGGCTCGTCGACGACAATACCGGCGGCAAGCTCGTCGCCGACAGCGGCATCCAGGTCAGCTCGCTGAGCTACCCGAACCTGTCGCAGCAGGAGATGTTCGAGGCCGTCGCCGACTTCTACAAGCAGTTCTACTTCCGGCCCGGCAAGATCTACGACATGGTCTCGGAGATGGTCGGCGACTTCGACATGATGAAGCGGCGCCTGCGCGAGGGTGTCGAGTTCTTCCGCTTCCTGTCGACCCGCAACAGCCCGGCCTAGGCTCCAAACCCAATCAAGCTGTTGACGTGTGCTAGCTTCTGTGATTCGAGCTGGGAAACGTCGGGGTTCGAATGATGGCCGGTGAGTTCTGGTTCAGCGAGGCGCAGTGGGCGGTGATCGAGCCGTTGCTGCCAAAAGGACAGCCGGGCGCGCGGCGGGTCGACGACCGGCGGGTGCTCAGCGGCATCGTCCACGTGCTGCGCAGCGGCTGCCGGTGGCAGGACTGTCCCGCCGTCTACGGTCCGCCGACGACGGTCTACAACCGGTTCCATCGCTGGGCCCGACGCGGTCTCTGGCAGAAGCTGCTGCAGGGCCTGGTGGCGGCCGAGCCGGGTGGGGTTCACCTGCTCGACAGCACCATCGCCAAGGCGCACCGCTCGGCCTCCGGCGCAAAAGGGGGGCCCAGGTCCAGGCGATCGGCCGCTCGCGTGGCGGCCGGACCACGAAGATCCACGCCGTCGTCGACGGCAGGGGCCGCCCGCTCGCCTTCACGCTGACGCCCGGACAGCGCGGCGACGCTCCGGTCGCCCCGGACCTGCTCGACGCCGTGCCGGCCGCCGCCTGCTGCGTCGCCGACACCGCCTATGACAGCGACGCCCTGCGCCGGCGGCTGCAGGAGCGCGGCACGAGGCCGATCATCCCCAACAACCCTACCCGCAAGCGGCTGCACCCGTTCGATCCCGAAGCCTACCGCCTGCGCAACCTGATCGAGCGCGCCTTCTGTCGCCTGAAAGACTGGCGACGCGTCGCCACCCGCTATGACAAGCTCGCCACCAACTACGCCGCGACAGTCGCCCTCGCCATCCTCGTCACTTGGTGGATCTGATTGAGTCTGGAGCCTAGCGCGAGCGGCCCACGCCCGAACCGCGTCCTCGGTCGGGACCGACCGGTAACCAGCGGTGGCGAAGAAACCTGTGCAGTCGCACGCGGCACCGTTTCAGGGTCGCTGGCGGATTGCCGCGATGGATCTCTGGGACAGGGACGACATCGACCTGCTCGGCCCGGCCACGATCGAGATCACCGGCGATCGTGGAACGATGCGCTTCATCGCGGTCGAGGCCGACCTCGATCTCCTACTGGCCCGGAGTCGAGGGTCCCATGGCCGCGTTCAGCTGGGAAGGCGCCGACGAGGGGGAGCCGACATCCGGCCGCGGCACGCTCGTCTGGCAGCCGGGTGACCGGCTCGAGGGCCACATCTATTTCCACAACGGCGACGATTCGGCCTTTGCCTGCGAACGCCACCCCGACCCCGGCCGCCCTCGCCGCGGCCGCGTGCAGTCGAGTTCCTAGAACCGCACGAGCCAGCCGAACTCCTCGGCGACGGCGCGCAGGCTGTCGAGGTTGCTGCGCTTGGCGAGATGCCGCCCCGCCTCGCCGATCTTGCCGCTCTTCGCTGCCGTCCAGGCGTCGTGCATCGACACCGCCACATGCTGCATCAGGCTCGAATCGCGGTAGCAGTTGATCATGCAGGCGGTGCAGTTGTCGCGGATCTGCTTGCTCTGGTCGAACTCGTAGATCGAGCACATCGGCTTGTCCCAGTGATGGCAGCGCCAGAGCATCAGCTGCCAGTCGAGGAAGAAGTAGCGATGGCCGGCGAGGCAGGGATAGCGCTGCTCCTCCTTCTTGACGAAGCGCTGCATCTCCTGGAGCGAGAGGGTCGGATTGACCACCCGGAAGCGCTTCTTCAGCTGCTTCACTTTCTCGTAGGCCGCGATCAGCTCGTCCTCGCGGTAGGTGACGAGCGGCGAATCGGCATAGCCCAGGAAGAAGCCCGGCAGGTAGTTGAGCGGGTAGGAGAAGACGACCGAGGTGAAGCCCAGCGAGGTCAGGAACTCCGGCAGCGCGTCGTAGTCGACGAGCCGGCTCATCGTCACCGAGGCCGTGGTGTGCAGCTTGCGCTCGGCCATGAAGGCATTGGCCTCGCGGATCCGGTCGCACACGCCGGGCAGGCCGCGATTGTCCTCGTGCGCCTCCTGCGTGGCGGCATCGATCGAGATGATCAGGCTGGAGATGCCGGCGTCCGCCAGTTCCTGCAGCTTGTGCGACTTGAACAGGCCGGCGTTGCTAACGACCATGACCTTGATGCCGCGGCTCGTCCCGTGCGCCACGATCTCGGCCAGATGCGGGTGCAGCGTCGGCTCGCCGCCGGTCAGCACCAGATAGCGGATGCCCTCGCGGTAGAGGATGTCGATGGCGTCAAGCGCCCCTTGCCGGTCGACATACTGCCAGTGCGCCTTGTCCAGCCGGTCGCGGGCGAAGTTGCAGAAGCCGCAATTGGCGTTGCAGGCGTTGGTCACCGCGAATTGGCAGAAGCCCGGCCCGCCCGATTTGAAGACGAGGCCCAGCGTGTCGAGCGCACCCGAGCGCACGCGCGGCGGCTTCTCCGCCCGCACCGGCTCCGCCGGGTTCCGCTCCAGAAGCCGTGCCTGTTCCGCCATACGAGATCACTCCGCCACACGCGACGCACCGGTAGTGGTTTCGCCGGGCGCTGACAACCGAAGCCGGTCGGGCTAGTCCGGGGTTCCGCCGCCAAGGACCGCCTTCCGAGCATGCTCCTCGATCTCGCCTTCTGGCTGGCCCTGGTTCCCGTCCTGGGCGGCTCTGTCTTCGGCGTGCTCGCGGCAGCGGCCTGTCTGCGCTTCCTGCGACGGTCACCCGCAACCGCAGCGGGCACCCTTCCCGTCACGGTGCTGAAGCCCGTCTACGGCCTGGAAGATGGCCTGCTGGAGCGCCTGCGCAGCGCCTGCCGGCAGGACCATTCGGCCTTCGAGGTCGTCTTCTGCGTCCAGAGCCCGGACGACCCGGCCCTGCCGCTCGTCCGTCAGGTCGTGGCCGAGTTCGGCCCGGAGCGCGCCGTCCTGGCGCTGCACGACCGGGCCATCGGCCCCAACGGCAAGGTGAACAATCTGCTGGGCGGCCTGGCCCTCGCTCGCCACGACCTGCTGGTGATCAGCGACAGCGACGTGCTGCTGCGGCCGGACTATCTCAGCGCCATCACGGCCCCCTTCGCCAACCCCGCCGTCGGCTGCGTCAACACGCTCTTCAAGGTGTCAGGCGCCCGGCGCTGGTACGAGAAGCTGGAGCTTCTCACGATCAATGCCGACTTCATCCCCTCGGTCGTCTTCGCCTGGCTGACCGGAGCCTCGGACTTCTGCCTCGGCCCCTCGGTCGCGATCCGCCGCGACGTCCTGGCCCGCATCGGCGGCCTGGAGGCGCTCTCCGAATATCTGGCCGAGGATTACGAGATCGGCCGCCGCGTCCCTCGCTCGGGCAGCCGGTTCCTGCTCATCCCCTACATCGTCGATGCCGAGATCGAACTCTCCGGTGTGGCCGCCTGGTGGCGCCACCAGATCTACTGGGACCAGAACACCCGCGTCGCGCAGCCCTCGGGTTTCCTGCTGACCATCCTGACGCGGGCGGTCCCGTTCGCCCTCCTGGCCACGGCGGTGACCGGCTTCTCCGCGACGGGCCTGACGGTGCTGGTCGCGGCATTCCTGATCCGCCTCGTCACGGCGGCGATCGCCCTCTGGGCTCTCGGCGACAAGGAAGGCCTACGCTGCCTGTACCTGTTGCCCTTGCGCGACCTGATCGGCCTCGTCACCTGGGCGCTCGCCTTCACCGACCGTACCGTCACCTGGCGCGGTGTGGACTATGTGCTGACCGGCGGCGGCAAGATGGTCGTCAAGAGCGCACCGGTCGAGTAAGCACGCCCGCGCCCTACGGAGAACGCCGTCCATGCTGCGCGTCGTCGTCGTCATGCTGCTGAGTGCCGCCGCTTCCGGCGGCGGCCAGGTCCTGATCCGCCGCGGCATGCAGACCGTCGGCTCGCTCGAGGTCTACCGCCCGAGCGAACTCGCGAGCTATTTCGGCGGGGCGCTGCTCAATCCCTGGGTCATCTGCGGCACCGGCCTGCAGGCGCTGGCCTTCTTCCTGTTCATGACCGGCCTATCCTGGAAGGACGTCACGGTCGTCGGGCCGTTCACCGCGGTCGAATACTTCTTCGTCGCCGTCCTGGCGATGCTGCTGCTGAACGAAGCCGTCACCCCGCTGCGCTGGCTCGGGATCGCCTTCGTCATCCTCGGCGTCATGATCGTCTCCTGGAGCGGTGCCGACGCCGCCACCCTACGCTGAGCCGCGGAGCGCCCATGGACCCGATCAAGCCGTTCTACCTCGACCTCACGGACGACGAGATCGAGCAGATGGGCCGCGAGACGGCGGCCGTGCTGCGCTCGGGCATGCTCATCCTGGGCCCGCGCACGGCTTCGTTCGAGAAGGCCTTCGCCGACTATGTCGGCACCCGCCACGCCGTCGCCACCAACACCGGCACCTCGGCGCTCGAGATCCTGCTGCGCATCGCCGACGTGAAGGGGCGCACGGTCCTGGTACCCACCAACACCAACTTCGCCACCGCCGCCGCCGTGCTCCACGCCGGTGGCAAGGTCCGCTTCGTCGACATGGACGCCGCGAGCTTCGCCCCCAGCCTCGCCCAGGTCGAGGCCGCCATCGCCGAGTTCCGCCACGCTCCGGCACCGCTCGCCGGGATCATGTGGGTGCATATCGGCGGCGTGGTCTCGGCCGATTTCCCTGCCGTGGTCGAGCTATGCCGCCGGCACGGCCTCTTCGTTTTCGAGGACTCGGCCCACGCCCACGGCAGCAAGATCGGCGGCACACGCTCGGGTGCCCTGGCCGATGGTGCCGCCTTCTCCTTCTTCCCGACCAAGGTCATGACGACCTTCGAAGGCGGCATGATCACGACCAACGACGAGCGCACGGCCGACCTCGCCCGCTCCTATCGCAACCAGGGCAAGCGCGGCGGTGCCTTCGTCAGCTACCACAGCGACCTCGGCAACAGCTGGCGCATCGGCGAGGTCGGTGCGGCCCTGGGCCTGATCCAGCTCGCCAAGCTCGATGCCATGCTGGAGCGCCGGCAGGCGGCCTACCGCATCATGACCCGCCACCTGCGCGCCGCCGGCCTGCCCTTCGTCTCGACCGACCACATGGAGGTCGCCAGCCAGTACAAGCTCATCGTGCTCGTCCCGGACGGGAAGAACACGGAGGCGGTGAAGGAAGCTCTGAAGGCCGACGGCGTGATCTGCGGCGGTGGCGTCTACGACACCCCCTGCCACCTGCAGCCCGTCTTCGCCGACACCGACCCCGGCCGCAGCTTCCCCGTCGCCGAGACCTGGTGCCCGCGCCACATCTGCCCGCCGCTGACCAGCGGCATCACCGAGGCCGAGGCCGAGCATGTCGGGCGGATGCTGGTGAAGCACCTCGCCTGAGCCGGCCGCGCTCGAACGCGATCGGCGGCGGCGGCTCGACAACACTGTCGTCGGGCTCGCGCAGGCCCAGGAAGAGCCGCTCGTGCATCGGCCGGGCCACGAGGTCGGACGCAGCGACCGGCGCGAAATGGCGCAGCTCGGCCGCCGGATCGATGCCGAAATGGCGGCAGACGTTCACGGCGAGGCTGAAGCAGAGCGAGAACTTGCCGGGCAGGAGAACGACGCGCTCGCCCTCGTCGACGATCTGGTACTGGTAGTTCCTGAGCTGCCGCTGGCCGACCAGCTCCGTCTTGTCCCCGAGATAGAGGGCGGAGCGGTGACCCGCCATGTCGGTGCGGAAGATCGCTCCCGCCTGCCGGCGCAGCTTTTCTTCGAGTGCGGCCGCGTCGACCGACTCGCCGTTCGGCAGGTACACGGCATTCCCGATCAGCGAGTAGCTGCCGGCCTCGGTTTCGTGGAACAGGTGGTTGAAGGTCGACCCCATGTCCGGGGACATCTTCACGAAGTTCACGTCGGACAGGGCCGGATGCACGACCAGCATCGGGCTCTGCACGACCTTCACCTCGGTCCGCGAAAGACCGGCCGTGGCCCGGCCCGCCGAGACGATGACGTTGCGGGCGAGCCGCGAGCCGCGCGCGGTCTCGACGAGTCCGCCGCCCGCATGCTGGACCGGATTGTCGAGCTCGATCCGGCCGCCATGGGCGAGGAACGAGCCGGCCAACTCCTCCGCCAGCAGCCGGGCGCGCATCGTCCGGTCGCGGCTCGCCAGCCAGAGCGGGGCGGACCCCAGGTCGAAGCCGAAGCGGCGCTTGGCCTGCGGGCGGCGCAGATTGGCCGAGAGTGTCAGCTGGCCGAACTGCGGGCTCAGCTCGCGGGTGAAGTCGAGCGTCTCGAACCAGGACAGCCGCGAGCGGGCCTGCAGCGTGGCGAGGCGCCAGGGCAGGTTCATCCAGGCCGACACGCCGGGATCGGACGGCGCCACATAGGCATAGTAGTTGGTGCGGTTGGCGAACCAGCCGAGGTCGCCGCGCGTCACGAGCTGGCGGCCCGAGCGCAGGTTCATGCCGGGAAAGCCGGCATAGTAGTTCAGGAGATCGTCGAGATTGCCGGCCAGCTGGCGGAAGAATCGGGCACTCGGCAGGGCCGCGTAGAGCGCCCCGGTGTGGAACCAGCCCTGTGCTTGCGCCGAAGCACCGAGGCAGAGCTGCGGCCCCGCCTCGACCAGCAGCACCGAGCGCCCGGAACGCTGCAGTAGCTCGGCCGATGCCAGCCCGGCGATGCCGCCGCCGACGACGATGAAATCGTACAAGCTCTGTCCTTCGTCAGCCCGCCCGGACCGCGAAACGGCTACATCGTGCCCGAGTGGGCACCGCGCGTGAACCACGCCACCGCATCGGCGATGGCCTGCTGTGCCGGCCGCGCAACATAGCCGAGCTCGGTCTCCGCCTTGGCACTCGAAAAGAACATGCGCTTCTTCGCCATCCGCAGCCCGTCGCGGGTGACGAACGGCTCCCTGCCGGTCAGCCGCGCCCAGCTCTCGGCCAGCACCGCCAGAGGTACCAGCGCATCGTGCGGTAGGCTCACCGTCGGCGGCCGGCGGCCACAGAGCCGTGCGATCTCGGCCAGGATGGCTCCGAGCGTCATGTTCTCCCCGCCCAGCACGTAGCGCTCGCCGACCCGGCCCTTCTCGAACGCAAGGAGATGGCCCGCCGCCACGTCGTCGACATGGACGATGTTGAGCCCGGTATCGACATAGGCCGGCATCCGCCCAGCGGCCGCCTCCGCGACCATCCGCCCCGTCGGCGTCGGCTTCACGTCGCCCGGTCCGATCGGGGTCGAGGGATTGACGATCACGGCCGGCAGACCCCGCTCGGCCACGAGCCCGCGCACGACCTTCTCGGCCAGGAACTTCGTGCGTTTGTAGGGGCCGATCATGTCGCCGAGCGACACCGGCGTGCTCTCGTCGCCGACCCCGCCCGGGACGATACCGAGCGTCGCGACCGAGCTCGTGTAGACGATCCGCGGCACGCCGACATCGAGTGCCGCCAGCATCAGCGCCCGCGTGCCATCGACATTGGCGGCGTGCATCGCCTGCGGGTCCGGCACCCAGAGCCGGTAGTCGGCCGCGACGTGGAAGAGGGCATCGCAGCCGGCGACGGCGGCAGGCAGCGAGGCCGGATCCAGCAGATCGCCCGTCACCACCTCGGCATCGAGAGCTTCCAGGTTCCGCCGGTCGCTGCGCGCCCGCACCATGACCCGCACGGGCCGGCCGGTAGCCCGCAGATGACGGGCGACCGCACTGCCGACGAAGCCCGAGGCACCTGTGACGAGGACGGGCCTCACGCGGCGGCGGCTGGCCGCACGCCGCGCACGGCCCGGCCGGCCCGCTCCGGCCATGGCTTCGCCCGCGAGGCCTCGGCAAAGGCGTCGAGGCGCGCCCGCGTCTCGGGCCGGAAGGGTGCCGTCCGCCGCGTGGTCATGTCGACATTGACGAGGATCATCTCGGCCGTGGCGCTGACGGCCCCATCGCTCACCCGGCGCATCTCGGAAAAGATGTGCATCCGCTTCTCGTCAGCACCCAGGACCTGCACCTCCACCTCGACCTCGGCCCCCTCGCTCACCTCGGCGAGGTAGCAGAGGTGCGTCTCCAGCGTGAACGCCGAGACCTGATGTTTCTCGCGGGACGCCGCGTCCAGCTCGACGGCGTCGAGCAGCGTGTCGGTCGCGTAGCTGAAGATCAGGAGGTAGTAGGCCTCGTTCAGGTGCCCGTTATAGTCGAGCCAGGCGCTCTGGACGGTAGTGCGGTAGGGAGGAAGGGGGTCGGGCATGGGGCTCCACTCGTCGAGGCGGCCGCATCCTTAGCCCGGCGCCCTCCCGAGGGTCGAGGCGGCACGCGCCAGGTCGGTGATGCGGCCCCAGTCGCCGGCCCGTACCGCATCGGCCGGCGTCAGCCAGGAACCGCCGACACAGATGACGTTCGGCAGGGCCAGATAGGTGCGCGCGGTCTCCACGGTGATGCCGCCGGTAGGACAGAACTTCGCCGCCTGCAGCGGGGAGGACAGGGCCTTCAGCAGGCTCACGCCGCCAACCTGCTCGGCCGGAAAGAGCTTCATCCGCGTGTAGCCGCGCTCCAGCAGCACCATGACCTCGCTGGCCGTCGCGGTCCCGGGCAGCAGGGGCAGCGGCAGGCTATCGGCAGCTTCGAGCAGGGCCGGCGTCACGCCGGGGCTCACGGCGAAGGCCAGATCGAGCTTCGCCACCTCCTCCAACTGGCGGGCACTCAGCACCGTGCCGGCCCCCAGCAGCACGCCCGGCACCTCGCCGCGGATGCGCCGGATCGCCTCCATCGCGGCCGGCGTGCGCAGCGTCACCTCCAGCACCCGCACCCCGCCTTCGAGCAGGGCGCGGGCCAGCGGCACGGCCTTGTCGGCATCGTCGATCAGGATGACCGGGATGACGGGCCCCGCCTGGAGCACCTCGTCGACGGCGGCATTGTTCGGCATGGAAAGCTCCGGATCAGGCGCCGACGACGGCCGCACCCTGGTCGGCCCGGCCGACGACGGCACGGAAGGCGGCGAACAGCTCGCGGCCCATGCCGTGGCCGTTGCGGGAGAGATCGGCCGTCACCTGCGGGCGGGCGTCCAGCTCGTCGGCGTCGACCAGCACCTTGAGCGTCCCGGCCGTGGCATCAACCCGGACGATGTCGCCGTCCCGCACGCGCCCGATCGGCCCGCCGTCCAGCGCCTCGGGCGTCACGTGGATGGCTGCCGGCACCTTGCCCGAGGCCCCCGACATCCGTCCGTCGGTGACCAGCGCCACCTTGAAGCCGCGGTCCTGCAGCACGGCGAGGCTGGGCGTCAGCTTGTGCAGCTCCGGCATGCCGTTGGCTTTGGGGCCCTGGAACCTTACCACGGCCACGAAGTCCCGCTCCAGCTCGCCCCGCTTGAAGGCCGCCAGCAGCTCGTCCTGGTCGTGGAAGACAATGGCCGGCGCCTCGATCACGTGCCGGTCCGGCTTCACCGCCGACACCTTGATCACCGCACGCCCGAGATTGCCGGCGAGCAGCCGTAGCCCGCCGTCGGCCGAGAAGGGCTCGGCCGCATGGCGCAGGATCGTCTTGTCGCCGCTCGTCGCCGGCGCCTCGCGCCAGACGAGCGCCCCGTCGGCGAGGCCCGGCTCGGCCGCATAGGCGCGCATGCCCTCGTCGCCGGCCACCGTGCGCACGTTCTGGTGCAGGAGCCCGGCTTCGAGCAGCTCCCGGACGAGGAAGCCCATGCCACCCGCGGCGTGGAACTGGTTCACGTCGGCCATGCCGTTCGGATAGATCCGGCAGAGCAGCGGGACGACCGAGGACAGCTCCTCGAAATCTTCCCAGGTGATCTCGATCCCGGCCGCCCTTGCGATCGCGATCAGGTGGATGGTGTGGTTGGTCGAGCCGCCGGTCGCGTGCAGGCCGACGATCGCGTTCGCCACCGCCCGCTCGTCCACCACCTCGCCGATCGGCGTGTACTCGTTGCCCATCGCCGTGATCTCGGCCACGCGCCGGCCCGCCGCCGCCGTCAGCGCGTCGCGCAGCGGCGTGTTCGGGTTGACGAAGGCCGTGCCCGGCAGGTGCAGGCCCATCACCTCCATCAGCATCTGGTTGCTGTTGGCCGTGCCGTAGAAGGTGCAGGTGCCGGGGCCGTGATAGGACTGCGACTCGGCCTCCAGCAGCGCGTCGCGACCGACCTTGCCCTCGGCATAGAGCTGGCGGACGCGGCCCTTCTCGTCGTTGGACAGGCCCGTCGTCATCGGCCCCGCCGGCACGAAGATCACCGGCAGGTGGCCGAAGGCCAGGGCCCCGATCAGCAGGCCCGGCACGATCTTGTCGCAGACGCCGAGGCACAGGGCACCATCGAACATGTCGTGCGACAGCGCCACGGCCGTGCTCATCGCGATCACGTCGCGCGAGAACAGCGACAGCTCCATGCCGGCACGGCCCTGGGTGACGCCGTCGCACATGGCCGGCACGCCGCCCGCGAACTGCGCCACGCCACCCGCCTCGCGCACGGCCTCCTTCAGGATCGCCGGGAAGCGCTCCAGCGGCTGGTGTGCCGAGAGCATGTCGTTGTAGGCGCTGACGATCGCGATGTTGGGCTTGCTGCCGGCGCGCAGGTCGGCCTTGTCGGCCGGATCGCAGGCGGCGAAGCCATGGGCGAGGTTGCCACACGCCAGATGCTGCCGGTGTGGACCCTTGGCGGCGGCCGCCCGGATCCGGTCGAGATAGGCGGTGCGGGTCGGCTGCGAGCGGCGGACGATGCGCTCGGTGACCTCGGCGAGGCGCGGGTGAAGGGTCATGGCATCGCTCCCGTTCAGGTCAGGCCGTCGAACCAGGCCCGGTTGTCGCGGGCGATCATCGCCACGGCCTGGCTCGGGCCCCAGGAACCGGCGGGATAGGGCTGCGGGGCGTCGCCCTTGGCCGCCCATCCCTCGAGGATCGGCTCGCACCAGGACCACGCCGCCTCGACCTCGTCGCGCCGCATGAACAAGGTGGGATTCCCGCGCACCACGTCCAGCAGCAGCCGCTCGTAGGCGTCCGGATAACGGACGGCGAAGGTCTCGGCGAAGCTGAGGTTGAGCGCCACCTCGCCGATCCGCATGCCGCCTGGGCCCGGGTCTTTCGCCATCATGAAGAGCTTGATGCCCTCGTCGGGCTGCAGCCGGATGACGAGCCGGTTCGCGTGCACCTCGCCGGCGGCACCATCGAAGATCGAGTGCGGGATGTTGCGGAACTGGATCACGATCTCGGACACCCGCGACGGCAGCCGCTTGCCGGTGCGCAGGTAGAAGGGCACGCCCGCCCAGCGCCAATTGGCGACCTGCGTCTTCAGGGCCACGAAGGTCTCGGTGGCACTCGGCCGGCCGCCAAGCTCGTCGGCGTAGGCCGGCACCGCCTTGCCGTCGATGGCACCGGCCCGGTACTGGCCGCGCACCGTGCAGCCCGCAACGTCGGCCGGGCCGATCGGCACCAGGGCGCGGAGCACCTTGATCTTCTCGTCGCGCACGGCGTCCGCCGTCAGCGAGGAGGGCGGTTCCATGGCCACGAGGCAGAGCAGCTGCAGGATGTGGTTCTGCACCATGTCGCGCAGCGCACCCGCCTTCTCGTAGTAGGTGGCGCGCGATTCGAGGCCCACGGTCTCGGCGACCGTGATCTGAACATGGTCGATGTTGCCCTGATTCCAGAGCGGCTCGAACAGCGAGTTGGCGAACCGCAGGACCATCAGGTTCTGGACGGTTTCCTTCCCGAGATAGTGGTCGATCCGGTAGACCTGCCGCTCGTCCAGCACCTCGCCGACGGCATCGTTGACCGCCCGTGCCGAAGCGAGGTCGCGCCCGATCGGCTTCTCCAGCACGACGCGCGTCTCGGCCGTGATCAGCCCCGCCTGCGCCAGATGGCGGCAGATCGGGCCGAACAGGTCGGCGGCCGTCGCCAGATAGAAGACGCGGATCCGATCGTCCGACCCCTGTAGCCGCTCGCGCAGCTGCTCCCAGCCCTCCTCGCCCAGCGCGTCGACCGCGACATAGTCGAGGCGCTGCAGGAAGGCCGTCATCGGCCCGTCGGTCAGCTCGCCTTCCGGCACGTAGCTGCGCAGCGCCTTCTCGACTCGGGCCCGGTAGGCGTCGCGGTCCTCATGGCTGCGGGCGACGCCGATGATCCGGCTGTCGGGAGGGATCTGCTTGTCGACGTCGCGGTGGAACAGGCCGGGCAGGATCTTGCGCATGGCCAGATCGCCGGTGCCACCGAAGACGACGAGGTCGAACGTGTCGACCGGGATGAACTGCGCGCTCATGAATCAATCCGGACTTTCGAGATCGAAGACGAGCAGTCCGTCCAGACCACCTTCGGCGGCTGCCACCAGACGGGTGCCCAAAGCGCGATGCTCGGCATCGGCATGATAGCGCCGAATCGCATCCGCGTCGGTGAAATCCATGCAAATGCCGTGCGCGAAGCCCCGATCGAGGTCCTCGAAGCGGGCATTGGGGCCGAATCGGAAGGACTTCAGCCCTTCGATCCGCCCGACGAGTCCGCGCAATCCGCTGACGATCGCCTCGATCTCGCCTGCGGGGAGATCCTGCTTGAACCGGACGAGAACGATGTGTCGGATCACGGGACGTGCTCCTGCTGCCACAGAATTGATCAATAGGGACGCCGTCGGCGCCCCGGGAGGTCAGGCGATCCGCAGCTCGGACTGCGGGTCGAACAGGCAGGCCTTGCCCATGTCGACGACGAGGGTCGCCGTCTCGCCCGGCCGCACCGGCGCGTCGGCCCGCAGGCGGGCCGTCGCCTCGATGCCGCCAAGCAGCAGCACCGCCAGCGTGTCCGGACCGGTCGGCTCGATCACCTCGACCGTGCAGTCCATCCGGTGGACATTGGGTCCCTGCACCTCGCCCGGGGTCGGCTCGGCGATGTGCTCCGGCCGCAGGCCCAGGATGATGTCCTTGCCGAGATAGGAGCGGGCGGCACCGTTCTGGCTCGCCAGCGGCAGCGTCACGTGATCGCCGCTGGCCCGGCCGACGCTGGCACAGAGCCGGCCGTTCTCCTCGACGATGCGCGCCGGGATGAGGTTCATGGACGGCGAGCCCATGAAGCCGGCGACGAAGATGTCGGCCGGGTTCTCGTAGACCTCCTTCGGCGTGCCGAGCTGCAGCAGGACGCCGGCCCGCATCACGGCGATCCGGGTTGCCAGCGTCATCGCCTCGATCTGGTCGTGGGTGACGTAGACGATCGTCGCCTTGAGCCGCTGGTGCAGCTTCTTGATCTCGGTCCGCATCTCGACGCGGAGCTTGGCGTCGAGATTGGAGAGCGGCTCGTCGAAGAGGAAGATCTTGGGCTGGCGCACAAGGGCCCGGCCCATCGCCACGCGCTGCCGCTGGCCGCCCGAAAGCTGTGCCGGCTTGCGGCCCAGCAGATGGTCGATCTGCAGGAGCTTCGCGACCTCGGCGATGGCCTTATCGCGCTCGGCCTTCTCGACGCCCCGCATCTCGAGCCCGAAGGAGATGTTCTGCCCCACGGTCATGTTCGGGTAGAGGGCGTAAGACTGGAACACCATGGCGATGTCCCGGTCCTTCGGATGGCGCTCGTTCACCCGCGCCCCGTCGATCGCGATCTCGCCGTCGCTGATGGCATCGAGCCCGGCGATCATGTTGAGAAGGGTGGACTTGCCGCAGCCCGAAGGGCCGACGAGGACGAGGAACTCGCCGTCGTCGATCGCGATGTCGATCCCTTTCAGGATATCGACCGGCCCGAAGCGCTTCTTGACATTCCTGATTTCCAGCGAGGCCATGGGTCAGCCTTTCACGGAGCCGGCCATCAGGCCGCGCACGAAGTATCGACCGGCGAGAACGTAGACCAGCAGCGTCGGCAGGGCAGTGATGATCGCCGAGGCCATGTCGACATTGTATTCCTTCACCCCGGTCGAGGTGTTGACGACGTTGTTCAGTGCCACGGTGATCGGCCGGGCACTGGTCCCGGCGAAGGCGACGCCGAAGAGGAAGTCGTTCCAGATGTTGGTGAACTGCCAGATCACCGTCACCGTGATGATCGGCAGCGAGTTCGGCAGCATGATCCGCCAGAAGATGGTGAAGAACCCCGCACCGTCGATCGTCGCCGACTTCACCAACTCGCTCGGGAACGCCGCGTAATAGTTGCGGAAGAAGAGGGTCGTGAACGGCAGCCCGTAGATCACGTGGACCAGCACGAGGCCCGGGATGGAGGAGGCGAGGCCCAGATAGCCCAGCACCGTCGCCATCGGCACCAGCACGATCTGGAACGGGATGAAGCAGCCGAAGAGGAGGAATGCGAAGAAGACCTCGCTGCCCTTGAAGCGCCACTTCGACAGCACGTAGCCGTTCAGCGCCCCCAGGATGGTGGACAGCGCCACGGCCGGTACGACCATGCGGATGCTGTTCCAGAAATACTTGTAGACCCCCTCGCACTCGACGCCGACGCAGGCCGCCGACCAGGCCTTCTGCCAGGCGGCGAGGCTCGGCTCCAACGGCAGGGCCAGGAGGTTGCCCGTCCGGATCTCGTCGACACTCTTCAGCGAGGTCACGAGCATCACGTAGAGCGGGGCGATGAAGTAGAGCGCGAAAAGGATCAGCAGCACCCAGAGCAGCACGCGCATCGCGGTGCCGCTGCCCTCGGCGGGGTTCGCGGTCGCCTCAGCCATGGCCGGCCCCCTTCGTCGCCCGCAGTTCCGACCACAGATACGGGACCATGATGGCGGCGATCGTCATCAGCATGATCACGGCACTGGCCGCACCGACGGCGATCTGCTGCCGGGTGAACGTCATCTCGTACATGAAGGTCGCCGGGAGCGCCGTTGCCGAGCCGGGTCCGCCGCCCGTCAGCGCGATCACGAGGTCGAAGCTCTTGATGGCGAGATGGGCCAGGATGATGAAGGCCGAGAGGAACACCGGCCGCATCAGCGGGATGACGATCCGTCGGTAGGTCTGGAAGGTCGTCGCCCCGTCGATCTGCGCCGCCTTCATGATCTCCGTGTCGACCCCGCGCAGGCCGGCCAGGAACATCGCCATGACGAACCCGGTCGACTGCCAGACGCCGGCGATGACGACCGTGTAGATCGCCATCTTCGGGTTCACGATCCAGTCGAACTTGAAGCTGTCGAAGCCCAGCCCCTGCACCAGCCGCTCGATGCCGAGACCCGGATTGAGGATCCACTTCCAGGCGGTACCGGTGACGATGAAGGAAAGGGCCAAGGGATAGAGATAGATCGTCCGCAGCACGCCCTCGGCCCGGATCTTCTGGTCCAGCAGGATCGCCAGCAGCAGGCCCAGGACCGTAGCGATGCCGATATAGAGCAGGCCGAAGATCGCGAGGTTGGTGAGTGCGGTGTGCCAGACCGGGTTGGCCCACAGCTTCGTGTAGGGAGTGAGCCCGTCGAAGACGAGCGATGCCCGCATCTTCGAGTTCGTGAACGACAGGATCGTCGTCCACACGATGAACCCGTAGATGAACACGATCATGATGACGAAGGTCGGCGCTACCACGATCTGCGGCAGGTAGCGCTGCAACCAGCCGTCCGACGCCGTGGGCTCCGCCATGCCCGCCGCCTCCCCGACCCTATGACGCTCGGCCGGCGGTGCTCCGCCGGCCGTCGCCTCGTTCTTACTTCGCGAGATTGACCGCCTGGGCCAGTTTCTGCACGGCGTCGTCCTCGCTCATGTCCGAGTTGAAGAACTCGGTCACGACATCGTAGACGGCACCCTTCACCGCCTCGCTGGCGGCGTGGCCGTGCGCCATCGAGCCAAGCATCGACCCGGCGGCGACCGCTTCCTTGACGTCCGCGATGCCCTTCTGCCCGCAGGCGTCGAAGTTGGTGCCGGGCACGTCGGTGCGCGCCGGGACCGAGCCCTTCTTGATGTTGAACTGCTCCTGGAACTTCGGATCCATGATCGCCATGGCGAGCTTGGTCTGCGCGTCCTTCTGCGCGTCCGTCTTCACCTGGAACATGGCGAAGGCGTCGGAGTTGAAGGTCACCGTCCCCTGGGTGCCGGGATAGCGGACACAGACGACGTCGACACCGGGCGTCTTGCCGGCATTGACCCACTCGCCCTTGGCCCAGTCGCCCATGATCTGCATGCCGGCCTCGCCGTTAATCACCATGGCGGTGGCGAGATTCCAGTCACGGCCCGAGAAGTTGGGGTCGACATAGCCGCGGATCGTGCGCAGCTGCTTGAAGGCGTTCTTCATCGTGTCGGAGGTCAGCGCCCCCTCGTCGAGGTCGATGAACGCCTTCTTGTAGAAGTCCGGTCCGCCGGCGCTGACGACCGCACCGTCGAAGATGGTGGCATCCTGCCAGGGCTGGCCGCCATGGGCGACGGGGGTGATGCCGGCCGCCTTGAACTTCTCGGCCAGGGCCACGAACTCGTCGAAGGTCGTGGGTGCCGTGCCGCCCACCTTCTCGAGCAGGGCCTTGTTGATCCACAGCCAGTTGGTGCTGTGGATGTTGACCGGGGCCGCGACCCACTTGCCGTCATAGGTCATGTACCACTGCAGCGGGGCCGGCACGACCTTGTCCCAGCCCTCTTTGGTGGCGAGATCGGTCAGGTCGCCGAGGTCACCCGCGGCGGCGTAGTCGTGGATCACCGTGCCCAGCATCTGCATCGAGCCCGGCGGGTCGCCCGCGGCGAGGCGCGCCTGCAGGGCCGTGCGCGCGGCCTGGCCACCACCGCCGGCGATGGCGCTGTCCTTCCAGGTCACACCCTCCTTCTCGAGGTTCTCCTTCAGCACGCCGACCGCCGCGGCCTCGCCGCCCGAGGTCCACCAATGGACGACCTCGATCTCTTCGGCGGCGCGGGCGGCACCCACACCCAGGACCAAGGCCAGCGCCGCTGCGGACGCCATCAGCATACGTCTTGCCAGAATCATCCTTCTCTCCCTGTCTTCAGCTACAAGCGAAGCATTTTGTAGGCCGCGTCGGCCCGTCGCGGTGCGTGCTAGCGCCCGCTACGGCCGCGGTCGAGCGTTCGTTATGCATTTTTGAAGGATGGGGTGCGCTTCTCCTTGAAGGAAGCGACCCCTTCCTTCGCGTCCTCGGTGCCGGCGACGAGGGCGCCCGCCAGCATCTCGATGGCGGCCCCGTCTTCTTCAAGCTCGGCGCTGTTGATGAGGATCTTCGTCGTCTGCACGGCGACCGGGCCGCGCTCGGCGATGGTCCGCGCCAGGGCCAGTGCCCGCGTCATGCCCTCGCCCGTCGGCACCACCTCGTCGACGAGACCGATCCGCATCGCCTCGGCGGCATCCATGGGCTCGCCGGTCAGCGCCAGCCGGCGCACCGCCTGCGGCCCCACCCGGCGAACGAGCCGCTGGGTGCCCGACCAGCCCGGAATGATCCCGATCCGCGTCTCCGGCAGAGCGAGACGGACATGCGCCTCCGCCACCCGCAGGTCGGCCGTCGCCGCCAGCTCCAGCCCGCCGCCGAAGGCGATCCCGTTCAGCATCGCGATGAGCGGCTGGCGCAGCCTGGCGAGTCGGTCGTACACGCGATGGCCGCTTCTGACCCAGTGCCGCCCGAAGGCCAGCGGGTCGAGGTCGCCCCACTCGACGATGTCGGCCCCGGCACAGAAGGCTTTCGGCCCTTCGCCCGTGAGGATGACCGCCCGGCAGTCATCGTCGCGCTCCAGCATGTCCGCGGCGCGGACCAGCGCTTCCAGGATCGGCGAGGTCAGGGCGTTCAGCTTCGCCGGCCGGGCCAGCGTCAGCGTCGTGACGTGGCCGTCCCGCTCGATCAGCAGCTCATCGGTCATCGGCAGCCCTCGCCAAGGCGGCCCTGGCGGTCGGCACGCCCCGCTGCCTGCCGCCGGCAATTCCGCCGGCACGCGAAACCTCGAAGCGATGTCGCACTGCCACCTGTCCTCCCGGATCCGCCTGCCGCAGTTCCTATAGAGCCCCGGCCCGCGGCCGGGTACCAGCATCTTCCGTCGACCGGCGCTGTCGGATGGCCGCCACTAGGGATTGCCACCTGGGCTTGAGAACCGGGTCGGCCTACGGCATTGTTGCAGGATCGTTAGGCGAGGCGAATGGGGAGAGGATCGGGATGCGGCGGCACATTATCATCCTGGCGTCGCTGGCCCTGCTGGGTCCGCTCTGCGGCCGGGCTTACGCACTGGACCCCTCGGTCTACCAGCTGCGGACGGCGGCGGACCTCATCGCCATCTGCTCCGCGCAGGGAGCCGATCCGGATCACGACGTCGCCCGCGCGATGTGCGCCGGCTACGTCCAGGGCGGTCTCGACCTGCACGACGTCGTGGCGGCCGTGCCTGCGATCGGGCCGCTCGCCTGTCCACCGGCGACGACTCCGGTCGGGAAGATCATCGACGCCTTCCTCGGCTTTGCCGCGAAGCACCCGCAGATCGGCACCGAGAAGCCGATCGACGCCTTGATCGAGGCCGCCGCCGCTACCTGGCCGTGCGGCAAGGCCGGCTGAGCCGCGCGAAGGGGGAGACCAACATGACGAATTTCAGGACGTCCGTTTTCCGCCTGTGCGTGGCCCTGCTCTGCTGCCTCGCCGTCGCCAGCTGCAGCTCGATGAACGAGACCCAGCGCAACACGGCCGAAGGTGCCGGCATCGGTGCGGTCGGCGGGGCGGCGCTTGGTGCCATCGTCGGTGCCATGGTCGGCGTGCCGGGGACCGGTGCCGCGATCGGTGCCGGTGTCGGCACCGCCCTCGGCGCCACCGGCGGCTACGCCTACAACCAGTACCAGCAGCGCTCGACCGCCCAGGCGCAGAACCAGCGCCTCCAGCAGCAGAACGCCGCCCAGCAGCAGCAGATCAATCAGCTGAAGGCGCAGCTGGCGGCGCAGGGCACCTGACGGAAAGCTCGCTTCCGGAGCCGGCCAGGCACCCTCCGGCCGACCTCCGCGAGCCGGCCGAGCCGAACTGGGCCGCCGACGTCCGGCCGGCCGTCTACCTGCTGGCGCTGTTGGTGGGCCTCGCCGCCGGCGCTCTCGGCAGCGCCTTCCACCTCGTCTGCGATCGCCTGACCGACTGGCGCGGCGACCTCGTCTCCTTCGGCGTCACCCCGCTGTTCAGCCTGCCGGCGATCCCTGACGGCAGCGGCCTCTGGCTGCACTGGCCGGAGCTGCCCTTGGCCCAGCAGCTGTTCATGCTGGCCGTCGGCATCATGGTGGTCCTGTGGTTCGCCCGCATGTTGGTCCGCCGGCTGGCACCTGAAGCCGGCGGCAGCGGGATCCAGGAGATCGAGGGCTTCCTCGGAGGCCTGCGCCCGCTGCGCTGGTGGCGCGTGGTGCCGGTGAAGTTCCTGTCCGGTGCCATGGCGCTGGGCGCCGGGTTTGTGCTCGGCCGCGAGGGACCCACGGTACACATGGGCGGTGCGTCCGGCTCCGGACTCGCATCCCTGTTCCGCTGCTCGGACGCCGAGCGGAACGTCCTCGTGGCGGCCGGTGCGGGTGCTGGCCTCGCCGCCGCTTTCAACGCACCCTTGGCCGGCATCGTCTTCGTCATCGAGGAGATGCGGCGCGAGGTGCGCTACAGCTTCCGCGGGTATCACGCGCTGATCATCGCCTGCTTCGCCGCCACCTTCGTCACCGACGACGTCTTCGGCCTGGGGCCGCAGATCCCGCTGCCCGACATCCAGCCGACCCTCGCCTCCCTGCCGCATTTCGCGGTCCTCGGCGTGATCCTCGGCATCGTCGGCGTCCGCTTCAACCACGGCCTGCTGCTCACCCTCGACCTCTTCGCCGCCTGGTATCGGCAGTCGGCGGCGTCGCTGCTCTTCCTCCTGGCCCTCGGTCTCGCCGCCCTGCTGCTGTCGTTTCCGCAGGCGTCGGGCGGGGGCGAGCAGATCATCGGGCCCGTTCTTCTCTCGGGACTCGATCTCCCGGCCCTGGCTCTTCTCCTCGTCCTCCGCATTCTCGCCACGTTCGCTAGCTACGCCGCCGGTACGCCGGGCGGTGTGTTCGCCCCGATGCTCGCCATCGGCACCATCGTCGGCCTGATCGTCGGCCATGCGGCCGCGGTACTGGCGCCTGGGCTACCGGTCGACTCCGAGGCCCTGGCAATCGCCGGGATGGCCGCCTTCTTCACGGCCACGGTGCGGGCGCCGCTGACCGGCATCGTGCTCATCAGCGAGCTGACGGGGGGCTTCTCCAGCTTGCTGGCGACGACACTCGCCTGTGCCACCGCCAGCCTCACGGCCCAGAGCCTCGGCGGACAGCCGCTCTACGAGCAGCTCCTCGATCGCACCTTGCGCCAGAGCGCTGCGGGCACCTCGTCCGGGACTGCGGCCGAGGCGCGTTGACGCACCCCCCGCTGGCAGCATACTTGGCCACAAGGGGAGGCCGAGACGTGACGCCAGCTGCACCATGCCGGCGTGCCGAGAGGTACGCCGCTTGAGCGACGCGATCCTGGAGCTGCGCGACGTCGAGAAGACGTTCCCCGGCGTGCGTGCGCTGGCCGGCGTCCATTTCGACCTCCGCCCCGGCGAGGTGCACGCCCTCCTCGGCGAGAACGGGGCCGGTAAGTCGACGCTGATCAAGCTGATGTCGGGCGTCTACCGCCCCGACGCCGGCACGATGACGCTGGACGGCGTCGAGACCCGCTTCACGAGCCCGCTGGACGCCCAACGCGCCGGCATCGCGACGGTGTATCAGGAGCTGCTGCTCTTCCCCGAGCTGACCGTCGCCGAGAACATCTTCATCGGTCACGCCCCGCGCACCTCTTGGGGCGGCGTCGACTGGTCGGCGATGCGGGCCAAGGCCGCCGAGTTCCTGGCGTCGCTGGAAATCCACGACCTCGACGTGTCGGCCATCGTCGGCTCGCTCTCGGTCGGCAACCGGCAGCGGGTCGAGATTGCCAAGGCCCTCTCGCAGAACGCCCGCGTGCTGATCATGGACGAACCGACGGCGGCCCTCTCGGAAGCCGACGTCCAGCGCCTTTTCGGCATCATCCGCCTGCTCCGCTCGCGCGGCGTGGGAATCGTCTACATCAGCCACCGCATGGCCGAGATCTACGAGATCGCCGACCGCGTCACCGTGCTCCGCGACGGCGCCTGGGTGGCGACGAAGCCCGTCGCCGAGACGAGCGAGCCCGAGCTCATCTCGATGATGGTCGGCCGTACCATCGAGCAACTCTTCCCCAAGGTCACCGTACCGATCGGCCGGCCGGTGCTGGAGGTCAGAGGTCTGCAGTCGCCACCGACGGTGAAGGAGGCGAGCTTCACCGTCCATGCCGGCGAGATCGTAGGTCTCGCCGGCCTCGTCGGCTCCGGCCGCAGCGAGCTGGCGCAGGCCATCTTCGGCATCGAGCCGGCGGTGGCGGGCGAGATCCGCCTCGACGGCAGGCCGGTCCGGATCGGCAGTGCCGCCGCCGCCAAGGCGCTGGGCATCGCCTATGTGCCGGAGGACCGTGGCACCCAGGGCCTCGTCCGGCCCATGACCGTGCGCGAGAACGCGTCGCTGGCCATCCTGCGCCGCCTCAGCAAAGGCGGGTTCATCGACGCCCGGGCCGAGGAGGACCTCGCCGCCGACATGATCCGGCGCTTCGGTATCCGCGCCTATGGCAGCGATCAGATCGCGGGCCAGCTCTCGGGCGGCAACCAGCAGAAGATCGTGCTCGGCAAGTGGCTGGCGACGAAGCCGAAGCTGCTCATCATGGACGAGCCCACCCGCGGCATCGACGTCGGTGCCAAGGCCGAGATCCACCGGCTGATGGGCGAGCTGGCGGGCCAGGGTCTCGCGATCCTGATGATCTCCTCCGAGCTGCCGGAGGTGCTGGGCATGAGCGACCGCATCCTCGTCATGCGCGAAGGCCGGCTCGTCGCCGAGTTCGACCGGGCCGTCGCCGATCAGGAGACCGTGGCGCACGCCATGATGCGCACCGAGCCTGTCGCGATGGTGAGCTGATGGCCGCCAGCGCCCCGCCCGTTTCCGTCCGTCGCGAAGGTGCCTTCGCAGGCCTGCGCCGCGCCATCGGCGGCCAGGAGATGATCCTCCTGCTGGGCCTCGTGCTGCTCTTCGTCGTCGTCGGCTCGCTGAACCCGCGCTTCCTCGCCGAGCGCAACCTCGAGACGATCTTCCTCGGCAACGCCTATGTGGCCGTCGCCGCCATCGGCATGTCGATGGTCATCGTGTCCGGCAACATCGACGTGTCCGTCGGCTCGCTGATCGGCGTGCTGGCGACCATCTCGGGCTCGATCGCCGTGGCGGGCTGGCCGATCTGGGTGAGCTGGCTCGCCCCCGTTCTGGCCGGCATCGTCATCACCATGGCCTGGGGTGCGCTCGTCGCCTACCTCAACATCCCCTCCATCGTCGTCAGCCTCGGCATGCTCTCGATCCTGAAGGGCGGGCTCATCATCGCCACCGGCGGGGCCTGGATCAGCAACCTGCCGCCCGGCTACGCGCTGGCCCAGATGGAGCCGCTCGGCATCGCCATGCCGATCTGGTTCATGGTGATCCTGACGGCGGGGGCCGCCTTCTGGATGCGCTACGCGCCCACCGGCCGCGCCATCTACGCCGTCGGCGGCAATCCCGAGGCCGCCCGCCTCTCCGGCATCTCGAAGCAGCGCATCCTGATGACCGTCTTCGGCCTGCACGGTGCTTTCGCCGGCATCGCCGCCGTCCTCTTCGCCACCCAACTCAGCGTCATCCAGTCGACCGTGCCGCCGGGCCTGGAGCTGTCGGTCATCACCGCCTCGGTCGTCGGCGGGGTCAGCATCCTGGGCGGTGTGGGTACGGTCATCGGCTCGACGCTGGCGGCCGTGCTGCTGGCCGCCATCGCCAGTGCGCTCATCTTCATCAACGTCTCGCCCTACTGGATCCGTGCGGTTCAGGGTGTCCTCATCCTCGTCACCGTCCTGGCCGACCTCATCCGTCGCCGTCGCGAGAGGTCCGGCTGATGGCGAGCGTGCCGATGCCATCCCAGCAGACGGTCGGCCGCCGCGCCGCCATGCGCCTCGTCCGCCGCCAGGAGGCGATCCTGGCCGTCATCCTGGTGGTGGCGCTGATCGTCCTGGCCTTCGCCAGCGACCAGTTCCTCACCACCGACAATCTCCTGAACCAGGGCCGCCTGCTGACCGAGGTCGGCCTCGTCGCCCTGCCGATGACGCTCATCATCATCACGGGCGGCATCGATCTCTCCGTCGGCTCGATCCTGGGCCTGTGCGCCATCATCCTGGGTGTCGCCTGGAAGAACCTCGGCCTGCCGCTCGAAGGGGCGATCCTCGTCTGCCTGCTGACGGGTGCGGCCGCCGGCTTCCTCAACGGCCTCGTCATCACCCGGATCGGCGTGCCGCCGCTCATCATGACACTGGCGACACTCGCTCTCTATCGCGGCCTCGCCGAGGGCATCAGCCAGGCGCGCAGCGTGCGCGGCTATCCGGACTGGTTCTTTACCCTCGGCCAGGGCGAGGTGCTGGGGGTGCCGACCCAACTCTGGATCCTGCTGGTCCTCGTCATCGTTTTCGCCGTGCTGCTCGGACGCACCACCTTCGGCCGTGCCCTCTACGCCATCGGCAATAACGAGACCGCCGCCCGCTTCTCCGGGCTCGAGGTCGACCGGATCAAGCTCGTCATCTACACGCTCTCGGGCTTCGTCTCGGGCCTCGCCGCCTGGATCTTCGTGAGCCGGGTCAGCACGACGCGCTCGGACATGGGCACCGGGCTGGAGCTCGACGTCATCGCGGCCGTGGTGCTGGGCGGGACCAGCATCTTCGGCGGCAGCGGCAGCATCCTCGGCACCGTCCTGGGCTTCGTCCTGATCCAGCTCCTGAAGAATGGGCTGGCGCTCACCGGCGTGAAGGGCGATGCCACCATCGTCGTGATCGGGACGGTGCTGATCCTCTCGATCCTCGTCACCAGCTTCGCGCAGCGGCGTCGCGCCGACTGACGGAGGGGCCGGCAAGGCCCGCCATGTCGAACCAGGGAGGTCGATAGACCATGTTGCGAGCTTCGATGGTGGCCCTTGCGGCCACGCTGCTGGCCGGGACGGCCATGGCGCAGTCCCGCTGGGACGGTGCGGACGAGCTGCCGGTCAGCCCGCTGGCCTGCGATGCCACGCCGGGTACGGTTGCCGCCAAGGACTATGACGGTGCCACGCCGACCAATGCGCCGGACCGGGCCGGCAAGCCGCTGACCGTCGTCGACGTGCCGAAGCTGATCGGCATCGGCTACTTCAACGCCACCTCCAAGGGCATGCAGGACGCGGCCAAGGAGCTCGGCAACATGACCGTCACCACCGACGGTCCGACCAAGGCCAACATCGACGAGCAGATCACTTTCATCGACAACTTCGTCACGAAGGGGGTCGACGGCATCCTCTTCGCCGCCAACGATCCCGTCGCGATCGCCCCGGTGCTGAAGAAGGCGCTCGACAAGGGCATCCTCGTCGTCGGCTACGACGCCAACAGCACGCCCGACGCCCGGCAGTGGTTCGTCAACCAGGCCCAGTTCAACGGCATCGGCAAATCGCTGGTCGACGAGATGGCAAAGGAGATCGGGCAGGACGGCAGCTTCGCCATCGTCACCTCGACCTTCACCACGCCGAACCAGGCCCGCTGGATCGCCGAGATGCAGGCCTACCAGGAGAAGTGCTATCCGAAGATGAAGTGGCTGGAGACGGTCGAGGCGCAGGAGGACAATGTCCTCTCCTTCAACCAGGCCAGCACGCTCATCAACAAATACGGCGATGAGCTGAAGGGCATCTTCGGCATGACGAGTGTGGCCACCCCGGCCTCGGCCGAGGCGGTGACGCAGGCGAAGCAATGCGGCAAGACGGCCGTCGTCGGCCTCGCCACGCCCAACGCCATGAAGCCCTATGTCGAATCGGGCTGCGTGAAGTCGGTGGTGCTCTGGAACCCGGTCGATCTCGGCTATGCCGCCGCCCAGGTCCTGCGCTCGGTCGCCGACGGCAAGCTGAAGCCCGGCGCCACCGAGGTCGAGGCCGGCAAGCTCGGCAAGTTGCAGATCGTCAACGGCAGCGAGGTCCTCTTGGGCCCGCCCTTCGTCTACACCAAGGAGAACATCGGCCAGTTCGACTTCTGAGATTTTTCGTCGTTCCTGCCCCGGCTCCGGCCGGGGCAGTTCGTTTGTCGATGCATCACTTTCTGCACGCCGCTCGCCTTCGAAGCGGACACGACCCGAAGTCTCGACGTGCCGCAGCTCCCGAGGTGCGTCGCGAGCATCGAAATCCCTGGCGGGTCGCTGCACTTTCCCGGATGCGGTTCTGCACGTCCTGTCGACTGCTCTCTCGCGTTCGAAACCTGACGGCCTTCCTCGACCACGAGACGGCGGACCCTCAGGAATTGCCCATGTTCCTCCGCAGCCTGCTCCTACCGCGGGCCAGAGTCGGATCAGGGCAAGCATCGATGCGACAGTCGCGAGAAGCGTCGACGCGAAACCACTCAGGATGCGCAGGCAGCCGAGGTTCGCCAGCGGATTCGCTATCCTGCGCGACCACTCACGCCGCATGTTCGCCGCCGTCCGGTTCGACACCCACCCGCCGGCCCTTGAGCACCGCTCTCGCTGACGGCGCATGTCGCCAGTCCCGGGACCGCGGCCTTGATCGCTCGTCGGTGGAAGCGAGCACCGGTACCAGGCCGGTCGCGAGCCGCAACCATCCCTGGACCTGCACGCCTCCGCGCCTTCGCTGTCCTTCGGCTGCGCTCACGCCGATGACCTCAGGCCGATCACGGCGAGACGGGTGAGGGCCAGGTCCTCGAAGGCACGGCCCTGGCGGCGCATGGCCTCGTCCCGCTCGCGCTCGGCGAGCGCCGCTTCGGCGCGCTCCAGGGTGCGCAGCTGGACGGCCCCCTCCTGCAGCCGATCGCCGGCCGCCGCGGCCTCCTCCTCGGCGGAGCGCTTCGCCGTCGTCGCACGCCGGGTGCCGTCGATGCTCCGGGCGACGTAGCCGCCGTGCAGGCCGAGCAGCCAAGCCGTGGACTCGCACGGCGCCAGCTCGCGGGAGAAGCTTTCCGTGTGGGCCACGAGCTCACGCGACAGGGTCACCAGATCCTCTTCCGCAGCGATGCTGGAGCGGCGCAGGTCGGCTACCTCCTGCCGCTTGAGCCGGGCCAGCAGGCCCAGCGTCCGTCGGGTCGCGGTCATGCGCCACCTCCAGCAAGGGCCAGCACCTTGCGTAGGTCAGCGAAGGACTCTGCGGCTGCATGCGTCTCGTCCGGGGCCTGCTGGAGCAACTCCTCCAGTCCCGCCTTCACCGCCACCGCCCGGTCGACCAGGGGGTCCGCACCCGGTTTGTAGACGCCGAGGCGGATCAGCTCGGCCATGTCGGCATGGACGCGCAGCAGACGCCGCGCCTCGCGCACGGGCTCGCGTTCCTCGGGCGCGTAGCAGCCGGGTGCCGTGCGCGACAGGCTGCGCAGCACGTCGACCGCGGGGAACCGGCCCTCCTCGGCGATGGCGCGGTCCAGGATCACGTGACCGTCGAGGATGCCGCGGACGGCGTCGCTGATCGGCTCGTTGGTGTCGTCGCCGTCGACCAGCACGGTGAAGAGGCCGGTGATCGAGCCTTCGCCCGTCCCCGGACCCGCCCGCTCTAGGAGACGCGGCAACTCGGTGAAGACGCCAGGCGGGTAGCCCCGGCTCGTCGGCACCTCGCCGGCCGCCAGATAGATCTCGCGCAGCGCCATGGCGAAGCGGGTGACGCTGTCCATCAGGCAGAGGACGCGCAGGCCCTTGTCGCGAAACGCCTCGGCGACGGTCAGCGTCACATAGGCCGCGCGCCGGCGCAGCATCGCGGGCTCGTCCGAGGTGGCGACGACGACGACGCTGCGGCGCCGCCCCGCCTCGCCCAGCGTGTCGGCCAGGAACTCGTTCAGCTCGCGGCCGCGCTCGCCGACGAGGCCGATGACGAGCACGTCCGCCTCGGCCGCTGCGGCGATCATCGCCATGAGGGTCGACTTGCCGACACCGGAGCCGGCGAAGATGCCGAGGCGCTGGCCGAGGCAGCAGGGCGTGAAGAGGTCGAGGGCGCGCACGCCGAGCGACAGGCGTGGGCCGACACGGGAGCGCTCGGTCGCGGCCGGCGGCCGGCCGCGCAAGGGATAGGAGCGGGGCCCGCGCCGCAGTGGGGCACCGCCGTCTAGAGGGCGGGCGAATCCGTCGAGCACGCGGCCCTGCCAGGACGGGTCGGGGTGCAGCAGCATCGCGTCGTGGTCGATCGCGACCCGCGCCCCGGCGACGAGGCCGACCGGCTCGTCATAGGGGACGAGGACCGCACCCGAGATATCGAAGCCCACAACCTCCGCGAGTGTTCCAGATGCGCGCGGAAAGGGTCTGTCGACCTCCAGGCGGCGTCCTCGGGGCCGCTCGATCCGGCAGCCGTCGCCGATGGCCACCCGGCCAGCCAGCCCCGAGACGATCGCCGCACCGCCCCGACAGCCGCGGAGATAGCCACCCGTGGTCATCGTCGGCAGGTGTGCCAGTTGCGCCTCCAGCGCCGCGAGCCCTGCCCGCCGGCTCGGCTCCACCTTTGCAACCCCTTCGTGTGTCATGTCGACAGGTGCACACTTTTTGGTTGCATAAATATGAACCTCATGGTTGTATCGTCTTAACGCTGAGGGACGGGCTTCCGGTGGGCCTCAGCAGACCAGGGGTGAGTGAACAGGGCCTTAAGGTGCTCGCGGCAACGCCGCGGCGGATACCGGAGTGCCCGGGAGACGACAGATGCGGGCTTTGGTGATCGAGGACGATGCGGTCTCGCGGCGGCTGATCGAGACCGCACTCCGAGGCGAGAACATGGTGGTTGAGCCGGCCGAGCAGGGCGAGGACGGGATCGAGCTCGCCAAGCTCTACGATTTCGACATCATCCTTCTGGATTTGGGCCTACCCGACCTCGAAGGCTACGAGGTCGTCCGCCGCCTGCGCGCGGCACGGGTGCAGACGCCCATTCTGGTGCTCTCCGCGAAATCCGACACGGCCGCCAAGGTGCGCGCCCTGATGTGCGGGGCCGACGACTATCTCACCAAGCCCTTCAACAAGGCCGAGATGATGGCGCGGATCCAGGCCATCGTGCGCCGCTCGAAGGGCCATGCCGATGCCGTCATCCGCACCGGCAAGCTGACGCTCAACATGGACGCGCGCTCGGTCGACATCGAGGGCAAGCGCCTGCACGTCACCGGCAAGGAATACAGCATCCTTGAGCTGCTCTCGCTCCGCAAGGGCACCACGCTGACCAAGGAGATGTTCCTCGACCATCTCTATGGCGGGATCGACGAGCCCGAGCTCAAGATCATCGACGTCTTCATCTGCAAGCTGCGCAAGAAGCTGGCGCAAGCGACGGGCGGCGAGCACTACATCGAGACCGTCTGGGGCCGCGGCTACCTCATGAAGGACCCCGACCACGCCGCGCTGGCGGCCTGATCCACCGATCGAACGGCGAGCCTCAAGTAGGCCAAAGGCCGGTAGGCGAAGCCAGTCTTAGAAACTATCCATAGGCAGCTTCAGGTAGCGCACGCCATTGTCCTCGGGCGGGGGCAGCTGTCCGGCGCGCATGTTGATCTGCACCGAAGGGAGGATCAGGCGCGGCATGGCGAGGGTCTTGTCACGGGCGGTGCGCATGGCGACGAACTCGTCCTCGCCGACACCCTCGCGGACATGGACATTGTTCCGCCGCTCCTCGCCCACGGTCGTCTCGCAGGCGAATTCGTCCCGGCCGGGTGCCTTGTAGTCGTGGCACATGAAGAGGCGGGTCGCGTCCGGAAGCTCGAAGATCCTGCGGATCGAGCGGTAGAGCTGGCGCGGATCGCCGCCCGGGAAGTCGCAGCGCGCGGTGCCGAAGTCCGGCATGAACAGCGTGTCGCCGACGAACGCCGCGTCGCCGATGACGTAGGTCATGCAGGCTGGCGTGTGCCCCGGCGTGTGCAGGCAGCGGCAGTCGATGGTGCCGAGCCTGAAGGTCTCGCCGTCGTGCAGCAGGCGATCGAACTGGCTGCCGTCGCGCTGGAACTCCGTGCCGGCGTTGAAGATCTTGCCGAAGACGTCCTGCACGACGGTGATGGCGGCACCGATGGCGAGCGTGCCGCCGATCTGCTGCTTGATGTAGGGGGCGGCCGAGAGATGGTCGGCGTGGACGTGGGTCTCCAGGATCCACTGCACGCGCAGGCCGTTGTCCCGCACATGCGCGATGATCCGGTCGGCCATGTGCTTGTCGGTCCGGCCCGAGGCCGGATCGTAGTCGAGCACCGAGTCGACGACCGCACAGTCGCCCGTCGCGGGATCGCTCACGACATAGCTGAAGGTGTTCGTCGGCGCGTCGAAGAAGGCCTCGACCGTGGGTCTCGCGGACACGTCCATGCAGCAACCTCACGCGTTGGACGTCAGAAGTCTACGTCCCTATCGGAAAACTCTGGAATGCTCCTTCGCCTGCTGCGTCCGCCTGCCGCAGTTCAGGCCGGCGGGACCAGCGGCCCCAGCAGTCGCTTTACCAAGGGTGCGGCGCTGCCGGCCCGGTCGGCGAGGCTGGTCCAATCGATCGACTTCGGATCGCTCAGCACGATGCCGAGCGGCCGGTCGTCGAGGGTGACGTCGGCCGTCAGCTCGGCCTTCGTGACCTTGCCGTCGCCATTGGCGTCGAAGCCCCTGAACACCTGCTCCGGCCCCAGGATCTGAACGACGAGGAGGCCCGCCGCCATCGCCTGCCGGTCCATAGGCGCCAGCTTTTCGGCATGGTCGTCGTACCAGCCGAGGACCGCCGCGTGCAGTTTCGTCACCTCCTCGAGCGACAGCGTGCCGTCCTTGTCGGTGTCGGCGAACGCGAAGCCCTTGTCCACGCAGCGGGCCGCGGGCGCATCGAGGCAGAAGGGGCCGGTCGTGGCGATGAAGCGCGACAGGTCGCGCTCGCCCGTATCGGCGGCCGCCGCACCGCAGAGCGTCACGGCCAGAAGGCTCGGAAGCAGGGATCGGATCATCTCGAAGTCTCAGGTCCAGGGTCGGACGACAGTGTAAGCTCTTTCAGCCGATAGACGAGGGCCAAGGCCTCCCGCGGGCTCAACTCGTCGGGCCGCACATCCCGCAGCGTCGCCTCTAGCGGGTGTACCTCCGCAGGTTCCGGCTCGACGTCGGGCGACGGTGCCGCCGCGAACAGCGGCAGATCCTCGGCGAGCCTCGCCGGCGCGGCCCGCGCCTCGCTCTCCTCCAGCCGCTTCAGCACCTCCTGCGCCCGCCGGATGACGCTCGCCGGCAGGCCGGCGAGGCGCGCCACGTGGATGCCGTAGGAGCGGTCGGCCGTGCCCGGGGCGATCTCGTGCAGGAACACGACCTCGCCGCGCCATTCCTTCACCCGCAGCGTATGGCAGGAAAGGCGCGGCAGCTTCGCCGCGAGTGCCGTCAGCTCGTGATAGTGCGTCGCGAACAGGGCCCGGCAGCGATTGACCTCGTGCAGATGTTCGATCACGGCCCAGGCCAGCGACAGGCCGTCATGGGTGGCCGTGCCGCGCCCGATCTCGTCCAGGATGACGAGGCTGCGCGGTCCGGCCCGGTTCAGGATCGTCGCCGTCTCCACCATCTCGACCATGAAGGTGGAATGCCCGCGGGCCAGATCGTCGGCCGCGCCGACGCGGGAGAACAGCCGGTCGACCACGCCGATCTTGGCACTGGTCGCCGGCACGAAGCTCCCGGTCTGCGCCAGCACCGCAAGGAGCGCGTTCTGGCGCAGGAAGGTGCTCTTGCCGGCCATGTTGGGGCCGGTCAGCAGCCAGAGCGACTGCATCTCGCCAAGATCGCAGTCGTTGGCGACGAACGCCTCAGCCTTACGCGCGAGTGCCTGCTCGACGACGGGATGACGGCCGCCCACCACCTCGAACTCGCGGCCGCTCGTGATCTCGGGCCGAACATAGCGGCAGTCGACCGCCAACTCGGCGAGGCCCGCCGCGACGTCGAGTGCTGCAAGCGCGCGAGCCGTCGCCGCCACGGGATCTGCCAGCTCCAGGACGCCCGTGCGCAGCCGCTCGAACAGCTCCAGCTCCAGCGCCAGCACGCGGTCGGCGGCCCCGGCGATCCGGCTCTCGAGGTCGGCCAGCTCGTTCGTGCTGAAGCGCGTGGCCCCGGCCATGCTCTGGCGCTGCACGAAGCCCTGCGGCACGCGCGAGAGTTGGTTGGAGGCGACCTCGACATAGTAGCCGATGAGATTGTTGTGCCGGATCTTCAGCGTGCCGATGCCCGTCTCGCGCCGGTAGCGCTCCTCCAGCGCCACGACGTGCCGCCGGCTGTCGTCGCGCAGCTGCCGCACGTCGTCGATTTCGGGCTCAGCACCCTGGCGCACGAAGCCGCCGTCGCGGGCCAGATGCGGCGGCTCGTCGACGAGTGCCGCCTCGATCCGCTCCGCCAACTCGGGTGCTCCGGACAGGCGCTCGCTGATCGTCGCCAGCGCCGGCAGTTCGCCCAGCCGTCGGCGCAACGCCTCCGCGCAGCGCAGCCCCCTCGCCACCGCCGCGAGGTCGCGCGGACCGCCCCGCCCCAGCGCCAGCCGCGACAAAGCGCGCTCCAGGTCCGGACAGCGGCGCAGCACCTCACGCACGTCCTGGCGCAGGGCCGGGTCGTCCACCAGCAGCTCGACCTGATCGTGCCGGCGGCGGATCCGTGCCGGATCGGTCAGGGGTGCCGCCAGCCGCGCCGCCAGGAGCCGCGCCCCCGGACTCGTCACGGTCCGGTCGACCGCGGCCAGAAGCGAGCCCTCGCGACCGCCTGTCGGGCCGCTGGCCAGCTCCAGGTTGCGCCGCGTCGCCGCGTCGATCTGCATGACGCTCGACGGCTCCAGCCGTCGCGGCGGCGCGAGGCGCGGCAGCACGCCCTTCTGCGTCGAGGTCAGGTAGTCGAGCACCGCACCCGCGGCGGCGATCTCGGCGGGCCCGAAATAGGCGAAGCTCTCCGCGGCGACGGGCCCGAAGGTCGCCGCCAGCTTGCGCCCGGCCGCCTGGCGGTCGAACGCCGCCGGCGGCAGCGGCGTCACCGTGGGCAACGCACCGACGACGGCCCGCCATTCCGGCTCGCGGTCCAGGCCGTCGGGGATCAACACCTCGCCGGGTGCCAGCCGCGCCAGCGCCGGCCCCAAGCCCTCGGCGGTGCTGGCCTCGGTCCCGAACTCGCCGGTCGACACGTCGGCCCAGGCGAGTGCTACGTCCCGGTCGACCACCGCCAGTGCCGCCAGATAGTTGTTCCGCCGCGCCTCGAGCAGCGCCTCCTCGGTCAGCGTGCCCGGTGTGACGATCCGCACCACGCCGCGGCGGACGAGTGGCTTGCCGCCCCGGCGCCGCGCCTCGGCCGGATCCTCGGTCTGCTCGCAGACGGCGACCTTGAACCCGGCGCGGATCAGCTTGTGCAGATAAGGCTCGGCATTGTGCGCCGGTACCCCGCACATCGGGATGTCCTGCCCGGCATGCCGGCCACGCTTGGTGAGTGCGATGTCGAGGGCCGGGGCCGCACGTGCCGCATCGTCGAAGAACAGCTCGTAGAAATCGCCCATGCGGAAGAACAGCAGCGTACCCGGATGCGCGGCCTTCATCGCCTTGAACTGCGCGATCATCGGGCTCGCCGGCTCGTCCTGCCCGGCGGTCGGCGTCGCGTCGGTGGCCATATTGCTCATTGGTTGAATTGTGCTAGTTTCACTAACGTATGAGTTGCTCCACGGGCGATGTCCGGAGCTTTGGCCGCTACTCGGGAGACGCATCGTGACCGACCAAGGCGGGGCTGCCAATCTCTGGCTGGCCCGCATCATGGGGGCGGAATGGCAGCAGGCGCTGAACGACGCCGCCGGTCTGGCCCAGGACCTGCGCTATCTGACCTGGACCGATCGCGCCACCCGCCTCGACGCCTATTTCTGGGACGCCGCCCGCACCCGGCTCGATCGCGACCAGGTGACGGCGATCGTCAACCGGCTGGGTGCCGGTCCCGAGCGTCGCCGGGCCACCGAGCGCTATGTCCGCTACTGCCGCGCGGTCGCCACCACGCTCCTCGTCCTGCTCGACGAGAAAGGTGCCATCGACGATCTGCGCCAGGCCCTGCTGTACCGGCTCTCTCTCGACCCTCGCCAGCAGCGGGCCGGGGCCGTCTGGCCCGTGGCCGGAACGGAAGCACCACCCGTGCTCAGGCAGTTGCCGGGCCACGCCTTCCTCCTCCTGGCCCTATCGCCCGACGACACGGCCGAGAGCTTCGCCGCGCGCGACGCCTTCCTGTCCGCGGCTCTGGGCGAGGCCGGCCAATAGGCCCTCGTCACCGTCGCGGTCACTCGCCTGTCGCGAACTGCCGGCAGTTGTCGCGGTCGGCCGCCGGGGCCAAGTTGGCGGCGACCGACGCCGGAGGGATCACGATGCACGTCCGCCGCCTGCTGCTCGCCCAAGCGATGCTCGCCGGCCTGCTCGTCGCAGGTGCTGCTCGCGCCGAGCCCACGACGGTGACGTTCCTCCACACCAACGACCTTTACGAGATCGCTCCGATGAAGGGACAGGGCGGCTTCGCGCCCTTGATGACCCTGCTCCGCGAGGAGCGCGCCCGCAATCCGAACACGGTGACGACCTTCGGCGGCGACCTGCTCTCGCCCTCGCTTCTGTCGGGCATGACCAACGGCGAGCAGATGATCGAGCTGTCGAACGCGGTCGGCACCGACGTCGCCGTCCCCGGCAACCACGAGTTCGACTTCGGCCCCGACATCGCCACGGACCGGTTCGAGCAGTCGAAGTTCCCCTGGCTCGGCACCAATGTCCGCACCGCCGACGGCAAGCCCTGGCCCGGCCTGGGCGAGCTGCTGGTGAAGGAGGTCGGCGGCTACAAGCTGGGCTTCTTCGGCGTGCTTACGCCAGAAACGGCTGTGCTGTCCTCGCCGGGGCCGACCGTCACCTTCGCCGACCCCACGGTCACGGCGCGCGACTCGGTGGCGAAGCTGCGCGAGATGGGTGCGGACCTCGTCGTCGCCCTGACCCATCAGGATTTCGCCCAGGACCGGGCCCTGATCGAGGACGTGCCGGGCATCGACATCGTGCTGGGCGGTCACGATCACGACCCCATGACCCTGCTCGAAGGGCAGCGCCTGATCGTCAAGGCGGGCTCGGACGCGCACTACCTCGCCGCGGTCGACATCGTCCTCGACCGGGTCAAGGACAAGGAAGGCAAGGAGAGCGTCACCTGGCGCCCGGCCTGGCGCTATCTATCGACCGCCGGCGTGGCACCCGATCCGAAGATCGAGACCCTCATCGACAGCTGGAACAAGCGGCTGGCGAAGGAGCTGGACGAGCCGGTGGGCGAGACGGCGGTCGAGCTGGACAGCCGCCGGGGCACGGTGCGCAAGGCCGAGAGCAACCTCGGGAACCTGATCACCGACGCCATGCGCGCCGCCACCGGTGCCGACATCGCGCTGACCAACGGCGGCGGCATCCGCGGCGATCGCACCTACCCGGCCGGCGCGGTCCTGACCCGCAAGGACGTGCTTAACGAGCTGCCCTTCGGCAACGTCACCGTGCTGATCGAGATCAAGGGCAGCGACCTTCTGGCCGCCCTCGAGAATGGCGTCTCCGCGGTACAGGACGGCGGCGGCCGCTTTCCGCAGGTGTCGGGCATGACGATCACCTACGACCCGGCGAAGCCCGTCGGCGCCCGCATCCTGTCGGTCATGATCGGCGGTGCACCACTGGTACCGGACCGCGTCTACAAGCTCGCCACCAACGACTACATGTATCGCGGCGGCGACGGTTACGGTGCGCTCAAGGCGGGCAAGCCGCTGATCGACGCGTCCGGCGGGCGCCTCATGGCCTCGACCGTGATCGACTACATCACGGCCCAGGGCGGCAAGATCGCACCCGCCGTCGAAGGGCGGATCAAGCGTGCCGGCTGAACAAGGCTTAATGCTCCCTGGTGTGGACCGCGGTTGACCTGGGCCGGCCCGCACGCCTAGCACAGCAATTCAACCGGCTCCGTGCGGCGACGTGCGTCGAGGAGAAAACGTGCTACAGCTTGTCGATCGTTGGAACCTGCGCCGCGTCTTCATGGCCCTTTGGTGCCTCGGCTGGGTCGTGGTGATCGCCGCGTCCCTGGAGCCCAATCCCAGCCTGCCGGGCGACCTCTCCGACAAGAGCTGCCACTTCCTGGCCTATGCCGGGATGACCCTGGGCACCGCCCTCTTCTGCCGCAGCGCCCGCCAGCTCCTGTTCCTGGCGACGGGTGCCGTGCTCGTCGGCATCATGCTGGAGTTCGGCCAGACCTTGGTACCCAGCCGCAGCTTCGAGGTCGCCGACATGATCGCGAACTCGGCCGGCGTGGTCGCCGGCAGCGTCGTCGTCGCGACGATGCTCTACTTCTTCACGCCCCGGCGCGAGCGCGCCTCGGCTCGCATCTGAACGGCCTTCCGAACACGCGGCGTTGAACGCCATCGGCTGGAATAGCGGCCGAGTTGCGGCGTCCCATGATTGTCGCCCAACGAAGCGGCAAGGGGCGTGCGCGCTCAGCCCTCATGCTGCACGCCCCCCTTCGCCTCCTGCCTCGGCTCACTCCTTGAGCTTGTCGTACTTGTAGAAGTCCTCGCAGTTCATCTTGAACTTGGCGGTCGAGTAGGAGACGAACGGCGAGTTCGACTGGCCAGTGTAGCGGCCCGACCACCTGAAATCCACGTCCTGCCACAGCGGCGGGTTCGCGATCTGCGCCGGATAGGGTGCGAATTTGTAGGCCTTGAGCTTGCTCCTGATCTGGTCGGCGATGGCACTCGGTATGCCGTAGGCAGTCCAACTGCCGGGCGTGCTCTTGCCGTCGGCATAGACCCTGGTCAGCACCTGGATCGACAATTCTGTGCCGGCCGGAAGATGGTTGGTCGCACTCGTGTCGTACGCCTTGCGGAAGATGGGCAGCAGGTTGGCGTTGGCGAAATCGTCGAACGACTTGCACCACCGCTCCCACACGGTCTGCGCATTGTAGGTCTCGCAACTGCCTGGAATGGGATCCGCCCGCGACATCGCACGAGGCGGTGCCACGTGGGTCGCGTCCAGGCAGTCGCGGAAAGCGTTCACCGTCTCGTTGCGCATCCCGAAGAACAGGATCTCCTGGCGCTGCAGCCGCGCCCGGGTCTCGCTCGACAGCCCCGGCCGAAGCCGCGCCTGCTGGAAGGCGAATGCGGTGTTCTCGTGGTCGGCCGCGCGGTAGTCGATGGGTTCGCAGATCCTGGCGCAGGAACGCCAAGTCGCCGGCAGGCGACGGTAGATCTGCCACGCCTGATCGACGAGATAGCCCGTCCGACTGATGTGCTCGGGTATGGCGGCCGGCGCGGCGGACGCCGCGGGCGCCAGGATCGCCATGATGAGTGCCGCGGCGACGACGCGCTCCCGATTACCCGCCATTTAGTTCACTGCCATTAGGAAATCTTGAACATTACTCTACCCTATACTTGCCGTAGCTAGCAAGGGCTAGGTACTGTGGTATGTCTAACGCTGGAGGCGAATGCTGGCCTGAAGATCTCGCCAACTTGTCGCTTGTCGGCTCTCCCAGGCCTCGCAATAGATGAACTCCAGGCAATGAACGGCCTCACGGAAGGAGAACTGCACCCATGAAGACGACCACGCTCGGGATTGTCGCCGGCGCCGCCATGACGGTCATGCTCGGTTCGCTTTCGGCCCATGCCGCGATCACGGCCCCCGCTGCGACGGGCACCGGCGTCGGTCAGGTCACCGCGACGGCGGCCAAGGACACGGCGACCTTCAAGGTGCAGAAGGGCATCAACTACGCCGTCGCCGAGTATCAGTTCACCACGCCCCCGCCCCCCGTCCCGGTGCCCGCGGCTCTTCCCCTCCTCGCGTCCGCTCTCGTCGGCCTGGGCGTCGTCCGCCGCCGCGCGAAGAAGCAGGCGTAAGTCGAGGCCGACCTGTCCCGATCCATTCGCCACGGTCCCGGCACTGCGTGCCGAGATCGTGGCCACGAACGTGTCGGCTCTGCCGCAAGCCGAAGACCCGAGAACCACGTCGGGCTGTACCACGCCATGCTCGCTTGGCGCGCTGGTCCGGCCAGAACAAGCGGGGCGCCGACCATTGGATTGGCGCCCCGCAGGAGATCAGGCGGCGAGGTTGGCGTTCTGCGGGAACATGTGCCGCCGCGCCTCTTCGTCCATTTCGGTCTTGAAGGCGTGGCGGTCCTTCAGCGCCGCGGCGCGCTCGGCCGCCGGGCGGGCGCTGATCTCATCCAGCAACCGCTTCACGTTGGGCAGCTTCGTCCACGCTTCCTCGCCCAGCATGAACGGTATGGCGCGGGCCCAGCCCCACACCGCCATGTCGACGATCGTGTAGACATCGCCCAGCATGTAGCGGTGCCGCGCCAGCCGGTCGTCGACGATGCGCCAGTGCCGCTCCGCCTCGAACAGGTACCGGTTCAGCGCATAGGGCTGCTCGGGGGCGAAATGCCTGAAATGCACCGCCTGGCCACCGTAGGGGCCGATGCCGGTAGCGACGAACATCAGCCAGGACAGCATCGCACCACGGGCCGCCGGCGTGTTCTCCGGCAGGAACTTGCCCGTCTTCTCGGCGAGGTAGAGCAGGATGGCGTTGCTGTCGAAGACGGTCGCATCGCCATCCACGATGGCCGGCGTCTTGCCGTTCGGATTGATCGCCAGGTACGCCGGGCCGTGCTGCTCGCCTTTCCGGGTGTCGACCGGCACCAGTTCGTAAGGGAGACCCGCTTCCTCAAGGAACAGGGCGACCTTCGCGGGGTTCGGCGAGGGATGGTAGTAGAACTTGATCGTCATGACCTGCCTCCGGTTGTCGGCGCTCTGGTCGCGCCCCAGACGCTCGATGGCAAGAGCATCGTCGGCCATCGCAACCTCGTGATCGGCCGTGTCGAACGTCTGCCGCCTTGTCAGGCGTCGACGCTCGGCGCCACTGTCGTCGCCCATCGAGACCCGGAGGACGAATGACGGACGACGAGCGGCGCCAGGTGATCGCCATGGTCGAGCGCTTCATGCTGGCCTCGATGGAGGGCCGGCGCGAGGTGACCGACGTTCTGATGGCGCCCGACATCGACGTCACCTTCACCGGCGGCCGCAAGTTCAAGGATCCGTCCGAGGTGAAGGGCTTCAACGCCGGCCGCTACGCCCATGTGCGCAAGAAGATCGAGCGTTGGGACGTCGCAGAGGCTGGCGAGGAGACCGTCGTCTACAGCCTCGGCACGCTCCACGGCGCCTGGCCCGACGGCACGCCCTTCGAGGGCAACCGCTATGTCGACCGCTTCGTCATCCGCGGCGGCCGCATCGTGAAGATGGACGTCTGGAACGACAGCGCGGAATTGATGCTTCTTCGGGCTTAGCTCGCCCGCGGCACGACCAGGTTGTCGGGCCAGGTCGCCTTGAAGGACGGCAGCGCCTCGCAGGCGGCCGAGTGGCGTTCGAGCCCCGGATAGCGGCCTTCCGGCACGAGATCGGTTGCCGAAATCTGCACGTAGCGCCACACGCAGGCCGCCGTGATCCCCGGCTGCATGAGCCGCGTGCCCGCGGGCCACAGCTCCCCGGCCCGGTCCTCCATGGCGGCCAGCCCACGCTCGAGCTGGCCGCGCACCCGCTCGATCCACTCCTGCCAGTGCAGGGCGGAAGGCCGCAGTATCCGCTCATAGGCCAGCTGGACCGACTTGTCGGCCACGCCGGTCGCGATCGCCGTCAGCTGCAGGTCGTGCCGGCGCGCCTCGCCGGTCAACGGCAGCAGGGCACGCTCGGGCTCGACCATCTGGTCCAGGGAATCGAGGATCGCTCCCGAATCGACGAGCGTCTCGCCATTGCCCAGCACCAGCGCCGGCACGCGGCCCAGCGGATTGTGCGCGCGCATCGCCACCGCATCGCCGAACACCGACAGCGGCGACTGCCGGTAGGGCAGCCCCAGCTCCAGGAGCGACACGGCCACGCGCCGGACGAAGGGGGAATCGTACTGACCGACCAGGATCATCGGGAGCCCACCACCGGAAAGGGAGACGCCAGTCTAGGGATCCGGCGCTCTCGGGCAATCGCCGATCCGCGTCGCCGTCTGGAGCTCGGTCAGGCGCATGTTCTTGCCGCCCAAGGTCAGCACGATCCGGCCGGCGAAGCCGTCTTCCGCCAGCTCGAACCGCCCGCTGGCGCGGCCGTCGTTCAGCTTCGGGCACGCCCGCTCGAAGGTCAGGACGCCGCCCTCGATCGAGCGTGCGGTAAGCGGGCACGCCTCGATGTTCGGCGCCGAGACGATTGCGCCGGGATCGCCATCGGATTGGCTGACGCACCGCTCGACGGTGCGGAACGGCATGGGCCGAAGGACATTCGGCAGCTCCAGCCGCACCTCGATTCGATAGAGCCCCGGGCGCGGAGCCGCCCCATCGGCCAGCACGTCGCCAGCTCCCGCCGACAGGAGGATCAACCCCAGTACGACCCGTTCCACGCTCCGGCACCCCTTCCGCCACGAAGGCGACAAGGAAAACCGATGTCGACGCGCGGGCGACCCGGTTCTTGCGGGCGCGAGTTCAGCCCAGCAGGTCGCAGCCCAGAAAGCGCCTCCCGCTGGCGCGGCACGCCTCCAGCACCGAGAAGCTTCCGGCCGCCGGATCGACGACGAGATCGCCCGGATTGGTCAGCGACTCGATCAGCTTCGCCTGCAGCCCGACCGGCTTCGCATGCGTCAGGCCGAACGGCACCTTCTCGTCCCACACGTCCGGGATGTCGTGGCTCTTCCACACACCCTTGGCCCGAAGCGGTGCTTTCTGCAGCACGACGAGATGCTCGCTCGTCCGCCGTGTGCGGTAGCCCATCCCGATCCGCCGCTTGTTCCAGGTGACGAGGTCGACGATCGACAGCGCCGTCCCGGCGAGCCAAGCGCCGATGCCGGTGCACAAGTGGAACTTGTCGACCCAGAGCAGCAGGTGCCCGCTCGGCATCAGCACGCGGTCGATCGCCCGGATGAGGGCGGCGATCTCGTCCTCGCTCATCTGGACGAGTTCGGCCCGCCCCTTCTGCCGGCTGCCCTCGTTGCCGTATTTCTGCCGGTCGAGCACGCCCCGATATTGCGGATCGAAGAAGCAGAGCGGGGTCGACGCCGGCGCCAGCGCCGCCAGAAGCTCTCTTCCGTCGCCACGGTTGCGGGCATCCGCGACATAGCCGGAGGGCAGCGGCAGATCGGGCTGGACCAGGCGACGCTCGTGCCCGAACACCGACGAGCGCAGCAACGGCTCCGATGGGCTCGCCTCGTCATCGTCGAGCAGGATCGCCGTAGCCGAGCGTTCGTCGGTCATCTCTTTCCCGCTGCTTGGCTGCTGGCCCCTGCCTAGCTGCAATCACGCCCATTCGAAAGACTGCTGCCACCTTTCGTGCCCGGCCGAATCGCCCGAACCGAGCCGCATCTTTGTGCGCCAAGTAACGCGGCCCGCATTATAGCATCGGGCCGATCGACTGGGCTGTGCGCAGGGAGGATGGCATGTTGCAGACGTTGGAGACATGGGCGCACCGCGTCTGGCGCGAGCGTGACGTGACGGCGATCGACGAGATGCTGGAGATCGACACGCAGGCCCACGGCCTGGGCTCGCAGACCCTCGTCGGCCCCGACGGCTTCAAGGCTTTCCACTCTGCGCTATGCGGACTGCTGAC
>JAXMCK010000002.1:0-3536 GCA_046349395.1 Geminicoccaceae bacterium | reverse complement strand
GTCATTTTGCCTGTCCGGACCGCCCGGCACGGGGAAGTCGGCCTACGCTCGTTATCTCGCGCACGAACTCGGCCTTGAGGTTCTGGAGAAGCGTTATTCTGATGTGGTGTCGTGCTATCTCGGCGAGTCGGAAAAGGCGATCGCGGCCGCATTTCAGGAGGCCGCCGACCTCGGCGCATTCCTCATTCTCGACGAGGCCGATTCATTGCTTCGAGATCGCGGGGCCGCTCGATATTCGTGGGAGATCACGCAGGTCAACGAGATGCTGACGTGGATGGAACGTCATCCGCTGCCCTTCGCCTGCACGACCAATGCGCCGGACCTGCTTGATCCGGCTACGGCGCGGCGGTTCCTGTTCAAAATTCGGTTTCTACCGATGAATGCAGGACAGATTGCCGCGGCCTTTTTGAAAGCCTTCAAGCTCAAGGCGCCCGAACCCATACTCAAGCTCAATCTGCTGACCCCGGGTGATTTCGCTGTGGTCGCGCGCAAGGCCGAACTGTTGATTTCCGCTGAGAGTTGACCCGGGATTTCCGTTGAGAACTGACCCGTGGTTGATGATGGTTGCGAGGTCAGGCGTTCGTCAAGTTCCGAGGCTTCTCCTTGTTGGGTTTGGCGGGCTTCGCCGAGCTATTCTTGAAGCGGAAGCTGTCGTTGCCGGTCTCGAGGATGTGGCAGCGGTGCGTGAGGCGGTCGAGCAGCGCGGTCGTCATCTTCGGGTCGCCGAACACGGTGGCCCATTCGCCGAAGCTGAGATTCGTCGTGATGATGATGCTGGTGCGCTCGTAGAGCTTGCTCAGGAGATGGAACAGCAAGGCGCCGCCGGAGGCGCTGAACGGCAAGTAGCCCAGCTCGTCGAGGACGACGAGGTCGGAGTGGGCGAGGCGCGTTGCGATCTGTCCCGGTTTTCCCTGCAGCTTTTCCTGCTCGAGCGCGTTGACGAGTTCGACAGTGGAGAAGAACCGGACGCGCTTGCGGTGCTGCTGGATGGCCTGGACGCCGATCGCCGTGGCGAGATGTGTCTTGCCAGTGCCGGGGCCGCCGACCAGGACGACGTTGTGCGCATCTTCCAGGAACTCGCAGCGATGGAGTTGTCGCACAAGCGATTCGTTGACCTCGCTGCTGGCGAAGTCGAAGCCGGTGAGATCGCGGTAGTTCGGGAAGCGCGCCGCCTTCATCTGATAGGCTGTCGATCGGACCTCCCTATCGGCGGTCTCCGCCTTCAGAAGTTGCGACAGGATCGGCAGGGCGGCCTCGAAGGCTGGAGAGCCTTGTTCGGTCAACTCGCCGACGGCTTGAGCCATCCCGTGCATCTTGAGGCTGCGCAGCATGATGATGACGGCGCCGGCGGCTGGATTATGACGCATGGCGCACCTCCCCGACAGTGCGCAGGGCGTCGTAACGCTCGACGTCGGCTTGCGGTTCGGTGGCCAGCGTCAACGCTTGCGGCGCCTTTATCGGCGGCGTGTCCGTCGGCTTTCCGTCGACAAGGCGGTGCAGCAGATTCAGGATATGTGTCTTCGTCGGGGCTCCGGCCTCCAGCGCCAGTTCGACGGCGGTGAGCACGGCCTGCTCGTCATGCTGGAGCACGAGAGCCAGGATCTCGACCATCTCGCGGTCGCCGCCTGGTGTCTTGAGCATGCGCTGTTGCAGAGCCCGGAACGCGGGAGGCAGCTCGACGAACGGCGCGCCGTTCCGGAGGGCGCCGGGCTTGCGTTGCACGACTGCCAGATAATGCCGCCAGTCGTAAACCGTCGTAGCGCTTTGCCGTTGGTGGGAGCGGGCGAAGGCGCGAGGATGCTCGCAGATGATCTGCCCCTCGGCGACGACGACAATACGCTCAGGATAAACCCGAACGCTGACCGGACGATTGGCGAACGACGCCGGCACGCTGTAGCGATTGCGATCCAGATGGACCAGGCAAGTCGGCGAGACCCGCTTGGCGTATTCGACGAACCCGTCGAATGGTCGGGGAAGCTGCATCAGGAGCCCGGCTTCTTCAGCCCAGGCGTCGGCGATCGTTCCCGGGTGCGAGCCGTGCGGCGTCAATGTCCATAGTTCCCGGCATCGCGCTTCCAGCCAGTCGTTCAGCGCCGCCAGTGAGGCGAAGTTGGGCATGGGTTGCCAGAGCCGATGGCGCGCATCCTGGACGTTCTTTTCGATTTGCCCTTTCTCCCAGCCAGACGCCGGATTGCAGAACTCGGCCTCGAACAGGAAGTGGCTGACCATGGCCGAGAAGCGCGCGTTGACCCGGCGCTCCTTGCCGCGGCCGATTTTGTCGACGGCCGTCCGCATATTGTCGTAGACGCCCCGCCGCGGCACGCCGCCTAGAACGCGGAAGGCGTGATTGTGAGCGTCGAACAGCATCTCATGGGTCTGCTGAGGATAGGCCCGGAGCACGAAGGCGCGACTGTAGGAGAGCTTGAAGTGCGCGACCTGCAACTTGGTTCGTTCGCCGCCGATGATCGCCCAGTCTTCCGACCAGTCGAACTGGAATGCTTCGCCGGGCGCGAACACCAGGGGAACGAACACGCCACGGCCGGTAGTCTTCTGTTCCCGCTGCCGAGCGGTCTTCCAGTCGCGGGCAAAGGCCGCCACCCGATTGTATGAGCCGTCATAGCCGAGAGCCGCCAGGTCGGCATGCAATTGCTTGATCGTCCGCTTCTGCTTGCGCGACTTCGCCGCCTCTTGACGCAGCATCTGCGACAGCTTTTCGGCGTAAGGATCTAGCTTGCTCGGCCGGTCAGGCGTGTTGAACTTCGGCTCGACGCTGTCCGATCGCAGGTATTTGCGGACTGTGTTCCTCGACAGCCCCGTCCGCCGCGATATCTCCCGGATCGAATACCGATCCCGATAGCGCCAGCGTCGGATGACGCTCAATAACTCCATGTCGATCACTCCGTCGCCCCCTGCCTAGGCCAAGGGGGCAAAGTTCGAACATGGGTCAGTTCTCGATGGAAAAACCCGTGGCGCCCGGGTCAGCTCTCAGTGGAAATCAACAACTTTAGCTGTTCGCCGACTTCGCGCGGGCTTTCGGCAACGGAGTCGAGCGCGATCTTGAAGCTGGTTATGCGCTGGCCCGCGTCTTGGATCGCGCGACCGATGCCGACAATCGACAAGCCGGCGAGGCCGGCGGCGAGCGCCTTCACCGCGCCGCCGACAAGGTCAAAGCCGCTGGCAAGGGAACGCAATTCGGCGGTCGCGTCGCGGGAGGCGCTGCGAATGCCTCCAGCGGCGGTTTGCAGTCGGTTGAAGCCGTTCGCGGCGGACGATACCTGCTGACCAAGCTGGGAGAAGCCGGTTCCGCCTCCGGAAGACGAGACGGAGCGTTTCAGCCGCTCGAAGGAGGCGGTGAGGTCGTCAACGTTCCGCTTCGCGGCGGAGGCGTCCACTGTGATTTGTAGGGCGGCGACATCGCTCATTGTTGAACTCGATTCAGGCGATCATGAGAGGTTGCGCGGGGGCGCTAACAGCGGCGCTGCGTTTGGCTTCGCGTTCGAAATATTCGAGCGGCGCGAGAGGGTAGAACGCGCGAC
>JAXMCK010000001.1:0-4982 GCA_046349395.1 Geminicoccaceae bacterium | reverse complement strand
ACCGCACCGGCTCAAACCCGTCCCGGCCGCCCTCTCACTCTCGGGACGCCGACATGGAAAAAGCGCCCGACCGTGAGGTGGGGCGCTTTTTCGCGGGTCAGTTCCAGTGTCCGTCCGCGATCTCGCCGGCGACCAGTGCGCGGGCCTTGCGGATCAGGTCATCGCCGCAGGTGTCGACGTGGCCGAAGAACCTGGCGCGGGCGCCGTTCGCGGCCCAATCGGCATAGGCGCAATATTCGCAGGTCTCGGATCGGAAGGCCCGCATGTCGTTGGCCCAATGCGGCCTGGGCTCGATGATGACGGTGATGCCGTCGCTGGTTTCTGGCCAGGGCAGGGACCGTTCGTGCGGCGGACGCTCGCGATCTGCCGCGAAGATGGCGTCGATGCCGGTCATGGCGCCTCTCCCGGTTCTGGGCGCACGAAGCCTTCGGGATCGTCGGGATCGGGCGGCAGATAGGTGTCGTAGGGATTGCCGTCGGCGAGATGGCCGAAGGGCGTGAAGACGTAATCGCCATCGTCCCGCCCCACGGCGCAGATGACGTAGCGCGGGTTGCCCGTCACCGCGTCGAGGCATTCCACGAGGGCGAGATTGCCGTCGCCGGCCGCGCGCAGCAGGGTCTGGAAATTGGTCCTGGCGTAGGAGGGGATGCTCATAGCGGACCTCCCTCGCCGGAGACGGTCTGGGCGAGCCAGCCATCGGTGTAGATCCAGTCCACGGTCTCGCCGGTGGCGAGATCGAGGACATGGGCGCCGCCGCCGAAGCCGTCGAGCCGGGGCTTCGAGCAGGTGTTGGCGTATTGGAAACCCCATTTTCCGGTGAGCCCGAACTCAGCGGCGCAGCGCTGCACGAACCGGATGAGGCGCTCGGGATCGCCGGTTACGTCGTCGCGCATCCAGAGTTCGCTGCCGCCGTATTGCGGTTCGATCGAGAGAAGGAAGCCCTCCGAGGGCGGTTCGTCCGACGCGCCTTCCCTAGACAGCGTATTGTAGAGGTCGAGCGCGCGGGCGGCGTTCTCGGGCGTGCCGACGTCGAGCAGGCACGAGAAATGGGTGAAATAGTCGGCCATGACAGGCTCCTGAAACGAGAAAGCCCGGCGCGATGGCCGGGCTGAGTGGGGTTGAGGCGTGATCGAAGGCGGGTCAGTAGCCGAATCGCCAGGACGGCCAAGGCTGACCGTCATCTGAGGCGGCGACGGCTTGCGGCAGATAGCCGGCATCGCCTTCGACCAGGGTTGGATCGCGCACCGGCGTCTCGTCGATGACGGTGACGCAAACGACGAGGCCGTCTTCGACCTCGACGTGAACGGGCACGAGATACTGAAAGACGACGCGGCGCGTGGCGGACGGGTCGGGTTCAATCATGGAAGGTCTCCTTGCGAAGATGCGGGGAAGCGACTGCAGGCCACTTCCCCGCCGTCAGGGTCATTCGGCCGCGATCGTCAGGGCGTCTTCGTCCTCGATCTCGTCGCCTTCCTCGTCGTCGCCGTCCTCGCTGAGGAAATCCGGCAAGGCGGCATCGTCTCCGGCATCGGACTCCGCGCCATGTTCGATGGCCCGCCCATCATCGGGGTCGACCAGGCGCAGCGGCTCGGGCAGCCAGCCGGTGTCGGCCAGCAGGCGCTCGGCCTCCTTGGCCATGTCGCCCTTCTTCAGATGGTCGATGAGCTGGGCGGCCCGTTCGCCCGCACCCTCACGCACGGCTTCGAGGATGCGGGGCTTGGTAACGCGGCCGAGATAGTTGCCGACGGTCGGCTTCCAGCCCGCCGCCACCATGTCCAGCCCGGTGGCGCGCGCCAGCCGGTCGGCCTGCGTCAGGCGGACGTCCAGCCCATGCTGGCTGACGCCTGATCCGTAAGGGTTCGGCCGCTCGAACAGGGCGTTCACGCCGAAGCTGACGCAATGGGCGAGCAGATCGAGGCGTGTGCCATCGTCGAGGTGGCTCAACCAATCCCACAGCGCCTGATCGTCGGCGGGAACGTGATCGCCCCAGCGCCCGTGCCGCTCGGCGATCTCGCTCGCCTGCGCGCTGTCCTTCAGTTCCTCCGATTGGGCGGAGAAGAAGATGTGGCGGACGTTGGCTTCGAGGCAGCCGGTCGGTGCGGTGTGCCGGAAGGTGTCGCTGACCAGTTTGTGCAGCAGCAGGGTCATGGCGACGTCGGGATGCTCGGCGACCGCGTTGCGCAGAGCGAGGGTGCGATGCGCGGTCAGTTCGATCACGAGACGCTCGGGCAACGGCTTGACGCCGTCCTCCTCGTCGTCCTCCGGCTCCGCGGGCAGGCCGCCGATGGTGATGACGGCGCGTTGCACGGCAGGCGTAGCCACGGGACCGTCGTCGCCTTCGACCTCGGGCGTGTCGTCCCCTTCGGCATCGACCGGACGCTCGTCCTCCGGCCGGACATAGCCGCGATCCACCGACAGCGTGCCGTCCGAGTCGAGGCTGACGAAGACGCCAGCGATGGCGATGTCGGCCGGATCGTAGATCGCCGGGCGCTGCTCGAAGGCGTCGAGCGCCTGTTCGATCTCGCCGAGGCGCATATCGACCTCGTCGGGCAGTTCGTCGGCCTCGGAATATTCGGCTTCGAGCCGGTCATATTCCTCGCGCAGCGCCTCGCGGGTTGCGCGTTCCTCCTCGGTCAGATCGACCGTGGCTCCGACAAGCTCCCGAAGCCCGCGTTCGTGGCCGAAGGGAAAGCTGAGCGCGGCCTCGACCCATTTCCAGCCTTCGTTCGCAATCTCGTCGGCGACGATCTTCAGCTTCTCGGCCACCAGGCGGTCGAGAAGCCCGGCATCCTGAAGCCAGCCGCCATCGTCGGACTCGAACAGGTCGCGCAGCACGATACCGCCGGCTGCCTCATAGGCTTCGACGCCCACGAAGACCGCCCGCTTGTCGGCGGCGCGCACCGTGGTCTCGGTCAGCATTCGGCGGATGTGGTAGGGTTCCTTCTGCCAGCTATCCTTGACGGCGTCCCAGACCTGCTGCTGGCGGTCATGGTCGGGGCTGACGGTGAAGGCCATGAGCTGTTCGAGCGTCATGCCGTCGTCGGCGTAGATCTCCAGCAGCGCGGGCGAGATGGCGGCGAGGCGCAGGCGCTGCTTCACGATATTGACGCCGACGAAGAAGGCGGCGGCGATGGCTTCCTCGGTCATGCCCTTGTCGCGCATGGCCTGGAAGGCGCGGAACTGATCGAGCGGATGCAGCGGCGCGCGCTCCATGTTCTCGACCAGCGAGACCTCATCAACCAGGATGTCGCTGTTGGCGTCGCCGATGACACAGGGCACCGGCGCGGTCCTGGCCAGGCGCTTCTGCTTTGTCAGCACTTCGAGCGCGCGGTAGCGGCGGCCGCCGGCGGGCACCTCGAACATGCCGGTCTCGGCGCCGTCGGCGTCGAGGACGGGACGGACGTGCAAGCTCTGGATGAGGCCGCGCCGGGCGATGGACTCGGCCAACTCCTCGATCGAGACGCCGGCCTTGACGCGCCGGACGTTGGACTGGCTCAGCACCAGCTTGTTGAAGGGGATGTCGCGCGCCGACGATAGGGTGATCTTCTGAATGGCAGTCGCCATGACCGTTACTCCGCGACGGGCGGCCGGGAGACTCTCTCTCGACCTCCAACCCGTCACGAAGCGAAGCGCCGCCCTCTCACTCTAGGAGGACAGCGCCACGGAAGCGGAAAGGCGTGAAGCCGCGGAGCCGGGTTTCCGCCTTTCCGGTGTTCAGGCCGGTTTCGCGAGGGTCATGCCGCCTGCCGCTCATCGTCGGCCTCGCCGGCGTCGGCGTCCGGCAGGAAGCCGAGCAGCCAGTCGGCCGCCTTGCTCGCCTGGGAGGCCGCGCGGACGATGGCGCGATTGTCCTCGCGCAACACCTCGAGCCAGGAGCCGAGATAGTCGGCGTGGCGCACGGTGGGCGTGATGCCGAGCGAGGCGCAGCAGAAGGCGGCGTTGATCTCGGCGATCAGCTCCTCGAAGGCGTATTTCTTCGAGCCGAAGGAACCCGAGAAATCGCGGTTCAGGCGCGAGGGGTGGCCCGTGGCGTGTCCCAGCTCGTGCAGGGCGGTCCTGTGCCAGTTGATCGGCTCGAAATACGCCTGGGGCGGCGGCACCTGCACATAGTCGAGCCCAGGGACATAGAAGGCGCGATCGCCGCCGATGCGAAAGTCGATGCCCGTCGCCCGGATCAGCGCCTCGACCTGCGGTTCGATGAGGCCGGGCGGAGGCGGCGGGGCCACAATGGCGACATCGTCCGGCAGCCCGTCGCATTGCGATGCGTTGAACACCGTGAAGCGTTTGAGGAACGGGATCGCGGCGGCTTCCTCGCCGGTCTCGCGGGCGCGGCGCTTTTCGTCGTCCGGGGTGAAACGGTCGGCATAGACGACGGTGGTGCCGTGTTCGCCGCGGCGGACATTGCCGCCAAGCGACAGGGCCTGGCGGAAGGTGAGCCAGCTCTGGCCGGGGAAGCCGTGCTGGATCACGGCGCCCCAGAGGATCAGCACATTGATCCCCGAATAGTGACGTCCGGTTGCGGCGTTCCTCGGCATGGCGAGCGGCGCCTTGGCCGTGGCGGTGCCCCAGGGCTGGACCCAGGGGAAGCGGCCCGCCTCCAGCTCGGTGATGATCTTGCTGGTGATGTCGTCGTAAAGGCTCGTCCGGTCGGAGCCGGCACGCCTGTTGCGGTCGTTCTTGAACATCGCGGTTCTCCGCGACGGGCGCCGGAAACCTCTTCTCCAGCCCTCAACCCGTCACGGAAAACCCGTCCGCACTCTCACTCTCGGGGGCGTTGCGGGGTCTCCCCGCAGAAGGGGTCGGCCGAGACCTTGGCTCGGCCGCAGGGGAAGGCTTTCCCCTATCCGGCCCCGTTGCTCCGGGCTTCCTTGAAAACTGTCAGAAACTCGTGTATATTTCCGACAGGAGAAAGACGATGACACGGCTGACCGAACAGATTCTGGCCCATGCGACGGGATTGCCCGAAGGCGCCCCCGTGTCCG